>NZ_QZEY01000022.1 GCF_003594875.1 Bailinhaonella thermotolerans
ACCGCATCCGGCCACCCGGATCAACCCGCAGAGGGCGCCTCCCAATCTTACCGGTTCGTCCGCTTCCTGTCAACCTGACCGGTTCGGACTAGCCGGTAACCCCTTTTGGGGCAACCCCTCTAACTTACCACTCCCAGTCGGCCAGTCAAACCGGCCTCGTAGGAGGCGATCAGTCAGTGGGGTGCAGACAGCGTAACACACCCGGAACCCCTTGAGGCCCCAGGCTTCGTGTCCCAGAGTGTTCGCCTTCCGGCTCGCACTCGCCGTCCTGCCTGCGGAAGAAACAGTAGCAGCGATCAGGGAGTGCTGCGAGCGGAAGTGAATCCCCGGCACCCGGAAAGTGACGCCCGGATGCCGGGGAAACGTCCCGAATGCGGCCCGCCGGCGTTCAACCGGAATGCGCCATCGCGCACTCGACCAGGGCGGATGCCGTACGCGCGTCCGCGAGCACGCGGCGCGCGTCCTCCCCGTCGCGCGGAAGCTGGCCGTGCCGCGCCAGTTCGTGGGTCAGGAACGTCATCGGCACGGGCTCCCCGCGCATCTCGGCGGCCGCGGTCGCCCGCGCCGCGGTGAGCAGGGCGAGGTAGTTGGCCCGCATCGTGCATTCGCGCAGGCGCGCGGCCTCCAGCTCGCCGACCAGGGCGGCGACGTCGTCCAGCAGCGCGGCCACGTCGGCGCCCGAAGTGTCGACGGCGGCGGCCCGGACGCGGATCAGGTCGATCTCGGAGCGGCTCATCATCGGTCTCGCCATCCTGAGTGGTGCACCTCATCGATTCGCCCCGACGCTAACCGCCGCGACTTACCACCCGCTTGCCCTCCGGTTGCCGCCCACGTCAAGCCGCGCGTCCGGCGACGCGCATCCGGCAACGCAGCTCCGGCGGCCGCGCCCCCGGCAACCCGCGCCCATGCCGGCCGGCCCCACGTCACCCAGCCCGCCGTACGGCAGGACGCGCGCGACGGCGGACGGCCGCATGACCCGCGTGGCGGCGGCGGACCCGCGACGGGTCAGGGCCTGGCGGCCCGGACGCCCGCGGCCAGTTGCAGCAGCACCGCCCCGATCCCGCAGGCCAGCGGCAGCGTCCACCCACCGGACGCCTCCCGCAGTGCCCCGAACAGGAACGGCCCGGCGGCCGCGACCACGTATCCGCAGGACTGCGCCAGCGCCGACAACGACGTCACCGCCGCGGGGTCGGGCGCCCGCAACGCGATGAGCAGCAGCGCCAGCGCGATCGAGGCCCCCTGGCCCAACCCCAGCGCCACCATCCACAGCCACGGGAGCGTCGCGGGCGCGAGCAGCACGCCGAGGTATCCCGCGAGTGTGAGCACCGCGGCGAGGACGACGTGCGGAACCTGCGTCCGCGAGCGCCCCGCGTGCCCCGGCACCGTGAGCGTCGCCGCGACCTGCACGAGGTTGGTGAGCCCCAGGAGATAACCCGCCTGGTCCGGCGCGACCCCCGCGTCCTTGAAGATCGTGGGGAGCCAGGCCAGCAGCACGTAGAACGTCAGCGACTGCAGTCCCATGAACGCCGTGACGTACCAGGTCATCGGCCTGCGCAGCAGCTCGCCGTACGGCTTGCGCCCGTTCCCCCCGCCGGCGGGGCCGTGCCGTGCGGCCTGCGGCAGCCAGAGGACGGCGGCGACCAGGGCCGGGATCGCGACGGCCGCGGCGGCGGGGCGCCAGCCGTACCCGAGCGCGTCCTGGAGCGGGACGGTGAGACCGGACGCGGTGGCCGCGCCCATGACCAGGGCGGACACGTAGACGCCGGTGAGCACGCCGACGCGGTCGGGGAAGTGCTGCTTGACGATGCCCGGCATCACCACGTTCATGATCGCGATCGCGGTCCCGGCGAGGGCGGCCCCGCCGTACAGGAAGAGGACGCCGTCGAGGCTGCGGACGATCACGCCTGCGGCCAGGATGAGCAGGCCGGCGAGGAGCGTGCGGTCGAGACCCCAGCGGCGGGCGAGCACGGGGGCGACCGGGGCGAGCACGCCGAGGCAGACGACCATGACCGTGGTGATCGCGCCGCCCGCCGCCGCGGACAGGCCCAGGTCGGCCATGATGTCGCCGAGCAGCGGGGACACCCCGGCCAGCGCGGGCCGCAGGTTCAGCGCGGCGATCACGAAAGCGCCGATCAGCAGCGCGCGGCGCAACCCCGAGGCGGACTCGTCCGCGATCTTCATGGGGCCACGGTAGCGGGCGGGCTCAGTAGCGCCGCAGCCTGGTGAACGCCCACCGCATCTTGGGCTCGACGGCCCAGCCGAACAGCTTCCGGACCGGTTCCGTGCACAGCACCGTGGAGACGATGAAGCCGACGACCATCATCGCGAGCACGCCGGGCACCGTGTCCAGCATCGCCGCCTGGGTCCAGTCGCGGTACTCCAGGAACTTCATCAGGAAGCCGTGCAGCAGGTAGGCGTACAGGGTGGCCGCGCCGAGCGGGGTGAACCACGTCTGCCGCCGGGGGACGACGGCGATGAAGGCCGCGGCGAGCACGGTCGCGCCGACGTACAGCGCCAGGCGGATGGCGCTGCCCTTGAGGTCGGACACGTCCAGGTGCGCGTTGCCGTGCCGCCAGTAGACCCACTCGCCGTCCAGGCGTTTGTGGAACAGCGCCACCGCGCCGAAGGCCCCGGCCAGCACCACCCAGCCGGCGATGCGCGCGATCGGGCGTTTGAGCAGCTCGAAGTGCTCGCGCCGCAGCGTCAGGCCGAGCACGTAGAACGGGAGCAGGCCCAGGATGCGGTTCATGTCGAGCTCGCGCGCCAGCTCGTTCATGCCGGACAGGATCGCGATGATCACGGCGATGGGCAGCGGCCAGCGCAGTTGCTGCCACACGGGGGTGGACAGCCGCCAGGCGAACAGCGAGATCAGGAACCAGGTGAGGAAGTGCGGGTCGAGCAGGGTGATCTTGGTGTTGGCCCCGCCGACGACCCGGCTGAACACCGAGTACGCGGTCTCGAAGATCGCGTACGGCACCGCGATGTTCGTGATCAGTTTCCGGGCCTTGCCGCCGGAGAAGCTCCAGCCGCGCGACAGGTAACCGGCGACGATGATGAACACCGGCATGTGGAACGAGTAGATGAACAGGTAGATCGCCCGCGCGACGGGCTGGTCCCGCAGGTCCTCGATCAGGTGCCCGGCCACCACCAGGATGATCGCCAGGAACTTGACGTTGTCGAGGAGGGGGTCGCGCGTCTTGCGGGGCGCCGGCGCGGGGCGTCCCGGGGCCTCGCCGGCCCGGCCGGGGGCCGGCGGCGGCGACTCCGGACGCGACTCCGGACGCGGCTCCCCGGACCGGCCGGGGGTCTCCCGGGGCTGGTCCGGAGCCTGCGTGATCTGAGACATGTGTTCCACGGATGCCGACTGCTAGGGAGGTTTGGGAACTTATCGCGCCGACTCTCCGATTTTCGGGAGACTCAGCGATCTTTCAGGAAGCTCATAGTCAGGGCTGAGGCGTCGCGGCCGGGCCGTGAGGCGACGAGACGCGCGTAGACGATCGCGTTCTCCGTGTAGCTGCGCGCCTCCCGGTCGAAGGTGCCGCCGCAGGTGATCAGCCGCAGCCCGGCGTGGTCGAGGTTGCCGTACACCGACGCCGTGGGGAACCGCTTCTTGCTCACGTGCTCGACCCGCTCGACCGCGAACACCGCGACGCTGCCGTCGGCCCGGCTCACCTCGATCCGGTCGCCCTTCTTCAGCGTCGCCAGCTCGGCGAACACGGCGGGCCCGGTGTAGGTGTCCACGTGCCCGAGGATGATCGCCGGGCCCTTCTCGCCCGGCGTGGGGCCGTGCTTGTACCAGCCGATGAGGTTGGGGTTCTCGATGGGCGGGGCCTCGATGATGCCGTTGGCGTTGATCCCGACCGGATCGACCGGCGCCCCCACCCCGATCTTGGCGATCTTCACGCTGACCGGCTTGGAGCGTGCCATCGGCCGCGCCCCCGGCGGGGTCCCCGGCTGCGCGTCCCCGCGGCTGACCGAGAAGCCGCCGCGGCCGGAACCCGCCGCGTCACCCGTCCCGGCGTACACCGAGACGCTGCCCCCGGCCTTCTCCGGCGCGTAGACGAGCGCCCCGAGCGTGCCGCCCGTCGCCAGGAAGGCACAGGCGAGCATGAGGTACGGCAGTGCGCGCCGCTCAGGCATCGGCGTCGCGCCGCGCCCACCACCAGACGCCCAGCGCCGCGACGGCCATCACCATCGCCACTCCCCACACGACCATGAGCGCGGTCAGCGGGAACTGGTCGGACAGGCCGCCGCCGCCCGCCGGGGCCGGCCCGCTCGGGCTGACCTTGACCTGCGACTCCTCGGTCTGGGTGTCGCTCGGCGTGGGGGTGGGCGTGGGCACGTCGGTGGTCGGGGTGGTGGTCGTGCCGTTCGTGGAGCCGTTGGTCGGGGTGCCGGTCCCCGTGCCGGTGCCGGTGCCGCTCGCGTCCACGGTGACGAGGGGCTGGACGGTGCCGCTCGGCTTGCAGGTGATCGTCTGCGGGGCGCCCGAGACGGTCAGGGTGACCACGAAGTCGCCCGGGGCCAGGGGGTACTGCCCGGCGGTCTGGGGCGAGAAATTGCCCTTCATCGCGGGCAGGGTGATCGGTTGGCCCGCCTCCACGGCCGCGCCCTGCGCCGCCGGGTCCTGGGTCATCGGCACGTCCTGGGACGTGGAACCGGTGACCTTGATCGTGCCGCTGATCTTCACGTCGCCGGCGTTGAGCCTGGTCGGCGAGGTGATCCCGGAGGGCCCGGTCATCTTCCAGGTGACCGCGACCGAGCTGCCCACGGCCGCGGTGACCGGCGCGTCGATCGTGACGTTCAGGGAGGCGGTCGGCAGTGCCGTGCCCGCCGAGGAACTGCACGTGTAGCTGACCGGGGCGGAGACCGCGCTCGTCTTACCCGCCGAGGCGGCGGCGAGAGCCGTACCCGTGCCCACCGCCGCAGCCGCCAGGGTTCCCGCGAGGATGGCCGCTCGAATCGCCGTCACCGGACGCCCTCCTACCGTGCCGTGGATTCGAAGCTCCTCGGTCGCCACCATACTCCGGGGACAAGATCAAATGCCCGTGATCGTAACAATCGTCCCACCTGTTACCCAAAGGGTGGTGACCGAAGTCCTCCCTTTTCCCCGCAAATACCTACCAAACCCCGTCCCGGTCACGCGACTCCTGACAGGCGCGGGATGCCAGGAGGCGCGCGGCCGGGACGGGACGCATCTACCGCCGCCCCTGTTCGCCGGGGTACGGCCGCGCCGGGTCCTGCTGGGCGCCGTACGCCTGCGCCGGGTCCTGCGCGATCACGTACGGCTGCGCCGGATCGGGATGCACCACGTACGTCTGCTGGGGATCGGCGTACACCTGCACCTGGTACGGCTGCGCGGCCTGCGGCTGGACGGCGTACGGATACTGCGTCACGTAGCCGCCCGCGACGTACTGCGCGGGGACCTGCCCGGCGACGTACTGCCCGGGGACGACCGGCCCCTGGACGTACTGGCCGGGCACGACGTACGGCGACGCCGTGACGTGCACCTGCCCCACCTGGACCGGCACGCCCACCCAGCCGTGCGCCTGCGGCTGCGGCGGCCATCCGGACGGCGGGACCGGGGTCTCGGCGGCCACGCCCGCGTCGGGGCCGCCCCCGGCGATGGCGAGCATGCGGCCCGCCGCCGCCCGGCGCAGCTTCGCCTCCATCACGAGGATGCAGTAGATCACCAGCAGCGCCAGGGCCAGCGCGGAGGCGCTCGCCGCCCGGGTCAGGTTGTCCTTGTCCAGCAGGAGGCTCTGCGCCAGCTTGGTGTCCGCGACGGGCGTCGCGCGCACCTCGGGCCCGACCTCGGGAACCTGCACCTGCTGGGGGTCGGAGGCGAACGGGAGGGGCGCCGTCTCCGGCTGCTGCGCCACCGGCGTCTCGGCCGGCTGGATCGGCCGGTCCGGCGGGTTGATCTGCACCGGGGGCGCCGCCGCGCTCACGGACACGGTCGGCGTGGGGGCCGGCGTGGGCGTGGGGGTCGGCGTGGGGGTCGGGGTCGGCGTCGGGGTCGGCGTGGGTGTGGGCGTCGGCGAGGGAGTCGGCGTGACGGTCACCGTGACCGTCGGGTTCGGCTCGGGCTCCTCGGTGGCGTCGGGGTCGGCGGGATCGATCGTGCCGGGAAGCCCGGGCGGCGGCCGGAGAGCGGCGGCCGCGGTGGTGCCCGCACCCGCGCTCGCCGCCATCGCGCCCACCCCGACCAGCGCGGTCCCGCCCACACAGACCAGAGCCGCGACCATCGGCAGGGCACCTCGAACGCGCACTAGTCCCACCCATCAGCAGAGATCGACCTCTCGCGTATATATCAGCAGAAGCCAGACCCTGAAAAGGCGCATTCTCCCCATCCGCACCGGCTTTCCCGCCGCTCCCCCACTCCCCTCCGGTCATCCCTCGGCCCGCTCCCCGGAGTTCCCCCAGATCACCCCGCCCCGCGGCGCCGAGCCGCGCGCCGGCCGTACGGCCATGCCCTCCAAGGCACAAAGCCAGGCGGCCGTACGCGGGCGGGGGCGCGGAATCGCGAGATCACGCGACCCCGGGGACCGTGCGCGGGCCGGGCCTCAGGAGGTGGAAAGCAGGGAGGCGGCCAGGGATTCGGCTTGGGCGCGCCAGGCGGTGAGGGTGTCGGGGTCGGGGTGGGTGATGGTGAGGCGGGCGCCGTGGCCGGTGCCCTCGGTCAGCTCCCAGCGGACCGGGCCTCCGGGGGTCTGGTATTCGAGGAGCTTGCCGGCCTCCGCGCGGGTCACCGGGCCGGGCTCGACGCCGGGGGCGGTGAAGGGGGCGGGCGGGGGCGCGTCGACGGTGGCGCGGTCACCGTCGAGGCGGCGCCAGACCTCCTCGGCCGGGCGGGTGAGCTGGCGTTCGACGCGGACGCCGTTCTCGTCGGCGGTCGCGGTGACGAGGCCGAGGATGGCGACGTAGTCCTCGTGCAGGCGCGCGGAGTCGGCGGGCGGGGTGAAGGGGCGGCCGTCGAGGTGCGCCAGGAGGGCGGCGACGCAGGTGTGCCAGCCCGCGGCGAAGCTGGCCGCGCCGGGGCGGTCGAGGAAGGTGTGGGTGAGGACGAGGACGCAGCCGTCGCCCTCGGGGACGATCTCCCAGCGCAGGTGGTCGTCGCCCCAGGTGTGGGCGAAGACGCGCGGCGGGTCGAGCTCGGTGACCACGCCGTCGGGGCCGAAGCCGTACGACACGCGGTCGCCGGAGATGGTCATCGAGGTGGGGAACCAGGCGACGATGTGCTCGGGCTCGGTGATCGCCCGCCACACCTTGGCCGGGGGGTGCGGGAGGCGGCGCTCCATGCGCAGGGTGGCGCCGCCGCCGGGGTTGGGGGTGAGGCCCTCGTTCACGTGTCCTCCATGGTGTCGAGATGCCGTTCGAGCGCGTCGAGCCGGCGGGACCAGAGTCTCCGGTACGGCGTGAGCCACGCGTCGATCTCCGCGAGCGGTTCGGGGCGCAGCTCGTACCAGCGGCGCTGGGCGTCCTTCCGCACGGCGACCAGCCCCGCGTCGCGCAGCACGCGCAGGTGCTTGGAGGTTCCCGGCTGGCTGAGGCCGAGCAGCTCGGTGAGCTCGCCGACCGCCCGCGGCCGTTCGAGCAGGAGATCGAGGATCCGCCGCCGCGCGGGTTCCGCCAGGACGTCGAAGCGCATGGGTCGAATATACGCCGATGGTTATATACGCGCCAGGGCATGTACGTGGGCGTGTCGCGGCGGGGCGTGGCGGGACCGGCCCCCGTCAGGGCAGGAGGTCGTGCCAGCCCAGCTCGATGTGGGCGTCCACGGCCTGGCGCACCGCGTCCGGATCACCCGAGGCGATCCCGTCGAGCAGGGCGCGGTGCTGGGTCACGAGCACGTCCCGGTCGGGATAGGACGCCTGGAGCTGGGCCACGCCGAGGCGGGTCTCGGCGGCCAGCGCGGCGTACAGCCGTACCAGGCGCGGGCTGCCGACGGCCGCCACCAGGGCGTCGTGGAGGAGGTCGTGCTCCCGGACGATCTCGGACCAGGGGGCTCCGGCGGGCAGCGCGGCGATGCGGTCCAGGGCGGCGTCCGCCTCGGGGACCCTCCGGCCGGACAGCGCCGCGGCCACCGCGTGGTCCAGGGGCCGCCGGGCGTACAGCAGGTCGGCGAGGTCCTCGGCGGTGACCTCGGGGACGTACGCGCTGCGGTTGCGCTCACGCCGCAGGATGCCCTCGTGGACGAGGGTGGCGATCGCCTCGCGGACGGTCGGCCTGGCCACGCCGTACGCGGCGGCCAGATCCTGCTCGGGGAGCGGCGCCCCGGGGACGATCTCGCCGGACAGGATGCGCTCGCGCAGGGCGGCGGCGAGGGCTTCGACGGCGGACACGGGGCGCAGGGGCGGCACCCTCAGATCTTCTCAGCTTCCGGCCCCCGGCCGCGCGGTCCGGCGGGCGCGCGGCCCGCCCCCGCCGCGACCTCCCCGCCTCCCGTACGGCTCGCGCCGGATCCGCCCGCCGCGCCGGGTCCACCGGTCGTGCCGGGTCCACCGGTCGTGCCGGGTCCATCGGTCGTGCCGGGTTCGCCCGCCGTGCCGGGTCCATCGGTCGCGCCGGGGCCGGGGGCCGGGGGCGCGTCCGCCGTACGGCCGCCGCCCAGGGCCAGGACGACGAGGGCGGAGCCGACCAGGGCGAGGCCGAGCCAGGAGGCGGCGGAGAGGCGTTCGTGGAGCACGACGACGCCGAGGAGGGTGGCGACGGCGGGCTCGGCCAGGGCGAGGGTCGCGGCGTGGGCGACCGGCGTGGTGCGCAGGCCCCTGCCGTACAGCAGGTAGGCGAGCGCGGTGGTGACGCAGCCGAGGAAGACGGCGACGGCCAGGCCCGCCGGTGAGGCCAGCCAGCCGGGGCCGGTCACGAGGAGCACCGGGAGCATGAGGACCCCGGCGCCGCCGAACAGGACGCCCATGACGGTGTCCGACGGGACGCCCTGCCCGATGACGCGGGCGGCGACGACGGCGTAGAAGGCGTAGACGAGCCCGCCGATCAGGGCCAGGCCGACGCCCAGGGCGGACGTGCCCGGCCCGGCGCCCCCGCCGCCGACCAGCGCGGCGCAGCCGATGACGGCGGCGAGGGTGGCCACGGCCCAGCGGCCCCCGGGGGAACGCCGGTCCAGGGCCCAGGACAGCAGGCCGGTGAAGACCGGGCCGCTGCCGATCGCGACGACGGTGGCGACGGCGACGCCCGCGTTGTGGACCGCGGCGAAGAACAGGAGCTGGTAGACCGCGACGGCCGCCGCCCCGGCGAGGAGCAGGCGCGGCGAACTCCGGAGCGCGGCCGGCAGCCCCCTGGCGGCCACGAGGCCCAGCACGAGACCGCCGATGACGAGCCGGGCCGCGGCCAGCGAGACGGAACCGGCCGCGGCGGGCGCGAAGGCGCCGGCCGTGCCCGCCATACCCCAGCAGACGGCGGCGGCGACCACCCAGGCGTAGCCATGTGAGGACCTCATGGAGAGATTGTCTGACAACCAGACAAGAAGTCGCAAGGGGTAGGTTCACGTGCGGGCTACCTTGCCGTCCCTTTGCCTGGGCTTTTCCAATCCATGACCGAAATGAGGGCATACCAAAGGCGAGGTAGATTCACGGCAATGACGACGGGGGAAGGTGGATTCTTGAAGTCGAAGATATGGATCGGGGCGGCGGCCGCCGCGGCGGTCCTCGCGACCGGAGGCTGTTCAGGGGTTCTGAGCAGCACGTCGGACGACGACGGGGGACGGCGTCCGATCGCGGAGAGCGAGGCCCCGAAGAGCGGCGACGCGGCCAAGGCCCGCAAACAGCTCAAGGCGCTCGCGATCGCCCCGAAGGGGCCGTCCTCGGGGTACGACCGGGACAAGTACGGCGCGCGCTGGAAGGACGTGGACCGGAACGGCTGCGACACCCGCAACGACATCCTCGCCCGCGACCTGGTGGACGAGAAGAAGCGGGGCAAGTGCGTGGTGATCTCCGGCACGCTCAACGACCCGTACACCGGCAAGACGATCAAGTTCACCAAGTCCGACGCGCAGGCGGTGCAGATCGACCACGTCTACCCGCTGTCGCTCTCCTGGAAGATGGGCGCGAAGGGCTGGCAGGAGGACAAGCGGGAGCGGTTCGCCAACGACCCGGACAACCTGCTCGCGGTGGACGGGCCGACGAACCAGGCCAAGGGGGACAGCGGCCCCGAGGCGTGGCGGCCCCGGAAGGCGTACCAGTGCGCCTACGCGATCCGGTACGTCGGGGTGGCCGCGGAGTACAAGCTGCCGATCACCCGGGCGGACCAGGCGGCGCTGGGCCAGATGCTCGACACCTGCAAGTAGCGGGCGTTTTCACCGGCGGGCGTCCGGGCCGAGGATCCGGCCCAGGCGCCCTCCGGCCACGGGATCAGGACGTCGCCGGCGCTCTCCGGCACGCGATCAGCGCGGTCGCGACGCAGTGGGAACAGAACAGCCCCGCCCGGCCGGCGGGGCAGGTGCAGAACCAGCGGAGCTCCCCGCCGGTCACGGTGAGTTCGACGTAGAGGGCGGAGGTGCCGATCTCCGCGGTCACGACCAGAGGAGCGAAGCGGATGAGTTGCACGACCGGGGCCAGGCCGTACCCCTCGTGATAGGCCCGTTCCTCGGCCAGTTCCCACAGGGTCTCCTCGGAGACGAGATCCGCGACCGTTGGCATAGATGTCTCCCCGCGCGTGAGGTCTGGTCGCACGTCAATAAGGACGATTCCCGCCCCGGAGTGGTTTCAATTGACGGTTACTTGAACTTTCCGCTTCGGTTCGGTCCCAGGCGCGTACACCGTGCGCATGCCGATCATCCGGCGCACAATTGCCCTATGGTCCCGATACAGACCGTGCGCGAGATGGCCATGTCACTACCGGAGGTGACGGAGCGTCCCGCGTGGGGCATGCCCTGCTTCCGGGTGCGCGAGAAGATCTTCGTCTCCGTCGCCGACGACGAGGAGACCATCGGCGTCGCGGTGTCCAAGGAGGACCGCGCCGCGCTCTGCGCCTCGGACCCCGCCAAGTTCTTCTACCGCGAGGGTCACGACACCAACTACAACTGGATGCGCGTCCGGCTGTCCGCCGTGGACCCCTCGGAGCTCCGCGAGCTCATCACCGACGCCTGGCGCCTGAAGGCCCCCAAGCGCCTGGTCACGGCCTACGACGCCGCCCACTCCTAGCCCATACACCCTCAGCCCGCCGTACGGCCTGCCCCTCCCGGCCCGGGCGCGCGCCGCCGTACGGCATGCGGGGCGCCGCGGCAGCCGTACGGCAACGAGCCGCGGCAGCCGTACGGCATGCCGGCGGGGCGGGGTCACGGGTGGGCCGGCCGGTCGGCCGGTCGCGGGGTGGTCAGGCGCGGCGCTTGCGGGCCCTCGCGCCGACGCCGCCGAAGAGGGCGAGACCCTTGATGACGACGACCGGGGCGCCCGGCTGGTGGACGCCGGAGTCCTCGATGTCGAACCCGCCGAAGATCCCCACGCCCCGGTTGCGGACCTCGACGCCCTCGGGAACCCGGATCTCCATGCCGCCGAACATGGCGAACACCTTGACCTCGATCACCGGCGCCTCGAACACGGCGTCGGTCATGTCCACCTCGACGCCCCCGAAGATCGCGGTCGCGTTGATCCGGGACCGGACCCGCCACCGCCCCTTCCTGACGGACCCGCTGAAGATCGCCACCAGGTTGTCCGACTCGGCGGAGGCCCCCACCGTGTCCATCGCGACCGTGGACGCGCGCGCGGACGGGATGTACCCGGGCGCCGACGTGGCCGGCAGGTCGTAGGTGATCGGTTCCAGTTCCCCCAGCGTCTTGGCGGCGTACACCGCGTCCAACCGCTCCGAGTGCTCGTCCGCGCTCAGCCGCCCGGCGGTCAGCGCGTCCCCCAGCACCTGGACGACCCGCTCCCGATCCTCATCCGAGGCCCGCAGATGCGCGTCCACCCCAACCCGCTCAGGCACGTTCTCCACGCCCCACAGCGTAACGCCCCCACCCTCCACAATTCGAGATATAGCGCGACTTCTCCCCCAGACTCCCACCCGGCTCAGACGACGCGCGCCCCGGCGAGCGTCACACCCCCTCGCCGCCCCCGCCGAAGGCGAGCCCCACGAAGGAGTAGAGCCCACCCCTGACCCGGGAGGCCTCCATCCCCTCCCGGCGCCGGCAGGCATAGAGCCGGGCGTCAAGGGGCGCGAGCAACGCGTCCGCAGGTACCGCGTCCGCGCCCGGGTCGCGCTCGGCGACCAGGGCCGCCACGTGGGAGCGGTAGAGGCCGTACGCGCCACTGGCATACCTCGCGAACGGCGCGGCGCTCTCGGCGAACAGCAGCAGCTCGATCTGTGCCTCGGTACGGTCGGCCGGCGCGCCGAGAAACGCCCGCGACCGTTCACGAGCGGGCGCGCCGGGTCCCAGCGGCGGCGGCCCGAACAGGTAGGCCTGCTGGAACTCCCGCTCCCGTTCGTCGAGGAGGGCGTGCGCCAGGCCCGCCCGGTCGCCGAACCGCCGGTACACCATGCCGACACCGACCCCGGCGGGGTGGGTGGGGTGGTCGCGTTCTAGGCTTCGGCAGGGCCCAAACCGGTGGGGCAGGTGACGCCGGTGCCGCCTATGCCGCAGTAGCCGCCGGGGTTTTTGAAGAGGTATTGCTGGTGGTAGTCCTCGGCGAAGTAGAAGTCGGGGGCGGGGGCGATCTCGGTGGTTATCTCGCCGTGGCCGGCGGACTTCAGGGCCTGCTGGTAGGCGGCCTTGGATTCCTCGGCGGCCTCGCGTTGCCCGGGGGTGCGGTAGAAGATCGCGGAGCGGTACTGGGTGCCCACGTCGTTGCCCTGGCGCATGCCCTGGGTGGGGTCGTGGGATTCCCAGAAGACCTTGAGGAGGGTCTCGTAGGAGACGCGGGCGGGGTCGTAGACCACGCGGACGGTCTCGGTGTGGCCGGTGCGGCCGGAGCAGACCTCCTCGTAGGTCGGGTTGGGGGTGTAACCGCCCTCGTAGCCGACCGCGGTGGAGACCACGCCCGGGGTCTCCCAGAACTTGCGCTCCGCTCCCCAGAAGCAGCCGAGCGCGAACTCGGCGATCTCGGTGCCCGGTGGGTACGGCGGGGCCAGGGGGGCGTCGAGGACCGCGTGGCGGGCGGGAACGGGGATCCGCTGCTCGCGGCCGGGCAGCGCCTCCGAAGGGTCGATCATCTGGGTCTTGTCGGGTCCGAACCAGCGCATACGCGATAACACCTCCACCTCCACTCTGCCAGAAGCCGCGAGCGGACCCCCCGACGCCCTCGCGCCGCGCCCGCTCGGCCGCCACCTGGCGGACGCCCATTGTTCAGCGTTTCTAAACGAAGCGGCATAGCGGTTCTTATTTGTGTTAAAGGGTCGATCCCGGCAGAATTGATCCTATGAACCCATCTCCTCCCGCCCCCAGGAGTACGCGATGAACGAGCTTCGGCGTGGTGTGCTCTACGGGGTCGCGGCGTACGGGATGTGGGGACTGTTCCCGCTGTACTGGCCGCTGCTGAAGCCGTCCGGGCCGGTGGAGATCATCGCGCACCGGATCGTGTGGTCGCTGCTCGCGGTGGTCGTGGTGCTCGCCGTACGACGGCACTGGAGCTGGTTCAAGGAGCTCGTCCGGCAGCCGCGGAAGCTGGGGCTGCTCGCCCTCGCCGCGGTCACGATCTCGGTCAACTGGGTGACCTACATCTTCGCGGTCAACACCGGGCACGTGGTCGAGGGCTCGCTGGGGTACTTCATCAACCCCCTGGTCAGCGTCCTGTTCGGGGTGCTGGTGTTCCGGGAGCGGCTGCGGGTGTGGCAGTGGGTGGCCGTCGGCATGGGCGCGCTCGCCGTCGTGGTGCTCACGCTGGACTACGGGCGGCTGCCGTGGATGGCGCTCGTGCTCGCCAGCAGCTTCGGGACGTACGGCCTGATCAAGAAGTTCGCGAACGTCGGCGCGGCCGAGAGCCTGGCCATCGAGACGCTGGTCCTGCTCGTCCCCGCCGCCGCCTACATCTTCACCCTGGAGGCCGGCGGCTCCGGCACCTTCGGCGACGCGGGCCCGGCGCACCTGGCGCTGCTCATCGGCTCCGGCGCGATCACCGCGGTCCCGCTCATGCTCTTCTCCGCCGCCGCGATCCGGGTCCCGATGACCACGATCGGCCTGCTCCAGTACATCGCCCCGACGCTCCAGTTCCTCCTCGGCATCGTCGTCGCGCACGAGAGCATGCCGCCCTCCCGCTGGATCGGCTTCGCCATCGTCTGGCTCGCCCTGGCGATCTTCACCTGGGACGGCCTCCGCACCGCCCGCCGCACCCACCAGGCCCGCCGCGCGACCCCCGCCAAGGAACCCGAACTCGTCTGACCCGGGAACGAGCGAACCCCCGGCGCGCGAGGCACCGGGGGTTCCGCGTCCAGCCGTACGGCCTGAGCAGCGCGCGGCCGTCAGCCGGTGCGCTTGACCACGTAGTCGCAGAGGGACTCGAAGGCGGCCCGGGCGGGGATGTCGGGGAGGGTGAGGATGTCCTCGCGGGCGCGGTCGGCCCAGCGCTGGAGTTCGGCGCGGGCGCGGGCCATGGCGGGGTTCTCGCGGAGGAGGGCCAGGGCCTCGGCGTGCCGGTCGTGGTGCGTCAGGTCGCTGGTGACCAGGTCGCGGAGCCGGGCGTCGGCCGGGTCCGTGGAGGACAGGACCTGCAGGACCGGGAGGGTGACGATGCCCTCGCGCAGGTCCGTGCCGGGGGTCTTGCCGGACTCGTCGGTGTCGGAGGCGATGTCCAGGATGTCGTCGGAGAGCTGGAAGGCGACCCCGATGGCCTCGCAGGCGCGGGTGATCGTCCAGACCAGGTCCTCGGGGGCGCCGGCGAGCATCGCGCCGAACTGCCCGGAGGTGGCGATCAGCGACCCGGTCTTGTCGGACATGACGTCCAGGTAGTGCTGGATCGGGTCCTCGCCCTCGGCCGGGCCGACGGTCTCGCGGATCTGGCCGCGCACCAGGCGGGAGAACGTCTGCGCCTGGATCCGGATGGCCTCCTCGCCCAGGCCCGCGAGCAGCTCGGAGGCGCGGGCGAAGAGGTAGTCGCCGGTGAGGATGGCGACGGTGTTGTTCCACCGGGCGTTCGCGCTCGGCGAGCCCCGCCGTACGGGGGCCTCGTCCATGACGTCGTCGTGGTAGAGCGTGGCCAGGTGGGTCAGCTCGACCACGACGGCGCCCGGGATGACCCCGGGCGCGGCCGGGTCGCCGAACTGGGCGGCGAGCAGCACCAGGGTGGCCCGGAACCGCTTGCCGCCCGCCTCGATGAGGTGGCGGGACGCCTCGGTGACGAAGCCGTCCTCGCTCTCGACATGGGTGCGGAGAAGGCTCTCCACGGCCCGTAGACCCGAGCTGATGTCGGCGGCCAGTCGCTCGTCGACGAGCGGCAGGTCCAGCAGCGGCGGGGCAGCCATCATTCGGGTCTCTCCATAGCGGTACTCAGCGGACGAACAGCGAGTGCGCCGCCGCGTCCGCGAGATCGAGCACCGGCTGCGGCAGCACTCCGAGCACTACGGTAGCCGCAGCCGCCACGGCGACCACAGCCGCGGTCCCCATACTGGAGACGTCCACGGTCGGGCCGTCGGGCGCGGGGTCGCTGAAGAACATCAGCACGATCACGCGGACGTAGAAGAACGCGGCGATCGCCGAGCTCACGACGCCCACGATGACCAGCGGCGTCGCTCCTCCGGAGACGGCCGCGGCGAACACCGCGTACTTCCCGAAGAAGCCCGAGGTCAGCGGGATGCCGGCGAACGCCAGCAGGAAGAACGCGAACACCCCGGCCAGCAGCGGCGAACGCTTGCCCAGCCCGGCCCAGCGGGACAGGTGCCCGGCCTCGCCGCCCGCGTCGCGCACCATCGTGACGACGGCGAACGCGCCCACGGTGGTGAAACCGTACGCCACGAGGTAGAAGAGGATGCCCGAGAGCGCCTCCTCGTTCTGCGCCGGGCCGCCGGTGGCGATCACGCCGGTGAGCAGGAAGCCCGCGTGCGCGATCGAGGAGTAGGCGAGCATGCGCTTGATGTCGGTCTGCGTGATCGCCAGGATCGCGCCGACGACCATCGTGAGGATGGCCACGCCCCACATGACCGGGCGCCAGTCCCAGTCGAGGTTGCCCAGCGCCACCCAGAACACCCGCAGCACGGCGCCGAAGGCCGCCACGAGGGTGCCGGAGGCCATGAGCGCGGTGATGGGGGTCGGGGCGCCCTGGTACACGTCGGGCTTCCAGGCCTGGAACGGCGCGGCGCCGATCTTGAACAGCAGGCCCACGCCGAGCAGCGCGGCGCCGACGTAGAGCAGGGTGTCGCGGCCGGAGGCGCTGCCCAGCGCGTCGTTGATCTTGGCCAGGTCGACCGAGCCGGCGAAGCCGTAGATCAGCGCCATGCCGTACAGGAAGAACGCCGAGGAGAAGGCGCCCAGCAGGAAGTACTTGACCGCAGCCTCCTGGGACAGGAGACGGCGGCGGCGGGCCAGGCCGCACAGCAGGTACAGCGGCAGCGACATGACCTCCAGGCCGACGAACATGGCCAGCAGGTCGTTCGCCGCCGAGAACAGCAGCATGCCGCCGATCGCGAACAGCGCCAGCGGGTACACCTCGGTCTGGACCGCGCCCTCCTCGAGCGAGTCCTCCTCCTCGGTGGAGCCCGGCACGCTCGCGGCCTGCGAGACGAACTGCAGCCGCTCGTTGAACAGCAGCACGCTGACGAACGCCAGCACCAGGATCGTGCCGTGGATGAACAGCGACGGCCCGTCCACCGCCACCGCGCCCATCGCCGCGACGTTCCGCGTGCCGTCCACGGCCAGCAGGATCGTCAGCGCGAAGGCGCCGGCCAGCGACAGCAGGGTCAGCGGCACGTGTACGGCGGAGCGCAGGTGGCGCGGCGCGAACGCCTCCACGAGCACGCCGACGATCGCCGCGCCGAAGACCAGCATCATCGGCGCGAGCTGGGTGTACTCGATCGTCGGCGCCGGGATCGTCCCCGGCGGCGCGGCCAGCAGGGTGCTCACTGGCCCGCTCCCTTCTGCTCAGCGGCGGCCGGAACCTTCGGCGCGGGGTCGGAGACGCCCACGGTCGAGAGGGTCTGCTTGACCGCCGGGTTGATGACGTCCAGCAGCGGCTTGGGGTAGAAGCCCAGACCGATGATGAGCACGAGCAGCGGCGCGACGACCCACTTCTCGCGGATGTTCAGGTCGGCCATGCCCTTCACGCTCTCGGCGGTGGGGCCGTTCATCGTGCGCTGGTACATCCACAGGATGTAGATGGCCGCGAGGATGACGCCGAGCGTGGCGATGATCGCGTACACCGGGTAGACGGTGTACGACCCGATCAGCACGAGGAACTCGGAGACGAAGCTCGACAGGCCGGGCAGCGCCAGCCCGGACAGGCCGGCGATCAGGAACGCGCCCGCGAGCAGCGGGGCGATCTTCTGGACGCCGCCGTAGTCGGAGATGAACTGCGACCCGCGCCGCCAGATCAGCATGCCCACGATCAGGAACAGCGCCCCGGTGGAGAAGCCGTGGTTGACCATGTACAGCGTGGCGCCGGCCCCGCCGTCGGAGGTCATCGCGAACACGCCCAGCGCGATGAAGCCGAAGTGCGAGATCGAGGTGTAGGCGATCAGGCGCTTCATGTCGGTCTGCCCGATGGCCACGATCGCGCCGTACACGATGCCGACCACCGAGAGCACGAGCACGAGCGGCGTGAAGAACTTGGCCGCGTCCGGGAACAGCTCCAGGCAGAACCGCAGCATGCCGTAGGTGCCGACCTTGTCCAGGACGCCCACGAGCAGTACGGCGGCGCCGGCCGGGGCCTGCGCGGCCGCGTCGGGCAGCCAGGTGTGGAACGGCACCAGCGGGGCCTTGACCGCGAAGGCGATGAAGAAGCCGAGGAACAGCCACTTCTGGGTGGCCGGGTCCTGGATGCGCCCGATCAGCTCGGTGAACAGGAACGACTTCTCCCCGCCCTGCGGCACGGCCTGGAAGACGTACGTCGCGATGACCGCGACCAGCATGAGCAGGCCGCCGAAGAGCGAGTAGAGCAGGAACTTCACCGCGGCGTAGGAGCGCTGCGGCCCGCCGTACGACCCGATCATGAAGTACATCGGGATCAGCATGGCCTCGAAGAACACGTAGAAGAGGAAGACGTCGGTCGCCGCGAAGACGCCGATCATCATCGCTTCCAGCGCCAGGATCAGCGCGAAGTAGGTCTTGGTGGACCGCTTCGGCCGGGCCTCGGCGTGCCCGTCGGGCGAGGCGTCGGTGTCGTGCCAGGAGGCCAGCACGACGATCGGGACCAGGATCACCGACAGCGCGATCAGGACGAGCGCGATGCCGTCCACGCCGACGCCGAAGTGCACCCCGAAGGCGGGGATCCAGTCGTAGGTCTGGGCGAACTGGAAGCGCTCCTTCGACCCGGCGGAGAACTGGGTCGCCATGGCGATCGTGAGCGCCAGCACCACCAGGGACACCGCGAGCGTGAGCTGCTTGGCGAGCTTGTCACTGCCCTTGGGCAGCAACGAGACGCCGAGCGCGCCCACCGCGGGGACCGCTATGAGGATCGGAAGCCAAGGCATCAGAGGTTCCCAACCAGGAGCAGAGCGCCGGCCACGATGGCCGCGCCGAAGAACATCGACAGGGCGTACGACCGGGCGAAGCCGGTCTGGAGCCGCCGAAGCCGGCCGGACGTGCCGCCGACCCCCGCCGCCAGGCCGTTGACCAGCCCGTCCACGCCGCGGTTGTCGAAGAAGACCGCGAAGCGGGTGAGCCACTGGCCGGGCCGCATGAGCAGCGACTCGTTGATCGCGTCGCCGTACAGGTCGCGGCGGGCGAAGACGGTGAGGAACGAGCCGCGCGGGGCCTCGACCGGGACCGGGCGGCGGCCGTACATGACCCAGGCGAGCGCGACGCCGGCGGCGACGAGCACCAGGGTGATCAGGCCGACCGGGGCGACCGGGTTGAAGCCGTGGTGGTTCTCCGGCTTGCCGACGACGGGCTCCAGGAAGTGGATGAACCGGTCGCCCAGGACGAGGAACGCGCCGCCGCCGACCGAGCCGATGGCCAGCAGGATGAGCGGCCAGGTCATGACCGGCGGGGACTCGTGCGGGTGGGCGTCCTTGTCCCAGCGCTTCTCGCCGAAGAACGTCATGAACATCAGGCGCGACATGTAGAACGCGGTGATCGCCGCGCCGAGGAGCGCCGCGCCGCCGAGCAGGTAGCCGCGCACGCCCTCCTGCCCGAAGGCGGCCTCGATGATGAGGTCCTTGGTGAAGTAGCCGGCGAAGCCGGGGAAGCCGATGATCGCCAGGTAGCCGAGGCCGAACGTGATGAACGTGATCGGCATGACCTTGCGGAGCCCGCCGTACTTGCGCATGTTGACGTCGTCGTTCATGGCGTGCATGACCGAGCCGGCGCCGAGGAACATGCCGGCCTTGAAGAAGCCGTGCGTGATCAGGTGCGCGATGGCGATGGCGTAGCCCGCCGGGCCGAGGCCGGCCGCGAGCATCATGTAGCCGATCTGCGACATCGTCGAGCCGGCGAGGGCCTTCTTGATGTCGTCCTTGGCGCAACCGATGATCGCACCGGCCAGCAGCGTGGCCGCGCCGACGATGGCGACCGCGAGCTGCGCGGTCGGCGCCCCGTCGAAGATCGGGTTGGACCGGGTGATCAGGTAGACGCCGGCGGTGACCATGGTCGCGGCGTGGATGAGGGCCGAGACCGGGGTCGGGCCCTCCATCGCGTCCAGGAGCCAGGACTGCAGCGGGAGCTGCGCGGACTTGCCGCACGCGCCGAGCAGGAGCAGCAGGCCGACGGCGGTGAGGATGCCGGTGGAGGCCTTGTCGGCGTGCTCGAAGATCGGGCCGTACGCCACGGTGCCGAAGGTCGCGAACAGCGTGAAGATGCCGATCGCCAGGCCGAAGTCGCCGACGCGGTTGACGATGAACGCCTTCTTGGCCGCCACCGCCGCGCTCGGCTTGAACTGCCAGAACCCGATCAGCAGGTACGACGCGAGACCCACGCCCTCCCAGCCGATGTACAGGCCCACGTAGTTGTCGGCCAGCACCAGCAGCAGCATCGCCGCGACGAACAGGTTCAGGTAGGAGAAGAAGCGCCGCCGGTCCGGGTCGTGCGACATGTAGCCGATCGAGTAGATGTGGATCAGCGAGCCCACACCGGTGATCAGCAGCGCGAACGAGATCGACAGCGGGTCGATCAGCAGGCCCATCTTGACGTCGAGCTGGCCCGCCGGGATGAAGTCGAACAACTCCACGCCGACCCGCCGCTGCTCGGCCGTACGGCCCAGCAGCTCGAAGAACGCGAGCACGGCGACAACGAACGAGGCGAGGGACATCGCCGTGCCGAGGAGGTGCCCGAAGGAGTTCGTACGGCGTCCGCCCACCAGCAGGATCGCGGCCCCGGCCAGCGGGAGCGCGATCATCAGCCAGGACAGGCCGAGCACTCCCCCGGACGCCTGCGCGATCTCTGCGGCGGGTGCCGCGGCAAGCAAGCTCGTCACGTCAGTTACCTCAGTACTTCAGCAGGTTGACGTCGTCGACCGACGCGGACCTGCGGGTTCGGAAGATCGTCACGATGATGGCCAGGCCCACCACGACCTCGGCCGCGGCCACCACCATCACGAAGAAGGCGATGATCTGGCCGTCGAGGTTGCCGTGCATCCGGGCGAACGCCACCAGCGCGAGGTTGGCGGCGTTGAGCATGAGCTCGACGCACATGAACACGACGATCGCGTTGCGCCGGATGAGCACGCCGATGGCGCCGATGGAGAACAGCAGCGCCGACAGCACCAGATAGTGGGTGGTCACTTGGTCTCCTCCTCGGGCCGGGCGGCGGCCGCGGGGGCCTCGGCGTCCGCCTCGGCGCGGGCCTCGGCCTCGCCCGCGGTGCGCGTCTCCTCGCCGGCCTCCGCCGCGGGCTCCTCGCGGTCCTCCGCGGCGACCAGCAGCACGGCGGCCTCGCGGGCCTCGGGCGTGGTCGCGGGCGTGTCGCCCTCGACCTCGTGGCGCGCCAGGGTCGGGTTGACCGAGAGCAGCGACACCGAGCCGTCGGGCAGCAGCGCGGGCATGTCCACCGCGTTGTGCCGGGCGTAGGTGCCCGGGCCGGGCAGCGGGGTCGGCTGGGGGCCGAGGAACCGGGCGCGGGCCAGGTCCTTCTGCGTGGGCCGCGGGGTGGTGCGCTCGCGGTGCGCCAGCACCATCGCGCCCAGCGCCGCGGTGATCAGCAGCGCCGAGGTCACCTCGAAGGCGAACACGTGCCGCTGGAAGATCAGCCGCGCGAGCGCGGGGACGTTGCCGCCCGCCTCCTGCGTGGCCGCCGTCAGCGAAGGCTCGCCGACGACCAGGACGTTGCCGATGCCGAGGATCAGCAGTACGGCGAAGCCCAGGCCGACGACCGCCGCCAGGAACCGCTGGCCCCGGATCGTCTCCACGAGCGAGTCGGACGAGTCCACGCCGACCAGCATGAGGACGAACAGGAACAGCATGAGCACGGCGCCGGTGTAGACGATGATCTGCACGACCGCGAGGAACGGCGCGTCCTGCACCGCGTACAGCGCGGCCAGCGACAACATCACCACGGCCAGCATGATCGCCGAGTAGACGGCCTTGCGGTTGAAGACCAGGCCGAGGGCGGCGGCCACGGAGACCACCGCCAGGACCCAGAACGTGATCTGTTCGCCCATCACTTGGCACCTTCGCCCGACGCGGCGCCGCTGCGGCCGAGCCGGTAGTAGTCCTCTTCGGTGTCGCCGAGGCGCATCGGGTGCGGCGGCTGCTCCATCCCCTCGGTGAGGGGCGCGAGCAGCATCTCCTTGGTGTAGATCAAGGACTCGCGGCTGCTGTCGGCGAGTTCGTACTCGTTGGTCATCGTGAGCGCGCGCGTCGGGCACGCCTCGATGCAGAGCCCGCAGAGGATGCAGCGCAGGTAGTTGATCTGGTAGGTGCGCCCGTACCGCTCACCCGGGGAGTAGCGCTCCTCCTCGGTGTTGTCGGCACCCTCCACGAAGATGGCGTCGGCCGGGCACGCCCAGGCGCACAGCTCACAGCCGACGCACTTCTCCAGGCCGTCGGGCCAGCGGTTGAGCTGGTGACGGCCGTGGAAGCGCGGCGCCGTGGGCCGCTTGTCCTCGGGGTAGTTGACCGTCGCCACCTTCTTGAACATGGTGTGGAAGGTGACGCCGAACCCCTTGACGGGGTTCAGGAAGTCAGTGAAGCCCACTGGTGACCTCCTTGCGGCCAGTGCCGTGGTAGTGGGGCAGGTCCAGCGGCGGGACCGGGAAGCCGCCCGCCTCGGGGTTGACCCGGAGACGCTCGAACTCCTCGGCCACCTCGGCCTCGCGCTCGGCCTTGCGCCGCTCGCTGACGGTCTCGAACCGCAGGTAGATCGCGATGCAGCCGACGACCACCACGCCGCCGATGATCAGCACCGGGGTGCGGACGCCGTCCTCCACGCGGAGCGCCCGCATGGTGGCGACCAGCAGGATCCACGCCAGGTTCAGCGGGATGAGGATCTTCCAGCCGAAGGCCATGAGCTGGTCGTAGCGCACGCGCGGGAGCGCGGCGCGGACCCAGACGAAGAAGCAGAACAGCAGCGCGACCTTGAGCAGGAACCAGAGCATCGGCCACCAGCCGGTGTTCGCCCCGTCCCACATCGAGATCGGCCACGGCGCGCGCCAGCCGCCCAGGAAGAGCGTCGTCGCGATGCCCGACACGGTGAACACGTTGACGTACTCCGCCATCATGATCAGCGCGAACTTCAGCGACGAGGTGTACTCGGTGTGGAAGCCGCCGACCAGCTCGCCCTCGCCCTCGGGGAGGTCGAACGGCACGCGGTTCGTCTCGCCGACCATCGTGATCACGTAGATCACGAAGGACGGCAGCAGCAGCACGGCGTACCACGACGGCAGCGGGATGCTCATCCCGCCGATGTCCCAGGTCCCGCCGGACGCCTGCGACGCCACGATCTCCGAGGTCGACAGCGACCCGGCGAACAGGAACACCGCCACGAACGACAGCGCCATCGCGATCTCGTACGAGACCACCTGCGCCGTCGAGCGCAGCCCGCCCAGCAGCGCGTACGGCGAGCGCGAGGCCCAGCCGGCGAGCACGATGCCGTACACGCCGATCGAGGCCGTGGCCAGCACCATCAGCGCGGCGATGGGCAGGTCGGTGAGCTGGAGGTTGGTCTTCTCGCCGAACATCCACACCTGCGGCCCGAAGGGGATCACCGAGTAGGTGAGGAACGCCGGGACCACCATGATGATCGGGGCGAGCGTGTAGAGGACCTTGTCCACGGTGTTCGGGACGAAGTCCTCCTTCAGCCCCATCTTCAGGCCGTCGGCGACGGACTGGAGGAGGCCGAACTTGCCCGCCCGGTTGGGGCCGTAGCGGTTCTGCATCCGGGCGATGAGCTTGCGCTCGCCCCACACGCCGAACAGCACGCCGAGCAGCAGCAGGACGAAGATGAACACGGCCTTGATGACCGTGATCCACCAGACGTCCTTGCCGAACTCGGCCAGGCCCGGATCGGCCGGCGCGGCCGCCAGCAAGCCGGTCATGCCGGTCATGCCGTGCTCCCTTCGATCTTCACAACGGCGCCGGTCTGGACTCCGAGGTCACGCGGCACCGAGCAGCCCGGCGAGTTCGCCGGAAGCCACACCACGCGGTCGGGCATCTCGGTCACGGTGACCGGGACCGAGACGCTGCCGTGCGCGGACGAGACCGTGATCTTCCCGCCGTCCACGACGCCGATCTCGGCGGCGGTGCCGGCCGAGACCAGGGCGGTCGTGGCGCGCGCCGTGCCGGCGAGGAACGGCTCGCCGTCCTGCATCCTGCCGCTGTCGAGCAGCAGATGCCAGGAGGCGAGCACCGCCTGCCCCTCGCCGGGCTTCGCGGCGGCGCGGCCGGTGACGGCCGGGGCCGGGGCGCGCTCGCCCCGCCAGGAGCCCAGCGCCGCGAGCTCGCGGCGGGCGGACGCGGCATCCGGCAGGCCCAGGTGCACGTCCATGCGGTCGGCGATCGCGGTGATCACTTCCAGGTCGCTCATCACGCCGGGGACGGGCAGCGCCGCCTCGAAGGTGCGGCCGCGGCCCTCCCAGTTGACGAACGTCCCGGCCTTCTCCGCGACGGCGGCGACCGGCAGGATCACGTCGGCCCGGTCGGTGACCGCGCTCGCGCGCAGCTCCAGGCTCACGATGAACGGGGTGTTCTCCAGGGCGGCCAGGGCCGCGTCCGGGTCCGGCAGGTCGTAGGGGTCCACGCCGCCGATCACCAGCGCGTCCAGCTCGCCGCCGAGCGCGGCGGTCAGGATGCCCTGCGTGTCGCGCCCGGGGGCGGCCGGCACGTCGGAGACGTTCCAGGCGCGGGCGACCTGCTCGCGGGCCTGCGCGTCAGCGACCGGGCGGCCCAGGGGCAGCAGGTTCGGCAGCGCGCCGACCTCGGCCGCGCCGCGCTCGCCGGCCCGCCGCGGCACCCACGCCAGCCGCGCGCCGGAGGTGCGCGCCAGCCGTACGACCGCCGACAGGGCGCCGGGGGTCTCGGCCAGGCGCTCGCCCGCCAGGATGATCGAGCCCTCGCCCAGGCCGGTGAACGCGCCGATGGCCTCGGCCTCGGCGCCCGGCACGGTCTCGACGAGCGTGCCGCGCAGCTTGGCCAGGCCCTTGGTGGCGTACGGCGCGATCGCGGTGACCGCGAGGCCGCGCTTGCGGACGGCCTTGCGCAGGCGCAGGAAGACGATCGGCGACTCCTCCTCCGGCTCGAAGCCGGCGAGGAGGACGTGCGAGGCGTTCTCCAGGTCCTCGTAGGAGACGTCGATGCCGCGGCCGGCGACGGTGTGCGCGAGGAAGTCGGCCTCCTCGGCGGTCGCCGTCCGGGCGCGGAAGTCGATGTCGTTGGTGCCGAGGGCGACGCGGGCGAACTTGGCGTAGGCGTAGGCGTCCTCCACCGTGGAGCGGCCGCCGACCAGGACGCCGACGCCGTTCTCCGCCCGGGCCTTGGCCAGCCCGGCCGCGGCGACCGCGAGGGCCTCGGGCCAGGAGGCCGGGACCAGGCGGCCCTCCTCGTCACGGACGAGCGGGGTGGTGAGGCGGTCGGCCTGCGTGGCGTAGGTGAACGCCCAGCGGCCCTTGTCGCAGTTCCACTCCTCGTTCACCGCCGGGTCGTCGCCGGCGAGGCGGCGGGTGACCTTGCCGCGCCGGTGGTCGGTGCGCAGGGAGCAGCCGGAGGCGCAGTGCTCGCAGGCGCTCGGCGTGGACACCAGGTCGAACGGCCGGGCCTGGAAGCGGTAGGCCGCGCCGGTGAGCGCGCCGACCGGGCAGATCTGGACGGTGTTGCCGGAGAAGTACGACTCGAACGGCTCGCCCTCGCCGATGCCGATCTGCTCCTTGGCGCCCCGCTCGAACAGCTCGATCAGCGGGTCGCCGGCGATCTGCTCGGCGAAGCGGGTGCAGCGCGCGCACTGGACGCAGCGCTCGCGGTCGAGCAGCACCTCGGTCGAGAGCGGGATCGGCTTCTCGAAGGTGCGCTTCTTCTCCTGGAAGCGGCTCTCGCCCCGGCCGTTGGACATCGCCTGGTTCTGCAGCGGGCACTCGCCGCCCTTGTCGCAGACCGGGCAGTCCAGCGGGTGGTTGAGCAGCAGCATCTCCATCACGCCCTCCTGCGCCTTCTCGGCGACCGGAGAGGTGAGCTGGGTGTTCACCACCATGCCGGGGGCGACCGTGGTCGTGCAGGACGCCTGCGGCTTGGGCATGCCCCGGCCGTTGCCGGCGTCGGGGATCTCCACCAGGCACTGACGGCACGCGCCGACCGGGTCGAGCAGCGGGTGGTCGCAGAACCGGGGGATCTGGATGCCGAGCATCTCGGCCGCCCGGATGATCAGCGTGCCCGGCGGCACGCTGACCTGGAAGCCGTCGATGGTCAGCGTGACCAGATCGGTCTGGGTCTCGATGCTCATGCGTCCGCCCACAGCGTCGAGGCGGCCGGGTCGAAGGGGCAGCCGCCGATCTCGAAGTGCTTGAGGTACTCGTCCCGGAAGTACTGCACGGAGGAGGTGATCGGGCTGGTCGCACCGTCGCCGAGGGCGCAGAAGGAGCGGCCCAGGATGTTGTCGGCGATGTCGGTGATCGTGCCCAGGTCCTCCTCGGTGCCCTGGCCCTTCTCCAGCCGGGCGAGGACCTGCTTGAGCCAGTACGTGCCCTCGCGGCAGGGCGTGCACTTGCCGCAGGACTCGTGCGCGTAGAACTCGGTCCAGCGGAGCACCGCCCGCACCACGCACGTGGACTCGTCGAAGATCTGGAGCGCCCGGGTGCCGAGCATGGAGCCGGCCGCGCCGACGGACTCGAAGTCCAGCGGCACGTCGAGGTGCTCCTCGGTGAAGATCGGCGTGGACGAGCCGCCCGGGGTCCAGAACTTGAGCCTCTTGCCGTTGCGCATGCCGCCGGCCATCTCGAGCAGCTCGCGCAGCGTGATGCCGAGCGGGGCCTCGTACTGGCCGGGGCGGGTCACGTGGCCGCTGAGCGAGAAGATGCCGAAGCCCTTGGACTTCTCGGTCCCCATGCTCGCGAACCACTCGGCGCCGTTCCCGATGATGCTGGGAACACTGGCGATCGACTCAACGTTGTTGATCACAGTGGGCGCCGCGTAGAGGCCGGCGACCGCCGGGAAGGGAGGCTTGAGCCTGGGTTGGCCCCGATACCCCTCCAGCGAGTCCAGCAGCGCGGTCTCCTCGCCGCAGATGTACGCCCCGGCGCCCGTGTGCAGCGTGAGCTCCAGGTCGTAGCCGGAGCCGAGGATGTTCGCGCCGAGGTAACCCGCCTCGTACGCCTCGGCGATCGCGGCCTGCAGGCGGCGGATCACGTGCAGGACCTCGCCGCGCACGTAGATGAACGCGTGGTTCGCGCGGATGGCGAACGAGGTGATGATGACGCCCTCGACGAGCGCGTGCGGGTTCGCCATCATCAGCGGGATGTCCTTGCAGGTGCCCGGCTCGGACTCGTCCGCGTTGACCACGAGGTAGTGCGGCTTGCCGTCGCCCTGCGGGATGAAGCCCCACTTCATGCCGGTGGGGAAGCCCGCGCCGCCGCGGCCGCGCAGGCCGGAGTCCTTCACGGCCTGGATGATGTCGTCGGGGTTCATCCCGAGCGCCGTGCGGACGGCCTGGTAGCCGCCGCCGCGCTCGTAACCCGCGCGGGTGAACGAGTCGGCCTCGTCCCAGTTCTTGGTGAGGATGGGGGTCAGCGTGGTCACTTGGACGCCTCCGGAGCTTCCCAGCCGCGCGCCTTGGCCAGCTTGAGCCCTTCGAGGCTGGCCTCGCCCGCGCTCGCGCCCTCACCGGCGAGCCCGTCGGGGAAGCCCGCCAGGACCCGGCTGGCCTGCTTGAACGTGCACAGCTTGCTCGGGCCGCGCGTCGGCGCGACCTCCTTGCCCGCGCGCAGGTCGTCCACGAGCCGCTTGGCCGACTCGGGGGTCATGTTGTCGAAGAACTCCCAGTTGACCATCATCACGGGAGCGAAGTCACAGGCCGCGTTGCACTCCAGGCGCTCCAGCGACACCTTGCCGTCGGAGGTGGCCTCGTCGTGACCGACGCCCAGGTGCTCGGACAGCTCGGCGTAGATCTGGTCGCCGCCCATGACCGCGCACAGCGTGTTGATGCAGACGCCCACGTGGTACTCACCCATCGGACGCCGCTTGTACATGGTGTAGAACGTCGAGACCGCGGTGACCTCGGCCTTCGTCAGCCCGAGCATGTCGGCGCAGAACTGCTGGCCGTGGTCCGTGACGTAGCCGTCCTCGGACTGGACCAGGTGCAGCAGCGGCAGCAGGGCCGAACGCGGCTTGGGGTAGCGCGCGATGATCTCCTTGGCGTCGCGTTCGAGACGCTCGCGGACCTCGGGTGTGTAGGTCACCGGTCCACCCCTCCCATCACGGGGTCGATAGAGGCGATCGCGGAGATCACGTCCGCGACCATGCCGCCTTCGGTCGTGGCGGGCACGGCCTGAAGGTTGGTGAAGGACGGGTCGCGGAAGTGGACCCGGTAGGGGCGCGTCCCCCCGTCGCTGACCACGTGCGCGCCGATCTCGCCGCGCGGGGACTCCACCCCGGCGTACGCCTGGCCGGCGGGCACGCGGAAGCCCTCGGTCACCAGCTTGAAGTGGTGGATGAGGGCCTCCATGGAGGTGCCCATGATGTGCGCGATGTGGTCGGGCGAGTTGCCCAGGCCGTCGGCGCCCAGCGCGAGCTGCGAGGGCCAGCCGATCTTCTTGTCCTGGATCATGACCGGCTCGCCCTTGAGCTCGGGGCCGCTGAGCCGGTCCAGGCACTGCTGGATGATCTTCAGCGACTCCTCGCACTCCGCCATGCGGACGAGGTACCGGCCGTAGACGTCGCACGTGTTCGTCGTGGGCACGTCGAACTCGTACTTCTCGTAGCCGCTGTAGGGCTGCGACTTGCGCAGGTCCCACGGCAGGCCCGCGGCCCGCAGCATCGGCCCGGTGACGCCGAGCGCCATGCAGCCGGTGAGGTCGAGGTAGGCCACGTCCTTGGTGCGGCGGGTGTAGACCGGGTTGGAGTCCAGCATCTTGCGCAGGTCCTTGATGCGGCCCGGCATGACCTTGAGGAACTCGCCGATCTTGTCCACGGCGCCCACGGGCAGGTCCTGCGCGACGCCCCCCGGGCGGACGTAGGCCATGTTCATCCGCAGGCCGGTGATGTACTCGAACAGGTCGAGCACCATCTCACGCTCGCGGAACCCGAAGATCATGATCGTGGTGGCGCCCAGCTCCATGCCGTACGTCGCCAGCGCGACCATGTGCGAGGAGATCCGGTTGAGCTCCATCATGAGCACCCGGATGACCTGCGCCCGCTCGGGGACCCGGTCGGTGATGCCGAGCAGCTTCTCGACCGCCATGCAGTACGCGGTCTCGTTGAAGATCGGCGACAGGTAGTCCATGCGAGTGACGAACGTGGTCCCCTGGGTCCACGTCCGGAACTCCATGTTCTTCTCGATGCCGGTGTGCAGGTAGCCGATCACCGGGCGGGCCTCGACGACGGTCTCGCCGTCGAGGGTCAGCACGAGGCGGAGCACGCCGTGCGTGGACGGGTGCTGCGGGCCCATGTTGATGACGAGCCGCTCTTCGCTGCCGCTCCGGCTCGCGGCGGCGACCACGTCGTCCCAGTCCTGGCCGCCGACGTTGAAGACCCGGCCCTCGGCCGCGCCCTCGGCGTACACGTCGTTGTCGGTCGCTGTCACGCGTACGACCTCCTCTGGTCGGGCGACGGGATCTCCGCGCCGCGGTACTCGACCGGGATGCCGCCGAGCGGGTAGTCCTTGCGCTGCGGGTGGCCCTCCCAGTCGTCCGGCATCTCGATGCGGGTGAGCGCCGGGTGGCCGTCGAAGACGATGCCGAAGAAGTCGTACGTCTCCCGCTCGTGCCAGTCGTGGGTCGGGTAGACCTTCACGGTGGACGGGATGTGCGGGTCGGCGTCCGGGCAGCTCACCTCGACGCGGACGCGCCGGTTGTGGGTGATCGAGCACAGGTGGTAGACCGCGTGCAGCTCGCGCCCGGCGTCGCTCGGGTAGTGCACGCCGGACACGCCCAGCGACAGCTCGAAGCGCAGCGCGGCGTCGTCGCGCAGGTGGCGCATCACCTCGACCAGGCGCTCGCGCTTCACGTGGAAGGTGATCTCGCCGCGGTCCACGACCACGCGCTCGATCGCGTCGGCGAAGTCGTCGCCGAGCACGCGCTCGAGCTGGTCGGCGACCTCGTCGAACTCGCCCGGCGCCCCCTGGCCGTCGGGCCCGCCGTACGGCCGCGCGCTGGAGACCAGCGGCGCCCGCCGTACGACGAGACGGCCGTAGCCGGAGGTGTCGCCCGAGCCCTTGGCGCCGAACATGCCCATTCGGGCGATCTCGCCGTCGGGGCCGTCGCCGGGCCGCTCTGGCAGGTTGTCGCTCACTTGAACGCCCCCTGGTCGATCAACGGCAGGGTGCGCAGCGCCTGCTGCTCCAGCTCGTCGATCTGCTTGCGGCGGTGCGCGCCGAACTTGGTGTTCTGGATCTTGTCGTGCAGCTTCACGATCGCGTCGATGAGCATCTCGGGCCGCGGCGGGCAGCCGGGCAGGTAGATGTCCACCGGCACGACGTGGTCCACGCCCTGGACGATCGCGTAGTTGTTGAACATGCCGCCGCTGGAGGCGCACACGCCCATCGCGATGACCCACTTGGGCTCGGCCATCTGGTCGTAGATCTGCCGCAGGACCGGCGCCATCTTCTGGCTCAGCCGGCCGGCGACGATCATCAGGTCGGCCTGGCGGGGCGACGCCGAGGCGCGCTCCATGCCGAACCGGGCCAGGTCGTGCTTCGGGCCGCCGGTCGCCATCAGCTCGATGGCGCAGCAGGCGAGGCCGAAGGTCGCAGGCCAGACGGAGTTCTTCCGCGCCCACCCGGCCACCTGCTCGACCGTGGTCAGCAGGAACCCGCTGGGCAGCTTCTCCTCAAGTCCCATCGGTCGCCTCCTTTCAGTCCCAGTCCAGGCCCTTGCGGCGCCACACGTAGGTGTAGGCGACCAGGACCGTGAGGATGAACAGCACCATCTCGACCAGCCCGAACACACCGAGCTGGTCGAAGGCGACCGCCCACGGGTAGAGGAAGATGATCTCGATGTCGAAGACGATGAAGAGCATCGCCGTGATCATGTATTTCAGCGGGAACCGGCCGCCGCCGACGGGCTGGCGGGTGGGCTCGATACCGCACTCGTACGCGTCGAGCTTGGCTCGGTTCCACCGCTTCGGCCCGGTGAACGGCGCGATTCCCACCGAGAAGATCGCGAATCCGGCCGCGAGCAGGCCGAGCACCAGAATGGGTGCATACAGCTCCATCGCTACGCGTCCCCTCTCAGAGAGATTTCCACGTTCTGTTGCGCGCTCCGAGCCGTACGGCCCGTGCCGGTCGCCCGCGATACCGTAGCGCGGCGCGTGTCCCCGCAGGCAACCGGACCAAGTCTAGGGATGTCGATCATCAGTCTTCGTTCGGGTGGAGGGTTGGACGAGGGCATGGCATCACGCCGTCGGGGTGATCTTGGACAGGGCGTTGACGATGCGGTCGGACACGTCCCCCCGGCGGTCGGTGAGGTTGCCCAGCAGCTTCAGCGCGAACCTCATCGCCCGCGGGTGGGCGAGCCCGTGCCGCGTCGCGAACTTCATGACCCCCGGCTTGCCGATGGCCTGCACGAAGTACCGTCCGAGGTTGTAGTAACCGCCGTACGTGTCCTTCATGATCTGGGGGTACGTCCGCAGGACCCGCTCGCGGCCCGCCGGGGTGGACCGGGCGAGGGCCAGCGCGACCATCTCCGCGGCGATCTCCCCGGACTCCATGGCGTACGCGATGCCCTCGCCGTTGAACGGGTTGATCATGCCGCCGGCGTCGCCCACGAGCACCAGGCCCCGGTCGTAGTGCGGCTGCCGGTTGAAGGCCATCGGCAGCGCGGCGCCCCGGATCGGGCGCGTCATGTTCTCCTCGGAGAACCCCCACTCGGCGGGCGTGCTCTTCAGCCAGCGCCGGAGCAGATCCCGGTAGTCGATGTTCTGGAACGCCGCGCTCGTGTTGAGCAGGCCCAGCCCCACGTTGCTCGTGCCGTCGCCGAGGCCGAAGACCCAGCCGTAGCCGGGGAGCAGCCGGTCGCCGTCCCACAGCTCCAGCCACGACTCCAGGTAGTCGTCGTCGTGCCGGGGGCTCTTGAAGTAGGTGCGCACGGCCACGCCCAGCGGCCGGTCCTCGCGCTTGTGCAGGCCGATGGCCAGGGACAGGCGGCTGGAGTTGCCGTCGGCGGCGACCACCACGGGGGCGCGGTACTCGACCGGCTCGCCGCCCTCCTCCCTGGCGGTCACGCCGACGACGCGCCCGTCGCGGTCGTCCAGCACCGGGCCGGTCACCGTGCAGTTCTGCCGCAGCTCGGCGCCGGCGCGGGCGGCGTTCTCCGCGAGGATGCGGTCGAAGTCCTCCCGGACGCGCACGAGCCCGTAGTCGGGGTAGCTCGCCAGGTCCGGCCAGTCCAGCTCCAGCCGGAGGCCGCCCCCGACGACGCGCAGGCCCCGGTTCTTCACCCAGCCGGGCGCCTCGGTGTCGATGCCCATCTTGATCAGGCACTTCACCGCGCGCGGCGTGAGGCCGTCACCGCAGACCTTCTCGCGGGGGAACGAGGTCTTCTCCAGCAGGAGGACGTCCAGACCGGACTGCGCGAGATGGAACGCGGTGCTGGAACCGGCCGGCCCGGCGCCGACGACGATCACGTCGGCACTCCTGCGACCCACGCCAATGGGGGTTCGCTCGCTCACGGGACTGTCCTGTCCTACGGGTTCGCTGCTACCTGGCTGTTTGCGCCTGCCTCGTCACTTGCTGAGCCTCTCGCGGCTTTTTTGTGAAGGACTTCACAAGCATCAGCTCCGAAGTCTAGTCCGTAAGCACTTTCTCGCGGGCGTCGGGGGTCGCTTACCGGAGAGTCGCGGAGTCCCGTTCCGGCTTGCGCGCCCGGTGCACGGCGACCGCGCCCAGCGACAGATTGCGCCAGGCGACCCTGCTCCAGCCGGCCCGCTGGATCACCCTCGCGAGCGACGGCTGGTCGGGCCAGGCCTGGATCGACTCGCTCAGGTAGTCGTAGGAATCCGGGTTGGAGCTGGTCAGCCGGGTGATGAGCGGGATCGCGTACTTGAGGAAGATGTTGTAGTAGGCGAACCGGAACGGCGCGAACGTCGGCCGCGAGAACTCCGCGACGACCAGCCGGCCGCCCGGCTTCGCCACCCGCAGCATCTCGCGGAGCGCCTGCTCCGTGTCCGCGACGTTGCGCAACGCGTACGAAATCGTCACCACGTCGAAAGAGTCGTCGGCGAACGGCAGCCGCAGCGCGTCGCCCGCCGTGAACGTGACGCCGTGGACGCCGCCGCCGCTCACGCCCGAGCCGCCCAGCCGCCGGGTGCCCTCGCGCAGCATCCCGAGCGAGAAGTCGCACGCGATCGCCCGCGCGCCCAGCCGGGTGAAGGAGACCGCCGAGGTGCCGGTCCCGCCGCCGATGTCGAGCACCAGCTCGCCCGGGCCCGCGTCCACCGCGTCCGCGACCACCTTGCGCCACCAGTACGTCTGGCCCATCGTCATCAGGTCATTGACCAGGTCGTAGCGCCGCGCCGTACGGTCGAACATGGCGGCGACCTCGTGCGGCTTCTTCTCCAGTGATGCGCGGGTCATGCGGTTCAGCCTAGTGCCGGGCCCCCGGGGCCCCGCGCCGCCCCGTCACGCCCGCGCCGCCCCGACGCGCCCCTCGCGTCGCCCTGCACGCCCGCGCCGCTCCAGCACGCCCCCTCACGTCGCTCCATCGCGGCTTACGGGCTTCTTTCCCGGCGCATGCACGCAAAGTCACCGACCCGATACGCGTCGTCTGGTAGCTCTAGGGGAATGCGCGACTCTCGGGCTCTCACCGCGACCCTCGCCGCCGGCGGTCTCCTGCTGGCCGCCACGGCGCCCGCCACGGCGGGCACCACGGGACACCGGCGCGTGGTGTCGGCCGACCCCGTCGACTGGACCCCGCACGTGCTCGACGGGATCGTGCACAGCATCGCCATGGCCGGGAACACCGTGATCGTCGGTGGCTCGTTCAGCGCCGTCCAGGAGGCCGGCGCCGACGCGCGGCCGCTGCCCCGCCACAACCTGTTCGCCTTCGACGCGCGCACCGGCCGGATCGTCAAGGACTTCGACCCGCACGTCGCGGGCCCGGTGCTCGCCCTCGCCGCCGGCGAGAACGGCACGGTGTACGCCGGGGGCGCGTTCGGGCTGGTCAACGGCGACACCCAGCGCGGCCTGGCCCGGCTGCGGCTGGACAACGGGGAGACGGTCGGGTCCTTCGGCGGCGCGGCCCTGCGCGACGGCGCCGTCTACACGATGGCCCGGCGCGGCCGCCACCTCTACGTCGGCGGCGACTTCACGGGCGTCGGCGGCGCGGCCCGTACGGCTCTCGCCCGCCTCGACGCCGAGACCGGGCGGGCCGACCCCTCGTTCACGATCCAGCCCGCGATCCCCCGGTACGGCCGGGTCAAGGTCTACTCCCTCGCGGTGAACTCCCGGGGCGACCGGCTGGCCGTGGACGGGGCGTTCATGGAGCTGGGCGGGCTGCGGCGGCCCCAGCTCGGGCTGATCGACCTCAGGCGGGGCAAGGTCGCCCCCTGGAAGAGCGAGGCGTACGCCCCGGAGTGCAAGGAGACGTTCCCGTCGTACGTGCGCGGGCTGGACTTCTCCCCCGACGGGAAGTACTTCGTGGTCGTCACCACGGGCGGCGTGCACGGCAAGAACACCCTCTGCGACACCGCCGCCCGCTTCGAGACCTACAAGACCGGGAGCAGGATCAAGCCCACCTGGGTGAACCACACCGGCGGGGACTCGCTCTACTCGGTGGCCGTGACCGGCGCGGCCGTCTACGTCGGCGGGCACCAGCGGTGGATGAACAACCCGCGCGGGCGGGACAGCGCCGGGCCCGGCGCGGTGAGCCGGCCGGGCATCGCCGCCCTCGACAGCCGCACCGGGCGGGCGCTGCGGTGGAATCCCACGCGCGAGCGCGGCGTCGGGGTGCGCGCGTTCCTCGCCCACAGGAACGGGCTGTTCGTGGGCAGCGACACCACCGAGCTCGGCCGTGAGCGGCACGGCCGGATCGGGATGTTCCCGATGAAGTAGGGGCTGCCTACTTGCCGGCGTCGCCGTCGCGCTTGGGGGCCTCGTCGGCGTCCGCCGCGCCCGGGGACGCGGGCCGCGAGCCCGGCTGCGCGGGGGTGGCCTGGGCGGACGCGCCCTGACGGGCGGCCTCCTCGGCCTGCGCGGCCTCCTCGGCGTCCTCGCGCGCGGCGCGCTCCGCCATCAGGCGGCGGTTGTTCTCCGCGCGGGAGGCGATCGCCATGGACATGGCGTCGCGCTGCTTGGACAGCAGAACGTAGCTGGCCAGACCGCTGACGAGGAACGAGAGCAGCAGGAGGGCCAGGAGATCCGGCATCCCGATAGCGCGGCCCACGAGGCCGCCGATGTCCAAGAGGTAGAGGACACCCGCTGTTATGGCAAACAGGGCAAGCCGGGAAGCGGTATAAACAAGGACCGGTCGCACGCTGCCGAGCCTACGCGCTTTCGGGGGCTGGTCTACCGCTCAGCTTCTCTCGATCAGCCACAACCCCACCAGAAGTTGTGGTTTCATAAAGAAAAGCCCATGAGACACCCAAAGAGGCTCTATCATATAGCAAACGGGCAGTCGGCTGATAACATCTCGTGATCTTGACGGAAACCACGGATAAATCCGGCTTAGCTCGTCACACTGGATACCTGTCCGCCCGCTATAGAGAGCGGGACGCGAGGGGGAGAGATCGTGGAAAGTAGCAGCGAGCGCCTGCTGACCCCCGGAGAGGTCGCCGCCCTCTTCCGGGTGGACCCCAAGACGGTGACGCGCTGGGCCGCCGCGGGGCGGATCAGCAGCATTCGCACGCCCGGGGGTCACCGCCGGTTCCGAGAGTCCGAGGTCCACGCACTCCTGCGCGGCGAGGACATCGTTACCGAACGCGCGGGCGAAGCGCCCCGCGTCTGAGTCATCCGGCACACGCCCCACCCGGGCCGATCAGCCGAGCCCGCGGGCCGGTCGGCCCCCCTTCTCAGCCACCCTGACCGGGTGGTTTTCACGTACTCGCGTGCCGCCCACCCCTCAGCGGCTTCCGCGCGCCCCTACCGGGGCGACCCCTCACCGTCCTGCTCGGCCTTGAAGGCCAGGAACTGGCGCTCCAACTCGTCGTTCTCCTCACGCCAGCGGCGGCGGCGCTCCTCCAGCTCCTCCTCGGTCACCGCCTCGGCGTTCAGCCGTTCGTAGTCCGGGTCGCCGGGGCCGATGTCCGCGTAGGCGTCGCCGATCAGCCTGGCGTCGTCGCTCAGCAGGCTCACGGGCACGCGGAGTCTCCCGTCGGCGAGCCTGATGACGTGCATGTCGACCACCTGGTTCCGTTATATGCCGTAACGCCGGTTGAAGAAGAGCATGACGTTGAGGGCGATACGCGTGTCGCCGCCGAGCATATCGACCAGGGCCGGACGCTGCCGGGACGCGATGGCCGCGAACGCGTCGGCGAAGAACTCCTTGCGCCCCAGCGATCCCGGCTGCTTGTGGAACTCGCTCGCCAGGTGCGGCAGGGCCGCCTCGTAGAGCGCGACGAACTCCGGCGAGTCCGACAGCCACTCCCCCGGCGCGGCGTCCACGTCGTCCAGGGCGTGCCCCACCTCGTGCATCATCACGTCCGGCGTCGGCGAGGGCCGGTCCCCCACCACGATCTTGCGGTCGCCGTACGCGCCGGCGCAGATGTCCCACGTCGCCCGCCCCGACGGCAGCGGGGCGCCCCGGAGGTACCGCATGTCGTCCAGGTCCGGCACGCCCCCCGGCCCCACGTAGATCCCGTCGAGCCCGTCGGCCAGGCGCTCCTTCAGCACCTGAGGGAGCGCGGCCAGGCTGTCGATGGCCCGCACGCACTCGGGCGGCGGCGTCCCCTCCCACTGGCGATAGAGCACGCTCTCCAGCTCGCCACAGTGCTGCCGCCCGTCCGGCCGGTACGGCGAGTCCGGCGGCCGCGGCTCCGTGCGCGGCAGCTCGTCCCCCAGCTCGAAGTCCCGCCAGCTATAGGCCCGCCGGTCCTCGAACCCGTCCGGCCGCGCCCCGGCCTCCTCTGGCATGCCCGGCCACACCTCCCGCCGCCCCGGCCCCTCCCCCCACCAGGCCCCGCCCGCCGTACGGCGTGAGCCGGGGAATCCGTGGTCCGCGCCGCCCGCCCCCCGAGCCTCCCCCGGGCGGCGTGGCGCGCTCTCAGGGGCGCCCTGGGCCCGGTCCCCGGGCCGGGCCCGCCCGGCCTCCTCGGAGGGCGTACGGGGGGCGTCGTACGGCATGCGGCGGACCGCGCCGCGGCGCGGGGCGAACTCCTCGGGGAGATCGTCGTGGTCCGGCCCGGGCCGGGCGTCACGTCCGGGCGGGGAGCCGCGTCCGTACGGGGCCGGGCCGGTGTCGCCCGGCTCGGCCGCCTCCGCCGCCTCCGCGGCCTCCGGGTCCTGGTCGAGGTCACGGGATCGCCCCCGGTAGGGGGATCCGTAGGGGACCACCTGCCACCAGCGGCGCTCGGAACGGTCCAGCGAGAAGCGGCCGCGCCGATGGCGGCCCCGGCGCTGCGGGTCGTCGGGGAGCGAGGACCGGTCACCCGAATACCGCATCACACCTCTTTCCCCTGCATGAGACCGCTTTCCGCCGCCGGAGCCGGAGGCGTCGGCAAAGGGACGGTCCCCAACAAGGTACGCCGCGGATCTTCACCAGTCATCTCCCGGCCCGGTACGCACCTGTCCGACGGATGACATACTCTGCCGACATGCCGGTTGTCGGTCTCCTGTTGCTCGCGTTCTGGCTCTACTGCCTGTTCGATGTGATCACCACACCGGACGAGCACACCCGCAACCTGCCCAAGGTCCTGTGGGTCATCATCGTCGTCCTGCTCGTCGACATCGGCGGCGTCCTCTGGCTGCTCCTCGGCCGCCCGCGCCGCGCCCTGGCCGGCGGTTCCCCCTGGGGCCCCGCCCGGGCCGAGACGGGCCCCACCCCGACGACCCCCGCCCCGCAGGCCCCGCGCGGCCCCGACGACGACCCCGACTTCCTCCGCGACCTGGAGCGCCGCCTCAAGGGCGACACCCCCGACTGACCCCCGCGCGGGGAACGGGGGGCCAGGCACGCCTGGACCGCTCCCCGCCGGCGCGGACCGCCCGAAAGGTCCACGCGGACACCACCGGCTCGCCCGCCCGGCCCGGCGCCGGCCGTACGGCATCAGCCCTCCCGCCCGCGCGCTCTTCCGCATGCCGCGCTGGACGCCCGCTGGGTGCCACGCCGGGCCGAGTCAAACGCGAAGAATCCTCACGCCGGAACATTCTTCCGCGTGGCTTCCGCCGCCCGGGTCATACGCCCGAAACCCCCACCACGCCGCTCCTTCTTCGCCGTGATCACGCGGTTTTCTCCGCACGGGTCGTGATTGAAAGTGCGTGATCACCGCGAGGAGGTGGGAGCGGATCAGAGGTCGGCGTAGGAGTGGAGGCCGGAGATGAAGACGTTCACGCCCACCAGGTTGAAGAGGAGGCAGGCGCAGGCGACGAGCTGGATGATCGTCGAGCGGCGGCCCTTCCAGCCCGCGGTGGCGCGGGAGTGCAGGTAGGCGGCGTACGCGATCCAGGTGATGAAGGACCAGGTCTCCTTGGGGTCCCAGCCCCAGTAGCGGCCCCAGGCGCGGTCGGCCCACAGGGCGCCGGCGATCACCGCGAAGGTCCAGATGGGGAACGCGAAGACGATCGCGCGGTGGGCGATGCGCTCAAGCTGGTCCAGGTCGAGCGTGCGGGTGATCGCGGTGAAGCCGACCGGCTTCCCCGCCCCGGTGCGGCCGTCGTACCGCCAGCGCATGAGCTGGAGGATGCCGATCACGCCCGCGAGGATGAACATGCCCGAGGCGATGATCGCGGCGCTGACGTGGATCGCGATCCAGTACGACTTGAGCGCCGGCACCACCGGCCCCGCCTGGACGTAGAGATAGCGCAGCGCGATGCCGAGGCCCAGGATGGTCGGGACCATCACGAAGACGCCCAGGTGGCGCACCGGGTGGCGGACCAGGAAGGCCAGGTACGCGGTCACGGCGGCGAAGCAGATCGCGACCACGAACTCGTACATGTTGCCCCACGGCCACCGGTCGGCCGCCGCGCCGCGCGTGATGATCGACCCGAGGTGGGCCGCCCAGCCGAGCACGGTGAACGCGACGCCGAAGGCCCCCCAGTTCACGGCCCGGCGCGGCGCCGCCGCCGCGGATTCCGGGTCCGCGTCCGCGACCGCGACGCCACCCGGCGCGGACGCGCCTTCGGACGCCCCCGCTCCCCCGGACACCGCCGCGCCGGCAGGGACCGCGGCCTTGGCGGCCGTACGGCGGAACGCCAGCTCCACCGCGAACGCGAGCATCGCGAGCGTGTAGACCGGCAGGGAGCCCAGGATGAGCTGGTCGCTCAGCTCCACCAGGCCTTGGTCGACCTTCATCGGTTACTCCTTGACGAGCTCTCTGGACTCTTGCTCCCCCGAGCGGCGCAGCGAGGAGACGATCGACTCGAACTCCTCCTCGATGCCGCCGCCCCCCTCGGAGCGGGTCAGGCCGCCCACGTCGATGCCGTCGGCGGTCTGGCGCACCCAGATCCGGCGGCGGCGGACGGTGAGCGCCGGCACCAGCCCCAGCACCGCGAGCGCCGCCGAGACCAGCGCGGGGAACCGGCCGGGATCGTAGGTGATCTGAAGGCTGATCCACTCCTTCACCCCGGTGAAGGTGACGGTGCCCAGGCCGTCGGGCAGCGTGAGGCTCTGCCCCACCGCCAGCCTCGTCTCCGGCAGCTTGATCATCTGCATCTTGTCGGAGTTGAGCTGGTAGACCGACTGCGGCGCCCCCGAGCGCAGCCCGAGGTCGCCCTTGAAGCCGAACAGCCGCACGGTCGGGTTGAGCGCGGCCGGGAACGCCGAGGTCGCGCTGTCGCCCACCGTCACGGTGGTGGGCAGGAAGAGCCCCACGAAGCCGAGCTGGGCAGGCTGCGCGTCCGGGACCTTGATGACGCCCTCGGAGGTGAAGCCGCCCTTCTCGGCGGGCAGGAACGGCACCGCCCCGTCGAACGCGACCTGCCCCTTGCCGTCGGTCACCCGGAACGTGGGCGCGTAGCCGTTGCCGAGGAGGTACACCTGGGCGCCGCCGGCCTCCAGCGGCTCGTTGACGCGCAGGTCGTGCGTCTTCTGGCCGCCGCCCTCGCGCACGCTCAGCTTGCCGGAGAAGTCCAGCGGCTGGCCCCGGCGCTGCGGCTCGGTGCTGTAGGTCGCGGTGAAGTCGCCGAGGCGGAACGAGAACGGCTTGAGCGACTCGGTGTCCACGAACCGCCCGGGGCTGAACTTGTCGTACGCCGCGACGGTGTTGGCGAAGCCGTCCCCCTCCACGACGAGGACGTTGCCGCGATAGCCGAACAGGGCGCCGGAGCCGACCGCGAACAGCAGCGCGAGCAGGGCCAGGTGGAAGACCAGGTTGCCGGTCTCGCGGAGGTACCCCTTCTCCGCGGCGACCCAGCCGTCCCCGGTGTTCACCCGGAACCGGCGGCGGCGCAGCTCGGCCTCGGCCAGTGCCAGCGTGCCCCCGGGCACCGAGGCGGTGTGCGGGAGGCGGGACAGGTTGCGCGGCGCGGCCGGGGGCCTGCCCCGCATGGCCCGGTAGTGCTGGGCCGCGCGCGGCAGCACGCACCCGGCGAGCGAGACGAACAGCAGCAGGTAGATCGCGGCGAACCAGGGCGCGCCGAACACGTCGAACATGGAGAACCGGTCGAGCCACGGCGCGAGCCCCGGGTTCTCCTCGTAGAACTTGGTGACGTCCTCGGGGGTGAGCCCCCGCTGCGGCAGGACGGACCCGGGCACCGAGCCCAGGGCGACCAGGAACAGCAGGATCAGGGCGGTCCGCATCGAGGTGAGGAGCCGCCACGCCCAGCGCAGCCAGGTGATCATCAGAGCACCGGCCTGAAGGAGCCGACCCAGCCCTGCAGGGCCGTCACGAATTCCATCCACTGTCCGGTCACGAGCAGCACCCCGACGACGACGAGCATGGCCCCGCCCACCCGCATGACCGCGAGCGAGTGGCGGCGCACGGCCTTGAACGCGCGCAGCGCCCGCCGGTACGCCAGCCCGGCGAGCAGGAACGGAAGGCCCAGCCCCAGGGCGTACGCCAGGGACAGGGCGGCCCCGCGACCGGCGCTGGCCTCGCTCAGGGACAGCGACAGCACGGCGGCGAGCGTGGGGCCGATGCAGGGGGTCCAGCCCAGCCCGAACACGACCCCGAGCAGCGGGGCCCCGGCGAGCCCGGCGGCGGGGAGCTTGTGGATGCGCACGTCGCGCTGGAGTCCGGGGACGAGCCCCATGAACGCCAGCCCGAGCACGACCGTGAGCCCGCCGAGCACCCGCGTGATCGTCTCCTGGTGCTGGAGCAGCGCCTGCCCGACGCCGCCGAACAGCGCCCCGGCCGACACGAAGACCAGCGCGAACCCGAGCACGAACAGCGCCCCGCCGAGCAGCATCCGCCCCCGCGCCCGCTCGGCGAAGTCCGCGCCGCTCATCCCGGTGACGTACGACAGGTAGCCGGGGACCAGCGGCAGCACGCAGGGAGAGAGGAAGGAGACCACTCCGGCCGCCGCCGCGATGGGTACGGCCAGCAGGAGGGATCCGCTCTCGACGACGCCGCTCATGGCTTCTCCGCGGCCACCTTCCGCACGACCTGGCTCAGCGCGGTGTACCGCACCTCGCCGATGAACCGGGCGGCGATGCGGCCCTGCCGGTCGAGCACCAGCGTCGTGGGGATCGCGTTGGGCGACACCGCGCCGTGGAACGACAGCGCGATCTCACCCGGCTGGTCGTACAGGCTGGGGTAGGCGACCTTGTGGTTGCGCTCGAAGGCCTTGGCGTTCTCGCGGCCGTCCTTGAAGTCCACGCCCAGGAACTCGACGCCCTGGTCCTTGGTCTCCTCGTGGACCTGCTTCAGCACCGGCGCCTCGGCGATGCACGGCGCGCACCAGGACGCCCAGAAGTTGATGACCGCGACCTTGCCCGAGGGCAGGGTGTACGGCTTGCCGTCGAGCGTCTCGCCCTTGACCTGCGGGGCCTTCTTGCGGTCGGCGGCCTTGAACTCCTCGGCGGCGCCGCTGCCCGCGACGAAGCGGGTGTCGCCGGCGCCCGGGCCCGTCTTGTTGGCCTGGGTGCCCGCGCATCCGGCGAGCGCGAGCACGATCACCGTGGCGAGGGCGGGCACTCGCATGCGGGCACGGACGGACATGGCCGGAAGATCTCCTACTACAGTCGGTAGAGCAACCACCCTACTCGCGGGGTCAGGCGCCCGGCACTCCGGGGCGGCGCGCGAGGTGGCCCGCGGGCTCGCTGTAGCCGACGCTGACCAGCCGGTCGCCCTCGAACGAGAACGACGTCAGGCTCGCCAGGCCGCACTGCCGCCGCCGCGGGTCGTGCCAGAGCGCGCGCCTCTCCGCCGCGAGACGGATGATCCAGATCGGCAACTGGTGGCTGACCAGCACCGCCTCGTGGCCGCGCGCCGCGGTGCGCGCGTCCTTGATGGCGGCGGACATCCGCGCCACCACGTCGATGTACCGCTCCCCCCAGGACGGGCGGAACGGGTTCCACAGGTAGCGCCAGTGCTTCGGCCGCCGCAGCGTGCCGTCGCCGGAGCCCACGGTCAGGCCCTGGAAGATGTTGTCGGCCTCGTTCAGCCGCTCGTCGACCTGGATGTCCAGCCCGAACGTCTGCGCGACGGGCTCGGCGGTCTCCCGCGCCCGCTCCATGGGCGAGCTGAGGACCGCCACGACGTCCCGGTCGGCGACCGCCTTCGCGACCGTCTCCGCCATCCGCCGGCCGGTCTCGGAAAGGTGGTAGCCGGGCAGCCTGCCGTACAGGATGCCCTTGGGGTTCTCGACCTCTCCGTGCCGGAGCAGGTGGACGACGGTGGTTTCACTCATGGCCCAGCCAGCCTACCCGCTGCTCCTGGTGTCCCTTCCGTCCCGCCCGTGCCTTCCGCCCGTACGGCTCGCGCCCCCGCCGGTACAGCTCACGCCCCGCACGTGCGGCTCGCGCCTCCGCCTCATCGCCTCCACCGCCATGGCCGGCGGCGTCATCACCAGCGCCCTCGCCTGACCGCCCACCGCCCCTGCCCCGCCGTACGGCCGGCGCGCCCGGCGTCGGCCGTACGGCGTGAGCCCGGAGGGCGGGGTCAGGCGGAGGCGAGGCAGGCGGCGCGGAGGGCTTCGACGGCGGCGCGGACGGCGGGGCGGCGGGTGGTCTCGGTGCGCCAGAGGGCGTAGACGCGGCGGGTGGGCTGGGGGGTGACGGGGACGACGCGGACGCCCTCGGGGAGGTCGCCGCGGCCCAGGCGCGGCAGGACGGTGCAGCCGAGGCCGGCGGCCACCAGGGCGAGCTGGGTGGCGTATTCGTCGACCATGCAGGTGATCTCGGGCTCGGCCCCGTGGGCGCGGAGCGTGAAGACCAGCCACTCGTGGCAGATCGTGTTGGGCGAGGTGCTGATCCAGCGCTCGGACTTGAGGTCGGCGAAGTCGAGGCTGTCGCGCCCGGCGAGCGGGTGGTCGGCCGGGAGGGCGACGTCGGCGCGGTCGTCGAACAGCACGGCCCGCGAGAGGCCCTCGGGGATGGCCATGGGGTGGTTGAGCCAGTCGTGGACCACGGCGAGGTCCAGCTCGCCCCGGGAGACCTCGCGGAGGGTGATGTCGGGCTCGCGCTCGTACATCAGCACGCTCAGCTCGGGGTGCTCGCGGTTCAGCCCGCGTACGGCCCCCGGCAGCAGACCTCGGGCCGCGGTGGGGAACGCCCCGATCGACAGCCTGCCCACGACCGCGCCGCGCAGCGCCTCGACGTCGGCCTCGGCGGTCTCGACCAGCGCCAGGATGCGCTCGGCGTGCTCCACCAGCACGTGCGCGGAGTCGGTGAGCCTCACGCCCCGCCCGTTGCGTTCGAGCAGCGGCCCGCCGGTCTCCCGCTCCAGCTTCGCGAGCTGCTGGGACACCGCCGAGGGCGTCACCATCAGCGCCTCGGCCGCCGCCCCCACGGAGCCGTAGGTCGCCACGGCATGTAGCGCCTTCAACCGATACAGGTCCAACACGTAAGCGACTCTAAACGATCGCGCCCCGTTTCAACACATTTCGGACATCACTTGACCACCGAAAGATCATTTACAGGACGCGTCCGATTCGCCAAGATCGTCTTGTCTGATTGCGGTACGTCCGCTTACCACATGCCGAAAGGGTTCCATTGCGCTCTCGCAGCCGCTCCCTCGCCGTCCTCATCGCGGCCACGGCCCTCACGGGACTGGCCGCCACCGGACCGGCCCTGGCCGAGCCCGACCCGGCCGGCACCCCCACCCCCGCCCCCTCGGAAGGCCAGAGCTCCGGCGACGCCCTCGACCCGAACGCCGCCGTAGAGGGCACCTCCGCGCTGGCCTCCTCGCTCGTCCCCTACAGCGCCGAGGAGCTGGCCTCCGCCACTGCCGCCGAGGTCCCGACCGACTACACGGACGCCCCCGCGCCCGCCCGCACCGCCACGATCGAGGAGGCCGAGGGGTACTCGCCCCCGTCCACCACGACGGCCACGGCGCAGCCGTACGGGATCGAATCGCTGACGAAGTTCTCCACGTCCCGGGTGTGGGGCACCCACGGGAAGTTGCCGGCCTCGACGATCGGCAAGCTCTACTACACCGGCACGGACGGCAAGAAGTACTACTGCAGCGCGTCGGTGATCGCCGCGGCCAACCACAACACCATCTGGACCGCGGGGCACTGCGTCACCGACGGCAAGGGCCACTGGTACAGCCGCTTCCAGTTCAAGCCCGACTACTTCAAGGGGACCGCGCCCTACGGGTCGTGGACCGGCAAGAGCTGGGCGGCCCCCACGCGCTACTTCAAGAACAAGGACAGCAAGTACGACATGGCGGCCATCGCGCTCTACGCCCGTCCGGGCAACGTGCGCCTCGGCGACATGGTCGGCTGGCAGGGTTACAAGTTCGGCGACGGTTTCCTCGACCGGACCTGGTCGGACGTGCGCAACTTCGGCTACCCCCAGGACACCCACCCCGCCCGCACCGGCATCACGGGCGAGGACCTGCGCTACTGCGTGAGCAACGCCGTCACGGTCGGCCTCAATCAGGCGGTCAACTGCGACATGGGCCACGGCGCGAGCGGCGGTCCGTGGATCTACGACATGCCCCTCTCCCGCGGCTGGGGCTACATCATCGGCCTCAACAGCTACCACACGTCCCCCGGCGTGGCGATCGAGTACAGCCCCTCGCTCGGCAACGCCGCCATCAACGTCCACAAGCTCGTCCAGGCGAAATAACCCGCGTTCCCGTACGGCTCCCGCGCACGCCTCGCGCGGAAGCCGTACGGCCAAGCCGGGCGAGCCGTCACGAACCCCAATCCGTGGACAACCCGCGCGGGCGGGGGACGGTGCCGCGGCGGGCCGGGCGGGAGTCGTGCGGGCTCAGGTGGAGGCGGCCTGGGCGGCGGCCTCGGCGGCGCGCGGGAGGGCCTCGGCGATGCGGTCGAGGGCCTCGTCGTCGTGGGCGGCGCTGAGGAACCAGGCCTCGAAGGCCGAGGGCGGGAGATAGACGCCGTGGTCGAGCATGGCGTGGAAGAACGCCTTGTAGGCGCCGGTGTCCTGGCGCCGGGCCCCGGCGAAGTCCACGACCTCCTCGTCGGTGAAGAAGATCGAGAAGAGGTTGCCGGCCCGGTGGAGGCGGTGGGGGACGCCCGCCTTCGACAGGGCCTCGGCGGCCAGGTCGCCCACGCGCTGGGCGGCGGCGTCCACGGCGGCGTAGACGGCCGGGGTGCACGCCTGGAGGGTGGCCAGGCCGGCCGCGCAGGCCAGCGGGTTACCGGAGAGCGTGCCCGCCTGGTAGACGGGCCCGGCGGGGGCGAGCAGGTCCATGACGTCGGCGCGCCCGCCGAACGCCGCGGCGGGAAGCCCACCGCCCATGACCTTGCCGAACGTCATGAGGTCGGCGTCCACGGGCTCCAGGCCGTACCACCCGGCGGCCGAGACGCGGAAGCCGGTGAGCACCTCGTCGATGATCAGCAGGGCGCCGTTGGCCGTGCACAGCTCGCGCAGGCGGGCGTTGAAGCCGGGCAGCGGCCGGACCACGCCCATGTTCGCCGGGCACGCCTCGGTGATCACGCACGCGATCTCGCCGCCGTACGCCGCGAACGCCTCCTCGACCGCGCTCACCGAGTTGTACGGCAGCACGATCGTGTCGGCCGCCGAGGCCCCGGTGACCCCGGGCGTGTCCGGCAGCCCGAACGTGATGACCCCGGACCCGGCCGAGGCGAGCAGCGCGTCCACGTGCCCGTGGTAGCAGCCGGCGAACTTGACGACCTTCGACCGGCCGGTGAAGCCCCGCGCCAGCCGTACGGCGGACATGGTGGCCTCGGTGCCGGAGCTGACCAGGCGGACCTTCTCCACGGGCGCGACCCGGGAGACGATCTCCTCGGCCAGCGCGACCTCGCCGGGCGTCGCCGTGCCGAAGGAGGTCCCCTTGGCGGCGGCCACGGACAGGGCCTCGACCACGGACGGGTGCGCGTGCCCCAGGATCATCGGCCCCCAGGAGCACACCAGGTCCACGTAGCGGTTGCCGTCCGCGTCGGTGAGATACGGCCCGGCGGCCTCGACCATGAACCGGGGGGTGCCGCCGACCGCGCCGAACGCGCGGACGGGTGAGTTGACCCCGCCGGGCACGACGAGGGACGCGCGATCGAACAGATCGCGCGAGTGAGAGATGTTCACTCTGTTTCTTCTCCACATACGTCCGCGAGCACGTCGAGCATGCGCAGCGGATCGGGCAGCGGCCGGCCGTCGGGCTCGTGGAGCCAGGAGGCCTGGCCGCCGGAGGCGAGCGCGGACGGCGGCGCGAGGACATAGCTGTCGCGGCAGTGCCAGCGCAGGCCGGGGGTCTCGTCGATGGTGTCGGGGTGGCAGTCCAGATGGCAGGACCACCACTCGTCCTCGTCGTCGGGGGCGCCGCGGGTGTTCACCCAAAAGAGAATCCGGTCGGCTCCGTAGGCTGCTACGGGTCCGACCGGATGGCCTTCCGCCTCGATGCGGGCGAGGGCCGCCACCCCGGCGGCCGTGGGTACGTCGAAGACGTCGAAGACCCTCCCCGTGGGGAGGATCACACCGGCCTGCGGGTTGGCGCCCCACCAGTGGGCGATGAGGGCGGGATCCACGGTGGCCTGGGCGGCCCAGGCGGGCGAGATCGGATGCGCGCCGGGGTCCGGACAGCCCACGCGATCGCACGAGCAGGCACGCGCGCCCTCACGCAGCGGGTAGGCGCCGGGACAGCTCGCCCAGCCCAGCTCGGCGTACGCCAGTACGTCGGAGATGACGGCCGATTTCGCCGCCGGACGGATCCGCCGCTTGGAGCGGCGGGCGATAGGTACCCCCACCATGATCTTGTCAGCCTCCCCCACATGCCGGACCGCCCTCGCACGCGGTCCGGGTCCGCGACCCACTTCAAATGATGCCGGGTCGCTCCGGAGACCGTGACAGGACCCCCCGAAATCACCCGCCGAATGCGTCGTGTTGCCTAGTCCTCACCGCAGGTTACGGGCGACCTCCGTAGCCCAGTACGTCAGGATGAGGTCGGCTCCGGCCCGGCGGATGGCGGTCAGCGTCTCCATGATCACGCGGTCGCGGTCCACCCAGCCGTTGGCCGCCGCGGCCTCGACCATGGCGTACTCCCCGCTGACCTGGTAGGCCGCCAGGGGGACGTCGAACGCGTCGCGCACCTGCCGCATGACGTCGAGGTAGGCCAGGGCGGGCTTGACCATGACGATGTCGGCGCCCTCGGCCAGGTCCAGCCGGGTCTCGCGCAGCGCCTCGCCGACGGGGCCGCCCGGGTCCTGCTGGTAGGCGCTGCGGTCGCCGAACTGGGGCGCGCACTCGGCGGCGTCGCGGAAGGGGCCGTAGAACGCCGAGGCGTACTTGACGGAGTAGCCCATGATGCCGACGTCGGCGTACCCGGCGGCGTCGAGCGCCCCGCGGATCGCCCTGACCTGGCCGTCCATCATGCCGCTCGGGCCCACCATGTGGACGCCCGCGTTGGCCTGCGCCACCGCGATCGAGGCGTAGCGCTCCAGCGTGGCGTCGTTGTCCACCTCGCCGGAGGCGGTCAGCACGCCGCAGTGCCCGTGGTCGGTGTACTCGTCCAGGCAGAGGTCGGCCATGAGCACGGTCGAGTCGCCCAGGTCCGCGGCCAGGTCGCGCAGCGCGAGCTGGGTGATGCCCGCCGGGTCGTCGGCGGCCGACCCGCGCTCGTCCTTCACCGCGGGGATCCCGAAGATGATGAGCCCGCCCACGCCCGCCTCGACGGCCTCGTGCGCGGCCTTGCGCAGCGACTCGCGCGTGTGCTGCACCACGCCGGGCATCGACGCCACGGGCTGCGGCTCGTCGATGCCCTCCTTGACGAACATCGGCAGGATCAGGTCGGACGGGTGCACCCGCGTCGCGGTCACCATCCGCCTCATCGCGGCGGTACGGCGCAGCCGCCGCGGCCTGGCGACCGGAAACTCCGAACTCATCCCTGCTCCCTTCCAGACGACGACCGGGCACGGCGGAAGCCGTCCCGCACCCCGTTCGCGCCGACCCGGAGAAGACGCGGAGAAATCGGGGCCCGCCATCCAGAGTAGGCGGCGGGGCGCGCGGTCCCGCACCCGGCACGGAACTTCAAACCCGCCCTGACCTCGACTTTTAACGACACCCTGTGCTCAAAACCGGGTGATCGCGGCGAGCGGGCGCGCCGCCGGCCCCTCCCGCCAGGGCGTACGGCACGCGCGAAGAGGCCCCGCCCGGCGGCGCGCCGGAAGAGGAGCCGCCCGGCCCTCGCGCCGGGAGAGGAGCCGTCCGGCCCTCGCGCCGGGAGAGGAGCCGTCCGGCCCTCGCGCCGGCCCGGGGCGCGGCGCGAGGGGGCGGGGCGAGGGGGCGGGGCGTCACTTGGCGCGGCGGCGGGCGCCGCGGCGCATCTGGCTCGGGCGGCGGACCGGGTCGCCGGCCTCGATCGCGGCGCGGCGGTGGTTGGCGCCGAAGTCCGCCAGGGCGGCGGCGAGGGCGGACGCGGACGCCTTGGGCGCCATCACGTCCACGCGCAGGCCGAACTCCTCGGCGGTCTTGGCCGTCTGCGGGCCGATGACGGCGATCACCGTCACCGCGTGCGGCTTGCCCGCGATCCCGACCAGGTTGCGGACCGTGGAGGACGAGGTGAACAGCACCGCGTCGAACCCGCCGGTCTTGATCGCCTCACGGGTGGGCGCGGGCGGCGGCGCGGCGCGGACCGTGCGGTACGCCGTCACGTCGTCGCACTCCCAGCCCAGCTCGGTCAGGCCCGCCACGAGCGTCTCGGTGGCGATGTCGGCGCGCGGCAGCAGCACCCGGTTGATCGGGTCCAGCATCGAGTCGTAGGGCGGCCAGTCGGCCAGCAGGCCCTCCGAGGACTGCTCCCCGCTGGGCACCAGGTCCGGCTTGACCCCGAAGGCGATCAGGGCGGCCGCGGTGGCCTCCCCCACCGCCGCGACCTTCAGCCCGGCGAACGCCCGGGCGTCCAGGCCGTACTCCTCGAACTTCTCCCGCACGGCCTTGACCGCGTTGGCCGAGGTGAACGCAACCCACTCGTAGCGCCCCGTGACCAGGCCCTTGATCGCGCGGTCCATCTGCTGCGGCGTGCGCGGCGGCTCCACGGAGATCGTGGGTACCTCCTCGGGCACCGCGCCGTACGACCGGAGCTGTTCGACGAGCCTGCCCGACTGGTCCTTGGTGCGCGGGACGAGCACGCGCCACCCGAACAGCGGCTTGGTCTCGAACCACGACAGCTTGTCGCGCTGCCCCACCGCGTCGCCCACGACGATCAGGGCGGGCTCGGCGAAGCCGCAGTTCTTCAGGTCCGGCTGGAGACGGCCCAGGCTGGACACCACGGTCTGCTGGTCCGTGGTCGTGCCCGCGCAGGTCACGGCGACGGGCGTGGTGTCGGACATGCCGCCCGCGATCAGCGCCTTGCCGATCGCCACCGCGTCGTCGAAGCCGTTGTAGATGACCAGCGTGCCCGCGACGTCGGCGTGGGCCTTCCAGTCGGCGACCTTGGTGGCGTCCACGACGCGCAGCTCGGCGGCCGTCTCCGCGGGCGGGATGCCCGCGTAGGTGGGCACGGCCGTCGCCGGCGGGACGCCGGGCACGATCTCGAACTCGACCCCGGCGGCGGCGCACTGCGCGACCTCGTCGGCGATGGGGCTGAAGAGCGCGGGGTCGCCCGGGCAGAGCCGTACGACCAGCGCGCCCGACTCGGCGGCGGCCTTGAGGGCGCGGCCCGGGTCCCCGGCCTCCACGACCTCGACGTCGGCGCGGCAGTGCTTCAGCAGGCGGCCGTAGACCTGCTGGTCCAGGACGACGAGGTCGGCCTTGGCCAGCAGCTCCGCCCCACGCAGGGTGAGCAGGTTCTCATCGCCGGGTCCGGCGCCGACGAAGGCGACGCGGCCAGGCTGGTTGGACGTGTTTGCGGAGCTCAATGGGTCTGCTCCCCCATCAACGTATCGGCCCCGTCGGAGATCATGGCGGCCGCGAGATCGCGGCCGAGACCCATGGCCTCCGACATGGGGCCGGAGGCGGACTTGCGCACCGACCGCCGGCCGTCCGCGGATATCACGGCGGCGGTCAGATCAACGGTGTTCCCGCTCGTGACGGCATATGCACCCACCGGGGCGGCACATCCGGCTTCCAGAGCGGCGAGGACCGACCTCTCGGCGGCGACGGCGGCCCGGGTCGGCGGGTCGTCGAGCGCGGCGAGCAGGTCGAGGAGGTCGGCGCGGTCGGCGCGACACTCCACGGCGAGCGCCCCCTGGCCGGGGGCGGGCAACATCTCGTCGATGTCGAAGATCTGGGCGACGACCTCTTCGCGGCCGATCCGCTGGAGCCCGGCGGCGGCGAGCACGACGCCCGCCAGCTCCCCGGACTGCACCTTGCCGATGCGGGTGTCGGCGTTGCCGCGGATCGGGACGTATTCGAGGTCGGGCCGGATCGCGCGGAGCTGCGCGACGCGGCGGGGCGACCCGGTGCCCACGCGGGCGCCGGTCGGCAGGTCGGCCAGCTTGGCGCCGGCGACCAGCACGTCGCGGGGGTCGTGCCGGGCCACGACGGCGGCCAGCGCGATCCCCTCGGCGGGGGCCGTGGGCAGGTCCTTGAGCGAGTGCACGGCGAAGTCCACCTCGCCGTCCAGCAGCTTGTCCCGCAGCGCGCTCACGAACACGCCGGTGCCGCCGAGCTGCGCGAGATGCGCCTTGGTCACGTCGCCGAACGTCGTCACGCCGGTCAGCTCGACCGCCGCTCCGGTGCGCTCGGTCAGCAGGTCGGCCACCAGCCCGGACTGGGTCGTGGCCAGCAGGCTCTTGCGGGTGCCGAGCCGCAGCGCCCTGGTCGCCGGCCCGCTCATCGGCCCTCCTCCGCTCCGGGCCCCGGGCCCATGCCGGCCTCGACGTCGGTCTCCACGTCGGCGCGGGTCATCGCCTCGGGCGCCTTCGGATCCAGGTCGAACAGCTCACGCAGCGCCGCGGCGTACTGGTCCCCGCCGGCGGAGGCCGCCAGCCGCTTCACGCGCACGGTCGGCTCGTGGAGCAGCTTGTCCACGACCCGGTGCACGGCCTGCGCCACCTCGGCGCGTGCCTTCTCGTCCAGCTCGGGCAGCCGCGAGGTGAGCCGGGCCAGCTCGGCGTCCACCACCTGCGAGGCCTTGCTCCGCAGCGCCACGACCGTCGGGGTGACGGTGGCGGCGCGGGCGGCCCGGAGGTACTCCCCGATCTCCTCGCACACGATCGCGCGGACCGCCTCGACCGCGGGGGTGCGCCCCTCGGCCTCGCCGGTGACCTCCGGGCTGTCCTGGAGCGTCTCCAGGTCCACCAGGGTCACGCCGGGAAGCGCGCGCACCGCCGGGTCCACGTCGCGCGGCAGCGCCAGGTCCAGCAGGAACACCCGGTCGCGCCGCTCGGCGAGCATGTCCGCGGTGATCACGAGCCCGGTGGCGCCGGTGCAGGAGATCACCACGTCGGCCGCGGCCAGCTCGGCGTCCAGCGTCTCCAGGCGCGCGGCGCGGCCGCCGACGTCCTGCGCGAGCCGTACGGCGCGCTCGTAGGTGCGGTTGGCGACGACGATGTCGGTCACGCCGAGGCGGGCGAGCGTCACGGCGGACAGGGCGCTCATGGAGCCGGCGCCGACGACGAGCGCGCGGCGGCCGGGCAGCGGGCCCAGCTCTCGGGCGGCGATCTCCAGGCCCACGGTGACCAGCGACGCGCCGACGCGGTCGATGCCGGTCTCGGAGTGGGCGCGCTTGCCCACCCGCAGCGCGTGCTGCACGACCTCGTTCAGGCCGCGCCCGGCCGTGCCGCGCTCCTGGGCGAGCCTGAGGCCCTGGCGCACCTGGCCGAGGATCTGGGCCTCGCCGACGACCATCGAGTCGAGGCCGGACACCACCGAGAACAGGTGCTGGACCGCGCGGTCCTCGTAGTGGACGTACAGGTGGCGGGTCAGGTCCTCCAGCGGCACCCCGGAGTGCACCGCGAGGAGCTGCGACACCGCGGAGACTCCGCCGTGGAACTTGTCCACCTCGGCGTAGACCTCGACGCGGTTGCAGGTGGAGACCACCATGGCCTCGGCCACGTGGGCGTCGTGGTAGACGTCCTGGAGCAGCTTCTCCAGCGCGTCGCCGCTGACCGACACGCGTTCGAGCACGGACACCGGCGTGGTGCGGTGGCTCAGCCCGACGACGAGGACGCTCATGCCTCCGCCTCCGTACGGCTCGCGCCGGGGGCCCCGCCGGAGAGCCGGCTCCGCCCCATCCCCTCGTTCACGCCTCCACAGCCTCCGCCCATTCGTTGCCCGCGCCCGGCCCGATGCCCGGCCCGACCTGCGCGCTCCCCCCGGGCCCGCCCGCGGCGCCCACCGCCTTGCGCTGCTCGTGGAAGGCGAGGATCTGGAGCTCGATCGACAAATCGACCTTACGGACGTCGACCCCGTCAGGCACGGTCAGCACCACCGGGGCGAAGTTCAAGATACTGGTGATCCCTGCCCTGGTTACCCGCTCGCAGACCTCCTGTGCCGAGGTCGCGGGCGTGGCGATCACCACGATCGAGACGTCGCGCTCCCGGATCACGGACTCCAGCTTGTCGATGTGCTCGACCGTCAGGCCCGCGATGCGGTCGCCGACCACCTCTGGATCGGCGTCGAGCAACGACGCGATCCGGAAGCCGCGCGAGGCGAACCCGCCGTAGTTGGCGAGCGCGCGACCGAGGTTACCCACTCCGACGATGGCCACGGCCCAGTCCTGGGTCAGGCCCAGCTCCCGGGAGATCTGGTAGATGAGGTAGTCCACGTCGTAGCCGACGCCGCGCGTGCCGTACGACCCCAGGTGGGACAGGTCCTTGCGCAGCTTCGCCGAGTTGACCCCGGCGGAGGCGGCCAGGTCCTCCGAGCTCACGGTCGCTATCCCCCGCTCGGCCAGGCCGTTCAGCGCCCGCAGGTAGACCGGGAGCCGGGCCACCGTCGCCTCGGGGATTCCCCGGTCGCGGGCTTGGGATGTCTGTCGGGTCACAGGGCCGAGGCTCCCAGGGGGTCGGGCGGCCGGCGCGGCCCGGCCGCTGCTGATCGGGCGAAATCGCTTCGTGTGCGCAACCTTCAGGTTAGTCCGTTTGTGAAGGATTGCACAAAGTCACAGGCCGACCGTGTGACGCACCAGACAGCGAGATGTGGGCGAATCCACACTTTTCCCGCGCGTCGCGGTAACTCCGCAGGTCGCGCGGGGGGCGGCGCGGCCGAGCCGTACCCTGGTGACATGGCTCCCCGCGATCACCGCATCACCCTGCTCGGAAAGCCCGGCTGCCACCTCTGCGACGACGCCCGGGAGGTGATCGCCCGGGTCGCCGGAGAGCTCGGCGTGCCGTGGGAGGAGCGCGACATCACCCTGTCCGAGGAGGACACGCGCCTGTACTGGGAGCAGATCCCGGTCACGTTGATCGACGGCGTGCAGCACGACTTCTGGCGCGTGGACGAGCGCCGCCTCCGCGCCGCCCTCGAAGCCTGACCCCTCCCGGGCGGCGGGCCGGCCGCGTTCCCTCGTGTACGGCGGGGCCGCCGCTTCACGTGTACGGCGGGGCCGCCGCTTTCACCGTCGCGCCTCGTCATCGCCGGGGCGCTCGGACGGGCGCCGGCCGTACGAGGTCAGCGTTCGAAGCCTGCGATGGGGGCGCCGAGGGCGGCGGCCGGGAGCGGCAGGACCTTGGCGGCGTGCAGCTCCAGCTCGATCACGTTCGTGGCCAGGACGTACGACGCGCGCTCCTGCTCGAAGCGGCGGATGTGCGGCTGGCGCTGGTGGTCCTCGTAGGCGACCGCGTCGCGGTAGATCTCGTAGACGATGCGCTGGAGCGGCGCGCCCTTCACCCCGTGCGTGGTGTAGATCAGCGTGTCGGGCTCGTGCAGCCGCACGGCCTCCACGGTCTCGTCCGCGAGCCGGTCGAACGCCTCGCCGGTCCCGTCGAGCAGGGTGAGCACGGTGATCAGGCCGTGCAGCGCGGACGGCCCGGCCACGGGCACCCCGAGCGCCGGGGTCGGCCCGGTCCCGTGCCGCCCGTTGACCGCGTGCGCGCCCGTGCCCTGCCCGGCGTACGGCAGCGGCTCCTGCGGCGGCCCGCCGTACACGGGGGGCTCCTGCGGGCCGTGGACCGGGGGCTCGGGGAAGGGCGGCTCCGGGAAGGGCGGGTCGGGGACCGGGGGCTCGGGGAAGGGGGACTCCTGGCGGTGCTCGGCGGCCGCCTCGTCGCCGGGGAACGGCGCGGGGCGGCGGCCGGGGACCCGCTCGGGCTCGTCGAAGGGGGAGCGCACGCCGGGCGCGCCCTCCCCCGCGACCGGGGTCGGCCCGGTGGTCAGGCCGGTGCCCACGGAGGGCCCGGCGACGGGGATGTCCGCGTGCGGCGGCACCCGGCGCTCGCCCGGGGCCGCGCCGACGTGGGTCTCCGCCGGGCGCGCCGGGTCGGCGTCGCGGCGGCGGCGGCCCGCCGGGCGCGGCTCCTCCCAGTCGTCCTCGTCCTCGTCGTCCTCGTCGTCCTCGTCGTACGGCGCCAGCGGGCGGGCCACGGCGTACCAGACGGACCCGGCGGACAGCGCGATCAGCGGCACCGCGACGACCCCGGGGAGCTGGAAGTGCACCGCGGCGACCAGGCCGAGGCCGGTCGGCACGACGGCGAGGGCGGCGTGCAGGTTGTCGGCGTCGTACTCGTCGCCGCCGCGCCACCGCGTGATCGCCGGGATCAGCGTCCCGAGCAGCGTGAGCGCGACCACGGCGTGCGCGGCCAGCAGGACGTACTCCGGCGGCCAGTCCCAGTGCTGCGCCGGGTCGGGCATCTCCTTGCCGAACTCGGTGGCGCGCTGCACGGCGTCGGCGCACAGGATGACCAGCGCCACGACCGTGTAGGAGATCGCGATCAGCCGGGTGGCGAACCGCGCGGCGACCGTGGTGGACAGCACCTCCAGCAGGCCCGCCGCCAGCCAGACGGGGGCCAGGTAGCCGGCCGCGATCTGGAAGATCCGGAACGTGAGGACCCCGAAGCCGGTGAGATGCCCGATCGCGACCGCGCCGAGCCCCAGGCACAGGGCGGCGCTTGTCACGGTCCAGGCCATCAGCCACCCGCGGCGCTCGCCGCCGATACGGCTGACCAGCACCCCGGTGCCGATGGCGGCGACCAGAGCGCCGGCGAATGCGATGACAGCGACGACGACAACCATGGTGCCCTCCATGCTGCCGGACATCCGTACCGAATCGGTAGTCGGCGCGGCCCGGCTTTGCCCCCCGGACCTCACAAACCACGTCTATTACGGCGAAGTGGATTGTGAAATTACCGGTCGCTTCTTAGGCTGTTCGCGCACGCCGACCCCTTCCCCCAGGGATACCGGATGCCATCACCGGGGCCGCCGACCGGAATCTCCGCCGCTGTCCAACCACCCTCTTCCACCCTCGACGACCTGCGTGAACGCTCCGCGCAGAGCCCCCCGCGGGACGACCCCTCAGGCGACCTGAGGTGTCTCGTGCTGGCCGCGAAGGCGGGGGACGCCGAGGCCTTCGGCGCGCTCTACGACCGGTATGTGGATCTCGTCTACCGTTACGTGTACTTCCGGGTGGGCGCGCACGCACTCGCCGAGGATCTCACCAGTGAGACCTTCCTGCGTGCTCTGCGTCGAATGCCGGATTTCACCTGGCAGGGCAAGGATTTCGGCGCGTGGCTGGTGACGATCGCCCGGAACCTGGTCGCCGACCACTTCAAGTCCGGCCGCTACCGGCTGGAGGTCTCCACCGCCGAGGTCTTCGACACGATCCTGGACGAGGCCGACACCCCGGAGAACGCCGTCCTGTCCGCGATGACCAACCGGGACGTCCTCAAGGCCGTCCGGGGGCTCAACCCCGAGCAGCAGGAGTGCGTGGTCCTGCGCTTCGTCCACGGCCTCTCCCTCGCCGAGACCGCCCTGATCATGGGCAAGAACACCGGCGCCATCAAGGCCCTCCAGTTCCGCGCGGTCAAGGCGCTCGGCCGTCTCCTCCCGGCCGACCCCCGCTGATCCCCGCCGATCCGCGCCGATCCCCGTTGGTCCCCGCCGATCCCCGTTGGTCCGTGCCGATGCCCGCGCTTCCGCCGCGCCTTCCTCGCGCTTCCCCAGCGCCCTCCCAGCGCTCTCCCAGCGCTCCCCTGCGCGTCCCGGCGAGGGGGCGGGCCGCCGTACTCCGGAGGAGCGGGACGGGAGTCGTACAAGATGAGCGGGGGGCCGTTTTGGGGACGGGGTGTCGTAACCCCGGGCGGGCTCGATCGTTCTTGCTGATGGACACCGAACAAGGAGCGCCCATGAGGAGGTGGCGGCGGGACCGCCGGGCGGGGGCGTTGCCCGAGCGTGTGACCAGGCCTCTCGCGCGGCTGGCGGCGGCGCTCCGGGCGTCCCGGCACGGTCCCCGGCCGGAGTTCCGCGACCAGTTGCGCCGGGAGCTCCTCGTGGCCGCGGCGGCTCCGGAGGAGACCCCCTCGGCCCGGCCCGCGTGTGCGCGGCCGCGGCGGAGGCGGCGGACCTGGCGGCCACGAGTGCGGCACGCGGGCCTGATCTCGGCTGTGGGGGCCGTGCTCATCGCGTTCGTCCAGCTCACGGCGTCGGCGCTGCCGGGCGACACGCTGTACGGCGTGAAGCGGGCGGCCGAGGCGACGTGGCTGGACCTCAGCGGGGACGAGTTCCGGCGGGCGGAGCGCACGATCGACGCGGCGAGCACCCGGGCCAGGGAGGCGGAGGAACTGGCCCGCTCCCAGGCCGACGAGCAGCTCATCTCGCGCGCCCTCGACGACATGGAGCAGCAGACCAAGGCGGCGGTCGAGCTGCTGACCAAGGCCGAGTCCGGCGGGGACGGCGACTCGGCCAAGGTCCTCGACGAGTTCACCACCCACCAGCGGCGGCGGGTGGCCCCGCTCGTCCCGCGCCTGCGCGGCGACTCCCGCGAGCGCGCGGCCGGCTACCTGAAGATGATCGAGGGCGTCCGCGCCTCGGCGGGCGGCGGATGACCCTCGCCGCGGCCCCGATCCCCTGCGGCGGTACGGCGGGCACGGGGCGGAGGGCGGTCCGCGGCGACGGTTAAGCTCGTGGCATGAGACGGCTTTTCCGACGGCATGACGACGCGGCCCGGCTCGCCGGAGAGGCCTCGGCCGCCGCCGCCGTCATCCCGCCGATCGCCGAACCCGACCCGTCCGCCGCCGCGTTCTTCGACGTGGACAACACGATGATGCGCGGCGCGTCGATCTACCACTTCGCCCGCGGCCTGTCGGCCCGTGGCCTGTTCACCACCAAGGACCTGGTCAGGTTCGCGATCGGGCAGGCGGCGTTCCGCATCCGCGGGTCAGAGAATCCAGAGCACATCCAGATCGCCCGCGACTCCGCGCTGGGCTTCGTGGCCGGGCAGAAGGTCACCGACATCGTCGCCCTCGGCGAGGAGATCTTCGACGAGTCCATGGCCGACCGGATCTGGCCCGGCACGCGCGCCCTCGCGCAGGCCCACCTCGACGCCGGCCAGCGCGTCTGGCTGGTCACCGCGACCCCGGTGGAGCTGGCCAGGGTGATCGCGCAGCGCCTCGGCCTCACCGGCGCCCTGGGCACCGTCGCCGAGAGCGTGGACGGCGTCTACACCGGCCGCCTCGTGGGCGACATGCTGCACGGCCCCGCCAAGGCCGAGGCCATCCGCGCCCTGGCCCGCCGCGAGGGGCTGGACCTCGCCCGCTGCTCGGCCTACGGCGACTCCGAGAACGACCTGCACATGCTGCGGCTGGTCGGCCACCCGCACGCGATCAACCCCGACGCGGCCCTGCGCGAGGAGGCCAAGGAGAACAACTGGCCGATCCGCGACTTCCGCACCGGGCGCAAGGCCACGATGATCGGCCTGCCCGTCGCGGCCGGCGCGGGCGCGCTCGTGGGCGGCGTGGCGGCGGGCATCGCGCTGCGCCGCCACTACCGCTACCGTCCCGGCTGACCTCAGGCGCTCAGCGCCTCGCCGCCCACCGCCCCGGCCCGGGCCCCGGTCTCAGTCCCGGCCCCGGTCTCAGTCCCAGCCCCGGTCTCAGTCCCGGCCCCGGCCCCGGTCCCGGTCCTGGTCTCGCCCGGGGCCTGGCTGCCGGGGCCGGTGTTCGCGGCGGCCCGCTCGCGGACCCGGGCCATCAGGTCCCGCAGCACGCCGTTGACCAGCTCGGGCCGTTCGAGCCCGATCATGTGACCGGCGCGCGGGATCACGTGCAGGCGGGCGTTCGGCAGCGCCTCGGCGATCACGCGGCTGTGCCGGGGCGGGGTGAGCCGGTCGCGCTCGCCCACCACGATCGCCGTCTCCACCGTGTCGAACGCCTTCAGCGCGGCCCGCTTGTCGTGCGCCATCAGCGCGTGGAAGAACCCCACCATGACCTCGACGGGCGTGGTGGACACCATCTCGTTGACGAACCGCACGTGCCGCCGGTCCGCGCCGGGCCCGAACGAGGTGTACCGGGTCACCGGCAGGCTCGTACGGCTGCGCACGCGCGGCGTCCGCTCCACCAGCCGCGCCCGGGCCCGCATGAGCTCGAACATCCGCGGCGTCATCGCGGACACGCCCCGCCCGAGCACCCCGGGGAACCCGAACGTCGATCCCGCCAGTTCCCCGCACGATGTGCCCAGCAGCGCCACCCCGGCGACGCGCTCCCCGAACAGCTCCGGCCGGCTCGCCGCGAGCCCCATGATCGTCATGCCGCCCATGGAGTGCCCCACGAGGATGATGCGCTTCCCCTCGGGCACCGTCTCCTCGATCACCGCCGCCAGGTCGTCCCCCAGCCGCTCGATCGAGCAGTCCTCATAGGCCCCGGGCGCCGACCCCCCGTGCCCCCGATGGTCGTACAGCACCAGCTCGGCCTCGCCGCGCAGCGCCTCCCGCTGGAAATGCCAGCTATGCCGGTTGAGCACCCACCCGTGCGCGAAGACGATCGCCAGATCCGACTCGGGAGCGCCGTCCACGTCCACGGCGAGCTGCACGCCGTCGTCCGTGGTCACCGTGACCGGGCGTCCCGAGAGCCCGCCCAGCCGCGACTCCCCATCGGCGGCCCCGGCCCTCCGCGCCCGCCGCCGCGCCACCCCCAGCGCCACCCCGGCGGCCACCCCGGCCAGCGCCACGTGCCCGCGCCTCACCCGCATCGTCGCCCACCTCCCGAACCAGAACTTTCTTCCACGAAAGATAACCGGTTTGCCCCCATTTTGTTAGACGCGGCGACTAATAACTTCCGCACGTGAATCCCCCCGCCGTGAACCCCCTCGCCGTGATCCCGCGATCCGCCCCCGGGCGGGGCGGGATCGCGAGATCGCGGCGGCGGCGAGGGGCGCCTGCCGTACGGAAGGACGGCGACGACCCGGTCAGGACCGGGCGTCGAGCCAGTCCTCGAAGGCGGGACCGGGGAGCAGGGCGTGGGGGCCGGGGAGGAGGCCCCCGGCGGCGGCGAACTCGGCGCCGGGAAGGCCGGCGCCGTCGGTCGGGACCACCTTGATCCCGCGACGGGCCCCGGCGAGCCGGGCCGCCCCGGCCAGTGTCTCCTCGCGCGGACCGGCCACCTCGGGGATCGGCGTCCCGGGCACGGGCTTGGCGGGAGCGCCGGGGGCGAGGGCGAAGTCCACCAGCGCCTCCGCCGCCGCGCGGGCGGCGACGAGCCGGCTGGGCCAGTCCGGGACGTACGCGACCCCGGCCCCCGCCTGCCAGTCCAGGAAGCGGCCGACGAACTCGTGGAACTGCGCGGCGCGCGGGATGCGGACGGGGAGTCGTACGGACCGAGGGCCGCTGACGCCGTACGGCGACGGGGACCGCCGTCGCCGGAGACCGCGCGGATGGGCGGGTGGGGGGCGCGACGCCGCGGGACGGTCAGATGGGGAGGAAGGGGAAGGCGGGGCCGCGGCGGAGGCGGAGCTCGTTGAGGCGGTGCTGGATGTTCTCGCGGACCTGGTCGGTCAGGTTGAAGACGAGCATCGGGTCGTCGGCCGCGGACGGGTCCAGGTCGTCGGTGCGGATGGGCTCCCCGAACTCGATCAGCCACTTGGACGGGAGCGGGATCAGGCCCAGGGGGCCGAGCCATGGGAAGAGCGGCGTGATCGGGAAGTACGGGAAGCCCAGGAGACGGGCCAGCAGCCGCAGGTCGCCGATCTTGGGGTAGATCTCCTCGGCCCCGACGATCGCGCACGGGATGATCGGGACCCCGGCGCGGATGGCGGAGGCGACGAAGCCGCCGCGGCCGAACCGCTGGAGCCGGTAGCGCTCGGAGAAGGGCTTGCCCACGCCCTTGAAGCCCTCGGGGAAGACGCCCACGAGCTCACCCTTGCGCAGGAGGCGGTCGGCGTCCTCGGGGCATGCCAGCGTGTGGCCTGTCTTGCGGGCCAGGTGGCCGATGACCGGGAGCTGGTAGACCAGGTCGGCGCCGAGCAGCCGCACCGGCCGGCGCGCCGGGTGGTCGTCGTGCAGCGCGACCTGGAGCATCATGCCGTCCACCGGCAGCGTGCCGGAGTGGTTGGCCACGACCAGGGCGCCGCCCTCGGCCGGCACGTTCGGCATGCCGAGGGTGTCCACGCGGAACCAGTGGCGGTAGAGCGGCCGGATCAGCTCCAGCAGCACCTTGTCGTTGAGCTCGGGGTCGTAGCCGAACTCGTCCACCTCGTACTCGCCGGAGATCCGCCGCCGCAGGAACGCCAGCACCTCGGCGATCCGGCGGTCGAGGACGTCGTCGTCCCGCGGGGGCTCGGCGCGGTGGTCGCCCCGCCTGGCCGCGTCGATCGGGATGACCCGGGCGTCCGCCGTCTCGCTCATCGTCCGGCCCCCAGCAGTCCGGCGAGCCGATCGACCAGCCCCAGCGCCACGTTCCCGGTCATCCCCCGATTCCGGATGAAGTCGTCGAACGCGGCGGCGGTGCTGTACTTGGGCCGCCAGCCCAGCTCGGCCGACAGCGCCGAGGTGTCGACCGCCCGCCCGTAGCTGAGCAGCCGCAACTGCTCGGACGAGAAGTCGGCCAGGCCGGCCCGCCGCGCCGCCTCGCCCAGCAGGTTGAACGCCGGGGTCGGCAGGGGTACGGCGGCCCGCCCCGCCCTCCGGACGCACTGCGACAACAGCAGCACGCCGTCTCCGGCCACGTTGAACGTGCCGGGGTGCTCCTCCACCGCCATCCGCCGGAGCACCTCGACGGCGTCGTCCTCGTGCACGAACTGCAGGCGCGGGTCGAACCCGAGGACGGTCGGCAGCACGGGCTGGGTGAAGTACCGCGTGAGCGGCGAGTCGACCCCGGGCCCGATGAAGTTGGCGAACCGCAGCAACGACACGTCGACGTCGGCGCGGCGCCGCGCGAAGCCCCGGACGTACCCCTCGACCTCGAAGGCGTCCTTGGCGTAGCCGTGCGCCGGCACCTCGTGCGGCTCGATGGTCTCGGTGAACACGGCCGGGTCTCGCGGCGTGCAGCCGTAGACCGCGGTCGTGGACCGCACCACCACCTTGCGCACCGTCGCCGACCGCTGGCAGGCGGCCAGCAGTTGCATGGCGCCGATGACGTTGTGTTCCTTCATGTCCACCCGGCCGCCGCTCTTGCGGGGAGCGCTGACCAGGCTCATGTGGACGACCGTGTCGATGTCGGCCGAGGAGATGACCTGGGCGATGTCGGGACTTCGCAGGTCGACCCGGACGAACTCGGTACGGCCGAGAGGAACACCGTCGTCGGTGGCGACCGAAGGCGGCGCCACCGTGTCGACTCCGATGACCCGGTCGATCTCCGGGTCGGCCGCGAGAACTCCGGCCACCCGGGCCCCGATATGGCGTGAGACACCAGTAACGAGGACGGTGCGGGTCATCGGGGGCCTCGCAGGGGGTTGACGGTTACTTCTTGTTACGCCGCTGGATGCGCGTCTTCTTCAGAAGCTTGCGGTGCTTCTTCTTGGCCATACGCTTGCGGCGCTTCTTGATCACAGAGCCCATGGGACCCCCAGGTGAGGTAGGAATGCGGAACCGGCGTGCGTGCGCACACCGGGTCAACAGCCTACCGGCGTTCCTGGGGAGGACGTTCCCGGGGCCCGTCCACCCCTACCCAACCACGCCCGCGTTACGCGGAAACCTCGCGTTCCATCCCGGGATCTCGCGCGCCGGCTGGTAAGACCCTGTTGGAACGTTCTCGACTACCCCGCTTCGATGTACGCGTCCCTCAGGTAGTCGTGGACGGCTTGCTCGGGGACGCGGAACGAGCGGCCCACGCGGATGGCGGGCAGCTCGCCGGAGTGGACGAGCCGGTAGACCGTCATCTTGGACACCCGCATGACGGTGGCGACCTCGGCCACCGTCAGGAACTTCACCTCGCTGAGAGGTCTTTCGCCTGCACCCATCGGACGCCTCTTCCGCACGTGTATCCGGGTTATCCCCACAGGTGACATCGCTCACGCACGTGTACTGCTGTCAGCGTAAATCGCGACCGGGTTGGCGCAAACCCCCCATTTCACCAGCCCCGCTTACTCCGTGCCACCGGAACAGTAGAAATAGCAGGTCAGACGCTCTATAGAGAGGCTGTAAGAATCTCGTGGAACGGGCCAAACCTCGGAGAACAAGTTGGTCTGACTCAACTCCGTATAGTCTCCGGGGTCCCTTGCGCCCCTATTCGACCGGCAGCCCCATGCGGCCGAGCAGATAAGCCGTCAGCGGCGCGTAGTGCACCGGATACACGTTGTCGTCCAGCGGGACGGTCACCGTGACCTTGCCCTCCGCCTCGCCGACGAACAGCGCCGGGTCGTTGCAGTCGGCGAAGCCCACCACGGTCTCCACGCCCGCCTCGCCCGCCGCGCCGGCCCAGCCGTGGTCGGCCAGCACCAGGTCCGGGAGCTCGTCCAGGGACTCCAGCAGACCCCGCATCGGGCCGGGCTCGTGGGTGTGCAGGAACCCCGCCCCGTCGGACACCATCCCCACCCCGCCGAGGTACCGCAGGTGCAGCACCCGACCGAGCGCCATGCGGTACCGCGACCCCTCGGCCGGGGTCAGCAGCCGGGCGCCGTGCCGTACGGCGGCGCGCGCGATCGCCAGGTGGATCGTGAGCAGGCCCGTCGGGTGCCCGGTCGCGACCACGATCCGCGCCCCGCGGCGTACGGCGTCGCCCAGGCGGTCGGCCATCGCGTCCAGGGCGTCGATCGTCAGGTCGGGGTCGATGGTGTCGGCGCCCTCGCGGTGGGCCGGGTCGGCGATCACCCCGCAGCGCTTGGCCATCAGGTCGAGGATCTGCGGATAGGTCCACTCACCGGAGAAGGTCAGGCCGAACGTGTAGCGCGGGTCGCGGTTGGCCAGGGATCGGAAGTTGTCGAGGTTGTTCTCGCGTGTGGTGGCGATGTCCCCGGCGACGCGCGTGCGGACCAGATGCTCCCGCAGCTCGTCCCGGCTCGGAACCCGTGACCCCTCCATGGACCTCTCCCCTTGTCGTCGCGACCGGCGTTGCCCGGCCTCCGGCGTGCGATCCTTCCGGCGTACGGCCTCAGCCCAGGACGCCAGGGTCCAGCCCGTGCCCAGGGAACACCGCGTGCCGGGTGGCCATGATCGCCCGGTCCACCGGGTCCGCCGGGTCGTAGCCGTCGTCGAAGTCCCGGTGGTCCGCCTCCCGGCCGTCGGTCATCGTCAGCGGGGCCGTCTCACCGGTGCGCTCCTTGACGTACGCCCGCCACGGCTCCGGGGTGCGCGTGCCCGGGTCCAGCGGGTGCCCCGACGCCTCGGCGATCAGGTGGGTCCAGGCGCGCGGGACGACCTGCACCAGTTCGTACCCGCCGCCGCCGGTCGCCACCCAGCGCCCTCCGGCGGTCTCGTGGGCCAGTTCGTGCAGCGCGCGGTAGGCGGCGCGCTGCCCGTCCACGCTGAGCATCAGGTGGGCGAGCGGGTCGAGCGCGTGGCTGTCGCAGCCGTGCTGCGTGACCAGCACCTCGGGCCGGAACTCCCGCAGCAGCGGCGGCACGATCGCGTGGAAGGCGCGCAGCCAGCCCGCGTCGCCGGTGCCCGCGGGGAGCGCGACGTTGACCGCGCTGAAGTCCGCGCCGGTCTCGGTCGGCAGGCCGGTGCCGGGGAAGAGCGTGCGCGGGTGCTCGTGCAGGCTGATCGTGAGCACCCGGGGGTCGTCGTAGAAGATCGCCTGCACGCCGTCGCCGTGGTGGACGTCCACGTCCACGTACGCGACGCGCCCGGCGCCGTTCTCCAGCAGCCAGGCGATCGCGATGGCCGGGTCGTTGTAGACGCAGAACCCGCTCGCGGTCCCGGGCATCGCGTGGTGCAGCCCGCCCGCGACGTTCACCGCGTGCTCGGCGTCCCCGCCCCACACCAGCCGCGCCGCCTCCAGGGTCGCCCCCGCCACCAGCGCCGAGGCCTCGTGCATGCCGGAGAAGACCGGATTGTCGGCGGTCCCCAGCCCCCACGAGAGATCGCCCTCACCGGTCTCGGAGACCCGCTTGACCGCCTCGATGTAGTCCCGGTGGTGGACGGTCGCCAGCCGCTCGTCGCCGGCCGCCGCGCACCCGCCCAGCGTCACCCGGTCGAGCACCCCCAGCTCCCGGCTGAGCGCCATGGTGAGCTCCACCCGCACCGGAGCCAGCGGATGCCCCCGCCCGAAGTCATAAGACGTCAGCGCCTCATCCCAGACCACCCGCACCGCCCGGCTCATATCCCGACGCTACCGCACCCCCCGCCGCCGCCCCCCGCGGCTCCCGCCCACCCCCGGAACGCGCGATCGCGGCGCTCCCTGGGGAACGCCGCGATCGGAAGGGGCCGGATCGGCCCGCGGGGACCGGATCAGGCTCCGGGGGCCGGATCAGCCTCTGGGACGGGGTCAGCCCCGGGGACCGAGGGCCATGGGGTCGTGGGTCTCGGGGGCCAGGCGGGGCTGGTCACCGCTCGCCGGGGTGGGCAGGGGCGGCTCGGGACGGGGGTCGCACAGCACGTCGGGGCCGGGCTTGCTCGCGGGGAGCGCGCCGGTGCCCAGGTACTCCCGGAAGAGCGCGGTGGCGCAGGTGTTGCGGCCGGTGACGCCGTGGTCGCCGGCGCCGTTCTCCACCACCAGGCGCGAGTTGGGCAGGATGCCGTGCACGACCTCCGCCCCCCGGTACGGCGTGGCCGCGTCCTTCGTCGCCTGGACGATCAGGATCGGCGGGAGGCCGCGGTCGGCGATCCTGACGGGGTCGCCCCCGCGCACGGGCCAGAAGGCGCACTGGGCGTTGAACCAGGCGTTGCCCCAGCTCAGGAACGGCGACTTACGGTGGGAGGCCCACATGTCGCGGTGCCAGACGCTCCAGCTCCGGGGCCAGCGGGCGTCGGTGCACTCGACGGCGGAGTACACCGCGAGGCTGTTGTCGTTGTCGCGCGCGTCGCCGTACGACTCGTAGGCGGTGACCAGCTTGTCCGGCTTGCCGGTCGTGTAGTACTCCGACAGGCCCGCGGCCAGCGTCGGCCAGAAGCGGCTCTGGTATCCGCCCTGCAGGAAGGTGTCCTCCAGCTCGGCCGGGCCGACCAGCCCGCCCGCGGGGGCCTTCTCCACCCGCTCGTGCACGGCGTAGTACGCCTTCTCGACCTCGGCGGCCGTGGCGCCCAGCTTGTAGACGGCGTCGCCCTTGGCCATCCACGCCCACATGTCCTTGGAGCGGGCCTCGAAGGCGTGGTTCTGGTCGATGTTGGCCTGGTACCAGACGCGCTCGGGGTTCACGACGCTGTCCAGCACCAGCCGGCGCACGTTCTTGGGGAACATCGTCGCGTACACCGCGCCGAGGTAGGTGCCGTAGGAGTACCCGACGTAGCTGAGCTGCCGCCGGCCGAGCGCCGCGCGGATGGAGTCCATGTCCCGCGCCAGGTCGCGCGTGGTCATGTGCGGCAGCAGCCAGCCGAACTTCTCCTGGCACGCCCTGGCGTACCCCTGGGCCTTCTTCACCCAGGCCCTCTCGGCCTTCCAGTCCGCCGGGACGTACGGCGGCCGCACGGGGTTCTGGTAGGTCGGGTCGCAGGACAGCGCGGGCTCGCTGGCGCCGACGCCGCGCGTGTCGAACCCGATCACGTCGTAGTACTTGGCGACGTCGCCGAGGCGGGCGGGCATGGAGGCGGGGTTGGCGTAGCCGAGGCCGCTCGCGCCGGGCCCGCCGGGGTTGGCGAGCAGGATGCCCTGGTACTTGTCGCCGGTCTCGGTGGCCTTGTGGCGCGAGATCGCGATCTTGATCTTCCTGCCGTGGGGGCGGGAGTAGTCGAGGGGCACCTCGACGCTCGCGCACTCGACTGGGGACGGGAGACTGGCGCACTTGCCCCACACCGGGGCCTGGGGCTGGTAGCCCTCAGCGCGCTCCTCCACCGGCTGACGGTAGACCGGCGGGGTGGGGTCGGCGCTGACGGGCCCGGCCGCCAGCACTCCGCTCATGCCGACGCCGGCGGTGGCCAGCGCTACGACGAGCCTTCTCAATTCGCTCTCCTCATTCGGCCGGGTGGGGCCTCGCGGCATCCCCGTCGTTACCTGCACAAGCCCGACAATGCTGCGATCGGTCGGAATCCTCGCCGAAGATCCCGCCGCTGGCGAGGGATAACTTCGCCGAGATGCGGAATCGGAATGAATGGGTTGGTTTGGGGGACCTTCGGGAAGCACCTCCCGGCGCCGGCGGGAAACCGTCCGGAAAGCGCCGGGAATACCTCCGGGAAAGGGGCCGCCGATGCTCCGCCGCACGTTGCTCGCCGCGTCCCGCAGCCCGCGCCTCGAACGCGCGGCCAGGACCGCCCCCGTCGCCCGCTCCGTGGTCCGCCGCTACGTCGCCGGGGACCGCGCGGGCGACGCCCTGCGCGTGACCCGTGAACTGTGCTCGGCGGGCCTGCGCGTCACGATCGACAACCTCGGCGAGGACGTCACCGAGCGCGCCCACGCCGAGCGCACCGCGCACGAGTACGTCGCCCTGCTGCGCCGGATCGCCGAGGACGGCCTCGCGCCCTGGGCCGAGGTCTCGGTCAAGCTCAGCGCCCTGGGCCAGAAGCTCGGCGGGAACGGCGCCGCGCCCTCGCCCGACGGCGAGAAGATCGCCCTCGACAACGCGGCCCGGATCTGCGCGGCGGCCGAGGCGGCGGGCACCACGGTCACCCTGGACATGGAGGACCACGAGACGGTGGACTCCACCCTCGGCATCCTCGCCCAGCTTCGCGTGGACCACCCTCGCACCGGCGCCGTCATCCAGTCCTACCTGCGCCGTTCCGAGGGCGACTGCCTGGCCCTGGCCGGCCCCGGCTCCCGCGTCCGCCTGTGCAAGGGCGCCTACGACGCCCCCGCCTCGGCCGCCTTCACCCGCCGCCGCGACATCGACCTGTCGTACGCCCGCTGCCTGCGCGTCCTCATGAACGGCCGCGGCCACCCGATGGTCGCCACCCACGACCCCCGGCTGATCGACCTGGCCGTCGCCCTCGCCGCGCTGGGCGGCCGCGACCCCGGCACGTACGAACTCCAGATGCTGTACGGCGTCCGCCCGCGCGCCCAGGCCCGGCTGGCCGCCGAGGGCCAGCGGGTCCGCGTCTACGTGCCCTACGGCGACGACTGGTACGGATACCTGGTCCGCCGCCTGGCCGAACGCCCCGCCAACCTGGCCTTCTTCCTCCGCTCCCTCCTCGGCCGCGGCTGACCCGCCCGCCCCCGCGCCCGCCAGCCGGCCGTCCAGCCGTCCAGCCGCCGCGAAGCCGTACGGCGGGCCGGCGCGAGCCGTAGGGCCCGGGCGGGCGCGAGCCGTACGGCGGGCCGAAGGGGGCGTCGCGGGGGCTCGCGGGGCGTCTCGTGGGCGGGGGTTGCGGGAAGGTGCGAAGGGCGGCACCCCGGGCGGGGACGAGGCGGGTCGCCCGGGCCGGAGGCGGGCCCGCCGGTAGGGTGGGGACATCCTCCTCTACACGAAGGCGCTTCGGCATGATCGCGATTCTGGGAACCGGGAAGATGGGCGAGGCCCTGCTCTCCGGGCTGCTGCGGGCCGGGTTCAAGGCCGGCGAGGTCATGGTCACGGCGCGGCGGGCCGAGCGGGCCGAGGCCCTGCGTGAGCGCTACGGCGTCGAGGTCGTCTCCAACGCCGAGGCCGCCAAGACCGCCCAGACCCTGATCCTCGCGGTGAAGCCGCAGGACATGGCCACGCTGCTGGCCGAGATCGCCCCCTACGTCCCCGCCGACAGGCTCGTCATCTCGGCCGCCGCGGGCATCACGACGGCGTTCGTGGAGTCGCGGCTGGGCGAGGCGGTGCCGGTGGTCCGCGTCATGTCCAACACGCCCGTGCTGGTGGACGAGGCCATGAGCGTGATCTCCGCGGGGGCCCACGCGGGCGAGGAGCACCTCCGGCTGACCGAGGACCTCCTCTCCCCCGTCGGCAAGGTCCTGCGCATCCCCGAGTCCCAGCAGGACGCGGCGACGGCCCTGTCCGGCAGCGGCCCCGCGTACTTCTTCTACCTGGTCGAGGCCATGGTGGACGCCGGCATCCTGCTCGGCATGCCCCGCGCCGCCGCCCTGGAGATGGTCACCCAGGCCATCGTCGGCGCCGCGATCATGCTCCGCGACTCCGGCGAGCACCCGGTCATCCTCCGCGAGGCGGTCACCAGCCCCGGCGGCACCACCATCTCCGCCATCGCCGAACTGGAGCGCCACAAGGTCCGCGCCGCCTTCCTCGCCGCCATCGAGGCCGCCCGCGACCGCGGCCGCGAGCTCGCCGGCGGCTGACCCTCCCCCCAAGGGCCCGCCGTACGGCTCACGCGAGCGACACGCGAACGAGACACGGGCGGCGCCCGGATGGGACGCGGGCGGTGAGCGGGGCCTGACGCGGCGGGACTCCCGGGGCGGGGCGCGCGGGCGTCAGGGGCCGTCGATGTAGCGCTGGATGACCGGCCCCAGGAGGTCGATCAGCTCCTCGTCGCTGATCGAGGCCAGGGGTTCCACGCGCAGCACGTGGCGGAAGATCAGGGCGCCGATCATCTGGCTGGCGGCGGCCTCGACGCGGAGCGGGGGGACGCCGAGGCTGCCGGCGACGCGGTGGAGGATGGCCGACGAGATGAACTCCCGCATCATGTCGGCGGCGCGCTCGTGGGTCATCGCGCTGCGGAGCATGGCGATGACGGGGGCCCGGCTCTCCGGGTCGGCCCACGCTCTCATGATCTCGCGCAGGATGCGCCGGCCGACCTCCTCGCGAGGGCCCTCCAGGATCTGCGGGAGGATCTTCGAGGGGTCCGCGGGGAAGCGCATCGTGGCGATGAACAGGCGCTCTTTGGTGTCGAAGTAGTGGTGGACGAGGGCCGGGTCCACGCCGGCCTCGCGGGCGATGCCGCGGACCGTCGCTCCTTCGTACCCCTTCTCCGCGAAGAGCGTGCGGGCCGCGGCGAGGATCTGCTCCCGCGTCTCCGACTGGCCCGGCCGCCTGCCGAGCCGGCGGGGGGCGCCGGCGCTCATGCGCGGCCGGCGGCCGCCGCGAAGTGCAGCTTCGTGAACGCCAGGCCCTCCGCCAGGTCGTCGATTCGCTCGCTGCGGCTCGCGGCCCGCCGCGTGTTGATCTCCAGCACGATCAGCCCGCCGTACCCGGAGGTGGCCAGGCGCTCCAGCATCTGGGCGCAGGGCTGGTTGCCCCGGCCGGGCACGAGGTGCTCGTCCTTGTTGGTCACGCCCACGCCGTCGGCCAGGTGGATGTGGGACAGCCGGTCGCCCAGCTTGTCCGCCATCTCCAGCGCGTCGGAGCCGGACAGCGCGGTGTGCGACAGGTCCAGGGTCACGTCGGGGAAGTCGAAGTCCACCGGGTCCCAGTGCGGGGCGTACGGCACCACCTCGGCGCCCCGGGCGCGCAGCGGGAACATGTTCTCGACGGCGAAGATCACATCGGTCTCGTCGCGCATGCGGGCGAGACCCTCCTCGAACTCGCGGGCGTAGTCGCGCTGCCACCGGAACGGCGGGTGCACGACGACGACCTCGGCTCCGAGGCGTTCGGCGGCGTGCTGGGCCTTCTTCAGCTTCCCCCACGGGTCACGGCCCCACACGCGCTGGGTCACGAGCAGGCAGGGGGCGTGGACGGCGAGAATCGGCAGCTCATGGTGGTCCGACAGCCTCTTGAGGACGTCGATGTCCTGGCTCACCGGGTCGGTCCCGACCATGATCTCGACCCCGTCGTAGCCCAGGCGGGACGCCAGCTCGAACGCGTCGGGCGTCCTCTCGGGGTACACCGAGGCGGTCGAGAGCGCGATCTTCGCGTTGGGCACGCGGATGACGTCGGTCACGCCTGTCAGCCTAAGCGGAATTGTCGCGTAATCGAGACCCGACCCCGGGATGCCGCGCAGATCACAACTACGGTGGGGCCATGAGCCGCATCGCCAAGGGGGCGATACCCAGCCCGAACATCTGGCGCACCCCCGAGTTGTACGAGGTGGAGAACCGCGCCGTGGACCCCGCGGGGCTCCTGGAGTCGGCGATGGCCGAGATCCGGCCCTGGACCGGCGCGAACGTCCTCGACATCGGCTGCGGCACCGGCTACCACCTGCCCCGCTTCGCCGCCGACGCCGCCCGCGTGGTCGGCGTGGAGCCGCACGGGGGCCTCGCCGAGCTGGCCGTACGGCGGTGCGCGGGCATCCCGAACGTCAGCGTGCGCACGGGGACCGCGCAGGAGCTGCCGGTGCCGGACGCGTCGGTGGACGTGGCGCACGCGCGGTGGGCGTACTTCTTCGGGCCGGGGGCCGAGCCGGGGCTGGCCGAGCTGGACCGGGTGATGCGGCGGGGCGGCGCCGCGTTCGTGATCGACATCGACGCGACGCGCGGCCCCTACGGGCGGTGGTTCCGGCGCTGGCTCACCTCCTACGACCCCGAGGAGGTCGAGGAGTTCTGGACCCGGCGGGGGTGGCGGCGGAAGGCGCTGACCATCCGGTGGGAGTTCGAGCGCCGCGAGGACCTGGAGGCGGTGCTGCGCATCGAGTTCACGAAGGCGTCGGCCGAGGGATTCCTCGCGGAGGTGCCGGGCACGGGTTTCGACTACGCCGCGAACCTGTGGTGGCGCACCTATTGAGAGCGCCCCCGGCCACATTTCCCGGAAATAGGTCTGGACAGATCCGGCGTTAGGGACGTACTCTTACGGTCATGCGTTACTTCCTGTGATTCCCGCTCCGGACGCGCGGCGTCGAGCCTGAGGCTCCGCCCCGTGCGCGTCCCCCCGCCGGCCGGAATCCGTTTCCCGCACGCATCCCGAACCCGCCCCTGTACGGCCATGTCGTCGTATCGGGGCTCGCCGGGCGTGTTCGCCGTACGAGCGATCCCCCGCCTTCCCGTCGCACCCGCCGAATTCCCGACATTTCCATGTCTTCGGTGGCATGCGCTGATTTCGGGCTGCCCGCGATTCGGATTCCGGCCGCGCGGTTCTGACCACCGACGGATTCGATCGGCCTCGGAGCCGGGAACAGGAGGCGCCCTTATGTTCACGCGTGCCAAACACCCGTCATTCGCCTCACAACTCGCGTTGTTCGACGTGACCAAGCGGTACGGCGACCGCCTCGTGCTCGACCGCGTCTCCTTCAGCGTCCGCCCCGGCGAGAAGGCCGGCGTGATCGGGGACAACGGCTCGGGCAAGTCCACCCTGCTCCGGCTGCTGGCCGGGGTGGAACGGCCGGACAACGGCGCGCTCGTCGTCGAGGCCCCCGGCGGGATCGGGTACCTCCCGCAGACCCTCGGGCTGCCCGGCCACGCCACCGTCCAGGACGCCATCGACCTCGCGCTCGCCGACCTCCGCGACCTGGAGGCCCGGATGCGCGAGGCCGAGGCCGCCCTCGGCACGGCCGGCGAGGCGGGACTCGCCGCGTACGGCGAGCTCGTGGACCGCTACGAGGCGCGGGGCGGCTACGAGGCCGACACGCGCGTCGAGATCGCGCTGCACGGCCTCGGCCAGCCCGGCCTGGACCGCGACCGGCCGCTCGGCACCCTGTCGGGCGGGCAGCGGTCCCGGCTCGCGCTGGCCGCGACCCTGGCCTCCGCGCCGGAGCTGATGCTCCTCGACGAGCCCACGAACGACCTCGACGACGAGGCCGTCGCGTGGCTGGAGGACCACCTGCGCCGGCACCGGGGGACGGTCATCGCGATCACCCACGACCGCGTGTTCCTCGACCGGGTCACCTCCTCGATCCTGGAGGTGGACCAGCGGACCGTGCGCCGGTACGGCGACGGCTACGCCGGCTACCTCGCGGCCAAGGCCGCCGAACGCGCCCGCCAGGCGCGGGAGCACGAGGAGTGGAGGATCGAGGTCGCCAGGAACCGCGAACTGGTCGAGGCCAACGCCGTACGGCTGCACGCCATCCCGCGCAAGCTGCCCAAGGCGGGCATGGGCGTGGGCCAGTTCCGCCCGCGGAACCGGGACCACGGCGCGATGGGCCGCATCCGCCAGGCCAAGGACCGGGTGCGCCATCTCACGGAGAACCCCGTGGCGCCGCCGCCCGAGCCGCTGCGGTTCTCCGCGCGCGTCAGCGCGGGCGAGCCGGCCGTGGTGGAGCTGTCCGACGTCGTGGTGGAAGGCCGCCTGCGCGTCGAGGCGCTGCGCGTCGAACCCGGCTCGCGCGTGCTCGTCACCGGCCCGAACGGCGCCGGCAAGAGCACGCTCCTGCGGGTCCTGGCCGGCGAGCTGCGCCCCGCCCGGGGCACGGTCCGCCGACCGGCGCGGGTGGGCCTCCTCCGCCAGGACGACGGCCACGAGACCACGCCGAGGACCCTCCTAGGCGCCTTCGCGGCCGGCCGGCCGGGCCCGCCGGAGGAGCACGCCGGGGAGCTCCTGTCCCTCGGCCTGTTCCGCGAGCCCGACCTGCGCGTCCCGGTGACGGCCCTGTCCGCGGGGCAGCGCCGCCGCCTCGACCTGGCCCGCCTGGTCACGTCCGAGACGGACCTGCTCCTCCTCGACGAGCCGACGAACCACCTCTCGCCGGCCCTCGTCGAGGAACTGGAACAGGCCCTCGCCTCCTACGAAGGGACGATCGTGCTGGTCACCCACGACCGCCGCCTCCGCGCGGCCTTCGACGGCGTCCGCGTCCACCTCGCGGAGGGCCGCCTGACCGCCTGACCCGCGGCCCCCGCTCCCGACGGCCCGCCTCCCGCCCGCGCAAAGGCGAGGGAGGCGGGCCGCGGGGCTTTCCCCGGCTTCCGGTCCGCTTCGCTCCGTTCGCTTCGCTTTTCGTCCGCGTCGCCTTCCGCCCGCGTCGAGTCGGCGCGGGCCAAACGCCGTACGGCGGGGCCGTGGCCGTACGGCGGGCCTGCGCAGGCTCAGGCCGTACGGCATGCGGGGGCGGGGTGGCGGGACGGGGCGGTTGTCGGTGGCGGGGCCTAACGTTGGCGGCATGGCCAAGAGCGGGAAGACGGCGGCGTCCTATCGGTGTGCCGAGTGCGGGTGGCAGACCGCCAAGTGGGTGGGGCGCTGCGGGGAGTGCCAGGCGTGGGGGACGGTCGAGGAGGCCGGGGCCAGGTCGGCGCCCAAGGCGGTGGCGGCGGGGCCGGTGTCCGCGCCGGCGCTGCCCATCGGGGAGATCAGCGTGGAGGCCGCCGCGACGCGCCCGAGCGGGATGGACGAGCTCGACCGGGTGCTGGGCGGCGGGCTCGTGCCGGGCGCCGTGCTGCTGCTGGCCGGGGAGCCGGGCGTCGGCAAGTCCACGCTGCTGCTGGAGATGGCGGCGATAAGGGCCGACCAGGTGCCCGTGCTCTACGTCACCGGCGAGGAGTCCACCGCGCAGGTGCGGCTGCGCGCGGAGCGGGTGGGCGCGCTGGCCCCCAAGCTGTTCCTCGCGGCCGAGACGGACCTGGCCGCCGTTCTCGGGCACGTCGAGACCGTCGCGCCCGACCTGCTGATCGTCGACTCCGTGCAGACCATCGCGTCCGGCGAGGCCACCGGCTCGCCGGGCGGGGTGACACAGGTGCGCGAGGTCAGCGCCAACCTGATCCGGGTGGCCAAGGAGCGCGGGATGACGACCGTGCTCGTCGGCCACGTCACCAAGGACGGCTCGATCGCCGGCCCGCGCGTGCTCGAACACCTCGTGGACGTCGTGCTGCACTTCGAGGGCGAGCGCCACTCCCGGCTGCGCATGATCCGCGCGGTGAAGAACCGCTACGGCCCCACCGACGAGGTCGGCTGCTTCGACCTGTCCGACTCCGGGCTCGCCTCACTGCCCGACCCCAGCGGCCTGTTCCTGACCCACCGCGCCGAGCCCGTCTCCGGCACCTGCGTGACCGTGACCCTGGAGGGCCGCCGCCCGCTGATCGCCGAGGTGCAGGCGCTCGTGCTCGACGTGCCCAAGGAGGTCCCGCCCCGCCGCACCACCTCCGGGCTGGACACCTCCCGGGTGCCGCTGGTGCTCGCCGCGCTCCAGAAGCACGGCAACGTCCCCGTGGGCGGCAAGGACATCTACGCCGGGACGGTCGGCGGGGTCCGGCTCACCGAGCCGTCGGTGGACCTGGCCGTGGCCCTCGCGGTCACCGGGTCCCGCGCGGGGGTCCCGCTCGCGCCGGGCACGATCGCGATGGGCGAGGTCGGCCTGGCCGGGGAGATCCGCCGCGTCCAGGGCGTGCGCCGCCGCCTGTCGGAGGCCGCCCGCCTGGGCTTCCGCCACGCCATCGTCCCCACCCACAGCGTCCCCGCCGACTCCCTCGCCCCCGGCTCCGGCATCCCCGAAGGCATGACGGTCAGCGAGGTCGGCGACCTCCGCTCCGCCATCGCCGCCGCCTTCGGCTGACGCCCCCTCCGCTCCGCCGTACGCCCTGGGACGGGCCGGTACGGCGCGAGGCGGGCCGCACACGCGAGCCGTCCGTACGCGGCAGCGGGGCGGGGCGCGGGGCCGTCCGTGCGCGCGGCGGGGCGGGGCCGTGGGGCGCGGGCCGTACGGCGGCGCGGGGGTCGCCGTGCCGTACGGCGTGAGGGCCTCGCGCGGGGCCGCGCGGCGTCTCGGCGGGGTGGATTTTCATGATCAGGTAATGACGCCTGTCACGTCGGGTGGGATTTCACGCGGCGCTCTGGGAGAATTCTGCGGGTCTTCGGATAAGCGAACACACGTGGGTATGGGAAAAGCCCAACCTCCATGACTTTTACGACATCGGTCCGGAAGCCGCCGACGTCAGTCGCGCGATCTCCCGCATCGGCAGAGCCCGGGGCGGGGAATCCGCACTACACTGAGCGCCGATAGGAGACAGCGGGGGTCACGTGGCAGCAATCGAGAAGGGTCCCGACGAGCGCCGCAGAGCAACCCTTGCCGCGGTCGCGCCGGGCACGGCGTTGCGCGACGGCCTTGAGCGGATCCTGCGGGGCCGCACCGGCGGTCTCATCGTCCTCGGATACGACGACACGGTGGCCTCCCTCTGCTCGGGCGGCTTCGAGCTCGACGTGGAGTTCTCCGCGACCCGACTGCGCGAGCTGGCCAAGATGGACGGCGCGATCGTGCTCGACAGCGGATACCGCCGTGTCGTGCGCGCGGCCGTGCACCTGGTGCCCGATCCCTCGATCCCGACCGACGAGTCCGGCACGCGTCACCGCACGGCCGAGCGCGTGGCCAAGCAGACCGGCCACCCGGTGATCTCCGTCAGCCAGTCGATGCGCATCATCGCGCTGTACTTCAACGGCACGCGGTACGTCCTGGAGGACTCGGCGGCCATCCTCTCGCGGGCCAACCAGGCGCTCGCGACCCTGGAGCGGTACAAACTCCGCCTCGACGAGGTGTCGGGCACGCTGTCGGCGCTGGAGATCGAGGACCTGGTGACGGTCCGCGACGTGTCGGCGGTCATCCAGCGCCTGGAGATGGTGCGCCGGATCTCCGGCGAGATCGAGGGCTACGTCGTGGAGCTGGGCACCGACGGCCGCCTCCTGTCGCTCCAGCTCGACGAGCTCGTGTCCGGCGTGGACGTCGACCGCGAGCTCCTGGTCCGCGACTACCTCCCGAGCGACCTGCCCAAGCGCCCCCGCACGGTCCCCGAGGCCCTGCAGGCCCTGGACGAACTGTCGGCCAGCGAACTCCTGGACCTGACCCGCGTGGCCCAGGTCCTCGGCTTCTACGGCGGCGACGCCCTGGACGGCCCCGTGAGCCCCCGCGGCTACCGCCTCCTGGCCAAGGTCCCCCGCCTTCCCAGCCAGGTCGTCGACCGCCTGGTGGAGCACTTCGGCGGCCTCCAGAAACTCCTGGCCGCCAGCATCGACGACCTCCAGGCGGTGGGCGGCGTAGGGGAGGCCCGGGCCCGCAGCGTCCGAGAGGGCCTCTCCCGCCTGGCCGAGTCCAGCATCCTGGAGCGCTACGTATAACCCGGCCGGCGACGCCGACCGCACGCCACAGGTCGGCCCGGAGCCCGGTCTTCGAGGGCGGGGACCCACCGCCGGGAACGGGGAGCCAGGCGGGCCGGGGCTGCCTCATCCCGAGGCGGACCGCCCGAAGGGGTCCGCGTGGACACCGGTGATTCGGACGTCCGGCGCCGCGCCTGCCGTACGGCCGGTGACGCTAGCGGAGGAAGAAGACGTGGCGGTGGGGCTTGGAGGCGTTGAGGGTGAGGGTGGCGACGTAGGTGCCGGGGCGGGCCGCGGCCCGGGGAGAGCGGCAGCCGGGGGTGGAGCGGCGGCGGTCCCAGGTGAGGGTGCGGATCACGGCGGAGCCGCGGCGGAGGGTGAAGGACGCGGAGTCGGGGCGCACGCAGTCGGTGGAGGACCAGATGAGGTCATGGCCGGAGGTGATGCGGAGGGTGAGGGCGCGGGCCGGGAGCTCGCAGGTGCCCGAGGCCATGCTGACCATGGAGACGGTGAAGCGGGGCGACTGGCCGGGCGCGTAGATGGTGCGGTCACCGGCCAGGACCAGCGCCACGTCGCGCGGGTCGCAGACGCCCGGGCGGGCGCCGGCGGGGCGCGTGGGCCGCGAGGCGGGGACCGGCGGCGTCGCCGTGACGGTCACGGTCGCGGTGGCCGTGGGCAGGAGGTTCACCGGGTCGAACCGCGGCCCGTCCGGCGTGGGCTTGATCGGGTCGGCGCGGCCGTCGCCGCCGGAGGATCCGCCGCACGCCCACGCGAACACGGCGATGACGACGAGCAGGCCGACGAGCACGCCCATCCGGCGGCGCCGGTAGATCTCGGGCCCCTCCACCCGGCCGTCGCCACGGAACGTGTCCGGATCCATACCAACAGTATGGTCCAGCAGGCACGCCGGACCCGGCCCGACCCGCCGCTGTCTATCGTAGGAAGGTGCCCCGCAACCCCTACGCCGATCCCATCCTGGCCTGGTATGCCACGAATGCCCGGGATCTCCCCTGGCGCCGCCCGGACGCGTCGCCCTGGGGCGTGCTCGTCAGCGAGATCATGCTCCAGCAGACGCCCGTCGTCCGCGTCCTCCCGATCTGGGAGGAGTGGATGACCCGCTGGCCCACCCCCGCCGCGCTCGCCGCCGAACCCCCCGGCGAGGCCGTACGCCACTGGGGACGCCTCGGGTACCCCCGCCGCGCGCTCCGCCTGCACGCCGCCGCCCGCGCCATCGTCGAACGCCACGGCGGCGAGGTCCCGGCCGAGTACGCCGACCTGCGCGCGCTCCCCGGCATCGGCGACTACACCGCCGCCGCCGTGGCCAGCTTCGCGTACGGCAGGCGCCACGCGGTCCTGGACACCAACGTGCGCCGGGTCCTGGCCCGCGCGGCGACCGGCGCCGAGTACCCCCCGAACTCGCTCACCGTCGCCGAGCGCAAGCTCGCCGAGTCCCTGGTCCCCCTCGACCCGGCGGTCGCCCCGAAGTGGGCCGTCGCGGTCATGGAGCTGGGCGCCCTGGTCTGCACCGCCCGCTCCCCGCGCTGCGCCGACTGCCCGATCAGCGCCCGGTGCGCCTGGCGCCTGGCGGGCCGCCCGCCCCACGACGGCCCCGCGCGCCGCGGCCAGCGCTACGCCGGCACCGACCGCCAGTGCCGGGGACGCCTGCTGGCCGTGCTCCGCGAGGCCGCCGGCCCGGTCCCCAAGTCCGCGCTGGACGAGGTCTGGGCGGACGCCGTACAACGCGAACGCGCTCTGGACGGACTGGTGGCCGACGGCCTCGTCGAGCCGCTCCCCGACGGGGCCTACGCCCTCCCGGGTCACACGGTCGCGGACGCGAGCACCGGATAGTCGAGGTAACCGGCCTCGCCGCCGACGTACCACAGGCCGCCGCGCAGCGGGTTGAGCGGCGCCCCGGTCCGCAGTCGGTGGACCAGGTCGGGGTTGGCGATGAACGCGCGCCCGAGGGACACCAGGTCGGCGCCGGCCGCGAGGGCGCGCTCGGCCTCGGAGCGGCCGCCGTCGGCGGGCAGGTGGTCCTGCGGGAGCAGCGGGTTCATGATCAGGACGCCCGGCCAGGCGGCGCGCATCTCGTGGGTCAGCGGCCGGTCCACGTCCGCGAAGGCGATGTGGAGGTACGCCAGCGGCGGGCGGGCGGCCAGCGCCGGGACGAGCGCGCGGTAGATCGCCTCGGTGTCGCCCTCCTCGATCGCGTTGGCGGTGAACCCGGGCGACACCCGCACGCCGACCCGCTCCGGCCCGACGGCGGCCACGACGGCGTCGACCACCTCCAGCGTGAACCGGATCCGGTTCTCGACCGGTCCGCCGTAGGCGTCGGTGCGGCGGTTGCTGGACTTGGCGAGGAACTGGTGCAGCAGGTAGCCGTTGGCCGAGTGCACCTCCACCCCGTCGAACCCGGCCTCGATCGCGTTGCGCGCGGCGGCGGCGAAGTCGGCGATCGTGTCCCGGATGTCGTCGAGCGTCATCTCCCGGGGGACGACCGGGTCCTGCTTGCCGAACGGCGTGTGGATGGGCTCGTCCAGCGGCACGGGCGAGGGCGCCAGCGGGACGAACCCGCTGGTGTCGGGGTGGCCGATCCGCCCGCCGTGCTGGAGCTGCAGGAACATCCGGCCGCCGGCCGCGTGCACCGCGTCGGTCACCCGCCGCCATCCCGCGATGTGCTCGGGCCGGTGGATGGCCGTGATGTTCGGGTACGTCTGACCGACCACACTCGGCGTGGCCGCCTCGGCGATGATCAGTCCGGCCTCGGCCCGCAGGGCGTAGTACTCGGCCATCATCGGGGTCGGCACTCCGTCGGCGGCGGCGCGGGTGCGCGTCAGCGGCGGCATGACCAGACGGTTGGGCAGTTCCAGCGACCCCAGGCGGACGGTGTCGAACAGCGAACGAGAGGCGGGCATGATTCCTCCAATCAACAAACGGGACACGACGTTCCGTTAGACTGAAAGGGATCGTAACACCACACGCCGACCGAATGGAACACCATGTACCGTTTAGAGGAGCCGACTCGGCCGGGAGAGGTGCGCCCCGGGGGCCGTACGGCGCGCGTGCGCTCGGCGGTGCTCACGGCCGTGGTGGACGAACTGCTCGACCACGGCTACGCCTCCTTCGCCATGGACCGCGTGTCGGCCCGGGCCGGCGTCGGCCGCACCACGCTCTACCGCCGGTGGGGCAGCCCGTCGGCGCTGGTCAGGGACCTGCTCCAGTCGATCGCCGAGCAGACCATGCCCATCCCCGACACCGGCTCCGTCGAGGAGGACCTGCGGATCATCACCCAGGCCCTCCTGGAGGCCCACCTCGACCAGCGCCTCCAGGCCACCATCCAGGGCATCATCGCCGCCGCCGGCTGCGCCCCCGAGATCGACGAGGCGCTGCGCACCTTCTTCCAGTCCCGCGCCACCGAGGCCGCGGTCGTCATCACCCGGGCCGTCGAACGCGGCGAACTGCCCCCGGGCACGGACGGGGTGGACATCTTCCGCATGCTCGCGGCCCCGCTCTGCTTCCGCCTGCTGGTCAGCCGCGAACCCGTGGACCAGGCCGTCGCCGACCGCACCGCCGCCGTCATCCTCCACGCCGCCCGCACGGGCCTCTTCACCACCCCCGACGCCCAGTAGCCGCCCCACGGAACCCGCCGACAGGCCGGTCACAGCGGCACGGCGAAACGCGGCGACCCGGCAGCGCGCGACGGCACGGCAGGACGCGACGGCACGGCAGGACGCGACGGCAGGGCAAGCACGGCGGCACGACAGGCACGGCGGCACGACAGGACGCGACGGTACGGCAGGACGCGGCGGCGGTATGGCAGGACGCGGCGGCGGTATGGCAGGACGCGGCGGCGCGGAAGGAGCGGCGAACAGGAGCGGGCGGAACAAGGCACGCGGCAAGGCAGCGGAGGCGGGGGCGACGCGGCGCCGAACAGCGGGCCGGAGGTGTGGATGAGACGGGGACGCGCGCGGCCCGCCTCAGGCGCTCAGTTCGTCGGGGATGTCGGAGGTGGCGGGACGGTGGGTGCCCTGGGCGGGGCGGGCCAGGGCCCGGCGGGCGGCGAAGTCGCGGTAACGCCAGAGCCCCGGGCGCTGGTTGGCGAGGTCCACGGCGAGGCAGGCGAGCACGCCGAGGCCGATCCAGACGAGGCGGTCCTCGTTGTCGGAGGCGCACAGCCGTTCCAGGAGCGCGGCCCGGTGCCGGAACGGCAGGCCGACCAGCGGCGGGAGCAGCGGGTTGAGCACGATCGCGCGGGCCGCGGCGTAGGAGATCGCGTGCCCGTTGAGCACGATCGCCAGCCCCGGCAGCATCGGCTCCAGCCCGAAGTCCGGATGCCGCAGCAGGCGTACGGCGCCGGCGTGCACCGCTCCGGGTCCGCGCGCCGCCCCCGCCACCGCCCGGTCGTCGCGGAACCGCTTCTCCCCCGGAACCATCGTGTCCGCGTAGGCCTCCAGCGTCGCCACCGTCCGCCCCCCGAGCGCCGCCGCCGCGTCCCCGTCGGGCACCCGCCCCAGGTCGACGTAAGGTGCGGTCACCACGGCCCCACTGATCGCCTGCAGCAGCTCCCCACGGTCGAACAGCTCATCATTGCTCACAGACACAACAACAACCTCCCCAACGGCCCCCGCCCCTACCCACCCCGCACCCCCAAGAAACCCCCAAACCCTCCCACCACCCCCAATCTCACCCCCTACGGCCGCCGCCACCCCCGACACCAGATCCCCCGAGCCCCGGCCGTCATCTTGCAATCCCGCCCCACGCCGACTTCACCCAAGACCTCGGGCGGGGCCCGGATCGGAGCGGGATTGCAAGATCACGGTCAGGGGGCGCCCTCCTCGCAGGCAGCGTCCTGGCCGGACGCGGAAGCGGGATCAGTTGGGGGCCCGTGAGACGGCGCGTGGGGGACGGTCCCGAGGTGTTCTGGTCGGCGTTGGCGCCAGGGAGCCCGGCGAGCCGGGGCTGCTTCATTCCGAGGCGGACTGCCCGAAGGGGATCACGCGGACACCAGTGATTCGGCCGTCCAGCCCGGCGCCAGCCGTACGACAGGGAGACTCCCCGCGAAGGGGCGTCCCCGTGAAGGGGACGCCCACGGCGAAGGGGACGCCCACGGCGAAGGGGAGACGCCCACGGCGAAGGGGAGACGCCCACGGCAAGGGGGCCATGCCAAGGGGGGCGCTCGCGCGAAAGTGAGTTCACGCCAAGGGGTTCACGGCCGCCGGACGTTCGGGGTGCTCTGGGGCCTGTGCTCCCGGGGGGCGGGGCGGAGACGCGGGTGTGCGGCTTACGCGGCTTGGGCTAGGCCGAGGGTCGTGAGGTGGGATCGGGTCCAGGTGAGTTCGGCGGCCAGGGCGGTCACCAGGCCGGCGGGGGTCTTGGGGCGCTGGCGGGCGGGGAGGACGCTCCAGTCGGTGGTCTGGACTTCCACGTGAGGGGTGGCGGCTGTGTCGCCCGCGAAGACGGCCTTGAGGGTGTCCTCCAGGACCGGGCGCGTGGTGGTGAAGGGGGCGACCGGCTCGGCGTGGACGGGGATGTGGGTGTGGGCGCGCCAGCGGGGACCGTCCGGGGAGTCGCCGGTGCGGCCGGGGAGTTCCTCGATCGCGGCCAGGGTGGCCGGGTCCGAGGGCTCGTCCGCCTGGAGCGCGCAGGACGCCTGGAGCTTGACCAGCGGCAGGCCGGAGGCGGTGAGACGGCGCAGCGCGGCGGCGGGCTCCTCGAAGCCGACCGCGAGGTGACAGGCGTCGAGGCAGACGCCGACGTGGGAGGGGTCGAACTCGCTGAGGTACCCCAGCGCCTGCTGGGTGGTCTCGATCACGCAGTCGGGGCGGGGCTCGAACCCGACCCTGATCGTGCGGCCGGTGACCGACGCAAGCGAACGCAGCTCGCGGCCGAGGCGGTCCAGCCGGCGGGAGGCGATCTCGCGCAGCGCCGGGGGCCAGTCGCGGCGCCAGCCGAGCGGCAGGGTGGAGATGCTGCCGCTCTCGACGTCGTCGGGCAGCAGGTAGGCGAGGATCTTGGCCAGGTCCAGGGTGTACCGGTACCGCTCGGGCTTGGCCCAGTCCAGGTCGTACGGCCCCTCCGAGGCACTGCGCAGCCGCGAGGCGTCCACGCTGACGACCTCGAGCCCGCGCTCGGCCAGCGCGCGGCGCAGCCGTACCAGCTCGATGCGGTCGGTCACGAGCTGGTCGGCGACCGCCGGCGCGAGGTAGAGGCCGATGCCCAGCCGCGCCACGCCCAGCTTCCGGCGCACCGGTACGGCGTAGCGCGTCAGGTGCGCGATCAGGTTCTCCAGGTCCTCCGCCCGGTGGACGGTCGCGCTGTAGGAGAGATGGACCAGAGTCCCGTCGTTGTGGTGCAAGCGCATGCTCGACCTCTCTGTCGTACGTGCGTCGTGCCCGCCTGACCCCACCGTGCCCAGGGGGCCCGCAGGACAGCATGCCGGGACGACCCCGCCGCGGGCGTCCGCCAGGAAGGTGATTCGCGAGTACTCCGCGTGCCGTACGCCGGCGGTCGCCGTACGCCCCCGGCGGACCCCCGTCACCCTAGGCGGCCCGCCTAGTGGTCCACTTGCGATCCTCTAGCCACGCAGGCACCCCGGCAAGCACCGGGCCCGGCGCGCCGCCGCCCCTTCCACGCCTTGCTGACACCCTGTGATCAAAGCTTTTGATGACACCGTGTGACCAAAACTGCATGATCACGGCGAAGGGAGCGCCTCCGTGGAGAGCACCCCTTAGGGAACGACCGCCTGGAGAGCCGCCCCCTGGAAAGCCACCCCGCGCGGAGAGCCACCCCCTGTATAGCCGCCCCCTGGAGAGCCGCCCCTTGGAAAGCCGTCCCTTGGAAAGCCGTCCCTTGGAAAGCCGTCCCTTGGAAAGCCGTCCCTTGGAAAGCCGTCCCCTGGAGAGCCGTCCCTTGGAGAGCCGTCCTCTGGGAGCCGTCCTTTGGAGGACGCCCTGACGTCCCTTTCGTACGGCTGGCGCCCGGTTCGGGTCCGGAGCCTGTGGTGTCCGCGTGGACCCCTGACGGGCAGTCCGCCTCGGGGCGGAGCGGCCCCGGCCCGCCTGGCTCCCCGTTCCCCGAACGCGGAGGCGCCGCCAACGTTTCCCCCGGGCTCGGCGGGCCCCGGAACTTCCCGAGCACGCCGACCCCGCGACCGGTTCCCGGGCGCGCCGACCCCCGCGACCGGTTCCCGAGCACGCCGACCCCGCGACCGGTTCCCGGGCGCGTGGCCGGCCCCGGGGACGGCGCCCCTCCGGTGCGGATGGTTCCGGGGACGCGAAGAGGCGGCACCCCTGGTGGGATGCCGCCTCTGTCGCTGTGGTCGGGACCGTCACGCGATCTCGGGGATCGCGGTCCGGCCCACCGGCCGGGACGTCAGTCCTGGCGGTTGGCCGTGCCCTCGACGGGCGGGGCGTCCGGGACCGTGGCGAACTTCTCCTCCCCGCGGAAGGTGAACTTCGCGGTCTCGCCCGAACCCTCGACGCCGACGATCACGATCTGACCCGGGCGCAGCTCGCCGTACAGGATCTTCTCGGACAGGATGTCCTCGATCTCCCGCTGGATGGTCCGGCGGAGCGGACGCGCGCCGAGGACCGGGTCGTAACCGCGCTCGGCGAGCAACTGCTTGGCCTCGGGACGGAGCTCGATGCCCATGTCCCGGTCCTTGAGGCGCTCGTCGACCTTGGCGATCATCAGGTCCACGATCTCGACGATCTGCTGCTGGGTGAGCTGGTGGAACACCACGGTGTCGTCGACACGGTTCAGGAACTCGGGGCGGAAGTGCTGCTTCAGCTCCTCGTTGACCTTGACCTTCATGCGGTCGTAGTCGCCCTGCGTGTCGTCGGCCCGGGCGAAGCCCACCGACAGGCCCTTGCTGATGTCGCGCGTGCCCAGGTTGGTGGTCATGATGATGACGGTGTTCTTGAAGTCCACGACCCGGCCCTGCGCGTCGGTCAGGCGACCGTCCTCCAGGATCTGGAGCAGGGAGTTGAAGATGTCGGGGTGGGCCTTCTCGATCTCGTCGAACAGGACCACGGAGAACGGCTTGCGCCGCACCTTCTCGGTGAGCTGGCCGCCCTCCTCGTACCCGACGTAGCCGGGCGGGGAGCCGAACAGCCGCGAGACGGTGTGCTTCTCCATGAACTCGGACATGTCCAGCTGGATCAGCGCGTCCTCGTCGCCGAAGAGGAACTCCGCGAGCGCCTTGGACAGCTCGGTCTTACCGACGCCCGAGGGGCCGGCGAAGATGAACGAGCCACCGGGGCGGCGCGGGTCCTTCAGACCGGCGCGGGTGCGGCGGATCGAGCGGGACAAGCCCTTGATCGCGTCATCCTGGCCGATGACGCGCTTGTGGAGCTCGTCCTCCATGCGGAGCAGCCGCTGGGACTCCTCCTCGGTGAGCTTGAAGACCGGGATGCCGGTGGCCGTGGCGAGGACCTCGGCGATGAGCTCCTCGGTGACCTCGGCGACGACGTCCATGTCGCCGGCCTTCCACTCCTTCTCCCGCTGCGCCTTCTTGGCGAGAAGCTGCTTCTCGTTGTCGCGCAGCGCGGCGGCCTTCTCGAAGTCCTGCGCGTCGATCGCGGACTCCTTCTCCCGCCGGACGTTGGCGATGCGCTCGTCGTACTCGCGCAGGTCCGGCGGCGCGGTCATGCGGCGGATGCGCATGCGCGAGCCGGCCTCGTCGATGAGGTCGATCGCCTTGTCGGGCAGGAACCGGTCGCTGATGTAGCGGTCGGCGAGCTGCGCCGCGGCCACGAGGGCGCCGTCGGTGATGGACACGCGGTGGTGCGCCTCGTAGCGGTCGCGCAGACCCTTGAGGATCTCGATCGTGTGCGACAGCGACGGCTCGGCCACCTGGATCGGCTGGAAGCGGCGCTCCAGCGCGGCGTCCTTCTCCAGGTGCTTGCGGTACTCGTCGAGGGTCGTGGCGCCGATCGTCTGGAGCTCGCCACGCGCCAGCATGGGCTTCAGGATCGAGGCGGCGTCGATCGCGCCCTCGGCGGCGCCCGCGCCGACCAGCGTGTGCAGCTCGTCGATGAACAGGATGATGTCGCCGCGCGTGCGGATCTCCTTGAGCACCTTCTTCAGGCGCTCCTCGAAGTCACCGCGGTAGCGGGAACCGGCGACCAGCGCGCCCAGGTCGAGCGTGTAGAGCTGCTTGTCCTTGAGCGTCTCGGGGACCTCGCCCTTGACGATCTTCTGGGCCAGGCCCTCGACGACGGCGGTCTTGCCGACGCCGGGCTCGCCCACGAGGACGGGGTTGTTCTTGGTGCGGCGGGACAGCACCTGCATGACCCGCTCGATCTCCTTGTCGCGCCCGATGACCGGGTCGAGCTTGCCCTCACGAGCGGCCTGCGTGAGGTTGCGCCCGAACTGGTCGAGCACGAGGGAGGTGGAGGGAGCGGCCTCCTGCGCGCCCCCGGCGGCCTGGGGCTCCTTGCCCTGGTAGCCGTGGAGCAACTGGATGACCTGCTGGCGCACGCGGTTGAGGTCCGCGCCCAGCTTCACGAGCACCTGCGCCGCGACGCCCTCGCCCTCACGGATCAGCCCCAGCAGGATGTGCTCGGTGCCGATGTAGTTGTGGCCGAGTTGCAGCGCCTCCCGCAGGGAAAGCTCAAGCACCTTCTTGGCCCGCGGGGTGAAGGGGATGTGACCCGACGGCGCCGACTGGCCCTGGCCGATGATCTCCTCGACCTGCTGCCGGACACCTTCAAGGCTGATGCCGAGACTCTCCAGAGCCTTGGCGGCCACGCCCTCGCCCTCGTGGATGAGACCAAGGAGGATGTGCTCTGTCCCAATGTAATTGTGGTTGAGCATCCGGGCCTCTTCCTGGGCCAGGACGACAACCCGCCGCGCACGGTCGGTGAATCTCTCGAACATCTTGTCGCTCCTCACAGAGCGGTCGGGCGAGGACCGGAAGGTCCGGCCTCGTCGTTCCGCATGCTAGCCCCGACCCGCGGGAAAGAGCCTCCAACGCCGACATACCTCATGGTTGAAGACGTTCCCCACCCGCAGGGCGTTCACCCTCCATCCAACTACCGGCAGGCCCCAAGATGTTCCAGGTACGCCGCAAGCGAACGCTTCGCCCGGGTCGATCGTCCCAGAGACAACACCAGCCCCTGGGGTAAAGGGGTACGATCCGCGCGCGCCGCCGGCGTGCGTCCCGGGTTTCGGGCGCCTGCCGTGCGGGCCGGCGCCGCGCGCTGCCGTACGGAGTCCGCCCCGGGGACGTATCGGCCCCGCGCGGCTCCTGCGCGACTCCTATGCGAAAGGGACGGCGCGCTGCACGTCCGTCCCTTTCGCCCGGCCCGCTTCCATCCGGGAATACGGGGGAAATCAGTGGGCGAGCTCGTACTGCTCCACGATCTGCGCAGAAATGCGCCCGCGCTCGCTGACCTGCATGCCCTGCTCGCGGGCCCAAGCGCGGATCTTGGCGCTGTGCTCACGGCCACTCCCGGCGCGGCTGCCGCGGGCGCCGCGGACGGCGCGACGAGCGCCCGCGGACCTGCGGCCTTGATCGACGAACGGCTGGAGGCGCTCGCGGAGTTCGATGCCGTGCTTCTCGCAGACGTCAACCTCGTAACCGGTGCCGTCGAGAGCGAACTGAATCGTCTCCACGCCCTTGACGTCGTCGTCGTGAAGGTCGCAGAAGAGTAGCTGCACCACCTTCTTGGCCATGTAACTCAAACCTTTCGCCAGAGCTATGCTCGTTTGATAGCCAAAGATATACCGGTGGTGCACGTTTGACAATTCGCGCCGGAGAGTCTTTGAACCGGCGGAGTTACGGCACGGGAATCAGGAGGAGCTTTGATCTCCGCCGGAAGCGGGCCGGTTAGCGGGGGCTTTGCCACCCCGATCACGGCCCTTACCGAAAGCCTCGGAGCGCACGAGCTTGACCACGCCGTAGCCGAAGGCGGCCGCCACGACCAGCGGCGGAATGAGCGCCGACAAAACGTCCATCGAAAATCACCGCCTCCCTCCGGCCCCATGGGGCGTTTCCCCTGGGTCTATGTCAATTGTTACATACGCAGCACGGCCCGTCACACCGGGCAGGGCTCCGCGGACCCCGGTACCGACCCTAGCGGGTGAGGGCGGCTCGTGCGCGCACTATCAGGATCTTCGCGACATTTGCCCACCCGCAGGCATTAATGATCAACGTCAGCGGTTCTTACCGGAGCTTGTAGGCCAAAGCCGCCACGAGCCCCCATATGGGGACCGGTAGACAGCCCTACCCGATGGATTTGGGGCGCGTGATACCGACGGTAACCTCTGTGCTATACCACAGTCGCCAAGCCCTACTCTAAGGCCCCCCGGGCTTCTGCGCGCACCCGATATTCCCCGTCCGGCGAGCGGGGATCGGCCCCCGTCTCCGGCCGCGCCGCGTTCCCTTCCCGGACCGCCCGACTTCCCGGCCGGGGGCGGGTTCCCCGGCCGCTCTCATTTCCAGTCTGTACGGCTTGCGCCCGAAAGCTGTGCGGTCCGTAGGGTGGAATTCCCGCTTGCGCGGCCTCGCCGGAGGCCGTAGGCGGGCCCGGCGCCGGCTGAACGGCCCCCGGCGCTCTCGGAAAGCCCGGCCCCCTCCCGGAAAGCCGGAGGCCCGCGGAAAGCGCGGAATACCCACACCCTAACGCCCCGGCGGAACGCGCCCCCGGGGGCGCCCTCTCCCGAGGATGAACCCGAAGCGGGCCCGCACGCGACTCCGTCTCGGATCCCGAGACGGCCCTGTAAGCGTCCCTGAGCGACTGTGAGCGGCTGTGAGCGGCCGGAGGCGGCTGTGAGCGCCTGTGAGTGGCCCGAAGACCCGAGACGAAGGGCCGGAGGCGCGAGGCGCGAGGCGCGAGGCGCGAGGCGAAGTCGCGAGGCGCGAGGCGAAGTCGCGAGGCGCGAGGCGCGAGGCGCGAGGCGAAGTCGCGAGGCGCGAGGCGCGAGGCGCGAGGCGAAGTCGCGAGGCGAAGTCGCGAGGCGAGAGGCCGAAGTCGCGAGGTGCCCGGGAAAAGGCGAGAGGCGCCCCGGAAAAGGCGAGAGGCCGCACGGCGACGCCGCGCGGCCCCTGAACGGCCCCTGAGGGCCGGTGGACGGATCAGGCCTTGACGACCACCGTTCCGCCCAGGCGGTCGCCGAGCGAGCGGTGCAGCGGGCTGTCGGCCAGCAGCATGATCGCGTTGGTCAGGAAGACGATGCCGACGATCAGTGATGAGAAGAGCGAGCCGAGGAGCCCGAAGCCGGACAGCGCCAGGACGATGATCGCCCCGGGGTAGACGATCGCGCGCTTCAGCACGGCCGCGGTGTCGAGCATCCGGCCCGCCTGGGGCGCGAGCCTGATCTTCATCACCTTCTTGCCGAGCGTCTGCCCGCCCTTCCTGTGCAGCATGAAGTCGTAGCCGATGCAGAACGCCCCGGCGATCAGGTACGTCAGGAACGTCGGCAGCCACAGGCTCCCCGTCACCTCGACCTGGTAGTTCCGGCCCGTCACCTCGAAGTCGGGACCGAACATGAGCCCGAAGACGATCGAGAGCACGAGGATGAGGACGCCGAAGATGGCGCCGTCCACGAGCCGCGCCACGAGCCGCTGCCACCACTCCGCGACCGGGGCCGGGGCGCCCGGCGGGATCGGGGCCCCGCCGTACGCGGGCTGGCCGAACGGGGCTCCGTACCCCTGCTGGCCGTACCCCGGCTGACCGTAACCGGGCTGCTGGCCGTACCCGGGCTGACCAGGCTGGCCGTAGGGCTGCTGGCCGTACGGGGCGGCCGGCTGGCCCGGCGCGCCGTACGGCGCCTGCTGGTCGTAGCCGCCGGGCTGCTGGCCGTACGGCTGGGCGGGGGCGTAGGCCGGCTGGCCGGGCGTGGAGTCGTAACCCTGCTGGCCGTAGGCGGGCTGGCCCGGGGTGGAGTCGTAGCCCTGCGACCCGTAGGCGGGCTGGCCCGGGGTCGAGTCGTAGCCCTGCTGGGCGTACCCGGCCTGCCCGGGCTGGCCCGGCTGCTGGGCGAAGGGCGAGGTGCTCTGCGGCTGGTAGCCCTGGCCCTGCTGGCCCTGCGGGGCGTACTGGCCGTGCGGGTCCGTGCCCTGCGGCTGGTAGCCCTGGCCGTACGGCGACTGCCCGTCCCCGCCCTGCGCGCCGTACGCCGAGCCGTACTGGCCCTGGGAGTCCGAGCCCTGCGGCTGGTAGCCCTGCGCCTGCTGGCCGTACCCGTAGCCGCCCTGCTGCGGCTGGCCGTACGCCTGGCCGTACTCCGGCTGGGCGGGGGCCTGCGCCGCCGGGGCTCCCTGGCCGTACTGGCCGCCCTGGTCGGCCTGGTCCTGGCCGTAGCCGTAGCCCTGCTGCGGCTGGCCGTACGCCGGCATGGACGGCTGCGAGGGCTGCCCCTGCCCGTACGGGTCCTGGCCGTAGCCCTGCTGCGCCTGGCCGTACCCCGGCTGCTCGTGCCCCGGCCGACCGTACGGCTGCGCCGCGGGCGGCTGGTAGGACGGCTGGGAGTCGTAGCCGCCGCCGGAGTCGAACGTGCGCGTCTTCTCGTACGACGGCCCGTCGTGGCCCGGCGACTCGTACGGCCGCTGGTCCTGGCCGCCCTGCTGGTCGTAGGGGGACCCGCCGGGGCCCTGGGCCTGGCCGTACTGGGCCTGGCCGTAGCCCTGCCCCTGGTCGTAGCCCTGGGGCTGCCCGTAGCCCTGGCCGTGGCCGGCGCCCTGGCCGGCGCCCTGGTCGCCGCCCTGGCCGTACGCCTGCGGCCCGCCGTACTGCTGCTGGCCCTGCCCGTACTGCTGACCCTGGCCGTACTGCTGGCCCTGCCCGTACTGCTGGTTCTGGCCGTACGGCTCGGCCTGGCCGTAACCCTGGCCGTAGGCGGCCTGGCCCTGCCCGCCGTACTCCTGCGAGCCGTACTGCGGGGCCTGCGGCTGCGAGTCCGCCTGTCCGTAGGACGGGGCGGCGTACTGGTCCTGGCCGTGGGCGGGCTGTCCTGGCTGGGACACGCCGTACTCCGCGGCCGTTCGATAGTCGATCCGCTGCGTGCGCTCGGCGGACTGCTCCTCGCGCGGCGCGGCGGACTCCTCGGGACGTTGCTGACCGTACTCCGGGGAGTGCTCGCGATCCTGCGGACGCTGCTCGCCAGGATCACCGGGGTACGGCGACTGTCCGGTGCTCACCGTGTCACCTCGATGTCACATCGATGGGAATGCGCATGTGGCGTTCTGGTCCGCCGCACGCTGGACCTGCCCAAAGTAGCGAGGTTGGGGGCTTGAGCGCCATTTTCCCCGCTTTTGACCGCTCCTTTGCGTGGGAGTCGCCACCCTCTCGATCATTGACGACGCGCTTTACGGAGTGGGGGTCAGATGCAGCAACATCCTCGTGTTCCCCAGGGTGTTCGGCTTTACCCGGTCCAGCTCCAGGAACTCCGCGACGCCCTCGTCGTACGAACTGAGCAGCTCAGCGTAGACCTCCGGGGAGACCGGCGTGCCCTGGATGGGCTTGAACCCGTGCCGGCCGAAGAAGTCCACCTCGAAGGTGAGGCAGAACACCCGCCGTACGGCCAGCTCGCGCGCGGTGCGGATGAGGGCGGCCACGATGCGGTGGCCGACGCCCATGCCCCGGCAGGCCGGGTCCACCGCGACCGTGCGGATCTCGGCGAGGTCCTCCCACATCACGTGCAGCGCGCCGCAGCCCACGACCTCGCCCGCGTGCTCGGCGACCCAGAACTCCTGGACGTCCTCGTACAGGGCGACGGTGGTCTTCTGCAGGAGCCGGGGACCGTCGCCCGCGTGCAGGTCCACCAGGCGCCGGATCGCGCGCACATCGGGCGTGCGGGCACGGCGGACCTGGACGTCGAACTCGGGCGGGGCCTGCTCCATGAGCGCTCAGCGTAGGACGCGGGCGGGTGCCGGGCGAATATCGGTCCGCCTCTAACCCGGAGCCGCTTTCCGTCGTCACGGCGCGCTCTCACTCGGCCACGTACCGCTTCCGGCCGACCAATGTGCGCCATTTCACATTTTCGTGGCCGAGATCTGCCTGCTCGCAGGCGGGTAAACGCAGCGCAAAGCAGGTTTTGCCCACTGCGGAACGTGATCAAAACGTGATCTCTCGGTTGCTCCGCCTCAACTGATTTGGCGGTTCCGGTTGGCACGAACCCCCGGTGGCACTATCGTCCTGCTCTGATGTCGGCCCGGCACCCGAGCGCGGGCCGCACCGCCGAATCCCTGCTCGCATCCAGCGCGCGGGGAACCGGGGACCCAAACTTCCCCTGGGGTGAATCCGTGGCCTGGCGCGTCTCGCGCCCGCGGTAGGGCTGCTCCGGCCCGAACCCGTCAGCTAACCCGGTAGGCGGCCTTGGGAGAGGAGTTTCTTGGTGGAGGGTCCGCACCCGTCCGCCGGCGATCTCGCCGGCACCCGCACGCGTGCTGAGAGAAGAAGATTCACCCGGTCACCCCGGCGCCTGACGCTGGTCGCCGCCACCGTGATGGCGCTCGGCCTGTGCGTGCCGCTGAACACGGCCGCCGCGGACCCCGAGCCCAGCATGAGCGAGCTCAAGGCCGAGGTGGAGAAACTCCACAACCAGATCGAGTCGTACACCGAGCAGTACAACGGCCTGCGGGTGCGGCTGGAGCAGGCCAAGCGCGCGGCGCGCGTCGCCCAGCAGAACTACACGCGGGCCGAGAAGGAGCTGCAGGCGCGGCGCCAGAAGGTGGCCGACCTCGCCTACAGCAGCTACATGAACAGCGGGGTCGACCCGGCCGTGCCGTTCGTGACCTCCTCCGACCCGCGCAGCTACCTCGACTCGGCCGCCACGCTCCACACGCTCCGGGAGAGCCGGAGCGAGGAACTGGCCGAGGTCAACCGGGCCAAGCAGACCGCCGAGCGGGCGCGCGCCAGCGCCGAGGAGCGGGCGCGGTCCGTCGAGAAGCTCGTGGCCGACATCGAGGCCAAGAAGTCCAAGATCACGAAGCTGGTCGCCAAGTCCGAGAGCAAGCTCTTCGACAAGGCGATCGCGAAGGCCAAGAGCGGCAAGGGCGGCAAGGTCGACATCCCGATCTTCGGCAACAGCAAGGCCGCCATCGCCACCCGGTACGCCCTCACCCAGCAGGGCAAGCCCTACGTCTGGGGCGCCGAGGGGCCGAACTCCTACGACTGCTCCGGCCTGGTCATGTGGGCATATGAAAAGGTGGGCATCAGCCTGCCGCACTACACCGGCGACCAGTGGACCGCGGGGCCGCACGTCTCCCGCTCCGAGATGCGCGCCGGGGACCTGGTGTTCTTCTACAACGACCTGCACCACGTGGGCATCTACCTGGGCAACGGGATGATGGTCCACGCTCCGCAGACCGGGGACGTCGTCAAGGTCGCCCCGATCGCGGGCCGTCCGTTCGCGGGCGCGGTCCGTATCGCCGACTGAAAAACACCCTCCCCGATCTGTTGCGGGCACGCCTTGACGCGTATGACCTTCGGCTTTACCGTCGCTCTGGAATGCCCGAATCCGAGTACGGCTTCCCTCGATGCGACGAACGGAAGGCCTCGGGATGACCCATCCTGAATTCGTTGCGCTCGATAACGACGTTTCGCGTTCCCATGCCCTTTCCCTGGTCCCGCGGCCATATCCGACGCTTGAGGAAGCCGGCCTCGCGGACGAGGACCTGCGTCTCCTGGCCGCGCTCGCGACCGGCGCGACCACCGAGACGGCCGCGCGCCGCCTGGAGGTGAGCGCCCGCACCGTCCGCCGCCGGCTCCGCAGCATCTGCGACCGCCTGGGAGTGGCCTCCCCCATCGAAGCCGTGGTCTGGGCCGCCCGCCGCAGCCTCATCTGACCGGCGAGCACGCGAGAGCCGTACGGCATGAGCTGCCCGTACGGCTCTCGCTGCGTTTCGGAGGGTCAGCGGCGGGTCCAGCGGCCGCGCCAGCCGGTGCCGAGGCCAGCCAGGTGGAGGGCCACGAAGAGCAGGCCCAGCATCATGAGGGTGGTGGCGTTGAAGGCGTCGCCGACGTTGGCGTCGATCAGGTCAAGGAGCAGCGCCAGGCCGAAGACCACGGCGGCGATGATCGCGAACATAATGACCTCCTGCGTTCTATGAGCAGCCAGGTCCCCCGAAGCCCGGGCGGCGGTTCCGCCGGTCCCTTCGGCGCGCCGGACCGGAACCTGAGTACGAACGCTTGGTGACCGGGTGCGGCGTTTTCAAACCCATTACCTTTCCCACCTGCGCGAATACACTTCCGCGCCGTGCCGGAATACTTCACGTGACTCACACCGCTCACATGACGCGCGCGATAATCGGCCGGGAACCCCGCCGCGAGGCTTCGTGCCCGGCGCGGGAAAGGGGCCCGCGGTGGCGGGGGTGGGGTGGATCGCGTAGAGTGCGGCGCCTGTTTCTTGATCAGGTGGAAGGCTGCCCGTGCTCGCCGACTCGCTCCTGGTACGGCGGCGCCCGTACGTCATGTTCTGGTGGTGGACCGCGGTCGCGCTCGCCGTCTGGAGCCCGGTCAGGTTCGCCATGGACGACCTCGTCGCGTCGGCGACCGGGCGGGAACGACTCTGGTGGGCCGGGTGCGTCAGGGAAGACGGCCGGGCCGCGGGCTGGCGGCACACCGCCGAGGGGATCGCCGGGGGCCTGGGCGCGGGGCTGCTGCTCATCGCGCCCGTCCTGCTGGTGATCCTCATCGTGGCGGTGCGGCGGCACGGTGAGGACCGGCCCGAGGCGCACGTGCGGGCGGCCCGCGCCGCCGTCCTCGTGCTCGCGGCGGCCGAGGCGCTTCTCCTGGTGAGGGAACGCGTCGCGCCTTCCGCGCTGGACCCGGCCTGTGTGGAGCGGTTCGCCCCGCCCGATCTCGGGTCCGCCGGGATCGCGTTCACCTGGCTCGTCTCGGCCCCGGCGGCGGTCCTGATCGCGGCGGGGGCGGCCACGCTCGCCCGGCCGGCGCGCGCGCTGACGGCGACGGCGGCGGCGCTCGTGCTGCCCCTGGCGGGCGTGACGGTGGTGGAGTGGCTGCCCGAACTGCGTCACGTGCTTACCGGCCCGGAGCTGACGGCCGAGGGGACGCCCCGCTACGTCCTGGTCGGCTCCTCCGGGCCACGCCGGAACTGGAGCGACAGCGGCAGCGAGCTCCACGTGCTCGACCTGGCGACCGGGAAGCCGGTCGGCCAGGTCGACCTTCCGGGCGAGGAGTACGGCGAGTACACCTCGGCCGCCCGCGCCCGCGAGCCCGGGGAGTACATCGCCGCGGCCACCGTCTCCGTCGGCGGGAACGACGACGAGGGCGGCAGCGAGGCCTCGGAGGTCTTCCGGATCACGCTGGACGCGCGGGGCCGGCCCCGGGTCGGCGAGAAGGTCTCCCCAGCGCTGGCCGGGGCGGTGACCTCCCTCGACGTCTCCCCCTCCGGCCGCGTCGGCTACGCCCGGGTGGCCACGAACGCCGTCGGCACGTCCTTCCCCTTCCTCGGCGTCGTGGGCCGCTCACCCGACTGGCCGTCCCAGGGGGCGCACAAGGTCCAGTGGGCGGGCGACAGGACGCTGCTGTCGCTCTCAGAAGGGCAGTGGGAGGGCCCCGTGGTGAACGGCGGGCTCAAGCCGGAGAGGGGGTGGGTCCCGGCCCTCGACGTGGAGCGTCGCGAGATCACGCGGCACCCGCTGGGCGCCCCGCCCGAGGCGGGCCTGCTGGCCCGGCTGCCCGGCGGCCGCACGATCGTCGCGGACGCCCGGGACGGGCGGCCCAGACTCGTCGTCCACGACGGGCCGACCGCGATCGGCACGCTGTTCGTACCCGCCAGGGGCCGCATCCTGTCGATGGCCCTCGACCGCGCCGGAACGCACCTGCTGGTCGGCCAGGACAACCAGTCCGATCCCAACAAGCACCCCACCGAGTGGGACCACGAGCTGCACCGCGTGGACCTGCGCCCGCTCGCGGGCGTCCCCACCCCGCCCCAGAGCTCGTTTCGCGACCTGAACCCGCCGCGCCGGCTGGTCTGGCACGGCATGCACCCGGTCGCCACGATCGCCTGGTGACCTTCCGGCACGCCCGGCGACCTTCCCGTACGGCCGGCGGCCTCCGATACGGCCGTGGCCTTCCGGTACGGCCGTGGCCTTCCGGTACGGCCGTGGCCTTCCGGTACGGCCGTGGCCTTCCGGTACGGCCGTGGCCTTCCGGTATGGGCCGTGCGGAACGCGGCGGCCCCGCCGTACCCGGTGAAGGGGGCGCGGCGGGGCCCATGGGCTCAGGAGGTGGGCTTGACCAGCGGGAAGAGGATGGTCTCGCGGATGTTCTTGCCGGTGAACGCCATGATCATCCGGTCGATGCCCACGCCGACGCCGCCCGTGGGGGGCATGGCGTACTCCAGGGCCTGGAGGAAGTCCTCGTCGAGCTGCATGGCCTCGGGGTCGCCCCCGGCGGCCAGCAGGGACTGCTCGGTGAGGCGGCGGCGCTGCTCGACCGGGTCCACCAGCTCGGAGTAGCCGGTGCCGAGCTCGGTGCCGAAGCCGATGAGGTCCCACTTCTCGGTCAGGCGCGGGTCCTCGCGGTGCTGGCGGACCAGCGGCGAGGTCTCGACCGGGTAGTCGCGCACGAACGTCGGCTGGACGAGCGTGTGCTCGACCAGGGCCTCGAAGAGCTCCTGGACCAGCTTGCCCTGGCCCCACTTGGGGTCCCAGTGCACCTCGCGGGCGTCGGCGAGCTTGCGGACGTCCTCGATGGGCGTGCCCGGGTCGATCTCCTCGCCGAGCGCCTCGGAGACGGCTCCGTACAGCGTGATCTGGGGCCACTCCTCGGCGCCGAGGTCCACCTCCTGGCCCTTGTACTCGACCACGGTGGTGCCCAGGGCCGCCTGGACCGCGTGCTGGTACATCCGCTGGGTCAGCTTGGCGACGCCGTTGTAGTCGGAGTAGGCCTCGTAGAACTCCAGCATCGTGAACTCGGGGTTGTGCGTGGCGTCCGCGCCCTCGTTCCGGAAGTTCCGGTTGATCTCGTAGACCTTCTCGATGCCGCCGACGAGCAGCCGCTTGAGGTAGAGCTCGATCGCGATGCGGAGGTAGAGCTCCATGTCGTAGGCGTTGATGTGGGTCTTGAACGGCCGCGCGCTCGCCCCGCCGTGGATCGGCTGGAGCATCGGCGTCTCGACCTCCAGGAACCCGCGGTCGTTGAAGAACTCCCGCACGGCGCGCACGGTGTCGCTGCGCAGCCGCGCCATCCGCCGCGCCTCGTCGTTGATGATGAGGTCGACGTAGCGCCGGCGCACCCGCGCCTCGGGGTCGGTCAGGCCGGCGTGCTTCTCCGGCAGCGGCCGCAGGCACTTGGACGTGATCGCCCAGCTCTCGACCATGATCGACAGTTCGCCGCGGCGGGAGGTGACGACCTCGCCCTCGACGCCGATGTGGTCGCCGAGGTCCACGTCGCGCTTCCAGGCCGCGAGGGAGTCCTCGCCGACCTTGTCGAGCGACACCATCACCTGGATGTCGCCGGACCCGTCCCGGATGGTGGCGAAGCACAGCTTCCCGCCGATCCGTGACAGCATGACGCGCCCGGTGACCCCGACCCGCTCCCCGGTGGAGGCTCCCGCCTCCAGCCCGGCGAATTTCTCCCGGACCTCGGCGATGGCGTGCGTCCGCGGGAACGTCACCGGGTAGGGGTCGATCCCCTCGGCGCGCAGCCGGTCGAGCTTCTCCCTCCGGACGAGCATCTGCTCCGGAAGGTCCAGGTCACGGGTCACGTCTTCACTCACGCACCCAAGGTTACCGACAGTCGGCCCGCGCCCCCGCTGGACACAAGATCAATCGGATGTTGCACCTTGGTATCGGCGCGACGCGGCCGGGTCCTCAGGTGGTGTTGCGCTCGTAGATCAGGCGCAGGCCGATCAGCGTGAGCCAGGGCTCGTGCAGGTCGATGCTCCTGGACTCGGCCACCACGAGGGGGGCGGCGCTGCCGGTGGCCACCACCGTCACGTCGTCGGGGTTGTCGGCCAGCTCGGCGGCCATGCGCTCCACTATGCCGTCCACCTGCCCGGCGAAGCCGTAGATGATGCCGGACTGGAGGGCCTGGACGGTGTTCTTGGCGATGACCGTGCGGGGGCGCAGCAGCTCGACCTTGTGGAGCTGGGCGCCGGCCGAGGCCAGGGCGTCCACGCTGATCTCGATGCCGGGCGCGATCGCCGAGCCGACGTACTCGCCTCTGGCCGACACCGCGTCGAAGGTCGTGGCGGTGCCGAAGTCGACGATGATGCAGGGGCCGCCGTAGAGCTGGATGGAGGCCAGGGCGTTGACGATGCGGTCGCTGCCCACCTCCTTGGGGTTGTCCATGCGGACCGGCACGCCCGTGCGCACGCCCGGCTCGACGATGACCGCGGTGACGTCGCCGTAGTAGCGGCGGCACATCTCGCGCATCTCGTTGAGGACGGACGGGACCGTGCTGCACAGCGCGATGCCGCTGATGTCGGCGTCCTTCAGCAGCGGGCTCTGGCTGAGCAGGCCCTGCAGCACGACCGCGATCTCGTCGGCGGTGCGGCGGGCGTCGGTGGCCACCCGCCAGTGCTCGATGACCTCCTCGTCCTCGAAGAGGCCCAGGACGGTGTGGGTGTTCCCGACGTCGATCGTCAGCAGCATCAGGCGGCTCCGGGGCGAAGGTCCAGGGCGATGTCGAGAGCGGGCGCGGAGTGGGTGAGCGCGCCCACGGCCAGGTAGTCCACGCCGGTGGCCGCCACCTCGGCCGCCGACTCCAGCGACAGGCCGCCGCTGGCCTCCGTACGGGCACGGCCGTCGATCAGGGCGACCGCCTCGCGCATGTCCTCCACCGGGAAGTTGTCCAGCAGGATCTCCTCCGCACCTTCGGCCAGGACCGGCGGGATCTGGTCGATCCGGTCCACCTCCACCTCGATGGGCAGCCCCGGGTTGGCCTGCCGTACCAGCCGGAAGGCCTCGGCCACGCCGCCCGCCGCCACCACGTGATTGTCCTTGATCAAGGCCGCGTCGAACAGCCCCATGCGGTGGTTGACGCCGCCGCCGCAGCGGACGGCGTACTTCTCCAGCGCCCGCAGTCCCGGCAGCGTCTTGCGGGTGTCGCGGATGCGCGCGTTCGTCCCGGCCACGGCGTCCACCCAGCGCCGGGTCAGCGTGGCGATCCCGGACAGGTGCGTGAGCAGGTTCAGCGCGGTCCGCTCGGCCGTGAGCAGGTCGCGGGTGCGCCCGGTGACGGTCATCAGCACGTCGCCGCGGCGCACCCGGTCCCCGTCCTTGACCAGGGCCTCGGCGCGGCTGCCGCCCACGCGGTCGAAGACGGCGGCGGCCACCGCGAGCCCGGCGACCACGCCGTCGGCGCGGGCGACCACGTCGGCGGTCGCGGTCTGGCCGGCCGGGATGGTCGCGGCGGAGGTGACGTCCTCGCCGTCGGCCAGGTCCTCGCGCAGCGCCGCCTCGATGACCGCGGACACGTCGTCGTGCGGGATGTACGTCATGGTCAGGCCGTTCTCCGTCAGGGCCACGTCGAGGTGGCCGAGCCACTTGCCGTCGTCGCGCGCCGGATGGTCCTCGCGCCAGTGCGAGCCGCGGGTCTCCTCGCGCTCCCCCGCCGCCGCGACCAGCACGGTCGCGACGGTCACCAGGTTGGTGGTCTCCCACGCCTCGGTGCACGGCGTGATCGCGGCCGGCGTCCACCGCGCGTCCGTGACCGCCTTCCCCGCCTCGGCGAGGCTGGCCCGGCTGCGCAGCACGCCCGCGCACCGGCTCATGAAGGCCTGCACGCGCGGCCGTACCCTCGGGTCGATCAAACCGGAGGGCCGCCGGTCGGGGACGGGATCGCCGGGGGGCTCGCGGCGGGCGGCCAGGTCGGCGGCGATGCGCTCGGCGAAGACCAGGCCCTCCAGCAGGGAGTTCGAGGCCAGCCGGTTCGCGCCGTGCACGCCGGTGCAGGCCACCTCCCCGCAGGCGTACAGCCCCGGGACGGTGGTGCGGCCGTGCAGGTCCGTCCGCACGCCGCCGCTGGCGTAGTGGGCGGCGGGCATGACCGGGATCGGCTCGGCCACCGGATCGATGCCGTGCTCGCGGCAGGACGCGAGGATGGTCGGGAACCGGACCCGCCACTTCTCCTCGCCGAAGTGCCGCGCGTCCAGGAACACCGCGCCGGTCGCGTCGATCCGCTCCATGATCGCCTTGGCCACGATGTCCCGCGGGGCGAGGTCGCCCAGCTCGTGCCGGTCCGGCATGAAACGCTCGCCGTCGGCGTCGATGAGGAACGCGCCCTCGCCGCGCACCGCCTCGGAGATGAGCGGCTGCTGCCCGGTGGAGTCCGGGCCGAGCCAGAGCACCGTGGGGTGGAACTGCACGAACTCCAGGTCGCGCACCACCGCCCCGGCGCGGAGCGCGAGCGCGACGCCGTCGCCGGTGGAGACCAGCGGGTTCGTGGTCGCCGAGTAGATCTGGCCCATGCCCCCGCTGGCCAGCACCACGGCGTCCGCGCGCACCGCGCCCACGCCGTCGCGGGCGCCCTCGCCCATGACGTGCAGCGTGACGCCGCAGGCGCGGCCCTCGGCGTCCCGCAGCAGGTCGAGCACGAGCGCGTGTTCGATGATCTCGATCCGGGGCTCGGCCAGCACCGCGGAGACCAGCGCGCGCTGGACCTCCGCGCCCGTGGCGTCGCCGCCCGCGTGCACGATGCGGTCCCGCCGGTGCCCGCCCTCGCGGGTCAGCGCCAGCTCCCCGTCCGGGCGGCGGTCGAACCGCGCCCCGGTCTCGATCAGGCGGCGTACGGCCGCCGGGCCCTCGTCCACGAGCACGCGCACGGCGGCGCCGTCGCAGAGGCCGACCCCCGCGATCATCGTGTCGTTGTGGTGCTCCTCGGGCGTGTCGGCCGGGTCGAGCACGGCCGCGATGCCGCCCTGGGCCCATCGCGTGGACCCGGCCGACAGGACGTCCTTGGTCACGACGAGGACGCGGCGCTCCGGCGCGAGCTCGGCGTGCCGGAGCGCGACGGTGAGCCCGGCGATCCCGGAGCCGACCACCACGACGTCCGCCCGCGCGGTCCAGCCGGGATCGGGGGCGGTCAACCGGCGCGGGATCGGCTGGGGACTCACCGCACGGCCGCCGCGGGGGTCACGCCGGACGCGGTGACCGCGCCGGAGACCTGGTCGCTGCCGGGCACGGGCTCGGCCGGGTCGTTGCCGAGCCGCACGATCCGGTTCGACCGGTCCACGTGGACGATGCGCGGCTCGAACTCGCGGGCCTCGCGCTCGTCCATCGCCGCGTAGCTGATGATGATCACCAGGTCGCCGGTGTGGACGAGCCTGGCGGCGGCCCCGTTGATGCCGATGACCCCGGTCCCGCGCTCGCCGGCGATCACGTAGGTCTCCAGGCGGGCGCCGTTGTCGATGTCGACGATGTGGACCAGCTCGCCGGGGAGCAGGTCGGCCGCGTCCAGCAGGTCCTGGTCGATGGTGACCGAGCCTACGTAGTGCAGGTCGGCCTGGGTGACGGTCGCGCGATGGATCTTGGACTTGAGCATCGTGCGCTGCATGGGTGTTCCTCCTCGAGGGGTCGCGCCGCGTCCGCGTGCACGCCTCGGATTCGACTGTATCGGCAGTCCCGAGTGCGCTATCCGCGGGCTGTCCGGGGCAGGAAGGTCACTGACATGTTGTCGATCAGACGCGTGGTTCCGACCTTGCCCGCCACCGCGAGCACGGCCTCCCCGGCGTAATCTTCGCCGATCTCCGCGAAAGTCGCGGGATCGACCAGCGCGAGATAGTCCAGCCGCAGCGGGGGCCGCGCCTCCGCCGCCTCCTCCAGCACCCGCCGCGCCGCCCGCCGTACGGCCGAGGGGCCCTGCGCGGCGGTCGCGCGCCCCTCGGCGAGCGCCCGGGACAGGTAGAGGCCGGTCCGCCGGTCCTCGGGGCCGAGGTAGCGGTTCCGGCTGGACAGGGCCAGGCCGTCCGGCTCCCGCATGGTCGGGGCGCCCACGACGCGCACGGGCACGTCGAGGTCGGCGACCATCCGGCGGATCATGGCGAGCTGCTGCGCGTCCTTCTGCCCGAAGATCGCGACCTGTGGTCGTACGAGGTTGAACAGCTTGAGGACGACGGTGAGCACGCCGTCGAAGTGCCCGGGGCGAAACTCCCCTTCGAGCACGTCGCCCATGGGACCCGCCGAGACCGTGACCTGGCGGTTCCCGGTGTACATCTCCTCGGGCGACGGGGCGAACACCAGCCGCACGCCCTCCTCCGCGCACGCGCGCACGTCCGCGTCGAACGTCCGGGGGTATCGCGAGAAGTCCTCGTCCGGGCCGAACTGCAGGGGGTTGACGAAGACGCTGACGACCACGTCGTCGGCGTACTGGTGCGCCAGCCGGATCAGCGACCGGTGCCCCTCGTGCAGCGCCCCCATCGTGGGCACCAGCGCGACCGTGCCGAGGGCGGCACGCTCCTCCGCGAGCCGCTCCCGGGTCTCCGCGATCCTCACCGCTTCGCTCACGGCCGCGCCCCCCTGGTTCCGCGCGCCGCGGGCATCCGCCCCACGCCCCGAATCCGCCGCTCCATAGCTCCAGTCCTCTCCTGGGTACCGGGACCAGGGCCAAGCCTACAAACCGGGTGACGGAGGAGGTTCCTGGGAGGCGAACACATCGAGCAGGCGCTCGGCGTCGCCGGGCTTGAGCACGCCGGCGGCCAGGGCGCGGTCGGCGGTGAGGCGGGCCAGCGCGACATAGGCGGCGGCGGTCTCGGGCGACACCTCGGACAGCGCGGCGATGTGCCTGCGCACCGTGCCGGCGTCGCCCCGGGCGACGGGGCCGGTCAGCCCGTGGATGCCCAGGCGCAGCGCGTTGTCCAGGGCGGCCCCGGCGAGCGGGCCGAGCATGCGCCCCGGGTGCTCCACGCCGATGCTCCCCAGCAGGTCGGCTGACTCGGACACCAGCGTGACCAGGTGGTTCGCGGCGTTGGCGAGGGCGGCGTGGTAGAGCGTGCGGTGCTCGTCGGCGATCCAGGCGGGCTCGCCGCCCATCTCGATCACCAGCGCCTCGGCGACCAGCCGCAGCGGCTCGGGCGCGGTCACGCCGAAGGAGATCCCGCCGAGCCGGGCCAGGTCGTCGTCGCGGCCGGTGAACGTCATGACCGGGTGCACGGCCAGCGGCAGCGCCCCGGCGCGGGTCGCGTCGTCGAGCACGCCCAGGCCGTACGCGCCGCTCGTGTGCATCAGGAGCTTGCCGGCCAGGCCGGTCTCGGTCGCGGCGAGCCCGGCGGCGAGGCCGGGGAGCGTGTCGTCGGGAACGGTGAGCAGGACCAGCTCGGCGCGTTCGACGACCTCGCGGGGTTCGAGCAGCGGGACGCCGCCCAGGCGCTCGGCGGCGCGGCGGCGGGAGGCGTCGGACACCCCGCTGGCGGCGACGACGTGGTGGCCTGCCCGGGCGAGCGCGGCGCCCAGGACGGAGCCGACGCGGCCGGCTCCGACGACGCCGACGGTGAGCCGGGCGGGACGGTCGATTGCGCCTTCCATGTGCTTCAGCCTAGGGGGATCGCGCCGGGCGGGGGCCCGGGGGCTTGATCATTACCGCGCTTTTCCCGGGCCATGAGATAGCCCCCGGAGGGCCCCGGGTATCCCCGAGAACGTACGAGGCGGCCCCGCGGACGGGCGCGGGGCCGCGACGATCTCACACCTTCGTGAACGAAATCACCGGCGACAGTGACTGGCGCGAAGGGTGGTCGGAAGGGTTATCGGGTGCCGGGGCCGTGTGAGGGCTCCGGCGCCCGCCCTCCGGCGGGTCCGTCAGTGACGGTCGTCGTCGGTGTCCACGTGGGCGCCGCCCTTGCAGCCGGCCGTGGCCTGGCCGAAGACCGCGACGCTGTTGCCGCAGACGTTGACCGGCACGTTGACGGCGTCGTTCAGGATCTGGTTGCCGCCGAGCAGGCTGTTGGTGCCGCTGGTGATGTCGGCGTTGGCGGGGGCGGCCAGGATCATCAGACCGCCCGCGGCCAGCGCGAGGGTGAGCTTCTTGAGCATGTGCTACGTGCTCCTCTCGTCGATCTCGCGGCATCGAACGCCGCGAAGGGGGATGTGCTGGGGGGACGGCATGCCGTCCGGCGGCCAGCCGAGGCCGACACGGACGGACTCCCCGCCGATGCGACGCCACGCTAGCACAAGGGGTAGTCAAATAATCACTATAAGCAACTAGTGTTTCCCGCCCCGCCGTCTCCTACTCCTCATCGCCAGGTCAAGCCGGGGTAGCGTGGCGAGCGTGAGGCTTGGCTGGCGCGACGCGATGGACACCGCGCTCTACGGTGAACACGGTTTCTACCGCCGCGGGGAGCGCCCGGCGCACCACTTCCGCACCTCGGTGCACGCCTCGGACGTCTTCGCCGAGGCCCTGCTGTCGCTCCTGGCCGAGGTGGACGCCGCGCTCGGGCATCCCGACCCGTTCGACCTGGTGGACATGGGCGCGGGCGGCGGAGAGCTCGTCTCCCGGCTGCTCTCCCTGGCCCCCGCCGAGCTGGCCGTACGGCTGCGCCCGCACGGGGTGGACCTCTCCCCCCGCCCGGCGGACCTGCCCGGCCGCGTCGAGTGGTCGGACACCCCGCCGGACAAGATCACCGGCCTGGTGGTCGCGAACGAGTGGCTCGACAACGTGCCCCTCGACGTGGCCGAGCTGACCCCGGACGGTCCCCGCCTGCTCCTGGTGGACCCGGCCACCGGCGAGGAGAGCCTCGGCGGCCCGGTGACCGGCGAGGACGCGGCGTGGCTGGAACGGTGGTGGCCGCTGCGCCGCCCGGGCGACCGCGCCGAGGTGGGCCGCCCCCGGGACGAGGCGTGGGCGTCGGTGGTGTCCCGGCTGGCGGCGGGCACGGCCGTCGCGATCGACTACGCGCACACGTCCCCGGCCGACCGTCCCTGCCACGGCACGCTCACGGCCTACCGCGACGGGCGTCCCGCGGCCCCGGTGCCCGACGGCTCCTGCGACATCACCGCCCACGTGGCCCTCGACGCCTGCGCCGCCGCCGGGGAGGCCGCCGGAGCAGCCGAGACGACGCTGACGACCCAGCGGGCGGCCCTGATGTCCCTGGGCGTCACGGGGCGCCGCCCGCCGCTCGACCTGGCGCGCACCGACCCCCGCGCCTACCTCACGCGGCTGAGCCGGGCCGGTCAGGAGGCCGAGCTCATCGACCCCCACGGCCTCGGCGGCTTCGGCTGGCTCGCCCAGTCCGTCCCGCCGCGCTGACCCCGCGCGCGCCGGCCGGCGTCACTTGTCGATGTCGCCGACCACGAAGAACATCGAGCCGAGGATGGCGATCATGTCGGCGACCAGGTGGCCGGGCAGGAGTTCGCGCAGGACCTGGATGTTGTTGTACGACGCGGAGCGCAGCTTCAGCCGCCAGGGGGTCTTGTCGCCGCGCGAGACCAGGTAGTAGCCGTTGACGCCGAGGGGGTTCTCGGTCCAGGCGTAGGTGTGGCCCTCAGGGACCTTGAGGACCTTGGGGAGGCGCTGGTTGATGGGCCCCGGCGGGAGGTCGCGCAGCCGTTCCACGCAGGCGTCGGCCAGGTCCAGCGACACGCGCACCTGGTCGAGGAGGCATTCGAACCGCGCCAGGCAGTCGCCCTCCTGCCGGGTCACCACCGGCACGTCCAGCTCGCCGTACGCCAGGTACGGCTCGTCGCGGCGCAGGTCGAAGTCCACCCCCGAGGCGCGCGCGATGGGGCCGCTCACGCCGTACTGCATGATCGCCTCGCGGCCCAGCACGCCGACGCCGCGCGTGCGGGCCCGGAAGATCTCGTTGCCGAAGATCAGGTCCTCGATGTACGGCAGGCGGGCGCGGACGTCGGCGACCGCGGCGGACGTGCGGTCGAGCCAGCCCGCCGGGAGCTCCTCCTTGAGGCCGCCCACGCGGTTGAACATGTAGTGCATGCGGCCGCCGGAGATCTCCTCCATGACGTGCTGGAGGGTCTCGCGCTCGCGGAAGGCGTAGAAGATGGGCGTGATCGCGCCGACCTCCAGGGGGTACGACCCGAGGAACATCAGGTGGTTGAGCACGCGGTTCAGCTCGGCGAGGAGGGTCCGCGCCCACACGGCCCGGACCGGCGTCTCCATGCCGAGCATGCGCTCGACCGCGATCACGACGCCCAGCTCGTTCGCGAACGCCGAGAGCCAGTCGTGCCGGTTCGCCAGCACGAGGATCTGCCGGTAGTCACGGACCTCGAACAGCTTCTCCGCGCCCCGGTGCATGTAGCCCACGATCGGCTCGCACGCCCGGATGCGCTCCCCGTCCAGGGTGAGCCGCAACCGCAGCACGCCGTGCGTCGAGGGATGCTGCGGCCCGATGTTGAGCGTCATGTCCTCGGTGGCCAGCTCCTTGTCCACGGCCACCTGCGAGGCCCCGGCCCCGACCCCGACGATCCGCTCAGTCATGCCCCCATAGTCCCACGCACCCCCGCCCCGGCCACCCCCTCCGCCATCCCCGCGTCCGCCCGGGCCGGCCCGGGATCCATGGCGTACGGCGGACGCCATGGCGGTCACGTCCCCGTCACCGCTCCACGGCCCGGCTCGTGATCTCCCGCCCGGAACTGTCGGTGCGCCCTGGTTGCCTGAGGGCGTCGGGCGAGAGCGGGCGGCGACGCCGAGGACGGAGGGACGAATGGACGATCACGCGCGGCTCTGGGCGTTGATCGAGGCGGCGTGGGAGCCCCTGGGGTCTGAGGTCGCCCGCGCGCGGCGGGAGTTGGCCCATCGGACGCCGACCCCGGACGAGAGGCTGCACGGGGTGCCGCCCCTGTCCTTGGTCGAAGGGGCCCTGGACGGGTTCCTGGACAACCTGGCCGGGATGACCCGGGACCTGCCGGCCGGGGAGCTGGCCGACCTCGACCGGTCGGTCGAACGCCTCCTCCACGACATCGACCGCGCCGAGGTCCACGCGGCCACGGACGGCTCCGACGACGGCTTCCTGTACGCGCGCGGGTTCATCGTCGCGCTGGGCCGGGAGTTCTACCGGGCGGTGGACGCCGATCCGCGGATGGCGGTGCTGGACGCGGAGTGCGAGGAGATGGCCTACTTCTTCGCCCGGCTGCACGCCGAGCGCTTCGGCGGCTACCCCGTCACCGGCTCGGGCATCTCCCGCGAGTCCGGCTCCAACCGGCGAGGCCGGCCGCCCTCCGCCTGACCTGCGGCGTCGGCGGAACGGGTACGGCGGGCCGGGCCGATCGGCGCGCGGCGGGAAACGCGGAACCCGGCTCCTCTGGGGAGGAGCCGGGTTCGCCGCCTGGGCCGAGCCCCTCGGCCGGGGGGCGGCCGCCTTGCGGCGCGCGCCGGGGTACCGGGCGGGGTGGTACCCCGGGTCGGGGGGAGGGGGTCAGGCGGGGGTGGTGGTGGCGATCTGGTGGAGGGCCAGCAGGAGGCGGTCGATGTGCTCCTCCTGGGTGCCGACGCCGAAGCTGGCGCGGATGGCGGTGGCGGTGCCCGCCGTGCCGCAGCCGGAGCCGCCGGGCTCGGTGGCCGGGTCGGTGTCGGGGGCGCCGAGGAGGTGGCGCACGAAGGGGTGAGCGCAGAACTTGCCGTCGCGGACGCCGATGGCGTGGTCGGAGGAGAGCTTCTCGGCGACCTCGCGGGCGGTCCAGCCGTCCACGACGAAGGAGACGATGCCGACGCGGGGCTGCTCGTCCCACAGGGTCAGCTCGCGCACGCCCGGGATCTCGGCCAGGCCGGTGCGGAGGCGGGCGAGCAGGCGCTCCTCCTCGGCGATGAGCGAGTCCCAGCCCGTGGCGGTGAGGGCGTCGCAGGCGGCGGCCAGGGCCAGCGCGCCCAGGACGTTCGGGGTGCCGGCCTCGTGGCGCTGCTCGGGGTCCTCGTGCCACTCGACGTCGGAGGTCACGTTGCGGCTCGCGCCCCCGCCGTACAGGTACGGCTCGGCGGCCGACAGCCAGTCGGGCCGGCCGATGAGGACGCCCGCGCCGAAGGGGGCGTAGAGCTTGTGGCCGGAGAAGGCGACGTAGTCGAGGTCGAGCGCGGCGATCTCCAGCGGCCGGTGCGGCGCGAGCTGGGCGGCGTCCACGACGATGCGCGCGCCGGCCTCGTGGGCGACCCGGGCCAGCTCGGCGATGGGCCACAGCTCGCCGGTGACGTTGGAGGCGGCGGTGACCGCGAGCAGCCGGGAGCCGACGGGCCCGGTGGACAGGGCCTGGCGGGCGGCGGCGACGGCCTCGGCCGGGGACCGCGGGGCGGCCAGCCGTACGACGCGGTGGCCGCGCTGCCAGGGCAGCAGGGCCGCGTGGTGCTCGGTCTCGAAGACCACGACGGTCGTGTACGGCGGGAGCGCGCCGCTGAGCAGGTTCATCGCGTCGGTGGTGTTGCGGGTGAAGATGACCGCGTCGTCCTCGCGGGCCCCCGCGAACGCCCGCACGCTGTGCCGCGCCTGCTCGTAGCGCTGCGTGGTGAGCTGGGAGGCGTACCCCGCGCCGCGGTGCACGCTGCTGTAGGCCGGGAGCGCCGCGTCGATCGCGTCGCGCACCGGCCGCAGACAGGGGGCGCTGGCCGCGTAGTCGAGGTTCGCGTACGGCACCAGCTCGCCCGACGACACCGGGACCGTCAGGTCGGCGCCGAGCACGGACAGGGCGGCGGCGGAACGGGTGCGCTGAGCGGGAACGGTGGTGGTGGTCACGCCGATTACCTCCTCGGGATCATCGGACCCCGACGATCGGCGTCGGTACGGCGGAGCCCGCGCTTGCCCTGGACACCTCGTCCAGAACCAGGTCTTCACCCGGGGCACCCCGCCGCGGACGCGAGGGTTGCCGGCCAGCTAGCCGGGGCTTGTCGCTGGCGCTCATGACCTACGGCGGGACTATAACCAGATCCCGCTTAACATGGCAAACGTGCGCTTTGACCCGTGGTCTCCGGAATTCGTCGCCCAGCCGTACTCCGCCTACGCCGACCTGCGGCGGAGCGGGCCGGTCCACTACTACGAGCCCTCCAACCAGTGGCTCGTCCCCCGGCACGCCGACGTGAACGCCCTGCTGCGCGACCGCCGCCTCGGCCGGTCGTACCTCCACGTCGCGACGCACGAGGAGATGGGCCGCACGGCGCCGCCGGACTGGCAGGAGCCGTTCTGGCTGCTGCAGCACACCAGCATGCTCGACGTCGAGCCGCCCGTGCACACGCGCCTGCGCCGCCTGGTCTCCAAGGCGTTCACGCCCCGCATGGTGGAGGCGCTCCGGCCGCAGGTGCGCCGCATCGCCCAGGACCTGGTGGACGCGTTCGTGGAGAAGGGCGGCGGCGACCTGGTGTCGGAGGTGGCCGAGCCGCTCCCGGTCACGGTGATCGCCGCGATGCTGGGCGTTCCCGAGTCCGACCGGCACCTGCTGCGCCCCTGGTCCGCCGACATCTGCGGGATGTACGAGCTGAACCCGTCGGAGGAGGCCCAGCACAAGGCCGTGCGCGCGTCGCGCGAGTTCGCCGACTACCTGCGCGAGCTGGCGCGCGCCCGCCGTGCCGACCCGGGCGACGACCTGATCAGCGCGCTCGCGCAGGTCGCGGAGGAGGGCGACCGGCTCACCGAGGACGAGCTGATCGGCACCTGCGTCGTGCTCCTCAACGCCGGGCACGAGGCCACGGTGAACGTCACGGGCAACGGCTGGTGGTCGCTCTTCCGCAACCCCGCCGAGCTGGCCCGCCTGCGCGCCGACCACTCGCTCCTGCCGACGGCGATCGAGGAGCTGATGCGCTGGGACACCCCGCTGCAGATGTTCGAGCGGTGGGTGCTGGAGGACATCGAGATCCACGGGGTGGAGATCCCGCGCGGGTCGGAGCTGGCGCTGCTGTTCGGCTCGGCCAACCGCGACCCCGACGCCTTCGAGGACCCCGACCGGCTCGACGTCGGCCGCGCCGACAACCCGCACATCTCCTTCGGCGCGGGCATCCACTTCTGCCTCGGCGCGCCGCTGGCCCGCGTGGAGCTGCTGGAGTCCTTCGGCGCCCTCCTGCGCACGGCCCCGGAGATGGAGCTGGCCGAGGAGCCCCGCTGGAAGCCCGGCTACGTGATCCGCGGGCTGGAGTCCCTCCAGGTCCGCGTCTGAGCCGTCCCGCGTTCGCCGACGCCATGACGGCCCGCCGCCGGGACATGTCCGCATGAGTCCGGCGCGGAACCATCACCACGTCAGCGAAGCGAGCGGCGGCCCCCCTGGGGGCGGGCTCCTACGGGGCTCCGGTGAGGTGGAGGGTCTGGTCGAAGACGCCGGAGCCGGGGGTGGTCTCGCCCGTCACCCGCGTGGCGTCGATCCACAGGCCGCCGTAGCCGCACACGTCGGACTGGTCGGGGCCGTGGAGTTCGCCGCCCCCGCTGAGCTGGAGTTCGTCCACGGCGGGGTCGGGCCTGCCGGGGCGGTCCCGGTTGAAGACCTCGATCTCCACGTCCGGCGGATATCCCCACCCGGGCTGCGGCTCCACCAGCCCGAACCGGCAGTGGGAGGTGTGCCCGTTCAGCGTCACGGCCAGGTCGATCATGAAGGCCGGGTTCCGGCCGGGCAGCCGCAGCACGCCGTCGCGCTCGCCCCACGGGCCGGGGAACTCGCCGGGGCCCTGGTGGAACGCGCCGGACGCCCGCAGGCCGGTCACCGCGCTGATCGTGGTCTCGCCGTAGTGGTGGGGGCAGGCGCCGCCGGGCGTCCCCATGTCGGCGCGGAAGGAGTCCAGGACGACGGAGCCGTCCGCGGCGATCGACCCGCCGATCTCGGCGAAGTCGCAGAAGGGCGAGATCGACCCCCACCCGGGCACCTGGAGCAGCATGGACGCCGTCCCGGTGGCCCGGAACCTGCCGCTGTACGGAGCCCCCGTCGCCGAGTCCTTCCTGATGACGGCGGGAGAGTCGGCGAAGGAGCCGGCGGGCGCGCGGGCGGCGGAGCCCGGCGCGGCCGAAGCCGGGGCCGCGGCCGAAGCCGGGGCCGCGGCCGAAGCCGGGGCCGGGGCCGGGGCCGGAGCCGGGGCCGGGGCCGGAGCCGGGGCCGGAGCCGAAGCCGGAGCCGGGGCCGGAGCCGAAGTCTGGGCCGAAGCCGGGGCGCTCAGGGCGAGAGGGGCGAGGAGTGCGGCGGTGGCGGCGGCCAGCCGGGCTCTGGGGCGGGAGCGAGGCACGGTCCTTCCTCCTGACGTGCCCGCGGGACGCAGGGCGTGGCCTCCCGTTCTCCGTGGCCGGACCGGGATTCCGCCAGGCGTTGACCGCTGGTCCAATAACTCCCCATGATCGGAACATCCCGAGATCACCCGGTCAAGAGGCGTCCCGCGGACCGAGCACGCGCGAGCCGTACGGCCGGCGCGAAAGCGTGCGGCGGCGCGGCCCGACGCGACCCGCGGCCGGCGGGCGGGCGGGCGGCGCCGTACGGCCGGCGGCGGCGCGTGCGGCCGGGGCCGAGCGGGAGCGGGCTGGTCAGGCGGGGCGGACGTCCAGGCCCAAAGCCGTCGCGATGACCATGGTCTGGTTGACGTCGACGATGGCTCCGGCCAACTGGACGGTGTGCGGGTCCAGCGAGGTCAGGTCGCTGCCGCGCAGGTCGCAGCGGGTCAGGTCGGCCTTGGAGAGCCACGCGCCGGACAGGTCGGTGTCGCGCAGGACCGCGCCGTTGAGACGGGCGCCGGTCAGGTCGGCCTCGCGCATGCGCACACCCCTGAAGGAGGCGCCGTGCAGGTCCGCGCCGGGCAGGCCGGTCATCGACCAGTCGCCGCCCTCGGCCTTCATCAGGTCGTGGGAGCAGCCGTCGAACAGGCTGCCGATCATCTTGCAGCCCTCGAAGGTGGTGTCGAAGAGGTTGCACCGCACGAACGTGCAGTTCACGAACGCCGCGTCGGTGAAGACCGCCGCGTTGAAGCGCACACTGCGGAAGGTGCACTCGTGGAACGTCACCGCCCGGCCGGTGGCCTCGGTCATGTCCACGTCCACGAACAGGACGTTCGGGTGATCCTCGCCGCTCAGGTCGCGGCCGTCCCAGTCCGCGCCGCTGACGGTGGTGTCGGTGGGCGCGGCGGGCCGCCCGTGCTTGCGGTCAGCCATCGGAACACCGGAGTGCGCGCATGCCACCCGACGCTACCCGCGGCCTCCGACAATCCTCACGGGTGGTGCACCGGCGGGGGCTCGGGGGGCGGCTCGTCCCGGCCGGAGCCGTCCTTGGGCACGCGGCAGCAGTACTCCAGGAACAGCGCGGCCCCGACCAGGGCGACCGCGGCGATGAAGGACCCGCCCGCCACCAGGGCGTCGCGGGCGGGCGTCTCCTGGTCGAGCATCGGGAGCACGTGGAGGGCGAACCCGGCGAAGACGCCCGCCAGGACCGCCCCGGCGTAGGCCGAGGCCTTGGCGAGCGCGGCCAGGCGGGCCACGGTCAGCGGCTCGACCGGCTTCGTGCCCTCCTTGCGCTGGATGCGGCCCCGCGTGAGCCAGCCGGTGTAGGCCTCGCCGAGCGCGAGCAGCAACAGGGACGGCGCGGCCGTCCAGGGAAGCGTGGGCAGGTCGGAGTAGGCGCCGCGCAGCGGGACCCAGACGAGCAGGGCGCACACGACGACCACGGCGACGAGCAGGGCCGGGCGGGTCGGCTTCACACGTTTCCCTTCATGTTCTCCTTCAACGCTTACCCGCCGGAGTCATTCCCGTCACTCCGGCGTCTGCAGCACCCGGTCCGTACGGCGGACGCCCTGGTCCTCAAGACCCGGCAGCAGGTCGGCCACGCGGCCCCGCCCGGGGAGCTCGGCGTCGGGGTCCACGTCGAGCCACGGCCGCAGCACGAACGCCCGCTCGTGCGCGCGCGGATGCGGCAGCGTCAGCTCCGGGTCGTCCGACCGCTCGTCGCCCACGGTCACGATGTCCACGTCGAGCGTCCGCGGGCCCCAGCGCTCGCGGCGCACCCGCTGGAACGCGGCCTCCACGCCCTGCGCGCGCTCCAGCAGCGTGCGCGGGCCGAACGCGGTCTCGGCGACCACGACGACGTTGAGGTACGGCCCCTGCTCGGGACCGCCGACGGGGTCGGTCTCGTAGATCGGCGAGACCGCGACGAAGTCGAGCCCGGGCGCGTCGAACAGCGCGTCCACGGCCCCCTGGAGGGTGTCGAAGCGGTCGCCCAGGTTGCTGCCCAGGGACAGGACGACCCGGCGCCGCTCGGGCCTCATGCGCGGCCCCGGACGATCGTGACCGACACGTCGGCGAAGGGGTGCGGCACGGGGGCCGCCGGCTTGTGCACGGTCACCTCGACCTCCTCCACGAGCGGCTCGGCCAGGCAGGCGTCGGCCAGGCGCTGGGCGAGCGTCTCGATCAGGTCCACGGGCTCGCCCTCGACGACCGCGACGAGCCGCGACGCCAGCTCCCCGTAGTGGACCGTCTTGTTCAGGTCGTCGCCCGCCGCCGCGGGCCGGGTGTCCAGCCCCAGCGTGACGTCGACGACGAACTCCTGCCCGAGCTGCCGCTCGGCGGCGAGCACGCCGTGCCGGCCCCGGGCGCGCAGGCCCGTGACCCTGACCCTGTCGAGCGTCACTGCTCGTCCACCTCCTCCTCGACTTGGTCCAGTACGGGAGAGCCGTGGTGCAGCCACAGCTTCCAGCCCTCGCCCGTGCGGACGAAGGCGTTGGTCGAGACGACGTTGCCGCCGGGCGCGAAGCTCGGCTCCTCGGTCTCGCTGGCCGTCAGGATGTTCTCGGAGCAGGTCAGCACGGCGATGTCCCCCGACACGGCCACCTGCACGTCGGTCAGCACGAACTGGATGTACTTCGTGTTGGCCATGATGAGCGCCAGCGACCGCAGGACCTCGCCCCGGCCGCGCAGCAGCGGCCACCCGGGGTGCACACAGGAGATCTCCCGGCCGTCGGCGTCGTGCGCCCACAGCGCGTTCATGCGGTCGAGGTCGGCGTTCTCGAAGGCCCCGTAGAACTCCTGGTTCGCCGCCTCCACCGCGTGGATGTCCGCCGCGGACCCCACGCTCATCGAACTCCACCCAATGTCCCACCGGCCTCTCCGGGCGCGCCTCCCGCGTCGCCCAACTCGCGTGCGCCCCCGGCACGGACTTCTTCCGTGGTGTTCGCCCGCCGTGCCCCGCCCCACGCTGCGGCGACGCGGACGGCGTCGGCGTTGGCCCGTACGTCGTGGACGCGCACGCACCACGCCCCCGCCTGCGCGGCGAGCGCGGTGACGGCCACCGTCGCGTCGTCGCACCGGCTGAAGGGACGGGGAGTGCCGTCCTGATCGGCAAGGAGTCTGCCCAGGAATCGTTTGCGTGAAGCGCCGATCAGGAGGGGATGCCCAAGATCGGAGAGAACGTCGAGATATGCGAGCAATGCCCAGTTGTGTGCTGAGTGCTTCGCGAATCCCAATCCCGGGTCGAGCACGATCATCTCCGGCTCCACGCCCTCGGAGATCACCGAGTCCACGCGCCGGGCCAGCTCGTCCCGCACCTCGCGCACCGGGTCGGCGTAGACCGCCCGGGTGAGCATGTCGTGGCTGTGCCCCCGCCAGTGCATCACGACGTACGGCACGCGCGCGCGGGCCACCACGCGCGGCATGTCCGGGTCGGCGAGGCCGCCGCTCACGTCGTTGACGAGAACGGCCCCGGCCTCGACCGCGGCCTCGGCCACCTCGGCCCGCATGGTGTCCACGCTCACCGGGACGCCCTCCTGGGCCAGCGCCTTGATCACCGGCTCGACCCGGCGCAGCTCCTCCTCGTAGGAGACCCGCTGCGCCCCCGGGCGCGTGGACTCCCCGCCCACGTCCACGATGTCGGCCCCCTCGTCCACGAGCTCCAGCCCATGGCGTACGGCGGCGTCGGGGTCGAACCAGCGCCCGCCGTCGGAGAACGAGTCCGGGGTCACGTTGACCACGCCCATCACCAGGCAACGCCCCAGATCGGGGAGCCCGGGCACGGCATGCGCAGTCAAGGTCATGCCGTTCAGCCTATGCGTAGATCGCGGGCGATTCCGCCCCAGGGGTTGCCCTGGCCTCCCGCCGCCCCGGGTGCTCACCCTCCCGGCGTACGCCCCGGGAGAGACATCCACGCCCGCGCGGCGGGAGGACCCGGGCGGCCGGTGCCGGAGTATGAGAAAACGCCCCGGGCCGGGGCCCGGGGCGCTCTCTTGGTACGGCTAACGGCGGCCGAGGATGAGGCTCATGGCCTCGGCGCGGGTCTTCTCGCATTCGCGGAAGTCGCCGCGGACGGCCGACGTGATGGTCTTCGCGCCGGGCTTGCGGACACCCCGCATGGTCATGCACAGGTGCTCGGCCTCGACGACCACGATCGCGCCGCGCGGCTCCAGGACCCGCATGATCGCGTCGGCGATCTGCGAGGTCATGCGCTCCTGGACCTGCGGGCGGCGGGCGTAGACGTCCACCAGGCGGGCGAGCTTGGACAGTCCGGTGATCTGGCCCTTCTCGTTGGGCGTGTAGCCGACGTGGGCGACACCGACGAACGGCACGAGGTGGTGCTCGCAGGTGGACACCATCTCGATGTCCTTGACGAGCACCATCTCGTCGTGGTCGGCGTCGAACACGGTGTTCAGCACGTCCTCGGGCTCCTGCCCCAGGCCGGCGAACTGCTCGGCGTACGCGCGGGCGACGCGGGCCGGCGTCTCCCGGAGGCCGTCCCGGTTCGGATCCTCACCGATCGCGAGAAGGATCTCGCGCACGGCCTTCTCGATCCGGTCCGAGTCGACGTCGAGGTGCGGGTGCTGAGCCAAGATCAGCTCTCCGACTCGCGTGGGGCGCCCTCGCGGCGCTCACCGGTCCACGGCTCGGTGCCGGCCGGGAGGGCCGGGCCCGCGCCGTTGCCCGCCAGCTCCTTCGGCGTCAGCACCGGAGGACGGTCGGACGGCAGGCGCTTGCCGTAGCCGGAGTAGGAGGGCCGGTGCTCGCGCCGCTGGACGGGCGCGAAGACCTGGAGGACCTGCTCCCGGGAGAGGGTCTCCTTCTCCATGAGCTCCAGCACCAGGTTGTCCAGGACCTCGCGGTACTCCACGAGGATCTCCCAGGCCTGGTCGTGCGCGGCCTCGATCAGGCGGCGCACCTCCTCGTCGATCGTCGAGGCGATCTTCTCGGAGTAGTCGCGCTCGTGGCCCACGTCGCGGCCGAGGAAGACCTCGCCGTTGCCGGTGCCGAACTTACGGGCGCCGAGCTGCTCGCTCATGCCGTACTCGGTCACCATGCGGCGGGCGATCGAGGTGGCCTTCTCGATGTCGTTGGCGGCGCCGGTGGTCGGCTCGTGGAAGATCAGCTCCTCCGCGGTGCGGCCGCCCAGCAGCATCGCGAGCTGGTCGAGCATCTCCGAGCGCGTCGCGAGGAACTTGTCCTCCATGGGCAGCGTCATGGTGTAACCCAGGGCGCGGCCGCGGGACAGGATCGTCACCTTGTGCACGGGGTCGGAGTTCGGCAGCGCGTGCGCCACCAGCGCGTGACCGCCCTCGTGGTACGCGATGATCTTCTTTTCCTTGTCCGACATGACCCGGGTCTTGCGCTCCGGGCCCGCCATGACGCGGTCGATCGACTCCTCCAGCGTGGCCATGTCGATCAGCTTGCGGTCCATGCGCGCGGTGAGCAGCGCCGCCTCGTTGATCACGTTGGCCAGGTCCGCGCCGGTGAAACCGGGGGTGCGGCGGGCGATCGTGTCCAGGTCGACGTCGTTCTCGAACGGCTTGCCGCGGGCGTGGACGCGCAGGATGCCCTTGCGGCCCTCCAGGTCCGGGCGGTCGATGACGACCTGCCGGTCGAAGCGGCCCGGACGCAGCAGCGCCGGGTCGAGGATGTCGGGGCGGTTCGTCGCGGCGATGAGGATCACGCCGCCCTTGACGTCGAAGCCGTCCATCTCGACGAGGAGCTGGTTCAGGGTCTGCTCGCGCTCGTCGTGACCGCCGCCCAGGCCGGCGCCGCGGTGGCGGCCGACGGCGTCGATCTCGTCGATGAAGATGATCGCCGGGGCGTTGGCCTTGGCCTGCTCGAAGAGGTCGCGGACCCGGGAGGCGCCCACACCCACGAACATCTCGACGAAGTCCGAACCGGAGATCGAGTAGAACGGGACCCCCGCCTCACCCGCGACCGCCCGCGCGAGCAGGGTCTTGCCGGTGCCGGGCGGGCCGTACAGCAGGACGCCCTTGGGGATCTTGGCGCCGATGGCCTGGAACTTGGCCGGGGCCTGCAGGAACTCCTTGATCTCCTGGAGCTCCTCGATGGCCTCGTCCGCGCCCGCGACGTCGGCGAAGGTGGTCTTGGGGGTGTCCTTGGTGATGAGCTTCGCGCGGGACTTGCCGAAGTTCATGACCCGGGAGCCGCCGCCCTGCATCTGGTTCATGATGAACAGGAAGATGAGGACGACCACGACGATGGGGAGGAAGCTGAAGAGCAGGCTGAGGAAGAAGTTCTCCTTCGGCACCGTCACGGTGTAGCCGTCGGTGAGCGTCTTCGCGGTCTTCTGCTTCTCCAGCTCGTTGATGAGCTGAAGGCCCTGGCCCGAGACCCAGGAGGACTGGATCTTGGTGGTCTCCGACTTGTCCGGCAGCTTGATCTTGCTCTTGAGGGTGAGCTCGATGCGCTGGTCCTTGTCGATGACCTTGGCGGACTTGACATTGCCCTGCTGGATCTGCTGGGTCACAGTAGAGGTGTCGGCGTTGCTGTAACCGCCGCCGTCATTGACCATCGTCATGACGAGCAGCAGCAGCATGCCGATGCCCAGGATCCACAGCAGTGGCCCACGAGTAAAGCGCTTGAGATCCATCCGATGCGGAACCCCGGCGGGCCCGTCCCTTCCTGACCAGCAATTCGGAACCCCGGGAGACCCGGGGCCGCGGCGTCCTTAGCCGCACCTACGGAATACCCGGAGCCGCCGAAAGGTAGCCCCTGCGTACCCCGAAGGTACACCGATCACCAAACAGGCACGTCCTCCTGCGATAACCGGCGTCTTCCTTACCAACGTACGTCAGTTCCTTGCGTGTTCCCTGCCACGGTGCCGAATATCCCCTTCACGTCCACTTTGTCCCCGTAGCGTCAGGAGTAGACGTGGGGCGCAAGGGTTCCGATGAAGGGGAGGTTGCGGTATTTCTCCGCGTAGTCGAGACCGTAGCCGATCACGAACTCGTTGGGGATGTCGAACCCGACGTACTTGACGTCCACCGGTGTCCGGATCGCCTCCGGCTTGCGCAGCAGCGCGCACACCTCGACCGAGGCCGGCCCGCGCGACTCCAGGTTCTGGAGCAGCCAGGACAGCGTCAGGCCGGAGTCGATGATGTCCTCCACCACGAGCACGTGCCGCCCGGTGATGTCGGTGTCGAGGTCCTTCAGGACCCGCACCACGCCGGAGGACTTGGTGCCCGAGCCGTACGACGAGACGGCCATCCAGTCCATCTCCAGGGGCGTGTGCAGCGCCCTGGCCAGGTCCGCCATCACCATGACCGCGCCCCGCAGCACGCCCACGAGCAGGAGTTCACGGCCCGCGTAGTCGTCGTCGATCCGCTGTGCGAGCTCCTTGATCTTGGTCTGGAGCTCTTCTTCCGGGATGAGGACCTTCTCCAGGTCCCGGCCCATGTCGCCTGCGTCCACCGCGCGCTGTCCCTTGTGTGTGCTGCTGTCGGTCTGCCCGCCGGAAACGCTCGCACCTCGGGTAACGGAAGTGCCTAACCGTTTCCGGCGAACACGAGCCTGCCATATCGCCGGTACAGGGTGACTCCCCCGGGCAGGTTCACGCCGCGCTGACCGCGCCACTCCGTCACGAGCCTGTCGGCCTCACGCACGTGCGCCGCCCCCAGCGAACCCGCGGGTACGCCCGCAGCGAACGCGGCCAGCCGGAGCACGCGCCCCCGCACCGCGGGCGGAAGATCGGCGAGTACGGCCACCGCCAGCGCCTCCCCGCCCGCCGCCCCGGCGCCCCCCTCACGCCCCGATCCGCCCTCGGCCCGGGCGTACGGCTCGCGCCCCGATCCGCCCTCGGCCCCGGCGTACGGCTCGCGCCCCGATCCGCCGGGGTCCGCGGCCGCCGCGCGCGCCTCGGCGTGCGCCCGGGAGGCCCACGCGTCCAGGGCGTCGGCGTCGTCCCGGCAGAGCGCGGCGGTCCTGGCCAGCGCCCCGGCGATCCCGGGGCCGAGTTCGCGCTCCAGGACGGGCAGCACGCGGTGCCGCACCCGGACCCGGGAGAACGCCGGGTCGTCGTTGTGCGGGTCGTCCCAGGGCGTCAGGCCCAGCGCCGCGCACGCCGCCCGCGTCGTCGCCCGGCCGATCTCCAGCAGCGGCCGCCGGTAGACCCCGGCGACCGCGCTCATCGCCGCCAGCGACCGGGGCCCGCTCCCCCGCGCCAGCCCCAGGACCACGGTCTCCGCCTGGTCGTCGAGGGTGTGCCCGAGCAGGACGGCCGCCGCCCCGTGCCGCCGGGCGGCCTCCCCGAGCGCGGCGTACCGGGCGTCCCGCGCCGCCGCCTCCGGCCCGCCGGCCGTGCCCACCCGCACCGTCAGGACCTCGGCCGGCTCCAGCTTGAGCTCGGGCGCCAGCCGTACGACGTCGAGGGCGCGGGCGGCGGAACCGGCCTGGAGCCCGTGGTCCACCGTGAGCAGCCCCGCGCGCAGCCCGGCGCGGGGGGCGGTGAAGCCCGCGGCCGCCGCCAGGGCGAGCGAGTCCGCGCCGCCGCTGCACGCGACCAGCACGAGGTCGCCGGCCGCGAGGTCGGCCAGGGCTCGCCGTACGGCATGGCGGACGGTCGCGACGGCCGGATGGGGACCCATGACCGTGACGGTACCGGGACGCGCGCCGGGTCAGGCCGCGGCGGCCACCCGGCCGATCCAGCGCCGCGGGTCCGCGATCTCGTCCTTGGTCGGCAGCGTCTCGGGCGAGGTCCAGATCTTGTTGAAGCCGTCGATGCCCACCTCGTCCACGACCGAGCGCACGAACGCGGCGCCCTCGGCGTACTGCCGCATCTTGATGTCGAGGCCGAGCAGCCTGCGGATCGTCTTGTCCAGCCGGGTCCCGCCCTCGCGGCGGCGCTGGAACCGCTCGCGGATCGTCTCGACCGACGGCACCACCGACGGGCCGACGGCGTCCATGACGTAGTCGCCGTGCCCCTCCAGCAGCGTCATGACCGCGGTGATCCGGTCGAGGATCTCCTTCTGGTCCGGCGACTGGATCGCGTCGATCAGGTTGCCCTCGCCGCCTCGCACCGCGTCGGCGACCGCGTCGGCCGCGCCGCGCAGCCGTTCGAGCAGCGTGGACAGGTCCAGGTCGGAGGCGAGCAGGAAGTCGGTCATCTGCGTGCGGACGTATTCGCGCAGCCAGGGCACGCTGGTGAACTGCACGCGGTGGGTCTCCTCGTGCAGGCACACCCACAGCCGGAAGTCGCGCGGGTTCACGTCGAGCTCTCGCTCGGCGTTGACGATGTTCGGCGCGACCAGCGTGAGCCGCCCCGTGGGGGCCACGCCGTCCGGGTCCGGGGGCAGGAAGAGTTCGTACTGCCCGAGCACCCGCGCCGCCAGGAACGCCAGCACCGCGCCGACCTCGACGCCCGTGAGCCGCGAGCCCACCGCGGCGACGATCGCCGGGGTCTGGTCGCGCTTGGCGGACATCTTGTCCACGAGGGGTTCGAGCACGACCCGGAAGCCCTCGACGTTGGCCCGGATCCAGCCGGGCCGGTCGACGATGGTGGCCGGCTGCGGAGCCGCCCCGCCGTCGAGCCGGGCGAACTCCCGGACGTGCCCCTCGGCCTCCTGGGAGAGCGCGCGCAGCTCGGCGACGGTCTGCCGGGCCTCCTCGCGAGTCACCTGGGGCCCGGGCCGCACCAGGCGCACCCCGGTCGCCACGGCCATGTCCCAATCGATCACCTGATAGCCGGTCACGGTCCCACCGTACGTCGTGATGACGGGTGCGCGTCAGGAGGCGCGGGCCACGATCGAGGCCAGCCGGTCCAGCGCGGGGGGCGCGTAGGCGTCCGCGGGGAGGCGATCGGCCATCAGCGCGAACGCCAGCATGCCCCCGCCGGAGGTGTAGGCGACGCCCGAGAGCGTGCTCACCCCGCTCAGCGTGCCCGTCTTGGCGCGCACGACGCCGGCCCCGGAGCGGCTGCCGTCGTCGGTGTACCGGCCCGCGAGGGTCCCGGTGAAGCCGCCGATCGGCAGCCCGGTGACGGCGGCGCGCAGCGCGGGGTGGTCCGGGTTCGCCGCCAGCGCGACCAGCCCGGCCAGCGCGTTCGGGGTGATCTTGTTGCGCGGGGACAGGCCGCTGCCGTCGTGCACCTCGACGCCCTTCTCGACCCCGAGGCGGCGCAGCGCCGCGTGCACGGCCCGCGCCCCGCCGTCGAAGGACGCGGGCTGCCCGCCCTTGAGCGCGACCTGCCGGGCCAGCGCCTCGGCCATCTCGTTGTCGCTGTCGGTCAGCATCTGCTCGACCAGGGCGCTGACCGGCGGCGACTCGACGCGCGCGATCTCGGTCGGGGCCTCCTCGGCCGCCCTCCCCCGGGCCGGCCGGCCGACCTTCACGCCGCGCTCGGACAGCAGGTCCGCGAACCGCTCCGCGGTGTACGCCGAGGGGTCGTTCACCCGGGTGGACGTGCCGGGGTGCCGCCGCCCGCCGTTCATCATGAGCGCGGTGATCGGGGCGACGCTGCCCTCGGGCACGTAGTTGGGCTTCCAGCCGGGGCCGAGCCGCGGGCCGCTGTAGAGCGAGTCGTCGTAGGTCAGCTTGACCTCGCGCACCCCGGCGGCCTTGAGCGCGGCGGCGGTCTTGGCCGCGAGGTCGGGCAGCGAGGCGTACGACGGGTAGCCGCCGGGCCGGGGCTTGGACCCGGCGAGCGAGGGGTCTCCGCCGCCGACGAGGATGATCTCCTTCTTCGCCTTCGGGCCGCCCGGCTCCGAGCCGGAGCCCCAGACGACGCGGGTCGCCAGGCGGTGGTCCGTGCCGAGCGAGCCGAGCGCCGCCACCGCCGTCACGATCTTGGTGGTCGAGGCGGGGGTCGCGGGACTGTCGGCGCGGCGGGCGTACAGCACCCGGCGGGTCACCGGATCGATCACGACCGCGGCGACGCCTCCGCCCAGCGCGGGCGTGGCCATGGCCCGGTCGAGCTCGCGGGCGATGTCCACGCGGCCGGCCGCGGCCCCGCCCGGTGCTGGGACGAGCACCGGACCCGCTGTGACCAGCGGCATCTGACGCGCCCTGAGCTGCTTGGGCGCCGCCGTCACCACCTCGTCCCCGATCAGGTACGGCGTGCCGGCGACCGCGGCGGCGACCGTGAAGACCTGGAGCAGGGCGAGAGTGACCAACGTCACCCATCGCTCAAGCCGGACCACGTCGTCGACCTCTTTCCCACATACGACATCCTGGGTATACGCGCCTACGAGACATTAGTGGCCCGGCCGGCCACTCCGCCGGGGAACCTCGGCCGACGTCCGGCCATCTACGGCGCGCGGGCCGAATTGAACCGGAGGAACTGCAGTGGACTTCGACGTTGTCATTGAGATTCCCAAGGGACAACGCAACAAGTACGAGATGGACCACGAGACCGGCCGGATCAGGCTCGACCGGATGCTCTTCACGTCCACGCAGTACCCCGCCGACTACGGGTTCATCGAAGGGACCCTGGGCGAGGACGGCGACCCGCTCGACGCGCTGGTGCTGCTCCAGGAGCCGACCTTCCCCGGCTGCCTGATCCGCTGCCGCACCATCGGCATGTTCCGCATGCGCGACGAGAAGGGCGGCGACGACAAGGTCCTGTGCGTCCCCGCCACCGACCCGCGCCAGGAGCACCTCCGCGACATCCACCACGTCGGCGAGTTCGAGCGCCTCGAGATCCAGCACTTCTTCGAGGTCTACAAGGACCTGGAGCCGGGCAAGTCGGTCGAGGGCGCGACCTGGGTCGGCCGGGCCGACGCCGAGGCCGAGATCGAGCGTTCGATCAAGCGCGCGGTCGAGCAGCTCGACCACTGACCCTGATCAGGCAGGTGATCACGGCCCGCTCCGCGCGTCCCGCGCGGGGCGGGCCGCTGACGCCGAGCTCCCTGGGCGCGTCCGGACGCGCCTGAACGCGCCTGAACGCGCCTGAACGCGCCAGTCCCGCGATCCCCCGCCCGCGCACGTCATCTCTGGCACCGGATGGCACGCCGGGACCGCGGGATCCGCGCGGGGCTCGCCGGCACGTGACCTGTGCGCGTGACCTGTGGCTCCGGTACGGCTCGCGCGGGCCGCGGGTCGCGGGCCGCCTGCCGTACCGGAGCCGGGTCGGTCAGGGGCGGCCGTTCCCGCTGGGACGGGTCGCGCCGACCAGATCCCTGCGCCAGATCGGCGCGATCTTCACCACGTCGCCCGTGCGCGGCGCGTGGACCATCATCCCCCGGCCGATGTAGATCCCCACATGGCGGATCGTGCCCGGGTTCTTCGTGATACGGCCGAAGAACACCAGGTCGCCGCGGCGCATGTTCTTGATCCGCACGTGCGGCCCGGACTTCCACTGCGTCCCGGTCCAGTGGTCGAGACGCACCCCCGCCCGCTGCCAGGCGCGCATGGTCAGCCCCGAGCAGTCGTAGCTGTCGGGCCCGTCCGCCGCCCAGACGTAGGGCTTGCCGAGCTGGGTGAGCGCCCAGTTGGCCGCGATGTCGCCGTGGCGCGCCGCGGCTCCCTTGGCGCGGCTCGTCCACCTGCCGATGTTGACCGGGCGCGGAGCGCTGAGGCCCGCCGTACGGCTCGCGCGGGCGACGCGGGCGGCGTGCCCGGCCGGCAGCCGGGCCGCGAGCGCGCTCTTGCGGGAGCTCAGCTCCCCGATCGTCCTGCGCTGGGCGGCCACCGCGCGCGCCGCGGCCTGCTTGGCGCGCTCGGCCTCGCGGGTCCGCTCCAGTTGCTCGTCGTACAGGCCGCGCGCGTGGCGCCGCATCACGTCGGCGACGCGGCGGGCCGTCTCCACGCGCTCCAGGCGGGCCTCGTGGCCGGCCCCGAGATGGCGGACCACGCCGGCGCGGTCGAGGAACGACTGCGGACCGCCTCCGGCCAGCGCGGCGCTCATCGGGCTGACGGCCCTGGCGTATCCGTCGTAGGCGTGCATGGAAACGAAACGGGCCGCCTCGGCGCGTGCCTCGGCGACCCTCTTCTCCGCCTCGGCCACCCTGCGAACGGCGTCCTCATGGACCCGGCGAGTGGCGGCGAGACGGACAATATGTCCGTTATATTCCTCCACGAGAGTTTCGGCGTGTTCCGCCAGATGTTCGAGTTCGGCGTCCGCCTCGGCCAGTCTGACCTGGATGCGGCCCACCGTGTCGGTATCGTCAGCCTCTCCGCCGGGTTCGGCGGACGAGGGCGTGATCATTAGAGTTGACAGGCCGAACGCGAGGCCCACGCACAGCACAGCCTTGCCGGGCGCGCGCAGCCGACTCGAACCGGCGCCGTCCGCAGTAGTTTTCCCCCCGAGCGACGGTCGCACGATTCCCCCCTTCTGCGGTACACAGTCGCAGTCGAACCGGACTGGTTTACAGAGAGCGTTTCTCTAATCTCCCTGTGTGACCACTCGTCACACAAACCCCACTGTTCCCGCCAACCACGAAATACACACATCCGGATTAGAAACCAGTTTCCGGACGCCTCCGAGACCCGCCCCGGCGACTCCCCCGGAAACCGCATGGCACTGACGTCACGGCGGTTCAATGCCGTTCATATCCGGATATGTCGGGCGCAATTCCGGCATTCCCTCACCGAAAGCCGCAGGATAGGGCCGCGCCGATCTCCCGGAACGTACGGCCTGGGCCCGCCGGCCGGCGACGTCCACGGGCCCGGGAGGCGGACCGGAGGGCGGGTCAGGAACGGGCCTGGGCCTGGGTGGGGGTGGGGGCGCCGGTGGCGGGCGGCGTGGTGGGCGCGGTCGTGGTGCCGCCGGTGGGCTCGCCGGCCGGGGGCGTGGAGGGGTCGGGGGTGGGGTTCTGGGTGGGCGGGGGCGTCGTGGGCTGGGCAGTGGGGCGGTCGGGCGGGGAGGACGGGCGGGAGGTGGGGTGGTTGTGGTGGGACCGGGTGGGGGCCGGGGCCGGGGTGGTGCCGGGGGTCCAGGCGGGCACCGGCGGGGCGTCATCGCCCGGGGTCGCGGGGGTCACCGGGTCGCCGGAGGGCGTCAGGGGCGGGGCCGGGGGCCAGAGGGGGGTGCCGGGGCTGGGGCTGGGCAGGAGCGGCAGGTCCTCCGGGTCGTTCGTGAGGTCGTTCGCGCCGTGGGCGGGCAGGGCGCCGCGAGGCCGGCCCTCGCCGGGCGGCCCCGCCGTGCCGAAGGCGTACGTGCCGGACGGGACGGCGGTGAGCTGCCCGAACAGCAGCGCGACGAGGGCCGCGGCGCAGACGGAGGTGAGGGCCGTGCCGACGGCGACGGGCCAGCCGGGGAACCCGCCGCGGTCCGCCCGGGGGAAGCCGCCGTGCCCGGGGTGGCCGGCCCGCCGTACGACGTGACGGCGGTAGGGCAGCATCTCGGGGTCGGAGAACCACCGCAGCAGGCGCTCGCGCAGGTCGGCCGGAGCGTGGGCGACGGGCATCAGATCGAACACGCGCGACACCGAGATCTGGCGGTCGGCGTGGTCGAAGGGGCCCTTCCTGACCAGGATCTCGGCGGCCACGGCGGTGCGCAGGCGGTCGCGGGCCTGGGCGAGCGCGGCCTGGGCCTCGGCGGGGCGCAGCCCGAGCAGGACCGCCGCGTCCACCCCGGGATGGCAGGTGTTCAGCGCGAGGATCTCCTGGTCGGCGCACGACAGGCTGTGCAGGGCGTTCCAGGCGAGGACCCGCAGATCGGCGTCGGGACCGCCGGACGCCGGGTCGAGGCCCGGCTCGTCCGGCGCGGGCCCCTCGCCCTCGCGGGTGCGCAGGCATTCGCGCCTGGCCCAGGCGTACATCCACGTGGCCAGCGTTTCGGGGCGGGACAGCGCGGAAATGCGCGCCTCCGCGACGAGGAACGTGTCGCACAACGCGCGCCGGGCCGTTTCGGCGCTGTCGCACAGCACGAGGCAATAACGGTAGAGCCGGTCGGCGTAGGCGTCGTAGAGCGCGGCGATCGCGCCCCGGGCGTGCTCACGAAGGGCCTGGACCAGGCGCAGGTCGTCCATGAACCAGAAGGTAAACAGCCGATTGTGCGCGCACTATGCTTTCGGCCGAATTCGCGCCCGTGACTTTGAACTGTAGAGGCGAGGTCAATGATAATTAAAGATACTTATGACCAAGACACCCGACTTGTCCGAGTTAAGCCGAATATCAGATGATCAAAGCGGGAAAATGCGGACAGAATTGCCCGATATACCCCGGGAATCAGGTGACGGAATACCCCGCCTCGACGGCTCCGGCCGTCAGCCGGTCGAGCCCGAAGGCGTCGGCCGGGCCGAGCGCCCCGCGCCCGTCCACGCCCTCCCCGGCCGCCGTGATCGCGCCCCAGGCCAGCAGCCGGGCCGTCACGTCGTACGGGTCGCCGCCGACGAGCTCGGCCGTCGCCAGCCGTTCGCCGCCCTGGCCGTACGCCTCGGCCACCACCTGGGAGGTCACCTCCGACGGCCCCGACGGCCCGCGTGAGGACGTCCGCTCCACCCGGTCGGCCACGAGCCGCAGCGCCCTGCGCGCCCCGGGCAGCGCCGCCACGAACGGCGCGGCCTTGGCGGCGGGGCCGGCCATCCGCATCAGCGGCCCGCTCACCCAGCCCATGTACACGTTCACCTCGCGCAGCCCGGGATGGCGGCGGGGCAGCACGAAGTGCTCCGACGCGCCCACCGCGAGGGCGTGCCGCCGCGTGCCGCCGACCTCGAACGAGCGCGTGCGCCCGCGTTCGGGCATGACGCGGCCCTCGCGGAAGCCGTACATCGGCTCGAAGACCATGCCGAGCATCGAGGCGCGGGTCCCGGCGCTGGCGCTGCCCGCGGAGCTGCCGTGCAGGAAGTAGCCGACGTCCACCCGGGACGCGGCGGGCCCGGCCTTGCGCAGCGCCAGCGACGCCGCGAGGTTCCCCGGGACGTAGTCGAAGCCGAAGGCGGTCAGCAGCGCCGCCCCCGAGGCCTCGGCCTGCGGGCCGTACCGCTGGAAGACCCGCCGGATGAAGGTCGGCTCGCCCGTGGAGTCGAGGTAGACGGCGCGGGCGTTGACGGCGGCCTCGACGGCTGGGGCGCCCCAGCGGGCGAACGGGCCGACCGTGGTGATCAGCACGTCCCCCTCGGCGACCAGCCGCCGGACGGAGTCGGGGCGTTCGACGTCGGCCACGGCGGTCTCGGCCGGGCCGGGCAGGGCGGAGGCGAGGTCGTCGAGCCTGCCCTGATCACGCCCGGCGAGGATCGGCCGGGCGCCGCGTTCGACGAGGGCCTCCGCGGTGCGGCGGCCGGTGTACCCGGTCGCGCCGAAGAGGATGATGCGCGGACTCGATGTGGGGGCCACAAATCCACCGTAACGTCACTCGGAACCGGGGTTACCCGCGGCCCCGATCAAGGAGAGGCTTGCTCGTCGGCTTCGTCGTGTGCACGGGCCGCAGCCCGTTGAGCGTGAGGTTCTCCCACGTCGCGCGCGTCCCGCCCCACGTGCCCGCCACGACCTCGGTCTTCGTCACCTTCGCCGCCGGGTCGGACGGCCGCGCGGACACGTAGAACGCCCGGTCCTCCCCGGGTTTGATGGGCTTGACGTATCCGGACCCGCCGCCGACCAGCCGCCCGCTCGCGTCCCGCAGCAGCGCGGTCACCACGAGCCCGGCCTGCCGGGAGTACGGGTTCGCCACGCGCCCGACGACGCGGTAGGTGCCCTGCTTGGCGTCCTTCTCGGTGAGGACGTCCGAGACGGTGAACGGCGCGAACGCCGAGGGCACCCGCGTCGCGCGCTGCCAGGTCGCGTCCTTCTGGCGCACCACGACCCGCTGCGGCTGCCTCGGCAGCTCCGCCTGCCCGGCGAACGCCAGGCGCCCGTTCGGCGGTATCACGTCGAGCTGCTGCTCCACGCGCGTCAGCACGTTCCCGGCCGCGTCGTACGCCGTCACCAGCGCCACCGGGTGCTCCCCGTAGTGCCACCGGTTGGGGTTGGCCAGCACCCCGGCCCACTGCACGACGTACCCGCCCTCGGCCTCGGTGTCCTGGGCCACCGCCGCCGCCTGCTCGGACACCGCCAGCGGCTTCATCTCCGGGCCCTTCGGCCTCGACTGCTGCCTCGCGCACGAGACGGCGACCCCCGCCACGACCCCGGCGACGGCCAGCCCCCCTGCGATCAACTTCCGCCTCACGTGCCCGTCATAACCCCGCCGGGCCCCGGGGATGCGTGGCGGGCGGCGGACCTTGCCAACTCTTGACCTTCGCCCCCGTGAGCTGGACTTGCCGTACGGCTTCCGCCGTGTTTCCGGGAGGTACGGCGGGCAGGCCCGGGCGCGGGTGTCGGCGCGCCGGGGCGGGCCGGCCGGCATGCCGGGGCACGGGTTCCGGCCCGCCGGGCGGGCCGGGGCGGCGGCGGAAGCGCGGTCTGGGGGCGCTTACCGGGGGCGGGCGACGCGGCGTTCGTCCCAGACCGGGTGCGGGGACTCGTAGACGCGGCCGTCGGAGCCGAAGACGAGGTAGCGGTCGAAGTCGGCGGCGAACCAGCGGTCGTGGGTGACCGAGACGACCGTCCCGTCGTAGGCGTCCAGGCCCTCCTGGAGCGCCTCGGCGCTGGCGAGGTCGAGGTTGTCGGTGGGCTCGTCCAGCAGGAGGAGCGTCGCGCCGGACAGCTCCAGCAGCAGGATCTGCAGGCGCGCCTGCTGCCCGCCCGACAGGGTCTCGAAGCGCTGCTCGGCCGGCCCGGTCAGCTCGTACCGCGCGAGCGCCTTCATCGCCTCGTTCTTGAGCCTGGCGTGCTCGGTCATCACGATCTCGACGGGCGTGCGGCCGTGCAGGTCGGGCCGGGTGTGCGTCTGCGCGAACAGCCCGGGCACGACGCGCGCCCCGAGCCGCGCGACGCCCTCGTGAGCGACCGGCTCGCCCGCGAGCAGCCGGAGGAAGTGGGACTTGCCGGACCCGTTGGACCCGAGCACGGCCACGCGCTCGCCGTACCAGACCTCCAGGTCGAACGGCTTCATGAGCCCGCTGAGCTCCAGCCCCTCGCAGATGACGGCGCGTTTGCCGGTGCGGCCGCCGCGCAGCCGCATCTTGATGTTCTGGTCCTTGGGGGCGACCTCCGGCGGGCCCGCCTCCTCGAACCGCCGCAGCCGCGTCTGCGCCGCGTGGTAGGCCGGGGCCATGCCGTCGTTGTACGTCGCCTTCTGCTTGAGCATGTTCACGAGCCGCTTGAGCTTGGCGTGCTCCTCGTCCCACCGCCGCCGCAGCTCGTCCAGCCGTTCGTTGCGCTCCCGGCGGGCCTCGGCGTAAGTGGCGAACCCTCCGCCGTGGATCCAGACGTTCCCCGATTCGACGGTCACGATCCGGTCGGCGGCGTTGGCCAGCAACTGCCGGTCGTGCGACACCAGCAGCACGGTCTTCGGCGTGGCGCGGAGCTGCTCCTCAAGCCACTCCTTGCCGGGGACGTCCAGATAGTTGTCCGGCTCGTCCAGCAGCAGCGTCTCGTCGGGCCCGCGCAGCAGCGCCTCCAGCACGAGCCGCTTCTGCTCGCCGCCCGAGAGCGTGTTCACCTCGCGGTACTTGACCCCGTCGTACGGCACGCCCAGCGCGGCCACGGTGCAGGCGTCCCAGAGCACCTCGATGTCGTAGCCGCCGGCGTCGGTGTAGTCGGTGATCGCCTGGGCGTACCGGAGCTGGGTCCGCTCGTCCTCGGCCTCCATCATCGCCAGCTCGGCCCGCTCCAGCGCGGCCGCCGCCTCCCGCACCCGGTCGGGGGCCACCGAGAGCAGCAGGTCGTGGACGGTCCGCCCGTCCCGCAGGTTCCCCACGAACTGCCGCATCACCCCCACCCCGCCGGAGCTGACGACACTGCCCGCCAGCGGCTTCAGATCCCCCGCGACCAGCCGGAGCAAGGTGGTCTTCCCGGCCCCGTTGGGCCCGACGAGCGCCGCCTTGACGCCGTCCCCGACCCGGAAGGACACGTCATCCAGCAGCGGCCGCCCGTCAGGCAGCACGTAACCCAGATGAGAAACCTCGACATGTCCCACGGCCGACTCCCCTTCAGCGAGACCCCGCGCGCGAGGCTACCCACCCGCCCCCGCCCAGGTCACCCGGTTTTCCCCCGATCCGCCACTGCCCGGGATCGCCGGCGATCTCTTCCATGCCGCGAGCGGCGCACCGGGATCCAGGCCCCACCCTCGGTGTCACCGGAGCGGGGTGCGGGGTTCTCAGACGGGGGCGAGGCCGGCTTTCGTCTCCGCTTCGGTGAGCCAGTGGCGGTACCACCCGGCGAAGGTCAGGGGGTTTCCCGCGTCGTCGCGGAGGGGGCGGAAGCCGTCGCCGTCGGCCGTGTCGTCGGCCCACATCCGGCCCCTGTCCGGGCCGGTGACGACCAGGGCCTCGCGGTAGGCGCAGCCGAGGTGGCACAGGTACAGGAGGCCGGCGTAGTGGCGGGGGTCGAAGACGATCGCGTCGTGCCGCTCCCAGTACGCCTCCTCGGCCGCCTCGAAGTCCTCGGGCGAGTCGAAATCGGCCTCGTCGGGGGGCTCGGGGAGGCCGTCGGCCGGATTGAACGCCTCGGTGTGGGGGAACGGCCGGCCGAGGGAGTCGAGGTCGGTCAGGTCGGCGCCGTCGCCGATCCAGCGCCACCGGCCGTCCACCCGGCGGATGGGGAAGAGCCCGTAGGCGGGGCCCGCCCCGCCCCGGCTCACCTCCAGGAGGAAGGAGCGGTACTCCCCGGGCAGCTCCACGCCGAGGCGGGCCTCCACCTCGGCCAGTTCGCCGGGTTCCAGCGGGGGTTCGAGCTCCCAGCCGTGATCCGCGGACCCGAACACCGCGTCGTCGCCCGCCGCTTCCGCCAGCCGCGCGACGCGCCGCCGCACGTCCGACCAGTCCGTGTTCGTCACGGCGAGAAACCTACAAGCCCGGACCGCCGCGTACCCGGCGAATCCCGATCAATCCGGCCCATCGCGGCGGGTTCAGGGCCGGGCGGCGGGCGCGGGGGCGGGGCGGGCCCGGGACGCGATCACGTGGGTGGCGGCGGCGATGACGAGGGTGACCGCGGCGATCGTGACGAAGGCGGCAGGAGGGCCGCTCCGGTCGAGGGCCAGGCCGGCCAGGGGGCTGCCCGCGACGTTGCCGACGAGGAGGGCGCTGGAGTAGGCGCCCATGGCCACGCCCCTCGCGCCGTCCGGCGCCAGGGTGCTGATCGCGGTCGCGGTCGAGGACAGGGCGGGGGCGACGAAGAGGTTGACGGGGACGGCCAGCAGGCAGAGCCACGGCCAGGAGCCGGCCAGGGCCAGCGGGAGGCAGAGGACGCCCAGGCAGGCGGTGAGCACGTACGCCGCGGGAGGGCGCTTCAGCGCGCCGTAGACCAGGCCGCCCGCGACCGACGCGAGCCCGGCGGCGACGAGGAGGAGCCAGCTCCAGGTGAGGTCGCCCCAGCGCTGGAGGGCGCCGATCGCCGTCACCTCGAAGCCGACGATCACGAGCGCGTTGCCGACGGTGGCGCCGAGGGCGGCGAGCACGCCCAGGGTGAGCCAGTCGCGCGGGCGGGGCGCGCGGCCGGGCTGGCGGGCCGCGCGGAGGGGCGGGTCGAGCGCGACGTACCCCAGGCCGGAGAGCACCATCAGCCCGCCCATGACCAGGAACGCCGCCGTCGGCGAGACCTGCGCGGCGAGCAGGATCCCGACGGACGGGCCGACCATGTAGGCGATGTCCGTCGTCATGGAGTCCATGACGTACGCGGTGTGCCGGTTCTCGGCGGCGACCATGGTCGCCAGCGCCAGCCGCACCACCGTGAAGGCGGGGATCGCGGTGAGGCCGCCGAGGAACGCCGCGGGGAGCAGCGCCGGGAACGGCAGGAGGTGGGCGAGCCCCCAGAACAGCGCCTGCGCCACCAGCAGCACCGCGAAGACGGGCCGCAGGCCGTACCGGTCGAGGGCGCGGCCCTGGAACGGCGCGCCGACCCCGGCCCCCGCCGTCCACGCCGCCGCCGCCAGCCCGGCCGCGCCGTACCCCCGGTCCAGCCCGGAGACCACGTGCAGGACGATCACCGCGGAGATCCCGAGCCCCGGTGTCTTCGCCAGGAGTCCCATGACCAGGAGAGGCCGCAGGCCGGGTTCGGCCAGCACCCCCCGATAAGTGGACAACACCAGATGAATCCCCTCAAACAGGCGCGTTCCGCCGCCGTAGGGTAGCCACCCGTCCGTCCCCCTCGCCTCTCGTTTTCCCGGCGGTCCGTCCGGGCTCCGCCGTCACGGCCGGTCGGGGGTGAGGGCGTGGGTCCGGAGGTGGGCGAGAGTCAGGTCCAGGGACGCCTCGAGGTGGGCGGTGGTTCCGGTGGCGGCGAGCATCACCACGCCGCCCTGGATCGCCGTGAGGACGGCCGAGGCGGCGGCCGCGGGGTCCAGGTCCCCGCTCAAAATCCCCGCCGACCGCATGCGCTCCAGGCCGGTGCGGATGTGGGTGTGCCACTGGGAGAGGAGTTCGGCGACCACCGCGCGGGCGCCAGGGGTGGCGGGGCCCAGGTGGTTGACGAGGATGCGGAGCGGGCAGTCGGCGCCGGAGCGGTCGTACTCGCCGATGAGCTGGTCCTTCCATCGGGACCAGGCCTCCCAGGTGGTGAGGGGGCTCATCCGCGCCTGGACGCCGTTGAGGACGCGATCGGCCTCGTGGCGGGCCACCTCGGTGAGCAGTTCGTCCTTCCCCCCGGGGAAGTGGTGGAAGATCTGGCCCTTGCTGGTTCCGGTCCGCTCTCGTACGTCGTCGAGGGTCGTGTCCATGACGCCGAGGGCGAGGACGGCCTCGGCGGCGCCGGCGATGATCCGCGCCCTGGTGGCCTCACCCTTCGGCGTTCTCCCTCGCGGCATGGGATCAGGCTACGCCGTAAACCGGACTTGGCGGTCCAATCTGGACGTACGAGCCTGGCGGGGCACAGGCAAGGGAGGCACCCACATGGACCGCCAGATTCAGGAACTTCTCGACAAGACGGAGATCCGCGAGCTCGTCAACGCGTACGCGAGCGCGGCCGACCGGCACGACCAGGAGAGGATGCGCGCGCTCTACCACGAGGACGCCATCGACGAGCACGGGCCGTTCTCGCAGGGGTCGGCGATGGAGTTCGTCGACCGGCTGCCGGAGATCCAGGCGCCCATGGAGATCCTCCAGCACCACATCACGACCGTGAACCTCAAGCTGTCCGGCGACCGGGCCGAGGGCGAGGTCTACGTCCTCGCCCTCCACAAGGTCACCGGCAGCGGCGACATGCTCGTGGGCGGCCGCTACCTCGACAAGTACGCCAAGCGTGACGGCGTCTGGAAGTTCCTCCACCGGGCGCTCGTCGCCGACTGGTTCTACGCGGTCGAGCCCTCGGAGGTGAACCTCGGCCATCCCTTCGTCACCGGCGCCCACCTGGGCCGGCCCGGCGCGGACGACCCGTCGTACGGCTTCTTCACCCTCTTCCGGCGCGGCGAGCGCTGAACCTTCCGGCACGGCGAGCGCTGAACCTTCCGGCGCGGCGAGCGCTGAACGCTCCGGCACGGCGAGCGCTGAACCTTCCGGCGCGGCGAGCGCCGAAGCGCGGCGATCCACCGAACGCCCGGGGCCCAGGCCCGTCCGCCGCCGGGGCGGGGTCAGGCGGACTGGGCCCGGAGGAGGCGGGTGTACAGGCCGTGGGGGTTGGTCAGGAGGGCGGGGTGGGGACCGGACTCGGCGACGCGGCCCCGGTTCAGCACGATCACGGTGTCGAAGGCGGCCGGGGCCCGGAGACGGTGGGTGATCATGATGGTGGTCAGGCCCGCCCGGAAGGCCAGGACGGCCTCGATGACCTGGTTCTCCGTCACGGGGTCCAGCGCGGAGGTGGCCTCGTCGAGGACCAGGACGGGCGCCCCGCTGAGGAGCGCCCTGGCCAGGGCGACCCGCTGGCGTTCCCCTCCGGACAGGAGCGCGCCGCGCTCGCCCACCACCGACTCGTAGCCGTCCGGCAGGGCCTCGATCCGCTCGTGGATCCCGGTCGTACGGCAGGCCGCGGCCAGCTCGCCGAGGGTCGCGCCGGGGGCGGCGTACCGGAGGTTCTCGGCGATCGTGCCCTGGAACAGCACCGGCTCCTGCGGGGCCAGGCAGACCGGGCCGCCGACGCGCACCGTCCCCCCGCCGGGCGGGTGCAGGCCGGCGAGCAGATGCCCGAGCGTGGTCTTGCCCGACCCGCTCGGCCCCACGACCAGCGCCGCCGTGCCCGGGGCCAGGTCCAGCGCGATGTCCCGCAGCGCCGGCTCCGCGCCGCCGTACGCGAAGGACAGCCCCGCGACCGCCACCTCCCCCGGCCGGGCCGCGGGCTCGGGCCGTACGGCGGGCGCCGGGGCGAGGTCGAGGTAGGCGAAGACCCGGTCGAGCGCGGCCTCGGCCGTGCGGTACTCGGCGGCCGTCTGGAGGAGCTGCCACAGCGGCTGGTGCAGCCGGGCCTGGAGGACGACGAAGGCGATCAGCGTGCCCGGCGTGACCCCGTCCAGGAGGCCGGCCGCGGCGAAGACGGCGTACGGCGCGAGGACGAAGAAGACGTGCCCGGCGCTGAGCACGGCCTGCGTGGCGACGGCGGCGCGGACCCCCAGCGCGGCCAGCCGCCCGCTCTCGGCGGTGAAGGCGGCGGCCTCGTCCCCCTCGCGGGCGTGGACGCGGGCCAGGGTGACCCCGCCGAGGGAGAGGCGTTCGGCGGCGATGGAGGCGATCGCGGCGCGGCTCTCCTGACCGGCGGCGGACAGGTCCCTGAGGGCGCGGGTGGTGCGCGCCGAGACGTACAGGACCACCGGGGCCAGGCCCACGGTGACCACCGCGAGCTGCCAGGACAGCGTGAACATCGCGCCGAGGGCGAACACGAAGCCGAGGAGGCCGCCGAGGAACGCCGGGATCGACTCCTTGACCGACTCCTCGATCTGCGTGGTGTCGTTCGCCAGCCGCGACTGGACCTCCCCGCCCTGGGCGGTGGCGAAGAACCCGAGCGGCAGCCGCTGGAGATGGCCGAACAGCCGCACGCGCAGGGAGTGCACGATCCGGTGGGCGGTGCGCCCGGAGATCCACGCCTGGAGCAGGCCCACCCCCGCCGCCGCGAGCGCCGCCAGCGCGGCCAGCCCGGCGAACGCCGCCAGCAGGCCGGGCCGGGGACCTCCGGGGCCGAACAGGGCGCGGTCGATCACGGCCTGGGTGAGCAGCGGGATCGCGGCGGTGAGCGCGGAGAAGACCGCCGCGAGCAGCACCACGGCCAGCAGCGCCCACCGATGCGGCCGGAGCAGCCGGAGAATCCTGCGCGTCGTCACGCCCTCGCCTTCCAGGCGCCGGTTCCGGCCGGATGCGCCCGGCCGGACGGACAGCGGAGATCGGGTTGACCCCCGATCGGATCGGATGAACAGGTCAGATCGCACGTCCCCGCGATCGGGGACGAGCGACCGCGATCGGGGGACATGGGAACGGCGTGCGGCGGGCGAAGGCCCGCCGCACGCCGCCTCGGGGCTACAGATCGTCGGTGCAGCCCGCGTGCCGGATGCAGTGGCTCCACAGCGCGGCCTCGCGGCCGCTGGGCTCACGCTCTTCCAGGTTCTGCAGGTCCAGAACGTCGAACGACATGGTCTCCCTCCTCTCCTGTGTCTCGTACGGCTCCGCCGCCCGCGACCGGGACGCGCCCGGGGGACGGCGAGACGGGTTCGCCGCGGAACGGCGAGATCGTGGGGGCGGGCGCGAGGACGTCGTCGAGGGTCCACGCGCGCGGCCCGCCGCCGCGCAGGCGCAGCAGGAAGGACAGCACGCCGGCCGTGCCGCCGAGGTAGGTGTGCGGGGCCTCGCCCAGCCGGTCGGGGACGCGCAGCCGCCCGTCCCGCCGCACGGCCCGCGCGGCCAGGCACTCCGCGAGGTCGCCGGCCTGCCGCCGGTAGCGCTCCTCGCCGGTGAACGCGGCCATGTCCAGCAGGAAGTCGCCCTCCCCCGGCAGCCCGTGGCACAGCGCCCCGCTCGTCTGCCAGCGGGTGCGGTGCACCGCCCGAGCCGCGCGCCGCGCGAGGTCCAGGGAGCCGGCGTCGCCCGTGGCGTACCAGTGGCGGACCAGGAACGAGCCGATCCCGGACGACCCGCTGCACCAGTGCGGGCTGCGCGGCCGTACGGACTCCGGCTCGCCGCGGCGCGAGGGCCACCAGACCGTGTCGCCGTCGAGTTCGGCGTGGTCGCGGAAGGTGGCGGCGATCTCGTGCGCGGTGTCCAGCCAGTCCGCGCGGCCGAGGGCGGCGGCGCCGTACAGCAGCGCGGTCCCGATCCCGGCCAGGCCGTGCGCGAACCCGTAGTGGTCGAGGCCGGCGAGGGTCGAGTCGTGGGTGGGCGGGGTCGGCCAGTGCGGGTGCCCGCCGAGGTCGGACCTGGCGGCGTCCAGGGCGGCGAGCATGCGCCCGGCGCGGTCGCGGAGGGGGTCGTCGTCGGCGTGCACGGCGACGCGCAGCGTGGACATGGCGCATCCGGCGAGCCCGTGCGTGACGTCGGGGCTCGGGAAGTCCGTGGGCAGCCGGTGCGCGGCGGCGCGGGCGAACTCGCGGGTCTCGTCGTCCGGCGCGTTCTCGTACAGCGACCACAACGCGCCCGACCGGCCGGAGTACAGCCCCGGCGGCCACACGTCCTCCTCGGCCAGCCGCCGCCGCAGCCAGCGCGCGACCGGCCCGGCGAGCTCCGCCGGGAGCACCGGCAGGACCCCGGCCGCGCCGGACCCGACGGAACAGGGGTCGGTCTCGAACCCCTGCACGTCGTTGGGCCAGGGCGAGGCGGCGTCCTCCCGCGGGTCCAGGATCTCCCCCAGCCACGCGAGCCCGTCCGCGACCAGCTCGTCCACACCGGCCCGGGGCGCGGGCGGATGGCCGTTCGCCCGCGTGATCCGGTACGGCGTGGCGCGCGAGGCGGCCTCGGGGCCCGCGGGCCGGTCCGGGGTGAGCGGGGACGCGGGTCCGGGGAGAGGGGACGCGGGTCCGAGGTGAGGGGACGCGGGTCCGAGGTGAGGGGTGAGCGGGGACGCGGGCAGGCCGTCGAGGAAGGCCGCGCAGGCGGCGAGGGACCAGCGGTCCCCCGGCTCGGCGAGGAGGCCGGTGACCATCGGGCTCAGCAGCGCGAGCGTGGGGTCGGCCTCGGCGACCCGGGCCACGTGGGCGGCGGCGCGGGCGCCCCACGCGGGCCCCGCGTCCTCGTCGTCCCACAGGCCGGGAGGCGAGCCGGTGGCGAGGAAGTACGTCAGGGCTCCCAGGCCGTACAGGTCGGCGCTCTCGCCCGGCGCCTCGCGGAACTCGCCGCTGTGCCGGGCCAGTTCGGGGGCCAGGTACCCGGGCGTCCCGCCGATCATGACCGTGGTCCCGGGCCGGGCGGCGTACTCCAGGTCGATCAGGCGCACCTCGCCGCCGGGCTGGATCATCACGTTGCCGGGCGAGAGGTCCCGGAACACGTACCCGAGGCCGTGCACCTCGCGCAGCAGCCGCACCAGGGCCGCGACGACCGGCGTCACGCGCTCCGCCGGGCAGCCGAACCCGTCGGTCCCGAGCGGGCCCGCGCACTCGTCCGCCCAGCGCTGCGCGGTCAGCCCCCGGATCGACTCCTGCGCCAGGAACGCGTGCCCGCCCTGCTCGAAGAAGTCCAGGACCCCCGGCACCCCGCCGGTGGGGGCCAGCGCCAGCAGGGCGTCCCGCTCGGCCGCCAGCCGGTCGCGCGCGTCCCGCCCGGACAGGTCGGAGCACGCGTGCGGCCGCCCCTCCTTGACGATCACCTCGTCGCCGGTCTTCACGTCCTCGGCGACGTAGACCCCGCCCCGGTTCGCGTGCCTGATCGCCTCCCGCACCACGAACCGCCCGTTCAGCACGACCCCCCGCGGCTTTCCGCCGGAGCCCGCCGCACGGCGGGCCGGCCCGGACGGCCTGGAGGACCCGGAGGACCCGGAGCCGGCGAGCCCGGCGGCGGACGGGAAGGGGGAGATCGCGAAGGGCGGGGGGCTGAAGGAGGGCAGGCGCTCGTCGCGGATCAGGACGCCGTCCGGCGTGCGCAGGCGCACCTCGTAGATGCCGTCGTTGCCGAGGACGCGGTGGCCGGTGAACGCGCCGTACCGGTAGTGGACCAGGCTCCCCGGCCGGTAGGGCCGGTCGGACAGGATCGCGGGCCCCGGGAGGCCGCGCGTCGCCTCGTCGAGCAGGGCGGCCAGCCGTACGGCCTCGGCGTCGTCGCGCGGGTAGACGGTGATGAACTTGCCGGCCTGGGCGCGGGCGCTGTGCGGCGCGAGCAGTTCCCAGTAGCGGTCGAGGGTGACGGGGAACTTGAACGCGCATCCGGCGCCGAGCAGCACGCGCGCCGCCCTCGCGAGCACCACGGGCGCGGCCAGGATCGTGGCCGAGACGTGCAGCTTCCAGCCCTGGTCCGGCATGGGGTACCCGTCGGGCGCGACCTTGCACCAGAAGCCGCGCTCCTCGGCGGACCATCCGTCCCCGCCCGACCGCGCCAGCTCGGCGGTCACGATGTCCCGCAGGATGCTCGTGTCGCCTCGCACAGGTTCTCCTCCGGTCGCCCGGCGCCGTCCCTCGGCACCCGCCAACGACCGTCCGTCAGCCCACTTGCGGCCCACCAGTGGCCGGATTGCGCCCGAGCTCACCCCGCTGATCACGACGCCTTCCCGCCCGTACGGCGTCCGCGGGCGGGCCCCGGGAACGCATGCGCCGGAGCCCGCTCACCGGTCGCGCCCGCGCGCCGTACGGCCGCCCGCCCCCCGCGACGCGGCCGGCGGGCGCGAGCCGTACGGGACGGGAGGGGCAGGAGGGATCTTGGGGTTATACGCTCGGGGCATGACGGGGGATTCGTTGGCGGTGGGGCAGCGGTCGCTGGGGGATCCGGAGGTCCGGTATCCCCTGTGGCCGCCGGCGCTGGGGGGCGATCCGGCCACCAGCACCGAGGACGTGGCCTATCCGGTCGAGGTGGACTACGACTACGGGCGGGTCCCGGCGGACCTGTTCGGGCGGGACGCGCCGGGGCGGGTGGACCGGTGGGCGGCGCTGCTGCCGCCGCTCACGACGCCCGGGCTCGGGGAGGGCGGGACGCCCCTGGTCGAGGTGGAGGACGCGGTCTTCGTCAAGGACGAGTCCCGCAATCCCACCTGGAGCCACAAGGACCGCCTCAACCGCTGTACCGTGAGCGCGGCCGTGGGCGTGGGCGCGCGCGGCGTGGTCGTGGCGTCCTCGGGCAACCACGGCGCGTCGGCGGCGGCGTACTCCGCCCGCGCCGGGCTGCCGTGCGTCGTGCTGACGTCGGCCGCCGTGCCGCCGGCCGTGGCGTCGTTCCTCGCGGCGTACGGCGCGGTGGTGCTCCCGGTGCCCGTCGAGGCGCGCTGGGGCCTGACGCGGCGGATCGTCGAGGAGTACGGCTTCCACCCCGTCAGCAACCTCGGCGTCACCCACACCGGCCACCCCTTCGGCCCTGAGGGGTACAAGACGGTGGCCTACGAGATCCACGCCGACCTGGGGGTTCCGGAGGCGGTCTTCGTCCCCACCGGTTACGGCGAGCTCCTCTTCGGCGTCTGGAAGGGCTTCGCCGAGCTCCGCCGCCTGGGCGTCACGACCGAGGTGCCCCGCCTCTTCTCCTGCGAACCGGCCGCCGGCGGCCCCCTCCACCGCGCCGTGTCGCGGGGCCTGCCCGCGACGTGGATCGAGCCCGGGGACACCGACGCCTACTCCATCGGCTGCCCCGTGAACGGCTACCGCGGCGTCCACGCCCTGCGCGAGAGCCGCGGCGAACCCCTCCTGGTGACCGACGAGGAGATGCGGCGCGCGCAGACGGCCCTCGCCGGGCGGGGCCTGTGGGCCGAGCTCTCCAGCGCCGCCGCCTACGCGGGATATCGCCAGGTGCGCGACTCCGGCCGCTCCTTCGACGGCCCCGTCGTCTGCGTCTCCACCTCCAGCGGCTTCAAGGACATCGCGGTGGCGGCCCACCGCCCCCAGCCCGTGGACCCCGCCTGGCCCGAGGTCCAGGCCCACCTGGCGAAGGCCGGGATCACCCCCTGACCTGGGCAGGAGGTACCCTTCCTGGGCCCCGTCCCCTTCCCCGGAAGCCCTCCATGCCCTTCGCCGCCCCCATCGTGCCCACCACCTCGGAACTGGCCGCCGGCTCCCTGATCACCCTCATCCTGGCCGCCGCGGCCCTGTTCCTCGTCGTCTACGCCGCCACCCGCCTCGCCCTCAGACACCACGACCGCCGGCGCTGAAGACCGCGAACGACGGCCTTCCTCCGCGGGCCCGGCTCGCCCTCCGCTCCGGCGCGAACGCCCCGCCTACCGGTCGGTCCGGGGGCGGTTCAGGAGGCGGGTGAGGGTGCGGGCGTTGGCTATGGCGGCTCCCCCGGGGTCGTTGTTGAAGTAGACGTAGGCGTCGCCGGGGGCCGCGGCGACGCGGTCGGCCCAGGTCCGCAGGGCCGCGCGGCCGTACGCCGGGGCGGGGGCGGCCCGGCCCTCGTGGAGGCGGGTGTAGGTCCAGCCGGCCGTGCGCCAGAGGGGGGCCTGGAGGCGGTTGCGGCGGTCTGACCAGCAGAGGGCGGCCCCGCGCTCGGTGAGCAGGTGGCGCAGTTCCTCGGTCCACCAGGACTCGTGCCTGGGCTCGACCGCGACCCGGACCGTGCGGGGGAAGCGGGACAGGCAGTCGTCCAAGCGGTCCAGGTCGATCCGGAAGGTGGGCGGGAGCTGGAGGAGGACCGGGCCGAGGCGGTCGCCGAGTCCCTCGGCGGCCGAGAGCAGGCGCTCCACCGGCTCGGCGGGGTCCTTCAGGCGCTTGACGTGGGTCAGGAAGCGGCTGGCCTTCACCGCCATCACGAACCCCTCGGGAGTCCGGTCCCGCCAGCCCTCGAAGGTCTCGCGCGACGGGAGCCGGTAGAAGGCGTTGTTGTTCTCCACCGTGGGGAACTCCGCGGCGTAGTGCTCCAGCCAGCGCTTCTGCGGCACGTCGCGCGGATAGACCGTTCCGCGCCAGTCGGCGTACTGCCATCCCGACGTTCCCACCAGCACCGGCATGCCGGTCCGGTACCCACGCCGCCGCCGGGGAAAAGTCCCGCCCCGCCGTACGGCGCGCATGGCCGTACGGCGGGGGCGGACGGGGCGTGGCCCGGTCAGCGGGAGACCGGGACGCGGGGCTCGGGCCGCGCGGCGGGGCGGGCGGGCCGCCGCCGGAGGAGCGGGACGGTGACGGCGGAGGCCGCGACGAGGATGACGGCCCCGGTGAGGGCGGCGCCGTGCATGCCGGTCGTGAACGCCTCGCGGGCGGCGGCGAGGACGGCGCGCGCGGCGTCGGCGGGAAGGTGCGCGGCGGTCGCGACGGCCCCGCCGAGGGTCTCGCGGGCCGGCTCGGGCAGAGTGTCCGGGACCTGGGAGCGGTAGATCGCGGCGCCGACGCTGCCGAGGACCGCCATGCCCAGGGCGCCGCCGAACTCGGTGCCGGACTCCATGACGGCGGAGGCGGTCCCGGCCCGCTCGGGCGGGGCGGCGGCCATGACCTGCTCGGTGCTGATGGACATGACGGTGACGACGCCCCCGGCGTACACCGTGGCCGCGACCAGGATCATCCAGAGCGCGGAGTCCGTCCCGACGAAGACCATGGAGGCCAGGCCCACGGCCCCGACGAGGAACCCGGCGCTCATGACGCGCGGCGCGCCGGCCCGGCGGGCGAGCGCCCCCGCGACGGGGGCGACCCCGGCGATCGCGACCGAGGGCAGCACGCTCCACAGCGCCGCGACCAGGGGGCGCAGGCCCAGCACGGACTGGAGGTACTGCGTCGTGTAGATCGTCATGCCCGCCATCGCGAACATCGTCAGCACGTTCAGCGCGATCGACCCGGCGAACACCCGGTCGCGGAAGAGCGCCAGGTCGAGCATGGGATACGGCCTGCGGCCCTGCCGCCGCGCGAAGACGACGCCCACCAGGAGCCCGGCCACGATCGAGGCCGCGGGGACGACGCCGAACCCGTGCGCGGCGATCTCCTTGAGCCCGTAGACGGCGGGCAGCACGGCGGCCAGCGACAGGAACGCGCTCATCAGGTCGAAGCGGCCGCCCGCGGGCGGGCGGAACTCCGGCACCAGCATCGGGGCCAGGACCAGCAAGAGCACCATCGCCGGGACGTTGACCAGGAAGACGGAGCCCCACCAGAAGTGCTCCAGCAGGAAGCCGCTCAGCACCGGGCCGAGCGCGACGCCGCCGGCCATGGCGCCCGTCCAGATCCCGATCGCGGTGCCGCGCTGCCGGTCGTCCAGGAACAGGTTGCGGATCAGCGCGAGCGTCGAGGGCATCAGCGTCGCGCCGGCCACGCCGAGCATCGCGCGCGCCGCGATCAGCATCTCGGCGCTGGTCGAGTACGCCGCGGCGAGCGAGGCCAGGCCGAACGCGGCGGCGCCGATCAGCAGCAGCCTCCGGCGGCCGATCCGGTCGCCGACCGCGCCCATGGTGATGAGCAGGCCCGACAGGACGAATCCGTACACATCGAAGATCCACAGTTGCTGGGTCGCGGTGGGTTCCAGCTCCCGGCTGAGGAACGGGACCGCGAAGTACAGCACGGACACGTCCATCGAGACCAGCAGGCAGGCCAGCAGGAGGACCGCGAGGCCGGTCCACTCCTTGCGGCCGGCCCGGATTCCATCGGCCATGGGCATCCTTCCCCGGCGTCCTCTGCGTACGCCGTTTCCTCAATCAACGCGTACACAGTAAGCAGTGCACTAGTGATGCCGCAACTTCCTGCGAATACGCAAGTCCAGAGGGCTTGGAAGCACCTAGTGCACTAGGGCACGTAACACCCGAGCAAGCCAGGGTGACACGCCGCGTAACCCCCGGCAGCGTTACCCTGAGAACCCAGGTGCACTAGTACGGCGCGGGCGGAGGCGGCGATGGACGGCGGAGGCCGGGGCGAGGCGGAGGCGCCGTACGCGCGGATCGCGGGCGACATCCGCCGCCGCATCGAGGCGGGCGAGCTGCGCCCCGGCGACAGGGTCCCCTCGACCCGGCAGATCATCCAGCGGTACGGCGTGGCCATGGCGACCGCGACGAAGGCGCTGGCCGCGCTCCGGCAGGACGGCCTGGTGCGCCCGGTGCCCGGCGTCGGCACCGTGGTGAACCCCCAACGCGAGGAGAGCGCGCAGCCGCGGGTCCGGCCGGCCCCGGCCCCCGACCTGGACCGGCCGCGCATCGTGGGCACGGCGATCGCGACCGCGGACGCCGAGGGCATGGCCGCCGTGTCGATGCGCCGGATCGCCGCCGACCTGGGCGTGGCCACGATGTCGCTCTACCGGCACGTCCGCAACAAGGCCGAGCTGCTCGCGCTCATGATCGACGAGGTGTTCCAGCGGCACCCGCTGCCCGCCGACGCCCCGGCGGGCTGGCGCGAGCGGCTGGAGGTGAGCGTCCGCCTCCAGTGGGCGATCTACCGCCGCCATCCCTGGCTGGCGCAGGCGATGTCGTTCACGCGCCCGCTGCTCACGCCGCACGCGATGCTGCACACCGAATGGCAGCTCGCCGCGCTCGACGGCCTGGGCCTGCCGACCTCCGAGATGGTCCACGCGGCGATCGGCCTGAGCAACCACGCGCGCGGCACCGCGATCAACTTCGAGCCCGAGGCCCAGGCCCGCCAGGACACCGGCATCGACGAGCAGCAGTGGATGGACCTCCACGAGGCCGAGGTCATGGAGATCTTCGCCGACTACCCGCTGCCCACCCTCACCCGCATAGCCATGAGCGACGGCATGAACGTGGACCTGGACTCCCTCTTCGAGTTCGGCCTCCAGCGCCTCCTCGACGGCATCGCCGCCCTGGCCGCCCGCACCTCCCCCTGACGGCTCACGCCGTACGGCACGAGCCCGCCCTCCCCGGCGCGAGCCGTACGGCATACGCCGCTTCTGGTCGCGCGGAGGCGCGAGCCGTACGGCATGGGCCCGGCGGCGCGTGGGCCGTACGGCGGCGGATCGGGCGGGCGGGAGCCGTACGGTCGGGTCAGCGGCAGGTCGATGGCAGGGCAGCGGCGGGTCAGGGACGGAGGCGGCGGGTCAGGATGGCGAGCTGCTCGGCGTAGCGGCGGGTGAACTCGGGGGACTCGGGGTCCAGGCCGGTGATCTGGCGGGCGACCTTGGGGAGGAGCGTCCCGGCCGCGGCGGCGGCGAACAGCGCGAGCATCGTGAGCGCCGGATCCAGTTCGGGGGCGAGTTCGCCGGCCTCCTTGCGCCGGGCCAGGTCGTGCGCCATGGCGCGCATGAAGTCGCCCTCCTCCCACTCAGCGCCGGTCTCCCCGGAGCCGTCACGGTCCTCCGCGGGCCGGCGGCCCCCGGCCTGGTCACGGTCCTCCGCGTGCTCGTGGCTCTCCGCCTGCCCGCGACTCTCCGCCTGCCCGCCGCGGCTCTCCGCGCGCTCGCGGCCCCCGGCGTCCCCGGGCGTCTCCTCGGAGGCCAGGTTCTCCCAGGCCAGGAGGCGGGTCCAGGCGCGGTTCCCCTGGCTGGCGGTCACGAAGGCGGCGACCACCTCGTCCAGCGGCGCGTCGTCGCGTGAGATGTCGGAGCTGAGGGCCTCCCAGCGCTGGGACAACGCCCGGTAGAGCCCGGCCTTGCCGTCGAAGTAGTACGAGATGAGCTGGGCGTTCACCCCGGCGCGGCGGGCGATGGCGCTCACGCGCGCTCCGGCGTACCCCTTCTCGCCGAACTCCTCCGTCGCCGCTTCGAGGATGCGCTCACGCGTGCGCTCCGGATCGCGTTTGCGCTCGCCGGGGGATCGCCGGGGCCGCCTGGTCTCCGCCATGCCGCCGATCATATCTCTCGTTGACTCTGTCATCCATCCGAATGAATCTTTCAATCAATCAGTTGACACTTTCATCCAAACGATTGATAGTGAGTGTGCGACCCACTCCCCGGAGGTTCAGATGTCCATTCACGTTCTCGTCGTCGGCGCCGGCATCGGCGGTCTCTGCCTCGCCCAGGGCCTTCGCATGACCGGCGTGCGCGTCACCGTCTTCGAGCGGAGCCGCGAGCGCACCGACTGGCTGCAGGGCTACCGGATCCACATCAACCCGCCCGGCGCCGCCGCCCTGCGCGACTGCCTCCCGTCCCACCTGTGGGAGACGTTCGAGCGGACCGCGAGCCGCCCCAGCACCGGGTTCGGATTCGTCGACGAGAAGCTGCGCGACCTGGTCTTCCTGGAGGAGGACCTGTTCTCCGGCACCCACTACGGCATCAGCCGGATCACCCTGCGCAAGGTCCTGCTGGAGGGGCTGGACGACGTCGTGCGGTTCGGCAAGGAGTACGAGCGCTACACGATCGGCGACGACGGCCGCGTGACCGCCCACTTCACGGACGGCACCAGCGAGACCGGCGACGTCCTGATCGCGGCCGACGGGAGCAACTCCCGCGTCCGCGCGCAGTACCTCCCGCACGCCCAGCGCATGGACACCGGCGTGATCGCGATCGCCGGCAAGCTCCCGCTGACCGCCGAGACCCGCGCGCAGCTCCCGCCCCGGCTCCTGACCGGCCCGAACAACATCCTCCCCGCGCGCTCGTCCGCGATGTTCACCGCCCTGTGGGAGACCCCGGAGTCCGAGCGCGCCGAGCTGAGCGAGTACACCGACACCGGCGACTACCTGTTCTGGGCATACTCCACCAGCGCGGCCCGGCTTCCCGGCGACGTGGAGCGCATGGCCCCCGAGGCCCTGCGCGACCTGGTGCACGGCAAGACGGACGGCTGGTCGCCCGCGCTGCGCGAGGTCGTCGCCGCCTCCGACCCCGCGACGATCAACGCGATCCGCCTGCGCAGCATGGACCCCGACCTCAAGCCCTGGCGCCCCTCCCAGGTCACCCTGCTGGGCGACGCCATCCACAACATGACCCCGATGGCCGGGATCGGCGCCAACACCGCCCTCCGCGACGCCGCCGTCCTGAAGTCCCGCCTGGTCGAGGTGGACGCCGGCCGCAAGCCGCTGCTCACCGCCGTCGGGGAGTACGAGACCCGCATGCGCGGCTACGCCTTCGCCGCCGTCCGCGAGTCCCTGCGCAACGCCCGCCAGTCCGCCTCCGACGCCCGCCTCCCCCGGGCCGCCTTCACCACCGCCCTGAGGCTGGCCAACGCCGTCCCCTCCCTCAAGCGCCGCATGTTCGCCGACATGGGCCAGTGATTCCAGCCCCGGCGGCACGGTCCGCGCTCACCCGCGACCCGCCGCCCGACCGCCATCCCACTGCCATCCGGCCGCCACCCGTCCCCCATCCGATCGCCGCCCGCCCCCCATCCGCCCGCCCCCCATCCGATCGCCGCCCGGCCGCCGCGCCGGGCTCGCGGGGTGGCGGGCTCAGGCCGTACGGCGGGACGGACAGTGGCGATCTTGGTGCGGGTGGGCGAGGGTTTTGAGAGGATTGCGGCTTCCTGATGATCTTGGTGGAGGCGACGTGGTCGACGGTGAGCGCGATGCGCTGATGAGCGAGCCGCATGGCATGTACGAGGCGGCGCGGCGGCAGGACGGGCTCACGTTCGTGCCGGCGCTGGACGCGTGGCTGGTCAGCCGGTACGACGACGTCCGGGCGGCGCTGCGGGACACGGAGAACTTCTCCTCGGCGATCGCGCTCCGGCCGGGGACCACGCCGGACCCCGCGGCGTTCGCCGAGCTGGCCAAGGCGCCCGGCGGCGGGCCCATCGTGGTCAGCACCGACGGGGAGCTCCACCTGCGGCTGCGGGCCCCGCTCACGCGAGCGCTGTCCGGGTCGCGGGTCCAGGCGGTGCTTCCGTACGTCAGGGAGCGGGCGGAGGCGCTGGCCGACGCGTTCGCCGGGGACGACGGCGTGGAACTGATGGGCGCGTTCGCGCGGCCGCTCCCGGCGCAGGTCATCGCGCACATGATCGGGCTGGACCCCGAGGAGTCCGCGATCGTGATCGCGGCGGGCGCGCGGGCGGAGGAGCTGCTGTTCCGGCCGCTGCCGGTGGCCGAGCAGGTCGAGGCCGCGCGCGAGGTCGCCGGGGCGATGCGGATCTTCGACGGGCTGGTCGAGCGGCGAACCCGGGAGCCGCGGGACGACATCGCGTCGGAGCTGATCGCCGCGCTCGGGGAGCCGACGCCGGAGACCCGCGCGACGCTGGTGTCCAACCTGCAGAACCTGCTGCTCGCCGGGCACGTGACCACGACCTCGCTGATCGGCACCGCCGTGCTGAACCTGCTGCGCCACCGCGAGCAGTGGGAGCTGCTGTGCGAGCGGCCGAGCCTGATCCCGGCGGCGGTCGAGGAGGCGGCGCGGTTCGAGGCCCCGGTGCAGGGCACCTACCGGCTCACCACCAGACCGGTCACGTTCGCCGGGACCGACCTGCCGGCCGGGGCGGCCGTGCTGCTGGCGTTCGGGTCGGCCGGACGCGACGAGAACCGGTACGAACGGGCCGGCGAGTTCGACATCACGCGCGCGGCGGAGCGGAACATCTCCTTCGGGCACGGCGTGCACGCCTGCCCGGGGTCCCAGCTCGGCCGCGAGGAGGCGCGGATCGCGCTGGAGGTCCTCACCCGCCGCTTCCCCGGCCTGCGCCCGGCCTCGGACGAGCCGGTCGAGATGCTCCCCACGCTGGTCCACCGCTCCCCGCGCGAGCTGCGCCTGACCTGGTGACCTGAGGGTCAGCCGGCCTGGCGGGCGGCCCGGCGCTCGTGCTCGTCCTGGGCGGCCAGGACCTCGTCACCGTGGGCGTGGGCCCAGCGGCCGAAGGCCTCGATGGGGCCGAGGAGGGTGCGGCCCAGGCGGGTCAGGGCGTACTCGACGCGCGGCGGGGCCTCCGCGTAGGCGTGGCGGGTGACGAGGCCGTTGGACTCCAGGCGGCGCAGGGTCTCGGCGAGGACCTTGCCGCTGACGCCGCCGATCAGCTCACGCAGTTCGACGGGGCGGCGCGGGCCGGAGCGCAGGGCCCAGATCACGACCGGGTTCCAGGTGTTGGCCATGAGGTCGAAGGCGAGCCGCGTGCGGCAGTCCGCCAGGTACTCGTCGGGCTCCATCCCACCTCCGGGCCTCACCGATCGCCACCGGCAACCACCGGCCGTACGGCTGCCGCCAGACCGGCCGTGCGCACGACTGCCGGCGGCCGTACGGCGTCGCGCGAGCCGTACGGCCGCCGCGACGTGGGACGCGCGCCCAGGGGCCGCGTCCGGCGCACAACGGTAACCGATCGGTACTCATCGGAATTCCTATCGTCCTCTCCAGGGAGCCCGCGGAAAGGACGCGGGAGCCCCGGGACGCGACGAACGTGGAGGAACCCCATGAGAATCGGCATTCTCGGCAGCGGCAACATGGCGGACGCCCTCGGCACCCAGTGGGCGCGGGCCGGTCACGACGTCATGGTCAGCGGGCGTGACCCGGGCCGGGCGGCCGCCCTGGCCGACCGGATGGGCGCGCGGACCGGCACCTGGCGGGAGGCGGCGGACTTCGGCGACGTGGTGCTGCTCGCGATCAGGGACCACGCCGTCTTCGACGTGCTGCGGGAGGCGGGCCCGCTGGACGGCCGCGTGCTGATCGACGTGACCAACTCCCTCGCGCCCGGCTTCCGGCTCAAGGAGCCCGCCGGGACCTCCTTCGCGGAGCGCGTCGCGGCCGCCGTGCCCCGGGCCCGCGTGGTCAAGGCGTTCAACCTGTGCCATGAGGACGTGTGGCGGATGACCCCGCCCGCCTTCGACGGCGCGCCCCTGGCCGTACCGCTCGCCGGGGACGACGCGGACGCGCTGGCGATGGTGGAGACCCTGGTCAGGGACATGGGCTGCGAGCCGGTCTCCGCCGGGCCGCTGGATCGGGCCGGGCTGCTGGAGGCGGCCGCCGCGCTCGTGATCGGGCTCTGGCTCGGCGGGGCCGACGCGCGGGCCATCCTGCCGCCGGTGGAGTACGCCTCCGGAGCGCCCGCTCGGCGCTGAGGAGGAGGGGGCGTAAATCATCCGGCGTACGGACGGACGGGACCTGGCGACGATGTGCGGGCGGGGGCGCGCGGGCCAGGCTGAGGGGGAACGGGGAGGCGTCCGAGGGAGAGGCATGTCGCGGCGGATCGAGGCTCTGGACGTGCTCAGGGGCGTCGCCATCCTGGGCACCCTGGGCACGAACATCTGGCTCTTCACCGACCCCGGCGGACCGGCCTCGGCCGCGGCCGGGCTGACGGGCGGCGGGGCGGTGGAGGCGTTCCTGCGGTTCCTGTCCAACGGCAAGTTCCTCGCGCTGCTCACGCTGCTCTTCGGGATCGGGCTGGAGCTGCAGTACCGGTCGGCGGTACGGCGGGGCGTGCGCTGGCCGGGACGGTACCTGTGGCGGGCGGCGCTGCTGCTGGCCGAGGGCGCGCTGCACTACGTGCTGATCTTCGAGTACGACGTGCTCATGGGCTACGCCGTGACGTCGATGCTGGTGGCGTACCTGATCGGGCGCGGTGACCGCGTCGTGCGGGGGTGGATGTGGGCGATGGGCGCGCTCCACGTCGCCGCAGTCGCCCTGGTCACCGCCGCGCTCTTCGGCGGCGAGGCGGTCACCGGCGCGCCCGATGCGCCCGGCGGGCTGTACAGCGAGGGGTCGTACCTGGACCAGGTCCGGTCGCGGCTGGAACTCGCGGACGTCTACCGCGCCGAGTCGGTGCTGATCATCCCGATGGGCACGGTGATGTTCCTGCTCGGGGCGCGCCTGCTCCGCGCCGGGGCGCTGGAGGACTCGGCGCGGGGGGCGCGCCTGCGCGGGAGGCTGATGATCGTCGGTCTCGGGGCGGGCGCGCCGCTGAACCTTCTCACCTCGCTCGCCGGCCCCGGCTGGTTCATGGTCGACCGGTACCTCCTGCCGCCGCTGGTCGCGCTGGGCCTGCTCGGGCTGGTGACGACGCTGGTCCTGCGCCTGCGCGGGGAGCCCGGCCGGATGCGGCGCGGCCTGACCGCCGTGGGCCGTACCGCGCTGTCCTGCTACGTCTTCCAGAACCTCGTCGCGAGCGTCCTCTGCTACGGCTGGGGCCTCGGCCTCGCCGCGCGCCTGGACTGGCTGCGGCCGTGGTGGGTGCCGTTCGCCTGGGCCGGGATCTGCGCGGCGTTCATGGCGTCGGCGATCCGGTGGCTGCGGCGGCACGAGCGCGGCCCGCTGGAGGCCGCCTGGCAGTGGGCCTACGCGGCTCCGTGGCGGCCCGCGCGCCGGGTCGACGGGGGCGTGCCCGGCGATGTGAAATAGTCGCAGGTCATCGGCAGCATGTCGCGGTTCCGCGACGGCCTGCGGGGCGTCATACTCGAACGTATGAGCGAACACGTGACTGCTGAGAGGTGCGTCTGCGAGGAGTGCTGGGCGAACCCCGCGCCCGGGCCGGACTCCAACACCCATCGGGTCCAGGTGCTCGCCGAGCCCGTCCCGCTGGAGCTGCTGTGCACCGACGGCGTCGGCTCCGAGTGGGTCGCGGTCCACGCCGTACGGCGCCGCCGCGACTGGGACGGCGGCTGGCTCTACGACCTGGCCAGCGCCGACCCCCGCCTCGCCGACCCCGGCTGGATCCGCTACACCCCCGCCGAACTCCGCCACCCCACCACCGAACGCTCCGCCTGACCCGCGTGGGCTTCGGAAGGGCTCGTCCTCAGATGAGGTTCATGCGCCAGGCCAGGCCCCGGAGCTCGCGGCCGCCGGTGCGGGTGAGCATGTCGGCTACGAGTTCGCGGATGAGCGGGTGGTTGTGGAGCTGGGCGGCGGAGAGACGTTCGGCCCGGCACAGCTCGCGCACCGCCTCCCTGTCCCGGTCGAGCATGGCCAGGGCTCGCGCCTTCTCCATGTGCAGGGCGGCCCGGCGGTTGCCGGAGGACAACGCGCGCGGGTTGACGGCTTCGGCGCACCTGAGGGCGTGTTCGGGACGGGCGGCCTCGACGGCCAGGGAGGCGCGCCAGACGCCCACGTTCGCCGGACCGAACAATTCGAAGGCCTCGGAATCCTCGCCGATGCGGGAGGCGAGGCGAGCCGCTTCCCCGGCCTGGTCATCCGCTCCCCGGTGGTCGCCCTCGACGGCGCGGGCCAGGGCGGCGCTCAGCCGGAGCATGCCGTGCACCTGGTGGGCGAAGACGTCGTCCCCGACGTACGGCTCCAGCGCGTCCGCGGCCTGGGGAGTGCGCAGAAGGGGGCGGGGGCGGTTCGCCGAGGCGCGGGCGTGAGCGCGGGCGTAGGCGGCGGCGCCGGTCCAGACGGGATCTCCCAGCAGGTCGGCGGCCTGCTGGGCGCGTTCACCGCTGATGTAGGCGAGGTGGTTCTCGCCGAGGTGGCGCAGTGTGCAGGCGGCGTCGGAGCCGCAGGCGAGGATGAGCAGCCGCAGGGCCTGGGAGCGCGCGCGCTCGGAACCGGAGGCGGCGTGGACGTACAGCTCGCCGATGAGATCGGGGAGAACGCGGGCGACGGCCGGATGGTCGGCCCGGCGTAGAGCGGCGTCCACCCCGGTGAGGCCGTCCCGGAGTGCCTCGATCGGCCGGGCCCGGACGTCGGGCGGGTCGGACGGGCCGGCGTCCAGCAGCATCCGCTGGAGTGGCAGCAGGTTGACCTGGCGCCGGTCCGGGCGCACCTCGGGGGCGGGCCCGCCGAGCAAATGGTCGGCGGAGACCTGGAGGGCTTCCGCGAGAGCCGCTATGTCGCCACGTCTCTCCAGCCGCGCCTTGCCGTTCTCGATCTTGCTCAGCCACCCCTTCGAGCGGCCCACGAGCCCGGCGAGCACGTCCAGGCTCATGCCCTTGGCGCGGCGGGCGGCGCGCACGTTCCCGCCGATCCGGTGCGCTCCCTCGTCAGGGGTGCCCGTCGCCATGAGCCCCGCACCTCCTCGCGGTACCGGCTTCAGGTTAGCCGCGACGCGTCTCCCGCGCGGAGTCGCGGGGAAGTCCGAGGCCGGAGGGGCGGGCGTCGCGCCTGGAGCTCGTGTGGGCGGTGGGGGCGGGTTTTTCGGAGGAGGGGGCGGCTAGTTGTGGAATTGAGCATTCCGTTCTGTTAGTATCGGAAGAGAACGTTCCGTTCACGGAGGATAGGAACAGATCATGGCTCTTCTCGAGGCTCCTCCCGCCCCCGCGGTCGTCTCCCCGCAGGCCGGCTCGGGATCTCGGCGGTGGTGGGGGTTGTTCGCGATCCTCTCCGCGGACCTGCTCAACCTGCTGGACGGGACGGTCGGGAACATCGCCGGGCCCGCCATCCGCGCCGAGCTGGGCGGGTCGCTCGCGACGCTCCAGTGGATCGTCGCCGGATACACGCTCGCGATGGCGGTGGGGCTGCTCACCGGCGGGCGGCTCGGCGACATGTTCGGGCGCAAGCGGATGATGATGGTCGGCGTCGGCGGGTTCCTCGCGGCCTCGCTCGCGTGCGCGCTCGCGTTCTCGCCGGAGACGCTGATCATCGCCCGGGTCCTTCAGGGCGGGTTCGGGGCGCTGATGGTGCCGCAGTCGTTCGGGCTGCTGCGGGACCTGTTCGGGGCGCAGGTGGGCAAGGCGTTCGCCGCGCTCGGGCCGGTGATCGGGCTGGCCACGATCCTCGGGCCGGTCGTCGCCGGGCTGCTGGTCGAGGCCGACCTGTTCGGCACCGGCTGGCGCGCGATCTTCCTGATCAACCTGCCGCTGGGCGCGTTCGCGATGTACGTCGGCTGGAAGGTCCTCCCCGACACCCCGCCGGCCGCGCGCGGTTCGCGGCTCGACGTGGGCGGCGCGGTCATCGCCGCGATCGCGATGGCGATGCTGGTGATCCCGCTGGTCCAGGGCCACGAGCTGGGCTGGCCGGCCTGGACGCTCGGCCTGCTCGCCGCCTCGGTGCCGGTGTTCGCGCTGTTCGTCGCGCACCAGCTCCGCCGCACCCGCGCCGGTCGCGTCCCGCTCGTCGAGCTGAGCGTCTTCGCCAAGCGGTCGTACGCCGCGGGGGTGGCCTTCGTGGTGGCCTTCTTCGGCGCGATCACCGGGTTCTCGGTGGCGGTGGGCTTCTTCCTCCAGCTCGGCCTGGGGTACACCCCGCTCGCGGCGAGCCTGGCGATGGTCTCCTGGGCGGTGGGCGCGTTCCTGGGCTCCGGCTTCGGCGGCGCGATGATGAACCGGCTCGGCCGCCACATCCTGCACATCGGCCTGGCGCTGATGGCCGCCGGTCTCATCGGTCTCTACGCGGTCTTCTCCATCGCCGGCCGCGGCGTGGACGGCTGGGACATGGCCGCGCCGATGCTGGTCTTCGGGCTCGGCATGGGCATGATCTTCGTCCCGCTGTTCGACATCATCGTCGGCGGCCTGGCGGACCGCGAGGTGGGCTCCGCCTCGGGCATGCTGTCCTCGTTCCAGCAGCTCGGCGCCTCACTCGGGGTCGCGGTCCTCGGCACGGTGTTCTTCTCGGTCCGCGATTTCGTGGCCGCCGCCGCGCTCGTCACCCTGATCACGATCGCGCTGACCGCGGTGACCTTCGCCCTCGGCTTCCTGCTCCCCCGCAGGGCCCGGCAGAGCCACTGACCCCCGGCTCGTACGGCTCGCGCCCCGCCAGGCGCGAGCCGTACACGCATATAGTCTTGATCTAGCAGAACAGAAGAGTATGTTCCGTCTTTCCCTGGAGGGTTCCGATGGCCGAGACAGCCCCGATGAGCGGCCGGAAGGCACAGGCGGCCCGCAACGACAAGCTGATCCTTGAGGCGGCGCGGGCGGTGTTCGTCGCGGACCCGTCGGCCCCGATCGCCGCCGTCGCGGAGCGCGCGGGTGTCGGCATCAGCGCCCTCTACCGCCGTTACCCCAGCAAGGAGGACCTGCTCCGCAAGCTCGCGAGCGACGGGCTCCGGCTTTACATCTCGGTCGCCGAGGCCGCGCTGGCCGACGAGGGCGACCCGTGGGAGTCCTTCGCGAGGTTCATGCACGGCATCGTGGACGCCGACACCAACGCGATCACCCGCAACCTGGCCGGGATGTTCAAGCCGGACGAGGGGTTGTACCAGGACGCCATGCGCGCGTACGAGCTGAACGTGCGGATCATGGAGCGCACCCGGGCGGCCGAGGTGATCCGGCCCGGAGTGGAGATCGCGGACCTCGCCCTGATCGCCGAACAGCTCTCCGCCATCAAACTCGGCGACGAGGAGCGCAGCCGCGAGCTGCGCCGCCGCTACCTCACCCTCATCCTCGACTCCCTCCGCAATCCCCCGGCCACGAGCCCGCTCCCCGGCCCCGCCCCCACCGACGAGGAGCTCTCCCGCCGCTGGGGCTGACGGTGACGGCCGGGACCGCCTTCAGCGGGTGCCCGGTCCCTCGTGCCCGGCGTCGCCCGGGCGGACGGTCGTTCTCCATCGCGAGATCAGCGGGTTTCGAGAGCGGAGGGCCCGGCGTCTAGGGCGTGTTTTGTGGTTCTTGGTTGAGCCACATGATCAGGCTGGCGATGGTGATGGCGGC
>NZ_QZEY01000023.1 GCF_003594875.1 Bailinhaonella thermotolerans
CGCCATCACCATCGCCAGCCTGATCATGTGGCTCAACCAAGAACCACAAAACACGCCCTAGCCCCGCAGCAGGGCCTCGCACACCGCCGTCGACTCCCGCGCGCCCAGCACCACGGCCTCCGCGCAGTGCCGCACCCACCCCGCGACCCCGGCCGAGGTGCCCGAGGCGTACCCGCGCAGCGCGTCGGCGTAGGACTCGCTCTGCTCGCGATGCCCCAGCTCGACGGGCACGAGCGCCTTCGGGTCCAGCCCCTGCTCGATCAGCGTGAGCCGCTCCGCCACCCGCGCCACCAGCCCGTCCACCGCACCGAACGGCCGCAGCACCGCCAGCTCGCCGTGCACGATCGCGCCGACCACGACCGCCGGCGCCTCCGCGGATTCCTGCGAGACCGCGAACAGCGCGTCCAGCCGCGCGGACATCTCCACCACGCCGGGCGCGGGCCCGAGGCCGTACGGGTCGGAGTCCGTCGGGCCGACGCGGGGGCGCCCCAGCTCCTCCTGCGGCAGCAGGTCGGCGCCCGCGAGCGCGTGCAGCCGCGCGAGCACCTGCCTCGGCGCGAGCCGCCATGTCTGCCTGAGCCGCCCCAGCTCGGCGGTCGCGCGCAGCGCGCCCTGCACAAGCGGCTCCTGGACGTCCCCTTCGCGGAGTTCGTCCAGCTTCACCTGGGCGCCTTCGAGTACGGCGGACGCCCAGGCGCCGCGCAGCGCCGACTCCGCCGACACCTCAGGCTGCCGCCGCCGCAGGACCTTGTGCCGGTACAGGCGGTCCACCGACTCGCGCGCGGCGTCCACCGCCTCCGGCACTCCGGGCAGGTCGGCGATTCTGGCCAATGGGTCGCTCACGTTCACAGACCTTACGTCGTCCCAGCTCTCACCCGATTCCCCGGGTCACCGCCTCCGGTACGGCCCGCCCCGCCACGCGGCCGCGAAACGCCCGCAGGCCCACGAAACACCCACGAACACCCCAAAAACGCCCACGAGCCGCGAAACGTCCGCCAAGCCGTACGGCTGCCAAGCCGTACGGCGACCGCCAAGCCGCGACGCGGCACACCCACCACGAACCAGGGCGGCCGCGAAGCCGTACACCGAACCAGTAACCCGAGAAAAAGGCTCAGTGAGCACTAAATCCCCCAAACGACGACTCGAATGCCTCAACAATCACGAAATTCCCACCTCTCCCACTCGCGCGAAACTCCGCCCCGGCCCCTGGTAAAGGCCCGCGAGCAGCCCCGATCCGCCGCACGCCCCGATCCGGCGCGGTGTGAGCGGCGGGCCTAGGCTCTTGTGGGCCGGGGCCGGACCCTGGTGAAGTGGGACACAACCCACTGGTGAAGTGGGACACATCCCACGGATGAAGCGGGACACACCCGAACGCCCAAGGCAAGAAGGAGTACGTTGTGGCGCCGGACAACAAGGAGACTCTGTCGAACCTGCTCCAGGAGTCCCGTCGGTTCCCCCCGCCTCCGGAGCTCGCAGCGGACGCGAACGTCAAGGCGGACGCCTACGACGAGGCGGCGGCCGACCGCCTGGGCTTCTGGGAGCGCGCCGCCGACCGGCTGAGCTGGGCGCAGCGCTGGGAGACCACGCTCGACTGGTCCAACCCGCCGTTCGCCAAGTGGTTCGTGGGCGGCAAGCTCAACGTCGCCTACAACTGCGTGGACCGCCACGTCGAGGCCGGGCGCGGGGACAAGGTGGCCTACCACTGGGAGGGCGAGCCGGGCGACACGCGTGAGATCACGTACGCCGACCTCCAGAGGGAGGTCTCCAAGGCCGCGAACGCGCTGATCGAGCTGGGCGTGGAGAAGGGCGACCGCGTCGCGATCTACATGCCGATGATCCCCGAGCTGCCGATCGCCATGCTGGCCTGCGCCCGCATCGGCGCGGTGCACTCGGTCGTCTTCGGCGGCTTCTCGGCCGACGCGCTGCGCAGCCGGATCCACGACGGCCAGGCCAAGCTCGTGATCACCGCCGACGGCGGCTACCGGCGCGGCAACCCCAACGCCCTCAAGCCGACGGTGGACGAGGCGGTCGCCGACTCCCCGACGGTCGAGAAGGTCCTCGTCGTCCGGAGGACCGGCCAGGACGTCGCCCTGACGGACAAGGACGTCTGGTGGCACGACCTCGTGGACCGCCAGAGCGACACCCACGAGGCGCGGCCGCACGACGCCGAGGACCCGCTGTACATCCTGTACACCTCGGGCACGACCGCCAAGCCCAAGGGCATCCTGCACACCACCGGCGGCTACCTGACCCAGGTCGCCTACACCCACCACGCCGTCTTCGACCTGAAGCCGGAGACCGACGTCTACTGGTGCTCCGCCGACATCGGCTGGGTCACCGGGCACTCCTACATCGTGTACGGCCCGCTGGCCAACGGCGCGACGAGCGTGATGTACGAGGGCACCCCGGACACCCCGCACCGCGGGCGCTGGTGGGAGATCATCCAGAAGTACAAGGTCTCGATCTTCTACACCGCCCCCACCGCGATCCGGACGTTCATGAAGTGGGGCGACGACATCCCCGCCAAGTACGACCTGTCGTCGCTGCGCATCCTGGGCAGCGTGGGCGAGCCGATCAACCCCGAGGCGTACGTCTGGTACCGCGAGCACATCGGCGGCGACCGCTGCCCGGTCGTGGACACGTGGTGGCAGACCGAGACCGGCGGCATCATGATCAGCCCGCTGCCCGGCGTGTCCGAGGGCAAGCCGGGCGCGGCGATGCGCCCGCTGCCGGGCATCACCGCCGACGTGGTGGACGACCAGGGGCACTCCGTCCCGAACGGCGGCGGCGGGTTCCTCGTCGTGCGCGACCCGTGGCCGGCCATGCTCCGCACCATCTGGGGCGACGACCAGCGCTTCATCGACACGTACTGGTCGCGCTTCGAGGGGATGTACTTCCCCGGCGACGGCGCCAAGCGCGACGAGGACGGCGACCTGTGGCTGCTCGGCCGCGTGGACGACGTCATGCTCGTGTCCGGCCACAACATCTCCACCACCGAGGTCGAGTCCGCGCTCGTCTCGCACCCGAAGGTCGCCGAGGCGGCGGTCGTGGGCGCGACGGACCCGGTGACCGGGCAGGGCATCGTGGCGTTCACGATCCTGCGCGGCGGGGCCGAGGAGAGCGAGGACATCGCCAAGGAACTGCGCGACCACGTGGCCAGGACGCTCGGCCCGATCGCCAAGCCGCGGCAGATCCTCGTGGTCCCCGAGCTGCCCAAGACCCGCTCCGGCAAGATCATGCGCCGCCTGCTGCGCGACGTGGCCGAGAACCGCCAGCTCGGAGACGTCACGACGCTCACGGACAGCTCGGTGATGAACCTGATCGCCGAGAAGCTGCCGTCGGCGAAGAGCGACGACTGACCCGCGAATCGCCCGTCACGACGCCCCCGGGACCTCTCCCGGGGGCGTCGCCGCGTCTGGGCCTCCCCCTCGGCCCGCGGATTGGGCATGATTCTCGCCACGGGCCTCCAGCACGGCGGCCGGGCCGGCGACGGCCGAGCTCCGGCGGGCGCGTTCCGGTGGCCGAGCTCCGACGGGCGCGTTCCGGTGGCCGAGTTCCGGCGGGCGGTCGAGTCCCGGTGGCGGGCGCGTTCGGCGGCACCCGCCGAGGGGCGCCGGCGGGCGGGGACGCCGGAGACGCGGGGCCCGGGGCGAGGGCGCGGGCGGCGTGGTGTTCCCTGGCGAGGGGCGGGCTCGGGCCGTACGGAATGATCGGGGTGGGGGCGTGATCGCCGCGCTTGCGTGCACGGGGGGATCGCGTGGGGGGAGGATGGGACGCGAGGAAAGGAGATCCCATGCCGGAGATCAACGCCGAGACGGCGGAGGAGGAGTCGCTCGGCTCGCTCGTCGCGCAGGCGAGCCAGAACATCTCCACCCTGGTCAGATCGGAGATCGAGCTGGCCAAGCTCGAACTCAAGGCCGACGCCAAGCGCGTCGGGACGGCCGGGGGGCTGTTCGGGGCGGCCGCGTTCATCGGGCACCTGTGCCTGATCCTGGGCTCGTTCGCGCTGGCCTACGGGCTGATCGCGCTGGGCGTCTGGGAGTGGGCGGCGTTCCTGATCGTCACGGTGTTCTACCTGCTGATCGCCGGAGTGCTGGTGCTGATCGGATACCGCCGGCTCAAGGGGCTCACGGGGATGAAGCGCACGACGCGTTCGTTGAAGACCATCGCGGGGCGCGACGGCTCCGCCAAGGCCATCGGCAGCGGTGACAAACCCAGCGATACGGAGTGGTGAGAGGTGCCCGCCCTCGACGAATCCCTCGTCCGCCTCGACGGACCCTGGACCCATCGCGCGGTCCACGCCGGCGGCACCCGCTTCCACCTGGTGGAGGCCGGTGAGGGTCCGCTGGTCCTGCTGCTGCACGGGTTCCCGGAGTTCTGGTGGGCGTGGCGCAACCAGCTCGTCTCGCTGCCCGCGGCGGGATACCGCGCGGTGGCCGTGGACCTGCGCGGCTACGGCGCGAGCGACAAGCCTCCGCGCGGGTACGACCTGGTCACGCTGGCCGGCGACGTGAGCGCGCTGGTCCGGGCGCTGGGCGAGGCCGGCGCGTTCGTCGTCGGGCACGACTGGGGCGGGATGCTCGCCTGGACGACCGGGGCGTACCACCCCAAGGTCGTGCAGCGCCTGGTCGCGGTCTCGGCCCCGCACCCGCTGCGGCTGCGCCACGCCATGGTCACCGACCCCTTCGGCCAGCTCAGAGCCGGTTCCCATGCCTTCGGCTTCCAGCTCCCCCTCATCCCCGAGCGGCGTCTCCTGGCCAACAACGCCGCGATGGTCGGGCGCATGCTGCGCGAGTGGTCGGGCCCGGGCTGGCCGGACGAGGAGACCGTGCGGAGGTACCGCCAGGTCATCCAGATCCCGAACGTCGCCCACTGCGCGATGGAGTACCACCGCTGGTTCGCCCGCTCCACCCTGCGCCCGGACGGCCTGCGCTTCGCCCGCCGCATGCGCACGGCCATCCAGGTCCCCACGCTCCAGCTCCACGGCGCGCTGGACACCCTCATCCTGCCCCGCAGCGCGCAGGGCTCAAGCCGCTACGTCGCCGCCCCCTACCGGTGGCGCCTCATCGAGGGCGCGGGCCACTTCCCCCACGAGGAGCGCCCCGACGCCTTCGACGCCGAACTGACCGCCTGGCTGGCCGACCCCGAACCCGACCGCTGACCACCCCCGCCCCGGCACCGCGTGCGCCCCTGTCACGCGTCGCCCCCGGGCCCAGCCCCGGCCCCGGTCCCGGTCCCGGCGCGAGCCTGCCTCACGTGTCATTTCGGTACGGTGTGAGCCCGCCGCCCACGTCGTCCCCGATACGGCGTGAGCCTGTGTCACGGTCGTTCCCGATACGGAGTGGCCCGCCTCACTTGTCATTCCCGATACGGCGTGAGCCCGCCGCCCACGGCGTACACGGCCCGGGTCGGCCTCACCGCGCCCCCGAGCCGCGCCGAAGCCCTCTCACGCGGTGAGCCCAGCCCCACTCGATCCCCGCTTGTCGTGATCATGCGATTCCGCCCACCCCCGGCGCCACCACAAGCCTCGGCACCGGCCGCCTCGGGGCGGATTCATGATCATGACGGGGGTAGGGACGCGGGCGGGAGGGCGGGCCGGTCAGGTCAGGTGCTTGGCGAGGGCGCGCTCCAGTTCGGGCTTGGGCGCGGCGCCGACCCAGGAGTCCACGGGACTGCCGCCTTCGTACACGACGAACGCAGGGATCGACGACACCCCGTGCCGGGCGGCGAGCGCCGGCTCCTCGTCCACGTTCACCTTGACCACGTCCAGCTTCCCGGCGTTCTCGGCCGCGATCTCCTCGACGATCGGCGTCACCCGGCGGCACGGCCCGCACCAGACGGCCCAGAACTGGACCAGGACGGGCCGCTCGGACGCGAGGACGCGGGCGGGGAAGGTCTTCTCGGTGATGCTGTCCACAGGCTTCGCGCTCATACGCACTCCTAGCTCTCGGCGGGCCCGGGCCCGCCCCCCCGTACGGCAGGGCGGGCGCGGGCCCGGGTACTGTGCCGGGAGGCGTCGCCGGCGTCCTTCGAAACGGCGACTTCGAGGTACGGCCTCACGCCGGCGATCACCTCCGCGCACAGCGTGCGTCCGGAGCCGGGCCCCGACAACTTTTGTTGCCGTTCCCGGGACGCCCGCCAGTGCGGGGGAGCACCGTGAGCCGGTGCGCGCGGCCCGGCCGGGCTCCACGCACGGCGCACCGGCGAGGCGGATGTCGCGGAGGAAGGCCGGAGCGGACATCCCGGCGCGAGCGGCGCGAACGTCGCGGCGAGGACCGGCCGGACGCCCGGGCGAGAGCGGGACGAACTCGGGGCAGCGGCTGCGCGGGACCCCTAGCGGTCGGCGTCGGAGCGGTCGCGTCGCGCGGCCTTGTAAAGGCCGTAGAGAGTCTCCAGACCGCCGACGACCATCAGGACCACGCCGACCTTCGCCGGGGCGATGCCGAGGATCTGGGTCTCGGGTGCGAACAGCCACAACGCCGTCCCGGCCGCGAGGGTGGCCAGACCGGCGAGGAGCGTCTTGACGTGCGGCGCCATGGACTTCCTTAAACCGTGGGAGCGGAATCTTCGCGTGCCTGCGACGATAGCCAGGCGGCCCGCCCCCGCACTTCCTGCGCGCTGACGAGATCGCCGTACATCATTGGGCCTACCCCCTCCATCACGAGGCCGACCCCGCCCCCATCCTCAAGACCGAAGCCGAAGCCGAAGCCCATCGCGATCGTCTCGTACGGCTGGCGCCGGGCTCGGCGAGAGGACCGTTCCCGGCGTGGACCCCTTCGGGCACACTCACCTCGGGATGAAGCGGCCGCCGGTGTCATCCACAGCCTGTGGACGGACGCCACACCCCCGCCCCGGAGCGGGCAGTATGGCCTGACGAGAAAGCATGGCCTGACGAGAAAGCATGGCGTGACGAGACGCCGCGGAGGGGGACGCATGCACGACGAACCAGGCACGGCATCCACCGAAACCCCGCGAACCAGCACGGAAACGGCATCCGGCCCGGCCCACGACCACGGCCAGACCCGCGACCCCGGCCAGAACCGCGACCCCGGCCAGAACCACGGCCCCGGCCCCGCCCGCGGCCAAGCCCATGACCGCGACCGCGGCCCCGACCAAGCGCGCGACCGCGACGAGGCCGGGCGGGCCAGGAACGCGCGCCCCCGGGACGAGTACGGCCGCCCCCTGCCCAAGGGCGCGCCCGGCGGCGTCCCCCGGGTCCCCGACGACTACGCACCCTCCGCCGAGGAGGCCGTGCGCGAGGCCGGGAGGCTGCTGGCCGAGGGCCGCCCCTTCCACGCCCACGAGGTCTTCGAGGCCCGCTGGAAGACCGCCCCCGAGGACGAACGCGAGCTGTGGCAGGGCCTCGCCCAGGTGGCCGTGGGCCTCACCCACATCCAGCGCGGCAACGCCAGGGGGGCGATCGCCCTCCTCCGCAGGGGCGCGGCCCGGATCGAGTCCCACCCCGGCGCGCCCGCCGCCGTCCGGTCCCGGTTGGACCCCCGCGCGGCCGCCGCCCACGCCCTCACCCTCGCCGACCGGGTGAAGGCCGCCGGGCTGCCGTCCGTCACCCCCGCCGACCTCCGCCTCCCGCTGACCCCGTCCTGAGCCGGGGGCGGGCGGCGGGGACGATCACTGGTCGCAGGCCTGGGTGTAGACGGCGCGGGTGGTGCGGACGCCCGCCTCGGCCTCGGGGCGGACCTCGGCGGCCGTGAGGACGTAGCCGGTGTCCTTGCGGTCGGTGGCGGCGGCGAAGACGACGCCGAACACCCGGCCGTCCCTGGCCAGGAGGGGGCCGCCGGAGTTGCCCGGCTCGACCTTGCCGCGGATCGCGTAGATCTCGCGCTCGACGCGGGTCTCGTGGTAGATGTCCGGCCCGCTGGCGATCTGGCGTTCCCGGATGCGGGCCGCCGCCATCGTGTAGCCGCGGCCGCGCGGGAACCCGGCCACGATCGCGTCGTCCCGGCTCTCCGCCTCGCCGTCGAACTCCAGCACCGGCGCCTCCAGCCCGGGGACGTACAGCACGGCGATGTCCCGGCGCGGGTTGTACACGATCACCTTGGCGCGCAGCGTCCGCCCGCTCGCCGTGGTGACGTGGAGTTCCTCCCTGACGCCGGCGACGACGTGGGCGTTCGTCATGATCCGCTCGCGGGCGTAGACGAAGCCGGTGCCCTCGATGCGCTTGGCGCACTCCGGCGCGGTCCCCTGCACCTTGACGATCCCCTGCCGCGCCCGCTGCAGCGCCGGGCTCTTCGCCACGCTCTCGTCCGGCTTGGGGACCTCCAGCACCGACCCGCCGCCGAGCCCGTCGAAGACCTGGGGGAAGTCCGAGCTGTCCACGAACCGCTTGAAGCCGGCGAACCACCCGTCCACGGCGGCCGGCATGACCTGGTCCACCGTACGCAGGACCTGGGAGTCCTTGATCTGCTGCTGCACGATCGGGAACGGCGCGAGCACCGCCAGCCCGCCGATGATCCACGCGATCAGCAGCACGGACAGCACCGAGGCGATGGTCCCGCCGATGGCGTCCACGACCCGCGCCGGATTCCAGGTCACGTGGCTGCGGACGACGGCCCCCACCGTGGAGGACCCGAACTGCCCGATGGTCGCCGCCAGGAACACGATCACGATCGCGACCAGCGCCTGCTGCGGCGCCCCGTCCACCACCGCCTGGGCGATGGGCGGCGCGACGAGCACCCCGAGCAGCCCGCCCCCGACGAACCCGATGAAGCTGAGCGCCCCGACGATGAAGCCCTGCCGGTACCCGGACACGCCGAAGGCGACCACCAGGACGAGCAGTATCAGGTCAAGGAGATCACCGCGCACCCCTTCACCGTATCCGCCCACCGCCCGAAGAGCCGCCCCCTTCTCTCCCGACGGCACGCCGATCTTCCACCTCGCCCGGGCACCGATCCGGTACGGCCGGAGCGGCGTGCGGCGGGACGGGCCTTTCCCGGCGCGGACCCCTCACGGGCACACTCACCTCGGGCCGGAACGGCCCCGGCGGCCGGGCGGTCAGTCCCGCGCGGCCAGGCTGATGACCTGGGCCGGGAGCCCTTCCACGCGGTTCCGGTCCCAGGGCTTCTCCCAGCCGCCCAGGGACAGGAGCCGGTCCACGACGCCTGCGGTGAACCCCCAGACCAGCAGCCCGCGCACGTGGAAGGCCGGGCTCTTGTACCCGTCGGGAGAACGGATCATGACGCGGTTCGCGGGGTCGGCGAGTTCCGCCACGGGCACGCGTTCCACCGACGCCACCTCGCGCGGGTCGGCCGCGTGGACCGCCGAGGGGTCCCGCCACCAGGCCAGCACCGGGGTCACCCGGTTGTCGCTGTGCCGGAGGTACAGCTCGGGCATGACCGCGGCGATCTCGACGCCCGCGGGCTCCAGCCCGGTCTCCTCCTCGGCCTCGCGGAGCGCCGCCGCGATCGGGCCGTCGTCGTCCTCGTCCAGGCCGCCCCCGGGGAAGGCGGGCTGGCCGGCGTGCTTGCGCATCGCGTCGCTGCGCTGGATGAGGAGGAGGTCGGGTCCGAGGGGGCCCTCGCCGAACAGCACGAGGATCGCCGCCCGTCGCCCGCCGGTGGCCGGCGGACGGAGGTACGGGTCGACCTCCATGTTCCGCGCCTTCTCGGCGAGCGTGGTCAGCCATTCCGGCATCTGCGGCGCCTCCGGCGTCATCGGCTCCCCCGTCCTGGGCTCCCGGTCCCCGTCTTCGAATCCAGCGTCACCCGCCGCGCCCGCATTCCCGCGCGCGCCCGCCGCGTTCATCCCGTCCACGCCGTGTCCACCCGTCCACGCCACGCTCATCCGAATCCGTCCAGGCCCACGCTCGCCCATCCGCACCCGCCACGTCGCCCGTCCGCACCCGCCACGCTCGCCGTTCACACCCGCCACGCTCGTCCGCGCACGCCCGCCGCTTGCCCGCTAAGGTCCCGCGAGGACGCGCGGGCGGGCCGCCGTTCAGGAGAACGGGCCCGTCCGCACCAGCTTCGCGGCGACCACCGGGTCCGTCGGGCCCTCGCCGTACGACGGGCAGAGGGCGGCCAGGGGGCAGGCGCCGCAGGCCGGCTTGCGGGCGATGCAGATGCGGCGGCCGTGCCAGATCACGCGGTGCGAGAAGACGGTCCACTCGCTCTTGGGGATCAGCTCGCCCACGGCGTGCTCGATCTTGACCGGGTCGGTCTCGTCGGTCCACCGGAACCGCCGCACGAGCCGCTGGAAGTGCGTGTCCACCGTCAGCCCCGGCACTCCGAACGCGTTCCCGAGCACGACGTTCGCGGTCTTGCGGCCCACTCCCGGCAGGGTCACGAGGTCCTTGAGCCGGCGCGGGACCTCGCCGCCGAAGTCGTCGCAGACGGACTGCGCCATGCCGATGATGCTGTTGGCCTTGGCCCGGAAGAACCCGGTCGAGCGGATGATGTCCTCCAGCTCGGCCCGGTCGGCGGAGGCGTAGTCGGCGGCGCTACGGTACTTGGCGAACAAGGTCGGAGTAACCATGTTCACTCTTTTGTCCGTACATTGTGCGGAGAGGATGGTCGCCACCAGCAGTTCCAGCGGGTTGGCGAAGTCGAGTTCGCAGTGGGCGTCGGGGTAGGTCTCCGCGAGGATCCGGTTCATTCGCCGGGCCCGGCGCACCAGCGCGAGCCGGGACTCCTCGCCATCGCGGACGCGGGACATCGTGGGTTTGCCGGGCACACGGACAGCCTACGTGTGCCTCACGCGGTGAGGTGCGTCACACTGGTGGGACGTGGACGCACGAGAACAGGTCCACGGTGAGCAAGGAGGCAGTGTGGACACCGACGACGTGCTAGGCAAGGCCCCGCTCTTCGCGGCGCTCGACCGCGAGAGCGCAGCGGCGTTGCGCGCGGGCGTCAGCGAGATGAACCTGCCGAAGGGGCGCACGCTCTTCCGGGAGGGCGACAGCGGCGACCGGCTCTACGTCGTCCTCGAGGGCAAGATCAAGCTGGTCCGCACGTCCGTCGACGGCCGCGAGAACCTGCTGAGCGTGCTCGGCCCGGGCGAGATGTTCGGCGAGCTCTCACTCTTCGACCCCCGCCCGCGTACGGCGACCGCGGTGGCCCTCACCGACGTACGGCTCGCCGGGCTCGGCCACGACGACCTGCGCCCCTGGCTCACCGGCCGTCCCGAGGTGGCCCTGCACCTGCTGCGCGCGCTGGCCCAGCGGCTCCGCCGCACCAACGACGTGATGGCCGACCTGGTGTTCACCGACGTGCCCGGCCGCGTCGCCAAGGCCCTGCTCGACCTGGCCGAGCGGTTCGGCCGCCAGTCCGAGAGCGGCCTTCTGGTGCACCACGACCTCACCCAGGAGGAACTGGCCCAGCTCGTCGGCGCCTCCCGCGAGACCGTCAACAAGGCCCTGGCCGACTTCGCCCAGCGCGGCTGGCTGCGCATCGAGGCCAAGGCCGTGGTCATCCTCGACGTCGAGCGCCTCTACAACCGCTCCCGCTGACCGGGCGGCTCACGCGCCGAGAAGGCCGAGGTAGTCGAGCTGGGCCCGCACGGACATCTCGGCCGCGGGCCACAGGCCGCGGTCCACGTCCGCGTACACCACCGCCACGACCTCGGCCGGGGTGCGGGCCCCGGCGGCCCACGCCGCCTCGATCTGGTCCAGGCGCCGGCGGCGGTGCGCGATGTACTCCTCGACCTTGCCCGCCGGGTCGCCGAGGAGCGGGCCGTGGCCGGGGAGCAGGACGCTCAGCTCGCCCACCAGGTCCCGCAGCCGGTCCAGCGTGCGCAGGTAGTCGCCCAGGTCGCCGTCGGGGGCGATCACGGTGGTGCCGCGGCCGAGCACCGTGTCCCCGGTGAGCAGCGCGCGGTCCCCGGGGATCCAGAAGCACAGCGAGTCGAACGAGTGCCCGGGCGTGCCGACGATCCGCACCTCCAGCCCCTCGCACGTGACCACGTCGCCGTCCGAGAGTCCCTCGCCGCCCAGCCGGAACCGCGGGTCGAGCGCCCGCACCGGCGCCCCGGTCATCTCGGCGAACCGCCGCGCGCCCCCGGTGTGGTCCGGGTGCCCGTGCGTGAGCAGCACCGCCGCCACGCGGGCGCCGTTCGCCTGGTCGGCCACCCGCCGCAGGTGCGCCTCGTCGTCCGGCCCCGGGTCCACCACGAGCACGGCGTCCGCGCCCGGCTCGGCCAGGATCCAGGTGTTCGTGCCGTCCAGGGTCATCGCCGAGGGGTTGGGGGCCAGCAGGCAGCGCGCGCGAGCCGTACCGGATCCGTCGATCATCACAGCATCTTCCCAGGGAGCCCGTACGTGGTCTCGGGCAGCACCAGGTGGATCTCCTCGCCCACCTCCGCGATGCGCGGCATGTACGGCACGATGCGCCGTTCGGCGGCGAGCGCGTCCTCGGTGGTCGCGAACTCCGCCAGCTCGGTCAGCGCGGTGTACGTCGGCGGGAGCATGAACATCTCTCCCCGCTGACCGGCCGCGACGCCCTCGGCGGGCAGGACCCAGGCGACGCGGTCCGCCTCGCCGCCGACGTCGCGCGTGCGCTGGCCGGGCGGGAGGGCGGCGGCGAAGAAGCGGGTGTCGTAGCGCTTGCTCTCCACCTCCGGCGTGATCCAGTGGGCCCACGGCCGCATCAGGTCCGACCGCAGCACCAGCCCGCGCTTGTCCAGGAAGTCGGCGAACGCCAGCGACCGGCCGATCAGCGCCTCCCGGTCGGCCTCCCAGTCGTCCCCGGTCGTGTCCTCGACCACGGAGTCCTCGGACGGCCCGGCGAGCAGCACCCCCGACTCCTCGAACGTCTCGCGTACGGCGGCGCAGACGAGCGCCCGCGCGATCGCCTCCTCGGCCCCCAGCAGCTCGCCCCACTCGCGCGGCGACGGCCCGGCCCAGGCCACGGCGTGGTCGGCGTCGCGGGGGTCCACCGACCCGCCGGGGAACACGTAGGCCCCGGCCGCGAAGGCCATGGTGGACTGCCGCCGCAGCATGTAGACGCGGAGCCCCTGGGAGGAGTCCCGCAGCAGCATCACGGTCGCCGCGTCGCGCGCCGGGACCGGCCGCACCCGCCCGGCCAGGATGTCCCTGGCGCGTTCCCCCATCTCCCCCGGTAGAGCGATGCCCGCCACAAGCCCCTCCCACGGTCCCCGAACATCATTCGGCTCCGCCCATGGTGGCCCATCGCGCCCTCGCCCCGCCACAACCGCCGCGCTCCCCGCGCGGGGCCGTCCGGGCCGGCCGCGCACGCGCGCGCCCGGCCCGGCCCCCTGGAGCGCCGGCCGGCCTGATCGGCGCTCCCTCTCGCCGATTCCCCTCCCGGCCGGCCCGTCCAGGCCCCTGCCTCCGGTCGGCCCGTCCAGGCCCCGCAGGTGCCGATGAGCCCGTCGGCCCCTTGTCGCACGCGCGGAAGTGCACCTCGGGGTAGAGCTCGCCGAACGTGTCGCCGGTGAGGGCGGAGGAGTGGTTCGGCTCGGCAGCCGCAGAGTAGGTGGCTCCGGTCCCCCGCCAGGTGATCATTCGTGCCCGGGGATGTGGAAATCCGCGCACTGTTCGCCCCGGGCGCAGGCGCGGCGGTACTCTCCGGGCGGCAGCCCGTAGGCGGATCGGAACAGCCGGCTGAAGGCGGCGCGGTCGGTCAATCCCCAGCGCGCGGCGATGGCGGCCAGCGAGTGGTGGCTCATCCGCGGATCCGCCAGGTCTCGGCGGCAGCGCTCCAGCCGCGACCGCCGGATCAGGGCCGCCACCGAGGGCCCGCCCCGCTCCTGGAACAGCCGGTGCAGGTAGCGGAGGCTGATGTGGTGCGCGGCGGCCACGACGGCCGGGGTCAGCTCCGGGTCGCCCAGCCGCCGCTCGATGAAGTCGTCGATGCGCCGCAGCAGGACCCGCCGAGCGGTCTCTGGCGTGAGCGCGTCGGCCTGGTCCATCTGGTACGCGAGGGTCGCCGCCACGAGGTCGAGGCTCATGCGGGCGACGGTCTGCTCCTCCGCCTCCGTGTAGTCCGGCGCGTCCCGGATCACCCGGGACAGGTGGGCGGCCAGCAGTCCGCCCACGCCGCAGCGGGCGTCGAGCGTCACCCCCGCCAGTTCGGGTACGAAGTCGCGCGGGAGCCCGGGCCAGGCCCGCGGGAACTGCAGGACGAGCGAGCGGCCCGGGCCGCCCTCGCGCCAGGCCCGGATCGGGCGGGAGGAGTCGTAGAAGCACATCTCCCCCACCTCGTGCACCGAGGAGCGGTCTCCGTAGGAGAGGCCGCCGCGGCCCGCGAGGCTGAGGCTGAGCACGCACAGCCCGGCGTCGGTCCGCCGCACCATCCGCTCGGTCCTGATCACCTCCAGCGGGTCGTGGACGACCAGGGAGATCAGGACCTCGCCGAGGAGCAGGATGCGCATCGCGCCCCGGAAGTCCTCCTGCCGGTCGCTGCGGAGCAGCGCGGGCACGTACGACCCGTTCGCGAGCTCCTGCCAGTAGGGGAACCGGTCCCTCTGCGGCAGGTCATGGGTGCGGTAGGTCACCAGTCCCATCGGATCCTCCTCGCATCGCCCGCGGGCCCGGGATGCCGGGCGCCGGGGCGTCTTTCGCCACTACGGGCTCACTATGGGACCGGGCCGTACGGCGACGCCATGGCCGGCGTGAGACGGCGCGAGGCGGCGGAAGACGACGGCCGGCCACATGGCCGCCGACAAGCGGCCGAAAGCCGGCTGAGAGGCGGCTGGGGAGCCGCCAAGAAACCGCCAAGAAACAGCTAAGGAACTGCCGGGGAACAGCTAGGGAACGGCTGGATGGAGCCTGGGAGGCCGCCGGAAAGACGAAACCGCCTGATCGGCGCGAGAGCGGAGAGCACGAGGCCGGCTCTCGCGGCGATCATGCGGCTTCGGAGCGCCCGGGGCGCGAGCCGTACGAGCGTCCGGGTGCCAGGTGTCCGGGTGTCCGGGAGTCCCGGAGTCCGGGTGCCGGGTGCCGGGGGTCCGGGTCAGGCCACCTCGGCGATGAGCTCGACCTCGACCGGCGCGTCCTTGGGCAGCACCGCGACGCCGACCGCGCTGCGCGCGTGCTTGCCCGCCTCGCCGAAGACCTTGCCGAGCAGTTCGCTGGCGCCGTTCAGCACCGCCGGGTGGTCGGTGAAGCCGGGCGCGCTGGCGACGTAACCCACCACCTTGACGATCCGTACGACCCGCCCCAGATCGCCCACCACGGACTTCACGGCCGCGAGCGCGTTGAGGGCGCACACCTCGGCCAGCTCGGCGGCCCGCGCCGGGTCCACCTCCGCGCCGACCTTGCCGGTGGCGATCAGCTCGCCCTTCACCAGCGGGATCTGCCCGGCCGTGTAGACGTAGGACCCGGTCTGCACGGCCGGCACGTACGCCGCGAGCGGCGCGGCGACCTCGGGCAGGCTCAGCCCGATCGAGGCCAGGGCCTCCTCAGGGGTCATGCCTTCTCCCGCTTCATGTAGGCCACGAGCTGCTCGGGGTTCGGGCCGGGGATGACCGAGACGAGCTCCCAGCCGTCGTCGCCCCAGTTGTCGAGGATCTGCTTGGTCGCGTGCGTCAGCAGCGGCACGGTCGCGTATTCCCACTTCTTCATGGGCAGCACATTAGTGTGCCCCCGCCCGCCCGGCGGCACGCGCACCGCGCCCCGCGCGAGCCCCGCTCACGCCGTACGGCGTCCCGCCCGCCCCCGATTCCGGGCGGAAAGGGAGAATGACACGGCCCGGTGCGGGGATGCCCATTGTGACTCTTCACCTATTGACATTCGGCGTACGGCGGGCGGGCGGGAGGAGACATGCCGGGAGGGTGCGCCCGACCCGGAATCCGGCCCGGCCGGAACCCCGCGCGCCCACCGCGCCGCCGTACCCCCGGAACCCCGGCGGCATGGGCCGTCAGCAGGAAGAACGGCGTCGCCCGGCAGGCCGCCGCCGGGGTCCTGCGGCCTCTCCGGACCGCCCCGCCGGCGCGAAATGCGACGGCCGGTCCGAAGATCCGTAAAGGGGTTCCCGCGAATAAGTGAGAAGTGACCGGAGGGTAGCCTTCGAACCGTGAGCGCTCGGGACACAGATTGGGACGGCGTCCGGCTGCACGTGGTCACCGGAAAGGGCGGCACGGGCAAGACGACGGTCGCCGCCGCACTGGCACTGGCTCTGGCCTCGGGAGGGAAAAAGGTCCTTCTCGTGGAGGTCGAGGGACGGCAGGGCATCGCCCAGCTCTTCGACCGGCCGCCCCTGCCGTACGAGGAGAAGAAGATCGCGGTGGCGCCGGGCGGCGGTGACGTCCACGCCCTCGCCATCGACCCCGAGGAGGCCATGCTCGAATACCTCGAGATGTTCTACGGCCTGCGCCGGGCGGGCAAGGCGCTGACCAAGATGGGCGTCATCGACTTCATCACCACCATCGCCCCCGGGCTGCGCGACGTGCTGCTCACGGGCAAGACGACCGAGTCCGTGCGCCGCAAGGACCCCTCCGGCAGGCGGGTGTACGACGCCGTGGTGCTGGACGCGCCGCCGACCGGCCGGGTGGTGCGCTTCCTGAACGTCACGACCGAGGTGGCCGACCTGGCCCGGGTCGGCCCGATCCGGACGCACGCGGACATGGTGCGCGGCGTGGTGGCCTCGCCGGAGACGGCCGTGCACTTCGTGACGCTGCTGGAGGAGATGCCGGTCCAGGAGACCCTGGACGGCATCGCCGACCTGCGCGCCGAGGGGCTGCCGCCGGGCGGGGTCTTCATCAACATGGTCCGGCCGGAGATCCTGCCCGAGGAGACGCTGGAGGCCGCCGGCGAGGACCGGCTCGACCTCGACGAGCTGATCGTGGGCCTGAAGGCGGCCGGGCTCACCGACGACGCCGAGGAGACCGCGCGGGCGCTGGCCGCCGAGGTGGCCGAGCACGCCCACCGCACGCGGCTCGAACGCCGGGAGCGGCAGACGCTGGCCAAGGCCGACCGGCCGAGGTACGAACTGCCGCTGCTGGCCGACGGCGTGGACCTCGCGGGCCTGTACGAGCTGGCCGACACGATCAAGGCTCAGGGAGCGGCATGAAGACGGCACCGGCCCTCGACGTAGACGGGCTGCTGGGCGACCCCCGGATGCGCATCATCGTGTGCTGCGGCTCCGGCGGGGTCGGCAAGACCACGACGGCCGCGGCCCTCGGGCTGCGCGCGGCCGAGCTGGGCCGGAACGTGGTCGTGCTCACCGTGGACCCGGCCCGGCGGCTGGCGCAGTCCATGGGGCTGTCGGAGCTGGACAACACGCCGCGGCCGGTGGTCGAGTACGACAACGGCGGCTCGCTGCACGCCATGATGCTCGACATGAAGCGCACCTTCGATGAGATCATCGAGGCGCACGCCGACCCGGACAGGGCCCGCCAGATCCTGACGAACCCCTTCTACCAGTCGCTGTCGTCGAGCTTCGCGGGCACGCAGGAGTACATGGCGATGGAGAAGCTCGGCCAGCTCGGGCGCTCCGACGAGTGGGACCTGATCGTCGTGGACACCCCGCCCAGCCGCTCCGCGCTCGACTTCCTCGACGCCCCCGAACGGCTCGGCCGCTTCCTCGACGGCCGCGTGCTGCGGCTCCTCGTCGCCCCGGCCAAGGCCGGCGGGCGCGGCGCGTTCAAGCTGCTCAACGTGGGCATCGGCATGGTCACCAACATCGCCAACAAGGTGATCGGCGCGCAGGTGCTCAAGGACATCCAGACGTTCGTGTCGGCGTTCGACGCGATGTTCGGCGGGTTCCGCGAGCGGGCCGAGCAGACCTACAAGCTGCTCCAGGCCCCGGGGACGGCGTTCCTCGTCGTCGCCGCGCCGGAGAAGGACGCGCTGCGCGAGGCGTCGTACTTCGTGGAGCGCCTCGCCGAGGAGCGCATGCCGCTGGCCGGCCTGGTGGTCAACCGGGTGCACCGCTCGCCCGCCGCCGATCTGTCGGGCGCGAGGAGCACGGCCGCGGCCGAGGACCTCGACCGGCGCGGCGGGCACGAGGTGGCGGCCGCCGTACTGCGGCTGCACGCCGATCGGATGCGCGTGGCGACCCGGGAACGGCGTGAGCAGGAGAGCTTCATGTCGGCGCATCCGACGGTGCCGGTGGCCGAGGTGCCGGCGATGCCCGGGGACGTCCACGACCTGGACGGCCTCCGCGAGATCGGCGAACGCCTGGCCTCCTGACCCCGGTTCGCCGGCGCCGGCTCGCGCGACGCCGGTCTCCTGACGTCCGCTTGTGTGACGGCGGCTCGCGTGATGCCGGCCCTGCCGGGCGCGGGGGGGCGGGACGGGACGCGGCTATCCCGTTCCGCCGTCCCGCGCTCGACGGGCAGGCGAAAGCCCCGCCGCGCGCTCGCCGTACACGACGAGCCGCGGCGGGGACCTGATCTCAGCCCGCGATCAACTCGTGGGCTCGCTCGTACTCTTCTTTCGCCGACTCCAGCAGCTCTCGCCAGGAGTCGACCTCCGGACGTCGCCGCAGGAGGGCGCGTCGTTCCCGCTCGGTCATCCCGCCCCAGACCCCGAACTCGATGCGATTGTCGAGCGCATCGGCGAGGCACTCGGTACGGACCGGGCACCCGCGGCAGATGAGCTTCGCCCGGTTCTGTGCGGCGCCCTGCACGAACAGAGCGTCAGGATCCGCACTTCGACAGGCGGCGCGGGAGGTCCAATCCGTGATCCACATTCGACCCCACTCCCCTTAGGTGGTCAGTCGTCTCCTCGGCCGACGGGCGCGGGCGTCAGGCCTCCGTATTCAGTTGCCGCGTGAGAGAACCTACGCAAAGTGACGGTCGGGCTGACAGAACCCATTGGGCTCATTTACGGGATGGTCATGTCGGGCCATGTGGCCGAGATGGACTAGTCATCTCCGCGTGTGATCACGCCCCCGCGGCCATACCGTTTGCGATCACTACGTGGCGTTTCGGGCGCATTGGCCCCCTCGTCCGTCGTAACCTGGTGTCCGTGAAACCTCAAAGCCGCGACAAAGGATCACCTGTCGTCAACGTCCTGAAGCTGATCGCGGCCGGCGCAGTCGCCGGCGCGCTCGTGGCGGGCGTGGCGCTCCCGGCGATCGGCGGGGCGGGGGTGGCGGCCAAGAGCGCCGCCGACGGCTTCCAGCAGCTCCCCGCCGAGCTTCACGAGGCGCCGCTGGCGGAGCTCACGCGGTTGTACGACAAGAACGGCAAGCAGTTCGCCCAGTTCTACAACAACAACCGCGAGTCCATCCGCCTCGACCAGGTCTCCGAGCACATGCGCAAGGCCGTCGTGGCGATCGAGGATTCACGCTTCTACGAGCACGGCGGCATCGACTTCAAGGGCACGATCCGCGCGTTCAGCCAGAACGCCCAGACCGGCGCCGTACGCCAGGGCGGCTCGTCCCTCACGCAGCAGTACGTCAAGAACGTGCTCAAGGCGAACGCCAAGACGGAGAAGGAGCGCCGCGCCGCCGAGGCCCCGAACTACGGGCGCAAGCTGACCGAGCTGCGCTACGCGGTCGCCCTGGAGGAGAAGTACTCCAAGGACACGATCCTGGAGCGCTACCTCAACATCTCCTACTTCGGCTCCGGGGCGTACGGCGTGCAGGCCGCCGCCAAGCGGTACTTCGGCAAGCCCGCCGCCAAGCTCACCCTGCCCGAGGCCGCGACCCTCGCCGGCATCATCCACTGGCCGAACCGCTACGAGCTGCCCTCGGGCCTGCCCAAGAAGCAGCGCCAGGCGCACGAGAAGGCCATGCTGGAGCGCCGCAACGTCACGCTCGACCGCATGAAGGAGCTGGGCGTCGTCTCGCCGCAGGAGTACCAGGAGGCCCGCGCCTCCAAGCTCAACCTGAAGCTCACCCCGGCCCCCGGCGGCTGCGAGGAAAGCGACTACCCGTACTTCTGCATGTACGTCAAGCAGGAGATCCTCAACAACCCCGCGTTCGGCGCCACGTTCGAAGAGCGCGAGGCCCGCCTGAACTCCGGCGGCATGAAGATCTACACCACGCTCGACCCGAAGATGCAGAAGGCGTCGGAGAAGGCGCTGCGCAAGTACGTCGGGCCGAAGGAGACCGAGGTCGCCTCGCAGGCGATGATCGAGCCGGGCACCGGCGAGATCAAGGCGCTGGCGTCGAGCAAGAAGTTCGGCCCGGGCAAGGGCGAGACCATGCTCAACCTGGCCGCCGACGCCAAGCACGGCGGCGGCACCGGCTTCCAGGCCGGGTCCACCTTCAAGGCGATCACCCTGGCCACGGCGCTCGACGAGGGCTGGAAGTTCAACCAGGGCATGCGCACCCCTGGCTCGTTCAGCAGCAGCAGCGCCAACGACTTCAAGAACTGCAAGGGCGACAGCGTCGGCGACCCGAGCCACACGGTCTTCAACTCCAGCGGCGAGGGCAAGGGCGGCTCCTACAGCCTGTCCACCGGCACCTGGAGCTCGGTGAACGTGTTCTTCATGATGCTGGAGCAGGAGGTCGGCCTCTGCGACACCGTGGAGATGGCCAAGAAGCTCGGCATCAAGAAGACCGCCCTCGGCCGTGACCTGGTCCAGGTGCCCACGTTCACCCTCGGCGTCAACGAGATGGATCCGCTGACCGTCGCGAACGCCTACGCCACCTTCGGCGCCCGCGGCAAGTACTGCACTCCGATGGCGATCACCGAGATCAAGGAGCGCAACGGCAAGTCCACCAAGATCAAGCCGAGCTGCAAGCAGGCCATCGACGAGGGCGTCGCCGACGCCGTCAGCCACGTGCTCCAGGGCGTCTTCACCAAGGGCACCATGAGCGGCGTGGGCGGCATCGGGCGCGACGCCGCGGGCAAGACCGGCACCACCGACGGCTACATGACCGCCTGGTTCGCCGGCTACACCCCCGACCTGGCCTCCGCGGTCAGCATCGGCGACATCCGCGGCGCCTACCAGCACCCGCTGACCAACGTGAAGATCGGCGGCCAGTACTACGGCTCCGTCCAGGGCGCCTCGATCCCCGGCCCCATCTGGGTGAAGTCGATGCGCGAGGCCCTGGAGGACGTCGAGGCGACCTCCTTCCACGCGCCCGACTTCGGCCGGTTCGGCGGCGGCTACACCCCGCCGTCCGAGGACGAGAAGAAGAAGGACGAAGAGGACGAGGACGGCGGTCCCGACGTGGACATCCCCCGGATCGGCAACGGCAACGACTGGTTCGGCCGCCGCCCCGGGAACGGCAACGGAAACGGAAACGGCCGCGGCGGGCGTCCCGACCGCGACTGACCCGGCCAGTGATCGCGCAGCGGGCTCCCGCCCACTGCGCGATCACGCGTTTCCGCCCCTTCTCCGCCGCCCTTCCCGCCCGCCGTACGGCCCGCGAGGGCGCTGCGCCCCGCTCAGGCGGCGCGCCTCGCGAAGGCGGTACGGCGGCCGGCGCGCGTGAGGTGGCCCGCCGAGGCCGTACGGCCGCCGCAGGGCGCTCCCGGGGCGCAGGGGCATGCCGTACCGCCCCGGCGATGGGGGCGGGCCGCACAGGCCGCAGGAGGGGCTTCCGCGGCAGGCGCGGCTTCCGCCGTACGAGGGGCTTCCGCGGCAGGCGCGGCTTCCGCCGTACGGCGGGAGGAGGCGCTCAGCCCGCGAGGCGCTGACGGACGGCGGCGGCGACGCGGCCGCCCTCGGCGCGGCCGGCGACCTTGGGGTTCAGGACCTTCATGACCTGGCCCATGGCCTTGGGGCCCTCGGCGCCGGACTCGGCGATGGCCTCGTCGACCAGCTTGTTCAGCTCCTCGTCGGAGAGCTGGGCGGGGAGGTACTCCTCCAGCACGGCCTGCTCGTCCAGCTCGGCCTGGGCCTGCTCGGCCCGACCGGCGTTCGAGAACGCCTCCGCGGCCTCGCGGCGCTTCTTCGCCTCGCGGGTGAGGACCTTCACGACCTCGTCGTCGGAGAGCTCGCGGGCCGCCTTGCCCGCCACCTCCTCGTTGGCGATCGCGGCCATCGCCATCCGGATCGTGCGGGTACGCACATCGTCGCGGGCCTTCATCGCGACCGTCAGATCGGCCTTCAGCTTGTCCTTCAACGCACTCATGGGTCCATCCTCCCGCGTGGGGCGTCCCGGCTTCACCTCGATTCCCACGCGTCGCGGCATGGCACCATGAATGGGTGAGGAAACGCACCGCGATCCCCCTGTCCCTGCTGGCCGCCGGCGCCGCCGGTCTCGGCTACGCGTCCGTGATCGAGCGCAACTGGTTCCGCCTGCGCCGCTTCGACGTCCCCGTGCTCGCCCCCGGCTCGCGGCCGCTGCGCATCCTCCAGATCTCCGACCTGCACCTGACGCCCCGCCGCACCCGCCTGATCGAGTGGGTGCGCTCGCTCGGCGCCCTGGAGCCCGACCTGGTCGTCAACACCGGCGACTCCATCGCCGACGCCGACGCCGTCCCGGCCCTGGCCCACGCCCTGGAGCCGCTGCTGTCCCGCCCCGGCGTGTTCGTCTACGGCAGCAACGACCTCTACGCTCCGCAGCCGAAGAACCCGGCGCGCTACCTCATGGGCCCGTCGTCGCGCACGTTCAAGCAGCGCGTGCCCAACCTCCCCTGGCCCGAGCTCGGCGCCATGATGACGGACGCCGGCTGGCACGACCTGAACAACGCGACGGCCCGCCTGAAGGCCGGCGAGCGCGACGTCTTCGTCGGCGGCATCCACGACAGCCACATCAACCGCGACCGCTACTCGGAGATCGCCGGCCCGGCCCCCGGGGACGCCGACCTGCGCCTCGGCGTCATGCACAGCCCCGAGCCCCGCAACCTCGACCTCTTCGCCGCGGACGGCTACCAGCTCCTCCTCGCCGGCCACACCCACGGCGGCCAGCTCTGCGTCCCCTTCTACGGCGCCCTGGTCACCAACTGCGGCATCGACCGCGAGAGGGTCAAGGGCCTCCACCGCCACAAGGACGCCTACCTCCACGTCTCCGCGGGCCTGGGCACCTCCCCCTACGCCCCCGTCCGCTTCGCCTGCCCCCCGGAGGCCACCCTCCTGACCCTCCTCCCCGCCCGCCCCTGATCGAGAGGGACACACCACCCCCCAATCTCCGCTAGACTTCATCGAGCACCGGCAAACACCGGCGCACCGGGGTGTAGCGCAGCTTGGCAGCGCGCTTCGTTCGGGACGAAGAGGTCGTGGGTTCAAATCCCGCCACCCCGACCCAGGTCAGAGGCCCTTTCCGATCATCGGAAGGGGCCTCTTTCATTGCCTGAGTGACTAACTGGGTGACTATGCCGTACGGCGGGCCTTGCGCGCCCCGGAGCCACGCCTGAAGATCTCGTCCATGGCCTCAGCGCCCTCCTGTAGGACTGGCCGGAGTTGGTGGCGATAGACGGTCTCGGTGACCCGGGTGTCGCTGTGCCCGACCAGGCGGGAGATGTTCTCGATCGGCATCCCGTTGTCGGAGAGCAGCGAGACGAATGAATGCCTCAGCTCCCGGGGCACCCAGTCCGCGGGGTTCAGGCCGGCCTTCTCGACGACCTTCCGGAAAGCGCGGCGCACGTTGTCCTTGTCCAGCGGCGTTCCGACTCGCGACGTGAAGACGAGGCCGTTCTCCTCCCAGTCGAGCCCCGCGTCGCGACGGATCTGGTCCTGGTGCTCCTTGTGCTCGCGGAGGACCTCCACGCACCAGTTCGGCAGAGCCAGCGTCCGGCGCGACTTCTCCGTCTTGGTGTCACCCGTCCGGCGAACGGAGGTCCACACCTTGATCGACGGTGGGATCGGAGGATCCGCTTCGGGATCCCCGTTGAGGTCGACGAAGCTCCACGGCAAGGCGCGGAGTTCCTCGGTGCGGGCACCGGTCAGGAGGGACAGGACGATGTAGGCGTACATCGACGTGCCCCTCGCCGCAGTTAGAACCGCCAGAGCCTCGTCTCTGGTGAATGACTTCGACGGCCGTCCCGGGCGGCCCTCGGGCAGCTCACAGAGCAGCACGACGTTGCGCTTCACCTTGTCCCGCGCCTGAGCCCTGGCAACGGAGCGACGCAGGATCGAGCGCAGGTCGCGTAAGGTCCGGGTACTGACCTTCTTGGCCTCCTCGGCCAGCCAGCGATCCACGTCCTCCGCGGACAACTCCCGCAGCTTCCGGGCCCCAAGCTGGGGGATGACGTGATGCTTGGCCAGACTTCTCCGGGTCTCGACCGTGCCCTCTGCGCGCCCCGTCAGCCCGTACTCCAGCCAGTCCATGACGGCCTGGCCCACCGTGTAACCCTTGGCCGGCGTCGGCATGCCGTCGTCGTGGTCGCGCAGAATCTCCTTCAGCTTCTCCTTCGCGGCTGTCTTGGTCTTGCCGCTGGCCTTCCTGACGATGCGCTTCCCCGAGGGGGTGTATCCCACAGTGACCGAGGCGATCCAGCGCTGCCGACCCTCGTCCCAGTGCAGCCCACCATCGCCCTTGCTCCGGCGCTTGGTCATCGGGCCTTCACCCCTGCGGCCTCGCGCTCCAGTCGCTCGACGTACTCGCGCAGGGCAGCGGTGGGGATGCGGCGGGAGCGGCCGACCTGGACCGAGCGCAGACGACCAGAGCGAAGCAGCTCGAACACGGTGGTGCGCCCCAGGCCGAGGATGTCGATGGCCTCCTCGACCTTGTAGAGCAGCTTTCCCTCGGTCTGGGGACGCTCCGGCGCGGTGAGGGTCATGATTGGTTTGCCTCCTTCGTGGGGGTGCGGCCCCGGCGGGTCTGCTTGCCGGCGATCGCCGGGGCCGCGTTCTTCGTCTTCGTCGGGCATGCCGACGCCTTCGGTTGGTCTGCGGTGGTTCGTACGGGGATGGATCATTGCGACGAGGCTCGTTAGCGTCTGCTCTCGTCCGCCTTGGTGCAGGTGATCTACGTCACAGCGGATCGGCTAGCCCGGGAGTCGTTCACGTCGTCGTCTCACCAACGGCGACAAGCCGGGCCTCCGCGGCAACCCGAGCGTCGTCGCGGCCCATCTCGGACTTGTCGTCGACCTGTCGGGGCGACAGCCGGAAAACCGTCGCGCTGTCGTGGCTGATGTTGTCGGCGGACTCGTCGCTGTCGCCCCTGGCCGCGACAACCGGCGGCACAACGAAGTTGTCGTCGGGCGTGCTGTCGTCGGCTGTCTTGTCGTCGCCGTGGCGTTCGGCGGAGCCGGACGACAGGAGAGCAAGCCGCTGGGCGACAAGTTCGCGCGGCAGGAAGCCGTACTCCGGGGCGTCGACGATGTCGCGCTGAACCGTGCGCGGATCGACCGCCAGCGACTCGGCGATCTCGGCGGTCGGCGTGAGCGGGTCGGCGTGGAGGATCTCGGCGATCTGGCGCATGCGCTCGGCCCGCTTGGAGCGGAGATGCTTGGTGCCGACGACATGCGGCAGGACGGGGACGGTCTTCTTGTCGCTGGCTGGTTCCTGCACGTCTCGGGTGCTGCGACGGTTCCCCTGCGCCGTACCGTCGCGCCTCCGGTGGTTGCCGTGGCGCCTCTTGTCGCCCGTGTTGTTCTTGTCGTCGTCCGGCTTGTCGTCGCCGGAGGAGTTGTCGGTGTCGGCCACCTGCTCCGCGTTGTTGTCGTCGGCTGCTTTTGTCCCTGCCGCGTTGTCGCCGGTGGCTGTCGCGGTGCCCGCGACGAGTTCCCGAACGCGGGCGAAGGCGTCGTCGAGCATGATCCACTCGTCGAGCATCCAGACAAGATCGGCGGGCGCGAGCTGTCGCCAGTCGTCGCCGAAGTGGACTTCGAGCTGTCGCTTGGCATGCTCGACGCGCTGCTGCGTGGCCAGGGCCTGGCGGTAGGAGTTGATCTCCCACTTGACCATCAGCCGATGCAGGCACAGGGAGGAGGCCGGGTGCCAGAGCCAGCGGGGCAGCGGGATCGGCTCGCGCTGGCGGTGCCGCTGGAGGAGCACGTGCCGGACGGACTCCACGATGGTCAAGATGACGACCGGGGCCGGCACGTACATCAGCATCGCCCGAACGTCCGGCCAGCCGACCGCGGCGTTGGCCACCACCGAGACCACGGTCAGCACGCGGGCGCCCCAGCGCAGTAGCGGCGCGGGCCGCTTCACCCAGGTCAGCACGATGTCCCACGCGACGATGACGACCAGGCTGGCCTCGAAGCTGATCGCGATCTGCTCTGGGGCGGCGGCGCCGATGCGGGTGGCAAGCTGAAGGATCGCCCTGTAGGACGCGTAGAGGCTGTTGGCGACCAGCGCGAGGGCCAGCGCGGACACCGCGATCAGTGCGAGCTCCTGGCCGGCGCGCAGCAGTTCCTTCGGCGGGTCTTCAGCGGAGGGGGTCATCACTTTGCGTCACCTTCGTATGTCCAGCGGGATGTCCAACGGGGCGTGGGGTGATGTCCAACGGCGGGCTGGTTGGACACCCTCCCCCCGCGCGTGCGCGCGTATGGAGTCGCGGGGGGTGAGGGCGGTGGACATCACCGCCCCGGTTACTCACCGTGCACCTCCCTGCGGCCCCTCCCCCGCCGCCGACTCCGGGGCCGGGGCTAGGTCTGCCTGATGGTGGAGCTGGCCGGAGGAGTAGATGACCAGGTCGGGGCTTCCCCCGTGGCGGGTGGCTGCACGCTGGGCCCGGATGTACTCCTCCGCCTCCTGCGCGGCGGCGGGGACCTCCTCCGCCTCGATCAGGCGGCGCCACTCCCCCCGGCGCGGCTGGTCGAGGATGCCGAGCGTGCTCCACGCGCGGAGCCGTACGGCGAGCGACTGCCGAGAGCCGCCGACCTCCTTGAGCAGGGCGCCGGTGGTCCACTCGGGGGAGCGGGTCCAGGCGTCGGCGAGCGTGCGCACCACCGCCTCGCGGATGTCCTGCACGCTGCTGATCTCCTCGGCCCCGGTGGGGATGGTTTCGGTGACGACCAGGCGCACCGGCCTGTGGTCGTCGGCGGCGACCGCTTTCAGCAGCCGGGGCTGCTCGACGGCGAGGGCGGGGCAGGCCTGGGCGGCAGCCTGCTCGGGCGAGCAGTACGGCAGCAGATGGGCCGGTAGGCGGGTCCAGCGGTCGGCGTAGTGCGGGAGCTCGGCGGCGGTGGGGGCCTCCAGGACGGGGGCACGGTCAGCGGTGGCGGCGGCGATCTGCGCGAGCAGGGTGTCGGTGACCTCGGGGGTGTGGAGCAGGGACGGGGCGGGCTGGCTGGGGAGCTGCACGTAGAACGCGCCGGTGGGGAGCAGGGTGGTGTCCACGCGGGTCCAGTTCTTCAGGACGAATTGGGAGTCGGCGCGCTGGGTGGTGCGGCCGGCGATGCCGCGGGGGAACAGCGGGCGCAGGTCGGGGTGCAGGCTGGTCTGGGACAGGTACTGGGAGGCGATCTCGGCGCCCCAGTTGGTGGCGCGGCCCTGGGAGAAGACGGTCTTGGCGGCCTCGACCGCTGCGGCGTTGGCCGCCTTCTTGCCCAGCAGCGGCCCGAACTCGTCGAACACGATGACGACGCCGGGGTGCTCGACCGTGATGGGGAGTTTCTGGTTGTGCTCGGGGCGCAGCAGCCGGGCCCGCAGCGGGATGCCGACGGCGGCGGCCTGGAGCATGCGGGTGGCTTCGGTGCGGTCGGTGGCGATCCAGTCGATGCGCGGCAGCAGCGGCGCGAACGTCAGCCCTTCGTTCTTCAGGTCGATGACCCAGATCAGCGCGTCCGGGCAGTGGGCGAGCTGGGCGGCGAGCAGGCGCAGCAGGTTCGACTTGGCCGAGCCCGGTTCGCCGCCGTACAGGCCGCGGGTCAGGCCCTCGACCGCGTACAGCGGGATCGCCGCGTCCTGGCCGTTGTCGCCCTTGCCGAGCCAGATCGGGTCGCGCAGGGACGTGGGGGCGGTGGCCGGGTCGTAGGTGACGTGGCGGGCCTTGAGGGTGCCGTCCTGCCAGACCAGCACGACGCGGGCGGCGCTGTTGTGGTCCCCGTCCTGGCGGACCTCGCGGATGCTGTTCTGGGGCCAGTGCATGCCCGAGGTGATCGCCTCCCGCGCCTTGTCCAGCTTGGTGCGGGTGACCGTCACCGGCAGGCGGAGCCGGATCAGCATCCGGCCCGCTTCGTCCTGGGCGATGGCGACCACGACGACTCCGGCCATGCCGAGCGCGGCCAGCACCGCCGGGAGCGCGGCCGTCCAGTTGCGGATGCGTCCGCGGGTCACCCGCCAGCGGCGCGCCTGCGGGTGCATCAGCCACATGACCAGTACGGCGAGAGTGAGCACGGCCCATGCGGCGCTGACGCCGAGGGTGAACGGCCCCCACGTGACGGCGGCGGCGAGCCACGCCACGGCGAGACCGATGACGCCGGTGACGAGGTCGGGATCGGCAATGGCACGTCGCGCCAGGACGGTGCGCGCCGCAGCGGTCAGGGCGCCGCCGAGGAGCAGCACGAGCCACCACGGCACAACGGCGGCGTGAACGGCCACGGCGGCGCCGTACAGGGCGAGAGCGAGCCACAGAGGCAGGTGGGTGTCTCGGGTCGCCCACAGACGGCGGAACAGCCACAGCAGCAGCCGCCAGGCGTAGGGGGCGGCCCAGCGCAGGAGGCGGCGGGCGAGGGAGGGGCGGGGCGGGGTCGGCTGAACGGGGACGAGTTCAGCCGACGTCGAGGGCTGGCGCATGGACCTCCTTTCCGAGGCGAGGAGAGTCGAAGTCAGGGGCGGCGGGTGGCGCGAGGATCGCCAGCGTGTTCGGCGGGCTGATGCGAGTGACGACTACGGCGGCTTCGGAGCCACCAAGCAACATCGACCGGCACTCCGATGGCGATGACTGCGAGTGGAGCGCAGACAAGGGCGAGGGCAGACCCGAACTTCATGCCGGGATCCGGGTGGACGGCCACGGCGATCAGGGCACCGAGAGTCACGAGTGCCAGGAGGACCCGCGCGAGCAAGAGCGCTGGCGTGGCGAGCCTCTTCCAGATGGAGCCTTCCTTGGCGGTGGAGGAACGCATGCGGTTGGCTCCCTTCAGCGGGTGATGATCTGGGACGTACGGGGCGCAAGGAGCTGGACCAGCCACCAGGCCACGGCCGTGGTCGCGACGCACGCGGCGATCAGGGCGTACAGGCTGATCCGGGCGACGTAAGCGAGGACGAGCAGCATCAAGCCGCCGACCACCAAGGCGCAGGTGAGAGTGACGCGACGCCATCCGGCAGCGCGCAGAGCGCGGATGAGCTGGCCGGGAGATACAGCGTCGCGGCAGGGACTGGGAGACGCCGCCAGCAGCAGCGTCAGCACGCCAGCGATGACGAGGGCGAGGGGGTTCATCGGCAACCTTCCGGGAATTCGCAGGTGCAGAGCTCCACGAGGTGGGCCAGAAGGTTCATGTGCGCGCCGTCGAGGTTGTCGAGGTACTTGACTTCCGCCCACCGCTGGTCCTGAGCAAGCAGGTGGGCTGGCTTGCCGTTGGCGCAGACGATCACTCCCTCGGATAGTGACCGCCAGCCACGCCGGGCACGAAATCCCACGTGCGCCTCCTTTCCCATCTACTCCATACAAGCTAGTTTGTAGGGAGTAGATGCGCAAGAGGGAGGTGTTGACGTTGAAACCGAGAGCCGATACCCCGGTCATGGCCGCGCCCTGGCACGCTTGGAGGCGCGCACAGCAAAGCAACAGTTCAGGAAGTGGTGAGCGGATGAGCGCAGCCGAGCGGCACCCGTACGAGGAGATCGCCCACGAGCTGCTGTCCGCGATCGAGCGCGGAGAATTCACAGCGGGCGATCGGCTTCCCTCCGAGAAGGAGCTACAGGTCCGGCACGACGCTTCCCGCGACACCGTGCGGCGAGCCCTCCGGGTTCTCATCGACAGGGGGGTCGCGACTCCTCGCCGAAAGGTCGGCGTCTTCGTCCGTGGCTACGACCGCCAGGTCATTGAGGCTGGGCTGGTCAATCCAGATGAAGCGAATGCACACCTGGAGGTGGCCACGGTCCATCCTCCCGACCGGGTTGCGGCCTTCGCCCCCGGAGCCGGAAGCATGATCCGACGACGCAGAAGGCCCGCAAGTGCACTCATCGACTCATACTTCCTGCGCGAGCTGGTCTCACGGATCCCCGAGCTGGGCGAACCCGACCCCCTTCCGGAGGCCGACGTGACCTTGATGAAGCAGGCCGGCATCAAGCTCGACGAGACGCGTACGCGGGTCCTCGGCCGCATGCCCACATCGGCCGAAGCAGAGCTTCTCGACCTTCCCCCAGGCACACCTGTCCTTGAGCAGACGACACCTCTGATGCAGACAGATGGGCGAGTGATCGCCGTACGTATCGCGCTGTTCGCAGGCGACCGAAACGAATTGGAGTTTGACCTCCGCGTCTGAACGAGGAGCGCGGCTGGCCACAAGGGATCGAGCTGTGGGCCTCACTCCCCAGCCAACTCCCCTTCAGAGCCGACTCCCACAGGTGCCGCCAGAACTAGCATCCCTCTTTGTCCGTTTTCCCGGATCCGGGGAAACGGACAAATCGGACGATTCAGCTTTTTCGGTGATCACCGAAAAAGCTCCGCCAGAGAGCCGTTCTTTTTGCCGCATCCGGCAAAAAGGCTGGTCGGGGCATCATCTGCGGCATCACCCGCTTCGAGCTCAGAGCCGTTCGTCTCGGGTTCCCAGATCTGGGAACCCGGCGTGGCCTGCATAAATAGAGCAACCTTAGGAGTGCCCGGAGTACGCCTCATGCGCCGATCGAGTGGCCTCCCAGCCGTAGCGGTAGCCGTTCCGGCCTAGGTATGGGCGGGTGAGGAGGTGGTGGATCTCCGCCCAGTCGAGGAGCCGGGGAAGGGTGCATGCGTGCGGGAGGTCGTGCGCGTTGTAGGCGGCGAGTGACCTGCTGATGAGTTCGACTGGCAGCGGCCCATAGGTCATTGCCGCGCTGACGATCAGCTTGGCGAGGTCGTAGCCGAAGGGGGCGAGGGTGAGGTCGTCGAAGTCGATCAGGCGGATTGTCTCGGGGGAGACCAGCACGTTGCGGACGTTGGCGTCCTTGTAGATGGCCGCCGGTTCGGCGGCGGCGGAGGACAGGAGCGCGGCGGCGGTGTCGAGGTCGAGTGGGCTGGGGGCGGCCGGCGAGCACGTGAGCCTGCGGCGTACGGCGGCGAGGCGTTGACCGGGGAAGGCGGGCAGAGCGCCGGCCTGCCTGGTGTGGAAGGGCTGGTCGAGGGGAGCGGCGTGCAGCTCGGCCCGGTACAGGTGCGCGTGGATTCGCCCGAGGAGCGCCGCCACGGCGACCAGATCATGGGGCCGGGCGTGGTGCCCGGGGACGTGCTGCCAGAGGGTGTGGTTTCCCCGTACGGCAAGGAGGCGGGGCGCGGGGACGTGGTGGCTGGTGAGCCAGCGGTGGTGCGCGGCGGCGGCGTGGGCCTGCTCGGGGGACGGGTGTCGTTTGCTGAACACCGCGGGTCGTTCATTCATCTCGGACGCCGATCACGTAGGTGACGGTGGATGTCGTCGTGATCGGCCTGTTCGGCAGCCGGTTCTTCAGCGCTCGGGTGAGGGCCTCGGGGTGACCTAGGAGCTCGGATGGCAGGTGGTACTTCGGCGAGGTGGCGAGGTACGCGGCGACCTGGTCGAGATCGTCGAAGCGGAATACGTGCTCGTCGTGTCGGATGTACCGGACGGTTAGAGCAGCATGGACGAGCTGGTCGAGGTTGCCGCTGTGCACGGTGCGATACAGGCTGGGACGGGAAGCGGCTTCGGGGTCGAGCCCGGAGGCGGCGATGAGCTGGTCGAGTTCGCGGTAGCTGGTGGTGGACTTGGTCGCGGCGATCAGGACTCCACCGGGCCGGAGGCAGCGGCGGAGCTCGGACAGCGCCGCGGCGGGTGTGGCGGAGTGGTAGAGGCAGAACGCGGCGACCGCGAGGGCGGCTGACCTAGTTCGCAGGGGGAGGGCGTGGAAGTCGCCGGCGACGACCTGAACCCGGTGGCCACGGGTGCGAGACCGGGCTTGGGCCAGCAGGGGCGCCGAGGAGTCCACTGCCGCGACGGGGCAGGTGGGCAGGGCGCGGGCGAGGGCGAGCGTGGTGGTGCCGCGACCGCATCCGATGTCGGCGATCAGGCCGTGCGGGTTCTGGCGGCGAGCGAGTTCGGCGATGACCTCCTCAGCCGGAGTGCCGCGGACGCGGGCGTTGCGCAGTGCGGCCGTACGGCTGGTCAGCCGGGATGGCGTGGCGTAGAGCCCGCGGACCGTCGCCCGGTCGAGGAAGGGATCGGCAGCCGGTTCAGCCCGCTGTGGCGCGGGCGGCGAGTTCGGCGACGAGCTGGTTGGCCGCGCGGCGGGACGTGACCCGGTGGACGTCGGCGTGGCCGGCGTGCTCGGCGATGAGGCTGCGGACGCGTGGCGCCATGGTACGCCGGTAGTTCCAGACGTACCGGATGAACTGCCAGGTGATGCGGTCGTAGACTCCGGTCGCGTCATGCTGGCCTCCGCCGTGGCGTCGGCGTCGCTGAGCGATCCCCCACAGGCAGGTGAGTGCGGGGAGGTCCAGGAAGATGACGGTGTCGGCGCGGGCGAGGCGGATGAGCAGCGTGGAGGCGAAGTTCCCGTCGATCACCCAGCGGGGTTGGGCGACGAGTTCGTGCTGGATGGCGGCGAACTTGTCCTGTGGCAGGGTGTTCCACTCGTCGTCGTAGTAGACGACGTCCAAGTGGGTGACGGGGGCGCCGGTGATCTGGCCCAGGCGCCGGGCGATGGTCGTCTTTCCGCTGCCGCCGCAGCCGATGATGGCGATCCTGTCCATGACCTGGGACGTTACCGAGCCTGAGGCAGTGGTGGAGCCGGACGCGCGAACCGGCCTGGAGAGCTTTCATCGAGGATCGACGGGGACGAGGGCGGCTTGATCGAAGTCGTAGCGGACGTTTTGGCCCGGCCCGGCGACTTCGGCGCAGGAGAGGTAGACACGTCCATCCGGGGCGATCTCCAGTTTCTCGACGTGGCCGGTGGGCTGCGGGCAGCGTTCGGGCAGCAGGATGTCGAGGTTGACCTGCATCTGCCCGAGGTCCATGCGCGTCAACTGGTCGTGCAGGGCGCGGGTCTGTCCCCAGGTGACCGGTTGGAGGCCGCTGGTGGCCGCGTTACCGATCGGGCGCAGCCGGTGGAGCTGGAGTTCGACGGCGCCGGTGTCGCGTAGGCGTGCGGCCAACTCCGCGATGGTGCCGATGTGCTGGGCGGTCAAGGTGCAGGTCGCCCCGAAGGGCAGTCGGCGACCGGCGGCCCACGCCATGGTGTCGAAGGCGGCGTCGAACGATTCGGGGCGGCGGATCGCATCGTGTGCCTCCCTGGTGCCGGCGTCGAGGGAGATGCGCAGCAGGTCCGGGTGGGGCACGCACGCTTCCAGGACGCGGCGGCGCCGGTAGCCGTTGGTGCACACCTCGGTCTGATAGCCGAGCTGCTGGGCGGTGGCCAGGACGCGGGGGAGCTCGTCGTACAGCAGGGGCTCGCCGCCGAGGAAGCATGCCTGGCGGCAGCCGTACCGGTCCGCGAAGTAGATCAGGGCATTGCGGACCTGCTCGTGGGTGAGGACGTCGCGCCGTTTCAGGTCTTCCCCGTGGTAGCAGATGCCGCAGCTCATGTTGCAGCGGAAGAGCAGTTCGAGGTACAGCTTCTCGACGCGGTGGATGCCGGTCAGGTCGCTGGCGGACGGGGACATGGTTCTCCCTCAGTCAGTCGGAGTCGTGGCCGCCGAGAAGGGCCGTCAGGGTGTCGAGCTGGCGGGAGATGCGGAAGACGTCCAGCCGTTGCAGGCAGTCGGCGATCAACTCGCTGTGCGTGTCGCTGCCGCATGCCCTGGTCAGCGCCATGACCTTTTCGATCACCTCGTGGCCGTCGTTCACCTGGAGTCCGCGAGGAACGACCTGGTCCACACCGGGCGCCGGAGCGGGAGTGAGCGGCAGGCAGCCGGCCAGGACCGCCTCGAAGATCCGCTGGGTGAACTGGCCGCACTGGACGTACCGGTCCGGCCGGAGCTGCACGGTGGTCACCGTGCGACGGTGCAGGGCCTCGACCTCCCGGAAGGGGATCCGTCCACTGAAGGTGACGTGCGGCCAGCGGGAGGTCTCGCGCCACTTTCCGGCGACCACGTGGCGAACCTGGTGGGCCGCGGGAGCGAAGTAGCGGTCGAACTGCTCGTCCCGGTCGTACTGGTTGCCAACGTAGATGAGCGGTAGATCGCGCTCCTTGCCGGCCAGGACGCAGGGGTCGGCGGCGTCCAGTCGCCCGTCACGGATCGGGAACAGCAGCCGGGTGGCACCGGGCCGGGGGTGAAGGGCGGCCTCGCAGAGCCGGACGTGGGGGACTCGGCGGAGGTCATCGCCAAGGGGAAGCTGAAGGTCCTTGTCCCAGACGATGGTGGGAAGTCCGGCAGCCGTGTAGTGGTCGATCAGCTCGGCCTGCCGGTGGAGGTCGCATGTATGTCCGGGGCTGCCGCACGGAGTGTCGTTGCGGCTGGGCACGGTCCACCGGTATTCGAGCATGAGCACGTCGATGTCGGGCAGTCCGCGCTCCCAGGTGTAGGCGAAGGTGAGGTCTTGGCCGGCCTCGTCGAGGTCGCGGTTCTTCTGGAGGAAGACGACCTGGTGCCCGAGCGCGGTGAGCGCGTCGATCAGGGTTCGGCGGTGGCTGCGCCCGCCGTCCGGGGTGTCGGTGATGCCGTCGCCGAGGAAGCCCCAGAAGCTGTAGCCGATCTTCATGTTCTGGTCACCCACCAGTCATCGAGCAGAAGCGCGTCCAGGCCGGATTCGGCCAGGCAGTCCAGAGCCATGTCAGGGGTGCCGCAGATCGGCTTGCCCTTGATGTTGAGGCTCGTGTTGATCAGCACCGGTACGCCGGTCCGCGCCGCGAACGCCTCCAGCAGGCCGGCCAAGAAGGGGTTGGCCTCCCAGGTCACCGTCTGCACGCGCGCGGTGCCGTTGACGTGAACCACGCTGGGGATGATCTTCCGGGCCGCCGCCGTCACCGGTGAGGCGACCGACATGTACGGCGACGCCTGCCTCAGCGTGAAGTACTTCGGGGCGTGCTCGGCGAGTACGGCGGGGGCGAAGGGTCGGAACGGCTCGCGGAACTTCACGGTCTCGTTCAGCCGCCGCACCACGTCCGGGAGCAGCGGAGAGGCCAGGATCGAACGGTTGCCCAGGGCACGGGGACCAGCCTCCAGGGCACCGTGGAACACCCCGACGATCTGACCCTCGGCGAGCCGGTCGGCGACGACCTCCGTGGGCGCGAGCAGGCGCCGCGCGACCATGTTCGGGCGAGGGGTCTCGGCCAACGTCAGGCCGGGGAACGCCGGGCCGAGGTAGCAGCGCCCGGCGACACCCGTGGCCGGGTCGCCGGCGCGGGCGGCGTGGACGGCCAGAGCGGCGCCGGCGGCCGTCCCCGAGTCGCCGGGGGCGGGAGGGACGAACACCTCGTCGAACCCGGCCCGTTCGGCGATGCGGCCCACGCTCACGCAGTTCATCGCGACCCCGCCGCCGAGGCACAGCCGTCGCTGCCCGGTGCGGTGCGCGGCGTGACGGGCCAGGTGCAGCATCACCTGCTCGGTGCGCTCCTGGAAGGCGGCGGCCACGTCCGCGTGGACCTGCTCAATGCCCTCGCTCGGCTGGCGGGCCGGGCAGGTGAGGGACGCCAGGCGGGTGGACACGCGGGGGTAGCAGCTGGACAGGACTCGCAGCGGCAGCAGCCGGGGATCGAGCTGGAACCCGTTGTGGGTGAGCGGGATCGCCGCCGCGGCGACCTCGCGGAATCGGGCCGGGTCGCCGAGCGCGGCAAGCGCCATCACCGTGCCTTCCTCATCACCCCGCCGCCAGCCCAGGTGCTCGGTGATAGCGCCGTAGGCGTAGCCGAGGGAGGCCGGATCCCGGATCGTGTGGAGCGTGCGGTAGCTGTTGCCGCGCGCCGAGGCGATGGTCGTGGTCGCGGTCTCGCCGAGGCTGTCCACGATCAGCACGGCGGCCTGCGGGTAGCCGGAGGCCGCGAAGGCGTACCGTCCGTGGGCCAGATGGTGACGTACGGCGTGCATGCGCGCCTGCGGGAAGCGCCTCGCGACGTCCGTGACCCGGTCCCGGGCCCGCCGGTAGACGTTGGTAAAGCTGCGGGCGCGCGCAAGCGCCCGGCCCGCCGAGGACGGCACCGCGAGGTGGCGGACAGCGCCGAGCGCTCCGGCCAGGTAGCCGGGGGGCGAGAAGTTGTAGGCCACGTCGGTGACGTGGGCGGCCGGGATGCCGGCGTGCGACAGGAGCCAGGTGATCGCCTTGGCCGGGTAGGCGCTGGTGTGCTTGATCCCGTTCAGGCGCTCCTCTTCGACCAAGCCCACCAACTCGCCATCGACGAGCAAGGCGGCGGCCGAATCGTGGGTGCCCGAGCACAGGCCCAGCACGACTGCCGGCGCGCTCACCGCGACCGCCCCGTGGCCGGGGCCGCCGACTCCAGCCGGTCGTACCACTGCTCCAGGGCTCTCGACAGCGGACCCGACGCGCCGCGTGCCAGATCCCACGCCTGGTCGCGGTCGTCGCCCTTCCATACCCGGTAGCTGCGCATCACCTCGGCGATCTCCCGCCACCCAGCGTGGGCGCAGTTCTCCCCGTCCCGCACCTGCCGCAGCAGTTCGTCGAATCCGCTCCACTCGGTGCCCAGCGCGGGCATGAGGCCGCTCTCCTCCACGCTGTCGGGGAGGTCGCCGGCGAGTTCCAGATGCTCGGCGTACAGGTGCAGCGAGTCGATGTGGTGGTGGTAGCGGCCGAGTTCGACCCCGAGCCATCCGGCCATCAGCTCATGCAGGACCGTGAAGGTGAAGATGTCGTAGCAGAACCCCAGCCACAGGTCCTGGCTGCGCATGGTGGTGTACATCTCCAGCCGCCCCTGCCGAATGTAGAAGCGGAACCCCAGGGTGCACGGCACGTCCTTGTTGCCGTGGTGGTCCCGCCCGGGGTCGTAGAGCTGGATCACGGCGCGGCGGCTGTCAGGGTCGTCCTTCAACACTCGGCGTACGTAGTCGAGCTGATCCACGTGCCCGTCCCACCGGCGCAACCGGGGCCCGTACGCGCCCCGCAGCACCCCCTTATCGGCGAACTCGGTCAACCGCGCGTTGTAGGTGTAGATCCAGTCGCCGTCCGATCCCGACAAGATCCACACCGTTTCCGCAGCGGCGAACGCCGGGTTGAGCATCCGCGTCGGCGGCAGCCAGATCAGGCGCCGCCGCGGCTCGGCCAGGACCAGGTTCACACCGATCAGCTCGAATGTGTCCAGCCCGCGCGGAGAAGCCTTGCGCCCGCCGCTCCGGACGGCATGCACCGCCTGGGCGAAAAGCTCGTTGGCCGAATTCGCCGACAGAGTCTTCACGAGGTCCTCCCTGGAAGCACGAGCAGAGACGGGTTCGGGTGCGCGATGAGCCAGCGCCATTGCCGGGCGAGACCCTCCGCGAGTGGGGTCAAGGGGTGGTAATCCAGCACATGCTCGGCTTTGCCGTTGTCGCCCTCGGTCGCGGCCACGTCGCCCAGGTGCCGGCCCCGGGCGAGCGTGGGAACCGGCTGGCCGGTCACCTGCTCGATCAGGTTCCGCAGCTCGGCCAGAGACGTGCTCTGATCTCCCGCGATGTTGATGACCTCGGCGTGCGCCTCCATCGTGGCGGCGCGCACCGTGGCCCGGACCACGTCATCGACGTAGGTGAAGCTCCGCCGCTGGCTGCCGTCCCCGTACACCTCCACGGGGGTCCCGGTCAGCACGGCCTGGAACATGCGCGCGATCACCATGTCCGGGCGCTGCCGCGGCCCGTAGACCGTGAAGTACCGCAGCGCCACCACGCTCGTCGGGGCGTCGTCCTGAAGCGCGTACGCGAGTGCGAGCTGCTCGGCGGCCAGCTTGGTGACGCCGTACGGCGACAGCGGCCACACCGGGCCCTCCTCCCGCATGGGGAGGACGACGGCCTCGCCGTACACGCTGGAGGACGAGGCGAGCACCATGCGCGGCACCCCAACAGTGGCGCAGTACTCCAGCAGCATCTGCGTGCCCAGCACGTTCGAGCTCGCATACTCGCGGAACCGCTCGCCCCACGAACTACGCACACCGGTCGCCGCGGCCAGATGGAACACCACCTGGACGGGCATCAGCAGGCGCAGCATCGCGCCGTCAGCGATGTCCACCGGCTCGTAGCGGAACCGGGGATGGTCCAGCAGACCGACGAGATTCTGCCTCACCAAGGGGTCCTTGGGCGGTCGCCGATCCACTCCGATCACCTCGTGGCCCCCGGCCACCAGTGCCTCAGCCAGATGCGATCCGATGAATCCGGCGACTCCGGTCACCATGACCGTCCCGCCGTCCGTAGCCAGGTCTGGCCCCACAGCGACTCCTTCGCGATCAGCGCGAGATCACCTTCGAGACCCTCATGAAACGGCTACAACTCCAGGTCGAAGAAGAGGAGACTTCAGGAGACGAGATCCACATCCCTGGGGCTGGATCACCATGAGCAAGAACCGACCCGAGTGGGCGCTGCGCCTACTTGCCGAACGGCGGAAGCGGCTCTGGAGCCAGCGGCAACTGGCGAGTCATCTGCTCAAGGCCGCTGATGAACGCACCCGGGCCCAACTGGCGTCCGTAGAGAGCCTGTGCCGGATGGTGCGCGACTACGAGGCCGGTCGCCATCACCCGAGCGAGGAGTACGCCGAGCTGTACTGCCGGGTCTACGGCCTCACCCACGAAGCCCTCTTCGGCGGGGAGGCGCCATCCCAGACCACCGAACATCCTGCCCTGACCATCCCCCACGCCGAGGCACTGATCGCCTGGCTCACCTCGACCAACACCAGCGACATCGCCGTCGAAACGATCGGGCAGCAGGCATCAGCCCTGGCGGAAGCCCACACCCGCACCCCGCCGGCCCATGTGCTCGGCGAGGTCGTCCAGCTCCACCACCAAACCCAGGCCCTGCTTCACACAGGTCGGCAACGCCTCCGCCAGACCCGTGAACTCCTCCGCCTCGACGCCGACCTGCTGGCCCACGCCTGCCTTCTCCTGGGCGATGTCCATCAGGACGAAGCCGCCGCAGCGTACGGACGGGCCGCCGAAATGTACGCCCGCGAGGCCGGCGCAAACCCGGCCATCGCCATCGCCGCTCAGGCCAAAACCGCGCGCTGGCGCCGCCGCTACGCCGAGTCCGCGGATCTGGCGCGCCAGGGCTACGAGATCGCACCCGCGGCGCCGGTCAAGATCCTCCTCGCCTGCCAGGAAGCCAACGCAGCCGGTCTGCTGGGCGACGTTCCACGAGCACGCGGCGCGCTTCAGCGGGCCGAGGACACCGCATCCGGCTCCATCGCCGCCGACTCCGGCAGCTCGGCCTGGTCGTGCTCGAATTCCCGCCGCGCCTTGTTCGCCCTTTCCGTGGCGACCCGAGCCGGTGACGCCGAGGCGGCGTTGCAAGCCGCGCGGATGGCCGAAGAGTCATGGGCGGCCGGAGAACCGTGGGTACGGGGAACCTGGGCGCAGATCCGCATCGGCGCCGGCATCGCCCACGTGATGCACGGCGACCTGGACGCCGCCGCGGCCCAGATCAAGCCCATGCTGTCCCTGGCCCCCGAGCTACGCATCACGACCATCACCCGCTACCTCGCCCGCATGGGCGAGCTGCTGCGTGCCCGGCGCTTCCAGCGAAACCCCGCCGCCGGCGACCTGATCGAGCAGATCCGCGCATTCAATCTCGGCGCCCGCCCCGGCCCGCCCCCGAAGGAGGAAACCGCGTGAGCCTGCCCGAACAGATGACCGACCGCTGGAAGCACCGCCCCCAGCCCAGCCCGGATCGCCTGTACTGGCATGTCCTCCTCCGCGATAACCCCCAGGTACGCGCCCTCGCCCGGGAAGGCCAGGAACGACTCACCGCCTTCCCCGGGATGCACCTGGTCCCACCCGAATGGCTCCACCTCACCACGCTCATCGCCGGACCTGCTCAAGAGATCGACAGCAACCAGCGGGCACGCATGATCGAGCGGACCCGCGACCTACTGACCCAGGTCCCGCCCGCGCCGGTCACGCTCGGCCGGATCCTCTACCACCCCGAAGCGATCGCCCTCGCCGTACGGCCCGCCGAGGCACTGCTGCCTATCCTCCACGCGGTCCAGGATGCGACGCGGCACGCGACGGGGCGAGAGGGCGTGCTGGACACAGAGCCGTGGCTACCCCATGTGACCCTCGCCTACAGCACGGCCGACCAGCCCGCCGCGCCCGTCATCGCCGCCCTCGGCCGTCATCTGCCCGGCTGTGACATCGTGATCGACACCATCAGCCTCGTCCTGCAGGAGGGCGATGAACGCCTCTGGAACTGGAAGCCCTTGGCGCACCTCCCGGTTGGCGGCGAGAGCTGATAAATGAAGGGGGGTGACGCCGGGGCGAACAGCGCGGGAGTCTGGTTTGACCAGCCGTTTTCCCGGATCCGGGAAGTGGATTCGGCGCGCATCGAAGGCGTCGTTCAAGCCGACACTCCACCGGTCAGATCGGACGGACCCGGAGGAAACGAGGAGGACGTCCCTCCGCGTCCGTTGATCGCAAAACTGAGTTGTTAGAGCCCGACGCCGCGCATGGGGTTGTCCCGCCACTTGTCAGCCTGTCGGACGTAGCCGTGTACCACTGGGGAGTTCTCCGACCAGCGGCCATGGCGGGCGATAGCGGAGACAGGGGCACCGTTGCGGGCGGCGGCGGTGGCGCCGCCCGCTCGCAGAGAATGAGCGGTGAACTTCTCGGCGTCCGGGAGCCCAGCCTTCTCGGCGGCCCGGCGGACGATCAAGTTGATGCCGTGCCCGGACATGCGGGCGCCGCCGCGCCCTGTGGCCTTGTCGGTACCGCTGAGGCGGCCGTGCCGGTCGACGCCGCGCAGTAGGGGCCCGCTGGTGACGCCCGCCTCGGCGAGGACGGCGATCCAGGCTTGGACCACGCGAACGGGGCAGGTGTCGGGGTGAGAGCCGTAGGGGACGGGCACGGTCTCACCGCGGGCGTCCTGGTCGGTCTTCGACATCCGGATGGTCACTTCCAAGCCGTCGCGGGTGACGACGATGTCGTCGATGTCGAGCGCGACCAGCTCGGAGCGGCGGCCCATCAGCGCGAACCCGAGCACCAGCACGGCCCGGTCGCGTAGCCCGGTGAGCGTCTGGGCGTCGGTGGCGTCGATCAGGCGGCGCAGGATGTCCACCTCGGCCGCGGGCGCCCTGCGGGTGCGCTTGCCAGCGGCGGCGTACTCGCGGCGGTAGTCCCGCAGCGCAAGCCGGGCCACCCGGGCGTCCAAGGTGTGACCGGCAAGCTTGTGCCGGGACTGAATGCACCCCAGTGCCCGCTCGATGGTCGAGGGCGCGGGCGGGGTGCCCCGGCGGGTGGGAGTCGCGGCAAGGTGCGTGACGTACTCGGCCAACGTCGCGGCACTGGCCGGCATCGCCGTACGTCCCTGCTCAAGACACCAACTCTCGAACGCGATCCAGTCGCGGCGGTAAGCGCGACCGGTGTTGGCCGCGAAGCCGCCGGCGATGCGGGCGCGCGTCTGCTCAGTCAGCTCATCGTCGGCCGGAGTCAAGGGGGCGGCAGAGCGGGGCGCGAGAGCGCCAGACATGGGCGGGGGGACCCTTCGATAGGCGGATTCTGGATTGCGATAAGCTATGTTATCGCAATCCAGAGAATACCCGCGATCTTCTGTGGACCCTCGCGTCCAGTCATGCACTACCTCTAGAGACACCCCTCAGGTTCCAGGAGCCTTTAGCCATCCCGCTGGAATCTCCGGGGCGGCCAGTGGTTCCCATACTGTTTGCGTGGCCACATGGACGAAGGAGGCTCTCTTCGGGGATCATGGATCTTGTAGGGGCGGCCAGAGGCCATGCGAATCAAAACGATCCGCTGCGTATCTACTTCCTCCAGAGCCGCAACGATGGCGCGACTGGATTGCACAAGGGCAGCCGCCGCAGCGGCTAGGTGGTCCAGAGAGCTCTTTCCTACGTCAACAAAGGCACAGTGTACACCCGATCGCTGGATCGCCTTACAGATGTCGTTATCAAACAACTGGTTGCTGTCGACCGTGATCAGGAACTCATACCCGTGGCGCGCCGCCTTCTCATACAGCTGCTTGTCCTTGATCCCCTTCCAGCGCTTGTCCACATGCTCCAACGAGTGGCCCCATAGAAGCCACTTCAGAGGATCTAGTAGATGAGCGGAAACATTCTCATCGAGGAGGATCTTCACGATCGGCCCCTCAGGCGGACTCGGACACTGCGTACGTGTTTACGTAGGAATCGAACTCCAGCGCCGCCCGAGCACTTTCGGGGGTCACCGAAGGAAAGAACATCGGCACCTCCTCAGCAGGCACGTTGTCACGCATCAGGCCGGCGACCTGGTCATATCCGACCCGAGTACCTTCCACCACCGGATAGCCAGCGCGCACCTCTGGATCTACGGCCACACCTCGGATCGGGCGCTGGAACGGCAACACCCTGCCCTGTCGACCCTCGAACTCACCGAAGACATCGACAAGCTCGGCCACGACGTAGTTGCCGGGCCGCTTGAGAAGGTCGATCGTCTGACCACCTTCAGCTACGACGACCGTGTCACCCATCCGGATTAACTTGTACTCGGATAAGTGCGCATCCTTGCCCAACCTGCGCAGATTGTGAACTGAGATCCGAATTTTCTGTAATGACAGCTTTTCTTTCTGGCGCAGATAGGCCAGCGAGCGCAGGGCGACGACATCCTTGTATGAGTAGAGCACTCGGTTCGATGACACATACTGCGGCACCAGGAGCGGCGGCTTCTTCCTCCAGTATTCCAACTGCCCGAGCGAGGCGCCCGAAAGCGCCGCAGCGAGTGGTGATGGGTACATCCCGGCGCGCTCCTCTCCGAACCGACTCTCACCTACCGATGACGGTATCTCCGTTCTAGGGGTTTACAAAGGCCCAACAGACATCGGAGACCCGGCCTGGTTAGCCGTTTCACGTGGGTGAAAGCGAAGATCGACACCGGATCCTGTGCCAGGCACTCCCCGGAGGCGGCATCGATCCGCTGCGCCGACGTACCGCATCGCGGCCGGAACCCTGCGCGCTTCGAGCCACACCGCATGCTCTTCGTAGCCGACTGCGTCATCTCATTCGCCCTCGGCCTCGCCCTCCTCGATCCCCTCCCACGGCGAGGCGGCCTGTCAGGCCCAGCTTGATTCGTGCTCGTGATCCCACGGGCCGATGCTCGGGGTCCGTGTGGGTTAGCGTCGCGCCCGCACGGTCAATCGACGGGTCGGAGGTCAACGGCCGCCAGGTTCGATGGGGTGGGGCGGGCGCTGGCGTGTGCTCGCCAAGACCAAGAGCGTCCAGGCGGGTGACATGAGCCGCTGCTGAGGCGGATGCTCACAACGTGGGCGAGATAGCCGAGGCAAACGAACCGGCACGGCCCGGCCGGGTGCGGCGAGCCGGGCGCGCGATAGGTGCTGGGCTGGGCAGGGTGTGGCGTTGGTGGCGGGCGTCCGAGCGCGAGGTGCAGCCGATTCGCCAGGCGTTGACGATCACCTTGATTGGCTCTTTGGCAGGGACGGCTCTGCTGGGGTGGCTCGCGCTGCGCCTGCTGCCGATCGACCCGGCCAAACCCGACTCGGTCCGGAACGCGCTGGACGGCATCAAGATCGTGCTGGCGCTGGTGGCCGGTGTCGGCGGTGTGGTCGCCCTGGTGGTGGCCTACCGCCGGCAGCGCGGCCAGGAACGCGCCGACGCACGCGAGCAGTCCAAGCTGTTCCACGAGCGGTTCGCCAAGGCGGCCGAGCAACTGGGGCATGCCGAACCGACGGTCAAGCTCGCGGCCGTGCACGCCCTGGCGGCACTGGCCGACGACGCGGTCGAGATGCGGCAGACCTGTATCGACGTGCTGTGTGCCTTCCTACGCATGCCCTACCCCCCGCCCCCGCCTGAGGACGCCGAGGGGACCGACGTCGAGCAGGCACGACTGGCGTACGCCGCGCTGCGGGAGGTCCGCCACACCATCATCCGCCTCATCACCGCCCACCTCCAAGCCGATGTCCCAGCGGCGAAGTCCTGGCAGGGGCATGACTTCGACTTCACTGGCGCCGTCTTCGATGGCGGCACCTTCGACGCCGCGCAGTTCTCCGACAGCACGGTCATCTTCGTCCACGCACAATTCTCCGTCGGAGAGGTCACCTTCCACGGTGCGCAATTCTCTGGCGGTATGATCTCCTTCGGCCGCGCGGAGTTCTCCGGCGGCATGGTCTCCTTCGGCAGCGCGCGGTTTTCCGGCGGCACGGTCCACTTCAGCGAAGCGGGGTTCTCCGGCGGCATGGTCTCCTTCGGCGGCGCGGAGTTCTCCGGCGGCACGGTCCACTTCAGCGAAGCGCGGTTCTCCGGCAGCCGGGTCTCCTTCGGCCGCGCGGATTTCTCTGGTGGCACGGTCTCCTTCGGCAGCGCGCAGTTCTCCGGCGGAGAGGTCTCCTTCCACGCCGCGAAGCTCTCCGGCAGCCGGGTCTCCTTCAGCATCACGCTGTTCTCTGGCGCAGAGTTCTCCTTCCGCCGCGCGCTGTTCTCTGCCGGGGAGGTGTCCTTCAACAACGCGCTGTTCTCCGGCGACGAGATCACCTTTAGCGGCGCGCAGTTCTCTGGCGGAGAGGTCACCTTCAACGGCACGCAGTTCTACCGCGGGGAGATCACCTTCCAGGGCGCGCGGCTCTCCGGCAGCCGGGTCTCCTTCAGCAGCGCACATTTCATAGGCGGCCAGGTTGATCTGTCCGCGCCAGGCGCCTGGACGGTGCCGCCGGTCGGGCTGCCGGATCGGCCCCCAGCAGGGCTACTGCTACCTGAAGCCGGTCCCCCGGCAGCCGCCGCTACCTGACCCCCAGTAGGGTGGGCCTGCTGGCCGGGCGACGACCAAGCCGGACAGCGAGTTCAACGCGGGTATCTCGATGGTGGTGAGACGCCTAGAAGATAGCGTCGGCTTCGGCCTGGAGCGTCTCCACCCATACCCGCGTGGCCGGGTAGACCCCGATCTTGCTGTCGGTCGAGCCGTCCGAGAAGCAGCCGGGGAGCGCAGCGCCAGCAGATACCACTCGGATTCCTGCACCACTTGCACGACAGGTGCCCGTTCGAGTCGGGGCGGGATTGGAGACCGCCTGCAGGTTATGCTTCCACGCCCCGTGGGGCGTGCCCACGATGACGCGTTCGCCGAGGACGTGCATGGGCGTCCTGGACGGGGACTGGGGCGCGGGCGGGCGAGGTGGCCGCGGCGGCGCGGCACGATGACCTTTCCTCCCGGTCGAGGCGACCCCGCGCCCCGAACTGGCCGGCGTCCGCTGGCTTGCCCGGCTGGACTTCGCCGGCCCCGTCCCCGTGCACGCGCCCGAGCTCGGCGCGTGCTGGCTGTGGACGGGCGCCACGAACCGGGACGGGTACGGCGTCCTGACGGTCGGCGGCCGTACGGCGCGCTCCACCGGACGGTCTACGAGCTATCGTGGGGCCGATCCCGGATGGCCAGGAGATCGACCACCTGTGCCACGACCCGGACGTGTGCGAGCCGGGCGGGGCCTGCCCGCATCGGCGATGCGGCAACCCCCGTCACCTCCAGGCCGTGTCGCGCCCGATCAACAATCTCCGCTCCGGGAGCCCGACCGCGATCAACGCGCGCAAGACGCACTGCTGGCGCGGGCACCCGCTGTGGGGGGCGAACCTGTACCGGCCGCCGAGCCGCCCCCAGCAGCGCGACTGCGAGACGTGCCGACGAATCCGCCGCTTCAAGAACATCGCCGCCCGCATCGAGAACGCGGGAGGCTACGGGCGACAGCTCACGATGTTCGTAGAACTAGGCGAATGATCTGACGTCGGTGTAATGGTCGCCTTAGGCTGCCATGGTGAGTCGGCCCTCGACGCTCAGATTCTTAGTGCCGACCCACAGGTGATCGGCAGGCGTAGACCCAAGCTGCGCCCGCTTCCTCAGGCCAGCGCACTGGGGGGTGGCTGCGGGGCGAGGAACCAGACTTGAGTGACCAGGCTTAAGATCCGTGGTGCTCCCCCCAGCGCCGACACCATGACATGCCCGCGGCTACCTAGGGAAGGGGTGGAAGATGATGATGTCTTCTAACCTCCGTCAGGCAGGCTAACCAGCAGTGGGGGCTGCGATCGCTGCGGCGGTCAGCAGCCCATGGTTTTGGCTTCTGCTGGGCGGGCTCCCGATCACGATCCTCCTGGTCATCCCGGCGATCATCGCCCGGGGTAAGGATCATGGTCTCAAGGAGCTCCAGTGGAAGATCCCACTGCTTGGTGAGCTTCGGCTGACCTACCGCGACCCCGATGACCCCCCGCATGGGGACGAGATTCGCGGGGAGGTGAGAGACCAGCACCTTCCCGCGCTGTGGCGGCGGATCCGGGCCCTGCTCGGCCGGCGCGACAGCCGATAGCGAAGTGGCCCTTCCTGCCTCGGGAAGGGCCACAACTTGTTCAGGCCATGGCCGCCGGACGTCATTCCTCGCCGAAGCCAGGCGGAGCGGCGTACGGCAGCGCCAGCAGTGGAAGCACCTGCCAGGTGAGCCAGGCCGCAGGGTCGGCGTCTTCGATCTGCTCCCGTACGGGCCTGGACGAGACGATGCTGGAAACGCCATCGGCTGCCGGCAGGACCGTGCGCCTCGTCACGGCTCACCTGCCTCGTACTGTGCCCGCACCTTGGATACGCGGGCTGCAAGAGCGGCGAGGTTGTCGTTCAGGACCGCGACGGGTCGGCCCTCCGGCCCTGATACTTCGACGGCCTTCACGGGCCTCCAGTCTCGGGGTCGTGTCCGGGCGAGGTATTCGAGGGCGAGTTTGCCGTTCGGCGGCGTCAGTTGTTGTTCTCGCTCAACAGTGCCGTCCGCGCGTTCTCTGATCGCCTCTTTCACGACCGCGCCGCCGCGGGCGTCGAGCATGATGACCTCGACCATCGCACGCTCCGCTTCCGCGCGCGCGCGTTCAAGTGCCTGGCGAAAATGGCGATATGGCTCGGGAGCGTCATCCTCCTCGCCCTTCGCGTACCACGCGTGAACCGTGCGCTCATGGACGCCGCACAGGACGGCGGCGGTGGTGAGGTACTGCCCTTCGCGAACGTATGCGCAGAGCCGCTCTTCGAGCTCCGGAGTGAGCTTGGTGGGTCGTCCTCGCCCACTCACTGCTGTTGCCCTTCGCGTTCGATCCCGAGTAGAGCGGCCAGGCGGGCGGTGGGGATGAGAATCTTGCGCCCGATGCGCAGGCTAGGGATGTCGCCGCGCCTCACAGCGTCGTAGGCGCCATCCCGGGTGATGCCCAGTACGGCAGCGACTTCTGCAACGGACATAGTGGGCCGATTCGGCAGGTTGGAAGTGGACACTGGGGGAGTTTCACCGAATCCAGCCGCTTAGGTCCGGCTACGGGCTACAGACCTTGGCCCTCCCCTGCTGCCACGACAACAACGGGAGGGCCTGGACTGGTCAGAAGGGATTCCAGGCGGCTTCGACGCGGAGGCAGTCGCCTTCGATCCAGGCGCCGATGCAGTCGCCGCGTAGGCGGGTGATGACAGGTGCGCCGTACGGCTCTAGGACGCGGGTTCCGGTGGCGCGTTCCTCGGCGTTGGCGGTCACGATGGTGCGCAGCCTCGCCCCTTCGCGGTGGGTGAGGATGGTGGTGAGCTGGGAGCGCCACCGTTCATGGATGTGGGGGGTGGCGGGTTCGCGGCCGAGGTCGTCCAGGAGTAGCAGGTCGCACTCCTGGACGCGCTCCATGCGGCGTTCACGCTGGGCGGCCCGGTCGGGGTCGCGCCGCTCGTGCGCCTCCGGCGGGGACAGGGCCGCCACCAGGTCGGGCACGTACCAGGCTTCGACCCAGAGGCCGGCGTCGATGGCGGCGTTGGTGATGGCGTAGGCGGCGTGGCTCTTGCCGTGGCCGCTGGGCCCCATCACCAGTAGGTTCCGGTGCGGCGAGCCCAGCCACCCCGACAGCCTGCCGCCCGGGTCCTGCTGCTTGAGCAGGTTGCGGGTGGAGGCGTCGGCGTAGGCGGGCGGGCGCATCTCGTTCTCGTAGCGGCGCCGCCGGTAGACGGCCCGGTCACGGGCCGCCTCGGCGAGTGCCGCCGCGTCCAGGGCGGCGAACTCCTCCTCCAGTTCGGGCGATGCGGCACCGGCGATGATCTTCTGCCGCCGCCCGGGCGGCAGGCCCGCGAGCAGCCGCTCCAGGTCGCTGTTGCGGGCCTTGACCGGCATCCGACCGCTCATCCGAACACCTTCGCCAGCTCCGCGGCCGCGTCCCGCTCGTGGTGCAGGCTCGACGGCTGCCCGCCTCCCCCACCCGAGACGATGCCGCGCCTGCGGGCCAGCGCCTTCTCGAAGGCGGCCGTGGACGGGAACGGCACCTTCAGGTCATCCAGAGCCCACTTGATCTCACTCGCGCTGCATCCGGCCGCCAGAGCGCGCTCCACCATCGCCCGGAACCCGACGAAGCCACGAGCGCCGGAGTTGCCCCGGGGAATGTTGGGGATGTGCAACTCGTCGCAGCGATTCCACCAGGCGTCGGCGATCTCCTGCGCCCGCTCGAACCGGGCCTGCTCCTCCGGAGTCCGCTCTCTGGCCGTACGGCGGCGCGTGGTCTTCGGCTGGCGGCGAGGCAGAGGCACGACCTCGCCGAGAAGATCCTGCAGCGCGTTGCCCCGCGCGGGATGTGCCGACGAAGGAGGCACATCCCGTTCTGTTTCTCTGTCTTGTGTATCTGTCTTGTTAATGGGGCCCGGGGAGCCGGAATCCGGAGCACCGGAGTCCGGTAGACCGGGGCCCGGACGACCGGAGTCCGGAAAACCGGGGCCCGGAAACCCGTCTCCGGTGTGACCTACGGCTACTTCAACCAGCGGCACGGTCGGCGGGGTGGGCGTGCCGAAGCCGTCATCGACAAGTCGGCCGTCCTTGCGCTTGACCTTGAACGACCGATCCCTCTGCTGGACCACCGTGATCGCCATGCCGCCGAACTCGGCGTACGCCTCAGCCCACTCCGGGACGGGCTCCTCCGAGATCGCGGTGCCCATCACGAAGGTGCCGTCCAGCAAGTGGCGTCGCTCCAGCCGGTAGTAGCCGTGCTCGCCCAGCTCATGCAGGGCACTGCGTACGGCTTCGCGGCCCTCAATGCCGGCAGCGGCGATGACCTCTGACCGAACCTCCCACTCGTCGGGCATGTCGAGCAGGTAGGCCAGGATGCCGCGGGCGCGGAACGACAGCCTCTTGTCACGGATTGTCGCTGAAGGAACCTGGACGAACGGTGTCCGGCGCTTGCGAAGCCCGCCCGTCATCGCACACCACCCAGGATGGAACACCCATTGATGGGCGACTCGGGGGATGCAGTGGGCGCGGGCGCAGATGAACCACGTGTGGCGTTGGGTACGCTCACGTTGGCCTCCTCATGGTTGTAACGGGCGATGAGGTAGGCAGCCGGAGTCCGGGCGTTGGCGCGCCCGCCCCGGCCGCGACGGCGGCATCGTGAGGTGCCGCCGTCGTCGTGTATCAACTTGTGCTTCAGAGACTCTTCCAGCTCCATCTGGAGCTCGCGGGGGTAGCAGGAGACCGCCTCAGGGGAACGCACCTTGGCCCTCAATCTTGCTGACGACACACTTCCCAGGTCGCTGTGACCACGCCGAGACCATCCGGCGGGATGGACCCTGCAAGACCGCGCCAGCGATCCGGGGAGGTGATCAAAGCAAGGCGAGTGCGCTAACGTCCCGGTTCGATCCTTGAGTTCCTCCGAGGTGCGTGCGAATTCGCTTCCAGCTCCCTTCGCGACGGCGGAAGCATGATCAAATATACCCTGTTTGAGTTGTGACCGCACAATCGATATGGATAATGTGCGTCAGTGGAACAAGAGCGTGAATGGCTGGCGAGGATCGCACTGCAAGTGGGCCGTCAGGTCGAGTACTTCAGGAAGCGGACGCGCGGCGGCAAGGGGATATCCACTCAGGCTCTGGCTGATCGCTGCGCCGATCTCGGGCTGCCGTTGGACCGGTCGGTGATCGCGAAGCTGGAGAAGGGGCTACGTCAGACGATCGCGGTGGGTGAGGTCCTGGTCCTCGCTGAGGCCCTCCAGGTGCCACCCCTCCTGCTCATCCTCCCCATCGGGAACGCCTCGACAGTCGAAGCGCTCCCCCATGTTGAGATCTCGACGACCACCGCCTACGACTGGTTCGTCGGCCTAGAGCCCGGCCATCGACGCGAGGAAGTCGCCCCGGAGAGCATGAGGAGCGACACCTGGCACGCGTCCAGCAAGGTGGCGCGCCTGATGCACGAGCACCAGCAGCAACTCACCGAACGGGAACGAGCCCTAGCAGGAGCCAGCCATCAGCGCCGGCTGGCCGAGCATGCGGCGGCGGATAGGGAACGGCGAGCTCGTCTCGACGCCGCGGAAGCACTGGCGGGCAGCGCCACTCTGATCGAGCAGGGCATCACGCGGATTCGCCGAGAGATGGACCTCCTCGGCCTGAACGCCCTCCCCCCGCTCCCTCCCACGCTCGACCATCTCGACACCGCGAGCACCGGCGAACACAGGACCGACAACAGAGAACTCGACGTCGTCCCCACGAAGTCTGAGTGACTAACTGGGTGACAATCGGCACGCACGAGAGCGGACACGGACGAACTCCGGCGACCTATTCGCCCAGGTGAAACCATGGGCAGCACCAGGCACGATCCTTGATCACTTTGCTTCGGGACGAAGAGGTCGTGGGTTCAAATCCCGCCACCCCGACCCAGGTCAGAGGCCCTTTCCGAGGAGTCGGAAAGGGCCTCTTTCATTGGCCGGGCGACCAGCCGGGTGGGCATGCCGTACGGCGGGCGCGGAGGGCGGGTCACACGTCCGAGGGGTGGAACTGGAGCGTGGGTCCTTCCGGGCCGCTCGGGTTCACAATGACCGCCCCGCTCCCTTCCGTCGCGTGGCCTGCGCCACGACTTCGTCCAGCATGAGGGAGACGTTCCTGGTCGGGACGGCGCTGGGCGTGAAGTGGCCGTGGTCCTGGAAGTCGTCGGCGAGGGTCAGGGCGACCGTCGTGGCCACGGCGACGACGTCCAGGTCGCCGAGGATCTGCCGCAGGTGCTCGACGGCCCTGGTGGCGCCCTGGATGCCGTAGCCGACGAATCCCGCGGCCTTGCCGTTCCACTCGGCGTACAGGAAGTCGATGGCGTTCTTCAGCACACCGGGAACCGAGGCGTTGTACTCCGGGGTCACGAAGACGTAGGCGTCATAGGCGCCGATCTTCTGCGCCCAGGCGTGGGTGTGGGGGTTGCCGTAGTGGCCGGCGCGCGGCGGGACCGGCTCGTCCAGATGGGGCAGCGGGTAGTCGGCGAGGTCCACCACCTCGAAGGTCGCGTCGTCGCGGCGGGCGGCGAGTCCGTGCACCCAGGCGGCGACGGCCTCGGCCTTGCGGCCCGGGCGGGTGCTGCCGACGATGATCGCCACCTTCGGTCCGCCGGTGAGTTCGGCCTGGTCGGCGGCGGGCGGTTGGATCGTGGATCGCATGACGTCTGCCTTTCGGAACGTTCGTGTACATGCCTGACTCGGGCCTCGGACCGTTGATCCGGTGGCGTCAGGGGAAGCGGTAGGCGCCCACCTGGCGCAGCACGGTGACGGCAGGGGGCTCGTCGCACCGCTCGTCCAGGGTGGCCCGGTAGTCCTGGAAGGCCGCCACCTGCCGCAACACCCCGGGACCTCCGGTCATCTCGGCGACGTCCACGAAGGTCACGCCGTCGTCGAGCTGGAAGGTCGCATAGCGCAGGCCCTCCGGCCGGATCGCGCGCATGTCCTCGTAGACGGCGCGCAGCGACTCCAGTTCGCGCTCCACCTGATCTGGTTTGACCTTCCAGCGGATCATCACGTGCATGACCGGCTCCTCGCGTCGGCTCCCGAAGCGGTCGCCACCGCCCGTCGGCGGCGTCCCGCTCCAATTTCGGGCAACAGCATGTATTTCAAAATACATACTGTCAACTCAATGTAGGATGCGACCATGGCCACCCGGAAGTACGAGCAGCGCCTCCGCGCGGAGGCGGCGCAGGAGACCCGGCGCCGCATCCTCGACGCGGTCTACGAACGGCTGCGCGAAGCGCCATCGGAACCGGTGAGCATCGATCGAATCGCCCGCATCGCCCGGGTCGCGCGTCCCACCGTCTACCTCGTCTTCGGCTCACGCGCCGGGCTCTTCGACGCGGTCTGGGCCGACCTGCTCCAGCGCGGCGGATTCGACCGCATCCTCCAGGCGTCGGCCCACCCCGACGCCCGCGAGGCGCTGCGCGGTGCGATCCGCGCGATCGTCGAGATGTACGCGGCCCACCGGGACGTGCTGCGCGTGCTCAGGTCGATGGCGCTGCTGGACGCCGCCGCCGTGGGCGGCGCGGCGGAGCGCATGGAGCAAGGCCGCGCCGCCGGGATGGCCGAACTGGCTCAGCGTCTGGAGGAGCAGGGGGCGCTGCGCCCGGACGTCACCCGCGACCAGGCCGCGGACCTGCTCTGGCTGCTGACCGGCTTCGACAGCTTCGACCTGCTGCGCACCGGCCGCGATCTGCCCCTCGACCAGATCGCGACGACCCTCACCACCACCGCCGAGCGAACCCTCTGCCGCTGACGGCACCGTCCACCGGGGACCCGCGCGTCCGCGTACGGCTCGCGGCGTCGCCGGGTCGGTGCGTTCTGATCACGAGGACTGGCGGCATCCGGGGAGGACAACGGCCGGGGGGAGGTGGTCGGGGTGCTTCGGTCGTCTCATGCTCCGGGGGTGGGGCGGGCGGAGTGTTCGGCGGGGGTGTGGGGTGTTCTGAGGGGGAGGCGGCGGAGGGCTACGCCCACCAGTTGGCCGGGGCGGACGTAGCCGTAGTCGCGGGAGTCCCAGCTCAGGGTGGGGTTGTCGCCCAGGACCACCAGGGCGTCGTCGGGGACCCGGGGTTCGGGGACGGCGGCCAGGGCGGGGGCTCGGTCTCGGGGGACGGGGTCGCCGGGCACGGCTATGGCCCGCTTGACCAGCAGGGTCCAGTCCGGGGGCAGGGCTTCCACGTCGTGGGCGGTTTCGGCGGGGGGCAGGGCCTCGGCGGTGGCGCCGTACACCTCGCCCTGGGGGCGGAGCCGGATGCGCAGGACGACGATGTCGCCGGGGCGCACGCGGTCGGGGGTGGCCCGCCGTACGAGGAGGCGGTCGCCTTCGCGCAGGGCGGGCTCCATGCTGCGCCCGTGGACGGTGGCGACGAGGTAGCGGCGACGGAGCCGGGCCGCGGCGGCCAGGAGGGCGGCCACGCCCAGCGCCGCGCCGGCCAGGAGGGACGGTCTCACCGGGACGGGGCCGCCTCTAGCGGGACGTCGCCCAGGCTCCCCCCGGAGGCGGCGACCGTGTGGTCGCCGGCGAGGAGGTACAGGGACGGCATCCAGGTGTTCTGGAACGCCTTGCCGACCGCGCCGTCGTAGTCCTCGACGACGACCCGCGCGACGGGGGTGAGCTTGGTGACGTACTCGGACGCCTCGCCGGGCTCCGCGGCGACCACCACGGCGAGGACGCGCTCACGGCCGCCGGTACGGCCGGGCGGCAGGGCGGCCAGCTCGGACACGAGGGTACGGCAGGCCCCGCACTCGGGGGAGACGAAGGCGACGAGGTCTCCCAGGGAGTCCCGGGTGAGCGTCTCGCCGTCCGTGGTCGTCGCGGTGAACTCGCCCACGGCGGCCCCCGGCGCCAGCCGTTCCATCGGCGGCGGTTCGCCCATCGCGAGCGAGTCCAGCCGCGCTTCGTGGGAGCGGAGCGTCTGGTCCTGGGCCTTCAGGCGGCGGATCACCCCGATGGTGAGGACGAGGTCGAGCAGGCAGATCGCGCCGATGAGCACGACGGCGGCGACGAGGTAGGGCACGCGTGACTCCTCGCGGGGAGGCCGGTGGGGGTGGGAACGGAGAGGACGGGCGGCTGGACCGCCGCCCGTCCTCCGCGGCCCGGCCGGCGGTGCGGAAGCCGGCGGGGCCGCTCACGGCGTCAGCAGCTACCGCACACCCAGGGGTTCTGGCAGCCCTCGTCCTTGCAGCACATGTGGCACCAGAGGGTGCCGCTGCGGCAGACGGTGTAGCGGCTGCATCCGGCGGAGACGGTCACTTCGGGGACGAACGTGGACAGCAGTCGGTCGCTGAGGCGTTCGACGAGACGGATCATGGTCTCTCCCTCCAGGCCCTGCGGACCTTGACGATGATCTTCAACTCATCGTCACATTCGCCGCCACTCCCCACAATGGAGAACTTTCAGCTCTTAAAACTTAACGCGCCACACGCCACCCGCCCGTTCGGCGATTCGGCCCTCCGAACAGTCATTTTCCGGCCCCGGAAACACGTCCTGACCCTGGCCGTACGGCGGGGCGCCCGCGGCCCCGGCCCATGCCCGGACGTGGGGCGAGCCGGGGCCGGGATCTCAGGGCGGGGTCAGGTGGAGTACTTCCTGGCCTGGGCGCGGGCCCATTGGGCGGCCTGGACCGCCTGGTCGGCGGGTAGGGCCGAGCCGGGCATGCGGGCCAGGCGTTCCAGTTGCTCGGCGTAGCGCAGGTGCTCGCGGTGGGCGTGCTCGCGGCACGGGAGGCAGGTGACGCTCTCGGGGCGGGAGGAGGTCATGGCGTACGGGACCTGCCGGCCGCAGCCGGTGGTGACCACGGTGGGCGCGTCGGGGGCGCGGCCCAGCGACGACACCATCAGGTTGCGGAAGGCGGCCCCGGACTTGAGCACCTTCCGCTCGACGTGGATGTGCGGATCCGTCTCACTCATGCGCCCACACCTCCGTCCGCCCGGTCCCGAATTCAGATTAGGACGTCGGCCGCGAGGGTGCGGACCCGAATTCACCGGAGGGGAATCGACGGGAGGGCGAATCCGCGGGGCGGGGAGATCGCGGGGCGCCCGGAATTCGGGTCCAAATGGGAGGCGTGATCGGACGCCGCAGGCCACCGGTGGTCATCCCCTCGACGCCCTGGTACACCCGGTTCTGGTTGCGCCTCTTCAATCCGCTGATGAGAGCGGAGATCCGGAAGGGCGCCTACACCCGCTCGATGGAGAACCTGATCCTGCTGCACTTCACCGGGCGCAAGAGCGGACGGCTCTACGAGGTGCCGGTGATGAAGCAGGACCTCGGCGGGCGCGTCGGCGTCCTCACCGAGGCCGGCTGGCGGGCGAACTTCCGGGGCGGCATGGACATCGAGGTGACCGACCGGGGCGTGCGCAGGCCGATGACCGCGCGCCTGGAGACCGACCCCGAGGCGCTGGCCGACCTGGCCCAGGAGATCCTCGCCGAAAGCGGCCGGGCGGGACTGGAACGGCTCGGCATCGTCTTGACCGTGCCCCGCGATCCGACCCGGGGGGAACTCACCGAGGCAGTCCGCCGCCACGGAACCGGCGTCGTCTTCCTCACCCCCCGCGACTGACTCCCCGGACGGCGAATCCCGGCCCACCGCCCCCGCGCCCTCTCACCGGACGCGCTGACGGCGATGCCCTGACCTTCGCGGCTAGGGATTTCCGAGGGTTTGTCCTAGTTTGCGGAGCAGGTCGGCCAGGGTGGCGCGTTCGTCCTCGGTCAGGCCGGCCAGGAGGCGTTCCTCGTTGCGGACGTGGTGGCCCACCACCTCGTCGATGAGCTCGCGGCCCCGCTCGGTCAGCCGGATCACCCGCCCCCGCGCGTCGTCCTCGGCCGCGCGGCGATCGACCAGGCCCGCGCGTTCCAGCCGGTCCACGCGCTTGGTCACCGCGCCCGAGGTGACCATCGTCGATCCGCGCAGGTCGCCCGCGCTCAGCTCGAAGGGCGGGCCGGAGCGCCGGAGCGTGGCGAGCACGTCGAACTCGCCCCGGCCCAGGCCGTACCGCTCGAAGACCCGGGACAGCCGCTCGTCCAGTTCCCAGTGCAACCGGCTGATGCGGCCGACCACGTGCATGGGGCTGGGATCGAGGTCGGGCCGCTCCCGGCGCCACTGGCCGACGATGCGATCGACGGCGTCCGCGTGCGAGGGCGGGGCAGCGCTGTCCTGAGGCATGACTTGACTATACCTTCCACGGAAACTAATTTATCTTCCGAGGAAAATATCTACGCGCTCTCGCCTGCCCTCCTCCGCCGGACCAGGGTTTCCCGGCCGGCGCCTGACACTCTCGGCCTCTTCTCGTGCCGGGGCTTTCGCGCGGGCGGCGATCGCATCACTTCACCGGAAAGAAGACATGACCACCCTCATCGATCCACCGCGCTCCGCCCTGCGCTCCTGGCTGGGCGTCGCCGTCATCACGGCCAGTCTGTTCACCTTCGTCACCACCGAGTTGATGCCGGTCGGCCTGCTCACCCCCGTGAGCGCGAGCCTGGGCATATCCGTGGGCGCCGCCGGTCTCATGGTCACGTTGTACGGCGTCTCCGCCGGGCTGGGCGTGCCGTTCATCGTGGCCTGGACCAGGCGCGTCAACCGGCGGGCGCTGCTGTCCGCGCTGCTGGCCGTACTCGCCCTGGGGAATCTGATCACCGCCGTGTCGCCGAACTATCCGCTGGTCCTGGCCGCGCGGCTCGCCATGGGCTTTGCGAACGGGGTGTTCTGGGCCATCGGCGTGAGCATGGCCATGCGGCTCGTCCCGGAGCGCCACGCGAGCCGGGCCTCGGCCATCGCGTTGTCCGGCATCTCGATCGCAACCGTGGCCGGGATACCGCTGGGGACGTTCCTGGAGAGCCTGTCGGACTGGCGTACGACGTTCCTGATCTGGAGCGGGCTCAGCGCGCTGGTGCTCGTGGCGGTCGCGGCCGTCATCCCGTCGCTGCCGTCGGAGAACGCGGTCCCGGTCCGGGAGGTCTTCGCGCTCCCGGCCGTGAACGCGCGGCTGCGCCTGGTGATGGTCACCGTCGTCCTGTACGTGCTCGGCCACTTCGCGGCGTACACCTTCGTCCGGCCCTTCCTGGAGCAGACGTCCTCGGCCACGCCCGCCTTCGTCGCCGGCCTGCTGATCGTGTACGGCGTGGGCGGCGCGGCCGGGAACTTCCTCGCCGGGTACACCGTGACCAGGAGCCCGCGGGGGAGCTTCGTCGTCGCCTGCGCGGGGCTCGTGATCTCGCTGCTCCTGCTGCTCACGATCGGCCACTCGCCGGTCGGCGCGATCGTCTCGCTGGCGCTGTGGGGCGTCTCCTTCGGCGCGATGAACCTGTGCCAGATCACCATGACGCTCGCGGCCGCGCCCGGCACCTTCGAGGCCGCCATGTCCATCAACACGCTCGGGTACAACACCTCGATCGCGCTCGGCGCGCTCGCCGGGGGCCTGTTCGCCGACCATCTCGGCGTCACGGCCGCCGTCTGGTCCGGCGTGGCCCTGACCGCTGCCTCGCTGCTCGTCGCGCTCGGCGTCCGCCGTACGGCCTGAGCCCGCGGGCGTGCCCGGCCGCGTCGGGCGTACGGCGCACCGCCTGGGCCCCGCGCGGAGGGCGAGGTGGACGGGGGTGGGTACCCTGCGCGGAGACCGGCGGGAAAAAGTTCGCGCGAGGTGTCCAAACGGGTCTCCGGCGTTCGTAGTGATGGCATACGCAGGGGCCGCGCGCGGACGCGGCGGCCGGAAGACCAGGGAGTGACCATGAAGTACATGCTGCTGATCCAGGCCGCCACCGACCCCGAGGCCGGGCCGGGGTGCGAGGTGGAGGACTGGATGGCGTACGACAAGACGGTGCGGGACGCGGGGATCTTCGTGACCGGCCACTCCCTCGCCGACCTCACCACGGCCACCCGCGTCCAGGTCAACGCCAAGGGCGAGCGGACCATCGTGGACGGGCCGTACGCCGAGGCGCGGGAGGTGCTCGGCGGGTACTACGTGATCGACGTGCCGGACCTCGACGCGGCCCTGGACTGGGCGGCGCGGTGCCCGGGGTCGCGCGGGGGCGGCTCGGTCGTGGTGCGGCCGGTCGCGGAGTTCTGACCCGTGGAGGCCGTGGAGGCCGTCTTCCGTGAGGAACGGGGACGGCTGCTGGCGGCGCTGGCGCGGCGGTTCGGGGACCTCGACCTGGCCGAGGAGGTCACGTCCGAGGCGATCGAGGCGGCGCTGGTGCACTGGCCGGTCGAGGGGGTGCCGCCGAAGCCGGGCGCGTGGCTGATGACCACGGCCCGGCGGCGGGCGGTGGACCGGCTTCGGCGGGACACGGCGTACGCGGCGCGGCTCGCTCTCCTCCACGCGGAGGCGGAGCGGGCCGCTCCCCCGGCGGCGCCCGGCGAGGACTCCGGGGAGTTCCCCGACGAGCGGCTGCAGCTCTTCTTCACCTGCGCCCACCCGGCGCTGGCGGCCGAGGACCGCGGGGCGCTGATCCTGCGGTGCCTGGCCGGGCTGAGCACGCCGGAGGTCGCCCGGGCCTACCTGGTGCCGGACGCGACCATGTCCAAGCGGATCGTGCGGGCCAAGCGGAAGATCCGGGAGGCGAGGATCCCGTTCCGCGTCCCGGACGCCGGCGAGCTGCCGGAACGGCTGCCGGGTGTGCTCCAGGCGCTGTACTCGATCTTCACCGAGGGGTACGCCGCGACGGCCGGGCCCGCGCTCCAGCGGTACGACGTGGCCGAGGAGGCCATCCGGCTGGCGCGGATCCTGCGCCGGCTGCTGCCCGGGGAGCGCGAGGTCGCGGGGCTGCTCGCGCTGATGCTGCTGGTCCACGCGCGCCGCGACGCCCGCGTCGGGCCCGGCGGCGAGCTGGTCCTCCTCGCCGACCAGGAGCGGGGCCGCTGGGACCGCGCGATGATCGAGGAGGGCCTCCCGCTGGTCCGGGAGGCCCTGACCGGCGGGCCGCCCGGGCCGTACGGCGTGCAGGCGGCGATCGCGGCCCTGCACGCGGAGGCGGCGGACGCGGCGGCGACGGACTGGCCGCAGATCGTGGCGCTGTACGACGTGCTGCTGGCGCTGTCCCCGTCGCCGGTCGCGGCGCTCGGCCGGGCGGCCGCCCTCGCCATGCGCGACGGCCCCGCGGCGGGCCTGGCGGCCCTCGACGAGCTGGCCGGCGAGCCCCGGCTGCGGGACTACCACCCGTACCCCATGGCCCGCGCCGACCTGCTGGAACGCCTCGGACGCCACGCCGAGGCCGCCGAAGCGTACCGGGCGGCCCTGGCCCTGGCCCGGACCGCCCCCGAGCGCGACCACCTGCGCCACCGCCTGTCCCGCGTCGAGCCCGCGCCCGGCCGCGGGCTCGAGGGCACCTGAGGCCCGCGCGAAGACGCCTGCCCGCGCGTAGGCGCCTTGAGGCCCGCGAAGACGCCTGCCCGCGCGAAGTCCCGCGAAGACGCGTGAGGGGCCCGTGCGAGGACGCCTGAGGTCCCGCCTCGAAGGCGCGGTCAGTAGCGGGCGGGGCGGCCGTTGGACTCGACCGCGTCGGCGGCGGCCCGGGCGAAGGCGTGGGTGCGGGCCGTGGCCCCCGCCGTACGCCAGACGACGGCGACCTCGGTGTCGGGGGCGTCGTCGAGCGGGACGAAGGCGACGTCGGGGCGGGCGTAGTACCGGCTGACCGAGGCCGCGACCGGCGAGACGCCCTGGCCCGCCGCGATGAGGGCCAGGAGCTCCTGGAAGGTGGTGACGTCCTGCCCCCGGGGGACGGGGCGCCCGCTCGGGGTCTCGCGCGGGACGTGGAAGTCCCACCAGTACGCCGGGGCGGGCCCGGAGACCCCGAAGACGGTGACGCGGGCCAGATCCTCCAGCGAGACCTTCGCACGGCGGGCGAACGGGTGACCGGCGGGGACGGCCAGGACGCGGGGCTCCGCGAGCACGACCGGGCCCACGGTGAGGTCGGGCTCCTCGACGGGGAGACGGGTGAGCAGGACGTCCACCTCGCCGTCGCGGAGGGGGCCGAGCGGGTCGGCGAAGTGGACCTCGCGCATCTGGATCTCGCAGCCGGGATGCCGGGACCGGAAGATCTCCATGATCGACGGGGTCAGCTCGCCCGCGCCCGCGCCGAGGAAGCCCACCCGCAGCACCCCGTCCACGCCGCGGGCGGCCGCGACGGTCCGCTCCACCAGCGCGTCGAGCCGCCGCACCAGCGGCTCCAGCTCGGCGTGCAGTCCCGCGCCTAGGGGGGTGAGCGCGACCCGGCGGCTCGTGCGGTCGAACAGGGGCGCGCCGATCCTTCGCTCCAGCTTCTTGATCGTCTGACTGACGCGCGCCTGCGAGAGGCGCAGGCGTTCCGCCGTACGGCCGAAGTGCAGCTCCTCGGCCAGGGTCAGGAACGCGTCGATCTCGTGCCGCTCCAGCATTGATAACTCTCGCTTATCCCTCGTTGCCCGCTTCGTCATTGTTCCGCACGCGCCCCGGCACGAGGGTTGAGGCGTCGGGAGACGACTGAGCTGGAGGTTGAGCGAGATGAGCGCGGTGCTGGAGGCCCCCGCCGCGGCCCCGGTCGGGCCGGGCGGCGAGGACGACGGGCGGATCGCCGGGCGCGGCCTGTGGATGCTGCTGGTGGCGATGGCCGGGACGTTCCTGGCGATCCTGGACTCGTTCATCGTGAACGTGGCGGTGCCGTCCATCCGGGCGGACCTGAACGCCACGTTCGCGCAGGTGGAGCTGGCGGTCAGCGGATACGTGCTGGTGTACGGGCTGCTGCTGGTGACCGGCGGGCGGCTGGGCGACCTGTTCGGCGCGCGGCGGCTCTTCATGATCGGGACCGCGGTGTTCACGCTGGCGTCGCTGGCGGCCGGGCTCGCGCCCGGCCCGGTCACGCTGATCGCGTTCCGGGTCGCGCAGGCCGTGGGAGCGGCGCTCCTGTATCCGCAGGTGCTCGCCGTGCTCCAGACCGCGTTCACCGGGCGGGCCAAGGTCAGGGCGTTCGCGGTCTTCGGCGCGACGATCGGGCTGGCGTCCATCGCCGGGCAGGTCATCGGCGGGCTGCTGATCCACCTCGACCTGTTCGGGCTCGGCTGGCGCAACGTGTTCCTGGTCAACGTCCCCCTCGGGCTGCTCACGCTCGTCGGCGCGAGCCGTACGCTGCCGGGCGGCGGGGCGCGGGGCGCCCGGCTGGACCTGGTGGGGGTCGGGCTGCTCAGCGGGGCGCTGCTGCTGCTGTCGCTCCCCCTCGTCGAGGGGCACCAGTCGGGGTGGCCGGCCTGGACGTTCGTCTCGCTGGCCGCGGCCGCGCCCGTGGGCGTCGCGTTCGTGGCGTGGGAGCGGCGTCTCGCCGCGCGGGGCGGGAGCCCGCTGGTGAACCCCCGGTTGTTCCGGCTGCGGACCTTCTCGGCGGGGAGCGCGATCGGGCTGGCGTTCTTCGCCGGGAACGCGGGGCTGTTCTTCGTGCTCACGCTGGAGCTCCAGACCGGGCTGGGGTACGGGCCGCTGACCGCCGGGCTCACCTTCGTCCCGCTCGCGGTGGCGTTCGCGGCGGCCTCGCTGCTGGCCCCGCGCCTGCAGGGGCGGCTCGGACGCCACGTCCTCACCCTCGGATACGCCGTCAACGCCGCCGGCACGCTCGCGCTGCTGGTCACCGCCTGGGCGGCCGGGCCCGCGCTCACCGGGTGGCTCATGGTCCCGGCGCTGACGGTGATCGGATTCGGCGAGGGCCTGGGCGTGAGCCCGCTGACCCGTACGGCCCTGAGCCAGGTGCCCGCCGAGGACGCGGGCGCGGCGGGCGGGGTGCTGGGGACCGCGAACGAGCTGGGCATGTCGCTGGGGGTCTCCGTCCTCGGGCTGGTGTTCTTCACCGCCCTCGGGTCCCACGACGCCGCCCCCGGGGCGTACACCGGCGCCTTCACGATCGCGCTGGTCGGCAACCTCGCGCTGGCCCTGACGGCACTCGCCCTGCTGCCGCCGCTCCTGCGCGAGCGCGCCTGAGGCCGCCGGCCGCTCCATCGATGACCACGCACGACAGGACAGGGAGGACCCAAGGATGAAGGCGATTCGCGCGCACGGTCCCGCCGCCGGGATCGACGGGCTCGTGTTCGAGGACGCCCCGCACCCGCACGCCTCGGAGAACGACGTGATCGTCCGGGTGCGGGCGGCCTCGTTCACGCCCGGGGAACTGGCCTGGCCAGGCACCTGGCACGACCGGGCGGGGCGCGACCGGGCGCCGGTGATCCCCGGGCACGAGGTGTCGGGGGAGGTCGCCGAACTGGGGCTCGGGACGACGGGGCTCACCGTGGGGCAGCGGGTGTTCGGGCTCACCGACTGGACGCGGGACGGGACGCTGGCCGAGTACGTCGCGGTCGAGGCGCGGAACCTGGCGCCGCTGCCCGCCTCGATCGGCCACGTGCGCGGCGCGGCCCTGCCGATGGCCGGGCTCACCGCCTGGCAGGCGCTGTTCGTCCACGGCCGCCTGGAACCCGGGCAGACCGTCGTGATCCACGGCGCGGCCGGCGGGGTCGGCTCGCTCGCCGTCCAGCTCGCCCGCGACGCCGGCGCCCGTGTCATCGCCACCGGCCGCGCGGCGGACCGCGAGACGGCGGTACGGCTCGGCGCCCACGCCTTCCTCGACCTGGCGAACGACCCGCTGACCGAGCGGGCCGACGTGGTCTTCGACGTCATCGGCGGCGAGGTCCTGGACCGCTCGGCCGCCCTGGTCCGCCCGGGCGGCGCCCTCGTCACGATCGCCGCCCCGCCGAGGATCCGGCCCGAGAACGGCCGCGCGGTCTTCTTCGTCGTCGAACCCGACCGCGCCCAGCTCGCCGAGATCGCCCGCCGGGTGACCGAAGGCCGCCTGGAGCCGGTGGTGGGAGCCGTGCGCCCGCTGGCCGAGGCCGCCGAAGCCTTCCGCTCCCGCCCCCGCACCCCCGGAAAGACCGTCATCCAGGTCGCGTGAGCCCGCCGCCCGCCTTCCCCGGAAGGTGGGCGGCACGGCGTTCGGGGGAGCCCACCGCGGCGGGTGAGGTCGCCGACCATGAGGCTGACGGTGGCGGGGGCCACCTCCAGGCGCTCGGCCCGGGCGTTGGATCACCGTCAGGCGGGTGCCGTACGGCGGGCGGGGCCCGGGGGATCAGGCGGCGGGGTGGAGGCGGCGCGGGCCCACCTGCACGACCTCGTCCGGGCGCTCCGCGTGCGGGACCCGGGGCGGGAGACGCCGCGGCAGGAGGTGCGGCCGGGGCTGCTGCGGCTGCTCGCCTCGACGGGGGACACCCCCGCGTTCGTCGTGGGGCACCGCACGGACGTCCTCGCCTGGACCCCGCTGTTCGCCCGGCTCATCGTGGACCTGGACGCGCTGCCGCCCCGGGAGCGCAACCCTCATCGCCTACACCGCGAAACCCGCTTCGCCCTCGGAGGCGGCGCTCCGCGTGATCGCCGCCGCGCCCGGGCCCGTCCGCGTCTGAGCGCCGGACGTCCGCGTCTGAGCGCGGGCCGTCCGCTCTCGGGCGGCGGGCGCGCGCCGTACGGCTCACGCGCACGCGCGGGCAGGCGGGGCGGGGCGGGGCGGTCAGGCGGGTTTGGCGGCCTCTATGAGGAAGCGGGCGGAGTGGGCGACGAAGCGGCCCTCCCGCTGGATGTGGTCGTGCATGGCGCGCAGGCGGTCGGCGTGACGCTCGACGGTGAAACCGGGGACGATCCAGATGACCTTGCGGAGGAAGTAGATCACCGCGCCGACGTCGAGGAAGGTCATCGGGAGGCGTTCGGACCGCAGGTCCACCACCCGGAGACCGGCCGCCTCCGCCCCGGCGCGCGCGTCCTCGGGCCGCCGCGCCCGGTACGCCTCCTCGGGCAGGTCGCCGAGGAAGAACTCGGCCAGCTCGAACACGCTCTCCGGGCCCACCTGCTGGGAGAAGTACGTCCCGCCGGGGCGCAGCACCCGGGCGATCTCCGCCCACCACACGGTCACCGGATGCCGGCTCACCACCAGGTCGAACGTCTCGTCCCGGAACGGCAGCGGCGGCTCGTCCGCGTCCTCGACGACGGCGGCGCCGCGCGGGTTCAGCAGGTCCCTGGCGCGCGCGGCGTTGGGCGCCCACGACTCGGTGGCCACGGTGAAGGGCGCCAGCCGGGGCACGCCCGCGAGCACCTCGCCGCCGCCGGTCTGGATGTCGAGCGCCACCTCGGCGCGCGCCATCCGCTCCCCCATCAGCCGCTGGTAACCCCACGACGGCCGCGCCTCGGTCGCACGCCCGTCCAGCCAGGAGAAGTCCCAGCCCTCGACCGGCGCCGAGGCCGCCTCCGCCACCAGTTCCTCATACGTACGCCCCACGCCCGGGATGTTCCCACCCCCGCCCCGGCGCCCGCATCCGGATTTCCCCAGGCAGTGCCCTCCCCGTCCCCCGGGTACGGCGACGCGCGCCCGCCGCGCCGCTCCATCCCGTACGGCGTGAGCCGGCGAAGTGCATGGAAAAGGACAACTCATGATCATTCGCTGTAGAGTCGTGATCCAGAGGCACGCGCAGGCGTGGTTCCTTTTCGAGGCGCGCCGCCCCGCCCGGCCGGGGAGCGGACTACCGACCCGCTCACACCAAACCCGCCGGTCACCGGGGCGGCGCGTTCGTCTACGACTCGGCGCCCTCCTCCCGGGGGGCTACTTGAGGCCGAGGAGGGTGACGGCGTTGTCCTTGAGGATGAGGGGGCGGACCTCGTCCTTCAGGTCGAGCCCGGCGAACGAGTCGAGCCAGCGGTCGGGGGTGATGACCGGGAAGTCGGAGCCGAAGAGCAGCTTGTGCTTGAGGAGGTTCCCGGCCTGGCGGACGAGCTGCGGCGGGAAGTACTTGGGGAGCCAGCCGGACAGGTCCATGTAGACGTTGGCCTTGTGGGTGGCGATGGAGATCGCCGAGTCCACCCAGGGCACCGACGGGTGGGCCATGATGATCTTCAGGTCCGGGAAGTCGGCGGCGACGTCGTCCAGGAGCATCGGGTCGGAGTAGCGCAGCTTGATCCCGCGCCCGCCGGGCAGTCCCGCGCCGATGCCGGTCTGGCCGGTGTGGAAGAGGGCGATCGCGCCCGCCTCCTGGATCGCCTCGTAGAGCGGGTAGAAGGCGCGGTCGTTGGGCTCGAACGCCTGGAGGCTGGGGTGGAACTTGAAGCCCCGCACGCCGTACTCCCCGGCGAGCCGCCGCACCCGCCGTACGGCCGCGCGGCCCTGCCAGGGGTCCACCGAGCCGAAGGGGATCAGCACGTCGGCGTGCTCGGCCGCGCCCTCGGCGATCTCCTCGCTGGACAGGGCGGGGTGGCCGGTGGCGGCGGTCGCGTCCACGGTGAACACGACGGCGGCCATCCGCCGCTCGCGGTAGACGCCGGCGATCTCGGCCAGGGACGGCGTGCGGTGCGCCCCGGCCCTGAAGTACTTCGCCGAGGCCGCCATCAGCTCCTCGTCGAGCGAGAAACAGCCGTGGGCGTCCCGCTCGACGTGCGTGTGGACGTCGATCGCGGCCAGGGAGTCCACGTCGATCCGGGGCTCGTAGCGCACGGGTCCTCCTGTTTCCGGGGGTTCCTGGATTCCCGTTCTCCAGGAACCCGGTGGGGTCTGTGGGGTTCAGGGCAGGGAGTCGGCGGCGGCCTTGCGGGCGAGCAGGTCCAGCAGCAGCTCGTCCCGCTGGGCCACGAGCGCGACGGGGTCGAGGTGGCCCAGCTCCTCGTTGACGCCGCCGACCAGGGCGGACACCAGTTCCGGCGTCAGGCGCGGGGTGCCGCCCAGGTCGTCCATGAGCTTCTCCGTCGGCGGCCCGAGGTGCGCCAGCACGTGCGCCAGCCCTCCCGCGCCGCCCGAGAGGTGCTGGTTCGCCAGCGGCCCGAGCAGCGCCCAGCGCAGCCCCGGGCCGTACGCGATCGCCGCGTCGATGTCGGCCACGCTCGCCGCGCCCCGCTCGACCAGCGAGTACGCCTCGCGCCACAGCGCCGCCTGCAACCGGTTCGCCAGGTGCCCCGGCAGCTCCCGCCGCAGCAGGATCGGCCGTTTCCCGACCCCCTCGTAGAACCGGTACGCCGCCTCCGCCGCCCAGGGCACGCCCTCCCCGCCGCCGCCCCCGGATCCGGTACGGCTCCCGCCGCCGCCCCCGAATCCGGTACGGCTCGCGGGGACGACCTCCACCAGGGGGATGAGGTGCGCGGGGTTGAAGGGGTGCCCGACGACGACGCGCTCCGGACGCCGGGCGCACATCGCCTGCAACCGGGTCGGTGTGAACCCCGACGAACTGCTCGCGATCACCGTCCGGGGCGGCGCGGCCTCGTCCAGCTCCGCGATCAGCGCGGCCTTGAGGTCCTCGCGCTCCGGCCCGTTCTCCTGCACGAAGTCCGCGCCGGCCACGGCCTGCCGCACTTCGGAGACGAAGGTCAGGCGGTCGAGGGAGGCGTCCGGCGCGAGGCCGAGGCGGGTGAGGGCGGGCCAGGCGGCGTCGACGCCGGCGCGCAGGCGGTCCTCCGCGCCGGGGGCCGGGTCGGCCGCGACGACGTCCAGGCCCTTGGCCAGGAAGTACGCCGCCCAGCTCGTGCCGATGACGCCCGTGCCGACGACGGCGACCCGGCGGATCACGCGCGGTCCCCGGCCAGCGCCACGAAGGCGTCCAGCGAGGACGGGTCGGTGAGCGACTCCCGGCTGGCGACCTTGTCCGGGTCCTCGCCGAGCAGGATGCGCTTCACCGGGACCTCGACCTTCTTGCCCGTGCGGTTGCGCGGGACCGAGGCCACCGCGATGATCCGGTCCGGCACGTGGCGGGGCGAGAGCGCCGTCCGCAGGGCCAGCCGCAGCCGGTCCCGCAGCGCGTCGTCCAGGTCCACGCCGTCCGCCGGACGTACGAACAGCAGGAGTTCGCCCAGGCCGCCGTCGCGGTCCTCCAGGTGCACGATGAGGCTGTCGTCGATCTCCGGCAGCTCCTCGACGACGCGGTAGAACTCCGCCGTGCCCAGCCGCACGCCGCCCCGGTTGAGGGTCGCGTCCGAGCGGCCGGTGATGATCGCGCTGCCGGTGGGCAGGAACCGGACCCAGTCGCCGTGCCGCCACACGCCGGGGTAGTCCTCGAAGTACGCCGCGCGGTACCGGCTGCCGTCCTCGTCGCCCCAGAACCCGACCGGCATGGACGGCATCGGGGCGGTGATCACGAGTTCGCCCAGCTCGCCGACCACGACGTTCCCGTCGGGGTCGTACGCCTTGGCGTCCACGCCCAGGCAGGGCCCGGAGATCTCGCCGGCCCAGACCGGCTGGAGGGGGCTGCCCTGGATGATCGCCGAGCACAGGTCGGTGCCGCCGCAGCCCACGTTGAGCAGCACCCGTCCGCCGAACTGCTCGTGCACCCAGTGGTACCCCTCGACCGGCAGCGGGCTGCCGGCCACGCCGAGCTGGTTCAGCCGCGACAGGTCGGCGACCTCGGCGGGCCTGACGCCCTGCTTCCGGCAGGTCATGAGGTAGGCGGGGCTGACGCCGACGAGCGTCGCCCCGGTCTCCCCGGCCGTGCGCCACTGCCCCGCGATGTCGGGGTACGCCGGGTCGCCGTCCAGCATGACGATCGACGCCCGCAGGAGCAGCGCGGAGACCAGGGCGTTCCACAGCATCCAGGCGGTGGTGGAGAACCAGAGCATGCGGTCGCCGGGCTTGAGATCCCAGGACAGGCCGCCGTTCTTGAAGTGCTCGATCAGGATGCCGCCGTGCCCGTGCACGATCGCCTTGGGCTTGCCGGTCGTCCCCGAGGTGAACAGCACGAACAGCGGGTGGTCGAACGGGACGTGCTCGAACTCCAGCGGCCCGGGGTCCCCGTCCAGCAGGTCGTCCCAGGTCACCGCGTCCGGGACCGCGTTCCCGCCGTACGGCACGTGCACGACGTGGCGGACCGTCGGCAGGCCCTCGCGGAGCGCGGCCACCTCGCCGCGGCGGTCCACGTGGCGTTCGCCGTACCTGTAGCCGTCCACGACGAGCAGCACGGTGGGCTCGACCTGGCCGAACCTGTCGATCACGCCGGGCGCGCCGAACTCGGGGGCGCAGCTCGCCCAGACCGCGCCGAGGCTCGCGGTGGCCAGGAACGCCACCAGCGTCTCGGGGATGTTCGGGAGGTAGGCGACGACGCGGTCGCCGCGCCCGACGCCGAGGCGGCGCAGCCCCGCGCGGGCCCGGGCCACCTGTTCGCGCAGCTCGCCGAAGGTCAGCGTGACGTCCGGCCGGGTCTGCGAACGGCCCAGCACGGCCACCCGGCCGGCGTCCTCCGGCTCGCCGAACATGTGCTCGGCGTAGTTCAGCAGCGCGCCCCGGAACCAGACCGCGCCGGGCATCTCCCGCCCCGACACCACCTCGTCGTACGGCTTGGCGGCCTTGATCTGGAAGAACTCCCAGAGCGCGGACCAGAAGCCGGCCAGGTCGGACACGGACCAGGCGTGCAGGGCGGCCCAGTCGTCGAAGCGCAGGCCACGCTCGGCGGCCAGCCAGTCGAGGAACCGGCCGAGCTGGGTGCCCTCGCGGGCGTCCGGGCCGGGGGAGTACAGCGGTTCGGGGTCGGCGGAGAACGCGGGGGTGCGGGGTGGGCCGGGGTTCTCGGGGAGTGCGGGGGGTTCGGGGAGCTCAGGCATCGGGGGACTCCTTGGCGTCCGTGCTGACCTTGGCATCCTTGGTGACCTTGGCGGCGCGCCCGTCGAGGAAGGCGCGCATCCGTCGTTTGGCCTCGTCGCCGGACTGGGCGACGGCGGCCATGAGGGATTCCATGAAGTAGCCGTCGGCGGGGTTGCTCGCGGCGATCCGCGGCAGCGCCTGGATCACGGCGTAGTTGCTGACCGGGGAGTTCGAGGCGACCTTCTCCGCCAGGCGCAGCGCCTCGGCGAGCCCTTCGCCGGGCGCGGTCAGGTAGTGCGACAGCCCGAGCGCCTGCCCGGCCTCGGCGTCGTGGACCCGGCCGGTGAGCATCATGTCGGCCATCCGGTGCGCCCCGATCAGCCGGGGCACCCGCACCGACGCGCCGCCCCCGGGGAACAGCCCCCGCTGTCCCTCGGGCAGGGCGTAGAAGGTGGTCGCCTCGGCGACGCGCAGGTGGGCGGCGCAGGCCAGCTCCAGCCCGCCGCCGATCACGGCGCCCTTCAGCACCGCGATCACCGGCACGGAGCCGGACTCGATCCGCTCGAACGCCGCGTGCCACATCCGCGAGTGCCGCAGCCCCCCGAACGCGTCCCGCTCGGCCAGCTCCGCCAGGTCCAGCCCGGCGCAGAAGTGGTCGCCCTCGGCGTCCAGGACGACCACCCTGGCCCACTCCGGCGGCGACGTGAAGAACGCCCCGAGCCCGAGCACAGTCGCGTCGTCGAGCGCGTTGCGCTTCGCCGCCCGGCTGAGCCGCAGCACGGCGATCTCCCCCCTCCGTTCCAGCGAGAGAGAGGAAGGCAGCGGGACACCGCCGCCGTCGGGAGAACCGAGGGGATTCGTCAAGGCACGGCTCCTCATCCGTCGGGGCGCGTGCCGCAATTAGTATCAGGTTTCCTGACATTCAAACAGAGCCCGAACCCCGAAATCTCCCCCTCGATGCCCGCCCCTCCGCGGGCAGTCCCCATCCCCGCGCACGGCGTTTCCCCCGCGCGCGTTCCCCCCGCGCGCACGGCCGCCGGCACGCGGAGGTCTTCCCGCGCGCGGAGGTTTGCCCCCGCGCGGAGGTTTGCCCGCGCGCGGGGCTCCAGTGGAGGCGGGGTTACTCCGTGAGGGCGCGGCGGCAGGCGTTGAGGGCCTGGCGGAAGGACTCGACCTGGGCGGGGGTGAGGCCCGCGACCATGCGGGCTTCGAGCGCGGAGATCTCGGCCTCGTGGCGTTCGATCAGGTCGCGGCCGGACGGGGTGAGACGGATCAGGAGACGGCGGCGGTGCCTGGGATCCGTGTGGCGCTCGATGAGGCCGCGGCGTTCCAGGGCGGCGACCATGTCGGCCATCGACTGCGCGGTGACGAAGGAGTTGCGGGCGAGCTGGGCCGAGGAGACCGGCTCCTCGTGCCGGAGGAGGACCGTCAGGGCGGTGTACTGCAGCACCGTGATGTCGCTGGCCCGCACGATCTCGTCGATGCGCGCCCGGATGGCCAGCTCGACCTGCTTGACCATGTAGAGCAGCGACGGCGAGGACGACCCGAGCAGCACGTGACCGCCGTCCGCGCCGACCGGCCTGCTCCCCACGCGCCCCGCCTCCCAGGTCCCGCGCCCCGCCCGAGACGCGCCGGACCTCACGATACGGCGTCCCCGCCCCGCCGGAGCCGGGCGGCCCGCCCACCTCGTCGTACGGCGTCGCCATCGGGTCCCGGGAGGTCAGAGGTCGAGCACCAGGCGCGGGGTCAGCGAGCGGGACACGCAGATCATCATCGTGTCGCCGGCCGCCCGTTCCTCCGGGGTGAGCAGGGAGTCCCGGTGGTCCGGCACGCCGCCGAGGACGTCGGTCTCGCAGGTGCCGCACGTGCCCTCCTGACAGGACGAGAGCACCGGCACCCCGGCCTCCTCCAGCACGGAAAGGATCGACCGGTCCGCGGGCACGGTGAGGGCCCGCCCGGACCGCGCCAGCTCGACCTCGAACGCCGCCCGGGGCCCGGCCCCGGCGTCCTCACGCGGCGTGAACCGCTCGACCCGCACCGAGCCCGGCGGGCACCGCCGCACGACCTCGTCGACCAGGCCGGACGGGCCGCAGCAGTAGACCAGGGCGTCCCCGGGCGACAGCGCGTCCAGGTCGGGGAACCCGGTCTCGTCCTGCGGATACAGCTCCACGCGGTCCCCGGTGAGCCGGTCGAGGAACGGCATCGACGCCCGCGTGCGCCCGCCGTACACGAGCCGCCAGGGGACGCCCCGAGACTCCGCCTCGGCGATCATCGGGAGGATCGGCGTGATCCCGATGCCGCCGGCGACGAACAGGTACCGCCCGGCCGGGACCAGCTCGAACTCGTTGCGCGGCCCCCGCACCTCCAGTTCGTCCCCGGCCGCCAGCTCCTCGTGGACGTGCCGGGACCCGCCCCGGCCGGCGGGCTCATGCCGTACGGCCAGCTCGTAGGACGTGCGGTCGGCCGGGTCGCCGCAGAGGGAGTACGGCCGGGTCAGGGCGGGCGTGAGCACGAGGTCCACGTGGGCGCCGGGGGTCCACGGCGGGAGCGGGGCGCCGCCGGGGTCGCGCAGCGTCAGGTGCGCGACCCCCTCGGCGATCTCGCGCTTGCCCGCGACGACGAGCCTCACCGGGCCGTCCCGTGCGCGGGGTGGTCGAGCAGGAAGTCCCAGATCTCGGCCGGATTCCCGGCCCGCCGTACGGCCCCGCAGTGGCAGACGCCGGTCAGCTCGTCGGTGCCGGGGACCCACTCGACCCGTAGCCGCCCGCTCACGCGCCCTCGACCATCCGCTTGAGCAGGCGGCGCGCGGCCAGGCCGCCGGTGTCGATGTTGATGCTGAGCTCCTGGTAGCCCTCGGGCTCGGCGGCGATGACCTTCTCCAGCAGGTCGAGCGCGCGCACGTCCTGGAGCACCACCGTGCGGTTGCTCTCCGCGAGGAACGCGCTGACCTCCTCGTCCTCACGGGCGAAGTCGCGGGAGACCATCCAGAAGTCGTGGGTGCTCGTCTCGGTCTCCGGCGTGATCGCGTAGACGATCTCGGCGTGGCAGGCGCGCGGGTCGTCCCCGTCGGCCAGCGGCGCCACCCCGGTCGGCGCGATGCGGCTGTGCAGCAGGTACAGGCACGGCGGGTGGTACTCGATGTCCTGCCACCGGTCGATGCGCCCGTCGATCCCCGTGGACCTCGCGTAGAACGGCGGGCACTCCACGTCGGTCATCCGGCGGCTGACGTAGACGACCCCGGCCTTCTCGTCCACCTCGGTCGTGATCGGCGTCTGCGCCACCTCGGGCGTGCCGATGTAGCCCCCGTGCAGGTAGGTCTCGTGCGACAGGTCCAGCAGGTTGTCCACCAGCAGCTCGTAGCGCGCGGCCAGCGGCTCCATCCCGCGCACGGTCACCCAGTCCGGCGAGTCGAGCCACGGCGCGCGCGGGATCGCCTGCGGGTCGGCCGCCTCGGCGTCCCCGATCCACACCCACACCAGCGAGTCCCGCTCCACCACCCGGTAGACGGGCACGCGCGCGGTCCGCGGGATCCGGGTCTGCCCGGGTACGGCGACGCAGCGGCCGTCCGGGGCGTACGTGAACCCGTGGTACCCGCACACGATCGTGTCCCCGTCGCGGTTGCCCTCGGACAGCGGGTACCTCCGGTGCACGCACCGGTCGTTGAGCGCCGCCACCTCCCCCGCCGACGTCCGGTAGAACACGATCGGCTCGCCGCAGATCGTCCGCGCGAGCATGCCCTCGCTCCCGATCTCCTTCCCGTAGGCGGCGACGTACCACTGGTTGCGCGGGAACGGCATGGCCGCGTGCTCCTCACCGGACGGCCCGATACGGGCGGGTTCAGGGAAACACGACGACTGTCCCCACTCGCCGCCCCCGCCTCCACCCCCGATTCCGTCCAACGGAATCCGCTTTCCCAGCGAGCGTCCCCAAGGACTCTCACCAGGACGCCTTCCCTGGGAGTCTCCCCGGAGAGCCCTCCCAGGAGGTCTCCCTAGGGAGTGGGGCGGCTCTGCCGTACCGAGTCGGGGGCGCGGAGGGCGCGGGGTGCGCCCAGCGCGCGGGAGATGCCGCGGGCGGCGGCGAGGACGGCCGGGACGAGCGGGAGGGCGGCGCGTTCGCGGGACGGGACGACCACGGAGACGGCGGCGACCGCGCGGTCCCCGGGGCCGAAGACGGGGGCGGCCACCGAGAGGGCGACCAGCTCGACCTGGCCGTCGCTGATGGCCACGCCGGTCCTGCGCACGTCGGCGAGGACGCGGCGCAGCTCGCCGGGGTCGCAGATCGTCTTGGGGGTACGGCGGAGCTTGGGCGCGGCGATCGCGCGTTCCTGCAGCTCCCGGTCGGCGTGGGCGAGCAGGGCCAGGCCGACCCCGGTGGCGCAGGCGTCGAACCGGCCGCCGACCCGGGTGAACACGTGCACCGCGTCGCGGCCGGAGATCCGCTCCAGGTAGACGACCTCCAGCCCGTCCAGCACGGCGAGCTGCACGTTCTCGTGCGTCGCCTCGTACAGGTCCTCCAGGAACGGCATCGCGGCCTCGCGCAGCCCCAGCCCGCGCGGCGCGAGCGCGCCCACCTCCCACAGGCGCAGCCCGATCCGGTAGACCCCGCGCTCGTCCCGTTCCAGCGCGCCCCACCGGGTCAGCTCGGCGACCAGGCGGTGCGCGGTCGCGGGCGGCAGGCCGGCGCGGCGGGCGATCTCCGCGAGCGGCATCGCGGGCGTCTCGGGGGTGAACGCCGCGAGGATCGCCAGGACGCGCCGGGTGACCGGGGGCCGGGCGGGCCGATCTTGGGGCACGGCCGTACTCTGCCCGCGCCCGCCCGCGCCCGGCAAGGGCCCCCGGGCGGGTCCGCTACCGGCCCGCGACCGGGGAGACGGGGGCGCGTTTCGGCACCGCGTAGACCACGAGGCCGCCGCGGTGGTGCCGCCCGCGCCTGCGGGAGACGCACTCGCAGGTCACGAGGGCCAGGCGCGGCGGGCCCGAGCGCGTGAGGACGTCGCGCGGCGGGTGGCCGCGGCGGAACGTGCGCCGGGCCACGATGCGGTACACCACGTGCTCGCCCCCGGCGGTCACGACCCTGACCGTGCTGCCGAGGGGCGCGCGGGCGAGGTCGTAGAAGGCCGCGGGGCCTCCCTCCGCCCCCTCGGCGTGCCCCGTGACCACGATCGTGCCCGCCGCCGACCCCGGCCGGGGCCCGTCCCGCCACCAGCCCAGCTTCCGCCGCGACGGCGCGTCGGGCAGTCCCCGGGCCCCGGGGCCGGCCGGCCGGATCGGGGCACGCACGCCGAGGGCCGGGATCACCAGCTCCACCGGGACGGACTCGGCGCGCTGCTCGACCGGGCGCGCGGGCGGCACGGCGGCGTCGGCGGGAACAGGCGGGACGATCCCGGCGTTCAGCGGGCGCACGGCGGAGCCGTTCCCGGCCAGCAGCGACGTGCCGTACAGCATGAGGGCCGCGCCGAGCAGCAGGCTCAGCGCGGCGACGAGCTTCAGCACCATGGGCGGGCCCGCCCCGGGACATCCGCCGCCGGTACGGCTCGCAGTGGCATGGTTACCCCCTGGGATGGAACGTGCGGTTCCAGTACCCCAGAAAGCGGACGAAACGCCGCCGACAGGGACTCAGAGGCACTCAGGTCCCATAAGTCAACAAGCGCCCCGTATGACCTATGTCACGCTTAAAGTTTGCAGTCTCTGAAATTTCCCAGCGCGTTGCCACGTTGACCCCCTCGTGGACAGCTATGCCGATTACGGGCAGGACGTAACCCGCCCCGCCATGCTGCCGGAACTTCTTCGCTGATCGCGCCGTCCCGGTCCGCCGTCCACCACGCTCGCGAAGCCGTACAACCGGCTCCGGCCGCCCGTGTCCGCATGTGAGAAACCCGAGGGAAGTATGACCGCCACCTCCGCGCCGCCCGAGGCCGTGGCCGACGGAGCACCGCGCACCTCGCGCAGGCAAGTGCTCCAGGCCCTGTCCGGGCTCCTGGTGGGCATGTTCGTGTCCATCCTGGCGTCGACGATCGTGTCGAACGCCCTGCCCACGATCATCGCCGACCTGCACGGCTCCCAGACGGTCTACACGTGGATCGTCACGTCGGAGCTGCTGGCCATGACGGCCACGGTCCCCCTCTGGGGCAAGATGGCCGACCTCTACAGCAAGAAGCTGCTGATCCAGCTCTCGCTGGGCCTGTTCGTCATCGGCTCGCTCGTCGCCGGCCTCACGCCGAACGTCGAGGTCCTCATCGTCAGCCGGGTCATCCAGGGCCTCGGCGCGGGCGGCATGTCCGCGCTGGCCATGATCGTCTCGGCCGCCCTGATCCCGCCGCGTGAGCTGGGCCGTTACTCCGGCTTCTTCGGCGCGGTCTTCGGCGTCGCGACCGTCGCGGGCCCGCTGATCGGCGGCGTGCTCGTGGACACCTCCTGGCTGGGCTGGCGCTGGTGCTTCCTCATCGGCGTGCCGTTCACGGTCGTCGCGATCATCCTGCTGCAGCGCACGCTGAACCTCCCGGTCGTGCGCAAGCAGGTCAAGGTGGACTACCTCGGCGCGTTCCTGATCACGCTCGGCGTCTCGACCCTGCTCATCTGGTCCTCGCTGGCCGGGCAGAAGTTCGAGTGGGTGTCCGGCTGGACGTTCGGCCTGGTGGCCGGCGGCCTGGTCGTCCTCGCGCTCGCGGTCCTCGTCGAGTCCAGGGCCGCCGAGCCGATCGTGCCCCTGCGCATCTTCCGCAACCGCACGGTCACCCTGGCCACCATCGCCAGCGTCCTGGTCGGCGTGGCGATGTTCGGCGGCACCGTGTTCCTGTCGCAGTACTTCCAGATCGCCCTGGGCAAGTCCCCGACGGTCGCCGGCCTGATGGGCCTGCCGATGGTGTTCGGCCTGCTGGTGTCCTCCACGATCGCCGGTCAGCTCATCACCAAGTGGGGCAAGTGGAAGGGCTTCCTGGTCGCCGGCGCGGTGATCATGCTCGCCGGCATGGGCCTGCTCGGCACCATCGGCGGCGGCACGGCCACCCCCGTCCTCATGGCGTACATGGCCGTGCTGGGCGTCGGCGTCGGAATGCTGATGCAGAACCTCGTCCTGGCCGCCCAGAACGACGTGCCCCCGCAGGACCTCGGCGTCACCACGTCCACCCTGACCTTCTTCCGGAGCATGGGCGGCGCGGTCGGCGTCAGCGCCCTCGGCGCGGTCCTGGCCAACCGGGTGACCAGCCTGATGACCGAGAAGCTCGGCCCGATGGCGGCGGCGGGCGGCGGTGGCGGCGGCGAGAACGCCGTCCCCAACGTCCACAAGCTCCCGCCCCAGATCGTCAAGGTCATCCAGGACGTGTACGCCACGGCCACGGCGGACCTGTTCAAGATCGGCGTCCCGCTGACCATCCTGGCCCTGCTCGCGGTCCTCTTCATCAAGGAGAAGCCGCTGCACACCCAGACGGTCGGCGAGCGTCTCGCCCAGGAGACGGCCGCCCACTAGACCACCCTGGAAACCGGCCGCCGCGGCCCACCCACCCCCGCGGCGACCCCCGGAAGGCCGCCCCGTCCACCCGACGGGGCGGCCTTTCACATCCCTGAGACGCCCGCTCCCCGTGGCCTTTTCGGTACGGCCTGAGCCCCCGCCGCCACGCGGCTCACCTGGCGTGAGCCGTACGGCCGGGGGGCCGGGCGGGCGAGGGGCGGGGCCCGCGGGCTTTTAGGGCCGGGGTTAGGGGATAGGAGGGGACTGGTCTTTTCGAGGGGAGGCGGTCGTTGTGACGGACACCGGCGGGACCGGCGGCGGGACCGGGGGTGGGCGGTACGGGCTCACCAACCGGCAGGGCCATCCGGTCTACGACAATCAGAACCAGCGGACGGTGGGGGCCCGCGGGCCCGCGACGCTGGAGAACTACCAGTTTCTGGAGAAGATCAGCCACTTCGACCGGGAGCGCATCCCGGAGCGGGTGGTGCACGCGCGGGGGGCCCTCGCGTACGGCTACTTCGAGGCGTACGGCAAGGTCGGGGACGAGCCGATCGAGCGGTACACCCGCGCGAAGCTGTTCCAGCAGGAGGGGAAGCGCACCGACGTCGCGGTGCGGTTCTCGACGGTGATCGGCGGGCGGGACTCGGCCGAGACCGCGCGCGACCCGCGCGGCTTCGCGATCAAGTTCTACACCGAGGACGGCAACTGGGACCTCGTGGGGAACAACCTGGCGGTCTTCTTCGTCCGGGACGCGATCAAGTTCCCCGACGTCATCCACGCGCTGAAGCCGGACCCCGTGACGTTCCGGCAGGACCCGAACCGGATCTTCGACTTCATGTCGATGACGCCGGAGTCCATGCACATGCTGGTCAACCTGTTCAGCCCGCGCGGGATCCCGGCGGACTACCGGCACATGCAGGGGTTCGGGGTCAACACCTACAAGTGGGTGAACCAGCAGGGCGACACCGTGCTGGTGAAGTACCACTGGATGCCCAAGCAGGGCGTGCGGAGCATGACCGAGGAGGACGCGGCCGCCGTGCAGGCCCACGACCTCGGGCACGCGACGAAGGACCTGTACGAGGCGATCGAGCGCGGCGACTTCCCCGAGTGGGAGCTGCTCGTGCAGATCATGAGCGACGACGAGCACCCGGAGCTGGACTTCGACCCGCTGGACGACACGAAGGTCTGGCCGGAGAACGAGTTCCCCGCGCTGCCCGTCGGGCGGATGGTGCTGAACCGCAACGTCTCCAACTTCTTCGCGGAGAACGAGCAGATCGCCTTCGGCACCGGCGTGCTGGTGGACGGGCTGGACTTCTCCGACGACAAGATGCTGGTCGGGCGGACGTTCTCCTACAGCGACACCCAGCGGTACCGCGTGGGCCCGAACTACCTGCAACTGCCGGTGAACCAGGCGAAGAACGCCGACATCCGGACGAACCAGCGCGACGGCCAGATGACGTACTTCGTGGACACCGGCGGCGAGAGCCCGCACATCAACTACGAGCCGTCGCTGCTGGACGGGCTGCGGGAGTCGGACTACGCCACGCCGGACGAGCAGGGGCCGGTGATCAGCGGGCGGCTGACCCGCAAGCGGATCCCGCGCACGAACGACTACGTGCAGGCGGGCCAGCGGTACCTGCTGATGGAGCCGTGGGAGCAGGACGACCTGGTGCGGAACTTCGTGTCCGCGCTCACCCAGTGCGACCGGCGCATCCAGGAGCGCATGGTCTGGCACTTCCTGATGGTGGAGGACGACCTCGGCCTGCGCGTGGGCGAGGGCCTGGGCATCGAGCCGCAGGACGTCGCGCACCTGGAGCCGCTGCCGGGCCAGGACCTGACGGAGGAGGACCGGAACCGCCTGGCCAAACTGGGGCGCAACGGGCCGCGCGACGTCTCCGGCCTGAAGATGACGCACGTCGTCCCGAACGAGCGCGCCACCCGATCGTGACCCGGTGAGGCGGCGCGGGGAACGCCGTCCCGCGCCCGCGCCGCCTCGCCCCTTCGCCTCGCCCCGCCGCCCGTACGGCCCGCCCGCGCACCGCCCCGCCGCGCACCGCCCCGCCGCGCGCCGCCCCGCCGCGCACCGCCCCGCCGCGCACCGCCCCGCCGCGCACCACCCCGCCGCGGACCGCCCCGCCGTACGGCTGAGCCGCGCCACGCTCGCCGCTCCCCCGCCCCCGGTCCCGGGTGGGTTCGGGGGCGGGGGCTGGGTGGGGGGCGTACGCTCGGATGGTCGAACGGGCTGGTCAGGGCCTGGGAGTGCGAGACGGGCGGGTGCGGTGGTCGGGCTGCGGCTGGAGCGGGACGGGGTCTCGGTGCGGGTGGCCGGGCCGCGCGCGCCGGTGGTGGAGGTGGCCGGCCGGGCGCACCCGTGGCTCACCCCGAGCCGGGCCGACGAGCCGCGTGACGGGGAGTGGACCGTCTCCATGGGGGCCGGCCACACGCCGCTGAGCGACCTGATCCGGGTGCTGCCGGGCACGGGCGCGCTGGTGGACGAGCCCAACCGGGTCCTCGTGGCCGATCCCGCGGACCCCTCCGACGCGCTCCGGCTGGCCCGCGCGGTCCTGCGCCGCCGCCTGGCCCGGCGCGGCGACCTGTACCTGCACGCCTCCGCCGTGGACCTGGGGAACGGCCGCGCGGTCGCCCTCCTCGCCGACGCGGGCGGCGGCAAGACCACGACCGCGCTCTCCCTGCTGGCCTCCGCGGGCCCGGCCGCGCGCCTGCTGTCCAACGACGACCTGTCCGTGCGGCTGGGCGAGGACGGCGGGAGGGTCCTCGGCCTCGGCTGGCCCCGGTCCGTCTGGATCCGCGCCGCGTCGGCGCCGCTCCTGCGCCGCGCCGGCGCCGCCGTGCCCGACCCGCCGCCGGACGCGCCGTACGCCGTCTACCGTCCCGCCGAGATCGCCGGGCTGCTCGGGCGGGGCGTCGCGCCGTACGCCGACCTGGGCGCGCTGGTCTTCCTGCGCCTCGGCGGCTCCGGCGACGGGCCCGCGCGGCTCACGCCGTACGAGACGGCGACGGAGCTGGGCCGGCACGCGCAGCGGGCGGACCCCGACCACCCGGAGCTCGACGAGTTCCTGCCCGGCCCCGGCCCGGACCCCGCGACCCTCGCCGGCCTGGCCAAACGGCTGCCCGGGTACGGCCTGGCGCTGTCCCCGGAGGCGCTGCCCGGGCTCGCCCGCACGCTCGGCGGGCTCCTGAACGCCCTGGATTGAGGCGATCCATCCCTATTGACGGTGAATCGCGCACCCGTTAATTTGGCCGCACGGCCAAGAAACTGGCCGCACGGCCAAAAGCTTGGCCGACCGGCCAGGACGATAAGCCGGGCCCCGACGGCCGGACCCGGACGGCCGGAACCGGGAGCGGAGCCGGAATCGGAGGCGGGCGCGACGTGAGCCTGGTGCAGGAGGCGCGGCGGCGGCGGGTGCTGGAGGCGGCCATCGACCTGCTCGCGGAGGTCGGCTGGGAGCGGACCACCATGGCCGCCATCGCCAGGCGAGCCAAGATCAGCAAGGGCCTGATCTCGTACCACTTCTCCGGCAAGGACGAGGTGCTGACCCAGGTCGTCGAGACGATCGTCAGCGAGGTCTTCCTCCGGGGCTCGGAGAGGATGCAGCCGCGCATCGCCGCCGAGACCACCGCGCGCGGCATGCTGCGCGCCTACATCGAGTCGAACCTGGAGTTCGTCGCCGAGCACTGGCGCGAGATGCGCGCCCTCTCCGAGATCCTGCCGAACCTCCGCGACGAGGAGGGACGGCTCCGGTACGACGTCACCGCCGAGGAGCCGATCATCGCGGCGACCGCCGCCATGCTGGAGCACGGGCAGCGCACGGGCGAGTTCCGCGACTTCGACGCTCACGCGGTGGCCTTCTCCCTGCGCCGCGCCATCGACGCCGCCGCGCACCGGCTCGCCGCCGACCCCACCTTCGACATCGCTCACTACGCGAGCGAGATCGCCGACCTCTACGACCAGGGATGCCGGGCATGAACGCACTCGAATTCACGGGGCTCACCAAACGCTTCGGGGACAAGCTCGCCGTGGACGGCGTCGACCTGCGGGTCCCGGCCGGCAGCTTCTACGGCGTCGTCGGCCCCAACGGCGCGGGCAAGACGACCACGCTGACCATGGGCGTCGGCCTCCTGCGCCCCACCTCGGGCGGCTCCCGGGTGTTCGGCGTGGACGTGTGGGAGCGGCGCGAGGAGGCGATGGAGCTGCTCGGCGTGCTCCCCGACTCGATGTCGGTGCCCGAGCGGCTCACCGGCCGCGAGCTGCTGCGGTACATCGGCCGCCTGCGCGGGCTCGACCGGCGCGTGGTGGCCGAGCGGTCCGAGGAACTGCTCGACGTGCTCGGCCTGGCCGGGGACGAGCGCACCCTGGTCGTGGACTACTCCACCGGCATGCGCAAGAAGATCCTGCTGGCCACGGCGCTGCTGCACGGGCCGCGCGTGCTCGTGCTGGACGAGCCGTTCGAGGCCGTGGACCCGGTCTCGGGGGCGACGATCCGCGGCATCCTGAACGACTTCGTCGCGGGCGGCGGGTCGGTCGTGCTGTCGTCGCACGTCATGGCGCTGGTGGAGAACCTGTGCGACCGGGTGGCGATCGTCCACGCGGGCCGCGTCGTGGCCGACGGCACGCTCGACGAGGTGCGCGCCGACGGGTCCCTGGAGGACCGCTTCATCGACCTGGTGGGCGCCGAGCGCGTCGCCGTACGGACTCTGTCGTGGCTGGGTGAGCGATGAAGACGACGATCCTCGGGCTGAAGGGCCGCATCCTCACGCACGGGCCGAACGAGGAGCGCGGGTTCGCGCTGTGCGTCGGGCTGGTGCTCGCGGGCGGAGTCATCTGGCTGGCGCGGTCGCCCCTGGTTCATCCGGACTGGGTGCTCGCGGCGCTCGCCGGGTGGGGGCTGATGTGGATCATCGGCCCGCTGACGCAGGCGGGCGCGCACGGCGGCGTGCTGCGGACCGAGTGGTTCCGGCTGCTGCCCGCCCGGCCGCGCGAGGTGGCGCGGGCGTGGCTGCCGAGCGAGTTCGCCGGGGTCGGGCCGCTGGTCACGCTGATCGCCCTGGCCGCGATCGTGGTGTACGCCGCCCCGGCGGGCGGGCTCGCGGTGGCCGTGGCCGTCGTGGCCGTGGCCGGGCAGCTCGCGGTGCTCGTGCTGCTCTCGAAGACGATGGTGCTGCTGATCGGCGGGGTCATGCGCACCCGGTTCGGGGTCGAGGTGGCCGCGTTCCAGATGTCGCTGATGCTGGCGATCGCGTTCGCCGGCTGGATCCCGTTCGCGGCGCCCGTCGTGCCCGGGCCAGGGCAGCGGGGAGCCCCGTTCGACCTGCTCGCGCTGGCGAAGTCGGGGCTGCCCGCCGGGGTCGTGGACGTGCTGACCTGGTCCCCGGTGGGCTGGGGCATGGGCGCCGCGCGGGCCGCCGTGGCCGGGGACCTGGGCGGGGCCGCGGTGTTCCTGGCCCTGCTCGTGGTCCTGGCGGTGGCGCTCGCCGCGCTCTGGCGGGTCCTGATGGTGCGCCGCCTCTCCCTGCCGCCCTCGCGGCCGGTCGCGGCCACCGGCGGCGGGCGCGAGCCGTACCTCGCCTCGATCCTGGGCCGGAGCCCGGTGGGCGCGGTCGCGGCGCGGGAGCTGATCACGTGGCGGCGGGACCCGGCGCGGGCGCTGGAGCTGCGGCACGGGCTGCTCACCCCCGCGCTCATGGGCGTGATCGCGGGCCTGTCCGGGTGGACCTGGGCGCTGCCGTCCGTCGGGGCGCTGATCGCGATGTTCGCCGCGATGGCCTCGGTGAACCTGTACGCCCTGGACGGCACGGCGCTCTGGCAGACGCTGCTCACGCCGCGCGCGATCCGGGCCGACGTGCGCGGGCGGCAGCTCGCCTGGGGCCTGCTGTTCGCGGTCCCGGCGCTGGTGTGGACCGTGGTGTCGCTGCCGCTCACCGGCGCCTGGTGGGCGGGGCCGGTCGCGGTCGGCGCGGCGGTCGCTGGGCTGGGCGTGGGCGCGGGCATGATCGTGCTGCTCGGCGTGACCATGCCCGCGGTCGGCATGGACGCGCGCCACCGCACCGAGCTGGGCCAGCGCGCGGGCGACCCGTCCGGCCAGCAGATGCTGCTGTGGATCGCCGTCGGCGCCGCGTGCGCCGCCCCGAGCCTGCTGCTCCTCCTCGTCGGCGGCGACCCGTCCTCCTGGCTCCACCAGCTCGTGGCGAGCGCGCTGATCGCCGCCGCGGGCGTGTGGCTGCCCGGCCGGATCGCGATCGTACGGCTGACGCGCGGCGGCGACGAGTTCCTCCTCGCCCTCCGCAGCGGCCCCGCGACGGCCGCCCAGAAGGCCCGCGACGCCTGGCGCAAGGCCCTCACCCAGGCCAGGGCCAAGACCTCTTGAGAGAACGCGCTGACCTCGCGATCTCGCGTCGTCCGCCGGTACCACCTGAAGCATCGGGTGGCGCCGGGGAGGGCGCGAATCGCGAGATCAGCGCAGGGGGTGGAGGTCAGGACCAGATCTGGTGGGTCAGGGATTCGTCGGTGATGGCGATGTCGTCCGCCAGGAGGTACGCCTTGGACAGGATGGCGGCGAGGAGGCCGTCCTCCTCAAAGGGGAGGAAGACGCTGGCGGCGGGGGCCGGGACCTCGACGACGCGGAGGTGGGCGTCGTCGGGCTCCATGAGGACGCCGGCCGAGCCAATGTGGATCTTGTAGGTGCGGAGTTCGCCGCGGACCCGCAGGAAGCGGCCGTCCAGCTCCACCCGATCGGCGATCTTGAGGCGGGGGAGGAGGCGGGCCAGGGCGTCGCGCCGGGTCGTCGCGGACTCGGTGAGCTCGCCGAAGCCCGACTCCCGCCAGTACTCCCGGTGGGGGCCGGTCCACGCCGGGTCCGTGCCGATCGAGGAGACCCCCACGGCCAGGTCGATGTCCCGCATGGTCTCGGAGAACATCAGCTCCGGCACCCGCTCCAGGGGCCGCTCCAGCCAGCCCTCCCCGCGCCGCCGGTAGAAGCGCACCTCGCCGATCACGCAGACCTGGGCCGGGCGGTCGTGGTCGGCGTCGTCCCACGCCTCCTCGGGGATCCACATGGGCAGCTCCGCCAGGAGGCTCCCCCGCCGCAGCACCGCCTCGCACCGGCCGGAGCCGCCCGCCGCGTCCCAGTGGCCCAGCGAGACGCCCGTCCAGCCGCGCCCGTCCAGGAGCGCCTTGGCCTGGCCGTACCGGAGGACGTGGCCGGCGAACCGGCGCGAGAAGGTCCCCGACTCGCGCTCGGCGGGGGTGAGCGGGTAGACCTCGCGGAAGGCCTGCTTGAACGGCTGGCGCCAGGCCGTCTCCATCAGGTGGTCGCGCCAGGCGCGCACCTCCTCATCGGTCGCGGTGAGCGGGTGCCACAGCCGCGCGGTCGCCCCGTCGGCGGGGCGCAGCCGCGCGCCGTCGGCGGCGACCAGTTCCCAGCCGCCGTCGCGGGGCTCGGGCAGGCCCGCGCCCCGCCCGTCCACCTGCCAGATCAGGCGGCGGGCCAGGTGGCTCGTCACCGGATGGTCGAGGTAGTGCTCCCGCGCCTCGGCCCAGGTCCACTCGCGGCCGAGCACGAGCGCGTCCTCGATCCTGGCCCGTTCGGTGGCCAGGGTCCCGCGCAGTTCCTTGAGCGCGGTCTTCAGGTCGGCGAGCAGGTCCCCGTGGTTCTCCCTGAGGGCCTTCGGGGCGTTCCTGAGCACCTTGCCGTCCGCGTCGAGGAAGCGCAGGGCCGGGCCGGGCTCGTCCAGGGCGAGTTCGATCATGTGATCGCCGGCGGGCTCACGCCGTACGCCCCCGGGGCCGAGGCCGAAGGAGGGGACGGTGCGCTCCAGGAGCTGGTCGGGGCTGAGGCCCTCGCGCGCGCCGACCGCGGCGAGTGCCCTGGCGACGGTCGCCAGGAGGGACCGCCTGCGCACGCGCGCACGGACGCGGGCGAGCTGGGCGACGGCCGCCATGCCGCCGTGGCCCGCGAGCACGGCGACGGCGGCGTTGGCCAGGAGTTCGCTGCGGGAGTTCGGGCCGGAGCCGCCGATCCCGGTGCCGGTGGCCACGGCGACGTCGCCGAGCACGGGCACGACCCAGCCGGCCTCGATCAGCTCGCAGGTCCAGATGAGGCCGCGCAGCAGGACCGCGGTGTCGTGGTGCAGGTAGACGGGGGTGGAACGGTCCACGGCGCTCTCGCGGTGCCGCGCGAGGGCGGTCAGGACGTCGCGGACCAGGGCGGGCGCGTCCCGCGTGAGCAGGTCCGCGGCGGTCGCGAGCCACCGGTCCCCGGGCCTCGCGGTGGTCGCGGTCGCGCAGTGGCGGAGCAGCGGCATGATCGCCGGCGCGCCCAGGCGCTCGCCGTACTCCTCGGCCATCGTCACCGCGAACGCGTCCGCCGCCCTGAGCAATCGGGCGGCGGCCACGGCGGGAGGCTCGGGGATGTGCACCGCGAGCAGGTCGTCCAGGCGGCGCCGGGTGAGGGAGTCGGCGGCCCAGCCGGGCGAGGCGGCCAGCAGCTCGGCCGCGCGGCGCATCTCCGCGACGTACGGAGCCTGCTCGCCCGTGGGCAGGCGGCGGGTCGCGGTGAGCGGGATCGCGAACATCTTCTCGTGGGTCGTGCCGTCCACGAGCGGCGTGGCCGCGACGCGCCAGAGCAGCGCCAGCTCCCGGGCGGGCCAGGCGAGCCGGCGGCGGCCGACCGTCGCGGCGAGCTGCTTGAGGTGCGCGGACAGCGGGCTCCCCCGCCACGGGCTGACGCGCCAGGTCAGCATGCGGAACTGCACCCACAGGCCGAGCGCGCGCCACTCCCGCCCGGTGAACGCCGCGGCCGGCCTGCCGTAGGCGATCTCCGGGAAGACGGACGGGTCGGTCAGGTCGTGCAGCCGGTCCTGGACCGAGTCGAGCAGGCCGAACAGCCGCCGGTCCTCGGCCGGCACCTCGTCCAGCCAGCCCCTCGCCTCCGGGGGCAGGTCCTCATCGAGCGACGCCACGTCAACCACCCACCCGCGCAAACCGTGCCACAGCGTGTCCCTTCGACGCCTTGACGACCAAAGTTGATCAAGATGAGCGGCACAGTAGGGGGGCCTGCCGACATTTCCGGTACGGCCACGCGGCGGGGTGGCGGCGCGGCCCGGCGGGCGGGCGGGCGCGGGGCCGGGAAACCCCTCCCCGGGCCGGGGGCGCGGGTCCGGGCGGGGCGCGGTTTTGTCGGTGGCGGATGGCAGGGTGGGAGGCCGGGAGAACCTGGGGAGACGGGGAAGGAGGCCCTGATGGCGACCTGGGAAGCGGTGGAGCGGGCCGAGCCCGAGCTGGCGGCCACGGCGCTCGGCATCTTCTCGAAGAACAAGACCAAGATGCTCGCGACGCTGCGCGGAGACGGCTCGCCCCGGATCAGCGGCGTCGAGTTCGACATCGTGGACGGCGAGCTGTGGATGGGCATGATGTACGGCTCGCGCAAGGCGCTGGACCTGCGGCGCGACCCGCGGTTCGCGCTGCACAGCGCGCCGGCGCCGGACATCGAGGCCGACCCGGCGGGCTGGGAGGGCGACGCGAAGATCAGCGGTGTGGCGGTCGAGGTGACCGACCCGGAGCTCATCGCCAAGATCGCACCGGTGCCGTCGGGGGAGGCGCACCTGTTCCGGGCCGACATCCGGGAGCTGACCTGGATCCGGCTCAGCGACCCGCCCGAGTCCATGCTGATCGACCACTGGTCCGAGACGGACGGCCGGAGAACCTTCGAGCGCAAGTGACCCCGGCGCCGGCCCGCCCCGGCCGGCACGGGGGCACGGCCGGGGCCCGGGTGCGGACCGGGTGCGGACCGGGTGCGGACCGGGTGCGGACCGGGTGCGGGCGGCCCGGCCCGATGGGCGCGGGCGGCTCGGGGAATCCGGCCGGCCCAGGGCGCGGGCGGCCCAGGGCGCGGGCGGCTCAGGCCGGGACGCGGACGGCGGCGTACTGCGTGGCCTGGCCGACCAGGCGGCCCTTGGAGTCCCAGGCGTGGCAGACCTCGTCCATGCGGTCGCCGCCGACCTCGCCGGCCTTCTGGCTGACCAGGATCGGCCCGGCGGCGGGCAGGCGGCGGACATACGCCGTGAGCTGGATGGTCGGGGCCCAGCCGGGGATGCCCAGGTCGTAGGTGACCGGCGGGAGCGCGTCGAGGGCGACGAGCAGGCTGAGCGGGTCCCAGCCCGAGCCGTCGGCCAGGCGCATCCAGGCGGTGAGCAGGCCCCGGTTGGACGGCTTGCCGAGCGCGAAGCCGAGGTGCTCGGGGTCGAGGCGGAGCTCGACGACGCTCATCAGCGGGACGCGCAGACCGGCGCCGGGCGGGTCCTCGGGGGAGAGGAAGCAGTTCTCCTCCGGGGTGGCCTTCACCGGCGGCAGGTCCGTCCAGTGCGGGTCCTCGTCGGTGAGCCGGCCCATCGTGAACAGGGCCTCCACGCGCGACCGGCCCTCCTGCAGGAGACCGGCGCGCACCTGCGTCAGGGTCTTGCCTGAGCGCAGCACCTCGACCCGGGCGACGGCGGGACCGGGCTCGGGCGGCGTGACGTACGTCGCGCTGACGGCGGTGACGTGCGGGTGGTCCGGCGTCACGGCTCCGGCGGCGCGGCCGAGGACGGCCAGCAGGTAGCCCCCGTGCAGCTTCTCGCCGATCGCCCACTGCGGATCCAGTTCGACGTCGAACTCCGGGCCCCCGTCGCGGTGCCGTACCGCCGTGGCCGCAGCGAAATGCGCCATCTGCGCTCCTTTCGTCCAACATCAGGTTGACACTGTCATCCTGACGGCGTCAATGTGACGTCCATGACGACCAGACGGGTTCGCGCGCGGCCCGGCGAGGGCCCGCTGCTGCGCGAGGAGATCCTGGCGGCGGCCGAGGCGCTGCTCATCGAGTCGGGCACGGAGGACGCGCTGACCCTGCGCGCCGTGGCCCGCAGGGCCGGGGTGACCACCCCCTCGGTCTACCTGCACTTCGCCGACAAGGAGGCGCTGCTGGAGGCCGTCTGCCTACGCGTCTGGGACCAGCTCGACAGCGACATGAACGCGGCGGCCGCGCGCGCCCGGGACCCGTTCCGGGCGCTGGGCATGGCCGGCATCGCCTACGCGAGGTTCGCGCTGTCGCACCCGGTCCAGTACCGCGTCCTGATGATGCGCTCCCCGGCCACCACCGCCGCCCTCGCCTGCCACCGCCGTATGGTCGAGTCGGTCACCGCCTGCGTCGAGGCCGGAGCCCTCCGCGGCGACCCGGAGAAGCTGGCCCTCAGCCTGTGGGCGGCGGTCCACGGCTGCGTCTCCCTGCTCATCGCCCAGCCCGGCTTCCCCTGGCCCGACGACCTCGACGCGTTCATCGAGGAGACCGTGGCCATGGCCGGCTTCGGGGCCGCCCTCAGCTCCCGGATCCCCCGCCGCACCCCCTGGACCACGCCCGTCCTCACCGAGCGGCTCGACGCCCTCGCGGCCGGTCTTCCCACCCGCTGACGGCGGCGCCCCGGCCGCGTCCACAGGCGTACGGCGGTCGCGCGGCCCCGCCGGTCGCGCCCGCCCGGCGAGCACGCGGCCCGGCCGGGCACATCCGCCGGCGTACGGCGACGGCGTGGTCCTCCCCCGCCACCAGGGTTCGCGGCCGGCGTCAGGCGGGGGTTCGGGGGCGGGAGCGGAGGTGGCGGACCAGCTCGGCGGCGAGGGTGATCAGCAGGGCGACGCCGAAGCCGAAGAGGGCGGCCAGCAGGGGGTTCTTCTCGAAGGTCTTCCCGCCGAGGTATCCGAGCAGGGAGCAGTACGCCCCCCAGGAGAGGCCGGCGAGCGCGTCGAAGAGGCTGAACCGGCGCAGCGGGTAGCCGAGGGCCCCGGCCGTCACCGTGGTCACGGTCCGGCCGCCGGGGATGTAGCGCGCCACGATGATGATCAGGCCGCCGCGCCGTTCCAGCGTGCGGCGGATCCACCGCGTGAGGTGGTGGCGGCGGGTGCCGGGCTTGACGCGGTTCACGGGGCGGCGGCCCAGGCGGCCGATGCAGTACGACACGTGGTCCCCCGCGAACGCCCCGGCCGCCGCGGCGAGCAGCAGCAGGACGAGGTTCGGCCGGCCGCTCGCCGCGAACACCCCCGCCGCGATGACCAGGCTCTCGCTGGGCAGCAGCGGCAGGAACGCGTCCACGGCCGCGAACGCGAACACCGCGAGGTAGATCCAGGGCGAGGTGATCGCCTGGCGGGCGAGTTCGACCAGCGAGTCGAGCACCAATCCCCCATTCCCCCCAGATCGCCACTCATACCCCGGCGCCCCCTTCGCCCCATGAGGCGGCGGAAGCCCATCCCCGGGCGTACGGCATGAGCGGTCCGCGCCGCCGTACGGGGGTCAGCTCGCGGCGCGGGAGAGGACGGGCCGCCCGCCGTGGTCGCGCCGGCGCTGCCCAGGGCGATCGCCCAGGACCGGGGGCCGACGGGACGGCGGCCGAAGACGTGGCTGACGCCGGGCACGGACACGATGAGGGCGAGCGCGGCCAGGGAGACGCCCGCGGACGCGAGCACCACGAGGTCGCCCCGCTCACCGCGGCCGTCTGCATGAGCTGCGCCGGCACCAGCGCGATCAGGGCGACCGTCTCCGGGTGCGACCCGGCCCCCGGCGACGCGGTCGAGCAGCCCGGCGAGGAACGGCGCGAGCGCGGTGATGAACGCGCGCAGCCCGATCACCCGGTCCAGCGCCGACCCGAGCGACGCCTCAGGGCCCTCGGCGAGCAGGCGTTCGGGGTCGGCCCCGGTGGGCGGGCGCACGGCGACCGCCATGGCCGGGAGCATGTCGGTGAGCAGGTTGACCAGGAGGAGCTGACGGGCGTTCAGCGGGTTGGCCCGGCCCAGCAGGGACCCGCCCACCGCGAACGCGACCTCGCCCACGTTGCCCCCGGGCAGGATGCCCAAAGCATCGCGCACCGAGGCCCACATCGCGCGGCCCTCCACGATCGCCACCGTGATCGTCTCGATCCGGTCGTCGGTGACCACGACGTCGGCGGCCGCCCGGGCGGCGGCGGTGGCGTGCCGGCCGAGCGCGATCCCCACGTCGGCCAGCCGGATCGCGGGCGCGTCGTTCGCCCCGTCCCCGGTCACCGCGACGACGTGGCCGGCGTCGCGGAACGCCTTGACCCACGCGCACCTACGCCCCGCTCCAGACGCGGCGCGGCCCCGCGCGGAGGGGGCCGGGAAGGGCCGACAGGGCGCCGGAGACCAGCGAGAGCATGCGCGTAAGGGCCATCGGGGGCGTCCTCACCTCGCGGGCCTCGACCTTACCTCCGCGAGGTGAACCGCCCATGCGCGCGCATCGACCGGTTCGGGCCGGCCGCTCCTCAGGCGAAGCGGACCTCGGCCGCGGGCGTCAGCGTGAGGCGGCCCGGGGGCTGGATGAGGACGGAGAGCACCTGGTTGTGGTGGGCGATGGACTGCTCGGGGGTGATCGCGGCGACTCCGGGGGGCCGCTCGAACGTGCCGTGGCCGTCGGAGACCAGGACCACGTCGTACCCGTGGGTCAGGGCGGCGCGCGCCGTGGAGTCCACGCAGAACTCGGTGGCGTACCCGGTGACCACGAGCGTGCGGACGCCCAGCCCGCGCAGCCGGGCGTCCAGGTCGCCGCCGCGGAAGCCGTCCGCGCCGATCTTGCCGATCACGACGTCCCCCGGCTCGGGCGCCACCGCGTCGTGGATCCGCCAGCCGGGCGTGCCCGGCACGGCCCCGCTGCCCGCCCCGTCCTGGCGGAGGTAGACGACGGGCGCCCCGGCCGCGCGGGCCCTCGCCGCCAGGCCGGCGATCCGCCCGAGCAGCCCTTCCCTGTCGTGGGCCGTCTCCAGGAACACGTTCTGCATGTCGATCACGAGCAGCGCGCTCTCCATGCCCCGACGGTACGCCGGAAGCGGCGGGCCCCGCCTCTCGTTTCCTCCGCGCCGGGCGGGGCCGGGCCGCCGGACCCGAATGCTGGACATACCATGCCGCATGGTACGTTCGCGACGGCCTGATGATCATCGGAAAGGCGGTCCTCATGACGGCGCGGCGTGCGTTCCAGGGGGCGTTGGTCCTGCTCGGGCTGGTCATCGTGGGGACGGCCGGCATCGACCTCGCCCTCGGCCCGTTCGCCGTGCCCGGCGACCACCGGATCAACGCGAGCCTGGACAACAACTACCGGTTCTTCGCGGGGGTCTGGCTCGCCCTCGGCCTGGTGCTGCTGTCCGCCGTACGGCGCGCGCCGCACGCCACCGGCGCGGTGCGCGTCGTCTGCGCGGCCACCTTCGCAGGCGGCCTCGCCCGCCTCCTCTCCCTCGCCGCGGCCGGGGCCTCCGAGCCGCTGTACCTCGCGTTCATCGGCATCGAGCTGGTCGTCCCGGCCGCCCTGGTCCTGTGGCAGAACCGCCTCATCGCCCGCGACCCCGCCCCCGCCCCCGCCTAGCCGTACGGCTCGGCGCTCCCCCGGCCGTACGGCTCGGCGCTCCCCCGGCGCGGCCGTACGGCTCGGCCCCCGCCAGGCCGCGCGGCTCGCGCCCTCGGCCGCCCCCTCGCCTGACCGGCGGCGCATAGTTTCCGCCTGGGGGGTAGGGCGGAGGGGGCAGTCGAGACGTTGGGGGAGTGATGGGTCAGCGACGACCGAAGGACTACGATCGCCCGCTTCCCGAGAGCGTGGTGAACCGCGACGCCGACAGCGCCGAGGAGGGCCGGCGGGACGAGGGCGCGGGATACCGGGGCGGGAACGAGCCCGACGAGAAGGGCCGCACCGACCCGGGGAAGAAGGGGCGGGTGCTCCCCGAGTCCGCCGGGCCGAACGAGCGCGACTTCCCCTGATCGCGCCTGAACGAGGGGGGACCGGGATGGAACCCGGACAGCCGAGGGGACGGCGGGGGACGCACGACAGGCCCTACACGGCGCTCAATCTGCGCCTGGGACTGGCGATCTTCGGCATGGTGGCCACGGCGTTCTTCGCGTGGCTGTCGGCGTGGGCCGGCTTGCGCGTGCTCATGTGGATCTTCATCGTGTTCGCGGTGATCGCGCTGATCGACCTCGTGGTCATCCTCTGGCGCAAGTCCAAGCGCCGCGGCGGCCACTCGCTCTTCGAGTAGCCGCCGCGCCCCGGCCCCCGCCGTACGGCCATGCCCCGCAGCACGGCCATGCCCCGCCATGCGGCCATGCCCCGCCGTGCGGCCTGCCCGCCGTACGGCAGGCGCCCGCTTACGCCCGCGCCACAGCCGCGCCACACCCGCGCCGCGCCGTACCCGGGTCAGAGGTAGCGCAGCCAGAGGTAGGGCGTGCAGACGAGGATCGTCACGAACGTGATGACCAGGCCGTACTTGGTGAACTCCCAGAAGCTGATGCGCCGCCCGTTGCGCTCGGCGATGCCCAGGATTACCACGTTCGCCGAGGCCCCGATCGCGGTCGCGTTGCCGCCCAGGTCCGCGCCGAGCGCGAGGGCCCACCACAGCACGCCCCACTCGCCGCCCCCGTTGGCCTGCACGAGCTCGGACACGATCGGGCTCATCGTCGCGACGTACGGGATGTTGTCGATGATCGCCGACAGGCCCGCCGACGCCCACAGCATCAGCATCGTCGCGAGTTCGAGCCTGCCCTCGGTGGCCTCGGCGGCGGCCCGCGCGACCTTCTCGATCACGCCGGTGTGCACGAGCGCGCCGACCATGACGAACAGGCCCATGAAGAACGCGAGCGTGGGCCACTCCACGTCCCGGATGGCCTCCTGCGTGGTCACCTTCGTGACCGCGACGAGCAGGCCCGCGCCCAGCAACGCCACCACCGACGGCTCGTAGTGCAGCACCGGGTGCAGCACGAACGCCGCCAGCACCACCCCGAGCACCGCCAGGCACTGCCACAGCAGCCGCCGGTCGGTGATCGCCTCCTTCTCGTTCAGCTCCATGATCGCCGCGGCCCGCTCCGGGTCGTACGCGAACGACCGGCGGAACAGCCACCGGCACATCGCCAGGAAGACCGCCATCAGGACCACCACGAGCGGCGCGAGGTGGACGAGGAAGTCGTTGAACGTCAGCCCGGCCCGGCTGGCGATGATGATGTTCGGCGGGTCGCCCACGAGCGTGGCCGTGCCGCCGATGTTCGACGCGATGGCCTCGGCGATCAGGTACGGCGCGACCGGCAGCGCCAGCCGTTCGCACACCAGGAACGTCACCGGCGCGATCAGCAGCACGGTCGTCACGTTGTCCAGCAGCGCCGACGCGCCCGCTGTGATCACCAGCAGCATGACCATGAGCCGGTACGGCCGGCCGCGGGCGCGCTTGGCCGCCCAGATCGCGACGTACTCGAAGACCCCGGTCATGCGGAGCACGCCGACGATCACCATCATGCCGAGCAGCAGGAAGATGACGTTCCAGTCGATCGCCGAGTCCTCGTCGAAGAACGCGGCCTCGGCGTCGGTGGCGTGGACGAGCAGGAGCAGCCCGGCGCCGCCGAGCGCGGCGGCGGTGCGGTGGACCTTCTCGGTCGCGATCAGCGCGTAGACGACCACGAACACGGCCACGGCGAGGACAGCGATCATCGCCGCAGCCTAACCGGCGGCCGGACGCCGGTCCGAGGCGGTGCCGCCTAACCCGCGAGCAGGCGCTCCAGCAGGCCCGTGGACGTCACGACGCCCAGCAGGCGGCCGTCCTCGACGACCGCGACGAGGGGGCTTCGGGTCCGCGCCATCAGCGCGGCGATCTCCAGGGCGGTGTCGTCGGCGTCGGCGAGCGGCAGCGGGAGCTTCTCGGCCGGCAGCAGGTCGGCGACCCGCCTGCCCTCCAGGTTGGCGCGCAGCCGGTCGGCGTGCGACTCGTCGATCACGCGGGCGAGCGCCGGGTCGTCCTGGACGTACCTGGGGATGAGGAAGCGGAGCACCTGGGACCCCGGCAGGATCGTGAGCGGCCGGTTCTCGTCGTCAACCACGATCAGGCCGGGCAGGTGGAGCTCGGCCAGCCGCCTTGTGACGTCCAGGGCGTCGTCGTCCAGCCGGACGGCGGGGAATCCGGCCTCACCGGCCATCAGGTCTCGTGCGCGCACTCCTGGACGCTAACGCAGACGCCCGCCCGCCGGGAGGGCTCCCGCCCGGGGCGGTGGCGGAAGCCCCCGTGACCCCGCTCAGACCTTGGCCGGACGGCGGGACCGCGCCTTCCTCGCCGGCGCCTTGGCCTTGGGCCCGGCCTGCGCGGTGTTCACGCGCGGGTCGGGCTCGGTGCGCGAGGGCTCGCGGGCCGGTTCCGGCCTGACCAGCGGCTCGGTGAGCGGCTCCGCGAGCGGGTCCAGCTCGTCCGGCTCCGCCTCCAGCGGCGGGGCGGTCGCGTGGTGGATCGCGGCGGCCACCCGCCCGCCCCGGACCCGCTGCCTCCGGGTGGCGGTACGGCGGCCCGCCACGCGCTCCTCCGGCGTACCCTCCGGGAGGTCGCGGGCGGCCTCGTCCTCGGGCGGGAGCATGCGGAGCAGGCCGTCGCGGCCGTCGTGCTCGTCGGCGTCGGGGTCGTCGAACCAGCGGCCGCCGTGGCCGAGGTAGCGGAAGCGGACGCGGTCCCGGGCGGGCACCTTCAGGGTCACCCGCCGGGTGCCGTCGGCGCCGAGCTTCATGGGGTGGGCGTACGGATCCCAGTCGTTGAAGTCGCCCACGACGGACACCGGACTCCCGCTCTGATGCGCCGGCAGGATGAAGGTGAGCCGAACCATCCCGTTCTTGTCGGGACCGCTGCGATCGATCATCGTATCCCCCATTTTTTGTCGGTGCCGCCCCATGCGGCCCTCTCCAGGAGGACGCGCCCTAAATGTCCGAAGGTTGCGTTCATGACGGGGACCGGGCGGAGAAATTACCGGAGATCTGGGAAGGGCGGATCGGCCGGGCCGGCGGCGGAGGCGGCGTGACGGCCGGGCCGTGGCGGGGTGACCGGCCGGGATCACAAGCGGCGACCGGTCACCCCTGTACACAAGTGGCACGGGGACACCACGCCGAAGACGCTATTCCCGGTCCGGCGCTCCCCCGGCGTACTTGAAGCTCAATAAACCCCGATGCGGTGATAGCGGGTCCGTGAATCTACCTCCGCGCTACCTCCCGGCCGGGCAAAGCGGATCGGCGGCTCGGTCAAAAGTCGGTCTCCTGCGCAGAAAAGCGGATTGACGACCGGTTTCACGGACAACTTCGCGGATCACTCACTATGCCGTAACTGCATTTCCGGACACGCTGCGCCCGCCGGCGGCGGCCCGGATCGCGATTCTGCACGGAGGTGCGGCGTGGATTCATCGGAGCGACCAGGCCGGGGATTGCCGATCAAGATCGGCATCGGCGCGGCGGGACTGCTGGCCCTGGCCGGCGGTGTGTTCCTCATACGGGAGATGGCGGGCCCCCAGCTGTCGCTGACCGGTGTGAAGGACGGGGCGGTGCTCAACGCCGCCGCCCTGAAGAACCTGACGGTGTCCGTGGGCTCCGGCTCGGAGGCCAAGCAGCTCAAGGCCATGCTGAACGGCCGCCAGATCGATCTGACGCGTTCCGGCAGCGGCTTCACCCTCAAGCTCGGGGAGCTGGCCGAGGGCGCGCACGAGCTGGTCGTGACCGCGCCCGGGCGGCTGCCGCTGACCGGCGGCACCCTGTCGCAGCGGTTCCGGGTGGACGCGACGCCGCCCAGGCTCCAGGTGCCCAGGACGGCCGAGGCCAGGAAGCTGAACGGCCCCTTCACCTTCACCGGCCGCGCCCCGGACGCCGCCCGGCTCACGGTGGACGGCCGGCGCGTCCCCCTGCGCAAGGGCGGCGCGTTCTCCATCTCGTACCAGCGCCCGCCGGACGCCGTGCGGCTGGTCGCGACGGACGAGGCGGGCAACCGCACCGAGCAGAGCGTCGGCGTCGTGGTCAAGCACCCGCCGATGCGCGCGGTCCACGTCACCGGCATGGCGTGGGCGTCGCCCCCGCTGCGCGACGCCGTGCTGAAGATGGCGCGCGAGGGCCGCATCAACGCGATCCAGCTCGACATCAAGGACGAGAGCGGCGAGGTCTCCTACGACTCCAGGGTCCCGCTCGCGCGGCAGATCAAGGCCACGCGGACCTACTACGACGCCCGTAAGACGATCGACCTGCTGCACGGGATGAACCTGCAGGTGGTCGGGCGCATCGTGGCGTTCCGCGACCCGATCCTGGGCAAGGCGTCCTGGAAGGCCGGCAAGCGGGACAGGCTGGTGCGCGACGCCAAGGGCGGCGCGTACGACGGCGGCCACTACGGCAACCTGTCGTTCACCAACCTGGGCGACCGCGAGGTGCGGCAGTACAACATCGACCTCGCGGAAGAGGCGGCCAGGCTCGGCTTCGACGACATCCTGTACGACTACGTCCGCCGCCCCGACGGCAAGCTCTCCTCGATGCGCTTCCCCGGGCTGAAGGGCACGCCCGAGGACGGCATCGCGACGTTCCTCGCCGACACCCGCCGCGTCGTCCGCCCGCACGGGGCGTTCCTGGGCGCGTCGGTGTACGGCATCGCCGCCACGCGGCCGCTGGAGATCGCGCAGGACATGAAGAAGATCGGGCCGTACGTGGACTACGTCGCCCCGATGGTCTACCCGTCCCACTGGGGCGCGGGGGAGTTCGGGCTGTCCAACCCGAACAACGCGCCGTTCAAGGTCGTGAACATGTCGATCCGCGACTTCCACAAGAGCCTGCGGGGCACGAACGCCCAGGTCATCCCGTGGCTCCAGGACTTCTCCCTGGGCAAGACGTACGGCGTCCGCGAGGTCCGCGCCCAGATCGACGGCGCGAAGCAGGCCGGGTCCCCCTCGTTCCTGCTGTGGAGCCCCAGCGTCACGTACCACGCCGCCGCCCTCGACCGCCAGTGAACCGGAAGGACCTCTCGATGAAGAGCCGTATCGCCGCAGCGGCGGGCCTGGCCGCGGCCGTCGCCCTCACCGGGGCCTGCGGGTCCGGGGCCCCCAAGGAGGCCGAGCGCGCCGCCGCGCGGGCCCCCGCCCCGGCGCCGCCGCCCAAGGCCGACCCGGCCAAGGTCAAGGCCAACGAGCTGGGCCTCGTGCCCGTCCTGATGTACCACCAGATCATCGACAAGCCCACGACCGTCTACGACCGCACGCCGGCGGACTTCCGGGCCGAGCTGGAGCGGCTGGCCCGCGAGGGCTACGTCCCGGTCACCGCCGGGGAGTACGCCACCGGCCGCATCGACATCCCGGCCGGCAAGCACCCGGTGGTCCTGACCTTCGACGACTCGACGACCAGCCAGTTCGCGCTGCGCGCCGACGGGCAGGTGGAGCCGAAGACCGCCGTGGGCATCCTCATGGACGTGGCCCGGCGCAATCCCGGGTTCCGCCCGAAGGCCACCATGTTCGTCAACGGCAACCCGTTCAACCTGGGCGCGCGCGGCCTCCAGTGGCTGCACAAGAACGGCTTCGAGGTCGGCAACCACACCCTCACCCACGCGAACCTCGCCACCGCGAGCGCCGCCGGGGTGCAGAAGGAGATCGCCGCCAACCAGAAGCAGATCCAGGACGCGCTGCCCGGGACCCAGGTGACGACGCTCGCCCTGCCGTTCGGCATCAAGCCGCGGCCCGAGCGCCTCGCCCAGCAGGGGACCAGCGCCGCCGGCTCCTACTCCCACAAGGGCGTCTTCCTGGTCGGCTCCAACCCCGCGGTCTCCCCGCACTCCTCGTCCTACGACCCCGCGAACATCCCCCGCATCCGTTCGCAGGGCAAGAAGGGCCCGGAGGCGAACTTCGGGAGCTTCGTCTGGCTGACCCGCCTCTCGAAGACCCCGGAGAACCTCTACACGTCCGACGGGGACCCCAAGCGGATCTCCTATCCCAAGACGTCCACGGAGCAGCTCGCGGGGCCGTACCGGGGCCTGGGCAACGCCTACTGACGGGAAGGCGGCCGCAGGCGCGTACGCCCGGCAGAGAACACGGCGGATCAGCGCCGGGTATTCCATCCGAATACCCGGCGCTTTTCCGTGACCACCCCGATACGACAGGCCCGGAGATCCGCCGTCGCGCGCGAGTTCGGCGTCATCGAGTGGGTCATCGTGGCGGGCGGCCCGGGCTCCTATGTCCTCGGCGACCTGGCGGCCAGGTCGGCGAACTCCCCCGTCCTCGTGCCGATCGCCGTGGTCTGCCTGCCGGCGTACGTCGTCGCCGGGGTGGTCCTGATCATCCGCCTGGCCGGGCTGAGGTCCCGCCCCTATCTCGAACCCCCGCCCGCCTTCACCCCCGGCCCCTGACCCGCGGCCGGGGACCTTCCGCGCGCCGCTCTCGTGGGGCCGGTCGCGCGGGCGGTCAGGGGAGGTGCCAGGGGATGGTGACCGGGGTCGCGGGGGCGCCGCCGTACAGGAGGCGTTCCAGCAGGGAGTGCAGGCCCAGGGGGTAGACGAGCTCGCCGGTGGCGCTCAGGTCGGGGATGGACCACCAGCGGAACGACTCGATCAGGCCGGCCTCCAGGTCCTCCATGGCGGAGACGTCCACCTCCAGTTCCGGCACGCGGAGGAGGAAGAAGGAGTCGGTGGCGCGGTAGACGCGGCCGTCCCCGCTCGTCCACAGGCCGGAGGAGACGGCGACCACCTCGCCCAGGGCGGCGGGGTCCACGACGTGCCCGGTCTCCTCGCGGAGTTCGCGCGCGGCGGCCTCGCGGAGGTCCTCGCCGGGCCGTACGCCGCCGCCGGGGGTGAACCAGGCGTGGCCCCGGCCGTCGGGGGCCAGGCCGCGGCCCTGGTACAGCAGCACCCGGTCACGGCCGTCCACCAGCAGGATCCGCGCGGACGGCCGGTCGGTCACCTCTCCCATGAGCGCGACCCTACGCGGAACGGCGGCGCGCGGAGCGCGGTGGACGACGAGGCCGCGAGAGATGACGAGGGCCGCGAGGGATGACGAGGGCCGCGAGGAGCGTGAGGGATGCGAGAGACGTGAGGAACGTGAGGGGCGCGGGAGGCGCGAGGAACGTGAGGGCCCGGGGGGCCGCCCCCGCGGTGGGATGGGTGTGGACGGAGGCGGCCTGTCCGGGTGGAGGGGTCGGCCGAGCGCGTGCGGAAGGGCGGGCTCCGCGACCGGGAGGCCGCGGAGCCCCGAGAGAGACGGAGGTCCTCGTACGGCCTTCGCGGCGGCCGGACGGACCCGCGGCCCGGGCGTGGTCCCCGGACCGGCGCCGAGCGATGGCGTCACCCGGCTGCGTGCGGCGCGACGGGCGGAGCCACCGCGTCGGCCGCGTTCACGGTGACTGGGAGTTACCCACAACCACCCTCAGTGAAACGCGTCGCCCTTCCCCGGCCCGCCGCTCATTCGGGAGGCGGCGGGAGGGTGCCCGAGGTCGCCCGGGCCAGGGCGGCGTAGACATGGGAGCGCGGGCCGCGGCCGAGGATCACGCGCTGCCCCGCGACGGGCCGGGCGGGCAGGCCGAAGCCGTACGGCGGCGCGCCCGCGGGCAGGCCGAGCAGCGGGGTGCCGCGCTCGCGCGCCAGGGCCAGGTTGTGCCGGAGCAGCAGCGGCGGGATCTCCAGGTGGTGGCGGAACTCCGGGTCCGCGCCGTAGAGGTAGCTGCCCACGAAGTCGCGGCCGAGGAGCGTGAAGTCGAGGGCGACCACGCGCCCGCCGAGGCGGAACTCGGTGAGCGCGGCGTCGCCGTCACTGACCATGACGCGGGCGGCCGTGGTCATGTGGCGCAGGAAGTCCCCCGAGGTGTGCTTCGGGTTGCGCGCGCCCCCCTTCCACAGGGCGTGGAGCCGCACCAGCTCGCCCATCGCGGCCTCGGCCCGGCCGGGCGAGACGGCCTCGGCGGTCACCCGGGGACTGGCCGGCGCGACGGGCGCGAGGTTCTCCAGCCGGGCGTACATGCCGGAGGTCAGGCGCCAGCGCGGCCCCTCCCACCCGGCGAACACGTTGCGAGCGACCGACTCCGCGCGCACGCCGCACAGGTCCAGCACGCTCCAGCCGCGCTCCCCGGCGAGCCCGCGCACGAGCGCCGCCGTGGCCTCCCCGGCGTACGCGTCGTCCACCAGCATGTCGTTCAGGTCCGACAGCCCGCCGCCGATCGGTCCGAGCACTCCGCGCCGCCGCACCATCAGCGGCGCGGCCCCGACCAGCCGGTCCCGGCGCCAGACGAGGACGAGCCGCATCCGCCCCGGCCTGCCGTACTCCCGCCACCAGGTGCGCAGCCAGGCGTGCGACTGGAACGGCGTGGCGGTCGAGCACCGGTCGTACAGCCCGTACCAGTCGTCCGCGATCAGGTCGAGCGCCCGGTCCTCGCGCCAGATCTCGATCGTCCAGCTCCCGGCGGCGCCCCGGCCGCCGTACCCGGCTCCCGTGCGGCGGGCCGTCGCCGGGCCCCGCCGTACGGGCGGCGCGTCCGGCCGGTCGGCGGTGTCCCCTTCCCTGGCGGCGGGCACGACGGGCTCCGGCCCGCGCGCCCGCTCGCCCTGCCCGAAGCACTGCGTCTGCTTCGCGTCCCACAGCAGCCCGGCGGAGACTCCGTCACCACCGGAAGGGCCGTTCACCGGCGGGTGCCCGGCCTCCGCCACGCCCCCGCCGCCGTCGTGGTCTCCGGCGAACCCCGGCGGACCTCCCCGCCCGTCGCCCGGCGCCGCGACGAGGAGACCCGGCGCGCCCTCCGGCGGGCCCCCGTCGCCCGGGGCCACCTGACCGGCGGCCACGCTCGTCTCCCCCTCGTACGGCGGGGCCGCCGCTTCCGGCGGGGCGTACACGAGGAGGTCCGGCGCCGCTCCCTCGGCCGGCGCGAGGGCTTCGGGGGCCGGGATCACCACCTGGCCGGCGGCCGCGTGCGGCTCCCCCTCGTACGGCGGGGCCTCCGCCTGGGCGTACGCGATGGGGGCCGGGGCGGGGTTCTCGGCCGCCGGGAGGGCTTCGGCGGCCTGGATCACCACCTGGCCGGAGGGGACGGCGGGCTCCTCCGGACCCTCGTGGCCGGGCGGCGGAGCGGCGGGAGTGATCCTGGGCTGGCGGGAGCCGAGGGTGCGCAGGAGACGGCTCAGGGCGCTCGCCGGTGGCGGCGCCTCGTGGGGTGGGGATGGGCGGGTCATGGCGCGGCTCCCTGCGGCGTCGGTGTGGTGGGCAGGGGCGCGGGTTCCTCGGCGGGGCGGCGGCGAGGGGACCGCGCCGGGGTGCGGCCCAGGCCGGCGAGCATGGCGAGGACGCCCGCGAGGAGACCGGCGGCGGCCCCCGCGGCGATGTCGAGCGGCGGGATCGGCGTGGCCGGGGCGGCGGGCGGGGACGCGGCCCCGAAGGAGGCGAGGCGCACCCGCGTGTCCGGCGTGCGGTAGTTGGCGTATCCGATGAGGGCGCCGGCGACCGAGTTCGCCAGGTGCGCGGCCTGGGCGGGGCGTTCGGCGCTGAGGGTGATGCGCAGCAGCGGCGCGTCCGGGGACACCGTGGACTGGACGCGCCCGGCGAGTTCCGCCGCGCCCACCCGGGCGGTCTCGCTCACGCGCTGGAGGACCTCGGGCTCGGCCACGATGCGGCTGTAGGCCTGCGCGAAGCTCAGCGCCTGGGCCGGCGCCTCCCCGCTGCCCGGGACCACGACCACGTACGCGGTCGCGGTGTACGAAGGCGGCTTGACCAGCGCGTATCCCCCGCCGATGACCGCTCCCACGAGCATGGCCGCGAGCGGGAGCCACCACCGGCGGGCCAGGGCGGTGAGCGTGTTCATGTCAGGACCTCGTTCATGTCGGCTTCCTCCGGATCGGGCGTTGGTTCGGGCCGGACCGCGAGCAGTGCCGCGGACGGACGTCGGCTGGGCTTCGGGCGGAGCGATCGGCGTGGGACGGGACCACGAGCCGGCCTTCGGGCAGGTCATCGCGGATCTCGGTGGATCTCGCCGTGTCCCCGTGGATCCCGGCGGATCTCGCCGCGTCCCCGTGGATCCCGGCGGATCTCGCCGCGTCCCCGTGGATCCCGGCGGATCTCGCCGCGTCCCCGTGGATCCCGGCGGGTGTTCGGCCTACGGCGGCTCCGGCGATCCGAGCGGCCCGAGCGGCCCGAGCGGCCCGGATAAGTCCGGCTGGTACGACGGGAGCGGCCCGCGCGTGAGCACGTGGGCGTACAGCGAGGTCAGCGCGCCCACGTGCCGCCGGATGTCGTAGTGTGCGACGGCGGGCGGCGGCGGCAGCCGTACCGGATCGGACTGGGCCAGGGCGCACAGCTCGGCGCGGAAGGACGTGTGCCCGGGGGCGACGCGGCGGGCTCCGGGCGCGGCCCCGGGGGGCAGTTCGTCGAGCGACGGGCACGCGGCGTGCAGCACGGGCAGCCCGGCGGCCAGGCCCTCCAGCACGGCGAGGCCGAACGTCTCCTCCTCCGCGGGGGCCGCGAGCACGTCCATCGCCGCCAGGTGGGCGGGCACGTCGGGGACCTCGCCGGTGATCACGACGCGGTCGGCGACGCCGTTGTACCTGGCCAGCGCCTCCAGGATGGGCCGCGCGGGGCCCTCCCCGACCAGGAGCAGCCACGCGGAGGGCAGCCCGCCGAGGGCCGAGAGCAGCACGTCGAACCGCTTGCTCCGCACCAGCCGCCCCAGCCCGCCGATCACGAACGCGTCGGCCGGGATGCCGTAGGCCGCCCTGCGGGCCCGGCGCGCCTCGGGGTCGAAGGCGAAGGCGGCGGCGTCGATGCCGTTGGGGACGACGTGGACCCGCCGCACGCCCCACTCGGCCAGGCGGTCCGCGACGGCCCGGGACACCGCGACGGTGAGGTGGCCGACGCGTTCGGACGCGCGGTAGAGGGCGCGGATCGAGGCGTTCTTGGGCCGGCCCTCGATGTGGGAGGTGCAGAGGGAGTGCTCGGTGGCGACGATCGCGGGCACCCCGGCGAGGCGCGCGGCGAAGCGCCCGTAGACGCAGGCGCGGTACAGGTGCGTGTGCACGACGTCGTACCGGCCCTCGCGCATCAGCGTCACGAGCCGCCCGACCGCGCTGACGTCCCGGTTCCCGCGCATGCGGAGCGAGTGCACCGGAACGCCCAGGGCGGCGACCCCCGCCTCGCGGCCGGTGTCGGTCAGCGTCGCGACCTCGCAGGGCATGTCGGTGTGCCGGAGGAGCGCGGCGAGCTGGCGTTCGGCGCCGCCCGCCGCGAGGCTCGTGATCACGTGCAGCACCTTCACGGGGCGTCACCCGCCTCCCGGCCGCGGGCCCCGCAGCACCGCCCCGGCCGTGCGGAGCAGGATCTTCACGTCGCCCCACAGCGACCAGGTGTCGGCGTAGTGGTTGTCGAAGCGCGCCCGGTCCCCGATCGAGGAGTCGCCGCGCAGCCCGTGCACCTGGGCCCACCCGGTGATCCCCACGGGCACGCGGTGCCGGGATCGGTAGTGCGGGAAGGCGCGGGCGAACCGGTCCACGAAGTACGGCCGCTCCGGCCGCGGCCCCACCACGCTCATGTCGCCGCGCAGCACGTTCCAGAGCTGCGGGAGGTCGTCCAGCGAGGTCCGCCGCAGGAACCGCGCGACCCGTCCCACGCGCTCGTCGCCCGCGACGCTCCACCGGGTCGCCGACTCGTGCTCGTCCGCCGGGGTGAACGTGCGGAACTTCAGCAGCTCGAAGCACGTCCCCCGGGCCCCCACCCGGACCTGCCGGAACAGCACGCCCCGGCCCCCGTCCCGGCGTACGGCGAGCGCGCACGCCGCGAGCACCGGCAACGCGACCACCAGCCCGAGCGCCGCCACGGCCACGTCCGCGACCCGCTTGACCGGCCAGGACGGGCGCTCGCGCGGGTCGCGGCGCATGCGCGCGACCGGGAAGCCCAGGATGTGGTCCTCCACCCGGAGCAGCGCGGCCGCCGGGCCGCCCGGCTCGGGCACGAACAGCACGTCGCAGCCCAGCCGCTGCCCGGCCCTGGCCGCCGCCATCGCCCGGGCCCCGGGCGCGCCCGCCGCCCCCGCGACCGGCACGATCATCGTCCGCACCTCGTGGGCGGACACCACCTCGGCCGCCGCGTCGAGCCCGCCGAGCACGCGCTCGTCCTCCGGCCCGGCCCGAGGCGCCTCCCGGTCGGCCACGAACCCGACGGGCCGCAGGCCGTACTCCGGGTGCGCGGCCAGTCCCCGGGCGATCCGCCGCCCGGCGGGAGAGGTCCCGACGACGAGGGCGCGCCCGGACTCCTCGCGCCGCCGCCCGGCCCGCAGCACCGCGTAGCCCGCCGTACGGCCCCCGCAGGCGAGCACGAGGAACGCGAGCCCGGCGGCCGGCAGCGCCGGCGCGGGCGTGGACGGCGCGCCCGCGAGCACGCCCAGGAAGAGCGCGGCGAGCCCGCATCCGGCGAGCCCGGGCAGGTCGTCGAGCGCGGACGGGCTGAACCCGGGCCGGTACTGGCCTCGCGCGGCGCACAGGAGCAGCAGGACGGGCACGGCCGCGGCGGCCACGCCGTACCCGCCGAGCGCGCCGGCGGCGACGGCCACGGCCACGGCGTCCGACCCGGCGAGCAGGTGCGGCACGGCGCGCAGCAGTACGGCGGGGCGGGGTTCGTCCCGCGGCACGCCGGCCGGGCCGGCGCGGACGGCGGGATTCACCGTCGCGCCGGCGACCGCCGCGCTGATCGAGCGTTGCCCGCGTGAGTGAAACATCCCGCCCTTTGCACGTCCGAGACTCCAGCCGTCGGGGGGATCTGCCAAAAACCGATTCCGGCCCGTTCCCATCCGGCCCGGAGCCTTCGGGTAAGGTGCCGAAAACATGTGGCGGGCGCGGCCGGAAGCGGTGACTCCGCAGGTCGCAGACCCTGCCGTCGGCGGCCATAATCGGTCGCGCAGACGTGTTCGATGCTATACAGGCGGACCGAAAAGCCAACTCCCCGCCTGCCTGTGCGGGCTGTTTTTTGGCAGGCTTGCGCGTTACCCGCCGATACTTCGCGCTCCCGCCCGGAGTGCGTCCCGCGCGCTTACCCCGGGATTTCCCTCGTTTTAATGGCCGCGCCCCGGCGGGAAATCGTCCGGGCCCAACAAAAGGACATCCGCCCCAATTCTTGGAATCAGGGCGGATGCCGGATTATGTGGAGTCAGATCGCCGGTCAGCGACCGGCGGGGCGGCGGCTAGCGCGCGGGAGGCGCCAGCGGGCCCTGCACGTTGTGCTGGCCGTTGCCGGACTTGCCCGGGCGGGCGTGCGCGGCGGCCGGGAGGCCCTTGCCCACCGACTGCGGGGCGTAGGCGCCGGTCGCGGAGGGGCCGGTCTTGGGCATGGCGGGCACGAACTGGTTGTCGGCCGGAAGGTAGTCCATCTCACCGGGGCCCTCGCTCAGCAGCGGCAGGCCCGCGGGGATCACCTCGTCCAGGACCGGGGTGCCCTTGGAGACCTTCGGCATCGCCTTGTGGCCGGCCGCGCCGTTCAGGGCCTGGCCGAGCTGGCCCACGACGGGCAGGCCGCCGGTCGGGACCGGCGAGGCCTGGCGCAGGGCCGGCGCCTGCGGGGTGATCTGTCGCAGCGGGAGCTGCGGCACGAGCGAGCCGGTCAGGTCGCCGATCTGGTCCTCGGCGCCGCCCGCGCCGGGAAGCAGCCCGGTGTCACCCACTCCGGGGAAGGGGTTGGCGGCCAGGCGGTGCGCGCCGGGGCGCCCGCCGCCGAGCAGGCCGGTGACGCCACTGGTCGCGGCGGTCGCGGCGGAGGCGGTCTCCGGCGCCGCGGCCTCGTCGTTCTGCGGGGTCGCGCCCTGGAGCGCGTTGCCCGTCAGGCTCGACGCGGCGTGCTCGGCGTCGGCGACCTGGGTGGTGAGGCCGGAGGCGACGTTCTGCGCGTCGACCGGGGCGCCGGGCGCGCCCGGCAGGAACGGCAGCCGCGGCAGGACGCCCTCAAGTCCGGCGCTCCGCGCGGCGTCGGCCACCGGGAGCTGCCGGGTGACGCCGCCGACGAGCTGGGTCACCTTGCCGACACCCGCGTCGCCCGGGACGGGCAGCGCCGGGAGGACGGCCTTCCGGTAGTGCAGCCGGGCCGGGCCCGCGGGCTTGAAGCCGCTCTTCACCTGGCCCGCGCCCGGCAGCCCACCGCTCAGGCCGCCGGTCGCGCCGAGCACCTCGGGCAGGAGCGGGATACCGCCACCGCCACCGCCACCGCCGGCCATGCGGCGGGCGATGTCACCCGCGCCGGCCGGGAGCAGCTCGGCCTGGCCCTGGAGGTGGACCATGTCGGTGACCTTGGACAGCGCCTTCCCCGGCTCGACGACGCGGGTCAGGTCCTCGGTCAGCGGCGGGAGCGCGGCCGGCCGCGCGGGAGCCGCCGCCCTGGCCATGCGCATCCCCGGCGGCACGGCCGAGGGCTTCGGGAGCCCCTTGGGCAGCGAGGCCAGCCGGGTGAACAGCGCCGCCGGGTTGAGCAGGCCGCCCAGGCCCCCCGGGCCTCCGGCGACCGGCAGCGGGACGGGCAGGAACGACGGGGCGCCCGCGGCCATGGACCGCATCTGCGCCGGCCCCGGCCGGAGCTTGGAGAGCGTGGCGAGCTGGTACGCCACCCGGGTCGGGTCGACGACCTTGGCCACGTCGCCGACGACGGGCAGTCGCCACGGCCCGAACGGGAAGGCGTCCGTGCGCTTCAGGTCCGGCATGCCGTTCGGCCCCATCTTCGGGCCGGGCGTGGGACGGCGGTACGGGGTCGCCGTCACGCCGCCGCCGGGGTTGAGCACCTTCGCGCCGCCCACGCAGTACGCCCGGGACATGCCCACCAGCGCGGTCGCGTTGCCGCAGACGTTGAGCGGGTTGCTGACGGCCTCCTTGTACTGGTTGCCGCCGCCGAGGGAGTTCTCGCCCGAGGTGGTCATGCCGCCTCCGAAGGCACGGCCCACCCCGTTGAGAACCGTCGCGCCGCCCTTGCAGGAGGCCTCGGCGTCGCCCACGACCGCCGTGGCGTTCCCGCAGATGTTCTTGGGGTTGCTGACGGGGGCGAACTTCTGGTTGCCGCCCTTCTCGCTGTGCTCGCCGCTGGTGTACATCCCGACGCTGCCGCCGTTGTGGACGGTGGAGCCGCCGGGGCAGAACGCCTCGGACTTGCCGACGACGGCGGTGGCGTTGCCGCAGACGTTGAGGGGCTTGCTGATGGGCGCGAAGATCTGGTTCCCGCCGCCCCTGGAGTGCTTGCCCGAGGTCATCATGCCGCCGCCGGCGCCGTTGTTCATGACGGTCGCGCCACCGGTGGAGGAGGCCTCGGACATGCCGAGCACGCCGAGTGAGTTGCCGCTGACCTCGACCGGGGCCGAGACGGGCGCGTTCACCTGGTTGCCGCCGGCGTAGCTCCACTCACCGGTGGTGGTGTCGGCACCGGCCGGCCCGGGGAAGGCCGCGACCAGGCCGCCGGCTATGAACACGGCCGCGGTTGAGGTCATCGCTTGGTTTCGCACTGGGTCTCTCCGTTGGTTGCGCGAGTGGTGGTCGGATGTGAGGTCTGGTTCGCTCGGGTCCGCTGAACCGCTGGTCTCTCGCTGGTTCTGGCTGATCTGGCTGATCTGGCTGATCTGCTGATCTGCTGATCTGCTGATCTGGCTGGTTCTGGCTGGTTCTGGCTGGTTCTGGGTGGCCGGACTGGTCTGGAGTTTGTGTCTCGCCCCGCCTGAGCCGCGGCGGCGGGGCGAGTGCGAGGCCGCTCGTCCCTTCGGCGGGTCCTCGCTGGGGTTCCGGTACGGCGTGGCCGGTCCGCGCGGTGCCGTGGGAGCCCGGCGCGGGTTACCGGTCTGTCCGCCCGGCGCCCCTCACCGCGCCGATCCGTACGGACCTCATCGGGAGGCCGTGCCGGTTCGGCGTGGAGGAAGGCGGCGGGTGTGACTTTCGGCCGGTGGATCCGGGGCCGCTCGCGGGCGCGTGCCGTACGGCACGGGCCGGGTGGCGGCGGGACGCGGAGGCGGGGGAGTCCGGGGCGCGGAGGGGCGGAGACCTGGACGGGTCATCCGCTCGCGCGGCCGGTGCCGCCTCGCGGGGAAGCGCCTAGTCGGGGCGCAGGGTGGGGTCGCCGGTGGCGGCCTGGAAGATCGGAGCGTCGGCGCTCCGGCGGGCGACGGCGGCCAGGCCGTCCGCGCCCATGGCGAACCTGGTCGCCTCGGTGGAGATGACACCGCCCAGCGGCGCTCCCGCGGGACCGCCGGCGGCGGACGGCGCGGGGGCGGAGGCCGGGGCGGCCGGAGCCGGGGCCGCGGGCAGCGGGGCGCCGGGAAGCGGAGCCTCACGCAGCGGGCGGCGGGCGCCGTCGTCCCCGGCGCGGGCCGGGGCCTTCCTGCCGGCGCCGGCGGCGGCGACCGGGTGCTTCGCGAATGCCTCCGGGCTCACGGAGCCCACGTCCATGATCGTGGGGTCGAAGCCCTGGATGGCGGGCGTGGAGACGCCCAGGGAGCGCAGCAGCTTGTCGACCTCGGCGTCCCTGGCCCGGCGGGCCTGGCTCTCCTGGACGTCCAGGTCCCGGAGCGAGACCGGGGTGGTGAGCAGCCGCCTGATCGTGCCCGGCCACAGCGCGTCGCCGTCGTCCCGCCGCGCGGACTCGCCGCCGGTGGCGGACGCGGTCCGGGCGGCCGGGGCGAGCAGGCCGCGCAGGCCGCCCATCTGGTCCCGCACGCTGTCGTCCACCCGGGCGACGCCCCGCCCGACGCGCTGGACGTCGTGCTGGACGTCGCGCTGGAGCCGGTCGCGCTGGATCTGGACGCTCCCGTTGTGGGAGAACCCCGGGCCGAGGTCCTGGTTCGTGACGCCGCCGAGGCAGTCCAGCAGGCAGCGGACCGCCGCGTCGTCCACGTTCAGCGGCACGGCGGATTCGCCGGTGCCGTCGGCCTCGGCGTGCGAGGCGCCGGCCAGGAGCCAGGCGACCGCGGCGAAGCCGGCCACGGCGATCAGGCGGCCCAGCGCGCGCGGCGACAGGGCGACGGCGGGGCGGTGTCCACCCATTGTTCGCCTCCCTGTCGTTCCGCGGACGCGGCTGCCGCCCGTCCTGGCCGCTGAATACGGAAAGTAACGCTAGCAGCGCGTACGGCGAGCACAAGCGGAAACGGGGCGGTGGTAATTCAGGAATCGGTCAAGGCGCATTACCGATCGCATACTCGCGTGCGCGGCGCCCATATAAGGGGGCACGGAAAGGGGGCCGGCGCCTTCGCGCCGGCCCCCCGAGACGATGCCGAGAGAGCCCGGTATCAGTCGTCCTCGTTGAGCGTCTGGACCGAGCCGTTGACGCAGTCGCTGCCGTTGTCGTAGGCGTTCGCGATCGGCACGAGCTCGGCGATGACGTCGACGTCGAGGTTGCAGAGCTGGACCGGGATGAGCTGGAAGTTGTCCTGCTCGTCCCTGTCGTCGCTCTGGTACTTCTTCACGGTGGTGGTGTTGGTGCCCTTGGCCACCGTCACCGGGCCGCTCGGAAGGAAGCCGGGGCCGTGGCCCGAGCTGTACGTGTTGGTGTTGGGGCCGACGGGCCACGGCGATGCCATGGCGGGGACGGCCAGGCCGACGCCGCCGAGGGCGACGGCGGAAGCAGTCGCGATAGCGATCTTCTTGAGCATTTGGAAACCCCCCGATCGAGTCTCGGATATGACATTCCAGCCCGGCCGCGGCACGGGCCGTGTCGTGCGAATTAAGTAGATCGCCGCAAATCGAGGTTCGCAAGTAACCCACGGCAAAACCTCTTTTAGGGCGTCTAGCCGTTCCCATGCCAGAAGGAGGTGAATAGGACCTCTCCGGACGGGCACGAGCGAATCAGCCACGACGCGTCGCGCCCAGGGGAACGGAAGGAGGGCCGGCGGCCAGGCCACCGGCCCTCCCGCGCGATCAGTCGTCCTTCGTGATCGACTGGACGGAGCCGTTGACGCAGTCGCTTCCGTTGTCGTACGCGTTCGCGATCGGAATCAGCTCGGCGATGACATCGATGTCGATGTTGCAGAGCTGGATCGGAACAATCTGGAAGTTATCCTGTTCGTCGCGCGAGTCGCTGGAGTAGCTGTTGTGGCGGACGTCGTTGTCCCAGGTCGTGTAGGTGTTACCGACAGGACGCGGCCACGGGTGGGCCTGGGCGGCCGTCGAAAGGCCGACGCCTCCCACTACGGCGGCGGCAGCCGCCGCGATGGCGATTTTCTTGAGCATTACAACCCCCGATCGAATCTCTCGGATCTGACTTCCAGCCCGGCCGCGGCACGGGCCGTCGTCACGTGTCAGTAGATCGCTGCAATTGAAGGTCCGCAAGCGACGCGCGGTAAAGCCTGTCTAAGCGGCGTCCACTGAAGTAGCATGCCCGGGGTTCACGTCCGGCGGATCGGCCGGGGTGGCGCCGCGAGCAATCGATCTAATTCCCGGGGTCATGATCGGCGAAGCCCAACAGTCTTTTTGTTAATCACAAGATTTCGCAAAGAGAAGTACCGAAAACCGGGAAATCACGACCGATGTCCGGTTAGTCGAACCGGGGCGCGGAAGCGCTGTCCAGCGGGCGGCGCCGGCCCGGCACGGCGGGCGTGTCGCCTCAGTCGAACCGGGGCGCGGAAGCGCTGTCCAGCGGGCGGCGCCGGCCCGGCACGGCGGGCGTGCCGTCTCAGTCGAACCGGGGCGCGGGAGCGCTCTCGGGCGGGCGGCGCCGGCGCGGCACGGCGGGCGTGTCGTCGGGCCGGAGCTCTCCCGGCAGATGGCGGACCGGCATCGGCGGCAGATGCGAAGAGCGCGCCGCGAGGGCGCGCTCCAGGGCCGGTTCGAGTCCGAAGACCTCGGTGAGCTCCATCATCCGGCAAACCCGCAGCAGGCGCGGCGACAGTCCCGTGACTCTCAACATCCCCGCGTCCCCGGCCAGCCGCCACCGGATCGCCAGGAGGACCTGCCAGCCGGCGCCGTCGCACCCGGCCAGACCGCGGGCGTCCACGACCAGCTCGCGGCAGCCCTGCTCGACGAGTTCGGTGAGAAGGCGGCCCAGCAGCCCGGCGTTCCCCATGTGGAGCTCCCCGCTGATCGCGACGACGATGTGACCCCCGTCGCGCCCGACGGCCATGTCCAGGGTCGTGTCCGACTCCATCGCCCGGGCTCCTCCTGTCTGCTATTGGCGGGCCGCTCCTGCCGCCGACAGGAATGACCATCGGCACGGCATTCGTACCCGAGATACGGTTATGTCACCGTGAGTGAGATAAAATGTGCTCTTCGTATACCTTCGCAAGGGCCTCCGCTGCCGCAGGTTCTCCCTAATACGTCCCCTGACCTGCGACTTGACACTTAGAGTAGTGACAAAGACACAGGCGGTACCACCGGCAAGGAGACGACCTCGTGCACGATCACGCCAAGGCCGCCTTGGCGGCGGCGATCGCCGAGCGTCTCCGCAAGCACGGTGCCCTGCGCCAGAGCTACAGCGACGCCGAGAGCCGGGACCTGCTGCGCAGCGCCGGCCGCCTGGCCGGCCGCCTCCTCGGCGTGTCGGTACGCACCCAGGACGTCGGCGACCAGGTCCACATCTACCTCACCGACCCGTTCCGCCTCCCCCGGCCGGACTGACACCCCCGGCCGACACTCCCCCCGGCCCGGCCGGCGCCTCCTGGTCCGGGCCGACGCCCTCCCCGGGCGACCGGCGCCCTCCCCGCTCAGGGGGCGGGGCAGCGGCGGAGGAGCTGGATGGACCGGGCCGGGACGCGCACGCGGTCGCCGGACTTGACCGGGCGCTCCTCCGACGGCGGGCGCGGCACCGCCGTGTCCAGCTCCTTGACCCAGCTCTCGCCGTACGCCTCGGGCGGGAGCGTGAAGCGCACGTCCTCGTCGTGGGCGTTGAGCAGCATCAGGAACGAGTCGTCGCGGATGCGCCCGCCGCGCGGGTCCGGCTCGGTGATCGCGTCGCCGTTGAGGAAGACCGCCAGGGAGCGCGCGGAGTCGACGGCCCAGTCACGGGGGCCCATCTCCTCGCCAGAGCGCGTGAACCAAGCGATGTCCGGCAGGTCCGAGCCGCCGACGGGACGGCCGCGGAAGAACCTGCGGCGCCGGAAGACCGGGTGCCCGCGGCGCAGCCGGGCGAGCCGTTCGACGTATTCCAGCAGGGCCTCGTTCTCCCCTGCCGTGTCCCAGTCCACCCAGGCCAGCTCCGTGTCCTGGCAGTAGGCGTTGTTGTTGCCGCGCTGCGTGCGGCCCAGCTCGTCGCCGTGGCTCAGCATGGGCACGCCCTGGGACAGGAAGAGCGTGGTGAGGAGGTTGCGCCGCTGGCGGTTTCGCAGCGCGCTCACCGACGGGTCGTCCGCCGGGCCCTCCACGCCGCAGTTCCAGGACCGGTTGTCGTCCGACCCGTCCCGGTTGTCCTCCCCGTTGGCCTCGTTGTGCTTGCGGTCGTACGACACGAGGTCGGCGAGGGTGAACCCGTCGTGGCAGGTCACGAAGTTGATCGAGGCGACCGGGCGGCGGCCGTCGTCCTGGTAGAGGTCGCTGGAGCCGGTCAGCCGGGAGGCGAACTCCGGCAGCGTCTCCTGCCGCCCGCGCCAGAAGTCGCGCACGGCGTCGCGGTAGCGGCCGTTCCACTCGGTCCACAGCGGCGGGAAGTTGCCCACCTGGTAACCCCCGTCGCCCACGTCCCAGGGCTCGGCGATGAGCTTGACCTGCGACACGACCGGGTCCTGCTGCACGAGGTCGAAGAACGCGGCCAGCTTGTCCACGTCGTGCAGCTCCCGCGCGAGGGCCGCCGCCAGGTCGAAGCGGAACCCGTCCACGTGCATCTCCGACACCCAGTACCGCAGCGAGTCCATGATGAGCTGGAGGACGTGCGGATCGCGCACGAGCATGCTGTTGCCCGTGCCGGTGGTGTCGATGTAGTTCCCCCTGCCGTCGAGCCGGTAGTACGACGCGTTGTCGATGCCCCGGAAGCACAGCGTCGGGCCGCCCTCGCCGCCCTCGGCCGTGTGGTTGTAGACGACGTCGAGGATGACCTCGATCCCGGCCTCGTGCAGCGCCTTGACCATGCCCTTGAACTCGGTGACCTGCTCACCCCGGTCCCCGGCCGAGGCGTACTCGTTGTGCGGGGCGAAGAAGCCGATCGTGTTGTAGCCCCAGTAGTTGCGCAGGCCCCGCCGTACCAGCCGCTCGTCGTGCGCGAACTGGTGCACGGGCATCAGCTCGATCGCGGTCACGCCGATGCGCGTCAGGTGCTCGATCACCGCCGGGTGCGCGATGGCCGAGTACGTCCCGCGCATCTCCGCCGGGACGCCGGGGTGCCGCAGGGTCAGCCCGCGCACGTGCGCCTCGTAGATCACCGAGTCCTGGTACGCGATGCGCGGCGGCCGGTCGGCCCCCCAGTCGAAGTACGGGCTGACCACGACCGACCGCATCCCGTGGTCGGGCTCGTCCCAGTCGATCGAGCCCTCGATCGCCTTGGCGTACGGGTCCAGCAGGAGCCGGCCCGGGTCGCATCGGTGCCCCGCCGCCGGGTCGTGCGGGCCGTGGACGCGGTAGCCGTACCGCTGGCCGGGGCCCACGCGTGGCAGGTGCGCGTGCCACACGAACGCGTCCACCTCGCGCAGCTCGACCCGGGTCTCCGCGCCGTCCTCGGCGAAGAGGCAGAGCTCGACGCGTTCGGCGACCTTCGAGAAGAGTGCGAAGTTGGTCCCGGAACCGTCGTAGTTGGCCCCGAGCGGATAGGGATGGCCGGGCCAGACCTCCATGTCAGGCGCCGTACGGCCGGGCGGCGGGCGAGCCGGCCTTGGCCATCCCGACGAGCCGCTGCCGCGCCAGCCGTTCGATCATGCCCAGGTCCGACGGGAACCCCAGGTGCTCGGCGCACGCGCACACGTCGCGCACGCACCGCTCCACCTGGAACGCCGGAACGCACAGGAACTGCGCGGACAACCGGCGGGCCAGCGCCTCGGTCTTCACCCGCGTCGCGCTCCCCGCCGTCGCGCCGCCCGGTACGGCCTTCGCCGCCATCGCGCCGCCCGGAACGGCCTTCGCCGCCATCGCGCCGCCCGGCGCGGTCTCCCCCGGCGCGGTCTTCCCCGGCGCGGTCTTCCCCTGTGTCGCGCTGCCCCGCGCGGTCCTGCCCGCCGTCGTGCCCGCCGTCGTGCTCGCAGCCGTCGCGCTCCTCGGCCTCGCGCGTCCCCGTCTCGTGCCGGCGGCCGGCGCGGGCCCGCCCGCCGTGCCCGCGCGCGCCGCGGCGCTCCGGGCGGCCTTCTTCGCGGGCGTCTTGCTCCGGGGTTCCGCCTGAGCGTCCATCGTCCCCGCCTCCCCCGTCTGCGCAGGTATTCGGACTAACCGGACAACTACCCGAGACGGCGCAAGGCCAGCTTCTACCGGGAGCAAAGACGTTCGAGATCGCCAAAGCGGCGAAGGGGGATTGACACCGCCATCTCCCGTTGGAGCATGACAATCACCCGGACTTTTCTCCCGGCGTGAGGAGTCGCCCATGCAGCAGCTCTCGGGCCTTGACGCGATCTTCCTGAATCTGGAGACCCGGGGGACCATGCTGCACATCGCCTCGGTGTGCGTCCTCGACCCGTCCACCGCCGAGGAGCCGCTCACCCTCGACTGGCTGTGCCGTCACGTGAGCACCCGGCTGGACCGGCTCCCGATCCTCCGCTGCAAGCTGGCCGAGGTCCCGCTCGGCATCGACCAGCCGTACTGGGTGGACGACGAGGACTTCGACCTGGAGTACCACATCCGGGAGCTGGCGCTCGCGCCCCCGGGCAACGACGCGCAGCTCGCCGAGCAGTGCGCCCGCCTGTCGGCCCGCCCCCTCGACCGCGCCCGGCCCCTCTGGGAGACGTACCTGATCCACGGCCTGGAAGGCGGCCGCGTCGCGGTCTACACGAAGGCGCACCACGCGGCGATCGACGGCGTGTCCGGCGCCGAGGTCCTGGCCACCCTCCTCGACGTCGCGCCCGGTCAGGCGCCGCCCCAGCCCCCGGCGGACACCTGGCGTCCCGAGCCCGCCCCCGGCCAGCTCGAACTCCTGGCCAGGGGCGCCGTGGGCCTCCTGGCGAACCCGCTGCGCGCCCTGCGCCTCATCCCGTCCCTGACCGCCCCGGTACGGCTGGCCGCCCGCGCCGTCAGCCCCATTCGCGAGGACGGCCTCACCCGGCCCTCGATGCCCTCGGTCCTGGCCCCGCGCACGCCGTTCAACGCCACGATCTCCCGGCACCGCCGCTGGGCCTTCCGCTCGATGTCCCTCGACGACGTGAAGGACGTCAAGAACCACTACAAGTGCACGGTCAACGACGTGGTCATGGCCATGTGCGCGGGGGCTCTCCGCCGCTGGCTCGAGGACCACGACGCGCTCCCGGACAACCCCCTGGTGGCCGCCGTCCCCATCTCGGTCCGCACCGAGGAGACCCGGGGCACGCTGGGCAACCAGGTCTCGGTGATGTTCCCCGGCCTCCCCACGCACCTGGCCGACCCGGTGGAGCGCCTGCGGGCCGTCCAGGCCGCGATGGCCGGCGCGAAGGAGCAGCACGGCGCGCTGCCCGCGACGATGCTCCAGGACTTCGCCAAGTTCGCCACCCCCGCCGTGGCCGCCCTGGCCGCGCGGGCCATCTCCCGGATCCGCTGGGCCGACTGGATCGACCCCCCGGCCAACATCGTCATCTCCAACGTCCCCGGCCCCGGCTTCCCGCTCTACCTGGGCGGCGCCAAGCTCCTGGCCTACTACCCGCTGTCCGCGCTGACGGACAGCCAGGGCCTGAACATCACCGTCCTCAGCTACCTGGGCCAGCTCCACTTCGGGCTGCTGGCCTGCCGCGAGCTCGTCCCCGACGTGGACGACATCGCCGCCCACCTCCAGGAGGAACTGGACGCCCTCCTCGCCGCCGTCAAGTAGCGCGGGGGGCGGGGGACCGCGGGGTGGGTCAGGTCAGGGTCGCGCGGGCCAGGCCGCCGATCTCCGTGCCGGCCGCGGCCGCCACCGCCCCGTCCGGGGACCAGATCGCGGAGTGGGCGGCCGGGCGCGTGTAGCCCTCGCCGGTGGGCGCGGCGAAGGAGGCGGTCGCGGCCCAGACGCCGTGGTCCCCGATCACCCGGAGGGCGCGCTCGGGCGGCACCCCTCCGTCGTGGGCATGCTCCAGGACGCCCGCGACATAGACGTCCATGCCCCGGGCGGCGGTGGCGGCGGCGTGCTCCGGGACCCCGGTGTCCTTGCAGATCGCCAGGCCCAGCCGCCACCCGTCCACATCCAGGACGACCGGGGCAGGACCCGGGGTGAAGCGGAACGTCTCGTCCCCGCCCAGGTACATCTTCCGGTAGGCCACCCGGGCCCCCTCGCCGGTGATCGCCAGCACGCCGATGTACGCGAGGCCCTCGCCGTCCGCGACCGGCGCCCCGGCCAGGGCGAGCGTCCCCGTCTCCGCGCACGCCCCGGCGAGGACGGCCAGCCGGGGATCGCCCGGGTCGAGGACCTGGGCGTCCAGGTGGTAGCCGGTGAGGGAGAGCTCGGGGAAGACCACGACCCGCGCCTCCGACGCGCGGACCAGCTCGGCGTGGGCCGCCGCGTTCGCCCCCACGTCGTACGGCTCGCAGCCCGGCTGCGCGACCGCGATGGTCAGCGGCGCTCTCACGTCCACCGGCGTCTCCCTCCGACCTCCATGATCGAGTGTACGAATCTCCGCATCCAGGACATAAGCGATTTGCGCCCCCGCCCCCGCCCCCGCCCTCGCCCACGTGCGGGCCGTACGCGGACCCGCCCGGGGCCTGAGCGCCGCGGGCGCCGGGGCCTGAGCGCCGCGGGTGGTCGAGCGGGAGCTGAGAGCAGGATGAAAGTTAGGAGATTCTGTGTGAAAGCTGTGAATTCCCGAAATTTCCGATAACAGAGTCGTTACCATGACGCGTGCTCTCCACCCCCTCGAAACGGCTCGCTGAGCTGGACTTACTGCGCCTCGTCGCGGTCCTCGCCGGGATGGCGTACGGCTGGCTCGGCGTCGACGCCCGCGTGTGGGCGATGCGGCCGACCGAGCTGTTCGGGCCCGGCGCGCTGCTCGGGGAGCACGTCGCGCGGCTGTTCTTCGTGATCAGCGGGTTCCTCGTGCTGGAGAGCCTGCGGGGGCGGGGCGCCCGCGAGTTCCTCCTCGCGCGGCTCGCCCGGATCTATCCGGCCTACTGGGTCAGCGTGGCCGCGGTCGCGCTCGGGGCGTTCCTGCCGGGGTGGATCCGGCTCGGCCCCCCGCTCGGGATCGGCGAGTGGGCGGCCAACCTGACGTTGTTCCAGTCCGTCCTGGGCGTACCGCACGCGCAGCCGATCTACTGGGCGCTCTGGGCCGAGCTGCGGTTCTTCCTGCTCGCAGCGGTCCTGGCCGCCGCCGGGGCCACCTACCGGCGGACGGTGGTCTTCATGTCCGTCTGGCTCGCCGCCTCGCTGTTCGCCCACAAGGACGAGGCGGTGCTCCAGGCCCTGTTCCTGCGGGAGGAGGCCCCGTACTTCCTCGCCGGGATGGCGTTCGCGCTGATCCGGCGGCACGGCCCGGCGATCGTGCCGTGGGGGTTCGCGGGCGTGGGGTGGGCTCTCGCGGTGTACTACGCGGTGCGGCCGGAGATGCGGCCCGGGGGCTCCACGCCGCTTCTCGTGGTCGCGGCCGTGACGGCGGTCTTCGCGCTGCCCGCGCTGGCCGCGGCCGGGGTGTTCCGGATCCGGGAGCGCCCCTGGCTGACCGGGCTGGCGGAGCTGGCCTACCCGCTGTTCCTGTTCCACCAGGTGACCGCGATGGCGCTGATCCCGGTGCTGCGGCGGCACCTGACCCCGTGGGCGGTGGTCGCGGTCGCGCTCGCGGTCTCCGTCGCCCTGGCGTACCTGGTGCGCCACCTCGTCGAGCGGCCCGCCGTACGGCTGACGCGACGGCGTGTCGCGACGCGGGCGGCGGCGGTGAAGGGAGCCTGAGCGTGGACGTCACCCCCGGGGCGCGGCCGCGGCTGCGCGAGCTGGACCTGCTGCGGTTCGTCGCGGCGCTGGCCGTGCTGGCCTTCCACTACCCCGGCAAGCAGGCCTGGGGGACGCCGAACCCGTTCCCGGAGGCGGTCCACGAGATCACGCGCCACGGCAAGTACGGCGTGGACCTGTTCTTCGTCATCAGCGGGTTCGTCATCCTGATGAGCGTCTGGGGGCGGAACAGCGCCGGGGACTTCGCCGCCTCGCGCATCGTCCGGCTGATGCCGGCGTACTGGCTGAGCGTGCTCTTCGTCGCCGGGTCCCAGCTCGTCCTGGGCGACCCGCCGCGCCGCCTGGGCGAGGTGATCCTCAACCTCACCATGCTCCAGGAGCCCGCCGGGGGCCGGGCGATCGAGGTCGTCTACTGGACGCTCTCGGTCGAGCTCCGCTTCTACCTGATCGCCTGCCTGCTCGTGCTGCTCCGGCCGGGTTACCGGACCACGCTGGCGTTCCTGGTCGGCTGGCTGCTGCTCTCCCTGCTCATGACGCTGACCGACTGGAGTACGGCGGGCCTGCTGCTGCTCACCGGCTGGAACCACTACTTCATCGGCGGCATGGCGCTCTACCTGATCCACCGCGTGGGCCACCGGCCGCTGCCGTGGGCGCTCGTGGTCGTCTCCTGCGCCCTGGCCGCGCTCAACGTGGACACGGCCAAGGAGCCCGCGGGGCCGTACATCGTGATCGGGATCTTCGCGGTGACGGCGCTCGCCGCGACCGGGCTGCTGCGCCGCCTGAGCTGGACCGGGCTGACCGCGCTGGGGGCGCTCACCTATCCGCTCTACCTGTTCCACCAGCAGACCGGCGTCTACCTGATCCGGCTGACCCGCGACGCGCTCCCGGCCTGGGCAGCGATGGCGGTCAGCACGGCGGGTGCGATCGGCCTCGCCTACCTGGTGCACCGGTTCGCCGAGCGGCCCCTGCAGCGGCTGCTCAGGGCCCGGCTGAGCACGTCACTCGCCCTCATGCGCTCCGCCGACGCACCGCCGAGGACCGGGGAGGGCGGTCCCCCCGGTGTGCCGCCCCGCTCTCCCGGTGTGCCGCCCCGCTCTCCCGGCGTGCCGTCCGACTCTCCCGGCGTGCCGTCCGACTCTCCCGGCGTGCCGTCCGACTCTCCCGGTGTGCCGCCAGGCTTTCCAGGCGTGCCGCCCCAGCGGAGGCCGGCGGCCGGTACGGCGACGCCGGCCGGGGCGGCCCCCGGATCGGCCGCGGGGCAGGTCGGCGGAGCGGCAGCGGGGCAGGTCGGCGGAGCGGCAGCGGGGCAGGTCGGCGGGGGTGGGGGCCTGCCGCCCGCCCCACACGGAACGTGAACAACGCCGCACAGGTAACAGTCAGGACAAGCTCAGATTCTTACCCTCATAGAGGCATCTGTACGCTAGTGTGCCGATCATTCCCCGTATCGGGACGGGGTCAACGGGGAGACATGTGACGTAACCGATGCCGCTCTGGGGGATGCTGGTCTCCGCGCTCGCGGAGATTCGCCACAGCAAGGTGCGGGCGGCGTTGTCGGTGATCTGCGTCGCGATCGGCGTCGCGGCGGTCACGATGGTCACGCTGGTGGCCTCCAGCTCCTCCCAGATGGCGCAGCAGGAGTTCGAGCGCTTCGCCGGCCGCCCCGGCACCATCACGATCATGCCGCCCGAGAGCGAGAACGGCCCGCCCTCCCTGGACCGGGAGACCGTGAACCGGATGCGGGCGACCATGCGGGAGTACGGCGTCCTGCACACGCCCGTCCGGGAGTGGGGCGCGGCCGTCTACCGGCGGGGCGACCACACGATCCAGGGCGACATGCAGGTCATCACGCGCGGCGTGGACCCCGACTACGACCGGATCCGGCGCATCCGCGTCGCGCACGGCCGCTGGCTGACCGAGGGCGACCTGCGGCGGCTGGAGCCGTCGCTGGTGGTGAGCCGCGGGTTCGCGGCGCGGCTGGGGCTGCCCGGCGCGTCCGCCATCGGCGAGACCGTGGACATCGCGGCCGACCGCTGGATCCGGGCGCGGATCGTGGGCGTGCTCGACATCGGCGAGGAGGGCGCGGAGCGGGGCCGGCCGCCCGAGGTCTACCTGCCCTTCGACGTGATGGTGGACCTGGGCATGGCCGAGGACTACTCGCAGTTCCAGGTGCGCGTGCCGGAGAGTGACGCCGACGCGCTGATCGAGCGGGTGAAGGCGGCCAGCACGTCCGCCTGGGGCATGCCCAAGGCCGCGACCGTGGACCGGATGCAGAACGACTTCGGCCGGATCGGCAGCACGCTGAACATGCTGCTGCTCGGCGCGGCCCTGGCCGTGATCGTGCTCGGCTCGCTGCCGGTGCTGGCGCTGGGCCTGTCGGCGATCAAGCACCGCCGGGCCGAGCTGGGCGTGCAGCGCTGCTTCGGCGCGACGGGGCCCGACCTGTTCCTGACGGTCCTGCTGGAGTCCCTGATCGTGTCCGCCGTGGGCGGCCTGGTCGGCATCGGCGTCGCCTGGATCGCGCACGAGCCGGTGATCGGCCTGCTCGGCCGCATGGTCGGGGAAGTGGCGAACCTGTCGTTCCCGCTGCGCGCCGCGCTGCTCGGCCTCGGCGTGGCGCTGTGCGTCGGCGTGGTCAGCGGCCTGCTGCCCGCCATGCGCGCCATGCAGCGGTCCGTCATCCGCGCGATCCGGAGCTGACGCCGTGGCCCGATCGCCGTACGCAGACAAGGCCGGCGCGGCAGCCGACGTGAGAGCGGCCGGCGTCACATCAGCCGGCGTCGCAGCCGAAGTGGAATCCGAGGGAGCCGTCCGACCATGATCCGTCCGCTCGCCCTGTGGGGCAACCGCCTGGGCAAGGCGGTGATCATCCTCGTCGCGCTCGCCGCCGTCGGAGGCACCGGCTGGCTGGCCGGGCACGGCGCGGTCAGCCCCGAGCCGCCGCGCGACCCGCTGCCCAAGCCCGCCCTGGTGGGCCGGCCGATCCCGGTGAAGCAGGGCGACATCGTCAGCCGCCTGCTGCTCAACGCCACGATCGAGGCCGAACCGCCCGCCGAGGTGCGCGCGGTCAAGGGCGGCAAGGTCGTCCGGATCTACGTCAAGCGCGGCCAGCGGGTGAACAAGGGCGAGCCGGTGGTCGCGGTGCAGTACATCCCGGAGCAGCGCACTCCCGCGACCCCGCCCGCCGCCGAACCCAAGCCCGGCGACAAGGACGCGGCCAAGCCCGCCGAGCCGCCCGCGCCCAAGCCGGTCACCGTGATCGTGCGCGCGAGCGCCGCGGGCAAGGTCTCCAAGATCCTCACGCACCGGGACCGCGAGGTCGGGCCGGGCGACTCGGTGATGCAGATCGACCGCGGCCGGTACCGCGCGGTCGCCCCGGTCCAGCCCAAGGAGGTCTACCGCCTCTACGACCGGCCCAAGTCGATCAAGCTGGCCATCGACCACGGCCCCGCCCCGTTCAAGTGCCCCCTGATCTCGTACGGCGCGGCCGGGGGCGGCAAGTCCGACGCCGAGCAGGGGCCCGGTGGCGGGGGCGGCGACGGCGGCGCCTCGGTGCAGGTGTCCTGCCGGGTGCCGCACGGGATCAAGGTCTTCTCCGGCGTGCAGGCGAAGATGTCCGTGATCACGGACTCGGCCGAGGGCGCGATCCTCGTGCCCACCTCGGCGGTGCTCGGCCAGGCCGGGAAGGGCAAGGTCACGGTCGTCCACGCCGACGGGAGGCGCGAGACCCGCGCGGTCAAGCTGGGCATCAACGACGGCAAGATGGTGGAGGTCCGCAGCGGGCTGAGCGTGGGCGAGCAGATCCTCGACCGCGCGCCGGAGGACGCGGACTTCGTCGAGCCGCCGAAGGGCCGGGGCGGCCCCGGCGAGCCCATCCCGATGGAGGGCAAGGTGGTCATCGAGACCCCGGGGGAGGGCTGATGCCCGCAGAGCGCGAGCGGCCCGCCGAACGCGAACTCCCCGCCGAGCGCGAACGGCCCGCCGGCCCCGGGGCGGAGGCCGCGCTCCCGGAGCCGGAGAGCGGGCGGGACACCGCCGCGCTGAAGATCCCGCCGGGGGAGAACGCGCTGGAGGTCACCTCGGTGACCAAGCGGTTCCGGCTGCGGGGCCGCAAGGAGCCGCTGACCGTGCTCGACGACGTCAACCTCACGGTGGGGTACGGCCGCACGGCCGCGATCGTGGGCCTGTCCGGCGCGGGCAAGTCCACCCTGCTCAACATCCTCGGGCTGCTCGAACGGCCCGACGAGGGCACCGTGCGCATGTTCGGCGACGAGACCACCAAGCTGCGGGAGAGCGCGCGGGCGCGGCTGCGCGGGGAGTCGATCGGGTTCGTGTTCCAGCAGCTCAACCTGCTGTCCGGGCGCACCGCGCGGGAGAACGTGGCCGCGCCCCTCCTGTACGCCCAGGGGCGCGAGCTGTGGCGGCGGCACAAGCTGGCCGACGAGGCGCTGCGCCGCGTCGGCCTGGGCGAACGCCTGACCGCGACCTCCGCCAGCCTGTCCGGCGGCGAGCAGCAGCGCGTGGCGATCGCCCGAGCCATGATCCGGCGGCCCCGTCTCATCCTGGCCGACGAGCCCACGGGCGCGCTCGACCCGCAGACGGCCGGGCAGATCATGGAGCTGTTGTTCTCCACGGCCCGCGAGGACGGCCGCGCCCTCATCCTCGTCACCCACGACCACGCCCTCGCCCGCCGCGCGGACGACGTCTACCTGCTGGACAAGGGCAAGCTCATGCCCGCCTAGCGGAACGCGTGCGCCCGTGACACCGGTCCGGCGGCCGAGGCTCGCCGTACGGTCCGCGCGGGGCGCGCCGGCGGCCCACCCGTGCGGCCCGCCCGCCTGCGGTTCGCCGTACGGCACGCTCGCGGTTCGCCGTACGGCACGGCGAGGGGTGGCCCGCCGTACCCGGGGGAAGAGGGGTCAGGGACCGGCGTTGCGCGCGCGCGAGCCGGAGCCGAAGGGCAGCTCGATGACCTCGCAGAGGTCGGCGAGGTCGACGTACTGGGCGACCTCTTCGACCGAGGAGCAGTAGGCGATCACTCGCCCCCGCTGCTGCACGCACAACGAGGAGCGGACCTGGCGTACCTCCAGCCCGTCCGGTCCCGCGAACCAGCGATCGGTAGACATAGCGGGGCAATCGTAGAGGTGGGGCGGATGGGAAGGACGTAATCCCAGTTCGTTTCGGCGCGTCGTGTGGTCCTTGGTGCCGATGGCATCGTGTTTGATGGCATGGATCCACCGATCGAGCCTGTTGGGAGGCATGTGACCGCCGTTGCCCTGAGCGCCGGGACCCCTGAGTTCCTCGGCCCCGTCGTCGTGTTCCTGTTCGCCGCCGCGCTGATCGGTTACGTGTTCGTGCGCGCGCGGGTCGTCCCCATCGTCGGGTTCCTCCTGGCGGGGGTGGTGATCGGGCCCAACCAGCTCGGCCTGGTCGCGAACGCCGAGGTGGTGCAGGCGGCGGCCGAGGTCGGAGTGCTCCTGCTGCTGTTCACGATCGGCATGGAGTTCTCGCTGGAGCGGCTGCTCGCGATCCGCAGGTACGTCCTGGTCGGCGGCGGGCTCCAGGTCCTGCTGAGCGTGGCGGTGACCGCCGGGCTCGTGATGGGGTTCGGCACCGGGTGGCAGGACGCGCTGTTCACCGGCTTCCTCGTGTCGCTCTCGTCCACGGCGATCGTGATGAAGGTGCTCGCCGGGGCGGGCCGCACCCGCGACACGACGGGACAGGCCGCGCTCGCCGTACTGATCTTCCAGGACCTGATCGTGGTGCTGATGGTCCTGCTCGTGCCGCTGCTGGCCGCGAGCGCCGCCCCCGGATCCTCCGCCGGCTCGGCCGCGGGCCCGTGGGAGCTGGCGCGGGTGCTCGGCACGGCCGTCGCCGTCCTGGCCCTGGTGCTGGTGGTCGCGCGCAAGGTCATGCCGCCGCTGCTGGAGAAGGTCGCGCGCACCTGCTCACCCGAGCTGTTCCTGCTCACGGTGGTCGCGATCGGGCTGGGCACGGCCTACCTGACCTCGCTGGCCGGGGTGAGCCTGTCGCTGGGCGCGTTCCTCGCCGGGCTCGTCGTGAGCGAGTCGCCGCACAGCTCCCACGCGCTGAGCGAGGTGCTGCCGCTTCAGATCGTCTTCAGCGCCGTGTTCTTCGTCTCGATCGGCATGCTGCTGGACGTCCGCTTCGTGCTCGACCACTGGCTCCTGATCCTCGGCCTGGCGGTCGGCACGGTGCTGATCAAGACGCTGACCGGCGCGGTCGCCGTGGCCGCGCTGCGCATCGCCGTCCCCACCGCGCTCGGCACGGGGCTGCTGCTCGCCCAGATCGGCGAGTTCTCCTTCGTCCTGCAGCAGAGCGCCCCCGGCCTCAGCCCGGCCGGCCTGGGCGCGAACGGCGCGCAGGCGCTCATCGCCGTGACCGTGCTGCTCATGGCCCTCACGCCGGTGCTCTCCTGGCTCGGCGAGCGGCTGGGCCGCCGCGCGCGCCCCGTGCGCCGCCGTACGCCCGAGGCGCCCGCCCCGCAGACGCCGGGGGGCGTCCTGGTCATCGGCTGGGGCCCGGTGGCCTCCGAGGTGGCGGCGCTGTCCCGCGACCGGGGCTGCCAGGTCACCGTCACCACCCTCAGCCCCGACCTCGCCGCCCAGGCCGCTGCCGACGGGCACCGGGTGGTCCGCGGCGACGCCCTCCGCCAGCACGTCCTGGAGGAGGCCGGCCTCCACGACGCGGGCGTGATCCTGATCGCCGAGGACGAGGCCGAGCACACGATCCGCCTGCTCAACGTGATCCGCCGCTACGCCCCCGACGCCGCCGTCATCGTCCGCCCCACCGACGAGGTGGACCCGGCGGCGCTGGTCGGCGCGGGCGCGTCACGGGTGGTGGACGGCACCCGCTCGGTCGGCCGCACGGTCAAGGACGCCATGGTCAGAGCCCTGGGCAGGGAGCCGGACACGGCCCCCTACCCCGACACCTCCCTGCCGGTCGCCTACGAGCCGGACCCCGACACCGCCTGCCCGCACACCCAGTCCATCCAGGTGGTCCTGCCGTCCACGCCGGGCTGCGCCGAGTGCCTGCGCGAGGGCCGCACGGACTGGGTCCACCTCCGCACCTGCCTCACCTGCGGGCACGTGGGCTGCTGCGACTCCTCGCCCCGCCGCCACGCCACGAGGCACTGGAAGGACACCGGCCACCCGATCATCGCCTCCGCCGAGCCGGACGAGGACTGGGCGTACTGCTACGCGGACGACACCACCCTCGACCCGATCCGCTGACCCGCTCGGTAGACCGGGGGCGGGCTGGGCGCGGGCCTCAGGCCGTACGGCGTTCGCGCGCCGTACGGCCCGGCGGGGTCACTCCGCGACGTACAGGGAGAGCGTGTCGGCGACGCAGGCCGGGCGCTTGGCGTCCTCGACCTCGATCGTGAGCCGCACGGTGGCCAGGGTCCCGGCGGGCGTGCCCTTGACGTCCACGAGCTCGGCGCCGGCCCGGATGCGCGCGCCCACCTTCACCGGGCTCGGGAACCGGACCTTGTTCAGCCCGTAGTTGATCCCCATCTTCAGCCCGTCCACCCGGAAGATCTCCTGCATGAAGGAGGGCAGCAGCGACAGGCTCAGGTACCCGTGCGCGATCGTCCCTCCGAACGGGCCCTCCGCCGCCCGCACGGGATCGACGTGGATCCACTGGTGGTCGTCGGTGGCGTCCGCGAACAGGTCGACCCGCTCCTGGGTCACCTCGCGCCACGCGCTGTACCCGAGGTGCTCACCCTTGGCGGCGCGCAGGGCGCTCAGATCATCGAAGACTCGCATTCCCGCAACCTAATGCCCGCTGGTTCCACTCCCCAATGCCCGAACCCGCCAAAAACCCCCGGCCGGGCACTGTGCGCTTCGGCATGGCGCGAAGGGAACCGGCGAGGGGGCCTCCTCGTGCGGGGAACGGGGAGCCGGGCACGCCGGGGCCGCTTCATGCCCGGGCGGACTGCCCGCGAGGGGCCGGCGCGGACACCAGAGACTCCTCCGCCGGACCCGGCGCCGGCCGTACGGCATGAGCCCCGGCGGGACGGTGTGGGGACGGGGCCGGCCACCCCGCCGCGCGCGTGAGGATCAGCGGGTCAGTCGCCGAGGTAGGCGAGGACGGCGAGGACGCGGCGGTTGGCGTCGGGGGCGGGCGGGAGGTCGAGCTTGGTGAAGATGCTCGCGATGTGCTTGGCCACGGCGGCGTCGCTGACCACGAGCTCGCGGGCGATCGCGGTGTTGGAGCGGCCCTCGGCGATGAGCGCCAGGACCTCGCGCTCGCGCGGGGTGAGGCGTTCCAGCGGGTCGCGGCGGCGGCCGAGGAGCTGGCGCACCACCTCCGGATCGACCACCGTGCCGCCGCCGGCGACGCGGGTGAGGGCGTCGGCGAACTCGGTCACGTCGCCGATGCGGTCCTTGAGCAGGTAGCCGATCCCGGCGCCGCCCGCCGAGGACAGGAGCTCGGAGGCGTACGTCTGCTCGACGTACTGGCTCAGGACGAGCACGGCGAGCCCGGGGTGCCTCCGCCGCAGCTCGATCGCGGCGCGCAGGCCCTCGTCGGCGAAGTCCGGGGGCATGCGCACGTCGGTGACCACGATGTCCGGTTCGTGTTCGGCGACCGCCGTGAGCAGGGCGTCCGCCTCGCTCACGGCGGCGACGACCGTGTGGCCGAACCGTTCGAGCAGGCCGATCAGGCCCTCCCGCAACAGCACCGCGTCCTCGGCGATCACAACACGCACGGTCCGGGCCTCCACTCGATCCTGGTTGTGGCTCCCGCCATTGTCCCGCCCGTGCGCGCGTCCGGTCAGCGGGGCGGGGTCTCGTCGTCGTAGATCCGCGTGACCACCTTGCCGTCCCTGGTGATGTAGCCGTTGATCAGTCCCGCCGTGCTGTGCGGCGTGGCGAGCACCCCGCGCGGGTCGAGGGCGATCGCGCCCCCGGTGGCCCCGAGCGCCGGGATCTTCTCGGTGATCACCTTGGCGGCGGCCTGCTGGACGGGCGCCCGGGTGTACTCCATCAGCGCGGACACGTCGTACGCGGCCACGCCCCGGATGAACACCTCGCCGGTGCCCGTGCAGGAGATCGCGACGGTCCGGCTGTTCGCGTACGTGCCGGCGCCGATGATCGGGGAGTCGCCCACGCGCCCGACCAGCTTGTTCGTGAGCCCGCCGGTGGACGTCGCCGCCGCGAGCTCCTCGTCCCGGTCCACCGCGACCGCTCCGACGGTCCCGAACTCGCCGACGGGCCCGCCGGCCTTCGCGGCGCCCGCGGGCTCCTGCGACGCGCCCGGCCGGGCCGTCCCGGCGTCCTCCGGAGTCTTGGGCGCGTCCCCGGGGGTCTTGGGGGCACCCGCGGGGGTCTTGGGGGCGTCCGCCGGGGCCTGGGGCGCGTCCGCCGTACGGCCGTCGGCGGGGATCCCCTTCGCGTCGAGGAGCTGCCTCCAGCGCCGGTCGGTGTGGAAGTAGTCCTGCGTCGTGTACGGCACGCCGTTGCGGAGCGCGAACGTGTCCGCGCCGGGCCCGGCGAGCAGCACGTGCCGCGACCGCTCCATGACCATCCGGGCGAGCGAGATGGGGTTCTTCGTGTTGCGGACCCCGGCCACCGCCCCCGATCGCAGGTCCTCCCCGTTCATGATCGAGGCGTCCAGCTCGTGCTCGGCGTCGGTGTTGAACACGGCCCCCTTCCCCGCGTTGAAGTTGGGATCGTCCTCCAGCACCCGTACGGACGCCTCCACCGCGTCCAGGCTCGACTTCCCGCCCTTGAGCAGCGCGTGCCCGGCCCGCAGCGCCTTCTCCAGCCCCGCCCGGTAGGCCCGTTCCCGCTCCGCCGAGATCGACCCCCGCACCAGCGACCCCGCCCCGCCGTGCACCGCGAGCACCACGTCCCGCACCAGGGAGTACCCCCGGCCGTCCGCCGCCGGCGCCGCCGTACGCGGACCCCCTCCGCCCTCGGCCGCGTCCGCCGTGACCGCCGACCCGCCCACGAACAGCGCCGACGCGACGGCCGCCATCGCGATCCCGTTCCGTCCACCGAACCGCATGCCAGAAACCTCCCGCACCGTCCGAACCCGACCCCCTCACTCTCGCCCCGATCCCTCCCGCCGAAAAGAGATCGGTTCCACCCCGCCCTCGCCTCGGCCGGCACGGGCCCACGGGACCGCCCCAGGGCCGCCGGTGTCCGGAAAGTACCGGCGTTCGCTATAAGTTCGGTTCCACCTGCGAGCGAGCAGGCCGTACCGACGCGTGTGAGGGAGCCCCGCATGGCCTACATCCATCGAACGACCATGACCCCCGGGAAGCTGGAACTGCTCACCGACTGGCTCCCGAAGCAGCCCTGGTACGAGGGCGCCGGCACCCCCGACCTGGTGAAGGGCGGCGGCTTCCGCCTGGACGACCCGGAGGGCGAGGTCGGCATCGAGTTCATGGTCGTCGTGGACGTGTCCTCCCAGCCCGCCGTGGCCTACCACGCCCCCATGACCTACCGTGGCGCCCCGCTGGAGGACGCCCCGGCCGACGCCCTGATCGGCACCGCCGAACACGGGGTGCTGGGCACCCGCTGGATCTACGACGCCCCCCACGACCCGGTGATGAGGGCCCAGCTCCAGGCCCTCCTGCGAGGCGAGGTCATCGCGCAGCACCAGAACGAGAACGACACCCCCGACCCCACCGTCACCGTCCACCCCCTCGCGGCCGAAGGTGACCTCGACGTCCGGCTCACCCGGGTCCTCCGCCCCTCCGCGCCCGCCGAGCAGCCCCCCGGCACCGTCATGGCGGGCTGGACCTGGCCCGACGGCACCAGCGCCCGCACCGTCTTCGCGACCGTCCCCCGGCCCTGAGCCCCGCCGGGGATCACCCCGCGCCCTCTCCCGGCGACAACGGCCCGCCCGACGCGCGACGGCCCGCCCGACGCGCGACGGCCCGCCCACGCGCGACGCCGCGCCGCCGTACGAGACCGCGGAGGCCCGCTTCCGAAGGAGCGTGGGCGGGCCTCCTGAGGGCGTCACCGGCGCCGGCGTCGGCGCGCCGTCACGGAGCCGGCGCCCAGAGCCCGGCCGCGGTCCCGTCCTCGACGTGCCGCCGGTAGGTGACCACCTTGCCGTGAATGACCTCAAGGCAGGCGTTCAGCGCCCTGATCTTCTCGCGTACGGCCCGCTCGTGCTCCTCCAGGAGCCGGAGGCGCTCGGGCTCGTTGCCGGGGCCGGAGCGGACGAGGCCGGCGAACCGCCGCAGGGTGGCGATCGGCATGCCCGACTCACGCAGCCGGTTGCACAGCAGCAGCCATTCGACGTCGGCCTGCCCATAAACCCGCTGGCCACCCGCCGACCGGGGGATGGGCCGCAGGAAGAGTCCCTCGCGCTCGAAGAACCGCAGCGCGTGCACACCGAGCCCCGTCGCCTCGGAGACCTCGCCGATGGAGAGCCCCGCCCCGTTCCCGCCCATGTCCATCCCCTCCCTGGTTTGACCTAGATCGCACTCTAGCTTTTAGCGTGTGGCACATGACAGCGAAGCAACGCAAACTGGGCTCGGGCTTCGGCGCGGAGAGCACCGCCGCCGAGGTCCTGGCCGGCCTCGACCTCTCCGGCACGAACGTCCTCATCACCGGCGGTTACTCCGGTCTCGGGCTGGAGGCGACGCGCGCCTTCGCCGCGGCGGGCGCGCACGTCGTCGTCCCCGCCCGCCGCCCCGCCGTCGCGGCGGAAGCCCTGCGCGCGATCCCCCGCACCGAGACGTGGGAACTCGATCTCTCCGACCTGGAGAGCGTCCGGGTCTTCGCGGACCGTTTCCTGGAGACCCGCCGGTCCCTGGACATCCTCATCGCGGGCGCCGGCGTCATGGCCTACCCCCATCGGAGCGTGGGCCCCGGCTGGGAAGCGCACCTGGCCATCAACCACCTGGGCCACTTCGCCCTCGTCAACCGGCTCCGCCCGGCGCTCGACGGGGCCCGCGTGGTGTCGGTCGCCTCCTCCGGCCACTTCCTCTCCGACATCCGCTGGCACGACCCGCACTTCACGGAGGAGTACGACCACTGGCGCGCGTACGGCCAGTCCAAGACGGCCAACGCCCTGTTCGCCGTACACCTCGACGCGCTGGGCGCCGACCACGGCATCCACGCCTTCGCCGTACACCCCGGGAGCATCCTCACCCCGCTGCAACGCCGCATCCCCAGAGCCCAGCAGGTCGCCCAGGGCTGGATCACCGAGGACGGCCGGCCCGCCCCGGGCTTCAAGACCCCCGCCCAGGGGGCCGCGACCGCCGTCTGGGCCGCGACCTCGCCCCTTCTGGACGGGCACGGAGGCGCCTACTGCCAGGACTGCGACATCGCCGACCCCGCCACCACCGACGACATGCTCATCGGCGGCGTGAAGCCCTGGGCCACCGACCCCGCGTCGGCCGCCCGCCTCTGGCACCTCTCCGCCACCCTGACCACCCTGAACGCCTTCTCCTGACCCCCACCCGCCCCCTCAAGCCGAGGTTTGAGGCGGAGACTTCCCGCCCGCCGGGTTCCGGGGCCGCAGAGGCCAGGCCGTACGCCCGCAGCTCCGCGCGCCCCGGAAACGGGAGAAGCCCACGTCCGGTGTCCGGAGTGGGCTTCTGGAAGGAGCGCGGCCGAGAGGATTCGAACCCCTAACCTTCTGATCCGTAGTCAGATGCTCTATCCATTGAGCTACGGCCGCTGGGCGCTTGCCGCTCTTCGGCGGCTCCTTTGCGCTGGGAACAACCATACCAGACCTGGCAGGGGTGGTTGCGCCATGTGAGGGAGGGGGGTGGTGGGGGTGGGAGAGATGGTGGAGATGGGTGTTGAGAGGTATGTCGTGTTAGAGGGTCCGATGGGGGCATATAGGAGAGAGCGGTTGACCGAGTAACGGGGGAGGCTGGTCAACTTGTGGAATCTGATCTGGACACTGATCATCGGCTTCATCATCGGTGCGATCGGCCGTCTGATCGTGCCAGGGAAGAACGCGATGGCGTGGTGGGTGATGCTCATCCTCGGCGTCGCGGGGTCGCTCATCGGCGGCTACATCACCAGGGCGATTCTGGGGGGTGGATCCTTCGTCGCCTTCATCGTGTCGGTGCTCGTCGCGGCCGCCCTCGTGTGGGCGTACGGCGCCTTCGCGGCCCGGCGCGGATCGACACAGTAGGGGCACTGCGCGGAGCCCGGCCAGTCCGACTGGCCGGGCGCTCGCGTGCCCGCCTCCCGATCCCTCCCGCCCGCTGACGGGCTGATCGGCCGGCCGGAGGATCGGTGGGGAGGGGGACTCCGAGGGGGTTCTCGCTCGGGGGAGTGAGGCACGGGATGGGTCGCGGGGGCGATCAATTCCGGGGGCGGGGATTCCAGGATTCGTCGTATGGCAAGTCCCTCTCGAAGGAGTCCCCGGTGAATCTTCGTGCCGCGTTCGTCGCCGCCCCGCTGCTGGTCCTCGGTTATGGGGTGCTGCGCATCCTGGACGGGCTGGACGGGAGCCGCGGGCCCGGTCCCGCGTGGACGCTGGGGCATCTGTCGTTCCTCGCGGCGTTGGCGTTGTTCATCCCGATCCTGCTGCGCATGCGGCGTACGGCGGGGGCCGGCGGACTCACCACCGCGGCCACCGTCGTGAGCCTGGTGGGCGTGGCCGCGCTGGTCGCCCAGTTCACCGTGGACATCGTGGGCGGGTTCCTCTCCGCCGACCACGCGGAGCTGAGCCGCTTCTTCGCCGAGGTCAAGGGGCTGCCCGTGGTGCCGCTCGCGATCTACGACGTCGGTCCGTACCTCTTCTACCTCGGCCAGATCGTCCTGATCGGGCAGCTCGCCGCGCAGCGCCGCGTCAAGGGCTGGACGGTCGCGCTCTACGTCGCCTACCTGGTCACGCCCGCGATCAGCAAGGACCTCATCCCCGTGTCCGCCATCCTCCTGCTCGCGGCGTTCCTCCCGATCTCCGCCGCGATCGCCCGTACCCCGACCCCGGCCCCGGCCCCGGCGCGCACCTGAGACCGGCACCCCACCCCGCCCCGCCCCGCCCCCACCCGATCCACCCCGCCACCCGATCCGCCCCGCCGCCCGATCCGCTCGGCCGACCGATCCGCTCGGCCGCCCGATCCGCGGGATGTCAGGTGAGGTCGAGCTCCTGGGCGAGGATGGCGGCCTGGACGCGGCTCTTGAGGCCGAGCTTGGACAGGATGCGGCTCACGTGGGTCTTCGTGGTGGCCTCGGCCATGTCGAGGTGCTCCGCGATCTCGGTGTTGGACATGCCCCGGCCCAGGCAGGCCAGCACCTCGCGCTCGCGCGGGGTGAGGACGTCGAGGTTCCCGGACGGGGGGCCGGGTGCGGGGCGGGCGGCGAAGGCGGAGATCAGGCGGCGCGTGACGGCGGGGGAGATCAGCCCGTCGCCGCGGGCCACCAGGCGCACGGCGTCCACGAGGGCCTCGGCGTCGGTGCTCTTGAGGAGGAACCCGGCGGCGCCCGCGCGCAGCGCCCCGAAGACGTATTCGTCCAGGTCGAAGGTGGTGAGGATGAGCACGTCCGCGACCCCCGCGAGCTCCCGCGCCGCCGAGATGCCGTCGAGGCGGGGCATGCGGACGTCCATGACCACCACGTCGGGCCCCAGCTCACGGGCCATCTCGACCGCCTTCTCGCCGTCCTCGGCCTCGCCGACGACCTCGATGTCGGGGGCGCCGTCGAGGATGAGGACGATGCCGGCCCGGACGGCGGCGTGGTCGTCGGCCACGAGTACGCGGATCGTCATCTCTTCTCCTGGATGGGCAGCACGGCCCGGACCTGCCAGCCGCCCTCGCGCGGACCGGCCGTGAAGTCGCCGCCGACCAGCGACGCGCGTTCCTTCATGCCCACGAGACCGGCCGCCGATCCTGGAAGCCCGGCGCGGTGACCTGGGACGATCGTGTTGTCGACCAGGATCTCCACCTGCTCCTCCCCGAACGCGATCTCCACCGTGGCGTCACCGGGCCCGCCGTGCTTGAGGGCGTTCGTCAACGCCTCCTGGACGATCCGGTATCCCGCGAGGTCGATCGCCGCGGAGATCTCCCGGGCCTCGCCGTCCACCTTCAGCCGCGTGGAGAGCCCGGCCGCGTTGGCCCGCTCGACCAGTTGCGACACGTCGGCGATGCGGTGCCGGGTGGGCTCGTCCTCGGGGTCGCCCTCCTGGCGCAGCAGGTCGATCATCTTCCGCATCTCGGCCAGCCCGAGCACGCTGTTCTCGCGGATCGTCGTGAGGATCCGCCGGGTCGTCTCGCGGTCCAGGTCCTCCCGGGACAGCACGGCGGTGGACTGGATGGCGATCGCGCTGAAGTGGTTGGCGATCATGTCGTGCAGCTCGCGAGCCATGCGGGTGCGCTCGGCGTTCACCGCCGCGCGCCGGTCCATCTCGGCCAGCAGCGCGACCTGCTCGGCGTGCTCGCGCGCGGCCTCGGCGCGATCGCGGTGCTCGCGGACGGTGATCGCGGTGACCACCGGCGACACCAGGATCAGCCCGCCGATGAGCAGCACCGCCGCGCCCGAGGACAGGTTGCCGCCCAGGACGAGCGCGGCGGCGGTCAGCGCGAGCGTGGCGGCGACCGAGACGTAGAGCAGGATCCGCGAGAGGCGGTGCGAGCCGTTGATCGTGGCGGAGTAGAGGTTCTCGGTGTAGATCAGCGGGGTGGCGAGCGTCGGCCCGGAGATCAGGTCCACGACGAACCCGGCGGTGCCGAGGATGAGGGACAGGGCCAGCGATCCCCGGCGTACGGCCACCGCGGCGCAGACCAGGCCGAGCCCGAGCAGGAAGATCGTCGGGGGCTGCCGGCGGACGTGGTCGCTGTAGACGTCGAGCAGCAGCAGGACGACGCCGCCCGAGAACGCCAGGAGCGCCACGCCGAGGTCGATCCTGGTGGTCTCGCGAGTACCCGTCCACCGCACCCTTCCATCCCACCACCCTTCTGGAGCGCGTCGCGCCCTCCCCCGGACGGAGTCCGTACAGCTTTCGATGTACGCCGGATTCGTAGCCCTTGGGGAGGTGGCGGGGTGATCTGTCCCAGAGGCTAGAGGGTGTCCGGAAACCACTGAAACGAAGGGGAGTCGCGAGAATGATGCTCGCCCTCATCGCCGCCTGCGAGATCGGGTTCTGGGTGGTGCTCGGGGCCGCTCTAGCCGCTCGCTACCTGCTGAGATGGCGTACGGTCAGCACCGTCCTGCTCATCTCGCTCCCCGTGATCGACCTCATCCTCCTCGCCGCGACGGTGGTGGACGTGCGCGGCGGGGCCACCGCGTCGTACCAGCACGCCCTCGCGGCGGCGTACCTCGGCTTCACCGTCATGTTCGGCCACCGCACGGTCCGCTGGGCCGACCAGCGCTTCGCCCACCGCTTCGCCGGCGGCCCTCCCCCGTGGAAGCCCCCGTCCGGCGGCTGGCCCCGCGCCCGCTACGAGTGGGTGTTCTGGATCCGCCTGGTCCTGGCGTACGTCATCACCACCGTCATCCTGGCCGCCCTGATCCGCCTGATCGACGACCCGTCCCGTACCCAGGCCCTCACCGACTCCATCCAGGGCCTCGCCAAGGTCCCCCTGATCGCCGCCATCTGGCCCGTCTCCTACACCTACTCCGCCCTCCGCGCCCAGAAGACCCCCGACCAGGAGTCCCAGCCCCACTGACCCCGGCACCCGGCCCCTGACGGCGTGACCACGGATCAGATGCCGTCAGGTGCCGTTCCCGGCGACCCAAGGGGTACGGCGGGCAGGGCCCACCAAGGAGGTACGGCGGGCGGGCGCGGCGGGGGCGCCGTGACCCGGGACTCGGCGGGTACGGCGGCCTGGGCGCGCAGCGACCCGGAACTCAGCGGGGTGCGGCGGGCTCCGACCTGGACCAGGGGTCAGCGGCCGGTGCTGGAGAAGTGCTGGTAGTCCTTGGTGCCGGGCCAGCTTCCGCCCCAGCCCCAGCCGATCGAGGCGAACGCCTTGACCACGCGGTCGCCGGGGTGGATCACGCCGGGCTGCTTGGGGCGCTTCACGTAGCGTTTGGCGTTCTCGTGGGCGTAGGACCCGTCGGCCGAGACGTAGGGGTTCTCCATGGGGTTGAGGTCCACCGCCAGGCCGTACGCGTGCTGCGACCAGTTCGACGAGCCCGTCGCGCGGCGGCAGTTGAAGGCCGAGGTGTTGTCGGCGTCGATGGAGGCGTGGTCGCTGGCCTTGTACTCGTCCACGAGCTCCATGCGGCGGATCGGGTAGCGGAAGCCGTACAGCTTCTTGAAGACCGACACGATGTCCTCGGCGGCCGAGGCGTTGACCACCATCTCGCCGGTGTGCGGCCGGTTGTCGAAGCCCCAGTACGTCATCGTGATCAGGCGCAGGCGCGAGAGCGGGACCGGGCAGGACGGGCGCCAGGAGTGCTTCACGCGCTCGCGCGGGACCGCCGAGATCTTCGCGGTGAACTCCGGGGCGGCCGTCTTCGTGGGCGCGGGCGAGGCCGCGGTGGGGCTCGGCGTGGCGGAGGGCGTGGCCGAGGACGTGGGCCGCTGCTCACCGCCGCCGCCTCCGCAGCCGGCGAGGGTGAGTACGGCGACGACGCCCGCGAGGGCCTTGCTCTTGTGCTGGCCGTTCATGAAACCCCAGCTTAGGCCGGGGTCAGGTGGTTTCCCCGGCATTCGCGTCCCGGGCGACGCGGTGGCGCAGCGCGCGGTGCATCCACTGGTGCGCGATCGTCTGCGGGGCCGGCCAGGGCGAACCGTGGATGCGGGCCATCAGCTCCCAGTAGTACTCGGCGCGCGGGTCGTGCTCGTCGTAGGACTTCAGGATGGAGGCGCGGAGGGCGGGGTCCGGCTCGGCGCCCCGGTTCCCGGCCATCAGCTCGACGATCCGGTCGATGATCGGCAGGGCCTCGTCGCTCTCGGGGTCGATCCCTCCCTCGGCCGCGGCCATGGCGGTCTCCGTGACGGCCTGGTTCGTCGCCGTCCACGCCTCCTGCTGGGAATCGTCCATGTTCTCCCAGAACTCGCTGGACATCGCCCGCAGCGACGCGCGGAAATCCTCGTCGGTGAGGAGTTCGGTCAGCTCCAGCCAGGCGTCGAGCTGCTCGGCCGTGGGCTCCTCGGGCAATGTCGGGACCATGGCGTCGCGCAGGCAGGCGAGCCAGCGCGCCCGGGACGCGTTGTCCCCCGCGACGTCCCCCATGAACTCGCCGACCAGCCGGTTCATGTCCGCCGCGCCCACCCGGCCGAGCGCGTGCAGGCGGCGCAGGTCCTCGTCGGTCGGGTCGCCGCGCTCCAGCGTCGCGCGCAGCACCGCGCGGGTGCGGCGGAGCGCCCCGATCTGCGTCTCCACGGCGCGCAGGTGCAGGTCGAGCACGTCGGTGAGGGAGATCTGGCTGCTCCCGAGGGCCTGGATGGTGGCCAGGTCGAGGCCGAGCTCGCGGAGGGTGCGGATGAGCTCCAGCCGGGCGCGGTCCTCGTCGGTGTAGAGGCGGTATCCGGCGGGCGTGCGGTCGTGCTCCGGCAGCACCCCGATGTCCGAGTAGTACCGGATCGTCTTGACGGGCAGGCCCGTGAGTTTCGCCAGCGCGCCGATCGTGTAATCCATTTGACCCTCCAGTCACTGGAGACTTTACCGTCGCGGCCATGACGAACAAAAAGGTGACGCGTGTCGTGAAGATCCAGGTGCGGGCCGGCGAGGCGAACCCGGCGAACGTCGGCAAGGACCTGGGCCCCCTCGGCATCAACATCATGGAGTTCTGCAAGGGGTTCAACGCTGAGACCCAGGACCGGCGAGGCCACGTGATCCCCGCGGTGATCACGGTGTTCGAGGACAGGTCGTTCACCTTCGTCGTGAAGATGCCGACCACGGCCTCCCTGCTCAAGCAGGCCGCGGGCATCGAGAAGGGCAGCGCGCGGGTGGGCTCCCAGCAGGCCGCCGCGATCACGCGGGAACAGCTCCGCGAGGTCGCCAGGACCAAGCTCCCCGACCTGAACACGACCGACCTGGACCAGGCCGAGAAGATCATCGCGGGCACGGCCAGGTCGATGGGCATCACGATCAAGGACTGAGATCCGGAAACCGTCGTTCTTGTACGGCGGGGCGGTGGATTCCGCACCGTACGGCAGGGGCGGCGGTTTCCGTCGTCCACGGGAGGTACCGAAACTCTTTTCGAAGACATGAGGAAGTTACTCGTGCAGGTGTTCGAGTAGGGCGCTACAGTGAAGCCCTCAGTCGAACGCAGGTTCGAGAGGGGGCCGGGATGGCCACGCTCACCACCGCACCACCGCAGCGGCGGATCGGCCGCGCGTGCACGACACGCCGTAGCCCTTTCTACGGAAATCTAGGACGGCCGCTATATCCGGTCATAAAGTCCGAGAGCGTGGACCCGGTACGCAACCCCTACGCCCCCGGCGCCGGACAGCGACCGCCCGAGCTCGCCGGGCGCGACCGTGAGCTGCAGCAGTTCGAGGTCGTGCTCGAACGCGTGGCCCGGGGCCGCCCCGAGCGCAGCATGGTGCTGACCGGCCTTCGCGGGGTGGGCAAGACCGTCCTGCTCAACACCTTCAAGTCCATGGCGATGCAGCGGCTGTGGGGCACGGGCAAGATCGAGGCCCGGCCCGACCAGTCGATCCGCCGCCCCGTCGCCGCCGCGCTGCACATGGCGGTGCGCGAGCTGGCCCCCCGGCACCGCGCCCCCGAGCGCATCGAGGAGTTCCTCGGCGTGCTCAAGGCCTTCGCGATGCGCGACCCCAACGCCGCCAAGGGCACCTCGCACTGGTCCCCCGGCATCGACGTGCCCGCCAGCCGGGGCCGCGCCGACTCCGGCGACCTGGAGATCGACCTGACCGAGCTGTTCGTGGACGCCGCCTCGGTGGCGACCGACCTCGGCGTGGGCATCGCGCTGTTCATCGACGAGATGCAGGACGTGCAGGCGGCGGACATCTCCGCCCTGTGCGCGGCCTGCCACGAGCTGTCCCAGAGCGGGGGCCCGCTGATCGTGGTCGGGGCCGGCCTGCCCCACCTGCCCTCGGTCCTGTCGGCCAGCAAGAGCTATTCGGAGCGCCTGTTCCGCTACGCCCGGATCGACCGCCTCGACCGCGACGCCGCCGACCTCGCGCTGATCGCCCCGGCCGAGCGCGAGGACGTGGAGTTCACCCCCGAGGCGCTGGACGCGCTCTACAAGGCCGCCGACGGCTACCCCTACTTCGTCCAGGCCTACGGCAAGGTGGCCTGGGACCTGGCGCCCAAGAGCCCCATCACCGCCGACGACGTGCGCCTGTCGGCGCCGGAGGCCGAGGAGGAGCTGGCCGTGGGCTTCTTCGGGAGCCGCTACGAGCGCGCCACCCCGGCCGAGCGCGACTACATGCACGCCATGGCCTCGATCGGCGACGACCCGGTGCCGACCAGCGAGGTCGCCGAGCTGCTCGGCCGCAAGCCGTCCAGCCTCTCACCGGCCCGGGACAGCCTGATCAAGAAGGGCCTCATCTACAGCGCCGAGCGCGGGCTGATCGCGTTCACCGTGCCCCACTTCGGCAAGTTCCTGAGAGCCCAGCCCCTCTGACTCGGGAGGGGAAGGAGGGGCTAGAAGAATCTACGACTCTCTAGCATCAGAACTAGAGAGTCGTAGAAAGCCTTACTCGGGTCGCCCGGACCGGTCTCCTTAGTCGAAGAGGTCCTCGAGGAAGCTCTTGCGGCGGTGGCGGCGGTAGTAGTGGTCACCCCCGTAGTGACCGCCGTGGTGGCCGCCGTGGCGGTGCTGGTCGTAGTGGGGCTGCGGAGCGGGCGGCGGGTAGCCGGGGGCCGGGGCGCCACCACTGTGCCAGGACTGCTCGGCCTGGGTGAGGCGCTCCAGCTCACCACGGTCCAGGAAGATCCCGCGGCACTCGGTGCACTGTTCGATGGTCACGCCGCTGCGCTCGTACTGGCGCATCTGGCCGTGACACTTAGGGCAGGTGAACACGTTCATGCTCGGTTCAACGTCCTCTGTCCGATCGGGGTTCCTACGGCCGTTCCAGTGTGACCGCAGGACACGGAAGCCGACACTGTCTGCCGAAATCTAGAGCAATCTAGTGGCCCGCGGATACCCGTCTAGATTCCCGGAGATCCCTGGCCCTCGCCGCGCCGCGGCCCGCCCGCTCGCCCGGAGCGTCGTCCCCGGGCGAGCGCGCCGGCGGCTCCCCGGGCGGGTCCGCCGGCGGCTCCCCGTCCGGGGCCGCTCCCGTCCCCTCGGGACCCGGGGCCTCCGGGAGACCGAGCCGGGGTTCGAGGAGCTCGGGGTCCACGAGCGTGACCCGCACCGCCGGCCGCCGCCCGGTCAGATACACCGCGAAGACCACATCGACCCGCCGCCCCTGTGACTCGCCCCGGTAGACGAAGAAGCGCCAGCACAGCTCCCGCCAACTGTCGTACGGCTCCACGGAGGTGAGCATCCGCTCATGCGACCGCCACACCGCACTCGCCCGCAGCCGCGCCAGCGCCCGTTCCGGCGGCACCGGCCGCACTTCGCACGGGGCGCGATACCGCATCCGCGCCAGGCTCTCCTCCAGCTCCGGCGAGAGGAAGGCCAGCACGGTGAGCGCGACCAGCAGCGCCGCCGCGTGCGCCGGCGACATCCCCGCCACGACCTCCCACCCCGCGCCGGGCACCCCGAGCGAGATCAGCGCGAGGACCGCCAGCAGCACCGGCCGCAGGATCGTGCGCGCCCCGACCGGAGCCGCGCTGACCTCCCCGAAGCAGCCGCACCCCGCGTCGGGCCGTCTCCGCCGCACCTCCACGAGCACGTACGCCGAGATCGCGAACAGCCCCGCCGCCGCCCATTTCCACACGTCGTGGGCGGACACCGCCAGCGCCCCGGCCAGGGCGAGCTCGGCCAGCCCGGCCAGCGCCACGACCGGCGGCCGATACGCCCCCGGCACCAGCGCGGCCGGCCCGAGCACGCGTTCGTCGTCGCCGCGCAGCGACGCCAGTTTGGCCAGCCCCCCGACCGCCAGCAGCACGACCAGCAGCGGCACCTGCGCGGCCCGGATCGCCTCCCACATCGGACGTCACCCCATCCCGATCCGCGCGTTGAAGCAGCCCGCCGCCAGGTCCCCGCCCAGCGCGACGAAGGAGACCGCGGTCAGGTCGGCCACGCGCCCGCGCGGGGAGGTCCCGCACTGCACGCACCGGTCGCAGAACAACCCGGTCACGCATCCGCACTCGACGATCGGCACCGTCGTGGCGAGCCCGGAGCACACGTTCCCGACGTGGAGGCGGCTCCCGATCGCCAGGTACGGCAGGCCGGCGCAGGAGACCCCGGCCCCGGCGCAGCCCGCGTCGCCGCGCTCCAGCATCGGATAGGCCGCCCCCTCCTCCTCGAACCCGTCGAACCACGTCACCGTGCCGGAGATCCGTTTGGGCACCCCGCCGTACGACGGGGTCGCGGGGGGCACGTCCGAGGCCCGGTAGGTCGGCTGGGAGGTCGCGGGCAGCCGGGCGGAGACCTCGCCGTCCTCGCGCACGCAGATCACGTCGAGGAGGTAGCCCGGTTCGAGCTTGGGGTGCCGCACCTGGATCCGCCCGGAGGAGCGGTAGGGCACCGTCACGGTGCGCCGGCCCCGGTGCGGCCCGCAGTCCACCTCGATCGTGCGGTCCCCGCGCCCTCCGGAGATGTCCAGGATCACCCCGTTGACCCGGCTGATGTCCGCCCAGACGGCCTCCACCACCCGTCCCCGCTCCCGCGTACGGATGATCACCTGCGAGCCCGCGCGCAGGTCGCCCGCCGGGATCGGCGCCCCCCGCCAGGCGGTGGCCCAGGGGGCGACGACGAGCCGCTCCTCCACCCCGTCCGGCCTCTCCAGGATGATCAGGTGCGGGCTCACGTCGAGGATCTCGCCCGCGATCACCCGCAGCGGGCCGCCCTCGGCGGAATCGGCGCCCGGCGGCGTGGCGGCGCGCCCCAGAACGGCGGCGGCGAGCGCCGGGCGACGGCTTACGTCTGGTTGCATGACCCCTCCTTTGTACAAGGGTCACGCGCGCCTTCCGCCTTCGCCCCGCTATTCGCCGCGAAAGGACATAGCGGCTACCACCTGGGAAAAAATACCCATCCGCACGGACAAGGGGGCACCTACCGGAGAGAACTCACTTCTACTGGAGTGCGGCTCCTGGACCGCGGCAAGTACCCGACCAGTACCCCTTGCTTGATTGGCGGCCCGGCCCCGCCGTCCGGCGCCCCCGCCTGGCGCGGGCGACGGGGAGCCAGGCACGCCGGGGCTGCTCCTCGTGGGCGCGGACTGCCCGTCAGGGGTCCACGCGGACGCCAGAGATTCATCCGCCGCACCCGGCGCCAGCCGTACGGCGAGAGCGCGCGGCAGCGGCCGGTGGCGGTGGGCGGCAGCCACGCGGCGGGGCGCGGAGCGCGGCAGGGGACGCCGACGAGCAGGGGGTTGGGGGTTCTTTGCCGGGGGTGGGGCGAAATCAGGTGTCCCGTTCAGCCTGAATATGCGGCCAAGCTGCGATTCTGCTGACGATATGGATGAGAGCGACTACGTACCGTCACCAGCGTGAGCGGGCGGCCAGAGGACGACGAGTTCCGCGAGTACGTGGTGACCCGCGGTCCCGCTCTCCTGCGCACCGCTTACGGGCTGACCGGCAACCGCGCCGACGCCGAGGACCTGCTCCAGGCCGCGCTGACGAAGACGTACCTGGCCTGGGACCGCATCCAGGACCGGAACTCGCTCGACGGTTACGTGCGGCGGGCCATGGTCAACACGCAGATCTCCTGGTGGCGGCGGCGCAAGCTGGAGGAGTACCCCTCGGACGAGATGCCGGAGCTCGCCTCGGACGACCCAGCGCACCGCAGCGATCTGCACGACATGATGTGGCGGGCCCTGGAACGGCTCCCGCCCCGGCAGCGTGACGCGGTCGTGCTGCGCTATTACGAGGACCTGCCGGAGTCGGAGATCGCGCATGTCCTCGGCATCACGATCGGCACGGTCAAGAGCACCGTCTCCCGCGCCATCGCCAAACTCCGCGGTGACCTGGAGACGGACGACCTCGCCCCGCAGGCCAAGACCACCTGACGGGGGCGCGGCGAACAGCCGCGGATCAGGGAGGCCACCCGGAGATCAGCGGCGGTCACCGGAAGGTCGGTGGCGGTCACCCGCGAGGTCAGCGGTGCGCCCCGGAGGTCAGCGGGCGCGGCCGCAGCTCAGCAGACGTCGGTTGACCAGGCATCGGTCAAGCAGGCGCGGCCGGAGGCCCGCAGGAGTGGCCGGAGGCCGGCAGGCGTGGCCGGAGGCCGGCAGGCGTGGCCGGAGGCCGGCAGGCGTGGCCGGAGGCCGGCAGGCGTGGCCGGAGGCCGGTAGGAGTGGCCGCAGATCAGTGGGCGTCGCCGGAGGATTCCGCCGGGCCGTCGTGCTCGGTACGGCCGGCGCCCGCCGCGCCCGCGGTGGCACAGGGGCGCACGGCGTCGCGGATCTTGCGCAGGGCGGCCAGGAAGACGTCGAGCTGCTCGGGCGAGAGCAGCCCGGTGAACCAGCGGTCGATGTCGTCGAGGTGCCGGGGGACCACGCGGGCCAGGCGTTCGACGCCTTCGCCGGTGATGGCGGCGTACGAGGTGCGGCGGTCGGTGGCGCAGGCCACCCGCTCGACGAGGCCGCTCCGCTCCAGGCGATCGACGACCCGGGTGATTCCGCTGGTCGAAAGCGAGGTCTGCGCGGCCAGATCGCTCATCCGCAGCCGCCGGCCCGGCGAACGGGCGAGCCGGATGAGGGCGTCGAAGTCCACGACGGACAGGCCCTCCTCGGAGAGAGCCGGCGCCAGCTTGGCCTCCACCCCCGAAAAGGCCTCGGAGAGCAGCCCCATCGCGGTCAGGCGAGGGTCATCGAAGTGCTCCATGCGGCCAGCATACCCAATTAGTTGACACGGGGATTATTTCGCGGGTAGATATCTGTTAGGGCAACTATCCCCGCAGCAAGCAACCCTCAAGGAGACATCATGACTCAGGTCAGCACCCGCGACTGGCAGGGCCTCACCCTCCCCACCCCCGGCACCTTCGTCCTCGACACCGCGCACACGCGCGTGGGCTTCGTGGCGCGTCACATGATGGTGAGCAAGGTGCGCGGGTCCTTCCTGGACTTCTCCGGCAGCATCACCGTCGCCGAGAACCCCCTCGACTCCACCGCCGAGGCCACCATCCAGACCGGCTCCATCGACACCGGCGTGGCCGACCGCGACGGTCACCTGCGCAGCGGCGACTTCCTCGACACCGAGCAGTACCCCACCATGACCTTCCGCACCAACAAGGTCACGGACCACGAGGGCAACAGCTTCACCGTCCTCGGCGAGCTCACCATCCGCGGCGTCACCCGTGAGATCGAGATGACCGTCGAGTTCGAGGGCGTCTCCAAGAGCCCGTGGGGCCAGGAGGTCGCCGGCTTCACCATCAACGCCGAGATCGACCGCGAGGAGTTCGGCCTCACCTGGAACCAGGCCCTCGAGACCGGCGGCGTCCTCGTCGGCAAGAAGATCAAGATCGAGATCGAGGGCGAGGCCATCCGCCAGGCCTGACCCTCCCTCCCCGCGCGGGACCCCGCCCGGGGTCCCGCGGGCGGGGCCGGGCGGACGGAGGTCCGCGAGCGGAGTCCGACGAGCCGAGGCCGGCGAGCGGAGGCCGGCGAGCGGAGGCCGGCGAGCGGAGGCCGGCGAGCGGAGGTAGGCGATCGCCCCGAAGGCCCAACACCCCGGCCCCTCTATCCACTTTGCCGCCAGCCGATACGCCCGGTACTCTGTCCTGAGCCGCAAGGCTCGTCTGGAGGCTTCGCCTAGTCCGGTCTATGGCGCCGCACTGCTAATGCGGTTTGGGTTTACCGCCCATCCGGGGTTCAAATCCCCGAGCCTCCGCAGCTCAAAGCCCCTCTCCACAGCACCACGGAGAGGGGCTTTCTGCGTTCCCGGACCGCCATAGTTGCAGTTCTAGTTGCAGTTCCTCAGTCCTCGCCCCAGAGAGCGGCCCCCATGCGCTCGCTCGCGTCCTGGACGAGGGCCGAGGCTACGTGCGTGTACCGCTCTGTGGTCGTGACCCGGGCGTGGCCGAGGATCTCTTGGACAACCCGGATGTGCACACCCTGCTCTACCAGGAGCGTGCCGGCCGTGTGTCGCGCATCGTGCAGCCGGGCATCCCGTACGCCGGCCTTCTTGAGCAGAGCCTTCCACTCTCGCCAGTCGTCGGTTCGCTCGACCGGCGTGCCGTACCGAGTCGGGAACACCAGCCCATAGTCGTGCCATCGGTCTCCCATCCGCGACCGATCCGCGTCCTGAGCCTCCTTGTGTTCCCGGAGGAGCGGCAGCAGTTCGGGAGGGCACTGGACGGTGAGCTTCCGCCGGCCTTTCCGAGGGCGGAACACGATGCCGCCCCCCTTCCGCTGCGGGCACCGGTCCGCGTGCCCCGTGCAATCCTTCGGGCATGTGCGTCGCGGGCACCGATGTCCCGGCTTCTTGCAGGACGGCCCGCAGCTCCGCTCATGACCGTGAACCTTGCACGGCTTCTTGCACGGCCGACGATGCCACTCCTTCCCGCACGCCACAGGATCGGAACACCCGTGCTCCCACGGTTGGCGCTGCGCCTGGTACCACGCCCTGATCTCTCCCGTGTCCAGATCCACGTACGGCCAGCGCAGGCCGAGCGCCTCGCCCTGCCGGATGCCGAGTGCCAAGGCGACGGACCAGCGTGCCCCGTTGCGGCGATGCCGCGCCACGTTGAGGATGCGCCGGGCTTCCTCCCGCGTGAGCGCCTCCACCTCCGGGTCATCGGCCACAGGGGCGTCAATCAGTGTCGCGACGTTCCGCATGATCTTCCCCCGCCGCACGGCTACCTTGAGCGCCCGCGAGAGGATGCGGTGGATCTTGAGAACGGAGGTGGGAGAGAGCCCCTCAGCGATCATCGCGTTGTAGGCGTGGTCGAGGTGCTCGGGCTCCAGCTTGGGCAACCGGTGCCTGCCGAGCTTCGGCACGATCCAGTTCCGGTTCTTGGACTTGTAGTCCTCCAGGGTGCGGGGAGCCATCTTGCCCGAGACCACGAGACGCTCACAGACCACCCCGAGGTACTCCGTCATCCACTCGGCCACCGTGGGCGACTTCCCCGGCTTGCGAACCTGCCCCGCGTCACGCTGTTTCTCCAACTCTTGGACCTTCCGCGTGACTTCGGCCTCGCTTCGCCCCATACGGTGCCGGCGATCGGGCGAGCCGTCCGGTTTCTGGCCTACCGTGACCCAGCCATGCCAGAAACCGTCCTTGCCGAGGTAGATGGAGGAGCGCCCGTTGGGCTTACGCGAGTCGCTCATGCCGCGTTCTCCGGGCAGGACTCGCACGCGGCCTCCAGGTCCCGCACGAACTCGCGCAGCGCGTCATACGGCACCAGGCGGTAGCCCTCGTACTTGATCGAGCGAAGCCGCCCCGACTTGATCAGGCGGAAGACGGCCGTACGGCTCATGCCTAACATCGCGGCGGCTTCCTTGGGCCGGTAGAGCAACTTGTTCATGTCAGGCCACCTCCCTCAGGTCCGCAGTTGCCGAAAGATCTTGGGTGGGTTGTCCGTCCGCTCTGGCTTGGGCGCGTTGTACGGCGGTGCGCCAGCGGGAGCGGTCGGCCACGGCGCGGAGCAGGCGGTGTGTGATCGGGGGTACGGCCGGGTCGCCGGGCGCGACGGGGAGCCAGGAGAACCGGCGCGGCTCCGGGGTGGCCTGATCGTCGCCGGTTGCTGAAAGGCCGAGCTGTTCCAGGACCCAGGCGCGGCGGTCGTGGGCGTGTTCGCGCAGGGTCTTGCCGGACCATTTGCGGGAGACGAGGACGCGGCGTCCGGCGTAGCCGAGGTGTTCGGCCTTGTGGGCCTTGCCCTTGCAGTGGCCGGGGCGCAGGCCGGCGCGGGCGTTCTTGGGCTGCACGCCGTACCGGAGCCAGTTCGCGCACGTCGGTGAGCACGGCTCGTACCGCAGCGCCTCGACCAGCCGCGCGAGATGTGCCCGCTGATCGTCGTTGTCGGGTTCGTGGCAGTCGGAGAGGCTCTTGGTGAGGTACTTGGCCAGGTAGCGCAGGGCGCGGTCGGCGTCCGGGGTGCCGGACAGGATGCCTTTGATGTCGGCTTGGGGGCCGAAGCGGACCACGTGCAGCGGTTCCGCGTGCTCGTCCTGGTCGAGGGCATCGAGCGCCTGATCCCAGGTCGGCAGGACCTCCCCCGTCGCAGGGTCGAGGTAGCCGACCTCATCGCCGCCCCAGACCGGCAGGTGTTCCCCGTCGAAGACGACCCGATCGCAAGGTGGCCACCACACCTGGTGGTACGTCGCAGCAGCCACGGCCTTGACCTCTGCTCTGGGGAGGGTGCCGCGTACGGCCATGTGGACGTGCGGGGCGAGGCGGCGTTGGGGTTCGACGGTGGCGAAGTACTGCACGTCGTAGCCCGCGACCCGGCGCAGGTTCTGCACGAACCGGTCGATCAGCTTGGGGAAGTGGATCGCGTCCCGGGCGGCCCGCCGGTAGTCGTAGCCGGCCGGGTCCACCGGCGTCCCATCCGCTTTGACCTTGCCGTAGCTGTCGCAGGTGAGCGTGAGGAACAGGGAAGGCCGGTAGACCTTGCCGTCCGGGGCGGTGAACGTGCGCCCTACGGTGCGGTTCTCGACCTTGCGGCGGGGCAGGTCCGGGGCGTCCTGGCGACGCCGGGTGGAGCGCTTGCGCTTCGCGACCGTGGCCGATCCGGGGAGTACGGCCCCGCGGACTCCGGTCTTGGCCAACTCCTCCTCTAGTTCGACGATCAGCGCGTCGAAGTCGGCCGTGTCCTGGCCGGCCTTGGCCGCCTGCTCCCGCCAGGCTTGGGCGTCCGCGCGCTTTTCCATCAGCCAGCGTTGGTACTCGTCCGGGTCGGCCCGCTCGGTGACCGGCTCGTGGTCCAGATGCCAGCCCTCGCGGCACTGAGCGACGCGAAGTTGCTTGGCCCGCTTGGCGCAGCTCGGGCACCTGCTTTCCAGCGTGGCCCCGCACGGGGCATCGATGATCTCGACCTTGCCCGACTCCAAGTCCACCCGCTTGAGCACCACGGGGCGGATGCACACGCCGTGTTCGACGGCTACGGCCTCGACGACTTCCCGGGCGAGCGGGGGCCGTACCCTGCTCGCCCGGGAGGTCCCCCGATCCTCGATCGTCACTGGGCCTCACCCCCGTTCATCTCGATCAGTGCGTGGGAGGTCTGGCCGCACTCGCCGCACTCCACCAGGCAGGCGGCCGGGTCGAGCCAGGAGGCGTTGAGCGTGCCGCAGGTGGGGCAGCGCAGGCCGGTCAGGAAGTGCAGCGGCTCCATCACGCGGCCCTCCCCGTGCGCACGGCGTAGCCCTCCGCCATCTCGCGAATGTCGGCGTCGGAGACGTAGGCGGCCCGCACCCGCACCGGCTCAGGGCTCGTCTCGACCCGGACGTAACCGACGCCGGCGCCGGTGGCGGGGTTGTGGGAGATGCAGTCGGCCAGCGCGCCCCGATCCCGCGCCCCCTCGCCAAGCACCATGTCCACCTGCTCGGGCTCGTCCAGGCGGAGGGCGATCTTGTCGGGGAACAGGTTGCGGACGTTCATGACCTCCTTGCGCGGGTCCTGCAACGCGGCCAGGACCCCGAAGCCGACCGCCCGCCCCTGCGTGGTGAGCGTGGCAAGCGCGTCGTTGATCCGCTTCTTCAGGTCCCGGTCACTCTGATACGCGGTCAGGAACGCGACCTCATCCACGATGATCAGCGTGAACGGGTACGCCTTGGACGGCGTGTGCGAGCGCGTCACACCCGCGAACTTGGCCGCCCGCGCCTGCATCGCGGCCACGGCCTCTTCCAGCAGGTCGGCGCACTCCTTCCCGGTCGCGGCGTAGCGGTGGAACAGCGCCCTGCCGTACGCCAGCTCCATCACCTTCGGGTCGAGCGCCCACAGCTCGACCAGGCCCGCGCGGACGGCGGGGAGCAGGCCCCGGATGACGGACCACTGCACCGAGCCCTTGCCGGCCCCGGTCGCCCCCGCCACCAGCACGTGCGTGCCGTGCACCCGCAGCCGCCACGGGGTGCCGTCCTCGCACACCCCCACCTCCACCGCCTGGAGATCGCTGGTCTCGGGGATGGGCAGGGCCGGAATCGGACTTCCCAGGAGGTCGCGGCGGGGCATGACCAGCTCGACCCGGCCCGGCTTGGCCGTACGCACCCGGCAGGACACGGCGGTGAAGCCGTGCGCCAGGTGATCGGACTTGGCCGCCCAGTCCTGCGCGGACTGGCCGTGCAGCATCGTCACGGTCACGGTGTCGAAGACCGGCCCGCAGCGGACCCGCACCAGCCGGGGCAGGAACTCCCGCCCCCCGTACTGCTTGCCGAGCCCGGTCACGATCATGACCGGCTGCCAGTGCCGCCGGTACAGCCAGAACCAGCGGCCGAAGGCCAGCAGCCGCCAGCCGACCCACCGGTTGAACCCGTCCCGGTCGGCGAACATCCACACGACCAGCGTGCAGACCAGCAGGGACGCGGGCAGTACGGCCGCCTGCCAGCCCACCCGCACCCAGACGGCCGCGAACAGGGCCAGCAGCCCGCAGATGAGCGGGTGCCGTACGACCGTGAGCACCAGGCCCCGGAGGAGACGGCCGAGCGTGGCGCAGATGACGAAGAACGCCGGAGTCTGCACCACCGTCGGGCGGAACATGAGCTGGTTGGGGGTGGTGGAGGCCAGTTCCCGGGTCACGTCCCCGGGCAGTTTGCGCAGCATAAGATGGGGGTTCCTCTCTAAGGATTCGCGTTCTGGGAGAGACCAGGGGCCGCCGGAAGGACCAGTTCCAGCGGCCCCGCTTCACATCTCAGGCCGCCTCGACCTGGCCGGCCTTGTCCTTGCTCTGCGCGGCGTACAGCCGCTCGCAGTCGGCCAGCAGCGCCCCGGCCGCCGCCGCCAACTCCCGCACCGCCGCGACCGTGCCGCCCGTGATCTCCTTGGGCAGGCCGAACCACACGTGCGCGTCCCCGTGGTCGATCGCCAGGAACGGCGACGCCTGCTCACCCGGGTAGTACTGCACCACCGCGCCCTGCTGCGGGTAGACCGATACCTGCACATGCGCCTGCCTGTCCGGCCGCATGTCGATCGTGACGTGGGTGTAGCCGCTCATCAGGCCGGCACCTCCTCGCCGCCCGCGTGCGACTCGTGCCACATCCGCTCCACCTCGGCCGCGAAGAGCC
>NZ_QZEY01000024.1:0-230 GCF_003594875.1 Bailinhaonella thermotolerans
GTCCGCACCATGGACCAGATCGTCGGCTTCGGCGACCCCGCCAAGATCGCCACCAGCAAGACCACCGCCGCCAAGGCCCGCGACAAGGCCCAGGACAAGACCCAGGACAAGGCCAAGGTCGAGGACAAGAAGACCAGCTCCGGCACCGCCGCGGCCCAGCCCGCGCAGGACGTGCCGGTGGCCGTCCCCGCGGCCATGGGCGGCACCGCCCTCATCGGCGGCCTGGTCAT
>NZ_QZEY01000024.1:240-120909 GCF_003594875.1 Bailinhaonella thermotolerans
GCGACGCCCTCAAGCGCTCCTGACCAGCGGCCCCTGACCGCTCACAGGAGCAGCCCGGCCGGTAGAGCAGGCCAAGACCCCATCCCCACCACCCGGGGGTGGGGTCTTCGCATGCCCGCGCATGGCGGGGTCAGCCCTGCCAGCAGCGCCGCACGACGTCGTCCTCCAGGACGAAGTTGATGCGGGACGGGACGTACTCCATGGTCATCGGCTCGCCGGGGCTCAGCTTGCGGACCATGCCCCAGCCGCGCTCCCCCGCGCGGTTCTCGGCGGCGCGGACGTCGAGTCCGACGTAGGCGTCGAGGTCGTCTTCGGGTGCTTCGTCGCTCATGCCCGCCATCATGCCCCGCCCGCCGCCTCCGCGCGTCCTCCGATCGGAGCGCCCCGGCCCGCCGTACCCGGGGAAGGGGCTACGCGAGGCCGTACCGGGCGGCGAACTCCGGCAGGGCGGCCAGGGCGTCGCGGCTGCGGGTCCAGGGGCGGACGATGAGGCGGTCGACGCCGAGCTTCGCCCACTCGGCGACCTCCTCGGGGCCGGAGAGCGCGTACGCGTGGACGGTCACCTCGAACGGGCCCTCGCGGCCCGCGCGCAGTTCGGCGAGGGCGTCGAGCTGGGGACGGACGCTCTCCAGGGTGTGCGGCATGCTGATCCAGCCGTCGCACAGCGTGGCCGCCCGGCGCAGCGCGGCGCGCGACTCGCCCCCGGCCAGGACCGGCAGCCGCTCCTGCGCCGGCTTGGGCTCGAAGGCGACCTCGGGGAACCGGTAGAACCGCCCCTCGTGCGCGACCGCCGGTTCCGTCCACAGCCGCCGCGCCACGGTCAGCGCCTCGTCGAGCCGCGCCCCGCGCGTGGCGAAGTCCAGCCCGGCCGCGACCCACTCCCCTTCGTACCACCCGGCGCCGACCCCGCAGATCGCCCGCCCGCCGGACACCTGGTCGAGCGTCGCGAACGCCCGCGCCGACACGAACGGATGTCGCAGCGCGAACAGGTGGACCGCCGTCCCCAGCCGCACCCGCGACGTCAGCCCGGCCAGCAGGCACAGGTAGGCGGTCGCGTCGAACAGCGGCGTGGCCGGCCTGATCCCCGGCTTGTCCGATCCCGGATACGCCGCCAGCGACAGGTCCGTGGCGAACACCAGGTGCTCGGCCAGCCACACCGACTCGAACCCCAGCTCGTCCGCCGCCACCGCCACGTCCCGCCACGCGTCCGGATGCAACAGCCCCAGCGGCACCCCGAACCTCACGGCCCCACCACCCTCCACGCGACACCGAGCAATCGCTTGGTTTTCCGTACGGTAACACCGGCCCGGACCCCACGGGAGGGCCCGCTCACCCGCCCCGCGCGGCGATGACAAGCAAGCGATCGGTTGGTAGCGTCGGGGGATGTTGCTCGAGGGGAAGGTCGCGGTGGTCACGGGGGCGGGGCCGGGGCTGGGGCGGACCCTGGCGCGGCTCATGGCGGAGGACGGGGCGCGCGTCGTGGTGTCCGGGCGGCGGGCCGAGGTCGTGGAGACGATCGCCGGCGAGGTGCCGGGGACGCTCGCGGTGCCGGCCGACGTGACGGACGCCGAGGCGGTGCGGGGGCTGGCCGGGCGGGTGATGGCCGAGTTCGGCCGGATCGACGTGCTGGTGAACGCCGCCTTCCCGGGGACGCACCGCAAGAACGTGCTGGAGATGGACGACGACGACCTCGCGGGCTGGCGGCGGGCCGTGGACATCGGGGCCTACGGGACGCTGCTGGCCTGCCGGTTCGTCGCGCCGCACATGGTCGCCGCCGGGAGCGGGTCGATCGTGAACGTGACGTCGATGTCGTCGCGGAAGGGGTACGCCGGGCGCAGCGACTTCGCCGCCGGGAAGGCCGCGGCGCACCTGCTGTCGCACTGCCTGGCCGACGAGCTGGGGCCGTACGGCGTGCGCGTGAACTGCGTCGCGCCGGGGTGGATCCACAGCGACGTGCTGGAGGACTGGATGCGGACCCGGGCCAAGGAGGCCGGGACCACGTACGAGGAGGTCTACCGGGGGGACGTGGAGCGGATGGCGCTGCGCCGGATCGCGACCGAGGAGGACGTGGCGCGGGCGGTGATCTTCCTGGCGTCGGACCGGGCCGCGGCGACCACGGGGGCGACGATCGACGTGAACGCCGGGCAGCTCTTCACGTGAGCGGGCCGCTGGCGGGGGTGCGCGTCGTCGAGCTGGGGATCTGGGTGGCGGGGCCGGCCGCCGCCTGCGTGCTCGCCGACTGGGGCGCGGACGTGGTGAAGGTCGAGGCGCCGGGCGGGGACCCGCAGCGGGCGTTCTCGGCGACGCTCGGGGACACGGCCGTGAACCCGACCTTCGAGGCGAGCAACCGGGGCAAGCGCGGGGTGGTGCTGGACCTGCGCTCCCCCGAAGGGGCCGCGCGCATGCGGGACCTGCTCGCCCGGGCGGACGTGTTCGTCACGAACCTGCGCGTCCCGGCCCTGGAACGGCTCGGGCTCGCGTACGAGGCGCTGGCCGGGCCGTACCCCCGGCTGGTGTACGCGCTGCTCACGGCGCACGGGCTGGACGGGCCCGACCGGGACGCGCCGGGGTACGACGTCGGGTCGTACTGGTCGCGCGCGGGGATCGCGGCCCAGCTCGCCGCGCCGGGCGGGCCGCCGCCGATGCCGCGCGGAGGCATGGGCGACCGGCCGGCCGGGATGGCCCTGGCCGCGGCGGTGTGCGCGGCGCTGTACGCCAGGGAGCGCGGCGGGCGCGGCCAGCTCGTGACCACCTCCCTGCTGCGGCAGGGCGCGTTCACGCTCGCCTCCGACCTGACGAGCGTGCTGCGCACCGGCGCGGCCATGCCGGTGATGACCCGGGAGACGATGCCCAATCCCCTGGTCAACCCCTATCGGGCGGCGGACGGGTCCTGGTTCTGGCTGCTCGGCCTGGAGTCCGGGAGGCACTGGCCGGCGCTGCTCGCGGCCCTCGGCGACCCGCCCTGGGCGGCCGGCTTCCCCACGCCCGCCGTACGCGCGACGCGGCGGGCGGAGCTGACGGCGCTGCTCGACGCGGAGTTCGCGCGGCTGCCCCGGGCGGGGTGGGCCGAGCGGTTCGCGGCGGCGGGGGTGTGGTGGTCCCCGGTCCAGACGGTCGAGGAGGTGCTGGCGGACCCGCAGGTGCGAGCGAGCGGCGCGATCCTTGGCGACGTGGTGGCCGGGCCGTGCGACTTCTCGGCCGACGTGTGCGCCCCGGGCCGTACGGCGCCGCGCCTGGGCCAGCACACGGACGAGGTGCTGGCCGAGCTGGGGCACGGGGAAACACGAGGCACGGGAGCGGGCGGCTCGGGAGCGGGCGGCTCGGGGTCCGGGGCGCGGGAGCGGGGGCCGGGCTAGGCGCTCCGGGATCGGGTGCGGCGTGAGGTTCGCCGATCAAGCACTACATTAGGCATGCCTTACCTAAGCACCACGAAAGGGAACAGATGGCCGCCCTCCGCCTCCGGCTCGGAGCCGTACTCGCCACGTTGATCGCCGCAGGCTCCCTCGCCGCCTGCGGCGGAGGCGGCGGCGGCGCCGAGGCCACCGGCCCGACCCGCGTCGTCAAGCACGCGATGGGCGAGACGAAGGTCCCCGAGACCCCCAAGCGCGTCGTCGTCCTCGACACCGACAAGCTCGACACGATGGCCTCCCTCGGCCTGACCCCCGTCGGCGCCGCCCGCGGCGACCAGCAGACCGGCTGGCCGGCGTACCTCGGCGAGCGGTTCCAGAAGGTCGAGCCCGTCGGCACGCTGAAGGAGCCGTCGCTGGAGGCCATCAAGAAGCTGCGCCCCGACCTGATCCTGGGCTCGAAGTTCCGCCAGGAGGCGCTGTATCCCAAGCTGGCGGCGATCGCCCCGACCGTGTTCACCGAGAAGGTCGGCCTCACCTGGAAGGAGAACTTCCTCCTCGACGCCGACGCCCTGAACAAGAAGGCCGAGGCCGAGAAGGTCCTCGCCGGCTACCACCAGCGCGCCAAGGACCTCGGGGCCAAGCTGGGCGACCCGGCCAAGGTCAAGGTCAGCATCCTGCGCTTCATGCCGGGCACGATCCGGATGTACGGCCCGCAGTCCTTCTCCGGCATCGTCGTCGCCGACACCGGGATCGGCCGCCCCGAGCACCAGCTCCTGGCCGACGCCAAGGACAAGCGCTTCGCCGAGCTGAGCGCCGAGCGCCTGAAGGAGGCCGACGGCGACGTCCTGTTCGTCAGCGCGTACGGCGCCCAGGCCGCCAAGGACCAGCAGGCCGCGGCCGCGGGCCCGCTCTGGAAGACCCTGGAGGCGGTCAAGTCCGGCAACGCCCACGTGGTGGACGACGACATCTGGATGACCGGCATCGGCCCCACGGCCGCCGGCCTCATCCTCGACGACCTCCAGAAGCACGTCCACCCCGCCAAGTAGCCCGCCCCGAGCGCGCCGCGCCCACGCGCGGCGCGCCCTCGCGGTTCAGCGCGCCCTCGCGGTTCAGCGCGCCCTCGCGGTTCAGTCGAAGACGATGACGCTGCGAGCCACGGCGCCCCGCCGTACGTGGTCCACGGCCTCGTTGACGCGGTCCAGGGGAAGGCGCTCGGTGATCAGGGCGTCCAGGTCCAGGCGGCCGCGGAGGTACTGGTCGGCGAGCATGGGCAGGTCGCGGACGGGGCTGGCGTCGCCGCCCTGGGTGCCGGCGAGGCGGCGGGAGCCGAACAGCAGGCCCGGGGGGATCGACAGGGGCTCGCCGGACGGCGGGCTGCCGACCATGACCGTGGTGCCGCCGGGCCTGGTGGCGGCGAAGGCGTCGCCCAGGACCGAGGCGACCCCGGTGACGTCGAAGGCGTAGTCCGCGCCGCCGCGGACGATCTCGCCGACCTGCTTGGGCAGGTCCTCGGACAGGATCGCGTGGGTGGCGCCGAAGCGGAGGGCCAGGTCCAGCTTGGACCGGACGATGTCGGCCGCGATGATCGTGGTGGCGCCGGCGAGGGTGGCGCCCTGGATCACGTTGAGCCCCACGCCGCCGCAGCCGACGACCAGGACGCTGGAGCCCGGCTCGACCCTCGCCACGTTGAGGACGGCCCCGACACCCGTCACGACGCCGCAGGCCAGCAGGGACATCGCGGCCAGCGGGGCGGACGGGTCGATCTTGACGCACATGGGCTCGTTGACCACGGCGTACTCCGCGAACGAGCCGATCCCGATCATCGGCCGCGCGGCCCTGCCGTCCACCTTGAGCCGGGTCGTCCCGTCGCCCATCAGGCCCGCGATCGCCGCCATGCGCGTACGGCCCGAGCACAGGTGGAAGCGGCCGGAACCGCAGTTGCGGCAGCGCCCGCAGGGGCCGTTCATGGAGATGATGACGTGGTCGCCCGGTTTGACCGAGGAGACCCCGGGGCCGGTGCTCTCGACGACGCCGGCGCTCTCGTGGCCGAGCACGAACGGCAGTTCCCGCACCACCGGGCTCTTGCCGTCCAGGGCCTTGATGTCCGAGCCGCACACGCCCGAGGCGGCGATCTTCACGCGCACCTCGCCGGGGCCGGGGTCGGCGATCTCCACCTCGCGGATCTCCATGGGCGCCTTGAAGTCCGTCAGCACCGCCGCACGCATCAGCATGCCGTACAAACTAGCCCCGGCCAGTTAGGCGGGCAAGCACTTGCTTGGGTGACGTCCGGCCATTGACTTCCCGCGCGCGGCGAACCTACGCTGACCGAACCAAGCGAGCGCTAGGGCAAGTAAGAACGGGCGGAGGCGAGGGGGCGCCGAAGCGCGTGGGCGCGGATGGAGTGGGACATGGGCGGACCTGTCAGGCGTCGCCGGGTGATCGCGATGACGGCCGTGCTCGCGTTGGCGATCACGGGCTGCGCGGCCGAGAAGAAGGGTGGCGGGACCGCGAGCGGAAGCGGGTCCCAGGGCGTCACCGACACCACGATCCGGGTGGGCGGCGTGCTCACCAAGACCAGCGCGACCGGGTACTCCACGACCGACGCCGAGATCGGGGCCAGGGCGCGGTTCCAGCGGGCCAACGAGTCCGGCGGCGTGCACGGCCGGAAGATCGAGTTCATCGGCGCCGAGGACGACAACCAGGACGCGGCCAAGGGCGACGCGGCGGCCAAGAAGCTCGTGCAGAAGGACAAGGTGTTCGCCCTGGTCCCGGTGCACGCGCCCAACTTCGGCGGCGCGCAGTTCCTCCAGCAGCAGGGCGTCCCGTTCTTCGGCTGGGCCACCGGCCCGCAGTGGTGCGCCACCACCGTCGGCTTCGGCTACAACGGCTGCCTGGCCCCCAAGCCCGGCTCCGGCTCCCAGACCTGGTGGGGCCGGCTGGTCGCCGAGCACCTGGGCGGCTCGGCGGGCAAGACCGTGTTCGTCCAGACCACGGACTCCAGCGGCAGCAAGTACGGCGGGCGCACGATCTCCCAGTCGTTCGAGGCGGCCGGGTTCAAGATCGTGGGGATCTCCTCGGCCCTGCCCTCGGCAGCTCCCCCGCCGGACTGGCTGCCGTACATCAACAAGATCATGAAGTCGGACGCCGGAGGGCCGCCCGACCTGGTGGTCTCGATCATCGCGGGCACCAAGTTCAACATGGGCCTGTACGCGGCGCTGAAGAAGGCCGGGTACAAGGGCGCGATCAGCGACGCGACCAGCTACGACGCGCGCATCCTGGCGGACCCCGCGACGAAGGCGGCGATGGAGGGCGTGATCGCCGCGCCCATGTTCGAGCCCTTCGAGTCCACGGTCCCGGAGATGGCCCGGCTCAAGGCCGACGTGGAGAAGGTCGCCGGCAAGGGCGTGACCCTGACCCAGCACCACGCGATCGGCTACTGGTCGGCGGACATCTTCCTGAAGATGCTGGAGCAGACCGGCAAGGACCTCACCCGGGAGAGGTTCCTGGCCACCGCGAACGGCTCGTTCACCTACGAGAACCCCGGCTTCGGCCGCGTGCGCTACCCCAAGGACCACACCGAGCCGAGCGGCTGCGGCGCGCTCGTCCAGCTCGACGGGGGCGTGTTCAAGGTGCTCAAGAACATGAAGTGCTTCGACAACGTCACGCTCAAGTAGCCCGGGCGACCCGCTGACGTGCCGCTCCCGCCCGTGCGGGCCGGTGGGGGCGGCACGCGGGGGCCGGGCCCGGCACGGCGGGACCGGCCCCCGCGAACCACCTCGGCCCGGACCGGCCCCCGCAACTCACCGATGGCGCGAACGTAAGGCGGATTGGGCGCTATGTCGGAGCTGATCGGCTACATCCTCAGCGGCCTCGTCACCGGGGCCATCTTCGCGGTCATGGCCTCGGGCCTGACCCTGTCGTACTCCGCGACCGGGGTGTTCAACTTCGCCCACGGCGCGATCGGGTTCCTCACCGCGCTCGTGTTCTTCGAGCTCACGACCGGCCTGGGCTGGCCCACCTGGCTCGCCGGGCTCGCCGCCGCCGGGCTGTTCGCCCCCGCGCTGGGATACGTCCTGCACAAGCTGATGTTCCGGGGCCTGGCGCAGGCCGGGGAGACGGCGCAGATCGTGGCCACCATCGGCCTGACCATCGCGCTGCCCGCCCTGGGCCTGTGGATCGTCGAGCTCGCCCACGAGCCGCTGGGCCTGCCCAAGGCGGACGAGACCGCGGTCGTGCGGGGCCTGGGGCCGTACCCGCAGACCAGGTGGGAGCCGGTCGGCGGGCTGCCACTCGACTCCGACCAGCTCGTCACGTTCGTGTTCGCGGTGCTCGTGGCCGCCGGCCTCTGGGTGTTCCTGCGGCGCACGCCGTACGGCCTGCGCATGCGCGCGGCGGTGGACCGGCGGCGGCTGGCCACGCTGCGCGGGATCGACGCGGACGCCACCTCGGCGCTCGCGTGGTCGCTCAGCTCGGCGCTGGCGGGGCTGGCCGGGGTGCTGGCGCTGCCGGTGCTCGGGCTCAGCCCGAACTCCTTCACCGTGCTGCTGTTCGTGTCGGCGACGGCGGCGGTGTTCGGGCGGCTGGCGTCGATCCCGATGAGCTTCGCGGCCGGGCTCGGGCTCGGGGTCGTGCAGAACCTCGTGGCCGGGTACGCCGACTTCGCCGAGGACGTCACCGGGCTGCGCACGGCGGTCCCGGTGCTGCTGCTGTTCGGCGGGCTCGTGCTGCTGAACCGGTCGCGCGAGCGGGTGGCCGGGTCGGCCGCCGAGGACGCGCCGCCCCCGGACTACCTGGCCGGCCTGCCGCGCTGGCGGCGGGTGACGCCGTGGGCGGTGGCGACGGCCCTGGCCATCGGCTGGACGATGACGCGTCCCCCGGACGACTACCTCGTGGGCGTCCTGGTCCAGGGGCTCGTGCTCGCCCTCGTCTTCTGCTCGTTCATCGTGGTCACCGGCATCGGCGGCATGGTGAACCTGGCGCAGGCCTCGTTCGCCGCGATGGCCGCGATCACCACGGGGTGGGCGTTCTCCTCGGGGCTGCCGCTGCCGGTGGCGATCCTGCTCGGCGTGCTCGGGGCCACGGCGGTCGGGGTGATCGTGGCGCTGCCCGCGCTGCGCCTCGGCGGGCGCGTGCTGACGCTGGCCACGCTCGCGCTCGCGCTGCTGGCCGACCAGGTGCTGTTCCAGGTGGACGCCTTCAGCAACGGCACGATCGGGTGGGAGCTGCCCGCGGTGTCGCTGGGCTTCGCCGACACCAACGACCCGCGCGTGCGCGTGCTGCTGCTGTTCGCGCTGATCGGGCTGGTCGGGCTGCTGATCCGCAACCTGGAGCGGTCGGCGTCGGGCCGGGCGATCCTCGCGGTGCGCAGCGCCCCCGCCGCGGCGCAGACCTCGGGCGTGTCCTCCGTCCGGACCAAGATCATGCTGTTCGCGCTGGCGTCGGCGATCGCCGGGCTCGGCGGGGTCATGTTCGCGATCTTCAAGGGGCAGATCACCGCGACCGACCTGCCGGCGTTCAGCGGGTTCGTCTGGCTCGCGGTCGTCGTGCTCCAGGGCGTGCGGCGGCTCGGCGGGGCCGTCCTGGGCGGCGTGATCGCGGCCGTCACGCCCGAGCTGCTGGCCGGGTGGGAGCTGTCCTCCCACATCGGGGCCATCCTGTTCGGGCTCGGCGGCATGATCCTGGCCAAGCACCCGGACGGGGTGCTCGCGCAGATGGCCGAGCAGCGGTACCGGCTGCGGCGGCGGCGCGCCCGGCGCGAGCGGGCCGAGGCCATCGCCGAGGAGAAGCCCCAGGCCGCGGCCCCGCCCGACCCGGAGGCGGTGTTCCGGCTGGACGGCGTGGTCGCGGGCTACGGCGACGTGACCGTGCTGCGCGGCGTGGACCTGTCCGTCCGGCCGGGCGAGGTCGTCGCGCTCCTCGGGGCGAACGGCGCGGGCAAGTCCACGGCCTGCGCGGTCGCCGCCGGGGACCTGCCGGTGTCGGCCGGGCGGGTGTGGTACGGCGGCGCGGACGTGACCGGCTGGCCCGCGCACCGGCGGGCGCGGGAGGGGCTGTTCCTCGCGCCGGAGGGCCGGGGCGTGTTCCCGGCGCTGACGGTGGAGGAGAACCTGACGACCTGGCTGCCGGAGGCCGCCGACCGCGAACGCGCCTTCGAACGGCTGCCGCAGCTCGCGGCCCGGAGGGACGTGCTCGCCGGGGCCCTGTCGGGCGGGGAGCAGCAGTTGCTCACCCTGGCCCCGGCGCTGATCCGGCCGCCCCGGGTGCTCGTGGCCGACGAGCCGTCGCTGGGGCTGGCGCCGCTGGTCGTGGCCCAGATCTTCGAGATCTTCGCCGAGCTGCGGGACCGCGGGGTCGCGCTGGTGCTGGTGGAGGAGAAGGCGACCTCCGCGCTGGAGATCGCCGACCGCGTGGCGTTCATGCGCCTGGGCCGGATCGTGTGGACCGGCCCGCGCGACGAGGTGGACGCGGAACGGCTGGCCGAGGCGTACCTGGGGGTGTCCTGATGAGCACGGCGGCTCTCGCGGTCGAGGGTGTGTCGGTGGCGTTCGGCGGCGTGAAGGCGCTGAGCGAGGTGTCCTTCGAGGTCCCGGCCGGGCAGCGCTGGGGCGTGATCGGCCCGAACGGCGCGGGCAAGACGACCCTGTTCGACGTGATCTCCGGCCTGCGCCGCCCCACCGCCGGGCGCGTCCTGGTCGGGGGCCGCGACGTCACCGGCGTCCCCGCCGTACGGCGGGCCCGCGGCGGGCTGCGCCGCACGTTCCAGCGCACGCAGGTCTTCGGCCGGCTCACGGTGCGGGACAACGTGCTCGCCGCCCTGGAGTGGGAGGGCGGCGGCGGGGGGCTCCCGGCCGACCTGGTCGCCTGGCCCTCCCGCCGCCGGCTGGAGTCCCGGCGGCGGGAGCGCGCCGAGGAGGTCCTGACCCGCTGCGGCCTGGCGGACCTGCGCGACAGCTACGCCGCGTCCCTCCCGGTGGGGCAGCGCCGCCTGGTGGAGCTCGCCCGCGCCATCGTCGCGAGCCCGTCGCTGCTCCTCCTCGACGAGCCCACCTCCGGCCTGGACGCCGACCAGACCGCCCGCCTCGGCGAGATCGTCCGCGGGCTCGGCACCACGGTCCTCCTGGTCGAGCACGACGTCGGCTTCGTCATGGACACCTGCGACCACCTGGTCGTCCTGGACCTCGGCAAGGTCATCGCCGCCGGTCCCCCGTCCGTCGTCCGCCACGACCCGGTGGTCCGCGCCGCCTACCTCGGCTGAGGCCGTACGGCCGGCGGCCCAGCCATACGGCCAGCGGCCCAGCCGTACGGCCGGCAGCGGCCCGGGCTCAGAAGCCGAGGCCGCGGGATTCGAGGCGGCGGATGAGCCAGGGGGCGGTCACGAGGCGGGCGGCCATCGCGAGGACGGCGTAGGGGCGCGGTTCGAGCGGGCGGGCGCGCAGGGACCGGAGGGCCCAGCGGAGGGCCTGCCGGTGACGGCCCTGGGCGGCGTGCGCGAAGGCGATCTGGCCGGCGAGCCGGGCGTGCCCGCGCGGGGCGGTCTCGAACTCGGGGTAGCGCGCGAGGAGCCAGGTGAGCGCGGCGGCGATGGTCGGCCAGTCCTGCGCGAAGTGGGACTGGCCGCGCATGCGCACGTAGACGTGGACCTCGGGGACGTACACGACGGGCGCGCGGCGGGCCGCCCGCAGCAGCAGCTCGTAGTCCTCGCCGTACGCCCCGGGGATCTCCTCGTCGAACATGCCCAGGTCGAGGAAGGCGGCCCGCCGTACCAGGAAGGACGGGCAGCCGGCCTCGGGGAGGCGGTCCCTGAGCAGGTCGGCGAAGGTGATCTGGCGGGCGGGCAGGACCCGGTCCACGGTGTGGCCGGGGAAGAGCTGGGCCTCCCCGCAGGCCGCGAAGAAGGCGCCCGGGCGCCCGGCCAGAGCGGCCACCTGGGCCCGCAGCTTGCCGGGGAGCCACACGTCGTCGTCGTCGCAGAAGGCCACGAGGTCGGTCTCGGGGGCGGCGAGGACCCCGGCGTTGCGGGCGCCCGCGGCGTTGGGGGCGCGGTCGTTGGGGACGAGGATCACCCGCTCCGCGGCGAGGGCCGGGTCGGGGGCGGCGCGGTCGTGGACGACGACCGTGGTGATCTCACCGCCGTAGTCCTGGGCGGCGACGGAGGCCAGGGTCTCGGCGAGGAGGGTGGGGCGGTCGCCGAGGGTGGGGACGATCACCGCCACTGAGGGATCGCTCATGCGGGCGCTTTCCGTAAGGATGGATGGAGGACGCCGCAGAGGGAGCCCGGATGAGCCGGAAGCCGCTGATCTGGATGTACCACTCGATCGACGAATACGATCACGATCCGCACAAGGTGACCGTAACCCCGGACCGCTTCGACCGCCAGCTCACGTGGCTGCGCCGCCGCGGCCTGCGCGGGGTCTCGATGCGCGAGCTGCTCGCGGCCCCGTCGCCGCGCGGGCTCGTGGGCCTGACCTTCGACGACGGTTACGCCGACTTCGCGGCGACGGCCGTCCCGATCCTGGCCCGGCACGGGTTCACCGCGACCGTGTTCGCCCTCCCCGGCCTGTTCGGCGGGCACAACCGGTGGGACGACCCCGCCCCGCGCAAGGACCTGATGACCGCGGAGCAGGTGCGCGAGGTCGCGGACGCCGGCATGGAGGTCGCCTCCCACGGCATGACCCACGTCGCCCTGCCCGCCGTGGACGACGCCGCGCTGAAGGAGGAGGTCACCCGCAGCCGCGAGCTCCTCGCCGAGGTCGTCGGGGGCCCGGTGGACGGCTTCGCGTACGCCTACGGGGCCCTCGGCGACCGCGAGGTGGCGGCGGTCCGCGAGGCGGGATACGCCTACGCCGTCGCCACCTGGCCCACCGCGCGCGACGACCCGCACGCCCTCCCCCGCACCTACATCGGCGACACCACCGGCCCGCTGATGCTCCGTGTCCGCGAGGCGCGGCACCGCCTGGTCTGGCGCTGACCCCGCGACGCTTCCCGGCGCACCAGCGCACCCCGGGGAGGACCGTGACCGAGCCCGGCCACCCGCGCCGCCCCTTCGCCGCCCGCGGGCCGGCGGTCACATCTGGGCGGTCACATCTGGGCGGTCCCATCTGGGCGGTCACATCTTGGCGATCACGTCTTCCGCGAAGCGCTCCAGGAGGGCCTCCTTCAGCACCAGGCCCTCGCCGTACGCGCGCTTGTCGTCGTCGGTGGCCAGCCACCAGGGGGCGCACAGGGTGCCGGTGACCCCCTTGTCCGCGAAGCGCTTGTACGTCTCGGCGTCGGGGAGGGCCGCGATGCCCGCGACGATCTCCAGCGAGTCCGGCGCCCTGCCGTACTCCGACAGGTAGCGGCGCAGGCGGGCGAGGACGTCGTCGAGCTGTTCCCCGGTGTAGACGCGGTTGCCGATCCAGCCGTCGCCCAGGCGGGCCGCGCGGCGGAGGGCCGCGTCGCTGTCGCCGCCGACGTACACCGGCACGGGCCCGGCCGGGACCGGGCGGATCGACAGCGGCGGGAAGTCGTAGTGCGTCCCGTGGTGCTCGACCGTCTCGCCCGTCCACAGCTCGCGCAGCACCGGGATCATCTCGTCCAGCCGCCGGCCGCGCGTGTGGAAGTCCTGGCCCGTCTGCAGGAACTCGTCCTTGCACCAGCCCACGCCCACGCCGAACGTCACCCGGTCACCGGAGAGCGCCGCCGCCGTGGACACCGCCTTGGCCACCGTGAACAGGTCCCTGGCGGGGGCGATGTAGACGTTCGGGGCGAACCGCAGGGTCGAGGTCACCGCCGCCATCGCGCCGATCGTCACCCACACGTCCGGCCAGTGCGTCTCGCCGTCCCAGCGCGGCGCCCCGGTCCGGGAGTACGGATACGGCGACTCGTAGTCGGCGTAGAAGACGTGGTCCGACAGCGTCAGCGTGTCGATCCCGCACCGTTCCGCGGCCCGCGCCAGCCCGAGGAACTCCCCGGTGTCCACGAACGACGCCCCCAGCCAGAAGCGCATGCCCATCCCTCCCAAGTCCACCGGCCCGCACCGGTCCCAGACGTACGGCCAACGCCCCGCCCCCTCCGTGCCTCACCCATCCCCCTCCCCTCGCCCGTGATCTGCGATTCCGCCCCCGTCCATCGAGACGGCGGGGCCTCGGGTGGCGCCGGGGCCGGGGCGGCGAGATCACGGGAGGGTTACCGGGGCCCCGGGTCAGTCCTGGAACTCGGGGATGACCTTGGTGGCGAAGAGCTCCAGGTTGCGCTTGACCGTGTCGAGCGGGAGGACGCCCTGCTGGCCCTGCATGTAGAGGCCGAACCACTCCAGGTCGGGCATGCGGTCGAGCATGCGCTGGATGCCGCGCTTGACGTCGTCCGGCGTGCCGAACAGCGCCATCTCCACCTCGTTCATGCGCTTGGCGTCGCCCTTCTCGGGAGAGATGGGCTTGTGCTTCTCGTCCTCCTGCTTGCGCAGCACCTCCAGGTACCCGAAGGGGCCGAAGAACGCCGCGAAGTCCTTGGGGATGCTGCGGCCGAAGGTGTTGATCGCCTCCTCGGTCGTGTCCGCGATACCCACGATCTTGAGGATGCCGGTGTGCTCGCCCAGTTTGTAGTTCCGGCCGTGCTTGGCGGACTCCTCCTGGTAGAGCTTGGCCTTGGCCGCGTGGTCGTCCGGGTTCGGGGTGAACATCCACGGCAGGATGTCCTCCTGCGCGGCCCGGATCACCGACCGGTCGGAGATCGTGAACGGCTGCCACAGCTCCGGGTAGGGGTTCTGGTACGGCCGCGGGCAGACGGCGACCGCGCGCACCCGGCCCTCGTCGTCCAGCTCGTCCGGGGCCCCGAAGGTCCGCGTCCACTCCTGCGCCGGCCAGCCCTCGATGCCCTCGTACGGGAAAGGCACCGAATAGTCGAGCACGTCGGACTTGTAGCGCAACGTCTCCTGCGTCCACGCCATCTTCATGATCTTCAGTACTTCGCCGAAGACGTCGAAGTTGCGCGTGTCACTGGCCGACCCGTCGGACCTGGCCGCCGCCGCGTGCCAGCGCTGGCCCAGCACGTTCATCCAGCGGTTCTGGTACCCGCGCGCCACGCCCAGCCGCAGCCGTCCCTTGCTGAACTGGTCCAGCAGCGCCACGTCCTCGGCCGCCCTGATCGGGTCCCACGCGGGCAGCACCAGGCCGAGCGGGGCCAGCAGGATGCGCTCGGTGCGCGCCGCCAGGTCCGTCAGCACCATCAGCGGGTTCACCGAGAACTCCATGCCCTCGGAGTGGAAGTGGTGCTCGGTCATCATCAGCGCGTCGAAGCCGATCTGGTCGGCGTGCACCGCGATCTCTCGCACCTCGTGCAGCAGCCTCTGGTACGACTCGGTGTCGCGCCCGATCGGCCGCTTCGCCCGGGCGTTCTCCTCCTGGGCGTACCCCGACCCGGGGATCTGCGGGTTGAGGAAGATCGAGAACTTCACGGGGACCTCTCCTTAGTGATCGTGTTCAGGAAGATCGGGATCGTCACGAGCGGGGCGCGCGGCCGAGGGTCTTGAGCCAGCGGGTCACCACGGACACGAACTCCGCCGGGCGCTCCTCGTGCAGCCGGTGCCCGGACCCCTCCCAGACGACGGCCCTGGACTGCGGGTGCTTGAACAGCGACCGCTCCCAGTCCGCCTGCGCGGGGTCGAACCAGAACGTGAGCACCGGGCACGCGCGCCGCCTCAGCAGCTCGTCCGAGTGCGGCCGCAGCCCGATGGGCTCGTCGCCGCCGAACAGCGCCTCGAACGCCTCGATCAGCACGTGCGGCGGGGTCGCCCGCAGCCGCCGCGCGTGCCACAGCCGCAGCCAGTCCGGCGACGCCGCGCCGTACGACCACTCGTCGATCTGCACCGCGATGGCCCCGGTGTCGCCCTTGCGCAGCGCCTGGATCATCCCCGGCATGTTCTCGGCGACGAAGCCGGTGTAGCCGTACCCGGGCTCGACGGTGACCACCGCCTCGACCAGCTCCGGGTGCTCGGCGGCCAGGAGGGAGACGATCACCGCGCCCATCGAGTGGCCGACCGCGACGACGCGGGGGATGTCCAGCAGGGCGCACAGCCGTACCAGGTCCCCGGCCATCCGGCGGGGGTTGTTGCCGGACTCGGGGGCGGTGGAGTAGCCGTGGCCGCGCAGGTCCACGGCGATGACGCGGCGGTCCGCGGACAGGGCCGGCAGGTGCCAGACCCACTCCTGGGAGTCGGCGCCCCAGCCGTGGACGAGCAGCAGCGGGGTTCCGCCCTCGCCGTGGTCCGTATAGAAAAGCGTGATGTCACCGAGGTCGGCGAAGCATGGGCGCTCGATTGCGGTCACGCCTGGCAAGCTACCCTAGGAAAGCTTACCGAGCAATCGCTTGGTTCGAGTGATACGGGTCACCCCGGAGAGCGAGGATCCATGCGTCTAGGTGTGACGATGTTCGCCACCGACCGTTCCATGCCCATCGCCGAACTGGCGAGGGCGGCCGAGGAGCGCGGCTTCTCCTCGGTGTACGTCCCCGAGCACACGCACATCCCCGTCTCCCGGCGCACTCCCCCGGCCACGGGGGACGCCGAGCTGGCCGACCACTACAAGCGCAGCCTCGACCCGCTGGTCGCGCTGGCGTTCGCCGCCGCCGCCACCTCGCGCCTCCGCCTCGGCACCGGCATCCTGCTGCCCGCGCAGCGCGAGCCCCTGGTGACCGCCAAGGCCGTGGCCACCCTCGACCTGCTCTCCGGGGGCCGCTTCACGCTGGGCGTCGGCTTCGGCTGGAACGTCGAGGAGATCGAGGACCACGGCGTGCCGTACGGCTCGCGCCGCGACGTGGCCCGGGAGCACGTGCTCGCGATGCGCGGGCTGTGGCGCGAGGAGGAGTTCGGGTTCGAGGGCGAGCACGTGCGCTTCGAGACCTCGTGGTCCTGGCCCAAGCCGGTGGGCGACGTGCCGATCCTGCTCGGTGGCGGGGCGGGGCCGAAGCTGTTCGCGCACGTCGCGGAGTACGGCGACGGCTGGATGCCGATCGGGGGCAAGGGCATCAGGCAGGCCCTGCCGGCGCTGCGCGAGGCGTGGGCGGCGGCGGGACGGGACGGCGAGCCCGAGGTCGTGCCGGTGGGGACCCGGCCGAGCGAGGGGAAACTCGCCTATTTCGCGGAAATGGGGATCAAGGAGGTCGTCTGCGACCTTCCCTCGGCGCCCGCGGACCGGGTTCTCCCGATCTTGGATGAATACGCGAAACGTTTTCTCTGATCGTTTTCCCGGCCGGCCCCGGGAGGGCCCTGTTTCGCGATTGTTATCGAGCGTGTGGGCTTTTGCCTGCCTTTGAAGTGATGCGAGTCGGTTGCGTCCGCAGGACGGCCCCGAGATGCTGATACCGCAGGGCCATCGAGGAGGCTTCAATGCCGCACGCGCAGCCCTTGAAGCCCACCGACCCCTCGCGTCTTGGGGATTACGAACTCACGGGGCGGCTGGGGGAAGGCGGGCAGGGGGTCGTCTATCTCGGCCTGGCGCCCAGCGGCGATCAGGTCGCGGTGAAACTGCTGCACGCCGCGCTCATCGGCGAGGAGACCGCGCGGCGGCGGTTCCTGCGCGAGGTCGACGTGGCCAAGCGCGTCGCGCGGTTCTGCACCGCGCAGGTGCTGCACGCCGACATCGACCGCGACCGGCCGTACATCGTCAGCGAGTACATCGACGGGCAGTCGCTGCACCGCCGGGTCGCCCTCAGCGGGCCGCTGAGCGGGGGCTCACTGGAGCGCCTGGCGATCGGCACGGCCACCGCGCTCACCGCGATCCACCAGGCCGGGATCGTGCACCGCGACTTCAAGCCGCAGAACGTGCTGCTCGGCCCCGACGGCCCGCGCGTGATCGACTTCGGGATCGCGCGGGCGCTGTCGGCCACCTCGTCCACGACGGCGCAGGTCCTCGGCACGCCCTCGTTCATGGCCCCGGAGCAGACGACCGGCGCGGCGGCGGGGCCGCCCGCGGACGTGTTCGCCTGGGGTGTGACGGTGGCCTACGCCGCGAACGGCTGGCCGCCGTTCGGGCAGGACTCCATCCACGCCGTGCTCAACCGGGTGCTGCACGACGAGCCCGCGCTGGGCGAGCTGTCCGGCGCGCTGCGCGAGCTGGTGGCCGCCTGCCTGGCCAAGGACCCGCAGGCGCGGCCCGGGGCCCGGCAGGTGCTGCTCTGCCTGCTCGGCCAGGACGAGATCGTCGCCCCGCCGCCCGCGCCTCGCGCGACACCGCCGGGCCGGCCTGACGCCGCCGCGCGGGCGCACCCGGCGAACCCGGCGGGCGCCGCGGGGCGGGCGGACGTGGCGCGGGGGCTGGACACCTCGGCGGTGCTCAGCAAGGCCAGCCACCTCGCCGCCGCGGACACGCCGCCGGAGACGACGCTCCCCCCGGCCGGCGGGTGGCGGCGGGCCCGCCCGGTGCTGATCGCCGCCGCCGGGGCGGTCCTGGCCGCCGGCGCCCTGGTGGCCTACCTGGTGCTGCCGGGCGTCCGGTCGTTCGACGGGCTGACCGTGTCCGGGCCCACGTCGGCGGCGCACCCGCGCTCCGCCGTGCCGCCCGCGCCGCAGGGGTCCACGCCATCGGCCACCCCCTCCCCCGGCGGCGGGGACACCGGCGGCCGGGCGAGCGCCACCGTGCCCCGCGTGGCCGGGCTGACCCGGGCCGCCGCGGCCGAGCGCCTGCGGGACGCGGGACTGACGCCCGGCCGGGTCCGGCGCGAGGACTCCGGGCAGCCCCTCGGCCGGGTGCTCCGCGCGTCCCACCGGGCCGGGGTCAGCGTCCCCGCCGGGACCCGGGTGGACCTGTGGGTCTCGTACGGCACCGCCGTGCCGCCGCTGGTCGGGCTGACCACGGACGCCGCGGGGGCCCGCCTCGGCCAGAGCGGGCTGGAGCCCGGCGGGGTCACCGAGCGCTGCTCGTCCCAGCCCTCGGGCGAGGTCCTGGCCACCTCGCCCGCCGCCGGGACCCGCGTCAACGTCGGCAGCCACGTCGCCCTCACGGTCTCGGAGAAGGGCAGGTTCGCCCCCTCCGTCGTCGGGCAGACCCGCGCCGCCGCCGAGTCCGCCGCCCGCGAGCGCGGCTTCTCCCCCGTCGCGATCACCCGCGTCATCGGGGACCAGTCCCAGCACGGCAGGGTCCTCTCCCAGGACCCGCCGCCCACGGCCTGCGCCCCCGGCGACTCGGCCCCCGCCCTCACCCTGGTCATCGGCGAGGCCGCGGGCACCAGCGAGCCGCCCGGCACCGCCACCGGGGTCCCCTGACCCCGCCCGCCGTACGACGGCGCGGGCCGGGGAGGCTAGCGGACGAGGGCGTCCAGGAGGCGGGTGAGCTCGCCCTCGGGATCCTCGGTGAGGCCGGAGTGGACGGGGCCGGTCTGGACGATCGTGCTGCGCGGGGCCGTGAGCCAGCGGAAGCGGGAGCCCAGCGACTCCTCGCGGAGCGGGCCCTCCTCGTCGTGGCAGGCGAGCTCGTAGGCCGACAGGGCGCGGCGGACGCCCTCGACGTCCACGGCCGGGCACAGGGCGAGCAGACGGGGCTCGTCGAGGTGGACCTTCGCGCAGAGGTACGCCCGGGGCTGGGAGTAGACGATGACCCCGGCGTTGACGACCTCGCCGCGTTCGATGCTGGGGATGACGCGGATCAGGGCGTACTCGAAGACGTCGCGGCTCACTTGATCAGCCCCCGGACCTTGGGCGCGCGGGTGAGGAGGTGGTCGACGTACGCCTCGCGGACCGCGTCCGGGCCGTCGAACCCGGGCTCGTCCGCCAGCCACTCGTCGGGGACCAGGGCGGCCGCGGTCTCCAGGAGCTCGCGGGTGACGCGGGGGCGCAGGGCCGCGTCGGCGCCGTCGAGGTCGTTGGCGAACATGCCGAGGACGTGGTCGGAGGCGTCGAACGGGCGGGACGCGTCGGCGGTGCGCCAGTTGTGGTGGAACCAGAGCGCGGCGCCGTGGTCGATCAGCCACGTGCGCCGGTGCCAGACGAGCAGGTTCGGGTTGCGCCACGAGCGGTCCACGTTGTGGATCAGCGCGTCGAACCACACCACGCGGCTCGCGAACTCGCGGTCGGCCTTCCAGACCAGCGGGTCGAAGCCGAACGAGCCGGGCAGGAAGTCCACGCCCAGGTTGAGGCCCGCGCTGGCGACCAGGAGGTCCTGGATCTCCTCGTCGGGCTCGCGGCGGCCGATCTCCGGGTCCAGGTCCACGAGCGCGAGGTCGGGCGTGGGCAGGTCGAGGCGCCGGGCCAGCTCACCGCAGATGATCTCGGCGACGAGGACGCGCCGCCCCTGCCCGGCCCCCCGGAACTTGACGACGTAGGTGCCGAGGTTGTCGGCCTCGACGATGCCGGGCAACGACCCGCCCTCCCGCAGGGGCGTGACGTATCTGGTCGCGGTGACGTGTTCGAGCATGATGCCGAGAGGCTACCGGCCGGCCGGGAGCCGCCGGGAACCGGATCAGAAGAGCACCGACATGAAGGTGCCGACCTCCTCGAAACCCACCCGGCGGTAGGCCTCCCGGGCCGGGGCGTTGAAGTCGTTGACGTACAGCGTGACCGCCGGGGCGATGTGCTTGAGCGCCAGGTCCACCACGGCCGCCATGCCGCTCACGGCGTGGCCGCGCCCGCGCAGGTCCGGGTGGACCCACACGCCCTGCACCTGGCAGGCGTACGGCGTGACCGCCCCGACCTCGGCCTTGAACACGACCCGGCCGTCCTCGATCCGGGCGAACGAGCGGCCGATCCGGATCAGCTCGGCGACCCGGGCCCGGTAGAGGGCGCCGCCGTCGCCGTTGTCGGGCGAGACCCCGACCTCCTCGGTGAACATCGCCACGCACGCCGGCGCCACGATGCCGAACTCCTCCAGCCGCACCGTGCGCACCAGCGGGTCCGGCTCGACCAGCGGCGGCCGCGAGATGACCATGACCGGCTGGGCCGCGCGGATCGCCCGCGCCGGGCCCCAGGAGGGCTCCAGCAGGTCCCACAGGAGGCGTACGGCGTCCGCCGGGCCCACGATGGACGAGCAGCGGCGGCCCTGGCGGCGTGCCCGGTCGGCGTACGCGTGGACGGCGTCGGGTCCGGCCGCGACCGGCACGAGGTTCGCCCCGGCGTAGCAGACCGAGGTCAGCGCGCCGCGCGGGCCGTACCCCCACATCTGCGCGCCCAGCCGGGCGGCGTTGAGCCCGGCCGACCTGACGCGTGAGGAGACGAAGACGTTGGCGACGGGGTCGGCGTCGCAGAGCGCGAGCACCTCCGCCCGGTCGTTGTCGTCGAGCACCCGCACCGCGGACGTGCGCAGTATCACGCCGTCCAGCCTACGCGACGCCGTTCCGGACGATCACGACCGGGCGGTCGCCGCGTCACCGCGTGTCACGCGCGGGGCGCGCCCGCGCCGCCGGGCCCCCGCCTCCGCCTTCACCCGGCTGCCGTAGGCCGGCCCCCGGCGGACTCCGCGCGGGGGCCGGCCGGCCGGTCAGCGGCGCAGGAGGCGGGCGAGTTCCAGGCGCCGGGGGAGCTCCAGGGACATGTGGCGGGCCGGCTTCGGCGCGGGCAGCGCCTCGCAGCGCGCGTCCCAGGCCGTGTTCGTCCGCCGGACCTGCCCGGCCCGCCCGTCGCGCAGGTAGTCGGTCAGGTGCTTGTCCACGCAGGTGTTGCCCGACAGCGTCACGCCGTGGTTGCCGCCGGTCTCGGCGATCAGCCGCGCGGTGGGGAACAGCTCGCGCATGCGCACGGCCCCCTGGAACGGCGTGGCGGGGTCGCGCCGCGCCTGGAACATCAGGATCGGGGGCAGCCGGTGCGACCCCCGCACGTCGAACGGCCGCCGCCCCGGCTGCGGCCAGACCGCGCACGGCGCGTTGTACCAGGTGTTCACCCAGGCCAGGAACGGCGCGCGGCGGTGCAGGCGGGCGGTGTCGGCGTGCCAGCGGCGCCAGTCGCGCGGCCAGGCGGCGTCGCGGCACTCGTTGGCGAGGTACCCGGCGTAGGAGTTCTCCCCGCCCACGCCCACCTTGGCGAACCGCTCGTACGCCTTGACCAGCGGCTGGGCCTGCGCCTTGCGGACGTACGCCGAGAAGGCGGCGGCGAGGTCCGGCCACACCGCGTCGCTGTAGCCGCCGGTGGTGTAGATGTCGGTCAGCTCGCGCGCCCCCACGATCCCGGCCGCCGGGCGGGCGGTCACGCGCTTGCGCATGCCGTACCACGCGGCGCTGGTCTTGGCGAGGGTGTCGCCGAGCCGGTAGGTGCGGTGGTTGCGGGCGACCCAGGCGAGGAAGTCGCGGTGGCGGGCGTCGAACGCCTCGCTCTGGCGCATGTTGGACTCGTACCAGACCTGGCCGGGGTCCACGACGCTGTCCAGGACGAGCCGCCGCACCCGCTCGGGGTAGAGGGTGGCGTAGACGGCGCCGAGGTAGCTGCCGTAGGAGTACCCGAGGTAGCTGATCTTGTCCTCGCCCAGGGCGGCGCGGATGGCGTCCATGTCGTGGGCGGTGTTGACCGTCGTCGTGTGCGGGAGCAGGCGGGCGTTCTTCGCCCGGCACGCGTCGGCGTACCGCTTGGCCCGCTGGCGGAGGCGGTTCTCGGCGGCGGCGTCGGCGGGCTCGTGGTCCGGGCGCGGGGCCCGGAAGTAGGCGTCGGGGCTGACGCAGCTCAGCCGGGGGCGGCTGCCGCCGACGCCGCGCGGGTCGAAGCCGACGACGTCGAAGCGCTTGGCCAGGTCGGCGGGGAGCTTGGCGGACACGTGCCCGGCCATGCTGCGGCCGGCCGCGCCGGGCCCGCCGGGGTTGACGAGCAGGACGCCCAGGTGGTCGCTCCCGCGCGCGGCCCCGGTCGCCCGGAACCGGCTCAGCGCCAGGGTGATCCTCTCCCCGTCCGGCCTGGCGGGGTCGAGCGGGACGCGCAGGTCGGCGCACTGCGGCGAGGCGGCGGTCCTGGCCTTCTTCCCGCAGGGACGCCACTTGAGCGTCTCGCGCGGCGGCGTGGCCGTGGGCGTGAGGGCGAACGGCGTCCTCCCCCCGGCGCGGATCCAGGAGATGCCGTGCTCCGGAGCCCCGGCGAGGCCGGCCGCCGCGTGCTCCGCCGTACCGGCCGCGCCGGTCGCGGGCTCACCGGGCGGGGCGGCGGCGCGGGTGGCCCCCTCGGCCGTCCCGGCCACCCCGACGAGGACGACCATGCCTGCGGTCACCCCGAGGACTCGTTTCACCGGCGTACTCCTACGGATCGTGAGGATGCGTGTACGTCGGCGATGTTGCCGCAGGCGCGGGGATCCGGCCCCCGGTTCGGGAACCCCGATTACCAATCCGTGATGGATTGCTTGCCCGCCGTCACGGGCGGGACGCGGTCCCCGGGGGCGGGCGGGACGCGGTCGCCGGGGTCTTCTCGTCCCCGGGACCGCCGGGTCCTCGCGGGTCAGCCCACCGTGACCTGGACGCCGGAGTCGTCCTCGGCCTCGGGGTCGATCCCCATGTCGGCGGCGAGCTTCAGCGCCTCCTCGATCAGGGTCTCGACGATCTTGTGCTCGGGCACGGTGGCGATCACCTCGCCCTTGACGAAGATCTGGCCCTTGCCGTTGCCGGAGGCGACGCCCAGGTCGGCCTCGCGCGCCTCGCCGGGGCCGTTCACGACGCAGCCCATGACCGCGACGCGCAGCGGCACCTTGAGCCCGTCGAGCCCGGCGGTGACCTCCTCGGCGAGGGTGTAGACGTCCACCTGGGCCCGGCCGCAGGAGGGGCAGGAGACGATCTCCAGGCCGCGCTCGCGCAGCCCGAGCGACTCCAGGATCTGCGTGCCGACCTTGACCTCCTCGACGGGGGGCGCGGACAGCGAGACGCGGATGGTGTCGCCGATGCCCTCCGACAGCAGCGCGCCGAAGGCCACCGCCGACTTGATCGTGCCCTGGAAGGCCGGCCCCGCCTCGGTCACGCCGAGGTGCAGCGGGTAGTCGCACTTCTGGGCCAGCAGCCGGTACGCCTGGATCATGACCACCGGGTCGTGGTGCTTGACCGAGATCTTGATGTCGCGGAAGCCGTGCTCCTCGAACAGCGAGCACTCCCACAGCGCCGACTCGACCAGCGCCTCCGGGGTCGCCTTGCCGTACTTCTGGAGCAGGCGCGGGTCCAGCGAGCCGGCGTTGACGCCGATGCGGATGGGCACGCCCGCGTCCGAGGCGGCCCTGGCGATCTCGCCGACCTTGTCGTCGAACTTCTTGATGTTGCCCGGGTTCACGCGTACGGCGGCGCAGCCCGCGTCGATGGCCGCGAAGACGTACTTGGGCTGGAAGTGGATGTCGGCGATCACCGGGATCTGCGACTTGCGGGCGATGATCGGCAGGGCGTCGGCGTCGTCCTGGGACGGCACGGCCACGCGCACGATCTGGCAGCCCGACGCGGTCAGCTCCGCGATCTGCTGCAACGTGGCGTTCACGTCGGCGGTGACCGTCGTCGTCATCGACTGCACCGACACGGGGGCGTCGCCGCCCACCGGCACCGAACCCACCATGATCTGGCGTGACTTCCGGCGCTCCGCGACGGGCTTGGGACGCACGGCGGGGATTCCGAGAGAGACGGTCATTGCAGCACCTTCAGGGGGTTGGTTATGTCGGCGGCGATGAGCAGCAGGCCCAGGCCGAGCAGCAGCACGAACCCGAGCACCGTGACCGGCGCCAGCTTCTGGTAGTCAACGGGTCCGGGGTCGGGGAGGTTCCGCCGCCTGGCCACGAGGGCCCGGGTGCGCTCGTAGGCGAGCACGGCGAGATGTCCTCCGTCCAACGGCAACAACGGCAGCAGGTTGAACATGCCCACGAACATGTTCAGCGAGGCCAGGAGCAGCAGCCAGGCGCGGACCCGCGCCTGCCAGGTCTGTCCCAGCTCGCCGAGCTCGCCGGAGATCTGCGCGGCCCCGACGATGGAGCTCACCTGCCCGCCCGCCGTGTCACCACGTTCGGGCGTGAACAGTTTAGGCAGCGCCGCGGGCAGCGAGGCCAGGACCTCCACGATGCCGCCCACCGTCTCGCCGATCATCCGCCCGGCGAAGGCGACGGCCTCGACCGGACCGTAGTACTCGACGCGGCCGGGCGTCTGCCTGGCCACCACGCCCAGGAACGACCGCTCCCCGTCGGGGGCGCGCACCAGGTCCACCGTGAGGGTCTCGGTGCGGCCGCCGCGCTCGACGACGACGGGCACGCGGCCCGCGGGGGCGCGCTGGATCGTCTCGGACAGGTGGAACCAGTCGGGGGTGGGCTTACCGGCGAGGGAGACGATCCGGTCGCCGGGGCGCAGGCCCGCCGCCCGCGCCGGGGAGGGCGGGTCGCCCGGCCCGCACTCGGCCGAGGCGGCGCTCACGCACGGCGAGACCCGCTCGACGACGTTGGTGCCCTTCCCCGCGACGGGCCGCCCGAGCACCATCACGACCAGGGCGAACAGCAGGAACGCCAGCACCACGTTGACGATCGAGCCGGACACCAGCACCACGGCCCGCCGCCACCCGCGCTGCCGGTAGAACGCGCGCGGCCGGTCCGCCTCGGACAGCGGCTCCAGCGGCGTCATCCCGAGGATCTTGACGTAGCCGCCGACGAGGATCCACTTGAAGCCGTACTCGGTCTCGCCCCGCCGGCACGACCACATGCGGGGGCCGAAGCCGACGAAGAACTCCGTCGCCTTCATCCCGAACCGCCGGGCGAACAGGAAGTGACCCGCCTCGTGCAGCACCACCGAGATGGTGAGGCCGAGAACGAAGATCAGGACGCCCAGCCAGAAGTTCATGTCACGAGCTCCCGCGCCCGGGCCCTGGCCCAGGCGTCGGCGGCGAGCACTTCCTCGACCGTCGCGGCCGGTCCGCGTTCATGCTCCGACACTACGCGCTCCACCGTGTCCACGATCCCGGTGAACGGCAGGCGCCCGGCGAGGAAGGCGTCCACGCACTCCTCGTTCGCCGCGTTGTAGACGGCCGGGGCCGTGCCGCCGGCGGCGCCGACCGCGCGGGCCAGCTCCACGGCGGGGAACGCCACCGGGTCGAGCGGCTCGAAGGTCCACGTGTGGGCCCTGGTCCAGTCCACGGCCGGGGCGGCGTCCGGCACGCGGTCCGGCCAGCCGAGGGCCAGCGCGATCGGCAGCCGCATGTCGGGCGGGCTGGCCTGGGCGATCGTGGAGCCGTCCACGAACTCCACCATGGAGTGGATCACCGACTGCGGGTGGACCACCGTGGCGATCTTCTCGAAGGGCAGGTCGAACAGCAGGTGGGCCTCGATCACCTCCAGGCCCTTGTTCACCAGGGTCGCGGAGTTGATCGTGATCACCGGCCCCATGGCCCAGGTGGGGTGCGCGAGGGCCTGCTCGGGCGTGACGTGCTCCAGCTCGGCGCGGGGCCGCCCGCGGAAGGGCCCGCCGCTCGCCGTGACGACGAGGCGCCGCACCGCCTCGGGCCGGTAGCCGCCGGGGCCGGAGCTCCACAGGCACTGGGCCAGCGCCGAGTGCTCGGAGTCCACGGGGATGAGCTGCCCGGGCTTGGCGCGGCGCTTGACCAGGGGGCCGCCGATGATCAGGGACTCCTTGTTGGCCAGGGCGAGCGTGCGGCCGGCGTCGAGGGCGGCCAGGGTGGACGTGAGGCCCAGGGCCCCGGTGATCCCGTTGAGCACGATGTCCGCGGGGCCCGCCGCCAGCTCGGCCACGCCCTCCTGCCCGCCGAGCACCTTCACGTGGGCGGGGAGCGCGTCGCGGAGGGCGGGCACGGCCGCGGTGTCCGCCACGGCGACCGCCTCCGCTCCGGACTCGGCCGCCTGCCGGGCGAGGAGGTCCGGGCGGCCGCCGCGGGCCGCCAGCCCGCGCACGCGGAACCGGCCGGGGTTGCGGGCGATGACGTCGAGGGCCTGGGTGCCGATGGATCCGGTCGAACCGAGGATGACGACGTCGCGCTTGAGATCAGAATCCACGCCGTCCATTGTCCCCGTCCGGAACGGCTCCCGGCACCGGGTGGCGAGGCGAGTGGCGGGGCTGTTGTGACTTATGTTTATTCTGGTGCGACCTGGCCGTTTCCGGCCAGACCGGGTATCGCGATTTCGCTGGATGCCCGGACTCCTCCCGGTTACGTTTTCCGGTCAAGGGGCCGAGCTTGATATTTCCGGAGTTGTCCGGAAATAAGGCTTGGGCCGTTCCGAGTCGACCGCGCCCCCACGCGCGGTTCTGGGAGGTATTGCATGTCAATGCTTCGACGTACGGCCACCCTGGCCGCGATCCCCGCCCTGCTGATCGCGGTGGCCGGGGCCGCGCAGGGCTCGACACGGATCGCGCCGCCCGACCCGGTGGCGACGGTGGCCAGCCACGCCGCCGCCCAGTCGAGCGCCGAGCAGAAGCGCATCGTCTCCTACTGGACGCCGCAGCGCATGAAGTCCGCGATGCCGCTCACGCTCACCAAGAGCCGTCCGGCAGGCAAGTCCATCCCGCCCTCGGCCGGGGCTCCGGCCGTCGTCGAGCCCATGCGCGCCGACTCCCCCGGCGAGCCCTGGACCGGCGGCGGCGACGTGGTCAAGACGACGGGCCGCGTCTTCTTCGTCTACCAGGGACGCAACTCCTCCTGCTCGGGCAGCGCCGTGACCAGCGCCAACAAGAGCACGGTCATCACCGCGGGGCACTGCGTGAAGCTCGGCGGCCAGTTCCACACCAACTGGGTCTTCGTGCCCGCCTACAACGACGGCCAGACGCCGTACGGCACGTGGGCCGCGCGCTCCCTGCTCACCACCCCGCAGTGGAACGCCAGCGAGGACATCAACTACGACGTCGGCGCGGCCGTGGTGAACCCGCTGAACAACCAGCGGCTCACCGACGTGGTCGGCGGCCAGGGCATCGCGTTCAACCAGGCGCGCCGCCAGCAGATGTACGCCTTCGGGTACCCGGCCGCGGCGCCGTACGACGGGCGGCGGCTCATCTACTGCAGCGGGCGGGCGTTCGACGACTTCCTGCTCTCCCGCGGCATCGGCCTGAACTGCAACATGACCGGCGGGTCGAGCGGCGGCCCGTGGTTCCTGAACTTCAGCGAGGCGACCGGGCGCGGCACGCTCAACTCGGTCAACAGCTTCAAGTACAACTTCGCGAGTTTCTGGATGTTCGGTCCGTATTTCGGCACCGACGCCCAGAACCTCTACAACACGGCGCAGAACTCGGCTCTCACCTGAGCCCATTTCCATCCCGGCGCGTGACCCGATCCGCCTGACCGGCCGGCCGCCCGATCGCGGCCCGGCCGGCGCGGAATTCCACGTCAGCCGGAATCGGGGACGCGGCCGGATTCCGGGACGCCGCCGGTTTGCGGGACGCCGCCGGATTCCGGGACGTATTCGGAGACGTGGAAGGAGGCGGTGACCTCCAGCGGCTCGGGGAGGGCGGCGACGTCCTCCCCGAGCCGCCCCGGGTCCACGTGCCACGCGCTCGGCCCCATCAGCACGACGGCCGCGACGTCGGCCCGCGCCAGCCGTACCGGGAACTCGGTGAGGCGGCGGCGGCGCGGGGCGAACCCGCTCAGGGCGGCCGCGGTGCGCGCCTCCTTGCGCTCGTCCACCGAGAGCAGGCCGAGCCGGCCCACCAGCTCACGCAGGTGCCCCGGGGTCGGGGTCACCACGACCAGCACCCCGCCCGGTCCCAGCACCCGGCGGAACTCCGGCCCGTTGCGCGGCGCGAACACGTTGATCACGGCCGTCGCCGCCCCGTCGCGGATCGGCAGCGGCCGCCACACGTCCCACACCACCGCGCCCGCGCGCTCGTGCGCCCGCGCCGCCCGCCGCAGGGCGTGCTTGGACACGTCCAGGGCCAGCCCCGCCGCCTCGGGCCTGCGGTCCAGCACCTCGGCCAGGTAGTATCCGGTCCCCGCGCCCGCGTCCACGACCAGGCCCGGGCCGTACGGCACGGCGTCCGCCACCGCCTCCGCCAGCGGCGCGAAGTGGCCGGCCGACAGGAACGCCTCGCGCGCGCGGACCATCTCGGGGGTGTCGGCGGTGCCGGTGTGCGGGGCGCCGGTGAGCAGGTTCACGTAGCCCTGGCGCGCGATGTCGAAGCGGTGCCCGTTGACACAGCCGAGCGACCCGCCGCGGGGTTCGAGCCCGGCCGAGCACACCGGGCAGATCAGGACTCCGACGACGTCACTCAGCACAGCACCCATCATCGGCCATGATCCCGGCGGGCCGGGCCACCGGCTCCCGCCGGACCCGGCCATGATCCCGGCGGGCCGGGCCACCGGCTCCCGCCGGACCCGGCCAGGACCCGGCCAGGGCCGGGGCACGGCCGGACCAGAGCGGGACCGGGGCCGGACGGGGCCCGGGAACGCCGTGTCCGCCGGGCCTGACGGGCCCGCACGCACGAGGGAATCACCGAAAGTATCCGCACGGTCGCACCAGGTGGACCAAAATCTGGTCCCATGTCCTTGAGCTTCCCTCTCCTCCTCGCGACCCCCCTGATCGGCGGGATGCTCGGCGGCCTCCTCCCGGCCGCGACCCCCTGGCAGGCCCCCCGCGCCGGCTCCCCCGCCGGCGCCCTCACCGAATCCCTCTCCGCCCCCGCCTCCGCATCCTCCTCCGGGGCCGGTTCCGCGCCGTCCTCCGCGTCTTCCCCGGCGTCCCCTCCGGCCGAGGTCGTCGAGCACGCCGCCCGCCAGCGCCCCGGCTACTGGACGCCCGAGCGCATGGCCCGGGCCACCCCCCTCGGGCTCCTGGCCGACACGGTGGACGCCCTGCTCGCCCCGTCCGCCGTCCCCCGCAAGGCCCGGCAGACCCATCGGCCCAGCGCCCGCAGCGCCGGGGCCCGCTGGCCCTCCGCCGGCAAGGTCGCCCGCACCACCGGGCGGGTCTTCCTCACCATCGACAAGACCGACTTCGTCTGCTCGGCCACGACCGTGCCCAGCGCCAGCCGCGACCTCGTCGTCACCGCCGGCCACTGCCTGATGGACCCCCTCCTCGGCTGGGCCGAGAACTGGACGTTCGTGCCGGGCTACGACGCCGGGGGCAAGCCGTACGGCGTCTACACGGCCCGCCGCATGTTCGTCCCCTCCGCCTGGTCCAAGCGCGGCGACGACAGCTACGACGTGGGCATGGCCGCGCTGAACACCGCCGGCGGGCGGCACGTCGCCGACGCCGTCGGGGTGCAGCGCATCGCGTTCACCTCCCAGCGCGGCCGCCAGGTCTACGCCTTCGGGTATCCCGCCGACCCTCCGTACGACGGGGGCGAGCTGGTGTACTGCAGCGGGAAGCCCAAGCCCGACCCCCACAAGCAGACGATGGACCACGGCCTGCGCTGCGACATGACGGCCGGGTCCAGCGGCGGCCCCTGGCTCACCGGCTTCGACCCGCGCACCGGCGAGGGCACCGTCACCTCGGTGAGCAGCTTCAAGTACGGCGACGACATGAAGACGATGTACGGCCCGCACTTCGGCCCGCCGATCCGCGCCCTCTACACCAAGGCGTCCCGCGCCTGACGGGCGGGCGAGCCCGGAGTCCGCCCGCCCCGCGCGGGCTCACCCGCCCCCGGCGGGTGAGCCGGCTTCGGCGGGCGGCAGGACCTGCGGCGAGGACGCGCCGCCGATCAGCCGCCGGGGCGTGCCCGAGCCGTCGGCCGGAAGGGACCAGACCGACCCCGCCCGCTCGTAGGCCACCGTCCGGTCGTCGAGCCAGGCGAGCTGGTCGTCCACGCTCTCGGGCTCGGCCAGCGGCGTCTCGCGCATGGTCCGCAGGTCCAGGACGTGCACGCGCCACGGCCTGTCCACGTGCCCGGTCGCCTTCTTGAACGCGATCCGGCGGCCGTCCGGGCTGAGCGACGGGCACTCCACGTTCGAGCGCAGGGGCCGGGCCGTGCGCCGGGCCACGTCGCCCTCGATGAGGTGGGTGCGGCCCCCGGTGGCGGCGGTGGCGTAGAAGCGGTTCTCGTCGGCGGCGAAGGTCACGCCCCAGACGTTCAGGTCCCGGGCGCGCAGCTCCCTCGGGTAGTTCAGCTTCTCCAGGTCCGGCAGGTAGGCGCCGGTCCTGGTGTCGAGGATCGAGGTCCGCGTGGAGAAGTCGATGCTCGCGTAGTCGTGGCCGCTGACGAAGACGGTCCAGGCGGCCATCCGCCCGCCAGGCGAGACGCGCGCCCGGCTCGGCGGCCCGGCCAGCGGGACCCGCCGCACCTCGCGCAGCCCCCGGTCGAGGATCACCGCGTCCAGCCGCGGCATGCCGTGGTTCTCGACCCGCAGGCACACGGCGGTGCCGGCCGCCGCCGCGAACCGCTCGCACGCGACGCCCGTGACCGTACGGCCGCCGCCGCGCTCGACCGCGACCCGCCCCGTCCGCTCGTCCACGTGCCACAGGCCGCCGCTGAGCGTGGTCGGAGCCGAGGGCCGCGGCGGGGCCGGGTCGACCGCGCCCCGCCGTACCAGGACGTAACCGGCGGCGACGGCGGCGAGCAGGACGCCCGCGACGATCAGGGCCAGGTTCCTCACGCGGTCACCCGCCGCGTGAGCAGGGCGGCGGACACGGCCACCGCGACGACGAGGCCGCCGGCGGCGGCCCACAGGGCGGCCTCGCGGCTCCAGACGGTCCACAGCAGGCCCACCAGGACCGACGAGGCGAAGCGGCCGAGGGCCTGGGCGGTCTGCAGCACGGCCAGGCCGCCGGCCCGCGACTCCTCGGCCAGGAGGGGCCCGGCCAGCGCCATGAGCACGCCGTCGGTGGCCGCGTAGAACACGCCGTGCAGCGCCAGCACCGCCACGAGCAGGGCCGTGCCGGAGACGGGGCCCGCGAGCAGCGCGTAGACCGCCAGCAGGGCCAGGTGCCCGCCGAGGAACACCCCGACCCGCCCGCGCCGGTCGGCCAGCCGCCCGAACGGCACCGCGAGCAGCAGGAACGCCCCGGCCGTGCCCAACGGGAGCAGCGGGAACCAGTGCGCCGCGAGCCCGAGCCGCTCCTGGAGCATCAGGTAGACGAACGCGTCGCTGATGGTCACCAGCCCGAGCAGCGCCGCGCACGCGCACGCCGCCCACACCCGCCGGTCCGACCGCCACGACGCGCGGGCCCGCGGGCGCACGGCCTCCTCCCGCCGGTCTCGCACGGCCGCCGCGAAGACCAGCACCCCGAACACGGCCACGCAGCCGCTGACGACGAAGACGGCGTCGTACGCCCCGGGGGCCGCCCACAGCACGGCGAAGGCCACGAGAGGCCCGCAGAACGCGCCCACGGCGTCCATCGCCCGGTGCACCCCGAACGCCCGTCCCAGCGACTCGGGCCGGCCGCTGGCGGCGATCAGCGCGTCGCGGGGCGCGCTCCGCAGCCCCTTCCCGACCCGGTCGGCCGCGACGGCCGCGCCCAGCCCCGCCGCCGACCCCCCGGCCAGCAGCAGCGCGGGCTTGGCCAGCGCCGACAGCGCGTACCCGATCCCCGCGACCAGCTTGCGCCGCCGGCCCCGGTCGGCCAGCCAGCCCCCGCCGAGCCGCACCAGCGCGGTCACCCCGAAGTACAGCCCGTCCAGCACGCCGAACTGGAGCGGGGACAGCCCGACCGCCAGCACGAGGTAGAGCGGCAGCACGGCGGTGACCATCTCCGCCGACACGTCGGTGATCAGGCTCACGGTCCCGAGCGCCAGCACGTTCCCGGCGACGCGCCCGCCCCGCCGCACGGACGCCTCCCGCCCCACCTCCGCGATGTACACGTGCCCCCCGAATCGCCCCGGATACCGCGCCATCATCCCAAACCACCGCCACGCCCCGGCCGGGTCCCGGGCGGAGCCGCGGCACGCACCGCCGTACGGCGGCCCGCGCGGACGGGACCGGACATGGACGGGGCCGGACATGGAGGGGGCCGGACATGGAGGGGGGCGGCCCGCCGCACGGCGGACCGCCCCCCTCGCGCCCGGCGCCTACAGGTCGAGGCCGGTGAGGACCATGGTCCGGGGGTAGGTGTAGTCGTCCATCGCGGAGCGGAGCCCCTCGCGGCCGACGCCGGACTCCTTGACGCCGCCGTAGGGCATCTGGTCCGCGCGGTAGGAGGGGACGTCGCCGATGATGACGCCGCCGACCTCCAGCTCGCGGTGGGCCCGGAAGGCGACGTCGAGGGAGCGGGTGAACACTCCCGCCTGCAGGCCGTACGCCGAGTCGTTGACCTGGGCGAACGCCTCGTCCACGTCGGCGACCCGCTGGAGGGCGAGGACGGGGCCGAAGATCTCCTCGCGCCACGCCTTGGCGTCGGCCGGGACGTCCGCCAGGACGGTGGGGGCGAAGGAGCCGCCCTCGCGGGTGCCTCCGGTGAGGACGCGCGCGCCGCCCGCCATGGCCTCGTTCACCCAGGTCTCCACCCGGATCGCGGCGTCCTCGCTGATCAGCGGGCCCACCTGGGTCTTCTCGTCCCAGGGGTCGCCGACGACCAGGGACTCCACGGCGGGCACCAGCCGGGCGGCGAACTCGTCGTACACGTCCTCGGTGACCAGGACGCGCTGGACGGCGATGCAGCTCTGCCCGGCCTGGTAGTTGGAGAAGGTGGCGACGCGCGTCGCGGCCCAGTCCAGGTCGGCGTCCCCGAGGACCACGGCCGCCGCGTTGCCGCCGAGCTCCAGGGTGACGTGCTTGCGCGGCACCGAGTCCATGATCGAGTAGCCGACCGGGCCGGAGCCGGTGAACGACACGACGGGCAGGCGCTCGTCGGCGACGAGGGCGGCGGCGCGGTCGTTCGGGACCGGGAGCACCGAGAACATGCCCTCGGGCAGGCCGGTCTCGGCCAGGATCTCGCCCAGCAGCAGCGCCGACAGCGGCGTCGCGGGCGCGGGCTTGACCACGACCGGGGCGCCGACGGCGATGGCCGGGGCGACCTTGTGGGCCACGAGGTTCAGCGGGAAGTTGAACGGCGTGATCGCCAGCACCGCGCCGTACGGCCGCCGGGCCACGTACGCCAGGCGCCCGGCGCCGGCCGGGTCCGTGTCGAGCCGCTGCGTCTCGCCGCCGTACCGGCGGGTCTCCTCGGCGGCCCAGCGGAACGTGGACACCGCGCGGGCGACCTCGGCGCGGGCCCACATGAGCGGCTTGCCGTTCTCGTTCGTGATCAGCCTGGCGATCTCGTCGGCGCGCTCCCCGAGCCGCCGCGACACGTGGGCCAGCGCCTCGGCGCGCACGTGGACGGGCAGCGCCCGCGCCTCGTGCCGGACCCCGTGCGCGGCGCGCACCGCCTCCTCCACCTGCTCCGGAGTGGGCACGGCGACCGCCGCGATCGCGCTCCCGTCGTAGGGGTGGGTCACCTCGAAGCTGTCACCGCTGGTCTCGGCGCGGCCGGCCAGCCAGAAGGGGCGTACGTCCATACCTCAGACGCTAACGCCGCCCGGACCGTTCGTCGGCACTCCATTCCGGCGATACCGCCCCCTCGCGCCCTGCCATGCCGTACAAGCCGGGCGATCGGACCCGGGGGACGGCGGACGGGGGCGGATCGGGGGCCGGGGCGGATCGGGGGCCGGGGCGGACGTCAAGTCGCCGACTAACGATTCGGTAGAAATTTCCTTCAAGCGGATGTTACGCCCTTATCTCTTGATATCGATTTCTTATACGGCGAACCGGACAGACAACGGAAGGGGTCTCGTCATGGTCTCGCTCACCAGCCCGGCGGAGCAGGCGGGCGAAACCCGGCACGAGCACCGGCCGCCCCGCCACCGCCTGCTCCGCGTCGCGATCGGCCTGCTGGCCGGCGAGGGCCCCCAGGCGCTCTCCGTACGGCGCGTCGCCGCCGAGGCGGGCTGCCCGACCAGCGTGGTCTACACGACCTTCGGCAGCCGCGAGGGCCTGGCGGAGGCGCTCTACCTGGAGGGGTTCGACGGGCTGCGCCGCCGGATGGAGGCCGTGCCCGCCCACCCGGACCCGTGCGCCCATCTGCTGGAGCTCGGCCGGGCCTACCGGGAGTACGCGATCGCCGAGCCGCTCTACTACTCGATCATGTTCGAGAAGGTCATCCCCGGCTTCGCCCCGAGCGAGCGCGCCCGCGCCGTGGCCGGCACCTCGCTCCACATCATCGAACGCGCCGTCGCCCGCTGCGTCGCCACGGGCGGCACGCGCCCCGCCGACCCCACCAGGATCGCCGAGGCCCTCTGGGCCGCCGCCCACGGCGCCATCAGCCTGGAGCTCTCCGGCCACCTGACCGGCCCCGCCACCCACGACACCGTCACCACCGCCGTGGCCCACCACTACCTCGACCCCCCACCGGCCCACCCCGAATAGGGATCGGAAGGCAGCGCGCCCCCTTGACGTACCCGGCGACCAGCGTGCGCCCGCGGACCCGGGCGCCGCGGCGAGTGGCCCGCCGGCCACCGGCCGGGGACGTTCCGCCTGCCCCGTTCCGGCCCCTTCCGCGTGGCGGCTAGCCGAGGAGGGTGAGGGCGAGCCAGAGCTCGGCGCGGGTCGTCGGGTCGTCCAGGTCGCGGTCCAGGAGGGCGGCGGCGCGGCGGATCCGGTAGCGGAGGGTGTGGCGGTGGACCCCGAGGGACTGGGCCGCCGCGTCCCAGTGGCCGTTGCAGGACAGGTAGGCGCGCAGGGAGGGGACGAGGTCCGCGCGGGATCCCGCGAGGGGGGCCAGGAGGGAGGCCGCGAAGCCCTCGGCCGCGACCGGGTCCAGGAGGGACAGGAGGCCGTGGCCCGCCAGGTCCTCGTGGCGCACCGCCCCCCGGCCGGTACGGCGGGCGGCGGCCAGGGCGCGCTCGGCCTGGGGCAGGGCGGCGGGCAGCTCGGCCGGCGGCACGGGGGCGCTCAGGCCCGCGGCGAACCGCCCCACCGTCCCCCGGGCGGCGAGCGCGGCCGTGATCGCCTCGCCGGAGACGGCGGCCGGGACCACGGCGGCCAGGCCCCCGTCGCGGGGCGCCACGAGCGCGAGGACTCCGGCCGGGTCGTCCGGGATCTCGGGCCCGGCCGGCGCGTCCGCGAGGACGAGGCGGACCGGCCCCTCGGGGAGCGGGCGGCCCAGGGCGGCCGCGACGGACTCCGCGTGGGCGAGGGAGCCGGCCAGGAGGAGGTCCAGCAGGGCGGCGTGGATACGGCGCTCGGCCGCGCGGAGATCGTCGCCGCGTTCGAGGGTGAGGGTGAGGAGGGAGGCGGCGGCGTTGACCACGGTCTGGGTCGCCGGGGACCAGCGGGCGGGGGCGCCCACCGCGAGGTAGCCGCGGATCCGGCCCGCGGCCCCCAGCGGGTGGACGGCCACGTGGCCGCCGGGGCTGCTCAGGGACAGGGCGGACTGGTGACTCAGCCGGGCCAGCTCCGGGGCCAGGGCCGGGGCGCGGGCGGCCTCTCCGGCCGGGCAGGCGCAGCGGACCCGCCCGGACTCGCCCAGCAGGAGGGCCCAGCCGCGCACCTCGGCGGCCAGCCGGGCGACCACGGCCTCCAGCCCGTCGGGGCGCAGCGCCGCGCGGGTCAGCCGGGACTGGGCGGCGGAGGCGCGCGCCACCTCGTCGTACTGCTCGGCGGCGAGCAGGTCGCTGACGGCCTTGCCGATCGCGATGAACGGCACGGCGCGCGGAACCGCGAGGAGCGGCAGGCCGTGCCGTACGGCGGCGCGGACGAGCGCGGGCGGCACGGTCTCGTGGGTGAGGCCGACGCCGAACCCGAGGCCGGACACGCCGCGCTCGACCAGGCGGCGGACGTACGGCTCGGCGGCGCTCGCCCGCATGCCGGTGGTCAGGAGGAGCTCGCCGCCCTCCAGGAACGGCGTGGGGTCGGCCAGCTCGCTCACCGCCACCCAGCGGACGGGCCGGTCCAGCGCGTCCGCGCCGGTCAGCACGTCCAGCCGGAGCTGCGGCAGCGCGGCGACGGTGCGCAGCGTAGGCGGCATTCCCACCCCTTCCAGGGGACCGTGCGCGACGGGGGCGTTTAGTACGACTTGGATAACAGGATGCGGCAAGTTCGCCGATGCGACGTATGGCCCCCCGCCGCGCCCGCCGTACGGTCGGAGCATGACCCCTCAGAACCTCCCGCAGGAGCGCCGCCTGCTCACCGAGATCCCCGGTCCCCGGTCCCGTGAGCTGCTCGAACGCAAGCTGTCCGCCGTCCCCGGGGGCGTGGGCACGACCCTTCCCGTCTTCGTGACGCGGGCGGGCGGCGGCGTCGTCGAGGACGTGGACGGCAACTCGCTGATCGACTTCGGCTCCGGCATCGCGGTGACCAGCGTGGGCAACGCCGCCCCGCGGGTGGTGGAGCGGGTGCGCCACCAGGTGGGCGAGTTCACGCACACGTGCTTCATGGTCACGCCGTACGAGTCGTACGTGGAGGTGTGCGAGCGGCTCAACGCGCTCACGCCCGGCGACCACGAGAAGCGCACGTTCCTGGTCAACAGCGGCGCGGAGGCCGTGGAGAACGCGGTCAAGGTGGCGCGGCACGCGACCGGGCGGCAGGCGGTCGTGGTGTTCGACCACGGCTACCACGGCCGGACGCTGCTCACGATGACGCTGACCGCGAAGAACATGCCGTACAAGCACCGCTTCGGGCCGTACGCCCCCGAGGTGTACCGCATGCCCATGGCGTACCCCTTCCGCTGGCCGACGGGCCCGGAGAACTGCGCCACGGAGGCGGCGGCCCAGGCGATCGACCAGATCACCAAGCAGATCGGCGCGGAGAACGTCGCGGCCGTGGTGATCGAGCCGATCCAGGGCGAGGGCGGCTTCGTCGTGCCCGCGCGCGGCTTCCTCGGCCTCATCGCCGACTTCTGCCGCGAGAACGGCATCGTGTTCATCGCCGACGAGGTGCAGACCGGCTTCGCCCGCACCGGCCACCTGTTCGCGTGCGAGGACGAGGGCATCGTGCCCGACATCATCTGCACCGCCAAGGGCATCGCGGGCGGGCTGCCGCTGGCGGGCGTGACCGGCCGGGCCGAGCTGATGGACGCGGTCCACGTCGGCGGCCTCGGCGGCACGTACGGCGGCAACCCGCTGGCCTGCGAGGCGGCCCTGGCCGTGCTGGAGACCATCGAGCGGGAGGGGCTGGTCGAGCGGGCCCGCCGCATCGGCGAGATCATGCTGCCCCGGTTGCGGGCGCTGGCCGGGCGGCACGACCTGATCGGCGACGTGCGCGGGCGCGGCGCGATGATCGCCATCGAGCTGGTGAAGCCGGGCACGAAGGAGCCGGACCCCGCCGCCACCGCCGCGATCGCCCGGCGCTGCCACGCCGAGGGCCTGATCGTGCTGACCGCCGGGACGTACGGCAACGTGCTCCGCTTCCTGCCCCCGCTGGTCATTCCGGACCATCTTCTCGAAGAGGGCCTGACGCTTCTGGAGAAGGCGTTTTCCGCGCACATCACGGCTGTTCAGGGAGGCTGACTTCGGGGACGCTGGAGGAGGGCATAGTTTCGCGATCAAGGGGAACGTGCTCATCTGCCTTGAAGCTCGGGGGCCTCTCGGGAAGGACGGCTCATGGGCGTGAAGAGACGGATGGCGGCCCTCCTCGCCGCGTCGCTGCTGCTGCCGCTCGCCGCCTGCGGCGGCGGGGGTGGCGACTCCGGGGACAAGAGCATCACGCTGTGGCTCAACGAGGACATCGCCGACCGCGTGCGGGCCACCCAGCGCATCGTCGACGGGTTCACCAAGGCCAGCGGGATCAAGGTGAAACTGGTCTCCGTCGCGGAGGACCAGCTCCAGCAGCAGCTCACCGCCAACGCCGCCGCCGGGAACCTGCCCGACGTGATCGGCGCGCTCCCGCTGGCCGCCGTGCACTTCATGGCGACCAACGACCTCATCGACCAGGAGGCCACCGGCGCGGTCCTGAACGCCCTCGGCCCGAGCTCCTTCGACGCCCAGGCCGTACGGCTGACGCGGTACGAGGGCAAGCCGGCCGCGGTGCCGTTCGACGCCTGGACGCAGCTCCTCGTCTACCGCAAGGACCTGTTCGAGAAGGCCGAGCTACCGCCCCCGGAGACCTACGACCGGCTCAGGGACGCGGCGGCCAAGCTGAACAAGGGCGGCGTGGCCGGGATCACCCTCGCCACCACGCCCGGTGAGGCGTTCACCGAGCAGACCTTCGAGTTCCTGGCCAACGGCAACGGCTGCGAGCTGGTGGACGCCAGGGGCACGGTGACGATCGGCTCCCCGGCGTGCGTGGAGACGTTCCGGCTCTACACCGACCTGGCCGGGAAGTACTCCGTCAAGGGCAACCAGAACGACGACTTCACCCGCGCCACCTACTTCGCCGGCAAGGCGGCCATGGTCGTGTGGTCGCCGTTCATCCTCGACGAGATGGCCGGGCTGCGGAAGGACGCGCTGCCGACCTGCCCGCAGTGCGCGAAGGACCCCGCGTTCCTGGCGCGGAACAGCGGCTTCGTCACCGCCCTGCGCGGCCCGAACGCGAGCGGCCCCGGGGGCTTCGGGGAGGTCTCCTCCTGGGCGGTGCTGAAGGGCGGCGCGACCGAGCCGGCCAAGCGCTTCCTGCAGTACATGGGCAACGAGGGCTACCTCGACTGGATCAAGATCACCCCGGAGGGCCGGTTCCCGCTGCGCAAGGGCACCGCGACCGAGCCCGAGCGGTTCGTCTCGGAGTGGGCGCGGCTGCCGGTCGGGGTGGACGAGAAGAAGCCGATGTCGGACTTCTACCCGCCCGAGGTGATCGAGGGGCTGCGCGCCGGTGTCTCCGAGATCGACCGGTGGGGGCTGAAGGAGGGGCAGGGCAAGCTGCTCGGCGCGACGCTCGGCGAGCTGCCCGTGCCCAAGGCCGTCAGCGACGCCGTGAGCGGCCGGATGACGCCGGAGCAGGCCGCCGCGCAGGCGCAGAGGCAGGTGGAGCAGATCCAGAAGGAGCTGCGGTGAGCCTACGCGCGCGGGAGGCGCGCGCGGGCTGGCTCTTCCTCTCCCCCACGCTCGTCACCGTCCTGGTGATGGTCGTGCTGCCGGTGCTCTGGACGCTGATGCTGGCCTTCCAGGACGTCCGCCTGATCAACATCCGCCAGGTCGGCCTGTTCGGGAACTACACGCTGGAGAACCTCTCCCGCGTGCTGTCCTCGCCGAACTTCGCCGAGGCCCTGCGCACCACGCTGATCTTCACGGTGGCCGGGACGACGCTGTCGATCCTGCTCGGGCTGGCCGCCGCGCTGTGCGTGCGCCGCCCGTTCCGGGGCCGGACGTTCGTGCGGGCGGCCATGCTCCTGCCGTACGTCGCGCCCGTGGTGGCGGTGACGTTCGTGTGGGAGGTCATGCTGCACCCGCAGTTCGGCGTCGTGAACGAGATCGGCACGTCGCTGCTGGGCTGGGAGCGGGCCATCCCGTTCCTGTCGCAGGAGGGCGTCGCGCTGGCCACGGTGATCGCGTTCGAGGCCTGGCGGTACTTCCCGTTCGCGTTCCTGTTCCTGCTGGCGCGGCTCCAGGCGATCCCCGGCGACCTGGACGAGGCGGCCAGGGTGGACGGGGCCACGCCGCTCCAGCGGTTCAGGCACATCACGTTCCCGCAGCTCACCAGCGTGATCGCGCTGCTGGCCGTACTCCGGTTCATCTGGACGTTCAACGAGTTCGACGACATCTACCTGCTCACCGGGGGCGGCGCGGGCACCGAGGTGGTCAGCGTGCGCGTGTTCCAGCTCCTCACCGCCCGCGCGGACGTGGGCGAGGCCGCCGCGCAGGCGATGGTGCTGGCCGTGGCCCTCGTCGTGCTGCTCGGGATCTACTTCGCGTTCTTCGCCCGCCGCTTCGAGGAGACCCCCTCATGACCCCGTCGTACGGCGTGCGCGAGCGCACCGCCCCGGCGTACGGCGCCCGGTGGAGCCGCGAGCGCGTCGAGACCGCGGCGCTGCGGGTGCTGCGGTGGCTGACGGTCGCGTTCTTCCTGGTCGTCACGCTGGTGCCGTTCTACTACATGGTGCTGCTGTCGTTCCGGAGCATCCAGGCGCTGCTGCTCGCCCCCGGCCGGCTGTGGCCGTCGCTGGGCGAGCTGACCGCGAGCACGTACGTGGACGTGCTGAGGTCGATGGACGAGGGCGGCCAGGGCTTCCTGCTGTTCATGCGGAACAGCGCCGTGCTCGCCGTGCTCACGGTGATCGCGACGCTGCTGGTGTCGATCCCGGGGGCGTACGCCGTGAGCCGGTTGCGGTTCTCCGGGCGGCGGCAGGTGCACTTCCTGTTCCTGGCGGTCTACCTGTTCCCCAGCATCGTGCTGGCGATCCCGCTGTTCGTGCTGCTGTCGCTGCTGGGGCTGCGCGGGTCGATCTACCCGCTGGTGGTGGTCTACATCTCGCAGACGGTGCCGGTGTCGATCTACATGCTGCGGAACTACTTCGAGACCGTGCCGCGCAGCGTGGAGGAGGCGGCGGCGGTGGACGGGGCCTCCCGGCTGGGCGTGGTGTGGCGGGTGAGCATCCCGCTGGCCATGCCCGCGATCACCGCGACCGCGCTCTACGTCTTCATGATCGCCTGGAACGAGTTCCTGTTCGCGCTGCTGTTCCTGACCGAGGACCCGGCCAACTGGACGGTCTCGCTGGGCCTCGCCCGGCTGTCGGGCAGCATCGAGATCCCCGCCACCGTGCTGATGGCGGGCTCGGTGATCCTCACGCTGCCGATCGTCGTGCTGTTCTTCCTCGCCGAGCGGATGCTCACCGAGGGTCTGACGAGCGGGGCCGAAAAGGGGTGATCGCAAGGTTTGCCGCATCTTTGGGCACCCGTGGTCGATCACCAAGAGTAATCACGCTATAACGGTACGCGGCTGCCACTAACCGTGCGAAGGAGCGTGATGAGCGGCGAGCCGGTTGATTCGGTGCAAGGACTGCTGCCCTTCGACCCCGCTGGGCTCACCGAGGCGCAACGCTACGGCGACGCGTGCGTGGTGTGTCATCGGCGCTGGCCCCGGCCCAAGATCCGCGTGGGCCGTCTTCCCTCCCACGCCGTGGTGCTGGCCTGCGACGACTGCGCCCCGGCCCTCCAGACGGCGGATCACCTGATCCCCTCCCCCCGGATCCGCGCGGCGCTGCCCTGACCCCGGTCCCCGCGGCCCCGGCCCGTCCCCGGGGCCCGCGCGCCGTGCCGTACGGCGGAGCGAGACGGCACGGGCGCGCGTGCGGCGGCGATGGCACGGCGCCGCCGCGCCGGGCCGGGAGATGAGAAGGGGGGCGCTCCGGGCTCGGGGGGAGGACCCGGAGCGCCCCAGGCAGACGGCACCCAGCGGGGGGTCGGGCGCCGTCCGCGACCGGTGGTCTGAAAACGCCTACTTCACGATCTGCCGCCATCGGTCGGCCCACGTGGGGTAGTCAGTGCATTCCCCTTCTGCGCCCCGGCAATCACGAGAAGGCCTGTGGGCGAAGGCGATCCGGTCGAGCCGGCGCTTGTCCACGCCGTCCACGGTCATGCCGTAGGCCGCGCACGACGTCCGCACCGGCTCCTGCCCGCAGGCGTTCGGGTTGGCCGGTGCCAGGCCGCTCCAGCGGGTCATCTGGCGCTGGACGTCCGGCGAGGTGGTCCAGGACAGCCACCGGTAGGCGCAGTTGGGGTTCTCCGCCCGGCTGGAGATCATCCAGGAGTCGGCCCAGCCCGTGACCTCCGGGTCGGGCGGCACGGCCACGGACCTGCCCGCCCGCTTGAGCACGTCGTAGTGGTACGGCGTGGCCATGCCGAGCACCGCCGCGCCCCCGGCGAAGGCCTCCACGACCTCGGCGGGCTGCCGCCAGTACAGGCGCACGGCGTCGCGCTGGCGCGTCAGGAGCTCCACCGCCTCCTCGAACTGGCGGCTCGTGAGCTGGTAGGGGTCCTTGATGCCCAGGTCGCGGCGCGCGGTCTTGAGGTGGAGCGCGGCGTCGGCGATCGTCATCGGGTCGTCGCGCATGACGATCCTGCCCTGGAGCGCGGCCGGAGGGGCGAAGACCTGCCCGGCCCCGCCCTGCTTCACCTTCGCCGGGTCCGACAGCGGCGTGTTCACCCCCCAGGAGTACGGCACGCCGTAGTGGTGGTCGTCGTCGCCGCTCAGGTCGCGCAGCCGTTCCACCAGGTCGTCGTACCGGTCCACCAGGTCGGTGTTGAGCGGGACCACGCCGCGCTGCTCGATCAGCCGGTCGGCCAGCGCGGGCGGGGCGAGCACGGCGTCGTACCGGTACCTGTCGAACCGCTCGCCGAGCTGCTCCATGTCCTCCACCAGGCGCAGCGTCACCCGGCACCCGGTCTCCCGCTGGAACGGCGTGACCCAGTCCACCTTGGAGTCGCTGAACCCGGCCTCCACGGACCCGTTCGACAGCGCCACCAGGTTCAGCTTGCCCTCCGCCGGGCCCAGCGAGGGCGCCGGGCTCCGGGTGGGGCCCGGCGTGAGGGACGTGGAGACCCCCGCGGCCCCGGGCAGCCCGGGCGCGCCGCCGACGCCGGGCTTGCCGGCCCCCTCCTGGGGCGCGGCCGAGCACCCCGCGGCCAGCACCGCCGCCGCCACCGCAACCGCCAGCCGCCTCTTCACGCTTGAGAATCCCCCTCGCCGTGCTTCCTGACCCCAGCAGGGTAGCCATGCCGGGGTCGCCGCGCCCCCTCCTGGCCGGAGTACGGCGTCGCGGCGTGCCCCCGTGCGAGGGCCGGGGGCGTGCCGCTCAGGTTCCGGGGAGGAGTTCGGCGAGGTCCAGGTGGCCGTGGAAGGGCGGCACCGGCTCGCCCAGCAGCAGCCGGCGCGCGACGTGCGCGAGCAGCCCGGCGGCGAACCGGGCCTCCCCCGCGAGCTGGGGATACCCCGACAGGTCGCGCCCGATCAGGCCCAGCGACCGGCGCGAGCGCTCCGACAGCGCGTCCGCGCCGCCCAGCCACGCGACCAGCCCGTCCAGGTACGGCCCCCGCGCCGCCGCCCCGTCCGCCAGGCCGTGGAAGAGCGCGAGGCCCGGGTGGGCGGAGTACGGCTCGACGCTGAGGAACCCGCGCTCGTCGGCGGCGTACACCACGTCGAGGCCGCGGTCGCGGGCGAGCTCGCGCACGAGGTGCTTCACGGCGAGCCCGTCGCACTCCTCCACGAGCAGGTCCAGCCCGTCCAGGAACGCCGCCGCGTTGCCCGGGGTGACGCCGTCCTCGTGCAGTTCGACCTCCAGGTAGGGGTCGAGCAGCGCGATCCGCCGGGCGGCGAGGCGCGTCTTGGGCAGGCCGAGGTCGTCCACGCCCGCGCCCAGGCGGTTGAGGTTGGACAGGTCCAGGGCGTCGTGGTCGGCGAGCGCGATCCGCCCGCACAGGTGCTCCTGGGCGAGGGTGACCGCCGCCTCGCCGCCGACCGACAGCCCGATCACGCCGATCCGCTTGCGGGCCAGCACCCGCTGCTCCGCCGCCGTGATCTTGAGCTGGTTCCTGGCCGTCACGACGGCGGTGTAGTCCTCCGGCGCGAGCACGTGGACGACCCGCGCCTTCCAGGGCAGGTGGACCCAGGTGCCGTACGCCTCGGGGCGCTCCCCGAGGACCCCGGCGGCGTACCGGGCGCGTTCGGCGGCGGACGCCCCGGGCAGGCGGACCGCCGCCAGCTCGGCCGCCTGGCGCTCGATCGTGTCCACCACGGTGAGGCCGTGCGCCGCGCACAGCCGGGTGAGCGCGTCGCGCTCGCCGGGCTCCGGCCGTACGAGCTCCGGCCGCCAGCTCAGGTGCGGCGGCACCGCGGGGGCGGCCAGGGACTCGGCGAAGCTCTCCAGATCCATGCGGGCCGCCCGTCGTCGACGCGATCAATCTTTGACAAAGTCAAAGTTAGGCGAGCGGGATCTCGCCCGCAACGGTGACCGGGGAAGGCGCGGACGCGCCGCGGCCCGCCCGCGCCGGCGGAGGGAGGACGGCGGCGAGGCGGACCGGGGCGGATCGGGGGCGGAGCGGATCGGGGGCGGAGCGGATCGGGGGCGGGTCAGGCGTTGGTGGGGAAGCCGAGGTGGACCCCGCCGTGGCTCGGGTCGAGCCAGCGGGAGGTGACGACCTTGCCCCGGGTGTAGAAGTGCACGCCCTCCGCGCCGTGAACGTGGGTGTCGCCGAAGAGGGAGGACTTCCAGCCGCCGAAGGAGTAGTACGCCATCGGGACCGGGATGGGCACGTTGATGCCCACCATGCCCACCTCCACCTCGTTCTGGAAGCGCCGCGCGGCGCCGCCGTCGTTGGTGAAGATCGCGGTGCCGTTGCCGTACTCGCCCTCGTTGATCAGGCGCAGGCCCTCCTCGTACGAGCTGACGCGCACGACGGACAGGACCGGGCCGAAGATCTCCTCGCGGTGGAGGCGCGAGCCCGGCGGGACGTGGTCGAAGACCGTGGGGCCGAGCCAGAAGCCGTCGCCCTCGGGGGCGGACTCGCGGCCGTCCACGACCAGCTTGGCGCCCTCCTGGACGCCGAGGTCCAGGTAGGAGGCCACCTTGTCGCGGTGCTCGCGGGTGACGAGCGGGCCCATGTCCGAGTCGCCGGTGCCGACCCGCAGGTCGCGCACGCGTGTGGCGATCTTGTCCACGAGTTCGTCCCCGATCGGCTCCACGGCCAGCACCACGGAGATCGCCATGCACCGCTCGCCCGCCGAGCCGAAGCCCGCCGAGACCGCCGAGTCGGCCACCAGGTCCAGGTCGGCGTCGGGCAGCACCAGCATGTGGTTCTTGGCCCCGCCGAGCGCCTGCACCCGCTTGCCCGCCGCGGTGCCGGTCTCGTAGACGTACCGGGCGATCGGGGTGGAGCCGACGAAGCTGACGGCCCGGACGTCGGGGTGGACGAGCAGCCGGTCCACGGCCTCCTTGTCGCCCTGGACGACGCCGAACGCGCCGTCGGGCAGCCCCGCCTCCCGCCACAGCCGGGCCAGCAGCAGGGACGCGGAGGGGTCCTTCTCCGACGGCTTCAGGATGAACGCGTTCCCGCAGGCGATGGCCACGGGGAACATCCACAGCGGCACCATCGCCGGGAAGTTGAACGGCGTGATGCCCGCCACCACGCCGAGCGGCTGCCGGATGGAGTAGGCGTCCACGCGGGTGGAGACGTTCTCGGAGAACCCGCCCTTGAGCAGGTTCGGGATGCCGCAGGCGAACTCCACGACCTCCAGGCCGCGGGCGATCTCGCCAAGCGCGTCGGAGTGCACCTTGCCGTGCTCGGCGCTGATCAGCGCGGCCAGCTCGTCCTGGTGCGCCACCAGCAGCTCGCGGAACCGGAACAGCACCTGCGACCGCTTCGTCAGCGAGGCGTCCCGCCAGGCCGGGAAGGCCGCGACGGCCGCGGCGACGGCGGCGTCCACCTCGGCGGCCGACGCCAGGTCCACCGTGCCCGACACCTGGCCCGTCGCCGGGTCGAAGAGGTCGGCGGTACGGCCCGCGCCCGGCGAGGCCGCGCCGGCTATCCAGTGGGTGACGCGCTTCACTTCGACACTTCCTCGTTCACGGTCTCCAGGGCGGCGAGGAGGATGCCCAGCCCCTCGTGCGCCTCCTCGACGGTCAGCGTGAGCGGGGGCGCCATGCGCAGCGTGTTGCCGTACAGGCCGCCCTTGCCCGCGAGCAGGCCGCCCTTCTTCGTCTCCTCCATCATGCGCGCGGCGATCTGGGGAGAGGGCTCGCCGGTGGCGGGGTCCTGGAGCTCGATGGCGAACATCAGGCCCTTGCCGCGCACGTCGGCCAGGATCGGGAAGCGGCCGGCCGCGGCCTTGAGCCCGCCGATGATGATCTCGCCGGTCTTGGCGGCGTTGGCCTGCAGGTCGTGGTCGAGGACGTAGTCCAGCGTCGCGTTGGCGGCGGCCATGGAGATGGGGTTGCCGCCGAACGTGGACAGGCCCACCGCGTGGAGCGCGTCCAGGAGCTCGCCCCGCGCCACGACGCCGCCGACCGCGAAGCCGTTCCCGAGGCCCTTGGCGAAGGTCATCATGTCCGGGGTGACCCCGTGGTTCTGGATGCCGAAGAAGCTCTGCCCGGTGCGGCCCCAGCCCGTCTGCACCTCGTCGGAGATGAAGTAGATCCCCTCCTCGTCGAGGACCTCCTTGTAGGCCGCGAACAGCCCGTCGGGGGCCATGGTGAACCCGCCGACGCCCTGGATCGGCTCGGCGATCAGCGCGGCGACGTCCTTCGACGTGGCGGTGGCGAGCAGGTGGCGCAGGTCCTCGACGCAGACCTTGATGTAGTCGGCGTCCGACAGGTCGCGGAACCGCGACAGGTGCTTGTCCGCGCCGTGCAGGAAGTGCACCTGCAGCGGGGACAGCGAGTTGTTCTTCCAGGTGCGGTTGCTCGTCACGGAGATCGCGCCGAACGAGCGGCCGTGGTAGCTCTGCCGCATGGCCAGGACCTGGTCGGTCTTGCGGGCGTACGTCGCCAGCAGCAGCGCCGTCTCGTTGGCCTCGGTCCCGGAGTTGGTGAAGAACACCTTGGCGTCCTCGATCCCGGACAGCCGCGCGATCTTCTCCGCCAGCTCCACCTGCCCGCGCAGCAGGTAGACCGTGCTCGTGTGCACGACGCCGGTGCGGAGCTGCCGCTCCACCGCCTCCCGCACCTCGGCCACGTCGTAGCCGATCATGTTGGTCAGGATCCCGGCGAAGAAGTCCAGATAGGTCCGGCCCTCGGCGTCCACGACACGGTTGCCCTTGCCGCTGACGATCTCGATGGGCTCGTTGTAGTAAAGGGCCACCCAGTTGGGGATGACGGCACGATGGCGCGCAAGCAGGTCCGACATGCTCCGAGTATCCGAGGTGGCGTCCATGAACGCACCCCTCAACCTGTCGGCCCTTCCCCGATCCCCCTTACATCCCGTAAGTCCCCGCAGGCGCTCTCCCGCGGCCTCCCCCGCCGTCTCTCCCGCGCCGCCTCGCGCCCGTCTCCGCCGCGCCGTCCCTCCCGCGCCGATCACCCGGGAGAGCGGGCGATCGGCGCTCGGAGAGGCCGGCCGCGGGTCAGTACGCCGTGAGGAGGCGGTCCAGGACGCGGACGCCGAAGCGGAGGGCGTCGATCGGGACCCGCTCGTCCACGCCGTGGAAGAGGGCGGCGAAGTCCAGCTCCGGGGGCAGGCGCAGGGGCACGAAGCCGAAGCCGCGGATGCCGAGCGGCGCGAAGGACTTGTTGTCGGTGCCGGCCGACAGGCAGTACGGCACGGCGCGCGCCGACGGGTCCTCGGCCTTCAGCGCGGCGATCATCGACTCGACCAGGGGGCCGTCGAAGGAGGTCTCCAGGGCGATGTCGTGGTGCACGAACTCGCGCCGCACCTTGGGGCCGAGGAGCTCGTCCACCTGCGCGAAGAACTCGTCCTCGAAGCCGGGCAGGAACCGGCCGTCCACCTCGGCGTGCGCGTGGCCGGGGATCACGTTGACCTTGTAGCCCGCGTCGAGGCGGGTCGGGTTGGCCGTGTGGCGCAGGGTCGCGCCCACGAAGCGCACGAGCGGGCCGAGCTTGTCCAGCACCGGCTCGGGGTTCTCCGGGTCGAACTCCAGCCCGAGGGCGTCCGCGACCTCCTCGAGGAACCGGCGGACCGTGGGCGTGAGCCGTACCGGCCAGTCGTGGTCGCCCAGGCGGGCCAGCGCCGCGGCCAGCTCGGTGACGGGGTTGTCCTTGTTGATCATCGAGCCGTGCCCGGCCTGGCCCTCGGCGGTCAGGCGCATCCAGGCCAGGCCCTTCTGCGCGGTCTCGATCAGGTAGAGCCGCAGCGACGGGTCCACCTCGAACGAGTAGCCGCCGACCTCGCTGATGGCGTACTCCACGCCCTCGAACAGGTCGCGGTGGTTCCGGGTGAGGTACTTGGCGCCGTACTCTCCCCCGGCCTCCTCGTCGGCCAGCCACGCGAACACGATGTCGCGCCGGGGCCGCCGCCCCTCCCGCGCCATCTGGCGCAGGACCGCGAGCATCATCGCGTTCATGTCCTTCATGTCCACGGCCCCGCGGCCCCAGACGTAGTCGTCCACGACCTCGCCGGAGAACGGGTGGACCCGCCAGTCCGACGCCTGCGCGGGCACCACGTCCAGGTGACCGTGCACGAGCAGCGGCGGCAGGCTCGCGTCCGCGCCCTCGATCCGCGCGACCACGTTCCCGCGGCGCTCGGCGCTCTCGATGTACGTCCCCTGGACGCCCACCTCGGCGAGCCACTCCATCACCCGCTCGCCCGCGGCGCGCTCGCCCGGTCCCGAGCCGTCGCCGTAGTTGCTGGTGTCGATGCGGATCAGCTCGGAGGTGATCTCGACGACCTCGTCCTGTGCGGACGGTACGGGATTGGTCATGCCGGCTCCTTCGTCATATATCCGATCTTCCGGAGGTAGCCGCGCTTGTAGGCGCGGGTGATCAGGGTCACGCTCACGTCGGCGACGTCGTCCAGCCCGCCCACGACCTCGGTGATGAAGCCGTACAGCTCGGCCTCATGCGCCACGCAGACCTGGACGATCATCGTCGCGGTCCCCGCCGTCGCCGCGCAGTAGCGTACGGCGGGGCAGGCGGCGAGGGCCGTACCCACTCTCTCAAGCCCGGCGGGCCGCACCGACAGCCAGAGCTGGGCCTCGACGCCGAAGCCGAGGAGCGCGGGCTCGGCCTCGGCCCGCAGGTGGACCACGCGGCGTTCGAGCAGCGAGGCCAGGCGGCGGCCGGCCGTCGGAGCCGACACCCCGAGCGCGTCGGCCACGGCCGTCACGCCGATGCGGCCGTCGGCCACGAGCAGGCCGGCGATCCGGCGCTCGGCCGCGGACAGCTCGACGTGCTCGGGCAGCTCGGGGGCGGGCGGCGTGAGCGTGGCGCGCATCGCCTCCACCTCGGCCGGGCGGAGGAGGGGCGCGTGCCACTCGGCGACCGTGCGGAAGGTGCGCATGACCACCTGCGTGCGCGTCTCGCGCACCCCGGCGGTCGAGGGCACCTCGCGGCTGAGCACGTCGTGCAGCCGCTCGCGCGGCACGACCAGCTCGCAGCAGACGTCGGCCGACCCGGTGACCGCGTAGACCGAGCGGGTGTCCTCGCGCCCGGTGAGCCCGCCCGCCACGTCGTGCACGCCGCAGGGGTCGGTGCGGATGTGCAGGTGGACGGGGGTGCCCAGGCCGCAGCGCAGGTCGTCGTAGATCGCGGTCACGGTGACCGCGCCCAGTCCCAGCAGGCGCTGGAGCCGCCGCGCGACGGTGCGCTCGTGCTCCCCCAGCGCCCGCCCGATCTCGCCCCACGAGGCGCGGGGGTTCACCTGGAGAGCCGCGACGAGACGGCGATCCAGGTGATCGAGGCGTGTTGTTTCGTCCACACCGGCCTTCGTGTCGGGAACATAAATTTTTAGCGGTTGTGTTGACTCTTTCTATCACCAGGTGCACAGTGGGCCACCTGAAACCCACCAGACGTGCATGTAATTGGAGGAATCGTGGCAGTCTCCGCCGAGGCCGGAGGGGGGTCCGGGGCGCCCATCGCGGTTCCGCGCAGCCGCGCCCGCCAGCTCATCGCGGCCAGCGTCGGCAACGTCGTCGAGTGGTACGACTGGTACACGTACAGCTTCCTGGCGATCTACTTCGCCGACCAGGTCTTCCCCAAGTCCGCGGGCAACGACCTGGTGCCGCTGCTCAGCGCGTTCGCCGTGTTCGCCGTCGGCTTCTTCATGCGGCCCGTGGGCGGCCTCCTCGTCGGCTCGTTCGCCGACCGGTTCGGCCGCCGCTCCGCCATGACGCTGACGATCGTCCTCATGGGCGCCGGCTCGCTGATCATGGCGATCCTCCCGACGTACGAGAACGCCGGGATCCTCGCGCCGCTGCTGCTGGTCATCGCCCGCCTCGTGCAGGGCCTGTCCGTGGGCGGCGAGTTCGCGGCCGCGACCACCTTCCTCGTCGAGTCGGCCGGTCCCGGGCGGCGCGGCCTGTTCTCCAGCTTCCAGTACGTCAGCACCACCATCGGCCAGCTCATCGCGTCGGGCCTGGCGGCCGGGCTCGCGTCCGCGCTGTCCAAGGGCGACATGGCCTCCTGGGGCTGGCGCGTCCCGTTCCTCGTCGGCGCCGTGGCCTCGCTGGTCGGCCTGTGGATCCGGCGGAGCGCGGACGAGACGCTGGAGACCGAGAAGGTCGAGCGGCCGCGCATGTTCGAGTTCCTGCGCCACCACCCGCGCCAGGCCCTGCTGATCGTCGGCATCACCATGGCCGGCACGATCACGTACTACACCTGGACGACGTACCTGCCGACGTACGCCAAGCTCACGGTGAAGTTCGACCCGGCCGACGCGCTGCTCATCGGCACGATCTCGCTGATCTTCTTCGGCCTGCTCCAGCCCCTGGGCGGCATGCTCTCGGACCGGATCGGCCGCAGGCCCATGCTCATCGCCTTCGGCGGCGGGTTCACGCTGCTGACCGTGCCGGGCCTGGCGCTGCTGAACGACTCCTTCATCAGCCTGCTGCTCATCCAGTGCGCGGGCATGGTCCTGCTCACCGGGTTCACCTCGATCTCGGCGGCGGTCAACGCCGAGCTGTTCCCCGCCCGGGTCCGCGCGGCCGGCATCGGCTTCCCGTACTCCCTGGCGGTGGCGCTGTTCGGCGGCACCGGGCCGTACATCGGCACGGCGTTCACCGACGCGGGCAACCCCGGCCTCTTCGGGTGGTACGTCTCGGCCCTGGCCCTGATCTCCACCCTGGTCTACCTGTTCGCCCTCAAGGAGACGAAGGACCAGCCCCTCCGCTGACGGGCGCCCGCCGATCCCCCCTCACCCCGAAGACCCCGCCCCGCCGTACGGCGCCGGCGGGGTCTTCGCGTTCGGCACGCCGGGCGGCGGGCGGCGGGCGGCGGGCGGCGGGCGGCGGGCGGCGGGCGGCGGGCGGCGGGCGGCGGGGTCAGCCCAGCAGGGCGCGCAGCGCGGGGTGGGCGCGGCCCGCGTCGATCGTGACGATGTCGTAGCGCGCCACGCCGGCCTGGGCGAACGGGTCGGCGGCGGCGATCTCCTCGATCCGGGCCCGGTCGCCCACCGCCAGGATGGCCCCGCCCAGCTCGGCCGGGACGGTCTGCCCCGAGGCCAGGAAGGTGCCGTCGGCGTGGTGCCGCTCCAGGTGCGCGACGTGGGCGGGGACGTGCGGGGCCACCTCCGCCTCGGGGACGGTGTAACGGACGAGGAGGATGTGCAGCATTCGAACAGGATAGCTAAAACGCCGTACGGCGGGGGCCGGGCCCGCCGCGCCGGCAGGAGTCCAGCGCGAGCAGCGCGACGTGCAGGGACAGGCAGGACTCGACGTCGTCCAGATCGGTGTCGAGCACCCGTTCCAGGCGGCGCAGGCGCTCGTAGAACGCCGGCCGGGACAGGTGGGCGCGGGAGGCGGCCACCGCCTTGTTGCGGCCCGACTCCAGGTAGATCGACAGGATGCGGGTCAGGTCCCCGCCGCGCTGGGCGTCGTGGGCCAGCAGCGGGGCCAGCTCCCGCTCGGCGAAGGTCTGCAGCCGCGCGTCGTCGCGCAGCAGGTGGAGGAGCCCGCGCAGCCGCAGGTCCGGCAGCCGGTAGAAGGACCGCCCGTCCGGCCTGCGCACCGCCACGTCCGCGACCTGCTCGGCCTCCAGGAAGCTGCGCCGCACGTCCTTGACCGACTCCACCGCGGATCCGGCGGCGAGCACGAACTCCCCGGCGAACGCGGCGCGCAGCCGTTCGGACAGGGCGCCGAGCGCGCTCTCCGCGACCGCGCGCGGGGGCAGCGGGAGCAGCACGCCGACACCCGCCTCGTCCAGCACGCCCACGAGCGCGGGCATGCGCGCCTGGCGGCAGGCGAGCGCCGCGGCCTCGGCCAGCTCGCCGAGCCGGGCCTGGAGGTCCAGGTCGGGGGCCAGCCCGGCGCCCGGCAGCCGCAGCACCAGGCCGAGCAGCCGCCGCCCGGTCAGCGGGACGCCGAGCGCGCGGGCGCGGGCCGCCGCCTCGTCGGGGTCGGCGTAGGCCGAGCTGAGGATGCCCGCGATGACCGTGCCGTGGGCCTGGAGTTCCAGGCTCTGCTGGTGCCGGTCGAGCAGGCGGCCGAGCGCGAGCGTGGTCGCGGCGCGCTCGGCGAGGACGATGTCGCGCGGCGCGGGCCGCCCGGCGGACAGCAGGATCAGCCGCCCCCAGTCCTGCCCCCGCGCCCCCACGACGGTGACCAGCCAGCCCGACGCCTCGTCGTACGCCGTCCGCTCGGCCGGGGCGACGGCCCGGGACCGCGTCTCCCAGCTCGCCAGCAGCGCGGCCGGATCGGCCCCCGCGGGCTCGCAGGCGAGCACCTGGTGGGCCAGGTTCTCCAGGACGGCCGGGCGGCCGGACAGGCGGGCGGCCTGCCGTACGACCTCGGCGGGGGACGCGCCCTCGACGGACAGCTCCGTGAACACCTCGTGCAGGTGCTCGGAGGCGCGCAGCTCCTCTAGCTGGATGTCGATGATCCGGTTGTGCACCGACTCGGTGATCTGCACGAACGGGGTGTCCCTGGCGAGCGTGATCAGCGGCAGGCCGTGCTCCTCGGCGGTCTTGACGACCACGGCGGGCAGCTCGCGCACGAAGCGGCGGCCCAGCTCCACGACCAGCCCGGCCGCGCCCACCGCCGCCAGCGTGGCGACGTACTCGGCGAGCCTGGCCGGCTCCTCGGGCAGCGCGACGCCGGTGGTCAGCACCAGCTCGCCGCCGCGCAGCAGGTGGGCGATGTCGGTGATCTCGGCCACGTGGACCCACCGCACGCGGGTGTCGAGCCGGTCGCCGCCCGTGACGACCTCCGGGCTGCCCCGGCGCACGGCGTCCAGCGCCAGCACGTCGGCGAGAGTGGGGAGCATGCCCGCAATCTAGTCCATCAAGGTGTAAAGACGACCCGCCTCTTGTTGACGGATCGTACGACCTCAGGTCCCGGCGGGCGGATCGGGGTCCCGCCGGGTGGCGCGGCGGCGGAGTTCGAGCCCGTCCAGGACACTGACCAGCCCGAAGTCGAACGTCGCGACCCGCAGGCGCTGCGGGTCCGTCTCCCCGTAGGCGCGGTAGCGCTCGCTCAGGCGGGGGTAGTCGCGGGCGATCTCCGCGCTGACGTCCCAGACCCGCTCGTCCAGCTCCTTCATGGTCGTGCCGGCGCGCTGGGCGTTGGAGAGCCAGGCGGCCTCGCCGATGGTCATGCCGTAGACGTAGGCGACCACGGTGGTCACGGCGAAGTCCACGTCGAAGTCCTGGAACCCGGCGTGCTGGGCGACGCCCACGAGGTGGTCGGTGAAGCGCAGGGCGTTCGGGCCGTACATGGGGTACACGCCGATGAGCTGGGCGACCCAGGGGTGGCGCAGGATCAGCGAGCGCAGGGAGTGGGCGGCGATGGTGAACGCGGGCCGCCATCCGCTCGTCTCGGGGTCCGGCCGCTCGACCTCGCCGAAGATCTCGTCGAGCGCGAGTTCGAGGAGTTCGTCCTTGTTCGAGACGTACCAGTAGACGGACGTCGCGGCGGCGCCGAGGCGGGCGCCCAGGCGGCGCATGCTCAGCGCGTCGCGGCCCTCGGCGTCGAGGATCTCGATCGCCGCCCGCACGATCTGGTCCCGGCTCAGCCCGGCCTGGTCCCGCTGCGGCTTCTGCGGCCGCGTCCAGATGGACGCGATGGGCGAACGCGCTGCCAAGAACCCCTCCTAGCCGCCGATGTATCGAGACTATCAAATCACTTGAACAGCGTACGAGCATCGTCTTACAGTGTTCGAGAAGCCTTGAACGCTGTAAGAGGAGACCTCCGTGACGTCCCCCCAACCGTCATCGCCCCCGGCCCCCGCCCGGCATCCGCGCCGCTGGCTGATCCTCGGCGTGCTCTGCCTGAGCCTGCTCGTGCTCGTGGTGGACAACACGATCCTGAACCTGGCGATCCCCAAGCTGATGGACACCAAGGGCCTCGGCGCCAGCACGGCCGACGTGCAGTGGATCATCGACGCCTACGCCCTGGTCTTCGCCGGGCTCCTGCTCACCGCGGGGAGCCTGTCCGACCGGCACGGCCGCAGGCTCGCGCTGATCGTCGGGCTCGCGCTGTTCGGCGGGGCCTCGCTGCTCGTGCTGGCCGTGACCGAGCCGTGGCACCTGGTCGCGGTCCGCGCGCTGATGGGCGTGGGCGGCTCGCTGCTCATGCCCAGCACCCTGTCCATCCTGATCACGGTCTTCGACGACGAGGAGCGCCGCAAGGCCATCGCCGCCTGGACCTCGGTGGCCATGGTCGGCGTCATCGCCGGCCCCACCTTCGGCGGCTTCCTGCTCCAGAACTACTGGTGGGGCTCGGTCTTCCTGATCAACGTCCCGATCGCGGTGCTCGCGATCATCGCGGCGGTGGTCCTGATGCCGGAGTCGCGCGGGCCCGCCCGCCGTCCCGACCCGGTCGGCGCCCTGCTGTCCATGGTCGGCATGACCGCGCTGGTCTGGGTCGTCATCTCCGCTCCGCGCGAGGGCTGGTCCGGCGAGGTGATCGCCGCGGCCGCGCTGGCCGTCCTGGGGCTGGCGGCGTTCGCGATCTGGGAGGCCAGGTCCGCGCACCCGATGCTGCCGCTGCGGATGTTCCGCGACCGGAACTTCTCCGGGGCCAGCTTCTCCATCGTGCTGCTGTCGCTCTCGTCGGGCGGCCTGCTGCTGGCGCTGACCCAGCACTTCCAGTTCGTGCTGGACTACGAACCCATGCGGGCCGCGCTCGCGCTGATCCCGATGGCGGTGGTCACGGCGGTCTTCAACGGCGTCGGCGCCACCCTCGGCCAGAAGATCAGCAACCGGACCCTGCTGGTGATCGGGTTCCTGATCATCGCGGTCGCGTTCGGGGTCATGTCGTTCATCGGCCCCGACGACGGGTACGGAGCGATCATCACGGCCCTCATGATCATGGGGGTGGGCAGCGGGCTCGCCGGTCCCCCGGCGTACGCGACGCTGATGGGCGCGGTGCCGCCGGAGCACGCGGGCGTCGGCTCGGCGGTCAACGACACCGTCCAGCAGGTCGGCATGGCCCTCAGCGTCGCCGTCCTCGGCAGCGTCCTGGCCGCCTCCTACACGGCCGGCATGCCCGGGAGCGCGCCGGAGGCCGCCCGCGAGTCGATCGCCGGGGCCCACGCGATCGTCAAGGCCACCGGTGACCAGAACCTCCTGGCCGCCGCCAAGGAGGCGTTCACCGGCGCCATGTCCATCGGCTCGCTGGTCGCCGTCGTCTGCTCGGTCCTGGCCGCGATCGTCGGCCTCGTCCTGATCCGGCGCGGCACGCCGCCCGCCCCCATGGCCGCCCCCGGCGACGAGGCGGCCAAGGCCTCCCAGCCCGCCTGAACGCCCTGCCCGCCGGCCCCCGGCCCGCGCGTCCCCCCTTCGGGACTCGCGGGTCCCGGTCAGGGCTCGCGGAGGGCGCGCTTGGTGATGCGGGTGGCCGCGTCTCGGGTCAGCGCGCCGTACTGCGGCCAGAGGGTGCGCGGGAGCCGGGCCGCGACGGTGGAGACGCCGATCGCGGCGACGGGCGTCCCGGCCGCGTCGAGGATCGCCGAGGCGACGCCGTTGAGGTCGGAACGCCACATGCCCGGGTTCACGGCGTACCCCCGGATGCGCACCTCGCTCAGCGTCGCCTTGAGCACGTCCCGGTCGGTCAGGGTGAACCCGGTGAAGCGGTCCAGGGACAGCGTCTCCAGCCGTACGGCGGGCAGATGCGCGAGCACGGCCAGGCCGGCGGCGGAGGCGTGCATCGGGGCGCGGCCGCCGATCCAGGCCGGGTTCCGCGTCTCGTGCCGGCTCTCGACCTTGTCGATCAGCACCATCCAGTCGCCGTCGGGGATCGTCAGGTGCACGGTCTCGCCCGTGTGCGCGGCCAGCTCCTGCATGACCGTGGCGGCGGCGCGCGGCAGCACCTCCCGGCGCACGACGTGGCCGCCGACGACGAGGGGGCGCCCGGTCAGCACCCAGCGGACCGGCTCGCCCGGTTCGCCCGGCTCCTCCTCGGGCCGGATCCAGCCCACCTCGGCGAGCGCGAGCAGGCTGTTCTCGACGGCGGGCTCCGGCAGGCCCAGGCGGTGCGCCAGCTCGGCCGCGTCCGCGGGGTGGGTCTCGGCGAGCTTCTCCAGCACCGCGAACGCCGTCACAACGTTGCGCATCGCCACTCACGCCCCTGTGTCACCATCCGCAAACCCGCCCGAATTATGACATGTCAGCACCTCAACAGGCTGAGTAACTTTCATCGACGGCCCTCGGTATTTAGCGAATAGTCCCGATAAATAGCCGGATTTCGCTCTTGTGCGTCCTCCGCCGGAGCCGGGAAGATCGGTCGCAACCCGACACGACGCGGAGGCGGCCCGTGCAGGAGTCCATCGTCACCACGGTGCTGTTCCCGCTCGCCCTGGCGGTGGTCATGCTCGGCCTGGGCCTGTCGCTCACCGTCGCCGACTTCACCCGCGTCGGCAAGCATCCGCGCGCGGTGTTCGTGGCCCTGGCCTGCCAGGTCGTCCTGCTCCCCCTGATCTGCCTGGGCCTGGTCACCGTCACCGGCCTCGAACCCGCCCTCGCGGTCGGCATGATGCTGCTCGCCGCCTCCCCCGGCGGCACCGTGGCCAACCTCTACAGCCACCTGGCCGGCGGCGACGTCGCGCTCAACATCACCCTGACCGCCGTGAACTCGGTGCTGTCCGCGTTCACGCTGCCGATCGTCGTCAACCTCTCGCTCACGCACTTCATGGGCGACGGCGAGGACATCGGCCTGCAGACCGGCAAGGTCGTCCAGGTCTTCGCGGTGGTCCTGGTCCCCGTCGCCATCGGCATGCTGCTGCGCCGCCTGCGCCCCGCCTTCGCCGAGAGCATGCGCAAGCCGGTGCGGGCCGCCTCGGCGATCATCGTGATCGGCGTCATCGTGGCCGCGATCGTCCAGGAGCGCCACCAGGTCCTCGACGCCCTCGCCGACGTCGGCCTGGTCGCCGCCGCCTTCAGCGTGATCAGCCTCCTGGCCGGCTACTGGATCCCCCGCCTCGCCCGCGTCGAGCGCCGCCAGGCCATCGCGTCGGCCATGGAGATCGGCATCCACAACAGCGCCCTGGCCATCACGATCGCGATCAGCCCCGCCCTCCTGGCCAACCCGCGCATGTCGATCGCGCCGGCCATCTACGCGCTCCTCTCCTTCTTCATCACCGCCGCCTTCGGCTACCTCCTCTCCCGCGCCGCCGCCCGCCCCGGGTCCCCCCTCCCCGCCCCCTGACCGGCCGCCCGTACGGCTCGCGCGGGCGCCTGCCGTACGGGACCAGAGATCGGGGCGTGCGGCGGGAGGCGGATCGGGGCGAGGGGCCGGGTTTTTCAAGAGTCACATAACTCACCCTTAACCGGACCTTAATCGCGTTCCACCGCCTCGCGAGCGGCGGCAGTGTGAGTTCAGCGCCCAGTGGATCTTGACCGTCCCCCCCGGCGCGCAAGACCGCTGGGCGCGACCGGACCGCGCTCGATCTCGAGGAGACGACCTATGAACGTACGCCGGATGGCGCTGGTGACCGCTCTCGTCGGCGGCTCGTCCGTCCTGATCACGGTCGCCACGGCCGGCGGCGCGTACGCCCACGGCTCGATGCAGAACCCGCCCAGCCGTTCCTGGCTCTGCTACCAGGACAGGCCGGAGAGCCCCTCGCTGGCCGCGTGCAAGGCGGCCGTCGCCACCGGTGGCAAGCAGGCGCTCTACGACTGGCACGAGGTCAACATCGCGAACGCCGCGGGACGGCACCGTTCGATCATCCCGGACGGCAGGCTGTGCAGCGCGGGGCGGGACAAGTACAAGGGCCTGGACCTGGCGCGCGCCGACTGGCCGGTGACCCGGCTGCCCGCCTCGGGCCGGCACACCTTCACCTTCCGCGCGACCGCCCCGCACAAGGGCTCGCTCGAGCTGTACGTCACGAAGGACGGCTACGACCCGGCCAAGCCGCTGAAGTGGTCGGACCTGGAGGCCGAGCCGTTCCACGTCGCCACGGAGCCGCGGCTCGCCAACGGCGCGTACGTCATGGAGGCGACGCTGCCGAAGGGCAAGCGCGGGCGGCACCTGATCTACACGATCTGGCAGCGCAGCGACAGCCCGGAGGCGTTCTACGCCTGCTCGGACGTGCGGTTCGGCGAGGGCGGCTCCACCGGCCCGACGGCCCCGCCCGCCCCGACCCCGACCCCGGCCCCCTCCCCCAGCGGCCCCGGCGGCGGCGGGAACGGCGGTGGCCACGACCACGGCGGCGGCCACGGTGACCACGGCGGTGGCCACGGTGGTGGCGGGCACGGTGGTGGCGGGAACGGCGGCGGCCCGGGCGGGGGCAACGGCGGCAGCGGCGGCTCGACCGACGCGGCGGCGGTGCTGAGGAACATCACCGCCGGCGTGGGCGTCCAGCCGGCGAAGGCGCGCCGCGAGGGCCTGGTCACGGTGACGGCCGTCTGCGGCGGCTCCAAGGTCACCAAGGTCGTCTCCCCGGCCTTCGCCAAGCAGACGAACGCCGCCCCGGTCCCGACCACGGCGTGGTTCCCGCCGCTGATGGTGGGCGCCAAGACCCGGGCCGGCAGGTATCCGGTGACCGTCCACTGCGCGAACGGAGGAGTGGCCCGCACCACACTCACCGTGACGGGCTGAGCCCGGCGCGGCGACGGGATCCGGTGACGAGAACGGCCCCGCGCCTCCTCCGGGGAGGGCGCGGGGCCGTTCCGCGTTCGTGGTCGTCCGTGGTCAGGGGTGGTGGGCGGCGCGCTTGACGAGGTGCACGGCGGGGACCGGGGCCGGGCCTGCCGGGGAGTCGTCCGACACCGTGCCGACGGCGATCGCCACCGCGACCAGCCCGGCCGCCATGATCCCGGCGATCGCCTTGAGGATCATCGCGCAGGTCCGCTTCCGCATGGTCTCGTGTGTGTTCCGTTCCGTCCGGGGCGGGCGGCGCACGTAAAGCCCCCACCCTCGCTTCGTACACTATAGACAATAAGTAGGTAAAGCCCCAAAACTAGATAAAACGCCATCACGAGCCCGGCGGCGCGCGACCCGGCGATCGAATATGGTCGGTTCCGATCACCGATCGGGAGGACGCGGACCATGAGCGACCACGACGCCGGCCGCCGCCCGGGATTCGCCGCCGAACGCCGCGAGCGCATCCTGCGCCTGCTGCGCGCGAACGGGTCGATGTCGCTGCGCGAGCTGGCGTCCGCCGTGCACGCGTCCGAGGTCACGGTGCGCCGCGACCTGCGCGCGCTGGCCGCCGACGGGCTCCTGGACCGCCGCCACGGCGGGGCGATGCTGCCGGGCGGGCTCACCCGGGAGGCCCCCTACCGGGAGAAGACCGGGGTCGCCACGGCCGAGAAGGCGGCCATCGCCGAGTACGCCGCCGGGCTGGTCGAGGACGGCGACGCGATCGTCCTCGGCGGCGGCACGACCACGCACGAGCTGGCCCGCCGCCTCACCGGCCGCCGGGACCTCACGGTCGTGACGAACTCGCTCCTGGTCGCCGAGGCCCTGGCGGACGCCCCCGGCGCCGAGGTGGTGATGACCGGCGGCGCGCTGCGCGGCCCCATCCGCGCCCTCGTGGGCGGCGCGGCCGAGCGGTCCCTCGCCGGGACGCACGTCCGGCGGGCCTTCGTGTCGGGGAACGGCGTGAGCGCGGCCCGCGGCCTGTCCACGCCGAACATGGCGGTCGCGGGGGTGGACCGCGCGATGGCCGAGGCGGCGGCCGAGGTGATCGCGCTGGCCGACCACACCAAGGTCGGGGCCGACACCATGTTCCAGACCGTGCCGCCGGATCGGGTGTCCCTGCTGGTCACCGACGCCGCCGCGCCCCCGGCGGAGCTCGCGGCCCTGCGCGCCGCCGGGGTGCGGGTCCACGTCGTGACCCCCTGACCCGGCCGTCCGCGCCCGGCGCCGCCTCGACCCGCCGCCGTCCCCGGCCGGTCAGGCGGAGCGCAACCGCTCGGCGGCCTCCTCGGGCAGGACGTCGTTGATGAACGCGCCCGCGCCCGACTCCACCGAGGCCAGGTACTTCAGCTTGTCCTCGCTCCGCCGGACGGTGAAGACCTGGGCGTACATGTGGGCCGGGTCCGCCGGCGGGCTCTGGTGCCAGCAGGCCATGTACGCCGGGGGCCGCGCGAACAGCCGCTCGAACCGCCCGACCACGTCCGCGTAGAGGCCCATCAGGGTCGCCCGCTCCTCCTCCCCGAGGTCGGGCAGTCCCGCCACGCACCGCCGGGGCGCGATGTGCGCCTCGTACGGCCAGCGGGCGGCCTCCGGGACGTACGCCACGAAGTCCCCCGCGGTCGCGATCACGCGCGGCCCCTCGGCCTCGCGCGCGACGATCGCGCACATCAGGCACTCGCCGTGCGCCTCCCGGTGCCGCCGCAGGTTGTCACGGACGGCGGCGGCGACGGGCGGCACGAACGGGAACGCGTAGATCTGCCCGTGCGGGTGCTGGAGCGTCGCGCCGATGTCGAGCCCGCGGTTCTCGAAGACGAAGACGTACTCCACGCCGGGCAGCGCGGACAGCTCGGCGGTCCGGTCGGCCCAGGCGCGGCCGATCGTGGCCAGCCGCTCGGGGGGCAGGCTCGCCAGGGAGGTGTCGTGGTCGGCGCTGAAGCAGACCACCTCGCACCGGCCGCCGGCGGGCCCGCCGAGCGAGGGGAACCGGTTCTCGAAGCTCACGACGTGGTAGTCGGGGGCCGGGATCTCGGTGGCGTGCCCGGGGCGCGTCGGGCAGAGGGGGCAGTCCCCTGACGACGGCTGGAACGTCCGGTTCTGCCGCCGCGCGGCGATCATGATCTCCTGGCCGAGCAGCGGGTCCCACCGGCGCAGCGTGCCCGCCTCGAACGCGGGCAGGTCGCGCCCGTCCACGCCGTCCCTGACGTGCCCGGGACCGTCGTCGAAGTAGATGATCTCGCGCCCGTCCGCGAGCTTGCCCGATGTCCTGTACGCGGCCCGCACGCCCGTCCGCCCTTCACCGTCCGACTGTCGCACCCATTAGATCAGAACCGATCGATTTCGGTCCACATCGATCAGGCCGCGCCCCGGGCCTTGCCAGGCCCGGCGAGGGCGGGGATGGTCGGCTGAGCGGCCGGGCTCCGGCCGCGCACCCGTCCCCCGGGAGGTCTGATGTCGAAGAAGACCAGCAAGCGGCGGCAGCGGAAGAAGCGCAAGGCCAACCACGGCAAGCGGCCCAACGGGTAGCGGCCCGGCGGGTGGCCGCGGCCCCGGCGGCGGCGTGGCCTCACACAGGCCGGCGCGGCCTCACAGGCCGGCGCGGGCCTTCAGCAGGAACTCGGCGTTCGAGCCGGTCTCCTTCATGCCCGCGAGCAGGCGCTCCATGGCCTGCTGGGGGTCGAGCGGGCTGAGCGCGCGGCGCAGGCCCCACACGATGGAGAGTTCCTCCTGGGTGAGCAGGAGCTCTTCGCGGCGGGTGCCGGAGGCGGTCACGTCCACGGCGGGGAAGACGCGCTTGTCGGCCAGGGCGCGGTTGAGCAGCAGCTCCATGTTGCCGGTGCCCTTCAGCTCCTCGAAGATCACCTCGTCCATCCGGGAGCCGGTCTCGACGAGGGCGGTCGCGAGGATGGTCAGCGAGCCCGCCTCCTCGGTGTTGCGCGCGGCCCCGAGCAGGGCCTTGGGCGGGTGCAGCGCGGTGGAGTCGAGGCCGCCGGACATGATGCGGCCGTTGCCCTTGGTGGAGTTGTTGTAGGCGCGGGCGAGCCGGGTGAGGGAGTCCAGGAGCACGACCACGTCGTGTCCCTGCTCGACCAGCCGCTTGGCCCGCTCGATCGCCAGCTCGGCGACCGCGGTGTGCTCCTCGGGTCGGTGGTCGAACGTGGAGTGGATCACCTCGCCGCGCACCGCCCGGCTGATCTCGGTGACCTCCTCGGGCCGCTCGTCCACGAGCAGCACCATCAGGTGGGCGTCCGGGTGGTTGGCGGCCACGGCGGCGGCGATGGCCTGCAGGACCATGGTCTTGCCGGCCTTGGGCGGAGCCACGATCAGCCCGCGCTGCCCCTTGCCGATCGGCGCGACCAGGTCGATGATCCGGCCGGCGAGGTCGCCGGGGCCGGTCTCCAGCCGCAGCGGCCGGTTCGGGTAGAGCGCCGTGAGCCGCGCGAACTCCGGCCGGGCGCGGGCGTCCTCGGGGGCGAGCCCGTTGACGGTGTCCACGCGGGCGAGCCGGTTCTTGCCGCGCTCCGCGCGCGCCGCCCCCGCGACCACGTCGCCGCGGCGCAGGCCGTACCGGTCGATGTCGCGCTGGCCGACGAGCACGTCGTCGGAGCCGGGCTTGTAGCCCGAGACGCGGAGGAACGCGCTGCCGCCGCGCACGTCCAGCAGCCCGGTCACGGGCGTGGCGGGCGCCTCGTCGGCGTTCTCGCGCTGGCGGGGTACGGCGTGCGCCCGGTTCGTCCGCGCGGTGGTCCGGGCGGATCCCCCGGTGGAGGCGGCGCGGGCGGAAGCGCGGGTCCTGGCGGGCCTGGTGGAGCCCGAGGAGGTGCTGGAACCGGTGGAACCGGAGATGGTGGAAGTGGATTCGGTGATCGTCATGTGATGGCCTTTCGCCGGGTGGATGCCGCGGTCCGCGGGGCCGGGCTCGGGAGCCGGGCGGGCGTCCGGGGCACGGCGGGCGCCGGACGGGCGGGACGCCGTACCGCTGCCCGTGACCTGGGCTGATCGCCGAGGCGGGGCGGGACGCCGGAGGCGGGACGGTCGCGGGGCCCGGAGGTCTCGTCCCCGATGAGAACCGCGTGGATCGCGGAGGGGCGGTGGCCGGGCGGGCGACGGTGTGCCGCGCTGCGGAGGTGATGCGGCGGAACTGGGTGATGCGGATGAAGCGAGAGCGGCCAGAGAGGCATGGGCGTCCAAGGCCCGGAATGCCAGCCACTATCACCATAGCAGATGGGTAATTCTCCCGGAAGGGACCGCCCTCCGGTGTTCTGATGGCGTCATGCGGAACCGGCGGGCGTTCGGGATGCTGGCGGTGATCGTCCTCCTGGGCCAGGCGGCCGTGAACTGCGGCTCCCCGGCCCCGATGACGGCGGGCGCGACCCCGCACGGCTCCCCGTGCGCCACCGCCCCGCCGCACCCCTCCCCGAGCGTCCCGAGCGTCCCGGGCACACCCGGCACACCGGATACGCCGGGCACGCCGGGCACGCCGGGCACGCCGGGAGCGTCCGGGACTCCCCCGGCGAGCGGGCCGGCCCCGGGGCCCACGGGCGAGCCGGAGGGGACCGGCCGGTGGGGGCGGCCGGTGGTCGAGGACGGGTTCGAGCGGCTCGACCGGCGCGTCTGGGGCGTGTACGACGACCCCGGCGGGGAGTACCCCCGCGTGCCCGAGGCCGTGCGCGTGAGCGACGGGGCGCTGCGCCTTTCCGGCGGCTTCTACGGCGGGGCCGACATGTCGGGCGGCGTGGGGATGGAGCACGCCCAGAAGTACGGCCGCTGGGTGGTGCGGCTGCGCGTGGACCGCGGGGCGGGATACTCCGCGGTGGCGCTGCTGTGGCCGGAGGACGAGCGGGAGCCGCACGAGGAGGTGGACTTCGTCGAGACCGCCGACCCGCGGCGGCAGGTCGTCCCGCAGTTCATCCACCGGGGCGGGGGCCGCGCCGACAACCGGATGCGCGCCGACTTCACCACGTGGCGGGTGGTCGCGGTGGACTGGCTGCCGGACCGGATGACGTTCTGGCTGGACGGGCGCGTGGTCTGGGACTACCGGGGCGAGCTGATCCCGCGCAACGGGCCGATGTCGCTGGCGCTCCAGCTCGACAAGGTCTGCGACCGGTGGGCCCCGTGCCGCGACGAGCACACGCCCCCGTTCGTCACGATGCACGTGGATTGGGTGAAGGTGTACCGCGCGCCACGCGGGTAACTGGCTTCTGATGAAATAACCCCCAAACGCTTCTATTTCATCCCAATCGGGGGCACAGCCTTGTCCGACGCCGCGCCGGCGACCCTTGACGCTCCGCTCTCCAAGAGTCCCCTGTGGACCCGCGACTTCCGCCTCTACTTCACCGCGCGCACGGTCTCGATGTTCGGCGACGCGATGATGCACACGGCGCTCACGATGGGCCTGCTCGAAGCCGGGTACGGCCCCGCGGGCGTGGGCTTCGCGCTCGCCGCGTGGACGGCCTCGGTGGCGGTGCTGATCCTGTTCGGCGGGGTGCTCGCGGACAAGTTCACCGCCCGCCGCATGATGATCGGCGCGGACGCGGCCAGGTTCCTGCTCCAGGGGCTCATGGCGGTGCTCTTCCTCGTCGGGACGCCGCCGTTCTGGCAGATCCTCGTGATCATGGCGCTCAGCGGGGCGGCCACGGCGATGTTCCAGCCCGGCGTCGGCAGCACCGTGCCCCAGGTGGCCTCCGACGTGCAGCGGGCCAACGCCACCCTCAAGGTCGCCGAGTCGCTCATGGTCCTCATCGGCCCCGCGGTGGCCGGGCCGCTCGTGGCCGTGGCCGGGGCCGGGGTGGTCTTCGGGCTCGACGCGGCCACGTTCGCGGTGAGCGGCCTGTGCCTGCTCCTGCTGCGCCTGCGCCCCCTGGCCGACGTCGTCCCCGAGGGCTCGATGCTGCGGAACCTGCGCGAGGGCTGGCGGGAGTTCCGCTCGCGCACCTGGCTGTGGTCCGTCATCGTCATCTGGACCTTCATGGGGATCTGCGTGTTCGGCCCGATGCTCCCGCTGGGCGCGACCGTGATCCGCGACGCCCACGGCGCGGCGATGTACGGCGTGGTCATGTCCGCGTACGGCGCGGGCACCATCCTCGGCGGCCTCGTCGGCATGCGCCTGCGGCCCCGCCGTACGCTCCTCGCGGGCGGGTGCGCCATGCTGCTCTACCCCCTGGGCATCCTCATGATCGCCACCGCGGCCCCGCTCGGGATGCTCATCGCCGCCGAGGTGCTCGCGGGAGCCGGCTGGGCGTTCTGGTCGGTCATGTGGGCCACCAGCATCCAGACCAACATCCCCGGCCCGGTCCTGAACCGCATCACCGCCTACGAGGTCAGCGGCTCGATCATGAGCGTCCCGGTCGGCCAGGCGATCGCCGGGCCGGCGATGCTCCTGTTCGGCGGGCCCCACCAGGTCCTGTTCGTCTCGGTCGCCGTGAGCTTCGCCTCCTGCGTCGCCCTCTTCTCCGTCCCCGCCATCCGCCGCCTCCGCCGCGGCCCCGCCTCCTGACCCGCCCTGCCTCCTGACCCGCCCCGCCGCCCCGCCGACCGGTTCCCGGCCGGCCCCGGGTCGCCACCCGGCCCCCGGTCGCGCGGCCGTACCGCCCGCCGGCCCCGCTCCGCGGTCCGCCGCGCCCCGCCCCGCCGTTCGGCCCGCGGGCCGCGGATCGCGGCCCGCCTCTCCGCGGCGGGCGCCGGTCGCGGAATGTGACCGCTCTTGCGGGGGTGGTGAGCGGCCTACATAAACTTCGGGTCATGGACGACGGTGTGGGGCTGCGGGAGCGTAAGAAGCTGCGCACGCGGCGGGCGCTCGTGGAGGCGGCCCTGCGCCTGTTCAGCGAGAAGGGCTACGAGGAGACGACGGTCGCGGAGATCGCGGCGGCTGTGGACGTCTCCACCCGCACGTTCTTCAGCTACTTCGCGAGCAAGGAGGACGTCGTCTTCTTCGACAGCGCCGTGCGCATGCGGGAGGCCATCGCCGTGATGCGCGACCGGCGTCCCGGCGAGGGGCCCATCGACCTGCTGATGCGCGTGGTCAAGGGGGTGGGCGCCGACCACGAGCTGACCGTGGCGCTGACGCCCGTGCGGACCCGGCTCATCATGACGGTGCCCGCCCTCCAGGCGCGGGCGCTGCTGCTGATGTTCGGCACGCAGCGGGTCCTGGCGGCCGAGCTGTGCCGGGCGTACCCCGGGGAGATCGACGACACCGAGGCCGCCGCCATCGTGGGGGCCGTGATCGGGGCGGCCCAGATCGCCACCATGATCAGCCTCGAACGCGGGGACGCCCCCGAGCGCGTGATCGCCGAGGCGCTGCGCGCGATCGACATCGCCGCCGGTGACCTGGGCGCGATCGGCCGCAGGCCCGGGGCCGGTGAGCGCGGCCCCCGGAACGGCGCCCCCCGATAAACCGGTTGCCCCCGGCCGTGACCGGCGCGTAGCGTGACGACCATGCTGCTCTATTCGAACGTCGGCGCCGTCGCGTGCCGGCGGGGCCCGCTCCAGGTCTACCGCCCCCGCACGCTCGCCGCTCCGCACGGCCAGGGCACCCCAGGCGCCTGACGAAGCGCCAGGACATCCGGGGTGCCGTCACAGACGTACCTTCCGGAGGAACCCATCATGGGTCGACGTAGTGGAAACCTTCTCGGCGTGGGCGGGCAGCGCAAGACCCTGTCCCGCGACCAGCTCCGCGGCAAGGCGGGCGGCTCCAAGGGCGGCGGGCGCGACTCCGCCACCCGCAAGCAGGAGCTGCTGCGCAAGATGCGCGAGCTGTCCGGCGAGAACGGCGGCAACGACCAGGGCTCCGGCGGCGGCGAGAGCGCCCCGCAGGACTGACCTACCGGGTGGCCGGGGCACACGCCCCGGCCACTCCCCTTTTCCGATGTGAAGGCGCGGGGGCGCGAAGCGTGACGGCGCGAGGCGTAAGACGCGGGCCGGGCCGCCCTCAGACCGCGCGGCGCTTGCGCCCGCCGGAGTCGCCCTCGTCCTCTCCGTCGTACCGCAGCACGCTCATCTGCCCGTCCGGCTCCATGAACGCCGCCTTCACCTGCGAGACGTCCTCCACGCCGCGCTGGCGCAGCTCGTACCTCAGCTCGTCGCGCGTCATCAGCTCGCGCCGCAGGGCGCGCTGCCGTACCCGCCCCTTCTCGATCAGCAGTTGCGGCTTGGGGCGCATGAGCCGGTGCGCCCAGCTCCAGCGGTACGCCATGGCGTCGAGGACGATCGACCACGCCCCGATGGTGACCACGAGGAGCAGGCCGTCGGCGATGCTCTCGTAGCTCCCCGACATGGCGTTCTGCGCCGCGTCGGCGACCAGCACGATCACCAGCAGGTTGCCCATGTCGAGCTCGCCCACCTCGCGCTTGAACGTCAGCCGCAGCAGGAAGAACAAGGCGAGGTAGACGACCGTGCCCCGGATGACGATCTCCAGCGGCGGGGTGTCGAAGGCGAAGATCTTGTCCCACTCCATGACGCGCTCCCCGGGCGGCCGGGGTCAGAGCCGCCGCTGGAGGGCGCGGTCGATCTCCTCGAACGAGCGTCCCTTGGTCTCCGGCACGAACTTGATCACGAAGAGCAGCGCCAGCAGCGCGATCACGGCGAAGATCCAGAACGTCGGCCCCTGCCCGATCGCGGCCGCCACCGGCAGGAACGCCTGCCCGACGATGAAGTTGGACAGCCAGTTGACCATGGTCGCCAGGCTCGCCGCCTCGCCGCGCACGGACGGCGGGTAGATCTCGCTGTTGAGCAGCCAGAACACCGGTCCGAGGCCGATCGCGAACGACGCGATGTAGACGAGGATGCAGACCAGGGCGATCGTGCTCGCGCCCGAGCCGTGCAGCTTGGTGAACGTCAGCCCCAGCGGGATCAGCGAGATCGTCATGCCGGTCAGCGAGATGATCAGCAGCCTGCGCCGGCCGGCCTTGTCGGTCAGCGGCATCGCCACGAGCGTCATCACGACGTTGATCGAGCCGATGATCACCGAGTAGACGATGGAGTTCGAGGCGTTGAGGCCGGTGTCCTCCATGATCGTGGGCGCGTAGTAGATGATCGTGTTGATGCCCGCGAACTGCTGGAAGGCGGCCAGCGCGAGGCCGATGACGAGCGCGGGCCTGGCGCTCGACCGCAGCAGCCGCCGCCAGGAGACCTTCCCGCCGCCCTGGTCGCCGGAGGTCCGGTAGCTCCGCAGGACGCCGTCCACCCGGTCCGCCGGGACCACCTCGCACAGGACCCGGCGGGCCTGGTCCTCGCGGCCGTTGCGCTGGAGCCAGACCGGGGTCTCGGGCACGAAGAACAGCCCGATGAGCATGAGCGCCGAGACGACGATCCCGACCGCGAACATCGCGCGCCAGTTCTCCGTGCCGGCGAAGACCAGGTCCACGACGTACGACACCACGATGCCGATGGTGATCAGCAACTGGTTGGCCGAGACCAGCGCGCCCCGGATCCTGGCGGGCGCGATCTCGGACAGGTACACCGGCACGATCGCCGACGCGCCGCCGACGCCCAGGCCGAGCACGGCGCGGGCGACCAGCAGCGTCACGTAGTTGGGCGCCAGTGACGCGGCGAGCAGCCCCAGCGTGAACACGACGGCGACGCCGATCAGCAGCGGCCGCCGGCCGACGCGGTCCGCCGTGCGCCCGGCGATCAGCGCGCCCGCCATCGCCGTCAGCAGCAGGATGCTGACGACCAGGCCCTGCTCGAACGCGCCGAGGTGGAAGTCGTGCTTGATGAACAACAGCGCGCCGGAGACGACGCCGGTGTCGTAGCCGAAGAGGAAGCCGCCGAGCGCGCCCACGGCCGCCCAGAAGTACACCTTGCGCCGGTGCGGCCGCTCCTCGTCCTCGTGGTGCGTGACCGGCCTGCCGGAGAACGCCTGCGCCATCAGCGGTCACCCCCGCGCGCCGCGCCGTGCCCCATGCGGTCCCCCCGATTCATCGTGCCCCCCGTTGGTCATGCCGCCGTGCCCCCACGGCCGCCGCGAGCGCCCCCGCGCCCGGTGTACGGCTCCCGGCGCCCCCGCGCCGGCCGTACGGCCCTCAGCGCCCCCTGCGCCAGAGCCAGAGCAGGCCGCCGAGCGCCGCGGCCCCCGCTCCCATGAGGAGCTGCCGTTCGTGTTGCGAGGCCCACACCTGGGGGCTGCGGACGTGGGAGCGGTCGTCGAAGCGCCCGTGCGCCCCGAAGTCGTGCCCGCGGGAGCCGTCGGCGGGCCGCCACAGGTTCGCGGGCTGGTCCGGGTCCACCGGTTCCTTGGTCTGCTGGGACTGGTATCCGGTCCTGGCGAGGTACCGGTCCAGCAGCCCGGCGGCGAACTTGTTGGCGATCAGCGTCGCGGCCGTGCTCTCCCCCACCCAGTACTCCCGGCGCTCGGGGTGGTCGGCCGCGAACGCGACGGCGTGGGCGGCCAGTTCGGGCTGGTAGATCGGCGGCACCGGCTGCGCCTTGCGCGGCAGCCGCGTCAGCACCCAGTCGAACTGCGGCGTGTTCACCGCCGGCATCTGCACCATCGTGGCCTTGACGTTCGTGCCCTGGTGCAGCAGCTCGCACCGCAGCGAGTCGTGGAAGCCCTGGATGGCGTGCTTGGCCGCGCAGTACGCCGCCTGGAGCGGGATGCCCCGGTAGGCCAGCGCCGAGCCCACGTGGACGATCACGCCCCGGTCGCGCGGCAGCATGCGCCGCAGCGCCGCCTGCGTGCCGTACACGTAACCGAGGTAGGTGACCTCCATCGTGCGCCGGAACTCGTCCGGGTGGATCTCGGTGATCGGCGCGAAGACCGAGCTGAACGCGACGTTCACCCACACGTCGATGGGCCCGAGCTCGCGCTCGATCCGGTCGGCCGCCTCGTCCACCCGCTCGTGGTCGGACACGTCCGTCGGCACCGGCAGCGCGCGCCCGCCGGCCCGCTCGACGTCGTCCCTGGCCCCGTCCAGGCCCTCCTCGCCGCGCGCCAGCAGCCCGACGCTCGCCCCCTGCGACGCGAACCTCCGCGCCACCGCCCGTCCGATGCCGCCGCTCGCGCCGGTCACGACCACGACCCGGCCCATGTCGCCCACTCCCGTCCGCTTCCGGTCCCGTCCACCGTCGTACGGCTCGCGCGGCGGCTCGCCCCGCCGCAGGCCGTACCGCGCGATCTACCCGCCAGGGACGCGGCAAACAATCGCGGCCGGGAAGCGGGGCGAGAGCGGCCGGGCGGGCGAAGCGGTCCGGCGGGGGCGGCAGCGGGCGGACGGGGACGGGATCGGGCGGAGCGGGGATCTGCGGGACCGGCCTCAGGTGAAGAAGCGGGCCATGCGGCGATCGTCGGCGTGCGGCTGCCCGTCCTTGACCGGGACGAGGTCGGCGAACACCGAGGCGTCGTCGCGGGAGACGATCAGCGGGTACCACGCGGGGACCGTGGTGGGACGGCAGAAGTGCTTGAACGTCTGCGTGTCGATGAACCGCAGGTGGGTGGGGTCGGCGACGGCGTTGACGTGCTTCCACCAGGGGCACATGACGTGGAGCACGCCGCCGGGGCGCAGGACCCGGTGGCACTCGGCGAGCAGCGGGATGAAGTCGAGCAGGTGCTCCAGCACGTGGACGGCGAAGATCTGGTCCACCGACTCGTCGGCCATCGGGATGCCCGCGCTCAGGTCGGCCACCACGTCCACGCAGGCGGAGGGGCGGCGGTCGAGCCCGATGTTCTCCTCGTACTGCTTCTGGTCGCCGCAGCCGACGTCGATGATCACCGGGTCGCGGCCTCCGACGCGGACCCGGTCCCACACGGCCAGCACGCCGGCCTGCCGGGTGAGCATCTCCCGCAGCAGCGCGAGGTCGGCGGGGTCGGCGACCTCGCCCTCGACGTGCGCGACGGCCCCGTCGAAGCGCACCTTGACGCCGAGGTCCCGTAACCGCGGATCCAGTCGCAGCAGGTCCTCGGCGACCTCCGCGAGATGCTCGTCGATCAGCTTCTGGCGACTCACCATGCCCGGGCCCTCCCGTCGGCGCCTGTCCGTGCACGATCACTACCCGCGCGGGACCTCGGAATCACGGGCGGTGCCCGGTCTGCCACAAGGAGATCCGACTACGGGAGATCTTCGGAAATTCGGTGATGCCTCATGCATTGATCACTTCAGGCGGGCTATGCCCGAGTTACCCCCCTAGATACGCGTCCAGGGGGTTTCATGATCCGGCGAATCGGCGCCGTCGCGATAGTGGTCGGCCTCACCACCACCGCGGCCCTCATGCACGAGCCCGCGGCTCCCGGCGATCCCGGGGCTCGCACCGGAGGCCCGCCGCCCGCCCTCGCGCCCGGGGCTCCGGACTCCGGAGCGCGGTCCGGGCCCTTCCACGGCCGGGGAGTCGCCGCGGGCGTGGCCGGCCCCGCCGGCCTGGCGAGCCTCGCGGGCGCGCGCGGTCCCGGCGGCGTGGCCGTACGCCTGCCGGGCCGCGCCGCCGGCACCGCGGGGACCTCCGGCCCGCGGGCCCGGCGGGGGGCCGCGGAGCTCGGCGCGTGGGCGGCGGCGCGGGCGCGGGCCAGGGAGGCGGTCAGGCGCATCCACCGGGGCCGCCGGACCGTCGAGATCGGGCACCGGGGGGCCGCCGGGTACGCCCCGGAGAACACGCTCGCCGGGATCCGGGCGGCGCGGGCGCGCGGGGCCGACCTGGTCGAGCTGGACGTGCAGCAGACCAGGGACGGGCGGCTGGTGCTCCTGCACGACCGGTCGCTGGCGCGCACGACGGACGTGGAGCGGGTCTTCCCCGGCCGGGCCCCCTGGCGGGTCAGGGACTTCACGCTGGCCGAGATCCGCCGGCTGGACGCGGGCTCGTGGTTCTCCCCGCGGTACCGGGGCGAGCGCGTCCCCACCCTCGGAGAGGCCATGGCGGCGCTGGCGGGCGGCGGGACCGGGATCATGCTGGAGATCAAGAGGCCGCGGTGGCATCCGGGGATCGTCCGGCGGGTCGCGGCGACCGTGGCGCACTGGCACCCGCGCCCGCTGATCGTGCAGAGCTTCAGCATGCGGGCGCTGCGGGAGTTCCGCCGGTTGCGGCCGGACGTCCCCGCGGGGATCAGCGGGAGCCCGGCGCCGGGGCGGTTCCGGGCGCTGGCGCGTGAACTGGAGTACGTGGGCGTGCGCCGCCACGAGGTGACCCCGTCCTACGTCCGCCGCGCCCACCGGGCCGGGCTGCGCGTCATGCTGGCCTACACCGCGCGCACGCCGGACCAGGCCCGGCGCGTCGCCCGGCTGCGGCTGGACGCCCTGATCACGAACCTGCCCGGCCGGGTCCGGATCCGCTGACGACTCCCCCCGCTCCCGCCGTACGGCCACGGGGTACGGCCACGGGGCCCACGACCGGCGGGCGGGCGTTCCGCGCAGGGCGAACGGCCCGGCCGCCACGTGCCGGGCCGGACGCGGTTGACTGGGCGGGACGGGCGAGGAGGGGTGCTCATGGGCGGCGCGCGGCGGGTGGAGTTCGGCGCGGGCGAGGTCACGCTCGTCGGCGACCTGCGGGGACCTGAGGGCGCCGGGCTGCCGGGGCTCGTGCTGACCGGGCCGTTCACCGGGACGCGGGACCAGGTGACCGGCCTGTACGCCGAACGGCTCGCCGCGGCGGGATACGTCACGCTGGCGTTCGACCACCGGAACTGGGGCGAGTCCGGCGGCCTGCCCCGGGGGCACGAGGACCCGGAGGGCAAGCTGGCCGACCTGCGCGCGGCGACGACCTGGCTGCGCGAGCACCCGTCGGTGGACCCGGACCGCGTGGGCGTGGTGGGGATCTGCCTGGGCGGCGGCTACGCGCTGAAGGCCGCGGCCTTCGACCCGAGGCTGCGGGTGTTCGCGGGCATCGCGGGGGCCTACAACTCGCCCTACTCCATGCAGGCCGGCATGGGCCCCGAGGACTACCGGGCGACGCTCGCCGGCCTGGCGGACGCCGAGGGGGTCATGCCCGCCGTCGCGCGCGAGGGCGAGGCGGCGATGCCCGGCGACGAGCCCTACTCCTACTACGGGAGCACCACGTCGCCGCACTGGCGCGACGAGGTGACGCGGGCCTCGATCCGCGAGCTGCTGACCGTGGACCTGATGATCGGGGCGGACTTCCTGTCGCCGACCCCGGCGCTGATCGTGCACGGCATCGTGGACCGGTTCTGCTCGCCCGAGGGGGCCGAGGAGGCGTACAAACGCCTGAGCGAGCCCAAGAAGATCGTCTGGCTGGACGCGACACGGCACGTGGACCTGTACGACGCTGAGCCGTACGTCACGCAGGCGGTCGAGGCCACCGTGGAATTCCTGCGCGAGCATCTGTGAGCCCCGCGCGAGCGGGTAGGGGGAACCCTCCGCGACCAGACGGGAGTCCCCCCATGCAGGGCAAGACGTGCATCGTGACCGGCGCGACCTCGGGGATCGGCAAGGAGATGGCACGCGAGTTCGTCCGCCGCGGCGCGCGGGTCGTCATCGTCTGCCGGAACCCCGACAAGGGCGGCAAGACGCTCGCCGAGATCGGCGGCGGCGAGATGGTCGTCGCCGACCTGTCGGTGCTCTCGGAGACCCGCGCGGCCGCGCACCGCATCCTCGCCGAGCACGACCGGATCGACGTGCTCATGAACAACGCGGGCGTCCACACCCGGGCCGCCGAGACCAGCCGCGAGGGCTTCGACCTCATGGTGGCCACCAACCACCTGTCGCCGTTCCTGTTCACCGACCTCCTGCTGCCGCTGGTACGGCGGGCGGCGGGCCGCGTGGTGGCCACGGCGTCGGAGGCGCACCGCTGGGCCGACCGCCTCGACCTCGACCGCTTCGCCGAGCCGTCGGGCTACGGGCCGCTGGGCGCGACCCGGGTCTACGGGCGCTCCAAGCTGATGAACATCCTGACCACCGAGGAACTGGGCCGCCGCCTGGCGGGCACCGGCGCGACCGCCAACTCCTTCTGCCCCGGCGCGGTCGCCACCGCCCTGTTCCCCGACCCGCTCCTGCTCCGCCTGGCGTCCCTGGCCGCGCGCACCCCGCTGGTGCGCACCCCCGAGGAGGGGGCCCGCATGGGCGTGCGCCTGGCCACCGACCCCAAGCTGGCCCACGTCACAGGGAGGTTCTTCACGTCCACGCCCGCAGCGAGGCTCCTGCCCAGGGCCGGCGGACGAGGCGACGAACGCCTCGCCCGCGCCCTCTGGTCCCGCACCGCGGCCCTGGTGGGCCTCTGACGGACCCCGGGCTCAGGAGTCGAAGCCCAGCCCCAGGGCGTCGAGGGTCTTGAGCCAGGGGTTGCGGCGGCCCTGGGCGGCGTCGGCGCGGGCCAGGGACCAGCGGGTGAGCTGGACGACCGCGGAGCGGGCCGGTTCCGGCGGGAACGGGATGGGCAGGGTGCGGACCATCTTGAGGGACGTGCGCTCGGTGCGCTCCCCCTCCAGCAGGTCGAGCATGACGTTCGCGCCGAACCGGGTCGCCCCGACGCCGAGCCCGGTGTACCCCGCGGCGTACGCCAGGCGCCCGCCGTACGCCGTGCCGAAGAACCCGGAGAAGCGGCTGCAGGTGTCGATCACGCCGCCCCACGCGTGGGTGAACCGCACGTGGGCGAGCGTGGGGAACGTGTCGTAGAAGTGCCCGGCCAGCTTGACGAACGTCTCCTGGCGGTAGTCGTAGCGGGGCCTGACGAGGCCGCCGTTGTAGTAGACCGCGTCGTACCCGCCCCACAGGATCCGGTTGTCGGAGCTGAGCCGGTAGTAGTGGAACTGGTTGGCCGAGTCCCCGACCCCCTGCCGGTTGTGCCAGCCGATCGAGGCGAGCTGGTCCGGGGTGAGCGGCTCGGTCATCATCGCGTAGTCGTACACGGGCACCACGAAGTGCCCGAGCCGGCGCAGCAGCGGCGGGAACGCGCCGGTCCCCAGCGCCACCCGCCGGGCCCGCACGCCGCCGTGCTTCGTGCCCAGCACCAGCGCCGGGCCGTGCCGCCGCAGCGACCGCACCGGCGTGTGCTCGTGGACGCGCACGCCCAGCCGCAGGCAGGCCGCCTTCAGCCCCCACGCCAGCCGCGCGGGGTCGACCAGCGCGACGTCCCCGAGCTCCCACACCCCGCCCAGGTACGTCGGAGAGTCCAGCTCGGCGCGCACGGCGTCGCGGTCGAGCAGCACCACGTCGGCGCCCAGCGCGGCGGCGGCGTCGGCCTCCTCGGCGAGCCCGGCGAGCTGCCACTCCTCGGTGGCGACGTGCAGCTCGCCGGTTCGCTGGAACCCGCACTCGATCCCGTGCCGGGACACCGCGTCCTCGATCTCGTCGAGGTTCTCGCGGCCGAGCCGGAGCAGGGTGTCGATCTCGCCGGGCCACCGCTCCAGGCCGTTCGAGAGCCCGTGGGTGAGGCTGGCCGCGCAGAAGCCGCCGTTGCGGCCCGAGGCGGCCCAGCCGATCCTCCCGCCCTCCAGCAGCACGACGTCCAGCGAGGGGTCGCGCTCCTTGGCCATGAGCGCGGTCCACAGCCCGCTGAACCCGCCGCCCACGACTGCCAGGTCCGCCTCGACCCGCCCGACCAGCGCCGGCTCGGGTTCCGGGGCGGCCGGGGAGTCCAGCCAGTACGGCGTGTGCGCGGCGTCGGCGATCGCCTTGATGGGATCCACGTGTTCCAGGTCCTCCCGATTGGTGCGGTGCGGCGGCGACGGTCCCGGGGCGGGTCAGCCCCGCCGGCGGGCGCCGACCGCGTTGACGACGGCGAGGGCCGCGCCGACCGCGAAGATCAAGGTGCCCATCACGTTGACCTGCGGAGGGATGCCCAGCCGGCTCGCGCTCCACACCCACAGGGGGAACGTCTCGACCGGCCCGTTGACGAAGGTGGAGATGATGAAGTCGTCCACCGACAACGCGAACGCCAGCAGCGCGCCCGCGGTCACCGCGGGCAGGATGCTCGGGAAGGTGACCAGCCGGAACGTCTCCCACCGGCTCGCCCCGAGGTCCTGCGCGGCCTCCTCCAGCGACCGGTCGAGCGTGAGCACGCGCGCCCGCACGGTCACCGCGACGAACGACACCGAGAACATCACGTGCGCGATCACGAGCGTGACGCGGCCGAGCGGGATGCCGGTCATCAGGAACATCGACAGCAGCGACGTGCCCATGATGATCTCCGGGCAGGAGATCGCCGCGAACATGATCAGGTTGGTCAGCCCCTGCCCCCGGAACCGGTACCGGCCCAGGGCCAGCCCGATCATCATGCCCAGCGCCGTCGCGATCACCGCCGTCAGCACCGCGATGACCAGCGAGTTCACGAATCCGGCGCTGAGCCCGGGGATCTCGAACAGCCGGCCGTACCACTGGAGGGTGAACCCCTCCCAGGTGAAGTTGGTCCGGCTCCTGGTGTCGTTGAAGCCGAACAGCACCATGACCGCGATCGGCAGCAGCAGCCAGGCGATCACGATCCAGCCGTAGGCCGTGAGCAGCCGGTCGCCGAGCCGGCGGCGGCCCGGGCGCGCCGGGGACACGGGGGCGGAGGCGGGGGCGGGCCGGTCGATCGCGGGGGCCGTCATCGCGCCGCCACCTCCAGGACGTCCTCGGTGCCCAGCGCCCTGGCGTACGAGAAGATGCCGAGCAGCATGAGCGCCATCAGGATGAACGACAACGAGGCGCCCATGGGGTACTCCGACGCCCGGAACTGGTTGTAGATCACGTTGCCGATCATGGTGTTGTCCACGCCGCCGAGCACCGACGCGTTGACGAAGTCCGAGGCGGCCGGGACGCCGGTCATCAGCACCCCCGCGAAGACCCCCGGCAGCGCCAGCGGGAACACCACGCGCAGGAACGCCTGCGTCCGCGAGGCGTACAGGTCGTAGGCGGCCTCGATCACTCGCGGGTCGATGCGCTCCAGCGCCACGTAGATCGGCAGCACCATGAACGGCAGGAAGTTGTACGTCAGGCCCGCGATCACCGCGAAGTCCGTGGCGAGCACGTGGAACCCCTGCGGCAGCACGCCCGCGTCCTTCAGCGGCCCGAGCAGCACGCCCTCGTCGGTGAGCAGGAACTTCCACGAGATCGTGCGGATGACGAAGGACACGAAGAACGGCAGCAGGATCAGGAACAGGTAGCTGCTCTTGCGCCGTCCCCCCTTGAACGCGATCCAGTACGCCAGGGGGAACCCGATCACGATCGCGGCGGCCGTCGTGGCCAGGCCGTACAGCAGCGACCTGACCAGGGGCTCCCAGTGGAGGGTCACGGCGTCCACGTAGTTCTGCAGCCGGAACGTCTGCCGGAAGCCCTCGACCAGGTTGCCCTCCTGCGTGGACAGGGAGAGCATCGCCAGCAGCGGCACCGCGAAGAAGACCGTCAGCCACAGCCCCCCGGGCAGCACGAGCAGGTACGGCGCGAGCGCCGCGCGGACCCGTCGCACGTCAGCCCTCGACGACCGGGACGAAGACGGAGCGGAACTCCTTCTCCTCGGCGGGGGTCAGGTTGCGGTAGCCGCGGAACCTGGCCAGGTCCTCGGCGGTCGGGAAGACCAGGGGGCTTTGGACCATCTTCTCCAGATGGGCCTTCTCCTCGCCCTTCGCCTCGGCCGCGTGCGCCTTGACGACGTCCTTCAGCCCGTCCCAGGGAGCGATGTACTGGATGTACTCCAGCAGCTCGGCGGCGTTCTGGGGCTGGTAGAGCCAGTCCATGAAGGTGATCGCGTCCACCGGGTTGGCCGCGCCCTTGGGGATGAGCATGTTGTCGGTCCAGATCGTGGCGCCCTCGGCGGGCACGACGAACCGCAGGTCCTTGTTGCCCTTCAGGACCTCCTGGAAGGCGTCGCCCGACCAGGCCATGCACGCCCACACCTCGCCCTTGGCCACGGCGGTGATGTAGTCCTGCTCGTAGTACTTGCGGACGACGCCTTTGTCGCGCTGCTCCTGGAGACGCTCCCCGGCCTTCTTCCAGTCGGCGGGGGTGGACCTCTCCGGGTCCACGCCGCCCAGGAACATGCCGAAGTTACCCAGCTCCTGCGGGTCGGACATCATGCCGACCTTGCCCTTGAGCCGCGGGTCCCACAGGTCGGCGATCTTGGTGATCTCCCAGTCCACGTACTTGGTGTTGTACGCGATCCCGGTGACGCCCGAGGTGTACGGCACCGAGTAGACGTTGCCCTCGTCGTACGACCGCCTCTGGTACTGCGGGCCGGCGTTCTTGAGGAAGTTCGGCAGCTTGGAGTGGTCCAGCGGGGTGAGGTAGCCGAGCGCCTTGAGCTTGCCGAACTCGACGCCGTTGGTGATCACGATGATGTCGTAGCCGATGCTCTGCCCGCTGCGGAGCTGCGGCTCGACCTTGCCGAAGAACGACGGGTTGTCCTCGATGACCTCCTTGTAGGTCACCGTGATCCCGCTCTCCTTGGCGAACCGGTCGAGCAGCGGGTAGCTCTTGCCCTCGGCCTCCATGTAGTAGGCCCAGTTCGCGAAGTCGAGCCTGCCGTTCTTCACCTTGCCCGCCCAGAACCGCTCGACCTCGGACTTCCCGGCCGGCGGGGCCTTCTTGCCCTCGACGCCGCAGGCGGACAGCGCGAGCCCGGCGGCGGCCAGCCCGGTCAGCCGGAACACGTCGCGCCTGCGGGGCCGGGTCAGTCCGCGGAGAAGGGCGGGGTCGGGAGACGTAGCGTCCATGGGTTCAGCTCCCCATCGCGTAGGAGTGCCGCGGCTGCCACGACAGCCAGACCGGGTCGCCCCGCTCGGCCGAGCTGTCGGAGGAGTGCGCGTTCTGCTGGAAGACGGTCACCTCTGCCCCGTTGCCCAGGGTGACCGCGTAACTGTAGGAGGTGCCGAGGTAGACGACCTCGGCCACGGTCCCCCGCACCTTGCTCACGTCCCCGCCGGGTTCCTCCGCGGTGATGACGATCTTCTCGGGGCGCACGGTGAGGTCGATCGTGTCGCCCTCCGCCGGCTTCCCCTCGACCGGCACGAGCACCCGGTCCCCGGGCCCCGGCCGCAGTACGGCGAGGCCGTCCGCGATCCGGTCCACGACCCCGCTGAACAGGTTCGACGTGCCGATGAACCCCGCCACGAACCTGGTGGCGGGACGTTCGTACACCTCGCGCGGCGGTGCGAGCTGCTCCACGAGCCCGTCGTTCATCACCGCGATCCGGTCGCTCATCGTCAGGGCCTCGCCCTGGTCGTGCGTGACGTACACGAACGTGATGCCGACCTCGCGCTGGATGCGCTTGAGCTCGATCTGCATCGCCTGGCGCAGCTTGAGGTCCAGCGCGCCCAGCGGCTCGTCGAGCAGCAGCGCGCGCGGCCGGTTGACCAGCGCGCGGGCCAGCGCGACCCGCTGCTGCTGGCCGCCGGACAGCTCGCGCGGGCGGCGCTTCTCCCGGCCCGCGAGATCGACGATCTCCAGCATCTCGCGGACGCGCCGGTCGAGCTCGTCCCTGTCCACCCCGCGCCGCCGCAGCCCGAACGCGACGTTCTCGTACACGCTCATGTGCGGGAACAGGGCGTAGGACTGGAACACCATGTTCACGTCGCGCTTGGCCGGCGGCACGTCGGTGACGTCCTGGCCGTGCAGGCGGACGACGCCCCGCGTGGGTTCCTCGAACCCGGCGATCATCCGCATGGTGGTGGTCTTGCCGCACCCGGAGGGGCCGAGGAGGGAGAAGAACTCCCCCTCCTCGATCGCGAGGTCCACCCCGCGCACCGCCCGGACCACCTCTCCGTGGCCGGAGTACTCCTTCACGACCCCCGTAAGCTCGATCGCGGGCGTTCCCCCAGCCCGGAGCGCATCTGCCATCTATCAGTCTCCGATGTAGTGCATCACGTGCTTGATCCGGGTGTAGTCCTCAAGGCCGTACATCGACAGGTCCTTGCCGTAGCCCGAGTGGCGGAAGCCGCCGTGGGGCATCTCCGAGACGAACGGGATGTGGGTGTTCACCCAGACCGCCCCGAAGTCCAGGCGCTTGGTCATGCGCATGGCCCGCTTGTGGTCGTTGGTCCACACGCTGGCCGACAGGCCGTACTTCACGTCGTTGGCCCAGCGCACGGCCTCGTCCTCGTCGGAGAACCGCTGCACGGTGATGACCGGGCCGAAGATCTCGTTCTGCACCATCTCGTCGTCCTGCCGCAGCCCGGCCACGACGGTCGGCGCGAACAGGTACCCGCGGTCGCCGATCTGCTCGCCGCCGGCCAGCACCTCGGCGTGGCCGGGGGTGCGCTCGATGAAGCCCTTCACCCGCGCGAGCTGGTTGGCGTTGTTCACCGGCCCGAAGTCGGCGTCCTCGACGTCCAGCCCGCCGACCTTGGTGTTCTTGGCCGCCTCGACGAGCGCGGCGGTGAAGTCGTCGGCGATGCGCGGCCCGGCGAGCACGCGGCAGGCGGCGGTGCAGTCCTGGCCGGCGTTGAAGTAGCCCGCCCCGGCGATCGCCTGCGCGGCGGCCTCGGGGTCGGCGTCGTCGAAGACCACGACCGGGGCCTTGCCGCCCAGCTCCAGGTGGACGCGCTTGAGGTCCTCGGCGGCGGCCTTGGCCACCTCCATGCCGGCGCGGACCGAGCCGGTGATCGCCACCATCTGCGGCGTCGGGTGGCGGACCAGGTTCGCGCCGGTCTCGCGGTCGCCGCAGATCACGTTCAGCACGCCGGGGGGCAGGAACTCCGCGGCGATCTCGGCGAGCAGCAGCGTGGACGCCGGCGTGGTGTCGGACGGCTTCAGCACGACGGTGTTGCCGGCCGCGAGCGCCGGGGCGATCTTCCAGATCGCCATCATCATCGGGTAGTTCCACGGCGTGACCTGCCCGACGACGCCGATCGGCTCCCGGCGGACGCTGGAGGTGTGGTCGGCCATGTACTCGCCGGTGGACTTGCCCTCCAGGATCCGCGCGGCCCCGGCGAAGAAGCGGATGTTGTCCACCATCGGCGGCACTTCTTCGCTCATGGTCAGGGCGACGGGCTTGCCGGTGTTCCGGCACTCCGCGTCCACCAGCTCCTGGGCCCGCGCCTCCACGGCGTCGGCGAACCGGAGCAGCGCGACGCTGCGTTCCTGCGGGGTCGCGTCGCGCCAGCCCTCGAAGGCGGCGGCCGCGGCGGAGTAGGCGGCGTCGATGTCCTCCGGGCCGGAAACCGGCGCCTGGGCGTACGCCTCCCCCGTGCTCGGATCAATGACGTCGGAGGTCCGTCCGCTCTTGGCGTCGACGTACTCCCCGTTCACGAAGTTCTGCAGACGGCTCGTGGTCACCGTTGACCTCCCTTGAGGCGTGCGGGTCACGGCGACTGTGACAGAGCAGCGCAAACCTGGACAAGGGATTTCGTGGCGAAGATATCAAATTGCTACGAAATCGCTTGACATGACGGCAATAACTGACACGATGTCGCAGCAGTGAGACCGGTTAAGCCACGCCGGGCACCACTCCCGGTCAGCCCGGGAAGGATCGGGGCCAGGGCGTCGGGAGGGGAGATGAAGGGGAGCATGAGCACACCCCCGAAGAGCGGCCGCCGCGCCATCGGCGCCACGGCCTACGTCCTCGACGACATCTCCAAGCGGATCATCGAACAGCTCCAGATGGACGGCCGCAAGCCCTACGCCGCCATCGGCAAGGTCGTGGGCCTCAGCGAGGCGGCCGTACGCCAGCGGGTCCAGCGCCTCCTCGACGCGGGCGTCATGCAGATCGTCGCGGTCACCGACCCCCTCACCCTCGGTTTCCCGCGCCAGGCCATGATCGGCATCAAATGCGAGGGCGACCTGGAAACGGTCGGCGACGAACTCGCCGCCATCGACGAGGTCGACTACATCGTCCTCACGGCCGGCTCCTTCGACCTCATAGTCGAGGTCGTCTGCGAAGGCGACAGCCACCTCCTGGAAATCCTCGGCAAAATCCGCGCCATCCCGACCGTCCGCACCACCGAATCCTTCGTCTACCTCAAACTGCGCAAGCAAACCTATTCCTGGGGCACCCGCTGACCCTCTCCCCATCCGGTACGACGGGCGGCCCCCGCCGTACGGCGGGCACGGCACGCGGTCGCCGTACGGCGGGCACGGCACGCGGTCGCCGTACGGCGGGCACGGCACGGGGCCGCCTCGGGCGGCGGGGGACCCGGGAAACGAAAACGCCCCTCCGGAGAGGGGCGTATCGCGCGAAGGCGGGGCTCAGGCCTCGGTCTTCGGCAGGATGCGCTTGACGGCGACGCCCGCCGACACGAGCGTGAACAGCGCGAGGGCGATCCACAGGGCGTTGACGCCCGCGAACGGGGCCGCGGCGAGGCCGCCGAAGCCCGCGGCCACGCCGCCGACCGGGTTGTTGTACATCTACCATTTCCTTTCTCTGCGCCAGGCCGCCTCCCAAAAGGCCTTCGCCTGGACTACCTGCAGGAACACGTCGAACACCATCTCGACGAACAGCAGCGCGGCCACGAGCATGTGCCTCGGGCCACGGGCTCGCACGGTGACGACGCGTTCCACGATGAAGATCACGGTGACCGCGGCCCAGACCGGATGGATCCGGAGGCCGCCGGCGACCGCGATGGACCACACGGTGGTGGTCAGGTACGCGAAGATGACGAGGACTCCGGCGAGCGAGAAGAGCTGACGCCCCCAGTACGGGCGCGTCACCTTCGTCCAGCCGTAGTCCGTGAGGTTCTCCAGCGCGCCGCGCTTCCAGCGCAGCCGCTGCCGGAACAGGTCCCGCCAGGTGAGCATGACCTCGGTCTTGAGCGTGCACCTGGCCGGGGCGAGGATGCGCAGGCCCAGGTGGAGGATCGCCAGCGTGAGCTCGTTGTCCTCGGTGAGCACGCGCACGTCGTAGACGTGGCCCGCGCCCGGCAGCCGGCCGGCGCGCCGGGCCTCGACCACGCGCTGGAGCGTGAGCGCCCGGAACATGGTGGCGGTCCCGGTCAGGACCAGGGCCCTGCCCTTGAGCCTGCGCACGTCGCGGGCGTAGCGGACGTACTCGTTGCGCTGGAACATCCCGACGAGCCCGCCGCCGTCCTTGCCGGTGAACGTGCCGCCGACCGCGGCGTACCGCCCGGCCGCCAGGGTCTCCAGCCCGGCCCGGACGAAGCCGGGGTCCAGCGCCGAGTCCGCGTCCATGACCAGCACCACGTCGTCGGGGCCGAGCGTGCCGAGCAGCCCGTCGAGCACCTGGTTGAGGGCGCCGGCCTTCTTGTGCGCGTTGCCCGCCGTCTCCACGACCTCCACGCCCAGGGACCTGGCGATGTCGGCGGTCGCGTCGGCGCAGTTGTCCGCGATGACGATCACGCGGTCCGGGGCGTGCTCCTGGCCGCGCAGCGAGGCGATGCTGTCGGCGATCTGGCCGGCCTCGTCGTGGGCGGGGATCAGCGCCGTGACCCGCGCCCGCCGGATCGGCAGCGGAGGCAGGTCCGGCCCTTCGGCCTGACCGTGTCGTACGGCGGGGCCGGGCCGGGTGGCGGTCGCAGGGGTCACGTGACGGCTTCCTGGGGGAGGGCGGGCATGGCGAAGCCTCGGACCGGAGTCAGAGGGACCGCGAGGAGGAGCGCCATCGCTCAAGCGGCGAACGCCGACGGCAACCTGCGGGGGACGGTCGCGGACGAGCGGAGACGCAGGTCGGCGACGGGAGAAGCATAGCGCTATTTATCCCTTAGATGCACCTTTGGTGATTTAGATGCATCTTTGGGGAGTTTAATGATCGAAATGACTGTTTGACCGGTTCGCTGGCTATGATCGGCGGGTCAGGACGTTCCCCTCAGCTCACGACAGGCGGTCGCCATGTCCCAGCCCCGGCGGCGCCGTTCCCCCGTCGTCCCAGCCGTGGCCGCCGTGCTCGGCGCGGTGGCGCTCGCCGCGGTGCTGTGGCCGCGCGGCGAGGGCGTCCCGCCCGCCCCCGCGCCCGCGGCCGCCCCGGCAGTGGCCCCCGTCACCGCCCGGCCCGGCCCGGCCGCGCCGGCCGTCGCGTCACCCCCGGTCCCGCCGTCGCCCCCGGTGCGCCTGGAGATCCCCGGCATCGGCATCCGCGCCAAGGTGCTGAGCCTCGGCCTCAACCCCGACGGCACCCTGGAGGTCCCGCCGCTGTCCAAGGCCGAGCAGACCGGCTGGTACAACCGCGGCTCGGCCCCGGGCCTCCCCGGTCCCACCGTCATCGCCGGCCACGTGGACTCGGCCCGCGGCCCCGCCGTCTTCTACCGCCTCGGCGCCCTCAAGCGCGGCGACCGCGCCCGCGTCGTCCGCGCCGACGGCAAGGTCGCCACCTACGAGATCGACGCCATCGAGTCCGTCCCCAAGGACGCCTTCCCCACCGACCGCGTCTACGGCGCGGTCCCCCACCCCGCCCTCCGCCTCATAACCTGCGGCGGCGCCTTCGACCGCGCCACCGGCCACTACGAGAACAACACCATCGCCTACGCCCACCTCCTCTCCCTCCACTGACCCCGCGCATTCCAGGTCCCGGCCTACTCCTCCCCGGACGGGACGGGGATGCCGTTGGCCTCGGCGAAAGCCAGGCAGCGCGCCATGGTGTCCCCGACCACGCCGTAGTAACGGTCGTCCAGCGGGCTCAGCAGCTCATGGGCGTCGTCGGGCAGGTCGCCCAGGCGGTCGTCACGCTCCTCGTCGGACATCGCGGCCGGGTCGATCCCCGCGACGTCCAGCGCCTCGCGGACCAGGGCGAGAAGCCGGTCGTCGCCGGTCAGTCCCAGCGCGTGGAGCGTGCGGGTCATCTGTTCGCACGAGGTGTAGGCCAGCCAGCCGTCGAAGCCGTTCGGGGCGACCATCGCGTCGATCCAGCCGATGTCGGCCACCACGCGCTCAGCGGGCGAGAGGCGGCCGCCCGCCCCCTCCTTCTCGGCGAGGAGGACGACCAGGTCCAGGATTCGGGTCTGGGGGTCTGTCATGCCCAGACTTTACCCAGGTCAGGGGGTGCTTGGGCTCAGGGGAGGGCTTGGCGGAGTTTGCTGGCGTAGGAGGCGGCTTCTTCGGGGTTCTCGTATTTCACTCGGGGCCAGAAGAAGCCGCGGAGGCCGTCGCCCTTGGTGCGGGGGACCACGTGGACGTGGAGGTGGGGGACGCTCTGGCTCACCCGGTTGTTCATGGCGACGAAGGAGCCGCCGGCGGACAGGGCGCGCTCCATCGCGGCGGCCAGGGCGCGGGCCTGGGTGAAGAGCGGGGCCAGGAGGTCGGGGGGCAGGTCGGGGAGGGTCTCCACGTGGGCGCGGGGGATGAGCAGGGTGTGGCCCTTGAAGACCGGGCGGGTGTCGAGGAAGGCCACGGTGGTGTCGTCGGCGTGGACGACGAAGGCGTCCTCCTCACCCGCCGCGATACGGCAGAAGAGGCAGTCAGCGGGGTTCAGGGTGGTCCTCCAGCATCTCGGCTACCTCGGTCATGAAGGCGTCCACGTCGGGCACGGCGTAACCCACGCGGATCACGGTCGTGCTGAACTTGACGCCGCGGACGTCCTCCGCCGTCAGCGGCCGCTCCGCCGTGCCCCGCAGGGTGTCGGCGACGCGGTCGAGGAACTCGTCCACCTCGCGCTCGTCGTACCCCATACCGAGCCGCCGCAACGAGAACTTCACGCCCTCGACCCGCGCGACCCGCCGTTCCACCTGCTCGCGGGCCGCCCCGCCCGCGTTCGCGCCGCGCAGCAGCGGGTCCGGCCGCATCCGGGCCCCCGTCTCCACAGCCGCCGCGGGCCGCGCCACCAGCTCGTCCGTGCGGGGCGTCGCGGCCGCCCACCCCGGCGTCCCCCGCCGCGGGGTCTCGTCCGCGTCCTCCTCCGGGGGCACGGGCCACCGGGGCCCCCGCCCCACCCGCACCTCGTCCCCGGCGTCCGCCGGCGGCACGGGCCATCCGGCCCCGGCCCCCGGCTTCTCCGCCGGCTCCGCCGCGTCGTCCTCGTCCCGCGCGTCCGGGGCCGTCGCGGGCGGGGCCGGTCTCGGCTCGGGTACGGCTCGCGCCCGGCGCTCCCCCGGCTCGTCCCCGGCGTCCGCCGGAGGGAGGTCGCCCATCCTGGGCCGGGCCGCCTGCCGTTCGGCCGCCTCGCGGACCGCGTCGGCCCAGCCGGTGCCCGTGCTCTTGCGCCCGGTCGCCGGCTCCGCCTCGGCCCGGGCCGGTCGCGGCTCCTTCCGGGGCTCCGGCCGCGATCCCGCCGCCTCCCGGTCCTCGGCCTCCTCCGCCCGCGAGGACCAGAAGGAACCCGCGCCGGCCGGGTCCGGGGTCCTCGCGCCGGTACGGCGGTCCGCGCCGCGGCCGGGCATCTCCGTCGCGGCCGGGATGACGTCGGTCATCTCCGCCTCGTCCTCCGCGGGGGCCGCGGGCGCGGGCCGTACGGCGGAGGCGGGGCTCGCCGGGGTGGCGCCGGTGTCCTCGGGGCCGGCCGCGCGGCGGGGCCGCCACGTGTCCTCGTCCCCCTCCCAGGATTCCGGGTGGCGGTGCCGCCAGGCCCCCGCCCCGGTGGGGTCGTCGCTCTCGGCCGGAGGCATGGGCCAGGGGTCGCGGGCGGCGAGCGCGGCCTCGTCCCCGGGCCGGACCCGGGGGTAGGGCGGGTACGGCGGGGCGTCGGTCGGCCCGGCCGAGCCCCGGGTGAGGGCGCGCGGCGGCCGGGGGTACGGCGGCGCGTCCGGGTGGCGGGGACCCGGGGCCGGGGCCGCCTCGATCGCCTGGCGGGCGGCGGGCGGGCGCGCCCCGGGAACCGCCGGATCGGCGGCGCGGGCCTCCAGCGCGACGATGAAGGCCTCCAGCGCGAAGTCCACCGCCATCTCGTTGTATCCGCCCATGCGCACCTTGAAGCGCACGTCGCGTACGTCCTGGGCGGTCACCGCCGGGCCTTCGAGGGGGGCGCGGCCCAGCGTCGCCAGGATCCGGTGGATGAAGCGATCCACCTCGTCCACGTCGTAACCGGGCCGAATCAGCGTGACGCGGGGGAATCGGTGCACCCGTACATTCTGATGTTCACGCGCCCGGCAGGCGAGGGTCTTCACCCCGCCGTGACCAATGATCCACTTCCCGCCCGGCCGGAGGTCCCCGCCGCGTCACGCCGTACGGCGGGAGCGGGCGCGCCTCAGACCCCCGCCGCGACGGGCGGGCCCCCGGCGAGCGGATCCGGTACGGCGGGGCGGGCGCGCAGGCGGCGGACCGGAGCCGTCAGGAGGAGGGCGGCGGACACGGCCACGGTGGCGGCGGCGGAGACGAACAGCAGGTCACGTGGGGAGACCACCGCCGAGACCGGCCCGACGAGGGCCTGCCCGGCGGCGACCCCGGACACCGACCCGGCGATCTCGTACGCGGTGACGCGATTGAGTACGGCGTAGGAGACCTGCGTCTGGACGCTCGTGGACCACATCACCGACCAGAACGCCCACGAGCAGCCGCCCGCGAGGTGCCCGGCCATGAGCAGCGGCAGCGGCGACTCCAGCGCCACGACCAGGGGGATCAGCGCGAAGCCGAACAGCGCCACGCCCCCGGCCGCCAGGGGCCTGGACGGCCGCAGGACCATCGCCGCCAGCCCGCCGGCGACGGTGCCCACGCCGAGGGCGGCCATCGCCCAGCCGTACGCGGCCTCCCCCAGCCGCTCCCCGATCAGCCGCGAGCCGAGCGGGATGGACGGCCCGAAGACCAGCAGCCCGAAGAACACCCAGATGATGATCACCGACCACATCCAGCTCCGGCTCCGGAACTCCCGCCAGCCCTGCCGCGCGTCCGCCAGCAGCGCGGGCCGCACCGCCGCCGCCCGGGCCCGCGGCAGCCGCCGGATCAGCGCCAGGCACACCCCGCTGACCAGGAACGTCGCCGCGTCCAGGGCGTACACCGCGCCCGGCCCGGTGAGCGCCATCAGCGTCCCCGCCACCACGGGCCCGCCCACCTGCGTCGCCGCGTCGGCGATCTTGAGGGTGGCGTTGGCGCGCTGCGGGTCGGCGGCCACGAGCGGGACCATCCCGTTGACGCCCGGCTGGAACATCGCGGCGGCCGTGCCGGACAGCAGGGAGGTCGCGAGCAGGAGCCACAGCGGCGGGGTCCCGGTGAGGAAGGCGGCCGCGAGCACGCCCTGGGCGGCGAAGCGCACCGCGTCCGCGCCCACCATCATGGCCCGCGCCCCGATCCGGTCCGCGAACACCCCGCCCAGCACCACGAAGATCACGAACGGCGCGGTCCACAGCGAGAGCACGTAGCCCACCGCCGCCACGCCGTAGATCTCGCCGACGGCCAGCGCGGCCGCCACCGGCATCATCGCGTCGCCCAGCAGCGAGACCGCCCGCGCGGCGAAGTAGAAGGAGAAGTCCCGGGTCCACAACCGGGAACCGATCACAGGAGCCATTCCCCCGATTGTGGACACACGCCACCTCGCCCACAGGAGCCCGGGATGTCGCCATCGGGTACTTTCGTGCCATGCGGCATCGTGTGGTGGCCCTGATCAGCCCGCCCCAGGAGATGTACCCCGTGACCTGCGCGGCGGCGGTCTTCGGCGACCACGGGAAGGACATCCCCCGGCACTACGACTTCCGCCTGTGCGCCGAGCGCCCCACGTCCGTCCCCACGACGATGGGCGTGGACGTCACCGTGCCGCACGGGCTGGAGGCCCTGGACGACGCGGGCACCGTCCTCATCGCGCACTCCAGCGGCCGGGCGTCCCCGGACGTCCTGCGCGCCGTCGCCGCCGCCCACGCCCGCGGCGCGCGGATCATCGCGGTCTGCTCCGGCGTCCTCGTCCCCGCCGAGCTCGGCCTCCTGGACGGCCGCGACGCCTCCGTCCACTGGGAGCTGACCGAGGAGGTCGCGCGGCGCTTCCCCCGGATCCGCCCCGACGCGTCGGTCCTCTACGTGGACCACGGGGACGTGATCACCGCGGGCGCGTCGTCCACCATGATCGACCTCTGTCTCCACCTGGTGCGGAAGGACCACGGCGCGGCTCTGGCCATGCGCGTCGGACGCCAGATCGCCGCCGCGCCCCACCGCGAGGGCCGCCAGCGCCAGTACCCCGACCTGCCCACCGCGGGACCGGCCGCCGACGCCCTCGGCCCGCTCCTGGAGTGGATCACCGACAACCTGCACCGCCCGCTCACGATCGAGGACATGGCGGCCCGTTCCGGCGTCTCCCCGCGGACGCTCAGCCGGCGCTTCACCGAGCAGCTCGGCGTCTCCCCGGGCCGCTGGCTGCTGGAACGCCGCCTCGCGCACGCCCGCGCCCTCCTGGAGGAGACCGACCTGCCCGTCGAGACGGTCGCCCGCCGCTCCGGCCTGTCCTCCGCCGTCAACCTGCGCCGCCGCTTCCACGCGGCCCTCGACACCACCCCGGCCACCTACCGCCGCGCCTTCCGCTGACCCCCGCCGTACGGCTCCCGCGACCGCGGCGTCACGCCGTACGGCCACCGCACGGCCGCCATGCCGTACGGCGGCGCGCGGCGGGCGGCGTCGGCCGTACACGCACGGACGCCCGCCGGGCCGGGGCCGGGTGAGGGCGGCCAGGCCGGGCGGGCGTCCGGGGGGATCCGGGTCAGCAGGTCATTCGGCGGCGGCGAGCTGGCCGCAGGCGCCGTCGATCTCCCGGCCCCGGGTGTCGCGGACCGTCACCGCGACGCCGTGGGACTCCAGCCGGTGGACGAAGGCGCGCTCGTCCTCGGGACGGGACGCGGTCCACTTGGAGCCCGGGGTCGGGTTCAGCGGGATGAGGTTGACGTGCGCGAGGCGGCCCTTGATCAGGCGGCCCAGCAGGTCGGCCCGCCATTCCTGGTCGTTGATGTCGCGGATCAGGGCGTACTCGATGGAGACGCGGCGGCCGGTCGTGCGGGTGTAGGCCCACACGGCGTCCAGGACCTCGGCGACCTTCCACCGGTTGTTGATCGGGACGAGCGTGTCGCGCAGCTCGTCGTCGGGGGCGTGCAGCGACAGCGCGAGCGTGACCGGCAGGCCCTCGTCGGCCAGCTTGCCGATCGCGGGCACCAGGCCGACCGTCGAGACGGTGACGTTGCGGGCGGACATCCCCAGGCCGGCGGGGGCCGGGTCCACGAGGCGGCGCACGGCCCCGATCACGGCCTTGTAGTTGGCCAGCGGCTCGCCCATGCCCATGAAGACGACGTTGCTCAGCCGCCCGGGGCCGCCCGGCAGCTCGCCGTCGCGCATCGCCCGCGCGCCCGCCACGACCTGCTCGACGATCTCGCCGGTGGACAGGTTGCGGGTCAGGCCCGCCTGGCCGGTGGCGCAGAAGGGGCAGTTCATGCCGCAGCCCGCCTGCGAGGACACGCAGATCGTGGCGCGGTCGGGATAGCGCATGAGCACCGACTCGATGAGCGTGCCGTCGAACGCCCGCCAGAGCGTCTTGCGCGTGGTGCCCGCGTCGGTGGCGATGCTGCGCACCTCGGTCAGCAGCGGCGGCAGCAGTTCCGCGCCGAGCTTGTCGCGCAGCGCCGCCGGCAGGTCGGTCATCTGCTCGGCGCTGGAGTTCAGGCGCGCGAAGTAGTGCCGCGAGAGCTGGTCGGCCCGGAACGGCTTCTCCCCCAGCTCCGCCACGGCCTCGCGCCGCTGCTCGACGGTGAGGTCGGCGAGGTGGCGCTTCGGCTTGGCGCGGCGCGGCGCGACGAAGGTCAGCTCCCCGGGCTGGGTGCGGCGGGGCGCCGGCGGAGCGGCCTCGTCGACGGACTCGGCGGCGGGCACGGAGGAGGACATACAGGCTTCCAATTTCTCAGATAGTGACGCTCGGCGGCGTGGCGATGCCGGTTGCGGCGTGATACGGCGGCACCGGCCTCCCTCTCATCTAAAGTCCAGATCCATGGCGATATTCCGGACAGGCGGGACGGCTCCGGAAGGCACGCACGTCGTGGTGTCGGACATCAGCCCCTACGGCAGCCGCGACCTCGTCGTGGAGTACGACGGAGTCACCTCGGTAGCGTACCTGCGCGACCCGGCGAGCGAGGCCGTGCGCGGGGCGGTCTGGCTGGCGAACCACGTCCCCGCGCCCGCGGCGGTGGACCTGGGCCGCGTCAGCGCCGGGATGGTCCCGCCGATGCCCGCCTCCGCCACCCGCCACCCCTCGGGCCGCCCGCCGCTGAACCCGGCGGAGCTGGGCGTCCTGTGGTTCGAGGAGGGCGACGGCGTGGCCCTGCTCGAACGCGGCGAGCTGCTCGCGGTCATCCCCGGGTGGGGCGACCCCGCGCGGGGCATGCCCGGGTACGCCAGGGACGCGCTGGGCGAGACCCCCCTCGCCTGGCCCCTCGCCGAGGCGCTGGAGGGGCTGGGCCCCCGGGTGGACAAGGCCGGGTCCTACTGGCGGTGGCGGCGCGGCGAGGGCGCGTGGGAGACGTTCCAGCAGTTCATCATGGGTCACCTGGACACCCGCCTGGGCCCGGGAGCCCGCTACTGGGACGCCGGCGGGGACCTGCTGCCCACCGTCGGCATCACCGAGCACCCGCCCGCCCGCGACCGGGCGTACACCATGCTCTCCACGGTCGGGATGAGCTGCCAGCGCATGCCGACCGTCGAGCAGTACGTCGAGGACCCGGGGTCGTACGCCCGGATCGAGCTGGCCATCGCCACGCGCGGGGACAGCAAGCAGGCGGCGCGGTTGTTCCTGTGGCTGGCGCGTTATCCCTGGCACTCGGTCACCTGGCTGGGTCACGGCCACACCGCCAAGTGGTACCACGAGCCGGCGACCTTCCCCCTCGGGCACGCCTGGCAGGGGGTCCTCATGCTGGCGGACGTGCGCCGCCTCCCGGGCCCGGAGGTGCCCGACCTGTCGGGCTTCTCCTTCGGCGGCGACCCCGTCACGTGGCTCTGGCTCATCCCCATCACGGAGGCCGAGCGCCGCATCGCCACCGAGCGCGGCCACGAGGCGCTGCGGGCCCACCTCACCGCCCAGCGCCGCTCCTGGGTCGTCGGCTGACGCCGGGCCGGCCAAGGAGCCGCGGGCTGACGCCGGGAACGCCAGGAGACGTCCGCCGGTGCCGGGCCGGTCAGGAGACGAAGAGCTCCATGAGGAGCCAGGCGGGGACGACCACGGCCAGGAGCGAGTCGAGGCGGTCCATCACGCCGCCGTGGCCGGGGAGCAGGGTGCCCATGTCCTTGATGCCGAGGTCGCGCTTGACCACCGACTCGATCAGGTCGCCGAGCGTCGCGCAGACCACGGCCACGAGACCGAGCAGCGCGCCCTGCCAGATCGCCGCGTCCAGCAGCCACGACAGGAGCCAGGCCCCGACCAGCATGCACGCCAGGGCCGACCCGGCGAAGCCCTCCCAGGTCTTCTTGGGGCTGATCACCGGCGACATCCGGTGCTTGCCGAAGAGGACCCCGGCGGCGTACCCGCCGATGTCGCTCGACACGGTGACCGCGATGAACACGACCACCCGGTGCGCCCCGTCCGGCTCGGCCAGCATGAGCATCACGAAGCCGGCCAGCAGCGGCGCGTAGGCCAGCACGAACACCGAGGCCGTGGCGTCGCGGACGTAGCCGTCGATGCCCCCGGCGAACATCCGCCAGGTCAGCACCGCCAGCACCGTCAGCGCGAACGCCCCGGCCAGCGACACCGGTCCACCGGCGTACGCCCCGACGAGCATCGCCGTGCCCCCGGCCAGCACGGGCCACAGCGGGACCCGGATGTCACGGGCGGCCACGGCCTTGACCAGCTCGAACACGCCGAGCCCGAGGAAGAGCACGACGACGGCCACGAAGATCTGCTTGACCGTGTAGAGCGAGAGGATCACCAGCGCGCCCAGCAGCACGCCGACGCCGATCGCCGCGGGCAGATTCCGCCCGGTACGGCTCGCGCCGGGCTCGGGGCCCGGCGCAGCCGTACGGGATGCCGTTTCGTCTCCGGAACCCGAGCCTCCGGGCTCCGAACCGGAGCCGGAGGGGGACCCGGCAGCCGAGTCGTTCACAGCCGCACTACTTTCCCGCATGTGTCAGGGGGACGATCAGACCGCGAGAAGCTCGGTCTCCTTCTGCTTGAGCAGATCGTCGACCTTGGCCACGTGCTTGTGGGTGAAGTCGTCGAGCTCCTTCTCGGCGCGACGGCCCTCGTCCTCGCCGATGTCGCCGTTCTTGATCGCCTTGTCGATGGCGTCCTTGGCGTGGCGGCGGATGTTGCGGATCGAGATGCGGCTGTCCTCGGCCTTGCCGCGCGCGACCTTGACGAGTTCCTTGCGGCGCTCCTGCGACAGCTCCGGGAACACCACGCGGATGATGTTGCCGTCGTTGCCGGGGTTGACGCCCAGGTCGCTGTCGCGGATGGCGCGCTCGATGGCGCCCAGCGAGCTCTTGTCGAAGGGCTGGATGACGACCATGCGCGGCTCGGGCACGTGGAACGACGCGAGCTGCTGGACGGGCGTCTGGGCGCCGTAGTAATCGACCGTGATCTTGTTGAACATGGCCGGGGTGACCCGGCCGGTGCGGATACCGGCGAAGTCCTCCTTGGCGACCTCGACGGCCTTCTCCATCTTCTCCTCGGCTTCGAGGAGGGTTTCGTCGATCATGTCGGACTCCTAGTTCCCAGCCGGACTGACAAGCGTGCCGATCTTCTCACCCTTGACCGCCCGCACGATGTTCCCGTCTCCCAGCAGGTCGAAGACCACGATGGGCAGGCCGTTGTCCATGCACAGGCTGATCGCGGTGGCGTCCATGACCTTGAGGCCGCGCGTCAGGACCTCGCTGTAGTCCAGCCGGTCGAAGCGTACGGCGTCGGGGTTCTTGCGCGGGTCGGAATCGTAGACCCCGTCGACCTGGGTGCCCTTGAGCAGGGCCTCCGCGCCCACCTCCAGCGCGCGCTGGGCGGCGCAGGTGTCGGTCGAGAAGAACGGGGACCCGAGGCCGGCGCCGAAGATCACGACCCGGCCCTTCTCCAGGTGCCGGATGGCGCGGCGCGGGATGTACGGCTCGGCGACCTGCGTCATCTGGATCGCGGTCTGCACGCGCGTGTCGATCCCGCGCTTCTCCAGGAAGTCCTGGAGCGCGAGGCAGTTGATGACCGTGCCCAGCATGCCCATGTAGTCGGCGCGGCCGCGGTCGATGCCCTGCTCGGACAGCGCGGCGCCGCGGTACATGTTGCCGCCGCCGACGACCACGGCGACCTGCACACCCTCGCGCACGGCCGCGGCGATCGCGTCGGCGAGCGCGCCCACGATGTGGGGGTCGATCCCGAGGGCCTCGTTGCCGGCGAACGCCTCGCCCGACAGCTTCAGCAGCACCCTGCGCCATCGCAGCCCGGCGGGCATGGGTGAGGCCGCCGGCGTGGCGGGGTCGTTGTTCTCCTGCACGGCGGCGGCCTCCTGGTGTAGCTCGTCTTCTACTGCTCGATCTCGGTCCTGGCGCGCCGGGCGCTCGTCCGCGCCCGGCGCCTCATGCCAAGACTAAGCCTGACCCACCTTGTAGCGGGCGAAGGCCTGGACGGTGACGCCGGCCTCCTGGGCGACCTTGGCGATCGTCTTCTTGTTGTCCTTGACGAACGGCTGCTCCAGGACGGTGAAGTCCTTGTAGAAGCCGCCGATCCGGCCCTCGACGATCTTGGCGATGGCCTGCTCGGGCTTGCCCTCGTCGCGGGTCATCTGCTCGAAGAGCGCGCGCTCCTTCTCGACCACGTCGGCCGGGACGTCCTCGCGGCTGAGCCACTTGGGCGCCATCGCGGCGATGTGCTGCGCCAGGTCCTTGCCGATCTCGGCGTTCTCCTTGTCGAGCTGCACGAGCACGCCCACGGTCGGCGGGAGCTGCGGGTCCGACTTGTGCAGGTAGGAGGCGATGTAGCCGCCCTCCAGCAGCGAGAACCGGCGGATCTCGATCTTCTCGCCCAGCGCGGCGTTCGCCTCGTCGAGGTGCTCCTTGACGGACTTGCCCTCGAGCTCGGAGGACAGCAGCGCGTCCACGTCGGCCGGCTTGGTGGCGGCGATGTGGTCGACGACCTTGGCCGCGAGCTCCTGGAACCGCTCGCCCTTGGCGACGAAGTCGGTCTCGCAGTTGAGCTCCAGCAGGGCGCCCAGGGAGGTGCCCTCGAGCTTGGCGGCGACCAGGCCGTTGGAGGCGGTGCGCGCCTCGCGCTTGCCGACGTCCTTGGCGCCCATCAGGCGCAGGATCTCGACGGCCTTGTCGAAGTCGCCCTCGGCCTCGGTGAGCGCCTTCTTACAGTCCATCATCCCGGCGGCGGTCAGCTCACGGAGCCGCTTGACGTCCGCCATGTTGACAGTAGCCATAGTCGTTCCTCGTCGAATCGATCGATCGTGGAGGGGGCGCCCGCGTTCGGCGCCGCACCCGTGTGTTCTTCGTCGCACGTCCCCGCGCCCGCGAGGTCGTGTTCGAGCGGCTCCCTCGGGGGCGCTCGCGGCGTCCGCCGTACGGCTTCCGCGGAGCGTGCCCCCGTCGCCGGCGTTCAACCGCCCCGGATCGTCCCGGGAGGGCGGCCGTGCCGGAGTCGGGAGGTGTTTCCCGTGTTCAGGCGTCGGCCGTACGGCTTGCGCGGGGTCGGACCCGCGCCCGCCGTACGGCCGAAGAGTGCTGCGGCGTGAGCCGCACGCCTTCGATCAGCCTGGGATCAGTGTCGATCAGGCCGGGTCAGGCCGGGTCAGGCGGACTGCTCGCCGGACTCGTCCTGGGCCGGGGCCTCGGTCTGCGCCGGGGCCTCGGTCTCGGCCAGGGCCTCGGAGGAGACCTCGGCGGAGGCGGCCTCGGGCTGCGCGGCGGCCTCGGCCGGGGTGGAGCCCTCGAGCAGCTCGCGCTCCCACTCGGCCAGCGGCTCGTCCGTGCCCACGCCCTCGGGCTTCTCGTCACCGCGGGCGGCGCCGGAGCGGGCCATGAGGCCGTCGGCGACCGCGTCGGCGATCACTCGGGTGAGCAGGCTGACGGAGCGGATCGCGTCGTCGTTGCCCGGGATCGGGTAGTTGACCTCGTCCGGGTCGCAGTTGGTGTCGAGGATCGCCACCACCGGGATGCCCAGCTTGTGGGCCTCGTTGACGGCGATGTGCTCCTTCTTCGTGTCGACGACCCACAGCGCGGAGGGCACGCGGGCCATGTCACGGATGCCGCCGAGGGTGCGCTCGAGCTTGTCCTTCTCGCGGCGGCGCATGAGGAGCTCCTTCTTCGTGAGGCCGGAGCCGGCCACGTCGTCGAAGTCGAGCTCCTCCAGCTCCTTGAGGCGCTGGAGCCGCTTGTGCACGGTGGAGAAGTTGGTGAGCATGCCGCCCAGCCAGCGCTGGTTGACGTAGGGCATCCCGACCCGGGTGGCCTGCTCGGCGATGGCCTCCTGGGCCTGCTTCTTGGTGCCGACGAACAGGATGGTGCCGCCGTGCGCCACGGTCTCCTTGACGAAGTCGTAGGCGCGGTCGATGAACGACAGCGACTTCTGCAGGTCGATGATGTAGATGCCGTTGCGCTCGGTGAAGATGAAGCGCTTCATCTTCGGGTTCCAACGGCGAGTCTGGTGCCCGAAGTGGACGCCGCTCTCAAGCAGCTGTCGCATGGTGACGACGGGGGCCATGTGGTCCTCCTGTTGTGGGCGCGCGGTCGGACGGTCACCCGTCCTCGGCGCGCCGGCCTCGGTTGTCGCGGCGGCCGAACGGCCACCGCCCTGACGCCCTTCCGGCTCCTGCCGGAGACGTTCGTCCCCGGACCGAGGGAGCCTGCCGCCGCCGGTTCCCCGGACGACGATCGGGCGCGCGAAATCGACCCATGACTGGGCCGTCAAGCAAGTGTACCGTTCTCCCGCGACTCGCCCGGTGCACACGCGACCGGGACCCGTGGCACGAACCGTCCCGAGCCGCCTCCCGAGCCGCCTCCCGAGCCGCGCCCCGGGCTTCACCACGGCGTACGCCCCGGAGACCCGGCCGCGGACGCGGGCCGCCGTACGCCTCGGGGCGGGGCCCAGGCCCCGGATCGGGCGGGCCCGTACGCCTCAAGGCGAGGGCCCGCGCCCGCGCCGAACGTGCCGGGCGAGGCGGCTCAGGCGGTACGCCTCGGGCGGGCGGGCTCAGGCCGTACGCCTCGGAGGGGCGGGTCCGTGCCGTACGCCTCGGAAGGGGCGGGCTCGTGCCGTACGCCTCGGGCGGGCGGGGTGGTCAGGTGAGCTCGTGGGCGAGGAGGTCCATCAGGAGGTTGTCGTGCCAGCCCCGGCCGTCCACGTCGCGTTCGTAGGCGCGCATGACGCCCACGGGTCTGAAGCCGACCTTCTCGTAGGCGCGGATCGCGGCGGTGTTGGCGGCGGCGGGGTCGATGGTCAGGCGGTGGTGGCCGCGTTCGGTGATGAGCCAGCGGGCGAGGGCGCGCACGGCGTCGACGCCCAGGGCCTTGCCGCGCCGGGCCGGGTCGAGGAAGACGTCGATGGATGCGTGGCGGTAGTCGTCGTCCTCCTCCTCGAAGTACTGGATCGCGCCCGCGACGTCGCCCTCGTGGACGATCGCGAGCATGTCCCCGAACTCCTCCTGGTGGTGCCACCACCGGGCCACCTCGGGCTCGGCCAGGATGCGGCGCAGTTCCGGGGTGTCCTCCGGCGTGACGGGCCGCAGCAGCACCCGGTCCCCCTGGATCGTGTCCATGCCCCCATTCTCGCGCCGGGGCCGGAGGCCGGCCGCCGGGGCGGGCCGCCGATCACGGGAGGTGGCACGGGGGTGGCTCCCGCCGGGCGACGCCCGCGCGCTGGCGGCCGGAGGGTGGCGGCCCGGCGGGCTGGCGGCCGGAGGGGTGACGGCCCGGAGGAGTGACGGCCGGGGGTGGTGGCCGGGGGTGGTGGCCGGGGGTGGTGGCCGGGGGTGGTGGCCGGGGAGGGGCATGGGGGGCGGTGGCGCTGTGGGCGGCGGGTGGGGTGTCGCGGCAGTGGATCCCGGTTATCCACAGAATGCGATTCGGCGCCTGCGGAAAGTGAGCGGGGAGGGCATTCTCCCGCGTATGCCGCCGCGTTTCCTCCCTCATCTCGCCGCGCTGGCCGCCGCCGCCCTCGCGCTCGTGCTCCCCTCGGCCGCCGTCGCGGCGCCGCCGCGCCCCTCGCCGGGCGCCGCCCCGCGCCCCGAGGCCCCCGGGGCGTCCATCCGCGCCCCAGACCGCACGCCGGACGGCCTCGGGCGGGGCGCGGTGCGGTGGCGCTGGCCGCTGGACGGGCCCCCGCGCGTGGGTCGCCCCTTCGCCCCGCCGCCCCTCCCCTGGCTCCCCGGCCACCGCGGCGTGGACCTCCCGGCGGCCCCGGGCACCCGGGTCCTGGCCCCGGGCCCCGGCCGGGTCGCCTACGCGGGCCCCCTGGCCGGCCGGGGCATCGTCGTCCTCCTCCACCCCGGGGGCCTGCGCACCACCTACCTCCCCCTGACCCCGTCGGTGAGCCCGGGCGACGAGGTCCGCGCGGGCCAGGAGCTGGGCCTCCTGGCCCCCGGCACCCACTGCCCCGGCCCCTGCCTCCACTGGGGCCTCCTCCACGGCCCCACCTACCTGAACCCCCTCCTGCTCCTGGGCCTGGGCCAGGTCCGCCTGCTCCCCCTGCACCTGGCCGACCCCACGCCCACCTCCACCCGGCCGCCCCCCGGTCTCGACCCCGTCGTGCCCCACGCCACGAGAGCCGGACACCCCACGGCAGCGGGACCAAGGCGTCCCACCGCGCCCGGCCCGCCAGGTCTCACCACGTCAGGACCCTGAATCCCACCCCGGCAGGACCACCGCCCACGCCATCGCCATCGCCATCGCCATCGCCATCGCCATCGCCATCGCCAGCAGCGAATCTCGCAGAAAGGACCCCCGGAGCCCATGACCCCCTCACTCCTGGGCGCGGCCGCCGCCGGAAGCGCCGCGAGTCCCCTCCTGATCGCCACGCTCCTCTACCTGGCGAACCGCCTCCGTCACCGCCGCCGGACCCGCCGGGCCCTCACCACCCCCGGCGTAGTGCTCCTGGCCGCCGAACGAGCCCGCCGCCGCCCCCGCCGGCCCCCGGCCCCACCTCCCACCCACGCCGCCTAGCCCCGCCCGCCCCGCCCCCGCAACGCACGCCAGCGGCGGCAGGGGGCGGGGGCGGGCAGGCGGCAGGCGGAGGCGGGGAGGCGGGGCCGGGAGGCCCGGAGGCCGGCAGACCCGGAGGCCGGCAGGCGGGAGGCCGGGAGGCGGGTGGCGGCGGGGCCGGGTCAGGCGGGAGCGAGGGCGCGGGGGCGGGTCAGGCGCGGGGGTGGGCTCGCTGGAAGCTCTGCCGGAGGCGGTCTATCGAGATGTGCGTGTAGAGCTGAGTGGTGGCCAGCGAGGCGTGCCCCAGGAGTTCCTGGACACTGCGGAGGTCGGCGCCGCCCTCCAGGAGATGGGTGGCGGCGGTGTGCCGGAGTCCGTGGGGCGAGAGGTCGGGCAGGCCCTCCACCTGCGAAAGCCGCGCGTGGACGATCCGCCGCACGACGGTGGCGTTGATGCGTTTGCCGCGGGAGCCGAGGAACAGCGCGGCCCCGCTGTGCTCGTTCGCGAGGGCGGGGCGCGCCCGCAGGCACCAGTCCCCCACGGCCCGGAGCGCGGGCGCCCCGACCGGCACCACCCGCTCCTTGCGCCCCTTGCCCAGGACCCGCACGGTGCGCCGATCATGATCGAAGTCGTCGACGTCGAGCCCGCACAGCTCGCTCACCCGGATGCCCGTGGCGTACAGCAACTCCAGGATCGCCAGATCCCGCAGGTCCTCCGGCTCCGCCCGCTTCCCGGCGAGCGCGTCCAGCGCGGCCGCCGCCTCCCCCTGCCGCAGTACGGCCGGCAGCCGCCGCGACGCCTTGGGCGTCCCCAGGAGCAGCCCGACGTCCTTGGCGAGCCACCCCCGCCGATGAGCGAACGCGGTGAAGACCCTCACGGCCGCCGTCCGCCGCGCCAGCGTGGCCCGGGCCTGCCCGGCCGCGTGCGCCTCCGCCAGCCAGTCCCGTGCCACCCCGACGTCCAGCCCCCCGAAATCGGAGACCCCGGCCCTCCGCGCGTACTCCAGCAACCCCCGGACATCCCCCACGTAGGCCCGCACCGTGTGCGCGGCCCGATCCCTCTCAACCCTCAAATACCTCTCGAACTCCCCCAAAGCCCCCGAGAACACATCCCCCAACTCCTCCACGGCCACCTCCACCAAGCACCCACCCCCAACCTATTCACCGCCCCCGCCCGCCGGTGCCGGTGCCGGGGGTGCTGTCGGTCATCGGGGTGGCAGGGGGCGGGGGCAGGATCTTGGGGACGGGACCTCGCGATCGGGTGGGGGTGGTGGGGTCACGGAGGCGGGGTGGGGCGGCGGCGCCAGCCTTGGGGGGTCTGGCGGGCCTGGCCGATGGCGGACAGGTGGCCGAGGTGGGCGAGGGCGTCGGTGAGGGGGAGGCCGGCCGCGATGGCGATGGTGGCGGGGCCGGCGCCGCCTCGGGCGGGCAGGGCGTCCAGGACGCGGCGGGCCTCCGGGGAGAGGGTGTCGAGGGGGAGGGTGGGAGCTCGGCGGACGGGGGCGAGGTCTCCGCCCATCTCGCCGATCAGCTCTATGAGTTCCTCAGGGGTGGTCACGCAGGTGGCGGCGGACTCTCTGAGGAGCCTGTGGCAGCCGGCGGAGAGCTCGGAGGTGACGGGGCCGGGGACGGCGGCCACGTGGCGGCTCAGGTCGGCGGCGTGGGCGGCGGTGTTGAGGGCGCCGCTGCGGATGGCGGCCTCGACCACCAGGGTGCCGCGGCTCAGGGCGGCGATCACGCGGTTGCGGACGAGGAAGCGCGTGCGGGCGGGGCGCGCGCCGGGCGGGGACTCGCTGACCAGGACGCCGTCGGCGCGGATCGCGTCGAACAGGTGGGTGTGGCCCGCCGGGTAGGGGACGTCGACGCCGCAGGCCAGTACGCAGACCGTGGGGGCGCCGCCGGACAGGGCGCCCCGGTGGGCGGCCCCGTCGATGCCGTAGGCGCCGCCGGAGACGACGGTCCAGCCGCGCTCGCTCAGCGTTCCGGCGAAGTCGGCGGCGACCTGGGCGCCGTAGGCGGTGCAGGCGCGCGAGCCCACGATCGCGACCGAGCGCAGGCAGGCGAACCGGAACTCGGCGTCGCCCCGCAGCCAGAGGATCAGCGGCCGGGCGTCACCCAGGTCGTCCAACTGCGTCGGCCATCCCGGATCTCCGGGGACGACGACGCGGGCCCCCGCCCGCTCGGTGGCAGCCAGGTCCCGCCCGGGGTCCACGAGCGGCAGCCGCGCCCGCCAGGACTCCAGCCGGCGTTCCAGGTCGCTTTCCCGGCGCCCGGCCCGCGCCCGCTCCGCCGCGGCGAACTCGCCCGGCCAGCGCCCGGCCCGCACACACGCCAGGGCGCCGGCCGCCCCGTGCGCGGCGACCAACCGGCCCATCACCCGGTCACCCGGCTCCGCGACGCGCGCCAGCGCGATCCGGGCCTCCGTCTCGCCGTTCACGCCCGCCTCCGTCCCGGCCGGCCCGACGCCGCCCGCCCCTCGCGCCGGCCGCCGGAGGGCCCGGCCCCGCCGCCCCGGCCGCCCGGAACAGGACCGTGAACGCCCACGACAGGACCGTGAACGCCCGCAGCGGACGGCCCCGCCGGAGACCTGGCGTCCCGGCACGAACGCGAGGCCGCTGCCGCCTCGGCGCTCCGCCCCGCACAACCCCCACCCCATGGCCCGCCCGGTCCCCCGCCCCATCGGCTGACCGGGCCCCCGCCCGAGGGAGCGCTAACCGGCCAGGCGTGCCTGCCCGGCCGGACAAGCCGGGCTCGCCCGCCCGGCCGTACGAGCCGAGCTCGTCTGCCCAGCCGTACGCGCCGGGCAGGCACGGCCCGGCGGCACGGCGGGCCGCCGCGGTCCGATGCGGGGAAGTCGCGCACCCCAGGTTGGATCACCGCCGGGGAGCCGCGGCCGGAATCGGCAGGCGCGGCCGAAAGCGCGGGGCGGCGTGTTCCCGCTCCCTCGGTCGCTCCCGCTTCGCGTCGGGCCTCCCCGGTGCGGACGGAGGCCGGGCACGCGTGCCGCCGTCCCAGGGCGTGGCCGCGAAGCCGAACGGGCCGTGCCCGGCGGACTGGCCCGCGACTCGGCCGGAGCGCGGCCGGGCCAGAACGGTCGGCGCCGGCCCGGAGGAAGCGGGAAGGGCCGCGCGGGAACGGCGGAACGCGGCCCGGGCGACATCCCGGCAGGCCGACGCCCGCCGGTGGCGGAAACGGCTCTTCCCGCCCGGGGAGGGGTGCCGGGATCATGAGGCCACCCCCAGCCAGAGGGCGTGGGCGGTGTTGGTCTCCGTGGCGGTGGGGCGGGGCTTTCCGGCCAGGTCGGCGAGGGTCCAGGCGACCCGGATGATCCGGTCCAGGCCGCGGGCAGTGAGGGAGCCGCGGTCCAGGGCGGTGTGGAGCGGGGTCAGGGCCTCGGCGGCGGGGGCGTAGTGCCTGCGCAGCTCGGCGGCGGGGACCTCGGCGTTGGTGCGCCACGGGGTGTCGCGCAGGCGGGCCCTGGCGCGGGCCCGCGCGTGGAGGACCCGCTCGGCCACGACCTCGCTGGACTCCAGGAAATGTCGGTCGGCCAGGAGCTCGCGCCGGGTCGAGGGCCGCAGCGTGATCTTGACGTCGATCCGGTCCAGGAGCGGGCCCGACAGGCGGCTCAGGTAGCGCCTGCGCGTGCTGGGGGTGCAGGAGCAGGGGGCGTCGGCGGTGCTGGTGGCGGCGCAGGGGCACGGGTTGGCGGCCAGGACCAGCATGAAGCGGGCGGGGAAGGTGACCGTGCCGGAGGCGCGGCAGACCACGACCTCGCCGGACTCCAGGGGCTGGCGCAGGGAGTCCAGGACGTTGCGCGCGAACTCGGGGGCCTCGTCCATGAAGAGCAGCCCGCGGTGGGCCAGGGAGACCGCCCCGGGGCGGGTGGCGCCGGTGCCGCCGCCGACCAGCGCCGCCACGGACGCCGTGTGGTGCGGGTTGCAGAACGGCGGGTCGGTGACGAACGGCCGGTCGGGCGGGAGGGTGCCCGCGACCGAGTGGATGGCCGTGACCTCCAGCGCGGACTCGTAGTCGAGCCGGGGCAGGAGGGTCGGCAGCCGCTCGGCCAGCATCGTCTTGCCGGTGCCCGGCGGCCCGAGCATCCACAGGTTGTGGCCCCCTGCGGCGCACACCTCAAGGGCCCGGCGGGCCATCGCCTGGCCCGCCACGTCCGCGAGGTCCGGGCGCGCCCCGGCGGGCTCCGGGGCGGCGCGCAGCGTCTCGCGCATGTCCTCGGTGAAGGCGTAGGCGGCCAGGTCGCCGCCGCGCAGCCACACGGTCAGCTCGCCGAGGTTGTCGGCCGGGATCACCGTGAGGCCGGGGACCAGGGCCGCCTCGGGCGCGTTGGCCAGGGGCACGACCACGGTGCCCGCGCCGGCCTCGACCGCGGCCAGGACCGCCGGCAGGACGCCCCGCACGGGCCGGAGCCGCCCGTCGAGCCCCAGCTCGCCGATGAACACCGGCTCCGCCACCCGGTCCGGCTCGACCACGCCGGAGGCGGCGAGGATGGCCACGGCGATGGCCAGATCGAAGGTGCTGCCCGACTTGGGCAGGCTGGCGGGGAACAGGCTGACCGTGATGCGGGTGTCGGGCCAGGGATGGCCGCTGTTGACGATGGCCGACCGCACGCGCTCGCGCGCCTCGCTCAGGGCGGTGTCCGGCAAGCCGATCAGGCTGAGCGCCGGCAGGCCGTTGAGGATGTCGGCCTCGATCTCGACCACGCGGCCGATCACGCCGACCAGGGCGATGCATCGCGTGCGCGCGACGCGCATCTAGATCACCCCCGGCAGGTGCCGCAGGGTCGTGCCGCCCCGGGGGTCGCGCTCGATCGCGATCACGTCGATGCGTATCCGGGCGAAGCCGCCCTCGTGCCCGCGCGCCCACTGCGCCGCCAGCCCGCGTAACCTGCGGGCCTTGGTGTAGGTCACCGACTCGGCGGGCGTGCCGTATCCGCGTCCCGACCGGGTCTTGACCTCCACGACCACGAGCGCGTCGCCCTCGCGGGCCACGATGTCGATCTCACCCGACCGGCATCGCCAGTTGCGCTCGATGATGGAGTAACCGATGCTGCCCAGGAAGTCCGCGGCGACCTTTTCGCCGAACCTTCCCAGCTCGTCCTTGACACCCATGAAGCACCTCCGTCCCGCAAAGGTGCTTCATCCACGCCGTCCCCCGGCGCCCCGAACCCCGTTCTGTGGATGGCGGCAGAACCCCACCCCCACAAAACCGCCCCAACCACCCCTCCCCTGTGGACAACCACCCCCACCCGCAAACGGCGACCGCCACCGCCGTGCCCGCCGTACGGCTACCGCCCCGCCCCCGCGAGCCGCCCGGAAGCCTCACGACGGCTCCACGAGCCCCACGACAACTACGGGAACGCCGCGGCGGCCACTCGGCCCGGCCACAACCGCACGGCGGCCGCCGTACACGGCGGGAGCCGTACGGCGGCCGGGGACGGCTCAGGGGCGGGTGTCCACCTCGCCTTCGGGCTTGCCGGGCGGGGCGTTGACGACGCGGAAGCCGATCTCCTCCCCCTCGTCGTCGCGCTCGATGGCGCCGGCCTGGTGACCGGGGAGGGAGGTGGGAGTGCCCGGGGACGGCACCGGAGAGGGCGTCGGGCCGTCGTCGGTGAGAAGGGGCGACCGCTCCGCCACGCGGCGTTCCTCCGCCGGGCGGTCGGCGCCCAGTTCCTCGCTCACGTCCGTGGCCCGGGTGCCTGAGGGCTCCTCGGGGGACGCGGGCATGGGTTCGCGGCGGAGCTGGTTCGCCTCGGGGTCCTGGGGTGGCACGGCGTCCGGGTCCGCGTTCGCGTACGGATCCGGGTTCCTCGGCGTTTTGGACATACGGCCTCCTCCGTCAGGGGTTTCCGGCGCAAGCCGTACCCCGGAAGCGGAGGCCCTACCAGGACAACGTGTCGGATTCAGCCGGAGAAGCCCGGTTTGTCGCTCGGGACCTCCAGCTCGGTCTTCGCGAGTTCCTCGACGTTGACGTCCTTGAACGTCACCACGCGGACGTTCTTCACGAAGCGGGCGGGGCGGTACATGTCCCAGACCCAGGCGTCGGACATGGTGACCTCGAAGTACACCTCGCCGTTGTCGGCGGAACGCACCTGCACGTCCACCGAGTTCGTCAGGTAGAAACGACGCTCGGTCTCCACGACGTACGAGAACAGGCCGACCACGTCGCGGTACTCGCGATAGAGCTGCAACTCCATCTCGGTCTCGTACTTTTCGAGATCTTCTGCGCTCACGGCCGCACTCGCCTCCTCACCAGGTTCACGCCACTCCTGCCTCTACCTCGATCGCTCCATTGTCGCCCATCGCGGCCCCCCGCACCGCACGAGCCACATTGACGTACGAGAAGCGGTGGTGCGCACACGGGCCCAGGACGCGCAGCGCGTCCTGGTGCGCCGGTGTGTTGTATCCCTTGTGTTCGGCGAACCCGTATCCGGGGAACGTCGAGTCCAGTTCGGTCATCAGCCGGTCACGCGTCACCTTGGCCACGATGGACGCGGCCGCCACGCACGCGGCGACCTGGTCGCCCTTCCACACCGCGAGGGCGGGTGCGGGGAAGCCGCGGACGGGGAAACCGTCGGTGAGCACGTATCCGGGTACAGACGGCAACGCGGCGACGGCGCGCCGCATTCCGGTGACGTTCATGACGTGCAGCCCCTGCCGGTCGATCTCGTCCGGCGGGATGACCACCACGCTCCACGCGGCGGCCCGCGCCACGACCTTGTCGTACAGCCGCTCCCGCGCCATCGGCGTGAGCAGCTTGGAGTCGGCCAGCCCGGGGATCTCCCGGCCCAGCACGACGGCCGCGACGACCAGCGGCCCCGCGCACGCGCCACGGCCCGCCTCGTCCACGCCGGCGACGGGGTCCAGGCCGCGGCGGGCGAGCGCGCGCTCGTAGCCGTAGAGCCCGGCGTCGCGCCGTACGGTGGCGACCGGGGGGCGGAACGAGTGAACCGTCATGACAGGCGAAGCCTACAGCCCGCCGACCCGCGAAGGCGGCCAGATGATCATGAATGCCCTCCCCACGACCTTGTCCACAGGAACCGTCCCATCCCCGTCGAGCCGCTGGTGATACCGCGAATCGGCGGAGTCGTCCCGGTGGTCGCCCATGACCCACAGCCGCCCCGGCGGCACGACCGCGCGGAACGGCGTGGCCGAGGGCCGGTTGCCCGGCTGGATGTACGGCTCCGTCAGCGGCCGCCCGTTGACCATCAGCCGCCCCCGCGCGTCACAGCACTCCACGGTGTCGCCGCCGACCGCGATGACCCGCTTGATGAAGTCCTTGTCGTCCGGACCGAACACGCCGGAGAAGACCACGACGTCCTGCCGGCCGTAGTCGTCGCCGAGCTTGCCGACGAGCACCCGGTCGCCTTCGAGCAGGGTGTCCTCCATCGACGCCGACGGGATCCAGAACACCTGGACCACGAACGCGTTGACGAGGACCGCGCACAGCACCACCACGACCGCGATGGCCGGCACCTCGCGCCAGGACCGGTCGCGATCCTGGCCGCTCGCCGGCTTCGCGGTCACCGCTCAGGCGCCTCCGGCCTCGGAACCGTCCCCGGAGGCGCTTCCCGCGGCTCCGGCGGCCCCTGCCGGGCCCCGGGAGACCTCGGCCCTGGCCGCGCGCCGCGCGCGCCACCGCCGCCTGATCAGCATGAGGGGGACGGCTCCCGCGAAGCCGAGCGCGAGCGGCGTGGCGGGCGTCAGCACCGCCGCGGCCTTCTTCAGCGCGGGCTGGTCGAACGTCTCCGGGATGTCGATCACGCTCGCCCGCGACAGCGGCCACACGATCACGAACGCGCGCCCGATGACGTGGTCCTCGGGGATCGTTCCACCCCCCGGCTCGGTCTTGTGGGCGCGGGAGTCGTTGGACACGCCGCGGTGGTCGCCCATGACCCACAGGCGACCGGGCGGCACCTGGGCCTTGAAGTGCACCTGGGAAGGCAGGTCGTTGGGGAAGAGGTAGGACTCCTCCTTGATCGGCACCCCGTTGACCTTGATGCGCCCGTCGTCGTCGCAGCACTCGACGGTGTCGCCGCCGACGCCGATCACGCGCTTGATGTAGTCCTTCTCGCCGGGCACCACGCCGAAGGCCGTGCCGATCGAGCGGAAGAAGCCCGCGATCGGGTTGGACGGCTCCTCGACCACCATGCCCTCGTCCCACGAGTCGGCGCCGGAGAAGACCACCACGTCACCGCGCTCGATGTCGCGCGTGTGGTAGACGAGCTTGTTGACCAGCACGCGGTCGTTGACCAGGAAGGTGTTCTCCATCGACTCGGACGGGATGTAGAACGCCTGGACCACGAACGTCTTGATCACCAGGGCGAGGCCGAGCGCCACCACGATGAGGATGGGGAGCTCTTTCCAGAAGGAACCCTTCTTGTCCTTCTTGTCCTTCTTGCTCTTGCCGACACCTGCCCTGCCGGTGTCCTGCGCGTCTTCCGCGACCACATCCACCTCGTCATCCAAGCGCCGCTGGGCGGCTCCGTCACCGGCGACCGGCACTTGAGGCCCCTCCCCCTAGGTACTTCTCCCGAGCCTAGATGATTCGAGCGCCGGCGCGTACACGACTCGCGCGCCGTACGGCGGGGCGAACGCGGCGTATCCGGACGGCCCGGGCGGCGAAAACGAGAAACGGCCCGCACCACCGGTGCGGGCCGTCTCCGAGGCTTTTCGCGCGCTTACTTCGCGGCGGGAAGCGCCTCGCGCTTCTCGCGGATGCGGGCGGCCTTGCCGCGCAGCTCGCGCATGTAGTAGAGCTTGGCGCGGCGGACGTCACCGCGGGTCACGACCTCGATCTTCTCGATGACCGGGCTGTGCACCGGGAAGGTGCGCTCGACGCCGACGCCGTAGCTGACCTTGCGGACGGTGAAGGTCTCACGGATGCCACCGCCCTGACGGCGCAGCACGAAGCCCTGGAAGACCTGGACGCGGGACCGGTTGCCTTCAACGACGCGAACGTGCACCTTCAGGGTGTCGCCGGGGCGGAAGTCCGGGACGTCGGTGCGCATCGAGGACTTCTCGAGCTCCTGGATCTGCGTGTGCATGACTGCGGTTCCTCGGTTTCAGTACGGCTGCGCGCGGCACGCGCGGCGCCAGACGCCTCGCGCGGGCTGGGCTTGCTGGGACTGTGGTCGCCGGACGGCTGTTACGGGCAGCGTAAACGGCAACAGCGATTCAGTTTGCCACATCTTCCGCCCGGAAGCGAAATCGGCCGAGGTCAAGGATACGCGAACCACGGCGTGTCGGGACGAACCCCGACCTCAATCGCCGGTCTCGGCGGAGTCGAGGGCGTCCAGGACCCGCCGGTCGCGCTCGTCCAGCGCGCCCATGCCCGCGACCAGTTCGGGCCGGTTGGCGGCCGTACGGCGCAGCGCCTGGTCGCGCCGCCACCGCGCGATGACCCCGTGGTTGCCGCTGAGCAGCACGTCGGGCACGCGCAGGCCGCGCCACTCCGGCGGCTTGGTGTAGACGGGGCCTTCGAGCAGGCTCTCCATCGCCCCGGGCGCGAACGAGTCGTCCACGGCCGACACGGCGTTGCCGAGCACGCCGGGCAGCAGCCGCCCGATCGCCTCGATCATGACGAGCACGGCCGCCTCGCCCCCGGCGAGCACGTAGTCGCCGATGCTCAGCTCCTCCACCGGCATCCGCGTGCGGGCGTGCTCCACGACGCGCCCGTCGATGCCCTCGTAGCGCCCGCACGCGAACACCAGCCAGGGCTCGCGCGCCAGCCGTACGGCGTCGGCCTGGGTGAACGGGCGGCCGGACGGGGTGGGAACGATCAGCGTGGGCACGGTCTCCGCGCCGGGGCCGGGGACCTCTCCGGGCTCCGCGTCCAGGCGCCGGACGTCCCCGGCGATGGCGTCCAGGGCCTCGCCCCAGGGCTCGGGCTTCATGACCATCCCCGGGCCGCCGCCGTACGGGGTGTCGTCCACGGTGCGGTGCACGTCGTGGGTCCAGTCCCGGAGCTGGTGGAGGCGGATGTCGAGGATGCCGCGCGCGCGGGCCTTGCCGATCAGCGAGACGTCCAGCGGGGAGAAGTACTCCGGGAAGATCGAGACGATGTCGATCCGCACGCTCACTCGGCCTCCTCCGGGTCGAGCAGCCCCGGCGGCGGAGTGACGACGAGCCGGCCGCCCTCCACGTCCACCTCGGGCACCAGCGCCTTGACGAACGGGATGTACGCCAGGGGCCCGGAGTCGCGCCGCACGACGAGGAGGTCCTGGCCGTGGTGGAGCACGTCGTCCACCACGCCGATCTGCTCTCCGTCGCCGGTGACCACGGTCAGGCCGAGCAGCTCGTGGTCGTGGAACTCGTCGGGGTCGCCGGTGGGCGGGACCTCCGAGGAGTCGATCACCAGCAGGACGTCGCGCAGGGACTCGGCGGCGTCGCGGTTGAAGTGCTCCTCGAAGCGGAGCAGCGGGGTGCCCCGGTGCCAGCGCAGGCTCTCGACGGTGAGCGGCCCGGCCGAGGCGGGGTCGGTGGCGAGGGTGGTGCCCGGCGCGAACCGCTCCTGCGGATCGTCGGTGCGGACCTCGACGGTCACCTCACCGCGGACACCGTGAGGACGGCCGATCCGGCCCACGACGAGCTGCACGATACCCCTGAACCCCTTCAATCTCGGAAAAAGCTAAAGAATGACCAAAAAGTATGCGAAAACGGATGATCGGCGCCACGTTGCGAACACGTGACGCCGATCCATGGCGTGTGCCGTCCTACCGGGCCTCGTCGAGGTCCAGCAGGTCGACGCGGACGTACTTGCCGCCGGCCAGCGCGCTGATGACAGTGCGCAGGGCCTTGGCAGTGCGGCCGCTGCGGCCGATTACCTTGCCGAGATCGTCGGGGTGGACCCGGACCTCGAGCACGCGCCCGCTGCGGATGCGGCGGGCGCGGACACGGACGTCGTCAGGGTGCTCGACGATGCCCTTGACGAGGTGTTCGAGGGCCTCCTCGAGCACCTCAGGCCTCGCCTTCCGACTTCTCCTCGGCCGGCGCGGCCTCGGGGGTGGTCTCCTCGGCCTTGGCCGGCGCGGCCTCGGCGGCGGCCTCGGCCTTGGGCTCGTCCTTCTTCGGAGCCTTCTTGGCCTTCTTCGGCGTCGTGGCGGCGCCGGTGGCCTCGCCCTCGACGACCTCGCGAGCCGCGGCCTGGTAGATCTCGTGGCGGTCCGGCTTGGGCTCGGCGACCCGCAGGGTGCCCTCGGCACCCGGCTCGCCCTTGAACTTCTGCCAGTCACCGGTGATCTTGAGAAGCACGCGCACCGGGTCGGTCGGCTGCGCGCCGACGCTCAGCCAGTACTGCGCCCGCTCGGAGTTGACCTCGATGTAGCTCGGGTCCTCCTTCGGGTGGTACTTGCCGATCTCCTCGATCGCACGCCCGTCGCGCTTGGTGCGCGAGTCGGCGACGACGATGCGGTACTGCGGGTTACGGATCTTCCCGAGCCGCTTGAGCTTGATCTTGACTGCCACGGGTGTGGTCAACTCCTGCGCGTTTGAACGTGATGGACGGCGTCCGCGCCGAGTGGGGTTCCGGCGAGGAGGCGTCCGAGGGACAGACGCGCCGCCGCGGAGGTGAGAGGGCATCCGGAGCGGTCACGATGTTCCAACGACCCATTGTGCCAGACGGATGCGCATGCGGCCGAATCCCCGCGAAGATCATGGCCGCGCGCGGTGGCCGGGCCGCGCCCCCGGCGGGTCCGTTCCCCCGGACCCCCCTCTCACACCAGGATATTCCGGACGCGACATCCCTAGGAAAGGCCGCGAATGACCACCTCCTGGCACTCCACCCCGGCCGGACGCCCCCGGTTCCGCTCCCTCGGCGTCCCCCTGCCCGGCACGCCGGGGCCGTACAACGCGATCACCGACGTGCCCGGCGTGACCGTGGGGTACACGACGCTCGTCGAAGGAGCCTCGGTGCGGACCGGCGTGACCGCGATCCTGCCCCGCGGCCGCGCCGGGCTGGGCCGCGCCTGCGCGGCCGGCTGGCACTCCCTCAACGGCAACGGCGAGATGACCGGCACGACCTGGCTGAGCGAGACCGGTTCCCTGGCCCCGCCCGTGATGATCACCAACACGTACGCCGTGGGCCCGGTGCACCGGGGCGTGATCGACTGGATCGTGCGGCAGGAGCCGGCCCCGCCCTCGGAGTGGCTGCTGCCGGTGGTGGCGGAGACCTGGGACGGCTGGCTCAGCGACATCCACGGTTCCCACGTGCGGCCCGAGCACGCGGTCGCGGCGCTGGAGTCGGCGGCGGGCGGGCCCGTCGAGGAGGGCTGCGTGGGCGGCGGCACGGGCATGAACTGCTACGGCTTCAAGGGCGGCAGCGGGACCTCCTCCCGGGTCGTGGCTCACGGCGCGGACTCCTACACCGTCGGCGCGTTCGTGCAGGCCAACTTCGGGTCGCGCCGCGAGCTGACGGTGGCGGGCGTCCACGTGGGCCCGGAACTGGCCGACGACAACCCGATGGAGGCCCCGGACGTCGTGGTCCCGCCGGGCGCGGGCTCGATCATCGTGGTGATCGCCACCGACGCGCCGCTCCTGCCCGGCCAGTGCGCGGCCCTGGCCCGGCGCGTGCCCCTGGGCCTCGCCCGCACGGGCACGAGCGGGTCGCACTTCTCCGGCGACATCTTCCTCGCCTTCTCCACGGCCAACGAAGGCGCCCTGAACAGCGCCTTCCCCAAGACCGATGAGGCGGAGTACGAGTCGCTGCGGTTCGTCCCGTGGGGGCGGATGGACCCGTTCTACGAGGCCGTCGTGCGGGCCGTCGAGGAGTCCGTGCTCAACGCGCTCACCGCCGCCGAGACCACCGTGGGCCGCGAGGGCCGCCGCTCCCCCGCCATCCCGCTCGACCGGCTCCGCTCCCTCCTGCCCTCCTGACCCGCGCGACCCCCGGACCCGCGCGACTCCCCTGCCCCGCGACACCCCCTGACCCGCCCCTCCGGTACGGCCCCGCCCGCGCTCCCCGCACGACCCGGCGGGAGCCGTACGGCGGGCGGGCGCCGAGCCGTACGGCGGGGCGCCGAGCCGTACGGCGTGCGCGGACGCGAGCCGTACGGCTGGCTCAGGACATGTCGGCGTTGAACCGGGCGAGGAGGGCGGCGAACGTGGCCAGGTCCTCCTCGGGCCAGGAGGAGAGGCGGTCCTCCAGGCGGTCGCGGAGGGAGGCGTTGGCCTCGTCGAGGCGGCGGCGGCCCTCCGGGGTGATGGTGAGGACGTGCGCCCGGGCGTCGCGCTCGTCGGGGACGGGCGTGACGAGGCCGCGTTCGCGCAGGTCGGCGACCTGGCGGCTGACGGTGGACTTGTCGAGCGCGTAGTGCGCGGCCAGGTCCGCGGCGCGCACCCGCCCGGCCCCGTCGATGTGCGCGAGCAGCGTGTAGGCCACCAGGGACAGGTCCGGGTGCCAGGCCCCGCCGCGCGCGCGGACGCGCCGGGTGAACCTGGTCAGCTCGCCGTAGATGCCCGCGATCGTCTCGCCCCGGTCCATGCCCGCCCCTCGCTCCGCCCAGTTGGTTGGAATATACAACTTTCCACATATCGTTGCTATCTACAACTAACGACCCCGTCCTCCGAGGAGTTCCCCGCATGGCCTCGCACACCCTGCCGCGCGCCGCCGCACCGAGCCGGTTCCGGCGCGCGTTCCCGGTGCCGGTCTGGCACGTCCTGCGCCACCTGTGGGTGCCGCTGTTCCTGGCCGCCGGCATGGCCCTGGCGTACGTCGGCGCGTTCAGCCACCCGGAGCCGCACCACGTGGACGTGGCGGTCGTGGCCCCCGACGCGAAGGCCGAGGTGCTCGCCCAGCACCTGCAGAACCAGGCGGGCGACCGGCTCGACGTGCGGACCGTGCCGGCGCGGGGCGAGGCGGAGAAGCTGCTCCGGCGCGGCGACGTCGCCGCGGTGTACGTGCCCGGCGCGGCCCCCGCGCTGATCGTGGACTCGGTCAAGAGCGGCAGCACGGTCGCCGAGACCGCCACCAAGACGTTCACCCCGCTGGCCACCGCCCAGAACGCCCCGCTGCGGGTCACCGACCTCGGCCCGATCCCGGACGACGACTACGCGGGCGGCACCGTGTTCTTCCTGCTCGTCGCGCTGAGCCTGGGCGGGTACACCGGCGCGATCGCCGTGGCCGCCGCCGGGGCCGCCCTGTCCCCGTGGGTCCGCGCCCTGCTCGGGCTGGGCCTGTCGCTGGTCACCGCGATCGTGACCACGGTCATCGCGGGGCCCGTCGCCGGCGCCGTCCACGGCAACCTCACCGCGGTCGCGGCGATGGGCTGGATCTACGCCTCCGGCGTCATGCTGATCGGCCTGGGCCTGCACACCTTCCTCGGCAAGGTGGCCACGCCGGTGCTGGTCGGCCTGTTCGTGATGCTCAACCTCACCTCGTCCGGCGGGCTGTTCGCGCCCGAGCTGCAGCCCGGCTTCTTCGCCACGCTGAGCGACTTCTGGAACGGCTCGGCCTTCGTGGACGCCGGCCGCCGCATCCTCTACCAGGGCGGCGACGGCATGGCCCGCGACGTGTGGACGCTGGTGGCCTGGCTCGCCGCGGGCGTGGCGGTCCTCGCCGCCTCCGCGGTGTACGAGCGCCGCGCGCACCGGGCGCACCGCCCGACCCCCGCCGAGGCCGAGACCGCGGTCGACCGCGAACTCGACACGGTGGCGGTCGCCTGACCCCGCTCCCCCGGTTCATCCCGTACGGCTCCCGCCCGCCCGGCGGGAGCCGTACGCGCTCACGGACGGCGGCGGCGCGAGCCCGCCGCCCGCCGTACGCCCGGGGGCGGGAGGTCCGGGCGGAGGTCTAGGCGAACAGGAGCGCCCACCCGGCCTGGGTGGACATGAGCGCGGCCAGGACGAGGGAGGCGATCAGCACCCAGACGACGGCCAGGGTGGTGCGGCGCTGGCGGCGGGCCTCGGGGGACATCCCCCGGCGGCTCCGGGAGGCGCGGCCGGGACGCGGGGACGCCCGGCGGACGCGCCGGGACGCGCGGTCGGCGCGCCGGAGCTCGGATCGCCTGGGGGTCTCCAGTTCGAGTCCCGACACGATCTCCGCGAAGCGACGATCAAGATCCTCTTCCATCGGCTCCATAGTGCAACACCGCGAGCCGGGACGGAACACTTGGAAATCAGACCGATATGACCGGGCGCGGTGAGGGATCACCGCGCCCGGCCGGGGAATCACTTCTGCTTGGGCAGCTTCAGCTTCGAGGGGTCGAAGCCCGGCGGGAGCTGCAGGCCGGGCGGGAGCTGGCCGGGGAGGCCCGAGCCGAGGCCGCCGCCCAGGCCCGGCGGGAGGCCGGCCGGCTGCTGCGCCTGGGGCTCGGGCTGCTGGCCGCGCTTGCGCGGGTCGCCGCTCACGCGCTTGCCCTTGGCCTTGGCCTTCTTCGCGGCGGCCTTGGCGGCCTTCTTGTTCTTGCCGCCCGGCATGCCGGGGATGCCCATGCCGTTGCGCATCTGCTTCATCATCTTCTGCGCGTCGAAGAAGCGGGTCACCAGGCTGTTGACCTCGGTGACCGTGACGCCGGAGCCGCGGGCGATGCGGGCGCGGCGCGAACCGTCGATGATCTTCGGGTTCTGCCGCTCGGCCGGGGTCATGGAGCGGATCATGGCCGCGACCCGGTCGAGGTCCTTCTCGTCGATCTGGTTGAGCTGCTCGCGCATCTGGCCCATGCCCGGGAGCATGCCGAGCAGGTTGGTGATGGGGCCCATGCGGCGGACCATCATCATCTGCTCGAGGAAGTCCTCGAACGTGAAGTCCTCGCCCGACGCGAGCTTGCCCGCCATGCGGGCGGTCTCCTGCTCGTCGAAGGTGCGCTGGGCCTGCTCGATCAGGGTGAGGATGTCACCCATGTCGAGGATGCGGCCGGCCATCCGGTCGGGATGGAAGGCGTCGAAGTCCTCCAGCTTCTCGCCGGTGGAGGCGAACATGATCGGGCGGCCGGTGATCTGCCGCACCGACAGGGCCGCGCCGCCCCGGGCGTCGCCGTCGAGCTTGGTGAGCACGACGCCGTCGAAGCCGACGCCGTCCATGAACGCCTGGGCCGTGGTGACGGCGTCCTGGCCGATCATGGCGTCCACGACGAACAGGACCTCGTCGGGCGAGACCGCGTCGCGGATGTCGGCGGCCTGGCGCATCATGTCCGCGTCGATGCCGAGACGGCCGGCGGTGTCGATGATGACGATGTCGTGCTGCTTGTGGCGGGCGTACTCGATCGAGTCGCGCGCCACCTGGACCGGGTCGCCCTCGCCGTTGCCGGGGGACGGGGCGTAGACCCCGACCTGGGCGCGCTCGGCGAGCACGGAGAGCTGCTGGACGGCGTTGGGCCGCTGGAGGTCGGCGGCCACGAGCAGCGGGGCGTGGCCCTGCTCGCGCAGCCAGCGGGCCAGCTTGCCGGCGAGGGTGGTCTTGCCGGCGCCCTGGAGGCCGGCGAGCATGATGACGGTGGGCGGCGTCTTGGCGAGGCGCAGCCGGCGGGTCTCGCCGCCGAGGATCTCGATGAGCTCCTCGTTGACGATCTTGACGACCTGCTGGGCGGGGTTGAGCGCCTGGGACACCTCGGCGCCGCGGGCACGCTCCTTGATGTGGGCGACGAACTCCTTGACCACGGGGAGCGCGACGTCGGCCTCAAGCAGCGCGATCCGGATCTCCCGGGCGGTCGCGTCGATGTCGGCGTCGGAGAGCCGACCCTTGCCGCGCAGGGATGAGAAGACCGATGTCAGCCGGTCGGAAAGAGTCTCGAACACGTGATTGGCCAGTCCTCGGGCGACGTCTACGAAATCATTCCCAGACTATCCGGTCGTGGCCGGTGATCCTCGCGATCGCCGGCGGCCCCGGTGCGGGCCGCCGGTCCGCGATGACGGTCAAGAGCCCCAGATGCTGCTGCTCGCGGCCTGCGGGCCGGGAACCTGGGGCGGGCTGCCGGCGCGCACCGTGAGGGCGTGCTCGACGAGCGTGATGAGCGTGGTCTTGACCGACTGCCTCTGGCGGGCGTCCACCCGGACGAGGGGGATGTGCGGGGAGAGCGTGAGCGCCTCCCTGACCTCCTCGTCCGCGTGGGGGTACACGCCGCCGAAGCCGTTGACGGCCACCACGAAGGGCAGCCGCGCCTCCTCGAAGTAGTCGATCGCCGGGAAGCTGTCGGCCAGGCGGCGCGTGTCCACGAGCACGACCGCGCCGATCGCGCCCTTGACCAGGTCGTCCCACATGAACCAGAACCGGTGCTGACCGGGCGTGCCGAACAGGTACAGGATCAGGTCGCTGTCCAGCGAGACGCGGCCGAAGTCCATGGCCACCGTGGTCGTCGTCTTGCCCGGCGTCAGCTCGAGGTCGTCGATCCCGGCGCTGGCGCTCGTCATGACGGCTTCGGTCGTGAGCGGAAGGATCTCAGAGACCGCGCCGACGAACGTCGTCTTGCCAACGCCGAATCCACCCGCGACGACGATCTTCGTCGACGTGAGAGCGTTACCCATCCCGCCGTTCTGGCGGGAGGCATCAGAGCCTGCGAAGTCCACTGAGCACCCTTTCGAGCAGGTTGAGATCCGGTTGCCCCTTCTCAAGGGACGGCTGGTGGATGTAGACGAGGCCCTCAGCGGCCATGTCCGCCACCACCACCCGTGCGACACCCAGCGGTATTCGCAGCAACGCGGAGATCTCGGCGACCGACCTCACCTGTCGGCACAGTTGGGCGATCGCCTGATATTCGGGGGTAAGAGTCGAGAGGTCGTGGTGGATGAGCGACGCCGACGAGACCAGGGCCTCCATGGCCAGCTGGTACCTCGCCTGCGTGCGCCCCCCGGTGACGGCGTACGGCCGCACCAGGGAACTCCGCTGCTCACTCGACTCCTGATACGAGGTGTTGGGTCCATCACCGAAGCGGCGCGGATCCTCCTCGGCCGGAGGCCGCCCGTACAGCGGTCCGCCGAGGGGATCCCCCTCACCATCCCAGCCGCGGTTTACCACGGCTCCCTCCTAGCGTCGGTCCCATTTACCTGGGATGAGACGCCTGCAGCTCGGCGCGCACGGCAGGCGTCAGCACCTGTCCTGCCCGCTCCACCAGCAGCGTCATCTGGTAGGCGACCAATCCCATGTCGCAGTCCGCGGCGGCGAGCACCGCGAGACAGGAGCCGTCGCTGATCGACATGATCAGCAACAGGCCGCGCTGCATCTCGACGACGGTCTGGGTGACCGGACCGCCCTCGAAGACGCGCGAGGCACCCTGCGTCAGGCTGATCAATCCCGCCGCCACGGCCGCAAGCTGGTCCGCCCGATCCTTGGGGAAACCGTCGGAGAACGCCAGCGGGAGTCCGTCCGACGAGACGACGACGGTGTGGGCAACGCCGGGCACGCTGTTGACGAACTCGGTGATCAGCCAGTTGACGCCGCGGGCAGCCTGGCTCAGCTCCCTCACAATCACTCCTTTGGATCTTCAGTGGGCATCGCTTCCGGAGCGCGCTCGCCGCGGGCGGCAGCGCGCCCCTGGCGAATGCCCTCCTGGAAGCTGGACAGCCGGCTGCGCACCCGCTCGGGGGACAGGGTCGGCTGGGCGGGGGGTAGGGACGTGGGCCTGGTCTCGACGGACCCGGGCACGAGGTTGGCCCGGGGCACGCGCTTGGGCAGGCCGGCGGCGGTGGTGCCGCCCAGGGCGGGGGCCTTGGCGGCCTCCGCTGCCTTCCAGCCCTCGTCGCCGGCGGAGCGCCAGCCGCCGGGCTGGGTGGAGGAGGCCGGCCTGGCGGCGGGCCTCTCCATCGGCTCCGGCTTCTCCATCTCCGGCTCCTTCTCGGCCACGGGAGGCGCGGCCTCCGCCACGGGCTCCGCGGCCTCGGCCACGGCCTCGGCCACGGCCTCCTCGGCCGGCTCCCCGGTCACCGGCTCCGGGTCGCGCCTGCGGAACCAGTCGGACTCCACCGCCGCGAAGATCGGCAGGTAGTCCTCGCCCTCCAGCGGGGTGTCGGGGACGACGGGAAGCGGGCCGGTCTCGGCGGGGTCGCCGAACGACGGGACCTCGCCGGTGCCGCCGCCCCAGGCGTCCTGGGCCGGCCGGTCGGGGACCCGCCAGCCGCCGCTGGTCGAGGCTCCCGGCTGCGGGCCCGAGGGACCGCCGAACGCCGGGGCCTGCTGCTGCGGAGCCGGCGGCCCGCCGTACGCCTGGGACGGGTGCGGGCCGGACGGGCCGCCGAAGTCCCTGGGCGTCCCCTGCGGGCCGGTGGTGGTGCCGAACTGCGGGCCGGTGGTGGTGCCGAACGCCGAGGCGGGGTGCCCGCCGGACGGCCCGCCGAACGCCGACGCCGGGTGGGACCCGGAGGGGCCGCCGAAGGCCGAGGACGGGTGGGACCCGGAGGGACCCCCGAACGCGGAGGTCTCGGGCGACGCCTGCGGGCCGGTGGACGTGCCGAACGCCGAGAACGACTGCGGCCCCGTGGAGGTGCCGAACACGGGCGCGTCGGTGGCCGCGGGCGGGGCCCCGAGCGGCGGGGCGCCGTACGAGACCGGCTCGGCGCCGACCGGGCTCGGCGAGGTGTCCGCCCCGAAGCGGCCGCCGAAGGCGCCGCTCTCGGAACCCCCGCCGAAGGCGCCGAACGCCGGGGCGCCGTCGCCCGCCGGGGCCGGGGTCTCGCCGGTGAGGCCGAACGCCGGCGCCGACTGGCCCCCGAAGAGGGGGGCGGCGCCGGTCTGGCCGCCGGGCTGGACCACGAGGTTCTCGGGCAGCAGCACCAGGGCGGTGACGCCGCCGAGCTCCTGCTGCCGGAGCTGCACGCGGATGCCGTGGCGGGCGGCGAGCCGGCCGACCACGAACAGGCCCATGCGGCGGGACACGGACACGTCCACGACCGGCGGGGAGGCCAGCCGGTGGTTGGCCTCGGCGAGCTCCTCCGGCGGCATGCCGATGCCGGAGTCGCTGACGGTGAGCATCGCGCCGCCGTCGTCGGTCCGGTGGCCGGACACGACGACCTTGGTGTCGCGGGGCGAGAACGAGATCGCGTTCTCGACGAGCTCGGCGAGCAGGTGGACGACGTCGTTGACGGCCTGGCCGGCGACGGACGGCCCGGACTGCACGCGCAGGGCGACCCGGTCGTAGTTCTCGACCTCCGACAGCGAGGCGCGCACGACGTCCACGAGCTGGATCGGCTGCGCCCAGCGGCGGGCGGGTTCCTGGCCCGCGAGGACCAGGAGGTTCTCGCTGTTGCGCCGCATGCGGGTCGCCAGGTGGTCCAGCTTGAAGAGGCTGGCGAGCCGCTGCTCGTCCTGCTCGCCCTGCTCCAGGCCGTCGATCAGCGAGAGCTGCCGTTCGACGAGGGTCTGGCTTCGCCGGGAGAGGTTGACGAACATCGCGTTGACCGTGCCTCGCAGCTGGGCCTCCCCACCCGCCAGGCGTACGGCTTCGCGGTGGACCTCGTCGAAGGCCCGCGCCACTTCCCCGATCTCGTCGCTGGAGGTGACGGGGATCGGGCGGACCTCGATCTCGGTCTGGCCGTCGGACTCGCGGAGCTGCTGGACCATCTCCGGCAGCCTGCGGCCGGCGACCTCCAGCGCCTCGCTGCGCAGGCGGCGCAGCGGGCGCACCATGGAGCGCGCGACGAAGGCGGTGAACGTCAGGGCCAGGATGAGCACGAGGAGCGTGATCGCGGCGAAGGTGACGGCGCCGTTGCGGGCGTCCGTCCGCAGGGTCTCGGCGCGGGCGATCACCAGCTTGCCGATCTCCACCTCGACCTTGCGCATCTGGTCGATGGTGAAGCTCATCGAGTCGAACCACTTGGAGCCGTCGTCGGCCCTGGCCGGGTCGAGGTCGAGCAGCTTGCCGTCGCGGGCGAGGGCCATCGCGCGCTCGCGGAAGGCCTCGGCGCGGTCGATCTCGCGGCCGGTGACCGTGTCCTCGTAGAGCTGGCGGATGGACTGGCTGGCCTCGGCCCGGAAGCCGCGCAGCGCGCTCTCCTGGCCGGCGCGGGCGTTGATGAACGTCTGGAGCTCGTTCGGGTCGAACCGGGGAACGGCGCTGACCGCGGCGGCGGTGCCGATGGCCCGCTGCTGGGACATGCGCTCCTTCATCTCGGAGAGCTGCCGCAGCGCCCGGACGTTCTGGATGAGCTCTTCGTCGCCGGCGCCCTGGCCGATGTCCTCGTTGATCGTGAGGAGGTCGGTGATGACCTCGGAGTACTTCGTCACCGCGGGGAGCGGGAGGAGCTTCTCCTTCAGAGCGATCTTGCGCAGGTTCGCGATCTCCTGGACGCGGACGAGGATCTGGGCGACCTGCCGCCGGACACGCTCGGTGTGGGCGTCCCCGATCTTCGCGGCCTCGCTGCGGACCGTCGAGGCGGCCACGTCGACGTCCTCGTTGGTCTTCTCGATCCGCTCCGTGGCCTTGCCCTCGCTGACACGGCCGACCGCGATGTACCAGGCGACGGTGTCGCGCTCCTGTTCGAGCCGGTAGACCAGGTCGGAGACGCTGGCGTTGAAGTGGGCCAGCTCGCTGACCCGCTTGTAGGCGTTCGCACTGCTGAGTGACTCGGCGAGGCGGAGTCCGCCCATCCCGACGGCGACGATGGTCGGGACCAGGATGAGCGCGACCAGACGTGATCGCACCCTCCAGTTGCGCAGGGCCAAGCGGCCGCCGGTCTTCGCCCGGGACTTCTGGGCAGCCCGGGAAGACTCGCGACCGTTCTTTGTGCTTCCTGTCCTCACTGGCCTCCGCAACCTCTCGCCGGACCGTCTTCGGTACAGGTCTATGACGTGCAGGAATATGTTTCAGATGTGCGCAAGCGTGGAACACGCGCGCGTCCGTGGCGAGGGTTATTGGAGCACAGGCTTACCAAATCGGCCAATAGCCCACCAGCCTCAGAGGCCCCACAGAGTAGCAGAGCTACATAGACATCCACACTCCTCGCAAATAACGACAAAGGCCGTTTTTCATCACGATCTGGGCGTTTTCCCATGCCCGCGCCCCGGCTCCGCTACGCTCACTCATCGCCTCGTCGCGCGCGAACCCGCGGCGGCACGCCGGGACGCCCCGCCGGTCCCGCGCCGGTGGAGCACCAGGACGCCGGGCGACCGGAGGGCGCGGGCGCCGGCACGCCCGGCCGCCGGGGCGGGGACGCCCCGGGCGTCGCCGCCGCCGACGGGACCGGGATGATCGGCATCCCGACGAACATCCTGGCCGGTATCCACGGGCCAGGCAGACCGTTTAGGACTGAAAACGTGCTCGACGTAGTTGATTTGACCCATACGTACGGCAGTGGCCCGACGGCGCATCAGGCGCT
>NZ_QZEY01000025.1 GCF_003594875.1 Bailinhaonella thermotolerans
CGGACCCGCCCCCAACCGCGACAACAACGCCGCCAGCGCCGCCCGCACCACCATGAACACGCTCGCGCGGCGTTCGCGGGCCAGCGCGCCGAGCCGGTCGAGCACCTCGGGCGGGACGGTGAACGGGACGGCGCCGCCGCGGTACGACGGCTCGGCCGGGCGCTGCCGGTCGGCGGGGAGCGGCAGCTCCTCGGGCAGGCCGGCCAGCGCCTCGCGCCAGAAGGCGAGCTGGCGGCTGACCAGGCTGTCCGGGTCGTCCTCCGAGCCGAGCAGGTCCCGCTGCCAGAGCGCGTAGTCGGCGTACTGGACCGGCAGCGGCTCCCACCCGGGCGCCTCCCCGGCGCGGCGGGCCGCGTAGGCGGTGACCACGTCGGCGGCCAGGGGGGCGAGGGACCAGCCGTCGGCGGCGATGTGGTGCAGGACCAGCAGCACGACGTGCTCCTCCGGCGCGAGCCGGAAGACGAAGGCGCGCAGCGGCGGCTCGGCGGTCAGGTCGAACCCGCGCCCGACCGCCCCGGCGAGCAGCCCGGGCAGGTCCTCCTCCGCCGCCGGGACCACGGCGACCTCCGGCCGCGCCCCGGGCAGCACCACCTGGCGCGGGTTCCCGTCGTGCTCTGGGTAGACCGTGCGCAGGGACTCATGTCGTACGGCCACGTCGGCGAGCGCGGCCCGCAGCGCCCCGGCGTCCAGTTCCCCGCGCAGCCGCAGCGCGATCGGCACGTTGTAGACCGGCGACGCCGGGTCGAACCGGTTCAGGAACCACAGCCGCCGCTGCGCGTGCGACAGCGGCACCGATTCCGGGCGGGGGCGCGGGGCCAGCGGGGGCCGGGCCGCGCCGGAGGCCGCCTCGACCAGCGCGGCGACGCCCGCGACCGTGGGGGTCTCGAACAGCGCGCGCACCGGCAGCTCGGCCCCGAACGCCGACCGGATCCGCGAGGCGAGCCGCGTGGCGACGATCGAGTCGCCGCCCAGCTCGAAGAACGAGTCGTCCACGCCCACCCGGTCCACGCCCAGAGCCTCGGCGAACAGCCCGCACAGGATCTCCTCGGCGGGCGTGCGCGGGGCCCGGCCGGGGGCGGCGCCGGGCAGGTCCGGCGCGGGCAGCGCCTTGCGGTCGAGCTTGCCGTTGGGCGTGACCGGCAGCTCGGGCAGGGTCACGAAGGCGGCCGGGACCATGTACTCCGGGAGCGCGGCGGCGGCCAGCTCCCGCAGCTCCCCGGGGCCGGCCTCGCCGACGACGTACGCGACCAGCCGCCTGTCCCCCGGCCGGTCCTCCCGGACGACGACCGCGGCCCTGGCCACGCCCTCGTGACGCGCCAGCACGGCCTCGACCTCGCCCGGCTCGATGCGGAACCCGCGCACCTTGACCTGGTCGTCCACCCGGCCCAGGAACTCCAGCACCCCGTCCTCGCGCCACCGCGCCAGGTCCCCGGTGCGGTACATCCGCTCGCCGGGAGGGCCGAACGGGCACGCCACGAACCGCTCGGCCGTCAGCCCCGGACGGCCGAGGTAGCCGCGCGCGACCCCGAGCCCGGCCGAGTACAGCTCGCCGGGGACGCCCGGGGGGACGGGCCGCAGGTTCGCGTCGAGCACGTAGGCGCGCATGTTGGCGGGCGGGCGGCCTATCGGCACGTCGCCCGAGGTGTCCTCCGGCCGAACCCGGTGCGTCGCGGCCACAAGGGTGGTCTCGGTCGGCCCGTACCCGTTGATCAGCGTGAGGCCGGGGCGCGCCGCCAGCACCCTGGCCATGGCGTGCGGGGAGGCCACGTCCCCGCCGGTGAGCACGCTGCGCACCCCGGCGAAGGCGTCGGGCCGCTCCTCCGCCATCAGGTTGAACACCCCGGTGACCAGCACCATCGCGGTGACCTGGTGATCCCGGACCGTCCTGGCCAGGGTCTCGGCGTCGAGCGGCCCCGGCGGGGCCACGACGATCGCGCCGCCCGTCAGCAACGGCGTCCACAGCTCGTACGACGAGGGGTCGAACGCGTAGGGCACGTTCAGCAGGACCCGGCGGTGCGCCTCGCGGTCCCAGACCGGGTCGAGGGCCAGGCCGGCGACGTCGCGATGGGTGACCACCACGCCCTTGGGCAGGCCCGTCGAGCCCGAGGTGTACATGACGTAGGCGGCCTGCGCGGGCCGTACGGCGACGCCCGGGTCGCTGTCGTCGCCCGGGGCGTCGCGCGCCAGCAGGACCCGGCCGTCGTGGGGGAACCAGCGGACCGCGTTCTCCTCGTCCACCAGCAGCACCGGGGCGCCCGTGTCCGCCATCACGTAGGACATGCGCTCGGGCGGGTGGCTGTGGTGGATCGGCACATAGCAACCGCCGGCCTTCACGATCGCCAGCGTCGCCACCACCTGCTCCACCGACCGCTCCATCAGCACCGCGACCGGCGTCTCCGCCCCCACCCCCAACCCGATCAGCCGATGCGCCAGCCGGTTCACCCGCGCGTTCAACTCCCCGTACGTCAGCGACACCCCGTCCGCCACCACCGCGGGCGCCTCCGGCGCGAGCCGCACCCGCTCCTCGAAGAGGTCCACGAGCGAGCGGCCGGTGGGGACGGGCGCGTCCGTGGCGTTCCACTCGCGCAGGACGCGGTCCCGCTCGCGGGGGGTCAGCACGTCCACCCGGCCGACGGGCAGCTCCGGCGTGTCCGCGACGGTTTCGAGCAGGGCCGCCAGGCGTTCCAGCAGCTCGGCCGCCTCCGCCTCGCCGTACAGGTCGGGGCGGTAGTAGAGGCGGAGGGTCAGCCGCTCGCCGGGGATCGCGGCGACGGCCAGGGGGTAGTGGGTGGCGTCGTCCGTCTCCACCCCGGCGACGCGCGGCCCGCCGGGCGCCTCGCCGAGGTCGGCGGGGTCCAGCGGGTAGTTCTCCATCACCATCATCGTGTCGAAGAGCCGCGCGGCGCCCGCCGCCCGCTGGATGTCCGCGAGGCCCAGGTGATGGTGGGCGAACAGCTCGGCCTGCTCGGCCTGGAGCCGGTCCAGCAGCGCGGACAGCGGCTCGCCGGGCGTCAGCCGCACCCGGACGGGGACGGAGTTGATGAACAGCCCGACCGCGTCCTCGACCCCGGGCAGGTCGGCGGGCCTGCCCGAGACGGTCGCGCCGAAGACCACGTCGTCGCGGCCGGTCAGGCGGGACAGCAGCACGCCCCAGGCCGCCTGGAAGACCGTGTTGAGGGTCAGGCCGCGGCCGCGCAGCCAGGCGGTGAGCCGCGCGGTCAGGTCCGCGCCGAGCGTCAGGTGGAGCCGTTCGGGCGCGACGGGCGGGGCGCCGGCCAGCCGGGGCGCGACGAGGGTGGGCTCGGTGACACCCGCGAGCGCGTCGCGCCACGCCCGTTCCGCCGCCTCCCGGTCCTGCGCGCCCAGCCACTCCAGGTAGCCCCGGTACGACGCGGGCCGGGCGAGCGCGGTCCCCTGGTAGAGCGCGAACAGCTCGGCCACGAGCACCGGGACCGACCAGCCGTCGAGCACGACGTGGTGGTTGGTGAGCACCAGGCGGTGCCGGTCGCCGCCCAGCCCGACCAGCAGGAAGCGCACCAGCGGGCCGCGCCCGAGCGAGAACGGCCGCTGCCGCTCCTCCCGGGTCAGCCGCCGCGCCTCCTCCGCCGGGTCGGGCGCGGACGTCACGTCGCGCTCGGTCCACGCCAGGTCCACGCGGTCGTGGACGAGCTGTACGGCGTCGCCGTGGGGGCGCTGGCGGAACGTCACCCGCAGGCCGGGGTGACGGCGCAGCAGGGCCTCGGCGGCCGACCTGAGCCGGGCCGCGTCGAGGGGGCCGTCCAGGTCCAGGGCGAGCTGGACGGTGTAGACGTCCTCCTCGTCGAGCAGGGCGTGCACGAACAGGCCCTGCTGGAGCGGGGACAGCGGCCACACGTCCGCGAGGTCCGGCTCGGCGCGCTCCAGCTCCTCGATCTCGGCCTGGGTGAGGGGCACCGGCAGGTCGGAGGGGGTGAACCCGGCCCCGGTGGCGTCCCGCAGGCCGCGGAGCACGGCGAACCAGGTCTCGGCCAGGTCGCGCACGCGGTCCTCGGTGAGCACGCCCCCGGCCCAGGTCCAGGTGGCGGTCAGGCCCTCCCCCGCGCGGGCGACGGCGCTGACGGAGAGCGCGTGCGCCAGGGGCAGGTCCGGGTCCTGGCCGCCGCCGATCGCGATGGGCTCCCAGTCGCCGCCGCGCGGGGCGTCGAGGCGGCCGAGGTAGTTGAACATGATCTGCGGGCGGGGGAGCCCGGCCAGCTCGTCGCGGGTCTCCGGGTCGAGGTACCGCAGCACGCCGAAGCCGGACCCGTCGCCGGGGACCCGCCGCAGCCCCTCCTTCACCCGCTTGATCGCGCGCCCGGCCGCGTCGCCGCCCGCGCAGACCTCGGCCGGGTCCACGTCGCCCGCGTCCAGCCGCACGGGGTACAGCGCGGTGAACCAGCCGGCCGTGCGGCCCAGGTCGGCGGCGGTCTCGTCGCGGCCGTGGCCCTCCAGGTCCACGAGCACGCCCGTCCCGGGGCCGCCGCGCCAGCGCGCGACCGCGACGGCGAGCCCGGTCAGCAGCACGTCGTCGGCCCGGGCGTGGAAGCGGGCGGGCACCTCGGCGAGCAGCGGCCCGGCGATGTCCGGCGGCAGGGTCAGGGTCAGCTCGCCGCGCGTCGCGGACACGTCCCGCGCCGGGTCGAGCGGCCGGTCGCCCAGCAGCGGGTCGGGCCCGGCGAGGACGTCCCGCCAGGCGGCGAGCTCGGCGCGGCGGTCCTCGGCGGCCCGCCGTACGGCCCAGCGGCGGAACGAGGCGGGGACGGGGGCGAGCGCGCCGCCGGCCAGCGCGGTGGCCAGGTCGGGCAGCAGCACGCGCCAGGAGACGCCGTCCACGACCAGGTGGTGCGCCACGACGATCAGCGCCGTGTCCGCGAGGACGACCTGGACCATGATCCCGTTCGCCGGGTCGAGCCGCCGCCGCGCGGCCTCGGTCTGGGCGGCGATGTCGTCGTCCGTGGCCCGGCGCACGCGGGCGGCGGCGTCCACCGCGCCCGGCCCGGGGATCTCCAGGGTCCAGTCCGGCGTGAGGCGGGCGCGCAGCACGTCGTGGTGGTCCAGCACGGCCTGGAGCGCCCGAGTGACGTCCCCGGTCCGCAGGCCGGGCGGGACGCGCAGGACGACGTGCTGGCTGAAGCCGTCCACCGGCCCGCCCAGCTCGCGCAGCCAGCGCATGATCGGCGTGGCGGGGGCGGAACCGACGCCCGATCCCGGCGGCTCGGCCGCGCGCCCGTCGTCCACGCGGGCGACCGCCGCCAGCGCCTCGACCGTGGGGTTGCGGAACACGTCCCTGGGCGAGAAGACCAGGCCCGCCTGCCGGGCCCGCGCCACGAGCTGGATGGCCACGATGGAGTCGCCGCCCAGGTCGAAGAAGCCGTCGTCGGCCCCGACCCGCGAAAGGCCCAGGACCTCGGCGAACAGCGACGCCAGCACGGCCTCGCGGGCGTTCGAGGGTTCCCGCCCGGTCGCGGCGGCCGCGAAGTCCGGCTCCGGCAGCGCGGCCCGGTCCAGCTTGCCGTTGGCGTTCAGCGGCAGCGCGTCCAGGAACACCACCGCCGCCGGCACCATCACCTCCGGCAGCGACGCGGCCGCGTGCCGGCGGACCGCCGCCGCGTCCAGCGGCCCGGCCCCGTTCAGGTGTACGGCGTCCGCCCCGTTCAGGCGTACGGCGCCGGCGCGGGCCCCGCCGTTCAGGGGCACGGCGTCCTCCCGCACCCCGGGGGCCGCCTGGACGGGCGCCGGGACGACGTAGGCGATGAGGCGGTCTCCGCGCACGGCGGCGGCGGCCTGGGCGACGCCCGGGTGACGGGCGAGCACGGCCTCGACCTCGCCCGGCTCGACCCGCTGCCCGCGGATCTTGACCTGGAAGTCCACCCGGCCGATGTAGTCCAGCGCGCCGTCCTCCCGGCGGCGGACCAGGTCGCCGGTGCGGTACATCCGCGACCCCGGCGGGCCGTACGGGTCGGCGACGAAGCGCTCGGCGGTCAGCCCGGGCTGGCCCAGGTACCCCCGCGCGAGCTGCACCCCGGACAGGTACAGCTCCCCCGGCGCCCCGACCGGGGCCGGCCGCAGGAACGGGTCGAGCACGTGGACCCGCGTGTTCCAGACCGGATGCCCGATGGGCACCGTGACCGCGCCCGGCTCCGGCCGGTGCTCCCAGTGCGTCACGTCGACCGCGGCCTCGGTCGGGCCGTACAGGTTGTGCAGCGCGACCCCGGGGAACGCCGCCCGGAACCGCTCGGCCAGGTCCAGCGGCAGGGCCTCGCCGCTGCAGAACACCCGCCGGAGCGAGTCGCAGCCGGCCGCGGCGGGCTCGGCCAGGAAGGCCGTGAGCATGGACGGCACGAAGTGCATCGTCGTGACGCGCCGCTCCCGCGCCAGCTCCGCCAGGTACGCCGGGTCGCGGTGCCCGTCCGGGCGGGCGATCACCAGCGCCGCCCCGGTCTGGAGCGGCCAGAAGAACTCCCACACCGACACGTCGAACCCGGCGGGGGTCTTCTGCATCACGCGGTCGCCGGGCCCGAGGCCGTACTCCGCCTGCATCCACGCGAGCCGGTTCACGATGGCCTCGTGCGCGACGGCGACGCCCTTGGGGCGGCCGGTCGAGCCCGAGGTGTAGATCACGTACGCGGGGTTCGCGGGTGAGGGGCCGCGCTCCAGGTCGTCCGGGGACAGGCCGGAGACGTCCGCCTCCGCGAGCCACGACTCGTCGATCACCACGACGGGCGCGGCGTCCTCGATCATGTAGGCGATCCGCTCGGCCGGGTACGACGGGTCGATCGGCAGGTAGGCCGCCCCCGTCTTCACCACGGCGTACATCGCGACCAGCAGGCCGGCCGAGCGCGGCAGCGCCAGCCCGACCACCGTCTCGGGCCCCGCCCCGCGCGCCGCCAGGTGCCGCGCCAGCCGGTTGGCCCGCGCGTTCAGCTCGGCGTACGTCAGCGAGACGCCCTCGGACACCAGCGCCGTCGCGTCCGGCGTGCGCGCGACCTGCGCCTCGAACAGCTCCGGGAGCGTCGCGGGGGCCACCGGCCGCCCGGTCCGGTTCCACCGCTCGATCTCCGCCCGTTCCCCGGCCGAGATCGCGTCCACCCGGCCCACGAGGGCGTCCGGCGCGGCGGCGATCGCCTCCAGCACCTCCACCAGCCGCCGCAGCACCCGCCCGGCCTGCCCGGCGGTGAACACGTCGGGCCGGTAGTGCAGCCGCAGCCGGGGCCGCTCCCCCGGGATGACCAGCAGTGTCAGCGGGTAGTGCGTCGTGTCGGTCACGTCTCCCGGCGTGATCCGCACGCCGCCCGCCGCGATGTCCCCCGGGTCCAGCGGGTAGTTCTCCACCACCATGAGCGTGTCGAACAGCGGGCCGGTCCCGGCCGCCCGCTGGATCTCCGGCAGGCTCACGTGGTGGTGCGCGAACAGCGCCGCCTGCTCGCCCTGGACGCGTTCCAGCAGCTCCCCGACCGTCTCCGCGGGGTCGAGCCGCACCCGCACCGGCACGGTGTTGATGAACAGCCCGATCATGCCCTCGACCCCGGGCAGCTCGGCCGGCCGCCCCGACACGGTGCCGCCGAACACCACGTCGCCGCGCCCGCACATCCGCGCGAGCACCATCCCCCACGCCGCCTGGAGCACGGTCGTCAGCGTCACCGACCGCGCCCGCGACACGGCCGCGAGCCTCCCGGCCAGGTCCGCCGCCATGTCCGCGGAGACCCGCTCGGGCGTCACCGGCGGCCGGTCCGCCGCCTCCGGCGCCACCAGCGTCGGCTCCGTGACCCCCGCGAGCGCGCGGCCCCACGCGTCCAGCCCGGCGTCCCGGTCCCGCCCCGCGAGCCAGGCCAGGTACCGCTTGTACGGCGCCGCGCCGCCGTCCCGCGCGTCCGGCTCCCCGGCGCGGTGCACCCCGTCGTACGCCCCGGGGGAGAGGCGCTCGGTGTAGAGCGCGAAGACCTCGGCCGCGAGGAGGGGCGTGGACCAGCCGTCGAGCAGGATGTGGTGGTTCGTCACGATGATCCGGTGCCGGTACGGCGTGAGCCGCACGAGCGCGACGCGGAGCAGCGGCGGGGACGCCAGGTCGAACGGGCGCGACCGCTCCTCCCCGGCCAGCCGCGCCGCCGCGGCCTCGCGGGAGTCCCCGGGCAGCGCGGTCAGATCCTCCTCGCGCCAGGGCACGGACGCGAAGCGGTGCACGACCTGGACGGGCTCGCCGGAGGGCCGTTGCAGGAACGCGGCGCGCAGGTTGGGGTGCCGCAGGACCGCCTCGTCCATCGCGGCGCGCAGCGCGGCGGGGTCGAGGTCGCCGTCCAGGTCCAGCACGAGCTGGGCGGTGTAGACGTCGCTCGCGCCCTCGTCCAGCAGGGCGTGGAAGTAGAACCCGGTCTGCAGCGGCGACAGCGGCCACACGTCCTCGGCCGCGGCGAGGACGGCCTCGTCGAGCTCCCCCGGGCCGAGCTCCACCAGGGGACGGTCCCGGTCCTCGTCGCCGGCCGCCTCCACGGACCCGGCCACGAGGGCCAGGGCCTCGACCGTGCGGTGCTGGAACACGTCGCGCGGCGAGATCGACAGCCCGGCGCGGCGGGCGCGGGACACGATCTGGATCGCCACGATCGAGTCGCCGCCCAGGTCGAAGAAGCCGTCCTCGGCCCCCACCCGCTCCAGCCCCAGCGCCTCGGCGAAGATCGCGGCGAGCAGTTCCTCGCGCTCGCCCTCCGGTTCGCGGCCACCGCCGGCCGCCGGGCCCGGGGCGGGCAGCGCGGCCCGGTCCAGCTTGCCGCTGCCGGTGATCGGGAGCCGGTCCAGCCTGACCACCGCCGACGGCACCATGTGCGCGGGCAGCGACTCGGCGGCGGCGGCGCGCAGGTCCGCGGGGTCCGCTTCCCCGGCGACGTAGGCCACCAGCCGGCGGTCCCCAGGGCGGTCCTCGCGCACCACGACGGCGACCTCGCGCACCCCCGGGCGGCGGGCGAGCACGGCCTCGATCTCGCCCGGCTCGACGCGGAACCCGCGCACCTTGACCTGGGAGTCCGCGCGCCCGGCGTACTCCAGCTCGCCGTCGGCCGTCCACCGCGCCAGGTCGCCCGTGCGGTACATCCGCTCCCCCGGCGGGCCGTACGGGCAGGCCACGAAGCGCTCCGCCGTCAGCCCCGGCCGGTCGTGGTACCCTCGCGCCAGGCTCACCCCGGCGACGTACAGCTCGCCCACGACGCCGGGCGGGACCGGCCGCAGCGCCGCGTCCAGGACGTACACCCGGTTGTTGAACACCGGCCGGCCGATCGGGATCGGCCCGCCGGGCGCGAGCGGGCCGCTCATCGCGCCCACGATCGTCGTCTCGGTGGGCCCGTACGCGTTGATCATGCGGCGGCCCGGCGACCACCGGTCCACCAGTTCGGGCCGGGTCGCCTCGCCGCCGACGACGAGCGTGCGCAGGCCCGGCAGCGGCCCGGGCGGCAGCGTGGCGAGCACGGCCGGGGTGATCAGGGCGTGCGTGATCCCCTCGCGGTCGAGGAAGGACGCCAGCGCCTCCCCGCCGTACACGTCCTCGGGCGGCAGCACGAGCGTCCCCCCGGAGGCGAACGCGAGCAGCCATTCCAGCACCGAGGCGTCGAAGCTGATCGAGGCGAACTGCAGGACCCGGCTGTCCGGCCCGGCCGCGAAGTGCCCGGCCTCGTGCGCCGCGAACGCCGGCAGCCCGGCGTGCGTCACGACCACGCCCTTCGGCCGCCCGGTGGAGCCCGAGGTGTAGATCACGTACGCGGGGTGGGCGGGCAGCAGCGGCGTGCCCCGGTCGGCGTCGGAGGGGTCGGAGTCCGGGTACGCCGACAGGTCCAGGTCGTCCAGCCGCACCGGCGGCCGGTCCCCCGGCAGATCCCAGGCGAGCGCCGCGGTGGTCAGCACCAGCTCGGGCGCGGAGTCGGCGAGCATCGTCCGCACCCGCTCGGCCGGGTAGGCCGGGTCCACCGGCACGTACGCCGCGCCCGCCTTCAGCGTGCCCAGCACCGCGACGATCAGCTCCGGGCGCTTGGGCATCGCCAGGGCGACCCGCCGCTCCGGCCCGGCCCCGTGCGCCAGCAGGTAGTGCGCCAGCCGGTTCGCCCGCGCGTTCAGCTCCCGGTAGGTCAGCCGCGCGCCCCGGTGCGCCAGCGCCACGGCGTCCGGGTCCCGCGCCACCGCGGCCTCGAACAGCTCGACCGCCGTGCGGTGCGGCACCCGCCGGTCTGTAGCGTTCCAGCGGCCCAGGACCGTCTCCCGCTCGGCCGCGTCCATGATCTCGACGGTGTCCGCGGCCCGGTCGTGCGCCGAGGCCGCGAACTCCCGCAGGAACCGCATGAACCGCGCGTGGTGCCCGGCCAGCTCCGCCTCGCCGTACAGCGCGGGGTTGCCGTCGAAGTCGACCCGCCCGTCGTAGACGTTCACCGACAGGTCGTCCACGGGCCCGGTGGACAGCGCGTGCGCGGTCGCCGTGCAGCCGGCCAGGTCGAGCGTGGTGTCGAACTGCATGACGTTGACGATCGGGCCGAACAGCCGCCCGTCGTCCCCCACGAGGCGCAGGTCGCGCCGCAGGTCCTCGTACCGGTACCGCTGGTGCACGAGCAGCCGGCCCACCCGCTTGGTCACCTGGCGCACCAGGTCGGCGACGGTGATCCCGGGCGTCAGCGAGAGCCGCAGCGGGAGCACGTTGGCGACCATGCCGGGGGTGCGGCGGGCCACCGGCGTCGCCCGGGCGGTCACCGCCAGCCCCAGCACGAGGTCGGCGGTCCCGGTCAGCCGCCCGACGTACGCCGCCACGGCCGCGATCACCAGCCCGGACGGGCTCGTGCCCAGCCGCAGCGCCGCCTCGGCGAGCCCGGCGGCCTCCTCCGCCGACAGGTTCTCGGTGGCCCGGTGGAAGCGCGAGGAGGGCACGGCGAACCGCCCCGCCAGGTTCACCGGGTCCGGCAGGTCCGCGCACACCCCCGCCCAGTACCGCCGGTCGGCCTCCTGCCGCGCCGACCCGGTGTACGCGGCCTCCTCCGCGAGCAGGTCGGCCAGCGACCCCAGCCGGTCCGTGCGGGCGTACGGCAGGCCTGCCGCGAGCTCGGAGTACACCTCGGCGAGCCGCCGGGTGAGCATCGGGCCGCTGTACCCGTCCACGGCGACGTGGTGACAGCGGAGGTACCAGACGTGCCGGTCGGGCCCGAGCCGTAGCAGGGCGGTGCGGAAGAGGCGGTCGCCCGTGAGGTCCAGCGGCGTGTCCATCTCGGCCCGCATCCAGGCCTCGGCCGCGGCTCCCGGGTCGGGGCCGGCGGCGAGGTCCACGAGGGGCAGGTCCACCTCGCGCGGGTCGAGGATCTGGACCACGCCTCCGGCGTCCTCGGCCAGGCGGACGTGCACGGCCTCGGCCTCGTCGGCGGCCAGGCGGACGGCCTCGCGGAAGAGCCCGGGGTCGAGCGGGCCCTCGATGTGAAGGTATTGGGCGACGTGAATCGGATCGGCGGGGTTGAGCTGTTGCGCGTACCAGACCCCGTGCTGGGCGGAAGACAAAGACCAGCGACCATTTTCAGCGGAAAACATCGCCATTCTTTCCGGTTCAGTTATTCGCGCCGGCCGGGGCGAGCGACAAATCTGCTACGTTCCCCACATTCACCCCACCAGCCGTCGGCACTGCGCTAACACGGAGCCTTCGCCATCTCTGCCCCCGAAAGCGGCCTCTGCATTAAATCAGGATCGTGTTCTACGCCGCAATACCCCCATCCACCCCCTTTCTTATCATTGGACTGATAAATTGCAGGGGACGAGTTGTTAGCTGCGGCACAGCGAACGCTCACCATGTGATCAAAGCCGCGGCTGGTAGGTGGGGTCGGAGAAGAGCCACCGCGTCTCCACCGTGCGCACCCCCGACGGGACCTGGCGGCGCCGCATCCGGGGCCTCGGCAGCGACCCGCGCGCCAGCGCCCCGGGCCACCACACCCAGTCCCCGACGTCCAGCGTCAGCGCCGTGACCAGGATCGACCGCACGATCATCGTGTCCAGCAGCACCCCGAGCGCGACCGCGACCGCGATCTGCACGGTCTGCGTCATCGGCAGCACCCCGAGCATCGCGAACGTGCCGGCGAGCACGAGCCCGGCCGAGGTGATCACCCCGCCGGTCGCGCCGAGCCCCAGGATCGCGCCGCGCCGGGTGCCGTGCCGCACCGACTCCTCGCGGACCCGGTGCATGAGGAAGATGTTGTAGTCCACGCCGAGCGCGACCAGGAACACGAACACCACCAGCACGAACGCCTGGTCCACCCCGGCGAACCCGAAGACGTGCTCGAACAGGAACGCGCTGATCCCCAGCGTCGCCGCGAACGACAGCACGACCGTGGCCAGCAGCAGCAGCGGCGCCACGATCGCCCGCAGCAGCATCGCCAGCACGATGAACACGACCAGCAGCACCAGCGGGATGATCAGCAGCCGGTCGCGCTCCGCCGCTCGCTGCAGGTCGTAGTTCAGCGCGACCGTCCCGCCCACGTTCACGTCGGGCGCGCCCACCGCGAACATGCGGTCGCGCAGGTGGAGCACCTGGCCCTGGCCCTCGCGCGTGTTGGGCTTGTCCTTGAGCGTCACGTTCACCAGCACGTCGTCGGTGCCCGCGCTGCCCAGCGTGATCGAGGTGACCTCGTCCAGCCGCGCCGCGCTCACGATCACGTCGCGCAGCTTCTCGTTCGTGGCGACGACCTGCACCGGGTCCTCGGCCGCCCGAGGGAAGTGCCGATCGCTGATGTCCTCGCCGACGACCGCCTCCGGCCGCCCGGTGAAGGCGTCCCGGTTGGCCAGCCCGCCCTCCTTGTACGACGTGAGCCCGAGCACGAGCACGCCCAGCGCCAGGCACGTCACGATCCACACGAGCCGGGCGCGGCGGCCGATCCACCGGCCGAGCCGTCCCCACGCGCCCGCCTCGCCCGACTCCCCGGCCGCGCCCGGGTCGTGGCGCGGCACCAGCGGCCAGAACACCCACCGCCCGGCCACCACCATGACGGCGGGCAGCAGCGTGATCATCGCGATCATCGCGCAGGCCACGCCGATCGCCGCGACCGGCCCGAGCCCCCTGGTGGAGTTCAGCTCCGCCACCATCAGGCACAGCAGGCCCGCGATGACGGTCGCCGCGCTGGCCACGATGGCCGGACTGGCCCGCCGTACGGCGACCGCCATGGCCTCGTGCCGGTCCTCGTGGCGGCGCAGCTCCTCGCGGTAGCGGGCGATGAGCAGCAGGGCGTAGTCGGTGCCCGCGCCCACGACCAGCACCATCAGCAGCGACACGGCCAGGCTGCTGACCGTGATGAGCCCGGCGGCGGCGAGCAGGTAGCTGACGCCCATCGCCACGGCCAGCGCGAGCACGACGATGAACAGCGGGATCGCCCACAGGACGACGCTGCGGTAGGTGATCAGCAGCACGACGACGGCCACGCCCAGCGCGGCCAGCACCAGCACGCCGTCGATCATGCCGAAGACGGCCTGCGCGTCCGCCTGGTAGCCGACGGTCCCGGTCAGGTGGGCGCTGAGCCCGGGCGGGAGGCCGGCCCTGACGACGCGGCGGATCTCGTTGATCGTCGCGGTGGTCTCGGCCACGCCGGTGTCCCGCACGATGGCGACCAGCCGCAGCGCCTGCCCGTCCGCCGACTCCTGCGAGGACATGAGCTTGACCGGCTTCCCGGCGGGCGGGATGTAGGGGATCTTGAACTTGGCCTCGACCGCGCGCAGCTCCTTGGGCAGGCGCCCTTTCTTGTCGCGGTACTTGTCGAGCTCCTCCTTGAACTCGACCGGGCCGAACGTGCGCCCCGCGGTCCCGGCCGACGGCGGCAGCTCGGCCACCACGTTCCGGATCCGGGCCACGGCCTTCAGGTCCGCCGCGACCTTGGCCCGGTCCGCCGCGGTGACGCCCGACTCGCGCTCGTAGACGATCGTGGCGGGCAGCAGGTTGTCGCCCTGCATGCCGAGGATGCGGCGCACCGCCCGCGCCGAGTCGGCGTTGGCCGGCAGGTACTCCGCGATGTCGTCCTTCTGCACGGTGGACAGCAGGCCCGCGGACGGGCCGAGCACCGCGATCACGCCGACCCACAGGGCGAGGACGACCCACTTCAGACGGCGGACGGGAATCCTTCTCATGCGCGCGCTCGGCCGTCGCGACGTGTCCTCAGCCGGCCATCCGCGCCCGCAGATGCGCGGCGATCGCCTCGATCGTGGGATGCTCCCACACCAGCGTCGGGTCCACCTCCAGGCCGAACTCCGACTCGATGTCGCCGCACAGGCTCAGGTTGTAGACCGAGTCCATGCCGTACCCGGCGATCGCCGCCGTCGGGTCGATCTCCTCCGGCGGGCGCAGGACGTACTCCCCCACGCGCTCCGCCAGCCACCGCTCGATCGTCCCCACGGGGTGCCCGGTCCCCGGCGCGGGGGTTCCCGCCGCCGTGCCCGTCACCGCGCCCGTCATCGCGCCCGTCACCGCGCCCGGCGCCGCCGTGCCGACGCCCTCGGCCAGTCCGCTCGCCATCTCTCACGCTCCTTCGTCCACGCGCGGGCCCGGCCCGTGCGTCCCGGCCCGCTCGCCGTGCCCGTCCCGCCCGAGTACGCCGGGGGAGCCCGCCCCGAGGAGATCCCGCACGCCCGGGGAGAGCTCGGCGTGCACGATCGGCAGCGCCCCGTCGAGCAGCGCCTGGCGGGTGCGCCGGCGCTGGAGTTTCCCGCTGGTGGTCTTGCTGACGCCGCCCCGCTCGACCAGCACGACGTTGACCGACGAGACCGCGTGGGCCCGCGCGATCTCCGCCCTGACCTCGGCGGCGAGGCCGGCCGGGGTCCGCTCGCCCAGGCGGCTCGGCCGCACCTCCTGCACGACCACGACGTGCTCGGCGCCCGTGTCCAGCCCGAACGCCGCCACGGCCCCGGCGGCCGGGTGCACCCCCCGCGCCGTCTCCTCGATGTCCTGGGGGTAGAGGTTGCGGCCGTTGACGATGATCAGGTCCTTGATCCGGCCCGTGACGAACAGGTCTCCGCCGCGCAGGAAGCCCAGGTCGCCCGTGCGGAGGTACGGCCCGCCGCCTCCGGCCGTACGGGCCCCGAAGGTCTCGCGGGTGGCCTCCTCGCGCTGCCAGTAGCCCTGGGCGACGCTCTCGCCCCGCACCCAGATCTCCCCCACGTGCCCCTCGGGCAGCGGCTCGGCGGTCTCCGGGTCCACGATCTCGACGGTCATCCGGTCGGTACGGCCGCTGGCGACCAGCTCGACGCCGTCCTCGGCGGGGACCGCGCGGTGCCGTTCCAGCTCGGCCGGGTCGAACCGGCCCACCACCGCGCCCGTGCCCACCGGCGTGCACGTGATGAGCAGGGTCGCCTCGGCCATGCCGTACCCGGGGGCCCACACCGTGGGGCTCCAGCCCGCGGGGCCGAAGCGCTCGTCCACCCGGCGCAGGGTCTCGGCCCGCACCGGCTCGGCCCCGTTCATGGCGAAGCGCAGGCTGGACAGGTCGAGCCCGGCGAGCTGCGCGTCGGTCACCCGGGCCAGGCACCACTCGTAGGCGAAGTTGGGGGCCACGGTGTACTCGGCGCGGTACCGGTCGATCATCTCCAGCCACAGCGCGGGCCGCATCACGAAGTCGATCGGCGAGGCGAAGGCCAGGTCGCCGCCGGAGTGCACGGGCTGCAGCAGCATGCCGATCAGGCCCATGTCGTGGTAGTGCGGCAGCCAGCCCACGCCGGTGCCCACGAGCGGGGCGCCGAGGGCCAGGTAGATGGAGTCCTCGTTGTGCAGGATGTTGGAGTGCCGGAGCATCACGCCGCGCGGCTCGCTGGTCGAGCCCGAGGTGTACTGCATGTAGGCGAGGGTGCCGGCGTCCATCCGCGGCATCGTCCAGGCGGCGGGGTCGGCGAGGGGGCCCTCGTCGGTGGCCACGCACTCGACCCGGCCGTCCAGCCCCACCGAGCGCAGCCACTCGGCCAGCATCGGGCGGGAGGCCGCGTCGGTGAGCACGAGCCGCACGTCGGCGTCCTTGATGATGCCCTCGGCGCGTTCGAGCGCGCGCGGGTCGGTCTGCGGCAGCGGGGAGGGCACGGCGACCACGCGGGAGTAGAGGCAGCCGAGGAAGGCGTCCAGGAACGCCAGTCCGGCCGGGTAGAGCAGCAGCGCCGCCTGGTCGGCCATCCGCCGCTCCCCCAGCCAGGCGGCGATCGCGCGCGCCTCCAGGTCGAGTTCGGTGAACGTGCGGCGGGTCTCGGTGAACTGTCCCCGGCGGCCCTGGACGAAGGTGTACGACCGGGTGTCCCCCAGCCGCTCGGTCTGCGCGCGGACACGATGCACAAAGGACGCCTGGGACGTCACACCCACTCCTCGAAGAGTGCGGAATTCCCCCGCAGGACAAGAGACATCCAAAAATATGAGTAAGCAATCAGGTGCGCAACGCCTCACCGACTTGAGCATATGGACCGGTCGAATGCTCACTTGCCGATAAATGAGCGGCGTCGTCGCAGGCCCCAAACCTCCGGATTTTGTATAAGAACCATGCAGAAGCCGCGCGAACCCGGTGCGGACGCCCCCACCGCCCCCTCCCCTGTCGCACGATGTCCCCATGACCCTCACCCCCTCCACCCCGCCCGCCGCGACCAGCGGGAACGCCGGGCCGGCCGGGGCCGCCCCGGGCCCGTCCCGGACGGTTCCGGACAGACCCGTACGGCGCGGCGGCCGCCGGCGCCTGGCCACGGTCCTCGCCTGGGCGGCCGCGCTCCCGTTCGCGGCGTGGGCCGTCCTCCGCCTCGGCGGCGTCGACGCGGGCTTCCGGTGGGCGCAGCTCGTGGCGTTCACGCCGTACGTCGCGGCGGCCTCGGGCGTCGCGGCGCCGGCCGTCCTGGCGCTGCGGCGGTGGGCGGCGCTCGCGGTCGCGGTGGCGGCGGCCGTCGCGCTGGGCTCCGCCGTACTGCCCCGGGCGATCGCCGACGGCACGTGGGGCCCGGCCCCCGACGGGCCCGTGGTGCGGGTGCTCACGGCGAACCTGCTGATGGGCCAGGCGTCGGCCGCCGGGGTCGTGGAGCGGGTACGGCTCGCGCGGGCGGACGTGCTCGCCGTGCAGGAGCTGACCCCCGGGGCGGTGGAGCGGCTGGAGGAGGCGGGGCTCGGGCGGCTCCTGCCGTACCGGAAGGTGCTCGCGCGGGACGGGGTGGGCGGGTCCGGCGTCTACGCGCGGTTCCCGGTCGAGGCGTCGGGACCGGCGATCGACTTCGGCGGGTTCGGGCAGCTCCGGGCCTGGGTGCGGGTGCCGGAGGCGCCGGCGGTGGAGGTGGTGTCGGTGCACCCGTGCGCGCCGGCGCGGCCGGACCGGGAACCGTGCTGGAAGGCGGGGCTGGAGGCGCTGCCCCGGCCCGGCGACCCGGGAGACCCCCGGGACACGGCGGACACGGTGCGGATCCTCGCGGGGGACTTCAACGCCACGCTCGACCACCGGCCGGTGCGGGACCTGCTGGACGCCGGATACCGGGACGCCGCCGACGCGACGGGGCGCGGGCTGACCCCGACGTGGCCCGAGCTGGGGCCGTGGGTGGAGTTCACGCCCGGGGTGACGCTGGACCGGGTGCTCGCCGACGCCGACGTCGCCGTGCGGCGGTTCGAGACGTACCGGCTGGAGGGCGCTGACCACCGGATGACGTTCGCCGAACTCCAGCTCCCGGATTAGGGATTCGTCCGGATTGCTGGGGGTATGTCGTTTTTGAGATGTTACCGATGGGCCGAGGGGGACCTATGGGCTTCGGCGACAGGTTGAAGGACATGATGGGGCAGAACCGCGACCGGATGCGGCAGGGCCTGGACCGGGCGGGCGACGAGGTGAACAAGCGCACGGACGGCAAGTGGGCCAAGCAGACCGAGCAGGCCAAGCGGAAGGCCGGCGAGCAGATCGACCAGTGGCGGAAGAAACGCCGCTGAGGGCCGTCCCCGCCCCCGGTGGGGCCGTGCGCGGCAGGGCGCACGGCCCCCTTCCCGTTCCCGCGACGTTCACCGGCCGGGAATCCGGGCCGGAGTTCCGGGCCCGGACGTTCAGGGGCGCAGCAGGAAGAGGTGGGGACGGCCGTCCTCGCCCTCGGCCACCCGGACCCGCGCGCCGAAGTGGGCGGCCACGGCCTCCTCGGTCAGGACCTCGCCGACCGGGCCGGACGCCGCCGCCCGCCCGTCCGACATCAGCAGCATCGAGTCGGCGTACTGGGCCGCCAGCGTGAGGTCGTGCAGGGTCGTGATCACGGTCAGCGAGTCCGCCAGGCGGAGCCGGTCCACCAGTTCCAGCACCTGCTGCTGGTGCCCCAGGTCCAGGGCCGTGGTCGGCTCGTCGAGGATCAGCACCGGCGCCTGCTGGACCAGCGCCCGCGCCAGCACGACCCGCTGGCGCTCTCCGCCGGACAGCCGCCCCAGCCGCCGCCGCGCGAACCGGGCCAGGTCCAGGCGCTCCAGCACCGATTCGGTCACCGCGCGGTCGTGCCGCGTCTCCCGCCCGAAGTGCCGGATGTACGGCGACCGCCCCAGCAGCGCGTAGTCGTACACCGAAGTGTCGCCCGGCAGCTCCGGGCTCTGCGGGGCGTACGCCACGAGGCGGGCCCGCTCCCGGGGCTTGAGCCGGTCGGCCGGCCTCCCGTGCAGCAGGACCTCCCCGCTGTACGGCAGGAGCCCGGTGATCGCGCGCAGCAGGGTGGACTTGCCCGCGCCGTTGGCCCCGATCACCGCGAGCCACGACCCGGCGGCCGCCGTGACCGACACGTCGCGGAGCACCTCGCGCCCGTCCAGCCGGACCCCGACGCCGCGCGCCTGGACGCCGGGGGCGCCCGCCGTGCTCATGACGCCTCCCTGCGGGTCGCCCGCAGCACGCCGACGAAGAAGGGCGCGCCGACGAAGGCGGTCACCACGCCCAGGGCCAGCTCGCCCGGCGCGATCACGGTGCGCGCGAGCAGGTCCACCAGGACCAGGAACGCCGCGCCGAGCAGGAACGACAGCGGCAGCACGGCCCGGTAGGACCCGCCCGCCAGGCGCCGCGCGACGTGCGGGATCACCACGCCGACGAAGCCCACCAGCCCGCTCACCGCCACCGCGCACGCCGTGGCCAGGGAGGACGCGGCGAGCACGACGAACCGCACCCGGGCCGCCGAGACGCCGAGCGAGGTGGCCTCGTCGTCGCCCACGCTGAGCACGTCGAGCAGCCGCCCGTGGGCGAACAGCACGGCCACCGAGACCGCCGAGTACGGCGCGATCATGGTGAGCGTCTCCCAGTCCGCCGACTCCAGCCCGCCCATGATCCAGGCGTAGATGCGCTCCAGCTCCTCGACCCGGAGCTGCTGGAGGAACGCCTGCACGGCCGCGAGGAAGCTCGACACCGCCACCCCGGCGAGCACCAGTGTCACCGTCCCCCGGCCGCCCGCCGCGCGCCCCAGGTTGTAGGCGAGCAGCACGCCGCCCACGGCCCCGGCGAACGCCGCGAGGGGCACGCCCGTGTCGGGCGCGTCCGAGAAGAACACGATCATGATGGTGGCGCCGAGCCCCGCGCCGCCGCCCGCGCCGAGCAGGTAGGGGTCGGCCAGCGGGTTGCGGAACACGCCCTGGTACCCGGCCCCGGCGATCGCGAGCAGCCCGCCGACGGCCGCGCCGATCAGCACCCGGGGCAGCCGCAGCTCGAACAGCACGGTCTGGTCCACCGGCGCGAGGCCCGTGTCCAGGGACACGAACGGCAGCGCGTCGGCCAGCGCCCGCAGCACCCCGGCCGGCGGGATCCCCGCCGCCCCGGCGGTCAGCCCCGCGAGCAGCGCGACGGCCAGTACCACGAGCACGCAGGACAGCACCAGCGGCCGGATCCGCCACCGCCGCCCGCGCCCTCCGCCGCCCGCGCGGTCCGCGCCGTCCAGCCCGCCGGCGTCGCCCGCGCCGTCCAGCCCGCCGGCGTCGCCCGCGCCGTCCAGCCCGCCGGTGTCGCCCGCGCCGCCGGTGCCGGCGGCGTCGTCAGCGCCGCCCACGGCCGGGGCCGTGCCGTACGGCCGCGCGGCGGGCGGCCCCGGCTCCGCGGAGGAGGCGGGGCCGCCGGTCGCCGGATCGCGCGGGGTCACTTGGCGGCTGCGGCCTTGCGGACGGCGTCGCCGACGATCTTCACGAACTCCGGCAGGCGCGGTCCCCAGCGGGACGCCAGGCTGTCGTTGACCGGGATGACCAGGCCCTTCTTGACGGCCGAGAGGTCCTTCCAGCCGGTGCGCCTGGCGACGGTCTCCGCGTTCTGGCCACAGCAGACCGTGTCGGCCAGGAAGACCAGGTCCGGGTCCGCCTTCACCGCGTGCTCGGCGGACAGCTTGGGGTAGCCGCCGGCCTTGTCGTCCACGCCGTCGGCGATGTTCTTCAGCCCGAAGAGGGAGTACACCTGGCCGACGAAGGTGTCGGAGGTCACGGTGTAGAGGTCGGGGCTGAGCTCGTGGTAGTACGTGAGCTCCTTGGCCGCCTTGGCCTGCCCGGCCTGCTCCACGGCCTGCGCGATCTGCGACTTCATGCCCTCGACCACGGTCTTGGCCTGGTCGGCGTGGCCGGTGGCCGTACCCAGGTTGGTGATCTGGGTGTAGACGTCGTCGATCTTGGTCGCGGGCGACTGGAGGAGCACCGGGACCTTGAGCTTGCGCAGCGCGGCCGCGACGCCGGCGGTGTCGTTGGAGAGCACGACCAGGTCGGGCTTGTACCCGATCACGGCCTCGGCGTTCGGCTTGAAGCCCGACAGCTTGGTCTTGGGCGCCCCGGCCGGGAAGTCGGACTGGTCGTCCACCGCGACGACCTGCTCGCCCGCGCCCACGGCGTACAGCGTCTCGGTCGCGGTCGGGGACAGCGAGACGATCCGGACCGGCTTGGCTGGGACCGTCACGTCCCCGTCGCCGCCCTTGACGGTGACCGGGAAGGCCCCGGCCGCCGGGGCCTGGGATGCGGCCGGGGCGGATCCCGCCGGGGCGGCCGAGTCCTTGGAGGAGGTGCCCGAGGTGCCGGACTGGCCGCAGCCGGCCAGCGTGAGGACACCCAGCAACACGGCGGCGCCGAGGGCGCGCGTGGGTCTCATTACTGATCTCCTGTGGTTGCCGGGAAGCGCGAGACCCAGACGGTCGCCCTTCCCACGAGGGTCGAAATCGTCGGCGCAGGTGAGGCGACCTGGCTACCCCCGAGGGGGATGACAGTTGCGGGACAGCGCCGGACTCGCACCGGACTTCGCTGCACTCTGCGCGCCCTGAACGGTAGCAGGACATGGGGAGTGCGCCGGATGCGGGGTTTGTCCCGTTCACCGGAGACCCCGGCGCCGGAGTCCCTCGGCGTGCGGCCCCGCCGTACTCCTCGGGACGGACGCGCGGACAGCCCCGCGGGGGACGACCAGGCGGGCCCGCGCTTCCTACTCTCCGGCGGCATGAGCGGTATGAGTTTCAGCTTCAGCGACCCGCGTTCGTTCCGCCGGTGGGCGGCGGGGGTCAGCCTCATCCTCGCACCGGCGCTGATCGTCCTGTCGCTGGTCATCGACGCGTCCTCCGCGGACGGGCACGAGATGCTCCTCGCCTACGCGGCCAACCCGGTCCAGACCGCCTGGCACTCGACCCTCCTGCACTACGGCTGGGTCTTCTTCGTGCCGGGGATCATCGGCCTGGTCCACGTCGTACGGCGGCGCGGGGTCGTGCTGGCCCACATCGCGGGGGCGGCGTCGGTCATCGGCGCGATCAACATGTCCTCGCTCATGCTGTCGGACATCTTCCATCTCGCGGTCTACCGGCAGCTCCCGCCGGAGCAGGCCAAGGTCGTCACGGAGGCGGACAACCCGGCGTTCTCCGTGGTCATCCCGGCCTGGCAGCTCCCCGGGGTGATCCTGCCCCTGGCCGGGCTCGTGCTGCTGGCGGCGGCCGTGTGGCGGGCCGGGCTCGCCGGGTGGTGGTTCCCGGCGTCGGTGCTCGCGGGGAACGCGCTGTTCGTGTCCGCGCCGACCGGCACGATGTTCTTCTACCTGATCGGCCCGGTGATCCTGCTGGCCGGCTTCGGCGCGATGGGGTTGCGGCTGCTGCGGATGAGCGACGACGAGTGGACGCCGCTCCCCTCCCCTTCCCCCTCGGCCGCGGCCGCCTGAGCCGCCGGCGCGGGCCGTACGGCCCGGGGCGCCGCGTGCGGCCGGGAGCGGGGGCTCCGGCCGTGCGCGGTGTCTCGGGATCACTACATACAGGACAAAGGCTGTCTTTGCTGTAGATAGCCCTACAGATGGCGATTGCTCCAGTTGCCCGGGGTAGCACGGTCGATGTCGCCTGAAACGCCTGATCAGACGACATATCGGTCAGTACAACCAAGGGGGAGAAGTGGCCGGTCAGCAGAGGAAGAACCGAAACCGCGCCGCGGCCGACGCGGAGCGTCGTGCCGCCGCCAACCCGGCGGACCAGTCCGAACACGCCGCTCCGCAGCAGAAGGCCAAGGCGCGTCAGGCGGACAGGAGCCAGCGCCGCCAGGCCCGCGACTAGGCGGTGACGCGCTGATCCCGGGCCGGGGCATCCCGCCCGGGATCTTCCCTTCCCCGGTCCGCCGACTCCCTCGCCGGACCCGCCGGCCCCCCGCCTCGCGCCGTGCCGCCGTCCTCCCGCCTCGCCGCCTGCGCGGCCGTCCCTCCCCTCCCTCTGGCCGTGCCGCCGCCCCCTCGCGTGACGCCGTACCTCCGGCCCCTGGAGCCCCGCCGGTCCCCCGCGTCCCGGGACGGTGGTGATCTGGGCGCGGGGAGTGAGGGGCGCGGCTCGCGGGGTACCGGGGTGCAGAAGCGGTGGAAGGGCCCAGCGGGCAGTGCGCTGGCGCAGGGAGCATTCGGGGAGAAGAGGGACAGATGCCCGGCTACCTCAGGTTTCCGACGGTGTGGAACGACGTCGTGGTCTTCGTCGCGGAGGACGACCTGTGGATGGTCCCCATCGAGGGCGGACGGGCCTGGCGGCTCACGGCGGGGGTGGCCGAGGCCAGCTTCCCGCGCCTGTCCCCCGACGGATCCCGGCTGGCGTTCATCGGCCGCGAGGAGGGCCCCGAGGAGGTCTACGTCATGCCCGCGACGGGCGGCACGGCCCGCCGCCTGACGTACCAGGGCAACCGGTGCACGGTCACCACGTGGGCCCCGGACGGGTCGATCGTCTACGCGAGCGCCGCCGGGCAGCCGTTCGCCGGGGACAAGTGGCTGTACCGGGTGGATCCCGGGGGCGGCAGGCTCCCCGAGCGCATCCCGTGGGGTCCCGCCGGCACCCTGTCGTACGGCCCGAGCGGCGGGGTCGTGCTGGGGCGGAACACCGCCGACCCGGCGCGGTGGAAGCGGTACCGCGGCGGCACCGCGGGCGACCTGTGGGTGGACCGGCGCGGGCGCGGCGAGTTCGCGCGGCTGATCTCGCTGGAGGGCAACCTGGCCTCGCCGTGCTGGATCGGCGGGCGCATCTACTTCCTGTCCGACCACGAGGGCGTGGGGAACGTCTACTCGTGCACGCCCACGGGGAAGGGCCTCAAGCGGCACACCGACCATGAGGAGTACTACGCCCGCAACCTGTCCACCGACGGCAGCACCCTGGTCTATCACTCCGGCGGCGACCTCTACCTGCTCGACCCCGGCTCCGGCGAGACCCGGAAGATCGACGTGCGGCTCGGCAGCTCGCGCACGCAGCGGAACCGCAAGTTCGTCTCGGCGGCGGCGTACCTGCAGAGCGCGACCCTGAGCCCCGACGGCAGCGCGCTGGCGATCACCACCCGGGGCAAGGCGTTCTCGCTGGCGAACTGGGAGGGCGCGGTCCGCCAGCACGGCCACCCCGACGGAGTGCGGTACCGGCTGCTGACCTGGCTCAACGACCAGCTCCGGCTGGTCGCGGCGGCCAGCGACGACGCCCAGCCCGAGCGGCTGACGGTGCTCACCGCCGACGGCAGCCGGCCCCCGCGCACGCTGGAGAACGCCGACGTGGGCCGGGTGATCGACCTGGAGGTCTCGCCTCGGAGCGACCTGGTGGCGATCACCAACCACCGCAACGAACTGGTGCTCGTGGACGTGAGCCAGGAGGAGCCCCGGGAGCGGTTCGTGGACGCCAGCCCGTTCGGGGCGATCGAGGACCCCGCGTGGTCGCCCGACGGGCGCTGGCTGGCGTACACCTACCCGGACGCGGGGCACAGCACGGCGATCAAGGTCTGCGAGGTGGAGACCGGCACGACGCACCAGGTGACGCGCCCGGTGCTGCGCGACCGGCGGCCCGCGTGGGATCCGGCGGGCGACTACCTGTACTTCATCGGGGCGCGGACGTTCAACCCGGTGTACGACGCGCTCCAGTTCGACCTGGGCTTCCCGCTGGGCACCAAGCCGTACGTGGTGCCGCTGCGCAAGGACGTGGGCTCGCCGTTCGTGCCCCGGCCCCGGCCGCTCGGGAGCGAGCAGCTCCTCACCCCGATCGGCGACGTGCGCGTGGAGATCGACTTCGACGGGATCGAGGACCGGGCGATCGAGTTCCCCGTGCGCGAGGGCCGGTTCCGGCGCATCGTCGGCATCCGGGGCAAGGCTCTCTTCACGGGCGTGCCCGTGGGCGGGGCGACCGGGCTGGCGACGTTGTACTCCTACGACTTCGACACCCAGAAGTACGAGGCCGTGGTGACCGACGTGAGCGACTTCACGCTGGGCCGCGACGGGGTCACCCTGCTCTACCAGTCCGGCGCGCGGCTCCGCGTGATGAAGGCCGGCGGCGACCCGCCCGAGGAGGGGTTCCCCGGGCGCAACACCGGCTGGATCGACCTGTTCCGGGTGAAGGTGTCGGTCTGGCCCGAGGCCGAGTGGCGGCAGATGTTCGGCGAGGCGTGGCGGCTGCAGCGCGAGCACTTCTGGGCCGAGGACATGGCCGGCATCGACTGGCAGGGCGTGTACGACAGGTACCTGCCGCTGGTGGACCGCGTGACCACCCGGGGCGAGTTCTCCGACCTGCTGTGGGAGATGCAGGGCGAGCTGGGCACGTCCCACGCCTACGAGAGCGGCGGCGAGTACCGGGTCGGCCCCCGGTACTCCCAGGGCTTCCTGGGCGTGGACTGGGCCGTGGACCCGCAGAGCGGCCGCTACATAGTGGCCGGGATCCTGCGCGGCGACCCCTGGGACATCACCACCACGTCCCCGCTCAACCGGCCGGGCGTGGACGTGCGGGTGGGCGACGTGGTCCTCGCGATCAACGGGCAGAGCGTGGGCACGCTCCCCGAGGACGGCGACCGCCCCGCCGTGCCTGAGGAGCACCTGGTCAACCAGGCCGACGAGGAGGTCCAGCTCACGATCCGCCGGGGCGACGAGGCGCCGCGCTGCGTGAGCGTGCGCGCGCTGTGGGACGAGCGCCCCGCCCGCTACCGGGACTGGGTGGAGCGCAACCGGGCCCTGGTCCACGAGCGCTCCGAGGACAAGGTCGGCTACCTGCACATCCCCGACATGGGCGTGGACGGCTTCGCCGAGTTCCACCGGGGCTTCCTGGCGGAGTACGACCGCCAGGCGCTGATCGTGGACGTGCGGTTCAACGGCGGCGGGAACGTGTCGGCCCTCCTGGTGGAGAAGCTGGCCAGGAAGCGCCTCGGCTACGACTTCCCCCGCTGGGGCAGCCCGACCCCCTACCCCCAGGAGTCCCCCCGCGGGCCCCTCGTGGGCATCACCAACGAGTGGGCCGGCTCCGACGGCGACGTCTTCAGCCACACCTTCAAGCTCCTGGGCCTGGGCCCGCTCATCGGCAAGCGGACCTGGGGCGGCGTGATCGGCATCTGGCCCCGCCACCGCCTGGCCGACGGCACGGTCACGACCCAGCCGGAGTTCTCCTTCGCCTTCGACGACGTGGGCTGGCGCATCGAGAACTACGGCACCGACCCCGACATCGAGGTCGACATCACCCCCCAGGACTACGCCGCGGGCAAGGACGCCCAGCTCGACCGCGCCATCCAGGTCGCCCTCGACCGCATGGCCGAGAACCCGCCCCACGCCCCCAACCCCGCCGCCCGCCCCCGCCTGGAGATCCCCCGCCTCCCCCCGCGCGAATGAGACGGCCCGCGTGATCCCGGCCGGGCGCCCGTGAGGATCCCGCCCCGCCCGCGAGTCGTACGGCCGGAGCGGGGCAGGAGGGTGGCATGCGGATCGGGCGGACCGAGGTCAGGGTGCTGGGCGGGTGGGCCGGGTGCCTCACCATGATCATCGTGTCGGTGGTGCTCTCAGTGCTGCTGACCGTGCTGGTCAACCTCCTGCTCTGACACCCGCCCCGGCGCACGGCCGCCGACACCCGCCCCGGCGTACGGCCGCCGAGGCCCGCCCGGCCGTACGGCTCGGCGGGGTCAGGCCAGGCGGTGGGCGCCCTGGGCGGGGGTGGCGGGGTGGAAGCGGGGCTCCTGCCAGCCCCGGTCGGCGTAGGCGGCGCGGACGGCGGACTTCACGTCCTCCAGCCTGTCGTTCGCGACCAGGGCGATGGCGCTGCCGCCGAAGCCGCCGCCGGTCATGCGCGCGCCCCGCGCGCCGCCCCGGACCGCGGACTCGACCGCGACGTCCAGCTCCTCGCAGGAGACCTCGTAGAGGTCGCGCAGGGAGATGTGGGAGGCGTTGAGCATGGGGCCGATCTCGGGGACGGCGCCGGCGCGGAGGAGGCCCACCACGGCCTGGACCCGGTGGTTCTCGCAGACCACGTGCTCGGTCCGCCTGCGGGGCGCCCCCGAGAGCCGCGAGAGGGCCCCGGCCAGGTCCTCCACGTCGCGCAGGGAGACCACGCCGAGGGTCTTGGCGGCCTGCTCGCACTGCTCACGCCGCACGGCGTACTGCCCGTCGGCCAGCTCGTGGTGGACCCGGGTGTCGATGATGAGGATCGTCATGTCGCCGGTGTCGAGCGGGACCGGGTGGGCCTTCAGGGTCCGGCAGTCGATGAACAGGGCGTGGCCCTCGCGGCCCAGGGCCGAGGCCATCTGGTCCATGACGCCGCAGGGCATGCCGACGAAGTCGTTCTCCGCGCGCTGGGCGAGCAGCGCGATCTCGGTGCGGGGCAGGCCCAGGCCGTACAGGTCGTTCAGGGCGAGGGCGACCGAGACCTCCAGGGCCGCGCTGCTGCTGAGCCCGGCCCCGGCGGGGACGTCGCCGTCGACGAGGATGTTCGCGCCGCCGACGGGGAGGCCGCGCTCGCGCAGCGCCCACACGACTCCGGCGGGGTAGGCGGCCCAGCCCTCGACCCGGCCGGGAACCAGCTCGTCCAGGGTCACCTCGCGGCCGGGGGCCTGGAGGGAGGCGAGGGCGACCCGGCCGTCCTCGCGGCGGGAGACGGCGGCGGTCACGCCCCAGGGGACGGCGAAGGGCATGACGTAGCCGTCGTTGTAGTCGGTGTGCTCACCGATGAGGTTGACGCGTCCCGGCGCGCGCCACACCCCCTCGGGGGCCTGGCCGTAGACCTCACGGAACGCTTCCCCGGCTCGCGACACGTAGTGCTCCCTAGGACGAATGGGCGGGCGACAGGCGGACGACGTAAATTATCTCCGCAGTGAACGACGACGCCGCCCTCCCCCATGCCGCCCGCGGCTGACCCCGCCGCGCGAGGCCCCCGCGCGCCCGCGGTCCCCCGCCCCGATCCGGGCGTGACGCTCCGGGAAACCGGCGCCGGCGTGGAGCCCCGGGTGCCGTCCCCGCTCTTGCCGGTCGAGGACGTACGGCTGCGCGGGGTGCGGCTGTTCCTGAAGCGGGACGACCTCATCCATCCCGAGGTGACCGGCAACAAGTGGCGCAAGCTCAAGCACAACCTGACCGCCGCGGCCGGGCACGAGCGCATCCTGACGTTCGGCGGGGCGTACTCCAACCACATCCGGGCGACGGCCGCCGCCGGGCGCCTGCACGGGTTCGAGACGGTCGGGGTGATCCGGGGCGAGGAGCACCTCCCGCTCAACCCCTCCCTGGCGTACGCCGTGAGCAGGGGGATGCGGCTGACCTACCTCGACCGCGCCGCCTACCGCCGCAAGACCGAGCCCGCGGTCCTGGACCGGCTGCGCGAGGAGTGGGGAGACTTCTACCTGCTCCCCGAGGGCGGCAGCAACGCTCACGCGGTCCGCGGGTGCGCGGAGCTGCCCGCCGAGGTCGGCGTGCCGTACGACGTGATCTGCTGCCCCGCCGGGACGGGCGGCACGCTGGCCGGGATCGCCGCGGGGCTGCCGCCGGGCGCCCGCGCGATCGGGTTCTCCGTGCTCAAGGGCGGGGCGTTCCTCACCGGCGAGGTCGCGCGCCTGCAGACCGAGGCGTACGGCGGGCCGCGCGGCTTCTGGCACGTGGAGACCGGGTTCCACTTCGGCGGCTACGCGAAGAGCACCCCCGAGCTGGACGCCTTCGCCGCCGGATTCGCCGACCGCCACGGGATCGCGCTCGACCCGGTCTACACCGCCAAGATGATGTACGGCGTGTACGCCCTGGCCGGGCGCGGCGTCCTCGCCCCCGGCGCCCGCGTCGTCGCCGTCATCACCGGTTAGGCCGCACGGGACCGGGAGGCGTACGCCTACCCGATCCGGGGTGAGCGCCCCGCCCCGCCGTGCCCCCGGGGAAATCCTCTAGAACGGCGTTCGGGAAAAGTATTGAGCCGCCCGCCGGGGCCGCTGTATACGTGGAGCCAACACCTCTGCCGATGCCCCCGCGGGCACCGTCGAGGCAGGCCCGCCCCACGACCGACGGAGGCACCGTGCCGGCTCTGACTCCCGCGCAGCGCGAGGTGCTGCGCGCCCTCGTGGACACCGCGGTCCCCGCGCTGGAGGTCGCGGAGGACCCCCACGGCTTCTGGGCCACCCCCGGCTCCGCGGTCGGCGCCGACCAGGCGCTCGCGGACCTGCTCACCCAGCTCCCCGAGGACGGCCAGGCGGGGATGGCGCAGCTCCTGGACGGCCTGGCCCTGCTCGGCTTCCAGCACCAGGGGCGGCACGCCCGCGAGGGGCTGCTCGCCGTCGCCCAGGCCCTCGCGCCCGAGGCCCACGCCGCGATCGCCACCCTGCGCGGCGCCGCCTGCATGCTCGCCCACTCCCTCACCGACGAGAACGGCCGCAACCCCTTCTGGCCGCAGTACGGCTACCCCGGCCCGCAGATCACCCCGCCGGACGCCGAGCCGTACATCACCCCGCACATCCCCGCGGACGGCGACGTGATCGAGGCGGACGTCGTGGTCGTGGGCTCCGGCGCGGGCGGCGGCACGATCGCGGGCGAGCTCGCCACGCGCGGGCGGCGCGTCGTGGTCCTGGAGGCCGGCGGCGCGACCAGCGAGCGCGACTACCGCCAGCTCGAACGCGAGGCCACCAAGGCCATGCTCTACCGGCAGGGCCTCGCGACCACCGCCGACGGCAACGTGGGCCTGCTCGCCGGGCGCACCCTGGGCGGCGGCACCACGGTCAACTGGCACAACTGCGTACGGCCCAGCGACGCCGTCCGCCGGGAGTGGGCGCGTGACCACGGCCTGGACGGGCTGGACACGCCCGAGTTCGACCGCCACATGGAGGCCGTCCTCACCCGGATGGGCGCGAACGACCGGTGCAGCGACTTCAACGGCCCGCACCAGCGCATGGCCGAGGGCGCCAAGGCGCTCGGCTGGTCCATGCACACCGCCGTGCGCAACGTGGACGAGGCGTCGTACGACCCGGTCGCGGCGGGGTACACCCAGTTCGGCGACGTCAGCGGCAGCAGGCGCGGCACCCTCAGCACCTACCTGCGCGACGCGTACGACCACGGCGCGACGATCGTCGTGAACGTCCGCGCCGACCGGATCCTGGTCGAGGACGGCCGGGCCGCGGGCGTCGAGGCGACGTACACCGACCCGGAGACGGGGGCGGAGGCGCGGATCACGGTGCGCGCGGCCGACGTGGTGGCGGCGTGCGGGGCGCTGGAGACGCCCGCGCTGCTGCTCCGGTCGGGGATCGGCGGCCCGGCGGTCGGGCGGCACCTGTACCTCCACCCGGCCGTGGCGGTCTTCGGCGTCTACGCCGAGGACCAGCGGGCCTGGTGGGGGCCGCCGCAGGCCGCGGTGATGGACGAGTTCAGGGACCTGGGCGACGGGCACGGCCTGCTCGTCGAGGGCGTGCACTACATGCCCGGCCTGTACGGCTACCAGCTCGCCAAGCGGGACGGCGCGCTGGCCAAGGAGGCGATGAGCAAGCTCGGGCGCATGTCGCCGCTGCTCTTCCTCCTGCGCGACCACGCCGGCGGCCAGGTCACGATCGACGCGAACGGTGAGGCCGTGCACACGTACGCGCTGAGCGACGAGCGCGACGTCGCGACGTACCGCAAGGGCCTGCGCGTCCTGGCCGAACTCCACCTGGCGGCGGGCGCGCTGGAGCTGTGGCTGGGACCGGCGCCCACGTTCCGCCGCGGCGACGACCTGGACGCCTGGCTCGCCGGGCTCTCCGCCATGCCGATCGGCGCGGGCGGCCTCCCGATGGCCAGCGCGCACCAGATGGGCGGCGCGCGCATGGGGACCGACCCGCGGACCTCCGTCGCCGGCCCGGACGGCGAACTGCACGACGTGCCCGGCGTCTGGATCGGCGACACGAGCGCGTTCCCCACTCCGTCCGGCGCCAACCCCATGCTCACCTGCATGGCCCTGGCCCACCGTACGGCCGAGCGCATCGGCGGCCGGAAAGCGAGCGACGCATGAACCACACCCGGGACCGCATCTACGTGGACGGCGCCTGGATCCCCTCCACGGGTTCGGGGACCCTCCCGATCACCAACCCCTTCACCGAGGAGGTCATCGGCACGGTCCCCGAAGGCACGGTGGAGGACGTGGACCGCGCCGCCCGCGCCGCCGCCCGGGCGTTCCCCGGCTGGGCCGCGACCTCCCTGGAGGACCGGGTCAAGGCGTGCACGGCGATCGCCGAGGGGCTGAAGGAGCGCGCGGCGGAGATCGCGACGCTCGCCTCGCGCGAGATGGGGTCGCCCTGGCAGCTCGCCGTCCTGGTCCAGGCCGGCCTGCCGGTGATCGACTTCGCCTCGATCGCCGACTTCGCGGACCAGATCGAGTGGGAGCGCGAGTCGGGCAACTCCCTGCTGGTCAGGCAGCCCGTGGGCGTCGTCGGCGCGATCACGCCGTGGAACTACCCGCTGCACCAGATCGCCGCAAAGGTCGCCCCCGCCCTGGCGGCGGGCTGCACGGTCGTCGTCAAGCCGTCCGAGCTGGTCCCCGGCCCGGCGTACGTCCTCGCCGAGATCATCCACGACGCGGGGCTCCCGCCGGGCGTCTTCAACCTGGTCCCGGGCACCGGCCCGGTGGTCGGCGAGGCGATCGTCTCCCACGAGTGCGTGGACATGGTCTCCTTCACCGGTTCCACCCGCGCGGGCCGCCGCGTGGCGGAACTGGCCTCCCGGGCCCCCAAGCGCACGTCCCTGGAACTGGGCGGCAAGTCGGCGAGCGTCCTGCTCGACGACCTGTCCGCCGAGGAGTTCGGCCAGGCCGTCGCCGGTTCCCTCACCGGCTGCCTGATCAACAGCGGCCAGACCTGCAGCGCCACCACCCGCCTCCTGGTCCCCCGCGACCGGCTGGCCGAGGCCGAGGAACTGCTGTCCCTCTTCACCCAGTTCGCGGTGGTCGGGGACCCCCTGGCCCCCGGCACCCAGCAGGGCCCCCTGGTCAGCAAGACCCAGCAGGAGCGAGTCCGCGGCTACATCACCGAGGCGATCGCCGAAGGCGCCCGCCTGGTCGCCGGCGGGCCCGGACAGCCGGAACACCTCCCCACCGGCTACTTCGTCACCCCCACCGTCCTGGTCGCCGAGGCCGGCTCCCGCATCGAGCAGGAAGAGGTCTTCGGCCCCGTCCTGACGGTCGTCCCCTACGACGGCGGCGACGAGGAGGCCCTGAGGATCGCCGACGGCACCCCCTACGGCCTCTCCGGCGCCGTCTGGGCGAGCGACCGCGACCGCGCCATCGCCTTCGCCCGCCGCATGCGCACGGGCCAGGTGGCCGTCAACGGCGCCCCCTTCAACCCCACGGCCCCCTTCGGCGGCTACCGCCAAAGCGGCTACGGCCGGGAACTAGGCCCCCAAGGCATAGCGGAATTCACCACCTTCACCACCCTCCACCTCTGACACCCCACCCAACACTTCGCTGAGAAGCAGCACCGCCGCGTCGACGTCGACCCGCTCGCACGACAGCGCTCTGGCAAGAAACACCCGTGCGTCTCGACGTGCGAGCCAGGACCGCGTGCGCACCCTCCGACGACTTCGTGGCGGTCCGGATGGCCCGCCAGTCAGCGCTCACCCGCGAGGAGCCGGCACGCCTGCACGCGATCCTCGGCGAAGGTGTCCTCCACCAGCCTCTCGGCGGCCCATCGGTGTTCCGCGCCCAGCTTGAGCACCTCCGGCGCCTGGCGCGGCGGGACGGAATAACGATCCAGGTGCTGCCCTTCTCCGACCGGCCGCATGCGGGCATGCACGGCGCCTTCACCATCCTGCGCTTGGCCAGCCTCGACGTCGTCTCCGTGGAAATGCTGGACAGCGACGCGTACATAGAGGACGAAGCGAGCGTCACGCAGTACCTGGAGGCTTTCGACCAGCTCATCGACCTGGCGATGACACCGGCCGAGTCGATCGACATGATCGCCAAGGTTGCCCGATAAACTGGGAAATACCTGCTTCGCCCGGAAAGAGGTCGTCGATGAGCGGCGAGCGCACCAACTCTGGCGGCTGGCGAAAGAGCACCCGGAGCGGCGCTCAGAGCAACTGCGTCTCCGCCCGTTATGACGGCAGCCACGTCTGGGTGCGGAACTCCAACCATCCCGACGATCCCCCGATCAAGCTGCCCCCCGGAGACTGGCTCGCCATCGTCGGCCGCGCCAAAGAGGGCGTCCTTCAGCTCGAACGCCTGTCCACGCCGTTACGGCTCGGGCGGCGACTCCTCATCACGGAGGACGCCGGCGAAGTCGTCCTCACCTACACCCACGCCGACGGCGAGACGCGGGTGCGCTACACCGCCGCCGAGTGGCGCGCGTTCCTCGCCGGAGTGGTCGAGGACGGCGAGTTCACCCTGGCCTGGCTGGCGGCGCCCTCGATGGCGTGACCGCGCAAAGGCGTCCGTACCGGCTCGGGGCGTGAGGCCGGGGGCGGTGGCCCCGCTCGTCGCCGCGAGCCGTCCGGGTCTTCCGGGGTGGGGCGGCTGGGACTTGAACCCAGGGCCGGCGGATTATGAGTCCGCTGCTCTAACCAGCTGAGCTACCGCCCCGTGCACGCGTGCAGTCTGTCATCGGGAAGTGTGACGACGCAATCATGCTCTCGCCTACCTTAGCGGCGGCGGCGGGCGGTCGCACTGGGGCGGGACGGTTGTGTGAACGGGGTTCGGGAACCCGGCGTGGACTGGCCGGATGCGGCCGGGCCTGGGCATTGACCGGGTAAGGGGCGTGATCCATAGTCGGGGTGTCGGCTCCAGCCGTGAGGACGGTGAGGGACATGCGGGTGCTGCGGCACGTGGCGGCGCGTCTCGTGGGCAAGGTCAGGGTCAGCGGCAGGTACATCTACTGGCCGTACCACCACGGCAAGTAGGCGGACGCCGCCGGTTGGACGCGGCACGGCCGCCGGGGCCTCGCGGGCACTGGCTGATGGGCAACGTCGCCGAGTACGAACGGGACCGGATCGGGTTCCTGCGCCGTCATCACCGTGAGTTCGGCGACGTGTTCTCGTTCGACGAGCGGACCGTCTTCACCGTCGATCCGCGGCTCGCCCATCAGGTGCTGGCCGCCACCAACCGGGAGTACGTCACGGAGGCGGCGCCGTTCGCCGGAGCGTCGGCGCCGCGTGACGCGGGTGAGTTCGCCGGGCCCTGGATGCGGGCGCGGCGGGCGCTGCGCGGCGCGCTCGGCGACGACGCGGCCGGGGAGTGGGACGCGGCCTTCCTCGCGGCCCTGGACGCCGCGCTCGGCCGTACGGCGGGGCGGCCGGTGGACGTGCTGCCCGTGATGCTCGGCCTCGCCGCGGAGACGGTGGCCGGGCTGTGCCTCGGGGCGGACGCTGCGGAGGTCCCCGAGCTGCTCGCGGTCAACCACGCGGCGCTGCTGCCGTTCGAGGAGGCGTCCTACCAGCTCCCCGCCTGGGTGCCGTCGCGGCGGAACCGCCGCTTCTTCCGCGCCCACGGCCGGATGACGGAGGCGCTGACCCGGATCGTGGCCGCCCGGCGGGCCGGGGCCGCCCGGAGCGGGGGGCGTGACCTGCTCGGCGTCCTGCTGGACGCGCGCCCGGCGCTGAGCGAGCGGGAGGTGACGACCACGCTGTGGAGCCTGCTGATCGGCGGCCACGGCGTGCCCGCCGCCGCGCTGACCTCCCTCGTCCGCGAACTCGCGCTCCGCCCGGGCCTGACCGCCGCCCTCGCCTCCGAGGCCGCCCAGGCGGCGGCAGCCGGGGAAGCCCCCCGGAACCCCGGAGACCCCGGAGCCGCCGAATCCCCCGAGTCCGACGGAACCCCCGAGTCCGCCGGAACCCCCGGAACCCCCGGAGCCGGCGAGGGGTGTCCCCGGGCCCGGCTGCCCCTGGCCGAGGCGGTGGTCAGGGAGGTCCTGCGGCTGTCTCCCCCGGCCTGGATGCTGACCCGCGTCGCGTGCGTCCCGGCCGAGCTGGGCGGGTGGCGGCTGCGCCCGGGGGACGAGGTCCTGCTCACCGCGTACCTCATCCACCGCGACCCGCGCTGGTGGCCCCGCCCCGACGAGTTCGACCCGTCCCGCTGGGACACCGCGCATCCGCCGCCCGGCGCCCACCTGCCCTTCGGCTCCGGCCCCCGCTACTGCCCCGGCTCGTCGGTCGCGATGCGCCAGCTCACCCTGGCCGCGTCCCGCATCGCCCAGCGCTTCCACCTGGACGCCCCGGACGCCGCGGCGACGGTCCCCGCCTTCTCCGGCCGCCTCGCCCCGGCGGGTCTCCGCGCCGCCTTCCGCCCGAGGCGTCCCGCTTAGCCGCGCCCCGGCACGCGCCCGTACGGCCGCCGCCGGGGCGGGGCCGTACGGACGCGGTCCGGCGGTCAGCGGGAAGCGCCGCCGTGACGCCGGGAGCGGGACTGGTGCCGGCGCGCGGCGCGCTCGGCGGGCGAAACCGGCGAAACTGGCGAACCAGGTGAACCCGGCGAGGACGGCGAGGCGGGTGCGGCCGGGGACGAGGGAGAGGAAGCCGCCAGATGCTCCGCCAGGCCGTTCACCGTGGGGTGGGTGTAGAGGGTGGTGAGGGGGAGCCGGGCGCCCAGCACGTCCTCCAGGCGCTGCTGAAGACGGGCCATGAGCAGCGAGTGCCCGCCCAGGTCGAAGAAGTTCTGGTCGCGGCCCACCTCGGGCAGCCCCAGGACGTCGCGCCAGGCCCCCGCGACGACCTCCTCCAGGCCCTCCGGCGGCGCGTCCCCGGAGGAGGCCCCCGGAGTGGCCGCCTCCGGAGCGGGCGCCTCGGGATCGGGGAGGGCGGCCGTGTCCACCTTCCCCGTGGGGGTCAGCGGGAAGGAGTCCACCTTCACGATCAGGGCGGGCAGCATGTACTCCGGGAGCACGTCGCCCAGGGCCTTGCGCAGCAGCGCCGGGTCGGCGAGGTCGCCGATCACGTAGGCGATGAGCCGCTTCTCCCCCGGCACCCCCCGGTCCGTCTCCCGCACCGCGACGGCGGCGCGGGTGACCTCGGGGAGGGCGGCGAGGGCGGCCTCGACGTCGCCGGGCTCGACGCGGTGGCCGCGGATCTTCACCTGGCGGTCGGCGCGGCCGAGGTACCGGATGCGGCCGTCGGGCAGGCGGCGGCCCAGATCGCCGGTGCGGTAGTGGCGCACGCCGTCGGGGTCCACGCCGAACCGCGAGTCGTCGCCGGCCGCCGCCCGCCAGTACGACGCGAGATACTCGCTGCGGACGACGATCTCGCCCTCCGCCTCGCCCGCCGCCGCGCCGTGCGGCCGCAGTCCCACCTCGGTCCCGTCCAGCGGGAAGCCGATGGGCACGACCCCGTCGCCCACGCCGCGACCGGCCCGGATGTCCTCCACCGTCAGGTGGTTCTGGACGGCGAAGGAGATCTCGGTCGCGCCGTACCCGTTGACGAACACCGACGTCGCGGGGAAGTGCCGGACGAACCTGTCCAGGTCGTGCCGGACCACCTCCTCCCCGCCGAGCACGACCGCCCGGACCGACGGGAGGATCGCGTCGCGCGGCAGCGCGTCGAGCAGGTAGCGGTAGACGGTGGGCGTGGAGTGGTAGATCGTCACGCCCCGGCCGGTGAGCACCTCGCCCAGCCGGGCGAGACCCTGCTCGCGCAGGTCCACGGGCACCGAGGCCGCGCCGTTGAGCAGGGCGGAGAAGCCGTCGGTCATCGCCATGTCGAAGCTGAACGACGACAGGACGCTCACCCGGTCCGAGGGCCCGATGCGCAGGTTCGCGGTGTGCGTGCGGACCTGGAACAGCGCGTTGCGGTGGGTCTGCGCCACGCCCTTGGGCCGCCCGGTGGACCCGGAGGTGAACAGGATGTACGCCAGGGCGTCCGGCTCCGACGCCATCGCCCCCGGCGGGTCCGCCGGGGGCAGCGCGGACACGTCCACCACCTGCGCGCCCGGGGCCAGCCGCCGCGCCAGGGCGGCGTGCCCCGGCGTCACCAGCACCGCGTCCGGCTCGGCCAGCTCGGCCATGCGCGTCAGCCGTACCAGGGGATAGCGCGGGTCGAGCGGCACGTAGAGCGCCCCGGCCGACAGCGCCCCCAAGATCGCGGCCAGTGTCCCGGCCCCGTGGTCGAGCAGTACGGCGACGCGCGCCCGCCCGCGCACGGCGGCGGCGACGGCCGCGGCGCGCGCGCCCAGTTCGGCGTAGGTGAGTGTCTCGCCGTCCCCGACGACCGCGGCGCGGCCGGGGTGCGCGGCCACGACCTCCCAGAAGCGCTCGTGGATGGTCCGCGCCGTCCACGGCCGGTGCTCGGGGTCGCCCCGGTGCGCGGCGGCGAACTGTCCGTCAGTCATCTCGTGCTCCGGTGGCCGCCAGCCGCCGCTCGCGGAGCTGGATGCCGATCAGGTCGTCGGGAAGGGCGTCGGGGAGGTCGGTGTCGAGCCGGGCGAGCGCCCGGACGCGCAGGCCGATCGCGGCGGCGATCGCCAGGCCGACGCCGCACAGCAGGTAGGCGAAGGCCAGGCCGCGGCCGGGACCGGTGCCGATCACCGCGCCGACCGTGGAGGCCAGCGCGCCCTGCCGGGTGAACAGCGGTTCGAGCACGCTCCCCGCGAGCGGCGTCAGCACGCCGAAGCCCAGCGGGAACGCGGCCCAGGAGATCGCCTGGTTGATCGAGATGACCCGGCCGTGGAACCGCTGCGGCACCTTCACCTGGACGATCGTCATGTAGACGCCCTGGCTGAGCGCGAGCCCGAAGCCCATCCCGAGCATGCCGAACGCGATCAGCGGCAGGCTGGGCCGGAGCCCGGTGGCGGCGCAGCAGGCGGCCACGAGCAGGGTGAAGGTCATCAGCCGGACCATCCGGCGGCGGCGCGGCCCGCCCCAGAACGACATGAGCAGGCCGCCGAGCACGGTCCCGAGCCCCTCGGCGAAGGCGACCACGCCGACGTCGGCGGTGGTGCCGAAGCCCAGCACCAGCGGCGACACGAGCAGCAGCGGGGCGGCCAGCAGCAGGTTCAGCACCGAGAAGTAGATCAGCATGGCCCGGAAGCCCCGGGTGTTCCAGGAGTACCGCAGGCCCTCGGCCATCTCGGTGAGCAGCGGCTCCCTGCGGCGGCGGCCCATCAGCGCGGGGAACCGCACGACGAGCAGCACGCCGATCGAGGCCGTGTAGCTGACGATGTCGAGCACCAGGATGCCGCCGAGCCCGATGGCGGCGAGCAGCCCCGCCGCGATCAGCGGCATGACCAGCATGGCCGTGCCGTTCACGAGCTGCGCGACGCCGTTGGCGTGGCCCAGGTACCGCTTGGGGGCGAGCTGCGGGATGGCCGCGGTGTAGGCGACGCGCTGGAAGACCGAGGCGACGCCGAGCAGGCCGACCAGGGCCAGGATGGGCCCGATGTCGGTCCGTCCCGTCCAGACCAGCCCGGCCATCGCCAGTTCGCAGGCGACCGAGGCCACGCTCGACAGCAGCAGGATCCGCCGCCGGTCGTACCGGTCGGCCAGCGCGCCCGCCAGCGGCATGGCGATCAGGCCCGGGGCGTACGCGAACACGCCGAACAGGCCGAACCACAGCAGCGAGCCCGTCTGGAGGTAGATCCACACCGGGACCGCCCACTGGGTCAGCGCGGAGCCCAGCATGGAGACGAGCTGCCCGGCGGTGACGGACAGGAAGCGGCCCATGCCCGGGGTCGCGCCGGCGGCGGGCACGCCCGAGCGGGAGACGCCCTCCAGCCACCAGCTCGCGTCCTCGCCGCGCGCCTGCCGGGTGAGCGACCGCCCGTCGTCCCTGGCGATCTCCACGTGGGTCCCGGTGAGGATGCGGGCCAGCTCGCCCGCGCGGTGCCGGACGAAGAAGTGCCCGGCCTCCTCCAGCACCACGAGCGCGGTGGTGCCGGTGAGGAAGGCCCACTCCCGGTACCGCTCCTGGTGGTAGTCGGTGAGCGGGTCGCGCTCGCCCACGACCGAGATGATCGGGGCGCGCAGCGGGGCGGCCCCCTCCTCGATGAGGCGGGTGAAGTACGCCCCGGCGTTCCGCGTGTCGTGGCGCATGTTGGCCACGATCCGGTCGGCCTGCGCCGGGTCGAACTCGTCCATGTCCACGCCCATGGACTTCAGCCAGTTGGCGTGGGCCCGGTTGCTGGTCTTGCTGTCCAGCCAGGTCAGGAACCGGCTGAACCGGCCGGGCGGCTGCGCGGAGGGGAAGACGCCGCCGGTGTAGACCGCCAGGACCTCCCGGCCGGCCTCCTCCAGCCGCCGCGCCAGCTCGATGACGAGGGCCCCGCCGACGCCGCAGTGGCCGTACAGCACGATCGGGCCCTCGACGTCGCGCAGCAGCTCCTCGGTGCAGCGCGCGGCCAGCTCGTCGAACGGCAGCGCCTCCTCGTCGAGCCCCACGTCGTGGCCGGGGATGGCCACGGAGTAGAGCGAGTGCCCGTACGGCAGCGCCTCGGCGAGCGGGAGGTACACGACCGCGCTGCCCCCGCCGTACGGCACGCACACGTAGGAGACGCGCCGGTCCGCGGCCGGGATCGGCGCGGTCAGCTCGTGGATGAGCCGGGCCGGCCGCTCCTCGCCGGGGCCTGCGGAGACCAGGGCGGCGAGCTGGCGGATCGTGGGCGACTGGAACAGGTCCATGACGCTGACCTGCCGACCGGTCTCGGCGGTGATCCGGCGCATCTTCGCGATGACCTGGGTGGCCAGCAGCGAGTGGCCGCCCAGGTCGAAGAAGTCGTCGTCCACGCCGAGGGTCTCGATGCCCAGCACCTCGGTCCAGATCGCGGCGATCTCCCGCTCGACCTCGGTGCGCGGCGCGACGATCTCGGCGGCGAGCAGCCGCCGGCCCTCGGGGGCGGGCAGCGACTTGCGGTCGAGCTTGCCGTTGGTGGTCTGCGGGAACCGCTCCATCGTGACGAACGCGGAGGGCACCATGTGGTCGGGCAGCCGCTTGCGCAGCGTGGCGCGCAGCTCGGCGAGGTCCGGCTCGGCGGTCACGGCCAGGTAGCCGACCAGCCGCTTGTCTCCGGGCACGTCCTCGCGCACGAGCACGGCCGCGTCGCGCACGCCGGGCTGGTCGCGCAGCGCCGACTCGATCTCGCCGAGTTCGATGCGCAGGCCGCGCAGCTTGATCTGCCCGTCGGTCCGGCCCAGGAACTCCAGGGTCCCGTCCGGCCGCCAGCGGGCCAGGTCGCCGGTGCGGTACAACCGCGAGCCCGGCGGGCCGTACGGGTCGGGCACGAACTGGCTCGCGGTCAGGGAGGGCCTGCGGTGGTAGCCCCGCGCGACCTGCACCCCGCCGACGCACAGCTCCCCCGGCACCCCGGCCGGCTGGGGCCGCAGCGCCGCGTCGAGGACGTACAGGGTGGTGTTCTGGATGCCGCCGCCGAGCGGGGCGATGCTCTCCCCCTCAAGGCGCTCGGCGGTGACCGGCCACCAGGTCACGTCCATGGTGGTCTCGGTGGGCCCGTAGATGTTGACCAGCCGGCAGCCCGGCAGCGTACGGCTGAAGCGGGCGCCGACGTGCGCGGGCAGCGCCTCGCCGCCGCTGGTGACCACGCGGAGGGAGGTGCAGCTCGACACGTCCTCCTCCAGGAAGACGGCGAGCATCGACGGGACGAAGTTGGTGATCGTGACGCGCTCGGCGTTGATCAGGTCGCGCAGGTAGGCGGCGTCCTTGTGGCCGCCGGGCCGGGCCAGCACCATGCGGGCGCCGGTCTGCAGGGGCCAGATGAACTCCCGCATCGACACGTCGGCGCTCATGACGGTCTTCTGCAGCATCGTGTCGCCGGGGCCGAGCCCGTGGCGGCGCTGCATGTCGTCGATGTGGTTGACGGCGGCGCGGTGCGGCGTGGGCACGCCCTTCGGCCGGCCCGTCGAGCCGGACGTGTAGATCATGTAGGCGATGTTGTCCGGGGTGACGCCGCTGCCGGGGTTGTCCTCGGGTTCGCCCGCCCAGGTCTCCGCGTCGTCGAGCGGCAGCACCTCGCCGCCCTCGGGGAGCAGGTCCGTCAGGCGCCGCTGCGCCAGCAGGACCCGTGCCCGGGCGTCCTCGACCAGGAACGCCAGCCGGTCCACGGGGTACTCCGGGTCGAGCGGCACGTACGCGCCGCCCGCCTTCATGACGCCGAGGATCGCCGCGACCAGCTCGAACGAGCGCTCCGCGCAGACCCCGACCAGCGTCTCGGGGCCGACGCCGCGCCGCCGCAGCCCGTGCGCGATCCGGTTGGCCCGGGCGTTCAGCTCGGCGTAGGTGATGGTCTCGCCCTCGAACGTCAGCGCGGGCGCGTCCGGGGTGCGCGCGACCTGCTCCTCGATCAGCCCGTGCAGCGTGGCGTGGTCCGGGTACGGCCGCGCGGTGTCGTTCAGGCCCGAGAGCAGCCACTCGCGCTCGCCCTCGCGCAGCAGCGCCAGCTCCGAGATCCGGCGGCCGGGGTGGGCGACGGCGTCGGCGAGGAGCGCGGCGTACCGCTCGGCGATGCTCTCGGCGGTCGCGTGGTCGAACAGGTCCGCGCTGTACTCCAGGCGGCATTCGCCGGAGGTCAGGTCGAACGACAGGTCGCGCCGGGAGGTGCCGTTGCCGAAGGCCGCGCCGGACTGGGGCAGGTAGTTCAGGCTGACCTGGAACAGCGGGTGCACGCCGGGGTCGCGGCGGGGCGCGACGGCCTCGACGACCTTGTGGAACGGGACGTCCTGGTGCTCCCAGGCCTCCAGCACGACGTCCTTCTCGCGCAGCACCAGCTCGTCGAAGGACGGGTCGCCGGACAGGTCGCTGCGCAGCACGACGTTGTTGACGAACATGCCGATCAGCGGCGCCAGCTCGGGGCGGTCGCGGCCGGCCACGAGCGCGCCGACCACGATGTCCTGCTGGCCGCTCAGCCGGTGCATGAGCGCGGTCAGCCCCGCGAGCAGCACCATGAGCGTGCTCGCGCGGTGCCGCCTGGCGAGCGCGTCGGCGGCGGCGAGCACGCCCTCGCCGAGGCGGAACGTCACCTCCCCGCCCCGGAAGCTCGGCGCGGAGGGGCGCGGCCGGTCGGTGGGCAGGGCGTGCACGGGCGGCAGGTCGGCCAGCCGCTCCCGCCAGTACGCCAGCTCCGCCTCCAACGCCGCGCCCGAGAGGGCGTCCCGCTGCCAGGCCGCGTAGTCGGCGTACTGGATCGCCAGTTCCGGCAGGTCGGCGGGCCGCTCCTCGATCGCCGCCGCGCACAGTTCGCGCACCTCGGCGGCCAGGTTGAGCTGGGAGGTGGCGTCCACGACGGTGTGGTGCGCGACGAACGCCAGCCACCACTCGGCGGGCGCGAGCCGTACCATCGCGGCCCGCCACAGCGGGGCCCGGTCGAGCGGCAGGGCGAGCCGACCGAACTCGTCGAGCACCCGCGCCGCGCGCTCCCGCCGCTCCTCCTCCGGCAGGTCCGCCAGGTCGATCAGCTCGGGCTCGACGGGCACGGAGTCGTGGACGACCTGCATCAGGGCGCCGTCCACGGTGGTGAAGCCGCTGCGCAGGGTCTCGTGCCTGCGGACGACCTCGGCCAGGGCCTCGGTCAGCGTGGCGGCGTCGAGCGGCAGGTCCAGCGGGATCCGGTCCACGACGTTGTAGACCGGCTCGTCCCCGGCGAGCTGGCTGGCGAGCCAGACCCGCTCCTGCGCGAACGAGGCCGGGGTCACCCACCCGTCGTCGCCCGGCGCGGCCGCCCCGCCGCCGTCCGAGGTCCCGGCCACCTCACCGTCCGCCGTCCCGGCCACCTCGCCGGGCGCGGCGACGGTCCCGGCCGCCCCGCCGGGGACGGTCCCGGGCAGCTCGCCGGGAAGGGTCTCGGTCATTCCGCGGTCCTGACGCTGCGCGGGCGCATGTCGGTCCACACCTCGTCGATGTGGGCGAGGCACGCCTCGCGGTCCCCCTCGAATCCGGTCGGGTGCCAGCCCGCGGGCGGGGGGTCGCCCGCGGCCCAGATCGAGTACTGCTCCTCGTCGTTGACGACGACCAGCCAGCCCTGCTCGGGCATCTGACTACCTCCTGGACAGTCGCGGAATGGCGGCCGGGGCCGGCGCGGGGTCCGGGCCGGGGGCCGCGGAGAGCTGTTCGACCCGGGCGGCCATCTGCTCGACCGTCGGGGCCTCGAACAGGGTGCGCATCGGCAGCTTCACGCCGATCGCGGCGCGCACCTGGGCGATGAGCTGGACGGCCACCAGCGAGTTGCCGCCCAGGTCGAAGAAGTCGTCGTCGGCCCCGACCTCGGCCACGCCCAGCACCTCGCCCCAGATCCGGGCGAGGGTGACCGCCAGCTCTCCCCGCGGCGCGTTGTACGGCGTCTCGCGTTCGGCGGCGGGCCCGGCGGGGGCGACGACCTCGGCGGGCCGCCGTTCCCGCTCGGCCACCTCGGCCAGCGGCGTGGCGCTGATGACCACCTGCGGGCCGAGCCCGGCGGTGAGCGCCCGGCAGAACGCCTCCACGCCCTCGGCCGGGCCGATGCCCGAGCCCGGGTCCGCCGCCGGGGCGGCCGGGGCGGCCAGGGACAGCGCTCCGGGGTCCACGCGGCGCAGCGTGAACTCCTCGATCTCGGCCAGCACCGTCCCCGACTCGTCGAGCAGGGTCAGGTCCACCGCCACGATCTCCTCGCCGGAGCCGCGGTGCCGCAGGTGGCTGAGGAACCGCTCGGGCAGCGGCGCGTGGACGGTGAGCCGCCCGTAGCTCAGCGGCAGGTAGGAGCCGCCGCCCCGGGCGCCGCTGAAGGAGGTGGCCACGTCGAGCAGCGCCGGGTGCAGGACCCAGTCGGCGACCTCGGCGGGGTGCGGAGCCGTGACGAGCGCCAGCTCCTCGCCGTCGCCGGTCCACGTCCGCTCCGGCTCGCGCCAGTGCGGGCCGAAGGTCAGCGCGCTCACGCGCCCCTCCGCCGCCGGCGCGGCGGGCCGCATGCGCGCGAGCAGTTCCTCCGGGTCGGCCGCGCCCGCCGCCGGGCGCGCCCAGGCCGCCGTGCCCGAGGTGCGCGTACGGCCGTCGGCGGCCACCTCGAAGCGGCCGTCGGCCGCGATCGAGACGACCACCTCGGCGCGGGCGCCCTCGGGCACCGCCAGCGGCTCGGTGAAGACCACGTCGGTCAGCTCGACGACGTATCCCTCGCCGGGGGCGGGGACGCAGGCGGCGAAGGCCGCGCGGGCGCATTCGAGCTGGGCGGTGGCGGGCAGGACGGGCGTGTCCCCGATCCGGTGCTCGTCCAGCACCCAGTGGGTGCCGGCCGAGATCAGGCCCTTGGCGATCAGGCCGCTGCGGGTGCGCAGCAGCGGGTGCTCCAGCGGCTCCGGCGGCGCCTCGCCGCGCGCCTCCGCGGCCATGCCGACCTCGCGCCACGCGCCCCAGTTGATCGAGATCACCCGGGGGCCGCGCGCGGCCCTGGCGTACGCGTCGAGGAAGGCGTTGGCGGCCGTGTAGTCCACCTGGCCGAACCCGCCGGTCAGCGCGGTGACCGAGGAGCACAGGGCGACGAAGTCGAGGTCCTGCCCGGCGATCGCCCGCCACAGCGCGAGCGTGCCCGCGAGCTTGGGCGCGAGCACGGCGCGGGCCCGGTCCAGCTCCTTGACCTCGGCCATCCCGCCGCCGGGCAGCCCGGCCGCGTGCACGACGCCGTCCAGCCCGCCGTACTCCGCGGTCACCTCGGCCATGACGGCGCGCATCCGCTCGGGGTCGGCGACGTCGGCGGCCACGACCATGACCCGCCCGCCCGCGGCCTCGACGCGCCTGATGGCGGCGATCGCGCGGGCCGTGCGGGCGTCGCCGGGGCGGTCCCACTCCTCGCGCGGCGGCAGGCCGGTGCGGCCGACCAGCACCAGGCGGGCCCGGAAGCGGGTGCCGAACTCCTCGGCGAGCGTGACGCCGATGCCGCCGAGACCGCCGGTGATCAGGTAGCGGCCGCCCTCGCGGAGCCCGGCGACCGGCCCGGCGGGCAGGGCGACGGGCTCGGCGCGGCGCTGCCAGCGGCGGCCGGCGCGCAGCGCGACGACCTCTTCCCGGGCGGGGCGGCGCAGCTCGGCGAGCACGTCGGCGTCGGCCGTGGCGGCGTCCAGGTCGAGGTGGCCGACGGTCAGCCCGGCGATCTCCAGCGGCGTCACGCGGGTGATGCCCGCGACGGTGGCGTGCTCGGGCCGGGTCAGGTCGCCGCCGAGGACGTCCTCGGTGCCCTCGGTCAGCACGTCGATCCGCACGCCCTCGGCGGCCTGCGCCGCCGCCAGTGCCTGGACGAGCAGCAGGAGGCTGAACAGGCCGCGCTCCTGGGCGCGCTCGGCGGCGGCCGGGTCGTCGCCCGCGGGCTCGCCGGCCAGCGCCCAGGCGTGCAGGATCCGGGTGAGCGGGCTCGCGGACAGGGCCGCGACCAGGGCGTCGTAGTCGTCCCGCTCCCCCGGCCGCAGCGTGTACCCGCCCTCGGCGGGCCCGAAGGCCGCGCCGGGCCGCACCTCGACCACCTCGGTCCCCGCCGCGCGCAGCGCCGCGCACAGCCGCGCGGCCCGGTCGCCGTCCACGAAGGCGACGCAGCGCGCCGGGACCTCGCCCAGGGGCCCGCCGGTCACCTGGTGCCAGACCGGCACCTCGAACCAGTCGTCGATCGTCCTTCGCGCGGGCGCCGGGACCGCGGCGGCGAGCGCGCCCTCTCCCGGCTCGACGAAGTGCCTCCTGCGCTCGTACGGGTACCCGGGCAGCGACACGCGCCGCCCCGTCCCGGCCGGTTCCACCGGGACGCCCGCGACCCAGAGCCGGGCCGCCGAGCCGTACAGCGTCTCCAGGTCCCCGGTCTTCTCGGCGGGGCCGGGCAGGCTCGCCAGCGGGGCCGTCGCTCCGGCCGCGATCGCCTCGCGGAGCTGCATCCGCGCCAGGCTCGCGAGCTGCTTGCCGGGGCCGCACTCCAGCAGCGCCCACGAGCCCTCGGCGAGCAGGGTGGCCACGCAGTCGCCGAAGAGCACCGTCTCGCGCAGGTGCCGGGCCCAGTAGGCGGGGTCCACGGCCTGCTCGGGGGTGATCCAGCGGCCGGTGACGTTCGACAGGAACGGCAGGGCGGGCGCGGTCCTCGGCACCGCCGCGACGACGCCGGTGAACTCGGCCAGGATCGGGTCCATCATCGCCGAGTGGAAGGCGTGCGAGGTCCGCAGCGGCGTGCAGCGGACTCCGTCGGCGCGCAGCCGCTCGGTGTACGCCTCGACGGCCTCGACCGGCCCGGCCACCACGCAGGTGCCGGGGCCGTTCACGGTGGCGATCGACAGGTCGTCCGGCAGCGTGGCGGAGACCTGCTCCACGTCGCGCTGCACGGCCAGCATCGCGCCCGGGGGCATCGACTGCATCAGCCTGCCCCGCGCCGCGACCAGCCGCAGCGCGTCGGGCAGCGAGAACACGCCCGCGAGGGTCGCGGCGACGTACTCGCCGATGGAGTGGCCGATCATGGCGGCGGGCCGTACGCCCCACTCCTGCCAGAGGGCGGCGAGCGCGTACTCGATCGTGAACAGCGCGGGCTGGGCCAGCCGGGTCCGCCGCAGCGGCTCGTCGTCCGCGCCGAACATCAGCGGCCTGATGTCCTCGCCCAGCTCGGGCAGGAGCAGTTCGGCGCAGCGGTCCACGGCGGCGGCGAACGCCGGCTCGGCCTCGTAGAGCCGGGCGCCCATGCCCGCGTACTGCGCGCCCTGCCCGGAGAAGAGGAACGCCACGGACGGCGCGGGGTCGGCGGCCTGGCCGGTGTGGCACCGCTTGCGGTCGCCCAGGGCGCTCGCGTCCTCGGCCAGGACCGCCAGGCGGTGGGGGTACGCCTTGCGGCCGTGCCGCAGCGTGAACGCCACGTCGGCGAGGGAGAGCCCGGGGTCGCGCTCCAGCCGTTCGGCCAGGGCGGCGCGGGTGGCCTCCAGCGCCTCGGGCGTGCGGGCCGAGAGCTGGAGCAGCTCGGGCCGGGGCGCGCGGGGCGAGGGCTCGGCGGGGGGCGCCTCCTGGAGGATGACGTGGGCGTTGGTGCCGCCGATGCCGAACGAGCTGACGGCGGCCCGCTTCGGCCCCTCCCACTTGGTCAGGCTGGAGACGACGTAGAAGGGGCTCGCGTCGAAGTCGATGGCGGGGTTGGGCCGCTCGTAGTTGACGCTGGGCGGGATCAGGCCGTGCTCCATCGACAGCACGGTCTTGATCAGGCCGACGACGCCGGACGCCTGGCTGAGGTGGCCGAGGTTCGACTTCACCGAGCCGATGCCGCACCAGCCGGTCTCGTCGGTGTCGCGGCCGTACACGGCGGTCAGCGCCGACATCTCGATCGGGTCGCCGAGGGCGGTCCCGGTGCCGTGCGCCTCGACGTAGCCGATCGTGCGCGGGTCCACGCCCGCCACGCCGAGCGCCTGGGCGATCACCTCAGCCTGCCCCTGGACGCTGGGCGCGGAAAACCCGATCTTGCTGGTGCCGTCGTTGTTGATCGCGTTGCCGAGGATGACGGCGCGGATGTGGTCGCCGTCGGCGATCGCGTCCTCCAGCCGCTTGAGCGTCACGACGCCCACGCCGCTGCCCCACATGGTGCCGTCCGCGCCCGCGTCGAACGGGCGCACGTGGCCGCCCGGCGAGGTGTAGCCGTCCATGGCGACGTAGCCGCGGTGGTGCGGCAGCTCGACGCAGACGCCGCCGGCCAGCGCCATGTCGCACTCGCCGCCGCGCAGCGCCTCGCAGGCCAGGTGGACCGCGACCAGCGAGGTGGAGCAGGCGGTGGCGACCGTCAGGCTGGGGCCGCGCAGGTTCAGCCGGTAGGAGACGGAGGTGGCGATGTAGTCGGGGTTGTTGCCGACCGACAGGCCCAGCGCGCCCGCGCCGTTCGCGACGCGCGGGTTGGTGCGCAGGTTCAGCCACTGGTACTGGCTGGGCCCGGCGCCGCCGTACACGCCGATCTCGCCGTCGTAGCGCTCGGGGTCGTACCCGGCGTCCACGAGGGCGGCGTGCGACTGCTCCAGGAAGAGGCGCTGCTGCGGGTCGGCCAGCTCGGCCTCGCGGGCGGTCATCCCGAAGAAGGCGGCGTCGAAGTCCTCCATGCCCGGCAGCACGTGCTGGGCGGACACGAACGAGGGGTTGTCCAGCTCCGCCTCGGGGACGCCCCGGGCGAGCTGCTCCTCGCGGCTGAAGACGGTCACCGACTCGACGCCGTCCACCAGGTTGCGCCAGAACTGGGACAGGTCGCCGGCCCCCGGCACCCGGGCGCTCATGCCGATGATCGCGATGGGCTCCGCGCCGAACTCTGTCACTGTCGCCCTCTCTTCCTGCGTAGGTCGGTTCGCTGACGGCGGGCCTCGGCCCGCTGCTCGGCCCTGCCGAGGAGCGGCCGGCCGGTGCCGCCGTCGAGGTGGGCGGCCAGGGCCCGTACGGTCGTGTGCTGGAACAGGTCCACCAGCGGGAGCCGCCGCCCGGTCAGCTCGGCGAGCCTGTCCTGCACGACGACGAGGGTCAGCGAGGTGCCGCCCACGTCGAAGAAGTTGTCGGTCGCGCTCACGGCGGACCGCTCCAGCACCTCGCACCAGACGCCGGCCACCCGGCGCTCGGTCTCGGTGGCGGGCGCGGCCGATCCGGCGGCCGGGGCGCTCACGGGCACGGGGGCGGACGGCGACGCCCCGGTCACCCCCGCGGCCCCGGTCCCGCCCGTCGTCCCGGTCACCCCGGTCACCCCGGTCACCCCGGTCACGCCGGACGCCAGGGCGGCGACGCCGGGCACGTCATGGCCGGCGACCGGACGCTCGGGCGCCGCGGCCGCCTCGCCCAGCAGCGTCGTGTACGCCGTGAGCAGGGTCCCGATCCGGCCCGCGGTGAACAGGTCGGGGTTGTAGACGCAGTCCACGGCGTACGACCCGTCGCGCTCGACCACGTAGACCGTGAGGTCGAACGGCGAGCCCGCCAGCCCCGGCGGGACCCGCTCGGCGGTGACGCCGGGCAGGTCCAGCCGCGGCTCGGGGAAGTTGTAGACGTTGAACAGCACCTGCACCAGCGGCGCGCGCGCCGGGTCGCGCGGCAGGGCCAGCGCCTCCACCATCCGCTCCAGCGTCGCCCCGGGCCTGGCCAGGACGGCGAGGAACTCCTCGGCGCAGTCGCGCACCCGCTCGGCGAAGCTCTGGCCGCCGCCCATGCGCAACCGCAGCGGCACCACCTCGACGAAGAACCCCACCAGGTCCTGGAAGGCGACGTGCCGCCGGTCCGCGGCGGGCGTGCCCACCACCAGGTCGTCGCGGCCCGTGACCCGCCGCAGCACCTCGCCGAACGCCGCCAGCAGCACCGTCGGCGCGGTCGTGCCGAGCCGGGCCGCCAGCGCCCGCACCGCCTCGGAGGCCCCGGCGGGCAGCGCCGCCGTCGCCATCGCGCCGCCGTACGTCTGGACCGGGGGGCGCGGCCGGTCGGCGGGCAGCTCCAAGGTGGCGGGGACGCCCGCCAGGTGCTCCTTCCACCAGGCCAGGTCGCCCGCGCCGCGCCGGGCGTCCCGGGCCTCCCGCCACACCGCGTAGTCCGCGAACCCGGCGGGGGCCGGGCCGAGGTCCGGGTCCCGGTAGGCGCGGGCCAGGTCCGCGAGGAACGGCCGCTGCGACCACCCGTCGAACACCGCGTGGTGGAAGGTCAGCGCGAGGACGTGCTCCTCGGGCGCGAGCCGTGCCAGCCGGGCCTGCCACAGCGGTCCCGTGGCCAGGTCGAAGCGGTGGCCCGCCTCCGCGTCGAGCAGCCGCCGCAGCCGGGTCTCCCGCGCGTCGTCGCCGCTCAGGTCGTCGATCGGCAGCGGCACCTCGCCCGGCGGGTCCGCCTCGGCGTACGGCAGGCCGCGCGCGTCCGGCACCCGCCAGCGCAGCACCTCGTGCCGGGCGGCGACCGCCGCGAGCGCCCGGCGCAGCGCCGCGACGTCGAGGGGGCCGCGCAGCCGTTCGGCGAGCGCGATGTTGTAGGCGGCGCTGTCGGGGGCGAGCCGGTCCACGAACCACAGGCGGCGCTGCGCGGCCGTGAGCGTCGGCGGGCTGCCCTGGGGAAGCGGGTCGTCCCCCGGCTCGGCGCGCTCGACCGCGGCCACGAGCCCGGCCAGCGTACGGCCGGCGAACACGTCCTCGGCCGCCACGGGCCGGCCCAGCTCCGAGCGGATCGCCGACACCAGCCGCATCGCGCTGATGGAGTGGCCGCCGGAGGCGAAGAAGTCGTCGTCCATCCCGACCTGATCGGCGGGGACGCCGATCACCCGCGCCCACAGGTCCGCCACGCGCCGTTCGAGCCCGGTCTCCGGGGCGCGGCCCGCCCGCGGCGCGGCGCGTCCGAGGAGGGCGCGCAGGGCCTCGCCGTCCACCTTGCCCGAGGCGAGCAGCGGCAGGCTCGCGAGCGCGACCACGCGGGAGGGCACCATGGCGGCGGGGAGCCGATGGGCGCAGTGGGCCAGCAGCTCGTCCCCGGGCAGGTCGCCCGGGGTGCAGAAGGCCACCAGGCGGGCGCCGTCCGGGCCCTCGACGGCCTCCACCACGGCGTGGGCGACCCGGGGGTGCGCCCGCAGGGCCGTCTCCACCTCGCCGATCTCGACGCGCTGGCCCCTGATCTTGACCTGGCGGTCGGTCCGGCCGAGGAACAGCAGCTCGCCGTCCTCCTGCCGGACCACCAGGTCGCCGGTCCGGTAGAGCCGGCCGCCCGGCTCCCCGAAGGGGTCGGGCACGAACCGCTCGGCCGTCAGCGCGGGCGCGTTCAGGTAGCCCCGGGCCAGCCCGAAGCCGCCGATCAGGAGTTCGCCCGGCTCCCCCGGCCCGACCTGCCGCAGGTCCTCGTCCACGACGTACGCCCGGTGGCCCTCCAGCGCCCGGCCGATGGGCAGCGGCCGCTCCCAGCGGCCCGACGCCTCGAACGCCGTCACGCAGACCGTCGCCTCGGTCGGCCCGTAGCAGTTGAGGAACCGGCGTCCCCCGGCCGACCAGCGCTCGACCTGCTCGGGCCCGGGCGCCTCCGCCCCGGTGATCACCGTGCGCCAGGCGGGCAGCCCGGCGGGGTCGAGCAGCGGCAGCAGCGCCACCGGCACGCAGCCCCAGGTGACGCCGTGCTCGGCCGCGAAGCGCTGGAGCCGCGCCGGGTCCGCCCGGTCGGCCTCGCCCGCGAGCTGCACCGAGCCGCCCGCCGCCAGCGGCACCAGGATGTCCAGGACGGACACGTCGAAGCCGAGGGAGGCGAACCCGAACGCGCGGGTGTCCTCGTCCGCGCCGGTGAAGCGGCCGAAGGCCAGGGCGTAGCACAGCAGGCTGTGGTGGCTGACCACGACGCCCTTGGGGCGGCCCGTGGAGCCCGAGGTGTACAGGACGTAGGCGGCGTTCCCCGGGCGGGCCGGGCACGCCGCCTCCTCCGCGCCGGCCGGGCCGTCCCCGGCGCCCCGGCCTCCTCCGGGGGCGGGCACCAGGACGGCGCCGTCGAACAGCGCCGCGGTCTCCTCGTCGGCCACGACCACGTCGATCCCGGCGTCGCGGACGATCTCCGCCCGCCGTTCCGCCGGCCCGTCGGGGTCGAGCGGCACGTAGGCGCCGCCGGACAGCAGCACGCCGAGCACGCCCGTGACCAGGGACGGCCTGCGCCGCAGGCACACCCCCACCCGGTGCTCGGGCCGCACGCCCCGGGCGCGCAGCTCGGCCGCCAGCGCCCGGGCCGCGCCGGCCAGGTCCGCGTAGGTCAGGGCCCGGTCCCACTGGCGTACGGCCGTCGCGTCCGGCCGCAGGCCGGCGCGGTCCAGGATCAGGCCGGGCAGGGTCGCGCCCGCGAGGGCGGTGGTGTTCATGTCGTCCCCCAGGCCGGTACCGGGTCGGTGGCGTGCAGGCGCAGCTCGGTGAAGTAGCGGCGGCCCTCGGCGTCGGCGAGCCACGCCTGGCCGGGCCCCGGCAGCAGCTCGGTGATCACGAGCCGGGCGGACTCGTCGCCGGCGCGGCGCAGCATCGCGCACAGGAGCGAGGCGTAGAGCGGGCTGCCCAGATCGACGTACGTCGGCTTGATCTCGGTGCTCAGCTTCACGAACACCCGCTCGGGCAGCCCGAGGGCCCGCCGCCAGGCGCGCACCGCCAGGTAGCAGTCCCGCTCGCCGCGCGCCGAGGTCAGGCCCGTCGCGCCCACGGTCGTCCGCCAGGTCTCCCGGGCGACCACCAGGCGGTCGATGGAGATGCGCGGCGTGTGCTCGTGCGTGGCCGCGCCGGTCAGCTTGAAGCCGTCCACCGCGTGCATGGACACCAGCGAGGCGAACATCTCCAGCAGCGGCCACCGCCGCCCGTCGGGGGCGCGCGCGATCAGCTCGCCCTCCTCCTCGGTCACGAGCACCGAGGTCGCGGGCAGCAGCCGGTCGGGGTCGGCCCCCGGCGCGGAGGTCCACCCGAGCTGCCGGTCGGCAGGCCCGTCCAGGCTGTGCGACACGCGGCCGGTGTAGCGCGGCCAGTCGGCCGGGTAGAGCGGCCGGACCCGGTGCGGGCCGAGGTCGGCGGCCAGGGCGTCCCGCAGCGAACCGGGGTCGGGGTGGGCGCGCGTGAACACCGCGCAGTCGAACGTGGGCCAGGCCGCGTGCATCTCGCCCAGCACGACCAGGTAGTCGCCCCGCTCGATCGCCTCCGCGCTGTCGGCGCAGATCTGCAGGTCCGGGCTGTGCAGCCGGGCGGAGGACCAGCCGGGACGGTCGGCGGGGAAGGTCGCGGCGACCGCCTCGGCCAGTTCCGCGGCGGTGAACCGCAGCTCGCCGTCCGCGGGCCGGTCCAGCCCGAACAGGGCCGCCCAGCGGCGGGCGAACTCGCGGGCCACCTCGTCCACCGGGCGCGGGCCCGAGCCGAACAGCAGGCCCTGGGCCAGGAACCACACGTCGGACAGGCGCACCTCGCCGCCCTCGGCGCGCAGTTCCTCGTACAGCTCGCGCAGCGCCGCGCCGTAGGCGTCGGCCAGCGCCGCCGTGAGCCAGCGGGCCGCGCGCAGCAGCAGGGCGAGCGGTTCGGCGAGCTCCGTGAGCAGCGGCCCGCCGAAGCGGACGTCCACGTCGCGGACGGTGTCCTCGTAGACCAGGCCGCGCCCGGCGTAGGTCTGCCCCGCCCGGCGCGCGGCGGGCAGGCCGGTGACGGCGGTGAACTCCTCGTCGAGCGCGTCGAGGGCGGCCTTCAGCGCGCCGGGGTCGCCCGCCGCGTCGGCCACCCGGTCGCGGGCGGCGCACAGCCGGTCGAGCCCGGCGAGGGCCCCGCTCACGTCGTACGCCGGATCGGCGGCGGCGACCCGGCCGAGCAGGTCGCGCAGCCGTACCTCGGCGTCGGGGTCCTGGGCCAGGTCGTGGCCGAAGGACAGCAGCTCGCGCTCGTCCAGCCGGTCCAGCAGCAGGAGGGCGTCGGCCTCGGTGCGGATGCCGGCGGCGCCCGCGGCGAGAGCGGCGACGTCGGCGGCGGAGCGGCGGCCGTCGCAGTGGGCCAGCACGGCGGCCTCGGCGGCCGACAGCGCCAGCGGCGGCTGCGCGGGCCGGAGCAGCTCACGGCCGCGCAGGGTCAGGTGCGGGCGGAGCCCGACGGGCATCAGCCGCCGGAACCCCGGGTCGGCGGCCAGCGTCCCGGCGTAGGCGCGGACGGCCCAGTCCTCGAAGGAGACCCGCCGCCGCCGGAGCGGGCGCGGGCCCGGCGCGACGGTGGCGGCCGGGGCGGCCGGGTCGATCTCGGTCCAGGTGACGGGGCCGAAGAAGCCGATCGTCTCGTTCTTGGCGCAGTAGCGCTGCCAGTACTTGGCCACCAGCAGTTCGCGGGCCCGCCGTTCGTGGTTGCGCCGCTCCTCCGGGCCGCCCCGCACGAGCCCGTCGAGCGCCGTCAGCGCGTTGCGGTTCTGCCAGGTCACGGCCTCGCGGAACAGCGGGTCCGCGGCCAGTTCGCTCGCCCGCGCCGCGCCCTCGGCCAGCGCCTCGGCGAACGCCTTGTCGAACAGGGCGGCGTCGGTCCGCCCGGCGAGCAGGTCGTCGGCGGCCTCGGCGCATCCGGGCGCGGCGAACAGGTCCAGCCCGTCGGCGGGGAAGCCGGTGCTGCGCAGGATGGCGTCGCGCCACACCGACCAGCCCGTGTCCCCGAGCGGGATGAGGTGGCCGCGCGTGGCCGCGGCGAGGTCGGCGCGGATCTCGCCGAGGATGCGGTCGCGGGCCTCGTGCAGGAAGAAGTGGCCGCCCGGCTCGACGCGCAGGCCGAACCCGGCCGCCGTGTGCGCGGCCCAGTGCCGCATGGCCTCGGCGGGCACGGCGGGGTCCTCGCTCCCGGCGAACGCCGTGATCGGCACGGGGAGGGGGTCCTCCTCCCGGTGGCGGTAGGCGTCCAGCCAGCCGAAGTCGGCCCGGAGCGCGGGCAGCACCAGGTCGAGCAGCTCGGGTTCGGACAGCAGCTCGGCGGGCATGCCGCCGAGCGCCGACAGCCGGGCGAGCAGCGTCTCGTCGTCCACGGCGGACAGGCCCGCGAGCGGGTCGGCCAGGCCCGGCGGGCGGCAGCCGCCGAGGTAGAGCCGGACGGGCGGGCGCACGCCGCGCCGACGCAGCTCGCGGACGAGCTCGAAGCCGATCCGGCCGCCCATGGAGTGGCCGTAGATCGCGTACGGCCGGTCGGCGAGCGCGGCGACCTCGGTGGCCAGCTCGGCCAGGTCGAAGGGGGCGTTGTCGCGGATCCGGCTCTCCCGGCCCGGCAGCACCGCCGCCAGGACCTCCACGTCCGGTCCCGCGGCGGCCGACCAGCCCCGGAAGGCGGCGGCCCCCGCGCCGGCGTACGGCAGGCAGAACAACCGCGCCCGGGCTCCGGGGCGGTGGTGGGGCGTGCTGAACCAGTCGCTCATGGCCGTGCCTCGATCCAGTGACGCCGCCGTTGGAAGGGGTACGCGGGCAGGGAGACGCGCCGCGCCCCGGGTGTGCCGGGCCACTCCACGTCGGCCCCGGAGACCCACGCGGACGCCCGCGCCACCAGCTCGGCGGGCGCGCCGGCCGGGTGGTCCGGCGGGGCCGCGCCGGCGGCGGCGCGCAGCAGCGGCACGGCCTCGGCGACGTCCCGGCAGAGCACCGCCGCCCGGCGCGCGAACGCCCGCCGCCCCGCGAGCGTGCGGGCCACGTCGTCCGGCCGCGGCGGCGCGCCGGCCGCCACCTGGGCGGCGAGGTGATCGGCCAGCCGCGTCAGCGCCTCGCGCAGCGCCTCCGGCGTGCGCGCCGACACCGGCAGCGCGTGCCATCCGCCGTCCGCGCCGGCGCGCGGGGCCTCCTCGGGCGCGTTCTCCACGATCACGTGCGCGTTGGTGCCGCCCAGCCCGAAGGAGCTGACCCCGGCCAGCCGCGGCCCCGCCGGGAACGGGTGGTTCTCCACCGGGACGAAGAACGGCGAGGAGGCGAAGTCGATCTCCGGGTTGGGCGTCCGGAAGTGCAGGTTCGCGGGGACGATCCCGTGGCGTACGGCGAGCACGGCCTTGATGAGGCTCGCCGCGCCCGCCGCCGCGTCCAGGTTGCCCAGGTTGGTCTTGAGCGAGCCGAGCGCGCACGAGCCGGGCGCGAGGCCGTCGCCGAACGCCCTGGCCAGCGCCGCCACCTCGATCGCGTCGCCGGCGAGGGTGCCGCTGCCGTGCGCCTCGACGTAGCCGATGTCCGCGGGGCTCGCCTCGGCGCTCGCCAGCGCCTCGGCCACGACCGCGGCCTGCCCGTCGAGCCCCGGGGCGGCGAACCCGGCCCGGGCCGCGCCGTCGTTGCCGACCGCCCAGCCGCGCAGGACCGCGAGCACCTGGTCGCCGTCCTCCTGGGCGTCCTCCAGCCGCTTCAGCGCCAGCACGGCGACGCCGCTGCCGTACGCGGCGCCCTGCCCGGCGGCGTCGAACGCGCGGCACCGCCCGTCAGGCGAGACCAGCCCGCCCGGGGTGTGGCGGAAGCGCGGCTCGGTGACGCTCACCCCGCCTGCCAGCGCCAGGTCGCACCGGTAGTCGAGCAGGCTCTGCGCGGCCGTGCACACCGCGACCAGGGAGCTGGAGCAGGCCGTCTGGGTCGCGATCGCCGGCCCGGTCAGGCCCAGCCGGTACGCCACCTGGGCGGGCAGGTAGTCGGCCGCCGACCCGGGCAGCAGCAGCGACTCCCAGTCGTCCGTGGCCGACGGGTTCCCGAACTGGCGGAACAGGAAGTACCGGTTGAGCGAGGAGCCCGCGAACACCCCGACGATGCCGTCGCGGGCGGCCGGGTCGTGCCCGGCGTCCTCCAGCGCCGCCCACGCCTGCTCCAGGAAGAGCCGCTGCTGCGGATCCATCCGTACGGCCTCGGCGTCGGGCACGCCGAAGAACTCGGCGTCGAAGTCGGCCACGCCCTCCAGCCGCCCGTGCGCGGGCACGTGGGCGGGGTCGGCGATGAGCCGCTCGCCGACGCCCAGCTCCCGCAGCTCGGCGGGGGTGTGGTCGTGGACCGCGTCCACGCCGCCGAGCAGGTTCCGCCACAGGGCCGCCACGTCGGGCGCGCCGGGGAACCGCCCGGCCATCCCGACGACGGCGATCGCGTCCCCGCCCATCAGCCGATGACCGCCTCTGCGACGTCCTCGACCGTGCCCACGCGGGTGATCGCGGCGTCCTCGACCGGCCGGTAGCCGGCCGCCGTGTAGCAGCCCGAGCCGTGGACCACGATGTCGCGGCCCTCGTCCACCAGGCCCCGGTCCACGGCGTTGAGCACGCCGGTCATGGCCATCACCAGCGACCACTCGCGGAGCGTGCGCGGGTCGGCGGGCAGCTCGCAGCCCGTCCCGGCGAGCATCGCGCGAAGGCGCGGGTAGCGGGCCACGCACTCGGCCAGGGACACCACGATCCCGTCGCCGCCGAAGCGGGCGATCAGGTCGTTCATCGCGGGCGACGTGGCGGGCCTGTGCGTGTAGAAGGTCGGGTCCAGCACCTCGTCCGGGTCGTAGGTGACCTGCGGGAAGCGCGGGTCCGCCGACTGGGCGTACAGGCCGTCCTCGCCCAGGGCGTACGCGGGGATGGCGGCCCGGTCGAAGTCGCCGTGGCGCAGGTTGAGCACCATGTCGGGGGTGCCCAGGTGCTGGACGAGGAGGCTGGCGGGGCGGGTCGCGGGGTCGGCGGCGCCCTCCTCCTCCAGCACGGCCCGGCCGCGGTGGTAGCCGAGCAGGCCGAAGGCGCTGGAGACGGCGTGCGCGTGCAGGCGCGGCCGCTCCCCCGCGGGGTCCGCGGCGTGCTCGAAGAAGGCGCGGGCGGTGTCGGCGACCAGGTAGTTCGCCAGTTCCAGGGAGTACCAGAGGTTGTCGCCCATGGCCGCGAAGTCGCCGATGTGCTTGTCCGCGAACCTGCGGCCGATGGCCTTGACGTCCTCGGCGTGCTCCCCGGTGTAGACCAGGAGGGGGTTCAGCTCGCGCAGGGCCGGGTCCGTCGAGAGCCTGCTGGAACGCAGCTTGGCCAGGCACGACTCGGGGGCCAGCACGACCACGCGGAGCTGCCCGGGCTCGACGAGGCCGGCCTCGATCGCGCGGAGCACGGCGTCGCGCAGGGCCGTGCCCTTGTTGGCCGACGTGGGCGAGAAGATCGTGACGCGCTCGCCGTGCCTGCGGATGTACTCCACCGCGCGGGCCACGATGAGCAGCGACGCGAAGGTCTTGGTGGTGCCCGTGCCCGGGTTGCCCGTCAGGTCGAGCAGGGACAGCCGGTGCCCGCCGTACGTCCCGAGGCCCTGCCAGGAGGCGGTGGCGACGGACAGGTACTCCCGCATCCGGTCGTCCAGCTCGGGCAGCAGGAAGCCCGGGGAGAACGCGCTGCCGTCCTTGACGGGGGCGGGGTCGTCCACGCAGGCGGCGATAGCGCGGGGCAGCCGGTCGTAGAAGTCGGCCAGCAGGTTGGCGGTGCGGGCGGACCCGGACGCGGCGGGCACAAAGGAGTTCGGCATCGTTGACGGACCTCGTTCTGCTTCTAAAGATGCGGGGAGCGTTCGCGCAGCCGGGCCCTGAACTCGTGGAACAGGCCGGTTACCGGTTCGATCTCGGCGACGGTGAATTCCCGGGGCAGCTCGGGCGCCGCCGGTTCGGTGAACCTGACCCGGTCGCCGTCCACCACGACCCCGTCGTACGCCGCCGCCCGCTGGTTGAAGGCGACGGCGCCGGCCAGGTCCAGCCCGGCGGGCAGGCGCAGTTCCAGCCGGCCGCCGCGCAGGAGCACGGGGTAGCCCCCGGGCAGGCCGAGCGGGCCGGGCAGGCTGGTGTGCGTCTCCTCGCCGGTCAGCAGGCCGCGCACGACCACGGCGGCGGCCAGGCCGGTGACGTGGTTCAGCTCGGCCCGGTCGGCGGCGCGCTGGGCGGCCAGCAGGGACCCGACCCCGGGGACGGGCTCGCCGCCCACCCAGGCCCGGGCCTCCTCGCAGTCGCCGTGCGGGGCGTGCAGGTGGACGTGGTGGGCCAGGACGCGCAGGTCGCGCTGGTCCGGCAGGCCCAGCGCGGCCTGGATCCCGGCGGCCATCAGGCCGGCGTTGCCGATGCCGGACAGCACGGGCACGCCCGCGGCGGCGAGGATCGGGTTGACCGCGTCGGGGAAGCAGCCGTTGAGGAACCAGGCGCCGGGGCGCGCGGCGGCGAGCGCCCGGCCCGCGCGCAGCGCCGACTCGGCCTGGAAGGGCAGGGTCAGCCCGAAGCCGGCGCGCTGGACCAGCGCGGTCCAGGCCGAGGGGGCCGTCGCGCGCTCCCAGGGGGACTGGCTGGAGGCGGCCAGGACCAGGCCCGCCGGGGCCAGCGCCGACAGCAGCTCGGCCAGGGCGTCGCCGCCGGACAGGTCGGTCGCCCGGGGACGGAAGGTCACCGGGGCGCCGGCCAGCGCGGCGCGCGCCGAGGCGACATAGCACACTTCGGCCGCCCGCTCAGGAGAGCGGCCCACGACCACGACGTCGAGGGGGGCGCCGGCCGTGACGGCCAGCGCGTAGCACAGTCCGCGGGCGAGGCCCCCCGTGCCGATGACGACAAGGGTGGGCCCGCCGCGCGCGGAGGGAGGGGTGTCGGTGAGAACGGGAGGCTCCTCGCGCAACGGCTGAGGTCATCAACAGTTGGTCTTCCAGCGCCCGGGGTCCCAAGCGCGGATCATTCTGAGCATCCGGTGACATCCCTGTCAATCAACCTAAAAACCCCTTCCCACAAGGGGTTTTACGCATGTTTCGAAAGCCTGCCAATCGGCGGGGCGGAAGCGATAACATCCCTTTCCTCTCGCTGTCAGAGCAGATTCCGGGCCCCGTCAACGACGCCCCGGACGTACGGCCGGACCCCGTCAACGACGCCCGCGCCGTACGGCCGGGCACCCTCCCACGACGCCCCGCCGTACGGCCGGGGGGCCGGGCCGGACCCGCCGCGCACGCGCCGCCGCCCGCCCGCCTAGGCTGAAGCCCTGGTTCCGACGGGAAGGAGTGGTCGTCGTGATCGTGGCGTTTTCGGTGACCCCGCTCGGGGTCGGGGAGGACGTCGGCGAGTACGTCGCCCGGGCCGTCAAGGTGGTGCGCGACAGCGGCCTGCCCAACCGCACCGACGCCATGTTCACCTCGGTCGAGGGCGAATGGGACGAGGTCATGCCCGTGATCAGGGCCGCCGTGGACGCGGTGGCCGAGGTCGCCCCCCGCGTGAGCCTCGTCCTCAAGGCCGACGTCCGCCCCGGCGTGACCGACGCCCTCACCGCCAAGGTGGAGAGCGTCGAACGGCACCTCTCCACCTCCTGACCGGAACCCCGCCCCCCGCGCCCGCGTTCGCAACCACAGAGCCGCCGGCCGGTCCGGCCGGCGCGGAGCGCTGGAGGGTGACGTGGACGAGGATCGGGCCGGCGGGGTCCTGCTGGGAGCGGCCTGCGGAGACGCCCTCGGCGTGCCGTACGAGTTCGGCGCGAGGCTCTCGGCGGACGAGACCCCCGAAATGATTGGCGGCGGCCTGGGCCCGTACGCCCCCGGCGAGTACAGCGACGACACCCAGATGGCCGTGTGCGTCGCGGAGGTCATGGCCTCCGGCGGCGACCTGGACGCCGAGGAGGCGCTGGACGCGGTCGCGCTCAACTTCCTGCGCTGGTGCCGGGAGGGCGCCGGCGACATCGGCGTGCAGACCGGCCGGGTCCTCAACGCGGCCATGGCCGCGGACGGCCCGCCCGCGCGCCGGCTGCGGGAGGCGGCGGCCGGACTGCACCGGGTGACGGGCCTCAGCGCGGGGAACGGCTCGCTGATGCGGACCGGGCCGGTGGGCCTGGCCGCCCTCGGCGACCCGGTGAAGACGGCACGGGTGGCGCGTGCGGTGAGCTCGCTGACGCACTTCGACGACCTGGCCGGGGACGCCTGCGTGATCTGGTGCGAGGGGATACGGCGGGCCGTGACGGAGGGGACTCTCTCGGGCGTCCGCGGGGGCCTGGAACTGGTTCCCGCGGAGCGGCGGGGGCGGTGGGCGGGGTGGCTGGACGCGGCGGAAGAGAACCCGCCGTGGCACTTCTCCCCTAACGGGTTCGTCGTGCCGGCGCTCCAGGCCGCGTGGTCCGCGGTCAGCCGGGCCGCCACGGGCCGTACGGCGGGCGCGAGGGGCTTGCGGGCGGCGGTGGAGGACGCGGTGCGGGCGGGCCACGACACGGACACGGTGGCGGCGATCGCCGGGGCCCTGGCGGGGGCGTACTGGGGCGCGGGGGACGTGCCCCGGGAGTGGCGGGAGGCCGTGCATGGGTGGCCGGGGGTGCGGGGGGACGAGCTGGCCGGGATGGGGGTGCGGGCGGCCGGGGGGTGACGGGCGATCACGGAGGTGAAGGGGTCTGGTCAGGGACGGGGGGTGGGGTGAGCATGGGGGGAGGCAGTCGACGGGAAGGGCGTGGCATGGGCGACATCATGGGGATGATGGAGCGGGCCAAGGACGTGCTCACGGTCCGGCGGGTGTTCGGGGAGCCGGTGGAGCGCGAGGGCGTGACGGTGATCCCGGTCGCCACCGTGATCGGCGGGGGCGGCGGGGGCGACATGATCGAGCCCGACGACAAGGAGGGGAGCGGGTCCGGGTTCGGGTTCGGGACCTTCTCGACCGGGATCGGGGTGTTCGTGATCAAGGACGGCAAGGTGAGCTGGGAGCCCGCCGTCAACGTGAACCTCATCGTGCTCGGCGGCCAGCTCGTCGGGATCGTCTCGATGCTGGCCCTGCGCTCGATCATCAAGAGCCGCCGCGAGCGCGGGGCCGGGCGGTCCTGAGCCCCGCCAGGGGGGCTCAGAGCGGGGGGAACCGGGGTTCGCGGCGTTCGAGGAAGCTGGCCACGCCCTCGGCGAAGTCGGGGCGGCCGAAGGACTCCAGCATGAGCCGCACCGCCGCCTTCTCCGCCTCCGCGAGCGTGAGGCCGGCGTCCCCCCAGACCTGGCGCTTGATCACCGCCATGGACGCCGGGGAGGCGTTGACCGAAAGGTCCCGGGCGTACGCCAGGGTCTCGGCCATCAGGGACTCCCCGGGCACGGCCCGGTTGACCAGGCCCAGTTCGTACGCCTCGGACCCGGTGAACGTGCGCCCGGACAGCAGGAGGTCCATCGCCCTGCCCTGCCCGATGAGCCGGGGCAGGAGCCAGCTCAGGCCGTACTCCGCGATCAGGCCGCGGCGCGAGAACGCCGTGGTGAACTTGGCCTCGGCAGCCGCGAAGACCAGGTCGCACGCGAGGGCGTGGACGAGCCCGAGGCCCGCGCAGGCGCCGTTCACCGCCGCGATGATCGGTTTGCGGATCGTCGTGGGGAACGTGGTGGGGCGCGGGTCGGGCTCGCCGTAGTCGCCGGCCTGGATGCCGCGCAGCGCCTGGAAGTCGGCCCCGGCGCAGAAGCCCTTCCCCGCGCCCGTCACCACGACGACCCGCACCTCCGGGTCCTTCTCGGCCTCCTCCAGCAGGTCGAAGTACCGCCGCCCCAGCTCGTCGGTCCAGGCGTTGAGCCGGTCGGGGCGGTTGAACGTCAGGACGAGCACGCCCTCGTCGCGCTCGGTGAGCACCAGATCCATGCGACACCTCCGAATGACGTTCTACACCCTTTCCCGAATGATGTTCTATACCCCCGCCCCCGGCTGGACGAAGGCCGGAGTGAGCCGCGCCTCGTCGTAGTAGCGGTGGAAGACCGGGGTGGCCGAGCCGGAGATCGGCGGCACGATCCAGCTCCAGTCGGCGGGGCAGATCCGCCCGGCGCGCTCCTCGCGTTCGAGGTGGGCGAGGAAGCGGCGGGACTCGGTGTGGTGGTCGGTGATCGTCACCCCGGCGGCGGCGAACGAGGCCAGCACCGCGACGTTGAGCTCGACCAGCGCCCGGTCCCGCCACAGCGTGCGGTCGTGCGAGGTGTCCAGGCCGAGCCGGGCGGCGACGGCGGGCACCATGTCGTACCGGTCGGCGTCGCCGAGGTTGCGCGCGCCGATCTCGGTGCCCATGTACCAGCCGTTGAAGGGCGCGCAGGGGTACCGCACGCCGCCGATCTCCAGCCGCATCCCGGAGATGGCCGGCACCGCGTGCCAGCGCAGGCCGAGCGAGGCGAACCACGGGTGGTCCGGATGCCGCAGCGGCACCTCCAGCACCGCGTCCCCCGGGATCGCGCACACGCGCGGCGGCCCGTCCCCCGCGCGCACGACCAGCGGCAGCACGTCGAACCGCGTGCCCGCTCCCCCGGTCCACCCCAGCCCCCGCGCCAGGTCCGTCAGGTCCGCGTTGCGCGGGTCGCCGTACACGCTCCCGTCCGCCCGCCGGTATCCGGCGTACCGGATGAGCTGCTCGTTCAGCACCCTCGGCCCGGGCCGGCCGGGCCGGTCCGGGGCGAACACGGTGATCGTCGGCCGGATGCGCCCGTCCCCCGTCGCCTCCCGCAGGTGCTCCACGCACCCGACCGCGACCCCCTCGACGCTCCCGACGTCCCGCAGGTCGCGCACGCGCAGCGCCCGCCAGTACAGCCGCCCGATGCACCGCGCGCTGTTCCGCCACGCCACGCGCGCGCCGTACACCAGCTCGTCCGGCGTGTGGGTGTACGTCCCGGTGCGCGCGATCGACCGGAGCACCTCCCGCAGCCGCGTGCGCAACGGCCCCGCCGCCGGGTTCTCCGCGTGGTAGAGCCGCAGGAACGCCTCCGCCTCCGCCGGGTCGGCCGGGGGCGTCTCCACCTCCCCCGGCTCCCCCGGCCCGCCCCAGAGGTCCCCGTTCAGGTCCGGCACGCCGCCCGGGTCCGCCTCCGGCGCTCCGGGCCCCTGCCGTACGGCTGACGCGAACGCCCCGGCCCGCCGTACGGCCGAGGAGAAGGCCCCGTCGCGGCGCGCGCCGGCGGACGGGCGGGGCGCGCCGTGCGGGGCGGGGGACGACGGGTCCGGCGAGTCGCCGGGGACGGGACATCCCCGGGCGTGGCGACCGGGATCGCCCCCTGGGCGCGCGGAGCGGTCCACGGGATCGGCGGGGCCGGGATCGGGGGCAGGACGCGGAGAACGGTGCCAGATCAGCACGCGACACCTTTCGCATCGGCGAGCGCGGCGCGCCGGTTCCGGGCGGCGCGGCGGCCCTCGTCGCGGCGCCCCACCCGCGCCGCCCTATACGTTTTCCGCGGTTCCCCCATCTTGACCGCATCGGGCGCTTTTGTCCCGCCAATGCGCGTCACCGGCATACCGCCCGCTCCGCGCCGCCACGGGTTCCGGGTCCGCTATTCCGCCCGGGCCGCGCGTTATGAGCGCCCCGTCCGGGTAGTGATCGGGAGTCCCCCCGTACCAGGAAGCGAGCGGGGGGATGGACATGGCCGGCCGATTCGGGACCGTCGAGGTCATCCGGGCCACGAAGGCCCTGCTGACCTTCACGGTGGGCGGCTTCGCGTTCTTCGTGGTCTTCGGGAACGTCACCGACTACTGGACCAACTTCGAGTTCGTGAAGCACGTGCTGTCGATGGACGCGCAGAAGCCCGAGCTCAAGGCCGTGAGCAACATCAACTACCGGGCGATCCCGTGGACGTGGGCCCACCACGTCGCCTACATCGGCGTGATCCTCATGGAGACGCTGATCCTGATCACCTGCCTGTACTCGGCGTACCGGCAGGCGCGCGCCGTGCGCGGGAGCGACGGGGAGTTCACGCGGGCCAAGTTCTGGGGGATCGTCGGCTGCACGGCCGGGCTGTTCCTGTGGTTCTTCGGCTTCCAGGCCGTGGGCGGCGAGTGGTTCGGCATGTGGATGAACGCCACCTGGAACGGCATCCCGGACGCCGTGCGGCTGTGCACCTACATCGGGATCGTCCTGATCTACCTGTCACTGCGCAACGACACCCGGGTGCCGGTGACGGACCGTGAGTAGAGGGCGGTCTCTCGCCGCCGAACTCCGCGACGCCGTACGGCCGCGCGCGGTCCTGCTGGTGGCCGGCGTGTTCGTGCTCCAGCTCGGGTTCATCCTGTCCTACGTCGGGGCGTTCCACTCGCCGTCGCCCCACCGCATCCCGGTGGACGTGGTCGCGCCGCCGCAGGTGTCCCGGCAGCTCGTGGACCGGCTCGACAACCTGCCCGGGCACCCGGTGCGGGCGCACGCGGCCCCGGACGAGGCCACGGCGCGGCGGCGGCTGCTGCGGCGGGAGACCGACGCGGTGTACGTCGTGAACCCGCGCGGCACGACGGACACGCTGCTGGCGGCGTCGGCGGCGGGCCCCGCGGTCACCCAGGTCACCGCGGAGCTGGCGAACCGGATCGGCGCCGGGCAGGGGCGGCACGTCCGCGTGGACGACGTGCTGCCGCCGGCCCCCGGCGACGGGCGCGGCCTGTCGTCGTTCTACCTGGTGATCGGGTGGATGGTCGGCGGATACCTGGCCGCGGCGATCATCGGGGTCGCGGCGTCCGCCCGCCCGGCCAACCCGCGCCGCGCGGCGATCCGGCTGGGCGCGCTCGCGGTGTACGCGATCGTGTCGGGGCTGGGCGGCGCGGTCGTCGTGGGGCCCGTGCTCGGCGCGCTCCCCGGGCACTTCTGGCAGGTCGCGGCGATCGGGGCGCTGCTGGTGTTCGCCGTCGCCGCCGCCACGACCGCGCTCCAGGTCCTGCTCGGCCTGGTCGGCATCGGCGTGGCCATCCTGTTCTTCGTGATCCTGGGCAACCCCAGCGCGGGCGGGCCGTACCCGGCCTCGCTGCTGCCGCCGTTCTGGGCGGGCGTCGGGCCCGCCCTGCCGCCGGGCGCGGGCACCACCGCCGTGCGCAACACCGTCTACTTCGCCGGGCACGGCACCGCCGGGCCGCTGTGGGTGCTCGCGGCGTACGCCCTGGGCGGGGTCGTGGTCGCGGTGATCGGGAGCGCCCTCAGACGGGCGGGGCGGCCGCCGCGCCACCGGGTCAGTCCTTGACCCCGCCGGCCGCGAGATCGGCCCGCCAGTACCGCTGGAGCAGCAGGAACGCGGCGATCAGCGGCAGGACGGCCACCAGGGAACCGGTGATCACCAAGGTGGTCAGCGCGGCGTCCCGCACGGCGTTGCCCTGCCAGGCCACCAGGCCCAGCGTGACCGGGTAGAGGTCCTGGTCGCTCAGCACGATCAGCGGCAGCAGGAAGTTGTTCCAGACCGCCACGAGCTGGAACAGGAACACCGTGGTCAGCCCCGGCGCGAGCAGCCGGAACACCACCCGCGCGAAGATCGCCGCCTCGCCCAGGCCGTCCAGCCGGGCCGCCTCCAGCAGGCTCCCGGGCACCGACGCGGCCGAGAACAGCCGCATCAGGTGCACGGCGACCGGGCTGACCAGGCTCGGCAGCAGCACCGCCCACATCGTGTTCGTCAGCCCGGCCTCGCTCATCAGCAGGAACACCGGCACGGCGAGCACGGCGGGCGGCACCATCACCCCGCCCAGGATCAGCACGGACACCAGGCCGCGCCCGGGGAACCGGTACCACGCCAGCGCGTGCCCGGCCAGGGCCGCCAGCAGCGTGCCCAGCGCCGCCCCGCCCCCGGCGTACACCAGGGTGTTGAGCAGCCAGCGCGCGAACACCCCGCCGTCCCGGGAGAACAGCGCCCGCAGGTTCCCCGCCAGGCGCTCCCCGGCGTGCGGCGTGAGCCCGAACGGGGCGGTGCCGTACAGCTCGGACGGGCTCTTGGTGGCGGCGGCGAGCAGCCAGAGCAGCGGGAACAGGCAGTACACGAGCGCGGCCGCGAGCACCGCGCAGGCGAGCGCGCGGCCCCTCACGCCGCGCTCCAGCGGCGGGTCACGCGGAGGAAGGCGATGGACAGCGCGAACGTGACCGCGGCGAGCAGCACCGCCTGCGCCGCGCCCAGGTGCGGCAGGTCGTCGGTGAAGATCGTGTTGTAGACGTGCAGGTTCGGCGTGTACCCGGCGGACACGGCCGGGGTGATCGTCCGCAGGACCGCGGGCTCGCTGAAGAGCTGCAGCGTGCCGATGATCGAGAAGGTGGCGGTGAGCACCAGCGCCGGCCGCAGCAGCGGCAGCTTCACGCTCCACGCCGTGCGCCAGGGCCCCGCGCCGTCCGCCGCCGCCGCCTCGATGAGCGAGCGCGGAACCGCCTGGAGCGCGGTGACCAGGATCAGCGTGTTGTAGCCGACGTACTCCCAGGTCACGATGTTCCCGATCGCGGCGAGCACGTACGGCGGCGCCAGCAGGTCGGTCCACGCGAGCGGGAACACCTGCGGCACGTAGAGGTTGGCCCACAGCAGCACGGCGATCACCCCGGGCACGCCGTACGGCAGGAAGAACCCCAGCCGGAACCACCGGACGGCCCGCGCGAGCCCCGCGTCCAGCAGCAGCGCGAGCACGGCGGCCAGCCCCAGCATGACCGGGATCTGCACGAGCCCGAGTACGGCGATGCGCCCGAGCGCCGACCGGAACACCGGGTCGGCCAGGACCGCCGCGTAGTTGCGCAGCGCCGCGAACTCGACGGAGGCGGGCCCGAACCCCAGCCCGGGCCTGCGGACCGCGTACAGGCTGCGGACGAGCGCGTAGCCCAGCGGGAGGACGAAGAAGAGGGCGAACAGCGCCAGGAACGGCGTCAGGAAGCCCCAGGCGGCCCGCCTCACCGCACGTCGATCCCGTGCGCCCGGATGTCCGCGGCCACCCGGTCGCGCGCCCCGGACATCGCGCCCGCCAGGTCGGCCCCGGGGGTGGCGGCGGCCTCGCCGAGGGCGTCGGCGACGCGGGAGAACGCCTGGAGCATGGCCGGGCCCCAGCGGAACCGGGGGTCGATGCGCCGGCTCGCCTCGGCGAAGACGGGGTGCGCGTCCGCGCCGCCGAACCGCAGCGGATGGCGGCCGAGCGCGGCGGGGAAGATCCCGGCCTTCTCCGCCTGCGCCGCCAGCGAGCGGGGGTCGGTGCTCAGCCACCAGGCGAACGCCGCCGCGGCCCGTTTCCGCGCCCCGGAGCGGGCGAAGACGACCGTGGCCGAGCCGCCGTGGTTCCCCGCCGACCGCGTGCCCCACGTGGGCAGGGGCGCGACCGCCCAGTTCCGCTCGTTCTCCGGCGCGGCCGTCCGGACCAGCGCCGTCCCCCACGCCGGGGCGGGCCAGGCGACGACCCGCCCCCGGTTGAGGTCGGCCGTCCACGCCTGCGTGTAGGCCGCCTGCGACTTCACGGTGCCCGCGCGGATCATCCGGCCCCACAGGGCGAGCACCCGCCGCGTCGGCGCGTCGTCGAGGGTGACCGACCACCGGCCGCCGCCGGTGCGGAACCACCGCGCCCCCGCCTGCCAGGCCAGCCCGGCCACCCACCCCGCGTCGGAGGGGTCGAACGAGGCCAGGTGGACCCGCGGGTCCCGCCTCCGCAGCACGGCGGCGGCGCGCTCGAACTCCGCCCACGTCCGCGGCACCGCGATCCGGTGCCGCCGCAGCACGTCGCGCCGGTAGAGCAGCGCCATCGGCCCCTGGTCCACCGGGACGGCGAAGACCCGGTCCCCGAGCGACACCTGCGCCCAGGCCCAGCCCGCGAAGCGCCGCCCCGCGCCGGGGGGCAGCAGGCGGGACAGCTCCGCCGGGACCCGGCCGTCCTCGCCGCCGCCGAGCGCCCCCAGCAGGAACCCCGGCAGCACCTGGTACTCGATCTGCGCCAGGTCCGGCGGATCCCCCGCGAGCAGCGCCGTCCGCAGCGCGGCGTACCCGCCCTTGATCCCCGGGACCACCTCCTGGACGCGCACCCGCGCGCCGGGGTGCTCCCGGTTCCAGATCCCGGCCGCCTCTCGCACCCCCGGCGTCCAGCTCCAGAACGACAGCTCGGCGGGTGCGGGCCGGGTCCCCCGCTCGCCACGCGCCGGGGCGCTCGCGGGCGCGGCCAGGAACGGGAGGAGCGCGAGCGGCAGGGCCAGGGCTGCTGATGGACGGCGGGTCACGGGCCTCCCCCGGACGGTCACGGAGGGGGAGCGAGGACGACCTTACGCGGTCCGGGGGCCGAGGGCGAGGACGTGCGCGCGAATGATCAGCACGGCGTGGACGCGCCGCTATGCTGCCGGTTCTGTGGATGTTTACGTCTCCCAGGGCCGCATCGCACTTTTCCTGACGCCGCTGGCGATCGTGGTGTGCGCGCTGCCGTTCGTGGCGCGGCAGTACCGGCGGTTCGGGCGCGTCGGGCTGTGGCCGGGGCTGGTCGCGGCCGCGATGGTCCTGTACGCCTGCGGCGTGGCGGCCTTCGCGCTCTTCCCGCTGCCCGAGGTCACGCCCGGGTTCTGCCAGGCGCGGGAGACGCTGCTGCGGCCTCGCTGGGAGCTCGGGGCGAGCGTCCGCGACATCCTGCGGGAGAGCGCCGGGGGCCTCGGGGGCCTGCCGGCCGGCCGGGCCGCCCTGCGGATCGTCTTCGACGTGCTGCTGTTCGCGCCACTCGGCTTCCTGCTGTGGTACCGGTACCGCGCCGGGCTCGCCCGCACCGCCCTGGCCGGGCTCGCCGGGTCCGCGCTGGTGGAGACGTCGCAGCTCACCGGGCTCTGGGGGCTGTATCCGTGCGCCTACCGGCTGTTCGACGCCGACGACCTGGTGATCAACACGGCGGGGGCCGTGCTCGGGTGGGCCGTGGCGGTGCCGCTCGCGCGCGGGCTGCCGTCGGCGTGGCCGATCCCGCCCTCCCCTGACCTCTCCCCGCCGGGGGCCGGGCGGCGGCTGGCGGGGCTGCTGCTCGACGGCGTCCTGTGGCTGCTCGCGGCCCCGCTCGTCACGATGCTCCTCGCCCGGGCCTGGACGTGGGCGACCGGCGGCGCGCCCCCGTTCACGCCGCCCCTGGCGTACGCGGTCACGGGGCTGGCGCTGTTCGTCGTCGTGCCCGCCGTACGGCGTGACGCGGCCACCCCGGGTCTCGCGGCGGTCCACGTGGCCGTGGCCGGGACCGGGTGGCGGCGGCGCGCGCGGCTGGCCCCGCCGTACCTGGCGATCGTGGCCGGCGGGGTGGTCGCCGCCGCGTCCTCTCCGCTGGCGGCCATGGCGCTCGCCGGGCTCGTGGGCGTGCTGGAGCTGGAGCGGCGCGGCCTGCTCGCGCAGTGGACGGGGACCGAGGTGGTCACCCGCCGGGCGCTGGACCTGGCCGCGGAGTTCAGCCCCGGTCCCGCGCCGCTCCGTCGATGACCTGGTCGATGTGCGCGGCCAGCTCGATGTCCTTCGAGGTGACGCCGCCCTCGCTGTGCGTCTGGAGCCGGAACCTGATCCCGTCGCCGGTCTTCTCGATGTCCGGGTGGTGGTCGAGCATGTTCGCCTCGTTCATCACCGCCTCGCTCAGCCAGGCGTAGGTGTCGTCCGCGACCGGGATCTCCCGCACCAGCGCGTTCCCCTCCCGCCGCCAGTTCTCCAGCCCCGCCAGGGCGGTGTCGATCTCGTCGTCGGTCAGCCGCTCCGCCATGGTGTCCCCCTCACGTCGTTGCCGTCGTCGCAGAGGCTTACCATCCCTGCGCCGTTTCACACGGCCGGCGCCCTCATCCCGCGCCCCGCCCCGGGGGGCCGCGCGGGACCTCCCGGGGAACGTGAAGCCGGGGGCGCCCGGAGAAGCGCGGAGCCGGGAACTCCCGGAGAGCCTGAGCCGGGGACGCCCGGAAAACGCGCCGGGCCCCGGTCGTGGTGACCGGGGCCCGGCGTCTTGTGGCTCCCGCGATAGGACTCGAACCTATAACCTGCCGGTTAACAGCCGGACGCTCTGCCGATTGAGCTACGCGGGATCGGCTTCCGCTCGGTCCGGCACCCGTGTGCCTTTCCTTGCGGCGCGGAACTAGGTTAGCGCACTGAGAGAGTGCGTGTTGCGCACCCGGCTGGGGGGTAGGTCCTCCTCGCCGTGACCTCCGGAGGTGCTGATGCGGTATCGAGTGACCTTCCTGGCCGGGGCGGCGGTCGGCTACGTCCTGGGCAGCAAGGCGGGACGAGAGAGATATGAGCAGATCAAGCGGGCCGCGGGGCGTCTGGCGGACAACCCGTCGATGCAGGAGGCGGCCGGTGTCCTGCAGGCTCAGGCGGGGCGTCTGCTGGGCACCGCGAGGGAACGACTGGGCGGAACCCTGGGCGAAAAATTTCCCGCGCTGCGCCCCCTGAACGATCAGGACGACTCCCCCGCGGACCGTTCCGCTCCCCCGCCGCCGCACTAGACCGTCCCCGAGCCCCCGGGATCTGTGACCCCGGACACAGCCGAGGCCCGGCGCGATCCGCGTCCGGGCCCCGGCTGTTCGCGCAGAGCGTACACACCTCGCGCGGGGATCATCCCGCCATGCGCCGCCGCAGGTCCTCCAGCGCCTGCTCGGCCGCCGCGCGCAGCCCGGGGTCCTCCGGGTCCAGGCCCTCGTCGAACGCGAACGTCCACGTGAGCCGGTCCGAGCCGGGGGCCCGCCGCGCCATGATCCGCACGCCGCGCTCCTCCGGCCCGCCCACGTCCAGGCGCACGTGCCGGTTGACCACGATGGAGGCGGTCACGCGCTCGCGGAGGACCTCGGGCAGCCGCCCGGCCTCGCTCAGCCTCACGTGGTGCTCCTCGCCGTCCGTGGTGAAGACGTGCACCCAGTCGTCCTTCCACTGGGCGCGCTCGACGGTCTCCCAGGGCAGGCGGGCCCCGGTGGGCAGGTGCAGGGCGAGGGTGGTGGCGACCACGTGGCCGCCCTGGGGGGTGACGGCGTGCGCGAGGGGCCGCTCCCCCCGCTCGAGCCGGAGCCCGGCGCGCGCCTCGGCCGGCAGGCCGCGGAAGAACCTCATGGCCTCAACCTATCCGGCCTCCCTGGCCTCCATCGCGGCGAGGAGGTCCAGCGTGAGCGCCGCCGTGCAGGAGAAGTCGCGGCAGCCCCGGCCGGTCCCGTCGAAGGGGTCGAAGCACTCCCGGAAGCCCGACTGCCGCACCAGCCGCAGCGTGCTGGCGGCCAGCAGGTCGGCCAGCACCGGCTGCCCGTGCACCACGGCGGCCCGCCACAGCAGCCAGTTCGTGCCCGCCCAGGACGGCCCCCGCCAGTACCGGGACCGGTCGAACTCCGGGGTGCGCGTGTCGCAGCTCGGGACGGGGTACCCGGACGCGCCGATGAACCTCGGCGACTGGAGCACCTCCACCGCCGTGTTGACGTACGCCGAGGGCAGGCCGGGGTCCAGCAGCGGGCAGAACCCGCCCACGGTCAGCACCGGGATCTTCCGCCCGGTGCGCAGGTCCCGCGCGGCGAAGAACCCCGGCGCGCTCCAGAGCCGGTCGATCAGCGCCGCCCGGATGCGCTCGGCCGCCTCGGCGTACGGACGGGGGTCGGCCCCGGCGACCGGCGCCAGGTCGGCCAGCGCGGCGGAGGAGGCCAGCCAGGCGGCGTTGAACACCGGGTCCTCGACCGCGAACGGGTGCTCGTCGCGCAGGTAGCCGTCGGCGTACCCGGACTCCCGGTAGCCCAGCGCCAGCCAGACGTACCGCTCGTGCGGGCTGCGCGCGTGGTGCGGGCGGCCCCCCGCGGGGACGGCGGCCAGCGGGGCGTCCCAGGCCGGGCTGTCGTCCATGCCCGACTCCCACGGGTGCACGATCGCGGCCAGCCCCGCCCCGCCCAGGTCCCGCGTCGCGGCCAGGTGCGCGTGCTGGGCGGCCAGGAGCGGCCACATACGGCGCACGAACCGGCGCGCGTCCTCGCGGTCCCCCCGGCCGTGCCGCCACGACCACCACACGGCGAACGCGTGCAGCGGCGGCTGCGTCAGCGCGGACGTCGCCACCCCCCGGGGCGCGCCCGCGTGCTCGTGCGACCGCCACACCTCGGGGCCGGGGAAGTAGGCCCGGTCGTAGGCGGGGTTGAACACGATGTGCGGGACCATCCCCGAGGCCCACTGCCCCCGGAACAGCCCGAGGAGCTCCCGCCGGGCCCGCGCCGGGCTGGAGCGGGCGAGCCCCAGCGCGACCAGCGCCGAGTCCCAGCTCCACTGGTGCGGGTAGATCCCGGGCGCCGGCATGGTGGCGCGCCCGGTCCAGTTCGCGTCGAGCACAGCCAGCGCGTCGCGCCCGAGCGCGGCGTCATCAAGACCCTGCCGCGCCTCCATCGACCAAGAGTACGACCGAGATGCCCGGAGCGACATAGGCGGACACGGGCGGACGCCTCAGGTGAAGCGGGTCTGCCCCAGCGCGGCCCGGTCCGGTCCCCGCGATGTCGCGGGCGCCGTCCTCGGAACTCATGGGGTCGCGCGGCGTCCGCGCGTCCGGCGTCACTGCGCGACGGCGGCGGCCAGGCCGGACAGCGGCTCGGCGAGCGCGTTCACCGCGTCCTGGAGCCGCTTCTTGGCCGCCGCGTCCTTGTTGATCTTCTCGTAGGAGACGTAGCCGTCCCCCTCCTCGTACTCGGCCAGGACCGTCTGGAGCCTGCCGAACTCGGCGTCCAGGGTGGCCGCCAGCTCCGGCCGCTTGTCCCGGAGCACCGGCTTGAGCAGTTCGTGCACCTTCCTCGCGCCGTCCACGTTGGCCTTGAAGTTCCACAGGTCGGTGTGCGAGAAGAACTCCTCCTCGCCGTCGATCTTGATGTGGGCGACCTCGTCGAGCAGTTCCTTGGCGCCGCCGGCCATCTTCGCCGGGGTGATCTCGGCCGCCGGAACCCGCCGCCTGAGGTCCTCCAGGTCGGCCACGAGCCGGTCGGCGTACTCCCTCTCGTCCTTCAGCGTCTCCGGCTCGGCCCACAGCGCCTTCTCCAGGCGGTGCCAGCCGGTCCACTCGTCGCCCTTCTCCAGGTCGGCCTCGCGCAGGTCCACCTTGGCGTCGATGTCGCCGAACGACTCGGCCACCGGCTCGATCGACTCCCAGCCCACCCGGCTCGGGGCGTAGAGCGCCTTGGCCCCGGCCACATCGCCCTTCTTGACGGCGGCGGCGAACTTCCTGGTCTTCCTCAGGCTGTCGTCCACCCGCTCGGCGACGTACTTCTTGTAGTCCTCGACGGCCGCGGACAGCCGCGCGTCGGCGGGGGCGCCCGCGGCGGGCCCGCCCACCACCGTGAGGTCGGCGCGGATGCCGTCGCCCTTCATCCCGGGCTTGCAGGCGAGCTGGTACTTCCCGGCCGCGAGCTCGACGGTGAAGTCGTCCACGGTCGAGTCGGGGCCGATGTCCTCGCGCTCGCTGACGATCGTCCTGCCGTCGGCCCGCAGGACGTGGACCTCGTTGGCCTTGCTCGCCCGGTTGGTGACCTTGATCGTCAGCGTCCCCGCGGGCACGCTCGCCTTGTCGGGCACGCAGGTGGTGTCGGTGGCCTGGACGGCGAGGGTGTTGGCGCCGGACTTGGCGGCGCCCTCACCGCCGGTCGCGCCGGGCGTCGTGCCCCCGCCGCCGCAGGCCGCGAGGGCGGTGATCGCCACGGCGAGGACGCCGGCGGCCGGGAGGACTCGGGACACGGGGGGCATTCCTACTCCAGCCTCGCTCAGATTCAGCCGTCCCCAACTTAGCTTTACCTAACCTCGGCCCGTCAAGGCGGCCGGCCCCCCGCCCGCTGTGAGTCCCGCCACCCCCTCACCCGGAGAAAGGGCGCGGCCGTACGGCGAGCGCGGGCGGGAGCCGTACGGCGGGCGCGGGCGGGAGCCGTACGGCGGGCGCGGACGGGAGCCGTACGGGATGGGGGCGGGTCAGGGGCGGGCGGCGCGGTGGAGGAGGTCCACGAGATCGCCGGCGTAGGCGGGGTCGGCCAGGTCGCGGCCGCTGATGAGGCGGACCAGGAGCGCGCCGACGAGCAGGTCGAACAGGACGTCGGGCGAGACCTCCGGGCGGGCCTCGCCGCGGGCCACGGCGGCGGCCAGCGTGCGCGCGAAGTGGGCGCGGCGGGGGCGGACCAGGTCGAGGTGGAAGTCCCGGGCCTGCGCGCGCGCCTCCTCGCGCAGGTCGGCGACGAGGCCCGGGAACGCGGCGGCGGCCTCGGGGCGGCCGAGGCGGGCCAGCACGGCGTCCACCCAGGCGCGCAGGTCCTCGCGCAGGTCTCCGGAGTCGCGCGGCGTCTCGGCGGGCGACCGGGCGAACAGCGCGTGCGCGACGATCTCGGCCTTGCTGCGCCAGCGCCGGTAGACCGAGGGACGGCCGACCCCGGCGCGGCGGGCGATGGCCTCGATCGTGGTCTGGCGGTACCCCACCTCGCCCAGCAGTTCGAGCGTCGCCCGCGTGACGGCCTCCTCCACCCGGGGGTCGCGCGGACGGCCGCGCGCGGTCTCGACGTTCATCCGGTCGCCGCCTTCCCGATAACCATTCCAAGCTGTAACGTAATGGAAACTCAGCAGGCTCCTCGGGGAACCACCCGTCCGGCCGGAGGCGCGCCGACACCGGCGGGCGGTGGCCTGAAACCACCCGGACAGACCCCCACAGGAGGCCGAGATGGCCAAGTCGAGCAGAGTGCGGCGCGCCCTGATCCCCCTCGTCCTCGCGGCGGCGACGATCACGGGCCCGCTCGCGGGCGCCGCCCCGGCGAGCCCCCACAGCCCCCAGCCCCCGATCCAGCGCGGCGTCCCGGCGGCGGCGTGGCAGCCGCGCCCGCTGGACATCCTGCTCACCAACGACGACGGGTACTCCTTCCCCTTCGTCCAGGCCCTCCGGCAGGCCCTCACCGCCGCCGGGCACAAGGTGACGATCGTCGCCCCGGCCGGGGACTCCAGCGGCGGCGGCACCGGCGTCAACTTCAGGTTCGGCGGCACGATCCGGGCGCGGCAGGTCTCCCCCGGCGTGTGGTCGGTGGACGGCTCCCCGGGCGACGCGGTGTACTTCGGCCTGCGCGCGGTCTACCGGGACCGCAGGCCGGACCTGGTCGTGTCCGGCCCCAACGCCGGGCAGAACGTCGGCGCGCTGGTCAACCACTCCGGCACCGTCGGCGCGACGATCGCCGCGCTGGACGGCGGAGTCCCGGCGGTCGCGTTCAGCACGGCGGTGGACATCACCGCGAACCCGCCGTCGTTCCCCTCCCTGCAGAGGTCGATCGCGTTCGCCGTGCGCGTGGTGGACCGGCTGTCGGCCACGTCCCGCGGCGGCGCCGTCCTGCCCCCGCGCACCGCCCTCAACGTCAACTACCCGCTCCGCCCGTCCGGCGAGGTCTCGTTCGCCGGCATCGGCACCACCTCGTTCATCGACGTGGACTACGCCCCGGCCCCCGACCAGTGCGCCGACTGCCACCGCGTCCTCCCGGTCGTGGTCACCGCCCCCGACCCGGACCCCGGCTCCGACCGCACGCTCCTGGACAAGGGCCACGTCACCATCACCCCCCTCGACGGCGACTGGGAGGCCCCGTCCTCGGCGACCGCCCCGCTCCGCCTCCGCCTCGCCGGCCTCAAGCCCTGACCTCTCCCCGGCCCGCCCCTCCGGCGTACGGCGGGGCGGGCCCGCCGTACGCCCTCACGAGGCGGGGGCTCACGCCGTACGCCCCGGCGGGCGCGGGCCGGAGCCGGGCCGGATGGGCTGGAACGGGGCGGACGGAACCGGACGGAACCTGGCGGAACCTGGCGGAACGCCGCGATCCCGCGCGACCTCGGAGGTCGCGCGGGATCGCGGCTTCGCCGTCGTGCGCGGTCAGTCGAGGTAGTCCCGCAGCATCTGCGCCCGCGAGGGATGGCGCAGCTTGGCGAGGGTCTTGGACTCGATCTGCCGGATGCGCTCACGGGTGACCCCGAACTCCCGGCCGACCTCCTCCAGCGTGCGCGGATGCCCGTCGGTCAGGCCGAAGCGCAACTGGATGATGCGCTGCTCCCGCTCGGACAACGTGGCGAGGATGCCCTCCAACTGGTCCTGGAGCATGATGAACGCGGCGGCCTCGATGGGGACGACGGCGTCCGCGTCCTCGATGAAGTCGCCGAGGTCGGAGTCCTCCTCGCCGATGGGCGACTGGAGTGAGACGGGTTCCTGCGCGATGCGCTGGATCTCGACCACCCGGTCCGCCGGCAGGTCCATCTCCTTGGCGATCTCCTCCGGGGTCGCCTCCCGGCCGAGGTCCTGGTGGAGCTGACGCTGCACCCGCACCAGTTTGTTGATCGTTTCGACCATGTGGACGGGAATCCGGATCGTCCGCGCCTGGTCGGCGATCGCCCGGGTGATCGCCTGACGAATCCACCAGGTCGCATAGGTGGAGAACTTATATCCCTTGGTGTAGTCGAATTTCTCCACCGCGCGGATCAGTCCGAGGTTGCCCTCCTGGATAAGGTCCAGGAACAGCATCCCGCGCCCGACATAACGTTTCGCTATCGAAACCACCAATCTCAGGTTGGCCTCGATGAGCCGCTGTTTCGCTCTGCCTCCGTCCCAGACGAGTTGCTCGAGGTCCGGCCTGGCCAGCCGCGACGCGCCGTTGCCGAGTTTCTCGTCGGCGAACAGCCCGGCCTCGATTGCCTTGGCGAGTTCGACTTCCTCTTCTGCCGTAAGAAGCGGCACGCGCCCGATCTCACGCAGGTAGATACGGACCAGGTCGCTGGTCGGGGCCCGCTTGCCGGCTTCTTCCTCGTCCGCTCGCGTGAGGTCCTCGTCGCCCTGCGGCTCGAGGACCTCCACCCCCTGTTCTGCGAGCATCCGCACGACACGGTCAAGCGTGTCGGCCGGCAGTTCAGAACGGTCCAGAGCGGCGGCGACGTCATCTACGGTGACGCTCCCCCGCTCCCTTCCCCGCGCGACGAGATCCGCCACCTGGTCTACCGACGGCGGTTCGCTAGGCAGCACCGATGCACCCACGGAGTACAGTCTGCGCCATGCGGCCGTAAAAAGGGGGGGCCTATTTTTGTCACCCAAGGTAAGGGCGGATCAGGTGGTATAGACCTGAATTACTTATCATTCCCCGTGATCTTGTTTTTCATTCACACGAGTTTTACAGACCCCCGGCGGCGCGCTCCCGCAACACCCGTCGCTGCTGCTCCATCGCGATCAGCTCGCCGAACAGGCGGTTGTACTCAAGCTGCTCGTCGACCGGGTTGAGCCGCTGCAACCGCGACTTGACCTCGACGATCGCGCGGGTCACGCCGAACTCCTCCAGCCGGGCCAGCATCGCCGCGGCGTACTGCTCGTCGGGCTCCCCGTCGGCCTGCGCGGCGTCCACCGCCAGCCGGGTGACCAGCGAGCGCAGCGCCTCGTCGGGCGTGACGTCGCGCAGCCGGTCCACCCATTCGCGCCCGCCGGACCCCGCCGAGGAGACGCCGCCGGCGGCCTGGATCAGCTCGTAGACGGCGGCGTGCTCGGCGGCGACGAAGCCGCGCACCCCGATCTCGTCGAAGCCGGGGCCGAGCAGCGCGGGCCGCTGCACCGCGAGCTTGAGCACCTCCAGCTCGACCCGGACCGCCGGGTCCGACAGGTCGGTCTGCTGCCGCGCCTTCTGGGGGGCGCGCCCCTGGGGCGCGCCCGCGTGGCTCGCGACGCGCTGGAGGACGAACTGCTCGTCCAGGAAGCCGAGCCAGCGGTCCAGGTCCACGGCGTAGCGCTTGCGCAGCCCCGGGTCCTTGATCGCGGCGACCAGCGGGGCCACCGAGTCGAGCGCGCGGAGCCGGCCCTCGTTGCTGTTCAGGTCGTGCTCGGCGATCTTGCTGCGGATCGCGAACTCGTAGAGCGGCTGCCGCCGGGCCACCAGGTCGCGCACGGCCGCCTCGCCCTGCTTGGCCCGCAGGTCGCACGGGTCGAGCCCGTCGGGCTGCACGGCCACGAAGGTCTGGGTGACGAACTTCTGCTCGCCCTCGAACGCGCGCAGCGCCGCCTTCTGCCCGGCCGAGTCGCCGTCGAAGGTGAAGATGACCTCGCCGCGGAACTCGGCCTGGTCCATCAGCAGCCGCCGCAGCACCTTGATGTGCTCGTCGCCGAAGGACGTGCCGCAGGTGGCCACCGCCGTCGGCACGCCGGACAGGTGGCAGGCCATCACGTCGGTGTAGCCCTCGACGATCACGGCCTGCATGCGCTTGGAGATCTCGCGCTTGGCCAGGTCGATGCCGTAGAGGACGCTGCCCTTCTTGTAGATCGGGCTCTCGGGCGTGTTGAGGTACTTCGGGCCGTCGTCGTCCTCGGCCAGCTTCCGCGCCCCGAACCCGATCACGTCGCCGGTGATGTCGCGGATGGGCCAGATGAGGCGGTTGCGGAACCGGTCGATGGGACCGCGCCGGCCCTCCTTGGCCAGCCCGCCCTTGATCAGCTCGGCCTGGGTGAACCCCCGCGCGATCAGGTGCTTGGACAGGGCGTCCCACTCGGCCGGGGCGTATCCCACCCCGAACATCTCGGCGTCGGCCCGCTCGAACCCGCGCTCGGCCAGGAACCGCCGCCCGAGGGCCCCGCCCGGCGAGACGAGCTGGGAGGCGTAGAACTCGGCGGCGACCCGGTGCGCCTCGACCAGGCGGGTGCGCTCCCCCTGCTCGCGGCCGGGGACGTAGCCGCCCTGCTCGTAGCGGAGCTGGATGCCGGCCCGGTTGGCCAGCCGCTCGACGGCCTCGGCGAACGACAGGTGCTCCAGCTTGCGCACGAACGTGATCACGTCGCCGCCCTCGGCGCAGCCGAAGCAGTAGTAGTAGCCCCGGGCCGGGCTGACGTTGAACGACGGCGTCTTCTCGTCATGGAAGGGGCACAACCCCTTCAGCGAGCCCCCGCCCGCGTTGCGGAGCTGGACGTGCTCGCCCACGATCTCCTCGATCGGCGACCGCTCGCGTACGAGCGCGATGTCCTCGTCACTGATCCGGCCTGCCACGCCGTGGAGTCTATTCGGTGCGTACGACGTCTCGTGCCCCCGCCCGCCGTACCGATCTAGGCGTTTCGACCATGGCGAAAGGCGCGGTCGGTTACAAAAGAACGACACGGCATCCGTAAGCTCACGTGGGTGGAGATCATGCGAACGCGACAAAGGGCGCAGAAGGCCGGTCTGGCCGCGGCCTTCGCCGGGCTCGCGGCGCTGCTCAGCGCCTGCGCGGCCACGCAGGGCACCCATGGCGCGCTGCGCCCCGCCGCCCCGCCGCCCGTGGTGGACGCGATCGCCGCGACGCCCGTCCCCACGCCCGAGGCCTCTCCCGGGGGCGTACGGCCCTCGGCCGCGCCACCCGTGAAGCTCCCGCCGCCCAAGCTGTCCCCGCACCGCTACGTGTTCCCGGTGAGCGGCTGCAAGACCAGTTACGCCCGGCGGCTGCTGGTGCTTCCCAAGAGCACGATCTGGACCGGCAAGGGCTGCCTGTTCGTCTCCCCCATCGCCGGGCGGGTGCACGAGGTCCGCGCGAAGGACCGCTGGCGCCCGGCGACCGACAAGGGCGCCGACCGCGAGGGCAAGTTCGTCACGGTCATCGGCGTGGACGGCGTGCGCTACCTGGGCGGCCACCTCGACTCGATCGCCGAGGGGATCAAGCCGGGCGCCGAGGTCCGCGCGGGCCAGCCGCTCGGCCGCGTCGGCACCTCCGGCACCGGCCGCCGCGAGGGCCCCAACCTGTACTTCGCCCTCTCCTGGGAGACCGACGCCCGCTACTGGTGGGTGCGCAGGGGGATGGTCGAGCCCTGGGACTACCTCGACGCCTGGCGCAACGGCAACCGCACCCTCTCCCCCGCCCCGGCGATCGAGGAGGTGCAGAACCGCGTCGGCCTGACCCCGCGCTGCACCGTCCTGTGCAAGGACAAGGAGGAGCCCAAGCAGCGCGAGCGCCCGGAGAAGGAGGATGAAGCTCCGCTGCCCGAGACCACCCCGGACGCCCGCCGCCCCGGCAAACTCGGCCTCCTCGCCCCCGAATAGACGCCCCCGAGTAGACGTCTCCGAACAGGCGCCCCGCCGTCCCGCGCCGTGATCATGCCATGATCATGCGGTCTCAAGCGCACCCGGCGCCCGAAACCGCGTGATCACGGGGAGAGGACGCCCCACGGGAGGGGTCAGGAGCGGGTCAGAGGTCCGACAGGGGGACCGAGGGGTCGGTCAGGCGCTTGACGTCCACGGGGGTCCCGGCGCGGATGAGCTTCTGGACGTCGCCGGCGACGTCCCACACGTTGACGTTCATCCCGGCCACCACCCGGCCCGCGTGCAGCCAGAACGCGATGAACTCCAGGTCGGCGACGGACCCCCGGTAGACCACCTCGTCGTGCCCCGCGACGTCCCCGGAGAACTCCATCCCCAGCTCGAACTGGTCGGTGTAGAAGTACGGCACCCGGTCGTACACGACCTCCCGCCCGAGCATCGCCCGCGCCGCCGCCGGGCCGCCGTTCAGCGCGTTCGCCCAGTGCTCCACGCGGATGCGCCGGCCGTACAGCGGGTTGAAGGCGTTGGCGACGTCCCCGGCGGCGAAGACGTCCGGGTCCGAGCTGCGCAGGGACTGGTCCACCAGCACGCCGTCGGCCACCTCGAGACCTGCCGCCCGCGCGATCCGGTCGTTGGGCGCGGCGCCGATGCCCGCGATCACGTGGTCGGCCGCCAGCTCCTCGCCGCCGCGCAGCAGCACCGAGCCGCGCCGCACCTCCGCGATCTCCTCGCCCGTCCGCAGGCGCACCCCGTGCCCGCGGTGCACGCCCGCGAACACCTCCCCCAGTTCCGGCCCCAGCGCGTGGACCAGCGGCGCCGGGGCGCTCTCCACCACGGTCACCGAGCACCCCGCCTCGGCGGCCGCCGCCGCGGTCTCCAGCCCGATCCACCCGGCGCCCGCGATCACCACCTCGCCGCCGGCCGCGAAGGCCTCCTTCAGCGCCTCGCTGTCGGCCGCCGTCCGGAGGTACAGGGCCCGCTCCGCCCCCGCCACCGGCAGCGGCCGGGGCGTCGCCCCCGTCGCGATCAGGAGCTTGTCGTACGGCTGCCGCGTGCCGTCCGACAGCCGCACCTCCCGGGCGGCGCGCTCGATCTCGGTGGCCACCACGTCGAGCCGCAGGTCGACGCGGTTGTCGTCATACCAGGACGGCTCATGGACGTAGATGCCCGACTTCTCCGACTTGCCGCGAAGGTAGTCCTTCGACAGCGGCGGCCGCTCGTACGGCCGCTCCGCCTCGGCCGCGATGACCACGACCTCGCCGTCGAACCCCTCCTCCCGCAGGGTCTGCGCCGCCTTGGCCCCCGCCAGCCCGCCACCGATGATCACGTACGTCGTCATCACTCGCCTCCTGCGCCCGATACCGATCCGTCCTCACAGCCGATCCATCCACACAACCGCGTCGCGGGAAAGGCCACGCCGTAGACACGTGAGACCGCGTCCGGCCGGTTCAGCGGCGGCGGGAGAGCCGCCGCCGCAGCTCGACGGCCGACACGTCGGTGAGGGACGCGAGCTGGTCCACCACCACGCGCAGCCGCGCCGCGTCGCCGTCCGCCGTGCCGTACGCCTCGCGCCAGGACGGGTCCAGCGTCTCCGGCGCCCCCGCCTCGACCATCCCGGCCAGCTCGAAGATCAGCTCCCGCTGCCTGGCCTGCCGCGCGTGGTGCTCGTCGGTCGTCATCACATAGCGCGCCGTCACCCCCTTGAGCAGGGCGCATTCGAGCCGGGTGCGGCGGGGCACCACGAGCCTCACGCCGCGCGTCCCCGCCTCCTCGGTCGCGTGCTGGGCCGCCCGGCAGAACCGCCCGATCAGCTCGCTCGTCAGGTTCTTCAGCGCGGCCAGCGAGCCCATCGACCCGTCGTACGCCTCCGGCCAGAACGGCTCGCGCAGCAGCCCCTCGAACGCCTCGTCCAGTTCGCCGGCCGACGCGTCAGGGGCGTACCACCGGACGGCCAGGTCCCGCACGTCGCGCCGCTCGGCGGGGTCGCGCAGCGCCGGCAGGACCTCGCGCACCGAGTGCAGGGTGTCCTCCAGGTCGTGGACCGAGTAGGCCACGTCGTCGGACCAGTCCATGACCTGCGCCTCGAAGCGGACCCGCCCGTCGTCGCCGCGGCCGTCGCGGATCCACCGGAACACGTCGAGGTCCTCGGCGTAGACGCCGTACTTCGGCGAGCGCTCCTTGGTCCAGGGGTACTTCAGCGACGCGTCCAGCGAGCCCCGGGTCAGGTTCAGCCCCACCGACCGGCCGTCGGCGGCCACCACCTTGGCCTCCAGCCGGGTCAGCAGCCGCAGGCTCTGCGCGTTGCCCTCGAACCCGCCGCACGGCGCGGCGACCTCGTCCAGCGCCGCCTCGCCGTTGTGCCCGAACGGCGGATGGCCCAGGTCGTGCGCCAGGCACGCGGTCTCCACCAGGTCGGGGTCGCACCCCAGCGCCTTCCCCAGCTCCCGTCCGATCTGCGCGCACTCCAGCGAGTGCGTCAGCCGCGTCCGCGGGCTGTGCAGCCCCTCATCGGCGCCCCCGGTGACCACCTGCGTCTTGGCGGCCAGCCGCCGCAGGGCCGCGCTGTGCAGCACCCGGGCCCGATCCCGCTCGAACGGCCCCCGTTCGGGGTTCCCACCCTCCTCGGGGACCCACCGCTCACGAACCCACGCATCGACGTCCACTGAATCGAGCCTATGCGCCACCCCCGACAACCCGCCCTTTCACGCCCGCGCTCCCGCGCCCGTCCAGCCTCCCGAGGCGTACGGCGAGCCCCCGGCGCACGCCCCGGCCAGGCCCTTGAGGCGTACGGCCCGCGAGGTCTCCGGGGCGTACGCCCGCGGGGAACGCCTCGGGAGGGGCGCGCCGGGGACGCGCCCCTCCCCCGGCGTCAGCGGCTGTCGGAGTGCCCGGACTCCACGGCGGCGCGCGCGGCCTCCAGGCGGGCCACCGGGATGCGGAACGGGGAGCAGCTCACGTAGTCGAGCCCGGCCTCGTGGCAGAAGTGGATGGACTCGGGGTCGCCGCCGTGCTCGCCGCAGATGCCCAGCTTGAGGTCCGGGCGGGTGGCGCGGCCCTCCTCCACCGCGATCCTCACGAGGCGGCCCACGCCGTCCCGGTCCAGCGTCTCGAACGGGGACACCCCGAAGATCCCGAGATCGAGGTACTTGGAGAAGAACGCCGCCTCGACGTCGTCGCGGGAGAATCCCCAGGTCATCTGGGTGAGGTCGTTGGTGCCGAAGCTGAAGAAGTCGGCGGCCTCGGCGATCTGCCCGGCGGTGAGGGCGGCCCGGGGCACCTCGATCATGGTGCCGACCAGGGCCTCCACGCCCGCCTCGCGCAGGATCCGCTCCGTCTCCTCGCGGATGGCCTCCAGCTCCTGGACCGCCCCGACCAGCGGGATCATGATCTCGGGCCGGGGGTCCCCGCCCGCCGCGCGGCGCTCGGCGGCGGCCTCGGCGATCGCCCTGACCTGCATCGCGAACAGGCCGGGGATGACCAGGCCGAGCCGTACGCCGCGCAGGCCCAGCATCGGGTTCTGCTCGTGCAGGCGGCGGACCGCGTCGAGCAGCCTGCGGTCCTTCTCCGACGCCCCGTCCCCGGCCAGGGCCACGCGCACGGCCAGGTCGGTCATGTCCGGGAGGAACTCGTGCAGGGGCGGGTCGATGAGGCGGACCGTCACCGGGAGCCCGTCCATGGCCTCGAAGATGCCGAGGAAGTCCGCCTTCTGCAGCGGCTCCAGGGCGTCCAGGGCGCGCTGCCGCTCCTCGGGGGTCTCGGCGAGGATCAGGTCCTCCACGAGCTGCCGCCGGTCGCCGAGGAACATGTGCTCCGTACGGCACAGCCCGATGCCCTGGGCCCCGAACCGGCGGGCGCGGGCGGAGTCCTCGGGGTTGTCGGCGTTCGCGCGTACGGCCAGGCGGCGGCGCGAGTCGGCGTGGGTCATGATCCGGTGGACGGCGGCCACGAGCTCGTCGCCCTCGGCCGGGTCCAGGCCGCCCTCGAAGTACCGCACCACCGGGGAGTCCTCGACCGGCACCTCGCCCAGGTAGACCGCGCCGCTGGTGCCGTCGATGGAGATCACGTCGCCCTCGCTGACGACGACGCCGCCGGGGGCGGTGAAGCGCTTCTCCTTGACCGAGACGTCCAGTTCCTCCGCCCCGCAGACGCAGGTCTTGCCCATGCCGCGCGCGACCACGGCCGCGTGGGAGGTCTTGCCGCCGCGCGAGGTGAGCACGCCGCGCGCCGCGATCATGCCGCCCAGGTCGTCGGGGTTGGTCTCGCGCCGCACCAGGATCACGTCCTCGCCCGCCGCGGCCAGCTCCTGGGCGCGGGCGGAGTCGAAGACGGCCTTGCCGACCGCCGCGCCCGGGGAGGCGTTCATGCCCTTGGCGATCTGGTTCTTCTCGGCCGAGGACGCGAAGCGCGGGAACATGAGCTGGGCGAGCTGGTCGCCGCTGACCCGGGTCACGGCCTCGTCCATGTCGATGAGGCCCTGGTCGGCGAGCTGGCAGGCGATGCGGAACGCCGCCGCGGCCGTGCGCTTGCCGACGCGGGTCTGGAGCATCCACAGCTTGCCGCGCTCGATCGTGAACTCGATGTCGCACAGGTCGCGGTAGTGGTTCTCCAGCGTCTCCATGATCGACAGCAGCTCGTCGTAGGACCGCTTGTCGATGCGCTCCAGCTCCTGGAGCGGCAGCGTGTTGCGGATGCCGGCGACCACGTCCTCGCCCTGCGCGTTCTGCAGGTAGTCGCCGTAGATGCCCTGCTGCCCGGAGCCGGGGTCGCGGGTGAACGCCACGCCGGTGCCGGAGTCGGGGCCGGTGTTGCCGAACACCATCGTGCAGACGTTGACCGCGGTGCCCAGGTCAGCGGGGATGCGCTCCTGGCGGCGATAGAGGATGGCCCGCTCGGCGTTCCAGGAGTCGAAGACCGCCTTGATCGCGAGCTGCATCTGCTCGCGAGGCTCGGAGGGGAACTCCCGGCCGGTCTTCTCACGGACGATGCCCTTGTACGTCTCGACGAGGCCGCGCAGTTCCTCGACGCCGAGGGCGGTGTCCTCGCGAGAGCCCTTGACCTCGTCCAGGGCCTCCTCGAACAGGTCGCCGTCGATGCCGAGCACGGTCTTGCCGAACATCTGGATCAGCCGCCGGTAGGAGTCCCAGGCGAACCGCTCGTTGCCGGACTGCTTGGCCAGGCCCTGGACCGACTCGTCGTTGAGGCCGATGTTGAGGACGGTCTCCATCATCCCCGGCATCGAGAACTTCGCGCCCGACCGCACGCTGACCAGCAGCGGGTCGTCGGCCTGGCCGAGCCGCTTGCCCATGGCCCGTTCCAGGGCGCCCAGGTGCTCGGCGACCTCCTCCACGAGCCCGTCCGGGACGCCGCCGTGCTCCAGGTAGTGCCGGCACGCCTCGGTCGTGATCGTGAATCCGGGTGGAACGGGCAGCCCCAGATTCGTCATCTCGGCGAGGTTCGCTCCCTTTCCGCCGAGAAGATCCTTGAGGTCCTTGTTGCCTTCGGTGAAGTCGTAGACATATTTGGGCACGCCGCGCTCCTCACACCGACACCGGGTCCCATTCGCCGCGACTCTACCGACGAGATCCGCCGCCAAACGTCACCCAGTCGTTCATGTGTCATTTACCCAGCTAGACCCGCATATAGCGGTCTAATCCAGTGCCTTTCCCTGGACAGCGCGGGCATCCCGTGATCGGCTGAAGGACGAGGTCCCAGCCCCCGCCGGAGCCGCCATGGCCAGGTCCGCGAGAAGCGCGCGAACACCGCTGCGTGAGCGGGTGAGGGCGGTCAACGCGGCGGTCGGCGGCGCGTCCGCGCGGGCGGGCCGGGGCACCGCCGGCCGGCTGGACGACCGCCTCGGGATGTCGCGGGCGCTGCGGCCGCAACTGCGCAAGCTCTTCCCCGACCACTGGTCGTTCCTGCTCGGCGAGATCGCGCTGTACTCCTTCGCCGTGCTCGTGCTGACCGGGACGTTCCTGACCTTCTTCTACCGGCCGAGCATGGACGTCGTCGTGCACCAGGGGGCGTACCCGCAGCTCCGCGGCCTGGCCATGCCGGAGGCGTACGACTCGGTCCTGCGGCTCAGCCTGGAGGTGCGGGGCGGGCTGCTCATGCGGCAGATCCACCACTGGGCGGCCGTGTTCTTCGTGCTCGCGATCTTCTCGCACCTGATGCGGGTGTTCTTCACCGGGGCCTTCCGCCGCCCGCGCGAGCTGTCCTGGCTCACCGGGATCGCGCTGCTGGCGCTGGCGCTGGTGGAGTCGTTCCTCGGGTACTCCCTGCCGCTGGACCAGGTGTCCGGGGCCGGGCTGCGGATGGTGGACGGGCTGCTGCTGGCCGTGCCGGTGGTCGGGACGTACCTCTCGCTGTTCCTGTTCGGCGGGGAGTTCCCGGGCGACGTGGTGATCCCGCGCCTGTTCACGGGGCACGTGCTGCTCGTGCCCGGGCTGCTGGCCGCGCTGGTGCCGCTGCACGCCCTGGCGCTTGTGTGGGTGCAGAAGCACAGCGAGTTCCCGCTGCGCGGCCGCTCGGAGGACCAGGTGGTGGGCGGGCCGTTCTACCCGTTCTTCATCGCCAAGACGGCGGCGTTCTTCCTCTTCACGTTCGGCGTGATCGCGCTGTTCGGGGCGTTCGGCTCGGTGAATCCCGTCTGGCTGTACGGCCCGTACACCCCCGCCGCCGCGTCCCAGGAGACGCAGCCCGACTGGTACTTCGGCTTCCTCGACGGGGCGCTGCGCCTGATGCCCGGGTGGGACGTGAACGTGCTGGGGCACACCCTGAGCCTGGGCCCGCTGGTCCCGATGCTCGTGCTCGGCCTGCTGTTCGCCCTGCTGACCTTCTACCCGTTCATCGAACGGCGGTTCACGGGCGGCCGGGACTGGCACCACCTGCTCCAGTACCCGAGCGACGCCCCGGTGCGCACGGCGATCGGCGTCGCCTACGTCACCTTCTTCGCGGTCCTGTGGCTGGCCTCGGGCGCCGGCTCGCTCCACCACCGCCTCGCGATCCCGCCCGAACCCCTCATCTGGGCCCTCCGCGCGGCCCTCCTGCTCGCCCCCGCCCTGGCGTACGGCGTCACCCTCTCCCTGGCCAGGAGACGCCGCCACCGCAGGAACTCCCCGGGCTGACTCCCCGGGCCGTTGCGGGCGAGGCGGAAGCGCTGCCACACGGAGCGGGAGCAGCGCGAGCGGAAGCGGCGCGAGCGGAAGCGACACGGGGTGGAGCGGCGCGGAGCGGCGGTGGCGTCGCCGGCCCCTGCGCCGATCTCGTGATTCCCCGTGTGCCGCCCGAGGTATCGGGTGACGGCCCACGGGCGTGAATCGCGAGATCGGCGCGTTCAGGGGCCTGAGGATCCGGTTGCCGTGTGAGGCGGGCCGATCGGTCAGAGGTCGGTGAGGCGCTCGTGGAGGTAGCCCTTGACCTTGTCGAGGGAGACGCGCTCCTGGGCCATCGTGTCGCGGGAGCGGATCGTCACCGCGTGGTCTTCGAGGGTGTCGAAGTCCACGGTGATGCAGAAGGGGGTGCCGATCTCGTCCTGGCGGCGGTAGCGGCGGCCGATCGCGCCCGCGTCGTCGAAGTCGACGTTCCAGCTCTTGCGGAGCTGGGCGGCCAGGTCGCGGGCCTTGGGCGACAGCTCGGGGTTGCGCGAGAGCGGGAGCACCGCGGCCTTGACCGGGGCCAGGCGGTGGTCGAGGCGCATGACCGTGCGCTTCTCCATGACGCCCTTGGCGTTCGGCGCCTCGTCCTCGGCGTACGCGTCCATCATGAAGGTGAGCGTGCAGCGGTCCACGCCCGCCGCCGGCTCGATGACGTACGGCGTGAAGCGCTCGCCGGCCTCCTGGTCGAAGAAGGTCAGGTCACTGCCGGACGCCTTGGAGTGGGTGGACAGGTCGAAGTCGGTGCGGTTGGCGATGCCCTCCAGCTCACCCCACTCCGAGCCGGTGAAGCCGAAGCGGTACTCGATGTCCACCGTGCGCTTGGAGTAGTGCGACAGCTTCTCCTGCGGGTGCTCGTAGAGCCGCAGGTTGTCGGGGTTGATGCCGAGGTCGAGGTACCAGTTCTTGCGCTCGTTGATCCAGTACTCGTGCCACTCCTCGTCCGTGCCCGGCTTGACGAAGAACTCCATCTCCATCTGCTCGAACTCACGGGTGCGGAAGATGAAGTTGCCCGGCGTGATCTCGTTGCGGAAGGACTTGCCGATCTGGCCGATGCCGAACGGCACCTTGCGCCGCGCCGACTGCTCGACGTTCTTGTAGTTGATGAAGATGCCCTGCGCGGTCTCCGGCCGCAGGTAGGCCAGGCCGGAGGCGTCCTCGACCGGGCCGAGGAAGGTCTTGAGCAGGCCGTTGAACATGCGCGGCTCGGTGAACGCGCCCTTGGTGCCGCAGTTGGGGCAGGTGACGTCGGCCAGGCCGGCGGCCGGCTGGCGGCCGTGCTTCTCGGCGTACGCCTCTTCGAGGTGGTCGGCGCGGTAGCGCTTGTGGCACGACTGGCACTCGGTCAGCGGGTCCACGAACTCGCTGACGTGACCGCTGGCCTCCCACACCTCGCGGGCCAGGATGACCGAGGAGTCCAGGCCGACGACGTCCTCGCGGCCCTGCACCATGGACTTCCACCACTGGCGCTTGACGTTGTTCTTCAGCTCGACGCCGAGGGGACCGTAGTCCCAGGACGCCCGCAGGCCGCCGTAGATCTCGCTGGACGGGTAGACGATGCCCCGTCGCTTGCTGAGGCTGACGATCGTGTCCATGTTGTCCGTACGGCGGGCCAAGGCAGTCTCCATCCGGCTGGCGGTCGGCGAGGGATCTGTGCGATCTATGCGGGCGCCCGCGCGGGGCCGCCCGGTGCGCGGCGCGATCGCCGCGTCCTCGATTAGGTGCACCAGCTTAGAGGACCCATGGCCGCGGTCGCGCGCGGATAAGGGGTGCGGCAGGTCAACGACGGACCGGCCGCGTCCCCGGATCCGGCGGCGGTACGGCGGGGCCGCGGGCCGCCGGGCCGTACCGGGGGAAGCGCGGCTACCTCTGGTGCAGGACCTCGAACGCGCCGGCCTCGTCGATCGCGCGGGACATCAGCGTCATGGCCGCGATACGCACCTCGTACGGCGACATGCTGCGCCGGTAGAACCCCGCGCCCTCCCACTCGGTGACCAGCGCCCACACCGACGGGTCGTCCACGGCCCGGCTGAGCCGCCCGGTGACGTAACCGGGCTGGGCCGCGAGGAGGTCGAGGAGTTCCCGCGCCCCCTTCTCGAAGTCGGCGGCGGCGTCGTCGGGCACGGAGAACCTGGTTATGGCGAGCACGGACCAAGGATCGCAGACGGCGGTACTGCCGATGGACGCCCCCGATCCGCCAGGATGTGACCAGGAGCGGCCGGTACCGGGACCACGAGGGAGAGCACGCCCATGGCGACCAGGCGCAGGGACGGCAGTCGTACGTCAGGGGACCCGCGCAAGGCGGCCGAGCGGGCGCGCAGGCCGCGGGGCCGCCCGCTGCCCGCGGGGGAACGGTTCTTCACGCCCGGCGCGACCGGGCTGCGCAAGCGGGTGGAGGAGGTGAGCGCGGTCCCGCTGGTCTACCTGTACCGGCTGCCGCGCTGGGTGCTGCCGCTGGTGATGGCGGGGCTCATGCTCGCCGGGTTCGTCGTGCGGGGGCCGCTGGGCGGGATCGCGGTGCTGCCGGTGCTGGCGTTCGTGGTGTGGCTGGCCTACATGTCCTGGCCGTCGCTGCGCTTTCCCGGGCGGCTGCTGCGCGTCGCCCTCGGGACTTTTCTGCTATTGCTCATGGTTGATCACTTCGTGCCGCTTGTCGGATAGCGGGCCTTCGCCGGATAGCCGGGCCTTTGCCGGGGGGTAGCGGGTGCCTGCCGGGGTAGCCGATGCCTGTGGGATGGCCGGTGTCTCTCCAGGTGGCCGGCGCTTGCCGGATAGGGGGCGCATGTCGGCTCGCGGCGGCTGAGTGGCGACTTGGCCCGATTTTGACAACCGTTTTCATTATCGGGCACACTCATAGGGTGACATACGATTTCTCCCCACGGCTGCGCTCCCGCGTCACCAGGACACTCGGTCTCCTCGTGGCGGGGACTCTCACCCTCGCCTCCCTGGCCGCCTGCGGCTCCGAGTCCGGCCGCCCGGGCTCCGGCGGCGCCGCCACCGGGGAGAAGTCCGAGGTCCTCGGCGCCTTTTACCCGCTTTCCTGGCTCAGCCGGCAGATCGGCGGGCAGGACATCACCGTGAGCGACCTGACCAAGCCGGGCGCCGAGCCCCACGACCTGGAGCTCACGCCGCGCCAGGTCGTGCAGGTGGGCGAGGCCAGGCTGGTCGTCTACATCAAGGGCATCCAGCCCGCGGTGGACGAGGCCGTGGCCGAGCACGCCCCCAAGTCCTCCCTGGACGCCGCGTCGCTGGTCAAGACCATCCCGGCGGGCGAGTCCGACGCGCACGCCCACGAGGGCGGGCACGAGGGCGAGCACGGCCACGAGGAGCACGGGAACGAGGAGCACGAGCACGGCGGGGTCGACCCGCACATCTGGCTCGACCCCGACCGCATGGCCACCGTGGCGACCGGCCTGGGCGAGCGCCTGGCCGCCGCCGACCCCGCGCACGCCGCCGGATACCGCGAGCGCGCCGCCAAGACCGCCGCGTCCCTGCGCGCCCTGGACGGCGAGTTCAAGACCGCCCTGGCCACCTGCGCCACCCGCACCCTGGTGACCAGCCACGCCGCGTTCGGCTACCTGGCGAACCGCTACGGCCTGAAGCAGGTGGGCATCAGCGGCGTCGAGCCCGACAGCGAGCCCACGCCGTCCCGGCTGGCCAAGGTCGCGGACCTGGCCAAGCGCGAGAAGGTGAGGACCATCTTCTTCGAGTCGCTGGTCAACCCCAAGGTCGCCCAGGTGCTCGCCGAGGAGGTGGGCGCCAGGACCGAGGTGCTCGACCCGCTGGAGAGCCCGCCCAAGGACGGCGACTACCTCACGGCGATGCGCCAGAACCTGAACCACATCCGCGCCGGGCTGGAGTGCCGGTGAGCGGGGCCCTGCGCACCGGCACCCCGGTCTTCCGGATGACCGGCGGCCGCGTCTCCCTGGACACCCGCGAGGTGCTGCGCGGCGTGGACCTGACCGTCGAGCCCGGCGAGGTCGTCGCCGTGCTCGGCCCCAACGGCTCGGGCAAGTCCACGCTCGTGCGCTCGCTGCTCGGCCTCGTCCCGCTCACCGCCGGCTCCGTCGAGCTGTACGGCGTGCCGCCCCGGCGGTTCCGCGACTGGAAGCGCGTCGGGTACGTCCCGCAGCGGCTCACGGCGGGCGGCGGGGTTCCGGCGACCATCCGCGAGGTGGTCGCCTCCGGCCGTATCGCCAGGCAGAAGCGGCTCCGGCCCGCGAGCGCCGCCGACCGCGCGGCGGTGGACCGCGCGCTGCGGGCGGTGAGCCTGGCCGACCGCGCCGGCGACCCCGTGCACGCCCTGTCCGGCGGGCAGCAGCAGCGGGTCCTGATCGCCCGCGCGCTGGCCGGCGAGCCCGACGTGTACGTCATGGACGAGCCCACCGCGGGGGTGGACGCCGCCACGCAGCAGGCGCTGGCCGGAACCCTGCGCACGCTGGCCGCCGAAGGCCGTACCGTTGTGCTCGTGGCCCACGAGCTGGGCCCGCTGGCCTCCGTCATCACCCGCGCCGTCGTCGTCACCGACGGCCTCATCACGCAGGACGGCCCGCCGTCGATCGCGGCGGCCGTACAGGAGCACTGCCACCCCCACGCCGACGAGGACGTGCGGGTCCCCTTGTCAGGATGGAAACCCACCCCGTGATGGATCTGCTGCAGTACGACTTCATGCGGCGCGCGCTGCTGGCCGCGCTCCTCGTCGGCCTGGTCGCCCCCGCCGTCGGCACGTTCATCGTGCAGCGGAGGCTGGCGCTGCTCGGGGACGGCATCGGCCACGTGGCGCTGACCGGCGTCGCGCTGGGGTTCCTCACGGGGACGGCGCCCACGCTGACCGCGGTCATCGTGGCGGTCGGCGGCGCGATCGCGATCGAGCTCGTGCGGGAGCGCGGGCGGACCAGCGGGGACGTCGCGCTCGCGCTGCTGTTCTACGGCGGCATCGCCGGGGGCGTGCTGCTGATCGGGCTCGCGCCCGGCGGCAGCAACGCGACGCTGCTGGGCTACCTGTTCGGCTCGGTGAGCAGCGTGTCCGCCGAGGACGTGTGGGTCGTGGCCGGGCTGGCGTCCGCCGTGCTGATCATCGTGGCGGCGTTCGGGCGCGAGCTGTTCGTGCTGTGCCAGGACGAGGAGGTCGCGCGGTCGTACGGCCTGCCCGTGCGCATGCTGAGCCTGCTCATCGCCGTGACCGCCGCGCTCACCGTCGTCGTGGCCATGCGGGTCGTGGGGCTGCTGCTGGTCAGCGCGCTCATGGTGGTGCCGGTCGCGGCGAGTCAGCAGATCGCGCGGGGCTTTCGGACCACGATGTTCCTGGCCATGGCGATCGGCGTGGTCTCCGCCGTCGGGGGGCTCCAGGTGGCGGCGGGGCAGGACAACGTGGCGCCGGGCGCGGCGATCGTGCTGATCGCGCTCGCGGCGTTCGTCGTGGCGCTGGTCTTCGGTAGATTCGTCCGGCGCAGCCGTACCACTGACACCACGGGGGCGAAGGCTTGAGTTCACGTCGTGAGGCAGTTCGTCAGGCGCTCGCCGCGAGCGACGGTTTCCGCAGCGCTCAGGACATCTACGCCGACATGCGGGCGAAAGGCGCCAAGATCGGGCTGACCACGGTCTACCGCGCGCTCCAGACGCTCAGCGAGAACGGCGAGGTGGACACGCTCCGCACCGACGACGGCGAGTCGGTGTACCGGGCGTGCGCGACCGACCGGCACCACCACCACCTGGTGTGCCGGCGCTGCGGGCGCACCGTCGAGGTCGAGGGGCCCGCGGTGGAGCGGTGGGCCGAGAACGTCGGGGCCGACCACGGGTTCACCGAGATCACGCACACGGTCGAGGTCTTCGGGACCTGCTCGGCCTGCGCGGCGCGCGTCGCCTCCTGAGGTCCCCGGGCCTCCTGAGATCCCCGGACCTCCTGAGGTCTCCGGGCCTCCCGGGTTTTCGGGCCTCCGTCATTGCGGGGCCGTGGGGGATACTGTCGGCAGCAGGCCCGCCCGCCCCGCCCGCGACAGGAGCCGCCATGACCTTCGGCCACGACACCGCGCGCGCCCTGGCCGCGGTCGTGGATCTGATCAACAGCGCGCCCGCCGACGTGGCCGCGCTGACCGAGCTGGTGCGCCGCCACACGATCACCGACGTTCCCCCGCTGCACGAGGGCGACGTGACCGCGATGGCGCGCCGCCGTTCGGAGTTCCTCGCGGTGTTCGCCGCCGCGTCCCGCGAGGAGGCCGTCGAGGGCCTCAACGCGATCATGGCGCAGGCCCGGATCACGCCGCGCCTGACCGAGCACGACGACTTCCCGCTCCACCTGCACTACCACGCGCCCGGCGCCACCCTCGCCGAGCACTTCGCGGCCGACGGCGGGGTCGCCCTGGCCACCGTCCTCGCGGCCGGCGAGTGGGAGCGCCTGCGCACCTGCGCCGCCCCCGGCTGCGCCAACGTCTTCGTGGACGAGTCCCGCAACCGCTGCCGCCAGTACTGCGACAGCCGCTCCTGCGGGAACCGCCTCCACGTGGCCGCCTACCGGGCCCGCCGCCGCTCCGCCTGACCCGCGCCCGCGCGCCGCCGCTCCGCCTGACGCTCTTCCGCGCGTCCACCGCTCCGCCCTGGCCCGCTCCCGCGCGTCCACCGCTCCGCCTGACCGCTCACGGCACGCGTGCCCTGCCGTACGGCCGCGGCCTGCCGTACGGCCTGAGCGGCGCGCGGGCGGGAGCCGTACGGCCCGCGCGCGGCGAGGGGCCTAGGAGAGGGGGCCGGACACGGCGGGGACGGAGTTCGGCAGGGCGCCGCCGTAGCGCCGGTCGCGCTTGGCGTAGATCTCGCAGGCCTGCCAGAGGTGGCGGCGGTCGAACTCGGGCCAGAGGGTGTCGAGGAAGACCATCTCGGCGTACGCCGACTGCCAGAGCAGGAAGTTGGAGGTGCGCTGCTCGCCGGAGGAGCGGAGGAAGAGGTCCACGTCCGGGATGTCCGGCTCGTCGAGGTAGCGGGCGAAGACCTTCTCGGTGATCTTCTCCGGGTTGAGACGCCCGGCGGCGACGTCCCGCGCGATGCGGGCGGCGGCGTCGGAGATCTCCGCGCGGCCGCCGTAGTTCACGCAGAACTGCAGGGTGAGCCGGTCGTTGGCGCGGGTCATCTCCTCGGCGTCGGTCAGCTCCTTGATCACGCTCTTCCAGAGCCGCCCCGGCCGCCCGGCCCAGCGCACGCGCACGCCCATCGCGTTGAGCTGGTCGCGTCGCCGCCGGATCACGTCGCGGTTGAAGCCCATGAGGAACCGCACCTCGTCCGGCGAGCGCCGCCAGTTCTCGGTCGAGAAGGCGTACGCCGACAGGTAGGGGATGCCCAGCTCGATCGCGCCCTCGATCACGTCGAAGAGCGAGGCCTCCCCCATCTTGTGACCCTCGACCCGCGGCAGCCCGCGCGCCTTGGCCCACCGGCCGTTCCCGTCCATCACGATCGCCACGTGCCGGGGCACGAGGTCGCGCGGCAGCGCCGGCGGGATCGCGCCGGAGGGATGCGGGGACGGCTGAGCGTAGTGCTTCTTCAAGTGACTGGCCCTCAGACTCGTTCGACGTGCTGGAGTGAGCGTATGCCGTGCTCAAGGTGCCATTGCAGGTAGGCGGCGACCAGGCCGCTGCACTCCGTGCGGTGGCGGGTCTCGCTCGCGTCGGCCGCGTCCCAGTCGCCGCGCAGCAGCGCCACCATCAGCGCGACCGTGGGCGGGGCCGGGGAGGCCGCCCCCGGTGTGCGGCACGTCCCGCAGACCATGCCGCCGGTCACGATCGCGAAGGAACGCACGCCCTCGGCCCCGCATCGGGCGCATTTGTCCAGCGACGGGGCGTATCCGGCGACGGCGAGGGAGCGCAGGAAGTAGGCGTCGAGCACCAGCCGGGGGTCGTGCGACCCGTCGGCCAGCGTGCGCAGCCCGCCGACCAGCAGCAGGAACTGCCGCAGCGCCGGCTCCTTCTCCCCGCTCGTGAGCTTCTCGGCGGTCTCCAGCATCGCCATGCCGGAGGTGTAGCGGGGGTAGTCGGACACCAGCGCCTCGCCGTACGGGTGCAGCGTCTCGGCCTGGGTCACGACGTCGAGGGACCGCCCGGCGTGGAGCTGGAGGTCCACGTGGGTGAACGGCTCCAGCCGCGCCCCGAACCGCGAGGACGTGCGCCGGACCCCCTTGGCGACCGCGCGCACCCGCCCGGTCCGCCGCGTGAGGATCGTGACGATGCGATCGGCCTCACCCAGCTTCTGGGTCCGCAGAACGACGCCTTCGTCGCGATAGAGGCTCACCCTCACATTGTCTCACCCACGGGCGAACGCGGGTCCGGCCTGCGCGGAGGTGAGCGCGAGGTCCGCCGCATTTGTACGCTTAATCGGGGTGAAAGGGGAGGGTATGCAGCTCGACGCGCTGGACAAGGCCATCATCGGGGCGCTGGTGGCCGACGCCCGCGCCACGTACGCCGAGATCGGCGCCCAGGTGGGCCTGTCGGCCCCGGCCGTGAAACGCCGCGTGGACCGCCTCCTGGCGACCGGCGCCATCACCGGCTTCACCGCCCGCGTGGACCCCGCCGCCCTGGGCTGGACCACCGAGGCGTACGTCGAGCTCTACTGCCGGGGCAAGACCACCCCCCGCGAGATCGCCGCCGCCGTCTCCCGCCACCCCGAGGTCGTCTCCGCCTGCACCATCACCGGCGAGGCCGACGCCCTCCTCCACATCCGCGCCACCGACATGCGCCACGTGGAACAGGTCATAGAACGCATAGCCGCCGAACCCTTCGTAGTCCGCACGAAAAGCGTCATAGTCCTGTCCCGCCTGATAGACGCCCCAACCCCCCTCGACGCCGCCTCCCCACCCGCCTGACCGCCGCCCCCTCCGCAGCCCCGGCGCCCAGCGAGAGCCGTACGGCGAGCCCAGCCGCCAGCGAAGGCCGTACGGCAACGCCAGCCGACGGCGAAGGCCGTACACCGACAATGGCGCGAGCCGCACCCCTCAGGAGGCGCGGGCCAAAAGCAAGGTCCTCGCAGGAGAGCGCTTCGCGCGTCCAAGCTCGCAGTCCCAGCGGGGGCTTCGCCCCCGCACCCCCGGCGAGGGGGCCGCCGCCCCCTCCCCCTCCCCCGCAAACCTCGGCATGTGACCGGACGGAGAAGGACCTCCCACGAGCGAAAGAGCAGGTTCCCCAACAGGGCGGGCCGGGCTTGGACGGTGGGTCACACACGGCCGAGGAGGGCGGTGCGGATCTCCTCAGCCAGGTTGTGGCCAGAGGCGGCGATGAAGGTCTGTCTTCTGTCCATCGCCCTGCCGATGTCGTCGAGCGTGGCAAGGTGATAGTCCAGCGAGATCGTCTCCCCCGTGAGATCGACCGCCACTCCGCCGGCGGCGTCGAGTATGTAGTGACCAGGGGCAAGGTCCCAGATGGCGAAGCCCTTGTCGAACTCCACCGTGGCGTCGGTGAAGCCCGCGGCCACATGGCAGAGACTGATCGAACCGAAGTCCACGCCGATACGCCCCCGGGGGTTCTCGTCGCCCTCCACCCGGCCCAGTTCCTCGAACAGCTTGGCTTGCCGCGCCAGTGCCTTGAACCGGCCGGGCTTCATGAGGAAGTTCGTGACGAGCGCCTCGGACAGGGGAACCGACCGGTCCAGGCGCAGTTCGTGTGCCGTGCCGTTCCGCTCGACCAGGAAGGCCCGATCCTCGCCGTCACCGTCTAGGCCGGCGGCGTAGAACTGGAGGTGGTGGAAGATGTCGCCCACCACGGCGGCCACGGGCCGTGCCAGGCTCCGCGAATAGACCATGACATGGGTGTAGCCGTACAGGGATCGGACGGCCATCTCACTGGTGTCGAGAGGGTCAACGAGGACCAGGAGATCAGGGTCCGGGTCAGAGCCGATCACCTGAGGATCGGCTTCCTCCGACGCGTACACGAATGACGGCAGGGCGTCAGCGAGCAGCGTTCGATACCGGTCGTGAAGCAGGAGATCGAAGTCCGACAGGAAGTTGTCCGCGTGGCGTTCGTTGGCTCGATCGGCGTGGTTGCCGGACAGCGCGGCCGAGATCAGTCGCGGGCGGATCTCGGCCATTAGGGACGTCACGATAGAGGCGATGCGCCCGGCCAGTTCCGGCATCCGATGCTGTTGCATCTCATCTCACCTTATGTCCTCAGCGCAGCTCCAGCGGCGGTTCGATGCCGGGAGGGGCCATCGTGGCGGCCACGAACACCGCCTTGAAGCCGGCGTCCCGCATGATGCCGGCACCGGTCAGATCGTCGAAGCCGCTCACGTTCAGGTCCCGCTCCTTGGTCATCGCGCCGAAGACGGCGAAGTACAGCTCGGCTCCGGGATAACGGTTCCTGATCTCACGGGAGATGAAACCCACCACATCGGCATGCTTGACCTCGAAGTCACACAACAAGATCGACGGAGCCTCTGGCAGGTGCGGGAATGCCGACGCTTGATCCAACGCGATGAAGTCCCGGCTCTTATTGCACCTCAGGTAACCGATAGGGCACCGCCCAAACTGCGCAGAGGCCAGAAACGTGGCCATCACCAATCCCGCCTCGTTGACACCAAAGCAAGCGTCCACATCCACCCGCCGGCCAACGTTCTTGATCTGATGAACCAGCCGCTCCACCCCGTACCCGAAGGAAGCCCAGCCCAAGTTCAGCAGTTGCCCCGGCCGCGGATTCGGCAAGGAATAGACGAGCCGTTCCGGATTGCCGTACTCCATCGTCGGAGCATCGAGGATGAAGTCCGGGCCTACGACATCTTCACTGGGGAGTTGCCTCAGCTCCGTGTCGGGATACGCATGCGCCGTGTCACCGTTCATGCTCGTTACGGGACTTGCTGCCGTGAAGCCTCTCAGAGAGATCTGATCCTCCGGTGCGAGCCGTTCGTAGGCTTCGGCAACCAGCTCGCTGGGTGAGATCGTCTCGTCAGAGACACCGAGAGGGCCACTGCCGTAGGCGGCCGAAAGAATCAGCAGGCTCGAAAACGTCGGGGGTGATCCCGACTTGCCGCGGGTTCGCGCCCATGTCTCCCAGGCGTTGATAGAAGTACCACCCAAGCATGTGGTGTGACCGGTGACCTGGTTGTAGCGCGAGGCCGCCTGTTCTTGCGATATACCGCATGCGTAGCGGTGCGCCTGAAGGCTGGGTATATCGGGATAGCGATTCATAAGTTCGATTGCGGCAAGTTTGACCGATCTGGAGCGTTCCCAGAGCGACGTGCCTAGCCGTGCCAGCTCGCGCCCTCGCGCCTGAGGGCTTGACTTTGAGCTCTTTTGAGCAGGCATCTGTGCCCCCTCGCCGTCCTCTCGACCCGGACGTTACCCATCTCAATGGGCAGTCGCTGGGTTTTTCAAGAAACCCCTGGTCAGAGCACCGTTGTTCCGGTGCGGTTCTCCCTTCGTTGTCAGGTGTGGGCGTTGACGGGCGCGGCCTACCGTCGCTGCATGGCCACGGACAACACACGAGAAAGCAGCAGCGGCCAGCCGATCGAGCAGGGAGCCGACTTCCCAATGGTCCCCGAAGCTGTCGCGAGGGAGCGTGCGGAGGAGGTCGCCGAGGAATTCCCGGACTGGATGGTCTTCCGCAGCGATCGGGGTCGGTTCTGGGCGTCGCTCAGACGGGAGCTGACCAGGTACGAAATGGCCGGGTGCTGCGACCGGATGGTGGACGCCGACGACCTGGACACGCTGGTCGAGAAGCTGCGCGAACAGGAGCTGAAGCAGCAGGTCGCCGCAGCGTCCAGGCGGACGAAGCCGCGCACGAAGGTCGTGCCGTGATGCGCTGGTGGGACGATCCAGAGATCGTCCTCGCCCCAGAGGATCTACGTCGACTGGAGGCGCTGGCGGCCCTCTATCCGCACTGGGCGGTCACCCGCCGTCCGGACAGGACATGGGTCGCCAGCCGCCTCAGTCCGCCCGCCCAGAGACAGCGCGAGCAGGGGATCGTCGGCGAACTCGCCCACGCCAGCCTCGCCCGGGTGTCGGAACGGCTGGCCGAGCAAGACCGCCTAGCCTCGGCCCTACGTCTTGGACCACTCGCGGGACATCGGAAGGAGCAGGACATGACGACGAATGAGAACAGCCCGCCCGCGACCGACACATCGTGTCCGGCCGAACCCCCGCTGTCCTCGAACCCCGACATCGCCGCATGGCAGCGGGCCCTCCGGGCGATGAGTGCACGGTCACGTGCGGCACGGGACGCTGCACGCCCCGGCGACGGTCAAGCTGAAAATCGCTGATCCTGCTGCCAACCGCACCTCTGCGGGTCCGCATCGGTCACACGCCGAGGTTTGCGAGGGTGCGGGAGGGGGCGGCGGCCCCCTCGCCGGGGGGGTGGGGGCGAAGCCCCCGCTGGGCGCTGCCCGAGCTTGGACGCGCGGAGCGCTCTCACGCGAGGACCACGCCTTCGGCCTCCCCGCCCGGCCCGCGACCCCCGCCGGATCTCGGGCCGGCGGGGGTGGCGGGAGCCGTACGGGCAACGGCGGGAACCGCGACGACGTCACCCGGCCGCGGAATGCGGCTGGAGTACTAGCTCGACGGGCAGAAGATCGCCTTGACGGACTGGGAGATGGCCCGCGTCGCGGCTTCCCGCTCCTTCTCGCGGCCGGCCACCGTCGTGGAGACGGCGTACTGCAGGCGGCCGTCGGAGGAGGTGTAGGTGGTGGCGCTGAAGCCCGGGGCGGCACCGGCGCGCCCGGGGAGCAGTTCGGGGTTGCCCCCGCAGGGACCGCCGGGCGGCAGCGGGGGCTGCCCGGGCGGGGGGTCGGTGATGACCTTGCGCAGGTCCGCGGGCAGGAGCCGGCCCTGCTGGAACGCCTGCTGGAACCGGCTGACGTCGCGCGCGGTGGAGATCACGCCACCGGCGCCGAGGAGCGTGCTGGCGTTGAGCCGGTCGACATCGCGCAGCCTGCCCGTCTCGTCGGCCCAGTAGCCGTGCCCGTGCGGGCCCTTGATGCCCTGCGGCGGTTTGGTCGGCAGGTAACTGTCGGTCATCTTCAGGGGGTCGAACAGGCGCCGGTCGAACTCGGCGGCCAGGTCGCGGCCCGTCACCTTCTCGATGATCATGCCGAGCAGGAGGTAGTTGGTGTTGGAGTAGTTGAACGTCCCGACCTCCACCGGCCGCTGCCTCGTCCGGGATATCTCCAGCAACCGCGTCGGCGTGTAGTGGGTGGTGAAGTCGAAGGGGGCGGCCGGGAGATACTCGGGGATGCCGCTGGTCAAGGTGATGAGGTGGCGCAAAGTGATCTCGGACGCGCGCTCGACCAGGTCCTTCTCGACCACCTGCGGCAGCATCTCGCCGAGCGTGTCATCCAGGCTCAGCCTGCCCTCCCTGACCAACTGCATCACGATGGTCGCGGTCATCTGCTTGGTCTGCGAGCCGATCCGGTAGCGGGCGCCGGACGGAATCCTGCCGCCCTTGCCGCCGAGCAGGCGCGAGCCGGCCGAGCCCTTGCCGATGCGCTTGCCGTCGTAGTACACCTCGCCGATGGCGCCCACCACCCCCGGCGTCGCGGCCACGGCCTCCAGCGCCTTCTGCACATCGGCGATCCGTGGCCGGGCGGCGCTCTCGGCCGCGGCGCTCGCGGCCGTCGCGGTGCCGGGCAACGCGGTGGCCAGGGCCAGCACGGCCCCGGCCAGACCGGTCAGGCGCGGAACGGTCACTCGTATCACAAGGATCCCTTCCCTCGGACGCGCCGGCAGCGCAGGGCGGAGGCCCTGCGAAGGAATCTCCAGCGCGAAGCGTTCGGGGACCCACGTTCGGGCATCGGCCGTTTCCGGGGTGTTTCCGCCCTCCGGGCCGGCCTTTCCACGCACGGGACGCCGCCCGCTCTCGCGGTGCCGCGCCGGGCCGGTGGTCAGTCCCGCTTCGGGGGATCGGCGCGGGAGAGGCGGGTGCGTACGGCCAGGGCGGCGCAGGCGATCACGGCGACGCCGCCGAGGACGGTGGGCCAGGTGAGGGTCTCGCGGAGCAGGAGGGCGGCCCAGCTTATGGTCATGACGGGCTGGACGAGCTGGATCTGGCTGACCTGGGCCATGGGGCCGATCGCGAGGCCGCGGTACCAGGCGAAGAAGCCGAGGAACATGCTCACCACGCCGAGGTAGGCGAACGCGGCCCACTGGATCGCGGTGCCCGACGGCGGCTGCCGTACGGCCGAGGCGGCGGTGAGGGCGATCATGAGGGGGGCGGCGAGCACGAGCGCCCAGGAGATCGTCTGCCAGGCGCCGAGTTCGCGGGAGAGGAGGCCGCCCTCGGCGTACCCGATGGCGGCGGCGACGACCGCGCCGAACAGGAGCAGGTCGGACCAGTGCAGGCCGCCGAGCCCGTCGCCCTGGAGCGCCGCGAACACCACCGCCGCGACGGCCCCCACGGCGGCGGTGATCCAGAACCGGGCCGGGGGCCGTTCGCGACCGCGGAGCACCGCGGTGACGGCGGTCGCGGCGGGCAGGAGGGCGATCACGACGGCGCTGTGCCCGGCGGAGGCGGTGGTCAGGGCGAACGAGGTCAGCACCGGGAAACCGACGACCACGCCACCGGCGACGATGGCCAGCCGCGCCCACTGGACGCCCCGGGGCGGGCGCTGCCTCGTGAGCGCGAGCGCGGCGGCGGCGAGCAGCGCCGCGATCACCGCGCGGCCGGACCCGATGAACAGCGGGGAGATCCCGCCGCCCGACACCGCGACGCGGGTGAACGGAACCGTGAACGAGAACGCCGCGACCCCGAGCAGTCCCCACCAGAGACCGGCCCGCACCGTGGATAGCGCCGTGGGCGCGAGGAGGGTAGCGCTACTCTTATCTGTCATAAATCAGGATAACAGCCGACGGATCTTCACCGCCTCCGGCCATTGGCCAGCGGCCATCGCCGTCCGCCGTGCACCCGTCCCACCGCACACCCCCCTCGTACGGCCACGACCGCCCCACCGCACGACCGGCCCACCGCACGACCGGCCCACCGCACGACCGGCCCACCGCACGACCGCCCCACCGCACGACCGCCCCGCCGTACCGGTCAGGAGGGGGCGGCCACGGAGGCGCGGGTGATCAGGCGGGAGCGCAGGACGTGCGTCTCGTGGCGGGGGTCCGCGCCGCCGAGGATGTCGAGGAGGACCTCGGCGGCCTTGGCTCCGAGGTCGTGGACGGGCTGCTCGATCATCGTCAGCGGCGGGTCCATGACCGAGGCCCAGGGGTTGTCGTCGAACCCGATCAGCGAGATGTCGCGGGGGTAGGACAGGCCGGCCGTGCGCAGGGCGCGCAGCGTGCCGGTGACGGCCTCGGCCTCGGTGCAGAACACGGCGGTCACCCGGTCGGGGAGGGCCAGCATCCGGGCGACCTCCTGGGTGCAGTGCTCCTCGGTCTTGTCGCCGACCATGACCAGCTCGGGGTCGAAGGGGATGCGGGCGTCGTCGAGGGCGTCGAGGTATCCGCGGAGCCGTTCCTGGTCGCTCCAGAGGTTGCGGGCGGCCTCGGCCAGCAGGTCGCGGCGGGTCGCCGGGGCCTCTGCCATCGGCGGGCCCCACACGAAGCCGATGCGGCGGTGACCGGCGGCGATGAGCGTCTCGACGGCCTCGCGCGCCGCGTCGCGGTTGTCGATGACGACGGTGTCGAGGTCGAGGGAGGGGACCATGCGGTCCACGAGCACGACGGGGATGTCGCGGTCGATCGCCGCCCTGATGTGGGCGACCTCGCGGCGGTCCACGGCGGCCGAGGCGATGATGACGCCGTCCACGCGCTTGTCGATCAGCACGTTGGCGGCGGCGACCTCCTCGTCCAGGTCCTCGTAGGTGCTGAGCACGATCGTGTCGAAGCCGCGGGCGCGGGAGGTGTCGGAGATGCCGCGCAGCACGCCGGCGAAGAAGGGGTTGCCGATGTCGGCGACGATCACGCCGAGGGTGTGGGTGACCCCGGTGGACATGCTGCGGGCGAGCGCGTTGGCGCGATAGCCGAGCTTCTCGGCCGCCGCGAGGACCCGCTCGCGCAGCTCAGGACCGACGTATCCATACCCGCCGAGGGTGCGGGCGGCCGTCGCCCTGCCCACACCGGCCTCGGCGGCCACCTCGGAGATCGTCGGCGGTCCCGACTGGCCCCGGTCTGCTGGCATGGATCGCGTCCCTCTTTCCTGAGTCGGGGCTCGAAGCTCGCCACATGCTAACTCCGCGGTACGGCCGGGCGCCCGCCGCCGAAGGCGCCCTCGACGAGGCACTGGTCGTGCGCGGCGTCCGCTCCCGCGCGCAGGGCCCGCTCGATCACCGGGCGCGCGAGCCGGACGCCGGGGGCCCACCCGTCGCGCAGCGCGGAGACGGCGAACCCGGCGAGGAAGGCGTCGCCGCAGCCCATCGTGTCCACGATCTCCTTCGGCGGCTCGACCAGCCGGGCGGGGACGGCCAGGGTCTCGCGCCCGTCGTGCACGATCGCCCCGTCCACGCCGCGGGTGGCCAGCGCGAGGCGGGCGCCCCGCCGTACGGCGTCGGCCAGCAGGTCCCGGGTCGCGGAGGCGTCGAGGCCGGAGCAGGACAGCAGCACGAGGTCGGCGTGGGGGCAGACGGTGTCCAGGTAGCCCGGGGCGCGGTACTCCTCCTCGCTGGACAGGTCGAAGCTGACCAGGGGCCCGAGCCCGGCGAGCTTGGGCAGCTCGGTCTCGCTGCGGGAGTACACGCTGGAGTGCACGAGGCCGAAGGAGGCGGCGTACCCGAGCAGGTCGTCGTCGAGGACGAGCGGCTCGCGCACGGTGACGCCGCCGCCGTTCCAGTCGAGGAAGACGCGGTCGCCGTCGTCCACGCGCAGGGTGGACAGTCCCGTCTCCCCCGCGCGGACGACGCAGCGGTCCACCTCGACGCCCTGGGCGGCGATCGACTCGCGCAGGAAGCCGCCGAGGTCGTCGTCGCCGAACACGCCCAGGTAGGCGGATTCGAGGCCGAGGCGGCGGGCGAAGACGGCGACGTTCACGCTGTTGCCGCCGGGATAGTCGATGCCGCGGTCGACGAACCGGTCGACGATGTTGTCGCCGAAGCCGAGCACTCTCATGGGTCTCTCCTGTGCGCAGGCCGGTGCGCGGGGACCGGGGGCGCGCCGGGCCGGGCCCGGCGCAGGGGACGGTCGTGCGGAGCCGCCCGTACGGCTCCCGCCCGGGCGCGAGCAGTCCACGGGGCGGGCGCCGCACGGGCGGAAAGCCGCACGGAGCGGGAGCGGAAGCCGTACGGGCGGGAGCCGTACGCGGGCTCAGTAGTCCATGACGCGGTAGTACCGGCGCAGTTGGAGGGAGTGGTCGCGGACGCGTTCGAGGTGCTTGCTGACGCGGTCCATGACGGTGTCGAGGACGAGCGGGGCGAGCAGGCCGCGGAACTCGGGGCTGATGCCCTCCAGCGGGTAGTCCCGGGTGTCGAAGACGGTGACGTCCTTGGAGACGCGCTTGGCGAAGGCCGCGGCGCGGTCGGTGAGGGGGCGCGTCTCGTCCTCGCCCTGGAAGATGATCACGCTCGTGTCCTCTTCGAGGAGTTCGAGCGAGCCGTGGAAGAACTCGGCGCTGTGCACGCGGGTGGTGCGCAGCCACTGCATCTCCTCCAGGATGCACATGGAGTACAGGTAGGTGAAGCCCCACAGGTTCCCGCCGCCGATGAGGAAGTGGTAGTCGGTGTCCTTGTGGGCCTCGGCGAAGGCGGCGGCCACGGGCTCGGCCTGCCTGGCGACCTCCAGCAGGATCCCCGGGATGCCCTCGAACTCGGCGGCGAACCTCTCGTAGCCGTCGAACTCGCCGCGGCGGGAGAGCAGGCGGCCCATGAAGAGCAGCATCTGCATGTCGAAGGGCCACGTCTTCGGCTCGGAGATCAGCGCGACGTCCACGGCCTCGGCGATGGGCGACTCGGGGTAGCCGGTGAAGCCGATCGTGAGGACGCCCCGGGCCTTGCAGTACTCGATGGCGCGCAGGCTGTCGTCGGTGGTGCCCGACACCGAGGTGAAGATCGCCACGGACTTCTCACCGAGGCGCCTGTCCCCGGAGACGACCAGCTCGGCCGCGATCACCGCGCGCACGTCGAGGGTCGAGGTACGGCGGGCCAGGTGCTCGTACGGCCACATCTGCGCGTAGGTGCCGCCGGCGCCGACGAGGAAGAGGTTGTCGAACCCGTCGTCCACGAGCCGATCGACGAGTTCCTCGATCCGGGGGCGCAGCGCGACCGCGCTCGCCAGTTGGGAGAGGAATTCCGGCTCGTTGAATCCGAGCATCATGCGTCCTTTCGGGGAATGCTTGCGACCGGCGCCGCTCCGCAGCCGTGATACCGGTATCAGGCAGAGATCAAGCTGACACACGCGCCGGGAAACGTCAACAGCCCGGCAACCCTCCCCGACCGACTCCTGTCAGCTAGCTTTTTGTGCTCGCGCCCCAGCTCCGGAGATTTCCTTGAAACGATCATGAACACGGGTCTGGTACCGGTATCAGATCATCTGTACAGTCAGCCCACACCAAATGGGTTCGGGTCAGCGCTTGTCCCCCGGCCACACCTTGGCGGATCCGAGGTGCCCAGGCACCGGCGGTCCCCCTCTCCTCCGAGAGAAAGGAAAGCCATGCGCCCACGCGCACGGACGACGCTCGCGGCACTCGCCGGGGCCTCGCTGCTCGCCGTCACAGGCTGCGCGGGCGGTCAGCCGGAAACTCCCGCGGCCGACGTCGCCGCCGCGCCGCAGTACTCCGGCACGCTCAGCGTCCTCACCAAGTTCGCCGGCGACCCCGACAGCAAGTACTTCGAGGGGCTCGCCGCGGAGTACTCCAAGCTGCACCCCGGGGTGAAGGTCCAGCTCATCCAGGAGACCGACCAGAGCGTCAAGGACAAGACCAAGACGCTCACGGCCTCCAACGCCCTGCCCGACGTCTTCTTCAGTTGGACGGGCAACTGGGCCGAGAACTTCGTCCGCGGGGGCCGGGCCGCCGACCTGACCAAGGTGATCGGGCCGGGCACGCCCTGGGGGAAGACGTTCGGCAAGTCCTCGCTGGACGCCTTCGCCTACGACGGCAAGTACTACGGGATCCCGCTCTACAACAACGGCAAGTTCATGGGCTACAACAAGGCCGCGTTCGCCAAGGCCGGGATCAAGGTGCCCGCCACGTTCGAGGAGCTGATCGCGAGCTGCGCGCCGCTGCGGAAGGCCGGGTACGAGCCCATCGCCTTCGGCAACAAGGACGGGTGGCCCGCCCTGCACTACTTCCAGCAGCTCTTCGCGTACAACGTGCCGCCGGCCACGCTCCAGGCCGACTTCCACCCCGCCACGGCCAAGCTCGACCACCCCGGCTACGTCACGGCGCTGAAGCAGTTCAAGACCCTCGTCGACCAGTGCACCGACACGCGCGGCGGCACCAACGGCGTGCTCTACACCTCGGCGCAGGAGGCGCTCGCCCGCGGCAAGGCGGCGATGTACTACCAGGAGGTCCTGGAGTTCGAGTCGGTGACCGACGCCAAGGGGCTCAAGGCCGAGGACTTCGGGATCTTCCCGCTCCCCGTCCCGCAGGGCGCCGGCGGGGACCCCGGGACGATCGAGGGCGCCCCCGAGGGCTACCTGATCAACGCCAAGTCCCCGCGCGCCGCGCTCGCCGTCGACTTCATGAAGTTCGTGACGAGCGTGGAGAACGCCAAGAAGCTCTCCGCCCCGCCGTACGGCCAGCCCAGCACGGTGATCGGCGCGGTCACGCCCGAGAACTCCAGCAAGGCGGTCTACGAGGGCATCGAGCTGGTCAACAAGGCGCCGCGCCTGGTCCCGTGGCTCGACACCGTGACCGTGCCCGAGGTCGCCGACGCCTGGCTCGCCGGCGGCGAGGCGCTCGTGAGCGGCGGCAAGACCCCCGAGCAGGTGCTCGAAAGCGTGCGCCAGGCCTCGGCGTCGGTCAGGTAGCCGGGGGAGCACGTGCGCGCCATCATGCGAAGGGCACTCGGGCTGGCGTGGGTCGTCCCCGCGCTCGCGCTGGTCGGGGTGTTCGTCTACCTGCCGCTCGTCCAGAACTTCGGGTTCAGCACGCTCAAGTGGGACATCTACAGCGGCGGCCAGGAGTTCGTCGGGCTCGGCAACTACCTCCGCCTGCCGAGGGACCCGGTCTTCTGGACGTCGCTCGTCAACAACGTGCTGTACGCCGCGGTCTCGATCGTGTTCCAGGTGTTCGGCGCGCTCGTGCTCGCCGCGCTCATCGAGAGCATCCGGAGCGACCGGTGGCGGCGCTCCCTGCGGGCGATCTACTTCATCCCCTCGGCGATCTCGCTGACGGTCGCCGGCCTGCTCTTCTACTTCATCTACGAGCCCAGCATCGGCCCGCTCAACCACGCGCTGCGGGCCGTGGGCCTCGGCGGGCTCGCCGAGGCGTGGCTGGGGCAGGAGAGCACGGCCATGGGCGCGATCATCGCGATGAGCCAGTGGCAGGGCTTCGGGTACTCCACCCTGCTGTTCGCGGTCGCCATCCAGCGGATCCCGTCGGAGATCTACGGCGCCGCCCTCATCGACGGCACCGGCCCGGTGCGGCGCTTCTTCTCCGTGACGGTCCCCCTCGTGCGCGAGATGACCGGGCTGATGACGATGGTCACGATCTCCGGCGGGTTCCAGGTGTTCAACGAGGTCATGGTGATGACCAGCGGCGGCCCGGACAACTCGACGCAGGTGCTCGGGACCTGGCTGTACCGCAGCGGGTTCGTGCGCAACGACTTCGGCTACGCCGCCGCGATCGCGACGGTCATCTTCGTGATCACGATGGCCATCGCGGTCGGGCAGCTCTGGGTCGCCCGCAGGAGAAGGGTGGAATGGTGACTCGCCTCGGCTTCCTCGGCGTGATCGCGCGCGCCTTCATGTGGGCCTTCCTGATCGCCCTCGCCGTGGTGGTGCTCTATCCGCTGCTGTGGATGGCGCTCAACGGGTTCAAGACCAACGCCGAGCTGTTCGGCGACCCCTTCGCGCTCCCCGCGGACTGGAGCTTCGAGAACTACGCCAAGGCGTGGAACCGCGGCGTGAGCGACTACCTCACCACCAGCGTGCTCGTCACGGTCACCTCGACGATCACGACGGTGTTCGTCAGCGCCTGGGCCGCCTACGGGCTCACCCGCGTGAACATCCCCTTCGGCAAGGGCGTCTCGGCGGCGATCCTCGGCGGGCTCATGCTCGCCCCCACGGTCGCGCTCGTGCCGCTGGTGAAGATGTTCCAGGCCATGGGGCTCTACAACAGCTTCTGGGCGCTGCTCATCCTCTACACGGCCTTCCGCATCCCGTTCACCACGTTCCTCATCCGCGCGTACATGATCGACCTGCCGCGCGAGGTGGACGAGGCGGCCGAGGTGGACGGCGCGGGGCGCTGGACCGCCTTCTGGCGGATCATCCTGCCGATGTGCAAGCCGATCATCACCTCGACGGTCATGCTGCACATCCTCTTCACCTGGAACGAGTACCTCTTCGCGATGGTCTTCACCAGCGGGACGGGCGTGCAGACCCTGCCCGTGGGCCTGACGAGCCTGATGAGCAAGCACGGGACGGAGTTCCCCGTCGTCTTCGCCGGCATGTCCATCGCCGCGCTCCCGGTGGTGCTGCTGTTCTTCCTGGGCCAGCGCCACATCGTCAAGGGGCTCTCCGACGGCATCGGCAAATGACGGGACGCGCGTGACGGGACCCGCGCGCGACGGGACCCGCGCGCGACGGGACCGGCTGTGACGGCATCGGCGAGCGGCCGGGCGCCGGGCCGGCGAGTGACGGAATCCGCGACCAGACGGCAAGCGAGGCCACGATGACCCTCTCCCTGCGGCGGTTCACCGCGTCGAACTTCTCCTACCAGCACCTGCCGTTCGACAGGTTCCTCGACGACGCCGAGGCCCTGGGCCGGGAACGCGTGGAGTTGTGGGGGATCGCCCCGCAGCTCCACATCCCCCGGCTGAGCGACGCCGAGGCGCGAGCCGTACGGCGGCGCCTGGCCGAGCGGGGCCTGACCGCGCACTGCCTGACCCCCGAGCAGGTGATGTACCCGGTCAACCTGGCCTCGCCGGTCACCTGGCTGCGGGCGGAGAGCGTGGCCTTGTTCCGGCGGGCCGCCGAGGTGTGCGCCGAGCTCGGGGCCGGGCTGCTCCTCCTCACGCCGGGGCGGGGCTTCGAGGACGAGCCCGCGGAGGCCGCGTGGCGGCGGTCGGCGGACGCGATCGGCGAGATCTGCGAGTACGCCGGGGGCCTCGGGGTGACGTGCGTGCTGGAGGCGCTGCAACGGGTGGAGTCGAACCTCGTCAACGACGCGCGCGGGCTCGCCCGCATGATCGGCGAGGTGGGCGCCCCCAACCTCGGCGCGGTGCTGGACACCGTGGCGATGGCCGCCGCCGGGGACACCGTGGACGACTACTTCGACGCGCTCGGCGACCGCGTCCGCCACGTGCACCTGATCGACGGCCGGCCCACGGGTCATCTGGCGTGGGGCGACGGCGAACTGCCGCTGGCGGACTACCTCGCCGCCCTGGACCGGCGCGGGTACGCCGGGCACCTGACCTTCGAGCTGTTCGGCGACGGCACCTACGCCTTCGACCCGCGGCCCGCGGTCGAGCGGTGCCTCGCGGCCGTCAGGAACGCCCTCCCGGCGGCCTGAGCGCGGACCCCGTCCCCAGGCCGAGCCCCGCCTCCGGGCGAGCCCCGCCTCCGGGCGAGCCCCGCCTCCGGGCGAGCCCCGCCTCGGGGCCGCGTCTCGCCCCCGGGCGCGTCTCGCCTCCGGCCGGGGGCCTGCCGCCGGCGGAACGGCTCGCGCCGCCGTACCCGGGAGCTGCCCCCGGGTACGGCGGCGCGCCGTACGAAATGAGCGAGATGTCAGGACTTGGCCCTGCGCTCGTGGACGACCTCGGCGAGCATGTCGATCGCGTGGTCGAGGTCCTCCTGGGTGATGACGATCGGCGGGGCCAGGCGGATGGTGCTGCCGTGGGTGTCCTTGGCGAGGACGCCGCGCCGCATCAGGGCCTCGCAGATGTCGCGCCCGGTGCCGAGGGCGGGGTCGATGTCGACGCCGGCCCACAGCCCGCGGCCGCGAACGGCGACGACGCCCTGCCCGACCAGCTTGCCCAGGCGCTCGTGCAGGTGCGCGCCGAGCTGCTTGGCCCGGGCCTGGAACTCGCCGGTGTTCAGGAGGGCGACGACCGAGCGGGCGACAGCGCAGGCGAGCGGGTTGCCGCCGAAGGTCGAGCCGTGCGTGCCGGGCTGCAGGACGCCGAGGACGTTCGTGTCCGCGCAGACCGCCGAGACCGGGACGACGCCGCCGCCGAGGGCCTTGCCGAGGAGGTACATGTCGGGCACGACGCCCTCGTGGTCGCAGGCGAAGGTGTCGCCGGTGCGGCCGAGGCCCGACTGGATCTCGTCGGCGATGAACAGGACGTTGTTCTCCGAGCAGATCCGGCGCACGTCGGACAGGAACCCGTCCGGCGGCACCAGGACCCCGGCCTCGCCCTGGATCGGCTCGATCAGGACCGCGACCGTGTTGGCGTCGATGGCGTCGCGGATGGCGTCCGCGGAGCCGTACGGCACGATCGTGAAGCCCGGGGTGTACGGCCCGAAGCCGTCGCGCGCGACCGAGTCGGTGGAGAACGACACGATCGTGGTGGTGCGGCCGTGGAAGTTGTTCTCGGCCACGATGATGTTGGCCTGCCCGGCGGGCACGCCCTTGACGTCGTAGCCCCACTTGCGGGCGACCTTGACGGCGGTCTCGACGGCCTCGGCGCCGGTGTTCATCGGCAGGACCATCTCCTTGCCGGTGAGGTCGCCCAGCTCGGCGCAGAACGCGGCGAACTGGTCGTGCACGAACGCCCGGCTGGTGAGCGTGAGGCGGTCGAGCTGGTCACGGGCCGCCGCGATGATGTCGGGGTGGCCGTGGCCGAAGTTGAGGGCGGAGTACCCGGACAGGCAGTCGATGAAGCGGTTGCCGTCCACGTCCGTCACCCACGCGCCCTCGGCGTGCTCGATGACGACGGGCAGCGGGTGGTAGTTATGGGCCGTACGGGCCTCGGAGAGCTCCAGGAGCTCGCTGGTTCGTGTGGTCGCCTGGATCATCGGCGGATCTCCAGAGTGCAGCATTTCGGACCACCGCCGGCCTTGCGGAGCTCGGACAGGTCCACGGGAACGACTTGGTAACCTCGGCGTCCCAGCTCCTCGATCAGGGCTGTGGCCTCGGCGTTTATCACAACGTTACGTCCATCCCCCACAGCGTTCAGTCCAAGCACCTCGGCGTCCGCGTGTCCCGCGATCACCGCGTCGGGGAACAGCGACTCAAGGACGCGGCGGCTGCCCTCGGAGAACGCGCCGGGGTAGTAGCACACGTTGTGCCCGTCGAGCGGGAACAGCGCCGTGTCGAGGTGGTAGAAGCGCGGGTCCACGAGCTGGAGCGTGATCACCGGCCTGCCGAGCGCCTCCTGCGCCTCCTTGTGGGCGGCGATGTCGGTGCGGAAACCGGTCCCGGCCAGGATGAAGTCGTCGAGCGTGAGGAAGTCGCCCTCGCCCTCGTTCGTGTGCTGCGGGTCGATGACCTCGGCGAAGCCGGCCTTGCGGAACCAGTCGGCGTACGCCGGGCCCTCGGCGGCGCGCTCGGCGTTGGCGAACTTCGCGCCGTACACCCGCCCGTCCACGACCAGCGCCCCGTTGGCCGCGAACACCATGTCGGGCAGCCCCTCGATCGGGTCGATCAGGTCCACGGTGTGCCCGAGGTCGAGATACGCCTGGCGGAGCGCCTCCCACTGCGCGATCGCGCGGTCGCGGTCGGCCCCGGCGGAGGGGTCCATCCACGGGTTGATCGCGTACTCGACGGCGAAGAACTCCGGACGGCACATGAGGAAGTGCTTCGGCCGGACGGCCCCGGCCGAGGGCGCGACCCGCTCGTCGGCGGGCAGCGTCAGTGACACCATGCAGAGCTCCGAAATTCGACTGAAGCCGCATGTCAGCGGCTATCGAGAGGTCCTTGAGACCACGGTGTTCCGTGGCAGCCAAAGCCTAGAAATCCGGTTTGTCCCAGCCAAGCAGGCGACATTGCGCAATTGCCGCGATCCATTGCATGATCCGTGCCCGCGACACCGATCCGTTGCGCGCCCCCGCCCCTCCCCGGCACGGCTCGCGCCCCCGCCACCGCCGGCGGCCCGCCCGGCACGTACGCCGCGGGCCGCGCGACCGACGCCGCTCTCCGCGCGGTGCTGGCCGGGCTGGCCGGGCTGACCGTGCTGGCCGGGCTGGTCCCGGCCCCGGCGCCGACCCCGTTCGCGGCGGCCCGGCGGCCGGGCGGCGACGTCACGGAGGGCCCGGCCCGAGGCCGTACGGCTAGAGGGGGACGGTCTTGAGGGGGGTCAGTTCGGGGGGTTCCGTGGCGGTCTTGGCGGTGTGCCAGCGCACGACGGCGTCACGGCCGCGCAGGTCCAAGGTGGCGACCGAGTTGTGGAACCACGGCCCCTCCTGGATCTTCCACCGGTACGGCGGCGCGGACAGCCCGGCGGCGCGCGCGAACAGGCCCCCGATGAGGGAGGCGACGCCCAGGCTCGCCACGGCGTTCGCGATCCGGATGACCAGGCCCAGCGGGTTCCGGATCGGGGAGCAGACCACCTGGTAGACGCGGCTGCGGCGGACCCGCGCGAGGTAGGAGTAGTGGATGTCGCCCGACAGGAACAGGATCGTGGCCGGGGCCGCGCCGCGGCGCCCCGCCGCGACCTCCTTCACCAGCCCGGCGAGCCGGTCGAACGACCTGCGGAACGCGGCCCAGTGCTCCAGGTCCACGGCCTGGCGGATGCGCTCCCCCACGCGCGCCGCCCGCGCGCCCCACGCCCCGGCGCAGACCGCCTCGTTCCAGCCCTCGATCTGGTGCAGCCCCGACGGCAGCAGCACGGGCAGCGACGACCCGATGACCAGGTGGTCCACGTCGCCGGTGAGGTGGGCGTCCAGCCAGGCCCACTCCCCCTCGTCCAGCATCGACCGCGCGCCCGGGTCCAGCACGCGGGCGCACCGCGAGTCCAGCACGATCAGCCGCGACCCGCCCGCGTCCCGGGCGAAGCTCCAGCGGTACGACGCGGGGTCCTCGTCGGCCCGGAGCGCGAACTCGTCCAGGATCGCGGCGCCGTCCCCGTCGTTCTCGCGCAGCGCCTTGAACACGGCGTCGGCCTCGCGCTCCGAGGGGGAGAGGTTGCCCAGGTGCTGGTAGACCCAGTAGGCCCCGAGCCCGGCCACCACGCGCCGCCGCCACCAGGGCAGCTTCAGCATCTCCTCGCGCCAGGTCCGTGAGGTGTTCCAGTCGTCGCGCAGGTCGTGGTCGTCGAAGATCATCGCGGTGGACAGGGTGGACATGAGCCAGCGGATCTCGGGGTCCGTCCAGGCCCGCCGGTACAGCTCGGCGTACTCCTCGAAGTCCGCCACCTCGCCACGCGGCTCCTCGTCCCCGCGCCGCGCCGCGATGTACTCCTTCATCTCCGCGTCGGGCTCGTCGGCGTACACCTGGTCGCCCAGCATGAGCAGCAGGTCCGGCCACTCCTCCGGCGGCTCGGCCGCCATGCGCACGCCGTACGCCCGCAGCACGTCCACGCCGTGGGACAGGATGTGCGTCATGTCGTGCGGGACGCTGGTCCGGCACGAGCCGAACAGGAGCCGCAGCCCCCGCCCCTCGCCGCGCGTCCGGATCACACTGGCGGGGAAGGGCGAGTCCGGCTCCGGCCAGACCCGCTCGCCGTCCACGTCCACGGTGTACGGCAGCGCGGCCCCCGGCGGCAGGCCGTCCAGCTCCGCGAGCGCGAAGTGGTGCCCGTGCACGGTGAAGGTGCGGGCCTCGGCGACGTGCTCCCCCGCCGTCACCCGGACCGTCCCCGGCCGGTCCACCTCGGCCCACACGGCCGCGCAGGTCTCGTCGACGTACCTCAGCAAGGGCCCGAGCACCAGTCGCGACATCGCCGCCTCGTTGATCGTCCTCCGCGATGCCCCGACTCTACCCCCGCCCCCACCGCCCCATCGCGCCCGCTCCCCCGCGTCCCGCCGATCACGCGCTTTTTATGACACCGTGTGCGCAAAACTGCATGATCACGGCGAAGGCGGGGACCCGCGGGGAGGCGCGGCCTCCGGACCTGACCGGGACGGCGGGCCGCCCGGGGAGGCGGCCCGCCCGGGGAGGCCGCATGAGGAGGCAGACCGCAGGAGGAGGCGGCCGGCGCGGGGAGGCCGCCCGTGCCGGGGAGACCGCCCGCACGGCGAGACCGCCCGCACGGGGAGACCGCGTGCGGGGAGGGCACCCGTGCGGGGAGGGCGCTGCGGGGGTGCGGGCGGCGTGTCAGACGGAGGATGCCGGCCCTCGGCGCGCGGACCCGGTTCGTACGGCGGCGCGTGGCGGGGACCCGGCCGTCCCCGGGGCGAGGAGGGGAACCGTGCGGCGGGCCGGGCGGGCGGCCCGCCGTACGGGGCGGGTCAGCGGCCGGCGCGGTTCACGGCGGACAGGATGGCCTTGAGGGAGGCGGTGGCGGTGTTGGAGTCCACGCCTACGCCCCACAGGACCTCGTCGTCCACGGCGCACTCGATGTAGGCGGCGGCGCGGGCGTCGGTGCCCTCGCTCATCGCGTGCTCGGAGTAGTCCAGCACGCGGACGTTCACGCCGATCGTGCCCAGCGCGTCGATGAAGGCCGAGATGGGACCGGTGCCGACGCCCTCGATCTCGCGGATCTCGCCGTCCACGCGCACGTCGGCGCTGATCGCGTCCTTCTCGTCCACGCGCGAGGTCTGCCGGTGCGCCAGCAGGCCGATCCGGCCGCCCATGCCGAGGTACTCCCCGGAGAAGATCTCCCACATCTCCTCGGGCGTGACCTCGCCGCCCTCCTCGTCCGTGCGCGCCTGGATGACGTGCGAGAACTCGATCTGGAGCTTGCGCGGCAGCTCGAAGCCGTGCTCGGCCTTCATGATGTAGGCCACGCCGCCCTTGCCCGACTGGCTGTTGACCCGGATGACCGCCTCGTAGCTGCGGCCCACGTCCTTGGGGTCGATCGGCAGGTACGGCACCGCCCAGGTGTACTCCGCCACCGGCACGCCCGCCGCGGCGGCGTCGGCCTCCAGGTGCGCGAAGCCCTTGTTGATGGCGTCCTGGTGGGAGCCGCTGAAGGCCGTGTAGACCAGCTCGCCGCCGTACGGGTGGCGGGGGTGGACCGGGAGCTGGTTGCAGTACTCCACGACCCGGCGGATCTCGTCGATGTCCGAGAAGTCGATCATCGGGTCGATGCCCTGCGAGAACAGGTTCAGGCCCAGGGTGACCAGGCACACGTTGCCGGTGCGCTCGCCGTTGCCGAACAGGCAGCCCTCGATCCGGTCGGCGCCGGCGAGGTACCCCAGCTCGGCGGCGGCCACGGCGGTGCCCCGGTCGTTGTGCGGGTGGATCGACAGCACGATCGAGTCGCGGTTCGCCAGGTTGCGGCTCATCCACTCGATCTGGTCGGCGTACACGTTGGGGGTGGCCATCTCGACCGTGGCCGGCAGGTTGATGATCACCTTGCGGTCGGGGGTGGGCTCCCACACCTCGTTCACCGCATCGCACACCTCCACGGCGTACTCCAGCTCGGTCCCGGTGAACGACTCGGGGGAGTACTCGAAGAAGATCTCGGTGTCGCCCATGTCCTCCGCGAGCTTCTTGCACAGCTTCGCGCCCTCGACCGCGATGGCCGTGATGCCCGCCTTGTCCTGGCCGAACACGACCCGGCGCTGGAGCGTGGAGGTGGAGTTGTACAGGTGGACGATCGCCTGCCTGGCACCGCGCACGGCCTCGAAGGTGCGCTCGATCAGCTCGGGCCGGGCCTGGGTCAGCACCTGGATCACCACGTCGTCGGGGATCCGGCCCTCTTCGATGATCTGGCGTACGAAGTCGAAGTCGGTCTGGCTCGCCGCCGGGAAGCCGACCTCGATCTCCTTGTAGCCCATGCGCACCAGCAGGTCGAACATCTTCAGCTTGCGGTGCGGGTCCATCGGGTCGATCAGCGCCTGGTTGCCGTCACGCAGGTCCACGGCGCACCACTGCGGGGCCTTGTCGATCACCTTGCCGGGCCAGGTGCGGTCAGGCAGGGCCACGGGGGTGAACGGCTGGTACCGGGAGAACGGCATGGAGGTGGGCTGCTGCTGGGGATACATGTGATGCCTCGCTGGGTTCGTCGGTTCGCTGGAAGAAACAGTCGGCCGACGCGCATGGCTAGCTCCGCGGCGAGGGAGCCGGCCTACAGGCCCCCGCCGCGGCGGCTAAGAAGCAGCACACGCAGCATGATGCGTGTGACGCTACCAGACGCGAGCGAACAGGTGGGAAACGCGTCCACGATGCGGACTCGCCCCGGAAAATCGTTCGACGCCGCGGAGGGGCGTGCGATTGGCTTGGGGGCGTGATCACCCAGCTCGACTTCGAGGCGCCCGGCGACCTGCTCACCGCCTACCACGCCGCTCACATCGCCGCCGAGAGACTGGACGAGAACGGCGGCCCGCTCATGTCGCTCCAGCACTTCACCGGCATGATCCGGTACGGCCACGCGGGCGAGCCCGGGGAGACCTGGGTGCGTCCCGAGGGCGGCTACACGCTGCGCTTCCCCGAGCCGGACAACGCCCACGCGGCGCTCCTGATCTGCCTGGTCGTGCACCCCGACCACCGGGGGAACGGCATCGGCTCGGAGCTGCTCGACCACGCGATCGAGCGGAGCCGGGCGCACGGCAGGCGGCTGATGCTCGTCGAGACGGTCGCCGAGGGGCCGGGCGCCCTGTTCGCGAAGGCCAAGGGCTTCTCCGCGGCCACGCTGGACGCCCGCCGGGTGCTCGATCCGCGCGAGGTCGATCTCGCCGCCCTCGACCCCGGGCCGGCGGACGGGTACCGGCTGGAGCGCTACACCGGCATGGTGCCCGACGCGCTGCTGCCCGACCTGGCCACGGTCATGACCGCCATGAACGACGCCCCGCTGGACGACCTCGACTACGAGGACGAGCACTGGGACGCGGCCCGCTACCGCCGGCACGAGCAGTCCCTGGCGGCCTCGGGCCTGCGGGTCTACACCGTGCTCGCCCGGCACGCCGGCTCCGGCGCCCCCGCGGGCTTCACCCGCGTCTTCGTGGACCCGCTCGACACCGGGGGCTGGGCGCACCAGGCCGACACGGCGGTCAGCCGTGAGCACCGGGGTCACGCCCTGGGCATGCGGCTCAAGCTCGACATGCTCGGCTGGCTGCGTACGGCGGAGCCGCGGGTCACGCGGATCATCACCTGGAACGCCGCGTCGAACACGCACATGGTGGGGATCAACGAACGGCTCGGCTACCGGCTGCTCGACGAATGGTACGAGTGGCAGCGGGCCATCTGACGGCTCGCGAGATCCGCTGACGGCTGCCGATCCGGCCGGGACGCGCGTCCCGGCCGGGCGCGACGTGCTTCCCGTGATTCTCCCCATAAATGCCGGAAGGGCCGACACGTAACGTGTCGGCCCTTCCGTTCAAAGATGGTCCGGCGGCGTCCTACTCTCCCACACCCCTTCGAGTGCAGTA
>NZ_QZEY01000026.1 GCF_003594875.1 Bailinhaonella thermotolerans
AAGGCGCAGCTGGTTCTCTTCAGGAAAAGTGTTCATGCGCGTTGCTCGACCTCCTAGCTTGTTTTCGTCAAGGGCGCCCCGGGGCAAGAAGTTGCGTCACAGCGACTCCTTGCCCCCGTAAACAAATCGTGCCTAATTGGAGTTAGCCCTGAACGTCCCTGATCGAAGACCTGGCCGCGCGGGTTCGACGTCTACCGGGGGTACCGTCCGAACGAGTCGCTCCAGGGCGGATCGCAGCGATGGACGGTGGTCTCGTACGTCGAGGCCGGCCGCGAGCAGGAGTTCCGCGAGCTGCTCGCGCCCAACGGCTGCGAGGTGCACCGGCTGTACCGGGTGGAGTCGCCCGTCCCTCAGTCCGGGATCGGGAAGCGGTAGTCGAACACGGCCATGTCTGCCCTGATCACGAACCTGGTCACGTCCAGCGGCCCGTCTTCGGTGTGGTAGGTGCGGAAGACCTCGAAGACGGGTGTTCCGGCGGGGATTTCGAGCCGGGCGGACTCTGGGCCCGTGGGCATGCGAGCTGTGATTTCCTCTTGCACGTCGAGGACGGGGGAGACTGCGTTGATCCGGGCGATGTGGCCGCCTGCTCCCTCGGCGGCGACCAACTCGGGCGACCGCTCGCCGGTGGCGATCGTGAAGTAGCTGTCAACGGACTGGTTGATGACGCCGTCGATCGTGGTGATTCGCCGGCGGACGTACACCAGCTCGCCCTCGGCGACGCCCGGCAGTCGCGCGGCGACGAACGCCGGCGCGGGCGTCTGTTCGGTCACGGCCGTTTGCCCGATGGCCTTGCCCTGCCGCCCCCCTTCGGCGACGAGAAGCGGCTGGGGGTTGTCGCCCGCCCAGACGGAGCGACTGTAACGACTGATCCCGTAGCGCCGCACGGCGGGCTTGACGCGCACGAAGTTGCCGAGCCCTTGGCGAGAGACCACAAGGCCCTCCTGCTTGAGCCGGTCAATCGCGTACCTGACGGTGACCTGACTGGTCCCGAAGCTCTCCGCCAGGGCCGGGAGGCCAGGAAGCCTGTCACCGGGCTGAAGCTCGCCCGATTCGATCTGGGCGCGCATGGCGTCGGCGATGCGCTGCTGCCGTGACCTGCCGTCGGTCGTCTCGCTCATGGGGTTAACCGTAGCGCCCACTGTTGGTCTGTTTACAGAGAGGGAGGGGCGTGCTGCAATGAGTCTGTAAACAGACCGACAGACCGATCCACACCATCGGGCCGACCCCTGTCTGATCGGGTCACACATGGACCAGAGCGCCAGCCAGGATGAAGGCCGCTGATGGCCCTATTCGGGAGGCCGCGTCATGGATCACAGCCCCATCAACCCGCGCGAGGTGGACTACGTCGGCGGAGGCGGTAGCGGCGACGAGGAGTGCCCGGCGGTGTACCGGGACAGACTCACCGGCGGCTTCTACCAGGTCGGCAGGCACATCACCGATCCGGAGGTGCTGCAGAGCCTTCGTCAGCACCTGGCGATCGGCGCCGACGAGGCGGTCATCTGGCAGCCGGAAAGCCTCGCGGAGGCTCTCGCCGAGGCCGCCGCAGGCGCCTACGGGCAGGAACGGCAGGGGCCGGGGGAGCCAGCGTTCGCCGATCTTCTGGCCCGCACCCAGCGGTCGGCCGTCCACCTGGAGATGCGCGACGTCTACGAGCCCGCGCATCCCGGCTTCAACGACTGGCTCAACGGCGGGTCCGGCCGCGTCGATCGCACACCGTGGACCTCCCTCGTCGAGCAGGCGACCGCGCGCGGGGTCAGGATGCGCCGCGCCCGCATCGTGTCCGAGCCGGTCACCGACTACATCGCGTGGGAGCACATGATCACCGATGTGAACATCAAGGCCGGCGAAGAGGTTCGCTGGCTGCCGCGCCGCCTGGCGTCCGGGCTGATGCTCCCGCACGCCGACTTCTGGATGTTCGACAACCGCCTCGTGCGCTTCCACTACAACGCCGGCGACGGGACCAGCCTCAAGCGGTACGAGTGGGTGTCCGACCCTCGCTACGTCGCCCCGGTGGTCGCATGCTTCGAGATGGTGTGGGAGCGAGCCATCCCGCATGAGGAGTACACCCCGCCGCGGTGAGCCCATCCGTCCCATTCACGGCAGGGCGTCCAGGGCCTTGGCGATGAGAGCACGGGCGGAATCGCCGTGCACAGCGAGCGACCACAGCCTGTCCCAGGCCTCGCCGTACATCCGCGTCTCGTACGGCTGGGTGAACGTGAGGTCGCCGGACACCAGCTCGACCGTGACGATCGTCCGGTCCGGCAGCTCGGACATGGTGAACGACTCGTCCGGTGAGATCCCGCGCCGGTCCGCGTCGCGGGGGATGATGCCCAGGGACACGGTCGCCGGGTACTTGGTCCGCAGTAGATCGTCGAGTCGCTGGAGCTGCTCGCGGTGCACTTCAGCCGGAGCGGGCCGGTACCAGATCACATCCTCCTCCAGCAGGAACGCCCATGCAGTGCCCGGCCGTTCCAAACAGCGCTGCCGCTCCATGCGAGCCGCGACCGCCTGGGAGACATCGTCGATGTCCAGGTGCTGCTCGACGCGGGCCTGGGTCAGATAGACGGTGGTGAGCGCCTCCGTCTGGAGCAGGCCCGGGATCACCTTCGTCTGATAGACCCAGTGGCGTTTTACCTGCCAGTACTTGTCGCGAAGCTTCCGTTGGCGGCCATGGAGCCCTGCACGGTTGAGCTGGCGGTGGGTGATCCACATCCCGGCGACAGCGGCCTGCTCCGCCAGCAGCTCGGCCTCCTGCTCCGGCGGCACCCCGCACACCCTGCACCACGTGCGTACGTGCTCGGCCGTGATGGTTCGCTGCCCGCGCTCGACCATGGAGACCAGAGCCGACTGCGCCCATCCCGCTCGGCGTGCGAACTCCACGCCGGACAGTCCGGCGTCCGTGCGCACCTGACGAAGCTGCGCGCCGAGACGCTGCCGGGCAGCTTGCGCTGCTGACGATGGTGATGATGGCACGGCGATGATCCTCACGTACACGGCTGATGAGGACGGCGAGTTTCACAGGCATTAACAGCTGATCGCCTCTCCCCTCACGCTCTCACACTATTGCTGTTAAAGACTGTGAAACTGCTGGCCCGCCTGGTGAGCCCAGGTGAATGCTCCTATCAGCACCGCCCCCGAGCGCCGATGTGACGCGGTAATCCGGAGGAGACATGGCCATTTACGAGCAAGTATCCGAGGTCGCGGACGAGTTCCCCCACTGGACGGTCTTCCGCAGTGACGCCGGCCGGTGGTGGGCTTCGCTGAGACGGGAGTTGACCCGGCGCGAGATGGCCGAGTCCTGTGACCGGGTGGTGGACGCGGACGACCTGGGCGGGCTCGCCGTAAAGCTGCGTGAGCAGGAGCGGCGGCAGGCGGTCGCGGCGCGGGACAAGCTCGCCAAGCCCCGCCTCAGGGGTGCGTCGTGAGCCGCTGGTGGGACGACCCGGCGGTCATCATGGCGCCGGAGGACCTGCGCCGGCTGGACGCCATGGCGGCGCTGTACCCGGGCTGGGAGATCACCCGCCGCACCGACAAGACGTGGGCCGCCGACCGGCGGTGCGGTCTCACCCAGCGGCAGGAGGACGGCGGTCTCGTCGCGCGGCTGACCGCCGAGAGCCTGGCGGAGCTGGGCCGGATGCTCGCCGAACAGGAGCGGCGGGCCACCAACGGGCGGCTCTGGCTGATCGCCGGGCCCGGCGTCCACCCCGGGAGGACCGCATGACCCCGACCGTGCTCATGAACGCCCTGCGCGAGCATCTGGCCGCGCACGGGCTGTACGTCCAGGACGACGCGGTCCGCCACGTCGGCGACGCCGTACGGCTGCGGCTCGGTGACCTGGAGGTGACGGCCACCGCGGACTCGTTCGCCTGGGACGGGCACCACCATCCGGCAGAGCAGGCCGGGCAGGTGGCCGAGCTGCTGGCCGAGGCGTACGAGGAATACGCGCTGCGCTGGCTGAAGTCGATGTGCCCCGGCTGGGACTACCGGCGCGACCCCGACGGCTTCCGGGCGCTGTGGCTGTGCGAGCTGCCCCAGCGGCTCATGGACGCCGGATTCCGCGCCGAGGTGGCCGAGAAGACCCTGCGCGCCTTCGTCAACGCCGTCCGGAAGCAGTCCTACCTCGCCCACATCAACGGCTGCTGACCCTCATCCCCGGAAGGTTTCTCATGCGCTTCCTGCGGACCATCGTGCGCATCGCTCCCCCGCTCGGCCTGGTGCTGCCGGCCGCCGGCCTCGCGGCGCTCTTCCTGCGCCATGAGGCCCTGTCCTGGTGCCTGCTGGTCACGGCCGCGATCATGTCCTGCCTCGACCAGGTGCCCGTCCTGCGCCGCTGGGCCACACCCGATCCCAGCGCCTGAAGCCCCGCGACCGGGGCGACGCCACCCCTTGGGGGAGACGCCCCCGGTCGCGGGCCAGCCGGCGGCGGCGACGCGGAGACCGCGGCAAGGTCCCGCGCGCCGCTGCCCTCCACGCCGCCCCGGTTCCCAGGAAGGAGGCAGCGCGCCGCGGCGGCCCGGCGGCGGCCGACCACCAGTGCACGCGTACGGTCCTCACCCACCGCTCGCACCCAGGCCGCCGCCGGGGCCCCTGAAACCGGCGCGGCGAGCCCAAGGTCCCTCCTGGGCTCGCCGCGCCACCCACCACCACGAGAAAGGGACGAGACGAATGACCGAGACGATCAACCTGCGCGAGCCGGACGAGGACGAGACCAGCGACCAGGAGGACAGCGGCCAGGAGGAGGACGTGACGGCCTCCTAGAAGACACCAGATGTTCGACGACCTGACCCGCGACCGGGCCGCGCTGCCCGCTCCGGTGCTCCGCGCGATCGAGGCGCGCACCGGCCCGGTCGTGCGCACGATCCCAGCGCTCGTCGGCGACCAGGCCGACGTCGCCGCCACCCTCGTCACCGCCGAGGGGAAGGTGTTCGTCAAGGCGGCGCCCATCCGGCGAGCCGCCGTACGGGGATTGCGCCGTGAGGCGCTCCTGGCCCCCCGCCTGACCGGGCTCGCACCCCGGCTTCGTTGGACGCTTGAGGGCGAGGGGTGGCTGGTGCTGGGTTGGGAGCACATCGAGGGCCGTCACGCCGACTATGGCCCAGGGTCAGCGGATCTGGAGATCCTCGCGGCGCTCCTCGGCGCGCTGGCGTCCACCCCTTGTCCTTCCGAGCTACGGCGCACGATCCGACCGCCCTGGCTCGCCACCGCCCGCGACCCGTCCCCCGCGCGGCTCCTGCACGCAGATCTGAACAGCACCAACGTGCTGATCACCAAGTCCGGCCGCGCGTATCTGGTGGACTGGGCCAACGCCGCACGCGGGCCGGCCTGGATGGAAACCGCGCTGCTGCCGCCGTGGCTGCTGCGAGCCGGGCACACACCGGCGTCGGCCGAGGGCTGGCTGAGCCAAATCCCGGCCTGGCGGCACGCCGAGCCCGAGATCCTCGACACCTTCGCCGTCACTCTGGCCGCCAGGTGGCAGGCGCGCAGCGTAAACAGCGGTGCTCCCTGGATCGCTGAGCGGGCGGATCTCAGCCTGCGGTGGGCCGACCACCGCCTCACTCGCCGCCCACCCACCCTGGCACCAGGAGTACCGAATGCGCGATGAGCACTCCGGACACGACATCTCCCTGCCGGCCTCTCAATCACGACAGATTGACCGGTGCCCGGCCCCCGGCGACATGTCTGCGCACCCCATCACCCAATCGGGCGGGCGGGGTCTCCTCGATCGCTATGTTGACCAAGTGCTTCCGGAACGTAAGTTGCGCCTGGCTACCCGCACCTCGCCGATGGCGCGCGCCCAGGCGGACCACGTCGCCCGCCTGCTCACCGCCGTGTTGCCGGATCTGACGGTGGACATCGTCGGCATCGAGACCTCAGGCGACCGGTGGCAGGGCGACCTGGCCCAGCTCGGCGGCAAGGGCGCGTTCCTGAAGGAAATAGACCGAGCCCTGGTCACCGGCATGGCCGACGCTGCCGTGCACTGCCTCAAGGACGTGCCCGGCGACATCCCCCTGCCCCCGGGGCTGGTGTTCGCCGCCTACCTGCCCCGCCAGGACGTGCGCGACGTGGCCGTGTTCCGGACCGGCTCGCCGTACCACGACCTGGCCGACCTGCCCCCCGGAACCCGCGTCGGCACTTCGTCGGTACGGCGCAAGGCCCAGCTTCTGCGCTGGCGGCCGGATCTGGCCATCGAGCGCATTCGCGGCAACGTCAACTCCCGCCTCGCCCGGCTGGACAGCGACGGCAAGGTCGAGGCGCTCGTCCTGAACGCCTCAGGCCTGGCCCGCATCGGCGGAGCGGGCGACCGCGCCGTACAGCTCCTGGACACCGACATGATGTGCCCGGCGATCGGCGCCGGGGTGCTGGCCATCCAATGCAGCGACCGCGACACCGGCATCGTCGAGCTGATCCGCACCCTCGACGATCCCGACACCCGGCTGCACGTCACCGCCGAACGGGCCATGCTGCGCGGCCTGCAAGGGCACTGCAACAGCCCCATCGCGGGCTACTGCACCACCACCGCAGACGGACAGCTCTCCCTGATCGGGATGGTGTTCACCCGCGAGGGCGGCCAGTTCGTCTACACCCACGAATGGGACACGCCCGGCCGGGCCCGTGAGCTCGGCGAATACGTCGCCGCCGTGCTCAACCGCAAGGGCGCCCAGGACATCATCGCCGGCAGCCCGCACTGACCCCTCGGAAGCCCTTGGGAGTCGTTCATCGAAGGATGTGTAGAGATCCCGGATGATCTCGTGAACTTGCTCGTCCGGCTGTACGTGAAGGAGCGTTATGGACTTGATCTCGATTCAGCGCCGGGGTGAGTTGATCTCCAGCTCCCGGACGAGCCTGAAGCTGGAGCTGCGAGACAACTACGCGGTCGATGCCGAGGCGCTGGAGGTTTGGCGGCGCCATGGGGCCGCGGAAGCGCGCAAGCTGATACAGCCGTACGCGGACAAGCTCGCCGCGCAGATCGCCGCCGGGGAGAAGAAGTTGCGGCGCGTCAAGGTACTCTCGCGCCGCAGCGACCGCGGCGACGACCCCGACCTCGCCGTGTCGCTGCACCACCTGACCGACCGCCTCCTCGCCCGGTAGACGCCCATGTTCCTGTCCCGCATCCACCTCGACGACCACACCCCGGCCGAATGGCCGTTCACCGTGCCCGCCGTACAGCGGTTGCGCGAGGGCCTCACCTTCGACCGGCCGGTGACGTTCCTGGTCGGCGAGAACGGGTCGGGCAAGTCCACCATCGTCGAGGCCATCGCCGACGCCTGCGAGATCAACTCCGAAGGCGGCAAGGCCGGCACCCGCTACGCCAGCACCGGCGACCCCACCCCCCTCGGCGCCGCGCTCCGGGCCGAGTTCACCGTCGAGGGCCTGCGCATGCTCGGCGGGCCCCGCCGCAAACGCCGCGGGTTCTTCCTGCGCGCCGAGACCCTGTTCAACCTCGGCCAGAACGTCTCCGGCCGGTACGGCTTCTGGGAACAGAACCTCGACGAGCAAAGCCACGGCGAAGGCTTCTTCACCGTGCTGGAGACCATGTTCGCCGACCCCGGCATCTACCTCATGGACGAGCCCGAGGCCGCCCTGTCGTTCATGTCCTGCCTGCGCCTGGTCGGCCTCATGCACGACCTCGCCGGCGCGGGCGGGCAGATCATCTGCGCCACCCACTCCCCCATCCTGACCGCCCTGCCCGGCGCCCAGATCCTCCAACTCAACGACCACGGCATCGCCCCGGCCGCCTGGGACAAGCTCGAACTCGTAGACCACTGGCGCCGCTTCCTCGGCCGCCCCGACGCCTACCTGCGCCACATCCTCGAACCCGGCCAGTAGCAGCGGTCTCCGTGGATTGGCCTAGCTGCGGATGCGAGACGAACAGCCCGTCACCGAGCCTGCGGCCTCCCCTGTCGGTCCGCTCCACAGTGGCCGGCCACCCCCGCTGCGCGAGTTCGACGAGTACGCCGCGCACCCCGTGGGCACCGTGTTGACCATGGTCGGGCGCTCCACCGGGCGGCTGGCGCTGGGCCGCGGACGGGAACGGCTCCCCTCACCGGTGTGAGGGGAGCCGGGGGGATGCCGGGCGCGGGCCGTGCCGGTGCCGTCAGGGAGTGTGGCAGGGGTGCGGCCGCGCGGTCAGGCCGGGCGGGCAGCGGCTCTGGCAGCGCGCAGGGCGTCGGCGGCCGGAACCCCTTGCGTCCACGCCTTGACGGCAACGTCGGCGATCAGGACCCGGTCGGCCTCCTGCGGCACCGGACCGGCCACCTCGGCGGCCACGCCGCCGAACCGGCCCGCGATGTCGCAAATCCGCGCGGCCAGGCCGGGGGGCGCCATCACGGCGTGGGCGCACGAGCCCGCCGGCTCCAGGTCCCCGTGGTCCGCCGCGTGGACCAGGCCGGCGACGCGCGCCAGGTGGTGGCAGGCGCTGTGGAACGCCTCCCACTGGCTGGGCACGGACCACAGGTGCCTGCCGCCCAGGCGCAGGAACAGCAGCACCCGGCCGGACGGCGCCGTCCGCTCAGGAAGCGTGACGTCGCCGGCGTGCGGCCGGCCGGCCAGCACCTGTGACACCCGCCGCAGCTCGGCCTCCTGGTCGAAGGAGACGCTGGCGATCTGTGTCAGGTCTCGTGCGATGGCCTCGTGCCAGGCTTCCAGGGATCGCCGCACACCCGCCGACGTGAGCACCTGGATGCGGCGGCCGAGTTCCCGCAGCCCGGACTGGGCCAGGTCGATCGCGCACGCCACGCATGCATCGGGCAGCCCTCCGTCGCGCAGCCGATCGCGGAGCCGGTCGGCGTGGGAACGCGCCGGGAAGGCGATTCCCGCGATGTCGCACAACTGCGGGATCTGCGCGCGCAGGTCCGGGCCGATGTGGACGACGTCGGCGGGACAGACGCCGCACGCGCGGCACTCGCGCCATGCGGGCAGGTCCGGATCGCCTCTGCCCTCCCGTTCGGCGCCGAGGGGGATGAGGTCCGGCGCCGCCGGGCAACCGGCCCGGTGGTAGCCGTCCCCGTGCCGGCGGCCCTGCCCCATGCCGGGGATCAGGTGCAGGTCCGGATGGTCGATCTGGGCGGCGGCGACCAGCTTCACGATCGGATAGGCCTGGACCGCCTGCTGCTCTCTGTCCATTCCGGTCACGGTCGTCTCCTTTGTTCTGGGTTAGCCGCGACCGACCGTGAGGGCCCGCGCCGCCCGGGCACGCCCGGCCCGGCGCCCTGTCGGCCGGGCAGACGAGCCGACCCCGGCAGACCGCGGGCGGAGGCCGGCCGGGCATCCAGCGTCTCGGCGCACCCGCCCGGCCAGCGCGTCACGGCGGACGTACGTCAGGGATGTGCGGGGCCGCGAGGTCAGAGGGCGGCCGCGCGAGCGGCGGCCAGGGCGCGGTCGGCGGCGACGCCCCCGGCCCAGGCCAGCATGGCCACGCGGGCGATCAGCGCGCTCTGGCCGCCGTCGGGCAGCGGACCGGCGATCTGGGCGCGCCGCCCTGTGCCCGGGTCCCCGAGCCGGCAGATCTCGCGGGCCAGGGCGGCGGGGGCGGCCACCGCGCACACGCACGACCCGCGAGGGGCATCGGACGGCGCCTCCGGTTCGTGGGCCAGGCCCGCGACGCGTCCAAGCTGGTGGCACGCCCCGTGGAACAGCCGGGCGTAGGCGTTCACGCCGGGCGGCCGCTCGCGCGCCGGCCGTACGAACAGCAGGACCGGCTCACCGGCGAGCAGGCTCTCCGTGCGCCGCGCCAGCTCGGCCTCCTCCAGCGGAGGGATCTGCGGGTCCGCGCCGGAGTGCCGGAGGGGGGAGACCGTCCCTTCGGCGTCCCCGCGCGGTACGGCGATCGCGGCGCCGGCGCCGTCGTGCCGCATCCGCAGGGCCGCGTACAGGCGCGCGACACGCCGGTGCTCCTCCCCCGGCGCAAGGCGAAGGTCCAGCACGCCGGCCAGGCGCCGGTCCTGCCGGTGGCGCCATGCGCGCAGCGCGTCGCGCACCGGCGGGAGCGAGATCTGGTGGTTGAGGCGCCGCACCGCGAGCAGGTGCCGGTCGAGCCGTGCCGCCCAGCAGGTCACGCATCGCGCGGGAAGGTCGCCGTCGCCGGGACGTTGCGCCGCCGCGCGCCACTCGTGGGCCAGCTCGACCGCGATCTCGGCGATCTGGACCAGCAGCTCCCGCTGACGGTGGTCGAGTTCCCCGCCGATGTGGACCAGGTCGAACACGCTGACACCGCACGTGGCGCACTCCCGCCAGACCTGGCGGCACACCAGGGCGTAGTCGGCCCGGCCCTCCTGCGGCTCGCCGACCTCCAGGTGCCGCGGCATCCGCGGGCACCCGAGGCGATGGTAGCCCTCACCCAGCCGCCGCCCCTGGGCGATGCCCGGCCTCAGGTGCAGGGCCGGGTGGCGGATCCGGGCGGTGACGACCAGCTGCGCCAGGTACTCGATGTCGCGTGCCCGGTTGATCAGGTCGGCGTCGCTCATGTCCCGTCCCGTCCGCACCTCGCGGCTCCGCCGGCGTCCCCGGCACATCCCATCTGGCTCCCCTTCGGCTCGGCGCTCGCCCGCGGCCACCGTGCGGCCGCCGGTGGCCGGCGCACGGTACGGCTCCCCCGTATCCGCCAGCGCGGTACGGGGGAGCCGGTTCCGGTGGTGGTCAGCCGGAGCGGGGCCGCGGGCCGACGTCCAGGCCGGTGAAGAAGTCCCCGGCCGCGGCGTCGTCCCCGGCGCTCTGGCCGGGGGGCGCCTGCGCGGCGGTCGGCGTCGTCTGGGGCTGCCGCCAGGGCAGGGACGTCGCCGCCGGCTCGGCACCCGCGGCGGGCGGCGGAGGCGAGGTCAGCGGGTCGTGCGCGTCGAAGCCCTGGGGCGCCGGCTGCGCCTGGCGGGCCCGGGCGGCCGCCCGGTTCTGTTCCTCGCGCAGTTCCTCCTCGCGGGCGCGCCGGGCGGCGTCGCGGCGGCGGCGGTCCTCGGGGTTGGTGCTGAACGCCTGCATCGCGGCGGCCGGGGTGGGCCCGAGGGCGACCTCGGAGTGCCGGCCGTACAGGTCGCGGAAGATGCCGCGGGCCCATTTGGCGGGCTTGCCGTCGGCGGCCGGGGCGGGACCGCACGCCCTGAGCTCCTCCAGCCGCTGGTCCGTGGGGCGCAGCCCGCACAGCCTCAGCGCCGCCTCGGCCTCCTTGCGCTCGTTCAGTTTGAGCACCAGCACCCGCGACAGGTATCCCTCCAGGTCGCGGGTGACCACGTCGGCGATCCGCTGGGTGAGGAACATCGGCAAGATGTTCAGCGACCGGCCTTCACGGGAGATCCGCTGCAGCGAGGCCAGGCCCTCCGGCTGGGACAGGTACGTCCACGCCTCGTCCACGATGAGCACGCCCTTCTGGTGGGCGATGAGGACCTCCAGCGCGGCGCGGGTCACGAGCCGGACCGCGGCCAGGGCGATGCGCTCGGTGAGGTTGTACTCCCCGGGCCGCTTGCCCTCCGGGAGGCCGAGCTCGCGGTCGAAGTCGATGAGCGTCAGCCGCTGGCTGACGTCCAGCCGTGGCAGCGGCCGCAGCGCGATGCCCAGGGCGAACAGCGCCGACCCTTCCATCTGCATGCGCACCTGCTCCTTGATCCAGTCCTTGTGCTCACCCGGGACGCGGTCGAGCGCGTCCCAGACGCACAGGGCGCCGCTGAGCGCGCCCCGCTTGAGCCCGGCGGTCAGCTCGCGCGTGGCCGAGGGGCTCTTGCGCTCCAGGCTGTCCTCCAGCGCGGCCAGGATGTGGGTGCTGGCGATCTCGGCGGCGATCTCCGGCGGGGCGTACCGGAACGGGTCGAACGCGCCGGGTTCCTTCTCCAGCGCGGACATCGACACGCGCGCGGAGGGCACTCCCAGTGAGTTGGCGTAGTCGACCATCCCGTACAGCGAGTCGCCGCCCTTGGGGTTGATCAGGAACACCGGCAGGCCGTTCAGCGCCGCCTGGACGGCCAGGCTCTGGGCGAAGAACGTCTTGCCCGAGCCGGGGTCGCCGAACACGGCGAACGACGGCGGCAGGTTCAGGCGGGGGGCGGCCAGGGGGTCGATGAAGAACGGGGTGGCGTCGGGATCGACGATCCCGCCGAACGCGCCCGCCTCGTCCCCGATGTTGGAGAACGCCTGCAGCCCCGCGTTGGCGATCATGGGGACGTTGACGTCCTGGATGAAGGGGTTGGTGCGCACCGACGAGCAGGGCAGCGTCTCCTCCAGCGCGCTGATCTGGCGGTGCTCCAGCGGCTTCATCTGGATCCCGTACGCCTGGGACATGAAGTCCAGGTAGGTCTCCGACGCCTCGGTGATCTCCCGGGCCATGATGATGGAGCAGTTGGCCAGCATCGGCTGGTGGGAGGCGGCCAGGTAGTCCTCCAGGGCCTTGGCCTGGCCGTAGGAGCTGGACAGCTCGACCTTCTCCAGGTCGCCGGTCTTGCGCTCCTCCTCGGCGTTGGAGATGATCCGGCGCTGCGCCTTGCGGGCGCGGCCGCGGGTGAGGTTCGCCGGTTCCAGCTCCGCCCGCACCGACACCACGTGGGGGGCGTCGCCGGGGTGGCTGATCACGTCCATCGCCCAGGTCGCCTGCGGGGCGGGCATGGTGGTCTGCTCGAACCTCATCACCGCCGCCATCTCCAGGTCGCCCAGGCCGGGCAGGGACAGCTTGGTCGGCTGCTCCTCGATGACGGCGTCGGGGCCGCGGCCCAGGTTGTACCACGATTCGAGCTGGTCGAGCTGTTCGCGGGTGGGGACGGCGGCGTTGTGCCGGGTCATGATGGCCCGCACGGTGGCCGCGTCGCTCTCGTAGGCGTCCAGGTCGGGCACGTCCTCGGCGATGGTCTGCTTGACCAGCTCGGCCATCGCCTTGACCTTCTTGGCCTGGGAGGCGCCCGGATCGGACTTGGAGGCCTTGTCGCGCAGCGAGGAACGCAGCTGGACGCCGAACAGCAGCGCCCGCTTGGGGGCCAGGAACCCGAACGCCTCGGACTGGTAGCGCCGCAGCTCGGGCGTGTTCGCCTCCGGCGGGACGACGCGGTCCTGCCAGGTGATGGAGATGATGTGGATCACGCGGTTGTTGGCCAGCGTCGAGATGCCCCCGACGGGCTGGCGGGACGTGGCCCCCAGGTCGGTCAGCAGCCGCGACAGCGGTGAGGCGATGGCGAGCTGCTGCTCGCCGTCCTCCCACTTCATCGGGAACAGCGGGACGGACCGGTAGAGCCACACCTCCCCGTTGTGCCCCACGTAGACGCCGTCGTCGGTCCGCCAGGCGTACGGCGTGGTCCACAACGTGGCGGTCTGCGGGTCGGCCCGGCCGGCGCGGCCCTTGCCGATCAGCCGGCCGGCGTAGGTCTTGAGGTTGGCCATGGTCGATGTTCTCCAAGGGCTGTTTTCACGGTGGTCTTTGCGGGCGTGCGCCCGCGGCCGAGACGGGCCCCGGCGCGCGGGCGACGTTCCTGCCCAGCATCGGAACCGCCGCCCCGCCCACCACCCCAGCGCCCGCGGCCCCGCCCGCCGGGGAGATCGCACGCGCCGGCCGCGCCCCCTGTGCCGCGGCGCGCCGACGTCCACGGTCGCCGGGGCGAGCTGTGCCGAAATGAAAGGACCAGGAGATGACGCGGCTGCTGGGGTTGCTGGTGTTCTGGCTGAACGCCACGCTGGTGATCTTCCTCATGTCGGGCCATGCGCTGGTGGCCGTATCGGCCGGGATCCTGCTCACGGTCGCGGTCTGGCGCCTGTGGCGTCCGCTGCACGTGCGGGGCGACGCCGACCAGCGCTGAACCCGCCGCTGAACCCCATCGCTGAACCCACCGGACATCCGGCTCCGCCACCTCCCGCCCGCCAGGGAGGTGGCGGTTCATGTGCCCGGCGGGCCCGGACCGGCTCGGCGGGGGCGTCACAGGGGTTGCCTGTCACGCCGGCGGCCCTCACCTCTCCCCCTCTATCCGGCTCCTCGCGCGGCTTGCGGGGTGGCGGGGTCCGGCAGCGCGTAGGGGTCGTCCCGGGCGTCGGGCGCGGCCTCGGGGAACGGCTGCCGCGCGGGGACCGGCGGGCGTGGGGGGCCTTCAGCCGAGGGAGCGGGGCGGGGGCCGCCGCCGGGAGCCGCGGCCGGGCAGGCGGGCGAGCGGGGGCAGCGCCGGCACCACTCCCCCGGGCTCAAGGCCGCCGGGCGCGACTCGGTCTTGAGCTGTACGGCGGCGCGGGCGGCGGCCACCACGCGGCGGGCGGCCGCCGCCAGCGAGTCAGGGCTCACCCGCGGGTCGGTCCACTCGCCGTCGGCGAGGGAGAACACGGCGCTGCGCCAGGGCGGCAGCCCGTGCCGCAGGGTGCAGACCAGCGCGTACAGCTGCGCCTCCTGGTGGTGCTCCTCGCGCAGCCGCCCGGACTTCAGGTCCACCAGCAGCATGGTGCGGCGCCCGTCGGGGCGGGGACGGCCCAGGATCAGATCCGGGCGGGCGTGCAGGCGGATGAGGCCGGCGCGTGCCGCCAGGGACTCCTCGAACCGGGGCGACCAGGCGGCGTCCAGCGGCGGCCACGAGTCCAGGAACGCCGTCACCCGCGACACGGCCCCCGCCAGCACATCGGACTGGGCGGCGATGCCGTCGTCCCAGAGCGCGGCGAACTCGGCGTTCTCCCCGGCCGCGCCGAGGGCGGCCGCCCGCACGTACTCCTCCACCGGCCGGCCCGGGTGGGTGTGGGCGAGCTGGATGGCCCGGTGCGTGACGATGCCGGCGGCGACCGGCGGCGGCGTCGCGCCGGCGGGCGGGCCCTCCTGTTCGGCCAGGTATCTGCCCTCGCAGGCCAGCACGGAGGCGATGGAGCCCTTGGTGAGGTACAGCGGGCCGTCGGGCCAGGCCGGGGCCAGGTCCGCCACCCCGTCGGCGATCGTCTGCCGCAGCTCGTCGGCCAGGCCGGGCGGCGCGGTCGGACGCGCGGCGCCGACGGCCAGCAGCTCGTCGAAGACCCGCCGCTGGGTGGCGGTGAGGCGGGGCGCGGAGAACCCGTCGTTCATGAGCTGCACCGTGCCGGCGGCGCCGGTCGGCGCACCCTGCGGATTCCTGACGGCCCGGCACTGTCGGGGTGCCGCCGGCGGCGCGCCGGCCACCCGGCCGGCGTGCCCTCCGGCGGAGGATCAGTTCTCGCAAAGGAGGTGGAACGTGCAGCCGGCATCGGCCGCGCGACGTCCGGACGATGAGCGGCACGACCATCTCATCGCGGACAACATCGATCTGCTGGCCAGGCTCAACGTGCTGCGGGCCGGCATCGTGGAGGCGCTGCGCGTCGCGGTGCCCAACCACGTCAAAGGCCTGGAGCGCAGGCTCGGCATGCCCCTGGGCGATCTGGACGAGCCGGTGCTGGTCGCCTACCTCATCACGTTGTCGGAGGCCGCCCGCGGCCTGAACGCCACGCTCCAGCGGCGTTCACCCGGGCAACGTGGCGGCAAGGGCCTGGAGGCGACCTTCTCCGAGATCAGCAAGGCGACGATGGCCCGGTCCGCGCCCGGCCCGGGCGGCCGTCCGCGCCAGGTCGCCGAAAGAGCCCGTCCCGGCGCCGAGCCGGCGGGCACCGCGCGGCGGGTGCCGCCGCAGCGGCCCGGCACGGCCAAGGACGCGCGGCGCGTCCCCTCGCCGTCACCGGCCTCCCACGACCAGGCCGACCGCCCCGAGCAGGCGGGCCCGAAGGGTCCACCACCGCCGATCCCGGCCTCATCCGGCGGCCGCCACCCGGGCTCGTCCCCGGCCCGGGACGGGGATCAGGCAGGGCCGCGCACGTCCCCGGCCGTCCCCGGCGACGCCGGCCGCGGGCGGCAGGAGACCGCCCGGAGCGACCGGGCCGACGCGCAGGACGGCCCGGACCAGACCCGCGCGCCCGGTCAGAGCGGCCCCGAGCCGGGACCGGACGACGCCCGGGCGCGGACGCGCAAGCCGCGCCGGCGCGGCAAACGGCGCACCAAGCCCGCACCGGCAGGCGAGGGCGGCACCCCGGCGGCGGACAGCACCCCAAGCGGTGGGCCCGCGGCCGCACCCGCCGGACCCGAGCCGGCGCCGCCCCGCGACGCCCTGACCCCCGGCGAACCGGCACCGGCCGCCCAGCCGATCGCGCGGCCGGCCCGGCAGGAGAAGCCGCGCGCGGAGGAGACGCGCGCGGAGGAGACGGAACCCGGCGACGCCGCCCCGCGTACGGCGGAGGCGGACGCCCCCACGCCAGACGGCTCCGGCCATGGCGGAAGTGGGCGCGGCCCGGAACGAGCCGGGGACGGCACCGCGGCACCCGCCGGCCGGCCGGCATCCGAGCCCGCCTCGGCGCTGGTTCCGGCGGCCCTCCCCCACCCGCAAGCGGCGGCCGGCGCCGGAGACACGGACACCAGCCCGCCCGAAGACACCAGCCCGCCCGGAGACACCGGTTCGCCCGAGAACGCCGCACTGACCGGGAACGATGAACGGACCGCGAACACCGAGCCGACCGGGAACACCGGGCCGACCGGGAACGGCGGGCCGGGGCAGGACGGCGATCCTCCCGCCTCCCCCGCCGAGGCGGCACGGCGCGTCCTGGCCGCGCCGCGGCCGGTGTTCGCCACCGACCTGGCCGAGGTGTTCGGCGACGCCGCGCGAGCCCAGCAGTGGGCCAAGGGGGACGGCAGGGCCTGCGTCGCCCAGGTCGTCCCGGCGCATCCGCGCAACAATCCCCTGGGGGATCTGCTCGTGCCCGCCGAGACGCTGCGGGACGGCGCCCTGCGCCGCTCCTGGTGGGGACGCTGCCTGGAGCAGGCCTGGCGCGGGCCGCGCTTCTACGAGTTCGCGCAGCTCCTGCGCAGTGTGGCCGGCGGCGTCACCTGGAGCGACATGGACTCCTTCGCGCCCCACGTCGCGTGCCTGAGCCTGGCCTCCGGCGAGACGATCGTGGCCGTGCTGCGCACCGGCCAGCACGGGCGGCGCTCCGCGGTGGCCGCGGTGAGCAGCCTCCTGCGGGCCGAGCCGCGCCTGATCTACGTCGCGGTCTGCGGCACCGACCTGGTGGACGAGGTCGGCGTGCTCATGGCGCAGGAGATCGCGGCGCGCATGTGGGACCCGGCGTCCATCACGGTGATCGCCGGACATGCCCTGGCCGCCCGCCTGAGCCATGACCGGCCCGGGGCATGAGCCCGCGACCCCTCAGCCCCCTGCCGCGCCGTCCGGCCCGGCGGGGGTTTCCCGCGCCCCCGCCCTCGCGCCCGGACCGGCGCGAACACGCCGCCGGCGGGCCGAGGGCCCGTTCCGACACTGGCAAGTGCGCAGACAAAGACTGAAAGCACCGAGAAGAGCGAGGTCCACTCGACATGGCTACTGCCACCCCTACCGTCATCGTGGCAGGAAGCGCTCCTGTCGCCGACAAACTGCGCGCCACCGGGCGCTTTCCCGAGGTTCACGGCGTCGCGTCGGCCTCCGAGCTGGCGGCCCTGGCCAGGAGCGGCACGGCCAAGCCTCCGCTGAGTTTCCTGTTCATGCCGGCGTTCGAGCTCGACATGCCGGAGTTGCCGACGGTCGCCGACATCGTGCGCACGCTGTCAGGGATGCCGGGATGCCAGGTGGCGGTCTTCGTCGCCGTTCCCGGCGCCGCCGAGCTGGTCGCGCAGAACACCTCCATCACACTCATCACCCCGCCGGTCGAGGAGGACAGGCTCCTGGCCGATCTCGGCGCGCCGCCGGGTGAGCAGCCGCGGCCGAACCTGGACTTCGGTGCGCCCGCGCCGGTCACCACGCCGCCCGGATCACCCGCGCCGCCCGCCACGGCCCCGGTCACGGCCCCGGCCGCGGCTCCGGTCACGGCTCCGGCCGCCGAGCCGGCGCGGCCCGCCTGGCGGCCCGATCCCGCACCGGCGGTATCCCCCGCCACCTTGTGGCCCGGCCCCTCCACCGCCGCCCCGGCCGTACGGCCCGCGAGCCCGTGGAACACGCCCATTCCCGCGGCCGGATCACCGGCCCCGGCGGGCGGGACGCGGCCCGCGCCCGCGCCCGCGCCCGCGGCCACAGGCCGCGGCAAGGTCATCGCCGTGACCGCGCCCAAGGGCGGTGTGGGCAAGTCGTCGCTGTCGGTGAACCTGGCCGCCTACGCCGGCAAGGCGCTGTACGGCAGCGGCCGGCGGGTCGCCCTGGTCGACACCAACTTCCAGCAGGCCGACGTCGGCAAGTATCTGGGGCGGACGAGTCCCAGCATCGTCGACCTCGTCCGCCAGCCGGAGGCCATCACCCCCGGCCGCATCGACGACTACCTGGTGCACCACGACCAGATCGCGCTGTCGGCGCTGCTGGGCCCTCCGGACGCCATGATGGCCAACCCCGGGACGGTCAACGCGGGCGTGTACCAGCAGATCATCGAGATCCTGCGGGACCTGTACGCCTACATCGTCGTCGACACCCCCGTGGCCGAGCTGTACCACGACACGTTCATCGATCTGGTGCTGCCGCAGGCGGACCACATCGTGGTGCCGCTGGAGCCCAACCGCGTCACCCTCGAGGACGCCGCCGGCTGGCTGAGCGCCATCACCGCCCCGGCGCACGCCGGGGGCAACGGGGTGGACCGCGCCAAGATCGCGCTGGTGCTGAACCGGGCCCGGATCGGGGTGAACCTGGACCCCGACGAGGTCAGCGGGGTGATGTCGGGCTGGCGCTTCATCGGGATGATCCCCGAGAGCGACGACTGGCTCCAGGCGGTCAACACCCATCAGCTCCTGGCTCTGCAGGGCAACAGGGAACTGGACGCCATCTTCCGCAGCATGCTCACCGAGCTGACCGGCGACGCGCAGTTCGCCATCGCCGGCCCGGCCTCGGACGCCCCCAGGAAGCGCGGGGGGCTGCTGTCCCGGCTCGGCCGCAAGTGACCGGCACCCCTCAACCACCTCAGGAGCATTGATGTCCACGTGGAACAGCCTGTTCGACCCCTCGGCCCCGGCCGAGGACCCCGCCCCGGACACCGCCTCCCCCAGCTGGGGGGACCTGTTCGGCGCGGACACCCCCGGCACGACCACCACCGGCACGGCCACCACCGGCACGGGCAGCACCGGCGCGGCCACCACCGGCGCGGCCGGTTCCAGCGGGGACGGCACCGGCCCGGCCGGTCCGTCCCCGTCCCCGGCGCGCCCCGCCCCCGCGGCCCGGCCCGCCGCGGCGGACGGCCCGCCCGCACCCGCCGCGGCGGCCCCGGCAGCACCGGCCGCGAGTGCCCCGGCCGCCCCGGCTTTCCCCGCCTCCTTCCCGGTGGCCGGGCAGACGCCCGGCGGACCGGCCACGCCGGCGGACAGCGCCACCGAATGGAAACCGCTGCGCCCCGCCGGGGCCGCGGCGGCCACTCCCGCCGCCCCCGCCACCGGGAACGGCCCCACGCCGCCTCCGGCCGTACCCGCCGCGACGGCCCAGGCCCCCGACCGGCGAGCGGACCCGGCCACGACCGGTCAGCCGGCGGGCGAGGCGACCCCCGATGACCGCGGCACGACCCCCGGCGGCACGACGGCAGGGGACCCGCCCGGCGAAGGCGGCGCCTCGTCCCTGGCCGTGCTGCTCGGTCACCGGGACGCGGAACTGCACCGGGCCGAACCCGACGCCGGATGGGCCGAGGTGGCCAAGGCCGCCCGGCAGGGAACCTGGCCGGACCTGAAGACCCTGGCCGGGGCGGAGGACACCGCCCAGCACGACAAGCACATCGCCGCGCTGGCCAAGACCGCCCCCGCCGGAGTCCCCGCCGACCGCCTCTACGCCCACCTGTCCGGATGGGGCCCGCTGTGGGAGCACTGGCGCGACCCCCGCGTCAGCGCCGTCTACATCGACGGGCGGGCCGTGTCCGTCCTGCGCGACGGCGCCGTGACCCCCGTCCCCGGATTCGCCCGCGGCAAGGACGCCGCCGCGGTGATCGGCCGGCTGCTCGGCGGCGGCGACCCGCCCCCCTCCGGCGGCGGCACCCGCAAGATCCCCGGAGGCGAGCTGTGGCGGCACGGCACGACCACCGTCCTGGAGAAGACCGAGCCCGCGGCACCGGCCCCCGCCGACGCCGGCCTGGAGGAACTCGTCCAGGCCGGGGTGCTGTCCGGCGGGCACGCCGCGCACCTGGCGCGCATCGTGCTCAGCGGCGGCCGCGTCGTGGTCAACGGCCCGCACGCCCACGTGCTCATCCAGGCACTGGCCCAGTTCATCCCGGTGGGCAGCCGCGTCTACACCGGCGGAGTGCCCACCGTCCCGGGCCGCTTCTGCCCCGGGCTCCCCGCGGGGGCGGTTCCCGCCCGCCATGTGCAGCACGCCGACTATGTGGTGGGCACGCACCTGGGCAAGGACGCCGAGCGCGTGACCGCGCTCGGCCAGGCGGGCGCCATCATCGGCAACCCCGCCTCCGCGCTGGAGGCCGAGGCGGTCGTGACCCTGCTGGGCGCGGGCGCCCGCATGCGCGCCGCGAACGTCCGCATCCGCGGCTGACCCCGCCGCACCACGGCCCGCCCTGCCCGGCTCTGCCGGACGGGGGCGGGCCGTGTTGGCGCCGGCGCCGGGGCGGTCACGGTCGGCCACCGCAACCGGCGAAAGGGAGAACACATGCCGTCTTCGTCTATTCGTCACACCCTGGACCAGGCGGCACGGGGCCTGCGCGCGCGGGCCGCCGACACCGGCGGCCCCGCCTGGACCCCCCAGATGGTCGCCGACGTCGCCCGCCTGACCAGCAGGGGATTCGACCCCGTCAACACCGCCGAACGCGCACGGATCCCGGTGGAGACGGTCCATGAGATCATCCGCCGCCTGGGCACCTTCCTGTCCACCGCGGCCAAGGTCAAAGTCCACGTCGTCGACCCCGCCGACCTGGGCGTCCTGCTCCCCCTGCGCGCCGACCCGCGGACGGCGCGCAGCGCCCGGCGCGGCCGCCGCCCCTCACGCGGCCAGCCGGCATTCGCCCCCCGCTCGCCGGACCAGGTCGTCGTGCCCTGGGGCTACCGCTTCCGCCGGGGCGGGCACAGCAGCGACATGCGCCAAGCCGCCGCACTGGTCGCCGCCGCCCACGAGCAGGGCCTGCTCGGCCCCGGGATGATCACACGCTTCCTGGGCCGGGTCCAGCCCCCGCGGCTGCGGGTGGTGACCTTCGCCGACCTGTGCGTGGTCTGGATGCTGGCCGCCCATGGCAGATTCACCGAACTGGCGGCGGCGGAGTTCGTCACGGCCCACTACGCCGCGATCGCGGCCGAGGCCTACCAGGTGCTGGAATCGGGCCGCGCCCAGGCCGGCGCGGCGCTGACCCGGCTGCTGGGCACCGACCGGCCACCCCGCGGACGGCTCACCTCGCTGTGCGCGGCGGCCTCCCCGCTGGCCGAGCCCGCCGTGGCGCGCCTGCGCCGCGACCTGGCCCGCGCCGGCGGCGACGATGAGCTCATCCGTGCCGCCCTGGGCCGGTTCCGGGCCGCGAACCGGCACCTGGACCCGCCCGGCAGCGTCGCCGAGCTGACCCAAGGTCAGGTCCTGCGGATCGCCCAGGCCGCCGGCCTGGCCGGCCGCCAGGTCACCGCCGCCCTGACCCGCGACATCCAGGCCCGGCTCGCCGACCTGGATCTGCTGGAGGACGGCGACCAGCTCGTCCCCCTGGGCGTGAGCGCGACCTTCGCCGGACGCCAGGAGGACTATTGGGCGGCGATGCGCGCGCGGGCCCAAGGCCGTACCGACTGGGCACGGCCGCTCCTGTCCTGACCTGGCCGATGCCCCGCGCAGCCCGGCCGGCGGCCACGGCCAGGTGACGCCCGCTCCGGCCACGACGGCGCGGGCGGCGCGGGCGGCCGAGGCCCGGCAAGGACGCCGAAGCCCGGCAAGGGCACGGAAAGACCCGAAAGGGAGAGGAAGGCGACTTCCTCTCCCTTTCTCGTACGGCCGGCCGCGGGGCATCTCGGATACGGCGCGCGCCGGGGGCGTTTCCCCATGCGGCCTCCAGCCGGAGGGCACCGTGGACGCGCGGCGTGATCACGCCGCCTCTCCCGGGACGCGGTGGCGGCGCCGGGCCACATTGCGGCCCCGGCCACCGGGCGGACGGTCCACGGCGTGTCGACCTCCACAGATTCGCCCAGCAGCCGCGCACTCGCCGCCTCGGTTCCGCTCCGGGAGATGTCCCGGCATCCCGTGCTGGACCCTGCGAGCGAGGACGCCGCGGCCAAGACCTATCAGGACGGCCTGGCGGCCCGGACCGAATTGAACAGCCGCGCCCAGCATCTGAGCGCCGATGAGATCACCGCGCTGCGCCACCGCGTCCGCGAGGGGGAACGCGCCGGCGAGCGGCTGGTCGGCTCGATGTACCGGCTGATGCTGCGCATCTGCCGCGAGCAGGCCGAAAGCCGCTACGGCCGGGCCGGCGCCGCGAAGCTGCTGGACGACCTGATGGCCGAGGCCGTCCTGGTGATGCTGGAAGCGGCGGCCCAGTACGACCCGGCCCGGGGCCCGGCCCTGCACACCTGGGCCGGCATGCGCGTGCGGGACCACATCCGCGGCGTGGTCATGCGCGGCACCGCCGCGGTGCGCTCCACCAGCTCCTGGGACCGGATGCGGCGCCTGGCCAGCGTGGAGTCCGCTGAGCTGCGCGGCGAGCTCGGCCGCCCGCCGACGATGGAGGAGCTGTCGGCCCGGCTGATGGACCGCTGCCTGGCCTGGGCGGAGAACCGGCTGACCCCCGAGCAGCGCGAGCTGCCCGCCGGCGAGCGGCACGAGCTCATGCTCGCCAAGCTGCGCAAGCAGGGCATGCTGTCGGCGCTGGAGAACCTGGAGCGGGTCATCTCCATCGGCCAGGAGCCGGTCCGCCTGGACGAGGTGCTCAGCGACGACGGCGGCCTCACGCTGCACGACATGATCGCCGACGAGGTCGCCCAGGACGACGTGCACACCGGCGCCGACCTGGGCGAGCTGCGCGGCACCCTGGTGGACGTCCTCAAGGAGCTCAGCCCGCGCGAGCGGGACATCCTGCTGTACCGCTACGCGTTCGTCGACGGCACCGAGTGGACCTACGGCAAGATCGCGGACCTGTACGGCGTCAGCTCCGAGCGCATCCGCCAGATCGAGAAGCAGCTGATGAACCGCCTGCTGAACAACCCGGACCTGCGCGCCCGGCTGGCGTCCCACCTGACCGGCGAAGGAGAAGGAGGCCGCTCCCGCCCCGGCACCCGCTTCGCCACCCGCCAGGCCCTGATCTCCATGGTCACCCGCCGATTACGCCACCTGCGCCACCCAAGCCCCCGCGATCCACCCCGACCGCCGGCGAGGGCGCCTGCTCGATCCAGGCGCCCTCGCCGGCCTGAGACCCGGCTCGGCGCCCCGGCCCCACCGGGCGGCGCATCCGGGGGCGCGGGTGTCAGGCGGCCTCGGCGGTGGGGGCCGCGGGGAGGGGGGCGCCGGTGAGGCGGGCGCGGACCGCGGCCTCGACCTGGGCGGCCAGATCGGGGTCGGCGGTCAGCCGCTCCTTGGCCTTCGGCTTGCCCACGCCGATCTTCTCCTCCACCGGCGTCAGCTCCGCGCCCAGATACCTGACGTACCAGGTGTTGCCGGCCTTCTCGATGACCCCGGTGCGGTCGGCCGCGTCCAGCAGCGACCCCGCGCCGTCGATGCCCTGCCCGAAGATGATGTCGTACTCGGTGTACCGGAACGGGGCGCCGACCTTGTTCTTCTTCACGGTGGCCTTGACCTGGGTCCCGACGGCCTGGCCGCCCTGCTCGATCCGCTTGGAGGGGCTGGTGCGGACCTCGATGCGCAGCGTGGCGAAGAACGCGATCGCGCGCCCGCCGGTCGCCTTCTCCGGCGCCCCGTAGGCCTGCAGGTCGCTGCGGACCTGGTTGATCAGGCACACCAGCGTCCCGGTGCGGCCCGCCAGCGGCGCGATGACCCGCATGAACCGGCTGATCAGCCGCGCGTGCAGGCCCATGAACGCCTGCTCGGCGTCCGCCTCGACCATCGCCTTGGGCACCATGGCCGCCACCGAGTCCACGATGACCATGTCGAACGCCGTGGACTCCAGCATCGACCTGACGATCTCGATGGCCTCCTCGCCGGTGTCCGGCTGGGCCACCACGAACCGGGACTCATCGATGCCGATGTTGCGCACCAGGTCGATGTTGAGGGCGTGCTCGGCGTCGACGAACCCGACGATCCCGCCCATGTCCTGGCAGCGCTTGGCCACCTCCAGGGCGAGGGTGGTCTTGCCTCCCGACTCGGGGCCGAACAGCTCCACGATGCGGCCGCGGGGGAAGCCGCCGGCGCCGATGGCGGCGTCCAGCCCGATGACGCCGGTCGGGATCACGTCCACGTCCAGCGCCGCGCTGTCGCTCAGCCGGCGCACCGTGGCGGGCCGCTCCTTGGCCTGGGTCTTCAAGAACATGTCGAACGCCGCGGCCTTGGCCTCGTCCAGCCGCGCCTGTGCCTCACCCACGTCTGCCCTCCGGGGGTCTGTGCCGATCGTCATGGTCCGGACAGTGCCGCCCCGCCCTCGCCCCGCACCCCACCACCGCGCCGGTACGGCCGGGGCGGGCGAGGCATCGTCCCCGGCCCCGCCGTACTCGCCGGCCTCGCCCGCCTCAAGACGGGCCCGGCTGGGACGGCGGCCGGACGCTGCCACGGTGCGCGCCGCGACACCACAACCGAAGAGAAGGGCGAACACCCGTGAGCGACATCGCCTCCGCCTTGCTGGCGGCCACAGATGACCCCGCGCACGCCGACACCCTGCTGTACCGGGCGGGACCGGCCGCGCTCCACCAGGACGTGCCCGCCTCGGCGCGGGCGCTGCGCCGCCTGTATGAGGCGATGCCCGACCAGCGCGCCGCGCTGGTGGAGAGGACCGGGAACAGCGAGTTCCTGGACTGGGTGGCCCAGACCGCCATGACCACCGCCGACCCCGGCGACACCCTGCGCTTCGTGGCGGGCAACACCCGCCTGCGCTACGAGACCGCCTGCGCGCTCATGCGGTGGGCGCAGCCCGGTCACAATCGGTGGCTGGGCCGCCGGCTGCTGATGGGCCGCCCCGCCCACGATCTGGCCCGTTTCCTGCTCGACAACAAGGAGCAGATCCTGGGGCTGGACCTGATGGACGTGGCCGCCATCCAGGTGGCGGACCTCCCCGACCCGGACGGCGTCTTCCACACCGTCGCCCAGACCGACCCCGGGCTGGCCGCCGCGCTGCGGCACACGGTCGGCTCGCGCACGTGCCCGCTCAGCTGGGCCACGGTGGCGACGATCGTCCGCGACCAGCCCTACGACCGCCACCTCGACACCCTCCTGGCCTACAGCCTGGCGGAGAACCAGAGCCTGGACGTGCGGCCCGAACAGCTGGAGCAGGTGCCGTGGGCCTGGTGCGCCAGCACCGCCGCGGCCAAGATGCACGCGGACGGCCTCCCGCCGATCCCCGCGCACCGGCTGATCACCGGGCACGGCTGGGGCGGCGTCATGATGGCGCAGCGCCTGTCCGCGTGCCTGGTCGCCACCGCGCAGGACGCCCGGCTGCTCGACCAGATCCGGTCCGACCAGCTCAAGTTCCTCACCTACACCCCCGAGGGGCTGGCCGCGGCGATCGCGCACCTGCGGTTGGCCATCTCGCCCCTCGCCGTCGGTCACATCACCGCGCGCTGGGCGAAGACGTACGACGTCGAGCAACTCGCCCTGGCCCTTGTGGCCCACCCGCGGATCGCCCGGGCGCTGCCCACCTCGTGCTCCCTGGCGGGGACACCCGGCCTGGTCGACACCCTGGCCCGGCACGGCGCGGGCCCGGACCTGCTCGCGACCCTGATCGTCAAGATGACAGAGCCGGGCGAGGTGAGCGTGAGCGAACCCCGCGTGGTGGACATGCTCCCGGCGCGGCTGCTGCGACGACTTCGGCCGGCCACCACCGCCGTACGCGACCGCATGCTGGACCGGTTCGACCGCGACAACCTGTGGCACAGCCGGGACGAGCAGGTCGCCGAGGCCGGTGCGCAACTGGCCGCCGTCCCCGCCGGGCGGGAACGGCTGCTGGCCCGGCTGGGCGGGCTGCCCGCCCCGCTCATCGGAGCGGTGCTGCGCGGATGGCTGCACAACGAGCCCACCCGCGACGAGGTGGTCCTCCTCACGGCCACGCTCGACTTCACCGACCCCGCCGTGGCCACCCACGCCGCCGAGATCTTCTCGGCCGGCTTCGACCAAAGGCTGTGGACCGAGGAGGTGATCGCCATCCTGGTCAGGAACGCCCCCCTGCAGTGGGCGCGGCTGATCCCCCACTCGCGCCCGGTGGCCGTCGAGGTCGCGCGGCTGCTGCGCGAACGGTTCCCCGGCCGGGGCGCGGCCGTGGAGCTGGCCACCGTCATGCTGGAGACCTGGACCTGGACGCTGCCGGAGCTGACCGGCCTCATCGGCCCCGCCACCTCCTGACCCCCATCCGGCGCGCTGCGCGCCCGATCACCCACGGGCCCCGGGGCACCACCCCCGGGGCCCGTCCCTGCCCAAGGCGCGCAACCGCCCGATGCGGGGATTACCGGCAGCCCCTCCCCGGCTCCGGAGCGCCCCGGTGGCGGTTTGCCGACCGGGCCCGGGCCAGCACGGTCCACCGCTGATCCGCCTCAAACCAGATCAGGAGGTACGCGTGGATCAGCAGCAGATACTCCGGCTCGCCCGGTCGCCGCAGCTCATCACCCACTTGCTGCTGCAACAGCACCGGCCCCGGCTGCCCGAATCCTGGGACGGCTCCTTCACCGCCCCGGAGAAGACCGCCTGGAAGTTCCACAACGGACTGCCCCAGCCCCACCGCAAGCAGTTCGCCCAGAAGGTGACCAACCCGCACCTGCAGCGGATGCTCGCCACCCGGGAACGGCGCATCACCGTCCTGCGGGCCCTGGCCGCCAACCCCGACCTGGATCCCGAGGCGGCGGACCGGCTGCTCAGCCGCGACGACGCCAAGATCACCGAGGCGGTCCTGGTGCACTGCCCCGCCCACAGGCGCGTGGCTCTCATCCGCCGGCACCCCGGCCGGTGGCGGACCCCCTCGGCCCCGCTGGGACGGAGCATCGCCATGCACCCCGCGGGCGCTGACGAGGCCCTGCGGGAGCTGCTCGGCGATGAGAACGTGCCCGCCACGACCGTGGCCGCGGCCCTGGCCTCGGCCTTGGCCTGCGGACGAGGCCGGCTGCCCTGGGCGGCCCTGCTCACGGTGCTGGCCGAACTCGACCGCGCGGGCGCCATCGACGCCAACCTGGAATGGAATCTCCTGTCGGCCGAGGTCCGCCTCCCCGGCACCCGCACGCCACACCCCAGCCGCGCCCTCGTCGAGCTGACGGAGTCCGACACCGACTGGCAACGCGTGCCCGGGCCGATCCCCCGGCTCATGCTGCTCACGGCCATGCAGCGGGCCCGCGTCGAACTGCCCGCCCCCGCGGAGATGGTCCACGGCCTGAGCGAGCTGACGCTGCCGGCGCGGTCACATCTGCAGCGGCTGCTCCACAACAGCGGCAAACCGCTACGCGACGCCGACGTCACCGCCCTGCACACCGTGGGATTCACCGGCTGGGAAGGCCTGCGCTTCACCGGTGCGGCGCTGGTCGCCCTCGACGGGCTGGGCGCGCTCACCGCCGGGCTGATCTCCCGGTGCACCGGCGACGCCTGGGAGTGCTCGGGCGAGGCCGAACGGGTGGCGATGCTGAACCATGCGCACCTGGGCGAGGAGGTCCTCAGGACGTTCCGGTGGCGCCCGGAGGCGGATCTGGCCGGCCTGCACCGGGCGGGCGCCTCTCCCGAGGCGCTGGCCAAGGTCATCGGCGTCATCGGCCCCTACCGCCGGGTGCTGCGCGAGACCGACGAGGACGCCGCACGCACCCTGCCGCTGGAGGCGCTCCTGGCCCCGCACGCCCGATACCCGGGCGCGCTGTGGCCGATCATCGCCGAGCGGGCCCTGCGCGAGCCCGCCGCCTCGCCCGGCACCGCCCACCACAACGCCCTGTGCCAGGCGTTGCAGGAACCGGACGACTGGACCGATCAGGCCATCGGCCGGATCTGCGACCAGGTCGCCGCCCTGCCGCCCGAGGACCAGGCGAGGCTCGTCACCGACTCCGCGCACCGGTGGGCCGCCTCCAAGCTGATCGTCGCCCTGCTCGACGTCCTGGACCTGGCCGACCCCGCGCTCCTGCCCGCGCTCCAGAGCCTGATCAGGCGGCACTGCGCGGACTGGCGGGCCCACCACGAACGAGCCTGGCTGGACGAGGCCCTGTGGCGTGTCCCGATGCCCTGGCCCGAACTCACGCAATCGCACTACGCGGCACGTGCGGTGACCCGGGCGATCGAGCGCGTCCTGCCCCCCGAGCCGCCGGACGGCGGCACCGGCATCCCGGTGTCGCTCCCGCTGGTCATGGAGCTGCTGCACTCCTGGGAGGGATCCCTTGAGGAGCTGATGACGATCGTCGCCCAGCCCGGCGCCGACCCCGCCACGCCCTGACGTTTCCACCCCGTCACGTCCGGGCGTCCCGGCCCGAGTTCGCCAAGGTCCCGGCTCACAGCCGGGACCTTTCGCCGTGCCCGGGCACGGCACCGCCGCACCGTGGGTGAGCAGGTCCCCGCAGCACGCGGGAGGCGGCGCCGGCGAGCCGGGGCTCAGGAGAGGCGGGTGAGCCTCAGGCAGGTCCGGGCCTGCTGGGCGGCCGCGCTCAGCGGCGCCAGCAGCACCGTCAGCGGGGCCCGGCGGGCGGTGGCCTCACCGGCCCCGTCCTCGGCCCGGCCCAGCAGCTCCCGCTCCGCCGGCGACCAGCCGTCCTGCCGGGTCCGCTCGACACGGCGGCGCGGGCCCGCCCCCGCCTGCAGCCAGAACCCACCGGCCTCCTCGGCCCACAAACGGGCGTCACCGGCCACGGCGACCAGTTCGGGCTCCTCCCCGGGGGCGGCCATGTACGACCCCAGCACCCACCCGGTGCGCGCGGCGGCGTCCGCGAACGCCGCCACCTCCCGCAGCTCCCGCCGTAAGACCGCCAGCGACTCGCCCGTCACCACCAGATCGGTGTCCAGCAGGGCGGCGTACGGCAGGCTCAGCCGCCGCCCGATCCCGGCGGCCGCCGTGATGACGCTGGCGTGCAGGTCGATCGCGAACTCATCGCCGCGAATCCGGACGCTGGGCGGGGTACTGGGTGGCACGGCGACTTCCTTTTCCGGGGCGCCCCCGAGCCAAGACGGACGGCTCGCGGCGGGTGCCCGCATCTTAGCCTGCGCATTCGCCGGCCCTGAGGAGGATGGGCGGGGGCCGGAGCCGGTCCCGCCCGGCTCCGCCCGGGGCCGCGGCCGGCTCACCGGAGCTGCAGTTCCTGGCCGCGCCGCGTGATCTCCCGCGACAGCGTCGACAAGTACATCTCGGTGGCCCGCTGCACCCCGGCCAGCATCGCCAGCATCGCCTCCACCTCGGCCTTGCTCTCCTCGGCCTCCCGCACCGGCTGCGTCTCATCGGCCCAGTCGTTGAGCTCTCCGACCGTCAGCTTGGCCACCTTGACCGGCGTCCCGTCCTCCTTGGCGCGCTCCTGCGCCGCGGCCTGGTGGGTCCGGCGGATCGCCGCCCGCGCCGAGGCCTTGGCGCGCTTGAGCGTCAGCTCGCACTGGACCTTGCGCGCCTCCAGCACCCCGATCAGCTCCAGCACCCGGCCCAGTTCGCTGGTCCACCACGCCTGCTCGTCGGCCAGGGCACTGCCCGCCAGGCTCGCCATGTCGGCGGCGAACGGCCGCCGCTGCGCGGGCCGCGAGTGCGCCTGCGCGGTCCACAACCCCAGGTACTTCATCATCGCCGCCTCGTCCCCGGCCCCGGCGTGCTCCACCATGTCCCGGGTCGTGCGGATCGCCGACAAGTTCCCCATCCGGCCCCATTCCCTTCGTCTCGTGCCCATGACTGTGCCCCGCCCGCCGCCGCCCGCAGGCCGCCCGCCCAGGCAGGCGGGCTCTGGCCGCCCCGCGGCGCGCGGCCTCGACAGTCAGGCCGGAATCACCCCGCACAAGAAGGAGGGCGCGGAACCAGAGCCGCGCGTGGCCTTGCCGCAGCACACCACCGATCCGACGGCGGCCGCCACGCTGCCGAGACGTCCCCCGGCCTGCCCGCCGAGGTGTCCGGCCCGCCGGCCCGTCCTCCTGTGACGTTGGCTTCCCCGGCAGGACCAGGCCCTTGACGTACCTGCGGGTGTCGGGCTCGAGCCCACGGAATACCTCGCAGGACAGAGCGGCGACGGCCTTGTATTCGACCGCCGTGGCGCGGCACCCCGCCAGGTAGCCCCGATGCCTGCTCGTGCCGTCCTCGGCTGCCGATCGGGCCGCCCGGTCGCGGCGAACGCGAACCACCGGCCGCGCGCCGTGGAACGCCTCAGGCCGGCTCCGGTGATCTCCCAGCCGCGAAGCGCTGGAAAGCGACCTGAACGGCTTGGCCGTCGTTGAGGTGAGGGAACGGTTCAGCGGGCACGGGCAGGCCGAGGAAGTCGCACAACGGCTTCCAGCCTTGACTGACGTCGAAGACGAGCAGGCGTTCGGCGGGCACGCTCTGGCGGACCTTCTCCACGTGGCGTTCGAAGGCCGCCACCGCCTGGGCCTCTTCCAGCGCGCCTTCCGCGAGGGGACCGAAGGTCCGCCGGTAGATGAGCGAGAACAGCGGGTGCAGTCGCTCGCCCAGCCCGCCCTGGAACGCGGCGGCATGGGCGTCGCTGCTCAGCATCGCGATGTAGCTGGCGTACCAGCGCCGCGGGTCACGAACGGTCAGGATCACTTTGGCGTCCGGAAACGCCTCCGCCTGCTCCTGCCAGAAGCAACTGGCCGGCCAGTCCAGCGTGGACCGATACCCTTCGAACACCTGCTCCCAGGACACCGGATCCCCCGAAACGAGGGGGGACCAACGCTCCAGCAGCGCCGGGTCCCGGAGGATCTCGAACATGTGAAAGCAAGGCCCGAGACCGAACCGTTCCAGTGCCGCCTTCAGCGACAGGGTGCCGGTCCTCGGCAGGCCGGCTCCGATGACGTTGAGCATGGGTTGCTTCTTTCGGGTGTCGAACGCATGTGACGCCGGATCAAGCAGCGGAACACGCGCAGCCGCTCCTTGAACCGGCCGCCCGCTCGCTGGCACGGCAGCAGCGGCGCCAGCCGCGGCGGTGCCGGCCCACTCAGCGCTCTCCTCCGCGTCGAGGTGAGGCCGTCACGGAAGGTGTCTCCAGGTCACGCACCGCCAGGACTCGCTGGTCGGCATACCCAGCGCCGGTGAGGGCCACACCGCCCGGCGCTCGTCCCAGAACTTTTTCGGGGCCCCATGGCATCGGTTGCCGATCGGCACAGCCGCTGACACCAAGAATGATCATGGCCTGAGCGGCGCGAGCGCGATGCGCCGTTCCCCGGCCGCCGCCTTCGCGTGCCGACGTTCAGGCCTGGTGACGTGGCCGCCCCAGGCGTCAGTCAGGAGACCCGGGGGCGATGCTCGGGGACCGGCTCAGCCGTACCAGGCCCTGCAAGGCGGCCAGGGCCGCGCCCGTGAGGTCGACGATCGGCGCGGCGATCTCGTGCCCGGCCAGGTAGGCCCCTAGCGCACGGCGCTGCTCGAACAAGATCGTGCAGGTCAGGACCAGGGCCTCGGCCTCGCCGCGCTCCACCGCCGTCCGGGCCGCCTCGCACAACGCGTCCACCTCCGCCGCGCCACCATCAAGAGAAACCGGAAGGGCGCGAACCCGGTCGGTCAATCCCGCGCGCGCGATCAAGGCTTCGAACACAGCGATCAGGTCCGGCGGGCACAGGACCCCGACCCGGCGACCGAGGAGCAACCCCATATGCAGCGCGGGGAACAGCCCGCCGACGACCGGAACGGCAACCTTCTCCCGCGCCGCCTCCACACCGATCTCCGCCGCACAGCAGACATAGATGCCGTCACTCCCACCCGCCGCCGCCTGAACGGCCGCCTCCACCACAGCCGATGCGGGCTCACGCATGAAAGCGGAGTCCAGCAGGGAGGAATCACAACGACCGGGCGGCGGCATGGCCGACACCGAGGTCGCCACGAGGTCGATCCGGACATCCGGCCCCACCCAGCCCAGACAGTCCCGGCGCACCTCCGCCATCAGATCGGCATCGCCCGGGAGGATCACCGTCAGTCGCACATCCGCCTCCACAACATCCGGACTCCCACCCCGCTCCGGCCAGATCACCCCGTGCCCCCGCCCAGGGGCCGGCGTGGGGGCGGCGTGATCGGCTTGGGGGTGCCTCACCAGCGGACGGGAATCTCCACGGGTCTGACCTCGATGAGATCGTCGCGCCATGTGACGCGGTCGGGCGGAACGGCGAGGCGCATGGCGGGGAAGCGGCGCACCAGTTCCTCGATCGCGACCTTCATGGTCATCCTGGCGAGGGCGCTGCCGGGGCAGAACGCGGGGCCGAGGCCGAACGCGAGGTGCCCCTTGGTCTCCCGGCCCGGGTCGAACCGGCCGGGGTCGGGATAGGCGGCTGGGTCGCGGTTGGCGACATCAGCGGCGATCAGCACCAGCTCGCCCGCGGAGATCGTGACGCCGCCCAGGTCCAGATCCTCTCGCGCGACCCGGGGCAGACCGGCTGGGAGGAACAGGCCGAACCGCAGGCATTCCTCGACGACGCCTTCCGTTCTGCTCGGGTCTCGCCGCAGCTCCTCCCACACGTCACGGCGGTGTAGCAGGGTCACGAAAGACAGGCTGAGCATGCTGGCGGAGCCGAGGTGACTGGAGCCGAAGACCATGACGAGCTTGTCGGCGAGACTCGCGGCGTCGAGCCGATCCTCGGCGGGCCGGGCGGCGTTCTCGTCACGGAAGCGTCGCGCCACCCCGTCAGGCAGGTCGGGGCGCTCCAGGAGGGCAACGAAGTAGTCCCGGGTGCTCTCCCAGTTGCGCTGGTATTCGATGGGCCGGCGCGGCTCGAGGGACAGAGCCGTCTCAGTGGCCTCGGCCAGAGGCTGGAGCTCCTCGAGCGGCATGCCGAGGAGATGGCCGCTGAGCGCCAGTGGGAACGCCTGCGCGTAATGGCCGTACAGATCCAGCGGCTGGGGCGAGCCCGCCATCCGGTCGAGCAGGGACCGTGCGATGTCCCTCGCCCTGGGCTCGGCCCGAGCGACGTGCGCAGGGGTGAGCAGGCTCGTGAAGGCCTTGCGCAGACCGGCCCTCCCGAGCGCGTCCATCGAGGCCAGCGCCTCGATCGGTATTCCCGGCGCTGGGAGCTTCGGCGTTTCCGGACGCGACACCAGGGACAGGGACAGGCGGTCGTCGGTCAGAGCCTGCTTCGCCAGCGAGTAACCGGTGATCAACCAGGCCTCGAGGGTGTCCATGCGAACACGCGCGATCGGCTGAGTCTCCTGCAACCTCTGGCATTCCGGCGCAAGCGAGTCGTTCCGGTGCTGAAACGGGAAGTAGGGCAAGTCCGTATTCATCGATCTCTCCATAAGGGCGCCCATCGCGCTCCAGCCCGCCAAGAACATGCAATAGATACCTGGCATCAGACCGGCACGAAACTAGGCGGCCGGTAAAACCTGAGGCCCGGAACGAGTCGCGACCGAATCTGCATACCCCGCCTTATCGGGAAAATCGGAAATACTGGCCACCCGTTTCCCGGCCTGAACTCAGGGGTAACCTGTCAACAATTTCCCGCCGCGATTGGAGGCGATCACGATTCACGAGGATATGCCGACGGGCGTGTCCCTGTCGCAGGAGGCGGCGCGGGCGTTCGACTCCCTAGGCATCAGATACGAACAGGCCTATGGCGACCTCCCCCAGCGGCGGGAGATGGTCGAGCGCCTGATCGGCCTGCTGCCCCCCTCCGGCCGCGTTCTCGATCTCGGCTGCGGCACAGGGCGGCCGGCCGCGGAGATGCTGGCGGCGGCGGGCATGCGAGTGACCGGGATCGATGTGTCCGGCACCATGATCGAACTCGCCAGAGCCCAGGTCCCCAAGGCCGAGTTCGTCCAGGCCGATGTGCTCACCTATGTGACCGACGACGCGAGCTGGGACGGAATCTGCGCGTTCTTCTCGCTTCTGAACATGACGCGAGCCGAGTTGAACGCCACCTTCGCCGCACTCGCGCGATGGCTCCGCCCCGGCGGGCATCTCGCGATCTCCACGGTCCCCCTCGACGCCGAAGGCGTGGTGGTGGATCTGCTGGGCGAGCGCTTCCGCGTCACAAGCTACTCGGCCGGCGAGTTCATCCAGCAGCTGACCAGCGCGGGCCTGCACGTGCTGACATCCGAGACGACACAGTACGTGCCGGACAGCGATTCGAAGGGCCGCAGCGAGGAGCACCTGTACTGCCTGGCCCGACGGCCGGCCGAGACCTGACTCACCTGCCGCGCGGCAGGGCGGCACCCCGAGGAGGAGACGACAATGACGCGCGACAACCGCCCCGTGGCGGATGGAGTGGTGGAGTCCGAATCCCTTATCGCGCGCATGCAGGCCGCGGGAGCGAGCACCTTTCGCCTCCTTGGCCGGGAGTGGGAGCTGGACGCAGGGGTGTTCTCACCCGCGTACACCTATGCCACCGCCTTCTACAGCCGCTCCATTCGTTATCCCATCGGCGGACGGTTCCTGGAGATCGGATGCGGTGCCGGAGTGACCGCGGTGGAGGCCGCCCTGGCGGGCTGCCGCGCCGTTCACGCCGTCGACATCTGCCCGCGCGCCGTCGCCAACACACTGCGGAATGCCGCCCGGCATGACGCCCAAGGGGTGACCGCGGCTGTCAGTGACGTGTTCGGCGCCATCGACGACGACGCCCGCTATGACGCCATCTTCTGGAACATCCCCTACGTCGCCGTGCCGTCCAGCCACAGCCTCGCGAGCGCACTCAGCCGGAGCGTCTTCGACGTTGAGCATCGCTCCTGCCACGCCTACCTCTCCGGTTTGCGCGATCACCTGGCTCCGGGTGGCACCGCCTACCTCGGCTTCGGTGACATCGGCGACCTGGGAGCGCTGGAGTCCATCGCCGCGGAGCACGGGTGGGAGGTTCATCTGATAGCGGCGGGCGCGGGCGAGCCGGACCCGCAGGTTGAGCATCGCCTGTACGAATTGCTCGACTCCGGGCGGAAGCGTGCTCGCTGAGGCGTTTCCCGTCTTCTGCAGGATCCCCCGGGTCTCACTTCTTCCGCGATCTTGAGCGGCCTTCGCATCGAGAACCTGGCCAATGCCGGGCAGCGAGGCATCCGCCAGCTTCATCTCGGCTCGGTGGAATTTGGTGCCACAAGAGACGGGCGCACATATTCAACACGCACTTCTTTACTCCCTGACACGTTTTGACGACACCCCGGTCGCGGTATCTAGTGAGCGGCGTTAATTCGCCACGCCGAGACAAGGGGGGAGAGGTTGGGCACGACGCAGTACGACTGGGCCGGCTCCTATGACGTCATCCCGGAGACCGAGAACTGTCGCGAAATATTGAACAAGGGGAAGCACGCTCTCCTAGGCGTCAGCAATGGGAACAGCTATTTCAGTCGCTCACGCATGTCGAGCCTGTTTTCATGGGCCGCGAGCACTTTCGAAGCGGTCGATGTGATTGTCGCGGACAAGCACATCGACGATGTGCTGCGCGCCCAGGGGTATGACGAGAGACGTGCGCGGAAGAAGGCTCACCGCGAGACACAGGCGACTTTCAACCGGGTCGTGGAAGCCGCAGCGGAGAGTACGTCCCACAGAGAGAGGATCACGGTACGCCGGCTGTCGGACTTCAGTGACGACCCCGCCTACCTGGCGGTGTTCGCCGACTCCACGGCGCGGTTGCGGGAGAACGCGCCCGCGTACTCGGTGGTCCGCTCCATGACCCGCGCCTTTCTCTGTTCGCGGACCCAGGACAGCGTACGCGAGGACCAGGTCGACATGGCCTTCTGCTATCTGGAGGCGGAGCTGCCCTTCTTCCTGGACACTCCGCGGATCCTCGGAGTGGAGTCCTCGGTGTCGTGCTATCACATGCGCCTTCCCCTGATGGACGTGCTCTGCGGCCCCGCTGCCGCGATGCGACCGGCGCCCACCCAGGCGTTCGCCGTCGTTCGCCCGACTGACGAGGGCCGATGACCGTAGCCGCCTCTGCCTGAGGCTCCCCGCACGTCCGCACGTACCCGGGCTCCTGCCCTGACGAGATCCCAGGAAGTTCTATGAAAGCCCATGCCAGTGACTTTGACGGTGCCGCGGAGAACGCCCGGCGGCTGCTCGATCTCGCACGCGCCAGCCGGGAGCGGCAGAGGGAGAAGGCCCTCACGCCCCTCCCGCCCCCGAAGGCGGGCCTCTCAGGGCCGGGCCCGATCACCTGGATCGGTGACCTGCAGCAGGGCGACGGCGGCAAGGGGGCGATGGTCGATCGCCTCGCGCCACACCACGACCTGGTGGTCCGAGTCCAGGGCGGCGACAACGCCGGGCACACCGTGGTCTTCCGCGACGCGTCGGGGCGGCGGACGGTCCTGAAGAATCACCTCATCCCCTCCGGCATGCGGCACCGGGACGTGGTCGGGGTGATCGGCAACGGGGTGCTGGTCAACCCGGCGACGCTGGCCGGGGAACTGGAGGACTTCCGCGGACTGGGCGTCGACCTCCACGGACGCCTGCTCCTGAGTGACCGCGCCCATCTCGTCATGCCCCTGCACCAGAAGGCGGACGCGCTACAGGAAGGGAGCCAGAGGGGGATCGGCGAGGCCATCGGCACGACGCGGCGAGGCATCGGCCCCGCGAACGTCAGCAAGCACAACCGCACCGGCATCCGGGTCCGTGACCTCACCGACATGGATCTGGTGCGACGGCGTCTCCGCCTCAACACCGACCTGTTCGGGCTCCCGGCCTCGTATGCCGAGGACGACTACCGATGGCTTCACACCCACCGTGACCTGCTGATGTCCCTGGCGACCGACACCGCGGCGCTCCTCACGGCGGCGGCCGACGCCGGGTACGGGCTGCTGTTCGAGGGAGCCCAGGGGCCGCTCATCGACATCGACCACGGGATCTACCCCTACGTGACGACCTGCCCGACCGCGTTCCACGCGGTGCCCATGGGAACGGGCGTGGACGCCGGCCGGGTCCAGCACCGGATCGCGGTGCTCAAGGCGTACCAGACCATGGTCGGCAACGGCCCGTTCGTCACGGAGGACACCGGCCGGCTGGGCACGCATCTGCGCGAGCGCGGAGCCGAGACCGGAACCACTACAGGGCGCCCGAGGCGCTGCGGCTGGCTCGACCTCGTCCACGCCCACTGGTCCGTCTCGGTCAACCGGCCCACAAGCATCGTCCTGACCAAGCTCGACGTCCTCGACGGTCTCGGCGAGATCGGCGTCTGCGTCGGCTATCAGCGCGGAATCGAGACCTCGGCGCCCTTCCGGCCCGAGGTCGACTATCTGCGGGGCTGCGCACCCGTCCTCGCCTTCCTCCCGGGATGGCCCGCGCCCGTCAGCCGCACGAAGGACTTCTCCGAACTGCCCGCCGAGCTCAAGGCGTTCGTGCGATTCATCGCGAACTACCTGGAGGTGCCCGTGAGCGGCGTCAGCGTGGGGCCGGACGCCGACGACCTCATCGCGGTCCCCGGCGAGGAGCTCGCCCAGATCCAGGCCGCCTCGTCCGCCGGCTCCGCGGCCGCCCCCGCGGCGGTGGACGTCTCCCCCCGATCGCCGGGCTCCGCAGCGCCCACCGCGAGGCTCGCGATCTTCTGTGGAGCCGGGGCGGGCACAGACCAGCACCAGCGCGAGCTGGCGACGCGAATCGGCGAAGCGTGCGCGCGCAGGGGCATCGGCATCGTCTACGGAGCGGGCGGCGTCGGGATGATGGGCGCCCTCTCCGACGCGGCGCTGTCCGCGGGCGGCTTCGTGACCGGTGTCATCCCGCGGGCGCTCATGGACCGCGAGTATGGCCGCCTCGACCTGCCGGACCTGCGGGTCGTCGCGACGATGCACGAGCGCAAGCAGCTGATGTACCAGCTGGCGGACGGAATTCTGGTTCTGCCCGGCGGCTACGGCACCCTCGACGAGCTGTTCGAGGCGGTCACCTGGACGCAGCTCGGGTTGCATGACAAACCCATCGTGCTCCTCGGCGCGTCAGGGTACTTCGACTCTCTGGCCGGTCTCCTCGACCACATGCTCCGGGCCGGGTTCATCTCCGAGGCTGACCGCCGGCTCATCCGGCACGCCTCGACCGTGGAGGAGGCACTCGCCCTGCTGCCGCCCGAAAACCCGCTCATCCTTCCTGGCCAAGGGGGGCCAGAGCGCGCCACCTCCGCTCCCGGGACGGCATCACCCCCGCCGACCATCCCCAGCGCCCCGCAGGAGACCGGCGCCGCGCGTGCCCCCGCGCCCCAACCTGGCGCGTCCTGACCTTGTCCGCGCAGACCCTTGTCCGCGCAGACCCTTGTCCGCGCAGACCCTTGTCGGCACAGAATCCGCTTCGCTGTACGGCGTGCGACGATCGGCCCATCGCGCTGCTCCGATGCCACCACTGTTCATGTAGCGGTCGCCGGCGTCGGAGCGGGGCGAATCCGCCGCTCCGCGGCCGCCCAGGCGATAGCTCCGCGACGCCTGCCAGGTTCGTCCGCTACTGCGGCGGCCGCTCGTCGGCGCGCTCCCACTCGCGCATGCCGGCGGCCATCTCCAGGCATAGCTCGTCCAGCAGCGTCGGCAGGTCGATGTCGAGCCGCACGGTCTGGAACACCTCCTGGATCCGGTCGTGGATGGACGCGAATCGCGCATAGGTCTCATCGTCGCCCTCCAGCAGCGCCAGCGCTCGACGTGCCCCGTCCAGCAGCCGGAAGGGGCCGTACTCCATCGGCTCGCTCAGCATCGTCCGGCCACTGGCCAGCAGATAGGCGGCCACGTGGGCGATGCGCACGTCCCGTGGCTGTTCATCGGTAGCCGTCATAGCGGACCACCTCGTCCAAGTCGCGGCGAGTGGAAGGGTTGGGCTTCGTGGCCGGATGCCCGGCCGCCACCAGCAGAATCAGTTCCAAATGGTCCGGCATGTTCAGCAGCAGACGGATGGGACCGGGCAGGAAACTGGAGACCGGGCATGCCCCCAGCCCGAGCGCGTGGGCCGCGAGCAGGAAGTTCTCCACAGCCATCGCCACGCACAACTTGCCCTGGCGGCGTACGTGAGCACCGTCCGAATCCGAATAGCGCGAGTGATCGAGGCAGGCCACGAGGAGGAGCGACGGCTCCCCGATCACCCCGGGGGCGAATGACCGGACGGAGTGCAGCCGCACGGGATCGCGTACCACGACGAACGCCCACGCTTGCTGATTGGACGCGGACGGAGCCGAGACCATGGCACGGACCATGGATTCCACCATCGCATCCGGCACAGGCTCAGCCGTGTAGCTTCGCACCGCACTTCTCGTGAGGATCGCCCTCAGCACCCCGGTGGGATCAAGGTGGAGTGCGGTCTGCGGGGTGGGCGGCTCGGAACGCCTCGCCATGCTACGCAGGATGCCCGCAGCGCGGTCTGCCCCCGGCGCGCTTGAGGAAAGGTTTACCTCCCCAGTGAAGCCCTCTCCTGCGAGAGCGGCTCGAAGCGGACTCGGGTGACGCCCCGGTTCGATCACGGCGTCCCGCTGGCCGTGTCGAGGTGGCGGACGCGTTCCAGACCGGCGGCTCCAGCACGGCCCCATCGGCGACAGGGCCGCGCTTGGCGGGCACGCGGCCGCCCCGCTGACCGTCCGCACGCGGCGCCGCTCCCGGGATGTGCCGCCGCGCGCGGTCAACGGACCCCAGGCGAAGCCGCCCGGGGTCCGTGTCCTGCTCTCGCGAGCCGGCGCCTGCCCCAGGGGCCCGGCACCGGCCATGTCTCGTCCGCGTCATGTCCCCGCCGGGCGGGCGCGGCGGTCCCCGGGGCGCGCCGAGCGCGCGGGGGTGCGCTCACGCGGCGTGGGCGGCGTGCCGGGACAGGGGCGGCCGGCGGGCGCCGGACTCCAGCCAGGCGCGCGCCTCGTCGGCCGACACGCCCAGCGCGTCCTGCACCAACGCCAGCGGGCCCACGGGAACGCCCTTGTCGCACTTGTCGCAGCGGGCCTGCCCGTCACGCAGCCGCATGCTCGGGTTCTGGTCGCCGTTGAGGTGCCGCTCGGGGCGCGGGCAGTGCCACAGCTCGCCGTCGGGGTCGCTCTCGGCGCCCAGCCGGACCATCACCTCGGCGATCGGCCAGGCGTTGGCCCGGGCCAGGAGCCTCTGCCGCTGCGTGATGGGAGCGGCCGGGGCGATCTCGTCGCGGTTGCCCGCCGTACGCAGATCCTGCCGCAGCGCCGACGCCCGGCGGCGCAGGCCCTCCAGGTCCACGCCCTGGTCGGTGGTCTCGACACCCTCGGGCTCGGGCTCGGCGCCGGTGGACAGCGTCGGCAGCCGGTCCCCCCGGCCGCGCACGCGCAGCGCGGCCACGATCACGAAGGTCACCAGGGCCAGCGCCACGTGCTCGGGCGGCACCATCCGGACCCGGCCCGAGTGGCGGATGATCGTCACATCCTCCGGGCTGGGGTTCATGCCGACCTCGGGCACCGCGGGAAGCACCGGGTGCGCCGCGCCGGTCTGCGCCCACAGGGGACGGGCGTCGGGGACTCCGGCGTCCGGCCGCCCCACCATCTGCTGGTGCAGCTCCGACAGCTGCAGGACCACACCCCCGGCCTCGGCGTCGATCCGGCGCCGGGCGAATCCGCACAGGGCGGCGTAGGCGGCGATGGCCGTACGGCTGTCGACGCCCTCGCCCACGGTGAACAGCGTCCGCGAACGCAGGTCGGCGGGGGTGAGCCCGGACTTCTCCAGCGCCTCGATCACCGCCTCCTCCAGCGGCGCGCCCGCGGCGGGGGTCAGATTGACGATCTTGGCGTCCGCGTCCTGCGGCGCGTCCCCCACATGCACGTTCAGATGGAACTTCATGGTCGTTTGCCTTTCGGTGGTCGATCCACCGGAGTTGTCTGTTTTGACGTACGCCGGTGTTGAGTGGCTGTGTTAACCGTGTCGGCACAATCGCCTCACGCATCAGCGTCGGCGACCGGCGGTGGGCCGGGGGCCTCCTGGGGGGTGAGCCGGACCCCGCACGAGGCGGCGGCCTGCGCGAGCATCCGGGCGTGCGGCGGCCGGCGCAGCGCGTCCAGCAACGGCGCGGCGGCCACCACGGCCAGCACCTCCCGGCCGTCGCGGCGGAGCCCCGCCCCGCGCAGCAGGTCTCCGGTGGCGGGGTCGTGCGCGCGGACGGCGGCGCGGAACTGGCGGGCCAGCGCGTCCTCCTCCTGCTGTCCCGGCTGTCCCGGCTGTTCCGGTTCTGCCGGCTGTTCCGGTTCTGCCGGCTGTTCCGGTTCTGCCGGCTGGTCCGGTTCTGCCGGTGGTGCGGCCGGGCGGCCGCGGTGCGTGTTGGAGTCCGTGGCTTGGTCCGCCTCCGCCAGCGCGGCGGCGAGCGTGTGGGCGGCCGCCTCGGCGCGCGCCGTGAGCCGGGCCAGGGCCTCGGGATCGCTGTCCAGCCGCGGCAGCGCCGCACGCAGCAGCGCCACGTCCAGGGCTCCGGCGTGGCCGGCGGTCGCGGCCCGGGCGAGCAGGTCGGCCAGGTGCAGCTCCGCTCGCAGCGCGAGCTCGTCGCCTGCGTGCCGGCGCAGCCGCCGCCGCACCTCCTGGCCCAGTTCGCGCAGGACCGCCGCCTCACCGGCGGTGGCGCGGGCCTGGTCGAGCTCGGCCAGCAGCGCCGGCCGGTCCCCCTTGTCGACGGCCGCCAGGATCGCCCGGACCGAGCGGGGCGTGGTCATGCCCAGCGCCCGGCAGATCTCCTCGCTGGTGACGGGGCCGGCGGCGAGCAGGGGCGCGACCTTCTCCAGGGTCATGAGCGTCCCGCGCACCCCGAGCTCGGGCCGGGTGGCCGCGACCACGGCATCGGCCGCCTCCCCGGTCAGCCGCCACCCTTCGGCTCGCGCCACCCGTTCCAGGTTGCCGCGCAGGTCCTCGGGGGCGGGCCGGCTCAGCGCCAGCTCGGTGCACCGTCCCCGGTTGGTGGCCAGCATCTTGTCCGGGTCGGTGGTGGCCAGGATGAACGTGACGTGGGCCGGTGGCTCCTCCAGCAGCTTCAGGAACGCCTGCCCGCCGGGTCCGCTCAGGCCGTGCGCCTCGTCCACGATGATGACCTTGCGGGGACTGTCGTGGGTGGTGAGCCGGGCGCGGGAGGCGATCTGCCGCACCTCGTCCTTGCCGCCGTTGCTGGCCGCGTCCAGCTCGATCACGTCCGGGTGGGCGGGCCGGGCCGCCAGGATCAGCGAGCACCGCCCGCACCGGCCGCACGGCTCGGCCTCCCGCCGCTGGTCGCACAGCAGCGCGGCCGCCACGATCCGGGCCAGCGTGGTCTTGCCCGTCCCGGAGGGGCCGGTGAGCAGCAGTTGCTGGGGCAGGGTCCCGGTGGTGATCATGGCCCGCAGGACGGCCACGGCGGGCCGCTGCCCGGCCACGTCGCCGAAGGCCCGCGGCCGATGCGTCAGCGCGAGATTCTGAGAAACATCACAAGTAGCCACGCCCCGGACCGTGGTTCGTCCGGCCGCCCTGTCCAGCAGGAGCGGCCCTCGCGCACCGGGCCATCTCGGGCACCGCGCCGGCCTGGCCGTACGCCCCTCCCCTCCGCTCCCCTCCCCTTCCCTCGGCCGCCTGCGCCCGGCGCTCACGGTCCGGCCGCAGGTGATCGGCGCGATCCGCAAACTGACTCGATTCACCCCTGCTCGATCCGCATCTGGCATCGACATCGATTGGAGGTCCGCATGCCGTCCGGCTCAGTCCGCGCGTTCGCCCGCCCCTCCCCCGCCGAGGTGTACGCCCGCGGCCTGCGCAGCGTCCCCGAGCCGGGCCGCCGGCTCCGCCACGGAGAGTCCATGAAGATCTCCCGCTCGGCCCGGCTGCGGCTGCTGCGGCGCGACCTGGTGGCCGAACTCCCCGGCACCCCGCCCCGGCGCACGACCGTGTGCCGCTTCCACGGCCCGATCCCGGAGGCGGCGAGCGTGCACGCCATCGCGTGGACGTGGGCCTACGTCCGGCCCGCGATCCCCGGCCTGCGCTTCGCCGTACACCACGACGGCGCGGGATACTCCATCACCACCGTCACCACCGGCACCGCCCCCGATCCAGGGCCGCCCACGTGCCTCGTGCTCGACGCCACCCCGCTGAGCTGGGTCAGGGCCGCCACCGAGGCCAGCGGCTACGGCACGATGCCCGCCGCCGCCTGAGACGACTCCCCCGCCCCCGCCCCGGCCCGGTACCGGCCACCCGGGGCGGGGGCCGCTGTTCCGAGGCTGGGGGTGAAACCGGTGACATCCCCGGTCAGGTGCCAGGACCCGCTCCTGGCACTCCGACGCACACCGCGGCTCCGGCCGCGGCCTACATCTGGAGGACGAAGGTGGCTCAGCCGCTCACCAAGGATGACAAGGACAAGGACGCGAAGGAGGCGCTCTACGTTCGGCAGATCACCGACGAGGGGCCGGTGTTCCTCGACGTCACGGGTCACGTCGGCAAGATCCTGCCCCCCGGCGGCCGGCGGCGGGCGACCTGCGCGGTCCGGACGCGGAAGAACAGCACCTGCTCCTTCAGCCTCATGCACATCACCGAGCGCAGGGCCAAGGACTTCTTCGCCGCGCCCCTGAACCTGCCCGGGCGGACCTTCAGCCGCCTGGAGGCGCGCGCCGCGGCGCTCATGGAGTCCGCCGAGATGACCGCCGACCGGCTGATCGTCGACTTCGAAGGGGCCACCTACGCCTACGCCGTCGACCGGGACCCCACCGGCGAGGCCTCGCTGGAGCCGGTCGGGGAGGACCCCACCTTCGAGCTGCCCGCCGGACCGCCCAGCCGGTTCGACATGTACCTGCGCAGCGCCATCCTGGACCGCGTGCTGGCCGTGTCCTTCAGCGGGCACCTGGGCAAGGGCGGAACCCCCGAGACGCTCAGCCGCGCCGCGGCCAAGGCGCTGAACTCCCTGCTGGGCCTGTGGCTCTTCCGGGAACTCGCCGGCTTCGCGGCCGTCGCCCTGCCGGCGCCGCCGACCCGGCTTCCGCTGCGTCCCGCCGTCCAGGGCCAGGTCGTCTTCCCGGTGCACATGGCCCTGTTCACGCCCGAGCTGCAGCCGGTCGCCGAGGGCATGGTCCAGATGGAGGTGGACCTGGAGCAGGTCGCCGACAGCCTCAACGGGGAGCTGCTGTACCACCCGGCCCCCGCGCCGGAGTTCGCCGAGATCTTCGCGCCGTACGCCGACCTGGCGGTCCGCGCGGTGGCCCAGGAGATGCGCCAGATCCTCGGCGGCGAGGAGGAGGAGAAGTCCATCGCCCTCAACATCGTGCTCGGGGAGCTGTCCCAGCAGGACGTCGACCGGCTGCGCACCGCCGCCGCCGGCGTGACCGCCCTGATGATGAGCCCCCACCAGTACCAGGTGCCGCCCGCCGCGGCCGCGTGAGCGGACCGAGGCAGCGTCCCAGCAGATCCCGCCCCGCCCGCGCGGCTGGGCGGGATCACGCATCCGCGCCCCGGCCGTCGCCGCAGGCCCGTTGGTCCCGGGCCTCCGGCCGGGACGGTCCGAGCCGTTCACACCATCCAAAGGAAAGCAGGTGAGGCGCATGTCCGAGAGCGGACAGCACGCCAAGGTGGAACGGCTCCTGCTGAAAGGAGTGAAGGACCCGGCCCTGGCCGCGCTGCTGCTGCGGCGCGTCGGCCGGACCACCGCTCCGATCTCCATGAAGGCCCGCCTGCCCCGGGAGGCGGGCTTCCGCGCCGCCCAGGAGGGCGGCGCCGCCCACGCCGCTGCCATCGCCCGGACGTCCGACAGCCCCGAACTGCTGGCCACCCTGGCCAAGTCCCGGAGCCTGGCGGTGCGCGCGGCGGTCGCCGCCAACCCGAACACTCCGGTGCCGATCCGCGGGCGGCTGCTACGGCGGGCCCTGCGCGAGGAGCACGCGGACCTCGTCCACGAGCACGCGCCGCTCCCGCTCGGCGCCTTGATCGAGACCCTCGCGGCCGCAGACTGGGACAACGTCCCCGGCTCCATGCTGCACCCGGCACAGCACACCCTGGTCAAGCACGGCCCCGACGGCATCCGCGCCGCCCTGGCCTGCCCGCACCCGCAGGTGCGGACGCTGGCCGCCCGCGCGCTGCCGGACGGACCGCAGGAGATCACCTTCGCGGAGGTCGGCGACGCTGACCCCGGCCTGCTGCGGCAGGTCCTGGCGGCCTACCTGAACCGCCACGGCTCGCGGCCCATCACCGGCGACGACGCCCGCACCCTGCTGCGGCACCGCCCCTGGAGCGACCTGCCCCCCGCCATGCTCGCGCACCGCGCCCGCCTCCCGCTCACCCGCGAGGCCATCCGCCTGCTGTGGGACTCGCGGGAGCCCGAGGCGCGCCGCTGGGCCGTCTACGCCAAGGACGGCCACGAACTCGCCCCCGAGATCATCGCCACCGGGGACGTCGACCTGCTGGCGGCGCTGGCGCTCGAGCACAACAAGGCGCTTGCCGCCCAGCACCTCAACAACCTGATCATGGCCGTCGCCCGGATCGGCCCCGACGCCGTGACGACCGAGGCCTACACCCGCTCCATGCGCGAGGTGCTCAGGGACCTGACCTGGCGGATGACCGGTTCCCGGGAGTTCCCGCCCATCACCGCCGAGGCCTTCCGAGCCCTGCTGCCGCACATGCACCACAACGAGCTGGTCCAATGGCTGTGTGGCCGGTTCGCCCCGCACGTCCCCACGGCGCGCGACATGGCCGAGCTCACGCACCGGCTCACCCCTCGTGAGGTGAACTACCTGCGCGGCCCGCTGCTCGATCACGCCTGGTGCTGGGCGGACAAGCCCTGGGCACAGACGCTCCTGGACCTCCTCGGCATCGCCGCGCTGCGCGGCAGCCATCTGGAAAACCCCAGCGAGTCACTGTCCACCCTCATCGCCGCCTGGCTGCGCACGCGCCTCGGCGAGGACCCGCAGACCTGGAGCCGATTCCTGGACCTCCTGCCAGGGTTCCACGGCGGGCTCGACGAGCTCATCGCGGCCGCCCGCGACCACGCGTCCGCGGGCTGAGCTGGCACCGGCCGGCGTCCGGCTTCCCTGCGGGGGAGCGGGCGCCGGCCGTCGCCGTACGGCCACGCGATCACCGCGCGGGCGCAACCAGTGCGGAGCCGGCCCCGGGGCTGCCCCCGGCACGCGAACGCGTGGCCACACCGAGTCACACATTACGGCGGGCGCGACGCCCGGAGGCCGGGATCGGGGGAGCGGGCGGGAGGGCCGCAGCGGGCGGCGGGATCCAGTGGGAGTCCGCGGTGTAGCCCATTGCCCCTGGGCTACACCGCGGCGCGTGCATCAGCACGCGCAGTTTCTCCACTGACGTTGGCAAGTGTACTGGGCAGGGGAGGGCGCGGGCGGGCTGACGCGCCGAGACGCCCGGCCTGCCTCAGCCGAGCTCCCGCTCCTGCCGCCGCGCGTCCATCTCCAACCGCAGCAGCCGGTCGAAGAACTCCGACCGGTTGCGGGCGAAGCTCGCCATCTCCAGGTGCTCCAGGTCGAGCTGCTCGCTCGGGGTCAGCTGCAGGGTGCGCGGCTTGGTCTCCTCGCCGCCCCGGCGGCGCCCCTCCCGCGTGGCCCGGGACTTGCGGTTGGGCCAGAACATCTGGGGATGGTCGCAGAACCGGTTGTAGGCGTCGATGACCAAGTCCGTCAGCGAGATCGCCTGCTCCTCCAGCTCCCGCCGCACCTCCTCCCACAGCGTCACCGTCAGGTAGATGGTGACCTGCTGCGTCGTCTCGTGCAGCGCGACCCGCGCGCGCAGCAGCAGCGCGCCCTCGCCCATGCGCCACTCGACGGCGGTCGTGCCCAGCGCCTGGCAGGCGTGCAGATGGGCGATCTCGGCGATCTTCTGCTCCTGCCCGGCCGGCACCCCGAACAGCACTTCCAGCAGGCTGTCGTTGTACAGGCAGTCCGCCAGCTGCAGGTACGGCGTGGCATGCGCGGCCAGGGTCTCCCGCAGCTGCTGAGCGACCTGCTGGTAGACCGGGATGACCTTCTTGCGCTTGCCGCTGACGGGCGCCGTGAGCCCTTCGAGGGTGCCGGCGCCCATCACCATCGGCACCGGCACGCGGATGTCGACGGTGCCGGCCTCGGCGATCGCCTGCCCCAGCGGCGGCGCCGCGGGTGGGTCCACGAGCGCCCGGGGCGGTGGCATCACCGGCTGGACCGGTGCCACGGGCACGGTCGGGATCGGCTCGGAGGCCGCCCAGCTGCCCGCCGTGGTGATGCCCTGGCCGTTGCCCGCGGCCGGCCGCTGCGGGCCGTGATCGGCGGGGTCCGAAGCGGTCTCGGCGCCCGGCCCGGCGGCGGGCGGCGGTTCGGGAGCCGCGGACGGTGTGTCCGCGGCCGGGGTGTCCGCGGCCTGCTCCGTGGGGGCCGGCCGCCGGCGCCTGGCCGCCGCGGCCGAGTCCCCGGAAGAGGCGGCCGTGGCGGGCTCGGCAGCAGGGGCGGCCGTGGGGGCCGCCGCACCGGTCCGCCCAGGGCCGGCACCGTCGCCGTTCGGGGCGGCGGCCGCGGGCTCCGGGGCGTCGCCGGGCGAGACCGGCCCGGTGCCGGCCGGCCCGGCGGGCTCGGCCGCCGGAGACGGTACGGCGACGCGCACGGACGCGCTCGCGGCGGCGGCCGGCTCCGCGGCGGTCACCGGCGAGTCGACCGCCGCCGGCGGCGTCAGCGGAGCTTCGCCGGGCTTGGGGGTGCCGTCGAGCGTGGAGCTGTCGTCAGGCTCCGGCTTCTCGTCGGCGGCGGGCGGCGGCGGGGTCGCGGGCACGCTGGGCCGCAGGACGTCCGGCGGCGGAAGGGGCGCTTCCTGCGCGGCCTGGTTCGTCTCGAAGGCCTTGAACCCGCCGCGCCGGCGCGACTTGGTCCGCTTGCTGCCCGAGTCGAGGTCGGTCTCCACGCTCATGCCGGCTGTGCCGTTCCTGCCAGAGCGGCCGCCGCCTGCTGGTTCTTCTCGCCCAGCAGCCGGATCGTCTGGTGCGCGATGGCCCGGTAGTCGTCGGCCAGGCCCGCGGCGTCGACCTTGACGCCGGGAATGGGGTTCTCCTCCAGCTCGTAGGCGAGCCGACCGTGCGACCGGATCGCCTCCGCGACGGCCGGGACGTGCCGGACGTAGGAGTCGAGGATGGGCGCCACCCCGCCGAGCCGCTCTCTCAGCAGTGCCTTGGACGACTCACGCATCCGGGCCGCGCCGGTGTCGAAGTCGAACATCACGCAGCACAGCAGGTTCCGCACCGTGCCGGTGCTCTCCATGACCTCCGCGGCCACCTCGCCGGCCTCCTCGGCCGCCCGCATCGAACCCTTGTCGAACTTGGTGGTGACCACCAGGTGCCGGGTCGCGGTCAGCGCCATCATCTGCAGCAGCCGGTCGCCGGGCGGGCAGTCCACCACGATGAGGTGGTAGTCCGCGGCGATGGGGGTCAGGCAGTCGTGCAGGGCGTTGACGAACCTGGGCCGCTTGCCCGCGGCCGCCAGGGCCAGCACGTCCTCCAGGTTGTATCCGCCGACGACGACGTCGAGGTTGGGCCGGACCCCGGAGACCGGCTCCAGCGGCCGTCCCGAGCGCAGGCTGTTGAAGAAGGACTCCCCCTGGTCGTTCCACTCTTCGTCGGCGTAGCCGAGGTCGTCGGCCATCGCGCCGCGGGGGTCGATGTCGACGAGCAGGGTCTTGTAGCCCTTGGACGCCGCGTAACCGGCGGTGTGGACGGCGACGCTGGTCTTGCCGGCTCCGCCCTTGCCCGTGATGTACGAAACGGCGTGGGGGTGCCCAGCGATGCTGGACACGGCTTGTGCAGGCACAGAGGCCCCCTTTTAGACGTCAGTGGAGTGTGGTGTGAGGTTGTACGGCCGATAAGGCCGGGGCACGGCCAAGCCTAGCGATACGGGTGGTCATTTTCCGGGTGACACGCCCCCGGGTGCCGATATGGAGCAACCCCCGGGCGGGCCTGGATCGCTCCTGGGACCTCCTCGGACGTCGTGTGAGAGGAAGCTGCGCGTATCGGCAGGTGTCCAGGCCCTGGCAGCTGATGTCACGCCCCGCGGCCTACGGCCACCCGCGGCCACCGGTTGCCGTACGTGTGCGCCTCGCCCAAGCCGTTGCCAGCTCCTGCGCCACGTGTCCTCGCCCACCCTCAGGTGCTCGCCTCATCAAGCGCGTCGCCACGTCCTCCGAGGGGACAGCACATGAAGCCCCGGGAAGAAGGGCCAGCCGGGGCGTGGCGGCCCGAGGGACCGCCGTGCGCGAGGTGTGCACCTGGCGCAGGACGCGAGGTGGCACGAGCATCCGATGCCGCGCCCACGCTGAGGAACACACCTGCTCGGACATGTCGCCAGAGGAGGTGGGACGTGAGCTGAGGCACGCCGGTGACGGCTCACGTGAGCTCCTGCGAAAGGGCAGCAGACCAGGAGCAGGCACCCCGCCAGATGCTTCGAGGCGCCGCCACGGGCCTCCCCATGATCCGGGACATGTCCTCATGCCGGGCGATGACTCCAGCTCTTCCCAGACGCGACCGCGCGGTGACTCGCCTTGCCTCCTCCCGGCGCATCCAGGCTCGCCATACGCCACCTTCCCGCCCGTGACAGCAGGAAGCGGGCCGTGGACGGATGCGATGCCAGGAAGGGGCACCGAGCAGCGTCCAGGCAGGCGAGCGGGGACGCAGACGGGTCTTCCCGGACCCCGGCACGCGCCGCGACCTACCGGATCGTCCCGCTTCAGCAAGAAGCGCATGAGCTGCTGGGAGAGGGCCGTGCAGCGGATGCGCACAGGCATCGGGGGGTTGGACGACGCCACCACCCGTGGGCCGACCTGGGATGGTGAGTGACGCCATGACAGCACCCTCCCACCCTCTGCGGGATGTCCAGGGGCAATGCGAGACCGTGACACCCGGAGGCACGTACGGGGACGTGCTTGGGCGTCCTCTGACGCCTTGACTCGTCTGTGGCGGGGTTGTCCTGCCACCACACGTGCACGTCCGCAGTCGTGGGCCCTCCTCTGTGCTACGACATATGGAGTTCTCATCCGGGGCGCGGCCCTGCCCCTTCACCTGCATCAAGACGTCCGAACATCCCGATACGCCACTCCATGCCCAAGCACGCCAAGGAAGGCCGTCGTACACGTGCGCGGATCAGTGACCGTGCCATCTCGGCATGCAGCACGACGGGTCACGAATGAGGGGATGGCTTCACGCCGCATGAGGAGGTGGGGGGAGGGTGGGCGTGATAACGCCTTGCCACACCTTCCCACACATTAACTCACCCCCGTTGGGGTCCAGCGAGGCATGAAGCTCCCCCACCACCGAGGCACCCGCGACATCCGCCACCTGCCCCTTCGCAGGCAGGTGCGCCTCGCCGGCCATCGTCCTCCACCCGATGGCGTACGGCGTTATCGCTGCCCACCCGCTCTCCCACGGGCCCGCCGGTCGGCCTGTGGAGCCGCGAAGGCGGGCAGGCGAAGCGGGGGAAGGCATCCTCCCGATCCTCTGCCGCGGATCACCACGCCACCTCACCGGGCCGGGTCGGGCCGGCCCGGCTCCTCCCCTCTCGGCCTCGCCGCCGCAGCCGAGTGAAGGGCCGGACTCCCGCCTTCCGGTGCCCGCGAAGGCGGGAGTCCGGCACCGCGTGCGCCGCAGGCCCTGTCCGCAGGAGCACTCGCGCCAAAGGGCGTTGGTAGCTCCTGGCACCGCTGGGTACCGATGACCAGGTGCGGGCGCCGGAACCTGAATGCTGTGTGACGAGGACGGCCCGGCCCGCACGGGGCGAGTCCGTGACACGGATTCCGTGGCGCGGAAAGACCTCTCCGGATCGTGGAGCGCCACGGACCCCACGGCTTCACCGGCCTCGCTCCCCGCCACTGGCCGCGCGTCCCAGAGGGCCCAGGCCGCCCATCCTTCAGGTGTCTTCACCGGCAGAGGTGTCCGGCCGCCTCTTCTCATGGCCGAGGCCGCGCATCCGCCCCACGCGCTGCTCCCGAGCGCGGCCCCACCGTCCAACGCACGTCCGCGCCCCCATCGAGGTGGCCATGGCTTCGTCGGCGCAGGCCGGCACCACTGCCCCTTAGAGAACGGACGTGCCCCGATGAAGGTGTTCGTTCAGCTCAGATCCCCACCCCGCGCGACCGTTCACCTTCTGTCGCGAGTGACCACGGAACTTGACCCCGCCACCCCCAGGATGCGGATGCGAGGTCAGCTAACGCCCTGCCCCACCCACCCACACACCGCCACGCATTAAGCGCCCCTGTCATCCATGCGCCGACGGACGGCGTAACGCGCTGACACACCTCCCCACACATTAGAGGCGGTCCTTCGACCTCGTATCGGGGGCGGGGCAGTGATCCCCCGGGCCGGTCGGTGGCGCATCTGGACAAGCGCACCGGCTGCGGGATTCCCCGCGATCGGCACGGTGTCAACCAGGTGACCGAACACCTCGGCCACCGTGTGCCGTACCACGATCGTGAGGTTGGAGACCTGTCATGGCGTCAGAGCTGCTCGCTGACGAGAACATCGCCTGGCTGCCGCGCCGGGCGTGCCGGCGGCTTTCCGGCGCCGACATCGTGCGCTTCTTCGTCGACGCCGGTCAGGCGATCGCCCCCGAGGACGAGGCCATGTGCCGGGCCTGCCCCGTACGAGAGGAATGCCTGACGCGCGCGTACGCCCAGGGGCTGGAGTCCGGCTACTTCGGCGGCATGTCGCCCGGGCAGCGCAGCCGGATGACGCTGCGCGAGGCCCTGGACCACATCCGCGCGGAACCGGCCGAGAACGACGACGCCCCGGACGACGCGGCCCCGGACGCCACGGCCCCCGACGCCACGGCCCGGGGCGAGGCCGCCCCGGGGGAGGGCGCCGAGTTGGCCGCGCGGCCGCGGCCGGGACGGTCCCGGTCGTCCCGCGCCGGCTGACCCGCACGGGTCACCGGCCACCCCAACGAAAGGCACCCATGTACAGCTCGGCGCGCGTCTACGCCCTGGACATCGAGACCGACAACTCCGAGGGAGAGGGCCTGAACCCCTCCCGCGCGCGGATCACGCAGGCCAGCGTCGCCACCGAGGACACCACCGAGGTGTTCGACGGAGCCGAAGCCGACCTGCTCGCCCACCTGGACCGCTTCCTGCGCCGCCTGCCCAACGGGCTCATCGCGACCTGGAACGGCGCGGCCTTCGACCTGCCGTACCTCACGACCCGGGCCGGACGCGCCCGCGTCAGCCTGGGCCTGTCCCTGGTCGCCGACAGGCGCCTCACCCCCAAGTACGGCTTCCTGGAGGGCCACCACACCGCCTACCACGGAATCTGGGAGAGCGCGGTCTCCTCCAGCGTGCCGCATGTGCACCTCGACATCGCCTATGCCTACCGCCGCCACGCCCGCGAGCACGAGATCCCCTGGAGCCTGAAGCCGGTCGCGCGCTCGCGCGGCCTGGACCCCGTCGAACTCGACCGGGAGCGGCTGCACCAGTACACCCCGAGCCAGCGGGCCGAGTACTGCGCCTCGGACGCCGTCATCACCCGGCAGCTCGCCCTGGACCTGCTCGGCGTCCGCTGACGACTCGGCGTCCGCGGCGCCCGGCACGACATGCGGACCGGCGGACCCTCAAGGTCCGCCGGTCCACCCTTTGCCCGCCGCGGGGGCCGCCGTGGGGCCGGTCAGGCCGACATCTGCACGACCGAGCGCGGCATCACCTCCGCCGACCCGGGGTCCGGTTCCTCCAGCTCGATGTCGATCACGCAGTCGGCCAGCTCCTCCAGCCCGCCCACATGACTGACCACCAGCATCTGGGGATAGACCCCGCGCAGCGCCCGCAGGCCCGCCAGGATCGCCTCGCGCCGGACTGCGTCCTGGAACCCGAAGACCTCGTCCAGGATCAGCACCCCCAGCCCGCCGACCCCGTGCTGGGAGGCGATCACGCTGGCCACCCCGAGCCGCAGCGCCAGCGCGCCCAGGTCCTTCTCGCCGCCGGAGACGAACACCCGCGTCAGCGGCACGTACGACCCGTCATAGTCGCGCACCCGCACCTCGTAGCCGTCGCTGACCCGCACCGCGGAGAACCGGCCGCCGGACATCTGCTCCAGCAGCGCCGACACGGCCCCCTCCAGCGCGGGCCGGATCCGCGCCGACACGTCCTGCGACACCGTCGCCAGGAGCTGCGCCGCGGCCTGCGCCACCCGCGCCTGCGTCTCCAGGGCGCGGCGCCGCTCGCGCAGCTTCTCGCCCTCCTGGACGGCGCGGCGGGCGGCGCCCACCCGTTCGGACACCGCCGCCAGCTCCTCCTGGATCGCCGTCAGCGTCCGCCGCTCCTCGGCCAGGGCCGCCTGGGCACGCTCGCGTTCGCGCATCGCCTCCTGCAGCGTCTGCGGCACCCGGGCCTGCTCCAGCCGGGCGGCGGCCTGCGCGGCGGCGGCTTCGGCCTCCCGCAGGGCGCGTTCCATCGTGGCCCGGCGCTCAGCCGCGCGCACGGCGGCCTGCCCGGCCTGCTCGGCCGCCCGGGCACGCTCCAGCCGCTCGCGCAGGCGGGCCCGCTGCGCGTACAGGTCCTCCAGCCCGGGCGGGGCTTCGGGCAGGGCGGCCAGCTGCCGCTCGTAGGCCTGCGCGTGTCCCGCCAGGCGTTCGCGTTCGCCGTGCGCCGCCTCGCACTCCTGCCGGGCCAGCCGGGCCCGGCCCGCCGCCTGCCGCGCGGCCTCCACCGCGCCGATCGCGGCCGCGTGGCGGCCGGCCGCCTCGCGCTGGTCCCGCTCGGCCTCCGCCAGCTCCCCGGTGAGGGCGCGCAAGGCGTCCCCGGCCTGGGTGAGGCAGCTGTCGCGGTGCTCCGGGGTGATCGGCTGGGCGCAGGTGAGGCACACCCCGCCCAGGGCGGACACCTGCCGCAGGTCCTCGGCGGCCCGGTCGCGCAGGCCGGTCAGCCGGGCGACCGCCGCCGAAGAGGCGTCCAGGGCGTCGCCGGCCTGCCGGGCAGCGTCCTCGGCCGCGCGCAGCTCCCGCTCGGCCTCGTCCTGGCGGGCGCGTGCCGCCGCGACGCCGCCATGGCGGGCGACGGTGTCCTCCACATCGCGCAGCCGTGCGCGGAGCTCGCGCAGCTGGGCGTGGGCCGCGGCGGCGTCGGCCGCGCGGCGGGCCTGTTCTTCCGCGGTCGCGATCCGCCGTTCCAGGGTGGTGATGCGGTCGCCCAGCTCGGCCGAGGGCGGGCCCTCGTAGGCGGGCGCCGGCGGGGGGCGGAGCGCGTCCAGGTCCTGCCGGGCGCGCGCGAGCGCGGCGGCGGCCGAGTCGGCCTCGCCCTGGGCTCGCGCGTATCGCCGTACGGCCTGGCCGTGCTCCTGCTCGGTCTGCGCGCCGTCGGCCAGGTCGCGTTCGAGCTTCTTGATGGTGGCGTCGGTGTCGGCGGCCGCTGCGCGCAGCCCCTCCAGCGCGTCCTGCTCGGTTCGCAGGCGGCCGGTCAGGCCGGCGATGTCGGGGGCCTCGCCGAGGGCCAGCGCGGCGCGGCGGGCGCTGTTGAGCTCCTCCCGGGCGGACGCCTTGGCCTTGGTGACGGCGTCCAGTCGCAGGAGGCGGGCCATCGTCTTGCCGCGTTCGGCCGCGCTCAGGCTGGACAGGCCCTCCAGTTCGCCCTGGGTGGCGAAGACCGCCAGGCGGAATCCGGCGGCGTCCATGCCCAGCAGCTTGGACACCTCCGCGGTGACCTCGTCGGGTCCTTGCATGATGGCGGTGCCGCCGACCTCCAAGATCGCCGAGCTCTTGCGGTTGTCGCGGCGCCGCCGCACGGTGTAGGTGTCCTGGCCGACGGTGAACTCCACCCGCACCTCCATCCCCTCGAGTTCGGCGCCCCGCCGGATCAGCCGGTCCAGTTCGCGCTTGCCGGTGGGGCCCTCGCCGTACAGGCCGTAGACGATGGCGGTCAGCAGGGTGGACTTGCCCGAGCCGTTGCGGCCCGAGATCAAGATGAGCTGGGCGTCCTCGGGGAAGATCACATCCGCCTCGTCGAAGAGCCGGAAGTTCGTCATCGTCAGGCGCTTGATCATGGGTTCCTCTCAGGCGGCGTGGGGGGTGGCGGGTGGCTGGTCCGCGGTCTCGGCGGGCGGCCGGGCGGTCTCGGCCTGCAGGGCGGGGACGCCGAGCGCGTCGGCCAGCAGGTTTCCGGCCATGTCCAGGGCGCGGGGGCGGATGTCCTCCTCGATCTCGGCGGAGGCCTCACGCAGGGCCCGCGTCATGTGCGCCAGGGGCGTGGCCCCGCCCGCCCCGGCGTCACCGGTGGCCGGGTCGTCGCCGGCGTCGCGCCGGCCCGGTTTCTCGAAGCGGGGGACGACGTCGTAGTGGAGCGCCGCACCGGCCGCGCGCCGCGCCTGGCCGCGGTCGACCAGGGCCCACAGGTCCTGCTTGACGTTGATCACGACCTGCTGGATGACCGCGCCGTGGACGGGCTTGCCCTCGGCGCCGGCCTGCCGCACCCGCTCGGCCAGCGCCTGCCCGATCCGCTCGGGTGACATCCCGGCGGCGTCCAGGACGGGCAGCCGGTACATGGGCCGGATCGGCAGGTCGACCGGCTGCACGCGGGGGGCGCCGCCGGGTTCGAGGCCGACCCGCAGGTAGCCCTTGCCGCCGCCGTCGAGCACGTCGCCGAAGTCGATGTGCTCCGGGCTCCCGGCGTACCAGATCTTGGAGGTGCGGGCCTTGCCGTTCAGGTACACCGGCCCTTGCTTGTGGTAGTGGCCGAGCGCGACGTAGTCCCACTCGCGCAGCAGCAGGTCGCTGGGGATCGGGTACTCGCGGCCCTGCGCCCGCAGGAACAGCTCGGACCCGACCGCCACCCCGTGCGACATCAAGATGTTGGTCTTGCCCGCGACGGGCCGGACCTCGTCGAAGTCCACGAGCTTGAGCTCATCGTGCGGCAGGGCGTGCACGACGACGTCGGCCAGGGACGGATGGGCCCGGCCTGCGGCGACCTCTTCCTCGAACGCCACCGTGGTGTAGCGGCCGGTCACGACGTGCACCCCGGGCACGGTGGACAGCAGCTCCAGCCAGCACGGTTCCTTCGGGCTGCGCGGCTGGTCGTGGTTGCCGGCGATGACGACCACCTGCCGCCGGTAGGGGGAGCCGGCGTCCAGCGGCGCCGCCATCCGGGCGAACTCGGTGCGGGCGGCCAGCATGTAGCGCACGGGGATGCTCGGCCGTTCCCCGACGTCCCCCGAGTGCAGCGCCAGCGGGATGTCCGGCGAGGCGGCGATGTGCGTGGCGATCTGGTGGAAGGCCTTGACGATGTCGGTCGCGCGGGCGTTCAGGCCGTTGGCCGCGACCGCGTGGTAGGCCTCCTGGCCCAGGTGCGTGTCGGACAGGTGGGCGAGCGTCAGCGGGTGCGTCATGGGGATGACAGTGACCGGCGCCCGGCCTCCGGCACCCCTCACCCGGCCGGATGCCGTACGGCTCCCGCCCCGCCCGGCCGGCCGGTTCCGGGGAGGATCCGCGGGGCGGGTCGCGCGCCTTGCCGTGGCCGCGCGCGACGCGACGGTCGCACGCATGCTGAGAAGACACTCCCTGCCCGGCCGCCTGTCCGCTCCGGCGGCCCCGGGCGCGCTCGCGGGCCTGCGGCATGTGGGCTTCCCCGTGCTCGTGGCGGGCTTCGCGGCGCTGGCGCTGCTGTTCTTGACGCTGTTCCTGGTCCGCGGCCTGATCCTGGACGGCGTGGCGGGCCCGGTGTACGGCGAGGCGGCCCGGGTGCACGCCGGTTCCCGGTTCACCCCCGGGGCGACCGCCCAGTTCGACGGGGTGACCTACCAGGCCGTCCTCCTGCGGGGCCGGCAGTCGGTCCAGGTGGACGATCCGCCCGCGCAGTGGCGGGCCGAGCATCCGCAGGCGCGCTGCGCCGAGCGGCGATGCGTCATGGACGCTCCGCCCATCACCTGGGGCGGGGTGCTGTCGATGGGCCTGACCAAGGTGATCATGGCGCTCGGTGGCGGCCTGCTGCTGGCGTGGCTGTTCTGGATGGTGTTCGTCGCCGAGGACTGACCTCCGTCAGGGCGCGCCCCGCCAGGACTCAGGGCCGTCCCGCCCGGGTGGGCGGGGCGGTACCGGCGGCGGGACCGTGCCGCCCCGGGAAGGCGTCAGGCCACCGCAGGGGTCGTCAGAACAGGGGCTCGCCGGGACCGGCGTGGCTCAGCGCGAGCATCCGGTCATCGGCCGGGTCGGGGCCGGGCGGCTCGGCGCCGACGGCCTGCGCGTCGGCGCCGCCGGATATCAGGCCGCGCAGCGTGAGGTGCATCTCCGCCAGCTCGTACCAGCGCACCGCCTGGACTTCCTCCGGCTCGTGGAAGAACTCCCGCATCGCCTCTTCGATCTCGGTCTCCACCGCCATGCGCTGGACGTCGGGCAGGGAGTCCATCACCGCGTCGATCTTCTTGCGGCGGGCTTCGGCCGCCGCGACCGCCTGCTGGGCGGCCTTGCTGAGCAGCGGCCTGGTGCGCGCGGCCACCTGCTCGACCGTCGGGACGCCGCGCAGGTACTCCTGCGGCACGTCCTCGCCCGGCAGCAGCGGGACGCCCTTGTTGAGCATGCTGCGCAGATAGGCGCCGGGATTGTTGATCGCGCGTCCCGTGCAGAGCATCCAGTGCAGGGCCTTGACCGCGTCGGACACCTGGACGTGATTGCGGCCGATGACCGCGCTGGCCCCGTCGAAGCGCCACAGCGACAAGATGGCGCGCAACTGGTCGGCCGGCACGAGGGTGCCCCAGCGGCCGGCGGGCTCGGCGTCCGCGGGAGCGCCGGGAGCGCCGGGGGCGCGTTGCGGCGCGGGCCCGGCCGGGGACGGCGCCGCCGACAGCTCGGCCCGGTGCTCGGCGGGGGCGGCCGGCCGGGGCACGATCGGCTTGGCCTCCTGGTGCGCCGGCTCGGCCTGCTGCCCGGAGGCGACGTGGGGGGAGGGCAGGATCTGCAGGAACCCCCGGGTGAACACGCTCCGGCCGCAGGCGTCGAGCGTCTTGGGCTGCACCCGCATCACGATCCCGTGCTTGCTCAGCGTGGTGATCAGCCGGTTGATCTTGTTCTCGCCCATGCCGGCGATCTGCTGCTGGATCGCCTGAACGGGGTTGGGGATGATCCACCCGTACACGGGGTCGTCCTCGGCCAGCAGGAGGACGACCTGCAGGATCAAGAACGCGTCGGGGCCCAGCTCGCGCAGCAGCCGCAGCGACTCCTGCGCGTCCAGGACGAGTTCGGCGACGCCGCGTCCTTCGGAGAGCCCGGACCGGGTCGAGACCTGCAGGACCTCCGCCATCAGCCGGACGGCGGGGCGCTCGACGGTTCGCCTGCTCATCGGCGCGCCCTGACCGCCATCTGCGGCGGCACGACGGGGCCGCTCATGAGGAACAGCGGGTCCTCGCCGACGTTGGCCATGACGACCTGGACCAGCAGGGCGCAGGCCGCCCGCTCCTTGAACGTCTTGAGATACCTCTCCACGCTGGTCACGTTGTCCGGGGAACCGGCGCCGATGAGGGTGGAACCCCCGTCGGCCTCCAGCGCCAGGTATCCGCGGAAACCGCGTCTGAGGACCCGTCGGCGTTCGACAATGGCCTCGCGAACCCGCGCCAGCGCCGCACCCCGCCACCCGAGGGCGTACGCCTGGCCCACCGCGATCGCGGCGGTGACCTCGACCGCGTCGAACAGGGCCGGCCGCTTGTCGCCGAACTCCCGGGTGACGGTGGGACGAATCGCCCCGGCGCGCTCGAGCGAGGCGATCACCGTGAGGGGGAGTCCCAGGATCTGACTCAATTCAGCCCTCGTGGTGGCCCGTACGTGCTCCTTGCGCACCACGTCACCCTTCGTTTCGCTCTCGTCCGCGCCCTGCGTAACCGACCTCGTAACTTGGTTCCGTGGCATTCAACCACTTCCCTGCCCCATCCGTCACGCAGATGGCCAAGCTTGTCGCCGGCGCCGTCCCGCCCCAGTAAGCGGCCCCCGCAGCGGCACCCTCGCAACGCTGCATCGTCACCCTTGCAGCACTACACCACTGTGACCTGCGGTTTTACCATTCCCGGCGGGCTCGTGCCCCAGCCCGCTCCCGCGCTCGGAGCCCCCTCTGCGGCCGCTCGCGCGGGCACGCCCGCGATGGTTACGTCCGGTTTCGCCGTCGGCGTGTCGCGCTGGCCATGACGATGGGATGAAGACCGATCTTCATCCATTTTTCAGGAAGAAGTCGATTCATGTCATCTCTCATCGATGACATCGGCGGGGGTGGATGAGGACATGACAGCGCCACCGTTTCCGTGCCACTCAAACCGTGCCGCGGGCGGCGACCTGCGGGTTCTCCGCCGCCGGAGGGGCCGCGAGCGGTCCTCCGGATCCGGGGCCCCGGTTTCCGCAGCCCGGATTCCGTGGCGCGGATTTCCAGGGCACGGAATCCGGGCCGCGGAAACCGGCCCCCCGGAATCGGTGGCGCGGAAATCGGGCGCGCGAGGTTCCGGGGCACGGAATCGGTGGCGCGGAAACGCGGCCGGGGCGCGGCCGGGGCCGCGGCCGCGCGCCGGCCGCCGGAAGACGGCCGGGCCGATATCGCGGAAACCCCCTCCGCGCAGGGGCCCGCGGTTGCTAGCCTTGCCCGGCAGCTGGTTCCGCAACTTCCTCGCGCCGAGGCGTAACCTGTGTGTATACTGCGACGCGGGTAGAGCATGAGTCGGGAGGCGCCGGGTGTCGATCCTGGAGACTGAGGGGACCATCACGGTCCATGAAGCAGCGCAGCTTGCCCATATTTCTTCCGCGGGCATCCGCAAGGCGCTCCGCGACGGACGGCTAGCGGGGAAGAAGGAAGCCGGCAGCTGGTTCGTCTACCTCGACTCCCTGCGTGAGTGCTACCGGGTCAGCGAGGAGAGCATCCGGCAGGTCCTGAACCCCGGCGCGGCCGGGCAGACCGCCACCTCGTGGAGCGCTGACGTGGCCACCTTGACGATCGAGGAGGTCAAGAGCCGCATCCGGGAGCTGGAGCGCAACCTCGTCAAGCTGGAAGAAGAGAAGCAGCGGCTGGAGCAGGAACAGGAGTCCCTGTTCGAAGCCCTGCACGGCCGCCGCTCCGGGCACAAGCAGCTCATCGCCGTCTGAGCCGCGCGCACCATCTCACCGAGCCCGGCCCTCCCGCACCCGAGGAGGACCGGGCTTCGTCATGCCCGCCCGAGCCCGCGGCCGACCGGCTGACCCGGTCGCGGCCCGCGCGCGGCCCGGACCACGGCCGGGAACACCCGCGCACCCGGGACATCCAGCGGTGGCCGCGCACCGTACGACCCGGACGGTACCGGCCCGATGCACCCGGTATCCCGCACCCGCCCGGCCGCACCCGCCGGCCCCGAGGACGGGCCGCCCCCGGCCCTGGCGTCGCTCGAGGTCGCCCTCGCCCTGATCGAGGACGTGCGCCGGCAATCCGCCCGTGACCCGCGATACGCCTTCGACCAGCCCTGGCCGATCTTCATCCGGCTGATGCGCCTGCTGACCCCGCAGTCCTACGGCACCCGCGTGGCCAACTACCTCGCCGAGTTCTACGGATGGTCCCTCGTGCCGCAGGGCGCCGACCGTGGCGACGTCACCGACGCGCGCGGCGCCCACTACGAGGTGAAGGTGTCCTTCGTCTCCCGCAATCAGGTGAACTTCGTCCAGATCCGCCCCCACCAGCAGATCACCGGATACCGCCTGTTCGTCGTCACCCCGGGCGGCGACCTGGTCCGCTTCGACCTGACCACCGGCCAGATGCGGGAGGAGATCGCCGCCTCCGGCCGGCTGGCCCACGGCACCCGCCGCGCCGCCGCAGGACAGCGCCGCCTGGAGTACGCCATGCGCTTCACCTGGTCGGCGGGCACCCCCGTGCACGACCGCTGGATGCGCGCCTACCGCTCACCCGAGCCCACACCCTGCGACCTCCACCTGTTACACCCCCGCTGCGGCCCTGGGCACCCCGCCCGCCGCGGCCGCGGTTCCGCCCGCCTCCGCCGCCCCCTCGCCCCGCCCCGCTCGCCGCCCCTCCTTGCCCCGCCCCGCTCGCCGCGTCTCCACCCCCCGCCCCCGCGCGGCCGTACGAGAAACCGCCCCCGGCAAGAAGCCGGGGGCGGTCGAGGTCAGTGGATGATGATGGGCCGCCCCGTCCGGGACGACACCAGCCCTTGCGAGGGGGAACCGTAGGACAGCCTGATCCGGGGGTCGTCGGACTTCGGCCGGGGGTAGGTGCGCCGCAGCAGGCTCTCCTCCGCCGTGGGGGCGGATCGGCGCGACGGGAACACGGGGTTGGCCAGGATGAGCATCTAAGCCTCCCTCGAAAGGGCTCGCGTTGATTCGGACGCCCGGCCACCGTGTCGGCGACGCCCGCCGCCGCAACACCTGCCGCGCCGCCCTCCCGGCGCCGATCTGCTGCGCCTGGGCGCCGCCCCGGACCGTGATCGCAATGGACGTCACGATCATCACCGCCACCCGCCTGGTCCCCGCCCGCATCCCCTACCTGCTCCAGCTGCACGCCAGCCTCGCCGCCCAGCAGGACGCCGCCTGGCGGTGGATCCTCGCCCTGGACGGAGTCCCCGCGGACCGCGTCCCGCCCGCCCTGCGCCAGGACAGCCGCGTCACCGTAGTGGAATCGGCGCGGCCCGCCGGCGCGGCAGCCGTACGCAACCTCGCCCTGCACCACGTCCAGACCCCCTGGACCACCAGCGCCGCCGACGACGACCTTCTCCCGGCCGGCTCGCTGCGGCGGCGCCTGCGCGCGGCCGCAGCCCACAGCGGCGCGGGCTGGGTGGCCGGCCGCTCCGACGACCTGCTGCCCGGCGGGCGGCTGCGCCGCTGGACCTGCCCGGCCCCTCCCGGCCACCACGCCCCCGGCGGCGTATGGCGATGCTGGCCCGCTCCCGAGGCGACGCTCCCCCTGGGGCCATGGACCCTGCTCACGCGGACCGACCTGCTGCGCCGGGTGGGCGGCTGGCAGGGCCTGCCCCAGGCCGAGGACATCGGCATGCTCATCGCGGTCACCGGGACCGCCCCGGGGATCGTCCTGCCCGAGTCGGTGTACTGCTACCGCAAGCATCCGGGGCAGATGATGCGCAGCCCGGGATTCGACCTGCTCGAACCGGCCGTCCGCCAGATCACCTGGGAACGCGGCCGGCTGCTGCACCTGGCCGCCGGCGACCACAGCGCCCAGCCGATCCTGCAGCCGGCCTGACCAGCGCCCGCCCAGACCCACGGGCAACGCCGTACCCGGGGCGGCGGTCAGAAGATCGCCGGACGGCGCGAACGCAGCAGCCTCTCCACGTGCGCGATCGGGCGAAGGTGGCGGTCACCGCGGGGGTCGAGCGTGGCCGCGTGCTGCCGCTCGGCCAGGGCCAGGGCCGCCGCCTCCTCCAGCGCCTGCGGTTCGAAGGCCTCCAGCCGCACCAGGCCGTGATGCCAGGGCGAGGCCGGGCCCCCGGCCAGCCGCACATAGCAGGAGTACCGGTCCGGCGCCGGGCCCGCGGTGCCGGCCGGGATCCGGAACCGCGGCGAGCGCCAGCCGACCGGCAGGCGGAACAGCACCGACTCGTCCCCCAGATAGCGCCGCCGCACCGTCTTGGCGACGCCGGCCAGCCGCGCGTCCCGCGGATGGCCGATCAGCGAACCGTCCACCACGATCAGGCCGTCCTCCTCTCGCAGCAGCGTCTCCACCAGATGCCGCTCGAGCTCCTCACGCATCCGGTGCGGGAGCGCCGCCGCGCAGGACTCCGCCGCGACCGGGTCGTCGGCGTCCAGGTAGCAGACCTCCAGCGGGCAGTCCAGGCTCTCCAGCCACGCCTCATCCCGGCGCGCGCAGGCGACGACCAGCCGGTCCACCTCCCTGACCGGGCGGCACCCGCGATCCACCGCACCGGCCGCCACATAGTTCAGCGTGACCGGCCGATGCTCCAGGAACGTCAAGGTGAGCGCGGCCTCCACCCCGTCGCAGAACAGCGCCCGCTCCGGAGCGGCTGAACCGACCGCGACCGGGTCCGCCTCCAGCAGCTCCCCGGGAGTCCGCGGCTCCTCCCGCACCCCCGGGTCGCCCACGCCGGAGCGGACCATGCTCAGCCCGTTGATCCGCCGCAGGAACTGCCGCAGATCCACCGCCGGTGCTGCGGGCACGACGCCTCCTTCCCGGGTACGGCACCGCGCCCGCACCCGCCTGATCAGCTACCTGTCCACCCCGAACGTCCCGCGCCCGGACCCCCTCGCACCCATCACGATGAGCCCGCCACCACACCCCGCCCGGCGCCCCCGCCCCACCCCTGGAAAAGGAGGAGGGCCTGCCGCGGCAGGCCCTCCTGGACGCTTCCCGCTTCTTGTCCGGGATGGTGTGCGCGCGCTGCTGCAGCCGCTCACGCAACTGCTCAGGGGTGAGCTTGCGGGACGGGACGAGGACGCCCTCACGCCGCAGCCGCCGCTCAAGCCGCTTACCCATGCTGTCTCCAGGTGGTTCGTGCCCGGGTCACGCCAGGCGCCGCCTCGTACTGTCCGCCGGCGTCCGCCACCGGCCGCCCGCCCGCCCCTCCTGTCCGCCGGCGCCCCCGGCGCGCTCGCGAACCGGGCCGCGCGCGGCAGGCGCGCTCTCACGCTGCCGGATCGGCCGTTCCGCGCACGGTACTGGCACGTCCGACCAGTAGCGCAAGGAGCATGCCGTGCCCGACACCGCCACCGCCCCGCCGCCCGCGGACGTCCCCCCGCTGGGGGCGATCTATCTGCCGGCCAGTCCCGGCACCCCCGTCGGCAGGTTCGAGTTCATCGTCGACCCCGCCACCGGCGGCTCCGTCGAAGTGGGCACGCTGGTGGCCGCCGACACCGCCGAAGGCGTCATCATCGGCTCGGTCGTGGACATGTGGACCGTCGGCACCAGCCGCGACCCCATCTCCGCCGACCTGCGCGGCTCCACCACCGCGCCGCTGACCGGCTACATCGGCGAAGTCATGGTCGCCGGGGCGCAAGTGCTGCACTCCCCGTCGCTGCGGCCCGTGCGCTCGGGCACCGTACGGCCCGCCACCGCCGCCGAGGTCGACGCCGCGCTCGGCCAGGACCGCATCTCCTGGCACATGCCCGCCGGTGTGATCCCCCTGGCCGACGGCAGCCTGCACCGCGTCAGCCTGGACGGGCACTTCGTCGCCGGCCCCGAAGGCGCCGGCGTCCTGGTCGGCGGCAAGAGCGGCCTGGCCTCCAAGTCCTCCTTCGTCGGCGTCCTGCTGCGCTCGGCGCTGCACTCGGCCCGCACCACCGGCGAAACCTGCGCGGCCATCGTCTTCAACGTCAAGGGCGAGGACCTGATCTGGCTGGACAAGCCGCCCCTGCCCGGCTACGAGCTCACCGACGACGACCACGCCATCTACCGGGCCCTGGGCACCCCGGCCGAGCCCTTCCCCCACGTGGACGTCTACGCCCCCGCGCTGCCCGGCGGTGACGTCGCCGCCTCGCCCCGCCCCGACGCCAGCCAGCTGCGGTGGGACCTGCGCATGATCTGGCCGTACCTGCGCCACCTGTACCCGGCCGTGGTGGAGAACGACAACCTCGCCAACCTGCTGGCCGACCTGCGCGCCGAGGTCGTCGGCGCCACCGGCGGCACCCGCTGCGACACCCTGGCCGAACTCGACGCCTGGTTCACCGCCCGCTTCGAGGACGCGGACGCCGACCAGCGCTCCACGTTCTGGCGCTCGCACCACATCGCCACCGGCCGCCGCGCCCACAAGCTCCTGACCAGCCTCCCCAACCGGTGCGGCGGGCTCGTCTCGCGCGGCTCCTCCCGCGACATGTACGACATCCCCGACAGCGGCTGGCGCGACCAGCAGGTCATCGTCGTCGACATCGCCGGCCTGCCCCAAGACGTCCAGGGCATCGTGATGGCCCGCACCTTCGAACGGCTCATGCGCGCCGCGGAGGACGGGCGCCTGGGCGTCGATCACCTGATCTGCGTCGGGGACGAGCTGAACGCGTTCGCGCCCCAGTCCGGCGGCGAGCACGCCGTCGTCAAGAAGGTCTTCCAGCGGCTGGCCACGCAGGGCCGCTACGCCGGATTCGCGCTGTGGGCGCCCGGGCAGAACCTGTCGAAGGTGGACGAGCTCATCCGCGGCAACGTCTCCACCCTGGCGCTGGGCGTCTCCACCGACGCCGAACTGTCCTCCGGCGTGTACGGCAAGCTCCCCGCGGGCCTGTCCGAGCAGATCATGCGCCTGGCCAAGGGCCAGATGGCCATCTGGCACTACGCCTTCCGCGCGCCCATCGTGCTGCGGTTCCCCCGCCCGGCCTGGCAGACCGGCCGCACCCGGGCACAGGGCGGCGCCCGGCCCGCCGTCACCGACTCGCTGGGACTGTCACCCGCGGCGGTCGGCCGCCTGCTGGAAGGCACCCCGCCGGAGGTCGCCGAGCGGATCATCGCCGAGGCCGACGACCCGGCCCTGGCCCGGGCCCGGCTGGAACGAGTGCGCGTCCCCGACATGCGCAAGACCGAACTGCACGCCGCTTCCACCGCCGACCCGGCCGACCCCTTCGCCCTGGACACCCCCTGACCGGTGCGCCCCGTGACCGGTGCGCCCCCTGACCGATGCGCCCCCTGACCGATGCGCCTCCCGACCGGGTGCGCCGCGGCGGGGCCGTACGGCCTGAGCGCGTGGCCGGGCAAACGTAACGGCGGCCGGGATTCCCGGCCGCCTGGTGGTTGGGTCTACTTGGAGATCTTGACGTTGGCCCCCTCGAGGGTCTTCGCGTACTCGTCCTTGCAGCGCCGGACAAGGGCGGTGAGGTTGCGGCGACCCCACATGGCGAGCACGGCCACGCTGGCCGGGACCACCAGGAGGTCACGGACGACGCCGCGGCTCCGGTACTGCCGGCGCAGCAGCACCGCCGCCGCCGCGATCGGGCAGATCACCCCGATGACGGAGAACGTCACGTCCCCGACCATGGCGCCGCCGACGGCGATCCCCAGGGCCGCGATGAACAGCCCGGACTCGAACTGCTGCGGCTCGGCCGCCTGGTAGATCTTCCGGTGCCGGTGCAGGCTCAGCCCGCTCAGCACCACGGCGGCCAGGAGCGCCGTCTCCCACACCTCGTCATCGAAGACGTACACCAGGAACCCCGTGATCAGCAGGGCGGCGGCGGTGAAGGCGGACAGGACACGCGCGGCGTCGCGGTCGGACATCATGTTCTCCCTCGCTTCGTTTGGCCGGCGCTGCATGCGCCACCGGCCACCGTGACCGCCGCCGCCATCGCGCCAAGGCGGGAAGGCCCGGGGAGACGACGCGCACCCTCGTCCCCGGACCGGGGACGAGGGTGCCTGGCTGAGAACAATTCGCGCCCCCGCGAAGGGGGGATCTATGACCACAGGGCCACAGCCCTGTTCCAGCGGCCCGCACAGGCCGCCTCGATCGCAGGCGAAGGGGAAGGGTCAGGCGGCGAGCCGGCACGACGCCGCCGACGGCATGCGGCCGGCGGCGACGCCGGGCTGGAACACGACCCCTTCACCGGTGTCGTCGGCCAGGTGGAAGAACTCCACCCGTCCGCGGCCCCGCGCGGCCGCCGTCCACCGCAGGCACACGCGGACGCCGTCCCGCCACAGGACCGGCGGGACCCGGCTCTCGAACCACGCCACGGGCAGCCGCACCTCGACCCGGGTCCGCGGGACACGCCGCGCGCGCTCCGGCATCCCCGGGTACGACTCGATGATGCGCGCCTCGCGCAGGCGCAGCGTCAGCCGCACGTGCCCGCCCGAGGGGTGCGCGCGGGCGCTCTCGACCTCGCCGGTGACCACCTGAGCGGTGATCGCATCCGCTGGCGGCGCGTCCACGCCCGCGAACACCCGGCTTCCCGCCGCCCAGAGCCGGTCGCCCACGGCCAGGAGCACCGCCAGGACCAGGAACAGGACACAGGAGATCACGTTGATCACGGTGAGCATGGAGTCCTCCAGAACTCTTCTCGATTTGACCGCTCTACAGCCCGTGACCGTGTACGCGCTCCCGCCACCACAAGCACCCACCCCGACGCGCAGCGTCCCGGGGCGTAACCGCGGGGGCGGCGCTGCTCAGTGCTGTGGGTCGTCCTGCGGCTGGTAGCGGGCGTGCAGGACGGCCAGGTCGCCGTGCGGCCAGGGATGCGGGTGGTCCGGCGGCGTGCGCTGCAGGGAGTCCTCCAGGTGGGGGCGCAGGCCCCGCTCCAGGGCGCGGCGGGTCAGGCGGGCGCCGTCGCTGGTGACGACGACCTCCTCCACGTCGGCGAAGACCCCCACCTGCGGGGTGATCTGGTCGAAGGCGCCGACCGCGGGGCAGGTCCAGGCGGCGGGATCGCCGAGGAGGTGCGCCTGCGCGCGCCAGCGCCGGGCGGGGGAGACGCCCGGGTTGGCGGCCAGCCAGGCACGCCAGGCCCGGCTCGCCTCCGAGGCCAGGGCGGGGGTGGTGCGGTTGTGCCAGCCGGCGGCGTCGCGCACCCACACCTCGCAGTCGCCGGCCTGGGCGAAGTCCCCACTGGGCTGCTCCAGGTCGAGGTCGACGGCCATGCAGGCGGCCATGGGGTTGAACATCGGCGGGCGGGAGGCGTCGAACAGGTTGTGGTGGGCGCGGGCGAGGGCCCCGGTCAGCGTGGGGACGTGCCGCAGCTGGGCGCGCACCTCGCCGGTGGCCTGGTGACCCCAGAGCCGTCCCCGGAGCCCGGCGGCCTCGTTGACCGCCGCGTCGATCGCGGCCAGGCGCAGCCGCCCGCCGGGAAGCGTGGTGACCAGGTAGTCGTCGAAGGAGACCGCTCCCGGGTGCACGGGCTCATGCCAGATGTCGACGACCCAGCCGCCGGCGCGCAGCCGCCCCCGCAGCGGCGACCACTCCGCCAGCGACGCCATGTGAAACGTCTCGCTCACCAACCACTCCTCACCTCGGATGTCAGGTCGGTGGATGAGCGTTCGCCCCCACACCCCCACGGCAACACCTGCACCCCCGGCCGAACCCCGGCGCCCCAAGCACCGGGCCCGCCTGCCAACCGGCGCCCGGAGCGGAAGGACCCGGCCCCCTGGGAGATCTGCGAGCCGCCTGTCCCATGGCAGGTGGCTCAGGGGCGAGTGGCATGACCGGAGTCGCTTGCGGGCTTTCCGTACGGCGTGGGCGCGGACGGTGTGGGGTGTCCGGCCGATTCGGTTGTTCCGGTCTTGAGTGCCGGGCGCCGGCCCATGCGAAAAGGAAGACCCATGTCCGCCCCTGTGACGCCCCAGACCGCCGACCCGGAGACGAGCACGCCTATCTGTCCGGAGTGCGCGCACCCCATCGCCGGGCACGTGCGCGCCGCGGCCGCGATGGAACGCTTGTGCGGCGACTGCTCATGCTCGCGCTACTGCTGCGCCGACTTCACCGACCACTACCGGGAATGGCGCGCGGCGCTGAACCACCAGGCCCCGCTGCTGTCCCTCCTCTAGCCGCGCGATCGCGTGTGCTCCCGACACTCCGGGCTCCAGCGCCGATGCGCTGGAGCCCGTCTGCGATCAACGGCGGCACCGGCCGCCTATTCTCCGGGGCCGGGCCCCTGATTCGCGGAGGTCGGCCCGGTGGCGGCCGCGGGCTGAGGGGCCCGCCGCGCGCGGGTGAACGGGCCCAGCCGGCTCAGAGCCTCGACGGACGCCGCGGCCTGGCCGGCGGTGGCGTCGACGGGCAGCGCGGCCGCCATCGCGCGGGCGACGGCCAGCCGGTCCAGCGGGCTGGCCGGCGACGGTGCAGGATCCATGTTCTCTCCAGGGGTGATTGATCGGGGCCACCGTCGCGGATTCGCCCCCGCCCGCAACCCCGGGCCACCTGCAGAGCCCATCCCGGGACCGCCTACAGCCCGCCCCCGGACGCCTACAGCCCGCCCCGGACGCCTACAGCCCGCCCCGGCCCTGCTGTCCGCCCCGGGCCGCCGGTCCGGCTGCCGGGCAAGGGGGCGGCCCGCGTGACCGCGGGCCGCCTGGGGCTGGGGACGGGTCTTGCCGCGGCGGGATAACGTGCCCGCGCCGCGCCCGGATCCGGCCGCGAAGGTGTTCTTCAGCCGGGTGGCGCGGCTCGCGCCGACACCGAAGGCGCGGCGGATCTGCTCGCGCGAGGGAGGATCCTCCGGCTTCCACCGCTGCCGCATCTCCGCCAGCAGCTCCTCATCGGACCGCTTGGGCTGCGGCCCCGGCTTACCGGCGCCCACCCGGGCCTGCGCGGGGGAGCCGTCCGTGTCCGGCCGCGGCGTGTTCGCCGGCTCGGGGGAGGTCACGGCGTCGCCGGGGGTTCCGGCGTGCGCGGCCGCGGCCTGGGAAGTGCCCGCCGACTCCACACTCTCTGCCGTCCGCTCGGGCATCAAGCGGGTCTGAGGCTCGGCCGCCAGGGGCTCGGGGGCCACGCCCCCTCCCGGGGGCAGCGCGGCGGCCGGATCACCGGCGCCGGGCAGCTCCCGCGCCCCGGAGGCGCCGGTCGCCGCCGTGCCCGCCGGGAGCGCCTGCGGCGAGGCGGCAGCGCGGTCGCCCCGCTCCTCGTCCTCGCGGAACCGGTCGCGGTCCGCCTCCTCCACGCGGCGCATCGCCTCCTCCACGCTCAGGCCGGTCCCCATCAGCGCCGTCAGCAGGCCGACCTGGCGCAGCGCCACGTCCATGCGCACGCCCGAGGTCACCAGCCACACCAGATGCGCCGGCGCGTCCTTCTTCCACCGCTTGCCGAAGACACCCTTGAGCTTGTGGATCGCCTGGCGGCGATCCAGTTCGGTGTCCAGCGCCCGCCGGTAGGACGTCTCCTCCCACAGCACCATGCGCCGCCACAGCACGGCGGTTCCGGCGAAGGCCAGGAACCATCGGCTGATCGGGATGCCTTCCCGCAGGGTGCCGGTCGCCATGCCCGTGCGCCGCCGTACGGCGTGCCGGACGCCCTCGATCCACACCACCAGCAGGATCGGCATGGCGGCGTGCATGCCGGCGGCGACCGGGTCGCCGTGGGCGGACTCGATGTTGAACCAGATGGTCGCGCCGGTCAGCACCCACATGATCACCCGCAGCGCGGGCATGGCCATGCCCAGTCCGGTGAACAGCAGGTCGGCCAGCGCCAGCGCGATGATGCCGACGTCGACGCCCACGGGCACCAGCCACGCCAGCTCGGGGTCGAACCCGCGCCGGATGGCCTCCTCGCGCACCGCGTCGAACGACCCGACCGCGCCGAGGGCCGCCAGCGCCCCGAACGCGACGCCTCCGGCGATGGCCAGCCACCGCTGCCCTGTGGTCAACGGCTTGAGGTCGTGGCCCACTGTCTCCTCCGTCCCGGTCACACCGTGTCACTGGCTCCGTTCGAGCCGGGCCGGGCCGGATCTCGCTCCGCCGAGGCGTGAAAGACCCAGGCCGCCTCCCCACACCGTTCCTCCGGTCGCCGTTTCAGCAGGACCCTGCGGTCTTCCCCCGGCCCGCGCCCGCGCTCCCGCGCCTGCCCCAGCCGCCCAGAGGCACCGCCCATTAATGCGTGGGCAGGTGTGGGACGGTGTGGCCACGCATTAACCCAGCGACCTCCCAGCCCTCCGCACCGGCGGCCTCGGCCAGGCGCGCAAACCCTGGACCACGCGCGGGCGGAACCCCGGCCGGGTGATGTGTGATGCCGCAGCGCGTCCGGCTGCGGCATCACACTGCTCCCGGCCCCGGGCGGGCGACGCCGTACGGCGCCCGGCCCCGGGCCGTTCAGTCCCCGTCCCCGGACAGGTCGGCCAGCTCCTCCTCAGGGGCGTACGGCAGCGAGGCCACCGCGGGGGAGGTGTCCGGCAGGGCGGACACGTCCCCGCGCGCCAGCCGCTGCAACCGCGCGTCCTCGAAGGCGCGGCGCTGAAGCAACTGGGTGCGGTAGGCGCCCACCACCGCCAGGCCCTCACGCTCGTTCATGGCCGCGACCCGCGCCGGGGACGCCAGCGGGCGCCACTCGTGGCCGACCGTCACCGACTCCGACTCACCGGACTGCTTGCTGTGCTGGTGAGAGGAAGGGCTGGAGGCCGCGCTGCTCTTGCCGGAGGTCCGGCTGACCGACGTGGCGACCGTCTTGGACGTCGTCTTCACCCGGATCTCACCGGCGATCTTGGACGCCCAGTCCAGCGTCATCGGATCCTTGGTCTTCGGCAGCACCACCGCGGTCCCGGCGCACGACAGGATCGAATACGTCCGCTCCTCGCCGAACCGCGCCTTCAGCTGCGACAGATCCTGCGCCGCCAGGCACAGCATGATCCGGTACGAGCGGGCCGTGGCCGCGTAGGAGTGCAGCTCCGGCAGCGGCGCGATGTTGGCCACCTCGTCCAGCGCGCACAGCAGCGGGATCGGCACCCGCCCGTCGGGCCGGGCCTGCGCGATCTCGTAGGCCCGCGAGACGACCGCCTCGGCGAACGCCGTCATCAGCGGCGCGTACAGGCGCTGCGCCTTGGGCGGCGCCACCAGGTACAGGGTGTTCTTCCCGTGCAGGAACGTGTCGATGTCGACCAGATCCGGATCGTCATGAGTGATCTTGGCCAGGTCCCGCGCGAAGCGGTACACCTGCAGCACGTTCGTGATGCTGGCGACCACGCCGCCGATGGTCTGCGGGGCGTGCTGGGCGTAGGACATGAACGGGGCCAGCGACTCCAGCGCGGCCTCCAGTTCGTCGAAGGCCGCGCTGACCGCCTCCAGCTGCTCATGCTGCGCCTCGGTCAGCTCGCCGCCGGCCGCCCGGCTGGCGGCGACCACCGTGTCCCAGACCGCGCCGAGCGCGGCCTGGTGGTCGCGCAGCCGCCGCTCGAGCGCGGCGAACCCGGCGAACGCCGCCGCGCCGCGCCCGGCGTCCTCGTCCTGCGGGTCCAGCGCGTCGTCCGCGGGCGTGTCCTGCAGCAGGCTGCCCAGCAGCCGGGACACGTCCTGCATGCTCGTCCCCGGGTCGTAGGCGACGGCGTACATCATCACCGCCAGCAAGGACGACGCCTGCGTTCCCCAGAAGTCCTCCCCGGCCGAGGACCCGCCCGCGGCCGAGGCGTACACCATGGCCGCGGCGGTCTCGCACGCCCCCTTCCAGGTACGGCAGGCCGCCAGCGGCGTCCACAGCCGCCGGTAGGCGCGCAGCGCCGGCGGCAGCTGCCCGGAGGGGTCGAACACCACGACCCGGCCGATCCGCGAGCGCAGCAGCCGGGTGGAGGAGGCCAGGTCCTGCTTGACCGAGGTGGCCAGCACCGGCCCGTCCCACTCCAGGATGGCCGGTTCGATGATCGAGGTGGTCTTGCCCGACCCGGGCGCCCCGATCACCACCAGCGGCGTCCACGGGTCGGCGACGACCAGCCGCCCCGACCCCGGATCGCGGCGCACCCGCGCGGCCGACTTCTGGTCGATGTGGTAGCCGCACACGATCGAGTACGGCGGGCGCGGCTGCCCGGGCGCCACCGCGCCCAGGTCGTCGGCGGTGGACAGCGCCGACTGGGCGACCAGATCGGTGATGTCGTCCTGGCGGCTCCGCCACCGCCCGGCGACCGCCTCCCACAGCCGGCCCTTCTTCAGGTAGACCACGGCGGCGGCCAGCGCCGCGGCGGCGACGGCGAGCAGCACTGCGACTGCCTGGATGCTCACGATCTCCTCCCCAATCGCGTGTGCGCGCTCCTCGCGCCCCCTCCACCGTCGCCGCGCCCCGCCGTACGGCAGGCCAGGCCCGTCCCCCGGCTCCGCCGGCCGAACGCGACCCCGGCGCAACGGCAGGGCAGAGCGCGGAGCGGGAGTGGCGGACAGTTCCGGGTGGCGCTGGACATTCGCAGGGGACCTGAACCGACCGGAGATCGTCTCGATCTCTCCTCGCTCCGGTGGTGTCCGATGAGCAATGTCCGTTACCGACTGCTGCGAAGCGCCCTGGGCATGGCCGCCAAGACCTCGGCGGCCTCGCCCGGCCTCGAACGGTCCATGCGCCACCTGCTGCGGGTGGCCGTCCGCACGCCGCACTCCTGGCTGCGGTTCACCGACATCACGGCGCGCGACGGCGTCATCCTGCGCGCGCACCTGTACCAGCCCCGCACCCCGGGGCCCCACCCCCTGGTCATCATGCCGTCCAGCTGGGCCATGAACGACCTGGAGTACCTGCTGCCCGCCCGGCGGCTGGCCGCCCACGGCCACATCGTGCTCAGCTTCAACACCCGCGGCTTCTGGGGATCCCAGGGCCTGGTCGACGCGGCGGGCCCGGACGACGTGGCCGACGTGTCCGACGTCATCACCTGGGGGCTGACCCACACCGACGCCGACCCGTCCCGGGTGGGCATCCTCGGCGCCTCCTACGGCGGCGGGCTCGGCCTGCTCGCCGCCGCCCGCGACGAGCGCGTCAAGGCCGTGGGGGCGATGAGCGCCTGGGCCGACCTGACCGCCTCGCTGCTCGGCGACGACGCCCCGCGCCGCACCGCCACCGTCGGGCTGAAGGTGACCGTCTCCCTCACCGGCCGCGCCTCCCCCTCGCTCACCGCCCAGATGGACGACCTGCTGGCCGGCCGCAACATCGAGGCGCTCAAGGCCTGGGGCGACGCCCGGTCCGCCGCGCGAGCCGTCCACGAGCTCAACCGCCGCGACACCGCGGTGTTCCTCGCCCACACCTGGGGCGACAGCCTGTTCCCGCCCAACCAGATCATCGACTTCTACCAGCGCCTGACCGGCCCCAAGCGCCTGGAGCTGCGCCCCGGCAACCACCTGACCCTGGAGCTGTCCGGCATCCTCGGCCGCCACAGCCCCGTCTGGGAGTCGGCCACCGGCTGGCTGAACGACCACCTCCTGGACCGCGACGCCCGGGACCGGACCCACGAGTCGGTGTACGTGCAGGCGCGCGGCGCCGTACCCGAGGAGCACCACAGCTGGCAGGACGTCGCCCCGCGCAGCCTGACCCTGCGCCTGGGGCCGCTCCCCGACGGGCGCCTGGGAGACCTGCTGGAGCGGCCCCACCCCGACCCGGCCGCGGTGACCCTGCACGCCGGGACCAAGCCCTCGGCCGGCGGAGCGCTGCTCCACGTGCCCCGCCCCGGCCAGGCCCCGGAGCGGACGGTCCCCGGCCAGGTCCTGGATCCGGCCGACCCCGCCAGCGCGGCGTGGACCAGCGGACCTCTGGACCGGGACCTGATCCTGCGCGGGGCGCCCCGCCTGCGGCTGCCGGTCGCCACCGGCCCCGGCCGCGCCGGCCTCGTCGCCTACCTGTACGACGTCGCCCCCGACGGCCGCGCCCGGGCCATCACCGGCGCCCCTTGCGTCTTCACCCCCGGCCCCGGCGTGCGCGCGCTGGTCCGGCTCGATCTGCAGGCCACCGCCTGGACCGTCCCGGCCGGGCACGCGCTGATGCTCCTGCTGACCGGGTCCGACCCGCGCTACACCACCTTCAACGCCCCCGGCAGGCTCGTGCACATCCGCTGCGGGGCCGAGGCCACTCTCACCCTGCCCCTCAGGGAGTGAGGCGCGCGACGCGCAGACGTCGCCGCGGCCCCCGCAATCGCTGGGGCCGCGGCTCGTCGACGCCCGGGGCGCCGCCGTACCTCGCGAGCGCCGTACCTCACGAGCGCAGCAGCTCACGCGCGCCGTACCCCGGCGCCGTGCTTCGCGGCGCGGCACCTCAGGGGGCGGACGGGCACGCGGTCGAGACGCCCCCGTGCGCGCACAGCCACACCACGGCGTCCTGCACCGTGGACACGGGCACGATCGTCACCCGGCCCGAGGCGGCCTGGGCCGCCTGCCGGTACTGCGGGGCCGGCACGAAGAACACCTGCGCGCGGGCACGCGACGCGCCCCGCATCTTGAGGCCGACCTCGCTCACCGCCCCGACCTGCCCCGACAGGCCGACCGAGCCGGTGCCCGCGATGACACGGCCGCCGTTCAGCCGGCCAGGCGTCAGCGCGTCCAGATGCGCCAGCGTCATCATCAGGCCCGCCGAGGGCCCCTGGACGCCCGGCAGCGTGAAGGCCGCAACCCGCGGGGACGCCAGGCGGACGCCCGCCGCCCGCGCGAGCGAGTCATCGGCGGGCAGCGCCAGCTCGGCCTCGCGGGCGGGCGCCAGCGACGTGACCCCCTCCCGCCCCCGGACGCCGGGCGCCACCAGCAGCCGTACGGCTCCCGCCGCCGGGACGTCCAGGTCGGCGGGGCGCTGCACCAGACGCCCGTCCACTCGCACGATCACATCACCGGGACGCAGCCCGGCCCGCCACGCCGGCGAATCCGGCGCGCACGCGACGATCTGCGCCCCGCGGGCCCCGACCGCGGCACGGCGGGTCAGCATGCTGGCGAGCAGGGTCGAGGTGGTCTGCGATTCCCGCATGCTCTCATCGGCGGCACCGGGGGCCGCGTCCACCACGCGTGTCTCCCCACCGGGCCGCGCCGCCAGCCGGCCCCACAGGGTGAGCCGGTCGGCCCGGACCGTCGTCGCCAGCCACGAGCCGCCCCGGTCCGGGAACGACGCGGTGGCATGCGCCGCCAGATCCACCACCGGGCCCGGGCGGACGCTGACGCGGGGCGCCTGCTGCGTGACGGCATAGATCACCGCCAGCGCCAGCAGCGCGGTCACGACGAGGAAGCCGCCTGTTCGTCGCGCGCCGCGGCGCGCCTGTCCATATATCGGGATTGTCGTCATGGGCCGCACCGTCCGGCCGCCGCCGCGCCCGCTACCCGGCCGCCGGACCCCGGGCGCGGCGCCGCGGCTCTCACACGGCCCGCCCCCGCCCCCCTCCACGGCGCGTCCCTCCCGGTGCTCCCCTCTTCCGCGGTCTCCCTTCACGTGGCCCGGCCCCCACGGATGACGGCGGGCGATCCGCCCACGTCAAACGAGAAGGGAAACCACATGGACAAGCGAGCGCTGATCGCCGGCCCCGCGCCGGTCCTGCGCATCAACGTCGTCCGGGCCACCCGGGTGTTCGTCGACGCCGACCCCGGCGCGCACCGGGTCGCGGTGTTCCTGGAAAGCTTGGGCGCCGGCTTCGGCCACGCGCTCGCCACCGCGTCCCTGAGCTATGTGGCCGGGCAGAACCTGCTGACCGTCCCCGCCCCGGCCGTCACCCCGCCTCTCCCCGCCGCCGGCCCCCTGACCGGCGCCAACACCCGGCGCCGGTCGCACCGCCGCCGGCGGTTCGCGTGGTCCGGCGCGCGCCCCGGGCCCGTCCCGGCCGCGCCGCGGCAGGCGCCCGTGCGCGAGGAACTGTACGTCTACCTGCTGGTGCCCACCGGCACCGAGGTCCACCTGGAGCTCGGCCAGAGCGACCTGTACGTCGGCGAGCCTCCGGCCACGCTGTTCGCCCGGATCAGCGCGGGCGACGTCGACCTGGCCTCCGTCGGCAAGGCCGACGTCCGCGTCGGCCACGGCGACATCCGGATCCGCTCCTCGGCCGGCCGCCTGGCCGCCGACACCGGCGCCGGCCACATCGAGGCGCTGCGCGTCGGCGGCGTGGCCCGGCTGCGCAACGGCGACGGCGACATCGGCGTCCTGTGCGACAACCCCGACCGGCTCGTGGTCATCGCCCCCAGCGGGCACGCCCTCATCCAGGGCGAGTACGCCTGGGAGAACGTCCTGCGAGAACACGCCCGCTGACCACTCCCACCCGGCACCCCGGCGCACACCTCCGCGCGCCCGCCGGGCCAGCAGCAAGGACCCGCGCCCACCGGCGCGGGTCCTGTCCTGCCAAGGGAGCGCGACAGACCGCGCCCGCCGTACCCGGCACGTGCGCCACCCGGCCCCTGTGCTGCCGGTCAGCGGCGCGCGGCCCCAGACGTCTGGGCCGGAGCGGTCTCGCCCTCCGGCGGGCCGCCGAGCCGGCGCAGCCCGGCCAGCACCCGGCGCAGCACCGCGGCGTCGCCCGCGCCGCCGCGCCATACGGTGTCCGGCTCCGGGGCGGCGTCGGCCAGGCGCGGCGGGCCGGCCAGCTCACACCAGACGGCCTCACCGTCCGGGTAGGTCAGCATCCCCCACCGATCGGCCAGCTCCGGCCACAGCGCCGACGCGGCGGGCCGGTACGGCAGGCGCCGGCCCTGGCCGCCGCGGGAAGCCCAGCGCCGGACCCACACCACGCAGCCGCCCGCCCCCGACGGCCACACCTGCACCCCGACGACGGCCGGCGGGTCATGGTGCACCGCGGTGTAGGAGCGGCCCGGGGCGCCGGCCGTGATCCCGGCGACCAGTTCGCCGGCCAGCGCCACCGCGGCCCGCTCCAGGTCGGGGCGGCCCAGCGCCCGTACCCGCCGGGCCACATGACGACCCGCCCAGAAGGGCGCCGAGGGCAGCGCCGCCAGGCGCAGGGGACCGTCCATCATGACTCCCATCCCGGCGCGGGCACACACCACGCCGTGCCCACGACCAGTGCCGGCCCCACCCGACGCCGCATCCCCTGCACGCGATCGCACACACCACCACACGCCGACCCTGGGCGCCCCCCACGAAACGGACCGCGGCCCCGCACCCCCTCGTCACCGCGCGAGCCGTCGCGTGACCTGGCCGGCTTCCTCGCCCGGGCCGGACCCCCGGTACCGCACCCCCAGGAGCTCCGCGCTGATCAAAGCCGGGCGAGGTCTGCTACTTCGGGTGTTCCGCCGCAGGCGGCTGCTGGAGATCGATGGGCGCCGCCGACGCCATCAACGCCCGTCCTGGCCGAGCCCGCGCTCACCTGTCACCAGGTCGCGTGGCTCCGCGGATGCGCCGCTCGAACACCCGGCCCGCCCCGCGCGCGTCCACCCGCGCCGCCGCCCCGGCGGGATCCTGCTGGCCGCGTCCCCCACGCCCCTAAGTCAGCCCGGCCTTCGCCGCCGCCACTGGCGCTGAAGAAGCGCATGGCTGATGGCCGGCGCGGGGCCGGTCGGCTCTGCTCGGCCTCGGGTCTTTCCCGGCGCTCGCGTGGCTTCTACGGCGCGGGGGACTGGGGCATCGGCAGAGCGGGTGAGCTCACCTGTCCCGGCCCGCCCGACGCCGGACCGGCCCCGATTCGGCGAGCAGGCCCAGGATGCTGCGCGCGTCCAAGACCAGGGAATAGGCGGCGATGCCCTGCCCGGCGCGGCTCCCGCCGACCATCTCCCGCAACTTCAGAGCACGCAGCCGCAGGTCGAACTCGCCCCGGTCCGACCTCGCCTCGGCGAGGAACTCCTCGATCTCGGGCACCGCGTTCTCGACATCGAGGCGGCTGTCCAACTGGGGGAGACGGGCCGCCACCCGCCACGCGGCCTCCCGCACCTCGGCGTCCGACACCGGCCCCATGCCCCACGTCACCCGGGCACGCCCGTGAGCGGGATTACGCCGTGGCCAGGCGGCCGGCGGCTCCGGCGCGATGTGCCAGATGGGATCCGGGCGCGGCCCCTCCGCCGCCCAGCTCGGAAGGGGGCCGTGCACGAACGCGCTCTCCCCGGGCGGCGTGGCCTTCTCCGCGCGCGCCAGCGTGGCGGCGAGGGCGCTCAAGGCGGGCACGGCGTGCCGGCCGGGCAGGGTGAGCAGGCACACATGCCCGCCGTCGGCCTCCGGCCCGGTGCCGCTGCCCGCCATGATCCGCGCCCACTCGGCGTGGCGCAGCCGATTGGTGGGATGAGCGCGCGACTCGGGCCGCTCCGGCAGATCCGCGGGCTGGGCGGCGAGGGTCACCACCTGGTCGGCCCGCAGCAACTGGGTCACATCCTCGGCCACGAGCCACACGGTCATGAGGGACATAGTGCGGCAGACACCGCACGCGCAGCAAGATCACCACCACAGCGGGCGGTTCCGGTCCCGCCCGCCCAGCGGGCACGCCCGGGCGGGCGGACCGGTGGGCGGGCGCCGTGGGCGGCCGGTGGGGGAGTGGACCGCGCGCCTCCTGCCCCGGCGCCCGGGCGGGCCGGTCAGCCGGACCGCACACGATCGGTCCGGGCGGCATGCCCCGGGGGTCCCGCCCGGCCCGGCAGCCCGCCGTACGAGCGGCCGCCTGGTCTCCCCGCACGACGATCCGACCGGCCCCATTCGCAACGCCCGCCCACCCATCACGGCCTCCCCGCCGCCCGGCCTCCCAGGCCAAGCCCCCGGCACCTGCCGCCCGGCAACGCCGCGCCCCACACGCTCGCCCCACCACACGCGTGTCACGCCCTGCTCCACCGCCGTCCCGCACGCTCACCCCGCGGACCCGCACACGCCGGCCCCATCCCTCGATGCCGGCGCTCCCGTCCTGACGCACCCGCGAACAACACGACGCGCCACCGCACGCAGGCCGCCGTACCCCCGCAGGCGACGCCCCTTCTCCCAGCGCGACCCGGCCACGCATCCCCGGCGATGAACCGCGACCCCGGCCCACGCCCCTTCCTGACGCGAATGCTCCGCATTGACCGCTTCACACAATTGCACCCCGCGCCGCGCCCCCTTCCGCGCCGCCGTACAGCGGCCACGTTCCCCCGCGACAACGGGCGCCGAGCGCGCCCGCCACCGCAGGCGGAAGGAGACTGGCCATGATGAGCGCCGGCGTGATCAAGTCGAGCGAGTCGGCGCCGCGGGCGCGCTACTACACCCAGGAGTACGCCGGCCGCGCGGCCGAGACCGCCGAGTACTACCTCGACGGCGGCGCCGAGCACGCGCGCTGGCACGGCGACGGCGCGGAAGAACTCGGCCTGGAAGGGACGGTCACCGAAGAGCAGCTGCTCGCCGTCCTGCAGGGCCGCGACCCCGGCACCGGCCAGTCCCTGTTCGACCCGACCGGCAACCAGCTCGCCGGCATCGCCCGCCGGCTGGGCATCGACCGGGATCTGGGCGCCGACGACATCGCCGCCCTCCGCCGCGGGGAACACCCGCAGACCGGTCGGCCCCTGGAAGGCGCGCTCGCGCAGTACGTGGCCGGTCTGATGACCGGGCGCGGCGGCCCGGCGCGGACGGTCGGCGCCGTGGACCTGACCTTCTCCGCGCCCAAATCGGTGTCGCTCATGGTCGCGACCGGTCACCCCCAGATCCGGCAGGTCGCCCTGGACGCCCACGAGCGCGCCGTGGAGAAGGCGCTGACGTTCCTGCGCGACCACGTCCTGGCGGTCCGCCGCGGCCACGAGGGCGGCGAGATCCAGCGCGCCCACCGCATGACCGCCGCCCTGGTCACCCAGCTCGCCTCACGGCTGCACGACCCCCAGCTGCACACCCACACCATCCTCAGTACGGCGGCCGCCGGCGAGGACGGCCGCGTCTCGGCGATCGCCACCGGGCTGGTGATGGCCGCCAGCAAGGTGATCGGCAGCGTCTACCAGCAGCAGCTGCGCCACGAGCTCACCGCAGGCCTCGGGGTGGCCTGGGAGGTGCAGGACAACGGCCTGGGCGAGATCGCCGGAGTGCCGCGCGACCTGCTGGCCCTGTTCAGCAAGCGCTCCCGGCAGATCGCCGAGTCCCTGCACGACATCCAGCGCGCCGAGGACCTGCTGATGCGCGAGGTGGAACTGCGCCGCGACCAGTTCGCCCGCGCCCGCCTGCGCGTCCGGCTCGCCCCCGAGACCGCCACGGACCTGGACCGCGACCGCGCCAGGAAGCTCGACAAGTACGAGGCGGTGCTGCGCGAGCGCGCCACCTGCACCGGCGCCCCCGCCGGCCGCCGCGACCTGGTCGCCTACCTGAGCCGATCCCGCAAGGACGAACCCAGCGAACGGGAGCTGCGCCAGGCGTGGGAGAAGGAGTTCGCCGGCACCGGCCACCGCTGGCAGACCCTGCTGCGCGCCGCCCAGCGAACCCGCGCCCAGCAGCTCCGCGACGAGGAGGAGACGTTCGAGCAGCGGCTCGCCGCGGCGCTGACCCGCCAGCAGTCGGTGTTCGGCCGCAAGGAGGCCCTGATCGCCGGCGCCCGCGTCGCCGACCCCGCCTGGGACTCCGACACCGTGATCGCCCGCGTGGACGCCTGGCTGGCCCGCGAGGCCGTACAGCTGCGCGAGGACCGCGCCCAGTTCGGCGCCTGGGCCGTCGGCGGCGGCGCCCGCTGGACCACCGAGGAGGTCCTGGCCCAGGAACGCGCCATGAAGGCCACCGCGCAGCGGATGCTCGACCGCGACGACGTGGCCGTACTCCCGCTGGAGGAGACCGCGGCCAAGGCGCGCGAGTTCACCCTCGACCCCGAGCAGGAGGAACTGCTGGCCGCGCTCTGCCTCAGCGGCTCACAGCTGGTCATGGCCCGCGGCATCGCCGGATCCGGCAAGACCCACGTGCTGGGCGCCGCCGCCGAACTGCTGCGCGCCCAGGGCCACCAGGTGGTGGGCCTGGCCACCGCCGCCGCCACGGCCCAGCGCCTGGCCTCGGAGTCCGGCTTCGACCGGGCCTCCTCCATCGACCGGTTCCTGACCCTGGCCGCCGCCGGCCGATGGGAGCGCGGCGCCTCCCCCCACCTGCTGGCCGACCGGCAGATCCTGCTCACCGAACGGCGTCGCATCCTGCGCGAGTACGGCGCCCGCCTGGCCGCCGTGGCCGAGGGCGACGAGCAGGCCGAAGAACAGATCCTCACCGAACAGGACACCGCGATGGCCGACTGGCAGGCCCGCTGGGACGCCTGGCTGGAAGCCGCCGAGGCCGAGACACTGCGCCGCGAGCGGGCCGCCGCCGACATCGAACTGGACCGCCAGGCCCTGGACCAGACGGAGGAGGAACTGGACCGGCGCCGCGCCGAGACCGAGGCGATGCCCGACGGCCCGGAGCGGGACCAGGCCCGGCGCGACCTGCAGGCGCGGCGGCGGCAGCTACACCTGGCCCGCCAGGCCTGGTCCGACCGCGTCGAGGAGTACCGGCGCGACCTGTCGCCCACCGTCGAACTCCCCGACGACGACCGCGTCGTGCTCGTCGTGGACGAGGCCGGCATGGTCGAGCAGAACCACTACCACGAGCTGCTGGCGCTGGCCGACGAGCGCGGCTGGAAGATCGCCTTCGTCGGCGACGACCGCCAGCTACAGGAGGTCAACCGCGGCGGCGCCTTCCGCATGCTGGCCGAACTGGGCGGCTCGGTGGAGATGACCGAGTCCCGCCGCTCCCGCCACGCCTGGGAACGGGCCGCCCAGCGCCGCTGGTGGGCCAGCCAGGACCCCGGCACCCTGCGCGAGGTCGCCGCCGAGTACGCCGAGCGGGGCCGGGTCACCTGGGTGGACCGGCAGCGGGTCAACACCGCCATCGCCGCCGGAGCCATGGAGCCGGACGAGGTCGACGACGTGGTGCGCGAGACCGCCCGGCAGATCATGGCCGGCAAGTGGCTGGCCGACTTCGACGACGGCCGCGAGGCGATCATGATGGCGATGCGCCGCGACGACGTGCGCGCGCTCAACCACCACGTCCAGCAGGCGATGGCCCGCCGCGGGATCATCGACCCGGCGGCCGGCTCGGTCACCGCCAGGGAACTGCGGAACGGCCGTGCGGCGGGGGAGTACCACCTGCACGCCGGTGACCGCATCGCCATCATGAGCAACGTGCCGGGCACCCCGGTCAAGAACGGCATGTCCGGGACCGTCACCGAACTGCTCGACGACGGCGGCATCCGCGCCGAGCTGCCGACCGGCCCCGACGGCCGCACCCGCGTCCACACCCTGCCGCGCGACCTGCTGGAGTCCGGCCACGTGGCCCTGGGGTACGCGGTCACCGCCCACAAGGCCCAGGGCGTGTCGGTCGAGCGCGGCTACCTGCTGGGCGAGTCCCGGATGAGCCGCGAGCAGCTGTACCCCGGCCTGACCCGAGGCAAGGATCACAACGAGGTGATCTGGATGGTGGAGGAGGACACCGCCGCCGAACCCCTGGACCAGCTCGCCGGCGCCATGACCCGCAGCACGCGCAAGCTCGCCGCCCTGGAGGTCATGCGCGCCCAGATCACCCCCGCGGACGTCGCCGCGGAACGGCGCGCCTGGGCCGCCCGCGGCATCGACCTGACGGACGAGGAGGCCCGCAAGGCCGTCGAGGAGCGCAACCGCCGCCACTGGCTGGCAGACCAGACCGCCGCCTGCCGCCGCGACACCCGCCAAGACCACGCCGCCGACCGCCTCCGCACCACAACCCACACCGCGGCCCACACCCACGCCCACACCCGCACCCACGAACACTGACCTCACCCGGCATAGCCACCCCCGGCCACCATGGCTGTGCGAGTACGGCATGAAGCCTTCCACCAGAACCCCCAAGGCGGCGCGTCCGCCAGGCCGCAAAGCGAGATAATCGCGCCAGACGCCGATCTACCGAAGCCAAGAGCCACAAGTGCCCGAAATGCCGGAATCCGCGAAAGTGCTCAAAACCGGGACCCCCGCCACCAAAACATGCAGGTCGGTCAGTCTGCTCCCCGCGCACGCGGGGATGATCCCTGGAGTCCCCACGGGGGGCCTGGTTCCAGGAGCTGCTCCCCGCGTATGCGGGGATGGTCCCAGACCGCCTGCACCGACCGCGGTGAGCTGGCCATGCTCCCCGCGGATGCGAGGAGGGGCGTGCTTTTCCCTTCGAAGCTCTGAGGGCCATTCCCTCGCAGAAGGAGAAGGCCCCGTGGGAAGCAGATTCCGGCGCCATCTGCGGATCCTCGTGGTCGCTGAAGGTAGTCTGCTCTTTATGAGCGTGCAGCCGATCGTCGGGCCGGACCCGGACGACCCGGTGGAGATCCTGCGGGCGCTGCCTCCACAGCACCGTCAGCAATTCCTTGGCGACTATACGGCGGCCGCACGCGAGGCTCTGTCTGTGGAGGGCTACCGGCGGCTCCGCGAGGTGCTGCAGCGATGGGGGCTGCGGGCGGCCGGCGCTAGCTCCGGGCAGGAAGAAGTTGCGGATGCGCCACGGCGCGCGCCCGAGGAGCCCGGCGCGGCCCCCCGCGCGTACCCCGAGAAGTCGTTGCGCGCGATTCGGGCGGCGCTGGTCACTGACGAGGACCGGGCCGGCTTCGACGACGGTCTGCGACAGGTCCTGAGCGAGGTGCGCGGCAGCCTTGACCTGTCCGGCCTGCAGGAGTTCGTCCACACCTGGTGGCTGATCGCCTGCGACTCCGTGCGCGACCCCGGCGGACGCGCCGAGGTGTACCGGCGGGCGGCCCATGCGCAGCAACTCGCCGCAGCAGGACGGCCGCTGCCCGCGGGGGAGAAGACATGGCGGCAGTTGCTCGCCGAGCGCGGAGTCGCCGGATAGGTGTACGAGGTCACTCCTCCGGATCCCGTCGCTGCCGACCAGATCGCCGCCCTGCCACCGGAAGCCCTCCCGTACCTCGCCGAGGCCCTCGCGCTTTTGGAGATCTCGCCGTGGACGGGCCGTTCTTCCAGCCCGGACAATCCCGGGGGCAACCTGCGCACCCTGACCTTCGGCGGGCGAGGTCTCCTCACGTACCTCGTCCTGGAGGAGCAGCGCGAAGTCTACGTGGTCCGCGCGCAATGGCTATGAATCACCAGGACGGTGAGGCCATCACGCTGCACGTAGGCCGACTTCTCCCGCGCAAGCGGGGGTGGCCCCTAGTGAGGCAGTCCTCGGTGCGCGGGGCATGCTGTTCCGCGCACCGAGGGTGAGCCGTGTCCGGTGTGGGGGCTCAGGCTGTCCGGGGTGGGCTGGGAGGTGCGCCGGGGTGAGGGTGGATGTGGAGGGTGCGGGCCGCTGAGGGGGTGGGGCAGCCGGTGAGGGCGAGGGCCTCGGCCAGTTCGGTTTGGAGTAGGGACAGGGTGTGGGCGGCGCCTTGGGTGCCTTGGAGGGCCAGGCCCCATAGGAGGGGGCGGCCGATCAGGACGCCGTCGGCGCCGAGGGCGGCGGCGCGCAGGATGTCGGTGCCGGTGCGGATTCCGCTGTCGAGGAGGATCTGGCACCGGCCGTTGACCGCGTCGGCGATGGGCGGGAGGAGCTCGGCGCTGGCGGGCGCGCCGTCCAGCTGGCGGCCGCCGTGGTTGGACACGACGATCGCCTCGATGCCGCGGGAGGCGGCGCGCTGGGCGTCGCGAGGGTCGCACACGCCCTTGAGGATCAGCGGCAGCGTGGTGTGTTCGCGCAGCCAGTCCAGGTCCGGCCAGCCCAGGGCGGGGTCGAACGCCTGCCGGGTGTGGTCGGCGACCGCCGAGGCGCCGGGTCTGCGCCGGTGCGCGGCGGTACCGCCGCCGCCCAGGTTGGCGGCGGTGACCCCGCCGGGGAGGGCGAACCCGTTACGGGCGTCGCGGCGGCGCCGTCCCATGACCGGGACGTCCACGGTCAGCATCAGCGCCCGGTAGCCGGCATCCTCGGCCCGCCGTACCAGCTCCAGCACCAGGCCCCGGTCGCGCAGCCAGTAGAGCTGGAACCACAGGTCGCCGCCGACAGTGGCGATCTCCTCCAGCGGAGTGCTGCTCAGGGTGCTGACGGTGTACGGCACGCCGTGCTGCCGGGCCGCCCGGGCCATGGCCCTCTCTCCGCCGGGGTGGACCAGCTTCTGGTACGCCATGGGCGCGACGGCCAGCGGCATCGCGGCGGGCTGGCCCAGCAGGGTGGCCGCCGTGGACCAGCCGGCCAGGCCGGTCAGCACCCGCGGGGCCAGCCGGACGGCGTCGAGCGCGGCCCGGTTGGCGGCCAGGGTCAGCTCGTCGCCGGCGCCGCCGCCGATGAAGTCCCGCACGCCCGGGTCCAGCCGGGCGCGTGCCTCGCGCTCGACGTCCTCGACGCAGACCAGAGCCCGCATGTCCACAGCCTCGTGCGTGTCCCGAGCCTTATGCGTGTCCCGAGCCTTATGCGTGTCCCGAGCCTTATGCGTGTCCCGAGCCTTATGCGTGCCCCGAGCCTCATGCGTGCCCCGAGCCTCATGCGTGTCTGCGGCCGCCTGCCTGTCGGCGGCGTCGTGGCCGCCCATCAGGCCGCGTCCTTGGCGCGCTGCAGCTCCACGGCCTCGTACAGCGCCCTGATGTTGCCGCTGCCGAAGGTCCGCGCGCCCATCCGCTCGATCACCTCCATGAAGAGCGTCTTGCGGGGGTGGACCGAGCGGGTGAAGAGCTGGAACAGCTGCCCGTCGTGGTCCTGGTCCACCAGCACGTTGGTCTCGCGCAGTTCGGCGACCGTGTGCCGGACCGGCTCCAGCCGCCCGGCCAGCAGCGTGTAGTAGGAATCCGGGGCGTCCAGGAAGTCCACGCCGCGGCGGGTCATCGCCCGGACGGCGGTGACGATGTCGTCGGTGGCCAGCGCGATGTGCTGGACACCGGCGCCGCCGTGACCGCGCAGAAACGAGTCGATCTGGCCGGGCTCGCGGGAGATGTCCGGTTCGATCAGCGTCAGGGTCAGGCCGCCACCCGGGCTCTGCACGACCTTGGAGTCCATGGCCTGGCGGCCGACGACGATCCGCTCCTCGAAGACAACGTCGAAGTCGAGCACGCGCCGGTAGAAGTCCGTGGTCGCCTCCAGCCGTCCTGGCTCCAGGCACACCGCGAAGTGGTCCACCGCGCGCAGGCCCGGGTCCGGCCCGGCCGCCGGCGCGGCGGCCACCGGGGTCAGCCCCGGCAGGGCGCGCTCGTCGACCCCGGCCGCGCGCTCGATGAAGGTGTGGCGCACGTCGCCGAACCCGAGGATGGCCGCGGTGACGACGCCCTCGGCCCGGGCCGGGGGCGACAGGACGACGGCGCCACGCCGTTCGGCTTCACGCACCGCCTGCTCGGCGTCCCGCGCACGCAGGGCGATGTCGCAGACCCCGTCGCCGTGGGCGCGCACGTAGGAGGCTGGTGCCGACCCGCTGCGCAGGGACTGCCTGAAGACCATCCGGATGTCGCCGGCGCCCACCGCGATCGCGCGGGCGCTGCGGTGGCGGGGAGACCGGGCGTAGGGCGTCAGGCCGTACCCGTTGACGAACGCGCGCGCCGCCTGCCGGGCGTCGCTGACCGCGAACCCGACATGGTCGAGCGTCAGCCCGGCGAAGGGCGACACGCCCCCTGACTCGGTCATGTGCATGGTGGGGATTCCTCGCTTCACTACATCGAGCGCACGGCACGCTCGCGGACGATCACCAGCGTCCCCGGCCCGCCTGTGGCGGCAACCGTCGCGACGGCGGCCTCGCCGTCGCCTCTTCGTGGGGCGGTGGGTTGCCGATGGGCGGGGTTCGCTGACGGTGCGAGCGCATGGATACGAACCAGGCCCGTGGGGCCTTGCTGAAACTGCGCGCCCAGGCCCTTGAGCAGGCGGCGCGTCTCGATGCGGAGGCGTCTGCGCTGCGCGACGCCATCCGCACGGGGGAGGAGCGTGTGCGCGGCATCGACGACCCGGCGACGGCGACCGGCGCGGTGGCCGACACCGACCGCATCTCCTCGGTGATGAAGGAGAAGGTGGCCGCCATCGACGCGGCGCTGGCGCGCATCGACGCCGGCACCTACGGTCTGTGCGTGGTCTGCGGGAAGCCGATCCCCGAGGCCCGGCTGGAGTTCCGCCCGATGGCGGCCGACCACGTCGAATGCGCCTCGCGCGCCTGACCGCCGGACGGCCGCGCGCCGGCCCCGGCCGCCTGCGGCGCGGCCCGGCGGCCGGTCACCGATGAGAATCCGCGCGTCGCCGCCTCCGGCGACGCGCCTCCCGCCGCACGCGCGCGGCGCTTCCGCCGTGCGCACCATGCGCCTTCGGCCGGGCGCACCATGTGCCTTCGGCCGTACGCGCGATGCTTCTGTCGCCGTGAGCGCGCGGCGGTCACCCGGCCGCCGCGTCACCACCCATGCCCCGGTCCCGGCCCCCGCGCGGCCGGACCGGGCATCCCGGCGTCTGTGGCCGCGCGGGCGGGGCCGGGCGGCGGGGGCGCGCGCCGGTCAGGGGCCGGCGTCGTCGCCGTCGGGGGCGCGCTTGGGGCCGGAGAGCATCTCCAGCTGGGCGGTGGTGATGTCGCCGATGCGGGTGGGGATCCAGGCGTGGCTGTCCTTGTCCAGGGCGGCGGCGAAGTCGGCCAGCACGCGGGCCAGGCGGCTCCACCCGCCTCCGGTGGGGCTGAGGGCGCGGTGCCGGCGGGTGAGTTCGGCGCACAGCGCGGGCTGGGCCCAGGTCATCTTGGCCAGCTGCTCCTCGAACTCCTGGGCGGGTGGCGGCTCGTCCGCCAGGGACCAGCCGGCGAGGCGGCTGGCGGCGTGGGCGGCGTCGTCGATCGCGTGCTGGAAGACGTCCCAGGCGGCCAGGAGCATGGCCATCAGCTCGGGCTGGCGGGGCGCGACGCGGGGCAGGCCGGCCAGGTTGCCGGTGCGGGCGAAGACCCACACCACCCCCAGGTGTTCCGACGACAGCCGAAGATCGGTCTTGTGGTACTTGCGTTCCAGGAACCGCTCCACGAAGGCTTCGTCGACCCGGCGGGTACGGCGGTGCTCGCGCAGGCCCCGCAGCGACCGGCTGATGTCGCGCGTGTCGGCCCGGCCGCGGCTGAACCCGGCCGGTAAGGCCGAGCGGTCGGTGACGGCGCCGAAATGGTGCACGGCCAGCGTTCCCAGTTCGCAGATCATGTCCTTGACCGTCTCGGTGGACGTTCCCGCGGCCTCGGCGGTGGCGGTGAGCGAGACGTCGTCCACCAGGGAGTCGGCGACCAGCAGCAGTTCCCGCGCGTCCCAGCGCCGCTCCTGGCTCCCGGAGGGCGCCTGGACGGCCGCGGCGAGCTGCCGGCGCAGGGCCGGGTCCTCCTCGAACCCGCACACGGTGAAGCCGGAACCGGGCACGCGGACCTGGACGTGCGGGGTTTCGTCGGGGGCCGGGGGGAGCGTGGCCACGATGGCCCGCAGCGCGGCGCCCAGCAGGGGCGCGTGGTCCTCGCAGGGGCCGCCGGACCGCGTGTCGCCAGGGCAGAGGGGGCACGCCACAGGGAAACCTCCCATGATCGAGTTCGATGAGGATATCCCGGCTTGGTCCACGGTTGCCCGGCTTGGGGTTGCTCGCACGGTCTGTGACGCCGTGCGGGGCCGCGAGCCGGAGACGTCCTCCGGCCCGCGGGTCCCGCCCCCAACGAGATGGATCGGGAGATCGCATGCCCACGGTCGTGTCCGCGCCGGCGCCGTCCGGCCAGGCCGAGTTCGAGCCCTCCCCGCTGCACCGCTGCGACCGGTGCGGCGCCCAGGCGTTCATGCGCGCCGTCAACGCCGGAGGCCAGGACCTGTTGTTCTGCGGTCACCACGGCCGCCGGCACCAGCCGGCGCTGGCCGCCAGCGGCTGGAGCGTCACGGATCGCACTGATGCGATCAACAAGACGGCGGGCGCCTCGACCGCGTTCGGCGCCTGACCGCCGCCGCCTCTCACCCCGCCTCCCCGCGGCGCCGGCCGCCCGGATGCCCACCGGCAGGACCCTGACCCCTTCGGGGCCGGGGTCCTGTGCTCGCCCGTGCGCGTGTGCACGCCGTGCCCGGTGGCCGCCCGTGGCCTGTGCTCGCCGTGCCGTGCGTGCCGTGGTCGTGTGCTCCGCCGTGCCGTGCTTGCTCCGCCGTGTCATGTGTGCTCCGCCGTGTCGTGTGTGCTCCGCCGTGTCATGTGTGCCCCGCCGTGTCGTGTCTGCCGCGCCGTGCCGTGTGTGCCGCGCCGTGCGCGTGTGCTCGCCGTTCCGGGTGCCCGCGGCGGCCCTGTGGTGGGGCGTGCGGAGGGCCGGACGGTGCGGGCGAAGCCCGACCAAGAAAAGGGAGAACGATGCCCACCCTCACCCGCGGCACACCCGTCTGGGTCGTCGCCGCCCGGTTCATCGTGGCCGGCGAGCTGGCGCTGAGCGCCCTCGCGCGGATCGGCGCCGGGCCGGAGCACACCGGCGCCTGGCTCGCCTACGGGGTCCTGCCCGACGCGGCGGCCCGCTCGATCAGCCACGCCCTGCCCTTCGCGGGCCTGGCCCTGGCGTTCCTGCTGGCCCGCGGCGCCGCCGTACGGCTGTGCGCCTGGGCTGCGGCCGCCGTCGCGGCGGTGGCGCTGGCGATGGCGACGCACTTCGCGATCTCCGGCGCCGAGCAGGACCTGTGGCTCGCCGGTGTGCGCCTGACCACCGGCGGAGCGGGCGACGCCCTGCTGATCGCCGGCTACGCGGCGCTGCTGAGCGGCTGCCTGATCGTGGCCCTGCGGCCCTCCCCGGCCGTCCCCGCCGCCGCCCAGGCCGGCCCCGACGGGCCCCGGGGCGACCGGTCCGGCCGGCCGGCCTGGGCCACGCTGGCCGGGGCCGCCCTGCTGGGCATGGTCGTGCAGCCCGCCGCCCACGCCCATTTCGCCGCGCGGCCACCCGGCACGGCCCCCGGCGGGGGAGTGCGGATCGGCCCGGACGGCGCCGGGCCGCTGGTCGAGGTCTACACCGACTACCAGTCGCCGCAGTCCCGCCGGTTCGAGGCGGCCGCCGGGCGGAACCTGCGGGCCATGGCCGCGCAGGGCCGGATCCGGCTGCGGCTGGTGGACCTCGCCCTCAACGGCGGGGCCTCGGCCGAGGCGGCGCTGGCCGCGTCCTGCGCCCTGAAGACGGGCGGCCCGCCGGCCTACCTGGCCGCACGGGACGCGCTGCTGGCCGCCGAGCTGCGCAACACCGACCCGGCCGGAGCGCGCACCGCGATCACCGCTGCGGTGAGCCCGCCGCGCGGCTGGTCGGCGTGCGTGCGCCGCCGCGGCTACCTGCCCGCCGTGGAGGACGCCACCCGGCGCGCGTTCCGCTCCGGAGTCCGCGACGTGCCCGCCGTACGCGTCAACGGGACGAGGTCGCGGGCCATGACCTGGGCGACGCTGCGGGCGGAGATCGCCGCCGCGCGGCCCTGACCCGGCCAGATGAGACCAACCCCCTGAAAGGCTCAGGGGGTTGGTGCGTTGCCGGTTCCGCGGCGCCGCCCGCGGACCGGGCCAGGGCCGGGGCCGGGGGCGGAGTGCGCTAGACGAGCGCGGCGAGCAGCTCGCAGGCGACATGCGCCGCGACCACGGCCTCGTCGCTCAGCTCGGGCTCCTCACCCGGCGGGGTGGGGACGGCGTCCCGGGCCGCCCGGTAGAGGCCGTGGCACCATTCGGCCAGCAGCTCGGCGTCGCGCGGGTCCAGGGTGAACTCGCGGGCCTGGCTGATGTACCGCTCGGCGTCACCGCCGCGCAGCGGCGCCTCCCAGGCGCTGGTCACCCGCCGCGCCGTCCGCCGCGCGTCCGCCTGGCGTTCCTGGACCGTCCGGGCGATGGCGCCCTTGCGCTCGTCGAGCTCCCAGTGGAGCAGGGGGTCGCTCTCCTCCTCGCCGCCGGCCGTCACGACCGGGGCGGGGGCCGGCCTGAGGGCCTCCTGGGCCGAGGCCTTGTGGCAGAGGAAGGCGGCCACGACCCCGGTGATGCGCACCAGCACGGCGCCGTCGGGGGATCGGCGCGCCTCGAAGACGAGTTCCATGCTCAGCCCGCCTTCTCGACCTTGGCGCGCAGGTGCGCGGCCAGCAGCTGGGCGGCGATGTCGTCGGCCTCGGCCCGGGGGCCGGAGAAGACCACGGCCTGCCCGGTCGTGTGCACCTCCAGCATCAGCGCCTCGGCCTGGTCGGCGGTCACCTTGAGGATCTTCTGGAACACCAGGACGACGTAGTTCATCGGGGTGACGTCGTCGTTGAGGACGATCACGCTCCACGGCGGTTCGGTCCGCGGCCGCTCCAGGACCGCGGTTCCCGTCCCGCGGTCGAGTGTCTGGTCAGGCATCGCGCCTCCCTGATTAGGTTTCCGGCCGGCACCGTGGCCGCTCACGCCCACAGCCCAACCGCCGGGCCACGGCGCGGGCGGCCGCCGTACGGCGGGGCGAGGGCTGCGGGCCCCAGGGGCGGGCGGACGGTGCGCCTCATGCGCACAACCGCTGGACATTCCACGACGATGGCGGCGGGCAGCGGGGGCCACCGGCTCACGCTGCCCGTCCTGTGCCTGAGCGTCATCATCATCGGGCTCGACAACACCGCGCTCAACGTCGCGCTGCCCACGATGGCGCGCGACCTGAACGCCGGTTCCCAGCAGCTCCAATGGATCATCGACGCCTACACGCTGCTGTTCGCCGGCCTGCTGCTGGCCGCCGGCACGCTCGGCGACCGGGTCGGCCGCAAGAAGACCCTCGCGCTCGGCCTGGTCGTCTTCGCGATCTCCTCGGCCGCGGGCGCGGCCGCCTCCGGGCCGCGGGAACTCATCGCCGCCCGCGCGGTGATGGGCGTCGGAGCGGCGCTGATCATGCCGACGACCCTGTCGATCCTGATGCACACCTACCGCGACAAGCGGGCCCGGGCCAAGGCCGTGGGCGTCTGGTCGGCCTGCACCGGGCTGAGCGTCGCCCTCGGGCCCACGCTGGGCGGATGGCTGCTGGAGCACTTCTCCTGGGGGTCGGTGCTGCTGATCAACGTGCCGATCGCGGTCCTGGCGCTGGCGGCCGGGCACGTCCTGGTCCCCGAGTCGAAGGACCCCAGCCCGAACCGGCTGGACCTCATCGGCGCCGCGCTGTCGGTGTGCGGCCTGATGACGGTGGTGTGGACGATCATCGAGGCGCCCGAGGCCGGATGGCTGAGCGCGCGGACCCTGTTCGCGGGCGGCGCCGGGGTGACGTTGCTGGCCGTGTTCGTGCTCTGGCTGCGCGCCGCCCCCGCGCCGCTGCTGGACGTGTCGGTGTTCGCCAAGGCCCGCTTCTCGGCCGCCGCGATCTGCATCTCACTGGCCTTTCTGGCCCTGTTCGGGTCGCTGTTCGTCATCTCCCTGTACCTGCAGGGCGTCCTGGGCTACGACGCTCTGGAGTCGGGGGTGCGGCTCCTGCCGCTGGCCGCCGGCATGGCCGCCGGCTCGGCCGCGGCCACCGCGCTCGGCGCCCGGCTGGGAGAGAAGATCCCCGCGCTCCTGGGCACCGCGGCCATGCTGGCGGCGTTCCTCACGCTGGCCACCACCACCACCTCCTCCGGGTACGGCAGGCTCGCCGTGGCGCTGGTCCTCGGCGGCGTGGGCATGGCCATGGCCCAGCAGACCACCACCGAGGCCGTCATGGGCGCGCTGCCCCTGCACCGCGCCGGCGTCGGCTCGGCCGTCAACGACACCACCCGCCAGGTGGGCGGCACCCTGGGCATCGCCGTCTTCGGCAGCCTGTTGCACACCGTCTACTCCGACCACATGACGCCGCACCTGGGCCATCTCCCCCCGGCCGCAGCGCGGGCGGCGCAGGACACAGTGATCGGCGCGGACGCGGCCGCCCGCGCGCTCGGCGGGCCCGCGGGGCGGCACCTGTCCGAGCAGGCCTCGCACGCGTTCGTCCAGGCCCTGCAGACCACCGGCTTCCTGGCGGCGGTGATCGCGGTCATCGCGGGCGTGGTCGTGGCCGGCTGGCTCCCCGCCCACGAGGAGGACCACGCCTGAGCGGCACCCGCCGCCCCCCGCCGGACCCCGGGGGGCGGCGGGTGCCCGCACCCGAAGGGGGACCCACCCGATGACGTTCCGCCTCCGGCGGCTCCGCCCCGCCGCCCTCACCGCCGCCGCCCTCACCCTCACCCTCACCGTCGCCCGGGCCGCGCCCGCAGCGGCGGCGACGTGCACCACCGCCCAGCACTGCTACGGCCTCGCCCTCATGGGCGGGCGGCAGATCACCGGCATCCGCGCCGACCTCGGCGTCGTCGCCCTCCGCAGCCCCGATCCGGCCATCCGGATGACCACCGCCGAGATGTGGCTGGTGTTCGGCTCCGCCGCCGCCGGCGGCTGGGTCGAGCTCGGCCAGATCCACGGCGTGTGGTGCTGGGCCCGCCGCCACTGGTTCTCCGCCGCCGCCATCTCCGACGGGTTCCGGCTGCACTGCCACGAGCCCACCTTCGACTCCTCCGACAAGACCGGCATCCGGATCGAGCGCGGCTCCGCTGGCAAGTGGAACACCTACATCGGCGGGGCGTGGACCGGCACCACCTACACCAACGGCCTGGCCGCCGGGGCGGAGGCGCACGCCGGGTCGGAGACCACCCCCATGCAGACCCAGGTGAACATGGCCGCGGGCTCCCTGGGGTACCGCACCACCGCCGGGGCGTGGGTGACCGGCTGGGACGGCGCGGTCCTGCGGTCTGGCCCGCCGTACGCGACGTCGTGGATCACACAGCCGCGGTCCGTCCTGGTCAAGGCCCCCGCCACCGCCGCCAGCGGAACAGCGTCCACAGCGGCGGGGGCGGAGCGGCCGTGGCGCGGACCGGTGGACCCCGTCGCGGAAGCGTCCCGGCTGGCTCGCCTCGCCGGCCGCGACCTCGGCCCGGCCGTCACCACCGTCGCAGGGGTGCCACGGCGGGCCGCCACCGCCGCGCTCGGCGGCGACACGGTGGCGGACGACCGGCCGGTGACGGTGGTGCAGGCCCGCGGCCGGTTCGGCGGCGCGGACGGCGGCCGGGTGTTCCCCCCCGCCGGACCGGGACTGCCGCCCCGGCCGGGCGGGCGCTGACGCTGGTGATGGACGCGGCCACGGGCGACCCGCTGGACGCGTACCTGACGGACCGGCCGCCCGCCCTGACCGGTCTGGGCCAGGTGGAGAGCAACGCCCCGTCCTGACCGGGGTGGCGTAGCGCCGCCGGGGCCCGGCTCGCCTCGCCTAGGGCGTGTTTTGTGGTTCTTGGTTGAGCCACATGATCAGGCTGGCGATGGTGATGGC
>NZ_QZEY01000027.1 GCF_003594875.1 Bailinhaonella thermotolerans
GGGCCGGATCGGTCTCGGCGTGTCGCGCGCGGCAGCGCGGTGAGCTGCGATGCAAAAAAAGTCCTGTGAAAGCTGCGTGTTCCGCTAGCGCACTAAATCTGATTAGGCTAGGAATGCTTGTCATGAGCGAGAGCAGACGAGGACGCCGCCGCAAGGGCGGTGAGCGCTTGTCCATCCGCTTCTCCGACCGGGAGCTGGTGGCCGAGATCGACGCTTGGTGCAAGGCGCGCGACCTCGCCTTCAGCGACTACGTCGGACAGCTGGTCGGCGACCTGCACGCCGGGCCCGGTCTGCCCCGGCCCGCGACGGCGCAGATCCTGGCCGTGGCCGGGGCCGGTGGCGGCATCGCCCGTAGTGTGCGCTTCGCCGACGCCGCCCTGCTGGCGCAGGTGCGGGAGTTGGCGGCGCAGCTGGGCGTACCCGCGGGCCGCTATGTGGACTACCTCGTCCAGACGCTGCTGCGGCCCGAGGCCGCGCGCCGGGCGATGTCCGTGGTCCCGGCGGGGGTGCAGGACGTTCTCGCCTTCGATGCCCCGACGAAGAAGCAGTCTGCCGCCTGACCCGCAGGGTGTAACGGCGCAGATCCGAGGAGTGATGTAGCGACGTAGAAAAGAGAGGAGGCCCGCGTAGCGGGCCATCCCCAGGGCGTTCTGCCCACTGGCTGCCGATGTTGTAACGGACGGTTGAGCAGCCAGTTTTACCAGTTAGTTATCGCCCCTTCCGGGTGAGGCCTCTTCGCCTGCCAAAGCCGAGGCCCCGCTTGGTCGGAGCATCCACCCGTCGTGGCCGCCTCGTGCCGTAGGGCCCGGTGCGTCCGCTGATGGCGGGCGGTGGTTCCCAGTCCCCGAAGGGGCCAGGAGGTTTCCCGGCCCCGAGGGGCCAGGAGGTACTTTTTCGTTGACTGTAGCATCCGCATGCCCAAATTCCCCAGCGAGCGGAGAAATCCAAGCCCCGTGTCGGGGCGAATACCCCCGTGACCAGGCATTAGACCCAAGCCTCTCCCCGCGTGTCGTGCTGGCGCCCTCGCGGGCGGACTGGCTGGCCGTCGTCGAGGAGGTGGCGGGGGGCTCGGGGCGGCGCTCCCATTGGCGGCGCGGCCTGCTGGCCGCCTGCTGGCAGCTGGCCGTCCGGACCGACGAGTATCTGGTGACCACGCCCGCCAAAGGCGCGACCTGGGCGGAGATGGCGGCGGCCGCGCATCTGAGCCGGTCCTGCTTCGCCGAGAAGCTGGCCTGGCTGCGCGGCCAGGACCTGCTGCACGTGGTGATGACCGGCTCGATCCCGCGCACCCGGCCGGGCACCTGCTTTGGCATGTACGACGACGGGCTGGGCAACCTGGCCGCCGAGTACGCCCTGGTACTGCCGGCGCCGCTGGCGCCCGAGGAGCCGGTCCCGGAGGAGCCGCTGCCGGACTCGGCGGTGGTGGTCACCGATGAGATGACGCCGTGGCCAGAGGGGGCCACGCTGCTGCGACCCCGTCTCACCGTGGTCAGTGAAACCGCAGGTCAGAGCCCTGTGGGCGAAAGTCGGACTCCTCATTCTCCAACACTCCCCCTTGCAAACCCTGACCCTACGCGGGCGCGCGAGCTGACCGAATCGGATTCGACACCGCAGCTCGCGTGGCCGCTCGATCAAACGCCGAGATCGAGGGCCGACCGGTTGCTGCTGTGCGCGCGGCTGCAGGCCGAGGACGAGCGGCTGGCGCGCGTGTCGGCTCGGCACCTGCGCTCCCTGCTGCGCCCGCTGCTGATACACGGGGCGAGCGCGCGCGATGTCGAGTACGCGCTGACCTGGACGCCGGAGCAGACGCGCTTCCCGCGCACCGAGGACCCGCGCTACCTGCCGGGCTGGATCCGGCACCGGGTCGCGGCCTGGGTGGGCGAGGACGGCGCGCTGCGCGCGCCGCTGCCCTCGCAGGCTCGGGCGGCCGCCGCCGCGCGGCGGCACGAAGAGCAGCAGCGACGACGGGCCGAGCGTGCCGCCCTGCAAGAGCGGCGGGTGGACGTGCGCGCCCAGGCCGCGCGGGCGCGGGCGGCCTTGGCGGCCGCGAGCCCGGCGGCCGCCAAGACGCTGGCGCTGCGCTCCTCCGCGCCGTCCGGCCGTCCGGCAGATCCTCCCTGGTCGCCCGAACCGCACGCGCGCGCGAGGGCGGACGAACTACTGTCGGCCGGATGAACCGGGGCGAAGGAGACGATGATGGGGATGCAGATGCTCATCGCGCTGCTGGTGCTCCTGGCCGGGCTGGCGTCCGGATACCTCGTGGGGTTCGCGCACGGCCGCGCGCAGGTGCGGCCGCCGGTGCCCCGGGCGGTGTGCGGCTGCGGACATACGCTCGGCTTCCATCAGGGCGGCACCGGCCCCTGCCACGGCCGGGTCGACCGGCAGGCCCCGTCCTGGGGCCACGGCCACGGCCACGGGCACGAGCCGGTGCGCGAGCGGTGCACGTGCCGGCTCTATGACGGTCCGGAGCTGCTGGGCCGGGTGATCGCGCCGGAGCTGGTGGAGCGGGAGGACGGCGATGACCAGGGCGCATGAGGTGATCACGGTCGCGCTGACCAAGCGGACGACGCAGGCGCTGGCGCGCGAGCACGAGCGCTCGGGCGACACGCGCACCGACATCATCAACCGGGCGGTGCAGGTATATGAGGAGGTGGAGGAGGCGCGCCGCCAGGGCAAGATCATCTATCTCTACGATCCCGAGACGGGCGCGCGGGAGCGGCTGATCATCGGCACCCTGCCGCCCGATGAATCTACAACGTAAAGCCGCCGGGACCGCACCCCCGCCCGGTGTTGTTCGACGAACCCGGCCGGCTCCGCCGGCCAACCCCGCACCAGATGCCCGGCCCATGCCGCACTGTCCGGATTACCAGGAGGGGGAGCGCCCGCCGTACGGCGGCCCTCCCCCCGAGAACGGTCTTCAGACCCGCCTTTACAAAGTAGACCAGAACGTGCGCGGGGGACGGGGCCAGGCCCCTTCTGCCGCAGCAACGGGTCCCCCGGCGCCGACCCGACCACCCTAGCCGCCGGACCCCCGCGGCTCCGGCACCGCCACGCCCGACACACGCCGAACGGAGCACCCATGCCCACCTACAAGATCGACCTGGTGGCCGTCGTCACCCTCGACGTCCAGGCCCCCACCGAGACCGACCTGCGCGCCGCCGTCGCCCGATGCGACAGCATCGAGGACCTCCCCCGCGCCGACCTCGGCGGCCTCCCGGCCGAGGTGATCGCCATCGCCCCCCGCACCCTGCTGGAACTCGTCGACGCCCGCGACGCCGACAACCGCCGCCTGCGCCGCGCCCTGGCCGCCTACCGCACCGCCGCCAGCGACTGCGACAGCCACGCCCTTGGCGCCGACGCCGAGCACGAGGCCGCCCAGAACCTCGCCGACGCCGTCGAAGCCGCCCTGGACGGCCTACGCTGAGCCCATGCCGCACAGCCGCCGCCTACCGGGCCGGCTCATCCGCGAGCCCGCCCCCGAGCTGACCCCCCTGCCGGGCGCCACCAGCTACGTCCTGACCGGACAGCGCTGGCGCATCGCCGTCCTGGACGACGCCGGCCCCCTCGGCGGCGCCCCCGGGCGCGGCCTGGCCCTGGTCTTCGACCTGGTGCTCGCGCCCCAGGACCGCCTGCGCGCCGCCAACCTCCTGTGCCTGGCCGTGGAGGCCGCCCTGGTCCTGGCCGACCACGGCACCCGGCTGACCCTCGGCACCCTGCTGCCGATCCCCACCAGCTCCGGCACGCACATGAGCCTGCGGGTCTGCGGCACGCTGCCCTCGGCCGAGGACGCCCCCCTGCTGTCCCTGACCTGTCCCTGACCCGGCCCGGCTGACGCGCCCGGCCGTCTTCCCACCAAGGAGCCCCCATGCCCGCCCACCCCCTGCTCGTCCCCGATACCCGCACGCGCACCTGCGTGCGCTGGCAGCTTCACTGCCCGCGCTGCCACAGCCCCGACCTGGACCGCGAGCCCCCGGGCCCCGACCACCGGGCGGTGACCCTCCACCCGGACCGGGACGAGTACCACAGCCCCATCGGCACCCGCGGCGGCTACGTCCACATCGCCCTGGCCTGCGCCTACGGGCACGAGTTCGCCGTGGTCCTGGCCAACCACAAGGGTGCCGAGTACCTCGGACTGGTGGTCGCCCCATGACCGAGCCCGACCCCGAGCCCCTGCCCCTGCAGTTGCCCCTGCAGCTGCCCGCCGGCCCCGGCGGGCCGCACCTGCTGGCCACCGACGGCTCCAGCGGTCCCGACGCCTGCGGGCACACCATCTGTGGGTATGCGGCCGTCCTCGGCGACGGCCGCGCCATCGCCGGTGCGTTCCGCCGCCCGGCGCCCCGCCGCCCGGAGGGCAGCAGCAGCAACGCCGAGCTGGCCGCCGTCCGGCACGGGCTGCGCCTGATCGAGACGGGCCCGGTCCGTCTCATGCTCGACGAGGCGGACATCGTGCAGATCGTCCGGGCCTGCGTCCAGCCCGACAGCGACCCCGACCGGCTGCACCGCTCCCGGCGGCACCTGTCGGCCGAGGCTCTGCGCGAGATCGCCGACCACGGGCGGCGCCTGCAGATCACCGTCGCCCGCGCCCATGGCGGCGCCCACAACCGCCTGCCCGTCCAGCCCGCCGCCCGCGCCGCCCACTGCCTGGCCTGGATGGCCCGCCGCGCCGAGGCCGAGGGGGTGGACCTGACCCCCATGCTGGCCGACATCGCCCGCGCCGCCACCAGCACCTCCCGGGTGCGCACCCTGGTCCGCCAGCGCTATCGGTCCGTGCTCGCCCGCCACGCGCAGATCGATGCATACCTCGACCAGATCGTGCAAGACTGGACCAATCCCTGAGGCCGGGATGGCCCGGGGGCGGCCTTGCCGAGGTCGGCCGACCGCCTGTCCTGCTCCCCGCGCATGCGGGGATGACCCCTTGGCGGTGCCGTGGCCCCACCACGGCCCGGCATGCTCCCCACGTCCGTGGGGGTGAACCCCGTTCGTCCCGTTCTGGCGGCCGGCCCCAGCACGGCGTTCGTCCGGGTCCGGCTCACGCGAGCCGGACCCGGACGGCTCAGTGCCGGCCGGGCTCGGCTATCGCCTCGGCGGGGAGGCCGCCGACCAGCAGGTGCGGGCTGGCGCAGGGGTCCAGCACCGCCGCGCTGGCGCGGTCGCGGCGCTCACGCAGCATGCGCCGCCGCCAGGACGGGGCGAGCGGGACGCCGAGGTAGGCCACGCCGGGCGGGTGCCAGGTGGGGCCCCCTAGTCCCGACCTACGCTTAGTCCCGACCTACGCTGAGCACTCCAGCGAAGGAGTGCACATGATCGAGATCCGGATATCGCAGGACGGCGCTCCCCTCACCGCCGAGGGCCCGCACAGCAGCGAGGGCGCCCGGATCATCGCCGCCGGCATCGGCGAGGCCGTCCGCCTGCTCAATCACGCCACCTGGGGCGGCGCCCACCTGGCCAGCCCCGCCGCCGTCTACAGCATCTACGGCAGCCTGGCGGACGCGGCGCGCAGACTCCCGCAGGCGCTGACCCAGATGGAGCAGCACATCGCCGACGCCGTGGCCGACGGGACCGTCCGCGAGGACCCCGACTACGGCTCCCACGGTGGCCACGCCCAGGCCGCCGCCGCCGAGACCACCGAGCTGACCCGGCAGGCCTGCGCCGCGGCCGGTGAGCTGTCCCGGCTGCTGGACCGGCTCCAGTCCGCCGTGGGCGGACTGGCACGGGTCGACCCCGGCCCGGACCGGTGAGCACGATCAACCCGTGGCTCGCGCGCGCCGGCCTGGACTTGGACGCGCTGCCCGGCCTGCCCCTGGTGCGCCTGCGCGGAGCCGGCCACCGCCCCCCGCAGCGCAAGCTCGCGCTCTGGCTGGCCCTGAGCGACGGAACGCTGCGCGCCCTGCTCGCCTGGCCGGTCCTGGTCGAGACGGTGGGGTTCCAGGTGCGCGGCGAGCCCCTCGTGTGGCTGCTCGGCTGGTACGAGGAGGATGAGCTCGACCCCCTCGACGGGTGGGCCGAGGCGTACGAGGACGTGCCGGTCCTCGATCCTGAGGGACGACGGGTGCAATAGCGGGCGCGGCGCTCTTCCCCGGCGCCCCGCCGTACATCTGCCTACACTGGAAAACCGTGACCGCCGTGCATATCCCAGGAGGGGCGATGAGCGTCATCCACCGCTCGCGAGCCGACGTGCCCAGCCTGACCCCCGAGTCCATCCTGTCGCACCTGCCGGAGGAGTACCGGAGCGGTTTCCTGGTCGAATACCACGCCGCCCTCAAGCAGGCCTACGACCCCACCCGCTACGACGCCATCGACAAGGTGCTGCGCCTGTGGCGGCTGCAGGCCGTGGCCCTCTCCGACCCCACCTACCGGCAGCGGATGGCCGACGCCGAGCGCGGTGAGCCCGGCGTGCCGGCCGAGGACGTCATCCCCGGCTGGGCCAATCGGTCGTAGGCCGCGGTGAAATATCAGGTGGAGTTCGCCGCCACCGCGGCGGCCCAGATCCCCGGCCTGCCCGAGCTGGCCTTCGTCGCCATCGTCTCGGCCCTGGCCGGCATCCGCACCAACCCCTGGCATGGCCTGCCCGTCTACGGTGCGCCGCCGGAGTACCGGATGGTGACCGTCAGTGACACGCGCGGCGGCGAGGGCCTGATCACCTACCGCGTGGATCAGGAACGCGCGCTCATCCACGTCTTCGACATCACCTGGTTGGACTAACGCCCCGGCACAGCCGACAGCAGCCGGTCAGCGTCGGCCACCTGGGCATTGCGCCGGTACGGCTGCCAGGCCGCGCGCAGGCGGCGTACCTCCTGCTGCACCCGCGCCGACCTGATGTCCTGCACCGATCCCAGATCCAGCGCCACCGCCGCCGCGTGATCCACCTCCCCCGCACGCAGCCACGCCTGCGCCGCGCGCGCGCCGATCAGCGCCCGGGTGCGGCGCTCCACAGAACGACGGCTGGCCATCGAGGCGCTGAAGTGCCGAGCCGCGCCCGCATCGTCGCCGAGTTTGCCCAGCGCCAACGCGGTGGCGTGTTCTAGCGATTCGCGCCGGAAGTTCCCCGTCCATTCGCTTTGCGGCACCGAGTCGGCCCGCTCCAGCAGCGACTCGGCCTGACGCAGCAGGCTCAGCGACGCCCACCGGTCACCCATCCCGCCCTGCGCCTCGCCCTGCATCGCGCGCACCCACGCCCGGGTCCGCGCCGAACCGCCGGCCCCGAGCGCCGCTGCGGCGGCGTCGGCCAGGTCCCGCGACTGGCGCACGTGACCGAGCTCGGCGGCCTGGGCGGCCATCGAGCGCAGCGCCGTGGCCCGCAGCACCCGGTCCCCGGCCTGGTCGGCCAGCCGTACCGTGCTGGCGTAGTACCGCTGGGCCAACCCATTGGCCCCGTCGTCGGCCGCCATGTAGGCGGCTAGGTACGTCAGTTCGCCGGCCGCGACGAACATCTGCGGCTGGGCCCGGCCGCGTGTCCCGCGCAGCAGCGGGACGACCTCGCTCACCAGGTAGGCCGCCACCGCCGCGCGCGCATGGCCCCCGCCGTACAGGTCGTCCAGGTCGGCGAACACGCGCGTGCTGGCCCGCACCCGTTCCACATCGGCCGAGCCGCCGCGCCGGGGCGCGGGCGGATGGTCAGGCGGGGGTGGCACGGCGGTCAGTTCGGCCAGCGCGAGCGCGCCCGCGGTCAGCACGGTGCGGCGGTGGAGCATGTCATCCTCCCCCAGGGCGGCCAGCCGGTCGACCGGGTCGCCCTGCCATAGATCGTGCCCTGGCGCCGCGATCGCCACCAGGGGCCAGCCCAAATCCGCCGAGGTCAGATCGGGGCGGCCCAGGCGGCGGCGGAACGCCTCCGTCGCCGCGCATATACCCGCCGGGAGCGGGACGCTCCCGGTCAGCCAGTGGCCGACCGTTGAATGGTCGTAGCTGAGCTTGACTCCCATCTCTGCGGCGACCGCGTTGACGTTGGCGGCCACGGCGGCTCGCGTCCAGCGGGCCTGGCGGATGAGCGTGTTCAGCGCCTCGTTGACGATCGGGCGCGTGCGCGGAGGAGTCACCCTGATCCCCATTCACATCGGGTTCACATGCACGCCCCCTCGACCTTGCGCCCTACGCGGTGCACCGTCAATAGCACGAGCTGTGACCGTATAGGTGCAGGCCACAACCCGATCACCACCACCCGGAGGAGCGCCATGCGCGTCCTGATCGACGGGCTCGACCTGACCGGCAAGACCACCCTGGTCCATCACCTGATCACCGAGCTGGGCCAGCGCGGCGTGCCCGCCCGCTCCCACACCTGGATGCTGTCCCCGTACCACCCCCTGGCCGGGCCGCTGCGGCGCCTGCCGCGCGTGCGCCAGCCCGACTCGGCCCTGCTCACGGCCGCCCTGCTGGGGCCGGGCTACCTGCTCGACGCCCTGCTGGTGCGGCTGCGCGCCCCCGAGCCGCCCGGCACCGTCCTGATTCAGGACGGCTATGCCGATCGCACGGTTGCGTTCGGAATGGCGGGCGGGCCGTACCTGGCCGCCTGCCTGGCGCTGCGCTGGCCGCTGTTCGCTCCCTTCGACGCCGCCGTGTACCTGCACGCCCCCCGCCAGGTGCGCGCCGCCCGGCTGGCCGAGCGCGCCGACCCCGACCCGGGGGACGTGCGCAGCGTCGAGGACGCCAGCTTCGCCGCGACCTTCGAGGCCATGCTCGTGCGCGGGATGGGCCGCCGTCATGAGCGGCTGCTCGTCTTCGACACCGCCAGCTCATGCCCGGCGGGCATGGCCCGCCAGATCGCCGACCTGCTCGCGCCCCAGCCCGCGCCCGTCGCGGTGGAGCGCGCCGCGTGAGCACGCCCCTGGACGCCGCGCGGGCCGACGCCGCCGGGCATGAGCTGGCGGCGGCCCTGAACGGCCGCCCGCTCGTCATGGTCGAGCGCTTCACCGCCGCCGGGCGCACCGGCTACTGCGGACCGGCTCCGCTGCCGATGCTGCGGCCCGCGCTGAGCATCGGCTGCTACCGGTCCTGGGAGCCGGCCCAGCCCGAGGCCGTCATCGCCGCCGAGGACCTGAGCCGGGTGCGCTCACCCCAGACGCGGCGCGACTGGCTGAACCTGGTCCGCCACCCGGCCGCCGCGCTCCTGGGCGCGATGGAGCGCTCTGCCGTCATCGCCGCGTGGTACGGCATGCCGCTGCTGCGCGAGCTGGCCGGCCCGGCCGGGACGGTGGCGGCCACCGCCGGCGAGGTGCGCGCCCGCATCGAGGACAAGATCGCCTTCGACGCGGTCCTGCGCCAGGCCGGCGTGCCCGCGTCCGCGCGCATCCCCTGCGTCCACCTCGATCGCCTCCCGGCCCTGGCCGAGCTGCGCCGGGCCGTGGGAGGCGAGGTCGTCGTGGTTCAGGCCGCCGGGGTCAGCTCCGGCGGCCGCGGCACCGTCATCGTGCGCGAGGCGGCCGACCTGGACCGCGCCGCCGCACTGCGCGGGCCGTACCGGGTGGCCGCCTATATCGACGGCTGGCCGTCCAACACCACGGTGCTGTCGATCCCTGACGATGACGGCATCCGGGTGTACGTGGACCGGCCCAGCCACAAGAGCGTCGGCGTGGCCGCGCTGGGCATCGGCGAGGCCAAGAGCGCGGGCAACGACTGGTCGTCGCCCTGGCCGGCGCCGGTGACCGTCCAGCTCATCGACTGCGCCGAGCGCATCGCCGCCTGGGCCTGGCGCGAGCACCGCGCCTGCGGCCTGTTCGGCCTGGACGCCCTGATCACCGAGGACGGCCGGGTCCACCTCAACGAGATCAACTGGCGCAACCAGGGCACCACCGAGGTGTCCGGCGTCAACCAGCAGCTTCGGGGATTGCCGCCGTTCCTGGCCGCGCACCTGATCTGCCAGCTCGGCGGCCGGGTCGGCGACTGGCTGGGCGACCCGGATGCGTTCAACCGCGCCACCGTCGCCCAGGCCGCCGCCGGCGGCGGCCCGTTCTACGTCAAGACCCGGTGGCGCGAAGCGTTCCCGGCCCGCATCGCCCGGGAGAACCCCAGTGGCGTCTACCGACTGGAGGAGGACGGGCGGCTGCACTTTGTCCGGCCCGGCGCGCACCCGGCCGACGCCGCGCTCGACCACGGGCAGGTGCTGCTGGCCAACCTGCCCGCCCCCGACATCACCTGCTTGCCCGGCGCCGAGCTGTGCACCATCGAGGGACAGGCTCGCGTGAGACAGCCCTTCGACGGTCCCGACTCGGCCTCGGAGCTCATCCAGCGCGTGCACGCGGCCGTGCACGCGCTGTTCACCCCCCACCCCCACTGAGGAAGGTCACTCATGCCCCTCGCCCCCGTGGCGGCCCTTCCGGCCGCCCCGCTCGACTCGGCGCTGCTGGACCAGCTGCGCACCTTGCCCGATGAGGCGTTCACCCGCCTGCAGTACCTCACGCCCGCCGCCGGCTGCGCCAACCGCTGCGCCTTCTGTAGCCAGGCCGCCGGCCGCGACATCTGGCAATTCACCGCGCCGGGCCTGACCGCCTTCACCCGCGCCTTCGCCGCCGTGGCGCGCGAGCGCGGGCTGCACATCGCCGGCGGCCGCGCCCACCGGCCCGGGGTGCTGTTCCCCTACCTGGACAACGACATCTTCAGCTACCCGCACCTGGACGTGCTGTGCGGCCTGGCCCGCGACGTGCTCGACGTGCGGCTGCGCGTCTCCTCGGTCGGCTTCTCCCGGCACAACGCGGACCTGGTGGCGATGCACGCCCGGATCGCCGCCGAGCACGGCGCGGTGTTCGACGGGATCCGGCTCTCGCTCACGCCGTACACCATCGGCTGGACCGGGGCCGATCCCGGCACCGACCGGTCCGAGTTCATCGCCGACTTCGCCCACGCCCTGGCCACCTACCGGCCGGTATTCGACCAGCTCGGCCACGGCCCGGCCACCGCCGCCGTGGAGATGCGATTCGCGCCCCTGCTGGGCCTGGCCGAGCTGGTCGACACCGTGATGGCCGGGCGGCACGTGCTGGGCTGCGGCCCGCACCTGCTCATCGCCTGTGACGAGCACGACGGGCAGGGCCTGCCGCTGACCGAGATCGCGCGGCTGGACGAGCGCACCCAGCCGGTGTTCACCGAGCCCGGCCGCCGTTACCTGCACCTGGTCGGCGACCATCTGGACGTCAGCCCGGCGACGGTGCGCGCGGCGCTGGCCGGGGAGTTGACGGTGCCGCACCGGGCCCGGCACGTGCAGCTGCACCGCTTCGCCAACGCCGCCGACGGCGACTACTACGCCGCCGACCCCGACTTCCACATCGACGGCACCTTCCGCGCCCTGCACCTGTACCCGGCGACCGAGACCCGCACCCGCTCGGGCTACACCGACGCCACCCGCTGGCTGCTCAACACGCTGCTCGCCTACAAGGCCGCGCATGACCTGGGACGCCGCGACCCGTTCGCGGCGGCCACGGCGGGCGACGTGGCCGCCGTCCTGGCCGACCTGGAGGCCACCGCCGCCGCGCTCGCCAGCGGCGTGGACGCACGCGCGGCCGACCACCTGACCCAGGTGGTCATCCCGATGGCCCGCGGCTACGCCCAGGCGCTGGAGTTGGCGGACTATCCGCCTGCGACGTTCTTCTCCCGCGACTTCTCGGTGGACACCGGGCAGATCGTCAACCAGGGCCGGGCCATGGGCCTGTTCCGGGGGCTGGTGAGCCTGGACGGCGAGCCGATGACGCCGCGTGAGGAGCGCGGCTTCGGCGCCGCGTCCCTGTCCAGCGTGCGCGGCCCGATCTGGCGCATCGCCCCCGTGCCGTACGCCGACGGGGGCCAGCTGGCGCCGGCCCTGGCCGGAGGCAAGAACAGCGTCGCCGATCGACCCACCGTGGTGATCGAGGAGCTGGACCCCTGCCACCTGCGGCCCGTCATGCGCGGCAGCTGCACCCGGCTGCGCCGCTTCACCGTCACGGGCGTCGAGGTCGAGCGGGTGAGCCTGGCCCAGGCTCGCGCCGACCTGGGCCTGCCCGGCCTGCTCCCGGTCGCCTGAGACTGGTCCCGGCGCGGGCGGCGATCACCGATTCACCCGCGATCGCCGCCCGCGCCGGGAATACTGCCCTGCATGAGCCAGCCAGAGCCGTTCTCCCGTATCAAGATCCGGGTCGGCGCCGTGGTGTTCTGCGGCGACGACGTCGCGCTCATCCGCCGCGACCGACCCACCGGCAGCCACTACACCCCGCCGGGGGGCAACGTCCGCGCCGGCGAGCCCCTGCCCGATGCCCTGGCCCGGGAGATGTCCGAGGAGCTGCACTTAGACCTGGCCGAGGCCAGCGCGCCCGAGCTGGCCTGGATCTGCGACCAGATGGTCTCCCGGCCCGGCCCCACCCCGCCGCCCCGCAAGATCCACATGATCTTCCGGTGTCACATCACGCCACAGGTGCGCCAGGGGCTGGCCACCGTGGAGTACGACGCCCAGCCCGACGGCTCGGCCGAGCCGGGCGTCATCGAGTGGGTGGACTACCGCAAGGCGGACCGGCTGCCGTTGTTCCCGCTGGTCGGCCAGGCCCTTGCGGCTCTTGCCCACCCCCGGGCCCCGATCGACGCCGTTCTCCTGCCGGCCGCGACGGATGCGACCTACACCTGGCGCTGACCGCGTTCCCCTGACCGCGTTCCCCTGACCGCGTTCCCCTGAGGGCGAAACTCCCATATCGGAAGTCACGCCCCCCTAGAGTGCTATCGCCGGGACGCGGCACGCCCCTTGCGATCCTGGGCCCCTCGCAGTCCTCATTCTGAGAACGCGCGGCCCCGTTCCGGCTCCAACGAGCACGGCAGGGCGAAGGAGGACACCCGCGTGGCGCGGTGGTGGATGGGGATCGACTGGGCCGAGGGCCTGCACGATGTGGCGGTCGTGGACGAGGACGGCCAGGTGGTGGCGCGGGCCCGCATCCGCGAGACCCCCGAGGGGGTCAAGGAGCTGCTGGCGCTGCTGTCGGGGCTGAGCACCTCCAAACGCCACTCCCGCCGCCAGGTGCCCATCGCGATCGAGACCAGTCGCATCCTGCTGGTGCACGCCCTGCGCCAGGCCGGCCTGCAGGTCGTGGCGATCAATCCCATGGTCGTCGCCCGATACCGGGGGCGGGTGTCCCCGGCCCGGCGGCGCAAGAGCGACCGGGGCGACGCCGAGCTGCTGGCCAACATCATCCGGGTCGACGCCCACCTGCACCGGCCGCTGCCCCGGCCGGGGCTCCAGGCCCAGGTGGTCACCGAGCTGTCGCGGGCTCAGCGGCACGCGGTGCGCGAGCAGCACCGGCAGCTGGGACGGCTGCGCAGCCTGGTGCGCCTGTACTACCCGGCGGCGTTGTCGGCCTTCGACGGACGGTCGGGGCTGCTGCGTCCCGAGGCCCGCGCGCTGCTGGCGGCCGCGCCCACGCCGCGCGCCGGGGCCCGGCTGCGGCACCGGCAGATCGCCGACCTGCTTGTGGCGGCCGGGCGCACCCGCCTGATCGACGAGCAGGCCGCGCGCATCGGGGAGCGGCTGCGCACGCCGCAGTTGCGCCGCGCGCCCGAGATCGAGGCGGCGATGGGCGAGGCGATGCTGGCCACGCTGGCGCTGACCACCCAGGCGTGCGCGCAGGTGGAGCAGCTGACCGCGCAGATGACGAGCGCGTTCGAGGCGCATCCGCACGCGCCCCTATATCGCAGCATGCCGGGGGTGGGGCCGGTGATCGGGGCGCGGCTGCTCGGCGAGATCGGTGATGATCTGGACCGGTTCGCCTCGGCCCGGTCGTTGCGGGCCTACGCCGGGGCGGCGCCGCTGACGTGGGCCAGCGGGAGCACCAGGACGGTGCGGGCGCGCCGCTTCGCGCTCAACGGGCTGCTGCGGGAGTCCGGGCACCACTGGGCGTTCGCGTCGCTGACCCGGTCGGTGGGAGCGCGGGCGTACTACGACCGGCGGCGGGAGGCGGGGGACGGGTTCGCCGCCGCGCTGCGCCGCCTGGCCGGGCGGTTGCTGACGTGCCTGTACGGGTGCCTGCGGACGGGGGTCTGCTACCGGGAGGAGATCGCCTTCCCCTCGATCGCGGCGGCCTGAGTCGGGGGCCTGCGAGCGGGCGGCCGGGGAACACACCTGAGTATCACCCAGGGCGGCGTCGAGCCCTGACGTGGGATTGGTGCCCCGGCCGCCGCACGGCTCTCCCGCACTTGTTTGGGCACGTATCAGTCTGTTGCGTATTCGCACGATCTATGCGATACTGGACGTAGCGCGCTCTTTCTGTGCGCGCGATCATGATCATGGACAGCGTGTCCACTCCGCCGTCCACCCTCCCGGGACCCCCGTCCCGGCTCCCCCTCGGGCGCACGACACCGCGCCCACCCCCCCGTCGCGAGAGGCACACCCCATGGGCCTGCTGCGTCACCGTGTCCAGACCGCCCTGCTCCAGCTCAACCACCCCACCGACCGCGAGATCGTCGAGACCGCCGCGTGGGGCGCCACCAGCGTCCTGCACCCGGCCGACCTGCCCCACCAGAGCCGCCTGTACCAGAGGGTCCGCCAGGCCGCCCACGCCGCCCACGCCCGCGCCCGCGTCCCGGCCGTGCACGGCACCCCCACCCCCGCCGACCTCGGCGCCGAGGCCGCCGACGCCGCCACCCGCGTGATGACCGAGCGCCTGGCCGACCACCGCGGACTGCTCGCCCGCGCCGCCGTCTCCACCATGCGCGTCTTCCACGGGCCCATCTGGGCCTTCAGCGATCAGCGGCTGTGGCTGCTGGCCGGATACGTCGCCGACCTGGCCGGCGGCACCTGGCTGCTCACCGACCCCGAAGGGCGCGGCTGCTGGGACCGCGACTACCCGCTGGCCTCACTCCCGGACGGCACCCCCGTCACGCCGCCGTACCAGTACGGGCCCAACGACGACAGCTACGTCAGCGACCAGCCCGCCGCCCCGACCGCGTACCTGCTCGCCGACGACGGCGACCACCCGGCCGAGACCACCGAGCTGTACGGCCACCGCGTCATCCACACCGAGCTGCGCGCCATCCGGCTGCTCGACCTGGAGCCCAGTCACCCGCTGATGGGTGCCGGCTGGCCGCTGGAGGACCTGGACCGGGCCGCGCGCATGTTCCCGTCGAATTGACAGACCTCCACGGCACAATAGCCGCACGCAACGTCGCGTTCGGCGGTCCCTCCCCCGAAAGGATCACCATGCCCCTCACCGTCACCCCCGACCCGACCCTGCGCGGCGAGGCCCTGTACCGCGCCGCCCTCAAGCACATCGCCCGCCACCCCGACGCCTGGGACCAGTACGTCTACCGCGTCGAGAAGGAGTCCGGCGTCGCCATGTGCCTGGCGGGGTGGGCGGCCACCCTGGCCGGCGGCACCTGGGCCGATCTCGACTTCTATGGGCGCGTCTGGCTGCACGCCGAGCCGGAGGACGACCCCCATGACATCGCCGAGGCGGGAGACCTGCGCCTCGTCAACGTCCACGAGCGGGCCAGGCGCCTGCTCGGCCTGACCGCGACTCAGGCCGAGCAGGCGTTCAGCGGGTGGAACACCTGGGAGGACCTGGCCCACCTGGCCGACGCCTACTACGGGCCGAGCCGTACCGCCCGGGACTGACGGCCATGCCCGTCTACCATCTGGACCCGCTCACCGGCGGCATCAAGGTCCACGCCCCGGGCCAGCGCGCACGCACGCTCAAGTGGGGCCTGTGCGGGGAGCGCACCCGCCGCGTCGTGGACCTCCTCAACGAGTCCGCCGACCACGGCGCGCAGCACGGGCTGGCCGCCGACGGCCTGCCCTGGATGACCTACGAAGCCTCCGGCGACCAGGTGCGCGCCCGTGTCGGCGGCGGCGCCCCCGACGTGATCGCCCAAAACCTGGAGCTCTGGCTGGCCGTGAGCCTGGCCCACGAGCTCACCCGCGCCTACGCGGCGGCCGCGGCGGCCGCCGCCACCTCATCGGAATGGAGCCTGCCATGACCACACCCACCCTCGCCCCTGTATCGTCGCCGCCGCTGCGCGGCCACGCCCTGGCCCTGGCCACGCTGGAGGCCATCCGCGCCAACCCCGAGGAGTTCGACCCCGCCGTCTGGCGGGACACGTACTCCAAGTGCTTCGCCGGCTGGGCGTGTGACCTCGCCGGGGGCCGCTGGCTCGTCGTCCCCGACGAGGACGGCGAGCTGTACCTCCCGAACGGGGGCTGGACCGACGACGAGGAGGCGCTGGGCTACCTGCTGGCCGACGAGATCGACCCGCCCGACCTCGTCACCGAGCGGGAGGGCCACCGGGTGGTCCACATCATGGATCGCGCCCCGCTCGTGCTGGGCCTCGACCCGAGCTCCGTCCACCTGTCGTCGGGCACGCGCCTGTTCCACCGGGACAACACGCCCGACACGCTCGCCCGCCTGATCGAGGCGGCCTACGACGGGGGGTCGGACGCATGACCGGCACCCCGCTGCGCGGGCATGCCCTGGCACTGGCCGCACTGGAGGCCATCCGCGAGGACCCCGGCGGATTCGACCCCACCTCCTGGCGGTGCGGCTCGACGATGTGCTTCGGCGGCTGGGCCGCCACGCTCGCCGGGGGCCGCTGGCTGGTCACCCCCGATGAGGACGGCGACCTGCGACTGCTGCCCAACGGGGAATACGCGAGCGGCGCGAGCTTCTACGCGCAGCACCTCCTGCTGGCCGACTCGGAGATCGACCCGGAGAGGTACATCACCTCCGAGTACGGCTATCGGGTCATCCACGTTGGCGAGCGGGCCGCGATCACGCTGGGCCTCGACCCCGATCTCGACCACGTGTACGAGGCGTCGCGCCTGTTCCACCCCGACAACACGTTCTGGACGCTCGCCCGCCTGATCGAGGCGGCCTACACCGAGAGGGCTGAGGCGTGAGCACCACCGAACTGCGCGGACGCGCCCTGGCCGAGGCCACCCTGGAGGCCATCCGCCGGGAGCCGCACCGCTTCGACCCCACCGCCTGGCGCTACGACGCCACGATGTGCTTCGGCGCCTGGGCCGCCGACCTCGCGGGCGGCCGCTGGCTGGCCACCCCTGATGACCACGGTGTGCTCTGCCTGCCCGACGGCCGCAGGGCGATGAGCTTCGAGTCGTCCCTGCTGCTGGCCGAGCCCGCGATCGACCCGCCCGTCTGGATCACCCACTGGGAGGGCCACCCGGTCGTCCACGTGCAGCGGCGCGCCGCGCTGCTGCTGCATCTCAATCCCGCCGTCTGCCACATGCAGGGGGGCACGTTGCTGTTCGGGGACCGCAACACGCCCGACACGCTCGCCGGCCTGATCGAGGCGGCCTACGACGGGGGGTCGGACGCATGACCGGCACCCCGCTGCGCGGCCCCGCCCTGGCGGTGGCCGCCATCACCCACATCGCCCACAACCCCGACACCTGGGACCAGAACGACTGGCGCTGCCGGACCTCGATGTGCCTGGCCGGGCACATCGCCGAGCTCAGCGGAGGCCGCTGGCTGGCGCACTGGGACCCCGATCGCTCCGGCTGGTACGTCGGCTCCGAGCGGCTCGACTTCTTCCGGGAGGCCTTGCCGTACGGCCCCCTGGCGTACCTGCACGCCGAACCGGACGACAGCCCGGACCACATCCGCCGCTACGAAGACATCCCGGTGGTGTCCGTGCCGGACCGCGCCAACCGCCTGCTGGGGCGCACCGACCACGGCCTGTTCGATGCCGATCTCGACCTGTACATGCTGTGGTACATGATCGGCGAGCTGTGGCCCGAGGAGGTGCCCGACGGGCCCCTGCCCGGCCCGCCGCCCCCGCTGTCGTAGGGGCCGTATCCCGCACCTCAGCGCATCTCACGTGGCTCCGTCCCCAGACCTCGGGGGCAGGGACGGAGCCACCCATCGCGGCCGGCCGACACGGGGTCCCGGGACCCGAACTCGTCCCGGGGTCGGCGGCCGTCGCGAGGCTGCGACGCGGACCTGGGTGGGGGACCCGTCCGCGCCGCAGCCTCGCCCCCCACGCTCCTCCGCACCCCCCTGACGGGAGAGGACATGGATCTACGTACGAGCGGCCGCCACCCCGCGGCCGCGCGGCCGTGAGCACGCGCCCGCCGGGCTCCGGGCCCGGCCGCCGCCCACGGCCGCGTGCCCAGCGCCTGGCCCCCTGCACGCTGTGCGGCGGGTCCGGCGCAGCCGAGATGGTCACCACGAACGTGGAGCTGGCCAGCGCGGCGTTCGGCCAGTCCGAGAAACCACAGCCGCCCCGCCTGGCCCTGATGCTCGATGAGCACCTGGCCGTCGACTCGCACCGGTCGGCCGTCGTCGGACTGGCGAGCCACCTGTGGTGGCCGGATCTCACACCGCCGGACGGGCAGGTGACGGCGACGGCGGCGATCGACGCCATACCCCAGAGCGTCATCGACCTCCTCCGCGCCCGACTGGGGCGCCAGCAGCGCGTCCTGGGGGCGATGTTCGTCATCAGCTACGGGCCGGCCGAGTTCGACCCGCTGGAGAGCCTGCTCGGCGATGCCGACGGCGTCCTCGTCGTCGGGGCGAGCGTCTGCGGCCACGTGCTCATGATCAATCAGCCCTACCGAGAAGAGGACCCCGCCGAGGTTCTCAGCATCACCCTCGGCGACCAGGACCTCGGCATGCCCAACGCCCTGCGTCGCCTCGCCCGACGCTTCGACACCCCCGCACCGTAACCACCCCGAAAGAACCACCCCGAAAGGACTCCACATGGACGTCAACGCGGCCTTCCTGGCCGAGAAGCGGGACCAGCTCGCGCGCCAGCGCGAGGCCCGGGACGCGGCCATCGCCGCCGAGGCCGACAAGGCCGCCTGGATCGAGTCGCAGGTGGCCGCCGGCCGCATGCAACAGATCGGCCCCGACCGGTACCGCGTCCTGACCGGATGGGACGCCGGGGAGGTGTTCACCGTCCGCCGCGTCGGCGACCAGGTCGAGGTGGTCGCCCAGCACGGGCTGGACACCAGCACCGGCGGCGTCGCCCTCTACACCCGCCGCCCCGAGTGGCACAACGTCGGCACCGTGATCCCGGACGGGCTGACCAGCATCGAGTCGGTCCTGCGGGCCGCGCGGATCGACTGGCGCGCGACCAAGAAGCGCCTGCGGTACACCACCCTGGCCGACGACGACCCGGCGCTGTCCACCCTGTCGGCCGCCGACCTGCGCGTCTCGCCCGATGACTACGTGGTGATCCGGGAGGACACCGGCGCGCGCCTGGGCCGCGTCGGCGGCCTGTACGAGGTGATCCAGCAGCGGGACATGTTCCGCTTCCTGGAGGACCTGACCGAGAGCGGCGACGTCGTGTGGGAGACCGCCGGGGCCTTGCGGGGCGGCCGGAAGGTCTTCGTCACCGCGCAGATCCCCGAGTCGATCATCGTGGACCGGGGCGGGCTGGACGACGAGATCCAGCTCTACCTGGCCGTCATCAACTCCCACGACGGCCGCTCCGGCGCCGAGGCCGTCGTCACCCCGTGGCGCATCGCCTGCAGCAATACCGAACGCTTCGCCGTCCGCGACGCCCGCACCCGCTGGAAGATCCGGCACACCCCCAACGCGCTGCAGCGCGTGGCGCAGGCGCGGGACACGCTGGGGCTGACCCTGAAGTACGCCCAGCAGTGGGAGCAGGAGGAGACCCAGCTCGCCCGCACCGACATCCTCCTGGACGAGGTGCGGGGCCTGATCGACGAGCTGTGGCCGCTCAAGGACGACGCCGACGCGTCCGCTCGCACCCGGCACCACACCAGGGCCGACCACATCATGGCCCTGTTCGAGGGGGAGAGTCAGCGCCTGGGCCGCTCGGCGTACGCCGCGGAGCGGACCATGACCGACTTCCTCGACCACTACCAGCCCCGGGGCAGCCGGACCATGAGCGAGGAGGTGGCCCGCGCCACCGCGCTCTTGGAGGGCGCCGACGACGAGCGCAAGTCCACCGTGCACCGCCGGCTCATGCGCCTGGTGCGCGCCTGACCGATCAATCCCGGGCGCGGCCGGGGTGGGCCCCGGCCGCGCCCCCCATGGAGGGTGGTGGAGGAATGGAGATCGACGACGAGGTCGTCGCCGACTTTGTCGGCGCCTTCGACGCGCAACCGGCGGACGCGCTGGCGGCCAGTCTCACGTGCACCGAGCTCGACATCCTGGCGCGGCTGTTCCGGGCGATGGGCCGGCCGGACCTGGCCGAGGTGTGGACCGAGTGCCACGCCGACCAGGACGACCAGGGAGACGCGCACTACATCGGAGGCGGCCAGGACGGTGAGGAAGGCGACCGTGCGCCGCAGTGACATCGATGCCGCCCTGCGGGCCATCTACGACCAGATCCCCGAGGTGGGCTGCGTCGGCCGGTGCGCCGACGTCTGCGGGCCGATCGAGATGCATCCCCGCGAGCGGCAGCGCATCGCCCAGGCGGGGGTGCCGATCCCGCCGTGGCAGGAGCAACTCGACGTCCTGGCCCGCACCGGGGACTACAGCTGCCCGGCCCTGATCGAGGGCCGATGCAGCGTGTACGAGCTGCGCCCGGTCATCTGCCGGCTCTGGGGGGCGGCCCAGACGCTGGTGTGCCCGTACGGCTGCCGCCCGGCCCAGGGCGGCCTGCTCAGCGACGAGGACGCCTACGGACTGTTGGCCCAGGCGCTGGCGATCGCCAACCCCCAGCTCGACGACGGCGCGATCGACCGGCTGCGGCGCAGTCTGGCCAATCCCGCGACGCGCGTGACGATGCGCCAGTACGTCACCCGCACCCGGCTGGGGCGGCCGCCCCTCCCCGGCTAGGCCGTCGTCGCGGTGTCTCACGCGTGAGACATCTGGACGTCGCCTCACCGGCCGCAGGTCCGGGGCTACGGCTCTCCTGTCTCACGCGTGAGACGCCGTCCTCGCGGCCCTCGCGCCGGGGCGAGCGCCTTGCGGGCATCCCCCCGGGGAGGTGTCGATCCCGCCTCGCACCGTCGCCACCCCCTGTCAGTAATCGCTTTCGCGGCGCGCGAAAAGGTTTCACGCGTCGCGAAAGCGCAACCTGGGAGGCATTGGAGACCCGTGATAATCCGGCTTATCACGGGTCCTGGTGCCTCACCCGCCTGGGCGGAAACCCCAGGCCAGCAGCCATATTCGTCCCCCGACCCCTCTGCCGAGAGGACCGACGACCATGCCCATCTTTTACCGTCCCCGCCTCGTACCCGATCTCCCCGCCTTTCCCCGCCAGCTCCTCCTGTCGCACGACGGGGAGCTCGCCTGCCGCTGCGGCAACATGCCCCACATCGAGGGCTTCGCCTACGCGGCCGCCGACGGAACCGTACTGGACGAGCCCACCGATGACTGGGAGGCCGGCCTCTACCACTGCTCGAACCCCGCGTGCGGGATCTACATCGACTGTCGCGACCCGCAGCGATGAACCCCGTGCCGTACCGCGACCGCACCATATGAGGCGAAAACGATGCCTGCGCCCGTGAACGGGGCCACACTGGTGCTGACCTACCGCCGGCCCGGCGGCGAGGTTCTCACGGTTCGCGTCGCCGCCGACGGGGACCTTCCCTGCGCGCTCTGCCCGGCCTGCCGGGCCGAGACCGTCTAGGCCGAACGCGTCGTGGTGCTACGCCCGTCGCGCTCGCCGGCCAGGCCGTCAAGTTCGGTGGCCGCCCGGGGATCCGGCTCGTCTGCCGGGCCCCGGGCTGCCCGATGGAACCCTCACCCGTTCTGGAGAGATGCCATGAGCCGCCCCAGCCCGCCCTCATCCGCCAAGCTGATACAGCTGCTGGATCTCGGGGTTGAGACCCTCGAAGCGTACGGCCGCGCCGAGCTGGCGGCGGAGGACTGCGAGGTGATCCCGGCCAAGGGCCTGAGCGACGAGGCGCTGACCGAGCTCGGGTTCACCCTTGGGCCCGTCGATCCCGTCGATCCGCTGTTCCGTGAGGCGACCCTGCCCCGGGGATGGCAACGCCGTCTCGATCCGGAAGACTCCCGGAGCGTTCTGGTGTACGACCGCGCCGGGCAGCGGCGGCTGCGCCTGTGGTACAAGGCCGCTCCGTACGACCGGGACGCGCGCATCTCAATCGAGTACCGCCCGTAGCCGCATCGGGCGGACGTGCGTCCGCCCTGCGGCCCCTCCCGAGTCCGGCCAAAGCGAGGGATCGGCTCTTGTCCATCTGTAGTGAGTGAAGGGCCCGACCGGGGGTCACCCACCGCAGTGCAGGGAGACGTCATGAGCCAAGACGCGTACCGGTTCGCCGCCCTCGACCCTCGCCCCGTCCCCGAGGCGCGGGAGCACAACGCGGCGGTGATCGTCCAGCCCGCCCTGGGCATCAAGGTCACCGCGCCCCAGGTCGCGGCCGCATGCGACCTGGGGACCATCGGCCCCGAGGATCAGGACGAGGGCACCGGCACGGTCGCGATCGAGTCGGCGCTGACCTGCCCCCTGCCGCCGGCGGGGACGACCCTGGTCACGGCCGACCCGGACGCGGGCAGCCTCGGCGCGATGGCCGTGCTGGCGCTGCGTGCGGCCAAACGACCGCTCGACGCTGGCGTACTCGACCGGGTCCGCCTGATCGCGGCGGCCGACGCCGCGGCGGCCGCCCCGTGGCCGGGACCGCAGCCGACGTCTACGCCCGAGGACCTGGTAGGCCCGGCCACGCCCGTGTTCCATGCGGCCGCCGACCCCGCCCGGTCCGTGGCCGAGCGCGTCGACCTGCTCGCCGACTGGCTGCGGGGGCGGCCGGCGGCGGAGGAGGCCATGGCCGGCTATCGCGCCCGCGCCCTGGATGAGGCCCGCACGGCTCTGGCCGACCTCCGGATCCGTGTGCACGGGCCCATCGCCGTGGTCATCGGCACCAGCCGCGCGGCGCTCACCCTCGGCCACCGTAGTGCGCCGATGGCGCTGCACACCGACGCGGGACTCCCGGCCGCAGGCGGGAAGCTCCAGCACACCCTGGCCCGGTGGAATCGGCACACCCAGTCCTACCTGGGATGGCCTGAGCTGAGGGAGGATCTCAACGCCGCCGACCCGGTCGTCACCGCCGCCGCGAGCTGGGGCGGCTCGGCGAGCACCCTGAGGTCACCCCACGGCGTCGGTTCCGGCCTCAGTACCGAGGACGTCCTGGCGATCGTGCGCGAGCACCTGGCCGACGGGATGGAGCATCGCGGCTACGACCTCGTCCTGTACGCCGAGTACTACGCGGGCATGGCCGAGCGGGAGCTGCCGTACGACGAGGATGACGCCACACAGGTCGAGGAGGCCCTGCGGCAGCTCGCCAGGGACCGGGCGGCCCTGCGGGCCTGGGACGACACCGCGCGGGAGTGAGCGGAGGCCACCATCAGGAATCACCCCGGGCGGGCGATGGTGTAGCGTGCCGTACGGCTCGCGCACAGCCCGCCCAGTCCGACCCCGCCTACGCCGGGGACCGGGCGCCGACGGCGAAGGTCCCGAGCGGACCGCGCACCCCTCAGACGTTCACGCCCGCACGGGCACTGGGTTCTCCTCTGGGCGGGGTGCGTAGGGCTCCGCCCGGAAGGACGCTCCATGCCCCGGCATGCCGACCGCAAGCAGCACACACGCGAGTACGCCACCCGCAACGGCCTGACCTACCAGCGGGCCGAAGCCCAGCTCCGCGCGCGCCGGGCCGACCCCGAACATGATCGGGTCCGCCGCTACGTGCTCTCCGGCGAGGTCGCGGCCATCCTGGCCGGAGAGGGGCTGCGCGGCGTGGCCCAGGTCGAGCCCGCGGACGCGTGGCTGGCGCGTCGCACTCCGCGCTACGAGTGCGACGTGTGCCACCGGGAGGGCGACGCCCGGATCGAGGACACCACACTGGGCCTCGTCATGGCCGCCTACGACCCCGACATCAGCCCGGTCACCGGCATGATCAGCTCCCGGCGCCAGCACGCCGCCTGCGGCGGCTGCTGGGTGCACTGGGCCTACAACGTCGAGATCCCGCAGGGACCCACGTTCCTGTCGCTGCCGGCGATCGCCGAGCCGGATCTGGCGGCGGAGCTGTCGGTCGAGGTGCACCCGATCCTGCTGCCCGACGGGGAAGGGGAGCAGCAGCCGGCGTTGATGACCACCGTCCAGGTCACCAAGGACGCGGGCGCGGGCGCGGCGGCGTGGCTGTCGCAGCTTGAGCTCATGCTGCGCGAGGCCGGCTTCGGCACCCTGGACGACCCCGGCGAGGCCGAGGGGTGGAGCGTTCGCGTGGTCGAGCACTATCCCGCGTCGTACACCGCGCAGTGGGTGGCGGTCCGGGCCACGCCTGCGCGGGACGGGGTCGCGCCGGACCACGTGTACCTGGGGGCCTGGTCGCCGTCGTGGGAATGGCTGGCCGCCGTCGGCCGATCCCGGCACATCCTGCTGATCGTGGGCCCGGTGAGCGTCGCCGGGGAGGTGCCTGACCCGCCGGACCCCGGGAACGTCGAAGCGCTGTGGGAGCTGGACGAGGAGGGTGCCCTGCTCGCCGCCCAGGTGCCGTTCGAGCTGGACGACATGTCCGATCGCGTTCCCCGGCCCGAACGGCCGGAGTGAGCGAGGTGTCTCACGCGTGAGACAGACACGGGACCATGTCTCACGCGTGAGACAGTCCTCGTCTCTCACGCGTGAGACAGACGCGCGGGTGTCTCACGCGTGAGACACCTTGCGACGGGGCTACTGTCCCGACTCCAGCTCACGGGTGCGCCGCTGGACGACCTCGTCCAGGATGTCCTCGGGAACGTCGGCCTCCAGCTCAGTGGTCAGATCCTGCAGGGCCTGCAGGATCCGCCGTGTATCCAGCAGCAGGGCGGCCGCGCCTTCGGGGTAGTACTCGACCAGGTCGCGCAGCTTCTTGCGCCGGGCGTCGTCGCTGATCGCCATGGACTCGGCGGCCTGGGTCGCGGTCCGCACGGCCACCTCATATCGCTGGTAGGTCGAGCGCACCCGTTTCGGTGCCTCGCCGGTGAACTGCTCCAGCTGCTTGGGCTCGCCCAGCCCCAGCACCGTGCGCGCCCTCTTCAAGCCGGCTTCGCCGATGTCGCCCTCGGCGTTCGCCAGGTCGAAGACGGCGCGCGCCTTGTCGGGCCCATGCTTTTTAATCAGCGGGCCCAGGATGCTGGTTTGCCGGAACGACCAGTCGAGCTCCAGGTCGGGCCAGGTGCGCACGACCCGGCCGTACTCGATCAGGCGGTAGGCGTGCGCGCGCTTGTACCCGAACCGCTCCTCGGCGTAGACCTCGAAGTTGGGCACCAGGCCGTGCTCTTGGATGTGCGCGAGCGCACCCCCGATCGAGGCGGCGATGTACCGGCGCATGTACCGGTCCGTCAGCTGCTTGTGCTCGGCCGCGTCCCGGATCGCCCGCTCGCAGGCGGCCAGCTGCTCGGCCGGGGTGCCCTCGGGTTCGTCGAAGGTGGGCAGCAGAGCGAAGTAGTTCTGCAGCGCCTTCTCCGGCGTGTCCGGCAGGGCCGGCGGTGCGGGCGCGGGACGGGACGTGGGCGCCCACTCGGCGTCGGCCTGAGGCGAGACCGGTTCGGAGAACTCCACCTTGTCCAGCGCGGCCGTGCCGCCGCCGATCGTCCGGCGGCCGCGCGGTGCCCGGCGGCGGGGCGCCGTGACGGAGTCCTCGGCCTGGGCGGCCGGCTCCGCCCCGGCGGCGGCGGTATCGGTCTCGGCGCTCATGCGGCGTCCTCATCGTAGGGGGCGACCAGCTCGTCGCCGACGTCCTCGTACTCGGCCAGGTCGTGCAGCGGGTTCTCGCTGTGGATGGCCTGGCGGTACCACTTCCAGTTCGTCGCCTGCGCCTGGAACGCCTCGAAGTCGTGCCGGCCGAGCCAGGCGCGGGCGTCGCGCCCCTCGTTCGAGGGCGGGGAAGGCACCTTGGTGAGCAGGACCCGGACCCCGATCTCGTGCGCCACGTCCTGGGCGGCCTCCTCGGCCGCCTTGAACGTCGGCGGCACGCGCTCCAGCTCGCCGGGGGTGGGCGCGACCGCGATGACCAGCTCGTGCGACTTGCGCAGCGCCGCCTTGAAGATGTCGGGGCTCTCGCCGCCGGTATCGACGATGATCACGTCATAGGCGCCCTGCTCGACGTGGTCGTCGATGCAGTCGTCCACGTGCGGGCTGGGGAAGGTGACCAGGGTGAAGGGGAGCTCGACCCCGCGGCGCTTGAGGTTGCGGTACCAGGAGTAGCAGGTCTGGGACAGCGGGTCGGCGTCGACGACGAGCACGCGCAGGCCGTACACCTTGGCGAAGAACACCGCGAGGAAGAACGTGCTGGTGCTCTTGCCCGCGCCTCCCTTCAGGATCCCGACCGTGATGACCAGCGGCCGGGGAAGGCGAAGTCTGCGCTCGCTCCGGGCGGGGCGTGCGGCGGTGATGGACATGGGCGGTACCTCCTGCGACGGAACGCCCGCCGTGAGGAGGGCGCAAGCGACATCCTAGAGAGGCGTTTCGGTGCGAGCACGGCGAAAGGCCGTCCGGCGCTGAGCCGGGACGGCCTTTCGCACCCCGTCGCAGGGGATGTGCCCAGCCTACGCCAGGAGCCGCTCAGTCTTCGGCGGCATCATCCTCGGGTGGGTCGTCGGGGATGCCGAGGGCGTCGAAATAGTGCTCCAGGGCCTCGATCCCCAGGTACTTGGGCATGGTGCCGGTGCGGTCCCAGGCGAGCTTGAGCCGATCCCGGGTGCGGTGCAGCAGCCAGACGGTGACGGGGTAGTCATGGACCCAGACGGGCGGGGAGGTCCGCGGGGTGGGTGTGCGGGTGGGAGCGGCCGCCTGGACCTCTTCGGGGGTGGGCTCGGCGGGGATCTGCAGTTCGTCGAACAGACGGTTCAGCGCGGCCTCGATGATGTCCTGGCGGCCGTCGCCGGTGCGCCGGCAGGCGACGGTGAGCCGGCGGTTGAGGGTCTCGTCGAGCCGGAACTGGATGCGCTTGCGTTCGGCCGCGGCACGGGCGGCGCGGGCGCGCACGCGCTTGCGACGGGGCGCGGCGGCGCTGGCGGGTGGGGCCGGGGCCGGCGGGGTGGGCGCGTCAGGCAGGGGCGGCTGGAACAGCGCCTCGGGCACCTCGCGCCGCGGGGGCTGTTCGGGCATGCGGATCTCCCGGGGTTCGGTCCGGCGGGGGTGTCTCTAATGGGTCTCACGTTTTGGGTTTTTTCGCAAGCTGGGGTTCTTGGGCGTGGCGGGGACCTGGCGGTCCCCAACCGAATTGTTTGACTTAGATACAAGCTGTTGCGATATCACTACAGATATGTTAGAATGAGAGGAAGCTAGCAGGACTGCGCGCACTTGCGATCTTGAGGGGGCCGGGTCTCCTTTCGCCGCCCCGCCCGCCGCGCGCGCCCGCCCTGCCCACCTCCGTCGCCGCATCGGCACGTACCCCCCTAGCCGCACGCACGAACGCGTGCAGAAAGGAAGGCCATGGTGCATCCCCTGTGCTCGAAGGATCCGCTGGGAGACGCCGTCGCCTGGCTGTACGAGCGCCGCTATCCGTCCGACCCGATGCTGGACTACCCGTGGGGCCTGGAGGACGCCGTCCGCGCGGTGGCCGAGACCTATCGAACCCTGGGCCCGGGGCCGGAGTACCAGCGGCTGGCCTGGAACGCGCTGCACGGCGAGCGGGCCTGCACCAGCTCGGCGCTGACCGGCTTCACCGCCAGCGCCGAGCTGCGTGAGCTGACCGCGCGCGTGGACGCGTTGGTCCACCTCGTCACCAGCGATGATGACGAGTGGTGAGCTGGACTGGCTCGACGGGGCCAACGCCCTCCTGGGCTCGGTGCACGGCATCTGGTGGGCACGGGAGTACGCCCGCAACGCCGGCCTGCGCCGCTGGTTCGGGCGCGTGATCGTCCCCAGCTACGGCCCGACGCTGGCCGCCCTCGTCGCCGCGCTCTTGGTGGTCTTTTGGTGGCACGTGCTCCTGCTGGCCTGGATCGCCTTCGGCACCCCCGAAGACCCCCCCGAGGACCCCTCTACCCGCTGACCCCCACGGAGGCAGCACCATGTACGGCTACTACGCCGACCCGGCCGGCACCCTCGCCCTGGCCGCCCAGATCGCCGAGCATCTGGATGAGGGCTTCACCGCCCAGATGTGGCACGACGAGCAGGACGCCGCGCAGGTGGTCCTGCTGGTCAGCGGCCCGCTGCGCATCGCCGTCTACCACCGCACCGCCGCCGCCTTCCGCAACGGCCGGCTCACCTGTACCGGGGTCTCCCCGACGGACACGCTCCGGGCGTACGCCCGGCCGTACGGGCATTCCATCGAGGTCGCGATGGGACGGTCGGCCAAGTCCATCGCCGCCGACATCACCCGCAAGCTGCTACCCGCCTACTGCCGCCAGATCGCCCGGGAACTGGAGTTCAGCGAACGGCGCGAGCGTCAGGAGGCCGCCGAGCGCGCCGAGGGCGACCGCCTGGCCGCGCGGCTGCCGCACGCCCGCCGAACCGCGCCCGACCGGCTCGACCTGGGCCTGGCCCGGCTCGACGTGCACAGCGACACGGACGGGCTGGCCTACACCCTCCACCTGCGCCCCGGGGCCGACCTGATCGACCCGCTGGCCACGCTGCTGGCCGCCGCCCACGATCCCCCCGCGCCCGCCGTACTCGGCGACCTGGAGAACGGCGTCCTGGACGGCACCGCCGGCCTCGACGCCACCGCGGCCTATCTCGGCGCCGCACATCGGCACGAGCGCGACCGGGTCCTGCGGCTGCTGCGCGAGGGGATCCCCGAGGACCCGGCCGCCGGACTGTCGCCCGACCAGCGCGCCGCCGTCCAGGCGTCCCTGGAGCGCTACGCCCGGGATCAGGGGTGGATCCCGTGATCGGCCGCGCCCCCGTCATCGCCGGGGTGCGGGGCACCCGGCGCACCCGCCGGATCTTGACCGCCCTGCTCGTCCCGGCCTCGGCCCCGACCGTCCAGACGCTGGCACGCCTGGCCCAGGTCCGAAGCGACACCGCCTTCGGGATCTTGTCCAAGCTTCGCCACGCGCAATGGGTCCGCTGCGAGCACCAGCCCGCCCTGAACGGAGCTCGTGCCCGCACCTACTACCAGCTCACCACGCATGGCCGCACGCACGCCCGCGTGCTGCTCGGCCTGACGGAGGTCCCATGATCGCCGTCCGCGACGCTCGTCGTGGCGCCCCGGCGCCGCACCCGCCCACCCCAGCGAGGCCACGATGACCACCCCCTGCCCCATGTCCTATTTCGATGCCCTGCCGTGCGGGGCGCCGACCGTGGCCACGGTCGGCGCTGGCTGCGTCCACGAGCATGTGGACACCCTGCCGCTGTGCGCCGACTGCCTGGCCCTGCTGGAGGCCGGCGAGGTCATGTGCGGCCCGTGCGGCCGGGCCGGCCACACCTGCCCGATCCAGCCCTTGCCCGCATCCGGATCCCACCGACCCCTTGAGGGAGACGTCATGCCCCACCCTGCCCCACCACCGCCGCTGCCCGGCGGCGTGAGCGCCGCCCACCTGGCGGCCGCCGTCGCCGAGGGCGAGCGCGCCCTGTGGGAGGCGGTCCGCCGCCACTTTCCCGCCATCACCGGCGGGGATCTGCCCCCGGAGCTCGTCGTCGAGCTCGACCAGGCCCTCACCCGCGCCGTCGCGGCCTGGGTGCGGTGGAACGCCGACCCGGGGGGCGCCTGATGAACGCCTCGGCCTGCCAGGTCTGCGGCTGCCCCTGGGGCCGATACCCGATCCGGGTCGGCTGCGAGCACGAGCACCTGCAGACCCTGTCCGCCTGCAGGTGCTGCGTGCATCACCTGCGCGAGAACGACGAGGTCCTGTGCCAGCCCTGCCTGGAGGCACCGGAGCCGTACACCCACCCTTGCCGCCTGAGCCTGCTGGAGGAGCTGGCCCATGACTGAGGGCCCCCCGCCCCCGGGCCGGCCGGACCTGCATCACAGCTTCGCGCTGGATGAGGCCGTACGGCAGCTGATCGACGACGTCGCCGCCGTGTTCCAGTCCGGGCATCTGTCCGTGGCCCCGTCCCGTGCGCTGACCGAGCGGTTCGGGCGGCTGCGCGGCGACGTGCGGGACCTGCCCTACCAGACGCTCGACGTGCTGGCCGGGCACATCCTGGCCACCGATCCCCCCGCTCATCAGCTGGAGGAAGGCACGGTCGGCGTCTGCTGCGCCTGCATCCTGGCCCGGACCCGGCTGCCGTCCCACGAGGTGGCGGCGTGGCTGCTGCCCCACGGAGCGCTGATCGCGGCGTGCCTGGACCTGCACCACCTGGCGCGGCTGCGCGGCGAGTCCGTCCCCGACGAGCTGGCCGCCCTGGCCGCCGGGGACGAGAGGTTCGTGCAGGTCCTGCTGCCGCTGCTCACCGTGGTCGCCGCCTACGCCCGGCACAGCGACGCGGCCCGGGCGCCAGCCTCGGGGCACCCCGACCAGCGGTGGAGTGAGCACGCCCCGCTCATCGCCGCCGTCACCTTCGCCGAGGATCTGGTGGCCCAGCTGCGCACCACCCCCCGGGCGGCGCCCTGGCACGACTCCGATGACGCGGCGATGAGGACGGCCACGGCCGTGCTGCACGAGCACGGCATCGGCGCCCTCACCTTCGGAATCTGGCATCTGGCCGGGTGGGTGAGCGAGCGGGCGGCGCCCGAGCATCGGCGCCGCGACGGCCGGCCCGACCTGCGCGCGCTGACCCCGGTCACGCCGCGGTGCTGCGCCGCCTGCGCGCGTGCTCTGCGCCGGGCCGAGGCCTTCCTGGCGGGCGACCAGGCGGCCATACCCACTCCCGCCACCTACGTCCTGCTGGCCCAGGCGGCCAGCGCGATCCCCCTCCCGGAGGAACCCTCGCCATGACCGCACCCGAACCGACCGAATCCACCGAATCCACCGAACCCGCCGCGCCCGACGTCCTGGACCGCGCACGCACGCTGATCGCCACCAATGGCCTGTACAAGGGGCCCTTCGTGGACCGGGATCAGCACCGCGCCGACGGACGGCCCTGGCGCGCGTGCGCGCTGTGCCCGGCCGGGGCCATCGCACTGGTCTGCGGCCTGGACCCGTGGGACTGGGTCCATCTGGGCCCGCCCGACCCCGCCCAGCGTGCCGCCGCCACGGCCCTGCTGCTCCTGCTGGAGCACCTGCAGCGCCGGGGACAGATCCCGGTGGTCGAGACCCACCCGCTGCGCCTGGTGGGCGAGTGGACCGACGCGCCGCAGCGTACGGCCACCGACGTCCTCATCGAGCTGCGCCTGGCGGCCGAGTACGGCCGCGAGCAGCCCGTGCCCGACCCCGACGACCTGGAGCGGCCGGCCCCGCCCCAGTCCGATCCCACGGAGGAATGATGGACCGCACCCCGCAGGCGGTGCTCACGAGCGCCCTCGATGTGCTGCGCACCCAGGGTCTGGTGTGCGGCGCGTACTACGATCGCGATCAGGACGACCTCCCACCGGCCCGGCGGCGAGTCTGCCCGATGGGCGCCATCGCCGTGGCCTGCGGCCACGAGCCGGACCTGTGGCTGGACCTGGACCCCGACAAGCGCGAGCTGTGGGAGAACGAGCCCTCCATCCGGGCCGCGTTCGGCGCCGCCTGGGCCCTGGTCCGCGAGCTGCGGGATCGTGATCGTCTCGCCGCGCCGGTGCGAACCCGGGGCGAGATCCACGTGACGGTGATCCACTGGGTGGACTACGTCGCGCAGAGCAAGGGCGAGATCCTGGAGGTGATGCGGGCCGCCGCGCGGCGCACCGACGACCAGGGCCTCCCGCTGCTGTGGCGGGAGGCGGCGTGAGCGGCGATCTCGTCCTGGACTCCACCGCCGTCCTGCAGCGCGCCGCCGATCATCTGGACCGGTACGGGATGGTCTACTTCCTGTACACCTCGCCCTTGGGGGCCACGCGATTGGCCGAGCAGAGCATGTGCCCGGTGGGGGCGATCCGGCACTCCAGCGGCCTGCACCCGGACCCCGACCACCCCGGGGCCGACGAGGATCCGCAGCGGCTGATCCTGGCCGAGACCGCCGTGCGCCGCCTGGCGGCGTGCGCACCGGTGCCCATGCGCCGCGACCCGGTCAAGGCCGTGCTGGCGTGGGTGGACCGTCGCCTGCCCAGCCGGGCGGAGGTCGTGTCCTACCTGCGGCAGGCCGCCGCCGACCCGTCTCCTCCCGGCCCCGTGCCGATCGTCCCGGTCTGACCGGGTGCGACCTACCATGGAGCCGCACGCGTCCGTGCGTGCGGCTCCATGTGCGAATATTCGGGGAGGCCGGGGAGATGGCCGAGTGCGCGCGACCGCGCTGCCGTATCGAGGGGGAACCGCGGGCGGCCGAGCCGCCGGCCGTGCTGTGCCGGGTGTGCGTCGCCCGGCTGCGGCGCGATCTGGATTGCATGGGGGCGCTGGGGAACTGGCTGGCCGCGCATGTGGCCGCCGGGGGCCGGCGCGGTGCCCGCGAGTACGTCTCCGGCTCCCAGGAGCCGGGCCTGCCGGTACGGCCGGAGGTGCTGTCGGCGCTGCTGCCCGGAGCGCCCGGCCCGGTCCAGGATCCCTATGGGGATCAGTGCGGCCCGCCGTCCTTCCCCGGGACCCTCGCCTCCTGGGCCCAGCTGGTGGCCGGGGAGCGCCAGGTGCATCCGCCCGGATCGGCCGACCTGCGCGAGCTGGGCAGCTGGCTGGCCGGTCACCTGGACTGGAGCATCACCCGGCCCTGGGCGGGGGACTACGCCGGCGAGCTGGACACGCTGCGGCACACCGCGTACGGGATCGAGCCGTGGGGGCTGCACGTGCAGCCCAAGGTCGGCCCCTGTCCCGGCTGTGATCGGCGGTCGCTGATCCGGGTGGCCGGGGAACGTTACATCGAGTGCTCCGAGCTCCTCGGCGGCTGCGCGGCGCTGTGGACCGAGGCGGAGTACCACCGCCGGGTCGCGGCGCTGGTGACCACGGGAGGGGGTGACCTACAGTGAGCATCATGACCGATTCGCCGTCCACACGGTCTGTGGTGGAACCAGAACAGCTACGGGTGGACGGGGTGCGGCGGCTCATCGCCTCCGCCACGGCCTTCCATGAGGCGCTCGCCTTCCCGCTACGGGACCCGCAGACCGGCGATCCGGTGTGGGCCACCGCGTCCATGGCCGAGATCGTGCGCGGCTCGCACCTGGCCTTCGCGCGGCTGCTGCCTGCCGACCGTGCCGAGCAGGCCTCGGCCCGGCTGGAGCGGGCCACCCGGGAGCTGTACACCACGGTCCGCGAGCTCGCCCAGGTGCTGCCCGGCGCCAAGCAGGCCTGGATCGTGCCGATCCGCCGGATGTCGGAGATCACCGGGCTGACGGTGCACACTTTGCGGCAGATCGCGCTGTCCGACAGCGGCCCGCCGGCGTGACCGGTCAGGCCACGTCGAGGGCGGCGGCCTGGTCGAGGTCGGCCCAGGTCCGCAGACCCGGGGGCACGCAGCCGCAATACCCCCAGGCGGAGCTGAGCGCCGAGACCAGGTGCAGACCGGCGCCGTGCCCCAGCTGCGGGAAGTCGGTGTGCGGGCGGAGGACGGGGACCTGATCGGCGCCGGCGTCGTGCACCTCGATGCGCACGCCGCGCCGCAGCCGCCACAGCAGCACCGCGATCTGCCCGCCGAGGCGGGCGGTACGGCTGTGGCGCAGGCTGTTGGTCCACAGCTCGCTGACGATCAGGCGCGCGTCCGCGGCGAGGGCGGCGGGATAGCCCGCGCGGCGCAGGACCTGATCCACGAGGGCGCGCAGGTCCCCCAGCGCGGCGGCCTCGGCGCGGGTGGAGGCGCCGGTGAGCATCGCCACCGCCGGCGCCCGGCCGTGCCAATCGACCAGGTGCTCCATCGCCACGGCCGGCCCGGCCGGGCCGGTACGGACGGTGCTCACGAGCCGGCCCCGGATTCGGCGGAGCCGTCGAGCGCGTGGTCGGTGACGGGACGGGCGGGCAGGTCCTCGGGGAACGGGTGGGGAAGGCGCATGACCTCCGCCAGCGTGGGAAGCTCGGGGGCGCGGACGACGCACCCGCCGCCGAAGCCGAGCCGCAGGCCATTGCCCAGGACGTCCGGGCGCGCGCCGCGAGGACGCGCCGGAACGTGTGCGTAGTGGTCGGTGAGCATCGGAACTCTCCCAAGGTGAGCGGGATGTGGGGCCAGGGTCCGGCCGGGTCCGGCGCCGAGGGCCTCGGCGCCGGACGGCCCAGGAGGTGGGGCGGGGCTCGCGCCCAGGGCAACCGTCCGCACCCTCGCGGGCGCGAGCCCCGCGTGCGGCCGCATCGGGGGGCCCGGCACTGCCCTGGCCGGGGGAAGGTGCGGCCGCGCGCGGTCATGCGATGTGGGAAGACCCGCCGTCCTCGGGGCGAAGGCCGCGTCCACACGCGCACGACCGAACTCAAGGGGGATCAGGGCGGGGGCCGGGGCGGCGGGGACCCGGCCTTGGTCGCCGCACGCAGCCGTGCGAGCGCCGCGCGGGCCATGGCGGCCGACTGCCGCGCCATCTGCCGGCGCGTCCGCTCCAGATCCTCAGGGCCCGAGGCGGGTGACGGGCGGGGCGTGGCCGGGCCGCTCGTCGCGGGAACCGAATACCCGTCACCCGCCGGGGGCGGCGACGGCGCGGCGGCCGAGCCGCACGCCGGGGAGTCAGTGAGCGGCATCGTCCCGCGCCGTCGCCGGATCATGGGGTCACCTCCCAGAGGTCGTCCAGCAGCCGCTCGCGCGCCGCCAGCACCGCGCGCATCTCGGCGACGCTGCCCGCGTCGGCGGTGGCCTTGCCCCCGCGCTGACGCTCCTGGACGGTCAGGCCGCGACGCAGCACCGCCCACAATCGCCCGTTTTTGTAGGTGCGGATGTGCCAGCGCGGGTGATCACGACATAGCGCGACAAATGTGTCCGTCGTCATCACATGATCACGTCCCGTCACGGGTGGGGAGCGGGTCGAGCTGCCAAAGGTGACGCTGTGGTGATGGACCCATACTGGACTCTCGCATAGAGGTTTTCAATGCGCGGTCCGCAATATGACGATTCTGTTCTAGCGCGTTGGGGCCGCGTAGGATTCAGTCGCACATCCAGCCAGGAGGAATGGCATGCCCTCGTTCAGTCCGCCCGGGCCGCTGCTGCTGCGGCTGAGCATGGAGCTGCGCCGGGTGCGACTGGAGTCCGCCGAAGACAACCCCGCCCTGCGCAATGTCACGGACGTGGAGAAGGCGCTCCGGTGGGGACGTGGCCGGCTGGCGGCCTGGGAGCGGGGCCAGTGGCAACGCCCGGACTACACGCTGATCACCGTCCTGCTGGACCACTACGGCACCGCCGATCCCGACCGCCAGCTGATCTTGACGCTGGTCGACGAGGCGCGGCGCACCCCCTGGTACAACAAGTACAAGGACGCCTTCCGCTCGGCCTATCCCGGCTTCGAGGCGGCCGCCTCCCAGCTGCGCTTGATCGAGCTGATGCGCGTGCCGGGCTTGTTCCAGACCGCCGAGTACGCCGCCCACATGGTCCGCAGTGGACAGGCACTGAGTGACGATGTGGTGCAGCAGCGGGTCGAGGCACGCCTGGCCCGCCAGAACGCCATTCTCAACCGAGAGGAGCCGCCCCAGATATCGGTAGTGATCGACGAATCAGCGCTGCGTAAACGGGTGGGCGGACCCAAGGTGATGGCCGATCAGGCTCGGCATTTGTTCGAGCTGAGCGTGCGGGGCCATATCCAGCTGCAGGTCCTCCCCGACGAGTCCGGCCCGTACCTGGCCATGCACTCCAGCTTCGTGATGCTGGACTTCCCGTACGGCATGCCGCCGAGCATGGTGTTCGTGGAATTGGCCAGTCACGACCTCTACCTCGACGGGCCGTCCGAGGTTCAAAGGCATACCCTCGTATTCAATCAGGCCAGTCTGCTGGCGCTGACGCCCGAGCAGACGCGCGCATGGCTGGCCACGCGTGTAGACCAACTCGAACAACGTAAGGGCGATCATGGACCGTAGCACGTCCCACGATCAGCTCCGCTGGCGCAAGAGCCGCTACAGCGGAGACGCATCCAACTGCGTGGAACTGGCCCCGAGCACCGACGGTAGCGGCGCGGTGCACGTCCGGGACAGCAAGAATCCCACCGGGCCGGCCCTGCGCTTCGGCGCGGGCTCCTGGGCGTCGTTCGTCCGGAGCGTCAAGAACGGCGACTTCGACCGGTAACGACGGGTTCGCAAGGTTCAGGCCCCCCACGACGTGGGGGGCCTGAGGACCGTAGCTCTGTCAGGATATGCCCGGCGCTACTGTCGGGACGAGGGTTGACAGGCGCGGCAGGAGCGCCGCCGCAGCTCACCGCCCGAACGCCGACTCAACGATGCATTACAACCTCGTCGCGATCAGTGAAATTTACAGGGCGTGCCCCTACCGGGCAGTCACAATCGCGTGCATGGCGCGCATTTCCCCGCCCGAATTGGCCCGTGAACTCGGGGAACTCCTGCGCAGCCTGCGCCGGGCGCAGAATCTGACGATGACGCAGGTGGCGCATCGGACCGGTGTCAGCGCCGCCAAGCTCAGCCGCATCGAGACGGCCACGTTCCGGCCGCAGCGGGACGTCGTCGAGGCCGTCCTTGCGGTGTACGGCGCGGATGAGGAGACCCGCCGGCACTGCGTCGCCCTGACCGACGGAGCCCTGGCCGAGCCGTGGTGGGCGCCCTACAAGGCGGTGCTGCCGGGCCGGTTCGCGGCCCTGGAGACCGCCGCGGTGCGGATCTGCACCTGGCAGCCGCTGCTGCTGCCGGGGCTGGTCCAGACCCCGGACTACACCCGGGCGGTCTTCGCCGCCGCCGGTTCCCCGCCCCAGGTGACCGAGCTGGCGGTGACCGCGCGGCAGATGCGTCAGCGCGTGCAGCTGAGCGGGCCGGACGCGCTGCGGCTGCGCATGGTGCTGTGGGAGCCGCTGCTGCGGCGCCGGATCCTGCCCTCGCCGCTGTGGGCCGCGCAGTTGTCCGCCCTGGCCGAGTGCGCGAGCCGGCCGAACCTCAGCGTGCGGGTACTGCCCGAGCGCCCGCATGGGCATCCGGGCCTGGAGGGCGGCTTCTCGGTGCTGGAGCTGCCTCATGATCGGCGTGTCGTGCACACCGAGGGGGGTCCGGCCGAGTCGATCATCGATACGATCCCCTCCGTTGCTGAGTTCGACCGGCGATACCGGTGGCTGGAAGCGCACGCGCTCCCTACGGGGGAGTCGGCGGTACTGATCGCCAAGATCGCGAGGGAGATCAGGTGCTGACACACGACTGGCTCACCGCCTCCGACGTCGGGACGGGCTGCCTGCAGGCCCGCCTCGACGAGCACGGGCGGGTGCTGGTGCGCAACACCACAGGCGGCCCGTCCGTGGTGGCGACGGCGCCCGAGTGGCGGGTGTTCGTCCGCGAGGTCAAGACGGGGGCGTTCGACCTGCCGTCCTAACGAGCCCCGGTCCCGCCGGCCCGCTGGCGGGACCGGGGACCAGTCGCAGATCAGCGCAGGTCGGCGCCGTGCTTCAGTCCGAGCTCATAGGCCTGGCGCACGGACTGGGCGCGGGCGAGCAGCGAGTACATGGCCAGTACCGCGGCCAGGTTCGCGCACGCCGAGAACAGCGCCAGGGGCAGGTGGCGGGACTCCCACCACCCATTGATCGCGATATCGAGGATGAGGATCGCGACCGCAGCCGAGGCGGCAACCACCGCCAGAGCCCCCGTGAGCGTGGACCGACTCATGAGCGCACCCTTCTGGCCTTCTGGAACGGTTGACGTGCCCCCGAAAGTCCTCACTGTGGCATTAGTGAAAATTGCACGTCCAACCGTAACCGCCCATGTTGACAGATCGTTATGGTCCCGCTGGGTTTTCCCCGGGGTCCGTCGCCACGGGCGGCCGCTTATGCGCCAGGCGGATCTGGGTGAGCTGGGCGTCGACGGCCGCCCCGGTGAATTGCAACAGGGCCTGGAACATTTGCTCGTGCTCGCGGGCACTGCCGGGCAACCCCCGGATCTCCTGCTCGGCACGCCAGAGTTTTTCGACGATGTCCTGATGGGTGATGGTGCGGGCCTGCTCGGCGAGCCGTTTCTGGGCCCAGGCCTCGATGGCTTCGGCGAGCTTGCGGGCGGCCTGGGGGCGGCCGGCGCGGTCGAGCTGCTCGGGCACGGCGCGCACGACCTGGGCCATGGCGACCAATTGCTTGTCAGTCGCGCGGGCCGCGCCCTTTTCGATGTTGGACCAGGTGGTGTTGCTGAAGGGCTGGTCGGTGTATTTGGCCAGTTCGCGGGCGGCGGCACGGACCGACAGTTCCAAGCTGGTGCGGCGGTCGGCGATGAGGACCGCTTCAGGGGGCGGGGAAGAGGCTGAGAGGCTGGACGCCACAGTCTTCTCCTTCGTCGTGCGCTTTTCCGCCGAGGCGGGAAATTCGGGGTGGCTCTTGCTGCCACGGTAGCAGCCAGGTACGCGCTGGCTAGCGGAACTATGCGAAGATTTGCCACGCTTCGCACCGTAGCGCGAAATTTTGCAAAGGTTTGCGTGAAAATGTTGACTTTCGCAAAATTGAGCGTAGCGTGGAGGTTATGACGGACCTCGCGGAGCTTGAGCACCTCAGCGTCCGGCAAGCGGGCGAACTGCTGCGCACCGCCGCCGATACGGTCTTGGCCAAGCTGGCCGCCGGCGACTATCGCACCTGGGAGCCGCTGCCGTGGATGAGCGTGACTCAGGTCGCCGAGATGTTCGACTGCAGTGACTCCACGGTCATGAGCCTGATCCACCGGAAGGAGCTTCCGGCCGTGCGCGTGGGCCGTCGCTGCTACCGCATCCTACGTCCGCACGCCGTGGCCCACCTTGCCTCCCGCCTGACCGTGGAACCCGGCCTCACCCCGCACTGATCCCCCGTGCCACCCCTGGCCCCACCCCCTGCGGAGACACCGCCGTGACTCGCCTGGACTTCACCACGCGCACCCTGCGCACCCCCCGCGGCACCTGGACCATCGTCCAGCAGGCCCCGACCCCCGACGGGTCGGTGGAGGTCCTGCTGCGCCGCACCCCCGCCGATGGCGGAGAGCCGATCTACACCGCCTACCGCGCCACCCCCAGCGGCTGGCGCCAGCTGCGAGGCAGCTGGTATCGCCTGGAGGTGGCGTCGGAGGCCGCTCCGCACGCCGCGCCCGACAACCACGTCTGCCACCCGCCGCTGGTCGCCCTGCTCAACCTCGCCCGGCCGGTGCCGACCACCCGCCCCGCCCGTCGCCGCCGCCGCGCGTCGGCGGCCCTGATCTGACGGCGGGGGAGCCGATGACCACCTGCCCCACGCGGGGCCCCGCCTCCTGTGATGATCGAAATAGCCGCACGCAAAACCGCGTGCGGCACAATGGGGCGACCATGAGAACGCCGCGACGACCCTCCCCGCCCATGGTCGTCGCGGCCGCGCGGGCGCGGGGGAGCCGATGAGCACGGACGACACGCACGGTCCGGCGGGAGCGACCCCGGACCCGGCCGAGCTCGTCCAGGACCCGGCCCCCCGCGTCCCGCCCTATCACCCGTGCCCGAGCTGCGGGGAGCGGGTCAAGGTCAACGCCGACGGGCGGCTGTCCAAGCACCCCCGCCGCGTGCCGCTGCCCTGCCCCGGCTCCTACGTCCCGGTCGGGCCGGCCCGCATCCCCAAGCGGGGCGGCGACGGCTGGTACCGCGACCCGGTCACCGGGCAGCGGCTGCGCTCGGTCACCACCACCCTCAACCAGGGGTCGGCCAAGGAAGCGCTGACGTTCTGGGCCGCCAAGATCGTGGCCGAGCTGGCGCTCGACCAGGTCCCAGACCTGGTCCGGGCCGCCCGCAACCCGGCCGAACGCACCGAGATGATCGACTGGCTGCGCGCCGAGCCGATCCGCCGCCGCGACGACCGCGGCGACGTCGGCAAGGCCGTGCACCGCGTCATCGAGGCGCGCATCCTGGGCGAGACCGTCCCCCCGTCCCTGCTGGCCGACGGCAGCCTGCGTCCCTACCTGCGGCACTTCTTCGCCTTCGTGGCCGACTGGCAGGTCGAGTTCGAGGCCAGCGAGATGGTGGTGGCCCACTACGCCCACCAGTACGCCGGAACGCTGGACTACCTGTTCTACTCCGCCCCCTTGGCCGCCCGCCTGGGCGTGCCGACCGGCACGCTCTTCGCCGGGGACACCAAGACCGGCGGCGAGCTGGACCAGATCACCTACGGCGGGCACCGCCGCGGCGTCTACCCCGAGGCCGGCCTGCAGATGGCCGCCTACCGGGCCGCCCCCTACGGGTGGCTGCGCAGCGGGGAGCGCATCGCGATGCCGCCCCGCCACGAGGTCGGCGTCGTGCTGCACCTGCGACCCGGCGGCTACCGGCTGATCCCGGTGCGGTGCGGCGACGCCGAGTACGCGGTCTTCCGGCACATCCAGGCCGTGGCCGCCTGGTCCACCGGGGCGGCCAAGACCGTCATCGGGCAGCCCCTGGCGCCGCCCGACCCACCCACCACACCCATCCGGCAGGCAGCATGACCTCTATCCCGCGCGGTCCCCGGATCAAGGACCTGCAGCACACCACCCGCACCCTGGGCAAGATCCGCGCCGGGGTGTACGAGGGCCGCCCCAAGTCCTCCGAGACGTTCGTCATCACCAGCGAGTTCGAGCACCTGGTGGCGGCCGCCGCCGAGATGTACGGCGGGCTGGCCGAACCCTATGACCCGCAAGGCCCCGGCCCCACCCAATGGCGGGTGGTGACCGACGAGGTCGCCCTCGACGCGCTGCTGCCCCCCGGCCCGAAGGACCCGGTCAGCCAGCACTACGAGTTCTGGACCCGGGGCGGCCTGCAGCGCCGCTGCGACGGTCAGGTGCTCGACCGCACCGGCAAACGCTGCTTCTGCAAGGCCCAGTGGGGGCCGTACTTCCTGGACGCCGACACCGGCAACCAGGCGTGCCAGATGATCACCCGCGTCAACGTCGCACTGCCCGACGTCCCCGACGTGGGCCTGTTCTTGTTCGAGACGCACTCGCGCAACGCCGCGCGCGAGCTCCCGGCGATCGTGGACCTGTTGCGGGCTGCCTACGGGATCGACGTCGCGGTGCCGATCCAGTTGCTGCTCACCCAGCGCAGCAAGATGATCGGCGGCAGGGTCAAGCACTACCAGGTGCCCGTCCTCAAGCCGCGCCACCAGCTCAGCTTCGGCGCCGTGGCCGCAGCGCAGATCCCCGCCGGCCCGCCCGGCACGCCCGCTCTGGAGGCCGGTGGCGAACGCCCGGCCCTGGCCGCCGCGCCCGGACCGGACTACGCCGAGCTCATCCGCCGCGCGGCCGATCGGGAGCAGGCCGCGCGCATCTGGTCCGAGGCGTACGCCGAGCTACGCCACCGCCCCGACGCCACCGCGGTGCTCAGCCACATCAAAGAGCAGGCCGATGTGCGGCTGGAGGAACTGGAGGACGTCGGCCCGCTGTGGGAGCACATCGTCGCCCGGTTCGACGGCACCGCCGCCGAGCTGAACGAGGCCGTCGAGCAGGCCTGCGGGCACCCCTGCGAGCACGCCACCCTGGCCGAGTTGCGGGCTTTCGCCGCCACGCTGCCGCCCGCCCCGGCCGCGCAGGAGTCGGCGAACGCCAGCGAGGGGCAGGTCCGCCGCATCCACGCCCAGCTGCGCGCCCTGGGCATCACCACCCGCGCCGCCCGGCTGGCCTACTTCCAGAACGTCATCGGCCACCAGGTGGACTCCACCATGGCGCTGACAGGCGAGCAGGCCAGCCGAGTGCTGGACCGGCTGGAGGCCGCCCTGCGGGACCGCGAGGCCGACAAGGCCCGCGAGGGCATCGACACCGGCTCCGGCATCGCCCCGCCCTCGGCATCGGCACCCGAGCCCGAGCCGACCGCCTCGGCCGAGCCGGCCGAGGCCGACAGGCTCGAAGCCAACATCCGCACCGAGGCCGCGGCCCGCGGCCTGGACGCCGACGCGCTGGAGGCGGCGTTCCTCGCCGTCACCGGCGACCGGCTCGACCGAGCCGACGAGCCCACCCTTGACACCTTCCTGGCCCGGCTCACGGCCGGCCACATCGCCCCCGAGGACCCCGCATGACCGACCCGACCCCGCCCCCCTGGACTCCCGCCACCAGGAACTACCGCACGGCGCGCGAGCGCCTGCGCACCTCCTGCAGCTACGACTACCGGTCTGCGGACCGGGCCGGTCTCGAAGCCCAGCGGGCGCTGGCCGCAGCCACCCTCGCGGTGGCCGACGCGCTCGTCCTGCTGGCCACCACGCTCGCCCGATCGTCCTCCACCCCGCTGGACGACCCCGCCGCCCGGGACTGGCGGCGGGTCACCGGGCTGGAATCCGACCCCTCCAAGGAGAACTGATGCCCCGCACCCCCCAGCGCGACAGCGAACCCGCCCCGGCGCCCGACCACCCCCCGCTGCCCGACCACGCCCGCAAGACCCTGCTGGACACCCTCTACGGCCAGCACACCGAGTACGGCAGCCAGGCGCGGACCCACGAGTACACCGGGCTGCAAGCGCGCGCCGAGATCGACCGGCTGCAGCGGCTGCTCGCCAACGCCACGCACATGGCCGAGGAGGCCGAACGGCTGGCCCGGCTCGCCCGGGAGAAGGAGGCGGCCTTCGCCGCCGACCTGGAGCGCAACGGCCAGCCCCGCCCGGACCCGGCCCCCACCCCGTCCCTGGAGGACCCCAAGCCGGGATGGCCGCTGAGCAAAGCGCAGCCGATCGAGCGCGCGGCCGAGAAGGCCGTCCACGAAGTCACCTGGTTCGGCTCACCGCCCTCGCCGCCGCCGGCCCCCGCACCCACCCGGCCCCTGCCGCAGGTGCCCGCCACCTGAACACACCGCCTGCGCCCGGGGCCGCCCGCTCCGGGCGCGGGCCTGAGCAAAGGACTCCCCATGGACCCCGACGTACGGCGCCGCTTGCGCCTGGCGGTCACCGCCTGGACCGACGCGGGCGGGCCGATCGACGACCTCGAAGACCGACTGTCGGCCGAAGGCCTCACGCTGGCGGCCGCGCCCCAGCACCACGACGCGGTGGACGCCTGGCTGCACGCCCACCGCGACGCGCACCCGGTCCTGTCCTCGGGCTGGCGCGCGGTCCAGGACCTGATCGAGGACTACCACCGCCGCAGCCGGGCCGGCATCGCCCTGCTCGACCCCATGCCGGGCCCAGCGCCGGGCGGGGGAGCGCGGACATGAGCCCGCGGGTGCTCGCCCTCGACCTGGCGGCCGAGTGCAGCGGGGTCGCCTACCCCGGCGGCACGATGATCCTGCGCGCGCCCGCCCCGGCCGGCCGCACCCGGACCCTGGCCGACAATCTGCGTCGGCTCGACCATATCGACACCCAGGTCGCCGCGCTGATCCGCCTCTACCGACCCCAGGTGGCGCTCGTGGAGGACTACGCGCGCCGGGTGCGCAGCGGCGCCGCCCACACCCTGGCCGAGATCGGCGGCGCGGTACGGCTGGCGCTGTGGCGAGCGGCGGTGCCGTTCGCCGTGGTGAACATCGACCACCTCAAGAAGTACGCCACCGGGGACACCGGCGCGGACAAGACCGCCCTGGCGCTGGCCGCCTTCAAGCGGGCCGGGGTGGAGTTCGCCAGCCACGACGAGTGCGACGCCTGGTGGCTCTACTGCATGGGGGCCGACGTGCTCGGTCAGCCCGTGGTCCGCGTCCCGGCCGCACAGCGCGCGGTCCTGTCCCGGCTGACGTGGTCGGCACCGATCGGAGCGCCACCGTGAGCCTGCAGGAGCGCTACCTCGATCGCTGCCGCCGCTGTGGCGCCGACATCGTCTGGGCCCGGCTGGGCCGGCACGAGGTGCCCGTGGAGCCCACCGACGACCTCCAGGCCGACCTGGCCTACAGCTGGGAGCAGGGGCCGCTGCGGCGCGCCCTGCTGCTCGTGATCGGGATCAGCCCGATCGCGGCCCGCCCGCTGGGCCCCGGCACCTTCCCCCCTGCCCCCTGGGAGCACCTCGGGCGCGACCACCGCAGCGCCTGCCTCCCCCGACCGCGCCGCCGCCACCGTGGCGCGACCCGTAGTGGCGATGTCGTGCCGCTCGATGAGGCACGGCGCCGCAGACAAGGAGACATCACGTGATCCCCCCTGCCCCGTCCCCAGGCGCCCGGCCCCTCGACGCCCGCCGGCCTGCACCCCGGACCGCGCGAGCCGTCGGGAGGAGGTCATGACCCGGCGCGGCGACAACGAGAAGGCCATCAAGGAGGCCGCCGCCCAGGCCGGCCTCACGGTCATCAACGCCGGTGGGGGATGGCACATCGTGCACCCGGTGACCGGTCACGTCATCGCGCAGTGCAGCAACAACGCCACCAGCCGCCACGTGAGGAACACCGTGGCGCGCATCAAACGCGCCGCCAAGCAGTACCAGCCCGCAGCGGATGCGACCGGCGACACCCCGCAGCCGGACTCGCCCCCGGACCGCAGGCGGCAGGAGGGCGGGCGCCAGGACCGCCTGCAGAGCGAGCAGTGGCCGCTCGCCGCCCTGCTGAACTACGCCCACAGCCTGGGCGTGCGCCTGAGTCTCAGTCACGACAAGGACGACGTGCGCATCACCGCACCCCGTGGCGGTGACGCCCTGGCCGTCGCCGAAGTCCTGCGCCGCCGCAGCGACGAGGTCCGCGCCCACCTGGCCGCGCTGTCCGCCCCGGCAGCGCCCGCAGCCCCGCCGACTCCTCATCCCCCAGACGAAGGAGCATCCCCCGTGGCACCCCCGTCCCTACCCGCGCCGAGCACCGTCACCGGCGCCCGTCAACTGTGGCACGTCCTGCGCGAGGAGGCTCGCAGGCAAGGCGACCTTCTGGCCAGCACCCCCGAGGTGTCCGGGGTGCGATGGGAGGGTGCGCTCAAGCACCTGGCCCATCAGCGGTTCCCCGACTGGCCTCCCCACCGCTACAACACCGTGCGCACCTACCTGGTAGACACCCGGCATCTGGCGCTGGCCAGCCAGTACCACCATCCCCACCCCCTGTGGGTGGTCGCCAAGGAGTGGCACGACACGCCGGTCACCCTCACGCACACCAGCAACGGGCACGGCCGGCCCACGCCGGCCGACATCGCCCGTCTGAAGGAGTCGCAGCCCAAGCCCGCCGCCCCGGCGCAGGCCGCGCCCGCGCCTGCGAGGCCCGCGGCCACCGCGCCCGCGGCCCCCGTCCCCGTGCGCTCGACGTCGCTCACCTCCCGCCCGCCCGCGCCCGAGCGGGTGCTCGAACCCACCTCGGTCGCGCTGCCCGCAGACCCGCTGGAGGTGATCGATCTGATCAACGCCCAGATCCGAGCCGCCAAGGCCGAGGCCGCCGAGGCCCGCGAATGGGCCCGCGAATGCGAGGCGCGCGCCGCCCAGGCCGAAGACGCCCTGGCCGAGCTGCGCCGCGACCACCAGAACGACCTGCAGGCGCTGCGCGCCGAGCGCGACGAGGCCCGCGCCGAGCTGGCGCGCTACCAGCAGAGCCTGTCGGGCCTGGCCGCCCTCATCCAGCCCGCCGACCCTCAGGACTGAGACGGACCGAGAAGGAACCAGACGCATGCGCGACCGCTTCCGCCTGCTCTACACCGGAGCCCGCGACCTCGACCGCCCCGGGGACCGGGACACCATCTGGGCCGACCTGGACGGCATCTACGCCCGGCGCGGCCCGCTGCTGCTCGTGCACGGCAGCTGCTCCCGGGGCGGCGACGCCCACGCCGAGGCCTGGAGGGCCCACGCCGCCGAGCGCGGCCTGGACGTGGCCATCGAACGCCACCCCGCCCCCTGGTCCGCCCTCGGCCGCGCCGCCGGCCCCTACCGTGACGGCTACATGCTCGGGCGCGGGGCCGACGGCGTCCTGGCCCACGTCACCGCCGCCTCCCAGGGCGCGCGCAACACCGCCGCCTACGCCCAGCACCTGGGCATCCCCCTGATACGCCGCCAGCGCTGAGCGGCACGCCGTACGCCGCACGCTGGCCGGCCGGGGAGCCAGGCGTCGCCGTACGGCAGCAAGCGCCACGCACGACCGGGCCTCGCGTGCCCGCCCCCTCACCGGCACGACCTGCAGCACCCCACGCACCACGGAAAGAGGGACATGAGCGCGCGGCTCGTCGGCGACGTGGCCATCTGGCTGGACACCCCGGCCGCACTTGGCCTCACCCCGGCCGAGCGGCTGGTCTTGATGATCATCGCCGAGCGGGCCAACGAACAGTCCCGCCGCATGTGGCGGTACCGCTCGGACGAGAGCACGCTGCACGACCTGCTCGCCCGCCGCGTCGGCGTCAGCAGCGGGCAGCTGACCCGCATCCTGGGCCGCCTGTCCCGCCGCGGGCTGGAGGTGCGGGTGCCGCTGAAGTACGACCGGCGCGGCCGGCCCGTCTACGGCCGGCGCGGGCACGCCTGCGACTTCCAGCTGCCTGAACTGCCCACCACCGTCACCCTGCCGCCCCGCGCGAACCCCTGTGGACAACCGGGTCCGGACGTCCCCGGCGGGAGTCGATAAGGGTGGCCTCCAGGCCAGGCTTTCGACCGCAAAGACCGGCCTGGAGGCCAGGCATTACGCCACAGAGACCGGCCTGGAGGCCACCCCCATCCCTATAGGGACCTTCCCTATCAACCCCTATCCCTACGGCTGTGGTCGGCCCTCTGCCACCTTGAGGTGGAAGGGAGGCCGGCCGCGCCGTCCGCCTGTGGAAACCCGAGGAACAAAGATCGATGGACGACACGCACTCCGACGACCCCCAGGGGCACTGGGAACGGCTGCTGCGCACCCTGTACACCCGGCTGCGCGCCCACCTGCCCCCCGAAACGGCCTGGACGATCGCCTACCACTTCCGCCAGGACCTGTCCGATCGCGGCTGGACGCCGCCCCGCTCCCCGCTGCCCACCTGGAAAGAGCTGCAGCTCAACCGGCGCGGGCCCCTGCCCATCCCGCCGCGCCCGCCGGACGAGGACGACCCGCAGCAGTAGGCGGCCCGCACGCACGGCCGCGTGCGCCGACGCACAAGATCGGCGACTGCAAAGTGATCATTGTCCGCACCCCGCCCCGAGGGCGGGCAGGCCCCGGCTGTGCCGGGGGCCTGCCCGCTGGCGGTCTGCCTGATGGCCCACCGCCAGCTACACCGGGTAGTCGGCAGCGCCGACTACCCGGTGTGATCATGCGCCGCATCCGGCGCATGATCTTCCCGCCCTGGGGCCGGATGCGGACCGGGAAGCGATCTCCGATCTCTGTGTTTCCGCAGCTCAGAAGCGCTCTCATGGTAACCGTGCTGTATCCAAACGGACCGTTGTGCATTTGGAACGGTGTGCTGGAATGGAGGTATGCGAGAGCGACGGTCAGGTTTGGAGATCGCTGGGTACACGGCGGGCGCGCTCGCGGCTGCCGCTATGGTCGTCCCCGGCGTGATCACCGGCGTCCGCGCCCGCGCGAGCGTCCCGGCGCAGACGATCATCGGCCCGCCCACGACGCCCACGACGCCCGCGCCCCCGTGCACGTGCCCGACGCCGACAACGATCATGCCGACCGTCACCGTCACGGAGAAGATCACCGAAACGGTGATCCCGCCCCCGGTCACGGCCACGGTCACGGCCACGGTCACGATCAAGGTCACCACCACGGCCACCACGACCGAGCGGGTGACCCTGCCCCCGGCCGCCGCGCCGCCGCCCGCCGCGCCTCCGGCTCCGGCCCCGGCTCCGCAGGCCCCGCCTGCCGCGCCCCCGGCCGCCGCGCAGCCCCCCGCCGCGCCTGCCGCGCCCCCGGCCGCGCCGCCGCCTGCCGCGCCCGCCCGGCCCCCTCAGGAGGACCCCAAGGCCCCTGACGCGCCCGCGCAGCCTCCGGCCGCTGCGCCGCCGCCTGCCGCGCCTGGCGCACCGCAGGCTCCCGCACAGCCGCCCGCAGGCGCGGCGGTCCCGTCCGCGCTGGGCCTGCCTGCGGCCGACTCGCCGTCCGCACAGCCGCACGCAAGCCCGCGTGCGGCAGGGCCGCAGTCCGGGCCGCCCGTGTCTCCGTGGTCTGCCATCCCTGCGGCAGCGGCCGTGATCTCCGCGCTGTGGGCCTGGCGTGCGCTGCGCGCCCGCAGGGCCGCCGCGCAGCAGGCCGCGCAGCAGGCCGCGCAGCAGGCCGCGCCGGAGTCCACTCCGGCCCCGGCGGGCGCGGACGCGCCCGCCCCCACGACGCCGGACGCGGCACGGCCCGCGCCCGGTCCCACACCCGCCGACGCGCCGCAGCAGGGCGACGCGTCATGATCCCGGAAGGGAAAGATCACATGTCCGACAACACCGCCGACATGGTCGCCGCCGTCGAAAGCGCGGGTGAGGCCATCCTCACCGCGCTTGAGCGGTGGGTGGACACCGACGGCAAGGACGAGAAGAAGCTCGCCCGCGCCGCCGCGTGGCGACCCCCGCTCACGGTCGTGATGTCCTACGCGGACGCCGGGGAGCTGACCCCCGAGACGTTCCCCCGGGAGGGGATCATCCCGGCCGACGCGCGCGACCTCCCCGAGGCGATCATGGACCGCAACGGGACCAAGGTCGTGCTCCGGTCCGACCGGGGCCGCGCGCTGCTGGGCCGCATCAGCCCGACGCACGAGTGGAACCAGTACGCCAAGCTCACCCCCAACATGATCCGGCAGACCGCCGAGGCGTACCGGGCCGCGCAGCGTGAGCGCGCCAAGGACGCGGAGATCGCGCGGCTTCGCGCGGAGCTGGCCGCCAAGAGCGGCGAGCCCAAGCCGGAGTCCGCGCCCAAGCCCGCGCCCAAGCCCGCCACGGCGCGTAGGTAGGTCCACCCCTGGGGGGCGCTGCGGGGAGCGCCCCCCTTCCCCGTTCCCAGACCAGAGCAAGGACCGATCATGGAACTCCCGATCAACCTCCCGAAGTCCCTGATCCACAACGCCCAGCTCCACAACGTCAACATCCGGGAAGCCGTGACCGAGGCGTTGGAGCGCGCGACCCGGTTGCACGAGATCGCCGGGCGCGAGGTCTACGACGTGCACGAGCAGGCCGACGCCGATGGTGAGTGCGCCTTGGCTCACGAGTCCCTGGAGGGGGACCTGAGGTACGCCATCGCCCGCGCCCGCGCCCTGCTCGTCATGGCGGGGCTCGACCCCGAGGACGTCTGCCGGTCCGTGGACGTGACCACGTGCCCGATGACCGGGCACGTGATCGTCGATGCGAACCCCGCCGTACTCCACGACGCCGTGTCCGTGATCGAAAAGGAGCTGATCAACCACGACCTCGACCGGCGCGTGGCGCTGGCCGTGATCCGCAGCGTGGGTGAGCTGTGGGCGGCTACCGCCGCCGTCGAGCCGCAGGACCTGCGCGCCGTCCGGCGCGAGGTCCACCGGATCGCGGACCTGTCGGCCGTGTACGGCGCGCGGGACCTGTCCATCGTCGTGAACGCGCTGGCCTACGCGCTCACGTCGGCCGTGCACGTCACGGTCGTGGAGGTCGTGGACAACAGCGGCCTCCCGAACCTGAACTAGGCGCGCTGCGGTCCGCGTGCGCCTTCCCTGCACCCCGCACGCGGACCGCACGGCCCCGAGCGCGCGCCGGGCCTCGTGCACACCCCGGCCCGCTGCGCCGGGGCCACCGGCCCCCGGCTCGTCCCTGACGAGCCGGGGGCCTTTCTCATGCCCGCGCGGATGCTGGCATGGCACATGCTGGCGGGCGGATCGGCCGCCAGCACGTGCCAGCACGCGCCAGCGCGACGCGTGCTGGCACGTGCCCGGCGTAGGCGTGCTGGCGCGCGGGCCTGGGCGCTGTGCGCGCCGACACCGAACGGGGCGCGTCAGCGCCCCGTTCGGGGCGTTCGATCCACCCCACCCCCGCCGCGCCGATCACGGGGCGGCGATCAACTCGCGGTCGCTCGCCCGGTTGGGTTTCGGGGATCGGGCGGGGGCCGAAGGAGGGGCTCCTAGTCGGGGGTGCCCATGGCGCGCAAGACGCGGTCACGGCGGTCGAGCGCGGCGCGCAGCGCGATGATCGATCCGGCGAGCGCCATCGCGCTGGGCCCGGCCAGGATGATGGCGGGCAGCGGCGTGGTCATGGACCGGCTCACCCAGTCGGCGGCGTCACTGACCTCGTGTGTCGCCCGCTCGGCCAAGGACGCCTGGAGCGCGGCCAGGGCGACGGGGAACTCCTCGGTGCCCAGCGCCTGGATCTGCTCATGGGTGGGGGCCGGCCCCCCGGCCTCGCCCGTCAGGATGTCGATGACGTCATCGCTGACGTTGCACAGCTGATGCCACACGAGGGCGAGTTCGGCGAGCTCGTCGGGGCTGGCGTCCATGGGGGCATCCTGACACGGGTCGGCCCGCCGTCAAGGGGGTTCGGTGGTCAGCGGGTGCCGCCGATGAGGAGCCAGAGCTTGCGGGCGCGCAGCGAGTCGAACTCGTGGCGGGCGGCCTGGTCCCGCAGGTCGTCGTAGGTGAGCCCGAGGTCGTCCAGGGCGGCCTGGACGGCGGCGGCGAACTCGGCCTCGGTCACCACGATGACGTCCTCGGGCTCGGCAGGGGTGTCCATGTCGGAAGGGGTGTCCATGGGGCGTTCTCCAGGGATTCGGCTGCGCCGAGATGGGCGGGTTTGTAGGGTAGGCAGTGCGTTCGAGATCACGAGTCTGGGAATGGGGCGGACCGGCACAGGCCGGTCCGCCCCTTTTCGTGCCGGGGGGTGCGGTGGTCTGGGTGGATCTGGACACGGCGGCGCGGTGGGCCGCCGTGTCGCGCAAGACGGTCGAGCGGTGGGTCCGCGAGCGGCGACTGGTGTCGCGGCCCGGCCCCGGGGGCCGGCAGGTGCGCTTGGAGCGGGTGATGGCGGTGGAGTCCGAGCGGCGGGCGTCGCGACGGCGGGGCCGGCCGGGGGCGCGTCCGGGGGGCGGCCTGATATCCGGCCCGGAGGCGGGCCCGGCCGCTAGCGTGAGCGAAAGGTCGGTGTCGAGCGAGGGGGAGGCGCCGTGATCATCATGGTGGCGGGGATGCGGGGCGGGTCGGGCCGGACCACGACCGCCTATGGATTGGCGGCCGCGGCCGCCCTCATGGGCCAGACGGTGCGGCTCATCTTGGTCGACGGGGTCGGGATCGCCGACGGAGCCGGTGGCGGGGACTGGAAGTCCTGGCCCATCTCGATCCACACCGGCCACGCCGAGGACGTGCCCGGCTGGCTGGCCGCGCGGACCGCGCCGGATGAGGTGGTGATCGTGGACCTGCCGCCGGGCCGCCACGCCTCGCTGGAGCACGCGGACGTGATCGTGGTGCCGGTGCATCATCGGGCGTGCATGCCCAGGCCGTCCGCCGGCGCCGAGACGGGACCGCTGAGGCTGCTCGGCGTGGAGCACCTGATCACGGCGGGCAGGCCCCTGGTCGTGGTGCCCTGCCGGGTGCTGCCGAGGGAACGGGCCGACGAGCTGCGCGCGGCCGGCCGGGACGGCGGCGTGTACGTCGCCGAGGCCGAGATCGGCGAGACCAAGGCGCTGCGCATGGCGATCACGCCGTACGCCGTGGCGTGGGCGGCGCTGGCGCCTCTGCACCTGCCGCTGTGGCAGGAGGTCGCGCACCAGGCCGAGGCGCGCACCGTCCGCTGACCCCCGGGGCGTTCAGATTCGTCTCCTTTCGTTCGGGTGCGTTCACCCGGTTGCGCCCGCGCGTGCGGGTGAGGCACGGTGAGAGGGCGTCCTTTCCCTTGGTCTGGGGAACGCAGGTGTGATCCCTTGTTGGCCCAGGCGGTGACCACCGGAACGAGGCCCTCCGGTTCCCGGGGGGCCTCGTTCACGTGCGGCAGGCATCCGTCGCCGCGCCTGGGCCGGGCCCCCGCGGCTACCCCCGGTCGTCGCCGCGGACGACCTGCTCCAGAGCCGCAAGGCGCTGGCTCAGCTCGGCCACGACGCGGCGCAGGTCGGCGAGCTGGCGTCCCAGGTCGTCGCCGGCCTCGGACGCGGCACTGGCATGGTCGCCGACGAAGACGCCTTTGCCCTGCTGTCCGATGAGGCGTCCCTCGGCCCGCAGGAGGCGCACGGCCGCCTTCACCACGCCCAGGGACGTGCCGTACCGCGCGGCGAGCTGGGCGGTGGAGGGCAAGGCCTGGCCGGGCCGCAGCTCGCCCCGGCCGATCCTGCTCCGCAGGTCGTCGGCGATCTGGAGGTAGCCGGGCCGTCCTGTCCACGTGATCGCGGTGTCCCGCTCGGGCTCCGGCGTCCTCGACATGCACACCCTCCTGCGCTCCCCGCCAACGTAGACGACTAAGAGCCTGTTTCCTGTTCCGAACCCCGCAGATCGTCGCGCTGCCCAACGGATAGCCGTTTCAGGCACCGGGATAAACCGGACATCGGAAACGGCTATCCGTTGGGCAGCGCCGAGGCGGGGTCTCACCCCGTGAAGGAGGGGCCGGACCCGCGTGGATCGAGCGCCGGTTCGAGCGCCGTGGTGAACGCCAGCAGCAGCACGGACCGCTGCCGGTCGTCCATCAGATCCAGGTGGAACTCATTGCCGCCCAGGGCGATGGCGGCGTCGAGCACGCCGCGCTGCGCCGTGGAGTGCGGGATGGAGCCGCCGTTCAGCGCCAGGCGCGCGGCGTCCCAGTTGATGACGGCATAGCCGTCGGCGCGGAACACACAGGCGGCGACGAATTCCTCGTGGGCGAGCCAGAACCCGTCCTCGATCAGCAGGTTCACGGCGGCGGCGAGGTGGGGGCGGCCCTCACGCGTGACCCCGGCACGCAGTTCGGCGATCAGCTCGGGGTCCGGGGCGCGGCGGTCCTCCTCCTGTCGCAGCAGGTCCCGCGCCCGGGTGATCTCCTCGGCCGGGCGGCGGCTCAGCTCCGCGTCCAGGTGTCCCAGCAGTCCCGAGATGCGCAGGAGCGGGCGATCGTCCATCCGGGCAGCCTGGGCGAGCAGCATCAGGTGGGCGGTGGCCACCGCGGCGAACGGCCGGGGGTCCGGGGTGGTGCGTTCAGCCATGGGTCCTCATCGGGCGTCAGCGGGCAGGGGTGTCGGACTGCGTCGCCGTGTACTCGGCCATCGCGCGCATCGTGGGCCCGAAGTTCTGCCCCGGCCTGGTGGTGGCGTTGCCGGCATGGGCCAGGGCGGCTGCCGCCACGTGCAGGTACACCCGCGTGTCGGCGGCGAGCCGGGTCGCCGCCTCCATGTCACCGCGGCCGTAGGCGTCCAGGGCCTCCAGCGCCGCCAGCTCCTGGGCGGGGTCGAGCACCTGGGCCAGCAGGGGCGCCATGGCCGCGCGCACCTGCTCGCGGTTGACGCCCTCACACGTCCAGACCTGCGGGGACAGGCAGTTCACGGCCACCACGGGGATCATCGCGGTGGCCAGATGCAGGGCCTGCGGATGCTGGGCCATGCCGACGTCGAGCTGACGGGCCAGCTCGACGTCGGGAAGCGCGTAGGCGGCGACCAGCCCGAGGGTGAGTGCGGCGGGGCCCCATGCGGACGGGGAGGGCGGCTCCACGGACGTTCCTTTCTCCGGCGGGCTCGGGTTTTCGCCATCATCGCGGTTTACGCTCCTGGCCGCAGGTGGAACGGCGCTGTCGGGGCCGTGCGGGGCTTGCGGACTTGACCTAGGGTGCGCCATGATCTCCCTTTGATAGGGCGCGTCTACCCGGGACCCTGGGGTGGGGCCGGTGACGCGAGCGACGCGCCCCGCACCCCCGATCCCGTACCCGGCGCACCCTGGTTGGTTGCTCACGGCCGGGCGGATGTGGGGGGAGCGCTGCGACCGTGGGGGGATCCACAGACGTCGGCCTCAGGGCGGGCGTCACGGTCGCATGCGCGCGTTTCGGGTGCCCGTGGCCGGGATGGTGGTGGCTCAGAGTCCCGGTCACGGGCCCCCGTCCAGGATCTGCCGCAGGTGCTCCTCGATCCAGTCCCCGGTGAGGTGGCACCGGGCGAGGTCGTCGAGCAGGTGCAGGTAGGCCGCCGACAGGGCCGCCAAGGCCGCGTCCTCGTCCCCGTGCGGGGTCATCGGCTCCTCCTCAGGGGGCGGGGCTGGGTCCATACCCGCGTCATCTCCTTCGGCCCGGCCGGCCGTACACCGGCGGGTGCATCTTTCAGGACTGGCCGAGCCGGCGGGGCTGCGGGAGCAGCGTCGCCGCCGCCAGCTCCTGGCCGGGCGGGGACAGGTCGAACAGCCGCCGCGGGGGCCGGCCGGGTTCGGGCTCGGTGAACGCCGTCACCCAGCCGCACCCCTGGAGGTAGGTGAGCATGCGGGAGGCCTGCCGGTAAGGCACGCGGGCGCGTGAGGCGAGCTGGCAGGCGTCGTCCGGGCCCAGCGCCAGGGCGGCCAGCATCGCCCGATGCACGCGGTCGGCCCCGGCGTCCGGGTCGGCCCTCTCGCGCCGCCACCAGCGGCGGCGGTGCCGCTCCGACAGGTGGAGGAAGGCGGCCGCCTTGAGCCGGCCGCCCTCGGTCAGCCCGATCTGGGGCGCGCCCTCCTCGCCGCGCGAGGCCACCACCCAGTCGACGGCGCGGAGCGCGTTGATGGCGACCATGACCGGCGTGGAGGCCTCCACCGCCGCCGCGAGCGGAACCGGGGCCGACAGCAGCGTCTTCAGCGCCGCACGGAGCGCGGGGTCATCGCCGAGGCCGTCGGCGCGCAGCGGGAGACGGGAGCGGAACAGGGGCATGGGTCACTCCGGGGAGATCAGCAGGGGGGACGGGGCACGGCCCAGGGCGTAGTCGACGAGGGTGTCCATCTCGTCGCTCTCGCCGAGGGACGCCAGGGCCGCGATGACGATGAGGCGCTCGACGGCCTCGGGCGCGGTGCCGGGCGGCAGCCCGAGCGCGACGGCGTTGACGACGCAGGCCGCCTCGTAGCAGACCCGGCGGTTGCGCGCGGTGTTCGCCGTGTACGGCACGAGCACGACGTAGTCCATGTCGTCAGGGTGGTGGATGTGCCGCCAGTGGTCGTGATCGCACTGGCCGGCCTCGGGCTCGTCCTCCAGGGAGACCAACTCCCAGTCGGCGTGGGCCCTCAGGTGCTCGCTGAGCTGGGCGGGGCCGGCGGTGAACGGCACGACGGCGAGGAGGCCGGTGCCGGGCAGGCGCCGCAGGGCCCCGTGGACGCGGGCCAGGGTGGCTTCGTCGAGCAGGTCGTATCCGTCGGGCAGGGAGGGCACGGGGTCCCCTTTCACTCGGGAGGGATCAGCAGGGGGGACGGCGCCCGACCCATGGCGACGGCGAAGACGGCGGCCATCTCGGGGATCTCGTCCATGGTCGCGGCCGACAGCGCCGCGATGACGGTCAGGCGCTCGAACGTCTCGTCGCTGGCGATGGGCGGCAGTCCCAGCGCCAGCGCGTTGATGACGTAGGCGGTCTCCAGGCAAGCCCGCCGGTCGTCGTCGGTGACGGCCAGCCCGGCCGGGATGGACACGATGTACTCATCGGCGTACTCGCTGTCCACCGCGTGCCTGCGGTGCTGGAAATACAGGTGTCCGGGCAGCGGTCCGATCAGCGGGTCCGGGTCGGGCACGAAGGTCCAGTCCGCGTCCGCCATCAGATGCTCATAGAGCTGGTCGGGGCGCGCGGTGAACGGCACCACGGGGTGGGTGTCGGCCAAGCGCTTCAGCGCCTGGCGCACGGCCGCCAGGAACGCGCGGTCGTCGTCGTCGAACTGCTCGGGCAGGGGCGGCTCACTCATCGGCGGGCTGCATCACGCCGGCTCGGGGGGCAGGGAGCCCGGGGAGTCCGGCACCGATAGTTCCTCGCCCACCAGCTCCGGGCCCAGCAGGTCGATGGACATGAGCATGAACACGTCCGCGATCGCGCCACTGGGGAACTTGGACTCACTCAGCGCCGCGGCCATCGCCGACAGCGCGACCAGGAAGCGGCCCATCTGCGCTTCGGTGAGTCCCGTGGGCGGGTTCGCGCGCAGCCCGTCGGCGAATCGCCCCGCCGCCCGACGTTCGTTTTCGAGCCGGGCACCGTCCCTGTGCAGGGCCTGCAGGACCTGCTGCAGGGCGGTGCGCTCGCGTGGGGTGAGGCTCATGTCGTGGCTCCATCGTCGTAGACCGCGTTCCAGCCCAGCCGAACGGACTGGGCGTTGAGGAGGTACCGCCAGCCGGCCGGGCGGGCCTGGCCCGCCGGATTGCGCCAGGTGATCCCCAGCCGCTCGGCGTCGGACCTGAGGAGGTCGAGGACCGCGCTCAGCCCGGACCGGTCGCGGCCGTCGCCGACGGCGTCGCGGGTGCGCAGCGTCCCCTCGGTCGAGCCGGCCGCCAGATCGGGCTGGGGGCTGACGAACCAGCCCTCGTCGTTGAACTGCACCCGGCCCCGCCATCCTGCGCCGTCGTGCCAGACGCTGATGCCGCTGGCCCACCAGTGGCCGATCACGACCGCTCCTGCGGGGTCGCGGACACGAGGGACTCGGCCACGTCCGCGAGTCGGTCGATCAGGACGTCGCACAGATCCGGGGGCACGTCCTCGATGGCCCCCGGCGTCGATCCCCAGCTCGTCCATCAGCGCGGCGGCCGTGCGCCGCAGATCGCAGGCGCCGCCGGGCGTGGCCTGGCCGGGGTCCAGCCGGGCCCGCAGGCTGGCCGTCATGGCCTCCAGCACGTCGCTCAGCGGGGCGCCGGCCTCGCGCGCGTGCCGGGCGATCTGGGCCGGCGGGGGAAGCCATCCGGCCGGGATCGCCTGCGCCGGGTGCGTGCCGGTGCGCACGGCGGCGAGGTCGGTGAGGGTGACCCCGGTGATCGTGACGCGCCCGCCGTACGGGGCGCTCAGCAGGGTCCGGAACAGGTCCTCGACCCGGTATGGGTCGCCCAGGTCCGTGGACAGGTGCCGGGTCATGCGCCACCCGTCCGCCGTGGGGGCGATGCCCATCTCGGACAGGGCGTCACGCTCGTCGGGGGTGAAATCGGGCTCGACGCGGAAATCCGTCAGCACGCGCCAGGCGTACTGCAGCCGGATACTCACAAACGGGTCTCCTTACCAGGGACGCAGCCGCACGCGGTATCGCGTGCGGCTGGCAGCGGATCGAACGAGCAGGGATCAGCGGATCGGGGTCGCGGTGGCCTCCACGCACTCGGCCTGCGGGAAGACCTGCCGCAGGAGTTGGCTGAACAGGGCCACGGACTGGGTCTCATCCGCGTGCCAGGCGATATGGCCGACCAGTTGCCAGGTGCGGCCGTCGCCGGTGGGCGTGAACCCGAACTTGGACAGGTCCTCGTGCTCGGCGGGGGACAGCGTCCGGTCCGGGACGAAGACCAGCCGCACGTGCCAGGCGGGGAGTCGGCGTCCGGTCATGGCTGGGGCCCGTCGGGGTGGGTGCACCGGTCGCAGCCGCAGGAGGGGTCGCAGCCCGGGTCGGGTGCGGGCGGGTCCGGCGGATCTGCGGCCCGCGCGGTCAGCTCGGAGAGGAAGGTGTCCTCGCCGGGCAGGTCCGACAGCCCCCAGCGGCCGACCCGCTTGACGGGGTAGTAGGCGCCCACGTGGTGCGGGGGAGACGGTCTGCCGGCGAAGCGTCCTTCGGCGTGCGGCCGCCGCTGGAAGCCTCGGTAGACCTCGAACGCGGCGGCGTCGAGGTCGATGAGGTAGCCCCACTCGCAGTCCAGCGAGTCGGCGGGGAAGTCGCGGGCGTCCTCGATGACACCCGCCGCGAGCATGAGTTCGGGCCGGCCTTGCGTCCGCCGCAGCAGGACGTACCAGTCGTCCAGCCGCCCGGTGCTCACGCGCTGGAACGCGAACTCCTTCAGGGCCTCGATGTCCTCGGCGCCGGGGCGGGTGCCCGGATCGACGACGCGCAGGGCACGCACCCGTCGGCGCAGCTCGCCGAGGTCGGCGGCGGCGAGGCGCAGCCAGGACAGGACGCTCGCGCCCACGCCGCCGGGGTAGCTGTCCGCGTGGACGTAGGCGATCTTCTCGTGGCCATCGATCACGAAGCCGATGAAGCCGCGCGTGCCCATCAGCCCGCGTCCGGGTCATGGTCATGGTTATGGTCGGTCATGGTGGGTCACTCCCGGTTCTCGGCGAGGCGCATGATGCAGTCGTGGTGCGCCAGCAGCACCCGGGCCATGCCGTGGAACTGGTGCGGCACCAGCCCCAGGCGGCGCAGGAACGGCCGCAGGCCCGGACCGGCGAACTTGTAGCGCCACACCAGCGTGTCCATGTAATGGTGGGCGCGGCAGCAGGCGGTGCAGTAGAGGTACATCCGCCCGGTGACGGTGTCCAGGACCTGCTCGAACAGCATGTCCTCGGCGCCGCCCCAGGGGCGGCGCCGAGGCGCGGGGCGGTCGGCGCTCACCGCAGGCCCGCCGGCGGGGGGAAGTAGGTCCCGGCCTCGGGGGTGACCGGCTGGGCGCTGACCCAGCGGTCGTGGTCCACGCCCCGCAGGTAGCGGCCGGGGCCGAGCTCGACGAGGTCCTGGGGGCAGGGCGGCCCGGGGGTCAGCGCCTCCTCGTCCTGCGGGGTGAGCTCGTCGTATCCGACCAGGGTCAGGCCCTGGCGCGGCAGGTGCGTCATGTGGTGGCAGTGGTAGCTGCGCAGGGCGTAGTCGGCGGCCTCGGCCAGCACGTGGGCGGACGGGCACTCCGCCTCGATGCGGGACTCGATGAGCCAGGCCAGTCCCAGGGCGGCGTCCTGCGGGTCGATCAGGCCCGCGTGGGTGTGCTCCAGGTGGGCGAGGGCGGCGCGGACGGCCACCTCGCGCAGCTCCTCGGGGCGGCCGGAGGTGGCCTCGCGGACGGCCTGTCCGGGGGTGGGCAGGTCCGGGGCGAGCAGGTCGCGGGTGCAGTGCATCGGGGTCTCCTGTGGTCAGACGTGGGGGACGGGATCGGCGTCGGCGTTCCAGTGGTAGGCGAAGTACGTCCAGCCGGCGTCGGAGGGGATCGGGTCGTACTCGGGCCGGCCGTGCGGCCACACCTGGACCTCCACCTCGGTCGCACGCTCGGCGCCGAGGTCGTGGTGCAGTGTCCGCAGCGCCCGCTGTGAGGCGTGTTCCTTGGTAGGGGCGTCGAGGATGAGCGAGATCCGCCACCGGCCCGAGGAGTGGCCCCTGATGCCCAGAAGGGCGCGCTCTTCTGCGGTGACCTCCGGGTCGGCGGTGAAGATCAGGCGGATGTCCCATCGGGGGTCCCGCTGAACCTCGGGCAGGGCCTGGGTCCAGCGGACGGCGAGGACGTCGGGGGCTTCGTGCGGCATGGCGGATTGCCTTCGGGTCAGGACTCGGCGGTCAGGGCGGAGTCGAAGTCGGTGTCGGCGGGGTCGGCGGAGCGCAGGCGCGGTCGCGTGAGCAGCCGGAGGGCGTCTGCGGCGACCTGGTCGGGGGGCGGCAGGACGGTGTCGCCCAGCGGGAGCCCGTCCTCGACCGCGTCCCAGATGGTGCCGCCGTGGGGGGCGTAGACCCAGCCGCGCTCCTCCGTCCAGCACAACCGGACGGTGACCTCGATGGGGTCGCCGCAGACGAGGACGCCGCTGCGGGGCCAGGTGCCCAGGTGCGAGGACAGCCGTACCGCGACCCCGGCGGCGCCGACGGCCTGGGCGCAGCGGGCGATGTAGCCCTCGTGGGCCGTGCGCTGGTCCCAAGGGGGTTGGATCGGCTCGGCCGGGCCGTCCGCGGCGGCGCGGCTGCGCAGCACCTCGGCGAGCCGGGCGTTGCCGAAGCGCTCCTGGTAGTGGCGGAGCCGGGACGTGATGTCCCAGCAGCAGGTGCGATCGCCGCAGGAGGTCAGGTCCGCATCGAGCGCCTGGAGTGCCTCGGAGGCCCACGCGATGTCGTTCACGTCGGCGGGGGCCACTTCGTAGGCGGCGTCACGGAGGGCGTTGGACGCGGCCGGCGGGTCCTGTCCGGTGAGCAGGTCGGCGGTGCGGAGCAGGATCTGCCCCACGGGGGTGGGCATGTGGTGCTCGGGCATGGCTTCGCCCTTCGAGGATGGGGGGTGGGGGGCGACCATCGGGGGTCGCGCGGAGCGCGGAGATCACCAATTCCATGATCAATCCGATGTCCGCTCCTCTCCTCATTTTACGCGTGGACAGCGCAAAGCACGAGGTCAGACGCATGATCCGTACGCAGATGTAGACGTGGGGCTAGCGCTGCCGCGCGACGGCGGAGCACGCTCCGAAGACCCCCATTCTCTCGCCGCACGCGCTCCCGCGTGCGGTAAATAGCCCCAAATTCCAGACACCGGCGGAATCGCCCGGCTAGGGTGGGATCGCCGTCCCGACGAGCCGGCGAGCGTGCGGCGCTCGTGGGTGATGTGTGCGGATGGTTGGTGTGGTCCGGAAGGGTGGTCCCGTTCCGGCCGGACAATCTCCCCCGGCCGGAACGGTCCTCCTTTCGCGCACACGCAAAAGCAAATCGAGCGCGCGAGGAAAAATGCGCTTCTACGCTCACGGCCTATGAGTCATTCGGTCATCGTATTCGACGGCGACGACACCCTTTGGGAATGCCAGCGCCATTTCGACGAGGCGCGGGCGGCCGTGGCCGACTACGTGTCCGGCCTCGGGCTGGACGCCGACCTGTGGCGACAGCTGCAGCACGACCTGGACCTGGACCTGGTCGCCACGCGCGGTATGGACCGCCGGCGCTTCCCGCTGTCATGTGAGCTGGCCTTGGAGCAGGTCAGTCACCAGGTCGGCCGCCTGGTGCGTGACCAGGACCGGTACCGGGTGGGCGAGCTCGCCGACCGCGCGCACATCGCGCCGGTCCAGCTGCTTCCGGGCGTGGCCGAGGCGCTGGCCCGCGCCGCGCAGTCCGCGCCGCTGATGTTGCTCACCTGCGCCGACCCCACGGTGCAGCGCCGCCGAATCTACAACTCCGGCCTCATGCGCCATTTCCAGGGCGTGCGCATCTGCCCGGATAAACACGCCGGCATCTTCGCCTCCCTGATGCACGATCTCCAGGCCGACCGCGCCCATTCGTGGTCGATCGGCAATAGCGAGGCCAGCGACATCGTCCCCGCCCTGCAGGCGGGCATGAACGCGGCCTGGGTGCCGCGCGGCACCTGGGCCCACGACCTGCGGCCACCCGCGTACCGCCCGACCGCTCCGGCCGGGCTGTCCCTGCGGGCCGAGGACCTGTCGGCCGCCGTGGACCTGGTCCTGGAGCGGCTGGGCTGACCGCACGCGCCTACGCGTGCGGTCACGATCCGCCCATCACCGCCGCCCGCAGGGCCGAGGCGCCCTCCCGCAGCAGGCCCACGTCCGATCCCACGGTGATGAGCCGGGTGCCGGCGGCCACCTCGGCTCGCGCGGCGGCCGGCGTGGCGCAGAAGATGCCCAGCGGCATCGTGGCCCGCGCGCAGGCGCCGCGCACTCGCGCGATCGCCTCGACCACCGCGGGGTGTCCGAGCTGGCCGAGGACCCCCAGGCTGCCGGACAGGTCATAGGGGCCGATGTAGACGGCGGCCAGGCCCGGTGTGGCCACGATCTGGTCGATCTGCGCCACGGCGGCGGCGTCCTCCACCTGCGCGATGACGCTCACGCCGGCGTTGGCGCCTTTCAGGTACGGCGCCAGGTCCGCGCCGTAGCCGTGCGCGCGGGCGATGCCCACGCTGCGCCGCCCCTCGGGGGGATAGGACGCGGCGGCCACGGCGGCCGCCGCGTCCCGGCCGCTGGTCACGTGCGGCACGATCACGCCGTCGGCGCCGGCGTCCAGGGCGCGCGCGATCAGGACCGGGTCGTTGGACGGCACCCGCACCACCGCGTGGGCCTGCGGCTGCAGGACCTCCAGCAGACGCTGCACGGCCGAGGAGGTCAGCAGCGGTGAGTGCTCCTGGTCCAGGAAGTACCAGGAAAGCCCAGCCACGCGCAGCACGGCGGCGCTCTCGGGGCTGTCCAGCGTGAGCAGCGTCCCGATCAGCGGCGGGCCGTCGTCACCGAGGCGCTCTTTGAGGGTCGGCATGAGATCACTCCCTTCGCGTGGCGCATCCTCGCACCCGCCCACGGGGGCGGCCAAGCGCCGCGACGCGATCCGTATCGGTCAGGGCGTGCGGTCCTGGCGGAGCGGGCTCAGGGCCGCTTGCGGCTCAGCGCCCATCCGGCGACGTGGCTCAGCCGGTCGGTCGCGGCGACCAGCTCGACGAGCTGGTCGGGAGGCAAGGGCTCCAGCAGATCGGCCAGCCGGGGCAGGTCGTCCCGGTGCGCCAGCGTGATGGCCCGCTGGGCGACCAGGGTGCGCGGCAGATCGTCGACGATCACTTGCAGATCCTGGCCGCACGGCGCGGCAGGTTCACGGGACACAGGGCAACCCTTCGCGGCGTGGGTACGGGGGAGAGGGGTGTGCGATCAGACCGCCCTTCCAGTATTACGGCAGTAAGGGACGGTTGGCGCCGCACATCGTGTCGCTGCTGCCGTCCCACGCGGCCTACGTCGAGCCGTTCGCCGGGTCCGCGGCCGTGTTCTTCGCCAAAGCCCCGGTGCCGATCGAGGTGCTCAACGACGTCAACGGCGATCTGATCGCCTTTCTGCGGACCCTGCGCGACCGGCCGGGGGAGCTGGAGCGCCTGATCGCGCTGACGCCGTACGCGCGCACCGAGCACGCCGCCGCCCGCCTGGGCGACGCGGCGGCCGCCGACGTCGAGCGGGCCCGGCGCTGGTGGATCCAGTGCATGCAGTCACGCTCGGGCGAGGCCGGCGGGTCCTGGCGGCGGCCCACGCACGCCATCGGCAGCTCCAACGCCCACACCGCCAAGCGCCAGGCGGCGCTGATGCACGCCTACGCCGACCGGCTGCGGGACGCCTACATCGAGTGCTGCGACGCCGTAGAGCTGATCGGCCGGATGGACGCCCCTGCCACCGCCTTCTACGTCGACCCGCCCTACCTGCGCCAGGTCCGGACCCCCTCGGGGCGGTACGTGGCCGAGCTGGAGGACGAGGCCGGCCACCGGCGCCTGCTGGCGGCCCTGTCGGCCTGCGCCGGGACGGTGGTGCTGTCCGGCTACTGCTCGCCGCTGTATGAGGAGCTGCTGCGCGGCTGGGTGCGCCTGGACTATCGGGTCCGCAACGCCGCCTCGGACCTACGCCGCCACGCGGTGGAGTCGGTGTGGATCAACCGCTGACCTGCAGGCCGGCCCCGCCGGGCCGCCGCTCACCACACGCAAGGGGGAGGGAGCCGGTGGCCGAGGTGCTGCCGCAGGAGTACGTGCTGGTGCCGACCGAGCAACTGGAGCCGCATCCGGACAACCCGCATCGCGGGGATGTGGGCCTGATCGGCGAGTCGATCGAGCGCAACGGCTGGTACGGCGCCACGCTGGTGCAGCGCTCGCGGATGCGCATCATCGCCGGGGAGCACCGCTGGCGGGCCGCGCAGGCCAAGGGCCTGGCGATGACCCCGGCGCTGCTGCTGGACGTGGACGACGATCAGGCGCTGCGCATCATGCTGGCCGACAACCGGATCAGCGACTACGGCCACTACGACGACCCGGCGCTGGCGGCGTTGCTGGCCTCGCTGCCGGATCTGGCCGGCACCGGGTGGACGCCCGACGACCTGGCCGACCTGGACGCCGCGCTGCCGGCCTGGGTGGAGGTCGTCGGCCAGGAGCGCCCCGAGCGTGCCGAGCCGCCGGCCGCCGTACGCGCACCGGAGGAGGAGGCCGGGGCCGCGCGCGGCCCGCACCCGAGTGCCTCGTCGGCCGCCGAGGCCGCGGCGCCGGGGCCCGCGGCGCCGCTGACGCCGGCGTCGGCCTCCAGCGGCCGGGCCGAACTGCTGGTGGTCTTCGCGCCAGAGGAGCACGCCGAGGCCATCGCCCTGATCCGGGCGATCCGTGACCGCGACGGCGAGACCAGCGTGGGCCGCATCGTGCTGGCCGCGCTGCGCGCGCACGCGACCTGATCTTCTCCCGCACGCGCACACGCGTGCGGCCCGTCCGGTCCCGGGGGGTGTGTGTGACCGTCTCCAAGGCCCGCCAGGTGCAGATCGCCCAGCGCCGCACGCGCGCGGTGCAGATGCGCCTGGCCGGAGTCTCCTACGCCGTCATCGCCGACCAGCTCGGCTACGCCAGCGCCGGGGCGGCGAACAAGGACGTGACCAGGGCGCTGGCGGCCACCATGAAGGACCAGCACGAGTCCTCCGAGCAACTGCTGCGGCTGGAACTGGACCGGCTGGACCGGCTCATGGCCGGGGTGTGGACGCGGGCCTGCGGCGGCGACGTGAAGTCCGTCGAAGCCGCCGAGCGCCTCATCATGCGCCGCTGCGCGCTGCTGGGCCTGGACCTGATCCACCGCAACGGCGCCGGGGACGGGGACGTGGCCTCGCTGCTGGGGTCGCTGTTCACCGCGCTGCAGACGCGGCACGCGCCGGCCGAGGTCGAGGTCATCGACGTGCTGGAGGCCTCGCCCCAGGAGGACGACGGCGCACACGCCCCGGAGGGCGCGGACGGCGCGGAGGGTGCGGCGGCGTGAGCGCGCGGGCCCTGCGCCCGATCGTGCATTTGTCTCCCGCCCAGGAAAAATCCATCGCGCAAAGCACGGCGCGAATAAACCTGTGGACGGGAAGCATACGATCGGGGAAAACCATCGCCTCTTTGCTGCGGTGGCTCACCTATGTGGTGTCCGCCCCGCGCGGTGGCCATCTCGTCATCGTCGGGAAAACCGCAGACACGATCAGCAGGAATGTTTTCGAGCCGCTGACGGACCCGTCGCTCACCGGCCCCGTGGCGCGGCGGATCTTCCATACCCGGGGCGCGCCGACGGCCAATATCCTGGGCCGGAGAGTGGAGATCATCTCAGCGGCCGATGTGCGCGCCGAGTCGCGATTGCGCGGCCTGACCTGCGCAGGAGCCTACGTCGATGAGGTGACACTGCTACCGGAGTCGTTCTTTGAACAACTCCTGGCACGCATGTCCCTGCCCGGCGCGAAATTGTTTGGCACGACCAATCCGGACGCGCCTAATCATTGGCTGCACAAGAAATTCATCCGGCGAGCGTCCGAGCTGGACATGCGCCACTGGCATTTCACTCTGGATGACAACCCGGCGCTCGATCCCACGTATGTCGCGAATTTGAAGGCCGAATTCACCGGCCTGTGGTACAAGCGCTTCGTCTTGGGCCTGTGGGTAATGGCCGAAGGCGCGATCTATGACATGTGGGATCCGGATCGGCATGTGGTGACCGCATTACCGCCGATGGAACGGTGGCTGGCGGTCGGCGTGGACTACGGCACGACCAATCCCTTCAGCGCGATCTTGGTCGGGGTGTCGGTCCCCGACGAGGCCGGCCAGCGGCGGCTGTACCTGGCCAGCGAGTGGCGCTGGGACTCGCGCGAGAAGCGCCGCCAGCTCACCGACGCCGAGTACTCGGCCGCGCTCACCGACTGGCTCGACTCCGTCCCCGACGCCTACGGCGCGGGCACCCGCGGCGTGCGGCCCGAGTGGCTGATCGTCGATCCCAGCGCCGCGAGCTTCGTGGCTCAGCTGTTTCGGGACGGGTTCGCCCCCACCCTGGGCGCGAACCGGGTCAACGACGGCATCCGCACCGTCAGCAACCTGATCGCCGCCGACCACCTGCGGGTGCACGCCTCGTGCTCGGGGTTCCTGTCCGAGATCGGCAGCTACTGCTGGGACGAGGCCAAGGCCGACAAGGGCGAGGATCACCCCGTCAAGATCGACGACCACAGCCTGGACGCCGCCCGGTACGGCCTGCACACCACGGCGGCGGCCTGGTCTCCGCTTCTGGTGCCCGTGCCGTGCGCCTGACCCCTGCCCGACCCCCCGCCCTCCTTTCTCCTTCGCCCTGAGGAGGGCGGGGTCCGGGTGGGCCGCTCCGCGCCAGTGCCCCCGTTCTCGCGCGTCGAGCCGCCCCCCATCCGTCCTGGCCGCCGGTGGTTGAGGGGCCGCCGGCGGCCAGGACACCTGACCGGGCCCCTGCGGCGCCGCCGCGCACTGGCCTCCGCTCCCCGTCGGCGCAGCGCCGACCCCGTCCTGCTCACGGAAGGCGCCATGGCCGACTTCTGCTTCAACGTCAGTTTGGGCCGCGTCGCCGAGCTCTATCACCGCGTCAAGATCGGCGACCCGTCCGGATGCGCCCTGGTCATCGTGGCCCTGGCCGCCGCCGGCATCGAGTCCGACGCCGTGCTCAAGGACAAGGACACCCTGGCCGATGTGGTCGCGGGCTCCACCAACGAGGCGACCAACGCCGGCTACAGCCGCAGGGCCCTGGGCTCCATCGACCTGGTCGCCCTCGCGCCCGACGACGTCAACGACCGCCTGGACCTCGACATCCCCGACCAGACGTGGACCAATGTCCAGTCCGCCGGAGGGGCGTGGGCCAAGCTGGTGATCTGCTACCGGCCCGCCGCCGCCTCGGCCGACAGCGCGATCATCCCGATGACCTGCCATGACTTCGCGGTCACGCCGGATGGCTCCAACATCGTCATGCAGGTGGACGCGGCCGGCTTCTTCCGCGCCACCTAAGCGCCGGACGCCGCCGTGGCCATCTCGACCGCCCCCGGGCCCGCCCCGGTCAGCGCCCTGTTCGGGACCGCCACCACCGCGCCCATGACCTTCAGCGCGGGCACCACGTTGGTCGCGGTGGTGATCTCGGAAGGTTCATCCTCCGAGGTGGCCATGGCGTCCAGCCCCGCCCTGGACTGGATCTACCAGGTGGGGACCGGCCCGGCCGTGGCCCCGCGCGTGGAGATCCATGCGGCGCGGGTGACGGCGACCGCCAGCACGACCGTCTCGGTGACGGGCAGCGACCCGGTGATGATGAAGGTGTACGCCTTCCACGGCGTTGACGGCGATCTGGTCGGCGACGTCGCCTTCGCCAGTACCGCCGACCACACCCAGAGCACCTACAGCATCGGCCTGGCGGTGCCCACCGCCGGATCCTGGGTGGTGGGCGCCGCCCAGGAGTACAGCCTCAACGGCACCGTGTCCTCCGCCGACGCCACCGACCAGCTCATCCTGCCCGGAGAATTGCAGGGCCTGGCGCTGCGCAAGGGCGCGGCCACCACGGGCCCGAACCAGGTCGTCCCGGTCACGGTCACCAGCACCTCCATCTTCCCGAGGTGGGGACTGGCGCTGCTGGCGCTGCTGGCCGCCGACGAGCTCACCCAGCCGCTGAGCCGCGCCGCGCACGGCGGCACCGCCTGGCCCCTCAGGCCGGCCCGGGTGCGTCTTCTGGGACGGGGGAGTGGGACCGGCCAGGCGCTGCCCCTGCGGGCGTCGCGTCCGGTGCGGCCCGCGGCCGCCACGCACACCGTGCGACCGCTCGGGGCCCGCAAGGAGCGGCCGCTGCAGGGGGCCTCGCACGGCGGTACGGCCCGCCCGGTGATGGCCGCGCACGCCGCGGCGGCCGGGACCGCGATCGAGACCGGCCAGGCCCGTCCGCTCGACAGCACCCCCGGGATCGGCCGGGCCGCCCAGCTGGGACAGGCCCGGATGCTGACACCCGCCAAGGCCTCGCCGTGCGGGCCGGCGTCGATGACCGGGCAGTGCGCCAAGGCCGTCGTCCTGCGCTCGGCCACGCTCACCCCGGCCACGCTCGACGTGGCGGCGGCTCCGCTGGGGCGCGGCAAGATCGCCCCGGTGGGGCGGGCCGGACAGGCCGGCGTGGCCCGCCTGGTCGGCACCGCGCCCTTCCAGATCGGCGCGCTGGCCCCGGCGGCCACCACGGGTACGGCGCTGCCGATCCGCCGGCGCGGCCGCGTCCTGGCCCCGCGCGGGCCGATCCGCGCCTGGGCGGCGGAGCCGCCCGCGTCCGCGTGGCGGGCCCGCCTCGGCTGATCGTGAGGGGGCACGGTGCCGCTCAGCGCGCTGACCTCTCCGCCCCTGGTCTTCGTCGAGGGCGGGTCGCTGATCAGCACCGCCGCGTTCGCGGCTCCGGCCGGCTCGCTCCTGGTCGCCGTGCTGATGGCCGAGGAGGCCTCGGCCGCGCTGACGGTGTCCTCCAGCCCCGCGCTGACCTGGACCAGCCGGGCCAAGACCACCGCACCCCTGGGCCAGGTGCGCATCTACACCGCCGCCGTGCCCGCCGCCCAGGCCGCGCTGACCGTGAGCGGCCAGACCAACCAGGACGACCTGGGGCTCAAGGTGTTCGCCTTCGGGGGCGCCGACCTGGCCATCCCGGTCGGGCAGGTCTACCAGAGCGCCACCAACGACGGCTCCGGCAGCATCACGCCGACCCTGTACTCCTCCAGCGTGGCGGGGACCTGGACCGTGGGCGGCGCGACGGAGTTCTCCGCCAACGGCACCCTGACCTCGACCGACGTGGGCGAAGCGTTCAAGGTCTACCTGAACGTGGACGGTATCGCGCTGCGCAAAGCGGCGCCCACCGCCACGGCCGGCACGCCCGTCACGCTGCACGCGTCCACGTCGGCCACCTCGGGGCGCAACTGGGCGATGGCCGCGATCGAGGTGCGGCCCGCGCCGGGATCGGCACCGGTTCTGACCCCGGCGGCCCAGCTCGCCATAGTCCGCCCGCTGCCCCGGAGCAAGGCCCGCCCGACGGCGGCGGGCGCCGAGGCCGCGTCCGTCCTCCCCCTGCGGGCCGCCACGTCTGCGCCGCTACTGGCCGCGCTCCAGACCACCCAGGCCCGGCCGTTGCCCGCCGGCAAGCGACGCCCGCTCGGCGGCGCCCACGCCGGCCAGGTCGCCTCTTCGCCCGGCGCGGCTCACGCCGTGGCGATCACGGGCCCCTCCACCGCCGAGGCGGCACTGCCGGTGTCGGGCCAGCGGCGGATCGGCGCGGTCGTCGAGGCCGGGGACTGCCGGCCGCTGCTGCCGTCCAAGAGCCGCCTCCTGGCGCCCGCCGCGCATCTGGCCGGCGCCGGCGCCGTACGCCGGGGCCGCGGCGGCGCGCTCGCGCCCGTCCCGGTCTCGTCGAGCGTGGTGCCCTTCGGCGCGCGCAAGGACCGCGCGCTGCCCCCGGCGGGGCACACGTCCACGGCGGCGATGATCCGTCCGCTGCCGCCGCAGTTCGTGCCGCTGCTCCCGGCCCTGACCGCCGGCCAGGCCCGCCCGCTGGGGCGGCCGAGCGCCCCGCTGGCGGCCCGGGGCCCCGTGCGCCTGTTCGGCCTGCGCGCCTCGGGCCGCGCCTGGCGTGCCTGGCGGGCGGGCCCGCCCGAGGACTGAGGGGAGGCCCGGTGGAGCCGATCAGCTCGCTCTCACGCGAGTACCTGTACTTCGTCATCCAGGGCGCGGCCGGCTTCGAGCCGGTGGAGGTGGCCTTCACCGCCCCCGGCGTCGAGCCGACGAGCGGCCAGTGGCAGGCCGCCTCCTGGACCTCGCCGTCGGCCGACGGCCTGCCGCGCGCCCGGATCCTGGTCGGCCCCGGATCGCCGGTGGTGCTCACCGACGGCACCTACCAGGCGTGGGTCCGCATCACCGGCACCGTCGAGCAGCCGGTCCTGCCCTGCGGCCTGATCCCCGTCACCTGACCTTTTGAGCTGGGAGAAATCGTGAACAAGGCCCCTGCGGTCGGCTCCATCGTGCACTACACCTCCTACGGCACGCCCGGCGGGGAGTACACGCGCACCTGCCGCGCGGCGATCGTCACCGAGGTCGGCCAGGACGGCTGGACCCTCGGCCTGGCCGTCTTCAACCCGACCGGCACGCACTACGCCCGCGGGGTCGGCCGCTCGGACCAACTGCCGGCCTCCGACGCGCATCCGGGCGGCAGCTGGCACTGGCCCGAGCGGGTCCTGGGTTAGCCCCACCGCTGCCGCACGCGTGCGCGCGTGCGTGTCCTGCCCCGCCGGAGGACCCTCGGCCGCCCCGCTCGTCGGCGGCGGGTCCTCCTCACCTGAGATGAGGTGTGATGCCGCTCCCCACGACGGACCAGGAGTGGCCGCCGCCGCACACCCGCCCTGAGCAGCGGCTGTACGCGCAGTGGGGGGCCTGGTACAGCGGCGACCCGGACCGGCTGGGCCAGGTGTACGGCGCGGGCGCGGTGCCGGGGCTGGGACTGGACCTCAAGGGATACGACCGCCCGCTGCAATATGCCGGTGGCGTCGTGGGCCGGGTCGCCCGCTGGTTCTGGGGCGCCCCGACCCCGGCCGGACAGAGCAGGAGCACCAAACTCCATGTGCCCATCGCCTCCGACATCGCCGCCACTTCCGCCGACTTGTTGTTCTCGGAGCCGCCGACCCTGCGCGTACCGGGCACCAAGGCGCAGCGGCGCCTGGACCAGGTGCTGGCCGAGGGCGGGGTCTACGGCGTGCTGCTGGAGGCCGCGGAACTGGCGGCCGCCTACGGAGGGGCGTACTTAAGGGCCGGCTGGGACACCACCATGCACGACTTCCCGGTGCTCGACGTGCTCCCGGCCGATGCGGGGATCCCAGAGTTCGTCTGCGGCCGGTTGTACGCGGTGACGTTCTGGCGGGTCCTGAGTGAAGATCACCGCCAGGTGTGGCGGCATTTGGAACGGCACGAGCTCGGCCGGGTGTTCCACGGCCTCTACCTCGGCGACCCGGATCGGCTGGGTTACCAGGTGCCACTGGAGGACCACCCCGAGACCGCGGGGTTCGCGGCGATGGTGGACAGCGACGGGGGCTTCGACAGCGGCTTCTCCAAGGGCCTGCTGGTGTCCTACATCCCCAACATGCGCCCCCACAGGACGTTGCGCGGGACCAGCCTGGGGCGCAGCGACTACGCGGGCGTCGAGATGCTGATGGACGCTCTGGACGAGACCTACACCAGCTGGCTACGGGACCTGCGGCTGGCCAAGGCGAGGATCATCGTCCCGGAGGTCTTCCTCGCCAACACCGGCCGGGGCCGGGGCAGCTGGTGGGACCCCGATCGCGAGATCTACAGCGGCCTGGGGATGCTCCCGGCGCCGGACGGCAGCGCCGGGAACATGATCACGCTGTCGCAGTTCGCGATCCGGGTGACCGAGCATCTGGAGACCGCGCGCAGCCTGACCGCGCAGATCCTGCGCGGCGCCGGCTACAGCGTGCAGTCCTTCGGGGAGGCCGGGCAGGAGGGGGCGGCCGCCCGCCGATCTGCTCGACCGGCTCTCGGCCGAGCAGCGGGAGGCCCTGACGCCGCAGGAGATCGAGGTCCTGCCGTGGATCTGGTCCTGGCGGCAGGGCGTGCTGCACGAGCACGCCCTCGACCGCCGCCATGGCCGCGACACGCTGCCCGAGGAGCTGGAGATGGTGCGCCGTCGCGCCGAGCTCACCGCGCTGCCCGTGGAGCAGCGCCGCGCCGTCCTGCTCGCGCCCGGCGGCGCCCGGCGGCTCGCCGAGGCGGGCATGACGTGGGAGACCCTCGCCGGGTGGCTGCACGGGCCGATGGACGCGGCCGCGTGGGCGGCCATCATCCCTTCCATGGGCTACATGGCGCGGCTGCGGAACCTGCGCAACTTCGACGAGGCGGACGTGCCGGACGAGGTCATCGCCCCGGTGCTCGCGCAGCTGGCCGACCCCGAGCAGGTGCGCCGGTCCCGGCAGCTGCCGTTCCGCTTCTACAGCGCCTACAAGTCCGCGCCCAGCCTGCGCTGGGGACACGCCCTGGAACAGGCGCTGGGGCACGCGGTGGGCAACATCCCCGCCCTCGGGGGCCGCACGCTCGTCCTGGTGGACACCTCGGCCTCCATGCAGGCGCCGCTGTCCGGCCGCTCATCGGTCTCCCGGGTGGAGGTGGGGGCGCTGTTCGGCGTCGCGTTTGCCGCACGCACACGCGCGTGCGACCTGGTGGGCTTCGCCAACGGCGTCTTCACGCACCACCTGCGGCCGGCCGCGTCGGTACTGAAGCAGACGCAGGCGTTCACCGAGCGAATCGGCGAAGTCGGGCACGGCACCGACATCCCCGGCGCGGTGCGCGCCGCCTACGCCGGGCACGAGCGCGTGGTCATCGTCTCGGACATGCAGACGATCGGCTCACCGGGCCGGGGCGTGTCGGACCTGGTGCCCGCGCACGTGCCGATCTACGGGTTCAACCTGGCCGGATACGCCGCCGGGGCGATGCCGACGGGGTCGGCCAACCGGCACGAGTTCGGCGGTCTGTCCGACGCGACCTGGCAGATGATGGCGCTCCTGGAGTCGGGGCGCAACGCCGACTGGCCGTTCTGATCACAGCCGCCGCCGGGCCTCCGCTGCGGGGGCCCGGCGGCGCGGTCAGATCGAGAGCGGGTCAGATCGATGAGTTGAAAGTGATCCCCGACTCGGGGGCGTCCCCGAGGGCGACCTGGCCGATCACCTCGTCCAGAGGCGTCTCCGTCACATCGGCCACGATCGTCGTCACGTCGTCCATCCGCTCACCCCAGCACCACCGGCCCCGCGCGGTCAAGACGACCCGCGGGGTTTCGCATGCGCCGAAGGGGGGCGGCGTGTGCTTGTCCGGCTGGCCGTCTACGCCCCCAACGGCGCCCGTCAGGGGGTGCTGGCGCACCCGCTGACGCTGGAGGCGGCCCACCCCCTGGGCGATGTGCCGTCCTTGCGCATCTCCTACTCCGCGCACGGACCCGGCGCCGAGCTGCTGGACGAGCCGTGTGAGATCGCGCTGGAGTACTCCGCCGACGGCGGGGTGAGCTGGGCCGAGCCGTACGACGGCCGCTTCGTGCGGATCCGCCGCCGCGCCGATGCCGCTGACCGCAGCGGGGCCCGCGCCGCCGAGCTGCCCGGCTACGCCTGGATGCTCCGCAAGGTCATCCTTTATCCCGGCAGCGCGCCGCTGGTCAGCGGCAAACGAGCGTTCCTCTCGGCCACCCCGGGCGCGATCATGGCGACCGTCCTGGCCGAAGGGCAGTTCCGGGGCGCCCTGCCCGGCTTGGCCTACGACTTCACCCCGGCCCACGACTCGGCCGGGGCCGCCTGGCCGCAGATCCTGACCATCTACTACCAACCCGGGATCGACGCCCTCACCGCGCTGATCAACATGTCCGAGCAGGGGCTGATCGACTGGCGCATGTCCGGCCGGACCTTGCAGCTGTACGCGGCCGACACCACGCTCGGCCGCGACCTGGCCGCCGGGGACGGCCCGGTGGACCTGCGGCTGGGCCGCGACGTGCTCGCCGCCCCTGATGAGGCCACCCTCGAAGACGCCGCCAGCGCGGTGCTCGTGCTCGGCGAGGGCGCGTTCGTCCACCAGCAGACCAGCCCCACGCCGGGGCCGTGGGGCCGCTGGGAACAGTACGTGGCCGCGGGCGGGGTCTCCGACGTCGGCACCGCGACGCTGCTGGCCACCTCGGCGCTGACCCGCGCCGACGGTGAGCGCGTCCAGCGCACCCGGCAGATCACCACGCGCACGGCGCGATGGCTGCCCTACCGCGACTACCGCCCCGGCGACTACGTGCTCGCCCCCGGCGAAGCCGGCCACGCCACGCCGCTGCGGATCCGCCAGATCACCCTGTGGCGCGACGCCGCCGGGGTCGTGGGCGGGGCGCTGACCCTCAACGACCGCTTCCTGGAGCACCAGATCCGGCTGGCCCGCCGTACGGCGGGCATCGTGGGCGGTTCCACGATCGACGGCGGCACCGGGGCGCGGCCGGCCCCCGAGGCGCCCGAGCCGCGCACGCCCGCCGCCCCCACCGGGCTGACCGTGGGCGCGGTGGCCTACATCGACGCCGGAGGCTTCCCGGCCGGGCAGATCACCGCGAGCTGGTCGCCCGTCACCGCCGACGCCGGCGGGGTCGCGCTGACCGTGGGCGGCTACGAGCTGTGGTGGGCGCTCAACGCCACCGGTGCCCCGTGGACGCTGCTGACCTCCACCACCGCCCCCGACACCACGGCGACGTACTCGCCGCTGACCGTGGGAGAGTCCTACCAGTTCAAGGTCCGCGCGATCAATCTCGGCAAGGCCGGGGGCTTCTCCCCGCCACAGGCCGTGACGATCCCCGACGACACCACGCCGCCACCCGTCCCGTCCGCGCCGGTGCTGTCCACCCGGCTCGGCGTCATCCACGTCGAGTGGGACGGCCTGGGCGCGGGAGCCGTACCGATGCCGGCCGACCTGCACCGGGTGCGGGTGTGGATGCAGGACCCGCTCGCGCCGGGCTACGCCGAGGTCGGGTCCCTGACGTCGGCCGGGTCCATCGTGGTGCCCGACCAGCCGTACGGCGCGAGCCGCCAGTTCCGCCTGACCGCCATCGACCGCAGCAACAACGAGTCCGCGGCCTCGGCCACCGCGACGATCGCCACCCAGGCCGTGGTCAACACCGATGTGATCGGCGAGGTGCTGGACGCGGCCAAGCTGATCGACGGCACCCTGGTGGCCAGCGACAAGGTCGTCGCGGCCTCGATCACCGGTGGGCTGATCCAGTCCCTGGCGATCAACACCGGGCACCTGGCCGCGAACGCGGTGACCGCCGCCAAGATCGCCGCCGGGCAGATCCAGACCAGCCACCTGCAGGCCAACGCCGTCACCGCCGACAAGCTCCAGGCGGTGCTCACCCTGTCCACCCGGATCGTCGCCGGGAACCCGACCGGCGCCCGAGTCGAGCTGAGCACCACCGGCCTGGAGGCCTACAACGCCTCCAGCGTCCAGACCCTGTCCATCTCCGCGACCACCGGCGCGGTGTCGATCATCGGGCAGTTGTCGTCCGGCACCACCGGCACCCGCGTCGTCATCAACCCCGCGGGCGCGGCCACCCCCGAGATCCGCTTCTACCCCTCGGCCGGGACCAACTTCAGCCGTATCTACTCCGACGCCAGCCTGTTCGCCGGCGAGGCCACGCTGATCCAGCGCTCGGGCACCAACGCGGGTTCCACGGCCGAGACGCTGGTGCAGCACGCGGCCGGCTCCTGGGACGTGTGGGTCCGGCACCCGGGGACGCTGGCGTTCAACGGCGGCCGTCTCAGCGCCGAGCAATCCCAGGCGATGATCGGCTACCAGACCGCCTCGCTCGTCCAGCGCCTGACGTTCCTGCCGAGCAGTACGCGGCACTCGGGCACCTGGTCCACCGCCGGCTCCGACGCCGGGCTGCTGATGTACTCGATGCCGTTCAACGGCGGCATCGGTTGGACGCTGTCCTGGCACGCGACCATGGCCTCGGTGCCGCTGGTCGTCTGGACCGCCGACACCCTGGCCTCCCCGCCGTCCCACATCACGGTCGGCACCTGCGTCACCAACCGCTCCACGACCGGCGTGCTGCTGCTGACCACCTCGACCGTGGCCATCTCGATCCAGGCGATGGCCTGGGCCTGGCGCATGTGAGCGCCAGGCCGCACCACTATGCTCGGGACGGTGCGGATCGGCGTGGTCTACGACGGCGGCTGGTGGGCCCACGTGTCCGATTACTACGCCCACGTGCACCCGGCGCGGGGGCGCATCTCCTTCCAGGGCTTGCACGACCTGCTCCGCTGGCATCTCGGGCACCGGGACGCTGAGGTGGAGGCGCACTACGTCCGCGCCCGCTCGGCTCCCTCCCGCGCCTTCGACGCGATCCTGGACACCGCGGGCGTACGCCGTCATGACGCGGACTGGGCGGGCGGTCAGGAGAAGGGCGCCGACGTCCTGCTCGCCCTGGTCGCCTACGAGCACGCACTGCGACGGCGGTGGGACGTGGCGGTCCTGCTGACCGGCGACGCCGACTTCCTGCCCCTGGTCGGGCGGCTGCGGCGCGCGCGGGTCCGCGTGGTCGTGCCCAGCCTCGATGTCGATGCCGGCGCGATACGGCTGCACACCGCCAGCGCGCTGCGCGAGGCCGCCTCCGACGCGCCTGACCTTGAGGATCTACTCGCCGCCGGCACGGCGGGGCGGCACGGCGGCCTTCCCCCGTTCGTCCGCCGGGAGGCCGGGGCCACGCCGCCCGCGTCCGGCGATCGTCGTACCGGCCAGATCACCCGCTGGCAGGCTGGGGACACGGCCGGCTTTCTCACCGAGGAGAAGACGGGCCAGTCGTGGTTCGTCTCCCGTGACGACCTGCCCGCCGACAAGCCCGCCCTGCCGGTGGGCACCCGGGTCAGCTTCACCGGGCGCCCTCACCCGGCGCCGGGCAAGCGCTACCCGCAGGCCCGCTCAGTCACCCCGATCGAGCGAGGCGGCACAGGAGCGTAGGGATCGGCGCGGTGGCTGTCGCAGTACCGGACGAGCATCCGGCCGTGCTCCAGGACGCCGTCCGTGAGACTCACGATCCTGCCCATGGTGATCCACTCGCAGTCGCCGCACAGGAACGCGGGCGCGAGCTGGTCGCCGCAGCCGGAGCACAGCGCCGCCACGACGGCTCCAGTGACGGACGCGACCGGCTCCAGGTCCATGTGTCCGCAGGGGGCCGTCATGGGCTCAGCGTAGTCCCGTACGGCGCTCACTCCGCGGGGAAGGTCGTGATCCGTGCTGACACCAAGCCCGAGTCCTCGGCCGCGTCCTGTCGCCATCGGGCGCAGCACGGCGCACAGAGTGGGAGCCGGCTTCCTGGGATCCCGTCGTGATCTGGGAGCGTCCAGAGGTACTCGGCGCGCGGCGGGATCCCCGAGCTTGGGTGCGCCGCGCACCGCCCGCGCCTGCGGAACTGCTCGTTGGCGGCTGATTCCCCAGGTCAGCGCCTGCTTGGCGGCTGATGGCGCGTTGGTTATCCGCTGCTCGTTTGGGGCTCATGACGCGTTTCTTACCGGCACCCCTGGTTAACGGCGCCCCTCGTTCTACCTCCTGACGTCCTCCGTCACCTGCGCGCGTAGCCAGTCGGAGATCGGGATCGAACCGTCGGGGGCGGGGTCGTCCGCGCTCATCCCCGTGATCCTACGGACCTCGGCGGGGGGTGGGCCAGTTGGAGGTCTGGGAGGTCACCGGCGTCGAGGCCATCGACGATGCGCGAGCCTCGATGCCGTTCTGGGTGATCGTCTACCACGTCCCCGAGTCGGTGATGCCCGGCGGCCACCTGGACTGTTTCGTTCCGAAAGAGGCGGTGGACAACCGGGCCGTCGAGTACGGCCTGACCGACCTGGACCAGGTGCTGCGGATCATCATCTGGGAGCCGGTGCTGCGCCACTACCAGCAGCGGGCCGGTCTCGCGCCGCCCACGCCCGCGCTGAGCGACGCCGCCGCCGCGCGCGCGGCTTTCGACGCCCAGGTCGCCGCCGTGACCGATACCTACGCCACCGTCACCGTCGCCGGCGCGAGCCGTACGGCTGGCGCCGGCCGTACGGGCGCACGTCGTACGGCTGACGCCCTGCAGCCCATCCGGGACGCCACGGTGCTCGATCCCATCCTGCTCGCCGCGCGCCGCCTGGACTTCGACCGGCAGCGCCTCGCCCGAAGGGAGGGCCGGTGAGCGACGACCTGAGCGTGTCGCTAGAGGCGATCATCGCCGAGCTGCGCCGCCGCCACGCGGCCGCGATGGAGGCCCTGGTGTACGAGGTCGCGGTGCTGGGGGCTGCGGTGGCGCAGCTGCAGGCCGAGCTCGCCGAGGCCCGCCGGGACGGCGGCGATGCCTCCTGAGCTGATCCGCGCCGGCTCGGCTCCGCCGTTCGGCATGCGGCTCGTCGCGTACGCCCCCAACGGCGCCCGTCAGGGGGTGCTGGCGCACCCCACCAAGATCGAGGCGGCCTTCCCGCTCAACGACGTCTCCAGCCTGTCCTTCAGCTACCCAGCGCACGCCCCCGGCGCGGAGGTGCTGGCCGCGCCGTGCGAGGTGGGCCTGGAGTACGCCGTGGCCGGCGGCGCCTGGATCGAGCCGCCCGGCGGCCGGTTCCTGCTGATCCGACGCCAGGCCGACCATGCCGACCCGGCGGGGGAGCAGCGCTACAGCTGCCCCGGCTATGCCTGGATGCTGCGCAAGAACGTCCTGTACGGCGGGCCGTCGCTGGTCGAGGGGAAGCGGGCGTTCTCCGCCGTGCCGGCCGGCGCGATCGTGCGGACGATCACGACCGAGGGGCAGTCGCGCGGCGCACTGCCCGGGCTGAGCACCGACTTCACCGCCTCGGCCGACTCGGCCGGGCAGCCGTGGGGGCAGCTGCTGACGCTGGCCGTCGAGCCGGGCACGCCGCTGCTCACCCTGCTGCTCAACCTGAGCGAGCAGGGGCTGATCGACTGGCGCATGTCCGGCCGGATTCTGCAGGCCTACAAGCCGGACACGGTCATGGCGGCCGACAAGGCCAGCGGGGCGGCCGTGGTGGATCTGCGGCTGGGCCGGGACATCACCGAGGCCCCCGTCGAGAGCACCCTGGAAGACCTGGCCAGTGCCGTCCTGGTGACCGGAGAGGCCGGGCTGCGCCTGGAGGTCACCAACCCCGCCGCGGCGACCCCCTGGGGACGGTGGGAGACCGCCCAGTCGCAGGGCGGGGTGTCCGACACCGGAACCGCGAGGCTGCTGGGGCAGACCGCGCTGGGCCGGGTGGCGGCCGCGCGCACCCAGCTGACCCGGGCGCTGACGCCGTACGGCGCGCGCTGGCTCCCGCTCGCCGACTACGCCCCGGGGGACTTCGTCCTCGCCCCCGGCCCGGACGCCAGCCTGCAGCGGGTGCGGGTGCGGCAGATCACCGTCTCGGCCGACGAGGACGGCGTCATCGGCGGCAACGCGCTGCTCGGCGACCGCTTCCTGGAGCGGGACATCAAGCTCGCCCGGCAGGCCCAGCGCATCATCGCCGGCGGCACCGGTACCGGCGGGTCCGGCGGGCAGCCCGCGCCCGAGGGGCCCGCCCGGGTTCCGGCCGCCCCGGCCGGGCTGGTCATCGACCCGCAGGCGTACCTGGACGAGCACGGCTACGCGCGCGGGCAGATCACCGCCACCTGGTCGGCGGTCACCGCCGACGTCACCGGCACGGCGCTCGACATCGACGGGTATGAGCTGTGGTCGCGGATCAACGTAGCCGGTCAGGTGTGGCTGCGGATCGCCGCGATCGACGGCGGCGACACCACGGCGACCTACTCGCCGCTGGTGGTGGGGGAGACCTACGCGTTCAAGGTCCGCGCGACCAGCCGGGGCACGCCGGGCCAGTTCAGCGCCCAGGTCGTGACGGTGATCCCGGACGATGCCACGCCGCCGCCGGTCCCGAGCACCCCGCAGCTGTCCACCCGGCTCGGCGTCATCCACGTGGCCTGGGACGGGCTGGCCGCCGGGGGCACGCCGATGCCGGCCGACTTCGAGCGACTCCTGGTCCAGATGCAGGACCCGCTGGCGCCCGGCTGGGCGCAGGTGGGCGACCTGCAGACCAAGGGCTCGCTCGTGATCCCCGGGCAGCCGTACCACGCGCCGCGCGAGATCCGCTTCGTGGCGGTGGACCGTTCGGGCAACGCCTCGGCGCCCTCGGCCGCCGCGACCGTCTCGACGCAGCCGCTGGTCAACGCCGACATCATCGGGCAGATCATCGCCGGGGCGAACATCGCCCCCGAGTCGATCACCGGCGGCCACATCCTGGCCGGCGCGGTCGGCGGGGCGCATCTGGCTCCCGCCTCGATCACCGGAAACAAGATCGTCGCGGGGACCATCACCGGAGGGCTGATCGCGGCGCTGGCGATCGCCGCCGACAAGATCGCCGCGAACGCCATCACGGCCGACAAGATCGACGTCGGCGCGGTGCGGGCCAGTCACATCCAAAGCGACGCGGTCACCGCCGACAAGATCGCCGCGAACGCGATCACCACCGGCAAGATCGCGGCAGATGCGGTCACCGCCGCCAAGATCGCGGCGGGAACGATCACGGCCAGCCATGTCGGCGCCGACCAGATCACGGCCACTCACCTGGCCGCTAACGCCGTTCAGGCCGCCAGTATCACAGCCGGCGCGGTGACCGCCGCCAAGATCGCCGCCGGAGCGGTGAACGCGGACAAGCTCGCCGCCACCATCACCTTGTCGAGCCGGATCGTGGCCGGGTCCCCCTCCGGGGCGCGGGTGGAGTTGTCCGACTCCGGACTGGAGGCGGTCAACAGCTCCGGGCAGAACACCGTCACCATCACCACCGGCGGACAGGTGGACATCGTCGGCCGGATCACCTCCTCCACCTCCACCTCCGGCAAACGCCTGGTCGTCAACCCCCTCATCGGGGCCGATCCCGAGATCCGGATGTATGAGACGGCCTCCAGCTACCACTACTGGACCAGCTACGTCACCGGAGCCGGCATGCAGTTCGGTTCGACCACGATCTCCTCCCGCAAGGCCGTGCTCGACATGTCGGCCGGCGGCTTCGCCATGTACAGCGCCCTCAACGACCAGGTCAACGGCGGCAACATCTCGGGCACCTCCTCCTCGGCGCGGCTGGACTCCACCGGCGGGGCCACCGTGGAGACCAGCGGGGCCTGGTTGCGGCTCCGCGGTCGTTTCCAGGTCTCCGACGCCAACACCGCGGTGGTGGGCTTCGCCTTGTCGCTGGGCGCGGGGATCGGCTGGAGCATCACCTTCGGCGTCAATCTGGCGGGCACCCCGGCGGTGCAGTTCACCGCCGACACCAGCACCGACATCTTCGGCAGCTTCACCCGCAACCGGACCAACACCGGGGTCGAGGTCCGCATCGCCTCCAACGTCAATGCCGCCATCTTCGCCAACATCTGGGCCTACCGCGTGTGAGTGCGCACCCGCCAGCCGAGCAGGAGGGAGGGTGCGTGGCCGTCCACTGGAACATCGTGAGCGTGACCGCACGCACGGACGCGGCCGAGCAGCCGTGGTGGGAGGTCGTCTGTGAGGTGCCGCCCGAGATCATGGCGGGGGGACTGCTGCCCTGCCTGTTCCCCGCGATCGCGATCGAAGGATACGCCGGCCAGCTTGGGCTGACCGATGTCTCGGTGCTCGTGGACGTGCTGGTCCACATGCCGATGCTGCGCGTGCACCAGGCGGCCGGTGAGCTCCCGCTGGTGTTCCCGACCCGGGTCAGCGAAGAGGCGGCGCGCGAGGCGCTGCTCGGCCTGGTGGCTCAGGTGAAGTCGCTGCACGACGGCGGCGTCGTGCAGCATGCTTCGGCGCTGCGCGACCCGGACGCGCCGAGCGATCTTCTGGCCCCGATCCGCCAGACCGTCCTGGTCCTGGACCACGTCGCCGATCGGCAGTTCCTCTCCGACCTGGAACGGCTGGAACACGGTGTCGTCCAAGAGCGCATCAGCTACGTCAACGGCGTCACGCCCGACTCCTACGGCGCCGCGCTGCGAGCGCTCCACGGCACCGCGCCGCTGGCCGCACCGGGGTCAGGACGAGCACGGGCGCAGCCGTGACCGGCCCGGAGCTGCTGCAGCTGTTCGCGGCCGCCGCCACGGTGGCCGGCGGCCTGGCCCTGCTGGTGCTGCTCGGCCGGATGGTGGTGTGGGCGTGGCGCTTCCTGCGCCGGGTCGGCCACTTCCTCGACGACTGGCAGGGCGAGCAGCCCAGGCCGGGGGTGCCGGCCCGGCCGGGCATCCCCGAGCGGCTCGCGTCGGTGGAGGCGCGGATGGCGGGGGTGGAGGCGCGGATGGCCGCGCTGGAGGTCGAGCTCAGCCATGACGGCGGCGCCACGCTGCGGGACGCGGTGGGCCGAGTGGAGGACGGCGTGGCGCGGGTGGAGGACGGGCTGCGCGCGCACATCGACCAGCACCGGGAGGAGCCGTGAGCGGCGAGCACGACCCACGCGCCCGGGCGGCGGTGTGGTGGCTGCTGGGGCTGTGGGTGCTGGTGGAGCTGGCAATGATCGGCTGGGCCGTGTGGCGGTCCTGACGCTGGGGGGACGCATGGTCAAGATCGTCACGCGGGAACAGTGGCAGGCGGCGCGGCCCGCGCGCACTCCCACGCGCATCACCCGCACCAAAGGGGTCAAGATCCACTACACCGGGTCCTACGTCAACCCCAAGATCGTCACCGATCACGGGATCTGCCTGAAGCTCACCCGCGACATCCAGCGCATGCACATGGCGGGCGGGCGCGGAGAGAAGTACATCGACATCGGCTACAACCTGCTGGCCTGCCCCCACCGCTATGTGATCATGGGGCGGGGGCTCGGGGTGATCCCGGCCGCCAACGGCGCCGGGCTCAACGACGACCACTACGCCATCTGCGCGCTGGTCGGCTCCTCCGGCGCGGTCGCCCCCTCCGACGAGCTGCTGCACGCCCTGTGCGACGGGATCGAGCTGCTGCGAACCAAGGCCGGAGCCGGCCGCGAGGTCAAGGGTCACCGCGACGGGTACGCCACCAGCTGCCCCGGCGGCCCCCTGTACGCCTGGGTCCGGCGGGGCGCGCCGCGGCCGGGCGCGCCGGCCGGCAAGACGCCCAAGCCGGTGCCCATGCCCGACGGGGTGCCGTCCTTCGTGCGCACGCTGCGGCTGGTCCGGCCGTACCTGCGCGGGCCGGACGTGCGGATGTGGCAGGAGCGGCTGGTCCGGCGCGGCTGGCGCCTGGACGTCGACGGCGTCTATGGCCCCCAGTCCGCCGGGGTGTGCGAGGCGTTCCAGTCCGCCGTGGGGCTGCTGGCCACCGGCGAGGTGGACGAGCTCACCTGGCGGACCACGTGGACGTGGCGGCCGCCCCAACGCTGATACCCGCACGCGCGGGCGCGTGCGCTCTTTTGCTGGAGGTCCTGTGGTCAGTTTCTCCGTACGCCAGCCGCTGCTGCTGCGCGGCGCCATCGCCCTGGCCATCATCGGCGTGGTGCGGATCGCGATCGCGCTCGGCCTCATCCCGCCGCAGTGGGATCTGGATGAGGCCCGCGTCGAGCAGGTCATCGACATGGTCATCGTGGGCTGGGCGTGGTTGTCGGCCCGGGCCAAGGTGACGCCGGTCGCCGATCCGCGCACCGACGACGGCCGGCCGCTGATGCCGCTGCGCTAGCTCGCGTCGCGTCGCCGAAATGTCCGAGCCGCCCTCTAGGGTGGCCTGGTATGGCGGTCCCGCACGGGGCCGAGGATCACAACGAGCACGGATATGTCGCCACGCCCGCCTGCCCCCGGTTTCCGGGGGCGGGCGGGCGTTGTCGTGTTGTCCGGCCCCCACCCCGGACGATCCGGGGCGGGGGCTCGTCGTTCAGCGGTCGGCGAGCAGCGGCTTGCCGTGGCTGGGGCCGGGTTCCGGCTCGCCCGGCTCCTCGCCTCCGCCGCCGCGTCGGCACCAGGGACACCAGGGCCGCAGCCGCTGGTGGATCTGGCTCACCAGGCCCAGCACGGCGATCGGCCCGACCAGCATGCCCAGCGCGATGCGCCCGCTGACCTCCACCGGCACCCCGGCGGCCCGCCCGCCGAATGCGACCGCCAGGCTGGCCGCCCACAGGGCCGTCAGGCCGGCGAGGAGCCGTCCCGAGCGGGGCAGGCGGTGCCAGGTGCGCAGGGCGTACCGGTTGCGGGCGATCTGGGCCTGGGTGTCCAGCGGCAGGGCCCGGGTGCACCAGTCGCAGTAGCGGCGGGCGTGCACCTGCTCGGCGCCGAGGCCGGCCACCATGCTGACCAGCATCGGCCAGGCCACCACTGCGTGCACGGGCACCCCGGCCAGGGCCAGGCACGCGACGACGCCGTACACGGCGAGGCCGCAGCGGCCGTACAGGTGACCGTAGCCGACGATGAGCGGGAGCAGGGCGGCGGGCAGTCGGGGATGCGGGCGGGGATGCGGGCGGGGCATGGGTCTCCGTTCCAAGGGGGGTCGTTAACGGGGTGTCGGTAAGACTGGTGGCACCAGATACACGCGATGGTTAACGCCGGGGCTGGTTGAGGTGGCGACGGCAGCCGGGGCAGCTGGGCGCGTGCCGCCGATGCGCGGTCCAGGCCGCAGGCAGCACCGCGAGCGGGAGCAGCGCGGCGCCGAACAGCCAGAGCCGGATGGCCCACGGCGGTTGCGGCAGGAGCACCTCGGCCGCGCTGATGAGCACCAGCGAGGCGACGAAGCCGGCCGGGATCAGCAGCACCCGCGCCAGCGTGGAGTCCGGCAGCAGGTGCCCCACCTCCAGGAGCAGCGGGTGCGGACGGGGCGAGTCGTCGGGCGGCAGGGGCGGGGCGGCGAGTTCGACCAGCCCGCTCAGGTACGCCATCGCCAGGGCCAGCTGGGGCAGCGCGCGGCTCAGCGCGAGCCCGGCCTCGTCCCACGCGAGGACCGCGATCACGGTGAGGACGGTCAGGCGGCGGCAGCCGCTGACCAGATGACAGATGTGCATGATGTCAGGCCAGTCCCCCAGGGGGACGGCCCGGCCGCGCCCAGCGCACACCAGTGTGCCCGCATCACCGCCGCGGCGGATAGGGATCGCGCGGATCCGGACGGCTTCGGAGGGGTTCGCACGGGTCCGGACGGGTCCGGACGGGTCCGGACGGATTCGCCCGCCGGCGGGCGCGCGTGCCGGCGGGCGGGAAGGGATCGGGCGGAGCCGGTTACCAGGGCTTGCGGGCGACCCCGCCCAAGATGCCGTGGTAACCGTCGGCCATCTGGGCGGTCTCGGTGCCGTCGGGACGCCATTCGGGCAGCGGCACCAGGCCGGGGTCCAGCAGCTCGAAGTCGCCGAAGTAGGCCATCAGCTCGTCCCGGGTGCGAAAGCGCACGCTGCCGACCTGCTCTTGGCCGATGCGCTCCATCTCCGACAACTTGGCGTGGACCTCGGGCATGTCAGGGCCGGGGGTGTGGAAGTTGGACATGGCCAGATAGCTGCCGGGGGCCAGCTCCGTGCGCAGGTAGGCGGCCACGTCATGCGGGCGTTCGTTGTCGTTGAAGTGGTGCAGGATGCCGAACATCAGCAGCGCCACCGGGCGGCGGAAGTCGATGAAGCCGGCCACGTCGGGGTGGTGCACGACCTCCTCAGGCCGGCGCACATCGGCGGTGACGATGCGCGTGCTGCCGTTGTCGGCCAGCAGCGCCCGGCCGTGGGCGAGCACGACGGGGTCGTAGTCGACGTAGACGACGCGGGCTTCGGGGGCGATCGCCTGGGCGACCTGGTGCACGTTCTGCTCGGTGGGCAGGCCCGAGCCGAGGTCGAAGAACTGGCGGATCCCTGACTGGGCCAGGTAACGGACGACGCGGCCGAGGAACTCCCGGTTGGCGCGCGCCATCTGGGGTGCGTCGGGCAGCACCTTGTTGCTCGCCTCGACGATGGCCCGGTCCACGGCGTAGTTGTTCTTGCCGTCGAGCCAGTAGTCATAGACGCGGGCGACGTTGGGGACCGTCGGGTTGACGCCGGGGGGGACCTTCTCCATTACGGCTCCGCACGGGGGTCGGGGGTCACGTTGTGCGGATCTTATGGCGGCCTGCGCCGCTTTCGCGGCGGTTTGCCGGGGCGTACGGCGCGTGTCGCCGACGTCGCGGGCGGCGGCCGTGGGGGAGGGTGGGGCGGGGGTGCGGGGTGGGCCGGATCGGTCTCGGCGTGTCGCGCGCGGCAGCGCGGTGAGCTGCGATGCAAAAAAAGTC
>NZ_QZEY01000028.1 GCF_003594875.1 Bailinhaonella thermotolerans
CAGATCGTCGGCTTCGGCGACCCCGCCAAGATCGCCACCAGCAAGACCGTCGCCGCCAAGGCCAAGGACAAGGCCCAGGACAAGACCCAGGACAAGGCCAAGGTCGAGGACAAGAAGACCAGCTCCGGCACCGCCGCGGCCCAGCCCGCGCAGGACGTGCCGGTGGCCGTCCCCGCGGCCATGGGCGGCACCGCCCTCATCGGCGGCCTGGTCATCGCCACCACCGCCAAGAAGCTCCACAACCTGTTCAAGCGCTCCTGACCAGCGGCCCCTGACCGCTCACAGGAGCAGCCCGGCCGGTAGAGCAGGCCAAGACCCCACCCCCACCACCCGGGGGTGGGGTCTTCGCATGCCCGGATAATTCGGTTGCCCCGGTGGCGGCCCCGCCGTGATCGTGAGCGGATGAGCACGCCGTACCGCCAGATCCGCGCCGCCTACACCGAGGAGGTCGTGACCGTCTACCAGGCCTACGAGCCGCGGATCGCGGACGCCGCCCTGGCCGCGGGGCGCTTCGTCCCGCCGTTCAAGCGCGAGCGCATGACCTGGATCAAGCCGTCGTTCCTGTGGATGATGTACCGCTGCGGCTGGGCCGGGAAGCCCGGTCAGGAACGCGTCCTGGCGATCGACATCACCCGCGAGGGCCTGAGCTGGGCGTTGTCGCACGCCTGTCTGAGCCACTACGACCCCCGGGTCCACTCCGGCCAGGCGGCCTGGCGCGCCCGCCTGCGCGAGAGCCCGGTCCGCGTCCAGTGGGACCCCGAGCGCGACGTCCACCTGCGCCCCCTGCCGTACCGCTCCATCCAGATCGGCCTGTCCGGCGAGGCCGTCCACCGCTACGTGGGCGAGTGGACGACCGGCATCCGCGACGTGACGGACACGGCTCACGCCGTACGGCGGGCCGTGCGCGACGGAGACGCCGCCGCGATCGCCGCCCTGCTCCCCGCCGAACGCCCCTACCCCCACCCGCCCGGCCTCCCGGAGATCTTCGGCCCCGATACGGCCGCACCGTCGCCGCCCGCCTGACCGCCGCCGCCCGGGTGGCCGCCGTCCAGCCGGTCGGCGGCCGTACGGCGAAGCCGCCGCGGCCGTCGAGGCCCACCTCGTGCAGGCCGTCGAAGCCGTCGGCGAGCCGGGGCCGGCGCAGGCGCTCGGCGGAGGCGGACGGCAAGGGGGCGCGAGGGAGGGTGGTGGGGCGGTCAGCGGAGGTCGAGGAGGAGGCGGCCGAGGTTGGTGCGGGTCTCGATCTGGGTCAGCGCTGTGGCGAGGCCGGCCGGAGGGAAGATGGTCCAGGCGGGACGGAGGTCGCCGGCGGCGAGCAGGCGCCAGAGCTCGGCGCGGCGCTCGGCGATGAGGTCGGGCCGGGTGCGGGCCACGGCGCCCACGGAGAAGCCGATCACGCTCTTGAGACCCCCGAGGAGGGTCCCCGCGTCCACGGTGCCGCCGCCGGCGCTGAAGGCGACCAGGCGGCCGCCGGGGGCCAGGGCGTCCACGCCCCACTGGACCAGGTCGCCGCCCACGCCGTCGAGCACGACGTCGACGGGCTCGCCGGAGTACGGCTCCGCGTAGGTCACCACCTCGTCCGCGCCCAGGCCGTACAGGAACTCCGCCTTGGCCGCGGAGCCGGCGGCGGCGACCACGCGCGTGGCGCCGAACGCGCGGGCGAGCTGCACGGCGAGGTGGCCGCTGCCGCTGGCCGCGCCCGTGACCAGCACGGACTCCCCGGCTTCGAGGCGGCCGGCGCGGAGGGCCGACGACGCGACCAGGCCCCGCGCACGACGGTCAGCGCGTCCTCGGCCGACACGCCCGCGGGCACCGGGGTGATCAGCGCGGGCACGGCGAGCACCTGTTCGGCGAACAGATCCTCGACGATCCCGGCCACACGGTCGCCGGTCCGGTAACCCTCCACGCCGGGGCCGACGGCCACGACGTGCCCGGCCATCTCGCCGCCCGGCCGCGTGGCGGCGGCCGTGCCGGCGCGCACCATCCTGGGATCGTCCTCCTCGCCTGACCTCGGGAGCGCCCCGATGACCGACGGAACACCCCGCCTGCGCGACCTCAACAAGCTCCGCACCCGCCAGGGCATCTCCGATGTCGCGACGCGGCTCTTCCTGGAACGGGGGTACGACAGGGTCACGATCGCCGAGATCGCGGCGGCGGCCGGCGTGGCCAAGCAGACGGTGACCAATCACTTCCCCCGCAAGGAAGACCTCGTGCTGGACATCCACGAGGAGTTCGTCGCCGCCCCCGCGCGCGCGGTGGCGGACCGCGCGGCGGGCGAATCCGCGCTGACGGCGTTGCGGTCGGAGTTCTTCGCGCTCCTGGACGCCCGGTCCCCGCTGCTGGGCTTCTCCGGCCCGGAGTTCGCCGCCCTCCTCTTGAGCGGGCCGGCCCTCCGCGCCCGCCTCCGCGAACTCCACGACGACCGCGAGCGGTCCCTCGCCGCCGCCCTCGCCCGCGAAACCGGCGCCCCCGGCGGCGACCCGGGCCCCCGGCTGGCCGCCGCCCACCTGCTCACCCCGCACCGCGTGCTCTTCTACGACGTACTGCACGGCCTGAGCCGCGGCGAGGACGCGGAGACGGTCGCCGCCCGCGTCGCCGAGGCCGCCGGCGCCGCCTTCGCCCTCCTGGAGCCCGCCTTCGCCGCCTACGCCCGCCGCCCCTCGCCCTGAGCCCCGCCGTACGGCACGGCCCCGCGACCGCGCACGCTCGTGCGAAAGGCCGCACCCGGTCGGCCGGGCGCGGCCTTCGCCGTACCTTCCCCCGGGGCTCTCCCGCGGGATCAGCGCGATCGCGGGTCAGCAGCCGCGGGAGTAGTACTCACAGGTGGTCGTGCTGGTGTTGTCGGGCCATGTGCAGTAGCGCCACCTGTACCGCCACCCGGAGCCCGTGGGGACACACTTGCAGGTGTTGCCCCAGGTGCAGACGGCGGCCTCCGCCCGAATCGCGGGAATCAGCAGGCCGAGCAGCCTGTCCGCGAGGATTTCGACGAGACGCATGGGTCGAACTTCCCTTCTCGTGAGCCGGGGAAACGTTCGCCCGCCCGAGACCACGGCGGTCAGCGCACAGTAGATTCCGGCCGGGAACACCGTCAATATCGCGGGTCGCCTCAGCGGTGTCCGGATGCGGACACGACGCCGCCCTCCCGCCCGTACGGCGCGCGCCGAGGCGGCGGGCTCCGCCGTACGGCGGGAGCGGGCGGGGAGCGGAGGAGCCGGGGGCGCGGGCGAAGGCGTGTTCGGGGCCGGACACGCTCAGGACGCCGCAGGCGCCGCCGGTGGAGACCACGGGGAGGTGTTCGCCGGCGGGGGAGCGCTGGACGCCCGCCGTGCCGCGGGGGTCAGCGCATCTTGTAGCGGATGGGGAGGTGCTTGAGGCCGCCGACGAAGGTCGTCTCGATCCACTGGGGGTCGCCGGCGGGCTCGATCTCGCGGAGGCGGGGGAGGAGCTCGGTGAAGAGGGCGCGGGCCTCCATGCGGGCCAGCGCGGCCCCCAGGCAGTAGTGGGCGCCGAAGCCGAAGGCCAGGTGCCGGTTGGGGGTGCGGCCCACGTCGAACGTGAAGGGGTCGGTGAAGACCTCCTCGTCGCGGTTGGCGGAGGGGTAGGCCAGCAGGACCGAGTCCCCCCGCGCGATGCGGACCCCGCGCAGCTCGTAGTCGGCGGTCGCCGTGCGCATGAACTCCTTGACCGGCGTGACCCAGCGGATCATCTCGTCCACCGCGAGCGGCATCAGGCCGAGGTCGGCGCGGAGCCGTTCGAGCTGGTCGGGGTACGTCATGAGGGCGTGCAGGCCGCCGGCGATCGTGGAGCTGGTGGTGTCGTGGCCCGCGGTGGCGATGATCGTGTAGTACGACGCGGTGTCGAAGTCGTTGAGCGGCTCGCCGTCCACCACCGCGTTGGCGATCGCGGAGGCCAGGTCGTCGGTGGGGTTCGCGCGGCGGGACCCGGTCAGGTCCTTGAAGTACGCGAAGAAGTCCATGAGCACCGTGAGCTGCTCCTCGGCCGTCTCCCCGCGCCGCCGCTCCGGGTCCTGGCCGCCGAACAGTTCCTGCGTGAGCTGGAGCATGCGCGGGAAGTCGCTCTCCGGCAGCCCCAGCAGCGACATGATCACGTACAGCGGGTAGTGCGCGGCGATGTCGGCCGCGAAGTCGCACGCCCCGCCGTACTCCAGCATCAGGTCCACGTAGCGGCGGGCGAGCACCCCGATCCGCTCCTCCATGCGGCGCATCGCCGCCGGCCGGAACCAGTCGGCGGCGATCGCCCGCTGCAGCCGGTGGTCGGGGTCGTCCATGTGCACCAGCGTGCGCAGCGCCATCCCGGACGCGGCGATCTGCTCCTCGGTGGCCTGCGGCATCAGCAGCGTGCGCGGCGCGTTGAGGAACAGGTCGTGCCGCCGCTCGATCTCCAGCACGTCGGCGTGCTTGGTGATCGCCCAGAACGGCCGGTACCCGGGCCCGTCCACCCGGTGCACCGGGTCCTCGCGGCGCAGCAGGGCGCACGCGGCGTGGAAGCGCTCGTCGTCGGCGTACGCGGTGGGGTCGACGAGCGCCAGGCCCGCCTCACGAACGGATGCGGCCATCGGACTTCCCTTCGCCGGGGGTCATCTCCTCAAGATCATCTCACCGGGTCACCTCGCCCTGTGAACCACCTGGATCTCGGTGAAGCCCAGCAGCCCCCACGTGCCGTTCTCGACGCCGACGCCGCTGTGCTTGAACCCGCCGAACGGCTGCCCCGGGTGCAGCGCCAGGTGCGTGTTGGCCCAGGCCGTACCGCACTCCAGCTCCGCGGCGACCTCGGCCGCGCGGTCGGCGTCGGCGCTCCAGACCGAGCCGGACAGCCCGAAGTGGGTCGCGTTCGCCCGCTCCAGCGCCTCGTCCAGGGTCCGGTAGCCGATCACCGGCAGCGCGGGCCCGAACTGCTCCTCGTCCACGATCCGCATCCCGTCCCGGGCTCCGGCCAGGATCGTGGGCTCGAAGAAGTACCCGGGCCCGTCCATCGCCCTGCCGCCGGTCACGGCCCGTGCCCCGTTCCCGAGCGCGTCGGCGACCAGCTCGCTCACCCGTTCGAACTGCGGCTTGTTGTTGATCGGCCCGTACTGCACGCCCTCGGTCATCCCGTCGCCGACCTTGGCCTCCCGCGCCCTGGCCGCCAGCGCCTCCACGACCTCGTCGTACATCCGCTCCGGGGCGTAGACCCGCTTGATCGCCGAGCAGACCTGCCCGTTGTTCTGGAACGCCGCCGCGAACAGCTTGTCCGCCACCGCCCCGGGGTCCACGTCGTCGAGCAGGATCGCCGGGTCGTTGCCACCCAGCTCCAGCGTGACGCGCTTCAGGTCCGGCGCGGCGCTCTGGGCGACCTTCTTCCCCGTCGCGACCGACCCGGTGAAGCTGATCTTCCGGGGCACCGGGTGCGACGTCATCCACGCGCCCAGTTCGTCGCCGCCGCTGATCACGTTGAGCACCCCGGCCGGGAGGACGTCCTTCAGCAGCGTGCCCATGGCCAGGGACGACAGCGGAGTGTACGGCGAGGGCTTGAGCACCATCGTGTTCCCCGCCAGCAGCGCCGGCGCGATCTTCCAGGCCGCCAGCATGACCGGGTAGTTCCACGGCGTGATCGCCGCCACGACGCCGAGCGGGCGCCGCCGCACCTCCACCCGCGCCTGGTCGTCGTCCCGGATCACCTCGGTGGGGATCTCCAGGTCGGCGAAGTACTTCAGCCAGTAGCCGGCCCCGACGATCTCGAAGGTCGCCTCGCCGATCGGCTTGCCCTGCTCCATCGTCAGCGTCGGCGCCAGCTCCCCGGCCTTGGCCATCAGCAGGTCGCCGGCCTCGTGCAGCGCCTTGCGCCGCCCGGCCTCGTCCTTGCGCCAGTCGCGCCAGGCCCCGGCGGCGGCCTTCATGGCGGCGTCGAGCTGCTCGCGCGAGCAGTCCGGCGCCTGCGCGTGCACCTGCCCGGTCGCCGGGTTCACGACCCCGAACTCCCGGTCGGCGGCCACGCTCTCGCCCCCGATGGTCATCGTCTGCTCGGCCACGGCTTCCTCCTGATCTGTGTACGGCTGACGCGGCGTCCGGCCCGCGCGACGGGGCCGCGGCGGTTCCTTCACGCTGTGCTTCCGTGGTGCGGCTGGTTCGGTCGTACGGCGGGCTTCGGGCTTCGGGGTTACGCGGTGTCGGCTTCGGGGTTTCCGGTACGGCGTCGGCTTCCGGTTTTCCGGTACGGCGTCTGCTTCGGGCTTGGCCGTACGGCGGGCGCGGTGCCGTACGGCGTGGGCGGGTCAGGATCCGGGCAGCAGCACGGGCTTGATCACGTCGCCGGAGTGCGACGCCGCCTCGGCCGCGTTGATCTCGCTGAGCGGGTAGGTCGTCACGAGCCGGTCGAACGGCATCCGCCCCTGCCGCCACAACTCGATGAGCCGGGGGATGAACACGCGGGGAACGGCGTTCCCCTCGAAGATCCCCATCACCGTCCGTCCGAGGGCCAGCACATTGGGATCGAGCACGATGTCTCCTTGCCCCAACGCCACGAGTCCGCAAACCCCCGTCGGCCGCAGCGAGCCCACCGCGGTCGCGATCACCCCCGGCACCCCGGTCGTGTCGAAGGAGTAGTGGGCCCCGCCCCCGGTGACCGCGGTCACCTGCGCCTGCAGCTCGGGGTCCCGTCCGTCGAACGTGTGGGTGGCCCCGAGTTCCCGCGCCAGCTCCAGCCGCTTCTCGTGCAGGTCGACGGCGATGATCGTCGCGGCCCCCGCCACCCTGGCCGCCATCACGGCCGACAGCCCCACCGCCCCGGCCCCGAACACGGCGATGCTCGACCCCGCGGCCACCTTGAGCGCGACCAGGACGGACCCCGCCCCGGTCTGCACCCCGCACCCGAGCGGCGCCATCGTCTCCAGCCGCAGATCCTTGGGGATCACGACCGCGTTCCGCGCCTCCACCAGGGAGTGCGAGGCGAACGACGACTGCCCGAACCACCGGCTGAGCACGGCCTTCCCGCTCTCGTCGGTGACGCGGGTCCGCCCGTCCAGTTCCAGCCCCGTCAGGTTCCGCAGCAGGAACTCGTCGCAGTACGGCGCGCTCCCGGCCAGGCAGTTCCCGCACCGCCCGCACGAGTCGTACGAGAGCACGACGTGATCGCCCTCCTGAACCCCCGTGACCCCGGGCCCCACGGCCTCGACGACCCCGGCCCCCTCATGCCCCAGGATCACCGGCTTGGCCACGAGGTCCCCCGGCACCCGCCCCAGCATGTCGGTATGGCACATCCCGGCCCCCGCGATCCGGACGAGCACCTCCCCGGCCCCCGGCTCCTCCATCTCCACCCGCTCGACGGAGTACGGCGCGGCGACGTCCCGCAGAACAGCGGCCTCGACCACCAAGAAGACCCCCCTAGAAAAGGCGACCCATCTGGCCGCCGACACTAGAACCAGATTCGGTACCCGTCAACGAACCCGGCCGTCCCTTCCAGCCTGACCCCCAAACCCCCTGGAAGGAAAGACGTACGGCCAGCCGCAAGCGCACTCAAGCCTCAAGGCGCAGGCGCACCTAACGCCCCGGAGGAACAAACGCGCCCAAAAGGACAAGGTGACGCGACGTGCCGAGGGAACAACCGCCGACGCCGAACAGGCGGCAGGGGTGACAACAAGGGCTTCGCGTGAGAGCGCTTCGCGCGTTCAAGCTCAGACTCCGCCTATTGGGGCTGCGCCCCGGCGAGGGGCTGCCGCCCCTCGCGCTCCCCGCAAGCCTCGGGTCTGGGGCGACCGAAGGGCGGCGCCTACGGGAAGCGCACGAAGGTGGGAAATGCACGTGCAGATGCACGTGCACTGGATCATAATGGAGCCCAGGCGGCAGCAGCCCAAGACAGCGTTGAGGTCAGCGAGCACCGGTTCGCGCGATGGAGGCGTGCCCATGAGCGTGCACAGCTCAGACGGACATAGTGAACGTCGTCGCCGGAGAACGAGACAGCGGTTCGCGGTCATCGTCGCCGCCGGAGCCCTGGTGACGGTCGTCGTGGCCCTGGAGCCCGACTGGGCCATCCCGATAGGTGCCGGCGTGGCGGTGGCCGCCCTCCTCCGAGACGTTCTCTTCGCCGGGCGCCGCCGCCCGGACGACCCCTGAGTTCAGCCCTTACCCCGAAGAACTGGACCCTTCGCCCCGCAAGGTCACCAAGAAGTCCCTCCACTCCCCGACTCCGAACATCAGCCGGGGTCCCTCCGGATCCTTGGAGTCCCGCACGGCGATACGGCCGCCGATCCGGGCGATCTCGACGCAATCGTTGTTGCTGCCGACGCTGCGGGAACTCTTGCGCCAGCGCTCGCGGCTCTCGTCCATCCGTCCCTCACAGTCCGTCGATCAGTCCTTCCAGGTGACCGATCGACTCTTCGGTGCTCAGCGCCATTGCCAAGAGGCGGTCGAACATCACCCTATAACGGTCGATTTCGGAAGGCTGCTCCAAATAGAGGCTGTCGGTGGCGGTCTCCAGATACACCACCGGCCTATCGAGTTCCCCAGGGAAGTCCAGCAGCACGAACTGACCGGCCAGTCCGGGATGCGGCCCCGCGCCCATCGGCAGGACGAGCACCGTGACGTGTTCCAGCTCGCGCGTCTCGATGAGCCGCCGCAACTGCCCCCGCCATACGTCGGGACCGCCGACCGGCCGGGCCAGGGCGGCTTCATCGATCACCGCCCATATCCGGGGCGCGTCGTCGCGTGCGAGGATCTTCTGCCGTTCGATCCGAGCCTCGACCCGACGCTCCACCTCGTGCGGGTCGTCGACCATGCTCGACAGCACCATCTCCCTGGCGTACTCCCGCGTCTGCAAGAGCCCGGGAACGATGAGCGGCTGGAACGTGCGGATCTCCGAAGCCTCGCTCTCCAGCCCGATGAAGGAACCCGTCAGGACGTCCTTGTAGGCGGACCACCATCCGCGCTTCCTGGCATCTCGCGCCAGAGCCACCAGTGCCTCGCGGACCCTCTCGTCCCGCATGCCGTAGACGTCGCAGAGCAGCCGCACGTCATGCACGCTCGGACGCTTCGCCAGACCGGCCTCCAGCCGGGACAGCTTCCCGCGAGACCATTCGAGCTGTTGTGCGACCTGCTCCATCGTGAGCTTCCGCGCCTCGCGCATCCGCTTCAGCTCATCCGCCAGCCGCCGGAGACGAACGGTGGGGCTATAGCTGTCCGCCATCGGGTGCCTCCTCTTCGTCACCGACGTGATCGTAGACGCGGCCGCCGCCCGACGTCGCCTCTCCACCAAACATAGAACTTGCGAGTTAGGCCATTCCTGTCATTGGCGTTGCGAGAAGCGTGGAGGAGCTGCACCATGAGTTGGTCGCGGTAAGTGAGCGGCCGACAACAATAGGTCATTTAGGGCGAAGGAGACGCCATGGACGCGTTCCAGCTCCTGCAGGGCAACCTCGTAGCGCGCACAGCAGAGGTCGACCCGGAAGAGGTGGCCGGCGTCCTCATCCGACAGTTCCCCGCCCTGGAGCGCGAGGTGACCAATGCCAGGGCCTTCATCAGCGGCCTCCTCGGCCAGGCCCACCCCCACCACGACGACGCGGTTCTCCTCACCAGCGAGATCGCCACCAACGCCATCCGCTACGCGAGACCAGACGCCACATCCTTCTCGATCTCCGCCCAGACCACGGAGACCAGCACCCTCATAGCCATCACGGACGCAGGCGGCACCACGATCCCCCTGATTTGCAAACCCGCAGACCAAGACCCAGGCGGCCGCGGCCTGTTCATGCTCGACACCCTCGCCACCACCTGGGGCTTCATCCGCACGCCCACGAGCACCGGCATCTGGTTCACTCTCAAAATCTCAAGTGAGGCAGAGGCTTGAGTTCAAGAGGTAGCCGAAAGCAGTACAAAGATGATCATTCCGGACGAAACTGCCAGACGCTTCACATACACCTTCAGCGATACCGCGATGGCTTACGAGATAGCCCCGAAGCTCGCGTGCGACGAGATAGATGCCCTCGCCGAGCTCCTGATGGCCATGAATTCCCCGGGCATCGCCCAGTTCTGGATCGACTGCCACGCATCCGCTGACGATGTCGGCGATACCCACTTCATAGGCCCGAAGGAAGCGCCAAGCTCCTACGAAGGTCCTAGTTGACCGAGGGAATGACTGGTCCTTGTCAGACTTAAGGACTACTCTGACCGGCGATCAAGAGCAAGTGATCTCTTGCGCGACGAACGGGGTGGCCGGTGGAGGACGTACCAATCCTGGGTCTCTATGACTCGCTGCTCACCAGGGAGTTGGAGCGAAGGGCAGCCTCATGGCGGGCGTCGGGCCATCTGGTTCAGATCTCCGAGATCGACAAGGAAGAGATCGCACACATCCTCGGCCGCTTTGTCGGCGAGGCGGCAGCACGGGCGTTCTCCCTACAGAAGACCCCTGAAGAGCAAGTGGGACTCGCCAACGACGTGCTGCGTATGTTGGTTGACTCAAGCGACCTGCTGCGCCAACTCGCCGACGCCAACGAGGTCGCGGAGGGGCCGAGCAGACTGCTGTCGATCGCGCAGGGTGGTCCCGGCGCCTCCGCCCCAGTCAGGCCAGCGACGTCGCTGTCCGAAGCAGCGCTCCTCACGAACGCCCGCGAGGATCCCAATCTCGCACATGAGCTCGCGGCCGAGCTCGTGAGCGCGGATCGTGTGGATCTGCTGTGCGCCTTTGTGAAGTGGTCAGGGCTGCGCGTACTTGAACGGTCCCTGGACGAGCTGCGACGCCGCGGCGTTCCGTTCCGCGTCATCACCACGACCTACATGGGCGCGACGGAGCGGCGTGCGCTGGACCGGCTCGTCCGAGACTTCGGCGCCGAAGTGCGCATCAGTTACGAGCAGAACTCCACCCGCCTGCACGCTAAGGCGTGGTTACTGCGACGCCGTACCGGGTTCGACACGGCCTACGTTGGCAGCTCCAACTTGTCGCGGGCCGCGCTTCTCGATGGACTCGAGTGGAATGTGCGCTTGTCGTCCGTCACTACTCCACGACTGCTCGACAAGTTCGAGGGGACCTTCGACTCGTACTGGAACCAGCCCCGCTTCGAGCCGTACGACCCGGACACCGATGTCGATCGGCTCGACGAGGCGCTGTCGCGATCCAAGGCCGGCGACAGACTCTTCGATATCCCGGCTCTCGTGCCGCATCCATTCCCCCATCAGCGGGAGATGCTCGAAGACCTCGACGTTCAGCGCACCGTGCACGATCGGCACCGCAACCTTCTGGTGGCCGCGACTGGAACAGGCAAGACGGTCGTTGCCGCTTTCGACTACCGCAACCTTCAGCAGAGGCTTGGCCGCCAACCGTCGCTGCTGTTCGTCGCACACCGACGCGAGATCCTGTCGCAGGCGCTACGCACCTATCGGCAGGTCCTTAGCGTGCCCGACTTCGGCGAGCTCCATGTCGGCGAGGACCGCTCACGGCACTGGCGGCATGTGTTCGCCTCTGTCCAGTCGCTCGCATCTATGGGCATCGAGACCTTTGACCCCGAGCACTTCGACATCGTGGTCATTGACGAGTTCCACCACGCGGCCGCGCCAACCTACCGCCGCATTATCGACCACCTTCGCCCGAAGGAGTTGCTTGGCCTGACGGCCACTCCCGAACGGGCGGACGGTACGTGGGTTCAGGACGAGTTCTTCGACAAGCGCATCGCCTCCGAGCTCCGACTGTGGGATGCGCTCGACGCGGACCTGCTCTGCCCCTTCCACTACTTCGGCATCAACGACGAGACTGATCTCACCCGGGTCAGGTGGTCACGCGGCTCTTACGACAGCGCCGAACTCGACAACGTGTTGACCGGCGACACAGCGCGCGCAAGGTTGATCGTTAATGCTTTGCGCGACAAGGTGAGCAACCTCTCCGACGTTCGCGGCCTGGGTTTCTGCGTCTCCGTACGGCATGCACGCTTCATGGCGGAGTACTTCAGCGAGGCGGGGCTTCCCTCGCGGGCTGTAGATGGAACCACGGACGACACCGTGCGGCGGGAAGCCCTCGCCGGCCTTCGCAGCGGCGAGGTGAAGTTCCTCTTCGCGGTGGACCTGTTCAACGAGGGCCTGGACGTCCCCGACGTCAACACCTTGCTCCTGCTCCGTCCTACCGAGAGTGCAACGATCTTCCTCCAGCAACTCGGGCGCGGGCTCCGCCGTACCCCTGACAAGGACGTGCTGACCGTCCTGGACTTCGTCGGCCAGCACCGCAAGGAGTACCGCTTCGCCAACCGATTCAAGGCCCTCACCGGCATCCCGACAGGCCGCTTGCCGAACCACGTCACCAACGACTTTCCACTCCTGCCGTCGGGCTGTCAGATCGTTCTGGACCGGGTCACAAAGGAACGGCTGCTGAGCGACCTCAAGACCCACATCAGCCCCCGGATGGATATCCTCGCCCGCGAAGTCCGCGAGCATGGCCAAACCTCGCTCATCACCTACCTGGATGAGTACGGCCGAGAGATCGGCGACATCTACCGCAACAACAACTCCTGGACCAAGCTGCTGCGCCAATGCGGCACCGTGTCAGGCGAACCCTCTCCCTTGGAACAGGAACTCGGTCGCCGCATCCGCGCCCTTCTCCATGTGGACGACCGGCAACGCGCCGAGGCGTACGCGCGCCTTCTGGACCCCCACGGCCCGCGCTACGCTGACCTGTCGCCTACGGATCAGACCTTCGCCCGCATGCTGTTCTTCTCCTTCTGGCGAACCGGCGGCGACTTCGCGTCGTACGACGAAGCATTGGCCGCCCTACGCGGCGAACCCGCGATACGCGAGGAGATCGCCCAGGTCTTGAAGTACGGCGTAGAGCGCCCGCGCCATATAGCCAAGCCCCTGCCGGAGCCGCTCGCCCAGATCCCCTTGGCAGTCAACGCCCGCTACTCGGCCGACGAAATCCTCGCCGCGGTGGATTGGGCCCAGTTGGGCGGCCGAGTCCCCGCCAACATGCGCGAAGGCGTCGCGTGGAGCCCGTCCACCAACTGCGACATCCTCCTCGTAACCCTCCACAAAAACGAGACGGAGAACGAGTACCGCCACCCTGAGCCCTACGTCTTCCACGGCACCGCCCACTACGTAGAACACCGCGGCGACCGCCCCATGGCCATCACCTGAAAACTAGACAGCGAGATGCCCGAAGACCTCTACCGCCGCGCCGCCATCGCTTCGTAGCTCATCTGTAGCCGAATTGTGGCTTACGCTTCTGGCTTCTTTTAATGAATTGGAAGTTCAGATTGTGACATCAGGAAAGGCTTCCTTAATGATTCGGACAAGCTCCTCTGCGCGCTCCTTGTCGAGCTGAATGGTCTGACTCACCTTTTTGTCGGAACGGCGGCTGTCGGAGCCGTAGGTGCTGAGCTGTAGCAGCTTGCCGTTGGAGGTGAGCACGCTCTGGTATCCGCATTCAACTTCGGTAGGGTGCGGGCGAGCGTCCTGAGTGGTGCGGTGGAACTCTCTGATCCTAGCCATCTGCTTATTATGCCATAGGGGAGTGCTGATAAGGAAGATGGGGAGAGTTGGTGCAAGAGTCGGACAGCAAGAAGTGGGCCTGTCGCGTAATCCCTAACCCAGCTGCGCGTAGATGCGCGGCCCTCACTAAGCAGCCTAAATCAATCTCACAGCAGGAATATGCCGGCAAAGTATGTAGCTAAGAGTAGCCGCGAGAGCTTATGGAGCTCTAGGCGTGTTGGCTCCCAGCTCATGTGGTGCTGGGCACCATATTTGGCTAGCCACGCCGGCGAGGGAGTGATTAGTCGATGCGGTTAGCGGCCGTTCGCCCCTTATTCCAGCTCTCCTTTACCATTTGGTAACATTGGCTCTCGCGCGAGCCGGTGCCGCTGTTGTTGTAGCCCCCGTTCGAGGCTCTAGTTAGAGCTTCAGAGCGCCATCGCGCAGCCAGTCCCCGCTTGAGCATTCGCTTTGCGAGATCATCATCATCGATCTGAGATCCGTGACGTCCGAGAAACATCGCGACACCGCCGAGGATCACTCCGTCCCAGGACTCCTTGTCTCTGCCCCAGGCTGTCTGAACCACCTTTAGGGTTCGATCCAGGATCTCCGGGCCGTACTGCTTGGTGATGCGGAGAACGGCCGAGACTGCACCCACGCTATTCCTTGAGCTGGAACCGAGGCCCAGGTCATGGCCTTTGAGTACTCGATCGACACTCACGCAGAGAACGTCCCCTGCGGTCAAACCAACCCGGTACTCATCCAGTGTGCTGACCTTCGCCGACTCTCTGTTCTTGATGAGGAAGAGCGTTGCCTCCTGCTGCTGGGTGAGGCCGTAGTGAATCTCAGCCGTGATCGTGTGTAAGCCCCGGATCCTGCATGCCTCAGTCCGGTGCATGCCGTCCACTACGTACCGGCTACCGTCGGCCCGCTCGGAGACCACGATCGAGCCGAGTGCCTCGACGATTAAGCCGTCGGCGATGCTCTTAGCGCGCTTCGGGTTGAGACCGCGCTGTGCGTCCTCGTCGATCTTTAGTGAGTCAAGTTCAACCTCCACGCCGTATTCGACACGGTGATCTGGAAGAACGTACTGGAAACGGGACTTGGCCATTGTATGAGACCTCCCTCTCTATGGCTGGTTGGAGCGCTGCTTCCGTGGTTCATGACATGTGTCAAAGCGGAGGAAACCGCTTCAGAAACTCCTTCGCTACCTCCTCGCTTCCTGTTGTGCAGGTCCGGTAAGACTTTCCGTTTCGTTCCTCCAATCGAAACAGGGGGTCGGATTGCTGGGGATGGGTGTCAACGGATCGATGCTGTCTTCCCTGAGCAAGCGCGGTATTGATCAAGGCTGATAGCACCACCACTGCGCCTGCGACACCCCATACGATCAGGTTGTACTTCCACTCCGTGGCGAGGTTGATGAGAGCTCCTGCTGCTGCGGCCACGACTGTGCTGCAGAAGGTCCAAGTTTTGAGGCTCATTGCGGGTGACCTGCCAGGAAGTTCCTCGGTGAGCAGGCCATCCCGTGTCCGCCCTCAACACCTCCAGGCCTGTGCCACATACGGTAGCGATGGTCTCAGTTGCCTACAACTGGAACTTAGGTCTCAAACATCCTGAGAAGTGCTGCTCTTGTGGATATGCCCAGGCTGGCGGCTTGTCGGCCGGGTGATGCTGATATAGTCACAAAGAGGTAACGGCGAGGTTTTGGTAGACGCGAATTCTTGGTTCGTGGGGAGCGGCTGAAGATGAGACGCGCCGCGGGACAACATGAATGGTCGTTGGTGGTAGGTCGTACGGCAGGAGTCACCCCCACGAGGTGAGCTGTTAGCCAAGCGACGGGTGCCAGTGGTAGTGGGCGTCGGGGAGACCTTCTTCGTTGGCCTTGGCGTCTCGGAGTTCTACCAGGGTGAAGCCTTGGCGTTCGTAGAAGTGGACGGCTCGGGCGTTCGCCTGGAAGACGTGGAGGTTGAGGCCCTTGGGGCTGGCCTGCTTCGCCTTCGACAGGAGGGCGGTGCCCAGGCCCTGGGACTGGGTGTGGGGGGCCACGTAGAGGTGGGCCAGCCAGTCGTCCTTGAGGGCGGCGAACGCCTGGGGGATGTTGTTGGGGGTGGCCAGGTAGACCTCGTGGGTGGGGAGCATCACCTGGGACACCCAGTACCTGGTCTCGTCCTCCGAGTAGAGGGCGGGCAGGTAAGGCATCTGGGCGCGGGCCGCCAGGAAGATGTCGGCGATGTGGGTGGCGTCGGACTGGGTGGCCCGGCGGATGGGGATGGGATTCTGGGATGACAGGGGTCGGCCTTCCGTCAGGGCGATAGCTGGGACTCCGCCTGGGTGATCAGTTCCTGGAGATGGAGGCCGTGGGCGGCGTCGAGGGGGTGGCCGCCGCCCCGCCTCACCGTCGCGGCGAATTCGGTGACCATGTTGGAGAACGTCTCGGGGGCCGGGGCGTCGGTGAAGGTGGCGTTGCCCTCTTCGCCGTAGACGGCCACCGAGACCGGGGGCAGGTCGCCCCGCGCGGTCATGCAGAGGGAGATCTCGCTGGACGCGCCCGTCTCGTGGTTCAGGAGGAGGCCGCACCAGGCCAGCGGGTCGCCGTGGGCCTGGACCGACACCACCCGGCCGAGGGCGGCCTCCATGAGGTCGATCATGTGGGGGCCGAGGTCCAGGATGGCGCCCCGCTCCAGCCGCCACGGGGTGGCGAAGGGACCGCCCAGCAGGCCGTTGGCGATGAAGGAGGCGTGGCCGCCGAACGGGCGGAGCCCGGCCGCGCGGTCGAGGAAGGCCCGGGTCGCGTCGGCGTAGCGCCAGCTCAGGACCATCTGGGACGGGACGCCGGCGGTCGCGATCGCGTCGGCCAGGCGGCGGGCCGATTCCAGGTCGGCGGCCAGCGGCTTCTCCAGGAGGAGCGCCTTGCCGGCCTTGGCCGCCTGGAAGGCGAGGTCGGCCTGGACCGCGGGCGGCACGGCGAACGCGACCGCCTCGCAGTTGTCGAACAGGTCCTCGACGCGCTCGTACACCGGGGCGCCGAGGCGGGCGGCCGCCTCCGGGCGGCGGGCCCAGACGCCGGCCAGGCGCGTGTCCGGCGAGGCCGCCAGCGTGGGGGCGTGGACCATCTCGGCCCACGGGCCCGCGCCCACCAGCCCTACCGAGACCGGCGCTCCCTGTCGTTCCATGCTGCTACCTCGCAAATCTCCACAAAGTCCCTGGAAAGCCTATCGGTTGGCGATCCATCCCCGACGATCTTGCCGTACGGCGGCGCCCGGACGGCCAAGTGGTCGTGTCCTCCGGGGCGGAAGTGGCCATGGGGGAGGGGCCACTCCGGCCCTAGCGTCGGTGGTCCGCCGCGCCGGGCCCCGGGCGGCGGACGACCGGCCGGGCGGGCCGGGCCGAAGTGGCGTGTGCGAGACGGGAGTGCCGGTGTGATCAGTGTGGGCGGCCTGGAGGCGGAGGACCGGGCGGAGTGGGAGAGGCTCTTCCGGGGCTACATCGACTTCTACGAGCGCAGCGAGCCGGACGAGATGTACGACGCGGCGTGGCGGGCGTTCCGGGAGGGCACGCGGCTGCACGCGCTGGGGGCCCGGGTGGACGGGCGGCTCGCCGGGATCACCCACTACCTGTTCCACGGGAGCACGTCGGCGCCGGAGACCGAGGTCTGCTACCTCCAGGACCTGTTCACGGCGCCCGAGGCGCGGGGGAGAGGGGTCGCCCGGGCGCTGATCACGGCGGTGACGGAGCGGGCGCGGGAGCGGGGATGCTCCCGCGTCTACTGGAACACCCACGAGTCGAACGCGACCGCGCGGATCCTGTACGACAAGGTGGCCGACTACCGGGGGTTCATCCGCTACCAGATCGAGCTGTGACCGGACCCCGGGTCCTCACCCGGGGCTGGTGACGCGGGCCAGCACGATCCCGCCGACGATCAGCGCCAGCGCGGCGGCCCGGCCGACGGTCATCGGGTCGTCGTTCAGCACCACGCCCAGGCCGATCGCGCCCACCGCGCCGATGCCGGTGAACACCGCGTACGCCGTCCCGACCGGCAGCGTCTGCATCGACTTGGACAGCAGCCACACGGCGACCGTCGCCAGGACGAAGCAGATCACGGTCGGGATCGGGCGGGTGAACCCCTGCGTCGGCTTGATGCTCTGCGACCAGGCCACCTCCACCAGCCCGGCCAGGATCAGCAGCACCCAGCTCATCGCCCCGCCCCCGCTTCCCGCGCGCCCGCCGCGTCCGCGGTGCCGCCCGCCGAGCCGTTCGCGTCCGCGGTGCCGCCCGCCGGGCCGTTCGCGTCCGCCGTACGGCTCACGCCTGGGCTGACCCCGGCGGAGTCCGCGGACCCGGCCGGCGCCGTACGGCGGGCCAGGGCGGCTCCCAGCTCGCGGGCGCGGGCCAGGGCCGCGGCGCGGGAGCGCTCGTGTTCCGGCAGGCGGCGGGCGAGGGCCGGGTCGAGGAGGGCGTTCGTGAGCTCGGTGTGGACGAACTCCACGTCCTCCACGTCGAAGTGGCCCTCGAAGAAGGCGCGCAGGTAGCGCTCCTCGTGGTCGTACGGCTCGCGCGGCGTGCCCGGGCCGTACGCGCCGCCCCGGGCGCCGGCGACGACGAACGCGCGGCCGCGCAGGGACATCTTCGGGAACGTGACGTGGTCGATCCAGGACTTCAGGGTGGACGGGATCGAGAAGTTGTACATCGGGGTGCCGATGACGATCCCGTCGGCGGCGGCCAGCTCGGCGAGCAGCGGCTCGGCGATCGCCCAGGCCGCGGCCTGTTCCGGCGTGCGCACCGCCTCCCCGTATCGGGATATGTCGGTGATGTTGTGTTCGAGCGTGTAATAGACCAGCTCGGTGAACGCCTCGCCCATGTGCGGAACGGGGTCGGCCGCCAGGTCGCGGTACACGTACTCGCCCCCCGGCGTCGCCGCGCGCCAGGCGGCGGCGACCTCGGCGGACAGGGCGCGGGAGAACGACGTACGGCGGGCCGAGGCGTCGAGATGGAGCAGGCGGGCCATCGGGAGGACCTCCACGGACAGGTAAGCGGACACGGTGTCCACTTGGCGACGGGCTCACCATAGACCCGAAGCGGACAGCGTGTCCAGTTATGCTGTCCGGCATGGAGAGAGCCGACGCCGCCCGCAACCGGGCCCGCATCCTGGCCGCCGCCGCGGAGCTGTTCGCGGCCAAGGGCGCGCCCAACGTCACGATGGACGAGATCGCCAAGGCGGCGGGCGTCGGCCGGGGCACGCTCTACCGGCGCTATCCCGACCGCGCCTCGATCGCGACCGCCCTCCTCGACGAGCACGAACGCGACCTGCAGGCCCGCCTGCTCGGCGGGGACCCGCCCCTCGGCCCCGGCGCGCCGCCGGCCGAGCGCCTGGCCGCGTTCTACGCCGCGATGGTCGATCTCCTGGAGGCCCACGCCCACCTGCTGCTGGGCATCGAGACCGGCGCGCCCCGCTTCACCACCGGCGCGTACGGCTTCTGGCGCGTCCACGTCCGCGCCCTCCTGGCCGAGGCCGCCCTCCCCGACCCGGACGCCGCCATCGACCTGCTCCTGGCCCCCCTCGCCCCCGAGGTCTACATCCACCAGCGCACCGACCGCGCCCTGACCCCCGACCGCGTCAAGGCCGCCCTGACCCACCTGGCCCGCACCCTCCTGTCCTGACCCCGCCGCGAAGCCGCCGCCCCGCGACGGGAGCCCGGGTACGGCGGGGCACGAGGCCGGACGGGGGAGCCGGCCATGCCGGGAGCGCGGGTACGACGGGGCGGGGGAGCCGGCCGCGCCGCGAGCGCGCGCACGGCGGAACACCCGGCCCGGACCGGGAGCGGCGTCGAGGCGGGAGCACAGGAACGGCGGGGCGCGCGGCCGGACCGGGCGCCCCGCCGTGCACCGGTCCTACGTGAGCTGGCCCAGGTAGAAGCGCATGCCCTGGTCGTCCTCGCATTCGGCGAGGAACCCGTACGGTCGCGGCTGGGGCTCGCCCGCCGTGCCGCCGCCGCCGCGGACCCGCGCCACCGCCGCCGCCACGTCCGCGACGGCGTACATCGGGATCACGGCCGCCTTCGGCGCCGCCCCCTGGAGCCCGGTCATCGGGCGCAGCTCGGCGCCCCGGCGGAGCACGTTCCACCCCTCGGGCACGCTGCCCGGCGTGAACTCCCAGCCCAGCACGTCCCCCCAGAACGCGCGGGCGCGCGCCGCGTCAGGCACCTCGATCGTGACGTACGCCAGGTCCCCCGGGCGCGGGCTCTCCGTCGCCCGGCCGTGCCCCGCGTCCTCGTACAGCGCGAACCGCAGCCCCTGGTCGTCCTCGCAGTCGGCCACCAGGCCGTACGGCTTGCTCGCGGGCTCCTCGGCGCGCCCCCCGGCCGCGCGGACCCGCCGGACGGCGGCGCGCACGTCGTCCACCTGGAAGACGAGGAACAGCGTGCGCCCCTCGTCCGCCCACAGCCCGTGGGCGGGCGTGACGTCCAGGACCCGCCGGCCCTCCTCGTCATAGCGCCAGCCGAGCACGTTCGCGTAGAAGGCGGCCGCCCGCCGGGTGTCGGGGACCGCGAGATCCGCGAATCCGACATCGCCCTGGCGCAGCACGGTCACGGTGCTCATGTCGTCTCCTTCGTAGATGTCGGATTCATCCGTCCGGTCGCCGCCGTCCGGCCGTACGGCGGGGCGGTCCAGGACGGCGCGCCAGAGGCGGTCGCGGAGCCGTTCGGCGAACAGCGGGTCCGGCTCGACCGGCTCGTACGGCGCCCGCAGGGACTCGAAGGGGTCAGCCACCGCCCTCCTCCTTTCCCGCGTACGCCTTCCGGAACGCCGCCCGGGCCCGCACGAGCAGCGCCTCGGTGGCGTGGACGGTGCGGCCCAGCAGCGCGGCGACCTCGGGGACGGGGAGCCCGTCGAGGTAGCGCAGGGTCAGTGCCGCCCGGTGGTGCGCCCCCAGCTCGGCGAGGGCCTGCCGCGCGGCGAGCGCGTCGGGGAACCCGCCCCACGGGTCGTCCACCTCGGCCCGCCCGTCGTAGGCCCGCCGCAGCCCCCGCTCCTCCCGGCCGGCCCGCCGCCAGTGGTCGGCGAGCTTGTGCCGCGCCACCCCCACCAGCCAGGCGACCCCGATCTCGGGAGGCGGCGCGCGGCGCACCGCCTCCACCGCCGCGAGGAAGGTCTCCGCCGTCAGGTCCTCGGCGAGCGCCCGCTGCCCGCACCGGGACAGCAGGTACCCGTACACCTCGGGCAGCGCCGCGTCGTACAGCTCCAGCAGCGCCGTCCCGGGGTCGGACTCCACTCCCGCCGGCCGTTCCACACCCCTACATCGCCCGAACCCCCCGCCCTCCGACGGGTGCGCTCCGATTTTTTTCGCGCGGGCCGCGGGAGTGCCCTCCCGCCCGGTCGCCGGATAGGGTGCGCCGCGTGCCGAGAACCAGCCCCGGCGGCGAGATCCCCGACAGCCGCGTCGCCTCCGTGCTCCGCTTCCTCACCGAGATCACCGCCTGGGTGGCCGCCCCCTGGGCGCTGGCGCCGTACTCCCCCTGGCTGGCCGCCCTCTCCGTGGTGGTCCTCATAGCCCTCCCCACGATCTTCGCGACCCCCGGCGACAAGGCCCACGTGATAGTCCCCGTCCCCGGCCCGGTGACGATCGCCCTGGTCATCCTCCACCAAGCGGTGGCGGCGGCCGCCTCCTGGGCCGCCTGGCCCCCCGTGGCGGCCACCGCGGCCACGGCCGTGGCCCTCGCCACCACCTGCACCGAACTCCCCCGCTGGCGAGCCCTCCTGAAGGCCCCCTCCGCCCGCACCCCTTCCTGACGCCCTGCGCCCGGCGCAGCCGGACCAGCACGCCGTACGGCGATGCGCGAAGGCCCGGCGATCCCCGCCGCCTCCCCTGACCCCGTGATCCCGCCCAGGGGCATGGGCGCGCTCACCTCGCCGCGAGGGACGCACGCCCCCCGAGGAGCGCCGTGATCTTGCGATCGCGCACGCCCTGTGGTTCCTGCCGGCGTCTCGTTTCCCGGGCTCACGATCGCGAGATCACGGCGAGGGCGGGCCACGGCGAGGGCGGGGGGCGGTGGGTGGGGTGGGTGTGGGGGAGGCGTGTGGGGCGGGGGCGGGCGGTTGGGCGCGGGGTGGGGGCGTGTCGTCGCGGGGGTGGATGGGGAAGGGGGCCGGGGCCGTTTGCCGTGCAATCATGGGGGCGTGCGGACGGAGGGGTTCGACGGTGGCGGGCGGCGGGATCCGGAACGCCGCCGGGCGCTGCTGGACGCCGCCGACCGGGTGATCCGGCGGGAGGGGCCGGAGGCCTCCATGGCCGCGATCGCCGCGGAGGCGGGGATCACCAAGCCCATCCTCTACCGGCACTTCGGGGACAAGGGCGGGTTGTTCCAGGCGCTGGCCGACCGGCACATCCGCGCGCTGGTGGACTCGGTGCGCGAGGAGTTCCGGCGGCCCGGGGTCGGGCTGCGGCAGCGGGCCCGGGGGACGATCGGGGCCTACTTCGACGCGGTGTCGGCGAACCTGAACCTGTACCGGTTCCTGGTGCACCGGGTGACCGCCGAGGACAGCCGCATGCAGCGGCACGTGGGGTCGGTGGCGCGCGGCGTCGGGGAGGAGCTCGCCGGGGTGCTGCTCAGCACCGGGGTGATCACGGACCAGGTGCGGGCCCAGGTGCTCGGGCACGCCTACGTCGGGATGGTGCAGGCGGCGGGGGACTGGTGGCTCGACCACCAGGAGGTGGACCGCCGCGAGGTCGTGGAGGGCCTGGTGGACGTGATCGTGGCCGCGATCCGGGGCTCCTCCGAGGCGTCCATGAGCGCCTGACCGCCCGCCCTACCCGAGCAGCTCCAGCAGGTCCCACTCGTTCTCGCAGACGCGGCGGCCGAGGGCGGCCAGTTCCACCGAGTCCTCACCGCCGCGCACGTGGCGGAGCGTCTGCATCACGCAGATGATCCCCCACTTGAGCACGCCGAACGCCTCCCACCAGCGCAGCGCCGCCGGGTCCACCGGGTCCCCGCCGGCCTTCTCGTAGGAGGCCACCAGCCGGTCGTACGTCCCGAACCCGCCGACCGGCAGCGGCGAGCCGAACCGCCAGGCCCGCACGCACAGCCAGCCCAGGTCCTCCACCGGGTCGCCCAGGTGCGCCAGCTCCCAGTCGAGCACCGCGCGCACCCCCTCCGGCCCGACGATCAGGTTCCCGTTCCGGAAGTCCCCGTGCACGACGGCCGTACGGCGGGCGGGCGGGCGCGTGCGCGCCAGCCGTACGAACGCCCACTCGAACACCGGGTGCGGCTCCCCGCAGGCGTCGAGCACCGAGCGCCAGAACTCCAGCGGGTCGGGGGCCTCGGTGAGCACGGCGGGCGGGGGCATGCGGTGGATCGCGGCCAGGATCCGCCCGCACTGGTCCGCCAGGTTCGGCCGCGCGCCGGCGTACCGAGGGTCGCGCAGGATGCGCCGGGGGATCGTCTCGCCCTCGACGTGCTCCATGAGGATGAAGTCGTCCCCGGCGGCCACGATCGCCGGCACCGGGACGCCGGCCGCGAGCGCCGCGCGCATGAGCCCGGCCTCGACGGCGAGCCCGGCCCCGGCGTCCACCGTCATCCCGGGCGAGCCGCGCCGCAGGATCAGCGGCCGCCCGTCCGCCGTCAGCGACCACATCTCCCGCGAGGCCCCGCCCGACAGCCGCCGCACCCCGCCGACCGCCGTGCCCGCCCCCAGCACCCGCCTGACCAGCTCCTCCGGCTCCGTCATCGCAGGCCGAAGTCCCAGGTGCGGCCGTCGGCGTACTCCCGCAGGAGCCGCCGCGCGACGGTGTGGACGTGCACCTCGTCGGGCCCGTCGTAGACGCGGCCCGCGCGGGCGTGCCGGTACATGTGCCCCAGCGGGGTGTCGTCGGTCAGGCCCTCGGCCCCGAAGACCTGGATCGCGCGGTCGATCACGTTGTGCAGCATCCGCGCCCCCACCACCTTGATCACCCCGATCTCGACCCGGGCCTGGTCCCCGGTGTCGATCCGGTGCGCGGCCTGGAGGGTGAGCAGCCGGGCGGCCTGGATCTCGGCGAACGACTCGAAGACGTGCTGCTGCATGAGCTGCTTGCGGGCCAGCGGCTCCCCGAACGCGGTCCGGTCGTGCAGCCGCGCGCACATCAGGTCGAACGCCCGCTGCGCCTGCCCGAGCCAGCGCATGCAGTGGAAGATCCGGCCGGGCCCGAGCCGCTCCTGCGCGATCACGAACCCGTGGCCGCGCGGCCCGAGGAGGTTCTCCGCCGGCACGCGGACGTCGTCGTACACGACCTCGCAGTGCCCGCCGTCGAGCCCGAGGACGGGCGTCTCGCGCACGATGCGGTAGCCGGGGGTGTCGGTGGGCACGAGGATCATCGAGAAGGCCCGGTGGGCGGGCACGTCCTCGGGCTCGGTCCGGACCATGACCGTGGTGTACGCCGCGCGGTTGGCGAGCGTCGTGAACCACTTCCGCCCGGTGATCACCCATTCGTCCCCGTCGAGGACCGCGCGCGTGCGGAGCTGCGTCGGGTCCGAGGACGACACGCCGGGCTCGGTCATCGCGAAGCTGGGCCAGATGTCGCCGCGCACCAGCGGCTCCAGGAACCGCAGCCGCTGCTCCTCCCCGGCGTGCCGGTGCAGCATCAGGGAGTCCTGCAGCGTGAACGTGCCCAGCGCGAGCTGCCCGAACTCGCTGCGGCCCTGCACCTCGTTGACGTACACGTAGTCCAGGAACGGCAGGCCGCCGCCGCCCAGCTCCTTCGGATGCCCGAGGGCCCACAGCCCCTCCTGCTTGGCGTCGCGCTGCAGTTCCCGCAGCAGCGCGTCCGCCTCGTCCCCGCCCGCGCGGAGCGCGGCCTCCGCGGGCTCGACCCGCTCCACCATGAACGCGTGCACCGCGTCCCGCACCGGCCGGACGCCTTCCGGCACCTCGAAGCTCATGGCAGCATCGTTCCCGCACACTCGTTGCCGGGTCAATAAGGGATCACTGATGCCCGAACCGCACGCCCGTCCCGCGACGGGCCCCCACGACATCCCGTCCGCGCCGGAGCTGGTCGCGGCGGTGCGGACGTTCCTGGAGCGCGACGTGGTGCCCGCCGCCGAGGGCCGCGTCCGCTTCCACGCCCGCGTCGCCGCCAACGTCCTGTCCATGGTCGAGCGCGAGCTGCGGCACGGCGGGCCCGACGCGGAGGCCCACGCCGTACGGCTGGCCGCCCTCGGCGCGGCGGACGACGCGGACCTGGCGCGGGCGATCCGCGAGGGGCGCCTGAACGACGGCGACCCCGAGCTCGTGCGCCTGCTCAGGGAGAGCGTGCGCGACAAGCTCAGGGTCGCGAACCCCGCATACCTCGGGGAGTCCTGACGCGCCGCCGTACGGGGCGGCGCGCCGGGGATCGGGCCGGATCAGTGGGCGGCGCTCAGGTCCAGCTCCTTGACCTTGGGGTCGCCCTCGTCGGCGAAGTAGTCCGCGCGCTTGGTGGCGTCCACGCCGTCCGCGACCTTGGCGGCGCGGGAGATCAGCGTGACGATCGCGGCGACGAGGAGGTTGACGGCCAGCGCCAGGATGCCGGCGTACAGCGTCATCTTGGTGTCGAAGCCCAGCTTCTCCAGCGGGAACGCCGAGCCGCCGAAGTGCGCCTTGCCGGAGGCCGGGTTCGGGATCTGGTAGAGCAGCCACATGCCCGCGGCCATGCCCGCCGCCCATCCGGCGATGAGACCGGCGCGGTGGAACCAGCGGGTGTAGAGGCCGAGGGCCACCGCCGGGAGCGTCTGCAGGATGATGACGCCGCCGATGAGCTGCAGGTCGATCGAGAACTGCGGGTCGAGCAGCAGGATGCACAGCACCGCGCCGACCTTGACGACCAGCGAGATCAGCTTGCTGACCTTGGCCTCGTCGGCGGGGGAGGCGTCCTTGCGGAGGTACTCCTTGTAGATGTTGCGCGTGAACAGGTTCGCCGCGGCGATCGACATGATCGCGGCGGGGACCAGCGCGCCGATGCCGACGGCGGCGTAGGCCACCCCCGCGAACCAGTCGGGGAACATCTGGTCGAAGAGCTGCGGCACGACGGTGTTGGCGTCGGGCTTGCCGTTCTCGCCCACGATGGGCTTGATCCCGGCGGAGATCGCCATGAAGCCGAGCAGCGCGATCAGGCCCAGCAGGAAGCTGTAGGCCGGGAGCGCGGACATGTTCCGCTTGATCACGTCGCGGTTCTTGGACGCGAGCACGCCGGTGAGGCTGTGCGGGTAGAGGAACAGCGCCAGCGCCGACCCGAACGCCAGGGTGATGTACTGGAGCTGGTTGTTCATGTTGAGCAGCGTGCCGTCGCCCGTGTTGGGGGACGCCTTGAACTTCGCCTCGGCCGCCTCGAAGATCGAGCCCCAGCCGCCCAGCTTGGCGGGGATGTAGATGACCGCCGCCAGGATCACGATGTAGATCAGCGTGTCCTTGACGAAGGCGATCAGCGCCGGCGCGCGCAGCCCCGACTGGTAGGTGTACGCCGCCAGGATGGCGAACGCGATGATGATCGGCAGGTGGCCGGTCACGCCCATCGTCTTCAGGACGGCCTCGATGCCGACGAGCTGGAGCGCGATGTACGGCATGGTCGCCACGATGCCGGTGATCGCGATGACCAGCGCCAGCGTGGGGGAGCCGAACCGGGCCCGCACGAAGTCGGCGGGGGTGACGAACCCGTGCACGTGCGACACCGACCACATGCGGATCAGCACGAGGAACACCATCGGGTAGATCACGATGGTGTACGGCACGGCGTAGAAGCCGAGCGCGCCGGCGCCGAAGACCAGCGCGGGCACGGCGACGAAGGTGTAGGCGGTGTACAGGTCGCCGCCGACGAGGAACCAGGTGATCCAGGAGCCGAAGTTGCGGCCGCCCAGGCCCCACTCGTCCAGGTGCTCCATGGTCGAGGGGCGGCGCCAGCGGGCCGCGACGAAGCCGACGGCGCTGACCAGGACGAACAGCGCGCCGAAGACGATCAGTTCGGTGATGTGCTCGCTCACTCGGCGCTCCGCTTCCGCTTGGTCATCTGGTAGACCACGCTGGTGCAGATGACGCCGAGCACGATGAAGGCGAGCTGGAGCCAGTAGAAGGCCGGGAAACCCAGCAGGCGCGGCTCATCGAAGTTGAACAGGAACGTCAGCAGGGGGATCACGATCGGCGGGATCAGCAGCCAGTTCCACGGGCTGCGATCCCCGGCCCGTTCCTCCGGCGGGGTGTCCGACATGCTCTGCGACCCTTCTCGTATCTCACAATGCGGACACCCCAATGGGTTCGGGGTGTCCCAATTCCCTGTAGTGACGCCGCAGCATAGTGTCGATCACGGCGACGTCAACAGGGGTGGGAAGGTCACAAGTAGAACAAGCGCCCGTTACCCGCTTCCCGACATGTGAGACGAGGCGGCCCCGGCGTCCCGCGGTCCGTCAGGTCCGCGTTCCGCCGGGGCCGCCTCGCGCACGGCGCGCCGCTCCGTCTCGGGGGCGGCGCGCCGCTCCGTCTCCGGTACGGCGTGCGGCCGGTCCTCGTGCGGGGCCGGCCGGTCAGTCCTCGCCGCGGCGGTCGAGGCGTGCCCGCCGTACCCGCGCGGAGGCGGCCACGAGCAGCAGGCACAGCAGGATCGCCACGATGCCCGCCGGGTTGACCGGCCAGCCCGCGGGGATCTCCTCGCGGGCGGCGACCGGGCTGGCCGCCGGGGTGGAGACCGGGCGCGTCTTCAGCACGGCCGAGTCGGCGCAGGTCTGGATCGTCGCGGGGGTCTTGGACGCGGCGGTCACCGCCTTGGCGGCCTTGACCTTGGGCGCCTGCTGCCGGTCCTCCTCCATCACCCGGAAGGCGCGCTCGGAGTACGGGCGGGGGTGGTCCCGCACGCCCATGCCCGGGCCCCACTTGGTGATCTCGTACTTGACGTGGATCTTCCACGTGCCGGTCGGCTCGACGATCCGCGGGCCGGGGTTCCAGGAGCCCCCGACCAGGTCGGCGAAGGTCATGCCGTCCATGTCGAGCATCGTGCCGTCGGAGGAGGGCGCGCCGGGGCCGAGGTCGCCGATGAAGAACTTGGCCTTCTTGCCCTTGTAGTAGACGTAGCCCTCGGTGCCCTGCGGCCAGCTCGGGCTGGCGAACAGGCCCTTCTGCATGGGCTTGCCGGAGTACGGCGCGCCCGTGTCGCCGTTGATCCCGGACCCGTCGTCCCAGAAGTAGGTGGCGTCGGTGGTGCCGGTGAGCAGGGGCTTGGCGGTGGTGGCGGCCTTGACCTCGCGCGGCAGGCCGTACCCGGCCACCTGGCTCTGGTCGCGGACCATCCGCTGGACGGCGACGCCGTTCACGTCGCCCTCGATGGTGTGGATCTTGCCGTTCTCGACCTTCTCCACGATGCCGACCTGGTCGATGGCCCCGGGCTTCTTCAGGCTCAGGAACGCGACCGCGCCCGGCTCGGGCTTGGTCGACCAGGCGTCATAGCTCTTGAACCAGGCGGCCTGCGAGGGGGCGTGGGCGAACTGGCCGACGTACTTCTCGGCGCCGGCCCGGTCCGCGGCCCAGGCCACGAAGCTGCCGCACCAGGGCTGCGCCTGCTGGGCGGGTTCCTTGGAGATCTGCGCGGCGTACCAGTCGCCGTACTTCGTGCGGCCGTCGCCGCCTTCCTTCTGACCGACCTCGTTCTGGGCGGCCTTGAGCAGCCGGGAGGCGATGGGATCCAAAGAGTGGCTCTTTCTCCTTGCCCGCCTACCGGGTTAGCTGACGGGTTCGGGCCAGGAGACGCCCTACCGCCGGCGTGCGGCGGATTCACCCCAGGGAGCGTTGGGTCCCCGGCTCCGCGCGACGCCGGCCCGGTGATGTCCGGGCCGTCCCTTGGGCGGCGCGCGAGATTCGGCGGCCGATCGGGCGCCCTCCGGGTGAGAGCTGATTACCGATCGGTAACGGGCAGCCTAGTAAATAGGTGACAAAAATGCCCAATCCTGGACATAAAGATCTACCTTCGGGCCTCGCCGGCGACCTCGTCGGCGATGTCGCGCGTGCCGTACCCCTCGGGCGCGGGCACCTCCACGACGGGCTCCGGCCGGTCGTCGAACTCCAGCCGCAGCGCCCGGGACATCGTGGCGTGCATCTCGTAGAGGCAGACGATGTAGGTCAGCTCCAGGATCCGCTCGTCCGCCAGGTGCCGCCGCAGGACGTCGAAGACCTCGTCGGCCACCCGGCCGCCGTCGAGCACGAGCGCGTCGGTGTAGGCGAGCACCGCCCGCTCCAGCTCGTCGTAGTGCTCCGACACCTGCCAGGACGGGATCGCCGCGATCTTCTCCTCCGGCACGCCCAGCGCCCGCATCTGCTTGCAGTGCTGCGAGAACACGAACTGGCTGCCCCGCGCCCACCCGGCCCGGGTCTGCCCCAGCTCGCGCAGCACCGGGTCCAGCTTCGACTCCCGGTAGAGCTGGAACCCCTTCACGCAGTGCCTGAAGATCACCGGATCCAGCGCGAAGACCGTCCACCACGTGCCGGGGCTCCCGGTCGCCGTGCCCGGCTCGGCCGCCGGATCGCGGTCCTCGCCGAAGAGGCGGTCATAGAAGAAGCGGACGAGGTCGTCGGTCACCTCGGCACGGCTGACCTGGCGCAGGCGGGGCATGACGGCGTCCTTTCGGGCGAGCGGCGAGAGGGGCTTGCCGGAGCCGGACCGGCCGGCGGGGGCGTACGGCCGCGCGGCGGGGTGGTCGTTCGTCCGGCGGGGGGGCGTCCGGCGGGGTGCGGCCGGCGGGGGTGCGGCCGGTGGGGTCAGACGGTGCGGTCGGCGGCGGTCCTGGGCTCGTGCCGCACGTCGGAGGGCAGGCCCAGCTCACGCTGCCAGCAGGCGAACTCGATCAGGATGCCGTCGGGGTCCTTGAAGTAGATCGACCGCACGAACACCCCGTCGTGGACCTCGGGGGCCACCCCGAACTCGCTGTCGTCGTGGTTGAGCAGCACGCCCACGTCCACGCCCTTGGCGATCAGCCGGTCGCGGTACTCCTCGATCCTCTCCGGGGGCACGTCGAAGGCGATGTGGTTCATGGAGCCCACCGCCGACAGCAGCTCGCCCCGGTCGGGCAGGCCCTTGGGCGCGGAAACCCCGGGCACCGGCTCGGGCGCGTCGGGGAACCAGAAGAACGCCAGCGCGTTCCCGCCGCCGCAGTCGAAGAAGAAGTGCTGGCCCCAGCCCATCGGCAGCTCGATCGTCTTGATCAGCGGCATGCCGAGCACGCCCGAGTAGAAGTCCACGGTGCGCTTCATGTCGGAGCAGACCAGGGCGAGGTGGTTGACCCCCCGCAGCTCGAACTCCTCGTTCGTACGGCCCACGGCGGCCTCCTCCCCGCGGGCGTCGGCGCGCCCGGCGGTAACCGGTCACTTATCCCTCCACAATAGGGCCTCGCGGCCCGCGCGTCCCCCTGCCGTATCCCGCCGGGGCTGGTACCATCGGCGCATGCGATCCCGAAACGCCATGTGGTGGCGCCGCTAGCAGGCGGCGCGGGATTCGCACACCCCAAGGCAAATCGAGCAGCCGCCCCCGCCGGGCGGCTTTTTCGTTGTCCACCGGGGGCCACGAGGCGGAGTGAGCGTGGACACAGCGGAATTCCAGTCGGCGGAGTACCTGACCGCGGGCGGCGTGCATGTGACGCGGCGGGTCGCCGCGGTCTCGGAGCAGGAACTCGAGGACGTGATCACCGCGGTGGGGACCCGCCGCGGCGGCGTCCTGTCCTCGGGCATGGAGTATCCCGGCCGGTACAGCCGCTGGCACCTCGGCTATGTGGACCCCTGCCTGGAGGTGGTCGCCCGGGGCCGGCGCATCGAGGCCCGCGCGCTCAACGACCGCGGCCGGGTCGTGCTCCCGGTCGTCGCGAGCTGCCTGCTCGCCGTGGGCAAGCCGACCGGCGAGCCGACGGCCGACCGGGTCGAGGTGCACGTCCCCGAGAGCGAGGAGATCCTCCCCGAGGAGCTGCGCAGCCGCCGCGCCACCGTCTTCTCGGCGTTGCGCGAGGTCGTCGCCGCCTTCAAGGGCGAGGACCCGCACCTGGGCCTGTACGGCGCGTTCGGCTACGACCTGGCCCTCCAGTTCGAGCCGCTCAAGCTCGCCAAGGAGCGCCCGGGCGACCAGCGCGACCTGGTGCTCCACCTGCCCGACCGGGTGCTGGTCATCGACCGCAAGCGCGAGACCAGCCTGGAGTTCCTCTACGAGTTCGCCGTGGACGGGGTGTCCACCGCCGGTCTGCCGCGCGAGGGGGAGACCGCCCCGCCCCGGCCGGCCAGGGAGATCCCGCCCGCGCCCGTCCCCGGGACGTACGCCCAGATGGTGCGCGACGCCAAGGAGCGGTTCGTGCGCGGCGACCTGTTCGAGACCACGCCCAGCCAGGTCTTCCACGCCTCCTGCGAGTCGCCCTCGGACTTCTTCCGCCACCTGCGGCTCACCAACCCCGCCCCGTTCGAGTTCATCTTCAACCTCGGCGACGGCGAGCACCTGGTCGGCGCGTCCCCCGAGATGTACGTCCGGGTGTCGGGGGACCGGGTGGAGACCTGCCCCATCGCCGGGACGATCGCGCGCGGCGCCAACCCGGTCGAGGACGCCGAGAACATCCGCACCATCCTCAGCTCCGTCAAGGAGGAGTCGGAGCTGACGATGTGCACCGACGTGGACCGCAACGACAAGTCGCGCATCTGCGTCCCCGGCAGCGTCAAGGTCATCGGCCGCCGCCAGATCGAGATGTACTCCCGCCTCATCCACACCGTGGACCACATCGAGGGCCGCCTGCGGCCGGAGTTCGACGCGCTCGACGCGTTCCTCACCCACATGTGGGCGGTCACCGTCACCGGCGCGCCCAAGACCTGGGCCATGCAGTTCATCGAGGACCACGAGCCGGACCCCCGCCGCTGGTACGGCGGGGCCGTCGGCTACGTCGGCTTCGACGGCTCCATGAACACCGGCCTGACCCTGCGCACCGCCCAGATCCGCGACGGCGTGGCCTCGGTCCGCGCCGGGGCGACGCTGCTGTACGACTCCGACCCCGAGGCCGAGGAGCGCGAGACCGAGCTCAAGGCCAGCGCCCTGCTCGGCGCCCTGGCCGCGGCCACCTCCCGGCCCGCGGCCGCCGCGGAGGCCGTGCCGGACGGGCCCGCCGCGGGGGAGCGGCCGGGCAGCGGGCTGACCGTGCTGCTCGTGGACCACGAGGACTCCTTCGTCAACACGCTCGCCGACTACTTCCGCCAGCAGGACGCCTCGGTGACCACGCTGCGGCACGGGTTCCCGCTCGCGATGCTCGACGAGATCGCGCCCGATCTGGTGGTCCTGTCGCCCGGCCCCGGCTGGCCGTCCGACTTCGGCACCACGGCGCTGCTCGACGCGGTGTACGCCAGGGGGCTGCCGGTCTTCGGGGTGTGCCTCGGGCTCCAGGCGATGGTCGAGCACGCCGGTGGCGAGCTGTCGCTGCTGGGCGAGCCCGAGCACGGCAAGCGCGGGCGCGTGGGCGTGCTGGAGCCCGGCGAGCTGCTGGCCGGGCTGCCCGCGGAGTTCACCGCGGCGCGGTACCACTCGCTGCACGCCAGGACGGAGGGCGTGCGCGGGTTCGCCGTCACCGCCACGACCCCGGACGGCGCGGTCATGGCGATCGAGGACCCCGGCAACCGGCGGTTCGCGGTGCAGTTCCACCCCGAGTCGATCCTGTCCACCGAGGGTGGCGCGGGCGCGCGGATCATCGCCAACGTGCTGCGCGCGTGCCGTCCCGAGGCCGTGCGCGGAAACTGAAAACGCCCCGTTCACGTGCGGATATGGCGGCGGTAAACCCCCGGCGATGATTAGTCGCCATTTCGTCGGGGAAACCGCCGCCATGGGTACTTTGCTATTTATCATCGCGGCGATCCTCGTGATCGCCGGGGTCGTGTCCCTTCTCCGCGGACAGCTCCTCTGGGGCATCGTCCTCATCGTCGTCGGCCTGCTGGTCGGCCCGGGCGGCTACAGCATCTTCGGGTAGCGCCCCATCACCGGCCGGAGCGGCCGTACGGCCGCTGAGCTTCGGCCGAGTCTCCGGCACGGGGTCCGCCGGAGGCCCGGCCGAGGGAGCGGGCGGGGGTGAGCGGACGTCTCTCCGGGCGTTCTGACCCACATTCGTGGCCCGGGTCCGCGAAACCCCCGCCCCGCTCCCGCCCCAACTACCGGGCACGGAACCCCGCCCCGCCGTACAGTCCTACAGACGGGGGCGCGGGGGACCGCGCGCCCGACGCGGATCACGTGGACACGGGGCGGGAGAATGGTTTCGGACGCCGGCACTGACATCGGACGAGAGGACCCCCTCACGGGCGAGCCGCCGCGGGGCCCCGCCACCGGGGCGCCGGGCGAGGAGCTCGCCGGCCTGCGGCTGCCCGACGCGGTGCGCGAGGCGCTGCTCGGGCCGCTCATCGACCACCACTGCCACGGCGTGCGCAGGGACGACCTCGGGCGGGCCCGTTTCGAACTGCTCGTGACCGAGGCCGGCACCCCCGCGCCGCCCGGCACCACCCACTTCGACACCCCGGCGGGCGCGGCGCTGCGGCGCTGGTGCGCCCCGGTGCTCGGGCTCGAACCCCACGCGCAGCCCGCCGTCTACCTGTCCCGGCGCGCCGAACTGGGCGCCGAGGAGGTCAACCGGCGGCTGCTGCGCCGGGCCGGCATCCGCACGTTCCTCGTGGACACCGGCATCGGCTCGGGGCCGGAGTACCTCGGCCCCGACGAGATGGGGCTGCTCGGCGGGGGCACCGCCCGCGAGATCGTCCGCCTGGAGCGGGTCGAGCGGGACGTGGCCGCGGACGTGGCCTCGGCGGTGCACTACGCCTCGCGGCTGTCGGAGGAGCTGGACCGGCGCGCGGAGGGCGCGGTCGCGCTCAAGACGATCATCGCCTACCGGTGCGGCCTGGACTTCGACCCCGAGCCCCCCTCCCGCGGGGAGCTCCTCGCGGCGGCGGCGCGGCGCGTGGCCGACCCCAAGGCGCGGCTCTCGGACCCGGTGCTGCTGCGGAACCTCCTCTGGACCGGCGTGGACGTCGCCCGCGAGCGCGGGCTGCCGCTGCAGTTCCACACCGGGTACGGCGACGCCGACCTCGACCTGGACCGCTGCGACCCGGCCCGGATGAGCGGCTTCCTGCGCCGCGCCCAGCCGAGCGGCGTCCCGATCGTGCTGCTGCACTGCTACCCGTTCCACCGTTCGGCTGCCTACCTGGCGGCGGTGTTCCCCCAGGTGTACGCCGACCTCGGGCTGTCCCTGACGTACACCGCGGCCGGTTCGGCGGCGGTGGTGGCCGAGACCCTGGAGCTGGTGCCCTGGCACAAGCTGCTGTTCAGCTCCGACTGCTACGGCCTTGCGGAGTTCGCCCACCTGGGCGCGCTGTACTACCGCCGGGGCCTGGGCCGGGCCCTGGAATCGCGCCTGGCGGAGGGGGAACTGAGCGTCGCCGACGCCGCCCGCGTCGCGCACATCACCGGCTCGGGCAACGCCCGCCGCCTCTACCGCCTGTAGTCCCGCCCCGCGCGAGAGTGCTTCGTGCGGGGGTTTCGCAGCTACCGCCGAGGGCTTTCTGCCTGGTCGCCGCGATGATCCTTTTTTGCCATCCTCTGGGCATGGACGTACGCGGACTCCTGCGCGGCCTCCGGCGCGGGCACGGCCACGGGCATGAGCACGGCCACGGGCATGGGCACGGCCACGGGCATGGGCACGGGCATGGGCACGGGCACAGGGCGATGGAGAGCAGCCGCGCGGGCATGCGGGCCCTGTGGATCTCGCTGGGGCTGCTGGCGGTGACGGCGGCCGCCCAGGCGGGGGTGGTCGTGCTGTCCGGCTCGGTGGCGCTGCTGGGGGACACCGTGCACAACGCGGCGGACGCCCTCACGGCGCTGCCGCTGGCGGCGGCGTTCCTGCTCGGCCGGCGGCCCGCGACCGCGCGGTACACCTACGGGTACGGCCGGGCCGAGGACCTGGCCGGGCTGGTGATCGTGCTGGCGATCGCGGGGTCGGCGCTGTTCACGGCCTATCAGGCGGTGGACCGGCTGCTGAACCCCGAGCCCGTCGGGCACCTGGGGGCGGTCGCGGCGGCGGCGCTCGCCGGGTGCGCGGGGAACGAGGCCGTCGCCCGGTACCGGATCCGGGTCGGCCGCCGCATCGGGTCGGCGGCGCTCGTCGCCGACGGGCTGCACGCGCGGGTGGACGCGCTCACCTCGCTCGCCGTCCTCGCCGGGGCCGCCGGGGTCGCGCTCGGGTTCCCCGCCGCCGACCCGATCGCGGGCCTGGCGATCACCGTCGCGATCCTGCACGCCCTGCGCGGCGCGGCCCGCGAGGTCCTGGACCGGCTCATGGACGCCGTGGACCCCGCCCTCGTGAGCACCGCCGCCGAGACGCTGCGCGCCACCCCCGGCGTCCTGGACCTGCGCACGGTACGGCTCCGCTGGGTCGGCCACCGGCTCCGCGCCGAGTGCGAGCTGGTCGTCGCCCCGGACTCGACGCTGGTCGAGGCCCACGAGATCGCGCACACCGCCGAGCGCGCCCTGGCCGCCGCGATCCCCCACCTCACGGCCGCCACCGTCCACACCGACCCGCTGCACGCCCACCACGCGGACCACTCCGCCGGCCACGCCGCGGACCGCTCGGCCGCCGCCTGACAGCCCCCTCTTGGGGCGAGGAGGACGCGGAGCCGGGGGCCCCGGCCGGCGCGGGGCCCGACCCGCACGCGAAGCGCCCGGCTCCGCTCCCGGAACCGGGCGCCGCTCGTTTCCACGCCCATGCCGTACGGCGAGGCGGGGCCGTACGGCGGGCGCGAGGCGGGGCCGTACGACGGGAGGTCAGAGGGTGACGGCGCGGACGGTGAGCACATCGGGGAGGTGGCGGGCCACGGTCGTCCAGGTCTCGCCGTCGTCGCGGGAGGCGTAGACCTGGCCGTCGCGGGTGCCGAAGAACACCGACGAGCCCTCGGCGCACATGGCGTCGCGCAGGATCGAGGAGTAGGTCGGCTCGTCGGGCAGGCCGGCCGACAGGGGGCGCCAGGAGCCTCCGGCGTCGTCGGAGCGGTACACCCGGTAGCGGTGGCCCACGGGGGTGCGGTCCATGTCGCCGTGCAGCGGGATCACGTAGACGGTGTCCGGCCGCTCGGGGTGCACGACGATCGGGAAGCCGAAGTCCGAGGGCAGCGAGTCGCCGATGGAGGTCCAGCTCGCGCCGTGGTCGTCGCTGCGGTAGACGCCCCAGTGGTGCTGTAGGAACAGCCGCTCGGGCCGGGAGGGGTGCCGGGCGACCTTGTGCACGCACTGGCCGAACTCGGGGTACTGCTGCCCCTCGGGCATGAACGGCGCGCGGATGCCCCGGTTGGCGGCCTCCCAGGACTGGCCGCCGTCCGAGCTGCGGTAGAACCCGCCGGTGGAGACCGCGATCGCGATCGACTTGGGGTCGGAGGGGTGGGGGAGCACGGTGTGCATGCAGAGCCCGCCGCCGCCCGGCTGCCACTGGGCCCGGTGCGGGTGGTCCCACAGCCCGCGCACCAGCGAGTAGGTCCGGCCGCCGTCCTCGGAGCGGAACAGCGCGCCCGGCTCGGCGCCCGCGTAGACCACGTCGGGCTCGGTGGGGGAGACCTGGAGCTGCCAGACCCGCTCCAGCGTCGTGCCGGTGTCCTCGGGGAACGCGACGGGCGGCCGCTCGGCCTCGCCCCAGGTCCCGCCCAGGTCGTCGGACCACATCACCGACGGGCCGAAGTGGCCGTACTCGATCGCGGCGAGCAGCCGGGCGGGGGAGCGGCGCGTGTCGAAGGCGACGGCGTGGACCGCGATCGTGGAGAACTTCACCTCCCCCACCTCGAACGGCCCTCCGTCGCGGGAACGTGCGAGGAACAGGCCCTTGCGGGTGCCGATCGCGAGGATCATGTCGCTCATGGGTCCACTTCCTTCATACGGGAAAGGTGGGAGGCCGAGCGGTCTCATCGTGGCACGATCCGCCCCCGGGCGGACGAACTCCGGTGATTCCGGCGTCACTCCCCGTGCCGCCAGGCGAGGTCACGTGTGCGTCACAGGGCGGGCGGCGCGGCAAAGAGGGAGATCAACCCCGGTGTAGGGTGTTGCGCGGAAATCTCACGATCATCGGGTGGAGGTCGGCGGATGCGGGCAGTCGTGCGTGGACTCATCGGCGCGCAGGCGGTGGTGACCCTCGCGGGCGCCGCGCTGGGAGCGGGTGCCGCCCCGGCCGCCGCGGACCCGTCCGCCGCCGCGGGCGCCGCCCTCGCCGGGTCCGTCGCCCGTTCCGTGACGGCTCCCGCCGCCTCCGCGGCGCCCGGCCGTACGGCCTCGGCCGAGGTGAGGTCGCGGGCCGGCGGCAGGACGAGCCGTCCGGCGGCCAAGCGCAAGCCCGAGAAGCCGAAGACGCCCAAGCCGGCCAAGCCCCCGGCGCGCGGCGACGGCCAGGACGACGCGGTCTACCTCGTGCACGGCCTGGACACGGGCGCGAACACCGACTGCCGGGCCTCCCACGGCGAGATGCGGGAGCTGCTGCGGGAGTACGGCTGGAGCGGGCCGATCCAGACCGTCGCCTACTACAAGGGCGACCGCCGCTGCGACCTCGCGGTGCCCGGCCGGTCGAAGTTCGACGCGAACACCTCGATCGCGACCCTGGGCAAGGCGCTGGCGAACCTCGTCTACGACAAGCACTCCCGGCACGGCCGCGCGGTGGACCTCGTCGGCACCTCCATGGGCGGCCTGATCGTGCGCGCCGCCCTGACCGGGGTGCAGCGCAAGGAGAAGGGCTTCCCGCCCTACCTGTACGTCGAGGACGCGGTCACGCTGGGCACCCCGCACAACGGCGGCTACTCCGGCTCGTGCCACGACAAGCTCCAGTGCCACCAGATGCGCAAGGCCGACGGCGGCAAGCTGGCCCGCTGGCTGTCGACGCGGCCGCAGTCGCCGGGCTTCCGCACCGACTGGACCGTGATCGGTTCCGAGGCCGACCAGACGGTCCCCGGCTCGTACGCCGTGGCGCTGCCCGCCCCGCACAAGATCCTCTACCACGAGTCCGGGGGCATCGGCCACAACGGGCTGTGGCAGCGCTGGTTCGGCACGTTCCCCGCCACGATCTGGAACTCCGCCCAGGGCTCCGCGCCGCGCTACACCGACGAGGCCCGCCAGCCGGTGCACGCGGTGTCGTACGCCCTGAAGTACCAGTCGGCCTGGTAGCCGCCCCCGTACGGCGGGGCCGGGCGCCGTCACGGGGAGCCGCGTCAGAGGGGCCGGCTCAGGGGGAGCCGCGTCACGAGGGGCCGCTCACGGGGCTTCGCGCAGTCAAGGGGCCCCGCGCACGGCGTCCCGGTGGATGCGGGTGAGCGGCACGCCCGCCCGCTGGAGCCGCTGGGTGGTCGCGTCCACCATGGCCGGCGGCCCGCACACGAAGACCTCGTGCGAGGCCCAGGAGTGGAACCGCTCCACCACCTCGGGCAGCTTCCCGCGCACCCCGTCGTACTCCGGATCGTCGGAGACCACCGGCAGGACGCGCAGCCACGGGTGCCGCGCCTCCAGCCGGGCCAGGTCCGCCAGGTCGTACAGCTCCTCGGCGCGCCGCGCCCCGAACAGCAGGTGCACCTCGCGGCGCCGGCCCGCGGCGACGATCTGCTCGACCAGGGCCTTGATCGGCGCCAGCCCGGTCCCCCCGGCGACGCACAGCACGTCGCGTGAGGCGTCCTGCGGCAGCGTCATCGTGCCCACGGGCGGCCCGAGCAGGAGCGTGTCGCCGATGCGGGTGTGCCGGACCAGGCTGCCGCTGACCCAGCCTCCCGGCACCGCGCGCACGTGCAGCCGCAGCGTGCCGTCCTCGCGCGGCGCGTTGGCGATCGAGAACGGCCGCCAGACCCGGGGCCAGCGCGCGGTCTGCACGCTGACGTACTGCCCTGGCCGGTACGCCATCGGCTGGTCGGGCCGCAGCGTGATCACCGCGATGTCGGGCGTGCGGAGCTCGTGGTCGATCACCTCGGCGAGCCACCAGGGCGGGGACTGCCCGGCGTCCTCCTCGGCCGCCCGCGACATGAGGCCGGACGCGGCGGCGTAGGCGGCGGTCCAGGCCGCCTCGATCTCCTCGTCCCACTCCTCGGCGAACTTGCGCACCGTGGCCAGCAGCGCGTCGCCGATCGCCGCGTAGTGCTCGGCGGAGACGCCGTACTTGCGGTGGTCCCGGCCGAGCTGCTCCAGGTATCCGGCGAGCCCGTCGGGGCTGTCGAGGCTCCAGACGATTCTGGTGAGGGAGCCGAAGAGGCGGTCCCGCTGCGTGTCCATCGAGGGGGGGAACATTCCCCGCAGATGAGGATTCTTCGCGAAGAGCCGTCCGTAGAAGTACGCGGTGGCCTTGTCGGCCACCCGCTCCACGGCGGCGAAACTCTCCTTGACGAGACGTGGATTCAACGTCATGTGCCAGCGCCACCCTAGGTTGCCCGTCACCTCCAGATATTCCGGGTACGAGCGCCGGTGGCCCCGGCTCGACCGACCGCTCGAAAATCAGTCTTACATCCCGACTCGGACGTCACAACCGATTTCGAGCAAGCTCCAGCAATTCCATTCAGAGTCTTTTTAGTTGATCAAATCGTTCACTTAGCTGCATTTGCAACAATGTGCAGTAATGAACGCAGAGTGCATGAATGACCACGGATTGAAACCGGTTGGAGGCCCAAGATCACGAAGTAACGCCACTGATACCCGGTTTCCTGACATACCCGAAAGGGGGTGCGCCATGATTGGGATGGCCTCGGACGGGAGGCCGTCGAGCACGATGGAGTACGCATGCCCCGACCGCTGATCGGCGTCACGACGTATCTGGAGGCCGCCCGCTGGGGAACCTGGGTACGGGAGGCGGCGTTGTCGCCCCTCGCCTACCCCCGGGCCATCGAGAAGGCGGGCGGCGTGCCCGTCCTGGTGCCGCCGCTGTCCCCCCAGGCCATCGAGTCGTACGTCAGCGGCCTGGACGGCCTCGTCCTCGCCGGCGGCGTCGAGCTCGACCCCTCGCTGTACGGCGAGACGCGCGACGAGCGCGCCGAGGAGCCACAGCCGCACCGCGACCGGTTCGAGCTGGCCCTCGCCCGCGCCGCCGTCCAGGCCGACCTGCCGGTGCTCGGGATCTCCCGGGGCATGCACGTGATCAACGTGGCGCAGGGCGGCACGCTGACCCCGTGGCTGCCCGCCGCGGTCGGCCACGAACGCCACGCCGGCGGCGGGACGGCGGGGGCGCCGCACCGGATCCAGATCAGCGTGAGCAGCAAGCTCGGCAAGGCCGTCGGCGACACGCTGGAGGTCGGCGTCAACCACGTGCAGGCGGTCCGCCGCCTGGGCACCGGCCTGCTCGCGGTCGCCTGGGCCGAGGACCAGATCGTCGAGGCGATCGAGCTCCAGGGCCACTCCTTCTGCGTCGGCGTCCAGTGGCACCCCGAGCGCGGCGAGGACACGCGCCTCTTCGAGGCCCTCGTCGAGGCCGCCAGGCCCTGACCGCCCGCCGGGCCCCGGGCCGTACGGCGGGCACGGGGAGGTTGCGGGCGCGCGCGGCCGTACGACAGTCTGATCTCCAGGAGCCGGAGATCGGGTGGGGTGGTCATGGCGTTGCATCCGCAGGCCCGCGCCTTCCTGGAGATGACCGCGGCGGCGCCGCCGGTGCCCAGGAACGCCGCCGGGATCGCCCGGATGCGGGCCATCGACCGGCTGGCCGAGCGGCGCGGCCCGGCGATCGAACTGCCCCGGGTGTCCGACACGCTCGCGGGCGGGGTGCCGGTGCGGGTGTACCGGCCCGAGGCCGGTGACCAACCGCTGCCCTGCGTGGCGTACTTCCACGGCGGCGGCTGGGTGCTGGGCAGCGTGGCGCAGTCCGACCCGCTCTGCCGCGACCTGGCCGTCCGCGCCGGGGCGGTCGTGGTGTCGGCGGACTACCGGCTCGCGCCCGAGCACGTCTTCCCCGCCGCCGCCGAGGACGCGTGCGCGGTGCTGGACGCGCTGTTCGCCGACCCCGCGGCGTACACCGCCGATCCGGGCGCGATCGCGGTCTGCGGCGACAGCGCCGGCGGGAACCTGGCGGCCGTCGCCGCCGCGCACGCGCGCGACGCCGGGCTGCCGCTGGCGCACCAGGTCCTCGTCTACCCGATCACCGACGTGGGCATGGCCACGGCGAGCTACCGCGAGTACGCCGCCGGGTACGGCCTGGAGGCCGACGGGATGGCCTGGTTCACCCGCCTGTACGCCGGCGGCGCCGACCCCGCCGACCCCCGGCTGTCGCCGCTGCGCTCGCCGGACCTGCGCGGCCTGGCCCCGGCCACCGTGATCACCGCCGAGTGCGACGTGCTGCGCGACGAGGGCGAGGCGTACGCCGCGGCGCTGGCCGCCGCCGGGGTGCCGGTGGACACGCGGCGCTTCGACGGCATGCTCCACGGCTTCTTCGCCCTGCCCGACCTGTTCGACGCCGCGTCCGCCGCCCGCGACTACGCGGTGGACCGCCTGCGGGCGGCGTTCGGCGAGAGCGGCGTGGCCGGGGCGGTCCCCGCGGGGACCGACTGACCCTCCCGGGGCGCCCGGGGCGAGACGACAGGAGTGAGCGGTTGAGCGAGTACGGCGCGTACGAGCGGCTGAAGGTGGACTGGGCCGCCGACGGGGTGCTGCGGATCGTGATCAGCGAGCCGCGGCGGCTGAACGCGGTGGACATGACCGGGCACCGGGAACTCGCCGAGATCTGGCGCGACGTGGACCGCGACCCGGCCGTGCGCTCGGTGCTGATCCGCGGCGAGGGCACGGCGTTCTCGGCGGGCGGCGACCTGTCCATGATCGAGGAGATGATGGGCGACCACGCGACCCGCATGCGGATCTTCGCGGAGGCGCGCGACATCGTCTACAACGTCATCAACTGCGCCAAGCCCGTCGTCTCCGCGATCCAGGGCCCGGCCGTGGGCGCGGGCCTGGCGGTCGCGCTGCTCGCCGACGTCTCCGTGGCCGGCCGCACCGCCAAGATCATCGACGGGCACACCCGGCTCGGCGTCGCGGCCGGAGACCACGCCGCGATCGTCTGGCCGCTGCTGTGCGGCCTGGCCAAGGCCAAGTACCACCTGCTGCTGTGCGAGCCGGTGACCGGCGAGCAGGCCGAGCGGATGGGCCTGGTCAGCCTGTGCGTGGACGACGGCGAGGTGCACGAGACCGCCCTGGACGTCGCCGTACGGCTGGCGCGCGGCTCGGCCGAGGCGATCCGGCTGACGAAGTACGCCCTGAACAACTGGCTGCGGCTGGCCGGCCCGTCCTTCGACGCCTCGCTGGCGATGGAGTTCCTCGGCTTCACCGGCCCCGACGTGGCCGAGGGCGTCCGCGCCGTCCGCGAGAAGCGCCCGCCGTCCTTCCCCGCCGGGATGTAGGCGCGGGGACACGGGCGCGGGGACGCGGGGGCGGGGACACGGGCGCGGGGACGCGGGGGCGGCGGCCCGGGTCAGCGGGCGTCCCGGTCCTCCGGATCCCCCGGGCCCGGGTAGCGCTTGCGCAGCTCGCGCAGGCCGACGCCGAAGACGCCGCGAGAGAAGATCTTCTGCATCTTGAGGGCGTCGGCCGGGGCGGCCTCGAACGTGGCGCGCCACTCGACGAAGGCCTCCTCGGTCTCGGTGACCGGGGCGACGCGCAGCGTGGCGTGGAAGTCCCGCACCGGGAACGGGCTCTCCACGAAGTCGTACGCCTGCACCCGCTCCTCGTCGTCGAGCTCGGCGAGCCGTTCCAGGAACACGCTCCCGTCCGGGCCCACCAGGCGGCGCACGCAGCCGGGCTTGGCCGGGTCCCCCGACTCGATCGCGCAGGTCTCGATCGCCGGATGCCACTCGGCGAAGTTGCCGAAGTCGCGGAGGTAGCGCCACACCTCGTCGGCGGTCGCGGGGAGGACGCTGCTGGCGTACGAGGTGGGCATGTCGGCTCCTAGCGGGGGGCTCCGGGCCCGGCCTGGTCGAAGGGGCCCGACCCGCACCATGCTGCGCCGTCCGCGCCGGTCAGGCAAGCGCCTCGGCGTTCTCCACCCGATCTCCGCCCGGTTCTCCGCGCGACCCCCGCCCGTCCCCCGGCCGGTACGGCGGGGCGCCGCCGTACCGGTGGGAGGGGCGGGGACCGGGAGCCCGCCGGAGGCTAGAAGCCGCGCGGGAGGCCGAGGACCTGGGTGGCGAGGTAGTTGAGCAGGAGCTCCTCGGTGACGGGGGCGACCTTGCCGATGCGGGCGTCGGTGAGGAGACGGGCGACGGGGTACTCCAGGGAGTACGCCATGCCGCCGTGGACCTGGAAGGCCTGGTCGGCGGCCTCCCACGCGGCCTGCGCGGCGGTGAGCTTGCCGATGTTGGCCTCGGTGCCGCAGGGCTCCCGGTTGTCGAAGAGCCAGGCCGCCTTGTAGAGCATCAGCCGGGCCAGCTCGATCTTGGCCTTGACCTGCGCGAGCGGGAACGCCACGGCCTGGTTCGCGCCGATCGGGCGGCCGAAGACGACCCGCTCGCGCGCGTAGTCGCAGGCGACCCTGAGCGCGACCTCGGCCCCGCCGACCGAGCTGGCCCCGAGCAGGATCCGCTCGGGGTTGAGGATGTCCCACAGCACGGCCGCGCCCTGGTCGACCCGGCCGACGACGCGGTCGGCGGGCACGCGCACGTCGTCCAGGAAGACCATGTTCGACGGGGTGGTGTTCGCGCCCATCTTGGGGATCGCCTGGTACGACAGGGTCCCGGCGGCGACGGCCTCGGGCACGTTGACCAGGAAGACGGTCAGCCCGTTCGTGCGCGGCCTGGCCTCGGCGGCCGGGATCGTGCGGGTCACCAGCAGCATCCACTCGGCGCGCTGGACGCCGGTGATCCAGATCTTCTGGCCCTTGATCAGGAAGTCGTCGCCGTCGCGCCGGGCCGAGGTGGAGATCGCCAGCGCGTTCGACCCCGCGTCCGGCTCGGTCAGCGCGAAGCACGTCTCCATGGTCCCGGCCGCCAGCCTGGGCAGGATCTCCCGCCGCTGCCACTCGCTGCCGTGCCGGGTCAGCGTGAGCGCCCCGAACCCCGGTGTCAGCACGTAGGTGAACGCCGACCCGCCCGCGGACCCGCCTGCGGAGAGCGTCTCGGTGGCCACGGTCAGCTCCAGCAGGCCCTGGCCGCCCCCGCCGTACTCCTCGGGGACCGCGAGCCCGAGCCACCCGCCCTTGGCGAGCTCCTCCCACACCTCCTCCGGCCAGCGCTTCTCGGCCTCGCACCGCTGCCAGTAGTCCATGTCGTAGCGCGCGCAGATCTCCCCGATCCCGTCACGCACCGCCCGAGCACTCTCGGGAAGGCTGAAGTCCATGCGGCCAGACTAGAACCAAATTCGGTTTCTTTGAAAGGGCTCGCTTACCGCCGCTCGCCCGCCTTCCGCAGCTCCCGCACGACGACCCCGCGGACCTGGGCGTACGGCAGGCAGCCGTAGTGCCGGGAGTCGTGGGAGCGGCTCGCGTTGTCACCGAGGACCGCCAGATGCGCGGGCGGAACCAGGGCTCCGGAGGGCGCGGGCCCCGGCTGCCCGGGGGAGGCCGGGACGCCCGGCGGCAGCCGGTCCCCGGGCACGGCGGCCACCCGCTTCACCGCCCAGGCGCGGTCGCGCGGCACGAGGGCGGCGACCTCCGGCGGCGGCCGTTCGGCGAAGACCACGACCTGGCCCCGCCGTACCGACGACGGGCGGACCCGGCGGACGAGCGCGACGTCGCCCGGCCTGAGGGCGGGCGACATGCTCTCGCCGTCCACGGTCACCACGGCGTACCGGCGGCGGGCCCAGGCCAGGGCGGCCGCGAGCGCGAGGAGGAGCGGGAGCGCGAGGATCACGCCGGGGCCGGCGCGGGCAGGCGGGCGAAGTCCACGTCCACGAGCGTGACCCGGCCCTCGGACACCGCGCAGAACGCCGGGAAGCCGCGCACGTGGAAGGCGTCGGCCACGGGGGTGCCGCGGGTCTCGACGACGACCCGGGCGACCGGGCTCAGCGCCTCGACCAGGTCGGCGGGGTCGGTCACCTGGCCGTCGATCACCACGAGGACGCGGCGGCGGTCCTGCCCGCGCGCCCAGGCGGCGATCGCGGGGACCTTCTCCCGGCAGGTCGCGCACTCGGGCGCCAGGAAGATCGCGATCGTCCGGTCGGGCAGCAGTTCGCGCGTCACCGTCTCGCCGTCGGTGGTCGCGGCGGAGAAGGCGCCGACCTCGTCACCGGGGTAGGGGAGGTCCTTGACGGCGGCGGACGGCGGCAGCCCGCTCATCCGCGTGAGGTCCTGGAGCATCGTGGTGTGCTCGCGGATCCGGCGCACGAGGCCGACCGTCAGCAGCAGGTTGAGCACGCACAGGAGCGAGAAGAAGATCACCACGGAGGTCAGCAGCGCCACGTTCCTCGCCTTCCTCGAAAGCGGCGGCCGGCGGGCCGCCGGGGGCGGCTGCGCCACCGGCGGGGCCGATGGCGCAGGCGGTCGTTCCGGTCGGCGGGGCGGTCAGCAGCTCTGGCTGGTGGTGTAGCAGGGGGTGCACCAGGACCCGTGCTCGGGGTCGTACCGGCGGACGCCGACCCTGCGGTTGTAGCAGCAGGTCTGCCAGCCGCCGCAGACGGCGCTCGCCGTCATCTTGGGGGCCACGCGCTGGAGCAGGCGATCTCCGATGCGGGTGATGGCGTGAATCATTTCTTCTCCCTCTGTCCGGCTCGCCGGATCTCGGCGAGGTCCGCTGAGACGAGGTGATCGCTGCCCGGAAGATCGCACGCGGATCAGGCCAGGTCAATATCGAAGAATCAGATGGTTGTGCCTGGGGTGATCGAGCCTGGTGTGAACTCGCCACGTGGCCGGCCGGAGGCTCCGGGTCGCCGCTTCGGCGCGGCGCCGCGCCGGGGCCGCGGCTGTGGGAGCGCTCCCACATAGGCCAGAATGCGTGATCATGACAGTCATCGTGCGGCCCTACCGCGAGTCCGACCGGGCCGATCTCTACGACATCTGCGTGCGCACCGCCCACCAGGGGGGAGACTCGCGGCACCTCTACCCCGACCCGGACCTCATGCCGAGCATCTTCGCCGCGCCGTACGTCCGCTTCGAGCCCGAGCTGGCGTTCGTGGCCGACGACGGGACGCGGGCGGTGGGGTACATCGTGGGCACGGCGGACACGGCGCGGTTCGTGCGCGCGTTCCGGGAGGAGTGGCTGCCGGAACTGGCCACGCGGTACCCCGCGCCGGTCGCGCCGCCCGCCACGCCCACCGAGGAGATGGTCGCGCTGATGCACGACCCGGAGCGGATGATCCTCCCCGAGCTCGCGGACTACCCCGCCCACCTGCACATCGACCTGCTGCCCGGCCACCAGGGCGCGGGGCACGGCCGCAGGCTGATGACCGCGTTCCTGGGCGCGCTCGCGGGCCAGGGCGTTCCCGCGGTCCACCTCGGCATGGTCACCGCCAACACCGGGGCGCGCGCCTTCTACGACCGGCTCGGCTTCCACGAGATCCCCGTCCCGGACCCCGGCCCCCTCACCTACCTCGGGCGCTCCACGGCCCCGTGACCCCCGGCCCGGCGGACGCCGCGCCCGCCGTACGGCACCAGCCGGGCCGTACGGCCGGCGCGGGCGGCTCAGCGGGCGCGGGCCGGTCGGCGGAGCGGTCGGTCGGCGGGGCGGGCGGCTCAGCGGGCGGGCCGGTCAGCGGGGGCGGCGCGCGTGGTAGACGAACGCCGGGGGGAGGTTGCGCCAGACGGTGCGGCTCAGGACCACTTCCTCGAAGGACTCCTGGAGGAGGCGGCGGAAGCGGCGGGCCGGCGGGAGCGCGCGGGCGTGGATGTAGGCGAAGGTGGTGAAGGCGCCGCCGGGGGCCATCGCGGCGGTCACGGCGGCGAGGATGTCGCGCTGCAGGGAACCGGAGAAGGCGGCCCAGGGCAGCCCGCTGATCACCGCGTCGGCCGCCGGGAGCCCGCGCTCGGCGAGGATCCCCGGCAGCCGGGCGGCGTCGTCCACCACCACGTCCACGTCCGGGAAGCGCCGGGCCAGCGGCACGGCCAGCGCCGGGTTGAGCTCGACGGCCAGGTGGTGCCCGCGCCCGCCGAGGCGGCGCTGGATGTCGCGGGTGAACGGGCCGGTCCCCGGCCCCAGCTCCACGATCACCGGGTCGCCGGACTCGGGCACCGGCGCGTTCACGGCGGTGGCCAGGCGGCGAGAGCTCGGCGCGAAGGCCCCGGTGACGGCGGGTGCGCGGACGAACTGGCGGAGGAACAGGGCGTTGTCGTTCACCATGATTCCGACGCTAGGGGCGGGGGCGGGGCGGCAAGATCCGCCGGGCGGCCCGGATTCCGGCCAGAAGGAGGAGGCGGCCCACCCGTTGGCAGGAGGGGGGCGCGGCCGGGCCGCCCATAGGGTGATCGCATGAGAGGGCGGAACTGGCGGAACTGGCGGAACGACGGGTTCGACGTGCTCTGCGCCGCCGCCGGCGTCCTGGCCGCGCTCACCTCCTACGGCTGCTCCGCCTGCCGGGGGAACCCGGCGCTGGAGTCCGCCGAACTGGTGGCCGACGTGCTCGTGGGGCTGTCGCTGGGCCTGATGCGCCGCCGGCCGGTGGCGGTGTTCGGGTTCCAGTTCGCGGTCGCCGTCGTCATGGCGTCGGGCGCGGCCGGGCCGGCGTCCGGGAACGTGCCGTTCACGCTCCTGGCCGCGCTCGGCGGCGTCGGTTTCCGCGGCGGGGCGGTCCTGATCACCGTCGCCTACACGCTGGCCGTCGTCCTCGACGTCGCCAACCGGTTGCTGTGGGCGAGGTTCGGGGTCGCCGGAGTCCCGCTGGAGGCCACGGCCATCCTGCTCACCGCCGCCGCGCCCGTCGCGTTCGGCCGTTACCTCGGGGCGCTCAAGGAGGGCCTGCGCGCCGCCGAGTCCCGCGCCCGCCACGCCGAGGCGCGCCGCGTCGCCGAGACCCGCGCCGCCCGCCTGGCCGAACGCGCCCGCATCGCCCGCGACCTGCACGACAGCGTCGCCCACCACGTCGGCGCCATCGTCCTGCGCGCCGGGGCCGCCGGCTACGCCCGGGCGGCCGCCCGCGCCGCCGCCGTACCGCCCGCGACCGGCCCAGCCGAGGACCACGTCGGGCGGCATCCGGGAACCGCCGCGTTCCCCGCCGCCTTCGGCCACGCCGGCGCGAGCGCCACCGGTCCCCGCGACGTCCGCTCCACCGGCCGCAGCGGCCGCAGCGGCCACAGCGGCCACAGCGGCCACGGCGGCCACAGCGGCCACAGCGGCGACTGCGGCGACCGCGGTGACTCCGGCGAGCGCGGTAGGGCCGGCGCGGGGACGGGGCCGGCCCTGGCGGCCGAGGCCGAGAGCGGGACCGGGGACGGGGCCGGAGCCGGGACCGGGTCCACCGCGTCGCCGGTCCCCGAGCCGGGGCGGCCGGGCGCGGACGGAGCGGGCTCAGGCCGTACCCTCGGCGAGCCCGGCGCGGCCGGGCCGCGCGCACCGGCTGAGGCGGGGGCCACTGGGCCCGCGATTCCCTGGCCGGTGGTTCCCGGGCCGAGGACGGCGGGGACGGGCTCGGGTCGTGGCACCGGTCGGGACTCCGGTACGGTCGGCTCCGGCCCCGGTCTCGCAGGTGACGCGGGGCGCGAGGTCCCGCCGGCTCCCGGGCCGGGACCCGGAGCGGCCGGACCGACCGGAGCGGGCGGACCGGGCGGAGCGGCGGCCGGGGTGGGCGAGGACGACGTGCTGGGGGAGATCCGGGAGATGGGCGTGCGGGCGCTGGGTGATCTGCGGCGGCTGCTGGCCGTGCTCAGGGACCCGGAGGCGGCGGAGGACCCGCTGCCGGTGGCGGACCCCGAGGGGCTGGTGGCGGAGGCCGTCAAGGCGCTGAGCGCCGCGGGGCTGGACGTGGACCTGGAGGTGGACCCGGAGGTCGCGGCGGTGCCCGTGGAGGTGCGGGCCGAGGCCGCCCGCGTCGTGCGGGAGGGGCTGACCAACGCGCTCAAGCACGCGGGCCCCGGGACCGCCGTGGAGGTCCGCGTCTTCGTGGCGGAGGGGGAGCTGTGCGCCGAGGTGCGCAACGGCGCCCCCGCTCGGCCGCCGGAGCCGTTCCCCGCGTCCGGGTACGGCCTGGCCGGGGCCCGCGAACGGGTGGAGCGGCTGGCCGGGCACGTGTCGGCGGGGCCCACGCCGGACGGCGGCTGGCTGCTGGCCGTACGCCTCCCGGAGAGGGGGGCGGCGTGAGACGGGCCCCATGGGAACCGGGCGCGCTGCGCCCACTGCTGCTCGACGTGCTGCTGGGCGGGGCGGCGATGGGCTTCGCCGTGCTGACCACCTGGAACGGGTGGAACATCGGCACCCTGCCGGTCTGGGGGAGCGGCCTGGCCGTGTACGCCTCGGGCTTCTCGATGGCGTTCGTGCGGCACGTGCCCTTGATCGTGGCGATTTTCAACGGGGCGCTGCTCGTCTTCATGGACGCGTTCTCGCCCTACGCGGCCAACGCGGTGCAGGGCCTGTTCGCCGTGGCGCTGGGCGTGCTCGCGATGGAGGCGAGCTGGCCGATGATCGCCGTGGCGTACGCCCTGGGGTGCGTGGCCTCGGCCGTGAACGTGATAGACGGCCCGTTCAGCGAGGTCGTCACCCACTGGCGCGCGCTGACGCTGCTGGCGGTCGTGGCCGCGCCCCTCGCGATCGGCCGCTACGTCGGCGGCCTGCGGGTCTCCGCCGAGATCGAGCGCGCCCGCGCGCAGGCCGCGATCGAGCGGCGGGAGGCCGAGACCCGGGCGGCCCGGCTGGCCGAGCGCACGCGGGTGGCCCGCGACCTGCACGACATCGTCGCCCACCACGTCAGCGCGATGGTGTTGCGGGCGAGCGCGGCGCAGTTCGCGGGGGCGAGCGGCCCGGCCTCGGCGGCGCTGGCCGACATCCGCCGCACGGGCACCAAGGTGCTGGACGACCTGCGCGGGCTGCTCGCCGTCCTGCGCGACCCCGACGCCGTGGACGAGGCGCTGCCGGTGGCCGACCCCGAGGGCACGATCGAGGACGCCGTGTCCCGGCTGGAGGCCGCGGGCGTGCGGGTCGCCGTCGACGTCGACCCCGCCGTCGCGGCGGCCCCCTCCGTCATCCGCGCCTCCGGGGCGTTCATCATCCGCGAGGGCCTGACCAACGTGCTCAAACACGCCGGTCCCGGCACCGCCGTACGGCTCACGCTGCGCCCCGAGCCGGGCGCGATACGGCTGAGCGTGGAGAACGACGCCCCGGCGGGCGACCCTCCGGCGCTACCGTCGCCGGGGTACGGCCTCGGCGGCGTGCGCGAGCGCGTGGACCTGCTCGGCGGCGACATGACCGCCGGGCCCACGCCGGCGGGCGGCTGGCTGCTCACCGCCCGCCTGCCGTACGGCTCCCGCGACGGCTCCCCGGGTGAGCCCGACGACGGCTCCCAGGGGGAAGCGGGTGAGGGCCCTCCGGCCGGTCCCGGCGACGCCACCCGGGGCGACCCGGGCGGGGGCCTCCGGATCTGCTCGCGCGACGGGGCCCGGGGCCCCGGCGGGCGCGGGGACGGGGCGCGGCGGGACGTGACGTGTGACGAGGAATCCGACGAGGGGGATCAGTGCCGGTCAGAGTAGTCATCGCGGACGACCAGCAGCTCGTGCGCGCGGGCGTGCGGATGCTGCTGGAGGCGGCCGGCGGCGTGGAGGTGTGCGGCGAGGCCGCCGACGGGGCCGAGGCCGCGCGGCTGGCCGTGGACCTGCGGCCCGACGTGGTGCTGATGGACATCCGCATGCCGCGCGTGGACGGCCTGGAGGCCACCCGCCGCATCCTGGCCGCCGACCCGGCCGCCCGGATCGTCATGCTGACCACCTTCGCCGAGGACGAGAACGTCTACGCCGCCCTGCGCGCGGGCGCGATCGGCTTCCTGGTCAAGGACGACGACCCGAGCCACATGGTGGACGCCGTACGGCGGGCCGCCCGCGGCGAGCCCCTGCTGGCCCCCTCGGTGCTGCGGCGCGTGGTGTCCCGCGCGCTGTCCGCCCACGACGCGATCGCCCCGCCCGCCGAGCTGACGCCGCGCGAGCGCGAGGTGCTCGCCCTGGTCGGCGCGGGCCTGTCCAACCACGAGATCGCGACGCGGCTGCACGTCGGCGTGACCACCGTCAAGACCCACGTCTCCACGGCGATGGACAAGCTGGGCCTGCGCAACCGCGTCCAGGCCGCCGTCATGGCCCATCGCCTCGGCCTCGTGGACGAGGAGTTCCGCCCCCGCTTCCCCGGCTGAGCCCCGGATTCCCCGGCTCACCACGGCCCCGGATACCTCGGCGGGCCGCCGTCCTGCTTTCTCGGCGGGCCGCCGTCCTGCTTTCCCGGGGCCGCCGTCCCGCTTTCCCGGTGGGCCGCCGCCCCGGGTTCCCGGCCTGCCGTCCCCCGGTTCCCCGGCACGCCGTCGCCCTCCGGGATCGCGCGTCCGTTGGAGCCCGCTTTCGGCGGTGTTCGCGCTTCTTCCTGCGGAGATATCGGGACCTTCCGGTTCTCTGAAGTTGTGACGGTGTTCGCCGGGGTACGTACCGAGCTGATCGTTTACCCGACCGGGGGGTGGGGCGTGCGGAGTGTGATGCCTCTCGCCGGCGTGGCCGCGGCGTTCGCCGTCACGCAGCTCGTCTTCGTCGGCCCCGGGTTCGGGTGGGGCTGGGACGAGACCGTCTACCTGAGCCAGGTCACCCCGCACGTCCCCGACCTGCACTTCAGCGCGCCCCGCGCGCGCGGCGTCACCTGGCTGGCCTGGCCCGCCGCGCACTTCACGCCCGACGAGGCGCCGGTCCGCCTGTGGATGACGGCGGTGTCGGCGGCGGGCCTGGTGGTGGCGTACCTGCCCTGGCTGCGCCTGGTCGGGTCCGCGGTGACCGCGCTCGCCGCGCTGCTGCTGGCCGGGCTCTGGGTCGTCCAGTTCTACGGCGCGGCGGTCATGCCCAACCTGCCCCTGGCGTACGCCTGCGTGGCGGCGGCCGGCTGCTTCCTGCTCGCCGTCACCCGCGACTCGCGGCCCGCCCTGCTCGGGCTCGGCGTCAGCGTCGCCGTGGCCGCGCTCATCCGCCCCGGCGACTCGTTGTGGCTGGCCGCGCCCCTGGTGCTGGCCGCGCTGGCCGTACGGCGGTGGCGGCGGCCCGGGGTGGTGGCCGTGGTCGCGGGCGCGGTCGCGGCGGGCTGGGCGCCGTGGGTGATCGAGGCGTACACCGGCTACGGGGGGCTGCTCACCCGGCTGCGGCGGGCCAGCGAGATCCAGGGGCACCTGCGGCCGACCGTCGGCTTCTGGTACCAGTTCAAGGCGCTCAACGGCCCCGCCCTGTGCCGTCCCTGCGGCCGGCCGCCCACTTACCCGATCCTGAGCCTGTGGATCTTCGCGCTGCCGGTCGCCGTGCTGGGCGGCCTGTGGTCGGTCCGCCGCCGCGAGGAGTTCCGGCTGTACGCCACGGCCGCCGCATGCGGGGTCGCGGTGGCCGTGCCGTACCTGGCGCTCGTGGACTACGCCGCGCCGAGGTTCCTGATCCCGGCGTACGCGCTGCTCGCGCTGCCGGTGGCGCGGTGCCTGCTGTGGCTGGCGGGCCTGCGGCCGCGGCCGGTGTTCGCCGGGCTGGTCGCGGCCGGGCTGCTGGCGCACCTGGTGGTCCAGCACGTCGTGCTCCAGCGGCGCGTGGCGACGACCGGGGAGAGCCGGGTCGCGATGCACGAGGTCGCCGCGGCGCTCCAGGCGGCCGGGGTGCGGCAGCCGTGCCTGCTGGCGGGACCGGCGGCCGACCCGCCCCTGCCCTACTACGCGGGCTGCGGGAACGGGCCCGTCTCGCGCGCGTCCGCCTACGTCACGCGGGGCGGGAAGATCCCGAGGTCGGTCGCGGGCTGGCGGGAGCTGGAGATCGACGCGGGGCCGGGCGCGCCGTGGGTCATCCGGCTGCGGCCGGGTCTCGGTCAGCCAGCCCGAGATAGCGGAGGACGAGCCGGGCCAGGCTGTCCGCCACCTCCTGGTCGTCCCGGGTCGGCAGCAGGATGTGGCTCACCGTCAGCCGCACCACGCTCTCGGTGATCACGGCCAGCTCGTCCGCCGGGAGCTCGGGCCACTTGGCGCGGGCGTGCCGCACGATCCGCTGGTTCGCGGCCAGCAGCAGCGGCTCGGCGCGCGTCGTCAGCAGCGGCAGCAGGCCCTCGGACCCGTCGCCGGTCAGCACCGTGCGGGTGAGCGGGTCGGACGCCGCCTCCTCCAGCGTGAACAGCACCGCCGCGCGCACCGCGCCGTACAGGTCGTCATGGGCCGACAGCGCCTCGTCGATGCCGTCGAGGAACCGCTCGTTGTCCTTGAGCGCCAGCGCCTGGGCCAGCCCCCACTTGTCGCCGAACTCGTTGTAGACGGTCTGCCGGCTGACGCCCACCGCGTCCGCCACGTCCCGCATGCGCAGGTTCCGGTAGCCGCGCTCGATCAGCAGCGGCTCCGCGGCGGTCAGCAGTTCGTCGCGAAGTGTGCGGACGGGAGTTCCCATGAGGACACGATTACATCGCCGGACGCCCCCCGACAAACATCACGCGCCCGAAACCCCCGCCGCCCCCGCCCCCGGCCCGCGCCCCGCCCCGCCCCGCGAGCCCCTCGCCCAGCCCTTCACCCGGGCTCTCCACGCCCTCCTCTCCGGCTCTCCGCGCGGCGGCGCGGCGGCGCGGGATCGCGGGATCGCGGGATCGCGGCGGTCGTGGGGGGCGGGCTTCGCGCGGACGGCGCGGGGCGGGTTCATGGGCGGTGCGGCGCGGGGCGGGCTCGTGGCGGGCGGGCTGTGGGCGGGCGGGCCTTGTGCGAGCGGGGCGCCTATCCGGGTTTCGTGCCCGTGACCATGGACTCCGCGCCGGCCAGGGGTTCGGCGCGGATGTCCGTGAAGCCCGCGTCGGCCAGCAGGGCGCGGCACTCCGCGATGGTCCGGTCGGAGCCGCCCGGGGTCTCCAGCAGCATGGTGAGGCTCATCAGCAGGGCCTCCAGGCCGGCGCGGCGGTCGTCGTCCACGAACGCCTCGTGGACGATCACCGCGCCGCCGGGCGGGAGCGCGTCGCGGACCTTCCGGAGCAGGCGGCGGGCGGTCTGCCGGTCCCAGTCGTGCAGCACGTGCCCCAGGACGTACACGTCCGCCTCCGGCAGCGGGTCGGCGAAGAAGTCCCCGGCCGCGAACCGCGCCCGCCCGGCCACGTGCTCCTCGAACGCGTCCCGCACGCGCGGCAGGTCCATCCCGGTCGTCTCCAGGTGGGGGTGCCGCTCCGCCAGGAGCCGCGGCAGCGCCCCCTCGGCGCAGCCGAGGTCCGCGACCCGGTGGTGCCGGTCCCACGGGAACCGCTCGGCGAGGGCCCGGATCGAGGGCCCGGACAAGGTGGTCATCGCCCGCAGGAAACCCCGCATGCGGCGTTCGTCCCGGTAGATCGCCGCGAACGGGTCCTCCCCGTGCCTCGCCTCGTTCTGCGGCAGCCCCGTGCGCAGCGCCTCGGTCAGCCGCCCCCAGATCCCGTACAGCCGCTCGCCCGCCATCTCCAGCAGCCCGCCGACGTACTCCTCCCGCCCCGGCACCAGGAACCTCTCCGCCCCGGCCGTGTTCGCGTACCAGGGCCCCTCCTCATCCGCGCCCCCCTCACCCTCGGCCTCACCCTCGGCCTCGGCCGCCCGCCCGGCCCCGCCGTACGGCTCCCGCCCCGTGTTCACGCCGGCGTACGGCTCCCGCCCGGCGCCGGCGTCGCCGTACGGCCTGAGCGGCGCTTGGGCGGGCGGTGCGCTCGGGGCGGGCGGCTCGGCGGGCGGTGCGCTCGGGGCGGGCGGCTCGGCGGGCGGGGCGGGGGGCCGGTCGTGGCGGTCGAGGAGGGTGAGGGCGACGAGGGCGTCGAGGAAATCGCGGGCGGCGCGCGGGTGCAGGCCGGTGCGGCGGCGGAGTTCGGCCAGGGGGAGGGGGCCGTCGGCGAGAGTCCCGAAGACGCCCAGTTCCACGGCGCTGAGCAGGGTCTTCGCGGCGCAGAAGCTCATCCCGAGGCGGACGATGTCCTCCGGTGTGGTCACTGCGGCGGTGTGCCCCGTCAGGGCGGCCGGTCACGCGGACGGGCGGCAAACAATCCCGGGGCGGGAGCGGGCGGAACCATTACCGGACGCGCGCACAGAAACCGGTCATCTCTGGGCATACGTCCCGAAGCACCGCGATATCGGGGGTGGGCATGACGCGAATCGTCGCCGCGCACGGCGCGCTGCCCGGGCACCGGTACGAGCAGGGCCGGATCACCGAGGCGCTGGCCGGCGAGATGCGGCTGAGCGCGGAGGAGCGGGAGTTCCTGGACGCCGTGCACGCCTCCAGCGGGGTGAGCTTCCGCCACCTGGCGCTCCCGGTCGAGGGCTACGCGGCGCTGACCGGCTTCGGGGCCTGCAACGACGTCTACATCGACGCGGCCGTCCCGCTCGGCGCGCGTGCGCTCGCCGGGGCCCTCGACCGGGCCGGGCTGACCGCGCGGGACGTGGACCTGCTGCTGTTCGCGTCGGTGACCGGCATCGCCGCGCCTTCGGTGGACGTGCGGATCGCGCAGGAGGCGGGGCTGCGCGCCGACGTCAAGCGCGTGCCCGTCTTCGGCCTCGGCTGCGTCGCCGGGGTCGCCGGGATCGCGCGGCTGCACGACTACCTGCGCTCCTGGCCGGGGCACGTCGCGGCGCTCCTGTCCGTCGAGCTGTGCTCGCTGACCCTCCAGCGTGACGACCTGTCCCCGGCCAACCTCGTGGCCAGCGCGTTGTTCGGGGACGGCGCGGCGGCGGTGGTCGCGGCCGGGGCCGGCCGGAGCCCCGGCGCGCCCGGCCCGTCCGTGGTCGCCACGCGCAGCCACCTGTTCCCCGGCACGGCGGAGCTGATGGGCTGGCGGGTCACCGACGGCGGCTTCCGGGTCGTGCTGGACCGGCGGCTCCCCGACCTCGTGCGCTCCGGGCTGGCCGAGGTCGTCGGAGGGTTCCTGGACGAGCACGGCCTGCGCCGGGACGACATCGCGGCCTGGGTCTGCCACCCGGGCGGCCCGAAGATGCTGGACGCGGTGAACGACGCGCTGGAGCTGCCGCCGGGCGCGCTCGACCTGTCCTGGCGGTCGCTGTCCGAGATCGGCAACCTCTCCTCCGCCTCGGTGCTGCACATCCTGGAGGACACCCTCGCCGCGCCCGCCCCCCGGCCGGGCGCGCACGGCATGATGATCGCGATGGGTCCCGGCTTCTGCGTCGAGCTGGCCCTCCTGCGCTGGTGATCGCCGGTGTACTACACGCTGCTGATCCTGCTGATCCTGCTGGTCGCCGCCGAGCGCCTGGCCGAGCTGGCGGTCGCCCGGCGCAACACCCGCTGGGCGCTGTCCCGCGGCGGCCGCGAGCACGGCCGCGGCCACTACCCGGTCATGGCCGTCCTCCACGTCGCCCTCCTCGCCGGATGCCTCGCCGAGGCCCCGTTCCGCCCGTTCGTCCCGGCCCTGGGCCTGCCCATGCTGGCGCTGGTGATCCTGTCCCAGGCCCTGCGGTGGTGGTGCGTCGCCGCGCTCGGCCGCCGCTGGAACACCCGCGTGATCGTCATCCCCGGCCTCCCCCTGGTCGCCTCGGGGCCGTACCGGTGGTTCCGTCATCCCAACTACGTCGCCGTCGTCGTGGAGGGGATCGCCCTCCCGCTGGTGCACACGGCCTGGCTCACCGCCCTGGTGTTCACCCTGCTCAACGCGGTCCTGCTGACCGTGCGCATCCGCTGCGAGAACGCGGCCCTGGCCGGGGCGGCGGCGTGATCGACCTCCTGGTCGTGGGCGGCGGCCCCGCGGGGCTGGCCGCCGCCGTCCACGCCGCGCGGTCCGGCTGGAGCGTGGCCGTCCTGGAGCCCCGCGTGTTCCCGGTGGACAAGCCCTGCGGCGAGGGCCTGATGCCCCGGGCCCTCCGCGAGCTGTCGGCCCTGGGCGTCGCCCCGCCCGGCCGCCCCTTCCACGGGATCCGCTACCTCACCCCCTCCCGCTCCGCCGAGGCCCCCTTCCGCGAAGGCCCCGGCCTCGCCGTCCGCCGCACCGACCTCCACGCCGCCCTCGCCGCCCGGGCCGCCGCCCTGGGCGTCGACCTGATCCCCGGCAAGGCCGTGGGCCTCACCCAGGCCACCGGCCACGTCGACCTCGCCTACCGGCCGGCGGGACGCGGCCGGGCGGGCGGCGCCGCGGACTGCGGGAGAGTGGCCCGGGCCCGGTGGGTGATCGCGGCCGACGGGCTCGGGTCTTCGGTGCGGCGGATCCTCGGGCTGGACGTGAGGGCGGCGGGCGAACGGAGGTTCGGGCTGCGGCGGCACTACCGGGTGGAGCCGTGGAGCGGCTTCGTGGAGGTGCACTGGGCGGCCGGCGCGGAGGCGTATGTGACGCCGGTGGCCGGGGACCTGGTGGGGGTGGCGGTGCTGACCACACGGCGGGGCGGCTTCGACGAGCACCTGGCGGCCTTCCCCGGCCTCGCCGGGCGGCTGACCGGGCCAGCCGTCACGCCGGTACGCGGGGCCGGGCCGCTGCGGCGCGGGGCGGCGAGCCCGGTCGCGGGCCGGGTCCTGCTCGTGGGCGACGCCGCGGGATACGTGGACGCGCTGACCGGGGAGGGCGTCTCCCTGGCCCTCGCCGGCGCCCGGGCAGCCGTGGAGTGCCTGCGCTCCGGGCGTCCCGGGGCGTACGCCGGGGAGTGGCGGCGGCTGACCCGCTCCTACCGGCTGATCACCGCCGCGCTCCTCCGGGCGACCGCCACGCCCGCCGGCCGCCGCCTCCTGGTCCCGGCCGCGGCCCGCCTCCCCGCCCTGTTCAGGGCCGCCGTGAACACCATCGCCTGACCCATCGCCCGTCCCTCCGGCGCGCCCGCCGCGCCGGGCCTGCGCGCGCGGGGGATCCCCGGCCGGGCGCGCGGCCGCACCACGTGCGGCCGTACCGCATGCGGCGGGCGGGCGGGCGAGGGCCGCGAGGCCACGCGCGGGGCGGGGCGGGGACGCGCGGGACGCCGGGGCCGGGGAGGCGCGGGGGCCGCCGGAAACGGGACGGGGGTCTACGTCTCGGGGATTACCGGTGATCCGCCCGGCGGCGGACGACCGCGGCGGGGCGGGGCTGGCAGCCTGCACGGCGGCAACCTCCTCAGGAAGGAAGACCGAGATGCAGCACAACCAGACCCTGGCCCCGCCGGCGGCGGCCCGCCCCGTGTCGCGCGGGCTCCTCATCACCTTCCGCGTGCTCGTGACCGCGCAGGCGCTGGGCCTCGTGGTCGCCGCGATGTACGCGGGGCAGTCCCTCGACGGGGCGAAGGCGATGGGCGAGACGCACGTGATGGCGGGCATGCTCGTCCACCTGATCGCCCTCGTCCAGACGATCGTCGGCGTCCTCCTCTGGAAGCCCGGCCGCGGCCCCGGCTGGGTCTCCCTCGCCAGCCTGGGGTTGTTCCTCGTGGGCATGGCCCGGCACTTCACCTGGGACACCAAGGCCCTCCACCTCCCGAACGGCGTGATCCTCCTGGCCCTCACCACGGCCCTCCTCACCTGGGCGTATCGCCGTCACTGACCCGGCCGGCGGGCGCCCCGGGCGCGGGTCCGGCCACCCGCCCACCTTCCGGCACCACCCCCGTCCCCCGCTGGACCGAGCCGCGTTCTGTGGATAGCCGGTGCCCTGTGGACGACCGGCGCGGGGGAACCCGCGGGCCGGCGCGCGCGTTCCGGGGACGAGGGGGTCCCGGAACCACCGCGCCCGGCCCGCGGCCCCTCCCGCCCGGCCCGCGCCCGCACCGCCGTACCGGCATGAGCATCGGGCCTGGCCAGGCCGGGAGGGGCACGCCGCCGGCTCCGGGCGCGGCGGCACGCGCGGCACGGAGACCGGCGGATACGCGCCGGGCGCGTCCCTTATAAGGTCACTGGTGCGGGGGACAGGTCGCAGGAGGGGACGTGCACGTGACGGATCAGGCGGATGCGGTCGCGAAGAGCAGCGAGGATCGCGTCTGGACGATCCCGAACGCGCTGAGCCTGCTGCGGCTGCTCGGGGTGCCGCTGTTCCTGTGGCTGGTCCTCGGGCCGAAGGCCGACGGCTGGGCCGTGGTCGTGCTCATGGTCGCGGGCTTCACCGACTGGCTCGACGGCAAGCTCGCGCGCGCCTTCAACCAGACCTCCCGGCTGGGCCGCCTCCTGGACCCGGCCGCCGACCGGCTCTACATCCTCGCCACCCTGGTCGGCCTGACCGTCCGCGACATCATCCCCGTCTGGCTCGTGGCCGTGCTGCTGGCCCGCGAGATCGTCGTCGGCCTGTTCCTGCTGGTCCTGGGCCGCTACGGCTACGTCGGGCTGCCCGTGCACTTCCTGGGCAAGGCCGCCACGGCGAACCTGCTCTACGCGTTCCCGCTGCTCTTCCTCGGCGTCCACATCGAGTTCGCCAAGATCGTCGGCTGGGCCTTCGCCATCTGGGGCACCGGTCTGTACTGGTGGGCCGGGGTGTTGTATTTGGTTCAGGGTATCGGGCTGATCCGCTCCGGTCGGCGGGGTGAGGAGGCGGCGTGAAGGCGGTCGTCATGGCGGGCGGCGAAGGGACGCGATTGCGTCCCATGACCGCCAACCAGCCCAAACCGCTGCTGCCGGTGATCAACCGGCCGATCATGGAGCACGTGCTGCGGCTGCTGAAGCGCCACGGCTTCACCGAGACCGTCGTCACCGTGCAGTTCCTCGCCGCGCTCGTGCGCAACTACTTCGGCGACGGCGGCGAGCTGGGCATGCGCCTGCACTACGCCACCGAGGAGGTCCCCCTCGGCACCGCCGGGAGCGTGAAGAACGCCGCCGACGCGCTGCGCGACGAGCCGTTCCTGGTGATCTCCGGCGACGCGCTCACCGACATCGACCTGACCGACATGGTGCGCTTCCACAAGAAGAACGACGCCCTGGTCACCATCGGGCTCAAGCGCGTCCCGAACCCCCTGGAGTTCGGCATCATCATCGTGGACGAGCAGGGCCGCATCCAGCGCTTCCTGGAGAAGCCCACCTGGGGCCAGGTCTTCTCCGACACCGTCAACACCGGCGTGTACGTCATGGAGCCCGAGGTCCTCGACGAGGTCGAGCCCGGGCGGGTCGTGGACTGGTCCGGCGACGTCTTCCCCCGCCTGCTCGAACGCGGCGCGCCCCTGTTCGGGTACGTCGCCGAGGGCTACTGGGAGGACGTCGGCACGCACGAGAGCTACCTCAAGGCCCAGGCCGACGTGCTCTCCGGCAAGGTCGAGGTGGACATCGAGGGCTTCGAGATGTCCCCGGGCGTGTGGGTGGGCGAGGGCGCCGAGGTGGACCCCGAGGCCGTCCTGAAGGGCCCGCTCTACATCGGCGACTACGCCAAGGTCGAGGCCGGGGCCGAGCTGCGCGAGTTCACCGTCCTCGGCAGCAACGTGGTGGTCAAGGAGGGCGGCTTCCTGCACCGCGCCGTCGTCCACGACAACGTGTTCGTCGGCCCCTCCACCAACCTGCGCGGCTGCGTCATCGGCAAGAACACCGACATCATGGCCGGGGCGCGCGTCGAGGAGGGCGCGATCGTCGGCGACGAGTGCGTCATCGAGGCCGAGGCGTACCTCACCTCCGGCGTCAAGGTCTACCCGTTCAAGACCATCGAGGCCGGCGCGGTCGTCAACACCAGCGTGATCTGGGAGTCCCGGGGCCAGCGCAGCCTCTTCGGCCCGCGCGGCGTCTCCGGCCTGATCAACGTGGAGATCACCCCCGAGCTGTGCGTACGGCTGGCCAGCGCCTACGCCACCTCCCTCAAGAAGGGCGCGGTCGTCACCACCTCGCGCGACGCCTCCCGGGCAGGGCGGGCGCTGAAGCGGGCGGTGATCAGCGCGCTCAACGCCGGGGCGATCAACGTGCTCGACCTGGAGGCCGCGCCCCTGCCGGTCGCCCGCTACCACACCTCCCGCGACACCACCGCGGGCGGGATCGCCCTGCGCACCACCCCGGGCGACCCGCAGAGCGTGGACATCATCTTCATGAACGCCGAGGGCGCCGACCTCTCCCAGGCCTCCCAGCGCAAGCTGGAGCGCGTCTTCTCGCGCCAGGAGTTCCGGCGCGCCTTCCCCGGCGAGATCGCCGAGCTGAACTTCCCCGCCCGCGCCCTGGAGACGTACACCCAGGAGCTCATGAACCACATGGACATGAGCGGCGTGCGGGAGGCCGAGCTCAAGGTCGTCATCGACTGCGCGGGCGGGACCTCGGCGCTGGCCCTGCCGCACCTGCTCGGGCGGGTCGGCGTCGAGGTGCTCACCGTCAACAACCGCCTGGACGAGGCCTCGCCCACCGAGACCCTCGCCGAGCGCCGCCGCGACCTGCAGCGGCTGGCCGAGCTGGTCGCCTCCTCGGGGGCCGCGTTCGGCGTGCGCTTCGACCCCGTGGGCGAGCGCATCTCCCTGGTGGACGAGAAGGGCCAGCTCATCGGGGACGAGCGCGCCCTGCTCGTGGTGCTGGACCTGGTCGCCGCCGAGCGCCGCGCCGGCCGCGTCGCCCTCCCCGTCACCACCACCAGGGTCGCCGAGATGGTCTGCCGCTACCACGGCGTCCAGGTCGAGTGGACCCCCACCGCCGTGGACTCCCTGACCTCCGCCGCGCGCTCCGCGGACATGATCTTCGCCGGGGACGGCCGCGGCGGCTTCGTCGTCCCCGAGTTCAGCCCCACCGTGGACGGGATCGCCGCGTTCGTGCGGCTCCTCGGCCTGGTCGCCCGCACCCGGCTGTCGCTGAGCCAGATCGACGCCCGCATCCCGGTGGCCCACCTGCTCAAGCGCTCGGTGCCCACGCCCTGGGCCGTCAAGGGCGCCGTGATGCGCTCGGTCGTCGAGGCCGCCGAGGGCGTGCGCCTGGACACCACCGACGGCGTGCGCGTGGTCGAGGACGACGGGAGCTGGGCGCTGATCCTGCCCGACCCCTCCGACGCCGTCACGCACCTGTGGGCCGAGGGCCCCGACATGGACACCGCCCAGTCCCTCCTGGAGCACTGGGCGGGCATCGTGGAGCACGCCGGAGCCCCATGACGCCCCGCGCCCCCCGTCCCGATCCCCGCCGCGCCGGCCCGTCCCGCGCCGTCGGCCGTCCTACCGCGTCACGCCGTACGGCTCGCGCCGCCGCGCCGCGCCCGGCCGCTCCGGGGGTCGCCCGCGCCGCCGTACGGTATGACGGCCGGGGGGACGCGCGCCGCGCCGTACGGCGTCCGGGACACAGCGGGACGGGACGGGAACAGCGCCCCGGGGCCGTGACCACGTATCATCGGCGCAAGCAAGATCAGGCTTGTGCGCTCGGGGGAGGGGGTGGCCGATGAAGTCCCAGTGTGCGCGGGACGGGCCGGAACCTATATCGTGAACCGCCATGCCGGAGTGAGATGACCGTCCCGAACTGTTGACCCGCGCGCTCCGCCAGCGTAAGTTGCGACATTCGCAGTCAGAGGGCGAAGGGGCGCCAGACGCTGACAAGCGCTGTAGCCGCGTCTTCGCGGTAGGAGGCCGAGCCGATCGATGCCGAGCGTCTACTGCACGCAGTGTGGCCATGCCAACCCTGAGGATGCCCGCTTCTGCTCCAACTGTGGAACTCCCCTGAAGAGAGCCGAGCAGCCCAGGCCTGATCAGCCCAGGACCGACCAGATCGCCGACACCACCACCACGATCTCGATCAGCGGGATCGAGGCCTACGAGGGCGAGACCGGCGAGGCGATGATCGCCGACACCGGCGCCGTCGAGGCGCTGCGCCCGGACACCGCGCTCCTCGTCGTGCTGCGCGGACCGAACGCCGGCAGCCGATTTCTGCTCGACACCGACCTCACTACGGCGGGTCGCCACCCCGAAAGCGACATCTTCCTAGACGATATAACCGTGTCCCGGAGGCATGCGGAGTTCTACCGGCGCGGTGGTGCGTTCCTCGTGCGCGACGTGGGAAGCCTGAACGGCACCTACGTCAACCGGGAGCGCATCGAGGAGGTGCCTCTGACCGGGGGCGACGAGGTGCAGATCGGCAAGTTCCGGCTGGTGTTCCTCGCTCGCCCGCAAGGTGGCGCCGGAGGACCATGAGAGGGAACGTGACAGTGCTCTTGGATGTGGGCGTCCGCGGGGTGGGCGGATGAGTGCCCAGGCGGCCCGCTCCCACATGAGCATCGGGGAGGTCCTCGCCCAACTCCAGGGCGAGTTCCCCGACGTCACCATCTCCAAGATCCGCTTCCTTGAGGCCGAGGGCCTCATCGAGCCGCAGCGCAGCCCCTCCGGGTACCGCAAGTTCACCCACGCGGACGTGGAGCGGCTGCGCTTCATCCTGACGGCCCAGCGCGACCGCTATCTGCCGCTGCGGGTCATCAAGGACCACCTGGAGGCCGCCGACCGCGGCGAGTCCGGCGAGTGGCCCAGGCCGCGCGCCGTCCCCGCCGCGCCGGCGGCCCCCGCGGAGGTACGGCTCAGCCGCGCGGAGCTGATCGACGCGGCGGGCATCGGCGAGGACCTGCTCACCGAGCTGGAGGACTACGGCCTGATCGAGGCCGTGGCCCGCCGGTACGACGGGGAGGCCCTCGCCGTGGCCCGCTCGGCCGTGGCCCTGGCCCGCTTCGGCCTGCACGCCCGGCACCTGCGCGCGGTCAAGGCCGCCGCGGAGCGGGAGACGAGCCTGGTGGAGCAGGCGGTCGCGCCGCTGCTGCGGCAGCGCAACCCCGGCGCGCGCGACCGGGCGGGGGAGACGGCCCGCGAGATCGAGAACCTCATGCTCGACCTGCACACCGCGCTCATGCGCACGGGGCTGCGGCGGAACCTGTCCGGCTGAGCCGCCGGCGGGGCGCGCGAGGAACGCCGCGAAGCTGGGCGAACACCGCCGGAACCCCGCTCATCTGGCCTGATCGGGGTGATCCGGACGTCGGCGATCACCCGGTGTGGCGGCGGGGCGGCCGGGGAAGCATGTACCCGTGAGCACGCATGGCGGCCCCGCGGGTGTTACGTTGAAATCCGGCGCAGACACGCCGAGACACACCTGGTGCAAGACACGACAGCACAGAACGAACACAGCCTGGGGACGGAGCCGCCAGTGTTGCAGATGGAGGTCGTCGGCGTGCGGGTCGAGATGCCCTCCAACCAGCCGATCGTCCTGCTCAAGGAGGCCGGGGGCGACCGGTACCTGCCGATCTGGATCGGCATGGTGGAGGCGACGGCGATCGCTTTCGCGCAGCAGGGCGTGCTCCCGGCGCGGCCGCTGACGCACGACCTGTTCCGAGACGTGCTCGACGCGCTCGGCGTGCAGTTGCGCAAGGTCAACATCACCGCGCTCCGCGACGGCATCTTCTTCGCCGACCTGGTCTTCTCGAACGGGGTCGAGGTCAGCGCCCGCCCGTCCGACTCGATCGCGCTGGCCCTGCGCACCGGCGCCAACATCTTCGCGAGCGAGGACGTGCTGGAGGAGGCGGGGGTCGCGATCCCCGACGAACAGGAAGACGAGGTCGAGAAGTTCCGGGAGTTCCTCGACACGATCAGCCCGGAGGACTTCGGCAAGTCCGGATGATCCTCCCGTGCACGGCCATGAACGGATGCGTCGCATGGCATAAGCGGACATAGCCGTGCATGGCAATGCGCGCGACGCGCCGGGCGCGATCGTTGACTCCGGGTGGTACGGGTGCCTACCGTGCAGTGGAAACCCGCGGTTGTAATTCGCAATCCCCCTGATCAACCGATGGGGTGGAGAGAAGCCGGAGGTCCGCGTGGCGGTCAGCAGCGGCGAGGGTAAGACGATCGGCGCCGAGGATTCGGCGCATCGGCGCTCAGCACGCGAGAAGGCCGGGGAGCAGGGACTGCTCTTCGACCAGGCGCCCGCGTCCATACCCGCCGACATGGGGTACCGGGGCCCGACCGCGTGCGCCGCGGCCGGGATCACCTACCGGCAACTCGACTACTGGGCACGCACCCAGCTCGTCGAGCCGAGCGTGCGCCCGGCCCACGGTTCCGGCACCCAGCGCCTCTACAGCTTCCGCGACATCCTCGTGCTCAAGGTCGTCAAACGACTCCTCGACACGGGCGTCTCGCTGCAGCAGATACGGGCCGCCGTGCAGCACCTGCGCGACCGGGGCGTCCAGGACCTCGCCCAGATCACGCTCATGAGCGACGGCGTCAGCGTCTACGAGTGCACCTCCGCCGACGAGGTGATCGACCTCGTCCAGGGCGGTCAAGGCGTCTTCGGCATCGCGCTCGGCCGCGTCTGGCAGGAGGTCGAGGGCTCGCTGGCGGAGCTGCCCGGCGAGCGCGCCACCCCCGACGACCCGCCGCACGACAGCGACGAGCTCGCCCGGCGCCGCCGCGCCCGCCGCACCGGCTGAGACCCCGCTCCCGGATCCCCCGCTCCTCCGCTGCCCGGGGTTCGTGAGGCTCCTCCGGCCCGTGAGCCCGTCCCGGGTGTTCGCTCGCATCCCCGGCATCCTGTCGCGGCGAGGCCCGCCGTGCCGCGGATCCGCGCTTTCCTGGCCCGTTCTTTACGGCACTTTGCGGCCGTGCGGCGAACGCCGGGCCCCAGCCCGGAACCGGCCCGGCCATCCGCTTACCCGGTGACCGCCCCCTCCCGGCGTCCGGGCGCGAGCCGTACGGCGTCCGCAGCGGCCCCGGGATCGCGGGGAAGGGAATCCGCGCGCGCCCGGCCGTACGAAAGGCGAGGTCAGGGGGAGGGCCGCCGGCGGCGGGAAACCGGGGAGACCCGGAGGCGGGCACGGGACGGGGATGAACGGGGACGGTCGGGTAGAGTCTTGAGGGCTGGAGACCTTGTGCGGGAGAGATTCCACGCCAGCCAGTGTGGGACGCCGAAGGAGCAATCCTCCCCGGAAACTCTCAGGCACCCGTACCGCACAGGAGAGGCGACTCTGGAAAGCAGGCGCCACCGCGGCGCCTCACCGACGGTGCAAGCCGCGTGCCACGCGCGGTGAAGCTCTCAGGTTGAGATGACAGAGGGGGAGACCCGGCACCCGTCCGCGCCCCGGCGCCCGGTCTCTACAGCCTCAGGAGGCCCCCATGACAGACCGCTCATCGCTCCGCGATCTTCAGGACCCGCCGTTCGCCGCGCGGCACATCGGACCGGCGGACGCCGACCGGGCCGCCATGCTGGAGGCGATCGGCTACGCCTCGGCCCAGGAGCTCGTGGACGCCGCCGTGCCCTCGGCCATCCGCACGGACCGGCCGCTGGACCTGCCCGCCCCCGCGAGCGAGGCCGAGGCCATCGCCGAGCTGCGGGCGCTCGCCGACCGCAACCAGGTCCTCACCTCCATGATCGGGCTGGGCTACCACAACACGCTCACCCCCGCCGTGATCCGCCGCAACGTGCTGGAGAACCCGGGCTGGTACACCGCGTACACCCCGTACCAGCCGGAGATCTCGCAGGGGCGGCTGGAGGCGCTGCTCAACTTCCAGACCGTGATCACCGACCTGACCGGGCTCGACGTGGCCGGGGCCTCCCTGCTGGACGAGGGGACGGCCGCCGCCGAGGCGATGACGCTCGCCGCGCGCGCGACCCGGGCGCCGCGGGGCGGGGTGTTCGTCGTGGACGCCGACACGCTGCCGCAGACCAAGGCCGTGCTCGCGACCCGCGCCGAGCCGCTGGGCATCACGCTCGCCGAGGCCGACCTCGCCGCCGACGGGCTGCCCGAAGGCGACTTCTTCGGCGTCCTCGTGCAGTACCCCGGGGCCTCCGGGCGCGTGTGGGACTTCCGCGAGCTCGCCGCCGCGGCGCACGAGCGCGGCGCCCAGGTCGTGGCCGCCGCCGACCTGCTCGCCCTCACCCTGGTCTCGGCGCCCGGCGAGCTGGGCGCCGACATCGCCGTCGGCTCCTCCCAGCGCTTCGGCGTCCCCCTGGGGTACGGCGGGCCGCACGCCGCCTACATGGCCGTACGCGAGGGGCTGCAGCGGCAGATGCCCGGCCGGCTCGTGGGCGTGTCGGTGGACGCCGACGGGGACGTGGCGTACCGGCTGGCGCTCCAGACGCGCGAGCAGCACATCCGGCGCGAGAAGGCCACCAGCAACATCTGCACCGCGCAGGTCCTCCTCGCGGTGATCGCCTCGATGTACGCCGTCTACCACGGCCCCGAGGGCCTGCGCCGCATCGCCCAGCGGGTGCACCGGCACGCCGCCGTGCTCGCCGCCGGGCTGCGCGCGGGCGGGGTCGACGTCGTCCACGAGAACTTCTTCGACACGGTGTACGCCTCGGTGCCCGGCCGCGCGGCCGAGGTCGTCGAGGCGGCGCGCGAGCGCGGGATCAACCTGCGGCTGGACGGCCCCGACCACGTGGGGATCTCCTGCGACGAGGTGACCGACGCCGCCGACCTGGAGGCCGTGTGGGCGGCCTTCGGCGTCACCGGGCAGCTCGTGGAGGACCTGGACACCGCGACCGGCGACGCGCTCCCGGCCTCGCTCGCGCGCCAGTCGGAGTACCTCACGCACCCGGTGTTCAACACCCACCACTCCGAGACCGCGATGCTGCGCTACCTGCGCCGTCTCCAGGACAAGGACATCGCGCTGGACCGCTCGATGATCCCGCTGGGCTCCTGCACCATGAAGCTCAACGCGACCACCGAGATGGAGCCGATCACCTGGCCGGAGTTCGCGGGGATCCACCCGTTCGCGCCCTCGGAGCAGGCCGCCGGCTACGCCCAGCTCATCGCCGACCTGGAGTGGTGGCTGGCCGAGGTCACCGGCTACCACGCCGTCTCGCTCCAGCCCAACGCCGGCTCCCAGGGCGAGTTCGCGGGCCTGCTGGCCATCCGCGCCTACCACCGCGCCAACGGCGACACGCAGCGCGACGTCTGCCTGATCCCGTCCTCGGCGCACGGCACCAACGCCGCCAGCGCCGTCATGGCCGGCATGCGCGTGGTGGTCGTGGCCTGCGACGACCACGGCAACGTGGACCTGGACGACCTCCGCGCCAAGATCGCCAAGCACGGCGACGCGCTCGCGGCGATCATGGTCACCTACCCGTCCACCCACGGTGTGTTCGAGGAGACGATCCGCGAGATCTGCGACCTCGTGCACGAGGCCGGCGGGCAGGTCTACGTCGACGGCGCCAACCTCAACGCGCTCGTCGGCCTGGCCAAGCTGGGCGAGTTCGGGGCGGACGTCTCGCACCTGAACCTGCACAAGACCTTCTGCATCCCGCACGGCGGCGGCGGCCCCGGCATCGGCCCGGTCGCGGTCCGCCGCCACCTCGCCGACTACCTGCCCGGCCACCCGTTCCTGGAGGTCGAGCCGGCCGAGGGCGAGGAGGACGAGGAGCCCGTGGTCGAGGTAGGCCCCGTCTCGGCCGCGCCGTACGGCTCCGCGGGCATCCTCCCGATCTCCTGGGCGTACATCCGGATGATGGGCGCGGAGGGCCTGCGCCGGGCGACCGAGCAGGCGATCCTGTCGGCGAACTACATCGCCCGCCGGCTGGCCCCGCACTACCCGGTGCTCTACACCGGCCGCAACGGGCTGGTCGCCCACGAGTGCATCGTGGACCTGCGCCAGATCACCAAGGAGACCGGCGTCACCGTGGACGACGTGGCCAAGCGCCTCATCGACTACGGCTTCCACGCGCCCACGATGTCGTTCCCGGTGGCCGGCACGCTGATGATCGAGCCCACGGAGAGCGAGGACCTGGCGGAGCTGGACCGCTTCTGCGACGCCATGATCGCCATCCGGGAGGAGATCTCCCGCGTGGCCGAGGGCGAGTTCCCGCGCGAGGACAACCCGCTGCGCAACGCCCCCCACACCGCCGAGTCGGTCACCGCGACGGACTGGAATCACCCGTACACCCGCGAGCAGGCCGCCTACCCGGTCGCCACCCTCCGCGAGGCGAAGTACTGGTCCCCGGTCCGCCGCATCGACCAGGCGTACGGCGACCGCAACCTGGTCTGCTCCTGCCCGCCCCCGGAGGCGTACGAGTCCTGACCTGAGGCGTTCTCCTGGAAGGCCACCCGGGCTTCGCGCTCCGGGTGGCCTTCGGCGTTCACGGGCCGCGGCTTCCGGCTCGTGGCGCGGGCGGGCGGCCCGTGGGAGAGTGTCGCTTGCGCGGCGGGGGCACCGGGGATAGACCTGCGAGGTGGGCCCGAGAAGCGCGGGCGGGAGGACGGACGCGTGCGCCGCTCAGGCTCTCCGCCGGTGCCCGCAGCGACAGGAGTGGCCATGACCGACCCGACTCCGCGGCTCGACCAGCGCTTCAGCGACCCGGGCACCCAGGCGACGCCCTGGCCCGTGACCCGGGAGGCCCTGGAACACGCGCAGCTCTTCTGGATCACCACCGTCCGCTCCGACGGCCGCCCCCACGTGACCCCGCTCGTGGCCGTGTGGCTCGACGACGCCCTCCACTTCTGCACCGGCCCCGCCGAGCAGAAGACCTTCAACCTCGCCGCCAACCCCCATGTGGTCCTCACCACGGGTGACGGCCACTGGGACCGGGGCCTGGACGTCGTGGTGGAAGGCGAGGCGGTCCGCGTCACCGACCCGGCCGCCCTCGCCCGCCTGGCCGCCGCCTGGAGCGCCAAGTGGGACGGCCGATGGCGGTTCCAGGCGACCGGCACCGGGTTCGCCCACGAGGACGGCGGGCGGGCGCTGGTCTTCACCGTCACCCCGGCCAAGATCCTGGCCTTCACCAAGGGCACGTTCACCCAGACCCGTTATCTCCCCGGCGCCTGACCCCGCTCTCCGCGCGCCTCCCGTCGCGCGAAGAGCGGGGCGTGCGTGCCCCTTCCGCGGCGGAGCGGCAGCGTGCCCTCGGCGGCCCGCGCGGCGTCGCTTTGGCTCCCGCCGTACGGCGCGGGCCCGGGTCGGCCTCGCGCCCGGTGTCCGCACGGGCCGGTGTCCCCGGTGCGGTGTTCTGACGGGCGGGAACCGGACGGGCGGGGACCGGACGAGCGAGGACGGGACGGGCGAGGACTGGACGGGCGGGGACCGGACGAGCGAGGACTGGACGGGCGGGGACTGGACGGGTGGAGACCGGACGGGTGGGGTCTGGCGGGCGGGTGGGTCAGGCCGCGGCGGGAAAGCCCGGAGGCATGTTCATCGGGGAGCCACCGAAGGGGGAGCCGCCGACCAGGACGTTGCTGCCCGCCATGTAGGAGAAGTCGTCGGTGGCCAGGGAGAGGACGGCGCGGGCGATCTCCTGCGGGGTGGCCATGCGGCCCAGGGCGGACACGTTGCGGGGACCCCAGGCCCGCTTGAAGGACTCCCAGAGCGCGCCGGGGAGGCCGGGCGGGCGGACGAACGCGGTGTCGGTGGTGCCGGGCGAGATGGCGTTGACGCGGATGCCCTTCGGGCCGTAGTCCATGGCGGCGGCCTCCACGATGCCCTTGATGGCCTGCTTGCTCGCGGTGTACGCGACGCCGCCGGGGCGGCGCGACTCCGAGGCGGTGCAGATGATGACGCCGCCGCCGGCGCGGAGGAGGTGGGGCACCTCGTACTTGATGGCGAGGAAGACATGACGGGCGTTCGTGTCCTGGACGTCGGTCCAGTCCCGCAGGCTCATCTCGTGCAGCGGGCCGGTCTTGGTGATGCCCGCGTTGTTGAAGGCGATGTCGAGCCTGCCGTACGCCGCGACCGTCCCGTCCACGAAGCGGCGGAGCTGCTCGGGGTCGCGGACGTCGGCCTGGAGGTAACGGGCCTCGCCGCCCGCCGCGCGGATCTCCCGCTCGACGCGGCGGCCCAGGTCGGCCCGGCGACCGCAGAAGGCGACCCTGGCGCCCTCCGCCGCGAACGCCCGCGCCGTCGCCTCCCCGATGCCCGAGGTCGCCCCCGTGATCAGCACGACCTTGCCGGCGAACCTGCCCTGCCTCGGCGTGTACGGCGGTGCGGCCGTGGGCGTCGCGGCGAGGTACGGCGGGATCGTGGTCGCCGCCGCGAACCCGGTGGCGCCCACCGCCGCGGCGGCCGCCAGCCCGAAGAAGCGTCGCCGGCCGCGCCGCCGTCCCTCGTCCTCGCCGCGCCGGCCCTTCCTCCCGCGCGGGGAGCCGGCGGCCTCCGCCGTGCCGCCCGCGCCGTCGCCGGTGCCGTCCGTGCTCGTGGTGTCGTCGTCGCGCCGGGGCATGGGGTCGGATTCCTGCGTCATCACGTGGGTCCTCGTGCTCGATCTCGGTGCTCGAAAAACCGGCGTCGCGCCCTGCCTCAGGGCCGCTCCGTCCGGCTCGCCCAGTCTCCAGCCGAGGTCGCCCCGTCCCCGGCCTGCCATCGGCCGCGAAGATCGGCCACTAGAAGGAGGCGCCCTCCGCCAAGGAGGAGAAGCCCCCAGTGCCGGTGCGAGTGCCCCAGCGACTGCCGCCACCGCCGCGACATCGCGGGCACCAGCCCTCGGCGTGGGCGGCGAACCCACCCCGTGGATCCAGGCGCTTCCCGCTCCGGCGCAGACGATCGCGCCGTTGTCCGGCACCCGCCGGTCGTGCGACCCCGGCAGCACCGTCCTCGCCGCGGCCGGGGAGCTGTTCCTCCGGCCACTCCTTACCGGGGATGTCCGGGTGGTTGTCCGGCACGTCCGGGGGCAGCGTCGTCAGCGCCGCCGCAACCGGCATCGCTTCGCCGCCACCCAACGCACCCCGCCACCAGCGCCTGTGCCACCGCGACCCAGTGCGAGCGCGGCCGTCATCGTCATCGCCGCCGTCATCTCCGGCATCGGCGTCGCGGTCATCCCCAGCACCGCCGTAACCGTTCCCAGCAGCGCCGACGCTCCTGTCAGCGGCTTGCCGCCGCCCGGCCCCGCCCCGCCGGCACCACCGCCGGAGCCGGAGCGGGTTCCTCCATCACGGCCACCCGCCGGCGACAGTGTCACCCGCCCGTCGTCAGTGTCGCCGTCATGAGCAGCGCCGGCGTTGGCGCGGACGTCAACGCCGGCGCCGTTGGCCCGCTCCCGGCGAGGTCGGCCCGTCAGGCGAGGGCTGCCGGGTCCGCCGCAGGAGGTCGAGGAGGCGGGCCCGGGAGGGTGTGGGTCAGTTGGCGAGGAGGAGGGCCGTGGTCAGGGCGGCGTAGACGAGGAGGCCGAGGGTGGCGGTGATCCGGCGGGTGCGGGTGCGGGCGGTGGGGAGGCCGGGCCAGCGGGACAGGGCGAGGGCGGCAGCGGCGGCGGTGATCGCGGCGGTGAGGGCGAAGATGGCCGGGGGCATGGTCTCCCATGCGCCGACGAGCCAGGCGAGCAGGAGGGCGAAGACGGCGCCGGCCGTGGTGCTGAGGAGGCCGAGCCGGTCGGGGGCGGGACGGACGGGGGAGACCTTCCGGCGGAGGGCGAACTCCACCGGGGGGACGGCGGCCATCAGGAGGAAGAACACGGTCACCGCGATCGGCAGGACCGCGCCGGCGCCCGCCGAACGCGCGGGGGCGTCGTGGCCGAGCAGGCGCAGCCCGATGTACTCCACGCCCTTGGTGGTGTTGCCCAGGACCACAACGGCCCGGCCGGTCGCCGGGTCGAGGCCGACGTAGGAGCTGAACCCGCCGGTCCCGCCGTTGTGCCAGGTGACCTCGCCCCGGGCCGTCCTGGTCGTGAACCAGCCGTAGCCGACCCGGGTGGTCTCGCTCTCGGTGAAGCGCGGCGTGGCGGCGGCGGCACCGGGCGCGGTGCCGCGCAGGACGGCGACCGCCAGGCGCGCGAGGTCGCCGCTGGTGGACCAGAGGCCGACCCCGGCCGGGGCGTAGCCGTCGCCGATCCACGGGTCCTCCTCGTGCCCGGCCTCGGTGAAGCCCCGCGCCCGGTCCCCGGACGGCGGCCACACGCCGGTCTCCCGCATCCCGAGCGGCTCCAGCAGCCGGCCCTTCAGCAGGTCGGGGTACGGCATGCCCGCGCGTTCGGCGAGCGCGTGCCCGAGCACCGCCATGCCCAGGTTGGAGTAGGCCACCTTCCCGCGCCCGGACAGCCGCGCCTCGCGGGCGCCGCGCCGTACGGCGGCGGCGTCCTCCCCGCGATAGGGGTTCCCGTGGGTGAACCGGGCGACCGCGCTCCGGGCGACGGTCCCGAACCCGGGGGCCAGCCGGGGCAGGCCCGATCGATGAGCGGCGAGCTCCTCGTAGGTGATCGAGCGCCTCAGCCCCGGCACGGGTGACCGAGGGTCCAGGCCGTCCTTCGCCGCCATGCCGGCCAGCAGCATGCCGGTGAACGTCTTGGTCACCGAGCCGATCTCGAACCGGGTGGCCGGCGTCACCGGCCGGTCGCCGCCGGCGGAGCCGAGGCCCGCCGTGCGCACCGTGCCGTTCTCGGCCAGCGCCACGGACAGGCCGAGGTGGCCCTCCGGCCCGGCCGCGTCACGGACTGACTGGGCCAGCGCGGCGTCCCCCGTCACGGAGGGGCCGAGCCGCGGCGGCTCCGGGGCCACGGCGAAGGCGAGCGCCCCCGCGAGAAGGCCCGCGAGACCCGCCGCGGCGAGCCGGCGGGTGCGGGGCGGGCTCGGGTGCTTCCGGAACATGGGATGACCTCCTTCGCGCGTCCGGGCATGGATCGACCAGGACGCGTCGGGTGGGGTTGACCGGGCGACCGGGGCCGACCGCCGAGGTGCTCGGATGCGGGCGCCTCCCGCTCGGGCTCAGCCGCGCCGGGAGTGGTAGACGAGGGCCGCGATGTAGGTGAGACCGCCGACGGCGCCGAGGGCGGCGAACGCGGTCGCGTCCTCGCCGCGCCAGACCTGGACGAGGAAGCCGCCTACGGTGACCAGCGCGAGCACGTTGGCCGTCGCGCCCCGCGCGCGCAGCTCGTTGAGCTTGTGGCGCTCGTCGGAGAGCTCCCCGCTGAGGATGCTGGTGGTCTCGCTGCGCCGCCGCGTCAGCATCAGGATCGCGGCGTAGCCGACCATGATCGCGACGAACGCGATGCCGAGCCCGACGTCGCCGCGCAGCATCGTGGGCACGCCCATGAGCAGGCCCAGCACGAGGCAGAAGACGGGGAAGAACCAGCGGTTAGTCGTCACAGTGGAAGACCTCCTCGACGGCGCGGCCGAAGAACCGGGCGAGCCGGATCGCGAGGGGGAGCGAGGGGTCGTATCGCCCTTGCTCGATGGCGTTGATGGTCTGCCGGGAGACGCCGAGCCGCTCCCCGAGGGCCTGCTGGGAGAGGCCCGCCGCGGTGCGTAACTCCCTGACGTCGTTGTCCACAATGGAAAGCCTCCTTTACATCCGACCGCACATGGAAAGTAACCTTGACACCGCCCCGATGTCAAGCGAGCTTTACATGGGCAGGTCGTCGCCCGATCGCGCCGAAAACTCGTTAGGCTCTGGGAAATCGCAGGACCTGAGAGGACCTTCATGACGGCCACTCCCCAGGAGACCGAGGCGGAGACGGGCGACGCCGACCGCTGTGAGCAGGCCAGGAAGCTCGCGGAGAGCGGGGACCTGGAGGCCGCCGAGCGGCTCTTCGCCGAGATCGCCGCCGATCCGGACACCCCGCGCCGGGCCCAGGCGGCCGTCGGCCTCGCCGTGGTCCGCGACGCGCGCGGCGACTTCGAGGGCGCCCGGGAGGCCGCCCGCGCCGCGCTGGCCACCGGCCGGTCCGAATACGCCGCGCAGGCCGCCTACATCCTGGCCCGCGGCTTCGAGCGCGAGGACCTGCCCGACCAGGCCCGCGCCGCCTGGCAGGCCGTGGTCGGCGCCGGCGACCCGCGCTACCTGCCCGCCGCCCACCTGGCCCTGGCCCGGCTCGCCGCCGAGACCGGCGCCGACGAGGACGTCGACGCGCCCCTCCGCGCCGCCGTGGCCACGCGGGACCCCCGGGCCGCGGGTCTCGCCGCGCGGCAGCTCGCCGAACGGCTCCTGGAGGACGACGACCCGGGCGAGGCGCTGCGCATCGTGCGCTCCGCCCTGGAGATCCCCGGTGTCGCCGACCACGCCTCGCTGCGCACCCTCGCCGGCATCGCCCACCTGGAGCTGGCCTGCCGCGACCTGGCCGAGGCCGCCGCCGACGAGGAGGCCGACCCCGCCACCACCGCCCTGGCGATCGAACTGCTCGCCCGCACGCTCCCCCTGCGCGGCCGCGACGAGGACGCCGAGGACGCCTGGCACCACGGCCTGGACCACCCCGACCCCGAGGTCGCCGAGGACGTCCACAGCCGCCTCCGCCGCGGCCTCGACGACGGCCCCCGCCCCTGGTGGCACGACTACGTCGAGCTCGCGGCCTCCTCGGGCACCCTCCCGGCCCTCACCGACGAGCTCTTCGCGGCCCTCGACACGCTCTACTCCACCGGCGACCTCGACGACTACGTCTGGACACCCGCCCTCCAGGCCGCCCACGCCCCGCCCCCCGAGACCTCCTGACCCGACCGGCCCGCCCGGGCTCAGGCCGTACGCCGGAGGGCATGCCCGGGCGAGGATCGAAGGCTCGCGGAGGCGATGCGCGGGACGAATGACGACATGTCCGGGCACCCGCCGATCATCGCGTCGGCCCGGCGGCGCCTGGACGACGACCCCGAGGCGGACCATTCCGCCAAACGGGCTCACGAGGTCTGGGCCCGCTTCCGCCGCACGGCTGGTGGGGTCGCCCGGGCGTGCGGGTGGCGGCACGGCGGGACGACGTACGGCGGAAGCGGGCGGTCAGCGGACGGCGCGGGGCGGGCGGCTCATCCCGTACACCGCGTTGAGGGCGAGGATCCCCGCCCACACCGCGAGCGTGGCCGGCCAGCCGCCCGTGCCTCCGGCGATCGCCGTGAGCGGGATGCTCAGGAGCATGGACGTGATCGCCAGCCACGCCGCCCCGTCCAGCCGCCGTGGCGCGTGGCGGCCCAGCTCGGCCTGGACACGCGAGCTCACGCGGAGGTCCATGGCGTGGTCCATCCGGTCGAGGAACGAGTCGATGAGCGCGTCTTCGTAGTCGGGCCCGAGCTCGCGGCGGCTCTCGACGACCGCGTGCAGGTCCCGGCGCAGTGAGTTCTCCGGCACGAGACAAGGTTCGCAGCGGGCGCCGCGCCGTACATCGTTCTGGGGAGCCAGGTGCCGGGTCACCCCCGGGTGGGACGTTAGGTTGACCCCATGGAGATCGACACCCCGTACGGCGCGGCCGAGGCGTTCCTCGACGTGCCCGAGGACCCGCGGGCGCTGCTCGTGCTCACCCACGGCGCGGGTGGCGGCGTGGACTCCGCCGACCTGCTCGCCGTGCGCGACGCGGCCACCGCGCGGGGCGTCGCCGTCGCGCGCGTGCTCCAGCCGTACCGGGTCCGCGGGGCCCGCGCGCCCGGGAACGCCGCCAAGCAGGACGAGGCGTGGATCTCCCTGGTCAAGACCCTGCGCCAGCCGTACGAACACCTGCCCCTGGTCCTGGGCGGGCGCAGCAACGGCGCGAGGGTGGCCTGCCGTACGGCGCGGGCCCTGGGCGCGGACGCGGTGGTGGCGCTGGCCTTCCCGCTGCATCCGCCGGGCAGACCGGAGCGCTCGCGCGCGGACGAACTGCGCGGCGCGGGCGTGGACGTGCTGGTGGTCAACGGGGACCGCGATCCGTTCGGGGTGCCGGACGCGGATGACGTGGCGGAACTCGTGGTGCTGCCGGGGGAGACCCACGATCTGCGAAAAGACCCCGCCCGGGTGGGCGAGGTCGTGGGGGAGTGGCTGGTCGTCAGGCGGCGGACTGAACGAGCACGTCGGTAGGCCGATGCGGGGCGATCACCGCGCCGCTCGGCAACAACTCACCGGTGTCCTCGAACAGCACGACGCCGTTGCACAACAGACTCCATCCCTGCTCAGGGTGAGCGGAAACGGTGCGGGCGGCCTCGCGGTCGGGCGCCTCCGCGGACGGGCATCGCGGCTCGTGCGGGCACATCGGCGTGCCTCCGGTCTTTCTGCTGGTCGGGTTTCACATGGACGTCGCCGGCGCGGCTGTGAGCCGGCGCCCCCCGTGCCATCGGGGGGAGTGCACTCAGGTCTACCTCAGGCGGCGGTCCCAAGTCTGTGGCTTCTTACAAGTTCGTGGACATAGCCCGTTTGGACGATTTGCGAGTGGTCCCATCTCACTGTGACCCACAACACAAGCGTGCGGCACGGACCATAACGGACACGGCTCGACACGCCGACCGATTGATAAACGTGCGGTTACCCGCGCCCGCCGGCGATCCCGCCGAGCATGGCCGCGAGCCCGCGCTCGAAGGCGTCGTCGCCGCGCGGCCGCTCGGGGTCCTGCAGGTCGACGGACACGCTGCCGAGCAGGTAGGACCGCAGCGAGTAGAGCGCCTGAGCCGGGTCGGCGAGCCCGGCGTCGGCCAGGATCTCCAGTTGCCGGTCGAGGGCCTGCCGGGCGGCGCCGCGCGGCGGCCGGGTGGTGACCAGGCTGAGCACGCCCGGATGGTCGAGCAACTGGGCACGGCTCGCGCGGCACCAAGCGGCGATCCGCTCCCGCCACGGCGCGTCGGTCGGCGTCTCCACGTCGATCGCCGTCACGTACTCGGTCAGCGCGTCGAAGAGCTGCTCCTTGCCGTTGGGGAAATGGTGGTAGATGGCCATCGCCTCCACCTCCAGAGCGTCCCCGAGACGGCGCATGGTGAGCCGCCCCAGTCCCTGTCCGTCCGCGATGCGCAGGGCTGCGTCGAGGATGCGTTCACGGCTGAGCGGCACGGGCGGGCGCTTCGCAGGCATGCGGATCATCTTGCAGCCCGAGGCTTACTTCGTAAAGCCGCCAGGCCGACGGCACTCTGATCAACTGAAGTGTCGACGGAAGCCGCCGACCTCACAGTGAGGGACCGGACGCGACACGAGCGGGCGCGCGAGGGCCGACCCGGTATGGCGGGGGAGTGCCCGGGCCGTAGGCTTTTCCCAGCAGAGATCGAGTACGGCGTGCCCGCCCGACCGCGGCGGCGCCGCCGAAGTGAGCAAGGAGGGGCAGGCGATGGCGTTCTTCCGCCCGCGTGTCAGCAGAGAGTCGGAGGTCCGCTACCTCGCCGACCTGGAGCTCGGCAAGGCCTTCCCGCAGTTGCTGCAGAAGGCCAGGGAGGCGGAGGAGGCCCTGCGGCGCGGTCAGAGCGAGTCCCTGACCCCGCTGGAGCTGCGCCGGCTCGGCCTGGAGTTCGACAACGCGCTCACCGACGCCCTGCGCGCCGCCGAGGCCGCGGCGCGCGCGACGTACGGACCGAAGTCGTACGAGGACCGCATCCGGCGGCGCAAGGCGCGGGCCACTCCCGAGGGCAAGCTGTGGACCGACGAGGTCAGCCGGCTGCGCACGCTGCGCGAGACGCACCGCCTGCAGGGCATCGCGCGCACGCCCCGCCTGGCGGCCTGACCGGACCCCGCCTTCCGCTCTCATCGACGAGCCCGTCTCCCGCGCGGAGGCGGGCTCGTCCGCGTCCGGGAAATTCCTTCCGGTCGATCTTCGAGATCTGGTTTGGAGCACCCCGGAGAGGGGGTAGAGTTCTTGCTCGCGGACAACGCCGGTGATCAACACGAGGGCCTACCTCGGTGGATCTCCGGCAGGCGCCCGGGATCGAGTGGTCCCGAGGTTGGCTAAGCTGTTCGCACCCCACCGACTGATCGTCTTCGATCTCGCTGGTTTGACCAGCGAGGCGAGGCTGGTAA
>NZ_QZEY01000029.1 GCF_003594875.1 Bailinhaonella thermotolerans
CGAGGCGTTCCACGCCAGCGAGATCGACGTCGAGGTCGTCCCCGTCGAACGCACGTTGCCCGGGACACTCGGCGGGGTCGTGTCGTCGCCGGGGCCGCCGTCGCAGGGCGCGCCGTTGAGCTTGCAGTTCTGCGGCACGGCCGCCGCGCCGCCAGGGCTGCCGAGGAAGCCGAAGGTCACCGACGCGCCCGGCGCCAGCGTGCCGTTCCAGGAGACGTTGGTGAACGTGTAGTGCTGGCCGCTCTGGGCGCGGCTCGCGTCCCAGTGCGAGCCGATGGAGTGCCCGGCCGGCAGGTCGAACTCGACCTTCCAGCCGTTGATCGTGCTCGTCGTGCCGTTCGTGATCGTGTACCTGCCCTCGAACCCCGAGCCCCAGTCGGCGGTCTTGGCGAAGGCGGCGGTGGCGGGCGCGGCGTGGGCCGCGGCGGGGTTCAGGACCGTGGCGGCCGGTAACACCAGCGCCAGGAGGGTGAGCAGGCGGAATGCGCGTCGCATCGGGGGAAGCTCCTCGGGGGACCGAGATCCTCGGGGGAACCGGATACGGGGATCCGGAGGATGGTCACACGTGACCGGCCGCGTGACGAGGAGGGGGCGTCGCTCGCTTCCGGTTCCCGGGCGGAGATCGCGCCATCTCGGCTCCCGAACTATTAGGAAACTTTCCTATTAGACATTTGGAGCGTAGGTTCCCGGCGACCCTCGCGCAAGCCCCAATTCACCCCCTGTTTCCGTCCCGTCCCCCTGCGTACGGCGAACGCCCACGTCCGCGCCCGGTTCGGGGCACGTCGGCGCGCGCCCCCGCTCCGCCGTACGGCGGGCAGGGGGCGGTGGCAGGGGGCAGGGGGCGGGGGCAGGGGGCGGGGGCAGGGGGTGCGGCGGGCGGGCGGCTCCGTCGTGCGGCGGGAGGCGCGGCCCCGGGAGGACGGGCCCGGAAGACGGGCCGGGACGGCCTGCCCCGGGAAACGGCGAGGCCGGGACGCGCGGAGCGTCCCGGCCGTGAAGTGCGCCGTCAGCCGATCACTGCTCGGCGGCGGCAGCGGCGGCCGCCTCGGCCTGCTCGTCCGCGGTCGCCGACTGCGGGGCGACCCGGGCCGCGGCCGGGATGTCGGAGTAGGTCTTGAAGGAGACGAACTGGGTGAAGTTCGCCGAGTTGCTGCCGGAGGGCGAGGGGATGCCCGCGCGGAGGTTGACGGTCTTGTCGAGCAGGCCGCCGTTGAACAGGCCGCAGCCGCTCGCGCCGGGCACCGCGAAGGTGTTGTCCTGGACGGTCAGCTTGAGCACGACCGGGTCCTCCGACACGACCTCGGCGTCGCCGACCATCGTCAGGTTGAGCTTGATCGGGTTGCTGGTCGTGCCGATGTGGCAGGTGCTGCGCAGCAGCGGGTTGATGAGCTGGACCCGCAGCCAGAGCCGGGCGTTGAAGCCGCCGTCGGGGAAGCTGAGGTGACCGGCGTACTTGGGCAGGGCGTAGACGCTGGTCAGGTCGATCGGGTCACTACCGGGGACGCCGATGAGGCCGCCGGGCACCTTCATCTTCTCCGCGCGGAGCTTGCCGAAGATGAACTCCACGCCCGGGACGCCCGGGTCGAAGCCCGTGGCGTACGTGATGGACATGGGCTTGGAGATGGGCTGTTCCACCTTGCCCAGCTTCATCGTGCCGGACGAGACGATGATCTGGTTGCACTGCCAGGAGAAGGGGTCCGCGCCCGCGGGGAGCTGCGGGCAGTCGGCGAAGTCGAACGACGGGATCGTCGCGGCCGCCGATCGGGCCGAGGCGGTGCCGGGGGTGGCCGTGACCAGCGCCAGGGCCAGTGGCGCCGCCAGCGCCGCGGCCAGGCGGCGTCGGATCCTGCTCATCTCTCTCCTCGGGGAGCTCGGGGGACGGATTCATGAGCGGTGGGGGTACGGCCGCGCCGCCCCCGACGGCGCGGAGAGGCGGCGGACCGCCGGGCCGCGGGAGGGCGCCCGGCGGTCCGCCGTCGGTCAGAACTCGCCGTAGTTCTTGAAGGACACGTACTGCGTGAGCGTCGCGGAGTTGCCCCCGGACGGCGACGGGATGCCGGCCCGCCGGTTGACCACGCCGTTGAGGAGCCCGCACCCGCTGGCGCCGGGAACCGCGAAGGCGGTGTCCTGCATCGTCGCCTTCAGGACGATCGGGTCCTCGGAGGGGATCTCGATGTCGCCCACCGGCGTCAGGTTGAGCTTGATCGGGTCCGTGTCGGATCCGATGTGGCAGGTCTGCGGCAGGTTCCGGTTGAGCATCTGGACCTTCATGTCCAGCCTGGCGTTCAGGCCCCCGTCGGGGAAGCTCAGGTGGCCGGCGTACTTCGGCAGCGCGGACACCTTGAGCAGGTCGATGGGGTCGCTGCCCGGGGTGCCGATGAGGCCGCCCGGCACCGGCATCGGCTCGGCCCTGAGCCTGCCGAAGATGAACTCGACTCCGGGGACGCCGGGGTCGTAGCCGGTGGTGTAGGTGATGGACATGGGCTTGGTGACGGGCTGCTCCACCTTGCCCAGCTTCATGGTGCCCGACGTGACGATGATCTGGTTGCACTGCCAGGCGAAGGGGTCCGCGCCCGCGGGCAGCGGCGGGCAGTCGCGGAAGTCGAACGCCGGGATCTCCTGCGTCGCGGCTCCCGCCGGGGCGGTCCCCAGGAGGGCCCCCGCGAGCGGCAGCGCGAACGCCGCCGCCGCGAGACGCCTCAGGGTCGGCCTGAGAGTCGGCCTCATTCCTCTCCTCACGAGGTCAGGTACAGCTTCTCGTCGTAGACGCCCGAACCCGCGACCTTCTCGCCCCGCAGCTTGGCGTTGCCGTTCGCGTAGACCTTCGCCGGGCACAGGCTGGTGCTGCCGGCGAGCCGGTCGAGGGCGTCGTTGGCGATCTTGGCCTGGCTCTCGTCCTGGCCGGGGTCCGGCCGCGAGGGGTTGTCACGGTTGTAGAGGTCGATCTCGAGCTGCGTGACGGTGGACCCGAAGCCGTAGTAGCAGGTCTGCGTCGGGAAGCCGGTCATGGTCATCACGGCCTTCACCTTCACGTCGGGGTCGACCGCGGTGAGCTTGCCGTTGATCCCGGGGTTGGCGCCGACGTACGCCACGGTCTGGCCGGCGTGGGTGTAGGGCAGGTTCTCGGCGGTGATGACCGTCGTGCCGCCCTTGTTGTTGGGACAGGTCGGGATGTTGATGTTGTCGATCGAGCCGCCGGTGCCGTCGGAGTTGATGCCGCCGCCGAGCGTGACGCTCGAGCACGTGGTGACGATGGTGCCCGCGGAGCTGGTGCCCGTGATCGTCACGTTGCCGATGTTGGTCGCCTGCCACCTGCCCGAGTAGGCGGGGCCGGAGCCGTTGTCCCTGCGGATCGTCGTGCCCGCCGCGTGGACGGACGTCGCGGTGATGGCCGTCGCCGCGACGACGGCCAGCAGGACGGTTCCGGCTCTTCTGAGGACGTTCATTGCCACTCCTCGCTTGCTGCGGTCCAGCCGTTTCGTCGGACACGGCGCATGCGCGCGCGGCTGCCTGGACTCGCGCAGGCCGCACCGCGTCCCGGCCCCCGAGAGTGCGCTCGGCGGGTGCTCGCCGGACCCGCCGTAGTGATAGACACGAATGTGTCTGGAAGATTTGTAAATCCCCGTGTTTCCCACGTCAATGGAGGATCGGACAGGATGTCCGACCGAATGCGGACATCGCCGCAAATCTCCTGTTCAGCGGGGCCCGGACTTCGGCCCTCCCCGGATTAGCGCAGGTCCGTAAGGGGTGATTACGCGCGGGCCCCAGAGAGCACCGCATGCAACAGCCCCTCCAGCAGCCCCGGCAGCTCGCCGATCCGGCCCTGGAGCACCCGCGTGTAGACGATGCCGTAGACGCCCTCGACGATCATCTCGGCCCGCAGCTCGGGCGCGACGCCGCCGGGGAACAGCTCCCGGATGTCGGGTTCGAGCGCCTGGCTGAACGCGCGCATCGCCGCGTCGCGCCGCCGTATCGCCTCCGAACCCGCCGCCAGCACCTCCACGATGCACATCCGCGCCAGCTCGGGCTGCTCTGCCACGAACCCCAGGTAGCCGCCGATCGTCCCGCGCAGCCGCTCCATCGGGTCCCGCCCGGTCTCCATCGCCTCGATGAGCCGGCGGCTCAGCCGTACGACGGCGTCGTCGTAGGCCGCCAGGAACGCGTCCTCCTTGTTGCGGAAGAACTCGTAGAACGTGCGCCGCGACACCCCGGCGGCGGCGATGATCGTCTCCACGGTCAGCCCGGAGTAGCCGAGGTCGCTGGTCACCGCGGCGACCGCGGCGAGGATGCGGCCCCGCTGGTTCTCGGCGACGAAGGACCGCGAGAGGCCGTGCCGTCCCGACGGCAGTTTCAGCGACCCTCGGGCCGAGCCAGGCGCCCCGCCGCTCCCAGACACTGCACAACCCCCGCCGACGGCGATTCCGACCCCACCATTAATGGGGCAACGGAGGGTCAGAGCACAAGTGCGCGGGGCTATGCCGCATATCACAGCCCCGCCCCGTCCAGTCCCGTCCAGTCCGCCTCGTGCCGTACGGCGCAGCGGCCCTCAGGCGGCCCCAGCCGCCCGCGCGGCTCCGCGCCCGTGCGGGGGAGCACCGCGTCCTGAGAGGCCGTCACGGGGCGCGGGCGGGCGCGCATGCCCGCGCCAGGCGTCAGGGGGCCGACTCGTCGATGGCGCGGCGGCCCTTCTCCTCCAGCAGGCGGCGGTGGCGCTCGACATTCTCCGGCGTGGGGTCCTCGCCGTCAGCCATGGTGAGGTCCTCGGGGTCCATGGGGTGCTCGGAGCCCACGTTCAGCCGGGGCGAGTCCCCCTGGTTGCCGGGGGCGTGCCGCAGGTCTCGGCGGTCCTGCTCGCTCATGGCGCTCTCCTTCAGTCCTCGGGCTGCAGCACGTAACGCGGGCCGAAGTCGGGCGTGTCGGCCTCGCCCACCCGGGTGACCAGGTCGTAGTCGTTGACGAGGTCACTGAGGACCTCCTTCGCGCGTCCCAGGTCGCACCCGGCCACCTCGGCGACCCGCTGCGGGTAGGCGGGCTCGCCCGCGGTCTCGAGCCGGGAGACCGCCTCGAAGACCCGCGCGTGGTCGTCGGGCAGATCCATCACGTCGCGGCCCCGGGCCATCTCGCTCACCTCCGTGTGTCCGTTCTGGGGCCCTCCTCCCCCGGTCCGGCCGCCTCACTCGCGGGCGGGGCAAGCCTTGCTCACGTTTTGCGCTGGAGGCGGGGACCGCCGCCCCTGTTGTTGAATGGGGGCATGGAGGCCAAGTCTCGCGAGCACACCCGGACCTACTTCCTCGGCAAGCTGGCGGAACAGCTCCACGAGCGCGGTCTCGCCGCGAGCCTGCGGGCACAGCCGCCCTCGCTGCGCCTGACCGATCCCGACGTCTCGATGCTCACCGAGACCGTCGACTGCGTGGCCGTGGCCGACGAGGACGGGGCCGCCGCCTGGTTCTACCGCTGGTCCTGGGGCGACCTGGTCGGCCGGGCCGACGATCCCGCCGCCGCGGCCGACCGCATCGCCCAGGTCTTCGCCGCCCGGGCGGGCGAGACCTGATCGGGGGTCCCACGGGGCGGCAATGGGCCGCCCAAATGAGTACACGAAGTGATCATTCCTCCGTGTCGCGTGGTGTCGCCGGTGATCGCGCCGGGCAGGCTCGATCACGCTCCGGGCCTGGTCCGGGGCGCATGACATGCCAGATCACCGGAGGATTCCTTCACATGAAGATCAGAACTGCCGCCGCCGCCCTGGCCATCGGCGCGATCGCCGGCTCCCTGTTCGCCGCCCCGGCGTTCGCGGACGAGGACGAGGGCGTGATGGGCATCATCAACAGCTCCGAGGGCTTCGACGTCGAGATTTTCGAGGACGAGGACAACGGCAAGCACGACGAGGAGGACAAGGACGGCCGGGAGCACTGGCAGGACGCCATGGACACGTCCTTCGACCTGGACGTCTTCGACCGGATCCGCTGAGTCGCCGCCCGGCGTCCCGCGGCCGCCCGCCCAGACCGGGCGGCCGCGCACGCCCGGCCCGCCCAAGGCGTACGGCCTGGCCCGGACGTGGCGGCCCACGCGCACGGCCCGGCCCGAAGCACGGCGGACGCGAAAGAGGGAGCGGCCCGCGGGCCACTCCCTCTCCTGTGATCTCGACCGGCCGGCGGACGACCGGTCAGACGCGTTCCTTGCGCAGGGCGCGCCGGAACATGACCATGCGCAGCGGGATGCCGGCGACCAGGGCGATCTGCATCGACGCGCCGACCAGGATGAGCTGGTCGCCGCCGGGCAGGTTGGCGGCCCAGATCGACAGGCAGCCCACGTTCACGACGATCCAGGCGAACACCAGGGCCGCCAGGTTGCCGCGCGGCTTGGGGTACTCGATGCGGCTGACCATGAGCCAGGCCACGACGACGATGCCCGCGATGGCGTAGTACGACGGCTTGAACAGCAGCACGATCGAGATCACCGTCATCGCGCCCATGGGGATGGGCAGGCCCATGAAGTCGCCGCTCTTGGTCTTGACGCAGGCGAACCTCGCGAGCCGCACGACGCCGGCCAGCAGGACCGCGCCCGCCGCGCCGAGGGCCACCGGCAGCGGCAGCGCGTTGGAGAAACCGGCCCAGGTCGCGACCATGAACGCGGGCGCGAACCCGAAGCTGATCACGTCGGCCAGGTTGTCCAGCTCGGCGCCCATGGCGGACGCGCGGAACCGGCGGGCCACCAGGCCGTCGAACAGGTCGCAGGTGGCGCCCATGAGGATCAGCACCACGGCCGTGGCGTAGTAGCGCTGGTCGGGGACGAACGGGCCGCCGCTCTTCAGCGCGTCGATCGCCGAGGCGGCGAGCACGCAGACGGCCAGGAAGCCGCAGATCGCGTTGCCGAGCGACAGCGCGTCGGCCCCGGAGAGCCGGAACGCCTTGCCGACGGGGCCGCAGGGCTCCTCGGACCCGGGCAGCTCGGACTCGGGCAGCTCGGAGGCGGCCGGGGGAACGCTCCAGCCTGCGTCAGCCGCGGTCAAGACGCGTCACCCCCGCTGTCGTGCGTTCGCCCACCGCCACCGCGGGCTCCATGCCCTCGGGCAGGTAGACGTCCACGCGGGAGCCGAACCTGATGAGCCCGATCCGGTCGGCCTGGGCCACCTTCGCGCCGCCCGCGAGGTACGGCACGATGCGGCGCGCGACGGCGCCGGCGATCTGGACGACCTCGATGTCGCCGAGCTCGGTGTCGAAGTGCCACACGACGCGCTCGTTGCGGTCGCTGTCCTTGTTGAAGGCGGGCAGGTAGCCTCCCGGCCGGTGCTCGACGGAGGTGACCGTGCCGGCCAGCGGGGCCCGGTTCACGTGCACGTTGAGCGGGCTCATGAAGATGGCCACGCGCGTGCGGCCGTCGTGCCAGGCGTCGATGCTCTGCACCACGCCGTCGGCGGGCGAGAGCACGCGCCCCTTGCCGGGAGTGCGCTCGGGGTCGCGGAAGAACCACAACATCCCGCCCGTGAGGGCGAGCGCTGGTGCGGCGACGGCCGCCCATCGACGGGACCGGAGGGTCATCAACGTCGCCGCGAGGGCGCCGGCCGCGGTCGGGAGCAACCACGGGGACGCGCCGCGCGCCAGACGTACACGTCGGGGGGCCTGCGCTGAATCGTGAGACACGGACAACCTTTGTGGGTTATGGGCTGATGTCTGGAGCCACGGACCGGTATGCGTTCCTACCTGATCCAGGATGCTAACCGACCCGGGGCCGGCTTGGTCGTGCATCGGCCCGCTGCGTTCACCCTTCTTCGGGCCTTCCATACATGAACACCCGGCGGCCGCCCGGTTATGCCCGCCCGCCGGAACTTCCGCGCCCACCGGGGATCCCGGCCCCACCGGCCTTCCCGCGCGGCCGCGCCCCGCCGTACGCCTCCGGCCAGGGCGCCCGGCGTGCGGGCGGCCCCGGAAGCGGGTGTCGCCCGCCACCTCGGGTGACGGGCGATATCCGGACGAAAAGGGTGCTGACCGGCACGGCCGCGCGGCGGTCGTCAGCCGCGGGGCGCGCCCGCCGAGTGCTCGACCTCGGGCGTCTTAGGGCCCGCGCCGCCCTCCCCCGAGGAGCCCTCCCGGCGCGACTTGGCCAGGCTGAGGATGGTGGTGACGGTCATGGTGACGCCGATGACCGACAGGGAGAGCCAGATCGGCACCTCGGGGGCCCAGTGGACGCCGCTGGAGTGGAGCGCCTCCAGGATCAGCTTGACGCCGATGAAGCCGAGGATGAAGGCCAGGCCGTAGCTGAGGTAGACGAGCTTCTGGAGCAGGCCGCCCAGCAGGAAGTAGAGCTGGCGCAGGCCCATCAGGGCGAACGCGTTGGCGGTGAAGACGATGAACGCGTCCTGGGTGAGGCCGAAGATCGCCGGGATCGAGTCGAGCGCGAACAGCAGGTCCGTGGTCCCGATCGCGATCATCACGATCAGCATCGGGGTGAACAGGCGGCGGCCGTTCTCGCGGACCATCACCTTGGAGCCGTGGAAGTCCGGCGTGGAGGGCAGCACCCGGCGGGCCCAGCGCAGGACGACGTTGTCGGGGACGTCCTCGTCCTTGTCGTGGTTCCGCACGAGCTGGACGGCGGTGTAGATCAGGAAGAGCCCGAAGATGTAGAACAGCCAGCTGAACCGCGACAGGGCGGCTGAACCCAGCGCGATGAACGCGCCGCGCATGACCAGCGCCATCAGGATGCCGATGAGCAGCACCTTGTGCTGGTTCGCCTTGGGCACGGCGAAGCGGGCCATGATGATGTAGAAGACGAACAGGTTGTCGACGCTCAGGCTGTATTCCGTCAGATAGCCGGCGAAGAACTCACCCGCCTTGACGCCACCCTCGACCAGCCACAACCCGATGCCGAACAGGACGGCCAGGGTGACGTAGAAGCCCACCCAGGCGCCCGCCTGCCGCATCGTGAACTCCCGGGGGCCACCCCGGTCGACTATCCAAAGGTCGATGGCGAGCACGAGGAGCAGACCACCGATGACGGCGGCCCATGCCCATGCGGATACATCCACGATTCACTTCCTCCGGCGCGCACGGTCGACACAAGCCGGAGGTCTCTCCCGCCCGCTCGGGACGGACCGACAACCCCGGGCGAGCCCGAACCTGGGACCGGCCGTGATGACGAGGATGTCGCGAAGGGATACTCCCCCCCTACCCTGCTCAGTATAACGGCCGGCGTTTGGGTGACCTAACCCGATCCTCCTGGTTAGAACGAACGGCCTCCCGCCCGGGTTCCCGCCGGCCCGGAATCCGGGTTCCGGCCCCAGGCTCAGGCGCGGGTCCCGGCAGCGGGCTCAGGCCGGTTCCGGCCGGAGGCTCAAGCCGATTCCGGCCGGAGGCTCAAGCCGATTCCGGCCGGAGGCTCAAGCCGATTCCGGCCGGAGGCTCAGGCCCCGGTCTCCGCGTACGCCGCGAGGGCCGCGTCCACCGCGTCGTCCTCCCCGGGCAGGGCCGCGCCCCGCCGCGCCGACTCGGCGGCCAGCCGCGCGCGCAGGGCCTCGTCGTCGAGGACGCGGGCGACGGCGCCGGCCAGGGCTCCGGGGTCTCCGGCGGGCACGAGCAGCGCCGCCTCCCCCACCATGCCCGGGATGCCGCCGACGTCGGCGGCGACGAGGGGCCGGCCGGCCCGCAGCGCCTCCTGCACGATCAGCGGCTGCCCCTCCCACCTGCTGGGCACCACCACCACGTCGGCGGCCCCGAGCAGGTCGGGCACGTCCCCGCGGTCGCCGAGCAGCCTGACCGGCAGGTCGCCGGCCGCGATGCCCCGCTCCAGGTCCGCGCGGAGCGGCCCCTCCCCCGCGACGGCCCACAGCGGCCGCCTCTCGTGACCGGCGGCCGCGAGCAGCGTGTCCAGCCCCTTCTGCTGGGCGAGCCGGGCGACGGTCAGCGCCACCGGCCGGTCCCCCGCGCCGAGGGCGTCCCGCACCTCGCGCGGGTCGCGCCCGGACGGAGCCGGGGCCGGTGCGGGCACCACGGCGGGGGCGACGCCGCGCGCGCCCCGGGCCCGCATGCGCTCCCCGAGGTCCGGCGACACCACCAGCACCAGGTCGGCCCGGGCGGCCACGATCCGCTCCAGCAGGCCGTACACCGCAGCGACCGCCCCGCCCGCCGTGGGCGCGTTGTGCAGCGTCACCACGAGCCGCTGCCGCCGCCCCGCGCGGGCCAGCGCCGCGAGGGCCCCGGCCCGCAGCCCGTGGGCGTGCACCACCCCGGCCCCCGCGAGCACCCGCCGCAGGCGCGCCACGGCCCGCAGGTCGGCCCCGGGCCGCGGCCGGTCGGCGATCTCCACGGCCGTGAACCGGGCCCCGGCCGCCGCGAACCCGAACGCCTCCTCGGTGGCCGCGGGCCCGGCCACGACGACGGTCACGCCCCGCTCCGTCATCCCCCGGGCCAGCATCCGCACGTGCCGCCCCACACCCCCCGCGCTGGTCCCCAGCACGAACCCGACCCGCACCGCCGCCCCCTCGCTCACCGCCGACCCGTTCACGACGGCCCCATCCTCCCGCATCCCGCCCACCCCCCACGGCACCCCGGCCGCGAAGGCCCCTTCACATCCCCGAGCGAGCCCCGGGGCCGATCCGCCTCTCGCGCTCACCGGTGACCACCGCGAGGGTGAGCCCGCGGCCCCGGGGAGTGCCGTCAGGCGCGGGCGCGGGGCAGGAGCGCGCGCAGGTCGCGGGACGACAGGGCGTAGGCGATGAGGGCGAAGGCGGCGGTCGCGGCGACCGCCGCCAGGAGGCCGACGCCGAGGCTGGCGAGCTTCCCGGCGTCCCGGCCCAGGGCGTGGACCACGGCCGCGCCGGCGGCGTACGCGGCCAGGCCGCCGAGCACCGCGGCGGCGGCGGTGCGGGGCAGGCCGCGCAGGGCGGCGGGGCCGCGGGTGCGGGCCACCACGGCGGTCAGCAGGAGGGCGGCCAGGGTCAGGCCCGCCGTGGAGGCCAGGCCCAGCATGCCGACGACCCAGGGCGCGGAGGAGTTCAGCGCCAGGGCGACCTGGGCGGCGATGACCACGGTCCAGCCCGTGACGCCGGCCAGCGCCACCGGGCGGGTACGGCCGTGGGCGTACAGCACGCGGCCGAGGTGGGTGAGGAGGGCGTAGCCGGCGAGGCCGGGGGCGAACAGGGCGATCCCGCGGGCCAGCGTCTCCGGGGCGACGGCGGTGTCGGTGTCCAGCAGGAAGACGCGGGCGACGGGGGTGGCGACGGCGGCGAGTACCCCGGCCGCGCCGCCGGTGACGAGGAGCACCGCGCGGGTGGTGCGGGCGGCGACGTCGTCGAACGCCTCGTCCTCGCCCCGGGCGCGGTGGGCGGACAGCGCGGTGAAGGCGCTGGTGGCGATGGGCACGGCGAGGACGGCGTACGGGAGCTGGAAGACGGCCCACGCGTAGCCGTACGCGCCGATCATGCCCGGGCCGTGGGCGTTGGCCAGCGGGATGACGACGAGCATGGCGAGCTGCTGCATGACGACCAGCACGAGCCCGGCCCCGGCCAGGCGGCGCGCGCGGCCCGCCACGCCCTCGGGGAAGCGCAGCGTGGGCCGGATCCGCAGGCCGAGGCGGGCGAACGGACCGGCCACGACGGCCACCATCGCGACGGCGGCGAGCGTGGTGCCGACGGACAGGACCAGCTCGGCGGGCCGGGTGAGCGCGGTCAGGTCCTTCTGCGCGCCGTGCGCCATGGGCACGAACGCGAGGTACACCACGATGATCATGAGGCTGGACACCAGCGGCGCCAGCGCGGGCGCGAGGTACCTGCGGTGCGCCTGGAGCACGCCGTACAGCACGACGGCGAGCCCGAAGAAGATCGTCCGGGGGGCGAACACGACCAGCATCCGCGCCCCGACCTCGACGACGTCCCCGGCGTCGCACGCCGGCCCCGAGCCGGGGCCGGCCGCCAGCGCCGCCATGATCGGAACGGCCAGGACGGCCACGAGCAGGCTGAGCGGCACCAGGACGACCAGGACCCACCCGAGCAGCGCGGAGGTGACCCGCGACATGTGCTCGCGCGCCTGCGGGCCGCCATCGGCGGCGTGCCCGGCCAGCAGCGGGACCACCGCCCCGGCCAGCGCGCCCCCCGCGACCAGCTCGAACAGGATGTTCGGCACGTAGTTCGCGGTGTTGTAGGCGGTGTTGAGGCAGTCCGTGCCGATGGAGTGGGCCAGGACGTAGTTGCGCCCGAACCCGATGACGCGTGACAGGGCGGTGACGACGGCGATGCCCGCCGCCGCGCCCGCCAGACCTGCGAGGATCCGCCGCCGCGGCGGCGTCATGGAGCCCCTGCGGCGGTGGCCGGCCCGGAGCCGTTCCGCTCGCCCGTACGGCTCGCGCCCGCCTCCCCGGCGACCGGGAGGGGCACGACGACGCCGTTCCCCGCCGGGTCCCCGGCCACGCCGCCGCCGTCGTCGGCGGGCTCGTCCGCGCCGTCCGGGGAGACGGGCGCGGGGGCGGCCGGGCGGCGGCCGAGCATGTCGATGCGGTTGAGCACCGGGCTGGCGGCGATGACCTTGGTGAAGCTGACCTTCTCGCTGGCCGCGGTGAGCGCGGCGACTCCGGCCAGGGCCGCCAGCCGCCCGGGCCAGCGCAGGGTGGTGGCCGCCGCGAGGCCGAGCAGCGCGCCCATGGCGTTCGCGCCCGCGTCGCCGAGCATGGCCCGCTCGCCCAGGTCCTCGGGCAGCAGCGCGAAGCCCGCGCCCAGCGGCACGGCGGCCAGCGCCGCCCCCGCCGGGGAGCGCCGGGCCAGCGCCGTCGCGAGCAGCGGCAGGCCGGCGATCATCCCGGCCTTGATCGCCCGGCCGGGCCGCAGGTCGAACAGGTTCGCCAGGTTCGCCGCCCCGGCGATCAGCGCCCCCGACGCGAGCGTGTCCGCCGCCCGGCCCACCGCCGAGCCGCCGGCCGCCGAGCCGCCGGCTCCCGGACCGCCGGCCGCGCCTGCCGTACGGCGGGCGGGGCGGGGGGCGATCGCGGCGGCGGCCAGCCCGGTCGCGCCGATGCCCGCGATCTTGACGGCGCCGCTGGTGACCTCGCCGCGGGCGAGGGCGGACAGGTGGCCGCGGAAGCCCCGGGAGGCGCCGGAGCCGCGCAGGTCGTCGTACGCCCCGAGGGCGCCCGCGCCGAGCGCCGCGAGGAGCGCGGCGGCGCGGTGGCGGGCGGGCAGGCCCGGGGCGGCGGCCACGGCGGCGGCCGAGCCCGCGACGAACGCCGGGCCCTCCAGGAGGGTGACGGGCTCGCCGCGGTGGTTCACGCGGCCCCAGGTCTCGTCGCCGGCCGGGACCCGGCGGGTCAGGGCGGCGTAGGCGGCGCGCGCGGCGGCGGCGCCGGCGAACGCCCCGGCGAGGGCGGCGGCGAAGCTCTTCACGGCGATGTGCTCCTCAGGTCCTAGAGGTCTCCTCGGGCGGCCCGCGCGTGCCGGCTAGCGGGTCGGCGCGGGGGTGGCCGGGGCCGGGGGCGACGGGACCGGCGACGGCAGGGGGGCGGTCGCGTCCTCGCCGATGCCGTACTGCCCGGTCTTCCCGGCCAGTTGCTCGGCGAGCGCCTGCACGACCACCACCCGGCCGAAGGCCGTGTCGATCGCGTCCTGGGAGGAGACGCGGGACTCGGCCTCGCCGGACCGCAGCGCGGCGATCAGTCCGCCGCCGGCCGCGGCGTCGGGGACGCCCCCGACGAGCGCCCCGCGCCCGGCCGCGTCCAGGCCCTCGGCCAGCGACACCAGCGCCGCCGTCTGCCCGGCCGCCGCCTCACCCTCGTAGGGCTTCTGCGGGGCGATCACCACGGCGAGTGTGGCACGCCGGGAGGGGTCCTCGTCGTAAGTCAGCAAACCCGCCTCGCGGAAGGTGTCCAGCACGGCCCCGCCCTCGCGGTACTCCCGGTTGATCTGGGCGGTGTCGGGCGTCATGAGCGCGTCGCCGAGCACGGCGGCCGCCTTGGCGTACGTCGTGGCGTTCGGGGGGATCTGCACGGCCGGGGGCTTGGTCTGCCCGACGAGCCCCTCGATGAAGCCGGCCTGGCGGGGGTCGAGGAACTTGTCCTGGATCGCCACGCGGCCGCTGATGGTGGCGCCGGCCTCGGTGATGAGGCGGCTGATCGGCTCGCGCGCCGCGCCGGGCGCGCCCGGGGTCTCGACGATGACCACGCGCTCGCCCGCGAGCAGCCCGGAGACGAGCTGCTTCTCGCTGGCCTCGATGAACCGGGCCGCCCCGTTGCCGCGCCGTTCCAGGTCGGCCTTCTCCGCGCGCAGCGCGTCGTTGGTCTTCCGCAACTGCTCCGTCGTCCCCTTGAGCCCCTGCACGACGGGCTCCTGAAGCGCGGTGTTCCCCAGCACGATCCCGATGGTCAGCGCCAGGAAGATCGCGACGATGGAGACGAGGTGATAGCGGAAGTCGATCACGAGAAGAGTCCAAAGAGCCAGAAGACGAAGCCGTTCCACAGGTCGCGCAGCCCGGCGAGCCAGATCTCCCCGGCCGGGGAGTAGGACAGCACCACGGCGATCGTGACCAGCGCGGTCGCGACCAGCAGGAACAGCGAGGAGGTCGAGATGCGGCTGCGGTACAGGCGGCTGACGCCCTTGGCGTCCACCAGCTTGCTGCCGACGCGCAGCCGGGTCAGGAAGGTGCTCGCCATGCCGGCGCGTCCCTTGTCCAGGAACTCCACGAGCGTGGCGTGGGTGCCCACGGCGACGATGAGGCTCGCGCCCTTGTCGTCGGCGAGGAGCATGGCGACGTCCTCGCTGGTGCCGGTGGCCGGGAAGATCACGGCCTCGCGTCCCAGGGCGGTGACGCGCTCCAGGCCGGGCGCGCGCCCGTCGCGGTAGGCGTGCACGACCAGCTCGGCGCCGCAGGTCAGGGCCCGGTCGGAGATCGAGTCGAAGTCGCCGACCACCATGTCGGGCAGGTAGCCGGCCTCGATGAGGGCGTCGGCCCCGCCGTCCACGCCGATGAGCACCGGGCGGTACTCCCGGATGTAGGAGCGGAGGGTGACCAGGTCCTCCTTGTAGTGGTAGCCGCGCACCACGATGAGGACGTGCCGGCCCTCCAGGCGGGTGCGGATCTCGGGCACGCCCACGCCGTCGATGAGCAGCTCGCGCTCGCGGCGGAGGTACTCCATCGTGTTGGCGGCGAACGCCTCGAGCTGCACCGACAGCCCGGCCTTGGCCTCGGCGGTGGCGGCGGCCACGCTCTCCTCGGTCTGGACCGTGCCCTTGCCGACGATCTCGTCCCCGAGGTACAGCAGGCCGTCGCAGACGCGCAGCTCGTCGCCCTCGCGCACCCGCTCGAAGATCTCGGGGGTCACGTCGTCCACGAGGGGCACGCCGGCGTCGAGGATGATCTGCGGGCCGAGGTTGGGGTAGCGCCCGCTGATGCTGGTGGCGACGTTGACCACGGCGGCGCATCCGCAGGCGACCAGCGCCTCCGCGCTCACGCGGTCCACGTCGACGTGGTCGATGATCGCGATTTCGCCGGGCCGCAGCCGCTTGGTCAGCCTCTTGGTCCGCCGATCGAGTCTCGCCACGCCCGCGACCCCGGGAAGGTCTGGCGCCTTCTTGCGTCGGAGGCCCGGAACCCGAAAGGTTGGGACCTTCATCGTGACCATCCTGCCAGAGGGCGGGCGCGCCGAGCCCCCGCCTTCCCCGGAGTCACCGGCCGTCTCCCGCTCCGCGTCCGCGCCGTTCGCGGCCGCGCGGGCGGCCCCGGCTCCGTCGTCCACGCGCGCCGCGGGGGCGCTCATCTCCCCCGTCGCCGTGTTCTCAGGAGTCTCCCCCCGTTCATCGCCCACGTCGCCGGCCCGCCGTTTCCGCCGAGGACCCGGGACCCGGCGCCGGGGAGGCCGGGGAGGAACTGTGCGATTTGTCACGGGCCGCGGTCTCCAGCAGCTCCTCCGCGTGGGCGCGGCCCAGCTCGGAGTCGGCCATGCCCGCGAGCATGCGGGACAGCTCGCGCACGCGCGCCTCGGGGGTGAGCGTGGTGACGCCGCTGCGGGTCACGGTGCCGTCGCCGGACTTCTCCACCAGCAGGTGCTGGTCGGCGAACGCGGCGACCTGCGGCAGGTGGGTGACCACGATCACCTGCGCGGTGCGGGCGAGCCGGGCCAGCCGGCGGCCGATCTCGACCGCGGCGGCGCCGCCCACGCCCGCGTCCACCTCGTCGAAGACGAACGTGGGCACCGGGTCGGCGCCGGCGAAGACCACCTCGATCGCCAGCATGACGCGGCTGAGCTCGCCGCCGCTCGCGCCCTTGGTCAGCGGCAGCGGCGGCGCGCCCGGGTGCGGGGCCAGGCGCAGCTCGGCCTCGTCGACGCCGTGCGGGCCGTACTGGGCGGCGCGGGTCAGCTCGACCGACACGCGCGCGTGCGGCATGGCCAGCGCGGTCAGCTCGGCGGTGACGGCCGCGGCGAACTTCTCGGCGGCCTTCTCCCGGATGCCGGTCAGCTCGGCGGCCAGCGCCTCCATGCGCGCGGCCAGCTCGGCGTGCTCGGCGCGCAGCGCCCCGACCCGGTCGTCGTCGCCCTCCAGCTCGCCCAGCCGCGCCGCCGCCCGCCGCGCCCACTCCAGCACCTCGGCGGCGTCGGCGCCGTACTTGCGGGTGAGCCCGGCGATCGCGGCGCGCCGCTCCTGCACGGCGGCCAGCCGCGCGGGGTCGGAGTCCACCGACTCGGCGTAGGCGGCCAGCTCGGTGGCGACGTCGGACAGGAGGTATCCGGCCTCGGCCAGCCGGTCGGCCAGCCCCGCCAGCTCCCGGTCGTGATGGCGTACGGCCTCGGCGGCGTTGCGGGCCTCGCCGACGAGCGTGAGGGCGTCGGCGCCGGTCTCGGCGGAGGCGGGGTCGCCCAGCAGCGCGGCGTGGGCGGTGGTGGCGGCGGTGCGCAGCGCGTCGGCGTGGGCCAGGCGCTCCTCCTCGGCGCGCAGCTCGGCGTCCTCGCCGGCGCGCGGGTCCACCGCCTCGATCTCCTCCAGGCCGAACCGGAGCATGTCGGCCTCCTGGGCGCGCTCGCGGGCCCGGGTGGTGATCTCCTCCAGTTCGGCGGCGACCTCGCGGTGCCGACGGAAGACCGCCTGGTACTCGCGCAGGGGCTTGTGCAGCTCCTCCCCGGCGTACCGGTCCAGGGCCTCGCGCTGGCGGGCGGGCTGGAGCAGCCGCTGCTGGTCCATCTGGCCGTGCACGGCCACCAGGTCGTCGGCGAGGTAGGTCAGGGTGCCGACGGGCACGGAGCGCCCGCCGAGCCACGCGCGGGAGCGGCCCTCGGCCGACACCGACCGCGCGATGATGAGCCGGCCGTCCTCGATGTCGCCGCCCACCTCGGCCACCTGCTCGGCGACCCGCCCCCGGGCGTCCACGACCAGGGTGCCCTCGACCATGGCGCGGGCGGCCCCGGGGCGCACCCGCGCGGGGTCCGCGCGCCCTCCGAACAGCAGCCCGAGACCGGTGACGACCATCGTCTTGCCCGCCCCGGTCTCGCCCGTCACCACCGTGAACCCGGGGGACAGCTCCAGGACCGCCTCGTCGATGACCCCGAGCCCCTGGATCCGGACCTCCTCGACCCTAGGCCGCACTAGGTCGCCTCCCCATGTCATCGGATCGTCGCGCACACGATCCTACGGTCTCGCCCCGCTGAAACGACCCTCCGTCGCGCGATCCCCCCTCCTGGGGCAGCCAAGGGCAAACCCCGCCAACCCATTCCCTTCCCGCCTCCGCCGGGCCGCGCGGCGGCGGGAACGGGGGAGGCGCGCGGCCCGGAGGGGTCCCCGGGAACGGCCCCGCCCGGTTCGCGAGACGCGTTCCCGAGGGAAGGCGCGGCCCTCCGCGGTACGGCGAGGCCGCGGGCGGTGGAGCGGGTCCGGGTCTCGGTCAGGAGGGGGCCCGGCGGCCCCGCCAGCCCTGGACGGGGAGGTCGAACTTGGCGACGAGGCGGTCGGTGAAGGGGGCGCCGGTGGCGTCCAGGCCGTGGAGCCGGGCCAGGCGGACCGGGCGCTCGCCGCGGACCACCTCGACGCGCGCCCCCGGGGGCAGGTCGAAGCGGCGGCGGCCGTCGCACCACAGGACGCCGCCGGGCGTCTGCGGGAGCAGTTCCACGGCCAGCGTGGAGCGCGGCGAGACCACCATCGGCTTGGCGAACAGGGCGTGGGCGCTGATCGGCACCATCAGCAGCGCCTCGACCTCGGGCCAGACGATCGGGCCGCCGGCGGAGAAGGCGTAGGCCGTGGAGCCGGTCGGGGTGGCGCAGATGACGCCGTCGCAGCCCCAGCGGGACAGCGGCCGGCCGTCCACCTCGGCGACGACCTCCAGCAGCCGCTCCCGCGACGCCTTCTCGATGGTGGCCTCGTTGAGCGCCCACGTGCGGGTCAGGGTGGTGCCGTTGAGGCGCACCACGACGTCCACCGTCATGCGCTCCTCGATGTCGTAGGCGCGCGAGACGATCCGATCGACGGTCTCGTCGAGGTCCTCCATCTCGGCCTCGGCCAGGAAGCCGACGTGGCCGAGGTTCACGCCGAGCAGCGGGGCGCCCGCCGGCCGGGCGATCTCCGAGGCGCGCAGGAGCGTGCCGTCGCCGCCGAGCACGATCACGACCTCGGTGTCCTCCGCCGCGGCCGCGATCGACGGCACCACGTCCACCCCCGGGCAGGCCAGTTCCTCGGCCTCGCCGTCGAGGACGCGCACCGCGATGCCCGCGTCGGCGAGCCTCTCGATGACCTGGCGCGCGCTCACGCGGGCGGGCCTGCGCCCGGTGTGGGCGACGACCAGTACGGTGCGCTTACTCACTGCGGGCCCTCCGTCACGGCGCGTTCGACGTCTTCATCCTGCAACCGCCGCGCGGCGCCCGCGCGCGACCAGAGCACGTATTCCACGTTCCCCGACGGCCCCGGCAGCGGGCTCGCCACCACCGCGAGCGGCCCGAGGCCCGTCTCCTCCGCGGCCTGCGCGGCCCCGCGCACGGCCTCGGCCCGCAGCGCCGGGTCGCGCACCACGCCGCCGGCTCCCACGCGGTCCTTGCCCACCTCGAACTGCGGCTTGACCAGCATCACGAAGTCGGCGTCGGGGGTGGCGCAGCGGGCCAGCGCGGGCAGCACCAGCTTGAGCGAGATGAACGACAGGTCGCCGACCACCAGGCTCGGCGGCTCCCCCACCTGCTCGGGCGTGAGGTCGCGCACGTTCACGCGGTCCATCGCGGTCACCCGCTCGTCGTTGCGCAGCGACCAGGCGAGCTGGCCGTACCCGACGTCCACGGCGAGCACGTGCGCGGCGCCCTCGCGCAGCAGCACGTCGGTGAAGCCGCCGGTGGACGCGCCGGCGTCCAGGCAGCGCCGCCCCTTCACGGTCAGCCCCATCGGCATGAACGCGGCCAGCGCGCCGGCGAGCTTGTGCCCGCCGCGCGAGACGTAGTCGGGCCGGTCGGCGGGCGGCTCCTCGACCAGGATCGCGGCGGCGGTGTCCACCTGCGTGGCGGGCTTGCCCGCGACCTGGCCGCCGACGCGCACGCGCCCGGCCTCGATGAGCCGCGCGGCCTGCTCCCTGGAACGTGCCAGCCCGCGCCGGACCAGCTCGCTGTCGAGTCTCATCCGGCGGCTCACCGGCCGTTCTCCCCTTGGTCGCCGTCCTGGCCGTCCTGGCCGTCGTCCACCTCGGCCAGGGCGGCCTGCAGGCCCCGGTGCACGTCCTCGAACACCGCGACGTGCTCGGAGGTCGGCGTGCGCGCGAGCGCGCCCAGCCCCGCGAGCGCCGCGTCCACCCGCTCGACGCCGGTGTTCTCGAAGCCGGTGCTCTCGACAGCCGCGCCCCCGGCTCCGGTGCCCCAGGCTCCGGTGCCCCAGGCTCCGGCGCCCTCGGCGCCCGCGCCATCGACGCCGGTCGCCCCGGCCCCGGGCTCGCCCATCCGGTCCCCTCCCCGACATGCCCTTCCTGACGACCCCCAACGCTACAGCCGCCCCGCCCGCGTGGCCGCACACACGCCCGTCTCACGCCGCCGCCGCGCGCGCGGGACGCCCGCGCGCCCCCTCAGGCGTGGCGGCATGTACGGCGCGCGGCGGCGGGCGTACGGCGGGGCGGGCGGCGTACGGCGGCGCGGGCGCGAGCCGTACCGTGAAGAGAGCGGGATGCGGAAAACGACGGGGCACGGGAAGCTACATTCCGTACATGATGGAATTGTGAACCGTATCGACCTGAGCGACGGGGGGCGTTGACGTTGGCGACCATGGAGCAGTGCCGGGACGCGCTGCGCGATCTCGTCGGCCGGCTCTCCGAGATCGACGCGGAGACCCGGCGCAGGCACATCGTCGAGCGCACCGTGAGCTGCTACGTCCGCGACCTGAACGTGACGTTCAAGGCCAAGCTCCGCGCCGACGGCGTGGACGGCGTGGACGAGTACGACGGCCAGGTGACCGACGCCGACGTGCGCTTCACCATGACCTCGGACGACCTGGTCGACCTGGTCGCCGAACGCCTCGACTTCGCGCCCGCCCTCCTCACCGGGCGCGTCAAGATGGAGGCGAGCTTCAGCGACATCCTGCGCCTGCGCCGGATGCTCTGACCGGTCAGCGGGCTCCGTAGACCGGTTCGGGGTCGGGGGCCCGGGCGATCAGGTCGCGTACGGCGGGGCCGACGGCCGCGGGGTCCCACCGGGCGCCCTTGTCGATCGCCGGGCCGTGGCGGAATCCGTCCATGAGGCACAGCCGCCCGCCGTCGGCCTCGAAGACCCGGCCGGTGACGCCGCGCGAGTCCGCCGAGCCGAGCCAGACGACCAGCGGGGACACGTTCTCCGGGGCCATCGCGTCGAACGCGCCGGGCTCCGGCGGGGCCATGGTGGCGGCGAAGACCTCCTCGGTCATGCGGGTGCGCGCGGCCGGGGCGATCGCGTTCACGGTGACGCCGTAGGGGGCCAGTTCGGCGGCGGCGACCAGGGTGAGGCCGACGATCCCGGCCTTGGCGGCGGCGTAGTTGCCCTGGCCGACGCTGCCGAGCAGGCCGGCGCCCGAGGAGGTGTTGACGATCCGGGCGTCCACCGCGCGGCCGGCCTTGGCCTCGGCGCGCCAGTGCGCGCCGGCGGCGCGCAGCGGCAGGAAGTGCCCGGTGAGGTGGACCCGCAGGACCGCCTCCCAGTCGTCCAGGCCCAGGTTGACCAGCATCCGGTCGCGCAGGAACCCGGCGTTGTTGACCAGGGCGTCCAGGCGCCCGAACTCCTCCAGGGCGGTGGCGATCAGTTCCCGCGCGCCCCGCTCGTCGGCCACGTCGTGCCCGCTGGCGACCGCGCGCCCGCCCAGGGCCTCGATCTCCCTGACGACCTCGGCCGCCGGGCCGCCGCCCGGCTCGGGGGCGCCGTCGCGGCTGACGCCCAGGTCGTTGACCACCACGCGCGCGCCCTGGCGGGCGAACTCCAGGGCGTGGGCGCGGCCCAGGCCGCGGCCCGCGCCGGTCACCACGACCACCCGATCCCGGCAGATCATGTCGTCTCCTTGTTCACGTTGGCGGCGTCGAGGAAGGCGGGGCGCTCTCCCCCTCCGTGCAGCAGCAGGGCCGACCCGGTGACGTACGCGGCCAGGTCGGAGGCGAGGAACACGCAGGCGTGGCCGACGTCGGCGGGCTCGGCCAGGCGGCCCAGGGGGACCGTGCGGGCGACGGCGGCGACGCCCTCCTCGTCGCCGTAGTGCAGGTGGGACCGCTCGGTGCGGACCATGCCGAGCGTGATCGCGTTGACCCGCACCCGGGGCGCCCACTCCACCGCGAGGGACGCGGTCAGGCTCTCCAGCCCGGCCTTGGCCGCGCCGTACGCGGCGGTGCCGGGCGAGGGGCGGACGGCGCTGACGCTGCTGACCATGATGATCGAGCCGGTCCCCGGACTCCTGCGCATCACGGGCGCGGCGGCGCGGGAGACGATCAGCGGCGCGGTCAGGTTGAGCTGGATGATCTTGGCGTGGACGGCCGGGTCGCCGTCGGAGACCGGCAGGAAGGGGCTGCCGCCGGCGTTGTTGACCAGCACGTCGAGCCGGTCGAGCCCGTCCATGAACCCCTGGACGGCGGCCGCGTCGCGCACGTCGAGCGAGGCGAAGCGGGCGGTGCGGCCGGCCGCCTCGGGCAGGGCGTCCGGCCGCCGCCGGGCCACCGCGATCACGTCGGCCCCGGCCTCCAGCAGGGCGCGGCTGATGCCGAGGCCGACGCCCCGCACTCCCCCGGTGACGACGGCCAGCTTTCCGGTCAGGTCCAGCGCAAGGGTCATCTGCTACGTTCCTTCTAACAAACGTTAGGTGGAAAGGTAGCTTATGCACATCTCCACTACGAAGCACCACGGAGGGGTCGCGGAGATCGTCGTCGACGCCCCGCCGGTCAACGCCCTGACCGTGCGCGGCTGGCACGACCTGGCGGCCACGGTGACCGCCGCCGGGCGGGACGAGAACGTGGGGGCGGTCGTGCTGCGCGCCGTGGGACGCGGCTTCAACGCGGGCGTGGACATCAAGGAGATGCAGGCCACGGCCGGTTTCGACGCGCTGATCGGGGCCAACAGGGGGTGCTACGCGGCGTTCGCGGCGGTGTACGAGTGCGCGGTGCCGGTGATCGCGGCGGTCCACGGCTTCTGCCTGGGCGGCGGGGTCGGCCTGGCGGGCAACGCCGACATCGTGATCGCGGCCGAGGACGCCTACTTCGGCCTGCCGGAGGTGGACCGCGGCGCGCTCGGCGCGGCCACGCACCTGGCCCGGCTCGTTCCCCAGCACCTCATGCGCGCGATGGTCTACACGTGCCGCACGGTGACGGCCGCCGAGCTGCACCACCACGGCAGCGTGCTGGAGGTCGTGCCGCCCGGCGAGCTGCGCGCGCGGGCCCTGGAGGTCGCCGGGGGCATCGCCGCCAAGGACCGCCAGGTCATCCGCGCCGCCAAGGAGTCCCTGAACGGCATCGACCCGGTGGACGTCAAGCGCAGCTACCGGTTCGAGCAGGGCTTCACGTTCGAGCTCAACCTCGCCGGCGCCGGGGACCGGCACCGCGACGCCTTCCTGGGCGGCGAGCGATGACCGCCCCGGGCCGTACGGCGGGCACGGGGGGCGAGCCGGTCGCGGCGGGCGGCGCGGGCAAGGTGATGACCGCCGCCGAGGTCGCCGCGACGCTGGAGAGCGGCATGACGGTCGGCGTCGGCGGGTGGGGTTCGCGGCGCAAGCCGATGGCCCTGGTCGAGGCGGTCTGCCGCTCCCCCGTCACCGACCTGACGGTGATCTCCTACGGGGGGCCGGACGTGGGCCTGCTGTGCGCGTACGGCAAGGTGCGGCGGGTCGTGGCGCCGTTCGTCACGCTCGACTCGATCCCGCTGGAGCCCCACTTCCGCGCGGCCCGCCAGAACGGCGTGATCGAGTTCACCGAGTACGACGAGGGCATGTTCATGTTCGGCCTGTACGCGGCGGCGCACAACCTGCCGTTCCTGCCCACGCCCGCCGGGCTCGGCTCGGACGTGATGGCCGTCAACCCGGGGCTGGCCACCGTGCGCTCGCCGTACGGCGGGCAGGAGGTCGTGGCGATGCCGCCGCTGGGGATGGACGTGGCGCTGGTGCACATGAACCGCGCCGACCGCCGGGGCAACGGGCAGTACCTCGGGCCCGACCCGTACCTGGACGACCTGTTCGTGAAGGCGGCCGGGCGGGCCTACGTCTCGTGCGAGCGCGTCGTGGACGTGCTGGACGAGGGCCCGCCGCAGACGCTGCTGATCAGCCGCATGCACGTGGACGGCGTGGTGGAGGCGCCGGGCGGGGCGGGCTTCACCGACTGCGCCCCGGACTACGGGCGGGACGAGGCGGCCCAGCGGGCGTACGCCACGGCGGCGGCGGACCCGGAGGCGTGGGCGGCGTACCGGAAGACGATCGACGAAGGGGCGGAGCGATGAGCGGAGCGCCGGCCGGCGCGGCGAGCGGGAGCGACGCGACCCGGGCGGAGGTCTGCGTGGTGGCCTGCGCGGAGGCGTGGCGGGGCGACGGGGAGGTGCTGGCCGCCGCCATGGGCGTCTGCTCGGTCCTGGGGGCGCGGCTGGCCCGGCTCACCTTCGAGCCCGGCCTGCTCACCACCGACGGAGGCGCGCTGCTCACGGCCGAGCCGATCCCGCTCGGGGCCCCCGCGGGCGCGGTCGAGGGCTGGATGCCGTTCCGCGACCACCTGTGGCTGGTGCTGAACGGGCGGCGGCACGTGATGATGGGCGCCTCCCAGATCGACCGGCACGGCAACACCAACATCTCGGCGATCGGCCCCTGGGCCAAGCCCGTCTCCCAGCTCCTCGGGGTGCGCGGCGCGCCCGGCAACACCCGGCTGAACCCCACGAGCTACTGGATCCCCCGCCACTCCACGCGGGTGTTCGTCGAGCGGGTGGACACCGTCTCGGGGGTGGGCACCGACCGGGGGGCGCACGGCCTGCGGCGGGTGGTCACGGACCTGGGCGTCTTCGACCTCGGCGGGCCGGGCGGCACGATGCGGCTGCTGTCGGCGCATCCGGGCGTGGAGGTCGCCGAGATCATCGGGAGGACCGGGTTCGCGCTGGACGTGCCCGCCGAGGTGCCCGAGACGCGGCGGCCGACGGGCGAGGAGCTGCGGCTGATCCGCGAGGTGCTCGACCCCGAGGGGCGGCGCGACCGCGAGGTCCGGCCGTGACCGGGCGGGTGCTCGACACGCCCCTGACCCGGCTCACCGGGGTCCGCCATCCGATCGTGCAGACCGGCATGGGCTGGGTGGCCGGGCCCCGGCTGGTGTCGGCGGTGGCGAACGCCGGGGGCCTGGGCGTCCTGGCGTCGGCGACGATGACGCCCGAGCAGCTCGCCTCGGCCATCCGCGAGGTGAAGGAGCGCACGGACGCGCCGTTCGGGGTCAACCTGCGCGCCGACTCGGCCGACGCGGGCGAGCGCGTCGACCTCATGGTCAAGGAGGGCGTGCGGGTCGCCTCCTTCGCGCTCGCCCCCAAGCGGGAGCTGATCGCCCGGCTCAAGGACGCCGGCGTCGTGGTGATCCCGTCGGTCGGGGCGCGCCGCCACGCGGAGAAGGTCGCCGCGTGGGGCGCGGACGCGGTGCTCGTCCAGGGCGGCGAGGGCGGCGGGCACACCGGCCCGGTCGCCACGACGCTGCTGCTGCCGCAGGTCGTGGACGCGGTGGACATCCCGGTGATCGCGGCGGGCGGCTTCTTCGACGGGCGCGGGCTCGCGGCGGCCCTGGCGTACGGCGCGGCCGGGGTGGCGATGGGGACGCGCTTCCTGCTCACCGCCGACAGCTCGGTGCCGGAGGCGGTCAAGCGGGCGTACCTGGGCGCGGCCGAGACCGTGGTGACCCGGCAGGTGGACGGCATGCCGCACCGGGTGCTGCGGACCGACCTGGTGGACCGGCTCGAACGGTCGGGCCGGGTGACCGGGCTGGTCCGGGCCGTGCGAAACGCGGCGCGGTTCAGGAGGATCTCCGGCCTGTCGTGGCCGGCGATGGTGCGCGACGGGCTGGCGATGAAGCGCGGCAAGGAGCTGACCTGGTCACAGGTGCTCATGGCGGCCAACACGCCGATGCTGCTCAAGGCCGCGATGGTGGACGGCCGCCCGGACCTGGGCGTGATGGCCTCGGGGCAGGTGGTGGCGCTGATCGAGGACCTGCCGACGTGCGAGGAGCTGATCGGCGCGATCGTCGGCCAGGCCGCCGAGCGCCTCGCCGCCCTCCCCGGCCTCCTGGCCGGGCCCTCCTGAGGCGCCGCCCCCGGGGAGGCGGCGCGGCCCCCGCGCCCCCTTCCCGCCCGGGCGCGGCCGTCAGGAGGCGCCCACGATCTCCAGGTCGGGCAGCGGGAAGATCAGCCGCCCGCCGGACTCCAGGTACTCCCGCTCCCGCTCGACGAACACCTCGCGGAAGAACCACGGCGAGACCAGCATGTACTCGGGACGGTCGGCGCGGGCCCGCTCCTCGGAGATGATCGGCACCCCGATCGAGGCGATCTTCCGCCCGATCTTGGCGGGCTGGCGTTCCACGGCGTACGGCAGGTCCTCGACGGTGAGGCCCGCGGCCTGCCAGATCGTCCCGCCCCGGGTGCTCGCGCCGTAGATGTAGCAGCGCTGCCCGGCGGCGTTGATCTCGTCGATGAGGCGGCGCAGGGCCGCGAACGCCCGGCGGGCCCGCGCCGCGAAGGCGCGCCACGTCTCCGCCTCGCCCAGCCGCGCGGGGGCCTCGCGCCGCCGCTGGGCCGCCACCGACGCGGCCACCGGGCGGGTGCCGCGCCGGGACACCAGGGTGCGGAACGAGCCGCCGTTCACGCCGGACACGAGGACGTCGTTGACCTCCAGGCCGTGCCGGCGCAGCAGGTCCTCCAGCGTGGCCAGCGACCAGTAGGTGACGTGCTCGTGGCACACGTTGTCCACCGCGCCGAGCTCCACCATGGACAGCGCGTAGTTCTGCTGGATCACCCACACGCCGCCGGGCGCGAGCAGGCGGGCGACCCCGGCGACGAACTCGTTCGGGTCGTCCAGGTCGTAGAACATCGAGACGCTGGTGATGACGTCGAAGGTCTCGTACGGCTCGCCCGCCGGGCCCGGGGCGAACCTGGCCGGGTCGAAGAAGTCCACGACGACGCGGTCCGCGTGCCGCCGCGACTCCGGCGCGAAGGCGGCCACCGGGTCGATCCCCGCCCGGTGGATCCGCCCGGGCACGAACGACAGCAGCGTCCCGTCGTTGCACGCGATGTCCAGCCACCGCCGCGCCCCGGGGCACGCCCGCAGCGCGTGGGCGGCGACCGAGCGCAGGTCCTCGCGTATCGCCTCGTTGACGCCGGAGCGGAAGCCGTACCGGTCGTGGTACAGCAGCTCGGGGGGCGTGGTGTCGCGGAGCTGGGCCAGCCCGCACCGGCGGCACAGCATGAGGACCAGCGGCCGGCGCGGCGGGCGGAGGTCGTCGTCGCGGAAGTCGCTGAGGTACTGCTCGCCGAGGTCCAGCACCTCGGTCAGGTCGGCGGCCCGGCAGGAACGGCAGTGCACGTGCGCCTCCAGTGTCGGTGTCCCGGCGCGGCCCTCCCCGGGGAGCCGGAGCCCCGGGAGGGCCGCTCAGAGCAGGCCCGCGTTGCGCAGGACGACGGGCAGGAACGGGTGGAGCAGGTCGGATCCGGCCGCCTCCAGCCCGCGCAGCTCGTCGGGGGTGTACCAGCCGATCCACTCGTGCGTCCGGTCCGCGACGGACACGGACGCGGCCTCCTCCTCGGCGCACTCGTACCGCATGAGCGTGAGGAGGGTCTGGAAGCCGTGGTGCTCGGGCGGCACGCTCCGGCTGCTCCACATGACGTTGTAGACGGCGTCCAGGACGAGGCGGTCCTTCTCGACCTCGAGCCCGAGCTCGCGGGCGAGAATGCGCGACGCCGTGCCGGCCAGGGTCTCCCCGGGCTTCATCCGGCCGCCGAAGACCCAGAACATGTCCCGCAGCGGCAGGTCCCTGCGGTATCCGAGCAGGAGCCGTCCGTCGGCGGTGTGCACGATCACGTCGACGTTGGCCTGGACGAGGTGGTCGAGGGCGCGGGCGTACTCAGGCTCGGACAGGCCGAAGTCCGGCACGTCCCGCGCGATGAAATCGCATTCCGCGAGTTCGTGGACGGAGGGTTCACCCAACAGTGGCTCCCGGATGGTCCGTGGTGGTCGGGCTCGAACCGGCCGGCCGTCCAGGGGGGCGAGCGGGGCCGAGGGACGGCGGTCCCCTGGACGTCGTCACCGCGCCTGCGCCCGAGTCTCGCAGCCGACTCGCGACGCCGCAACCCCTCAGATTTCTCACGGTCAAATAGGGGGTCAGGGGTCTCGCCCGTATCTCCGTCCCCAGAAATGCGCACATCCGGCAACGGCGCCGGCAATGGCGGTCCAGCGCTGCGGATCACCAATCCCACAGGCCGAATTCCAGCTCTTTCGCAATTCAGGGAACCGCGTTCCCATTCTTCACTTCAAGATCATTGGTGTGGTGGCCGGCGTATAAGATGCCGGTGTTCGAGATCATTTCCGCTGTTTCCGGCGGCGCCGATCCGGGTTTTTCGGCGCCGGCCCGGCGCGGCGGAGGTGACCGCGCTCTCGTGTCCGCCGCCGGTCGTCCGGCGCGCCCGCGAGGGCGGCTCGCGTGTGCCCGGGATCCCGAACGGTGGGGGGCGGCTGGGGATGGCGGCGACGGCGGAACCCGCGCTGGACGAGACGCGCGGCGCGGGACGGTGGTACCGGCGCGACCCGCTGGGGTACGTCGAGTGGGCGCGGCGCGAGCGGGGACCGGTGTTCCGGCTGCCGGACGACGGCTCGCTGTGCGTGGCCGACCCGGACGAGGCGGCGCGCGTCCTGCACGACGGCGAGGGCCGCTACGACGACGTCTCCGACTTCTTCCACGTGCCCGGCGGGCGGCTGGAGCCCCGGGCGGCGCAGCTCGCGATCGGGCGCGCCGCGCGCCGGACCCTGCGGCTCCACCTGGAGGCCTCCCGCGACCGGCTGCCCGCGCTCGCAGCCGCCCTGGGCGAGACGAGTGAGTGGCCGGCGGCCGGACGTGACCTGACGCACCGGTTCCTGGCCGGCGCGCTGCTGCGGCCCGGCAGCCCGCCGGGGCTGCGGGCGCTGATGGAGCACGTGGTCCGCCGCGACGTCCTGATCCGTCCCCCGGGGGCGGTGGCGGCCGTGGCGCGGCGGCTGCTGTGGGCGCGGGTGGTGCGCGCGATCGCCGCCGAGGCGGCCGCGCGCAGGGGCCGGCCGCCGCACGACGGGCCCGGCGACCTGCTGGACGCCGTGCTCGGCGCGGCCCCGCCGGGGACCCCGGCGTCCCACGTCGCCCACGTGTACCTGCTGCTGTTCCGGACCTCGGTGGCCCCGGTCGGCCACGTGGTCGCCTGGGCGCTGCTGGCCGCCGCCGCCGGCGGCGTCGACCTGGCGGAGGTCCCCGCCGAGGCCGCGGTGCGGGAGTCGCTGCGCCTGTGGCCGGCCGCCTGGCTGCTGGGCCGCCCCGTCCGCCGCGCCCACGAGGTCGCCGGCGTACGGCTCGCGCCCGGCGAGAGCGTGTCGGTGTGCGTCTACCTGCTGCACCGCGACGAGCGGCACTGGCCGGAGGCGGACCGGTTCCGGCCGGACCGGTGGGACGGGGCCGAGCCGCGCGGGCCGTACCTGCCCTTCGGCGGCGGGCCGTTCACCTGCGCCGGGGCCGCCGTCGCCCAGAGCCTGGCCACCGGGCTGCTCTCCGCCCTGACCGCCGGGGCCCGCCTGTCGGTGCTCGGCGGCGGGGGGCGGCCCCACGTCGCGGGCATCATCACCCCTCCGCCGTTCCGGCTGCGGCGGGTCCCCCGCTAGACCACCCGCCATCGTCGTCACTCGCCCCGCGGAGGGAGGTGAACCATGAAGAAGATGCTGCGCCGCGTCACCCGCCGCCGGGTCAACCGGCAGGCGTGGTGGATCTGGTGATCCCCCCGGCCGCGCCGTGCCCCCGGGCCCGGCGCGGCCCCCATCGGTGAACGGGAGGCGGCGTTGTCCCACACGGACGAGACGCTGGCGGCGTACGACGCCATCGCCGGCAGGTACGACGAGCTGAACGCCCGGATGGACACCTCCGGGCTGGCGGACCGCTTCGCGGAGGCGATCGCCCGCCACGGGCCGGGCGGGCGGCGGCTGCTGGACGCCGGGTGCGGGACCGGCCGCAGCAGCGTGGCCTTCCGCGAGCGGGGATTCGAGGTGACCGGCTACGACCTGTCCCCGGCCATGGTGGCGCTCGCCCGCCGCCGCCCGGGGGCCGAGGGCATCCCCTTCCTCACCGGTGGCCTGGAGGATCCCCCGCCCGGGTTGACCGGGTTCGACGCGGTCGCCTGCGTGGACCTGCCCATGGCGTACCTGACGGGCGAGGACGGGCTGCGGCGGGCGCTGGAGGCCGCGCGGCGCCGGCTCCGCGAGGGCGGCGTGGTGGTCTTCGACCTGAACACGATCGGCTACTACCGCAGGACGTTCGGGACGCCGGCCGTCGCCGACCAGGGGGACCGGTTCGTGACCCGCTTCGCGGTGTCCCCGCGGATCGAGCCGGACTCCGTCGTGGTCACCCAGTTCGACCTGTTCGAGCGGACCGGCGAGCGCTGGGAGCGCGTGTCCATGCGCCACGTCCAGCGCCACCGGTCCGGCCGCGCCGTGCGCGAGGCGGCCGAGGCGGCCGGCCTGCGCGTCGTCGCCGCCCACGGCCTGGCGGGCACCGAGCTCCGGGACCCGCCCGACGAGGACGAGCACGACCGCGTCCTCTACGTCGCCCGCCGCCCCGGCTGACCGCCCGCCGCCACCGGCCCGCCCGCGCCGGCCCGCCCGCGCGGCTTCGGCCGTACGGCCGGGCGCGCGGGGCGGGGGTGAGGGCGTGCAGGGCGGGGCGCGGGTCAGGCGGTGAAGAAGGCGGTCAGGACGGACGCCAGGCCGGCGGGGTCGAGGCGGCCGTGGGCCTGGCCGGGCAGGGTGTGGAGACGGGCGCCGGGGACGGCCTCCGCGACCGCCCGGGCCGCGGTCCGCATGCGCTCGCCGCTCTCCTCGCCCTCGATCACCAGGGTGGGGACCGCGATCCGGGACAGCCGGTCGGCGGGGACCGGGCCGGGGCCGACCGCGGCGCACTCGTACGCCAGGGTGTGGGCGACGCTCTCCAGGTGGGGCCAGGCCGGGGACCCCTTCATGCCCGCGACGGCCTCGGCCGGCAGCTCGGCGCCGCGCGTGAGGAACGCCTCCACGGCCTCGCCCCGGCGGCCCTCCTCCACCAGGCCGCTCAGCTCCTCGTACGTCGGGATCGGGGGCCGGGACGGGTCCGTGACGTACGGCGGCTCGAAGACCGCCAGCCGGGTGACGGGGACGCCCGCCGCCGCGGCCTCCAGGGCGAGCGCGCCGCCGGAGGAGCCGCCGAAGACCAGGGCCGGGCCGCCGGTGGCCTCGACGACGGCGGCCAGGTCCTCGATCTCGCGCCGGAGGGAGTACGGGGCGGTGTCGCCGCTGTCGCCCCGGCCCCTGCGGTCGTAGTTGAACACCGTGAAGCGGGATTCCAGCGCGGCGGCGATGTCGGCCATCACCGGGTCCCTGCGCGCGGAGAACGCGCCCTGCACCAGGACGAGGGCGGGGCCCGAGCCGGTGCGGTCGTAGGCGATGCGCGTGCCGTCGGCCGCGGTCACCGTGCGCGGGCGGGGGCGGTAGACGGACAGGACCACGCCGTCGCCGCCGATCGGGCGGGTCTCGGCCAGCGTGAGCTCCGTCTCGGGCGCGCCCTCGCCGAACAGCCGCTGACCGGTCCCCAGCACCAGCGGGAAGACCATCAGCCGGTACTCGTCCACGAGCCCGCGCCGGGCCAGCTCGCGGACCAGCCGCCCGCTGCCGTTGACCAGGATGTCGCCGCCCTCCTGCGCCTTGAGCGCCGCGACGTCGTCGAGCGAGATCACCGTCGTGCCCGCCCAGGCCGGGTCCTTCAGCGTGGAGGAGACGACGTACTTGGGCATCGAGTTCATCTTGTCGGCGAACCCGGCCTCGTCGGTCCGCCCCGGCCACGCCGCCGCGAAGCCCTCGTAGGTGACCCGGCCCAGCAGCAGCGCCCCGGCGGACATCAGCTCCTCGGTCTTGAACGCGTCACCCTCCGCGCCCCGCTCGAACCGGAACGCCCAGCCCAGCTCCCCGGGCCGTTCGATGACGCCGTCCAGCGTGATGAACTCCGACACGATGATCTTCCGCATGATCCCGCCTCCCGGGCGACCGTCACCTCTACCGTTTCGCGGACAGTGTTGCGCTTCGCACCGACATCGGGGGCTTGTTCCGCAACCTTGCGGATTCCTGTACGGCGCCCGCCCGCGCCCGCCGGGACCCGGGCCGGGCTCACGCCGTACGGCGCGGGGGGGCCTGAGGCGTCAGGACTCCCCGAAGGAGCCCTCCAGGCGGTGGCGGGAGCCGGGGTGAAGGAGGGTGGCGACGCTGACCAGGGTGCCGGAGGACCAGGTGCGGCGGCGGATCAGCAGGCAGGGCTCGTGCCGGTCGGTGCGCAGCAGGCGGCGTTCCTCGGGGGTGGCCAGGACCGCCTCGACCACGTGCTCGCCCCGCGTGAGGGGGGCCACCGCGTTCAGGTAGGCGTGCGGCGTCTCCCGCGTGAAGTCGCGCTCCAGGTAGTGCGGCGCGGCCTCGGGGTTGACGTACCGGTCCTCGAGCTGGATCGGGGTGTCGTCCTCGAAGTGCACGATCAGGGAGTGGAACACCCGGCTCGCGCCCAGCTCCGGGTCCGCCGCCACGGCGGGCTCCTCGCGCAGGTAGACCACCTCGGTACGGTGGCGGTGGCCGTGCCTGCGGATGTCGTCGGCGATGTTGCGCACCTCCAGCAGGGCGGAGGCGGCCTTCGGCTCGGCGACGAACGTGCCGAGGCCGGCCCGCCGTACGATCAGGCCCTCGTGCGTCAGCTCGCGCAGGGCCCGGTTGATGGTCATGCGGGACAGGCCGAGCGCGCTGACGAGCTGGTTCTCGGAGGGGAGCTGCTGGCCCTGGGACCAGTGGCCGGAGCGCACCCCCTCGGCGATGAGGTTCTTGACCCGCTGGTAGGCGGGCACCGACGCCGGCCCGGACTGGTGGAACTGCGCGGCGAGCTCGGACTCGACCACCGTGATGGGCACCATGGCAACCGATCCTGAGGGTCCGTGGGGGCGTGCGGGGGTGGGTGGCGGGGGGCGGAAGGGGGCCGCGTCCTCGCTGGCAGGCAGTGTAACCGCCCTCTTGACAGGCCACCTGTATATACAGCACCGTACAGGACAACCAAGCGGGGGCGCAGGAAGTAGTGAGAGGTGCATGCCATGACATATGCGGAAGTACCGGAGCGCGCCCCCGCCGTGGAGCGCCGGACGATCGACGTGATCCCCGACGCCGAGCGGCACGGCTCCCCGCGCAGCCAGTTCACCCTCTGGTTCGGCGCGAACATGCAGATCACCGCGATCGTGGACGGCGCGCTCGCCGTGGTCTTCGGCGCGGACGCGCTGTGGGCGATCCTGGCCCTGCTGATCGGCAACGTGCTCGGCGGCGTCGTGATGGCGCTGCACTCGGCCCAGGGCCCGCGCCTCGGACTGCCGCAGATGATCTCCAGCCGGGCGCAGTTCGGCGTGCTCGGCGCGGTGCTGCCGCTGGTCCTGGTGATCCTGATGTACCTGGGCTTCGCCGCCACCGGCAGCGTGCTCGCCGGGCAGGCGCTCGCGCGCGTCCTGCACATCCCCGACACCGCCGGGATCCTGATCTTCGGCGCGCTCACGATCCTGGTCGCGGTCACCGGGTACCGCCTCATCCACGCGGTCGGCCGGGTCGCCACCGTCGTCGGCGTGGCCGGGCTGGGGTACCTGCTGATCGCGCTGTTCGCCAACTACGACGTGGGCGCGTTCGTCGGCGTCAAGGACTTCGACGCGGCCACCTTCCTGCTCGCCGTGGGCCTGGGGGCGGGCTGGCAGCTCACCTTCGGGCCGTACGTCGCGGACTACTCGCGCTACCTGCCCCGTGAGACGAGCGAGCGGGCGACCTTCTGGTCCACCTTCGCCGGCAGCGTGATCGGGTCGCAGTGGGCGATGACGCTGGGCGCGCTGATCGCCGCCGTCTCCGGCAAGGCCTTCATCGGCGACCAGGTCGGCTTCGTGGGCGAGCTGGCCGGGCCCGCCGCGATCGCGATCCTGATCTACCTGGTGATCGTGGTGGGCAAGCTCACCGTGAACACCCTCAACGCCTACGGCGGCTTCATGTGCGTGCTCACCACCGTGACCGCGTTCAACGGCCGCTCCCGGATCTCCCCGGTCGCGCGGGCGCTGTACATCACCGGCTTCACCGCCGTCTCGGTCGCGGTCGCGGCGAGCGCGGACTTCCTGGACAACTTCAAGAACTTCGTGCTCGCCCTGCTCATGGTGTTCACCCCCTGGAGCGCGATCAACCTGACCGACTACTACCTGATCTCCAAGGAGCGGGTGGACATCCCCGCGCTGTACGACCCGCGCGGGCGCTACGGCCGCTGGAACACCACCGCCCTGGTCAGCTACGCCTTCGGCGTGGTGGTCCAGATCCCGTTCCTGGCGCAGAAGCTCTACACCGGCCCGGTCACCGAACTGCTCGGCGGCGCCGACATCTCCTGGATCGTCGGCCTGGCCGCGACCGCCGCCCTCTACTACCCCTGGGCCCGCCGTACGGCACGGCCGCCCGAGCGGATGATCTACCCCGCCGCCGCGGCGGGACAGGACGCCGCCGCGCGCTGAACGCCGCTTCAAGGGCATACACCTACCAGACCGACACCGAAGGGAATCACCATGGAAGGCGCACGCCCCGTCCGGGCCGCCCGAGGCACCGAGCTGTCCGCCCTCGGCTGGCAGCAGGAGGCCGCGCTGCGGATGCTCCAGAACAACCTCGACCCCGAGGTCGCCGAGCACCCCGACGACCTGGTGGTCTACGGCGGCACCGGCCGCGCCGCCCGCGACTGGCGCTCGTTCGACGCGATCGAGCGCACGCTGCGCACGCTCAAGGCCGACGAGACCATGCTCGTGCAGTCCGGCCGCCCGGTGGGCGTGATGACCACGCACGAGTGGGCCCCGCGCGTGTTGATCGCCAACTCCAACCTGGTCGGCGACTGGGCGAACTGGGAGGAGTTCCGCCGCCTGGAGAAGCTCGGCCTGACGATGTACGGCCAGATGACCGCGGGCTCGTGGATCTACATCGGCACGCAGGGCATCCTGCAGGGCACGTACGAGACCTTCGCCGCCGTCGCCGCCAAGCGCTTCGGCGGCTCGCTGGCCGGCACGATCACGCTGACCGCCGGGCTCGGCGGCATGGGCGGCGCCCAGCCGCTGGCCGTCACCATGAACGGCGGCGTCGCCATCTGCGTCGAGTGCGACCCCTCCCGCATCCAGCGCCGCCTCGACCACGGCTACCTGGACGCCCGCGCCGACAGCGTGGAGGACGCGCTCCGCCTCGCGGTCGAGGCGCGCGACGCCCGCCGCCCCCTGTCCATCGGCCTGCTCGGCAACGCCGCCGAGATCCTGCCCCGGATGCTCGCCGAGGGCGCGCCCATCGACGTCGTCACCGACCAGACCAGCGCCCACGACCCCCTGGCGTACCTGCCGGTCGGCGTCGCCTTCGAGGACATGGCCTCCTACGCCAGGGAGAAGCCCGAGGAGTTCACCCAGAAGGCGCGCGAGTCGATGGCCCGGCACGTCGAGGCCATGGTGGGCTTCCAGGACGCCGGGGCCGAGGTGTTCGACTACGGCAACTCGATCCGCGGCGAGGCCAAGCTCGCCGGGTACGCCCGGGCCTTCGACTTCCCCGGCTTCGTCCCGGCCTACATCCGCCCGCTGTTCTGCGAGGGCAAGGGCCCGTTCCGCTGGGCGGCGCTGTCCGGCGACCCCAAGGACATCGCGGCCACCGACCGCGCCATCCTCGACCTGTTCCCCGAGAACGAGCCGCTGGCCCGCTGGATCCGCATGGCCGGCGAGAAGGTGCACTTCCAGGGCCTTCCCGCGCGCATCTGCTGGCTCGGGTACGGCGAGCGCGACCGCGCCGGCGAGCGCTTCAACGACATGGTGGCCGCGGGCGAGCTGCGGGCCCCGATCGTGATCGGCCGCGACCACCTCGACTGCGGCTCGGTGGCCTCGCCGTACCGCGAGACCGAGGGCATGCTCGACGGTTCCGACGCGATCGCCGACTGGCCGCTGCTCAACGCGATGGTCAACGTGGCCTCCGGCGCGTCCTGGGTGTCGATCCACCACGGCGGCGGCGTCGGCATCGGCCGCTCCATCCACGCCGGGCAGGTCACCGTGGCCGACGGCACGCCGCTGGCCGGGGAGAAGATCCGCCGCGTGCTCACCAACGACCCGGGCATGGGCGTCATCCGGCACGTGGACGCCGGGTACGACCGCGCCGACGAGGTCGCCCGCGAGACCGGCGTCCGCGTCCCCATGAGGGAGTCCTGATGCCGCGTCCCGCGACGCGGACCGTACGGCGTCCCGCCACGACCGCCGGCCCCGCCGCCGCCCGTACGGCCGCCACCGGCCGGGCGGCGGCCGTACGGCGGGCGGGCCGCCCGGGTGGCCGGGAGGCGCGGCGGTGAGCGCGTCCTTCCAGGAGATGTGGGCGGACCTGCGGCCCATCGGCCGGGACGCCCGGACCGGGGGCTACCGCAGGTTCGCCTGGACCGGGGCCGACGCCGACTGCCGCGCGTGGTTCCGCGACCAGGCGCGGGCGCGCGGCCTGGCCTTCGAGGTGGACCGCAACGGCAACCAGTGGGCCTGGCTCGGCGACCCGGCCGCCGGGGACGCCGTGGTGACCGGCTCGCACCTGGACTCGGTACCGGACGGGGGCGCCTTCGACGGCCCCCTCGGCGTGGTCTCGGCGTTCGCCGCGCTCGACGAGCTGGCGCGGCGGGGCGCGACGCCCCGCCGCCCGGTGGCGGTCGTCAACTTCGGCGACGAGGAGGGGGCCAGGTTCGGCCTCGCCTGCGCCGGGTCGCGGCTCACCGCCGGGCGGCTCACCCCCGAGCGGGCCGCGGAGCTGCGCGACGCCGACGGGATCTCGCTGCCGCAGGCGATGGAACGCGCCGGGTACGACCCGGCGGCGATCGGCCCCGACGACGAACGGCTCGCCCGCGTCGGCGTCTTCGTCGAGCTGCACGTCGAGCAGGGCCGGTTCCTCGCCGACACGGAGTCTCCCGTGGGCGTGGCGTCGGCGATCTGGCCGCACGGGCGCTGGCGGTTCGACTTCCGGGGCGAGGCCAACCACGCGGGCACCACCCGCGTCGAGGACCGCCGCGACCCGATGCTCGCCTACGCCGCCACCGTGCTCGCCGCCAGGGAACGCGCCGCCGCGGCGGGCGCGCTGGCCACCTTCGGCAAGCTCGCCGTCGAGCCGAACGGGGTCAACGCGATCCCGAGCCTGGTCCGCGCCTGGCTGGACTCCCGCGCCCCCGACGAGCCGACGCTCGCCGAGGTCGTCGAGGGGATCGAGCGCGCCGCCCGGGAGCACGGGATCGACGTCGACGTCACCCGCGAGTCGTTCACCCCCGTAGTGGAGTTCGCGCACGGGCCGCGCGAGGAGATCGTCCGGCTGCTCGCCGAGCGCCGGCCGTACGACGTGCCCGTCCTGCCCACGGGGGCCGGGCACGACGCGGGCATCCTGGCGGCGCGGGTGCCGACGGCGATGCTGTTCGTCCGCAACCCGACCGGCGTCTCCCACTCCCCCGCCGAGCACGCCCGCGAGGACGACTGCGCGGCCGGGGTCGAGGCGCTCGCCGACGTCCTGGAGGGCCTGGCATGCCGGTGACGTACTTCGCGGAGCACGCCTGGACCGGCGGCGGCGTCGCCTCCGGCGTCGTGATCGAGGTCGCCGGGGACCGGATCGCCGCCGTGCGCACCGGCGTGCCCACGCCCCCGCCGGGGGCCGAGGTCCTGCGCGGCCTGACGATCCCCGGGCTCGCCAACGCGCACTCGCACGCCTTCCACCGCGCCCTGCGCGGGTCCGTCCAGGCCGGGTCCGGCACCTTCTGGACCTGGCGCGAGATCATGTACGGCGTCGCCGCCCGCCTGTCCCCGGAGTCCTACCTCGCGCTCGCGCGGGCGGTGTACGCCGAGATGGCGCTGGCCGGGATCACCTGCGTCGGGGAGTTCCACTACCTCCACCACGCGCCCGGCGGGACGCCGTACCTGGAGCCCAACATCATGGGCGAGGCGCTGATCGAGGCCGCGGCCCAGGCCGGGATCCGGATCACGCTGCTGGACACCTGCTACCTGTCCTCGGGGTTCGGCGCGCCGCCGGACGAGCACCAGCTCCGGTTCAGCGACGGCGACGCGGAGACCTGGGCGGCGCGGGCGGCGGCGCTGAAGGACCGGCCGCACGCCCGGATCGGCGCGGCGATCCACTCGGTCCGCGCGGTCCCCGCGGGCCAGCTCGCGACGGTCGCCGAGTGGGCCGCCACGCGCCGGGCGCCGCTGCACGTCCACCTGTCGGAGCAGCCGGCCGAGAACGAGGCGTGCCTGCGCGCCCACGGGTGCACGCCGACCCGGCTGCTGGCCGACCACGGCGTGCTCGGGCCGCGCGCGTCGGCCGTGCACGCCACCCACCTGACCGGCGAGGACGTGTCACTGCTGGGCGGTTCGGGCACGACCGTGTGCATGTGCCCCACCACCGAGCGGGACCTCGCCGACGGCATCGGCCCGGCCGCCGACCTCGCGCGCGCCGGGTCGCCGCTGAGCCTGGGCAGCGACAGCCACGCGGTGATCGACCTCTTCGAGGAGGCGCGGGCGATGGAACTGGACGAGCGCCTGCGCACCCGCCGCCGGGGGCACTGGGCCGCCGGCGACCTGCTGCGCGCCGCCACCGGGGACGGGCACGCCTCCCTGGGCTGGCCGGAGGCCGGCCGCGTCGAGCCGGGGGCCCTGGCCGACCTCACCACGGTCGCGCTCGACTCGGTGCGCACCGCCGGGCCGCCGCCCGCGCTCGCCGCCGAGACCGCCGTGTTCGCGGCGACGGCCGCCGACGTGCGCCACGTCATCGTGGGCGGGCGTACCGTCGTGCGCGACGGCGCCCACACGCTGGTGGGGGACGTCGCCGCCGCGCTGGCCGAGGCCGTCGGCCCGCTGACCGGCCCGGGCGGGACGCCGCACGCCTGACCCCCGCCCCACCACACCTCGACCCACGCCGCCGGGCCCGGCCGCACGCGCCGCCGGGCCCGGGGCCCGCAGAAAGGAAGACCCGCCATGGCCATCGCCGTCACCGGGATCGGCAGCCTGCTCACCAACGACCCGGAGCTGGGCACGATCACGGACGCCGCCGTCGTGATGGAGGGCGAGCGCGTCGCCTGGGTCGGCCCGTCCGCCCAGGCCCCGGCGGCCGACGAGCGCGTGGACGCCGGGGGCCGCGCGGCGATCCCGGGGTTCGTGGACTCGCACGCGCACCTGGTGTTCGCCGGGGACCGCACCGCCGAGTTCAACGCCCGCATGTCCGGCCGGCCGTACACCGCGGGCGGGATCCGGACCACGGTCGCCGCCACCCGCGCCGCGACGGACGAGGAACTGGACGCGAACGTGGCGCGGTACGTCGCCGAGGCGCTCCGGCAGGGCACGACGACGATCGAGTGCAAGTCCGGGTACGGCCTCACCGTCGAGGACGAGGCGCGGTCGCTGCGGGCCGCCGCCAACCACACCGACGAGGTGACCTACCTGGGGGCGCACATCGTCGCCCCCGAGTACGACGACGACCCGGCCGGCTACGTGGACCTGGTCACCGGCCCCATGCTCGCCGCGTGCGCGCCGTACGCCCGCTGGGTGGACGTCTTCTGCGAGCGCGGCGCCTTCGACGGCGACCAGGCCCGCGCGATCCTCACGGCCGGAGCCAAGGCCGGCCTGACCCCCCGCGTCCACGCCAACCAGCTCGGCCCCGGGCCCGGCGTGCGGCTCGCCGTGGAGCTGGGCGCGGCCTCCGCCGACCACTGCACCCACCTGTCCGACGCCGACGTGGACGCCCTCGCGAGCGGGGACACCGTCGCCACCCTCCTGCCGGGGGCGGAGTTCTCCACCCGCGCGCCGTACCCCGACGCCCGCCGGCTGATCGACGCCGGCGTCACGGTCGCCCTGTCCACGGACTGCAACCCCGGCTCCAGCTTCACCAGCTCCATGCCGTTCTGCGTCGCGATCGCCGTACGCGAGATGGGGATGACCCCCGACGAGGCGGTGGTCGCCGCGACGCTGGGCGGCGCCAGGGCGCTGCGCCGCGACGACGTGGGCCGCCTGTCCCCCGGCGCCCGCGCCGACCTCGTCCTCCTCGACGCCCCCAGCCACGTCCACCTCGCCTACCGCCCCGGCGTCCCCCTGGTGTCGGCCGTGTGGCGCGGCGGCGTCCGCCACACCGGCTGACCGCCCGGACGCGCCCTCCCCCGGATCGCCGCGCGGCCCGCCCTGGCACCATGTCTTGCTGTGACCACCAGCCTCCATCGCCCCCGCCGGGCACACGACGGGCCGCGCGGCGCCGCGCCGTACAGGGGCGGCCATGACGGCTGAGGGCCCGGCGGCGCGGTGGCGGGCGGCCGAGCGCGCCCGCTGGCAGACCTTCGACTGCCCGCGCACCGTCCTGGCCATCGCCAGGACGCACACCTCGGCGCTCCGCCTGCTGGACGCGCTCACGGTCTTCGACGGCGACGAGCGCGTCCAGGTCCTGTTCGCCTTCGACGAGTCCTCGGCGTTCGGCGGCGGCGTCGCGCGATCGCTCGCCGAGCGCGGCGCCCGCGTCGTCCCGTGGGAGGAGGTCAGGGACCTGGACCACGATCTGGCGCTGACCGCGAGCGAGAACGTCGACCTCGGCCGCGTGGACGGCCCGGTCGTCGTCCTCCCCCACGGCATCGGCTTCCACAAGTACGTCCCCGACTCCAACGGCGGCGGCGAACGCGTGTCCGGTGTGGTGCCGGTCAGGCACCTGCGCGGCAAGGACGTCCTGATGGCGGTGTCCCACCCCGCCCAGCGCGACGCGCTCCGGCCGGTCTGCCCCGAGGCCGCCGAGCGGTGCGTGGTCGTCGGCGACCCCGTCCTCGACCGGCTGACGGCCAGCCTGCCCCTGCGCGACCTGTACCGGGCCGAGCTGGGCGTCGCCCGCCACCAGCGGCTCGTCGTGCTGACCTCCACCTGGGGCCGGGACTCCCTCCTCGGGGCCCGCCCGCGCCTGCCGGCCGAACTCCTGGCCGCGCTGCCCGCCGACGAGTACCGCGTCGCGCTCGCCGCCCACCCCAACATCGCGTCCTGGCACGGGGAGTTCCACCTGTCCCAGGCCCTCGCCGGGGCCCGCGCCGCCGGTCTCCTGCGCTTACCGCCCGCCGACGGGTGGCAGGCCGCCCTGGTCGCCGCCGACCTGGTGATCGGCGACCACGGCTCGGTGACCCTGTACGCCGCCGCCCTGGACCGCCCCCTGCTCCTCAACCCCCCGTCCGCCACCACCGTCCCCGGCACCCCACCCGCCGACCTGGCCCGGTCCGCGCCCCGGCTGTCGGCCGACCATGACCTCGCCGAGCAGCTCGCCCGGGCCGCCGACGCCCACGTCCCGGGCCGCTTCGCGGACCTGACCGCCGGGTGTTCGCCCACCGGGGCGAGTCCCTCCAGGTCTTCCGCGCCCTGCTGTACGAGCGCCTGGCCCTGCCCGTCCCGGATCGCCCTGCCCCGGTCCTGGCCGTCCCCGCGCCGCGCGCGGTGGCGACGCCTGCCCGCAGCCACACGGTCCTCGCCCGCACCCTCGCCCCCGGCGAGATCGAGCTGCGGCGCTATCCCGCCTCCGGCGTCGGGCCCCGCCCGGGCGAGCCCGGGGCGTACCGGCACCTCGCCAGTCAGGAGGACGAGCCCGACCGCCTTCTCGCCGAGAACGCCTCCGTCGTGGTGCGCTCCCGCGTCACGGACCGCGCCGAGGCGCGCGCCTGGCTCGCCGCCGCGCTCGGCCACCATCCCGGCGCCGCCATGGCCGCCGCCGCGACCCCCGGCGGCTGCCTCTGCCTCCTCCGCGACACCCGCGAATTCGAGGTCACCACCTCCGACCCCGCCCTCGCCGCCTCAGCCCTCCACGCCACTCTCCAAGCCGGTCTCCCGCCCCAGGGCCCCTTGAAGATCCGCACCGGTCCCCGGACCACCTCCCTCCACCTGACCCCGGCATCGGGTTAGGTGGACGAGGGTCGCAGGTGGGGCGCCAGGCGGTCGGCGTGGGGGTGGCCGGTGGAGCGGTAGATGTGGAGGGCGGCTTCCAGGTGGGTCCGGGCGGTTCGGGGGTCGGCTCGGCGGGTGGCGAGATCCGCCAGGCGTTCGTGGGCCTCGGCCTCGTAGTGGAGGCCCGCCAGGAGGGGGAGGGCCTGGCGCAGGGCGCCGGCGGCCTCGTCGTCGCGGGCCGTGCCGGTCAGGGCGTCGGCGGTGGCGATCAGGGCGCGGCCGGTCATGCGGGTGTCGCCCAGCCAGGCGAGGAGGTCGCGGGCGCGGTCCAGCAGGGGCAGGGCCTCGGCGGGGCGGCCGAGGCGGGTCAGGGCGCACGCCTCGAAGTAGAGCGTGAGAGCCACGCCACGCCACTCGCCCGCGTCGGCGTTGAGGTCGTGGGCGCGGCGGTAGGCGTCCAGCGCCGCCGCCGGGTCGGCCCGGTCCAGGTGCCGGCCGCGGAACTCCCACGCCGACGCGAGCAGGATCGGGTCGCCCGCGCGCTCGGCCAGGCGGACGGCCTCCGCCGACTCCGCGTCTGACTCCCGCGTCTCGCCGCGGTCGCCGTGGGCCCGCGACACGAGCATGCGCAGGCGGGCCTCGGCGCGCTCGTCGCCACACCGCCGCGCGGCCTCGATGCCCAGGTGGCTGGTGGTGAGCCAGTCGCCGAGGTGGCGGTGGTTGAGGTAGTACGCCGTCAGGGCCTCGGCGAGCTGCCAGCACTCGGCGTCCCAGCCGCGGTCGGCGGCGGTGCGCACGATCGTCACCAGGTTCGCCCGCTCGGCCCGCAGCCAGGCCAGCGCCGCGGCCTTGGGGTCCGGCCCGGCGAACGGGTCCTCCTCGACGGCCGGCAGCCTGCCGTGATCGGCGATCCGGGTCCGCTCCCCCATGACGGCGCGGTCGGCGAGAGCCGTACGGGCCAGGTAGAAGCGGACGACCCGGCGGAGCACGGCCTCGCGGGGCTCCTCGGCGGCGAGCCCGGCGGCGTGCGCGCGGATCAGCTCGTGGAAGCCGAACCGGCCCTCCGGCCGCCGCTCCAGCAGGCGGGCGTCGGCGAGCGTGTCCAGCAGCGCACGCGCCATCTTGGGTTCGAGGGAGGCGGCCACGGCCGCGGTATCGACGGCGATGTCGGCGACGGGCAGCAGCCCCAGCCTGCGGTACAGCCGCCGCGCGGGCTCGGGCAGGCGTTCGTAGGACGCGGTGAAGTTCTCGCTCACGATCTCCCGTCCTCCCAGCGACAACGCGGACAGCCGGCGGCTCTCGTCGGCGAGCTCGGCGGCCAGGTCTCCCAGTGTGGCCCCGTGCAGGGCGGCCACGCGCGCGCCGAGGGCGAGGATGGCCAGCGGCAGCCCCGCGCACAGCCGTACCAGATCGGCCCCCGCGCCCTGGGCGGGGACCCCGGCGACGTGGGCGAACAGCTCCGACCCGCTCTCGTCGTCGAGCGCGCCCACCTCCAGGAAGACCGCGCCGTCCAGCCGCAGTTCCGCCAGGTCCGCGCACGTGGTGACCAGCACCAGGCTCCCGGGCGCCTTCGGCAGCAGCGCCCGCACCTGCGCGGGCTCGGTCGCGTCCTCGACGACCACCAGGACCGCCGCCCGCGCCGTACGGCTGCGCAGCAGGTTCGACCGGGCCCCGGTGGCGCCCGGCAGGTGCTCCTCGCGCACGCCGAGGCCGGACAGGCACGCGGCCAGCATGCCGCCGAGGTCGGCCGCGCCGCGCCCGGCCCGGAAGTCGGCGCAGGCCACGTGCAGGTCGCCGCCGGGGAACCGCTCGCCGAACAGGTAGGCGAACTGGCGGGCGGCGGCGCGCTTCCCGATGCCGGGCGGCCCGGAGATCACCGCGATCCGCGGCGGGGCGGGACCTCCCGCGACGAGGCCGGCCAGGCGGTTCAGCAGTTCGTGCCGGTCCACGAACCCGGGCGCGGGCGGCGGGGTCTGCCGGGGCGTCTCCGCGCCGGGACCGGCGGTGATCGAGCCGTGCACGTCGCCGGCGACCTGGATCACGGTGTGCGCCCGGCCCCCGAACTCGTTGCCGGGAACGCCGGGAACGCCAGGACCGCCAGGACCGCCGGAGCCGCCGGGGCCGCTCTGACCGCCCGCGCGGCCCTGGGCGTCCGAGCCGCCCCGAACATCCCGATGGTCCCGATCCCCGGATCCGCGCACCCACGCACCGCCCAGCCTCAGCACATGATCGACGCTCCGACGCTACCCCGCCCGGCGCCCGCGGGCACGCGCGACCGCCGGATCCCCGGATCCCCGGCTCCCCGGTCAGCCGATCGCCGGGGCGGTCGCCTCGCCGGGCCGTCGATCGCCGGCCGGACGCCCGGGCGGCCCATCGCCAGGCGGTCAGGCGTGCTGACTGGAGACCGAGACGACCTCGCCGGTCATGTACGACGAGTAGTCGCAGGCCAGGAAGACGATCACGTTGGCGACCTCCCACGGCTCGGCGTACCTCCCGAACGCCTCCCGCGCCGTCAGCTCCTCCAGCAGCTCGGCCGAGGTCACCTTCACCAGGTGCGGGTGCATGGCCAGCGAGGGCGACACGGCGTTGACGCGCACCCCGAAGTCGGCGGCCTCCAGCGCCGCGCAGCGCGTCAGCGCCATGACCCCGGCCTTGGCCGCCGCGTAGTGCGCCTGCCCCCGCTGCGCCCGCCAGCCGATCACCGAGGCGTTGTTGACGATCGCCCCGCCGCCGGGCCGGTCCCGCATGATCCGCAGCGCCGCGCGGGTGCAGCGCATGGTCCCGGTCAGGGTGATGTCCAGCACGCGGTCCCACTGCTCGTCGGTCATCTCGGCCAGTTCGGCGGTGCCGCCCAGCCCGGCGTTGTTGACCGCCACGTCGACGCGGCCGAAGCGCTCGACCGCCGTGCCGTACAGCCGCCCGACCTGTTCCTCGGAGGTGACGTCGCAGGGGACGGCGGCCACCCGGCCGGCCCCGAACTCCTTCTCCAGCTCCGCCAGGGACTGCCCGAGGCGGCGCTCGTGCGCGTCGCTGATCAGCACGCTCGCGCCCTCCTCCAGGCACCGCCGCGCGGTCGCGCCCCCGATGCCCGCCCCCGCCGCCGCCGTGATGACGACGACGCGGTCCTTGAGCAGGTCGTGGCCGGGCACGTAGGCGGGGATCACGGGCGGTCCTCCCTCGGCGGGCCGTCCCCCGGGCGGGCGCGCGCCCCGGCCGGGAACGTCTCGATCTCGCTCACGTGCGCTACCCTACCAAACAGTTGTTAGAAAGAATGGAGCGGCCATGACGGCGGCGCGCCGCGAGCGGCGCGGCCCCCGCGCGCCCGGCACCGTGACCCGCCCCAGCGCGGCGGCGCGCGCGGGCGAGAGCCGTTCGGCGGGATGGCGGCGACGAGGACGGAGGCGGCGGCGGATGGATCTTGATTTCGGACCGGCCGAGGAGGAGTTCCGCGCCGAGGTGCGCGCCTGGCTGCGGGAGCACGTGCCCGCCGAGCCGCTGCCCTCCCTGGAGACGGCGGAGGGCTTCGCCGCGCACCGCCGCTGGGAGGGCGAGCTGTCGCGGGCGCGCCTGTCGGTGGTCTCCTGGCCCGAGGAGTACGGCGGGCGGGGCGCGACCCCGCTGCAGTGGCTGGTCTTCGAGGAGGAGTACTACGCCGCGGGCGCCCCGGGCCGGGTGACGCAGAACGGGATCAACCTGCTCGCGCCCACCCTGTTCAAGCACGGCACGCCGGACCAGCTCGCCCGCGTGCTGCCGCCGATGGCCTCCGGCGAGGTGATCTGGGCGCAGGCCTGGTCCGAGCCCGAGGCGGGCAGCGACCTGGCGAACCTGCGCGCCACCGCGACCCGCGCGGACGGCGGCTGGCTGCTCAACGGGCAGAAGACCTGGAGCTCCCGCGCGGCCTTCGCCGACCGCGCCTTCGGCGTCTTCCGCTCCGACCCGGCCGCGGAGCGGCACCGGGGGCTGACGTACCTGATGTTCCCGCTGGACGCCGAGGGGGTGAGCGTGCGCCCGATCGGGCGGCTGGACGGCAAGCCCGCCTTCGCCGAGCTGTTCCTGGACGAGGTGTTCGTGCCCGACGAGGACGTGATCGGCGCGCCCGGCGACGGCTGGCGGGTCGCGATGAGCACGGCGGGCAACGAGCGCGGCCTGACCCTGCGCAGCCCCGGCCGCTTCACCGCCGCCGCCGGCCGGCTGGTCGAGCTGTGGCGCGAACGCGCCGACCCCGCCGACACCGCGCTGCGCGACCGCGTCGCCGACGTCTGGATCGCCGCGCGGGCCTACCGGCTCAAGGGCTTCGAGACGATCTCGCGCACCGACGACGTGGGGGCCGAGGCCAGCCTCAACAAGATCTTCTGGTCCGAGCTGGACGTGGCCCTCCACGAGACCGCGCTCGACCTGCTGGGCCCCGACGGCGAGCTGGCGGGCGAGTGGCTGGAGGGGTACGTCTTCTCCCTGGCCGGCCCCATCTACGCCGGCACCAACGAGATCCAGCGCAACGTCGTCGCCGAGCGCGTGCTCGGCCTGCCCCGGGTGAGGTGAGGCGATCGTGAGGTTCGTCCTGGACGCCGAGCAGCGCATGTTCGCCGAGAGCCTGGACCGCATGCTCGCCGGCTCGAAGACCCCGGGCGCGGTGCGCGCGTGGGCGGACGGCGACAGCGGCCCCGGCCGGGCGCTGTGGGCCTCGATCGCCGGGGCCGGGGTCTTCGCGGTCGCCGTCCCCGAGGAGTACGGCGGCGCGGGCGTGCTCCCGGTCGAGCTGGTGACCGCCGTGCACGAGCTGGGCCGCCACGCGGTGCCCGGCCCCGTCGTGGAGACGATCGCCGCCGCCGCGCTGCTTTCCCGTCTCGGCGACGAGGAGTGGCTGCCGCGCGTGGCCGGGGGCACGGCGATGATCACGCTGGCGGTGCCGTACGCGCTGGACGCCGACGTGGCCGACCTCGTGCTCGCCGTCTCCGGGGACGAACTGGCGGCGGCCGCTCCCGGCGAGCGGCTGACCTCGCTGGACCCGGCCCGGCGGCTGTTCCGCGTGACGCCGGGGGCGGTGCGCGCCTCGGGGGAGGCGGTGCGCGAGGCCGCGGCGGCGGCGTACGACCTGGGGGCGCTGGCCTGCGCGGCGCAGCAGCTCGGGGTGGGCCGCGCGCTGCTGGACGCCTCGGTGGAGTACGCCGGGAGCCGCCACCAGTTCGGCCGGCCGATCGGCGGGTTCCAGGCGGTCGCGCACCACCTGTCCTCCGCGCTGATGGCGCTGGAGTTCGCCCGCCCGCTGGTGTACGGCGCCGCCCTGGCGTACGGCACGGCGGAGTTCGCCCGGGACGTGTCCGCGGCGAAGGTGGCCTGCGCCGAGGCGGCGTACGCCGTGGCCAAGACCGCGCTGCAGGTGCACGGCGCGATCGGCTACACCGACGAGTACGACCCCTCGCTGTGGATCCGCAAGGCCCGCGCCCTCCACTCGGCCTGGGGCTCCCCCTCCGACCACCGCGCCCGCCTCATGGCCGCCCTCTGACCCGCCGTACGGCCGCGGGCCCCCTCTCCCCCGGCGAACAGGGGACCCCGCGGGCGGCTTCGCGTGGACGCGCCGCCCCATGCCGCCCGGCGCCGGGGCGGTCTAGGCTGGGCCGGTGAGCGACGAGGAGCTCCCGGGCCTGCCGCCGACGAGCTGGGCGGTGCTCGGCATGCTCTCCCTCGGGCGGGAGCGCTCCGGATACGACCTGAAGAAGGAGGCCGACCGCAGCCTGCGGTTCTTCTACTGGAGCCCCTCCTACAGCCAGATCTACGGCGAGCTGAAGCGGCTGGAGCGGGCCGGTTTCGCGACCTCGCGCGTGGAGCCCGCCGAGGGCGCCCGGGACAGGCGCGTCTACTCGATCACCGAGCGCGGGCGCGAGGCCGTGGCGCGCTGGGCCGGCGAGGCCCCGGTGGAGCCGCCCGTCCTCAAGCACGGCGTGATGCTGCGCGCCTGGCTCGGCCACCTGATGGAGCCCGGACGCCTGCGCGAGGTGCTGGAGCTCCACCGCGACTACGCCGAGAGGATGCGCCGCGAGGCCGCCGCCGACGCCGCCAGGGCCGCGGAGACGCCGGGGCTGACCTACCCCGCGCTGGTGCTGCGCTGGTCCGAGCGGCACTACGCCGCCGAGCGCGACCTCACCCAGCGGATGCTCGACGACCTCGACGAACTGGCCCGCCACCCGCGCGAGACGCCGCGCGAGACGCCGCGCGGGTGGCGCGGGTGGCGCGCTCCGCGGGCTCAGGAAGTGAGCCGGGGCGCGTCGAGGGCGGCCAGGTCGGCGAGCATGCCCTCGGCGAGGGCGCGCTCGGACTCGTAGTAGCGGGCGGCCCAGCGGGCGACCAGTTCGGGGTGCGCCCAGCCGGGGACCTCGGCGGCGACCGAGCGGGAGTGCTCCGCCTGGGCGCCGAGCCGTTCGGTCTCGTCGCGGTAGGCCGTGACCACCTCGCGCAGCCGGTCCGGCGTGGTGAGGTGGCCGAGCCAGACGCGCAGCGCCGTGCCGTTCTTGAAGACCGGGGGGCCGACGTCCTCCCTGGCCACCCAGCGCGCGAGCGCCGCCACGCCGTCCTCGGTGATCGCGTAGACGCGGCGGGGGCGGCCGTCGGCGGCGGTCTCCACGCGGGAGGCGGCGTACCCGGCCCGCTCCAGCGTCTTCAGCTCCCGGTAGATCTGGCTCATCGCCGGGCTCCAGTAGAAGAACCGCAGGATGTGGTCGGCCCACCGGCGCACCTCGTAGCCGGTGAGCTCCTCGCCGAACGACAGGATGCCGAGCACCGCCCACGCGGTCGGGGGCAGGCGGCCCGGGCCGCTCTCCGCCGCCGCGCCCGGCCCGGATCCGGCCTCCGCCCCAGACGTCCCGGATCGCTCCATGGGCTCAGCGTAACCCCTCCATGATCGCCCGCCCCCTTGCCGAGAGCGGAAGGCCGCTGCTCGGTGGCACGCATCACAGGCAGGTTCTTTCTAACAATTGTTTGGTAGAGTGATCGGCGTGGAGAGCGGTGTCCCGCGTGCCCCCGGGCGGGGCGGAGATCTCGGCATGGGGCGCGCGGGCCGGCCTTCCGCGCACGGGGCACGGCGGGGAGAGGCGCAGGTCATCGGGGCCGGCGGGGCTATCGTCTTCTCGCGAGCGAGCGCTCCCCGCCCGGCCGGGCGGTTCCCATCTGCGAGAGGTCGACTTCCCCATGAGCCCACGACGCCGAGACTCCGAGAGCACCGCGGCCGCGCGCGCCGAGCGGCGCGCCGCACTCCTGGCCACCGCGGCCGAGGTGTTCGCGTCCCGGGGCTATTCGGCGACCACGGTGCGCGAGGTGGCCGAGGCCGCCGGCATGCTCGGCGGCAGCCTCTACTACCACTTCGACTCCAAGGAGTCGATGGTGGACGAGATCCTGTCCACCTTCCTCACCGACATGTGGGCGGCGTACGACCGCGTGCTGGACTCCGGTCTCGGGGCGCGCGAGACGTTCCAGGCGCTGATCGTGGAGTCGTTCCGGACGATCGACCGGCACCGCCCCGCCGTGGTGATTTATCAGAACGAGTCGAAGCTTCTGGCGAAGAATCCGCATTTCTCGTACCTGGTGGAGTCCCAGGAGCGGTTCCGGGAGATGTGGATGTCCGTGCTGGACCGGGGCGTCCTGGACGGCGTGTTCCGCGCCGACCTGGACACCGGCCTGCTCTACCGGTTCATCCGCGACACGGTCTGGGTGGCGGCGAGCTGGTACCGCGGCGACGGGCCGCTGTCGGCCGACGAGATCGCCAGGCAGTACATCTCGATGGTCCTGGAAGGGATCCTCTCAACCTGAGGAGTGGCCAATGGCCGAGGCATACATCGTCGACGCGGTCCGCACCCCCGTGGGCCGGCGCGGCGGGGGCCTGTCCGGCGAGCACCCCGCCGACCTGGGGGCCCACGTGCTCACCGCGCTCATGACCCGCACCGGCGTGGACCCTGCCGCCGTGGAGGACGTGATCTTCGGCTGTGTGGACGCCGTGGGCCCGCAGGCCGGCGACATCGCGCGCACCTGCTGGCTGGCGGCGGGCCTGCCCGAGGAGGTGCCCGGCGTCACCGTGGACCGGCAGTGCGGCTCGTCCCAGCAGGCCGTGCACTTCGCCGCCCAGGCCGTCCTGTCCGGCACCACCGACCTGGTGGTCGCGGGCGGGGTGCAGAACATGTCCATGATCCCCATCGCCTACGCCTCGCGCGGCGCGACCGAGCCGCTCGGCCTCACCGAGGGCCCGTACACCGGTTCCAAGGGCTGGCAGCGCAGGTACGGCGGGCAGGACGTCTCGCAGTTCCGCGGGGCCGAGATGATCGCCGAACAGTGGGACATCTCCCGCGAGAGGATGGAGGCGTTCGCCTACGAGTCGCACCGCCGCGCCATCGAGGCGATCGACTCCGGCCGCTTCGACCGCGAGATCGCGCCGTACGGCGACGTCGCCCACGACGAGGGCCCGCGCCGCGACACGTCGCCGGAGAAGATGGCCGGGCTCAAGACCCTCATGGAGGGCGGGCGGCTCACCGCCGCCGTCTCCTCCCAGATCTCCGACGGCGCGGCCGCCCTGCTCATCGCGTCCGAGGCCGCGGTCAGGGCGCACGGGCTGACCCCCCGCGCCCGGATCCACCACGTCTCGGCCCGCGGCGAGGACCCGATCCGCATGCTGTCGGCGCCCATCCCCGCCACCGCGCACGCGCTGAAGAAGACCGGCATGTCCATCGGCGACCTCGACGCCATCGAGATCAACGAGGCGTTCGCCTCCGTCGTCCTGGCCTGGCTCAAGGAGACGGGCGCCGACCCGGCCAAGGTCAACCCGAACGGCGGCGCCATCGCCCTCGGCCACCCCCTCGGGGCCACCGGGGCCCGCCTCATGACGACGCTCCTGCACGAACTGGAGCGCACCGGGGGCCGCTACGGCCTGCAGACCATGTGCGAGGGCGGCGGCCAGGCCAACGTCACCATCATCGAACGCCTCTGACCCGAACGACGACCCCCGGCCCCCGACCCCGGCGAGCGGCCCCCGCCTTCCGGCGCGCCCTCCGGTCCCGCTGAACGGGCCGGCGCGGCCTCACGCCGCTCCACGCGGGGGACCCGCTCCCCGTCGCCCCTTGCCCTGCCGTACGGCTCGCGCCCGCCGTACGGCCGGGCAGGCGCCTCTCGGCGGGGAGCAGGCCGGCTCGCGCACGGGGTGTGCTCAGAAGTCCGGGATCACGGCGAAGGTGGGGTCGCCGGCGGGAGAGCGGAGAGGGCGGGGGCGACCTGGTCGGGGGTGAGGCGGCCTTCGGCGGCGGCGGACCAGGCGGCGGCGCAGGCCGCGCGGAGGGCGTCGGAGCGGGTGCCGGAGCCGTGGAGTTCGAGGTGGCCGCCGGTCCAGCGGGCGGTCCACCCGGCGCAGGCCGCGCAGTCGCCGTCCAGGGTGACCGGCTCGTGCGGGACGAGGAGGCCCGAAAGGTCGTCCGCGATGTGGGTGGGGCGGTGCTCGGGCGGAGCGGTGAGCAGGTCCGCGGGGCGGGCGACGCCGGTGAGGACGAGGAGGCTGTCGGCGCCGGCGTTGTTGGCGCCTTCGATGTCGGTGTCGAGCCGGTCCCCCACCACGAGCGGCCGCGACGAGCCGGTGCGGATGATCGCCTCGCGGTGCAGGGGCCGCATGGGCTTCCCGGCGACGATCGGGTCCACGCCGGTCGCGGTGCGGATGACCTGGATCATCGCCCCGTTCCCGGGCACCTCGCCGCGCCCGGTCGGCATGGTGCTGTCGGCGTTGGCCGCCACGAACAGCGCGCCCTCCCGCACGGCGATCGCGCCCTCGCTCATCAGCGCGTACGACAGGTCCGGCGCGATCCCCTGGACCACGGCGGCCGGGCGCTCGGCCGCGGCGCTGACCGGCCGCAGCCCGTGCGCGCGCAGCGCCCACCGCAGCCCCGTCCCGCCCACGACCAGCACCGGCGACCCGGCGGGCACCCGCTCGGCGATCAGCCGCGCCGCCGCCTGGGCGCTGGTCACCACGTCGTCGCCGGTCGCCGGGATTCCCAGCGACGTCAGGTGCTCGGCGATCGCGCCGGGCGTGCGGGAGGCGTTGTTGGTGACGTAGGCGAGCCGGACCCCGTGCTCCCGCGCCTTCCCCAGGCTGTCCGCCGCGCCGGGGACCGCCGCCCGTCCGAGGTAGACGACGCCGTCCAGATCCAGCAGCAGCGCGTCATAGTCGTCCAGCAGCGCTCCCCGGCTCCCCCGAGGCCGCTCCGCCACCCCCGGCCGTTCCCCCGCCATGTGCCCACTCCCGTCGATCTCGGCAACGTCCCCCATACCGTCCCACGCCCCGCCCGCCAGCCGCCCGCCGCCCCCTCCCCTCGGCAGCGGCCTCCAGGGCGACGTCCGGCCTCGGCGAAACGGCGGCGGGATCGGGCCGGTGATCGCCCAGAGGGGATGTCCGGCGCCTGTCGGCGTTCGGCGTCGCCGGCGGAGTGATCCCCATGAGTGGTCCTCACTCCAGGCGAGACCTTGACGCGGCTCGTCGAAGGCGGAGAGCCTGCGGGCCGAAGGGGACGGCGGCGGGCCGGAGACGGCGGAGGCGGGGTTCGGCGGCGTCGGGTCTGGAGGGTGAAGGCCGGCCAGGGCCGCGGATTCAGCGGCGGCGGATCTGGGAGCGGGGATCGATCGGGGACGGGGATTCGGAGGCCGCCGGTCCGCGGGCGGGAGTCGGCGGGGACGGCGGGCGGGAGTCGGTCGGGGCGGCGGGCGGGAGTCGGTCGGGGCGGGGGTCTGGGCGCAGGGCGGGAGTCGGTCGGGGTGGAGGGTGGGGCGGGGGTCAGGCGTGGCGGGCGCGGAGGGTGGCCCGGACGCCTCTGAGGGCGTTGACGTAGTGCTTGAGGTCGGGACGCATGGCCACGGCCAGGGCCAGGGACTCGGCGGCGCCGTGCATGTCACCGGTTCGCCAGAGCGACATGCCCAGACCGAAGTGGGCGTAATCCTCCGATGGGTTAGCCTCGACGATGCAACGGAAGCTCTCAGCGGCCTCGACGTATTGCCGGGAGTCGAACTGCGCCCGCGCCAGCGCCTCCCGGATGCTGCGCGACTCCGGCTCCTCCGTGACGGCGCGGGCCAGGAGAGCGGCCGCGGCCGCCGGACTGCCTTCCTTCAACAACTGCAAACCACGCTGGTACCACTCGTAGACGCCGCCCTCGGGGGCGCCGCCTCGGGAATCAGATGAGCCGTTCTGTCCTTGGGTCATTACGTGTGGCCTCCTGTTCCCAGACAAACGGGGTCGATCTATTAACATGCCCACCTCACGCACCCGGATCACCGAAGGGGACTCGGTCGTGCCCGTGCCTCCCGGTCTCACGCTCAAGCCGTTCCGCGGCGTCCGCTTCGACGTCCCGGACCTCGCCGCCGTCACGTCACCGCCCTATGACGTGATCGACGCCGACGCGATCCGCGCGCTCCGCGACATCCATCCCAACAACATCGTCCGCCTGATCCTTCCGGGGCGGGGCGAGCAGGCGTACGGCGAAGCCGCCCGCACGCTGCGCGCCTGGCTCGCCGACGGCCCGCTCAAGGTGGACGACACGCCCGCGCTGTACGTGTACGAGCAGCGCTCGGCCACCGGTGTGCTCCAGCGCGGCCTGATCGGCGCCCTCGCCCTGAGCACGCCCGAGCAGGGCGTCGTCCTCCCGCACGAGAACGTCATGCCCGGCCCGGTCGCCGACCGCCTGACCCTCATGCGCGCGACCGAGTCCAACCTCGAACCGATCTTCCTCCTGTACGACGACGCCCCCGCCGGCCCCGCGTCCGCCCTGCCCACCCTCGGCACGACCCCGGACCCGGCCCCCGGACAGGCCCCCCGACCGGTCTCCGCGCCCGGTACGGCGGAGCCCGGCGCGGCCCGGCCCGGCGTGGCGGCCGACGACGGCGCCAGCCGTACGGGAGCTGCGGGCAGGATCGTGGACGAGGTGGCGACGACGCGGGCGCCGCTGGCGGAGACCGCCACCGCGGACGGCACGCGGCACCGGCTCTGGGCGGTCACCGACCCCGGCGAGCTGCGCGAGATCGCGGACGACCTCCGCACCCGCCGCGCGCTGATCGCCGACGGCCACCACCGTTACGCGACGTACCTCGCCCTTCAGCGCGAGCAGCACGCCGCCGGGCGCGGCGCGGGCCCGTGGGACTACGGACTGGCCCTGCTGGTGGACGCGAACTCCTATCCGGCCGACCTGAAGGCCATCCACCGCGTCATCCCCGGCCTGCCCCTGTCCGAGGCCGCCGCCAGGGCCAAGGGCGCGTTCCAGGTCCGGGACATGGACGACCTCCCCTCGGCTCTGCGCGCCCTGGCCGAGTGCGGCCGCCGCAGCCCGGCGTTCCTCCTGGCCGGCGAGGACGGCCTCCGCCTCCTCACGGACCCCGACCCCGAGCAGGTCACCCACGCGATGCCCGAGGGCACCTCGGCCCTGTGGCGCTCACTCCCCACCTCCGTTCTTCAGGAACTGGTCATTCCCCGCGTCTGGGGCATCGAGGAGACCGAGGACAACGTCCTGGTCGTGCACCACGACCCCGAGGCCGCCATCCGCCTGGCCGCCAAGACCTCCGGCACCGCCGTCATCCTGAACCCCCTGGACGTGAAGGACGTCCTGGCGCTGGCCGCCGCAGGGGAGCGGGTGCCCCGCAAATCCACCTCCTTCTCCCCCAAGCCGCGCACCGGCCTGGTGATGCGCACCTTCCCCGACTCCTGACCCCCGGCCCCGGCCCGGCCGCGAGTTCGCCCCGGCCGGGCCCCTCCGAGACCCGCCTCCGCCCCTGACCATCCCGGCGCCGCGCCCACCCGCCCCGGAGACCGCACACCAGCGCGGCGGCCCCGCCGTACGCCCACCGCCCCCCGGCCGGCCCGGCAGCGCGCCCACCTGGTCGGCCACCGTCCGCCGACTACGGCTCCGGCGCCGCGCCCGCCCGCCCCGGCCAGGCCGCACACGAGCGCCGACCGGCCCGGCCGTGGCGTCCCCTGCCCTGGCCGGCCCGGCAGCGCGCCCACCTGGTCGGCCGCACACCCGCCCACCATGGCCGGCTCACTCGCCCTCTCCCGGTGGGCCCGCCAAGCGCACTCCCTCCGCCGGGGCCCGCCCACCATCCGCTGCGGCCCACGGACACCGCACGCCGCGAGGCTGGCGGTGATCGCCGTGCCGGCGGCGGCGATGCGCCGAGGCGCACCGGTCGAGTCGGCCACGACCGCCCGGCCGTACACCGGCGCCCGGCCTGGCGCCGGCCGTACGTCCACCGGCCCTGGGCCGCCCGGCGGGCGCGCCCGCTTGCCCTGGTCGGCCGCACGTCGGCCCGGCTGGGTCTGTGCGTCCGCTTCCCGGCAGAGGCCGCATGTCCAGGGCAGCTCCGGCGCGGGGTCGCGGTCAACCGGCGGGGTCGATGGATCCCGGCACCCCCGTGGTGACGGGCTCGGAGGTGGGCGCGCCGGGTTGTGGGGGCGGGGGCGGCTCTGCGTTGGGGGGTCGCTCGGTGGTGGGGGGTCGCTCTGACGCCGGGGGACCGTCCTCGGGCACGTCCTCGGGTCTTCCCCTGCGGGGAGGCGTCCGAGGGGGTGGCGCGGGGCGCAGGTGAAGGGCCTTGCCGACCTCGATCTCGTAGCGGCTGATCGTGCCGTGGGGAGACTTCCAGAAGCGGCGCCGCAGGGCCCCGTGCAGCTCCACCGTGTCGCCGGACCGCCAGCCGGCGACGGTGGCGATGACCTCGGGGTCGAAGGTGACGCATTCGAGGGCGTCGACGCGGCACCTGCTCGCGCCTCCCTCTGGGCGGCGGACCACCACGCGCCACTCGGCGAGGGTGTCGCCGGTGGGCAGGGTGCGCCGCGCGGGCTGGGTGGCCAACCGGCCGGCCAGCACCACCTCGTTGCGGTGAACGGGATCGTCCGGGGAAAGATCTCCGGGGGACGGATTCCCGGGGAGCGGGCTCTCGGCGGACATGGGACCTCCTCCTGCCGTGACCTTGAGGCGTCCACTTTCTACGATGGGACGGCGGCCCCCGCGGACCGAACGGCATTCTGTGGACGACACGCCCGAACTGGAGGCTCCCTGTGGAAAACCCGGCCGACGCGATCACCCCGCTGGGCGGCGAGGTCTTCGAGATCGACACGCACATGGCGGGGCTGCCCGGCATCACCGCCGGGTACCTGATCAGGGGCGATCGGCCCTGCCTGGTCGAGACCGGCACCTCCACCTCGGCGCCCGTCGTGCGCGACGCCCTCCACCACCTCGGCGTCGGCCCCGGCGACCTGGCCACCGTGGTCGTCACCCACATCCACCTCGACCACGCGGGCGGGGTCGGCGACATCGCCAGGGCCTTCCCCAACGCCGAGATCGTCGTCCACGAGAAGGGCGCCCGCCACCTCGCCGACCCCTCCCGGCTCATGGCCAGCGCCCGGATGGTCTGGGGCGACAAGCTCGACGTGCTCTTCGGCGACCTGTCCCCCACCGACGCCCACCGCATCCGCGCGCTCGGCGACACCGGCAGCATCGACCTCGGCGGCGGCCGGCGGCTGGACAGCCACTACTCCCCCGGCCACGCCAAGCACCACGTCGGCCTGATCGACTCCCAGACCGGCGACCTGTACGTCGGCGACGCCGCCGGCGTCTACCTCCCGGCCACCGACGACCTGCGCCCGGCGACCCCGCCGCCGGACTTCGACCTCGACACGGCCCTGGCCTCGCTCGCGCTCTTCCGGTCCCTCGACCCGGCCCGGCTCCTGTTCAGCCACTACGGCCCGGTCGGCGCGGTCCCGCAGGCCCTCGAACGCTCGGCCGAGGAGCTCCGCGTCTGGACCGCCCTCACCCGCCAGGCCCGCGCCGACGGACTCGACCTGGACCACGCGGTCGCCATGGTCCGCGACCGCACCCGGTCCCGCTACCGGGCCCAGCAGTCCGACGACGCCTCCGCCGAGGTCGCCGAGACCCTCAGCGGCGTCGCCTCCAACGTCGCCGGGATCATGCACTGGCTCGACCGCACCGAGAAACCCTGATCCCGGACTGAACCTCCGCCGGGCACGGCGCGTCCCAGGAACATGATGGCCCGCATCGCCGCCGTGCTCGCCATGGCCGCGTCCCTGGTCCTGCTCCCCACGGGCACCGCGTGCGCCTGCTCCTGCGCCGAACCCGAGCCGCGCGAGCTCGTGGCCTCGGCCACCGCGGTCTTCACCGCCACCGCCACCGGCGTCCGCCTGACCGGGCCCGCCGAGGGCGGCGGCCGGGTCGTCGCCACCCTGAGCGCGGACCACGTCTACAAGGGCGAGACGCGGGCCGAGTTCACCATGTCCACCGCGGCCCAGTCACCCGCGTGCGGCTACGCGGTCAAGAAGGGCGAGCGCTACCTGATCTTCGCCCGGACCGGCGGCTCCGGCCTGGAGACGGATCTCTGCTCGGGCAACAGAAGACTCCCCGCGGGAGACCGTCCGCTGCGCCTCACGGACGAGACGCACGGCCTGAGCCCCCTCACCGCCGACCTGATCACCGCGCTCGGCTCGCCCACCCGCGTGCGCCCCGCCTCGGCCGAGTCCCCCACCGCCCGCCCGTCGCCCACGAGCCCCGGCGAGACCACGCCCGCCGCCACGTCGTCCGCCAGGAACGTCAGCCGGAGCTCACCGCTGAACGGCGCCGGCCCCCTGCTCGCCATCCTGGCGGCCGCCGCGATCGCCGGCGGAGCCGTCGTCGTGATCGTCAGAAGGCGCCGGTCAGGCTGACCCGCCCGGCCCGGCCACGCGACCGCCGCGCCGGCGGGCTCAGGCCGTACGCCGGAAGGACGGCCCTCGACGGGGAACGGCCGCCGAGACGCGAACGCGGCGCGGAGCCCTCCCCTGTGGGAGAGTTCCGCGCCGCGTTCCCGCTGTACGGCGGGGCGTCAGGACTTCGGCTTGCCGCCGTCGCCGGGCTCCGCCCGCGCCGCCGAGTCGGCGATGGCATCGATGTCGCCGGCCTTCAGGTCCTCGACGACCTCCTCGGTCTCCGTCTCGGCCGTGTTCACCTCAAGACCGTCGCCCTCGCCCTCGGCGCTGCCGGCGGTCTTCTCCGCCTTCTCCTCGGGCCGGGCCTGGGGCTCGGGCTTCGCGGGGCGCTCCCCGGCGGCCGGCTCGGTGCGGCCGACCTCCTCGTCCGCGCCGTCGGGACGCGAACCGCCGAGGTCCGGAGCCTGGGCCGTGTCCGCGATCGAGTCGATGTCGCCGGCCTTCAGGTCCTCGACGACCTCCTCGGTCTCCGTCCCGGCCGTGTTCACCTCAAGACCGTCGCCCTCGCCCTCGGGGCCGGGGACGTCCTCGTCACGGGCGTCGTCCTCGTCGGCGTCGTCGGGGCGGGTGTCGTCGTCCGCCGCGTCGTCGCCTTCGGCGTCGTCCCCGGCGGTGATCCGGTCGTCGGCGAACTCCGCGTCGTCGTCCCCGGCGTCCGAGGCGAGCGCCGCGTCGACGTCGTCGTCCGCGCCCTCCTCGGAGTCCTCCGCCTCCTCGCTGTCCTCGATGTCGATGTCGTCGAGGTCGGCCAGGTCGTCGAGCGCGACGCCCGACAGCTCGGCGAAGCGCTCGGCCGCGTCGGTCTCGCCGTACTCGTCGGCCGCGGCCGAACGCGCGAACCAGTCGGCCGCCGCCTCCAGGTGCCCGGCGTCGGCGAGCGCGTCCGCGTAAGCGAACAGCAGCCGCGCCGTCCACGGCCGCGGACGCTGGTCGCGCAGCTCGGGGAGCCGCTGCAGGGTCACGATCGCCGCCTCGGCCTGGCCCATGTCGCGGCGCGCGCCGGACTCGACGATCGCCATCTCGATGCGCCCGGCCCGGTCGAGCCGCTCGGCCTCCGGCGAACGCGCCAGGTCCAGCGCGCGCTCCGGCCGGCCCATGCCGCGCTCGCAGTCCGCGATCACCGGCAGGAACGCGTCGGTCCCCATCATCCGGCGCGCGGCCCGCAGGTCGCTCAGCGCCTCCGCCCAGTGCCCGGCGCGGTAGGCGGCCATGCCGGCCGCCTCGCGCACGATGCCGATCCGGGACGCGAAGCGCCGCGCCGCCTTGGCGTGCTCGTAGGCCGCCTCGGCGTCCTCGGGCAGGATGCGCTCGGCCGCGACCAGGTGCAGGGACACCAGGTCCGCCAGGTCGTTCGGCAGGGACCGCAGCTCGGCGCGGATCTCCTTGTCGAGGTCCTCGGGACGGATGTCCACCGGGACCTCGGGCAGCCGCTCGCGGGGCTCGCGATCCACCCGCGGCGCGCGCTCGCCGTCACGCTCGAAGCGCACGCGGTCGCGCCCTTCGCCGTCGCCGCCGAACCGCGCCCGGTAGGGCCGGTCCCCGCCGCTACGGCCGCCGCCGTCGCCGCCCCGGTCGAACCGGTCGCGCGAGCCGTACGGACGTCCCTCGCCGGGACGCCCGGAGCGCTCCTCACGAGGACGGTAGGGCCGGTCACCTCGGCCACCCCGGTCGCCGTACGGCCGGTCGCCGCGGTCACCGTAGGGACGGTCGCCGCCGGAGGGACGGCGGTCGCCACGGTCGAAACGGTCGCCGCCCGGGCGGTCCCCGCGCTGCTGGAAGGACCGCTCACCGCGGTCGCCGTAGCCCCGGTCGTTCCGGCGGTCGTTCCGGTCCCCATAGGAGCGGTCGCCGTACGGCCGGTCGCCACGGTCACCGTACGGACGGCCGCCACCGGGACGGTCATCGCGGTCACGGTACGGCCGGTCGCCGCCCGGACGGTCATCGCGGTCACGGTACGGCCGGTCGCCGCCCGGACGGTCATCGCGGTCACGGTACGGCCGGTCGCCGCCCGGGCGGTCATCACGATCACGGAAGGGACGGTTGCCACCAGGGCGGTCGTCACGGCGGAACGGACGATCACCACCGGGGCGGTCGTCACGCGGGCGGAAGGGGCGGTCGCCACGGTCGCGGAACGGCCGATCACCCGCGGGGCGGTCCTCGCGAGGCCGGAACGGGCGGTCGCCACGGTCGCGGAAGGGACGATCGCCACCGGGACGGTCGCCACGGTCGCGATACGGCCGATCGCCACCGGGGCGGTCGGCCCGATCGCGGTACGGACGGTCGCCGCCCGGACGGTCCTCGCGAGGCCGGAACGGACGGCCGCCGCCGGCGCGGTCATCGCGGTCACGGTACGGCCGATCGCCGCCCGGACGGTCATCACGATCACGGAAGGGACGGTTGCCACCAGGACGGTCGTCACGACGGAACGGCCGGTCGCCGCCCGGGCGGTCGTCACGGCGGAACGGACGATCACCACCGGGGCGGTCGTCACGCGGGCGGAAGGGGCGGTCGCCACGGTCGCGGAAGGCCACTTCCGGGACGGTCGTCGCGGTCGCGGTACGGCCGATCGCCACCGGGGCGGTCCCCACGGTCGCGATACGGGCGGTCACCGGCAGGACGGTCATCACGCGGCCGGAAGGGGCGATTGCCGCCGGGGCGGTCGTCACGGCGGAAGGGACGGTCACCCCGGGAGTCGCGATCGCCCCGGGAGTCGCGGTCCTCGCGGGGGCGCCATTCGCGGCGGTCGTCGCGCCCGCCCTCGTCGCGGGGGCGGTCCGGCCGGCCGCCGGAGCGCGTGTCACCGTTCCGGCGGAACCCTCCGGAACCTCCCCGCCCATAACCTCCACGGTCGTCGCGGTCGCCTCGGAAGCCGCCCTCGCGGCGCTGTCCTGCTCCCGACCGGCTACCGCCGGCGCGGCCGCCCCGCTGGGCGTCGCCGCTGTTACCCCGACCGCGACCGTCGCGGCGGCTATCTCTGTCCACTGTTTTCCATTCGTAGTCGTCGTCCGTCGCCCGTCACGCCCGACGTGCCGCGCGACCCGCGCTCCCCCGCGCCCGATGGTTGCGCCGGGTGGTATGACGCGAAGAAGGCCACCCGAGGTGGGGTGGCCCATCACTCACAGCCTAGCAAGCGGCCGACACCACACAGGACGGCTCGCCCTCCCAGACACTACCCCGGACGCACCGGATCATCGAAAGATCCTTTTCTTCGGAGCCCTCCGGAAACAACTGCCCGGGGGTTCATGGAACGGTGTCACGGCCCCTGGTATTCCTTCGCCCGCCCGCTCTCGGCCCGCGGGTGTCGGATCAGCCTCTTTCGGCCCCTGAGCGCGCGATCGGCCGTAGAACGCCGGAAGGGCCATCCCATGCCGGGATGGCCCTTCCGTTCAAAGATGGTCCGGCGGCGTCCTACTCTCCCACACCCCTTCGAG
>NZ_QZEY01000003.1 GCF_003594875.1 Bailinhaonella thermotolerans
TCTTTGAACGGAAGGGCCATCCCGGTATGGGATGGCCCTTCCGGCATTTCCGGACCCATTTTCCGGAGCTGTTCGCCGGCTGTTCGGCATTCCCGAAGAAGCGCCCGCCCGCCGGCGCATCTCCCGAAGAAGCGCCCGCCCGCCGGCGCATCGGAACCGCCTGCGCCGCCGCGTGTCTCTTCCATGCCCGTTGTGATCGGTACGGCATGAACTCCGCGCCGTCCGGGGACGTACGGGAACATGCGGTCCTCCCGCCTGGCCGCCGGCGCGGCGGCGCTGACACTCGCCCTCGCGGCCTGCACCGGCTCGCCGCAGAACCGGGGCGAGAAGCTGGAGGGAGGCGGGACCCCCATCCCCGTGCCGCCGCCCTCGACCACCGCCGCCCCCGCGCCGCCGAGCACACCGGGCTCGCCAGGTGCGCCGGGCTCGCCTGGTTCGCCTGGCCCGGTACGGCCGGAGCCCGCCCCGACCCGCACCGAGCGCGTGGTCGTACGGCTCACACCGGAGCCGGCCCCGCTGGTCACCGGCGTGCGCGTCGGACGACACACCGGCTTCGACCGCGTCGTGTTCAACCTGGACGGCCCACAGACCGGACACCGGGTGGAGTACGTCTCCCAGCTCCTCCAGGAAGGGTCCGGCGAACCGGTGCCCCAGCGCGGCGGCGCGTACCTCCGCGTGGCGCTGAGCCCCGCGGCCGCCCATTCCCAGGACGGGAACAACGCCTGGACCAGCCCCCGCGTCCTCACGGTGTCACAGCCGAACCTGAGGTTCGTCGTCTTCACCGGCGACTTCGAGGGCACCGTGAGCGCGGGCCTGGTGCTGACCCGGCGCGCGCCGTTCCGGGTGTCGAGCCTGTCGAATCCGAATCGGCTGGTAGTCGACGTGGCACACTGATCACGTGGTACGTCGAATAGAGGCCCCGGCCCGGATCCCGGTCCCCGGCGGCAAGATCATTGATGAGTACGTCGGCAACGTCAGCAGCGGGGACGGCGATGTCTCGATCGCCGTCATGCAGGCCCCGCCGGGCTGGGAGGAGCCCGCGCAGACGCCGGAGTTCACCGAGTACACCATCGTGCTCCGCGGCTCCCTGGTCGTCGAGACCGGCGGCGAGACGCTGGACGTGAACGCCGGCCAGGCCATCGTCACCGAGCCCGACGAGCGCTTGCGCTACACCTCGGGTCCCGACGGGGCCGACTACATCGCGATCTGCCTGCCCGCGTTCGCGGAGGAACTCGCCCACCGCGACCAGGAGCCCCCGGACACCAGCCCGGGCGAACTCGTCGTCTGACGCACGACCCGGTCCCGCCCGCGATCGACGGCCGCCGAAACGGCCGCAGAATGGGATGAGCGGGAGATCACGTACGCGGGCGAGAGGGGCCGGAGACGATGTGGCGCTTCGGCGTGGCCGTCTACGCCGTGCTTCAGGGGATCGGGCTGCTCTGGTGGCTCGCCTTCTACCCGGGCATGCTCAGCCTGGACACGGTGTCATCGATCCGGCACGTCACCACCGGGCCCTGGGACAGCCGCCACTCCGTCCTCTATGATCTGCTGATCGGCGCCTCGCTCAAGCTGACCGGCGACCTCGGCGCGCTCACCCTCGCGCAGACCGCCGGCCTCGCGGCGGCGCTCGCCTGGCTCTGCGTCGCCCTCGCCAGGCTCGGCGTGCCGCGCTGGGCTACGGCCGGCGCGGCCCTGCTGCTCGCGCTCCTTCCCTCCTCCGGCTCCTTCGCCGTGACCATGTGGAAGGACATCCCGTACACGATCTGCCTCATCCTGGTCACCGCCACGGTCGCCGAACTCCTCGCCCGCCGCCGCACGCGCCGGCCGTACACGGACCCGCCGGGCGGCGACCCGAGCGCGAGCACGGGCACCGGCCCGGACGGGGACGCGGACACCCTTCAGGCCGCGGACACGGCCGAAGGCGCGGACCCCACCAAGGACGCGGGCACGCGTGAGGACGCGGACCCCACCAAGGACGCCGGCTCGGTGAGCGGGCGGGAACACGCCGGCCCCGCCGTACCGGATCATCGCGCGGGCGCGCCGACCGGCAGCCCCACGGGCGCGGAGGGGCCTGAGGACCGGGGCTCCCGTGTGGGCGGGCGCGGGGAGCGCGTGCTCGTCGCGGCGCTCGGGGCGGAGCTGCTGGCGCTGACGCTGTTCAGGAACAACGGGTTCGTCACGGTGGTGCCGTTGGTCGCCCTGCTGGTGATCCTGCTTCCCGGGGTACGCCTGCGGGTGCTGGCGGCGGGGGTCGCGGCGCTGGTCGTGTGGGCGGCGGTGTTCCTCGCGGGGTACCGGGCGGCCGGGATCGAGCGCGGGCCCTCCGCGCACACGTTCGGGACCGTGCTGCACGACATCGCCGTCGTCTACGCCGAACGCCCGGGGAGCTTCCGCGCGGAGGACCTGGCGCTCATGGAGCGGGTGGCGCCGCTGGAGGTGTGGCGGCGGGGCGGTTCGACGTGCTTCACCATCAACCGGCTGCTCTTCGCGAAGAGGTTCGACTGGGACGCCGAGAGCCGGGTCCACGGGCGGGTGCTCGGGCTCTGGGCGGACCTGCTGCGGCGGGAGCCCGGCCGGATCGCGGGCGTCCAGGCGTGCCGGGGCTCGATCGCGTGGTGGCCGGTGGACCGGGACCCGGCGGCGGCGGGCGCGTCCTACAAGTACCCCAAGGCCGCGCCCCGGCTGGAGCCCCGGGACGCCGCCCACACGCACCTCGTGAGCACGCGCCCGCTCTCCGCCGATCTCCACCGGATCGGGACGGCCGCCCTGCCCTGGAGCGCGGAGCACTCGGTCCTGTGGCGTGGCGCGCTGTGGGCCTACCTGGGGTACCTGTCGGTGATCGTGCTCGCCGTACGGCGGCGCGCCCCGGCACTCCTCGCCCTCGCGGCGGCCGTCGCGGCGCAGCAGCTCTCGGTGCTCGTCCTGATACCCGCCCAGGACGCCCGGTACATGATGCCGTGCCTGATCCTCGGCGTGGTGCTGTCGCCTGCGGCCTTCGCCCTGAAATCATCGCCGTGCGGCTCGTCTACCTGCGATGACGTGGCGAGGCGCTGACGCGGAGCCGGGGGGCCTCCGCGACGGGCGGTGACCCGGGCGGGACCGGGGCGGGGGAGGACGACGGTCATGTGGCGGATCGGCATCGGCGTGTACGCCGTGAACCAGGCGATCTACTTCCTGTGGTGGCTGGTGTTCCACCCCGGCATCGGTACCCGGCCGGGCACGATGAGCGGCGACCCGGCGCCGCACGCCCGGCACGGGACCGCCGATCCCCGGGAGAGCGGCCACTCGGTCCTCCACGACGCCCTGATCGACGTGTCCCTCGGGCTCACGGGCGACCTGGGCCCGCTCGTCCTCGCGCAGACGGCCGCCCTGGCCGCGGCGATCGCCTGGCTCTGCGCCGCCGTCGTCCGCCTGGGCGCCCCCGCCTGGGCGGCGGTCCCCGCCGCCGTCCTCCTCGCGATCCTCCCCCCGACGGGCTCCTTCCCGGTGACCAGGTGGCAGGACGTGCCGTACACCGTCTGCCTGATCCTCGTGGCGGCCGCCGTCGCCGGACTCCTCGCCCTCCGCCGCGCGCCCGGGCCCCGAAGGTCCCCGGATGCCGCGCCCGCCGGACCGGGCGCCACGAAGCCGGACGCGAAGGTCGCGGACGACGCCGGGCCCATCGACAGGCCGCCCATGGTGGTCCTCCTGCCACGCCCTTCCGAGGGCGTCCCGATCGACGGCCCGCCGGTACGGCCCGGCGGCGTCGCACCGGTCGCGCCCGGCCCGGCCGCCTCGCCGTACGCCCTGGGGAGCGGCCGCCGCGAGGGGCTCACCGACGGTCCCTGGAGCGGGCGGGGCGGGTTCTTCACGCCGCCGAACGCGGCGTACGTCGCGGCGGGTGTTCGCCCGCTGCCCGGCGGCGGTCCGCGGTCGGCGGGCGTCGGCGCTTCCGGCGGGCGGTGGGAGCCCGCGGACGCGACCGCGCGTGGTGAGGACGCGCCCGCGGGCCCGCGCGAGGGGAGCGCGATCGCCTCGGACCGGGCCGGGGACGGCGGCCAGGAGGCGGCGGGGGACGGTGCGTCCGCCGGGCCCCGGCTCTGGGTGCTGCCCAACAGCGGACTGGCCGGGCGGGCGGTCGCCGAGCCCGCCACCGCCACCGGACCGCGCGGGACCGGCCCGGACGAGGGCGCGGGGCCGCACAGAGCCGAACCGGCGGACTCGGCGGGCTCGGCCGGCGAATCGGGAGCCGAAACGGAGACCGGGACAGAGGTCGCGACGGGAGCCGGGACGGAGATCGCGACGGAGGTCGCGAGGGGGACCGGGACGGAGGCCGCGACGGGGGCCGGGACGGGGGCCGGGACGGAGGTCGCGGTCGCCGAGGGGCCGGGGTGCCCGGCCGGAGGGCTGGTGATCTGCGCGGGCGGCCCGGGGGAAACCGTCCCCGCCGCCGAGGCGGTGCCCGTCAGGCAGGCGCGGCGCGGGCCGGGGGCGCGGATCACGGCGCGAACGCGCGCCCGGGAGGCCCGGCGGCGGCGGCGTCTGCTGGCGGGGTTCTCGGTGGCGCTGGGCGGGGTGGTGCTGTTCCGCGGCGACGGGTTCCTCACGGCGGCGGCGCTGACGCTGCTGCTGGCCGTGGTGTGGCGGGGGATGCGGTGGCGGGCGGTGGCCGCGGGGACGGTGGCCGTCGCGCTGTGGGCCGGGCTGCTCCTGACCGGCTACCGGGTGGGGGCGACCCCGGCGGCGGCGCACGCGTACTCGGCGGTGCCGCACGACCTCGCCGTCGCCTACGCCAGGCGGCCCGGGGTGTTCCGGGCCGAGGACGTGGGGCTGCTGCGGCGGGTCGCGCCGCTGGAGGTGTGGCGCGGAGTCGGTGACTCGTGCTCCGCGGTGAACCGGCTGATCCTCGCGAAGGGGTACGACCGGGGCGCGGGGGACCGGCTGGGCGGGCGGCTCGCGGGACTCTGGACGCGGATCGCGAAGCGCGCCCCGTGGACGGTCCTGCGCGCCGGGCTGTGCCGGAGCGCGGTGGCGTGGGCGCCGTGGGCGAGCGCGGCGGCCGCGCCCGGAACGGGGATCCCGCACCACCCGTCGTTGTGGCGGGGCGCGCTGTGCGCGTACGCCTCCTGCGCGGCCGTGGCGCTGCTCGCCGTACGGCGGCGCAGGCTCGCGCTCCTGGCCCTGGCGGCTCCGGTGGCGGCGCAGCAGCTCTCGGCGCCGGCCGTGATCTCCGCGCAGGACTCGTGGCACATGACGGGCGCCCTGATCGTCGGGGTGCTGCTGCTGCCCCTCGCCGCCGCGCGCCGGCGCGGGTGACGGCGCCTACGCCGCAGGTGGTCGGCGCGGGTACCTTGGCACTGTGACTAACCTGCCCTCTCTCGACGAAATCCGCCGTGCCCCCAAGGTGCTGCTGCACGATCATCTCGACGGCGGGCTCCGCCCCTCGACGATCATCGATATCGCCCGGGAGACCGGGTACTCGGGGCTGCCCTCGACCGACACCGACAACCTCCGCCAGTGGTTCCAGGAGGCGTCGGACTCCGGGTCGCTGGAGCGCTACCTCGAGACCTTCGACCACACCGTGGCCGTGATGCAGACGCCGGAGGCGCTGCGCCGGGTGGCGTTCGAGGCGGGCGAGGACCTCGCGCTCGACGGCGTGGTCTACGCCGAGATCCGCTACGCCCCCGAGCAGCACACCGAGGGCGGGCTCACCCTGGACCAGGTCGTCGAGGCGGTGCTGGAGGGCTTCCGCGACGCCGAGGCGAAGTACGGCATCCGCGTCGGCACCCTGCTCACCGCGATGCGCCACGCGGCCCGCTCCCAGGAGATCGCCGAGCTGGCGATCCGCTACCGCGACCAGGGCGTCGTCGGCTTCGACATCGCCGGCGCCGAGGCGGGGTACCCCCCCACCCGCCACCTGGACGCGTTCGAGTACCTCCAGCGCGAGAACTCCCACTTCACGATCCACGCGGGTGAGGCGTTCGGCCTCCCGTCGATCTGGCAGGCGATCCAGTGGTGCGGCGCGGACCGGCTCGGCCACGGCGTGCGCATCATCGACGACATCGAGGTGCCCGGCGGCGGCGAGCCGATCAGGCTGGGCCGGCTGGCGGCGTACGTCCGGGACAAGCGCATCCCGCTGGAGATGTGCCCGACGTCGAACCTCCAGACCGGCGCCGCCAAGTCGATCTCCGAGCATCCGATCGGCCTGCTGCGCAAGCTGAACTTCCGCGTCACCGTCAACACCGACAACCGCCTGATGAGCGGCACCTCGGTCTCGCAGGAGTTCGCCAAGCTGGTCGAGGCCTTCGGGTACGGCTGGGACGACCTCCAGTGGTTTACGGTGAACGCCATGAAGTCCGCGTTCATCCCGTTCGACGAGCGCCTCGCGCTGATCAACGGCGTCATCAAGCCCGGGTTCGCGCAGCTCAAGTGGGCAGTGGGCCGTCCGTGAAACCGCAGGTCTTCCGGTCGAGGCTCGCGCTGGCGTTCGGCTTCGTCTGGCTCGCCTTCGTGCTCTTCAACCTGGTCGACATCGCGATCCGGGGCCGGAACGCCGAGGGCCTGGCCGCGAGCGCCGTCCTGCTCGCCATCACCGCGGTCGTCTACGTGACGTGCCTGCGCCCGGGGATCGTGGCGCGCGAGGACGGCGTGCTCGTCCGCAACCCGCTGCGCACGGCCTTCCTGCCCTGGCGCGCGATCGACGAGATCGCGGTCGCCCACGCGATCGTGTTCAAGTCCGGGGATCTGGTCGTGCGCTCCTGGACCCCGCAGACCTCCGCGAAGGAGCGGGCCCAGGCCGTGCGGAAGGGGCCCGAGCAGAGCGCGGAGCTCAAGCCGGACGCCCGTGAGGCGTTCCGCGGGCGCACGCACGCCGACTACGTGGCGGCGCAGCTCGAGGAGATGGCCGAGCAGCGCGCGGGCAGGTCGGCGGAGACGCCCGCCACGGTGAGCTGGGCGCCCACCTCGGTCGGCGCCATGGCCGCCGCGGCGCTCCTGGTGATCCTCGCGATCGTCCTGGGCTAGTTCCGGCCGCCGCGGTGACGCGGTACGGCCCCGGCGTCGTGGGCCGGGCCGTACCGCGCGCGGTGGCGATCACGCCTGGCGTGGGGATGCTCGCCGGCGGTCGTCGCCGGGGGCCGTACGGCGGGCGCCACGTCGTGCGTGACGCGGGCCGTACGGCTCCGGGCTCGGGTGGGCCCCGGGCGGCCTTCAGGGCCGCTCACAGGGCCGTTTACAGGGCCGTTTACAGGGCCGTTTGAAGGGCCGTCCGGCCGCCGGTCACAGGGCCAGGACGGTGGCCAGGTCGGTGCGCAGGGCGTCGAGGTCGCGCTCGGCCTGGGCGCGGGCCTCGGCGACCTCGCCCGTCACCGGGACCACGACCTCCAGGTAGGCCTTGAGCTTGGGCTCGGTGCCCGAGGGGCGGATGACCACGCGCGCGTCGCCGGCCAGGCGGTAGCGCACGCCGTCGGTGGGCGGCAGGCCGCCCGCGCCCGCGCTGAGGTCCTCGGCCCGGACCACTTCGCGGCCGCCCAGCTCGCGCGGCGGGTGGGCGCGCAGCCGCTCCATCGCCTCGGCGATCAGCGAGATGTCGGACACGCGGATCGACAGCGGCGCGGTGGCGTGCAGGCCGTACCGCCGCGCCTGGTCGTCGAGCAGGTCGAGCAGGGTCCTGCCGTCCCGCTTGGCCGCCGCCGCGAGCCCGGCCACGGCCAGGGCGGCGCCGATGCCGTCCTTGTCGTGGACCGGCAGGCCGGCGTCGCCGCCGACGCTGTAGCCCAGGGCCTCCTCGTAGCCGAAGACCATCCGGCCGCCGTTCGCCTTCATGATCCACTTGAAGCCGGTGAGGGATTCGGCGTAGTGCACGCCGTACGCCGACGCGATCTTGCCCAGCAGCGACGACGACACGATCGTGGTCACGACCAGGCGGTCGTCGCCCTTGGTGCCGCGCAGCACGTGCTCGGCCAGCAGCGCCCCGACCTCGTCGCCCGTGAGCTGGCGCCCGCCGGGCACGGCGACGGCGCAGCGGTCGGCGTCGGGGTCGTTGGCGATCACCAGATCGGCCCCGGCCGCCTCGGCGAGCTCCAGCACGAGGTCCATCGCGCCGGGCTCCTCCGGGTTCGGGAAGGAGACGGTGGAGAAGTCCGGGTCGGGCTCGGCCTGTGCCGCGACGACCTCGGGAGCGGGGAACCCGGCCCGCTCGAACGCCTCCAGCAGGGTCGAGCCGCCCACCCCGTGCATCGGGGTGTACGCCACGCGCACCTCGCGCTCGGGGCCGATCGGGATGGCCGTGACCGCGTCGAGGTAGGCGTCCAGGACCGAGCGGTCCAGCGTGGTCCACTCGGTGCCGAGCGGCAGCTCGTCCACCCGGCCCACCTGGTCGATGGCGGCCGAGATTTCCGCGTCGATCGGCGGCACGATCTGCGCCCCGTCGCCCCAGTAGACCTTGTAGCCGTTGTCGCGCGGGGGGTTGTGCGACGCGGTGACCATGACCCCCGCGTCCGCGTCCAGGTGGCGTACGGCGAACGCCAGCAGCGGGGTGGGGAACGTGGCCGGCATGATCGACGCCTTGAGTCCGGCGCCGGTCAGCACGGCCGCGGTGTCCCGCGCGAACACGTCGGAGTTGTGCCGGGCGTCGAACCCGATCACGACGTGCCTGCCGGGGCCGAGGACGCGCGCCAGGCCGGCCGCCGCCCGCATGACCGTGACGCGGTTCATGCGGTTCGGCCCCGCGCCCAGCTCGCCGCGCAGGCCCGCCGTACCGAACTCCAGCTTGGCGCCGAAGCGCTCGGCCAGCGCCGCCTCGTCGCCGAGCAGCGCCTCCAGCTCGGCCCGGGTCTCCGGGTCCGGGTCCTGGGCGATCCAGTCCCGGGCCCGCGCCGCCAGGTTCACAGCCTCTCGCCCCCCGCTCAAAGCTTGGTGACCAACTGGGCCAGGAGGACGCCCATGCGCTCGGCGGTCGCCCGGCCCACCTCCAGGACCTCCTCGTGGTTGAGGGGCTCCCCGGCCAGGCCGGCGCCGGGGTTGGTGACCAGCGAGATGCCGAGGACGTCGAGGCCGGCCTCGCGGGCCGCCACGGCCTCCAGGACGGTGGACATGCCGACCATGTCGCCGCCCAGGGTGCGGAGCATGCGGATCTCGGCGGGCGTCTCGTACGTCGGGCCGCGGAAGGCGACGTAGACGCCCTCCTGGAGCGAGGGGTCGATCTCCTTGGCCAGCGCCCGCAGCCGCTTGGAGTACACCTCGGTCAGGTCGATGAACGTCGTGCCCGTGATCGGGTTCGCGCCGGTCATGTTGATGTGGTCGCTGATCAGGACCGCGTCGCCGACCTTCTGGGTCTCGGGGCGGAGCCCGCCGGCGGCGTTGGTGAGCACCAGCGTGCGCACCCCGGCGGCGGCGGCCGTGCGGACGCCGTGCACGACCGGGTCCACGCCGCGGCCCTCGTAGAGGTGGGTGCGCCCGAGGAAGATCAGGACGTTCTTGCCGCTCTCCGTGGTGAGGGCGCGGACGGTGCCGCCGTGCCCCGCGACGGCCGGAGGGGCGAACCCGGTCAGCTCGGCGAGGGGGATCTCGGCCGCGGGGGCGCCGAGCGCCGCGGCGGCCGGGACCCAGCCGGAGCCCATGACCAGGGCGACGTCGAAAGAGTCGATGCCCGTGCGGGACCGGAGGTCCTCGGCGGCCCGGCGGGCGAGGGAATACGCGTCATTGCTCACGTTGGCCCAGGTTACCCGTACCGGTCCCCGTTAGTCCGCGCCGGTGCGCGGCCCTCGCGACGTCGCCGCAGGTCGCGACGGCACCCGCCGCTCGGCGCCGCCGGAGGCCGTACGGCCTCCGCCCGGCGCCGGTCAGCCGCCGGTCAGCCGCCGAGGGACTTGCAGGGGCGGCCGCGCAGGTCGCGGACGTAGTCGTCCGGGGCCCCGGCCTTCTCGGCCGCGTCGGCGAGGATGCCGAGGTAGCGGGCCGAGGGCAGGCCGCCCTCGTAGTCGTCGAGGACGTAGAGCCAGGACAGGACGGCGCCGTCGAGGGTCTCCACGCGCAGCCGGACCTTGTGGTAGATGCCCAGGGACGCGCCTTCCCAGCGGTCGAGTGAGGGCTCGTCCCACTCGGGTACGTCGTACAGGACGACGAAGACGCTCGACCCGGGGTCCTCGACGATCGTGGCCAGGGCGCCGTCCCAGCCGACGTCCTCGCCGCCGAAGGTCAGCCGCCAGCCGACCAGCCAGCCCGTCCCGCGCATGGGGGAGTGCGGGGCCCGCTCGGCCATCTGCTTGGGGTCCATGTTGCTGGCGTACGCCGCGTACACAGGCACGGTGAACAAGGTTAGTCCAGAGTGGGGCCCCCGGGGCGCGCAGGCGCGCGGGCCGAAGTCCGAGCATCTACCGACGTGCGGGAGAATGGAATACGTGAGCAGGATCGTGATCATCGGTGGCGGACCAGGCGGCTATGAGGCGGCGCTCATGGCCGCGCAGCTCGGAGCTCAGGTCACGGTCGTCGAGCAGGACGGGCCGGGCGGCGCGTGCGTGCTCACCGACTGCGTGCCCTCCAAGACCCTCATCGCCACGTCCGTGCGCCGCCAGGCGCTCGTGGACGCCCAGGGGCTCGGCGTCCACTACACCGGCGGCCCCGACGGCGACGTCGGCGGCATCCAGGTGGACCTGCCGCTGGTCAACAAGCGCGTGAAGGAGCTCGCCCGCGCCCAGTCCGCCGACATCGCGGCGCGCCTGGCGGCCGAGGGCGTCGAGGTGGTCCGCGCGGCGGGCCGCCTGGTGGACCCGCAGGTGGTCCGCGCCGGGGACCGCACCATCCGCGCCGACGTGGTGATCGTCGCGACCGGCGCCACCCCGCGCATCCTGCCCGGCGCCGAGCCGGACGGCGAGCGCATCCTGACCTGGCGCCAGCTCTACGACCTGGAGGAGCTGCCCGAGCGCCTCATCGTCGTCGGCTCCGGCGTCACCGGCGCGGAGTTCGCCGGCGCCTACCGGTCCCTCGGCTCCGACGTCACGCTGGTCAGCAGCCGCGACCGCATGATGCCCAACGAGGACGCCGACGGGGCCGAGGTCCTGGAGGAGGTCTACCGCCGCCGCGGCATGAAGGTCATGGGCCGCTCCCGCGCCAAGTCGGTCGAGCGCACGGCCGACGGCGTCCGCGTCACCCTGGAGGACGGCCGCGTCGCCGAGGGCACCCACTGCCTCATGACCGTCGGCATGATCCCCAACACCCACGGGATCGGCCTGGAGGAGGCCGGAGTCCACCTCGACAAGCACGGCTTCATCCAGGTGGACAAGGTCTCCCGCACCTCCGCCCCCGGCGTCTACGCGGCGGGCGACTGCACCGGGGTCCTGATGCTCGCCTCGGTCGCCGCCATGCAGGGCCGCATCGCCGTCTGGCACGCCATGGGCGAGGCCGTGCAGCCGCTGCGGCTGCCCACGGTCGCCTCCACGGTGTTCACCGACCCCGAGATCGCCGCCGTCGGCGTGAGCCACAACCAGGTCATGTCCGGCGAGGTCCCGGCGAACGTCGTCAAGCTCCCGCTGAACACCAACCCCCGCGCCAAGATGCACGGCTTCGAGGACGGCTTCATCAAGCTCTTCTGCCGCCCCCACACCGGCATCATCCTCGGCGGCGTCATCGTGGCCCCGCGCGCCAGCGAGCTCATCCTCGCGGTGTCGCTGGCCGTCCAGCAGCGTCTGACGGTGGACCAGATGGCCCACACCTTCTCCGTCTACCCGTCCCTTTCCGGCTCCATCACCGAGGCCGCCCGCCGCCTCATGCAGCCCCTGGTGACCCTCTGACCCTCTGACCCTCCCCTCCCGGGGCCGGGGCGGCCGGGATCAGTCGAGGTCCAGCTCCGGCGGGGCTATGAAGGGCTCAGGGATGCGCCAGATCACGCGCGGGCCCGGCGGGCCGGCGTTCGGCCGCAGGAGGGACGGGAGCGCCTCCAGGTCGAACTCCGGCAGATGGCGGAGATGGTCGAAGAACGTGGCGTCGGTGGCGGAGTGCGGCACGACGCAGGACTGCCCCTCGCGGTCCAGCAGGACGAAGAGGACGTCGTCGCCCGACGGGGCGAGCTGGACCTCCACCACGTCCTCCCACGCGAGCGCGTCCACGCTCCCGTCGGAGTAGTGACGGGTCACGCCCTCGTCGGTGACGTACACGTAGGAGTCGGGCTCCGCGTCTCCGCGCATGGCCGCGATTGTGACGACCCGAGGGTGTTCTCGGCAAGCGTTGCCATGGGGGCTTACCGGCTTTAGGCGAAATGGGCGGCTTGTCCGATGACGGAAAAGGGCGGTGGAAGTAGATCCACCGCCCGTTTGTCCGCTCCGCTGTACGGCGTCAGCCGATGCGCCAGGTGTCCCCGGACATCAGCAGCTCGCCCAGGTCGCCCTCGCCCTTCGCCGCGACCGCCTCGTCGAGCTGCGCGGCCATGAGGGAGTCGTAGGATGGCCGCTCGATCTGCCGGAAGATGCCGATCGGCACGTGCTCGAACGCCGGCTCGTCCAGGCGGGACAGCGCGAACGCCAGCGACGGGTCGGGGTTGCGCGCGTCGTGGACGAGGATCTCCTCCGGCGCGATCGACGCCGTGGGGACGACCTCCACGCCGCCGCCGGGCGCGCGGCGCACGGCCTTGGAGCCCTCGGCGCCGAAGACGATCGGCTGGCCGTGCACGAGCGGGACGGTGACCTCGCCGCGCGTGTCCGGGTCCTTCAGGGGCTCGAAGGCGTTGTCGTTGAAGATGTTGCAGTTCTGGTAGATCTCCACCAGGGACGTGCCCTGGTGCGCCGCCGCCTCGCGCAGCACCGACTGGAGGTGCTTGCGGTCGGAGTCGATCGTGCGCGCCACGAACGTGGCCTCGGCGCCGACCGCCAGCGAGATCGGGTTGAACGGCTTGTCCAGCGACCCCATCGGCGTCGACTTGGTGATCTTGCCGATCTCGGACGTCGGGGAGTACTGCCCCTTGGTCAGGCCGTAGATCCGGTTGTTGAACAGCAGGATGTTCAGGTTGACGTTGCGGCGCAGCGCGTGGATCAGGTGGTTGCCGCCGATCGACAGCGCGTCGCCGTCGCCGGTCACGACCCACACCGACAGGTCGGGCCGGGACGCCGCCAGGCCCGTCGCGATCGCCGGGGCGCGCCCGTGGATCGAGTGGAACCCGTAGGTGTTCATGTAGTACGGGAACCGCGACGAGCAGCCGATGCCGGAGACGAACACGATGTTCTCGCGGCGCAGCCCCAGCTCCGGCAGGAAGCTCTGGACCGCCGCCAGGATCGCGTAGTCACCGCAGCCCGGGCACCAGCGGACCTCCTGGTCGCTCTTGAAGTCTTTGAGCGTCTGCTTCGCCTCGGCCTTGGGGACCAGCGAAAGCGCCTTGAACTCACTCACTGTCGATCACTTCCTGGATAACGCCCGCGAGCTCCTCGGCCTTGAACGGCAGACCGCGCACCTTGTTGTAGCCGATGATGTCCACCAGGAACCGCGCCCGGAGCAGCAGCGAGAGCTGGCCCAGGTTGATCTCGGGGAGCAGGACCCTGTCGTACGCCTTCAGGACCTCGCCGGTGTTGGCCGGCAGCGGGTTCAGGTGCCGCAGGTGGGCCTGGGCGACCTTGCCGCCGGCGGCGCGCACGCGGCGGACGGCCGCCGCGATCGGGCCGTAGGTCGAGCCCCAGCCGAGCACGAGCACCCGCGCGTCGCCGGTCGGGTCGTCGACCGCCAGCGGCGGGATGTCCTTGGCGATGCCGTCGATCTTGGCCTGGCGCAGCCGGACCATCAGGTCGTGGTTGGCCGGGTCGTAGGAGATGTTGCCCGCGCCGTCGGACTTCTCCAGGCCGCCGATGCGGTGCTCCAGCCCCTCGGTGCCGGGTACGGCCCAGGGCCGGGCGAGCGTCTCGGGGTCGCGCTTGAACGGCTGGAACCCCGACTCGTCGTTGGTCTCGGTCGCGAACTCCACCCGCAGGTCGGGCAGGTCCGCGACGTTCGGCAGCCGCCACGGCTCCGAGCCGTTGGCGAGGTAGCCGTCCGAGAGCAGCATGACCGGGGTGCGGTACTTCGTGGCCAGCCGGGCGGCCTCGATCGCCGCGTCGAAGCAGTCGGACGGGCTGGCCGGGGCCACGATCGGCAGCGGGGACTCGCCGTTGCGGCCGAACATGGCCATCAGCAGGTCCGTCTGCTCGGTCTTGGTGGGCATGCCGGTGGAGGGGCCCGCGCGCTGCACGTCCACGATGATCAGCGGCAGCTCGGTGGCGACGGCCAGGCCCACGGTCTCGGCCTTGAGCGCGACGCCAGGCCCGGAGGTGGTGGTCACGCCGAGGGCGCCGCCGAACGACGCGCCGAGTGCGGCCCCCACCCCGGCGATCTCGTCCTCGGCCTGGAACGTGCGCACGCCGAACCGCTTGTGCTTGGACAGCTCGTGCAGGATGTCCGAGGCCGGCGTGATGGGGTACGACCCGAGGAACAGCGGCAGGCCGCTCTGCTTCGAGGCCGCGATCAGGCCGTACGCCAGGGCGACGTTGCCGGAGATGTTCCGGTAGACCCCGGACTCCAGCTTCGCCGGCTTGATCTCGTAGGACACCGAGAAGGACTCGGTCGTCTCGCCGAAGTTCCACCCCGCCTGGAAGGCGGCGATGTTGGCCTTGGCGATGTCGGGCTTCTTGGCGAACTTCTGCTCGAGGAACTTGATCGTCGCCTCGGTCGGGCGGTGGTAGAGCCACGAGAGCAGGCCGAGCGCGAACATGTTCTTGGCCCGCTCGGCGTCCTTCTTGGACAGCCCCGAGCCTTCGAGCGCCTGGACGGTCATCGAGGTCAGCGGCACCTTGTGCAGCCGCCACTCGTCGAGGGAGCCGTCCTCCAGGGGGTTGTCGGCGTAGCCGACCTTCTGCAGGTTGCGCTTGGTGAACTCATCGGTGTTGGCGATGATGTCCGCCCCGCGCGGCAGGTCGGCGAGGTTGGCCTTGAGCGCTGCGGGGTTCATGGCGACGAGCACGTTGGGGGCGTCACCGGGGGTCAGGATGTCGTGGTCGGCGAAGTGAAGCTGGAAACTCGACACGCCGGGCAGGGTGCCCGCGGGTGCGCGGATCTCGGCGGGGAAGTTGGGGAGGGTGGAGATGTCGTTTCCGAACTCCGCGGTCTCCGCCGTGAATCGATCCCCCGTGAGCTGCATACCGTCACCGGAGTCGCCGGCGAAACGGATGATCACGCGGTCGAGTTGCTGGACCTGCTTGGTCACAGATCAGTCCTCCTCGACGCGCCAGGGCGCCTTTGGTCGGTTGCCCAGTTCGGTAGGCGCGGTCGTTGTCATTTTCATGCTAGGTCCCTCGGGGACATGCGTATTCTCGCGCGAAGCGCTCGGGCGTACGGTGTGACTTACATCTCGACAACAAGAGACCGCCGCTGTTGATTTCACGGCGGATCCGGCTGCCGCCGCGGGGGCCCGGGCCCACGCCCATGAATGAGGACGTCCGAGGACGGACGGGGGTTCACGGGGGTGTGCGCGAGCGGGGGACCGCAGGGGGCCAGAAATCGTGGTGCCGGGGGCCGCGGGTCGTCAGGGGTGCGGACGACGTCGGGGCGCGGGGCGTCCTCCGGGGGCGGACGACGTCATGGGCTCCGGCGACACAGCCCCGAGGCCAGCCGACACAGGTCCACGTGCAGGCGGGCGAAGAGCACGTTTCTGGTCACAGCCGTCAACTATATGGCCCCGCCCGGTTCCGGCCCCGCGGACCCCGGAAAGTCACCGCGCCACATTCCGGCCGGGGGCGGCGCCCAGCTCGGGGACGGTGACGAAGGTGAACCCCCGGGCCGCCAGCCGGTCGATGATCCCGGGCACGGCGTCCACGGAACCGCGGTGGATGTCGTGCAGCAGGACGATCGAGCCGCGCCGGGTGTCCCGGACCACGCGGCGGGCGACGGTGGCCGCGTCCCGGTCGCGCCAGTCCATCGGGTCCACCGTCCACAGCACGGAGGTGAGCCCGAGCCTGCGGTTCACGGCCGTCACGTCGGCGTCCGTCGCGCCGTACGGCGGGCGCATGAGCGACGGGGCCTCGCCGGTGGCCCGCCGTACGGCGTTCTGCGTGCGTTCGAGCTGGTCGGCGATCTTGACGCGGGAGAGCTGGGCGAGGTTGCGGTGGGACCAGGAGTGGTTCCCGATGACGTGGCCCTCGTCGCGCATGCGCCGCAGGGTCTCGGGCTCGGCCGCGGCGTTCGTGCCGACGGTGAAGAACGTGGCGCGCACGCCCCGGGACCTGAGGGTGTCGAGCAGCCGGGGGGTGTCGGGGCCGGGGCCGTCGTCGAACGTGAGCGCGACGCACTTGAGCGCCGCGCAGTCGGGCGCGGACGCCCCGGAAGGGGTCGCCGAGGCCGTCGCCGCGGCGCGCGGCGTCGCGGCGGCGGGGGTGGGCGCGGGGACGCCGGCGGAGCGGTCCCCGGCGGCGGCCTTCAGGGCGCGCCTGCCCAGCGGGGACAGCAGCGGCTCGGCCTGCAGGCGGGGCACGGCCGTCGCGAGCTCGCCCGCCGAGCCGGGGCCGAACTGGTACTCGTCGAACTCGGCCACCAGGTCGCCGCGCACGTTGAACGCCAGGGAGTCGAACACCTCCGGGTCCGGCTGCAGGGCGTCGTCCACCAGCTCCCGGTCGGCCCCGGAGTCCGGCCGGGTCAGGTCGGCCCGGACCAGGGAGGTCAGTCCCGCAAGGCCCGCCTCGCCCGCGAGCAGGGCCGCCGAGGGGTGCGCCCTGCCGTCGCGGGCGTCGTACCAGACGGTCGTGGAGCTCTCGGCCCCGCCCGCGCCGCTGAAGACGCTGGTCCGCAGGCGTACGGCGAGCACGTCGTCACCGTGGGCCACGAGCTGCCAGTCGATGTTCAGCTCGGGGCTGGGCGCGCTCGTGGCGGGCGGGGTGGTCTTCTCGAACTCGCGCACGCGGTCGGCCACGATCTCGCCGAGCTCCGTCCCCAGCGCGGGGGCCCACGAGACCTCGGGGTAGGTGGCGTGGACGTTGCGGCCGGGGGAGTCGGCGGAGACCGTGCGCGTGGTGAGCCCGCCGACGCTTCCCGGGTCGAGCGCGGGCACGTAGGTGGGGTTGGACGGGACCTGGGTGACACGGGGCGACGGGGCGCCGAGGGCGTGCGCGCCTCCACCGGCCGGGCCGCAGGCGGCGGCCAGCGCGGCGAGGGCGGCGCCTCCCGCGAGATGCTGCGTTCGGGACAGTCCAGGCTTCCGGGGCATGCCGGACAGGCTAGGGGAGGAATGTCCTGGTTTTAGGCTCCTTTGGGTTTATGTCCATAGAGACTTTGGGTCTTGGTCACCCCCGGTGAGGGCGGGTTACGCTGACCGTGGCGGACGGCTGGGAGGCGGCATGGACGGCTACTTCGGGTCCTACGCGGTGGTCGGGGCGCTGCTGCTCATCGGCGTGGGGATCTTCGCGGGGGCCATGACGGCGAACCGGCTGCTGCGGCCGCACCGCCCGACCCCCGAGAAGCTGCTGACCTATGAGTGCGGCGTGGACCCGGTCGGCGAGGGGTGGGCGCAGAGCCACGTGCGCTACTACGTCTTCGCGTATCTCTACGTCGTCTTCGCGGTGGACGCGGTGTTCCTCTTCCCGTGGGCGACCGTCTTCGCGGCGCCGGGCTTCGGCGTGGCGACGCTCGTCGAGATGTTCGTCTTCCTCGGGTTCATCGCCCTGGGGATCGTATACGCCTGGCGCAAGAACGTCCTGGGCTGGACGTGAGACCTGTGGACGACCTCCCGGCCCGCGGGCGCCGTGCCGTACGACGGGCCGGTCCTGTGGACATCCCGGCGCCGCCGTCTGTGGAAAACCTCGCTCCCCCGCCTGTGGACAACCGCGCGGCGGGGTGGGGGCTTGTGGATATCGGCGCGCGGACGCGGGAGAATGCCGGTCATGGCCGCGACTGATCTGCCCATGCCCGCCTCCGGGCCGCCGGGGGTCGGGGCGCTGTCCCGGCTCGCGCCCAAGCCCATGCGGTTCATCCTCAACTGGGGACGGCGCTACTCGCTCTGGGTCTTCAACTTCGGGCTCGCCTGCTGCGCGATCGAGTTCATCGCGACGTCGATGAGCAGGCACGACTTCATCCGGTTCGGGGTGATCCCGTTCGCGCCCGGGCCGCGCCAGGCCGACCTGATGGTGGTGTCGGGGACGGTCACCGACAAGATGGCGCCCGCGATCCGGCGGCTGTACGAGCAGATGCCCGAGCCGAAGTACGTCATCTCGTTCGGGGCGTGCTCCAACTGCGGCGGGCCCTACTGGGACTCGTACTCCGTGACCAAGGGCGTGGACCAGATCGTCCCGGTGGACGTGTACGTGCCCGGGTGCCCGCCGCGTCCCGAGGGGCTGCTGCACGGCATCATGCGGCTCCAGGAGAAGATCGCCGCCGAGGCGCTGCGCGAGCGTTACGTGTGGTCCCGCAGCCGCCCGCCGTCGGCCGACGCCCTGCGCCGCCCCCTCCTGCGGGCACCCTCCCCGGGCGCGCCGCCCGAGGCCGCCGCCCCGCCGTACGGCACGGCGTCCGGTGCGACGCCGGGCGCGGCGCCCGGTTCGGCGCCCGGCGCGGCCTCGGAAGACGGGGGCGTGAGCGGCGGCGCGGCGGGCCGGGGCGGTTCCGGGGACGGGGACGGGGGCGCCGCGTGACGCGCGAGAATCATCCACAGGCTGTGGAAAACTCCGGCCCGTCCCGGGAGGACGCGGAGGAGGCGATCCGGGGCCGGTTCGGCGACGAAGCGGTCATCTCCGACGCTTACGGACAGCTCACCGTGGACGTGCCCGCGGCCCTGTGGACGGCGGCCGCGGAGTTCGCCCGGGACTCCCTGGGGTGCGCGTTCTTCGACTGGCTGACCGGCGTGGACGAGCCGCCGGACGCGTTCGCCGTGGTCGCGCACGTGTACTCCCAGACCGCCCGGCTGCACCTGCTGCTGCGCACCTCCGTGCCCAGGGAGCGGCCGGTGCTGGCCTCGGTCACCGCGGTCTACCGGGGCGCGGAGTGGCACGAGCGCGAGACGTACGAGATGTTCGGGGTGGAGTTCGCCGGGCACCCCCGGCTGGAGCCGCTGCTGCTGCCCGACGGGTTCGAGGGGCATCCGCTGCGCAAGGACTTCGTGCTGGCCGCGCGGGTGGCCAAGGCGTGGCCCGGCGCGAAGGAGCCCGGCGAGTCGGCGGCGGGCGCGCCCAGCCGGCGGCGGGTGGTGCCCCCCGGCGTGCCGCAGGACTGGGCCAAGCCGTTGTAGACCGACGCCGTCCAGGCGGCCGGCCTGGCGGGACCACCGGGAGACCCACCGGGAGGGCGAATGAACGCGCTGCTCGACACCGCGCTCCGGCTGGTCGTGATCACCGGCGCGTTCCTGCTGCTCCCGCTCATCGTGGGGCAGACCGAGCACAAGGTCATGGCCCACATGCAGGGCCGCCTGGGCCCGATGTACGCCGGGCGGTTCCACGGGTGGGCCCAGCTCCTCGCGGACGGCGTGAAGTTCGCGCAGAAGGAGGACGTGATCCCGGCCGCCGCCGACCGCCGGATCTTCGGGATCGCGCCCGCCGTGGCGCTGGTGCCGTACCTCGTGATCCTGGTCGTGGTGCCGGTCGGGCCCGGGCTCGTGGGGCGCGACCTCGACGTGGGGCTGTTCTTCGTGCTCGCGGTGCTGGGCGTCGGCGTGCTCGGCTCGATCATGGCCGGGTGGGCCTCGGCCAACAAGTACTCCCTGCTCGGCGGCATGCGGGTCGCCGCCCAGCTCATGGCGTACGAACTGCCGCTGGTGCTCGCGGCCTCCTCGGTCGCGATGGCGGCGGGCACGCTGTCGCTGCCCGGGATCGTCGAGGAGTGGCGGTGGTGGTGGCTGCCCTGGCAGGCGATCGGCGCGGTGGTGTTCTTCGTCGCGGGCCTCGCGGAGCTCCAGCGCCCGCCGTTCGACATGCCGGTCGCCGACTCCGAGATCATCTTCGGGCCCTACACGGAGTACGCCGGGCTGCGCTTCGCCCTGTTCATCCTCGCGGAGTACGCCGGGATCGTGGTCCTCTGCGCGCTGACGACCGTCCTGTTCCTCGGCGGCTGGCACGGGCCCCTGCTGCCGGGCGTGCTGTGGACCCTCATCAAGATCTTCCTCCTGGCGTTCGTGGTGATCTGGGTCCGAGTGTCCTATCCCCGGCTGCGCGAGGACCAGCTCCAGAAGCTCGCGTGGGTCGGCCTGGTCCCGCTGGCGCTCCTCCAGCTCGCCCTCACCGGCGTCGTCAAGGTCCTCCTCGCGGCCTGACCGCCGGTGAGGCCGCCGCCCGTGGGGCCGCCACCCGGGCCGCCGGCGAGGGCCGGTGGGGCGGACGGCGAGGGCCGGTGGGGCGGACGGTGGGGGGCCCGATGTGGGCCGGGGTCATTTACATGGGGCCCGGGTGCGGGATGATGTGGATCGTGGCGCGTATACCGGGATCGGGACTGGCGAAGGGGCTGGCCGTCACGTTGGGGCGGATGACCCGGCGTGCGGTGACCGAGCAGTACCCGGAGGTCCGGCCGGAGCTGCCGCCGCGCAGCCGCGGGGTGATCGGGCTCCTGGAGGAGAACTGCACGGTCTGCATGCTGTGCGCCCGCGAGTGCCCCGACTGGTGCATCTACATCGACTCGCACAAGGAGACCGCCCCCGCGCCCGAGGGCGGGCGGCCCCGGGCGCACAACGTCCTCGACCGGTTCGCCATCGACTTCTCGCTGTGCATGTACTGCGGCATCTGCGTCGAGGTGTGCCCGTTCGACGCGCTGTTCTGGGCGCCGGACTTCGAGTACGCCGAATACGACATCCGGGACCTCCTTCACGAGAAGGACCGGCTTCGGGGCTGGATGGAGAGCGTGCCCGCGCCGCAGCTCCACGACGAGCGCGCCGAGCCGCCCAAGGAGGTCGCCGCCGCCTCCCGGCCCGCCCGCGCCGCCGTGCCCGGCCGTCCCGCGCGCGCCGCGTCGCGGCCGCCCGCCGAGGTCCGCCCGGCCGATCCGGCCACCGGTCCCGCGCCCGCGTCCCGTCCCGCCGCGTCCTCCGGAGACGCCGGTACGGCGGAGCCGCCCGCGAGTGACGCCACGGCGGGCGAGAGCCGTACCGGAGGCGAGGGCCGCGCGGCGGGCGAGAGCCGTACCGGAGGCGAGGGCCGCGCGGCGGGCGAGAGCCGTACGGGCGCCGGGGAGGGGCCTGACGTGGAGGGTACGGCCAGGCGGCCGCGGCAGTCGCTGTCGGCGCGGTCGGTGCGCGCGATCAGGCCGCCGGGCTCGCTGCCGAAGAAGACCGAGCCTCCGGCCGAGGGGACTCCCGCGACGCCCTCCGCCGCGCCCGGGACGCCGCCCGCCTCCCCGCCCGCCTCCACCGCGGGTCCCGGGGTGGAGCCGCGGGCCGGGGGAGAGGACCGGAGGGCCGGGGAACGGCCGCCGAGGAAGCCCCGGCAGGGCCTGTCGGCCAGCGCCGTGCGGGCGATCAGGCCACCGGGGTCGCTGCCCGGGAAGCCCGGGCCGTCCGGCGCGAGCGAACCACCGGGCCAGGGCGAACCGACCGGCAAGCCCGAACCGCCGGGCAAGTCCCAGTCGCCGGGCAAGCCCGAACCGCCGGGCAAGTCCCAGTCGCCGGGCAAGCCTGAACCGCCGGAGAAGGCCGGACCGCCAGGCGAGTCACGGCCCGGCGGGGGCGATCCACCGGAAAGGCCGGAGTCGTCCGGTGAGTCCGATCCGCCTGATGGGGCGGAATCCCGGGGAGACCCGCCGGGAGGGCGGGGGACATCGCCCGCGGAGCCGGGGGACGGGACGTGAGGGAAGCGCCGTCCTACCTGTCGCCGAGTGGTCAGGAGATCGTGTTCCTGCTGCTCGGCGCGGTCGTGGTCGGATCGGCGCTTCTCGTTGTCACCACCAGGCGGCTCGTGCACGCGGCGCTGTGGCTGGTGGTCTCGCTCGGCGGTCTCGCCGGGTGCTATCTCGTGCTCACGGCCGAGTTCGTGGCCTGGGTGCAGGTGCTCATCTACGTCGGCGCGGTCGTGGTCCTGCTGCTCTTCGGGATCATGCTCACCCGCGCCCCGGTCGGCCCCTCGGAGAACCTCGACTCGGGGAACCGCCGGCTGGCCGCCCTCGTCGCGCTCGCGACCGCCGCCCTGCTGGTCACCGTGGTCGTCGAGGGCTTCCGTACGGCGTACGCCCCGCTCGGCCCGGCCGCGGCGGGCGCGGTCAAGCCCATCGGCGCGAGCATCTTCCGGGCCTGGGTGCTCCCCTTCGAGGCCCTGTCGGTCCTCCTCCTCGCCGCGCTCATCGGCGCGATCGTGCTCAGCCGCACGGACATCGCCCGCCCCCGCTCGGACCCGCTACGCGTCCGGCCGGCCACCGGCGTCCCCGCCGCGACCTCCCCCAACGGCCCCCGCCCCGCCCCGCCTCCGGCCCAGCCCCCCGCGCGGCCCCCCGCCGACCCCTCGGGCTCCGCCGCGCCGGGCTCCGCCGCCGCGCCGGGCGAGCCCCGTACGGGAGAGGCCCGGCCCGCCCCCGCCCCGGCGGACGCCCGCCCTGCCCCTGACCCCACCCCGGACCCCGGATCCCGCTCCGCCTCCGATCCCGGGTCCGCGTCCGGCCCCGGCCCAGGATCGGGGGCCGCGTCCGGCCCCGGCCCAGGATCGGGGTCCGCGCCCGGCCCCGGCCCAGGATCGGGGTCCCGCTCCGTGTCCGGTCCCGGCGCGGCCGGGGACTCCGAAGGCGGTGGCTCCTGATGCACGTGGTCTATCCGGCCGTGGTCGCGGCGCTGTTGTTCTCGGTCGGGGTGTACGGCGTGCTCGCGCGGCGGAACGCGATCCTCGTGCTGATGTCGGTGGAGCTGATGCTCAACGCCGTCAACCTCAACCTGGTGGCGTTCGACGTGTGGCTGCGGGACCGGTTGCACGGCGGGCAGGTGCTCACGCTGTTCGTGATCGTGATCGCGGCGGCCGAGGTGGGCGTGGGGCTGGCGATCGTGCTCGCGGTGTTCAGGAACCGGCGCACCGTGGACGTCGACCGGCTGCGCGACCTGGGCGAGCCCGAGCCGGTGGGAGCCTCGCCGGGTGAGCCCGAGCCCGTGGGCGGCGGCCCGGACGGGCGGGCGGGAGACGCCGCGTGATGGGCCTGGTCGCGCTCGTCGTCGGGCTGCCGTTCGCCGGGGCCCTGATCGGGATCTTCGCGGGGCGGCGGGCGGCGCCGTACCTCGCGGTGATCCCCACCGGGGCCGCGCTGCTGATCTCGGCCTGGCTGGCGTACGCCCAGGCCGCCGCCGGGCCCCGGGAGGCGACGCTGACGCTGGTCGAGACCGGCTCGGTGCCGATCTCGGTGAGCCTGGGGCTGGACGGGCTGTCGGCGCTGGTCGGCGTGCTCGTGACCGTCGTGGCGACCGCCGTCCAGACGTACTCGATCGGCTACATGCGCCAGGAGCCCCGGTACGCGAGCTACGCCGCCTTCATCTCCCTCTTCACCTCGGCGATGCTGCTGGTCGTCCACGCCGCCGACCTGCTCGTCCTGTACGTCGGCTGGGAGGTGATGGGCTTCTGCTCGTACGCCCTGATCGGCCACTTCTGGGAGGACCGCGCGAACTCCCGCGCGGCGATCAAGGCGTTCCTGGTCACCCGGCTGGGCGACGTCGGCTTCCTGTTCGGGATCTTCGTGCTGGGGATCTCGGCCGGGAGCTTCCGGATCGGCGACGTGCTCGCGGCGGTGCCCGCGATGTCCCCGGGCACGCTCGTCGCGGCCACGTTGCTGCTGGTCGCGGGGGTCGCGGGCAAGAGCGCGCAGGTCCCGCTGCACACCTGGCTGCCGGACGCGATGGCGGGTCCCACCCCGATCAGCGCGCTCATCCACGCCGCCACCATGGTCGCCGCCGGGATCTTCATCGTGGCGCGGCTCTACCCGGCGTTCGTCGCGGCCCCGCCCACGCTCGACCTGCTCGCCGTCCTCGCCGCGCTCGGGATGCTCGGCGCCGCCCTGGCCGCGCTGGCCGCCGACGACCTCAAACGCGTGCTCGCGTACTCCACGGTCAGCCAGCTCGCCTACATGGCGGCCGGGCTCGCCGCCGGGACCCGCGACGGGGCGGTCTTCCACCTGCTCACCCACGGCGCGTTCAAGGCGCTGCTGTTCCTGTGCGCGGGCGCGGTGATCCACGCCGTCGGCTCCAACCTGATGACCGACATGGGCGGGCTCCGGCGCGGGCTGCCGGTCACGTTCCCGGCCATGACCATCGGCTTCGCGGCCCTCATGGGCCTGCCCCCGGCCAGCGGGTTCTTCAGCAAGGACGTGATCATCGCCGTCACCGAGCACACCGCGGGGGGCGAGGGCGCGCCGCTGACGATCTGGATCGCCTGGCTGGTGTACGGCGTCGCGCTGGTCACCGTCGCGGTCACGGCGGCGTACTCCACCCGGGCCTGGCTGCGCACGTTCTTCGGGGTGCGCCGCCCGGACCTGGCGGCGCACGAGGGCCCGGCGAGCATGGTCGTGCCGATCGCCGTGCTCGCCGTCCCCGCGCTGCTGCTGGGCTTCGCCGGGCTGCCGTTCGCCGGCCTGCGCCCCGACCTGCCGTCCAGCCTGCTCAGCGTGGGCGCGTCGCTGGCCGGCGCGGTGGTCGTGTGGACGGCCTGGCGCCGCGACCCCGAGTCCGACCCGGCGCGGGTGCTGGGGCCGCTGCGCCCGGCCGCCGAGCAGGCGTTCTACGTCGACCGGGCCTACCACGCCCTGTTCGTGCGCCCGGTGGCCGCGCTCGCCCGGCTCACCGTGCGCGCCGACGACCGCGTGGTGGACGGCGCGGTGCGGGGCTCGGGCCGTACGGCGGTGGGCGCGGGCGGGCTGCTGCGGCGGCTGCAGGCGGGGAACGCGCAGGCCTACGTGACGGGCGTGCTCGCGGGGGTGCTGATCATCACGGTCGGGGTGGTGGTGCTGCGATGATCCCGGTGCTCCTGGTGACCGTCCCGCTGCTCGCGGCGGCCGGGCTGCTCGTGCCGGCGGCCCGGCGGGTGGTCCGCGGGTACGGCCTGGCGGTGTCCGGGCTGGTGCTGGGGCTGTCGATCGCGCTCGCGGCGACGTTCGACTACGCCCGGCCCGCCGCGGTCCAGGCCGAGGTGGACGTCGCCTGGACGCCGGGGCTGGACCTGCGGTTCCACCTCGGCGTGGACGGGATCTCGCTGCCGCTGGTGGTGCTGACGGCGCTGCTCACGGCCCTGTGCTTCGTGTACCTGGCCGGGCGGCCGTCCCGGCGCATGCGCGCGCTCACGGTCGCGCTGCTGGTGCTGGAAGCGGGCATGCTCGGCACGTTCGTCGCGCTCGACCTGCTGCTGTTCTTCGTGTTCTTCGAGGTCGTGCTCGTCCCGATGTACTTCGTGATCGCCGTCTGGGGCGGGCCCGGGCGGCGGGCGGCGGCCGTCAAGTTCATCCTCTACACGCTGCTCGGCTCCGCCGTGCTGCTGCTGGGGCTGCTGCTCATCTGGGCGCAGACCGGGACACTGGACATGGTGGACCTGGCGCGCACGCACGGGTCGGGGATGTCGCGCGGCGCGCAGATCCTGGCGTTCGTCGCGGTCGCGGGCGGGCTGGCGGTCAAGGCCCCGATGTGGCCGCTGCACACGTGGCTGCCGGACGCGCACACCGAGGCCCCGACCGTGGGATCGGTGCTGCTCGCCGGGGTCCTGCTCAAGATGGGCACGTACGGCCTCGCCCGCGTGGCCGTACCCGTCCTGCCGCAGGGGGCCGAGGCCGTCGCGCCGTGGCTCGGGGCGTTCGCGGTGATCGGGATCGTGTACGGATCGCTCGCGTGCCTCGCGCAGCGCGACCTCAAGCGCATGATCGCGTTCTCCTCGGTCGGGCACATGGGGTTCGTGCTGCTGGGCTTCGCCACGCTCACGCCGGTCGGGATGAACGCGGCGCTGTTCGGGAACGTCGCCCACGGGCTGATCACCGGGCTGCTGTTCTTCCTCGCCGGAGGCGTCAAGGACCGGTACGGCACGAGCGACATGACCCGGCTGGGCGGCGGGATGCTGGGGCGGCTGCCGTACCTCGGCTCGCTGCTGACCTTCGCGGCGGTGGCGTCGCTGGGGCTGCCCGGGCTGGCCGGGTTCTGGGGCGAGATGCTGGCGCTGCTCGGCGCGTTCTCGCCGGGGGCGGGGCTGTCGCGGCCGCTGTACCTGGTGTTCATGGCGATCGGCGGGCTGGGGACGGTGCTGACGGCGGCGTACTTCCTGGTCATGCTCTCCCGCGTGACGCACGGCCGGCCGGACGCGCGGTGGCGGGACGCGCGGCTGCCCGACGTGACCGGATACGAGCTGGCCGCGTGGTCGCCGCTGGTCGCGCTGACGCTCGTGATCGGGCTGTGGCCGAAGTCGCTGCTGCTGGTGACCGATCCGGCGGTCCGCGTCCTGCTGGGGGTGGTGCCGTGATCCAGTCCATCGACTACGCCGCGATCGCGCCGCCGCTGATCCTCGCGCTGGCCGCGGGGCTGGTGCTGCTGCTCGACGCGTTCCTCGGCCGGCCCCGCGCGCCGGGGTTCGCGGCGCTCGGCGGGGTGCTCCTTTCGACGGCGGCGGTGGCGTGGCTCGCGGTGGAAGGGGCCGGGCGTGCCACCTTCTGCATCCCGGGCGAACTGCGCGGCGGCGGGCCCGCCTCGTGCTCGTACGTCGCGGACCGGTTCACGCTGGTGATCTCGGCGGTGATGCTGGGCGCGGCCGTGGTGGTCGTGCTGCTGTCGATGACCGAGCTGGCGCGCGGCGACGTGCCCGCGGGGGAGTGGTACTTCCTGCTGCTGTGCGCGTTCGCCGGGGCCGTGGCGCTGCCTGCCTCGCGGGACCTGGTGATGCTGGTCGTGTCGCTGGAGCTGGTCTCGCTGCCGGTGTTCGTGCTCGCCGCGCTGCGCCGGTACGACGGGCGCGCGGGGGAGGCCGCGCTGAAGCTGTTCCTGGTCTCCGTGGTGTCCACGGCCGTGATGCTGTTCGGGGCCTCGCTGGTGTACGGCGTGACCGGGGAGATCCATCTGGAGCGGATCGCGGCGGTGCTCGCCGGCGCGCGGTTCACCGACGCGGTGCCCGCGCCCGGCGCCGGGGCCCCGGTCGCGGTCGCCGGGGTCGTGCTGGTGCTGGCCGGGTTCGCGTTCAAGGTGGCCGCCGTGCCGTTCCACTTCTGGGCGGGCGACGTCTACCGGGGCGCGCCGGTGCCGGTCGCCGCGCTGCTGTCGGTGATCTCCAAGGCGGCCGGGTTCGCCGGGCTGATCCTGCTGTTCACGCTGGCCTTCCCCGCGCTGCGCGGCGTGTGGGGGCCGCTCGTCGCCGTGCTGGCGGCGGCCACCATGACCGTCGGCAACCTCCTGGCCCTGCGGCAGCGCCACGCCGTACGGCTGCTCGCGTGGTCGTCCGTGGCGCAGTCGGGGTACATCCTGGCGCCGCTCGCGTCCGCCGACCGCGGCGCGGTGCCGGCGTCCGTGGCGTACCTCGCGCTCTACGCGGCGATGAACATGGGCGCGTTCGCGGTGGTGGCGGTGGTCGCGCGCACGCGGGCGGGCAACGAGCTGGACGACTACCGGGGGCTGTGGGCCGTCAGCCCCTGGTCGGCCGCGGCGCTGGGGTTCTTCCTCGTGTGCCTGGCCGGGCTGCCGCCGGGGCTCGCGGGGCTGTTCGCGAAGATCGTCGTCTTCCGGGAGGTCGTCGCGGGCGGGCTGGGGTGGCTGGCGATCGTGATGGCGATCAATACCGTGATCGGGCTTTACTACTACATCGCCTGGGCGGGACGCTTGTTCGCGGCCGTACGACCCGGCCGCGCCGTACCCGTGACGGCGCCGGCGGGCGTGGCCGTCGCGATCGCCCTGGTCGCGACCGGAGTCTTCTCCGCGCTGCCGCAACTGGCGATCTCCGCCCTCGGCTGAGACCGCCCGCCGCCGCGGCCGTACGGCGGGACTCGGCGGGAACGGGAACGTATGCGCAGGTTGCAGACGTTTGGCTAGTGGAACCGGCACGGGAAGGAGGTTGAGTTGCGCCACAACGGTCTGCGCACCGCGGTGCTGCTCGGCGGCCTGTCCGCGCTCATCCTGGCGATGGGCGCGTGGCTCGGCGGCGGTTCCGGCGTCCAGGTCGCGCTCGTTCTCGCGCTGGTCGTGAACGGGATCGCGTACTTCTTCTCCGACCGGATCGCCCTGCGCGCCATGCGGGCCAGGCCCGTCAGCGAGGTCGAGAACCCCGTCCTCTACCGCGTGGTGCGGGAGCTGTCGGTGTCCGCGCGCCAGCCCATGCCCCGCCTCTACGTCTCGCCCACCATGCAGCCGAACGCGTTCGCCACCGGCCGCAACCCGCGCAACGCCGCGGTCTGCGTGACGTACGGCATCCTGGGGTTGCTGGACGAGCGCGAACTGCGGGGCGTGATCGGGCACGAGCTGTCCCACGTCTACAACCGGGACATCCTGATCTCCTCGGTCGCGGGTGCGCTGGCGTCCATGGTCACCTGGCTGACCTACGTCGCCTGGTTCCTCCCGATCGGCGGCAACGACGACGAGGACGGGCCCGGCTGGCTGGGCGTCCTGCTCATGATGGTCCTGGGCCCGGTGGCCGCCGGCATGATCCAGATGGCCGTGTCCCGGTCCCGGGAGTACGCCGCCGACGAGTCCGCCGCCCGTCTGACCGGGGATCCCCTCGGCCTGGCCCTGGCCCTCCGCAAGATCGAGATGGGCACCCGCGCCATGCCGCTCCCCGAGGACGGCCGTCTCGCCTCCGCCAGCCACCTCATGATCGCCAATCCCTTCAGGGGCGAGGGCATAACCCGCCTCTTCTCCACCCATCCCCCCACCGCCGCCCGCGTCGCCCGCCTGGAGCGCCTGGCGGGCTACCGCCGCTGACCTTCCTGCCGTACGGCGGCGCCTCCGATCCGGGGCCCCGGGGGACTTCGTGGGAGTACGGCGGAACGCCCGCGCCTTCGTGAGGCGCGGGCGTTCGCCGTACGAGGGCCGCCGGGAGGTGGGCCGGGGACCTCGGAACGGGGCTCTCCTAGGAGAGGGACTTCTTGGTGCCGGCGGGACGGACGTCCACGACCTTGTCGGCGATGCCCTTCTCCCAGAAGGCCATGACCAGGGACTTCAGGTCCTCGGAGTAGATGTTCCAGCTATCGGTGTGGACGGCCACGACCTTGCGGGGGTTGAGGTGCTCGGCCACCTCGGCCGCGCCCTGCGAGGTGAGCGTGAGGGGGGCGTTGTCGAGGATCGCCGGGGTGCGGGCGGCGCCGGCGAAGAGGATGGCCGTGTCGATCCGGCCGTACTGCCTCCTGATCCGGTCGCCGACGGACTTGGCCAGCTTGACCGAGGCGTTGTCGCCGGAGACGTAGGTGGTGGGTACGCCCTTGCCGCTGAGGAGGAAGCCGGTCACCTCGCCGTCCTCGCCGCGGTCCACGCCGTCGGGGCCGTGCAGGGCGGGCAGCGCCGTGACCCTGATGCCGCCCCGGGCCGTCTTCAGCGTCGTGGACTCCCAGCTCTTCATGGGCGTGATGTGCGCGCCGAGCCGCTTGCGCGCGCCGGGCGTGGAGAGCACGACGGGCACCTTCGCGAGGAGCTCGCGGCCCTTGGTGTCGAGGTTGTCGTCGTGCTGGTCGTGCGAGAGCAGCACGGCGTCGATCTTGCCGATCTGGTCCACGCTCAGCGCCGGGCCCTGGGTCTTCTCCAGGCCGCTCGGGTACTTCTGCGGCTGGTCGAAGGTCGGGTCGAGGAGGATGCGGGCCCCGGCGATCTCCAGGATCGTGGTCGGCCCGCCGACGTGCGTGACGGTGAACGCGCGGGAGGGGCGGTGGTCGGCGGCCGCGTTGGCGCCGCCGGCGGCGAAGACGGTCGTGGTCGCGGCGGCGACGGTGACCGCGGCCGCGCGGAGGAACGTCGAACGGTTCATGAGGAACACCAGCTCTCACAGTGAACGGCCGGGCTCGTAGCGGGCCGGCCTCCAAGATGTATGCAACGCTAACACACATCGTAAGCGGTGATAACAATCAGGCCGGTTGCCCGAGGGGTGTGGGCGATACGCCCAGGTAGTCAGTGTTAGCGCTGCTATCATGGGAGGCATGTCGACGGCACGAGAGCGCATCCTGGAAGCGACCGCTGAGCTGCTCGCCACCAAGGACGCGCTGGCGATCTCGACCCGGGCCATCTGCGACCGGGCCAAGGTCGGCATGCCGGAGATCTACCGGCAGTTCGGCGACAAGCAGGGGCTGCTCACCGCGGTGGCCGACCTCGGCTTCGAGCGCTTCCTCGCCAACAAGCGGCGCAACCCGCTCACCGACGACCCGGTGGCCGACCTGCGCACGGCCTGGGACAGCCACGTCGCGTTCGCGATCCGCAACCCGCACCTCTACCGCCTGATGTTCACCCCCGCCGGGGAGCCCGGGCCGCAGGGGATCAAGGAGGCGCAGGCCCTGCTCCTGGCCGCCGTGGAGCGCTGCCGCGACGCCGGGCGGCTGCGCATGAGCCCCGAGCTCGCCGGGCAGTCGATCCTCGCCGCGAACGTCGGCGTGTGCCTGATGGCGCTGTCCTTCCCCGACCTGTTCGGGGCGCTCGACATCTCCCAGTCGGTCCGCGACGCCGTGATCGGCAAGGTCACCGGCGACGAGCGGGAGGACACCCGGATCGCCCCGGCCACCGTCCTGGCCCAGGCCCTGGTGGGCACCCTCACGGGCGAGGCCCCCCTCGACCCCGCCACCGTCGAGACCCTGTCGCGGTCCCTCCGCCGCCCGGCCTGACCGCGGAGGCGTACGCCGTGGGGGCCCGCCGCGGGGAAGCGGGCGGGCCCCGGAGGCCGCGGGGCAGGCCGGGCCGTTCTGCCGGGCCGTTCTGCCAGGCCGTTCAGCCGGGGCCGTTCTGCCGGGCCATCAGATGGACCGTCAGACGGACCAGAGGGCTTCCACGGGGGAGAGGCGGGCGGCGCGGAGGGCGGGCAGGAGGCCGGCGGCGGCGCCTATGAGGAGGGCGGCGCCCAGGCCCCCGGCCCACGCGAGCGGGGGGATCACCACGGCCCAGCCCCGCGTGGTCGCGTAGACCGCGGTGGTCAGGGCGCCGGCCGACACCCCGGCCGCCCCGCCGGCGAGGGCGAGCAGGACCGCCTCGGCCAGGAACTGGGTGCGGATGTGCCCCCGCGTGGCCCCCAGGGCGCGGCGCAGGCCGATCTCGCCCCGGCGTTCCAGGACCGAGATGACCATGATGTTGGCGACGCCGATCGCCCCGACCAGCAGCGCCACCGCGCCGAGGCCGAGGAAGAGGCCGTTCATGGCGCTCTCGGCCGCGGCCTGGGCGACGAGCGCGGCCGAGGGCCGGCCCACGGAGACCTGGCCGGGGTTCTCCGGGTTCGCCTGCGCGGCGAGGAGGGCGTGGACGCCGGTGACCCGGTCGGACCGGGTGCGCAGGTAGACGGTCGTGGGGTGGCCGTCGAAGCCGAGGTACCGCCGCGCGGCCGGGTACCCGACGAACACCGACGCGTCCACGGTCGGGATGAGCACCGAGGGCGCGAGGATCCCGGCGACGTAGAACCACCGCCCGCCCAGCCAGATCCGCTGCCCGGGCCAGGCGCGGTCGATGCCGAGGAGCTGCGCGGCCCCGGCCCCGAGGACCACGACCGGCTCGCGCTCGGTGGCGGCGTTGAGGTACGCGCCCCTCGCGAGCTTCGCGCCCACGGCGGCGGGCAGGCCGAGGCTGGCCGCGTTGACCGCCAGCCCGTTGGTGTTGATCGCGGGCACGTGCGGGGACCGGTAGACCTTCGCGTCCGGGACGGTCCCGAGGTGCTGCACGTCGGTGACGCCCGGCAGCCGGGAGATCATCGCGGGGGCGGCGGCGGGCAGGCGCGCCACGCCGCCGCCGGCCTTCTGGCCGGTGGACACGGTGAGCAGGTTCGTCCCGAGCCGCGCGATCTCCGCGAGCAGCGCCGCCTGCGAGGACGCCGACAGCCCCAGCACGGCCACGATCGCCGCGACGCCGATGGAGATCCCGAGCGCGGACAGCCCGGCCCGCAGCCGCCGGGCGCGCAGGCCCTCGACCGCCAGCCGGAACAGGTCGGCGGGCCGCAGCTCGCGCGGTGCGGGGGCGGTCATGGTCCCTCCAGGCGGGCGGGCTGGGCCTCGTCGGCGATGATCCGGCCGTCGAGGATGCGGATGCGGCGGGGGAGGCGGCGGGCGATGTCCTGGTCGTGGGTGATGACGACGATCGTCGTGCCGGTGGCGTTCAGCTCGGTCAGCAGGCCGAGGATCGTCCGCCCGGTCGCGCTGTCGAGGTTGCCCGTCGGCTCGTCGGCCAGCACGATCGCGGGGCGTCCGGCGAGGGCGCGGGCGATGGCGACCCGCTGGCGTTCACCGCCGGACAGGGCCGTCGGCCGTACGGCGAGCTTGTGGGCCAGGCCGACCCGCGCGAGGGCCTCGGCGGCGCGGCTCCGGCGCTCGGGGAGCGGGGCGCCGCCGTACAGGAGGCCGTTGGCGACGTTGTCCAGGACGGTCGCGTGCTCGGTGAGGAAGAACTGCTGGAACACGAAGCCGACGCGGGTGGCGCGCAGCGCGGACAGGCGGCGGTCGGGCAGGGCGGCGACGTCGAGGCCGGTGACGCGGACGGTCCCGGTGGTGGGCCGCGCCAGCGTGCCCATGAGCTGCAGGAGCGTGGTCTTGCCGGAGCCGGAGGGGCCGGTGATCGCGACCAGCTCGCCCGGCGCGACGGTGAAGCTCACCCCGCGCAGCGCCGCAACGGGCGGGTGACCGGGGTAGGTCTTGGTCACGGCGTCGAGTTCGAGGACGGGCGGGCCCGGCTGAGCCGACGCGGCGACGCTCGCCCGGCCGGGTGCGGCGACCGCCGGGTGGCCGGGTGCGGCGGCGGCCGGCTGGCCGGGTGCGGGGGTGATCCCCTGGGCGGGTACGGCGGCGCTCATGCGGCGGGGACCACGACGTGCTGACCGGGGGACAGGCCCGGCGCGGTGACCTGGACGAGCCCGCCCGCCGTGTCGAACAGGCCCGGCGTGACCGGGACCAGATGGCGGCCCCGCGCGGTGGCGACCTCCACGGAGTACCGCCCGCCCGCCTGGGCGAGCAGTGCGGTGACCGGCACGACCAGGGCGTTCTCCGCCTTGCCCGTCACGATGCCCACCTGCGCCGGGGCCCGGTCGAGGCGGCCGAGGGCGCGCGGCCTGGCGGGGGTGACCGTGACGGGGATCGTGGCGGCGGCCTCCGGCTTGAGCGCGGTGGCGACGGTCCCGACCGAGGTGACCCTCCCCGGGGTGGTCTTCCCGTCGGGGAGCGTGATCGTGACCCGGTCGCCCCGCCGTACCTCGGTCTGCTGGGACGCGGGCAGGTCCACGGTGACCACGGGGGTGGTGGAGGTCCCGGCGAGGACCTTCTGCCCGGGCTGGGCGGGAGCGCCGGGCACCGCGGCCACGGACGTCACGCGCAGGGCCGAGGGCAGGAAGGCGGCCTGGCCCAGGGGCAGTTCGCCGGTTTCCGGGAGGCCGGTGGCGTCCTGGAGCCTCTTGAGGGCGTATCGCGTCCCGAGCCCGAAGTATCGGGACTTGGACACGGGGTCCTCGGCGTACCCGAGCCGGCCCAGCGCCTTGTTGAGCGCCGCAACGTCGCGGCCGCGCATGCCGTACGACAGGGTCCGGTAGGCGGGGACCGGGCCGTACAGGAGGATCACCGGGCGGCCGTCCACCCGGTAGAGCGCGCGGCCCTCGCGGATGACGGCGCCGACGGCGGGAAGCCGGGTGAACGTGCCGGCGGCACGGTTGACCACGTGCCGGGCACCGGCGTAGCCGAGGGTCGCGGGGACCTGCGTCCGCGCGGTCAGCGTGCGCCGCTCGACGGGGGCGGTCGAGGGCCGGTACGCCGTGCCGGAACCGGGTCCGGCCTCCCGGGGCGTGCCCGGCCCCAGCCGCGCGACACCGGCTCCCGCCACCGCCGCGACGACGGCCACCACGAGCACCCCCACCACCCACCGCCGCCTCGGCCGGGGACCGGCGGCGTACGCGGCGAGGACCGCCGCACCGGAATCGGCGGAACCGGGAGCGGCGGAACCGGGAGCGGGGACATCCGCACCGGGAGCGGTGGAGACATCCGTGCCGGGAGCGGTGGAGACATCCGTGCCGGGAGTCGCGGGGCCGTCCGTGCCGGGAGTCGCGGGGCCGTCCGTGGCGGGAGTCGCGGGGCCGTCCGTGGCGGGAGTCGTGGGGACGCCGGCGCCGGGGGCATCCGGGCCGGAGGTCGTGGAGGCGTTCGCGCCCGGAGTCCCGGGGGCGTCCGCGTCGCGAGGGCCGGGGACGCTCGCTCCGGACGCGGCGGGGACGCCGGTGCCGGGGGCGGCGCCGGGGAAGGGCGGGGGCGGGGTCACTTGACGCCGCCGGGGGCGAGGGAGCGGCAGGTCTGGTGCGCGGCCTTGAACGCGGGGCTGTTCTCGTCCACCGGCTCGCCGGTGAAGCCGACGCCGTGCTCCTCCAGGACCGGGTCGGGGAAGGCGCTCACGCCGTTCCGGCGCATGCACGCGGCGTACTTGAGGAGGCCCTGGTACTCCTTCTTGAAGTCCCCGGCCTGCGGCCGTCCCGGCGTGACGTGCCCGCACGCGGCGGACGCCTTCTTGAACTGCGGGGTGTCCCGCCCGAGGCTGCCGTTCTCGTTCGGGAACGCCCCGTCAGGTCCCGGGTCGAGGAAGCCCGGGTGCCCGTTCGCCCGCATGCACTTGGCGAAGGCGAGCGACTGCTCGTAGGGGGTCTTCCCCGTGGCCTGCTGCTTCCCCCCGCCCGGCTCGGTGTCCGGGGAGCACCCGGCGGCGATCAGCGCGGCGGCGGCGATCGCCAGGGCCGGCGCGCGGACGCTCCCGGCCTTGCGCGACAGGCGATTCCACATGGTTCCCGTCCTTTCCTGTACGGCGCTGCGACGCCCAGGTCCCGGAGTACGGCGGACCGCGCGGGCACGGCGCCGGTGTTCCGGGCGCGGTGCCGCCGTTCCGGGCACGGCGCCGGTGTTCCGGGCGCGGCGGTGCGCGGGGGCATCGCCGTTCCGTCGGCGGGCCCGCCGTACGGGGTCGGCTGTGCGGTGGTCCTGGTTGGACCTGGACGGGTCAAGAGTGGGAGGGAGGGCCTAACGGGGGTCGAACGCGGGCCGTTATGTCGCTGTTAGGCGGTTCCGGGCATGCTGGCCGGAGCACCGGGCGGCCGGGGCGCCGGGCCCGGGCCGTACGGGCGAGGGGGAGGACCGATGGGAGTGCCCGGCGATCTCGTCCGCCGCCTGGCCCTGCGCCGCCGTACCGTCCGGGTGCGGTTCACCGTCCTGTATGTCGCGTTGTTCCTGGTGTCCGGGGTCACGCTGCTGGTCATCGCCGTCGCCGTGACGAACGGGCAGGCGCGCGTGTCCCAGGCCGTTCCGGCGTCGCCGGCGGAGGTCCGGGCGGAGTCGGCGTCCCTGGCCGAGGCGCGGCGCGTGATCGCCCGGCTGCGGGCGGACCTGGACCAGGCGGAGGCCGACAGCGCCGGCCGTCTCCTCACCGGCTCGGCGGTCGCGCTCGGCGTGATGGCGGTCGCGGCGGTCCCCCTGGGCCGGATCGCCGCCGGCCGCGTCCTGCGCCCGCTCCGGGCCGTGACCGCCGCGACGCGCCGCATCACCGCCGACAACCTGCACGAACGCCTGGCCGTACCCGGCCCGGCGGACGAGCTGAAGGACCTCGCCGACACGATCGACGATCTCCTGGGCCGCTTGGAGGACTCCTTCACGGCTCAGCGGCGCTTCGTGGCGAACGCCTCCCACGAGCTGCGTACGCCGCTCACCACGATGCGAGCGTCCTTGGACGTCGCCCTCGCCAAGCCGGGTCCCGTCCCGCCCCAGACCGTCGCCCTGGCCGGACGTCTCCGCGCGGAGCTCGACCGCATGGACGGCCTCCTGGAGGCCCTGCTCACGCTCGCCAGGGCCCAGCACGCCGGCCTGCCCGCCGAAGGCCCCGTCAGCCTGTCCGACCTGGTCAGCGCCTCCCTGGCCGACCATGAGGCGGACGCGGGGGCGCGGGACCTGACGGTGCGCGCCGAGACGCCCCCGTCCGGCGGCGGCGTCGTGCGCGGCAGCGAGCCCCTGCTCCGCCGCATGATCGACAACCTCGTCCACAACGCGATCGTCCACAACGAGCCGGGCGGCCACCTCCACGTCCGCGTGGAGCCCCGCACCCCGGCCCACCTCCCTTCCCCGCCCCGGAACGCCCCCGCCGCACCCGTCGGCGCGAAGCCGTACGGCGGGGCGGGGCCGTACGGCGGGGCGGGCGCGGTTCTGGGGGAGGGCGGCGCGGAGGGGTGGCGGCTGGTCGTGGAGAGCGGCGGGCGGCGGCTCGCCCAGGACGAGGTGAAGGACCTGGCCAGGCCGTTCCGCCGGCTCGGCGCGGACCGGACGGGGTCGGACCGGGGCTCCGGGCTGGGCCTGTCGATCGTCGAGGCGGTGGCGGCGGCCCACGGCGGACGGCTGAACCTGCACGCCCGCGAGGAGGGCGGCCTCCGGGCGGAAGTGGACCTGCCCCCGGCGACATCACATCCCGCTCCGACATCAGATCCCGCTCCGACATCAGATCCCGCTCCGACATCAGATCCCGCTCCGACATCAGATCCCGCTTCGGCATCGGATCCCGCTCCGACTCCGAAGGTCAGATCCGAGAGGGAGGAACGTCCAAGGGTCAGATCCGAGAGGGAGGAACGGCAGTGCGAGTCCTAGTGGTGGAGGACGCCCGGTCGCTGGCCGACGTGCTCGTGGAGGGCCTGCGGGACCAGGGCATGGCCGTGGACGCGGCGCACGACGGCCTGGCGGCGGCCGCCAAGCTGGACTCCACGTCGTACGACGTCGTGGTGCTCGACCGCGACATCCCGGGCATCCACGGCGACACCCTCTGCCAGATGATCACCGATCGCGGCGACCGCGCCATGGTCCTCATGCTCACCGCCGCCGGGACCCCGGGCGACCGCGTTTCCGGCCTCGGCCTCGGCGCCGACGACTACCTGGCCAAGCCCTTCCACTTCCCCGAACTGGTCCTGCGGATCCAGGCCCTCGCGCGCCGCCGCCCCTCCGCCCGCCCGAGGATCCTGCGCGCCGCGGGGATAGAGCTCGACCCCATACGGCGTACCGTGACCCGCGACTCCCGTCCCCTCAACCTCTCGGTGAAGGAGTTCGCGGTCCTCGCGGCCCTGCTCCGCGCCCATCCCGCCCACCTGAGCGCCGAGGCCCTGCTGGAACAGGCCTGGGACGAGAACGCCGACCCCTTCACCAACACCGTCACGGTCACGATCGGCCGCCTCCGCCGGAAGCTCGGCGACCCCCCGATCATCGAGACCACCCCCACGGTCGGCTACCGCATCGCCACCCCGTCCTGACCGGGTACGGCGAACGCCCGCGCCTCCCCCGTCACAGACAGGGCGGAGCGGGCGTTCGCCGGAGGGAAAGCGGGTGCCGGGGCGCCGGCCGTACCCGGACGGGGCGCGCGGGCGCCGGCCGTACGGCGCCGGCTAGCGGTAGTTGACGAACTGGAGGGCGATGTCCAGGTCCTTGCCCTTGAGGAGGGCGATGACCTCCTGGAGGTCGTCCTTCTTCTTGGAGCTGACGCGGAGCTCGTCGCCCTGGATCTGGGCCTTGACGCCCTTCGGGCCCTCATCCCGGATGATCTTGGAGAGCTTCTTCGCGTTCTCCTGGTCGATGCCCTCCTTGAGGTTCACCATCATCCGGTACTCCTTGCCGGAGATCCGCGGCTCCCCGGCGTCCAGCACCTTCAGGCTCAGGTTGCGCTTGACCAGCTTCTCCTTGAACACATCGAGCACGGCCTTCGCGCGTTCCTCGCTGTTCGCCTTGATCTCGATCGCGTCCTGCCCCGACCACGAGATCGAGGCCCCGGTGCCCTTGAAGTCGAACCGGTGCCCGATCTCCTTCACCGTCTGGTTCAGCGCGTTGTCGACCTCCTGCCGATCGATCTTGCTCACGACGTCGAACGATGAGTCGGCCATCAGTACGCGTGTCCTCTCTCAACTAAACGGGCCGGGGCGCGGGCGTCCGGCGGGCCCGGCCTCTCCCCACGTCGCCCCCTACGACCTTAGCGATCCAACCCACCCAAACGACGGACCGAGCCCCGGACGCCGCCGATGTCACGTCCCCGCCCGAAGTCCGCTATCCTTCACTGTGCCGGGAAGCGAAAGCCTCCCGGCGGAGGCAGGTTGCCCGAGTGGCCAAAGGGAGCGGTCTGTAAAACCGTCGGCTCAGCCTACGCAAGTTCGAACCTTGCACCTGCCACACCAGCAGGAATCGGCCCCTGACCAGCGAAAAGCGGTCAGGGGCCGATTCGTTTTGAGCATCCGGTCTAGTGCCGCGAGTCCGGCCGGACACGGGTGGCCACGGAGAAATCCCGGAGCAGCTCCACACCTTGGCCGTCGCGGATTGCCGAAGGCGATCGACGGCGCGTGCTCCCTTCCTCCGCGCGGCTGTGTCGGGCGGGTCGACTGAGCTGCGCGGAGGTCCGTGGCCTGTTCGGGGTGCGGGGCCGCGTAGTGCGTCGTGCCGAAGGACGCCTTCGTGCGTTCGCCTCGCGCGGCTTCGGAGCGTACGGCGGCGAGGAGCCTTGTCGGCGGGGAGGGAGTGGCTGGGGCGCCTAGTCCGTGATCTTTCATGGGCGGCTGAGGTGTTTCGGGTGATTGACAGCGCTTTCGATGCCGCAGAGATTGATCGGAGTGGCTGCGGGCTGTGCGAGGGCTGATGGACTGGATTTTTCTGCTGAGCGCGGTCGCGTTCTTCATGGGCGCCGGCGGCATGATGGTGATGTTCCGTCGCTGGCGGAGCCGCGGTGACCGCGTTGCCGGGGCGGTGCTTCTCGTCGCCTTCGGCCTGTGGGTGGCGTCGGTGTTCGTGGCGTCGGTGGATGGCGACACGACACTCGGAAGCCCCGCGTTCTGGGTCGCCGCGCTGTCGTTGCTCACCGGCTTGGGCGGGGGAGTCGTGACACTCGTGCGGTCGTCACCTCGAAGCCACCGAGAGGTGAAATGAGCCGTTTCGAGGGCGCGTCAAAGCCTGATCCTTCAGATGACTGACGCGGGCACTGGCGGTCGCCTCCGCGATCGTTGACTGGCGGACCATCTGGAGTGGGGGAGGCTCCGGGGGCCCCGGCGGCGGCCCTGGTGGCCATCGGCACCTGGTCGGTGTGAGGTCGGTCACTTGTGTCACGTGAGGGGGCGGCGTTCCGTCTACTAGTGCATGACGAACAACGGAAAGACCCTCGCACTGATCACCGGCGCCAACAAGGGACTCGGCTTCGAGACGGCCCGCCGCCTCGGCGAGCTGGGCTGGACGATCTTCCTGGGGTCGCGTGACGAGGGCCGGGGGCGGGCGGCCGCCGGCAAGCTGGCCGCCGGCGGCGTGGATGTGGTGGTGGTCCCGCTGGACGTGACCTCCGACGCGTCGGTGGCCGGGGCCCTGCGGCTCGTGCGGGAGCACACCGACCGGCTGGACGTGCTGGTCAACAACGCGGGCGCGCCTGGGAGGGGGGTCCACCCCGCGGACGCGACGGCCGAGGAGCTCCATTCCGTCTACGACACCAACGTGTACGGGCCGGTCCGGGTCACCCAGGCGTTCCTCCCCCTGCTGCGGGCGGCGGACAATCCGCGGGTGGTGATGGTGTCCAGCGCCGTCGGTTCCTTCGGAGTCCAGACCGATCCGGCGCAGCCCACCGCGAAGATGCACGAGCTCGCCTACTCCTCGTCCAAGACCGCGCTGAACATGATCACCATCCGGTACGCCCAGGCGTTCCCGGAGATCAAGTTCAACGCCCTGACCCCCGGCGAGGTCGCGAACCACAAGTTCGCCGCCACCGACATGAACAACCACCGGGGCCAGCTCACGGCCGCCGAGGGCAGCGACCCGATCGTGAAGCTCGCGACGCTCGGCGCCGACGGGCCGACCGCGACCTTCATCGACCGCCTCGGCCCCGTGGCGTGGTGACGCCTTCGTGAGCCCCTCCCGCCCCGTCCCCGCACCGGAGTGCCCGCGATGACCCTTGTGTCCCTTTTCGATAGGTTGGGCGGCGGCATCCCCGGGGCGGGGAGCGGCGCGGCGGAACGGCGGAGAGCCGCCACCGCGCGCCGGGGTTCCGGGGGCGGGAGGAGAGCGCGATGGGCCGGACCGACGACTTCGAGCGCTTCCGGCCGCTGCTGTTCTCGATCGCCTACCGGATCCTCGGGAGCGTGGAGGACGCCGAGGACACGGTCCAGGAGGCGTGGCTGCGGTACGTCACCGCCGAGGCCGAGCCAGTCTCGGTCCAGGCGTACCTGACGACCACCGTGACCCGGGTCGCGATCGACGCGCTCCGCGCGGCCCGGGTGCGCCGGGAGGCGTACGTCGGGGAGTGGTTCCCCGAGCCGCTGCTGGAGGATCCCTACGACGACCCGGCGCGCTCGGCGGAACTGGCCGACTCGATCTCGATGACGGCGCTCCTGATGCTCGAACGGCTGAGCCCCCTCGAACGCGCGGTGTTCGTGCTCCACGACGGGTTCGGTTTCGGCTTCGCGGAGGTCGCCGCCGCGGTGGGACGGTCGGAGGCGGCGTGCCGGCAGCTCGCGGTGCGCGCCCGCCGGCACATGACCGAGGGCCGCCCCCGGTTCCGCGTGGACCGGCGCGAGCGCGAGGAACTCGCCGGCCGTTTCCTGGACGCGCTGCGCGGGGGCGACGTCGGCGCGCTGCGCAAGGTGCTCGCACCCGGCGTGCGGAGCGCGGGCGACGGCGGCGGCAAGGCCCCCGCCTTCGCGCGCGCCGTCACCGGCGCCGACAGGGTCGCCCGGCTGCTCGGCGCCATGGCGCCCGCGCTGCTCGCGATCGGCGGCCGGATCGAGGCGCGCGAGGTGAACGGCCAGCCCGGGGCCGTCTTCCTGGACCCGGAGGGAAAGATCATCAACACCCTGGCGCTCGAAATCTACGACGGGCGCGTCCAGACGATCCTGGCGGTGATCAACCCGGACAAACTCCGCCACCTGGGCCCGGTGGCGGACGCCTGGAGCGTCGACCGGCTGGCGCGCCAGGCGATGCGCGCCACCGGCTGACCCCGCCTCGGCCGGCCCGCGACCGCCGTCTTCACGCCGGCGTCAGCTCGGGGTCGTGGCGGGGCCGTTCCAGTCGAAGCAGAGGACGGTGGCGTCGTCCTGCAGGTCGCCGTGGGCGACGTCGTTCACCGCGCTGGTGAGCGCGCGGACGGCCTCGCGGGGATGGAGGTCCCGGCCCTCGCGGATGAGGGCGGGCAGGTCGAGGGCCGCGGCCTCACGCTCGCGCATGCCGTCGGTGATCAGGATCAGCCGGTCGCCGAGGCGCAGCTCCAGCTTCTGGATGGAATAGGGCCAGGTCATGGGGACGCCGAACGGCAGATCGGCGTCGAGGTGGACCTCCCGCACCTCGCCGTCGCGCAGGAGGAGCGGGCGCGGATGGCCGGCGTTGACGACCTGGACCATGCCCTGTTCGAGGTCGACCCGGAAGAGCTGCCCGGTGGCGAAACCGCGGTTGTAGTGGGACAGGGCCTGGTGGGCCTGGCGGGCCTGTTCGAGCACGTCGCCCCGCTCCCGCCGGGCCCGGCGCAGGGCGCCGACCAGGAGCGTGGCCAGGATCGCCGAATCGACGTCGTGCCCCATCGCGTCGGTGATCGACAGGTGCAGGGTGTTCCGGTCCAGGGCGTAGTCGTAGGTGTCCCCGCCCACGTTGTCGGCCGGCACCAGCCCGCAGGCGACCGTGAACTCGGCGGCTTCGCAGCAGGAGGCCGACGGCAGCAGTTGGTGCTGGATCTCCGAGCCCAGGCCCATCCGGGTGGTGCGCTGGCCCGAGTGATAGAGGTCGGTGAAGCGGCGGTCCGTGACGATGATGTACGCCAGGGCGTGCGCGGCCTCCCCGATCTGCCGCCGCACGGCCTCGTCGGTGTGCGGCACGGTCAGCTCCAGCAGGCCGATCACGTCGCCCCGGTTGGTGACCGGGGCGAGCACGCGCTCCTGGCCGTCGCGCCGGCTCTCCCGGTACAGCCGCTGGCTGCGCAGCACATCGTCGTACACGCTGCCGCGCAGCCGGAACCGCTCCGCGGTGTGCCCGCTTTCGGACCCACGCTGATCGGCCAGCCGGACCACTTCCTGGCCGATCAGATCGACGAAGAGGAAGGAGACGTCGCTCGCGTCGAAGCGGTCCCGCAGGTTGCGGGCGACCACCGCGACCGACTGCACCGGCGAGGCGTTCTCGGCCGCCACCAGCACCTCACCCAGCCCGAACGACTCCCCGGCCACATCCGTCTCCTTCGCTCGGGGACAGTCCTTCCCCACGCCGCGCGGCCTTCACCAGATCGCGGCGCGACCTGGAGGAAGGCGCCCGCGGACGATCAGGGCGAGCCGGGCGAGCCGGGCGGGCCGCCGTCCACGCACTCGCCGCCGAGGTGCCGGGTCGGCGGCGTACGCCTCGCGGGGGACGGGGGTTCGGCCCGGAGGGGGACGAGGGGGTGGGGCCGTAGCGATCAACATGGGCCGAGGACGAGATACCCGCGCGGATGGAGGGCGATGAGCATGAGTGGGTGGGGGAAGAAGGGTTCGGCCCTGATGGCGGGGGTGGTGCTGGCGGGACTGCTGCCGGCGGGGCCCGCGGCGGCGTCGGTGACGTTGACGATCCGGCTCGCGACGACCTCGACGTTCAAGGAGTCGGCGGGGGTGGACTTCACGTGCCCGTGGAACCAGGTGCTGACCGGGCGGGCGCACAAGGGGGACGAGAACGGTTACACGACGTACTACTGCAGCCGCGTCCTCTTCAACGGGGAGGAGGCGCAGGTGACGGTGGGGGACTGGAGCCTCGGCCAGCGGGAGGACTACTCGACGTACCAGGCGCCGTGGAACCACGTCCTGGTCGGCCGGTGGCACACCGGGGACGAGAAGGGGATCACCCGGTACCGCCCCGGCACGATGACCTGGCGGGGGAGGCAGGTCTACATCGACATGCACACGTGGACGGGGCCGATGCGGGAGAGCTCCCACGCCAGCCACGCCGACGTTGACCAGCGCCAGATCATGACCGGCCGGATCCACTCCGGCAACGAGAACGGCGACACCAAGTACCAGTACGGCAAGATCTTCCTCTACGGCTGACCCGCGTCCCACCCCCCGGCCCCGCCCCGCCCCGCCGTACGGCCGCACCACCGCCGTACGGCCGCGCTCGCCGTACGGCTGACGCGGCGGCGGTTCGGCCCGCACCGCCGGGCCGCCGGGGCGGGCACGCGGTCAGGGCGGGTCGGGTGAGGCCGAGCGGGCGGTGCGGAGGTGGAGGGCGGCGGCGGTCACGCCGCAGGCCAGGCAGGCCGTCCACAGGTGTGCGGGGGCGGCGGCCAGGAGGGCCTGGCCCGCGGGGGCGCCCAGGACGAGGCCGAGGTTCCAGGTGCTGCTGTAGGCGCCCTGCGCGGCGCCGGCGCGGCCCGCGGGGGCGATCTTGGCCAGGTGGGCGACGGCGGTGGGAGCCTGGAGCACCTCGCCCAGCGACCACACGACCACGGCGGCGGCCTGGACGGCGAAGCCGCCGGGCAGCCCGTGGGCGGCGAACCCGGCCCCCACGAGCAGGGCCGCCGCCACGAACGCGGCCGTCGTGCCCACGCGGGGCACCAGGCGCCCGGCCAGCGGCTGCACCGCCACCACGACCACGCCGTTGACGGCCAGCAGCGCCCCGATCGCGGCGCTGTCCCAGCCCGCGCCGGTCAGGGCCAGCGGCAGGGCGCCCTGTTTCTGCAGGTAGACGACGGCGACGAGGAACGCCGCCAGCAGGAACGGAGCCAGCCCCCGCGTCCGCCCGTCCGGTACGGCGGAGCCCGCGCGCCCGGGCCGCACGCCGGACGGCACGGGCACGGCGCGGGCCAGCGCCAGGCAGCCCAGCGCGGCCACGGCCTGGACCACCAGCGGCACGGCCGTGCCGGCGGCCAGCAGCAGCCCGGAGGCGGCCGGGGCGACGGCCGCGGCCACGTTGTGCGCCCAGTAGGCCCAGCCGGCCGCACTCATCCGCCGCTCCGGCTCCACGGCCTCCATCAGCCAGGTCATCACGGCGGGGCGGACGCATCCGCCGGTGAACGAGGCCGCCGCGGCCAGCGCCACGAACGCGGCGGGCCAGGGGCAGGCGGCGGCCGCGGCCGACAGCAGGGCGGTGCCCCCACAGGCGAGCATGACGGTCCGCCGGGGCCCCGCCCGATCGGCCAGCAGCCCGGCCGCCCACCCGGCGGCGACCGTGCCCGCGCCCACGGCGACCAGCAGCAGCGACGTCGTCGTACCGGGGCCGAACCGGCGCAGCGCCAGGAGCAGCAGGAACGCGGGCGCGACCGATCCGGCGCGGGAGAGCGCGCCGAGGACCATCAGGCGTCGCGCCGGATCTCTCACCAGGCGGCCTCGGCGGAGGTGGCGGCGAACGCGTCCAGCGCCTCGCGGGCGCGCTCGCCGAGCCGGTCGATCAGCGCCAGGCAGACGGCGTCGAACACCACGAACTGCCCGACCCGCGAGGCCGTGGACTCCAGCCGGAACGCCGGGTCGTGGCCTCCGGTGACCAGGACGTGGTCGGCGTGCCCGGCCAGCGGCGTCGCGCGGAAGCCCACCAGCGCCACCACGGTGACCCCGCGCTCACGCGCCGCACGCGCCGCGTCCACCACGGACCGGGTGCCGCCGGTGTGGCTGACCAGCAGGCACGCGTCCTCGGGGCCGAAGCGGCGGGCCAGCACCCCGGCGGCCAGGGGATCGGCCGGGGCCACGGCGTCCACCCCGATGGCGCTGAGCCGCAGCCCCGCGTCCTGGGCGACCGGCCAGGACAGGCCCGCCCCGGACACCAGCACGCGCCGCGCCCCGGCCAGCGCCCCGGCCACGGCCTGGACGGCCGCCTCGTCCACAGTGGCCCCGAGCGCGTCCACGGCGGCCCGCGCCACCTGCGCCGCCGTCGCCAGGTGCCCGTCGGGGGCGGCCGGCCGCGGCCTCGCCCGTGCCGCCGCCAGCCGGACCCCCTGGAACCCGGCGTACCCCAGGGCCTGGCAGGCCCGCACGACCGTCGAGGGCGAGACGCCCGCGCGCTCGGCCACCTCGCCGATCCCCAGCTCCGGGAGTTCCGCCGCGAGGCGCACCATCAGCTCCGCGACCCGCCGCTCACTGGCCCGCATCCCGGCCCCGGCCGCCCGCAGCCGCGCCTCAAGGGAATTCTCTTCCATAAGGAATGAATATATATGGAACGTAATTCCAGGAACGCGCAAGGGTCTCCCGGGCGGTCGTGACCGGGGTCAGGGTGGCGGGGAGAGCGCGTCCGGCGGCGGGTCCGGCCGTGCGCCGGCCGCCGGAGGGGTACGGCGGCGCGGGCCGTGCCTGAGGGGGTCAGGCGGGGCCGTGCCTGAGTGGGTCAGGCGGGGCCGAGGGAGCGGTAGTAGGCGATCTTGTCGCGGATGCGGGAGCGCTTGGCCCGCAGGTCGGCGATGTGCTCCTCGACGCGGCGCTCGTGGGCCTCCAGGAGGGCGACGCGCTCGGGGATGGTGGAGTCGTCGCCGCGCGCGAGTTCGGCGAAGCGGAGCATGTCGGCGATGGGCATGCCGGTGTCGCGCAGGCAGCGGAGCCAGCCCAGCCAGGCGACGTCGTCCTCGCTGAACCTCCGCCGGCCGGACGCGGTCCTGGACACCGGCTCCAGCAGGCCGATGCGCTCGTAGTAGCGCAGCGTGTCGATGCTGAACCCGGTCTCGTCGGCGACCTGCGCGGGGGTGTAGACGCTCACGACGGAAGGATGTCACCTGGAGCGCACTCCAGGTCAAGCGGCCGGCCCCGGTGATCCGTCGCCCTCGCCCCGCGCGTCCGGCCTACCCCCTCGCCGCGACATCCGCCGCGCCTCCCGCCCCACCCCTGCCGAACCCCTGCCGCGGCCCGCGCCGTGATCGCCTGCCGGGAGCCCTCGCCGCGACGCGCCCGCCGCGTGCCCGGGCTCGAATCGGGGAACGCGGAGAACCGGGCGGGACCGGGCGCTTGACCTGGAGCGCGCTCCAGGTCGCAGGATTTCCGTCCATGCGACAGATCACGATCGGCAACAGCGAGAAGTCCGTCACCGGCGGGGTCCTGGCCCTGGGCGCGCTCCCGTTCGGGACGCGGGTGGACGAGGAGACGTCGTTCGCCATCCTCGACAGGTTCGCCGAGGCCGGCGGCACGGTCATCGACACCTCGAACAACTACGCCTTCTGGTTGGACGGGGCCACGGGAGACGAGAGCGAGACCGTGGTCGGGCGCTGGCTCGCGAGCCGGGGAGCGCGCGACCGCATGGTGATCAGCACGAAGGTGGGGGCGCGGCCCACGATCCCCGGCGATCGGACGCTCGACCACATCGAGGGCCTGTCGGCGGCCGCCATCAGGAAGGGCGCGGAGGGGTCGCTGCGGCGGCTCGGCACCGACCGGATCGACGTCTACTGGGCGCACGTCGAGGACAGGTCCGTACCGCTGGAGGAGACGGTGGGCGCGTTCACCGAGCTCGTGGACGCGGGCACGGTGAAGGCCGTCGGCCTGAGCAACCACCGGACCTGGCGCGCCGAGCGGGCGCGGGCCCTCGCCCCGGCCCACGCCAGGCCGTCCTGCCTCCAGCTCCGCCACTCCTACCTGCGCCCCCGCCCGGGGGCGCGGCTGATCGAGGGCGGCCACCAGCAGGTCACCGAGGAGGTCCTGGACTACGTGGCCGCCGAGGGACTGACCCTCTTCGTCTACAACAGCCTGCTCGCCGGGGCGTACACCAACCCCGACCGGCCCCTCGCCGGCTACTACGACCACCCGGGCACGACCGCCCGTCTCGCCCGCCTCCGGGAGGTCGCGGCCGAGCTCGGCGCGACCCCCAACCAGGTCGTCCTCGCCTGGCTCATGACCGGCGAGATCCCCATCGTCCCCATCGTCGGCGTGAGCACGGTCGCCCAGCTCGACGAGGTGCTCGCGGCCACCGCCCTCACCCTGGACCCCGCCCTCCGCGCCCACCTGGACGAACCGGTCTGACCTCGCCCATCTGGGTGAACCGGCCAGGCCTCGCCCACCTGGACGGAGCCGTCCTGCCTCACCCCGCCCCCGGCCCGGCCTGACAATTGGCCGGCGAATTCGCTGACAAATGGAATTCGAAGTCGAAGACCCCGGAATGGTTTGTGCCGAGGGCGGGCGTGAGGCTTTGTGAGGTCGACGGCGCGGGTTACAGTCGCCGCATGTTTTTGAAAGTCCTGCGGGGGTTCTTCGTCGTTGTCGGACTCGGCCTGCTGACGGTGGTGACGCTCTGGTCGATGGACGACGTCGACAACGATATCCAGCTCAATACCGGCAACGTCCGAATGCGATGTGAGCCGGCGGGGTCGGGCGGCCGGTCGGTCTGCGAACTGAGCGGCGGGATCAACGGCGGCGGGCCCGACCTCAACGAATTCGCGGTCGCGACCACGGGCGGGATGCTCGGGCTGGGATTCATCGGCGCCGCGATCGCGCTCGGGCAGTTCCAGCGCCCGGAGCCGGCTCGGGCAGGAAACGCCCAGGCCGGCCCCGCCGTCCACACCCCGCACGCCGCGGGGCCGCAGCCGCAGCCCGCGCCGGCGATGGGCGCGGCCCCGCAGCACGCGTACCCGCCGCAGCAGTACGACCCCCGGACGATGCCGCAGCCTCCGCACCAGGGCTGGGGGCCGGGTCGCGGCGAGGGATGACGGCCTCCTCCGGAACCGGAGGCCCCTCCCGATAAGACACGGAGGCGGGGGTTGCCTCGGAACGCCCATGGCCGCCCCGCGTGTCCGCCTCCGCCATGGGCCCCTCGATGCCCGGCGTTTTCGGTCACATGAATCAGGCCGGAACGGTTGACCGAAATATGGGGACAACCGATCAGGAATCGAGAAGCGCCGGCTCCCGGGCCGCGCCTAGCGTGAAGTGGACGGGCCGCTGAGGCCCACGACCTCAGGAGTGACGATGAGCACCTCTTCCACGCAGGGCATCCTGACCGTGCTGCACCCCGTGTCCGACCTCGCCAGGGCCAAGGCGGTGTACCAGGCGCTGCTCGGCGTCGAGCCGCAGGCCGACTCGCCCTACTACGTCGGCTTCGAGGCCGCGGGCCAGCAGATCGGGCTGGTGCCGAGCGGCGTCGGCCAGGACATGGACTCGCCCGTGGCGTACTGGCACGTCGCCGACATCGACGCCAAGCTCGCCGAGGTCACCGCCGCCGGAGCCAAGGTGAAGGAGGCCCCCCGCGAGGTCTCCCCGGGCCGCCGCGTGGCCACCTTCACCGACCCCGACGGCAACGTCCTCGGGCTGATCCAGGACAGTTGACCGCCGGCCTCCCGCTCGGCCGCCCCGGCTCAGGCCGTACGGCGCGCGAGGTCCCACCGTGCGACGCGCGAGGTCCCACCGTGCGGCGCGCGAGGTCATGCCGTACGGCGCGCCGGGGGCCCGCCGTACGGCGGCGCGCGAGGTCTCCGGCTCAGGCCGTACGGCGGGCGCGCGGGGCGGCGTGGCGTGCCGCGCGGCGGGTGACGGGCGCGGATGAGGCGCGTGCCGTACGGCGGGCGGGGGCGGTTCGCGGGACGGGGTGGGGGTGAATCGGACATACTCTCGAAGCCGGTCATATCGAGCCGGGCGACGCCGAAGACGCCGTGAAGGCGGCCCCCTACCGATGGAGACACGATGAGCATGGCCCCGGGGACCGACAACCGGTCGCTTGAGCCGCACCCCGCCGACACTCACGACACGATCCGCGTGCACGGCGCGCGAGAGAACAATCTCAAGAACGTCAGCGTCGAGATCCCCAAGCGCCGGCTGACGGTGTTCACCGGGGTCTCCGGCTCGGGCAAGAGCTCGCTGGTGTTCGGCACGATCGCCGCCGAGTCGCAGCGCATGATCAACGAGACGTACAGCGCCTTCGTCCAGGGTTTCATGCCCTCGCTGTCGCGGCCCGAGGTGGACGTGCTCGAAGGGCTGACCACCGCGATCATCGTGGACCAGGAGCGGATGGGGGCCAACCCCCGCTCCACGGTCGGCACGGCCACCGACGCCAACGCGATGCTGCGCATCCTGTTCAGCCGCCTCGGCAGGCCGCACATCGGCTCGGCGCAGGCGTTCTCCTTCAACGTCGCCTCGGTAAGCGGCGCGGGCGCCGTGACGATCGAGCGCGGCGACAAGAAGGTGAAGGAGAAGCGCGAGTTCACCATCACCGGCGGCATGTGCCCGCGCTGTGAGGGCATGGGCCGGGTCACCGACTTCGACCTGACGCAGCTCTACGACGACAGCAAGTCGCTGAACGAGGGCGCGCTCACGATCCCCGGTTACAGCATGGACGGCTGGTACGGCCGGATCTTCTCGGGCTGCGGGTTCTTCGACCCGGACAAGCCGATCCGGGAGTTCACCGAGACCGAGCTGCGTGACCTGCTGTACAAGGAACCGACCAAGATCAAGGTCGAGGGCATCAACATCACGTACGAGGGTCTGATCCCGAAGATCCAGAAGTCGATGCTGGCCAAGGACAAGGAGGCGATGCAGCCGCACATCCGCGCCTTCGTGGAGCGCGCGGTCACGTTCACCGCCTGCCCCGACTGCGGCGGCACCCGGCTCAACGAGACGGCCCGCTCCTCCAAGATCAACGGGATCAGCATCGCGGACGCCTGCGCGATGCAGATCAGCGACCTCGCCGAGTGGGTGCGCGGCCTCGACGAGCCGTCGGTCGCGCCGCTGCTGGCGAAGCTGCGCCACACGCTCGACTCGTTCGTGGAGATCGGGCTGGGCTACCTCTCGCTCGACCGGCCCGCGGGCACGCTCTCGGGCGGCGAGGCGCAGCGCACCAAGCTGATCCGCCACCTCGGCTCCGCGCTCACCGACGTCACGTACGTCTTCGACGAGCCCACCATCGGCCTGCACCCCCACGACATCCAGCGGATGAACGACCTGCTTCTGCGCCTGCGGGACCAGGGCAACACGGTGCTCGTCGTGGAGCACAAGCCTGAGACGATCATGATCGCCGACCACGTCGTCGATCTGGGCCCCGGCGCGGGTACGGCGGGCGGCACCGTCTGCTTCGAGGGCACCGTCGAGGGGTTGCGGAACAGCGGCACGATCACCGGGCGGCACTTCGACGACCGGGCCTCCGTCAAGGAGACCGTGCGGAAGCCCACCGGCACCCTGGAGATCCGCGGCGCGTCGGCGAACAACCTGCGCGACGTGGACGTGGACATCCCGCTCGGGGTCCTCGTCGTCGTCACCGGCGTCGCGGGCTCGGGCAAGAGCTCGCTCGTGCACGGCTCGATCCCGCCCGGCGCGGGCGTGGTGTCGATCGACCAGAGCCCGATCCGCGGGTCGCGGCGGAGCAACCCGGCGACCTACACCGGCCTGCTCGACCCGATCCGCAAGGCGTTCGCGAAGGCCAACGGGGTGAAGCCGGCGCTGTTCAGCGCCAACTCCGAGGGCGCCTGCCCGGCCTGCAACGGGGCCGGTGTCATCTACATGGACCTGGCGATGATGGCCGGGGTCGCCACCACGTGTGAGGAGTGCGAGGGCAAGCGGTTCCAGGCGTCGGTGCTGGAGTACCGCCTCGGCGGGCGCGACATCAGCGAGGTGCTCGCGATGCCGGTGACCGAGGCCCTGGAGTTCTTCGGCTCCGGCGAGGCGCGGACCCCGGCGGCGCACGCCATCCTCGACCGGCTCGCCGACGTCGGCCTCGGCTACCTCAGCCTCGGCCAGCCCCTCACCACCCTGTCCGGCGGTGAGCGCCAGCGCCTCAAGCTGGCCACCCACATGGCGGAGAAGGGCGGGATCTACGTCCTGGACGAGCCGACGACCGGTCTCCACCTGGCGGACGTCGAGCAGTTGCTCGGGCTGCTGGACCGCCTCGTCGACTCGGGCAAGTCGGTCATCGTCGTCGAGCACCACCAGGCGGTCATGGCCCACGCCGACTGGATCATCGACCTCGGCCCGGGTGCCGGCCACGACGGCGGGAAGATCGTCTTCGAGGGCACCCCGGCCGAGCTGGTGGCCACCCGTCCCACCCTCACCGGCGAGCACCTCGCCGCCTACGTGAAGGCCTGACCCCGCCTCCCGCCCGGCCCCCGGCGTCCCCGGCCCCTGCCCCGGCCTCGCGTTCCCCCCGGTTCAGTGGAGGGAGCGGCCGAGGGCCGGGACCGGGCGGTCGTGGCGGCGGATCCCGGCGAACCTGGCCGTGAGGCGGCGGGCCAGGTGCGGGGCGGGCTCGGCCGGCCGGGGCGTCGTCGCGGCGAGGTCGTGCGCGTGGGCCTCCGCGCCGGGCAGGTTCACGGCCTGGTGGAGGACCACGGCGCCGAGGATGTGCCCGATCCGCGGGCTCAGCGGAACCCCGCGATGGGCGGCGGCCGGCGCCGGGACGCGGCGGCGGTGGCCGACGGCGGCCGGGAAGGCGTCCCAGGTCGCGGCCTCGGCCAGGGCGGCCAGCGGGACCACCAGGGAGTCGTCGCCCACGCGCACCCGGGCCCGCGCCTCCTTCAGCCGGCCCCCGAGGCCGGCGCCACGCTGGTCGCGGGTGCCTTCGGGCCAGCGTTCGAGCAGGAGCTCCTCGACGCGGGGGCACCAGGCGAGGGCCTGGAACAGGTGACAGGGGGCCGCCGTCCCCGGCGCGGCGACGCGCCACAGGCTGGGGGTGTCCAGGCGGTAGGCCCAGCCGGGCCACCCGGGCACGTGGACGGGGCCGCGGGGAGGTGTGTAGGGCCGGATTCCGCGGAGGGCGACGACGGGCACGGGCGAAAGCACTCCTCGCTGAGGGCAGGACGGACAGGCCCGGCACGGGCGGCGGACGCGACTGCCCCGGGACCGGCGGTGATGGGAACTTTGGTCACCCTACGCCACCGAACGTCACGCACCGCCCCCGTCGCGCGCCGTGTCGCGCGCCCATGCCCGAGCGATGACCTCCGGCGATGACACCGCTCCCCGAAAGCACCCCCGCCCCCCGTACGGCCGGAGCCCGCCGTACGGCCTCAGCCCGCCGCGCCGGGCCACGCGGTCGTGGGAGGCCCGTCCCGGTCCCGGCGTACGGTGGGACCATGATCCACATTGAGCGGCTGCGGCGGCGGTACTCGGGGCACGAGTGGGAGCCGGTCGAGGCCGGGAGGTCCGGGGCGGGGGTGTGGCGGCTCACGGGAACCCCGTCGTACTTCGTGAAGGCCGACGGGAACCGGGACCACGCCGGGCTGTCGCTGCGGGGCGAGGCCGAGCGGCTGGCCTGGCTGCGGGCGAGCGGCGTTCCTGTGCCCGAGGTGGTCGAGCAGGACGCCGACGACGACGTGGCGTGGCTGGTCACGACCGTGGTGCCGGGCCGTACCGCCGCCGACGACTGGCCCCGCGAGCGGCACGGGGCGCTGGTGGACGCGCTGGCCGGCTTTACCCGCGACCTCCACACGATCCCGGCCGGAACGTGCCCGTTCGACCGCACCCTCGCGGTGACCGTCCCCGAGGCGCGCGAGATCGCCGAGGCCGGCCTCGTGGACCTGGACGACCTCGACGACGAACGCGCGGGCTGGAGCGCGGACAGGCTTGTCGCCGAGCTCGCCGCGACGACGCCCGCGAGTGAGGACCTCGTGGTCTGCCACGGCGACCTCTGCCTGCCCAACGTCCTCCTCGACCCGGAGACGCTGCGGGTGACGGGCGTCGTGGACGTGGGCCGGGCGGGCGTGGCCGACCGCTGCCAGGACCTCGCCCTGATGACCAGGAGCCTCACGTCCGGCGAGCTCAACCCCCAGTACGGCCCGGCGTGCGCGGACCGCTTCCTCGCCCGCTACGGCGTCGCGCCGGACCCGTCCAAGATCGCGTTCTACCGCCTCCTGGACGAGTTCTTCTAGGCGAGTTCCGGCTGAGGACGGCGGAGGCGGCCCGGTCGCGCACGGCCCCGGCGTCCCAGGCGTACTCCAGCACCGGCAGCGCGAACCCGGTGGGGAAGCGCTCGACGGACTCCCGGCGACCCCCGCCGCCGTGCCTCTCGCAGAAGGCGACGGGGGTCAGCCGTGAAGGGAGCGGTGGAGGGTGATCCACTGGTCGGGGTGGACGTGGGCCACGAGGGCGTTCCTGGGCACTCCCGCGCGGCGGAACGCGAGGTCCAGGGCCGGGCGGGGGTGGAGTTCCCGCAGGGAGGCGTGGAGGGAGCCGCCCCGGCCGGTGAAGCCCAGGGCCACCAGGCGGAGGTACGCCGCCATGCCGGACGCGGGCAGGAGGGGCGCGGCGCGGCGGTCCAGCCGCAGGATGGCGGAGTCCACCCGGGGGACCGGGGTGAACAGGTGGCGGGAGACGCGCCCCGCCGTACGCCAGGAGAACAACGGCCAGCTCTCCACCGTGACCTTGGTCCAGCGGCCGTAGGCCCCCGTGCGCTTCCGGGCGTACTCCGCCTGCGTGATCAGGGTGGCGGAGGTCATCGACCGCGCCGCGAGACACCAGCGGACGATGGCCGAGGTGGACGCGTAGGGGATGTTGCCGACCACCGCGAACGGCTCCCGGGGCGGCCGGGAGCGCAGGAAGTCACCCTGGACCGTGCGCACGTTGGGGTGACCGCGGAAGCGCTCGCGCAGCCGTACGGCGAGGGCCGGGTCGAGCTCGTGGGCCACGACGCGGCCCGCGCGGGCGGCGAGCACGGCGGTGACGCGGCCGTCGCCCGCGCCCACCTCGACGACGAGGCCGGTGGGGGCGGGGGCGGCGACGCGCACGAGATGGTGGATGGTCCTGCGGTCGTTGAGGAAGTTCTGCGACAGAGAGCGCCGGTTCACTGGGTCCGTCCTTCGCGTCCGGCCGGGGCCGGTGGGCGGACGGGCGGCGGGGGCTCGCCGTGAGCACGGGAAAGGCACGCCGCGGCCCGTCCGAGGAGGTCTGGGACAACTCACTCGAAGGCCCTGGACGGGAGGCGCGGCCACACACGCGGCGAAGACGCGCTCAGAGCGCGACCACACGCGGGTGAAGGCGCTCGACGCGCGGCGAAGACGCGATCAGCACGGCACGCGCCGTGAGGACGCGATCAGCGCTCCACGCGCCGTGAGGACGCGATCAGCGCTCCACGCGCGGCGAAGACGCGATCAGCACGCCGCGCGATGTGAAGACGCGATCAGCGCGCGGACGGCGGTCAGGCGAGGCCGGCCCGGACCAGGGCGGGAACCTCGCGGATGCGGATGAAGGCGGCGCCGGAGGCCGACGCGCACATGGCTGCCATGCCCCCGATGCTAGGCCGCGCCCAGCCGCGCCCCAAACGGTTTTCGGCCGGAACGGCCCCAGGTGCCCCCGCTCGGCCCCGGCCCGCTCCGCCGGATCGGATATTCCGCGCGTTGACGAAGGGGTCGCGGAACGGTCGGGAAAGCGGAAAAAGACGGCGGGGGCGGAGCGAAAATGTCAGTGCCCGGTGTTATATCCGGCTCCATGATCATCTCGTCGGATCCGTCCGGACTTCCGCGGTACACCTTCAAAAGCAGGCCCGCCCACCTGCGAACCCGGAAAGAGCTCACCGACGAAGGCCTGCAGGCCTCCGGCCCGGCCGCGGGCGTCGTCGAATGGCGCACCGGGGGCGTGCTCAAGACCGCCTGGCTTTTCCCGGCCGACGGTTATCGCGATCCGGAAAGGGCCCGCCGCGAAGCGATTCGCTGGGCAGACCGGCTGCTGTACTCCGACGCCGTGATACTCGACACCGAGACGACCGGCCTGGACACCTCGACCTCACGCGTCGTGCAGATCGCCGCGATCGACATGCGCGGCGAGGTGCTGCTCGACACCCTCGTCGATCCCGGCGTGCCGATCCCGCCCGAGACGACCGCCCTGCACGGCATCACCGACGACACGGTGGCGGGCGCCCCGCCGTTCGCCAAGGTGCTGCCCGCCGTGACCAAGGCCCTGGCCGGGCGGCGGCGCGGCGTGGTCGTCTACAACCGCGACTACGACAGGCCGCTGCTGATCGCCGAGATCGACCGGGTGCGCGGCGAGGGCACCGGGGTCACCTGGGCCAAGCAGCAGGTCGCCGCCTGGCGCTGCGCGATGGGCGCCTGGTCCCGCTACCAGGGCGAGTGGGACGACGAGCTCGGAGACTGGCGCCGCCACCGGCTCCCGGCCGGCGACCACACCGCACTCGGCGACTGCCGGGCCACGCTCGCCCTGCTCCAGCGCATCGCCACCGACGACCCCCTGCCCGAGGACACCGCGTGACCCCGCCCAGCCGTACGGCCCGAGCCCGGCCCCGGCCGTACGCTCGGAGCCCAGTGCGGCGGTCTAGTCCGCGGGCGGGGACGGGGGCGGCACCTGGGTCCAGATGACGATGCCGTCCGCGCCCAGCTCCGCCGTGAGGATCTCGCGGGTGGGCTCCTCGCGCGGTGGCACCGCGAACGTGAACAGCCGCCGCCTGATCCGGGCCCGCGCCCGGGTCCCCGCGGGCAGGTCCCGGAGCTGGCCTGTGACCTGGGCGACCGCTATCGCCTGAAATCGGCTGGTCCCGCAGGGGCCCAGCTCCTCCGGACCCGGGCCGCGCGACACCAGGACTTCCCACTCGTAGACCTCGTTCACGGCCGCGGCCGTGATCTGGTCCTCTTTTCCGTCAGTCATACCGTACGGAGGTCCGTCCCTCGCTAGATGCCGTCGTGCGCTTACGGGGGGAACGGTGCGGCGTTCCAGGGAAGACGCTACGGGAGGTCCGGCCCGGCGACCCGTGCTGTCAGCTCGGGTGGTCGAGGGGCTCCCACCCTCCGGAACCGCCCGAGCGGTGGGCTCGGGCGGGTCCCGGACAGGCTCAGGCGTAGAGGCCGATCCGCCCGGCCAGGCCGTTGACCTGCGAAGCGTAGGTGGGGCGGGCCCTCTTGAGCAGACCCCGGACGAGATCGCGCGCCATCACGTTGTAACGCAGGTCCTCGGGCCCGGTCGACTCGGCGTTGAGGAGGTGGAGGAACACCGCGGCGTCCTCGCGGCGGAGTTCGTAGCAGCGGGCGACCTCGATCGCGAAGGTCGTGCGGCGTTCGAGCGAGGGGGAGGAGGCCAGGTCCACCCGGTCGGCCAGCCGGAGCGCCTCGGCGGTCTCCCCGGCCTCCATCTCCACGCTGACCGAGTGCAGCATGACGTTGGTCGGCCCGAACACCGTCCAGAAGACGTTGCCGTCCCCGGAGACCTCGGCGGCCGGCATGGCCTGGTCGCGCAACCGGTCGCGGGCGGTCCAGCAGTCGCCGTTGCGGGCGGCGGCGACCGCGGCGACCAGCCAGAGGGCCCCTTCGAGCGCGGCCCGGTCCGGGGTCTGCTCGGGCAGCGCCCGCCGCAGCTCCCGCACGCCGCAGATGGCCAGCTCCTCGGCGCTCTCCGGCTCGTTGCGCGAGAGCAGGATCTGGCCCAGGTTCCACTTGGCCGCGGCCACCCGCAGCGGGTCGTCGGCGTCCTCGGCGGCCGACACCCCCCGGTCGGCGACCAGCAGCGCCAGGTCGGGGCGGCCGATCCGCTTGGTGAACGTGCGCAGCAGGAAGTACATGTCGGCGGCCAGCCGGCACGCCTCCCGGCGCACGCCCGCGTCGTCGTGCCGGCGTAAGGACCGGGTCGCGGACTGGACGTCGGCCACCAGCTCGGGGATGAGGGCGGCGGTCTCGCTGAACCTGGCCCGCGAGGTCTGCCAGGTGGTCCAGGCCTCCCCGAGGCGGGTCCGCAGCAGCCCGAGCTCGGCCGCGTCGTGGTCGCCGTTGACCGCGTGGTACGACGTGAGTGTGCGCTGGAGGACCGCCCCGATGGGGTGGACGGTGCTGTCGGGCTCGAACGACGGCTCGCCGAACAGCGCGGCGACGGGCACGTCGAGGATGCGGGACAGCCGGTGGAGCAACGGCACGGTGGGGGTGCGGACACCCCGCTCGATCTGCGACAGGTAGTCCTCGGTGATGCCCGCGAGGCCGGCCACCACCGCCTGTTTCTTCTGCTGGGCCTGCCGATAGAACCTGACGCGCTCGCCGATCGGGATCTCGGTGGCCGTGGTGGTCATGTGATTTCGCTCCGTCCGCTCCTCCAGCACAAAGGGGGGGTCGGCTCCGGGCTGCCCCAACCACAGTAAAGGGATACGCCCCCGGCTGTGCGAGTCTTGAAGAGAGATCCTCTCGGCGGAGACGGTACGTAACGATGAATCGGCTCATTCTCTGGGACATCGACCGCACGCTGATCGAGACGGGAGGGGTCGGAAGCGACGTCTTCCGATCGGCGTTCGAACAGATCACCGGAACGGAGGTGGAGAAAATCGCACCGGTCTCGGGCCGGACCGAGCCCGAGATCTTCCTGGAGACCCTGGAGATGTACGGCCTGGACGACCCGGGCGACTATTTCCAGCGGTTCGTGGTGGCGCAGGCGGAGGGATACACCGCCCGCGCCGACGAGATGCGCGCCCGCGGCCGGGTGCTGCCGGGCGCGGCCGAGGCGCTCACGGCGTTCGACGGCATGCCGGGGGTGGTGCAGTCCGTCCTGACCGGCAACCCGCGCGTCGCGGCGCAGATCAAGCTGCGCACCTTCGGCCTGGAGCGGCACATCGACTTCGACGTCGGGGCCTACGGCGACGACGACCGGGTCCGCGCGAACCTCGTCGGGGTGGCCCAGCGCCGGGCCAGGGAACGCCTCGGCCGCGTCTTCGACCGCACGACCACCGTCCTGATCGGGGACACCCCGGCGGACGTGCGGGCGGGACGGGACGGCGGGGCGAAGGTCGTGGCGGTGGCCTCGGGCAAGAGCGACGTGGAAGAGCTCACGCTGGCCCACCCGGACGTCGTGCTGCCCGACCTGACCGACCCCGACGCGCTCCTCGCGGCGATCTCGGTCTGACCCGGCCCCCGGGGCCGTACATCGAAAGACTGATCCGGGGTCCCTCCGGCAGGCCGATGCGACGGGCCGGGCCGCGGCCGAGGATGGTCGCATGACCGTGATGGACGTGCGCACGGGCCGGGGGAGGCCCGTCGCGGTGGCGGCCGGGCTCGCGGCGTTCGCCGCCGCCTACGCCTGGCTGCTCGCGACGGGGCACACCGAGATCAAGCCTTCGGCGGACCCGGGGGCCGCCGGAGTGCCGCTCCTGGCCGCGATCCTGCCCCCGCTGGCGGCGATCGTGCTCACCCGGCTCGTGCCGCCGCGCGCCGAGCCGCCGCTCCCGCTGGCCGGCCTGCCCAGGCAACGGATCGCGCGGGAGGCCTGGGCGCTCGTGGGCGCCGCCGCGGTGTTCTCGGCGGTCGTCGCGGGCCGGCCGGGCCAGGACTGGTACCCCCTGGCCAAGCTGCTGCTCCTGCTGGTCGTGCCGCTGGTCGTCCTCCGCCTGTCGCGCGGCGGCGGCCCGCGCGCCCGGGCGATCCCCCGGCCCGTCGTGTGGCTCGCGCCGCTGCCGGCGATGGCGGCCTGGTTCGTCCTGTCGCACTTCGGCCCGCTGGCCACGCCGCTGACCCAGGACCTGCCCGACCCCGTCACGCTCGCCGTGGCCTCCCTGGTCACGCTGCTGACGGCGAGCGTGCTGGAGGAGATCTTCTACCGGGGCTGGCTGCAGACCCGCCTGGAGACGCTGTACGGCCGGTGGCCCGCGATCCTCGGCTCGTCCCTGCTGTTCGCCCTCATGCACACGACGCGCCTGGACTGGTCGGACGTGGGCTTCGGCCTGGCGAGCATGGTCGCGGTGCAGGGCGTCTTCGGTCTCATGCAGGGCTACCTCTGGGCCCGCTACCGCAACATCTGGGCGGTCATCCTCGTCCACGTCGTGGTCAATCTCGTCTATGTGGACATGCTGATTCAGGGCCGCTGGTGATTCGTCCGACAATGGCGGCATGGATACCGAGGACCTCCGCCTGGCCGTCTACACCTCCTTCGCCCTGACGGGCAGGGCGCCGGAGTTCTCCGTGCTCGCGGAGCGGTTCGGGGCCGGGGAGGCGCGGAGCGGGCTGCGGGCGCTGCACGAGGGGCGGCACCTCGTGCTGGGGCCGGGCGACGAGGTGGTCATGGCGCATCCGTTCTCGTCCGTCCCGCTGGGCTTCGCGGTCATGGGGGCCTGGACGCTGTGGTGGGGCGGATGCGCCTGGGACTCGTTCGCCATGCCCCACCTGCTGCCCGGCGACCCCGAGGTGCTGGTCTCGACGCGCTGCCCCGGCTGCGGGGCGCCGCACGCGTGGTCGGTGGGCCGGGACGCCCCGCCCTCGGGGAACCAGGTCGCCCACTTCCTCGTGCCCGTGTCCCGGATGTGGGACGACGTGGTCCGCACCTGCGGGAACCAGCGGCTGTTCTGCGGCGAGGCGTGCGTGGACGAGTGGCTCGCCCGCACCGGGAACGATCGCGGGTACGTCATGGACGTGTCCACGCTGTGGCGGCTCGCCCGGGGCTGGTACGCCGGTCGCCTCGACCGCGGTTACCGCCGCCGGGAACCGACCCAGGCGGCCGAGTACCTCCGGGAGGCGGGCCTGCGCGGCCGGTTCTGGGGGCTCCCCGAGGAGTGACCGGCCCCGAGGAGTGACCGGCCCCGGGCCCCGCGAGCGGCCGGCTCCGGGGTCGGCGAGCGGCAGGGCTTCTGGGTCGGCGGCCGGGGGCTCTCAGCGGCCGAGGAGGGCGCGGTGGTGGTGGTCGATGCGGTCCAGGAGGGGGCGGGCCTCGTCGCCGTAGCGGGCGGCCGCGGCGAAGGCGGTGAACACCTCGCCGTAGGCCCTGACCTCGTCCTCGGCGGTGAGGGTGGCGTCGCCGGTGAAGGTCTCCAGGAGCACCGCCGACGAGTCGTACAGGGTGAACCCGTGCAGCGGCACGGCGGGCACGCGGGCGTCCCAGGGGAGCACGCCCAGACGCACGTGGTCCAGGGACGCCAGCGTGGCCAGGCGGTGGAGCTGGGACACCATGGCCCCGGGCGGACCGGCGCGCAGCGCGGACTCGGCCAGCACGAAGTGGAACTCGTGCCGGGGTTCGTACAGCACGCTCTGGCGCTCGACCCGGGCGGCGACGGCGCGGGCCAGGTCCTCGTCGTCGGCCGGCCGTACGGCGGTGAGCGCGTGGCGGGCGTACTCGGCGGTCTGGAGCAGGTCGGGCACGACCGTGGGCTGGAAGGACCGCAGGAGCGACGCGGCCGCCGCGCGCACGCCGAGGGCCCGCTCGCGTCCCGCCAGGCCGGTCCCGAGGTTGGCCACCTCCTGCTGCACGCGCGCCAGCACCCGGGCCAGCCTGCGGCGTTCGTCGTCGCCGAGCCGCAGCGCCTCGGACACCTGGGTGACGGTCTCCGGGCTCGGCAGCATCCGGCCGGTCTCGATCTTGGAGATGGTCGGTTGCGCCACACCCGCCCGGTGGGCCAGCTCCTTACCGGTCAGCCGGGCGTCCTTGCGCAGCCGCCGGATCAGCCCGCCGAGCTCCAGCAGAAGTTCGCGACGGTCCTCCATACATAGGGAGTTCTACCACCAGGCGGCGCCGCCAAGCCGTCATTCGCGATCATCTTCCGGAAACGCACCACGCGCCCCGGAAACCACTGACAAGTCGAGGCATGCCCCTTATACCCTCGGAATCGGCGGGTACGGCGGCCCGCCTTCCGGCGTTCACGTGGGCGATGGGGGAGATGATGGCGAGGCACGGCGGCGAGGACGAAGACCTGCGAGTGCTCGCCAAGTCCTACGTGGCGCGCGCGATCGAGAAGGTGCAGAAGGCCGGGGACGCCTCCCCGCTGGAGGTCGCGCGCATCTACACCGACATCGCCCAGGTCTGCGCCTCACTCGCGATCGCCGAGGCGGTGGGCGCGGTGGACGGGCGCATGGCCGAGTCGTCCGAGCGCGTGCTCACCGAGGGCCTGCCGGTGTACGGAACCATCAGGACCAAACAGGTCAACAACCTCTGAGCGCCGCCGCGACCTGCGGAAATACCCCGACCCCGGGGCTCTGGACCGGGGACACTGCTCCTGGAACAGGCAACCACTGCTCCTGGAACAGGCAACCACGGGGGGAGCCAGATGTTCGACAAGCGCACGGCGATCGCGGGGGCGGGCCTCTGCCTCGCGGGCCTGGTGGCCTGCGGATCGGGGCGCCCGGGGTCGGGGGGCGAGGGGGTCCCGGAGGCGACGCCGACGGCGTCCGCCACCATGTCCGCGACCTCGGCCGCCCCCGTCCCGACCGGCGGCGCGGGGCCGACCGCGAGCCCTTCGGTCACCGCGACGGGGACCGTCCGCGTCTTCAACCTGCACGACAACGAGTCGGGGCGGGCCGACGCCTCGCCGTCCAGCCTCGTCGTCTCGGAGTTCAGCACGCTCAACCACATCACCTGGCGCGTGTGGGGCCCGGACGAGGCCGAGGGCACCGGAAGGCTCAGCGGCACCTGGTGCGTGCCCGACTGCCCCTCCGAGGGCTTCCCCGCCGAGGTCCGGCTCACCGAGCCCCGCCCGGGCCGCGACGGCTACTACTTCACGCGCTACCAGATCCGCTCGAACCTGCCGTCGCAGTACGGCGAGGGCGCCGACGACCTCGCCGGCACCCTCCCCACACCCTGAACGAGCCCCGGGCGCCGGTCCCGGGCGGCACACCCTGAACGGGCCCCGGGCGGCACACCCTGAACGGGCCCCGGTCCCGGGCGGCGCCCCTCGGCCGTGGCCCTCGGCTGTGGGCCCCCGGCGGCCGCCCGGTGCGTTCCGGTCGGGGCCCCGGCCCCGCGCGGCGGTCTCAGCCCTCGCGCACGAGGTCGGCGTACTCCGGGTGGCGCTCGATCCACGACTTCACGAACGGGCAGCGCGGCACCACGCCGAGGCCGCGCGCCCGCAGGTCGTCCAGCGAGCCCTGGACCAGCCGGCCGCCCACGCCCTTGCCCTCGAAGGCCGGGTCCACCTCCGTGTGGATGAACACCCGGGCCCCCTGCATGCCCGCGTACTGGATGAATCCGGCCAGATCCGGGCCGACGCACCCCTCGTATCGGAAGCGGGAAGGATCGTCCCTGACGTCCAGCTCCACCGGTTCCCCCTGCTCCATAGATCGATTACCGCTCTGTGCCCTGGCCCGTGTATGCTCATGGAGCGCGCTGAAAAACGCCCGCCCCGTTAGCTCAGTCGGCAGAGCGTCTCCATGGTAAGGAGAAGGTCTACGGTTCGATTCCGTAACGGGGCTCCACTTCAAAGGCCGGTTCCGATCTTATCGGACCGGCCTTCTCGCTTGATCGGGAGATATTCGGGAGACAGTCCCCGCCGCCTTTGGGAACCCGCTGGAAGGAAGATCACGCGGGGGCCGGCGACTCCTGACCCCGCTCCGATGCCGGGCGCATCAGCGAAGTGATCGATCCCGGCGCGGCCGCGACGCCGGAATCGGTGCCCGCCGCTCGCGCCCGCCGGTGCGGGCGATGTCGCGGTGGCCCGGTGCCGATCTCGGGCGCCGGTTACTCCTTGAGGCGGATCCGTTTTACGCGCCGAGGCGGATGAAGATCAGCGGGGCGTCGGATGCGCGGGGCCGTCGTCTCCCCGCATCCTCGAAGCACCTGGCCGGCGGGCATCCGGCCAGGCGGCCAAGAGGAGAGGAGAAGTCATGCGGACGGGGCGTAGGCGGGGAGCCGCCATGGTCGCCGCGGTGGCCGGCGGCCTGACACTCTTGACGGGCACGGCCGCGGAGGCGGGAGCCGCGGGCGCGGCCTCACCCGCGAGGGTCTCGGCGGTCGCCGCGGACTGCGGGGGAAGCGTCAAGACCTGGACGAGCGGCGCGTGGCGGTACTGGAAGTACACCTGGACCAACTGCGGCTCGCGAGGGTCGCGCAAGAAGATCGACATCCGCAACAAGCCTGACATGGCCTGCAAGTACATCCCCGGAGGATCCTCGCGGACCTGGAACTACCGGGCCCTGCGCAAGAGCCCGTTCTACCCCCGTGGGTTCAAGAACTGCTGACCGCCCGTGACACGCCCCCGGTGCCCTGGCCCGGGGGCGTGCCAGGTCGGACGCGCGATGACCTGGCCGCCGCGATCGGTCCCGCCGATGCGGCGCCGGCGCGTGCCGGAGGCGTGATCGCGGTGGGACGGGAATGGGGCGGGCGCTGGTTTCGTTTACTTTGCTCGGATCAGGCATACTGGTGAGCGCATCCGTACCGGAGGCCCGGTGCCCGCGCGTGCGAGGGCACTCACCGCAGTCCGGTATCCTTACTTGGCCGGTCTTCTTATCGGCCGTGTAATGGCGGAGTAGCTCAGTCAGGCAGAGCAAGCGGCTCATAATCGCTGTGTCGCCGGTTCAAGTCCGGCCTCCGCTACTACCCACGCCCGACCGCCCAGTGCGGCGGTCGCGGCTGGGTGTGTCCATCAGTCCCAAGTCAGAAAGGCACTCCCACGTGGCTGCCACCGACGTTAGGCCGAAGATCACGCTGGCCTGCCAGGAGTGCAAGCACCGCAACTACATCACGCGGAAGAACCGGCGCAACGACCCGGACCGCCTGGAGCTGAAGAAGTACTGCCCGAACTGCCGTACGCACCAGCCCCACCGCGAGACCCGCTAGCACCTCCGGTCCGGCCCGGCTCCCCGGCGCGCCCCGCACTCGGCGCGCGAGCCGTACCCCCGGACCTGGCAATACAAGAGCGCGTGGCCACAGGCCCGCGCTCTGTTGCCGTTTCCGGCACGGCCCGCCGGCCGCTTCACCCGCCGTCTGCCGGGCGCCTCACCCGCGGCCCTTGGCCGTCTCCGCCGCCCGCGCGCTGTGACTCGCGTCTCACCTCGGCGGGGGCGGGCGCGGCGTGGCCGGGCCGCTCTGTTACCGTCGCCCCGTCACCCCCTCTCGACCCGGAAGGAGTGCGCGGGGACGATGGCACTCAACCGCGACTTCATCGGGCGGAAATTCCCTCCGTCCGAGCCCTACGAGGTCAGCCGCGTCAAGATCCGCGAGTTCGCGGCGGCGATCGGCGACGACAACCCGATCTACCGTGACCGCGAGGCCGCCAAGGCCGCCGGGCACCCCGACGTGATCGCCCCGCCCACCTTCCCCATCGTGTTCAGCATGAACAGCGCGGCAGCCGTGCTCGCCGACCCCGACCTGGGCCTGAACTTCGCCATGGTCGTCCACGGCGAGCAGCGCTTCGAGTACACCCGTCCCATCCACGCCGGTGACGTCCTCAGCTCCAGCTCCGAGGTCGTCGAGATCCGCAGCGTGGGCCGCAACGAGTTCCTCACGCTGCGGAGCGAGGTCCGGGACGAGGCGGGCGAGCTCGTCTGCACCGCCTTCAACACGATCGTCGAGCGGGGAGGCGCCGCGTGACCGCCACGGTGAAGTACGACGAGGTCGAGGCCGGCCAGGAGATCCCCGCCCGCGACTTCCCGGTGAGCCGCCTCAGCCTGGTGATGTACGCCGGCGCGTCCGGCGACTTCAACGTCATCCACTGGAACGAGCGCATCGCCAAGTCCGTGGGCCTGCCCGACGTGATCGCGCACGGCATGTTCACCATGGCCCAGGGCGGCCGGTTCGTCACCGACTGGGCCGGAGACCCCGGCGCGGTCGTGGACTACGGCGTGCGCTTCTCGGCTCCCGTGGTCGTGCCCGACGACGACCAGGGCGCGGTGATCACCATCAGCGGCGTGGTCGAGGAGAAGCTCGGCGACAACAAGGTCGTCGTCGCCCTCAAGGCGTACTCCGGCGACTCGCGCGTCCTGTCCAAGGCCCGGGCGGTCGTCAAGCTCGCCTGAGCGTCCAGATACGCTGCGACAATGGCTGTTCTCTCGGATCGGGTACGGCTCGCGCCGTACACCACCATGCGGGTCGGCGGCCCCGCGCGCCGCTTCGTCGAGGTGACCACCCCCGACGAGGTGGTCCGCGCGGTGGGCGAGGCCGACGACGCGGGCGAGTCCGTGCTCATCCTCGGCGGAGGCAGCAACCTCGTCATCTCCGACACCGGATTCCCCGGCACCGTGATCCACGTCTCGACCCGGGGAATCACGTCGCAGGAGCGCGACGGCGCGGTCCTCGTGACGGCGCAGGCGGGCGAGGACTGGGACGCCTTCGTGGCCCGCTGCGTGAGCGAGGGCCTGGCCGGCGTGGAGTGCCTGTCGGGCATCCCCGGCCGCGTGGGCGCGACCCCGATCCAGAACGTCGGGGCCTACGGCCAGGAGGTCTCCCAGACCATCGAGAGCGTGGAGGTCGTGGACCGGCGGGCCCGCGAGGTCCTGCGCATGACCGCCGAGGAGTGCCGCTTCACCTACCGCGACAGCGTCTTCAAGGGCTCCGACCGCTACACCGTCCTCTCGGTGACCTACGCCCTCACCCCCGGCGCCGCGTCCCAGCCCATCGCCTACGCGGAGCTGGCCGGGCACCTGGGGGTCGAGCTGGGCGACCGGGTCCCGCTGGCGGCGGCCCGCGAGGCCGTGCTGGCCGTACGGCGGCGCAAGGGCATGGTCCTGGACCCGGCGGACCCGGACACGCGGAGCGCGGGGTCCTTCTTCACCAACCCGGTCCTGTCCGCCGCCGAGGCGGCCGACCTGGAGCTCCGGGCCCCCGGCCATCCCCGCTGGGAGCTGCCCGGCGGCCAGATCAAGGTCCCCGCCGCCTGGCTGATCGAGCAGTCCGGCTTCCCCAAGGGCTACGAACGCGGCAAGGCTCGCATCTCCACCAAGCACACCCTCGCCCTGACGAACCCCACCGGCGAGGCGACGGCGGACGACATCCTGGCCCTGGCCCGGGAGGTCAGGGACGGCGTCGCCAAGAAGTTCGGCGTGACCCTGGTCAACGAGCCCATCATGATCGGCGCCTCCCTCTGACCCCTGGCGCCGCCATCCGCGTCACGGCGCCCCTGCCTGAAACGCCGGAGATCGGTGGGGATCGGGGGAAGAAGCCGCCGCCCGGGGGCGTTAGGATTTCAGAGACCGAGGGGGAGTAGTCCCCGATCGCGTGGTCGACATACTGGCGCTTCGGCGCCCGGCCGCGTGAGCCCGCCGTGGCGGACGAGACCTTCGGCCTGGTGACCATGTGTTTTGCGTGGGTCGCCGGGCCGGAGCATGCCGTCTGGGCGCCACCGCTTCCGGTCCGGCCGGCCCGGACGGGAGTGGGAATCTTGCAGGCCTTCTGGTTGAGCCTGGGCGTGATCTTCGTTGCCGAGCTGGGCGACAAGAGCCAGCTCATGGCGATGACGTTCGCGACCCGGTTCCGGGCGCTGCCGGTGCTCGCCGGCATCACGATCGCCACGGCCGTCGTCCACGCCGTGAGCGTCGCCCTGGGCGGCGCGGTGGGCGGGTTCATCCCCGAGAAGCCGGTGGCCATCGCGGCCGGGCTGGCGTTCCTCGGGTTCGCCGCCTGGACCCTGCGCGGCGACTCGCTCGACGACGACGAGAGCAAGAAGGCCCAGCGCGCCACCCGGTCCGCGCTGATCGCCGTCACGATCGCGTTCTTCCTGGCCGAACTGGGCGACAAGACCATGCTCGCCACCATCACCCTCGCCGCCCGCGAGGAGGCGTTCGGCACCTGGCTCGGCTCCACCGTGGGCATGGTCGCCGCCGACGCCCTGGCCATCGTGGTCGGCCGCTACCTCGGCAAGCGCCTCCCCGAGCGCACCATCAAGATCGGCGCCGCCGTCGGCTTCGCGGTCTTCGGCGTCCTCATCCTGGCCGAGGCCCTCATCTGACCCGCGCCGCCGTACGGCCCGCGCCTCGCGGCCTGAGCCGTACGGCCTGAGCCGTACGGCCTGAGCAGAGCCCCGCGCGACCGGGCCGTGCGGCGGGCTACGCGGCGGGCGCGGGGAACAGGCGTCCCCGGTGGGCCGCCGCGGCGGCCTCGACCCGGGTGGAGACGCCGAGCTTGGTGAGGATGTTGGAGACGTGCACGCTCGCGGTCTTCGCGGAGATGAACAGCTCCTCGGCGATCTCGCGGTTGGTGCGCCCCTCGGTGACCAGGCGGAGCACCTCCAGCTCGCGCGGGGTCAGGCCGAACCGGTCCGCCCGGTCCGCGCCCTCGGGGTCCGCGAGGGTGACGCCGGTACGGCGGGCCAGGTCCTCGATCTCGTCCAGCAGGGGCCGGGCCCGCAGGGGCTCGGCGAGGCGGCACGCGGCGCGCAGCCGCACGAGGACGCCCTCCCTGTCCCCGGCGCGGGCGGCGGTGGCCGCCGCCGCGAGCAGCGACTTGGCCTGCGGGTACGGGCGCTTCATGGCCTCCCACGCGGCGGCGGCCTCGTCGTGCGCGCCCGCGTGGTGGAGGCGGTACGCCTCGGCCGCCGGGCCCTGGATGAACATGCGCGGGGCCAGGTGGGCGATGCGCTCGCGTACGGCGGGCACCGCGGGGTGGTCCCCCGCCACGTCGCAGGCGCGCTCGGACACCAGCAGGAGGGGCCAGGTCAGGGCGGCCTTGGCGGTGAGATGAGGAATGCTCAGGACCTCCCGGGCGATCTCCAGCGCGGCGTCGAGCTCGCGGCGTAGCAGGTGCAGGGTGATCTGCATCCGCGCGTGCGGGATGATCTCCTGCGCCGCCGAGTCGGCCTTGCCGAGGACGGTCCCGACCTCCTGGAGGATGCGCTCGGCGGTCTCGTCGTCGCCCCGCTTGAGGGCGATGTCCGCCTGGAGCAGGTGCATGTGCCCGCGCACCGCGCGCATGGGGACGGTGGCCAGCGCCGACCGCGTCAGCTCCAGGGCCTCGTCCCAGCGGCCCAGCGCGTCGTACGCCTCGGCGATGTTGCCCAGGAGCCACACGCCCTGGTGCCGGAAGCGGCCGTACCGGCGGGCGAGGGCGACCGCCTCCTCACCGAGCGCGATGGCCTCCTCGGAGCGGCCGAGGTGGTTGAGGGCGTCGGTCATGTTGAGCATGGCGCGCAGGGTCGCCCGGTGGAAGTCGTTGGCCAGGGCGATGGCCTGCACCTCGCGGAGGATCCGCAGGGATGCCTCCAGGTCCCCGAGGTAGGACTCGGCGAGCGCCTCGTTGATCCGCAGCTCGGCCTCGAGCTGCCGGTCCCCGTGCGCCCGCGCGATCCGCAGCGCCTCGTCGTTGAGGGCCTGCCCCTCCTCGATGTCCTTGCTGGCCAGGAACAGGAACGTGCTGAGCCGGGAGAGCACGAACGCCCGCGGCGGCGTCGGCTCGGGCACCAGGCTCTCGGCCCGCCGCAGGTCCTCCAGTTCGCCGGGCCTGCCCTTGAAGCTCCTCAGCGTGGCCCGCCGTACCAGCGCCTGCGCCACCCGCTCGGGGTCGCGCTCGGGGTCCAGCTCGGCCAGCGCGCCCTTGGCGAACTTCAGGCCCTGCTCCACCTCGCCCACCGCGAACGCCGCCTCCAGCGCCTCCAGCACCACCGCCGTGTGGTCCACGTTCAGCCGCTCGGCCGCGTCCGGCACCTTCTCCCACAGCTCCAGCACCCGCTCCAGGAGCTGGACCTGCTCGTTGTACGCCAGGGCGTGGGCGGCCTTCTCCGCCGCCTCCCAGGCCGAGACGAGGGCGCGCTCGTCGTTGCGCGCGTGGTACCAGTGGTGCGCGATCTCGATCGAGCCCCGGCCGTGCGGCACCAGGCTCCGGTCCTTGGCGATCTCCTCGGCGAACCTCGCGTGCAGGCGCGCGCGCTCGCCGGGGAGCAGCTCGTCGTGGACGGCCTCGCGCATGAGGGCGTGCCGGAAGGCGTACCCCTCGGCGTCGGCCACCAGCACGTTCGCGGTGACGGCGGCGCGCAGGGCGTTGTCCAGGTCGGGCCCGGCCAGGCCGGTGACGGCGGCGAGCAGCCGGTGGCCGACCTTGCTGCTCTTGGCGGCCGAGACGTGTCGCAGGACGTGCTGGGCGGGCTCGGGCAGCTTCTCGATCGAGCCGATGATGAGGTCCTGGAGCGAGGCCGGCAGGCAGTCCTCGTCGGCCTCCATCAGCGCCTCGACGAACAGCGGGATGCCCTCGCTCCTGCTGTACACCGAGTCCACCTGGGACCTGGCGGGGGCGCGTTCGAGGATCGCGGCCATCTGCTGGGCCACCTCGTCGCGGCTGAGGCGGGGCAGGTCCACGCGTACGACGGTGTCCAGCCGGCCCAGCTCGGCCAGCACGGGCCGCAGCGGGTGGGCGCGGTGCAGCTCGTCGGAGCGGAAGGACGCGATCAGCATCACGGGGGCGGTGCGCAGGTTGCGCGTGAGGAAGACGATCAGGTCGCGGCTGGACCGGTCGGCCCAGTGGACGTCCTCGATCACCAGCACGACGGGGCGCTTCTCGGCCAGCCGTTCCAGCAGCGTGAGCATCTGCTCGAACAGGCGCGCGCGGGCCGTGTCGGTCTCGCCGTCGTCGTCGGGGCGGCCGAACTCCGGCAGCAGCCGCGCCAGGTCGCGGCTGGCGCCCTCGGGCAGCAGCGCGGCCACGTCCTCCACGCCCACGTCGCGCACGAGCTGGCGAAGCGCGGCGGTGAAGGGGGCGTAGGCCAGGCCCTCGGTGGACAGCTCGACGCAGTTGCCGGTGAGGACGAGGGCGTCGCGCGTGGTCGCGGCCTCGGCGAACCGGCCGATGGCGCGCGTCTTGCCGACCCCGGCCTCGCCGCCGAGCAGCACGGCCGCCGCGCCCTCCTCGCAGGCGCGCTCGAAGGTCTCGTCGAGCACGCTCAGCTCGGCCTCACGACCCACGAAGACGGGACTTATCGCACGTCGCGCAATCACGCCTTCCAGCATGTCATGCACCTTGTCCTGGATTCGCCTGATTTCTGGCCGGGACGAGGCGGGCGCCGTACGACGGCCGACCGCCGTGCCCGGTTATAGGGGAACACCTCGCGCGCGAGGGAGGATGCGCGCCAGGTGCGCCCCTATAGCCGGGCACGGCGGCGGTGACAGGGATTCCGTGGTTTTCCGTACTGCGGGTTCATGGCCCGGGTCACATCGCCGACGGGCGCCGCAGCAGGGCGCGCAGGGAGACCTTCCTGGCCGGACGCGTGCTCCCGCTGTGAGAACGGGCCTCGGTGACGAGCCGGTGGTGGGCCGCCTCGCGGACGAGGCGGTCCGACCGCTCGGAGATGAGACTGAGGTGGAATTCCGGTGACATGGCGTCCTCCTTCTTGTCAGTGCCTCTTGGGCGGTTCTTCAGTGCTTCGGGTGGGTGCCGCCTGTGGTGCCGGCCGGCGCTTGCGCTGTGCCTGCCCGCCTGCCCGCCTGCCCGCCTGCCCGCGGCTCGGGCGGCGGGTCAGCGGCCGAGCAGCCGCCGTACGACTCCGCGGCGGCGGCCGTCGCGGCCGCTCTCCGCCTTGCGGTACTGCGCCGCCTCGCGGCGGAGGTCCTCGACGCGGTTCTTCGACGCGAGGTAGTCGAGCTCGGGGTTCATCTGGTGTCTCCCTTGGAGGTTCTCGCCGGCTCTCTGCCGACACCCTCAAGAGTGCTGCTAAGACCCCCGCCCCCACATTGGGCGGATGCCTTATCTGCGCCGCCTCATGAGGCCCCGGCGGACCCTCCCCGCCTAAGCACCCGGCTCAGGACCCCCGCCGGCGTCTAAGCATCCGCACCGAGCGCCCCTGAGACCCGGCTCAGACCCGGCTCAGACCCGGCTCAGACGCTGACTCAGACCCGGCTCGGACCCGGCTCGGACCCTGGCGCGGACGCCCCTCCGTCCCGTGGCTCGGGCCCCGGATCGGAGCGGGTACGGCGGAGCCCGCCGGGCCCTCCCGAAGGAGGTACGCCGACCGCGAAACGGGCAGGTCCGGGGCGGAACGGGGGTGCCTTCGTTTGGCTTGAGGGGGTCGCGTCGGCGATGCTGGTGAACGTGTCAACCACGACGACCTCGCCCCTTGCCGACGCCGAGATCACGGACACGTCGCTCCGCGCGTTCCTCCACGGTCTCCCCGGCGTCGACCAGGTGGGCGCCGAGCAGCGGGCGGCCACGCTCGCGTCTCGGTCCATCAAGACCTCAGCCAAGGCTCAGGCCATCGACCTGGCCATCTCCATGGTCGACCTGACCACGCTCGAAGGGGCGGACACGCCCGGCAAGGTGCGCGCGATGTGCGCCAAGGCCGTGCGGCCCGACCCGGCCGACCCGTCCGTGCCCAAGGTGGCGGCGGTCTGCGTCTACCCCGACCTCGTCGCGCAGGCCGTCCGGGCCCTCAAGGGGACCGGGGTGAGGGTCGCCAGCGTGGCGACCGCCTTCCCCAGCGGCCGGTCCTCCCTCGACGTCAAGGTCCAGGACACGAAGCTGGCCGTCGAGGCCGGGGCCGACGAGATCGACATGGTGATCGACCGCGGCGCGTTCCTGTCCGGGCGCTACATGCGGGTGTTCGAGGAGATCGCGCGCATCAAGGCCGCGTGCGGCGACGCCCACCTGAAGGTCATCCTGGAGACCGGCGAACTCGTCACCTACGACAACGTGCGCCGCGCGTCCTGGCTGGCCATGATGGCCGGGGCGGACTTCATCAAGACCTCCACCGGCAAGATCTCGCCCGCCGCGACCCTGCCGGTGACCATGATCATGCTGGAGGCCGTGCGCGACTTCCGCGCCGCCACGGGCGAGATGGTGGGCGTGAAGCCCGCCGGGGGCATCCGCACCACCAAGGACGCGATCAAGCACCTGGTGCTGGTCAACGAGGTCGCCGGCGACGACTGGCTCACCCCCGAGTGGTATCGCCTGGGCGCGTCCAGCCTGCTCAACGACCTGCTGATGCAGCGGCAGAAGATGACCACCGGCCGCTACGCGGGCCCCGACCACTTCACCCTGGACTGATCGACATGTTCGAATACGCACCCGCGCCCGAGTCGCGCGACATCGTCGACATCCAGCCGTCGTACGGCCTGTTCATCAACGGCGAGTTCGTCGAGGCCCAGGGCGAGGAGCGGGCCAAGACCGTCAACCCCGCCACCGAGGAGGTCCTGGCCGAGATCTCGTACGCCGGCCAGGCCGACGTGGACCGCGCGGTCCGCGCCGCCCAGGACGCCTACGACGGGGTCTGGGGCCGCATGCCCGGCCGCGAGCGCGCGAAGTACCTCTTCCGCATCGCCCGGATCATCCAGGAGCGCGCCCGCGAGTTCGCCGTACTGGAGTCCCTCGACAACGGCAAGCCCATCCGCGAGTCCCGCGACGTGGACGTGCCGCTGGTCGCCGCCCACTTCTTCTACTACGCGGGCTGGGCCGACAAGCTGGAGCACGCCGGCTTCGGCGCGAACCCGCGCCCGCTGGGCGTGGCCGGCCAGGTCATCCCGTGGAACTTCCCGCTGCTCATGCTGGCGTGGAAGATCGCTCCCGCGCTGGCCTGCGGCAACACCGTCGTGCTCAAGCCGGCCGAGACCACGCCGCTGACCGCGCTGCTGTTCGCCGACGTCTGCCGCCAGGCCGAGCTGCCCCCGGGCGTCGTCAACATCATCACCGGCGCGGGCGAGACCGGCCGCATGCTCGTCGGGCGCGAGGGCGTGGACAAGGTCGCGTTCACCGGCTCGACGGAGGTGGGCAAGCAGATCGCCCGCACGCTCGCCGGCACCGGCAAGAAGCTCACGCTGGAGCTGGGCGGCAAGGCCGCCAACATCGTGTTCGAGGACGCGCCGCTGGACCAGGCCGTCGAGGGCATCGTCAACGGCATCTTCTTCAACCAGGGCCACGTCTGCTGCGCCGGCTCCCGCCTGCTGGTCCAGGAGTCGATCCAGGACGAGCTGCTGGACGCCCTCAAGCGCCGGCTGGCCACGCTGCGCCTGGGCGACCCGCTCGACAAGAACACCGACATCGGCGCGATCAACTCCGCCGCGCAGCTCGACAAGATCCGCGAGCTGTCCCGCGCCGGCGAGGAGGAGGGCGCCGAGCGCTGGTCGCCGCCCTGCGAGCTGCCCGACCGCGGCTACTGGTTCCCGCCGACGCTGTTCACCGGCGTGGCGCAGTCGCACCGCATCGCCCGCGAGGAGATCTTCGGGCCGGTCCTGTCCGTGCTGACCTTCCGCACGCCCGCCGAGGCGATCGAGAAGGCCAACAACACCCCGTTCGGCCTGTCCGCGGGCGTGTGGACCGAGAAGGGCTCGCGCATCCTGTGGATGGCGCAGCGCCTGCGCGCCGGGGTCGTCTGGGCCAACACGTTCAACCGCTTCGACCCGGCCTCGCCGTTCGGCGGCTACAAGGAGTCCGGGTTCGGGCGCGAGGGCGGCCGTCACGGGCTGGAGGCCTACCTTGACGTGTGACCTCTGGCGCGTCCGCCGCGTGGGCTACGCCCGGGCGACGCTCCCGCCGCGCCCGGCCGGCTACCCGCGCCCGCGGCGGATGCGGGCGGTGCCGTACGGCATCAGCACCCGGCGCTGCACGGACCCGGCCGACGCTCCCGTGACGTCACCCGGCTCGATCTACTGGAAGGGGGCCGGGGATGAGTGAGCGCCTGGCCGTACGCAAGACGTACAAGCTGTACATCGGCGGGAAATTTCCCCGTTCCGAGAGCGGAAGGTCCTATGTCGTGACCTCCTCGACCGGCGACTTCCTCGCCAACGCGGCGCACGCCTCGCGCAAGGACGCCCGCGACGCCGTCTCCGCGGCCCGCAAGGCCTTCGGGGGCTGGTCCGGCGCCACGGCGTACAACCGGGGCCAGATCCTCTACCGGATCGCCGAGATGCTGGAGGGGCGGCACGCGCAGTTCGTCGCGGAGACCGTCGCCGCCGAGGGCGTCTCGGCCGAGCGCGCCGGTGAGCTGGTGGACGCCGCGATCGACCGCCTCGTCTGGTACGCCGGGTGGTCGGACAAGGTCTCGGCCGTCGCCGGCTCGTCGAACCCGGTCGCGGGGCCTTACTTCAACTTCTCCACCCCCGAGCCGACCGGCGTCGTCGCGGTCATGGCGCCGCAGGGCCTGCTCGGCCTGGTCTCGGTGATCGCCCCGGTGATCGTCACCGGCAACACCTGCGTCGTCGTGGCCGACGGCCGTACGGCGCTGCCCGCGGTCACCCTGGCCGAGGTCCTGGCGACGTCCGACCTGCCCGGCGGCGTGGTCAACATCCTCACCGGGCAGGCCGCCGAGCTGGCCCCGTGGCTCGCGTCCCACATGGACGTCAACGCCATCGACCTCACCGGCGTCCCGGAGCACCTGGCCGCGGCCTGCGAGGAGGCCGCCGCGGAGAACCTCAAGCGGGTCTTCCGCCCCCTCCCGCCGGCCACCGACTGGCTGGCCACCCCCGACACCAAGCGCCTCATGGCCTTCCTGGAGACGAAGACCGTCTGGCACCCGGTAGGCATGTAAGCCCCCGGACACGGGCCGTGGAGAAACCTCCACGGCCCGTTCCCATTCCTCAGCCCTTCCCGGCCTCAGCCCTTCCCGGCCTCAGCCCTTCCCGGCCTCAGCCCTTCCCGGCCTCAGCCCCCCGTTCCCCGCGCCCTCCCGTTCCCCGCGCCCTCCTCGCCGTGATCATGCGGTTTTGCGCACACGTTGCGCTTAAAACCGCATGATCACGGTGAGGGTGTGGGGCGGGGCGGTCTTCGGGGGTGTTCTGGCGCGCCGGTCCCGAGGGTCGGTGCCTGGCGCGGGTGACGGGGAGCCAGGCACGCCGGGGCTGCTCCATGTCGGCGCGGACTGCCCGCGAGGGGTCCGCGCGGACACCAGTGACTCTGCCGTCCAGCCCGGCGCCAGCCGTACGGCAAGCCCTCCCGGGACGACGGGCACCGCCTCTCATGGTGATCATGCGGTTTTGCGCACACCTTGTGCTCAAAAGTGCAAGATCACGGCGAGGGGAGGGCCGCGGGGAGAGGGCACGCGGTGAGGCGTCGCGGGGAGCGTGCCGTGGGGAGGCCGGGCAGAGGTGTCGCGAGAGAACGGGGGTAAAGCGAGCGGCGAGGAGGGGCGTGGGAAGAGGCGGGGTGGGGGCGGTGGGAAGAGGCGGGGTGGGGGCGGGGTTGTGCGGGGGGAGAGGACAGGTGAGCTCACGATGGGCGACTACGGCAGGGACATCGAGTTCGGGTACTTCCTCGTTCCCAACGCGGCGGACCCCTTGCTCGCGACGGCGCGGCTGGCCGACCGGCTGGGGATCGACCTGATCGGGGTGCAGGACCATCCGTACCAGCGGCGGTACGTCGACACGTGGGCGCTGATGCCCATGATCCTGGCGGCCACCGAGCGCGTGCGGGTCTTCCCCGACGTGGCCAACCTGCCGCTGCGCCAGCCTGCCGTGCTGGCCAAGACCGCCGCCTCCCTCGACCTGCTCAGCGGCGGCCGGTTCGAGCTCGGCCTCGGCGCGGGCGCGTTCTGGGACGCGATCGAGGCGTACGGCGGGCCGCGCCGCACCCCCGGGGAGGCGCGAAGGGCCCTCGCGGAGGCCATCGAGGTCATCCGCCGGATCTGGGGCGCCGAGCGCGGTCTCCGCTTCGAGGGCGAGCACTACCGCCTCGCCGGAGCCCAGCCCGGGCCCCGGCCCGCCCACCCGATCGGCATCTGGCTCGGCGCCGGTGGTCCCAAGACGCTGGAGCTCACCGGCCGCGCCGCCGACGGCTGGGTCCCGTCCTCGTCCTGGGCCCCGCCCGAGCGCCTGCCCGGGCTCAACGCGGTCATCGACGAGGCGGCCCGGGCGGCGGGCCGCGAGCCCGCGGACATCCGGCGCGTCTACAACGTCAACGGGACCATCACCGACGGCCCGGGCGGCGGCTTCCTCAACGGGCCCGCCGAGCAGTGGGCCGACGAGCTGACCGACCTGGCCGTGGCGTACGGCATGGACACCTTCGTCCTGTGGGCCGAGGGCGACCAGGAGACCCAGCTCCGCCGCTTCGCCGAAGAGGTCGTCCCCGAGGTCCGCGCCCGGGTGGCCGCCGAACGCGCCGCCTGACCCGGGCCGCGCGAGCCGGTCAGGGGTGGAGCGACTTGATGGCGGCGCGGTCGGCCTGGGCCTTCTCGGTGCGGTCCTGGGCGTGCCAGGCGTAGGAGTCCAGGGCCTCGGCGGCCGCGTGCGCCTGTTCCCGCATGTCGGCCAGCTCGGCCGCCACGTGGTCCGCCCGGGTGCGCTCCTGGGCCGTGTGACGCCAGATCAGCAGGCCGCCGGTCGCCGCCAGCGCGACGCCGGCGACGATGCCGATCCAGTTGACCAGCAGGATCGCGACCAGGACCACGAGGGCGCCGGCCGCCGTGAGCGCGATGGGCAGGACCGGCGGGTGCTGCCCGGAGACGCGCTCGGCGAGGTACTGGTTCTGCGCGTCGGCCAGTTCCTCCGGGTCGGGCCCGCCGGGGCGGATCGTGATCGGGTAGCCGGAGATGGAGACCGTCACCTCGCGCGGGGGAGGGGCGGTCGCGGCGGTGGCCAGGGCCTCGGCGACGGTGTCCACGGCCGGGGCGGCGATCTTCATGGCCAGGCTCGCGGTCTGCGGGTCGTGGCGCAGGCCCTCGCCGGAGACCGTGTCGTCCAGGAGCAGGTCGGCCAGCGGCTTCAGGGGCTCGTCCCAGCCCTCCCGCGCCGAGACCAGCATGCGCACGACGTCCGCGGGCTCGGCCTCCATCCGTTCCACGCCCAGCTCCCGGATGACCGGGGTGGCGGGCTCGTCGGGCGCGGGAGGCGTGACGCCGGCCCGGGGGTGGTTCAGGGCGTGCAGGCGCTCGCACTGGGCGCGCATGCGGGCCAGGCGCAGCGCGGCCCCGGCCTGCTCGGTGATCGCGGGCACCCCGCGGAGCTCCGGGGGCACGTTGACCATGCCCTCGCCCGGCTGGTACGGCGCGAGCGCGGCCAGCCACCGGGCGGGGCCCGCGCCGAGTGGAGTCGGCAGGTCCGCCGTCGCCGCGGTGAGCCGCTTGAAGATGAACGCCTTGCCGGCCGGGCCGTACGCCCCGCGCGCGCAGGCGAGCCAGATCGCCCGCTGGGCGCGGGTGACGGGAGCGTCGGCCGACAGCTCCCCGAACGCGGTGCCCAGCCAGGACGCGCGGATGCGCTCGCCCTTCCCGGCGACGGCCAGGCCCAGGCAGAGCAGCAGCACGCTGCGGCGCTCGTCCAGCTCCAGGGCCTCCCGGAGCGGTTCAGCGGCGTCGCCGCCGTTGATCAGCGCCTGGAGAGCCTCGATCGCGGGGCCGAGCCAGAATCCGGGCACCTCGGGAGGCATGCCGTGGTCACGGCCGAGGTCCGACAGCACGATCTCCGCGTGACGCCGTACCCCGGCGACGCCCGCGGGCGCGATGAGTTCCATTGACCTGCAAGCTTAACCAGGACTTGGCGCGACACAGTGATAACGCGCCGTCCGGGTGCCCGGACGGCGCGCCGATCACATGCGCTCGGGGACCGTGATGCCGAGCAGGCCGAGGCCGGTGACGAGGACGTCCAGCGTCAGCGCCGACAGCGCCAGCCGCGAGTCGCGGGTCGCCTCGTCGGGGGCCTTGAGGACCGGGCACTCCTCGAAGAACGTCGCGAACGCCTGGGCCACGTCGAACAGGTAGGCGCACAGCCGGTGCGGCTCGCTCGTCTCGGCGACCTGCGTGAGCACCGAGCCGAACGCCAGGAGCTGCTTGGCCAGCGCGCGCTCGGCCGGGGCCCCGACCACGATCGGGCCGCGGGCGTCCTCCGGGGTGAAGCCGCCCCGGCGGAAGATCGAGCGCACCCGCACCGCGGCGTACATGAGGTAGGGCGCGGTGTTGCCGGTCAGCGCCAGCATCCGGTCGAAGTCGAAGATGTACTCGCTGGCGTGGTTCACCGACAGGTCGGCGTACTTCACCGCGCCGATGCCGACCGCCTGCGCGATCTCGTTGCGGGTCTCCTCGTCGTAGTCGCGGTCGGCCAGCACCTTGCCGGCGCGCTCGACGGCCTCGTCGAGCAGGTCCATCAGCTTGACCGACTCGCCGCTACGGGTGCGGAACCGCTTGCCGTCCCGGCCCAGCACCATGCCGATCTGGATGTGCTCGGCCCGCTGCCCGGTCAGCCAGCCGGCCTCGCGGGCGGCGGCGAAGACCATCTGGAAGTGCAGCGACTGGTCCGCCCCGACGACGTAGAGCATCTGGTCGGCGCGCAGGTCGCGGACGCGGTGCCGGATCGCGGCCAGGTCGGTCGTGGCGTAGCCGTACCCGCCGTCGCTCTTGCGGACGATCAGCGGCAGCGGCTGGTCGTCGCGGCCGGTGAAGCCGGGCGGGAAGACGCAGATCGCGCCCTCGCTCTCGACGGCGACGCCCTTGGCCTCCAGCTCCTCGATCGTGTCGGCGAGCATCGGGTTGTACTTGCTCTCGCCCGCGAGGTCCGCGTCGGTCAGCGTCACGCCGAGCTTGTCGTAGACCCGGTTGATGTACGCCAGGGAGTCGTCCACGAACTCCCGCCACAGGGCGAGCGTCGTCTCGTCGCCGCCCTGCAGCAGGACCACGCGGCGGCGGGACCGGTCGGCGAACTCCTTGTCGGCGTCGAAGCGGCTGCGGGCGGCCTGGTAGAACTCGTTGATCTCCCCGGACGCGAGCTGGGCGCGGGCGACGTCCTCGCCGATCTCCAGCATGTACTCGATGAGCATGCCGAACTGGGTGCCCCAGTCGCCGAGGTGGTTCTGCCGGATGACCCGGTCGCCGAGGCGCTCGTGGATCCGCGCCAGCGCGTCGCCCACGATCGTCGTGCGCAGGTGGCCGACGTGCATCTCCTTGGCGATGTTGGGCGCGGAGTAGTCGATCACGACGGTCCGCCGCTCGCCCCCGGCCCGGAGGCCCTCGCGCAGCTCGCGGGTCGCCTCGCCGGCGATCCAGTCGTCGCGCAGCGTCAGGTTGAGGAAGCCGGGGCCGCTGATCTCGACGTTCGCGCACACGTCGGCGACGTCGAGGTGGGACACGATCTCGTCGGCGACCTCCCGCGGCGCCCGTCGCAGCCGCTTGCCCAGGCTCAGCGCCACGTTCGCCTGGTAGTCGGCGAACTGCGACGGCCGGATGAGCGGATCTGCGGAAGAGTACTCCTCGCCGAAGGCGGCGCCCAGCGCGCGCTGGACCCGCTCGGTGAGAACGAGCTGCGGGTCAGACATGCGCCCAAGCCTATTTCGTCGCGGAACCTGGAAGCACCCGTATCCCGGCCCATTGCGCGATCTTCACCACGGCGGTGAGCAGAGCCGCCCCGAGCACCCCGAACCCCAGGGCGACCAGGTCGTTCCCACGGTCGTCGGTGTAGAGCGCGAAGAACTCGTGGATGCCCGGGATCGCCATGGTCACCGCGAACAGCCCGGCCATCGACCCCAGCAGCGTCAGCCGCCACCAGTTGTACGGCCGCGCGATGAGGACCAGCACCCACCACGTGACGATGAACAGCGCGATCACGGCGGCGGTCCGGTCCTGCGCGAGGGAGCGCTCGCCGTTGTGCGCGAACGTGAACGCCAGGAACATCGCCGCCGCCGAGATCAGCCCGGCGGGCACGGCGAAGCGCAGCACCCGGCGCACGAACCCGGGGCGGGAGCGCTCGTCGCTCGGGGCCAGCGCCAGGAAGAACGCGGGGATCCCGATCGTCAGCGCGTTGACCAGCGTGGACTGGCGCGGCACGAACGGGAACGCCAGCCCGGCCACCCCGGTCATCAGCGACAGCGCGATGGCGTAGAAGGTCTTGGTGAGGAACAGGCCGGACACCCGCTCGATGTTGGACAGCACCCGCCGCCCCTCGGCCACCACGTGGGGCAGGGTCGCGAAGCTGTCGTCGAGCAGCACCACCTGGGCCACCGACTTGGTCGCCCCGCTGCCCGTGCCCATCGCGACGCCCAGGTCGGCGTCCTTGAGCGCGAGGACGTCGTTGACCCCGTCGCCGGTCATCGCGACGGTGTGGCCGCGGGACTTCAGCGCCTGGACGAACTCGCGCTTCTGCCGCGGCGTGACCCGGCCGAACACCGAGTGGGTGTCCAGGACCTCGGCGTACGCCTCCGGGTCGCCCTCGGGCAGGGAGCGCGCGTCGATCGGCCGGTCCGCCCCGGGCAGCCCCAGCGACCCGGCGATGGCCGCGACCGACTCGGGGTTGTCGCCGGAGATGACCTTCACCGTGACGCCCTGCCTGGAGAAGTAGCGCAGGGTGTCGGCGGCCTCGGGCCGTACGCGCTGCTTGAGGACCACGAGGGCGGCGGGCCGGGCGGCCCTGGGGGTGTCGGCGGACAGGCTTCCCGGCGCGGCCTCGCGGAGCGCGAGCACGCGCAGGCCGGTGCGGGCGAGCGCGGCGGCCTCGTCGTAGCCGGGGTCGCCCCGGTCCAGCAGCACGTCGGGCGCGCCCAGCAGCCACGCGCCGTGGCCCTCGAACTCGGCCCCGCTCCACTTGCGGGCCGAGGAGAACGGCACGTTCGCCACCGAGACCCAGCCGGGGCCGTCGGGGAACGCGTCCCGGACGGCCTGGAGGGTCGCGTTGGGGCGGGGGTCGGCGGCGGCGAGCGCGGCGAGCACGGCCTTCACGTCCACGTCGTCGCGCAGCGGCCGCACCTCGCCCAGGTCCATGCCGGGGGCCGTGAGCGTGCCCGTCTTGTCCACGCAGAGCACGTCCACGCGGGCCAGCCCCTCGATCGCCGGGAGCTCCTGGACCAGGCAGCGGCGGCGGCCGAGGCGCACGACGCCGACGGCGAACGCGATGCTGGTGATCAGCACCAGGCCCTCGGGGATCATCGTCACGACCCCGGCGACCGTGCTCGTGATCGCGTCGGAGAACGTGGTGTCCCGGCGCATCTGGCTGTGCGTCAGGAGCGCGCCGATCGGGATGACGAGCCAGGTGATGTACTTGATGAAGTTGGCGACCCCGTCGCGCAGCTCCGAGTGGGCCAGCGAGAACGTGCTCGCCTCCTCGGTCAGCTTCGCGGCGTAGGCGTCGCGGCCCACGCGCGTCGCGACGTAGGACCCGCCGCCGGCCACGACGAAGCTGCCCGAGAGCACCTCGTCGCCGGGCCGCTTGTGCACCGGGTCGGCCTCGCCCGTGAGCAGCGACTCGTCGACCTCCAGGCCGTCGGCGCCCGCGACCTCGCCGTCCACGAGCAGCCGGTCTCCGGGGCCGAGCAGGATCAGGTCGCCCAGCACGACCTCCCTGGGCCGGATCTCGCGCTCCGCGCCGTCGCGGCGCACCCGGACCGGGGCCTCGTTGACCACCGCGAGCCGGTCTAGGGTGCGCTTGGCGCGCAGCTCCTGCACGACGCCGATCGCGGTGTTGACGATGACGATCAGCCCGAACAGGCCGTCCTTCCAGTCCCCGAAGATCAGGATCAGCACCCACAGCGCGCCGATCACCGCGTTGAACAGGGTGCAGACGTTGGCCCGCACGATCGCGCCCAGCGACCGGCTGGTGCGCCGGGGCACCTCGTTGGCCTGCCCGGCCGCGGCCCGGCGGGCGGCCTCCGCCCCGCTCAGACCGACATCGCGCTCGGTGACCGTGCTCACGTGCCCCCCGACAGATCCGCTGTTCCCCGGGACTTCGGCGATCCCCGGGTAGCTCAGCGTAACGAGAGGAGCCCGGCCCGCGCGTCACTCGCAAGGACCATCCGCGACTGGTCCTTGAGTCTCATGACCACCGGCGATGACTACGCGCGTCGGCCGAGACCCGCTCCCCGATGCGCTCGACGATCCGCTTCTCCACCAGCCGCCCGGCCAGCCGGCACGCCGCCGCGATCCCCGCCGCGGAGGACGAGCCGTGCGCGATCACCACGGTCCCGTTCAGGCCGAGCAGGGCGGCGCCGCCGTGCTCCTCGGGGTCGAGCCGCCGGGTCAGCTCCCGCAGCCGCCTGCGCTGGAGCGCCGCGCCGAGCCGGGACAGCCGTCCCTCGGAGAGGGTGTCGCGCAGCTCTCCGAAGGCGTACCTGACCCCGCCCTCCAGGGTCTTGAGCACGATGTTCCCGGTGAACCCGTCGGTGACGATCACGTCCACGGAGCCCGCCATCACGTCGGTGCCCTCGACGTTCCCGGCGAAGTCCACGTTCGCCGCCGACAGCAGCTCGTGCGCCCGCCGGATCAGCTTGTTGCCCTTGCCCGGCTCGGACCCGATCGTCAGCAGCCCCACGCGCGGCCGCCGTACGCCCAGGGCGACGTCGGCGTAGGCCGCGCCCAGGTGGGCGAACTGGACCAGCATCTCGGGCTTGACGTCGGCGTTCGCGCCCGCGTCCACGAGGACCGTGCCGCGCGGCCGGGTCGGCAGGACCACCGCGATGGCCGGGCGCAGCACCCCGGGCTGGCCGCGCAGGCGCAGGCGGCCGGTGGCGACCACGCCGCCCGTCGAGCCCGCCGAGACCACGGCGCCGGCGTCCCCCCGGCGTACGAGGTGGCAGGCGACGGCGATGCTGGAGCGGGGGCGGCGCAGGCTCGCCAGCGCGCCCTCGTCCATCTCCAGGGCCTCCTCCGCGCGCACGATCGGGATCTCCGACGACGCGCCGTGCCTGGCCAGTTCGGCGGAGACCGGGCCGGGGGCGCCGACCAGCACGATCGGCAGGCCGTGCTCCCGCGCCGCCAGCACGGCTCCCGCCACGACCTCGCCCGGGCCGTGGTCGCCGCCCATGGCGTCCACGGCGATAGGGAGGCTCGTCGGGCTCCAGTCCATCGACCACCTCTTCAGAACGTCACCGAATGGTATGCGCGACGGGAACCCGGAAACCCCCTGGAAACCTCCCGGAAAGCCGTGAAAACCACCGCAAGATCGATTACAGCTCCATCTCACCTGGATTTCGGTTCGTTTCGGAAATCTCCGGATCGGTGGAACCAGTCAGCCGAAAAGGACGTCTGGGGTATATGGAGTAGAAGGACGCTCGTCGGCCCCGGTCGGTTTACCCGAGTGCGCCGCCGGGCCGCGCCGTCCGGGCGGGAACGCACCCCGCCCGTGCTCAGGACCCCATCGGACCCCCCGAGGAGACGCCTAGTGACCTTGCTCTTCGAACGCGCGCCCGGAAACCGGCCGGCCCCCGAAAGCGGCCCGAGCAGCCGGAAGTTCCGGGCCTATACGACGAAACATCTGGACGACCTGGTGGCCCGCGCCGGGTTCGACGCCGAGGAGCGGCTGGCGATCCGCGCGGTGGCGACCGTACTGCCGTTCCGCGCCAACTCCTACGTCGTGGACGAGCTGATCGACTGGTCCGCCGCCCCCGACGACCCCATCTACCGCCTCGTCTTCCCCCAGCGGGACATGCTCCCGGCCGCCGACGTGGCGCGCATCGCCGACCTGCTCCGCCGGGACGCCCCCGCCGCGGAGATCAACGCGCTGGTGCGCGAGGTGCGGATGCGCCTCAACCCCCACCCGGCCGGGCAGCTCGAACTCAACACCGTCAAGCTCGGCGAGGAGCCGATGCCGGGCGTGCAGCACAAGTACCCCGAGACCGTGCTCTTCTTCCCCAAGCAGGGGCAGACCTGCCACGCCTACTGCACGTACTGCTTCCGCTGGGCGCAGTTCGTGGGCGAGCCGGACCTGAAGATGGCCGGTGACGACGTGGCCCGCCTCACCGCCTACCTGCGCGACCACCCCGAGGTCAGCAGCGTGCTCATCACCGGCGGCGACGCGATGATCATGGGTGAGCCGGTGCTGCGGCGGTACGTCGAGCCGCTGCTGGAGATCGAGCACATCGAGTCGATCCGCGTCGGCACCAAGTCCCTCGCCTGGTGGCCGCAGCGCTTCGTCACCGACCCCGACGCCGACGACACGCTGCGGCTGTTCGAGCGGGTCGTCGCCGCGGGCAAGAACCTCGCCTTCCAGGCGCACTTCTCGCACCCGCGCGAGATGGAGCCCGAGATGGTGCGGCGGGCGGTCTCCCGGATCAACGGCACCGGCGCGGTCGTCCGCACCCAGGCCCCGCTGATCCGCACGATCAACGACGACCCCGCGACCTGGGCGTCGATGTGGCGGCGTCAGCACGCGATGGGCATGGTGCCGTACTACATGTTCGTCGAGCGGGACACCGGGCCCCAGGACTACTTCGCGGTCCCGCTGGCCCGGGCGTACGAGATCTTCCGCGATGCGTACGCCCAGGTGTCGGGGCTGTGCCGGACGGTCAGGGGGCCGTCCATGTCGGCCACACCCGGCAAGGTCTGCGTGGACGGCGTGGCCGAGGTCATGGGCCGCAGGGTCTTCGTCCTCCACTTCATCCAGGCCCGCGACCCCGCCCTCGTGGGGCGGCCCTTCTTCGCGGAGTACGACCCGTCGGCGGTCTGGCTGACCGACCTCAAGCCGGCCTTCGCCGACGCCTTCCCCCACGAGGCGTGAGCGGGCCCCGGCGGCTCGCCCGAAGCACCCCGCGTTTCGAGTCCCGGTGAGGCGTCTCCCCTACCCGGAGACGCCTCACCGGGCCCTCGGGCACATCAGGGGCGGGGCTTCCAGCGGACGGCGGAACGGCGGGCGATCTGGGCCTGCAGGCGGGCCATCTGGCGGTGGAGCTCGATGACCTGTTCGGCGAGGACGGGCATGGGCACCTCGCCCGGATCCTCGGCGGCCAGCAGGTCGATCGCGCTCTCGAGTTCCTGTGTGATCATCTTGGCGGTCCCCTCCTCGCTGCCCTCGTCGGCGGCTACGTGAGCCGTCCCGTCGCTCCCCCGGCGGGTCGAATCCACGTTCGAATCATAGTGCACACGTGTTCGAGACGCATCGATTTCCGCCTCGTTCGTCCCGTGTCCCAGGGGACTCCTAGGACTTCACCGCGCCCATCGTGAACCCGGCGATGAAACGGTCCAGGAACAGGTTGAACACGAACGCGATCGGCACCGCCACGATCACCGTCGCCGCCTGGAGCGACTGCCAGAAGAACACGTCCCCGCGTACCAGCTCGGTCGGCACGCCCGTGCTGATGACCTTCTGCGCCGTGGGGGAGACGAACGCCAGCGCGTAGATGAACTCGCTGGCCGTCAGCGTGAACGCGAACACCACCACGGCCACGATCCCCGGGAACGCCAGCGGCGCGACCGCCCGCAGGAACGCCCCCACGCGGCTGTACCCGTCCACCATCGCCTGCTCCTCGATGTCGCGCGGGATCGCCTTGAGGAACCCCATCAGCAGCCACACCGACACCGGCACGGTGATCGTCGGGTAGACCAGCACCAGCGACCATGTGGAGTCCTGCAGCCCCAGCTCCACGACGAGCCGCGACAGCGACAGGAACAGCAGCGACGGCGGCACCAGGTAGACGAAGAAGATCGTCACCCCCATCCACCCCGCCCACGGCCGGTCCAGCCGCGCCAGCGAGTACGCCGCAGGCAGCGCGAGCGCCAGCGTGATCGCCACGACCAGCGCCCCCACCCACAGCGTGTTCAGCACGAACCGCGTGAACGAGGTGTCCGTGAACAGGTACAGCACGTGGTCCGCGGTCGGCGGCAGGTTGTAGACGAACGGGTTGTTCTCCGTGTCCACCAGGTCCCGGTTCAGCTTGAACGCGGTGATCACGCTCCACAGGAACGGCGTCGCGCAGAACAGCGCCGCGACCACCGCCAGCGCGTACACCCCGATCCGGGCGAACACGTGCCGCACCGCGTACCGCCGCGCGGACCGCCCGTCCGGGGCCACCCGCCCCCGCGCCTCCACCGTCGCCACACGGCCCGCGCCGTCGCCCCCGCCCCCGCCCCCGTCGGCGTTCGCGGCGGCGCCCGCCGTACGGCTCGCGCCGGGGCCCCCTTCGCCGCCGGCCTTACCGGGCAGATCAGCGCCGGCCATCTCAGAGCACCTCCATGCGGCGGACGGACCGCAGGATCGCGATCGCGGCCGCGAGCAGGATCGGGAAGAGGAACAACGCGATCGAGGCGCCCTGCCCGACGTCGCCGCCGCCGATCCCCCGGACGTACGCCCAGCTCGCGAGCACCTCCGAGGAGTGCGTCGCCCCGCCCCGGGTCAGCACGTACACCACCGTCATGTCGGTGAAGGTCAAGATCGCGCCGAACAGCGCCGCCACCGCGATCACCGGCAGCGTCAGCGGCACCGTGATCTCGAACATGCGCCGCCAGAACCCGGCCCCGTCCACCCGCGCCGCCTCGTCCAGGTCCCGGGGGATCGCCACGAGCCCGGCCATCACGATCACGGCCGCCAGCGGCGTCAGCCGCCACACGTGCACGGCGATCACCGACACCATCTCCAGCGTCGGCTCCCCGAGCCAGTTCAGGTTCGCGTCGATCAGCCCGAGCCGCCGCAGCGTCCAGTCGATCGGCGAGTAGATCGAGTCCAGCAGCCACAGCCACGCGATCGTGGACAGCGCGACCGGCGTCGTCCACGGCAGCAGCACCAGGAAGCGCACGAGCCACTTGCCCCGGAAGTCCGCGACCAGGATGTTCGCCAGGACCTTCCCGAACACCACGATCAGCAGCATCGACACGCCCGTGAACAGGAACGTGTTCCCCAGCGCCCGCCAGAACACCGGGTCGCCGAGGTTCCGCTCGAAGTTCTGCCAGCCCACCCAGTCGTACGACGGGTCGCCCACGGTCACGTCCGAGAACGCCAGCGCGATCGCCAGTCCGAACGGCACCGCCACCAGCGCCACGATGTAGACCACCGACGGCAGCAGGAACACCCAGGCCAGGAACCCGTCCCGGTCCGCGAGCGTACGGCGGCCCGCCCGGTGCGACCCGCTCGCCGCGCTCATCCCGCCCTCACCCCGCCTCCACCGGCCCGTCCCGCACCGGCCGTCCCCGCGCCTCCACCGGCCCGCGCCGCGCCTCCACCGGCCCTCGTCGCGCCCCTCATGACGGGCTCTCGATGCGCTCGGGCTCGGCGCGCTCGCCCGAGGCGGCGTCGAAGAACCGCAGCTTCTCCCCGCGCACGGCGAAGCCGTACGTCCGCCCGGCCTCGATCGGCGTCAGCACCGTCGCCGGGAGCCGCGCGATCACCCGCGTGGGCTCGCCGATCCCGCTCGCGGTGCCGTACACGTGCCGGTCGCCCGACAGGTACTCCAGCCGGTCCACCGCGAGCCGCACGCCGACGCGGTCGGCGGCCGGCACCACCTCGGCGGGCAGCAGGTGCTCGGGCCGGAACCCGACCAGGCGGCCGTCACGCGGCACCAGGTTCATCGGCGGCGACCCGATGAAGGTCGCCACGAACGTGTCGGCGGGATCGTCGTAGACGTCCATGGGCCTGCCCACCTGCCGGAGCCGGCCCTTGTCGAGCACGGCGATGCGGTCGCCGAGCCCCATCGCCTCGGTCTGGTCGTGCGTGACGTAGACCGTGGTCGTCCCGACCTCCTGCTGGAAGCGCTTGAGCTCGTCCCGGGCGGTGGCGCGGAGCTTGGCGTCCAGGTTGGACAGCGGCTCGTCGAGCAGGAAGACCAGCGGCTGGCGCACCAGCGCGCGGGCCAGGGCGACCCGCTGGCGCTCGCCGCCGGAGAGCTGCCGGGGCTTGCGGTCCAGCAGCCCGCCGATGCCCAGCAGCTCCGCCGCCCAGCGCGCGCGCTCGGCCCGCCGCGCCCGCTTCATGCCCTCGGCCTTGAGCGGGAACACGATGTTGGCCTCGACGGTCTTGTGCGGGTAGAGCGCGTAGGACTGGAACACCATCGCGATCTTGCGGGCGCGCGGCGGCAGGCCGTTGACCACGTTGCCGCCGATCAGCACCTCGCCCCCGGTGGGCTGCTCCAGCCCCGCGATCGTGCGCAGCAGCGTGGTCTTGCCGCACCCGCTGGGGCCGAGCAGCACGAGGTACTCGCCCTCCTCGCTGCGCAGGCTCACCCCGTCCACCGCCCGCACCCGGCCCCCGTCGTACTCCTTCACGAGGTTCCTGACCTCGACGGCAGCGGCCTTGCCGGTGGGGTTCGCCATCTCACCCGCCGACCAGGCCGCGCGAGCGCCAGCGTTCGAAGATCTGTCTTATCCGCCGGTCCGCCTCGGCCACCGCCTGCTTGGGCGTCGCCTCCCCGCGCGCCGCCCGCGCCATCATGTTCGGGATCACGAACGTGCCCAGCACCTCGCCCACCGCGGGGTTCGCGGGTCCGGGGTAGCCGATGTTGACGCTCCAGTCCACGGCGTTCTTGAGCAGCGCGAGCTTGTTCGCCGGCCGGGCCCCGAACGGGTCGGCGTCCAGCCAGCCGGAGAGCTGGGGCACCAGCGAGGGCCAGCCCGGCAGGTCGTACAGCTTCGAGTGGTACGTCACGGACGCGAAGTTCGCCGTGTAGTGGAGGAGGAACTCCTTCGCCGCGTCGATCGCCTTCGCGTGGCTCGGGACGATCCAGTTGTACATGACGTGCTGCGCCGCCAGCGCCGCCTTCGGCCCGCGCAGCGCCGGCACGAACCCGATGTCGTCGGCCACCTTGGGGTTGGCGCCCTGGGCCGTGCGCCAGGCGGAGATCGAGTTCAGGATGTACGACAGGCGCCCGGCGACCAGGCCCTGGTTGTTGGAGGAGGCGTTCCAGGAGAAGACCTCGTTGGTCATGCTCCCCTTGAACAGCCGCGTCATGAACTCGACCGCGGCGACCGCCTCGTCGCTGTTCAGCACGACGCGTTCCTGGGCGTCCTGCTCGCTCGCGCCGTACGACCACAGGAGCGCCCGCGCGGCCATGTTGGAGTCGATCTCCTGGGACATGCCCAGGCCGAGCTGGATGTTCTTGGACTTCTTGATCTCCGACCCGCCCTTGAGCAGGTCGTCCCAGGTCTCGGGACCGTTCGGGAAGCCCGCGGGCTGCCAGAGCGAGACGCGGTAGTCGCCGGGGTCGGGCGACCAGCCGGGGGAGTAGGCGTAGAACTTGCCGGTGTTGGGGTTGAAGCTCGACCTGCGGCAGAGGTCGAGCTGCTTGCCCCAGCGGCGGTCGGCCTCCTGGACCAGGTCCGAGAGGTCCGTGACGCCGGGTTCGTACCGCGACAGGGTGCTGATGTCCTGCAGCAGGTCGTGCCCCTGCCTGGCCTGCATCTCGGCGGCGATGCGGGCGGGCAGGTCGTTGACCGATATGTGGTCGACGCGCACGTTGACGCCGACGCGCCGGCCCCAGTCGCGCACGAAGCCGTCGAACCACTTGTCGTGGCTGGGCACGAAGTGCGACCACAACAGGATCGACAGCGTGCCCGACAGCTTCGTGCGCGGCTCGGTGAACGTGGTCCGCGGCGCCGGGGTGCCCGCCGCGCCGGTCCGCCGCGCCTGCGGACCCTCGGTCTCACTGGCGCAGGCGGCGAGCGCGAGCCCGGCGGCGGTCAGGCCGCCGGCCTGGAGGACGTGCCGGCGGGACGGAGGTGGGGGCGCAGGGTTCATGGGGGACCTCCACTAGTCCCCTTCGACGGTAGGACGGAACCCCGGCCGCAAAAAGACCTTGTGCGATAACGCTCTAACGGCCCCACTCGCCGACGACGTAACCCCGGGCGAGGGTCTTCGCGGTGATGTTGAACCCGACGGCCGCGGGGGAGGTGTCGGAGTCGGGGCCCAGCTTCTCCACGCTCAGCGCGTGCACCGCGAAGATGTACCGGTGCGCCGGCCCGGGCGGCGGGGCGGCCCCGCCGAACTCCTTGGCGCCGTAGTCGTTGCGCGCGTGGATCGCGCCCTCGGGCAGCCCCTTCATGTCACCGCTCCCGGCCCCGGCCGGCAGCTCGGTCACGCTCGCGGGGATGTCGAACAGCACCCAGTGCCAGAACCCGCTGCCCGTGGGCGCGTCGGGGTCGTAGCAGGTCACCGCGTAGCTCAGCGTCCCCTCCGGAGCCCCCGACCACCGCAGGTGCGGCGAGGTGTTGCCGAACTCGTACACCTGCGCGTCGTTCAGCCTCGCCCCGTCGCGCACGTCGTCGCTCTCGACGGTGAGCGAGGGCACCTGGGGCAGGAACTCATAGGGAATGGGCGGCCGCGCGGACACGGTGAACCTCCGTTGGCTCGGGTACGGCGAATGATCCCCCCAATCATCGCGCCCCGGGCCGTGCGGAGGCCAGCTTCCCCCCTTGTACGGCCGTGTGAGCACGACGCCGAAGCCGAGATCGAGACCCTTTCCCCGAGCCTGGACGGCGATCACGCTGAGGTTCGCCCTCGCGCGCGACCGCGGGAATCCCCGGTACGGCGAACGCCCGCGTCCTCCGCGGTGCGTCGCGGTGGGCGCGGGCGTCTCGCCGTACGGGAGTCCTCGTCAGGCGTTGTTGTAGGCCTCGATGACCGTGTGGGGGTCGCCGTCCATCCGGATCTTGCCGTCGTGGAGCCAGATGACGCGGTTGCAGGTCTCCTCGATGACGTCGAGGTTGTGGGCGACGAGGAAGACCGTGCCCGCCTCCTCGCGCATCTGCTTGATCCGCTTCTGGCTCTTGCGCTTGAACTCGCGGTCGCCGGTGGCCAGGGCCTCGTCGATCAGCATGACGTCGTGGCTCTTGGCCGAGGCGATCGCGAAGCGCAGCCGCGCGCCCATGCCCGAGGAGTAGGTCCGCATCGGGAGGTTGATGAACTTGCCGATGCCGGAGAAGTCCACGATGTCGTCGTACTTCTCCTTGACCTGCTGCTGGGTCAGGCCCATGGCGTAGCAGCCGAGGACGATGTTGCGCTCGCCGGTCAGGTCGCGCATGAGCGCGGCGTTGACGCCCACCAGCGAGGGCTGGCCGTCGGTGTAGACCGCGCCGCTGTGCGGGGGCAGCAGGCCGGCGATGGCGCGGAGCAGGGTGGACTTGCCCGAGCCGTTGCGGCCGATCACGCCGATCGCGTCGCCGTGGTAGGCCACGAACGAGACGCCCTTGACCGCGTGGACCTCGGTCATCTGCGGGCGGCCCTGGCGGCGCACGATGCGCATGAGCGCGCTGGCGGCGTTGCCCTTCTCGTGCTCGCTCGCGGCGCCGTACACGCGGTAGACGATGTGCAGGTCGTCGACGATGACAGTCGGCCTGCGCTCGGCCTTCCGCTCCTGCTTCTCCTGCTCGGTCAACGGGGCCACCTTCACGTCAGCCACGGCCGTACCTCTCCTCGGCGCGCCAGAAGTACCAGAAGCCCGCCGCCAGCCCGAACACGGCCCAGAAGATCGCGAAGGGCCAGATGTACGGCGCCGGCCGGTGCGACTCGATGAGGATGTCGCGCATCAGCTCGATGTAGGTCGCGGCCGGGTTGAACTGCATCACGACCTGGATCCACTCCGGGAACTTCTCCAGCTTCTGCGGGATGCTGAAGAAGACGCCCGAGGCGTACAGCCAGAAGCGCATCACGAACGGCAGGAGCTGGCTGGTGTCGCGGACCATCGCGCCCACCCGGGCCATGGCCATCGCCGCGCCGATGTTGAACATCGTCTGGAGCAGCAGCACGACCGGGATGAGCAGCCACGCGATCGTGATCGTCTCGTGCGGCGGGATGGCCACGACGAGCACCATGAGCACGCACATGGAGACGGCGAGCTGCTGGAGCTCCTGGACCGTGTAGGCGATGGGCAGCGCGCCCCTGGGGAAGTGCAGGGCCCGCACCAGGCCCAGATTGCTGGAGATCGAGCGGGAGCCGCCGAGCACCGAGCGCTGGGTGTAGGTGAAGACGAAGATCCCGGTGATGAGGAACGCCGGGTAGTTCGGGATGCCGTTCTGCGCTCCGAGGATCACGCCGAACATCACGTAGTAGACGCCGGCGTTCAGGAGCGGGGTCAGCACCTGCCATAGCTGGCCGAGCGCCGAGTTGCTGTACTTCGACACGTTTCGCGAGGTCGCGTACGTGCGGATGAAGTGACGGCGCTCCCACAACTGGCGGAGGTACTGTCCAAGGGGCGGCCGTGCGATGGCGCGGCGCAGGCCGTAGCGCGCGGCTAGTTCGGCCAGCGGCTCCTCCGGTAGCGGGGAGGCGCCGCCCGCCTGGGCGTCCGCGACCGCGGATTCCGGCTGGCTCATGGCGTTGACTCTATTGGATCCAGGTTAATGGGCTAGTTTTCCCGGCCCTCGGTGAGCCAGCCGTGAACGGCTCGGCACAACACCGGTTCCCCCGGCGGCACCGGGGTTTCCGGCGGCCCGGAATGGTCCGGTCAACGGTAGCCCACCACCCGCGTGTACGGCACGCCAAAGGGGGGCCGGAGCCGTAAGCATGGACTGTGCCGCGAGATCGACGCGCGGCGGAGTCAGGCGAGAGTGACGCAAGTCACGTGGACCCTGTGTCGGGGCATTTCGTGCCTTATGTACAGTTTGTGCAACTTTCCGGCATAGCCGGGGGTATGCGTGTGACGCCCCAACGACGCACGCGTGACCGAACTGCAACATGCCGGAGACTACGGTGTGAGACGCGGTGAGGGACAGTTGCGATCGACTGGCCTGGCGCCAGCCGGTCAAACCATCGTGCATGACTTGGGGGGCCGACCGATCGGGGGCCTCGCAGGGGATGCATCGGGCGACCGCTGTACAGCGCCAATGCCCACCTTAGAGGGAGGAAAACCCACAATGCGCGTTTCCAGAGGTGCTCGGTACCTCGCCGGCGCCGCAGTGCTGATGACCGCTGTCGCCGCGTGCGGTGGTGGCGGCGGCGCGAGTGGCGGCGGTGGCAAGGCGGCTGCCGACGCGATCAACGTCCTCGGCTGTGAGCCGGAGAACCCGCTCATCCCCGCCGACGCCAACGAGGTCTGTGGCGGCAAGGTGCTCGACTCGCTCTTCACCGGTCTGGTCGAGTACGACCCGGACCGCAACGGCGAGCCCGTGAACGCCGTGGCCTCCGCGATCGAGTCCAAGGACTCCAAGGTCTGGACGATCAAGCTCAACCAGGGCTGGAAGTTCCACGACGGGACCGAGGTCAAGGCCAAGAACTTCGTGGACGCCTGGAACTGGAGCGCCCACTCGAAGAACGGCATGCAGAACGGCTCCTGGTTCGCGGACATCGAGGGCTTCTCCGACGTCTTCACCGAGGACCCGGACGGCGACGGCCCGCAGAAGGCGCCCGAGCCCAAGTCCTCCACGATGAAGGGCCTGAAGGTCATCGACGACTACACCTTCGAGGTGACGTTGTCGCACCCGGTGTCGGTGTTCCCCGTCAAGCTGGGCTACACGACCTTCTCGCCGCTCCCCGACTCCTTCTTCAAGGACCCCGAGGCGTTCAAGAAGAAGCCGATCGGCAACGGTCCGTTCAAGTTCGTGGACCGGAAGAACCAGCAGTACATCCACGAGGAGAAGTTCGCCGAGTACAAGGGCGCCCGTGCCGCCAAGGTGAACAAGCTCAACTGGAAGATCTACCAGAACGAGGACTCGGCCTACGCCGACCTCGTGTCCGGCAAGCTGGACTTCATGGAGTCGATCCCGCCGTCCGCCCTCTCGGGTGACAAGTGGAAGACCGACCTCGGCGAGCGCGCGATCAGCGGCCAGCAGATGGTCTTCCAGTCGGTGACCTTCCCCATGTACAACAAGAAGATCTGGGGCAACGCCGAGTGGCGCAAGGCCATCTCCATGGCGATCGACCGGGACACGATCACCGACAAGATCTTCAACAAGGGCCGCCTGCCCATCAAGGGCTGGGTCGCCCCGGGCGTGACCGGCGCCAAGGACGGCGCGTGCGGTGAGTTCTGCACGTACAACCCGGAGAAGGCCAAGCAGCTCCTCGCCGAGGCGAAGCAGAAGGGCTTCACCCCGCCGGCCGAGCTCAAGCTCTTCTACAACGCCGACCGCGGTGGTCACAAGGAGTGGACCGAGGCCGTCGCCAACTCGGTGACGCAGACCTTCGGCGGCGAGGTGAAGATGGTCGCCACGCCGTACCCGACCTTCGACGAGTTCCGGGCCGCCATCAACGACCACAAGATGGAGGGCATCTACCGGACCGGCTGGCAGGCGGACTACCCGCACATCGAGAACTTCCTGAACCCGCTGTACAAGACCGGCGCGTCCTCCAACGACGGTCTGTACTCGAACAAGAAGCTCGACGCCAAGCTGAAGGATGCGGACAAGGAGGTCGACCCGGCCAAGTCGCAGGCCCTCTACCAGGAGGCCGAGGCGATGCTCGCCGAGGACATGAACGCCATCCCGCTCTGGTACTACGGCCTCCAGGCCGGCCACTCCCCGAACGTGAAGAACGTCAAGGTCACGCCGTTCGGTGAGCTGGACGTCACGTCGGTCGAGCTGAACAAGTCCTGACGACCGGTAACGTGAAATAACCCAGAGGCCGGTCCCTCTACGGGGGACCGGCCTCAGGGCTGTTGGCGGCCGATCGCCGCCGCGGCCCTACGCCCCGCTTCAGTCCATTACCCCAACCCGTTCCCGAGGCGTACCTTGAGCGCACCGGGAGCCGTGAGGGGCCTGCTCACGACACCGATGTCGTCTACAGGAGGATGCACATGGGCCGATACACCTTACGGCGCTTGTTGCAGCTCATCCCCGTCATCCTCGGGACAACGTTCCTCATCCACTTCCTGGTGTGGAATCTCCCAGGCGACCCCTTCGCCGGCCGCTGTGGCGAACGTCCCTGCAACCCCGCTTACATCGAGCGGATGACGGAGCTCTACAACCTGAATGACCCGCTGATCATTCAGTACGGTAAGTACCTCCTCAACCTCCTGCAAGGGAATTTCGGGGAGGACTTCCGCGGCGTGCCCGTCGCGGAGACCATGGCCGAGGTCTGGCCCAACACGGTCAAGCTCGCGGTCGTGGCACTGTCCATTGAGATCATCATCGGCATCGGCGCCGGTGTGCTGACCGGTCTCAAGCGGGGCGGCTTCCTGGACAACCTCGTCATGATCTCGACGTTGTTCCTGATGTCGCTGCCGGTCTTCGTCATCGGCTACCTGCTCCAGCTCACGCTCGGCCTCCAGCTCGGGATCATCCGGCCCACGGTGTCGCCAGAGATGCCATGGAGCGAGCTGATAGTCCCAGGATTCGTGCTGGCGAGCCTCCAGGTGGCCTTCACGGCCCGGCTCACCCGCGCGAGCATCGCCGAGAACATGCGCGCGGACTACGTCCGTACGGCCGTCGCCAAGGGCCTCCCGCGCCGCCGGGTCGTCGGGGTGCACCTGCTGCGCAACTCGCTGATCCCCGCGGTGACCTTCCTCGGCACCGAGGTCGGCGCCCTCATGGCCGGCGCGATCGTGACCGAGGGCATCTTCAACATCAACGGTGTGGGCCAGACGATCTACCGCGGCATCATCACGCACGATGCCACGGCCGTGGTGCCCATGGTGACGGTGCTGGTGCTGGTGTACCTGCTCGCCACCCTGCTCGTGGACCTGCTGTACGCCGTGCTCGACCCGAGGATCCGCTATGAGTGACCCGACCGCCCTCCAGCCGGGACCCGTCACGACGGACGCCCAGGCGACCACCGAGAGTCAGGCCACCGCGCCCGTCGGCAAGCCGAGCAGCCTGTGGTCCGACGCCTGGCACGAACTGCGCCGCAAGCCGCTGTTCATCATCTCGTCGGTGCTGCTGCTGGTCATCTTGGTGATGGCCGCGTTCCCGCAGCTCTTCACCTCGGTGAACCCCGAGTGGGCCGACCTGAAGAAGAGCCTCCAGCCGCCGAGCTCGGAGCACATCTTCGGCATCGACATCCAGGGCCGTGACGTCTTCGCCCGCACCATCTACGGCGCGCGGACCTCGATCCTGGTCGGCGTGCTCGCCACGCTGGCGTCCACCCTCATCGGCGGCCTCTTCGGCATCGTCGCCGGTTACCTGGGCCGCTGGGCCGACACCCTGATCTCGCGGTTCGCCGAGATCTTCCTGGGCCTGCCCTACGTCCTCGGCGCCATCATCGTGCTGTCCACCCTCGCGCCCGTCAGCAGCGACCCCAGCCGCCTCCGCATCATGGTCATCGTCATCCTGGTCATGGCGCTGCTCGGCTGGCCGATCCTGATGCGCATCTCGCGGTCGGCGATCCTCGCGGTCAAGCACTCCGACTACGTGATGGCCGCCCGCGGCCTGGGCGCCAGCCCGATGCGCATCGTGTTCCGGCACCTGCTGCCCAACGCGCTCGCCCCGATCATCGTGGTCGCCACGATCACGGTCGGCAGCTACATCGGCGTCGAGGCGACCCTGTCGTTCCTCGGCGTGGGCCTGCGCTCGCCGGTCATCTCGTGGGGTCTGGCGATCTCCGAGCACGCGAACTACCTGCGCACCGCACCGCACGCGCTGCTCTTCCCGGCCGCGTTCCTCAGCGCCACCGTGCTGACGTTCGTGATGCTGGGCGACGCCGTTCGCGACGCGCTGGACCCGAAGCTCCGGTAGGACGGGAACCACATGACTGAGATGATTTCCACGCAGTCCCGGCCGGCGGGGGAGGCCGGTCGGAACTACTCCGGCTCCCTGCTCGAGGTGGACAACCTGCTGGTCGAGTTCCACACCCGCCAGGGCGTGGCCAAGGCCGTCAACGGCGTCACCTACAGCGTCGACGCCGGGGAGACCCTCGCGGTGCTCGGCGAGTCCGGCTCCGGCAAGAGCGTGACGGCCCAGACCATCATGGGCATCCTCGACATGCCCCCGGGGCGCATCACCGGCGGCGAGATCCGCTTCCGCGGTGTGGACCTGCTCAAGCTGCCCGAGGCCGAGCGCCGCAAGATCCGCGGCGCCGGCATCTCGATGATCTTCCAGGACGCGCTCTCCGCGCTGAACCCGGTGTTCCCGGTGGGCTGGCAGATCGGCGAGATGTTCCGCGTGCACCGCGGGACCTCCCGGGCCGAGGCCAAGAAGAAGGCCATCGAGCTGATGGACAAGGTCCGGATCCCGGCCGCCAAGCAGCGCGTGAACGACTACCCGCACCAGTTCTCCGGCGGTATGCGCCAGCGCATCATGATCGCGATGGCGATCGCGCTGGACCCGGAGATCCTGATCGCGGACGAGCCGACCACCGCGCTCGACGTGACCGTGCAGGCCCAGATCATGGAGCTGCTCGCCGAGCTCCAGCGCGAGAGCAACATGGGCCTGATCCTGATCACCCACGACCTCGGCGTCGTCGCCGACGTCGCCGACAAGATCGCGGTCATGTACGGCGGGCGCATCGTGGAGCACGCCTCGGTGCACGAGCTCTACGCGAACCCCGCGCATCCGTACGCCAAGGGCCTGCTGGAGTCGATCCCCCGGGTCGACCAGAAGGGCCAGGAGCTCTACGCGATCAAGGGCACCCCGCCCAACCTGCTCCGCATGCCGTCGGGTTGCGCGTTCCACCCCCGGTGCCCGTACCGCAGGGACAACTGCGTGACGGACGTTCCGCCGCTCTACGAGGTGGACGGCTCGCGCCGCAGCGCCTGCCACTACTGGAGGGAGGTCCTCGATGGCACCGCAGGGTGACGTCGTGCTGGAGGTCCGCGACCTGGTCAAGCACTTCCCGCTGACCCAGGGCGTGGTGGTCAAGCGCCAGGTCGGGGCCATCAAGGCCGTGGACGGCGTGAACTTCGAGCTGCGCCGGGGCGAGACGCTCGGCATCGTGGGCGAGTCCGGCTGTGGCAAGTCCACGCTGGCCAAGCTGCTCATGGCGCTGGAGCGGCCGACCTCGGGCTCGGTGAAGATCAACGGCCAGGACATGTCCAAGTTGCGGGGCAAGGAGCTCAAGGCCATGCGCCGCAACATCCAGATGGTCATGCAGGACCCGTACACCTCGCTGAACCCGCGTATGACCGTCGGTGACATCATCGGCGAGCCGTACGAGATCCACTCGGAGGTGGCCCCGAAGGGCGACCGCCGCAAGAAGGTGCAGGAGCTGCTGGAGGTCGTGGGCCTGGACCCCGACCACATCAACCGCTACCCGCACCAGTTCTCCGGCGGTCAGCGCCAGCGCATCGGCATCGCCCGCGGCCTGGCCCTGCGCCCCGACATCATCGTCTGCGACGAGCCGGTGTCGGCGCTGGACGTGTCGATCCAGGCGCAGGTCATCAACCTGCTGGAGCGGCTGCAGAACGAGTTCAACCTGTCCTACATCTTCATCGCGCACGACCTGTCGGTGGTCCGCCACATCTCCGACCGCGTCGCCGTGATGTACCTGGGCAAGATCGTCGAGCTGGGCCGGGACAACGAGATCTACGACGGCCCGACCCACCCGTACACCCAGGCGCTGCTGTCCGCGGTGCCCGTGCCCAACCCCGAGGAGCGGGACAGCCGCGAGCGCATCGTGCTCGCCGGCGACCCGCCGTCCCCGGCCAACCCGCCGTCGGGCTGCCGGTTCCGGACGCGGTGCTGGAAGGCGCAGGACATCTGCGCCGAGGAGGAGCCTCTGCTCCAGATCCGCCCCGGCTCGGCTCACCCGAGCGCCTGCCACTTCGCCGAGGCCCACGACGTGGTCCACGCGGCCGGCTGACGAGCGCGAGACGAGAAGCACCGAAGACCCCGCCACCGCCCGGTGGCGGGGTCTCCGTCTTTCCGGCGCCCGGGGGTCAGCGGGTGAGGATGGTGGCGCTGCCGTGGCCGAACAGGCCCTGGTTCACCGCGATGCCCGTGCGGGCGCCTTCGACCTGGCGGGGACCGGCCTCGCCGCGGAGCTGCCGGGTCAGCTCGCACACCTGGGCGATGGCCTGGGCGGGCACGGCCTCGCCGAAGGAGGCCAGGCCGCCGGACGGATTGACCGGGACGCGCCCGCCGAGCGCGGTGTCGCCGGCGCGCAGCAGCTTCTCGGCCTCGCCCTCGCCGCACAGGCCGATGTCCTCGTACCAGTCCAGCTCCAGCGCCGTGGACAGGTCGTACACCTCGGCCAGCGACAGGTCGCCCGGCCCCAGCCCGGCCTCCTCGTAGGCCGCGTGCGCGATCGAGGCCCGGAACGGCCGCTCCGGCGGCGTCGTGGCGGCCGAGGAGTCGGTGGCGAAGTTCGGCATCTCCAGGACGGTGTTCGGGAAGCGCGGGGTCACCGTGGACACCGCCGCGATCCGGACCGCGGGCCCCCGGTCGCGGCCCGCGTGCCGCCGTGCCCAGTCCTCGGAGGCGAGCACCACGGCCGCGCCGCCGTCGGAGGTGGCGCAGATGTCGAGCAGCCGCAGCGGGTCGGCGACCACGGGGGAGGCCGCGACCTCCGCGGCGGTCACCGCCTTGCGGTACCGGGCGTCGGGGTTCAGCGCCCCCGCGGCGGCGTTCTTGACCTTGACGGCGGCGAAGTCCTCCGGCGTCGCGCCGTACAGGGCCATGCGGCGGCGCGCGTACAGCGCGAAGTACGCCGGGTTGGTCGCGCCCAGCAGCCGGAAGCGGAGCCAGTCGGGGTCGTCGGGGCGGTCGCCGCCGACGGGGCGGAAGAACCCCTTGGGCGCGGCGTCGGCCCCCACGACGAGCGCGACGTCGCACAGCCCCGCCAGGATCCGGGTGCGCGCGATGTCGATCGCCTGGGCCCCGGAGGCGCACGCGGCGTAGCAGGAGGCGATGCGGGCGCCGCTCCAGCCGAGGGCCTGGGCGAACGTGCTCCCGGCGACGAACCCCGGGTAGCCGTTGCGGATCGTGTCCGCCCCGACCAGGAAGTCCACGTCGGTCCACGCGATCCCGGCGTCGCCGAGGGCGGCGCGCGCCGCGGCCACGCCGTACTCGGTGAAGGGCCTGCCCCACTTGCCCCAGGGGTGCATGCCCACCCCGATGACGCGCACGCTCACCCGGTCCTCCGTCCTCACGCCGCCGCCGCCGCGGGCCGCCACATCCACACCAGGGGCCCGTCCGCGAGGGGCCCGCAGGTCAGCTCCATCTCCATGCCGACCCGCAGCTCGTCCACCCCGATGCCCGGCACCACCTGCCCGAGCACCACCAGCCCCTCGCCGGCCAGCTCCACGGCCGCCAGGGTCACCGGGGTGTACGGCTCGGCCGCGACGTACGGCGGGGGCGGCGGGTAGCCGGCGTTCGTGTACGACCACACGCGGCCGCGCCGCGACAGCCGTACCTCCTCCTGCTCGGTCCCCTCGCACCCCGGGTTCCGGCAGAACCCCTCGAAGCGCGGGAAGGAGACGTTCCCGCAGGCGGCGCACCGCGCCCCGAGCAGGTGGGCGTCCCCGCCCGCATCGACGACGAACCACCCGTCCACCGCGTGCTCGGCATCCATGCGTACATCTATAACACGCCAAGCGCTTGCTTGGCTCGCCTCGCAGGTCCCCTTCCCCGCCTCCCGCCGATCCCGCCGCCGCCGTCGGCGCGCGGCGGGGTGGCAGGAGCGTGACCGGCGCGACGAGGGCGTGCCGCGCCGGCCGTCAGTCGTGGGGGCGGCGGCGGAGGGTGAGGACGCCGCCCACCGCGACGCAGACGGCCAGGACGATGAGGAGGAAGCCCGCGGCGCGGTGCAGCGGCTGCTCGTACTCCAGGGGGCCGCCGCCGAAGTACTCGGCCACCGGGGCGGGGGAGGGCGCGGCGGCGGACGGGACGATCGACCTGCCGGTGCTCGCCTTGTGCGCCATGAGGAGGGCCAGCCAGGCGTTCGCCACGCCGTGGCCGTACTCCGCGTTGTGGCCGCCCTTGGGACGGCGGGTCGTGCCCTGCTCGATCGCGCGCCGGATCTGCGGCGCGGTCAGGTCCGGGTAGCGCCCGCGCAGGAGGGCCGCGATGCCCGCGACGTGCGCCGCCGCCGAGCTGGTCCCGTCGCCGACCACGTAGTCGCCGGCCCCGTCGGCGCTGACGATCTGCGTCCCCGGGGCCACCACGGACAGGTGGTTCTGCCGGTTGGAGAACGGCGCCCGCTTCAGGTCCCGGTCCACCGCCCCGACCGCGATCACTCCCGGGTACGCCGCGGGGAAGTTGCGGCGGTTCGCGTCCGCGCCGTCGTTGCCTGAGGAGGCCACCAGGACCGCGCCCTTGGCCAGGGCGTACTGCACGGCCTCCTCCTCGGCCGCGTTCCCGTCGTAAACGCTGCGCCCGCCGCCCAGCGACATGCTGATGACCTGCGCCCCGTGGTCCACGGCGTACCGGATGCCGCGCGCCACCGCGTCCCGGCTGCCGCGCTGCACCGCCTCGCTGTCGCGCTCGGGGTCGCCGTTCTCCAGCGTCACCCGGATGGACAGGATCGTGGCCGACGGCGCGACCCCCAGCACCCCCAGGGAGTTGCCGGGCCCGTGCCCGCGCCCGGCGATGAGGCTGGCCATCGAGGTGCCGTGCCGCCCCCAGTGCGGCCCGCGCTCGCGTTTCACGCCGGTCAGGTCGGGCCCGGTCACCACCCGCCCGGCCAGGTCGGGGTGGCGGTCGTCCACGCCGGTGTCCAGCACCGCCACGGTCACGCCGTCGCCCCGGGCGTACTGCCAGACCCGCTCGACCTCCAGCCGCCGCAGCGCCCACTGCCGGCTCCGGATCGAGGCCGCGACCTCCTCCGAGGCCGCCGCCCCGCCCTGGACCGGCGCGCCCGGCGACGGCGACTCCTCACCGGGGCCCGGCTCCGGGGCCTCGGGGACGGGGGGCCGGATCGGCGTCTCGCGGACCGGGGCCTCCGCCCCGAACCCCGGCGACGGCGACCGCTCCGCCCGTCCCACGCCCGTCCCGGCCGAGGCGGGGTCCGGGGACCGCCGCGCCTCCGCGCCCGGCTCCCGGGACCGCGCCGCGCCGCCCGAGCCCTTCGCGCCTTCCGCGCTCTCCGCGCCCTCCGCGCGCTCGGCTCCGGGGGCGCCGGAGCCGCCGGCCTCCGTCGTCGCCGAGATCGTCGGCTCGCCCGCGCCGCTCCGGGGCGCGGCGCCGCCCTCCGCCGCCGGAGGCCCCGCCGTACGGCCCGGCCGGGGGTCGGGCAGGGCCGAGGCGGGCGGCGCGGCCACGGACAGTGCGAGGCAGGCGCTCGCGGGCAGGACCAGCAGGAGGCTCCGGGCCCGGCGGGTCAGCATGGGCGGTCCCCGGGGCAGGCGGGCGCGGTCATGCGGTGGTAGAACGAGGACGCCACGGAGACGGCCAGGTCCGACAGGCGCGTGTCGGCGGCGTAGGCGGGGGAGTAGTCGCGGCCGTCGGCGTACCCCGCGGCGGTGAGCACGACGTAGCGGTGCGTCCCGTGGGCGACGCCCCCGGTGACGTTCCGGCCGTCCCGGAACTCCTCGGCCACGCTCCCCGGGATCGGGGCGGGCCGCACGGTGGTGCGCCGGTCCGCCCGCCGCGCCGGCCCCGTCCGCTCCGGCGGCGCCCCGGCCATCCCGGTGAGCAGGTCGGCGCGGGCGGCGGGCTCCTCGGCCAGCACCACGATGCCCGTGGTGACGACGTAGGTCTGCGTGATGTCGGCGTAGGTGGCCCGCAGCACGCTCACGCAGCCCATCCGGGCCAGCGCGACCGCCGCCGCGGGCTGCAGCGCCGTACGGCAGGGCGCCTCGGACGCGACGCCGAGCCGGGTGTAGGACGTGGACGCGCCGGACCGGGTGGTGCCCGGGACCTGGGCGGGGAAGATCGCGTCGACGGGCCAGGTGCGCCAGCGCTCGCGCACCGAGCCGCTCGCGCGGTCGGAACCGCCCGCCAGCACGATCAGGGCCCCGATCACGGCGACCGTCACGATCAGCAGGACCGCGTGACGCGACCGGACTCCGACTCGCCGGTGGCCGAACGGGTCGATCGGCAGCACCGCCTCAGCCACGACACCGACCTCCTCCCGCGAGGCCGGTCGGCTCGGGGGCGTTGGTTTGCCCCTCCATTGTGCCATGGGAGAGTCAACACGATCTTCCGAACGCGGACACGCGGAGGTGTCAGGGCGCGACCGCGAGGCGTACGTGCGCGCCCGGGGGGAGCCCGAGCCGCTGCGCCGCGTCCCCGGCGTTGACCGCGAGCGCGATCAGGCCCGCCGAGTCGGCGAACGCGACCAGCTCGCCCGGCGGGACCGAGGCGAACGTCTCGCGCAGCGGCACGCTGAGCTGCCGCCGCCCGAGCGTCACGATCAGCGTCACGCCGGGCTGGGCGCCGATCGCGCTCACGTCGCCCTCGGTGATCGAGGTCTGCACGTTGCCGAAGCGGTCCACGCACAGCACCTCGCCCTCGGCCGTGCCGTCGCGCAGCCGGGACGTCGGCGCGGGCAGCGTGATCAGCCGGTCCACCGGGACCGGCGTGCCCACCTCGGAGAGCGCCATCCCGGCCGCGATGTGCCCGGCGACCGGCGCGAAGATGTCGCGGCCGTGGAAGGTGGCGGAGACCGGCCTGCGGTGCAGCCGGTCGTTGGTCAGCTCGTAGGCCGCGCGGGCGCCGCCGGCCGCCGCCACGGCCCACGAGAGCAGGCCGTTGTCGGGTCCCAGGAACACGTGGTCACCGGCCTCGACGGCGATGGCCCGCCGGGCGGTGCCCACCCCCGGGTCCACGATCGCCATGTGGACACGGCAGGGTAGGTGCGGGATGGTCTGGGCGAGCACCGCGGCGCCTCGGCGTACATCACCGGGCGGGACGAGATGGGTGATGTCCAGCACCCTGGCGCCGGGGGACACGCTCATGATCACACCGTGACAGGCGGCGACGAAGCCGTCTTCCAGGCCGTAGTCGGTGAGAAACGAGATACAGGGCGTCACCATGACGAGCGTACGGCTTCGCGAGCTCTGTGAACACTCTTTCCCTGCCGGATACCACGGCGACCGCCCTCCGCGATCGCCGAGTCTCCAGTATGTTACTGGCGCGTGACCAAACCGACGGAGGAGAAATCATGGACATTGCGTCGGCCCCGGGTGACGACGCTGTCCCCGAGTCCACCGTTCTTGGGGGCGATACCGTGACGGGAGAGCCGGTCGTCGGAGACGGCCTCTCCGAGCGGGATCTCGCGCTCCTCGCCTTCGAACGCCAGTGGTGGCGTTACGCGGGCGCCAAGGAGCAGGCGATCCGCGAGTCCTTCGGGATCTCGGCGACCCGCTACTACCAGCTTCTCAACATCCTGATCGACCGGCCCGCGGCGCTGGCCCACGACCCGATGCTGGTCAAGCGGCTGCGCCGGCTGCGGGCCACGCGGCAGCGGCAGCGGGCCGCCCGCCGCCTCGGCATCCGCGGCTGAGCCCGTGGGTTCTCCGCTGGGAGATTCGTTCCGGCTCCGCACCCAGCAGGGCCTGGACGGACTCGAGAAGATCGTCGGCGACCCCTCGGGCGCCCTGATCGGGCTGGACTTCGACGGAACGCTCTCGCCGATCGTGCCCGACCCCGACTCCGCCCGCGCCCACCCCGCCGCGCCGGGCGCGCTGCGCCTGCTCGCCCCGCGCGTGTGCGCCGTGGTGATCCTGACCGGCCGGCCCGCCGCCACCGCCGTGGAGTACGGCCCCTTCCAGGACGTCCCCGGCCTGATCGTGCTCGGCCACTACGGCCAGGAACGCTGGGAGGACGGCGAGGTCGTCGCGCCGCCACCGCCCCCCGGCGTCCAGAAGGTCCGCGAGGGCCTGCCGGACGCGCTCGCGCGGGCCGGGGCGCCGGACGGCGTCTGGATCGAGGACAAGGGCCGCTCGCTCGCCGTGCACACGCGGCGGGCGGCGGATCCGCAGGCGGCCCTGGAGCGCGTCTCGCCCGCCGTGCACGACCTCGCCGAGCGGGCCGGGCTGATCGTGGAGCCGGGCCGGTTCGTGCTGGAGGCGCGCCCCGCCGGGATGGACAAGGGCGCGGCGCTGCGGGCGTTCGCCAGGGAGCGGTCGGCGCGGTCGGTGCTGTTCGCCGGGGACGACCTGGGGGACCTCGCCGCGTTCGACGCGATCGACTCACTGCGCGGGGACGGGATCCCCGGCGTGAAGGTGTGCAGCGGCTCCGCCGAGGTCACCAGGCTCGCCGAACGGTCCGACCTGATCGTGGACGGCCCCGCCGGGGTCGTGGACTTCCTGCGCGCGCTCGCCGGCCGTCTGCCGCCGGCAAGCGGTTCGCAAGTCTGACCGTCTAGCGTCCCCCTGACCGTTCTCATCGGATCAGGGAGTTGGCACGATGGCACGATTTCTCGGGGGCGCACGCGGCCTGGTGATCGCCGTTTCGGCGGTCCCGCTGGTCGCGGGGGCCCTGTCCGGCCCGGCCGCCGCCGGCGTCTCCGCTTCCGCCGGCGCCCCGGCCGCGCGGGCCGCGTCACCGGCGTCGTCGTCCGCGCCGTCCGCGTCGCCGGTTTCGTCGGCGTACGGCGGGGCGGCCGCGAAGACGGTGTCGTACCGGGGCATGCGGCTGTCGATCCCGGCGGCGTGGCGGGTGGTCAAGCAGGCCGGGTCGGCCTACGTGATCACCGGGCGGTGCGTGCCCAGGGCGTACGAGTGCCCGGGGTTCTGGCTGCACGGGCCTTCGGCGATCCGGCACGGCCACGAGGGCAACGCCTACAAGCCCTCCCGGCCCTACTACCCCAGCTCGGGGATGATGGAGTGCTCCCGGGACCGGCGCTACCTGGAGATGGCCGACGAAAGGCCCCGCGTCGCCGCCCTGCGCCCGATCGGCGCGAAGAAGGCCCACCACCGCGAGTGGCGCTTCAAGTGCGTCACGCCGAACGGCGGCAAGGTCAAGCTGACGTACGCGCAGCGCGAGTGGTTCCTGCCCAGGTCCCAGATCCTCGTCGTGGACAAGTGGGCGAACCCCGCCCTTCCCGGCATCCTCGCCCGCGCCCGCTGGTAGCCGTGCGGGCCCGGCCTCCGGAGAGAGGGGGCGCGTCCCCGGAGAGCGGGGGCGCGTCCCCGGCCCTCAGCGGCTCTCAGCGGCTCTCAGCGGGGGAGCGGGGAGAGGGCGTCGAGGGCGGCGAGCTGGTCGGCGAACCAGCGGCGCGGAGGGAGCGCGGTGGCGGCGACGGCGAGCTTGCGGCAGCGGAACTCGCGCTCCTCGGCGGGCATGGCGAGCGCCGCGTGCAGCGCCTCGGCCGTGCCCGAGACGTCGTAGGGGTTGACCAGGAGCGAGTCGCGGGCCAGCTCGTCGGCGGCGCCGGCCTCGCGGGACAGGACCAGGGCGCAGCCGCGCTCGGACAGCACCGGGCCCTCCTTGGCGACCAGGTTCATGCCGTCGCGGATGGGGTTGACCAGCAGCACGTCGGCCAGCCGGTACGCCGCGAGCGACCTGGGGTAGTCGTCGTGCACGTTGAGGATCAGCGGGTCCCAGTCCTCGGTGGCGAACTCGTCCTCGATCTCCTTCGCGCAGCGCTGCACCGCCGCGGTGTACTCCCGGTACTCCGGCAGGTCGTGCCGCGACGGGTAGGCGAACGCCACGTGCACGACCCGCCCGTGCCACTCCGGATGCGCGGTCAGGAACTCCTGGTAGGCCAGCAGCCCGCGGACGATGTTCTTCGACAGTTCGGTGCGGTCGATGCGCACGATCAGCCGGCGGTCGCCCACCTTGTCGCGCAGCGCCCGCAGGTGCGCCTCCACGTCCGCCTCGCGCGCCCGGGCCCGCATCGCCTCGCCGTCCACGCCCAGGCTGTGCACCCCGATCCGGGTCGTGCGCCCCTCGTGGGTCACCGTACGGCTCGCGCGGTCGACCTCGGCGCCGAGCAGGGCCTCGCAGCAGTCCATGAACGCGCCGGCCCAGCGCGCGGTGAGGAACCCGGCGTGGTCCGCGCCCAGGATCCCGGTGAGGATCTCGGCGCTCACGTCGTCGGGGAGCAGGCTGAAGTACTCCGGCGGGGCCCACGGCGTGTGGGAGAAGTGCGCGACCCGCAGGCCGGGCCGCACGGCGCGCAGCATGCCCGGGACCAGCGTGAGGTGGTAGTCCTGCACGAGCACGCGCGCGTCGGCGGCGGCGTCCTTGGCCAGCGCCTCGGCGAAGGCCCGGTTGTAGGCGCGGTAGGACTCCCACTCGCGGCGGAAGCGCATGCCGAAGTTCGGGGAGTTCGGGGTGTCATAGAGCAGGTGGTTGACGAACCACAGCGTCGAGTTGGCGACCGCGTTGTAGGCGCGGTGGAACGTCGCCGCCGGGATGTCCAGCATGCGCACGGGCCCGGTGCCGTGCCCGGCCCGGTCCAGCCGCCCGCCCGGGGCCTGCGCCGCCGCGTCCCGGTCGGCCTCGGACAGCGCCGCGCACACCCAGAGGAAGTCCGTGTCGGCCGCCACCGAGGCCAGTCCCGACACCAGTCCGCCGCCCCCGCGCCGCATGGTCAGGTCCCCGCCCTCGGACAGGCTGAACGACACCGGACCCCGATTGGACGCCACCAGGATTGCGCTCATGCCGGAAGAGTAGAGGCTGCCGAGCCCGTCCGCCCCCGCGAGATCAGCGCGTCACGGCCGTATGATTGCGGTTCCACGTCACAGTCAAGGGTGCGGAAACCACATGGCATTCGACGAGCAGACCGAAGAGCTCGCGGTGCGCGCCGCCCGGGGCGACCACCAGGCCCTCGGCGAGTTGCTCCGCGACATCGAGCCCCACGTGCTGCGTCACTGCGCCCGGCTGCTGCCGTACCGCATGGACGCCGAGGAGGCGTGCCAGGACGTGCTCCTCGCGGTGGCGCGCAACATCTCCCGTTTCGAGGGCCGCTCCCGCTTCAGCACCTGGCTCCACATCGTGACGGCCAACTGCGCCCGCACCACCTACCGCACGCTCAAGCGGCGCAGCGTGGAGCAGGCCGGCGAACTCCCCGAGCTGCGCCCCGACCCCCGCCGCGTGAGCGTCATCGCCGGCAGCCGCCTCGACCTCCTGGAGGCCCTGGAGGCCCTGGAGTCCGAGAAGCCCGAACTCGCCGAGGCCCTGGTCCTCCGCGACATCTGCCAGCTCGACTACAACGAGGTCGCCGCCCAGCTCTCCATCCCCCTGGGCACCGCCAAATCCCGCATCCACCAGGCCCGAAAGCAGATCCGAGCCGCCCTCGGCGACGCCTACGCCTTCCGCGACTAGCGGCGCCCGCCCCGGCCCGCCGTACGCCCGAGGGGTGTCTCAGGGGGTGGACGGGGGCGGCGGAGGGGGGAATGGTCCGCTAAAGTAACTTTCCACAACTTCATATTGCTCATCCAGAGGGGTGGAGGGACCGGCCCTGCGAAGCCCCGGCAACCCTCCCGGTCATGACGGCTCGCGACGTGCGAGGCCGGCCGGGACAGGTGCCAATTCCGGCCCGTGACCAAGGTGGTCGCAGGGCAAAGATGAGGAGAGAGGCCTCGCACCCATGGCACTAGCCAACCCCGCCGTCCAGCCCGCCGCCGCCGTCGCGCCCTTCGGATCCGCCGTCGGCCTCTCCTGCCGCGAATGCGGGCAGACGTACGACCTCGGCCCCAGCTACGCCTGTCTGGAGTGTTTCGGGCCGCTTGAGGTGTCCTACGACTTCGGCGGCGTCTCCCGGGAGGCGATCGAGGCGGGCCCGGCCAACATCTGGCGGTACCGCGACCTGCTGCCCGTGCCCGCCGACGTGGCGGACAAGCCGAACCTCGCGCCGGGGTGGACCCGGCTCGTGCGCGCCCGCAACCTCGGCAAGGAGCTGGGGCTGAGGTCGCTGCACGTCAAGGACGACTCGGGCAACCCCACGCACTCGTTCAAGGACCGCGTGGTGGCGATCGCGCTGGAGGCGGCGCGCACCTTCGGCTACACCACGCTCTCGTGCTCGTCCACGGGCAACCTCGCCGGCGCCGTCACGGCCGCCGCCGCCCGCGCCGGGCTCCGGGCCTGCGTGTTCATCCCCGCGGACCTGGAGCAGGCCAAGATCGTGATGGCCTCGGTCTACGGTGGCGACCTGGTCGGCATCGAGGGCTCGTACGACGAGGTCAACCGCTTCTGCTCGGAGCTCATCGGGGACCCGCTGGGCGAGGGCTGGGGCTTCGTCAACGTCAACCTGCGCACGTACTACGCCGAGGGCTCCAAGACCCTGGCGTACGAGATCGCCGAGCAGCTCGGGTGGCGGCTGCCGGACCAGATCGTCATCCCCGTGGCCTCCGGCTCCCAGCTCACGAAGATCGACAAGGGCTTCCGTGAGCTGATCAAGCTGGGGCTGGTCGAGGAGAAGCCGTACCGGATCTTCGCCGCCCAGGCCGCCGGGTGCGCGCCGGTCTCCAGCGCCTACAAGGCCGGGCACGAGGTGGTCCAGCCCGTCCGCCCCGACACGATCGCCAAGTCGCTCGCCATCGGCAACCCGGCCGACGGGCCGTACGTCCTGGACATCGTGCGCCGGACCGGCGGGGCGGTGGAGGACGTCACCGACGCCGAGGTGGTGGACGCGATGCGGCTGCTCGCCCGCACCGAGGGCATCTTCGCCGAGACCGCCGGCGGCGTGACCGTGGGCGTGCTCAGGAAGCTGACCGAGGCCGGCGTGCTCGACCCGGACGCCGAGACCGTCGTCCTCAACACCGGCGACGGCCTCAAGACGCTGGACGCGGTCGCCGAGTTCGCCAGGCCCACGGCCGTCATCCGGCCCTCCGTGGACGCGTTCCGCGCGGCCTTCGACGACCGGGGCTGAACCGCCCGCGCCGTACGGCCGGCTGAGGCCTCCGCCGAGGCCGTCCGCCGAGGCCGTCCGCTGAGGCCGTGCGTTGAGGCCGTCCGCTGCGGCGGCCCGGCGGACGGCCCGCCGGAAGGGCTTGCCGGACGGCCCGCCGGGCGGCCCGCGCCGCACGGCGGGGCGGGGGCGGCCCACCAGATCATGAGCAGTGAGCTTCGAGGAGAAACAATGAGCACGGTAGTTCGCATTCCGACAATTCTGCGCACCTATACGGGAGGGGCCGCCGAGGTCCCCGGCGAGGGCGCGACGCTCCGTGAGGTGCTGGCGAAGCTCGACGCCGACTACCCAGGGATCGGCGCTCGTATTCTCGACGAGTCCGGAAAAATCCGACGTTTTGTCAATGTGTATGTCGGGGACGAGGACGTCCGGTTCGCCGACGGCCTGGACACGGCAACCCCTACGGGGTCGCAGATTTCGGTGATCCCGGCGGTCGCCGGCGGCTGACCTCCTCCCCGCGGCTCGAATCTCGCTCCTGACCTGCGTAAAGGGTCAAGTCAGAGCAAACACCGGGGTGGTTGGGTCTGGTTCGGATCATCCGGGAGTTTGCGACAAGGTCTATTGCGTCAAGGGGACGCCCAGGTATGGTCGATTGCGGTCGCCGTAGCTCGACCTGCGCAGCGAAGACCTGTGCGTGCGGGAGCGACGATCACGGGCCTGGCAGGAGCATGGGCTAGGTCCGGAGCCCAGCAATGAGGAGTCAGTGAAGTGGCGCAGGGCACCGTCAAGTGGTTCAACGCGGACAAGGGCTACGGCTTCATCGCGGTCGACGGTGGTAAGGACGTGTTCGTCCACTACTCCGCAATCCTGGCGGACGGCTACCGTTCGCTTGAGCAGGGTCAGCGGGTCGAGTTCGAGATCACCCAGGGTCAGAAGGGTCCCCAGGCGGAAGCGGTTCGCGCCGTCTGAGACCCGCGTCGCACACGCGTAGGGCCCGGTCCCGGTTCCCCCCGGGGCCGGGCCCTTCGGCGACCCGGGCCCGCCCCTCCGCCAGGCCGTACGGCGGGCCGCCGCGCTGCCGTACCGAAGGTCGGGATGCCCCGGCGGGGCGGGGGCGATATGCGGAATACTGGCTTCCCTTAATGTCCGGTGAATTCGATCTGAGCGGGGGTCAGTGATCGAAAAGGGGACCGTGCTGGCCGGGCGCTACCGGCTGGACACGCGCGTCGGCGCCGGCGGCATGGGCGAGGTCTGGCGCGCCGAGGACCTGGTGCTGGGCCGTGTCGTCGCGGTCAAGCTGCTGCTGCCGCTGCTCACGGAGGACCAGGCGTTCAAGACGCGGTTCCACCACGAGGCCCGCGCGATGGCCGGGGTGCGCCATCCGGGCGTCGTGGCCGTGTACGACTACGGCGGCGACGAGATGCCCTACCTCGTCATGGAGTACGTCGAGGGCGAGTCGCTGAGCCGCGTCGTCGGCGACGGCGGGCCCATGGACCCGCGCCGCACCATGGAGATCGTCGCGCAGGCCGCCGACGCGTTGCAGGCCGCGCACGATCGGGGGATCGTCCACCGCGACGTCAAGCCCGCCAACCTGATCGTGCGGCCGTCGGGCGGGGTCGTCCTGACCGACTTCGGGATCGCCAGGTCGCTGGAGGGCACGCGGCTCACGACGATGGGCATGGTCGTGGGCACCGCCGCGTACTGCTCGCCCGAGCAGATCACCGGCGGCGACATCACCCCGGTCGCCGACGTGTACTCCCTGGGCGTGCTGGCCTACGAGTGCCTGACCGGCCGGCTGCCGTTCAACGGCGAGAACCCGGTGCAGATCGCGCTCATGCACCTGCGCGAGGAGCCCCCGCCGCTGCCGGAGACGCTGCCCGCGCCCGTGCGCGAGGTCGTGGAGCGCGCCATGGCCAAGGCCCCTGAGGACCGGTACCCCTCAGCCGCCGAGATGGCCTCGGCCGTCCGCGCCGCGCTCGCCTCGCCGCTCACCCGCTCCGCGCCCGCCGTGCCCGCCGGTCCGTCGCCCGCGCGCACCGCCGTCCTGACCGACGCCGGGGAGGGCGGCCCGGCCACGGCCGCGATGCCCGTGCCGGCCGTACGGCCGGTGCCGCCGCCCCGCGACGGCGCGCAGGCCGACGCCGCTGCGGTACGGCATGGGCAGGCTCCCTCGGCGGACCGGGACACCGATCCGCGGGACACCGCGCCCCGGAGCGCCGGAGGCGGGGACACCCGGCCCCAGGAGGCGGCGGACCCCGGCGGCGCCCGGGCCGGCGTGGAGGCGCTGAAGGCCAAGCGACCCCAGAAGCGCGGCCGGGGCCCCAGGCCGCCGGCGATCCCCCCGGCGGCCGAGCCGATCCCCGCGCTCCCCCCGGCGCAGGCGCCGCCGCCCCGCGGCCGCGGCCGGGTCCTGCGGCTCGGCCTGATCGCGGTCGCCCTGGTGATCGCGGCGGTGAGCGTGACCGGCTTCCTCCTCAGCGCCTTCAGCGAGCGCGGAGGCGCGTCCGGAGGCGGCGGAGGCGGCGGAGGCAACACGCGGCACGTCGACAACGGCGGTGCGCCGGAGCTCCCGGTGGACGACCCCGACCCCCAGGTCGAGAGCGACGGGCGGCCCGAGCCGGCCCAGCCGGGCGAGGGCGAGTCCGGCGCGACGGCCGAGGCCACCCCCACGCCCCAGCCGCCCCAGACGGAGGCCCCGCCCGAGCCGGACCCCTCCTCCCCGCCGGAGGAGGAGCCCACCCCGTCCCCGCCCGCCCCTTCGCCGCCGCCCAGCCAGCAGCCGGAGGAGCCTTCGGAGGACGACCCGCCCGGCGCGGACCTCCCGTCGGTCGATCCCGCCCGCGGCTGACCCTGCGGCTGACCCCGTCGAAGAGCCCGTCCCCGACGTATGGGGGCGGGCTCCATCTTTCGGTATGCCCAGGGTGAAACCGCTGCTAGAAGGCTCCCCACTTGCACTCGAAGGGGTAGAGTGCTAAACAGTTCGTTGGCACTCTCATAGCGAGAGTGACAAACCTGGGATCGAGGCGATGGGGCCTCTGAGCGATCCTCCGGCGAATGGTGCCGGGGCGAGCGCGGGGCCTACATGCCGTCGCGGGCGTCGGCTCGATCCGTGCAAGCCACCCTGTATCTGGGAGGTCTGTCCGTATGGCAGCCAAGATGATCGCGTTTGACGAGGACGCCCGGCGCGGTCTCGAGCGCGGTATGAACCAGCTCGCGGAAGCCGTCAAGGTGACCCTCGGGCCCAAGGGCCGCAACGTCGTCCTGGAGAAGAAGTGGGGCGCCCCCACGATCACCAACGACGGTGTCTCCATCGCCAAGGAGATCGAGCTCGAGGACCCGTGGGAGAAGATCGGCGCCGAGCTCGTCAAGGAAGTCGCCAAGAAGACCGACGACGTCGCTGGTGACGGCACCACCACCGCCACCGTGCTCGCCCAGGCGCTGGTGCGCGAGGGCCTGCGGAACGTCGCCGCCGGCGCGAACCCGATGGCCCTGAAGAAGGGCATCGAGGCCGCCGTCGAGCGCGTCTCCGAGGAGCTCTCGAAGATCGCGAAGGACGTGGAGACCAAGGAGCAGATCGCTTCGACGGCCTCCATCTCCGCCGGCGACTCGCAGATCGGCGAGATGATCGCCGAGGCGATGGACAAGGTCGGCAAGGAAGGCGTCATCACCGTCGAGGAGAGCAACACCCTGGGGCTCGAGCTCGAGCTCACCGAGGGCATGCGCTTCGACAAGGGTTACATCTCGGGGTACTTCGTCACCGACCCCGACCGGATGGAGACGGTCCTCGAGGACCCCTACATCCTGATCGTGAACAGCAAGGTCTCCGCCAACAAGGACCTGCTCCCGCTGCTCGACAAGGTCGTGCAGGCCGGCAAGCCGCTGGCGATCATCGCCGAGGACGTCGAGGGCGAGGCCCTGGCGACCCTGGTGGTCAACAAGATCCGCGGCTTGTTCAAGTCCGTCGCGGTCAAGGCCCCCGGCTTCGGCGACCGCCGCAAGGCCATGCTCCAGGACATCGCGATCCTGACCGGTGGTCAGGTCATCGCCGAGGAGGTCGGCCTCAAGCTCGAGTCCGCCACCCTCGACCTGCTGGGCCGCGCCCGCAAGATCGTCGTCACCAAGGACGAGACCACGATCGTGGACGGCGCCGGTGACGCCGAGCAGATCTCCGGCCGCGTGACCGAGATCCGCAACGAGATCGAGCGGACCGACTCGGACTACGACCGCGAGAAGCTGCAGGAGCGCCTGGCCAAGCTGGCCGGCGGCGTGGCGGTCATCAAGGCCGGCGCGGCGACCGAGGTCGAGCTCAAGGAGCGCAAGCACCGCATCGAGGACGCCGTCCGCAACGCGAAGGCGGCCGTCGAGGAGGGCATCGTCCCCGGCGGTGGCGTGGCGCTGCTGCAGGCGAGCGTCAAGGCGTTCGACAAGCTGGACCTGGGTCCGGACGAGACCACCGGCGCCAACATCGTCAAGAAGGCGCTGGAGGAGCCGCTCAAGCAGATCGCGGTCAACGCCGGCCTCGAGGGCGGCGTCGTGGTCGAGAAGGTGCGCAACCTGGAGCCCGGCAACGGTCTCAACGCGGCCACCGGCGACTACGTCAACATGTTCGAGGCCGGGATCATCGACCCGGCCAAGGTGACGCGCTCTGCCCTGCAGAACGCCGCCTCGATCGCGGCCCTGTTCCTCACGACCGAGGCCGTCATCGCCGAGAAGCCGGAGAAGGAGAAGGCCCCCGCCATGCCGGGCGGCGGCGGCGACATGGACTTCTAGTCCGACAGCAGCCATACAGATCTCCTCGAAGAGGGCGCCCCCAGGTGCCGGGGCCGCCCTCTTCGCCGTTCCCGCCCCTGTTCTGCGCGCTTAACCCCGCGGCCACCCGCCGCGCCTACGCTCCCGTCCCGGACGCCCCATCCGCCGGGCGCGCGGCGGCCTGCCGTACGCCGGGGGACGGCGGCGGGCGGCGCCGTACGGGACGCGGGGGTGGCGGTGGCGACGGAGACGACCGGGACGGCGCACGATCCGCCCGGGGCCGGACCTGGCGGGTCCGGGACGGTCCGCGAGCGCCCGGGCGCCGCACCGGGCCGGGCCGGGGAGGGCCTGGCCGGGGAGCCGGGGAGGGGCGGGGAGCCGGGCGGGGCCGGGGGAACAGGGCGGCGCGGGGAGCCGGGCGAGCGGCGCGGGGGCGCGCTCGCGGCCTGGCTCGCGGTGGCGGCGCTGGTCGCGGGGGTGCTGGCGATGGCGGCCGCGGGACTGGCGGGGCCCTCGGCGGCCGTGCCCTCGCTCACCGTGCCGTCCTCGCCGCTGACCCAGCGGGACGTGCGCGACGCCGCCCGCTCGCCCGCCGAGGCCGCCGTGCTGCTGGAGCAGGCGGGGGACATCCCGGTCCGGCGTCCCCCGCAGCGGCCCCCGCGCGTCGAGCACGGGTCCCCCGGCGCGGGGCTGCCCGCCGTACGGCACGCGGCCGGGCTGGCGGCGCGCGCGCTGGGCGTGACGCGCGGCGAGCTGGTGACCGGCGTGCTCTGGGCGGGGCTGATCACCGGCACGGGCGGGCTCCTGCTGGGCCTGCGGGCCGTCCGGCGCGGCGCCCGGCCGCCCGGCCTGGTCGCCCTCGGGGTGGCCGGAGCCGTCTCGCTCGCGCTCGTGCCGCCGCTGGCCTCCACCGACCTCCTCGACTACGCGGTGTACGGCCGGATGGCGGCGCTCGGGCTCGACCCCGGCGCGCTCACCCCGGTCCACCTCATGGCCGGCGGGGACCCGGTGGCGGCGTTCGCCTCCGTGCCCTGGCGCGCGCACCCCTCGGTGTACGGCCCCCTGGCCACGGCGACCCAGTGGCTCGCCGCCGAGCTGGGCGGCGGCTCCCTCCCGCGGACCGTCCTGCTGCTCAAGCTGACGTACACGGCGATGTTCCTGCTCACCGCCCTGGTCCTGGCCCGCCTCGCGCCCGGGCCGCGCGTCCACCTCCTGTGGACCGCCAACCCCCTCATGCTCTGGGCCGTCCCCGCTGGCGGCCACCTCGACGTCGCGGGCGCCCTCCTCCTCGTCCTCGCCCTCCTGGCGCTGTCCCGCCGCCGCGCGCCTGCCGCGGGCGCGCTGACCGCGGGCGGGCTGCTGGCGGGGGCGGTGGCGGTGAAGGCGACCTTCGGGCTGGCCGTGCCCGCGCTGGCGCTCGGGGCGCGCCGCCTCCGGCCGGGTGCGGCGGTGGCGCTCGTGGCCGGCGGGGGCGCGGCGGCGGCGTACCTCCTGGGCGCGCCGGGCGTGCCGGGGGCGCTCGCGGCGCGGTCGGGAGAGCCGACGACGGCGAGCGTGTGGTCGCTGCCGCCCGAGGGGTCGTACGGCGTCCCGGCGTTGATCGCGGCGCTCGCGCTGGCGGCGCTGCTCGCGTGGCGGCTGCCGCCCGCGGACCCCTCCGTACGGCTGGCGCTGGCGTTCGCGCTGGCCTTCCTGTGCACCGCCACCGTCTACCGGCCGTGGTACGACGTGCTCGTCTTCCCGCTGCTCGGGCTCGTGCCCGCGTCCGCGTTCGACGGGCTCGTGGCCGTGCGGTCGCTCGTGGCCGCGCTGGCGTACGTCCCCGGCTGGGTGACCGCCGAGGCCGTGGTCCCGCCCGTCGTCCCGGAGGTCGTGATCCCGGCGCTGCTGGCCGCCCTCACCGCCGCCCTCGCGGCGCGCTGCCTGTGCCCGCCGTACGGGATGGGGGTTGTGGCGGTCCGGAGGGTTGGCGGGAGGGGCCGGCGGAGGGAGAAGTGAGGGGCTGCGCGGCTCAGCGCGGCACCGAGGAGGCGGGCATGAAACGTGCCGGTTCGTTCACCGAGCAGTCCAAGGTCGCGGCGGACAAGCCGCTGCCGCTGACGCCGCAGCTCCATCTGGACCTGCCCAAGGGGGCGACGGTCCACCTGCGGCCCGCGCTGCGCATCACCGACAAGCAGGTGATCGAGCGGGTGGTCATCAGTCCCCGGCCGCGCACGCCCTCGCCGTACGGCAACCGCATGGGCGACCACACGGTCGCCTGGCAGGTCCACCTCGACGCGATCCGGGCCGAGCTGCACGGGCTGACCCTGGGCGAGGCCGTCGACTGGATGAGGATCAGGCATGACGAGGCCGTCGTCTGGATGGGGCAGGCCGACTCCACCCAGATGAAGCTGTTCACCTGGCTCGACGACCACGAGCAGCGGGCCCCGCTCCTGGAGGACTCGGCGCAGCGGGCGATCGAGGCGGTCAGCGCCGCGCGGACCCACCTCGACGCGGGGATGAACGACCTCGCGGTGACCGCGCTCTGCACGGCGATCGCCCAGCACCTGGCGTACCTCAACTACCTGCCCTACGCGACCGTGCGGAGCCCGTCGGCCCGCGGGTCCGTCGGCTCGGGCGAGGGGCGGCAGCGGCGGCTGGTCGTCGAGTACGAGCGCGCGTGCCTCAAGGCCGAGCTGGAGGCGCGGGCCAGGGCGGAGGCCGCGCGGGAGCGGGCCAAGCAGGCGCAGAGGACCGGGGGCGCCGTCCCCATGGAGACCGAGCGCAAGCCGGAGTTCCCGGCCAGGCCGGAGCTGAAGGACCCGCTGTGGCGGCTGTTCTCCTTCGACGCGGCGCTGCGGGAGACCGGCCTCGTCCACCTCCTCGACCCGGGCGCGGCCAAGCGCGTCCGCGACGACTACGACACGCTCTCCGGGCACAGCGAGAGCCTGCTGCGGCTGCTGCGGGGAACGGGCTCGACGGCCACCGACAGCGACACGATCGCCTCCCAGGCGGACGCCATCGCCGAGCGGTACAAGGCCGTGTCGACGAGCGAGGACCTGTTCGGGGCCGCGATCGCGATCAGGAACGCCGCCGCCGACGTCATGAAGATGTCCCAGGACCCTCCGGGCGTCCGCAAGAAGGAGGCCACCCGGCAGCAGGGCATCATCGGCGGGTACCTCGGCCGCGCCCTGCTCGCCGTCCAGGCCGCCGAGGCCCTGGCCGCGAACGCCGGGCCCCGGGTGGCCGCGATCATGGCCTTCCTCATGCACGAGCACCAGTCCCTCGCCTGCGTCGCGTACCCCCGCAGCGTGGTCGCCGCGGGCCTGCTCGGCCCGTCGCCCAGGCAGGCCGCCCGGGACCGCCTGGTCGCCGAGGTGACGGCCCTCCACCCGAAGGCCGACCTGACGGCCAAGCCGTTCACCGACATGCTCGCGCTGTTCGACACCGAGTACGGCGGGCTCGCCGGGCTCCCGGACACGAACCGGTCGAACGAGTGGGTCGCCGACGCCGACAACGACCCCCTCGTCGTCACCTGGACGCAGGGGCGGCCGCTCGACGTCAACGGGCGAGCCCCGGCCCCCGGCGGCGTCGCGGGCATGGGCAGCCACACCACGTCCTGGATCATCCAGTGCAAGGCGGTCAGCCGCATGCTCGTCACGGCCCCCAACGAGGGCGCGGCGTTCGCCACCCTGGACGAGGCCGTGGCGAAGGAGCTCGCCTCGGACGTGATGAGGCTCGACACCCTCCTGCCCCTCGCCCAGCTCCAGGCGGGGCAGCTCCACGCCCTGTTCGACGCCGCCGTCGAGACCCTGACGGCGGAGACGGTGAGCGAGGCCGCCACGGGCTACCTCTGCTTCCGCAACCTCCTGCCGTACGCCACGGTGGACGCGGGCAACCGCGCCGGCCAGGGTGAACGCGGCGACGGGACGCTCACCGAGACCTTCGACACCAAGTCCCTGGAGGACGCGGCCACGCTCCAGGCGCGGGAGCTCACGCAGGAGCGCGAGACCTACGTCAAGGCGCTGCCGCTGATCGCCGCGTCGCTGGAGGAGACCCTGCGGGAGGACGAGGGCGAACACCCCTGGAACAAGTCCGACGTGGTCAGGAAGGCCGTCGCCGCGTGCGCGAAACGGCTGCGCGCCTTCGCCCGCACGCTGCGGACCGCCGTGCCCAAGGACGTCGCCCAGCGGATCCAGGAGGTCCGGTCGAAGGAGCACGGCCGCCTCCACGCCCTGTCCCAGCAGAAGTAGCCCCGGGCGCCCGGGCACGGCCCGAGGCGAGTGGCTTCGTGCCGGGTACGGCCTGAGCGTGGCCCGGGCCCGTCCCCGCGTCGCTCCCGGCGCGGGGACGGGCTCAAGCCGTACGGCCGGGCTCAGGCGAGCTGGGCGGGCAGGGGCTCGGCGTGGACCACGGTCAGCGAGGTGACCGCGCGGGTGAGGACCACGTAGAGGCGGGCCAGGCCGCGCGGCTCGGCGGCGACGACCCTGGCGGGCTCGGCGACGATCACGTGGTCGTACTCCAGGCCCTTCGCGAGCGTGGCGGGGACCAGGAGGAGGCGTTCGGTCTCGTCGCCGGAACCGTCGAGCACGTCGCAGGCGAGCCCGGCGGCGGTCAGGGCCTCCCGGAGCGCGGGGACGTCGGCGTCGGCGGCGATCAGGCCGACGGACCCCTCCCGCCCGAGTGCCGTCCGGCACGCGTCCACCGCGAGGTCGAGGACCTCCCCGGAGAGGGCGCCGGGCGCGGGTTCGGCCGCGGCCCGCCGTACGGTCAGCGACCCCTGGCCGGGACGCAGCGAGCGGGGCAGGGCCAGCTCGGGCGCGACCGACGGGAGCAGCCGCGCGGCGAAGTCGAGCACCTCGCGGGGCACGCGGAAGCCCATGGTCAGCTCGGTGACCTGGCCGTCCTGGCCCAGGTGGGCGAGGACCTCGGTCCAGGAGCGCGCGGACCAGGGGGTCGTGCCCTGGGCGAGGTCCCCGAGGACGGTCGCCGATCCGGTGGCGCAGCGGCGGCCGAGCGCCCGGAGCTGCATGGGCGACAGGTCCTGCGCCTCGTCCACCACGATGTGACCGCGCGTCGGGGTGCGCTCGATGAGATCGGCCAGCTCGTCCAGCAGGGCCGCGTCGGCCGCCGACCACCTGGCGCTCTTGGCCGAGCGGTACGACTTGCGCCACAGGATCGCGGCCTGCTCCTCCTCGGTCAGGATGTCCTTCGCCGCGCGGCCCAGCGCCTCGGCGTCGCTGAGCAGCGTGAACAGCACCTGCTGCGGGGTGAGCTTGGGCCAGACCGCCTCGACGAGCCGCTTGACCGGCTTCGAGCGCGCCACCGCGTCCTGCACGCGGTCGTCGGGGGCCTCGCCGCGCTGCTCCATGCGGACGAGCACGGCGTGCGCGAGCCGCTGGGCGAAGGCGTTGCGGCCCGGGCCGTACCGGGTGGTCCCGCGCAGGGAGGCGGCGATCTCGCGGACCTCGTAGTCGGCCACCCGGTAGCGGGAGGCTCCCTTGACGTGGACCAGGCCCTCCTCGGGCTTGGTGACGTGCTGCCACAGGGCGCGGCGCAGCACCTCGGCCATCCGCGCGTCACCCTTGATCGCGGCGACGGCGTCGTCCTCGGGGACGGCGGCCTCCGGGGCGGCGTGCTCGCGGAGCAGGTCGCCCAGGGTGCTCTGGTCCACGCGGACCTCGCCGAGGGCGGGCAGGACCGAGGAGATGTACGACAGGAACGCCCGGTTCGGCCCCACGATGAGCACGCCGGAGCGGCTGAGCTTCTCGCGGTGCGTGAACAGCAGGTACGCGGCGCGGTGCAGGCCGACGGCCGTCTTCCCGGTCCCGGGGGCGCCCTGGACGCAGACGGTCTGGCCGAGGGCGGCGCGGACGATCTCGTCCTGGTCGGGCTGGATGGTGGCCACGATGTCGCGCATCGGGCCGGTGCGGGGGCGCTCGATCTCCTCGGTGAGGATCCTGGAGGGACCGAGGGTGCCGCCGCGGTCGAGGGGCTCGTCCTCGAAGGCGGTCAGCTCGCCGCCGTGGTACCCGAAGCGCCGGCGCAGCTCAAGGCCCATCGGGTCGGCGGGGCTCGCCTGGTAGAAGGCGCGGGAGACGGGGGCGCGCCAGTCGATGACGAGGGCGAGGCCGGACTCGTCGTGGACATGCCGGCGGCCGATGTACATCGTGCGGGGGAGGTCGTCCTCGTCCTCCGCCGCCCGGCCGCCCGCCGCCCCGGCGCCCGCCGTACGGCCCGCGGCGCCCGCTCCTACGGGAGCGGCGGAAGCGGTGGGACCGACGGGGCCGGTGGGTCCGGCGGCGGGGGCGGTGGCGCGGTCCACGCGGCCGAAGAAGAGCGGGGTGTCGGGGTGGTCGGCCAGGGCGGCGATGCGCTGGTCGAGCAGCGCCTCCAGGACCTGCTGCGACACCCAGTCCCCCGCGGCGTCGGAGGAGAGGGACTGCGCGTGCTCCCGCATGCGGCGCAGGGCCGCGCGTGAGTGGGCCAGGTGGGCGCGTTCGGCGGCCAGGATCACATCGGCGGGGTCCGCCTGGCCGCCGGTCGTTTCGGTTATGTCGGGTGCGAGTGGTGCCGCGGGCTGGTGCGCGGGCATGCCGAAGACCTCCTTGTCGGAGCGGTGTGGTAACCAAAGGCAGCGAAACCGTCAAGCCTACCCCCCGGGCCGGGCTCGCTCCGAACACTTTTCCCGGCACGCGGCAGGACGCCGGGGCGGCGGGGCGCGGCGGGGGTACCGTTTCCTGGGGAGGGGTGGTGCGCATGGGCGGCACGCCGCAGGTCTCCCCGGTGGTGACCACCGTGGCGAACCTGCTGCTCGCGGCGTTGTGGGGGCTGTCGGTGTTCGCGGGGTGGGGACTGGAGGCGTTCTGCGCCGACGGGGAGATCATGGAGCGGTGCCGGCGGCGGATGGCCGAGGTCAGCCTGTGGTCGGGGGCGTTCGCCGCGCTCGCGGGTGTGATCACGATGGCGGCGCTCGCCCTGCCGTACGCGCGGCGGGACCCCGGCGGCTACAACCGGCTCATGTTCGCCGCGATCGTGTGCTGGACCCTCGCCGAGGGCGTGCTGTTCGTCGGCGGCGAGCTGGCGCGGGCCTGGTAGCCGTGCGAGCCGGCGTCAGGCCGGTCGTCTAGTATCCGCCGGCCGAGGGGGCGTTCTGCGCGGCGTCCACGGGGATGTTCGCGCCGTTGACCGCCCACGACAGCCGCGAGAGCAGGAACACCACGACGTTCGCCGCGTCCTCACCGTCCACGAGCTCCCCGCCGGGGAACTCGCCCCGGAACCGCTCGTACCCCTCGGGATCGCCGGTCCGGAACTCGTCCCATCCGCCGCCGGGGAACAGCATCGACCCCGGGCTCACGGTGTTCACCCGGATCTCCGGCGCGAGTTCGCGCGCGAGCGACCCCGCGAGGTAGATCTCCGCCGCCTTCGCCGCGCCGTACTGCGCCCGCCGCGCCGGCTTCCACCCGGAGATCGAGGACACGATCACCACGTCCCCGTGGCCCCGCTCCCGCATGTACGGCACGCAGCACCGGATGGCGTGCGCGGCATGTCCCACGTTGATGTCGTAGGTCCGGCTCCACTCCTCGGGCGTGGACTCCATCAGCGATCCGCCGTACCCGGCCCCGGCGTTGGCGACGAGCCCGTCGATCCCGCCCAGCGCCTCCGCCGCCCCGTCCACGAACCCCCGCAGCTCCTCGGGCCGGGTCACGTCCAGGGCCCGCGCGAACACCGGCACCGAGCAGGCGTCCTCGATCTCCGCGGCGGTGGCGAGCAGCCCCTCCTCCCCGCGAGCGCAGAGCGCCAGCGAACACCCCTCACCCGCCAGCCGCCGCGCGACGATCGCCCCGAACCCCCGGCTGGCCCCCGTGACGAGAACCACCTTCCCCGCAAGCCCGAACCCCACAACCCCTCCCGAGTCCGACAACCCCAGCGACCGAACTATCCCAGCCCCACCCCCCACCTCCAACTCAACCCCCCCGAGCACAACCCGCAGACAGCCGCGAGAAGCAGCACCCCACCCACGAACGCCAGGGAGACACCCCCGCCGCCCCCACCCCCAAAGCGACACGACGCCCGCGCCCCCGCCGTGATCATGCGCTCTCAAGCACAACGTGTGCCCAAAACCGTGATCACGCCAAGGAGGAGGCCCTGTCGTCCCGATTCGCGAAATTGGCGCCTTGGCCGAGGTAGGCGGGGTGGCGTGGGAGCCGGGCGTGCCGACGGCGTGGCGGCCGCGCTTTCCTCGCCGTGATCTTGCAGTTTTACGCACAGGGTGTGTTCAAAACTGCATGATCACGGCGAGGGGGAGGGGTTGTTGTCCTGGTTCGCGGGATTGGTGCCCTGGTGGAGGTGACGGGGGTGGGTGGTGGGGTTAGCGGAGGGTGGGGAGGACTTGGGTGGCCAGGGGGGTCAGGGCGGATTCGGGGGTTGGGGTGGTCGGCATGAGGTTGAAGGCGGTGAAGCCGAGGGTGGTCAGGTGGTGGAGGCGGTCGGCTATGTAGGACGGGGGGCCGATGAGGGCGGTGGGGGTGGGGTCGGGTTCCTTGGCGAGGGTGACCTGGATGTTGTAGGCGAGGGTGATCTCGGCGGGGTCGCGGCCGGCCTGCTCGGCAGCGGACAGGAGGCGGTCCCGGAGGGGCACGACCCGCTCGGGCGGGGCGAAGCTCATCGAGGGGATCCAGCCGTCGGCGAGGCGGCCGGTCACCGCGAGGGCGCGGGGGCCGAAGGTGCCGAGCCAGATCGGGATGCGGCGGGCGGGCTTGGGCTCCAGGTCGGCGGCGTCGGTGTGGTGGACGGAGCCCTTGAAGGTGAACGCCGGCTCGGACCACAGGCCGCGCGTCAGCAGCACGGCCTCCTCCAGGCCGTCGATCTTCTCGCGCGGGGTGGGGACCTTCAGGCCGAGCTGCCGGAACTCGTCGTCGGAGTGGCCGCCGCCCAGGCCGAGGATGAGCCGTCCGCCGGAGAGGCGGTCGAAGGTCTCGGCCATCTTGGCCACCAGCGCCGGGTTGCGGTACGGCACGCCGAGCACCCTGGTCGCGATCTGGACGCGCGAGGTCGCGGCGGCGATCCAGGACAGCATGGTCCACGTCTCGTACGTCGGGTGCGACCCGGCGGGGTGGTCGGAGGCGGAGAGGAAGTCGAAGCCCAGTTCCTCGGCGAGGCGGGCGTACGCCACGGGGTCGGCGCCGGGGGCGGCGGAGGTGGAGACGTCGAGGCCGAAACGCACTGCGGTCATGAGTTGTCGCCCTTCACGGTGAATACGCGGATGAAGTACTGCGCCAGCGGCCCGATGCCGACGGCGTACAGGAGGGTGCCGAGCCCGGCCGTGCCGCCCAGCGCCCAGCCGGCGGCGAGCACGGCGAGTTCGAGGATCGTGCGGGCGGCGCGGATCGAGATCCCGCGCGCGGCCAGCCCGGTCATCAGCCCGTCGCGGGGCCCCGCGCCGAACCGCGCGCCGATGTAGAGGCCGGTGGCCACGCCGTTCAGCAGGATCCCGGCGAGCAGGAAGCCGGCGCGCGCCGCCGGATGGTCCGGGGTGGGGAGCACGGCGGACGCGGCGTCCACGGCGAGCCCGACCACGATCACGTTGCTCACGGTGCCGAGCCCCGGCCGCTGCCGCAGCGGGATCCACAGCGCGAGGACCACCGCGCCCACACCGATCACGATCCAGCCGAACGGCAGGCCGGTGCGGGCGGCGAGGCCCTGGTGCAGCACGTCCCAGGAGGGCAGGCCCAGCCCGGCCGCGATCATCAGCGCCATGCTCACGCCGAACAGGGCCAGCCCGGCGTAGAGCCCGGCCAGCCGCCGGACCAGTCGCCGGCCCGGCGCGCGGCGGGGCGGTCCCTCCGGTGCCCGGACCGGCGTGAGGCCGAAGGCGGGATCCGGGGTCGCGGGCTCCGTGCGCCCGGCCCGGGTGAAGGTGGTCGCCATGACCGCTCCCAACGCTTTGGTTGATGTGTCAACCGGGAACCTACGCCGCCGAGGTTGACGTGTCAACCAACGTCTCTAGACTGGGGCCATGACCGAGCCCCGATGGCTTGACCAGCGTGAGAACCGCGCCTGGCGTGGTTACCGGCGGATGCGCGGCCTGCTGGACCTCCAGCTCGCCCGTGACCTGGCCGCCGATTCCGGCCTGTCCGAGCCCGACTACGACGTGCTCTCGACCCTCTCCGAGACCGAGGGTCACCGCCTGCGCATGATCGACCTGGCGGGCTGGCTGCTGTGGTCCAAGAGCCGCCTGTCGCACCACATCACCCGGATGGAGCAGCGCGGCCTCGTCCGGCGCGAGGAGTCCCCGGGCGACGGGAGAGGCGCGGTCGTCGCCCTCACCCCGGCCGGCCTGGACGCCATCGTCGCCGCCGCCCCCGGCCACGTCGAGTCGGTCCGCCGCCACCTCATCGACCACCTGACCGAGGACGAGCTGGAGACCCTGGCCGCGATCACGACCCGGGTGGTCGCCCACCTCACCGCCCACGCCGACACCTGACCGGCCGTACGCCGGGGACCGCCGCCACCGCGCCGGGGCCCGGCCCCGGCGATCCGCCTCGCCTGCCGGGGTCCCGCGTCGGCGACCCGTTGCCGGGCGATCGCCGTCAGCGACCCGGGGCGTTCAGGCGCCGGAGCCGGCTCGCGGACGTGGCGTTCGGCGAGGCCGGCGCAAGGTCGTATCCGGTGACGGCGCCGCCCGCGCGGACCCCGGAGCGGCGGAAGTACAGGACCGAACCGGATTGGCGGTAATGACGGGGAGTTCCCGTTCCCATTCGCGGATCTTCTCCCTCAAGGAGTTGCTTGTCAGAGCCTGATCCGAGCGCGGATTGGGGCGTGAGAACGGATGTTCCGGAAGGGGATACGGAAAGCGTAGGACTGGGGGATAGTGGGCATATGTCGTATATGAGGAGCGCTGTGGAACGGGAGGCCGCGGGCCTCTCCTGGACCTGAGCTGAGGGTCGGCCGAAGATCTGCTGAGAGGCTGCGGTCAGGTCTCTCGCGGCGAAGGGCCGGACCTTTCCCATGGAAACTCGGGAAAGGTTCCGGCCCTTCGTTTTCCGGGGCTTTTCGGCTGATGATTAAGCGAGGTCGTGCGCGTCGATGATTTGGTAGGCGTAGCCCTGTTCGGCGAGGAATCGCTGGCGGTGCGCCGCGAACTCCTGGTCCACCGTGTCGCGGGAGACCAGGGAGTAGAACCTGGCGCCCCGGCCGTCGGTCTTGGGGCGCAGGACGCGGCCGAGGCGCTGGGCCTCCTCCTGCCGCGAGCCGAAGGTGCCGGAGACCTGGATGGCGACCGCCGCCTCCGGCAGGTCGATGGAGAAGTTGGCGACCTTGGACACCACCAGGACGTTGATCTCCCCGGAGCGGAAGGCGTCGAACAGGCGCTCGCGCTCCTTGACCCGGGTCTCGCCCTTGATCACCGGGGCGCCGAGGTGCTCGCCGAGCTCGTCGAGCTGGTCGAGGTACTGCCCGATGACGAGGATCTGCTCGCCTGCGTGCTTGCGCACCAGGGACTCGACGACGCGGGTCTTGGCGGGGGTGGTGGCGCACAGGCGGTAGCGGTCCTCGGCCTCGGCGGTGGCGTAGGCCAGGCGCTCGTCGTCGCGCAGCGTCACCCGCACCTCGACGCAGTCGGCCGGGGCGATCCAGCCCTGGTTCTCCATCTCCTTCCACGGCGCGTCGTAGCGCTTGGGGCCGATGAGGGAGAACACGTCGCCCTCGCGGCCGTCCTCGCGCACGAGCGTCGCGGTCAGCCCGAGGCGTCGGCGGGCCTGCAGGTCGGCGGTCATCCGGAAGATGGGCGCGGGGAGCAGGTGGACCTCGTCGTACAGCACCAGGCCCCAGTCGCGCGCGTCGAACAGCTCCAGGTGACGGTAGGCGCCCTGGCGGCGGGTCGTCATCACCTGGTAGGTGGCGATGGTGACCGGCCGGATCTCCTTCTTCGTGCCGGTGTATTCGCCGATCTCGTCCTCGGTGAGGCTCGTGCGGCGCAGCAGCTCCTGCTTCCACTGGTGCGCGGAGACCGTGTTGGTGACCAGGATCAGCGTCGTGGCCGAGGCGTGGGCCATCGCCGCCGCGCCCACGATGGTCTTGCCGGCGCCGCAGGGCAGCACGACCACGCCCGAGCCGCCGTGCCAGAACGCCTCGGCCGCCTCCTTCTGGTACGGCCGGAGGGCCCAGCCCTCCTCGGCGAGCGTGATCGGATGGGCCTCGCCGTCGACGTAGCCGGCCAGGTCCTCGGCGGGCCAGCCCAGCTTGAGCAGGGCCTGCTTGAGGGTGCCGCGCTCGGACGGGTGGACGGTCGCGGTGTCGGCGTCGACACGTTCGCCGATCATCGGCTGGACCTTCTTGGACCGCAGCACCTCCTCCAGGACGGCGCGGTCGCTGGAGACCAGCACGAGCCCGTGGACCGGGTGCTTCTCCAGCCGCAGCCGCCCGTAGCGCGCCATGGTCTCGGCGATGTCCACCAGCAGCGCGTGGGGGACGGGATAGCGGCTGTATTGGATCAGGGAGTCGACGACCTGCTCGGCGTCGTGCCCGGCCGCCCGCGCGTTCCACAGCGCCAGCGGCGTCACGCGGTAGGTGTGCACGTGCTCGGGCGCGCGCTCCAGCTCGGCGAACGGCGCGATCGCCTTGCGGCACTCGGCCGCGTCGGCGTGGTCGACCTCGAGCAGCAGCGTCTTGTCCGACTGCACGATCAGTGGGCCATCGCTCACGTGAAGCTCCTGGGGCGGCGGTTACGACTGTCGATATCCCAACACGCCGAGCCCCATGATCGCTTCCCCGAAGGCCATCCTGTGGACGACGCCCCCGCCTGTGGACAACCCGTCCCCGCGGATCCGGTACGGCGAAACGCCCACGCCCCACGCCCCACGCCGTACAGCGAACGCGCGCGCGGCGGCCGTACGACGGTGGACGGCGACCCGGGCGGCGGCGCTCAGGCGGGCGATCAGCCGAAGCGGTCCGGGGAGAGCCCGGCGAGGACGGTGATCCCGGCGAGCACGAACAGCGCCCCCAGCCCCAGCAGCGCCCAGCACCCGAGCAGCAGCCGCCGGGCCGCGCGCGGCGTGGTCCCCGCCCGGCGCAGGGCCAGCCCCGCCAGGACCGCCCCGGGCACGCCCAGCACGTTGCAGCAGGCCACCAGCGACACCAGGTGCAGCACCAGCGCCGTGACCGCCTGCGTGCGCAGCCCGTCCACCTCGGCGGATGAAACGGACCTGACGGCGTGACCCGGCACGGGACCGTATGGATCGGGACTCACCAGCGCGGCTCCGGATCGATTCGGGGATCGCGCCCGAGACTACTCTTTCCCCGGCTCGCGGGCGCGCAATGCCTTGCGGTCCAGTTTGAGCACGCTCGTCACCGGGACCTTGTCCACGATGTGCAGTTCGCGGGGGTACTTGACCCGGCCCACGCGGTCCCGCGCCCAGTCGATGAGCTCCTCCGGGGTGACCGTCGCCCCCGGGCGGAGCTGGACGTACGCGACGACCTCCTCGCCGAGGCGGGGATCGGGCCGGCCGACCACCCCGGCGAGGACCACCTCCGGGTGCCTGACCAGCGTGTCCTCCACATCGCGCGGGAACACGTTGAACCCGCCCCGGATGATCAGGTCCTTCTTGCGGTCCACGACGTACAGGTACCCGTCCTCGTCCACGCACCCGATGTCCCCGGTGCGCAGCTCGCCGTCCACGAGCGCCTCCCGGGTCAGGTCCGGGCCGTTCCAGTAGCCGGTCATGAGCGAGTCGGCGCGCACGCAGATCTCCCCGAGCTCGTCCTCCGGCAGCGCCTCCCCCGAGTCGTCCCGGATCGTCACGGTGTATCCCGGCAGCGGCAGGCCGACGCTGCCGATCTTGCGCCGGTCCGGCGGGTTGAAGGTGGTGACGGCGCTGGTCTCGGTCAGCCCGTACCCCTCCAGGATGGTCACCCCGGGCACGCGCCGTTCGAACTCGGTCAGCACGTCGCGCGCCAGCGGCGCCGCCCCGCAGGTGAGGTACCGCAGCTCCGGCAGCGGCGTCTCCTCCAGCGGCTCCCCGAGCAGCATCTGCAGCATCGCGGGCACCACCGTCCCGATCTGCGCCCGCTGCTCGGCCGCCAGCCGCAGGAACTCCTTCGGCTCGAACCAGCGCATCAGCACCGACTGCGGCGGCTCGGCCGAGTGCATCCCGACCAGCGTCACGATCAGTCCGTACGCGTGGGAGAGCGGGACCGGCACGATGGCGCGGGTCAGCCCGGGTATCTCGCTGGCCCGCCGCGCCGCGAGCGAGGTGTGCCACAGGCCGGAGTGGGTGAGCATGACCCCCTTGGCCCGCCCGGTCGTGCCCCCGGTATACATCAGCGCGGCCAGGTCGTCCTCGGCCACGTCCGCGAGCGGCCGCTCGTCCGCCTCCTCCAGCGAGGCGTACGGCACCGTGCCCGGCGGGGCCTCGCCCACGACGACGACCGGGAGTGTGGTGCCGGTGGCCTGGACGGTGGCCAGCAGCTCGGGGGAGGTGACGATCGCGGCGGGCTCACTGTCGCGCAGGATGTGCGCCAGTTCCTCGGGCCCGATCAGGAAGACCACGGGCGTGACCACGGCGCCGGCCGCCCAGAGCGCCTGGTAGACGATCGGGACCTCGGGGCAGGTGGCCATCATGACGACGACGCGGTCGCCCGGACGCACGCCCAGCCCGGTGATGCCCCCGGCGGCGCGGCGGGCGCGGCCGGCCAGTTCGTGGGATCGGTGCCAGCGGCCCTCGTAGTAGAGGGCGTCGTAGTCGTCGAACCGGTTCCAGGATTCCTCGGCCAGCCGGCCGAGCGTGTGCCGTGAGCCCATCCGGTGACTCCCTGCGGGGGCGTACCTCTTATGGCCGCCAACCTGATCCCGAACCGTCGCGACGTCAAGAGCACCGCTCGTCCATCGGCCGGCCGCACGCATTCGCCGAGCTCAAAGGCATGATCAACGAATCGCTAACGCAGTGTAGTCATTGATTACACTCTGCTACTGTCGGTTCTCAGGTGGTCCCTCCCGGCCGGCCGCTCGTCGATCCGCCAGGAGGCCGTCGAGTCGCGCCACGCCGCGCCGTACGCCCGGCACGTCGACGAAGGTCGTGAGGACTCGATGAAATCCCTGGTCGTGCCCCTGGCCACGGTGGGCCTGATCCGGTGGACCTGCTGGCTGATCCGGCGCGTCCCCGGCCTGTTCTACCGGCCCCGGCGGACCGAGCACTCCGCGACGCTGGGCGTGGTCGTCCCCGTCTACCAGGAGGACCCGGAGATCCTGGACGTGGCCATCCGGTCGTGGCTGGCGAACGACGTGGACGAGGTCGTCCTCGTGATCGACGAGACGGACGAGGCGTGCGCGGCGGTCGCCCGCCGCCATCCGGTCCGCGTGATCGTCACCTCCGTGCCCGGCAAGCGGGACGCGCTCCGGCGCGGCTGGGAGTCCTGCGCGAGCGAGCTGGTGGCGCTGGTGGACTCGGACACCGTGTGGGCGCCCGACGTGGGGGCGGAGGTGCGCAAGCCGTTCGCCGATCCCGGGGTGGGCGGCGTGGGGACGCGGCAGAACGTCTACCGGCCGCGCGGGTTCCTCCACCGCGTCACCGACATGTTCCTCGACTACCGGTACTTCGACGAGAACGCCGCCCAGACCGTCTGCGGCGAGGCGGTCTCCTGCCTGTCGGGCCGCACCGCCGTCTACCGCCGGCATCTCCTCCTGGAGGTGTCGGCGGAGTTCATGAACGAGACGTTCCTGGGCGTGCCCTGCGTGTCGGGGGACGACAAGCGGCTGACCATGCTGATCCTGGAGCGCGGCCACCGCACCCGGCTCCAGCGCAGCGCCCGCGTCTGGTCCACGTTCCCCTCGGACTGGCGGGTCTTCTTCCGGCAGCGGACCCGGTGGGCCCGCAACACCTGGCGCTCGGACCTGCGCGCCCTGTCCCGGCCCTGGTTGTGGCGGCACCCGTTCCTGGCCTTCACCATGACCGACAAGGCCGCCGGGGCGTTCACGCTGCTCATGTCGCCGGCCTGCATGACCTGGGCGATCGCGGAGCGGGAGTGGCGGTTCGCGGCGGCGCTGGGCTCGTGGTGGTGGCTCAGTCGCGCGGTCAAGATGATCCCGCACCTGCGGGAGCGGCCCTCGTCCTGGTTCCTGATCCCCGGCTTCGTGCTGGTGTCGTTCCTGACCGCGGTCGTCCGGATCTACGCCCTGCTCACCATCCGGCGGCAGCGCTGGCTCACCCGCGGCGTGGCCGTCGTGGGCGGCGAGACCACCCGCCTCCAGCCCGCCGCCTGAGAGGAGAACGGCCACATGACCAGGATCTTCGTCGTGGGCTCGGGGGTGGTCGGCACGGCCACCGGGCACGGGCTGCGGGCGGCCGGGCACGAGGTGACGTTCGTGGACATCCACGAGCCCCGGGTCGCCGCGCTGCGCGACGAGGGCCTGGACGCGCGGATGACGCTCTCGCTGGAGGGCGAGCCGCCCTCCGTGGTGTTCCTGACCGTGCCCACCCCGGCCGCCGAGCACGGGCACGAGCTGGGCGCGGTCATCGAGGCCGCCAGGTCCGCCGGGCGGGCTCTGGCGGGTTCCCCGGAGCGGCACCTCGTGGCCGTGCGCTCGACCGTGCCGCCGGGCACGACCGAGGGCCTGGTGCAGCCGATCCTGGAGCGGGAGTCGGGGCTGCGCGCGCATGAGGGCTTCCTGCTGGCCTGCAACCCCGAGTTCCTGCGGGCGGCCACGGCGCGGCGGGACTTCCTCCAGCCGTGGATGACCGTCGTCGCCTCGCGCAGCCCGGAGGCGCTGGACCTGCTCCGGACGCTGCTGGCCCCGTTCGGCGGGGAGCTGCGCGCCTTCCCCGACCCGGCGCTGGCCGAGCTGGTCAAGTGCGTCCACAACTGCTTCAACGCCGCGAAGATCAGCTTCTGGAACGAGGTCTGGCTGGTCGCGCGCCGCCTCGGGCTCGATCCGGCGGACGTCTCGGCCGTCTCCGACACCGTGTCCCGCTCCGCCGAGGCCTCGTTCAACCCGCTGTACGGCATCCGCGGCGGCGTGCCGTACGGCGGGGCCTGCCTGCCCAAGGACACGCGCGCCTTCCTGGCCTTCGCCGAGCAGTCGGGGGCGACGATGGCGCTGCTCCGGGCCGTGATCGCGGTCAACGACCGGATCGCCGGCGAGACCGCCGCGGGGCCCGAGGGCGAGCGCCACGAGCGCCCGGCCGAGCGCCACGAGCGCGCGGCCGAGCTGGCCGCCCTCGGCCACGAGGGCTGACACGGCCCAGGAGAGCCTGGCGGCCGAGGAGAGCCGGGGGCCCGGCCGCCGGGAGAGCGGAGGGGCCGTCAGACGCCGGCGTGTTCGCGGTCGCCGTACGACGGGGCCGGCGGGGCCGAGGGCGCGGGACGGCGGGAACGCAGCGCGGCGGGCAGGACGGCGAGCACGCCCAGGGCGGCCATCCCGGCGGCGAGCCACAGCGGGGCGCGCAGGCCGTGGCTCTCGATCGCCAGGCCGCCCGCCGAGGAACCGATCATGACGCCGAGCGTGATGAACGACGAGTGCACGGTGTTGACCAGCGGCGTGGCGTTGCCCGCGCGCTGGACGCGGACGACCATGGCCGGGTTCAGGGTGACGCCGACCAGGCCGACGCCCAGCATGAACGCGACCGCGGCGACGCTGACGTGCGCCAGCAGGGCGAAGCCGATCAGGAAGAGCGTGTTCAGGGCCAGGAACCACGCCTGCACGGTCACGGTGTGGCGGTCGGCGAGACGGCCCACGACGCTGTTGCCGATCACGGTCGCCGCGCCGTACGCCACGAGCAGCAGCGGGACCGCCCCGGCGCTGAAGCCGCTGACCTGGGTGAGGATCGGGTTGAAGTAGCTGAACGCGGTCATGGTCGCGCCGATGATGAGCGTGCTGGTGGGCAGGGCGACCCACAGGCCGCGGTTGCGGAAGACGCGCAGTTCCTCGCGGAGGCTGCCCTCGGTGGTGGAACGTTCCATCTTCGGGACGCCGATCATCGTCGCGACCGCGGCGACCACGGTCAGCGCGCTGATCGCCCAGAAGGAGGCGCGCCAGCCCAGCCGCTCGCCGATGAACGTGGAGAGCGGCAGGCCCAGCAGCGTGCCGACCATCAGGCCGTTCAGCACGACGGCCATCGCGCGGCCGCGGATCTCGGGGCGGGTGATGCGCGCCGACAGGGAGATCGCGACGCCGAAGAACGCCTGCGCGGCCAGGCCCGTGACGATCCGGGCGACCACCATCAGCGCGTAGGAACCGGACAGCGCGGCCAGCACGTTGCCCGCGAGGAAGATCGCGAACAGCGTCATCAGGCCGTGGCGGGGGCGCAGGCGCGCCATCGTCAGCGTCATGAAGGGACCGCCGACGGTCATGGACACCGCGAAGGCGGTGATGAGGTAACCGATCTGCGGGATCGTGGCGTCGAGTCCCCCGGCCATCTGGGGCATGAGGCCGGCGACCGCGAACTCGCTGGTCACCATGGCGAAGATGCCAAGGGCAAGAACATAAACGGCGCGGGGCATGAAGGGGCTCCTGGACGTGAACCGGGCGTGCGACGGGGAGTGCCGCGCGCCGCGGAACTCGCCGTACGTGATCCGCCCGTCGTCGACGGCGCGGAGACCCTCTGGTCAGGTCACGGTACGGCGGCCAGGGCCACTCCGGATGCCGGAGTGCCCAACTCCCCTAAGTTCTGGACAATCAAGCAGATTATGCGAAATGCGTCGTTTGTCGCAAAACGACCCGTCAGTCATCGCTGTCCGGGGAGTCCACCTCGGCGATGCCGGTGATGCGGTGCAGCGCGAAGCGGTGGACGGCCGCGCGCGTCTCGTCGTACGCCGTCAGGAAGCCGCCCTCCACCCGCGCGGGCGCGATGATCCGGCTGCTCGCGCGCCCCTGGCGGTCCAGGTAGCCGATCCACAGCGACGACCCCCGCGCGATCGCCGCCTGGAGCCCGCTGAGGGTCGCGGCGGCGGGGGAGCGCGGCGGCCCGCCCTCGGGGGCCTCGCGCGGGCCCCGCAGTTCGCGCCGCGCCTCGTCACCGGCCCGGATGGCGCGTACGGCCGCCGCGAGCGTGGCCGGGGTCTGCGAGGCGCCGGGCTGCGGCGGGGCGGACGCGCGGCCCTCGGTGCGGCGGGAGTCCGGCCTGCTGATCAGGACGTCGCCCTCCAGCGACTCGGCCACCGGCGAGAACCCCATCGCGCGCAGCGCCTCCACCAGCGTCTGCCGCGACGCCCGCGAGGCGACCACGGTCGGGGCCAGCCGCCGCAGCCGCAGCGGCACCGTCCGCCGGTCGGCCATCAGCTCGTCCAGCGGGCCCGGGTCGTCGGTGCGGATGTACGACGAGGCCGTCCCCACCCGCAGCCGCCCGTGCTTGCGCGCCACGTCCTCGACCAGGTACGCCAGGGGCTGCGGCACCGGGGTCGCCGAGTGGCGTCCGAGCAGGTCGAGCAGTTCCGCCGCGCCGTACCCGGCGTCCAGCCCCCGGCGCACGGACGCCTCCCCGAACCGGTAGACCGTCGCGCCGCCGGTGGACTCCACGTCGGCCACCAGCGCGAGCCGCCGCGCCAGCTCCGTCGTCAGCGGGCCGGGCGCGACCGCCGTCAGGTCGGCCTGGAGCAGCACGTGGTCCACCGGCTCGGGCAGCAGCGGCGCGAGCACGGCGGCGGGGTCCCCGTCGTCGGCGATGAGGGCGCGGCCGTGGGCGGACAGGATGCCGAGGCCGGTCACGCCGAGCTGCTCGGCCTCGCGCAGCGTGAACTCCACGAGCCGGAGCCGGCGCGGGCCGTACCGCCTCGGCCGCTCCCACTCCAGACGCTCGGTCACCGTCGCCGGCCGGGCGGACACGCCGGGCGGGGCGGCCGCCAGGGCGCGCAGCGTCTGGAGCCGCGTCTCGGCCACGGCGGCGCGGCGCAGGTCGGGATGGAGCACGTTGATCGGGCGGTCGCGCTTGTCCCGCTCGCCGACCAGGCCGGGGACGCGCTCGCCGCGCAGCCACGCGCCCGCGAGCGCCGCCCAGCGGTCCTCGGTGGACTTCACGCGCCAGCCGTCGTATCCGTCGGTGGGCAGCCACTCGCCGTCCGCCGAGCCGGTGGACGCGATCAGCCCGGCCTCGAACGCCAGCTCGATGAGGAACGCCGCGACCCACTCCGGCACGTCCAGCGCGGTCGCCGTACGCCGCAGGTCGCGCACGCCGAGGCCGCCCGCGCGGAGCACGCCGGGCGGGTCCACGCCCCACAGCTCGCACAGGTCCTCGATCGCGCGCACCGCCGTGAACGCCTGGCCGGCCGCCGTGCGGTCGCCCAGCTCGGGATCGCGCTTCGGCCCGTCCAGCCTCGGCGGGTCCGGCCGCGCGTCGCGGTGGACCAGGCCGCCGCGCAGCCACAGCCCGGCCTCGCGCGGCAGCACCACCGTCACGTCGTCGGCCGCCGCGAGCAGCCCGCGCGCGAGAAGCCGCTCGATCGGCGAGGAGGCGGTGGCCAGCCGCACCGGCCGCCGCGCCTGCTCCACCCGCCCGACCGGCGGGCCCCAGGCGAGCCGGTCCAGCACCGCCGCCGCCTCCGGCCCGGCGGTCGCGGCCAGCCGCTCCAGGGCGGCCGGATCGCTGAGGATCTCGGCCGGATCGCGGTCGTCGCCGAGGAGTTCGCCCAGGTCGGCCCGGAGCCCGGCCACCCGCTCCGGCTCCTGCCCCGCGAGCAGGACGGCGACCGGCGGGCCCAGTCCTGCGGGGTGCACCAGCACCGCGGGCACCCCGTCGGCCGGCCGCAGCGTGTCGCGCCCGCCGTACACGAGCGCCATCTCCATCAGCCGCCGCACCGCCTCGGTCACGCGCGGAGGCACCCGGCGCCGCTTCGGCGCGGCGTCCCCGGCCTCCCCGCCCGCCGGCGCGCCGGCCTCGGCCGCTCGCGTCGCGCCGGGCCCTTCCCCGGCCGCGTCCGTGTCGTCGGCGCCGTCGGTCTCATCCGGTCCGGGACCGTCGCCGGCCGCGGCAACCGTGTCCGCGTCCGTGGTGTGCGGCGCCGCGCCGCCGGGCGTCGTGCCGTACGGCGGGGCGGGGGCGTCCTGGGGCACGAGGCCGAGCGCGCGGGCGACCTGGAGGCGGGTGACGGGCGGAGGGAGGGCGGTGACGGCCTCCAGGACGGCGAGGGTGAAGGCGTCCAGGCGGTCCACCGCGCGGTTCGTCGCGGAGGGGGTGGCGGCGCGCGTGGCCAGGGCCTCGAAGTGCGGCGGGACGGGGGTGGTCAGCTCGGGGCGCGCGGCGAGGAGGGCGCGCAACGCCTCGTCGTCGCGGCTCCGCAGCCACTTCGTGAACTCCCCGCTCATCCTCCCCAGCCTACGAGCCGCGGGGGACATGTCCGCCCCGGCCACCGGTGACACGCGCGGGCTGTTGCGGGAGGATTGTCGGGATGAGCGAGCAGGCCGACCAACTCGTGCTTGCCTACGTCAGCCGCGTGGCCGACGCGGCCCACGGCATGCTGCGCCCCCACGAGCGCCTGGACTTCGTGCGGCGGCTCCGCCTCCGCATCGACGAGATGCGTGACGGCAGCGACGACCCGGCGGTGGTGCGCAAGGTCCTCGCCCGGTTCGGCGACCCGGCGGCGCTGGTCGCGCGCGAGGCCGACCGGCTGGCCGCCGAGGCCCACGGGGCGGGGGCGGGCGACCCCCGGACGCCGGAGAGCGAGTTCATCGACCCGAGGTCGGAGTCCCCGACCGAGATCCTCCCGGCCATCCGCGAACCCCCGCCAGGCCCCGCCGCCTCCACGGGCGAGCCACGCGACGGCCCGGGTCCGGGTGGCCCGGGTCCGGGTGGCCCGGGTATGGGCGGGACGGGCACGGGCGGGACGGGCACGGGCGGGGCGGGAGGCCGGCGCGCGGCCCGGCCCGGCGGTTCCGGTCTGTGGAAACCCGGCAGGAAGCGCGACGCGGGCGCGGCGCGCGACGGGGCGGCCAGGAACGGCACGGCCGGGAACCCCGGCGGCCGGCCCCGCGACGGACGCGGCGAGCGGGACGAGCGGAACGCGCAGCGCGGGCAGCAGGGACGGAACGGTCGGAACGGGCGGAACGGCCTCGACCGGAACGGGCGGGCGCGGCCGAGGCTGCCCGGCATGGGCCTGCCCGGCACCGGCGTGCCCGGTGTCTTCCGCAAACCCCAGCTCGGCCCGCAGCCCCCCGGCGTGGCCGAGTCCCTCAAGGCCGCCCGCGACGCCCTGCTGAACAAGCCGCCCCCGCAGCCGCCCCCGAAGGTGAAGCGCGAGGCCGAGCCGGGCCCCGTGCAACCGCCGGGCGGCATCCCCGAATACGTCCCGGCCGAGGACGACGCGGACTCGCCGTACGTCAGGCGCGAGAAGGCGCCGCGCGGGGCCGGAGTCGTGGCCCTGCTGGCGGGCAACCGGCTGGAGGCGGTCGCGCTCGCGCTCCTGCTGGCCGCGGCGGTGTGCGCGCCGCTGGCCCTGCCGAACCTGGCGATCTTCCCGGTGGCGCTGATCGTGTGGGCGGGGGCGGCCGTCGCGATCCTGTTCTCCACGCGGTGGACCTTCCGCGACCGGATGACGGGCCTGATGTCCCCGGTCTGGATCTACGCCGCGGGGGTCCTGGTCGTCTGGGTCAACCGGGGCGGCCTCGCGGCCGGGCTCGACGGCTTCCGCCTGGCGTACACCCGCGCGGGTCCGGCCATGTTCGCGGTCGGCTGCCTGGTCGCCGTGGCCTACCTCCTGTGGCGCCTGGCCCGCCCGCGCCCGCCCCGCCGTACGCGATCCGCGGGCTGACGGAACGGCTCCCGCCGGGTCAGGCGCTGGTGACGGGGCTGGTCTCGCGGGTCTCGCTGAGCATGCCCAGCGCGAGCCGTACCCAGGACTGGACGAAGCGGTCCCGGTCCACCTGGCCCGGCGGCTCGTCCACGGTGTCCAGGAACATCCAGTAGTGCACGACCGCGCCGCCCAGGACGGCACCCACGGCGGGCCAGTCCTGGTCCACGCCGGCGAACTCCGGCTGCACCCGGAACCACGTCGTGATCGCGTCGTACATCGGCTGGAGCAGTCCCTCGCGGACCGCCTGCACCAGCTCGGGGAACTGGCTGAGGTCGCGGAAGAAGACGCGGGTCAGCTCCCGCTCCTCCTTGACCTTGGCCAGGCCGACCTTGCACAGGATGGCCAGCCGGGTCTCCAGCGGCAGCGACTCGGCCGCCTCGACCTCGGCCAGGCTCACGGCGATCTGCTCGCGCGTGCGCGCCGCGTGCTCGTTTATGGCCGCCGCCAGCACGTCGTACTTGGACTTGAAGTGACGGTAGAGCCCCCCGGCGCCCGGGGACAGCCCCGAGGCAGCCTCGATCTCCGCCACGGATGTGGCGGCGTAACCGCGTTCGGCGAACAGCCGCAGGGCTTCGTCCACGATCCGTTCGCGCGTCGATCTCGTCATGTGTTGCCTTTCCTCCCCCACGACCCTAATGGGACAGCACGGGTAAGCTCCGCACTGCCTGGGGGAACCCCCCGGCGTTTCGTGTTCGTGCCCGTTTCCGCACCGTACGGCCCCGGCCCGCGGCGCCCTCGGGACCGGCCGCGCGCGGGTTCAGCGGGACGGGGCGAGCCGCCGTACGAGACCGGCCAGGATCGACCCGGCGACCAGCCAGACCAGGGCGGCGAGCCCGAAGTTGACCAGTACCCCGATGCGCGCGTCGGTCAGCACGAACAGGTCGTCGAGGCCGAGCGAGATCGAGTTCGCGAGGTCGCCGACGACCTGGACGAGGCGGTTCGCCCGGTTCGCGGAGAACACCACGAAGAGTACGTGCACCACGAGCACCGCCGCCGCCAGCCTCGCGACGATGAGGATCGCCGTGGCGACGCCGTTCGCGACGCGGGCCGCCGCGCTCCGGGTGGGCGTGGCGCGGCGCTTCGCCTCGGTCTTGGGCCGGTCCTCTGCCATGGGCGCCTCCCGACTCCAAATTACGTGGGGAATCGCGGCTTTGGCACCCTTATCTCGTGGATACCGTGGGCTTCGACCTCGACCTGACCCTGGCCGACACGAGAGCGGGCATCGCCGCCTGCTACGCCGAGCTGAGCCGTGAGACCGGCGTGGAGATGGACACGGCGCGGATCGTGGCCCGCCTCGGCCCGCCGCTGGAGCACGAACTGGCCCACTGGTTCCCGGCCGCCGAGATCCCGGCGGTGGCCGCCCGCTTCCGCGAGCTGTACGAGCACCACGCCCTCCCCGAGACGACCGCGATGCCCGGCGCCCACGAGGCGGTGGCCGCCGTGCGGAGCCGGGGCCAGGGCGTGATCGTCGTCACCGGCAAGAACCCCCGCGACGCGGAGGCCACCGTCGCCTTCCTCGGCCTGGACGTGGACGCCGTCATCGGCTCGGTCTTCGGCAAGGCCAAGGGCGGCGCCCTGATCGAGCACAACGCGGTGACCTACGTGGGAGACCACCTGGGCGACGTGGACGCCGCCCGGGCCGCGGGCGTCAGAAGCATAGGCGTCGCCACCGGCGCCTACACCGAATCCGCCCTCCGCGACTACGGCGCCGACCTCACCTTCCCCGACCTCACCACCTTCGCCACCTGGTACACCCCCTGACCCCCGCCGAGGACATCGCGCTGACCCCCGCCGAGGACATCGCGCTGACCCTCGCCGAGGACATCGCGCGCCCAGACCGAGGGCCGGCCCGCCAGGGACGAGAGCCCCCGAGATGGGCCAAGGCGGACCTCCCTGGGAGCGCCCGCGACCACTCCTGGGAAGGGGGCGGTCAAGGCGGGCAGGCGAGGCCACGCCGGGCCCCGGGGAGCGGCCGTCACCGGTCGCGCGAAGGGATGCGGCCGAGGTGGGCAGGGGCGCGGCCGAGGTGGGCGGGTAGGACCACGCGGGGGGTGCCGAGGCGCGCCGGTGATCAGGGAAGACCGTTTCCGGAGTGCGAGGAACGAGCGCTCCGGAAACGATCTCGTATGATCACCGGACTTTAAGCGCCTCGGCTGGCGAGCGAAGCGAGCCGGTAAACACAGCACAGTTACGCAATCGGTGCCTTACGCGATGGTCAACCTCTGTCGAGTGGGGAATAACCTTTAGTCAGCGTCCGACGCCGGGCGCCCGTCAGTGTGCTCGCTTCCCGTTAGACAGAGGTCAGCCCTGTGCCGAGTGGCAAGGTCAAGTGGTACGACGCCGACAAGGGTTTCGGCTTCCTCACCCGTGACGACGGCGGTGAGGTCTTCGTGCATTCCTCCGCGCTGCCCGGTGGCGTCCAGACGTTGAAGCCCGGCCAGCGGGTCGAGTTCGGGGTGGCCGAGGGCCGCCGCGGGCAGCAGGCTCTCTCGGTCCGCGTGCTGGAGCAGCCTCCGACACTGACCAAGCCGCCGCGGCCCAAGGGCAAGCGCAAGAAGCCGGACGAGATGGTCGTCATCACCGAGGACCTGATCAAGCTGCTCGACGGCATCTCCGAGATCTACCGCCGGGGCAAGCACCCCGACCCCCGCGAGGCCAAGAAGATCGCGACCGTCCTGCGCGCGGTGGCCGACGACCTCGACGCCTGATCCCGTACGGCTCACGCCCGCGCCCCCCGTGGCGTACGGCGTGAGCCCCGCGGCGTACGGCGTGAGCCCCGCGGCGTACGGCGTGAGCCCCGCGGCGTACGGCGTGAGGCCCGCGGCGTGCCCGGGCGCGCCGGTCAGCCGAGCGGGCGGGGCGCGGTCAGCGGGCCGGAGCCGGGGTCCAGGCGGTCGTCGTCCTCGTCGTCGGGACCGGGGTCACGCGGGACGTCCGGGTCCGGCAGCGTGCTCGTGACCGTGTCCGTCTCGTCCTCCAGGTCCGGCTTCGGGCCCGGATCGCGCGGCCCGGCGTCCGTGTACATCGTGGCCAGCCCCGGTCCCGGGCGGGCGCGCGGCTTGGCCGGGCGGGACGCGCGGACCCGGCGGCGGCGCTGGACCAGGAGCCACAGCAGGGTGAGCCCGAGCACGGAGGCGAGCGTCGCCAGGCCCGCCGTGCCCCCGGCGAACAGCGAGAACACCAGCCCGACCAGGCCGCCGAACACCCACGCGATCTGAAGCAGCGCCTCGGACACGCCGAACGTGGACGAGCGCACCTCCTCGCCGATCTCGTGCTGCACGATGGCGTCCAGGGCGAGTTGCCCAAGCGCCTGCGCGAACGCGGCCACCACCGCCACCGCGACCGCCGCCCACAGCCCGAAGAACCAGGCCGCCACGCCGGTCGCGACCGCCGCCAGCCCCAGCGTGAGCAGCACGATCACGTGGGGCGTCCGGGAGCGGATGAGCGCGCCCGTCGCGGTGCCCAGCAGCGCCCCCATCCCGGCGGCGGCGACCAGCACGCCCAGCGTGACCGGCTGGTCCAGCCCCGGCAGGTGCTTGTCCCGCACCAGGAAGATCAGGAAGAAGACCAGGAAGCCGGAGTAGACCCGGATCGCGGCGTTCGCCCGCAGCGACTCGGCGACCACCGGCCCCACGTTCAGCAGCGTGCGCCACTTCCCCTTGCGGGACCCGCGGGGCTCCACCGCGGGCGCGTCCGGCGAGTCGACGTGGGGCGGCAGCCGTACGGCGTAGAAGCCGCCGGCCAGGAACACCACCATCGCCAGCCGCAGCGTCCACTCCGGCCCGATCCACGCCGACAGGCCCGCCGCCACCGGCGCGCCGACCCCGGCCGCGACCAGCGAGGCCAGGGCCACCCGGGAGTTCGCGGTGACCAGCGCGATGTCCGCGGGCAGCAGGCTCGGCATCACGGCGGCCCGCGACACGCCGTACGCCTTGGACAGCACGAGCACGCCGAACGCGGCGGGGAAGAGCGTGATCGCGTCCTCGTACTGGACGGCCGAGGCCATGCCCCAGCAGAGCAGGCCGCGCGCGACCAGGGTGCCCGCGATCACGAACCGCCGCCCCGAGCGCAGCCGGTCCAGCGCCGGGCCGACGAAGGGCGCCACGATCGCGAACGGGATCATGGTGAGCAGGAGGTACAGCGCGACGGGCCCGCGCGCCTCGTCCACCGGCAGCCCGAACAGGAGCGTCCCGGCCAGCGAGACCGTGACCAGCGCGTCGCCCAGGCTCTGCACGGCGGTCAGCTCGATCAGGTGGGCGAGCCCGGTGCGTCCCGCGCCGTCGGCGTGGGTGATCCGGCGCGCGGCGCGGCCCACCGCCCGCCCGGCACGCCCGGCGGAGCGGCCCGCCATCCCGAGCCCGTGCCCGGTCGCGCGTGCGCCATTGGCCACGGCACGCCCCGCGCCCCGCAGCCGTTCCCACACGCTCGGCTCGCCGTCCATAAGGTCAAGTCTTACCGGAGACACCCGGAGACTTCACAGATGGGCACGTTAGGTGCCGCGGATGGGTGAGAATTGAAGGGTGAGCGCCACACGTTCCCGCACCGCCGCCCCGGACAAGGCCTCCGCCGAGGCGATCGACCTGGCCCGGGCCGCCGCCGAGGACGTCGCCCGCCCCGGTGAGGTGGGCGAACACCTCGGGCTGACCGCCGAGGGCGACCGCGTCGTCACCCACTACTTCGCCTGCCTCGACCGCGCCTACCGCGGCTGGCGGTGGGCGGTCACCGTCGCGCGCGCCTCGCGGGCCAAGAACGTCACGGTCAGCGAGAGCGTGCTGCTGCCGGGCGCCGACGCGCTGCTGCCGCCCGAATGGGTGCCGTGGAGCGAGCGGCTGCGCCCCGGCGACCTCGGCGTGGGCGACCTGCTGCCCGCGCCCGCCGACGACGACCGGCTGACCCCCGGCTTCACGGCGGCCGGCGACGACGGCGACCAGCAGATGATCTCGGAGTACGGCCTGGGCCGCGCCCGGGTCCTGTCCCAGGAGGGCAAGGACCGCGCCGCCCGCCGCTGGCACGCGGGCGAGTCCGGGCCCCACACCCCGATCGCCCACGCCGCGCCCGCCCAGTGCTCCACCTGCGGCTTCTACTGGCCGCTGCGCGGCTCCCTGGGTTACGGCTTCGGCGTCTGCGCCAACGAATACGCCCCCGACGACGGCCGCGTCGTCTCGGTGGACCACGGCTGCGGCGCGCACTCCGAGGCGGTCGTCCCCCAGCCCGTCGTGGAGGCGGCCCCGCCGATCCTCGACGACTTGGGCTACGACCTGATGGGCTCGGTCCACGACGACGACGCCGAGCCGCTCGGCCACTCCTGACCCCCCTTCCCCCGCGATCTCGCGGTTTCGCTCACGCTCCGTGACCGGAACCGCGAGATCGGTGTGACGCGCCGCGAGATCGGGTCCCGGGGCGTGGAAGACTCCCCTCGGGGAGAACGTCTTCTCCCCGTTGCTCCGGTTGGGTGATGGGCGTGCAGGCGCCCCTGGTCTAGGGGGTTCCCCGGTGAGTGATCCGTTCGGGACTGACGGGCTGCGGGAGCGGGTGCTCGCGGGATGGGCCGCCTCGCCCGCGCGGTTCCGGGAGGACGCCAACGCCGAGGAGGACTTCGCGCTCGGCGGCTACCGCGACCGGGTGATCGTCGAGCTGGCGCAGAACGCCGCCGACGCCGCGCTCGCCGCCGGGGAACGCGCCGTCGTCCGGTTCACGCTCTCCGGATCCGTGCTGGAGGCCGCCAACACCGGGGCCCCGCTGACGGCGGACGGGGTCGAGGCGCTGTCCACGCTGCGGGCCTCGGCCAAGCGGGAGACCCCGGAGTCCGCGGGGCGCTTCGGCGTGGGCTTCGCGGCGGTCGCGGCCGTGAGCGACGAGCCGAGCGTCTTCTCGCGTTCGACCGGGGGCGTGCGCTGGTCGCGCGCCGAGACGTTCGTGCTGGCCTCGCGGATCCCGGTGCTCGCCGACGAGCTCGGCCGCAGGGGCGGCACCGTGCCCGTGCTGCGGCTGCCGTTCCCCCTGCCCGCCGCCGGAGCCGACCCCGGGTCCGGTCCCGGGGCCGGCGTCGAGGTCGGCGTCGAGGTCGGTTCCGCCGCCGGCGCCGCGGCCGGCTCGGTACGGCCCGTGCCGGGTATGGCGGTGCCCGACGGGTTCGAGACGCTGGTGCGGCTGCCGCTGCGGGACGACGCCGCGCGGGAACTGGTCGCGCGGCTGCTGAAGGAGACCGGGCCCGCGCTGCTGCTGGCGCTGCCCGCGCTGGAGCGGGTCGAGATCGAGGTGGACGGGGAACGCCGCGCGCTGACCGCCGCCGAGGTGTCCGCCTCCTGGCGCACTCACTCGGTGAGCGGCGACATTCCGGCGGAGCTGCTGGCGGACCGGCCCAGCGAGGAGCGGGCGCGGCCGTACTGGCGGGTCACCTGGGCCGTCCCCGCCAAGGGGGAGACGCTGCCGGGCGGCGTCCCGCCGGTGGTGCACGCGCCGACCCCGAGCGACGAGCGGCTGGACCTGCCCGCGCTGCTGATCGCGTCGTTCCCGCTGGCCTCGGACCGGCGGCACGTCGCGCCGGGCGCGCTCACGGACTTCCTGGTGGAGCGGGCGGCCGAGGCGTACGTCGAGACGCTCTCCGGGATGGAGCCGACGCCGAGGCTGCTCGCGTTCGTGCCCGGCCCGATGGGGGCGGGGGAACTGGACGCCGCGATCCGGCGGGCCGTCCTGGCCCGGCTGCCCGACGCGCCGCTGCTGCCCGTCGCCGCCGCGTCGTCGCCGTACGGCTCGCGCGAGCGCGGCGCCTCCGTGCCCGACCTGGCGCTCGACCTGGACCTCGGCCTCGACACCGTGCCCTCCACGGCGGACCTGGAGGGGCGGGTGCCGGGGCGCAAGGCCGTCGTGGTGGACGGCACTCCGGGGCTGATCACGCTGCTCGCCGAGTTCATGCCGGGGCTGCTGCCGTACGGCTGGCCCGCGCGCCACGCCGCGCTGGGGCGGCTCGGGGTGAAGCGGGTGGACCTGGCCGACGTGGTGGACCTGCTGGGCGACCTGCGGCGGGAGCCCGCCTGGTGGCGCGAGCTGTACGAGGCGCTGGCCGGGGCGGACCCGGAGGCGCTGGGGTCGCTCCCGGTGCCGCTCTCGGACGGGCGGCTCGTGCGGGGGCCGCGCGGGACGCTGATCATGACCGAGCGGGTCCCGGCGCTGGACCCGCTGGGGCTGCGGATCGTGCACCCGGAGGCGGCGCACCCGCTGCTGGTACGCCTCGGCGCGGCCGAGGCCACGCCGCGGGCCGTCCTCGACGACGCGCTGACCAGGGCCGCCGTGGCCGCGTCGCTGGAGGAGGCCGAGCCGGAGGCGATCGCCGAGGCCGTGCTGTCGCTCGCGGACGCGGCGGGGCTGCGGCCGGGGGAGGAGCCCTGGCTGGGCGACCTCGCGCTGCCCGGGGCCGACGGCGAGTGGTACCCCGCGAACGAGCTGCTGCTGCCCGGCGGGGCGTTCGCCCAGGTCGTGGCGGCGGACGCGCCGTTCGGGGAGGTCGCGGCGGACCTCGTGGAGCGGTTCGGGCCGGGCCCGCTGGAGGCCGTGGGCGTGCTCGGGGACTTCGCTCTCGTCCGCGACTCCGAGGTGGTCATGGACGCGGACGAGAGCGACCACGGGCTCGACGACGAGGACGCCTGGATCGAGGAGGTCCTCGACCGGCTCCCCGACCTGGACGTGCCCCCGGTCGCGCACGAGTTCGCCGCCGTCCGCGACCTGGAGTACGTCGGCGACTGGGACCGCGCGCTCCCGCTGCTCGCCCGCCCGCCGCTGCGCGAGGCCGTGCTGGAGCCGCTGCGCCTGCCCGAGGGCACGATGCCGTCGTACACCGGCTGGTGGCTGCGCGAGCACCCCGTCCTCAACGGCGCCTGCCCCTGTGACCTGCGGCTCCCCGACGCCGACCCGCTGCTCGCCGGGCTGTACGGCGAGGCGCGCGTGGTCGAGGAGATCGCGGACGACCTGGAGTTCCTGGAGGCCATCGGGATCCGGACGACGCTGGGCGCGCTGCTCGCGGAGCCCGGCGGGCCGAACGAACTGCTCGACCGCCTCGCCGACCCCGGCCTGCCGGTGACGCGCGCGCAGCTCAAGGGCCTGTGGACGGCGCTGGCCGCGATCCCCGCCGACCGGATCTCCCCGCCCGCGCGCATCCGGGGCGTACGCGGCGGCGACCTGACGGAGGTCGTGGTCTCACCGGCCGAGGACGCGGTGGTGGTGGAGGCCCCGGACCTGCTGCCGCTGCTGGGGGACCGGACGCTCGTGCTCGCGCCGTTCGACCTCGCGGAGACCTTGGCGGAACTGCTCGACCTGCCCCTCGCCGGAGAGGTCGCCGAGGGCCCGGTCACGTCCCTGGGCGTCGTCACCGAGGTCCCCGCCGCGGTGCGCGCCCTGCTCCCCACCGCCCCCGAGACGTGGACCCGCCACGAGAACCTCCTGGTCAACGGGGTCCCGGTGCGCTGGCGCTACCTCGAAGGCACCGTCCACGCCGCCGACCTCGACGGCCTCGCCCGGGGTCTGGCCTGGGCGGCCGGCCGCTGGCAGGACCGCCTCACCGTCGCCGCCCTCCTCCACGCCCCCGAGTCGGCCCCCCTCCTCCTGGCCGAATCCGACCTCGACGTCTGACCCCCACGCGGTGATCACGCGGTTTCGCGCGCCGGGCGTGAAACCGCGTGATCAGGGCGAAGCCGGGGGGCTGGTGGGCTTTGGGGCTGGAAGCCGTCAGCGGGAGCGGCGGTTGCGGCGCCAGATGTAGGCCATGCCGAAGAAGCCGCCCACGACGCCCGCGACGCAGGTCCAGATCCACCAGTGGCGGCCCTCCGGCGGCTGGGCGATCAGCAGGACGACCAGGGCGATCGCCCAGATCGCGGTGCCCACCTGGACCGTCAGCATGTCCTTGGTCTGCATGGGAGGCGGGTCGGGCCGGCGCGGCTGCTTCACCCGTCCAGCGTATATCCGCGTGCCGGAGAAGGGTTCGAGGCCTGTTGTGGGGTACCCCGTAGGGGTATATGGTGTCCACCGATGTTCTCGGCACGGAGGAAACGATGAGTCTCACCAGGCAGGCGATCAGCGCCACCCTTCACTGCCTCACCGGCTGCGCGATCGGCGAGATCCTCGGCATGGTGATCGGCACGGCGCTGGGCTGGGGCGATTTCCAGACCATCGTCCTCGCGGTCGCGCTGGCCTTCCTCTTCGGGTACTCCCTCACGATCCGCCCCGTCCTGAAGGCCGGCGTCGGGTTCCGCCGCGCGATCGGCGTCGCCCTGGCCGCCGACACGATCTCGATCACGGTCATGGAGATCGTGGACAACGGCATCATGCTCGCGGTCCCCGGCGCGATGGACGCGGGCCTGACCGACTTCCTCTTCTGGGGCGCCCTCGCCCTCGCCTTCCTCATCGCCTTCATCGTGACGGTCCCGGTCAACCGCGCCCTCATCGCCCGGGGCAAGGGCCACGCCGTCGTCCACGAGTACCACGGCGGTCACGGCGACCACGGCGACCACAGTGGCCATGGTGGTCACGGCGGTCACGAGGGCCATGAAGGTCACGAGGGCCACGAGGGTCACGGCGACCACATGGCGCACGGGAACCACGGCGGCCACTCCGCGCGTCAGGACGCCGACCACGCTTCGCACGAGGGCCACGGCGGCCACGCCCCGCAGGGGGCTCAGGCCGTACGGCATGAGCGCGGCGGGCACGACGGGCACCACGGCCACTGAGCCCCGGCGCCCCACCCCGGCCGCGGTGATCATGCGGTTTCGCGGGAAACCGCGTGATCACGGCGGGGGTGGAGGCGCGAGGGGGTGGCGCGGGGGTGTGGGTGTAGATCGGACTAACGACTCGATCTCGGAACAATCACCATCGGCGCGGAACCCTTCCGGTGTGAGGTCGGCTCCGCCACCCTTCGCCCGTGAGTGAAATGCAAACCCCCAAGGACGAGACCATGGTCGCCAAAGAGGCGACACCGCCTCACGGGTGGCTCGACCGCTTCTTCGAGATCTCCGCACGTGGATCCACGCTCTCCCGCGAGGTCCGCGGCGGCCTGGCCACGTTCTTCACGATGGCCTACATCGTCGTCCTGAACCCGCTGATCCTCGGGTTCGCCCAGGACGCCGACAAGCAGTTCCTCGGCGACGGGAACGCCCCGAACATCCCGGCGATCGCCGCCGCCACCGCGCTCGTGGCCGGCCTTCTGAGCATCCTGATGGGGCTGGTGGGCCGCGTCCCGTTCGCCATGGCCGCCGGGCTCGGCCTCAACGCGTTCGTCGCCCTGGGCATCGCGAGCTCGATGTCCTGGGAAGACGCGATGGGCCTGGTGGTCCTGGAAGGTCTGATCATCGCCATCCTGGTGCTGACCGGCTTCCGCGTGGCGGTCTTCAACGCGATCCCGGCGCAGCTCAAGACCGCGATCAGCGTCGGCATCGGCCTGTTCATCGCCCTGATCGGCTTCGTGGACGCCGGTTTCGTCCGCGCCACCGGCAACCCCTCGCCCCCGATCGGGCTGGGCATCGGCGGTGAGCTGAAGAGCTGGCCGCTGCTCGTCTTCGTCGTCGGCCTGCTCCTCACCGGCGTGCTCGTGGCCCGCAAGACCAAGGGCGCGATCCTCATCGGCATCGTGGCCACGACGATCCTCGCCATCGTCGTCGAGCTGCTGGTCAAGGCGGGCCCGTCGATGGTGGACGGCAAGCCCAACGCGGGTGGCTGGGGCCTGAACGTGCCCGCCTTCCCCACGCGGCTGAGCGAGTTCTTCGGCATCCCCGACCTGCGCCTGATCGGCGACATCAACCTGTTCGGGGCGTTCGGCAAGGTCTCGGCGGTCGCCGCGATCCTGCTCGTCTTCACCCTCCTGGTGACCGACTTCTTCGACACCATGGGCACGATCGTCGGCGTCGGCAGCCAGGCCGGCCTGGTCCGCGAGGACGGCAGCCTCCCCCGGACCCGGGAGATCCTCCTCGTGGACTCCATCGGCGCGGCCGCCGGCGGTGCGGGCTCGGTCTCGTCGAACACGACCTACATCGAGTCCGCCGCGGGCGTGGGTGAGGGCGCTCGCACCGGCCTGGCCAGCGTCGTGACCGGTGTCCTGTTCCTCCTGGCGATGTTCGTGGCCCCGCTGGTCAAGATCGTCCCCTACGAGGCCGCGGCCCCCGCCCTGGTCGTCGTGGGCTTCCTGATGATGACCTCGATCAAGAACATCGACTTCAGCGACTTCTCGGTGGCGATCCCCGCCTTCCTCACGATCGTCCTGATGCCCTTCGGCTACTCGATCGCGACCGGTATCGGCGCGGGCTTCATCTCATACGTGATCATCAAGACCTTCCAGGGCAAGGCCCGGGAGATCCACCCCCTTCTCTGGCTCGTCTCCCTCCTGTTCGTGGTCCACTTCGCCATCGCCCCGATCAAGGCGCTCTTCGGGCTGGCCTGATCCCGCTTCGTCTCGTACGGCGGGCCGTCGCGTTCCTCCCCGGGGCGCGGCGGCCCGCCGTACCGCATCACGGGTGGGAGGCGGCGGTCTTCGGGAGGAGGAACATCAGGGCGGCGGCGGCGACGTAGCAGGCGATCTGCCAGGGGAGGATCGCGGCCAGGGCGTCGCCGTACGGCGGGGGCGCGGGGGCGTCGTCGAGGCGGGCGAAGAAGACGGAGCCGAGGACGGCGACGCCGAGGGCGTTGCCGAGCTGGGTGACCGTGGTGAGGACGCCGCCCGCGGTGCCCGCGTGGCGGCCGGGGACTCCGGCGAGGACCACGTTGATCAGGGACGGCGCGGTCAGGCCCAGCCCGGCTCCGCCGAAGAACAGCGGCACGGCCAGCGCCCAGAACCCCGGCGTCCCCTCGCGGATCAGCAGGAGCAGGACGACCTGGGACGCGGCGAGGATCAGGGAGCCGCTGACGAGCAGCGCGCGGCTCGCGAAGCGGGCCCCGGCGCTGGAGGTGAGGATCGACCCCACGGCGTACGGCAGGATCAGCAGGCCGGTGTCGAGCGCGTCGCGGCCCGTGCCGAGCTGGAGGTACACCGACAGCAGCAGGAAGAAGGCCCCGAGCGCGCCGAAGAACAGCAGGCAGACCGACAGCCCGGCGGCGAAGGCGCGGACGCGCAGCAGGGCCGGGTCGAGGATGGGCTGCCCGCCCCGCGCGGCCAGCCGCCGCTGCGTGACCAGGAACAGCGCCCCGACGGGGACCGCGCAGGCGAGGACGGCGAACCCCCACCACGGCCAGCCCCAGTCGCGCCCCTGGACCAGCGGCAGGAGGAGGAGTACGGCGGCGCAGGCGGCGAGCACCGCGCCGGTGAGGTCCAGCCGCGCGCCCGACGGCGTGCGCGACTCGGGCATGAAGCGGGCGGCGATGACCAGCCCGGCGATCGCGACCGGCACGTTGACCCAGAAGATCGCCCGCCAGCCCAGGCCGAGCGGGTCCGTCTCGACCAGGACGCCGCCCAGCAGCGGCCCGGCGACCGAGGCCAGCCCGAGCACCGCGCCGTAGGCCCCGAGCGCCCTCGCCCGGGCCTCGGGCGCGAACGACGCGCGGATCACGCCGAAGACCTGCGGGATCATCAGCCCGCCCGCCAGTCCCTGGGCGAGGCGCATCCCGACGAGGACCCCGCTGGACGGGGCCAGCCCGCATCCCGCCGAGGCGAGCATGAACGCGCCCAGCCCCAGGAGGAAGACCCGCCGCCGCCCGAACTGGTCGCCCAGCCGGCCCCCGGTGATCAGGCCCGAGCCGACCGCGAGGGTGTAGCCGGCGAGCATCCACTGGATCGCGGCCTCGCCCGCGCCCAGGTCGGCGGCTATCGCGGGGGCGGCCACGCTGACGATCGTGGCGTCGAGGAGTTCCATGAACGCGGCGATGAGGATCGCGGCCAGCACGACGCCGGCCGTCTTCCCGGTGAGGAGGACGGGTCCGGCGTCGGCGGGCGCGCGGGAGGAGGTGTGCGTGGACATGCGGCTCTCCTGGGCAGGGGACACGGTAAAATCGCTGCATAAGAAAGAAGCTGCGCGACGCAGCTAATATATCGACAAATTACTGCGTGATGCAGCGAACTGAGGGAGATCCGCGATGGCCGACGATCGTGAGAGCCTGCTCGGCGAGCTCACCCGGGTCGCGGTGCCGGGCTGGGCGATCCGGGTCGTGCAGCTCAACAGCGTGGTCGCCGCCAGGCTCGGGGTGACCGACACCGACGTGCAGTGCCTGCACGTGCTCGACCTGTACGGCCCGGCGACCCCGGGGGCCCTGGCCAAGCGCGTGAACCTCACCACCGGGGCCGCGACCCGCATGATCGACCGGCTCGTCGCCGCGGGGTGCGTCCGGCGCGTGCCCGACCCCGGCGACCGCCGCCGCGTCCTCGTCGAGCCCACGAAGGAGGGCGTGGAGCGCGCCTCCGCCGCCTACGCCGGGCTGGTCGCGCGCACCCGGGAGGACCTCGCCGACTTCAGCGACGACGAGCTGCGCACCCTGCTGCGCTTCATGACCGCCGCCGAGCGGAGCACCGCCGCCGAGGTCCAGGAACTCCAGTAGCCCCGAAAGCCGTACGGCGGGGCCGCCGGATTCCGCGAAGGAGTCCGGCGGCCCCGCCGTACGGGAGGACGGGTGTCCGTGCGGGGAGCCCGCTCCGGGGCGTCAGGGGACCGGCGCGGGGACCGGGGCGGGGGCGCGGTCGCGGGAGCCCGCGAGGTAGGCGGTGGCCAGACCGGCCAGGCCGAGGAGGGCGGCGACCCAGAGCGGCGAGATGAAGCCGTGGCCCGCCTCGATGGCCAGGCCCGCGAGGAACGGCCCGATGGTGTTGCCGAGGTTGAACGCGGACGCGTTGGAGGCGGAGGCGAGGGCCTCGGCGCCGGCGGCCTTGTCGAGGATGCGGGTCTGGAGCGGCGGGATCAGGGCCGAGGCGACCACGCCGAACAGCGTCAGTCCGACCACCACGGCGATCTTGTTGTGCGCGGCGAACAGGAGGAGCGCCGCGACCGCGGTGACGGCGGCGATCAGCGCGTAGATGCTGGGCATGAGGGCCCGGTCGGCGTACCGGCCGCCGATGGGGCCGCCGATCAGCATGCCGACGCCGAGCAGGACCATGACCACGGGGACCGCGCCGGCGGAGTAGCCGGTGACCTCGGTGAGCAGCGGGGCCACGTAGGTGATCACGGCGAGGACCGGGGCCCAGCCCACGGCCGTCATCGCGAGGGTGAGCCAGACCTGGCCCCTGCGGAACACCGCCAGCTCCCGGCGCAGGCCGCCCTCGGGGCGCGGACCGGACGGGACCAGGGCCACGATGCCGACCAGCGCGACCACGCCGATCGCGGCGACCACCCAGAACGCCGTGCGCCAGCCGAAGTTCTGCCCGACGAAGGTGCCGAACGGCACGCCGAGCACGTTGGACAGGCTCAGGCCGGTGAACATCAGGGCGATCGCGCGGGACCGCCGCTCGGGCTCGACGAGCCCCGCCGCGACGGCGGACCCGATCCCGATGAACGCGCCGTGGGCGAGCGAGGCCACGATGCGCCCGGTCATCAGGGCCGCGTACGACGAGGCGGCGGCGGACAGCAGGTGGGCGGCGATGAACAGCACCATCAGGCTGACGAGCATGGTCTTGCGCGGGAGGCGGGCCCCGGCGGCCGTGACCAGCGGCGCCCCGACGACCACCCCGAAGGCGTACCCGGAGACGAGCAGGCCCGCCGTGGGGATGGTGACGCCGAAGTCGGCGGCCAGGTCGGGCAGCAGCCCGGAGATGATGAACTCGGTCGTCCCGATGCCGAAGGCCCCGAGGGCCAGCGCCAGAAGGGCGAGCGGCATGTCGATCCTCCTCGGCTAGGATTAGTGGCGAGCGCTGATAAGGAGCGCGCGCATTAATTGCATACGCGGGTTACTTGCAGACGCGGGCTATCTCATCATGCAAGTGACCGGCGTGGCAAATGTGAGGAGGGGTGACCCATGTCACTCGCCGACGGCGACCGGGCCCGGGGCTGGCGCGCGCTCGCCGCCCTGCAGAACCGCATCGAGGACCGGATCGAACGCGCGCTCCAGGAGGCCCATGACCTGAGCGTCAACGAGTTCTGCGCCCTGCACCTGCTCTCTCAGGCGGGCGAGGGCCACCTGCGCATGCAGCAGCTCGCCGACCGCCTCGTCCTCAGCCAGAGCGCCACGACCCGCCTGGTCAGCCGCATGGAGGAGCGCGGCCTGCTGACGCGCACCCTCGACGCCGCGGACCGCCGCGGCATCTGCGCCCGCTCCACCGAGGCCGGCCGCCGGCTCCTGGCCAAGGCCGTCCCGACCCACAACAGCGCCCTCGACGACGCCCTCGCCGAAGCCTCCGAACTGCCCGAGCTGGGCCCCCTCGTCACCGCCCTGGAGTCCCTCGACGTCAAGGTCGAGGAGAGCGCCTCCGCCTGACCGCCTTCCCGCTTTCCGCGGTACGGCCGCCGCGTCGTACGGCTGCCGCGTCGTACGGCTGCCGCGTCGTACGGCCGGCGCGTCGCGCGGCTGCCGCGTCGTACGGCGGGCGCGTCGCGCGGGGTCAGGCGGGGCGGTAGACGGCGGCGGTGACCAGGGAGCGGAGGGTCCAGCCCAGGGTCTCGTAGAGCGCGCGGCCCTCGAGCGTGGCGACGAGGACGCCGGTCCGGGCGCCGCCGGAGTGGGCGCTCGCGGTGAGGGCGCGCATGACGACCCCGCCCAGACCGCGGCGGCGGTGGGCGGGCTCGGTGCGGATCTGGTCCGGGATCCCGTAGCCGCCGCTCCGCGCCAGGCGGCCGCGCGCCGCCACCTCGCCGTCCGGGGCGCGGACCTCGGCGACGGTGACGTCGCCCTCCGCCGCGACCCTGAGGGAGTACGGCGCGGGCGGGACCGGGGCCACGGGGTCCAGGGGGCCGGTCATCATGTGGTCGGCGGGCTGGATCTCCCACCCGGCGGGCAGGGTGACCTCGGCGGGGTCGGCGCACACCTTGATCCAGGTGCCCGGGACCGTCACCGAGGCGGCGAGGTCGTGCACGGCGGACCGGTCGTACTCCGCGAGGACGTAACGGGCGACGTGTCCCGGCAGCCCCACCTCGATCAGGAATCCGCCCGGCACCGCGACCGGCGCGGACGTGCCCCGCGAGGCCGCCCAACCCCGGACCCACGCCTCGACGATCTCCGCCCGGGTCGCCACCCGCTGCCGCATTTCCGGCCCTCCCGAATCCCCGCTTGTGCCGCAACCCTAGCCAAACCGCCCGCGCCGCTCCCGCCGGGTACGGCGAAGCCCCGGCCCCGCGCCTCCGGCGTCGTGCGCGGGCTCAGGCCGTACGCCGGTTCCGGGGGCGTGAGTCCGGGCCGGGCACGCGGGCCCGGCCCGGACGCGACCTCGGGCGGGACGCGGGCTCGGGCCGTACGGGATGGGACGCGGGCTCGGGCCGTACGGGATGGAGGGTCAGTGCTGGCGGTAGGCGATCCAGGCGATGACGCCGATCGCGGCGGCGGCGAGGGCGGCGCCGAGCATGATCAGGCCGAACGTGTTCCCCTGGCCGGTCGAGGAGCCGCCGGCCTCTCCCGGCTTGTCGGACTTCCCGGACTTGTCGGGCTTCTCCGACTTCTGGGGACGGTCCGAGGGGGTGGGGGTGGCCTCGCCGGAGGGGGCCGGGGAGGCGGAGGCGGGGAGGGGGACGCGCCAGACGGGGCTGTCCGCGCCCTCCGTGCCCATGAGCAGGGCGCGGCCGTCGGCGGTGTAGGTCACGGTCTCCTGCTGGCCGCCGCTCGGCACCGCGATGCGCTCGCCGTCCTCGCCGAGCCGCCGGTAGTACTGCGCGGAGAAGTACGTCCGGATGACGAAGCTGTTCCCGTCGGGGGCGAAGGCCGCGTCGGTGGCCATCAGCGGGGCGGCGGCCACCCGGCGCAGGGTGTTCACCCGGTCGGTCCGCAGCCGCGCGGGGGCCTCGTAGACGGACCCGTTCATCTCCTTGCTCACCACGTAGAGGCGGCCGGTGCGCGGGTTGACCATGATGCCCTCGGCGTTCCGGGGGCCGTCCTCGTACCGGAACCGGTACCGCGTCGCCGGGAGCACCCCGCCGCTCAGCCGCCGCGGCTCCGGCACCCGGTAGACGGAGATGTCCCGCCACGCCCCGTCCAGGTTGTCCCCGATGTCGCCGAACCAGAGGTACGACCGCCCGGTCCGCGGATCCCGGGCCGCCGCCATCCCCTCCCAGTCCCGCGCCGACGCCCCGCTCAGGGTGTACGCCGCGCGGGTCCGCCCGTCGGTCCCCACGGCGTAGAACCTCGGGGCGTCGTCGCTGTCGTTGTGGGTGTAGACGATCCCGGGATGCGTCGGCGAGGCCGCCAGGCCGCTGGACTCGGTGATCCGCGAATCCCTGAGCCGGAACGCCACCTGCTCCGGCTCCCGCGCGAGGCCCTGCCGCGCGGAGACGCCGGTGGGGGCGCCGGCGGAGACGCCGGTGGGCACGCCGGGGGAGGCGGTCGCGGGGGCGCCGATCCCCAGGGTGAGGAGCGCGAGGAGTCCGGCCGCCACCGCCCGTCCGGCCGTCGCGGCGGCGGGCGCGCGCCGAAGGCGGTGCGGACGGCTGGGCATGGCTCTCTCGGGCTTCACGGCGCGGCGGCTCCTCGACTGCGGATCGGACGTCCGCTTCACATTAGATGCGCCGGACCCCGGAAACGACGAAGCGACCTGCCCGGTCCCCGGCCCCCTTCCCGTGATCCCGAGATCCGGCGCCCGGGCCGGCAGCGCCGGCGCCTGGGTCCGCCGTGGTGGTGGGTGCCGAATCGCAAGATCACGGGCGATATGGGGACGTGCGTTTTTTAACGTGCGTTCCACAACGTGCTAGGGTGCGGGGCATGGGCAGGCCGAAGGGGTTCAGCGCCGACCACGTGGTGGAGTCCGCGCTGGAGGCGTTCTGGCGGAAGGGGTACGCCGCGACCTCGGCCCAGGACCTCGTGGACAGCACCGGGCTCGGCCGCGGGAGCCTCTACAACGCCTTCTCCAGCAAGCGGGGGCTGTTCCTGGAGGCCCTGCGGCGGTACGACGGGGAGTGGACCGCGCGGCAGGCCGCCGTGCTGGAAGGTGACGGGGACGTCCGGGACCGCGTCCGGGAGGTCCTGATGAACGTCGTGGACGCGGAGACGGCGGGGGAGGCCGGGCGGCGGGGTTGCCTGGCCGTCAACTCGGCGATCGAGCTGGCCGGGCTGGACGACGAGGTCACGCGGATCGTGCGCGGGATCTTCCGCCGGATGGAGACCGCGTTCCGGGAGGCGCTTGAGCGCGCGCGCCGCGACGGGGGGATCGAGGCCGACCGCGACCCGGGGGAGCTCGCGCTGTACCTGCTCAACTCGATGTACGGGCTGCGGGTGCTCGGGAAGACGACCGATCGGGCCGCGCTGGAGGGCGTCGTGGAGACGGTGATCCGGGCGCTCTGAGACGGGCCGCCGCCGGGCGGCCCCTTTTTTCGCCCTTGTTTTGGAATGCTCGTTAAACAATCGATGGAGGAGCTCATGGGAACGCACGGACAAGCGCGGAAGAGGGTCGCCGTGCTGGGGACCGGGATCATCGGCGCGCCGGTCGCCCGCAACCTCGCGGGCGCGTTCGACGTACGCGTCTGGAACCGCGACCGCGCGAAGGCGGACGAACTGGGGCGGTCCGGCGGGCTTGAGGTGTCCGGCGGCCCCGCGGAGGCCGTGGCCGGGGCGGACCTCGTGGTGACCGTCCTCAAGGACGGGCCCACCGTACTGGAGGTCATGACGGCCGCGGCGGCGGGGCTGGCCCCGGGCGTGGTCTGGCTGCAGCTCAGCACGGTGGGGGAGGCGGCGATCGGGGACCTGGCCGCGTTCGCCGGGGAACGCGGGCTCGTGTTCTACGACGCGCCGGTGCAGGGGACCAGGCAACCGGCGGAGAACGGGCAACTGGTGGTCCTGGCCTCGGGGCCGGAGAGCGGGCGGCGCGACGCGGAGTCGGTCTTCGACGTGATCGGGAGCAGGACCGTCTGGGTGTCCGAGACCGCGGGCGACGCCAGCCGCCTCAAGCTGGCGCTGAACACGCTGGTCTTCGCGATCAACCACGGCGTGGCCGAGAGCCTGGCCCTGGCCGAGGGCCTCGGGGTCGATCCTCGGCTGGTGCTCGACGTGGTCTCCGGCGGCCCGCTGGACGGCGGATTCCTCCGGGCCAAGGCCGCCGCCATGCTGGCGGGCGACTACACGCCCTCCTTCTCCGTCGCCAACTCCGTGAAGGACTCCCTGCTGGTCCTGGAGGCCGCAGAGCGGGCCGGGGTCGCCGCCGACGTGACCGCGGCCGGGCTCCAGCGCTTCCGCCGCGCCGAGGCCGCGGGGCACGGCGGCGAGGACATGGCCGCCTCCCGCCTCGCCGGCTGACCCGCCTCGCCGGCTGACCCGCCTCGCCGGCTGACCCGCCTCGCCGGCTGACCCGCCTCGCCGGCTGACCCGCCTCGCCGGCTGACCCGCCTCGCCGGCTGACCCGCCTCGCCGGCTGACCCGCCTCGCCGGCTGACCCGCCTCGCCGGCTGACCCGCCTCGCCGGCTGACCCGCCTCGCCGGCTGACCCGCCTCGCCGGCTGACCCGCCTCGCCGGCTGACCCGCCTCGCCGGCTGACCCGCCTCGCCGGCTGACCCGCCTCGCCGGCTGACCCGCCTCGCCGGCTGACCCGCCTCGCCGGCTGACCCGCCTCGCCGGCTGACCCGCCTCGCCGGCTGACCCGCCCCGCCCGCTGACCCGCCTCGCCGGCTGACCCGCCCCGCCCCTTCGAGATTCGGACGACCTCTGTGACCACAGTCGATGTGACGACGACGGCCTCCCGTCCCCAGCGCCTCCCCGTGGGCCGGTTGCTGGCGTTCACCACCGCCGGATTCCTGGCGATCATGACGGAGACCATGCCCGCCGGCCTGCTGCCGCTGATCGGCCGGGGGCTCGGCGTCTCCGAGGCCCTGGCCGGCCAGTTCGTGACCCTGTACGCCGTGGGGTCCGTGCTCGCGGCGATCCCCGTCATCGCGGCGACCAGGAGCGTGCGCCGCAGGCCGCTGCTGCTGTCGGCCGTGGGCGGCCTGCTCGTGTTCAACACCGTGACCGCGTTGTCGGCCGGCTACCCCCTGACGCTGGCCGCGCGGTTCGCGGCGGGCATGGCGGCGGGCGTCGTGTGGGGCCTGCTGGCCGGGTACGCGCGCCGCCTCGTGCCCCCGCACCTGGCCGGGCGGGCGCTGGCCGTCGCCGGGGTGGGCCAGCCGATCGCGCTGACCCTGGGCGTGCCGCTGGGCACGTGGCTGGGCTCGGTCGCCGGCTGGCGCGGCGTGTTCTGGATCATCTCCGGGGTCGCGCTGCTGCTCATGGTCTGGGTGCGCGTGTTCGTGCCCGACTTCCCCGGCCAGGCGGCGGCGGAGCGAAGGCCCCTCCGCGAGATCCTCACGACGCCGGGCGTGCGGCCGGTGCTCGGCGTGGTCTTCCTCTGGATCCTCGCCCACAACATCCTCTACACCTACATATCCCCCTTCCTGGGCGAGGCCGGTCTGCGGGACTCCACCGACCTGGTGCTCCTCGCCTTCGGCGCCTCCTCCATCGCCGGGATCTGGGGCACGGGCGCGCTCGTGGACCGGCGCCTGCGGGCGCTCACCCTGGTCAGCCTGGCGGGCTTCGCCGCCGCGGCCCTCCTGCTGGGGATCGCGGGGGACGCCCCCGCCCTGCTCATCGCCGGTGTCGTCGCCTGGGGCCTGACGTTCGGCGGCGCGCCCACCCTGCTCCAGACCGCGATCGCCGACGCGGCCGGGGACGGCGCGGACGTGGCCCAGTCCATGCTGGTGACCGTCTTCAACCTCGCGGTCGCGGGCGGCGGCGTGGCGGGCGCCGTACTCCTGGAGTCCGCCGGCGTCGCCTCCTTCCCGTGGTCCCTGCTCCTGATCTCGCTGCTCGCGCTGGCGCTCGTCGCGGCCTCCCGCGCCCACGCCTTCAGGCCCGGCCCCCGAGCCTCCTCCTGATCTCCGCCGCGCCCCCGTGATCCCGCCCCTGCCGTCTCCAGGGGCGGGATCACGGAATCGTCCCGGGCGGGCCTCGCCGCCCGCGCGGACGCCCGCCGGGATCCGGGCGCCGGGGTGGGTCAGGTGAAGAAGCCGACGATCCGGATCAGGTCGTGGGCGGTCCGGGGGCCGATGGCGGTCATGCGGAGACTCCTTCTTCGATGGGGCGTCCGGCTTCTTCCGCGGGGCGCTCTGCCGGGGCCCGCTTGAGGGTGAGGGCGATGAGGCCCCCGGCGGCGGCGGTGATCGCCGCGGCGAAGCCCGCGGTCTGGAGGCCGTCGAGGATCCGGGCGGAGCCGGCGGCGTCCCCGCCGAGGCCGGCCGTGGCGACGGCGACGAAGACGGCCAGGCCGATCGCGCCGCCGACCTCCTTGGCGGTGCTGGCGATGCCCGACGCGACGCCCTGGTCCTCCGGCGCGAGCCCGTCGCCCACCGCGGCGAAGACGGCGACGAAGGCGACGCCGCCGCACACGCCCCACAGGAGGCTGCCGGGCATCAGCGTCCAGAAGCCCCCGTCCGCGCGCATGCCGTACGTCAGGACGGCCAGGCCCGCGCCGGTCCCGAGCATCCCGGCGGCGAGCGTGAGCCGAACGCCCCAGCGGCCGAGCAGCGGCGGGGCGAGCTTCACGGCGGCGGCCATGGAGAACAACGTCAGCGGCAGGAACGTCAGGCCCGCCCCGAGCGCGCCGTATCCCAGGACCGGCTGGAGGTACGAGGTCAGGACGTAGTACCCGGCGCCCATCGTGCCGAGGAACACCGCGATCACGGCCATCGTGGTCAGCAGGCCCCGGTCGCGCAGGAGCCGCGGCGGGATCAGAGGGTCGCGGCTGCGCGACTCGACGGCGAGCAGCAGGGCCAGCAGGACGACGCCGAGCGCCAGCGAACCCGCGCCCCGCGGCGACATCCAGCCCGCCTCCGGGCCGCTGGCCAGGCCGAACACCAGCGCGGTCGAACCGGCCGTGGCCAGCAGCGCGCCGGGCACGTCGAAGCGGCGCGCTCCGGCCGCGCGCTCGGGGTCCGCGGGCAGCAGCCGGGGCGCGGCGAGGGCGGCCAGCGCGGCCAGCGGGACGTTCACGAAGAACACCCACTCCCAGCCCAGGTAGCTCGTGAGAACGCCGCCCAGCAGCGATCCCGCGGCCAGGCCCGCGCTCCCGGCCATGCCCCACACGCCCAGTGCCCGGTTGCGCGCGGGCCCCTCGGGGAACCCGCCGTAGATCAGGGCGAGCGTCGCGGGGGTGAGGAGCGCGCCGCCGACGCCCTGGACCGCCCGGGCGGCGATCAGCGGCCCCGCGTCCGTGGCGAAGCCGCCCGCGAGCGAGCTGACGCCGTACAGCGTGAGGCCGAGCATGAACATCCGCCGGGGGCCGAGCCGGTCCACGGCGCGCCCGCCGAGCAGCAGCAGCCCGCCCAGGCCGATGCCGTACGCGCTGACCACCCACTGGACGGACTGGGCGCCGAAGCCGAGCGACGCCCCGATGTCGGGCAGCGCGACGTACACGATGTTGTAGTCGAGAGCCACGATGAGCTGCGTGAACGCCAGCAGCGCCAGCCTGGGGCCGAGCCGGGGCCGGTGCGGCGGGGCGGCGTTCACGCGGCCTCTCCTGCACGGCAGATGATTTCTGCACACCGTTCAAAGTTCATACGGCGCATAGTAGGGCAACGCTGTAGACTGTCAAGCGTGAGCGAGCAGACGATGAGCAGACGCGACCGCATCCGGGCGGAGACGACGGCGGAGATCAAGGTGATCGCGCTCCGGCTCATGGCCGCCGGCGGGCCCGGCGCGATATCGCTGCGCGCCATCGCCCGCGAGATGGGCATGACCGCGGGCGCGATCTACAGCTACTACCCCACGCGGGACGACCTGGTCACGAGGCTGATCGGGGATCTCTACACCGAGCTCGTGGACACCGCCGAGGCCGCGCGCGACGCCGTGCCGGCGGACGACCCCGGCGGGCGGATCCTCGCGTGGGCCGAGGCGGTGCGCGGGTGGGCGCTGGCCAACCCCGAGGGGTTCCGGCTGATCTACGGCGACGCGGTGCCCGGTTACCAGCCGCCGGAGGACGGGCCCGCGCGGGAGGCCGAGCACCGGGCGTGCACCGGGCTCACCGGGCTGGTGGCGGCCGCGTGGCCGGGCGCGGAGCGGGCGGCGGGCTCCCGCGACTACGGCTGGTCCGACTTCGGCGAGGTGCTGGCCGAGGCCGCGCGGGAGGCGTTCCCCGGGCTGCCGCCGGCCGCGGTCGCGCTGACGCTCAGGGTCTGGGGGCGCATGCACGGGCTGGTCGCGCTGGAGATCTACGGCCATCTGCGCGCGCTCGTGCGCGACCCCGGGGCCGTCTACCGCGACGAGATCACCGATCTGATCGTTTCGCTGGGGCTGACCCCTCCCGCCGGGGATGATCGGCGCGAATAAGGTGGCGCTCATGGACTACGCGCACCTCGGACGGAGCGGCCTGTCCGTCAGCCGTCTCTGCCTCGGCACCATGAACTTCGGCCCGGAGACGACCGAGGCCGACTCCCACGCGATCATGGATCGCGCCCACGAGCATGGAATTCAGTTCTTCGACACGGCCAACGTGTACGGCTGGCGCAAGGGCGAGGGCGTCACCGAGCAGATCATCGGGCGCTGGTTCGCGAAGGGCGGCGGGCGGCGCGAGAAGACCGTGATCGCCACCAAGCTCTACGGCTCGATGAGCGACTGGCCGAACGACACGTTCCTGTCGGCGCTGAACATCCGGCGCGCGTGCGACGCCTCGCTGAAGCGGCTCCAGACCGACTACATCGACCTGTACCAGTTCCACCACATCGACCGGAAGACGCCGTTCGACGAGATCTGGGAGGCCGTCGAGGTCCTGCGGCAGCAGGGGAAGATCATCTACGCGGGGTCGTCCAACTTCGCCGGGTGGCACATCGCCAAGGCGCAGGAGACCGCCCGCCGCCGCGGCTTCTTCGGCCTGGTCTCCGAGCAGTCGCTGTACTCCCTGCTGGAGCGCACCGTCGAGCTCGAAGTGATCCCCGCCTGCGAGGACTACGGCCTCGGCCTCCTCCCGTGGAGCCCGCTCGGCGGCGGCCTCCTCGGCGGCATCCTGCGCAAGATCGAGAAGGGCCGCTCCGCGTCCGAGGGCGCCGCGGCCGCGCTGGAGAAGCACCGCGACAAGATCGAGGCATATGAGGCCCTGTGCGACGACCTGGGCGAGGACCCCGCGAACGTGGGCCTGGCCTGGCTCCTCCACCAGCCCGCGGTGACCGCCCCCATCATCGGCCCGCGCACCCTGGCCCAGCTCGACGGCGCTCTGCGCGCCCTGGAGATCCACCTGGACGAGAAGACCCTCGCCCGCCTGGACGCCCTCTTCCCCGGGCCCGGCGGCCCCGCCCCCGAGGCCTACGCCTGGTAGTGGCCCCCGCGGCCCCGGCCCGGAACCCGCGCCGGTCACGCCCCCGGCGTACGGCGCGGGCGCGCGGCTCCCCCGGCGTACGGCGTGGACGCGGGCTGCTCCCCCGGAGCGCGCGAGGCGCGCGGCGGCACCGGGGCCGGCCGGGTCGGCAGGGGTGGACCGGAACTCAGGTCAGGAGCGCCCCGATGATCACGATGAGCACGAGGAGGGCGAGCACCGTGGGTAGCAGCCAGCGTCGGGGTCGGTCCACCGTTGCAGGTTAGCCGATGTGCGAGGGGTGCTATGCGCGGAGCGGCCAGGAGGCTACCGGTTCGTACCTGATGGCGGGCTCCTGATGGCTGCGCATGAGATGTACGGCGTCGGCGGTCCAGGGGCGGCCGGCGAAGGCGGACAGGCCGTCTATGAGGGGGCGCACGTCGGCGGGCCGGCGGCGGCAGCGGGCCAGGGTCAGATGGGGGTGCTGGGGCCGGTGGTCGGCCGGGACCCCGGCCCCCCGGGCGCCGGCGGCGATCGCGGCGGCGAGGCGGGCGAAGGCGCGGCGCTCGCCGTACACCCCGGCCCAGACGACGCGGGCGTGGGCCCCGTTGCCGGGGAACGCGCCGGCGGCGGCGAAGGACAGGGTGAGCCGGGCGTGCCGGGCGGCGGCGCGTTCCAGGCGGGTGGTGAGGTCGGGCAGGAGGTCCTCGGAGACCTCGCCGAGGAAGGCGAGGGTCACGTGCCAGAGCTCCGGGGCGACCCAGCGCAGGCTGGACCACGGTTCCCGGAGGGGGGCGACGGCCTCCTCGACCTCCTTGAGCGCGTCGGCGGGCGGCAGCAGGGCGACGAACAACCGCATCGAGGGCGCCGTACCTTTCAGCGCTCCCCGGCGGGCGGGGACGCGCGGCCACGTGTTTTCCTCAAAGCGTGACACCCGCCGATGCCGCTGTCACGGTAACGCGGGATGCCGTAACCGGCACGCCACCGACGTCCATCCCCGCCGTGAACGCGCGCCCCGGGACCCGCGTGCCCGGGAACCGCGTCCGCCGCCGTCAGGCCGCGAGCGCCTGCCGCCGGTAGCTGAGGCGGTTCTCGACCATCCTGACCAGGGCCACGGCGAGCCCGACGCCGACCAGGGAGAGCGCGCCCCCGAGCACGACGCCCGCGCGAGCCCCCATCTCCTCGGAGATCCAGCCCACTATCGGCGCCCCGATCGGGGTGCCTCCGGTGAAGACCAGCAGGTAGAGCCCGGTGACGCGCCCCCGCATCTCCGGGTCGGAGCCGAGCTGCACCGTCGCGTTGGCGGCCGTGTTCAGCGTCAGCAGCGCCATCCCCGTGGGCACCAGCAGCACCAGGAACGACCAGTAGCCCGGCGCGAGCCCGCTGGCGATCTCCAGCACGCCGAACGCGATCGCGGACCCGATCAGCAGGCGGCGATTGGGCCGTATCCGCTTGGCCGCGAGAAGCGCCCCCGCAAGCGCGCCCACGGCGAACACGCTGGAGGCCACGCCGAAGGTGTCCGCTCCCGCATGGAACACCTCCTTGGCCATCAGCGCGGTCGTGATGGAGAAGTTCATGCCGAAGGTCGCCACGAACGCCGCCATCATTATCGGCAGCAGCAGGTCCGGCCGCCGCGAGGCGTAACGCAGGCCCTCCCGGAGCTGGCCCTTGGCGCGCGGCGCGGGCTCGGACGGGCGCAGCTCGGACGTGCGCATCAGCGCCAGCCCCGCGATCACCGCCACGAACGACGCGGCGTTGACCAGGAAGGCCGGGCCGGTGCCGCCGAGCCGGGCGATCAGCAGTCCGGCGACCGCCGGGCCGACCACGCGGGCCAGGTTGAAGATGGCGCTGTTCAGCGCGATCGCGTTGGACAGGTCGCGCGGGCCCACCATCTCGGCCACGAACGCGTGCCGGACCGGGGTGTCCACGACGGAGACCGTGCCGAGCGCGAACGCCATCAGGTACACCATCCACACCTGCGCGGTCCCGGAGATCGCGAGCAGGCCGAGGACGAGCGCGAGCACGCCCATCGCCGACTGCGTGATCATCAGCAGGCGGCGCTTGGGGTAGCGATCGGCGATCACACCGCCCCACAGGCCCAGCACCATCGTGGGCAGGAACTGCAGGGCCGTGGTCAGCCCGAGCGCGGCGCCGTTGTCGTGGCTGAGGTGCAGCACGAGCCAGTCCTGCGCGACACGCTGCATCCAGGTGCCGGCGTTGGACACGACCTGGCCGGACGCGAACAGCCGGTAGTTCCGGTTGCGCAGCGACCGGAACATCCCGTTCTTCTGCTTGGCGGCGGACGTCCGCGCCGGGGCCGCCGTCTCGGTCTCAGTCTCGGTACGGCTTACGCCTTGCTGAGCTTCTCCAAGATCGGCGCGGCCTGGCGAAGGGTCGCCCGCTCCTCCGGCGTCAGCTCCTTCAACCGCTGCGTCAGCCACGCCTCCTTGCGGCGGCGTTCCTCCTTCAGCAGCGCCTTGCCCTCCGGCGTCGCCGACAACAGCACCTGCCTGCGGTCGGAGCCGTGTGGAGTGCGCAGGATCAGGCCCCGTTCCTCCAGAGCGGTGATCACGCGTGTCATCGAGGGCGGTTGCACCTTCTCGTGCTCGGCCAGCTCTCGGGGACTCATCCCGTCGTTCCGGTCGATTGTGGCGAGGGTGGCGAGTTGGGTGGACGACAAGGAGTGGCCCGCTGTCTGCTTTCGCAGCCTGCGGTTGAGCCGGGTGAGCGAGATGCGCAGCGCGGCTGCCAGCCCGGTGTCGCTTCGGATGGTCGCGTCGCGGGTCGGGGTTGGCGGGTTCGTTAGCATGAGTCATTACCCTTGCTAACTATATGCCCGGCCCTGTTATTCCTCACCAGCCACACTTTCCTGACCTTTCTCGCCCTGCCCACGCAGAGTCGCGGAGCCTTCACGCTAACGGTCCGCCCGGAGTGCCCGGGTGACCAGGGGGAACGCCTCACCGGAGGTGCCGCGAGACGATGTGGTCGGCGATCGCCAGGCTGGACGTCGCGGCCGGTGAGGGCGCGTTCCTGACCAGCACGATCGGCCCCTCCGCGTCGATCGCGAAGTCGTCCAGCAGCCCGCCCCTCCGGTCCACCGCCTGGGCGCGCACGCCGCCCCGGGTCCGCACCAGGTCGCCCGGCCGCAGCTCCGGGACGTACCTGCGGGCCAGCGCCGCGAACGCGCGCCGCGACAGCGAGCCGTACACCTCCCGCACGCCCGTGCGCCAGTGGCGGGCCGCGAGCCGGAGCGTCCCCGGCCAGGCGAGGATCTCCGCCGCCTCGCGCGGGTTCACGTCGCGCCGGCCGTACGCCTCGCGGGCGAGCCCGAGCACGGCGTTGGGGCCGACGAGCACCTCGCCGTCCACGCGGCGGGTGAGGTGCACGCCGAGGAAGGGGTACCGGGGATCGGGCACCGGGTAGATCAGGCCGCGCACGAGGTCCCGGGTCTTGGGGGTGAGCCGGTAGTACTCCCCGCGGAAGGGGACGATCCGGACGTCTCCCGGACGGCCGGCCAGCCGCGCCACCACGTCGGTCCCGAGCCCGGCGCACACCACGAGCCGGTCGAAGGCGAACCGCTCCCGCCCGGCGATCACCTCGACTCGGCCGAGGCGTTCGCGCAGAGCCCGCACCGGATGCGACAGCCGTACCCCGCCGCCCGCCGCGGTCACCTCGTCCGCCAGGCGCCGCGCCACCGCCGGGAAGTCCGCGATGGCGGTGTGCGGGGAGTGCACGGCGGCGACGCCGGCCGCGTGCGGCTCGATCTCGCGCAGGCCGCGCGCGTCGAGCTCGGCGATCCCGGGCACCCCGTTCGCCCGCGCCCGCTCCGCGATCGCCCGCAGCCTCGGCAGCTCCTCGGCCGTGGACGCGACGACCAGCTTGCCCACCTCGTCGTACGCGATCCCGTGCTCGCGGCAGTAGTCCCGCAGCCGCCCGGCCCCGTCCCGGCACAGCCGCGCCTTCAGCGACCCCGGCGCGTAGTAGATCCCGGCGTGCACGACCCCGCTGTTGTGCCCGGTCTGATGCGCCGCGACCCGGGGCTCCTTCTCCAGCACGGTCACCTCGTCCCCGCGCCGGACGAGCTCCCGGGCCACCGCCAGCCCGACGATCCCGCCCCCCACGACCCCGACCCGCCCCATCAGCCCCTCCCCGCCCGGGCCGGGCGGCGTTCCGCGGCGTACGCCGGGGGGCGAGGGGACCGCGGAGCCTGGGGGCGAGGGGGCCGCGGAGCCACGGAAGCCCGTGGTGGCCGCCCCGGGATCGAGAGGCGGGATGAGCCTGGCGCGACTGGTGGCGTCATGTCATGAATTCTCCGGCACGCGGAGCCCGAATCCCCCCATCCCGCCGATCACGAGTCTCCACACGCCCTGTCAGCGACGGGCGGGCTGTACTGGGGGTCACACCAATCACTAGCTTGCTGGCTGTGCGAGTACTGGTGACCGGCGGGTCCGGGTTCGTGGGGTCTCATGCCGTCGCGGCGATGCTCGGGGCCGGTCACGAGCCGCGGCTGCTCGTGCGGGACAAGGCCAAGGCGGAGCGGGTGCTCGCCGGGCTCGGGGTGTCCGGGACGCCGGACCTGGTGCCCGGCGACGTGCGGGACGCGGCGGGGGTGAAGGCGGCGCTGGAGGGGTGCGACGCGGTGCTGCACGCCGCCGCGGACATGGGCGTGACGGGACGGGCCGCCGATCTGGCGGGCTCGAACGTCGCGGGCACCGAGAACGTGCTCGGGCAGGCCGCCGGGCTCGGCCTCGACCCGGTGATCCACGTGTCCACGGTCGCCGTGTTCGTCCCGCCGGCGGGCGACACGATCACCGTGGACAGCCCTCCGGCCTCGCCCCGGAACGAGTACGGCCGGTCCAAGCTCGCCGCGGAGCGGTACGCCCGCCGGCTCCAGGACGAGGGCGCGCCCGTCACGATCGTCTACCCGGGCGGTGTGGTCGGCCCCGCGCAGCCCACCCTCGACGCGCTCATGGAGGGGCTGCGCGCCGGCCTCACCCAGGGCTGGCCGATCACGCGGGGCGGCGTCGGCGTGGTGGACGTGCGCGACCTGGCCCAGGTCCTGGCGCGCTGCCTGACCTCCGGCGAGGGCCCCCGCAGGCTGCTCCTCGGCGGCCACTTCCTCCGCTGGGCCGAACTCGCAGACCTGTGCGACCGCATCTCCGGCGCGCGATGCCGCCGCTTCCCGGTGCCCGCCCGCCTCCTCCAGGCCGGCGGCTCCGCCCTCGACGCCCTCAAGCGGATCCGCCCGTTCTCCTACCCGCTCACCCGCGACGCCGCCGACATGATGATCTCCATGGTCCCCACGGACGACCGCCCGACCCTCGACGCCCTCGGCGTCACCCTCCGCCCGGCCGGGGAATCCCTCGCCGACGCCGTCCGCTGGCTGGTCGCCGCCGGTCACCTCCCGCCCCGCCACGCCCCCGGCCTCGCCTCCTGAGACGCCGCCTCCTGATCCGCCGCCCCGCCTCCGGGCGCGTGGCCGTCCGCCGCGCGTGCGCCGTACGGCCGCCGCGCCGGGCGGTGCCAGGAGGCGGGGTGGTCAGAGGCGGGCGGTCAGAGGCGGGTGGTCAGAGGCGGGCGGTCAGAGGCGGGGGGTGAAGGACTCGCCGAGGAGGGCCTGTTCGACCAGGGTGATGGACTTCTCCAACTGGACCAGGCGCGGGCCCTCGCGGCGGTAGGCGTCGAGGACGGCCTCCACGGCGTGCGGGGGGAGCCGGTCCTTGAGGTCCACGTTGGCCGTGCGGTATCCCTGCCGCGCGGCCTCGATCTCCGCGTGGACGTGCAGCCGGGCCATGCGCGCCAGGGCGAGGGGATACCGCCGCAGCACGCCGTACATCCGGTATTCGGGCGGGACGGCGTCCAGCAGCCATCCCACCGCGGAGTCCTCCCAGTCAGGGCTGCCGGGCGGGCGCACCCGAGCCGGCCAGCCCACCGGCACGTACGCGCTCACACCAGACAGTATATCGAACAACAGTTCAGCCGCCCACTACCCCATCCGCGCGATGACGTCCCGCAGCCGCCGCACGTCCCGCAGCCGCGCCTCGTACGTCGCGCCGACCACCAGCAGCAGCAGCCCGCCCGCCGCCAGCGGCACCCAGCGCGGGAACATCCCCACGAACTCCGCGACGTACGGAGCCAGCTCGTGGATCCCCAGCACGCCGAGCACCGCGGCCCCGAGCAGCAGCGGAGCCTGGAGCCGCGCCCGCGCGCCCAGCAGCGTCACCGCGAGCGACCCGGCCCCGAGCAGCAGCGGCCGGATCCCGCCCGGCTCCGTCAGCGCGACCCACAGGCTGGGGACCATCGTCGCGGCCAGGCCCCCGCCGTACGCCGCCCAGGAGGACATCTCCGGCCTGCGCCTGCGGTGCCACCAGCCGAGGGCCAGCGCGATCGCCGAGAACGGGGCGGTGTAGGCCTCGATCTCGGCCACGTCGGCGAGCCACATCCGCAGCCACCCCGACATCAGCAGCAGGGCCGCCGCCGCGTATCCCGCGCCGCGCCGGTCCGCGCGCAGCGCCGCCCCCGAGAGCGCCAGGCCGGCGACGCCGAGCGCGATGCTCAGCGACCACGGGTCGGCGGCCGCGAGGATCAGGGCGGCCGCGCCTGCGCAGTACCCGGCGGACTCGGCCGCCGTGCCCCGGCTCCCGCGCACGAAGGCGGCGAGCGGGACGGTGAGCACCGCGACGCCCAGCACCGCGAACGCCACGTCCTGCCGGGGCAGTCCGGCCCCCGCCGCGACCGCCCAGGCCACGCCTCCGGCGGCCAGCACGGCGACGGCCGCCGACACGGCCCGCACCTCCCGCGCCCGCGCCACCAGCGCCGCCGCCGCGTACGCCACCAGCACGGCCACGAGCGATCCGTACGTCATGGACCGCTCGGCCAGCCCCCAGGCCACCGCCGCCGACGCCACCACCAGCGAGGCGCCGAACGCCGTCCACCCGGCCGCCAGCCGCACCCGCTCCCCGGGGGTGTGGATCGCTGACGCCGCCCGGCCGGCGTACGGCCCCGCCCCGCCCGGCCGCATCCCCGGAACGTGGGACCCGCCGCTCCCGGCGACGTGGGGTCCGCCGTGCGCGGGAACGCCGAAACCGGCGCTCGCGGAGGTGTGGGAGCCCCCGCTCGCTGGAAGGTGAGGCCCGCCGCTCCCGGGAACGAGGGAACCGTCGCTCGCGGAAGCGGCGGCACCCTCCCCGACCGGAGTGCCGGGAGCACCGGGAGCACCGGGAGTGCCGGGAGCACCGGGAGTGTCCTTCTCCTTGGGGTCCGGCGTCCCGAACGGGGTGACGGGCATCCGCACCCAGGCCGCGACGGCCAGCAGCGCGACGGCGAGCGCGAGGTAGATCCCGACGCCGCCCCGATACGGCACGCCGGCGGCGGCGGGCACGCCGGCCACCGTGAGCGTCCCCAGCACGATCGCCGCCACCGCGAACACCCCGCGCGCCGCCGCGCCCTCCGGCCCGCGATGCGGAGCGCCCGCCCTCCCGGCCACGGACTCCGTCGCGCTTTCGCGCTCCGGTCCGCCGGCCTCGGCGGCAGCCGGAGCGGGGGCCGCCGCTCGCGGTTCGTTCGCGCCGGGCGCGTGTGCGTCATCGGGAGCCGGGCCCTGGGCCTGGGCGGGCGACGTGGCCTCTCCGGTGGCCGGGGTGCTCCGGCCGGGCCCGGCGGTCGGCGTCCCCGCCTGGCCGGGCGCGGGCTCCGGCGCGCCGCCGTACCCCTGGGCGTGCGACTCGACGGCGGACGGATCGGGCGCGACGCGCGGTCCGCTCGGGGCGGGTGGCCGCGCCTCGCCGCCGTCCGCCGGGGGGCGGGCCAGGAGGGTGGGCCGCCAGGTGAGGGCCAGGGCGGCGGCGGTGAGGAGGGTGAGGGTCACGGGCGTCGCCGGGGAGACGTGGGCGCCGGCGGAGAGGGGGCCGCGCCAGACCATTCCCGTCCAGGTGTACGTCGTGACGAGGGCGTCGAGCGACTCCAGGACCGCCTCGGCGCCCGCCAGGAGGGCGATCGCCAGGCCGGTGAACGCGGCCGGGCGGACGCGGAACGCGCCGGCCAGGGCGGCCACCGCCAGCGCGGCGGCGGCGTAGGCGAGGGGCTCCCACTCGGCGTTGACGAGGCGGGCGACCGGGGCGGCGAGGGCGACCGTGAGGGTGATCGCGGAACCCGCCACGGCGAACGCCCCCGGCCCGGGACGACGACGGTGGAGGAGCACGCCCAGCGCGGTCGCGACCAGCAGGACCAGGGAGTCGCGGAGGACGCGGCCGGAGAAGCCCGGGCCGCCCGTGGCCGTGAACACCGCCGCCAGCGCGCCCAGGAACCAGGTGGTGACGTACCCGGCGACGACCAGGCCGGGCACGCGCAGGTCCCTGCGCCACAGCAGGACCAGGTCGAACGCGGCGGTCGCGAGGAGCGCCAGCGAGATCCTGGTGCCGAAGTCCGAGGCCCAGTCCAGCGCCCAGAGCGGGAGCGCGAACTGCGCGACCACGAACGCCGCGGGCCAGCTCGACCGCAGCGGCAGCACCCGGGCGTACGCGGCCCAGACCGCCGCGGCGACCCCCGCGACCAGCCCGGCGTACGGCAGGCCCGGCAGGCGGCCGAGGCCGAACAGCCCGACCCGGTGGGCGGCGTACCCGTCCAGCAGCACCAGCGCCAGCCCGATCAGCGCGACCGTCTCGGCGGTCGCGTTCAGCCGCCGCCGGAGGAACCACGCCGGGGCCGCCATCGCCACGCCCGTCACCGCGAGCAGGATCGCGGCCCGCCCGGCGATCCCGATCCGGCCCCAGCTCACGATGGTGAACACGATGGCCGCGATCACCAGCAGCAGCCCGCCCAGGATCAGCAGCAGGTTCTGAGCCCCCCGGGGCGACACGTCGCGCGTACGGCTCGCGCCCGCGTGCGCCATGCCGTACCCCATCCATCCGTCCTGCCGCCCCGCCATATCGGGACCGGCGGGGACCCCGGCCGGGACACCGGGATCGGCCGGGGCAGCGGGACCGGCCGCGACGCCGGAGGGGACGCCGGCGGCCGAGGGGACCCGGCTCGCCTCCAGCTCGGCGAGGAGCCGGGCGCGGCGGGCCTGGAGGGCGTCGCGGCGCCGGTCGAGGTCCGCGAGCGTGACGTCCACCTGCCACAGCTCGGCCGCGGCGCGCCCGGAGAGCGGCAGACCGCAGGACTCGCAGGCGGGCGGCACCGCGGCGGGGAGGGACGTCCCGCAAGCGGGACAGCGAGGGCTCATGCGCCAAGTGTGCAGGAACACGCGGAATGTCTGGCCCCGCACCGGGAGGGCATGATGAGAACCGGCATCGATCAAGGTGGTGAGCCGTGCCACCAAGGACGACGGAGGGCACCTCATGCCGGGCTTGCTGCTGGGAGTGGACATCGGCACCTCGGGGTCCAAGGGCGTGCTCGTCGGCCCCGAGGGCGAGGTGATCGCCACCGCGAGACGCACCCATGAGGTGCTGCGGCCGCGCCCCGGCTGGGTCGAGCAGGACGCCGAGAAGGCGTGGTGGCGGGAGTTCTGCTCGATCTCGGCGGAGCTGTGCGCGGGGCGGCGGATCGAGGCGGTGGCGGTGAGCGGCATGGGCCCGTGCGTGCTCCCGGCGTCGGAGACGGGCGAGCCGCTGCGCCCGGCGATCCTGTACGGCGTGGACACGCGCGCGACGCGGCAGATCCGGGAGCTGAGGGAGAGGTACGGCCCCGAGCGCGTCCTCGAACGCTGTGGGTCACCGCTGACCACACAGGCGGTCGGCCCCAAGCTCGCGTGGATCCGGGAGAACGAGCCGGACGTGTGGGCGCGGACGCGGAGGTTCTTCACCTGCGCGTCGTTCCTCGTCTACCACCTGACCGGGGCGTACGCGCTCGACCACCACTCGGCCAGCCAGTCGGTGCCGCTGTACGACAGCCGGGAGCACCGCTGGATCGAGGACTGGGCGGACGAGATCGCGCCGGGCGTGGAACTGCCGCGCCTGCTCTGGCCGGACGAGTTCGCCGGCGAGGTGACGCCCGAGGCGGCGGCCGAGAGCGGCATCCCCGCGGGCACCCCGGTGACCGTCGGCACCATCGACGCCTGGGCCGAGTCGGTCAGCGTCGGCGTCCGCGAACCCGGCGACGTCATGGTCATGTACGGCACGACCATGTTCCTCCTGCAGGTCCTCGGCGAACGCCGTACCTCGCCGAACCTGTGGGGGACGGTCGGCATCGACCCCGGCACCTACAACTTCGGCGCGGGCATGGCCACCTCCGGCGCGATCACCAACTGGCTGCACGCCCTCACCGGCGCCCCGTACGAGGAGCTGATCGCCGAGGCGGCGCGGGTCCCGCGCGGGTCCGAGGGCCTGCTGATGCTGCCGTACTTCGCCGGGGAGCGCGCCCCCCTCTTCGACGCCGACGCCCGGGGCACCCTCATCGGCCTCACCCTCCACCACGGCCGCGGCCACCTGTACCGCGCCACCCTGGAGGCCACCGCCTTCGGCGTGCGCCACAACCTCGAGACGATGCGCGAGGCGGGGGCCCGCGAGAAGCGCCTGATGGCCGTGGGCGGCGGCACGAGAGGCCACCTCTGGCCCCAGATCGTCACCGACGTGCTCCAGGAGCCCCAGACCCTCCCCACGGTCACCCAGGGCGCGTCGTACGGCAACGCCCACCTCGCCGCCCGCGCCCTCGGCCGCGCCACCCGCGAGACCTGCTGGAACACCCCGTCAAGGGAATTCCACCCCGACCCGGAGGCGGCCCAGGTCTACGACGCCCGCTACCACCTCTACCGCCGCCTCTACGAATCCACCAAGGACATAGCCCACATCCTCGCCCGCGAGGAATGAGGCCTGTCCGGTTCGGGGGGATGTGGGTATAGAGGGGCCATGCTGGTGGAGGCGCTGGAGGAGTTGCGGCGGGGGCTGCGGACCGTGCGGTTCCCGCTGGAACTGGCCGGGGCCGACGAGTGCCGGGGGATGCGCGACCGGATGGTGGCGCAGCTCGACGACTACGTCGTGCCCCGGCTGGCGGCGCTGGACGCGCCGCTGCTCGCGGTGGTCGGCGGGTCCACGGGGGCGGGGAAGTCCACGCTGGTGAACTCGCTGGTCGGCGTGGAGGTGGCGGAGGCGGGGGTGCTGCGGCCGACCACGCTCGCGCCGACGCTCGTGGTCAACCCGGCCGACGAGCCCTGGTTCTCCACGCAGCGGATCCTGCCGGGGCTGCCCCGGGTGACCGGGTCCGGGGCCGCCGAGCCGGGGAGCCTGCGGGTGGTGGCCGAGGAGAGCGTGCCCACCGGGCTGGCGCTGCTGGACGCGCCCGACATCGACTCCGTCGTACGCGCCAACCGGGAGCTGGCGACGCAACTGCTGGGCGCGGCCGACCTGTGGATCTTCCTGACCACCGCGGCGCGGTACGCCGACGAGGTGCCGTGGGGGTTCCTGCGGGACGCCCGGGAGCGGGCCACGGCGCTCGCGCTGGTGCTGGACCGGGTCCCGGCCGAGGCCGCGGAGGAGGTCGCGGCGGACTTCCGGCGGCTGCTCGCGGAGAACGGCCTCGGCGAGACGCCCCTGTTCACCATCGCGGAGCTGGGGCTCACCGGGGAGGGCCTGCTGCCCGCGCCCGCCGTACGCCCGGTGCGGGAGTGGCTGGGCGGGCTGGCCGCCGACGCGGAGGCGCGGGCGGACGTCGTGCGGCGGACGCTCGCGGGGGCGCTGGGGAACCTGGCCGGGCGGGTCCCGGCGCTCGCGGAGGGCGCGGAGGCGCAGCTCGCGGCGGAGGCGGCGCTGCGGCGGGACGCGGTGGGCGCGTACGAGGCGGCGATGGCGTCCTTCGACGACGGGATGCGTGACGGGTCGCTGTTGCGCGGGGAGGTGCTGGCGCGCTGGCAGGAGTTCATCGGCACGGGCGAGCTGATGAGGTCGCTGGAGACGCGGATCGGGCGGCTCCGGGACCGGATCGTGGCGGCCTTCACCGGGCGGCCCCTGCCCGAGGCGCGGCTGCGGGTGGCGCTGGAGACCGGGGTGGAGTCGCTGATCCGGGCCTGCGCGGACGAGGCGGCCGAGCGCACGGTGGACGCCTGGGCGGCGCACCCCGCGGGACGGCCGCTGCTCGGCGACGACCTCCACCTGGCGCGGGCCTCCGCCGGCCTGCCGGAGCGGGCCGCGGCGACGGTGCGCGACTGGCAGGGGTACGTCCTGGAGCTGGTGCGCGAGGAGGGCGCGTCCAAGCGCAGCGCCGCACGGCTGGCCTCCTTCGGCGTGAACGGCGCGGGGCTGCTGCTCATGCTGGTCGTGTTCGCGCAGACGGGCGGCCTGACCGGGGTCGAGGTGGGCATCGCGGGCGGCACGAGCGTGGTCAGCCAGAAGGTCCTGGAGGCGATCTTCGGTGACCAGGCCGTGCGGCAGCTCGCCGCGACGGCCCGCGACGACCTGCGCGCCCGGGTCGAGGAACTCCTGGTCGGCGAGGCCCGGCGGTTCACCGACCGACTCCACGGCCTGCGGCTGTCCCCGCGCGCCCCGGACGACCTGCGGGCGGCGGCGCGAGCCGTACGCGATTCGGCGGGAGAGGTCCTGACATGAGGGGATCCGGTACGCCGGGGAGGTGGGCCCGGTGAAGGTGCTCGGACGGGTCTCGCCCGGCGAGGCGCTGGGAGAACGGCTGGACGCGCTCGCGGAGGCCGCGGACCTGGCCGAGGGACGGCTGGACGCGGAGGACGTCGAGCACGCGCGGACCGTCGTGGCGCGGGCCGGGGCGCGGCGGGCCCTGTCCGTCGCGCACACGGCGGCGGCGCTCGCGGGGGCGACGGGGAGCGGCAAGTCCTCGCTGTTCAACGCGCTCGCGGGGGAGGACCTGTCCCCGGTGGGGGTGCGCCGCCCGACGACCTCGGCCGCCCGCGCCGCCGTGTGGGGCGCGGAGGGCGGCGGGCCGTTGCTGGACTGGCTGGAGGTCCCCTCGCGCCACCAGGCGGAGGACGGCGACCTGGCCGGGCTCATCCTGCTCGACCTGCCGGACCACGACTCCATCCGGCTCGACCACCGCCTGGAGGTGGACCGGCTGGTCGAGCTGGTGGACCTGCTCGTGTGGGTCATGGACCCGCAGAAGTACGCCGACGCGGCCGTCCACGAGCGCTACCTGCGCCCCCTCGCGCCTCATCGCGACGTGATCGTGGTCGTCCTCAACCAGGTGGACCGCCTCGGCCCCGACGCCGCCGGCCGCTGCCTGGCCGACCTGCGCCGGCTGCTCGACGAGGACGGCCTGGCCGGCGTACCCCTCCTCGCCACGTCCGCCAAGACCGGCGAGGGCCTGCCCGAGCTCCGCGACCTGCTCGCCGCCCGCGCGGCGGCTCGCCGTACCTGGGCGGCCCGGCTCTCGGCCGACGTGGAGGTGGCCGCGGACCGGCTCCGGGGGGACCCGCCGGCCCCCTCGCTGCCCCGGGTGGACGGCCGCGATCTGGAAACCGCCCTGGTCGACGCGCTGTCGGAGGCGGCCGGGGTCCCCGCGGTGGCCCAGGCCGTCGGGCGGGCCCACCGGCACCGCGCCGTCCTGGCCGCCGGCTGGCCGGTCACCCGCGGCCTGCGCCGCCTCCGTCCCGACCCGCTGGGCCGCCTCCGCCTGGGCACGCCCGGCCGCACGTCCCTGCCCGCCGCCACCTCGGTCCAGCGCTCCCGCGTGGACACCGCCGTGCGCGACGTCGCCGACGCCGCCTCCCGGCTGCTGTCCCGCCCGTGGGCGGAGGCCGTACGGCGGGCGGCGCGGTCCAACGCGGGGACCCTCGCCGACGCCCTCGACCGGGTGGTGAGCGCCACCGGGCCGAAGGTCTCCCGCGCGCCGCTGTGGTGGCGGGCGGCGGGGGCGCTGCAGTGGCTGTTCCTGGCGGCGGCGGTCTCGGGGGCCCTGTGGCTGGCGGCGCTGGCCGTCCTGGGGTACCTGCGGCTGCCCGAGCCGCCGACGCCCACCGTCGGCGAGCTTCCGCTGCCGACGGCGCTCCTGGGCGGCGGGATCCTGGCCGGGCTCCTGCTGGCCCTCCTCGCCCGGGCGGCGGGAGCCCTGGGCGGGGCCCGCCGCCGCAGGAGGACCGCCCGGCTCCTCCGCGCCCGGATCCAGGAGGTCGCCGAGACCCAGATCCTCGCCCCCGTCCGGGAGGAACTGGACCGCCACGAACGGACGGCGGCCCTCCTGGAACGGGCGAAGTCCCCCTGACCTCCCGGCCGGCCGCGCGCAGACCTCAGCGGCCGGCCGCGCGGGGACCTCAGCGGGCGGCCGCGCGCAGAATCTCGTCCGCCTCGGGCAGCACCTCGTCGAGGCGGTCGTACCCCTCGGCGACCCCGCGCGCCATCGGGGACGCGATCACCAGATCGCGCGTCTCCCTGGAGGGGAACAGGAGCGTCGTCGTCAGGGTGGTCACGCCGTCCCGCTCGTCGAAGTCGTGGGTGACCAGGGACTCGCCCGGATACCAGTGATCGTCGAAGGACTCGGTGTAGGACAGCCGGGAGTCCGGGGCGACCTCGCGGTAGACGCCGGAGGAGGCCATGGCCGCCCCGCCGGGACCGCGCCAGACGAACTGCCACGCGCCGCCGGGCCGCAGGTCGACGCGCGCCTCGACGATGTCCCAGCCGTGCGCGCCGTACCACCGCGAGACCAGCTCGGGCCGGGTCCACGCGGCGAACACGAGGCGGCGGGGGGCGTCGAACGACCGTGTCATCACGATCGCCCGGTCCGAGGGCGTGCTGACGGAGACCGGCGTGGTCACGGCCGCCACGCGGGGTCGCGGCCGATGAAGGCGAGGAGCCGGTCCTGCGGCGAGGCGTCCTCGGCGACCTTCACCTCCGGGCCGAAGACCTCGACGTCCGGCCCGAACGCCCCCGGTGTCCGGAACTTCTCCATCAGGTCGGCGGGCAGCGCCCGCATCGCGGCCCAGGCGCGCTCGACGTCCTCGGGGTCGATCGTGTCGTCCTGCGACGTCGCCCGGGCCAGGTCCCAGCCGTGGAGCGGCAGGTCCTCGCTGACCACCTGGTCGATGTGCCGCTCGGCCGTCACGCGGCCGGAGGGGGTGTCGCACTCGCGGGTGGCCAGCGCTGGGTCGTCCAGGACCGCCTGCACGTCCGCCCGCGCCGCGCGGAAGGCGGCGAGCGGGTCGTCGTCGAGCGAGGGCGCGGGGCTGAGCTCGCGGCCCAGGGGGCGCAGCATCGCCGCGTGCATGTCGATGATGTGCCCGACGACGTCGCGGGCGGTCCACCTGGCGCACGGCGAGGGGTTGGACCACTGGTCCGGCCGGACCGCCGCGATCTTGCGCTCGAACTCGTCGGCCCGCCTGCGGTACCGGTCGGTGATCTCACTCATGAGGGGCGTCCTTCTCCTTGAGCTCGTCCAGCAGGGCGTCGAGGTTCCGGTAGCGGTGCTCCCAGAAGCCGCGGTAGTCCTCCAGCCAGTCGGTGGCCTCCTTGAGCGCGGCGGCCTCCAGGCGGCAGGGCCGCCGTTGCCCGTCCCTGCCCCGGGAGATCAGCCCGGCCCGTTCCAGCACCTTCAGGTGCTTGGTGATGGCCGGCTGCGTCATGTCGAACGGCGCCGCCAGCTCCGTCACCGTGGCCTCGCCCGACCGGAGCCGGGCCAGGATCGCCCGGCGCGTCGGATCGGCCAGCGCGGCGAACGTGGCGTCCAGCGTGCTCGTGCTCATCCGGTTCCTCGCTCCATCCGTTGATAACCGATCATTAATATAACCGATTGGTAAGATAAGTGATAGCCTTCTGATTAGAGCAACAAATGTTGACGTAGATGACGGAGGCAACATATGTTGCCTCCGTGGACGATGACGAGGAGGCCCGCCGTACGGCGGACGCGGTGGCGGGCGACGGCGGGATCGCGGGGCTGCGCCGGGTGTCCCGGGCGATCGGGGCCCTGGAGGAACGGCGGGCCGCGATCATCGGGGAGCTCCGGCGGGGGCGGCTGGCGAGCTGGGAGGAGATCGGCCGGGCCTGCGGCATGACGCGGCAGGGCGCCGCCCGGCGGTGGGCCCGGGCCGTCCAGGCCGGGTCGTTCGGGGACGCCGCCGCGGCGTACGAGCGGGGCCGGCCGGGGTACCCCGCGTCGGCGGTGGAGTGGGCGGTGCCCCGGGCGGCGCGCCGCGTGCTCGACCTCGGGGCGGGGACGGGGCAGTTCACGCGCCTGCTGGCCGAGGCCGGGCTGACGGTGTACGCCGTGGAGCCGTCCGCGCCGATGCGGGAACGGCTGGGCGCCCTGGTCCCGGAGGTGATCGTGCGTGAGGGCACGGCGGAGCGCATCCCGCTGGACGACGCGAGCGTGGACGCGGTCGTGATGGCGCACGCCTGGCACTGGGTGGACCCCGCGCTCGCCGTGCCCGAGGTCGCGCGTGTGCTCGTCCCCGGCGGCACGTTGTCGCTGCTGTGGAACCTGCGCGACCTCGACGAGCCCTGGTCCGCCGAGCTCGACGCGCTCATGCACCGCCACACCCCGCAGGAGTTCGACACCCGCCCGGAGCTGGGAGAGCCGTTCGGCCCGCCGGAACGCCTGGAGGTGCGCTGGACCCAGCCCATGACCCGCGCCGAGGTCGTCGACATGGTCGCCTCCCGCAGCTACGTGATCACCCTGCCCGAGAGGGACCGGCTCCGGCTGCTGGCCGACGTCGGGGAGTTCCTCGTCACCCACCCCGCCCTGCGCGACCGCGAGGAGATCGCCATGCCGTACATCACCCGGTGCAGCCGCTTCCGCCGCGAGGCCGCGGCGTGACGATCCACCTGCGCCGCCTCACCCCGGCCGACGCCGGGGAATACCGCGAGTTCCGCCTGGCCGCCCTGCGCGAGGCCCCCACGGCGTTCACGTCGAGCTACGAGGAGGAACGCGGCAAACCGCTCTCGACCACCGTGGACCGGCTGACCCGCGAGATCGTGCTCGGCGCGTACGGCGAGGGCGCGCTGCTCGGCGTCGCCGGCCTGTCCCTCCCCTCGCGTGGCCGCGAGCGCCACAAGGCCACCCTCTTCGGCATGGCCGTCGCGCCGCGCGCCGCCGGGCGCGGGATCGGGAAGGCCCTGGTGAGCGAGATCCTGGCCGTCGCCGAGGGAGTCGGCGGCCTCACCCAGGTCGCCCTCACCGTCTCCGAGGGCAACACCCGCGCCGAACGCCTCTACCGCTCCTGCGGCTTCGAGACCTGGGGGCGCGAGCCGCGCGCCGTCCTCGTCGACGGCCGCCCCATCGCCAAGCTCCACATGCTCCGCCTCCTCCGCCCGGCCGTCCTCGTCGACGGCCGCCCCATCGCCAAGCTCCACATGCTCCGCCTCCTCCGCCCCTGACGCGCGTACGGCCACGGCCCGCCGTACGGCCGGAGCCCGGCGGGCCAGGTGGCCAGGTGGCCAGGTGGTCAGGTGGTCAGGTGACCTGGGGTTCGGGGGCGGGGCGTACGGCGGGGCGCCGCAGGGCAGCCGGGACCAGGAGGAAGGCGGCGGCGGCCAGGGCGTAGGGCGCCTGGCCCGGGAGGGGGAGGACGGGCGTGGCGAGGGCGACGGCGACGGGGACGGCGGGCTGGGCCAGGCCCCAGGAGGAGCCGTAGAACGCGAACCAGCGGGGCCGGTCGGCCTCGGGGGCGGCGTCGGCGATGAGGGCGGTCCAGCGGCCGAGGAGGACGGCCATCGCCGCCGACCACGCCAGGTAGGCGGCGATGGTGAACGGGATCGGGAGCGGCGCGGCCAGGAACAGCGACAGCAGCGCCGCCACCGCCGAGCCGCCGGACAGGACGCGGCGGTGGGGCCGCGGGGTGAGGGCCCGGCGCGTGGCCCACATGACCGGCGGCGACAGGAGCGCCGCGGCGGTGAGGGTGACGCCCGGGACCCAGGCGGGCGCGCCGCGCTGGAGCAGGGCGGCCTGCGTGAACATGGTGATCGCCAGGTGGCCGACGGCGAAGAGGGTGGCGGCGGCGGTGTCCCTGAGCAGATCGCGCGGGGGACGCCAGCGCGGCCCGGACCGCCGCGCCCGCGGGCCCCCGGCCGGCAGGAAGAGCACCGCCACGGCCGCCGCGGCGAAGCAGGTGACCGCGTCCACGACGACCAGCCAGCGCACGCCGACCGGCAGGAGGACCGCCGCGATCACGCCCGCGACGGCCCCGGCGGCGACCAGGGACGCGCCGAGCAGGCCGAACACCTCCTGCCTGACCTCGCCCTCGGCGGTCTCGGCGATCAGCTCCGAGGTCGCCGGCTCGTAGATCTCGAAGGACAGCCCGAGCAGCGCGACCGAGATCAGCACCGGGACCGGCTCCCAGGAGAGCGACAGCGCGGTCAGCGCCAGCCCCGTCGAGGCCAGCCCGAGCGCGACCACGGTCCGGGGCGGGAGCCGGTCCAGCAGGAACGCCCCGCCCCAGCGCGAGATCAGCGTGGCGACGCCGAAGACGACCAGGACGAGCGGCGCCCGCGCGGGCCCGGCGAACACCGCCAGGAACGCGATGGCGTAGGCCCCGACCTGGTTGAGAACGCGGACGCAGAGCAGCGCCTTGGCGGCGCGCGGCAGCGAGGCGAGCACCTGACCCCCCGACGGCGGAAACCGGATGATTCGGACGAACAGCCAGAATTCTGTCAGTCGCCCCCGACAATTCCGGGGTTCCGCCGAGCGCGGTCAGGAGGCGGCGAGGCGGCTCAGGGCGAGGTTCGCGAGGACGGCGGCCGCGTCCGGCAGGACCGCGTCGTCGAACACCGCCTCAGGGGAGTGGTTGTAGGCGGCGGTGCCCGGGTCCAGCTCCGGCGGGCACGCGCTGAGCAGCGCGAACGTGCCGGGCACCGCGTTGAGCACGTACGAGAAGTCCTCCGCCCCGGTGATCGGGTACGGCGCCCAGAGGAAGTTCTCGGAGGTCTCCTCGATCACCTTCGCGGTGAAGTCGGTCTCCGCGTCGTGGTTCACCGTGACCGGGTACCCGTCGGCGTAGTCGACCTCGACGCCCAGCCCGTGCGCCTCGGCGACGCCCCGCACCAGCCGTACGACCTCGTCCTTCACCCGCGCGTGCGCCCACTCGCTGAAGGAGCGGATCGTGGCCTCGAAGGCCGCGTCGTCGGGGATGACGTTGTCGCGGGTGCCGGCGTGGAACTGGCCCACGGTGACCACGACCGGGTCGAACACGTCGAACTTGCGCGTGACCAGGGTCTGGAGCGCGGTGACCATCTCGCAGGCGACCGGGATCGGGTCCTTGGCTCGGTGCGGGGCCGAGGCGTGCCCGCCCGCGCCCTTCACCGTCACGCGCAGCACGTCCGCCGCGGCCATCATCGGGCCCCGGCGGGTCGTCCACCAGCCGCGCGGCAGCACGGCCGAGGTGACGTGGATGCCGTACGCCGCGACGGCCCGCTCGCCTGACGCGTCGAGCACGCCCTCCTCGATCATGTAGCGGGCGCCGTGGTACCCCTCCTCGCCAGGCTGGAACATCAGGACCACGTTCCCGGCGATCTCCTCGCGCCGCGCACCCAGCAGGTGGGCGGCCCCGACGAGGGCGGCGGTGTGCAGGTCGTGCCCGCAGGCGTGCATGGTGGTGCCGGTCTGGGAGGCGTAGTCCACGCCGGTCGTCTCGGTGACGGGGAGCCCGTCCATGTCGGCCCGCAGCAGCACCGTCGGCCCCGGCCGCCCGCCGCGCAGGACCCCGGTGACGGAGCTGAGGGCGGTCCCCGTGGTGATCTCCAGCGGCAGACCGGCGAGCGCGTTCAGCACCTTCTCCTGGGTGCGCGGCAGCTTCAGCCCCACCTCGGGTTCGCGGTGCAGGTCGCGGCGCAGCCGTACCAGGTCGTCGTGCATGGCTTGGGCGTCTGTGAGAACCGACATGACCGCATACTCCCTCATCCGCGAGGTTTTAGGGAGATCGCCTCCCGGGGAACGGCGGATCTTCCCGGCCGCCCGGCCCCCGGGGACGGCCGGCCCCGGGAACGGCGGATCTCCGGGAGAGGGGGTCTCCCGGAGATCCGCCGGCCCGGTGCCGGCAAGCGGTCCAGCCGCGGGCGGTCCAGCCGCGGGCGGTCCAGCGGCGGGCGGTTCAGCGGCGGGCGGTTCAGCCGTGAGCGGTCCAGCGGCGGGCGGTTCAGCGGCGGGCCTTGCGGAGCCCGATGTACTGGAGCTCCGCGAAGCCGAGCACGACCGCCGCGATGAAGAGCACGTAGCCGACGCCCAGCGCGTTCAGGTCACCCGCCCAGCCGGCCACGAGCACGATCACGCTGTCCACGGTCCACAGCGCGTTGATGATCACGGCCGCCCACGCGCCCTTCCTGGGGACCTCCGGGCGGGTCGCGATGTAGGCGAGGAAGGCGACGTACGGCAGGAGCACGAGCCCGGCCCCGCGCAGCAGCCCCTCCGGGAGCCCGGTCAGGTCGTGCAGGAAGCCGGTCAGGCCCACCCACATGAGCGCGCTGGCGCCGGTGAGGATCGCGTCCAGGAGCAGCACGCGGCGCAGGAAGGTGTCGGTGCGGGGGGCGGCGGTGGTGACGGCGGTCATCGTCTTCTCCTCCTCGGGGAGCGCCGGGGCTTTTCGGCGCCCCGGCGGTTCGGATGACCTCATTCAGCCCCGGGAACCGCTGCCACCCGCATACTCTTCACTGCCAGTTCCACTGCCGATGTCACTGCCATTCACTGCCAGACCCTGGCGGAGGTCCGCCGCGACGAGTTTGGCGGCCGCGTTCTGCCAGTTGTAGAGCGTGCGCTCGGGCACCTTCTGGATGAACCAGTCGAACGCCTCCCGCTCGGTCGGCCCGAGTCCCGTACGGCTCGCACCCCGCCGGTACGGCCGGATGCCCGCGACGTACGGCCAGTAGAGCGCGTTGTAGTACCGCCACTCCTCGCTCGTCCCGAAGTCGTCGTCACCGTCGCGCGGCTTCAGCCGGCCGATCGCCTCCAGCAGGATCGCCTTCAGCTCCGCCGCGCGCTCCAGCGGCTGGTCCGGCGCTCCGCGGCGCGCCAGCCGTACGTCCACCTCGGGCAGGTTCACCAGCGGGCTGCTCATCAGCTTGGCCAGGTCCCCGTAGTTCGCCAGCGCGCGCCGCGTCAGCTTGGCGAACTCCACCTCGTCGTACGCCATGGGGGCGGCGCTCTCGTCGCGCCGGGGCAGCGCCTCCGCCGACTCCCGCAGCTCGGCGGTCTCCCTGGCCACCGCCTTCGGCAGCGCCAGCCGGTCGAACGCGGCGTGCAGCGGCCCCGACAGCACCTGGACGGCGGTGGCCGCCGCCACCGACCCGAGCAGCAGCACGGCGAGCGCCGGCGTGGACCCGCCCTGCGCGAGCATGACGAGCCCGACCTGCCCGCCGAACACCGCCGCCACCACGGCCGCCGCCAGCAGCGACCGCAGCATGTCCCGCCGCAGCGTCTCCCCGGCCTCGAAGGCGTTCGACATCGCGATCGCCACGCCCAGCAGCAGCAGGTCGAAGTCCAGCATGAGCAGGAACACCGGGTTCCCGAGCGGGCCCACCGGGGCCAGCGTGAGCGCCGCCCCGAGCCCGAAGAACAACGTGGCCAGCAGGAGCAGCCACCCCGCCGGCCTGGGCCGCAGCGCCTCCCGAGCCCGCACCACCCGGACCAGCGCGTACGCCAGGGGGACCAGCAGCACGACGGCCAGCGCGATGGCCAGCCCGGGGGCGAGGCCGGGCTCGCCGTCCGGCGTGAAGCGGAGGACCCAGGGGCCGAGCGCCGCCATCAGGAAGTCGATCACCGCGCCGAACGGCCCCTCCACGTCCACGACGATGAACATCTCGGGGCCGTCGGGGGAAGCGGACAGAACCGTCGCGGAGTAGCCGTTGGCGCGTATCTCGTCGGCCATGCCGCTGACCGACACGTTCAGCGAGTGCAGGAGGGCCACGGTCACCACGACGAGCGCGGTCAGCGGGAGCCAGACCCAGCGGCGGAACCGGCGGAAGCGCTCTCCGCCCGGCACCAGCGCCAGGCACACGCCCGCCCACGCGACCGGCGGGATCGCGATCAGCACGATCTGGAGCCCGGCGAGGTACGGGCGGTCCACGAACGCGACCCCCAGCGCGAGCGCGTACGCGATCAGCCCGATCCCCGTCAGCCGCGCGACCGGGCTGCGGGGCTCCCGCGCGACGACGTACAGCCCGAGCCACCAGGTGAGGCCGAACGCGACGACGAGCAGCACGTTCACCTGGTCGCCCTCGCCAGCGCCCCCCGCAGCGCGGCCGCCGCACCGTGGTCGCCGGTGATCGACACCGCGCTCTCCGGCCGCCGGCCCCACATCCACAGGCACACCTCGGACGGGTCGCCGGACACCACCGCGTCCAGGTCCTTCACGCCCTCGGCCACGCTCGGGTCGCGCACGACCTCGACGGACTGGGGGAGCAGCGAGACGCGCCACTCGACGCCGCCCGCGCTGATCCCGACCACCTGCCCGGACCCGATCGGCTCGGAGCCCTCCACCGGGCGCCCGAAGTCCTCCCCGACGCGCGCCGCCAGCCGGTACCCCAGCCACAGGTCCAGCAGCTCGTCCACGCCGTCGATCGCCAGGTCCTCGTCGAGGCCGGACGCGTCGCCGTACGCCAGCTCGACGTCCACGCGGTGCACGGAGGTCTCGTGCGCCATCCGCCGCCACCAGAACCCGGCCGTGCGGTCGCGCGGCCACCACGTCGCGCGCGGCTCGGCCGGGTTGAAGGAGGCCATCGTCGCGTGGAGCGTCGCCGCCTGCCGCGCGAACCAGCTCACCAGGTCGGCCCCCTCGGGGGGACGGCGTTCCCACTCGCCGGGCGGCGCCTGGTCCCGCAGCCACCCGGTCACCCGGGCGTACACGCTCCCCAGATGCCGCACGACCTCCCCGGCCGTGAATCCCGGACAGCAGGGCACCGGGGCGTCGAGATCGCGATAAGTGACGAGATCGGCAAGACAGGCCGTCTCATCCCGGAACACATCTAAATACCGATGAGGATTCATCGCCCCCAGTCTCCCGCGAGACCCGACGAACGGGCAAAGACCCTCTCGCAACGTCAACCGAACCCCAACCCCGCCATGATCAGCGCTCTTTCCGAACCCAGGGCGCGCCCAAACCCGCCCGATCACCCCGGGCGGACGACGCCCTCCCGGGGGAGATGGGGTTTGGGGATCTTGGGTGGGGTTGGGGGGCGAAATCGGGGTTTCTCGGGGTAGGGGGCGGTGTAGTGGGAAGGGGGCTGAGATGAGTGAGATGACGCGAGAGGACATGCGCGCGCGGCTCGCGGAGATCGACCGGGAGATCGCGCAGCTTCGCGGGGAACTGGGCGGGCAGCTCGACGGGCCGGTGGACGCGGTGGACTCCTCCCAGAACCTCCAGGCGTACGAGGAGCAGATGGCGCTCATCGCGAACCTGGAGGCGCAGCGGTCGGCCCTGCGGGAGCGCTTGGGCGAGGACTGACCCGCGACGACGTTTGAGCTGGGGACATTGCAGTCAGTTATCTGGGTATAACGCGACGTGTGTGGCCATAGGGGGACAAGGCCATCTCAGGGGGGAAGCAATGACCGAGTCCAAGACGGATACGAAGTTCCCGCAGCAGCGGGCGGCCGCCGAGGGCAAACGGGGGGACCAGCAGAGCCCCCTCGTCACCTCGCAGGGCAAGACCACGATCGCGGACGCGGTCGTCGCCAAGATCGCCGGGATGGCGGCCCGCGAGGTCTCCGGCGTCCACGACATGGGCGCGGGGGCCGCGCGGGCGTTCGGCGCGGTGCGCGACAAGCTCCCGGGCATGCAGGGCCAGAGCCCGACCCAGGGCGTGTCGGTCGAGGTCGGCGAACGGCAGGCCGCCGTCGACATCGACCTGATCGTCGAGTACGGCGTGGCCATCCCCGACATGGCGTCGGCCGTACGGAAGAACGTGGTCCAGGCGGTCGAGCGGATGTGCGGCCTCGAAGTGGTCGAGGTCAACATCAACGTCGGCGACGTGCACCTGCCCGGCCAGGACGACCAGAAGCAGCAACAGCAGCAGAACCGCCGCGACGACAAGAGCGGCGGCGACGGGGGCAAGGAGTCCCGGGTCGCATGAGCGACGACGGCGAAGTCGCGCGCCGCGCCGTCGAGCGCGCCACCGCGTGCCCCGGCGTCGCGGGGATGTCGCGCGGCATGTTCGGGGTGGCCGCGACGTACCTGCCCGGCGGCACGGTGGACGGTGTCATGGTCCGGGACGACGAGGTGGAGGTCCACATCGTCGCCAGGCCGGAGCGGCCGCTGCCGGAGATCGCGGAGGACGTGCGCGCGGCGGTGGCCAAGGAGATCCCCGGCCGCCCCGTCCACGTCTACGTCGAGGACATCGAGCCCGGCGGCGACGGCGCGGAGCCCGGCCGCGGCGGCACCGAGCCCGGCCGCGGGAGCGCCGGGTCCGCCCGGAGCGGCGCCGAGTCCGGCCGGAGCGGCGCCGAGTCCGGCCGGAGCGGCGCCGAGTCCCGGGGCGGTGGCGCCGACGCCCGGGGCCGCGAGGCCGAGCCCGGCAGCCGCGACGCCGGGTCCGGTGGCGGCTCGTCCGCCGCCCGGGCGGGGCGCGAGGCCGGCGAGGGCGGAGCCCGCAAGGCGCGGACATGAGCGGAGTTCTCGCGACGGGGGTCTGACAAAACGGGGGTCTGAGACAAGGGGCCCGGCGCCCGGGGGACCGGGTTCGGGGCCCGAGGGGGGAGCATCATGAACGTCTCACTGTGGCCGATGGTCGGCCTCGGATTCGGAGTCGCGCTCGGTCTGGGCGGGGCGATCGGCGGGGTCGGCGGCTTCGTGGCCGTGCTGATCTTCGGCGTGCTGGGATTCCTCGCCGGCCGGGTGGCCGAAGGCGAGCTCGACCTGGGCGCCCTGTTCCAGAAGCGGAGCACGCAATGACCCTGCCGCCCGAAGAGCGGGGCCGGACCCGGGTCGGCGAGAACGTCGTCGCCCGGGTCGCCGCCCGCGCCGCCACGGAAGTCGATCACGCGAGCGGCCTGGACCAGCGCGTGATCAGGCTCGGCTCCGGCCACGACCGCGACGCCAAGGCCGCGGCCTCGGTCACCGGCGACGTCGCGGTGCTCCGGCTCCACATCGCCGTCGACTACCCCTCCCCGGTGTGCCAGGTGGCCGACGCCGTACGACGTCACGTCACGCGCCGCGTCCACGGCCTCACCGGGCTCCGCGTGGAGCACGTGGACGTGGACGTGGACCGATTCACGAGGGAGCAGTCATGACCTCGGTCCCCGCGCCCGGCGCCCACGTCAGCGCGCCGGCCCAGTCCGGCGCCCCCGGCAGCCGCGGCACCCGCGCCTTCCGGCCGCGCCGCATGATCACCTCGATGATCGTGGCCCTGCTGCTGACCGCCGCCGCGGTCCTGGGCCTGGTGGAGGTCCTGTCCGCGCTGTTCGGCCGGCCCGTGAACGTCCTGCCCGTACGGCAGGGCGCGAACTGGCTCCGGTCCACCCCGTGGAACGACCCCGCGGTGATCACGACCGGCGTGGTGCTGGCCCTGCTGGGCCTGCTGCTCCTGGCCCTGGCGCTGCTGCCCGGCCGTACCCGGATGGTGCCGCTGGTCAGCGACGACCCGGACCTCATCCTGGGCGCAACGCCGCGCAGCGTGAACCAGATGCTCGGCGTCGCCGCGCGCGACGTGAGCGGCGTCAGCTCCGCCCGGACCCGCGTCCGCGGCAAGAAGGTCCGGGTCGACGTGGACACAAGCGTCCAGGACACGGACGACCTGCGGAACCGCGTGACCGAGGCGGTGGAGGCGCGCCTCGCCAACCTTCAGCCCCTCCAGAAGCACCGAGTGAAGGTCAACATCCGCCGGCACGGCGGAAGACTGCGCTGAGGGCGACCATGAACCGTCACAAGTCCCACATCAACCGAACGGCCCTGACCCTGGTCGGCCTGGTGCTCCTGGCCGCCGGCGCGCTGGCCCTGGCCAAGGCGCTGGGCGCCTTCGGCCGCCGGACCGGCCACCTCATGACCCCGGCCATGGAACGCTTCGCGGCCCAGCACCAATGGTTCTGGTGGGCGGTGGCGGCCGGCCTCCTGGTCCTCGTGGTCCTGGGGCTGAGCTGGCTCCTGGCCCAGGGCGGCTCCGACCGGGTCCGCGGCGGCCTCCACCTGGCCGACGGCCCCGACGGCGTGACCCGCATGAACGCCGGCGCCGCCACCGACGCCGTGACCTCCGAGCTCAAGGCCCTCCCCGGGGTCCAGGACGCCCACACCACCCTGGCCGGCACCCCCGACAAGCCCTACCTCCGCGTCAACGTCACCATCGACGAGTCCACCGACGTGGCCTCCTTCCGCACCCGCCTGCGCAACCACGTCATAGCCCGCCTCCGCACCGCCCTGGAACTGGACCACCTCCAGTCCCTGGTCCGCCTCCGCCTGGCCAACACCCCCAAACCCCGCGACCTGGCCTGACCTCTCTGGGCGACGTTGGAGACGATCAGTCGTCGCCCAGGCCTGGGATGACGTAGAAGGACGTGAGATGCCTGAGAGAACGACGAGTCCCACGGATCTCCAGGTCGCCGGTGGCTGTGACCTGAAGACCTGACTCGTGCGCGCGAAGAGCCATCGTGTAGTCGGCCTCGCCTAGTTCGATCCGCACGCGTCGCGCTTGCCCGGTGTCGTCGTCCACACCCTGGATGACCGCCTCGCCCGGCCCCAGCTTCCCTTCGCGGAACAACCGGACGACCAGGCCTGTCACGGTCACTGCGGGCCTGGACTTCCTCGTTCGCAGGAAATCGGCGGCCTCGGAGAGGATCCGTTGCTGACCCGGGGTGATCCGGAGGCCTCTGGGCTCTTGAGCTCCGCGGGCCAGGGGAGATTGGGAGAAGCGGATCTGGTAGGCGTCCCGATCGGGGCCGCCGAGCAGACTGAGCGCTTCCAGTTCGGTCGCGTTGGCGTTGCTCTCATCCGGATGCCCGAACGATGAGATGGGCTTCCTCCCGTCACTGACGTCGTCGGCCAGTCGCTTCGCCGTTTCCGCGACGGCGAGCATCCTGCTGGCGACCTTGCGTCCGAAGGGCTGCGATGGAACGTCGAGTAGAGGGATCTGATCCGCGAGGGCGTCACCGAACTCGTCTGTGCCCGACTCGGCCAAAGGCAGTGCCAGCGATAGGACGAAGCTTCCGGGGTGGGCGGATACGCGCGTTCGCGCCGCATACGACTCGGCCCGTTGTGGGAGCCGTGATGGCAGCACGAGAACCTCATTGTCCAAGGCCGCGGCAGAGGCGATGACATAAGAGCGCAGCGCGGAGATCGCCGCGTGGGCCAGGAGCAAGGGGGCTTCTCCCGGTGGCGCGTCAGGCGTCAGTCGTACAGAGACGTTGTCGGCACCCCCGAACCGGATGTCCGAGACCACCTCGTCGGGCAGTCGTTCCTCCAGATACGCGACAGCCCTGATCGCCTCATTTATTCGCTCCGCGTAGTCGCGGACGTTCTCACTCGCCGGAAGTACGACGCGAATCTGCTGGTCTTGCGCATCCGGACCGGGGCGCCAGAGCGTCGTCCGGCCGTCATCATCCTCCAGGTCCCAACCGGCGCCTCGCAGGTATCCGGTAAAGGTGGCCAGCCCGGGGACTGCCATAAGGTCCTCCCCAGCAGTGTTGCCCAAGGTAGTCACGCTATCTCCCACGCGTCCACGAGCGGCACCGGTGTGGACCTGCGGACTCCGTGTTTCTCCAGCATGCGCCGGAGCCCGTCGGGGTCCAGGGTGTTCGCCGCGGGCAAGCGCACCACTTGTGTCTTGCCGTTCGTGGTCGCCGGCAACCCCTCCAGGGAGACCCAAGCCCCGCAGCCGACAAGGAGCGTGCCGTCGTCCACAAGACGGACGTACTCCCCGTCCTTCGGCATCCCGATGACCGCGAGAATCCTGCGGATGGAGTGGTCGTCCCGCCTCAGCACCTCGTAGGTCTCGACGTCGAGGTCGAAGTGGTACACGTCTCCCACCCGGCGCAGGTCCGTCGTGGTCTTGACCTGAACGAGGACTGTGGGGTTGTACGTGCCTGCGTGATGCCCCCGCAAGGAAAGCTGCACGTCCGCTTTCTGAAGGTCGAGGGTCGCGGGCTTACCGTGCAGGATCCCGCAGCCTGCCGCGACCGCCTCGATCCAGGCCTCTCCGAAGTCCCCCTGCAGAGCGTTCTGCTCGTGCTCTCGCGCGGGGAAGACCATATGTCTCTCCGAGGGGGGGTGGGGATCGGCCTGGGGAGTCGCCGCAGCAAGGATATAGAGCGATTGATCACTATGACGGTCAGGCGGCGAACTCGCTCCTGACGCCCGCCTATGTTCCCCAAGCCGGAGGCAGGCGTGCGTCGTGTCCAGACGACCGCGCCTTCGCCAGGGGCGTCAGGGGTGGGGGAGGGGGTGGAGTTCTACCGAGGTGAGGGTGTGGTCTGTGATTCGGGCGGTCATGTAGGTGTGGTGGGGCTGGCGGCGGCGGTCGGTGGGGCTGCCGGGGTTGAGCAGGCGCAGGCCGGTCTCCGTGGTGGTGTCCCAGGGGATGTGGCTGTGGCCGAAGACCAGGACGTCGGTGTCGGGGAAGGCGCGGGAGCAGCGGGACTCCCGGCCCTGCGCGGGGCCGGTCTCGTGGACGACGGCCAGGCGGACGCCGTCCAGGGTGGCCCGGGCCACTTCCGGGAGGCGGCGGCGGAGCGCGGGGCCGTCGTTGTTGCCGTAGACGGCGATCAGGCGCTTCGCGCGGGCCTCCAGGCGGTCCAGCGTCTCCTCGTCGACCCAGTCGCCGGCGTGGACCACCACGTCGGCCCTGTCCACCTCGGCCCAGACCGGGGCGGGGAGGTCGCGGGCGCGCTTGGGGACGTGGGTGTCGGAGATGAGCAGGAGGTTCATTCCGCCGAGTTTCGCTGACCCACCCCGGTCGCGAACTCCCGGGAGCGCAGCGGGCCGCTCGTGCCCGCGCTCAGCGGCGGGGTGTCCAGGTCGTCGCCGGCGCGCAGACCCGCGAGGAAGGACTCGATCGCCTCGACGGAGGTGTGCCTGGGCGACCACTCCAGGTCGGCGCGCGCTCTCGTCGTGTCCATGAGCGGCACGCGGAGGAACAGGTCCAGGAGGTACGGCGACGCCGGCGCGAGGTGCAGGTGCCAGGCGGCCCACAGGGCGGCCCTGGCCAGGGCCGCCGGAACCGGGACCAGCCGGGCCTGGAGGAGGTCGGCCAGCCGCCGCGCGTCGAGCACGGGACCCGCGGCCAGGTTGAACGCCCCGGCCACCGGCAGGCGTACGGCCTGCGCGAACGCCTCACCGGCGTCCTCGGAGTGCAGGCTCTGGAAGCGGAGGCCCGGGATGTCGGGGAAGACCGGGATGGCCCGGGAGTTCCCCAGGACGCGCGGCACCAGCGGCCCGGCGAAGATGCGGCGCTGCTCGGTCGCCGAGGAGCGCTTGAAGATGAAGCCGGGGCGCATGCGCACCACCCGCATCTCGGGGTGGTCCCGCTCGAAGGAGTCGAGGTACCGCTCCAGGTACGCCTTCTCCCGACCGTAGGCGGCGGTCGGCCAGCCGTGGGTGGGCCAGTCCTCGGCGACCATCCGGTCCTTGGGCCCGGGGGAGTACGCCCCGACCGAGGAGGAGTAGACGAGCGCGTGGACGCCCGCCCTGGCCGCGGCCTCGAACAGGCGCGTGTTGCCCAGGACGTTCACCCGCCAGGTGGTGATCGGGTTGTGCGTGGGCTGGAAGATCCAGGACAGCGCGACGACCACGTCCGCGCCCTCGAAGTGGCGGGTCAGGTCGTCCCTGGCGATGTCCGCGGACCGCCACTCGGTCTTCGGCGGACTCCAGTCCGGCACTCTGCGCGCGAGCCCGACGATCGAGGCGACCTTCGGGTCCGCCGCCAGGGCGGAGACCAGACTCGTGCCGATGTTCCCGGTGGCTCCGGCAATCACTACCCGCATGCGCCCTCGCCTGCCCGCACCCGGCCCGCCCAAACCGGCGGCGGCCCCGGCCGGGCCGCCGTCGCCGCCTCGCCGGCGCCGGTGACGGCCGCCGACCTCCGGAATTCCGACATGTCGCCCGGCTCCCCGCCGCGGGCCGCCGCGCCTTCGGGTTTCCCCAACCCCGGGCCCGGAATTCCTCTGTGAATCGCCATTTCCTCCCGTCGCGTACGGCAAATGGCGGGGGATCGGTTAGTAGCGCGGCATGGGGGGACTTCCGGCGTATGAGCCGATGATGGCGCAGCTCGGCGCGTTGCCGTCCGAGGGCGACGAGTACGGGTTCGAGATGAAGTGGGATGGCGTGCGCGCCCTCGCGTACGTCGAGGACGGGCGGGTGCGGTTCGTCTCGCGCAACGGCAAGGACGTCACCGTCGCGTATCCCGAGCTCGGGGGGCTGGGGAAGGCGCTCCAGGGCCGGAGCCTGGTGCTGGACGGGGAGATCGTGGCGTTCGACGAGACCGGACGGCCCAGTTTCGAACGGCTCCAGCCGCGGATGCACCAGCGCAATCCCGCGCGCATCCTGGAGCTGGTCCGCGCCGTCCCCGTGTCGTACCTGGTCTTCGACCTGCTGCACCACGAGGACGGGCCCGTGGTCGGCCTGCCGTACGAGACGCGGCGGGAGCTGCTGTCGGCCGCGGTGTCGCGCGGGGAGCGGTGGGACGTGCCGCCGTTCTTCGTCGGCGACGGGGCCGAGGTGCTCGGGCAGAGCCGGCGGCTGGCGCTGGAGGGCATCGTCGCCAAGCGGCTGGCCTCGCCGTACCGGCCGGGGAAGCGCACGGCCGAGTGGGTGAAGGTGAAGAACTACCGGGCCCAGGAGGTCGTGATCGGCGGCTGGCAGCCGGGCGAGGGGCGGCGGGCCGGGTCGATCGGGTCGCTGCTGCTCGGGGTGTACGACGGGTCCGGGCTGAGGTACGCCGGGCACGTGGGGACCGGGTTCAGCGAGGCGGCGCTGCGCGAGCTGGCCGAACGGCTGGCGCCCCTGGAGCGGGAGACCAGCCCCTTCGCGGACGAGGTGCCGCGCGAGCACGCGCGGGCGGCGCGGTGGGTGGAGCCGGAGCTGGTGGGCGAGGTGCAGTACGCCGAGTGGACGGCGGACGGGCGGCTCCGGCACCCCTCGTGGCGCGGGCTCAGGAGCGACAAGGCTCCCGAGCAGGTGCACCGCGAGACGGCAGCGTGATCACCTCGACGAGGGCGGACAGGTCCAGCAGCCGGGCGAGGGAGTCCACGTCGGGGCAGTAGCCGACCAGGAAGCCGTGCTGCCGGACGCGCAGCACCCCGTGGCCGTCCAGCGTGATCGGCTCCACCTCGAACCCGTGCTCCCCGACCCAGCGTCTTCTCACGACATTCAGGTTATGTCGGGCGAACGGATGCTCCGTACGGAAGACAGGGAATAGCGAAATAGCCGTGGAATGTGCATTGTAACGAATGCGGGCGGCTCTTCGATTGAGCGGCGAGCGTCGTAGTCGGCGCTGATCGAATCAGTGGCCGAATGCGAGAGAAAATCGCGCTGAGAATCGGAGAACCGTTATGCTGAGTGCGTCCGCCGCCGTCGCGACCACCCTGACCGCGCTCCTCGCCGCACTGCCCGCGGGCACTCCCGAGGAGCCGGACGGGGGAGATCACTGGACCCCCGCTCCCCGGTGCCTGACCAGCACGCTCCGCACCGAGGGTCAGGTCCAGCGGCTCTGGGTGAGGAACACCTGCGGCGCCCCCCGGCGCTACCGGGTCGTGCTCGACCGGCGCGAGGACTTCCCCTGCGTCACTCAGCCGCCGGGGTCCGCCCCGCGCGCCTACGAATGGCGGCGGCCGGGGACGCTGCGGATGCTGGCGTCCTGCTGACCTAATCAGGAAATTTCGCCGCACACCGCCGACCGCCGGAAATATCCGGAAATGAGGGCAAGATGACGATCGTCAATGCCTCATATACCGAATCCTCCGGCAAGTCGGCGGTCGTCGGCGTAGCGTGGGGGGCTCACGGTACGTCAGGGAGTGGACGCGCCTTGTGGTTCCCGGGGCTGGAAGGGGAGAGACGATGTCTGGCGTCGAAAGCCTCGACCTCGGATACGAACGCGACGGCTTCATGCGGGCGCTGATCCGCGAGCTGGCCGGGACCCTGGAGGAGATCGTCGGGGTCGAGGAGGCCGCGGGCTACATCAGCCTGGTCAGCCAGCGCACCGGCGACGCCGTCAACGAGCGTTATCTCAAGGCGCTGGCGGTGGACAAGATCGACCGCGAGCAGATCGCCGACGTGCTGGTGGATCTGAAACGCCGCATCCAGGGCGACTTCTACGTCATCGAGGAGAGCGACGAGAAGATCGTCCTCGGCAACCGGGCCTGCCCGTTCGGCGAGGAGGTCCGGGGCCGCGACTCGATGTGCATGCTCACGTCCAACATGTTCGGCGTGATCGCCGCGCAGAACCTCGGCTACGCCAAGGTCGAGCTCAGGCAGACCATCGCGCGCGGCGCGGCGAGCTGCCGGGTCGCCGTCTACCTGCGCACCACCGAGGAGGCGGCGCGCGCCCCCGGCCGCGAGTACTACGGCGACCTGAGCGAGACGGAGCCGGTCGGCAGATGAGCAGGCCCCTGTTCAGCGAGGTCGGGCGCGTCATCAACGACCCGATGCTGCTGCTCACCCACGACGGCGAGATCCTCGCCTACAACCCGGCCGCCCTCCGCGCGATGGCCGGGCTGGAGGTGGGCGGCCGCCTGCAGGCGCTCAGCCGCGAAGGCGAGGACGCCGTGCGCGAGCGGCTGCGGCGCTGGATGCGCACCGGGGACCCGGTGGCCGCCGGCCTGACCTTCACCTCCCGGTCCACGGGCGACGAGCTGCGCTGCCGCTGCTACGGCGCCCGCGCCGGCTGGTTCGAGGGCGGCCCCGCCGTGCAGCTCCGCGCGGTCCCGGCCGACTCCACCGACGGGTTCATGCTGCTCAACGAACGGCTGTCGCGGGAGTCCGCGCTCCGCCGCAACGCCGAACGGCAGCGCGACCGCGCGGTGGAGCTGGAGCAGCACACCCGCCGTCAGCTCTTCCGCCTCTACACGCTCACCTCGGCGCTGGCCGCCGCGACGACGCTGCGCCAGGTCGCCGAGGTCGTGCGGACCAAGGTGCCGGAGGCGACCGACTGCCTGACGGCGGTGCTGGGGCTGGACCTGAAGCGCCTCATCCCCGAGGGCACCAGCCCGGACCGGCGGCTCACCCTGCGCCACGACCCGTGGGTGGACCTGGCCGACGACGAGCCGGGGCTGCTGGCGCCGGTGACCTCCGCCGTCCGCGTGCGCTCGCCGAAGCGGCCGCTCTCGCCGTACAGCCCGATCGCCTACGACCGGGACCACCACGCGCTGCTGCTGCCCATCACCTGCCAGAACGAGAAGGTCGGGGTGCTGGCGCTGGCGGTGGAGCGCACGAGCCCGCCGTCCCGGCTGGAGGAGGAGCACCTGCGCACGGTGGCCGCCCAGATCGGGCAGGCGCTGGCGCGGGCCGGGGTGCTGGAGCGGGAGTTCGACATCTCCGAGCGGCTTCAGCGCAGCCTGCTGCCGGCCGCGCCGGAGCTGCCCGGGGTGGCGACGGCGAGCCGGTTCACCGCGGGCAGCGACTCGATGGAGGTCGGGGGCGACTGGTACGACGTGTTCCCGCTGGCCGACGGGCAGGTGGGCTTCGTCATCGGGGACGTGGCCGGGCACGGGCCCGGCGAGGCGACGCTGATGGGGCAGCTCCGCAGCGCGATGCGGGCGAGCGCGCTGCGCTGCGGGGGCGACCCGGCCGAGATGCTCGGCGAGCTCGACCGCTACATGGCGGCCTACACGCCCGACATCATCACCACCGTCTGCTATCTGGTGCTCGACGAACGGCGGGGCGTCCTGCGCTACTCCAACGGCGGCCACCCGCCGCCGCTGCTGATCCGCCGCGACGGCGAGCAGGAGCTGCTGGAGGGCGCGCTGTCGCCGCCGCTCGGGGCGAGCGAGGAGGAGGACTACCAGGTCGCGTCGGTCTCGCTGGAGTACAGCGACACGGTCGTGCTCTACACCGACGGGCTGATCGAGCGCCGCTACGAGAGCCTGGACACCGGGCTCGCCCGGATCAAGTGGCTCGCCCGCGAGGCGCCGTACCTCTCGCCGGAGGAGCTCTGCAACCAGATCATGGACGGGCAGGACTCCGACGAATACCTCGACGACCAGGCGGTTCTCGTGCTGCGGCTGAGGGAGCACACGCCGGCGGGCTGACGGGTGGCGGCCGCCGAGGGGAGGCCGGGAAGGGGCGGCTATCGTGGCGCCGTGGCTGATCTGGACGAGTTCGAGGCGCACCGTGAGCATCTGTGGGCCGTGGCCTACCGGATCCTGGGCACGGTGGGGGACGCCGAGGACGCGGTCCAGGAGACCTGGCTGCGCTGGGAGCGCGCCGACCGCGACGCGGTGGACAACGCCCGCGCCTTCCTGACCACCACGGTCAGCCGGGTCTGCTACGACCTGCTCGGCTCCGCCCGCGCCCGCCGGGAGACGTACGTCGGGGAATGGCTCCCCGAGCCGATCGTCTCCGCCGAGCCGACGCCGGAGGAGCGGGCCGAGCTGGACGAGTCGGTCGAGGTGGCCTTGCTCGCGATGATGGAGCGGCTGACCCCGGCCGAGCGCACCTCGCTCGTGCTGCACGACGTGTTCAGCCTGCCGTTCGAGCAGGTCGCCGAGGTGGTCGGCCGATCCCCCGAGGCCGTGCGCGGGCTGGCCTCGCGCGCCCGGCGCCGGGTCCGCGAGCACGGGCCCCGCCGTACGGTCGACGTGGCGACGCGGCGGAAGGCGGTCGAGGCGTTCGTGGGGGCGGCCACCCGGGGTGACCTGCCGGGGCTGGTCGCGGTGCTGGACCCGGACGTCGTGTGGCGCGCGGACGGCGGCGGCGTGGTGCGGGCCGCGCGGCAGCCGATCGAGGGCGCGGACCGGGTCAGCCGCATGGTGCTCGGGCTCGTGACCAAGTGGTACCTGCCGGGCGGGATGTCGATTCGGTCCTGCGCGGTGAACGGCTGGCCGGGGATCGTCGTGCTCGACGCCTCGGGGGCGGTCAGCGTGGTGTTCGCGTTCGCGGTGGACGACGAGGGCCGGATCACCGAGGTCGATCTGGTGCTGAACCCGGAGAAGCTCACCCACGTGTCCCTGTGACGCGGATCACCCTCACGTTTCCCGCCGCCGCGTCGTCCCCCTTACAGCGAAGAAAACCGCGGCACAGGGAGAAGAGATGCACCACATCGTCGTACTCGGCGCGGGTTACGCGGGCCTCACCACGGCGCTGCGGCTGGACCGCCGGGCATCCCGCAAGGTGACGCTGATCAACGCCACCCCCGACTTCACCCAGCGCATCCGCCTGCACGAGCTGATCGCCGGCCGGCCCGGCGTGACCGTGCCCATCGCCGAGCTGACCCGGGGCACGGGCATCGAGACCGTGGTCGCCCGCGTCACCGGCATCGACCTGGACGCCCGCACGGTCCGAACCGCCGACGGGCGGGCGATCTCCTACGACACCCTCGTGTACGCCCTGGGCAGCCGCACGGACGTGAGCGCCCCGGGCGTGGCCGAGCACGCGTACACCGTGGAACGCGCCGCCGAGCTGCGGGAACGCCTGCGGGCGGGCGCGGGCGACCTGGCGGTGGTCGGCGGCGGCCTCACCGGGATCGAGCTGGCCACGGAGCTGGCCGAGGCGTACCCGTCCTGGCGGGTCAAGCTGGTCGCGGGCGGGGAACTGGCCCGCGGCGTCTCCGCCGGCGGGCGCGCCCACGTCGCCCGGGTGCTCGACCGGCTGGGCGTCGAGACCGTACGGCACAGCCGCGTGACGGCGGTCCACGAGGGCGGGCTGACCACGGAGAACGGCGAGATCGCGGCGGACGTCGTGATCTGGGCCGGGTCCTTCGTGGTCCCCGGGCTCGCCGCCGAGGCGGGGCTCGCGGTGGACGCCCGGGGCCGGGCCCTGGTGGACGAGACGATGCGCTCGGTGTCCCGCCCCGACGTGTACGTCGTCGGAGACGCGGCGGCGGTGGACATCCGCGGCGCCGAGTCCCGCATGTCCTGCGCGGCGGCCATGCCCATCGCCGCCCACGCCGCCGACTCGATCAACGCCAGGCTGGCGGGCCGCGAGCCGAAGCCCTTCCGGTTCCGCTACGTCCTCCAGTGCGTGAGCCTGGGCCGCCACGACGCCCTGGTCCAGTTCGTGAACGAGGACGACAGCCCCCACGACCGGTTCGTCTCCGGCCGCTCCGGCGCGTTGATCAAGGAGGGGATCTGCCGCTTCACGGTCGCCGGCCTCCGCATGTCCCGCCGCTACCCCGCCGCCTACGCCTGGCTCAAGGGCAGCCGGCACGCTCCCGCCCGCACCCTCCAGACCACCTGACCGCCGCCGTCCCCCGCGCCGATCTCGCGATTCCGCCCGTGCCCCGCGTCACCCGGCGCCTCGGGCGACGCCGGCGGGAATCGCGAGATCAGCGCACGATTCCGGCGTCAGCCCAGAAGGGGCGCCAGAGCGGTGGCGGGGTCGGGCGAGGGCGGGCCCGCGGGGGTCCACTGGCCGGAGCTCTGGCGGTACGGGTGCCAGCGGTCGTCGCGGCCGTAGCGGAGCTGGACGCCGGAGGCGGTCCAGCGGTTGCGGGTGACCTGGAAGGCGGGCCGCTCCCCGGGGTCCCAGGCGGAGTCGATCGCCGCGCGGGCCCGGGCCAGGGCGCGGCGGTCAGGGGTCCACGGCTCTTCGAGGGTCTCCAGGCCCGACGGCCCGCCGTACTCCCAGGCCAGCACGGCGCGGTCCAGCCGGCCGGGGTCGTCGCAGAGACGGGCGCGCAGCTCCGGGTCGGGGTGGGCCGCGGCCAGCCGCACGGCGTCCTGCCAGGGGGTGAGCGGCGGCTCGATCGGGGCGTCGGCGTGGCCGGGGGACAGCGCCTCGGCGAGGAGGCGGCGGGCGCGGGAGGCGGCGTCGGCGGCCAGGAACTCCAGCGCGCGGGCCTCGGCGGGCTCGCACAGCCCGGCGAGGACGGGGCCGGGCCCCGGCCGGTCCACCGGGGGAGGGGGCTCGGGCAGGGGCGGCGGCGCCGCCGCGTAGACCTCGGCGGCCGGGACGCCCGCGTGGGGCTCCGGCGCGGCGGGGGCCGTGCGGAGGCGGAGTTCGTCGAGGAGTTCGCGCTCGCCCCGCCCGCGCATCAGCAGCAGCACGAACGGGTCCTGGTCCAGCAGCCGCGCGACCTGGTAGCACAGCGCCGCCGCGTGCACGCAGGGGAATCCCCAGTCGTCGCAGCCGCACTCGGGCTCCAGGTCGCCGGCCGCCGGCAGCAGGTCCACGCCCGCGGCCTCGGCGTCCTCCACCAGCTCCGGCGGCATGTCGCGGTCGAGCAGCGCCGCCAGGTGCCCGGCCCGCGAGGCGACCATGCGCAGGAACGTGTCCCAGTCGGCGTCCGGCAGGCGCGGCACGAGCACCTGGACCGGGTACGGCATGCGGTCGCTGCCCTGCACCGACGCGGTGACCCGGCCCGGGGCGACCGTGACCGCGCCGACCGCGCCGCCCCTGGCGTACGAGCGGCCCTTCTTGAGGCGGCCGGCGTCGAGGGAGGTCTGCTCCAGCGCGGTGACCCAGGCGCGGCCCCACCAGGTCGTGGCGAAGGTGCGCCGGCCCGTGGCGGGGAAGGCGGGGAAGGTCTTGGCGGTCATCGGTCACCCCTTCTCAGCGCGACCAGCTCGGCCAGTTCGGTGTCGGTCAGCTCGGTCAGGGCGGCCTCGCCCGATCCCAGCACGGCGTCCGCCAGCTCGCGCTTGTGCGCCAGGAGCGCGGCGATGCGGTCCTCGACCGTGCCCTCGGCGATGATCCGGTGCACCTGGACGGGCTGGGTCTGGCCGATGCGGTAGGCGCGGTCGGTGGCCTGCTCCTCGACCGCCGGGTTCCACCAGCGGTCGTAGTGGATCACGTGCCCGGCGCGGGTGAGGTTGAGGCCGGTGCCCGCCGCCTTGAGGGACAGCAGGAAGACCGGGGCCTCGCCGTCCTGGAACCGGCGCACCATCTCCTCGCGCCGCCTGACCGGGGTGCCGCCGTGGAGGAACTGGGTGGCGACGCCCCGCGCCGACAGGTGCTTCTCGATGAGCCGGGCCATCTGGACGTACTGGGTGAAGACGAGCACGCCGCCGCCCTCGGCCAGGATCGTGCCGAGGAGCTCGTCGAGCAGTTCCAGCTTGCCGGAGCGGCCGGGGACGACCGGGCGCTCCTCCTTGAGGTACTGCGCGGGGTGGTTGCAGATCTGCTTGAGCGAGGTCAGCAGCTTGACCACCAGGCCGCGCCGGGCCATGCCGCTCGCCTGCCGGATCTCGGCCAGGGTCTCGCGCACGACCGCCTCGTACAGGCCGATCTGCTCGTCGGTGAGCGCCACCGCCCGGTCGGTCTCGGTCTTGGGCGGCAGCTCCGGCGCGATGCCCGGGTCGGACTTGCGGCGGCGCAGCAGGAACGGCCGCACCAGGCGCGACAGCCGTTCGGCGGCCTCCCGGTCGAGGTCGCCCTCGACGGCGTCGGCGTAGCGGGCGCGGAACGAGCCGAGCGTGCCGAGCAGGCCGGGGGTGGTCCAGTCGAGGATGGCCCACAGCTCGCTCAGGTTGTTCTCGACCGGCGTGCCGGTGAGCGCGATCCGGGCGCGGGCCCTGATCGTGCGGAGCGCGCGGGCGGTCGCCGAGAAGGGGTTCTTGACGTGCTGCGCCTCGTCGGCCACGACCATGCCCCACACGGGGCCGCCCAGCCGTTCGGCGTCCAGCCGCATGGTGCCGTACGTCGTGAGGACGAACGCGTCGCCGGCGAGGTCGTCCAGGTCGCGCGCGGTGCCGTGGAACCGGCGGACCGGGGTGCCGGGGGCGAACCTCTCGATCTCGCGCTCCCAGTTGCCGAGGAGCGAGGTCGGGCAGACGACGAGCGTCGGCCCTGCGGTGCCGGGGTTCTCCTGGCGGTGCAGGTGCAGCGCGATGAGCGTGATCGTCTTGCCCAGGCCCATGTCGTCGGCGAGGCAGCAGCCCAGCCCCAGCGAGGTCATCCGGTGCAGCCACGACAGGCCCCGGAGCTGGTAGTCGCGCAGCGTCGCGGCGAGCGCGGCGGGCTGCCGTACCCGCTCCTGGTTCTCCGGCTCGGCCAGCCGGTCGCGCAGGGTGGCGAGCCAGCCCTCGGGCTCGACCTCGACCAGCGTCCCGGCGTCCTCGACCGTGCCGGTGAGGGCGGCGCCGAGGGCGTCCACGGGGGAGAGCCGCAGGTCCTTGCGCTCGCGGGCGCGCCGGGCCAGCTCCTCGTCCACGAGGATCCACTGGCCGTGCAGGCGCACGACGGGCAGGTGGCTCTCGGCGAGCCGGTCCAGCTCCTCGGGCGTGAGCCGGCGGTCGCCGACGGTGAACCGCCAGCTCAGGTCGAGGAGGGAGTCGGCGGAGAAGAAGCCCGACGGGTCCGCGACGTCGGGACCGGTGACGACGGCGCGCGCCTTCAGGTCCCGGGTCAGCTCCCGGGGCCACAGCACGCGCACCCCGGCCCCGGCCAGCCGCCGCCCGGCCTCCCCGAGCAGTTCCCACACCTCGTCGGCGTCCACCTCGACAGCGTCGGGCACCGCCGCCGACAGCAGCGGACCCAGCGGCTCCCACGCGAGCGCCGCCCGCCGCAGCGTCAGCAGCGTCTCCATGCGCGCGTCCGCCCCGAACCCGGTGGCCCCGCCCCACACCTCGGCCGCGTCCGCGACCAGCGCCGGATCGGCCGCGCTCTGGAGCTGCACCACGACCCGGAACCCGCCCTCGTAGGCGTACCAGCTCGCGGTGTCCCGCAGCGCCGCCAGCCCGGGCAGTTCGATCCGCAGCGACACGGCCACCCCGGAGTCCAGCCCCGCCGTGACCTCCTCGGCCCAGCTCCGCCGCTCCGGCAGGTAGTGCGGGCGCATCGAGGCGTACGGCGACACGCCCACGGCGGCCTTGGCGGCCGGGGTGCGCGGGAGCACGTCGGCCATGGCGTCGAGGAACGCCTTGACCAGCGACTCCGCCTCCGGCAGTAGGTCGCTCCCGGCCACCGGGACCGCGCGGGCCTCGGGCGGCATCGCGGCGGCGAGCTCGCGCACCCGCCGGACGTCCTCGGGCTCCAGCGGCCCCGCGCGCCACGCGTCGAAGTCCCCGGGGGACAGCCCGGGCAGGATGCGCCCCCGCGCGACGAGCTGGAGCCCCAGCACCGCAACCGCCCCCCAGAAGGCCCCGCTCGGCGACCCGCCGCCCGCCCGCAGCCGCGTGAGCACCGGCAACGCCTCGTCCAGCGGCATCGCGAGCGCTCGCACCGTCGCCGGCTCCGGCCGCAGGAGCGTCAGCTCCTCCGCGGCCCCGTCCGGCGGCTCGCCCTCCCGCCAGAAGGCCACCCGCCCCGCCCTGGGCGGATCCCCCGGCAGGAAGACCACCGAACATCCACCCAGCTCACCAACCTGATTCCGCCCCAAGTCCGCCACGCCGCCGATCGCCGCTCTCTCCTGGATCCCGCCCCTACCGTGGCGCGCCCGCGACCCCGCCGCGAGAAACGCGCGCCAGACAGTACTTCAATTCCCCGCCCCCCGCACCCGCCGATTCGCGGCTTCCTCGTCACCAGGCGAGGTCGGTGATGGGGGCTTCGGTTTGCCAGGTTGGGCGGATGGGGTGGCCCAGGAGGCGGGGGGAGGTGTGCGGGGCGGGGGTGGTGGGGGCGGGGGTGGAGGTGGTGAGGTCGGCGCGGTAGAGGAGGTGGGTGGGGCCCTGGTCGCAGGTGGGCGGGTGGGGGCCGGGGGAGTAGGTGGTGCCGGGGGTCCGCCGGACGCCGATCAGGAGGTGGCGGCCGGACGGGTCGAGGGTGGTGGCGGCGACCTCGCCGCAGGCCGGGGAGTAGACGACGCCGGTGGGCTCGCCGGTGGCGCGGTCGTGGAGGGCGACGTGGTGGGCCTGCGCCATGGGGCGGTGGGTGACGAGGAGTTTCGCGCGGTCGGGCAGGTGGAGGGGGGAGATCTGGCCCATGACCTGGGGGGTCAGGACGTCGCGGTGTGGGGCGCCGGGGGCGTCCACGTCGATCTCGGCGACGCGCGTGCGGGTGTCGGTGAGCGTCAGGCCGAGGGTGCGCGCGTCCGCCCAGTACAGGCCGGGGGTGTCGCCGGGGTCGCGGAACGTGCTCGCCGGGCCGGTGCGGAGCCGGTGGGCCGTGGCCGGGTCGCGCGGGTCGATGAGGTCGAGCCGGGCCGTGCCGGTGCCGCCGGGCTCGTCCACCTCCACGGACCAGCGGGCGATCCGGCCGTCCGGGGACACCGCGAGGTCGGTGATCACCCCTTCCACCTCGGGCCCCACCCGCTCACGGATCTCGCCGGAGCCGTCGCCGTCCACGGTCACCCGGTAGAGGTACGACTTGCCGTAGCCGTCGCCGGAGTCCGTCGCGGCGGCGTAGTACCGGCCCGGCGAGGTGTCCCGGGCGACCGCCGTGAACCGGTAGACGCGCGGGTCGGGCGCGCTGAGCCGCTCCACCTCCTCCCCCCGCTCCACGTCGAGCACGGCCAGCCGTACCCCGGTCACGACCAGCGCGTGCCGGGGCGTCCCGTCCTTGGCCACGGCCGGCGGGCTCGGCGGACCCGCGGGCGTCAGCCGTACGGCGAGCGCCACGCCCCCGGCCAGGACGGCGATGACCGCGACCGCCGCGCCGACCGGCCGCCAGGGGACGCGGGGGAGGGGGTCCCGGCGGACACCGCTCCAGGCCGCCGCGACCGCGAGCGCCAGGGGCGGCATCGTCAGCGCGAACCCCGTCCAGGGGAATCCCGTGTCGGGGTCGAAGTCGCAGTCGTACGCGTCAGGGGGGTAGGGATCCACCGCCTCCGCCGCGTAGGCCAGCAGGCCGGGGAGCAGGAACATCACCGCCGCGCCCCCGGCCGCCCACAGGTGTACGGCAGGCCGCCCGCGCCGGACGACGAGCCAGGCCAGTCCGGCCAGCAGGACCGGCCGCGCGAGCTCCAGATCGTTCCTGGCCTGCCACAGCGCGCTCTGAGCCGCCCACCGCCATTCCTCCACGGAACCGGTCATCGCGGTGCACGAGTAGAACTCGACCCCCATGGCCTCGGGGAACGCGCTGCGCGCCGCCTCGGTCACCAGGTCGCAGACCGCCCACCCCACGAGCAGGCACCACCAGAAGGCCGTGTGTGCCTGCGACCGCGACGACTGCATCGGGGGATCAACTCCAGCGCGTGAGGGTCTGGAAAACCTACCAATCCCCCTCGAATCCCACCCGCAACAAGCGCGATCCAGGGGTGTGAGATTGGCCGTCAACGGCCAGCCAGGATCGTTGTCAGGGCTGGTGGGCGGGCGGAAACTCAGGGCGCCGGGCACGATCCTCGACCGCTGGAGGAGTCATGCGAAGACGCGCCCCCGGGAACCGCACCACCGTCAGGCCGGAACTCCGGCGTCTGCTCGCCGCCCTCCTCGGGGTGTTCGCGGCGATGTCCGTGATCGCGCCGCCCGCCTCCGCGCTGGCGCTGCCGACCCCGAAGGACTTCGTGTCCAACCTGGACCTGGAGTGCTACAAGACCAGCCCGTACACCCCGCCGGCCGTCGGGCTGACCCTCCGGCACCTCAACCCCGTGCTCGGCGGCCTGCCGATCGAGCAGGTCACCCTGGGCGCGAGGGAGCAGCTCTGCGTCCCGGTCGCCAAGAACAACGTGCTCCCGCCCGCCGGCGTCATCGACTTCGTCAGGTTCGTGGACCTGTCCTGCTACCGGATCAGCGGCCCGCCGGTGAACCGGAACCTCGTCCTCAGCCACCTCAACCCGGTGCTCCAGGGCCTGCCGCGGCAGCCGATCACGATGCTCCAGCCGCAGCACCTGTGCGTCCCGGTCGCCAAGAACGGCGTGATCCCACCCGCCGAGGTGCTGTCGCTCGTCCGGCACATCGACCTGAAGTGCTACGCGATCACGCCGAACACCCCCATGAACCGCAACCTGAACCTGCGCCAGCTCAACCCCGTGCTGACCAACCAGATCCCGCCCGCGACGGTCCAGGTCACCGCCGCCCGCCAGCTCTGCGTCCCGGTCCAGAAGGCCGGTGACGACATCCCGCCGGCGATCATGAACATCGTGCGCTGGATCGACGTGGAGAAGTTCGACATCACGGGTCCGGCCATCAACCCGGTCAACCTCACCCTCCGCCACCTCAACCCGGTCCTCGGCCACCTCCCCGCCGAGCCCGCCACCCTCACCACCCGCCACCAGCTCGCCGTCCCCGTAGCCAAGGACGGCCAGTTCCCTCCGGGCTGACCCCTGACCCCGGACCCCTGATCCCTGGTCCCGATGAGCCCCCTCCCCGGGCCGTGCCGTACGGCGTCCCGCCCGGGGAGGGGGCGCGGCTACCCGGCCGCGCCGACGAGCTCCGTCAGCCCCCGCCGCACCCGCCCGACCTCCTCGGGCGGCAGGGCCAGAGTGATCTCGACGGTGGTCTCGGCGTCCAGGGCGGCCGCGGCCTCGGCGGTGAGACGGAGCGTCAGACGGTCACCGTGGAGGTTCCAGGACACGAGGCCGCCTCGGTGCGGGTGGTCGCCCAGGACCAGCAGGTGGCCGGACTCGCCGTCGCCCAGCACGCCGAAACGGTCGCCGCGCTCGGCGCCGCGCAGGCCGAGGCCGCGGCGCCGCCCGTCGTGGCGGTAGTCGCACTCGGTGACGGTCAGGTGGCCCAGCGGCTCGTAGGAGACCTCGCCCCACGGGGAGGCGGCCTCCTCCTCCGGGGGATCGGGCACGTCCCTCCTGCGCGCGGTCGTCACGAGGCCGGCGTGCTCCGCGGAAGTGGCGAACGAGAGGAACACGCCGCCCGGACCCGTCTCATCGGGGCCGATCCCGGCTGGGTGCGACATCGGTGGCCCCCCGGACCACGGCTCCGGCTCGGGCGCGGTCAGCGCGACGGGAATCGGGCGCGGGGCGATCTCGATGACGGCCGGGGCGTCGTACGCCACGTGCGGGCGCGTCCGGGTCGCCACGAGATGGACATACGCCTCCAGCCCGTCGGAGTGGGTCTCCGTCTCGTAGCGGAAGGGAGTCTCCGTCTCGTAGTGGTAGGCGCTTTCCGTCTCGTGGTGGGTCTCCTCCGGAGGCAGGGGGTCGTTCTTGAACCCGATCGGCGGCGCGGTCGGCAGGGCGTCCGCCAGCCAGGCGGGGATCCGCCGTCGCGGGAAGAACGTCAGCTCCTCGACGTACGCCGTGGGAGGGGCGCCCGCCGGGAACGGGTCCGACTCGCCCGCCGGTTCGAGCGTGCCCTGGTAGGCGCGGCTGCCCGGCGCGAACTCCAGCCGGCACGACACCCAGGTGCCCTCTCCGGGGACGTACGCCTTCTCGCGCATCTGGTCGAACTGCTCGTCCAGCCCGAATGCCTCGCCGGCGCGCGTGCCGCCGTCCTCCATCCGGTACGTCACCGAGGTGCGGGCGTGGTTCCCGAGCTGGGTGCGCTCGACGACCGCCTCGCGCCATCCCTCGGGCGCCGCCGCCGTCACCGCCGCGCCGATCGCGAGCCGCTCGCGGTGGCCGCCCTTGTGCCCGCCGTTCACGCTGAGACCCCTCTCATGTCGGAGCCGGTGGACGAGACGAATTCGTGCAGGCGGCGCGCCTCTCGGACCGCCGCGCTCCGGCCCGTGCGAGCGGCCAGCGCGGCGATCTCCGGGAACGCGCCGCGGATGCCGGTTCCCACCGCGATGCGGCGGGCCAGGACGAGGAGCGCGTCGAGCCGGTGCGGCAGGCGGCGCGCGGAGGCGAGGGCCGGGATCGCGGAGACGATCATGGTGAACACCTCGGCGTGGGCCCCGCGCTGGGCGGTTCGTTCCAGCGCCGGGAGGAAGCGCCCCAGCTTCAGCCCCTTGCGGGTCACCAGGAACCCGATCTGCCGCCCCATCTCGGCGGCGGGCAGCTCGCCCCGCGCCGTGAGCGCCCAGATCGCCGGCAGGATGCGCCGCTCGTCCTCCGCGCGCCCGCCGTAGGCGTCGCCGTTCTCGGCCAGCCGGTAGGCCAGCGCCAGCGCCACCGCCTCGCCCGCGGGCCCCTCCCCGGTGACGGCGCGCGCGACCTCTTCCGCCGCCGCCGTCGCCCGGTCCCACGAGGCCGGCAGGAAAGGCACGAGGTGGGCGGCGGCCACCTCCCGGTGCGAGGGCAGTACGGCGGGCAGGGCAGAGAGCTGGTCTCGGTCGCCGTGGAACCCTCCGGGGTCGCGGTTGAGCAGTAGATCGATCAGCGGCAGCCCGGTCCGGGGCGCCCGCGAGGTGACCACGGGTTTCACGTAGTGGAAATCAACGTCCGGTTCCTTGTCGTCGAGCCAGGTCGACTCCCCGGACGAGCCGACCCGCGCCGCCCAGCGGACACTGACCTGGGGCTCGGGCCGCGCCGTGCCGGCCAGCCACGCCGCCACGATCCCTCCCGCCGCCGAGGTGAGCCGTCCGGCCCGCTCGGCCGCCTCGGGGTCGGGCGTCCGGGGCAACCGCAGCAACGCCTGCTGAAGGTCGGCGGACAGCGGCTTCACCCCGGCGGCCTCGTGCTCCTCCATCCGCGACACGAGCACGCCCGCGTCCACGTGCCCGCTCGCCCGGGTCGGCGTCGCGAGCAGCACGGGGGGAATCTCGTCCCGCTCCACCGCCGCCAGGATCTCCGCGCACCGGTGCAGCAGCATCAGCTGCGGCGGCGCGACCAAATCCGCCGGGGGCATGCGCCGGGACCAGTCCCAGGTGGCGGTCCCGGCGATCACGTGGCCCGCCGCGCACAACCAGTCGTAGGCCTGCGCCCACGGCCGGCTCTGCCACGGCTTGGTGGCCTGGCCGAGCGACCGCTCCAGCGCGGCCCGGACCCCGGGGCGATCCCGGTGCGCCAGCGTGACCAGTCCGGCCATGAGCCGTTCGACCGCCACCCGGCCGGAGGGATACCGCCGCAGCGCGTTGATCAGCTCCCCCCTCGTGAATTCCCGCGGGCTCACGCCCTTGTCGGGAGGCACGCCCGGCAGCTCGCCGGGGACGAAACCGTCCGCCTCCTCCTCCGGCACCTCGCCGCCGAACGTGCCGGCCAGCCGTACGGCCAGGTCGGGCGGGAGGAGGGGTACCGCGTCGGCGAGGGCGGCGCGGGACTCGGCGGTCATGAGCGGGGCGTGCTTGAGGGCGATGCGGACGGCCCGCTCCTGTACCTCCCGCGAGGTGGAGTGGAAGGCGGAGGCCAGACTCCCGATGAGGGAGGGGTCGTGGCGTACGCACCTGTCGAGCCAGGACAGGCCGGCGCGGACGAGGGCGGCCTCGGGGCGGAAGAGGAGGGCCTCGACGCACTCGGCGACGTGTTCCGGGGGGAGGCCGCCCAGGGCGCGCAGGTGGCGGAGGGCCAGGGAGGCGACGGGGCCGGGCGCGGCGGGGAGGAGGCGCACGTAGTCCAGGAGGCGGGGGCGGATCTCGTCGTCCGACGGCTCCAGCAGGTCGTGGAGGCGGACGAAGAAGCGCAGGTCGGTGTCGGCGCCGCCGCGCAGGAACCGGGTGACGCACCCGTCGAGGAGGAAGCGGCGGTCCACGTCGCCGTCGCGCGCCATGCCGGCGAGCATCACCTGCCAGGAACGGACGTCGTGGTGGTCCTCGCGCAGGAGGCGGCCCACGCCGTCGGCCTCGAAGATCTGGGGCAGCAGCGCCGGCAGGAGGGGGTCCGCCCGGTCGGCCCGGCCCGCGTCGGTGACCCAGGCGAGCACGAGCGGGCCGTGGAGCGGAGGCTCCTCGCCGCTCTCACGCAGCAGGGCGAGCGCCAGCGCGGCGTCGCGGTCGCGGCGGCCCCGCAGCTTGAGCGCCATGCGGCGGCCCAGGTCGGCCCGCAGCTCGGCGGGGCGGTGCCGCAGGATCCAGGCCAGGCGCCCGCTGTCGTCGCCGGACCGCCAGCCCGGCTGGAGCCCGCGCCGGTTGAGCCACGTCGCGATCGCCGCCGCCCCGCCCAGCACGCCGACCCCGGCCGCCCGCAGCTCCGCGCCGTACTCCTCGACGGCCCACGAGTCGCCGCCGCGCTCGCGGATCGCCGTGAGGTGGCCGGGCAGGGCCTTGGCGACCTCGGGGCGTTCGTGGTCGGAGAGGGTGACGACGAGGGCGGCGACGCCGTCGGGGTCCTTGGCGTCGATGAGGGCGCGGACACGCTCCCACACCGGCGGGGAAGTGATCATGCCGGGGACAGTAGAGCCCCCCGCCGACAGAATCCGCGAGCGATCCGCCCGGCCCCTGCCGGGTCAGGTGCGGGCTCGGGTTACCAGGGACTCGATGAGGGCGGCGACCTCGGCGGGCTTGAAGTCCAGGGCGTTCTCGCCGACGACGATCTCGAAACTGGACGACTCGGGGTCGGGGGAGGTGCGTGGGCGGAGGAAGAGCTGGACGCCTTCCTCGGCGATGAGGTCGTCGTGGGCCCGGCCCAGGGCGGCCGCCGGGACCGGGACGTGGACGTGGAACAGCGGCGTCAGCGGTACGGCCGGCCGCGTCCGGGCGACCCCTCCGGCGTTGATCGCGGCGGCCAGGGCCACGGCGTGGTCGCGGTAGGCGGGCATGCGGGCGAGCGCGCCGTCGAGGCGGACGAGCGCGGCGGCGGCCAGCGGCCACGCGTCGGAGATGCCGCCGCCGAGCCGCTGCCGCCAGACCTCGGTCTGGGCGATCGTGGCGGCGTCACCGGCCAGGATCGCGCCCCGCACGCCCTCAAGCCCCTTGTAGAGGGACACGTAGACCGTGTCGAAGAGGGCGGCGATCTCGGCGTGGGGCCGGTCGTAGTACGGCTGCGCCTCCCACAGCCGCGCGCCGTCCAGGTGCGCCGCCGCCCCGCGCTCGCGGGCCCAGGAGGTCTGCGCGACCAGCTCGTCCCACGTGGGCAGGAGCCCGCCGATGTCCCGCTGCGGCAGCTCCAGCAGCAGCGCGGCCAGCGGCTCGGCCACCGCGTCGAGGTCGGCCAGGCCGATCAGGGCGTTCCGGTCGCCCACGGGGTGGAACCGCAGCCCGTGCACCACCGAGTAGCCCTGCCGCTCCCACACGTCCAGGTGCGTCTGCGGATGGGCCGCGAACGCGAACCGTCCCCGCCGCTCCGCGTGCACGCGCAGCGCCGCCTGCTGGGCCATCGTCCCGCTGGGGAAGAACAGCGCCCGCTCCTTGCCGAGGAGCTCGGCCATCCGCCGTTCGAGCACGGCCACCGGCCCGTCGGGCCCGTCGGCGGGGGTGTCGGCGGGCAGCGCCGCCAGCATCTCCCGCAGCAGGACGTGCGGCCTCCGCCGCGTGGGACCGTGCAACGCCAGGGACCGCCGGATCTCCATGCGCCAAACCGTACCTTGTCGCGAATATCTCGTGACAAGGGCGTCGATCTCGCGACAAGGGCGTCCATCGTGACGAGGCCGTCAGGCGGTGGCCTCCTCGGGCCGGGACCGGCGGACGGGGGTGAGAGCGGCCGCGCCCGCGAGGACCAGGAACACGGCGCCGGTGGCGGCGAACACCGCCGGCGTGCCGTACGCGGCGGCGGCCGTGGTGAGCAGGGCGGCGCCGATCGGGCCCGGGGCGGTGTGGATCGTCCAGAACGCGCTGGTCACCCGGCCGAGGAGGGGTTCAGGGGTGACCTCCTGGCGCAGCGACATGGAGCAGATCCCGGCGACGCCCGTGCCGAGGGAGTAGGCGGTGATCAGCAGGGCGATCGCGGGCACCGCGCCGGTGACGGCGAGCAGGGCCACGGCGATCCCGCACAGGACGTACGAGCCGAGCCAGGAGACGCCGAAGCCGAGGGTACGGCGGGCCCGCGCGACCACGAGCGAGGCCAGCACGGACCCGGCCGCCGACGCCGCCATCGCCACGCCCACCACGGCGTCGGACTGGCCCAGGTCGTGCTTGAGCCGGTAGATGAACAGGTCGGTCAGGGCCATCATCAGGAACGTCAGCAGCGCCAGCGCCAGCGTCAGCGGCCGCAGCACCGGATGCCGCCACAGGAAGCGCACCCCCGCGAGGAACCCGCCCCGCGCCGGCTCGGACGCCCCCGAGGCGCGCAGCCGTACGAACACCAGGCCCAGCGCGGAGACGGCGAAGGTGGCGGCGTCCACCGCGACGGCGGCGACCGGCCCGGCGCTCGCGGAGAGGACGCCCGCGAGCATGGGCCCCGCGACGGCCGCGCCCGAGTAGGTCGCGTACAGGCGGCCGTTGGCCTCGGTGATCCGCTCTTTCTCGACCAGCGCGGGGATGGCGGTCACGTACGCGACCTGGAAGACCTTCCCGAGCGCGGCGCCCAGCGGCACGACCACGTAGAGGAGCCACACCTGCGGCGAGAACGCCCAGGCCACCGGCACCGCGGCGTACAGCAGCGCCCGGACCAGGTCCGCCCCGATCATCAGCCGCCGCCGGTCGTACCGGTCCACCAGGTGCCCCGCGAAGATCCCGGCCACGACCGCCGCCACGCCGCCGACCCCCGTGAGCAGCCCCATCTGCGTCACGGACCCGGTGGCGTGCAGGACGAGCAACGGCAGGGCGATGTAGGAGAACGAGTCGCCCGCGACCGACAAGGTCTGCGAAACCCAGAAAAACCCGAAATCACGCGATATCCGAACCATCCGCCCACCCTGAGACAGCCGCACCTCCAAGGTCAACAAACCCCGCCGCCCACGCCGCATCCCGTACGGCTCCCGCCCGCGTCCGCCGTACGGGATGCGCGGACACGCGGCGCGGCCGTCACGCCGTACGGCCGGGCGTCACGCGCCACACGGATGGGCATCACGCCGTACGACCAGGCGTCACGCGGCGCGGCGGGGCGTCACGCCGTACGGCAGCGGCCGCCGCCGCACCTTCGGGCGGTGCGGCGACGGCCGGAACGGTCGCTCCCAGAGGCGGCCACCGGGGCGGTCACTCCTTGGGGCAGACGGTGCCCTTCGGGGGAAGGCGCAGGTCGGTCAGGTAGCGGTCGGCGTGGGCGATCACGCAGCGCACTCCGGACAGGTAGAGGCTGTGACCGGGGGCGTCGTAGCGGACGGTGGCGGAGCCGGGGACGTTGCCCACCAGAGCGGCGGTCATGCCGTGGTCCGTCCGGCTCCCGGCCCCGAGGAGGGGTGGCAGCTCGCGCGCCGGGATCGGCCCGGGCGGGTTCGCCGGGTCCGGCCGGCCGGAGCAGACGGTCCGGAGCCAGGCGGCGGACCGGCCCAGGTCGGGCAGGTCGCGCCCGAGCTCGCGCCGTTCGCGGGCGAGGGCGCGGTAGCCGCCGCCGGTCCCGTAGTTGGGGCACTGGGCGGCGATCCCGGCCGGGCGCGTCCAGACCTGCGAGTTACCGGCGACGAGGTCCGCGAACCCCGAGACGTCGCCCCGCCGCGCGCGGTCGATCGCCGCGGCGAGGTCCCGCCAGCGGCCCTGGTCCTCCTGGGCGAGGAGGAGCGGGGCCGCGAACGCCAGGTGCATCCCGCTCATCTCGCCCCGGACCTCGCCGAACGGGCCCTTGCCGGTGAACGGGATCGGCCGCCGGTCGGCGTCCCGCAGCAGCCGCCGCCACACGCCGCGCACGTCCTGCCCGCGCAGCGCGCACGCCGGGTCCTCCGCGCACCAGGCGGCGAAGCGCCCGAACACGCGCTCCAGCGGCTCCGTCCCCAGCCGGCTCAGCTCGGTCAGGCTCACGGTGTGGTCCGGCGTGCCGTCGAGGTACATCGCCCGGATCCGCCCCGGGTGCAGCCGCGCGTACGCCGCCGCCGGGAAGCCCCCGTACGACTCGGCCATGAGGCTCAGCCGCTCCTCGCCCAGCACCGCCCGGATCGCCTCCATGTCGCGCGCCACCGAGACCGCGTCCAGGTGATCGACCAGGCCGGTGCCGTCGGCGCGCCGGCACCGGTCCATCGCGTCGGCCAGCGCCCGGGCCTGCCTGCCGTACGCCTGGGGATCGCGCGGGTCGGTCACCAGCGCGACGCCCGGCCGCGAGCATTCGGGCGCCAGCGCGGCCAGCCGCTCGTAGTGGTGGCGAGGGTCGAACGCCACGAGGTCGAACCGCTGCCGCAGCCCCGCGAAGTGCCGCCCGGACTGGGCGAGATCCTGGACCGAGGACTTGCCCGGGCCGCCCGGCACCAGGAGCACCGACCCGATCCTGGGCCCGGTCGCGGCCAGCCGCGCCACCCTCAGGTCGATCGCCGGCCCGCCCGGCCGGGCCCAGTCCACCGGAACCCGCACCGTCGCGCACCGCATGTCGGCGGGCAGTCCCGGGCCCGCGCACGTCTCCCAGCGGGGAGCCTTCTCCTGCGTCGTCGTCCTCGTCGTCTCCGCCGCCGCCGTACCGCCGGAGATCGTCGATCCGGCCAGCGCCGCCGTCAGCAGCCCGCCCGCGGCGAGTCTCGTGATTCGCATGGCGTCTCCTTCCACTCACCTCCACGATCCCGGCTCGGCTCCGCGAATCCCTCCTGCTCACGGCCCCTTTCACCGCTGGGCCCCAGGTCCCGCGCGCCCCGCCGTCCGGGCCCCGGCTCCCAATCCCCCTCCTCCGTACGGCGGAGCCGCCCGCCCCACGCGAGGACGGCGATCCGCCCCGCGTACGTCGGGCGGGGATCGCGAGATCACGGCAGGCGGAGTGGCCGACAGAGCGGCCAGGCGGAGGGGCGGACAGAGCGGCCAGGCGGAAGGGCAGACAGAGCGGCCAGGCGAGGAGCAGGCGGTGGGGCCGGCAGAAGGGCCAGGTGGAGGAGCAGACAGAGAGGCCAGGCGGAGGGGCCGGGCGCGGGACTCAGGCCGTCTCCCGGCTCACGGGCAGCCGGGCCCAGACGCGGAAGCCGCCTTCGGGCCGGGCGCCGCTCCGCAGGTCGCCGCCGCACATCGCCACGCGTTCGGCCATGCCCACCAGCCCGAACCCGCCCGGGGGCCCGCCGGGGACGGCCGCGGACGCGTCCCGGCGTCCCCGCGCGCGGGCCTGGGCGCGATCCTCGGCGGGCCCCTCGTCGACGACCTCCACCTCGACCGCGCCGGGCTCGTGCCCGACCCGCACGGCGACGCGGGCGCCGGTGCCCGCGTACTTCCGCGTGTTGGTCAGCGCCTCCTGCACGATCCGGTAGACCGTGTGATCCACGGCTCGGGGCAGCGCCACCGGCTCCCCGCGCGTCTCCAGCCGCGCCGCGAGCCCCATGCCCCGCGCCCGTTCGACCAGTTCCCCCAGCTCCGCGACGCCCCGCCCGCCCAGGCCCCAGTGCCCCGACTCGGCCCGCGCCGCGCCGTCACCGGACCCCGGGCCGCCCGCGCCGTCACCGGACCCCGGGCCGCCCGCGCCGTCACCGGCCCCCGGGCCGCCCGCGCCGGTCCCGGCGCCGCCGGAGCGGGGGCCCGGACCGCCCAGGCCCGGCGCGCCACGCCCGTCCCCGGCCGTTCCGGCCGCCCCGGTTCCACCGCCCGCCCGGCCGGCGTCCGCCGTACTCCCGTCGCTCCCCGCCTCCGGCCGTACGGCGGTGCCCGCCTCGGCGGGTCCGGCGCCGGGGGAGCCGGCCGCGGCGGTCCCGGGCCCGGCGGCGGCCCGGGCGGGGGCGGAGGAGACCGTGATGTCGTCGGCGCGGAGGAGGCGCAGCAGGTGGCGCATCTCCGCCAGGGCCTCGCGGCCGGCGCGCTCGGCGTCGGTGAGGGAGGACTCCGCCAGCCGGGGGTCCCGGGCCAGGGTGAGCCGCGCGCCGCCGATGAGGGCGTGCATCGTGGTGATGTGGTGGGCGACCACATCGTGCAGCTCGCGCGCGATCCGGCGCCGCTCCGCCCGCACCGCCGCGTCCGCCACCTCGGCCCGCCGGCGCTCCCGCAGTTCGAGGTTGAGCCGCACGAGCTGTCCGAGGAGCACCACGAACACCGGCCACAGCGCGACCGCGCCCGTGGGCACGAGGTCGAACGCCTCCACGTCCCCGAGCGTGCGCCCCTGCCGCCGCAGCGAGGTCAGCAGCGCGATCGCGCCGTACACCGGGAAGGCCGCGCCCGCCGCCGCCCACGCGACCCGGGGCGCGAGGTATCGCCCCACCGAGTAGAGCGCCACCAGCGTCGCGACGTTCGCGGCCGTGGACGCCGTGGCCGCCGCCCTGATCAGGTCGCACGCGGCCACGACCGCCAGCACGGCGAGCGCCCGCTCCCGCCGCAGGAGCAGCGCCAGGGCGGGCGGCCCGACGAGGGCGTAGCCCGCCGCCGAATGCCCCTGCGCCGCCTGCGCGCTCAGGTTGAGAACCAGGACGACGCCCGCCAGCGCCAGATCACTCACCCGGAATCGCCCCACCGCGGCCACGGGAAGAGGCTAATCCCCATCGCCCGGATGATGGGGGTTTCGCCGGAGGATGAGAGCGATCATGAGGTACGGCAGGGCCGCGAGCGCGAAGAGCGGCCCCGGCGCGGACCAGGTGGAGCCCAGGGCGTAGGCGGCGAAGGTGAGGACGGCGAAGACCTCGGCGCCCAGGCCGGAGACCGAGGTCATGGTGGCCCGGGTGCGGTCGGTGAGGTGAGCCTGGAGCCGGGCGTCGGCGGCGGCCGTCGTCCACTGGAAGACGCCGAACGCCGCGGCGATGAGGACCAGCCCCGCCGGGTGGGGGATGAGCGCGCCGGCCGCCAGGCAGACCGCGCCGACCGCGAGGACCGGGGCCGCCCAGCGGGTGCCGGTCCCGGCGAGCCAGCCGCCCGCCGTGTTCCCCGCCAGGACCAGCAGCATCAGGAGGGGGACGGCGGCCGTGCCGGCTCCGGTGGACTCCGCGAGCAGGGGGATGTACTCATCGATCGCGGTCACGCCCATGAGGGCCGCCACGAGGAGCAGCGCTCGCCGCACCGTGGGAGACCCGCGCAGCCCGGCCAGCCCGGCGCGGACCGTCGCGGCGAACCCCTCCTCCCCGCCGCCCTCCTCCGACCGGCCGGAAGACTCCTCTCGCGCCGCGGATCCGGTGAGCGCCTGGGATTCCGCGCGCGGCCGGGACTCCCCTCGCGCCCGCGATCCCGGCCGGGCCCGGGACTCCGGCAGCGCGGCGGCGGCGAGGGAGGTCAGCACGGTGGCCACGACGCTGGCCACGCCCACCGCGAGGTACCCGCCCGCGGCCAGCACCGGCGCCGCCAGGCCCGCCGCGAACATCTCCGCGGTGGTGGCGACCGCCTCGGAGCGGCCGATCAGCCGGGGGTACGACGAGGTCGCGCCCGCCCTGGCCAGTTCCTCGTAGACGAGGGCCTGCAGCGCGCCCGACCGCAGTGCCGTACCGGCTCCCCACAGGAGGAAACCGGCGGCGAAGGCCGGATACGACGGGAAGAAGGTCCACAGCGCGAAGCCCGCCCCGCCGAGCAGGGGCGCGGCGATCAGCAGCCGCCGCCGCGAGAAGAGGTCGGCCCACAGCCCGGAGGGGATCTCCAGCGCGAACGAGGTCACCGACCAGATGACGAACAACGAGGAGATCTGCGCCGCCGACAGCCCGGTCCGGGCGAACAGCAGCGCGTAGACGGGATACAGCAGGACGAGATCGTCCAGGAACGCGAAGGCGTACAGCCTCCGCGCCAATCGGGACTCAGGTGTGGATCAATGTCGCCAGGCCATACCCGCACCCTACGCCCGCCGCGCGCCCCCCGAAACCGCGTTTTTCTGCACAGCCGGGTGCTCTCTGCACAGCCGGGCGCGCAAAGGCAAGGTCTTCGCGTGAGAGCGCTCCGCGCGTTCAAGCTCAGCCGGCCCCAGCGGGGGCTCCGCCCCCACACCCCCGAACGAAGGGGCCGCCGCCCCCTCGCGCTCCCCCGCAAACCTCGACGATCCCCACCCCCGGCGAACGCGCGCTGATGACCATCGCCGAGGCGACCCCGGCCCAGGGCTCCGCGAAAGGAATCGCCAATGAGCGCCACGAGCCCGTGAGCCATTCGCACGCCGTCAGCGCCAAGGCCGGCCCGGATAAGGGAAGCACGGTTTGGAGGGCGCCCCAGTGAGATGGAGGGGACCAGTCGGTCAAGCGCCGCCGTCTTCGACGGAGCGCCGGAACGCGGCCCATTCGTCGCGGGTGAACCACGGGGCAGGACCACCTGGGTCCTTGGAGTCGCGGGACGGCGACGAAATCGCCCGTCCGCGCCACCTCGACACAGTTCGCGTCGCCCCCGCTCCAGGACGACTTACGCCAGCGAATGCCCTCGTCTGCCATGCGACGCTCCTCTCGAAGCACGGCCGAGTCGAGGACCCGGCGTGCTCCCCGCCAGCCTCTGGCCCGGGTCTTGCAGGGCCTCATTCAGCAGCGAGATCACCGAAACGCGCCGGGACCTCGCTCACGGGCTGAGCTTGCCCGCCTTGATGTCGTTCATGAACCCGGACCAGGAGGAGCGGGAGATGACGAGCGCTCCGCCGTCCGGGTTCTTGGAGTCGCGGACCGCGATGGCGTCGGATAAGTCGGCGACCTCGACGCAGTCGTTGCCCGTGCCCTGACTACGTCTGCTCTTGCGCCATTCGGCGCGGGACAGATCCACGAGATCCTCCCAGGTTGTCGATCAGAGTGGACAGATACGCGATCGACGCGTCAGTACTCAGAGCGGAAGCGCAGAGGTACTGCCAAGCCAGGCTATAGCGCTTCCGCTCCTCGGGCTCCTCCAGATACAGGCCGTCGGTGGCCGTCTCCAGGTGGACCACGGACTTCTCGACGTCGCCGGGGAAGTCCAGGATCACGAACTGCCCTGATAGACCCGGGTGGAAGCCCTCGGACAGCTTGAGAATCTGGATCTTCACGTGTTCGAGGGGGCCGGTGTCGATCAGTCGGCGAAGTTGCCGCCTATGGACCTCGGGATCGCCGGGTGAGCGCAGCAGGGCCATCTCGTCGATGACGGCCCAAAGCATCGGTGGATTGTCCCGTTCGAGGATCCGCTGTCGTGCCATCCGCGCTTCCACGCGTCGCTTGATTTCCAGCGGATCGCGGACCATGGCGGCGCGCACGAGGGCTGCGGCATACTCGGGCGTTTGTAGCAAGCCCGGAATTACGGAAAGCTGGAACGTTCTGATCTGCGAGGCTCCGGCTTCGAGCCCCACGTAAGCACCTTTGAGCACGTCGTCATAGGCCGCCCACCAGCCGCGCTTGCCGGCGTCGCGAGCGAGTGTGAGCAGGGCCTCGCGGACCCGTGGGTCGTCGACGCCGTAGACGTCGCACAAGAGGTTGATGTCGTGGATATACGGGCGCTTGGCATGGCCGTTCTCCAGGCGCAGGAGCTTGAAGCGAGACCATTCCAGGCGAGCGGCGACATCCTCCATCGTGATTCCACGGGCTTCGCGGAGCTTTCGCAGTTCCTCGGCGAGTAGGCGGCGGCTGACGGTGGGGTTGGTCTCGGACATGGCAAGTGTCCTCGCTGTCGATGCTGTGACGATCTTATTCGAGCAGGGATTATTCCGGCATAGCGCGCACGTTTGTGAATGCACGTTGCAAGTCACTGCGTGCGCCCTCACTATGAGTGTGACAGTTAACGACCTTGCGTGACGGAGGTTCGTCTCGTGGGGTCGTGGGCGCTTGGACGGCGGATTCTGCTCCTGATGCTCCTGACCCGGAATCGTGGCTGCTGGAGCGAACGCCGTCGCCGCGCAATGGGTTATGGCGAGGCGAGTTATCCGCCTCTCCTTTCATGCCGACGAACGGCAAGCGATCACCTGCGCAGGCGAGGAGGACCAGTGGCGACACACCTGGAGACGAATGCGACGGATTGTGGTGATGCAGAGAGCGGCAGCGGCTCTGCGTCTACGTACGACCGTGGACGGATCTTCTCGAATCTGAAGCACCTGCTCGCCTTCCCCGGAGACCTTCGTACGTTGTCGGAGATCCGCCATACGATCCGATGCGCCGCTGACCTGCACCTACGTATGCTCCTGAGAACCCACGGGACCGAACTGGCCGACGACATCGAGCTGATGGCGGGCGAGCTGATCGCTAACGCGATTCGCCATAGCGATTCGGGTCGCCCTGGCGGGATGGTCTTCGTCGGCATGAGAGCGACTGAAGACGGACTTCGTGTTGAGGTTCTGGATCTCGGTGGAGCCGGAACCATCCCTCGTCCCGTTCAATCCGGCCTGGAGGAGGTCGGCGGCCGGGGACTGAGCCTCGTCGAAGCGCTCTCTCGGCGGTGGGGCGCTGAGCGGCACGGTAAGGGCTGGAGGATCTGGTTCGAGGTGGCCTGGTGAAGGGCGGCTTACCGCTGGGAATGGCGAGGCTCGCGCTCGCGGGGACGGCGGGATCGGTGCCGGGCTTTGCTCGGCCGTACGGCATTCGCTGCGGGGGGGGCTTGGGCGGTGTGCGGGGGAGTGGGGGGTTTGTGGGGGTGGGAGGGGGGGGCAGGAGCGTTGGGCGAGTGAGGAAAGGGGGCGCTGTGGGCGCCAAGGTCAAGCTCGCCGTGGCGGCGGTCGCGGTCGGAGGTGTGGCGGCGGCCGTGAGGCGGCGCAGGGTCGCGAAGACGCGGGAATGGGTTGTGATGACCGTCTTGCGCGAACCCCGGGAGCTCACCGGGGACGCCCGGCCGGACGCGCTCGCGCGGCTGGCCGAGCACCACGAGGTGCGCGTGACCGCCGCGCCCGGCGGACGGGGCAGCGAGATCGCCGTACGGCCGGCGACCGGGCAGGCGCGCGAGTCGCTGCGGGCGGTGAAGCAACTGCTGGAGACCGGCGAGGTGCTGCGGGTCGAGGGGCAGACGGAAGGGCGCAGGACCGCGGTCGGGCGCGCGGTGCTCCCGGCGGCGAAGCGGCTCGCGAGAAGGAGCGCGTGATGCGGGCGTTGTGCTGGACCGGCGTGAACGACGTCAAGGTCGAGAAGGTGCCGGACCCCGGCCTGCTCAACCGGCAGGACGCGATCGTGAAGGTGACGGCCAGCTCGGTGTGCGGGTCGGACCTGCACCTGCTGGACGGGTACGTCCCGGCGATGGCGGCCGGGGACGTCCTCGGGCACGAGTTCATCGGCGAGGTCGTCGAGGTGGGGCCGGACGTGTCCAGGCGGCGGGTGGGCGAGCGGGTCGTCGTCTGCTCGATCATCGGCTGCGGGCGCTGCCGGTACTGCCGCCAGGGCACCTGGTCCCTGTGCGACAACACCAACCCGAACCCGGCCTTCCTGGAGACGGCCATCGGCCACGCGGGGGCCGGGATCTTCGGCTACTCCCACGCGATGGGCGGCTTCGCGGGCAGCCACGCCGAGTACGTGCGCGTGCCGTACGCCGACCACAACGCCTTCCCGGTCCCGGAGAACGTCTCCGACGAGGACGCCGTCTTCGCCTCCGACGCGGTGCCGACCGGCTGGATGGGCGCGGACATCGCCAACGTCGGGCCCGGTGACGTGGTCGCGGTCTGGGGCTGCGGAGGAGTCGGGCAGATGGCGATGAAGGCCGCGTACCTCATGGGCGCGGAGCGCGTGATCGCCATCGACCGGTTCCCCGAGCGGCTGTCCATGGCCCGCGAGAAGGCCGGCGCCGAGATCCTCGACTACGAGAAGACCGACGTCCTGGACGCGCTCAAGGAGATGACCGGCGGGCGCGGGCCCGACGTGTGCATCGAGGCCGTCGGCATGGAGTCGCACGGCAAGGGCCCGCAGTACGCCTACGACCGCGCCAAGCAGGGCCTCCGCCTCCAGACGGACCGCGGCCTCACGCTCCGCCAGGCGATCATGGCCTGCCGCAAGGGCGGGGTGGTATCCGTGCTGGGCGTCTACCTGGGCTGGGTGGACAAGTTCCCGATGGGCGCGGTGGTCAACAAGAGCCTGACGCTCCGCAGCGGCCAGCAGCACGGCCAGCGCTACATCCCCCGCCTCCTGGAACTCATGTCGCAGGGCCGCCTGGAGGCGCGCCACCTCCTCACGCACCCGATGTCGCTCGACGACGCCCCCAAGGGCTACGACCTGTTCAAGAACAAGAAGAAGGGCTGCGTCCGCGCCGTCTTCTACCCGTTCAACGGCCACAAGAGCGCCGCCGCCTGACCCGTCCCGCCGTACGGCTCCCGCCCGCGCCGGACGCCGCCGTCCCGGCCGGGCGCCGCCGTCCGCGCCGGGCGCCGCCGCTCCGCTTGCCGTACGGCTCGCGTCCGACGCCGCGCGCAAAAGCCCCGCCGTACGGCTCGCGCCGGCCACCGCCGTACGGCTCGCGTCGCCCCGCGTGCGCCGTACCGGATGCACCTGCCGTACGGCATGTGCGAGGTGTGCGGAGGGGGTGACATCGGGTGTGGACCGGTTCAACCCGGGCGGGAGGATCCTCAACCCCTGCGCCGGAGCAGGTCAGGGCGGTTTCGTAAGGTCGTTGACCATGAGCGAGTCAACGGCGGCGCGTCCCGCGATCCTCAGTCGCCCCCTCCTCCTGGTCTTCTGGGGGCAGTTCGCCGCGATGACCAGTGCCTACCTCCTGCTGTCCACGGTCCCCCTCTACGCCGAGGCGGGCGGCGCCGGCGCGGTGGGCGCGGGCCTGGCCACCGGCGCCCTCATGTTCTCCACGGTCGTGGCCGAGATGTTCGTCCCCGCCCTGGTCACCAGGTACGGCTACCGCCCGGTCCTGGCCGCGGGGGTGCTCCTCCTCGGCGTCCCCGCCCTGGCCCTCCTCGCCACCCGGTCCCTCGTCCCGATCCTGGTGGTCAGCGTGGTGCGCGGGCTGGGATTCGCCGTGGTCGTGGTCCTGGGCAGCGCGCTGGTGGCCGAGCTGGCGCCCCCGTCCCGGCGCGGCGAGGCCCTGGGGCTGTACGGCGTGGTGATCGGCATACCCGCCGTCCTCGCCCTGCCTGCGGGGGTCTGGGTGGCCACCCACCTCGGTTATCCGCTGGTCTTCGCCGTCGCCGCCGGGGCCGCCCTCGCGGCCCTGCCCGCGGTGCCCGCCACGCCCGCCCGGTCCTCCGGCCCCGAGCAGGTCCAGGGCATGCTGACCGCGCTCCGCGATCCGGGCACCGCCCGCCCCGCGCTCGCCTTCGCCACCACCGCCCTGGCCTACGGCGCGCTGGTCACGTTCCTCCCTCTGGCGACGACCCCGGTCATCGCCCCCATCGCGCTCCTGGCCCAGGCCGTGGCCACCACCTTCACCCGCTGGTGGTCTGGGCACCACGGCGACCGGCACGGCCAGCGGCGGCTCCTCGTCCCCGCGATCGCTCTGGCGGCGGCCGGGGTGCTCCTGCTGGCCGCCGCCGCGCACCCCGCCGCCGCCCTCGCCGGCGCGCTCCTCTTCGGCGCGGGCTTCGGCGCGGCGCAGAATGTCAGCCTGTCGCTCATGTTCGAGAGCACGCCCACGCCGAGCACCACCAGCGCGCTCTGGAACATCGCCTTCGACATCGGCATCGGCCTGGGCGGCACCGCCTTCGGCCTCCTGTCCACCGCGACCGGCTACCCGGCGGCCTTCGCGCTCCTCGCCGCCCTCATCCTGGCCATGCTTCTCCTGGTACGGCCGGGCGCCGGCACGGGGGCGCGGACCGGGAGCGATTAATCCTGATAAATCATGAAATTCCCGGCGATGGCCGATCCTGAAGCGCAGTGATCTTCCCGGGAATATGATCATGCAAATGCACGTGCAAGTGCAAGGGTCGCCTATTTCCCGCGATGATTGGCACGATCTACGGACCTTGGGCGGTCTGTGCCCTGAGCTGGGATATCCGGACGTTGGCGAAGCAAAGCGACTGTAGTCCGATTTGTCGTGTCAGGACATGTCGTTGTTATTCGTGAAAAGTGTCGTTCTTGTGGCGCGGCCGGGTGTCCGGGCTCCACACTGAGGGATGCCGTAACGGCGAGAGCCGTCGTCCATGCGCCTTGAAATGGACGACGGCTCCCTGTCTGCAGCAGGAAGCCGTCGCGGCCTGTCACCGATCCACCGCTTGATGAGAAAGGAAACAGGTTCTATGACTGTACGTCCCATCGGGGACTCGCGTCAGGAGGATGAGCCCAACCGGTCCGCTTCCGGACACCGGGCGCTGTCGCTCCGGGCCGCCGTCATCGGCGCCTTCGCCGTACAGGGCGGAGCGCTCGCGGCCTGGATGGCCCACCAGCTCCAGGGTCAGGCGCCGAGCGCGATCGTGATCGGCGTGCTCAGCGGCCTCCTCCTCCGCGTGTTCCTCCATTGGATGATCGCCCGCTAAGGGTCCCCGCACCCGGCGCCCGGGTCCCTCGCCCGGGCGCCCCGTGCCCTTCCGATCGCCCCCGATCGTGAGTACCTCCATGACGCTCTCCACGCTCCCGCCCGGTCGCCGATCCGTGCCCGGGCGCTCCTGGGAAACGTGCGCGCGCCCCTCCCGCTGCGCCGGCGGAGAGGCCGCCCATGCGGCGTACCGCCTGGCCACCAGCCTTCAGGTCGCCGATCCCGAGTTCGCCATCTCCCTGCTCCGGCTGGCCGCCACCCGGGGCTGCCCGTCCGCCATGGCCCACCTGGCCGCCACCCTCTCCGGCCGCGTCTCCGAGACCCTCGCCGCCGACCCCCACCCCCCGCAGTACCGGTACCAGGCCGTCGCCATGATCACCGAAGCCATCGGCTGGATGACCGGCTCCCTGCTGGGCGACCCCCGAGCCTGGAACCTCACCCACACCCTCCTCCAGCAGCACCAGCGCCTCGCCGCCCACCCCACCCGCCTCCGCCCCCTCCGAACCCCGCCCCTCTGAAACCCGTCCCTCTGACACCCGCCCCGGACGTGAATTCCAGGACCGGCGGGTCTTCGTCTTGCGGGCGGGCTGACGTGGCGCGGGCCGCCGGGGCCTTGCGGCTCACCGGCGGCCCGGGCACGCGCGGACGGTCTCTACGGCGTCACGCGGGGGCTTCGGCGGTCTCCTCGGGGGCTTCGGCGTGGCCGGCGGCGCGGGCCGGCAGGAGCACGGCGGTGACGATCACGATCACGGACAGCGCCGCGCCGATGATGAAGGCCAGCCGCATGCCGTCGAGGTCGGCGAGCGCCTTGGCGACGCCCGTGGCCCGGAGGGAGTCGGCCCGCGCGCTCATCACGGTGACCACGAGCGCGGTGCCGATGGCCGCGGAGACCTGCTGCAGCGTGCTCAGGATGGAGCTGCCGTGGGAGTAGAGCGACGGCGGGACCGCGCCGAGCCCGAGGGTGAACACGGGGGTGAAGGTCGCGGCCAGGCTCACCATCAGCAGCGCGTGCAGGCCGAGGAGCAGCCAGAACGGCATGGTCATCGTGACCTGGGTGAAGCCGGCGAGGGAGAGCGTGATGCCGACGGCGCCGGGGATGACCAGGACCCGCCCGCCGAACCGGTCGAAGAGGCGGCCGACGGTCGGCCCGAGCAGCCCCATCGCGAGACCGCCCGGCATCACCAGGAGCCCCGTCTCCAGCGGGTTGAGGCCGCGGACGCTCTGGAGGTACAGCGGCAGCAGGATCATCGACCCGAGCATCGCCATGAAGGCGACCGACATCAGGATCAGCGCGATGGTGTAGGTGCGGTGGCGCAGCGTGCGCAGGTCCATCAGCGGGACGCCGCGCTTCTGCAGCGCGAGCTGGCGGACGACGAAGACGGCGATGAGGAGCAGCCCGCCCCCCGTGAACGAGACGGCCACCCCCGCGTCACCGCCCTCGAACAGGCTGAGGCCGTAGACCAGCCCGCCGAACCCGGCGGCGGCGGTCACCACGCTCAGCCAGTCGATCGTGCTGTACTTGGGCTCCCCGATGTTCTTGAGCTGCCGCAGCCCGCCCCAGGTGATCAGCGCGGCGATGGGGAACACCACGGCGAACAGCAGCCGCCAGGACCCGAACTGCAGGATCACCCCGGAGACCGTCGGCCCCATGGCCGGCGCGACCGAGATGGCGAGGGTGACGTTGCCCATCACCCGCCCCCGGGCCGACTCCGGCACCACCTGCATGAGCGTCGTCATCAGCAGCGGCATCATCACCGCCGTGCCCGACGCCTGGATGATCCGGCCCCCGAGCAGCACCGCGAACGTCGGCGCCACCGCCGCCAGCGCCGTACCGGCCAGGAACAACCCCATCGCGGTGGTGTACGCGGTGCGCGTCGAGACCCGCTGCAGGAACCACCCGGTGATCGGGATGACGGCCGCCATCGTCAGCATGAACGCGGTCGACAACCACTGCGCGGTCTGCGCACTGATGTTCATCGCGCTCATCAGCCGCGGGATCGCGTTGATCATGATCGTCTCATTGAGAATGACCACGAACGTGGCGAGCACCAGCAGCCGGATCACTGCGGGCGTCCGCTTCGACGCGGGTGTCACGGACTTGGCTGGTGAGTCGAGCAACGAGCTGGACACGGTACCTCAATCGGTTTCGTCGGACACGGCCTGATCCTGGCTGGCGCCGCAGCCTGGGCTGTCAAAGAAGTGGTGGCCCCCACCAACACTGCCAAGCACCACCGACAAAACTCCTCGCCCACCCCCCAGCATTCCGGCAAGTGCCCCGAAAAATCACCAGGTTTTCGCCCCCAGCAGACAGCTCCAACCCACCTGAACCCCCTCGAACCCCACAGGCCCCACGGGTCTCTGCCGCACCCGCCCCGCCCTCATAGACCCAGGTGCGACCCCCGGAAAGCCCTCACCGGCCCGCCGGAGGGTCGGCGAACCGCGCCGCCAGATCCGCGGCCGAGGCGGCGCCGAGCACGGAGCACACGCGGGCGACGTCCTCCTCGATCGCCTGCACGGGCATCACCAGGGCGTCGGCGATCTCCCGGGGACCCGCCCCCCGCGCCGCCAGCCTCGCCACCTGCATCTCGTGCCCGCTCAGCCCGTCGTACGGCGGAGCGTCGTACGACGGGACGTTGTGCGGCGGGGCGTTGTGCGGCGGGCCGTCGTACGGTGAGGCGTCATCCGGCGGGCCGTCGTACGGCGGGGCGTTGTACGGCGGGGCGGCGGTCGCCGGCGGGCCGGTCCGGCCGAGCCAGGGGGCGGCGCCGAGCCCCTGGAACAGACGGCGGGCGGCGGCCAGATGCTCGCCGGCCGGCTCGCCGTAGCGGAGCAGCCGCAGGCCCAGCGCGAGGCGGGTGCGCGCCTCGCCGTACGGATCGGAGACGCGGCCGTGGAGGACGAGCGCCGCGGCCAGGCACTCCCGGACGCCGTGGACGTCCTCCGCCAGCAGCCCGCGGCACCGCGCCTCCACCGCCAGCACGGACGGCGGCGACGACGGGCCGATCTGTGACCTCAGCTCCGACAGCGCCGCCGCCGCCTCGCCCGCCCGGTCCGCCGAGAGACACGCCTCGACCAGATCCGCGTGCACCGGAAAGACCGCGGGCGTCCGGACCCCGGCGGCGGCGATCCGCTCCCGCAGGCGCGCCAGCCGTTCGGCGGCGTCCGCTGCCCGGCCCTCGGCCAGCGCCGACTGCGCCAGGGCGAGGTGGGCGAAGAACGCGACCATCGTGTAGCCGTTGGGTTCCAGCAGGTCCAGCGCGCGGGAGGCGTACTCCTCACACCGCCGGACGCCGCCCTGCGCCGCCTCGATCCTGGCGAGGGTGGTGAGCGCGAACGCGGCGATGGCCGGCTGGCCCAGCTCGCCCGCGAGCGCGGCGGCGCGGGCGGCCCGCGCGTAGGCGGAGTTCCAGCGTCCGCGCCGGAACTCCAGTTCCGCGACGGCGCTGCCCAGCACGGACCGCTGCGCCAGGGCGCCGATCTCGTCCATGCGGCCGAGCAGGGCCTCGGCGAGCCGTTCCGCCGTGTCGTGCTCGTCGAGCCAGGTCAGGGTCAGGCACGAGAAGCCGAAGGTCTCGGCCCCGTGCCGGAGCGGGTCCGCGGCGAACAGCTCCTCCCGGTGCCTCCCGAGCAGGTCCGAGGCAGCGGACTCGCGCCCCTGGAGCAGCGAGGTGTAGGCGCGCATCACCACGGGCGCGAGGGCGGGGGAGAGCGTGTACGCCTCCTCGGCCAGGTTCGCCGCCCGGCCGACGCGGCCCCCCATCACCGCCGCGGAGGCCGCGGTCGCGAGCAGGCCGGCGATCTCCTCGGACTTCCCCGGCTTCCCGGATTCCCCGGACCCATCAGACTTCCCGGCCTGTTTGGCTTCTCCGGCCCCTCCGGCCCCTCCGGCCCCTCCGGCCCCTCCGGCCCCTCCGGCCCCTCCGGCCCCTCCGGCCCCTCCGGCCCCTCCGGCCCCTCCGGCCCCTCCGGCCCCTCCGGCCCCTCCGGCCCCTCCGGCCCCTCCGGCCCCTCCGGCCCCTCCGGCCCCTCCGGCCCCTCCGGCCCCTCCGGCCCCTCCGGCCCCTCCGGCCCCTCCGGCCCCTCCGGCCCCTCCGGCCCCTCCGGCCCCTCCGGCCCCTCCGGCCCCTCCGGCCCCTCCGGCCCCTCCGGCCCCTCCGGCCCCTCCGGCCCCTCCGGCCCCTCCGGCCCCTCCGGCCCCTCCGGCCCCTCCGGCCCCTCCGGCCCCTCCGGCCCCTTCGGACCTTTCGGACCTTTCGGACCCCTCGGGTTCCTCGCGGCGGAGGCCGGCGGCGATCGCGGCCAGTTCCTCGGCGACCTCCGCGGGCGCGGCGCGGATCTGCAGGATCTGGGCGCGCACCCGCTCGATCTCACCCCGCGTCCGAGCGGACACGGGTTCCCCGGCCTGGGTGAGCAGCGCCATGGCCTCCTCGGCCCGCCCGGACAGGCGCGCCGCGTCGGCCGCCCGTACCAGGCGGCGCACCCGGCGCTCCCGATCCGCCGAGAGCGCGGCCGCTCGCTCGCAGGCCTGCCGTACGGCCTCCAGCGCGCCGCGCCGCCGGGCCCGGTCCGCCACCTCGTCGAGGGCCCGCGCCGCGTCCTCGTCGGCGCCGACGGCGGCGGCGGCGAGGTGCCAGGCGTGCTGATCCAGCGCGCCGGCGCGGTCCTGCGCCGCGCCGGAGTCCGCCCGCCTCCGCAGGACCCGCGCGAGGGCCGCGTGGGTGTCCCATCTCCCCGCCCTCGGATCCCAGTAGACGGCGGACCGGACCAGCGGGTGGGCGAACGCCACGGTGTTGCCCGTGATCTCGATGAGCCCGCCGCTCACCCCGGGCTCCAGCGCGGCTCCCGCGCCCGGGCCCAGGACCTCCTTGATCTCGGTGAGATCCCCGGTGAAGCTCGCCGCGCACACCAGCAGCGCGCGGCGCGCGTCGGCGGGCAGCGTTTCGAGCTGCGCGCGGAAGACCTTCTCCAGCACCTGCGGCAGCCGTGGCGGCGCCGGGTCGCCCGCCGGGATCCCGCCGCGGGACAGTTCCAGCAGGGCGAGCGGATGGCCCCCGGTGTACCGCATCAGCCGGTCCAGCTCCGCCTCGCCCGCCGTACGGCCGAGCGCCCTGGCGACCAGCTCCGCGGCGGGCTCGCGGGACAGGCCGGTGAGGACGATGGCGGGCAGCCCGTTCAGGTCCATCGCGCACCCGGATTCGGGGCGCAGGGCGATCAGGAACGCGACCGGCGATCCGGCCAGGCGGCTGGCGGCGAAGGCGAGGATCTGGGCGGAGTCGGCGTCCATCCACTGCACGTCGTCGAGGACGGCCAGCACCGGGCCGGACCTGGCGAGCAGTTCCAGGGTGCCGTGGGCGATGTCGAGCCGGTTCGGCCCGCCCGGGTCGGGGGCGGAGCGGGAGAGCGAGGCGTTCAGCGCGCGGCGCAGATGCGGCCGGAGCAGGCGGATGCGGTCGGCGATCGGCAGCAGCAGGGTGCTGAGAGCCGAGAAGGCCAGTCCCGCCTCCCCGTCCCGGCAGCGCACCGAGAGCACCCGCGTCCCCGGGGCGGGCCTGGCCGCCTCCAGCAGCGCGGTCTTCCCGATCCCGGCCTCGCCCCGGACGACCAGGGTGCCGCCGTCGCCGCGCACGGCCGCGGTCACGAGCGCGTTCACCTCCGCCAGCTCCGCGTCCCGGCCCAGCAACTCCGCGCCCGCGTCCCGGCCCAGCGGCTCCGCGCCCGCCGCGTGGCCCCGCGGGCCGCGCCCGCCGCCGCCCGCCCGCCGTTCGCCGATCGACGCGAGGCGTTCCAGCCAGGGGCCGGGGTCGTGGCCGGTCGCGGCGACGATGTCGCGCAGCAGGGCGTGGCCGGGCGGAGGCTTCCCGGCCAGGGCCGAGCCGATCCTGCTGCGGGAGTAGTGGGTGCGGGCGGAGATCTCGGTCCCGGTGAGCCCCGACTCGTCGAGCAGTCTCCGCAGGTCCCGCAGGAGGTCCTTCATCGGCCCCTCGGCCGCGATGTCCCCTCGCGGCCGTCCCGGCCCGCGCCGGCGGCCGGGCGTCCCCTCCGCCATGCTCCCCGCCTTCCGCAGCAACTCGCGGCGCCGGTGTTTTCCGATTTTCCACTGTTCGGCTCATCGGATTGTGGAAAAACGGCGGCGCGCGCAGCCTTTTTCCAAGGGATCGCCTGAATCCCGGAAGGAGAGCTTCATTATGGTCCATTCCGCCATCGGCGGCCCTGCTGAGGACTGGGCCGACCACGAGCTGACGAACCCCTACTCGCACTCGACGGACAGTTCCTGGTCCGCCGAGCACTGGAACCACGGCCACAACTCCACATACGCGCACGACCCCTACGACACCGGCGGCGAGTGATCGCCGACGCGGGACCGGCGGGAGCTTCGTAGTCCCTGCTCACCGCGATATCGCGAGCAGCGGCCGCCGTCCCGGCCGCACGGCGGACCCCTCCCCTCCCGCCCGGCACGAAGGCCGCGGCGCGGGGCCGGCAGGGCGAATCCCGGTCACACTCGCATTCGAGGCGATGACCGGCCTCTACCGGCCGATCCGCCAGGGGAAGCCGTTGTCATGGCGGGGGCCGGGAACGGCTCCCCTCCGGCGGAACCCGCCGCCGTTCTTCGATCTCCGAATACGGCCGGCCCGCAATGGACCATCAGGCCCGACTCATCATTTCCCAGCGGTCTGACCGGCCCGCCCCCCGGAGCCGACGACGCCTCCGGCGAGACCACCCCCCGACGCCCGACGAGACCCCGACCCCATCGGGCCCCAAAAGCCCCTGGCCGCCTTCAACCGGCCAGGGGCTTCTTGGACGAGGGCGGATTCACTCTCGGGTGATCACGGTGGGGGACTGGACGGGATCCGCCGGCTGTGCCGTGCGGAGGGGATGCCCGGGTGAGGCCGCGTCGATCAGTGGCGGGATCGCGGGATCCGGCGGTGTTTCCTCGGATGTTCGCGGGGGCTGGGTGTTCGCGGGGTTGGGTGGGAGCCGGGGTGGGGGAGCCCCGGCTCCTGGGGGCCTACCAGGTGACGGGCAGGGCCTTGAGGCCGTACACGATGGCCAGCTCGCGGAACTCGACCTCGTCGTACGGCACGGCGAGGCGGAGCCCGGGGAAGCGGCGCAGGAGGGCGGGGAACGCGATGCGCAGCTCCATCTGGGCCAGGGGCGCGCCGACGCAGCGGTGGATGCCGTGGCCGAACGCCAGGTGCGAGGGGGCCTCGCGGGCGGGGTCCACGACGTCGGGGTCGGGGCCGATCGCCGGGTCGCGGTTGGCCGCCGCCAGCGAGCAGAGGACCATCTCGCCCTTGGCGATGGGCTGACCGGCGAGGACCAGGTCCTCGCGGGCGAAACGGGGGAAGGCCACCTGGACCACGGTCAGGTAGCGGAGCAACTCCTCGACGAGCCGCGCCACGTAGTCCTCGTCGTCGCCGTCGCGGACCTTGGCCAGCTCCGCGGGGTTCCGCAGCAGCCAGAGCGTGCCGAGCGCGAGCATGCTCGTGCTCGTGTCGTGCCCGCCGGTGAGCAGGCCGTCCGCCAGGCTGGCCAGCTCGCGGTCCGAGATCTCCGCGCCGTGCTCGCGCAGCAGCATGCCCAGCAGCCCGTCGCCGGGGTTCCGGCGTTCCCTGGCCACGAGTTCGGTCAGGAAGACCATCGAGTCGTTGACGGCCTGGAGCGACGCCTCCGGCCCCGCCGAGAAGTCGAACCGGTCGGCGCTGAGCCGCACGAAGTCGGCGCGCTCGCCGTACGGCACGCCGAGCAGCTCGCAGACGACCAGGGAGGGGACCGGCAGGGCGAACTCCTGCACCAGGTCGACCGGGGCGCCGGCCTTCTCGATCGCGTCGAGCCGCTCGCCGACGATCTCGGCGATGCGCGGTTCCAGGCGGCGCAGCCGGCGCATGGTGAACTCGGGGGTGAGGTAGCGGCGCAGCCGGGTGTGCTCGGGCGGGTCGCGGAACCCGAGGCCGCCCGGATCCTCCTGGGACGTCCCCAGGCCGATCACGTTGGCGAAGTCGTTGCTGAACCGGTCGGCGTCCCCCAGCACCGCCCGCACGTCCTCGTACCGCGTGACCAGCCACACCCTCTGGCCGCCGGGGATCTCCAGCGGGAAGACCGGCTGCTCGGCCCGGATGCGCGCGAGCTCCCCCGTGGGGTCGAAGCCCTCCCGCAGGAACTGCACCAGCGGGAAATCATTTTCCGACATGAACGAACTTATCCCCTAATCGATAGGTTTCGACGAGCCAGTCTCTCAGGGGAGACCCCCGCTCCTGTAGGTGGCCACGCGATCCGTTTGGACATCTGGCACGGAACGTGCAAGGCGCGCCTCCAGTGGCCCCCGAGCCCCCGAGCCCCCGAGCCCACGGGGCCCGCGGCGCCGCACGCGAGGCGAAGGCGCTCAGCCGTACGGCGAGGCAGGGCCCGCTCGGCCGTACGGCGGCGCCGGGCTCGCTCGGCCGTACGACGGGGTGGGGCCCCTCGGTCGTACGGCGGGGCCGGGCTCGCCTTGCCGTACATCAGAGTGGGCTCGCTCGGCCGTACGGCGGGGCGGGGTGGGCTCACCGGCTCGGGCGAAGGGTGGGGGTCGCGGTCAGCGGGGGCCGGGGGTGAGGACGGGGCGGCCGCGGAGTCCGCCCTGTTCGAGGAGGGCGTGGGCCTTGGCGGCGTCCTCCAGGGCGTGGGTGGAGGCGACGCGGAGGGTGAGGCGGCCGGACTCGGCGAGGGCGGACAGGGCGCCGAGCATGGCGGCGTCGGCGCGGATCCACACCTCGCGCACGCGGGTTCCGCGGAGGGGCAGCGGGGCCGCCCCGGCGACGACGCTGACGAAGGAACCGCCGCCGCGCGCGGCCTCCAGAGCCGGGGAGCCGACGACCGCGGCGTCGAGCACGCCGTCCACGCCGCCGGGTACGAGCGCGCGAACGGCGGAGGGCAGGTCGCCGCCCCGGGGGACGAAGAACTCCGCGCCGAACCCGCGGACCGCCTCCTCGTCGGCCGGGCTCGCGAGCGCGACGACCCGCAGGCCCCGGGCGGCGGCCAGTTCCACCGCGAAGCCCCCGAGGGCGCCGGCGGCCCCGGTGACCAGCAGCGTCTGCCCGGCGGAGAGGCCGAGCAGATCGAGCCCCTGCATGGCGGTGAGCCCGTTGAGCGGAATCGTGGCCGCCGCCTCCGCGGAGACCCCGCCCGGAGCGCGGGCGACGGCGCCGGCGTCGAGGACGACGTACTCGGCGTGGGTCCCGAGCGGCAGCTCCAGCCGGTCCCGGAGCCCGATCACCCGGTCGCCGGCGCCCACCCCCGTCACGCCGGGGCCGAGCGCGTCGATCACCCCGGCGACGTCCCAGCCGATGCCGTGCTGCTCGCGCCGCCGTACCAGACCGCCTTCGACGAGCAATCCCGCCCGTGTCGCCACGTCCACCGGGTTGACGGCCGCCGCCTCCACCCGTACCCGCACCTGCCCCGGGCCGGGCTCGGGCACGGCGACGTCCACGACCTCCAGCGCGTCGAGCCCACCCGGGTTCCGCACCACGACCGCACGCATGAGAACTCCTCCGTCTCCGAATACCTCCGGTCACGGGTTGACCGGTGAGACGAACCTAAGAAGACTTACTCTCCAAGGGGAAGTAGGCACCTCAAGGTGCGTAACCAACGTGAAGGAGCGCGGATGGCCACGAGGACGGCCGAGGAGCGGCGGCGGGCCGAGCGTGAGGCCTACGACGCCTACCTGGCGTCGTGCCCGGCCCGTCAGGTGCTCGACCGGATCAGCGACAAGTGGGTGAGCCTCGTGCTCAACGCCCTCGGCGACGGCCCCCTCCGCTACAGCGGCCTCTCCCGCCGCATAGCCGGAGTCAGCCAGAAGATGCTCACCCAGACCCTGCGCAACCTGGAGCGCGACGGCCTGGTCAGCCGCACCCTCACTCCATCCGTCCCCGTCCGTGTGGACTACGCCCTGACCCCCCTGGGCGAATCCCTCCTACCGATCATGCACGCCGCCAAAACCTGGGCCGAAACCCACATCCAAGAAATCCACGCCGCCCAATCCACCTACGACCAAAACCCCCCGCGCCCCTGACCCTCCACCCGTACGCCGTGAGGCACACCGAGCACCCCCGCCGCGCTCCCCCTCGCACCCGCCCCAGGCCAAAGCCCCTACTGATCACTTGATGCCGCCCTCGCCTCCAGGACAGCGCGACCCAACCGGGGAAGTGGGAGAGCCCTGCGGAGGATCCACCCCGGCATGGAGAAGCGGCCCCCAAGACAGCACTGACCACGGAAGAGGTCGTCTCTCCGCTGGGGGCGGCCGTATGACCTGCGGCATGCGGGCGGTGACATCTGAGGCGCAACGCCCCTTTGCGGGCTGTCACAACCCGTCCGATGCGATGTGCGGTTCCCGCCCGTCCGTGCGGTGCAGGGTGACCGAACCACCTCTTTTCACGTACGGCCTGGCCGGCTCCGGCAGCGGCCAAGGGCGGCGGCCGATCCCCGATGAGTTGGACGGCTCGTTAGGAGACCAGTGGCCATACGCGGGATCGCGTACGCGTGATATCGCCCCTGGAGTGGCGACCCGGTAGAGGCGCCGCGCCGACCCTTGAACCGATCGGCTCTCAAAGGGGGCCGCGCGCTGAACTCCAGCACTCACCCGAAGGAACCAGGATGCGGATCAAGGGGAAACCGCCCAGCTCGGGGCCCTGGCCGCAGTGGCGTCCTGACCAGGGGATTCTCGAGTTGTTGCCGGCGGGCGCGTTCGATCGTGTAGGCCCGGCGTGCCATATGTCTACTTATGGAATGCTTGATGCATGAGTGCATCGGTTAGGCAGGTTCAGGTCACCTTTGACTGCGCGTCACCTGAGCGCGTCGGTCGTTTCTGGTGTGAAGTGCTGGGATATGTCGCGCCGGCGCCGCCGGAGGGGTTCGCGAGCTGGGACGACTTCAATCGCACGCTGCCGCCTGAGCAGCGGGATTCATGGTTCGCGTGCACCGATCCCTCGGGAGTGGGCCCGCGTCTGTACTTCCAGCGCGTTCCGGAAGGCAAGGTCGTCAAGAACCGGCTGCATCTCGACGTGCGGGTCGGCACCGGGCTGGTGGGTGAAGAGCGCCTGGCGGCCCTTGAGGCCGAATGCGCGCGACTGATCCAGCTCGGTGCGGCCCGCGTGCGGCTCCTGCCCGCCGATGAGGAAAACGAGTCGTGCCTGGTCATGCAGGACGTTGAGGGCAACGAGTTCTGCCTCGCCTGAGTGGCGAGGCGGGAGCGAAGGTCACCCACCGCTACCCTCTCGACCTGGTTGCCCATACCGGGAAGCCTTCCGTGCCGGGCCGCGCCCGGATGGCGGGGAACGTGGGATTTCCGTCGCGGACGGCCGGCCTGTGCCTGGTGACCAGAGGCCGCGACGGCGACGCGCGAGTCGGTGATCCGAGCGGCGGCGCCAGGCCGGCGGATTCCGATCGTCACGCCGGTCTGGGTGGCGTCGAAGGTGGTTCTTCGGCGGCGCCGCACACGGCCGCGAGGGATCCGGCCTCATGGACGGACCCACAACAAAGCCCCTGACCGGCATCACCGCTGGTCAGGGGCTTTGTTGTGCTGGCCACGCATGGTGCCCCCGGCATGATTCGAACATGCGACACCCGCTTTAGGAGAGCGGTGCTCTATCCCCTGAGCTACGAGGGCTGGTCTGCCTAGGGTAGCGAACGGTGGGTGGTGTGTGTGCATTCCGCGGGTGGGGGTTGCGGGTAAAGGGGGCGTCGGGGGCGTGGCGGGGTGGGCTCGGGGTGGGTATTGTCACGGAGGGTGAACGGTCGGCGACGGAAGTACGTGCGGGTGCGGGTGATGCGGCCCGCGGTGCTTGGGGGTGCCCTGCTGGCGCCGCTGGTGGTGGCCGGCGGGGTGGTGGCTCCTGGGCATCCCGTTCGGCGGGTGGCGGCTCCGGCGCCCGTCTACGCGCCTGTGCTGCCGGTCAAGGAGCGGGCGATGGCGGCCACCTTCGTGCCGCCCCGGGTGCGGCCTGTGGTGGTTTATGGGGATTATCTGGCGCACCCTTCGCCCCGGCCTCGCCGTACGCCTCGGCCGGTCGTGGTGATCGTGCCCGCGAAGCCGACTCCGTCGCAGGTCGCGGGGCGGGTGAAGCGGCCTTCCACCGGGTGGCGGTGCCCGGGCGAGTGGCGCGATCCGTGGCTGCGGGAGCTGTGCCGGGAGCGGGTGCGCCGGTCGGACTGAGGCGCCTGGGAACCGGGCGCGGAGCCGTACCCAGGAGGTATAGCGGGTGGGGCGAGTCGGCTCGGGCACTCGGGGACATGTAGTAGCGTGCGTCCCTGGTGTACGTCCGCAGGTTCGCGATCGGAGGGGGTTCCGCGGTGGCCTCTCGTCGGCCGAGGAGCCTCGTCGCGGCCGCACTCGTGATCACGTCGCTGGTGGCGGGCCCGTACGGCGCCGCCGGGGCGAGCGTGACGCCGTACGGCGGGAGCGCGGCGCCGGGGGATCTGGAGTCGTTGCGGCGCGAGGCGGAGAAGGCGGCGCAGGCCACCGAGAAGGCCAGGAAGGTCCTCAAGGACCGGCGCGACCAGCTCATGACGGCGCAGGCCCAGCTCGGCGGCAAGCTGCGGGATCTGCAGCGGGCCGACGAGAAGCTGCAGACGGTGCGCGCCCCGTTGTCGCAACTGTTCAGCTCGCTCTACCAGGAGCCGGCGACGGGCGAGCTGGCGCCGCTCATGGTCAAGCAGGCCGACGAGCGCACGCTGTCCCTGATGGGGGAGCTGAGGTACCTCAGCGAGAGCCGCCAGGCGGTCACCGCCGAGGCGTACCAGGCCTACCGCGAGCGGGAACAGCTCGCCGCGCAGGCCGAGGAGCAGCGCGCGGTGACCATGCTCGGCGAGGCCCGGCTGGCCGCCGAGGTCGAGCAGCTCAACCGGCGGTCCGAGGAACGCGTGAAGGCGCTGACCGCCGCGCTGGCCAAGCTCGGCGTCAAGGTGGACCGCGTCGGCCGCGACGCCCTCGGCTGCGACCCCACCAAGATCAAGTCCGCGACGGGCTTCCCCAACGGGCTGATCCCCAAGAGCCACCTGTGCCCGCTGCCCCAGAAGGGCCAGCAGCTCCGCGCCGACGCCGCGATCGCCTTCGTCAGCCTCAACGAGGCGTACAAGAAGCGCTTCGGCAAGCCGCTCTGCGTCACCGACAGCTACCGCAGCCTCGCCGACCAGCACGCGATCTACCGCCGGACGCCGTTCCTGGCCGCCATCCCCGGGCGCAGCAACCACGGCCTCGGCCAGGCCGTGGACCTCTGCGGGGGCGTCCAGACCTTCCGCTCCGTCCAGTTCAACTGGATGAAGGCCAACGCGCCGCGCTTCGGCTGGATCCACCCCGACTGGGCGGAGCGCAGCCCCTTCGAGCCCTGGCACTGGGAGTACGTCCCCCCGGACAGCCGCTGACCCTGGCCGGCCGCTTTTCGCCGTCCTCCTTTCGGCCCTGATCCTCCTTTCCGTCCTGTTCGCGGTCTCTTCTCTGGTCGGCCGGATTCAGGCCGCTTCGTCGCCTGTGCGGTCTCGGCCGCCTTCGGTCGGGCCTCGCGTCCGGTCCGTGCCTTCGGCCGTGCCTCGCGTCCGGTCCGTGCCTTCGGTCGGGCCTCGCGTCCGGTCCGTGCCATGCGCCTGCCGTACGGCCTGAGCCTGCCGGGCCGGGCCGTTTCGGGTGCTCGGGCCGGTGTCAGGTGAGGGGGTCGGCGAGACCGAGGTCGGCGAGGTTGTCCTTGGCGGGGTGGAGCTTGGCGGCGGGGCCCTTGGCGAAGGTCTTCAGGATGTTGTCGGTGGCTTTGCGGCTGAACTTGGCGGCGGCGTCGGTCACGCCGTGGCCGCAGCCCTTGCCGCGCATGGCGCAGACCCAGCGCATGGTGCCGGCGTTGAAGACCGCCGCGCCGCTCGGGACCGTGTAGTAGGCGGAGTGGGCGACGGTGGGACGGCCGCCGCAGCTCAGGGGCGACTTGGCCAGGACCTCCAGGGGGCGGGGGACGGGCCGGCCCGGGGTGATCTTGTCGCTTTCGACGCCGAGCATGCCGGGGAAGCTCGTGCCGCGGCGGACGCCGGTGCCCTTGAAGATCCAGTGGCCGGGCTGCCAGATGACGTACGCGGCCTCGGCGGGGAAGCAGTCGTAGAGCGGGCCGATCAGGCTGCTCTCGGGATCGGCGGCCGGGTCGCCGCGCCAGAGGGCCGTCACCTCCTTCTCCTTGCCGCGCACGCCGTACAGCGGGTCCTCGACGGCCTCCTTGTAACAGACGATCAGTCGGCCGTTCTTCTCGAACCGGATGCGCCAGTAGACCGAGTTCGCGCCGAGGAACGCGAGGTTGGTGCCCTTGTCGCGGGCGGTCGTGACCGTACGGCGCATGCGGGGCGACCAGTACTCGTCGTGGCCGAGGGAGATCAGCGCGCGGGCGCCGCGGAGGATGGCGGGGTCGCGGTCGAGTTCGAGGCTCGTGATGTACGCCAGGGGGACGCCGCTCTTCTCGGCGACCTCGATCGCGGAGCGTTCCAGGGTCATGAAGAGGCGGGCGCCGTTGGTGTCGTAGGGGCGGTCGAAGCTGACCGCGCGTGACCGTCCGGCGTAGTCGCCCCGGCCGCGCGGGCCCTGGTACAGGTCGTGGTCGCCCCAGTGGTTGTACGCCTGCCAGGTCGTCGTCGCGTTGACGATCACGACCTTGCCGCGGGTGGAGGCGCTGCGCACCGTGATGGGGACGTAGCGCTGGGCCTTGGTGGAGGCGTCCAGGCGCAGCAGGTACGAGCCCTCGGGCCAGCCGGTGGTGTCCACGCTGAGGGACGGCGTCCAGTGGGCGGCGGAGACGGTGCGCGTGGCGGGGATGAGCTTGGCCTTGGGCTGCACGCGGCCCGGGACGGGCCGGGACTGCCAGACCCGGCGGGCCAGGGCGCCGCCGTACCAGCCCATCCGGTAGGCGCGCACGGTGAACGTCGGGGCGGTCGTCGAGACGAGGAGCTTGAACGACTGCCCGGGGAGGACGCTCGCCTGGTCGGCGTAGCCCTCGATCTCGTGCTCGGCGCCCTGCCGCTTGATGCGCCAGTCCTTGTCTCCGGGCTTGGCGTTCTCGGCGACCGTGACCGTCTTCGCCGGCCTGGGGGTCGCGGCGGGCGTACGGCTCGCGCCGGGTGGCTCCGCGTCGGTGCAGGCGACGGCGGCGAACAGGGCGAGGAGCAGCGTCAGGAGCACGGCACGCCGAGATCCCCCGGCTCGGATGCGCGACATGAGACGACATTGTGCCTGAGTGCGGGATCAAGGTGGTCTTGCCTCCTCTCGTGGTCCGTGGGCCTCTCGCCCGAGCGGGTACGGCCGGGCGGCCGGTCGAGGCGGGCGATTCGGTGGGGTACGGGCGGGCGTGTCGCCGCGGGGTTCTCTTTAATCGCGTTGCGTGTGCGGGGGCGGGGCCGTGATCGTGGCGGGATGCGGTGTGCGGAGTACGACGGTCCGGTGGAGTTGCGGGCGATGCAGTCGCTGGCGGAGCGGGTGGGAGCGGTCAACGGGTTCCGGATGGTGGGGGACCTGGCGTGGAGCGCTGCCCTGGCGCATGAGTCGGTGTCGCCGACGGCGGTGTGGCGGGACGAGGACGACGTCGTGGTGGCGTGGGCGTGGCTGGAGTCGGAGGGTTCGCTGGCGGCGCAGGTGGATCCGGCGCGCCCCGAACTGGCGGGCGAGGTCCTCGACTGGGCCGCGAACCTCGCGGGGGGATCACTGAGAACGGAGGTGTGCGAGACCGAGGCCCCGTTGATCGCGGCGCTGGAGAGCCGGGGATACGTCCCCCGGCCGGAGCCGTTCCTGTTGTGCCTGGAACATGACCTGGACGGTGTCGCGGCGCCGGTGGCGCCGGCGGGATATGTGATCCGAGCTGTGCGGGGGGTCGGTGATTTCGAGCGGCGGGCGGCGGTGCATCGGGCGGCGTTCGGGTCGGAGCGGATGACCGCGCGGCGATATGGCGTGCTGGCGGGCGCCTGGCCGTACCGGGCGGAGTTCGATCTGATCGCCGAGGCTCCGGACGGCACGTTCGCGGCGTACTGCCTGGGCTGGTACGACCCGGTGAACCGGATCGGCGAGTTCGAGCCCGTCGGGACGCATCCGGACCATCGGCGGCGGGGGCTGGCGCGGGCCGTGTGCGCCGCCGCTCTCCGCGCCTTCGCCGAGGCCGGCGCGGAGCGCGCGGTCGTCTACGCCCGGGGCGACGACGGGTATCCGGTGCCGAGGCGGCTTTACCGGTCCCTGGGCTTCACGCCGTACGCCTCCACGGTGACGTATGCCTCCTCTCTCTCGTGATCATCGCCCAGGCCGGGCGTCAGGGCGCCGAGGTGGCCTGGTCCGTGACCGGGGTGACCTCGGCGGTGCAGTGGGCGCAGCGCCGGGCCGGCTTGGGGATCATGGACAGGCACTCGGGGCACTCGCGCTCGTCCGGGGTCTCCTTCGGGAAGAAGCGGTTCTGCAGGCGCTCGTACGGGTTGACCACCAGGAAGTAGATGACCGTGGCGATCATGAGGAAGCCGATCAGCGCGTTGAGGAAGTTCCCGTAGGTGAAGTCCGCCCTGCCGAGGGTCAGCTTGAGGTCGCTGAAGTCGGGCTGGCCGCCGACCGCCGCGATCAGCGGGGTGAGCACGTCCTTCACGAACGAGTTGACGATCGCGGTGAACGCGGTGCCGATGACCACGGCCACCGCGAGCTCGACGACGTTGCCGCGCAACAGGAACTTCTTGAAGCCGCTCACGTGATCCTCCTTCTGCCTGGGGGTGGGCAGGCGGCTGCCGGGATGAAGTCCACTATCCCCAACCGGCCGCCTCTGACACGGTGGTTTCGCGGCTCAGATTATTACTGTCGGTAATCGCTCTGGCGCTCAAAGTGCGCGGTCCGCGGTCTGATCACCACGAACAACTTCGCGGCCGCCTGCGCCTGTGCCAGCCGCGCGGCCTGGTCAGGGCGCACCGCGAGCACCACGAGCGCGCCTTCGCCCAGCGTCGCCCGGCCGGCCCCCGGCACCGCCACCACCTCCACGTCATAGGCCACCACCGCCCCCCACGCCCGCCGATCCCGCACCACGCGCCGACCACCGCCCGGAGCGCCGCCCTTCGCCCGCCCTGGGCCGTACGAGATCGCGCCAGGGCCGTACGAGATCGCGCCAGGGCCGTACGAGATCGCGCCAGGGCCGTACGAGATCGCGCCAGGGTCGTACGAGATCGGGAGAGGGCGGGGAGAAGTCGCGCCGGGGCCGTGGAAGGGCGGGCCGGTCCGCGGGGATCTGGAGCGGCGGTATGCCGCGTGCGGGAGTGTGGTCGTTGGCGGACTGAGGCGGTGGGAGCGCGGGCCGGGGGTGTGCGAGGCCCGCTGGAGGCGGTGCGCGATCGGAGCGTGGGAAATGTGGCCGGCTCCCGGGGATCTGGAGTGGTGTTCCGCAGGGGTCGTGTCCGGGAGCGTGGCCGTTGGCGGGCTGAGGCCGCGCGAGCCAGGGCCGGGGCCGCGTGAGGTCGAGCCGGGAGCGCGTGGGGCCGAGATGTGATCGGCTCCCGGGGGTCTGGCGCGGCGGGTCGTGGGCGTCGTGCCCGGGATCGGGACGGTGGCGGCGGTCAGGGGGTCGCCGGGGGAGACGGGGGCGAGGACGTCTATCCGGTCGCCGGGGGACAGGAGACGGGCGGTGTCGGGGTCGGCGATGCGGAGGGGGACGGCCAGGAGGGCGGGGTCCAGGCGGGACAGGAGCCCGGGGGCCAGGAGGCGGGTCTCGGTGATCGGCTCGCCCCGGCTCATCGGGCCGCTCAGGCGGCGGCCCGCCAGGCGGGCGCCGGGACGGAGTGCGCCGTCGGGGACGGCCGCGGAAGGGAACTGGGTGGTGGTGACATCCCCCGGCCGGAGCGGGCCGCCGGGGAGGTCGCGGGCGGCGGTGAGGACGCCGACGGTGGCCGGGCCCACGGGGGCGGCGGCGAGCAGGACGCATCCGGCCGAGGAGGCGGCCAGGGCGGCGGCGATGGGACGTCGGCGGCGGGCGAGGGTGCGGCGGAGAGCGCGCATGGGGGTCCCCTGTTCGAGAGGGTGGGCGGACGGGGCCGATAGCGGAGGCTGAGGCGGCCGCGTCGACCGGCCCTGGCCGTGCCAGGGCCGCGCCGTGTCACGCGCGCTGATCGATGGCGGAGGCGAGATCGTGAAGCGGGATGGCGGAGGCGAGACGGTCAAGCGGGATGGCGGAGGCTGGATCCGTCGAACGCGATGGCGGGGGCTCGGAGTGATCGCGGAGGCTTGATCGCGGGGGGCCGCGGGGCCCGGGGCCGGGCCCCGCCGGGTCAGGGCAGCTCGAAGGGGAGCGTGATGCCGTCGAGGGCGTGACCGCAGGGGCAGGTCCGGGTCTCCGGGAGGCGGGTGATCGCCTCGGAGACGAGGGTGCGCATGCGTTCGCTGTTCTTGGCGAAGACCGCGAGGACCTCCTCGTGGGTGACGCCCTCGCCCTCCTCGATCCCGGCGTCGAGGTCGGTGACCAGGGCGAGCGAGGTGTAGCAGAGGGCCAGCTCGCGGGCGAGCACGGCCTCGGGGTGGCCGGTCATGCCGATGATCGTGGCCCCGGCCTGCTGGTAGGACAGGGACTCGGCCCGGGTGGAGAACCTCGGCCCCTGGATGACGACGAGCGTGCCGGTCTCGACCGGCGCCCAGTCGATCGCGCGGGCGGCGTCGACGGCGACCGCGCGGCCCGACGGGCAGTAGGGGTCGGAGAAGCTGACATGGACCGCCCCGCCGGCGTCGTAGAACGTCTGCTCCCGGCCGGTGGTGCGGTCGATGAGCTGGTCGGGGATCACGAGGGTGCCGGGCCCGTGCTCACGCCGCAGCGAGCCCACCGCGCTCGGGGCCAGCACCTGGCGCACGCCGAGGGAGCGCAGCGCCCACAGGTTCGCCCGGTAGGGGATGCGGTGCGGCGGGAAGCGGTGGTCGCGGCCGTGCCGGGGCACGAACGCCACCCGCCTGCCCCCGACCGTGCCCAGGGCCACCGGATCGCTGGGCGGGCCGTAGGGCGTCTCGACCTCCACCTCCTCGACGTCCTCGAGGAAGGAGTAGAAGCCGGAACCGCCGATGACACCGATCTCCGCTCGCATGCCGCCGACAATATCGCCCCCCGCGAGAAGCCGCGGCAACCGCCCATCCCCCTGTGGACAACGCCCCCGCACCGCCGTACGGCACCGCGAGCCAGGACGGTCCCAGGGCCGAAAGGCGCAGGTCGAACCCACACCGCAGGCGTCCTACCACATGCCGAGCAGCCGGAGGGCGGCCGAGAGCCGCACTGTGAATAACTCCGAAGAGTGCTCGGATGAACACGTATCGTACAATCGCGAACGGGGGGACGAACGTCATCGAATCGGGGGGCGGGATGGCGCGACATCGAGGGAAGCACGCCAAGGCGGGACGCCACAGCCTGCCGCTGATCATCACCGCGCTGCTCCTGGCCATGCTGCTCGCGGCGCTCGACCAGACCATCGTGTCCACGGCGCTGCCCACGATCGTCGGGGAGCTGGGCGGGCTCAACCACCTGTCGTGGGTGGTCACCGGGTACATGCTGGCGTCCACCGTCTCCACCCCGCTCTGGGGCAAACTGGGCGACCAGTACGGCCGGAAGATGCTGTTCCTCGCCGCGATCGTGATCTTCCTGGCGGGCTCGGCGCTGTGCGGGATCGCGCAGAACATGGGCGAGCTGATCGGGTTCCGCGCGATCCAGGGCCTGGGCGGCGGCGGCCTGATGGTGCTCGCGCAGGCCATCGTGGGCGACGTCGTCCCGCCCCGGAACCGTGGCCGCTACCAGGGGCTCTTCGGCGCGGTCTTCGGCGTGTCCAGCGTGGCCGGGCCGCTGCTGGGCGGCCTGTTCGTGGACCACCTGACCTGGCGCTGGGTCTTCTACATCAATCTGCCGATCGGCGCCCTCGCGCTGATCGTGGTGGCGTTCGCCCTGCCCAGGACGGGTGAGCGGCACAAGCACGCCATCGACTACGCCGGGATCGTGCTGCTGGGCGGCGCCGCGGCGTCGCTGGTGCTGATGACCTCGTGGGGCGGCACCGAGTACCCCTGGGGAGACCCGCTGATCATCGGCCTCGGCGTGCTCGCGCTGATCCTGGCGGTCGGCTGGTGGGTGGCGGAGCGCCGGGCGAAGGAGCCGGTGCTGCCGCTGAGCCTGTTCAAGATGAGCGTGTTCAACGTCGCGTCCGCGATCGGGTTCGTGATCGGGTTCGCGATGTTCGGCGCGCTCACCTTCATCCCGCTGTTCCTGCAGGTCGTGCACGGAGTGACGCCCACGATGTCCGGCGTGCACATGCTGCCCATGGTCGTGGGCGTGCTGATCACCTCGATCGCGAGCGGCCAGATCATCAGCCGCCACGGCCGCTACAAGGTCTTCCCGATCGTCGGCACCGCCGTGACCGCGCTCGGCCTGCTGCTGATGTCGCGCGTGGACGAGGACAGCTCGAACTGGGAGATGAGCGGCTACCTGCTCGTCCTCGGCCTTGGCCTGGGCATGGTCATGCAGGTGCTCGTGATCGTCGTGCAGAACGCCGTGGACTACAAGGACCTCGGCGTGGCCACGTCGGGCGCGACGTTCTTCCGCTCGATCGGCGGCTCGTTCGGCGTCGCCGTCTTCGGCTCGATCTTCGCCAACGCGCTGTCCACCAACCTCACCGACCTGGCCAGGCACGTACGGCTGCCCGCCGGCGTGGACCTGACGAGGATCCAGGAGGACCCCTCGGCCCTGCGCAGGCTGCCGGGGCCGGTCGCGCACGAGTTCCTGCACGCCTACTCCGACGCGGTGCAGAAGGTCTTCCTGTTCGCGGCGCCGGTCGCGGTGGTCGCGTTCGTGCTCGCGTGGTTCCTGCGCGAGGTGCCGCTGCGCGAGACCACCACGGCCACGGACATGGGCGAGGGCCTGGGCGGGGCGCCGTCGTCGCGCACGTCGGACGAGGAGATGGAGCGCGCGCTCAGCCGGCTCGCCGAGGCGGACATGCGCCGCGACTACTACCAGCGGCTGGTGAAGATGGCCAGGCTGGACATCCGGCCGGGCGGCGCGTGGGTGCTGTGCCGGCTGGCGGTGCAGGGGCCGATCCGGGGCGAGGCGCTGGCCGAACAGGCCGGGGTGTCCGTCGAGCAGGGCCGCCCGCACGTCATCGAGCTGGAACGCCGGGGCCTGGTCACCCGTACGGTGCGCGGCCTCGACCTCACCCCGAAGGGCGGGGAGGTCGCCGAGCGGATCTTCGCCGCGCGCCGCGAGAAGCTGCGCGAACTCGTGAAGGGGTGGCGTCCGGACACGAGCCCGGAGCTCAAGGACCTCCTGGACAAACTCTCCCGGAACGCCCTCGGCGACGACCGCGACCGCGCGGACGCCTTCAGATAGCCGGGCGCCCGAACGCAATCATGAGCCCACCCCGGGGGGCGGGCTCATGCGCGGGCGGTGCTCAAGGCGAAGGTCAGGCGACCTTCTCGGCCGCGGGCTTCGACTCGGTCTTGGCGGCCGAACCGGAGTCGGAGGAGGCGGACTTCGTCTCGGAACCGTTGGCCGACGAGCTCTTGGTCGTCGTGGCGGTCGTGGTGCTCGACCCGCTCCGGTTGTCGGTGCGGTAGAAACCGGACCCCTTGAAGACGATGCCGACCGCCGAGAACACCTTGCGCAGGCGGCCCGAGCAGTTCGGGCACTCGGTGAGCGCTTCGTCGCTGAACTTCTGGACGACCTCAAGCTGCTCGCCACAAGCGGTACAGGCGTACTGGTAGGTGGGCACGCGCTCCTCCTTTGATTAGCACTCACCCTATGCGACTGCCAATATTATTCGGCTGCCAAGCTACAACGCCACCTGACCCCGCCTCATTCCGCCCCCGCGCCTCTTGGAACGGCCCCCTGACCAGCGGAAACGCCTTCTCCAGGGAGCTTTCGGCGCGCCGGGGACGCGGCTCAGGCCGGGCCGGTCGAGGCGCGTACGACCAGGTCCACGGGCAGGCGGACCGCGGGCGGCTCACCGCCGGCGAGGAGTTCGAGCAGCGTCTCCACGCCCCGCGCGCCGAGTTCCTCGGCGGGCAGGCGGACCGTGGTGAGCTCGGGCTCCAGGGCCTCCGCGAGCAGGACGTCGTCGAACCCGGTGATGGACAGGTCCCCGGGCACGGCGAGCCCGAGGTCGCGCGCCGCCTTGTACGCGCCCGCCGCGATCACGTCGTCGTCGCAGACCAGCGCGGTGACCCGGCCGGGGGCGTCCGCGCTCGCCGTACGGCGTCCCGCGAGCCGCTTCCATGACCCGCCGGGAGCGCCGGGCGGGTGCGCGGGTGCGAGGAGGGCGCGCGCGGCGGCGCGGGCGGCCTGCACGCTGATGGCCGTCGGCCTCCTGACCAGCGTCGCGCCGCGGACGGCGGCGACGGCGCCGGCCAGGGCCTCGCCGCGCGCCCGGAAGGTCCAGGAGTCGACCTCCGAGGCCAGGTGGGCGAAGCGGCGGTGGCCGAGGACCGCCAGGTGGCCGGTCAGGAGGCGCATCCCCTCCTCGACGTCGACGTTCACCGTGGGGGCCGGGCCGGGCTCGCTGTCGAGCATGACGAGCGGGATGCCGCGCAGCTCGGCGACCAGGTCGGCCTCCATCGAGGTGGCGAGCACGCCGTCGATGGCCTCGTGGGGGACGGTAAGGGACTCCCGGTCGTCGTATCCGGTCCGCTGGTGCACGATCACGCCGAACTCGTGGCCGGCGGCCGCCCGCGCCGCGCCCGCGTGGACGTGCGCGAAGAACGGGTTGGCCAGCGTGGGCACGACCAGCAGCAACGTGCGGGTGCTGCCCATGCGGAGGCTGCGCGCGGCACGGTTGGGGCGGTATCCGAGGCGTTCGGCGGTCTCCAGCACGGTGTGCGCGGTGGCGGGGGAGACGCGGCCGGTCCACTTGCCCCCCATCACGAGGGAGACGGTGGACTGCGAGACGCCCGCGGCCGCCGCGACGTCCTTACTGGTCAGGCGTCCGGTCATCGCCATCCCCCTCCTTTCCGGCAGTGCCAATTTAGACGCCGGGGCCGGTAAGTGGTACGTATGACGTGAGCGAGTCATACGTATGACTAGAGCGGCCCCCCGATCCGATGCGGAGAGCGATGCGCACGTACCTGGACTTCCTCCGGACCCCCCACGCGGCGCGGCTGCTCGGCGGCACGCTGCTCGGGCGCCTGCCGAACGGCATGGGCCCCCTGGCGATCGTGCTCTACACCCGCGCCCACGGCGGGAGCTACGCGCTGGCCGGGGCGCTGTCCGCGCTGTACGGCCTGGCCATGGCGGCGGGCCAGCCGGTGCTCGGCCGGATCATGGACCGGTACGGCCAGCCGAGGATCCTGCTCCCGAGCGCCCTCCTGGCCCTGGCGGGCTTCGCCGTGCTCGCGCTGACCGGCGTGGACGCGCTCCCGCTCGTGGTGGCGGCGACCCTCGTGGCCGGTCTCGCCACTCCGCCGCTGGAGGCCGGGCTCCGCGCCCTGTGGCCGCTGGTCCTGGAGCCGGCCCGGGTCCGCGCCGCGTACGCCCTCGACGCCGCCGCGCAGGAACTGCTCTTCACCGTCGGCCCGCTGATCGTCGTGGCCGCGGCCGTGGTCTCCGAGGAGGCGGCGCTGCTGCTCACCGGCGCCCTCGGCCTGGCGGGCACGCTGGTCGTGGTCACCTCGCGCCACTCCCGCGCCTGGCGCGGCGAGCCCCGCGCCGCCGACTGGGCCGGCCCGCTCCGCTCGCCCGGCCTGCGGGTGCTGCTCACGTCGCTCACGTTCGTCGGCGTCGCGCTCGGCGTGTTCAGCGTCGCCGTCGTGGTGTACGCCGACGAACGCGGCATCGAGTCGGCCTCCGGCGTGCTGCTCGCCGCCATGTCCGCCGGGGCGCTCATCGGCGGGCTGGTCTACGGCGCGAGGCCCCGCCCCATGGCCGCCGACCGCCAGCTCACCCTGCTGCTGTGCGCCCTGGCCGCCGGGTACGTCCCGGTCGCGCTGGCCCCGGCCATGCCGCTGATGACGATGTTCGCGCTGGTCAGCGGGGTCTTCCTGGCGCCCGTGCTGGCGTGCGGCTTCACCGTCGTGGACGTCCTGGCGCCGCGCGGGACGGTCACCGAGGCCTTCGCCTGGATCGTCACCGCCGTCGGCGCGGGCGGCGCGCTGGGGATGGCGCTCGCGGGCGTGGCGGCGAACGCGGGCGGGGTCCACGCCTCGTTCGCGGTGTCCGCCGTCGCCGGTCTCCTCGCCACCCTCGTCCTGGCGGCCGGCCGCCGCACCCTCACCCCCGCCGCCGTCCCCGCCCCCTGACCGCCCGCCCAGGGACCGCCGCCGCCCGCCACGGACCGCCCGCCGCTCGCCAGGGACCGCCCGCCGTACGCCTGGGGCGGCCCGCCGTACGTCGTCAGGACGGCGGAAGGCGGGCGCCGCGCGGGGGAGATGGGCCCCCGGGGGTGATTGACCGTGAACGCGATGTAGCCAAGACTGTCTGGCCAAGCGGGGACATGGTTCCCGTGTCCCCGAGATCGCACAGGTTTCCCACCTGACCTGCCCATATCTCTCAGGGAAAAGAGGGGCGACATGGACATCGCCGCACTCATCGCCTGGATCCTCACCGCGCTCGGCGGATTCGTCATGCTGAGCATCTGGATCTCCCGCGGGGGCCTGCGCCGGGAGGCGGGAGCCTCCGCCGGCTTCCCGCCGCCGGTGGTCTTCGGTCACCTCGGGGTCGCCGCCACCGGCCTGATCCTCTGGATCGCCTATCTCGTGACGGGCAACCGCGCCCTGGCCTGGACCGCGTTCGTCCTCCTGCTCGCCGTCGCCGCGCTGGGCGCCGTCATGCTCACCCGCTGGCTCCCCCTCCAGCGCGCCGGCGCCACCCGCGCGGCGGCCTCCCCGGACGCGGGGACGGCGGGCGCCGCGGAGACCGCGTCCGACGCCACGGCGGCCCCGGACGCGGCGGGCGCCGCCGTACCGCCCGAAAGCCACATCCCCCCGATGATCGTCGCCGGGCACGGCCTGCTGGCCGCGGTCACCCTCGTCCTCGTCCTCCTCGCCACGGTCATGGGCGCCTCCTGAGACCGGGGCGTCCTCCTGGGGCCTTCGCGCTCCCGTGCCGTGATCTTGCGATCCCGCGCCAGCCCGGCTCCCGTCCGATTCCTGCACGGGGCGGGTCGTGGGGCGGGATCGCGAGATCACGACCAGGGGGACCGCCCGGCGGGACGCGTCGGCCGTACCGCGTGCGCCGGAGGCGCGGGAGGGGCACCATCGGGGGATGGAGATCTGGATCAATCCCGAGTGCTCTAAGTGCCGTTCCGCGTTGTCGATCCTGGACGCGGAGGGGGCCGACTACACCGTGCGGCGGTACCTGGAGGACCCGCCGACGGACGCCGAACTCCGGGAGGTCCTGGGCAGGCTGGGCCTGGAGCCCTGGGACATCACCCGGCTCGGCGAACCCGTGGCCGCCGAGCTGGGCATGCCCGGCTGGCCCCGCGACGAGGCCGCCCGCGACCGCTGGATCGGCGCCCTGGCCGCCAACCCCGTCCTGATCCAGCGCCCCATCATCACCGCCGACGACGGCCACGCGGTGGTCGGCCGCACCGAGGAATCCGTCCGCTCCACACTCCCCTAGACGTCCCGGTTGGGCCCCGCCCCGCGACGGCGCCGGTAGAGCCCCCGCCCGCGACACCCCGCGCCCGCGCCCCGATCCGGTACGGCCCCACGCCCGCGTTCCCGATCTCCGGGTACGGCTCGCGCCCCTACGGCCTGCCCGTACGGCTCGCGCCCGTACGGCTCGCGCCCGTACGGCTCGCGGGCCGTACCGGGAGGCCGTACGGCAGGCCGGGGCGACGGACCTGGGGCGGGGAAGGTCAGCGGAAGCGGTCGGCGTGGTCGGCGGCCCACTGGCGGAAGGGGCGGGCGGGGGAGCCGGTGAGGTCCCTGACCGTGGTGGTGATCAGGGTCGAGGGGGTCCGGGACTCGGCTCCGGCCAGGAGGGCGTCCACCAGAGCGGGCGGACGGCCGTCGGCGAGCATCCTCTCGCGGGCGACCTCGGCCGGCACCGCCTCGAACCGCAGGGGGCGGCCGATCGCCTCGCCGATGGCGCGCACCTGGTCGGCCCTGCTCACGACCTCCGGGCCGGTCAGGACGTACGTCGCGCCCTCGTGTCCCGGACCGGTGAGCACCCGGGCGGCGACCTCGGCGATGTCGCGGGGGTCGATCACGGCCGTGGGCGCGATGTCGGGGCCGCTCACCGTCCCGGTGGCGCGGATCTGGCCCGCCCAGCCCAGCGTGTTCGAGGCGATCGTGTCCGCCCGCAGCGCCGTCCAGGGGGAGCCGGACGCCCTGACCAGCGCCTCCATGTCGGCGTGGAGCCGGTTGATGGGGTCGCCCTGCCGGGCCGCCGCGTCGTCCACGCCCGAGGACGACAGGTACACCACGCGCCGCCCGTCCAGCGCGCGCAGCACCTCGGCCGCTCCCTCGGTGCTGAGGAAGGGCCAGACCAGGAAGACGGAGTCCACCCCGGCCAGAGCGCCGGCCACGGTGTCCGGCCTGGTCAGGTCCCCCTCGGCGACCTCGACGCCCTCGGGCAGGCCCGCCCGCGCGGGGTCCCTGACCAGCGCGCGCACGGCGACCCCGGCGGCCCGCAGCCGGTCGGCCACGAGCCGCCCGACGTTCCCAGTCGCACCTGTCACAAGAAATCCGCTCATGCCCGTGCCAGCTCGTCCGCCGGTCTCGATATTCCGGCATATCGCCCACGGGGGCGGTTCTCCCGGGAAACCGGAGGGCGTGCGGGACGCGGTGGGCGGTGCCCGCCGTACCGGATCCGGCGGTCAGGGGAGGGGGTGGTTGACGAACAGGCCCCACATGCGGTTCCGCAGGTCGGCGCCCTGGGCGCCGGTGGGCCAGTAGTGGCCGCCCCCCTGGTAGAGGCGCCAGTAGACCCGGGTGTTCGCGGGGCAGTCGAACCGCTGGCCGACCACGACGCCGGGACCGGTCTCGGCGTGCGGCGTGCGGTCGCACTTGTTGTTGCCGAGCCAGGCGTCGCGCTGGCCCTCCATGAGCTGCTTGAGCGGGTCGCCCTCGTAGCTGGAGACGCCGAACCCGATCGGCCGCGACATCTCGCACTCCAGGGTCAGGATCGGTCCGGCGTGGGTCGCGGCCGAGGCGAACTTGTCCGACTCGTCGCAGGCCATCCGCCCGGCCATCTGGCCGCCGTTGGAGAACCCGGCGACGTGCACCCGCTTGGGGTTGACGCACCACTGCCGGGCGATGTCGTCCACCACGTTCCGGAGGTACGTCACGTCGGCGGAGCCCCGGTCGAGCTGCCAGGAGGGCGCGTTCAGCAGGGAGCTGCCGCGCGGGTAGGCGACGATGAACTTCTTCTCCGCCGCGAAGGCGTTCCACCCGGACGCGTTCTCGTGCACCGTCGGCTCCTGCCCGCCGCCGTGCAGGGCCAGCAGCAGTGGGACCTGCCCGCTCAGCCCGGCCGGCACCCGGACCCGGTACTCCCGGCCGGTCCCGCCGATCCGCCGTACGGCGGTGCCGTTGGTCGGGGTCAGCCCGCACGCGGCGACCCGCGTGTCCCCGGGCGGAACCGCCGCCGGCCCGGCGGGACCGGGCGCGGGCGCCCCGGTGGAAACGGGCGCGGGCGTCACCGCGGCGGAGGGCTCGGCCGTCCCGGCGGAGGCGGGCGCGGCCAGTGCCGCGGAGGCCGCCAGGCCCAGGACGGTCGCGATGATCAGGCGAACGGAGGACAACGACACCAGCGGCTCCCGGTCAGCTCGTCCGATGGCCGGAGCGACCCCGGCCGCGACTCCCCGATCCCCGATCCCCGATGATGATCATGCGAAAGCGTGATCGTCAGCGTACCGGCCCGCTTCCGCTTTGTCAGCGTTCGACGGAATCAGCGGAATCAGTGGAATCAGCCGAATCAACGGAATCGGCGAAATCCGCGGAATCAGCGGAATCAGCGGAGTCGCCGGGATCGGCGGAGCCGGCGGAGGCCGTGGGATCAGCGGGGATCAGCGGGGATCAGCGGGGATCAGCGGGGATCAGCGGGGATCAGCGGGGTCGGCGGGATCAGGCGTCGCCGGAGTGGAGCGCCTCCAGGTCCCAGCTCCCGCGCGGCTGGGTGTGCAGGCGCCAGTAGTGCTCGGCGATGTCGTCGGGGTCGAAGGCGGTCCCCGGGGCGACCGGTCCCGCGACCGTGACGCTCGCGACGTGCACGCCGGCGTGGCCGTACTCCTGGTCGAGCAGCGTGACCAGGGTGCGGACGCCGGCCTTGCCGAGCGAGAGGCTGAAGTACCGCGGCTTCGGCTCGGGCATGCCCCCGGTGATCAGGAAGGTCCCGTTACCGCGCCGGGCCATCGCGGGCGCGACGTGCGCGGCGGCGGTGAGCGCGCCGACGACGTTCACCGCCCAGGCGTCCAGGTGGCCGCGCGCGGACAGTTCGCCGGGCCCGTCCGCCTGGATGATCGCCGCGTTGTAGACCACGACGTCAGGCAGGCCGTGCTCCGCCGTGATCGCGTCCAGCGCGGCCCGCAGTCCATCCTCGTCCGTGCTGTCGGCGACCACCGAGGTCACCGCCGCCCCGGTCGGCTCCAGCGCCCGCGCCGTCTCCTTCAGGGTCCGCTCACCGCGTGCGATCAGCCCGACCGGCATGCCCTCCCGGGCGAAGCGCAGTGCCACCGCCCGCCCGATCCCGGGCCCCGCTCCGATGACCACCACTCCGGACATCCGAATCCCCTCATTTCGCTCGTAGGTGATGATTAGGGACGGTAAGCCCTCACATCTGTGTGAAGGTCAAGCGAAGGGAGTCGCGATGCGGATCGGTGACCTGGCGGACGCGACCGGCGTGAGCCGCCGTCTCCTGCGCTACTACGAGGAGCAGGGCCTCCTGGATCCGGTACGGCAGGCCAACGGCTACCGGGAGTACGCCCCCTCCGACGTGGGCCGCGTCCGCCGCATCCGCGCCATGCTGGCCGCCGGCCTCCCCACGGCCGTGATCGGCCGCCTCCTGCGGTGCGTCCACGAGGACGACGACCCCACGCCCCTGGCCTGCCCCGCCTTCATCGCCGACCTCCACCGGGAGCACGCCCGCATCGAGGAAACGATCACGCACCTCCAATCCACCCAGAAATCCCTCGAATCCCTCCTGAAAACGGCTCTCCTCCAGCAGGCCGCCGTGACCGGCGCGGCCGCGGGGGAAACCCGGCGCGAAAGCGCGAATTCCGGGACGGGCGCGCGGCGGGTCTGAGCAGGCGCCGCACTCCGGGAACCCGCTTTCAAGATCAAGTTACTCACGAGTTGCGCCTGATGGGAACGGTGCAGATAATCACTGCTTTGATCACTGCGGGAATCGGGTGGGCATGGCGCCGATCGACCATTTCGCTTATGGATTTCTGACCCCGGGTCTGGCGTACGTCGTGTCCAGCGTGGGATCGATGCTCGGGCTGACGCTGACCTCGCGGGCCCGGCTGATCGGGGGGCGCGAGGGGCTCGCCTGGCTGGCCGGGGCCGCGCTGGCCATCGGCGGCACCGGCATCTGGACCATGCACTTCATCGCGATGATGGGGTTCTCGGTCGGCGGGTCCCCGATCCGGTACGACGTCCCGCTCACCGCCCTCTCCGCGCTGATCGCGGTCGCCGTCGTGGGCGCGGGCCTGTTCCTCGTACGGCAGGGCGGGGCGCGCCCGCCGTACCTGCTCGTCGGCGGGACGCTGACCGGGATGGGCGTGGCGTGCATGCACTACATGGGGATGGCCGCGATGAACATGTCCGGCCACGTGCGCTACGACCCGCTCATCGTGGCCGCCTCCGTGCTGATCGCCGTCGTGGCCGCGACGGTCGCGCTCTGGTTCACCGTGCGCGTCAGGGGCGCGCTCATGATCGGCGCGGCGGCCCTGGTCATGGGCGTGGCCGTGTCCGGCATGCACTACACCGGCATGTTCGCGATGTCGGTCGAGCCGCACGCCATGACGGCGCCGCCGCCCGGCTCCGAGGCGGGCGACTTCCTCGTGCCTCTCCTGGTCGGGACGAGCGTCATCACGGTGGGCCTGCTCCTGGTGACCCTCCTGTCCCCGAGCGAGCGGGAGATCCGCGAGGAGCGGGAACTGCGCGACCGCCTCGCCGCCCGCCCCGGCGCCTCGCCCGAGGCCGGCCTCTTCGGCGCCCCCCGCGGCTGAACGCCCCCGCCGGCGGGCGCCGAGCGTGACCTCGGACGGGCGTCGGACGTCGCCCCGGGCGGGCACCGAGCGTCACCTCGGCTGACTCAGACACGTCTTTACACCTCATCTGCGCTGTCCTAAATTTCTGCATCAGCACGGACCAGCTACTCGCTCCGCATTCGCTCGATTCATCCGGGAACGGCCGCGCGCCCGCCGTTCCCGCCGACGGCGCCACATGCCCCCGCGTCAGCGGCCGGTCACCCCGGTCGCGGATGAGCGGCAACCGGATGGGAAACCCCTTCGACCAAGGAGTCACGCCATCGCCAGCGCTCGCACCCGGGACCTGCCTCGCCGCGGCGCCGGGCCCCCGGCCCCGGGGGGCGTCCGCCGCCTCCGACCTCTTCCGGCTTGATGCGGTCCTTTGGACTCCTCGTCGGCGGCTACTCGGTCTCGGTCTTCGGCAACTTCCTGAACCTGATCGCGCTGAACCTGTTCGCGTTCCAGGTCACCGGGAGCGCGCTCCAGACCGGGCTGTTCATGACGCTCCGCCTGGTCGCCGGGTTCGCGACCGGGCTCGTGGCGGGCCGCGCGGCGGACCGGCTCAACCGGAAGGCGCTGCTGATCGGCTGCGACCTCGCGCAGGCGGCCGTGATGGTGGCCGTCGCCGTCGCCCCCGCCGAGGCGGCGGTGGTCGCGCTCTACCCGGTCGCCGTGGTGCTGGGGGCGGGCAACACGGTGTTCAACGTGACCCTGCGCAGCAGCGTCCCCGATCTCGTCGGCCAGGACCAGCGCGTCCGCGCGAACGGCCTGCTCGTCACCGGCAAGGCGACGGCCACCGTGCTGGGGTTCGCCTCGGCCGGGATCATCGTCGGCGCGGCCGGGTACACCGCCGCCTTCCTGATCAACGCGGCCTCGTTCTGCGTCTCCGCCGCCGCCGTCGCCACCCTGCGGTACGGCCGCCGCGGCCACGGGGACGCCGCCGGGCCGCGCGAGCACCTCCGGCTGCGGGAGATGGGCGCGTTCCTCGGCGCCGCCCCGCTGCTGGCCGGGATGGTGCTGCTGCGCGCGACCGACGCCTTCTCCTCCTCTTCGCACAACGTCGCGCTGCCCGCCTACGCGAGCCAGGTCAGCCCCGCCGACCCGGCCGCCTATCTGAGCTGGTTCTGGGCCTCGTGGGCGCTCGGGAGCGTCATCAGCTACCGGCTGCTGGTCCGCGGCCTCGACCGGTGGGGCCGGGCGCGGGGCGCGGGCGCGTTCGCCGTGGGGACCGCGCTGATGTCGGTGTTCTTCGTCCTGGCGTTCACCGGCCCGCCGCTCCCGCTGCTGGTCGTCGTCGGCATGTGCGCGGGCCTGGCCGACGGGTTCACCGAGATCACCTACACCTCGCGTCTCCAGGCGGCCCCCGAGCGGACCCGCGCGCTCCTGTTCGGCGTCTCGGCCACCGCCGAGAACGCCGGTTTCGCCGCGGGCATGCTCGTCGCCTCCTTCGCGCTGGAGGGCGCGGCCCCGCTCGCGGTGGTCGCCGCCTTCCACGGCCTGGCGATCATCGCGTCGGGCCTGTTCCTGGCCGTACGGCTCGGCAGGGCACGCCGGGCGAAGGCACTCGAACGCCACTGAGGAGGATCATGGAGTCCCGACCCCGGATGGCGCTCTGCCAGGGCGCTCCGCTACCGCCGGACTTCGACGCGATCACACTGCCCGGCGCCCTGCGCCGCGCGGCCGTACGGTGGCCGGAGGCGGGGGTCACGGTCGTGGACGACGCGGGCGGCTCCGCGTTCCTGCCGTACCCGGGGCTGCTCGACCGGGCGCGGCGGCTCCTCGCCGAGCTGCGGCGCGGCGGGCTGCGGCCGGGAGACAGGGCGATCGTGCCGGCCGCGGCCCGGATGGACTACTTCGCGGCCTTCTGGGCGTGCGTCCTGGGCGGGGTCAGGCCGGTCTGCGTCGCGCGGCCCGACGGCTTCGAGGACTCCGGACCCGCGCTGACCAGGCTGGCCGGCACGTGGGAGTTCCTGCGCCGGCCCGCCGTCGTCTGCGCCCCGGCGGACGTGACGCCACTGGCGGCCGCGCTCGCGCGCCACGCGCCGGGGGCCGCGCCCAGGGTCATCGGCGCCGGGGCGGGCGAGGGCGGGCACCCGGCCGGCGACGATCACGAGCCGGATCCGGCCGCGCCCGCGATGATGATGCTGAGCTCGGGCAGCACGGGGGCCTCCAAGGTCATCCCGCTGACGCACCGGGGACTGGCCGCCTTCGCCGCCGGGACGCCCCGGCTGCTGCCGATCGGGCCGGGCGACGTCACCCTCAACTGGCTCCCCCTCGATCACAGCGGCGCCTTCCTGCTCTACCACCTGCTCGCCGTCTACACCGGCTGCGTCAACGTGCACGTGCCGACCGACCTGGTCCTGCGGGCCCCGCTGCGCTGGCTCGACCTGCTGGAGGAGCACCGCGTCAACCACACCTGGGCGCCGAACTTCGGATACCGGCTCGTGGCCGGGGGCCTGGCGGAGGCCCCGGGGCGCTCCTGGGACCTGTCGGCGATCCGGACGCTGGTCAGCGGTGGCGAGCAGATCACGGTCCCGGTGATGTCGGCGTTCTTCGAGGCCACCGCGCCGTTCGGGATCCGGCCCGAGCACTTCCACCCGGCCTGGGGCATGGCCGAGACCTGCACGGCCATCACCATCGGCCGGTACGGCGGAGGGCGGGGCGTGCACCGCGTCCGGAACTCCAGCCTGGACGGCGACCTGGAATGGGCCGGCGACGAGACGGACCCGGCCGAGTGCACGACGTTCGTGGGAGTCGGCGGTCCCGCGCCCGGGGCCGAGCTGCGGATCGTGGACCGGACGGGGAACCCGCTGCCCGAGGGGCGGATCGGCAGGCTGCAGGTGCGCTCCGACCGCGTCACCCCCGGCTACCTGGACGACCCGGGGGCCACCGCCGCGGCCTTCCCCGACGGGCGCTGGCTGGACACCGGCGACCTGGCCTTCGCCAAGGACGGCGAGATCACGATCACCGGCCGCGAGAAGAACCTGATCATCCTGAACGGGCACAACCACTACGCCCACGAGATCGAGGACGTCGCCGGGTCGGTCGCGGGCGTGCACCCCGGTCTGGTCGCGGCCTGCGGCGTGCCGGACCCGGGGACGGGCAGCGAGGCGCTGGCGGTGTTCTTCGGCGCCGACGGAGAGCCGGCGACGGTGGCCGAGGGCATCAGGGAGGCGCTGTTCCGGCGGCTGCACCTGACCGCGGCGCACGTGGTCCCGGTGCCGCGCGAGGACTTCCCGCGCACGGTCAGCGGCAAGATCCAGCGTGGCGAGCTGCGGCGGCGTCTCCTGGCCGGGGAACTCCCCGCCCCGGGCACCCCCGCCCCGGGCACCCCCGCCCCGGGCACCCCCGCCCCGGGCACCCCGGCTCCGGGCACCCCGGCTCCGGACGCCGGTCCCGCCCAGGACGCCGGTCCCGCCCCTGACACTCGGCCAGTCCCGGACGCCCGGCCCGCCCCGGACGCCCGGCCCGCCCCGGGAGCGGGGCCCGCTTCCGACGTCCCGCCCGGGGTCTCGGCCGTACGGCGGGCCGAGGTGCTCGCGGCGGTGCGGGACGTCTTCCTCGACCTGGTCGGGCCGCACGTGGACGAGCGCACGCCGTTCTACGAGATGGGCGTCACCTCGATCACGATCACCCGGATCCGCGCCCGCCTGGAACAGGAGCTCGGGACGCCCGTCGCCCCGACCGCGCCGTTCGAGCACCCTTCGATCGCCGAACTCGCCGACCACCTGAGCGCCGCCGCCCTCCGGCCGCGCGCCGCGCCGGCCGTACGGCGCGAGGATCCGGGCGATCGGCGCATCGCGATCATCGGGCTGGCCGGCCGGTTCCCCGGCGCGGCGTCCCTGGAGGAGTTCTGGGCGAACCTGCGCGCGGGGGCCGAGAGCCTGCGCGTGTTCACCTCCGGAGAGCTGGCCGCGAGCGGCGTCCCGCCCGAGGAGTACGGCCGGGCCGACTTCGTGCCCGTCAGCGGCGCGCTGGACGGCGTGGAGGGCTTCGACGCGGAGTTCTTCCAGATGAGCGCGCGCGAGGCGGAGCTGACCGACCCGGCCCACCGGCTGTTCCTGGAGTGCTGCCACCACGCGCTGGAGAACGGCGGATACGCCGCCGCGCCGCCCGGGACGCGGATCGGCGTGTTCGCCGGGTGCGGCATGAACCTCTACACGCACCAGAGCTACCTGCACAACAACCTGACCGTCGGCCGGGACGACCCGGTGGCGGCGATGCAGACGGCGATCGGCAACCAGCCGGACTTCCTGGCCACCCGGGTCGCGCACCGGCTCGGCCTGACCGGGCCCGCCGTCGGCGTGCAGACCGCGTGCTCGACCTCGCTCGTCGCGCTCCACCTGGCCTGCCAGGCGCTGCTGGCCGGGGACGCGGACCTGGCGCTGGCCGGGGCGGCGGCGGTGCACGTGCCGCAGGCCACCGGGTACCGCCACCACCCGGGGTCGATCCTGTCGCGCGCGGGGCGCGTCCGCGCGTTCGACGCGGACGCCGACGGCACGGTGGGCGGCAACGGCGTGGCGGCGGTCCTGCTCAAGCGGCTGGACCGCGCCCTCGCGGACGGGGACACCGTGCACGCGGTGATCCTCGGCACGGCGGTGAACAACGACGGCGCCAGGAAGGTCGGCTTCACCGCGCCGAGCGTGCGCGGGCAGGTCGAGGTGGTCGAGCGGGCGCTCGAACGGGCCGGGGTGCCCGCCGAGACGGTCACCTACGTGGAGGCGCACGGGACCGGCACGAACCTCGGCGACCCCGTGGAGTTCCGGGCGCTGAGCGAGGCGTACGGCCGCTCGGGCCGTACCGGGTTCTGCGCGCTGGGCTCCGTCAAGCCGAACATCGGGCACCTGGACAGTTGCGCGGGCATGGCGGGGCTGCTCAAGGTCGTCCTCATGCTCCGGCACCGGGAGATCGTCCCGCTGGCGAACCTGCGCCGCCCCAATCCGGCGCTGGACCTGGAGAACAGCCCCTTCGTGCTCCGCACCGAGCTCACGCCGTGGCCCGCCGGGGAGACGCCGCGGCGGGCGGGTCTCGGCGCGCTCGGGGTGGGCGGCACGAACGCCCACGTCATCCTGGAGGAGGCTCCGCCCGCCGAGCCCGCGCCGGAGACCAGGGAGCCCGCGCCGGCGGCCGACCGGTCCGCGCCGGTGGTGCTGCCGCTGTCGGCCGCGTCACCGGCCGCGCTCCCGGAGCTGGCAGCCGGCCTCCGGGACGCGCTCCGCGCCGCCCCCGCCCCGCGGCTCGCGGACGTCCTGGTCAGTACGGCCGTCGCCCGCCCGCACCGCCGTCACCGGCTGGCCGTCACCGGCGCGTCCGTCGCCGACCTGGCCGACGCCCTGGACGCGGCGGCGCGCGGGCGCGACCTTCCCGGACGTGTGCACCAGGGCGAGGTCCCCGGCCGGGGGATGGGGCCGCTGGCCTTCCAGTTCAGCGGGCAGGGCACGGGTCACCCGGGGATGGCCGCGGGCCTCTACCGGGACCACCCCGCCTTCCGCGCCGCGCTCGACCGCTGCGCCGCGGCGTACGACGGGGACCTGCTCGGCCCGCTCCTGCGCGAGGAACCCGCGGGCACGCCCTGGCCCACCGACGTCGCGCAGCCCGCGCTCTTCGCGTTCCAGGTCGCGCTCGCCGGGCTGTGGGCCGCCGCGGGCGTCCGGCCGGACCTCCTGCTCGGGCACAGCCTGGGCGAGTACGCGGCGCTGCACCTCGGCGGCGTCCTGTCGCTGGAGGACGGGCTCGGCCTGGCCGCCGCGCGCGGCCGGTTGATGCAGGCCACCGCGCCCGGCGCGATGCTCGCCGTACGCGCCGGGCCGGAGGTCGCAGAGCGGGTCGCGGCCGCGGCCCGGGTCGAGATCGCCGCCGTGAACGGCCCCCGGGAGCACGTGCTCGCGGGGACCCCGGAGGCGGTCGAGAAGGCGGCGGCGCTGCTGGACGAGGAGGGCGTCGCCTGGCGCGCGCTCCCGGTCACGCGCGCGTTCCACTCCGCCCTCCTCGAACCGATGCTCGGCGAGTTCGCCCGCCACCTCGACCGGGTACGGCTCGCGCCCCTGCGACTCCCGCTCGCCAGCACCGTGACCGGGGAACTGCTGCCCGAGGGCGCCCGGATCGACGCCGGCTACCTGCTGCGGCAGATCCGGGAGCCGGTCCGGTACGCCCGGGCCCTGGACACGCTCGACCGGGCGGGCTGCCGCGTCCACCTGGAGATCGGCCCCGGCGCGACGCTCACCACGCTCGGCCCCAGGTCGTACCCCGGGCACACCTGGGTCGCCACCCGCGACGCGACGCGCGGCTTCCCCTCGGCGCTGGCCAGGTTGTACTGCCTCGGCGCGGACCTCGACTGGGCCGCGCTCGCCGGGGACGGGCGCCGCGTCCCGCTGCCCGGATACCCGTTCCAGCGCCGCCCCCACTGGATCACCCGTAAGGAGCCGGTCCGCGTGAGCCCCGATTCCGCCGCCGCGACGCCCGCAGGCGCCGCGCTCGCCACCGTGCTCGCCACGGTCCGCGAGCTGACCGCCGCCCGGCTGGGCGCCGACCTCGACGCCGTGCGCCCGGACGCGGCCTTCCTCGACCTGGGCGCGGACTCGCTGTCGATGATGGCCATGGTCAGGGAGATCGAGCGCCGGTTCGCCGTGCGGATCCCCATCCGCGAGCTGTTCGCCGACGCCGACACCCCCGAACGCCTCGCCCGCCTCATCGCCACCCGCCTCCCCGACCCCTCCGACCCCCCGCCGCCCGCGCCACCGGCCTCGGAGACCCCGGCCTCGGCTCCGGAGACCCCGGCCTCGGCTCCGGAGACTCCGGCGTCCGGGGGAACGGCTTCCGCGGCGGATTCCGCCGGCCCCGCCGTACGCCCGGACCCGGTGCCCGATGAGGCGGTCGGCGGTGGTACGGCCGGCGCGGCGGCGCGCACCTCTTCCGCCTCCTCGACCTCGCCCATGCGCGCCGGGACTGACGCCGCCGTCTCGCCGCCGGCACTGTCGGAGTTGGAGAGCACGATGGAGGCCGGCCCCACGGCCCCGCCGTACGAGGGTCCGGCGGAGCCCACGGTGCGGTCGGTGATCGACCGGCAGCTCCGGCTGGCCGAGCACCTCGTCGATCGGGTCACCGGCCTCATGTCGGCCCAACTGTCCCTGTTGGACCGCGCCCGTCCGCCCGAGGCCGCCCCCGCGCCGCACGCCGCCACCCCGCCGTCGGCCCGGTCCGCCGCCGGTCACCCGGCCCCGCCCCACGAAGCCGCACCCCGGCCTGACGAGCACCAGACCGCCGGGCACCAGCTCGCCGGGCACCAGGCCGGCGCGCCCCGGTCCGGAGGGCACCGCGACAACGCGGCGGTGAACGGGACACAAAGTTCCCCCGGTCGTATCGCCACGCCGGCCGGGGCGTCCCGGCCCGGCGCCCCTCAGGCGACGGGGCCGCGGGTGGCGGAGCCCCGGCCCGGCGTTCCCGTGGCCACCGCGCCGCGGGAGGCCGTCGCCCGGGGCGAGACGGCCGGGTCCGCGGTGCCCGGGGCGGGCGTCGCGCGGGACGCCGTCGCCCCCTCCGAAACGCCGCGCGCCGGGGGCGGGGCGTCCCGGGCCGGGTGTGACTTCAGCCTGTACTTCTTCGGGGACTACCCGCAGCGGGAGCACCGGGAGCAGTACCAGGTCATCGTGGACGCGGCGCGGTTCGCCGACGAGCGGGGATTCCACACGCTCTGGATGCCCGAGCGGCATTTCCACTCCTTCGGGGCGCTGTTCCCGAATCCGTCGGTGCTGGCCGCGGCGCTGGCCCGGGAGACGCGGCGGATCCGGCTGCACGCGGGATCGGTGGTGCTGCCGCTGCACCACCCGCTGCGGGTCGCCGAGGAGTGGTCGGTGGTGGACAACCTGTCCGGCGGCCGGGCGGGGATCTGCGTGGCCAGCGGCTGGCACGCGAACGACTTCGTGCTCGCGCCCGACGACTTCGGGCGGCACCGCGAGCTGACCATGACCCGGCTGGAGACGCTGCGCGAGCTCTGGGGCGGCCGCCCGATCACCGCCAGGTCCGGCAGCGGGGAGGAGGTCGAGGTCCGCACGTACCCGGTCCCGGTGCAGCCGCTCCCGCCGCTGTTCCTGGCCGTGGTGGGCAACCCCGCCAGCTACCGGGCGGCGGCCGAGCAGGACATCGGCGTCGTGACCAACCTGATGTCCCAGACGATCGAGGAACTGGCCGCCAACATCGCGCTCTACCGGCGGACCCGGGCCGAGCGCGGGCTGGACCCGGCGGCCGGAAGGGTCGTCGTCCTGCTGCACACCTACCTCGACACCGACGCCGGGCGGGCGCGCGCCGAGGCGTTCGAGCCGTTCTGCGACTACCTGCGCTCGTCGTTGTCCCTGTTCGGGCAGGTCACCAACAGCCTGGGCGTCAACATCGACCTTGCGGCCACGCCCGAGGACGACCTGCGCTTCCTGCTGGAGACGGCGTACGACCGGTACTGCGAGTCGCGCGCCCTCATCGGCTCGCCCGGCGGGTGCGCCCCGATCGTGGACCGGCTGGTCGCGGCCGGCGTGGACGAGATCGCCGCGTTCGTCGACTTCGGCATGCCCGCCGACCGGGTCCTCGCGGGCCTGTCCCCGCTCGACGACCTGCGCCGCCGCTACACCGCGCCGGAGGACCCGGCCGCCGCCGGCGCCCGTGCCCTCCCGCCCGTTCTCCCCGCCGAGCCGGAGGCCCGCCGTACGCCTGAGGTCTCCCATGCGCCCGAGCCCTCCCATGCGCCCGAGCCCTCCCGCGCGCCCGAGCCCTCCCGCGCGCCCGAGCCCTCCCGCGCGCCCGAGTCGTCCCGCGCGCCCGAGTCGTCCCGTGCGCCGGAGGTCTCCCGTACGCCGGGGGCCCGCCGTGCGACGGGGGAGGAGGCGGGCCGGCGGGAGGCGCTGACGGCGGCGCAGCGGCGGCTGTGGGTGCTCGAACAGCTCTACCCGGGACGCAACGCCTACCTCGAACCCAAGGCGATCCGGCTGGACGGCGACCTCGACGTCGAACGGCTGCGCTGGGCCCTGAACCGGGTCGTCGAGCGGCAGCCGGCGCTCCGGACCGTGTTCCGCGAGGACGGCGGCGTGCCGTACCGGCTGGTGCTGCCGGAGGCCGGGGTGGACTGCCCGCTGATCGACCACACCGGCCGCGAGGAGGGCGAGGCGCTGCGGCTGACGCTGGAGTCCGTCTCCGGCGGGTTCGACCTGGCGGAGGGGCCGCTGCTGCTGACCCGGCTGCTGCGGCTGTCGGCCGACCGGCACCTGTTGTTCCTGCTCGTCCACCACATCGTGTTCGACTCGATGTCCACGGCGGTGTTCACGCGGGACCTGGCCGCCTACTACCGGTCCGGGCCGCAGGCGCCGCCCCCGCTCCCTCCGCTGCCGGCGACGCCGCCGGTCCCGGCCCCGGATCCCGCCGCGAGGGCGGCGGACCTGGAGTACTGGCGGGAGCACCTCGCGGGCGCCCCGGTGCCGGCCCTGCCCACCGACCGGCCGCGCCCGGCCGTGGTCTCCGGCCGGGGGGACTCCCTGACGTACGGGTTCGACCCCGCCCTGGTCGAGGACGTGCGCGGCTTCGGCCGGGACCACCGGGTGACGGTGTTCATGACCCTGCTCGCGGCGGTGGCGGCGACGTCGCGGCTGTTCACCGGGCAGGACGACGTCGTGCTCGGAGTGCCCGTCAGCGACCGGCCGGAGGGGACCGAGGACCTGGTCGGCTTCTTCCTGGACACCCTCCCCCTGCGCGTGGACCTGTCGGGCGATCCCGGGTTCGCCGAGCTGGCCCGCCGGGTCAGGGACGTGTCCACCCGGGCCTACGAGCACCGCGCGCTGTCCTTCGACGAGCTGGTGGCCGGGGTCAACCCCGGTCGTGACTTCGCCAGGAACCCGTTGTTCCAGGTCATGGTGGAGTTCGAGAACGACATGGAGGTCGAGTTCGACCCGCCGGGGCTCACGGCGGCCCTGATGGACGTGCCGAGCCGGCGGGCGCCGTTCGACCTGACGCTGTACCTCTCCCACGGCGCGCGGGGCCTGCGGTGCCTGGTGGAGTACGACTCCGGCCTGTTCGAGGAGAGCACGGTCCGCCGGTTCCTCGGATACGTCGAGGAGATCCTGCGCCGTGCCGTACGGGATCCCGGGCTGCCGCTGTCCCGGCTCGGGGAGCCGACCGGGGCGGACCTGGCGGAGCTGGCCCGGCTGCGGGGCGGGGAAGCCCCGGCGGAGGCCGAATGCCTGCACCGGCTCGTCGAGCGGCAGGCGGGCCGTACCCCGGACGCCGTCGCGCTGATCGGCGAGCACGGGCGGCTGACCTACCGCGAGCTCGATCGGCGGGCCGACCGGCTGGCCGGGCGGATGCGGGAGCGCGGCGTGGCGCGGGGGGACGTCGTCGCCGTCCTGCTCCCGCGCGGGCCGGAGCTGATCGTCACGCTGCTCGCGGTGCTGAAGGCCGGGGCGGCGTACCTGCCGCTGGACCCCGCGCTGCCCGAGGCGCGGCTGCGGTTCCTGGCCGGGGACGCGGGCGCGGTCCTGCTGGTCACCGACCGCGAGCCCGGCCCGATCGCGCCGGTGCTCCACCCCGGCGACGGTGACGGCGACGGTGACGGAGAGGGGGCCTTCCTCCCGCCGGTCGCGGTCACCCCCGATGACACCGCCTACCGGATCTACACCTCCGGCTCGTCCGGCCGGCCCAAGGGCGTCGCCGTGCCGCATCGGGGCCCGGCGAACCTGGTCCGGTGGTACGGCGAGCACCGGCCGGCGCTGCGCACGCTCCAGTGGACCTCGCCGGGGTTCGACGTGAGCGTGCAGGAGATCTTCACCACGCTGGCCTCCGGGGCGAGCCTGGTGCTGATCTCCGACGAGGACCGGTACGACCCCCACACCGTCGCCAAGATCATCGCAGCGCACCGGGTCGAACGGCTCTTCATGCCGTTCACCCCGCTGAAGTACCTGATGGAGACCGACCCGCTGCTGCCCTCGCTGCGCGAGGTCGTCTCGGCGGGGGAGAGCCTGGTCCTCACCCCGGCGATCCGGCGATTCCTCGACCGGCATCCGGAGTGCCGGCTGTTCAACGAGTACGGCCCGACCGAGGCGTCCGTCATCGCCACGACGCACGCCGTCGACCCGGAGGCGGGTGACCGGCCGCCCATCGGCAGGCCCGTCGGCGGGGTCGGCGTCCACGTGCTCGGCGCCGGCGGCGAGCCCGTGCCGGTCGGCGCGGTGGGCGAGATCTTCCTGGGCGGGGCGGGGCTCGCGCACGGGTACGCCGGGCGGCCCGCGGAGACGGCGGCGGCGTTCGTGCCCGACCCCGGCGGCGGTGGACGGCTCTACCGGACCCGCGACCTGGGGCGATGGCGGCCGGACGGGACGCTGGAGTTCCTCGGCAGGGCCGACGACCAGGTGAAGATCCGGGGGTACCGGGTGGAGCCCGGCGAGGCGGAGCAGGCCCTGCGGCGGCTGCCCGGGGTCCGCGACGCGGCGGTGCTCGCCCGCCACGACCGCGAGGAGCCGTACCTGGCCGGGTACGTGGTCTTCGAGGAGGGCGCGGCCCGGGACTGGGGCGACCTCGCGGGGGACCTGGCCCGCGAACTGCCGGCGCATCTGGTCCCCGCGGCCTGGGCCCGGGTGGCCGAGCTGCCGGTCAACGCCAGCGGGAAGCTGGACCGCGATCGGCTGCCCCGCCCGGCGCACGTGGCCGAGGCCGCGGGAGCCGGGGGGCCGGCGGGTTCCGGGCCGGAGACGTGGCGGGAGCGGGAGCTGCACGCGCTCTGGTGCGCGGAACTCGGGCTCCCCGGCGTGCCCGCGGACGCGTCGTTCTTCGACCTTGGCGGGCACTCGCTCAGCGCGATCCGGCTGGTCGGCCGGGTCAGGGAGCGCTTCGGCGCGGAGTATCCGATGGCCGACTTCTTCCAGGCCCCGACCATCCGCGCCATGGCCCACCGCCTGGACGCCGAGCGATCGGCGACGACCGAGGGATCCCCGACCGAGGGATCCCCGGCCGAGGGAACGGCAGGCGCGGGGCCGGAGGCGGCCGGTCCGGTGGGGGCCGGGCAGGGCGACGACGACGCCGGGGTCGAGGAGGAGTTCCCGCCGACGGCCATGCAGCGCAGGCTGTGGCGGCGGCACCACGCCAACCCCCGGCCCGCCGTCTACAACGTGTCGCACCGGATCACGATCGAGGGCGAACTCGACCCGGAGGCCCTGCGCCGCGCCCTCGACCGGCTCGTACGGCGTCACGCCGGGCTGCGCATGCTGATGACGGAGGGGGACCCGGACCCCGGCGCGCGGATCCTCTCCGCGCGGCCCGTCGAACTGCCGGTCGCCGACCTGGCCGGGGCGGGGGAGGAGGAGGTGCGGCGGTGGTGCGACGAGGTCGTCCGGCCGCCCTTCGACCTGCGGCGGCCCTGGTTGTTCCGGTTCCGCCTGGCCCGGACCGGCGCCCGGAGCTGGGTCCTGGTCGTGGTCCTGCATCACATCGTCTGCGACGGCTGGTCCCTCGGCCTGCTGTGGGCGGACCTGTCGGCGCTCTACACCGCCGAGGTGACCGGGGACGAGAGCGCCCTCCCCGAGCCGGGCACGCCGTACCCGCGCTACGCCGACTGGCACCGGGCGCGGGCGGGCCGGCCCGAGCACGGCCGGCTGGTGGAGTGGTGGCGTGACCGGCTGGCCGGCGCCCCCCTGCGGCTGGCCCTGCCGTACGACAGGCCGCGCCCCGCCCGCCTGTCCGGCCGGGGTGACCTCGTGCGCGTCGCCGTACCCGGGGAGCTGGCGGGCTCGGTCGAAGCGGCGGCGCGGGCGGTCGGCGCGACCCCGCCGGTGGTCCTCACCGCCGCGTTCGCGACGTGGATGGCCCGGCTGTGCGGGCAGGACGACCTGGTCCTGCAGGTGTCCAGCGCCAACCGCACCGAACGCGACCACGAGCGGACCGTCGGCCTCATCGGCGACTCGGTCCCCCTGCGCGTGCGGCCCCTGGCGGAGGCGTCCTTCGCCGCGCTGTGCCGGGAGCTCGGCCGGGCCCTGTTCGAGGTCGCCGACCACCCGCTGCCGATCAGCGAGATCCTCGACCTCGTCCTGCCCGAGCAGCGGGTCCACGCCTTCACCAACGTCCTGTTCACGGTCGTGACCGTCCCGCCGCCCGCCCTGGACCTCCCCGGGCTCACGGCGGCTGTGGAGTCCGTGCCGGTCACCGGCACGGCCAGGACCGAGCTCTACGTCGCGCTGGTGCCCGCGGGCGACTCCTACGAGGCCCTCTTCGAGTACTCCACCGACCTCTTCGACCGATCCACCGTCGCCACCTGGGCCCAGGACTTCCTGACCTTCCTCGGCGCCCTCACCGCCGAACCCGAGTCTCCCTCACCGCTCCTGAACGTCCCACCGCTCCCTGAACGTCCCACCGCTCCCTGAACGCCCCACCATCCCTGAACGCCCCGGCGGAGCACGCGCCGCCCGCCGGGGCCACCCCTCGGCGGACGTCGTCGGCCTCACTCCACCGCCCGGCGTGGCCGTCGGCGCTCCCGCGCGTCCCCGGGACGGCCGCGCTCGTCCCGGGGCGGAGGGAGTGGCCGCTGGATTCCGGGAGTCGGCGGGGATCGTGGTGATCCGAGTAGGGTTGCGGCGTGATCGGGTCGATGGCGTTCGACGCCGCGGTAGAGGTGGGAATCGCCGCGTTCTGCGAGGGCGAGGAGCCCCCGGAGGACGAGGAGGTGTGGCGGCGGCTGGTCGGGGCGGGGGTCGAGCCCTGGCTCGCCGAACGCCTGCTGATCTTCCTGCCGATGGCGTACACCCGGCGCCTGCTGCCGGACGTGTCGTACCCGGACACGCTCGCCGGCCCCGGCGGGAGGGTGGTCCTCGCGGCCGAGCCGGTGTTCGCGGCGGCGCTCGACCGCGCCCAGCGGGGCGGTCGTGACGAGGTCGGCCGCATCGCGACGCGCGGCGCCGAGTTCAACGCGATCAACAACGCGCTGAACGCCGGGTCGCGGATGGAGGACCTGGTGCTCGGCGAGCTCACGCTGGCGGAGGACCTGGAACCGGCCGGCCCCGGCGACGGCGGCGTGCCCTCCCCGCGCGCCGTGTTCGAGGGCCTGCTGCGCGAGCACGGCGTGCCGCTCGACGGCGAGACGAGGGTCGGCGCGGAGCTGTTCGTCCACCCGGCCCCGGACGGCGTGGTGATGGCCCAGGTCGACTTCGCCGTGTCGCACCCGGCGCTGGCCACGCCCTGGCTGGTGGAGAGCCTGGCCGGGCACGGGCCCACCTGGCGCGACGCGATCGGCGAGGCGGTGGCCAAGTTCAGCCTCGGGACGCTGCACCCGATCCTGGAGGGCCTCCTGCGCCCCGGCAGCGCCCCCGGCCAGGTGGAGCGGACGCGCTTCGACCACCCGGGCGGCGCGTTCGAGCTGGTGCTCGGCCCGCAGCTCAACCTGTTCACCGACCGGCCGGTGCCCTCCGCCGGGCCGCTGCTCGACCGGCTGATCGCCGCGCTGGGCGCCGAGCCGCTCACGCGGCGGACCCACGGGCTGCGGCTGTTCACCGCCCACGTGGACGGCCGGCTCCAGACCAACGAGGTGCTGCTGGACAACGAGCCGTGGGCCGCCGGCCAGGCGGTGGTCGCCGACGCCCCGCCGCCGCTGCCCGAGGGGATGGTCGCCGTGCGCGTCTTCGGCCTGCTCGTCCCCGCCGCGCCCTGACCCCGAACCCGTCCCGTCCCATCCCCTCCCGTCCCATCCCGTCCTGTCCTGTCCCGTCCCACGGGCCCGGCCCGTGCCGTACGGCGGCGCGGGCCCGACCTTGATCCCCGCGCCCGGGCCGCCTCCCACCACGGCAGACCTCGCCCGAACCCACGTGTGCGCACCACCTCCCATCGGAGTGGGGAACGCCCCGCCCGCCGCGGAGCACGCCTCGCCCCCGGAGCCCGCACCGTCCCGCCCTCCCCGGAGGGCGTTCCCTGGGAGCGCGCGCCGCCCCGGGGAGTCCCGGGGAGTCCGGGAAGTCCGGGAAGTCCCGCGGAGTGCGCCCCGCCTCGCCGTACGGCGGGCTAGACGATCTCAAGGTTGGCCATCATGGCCATGTCCTCGTGCTCGGCGTTGTGGCAGTGGAAGAGGTAGCGGCCCCGGTAGCCGTCGAACCTCGTGATGATCTCCACCGACTCGCCGGGGCGCAGCGAGACCGTGTCCTTGAGCCCCGCGTCGTGCGGCAGCGGCGGGCGGCCGCCGCGCGAGAGCACCCGGAAGCCGACCAGGTGCAGGTGGACGGGGTGGTGGACGTCGGCGACCAGCCGCCACACCTCGACGTCGCCGAGCCGGGTGGTGACGTCGGCGCGGGCGGGGTCGAACGGGAGCCCGCCGATCAGCCAGGCGTGCCCGTCGCCCATCCGCCCCATCCGGAAGGACAGGTCGCGCACCCGGACCGCCTCCGACCGCCGCCATGACGGCAGGTCGGCCGAGAGCGTGCGCGGCACGCGGCTGTCGTCGGCGGCGCGGCGCGCGACGCGGAAGGCCATGACGTCGCGGGTGCGGCCGGAGCCGAGCCGGTTGAGCAGCCTGACCCGGCCGCCGACCGGGACGGCGGAGAAGTCGACGACCAGGTCGTGGCGTTCGGCGGGCGCGATCGGCAGGAACCGGTGAGTGACCGGCGCGGCCAGCAGCCCCTGGTCCGCGCCGACCTGGACGAGGTCGAGCCGGTGTCCGTCGTCGGTGACCGCCTCCAGCTCGTAGTGGCGGGCGTTGGAGGCGTTCAGGACGCGCAGCCGGTAGCGCACCGCGTCGACCTCGTGCACCGGCCACGGCGCCCCGTTGACCAGGATCACGTCACCGAGGACGCCCGCAATGTACGGCTCGCGCACGCCCGGCCGTTCCCGCAGCGCCGGATCGAGGGCCGGATAGTCGAGGGAGCCGTCGGCGGCGAACGCGCGATCGGCGATCATGAGGGGCAGCTCGCGCGCACCCGAGGGCAGGCCGAGGGCCTCCTCGGCGTCGTCGCGCACGATGTGCAGCCCGGCCAGCCCCCGCCAGATCGCGGGAGCGGTGAAGTCCATCCGGTGGTCGTGGTACCACAGCAGCGCCGGGCGCTGGTCCAGCGGGAACGTGTACTCCCGCGTCAGCCTGCTCACCACGGCCCGCGGATCGCGCATCCCCCCGTGCCCGGAGCCGTGCCCTCCAGAGCCGTGCCCTCCAGAGCCGTGCCCTCCAGAGCCGTGCCCTCCAGAGCCGTGCCCTCCAGAGGCGTGCCCACCAGAGCCGTGCCCTCCAGAGGCGTGCCCGCCGGCCCCGTGCCCGGTCCCGGCGGCGGGCTCGGGCCAGCCCGCGGGCAGGACCAGGTCGGTGGGGTACCCGTCGGAGGCGGCCGGGGTCCGCCCGCCGTGCAGGTGCACGACGGTCGGCACGGGCAGCTCGTTGCGGTGCCGTACGGTGACCGGCCGCCCTCGGCGCGACTCGATCGTCGGTCCGGGGAAGACCCCCTCGTACGTCCACAGCGGCGTCCGGACGCCGGGCAGGATCTCCGCGCTCGACTCGCGCTGGGTGATCTCGTAGCGGTCGGCGCCGCCCGAGGTGGAGACGGGCTTCAGCACGGGCGGGATCGGCAGCGGCACCTGGAACGGCGGCGGCAGCGGCGCCGCGCTGCGCAGTTCCGCCCCGGTCATCGCCGGCCGCCGGGCGAGCGCGGCCGAGGCCGACAGCCCGCCGGCGGCGGCGAGCCCGAGCGCCCCGCCGATGCCCAGCACCCGCCGCCGGCTCACCCCCCGCCCCTCGACGACGCTCCCGGCGCGGCTCCCGCCCAGGCCCTCGTCGTCGCGGCGCTCGGCCCGCTCGTCGCGGTCACGCATCGGGGGCCTCCCGCCTGGCGAGGGGCCGCAGCCAGACGGCGATGAACTGCACGACGAGCGCGGCGACGGTCATCACGCCCAACGGGACGTGCAGCCACAGCGCGCCCTCCAGGCCGGCGAAGTACTGCGCCGTCTCGGCCGCCACCACCGCCAGCGTGGCCAGGAACGGCTCGGCGCGGCGCAGCCGTACCCAGACGGCGACGGCCGCGACCAGTTGCGCGTAGCCGATCGAGGTGACGACGTCGGCCCCCGTCGCGTGCCAGCGCAGGGCGTCGAAGTCGCCGGTCAGGTACACCCCGGCGAACACCGGCTGACCGATGATCGCCGCCGCGTGCGCGGTGACGGCGGCCCGGTAGACCCACCCGGCGGGCCGGGTGCGGAGCGTCGCGGCCGCTCCCTGGGGGCTGGCGACCATGAGGATCCCTCCCTCTGGAGTCCTGTGCGAACGCCCCGAAGTTATGCTTCCTGGGTTATCTTGTCCAAGACGAATATCGCTATGACGTTATGCTTCGGGAGGCATGATGGAGCTCACCGCGCTCCGGCAGTTCCTGGTGGTGGCGCGGCTGGAGCACCTCAGCCGGGCGGCCGACGAGCTCCGCGTCGCCCAGCCGTCGCTGAGCCGTACCATCGCCAGGCTGGAGAGCGAGCTGGGCACGCCGCTGTTCGAACGGAGCGGGCGGCTCCGGCTGAACGACGCGGGCAGGCTCTTCCGCGATCACGTCGAACGCTCCCTCGGCGAGCTGGAGGCGGGCCGCCGCGCGATCGCCGAGTCCGCCCGCGAGGGCCTGGGCACGGTGAGGCTCGCGTCGGAGACCTTCCTGACCCTCACCGGCCCGCTGGCGGCCTACAAGCGGGCCCACCCCGCCGCCGAGATCGCGCTCCACTGGTCCCCGGCCGAGGACATGGCCCGCCGCCTGCGCGCCCAGGACGTCGACCTGTGCGTCGCCTCGCAGCCGATCCGCGGCGACGGGCTGGAGTCGGCGCGGCTGTTCGACGAGCCCGTGGGGCTGGCCGTGCCGCTGGACCACCCGCTCGCCGGCCGTACGTCCGTGAGCGTGGACGAGCTCGCCGACCAGCCCTTCGTCACCGCCCGCGAGGGGCACTGGGCGCGGCGGCTGCTCGACCGGCTCTTCGCCGCGCGGGGCCTCACCCCGAAGATCGTCTGTGAGAGCGACGAGCACAGCGCCATCGCGGAGCTGATCGGCGCGGGGCTCGGCGTCGGCCTCGTCCCCGCCTTCGCCCGCCGCAGCAGCGTGCGTCCCCCCGCGGTCTGGCTCGCCGTCGACAGCCCCGACTGCCGCCGCGGCGTCACCCTGCACTGGAGCGCGGACGCCCACCTGTCGCCCGCCGCCCGCCTGATGCGCACCCTGCTCACCGCCTGGGACTGGTCGGACGGCGACCCGGGGGACGGACGATGACGGGCGCGCCGCGATCACGCGCGTGAGGGGCGCCCCGTCCTCCGAAGCCGCCCCGTCCTCCGAAGCCGCCCCGTCCTCCGGGGGCGCCGTGTCCTCCGGGGCCGCCCCGTCCCTCCGGGTGGCCGGGGGTGGCACGTCGGGGCGCGCGCCCGGGCGGGGGACGGCGGGCGGGGCTGTCTAGCATCGGGCCTTGTGCGGGATGCGGACGATGCGGCGGTGTTCGAGGGCGAACGGGGGAGGTTGTTCGGGCTCGCCTACCGGATGCTGGGGTCGGCGGCCGAGGCCGAGGACGTCGTGCAGGACGCGTACCTGCGCTGGCGGGAGCGGTACCGGGTCGAGACCCCCGGCGCGTGGCTCACGCGGGTGGTGGTGAACCTGTGCCTGAACCGGCTGGGAGCGGCGCGCGTGCGCCGCGAGAGCTACCCCGGGACGTGGCTGCCCGAGCCGGTGCTGACCGGGGACGGGGCCCTCGGGCCGCTGGAGACCGTGGAGCGGCGGGAGGGCGTGTCGCTCGGGCTGCTGGCGGTGCTCGAACGGCTGACGCCGGCCGAGCGGGCGGTGTTCGTGCTGCGGGAGGCGTTCGGGTACCCGCACGGGGAGATCGGCGCGCTGCTGGACGTCTCCGAGGCGCACTCGCGGCAGCTCCACCGGCGGGCCCGGGCGCGCGTGCGCGAGGCGCGCAAGCGGTTCGACGCCGATCCCGTACGGCACCGCGTCCTCGTCGAGCGGTTCCTCGCGGCGACCATGGACGGGGACGTGGCGGCGCTCGGGGAACTCCTCGCCGAGGACGTGGTGGCCTGGGCCGACGGGGGCGGCGAGACGGCGGCGCGGCGGCCGGTCCGGGGGCGGGAGAAGGTGCTGCGGTACCTCCGGGGGATGTCGCTGCGGCCGGAGGCCCCCGCGCTCATCGCCGAGGTCGCCGAGGTCAACGGGGCGCCCGCCGTGCTCATCCGCCACGAGGGCGCGCTGCGGGCGGTCCTCGCCGTGGAGATCGCCGGTGGTCGCGTCGCGGGCGTGCGGACGGTGGTGAGCCCGGGCAAGCTCGCCTTCGCCGCGCGCCAGGCGGTGTGACCACGATCACAGGCCGGGCCGTCACGGATCCGGTCTCTCGCCGGTTCAACTCCCGATCCGTCTTGAGGAGGAACCATGGCAGAGAACCTCGTGGTCGTCGGAGCCGGATACGCCGGGCTCGCCGCGGCGAAGAGGGCCGCGCACCGGCTGCGCGGCACCGGGATCCGTGTGACGCTGGTCAACGCGTCGGACCGGTTCGTGGAACGGGTGCGGCTCCACGAGCTGGCGGCCGGGCACACGCTGCGCGACCTGCCGCTCGCGGGCCTGCTGGCCGGTTCGGGCGTCGAGCCGGTCGTCGCCACCGTGACCGGCCTCGACCCGGAGTCGCGGACGGTGGAGCTGGACGCGCCGCCGTACGGCCTGCCGTACGACGTCCTCGTGTACGCCCTGGGCAGCGGGGCCGACCTGGACGCCGTGCCGGGGGTACGCGAGCACGCGCACACCCTCGCGGACGCCCGCGGGGCGGCGGCGGTGCGGGACGCGCTGCCGGGGGCGGAGTCGGTCGCCGTGGTCGGCGGCGGCCTGACCGGCATGGAGGCGGCGTCGGAGATCGCCGAAGCGCACCCCCACCTGCGCGTACGGCTGGTCGCGGGCGGCCGGATCGCGCCCGGCCTCCCGGAACGGGCCCGCGACCGGCTCCTGCGCGGCCTCTCGCGGCTGCGGGTCGAGGTGTACGAGGACACGGCGGTCCGCGAGGTCGTCCCCGGCGCGCTCCTGCTGGACGGCGACGGCGAACTGCCCGCGGACGTCGCGGTCTGGGCGGCGGGCTTCCGGGTGCCGCCCCTGGCCGCCGAGTCCGGCCTGGCCACGGACGGGGACGGGCGCATCCGCGTGGACCCCGCCCTGCGGTCCGTCTCGCACCCCGAGGTGATCGGGGCCGGCGACGCCGCCGCCGCGCGGATCGCCGGCGGCACGTCCCGGATGGCGTGCCAGACCGCCCTCCCCATGGGACTGTTCGCGGGGGAGGCCGCGGCCGCCGTGCTCCTGGGCCGCGAGCCCCGCCCCGCGCGTGTCCGCTACCTCTGGCAGAACATCAGCCTGGGCCGCCACGACGGCTACACCCAGTTCAGCCGCGCCGACGACAGCCCGCTCCCCGCCACCCTGACGGGCCGCGCCTCGGCCGCCTTCAAGGAGGCCGTCACCCGGGGCACGGTCCGCCTCCTCCGCGCACCCCACCGCTACCCCCTCCCGGCCGCGGACCGGCTCCCCGCCACCGGAGAGACGCCGCCGGCCCGGGCCGTACGGTGACCGGGCCTTCGCCGGTGACGGAGGCGCGGGTCAGGGTTCGAGGTCGGTCACGCCCCTGCCGGTCGCGATGTCGAGCGGCACGGAGACCTGGTCGTGCGCGATCAGCCACTCCCCGCCCGCCCTGCGCAGGCAGAACGTGGCCCGGACCCACATGCCGTCCGTCGCCGCGCCGTTCGTCATCGTGCCGCTGAGCCGGCCGAAGCCGTGCCCGAACGCCACGTCGCCGCCCACGGTGATCCGGAGGTCGCGGATCTCGTAGTCGACGTCCCGGAAGAACGTGAACACCTTCTCCCAGTTCTTCAGCTTCGCGGCCACCCCGGCGTGCTGGAGCGGCGGCTCGACGTCGAAGGACACGACGTCCTCCGCGTAGAGCCCCGCCAGCCCGTCGAGGTCCTTGGCCCTGAGCCGTTCGACCAGCTCGCCGATCCGCCGCCTGATCGCGGCCTCTTCCGTCTCGCGCTGCGTGGACATGGCCATCCGGCCCTTTCGTTCGGTGGTGAGCCTGACTCCTCACCAGTACGACGAGGCGGGACCCCCGAATGTGAGGCGGCCGGGGCAAGAGCCGGGCCGGGCGTCCGAGGCCCGGCGGCGACCTGCCGCCGGGCCTGGAGGTCACGGCGTGACCGTGACGGCCTGGACCAGCGCCCGCATGGTGTCCTCCCGGGCCGCCCTGGCGAAGATCGCGTACGCGCCGCCGGGCGGGAGGAGGACGATCTCGTCGCGGGACACGGCCGCCGGCACGCCCCCGATCCTCGCGCCCGGTGTCGCGGCCGGCCGGGGCCGCAGCACCCCCACCTCCACCCGGTCCGCGTCCGCACTCGGGCCGGAAGGGTCCCGCGTCCCGTACACCAGCGAGGTCCGCTCGGGCACCCCCTGCCCCGGGTACGAGCCGCTGACCCCGACGACCCGGTAACGGCCGCCGAGGACGCCGGGCCCGACGGTGAAGGGCACGGCGACCGGGCGGCTCGCCTGCGGGAGCACGCTCTGCGCCACCCGCTGGGCGACCGCCCTGTCGGTGACGCCCGGCCCGGTCAGCGCCACCGTGCCCCAGGCGCCCGGCGCCCATTCCCACGCGATCACGGCCCCGGTCCCCCCGGGCAGCCAGTACGCCGGCCGGTCGCCGACGGAGGGCGCGGGGTCCGTCCTGGGCGGCGCGGGGTACCGGCCCGGGGCGTACATCGTGATGACCGCGCCGGCGCGCCGCGCGGGGTCGGCGGAGCGCAGCTCGATGACCTGCCGATGACGGCCGGTCTCGTACCTGTCCGGCGTGAACCCGCCCGCCGAGCCCACGACGAACGCCCGCGTCATCACGTCGAAGCCCCCCTCCTGCAGCCGCGCGGCCGGGGTCGAGAGGGGCGCCGCGGGCTCGGCGGGGGAGCGGGCCAGGTGGGCCAGGATGGTGGTGGGCACGAAGACGGCGAGCGTGGCCGCCGCGGCCGCCGCGATGGTCGCCGCCCGCCGCGTGCGCCGCCGGCGGCGTCCGGCGCGTATCGCCCGGGCGAGGTCGACGCGGCCAGGGCCGTGGGGCTCGTCGCCGCGGAGCGGGTCGAGCAGCCGCGCGTCGCGCTCAACGGGATCCATACCTGGCCACCTCTTCCTCCTCCAGCCGGTTCGCGCCACGGCCGAGCAGTTCCCGCAGCCGGGCCAGCCCGCGGGCGGTCTGGCTCTTCACGTTGCCCTCCGAACATCCCAGCAGCTCCGCGATCTCCGTCACCGGCAGGTCGCACAGGAACCGCAGCACCAGCACCGCCCGCTGGCGCGGGGGCACCAGGGCGAGGGCGGCCTGGACCACCGCCCTGGTCTCCAGATCCGCGCCCGCGACGGGCAGCTCGGCGGGGCGGGCCGTCAGCCGGACCCGCGTCCACCAGCCCAATCGCTGGTCGTTGAGGAAGCACCGCACGAGCATCTTGTCGACGTAACGGTGCAGGTCGTTCGCCTCCCGGGAGCGCGTCCAGTGGACGTACAGCCGGGTGATCGTGTTCTGCACGAGGTCGTCGGCCCGGTGCTCGTCCCTGCACAGGTTGTAGGCGAGGCGGCGCAGCGAAGGCAGGCGCGCCGTCACGTACGCGACGTAATCTCGCTCATCGTCAGGACTCAACGGCTGCCCTCTCCACGCTCGCGGTCACTGATGAGACAGCCCCGGCGCCCCCGCGGGTTGCACGAGGGCGCGCACTTCCCACAACCACACCCCGGCCTCCCGCCGCCCCGGCCCCAGCAGCGAGGTCAGCGCCGCGCGCAACGCCTCGTGGTGGCGTTGCGGGCCGAGCACCACCACGTCCGCGCGCCAGTAGGCGAGATCGGCGCGGGCGGCCGCCCGTTCGCGGTCGCCGATGTACGGCACCGCGCCCTTGTCCCGCACATCCCGCAGCAGCGAGGCGGTGGGCCGGGGCGGCGCGCCGTACACGCCCTGCCTGCCGGGGCCGTAGGGGCCGACGAAGTACCCCTCCACCAGCGGGAAGCCGAGGCCCGCCGCCACCTGCCAGTGCAGCGCGGTCGCGTCCCCCGCGTCGGGCGGCGGGGCGGTGACGACGGACCTGCCGGGGCGGACGTACGACCGCCAGACCCCCTCGGAGAAGAAGGCCGGGACGGGCGGCCGATCCTCCGCCGGGATCGGCGTGGGGACCAGGGGGAGCAGCGCCTCGGCCAGCGCCAGGCAGAGCAGCGGCCGCACGGGCGAGCGGGGCAGCGCGGAGGCCGCGGCCAGCGCCCGGTCGGCGACCAGCGCCAGCAGCGCGCCGATCGCGGGCACGCAGACCAGGGTCCAGCGGGACTCCAGCACCGACTCGAAGAGCGGCAGGCGCGACAGCACCAGCCACGGCCCGAAGACGCCGGTCGGCCGGCCCGCCACGACGATCTCCGGCCCCAGGGAGAGCACCATCGCCGTCAGCGTCACCGCGCCCAGCGGCAGGACGGCCGGGACCCGGCGCAGCCACACCGTGGCCGACGCCACCAGGATCAGCAGCGGCCAGCCGAAGAAGGCGTTCTGCTCGGTGGGGTTCAGCGACAGGCGGGCGGCCACGTCCGCGTCCCCGGCCAGGGAGCGCGCGGCGTACGACACCAGGGCCGTCACGTCGTTGCCCGACGGCCCGTGGATGAGGCTCGCGTAGCTCTGCGGGCCGTGGAACTGGAAGAGCAGCGCCGGCCCGGTCAGCGCGACCCCGACCGCGCCCGCCAGGCAGAGCCCCGCCAGCAGCGGCGGTGCCGACGCGCGCGCCTCCTGCGGCCGCAGGAGCGCGTACGCCAGGGCGAACACGGCCAGGCCGACGGCGGCCAGGAGCAGGGCCTCCTCACCGAGATAGACCTGGTACGACACGAGCAGGCCGAGGATCACGCCGTCCCTGACGACCCGCCGCCGCCGGGCGAGCAGGAGAAGCCTGCCGACGATGAGCGGGATCACGAAGAGGACGACGAAGTTCGGGTGGGCCGTGGCGTGGGAGACGATCGGCGGCGCGAACGCGCAGAAGACCGCCCCGACGACCGCCGCCGGCCACGACGTCACCAGGTGCCGGGCGAACAGCAGGTACCACGCGACGCCCGTGGCGGCCAGGCCGCCCGTCAGCACGACCGCCCACGTGATCGACGGGCCCAGCGCCAGGGTCAGCGGCGCCAGCGGGACGGACAGGCCGAACATGGCGGTGTTCGCCATCATGTTCACCCCGGCCGGATGGTTCTGCAACGTGGTGAACAGCGGGTTCTCCAGGACGGCGACGCCGCGGGCGGTGACGGCGAAGAACCACTCCCACTGGTTCTGGTCCTGCCCGCTGTCGGTCAGGTAGCGGCTCCAGGGATCCGCCCACAGGTGTGCGTACAGCAGGACGGCCAGCGCCAGGAAGCCGGCCGCGACCAGCGGCGTGCGCGCCCCGGCCGCCGCCCGGACGCGCAGCAGCTCGGCCAGCGCCGTCAGGTAGTGGCGCGGGCGCACCCGGGAGACGGGCCGGTGCGACCAGCGCACCGGGACCTCCCGCACCCGCCAGCCGCGCTCGCGGAAGATCCGCAGGATCTCGACGTCGCCCATCCAGCCGTTCACGCGCGCCCGCCGGAACGCCGCGCGCGCCTTGTCCCCGTCGAACAGCTTGAAGCCGCACTGGGTGTCCGCGACGCCGGGCAGCAGCAGCGCCCTGATCAGCAGGTTGGCCAGCGCGCCGAGGATCTCCCGAAGGCGCGGCTGGCGGACCTCCAGCCGCGCGCCCGGCGCCGCCCGCGACCCGATGGCGGCGTCGGCGCCGCCGTCCAGCGCGGCGCGCAGGGCCGGCAGCTCCTCGATGGGGGTGGCCAGGTCCGCGTCGCAGACCAGGACCTGGCGGCCGCGGGTGCGCAGCACGCCCGACCGCACCGCGTGCCCCTTGCCCCGGTTGACCCCGCCGGACACCGGCCGGATGCGCGGCTCCACCGCCGCCGCGCGCCCGGCCACCCGCGCGGTGGCGTCGGCCGACCCGTCGTCGGCGACGATGATCTCCCAGCTCAGCGGGGTCTCCCTGAGGAAGGCGGCCACCCGGTCGAGCGTGCCGCCCAGCCGCCGTTCCTCGTTGTAGGCGGGGATGACCACCGACAGGTCCAGCTCATGAGTCTCCACGCGCAAGGGACACGCCCGGCCGGTCGGCCGGTTGCACACGCCCCCGTGGCGAGGGCCACTGGGCGGTGACAGGAAGGGCGGAGATCGCGAGACGTACTCTCTGAGCCATGACAGCGCGCCGAGCCGAAGTCCGCACCTCCGTCTCGACATGGCGGCAGCCCCGCCCCGCCCCCGCCTCGCCCGAGCGGACGCGCCTGATCGGGGAACTCGCCGGCCGGATCCTGGCCCTCGGCGGCGAACGGCTGCGCGTGGGCGTCGACGGGCCGACCGCGGCGGGCAAGACGAGCTTCGGCCACGAACTCGCCGAGCACGTCGCCGGGGCCGGGCGCCCGGTGCTGCGCGCGACCCTGGACGACTTCAAACGCCCCTGGCGGGACCGCCACCTGTACGACCGGGAGTCGGCCGAGGGCTACTACCGCAACGCCTTCGACTACGAGGCCGTGCGGGCACTGCTGCTGGAACCCTGCGGCCCCGGCGGTTCGGGGCGCGCGGCCCTGTGCGCGATCGACCCCCTGACGCAGGCGGACCACTCGGCGGTGGTCACGACCGCCGAACCGGACGCCGTCCTGATCGTGGACGGCGTCTTCGCGTTCCGCCCCGAGATCAACGAGTACTGGGACTTCCGCGTCCGTCTGGAGGTCTCCCCGGACACCACCCTGCGCCGGGGAGCCGGCCGCGACCGGGACTGGGCGGGCGCCGAAGCCGAGGCCCTCCACCGCGACCGCTATCTCCCGGCCGACCGCCTCTACGCCGCCGAGGTCGATCCCCGGGGCCTGGCGGACGTGGTCATCGACAACACGTTCTTCGACCGCCCCCGGATCCTGCCCATCACCCCGGAGCCGGGCCCGCGCGGCCGTACGCGATCCTCAGGTTAGGAGGCGCGCGGGCCCTCCCGGTCAGGAGGCGCGCGGGCCCTCAGGGTCGGAAGGCGCGCGAGCGCTCGACGCGAGGAGGCGCGCGGGCCCTCAGGGAAGGCGCGCGAGCGCTCGGCGGCAGGAGGCGCGCGGGCCCTCCCGGTCAGGAGGCGCGCGGGCCCTCCCGGTCAGGAGGCGCGCAGGTCCCCGACGACCGCGACGGCCTCGTCGAACAGGTCGATGGGGCAGCCCCAGTGGTCGTAGATGCCGCCCCGGCCCCGGTTGCTCCCGCAGATGACGAACACGCCGGTCCCCAGCCTCGCCTTGAGCTCGCTCGCCAGCCACCCGACGAACCCGCTGTTGTCGAGCCCCTCGGGGAAGTGGAAGGAGAACACCCCGAACCGCTCGACGCCCTCGCGCTCCCGAGTGAGCGGAACCAGCCGGCTCCAGCTCTCGTCGTCGCGGACGACGGCCAGTTCGTCACCGGTGAGCGCCGGCGGCCGGTCGGCGGGGGACTCCTCGAACCCCCACACCCCGTCGTGCACCAGAAGCTCCGCCTCGGCGATCACCCGCCGGAGCCGCTCCCCGGTCTGCTCCGGCGTCTCCACACTCACACTGACCATCGATGTCTCCTCAGCGGCTCGCTCCCGGCCGTACGGCGGATCGCCTCGGCGCGCGGCGAAGCCCGGCCCGGGCTGTGATCGGCACAACATCCCCACGCGATCACTGATTCCTGCGGAAGGCGCGATGGATCCCCGCGCGGAGCCGCCGGGTGAGATGGACGGGCCCTGAAGAGAACCCGACCGGTGGATGCACGCGGGCAGGCGGGGAGAAAAAATTTTTAAGAAACTTTCCTGTTTATTTAGCGTGGCGACCTAGGCTCGTTCTTGATCAATAAGGCGTGTGCCCGCCCGCGGGCGGGGCGCGAACGTACGTGGAGGGATGAGGACACTGATGCACACCAGAAGGCTCAGTCGTGCCGGAGTCGCCGCCGTCGCCGCGACGCTCACGATCCTCGGCGCCGGGGCCGGCGCCGCTCACGCGGACGCGTCCGCGCCCGTCAGCGCGCCGGCGGCGGCGTGCCAGCAGTCGGGGACGCTGACGGTCGACGGCGCCGAGCTCGACGTCCACAGCCCCGCTCCGGGGGTGGGCAACTGCTACACCTTCCAGGGCGCGGCCGGCGCCGAACTGACCATCGGCATCTACCTCCCGGGCGCCTCGGGCGAGCGGCTGGGATTCGCGAGCAAGCTGACCGTCCGTGACCCGGCCGGGCAGGTCGTGGCCTCGTTCCACGGCGGGAGCTGGCAGGTGCAGCCGATCTACCGCCTGGCCGTACCCCGGCTCAAGACCGCCGGGACCTACACCGTCGAGGTCGCCCCCGTCGCCCCTGACGGGCTGGTCGCCGCCCGGCTGCTGCTCAACTCCGTACGCGACCTGGGCCGCGTAGACATCGACGGCCCCGGCAAGTTCGTCCACCTCAAGCGGATCGGCCAGGAGCAGCGGATCACCTTCGCCGGCCGCGCCGACCAGTGGGTCCAGCTCGAACTCGCCGACTTCGACTTCGCCTCCGGCACCCCCGGGCGCGAGGCGGGCGTGTGGATCGAGATCTGGAGCGCCGACCGCTCCCGCCTCCTCTTCCGCGACGTCCTGCGCGGCGACGGCCGCCGGGAGATGGGCCCCCTCCGCGTCACGTCCGACTTCGTCGTCCAGGCTTGGTCGGAGTGGGGCTCGGTAGGCGGCGCCACCATCTCCATCCCCAGCATGCCCCCGCAGAGCTGACGCCCCCCGAGTGAGCGGTGGTCCCCTCCGGGGGCCACCGCTGCCCACATCCGCTCCAAGCCGCTCCCGTATCGCTGAGCGCCCGAGTGTTCAGCGTGCGGGGCCGGGCATGCGGGCCGCCAGGTACGGATGTGGTCGCTCCAGCCACTCCCCGGCCGGGCCGATGACCGACCGCGCGACCGCGTCGGCTCACGACCCCAACGCGGGCTGGGCGGCCGGTTGGTGGCGCGGGGCGGCAAGGTCGTGGGCGGAGCGGGCCAGCCAGATCATGGACAGGGCGCTCGAGACCGCCCCGAGAGCCTCGACGGCGCTCCCCTCGTCCGGGAACGTGAACACCGCCAGCAGCAGAAGGAACGGCATCACCAGGGCGGCGATGCCGTACGCCACGGTCACCTTCCCCCAGCGGTCGTCCTGCCGCTGGGCCAGCAGCACCATCACCGTCCAGGCCAGGGCGGCCAGACCGGCGACCGCCCCCGCCCCGTCCGAGACGGACAGGCCGGCGAGGTCGAGTGCGTCGATGACGGTGAGACCGGCGTACCCCAGCACCCCCGCGCCCCGCGTGTACGTCCGGTCGCCGCCCAGCACCCGCGCGGACAGCAGCACGACCGCCCACATCGCCACGGAGTTGACCACCGCGGCACCCGCCCATGACGCGGTGACGTGGAGCAGCCCCGTCGTGGCCGTCGCGACGTAGAGCGCCACGCGCAACCGCCGGGTGTCCCGGTCCCGCTCGGGCGGCGGCCCCGCCGGCGGCCGGCGCAGGATCTGCCACATCCCCCATGCCCAGGACATCCCGGCGACGATCAGGAGGAGCAGGTTCTGCCCCGTCGCCACGACGCCTTCGCTCTCCGACGCGAACAGCGTCAGCCGCCACAGCGGGCCGAGGTCGCCGGAGACCAGGGCGACGACGGCGGCGACCGTCAGCGCGGCGCCGTACAGACCGGTGACGAGCAGGGCGGGCACGACGGAACGGTGACGACGCGACACGAGGCGCTTCCCGGGGTTTCAGAGGGAATGAGAGCGGACGGCTCACCCTACAATCGATCATGAAAAGCGGCGAGAGACGATACGCCCCGCGAACACCCGCGACTCCACCCTGAACCGTTCACGAGCGGCCAAGCCCTCTCACCCACCACACCCGCAAAGCCACCCCGGCGAACGCCCGTATCGCGCCCGGGATCGGGTGTCTCGGGAACGGCGAAGGGCCGCTCCCGGTGGGAGCGGCCCTTTGACCTTGGGTGGAGCTGAGGGGATTTGAACCCCTGACCCCCTCGATGCGAACGAGGTGCGCTACCGGACTGCGCTACAGCCCCAAGAACCTCGTTTAGCTTAGCAAAAGTCTGAGGGGGTTCGCGCCATCGTCAGTCGCCGACGGCGGGGCGGTGGGGTTCGGCGTACTGGTCGAAGGGTTCGTCCTTGGGCTTGAGGGCGATGATCTCGGCGCTGCGCTGGGATTCCTCGGCTCGTTTGCGGGCCAGGGCGCGCTCGTGGCGGGCCTGGGCGCGGAGGGCGCGGGCCTTGGCGAGCGCGGCGCGGCGTTCGGCGTCCATGCGTACGGCGGTGCGCAGGACGGCGAGGTAGCCGGTGAGGAGGAGGACGAAGGGGATGGGCGCCCACCAGGGGGTGACCTTGGCGGTGGTGAGGATGACGCCGGTGGCCAGGAGGAGGACGCAGTAGAGGAGGCGGCGGCGGCGCAGCGCGACGATCCTCGCCCGGCGGCGGGCCGGCCTCGGCGCGCGCGCCTCGGCACCGCGCGTCCCGGCCTCGGCCTCCTCGGCCTCGGCTTCGTCGCGCGGCGGCTCTTCGCCTTCGTATGTGTCGGGCATCTGGCTCCGCGGGTCGGGGGCGTCGCGGTGAGAGTGATCCTCCTCCTCGGGAGGCGGGTTCTCAAGCGAGATCGCGGCCAGCGGGGCGGTGTCGTCTGCGGCGTCGGCCGTACTCGTGAACGCGGGCAGCGCGGCGTCGCCGGCGTCGGCGGTGCGGCGGGAGCGGCGCGCCATGCCGTCGTGGTCACGGCGCAGCCACATGGGCACCAGGACGCCTCCCCACATCGCCACGATGGCGAGGTACAGGAAAACGCTGCTCATGATGCCTCCCGCGCAGCGCAGGCCGGCACCTGCGGAAGAGCGCTGCTCGCGGGCACGGTCACGTCACGCACGCTAAGACCAGGTGTCGTTAATTGACGAGTATTCGGTGCGGTGTGTCGCGAGATCGACCTAGTGTCGACACGCTGACCTGCGGTATCAAGCAATTGTTTACACGTTATTGGGGATCGCCGGAGGCCGTGGCGGCGCGGGTGCGGCGCCACGGAATGAGCAGTCCGCGAGGCACGTCCTCGATGGTGAGCGCATAACAAATGTGGTCTCGCCAGGCTCCGTCAATGTGTAGCTGGCGCCGCCGCACACCCTCCTCGCGGAAGCCCAGTTTTTCCACCACGCGACGGCTCGCGTGGTTTTCGGGGCGGATGTTGGCTTCCACGCGGTGCAGCCCGACGGTGAAGAAGCAGTGGTCCACGGCGAGCGCGAGCGCGGTGGGGGTGATGCCGCGCCCGGCGAGCCTGCCGTCCACCCAGTACCCCACCTGCGCCGACCGCGCCGAGCCCCACACGATCGCGCCGACCGTGAGCTGCCCGGCGAACTGCCCGCGATAGGTGACCACCCACGGCAGCGCCATCCCCGCCCGCGCCTCCCGCCGCAGTGTGTTCGCCATCGAGACGTACGGCCCCAGGCCCGTGCGGAACAGGGGGGTCTCGGGGTTGGTGGGCTCCCAGGGGCGGAGCCAGTCGGCGTTGCGCAGCCGTACCTCACGCCAGACGCGGGCGTCGCGCACCCGCAGCGGGCGCAGCCCGACATCGCCCTCCGTCAGGGTCACCGGCCAGCCACGTCCGCGGTCCACCCCCTAATCATCCCCGTCCGCCCCGCGGGCCGCCACGTCCGCCCCGCTCCGCGCCCAGTGTGGCGGCGGGGCGGGGGGTACGGCGGGGCCTTGGCGTGTTCTTTACCCTCAGGACGGCGGGCGCGGGTGGTCGCCGCCGGCGATCTGGTCCACCGCGTGGCGCAGGACGGGCGCGAGCACGGCCATGCCGTCGCGCACGCCGCCGGTGGAGCCCGGCAGGTTGACGATCAGCGTACGGCCGCGCACGCCCGCGAGGCCGCGCGACAGGATCGACGTGGGGACCTTGTCGCGGCTGATCTGCCGGATGGCCTCGGCGACGCCCGGGATCTCGCGCTCGATCACGCGGCGCGTCATCTCGGGCGTGCGGTCGGTGGGGGTCAGCCCGGTGCCGCCAGTGGTCACGACCACGTCGTACCCGGCCGCCACGGCCTCGCGCAGCGCCTCCTCGACCGGCTCGCCGTCGGGGACCACGCGCGGCCCGTCCACGACCTCGCATCCGGCCTCGCGCAGCAGCCCGGCCAGCACCGGCCCCGACCGGTCCTCGTAGACCCCGGCCGAGGCGCGGTTCGACACCGTGATCGCCAGCGCCCTCACGACACCACCTCCACGCCGCGCCGGGCCGCGCGTCCCGGCACCACCTCCACGCCCCGGCGGACAGCCCTCACGACATCACCCCCGCGTCCCGGCGGACAGCCTTCACGACATCACCCCCGCGCCCCGGCGGACGGCCCTCACGCGCCCGCCACCTCGCCGCGGCGCCAGACGCCGGTCTTGCCGCCGGTCTTCTCCTCGACGCGTACGTCGGTGACGACGGCCTCGGGGTCCACCGCCTTCACCATGTCGATCAGCGCGAGCGCCGCCACCGTGACGGAGGTCAGGGCCTCCATCTCGACGCCGGTCCGGTCGGCGGTGCGGACGGTGGCCGCGATCTCCACGCCCTCGTCCACCACGGTCAGGTCCACCGTCACGCCGTGCAGCGCGATCGGGTGGCACAGCGGGACCAGGTCGGGAGTGCGCTTGGCCGCCATGATCCCGGCGATCCTGGCCACGCCGAGGGCGTCGCCCTTCGGCACGTCCCCGGCCCGCAGCAGGTCCACGGCGACGGCGGACAGCAGGACGCGGCCGGTGGCGCGAGCCGTACGGACCGAGACGTCCTTGGACGCGACGTCCACCATGCGGGCGGCGCCGCTCTCGTCGAGATGGGTGAATCGGGACAACGGCACTCCTTGAACGAGGGACTAGGGCAAAGGGCTGAGGGGGAGCACGTCCACCGAGGTGCCCGGCTCGACCGAGGTGACGTCCTCGGGGACCACGACGAGCGCGTTCGCCGAGGCCAGGGCGGCGAGCTGGTGCGAGCCCTGGGCGCGGACGGGTGAGGCGAGGAACCCGCCGTGCTCGCCCCGGGACAGGACGGCGCGCAGGAAGGACCGCTTCCCGGCGGGGGAGCGCATCGGGGCCGCCGCGACGGCGCTGAGCACGCACGGTTCGACCGGGAGCCCCTGCATCCTGCGCAGCGCCGGGAGCACGAAGACGACGAAGGACACGAACGACGACACCGGGTTCCCCGGCAGCGCGAAGATCGGCACCGAGTCCGGCCCGACCAGCCCGAAGCCCTGCGGCATGCCTGGCTGCATCGCGACCTTCTCGAAGGTCACGGTCCCGAGCGGCGCCAGCGCCTCCTTGACCGGTTCGTACGCCCCCATGGACACGCCGCCACTGGTGATCACCGCGTCGGCCCTGACGAGCTGCGCGTCGAGCTGGTCCAGGAACTCCCGGGGGTCGTCCCCGACCATGCCGTGCCGGTATCCCACGCACCCGGCCTCCACCGCGGCGGAGGTGAGCGTGTGCGAGTTGGAGTCCCAGATCTGCCCGGACCCCGTCGGCGAACCCGGCTCCACCAGCTCCGACCCCGTGGACATCACCACGACGCGCGGGCGCGGCCGTACCAGCACCCGGCGGCGGCCCACCCCGGCGATCAGGCCGATCTGCGGCGCGCGCAGCCGGGTCCCGGCGGTCAGCACGGTCGTGCCGGCGGGGGCGTCCTCGCCCGCGCGCCGGATCGCGTCGCCCTCGGCCGGCGCCCGCCCGATCCGGACGCGCACGGTGCCGCCGTCGGTCCACTCCACGGGTACGACGGCGTCGGCGCCGGCGGGCAGCGGAGCCCCGGTCATGATCCGCGCGCAGTGCCCCGGCGCGATCGCGCGGATCCCACCGTCACCGGCCGCGATGTCCTCCACCACGGGCAGCGTGACCGGCGCGGACTCGCTCGCCCCGGCCAGGTCGGCCGCGCGTACGGCGTAGCCGTCCATCGCCGAGTTGTCGAACGGCGGCAGCGGCACGGGCGTGGTCACGTCCTCGGCGAGGACGCCGCCGTGCGCCTCCATCAGGTCGAGTTCCAGCGGGGCCAGCGGGCGTACCGCCGCGAGGATCGACGCCAGGTGCTCGTCCACCGACCTCATGGGCCCCGGCCCTCCATGGCTCACGCGCGCGGGTCCCTCGTGTCCAGGAACTCCCGCAGCCAGGCCACGAAGTCCTCGCCCAGATCATCGCGCTCGGACGCGAACCGCACCACCGTGCGCAGGTAGTCGAGCTTGTCGCCGGTGTCGTAGCGCCGCCCGCGGAACAGCAGGCCGTACACCGGCCCGCCCTCCTCGGACCCGCGTCCCGCGAGCACCTTGAGCGCGTCCGTGATCTGGATCTCGTCGCCCCGGCCCGGGGGCGTCTCGCGCAGCACGTCGAAGACGGCCGGGTCGATGACGTACCGGCCGATGATCGCCCAGTTGGAGGGGGCCTCACCGGGCGGCGGCTTCTCGACGAGGTCGGTGATGCGCACGACGTCGTCCTGGGCGGTGGGCTCGATGGCGGCGCAGCCGTACATGGAGGTCTGGGACGGGGGGACCTCCATGAGCGCGATGACGCTGCCGCCGAGCTCCTGGCGGACCTCGATCATGCGCTGGAGCAGCTTGTCGCGCGGGTCGATCAGGTCGTCGCCGAGCAGGCAGGCGAAGGGTTCGTTCCCCACGTGCTGGGCGGCGCACAGGATCGCGTGCCCGAGGCCCTTCGGCTCGCCCTGGCGGACGTAGTGGATGGTGGCGAGGTCGGCGGACTCACGAACCTGGGCGAGCCTCTCCTCGTCGCCTTTCGCGTCAAGTGTCTCCTCAAGCTCGTAAGCTCGGTCGAAGTGGTCCTCGATGGAGCGCTTGTTGCGCCCCGTCACGAGCAGGAGGTCGTCGAGTCCCGCGTCGACCGCCTCCTCGACGACGTACTGGATCGCGGGCTTGTCCACGATCGGCAACATTTCCTTGGGGGTCGCCTTGGTCGCCGGCAGGAACCTGGTGCCCAGGCCCGCGGCTGGGACGACCGCCTTGGTGACGGGTACGTAGTCGGCCATGTGGAAACCCTAGTGTCGGCTCTGAGGCAAACCCTAGTTGGAGGGGCGTTGGACAAGCCGGAGCTGCGGCGCCGGGTGCTGACGGCGCGGTTGGAGCTGAGCGATCCCGAGCGCCGCGAGGCGGCCCGGGGGATCCGGGAGGGGCTGCTCGCGGACCCGCGGGTGACCATGGCGGGGACGGTCGCCTGCTACTGGTCGATGGGAAGCGAGCCGGCCACCCAGGGCCTGGTCTACGCCCTGTGGAAGCACGGCGCGACCGTGATCCTGCCCGTGCTCCGGCCCGACTCCGACCTCGACTGGGCCGCCTACGAGGGGCCCGACTCCCTGCGGCCCGGCCCGCGCGGGCTGATGGAGCCGACCGACGCCCGGCTGGGCGTGGACGCCGTACGGCGGGCCGCTCTCGTCCTGGTCCCCGCGCTCGCGGTGTCCCGCGCGACAGGGGTACGGCTGGGCCGGGGCGGCGGGTCGTACGACCGGGTGCTGGCGCGGCTGGGGCCGAACGCGCCGTCGATCGCGCTGCTGTACGACGGGGAGCTCCTGGACGAGGTGCCCGCCGAGCCGCACGACCGCCCGGTGAGCATGGTGGCGACGCCTGGAGGACTGGTCACGCTCTGAGCGGAGCGGTCACGTTCTGAGCGGACGGGTCACGCTCTGAACGGAGCGGTCACGGTCTGTGCGGGCCGAGCGCGCCCTGCGAGGGCGGCGGGGCGGGGAGCGGCCGCGCCGGGGATGGTCACGCAGAGAGTGATCAAGGTCACCCTGCGGGTCCGTGAGCTGACCGGATGCGACAGAATTGGGGAAATGTCGATCTCCGACCCCTAGGTGTCGCGTGGAGAAGCTCAACCTCGCCCTGCTCATCGGTGCCGCCGCCATCATCGTGGCGATCGCGGCGGTGCGCGTGGCGCACCGGATCGGGCTGCCCGGTCTGCTGGTGTACCTGGCGCTGGGGTTGCTGCTGGGCGAGTCGGCGCTGGGCATCCCGTTCGAGGACGCCGAGCTGACCCACCACCTGGGCCTCGTCGGGCTGGCGGTGATCCTGGCCGAGGGCGGCATCACCACGAGCTGGTCGAAGGTCAAACGCGCGATGCCCGCCGCGCTCGTGCTCGCCACCGTGGGCGTGCTCGTCAGCATCGCCGTCGTCGCGGTCGCCGTACGCTCGCTGCTCGGCGCGTCGTGGCAGGTCTCCCTGCTCATGGGCGCGATGCTGGCCTCCACGGACGCGGCGGCGGTGTTCTCGGTGCTGCGCCGGCTGCCGCTGCCGCCCCGGCTCGCGGGCGTGCTGGAGGCGGAGTCGGGCTTCAACGACGCCCCCGCCGTGATCATCGTGACGCTGCTCAGCGCGCAGGTCATCCCCGCGCCGTCCATCGTCTCGGTGGCGTCGGAGATCCTGCTGGAGATCGCGATCGGGGCGGCGGTCGGCCTCGTCGTGGGCCCCGTGGGCGCGTACGCGCTGCGCCGGGTCGCGCTGCCCGCGTCCGGCCTGTACCCGATCGCCGTGCTCGCGCTGGCGTTCGGGGCCTACAGCCTGGCCGCGGTCCTGCACGGGAGCGGCTTCCTCGCGGTCTACATCGCGGCGCTGATCCTGGGCAACGCCCGGCTGCCGCACCGGCCCGCCACCCGGGGGTTCGCCGAGGGCGTCGGCTGGCTGGCCCAGATCGGCCTGTTCATGCTGCTCGGCCTGCTGGCCAGCCCGGCCGAGCTGCCTCCGGTGATCGTGCCCGGCCTGGTCACCGGCTGCGCCCTGGTCCTGCTGGCCCGGCCGATCTCGGTGGCGGTGTCCGCCCTGGTCCTGCGGGCGGTCGCGGCGAGCGTGCGGCTGGTACGGCCACCGGGCCTGGTGCTGCGCCTGGTCCGGCCGGAGGTGGTCGGCCTCACCTGGCGTGAGCAGGCGTTCCTGTCCTGGGCGGGGCTGCGGGGCGCGGTCCCCGTCGTGTTCGCCACGGTTCCCCTGGCCGAGGGCGTGCCCGGCGCGAAGGAGCTCTTCAACCAGGTTTTCGTGATCGTCCTGGTCTTCACCGTCCTGCAGGGCCCCACCCTGCCCTGGGTGGCCCGCCGCCTGGGCGTGGTGGCCCCCGCCGAGGCGCGCGAGCTCGACGTCGAGGCCGCCCCCCTCGAAGAGCTCAAGGCCGATCTCCTCCAGATGCGCGTCCCCCCGCGTTCCCGCCTCCACGGCGTCGAGATCTTCGAGCTCCGTCTCCCGCAGGGCGCCAACGTCACCATGATCGTCCGCAACGGCACCAGCTTCGTCCCCGACCAGGCCACCCGCATCCAGTCCGGTGACGACCTCCTGGTCGTCACCACCGCCAACTGCCGCCGCGAGACCGAGGCCCGCCTCCGCGCGGTGAGCCGCCGCGGCAAACTCGCCGGCTGGCACGGCGAGCACGGCGACTGACTGCGCCCGCCCGGGGGCGGGTCACCGGGCGGCGGAGAGGCCGCGCCAGGAGATGGCGGTGATGGCGGCCATGGTCAGGGCGGCCAGCCAGAAGGGGGCGGTGAGGGTGAGCTCCCGGGCGAGGACGCCGCCGAGGAGGGAGCCCACGGCGGCGCCGGAGGTCAGGGTCAGGCCGTAGGCGCCGCTCACACGGCCGAGGAGGTGGGCGGGGGCGGCCCGCTGGATCGCGGTGGTGGCGATCGCGCCCCAGATCATCGAGTGAGCGCCGAAGGCCGTGAGGATCACGGCGGCGGGCCAGGGGTGCGTGGTCACGGCCAGGCCCAGGTGGGTCGCGGTCTCGACGACGAGCCCGGCGCGGAGCAGGGCCGGCGCGCCGAACCTGGCCCGCAGGCGGCCCGTCACCGCGGTCCCGAGGAGACCGCCGGCCGCGAACGTGACGAGCAGGACGCCGTACCCCATCTCCGTCAGGCCCAGCCGATCCCCGGCGTACAGGACGAGCACCGCGAACGCGGCGCACAGCACGACGTTCGCCGCGCCCATGGCGACCGCGAGCGTCCGCAGGAGCGCGTCGCCCCACAGCGCGCGCAGCCCCGTGGCGACGTCCTCGCGCAGGCGGGCGCGGGGCGGGACGGGCCGGTCGCGGTCCGGGCGCATCGTGGCGACCAGCAGCGCCGCCGTGGCGAAGGTCAGCGCGTCGAACCCGAACGGCAGCGCCGCCGCCGTCACGAACAGGAACGCCCCGAGCGGCTTGGCCAGGAACTGGTTCCCGAGCGTGAACGTGGCCATCAGCCGGGTGTTTGCCGAGGTCAGCCGCTCGGCGGGCACGATGCGCGGCAGGTGGGCCGCGGCGGCGGTGTCGGCGATCGTCTCCCCGGTCCCGAGCACGAAGAGCACGGCGTACACGAGCGGGACGGTCACCGCGCCGGCCGCGATCGTGAGCGCCAGCGCGCCGAGGGCCGCGGCGCGGGCCAGGTTCGCCCCGACGATCAGGCGGCGGCGGTCCATCCGGTCCGCGTAGACCCCGCTGACCAGGGAGAACAACAGCCAGGGGAGTTGCTGGGCGAACGCCGCCCCGGCGACCGCCGCCGGGTCGCGGGTGAGGGAGGCCATGAGCAGCGGCCCGGCGACGAGGGTGACCCCGTCGCCGAGGTTGGAGACCGCCGAGGCGGCCCAGAGCTTGCGGAAGTCCGCGCCGAGCGGCGCGGGCGTGCGGATCCGCACGGGAAACACTCCTCGCGTGAGCGGACGGTCCAGGGACGGGCGAGGACCGCTACGGCGCGCGGGAGCGAAGACAGACCGGGCCGGGTCATACGTCTGACCGCTCAGGTCATACGTCTGACGGGTGGCGTGGGCTCAGGCCGTACGCCGTGGGGCGGGGCGCTCCGGCGCCGAAGCGGGGGCGGGGGCGGTGCCGTGGCGCATCGAACCTCCCGGAGCGCGGGGACGTGTCGTCATGACGTGTCGTCATGGGGAGGCTAACCGGGGGCGGCGCGGGGGATCGAGGGGTTTTCGCGGGGGGCGGGACGGGGAGAACCAGGCTCGTGTGCCGCCGGAAGGTCCGGGTCCGACCGGCGGCGTCAGATCCGGCCGTGTCGTAAATTGACGCGATGGGTGAGGGTGAGCGCGAGGGAATAGCCATTTGAAAAACGCTGGACTTTCGCGGCCCCCGGCCGGTTCCCCAGTGGGTCGCGAGGCTCTGTCATGCGCGCTTTCCTTCCGCAATATCCCGGTTTGACCAGTGCGTTCGCCAGCCCTGAGAGGATCTCCAGTTTCGTCGATCAGCGCGTCAGCTAGATAACCCTCGCGGTTTGGACGGTAAGCATGACCCGGCGACAGGCGCTTTTTTCTTGACATGCCGCAGGGAGCTGCGACCATTCTTCTATTCGCTTTCTTGTCGCGCATTCCCGCGGGAGGGGAGGAAACCTTGAAGCGCATTGTCGTGCACAAGCCCGACGTCAAGCGGCTGGCCGGCGCGGCGACGACGGCCCACCCGGCCCCTCGTTGAGGCCGGGTGACGCACCGGGCCGGACCGTGCGCCGGCCCGGTGACCGCCCGACTCACAGGGCCGCCAGCCCCTCGCGCGCACTCGGGTACGCCGGAGCCCAGCCCAGTTCCTCGCGCGCCTTCGCGTTCGACAGCGCCACCCGCGTCCGGACCATCAGCGCGTGCATGTACGGCGTCGCCCGCAGCACCCACCCGGGCACCACCGGAGGCGGGGGCGCGCCGGCCGCGCGCGCCAGGGCCCGGATGTACTCGGCGAACTCCAGCGGTTCGTCGTCGCACACGTTGTACGCCTCCCCCGCGCGGCCCCGCTCCAGCGCCGCGACCGTCGCCGACGCGGCGTCGCGGATGTGGATCGGCGAGATCGTCCCGGAAGGCCGGGTCGCGGGCAGCCTGCGCCGCCGCGTCATCCTCAGCAGGTTCCGGGTGGCCGGCTCGGGCCCGTAGAACATGCCGTACCGCAGCGAGATCCCCTCGATCCCGTCCGCGCCGAGCACCTGCTCCTCGTTGGACCGCATCGAGTCCAGGTGCCGGTCGAACGCCCCGCCCTGCCGCACCCCGAACGGCCGCTCCTCCGTGACGAGCCCGGGGCCGAGGTCGCGGTAGCCGTACCCCAGGAAGAACGACTGCGTCACGAACCGCTTCGCGCCGACCAGCCGGGCGGCCCGCAGAAGGTTCGCGGTGCCGCGATCGCGCAGGTCGTCGGTGGCGTGGAGCGCGCGGTGGAACAGCGGCGCCCCGGTGATCGCCGTCGCCTGGTGGATCACCGCGTCCGCCGAGCGGCCCTCCAGCGCGGCCATCAGCCCCGCGCCGTCCATCATGTCCACGACCAGGCCGTCCGCGCCCGCCGCCGCCAGCGCGGCCACCCCGCGCTCGCTCCGCGTCAGGCCGGTCACCTCGTGGCCCGCCGCGATCAGCAGGGGGACCAGTTCCTTGCCGAGCGTGCCGGTCGCCCCGGCCAGCAGGATCCTCATGCCGCCGCCTCCTTCGTCTCGTCCGTGCCCGGCACGGCCGCGCGGCGCCGCCGCACCGCGCGCAGCCGTACGACCAGGCCCGCCAGTGCCACCAGGGAGAACGCGCCGAGCAGCCACGGGTCGGTGCTCTTGCCGCCCAGGTCCAGGTCCAGCGCGTGGTTCACCGCGTGGAAGCTGTTCGTGAACAGGAATCCCGCGAGCACGACCGCGATCACGTCGCGCCACCACAGCGCGCAGAGCATCATGAGCCCGATGCCGATCTGGAACACGCCCGCGTCGTGCAGGAAGTGCTCGTGGTTGGGCCAGTTCGTGAACTCGGCGAAGCCCGCCGGGTCCACCCGCGCCCAGACGCCCGAGAACAGCATCGTCGCCGCGGCCACCACGACGGCGGCGCGCACGAATCCGGTCGCCCGGTTCCCGCTGCGATCGTCCATGGTCACTCTCCCCTCGATCTCGACACAGGCAAGAGAGGACGGCCCGCCGTAACGTGACATGCCGGGCGCGTGAGGCGCGTCACACTGTGCCGTTGACACCCCGTATCGGACTGGCAGCATCGAGAACGCACCCACCGCGCAGCCCGGGAGCGCCCGTGACCGTCACCCACCACATCGTCAGCGGCCGCACTCGCCGAGAGCGGGAGAGCGTCATCGCCTCCCTGCACGCGCCCCCGCCGCTGATCCCGCCCGTGGACGCTCACGCCCGGCTCCGCGGCCCCTTCACCGCGGGCGGGTCGATCGTCCGCGCCCTGGTCCCGCGCCTCCTCCGTGCGGCCCCGGAGCTGGTGCGCGCGCACGACCTGGAGATCCGCTGGGTGGCCCCCGAGCTGCGCCCCCTGGTGCCCCCCACCCGCGAGACGCTGTTCGAGCGGATCCCGCTCGCCGACCGCACCCGCATCCACTCCCGGTTCCGCTCCGCCCGTGTCTCCCACGGCCTGGCCGACCTGCTGCGCGACCTGCCCGCCGACGGGTCCCCCCGGTCCCTGGTCGTCGAGAACACCCACGCCGCCGACCCCACCGACCGAGAGCTCCTGGAGATCCTCCTCCGCCGCCTCGACCCCGCCCGGCTCACGCTCGTCCTCGCCGGGGCCGTCCCCTTCCCGGCCGGCCGTGCCCCCGTCACCGCGCACGCCGCCGCCCCGTCCCGCGAGCCCGCGGCCGTACGGCTGGGCGGCCGCGCGCACGGAGCGGACGGCGCGAGCGGAGCGCACGCGGCGGACGGAACGCTCGGAACGGGCGGAGCGGACGGGTCCGCCGGGGTGGAGGGCGGCGCGGCGTCCGGGGACGAGGCTTCGCCTGGCCCGGCCGACGGAGCCGGCGGCGTGCCCGCCCCCTCGGGCGGGGTGTGGGCCGTGCCGTCCGGGCGTGGGCCGCGGCCGGGGGACCGCGAGGCCACCAGGGAACCGGCAAGGCGGGCCGTGGCCGCCGACCTCACCGAGGACGACCTCACCGAGGACGACTTCACCGGGGACGACCTCACCGGGGACGGCTTGACCGGGGACGTGACCGGGGACGGCGGGCTCGCGGCGCTGCGGGCGCTCGACGAGAAGGAGCGCGCGGCGCTGCACGACGCCCGCGCCGACGAACTGGCGGCGGGGGAGTGGACCTGGCGGCTCGGCGCGATCCCCTGGCACCGGTGGCACGGCTCCGACCCGGTGGCGGCGGTCGAGGCGCTGCTGGTCGCCCAGGAACACTGCTACGCGCACGCCTTCCACGATGCCTGCCTGGAGTTCGGGCTGCGGGGACGGGAGCTCGCGGCGTACGGCGGGGCGGACTGGTGGCGGTTCACCAAGCGGGCGGCGCTGTCGCTGACGATGCTGGGGCGGACGCGGGAGGCCGAGGAGCTGTACACCGAGGCGCGGGAGGCGTCGGACGACCCGGCGGTGCACCACGTGGCCGGGTACGAGATCGCGATGCTCTACGCCCGGCACCACGAGCCCGGGCGTCATGACTACGCGCGGGCGACGGCCGAGGTCAACGCGGCGATCGCGATCGCCTCGCTGCTGCCGGACCCGCACGACCGGGCGTTCCACGAGGTCTTCTACCGGAACGGCCGCGCGTTGATCCAGATGCGCCGGGGGGACGCCGAGGGCGCGCTGCGGGCCGTGGAGGAGGGGATCGCGCGCATGGACGCCGCGCTGCCGCCCGGCAGGCACGACCTGGACCGCTGCACACTGCTGTCCAACCGGGCGCGGCTGCTGACCATGCTGGGCCGGCCCGAGGAGGCGGTCGCCGCCTACGACGCGCTGCTCGCGGTGGACCCCGACTACGCCGAATACCACTTCGACCGGGCCGGGCTGCTGCACCGCCTGGGCCGCCACGCCGAGGCCCTGGCCGGGTACGACGAGGCGGTACGGCTCGGCCCGCCGTTCCCCGAGATGCACCACAACCGGGCGCTGCTGCGGCAGGCCCTGGGCGACGAGGAGGGCGCGCTCGCCGACCTCGGGCGGGTGCTGGAGCTGGACCCCGGCTACGTGGACGCGTACGTGAACCGGGCCGGGCTGCGCGCGGCGGCGGGCGACCGCGCGGGGGCCGCCGCCGACATCGCCGAGGGGCTGTCCCTGGACCCCGGGAACCCCTATCTCATCTGCGTGTGCGCCCAGCTCGCGGCCGACGCCGGAGACCGCGCGGCGGCGCGCGCCGACTTCGACCGGGCGCTCGCGGCGGCCCCCGACCTGGTCGCCGCGCTGGCCGGACGGGCCGCGCTGTCGCTGGACGAGGGCGACCCGGAGGCGGCGGTCGCCGACCTCACCCGGGCGCTGGCGGTCGCCGAGGACGCCGCCCTGCTCTACAACCGCGCCGTCGCCCACCGCGCCGCGGGCCGGCCCGCCGCCGCCCGCGCCGACCTGGCGCGCGCCCGCGAACTCGCCCCCGACGACCCCGACGTCCCCGCCCTGCTCGCCGCCCTGGACGCCTGACCCGCCGTCCCGCACTCCTGACCCGCCGCCCTGGACGCCTGATCGGCCGTCCTGGACGCCTGACCCGCCGCCGGTCCGCCCGGCCTGGCCGCCGCCTCCACCCGCGCCCCGCGACCACCGCGTCCGGTCACCGGCGGCCCGCCGTACGGCGTCCGGTCACCGGCGGCCCGCGTGCGGCGTCCGGGAGCGGCGGCGGGTCGCCGTACGGCACTCAGAGGTTGCCGCCGCCGGTGGCGTCCAGGGTGGTGCCGGTGACGAAGCGCCCCGCGGGGGAGACGGCGAAGGCGACCACGTCGGCGATCTCCTCCGGGGTGCCGACGCGGTTGAGCGCGGCGCGGCTCGCGGCGTACGCCTCGGCCTCCGCGTTCCCGCGCAGCCAGTCCGCGTTCACGTCGGTGTCGATGATCCCCGGCGCGACCGAGTTCACGGTGATCCCGCGCGGTCCGAGCTGCTTGGCGAGGTTCAGCGTCAGCAGTTCGAGGGCGCCCTTGGTCATGGCGTACGCGATGCCCTCGGGGAAGGCGATGCGGGAAACGCCCGAGGTGACGTTCACGACGCGGCCGCCGTCCCGCAGCCTCGGCAGCGCCGCCTGGACGATGAAGAACGGCGCGCGCACGTTCACCGCGAACACCCGGTCGTACCCCTCGGGCGTGACCTGCTCGATCGTGCCCGGCAGGCCGATCCCGGCGTTGTTCACCAGGATGTCGAGCCCGGGGTCGCCCCCCGCGTGCTCGCGCAGCCCCGCGTCCAGCCCCTCGAACAGCCTCTCCACGCCGTCTGCCGCTCCCAGCTCCGCCTGTACGGCGAAGGCGCGGCCGCCCGCCTCCTCGATCGTCGCGACGGTCTCCTTGGCGGCCGCCTCGTCCGTGCCGTAGTGGACCGCGACCAGCGCCCCGTCCCGTCCCAGGCGTACGGCGATCGCCCGCCCGATGCCCCGGCTCGCCCCCGTGACCAGCGCGACCTTGCCGTTCAGCTCTCCCATGACGCACCTCTCCAGATCTATAGTGATCGCTACAGAAAGAACCGTAGCAGGGTTTTTTAGCGATGACTACATAAAGGGGATCGTCACCCGGAGGTAAGTCGCAAACCTCATCAGGAGGGAAGAAGCGGGCGATGGCCAGATGTGACGTGTGCGGCAACGACTACGACAGGACCTTCGCCGTCCGCACGAGCGACGGCAGGGACTTCACCTTCGACAGCGTCGAGTGCGCGGCGAGCGCCATCGCCCCGGAGTGCGCCCACTGCGGCTGCCGGATCCTCGGCCACGGCGTCGAGACCCAGGAGGGCACGACGTACTGCTGCGCCGCCTGCGCCCGGCAGAGCGGCGCCGAGGCCATCCGCGCCTGACCGGCCTCGCGCCTGACCGGCCCCGCGCCTGACCGGCCCCGCGCCTGACCGGGCCCCGCGCGTGACCGGCCCCCGCGACAGGCCGGGCGCGCCGGCCCAGCCCGCGACCGGCGCGGGTCGCGACCGGCGCATGCCACGGCCCCGGGCGCGCGGGAGACGTCCCCGGAAAGCCGTACGGCCCGGCGCACGCGGGCGCCAGGCCGTACGGGGGGACGGGAGGGTCAGATCCAGCGGTTGAACCACATCCGCGAGACCCACTCCAGCCGGGGGATGACCTCGGCCGACAGGATCGGATACAGGTACCAGAAGTTGAGGATCACGAGGAGGGTGTACGCGCCCGCGATCGCGGCGCCGACGAACCGCCGCGTCGTCGGGGCGTTCGCCGGTCCGATGATCAGTCCCAGCGCGAGCACGATCGCCAGGATCAGGAACGGCAGCATCGGCAGCGCGTAGAACAGGAACATCGTCCGGTTGTTCACGATGGCGTACCAGAACCAGGGCAGCCACCCCGCGGCGTACGCCAGCAGGACCGCCCCGGCCCGCCAGTCGCGCGTGGCGAAGTACCACGCGATCATCGCGGCGAGCGCGGCGATGCCCGCCCACCAGATCGCCGGGGTGCCGATGCCGAGCACCGCGCGCGAGCAGGTGTCCACGTCGCAGCCGAGCTGGCCGCGCGTGGGCTGGGTGTAGAAGAACGCCACCGGCCGCGCCAGGATCGGCCACTCCCACGGCTCGGACATGTACAGGTGGCTCTTGGCCAGGCCGCCGTGGAAGTCCAGCGCCTGCCGCTGGTAGGAGTACCAGGACTGGAACGAGTCCACGACGAAGTGGAGCGGCCCCCCGGCGGTCGCGCGGTCCCAGTTGCGGCCGTATCCGCCGGCCGTGGCGAACCAGCCGGCCCAGGTCGCGGTGTAGGCGACGATCGAGATCGCCGCCATGCCGATCAGGGTGTACGGCGTGTCGCGGACGAGCGTGCCCAGCACGGGCCTGCGCAGTCCCGCGGCGCGGCGCGCCCCCAGGTCCCAGAACAGCACGAGCAGCGCGAACGCCACCAGGTAGTAGGCCCCGCTCCACTTCACGCCGGTGGCCAGCCCCAGGCAGACCGCCCCGAGCAGCCGCCACGGCCGTGCCCCGAGGATCGGCCCGAGGTCGCTGGGCCGCCGGAGCTGGAGCGTGCTCTCGGCCCAGTCGGCGATCCGCCCCCGGCCCCGGTCGCGGTCCACGAGCAGGCAGGCGAACCCGGCCACGACCCAGAAGGTCAGGAAGACGTCCAGCAGCGCGAAGCGGCTCAGCACGAAGTGCAGGCCGTCCAGCGCCAGCAGCAGGCCGGCCAGGCAGCCGAGCAGCGTGGAGCGGGTCATCCGGCGCGCCGCCCGGGCCAGGATGAGCACGGTCAGCGTGCCGAACAGGGCCGCGGCGAAGCGCCACCCGAAGGGGTTCATCCCGAAGAGCCACTCGCCGAGCGCGATCATCCACTTGCCGAGCGGGGGGTGCACGACGTATTCGGCGCACTTCTCCAGCGGCTCCGGCGGGCACTTGAGGAAGATGTCCGTGTTGCCGGCGTTGAGCAGCTTGTCGGCGTCCTTGACCGAGTAGTGCTCGGTCCCGAACCTCAGCAGCCCGAGCCCGTTCTTGGCGTAGTACGTCTCGTCGAAGACGATCGAGTCCGGCTGGCCGAGGCGGGTGAACCGCAGCACCCCGGCGAACACGGCCACGAGGATCGGGCCCAGCCAGCCCCAGAGCACGCTGCCGCGCATCGGCGGCACGAGACGGTCGCGCAGGGACCGCCCCGGAGCCGTCGCGGGCCCCGTGCCGGGCTCCGCCGAGTACTCCGCCGCGTGATCCGCCGGGACGGGCGCGGGCGCGTCCTGGTGGTCCGCCTGCGGGTGAGAATCCGTCGCTGCCACCCGGCCATGGTACGGGGAGCGCCCCTCGCCATGGCCCTGACACGACCAGGCGGGCGAATGCCGCACAAGCAGGTGAGTGGTGGGTGAAGGCCCCCGCGCCCCCCGGATCGGGGAGGATGTGAGGGTGACAGAGACAGGGAGACTGGTGCTGGCCGGGGCCCCGATCGGGCAGGCCGAGGACGTGTCGCCGAGGCTGCGCGCGGCGCTCGCGGGCGCCGACGTGATCGCCGCGGAGGACACCCGGAGGCTGCGCCGCCTGGCCGCCGACCTCGGGGTGACGATCGGCGGCCGGATCGTCTCCTACTACGACGCCAACGAGGCCCAGCGCGCCGCCGAGCTGCTGGAGGACCTGCGCGAGGGCCGCGAGGTGCTGGTGATCACCGACGCGGGCATGCCCGGCGTGTCCGACCCCGGATACCGCCTCGTGCGCCTGGCCGTGGACGCGGGCGTGCGCGTGACCGCCCTGCCCGGCCCGTCCGCCGTGACCACCGCCCTGGCCGTCTCGGGGCTGCCGAGCGACCGCTTCACCTTCGAGGGCTTCCCGCCGCGCAAGCCCGGCGAGCGCGCCCGCCGCCTGGCCGAGCTGGCGCGGGAGCCGCGGACGATGGTCTTCTTCGAGGCCCCGCACCGCCTGGCCGCCGCGCTCGCCGCGTTCGCCGAGGCGTTCGGCCCGGACCGGCAGGCCGCCGTGTGCCGCGAGCTGACCAAGACCTACGAGGAGGTGCGCCGGGGCCCGCTGGCCGAGCTGGCCGAATGGGCCGGGGCCGGGGTCAAGGGCGAGATCACCCTCGTCGTCGCCGGATACGCCGGGAGGGGCCCGGTCCCCGTCGAGGACCTGGTGCCCGAGGTGGCCGCGCTGGAGGAGACCGGGGTGCCCCGCAAGCAGGCGATCGCCGACGTGGCCAAGGCCGCCGGAGTGCCCAAGCGCGAGCTGTACGACGCCGTCCACCGCGAACCCAGGCGGTAATCTGCCGGCGGGGTTCACGGGGCGGTGAGGAGGCGGGGTGGCTGTCGCGGGTACGGCGAAGCGGGGCGGGGGCGAGGCGGCGCCTCCGCGGACGGGATCCGACGCCCGGGTCGTCGGGCTGATCACGCTGGCCGCCGCCGCGCTCTACGCGGGGGTCGGACTGCTCCAGTTCACCGCGTTCCGGGCCGGCACGTACGACCTGGTCATCTTCGACCAGGCCATCCGGTCGTACTCCCGGTTCGAGTCCCCGGTGTCGATCGCCAAGGGCGTGCACAACGAGTTCGGGCGGGACTTCCCGGTCCTCGGCGACCACTGGTCGCCCATCCTCATGCTCCTCGCGCCGCTGTACTGGCTCCATGACGGCCCGAAGACGCTGATCGTGGCCCAGGCCGTGCTGATCGCGGCCTCTATCCCCGTGGTCTGGGCCTTCGCGCGGCGGCGGCTGGGGAACCGCGCGGCGATCTTCGCCGCCGGGGCGTACGCCCTGTCCTGGCCGGTGGCCGAGGCGGTGGTCTTCGACTTCCACGAGGTGGCGTTCGCGCCGCTGCTGGTCGCGCTGATGATCGAGCGCTTCGACGCGGGCAAGGCGCGGTGGGGCCTGGCCGCGGCGGGCCTGCTGCTGCTCGTCAAGGAGGACATGGGCCTCCTGATCGCGGGCTACGGGCTGTACCTTCTCGCCGCGCGCCGCCAGTGGTGGCGGATGGGCCTGGTCTTCCTCGTCGGCGGCCTGGGCGCGGTCTGGATCGCCACCCGGCTGCTGATCCCCCTGTTCGGCGGGAAGGCCGACTACTACTGGGCGTACGGCAAGCTCGGGCCGGACATCCCGGGCGTCCTCGGCACGATGGTCACCGACCCGCTGCGCGCGATCGAGACCCTGGGCACGCCGCAGGCCAAGCTGTGGACGCTGGCCTGCCTCGGGGCGATGGTGCTGTTCGCGTGCCTGCTGTCGCCGCTCACGCTGGTCGCGCTGCCGCCGCTGGCCGCCCGCCTGCTCGCGGGCGACTTCCCCAACTGGTGGGGCACGCAGTACCACTACAACGCGTTCATCGTGGCCGTCCTGTTCCTCGCCGCGATCGACGGCACGTCCCGCCTGAGGGCGTACGGCGAGACCTGGGCCAAGGCGGTGCTCGTCGTGTCCGTCCTGCTCATGCCGTTCTTCGCGTACGGCAGGCTGGTGACCGACACGATCGTCGGCGACGACCGCCGGGGGGCCGCGCGCGCCGCGGTGGCCCAGGTCCCGTCGGGCGTCCTCGTCGAGAGCGCCAACCGCCTCGGCCCGGCCCTGTCCGCCCGGGCCCGGGTCCTGCTGTGGGACCGGACCCCCCGCTTCGCGCCCTGGGTCGTCGCGGACGTGAGCCGCCGCACGTTCCCGTTCAAGTCGGTGGAGGAGCAGCGCAACCGGGTGGACTTCCTGCGCCGCCACGGCTACAGGACCGTCTTCGAGCGCGGCGGCTACATCGTCCTGCGCACCACCCGCCCCGCCCGCTGACCCGCGGCGAGGCGGGACAGGGCCCCGATCGTGGTCGTGGTCCGCGGCCCGTGGCCCGCGTAGAGGTGGTGCCGCTCCCCGGGACGGCGGTCAGGGGGTGGGGATGAGCTCCTTAGGGGGAGCGGGCTCCACGACCGGCTCGGCGGGGGCGGCCCGGCGGCGCGTCAGCCGTACGGCCGGGACGCCGCGGCGCAGGGTGATCGCGGCGGCGAGGCACGCGAGGGGCACCGCGGGCAGCACGTAGCGGTAGTCGAACTCGGCGGTGGCGGCCGGCGCCAGGAGCAGGCCCACCGAGGCCAGCCAGGGCAGCAGGAGGGGACCGCCGAGGCGTCGCCAGCGCTGGACCAGGCCGGCCAGGCCGACCAGCAGGATTCCGCCGAGCAGGGTGCCGCGCAGGTAGACGTAATCCTGGTAGCTGCGCAGGAAGTCGGCCCAGGGGCTCACGATCGTGGTCCTGGCCCGGCCCTTCTCGTAGCTCACCATCTCCGAGGCCGCGCTCTTGCCGCCGTACAGCGCCCAGCCCGGCAGCGCCCGCTCCTTCACCCCGAACTCGTACTGCTCGTAGGTGGACGGGTCGGGGAAGACCTTGCGGTCCCACTGGAACGTGCGCAGGAAGTCACGCGCCGTCACCCGCAGGAAGTCGGCCGGCTGGGTGAGGATGGCCTGCCGCGCGAACTTGCCGGCCAGCTCGTTGTTCAGCTCGGTGAACCGGTAGCCGCCGTAGCGGTGGACCGGTGCCTCCTTGGACCACAGGTAGTACTGCGACAGCTTGCGCTTGTCCGGCGGGTCGGGGTTGCACAGCGGCACCAGCTCGGGCGGCGGCTTCATCTTGGCGCACTCGGCGAACGCCATCGTGCGCATGTAGAGGATGAGCCCGTCGCTGCCGGTCATGGCGAACTTCCCGTGAACGGCCTTGAACCAGCCCATGTACGCCACGACGGGGATGCCGCAGGCCAGCACGATCGCCAGGATCGGCCGCCAGCCCGCCCGCTTGACCAGCAGGTAGACGCCCACGAGCACGAGGATCGCCATGCCGATGGTCCGGGTGAGCGTGACCAGCGCGAGCAGCAGCCCGATCGCCACGCCCATCCTCACCGTCGGCTTGCGATGCCACAACAACAGGGTCACGACGCCGACGACGAGCAACGTGAACATCACGTCGGACAGCACGAGGTGTTCGAGCTGGATCTGGTAGGCGTCGAACAGCACCGGCAGGGTGGCCAGCGTCGCCCCCCAGCCGGGCAGCCCGAACCGGCGCCGGAGCAGGGCGTACATGAGGACGGCGATGCCCAGCCCCATCAGGTGCTGGGTGATCGCCACCAGCCCGAAGCTGTGGAACGGCTTGAGCAGCAGCAGCCAGAACCCGTATCCGTCGGGCCGGATCGGGTGCGGGCGCGGGTGCAACGCGACCGAGACGTACTCGTACGAGTCGTTGAACCACATCACCGGCCGGTAACCGAGCATGGCGACGACGCGCACGGCGGCGGCCAGGACCACGGCCACGGCGAAGACCCGGTGGCGACGCAGGTAAGCGCGTAGCTTGCCCCCGTTCACCCTCACCCGTCCTCCTAGGTCGTACCTGTGCGACACACGTTGCCACTGGTAGGTAACGTATGCGATTGGCCCCTAGCATGCCCGGTCGGGGGGACGCGCTGTGGGGCTTTTGAACTCAACGATGAGCCCCGCCGTGCATCATGTATAGACACAGCGACGTTTGATCGTGACCGGTCGAGGGTAGCCGCCCGCCATCTTGATTGCGCGCCCCGGCCGGGCTCCGGCAATGATCGCCGGTGCCCGGGAAGCCGGACAACGCAGAGGAGAAGACGTGGAACTGACCGTGGTCATGCCGTGTCTCAACGAGGCCGAGACCGTGGAGACGTGCGTCCGCAAGGCGATCGCCTGCATGAAGGAGCACGGGATCGACGGCGAGGTCGTCATCGCGGACAACGGGAGCACCGACGGTTCCCAGCAGCTCGCGCGAGACGCGGGCGCCCGCGTCGTGCACATCGAGGCCAAGGGGTACGGCAACGCCCTGATCGGCGGCATCCGCGCGGCGCGCGGCCGCTACGTGATCATGGGCGACGCGGACGACTCCTACGACTTCACGGCGCTCATGCCGTTCGTCGAGCAGCTCCGGGACGGCGCGGACCTCGTGATGGGCAACCGCTTCAAGGGCGGCATCGCCCCCGGCGCGATGCCCCCGCTGCACCGCTACCTCGGCAACCCGGTCCTGTCGTTCGTCGGCCGGCTGTTCTTCCCCAGCAAGATCGGCGACTTCCACTGCGGCCTGCGCGGCTTCCGGCGCGACTCGATCCTGAAGCTGGGCCTGCAGACCGGCGGCATGGAGTTCGCCTCGGAGATGGTGGTCAAGGCCACGCTCCAGGGCCTGGACGTGCGCGAGGTGCCGACGACGCTCTCGCCCGACGGCCGCTCCCGCCCGCCGCACCTGCGCTCCTGGCGCGACGGCTGGCGTCACCTGCGCTTCCTGCTCCTCTACAGCCCCCGCTGGCTGTTCTTCATCCCCGGCCTGGCGATGATGATCGTCGGCCTGCTCGCCAGCGCCGCGCTGGTCACCGGCCCGGTCACGATCGGCGCGCTGGCCTTCGACGTGGACACCCTGGTCGGCACCGCCGCCCTGGTGGTGATCGGCTTCCAGGCGGTGCTGTTCGCGCTGTTCACCAAGGTCTACGCGGCCGAGGAGGGCTTCCTGCCCGAGGACAAGCGCGTGCGCCGGCTGGTGGACATCATGACCCTGGAGAAGGGCCTGATCATCGGCGGCCTGCTGGCCCTCGCCGGGCTGGCGGGCCTGGTCGCCTCCCTGTTCCACTGGCAGGTCAACAACTTCGGCGAGCTGAACCCCCGCTGGTCGCTGCGCCTGGTCGTGCCCTCGGCCACCGCGCTCATCATGAGCTTCCAGACGATCTTCGCCGCGCTGTTCATCAGCATCCTGGGCATCCGCCGGACCCGCGAGACCCCTACCGACGTGGCGGCGAGCGCGGCGGAGGAGGCGGCTGAGGCCGTGCGCCGCGACGAGGCGGAGGAGAAGAAGACCGCTCAGGCCACTCCGGACACCCCGGCCGCCCGGTGATCCGGTCCGGGCTCCGGCTCACTCCCTCTAGGCTTGGTCCATGTCCTCGCACATCCTGACCGCCGTTGCCTGGCCGTACGCCAACGGCCCCCGCCACATCGGGCACGTCTCCGGATTCGGCGTGCCGTCCGACGTCTTCAGCCGGTACCACCGGATGGCGGGCAACAAGGTCCTGATGGTGAGCGGCACGGACGAGCACGGCACGCCCATCCAGGTGCAGGCCGAGAAGGAGGGGCTGACCGCCCGCCAGCTCGCCGACCGCTACAACCGGGTGATCGCCGAGGACCTCCAGGGCCTGGGCCTGTCCTACGACCTGTTCACGCGGACGACGACGCGCAACCACTACTCGATCGCGCAGGAGATCTTCAAGGGGCTGTACGCCAACGGCTACATCTTCGCGAAGACCGCGATGGGGGCGATCTCCCCGTCCACCGGACGCACCCTGCCCGACCGGTACATCGAGGGCACCTGCCCCCTCTGCGGTTACGACGGCGCGCGCGGCGACCAGTGCGACAACTGCGGCAACCAGCTCGACCCCGAGCAGTTGATCAACCCGCGGTCGCGGATCAACGGCGAGACCCCGGTCTTCGTCGAGACCGAGCACTTCTTCCTCGACCTGCCCGCCTTCGCCGACGCGCTCGGCACCTATCTGCAGAGCAAGCAGGGCCAGTGGCGGCCTAACGTCCTGAAGTTCTCGCTGAACCTGCTCGACGACCTCCAGCCCCGCGCGATCAGCCGCGACCTCGACTGGGGCGTGCCGATCCCGCTGGAGGGCTGGGAGGACCGCGGCGACAAGCGGCTCTACGTCTGGTTCGACGCGGTCGTCGGCTACCTGTCGGCGTCCATCGAGTGGGCCGCCCGCACCGGCGACCCCGACGCCTGGCGCGCCTGGTGGCAGAACCCCGACGCCCAGGGCTACTACTTCATGGGCAAGGACAACATCGTCTTCCACGCCGAGATCTGGCCGGCGATGCTCATGGGCTACAACGGCCAGGGCGACAAGGGCGGCCGCCCGGGCCCGCTCGGCGCGCTCAACCTGCCCACCGAGGTCGTGTCCAGCGAGTTCCTGACCATGGAGGGCCGCAAGTTCTCCTCCTCGCGCCAGGTCGTCATCTACGTCCGCGACTTCCTCGAGCGCTACGACGCCGACTCGCTGCGCTACTACATCGCCGCGGCCGGGCCGGAGACCCAGGACACCGACTTCACCTGGTCGGAGTTCGTCCGCCGCAACAACGACGAGCTGGTCGCCACCTGGGGCAACCTGGTCAACCGCTCGATCTCCTTCGCGGCCAAGAACATCGGCGCGATCCCCGGGCCCGGCGAGCTGACCGACGCCGACCGCGCGCTGCTGGAGCGCGGCCGCGCGGCCTTCGGGCGGGTGGGCGCCGAGCTGGAGCGCTCGCGCTTCAAGAACGCCATCGGCGAGACCTTCGCGGTGATCGGCGACGCGAACAAGTACCTCTCGGACCACGCCCCGTGGAAGCTCCGCGAGTCCGACCCCGAGCGGATGAGGACGATCCTGCACGTCGCCCTCCAGCTCGTCAGCGACGCCAAGTCCCTGCTCACGCCGTTCCTGCCCGCGTCCTCGACCAAGGTCCACGAGATGCTGGGCGGCGAGGGGCTGTGGACCGGCATGCCCGAGCTGCGCACGGTCTCCGAGCCCGACGGCCCCGACTACTCCGTCCTCATGGGCGACTACGACGGCCAGGCCCGCTGGGAGTCCGTCCCCATCACCCCGGGCACCCCGCTGGCCCCGCCGACGCCCCTCTTTCGGAAGCTCGACCAGTCGGTGGTAGACGAGGAGCTCCACCGCCTGGAGGGCGACCCGCGCGACTGACCCGGGCCCGGCCCCGCCGTACCCCTGCCGCATGCCCGCCGTACGCCCGCCTCGCGGGGAGCGGGGTGACGGGGGCGGATAGGTTGATCGGGTGAGTGAGACGACGTCTATCGAGGAGTTGCCGCCCGCGCCGGAGCCCCTGGCGCGGGAGGTGTTCGACAGCCACTGTCACCTGGACATCCAGAAGGTGGACGTGCCGGAGATGGTGGCGGCGGCGCGGGCCGTGGGGGTCCGGCGGCTGGTGACCGTCGGATACGACCTCCCGTCGTCGCGGTGGTGCGCCGAGGCCGGGCGGCTGTACGACGACGTGTACGGGGCCGTGGCGATCCACCCGAACGAGGCGCACACCGCCACCGACGAGGTGCTCGCGGAGATCGAGGAACTGGCCTCGCGGGACGAGGTCCGCGCGGTGGGGGAGACCGGGCTGGACTACTACCGGGACTGGTCCCCGGTGGAGGAGCAGCGCCGGGCCTTCCGGGAGCACATCGGCATCGCCAAGCGCACCGGCAAGGCCCTGGTGATCCACGACCGCGACGCCCACGACGACGTGCTGAAGGTCCTGGCCGAGGAGGGCGCCCCGGACAAGGTCGTCTTCCACTGCTTCTCCGGCGGCCCCGACCTGGCCCGCGCCTGCGCCGACGCCGGCTACTTCATGAGCTTCGCCGGCACCGTGACCTACAAGAACGCCCCCGCCCTGCGCGAGGCCGCCGCCATCGCCCCGCCCGAGCTCATCCTGGTCGAGACCGACGCCCCGTACCTCCCGCCCGTGCCGTACCGGGGCAAGACCAACGCCTCCCACCTCATCCCCCTCACGGTCCGCCGCATCGCCGAGGTGAAGTCCATGGACGAGGCCACCCTCTGCGAAGCCATCACCCGCAACGGCGAAGCGGTTTTCGGCCCCTGGTGACCGGCCGGAGGGGACTCAGCGCCGCCTCGTGGCCGGGGGCCCGGCGATGGCGCGCAGGGAGGTCGAGCTGAGCAGGTCCTCGGGGGTCACGTCGTCGCGGCCGTGCTCGCGGAGCCGCTCGCAGACCGCGCGCGTCTCGGGCGCGCCTCCGCCGATCTCGGCGTAGGAGGCGGACATGTCCGGCTCGGCCCCCGGATGGCAGGATGTGATGGCGGCGGCGAGCAGCCGTTCGTCCTCGCCCTCCGGAGCCCAGGCCAGGCGTTCGGTGCCCGGTCCCCGCAGCACCTGGCCGCCGCCCCGGACGGTGAACCAGTGGGGCGCGATCACGGACGCCGCGTGGTGCGCGGCGTCCAGCGCGGCGATCCGCAGGCGGGCGGGGGTCAGCGCGGGGTCGTCGGTCACGACGTCCGCGCGCAGCCGGGTCTCCCCGCCGATCGGCCGCGCGGTCACCGTCGCCCGCCGTACCCCCGGCACGGCCTCGATCGCCGCGGCGACCGCGTCCGTGTCGACCCAGCAGTGATCGGCGTACGCCCAGGCCGCGCCGTACCGCCGGGCCGGGAGCCGGAAGCGGCGGGCGAGATCGGCGAGGGGGAGCCGGGCGATCGCGGGATCGGCGGCCCAGGCTGTGAGCAGGCCCTCGACGCCCGTGAGGAGCGCGCGCGCCTGCGCTCCGTCGAAGATCGACGTGTGCCCCGTCAGGGTCAGGACGCAGCGGTCCGGCCGGCGGCGGACCCGGAGGTAGGCGTCCGCGTAGTCGTCCTCCCACGGGCACTCGCGGATGGTGAGCGAGGTCGGCCGGTCGGGCCCGCCGCCGGGTTCGGCCGATTCGGCGTAGTCCAGTGTCGGCGGGTTCCTGAACTGCACTCCCCGCGCGCGGCCCAGCAGCGCCCGGATCCTCCTCATCTCCCAGTAGGAGTACCGCGCGTGGCGGTGGCCGCGCGGGGACCGGGCCGCCGCCTCGTCCAGCGCCCGCGCCAGGCTGTCCTCCCGCGCGAGGCCGAGGCCGATCAGCGCGGGCTGGAACAGGCAGGCCACCGTCCCGCCGTTCGCCCGGTCGCGGTTGGCGAAGTTGGACAGGACGGGGACCCGGGGGTTGCCCGACCACGACGAGAGGCAGATGCCGAAGAGCGCGGTGAACACGACCGCCTGGCTCGTGCCGTGGCGCTCCGCCACCCGGGCCGAGGCCGCCCCGAGTACGGCCGAGTCCAGCTCGCATTCGACGTACGACGGGAAAGGCCCGCCGCGCCTCGGGCGGAACTGGGGGAAGAGGTGGCCGGGCATGGTCGTGAGGACGTCCTCCCAGTGACGCAGCGCCCGGGCGTTCCGCTCCGCGCTCTGCCGCCGGGCCAGGTCGGCGGGCCCGGCCCCGGCGACGGCCGGCCCGGCGAGGCCGCCGAGCAGCCCGGCGAACTCGCGCTTGAGCAGGACGGCGCTCCACCTGTCGATCGCGATGTGGTTGAACACCAGGACGAGCAGCTCGGGCCCGCCGGGGCCCGCCACCAGCCCGGCCCGCACCGGCAGATCCCGCTCCGGGTCCATCGGGGCGGCGGTGAGCGCGGCGACGACCTCCTCCCGCGTGCCCCCGTCGGCGAACTCGGGCAGGTACGGCGGGTGCACCCGCTGGTACGGGCGTCCGCCCGCGCCCCGGGGGTAGGTCGTGCGCAGGGACTCGTGCCTGGCGATCAGCTCCCCCAGCGCCGCCCGTACGGCGGGAGCGCCGGCCCCGCGCACGTCGAACTCGACGGCGATCTTCGGGCTGTCCACGGTGGGGAGCGGCACGTTGTGGATGAACCAGTACATCTCCTGCGACCACAGCAACGGGGCGTTCACGCGGCACCGCCCGGCACGGGGGAGGCGGCGGCGCGGAGCCCGCGCACCTCGGGGACGCACAGCAGGGCCGCGAAGGTGACGAGGCAGGTGACGGCGGAGACGGACAGCGCCGACCTGGCGCCGATCAGCTCGGCGACCGGCCCGCACAGCGCCTGGCCCGCCGGCGCGCTGACGATCGACCCGGCGACGTCGTAGGCGTGGACCCGGCTGAGCACCTCCTGCGGCACCTGCGTCTGGACCGCGGTGGACCACTGCACGCCCCAGAACGAGCTGGCCGCCCCCGCCGCCAGGAAGCAGCAGCCGGTGAGCCAGAGCGGCCAGCCCGCCGCGAGCGACAGCGCGTACGGCGGCATCGTGACGAGCATGAACACGGTGGCCACCGCGAGGGGGCGCGCGGGCCGCAGCCGCAGCGCGGCGAGCCCGCCGAGGATGCTCCCCGCCCCCATGGCCGTCAGCACGGCGGCGTACCCGTGGGAACCGGCCTCGGGGACGAGCAGCGCGGCGCCGAGCGGCCGCGCGGGACCCCACACCAGCAGGCCGTTCACCGCCCACACCAGGATCACCGCCCACAACCAGCGGCGCGAGGCGAACTCGCGCCAGCCGGTCCTGAGCCTGCGCCAGACGGGCTCCTCGTGGTCCCCGGCCGGGGGGAACTCCACCCGAAGCGCCAGCAGGCACAGGGCGCTGACCCCGAAGGTCGCCGCGTTGACGCCGAAGGCGGCCGCCGGGGACACCCACGCGATCAGGGCGGCGGCCGCGACGGGCCCGAGCAGGGAGGCCGTCGATTCGGCCGCCCGCAGTACGGCGTTCGCCCCGTGCACGTCGGCGGTGATCCGGGGGACCACCCCGGCCAGGCCCGGCTGGAACAGCGCGGTGGCCACGCCGTTCGCCGCGGCCAGCGCGAGGATCGCCCACAGCGGCGGCGCGCCGGCGGCGAACAGGGCGGCCAGCGTGCCGTGCCCCGCGAGCCGGGCCAGGTCGGCGGCGATCATCGCGCGCCGGGGGGTGACGCGGTCGGCCACCACCCCGCCGAAGACGACCAGCAGCGCCCACGGACCCACGTAGGCCGCCATGGCCTGGCCCAGCCCGGTCGCCCCGTGGCCGAGGGCGAGCATCCCGACGGCGAGGGCCACGGGGTACAGGGCGTCGCCGAACACCGAGGTCGTCCGGGCGGCGAGGTAGAGCCCGAAGTTCCCCGACCAGACGCCGGCCGTGGTTCTCCCGGACTCGGTTCTCCCGGACTCGTCGTACGACGTCGTGCCCGTGCGCACAGGCGGCCCTCCGCGTGATGAGGGGGTGGATGAGTGGTTACGCGAAGCGGTGCAGGATCTTCCGGATCTGTGCGAGACAGCCGCGGCCGGGTCCCAGATGGGCGAGGACGCTGAGGAGTTCGCGCAGGTTGAGCAGGGGCATGCGCTCCCGCCACCCGTCCGGCAGCGGGCTGATCTCCTGGTAGGCGTCGAAGAAGCGCCCGGGCACGCCGCCGGTGCAGTAGATCATGCTCAGGTCGGTCTCGGCCCACATCCAGCAGACCGCCGGGTCGATGAAGACCGGCTCGCCCGCCGCCGTGGCGACCAGGTTGCCGCGCCAGAGGTCGCCGTGGGTCAGCACGCAGGGGGCCGGGGGGAGCAGCACGGGGAGGCGGGCGCAGAGCCGTTCCAGCCTGGCCCGGTCGTCCGCGTCCAGCGCCTGGCGGACGCGTGGCTCGTCGAGGTAGCGGAGCAGCCGGTGGGCGGCGAAGAAGGCGAAGCCGTCCCCGGCCCAGGCGTTGCGCTGGCGGAGCAGCCCCAGCCAGCCGTCCCGCCCCCAGCCGAAGCGGTCTCCCCGGACCGCGTGGATGCCGGCGGTGGCCCGGCCCGCCGCCTCCCAGAACTCGTCGGCGTCGGGGAGCCCGGATTCCAGCCCTTCGAGGAGCAGGTGGCGGGGGCCGACCTCGATCACGTCGGGGGTGCGCACGCCCGCCCGCGCGCGCAGCTCCCGCAATCCCTCGGCCTCGATCTCGAACAGGTCGGGCGGCACCCGGTCGGAGGCCTTCAGCACCATGCTCCGGCCGCCGGTCGTGGTCACCCGCCAGACGTGGTGGGCGAAGCCGCCGCCGAGGGGCTCGGCGCGGGCCACGTCGCCGACGTACGCCGAGGGGTCGGGCCTCTCATCCATGGACGCGCAGCTCCGACAGGGCGCGCCAGAGCGTCTCGGCCGAGTGGAACGTGGAGCGCACCAGCAGGCCGTCGGGGAACGTCACCCCGAACCGCTGCTCCAGGTCCACCACGAGGTTGACCGCGCCCAGGGAGTCCAGGCCGTAGTCGGCGAGGGGGGCGTCGAAGACGATCGCCCAGGATGCGGGGATGCCCAGGCTCTCGCGGAGCACGGTCTCGAAGTCCTCGTCGGGAAAGCTCACAGTCGTCCCCCGCCTCAGATGATCAGCATGGAGTCGCCGAACTCGTTGAACAGGTAGCCATTGGGGATCACTTCCTCGCGGTAGAGGTCGAGCAGGGGCTGACGTCCGGTGAACGCGGCGGTGAGGCGCAGCTCCGAGCTGCGGGGCAGATGGAAGTTGGTGAGGAAGGAGTCGCAGGACCGCGGGCGGTGGCCGGGGCCGATGATGAGGTTGGTCCAGCCGGAGCCGGGCCAGACCCGCCCGCCGCGCTCGTCGGTGACCGTCTCCAGCGCGCGCAGCGCGGACGTGCCGCAGACGACCACGCGCCCGCCCGCGCGCCGGCGTTCGTTGATCTCGTCGGCGGCGCGGGTCGAGACCTCGTAGCGCTCGGGGCGCGGGAACGGCAGGCTCGGGGCGGCCGCGCCCGGGGTCAGCTCGATGTCGGCGTCCTCGGGCCAGTCCACCTCGTCGCCCAGCCAGTCCCGCAGGTAGCCGTGCTGCCAGCGGGCGGCGATGAAGTGGGTGACCTCCACGACGGCGACGCCCCGGTTCCGCAGCTCGTCCAGCATCGCGGAGGTGAAGTGCCGGCCCGCCGAGGGGAACAGCGTCGCCCCCGGCCTGGTGGCGAAGACCGTCTGGTAGTGGCCCGGATCGATCGGGCGCTCGACCAGGTAGTCGGGGTAGGCGATCTCCCCGATCTCGTCGAGGACGTCCGTGCCGCCGGGGTCGAGGCGGATGCGCCAGACGCCCGCCCCGTCCTCGCCGAGCAGGGTGCCGGTGACGGCGCCGTCCGCGCCGAAGCGCAGGACCTTCCCCGGTGCCCCGGCGGACGCGGGCAGGACCAGGCAGTGCCAGGTCCCGTCGTCCATCGGGGAGAAGAGGTTCACCACGACGGGCCCGCCCCGCCCGTCCTCGCCGCGCAGGAGGGACGGCACCACCCGCGCGTTGTTGAGCACGAGCGCGTCGCCGGGCGAGAGGTACGACCCAAGGTCGCGGAACCGGCGATGCTCCACGAGCCCGGAGCGGCGGTCCAGCACCAGCAGTTTCGCGTCGTCGCGTCCCGTGCCCCGCACCTCGGGCGGGCGCTGGGCGACGAGGGAGGGGGAGAAGTCGAAGTCGTACTGGTTCACCGGGGCGGGCGGGCTGAGCGGGCCCGGGGAACCGGTGGCGCCGGCGGAAAGGGTCACAGGGCGGCCTCCACGGCGGGTGGCTGGGTGGGCGGTGCCATGCGAACACTGAACCGCTTTAGCTGTCAACCCTCGATATTGCTGAAATCCAGGTCTTGACAGGCTAAAGCGCTCCAGTATCAGATGACCCGCGATGGACAGTCTCCCGCCGGAAGGCACTCTCCCGTCCCCGCTTCACCCGCCCCCCGCGTCCGGGCTCATCCACGAACTGCTGGACACCGCCGCGGCCGCCGTCCCCGACCGCACGGCCGTACGGGATCCTCAGGGCTCATGGACCTACCGGCGGCTCGCGCGGCGCAGCCTGTCCTTCGCCGGCTGGCTGCGCCGCCGCGGGGTCCTGCCCGGCGACCGCGTGCTCCTGCGCCTGCCCTCCGAACGGCCTACGGTCGCCATGGCGCACGGCGTCTCCCGGGCGGGGGCCGTCCTGGTGCCCGTCAACCCCCGCATGCGGCCGTACCATCTGCGCTCGGTCCTGCGCAGTGCCGAACCCCGGATCGTGATCACTGACGCGGAGGGCCGGGAACGGCTGCGCGGCCTCACCGCCGTCCCGGTGCTCGACGTGGCCGAGGTCTGGCCCGAGGCGGAGGCCGAGCCCGCGGACGCCCTCCCGGCCGCCGCCGGCGCCGCGGATCCCGCCGTCCTCATCTACACCTCGGGCAGCACCGCGGAGCCCAAGGGCGTCATCTGCCCGCACGCCCAGATGACCTTCGCGACGAGGGCGCTGACCTCGGTCCTCGGGTACCGCCCCGCCGATGTCGTCTTCTGCCGATTCCCGCTGTCCTGGGACTACGGGCTCTACAAGACGCTGATGGCGTGCGCCGCCCGCTGCGAGATCGTCCTGTCCGAGGGCGAGTCCGACCTCACCCTGCTCGCCCGGCTGCGGGAGAGCCGGGCCACGGTCGTGCCCATCGTGCCGTCGATGGCGGCGATGATCCTGCGGCTCTCCGAGCGCGACCGCGATCCGATCCCCTCGGTCAGGCTCCTCACCAACACCGGCGACGTGCTGCCGCGGGCGGCCATCGACGGACTGCGCGAGCGGTTCCCGGGGGCGCGCGTGGTGCGGCAGTACGGCCAGACCGAGGCCAAGCGCATCACCGTCATGCCGCCGGGACAGGACCGGGAACGCCCGGACTCGGTCGGCCTGCCACTCCCGGGGACCCGCGTCATGATCCTGGACGAGCGCGGCGCGGCCGTGCCCCCGGGGCAGGTCGGGGAGATCGTCGTGGCGGGCCCGCACGTGATGGCCGGCTACTGGCGCGCGCCCGAGGAGACCGCCCGCGCCTTCCGCCGTGAGGCGGGAGAGGCGCGAAAGCCGGGGGAGGCGAGAGATCCGGGGGAGGCGGGAGGACCGGGAGAGGCGGGGGAGGCGGGGGAGACGCGGTTGCACACCGGCGACTACGGGCGTCTCGACGCCGACGGCTATCTGTACTTCGAGGGCCGCCGCGACACCCTGTTCAAGCGGAACGGCGTGCGCGTGAGCGCGCTGGAGATCGAGGCGGCGGCCAGCGACATCCCCGGGGTGCGGGCCGCCGCCGTCCTGCCGCCCGGCGATCGGCACGATCTCTCCTTGTTCGTCGAGGGCGAGCTCGAACCGGCGGAGGTCCTGCGGCTCCTGCGCGACCGGCTCGAACCCGAGAAGGTGCCCCGGATCTGCCGGGTCCTGCCCCGGCTCCCGCTCACCCCGCACGGCAAGACGTCCCGCCGGGACCTCGCCGCGCTGCTGGACGACCCCGTGGCCGAGGGGGCCGGGTGACGCCCCACGCCGATCTCGCCGAGCGGTACGGCACGCCGCTGTACGTCTACGACCTGGACGAGGTGGCCGCGGCGAAGGCGGACCTGGCCGGTTTCCTGCCGGACGGATGCCGGATCCTCTACTCCCTCAAGGCCAACCCCCATCCGGACGTCGCCAGGGCGCTGCGTGAGGGACCCGGCCCGGGGTGCGGTGCCGAGGTCAGCTCGGTCGGCGAGCTGGCCGCCGCGGCGGAGGCGGGCTTCACCGGTGCCGAGATCGTCTACACCGGGCCGGGCAAGACCCCCGGAGAGCTCGCCCACGCCGTGGCCCGGGGCGTCCGGTCGTTCTCCGCCGAGTCGCCCGAGGATTTGCGGAACATCGGGCGCGCGGCGGAGGCCCACGGCGTCGTCGCCGGCTGCCTCCTGCGGGTCAACAGCGCCGAACCGGGCTCCGGCACCGGCCTGAGGATGACCGGGAAACCCACGCAGTTCGGCATCGACGCGGAGACCGTCGCCGCGTCGGCCGCGGAACTGCGCGCGGCGCCCGGCACGTCGATCACCGGCGTGCACCTGTTCTCGCAGAGCAACGCGCCCGGCGAGGACTCCCTGATCGCCGAGCTGCGGCACTCCGTCGAGGTGGCCGCCCGGATCCAGGACGACCTGGGGCCGCCCCTGCGGACGCTCGACATCGGCGGCGGTTTCGCCTCGCCGTACGGAAGACCGGGACCGCGCCCCGCCTACCCGCGCCTGCGGGCCGCTCTGGAGTCCGCCCTCGACGCGGCCTTCCCCGGCTGGCGCCGGGGCGAGCCCGGCGTCGCCGTAGAGTCCGGTCGCTATCTGACCGGTTCGGCGGGAACCCTCCTGACGCGGGTGACCTCGGTCAAGACGGGCCGGGGCCGTACCCACGTGATCCTGGACGCGGGCATCAACGTCTTCGGCGGCCTGTCGGGCCTGGGCCGCCTGCTGCCGGTGTCCGTGGAGCCGGAGCCCGGCGGCGCCCACGCCCGGGCGACCTTGGCCGGCCCCCTCTGCACCCCCGCCGACATCCTCGCCCGGGACGTCCCCGTCGCCGACCTCGGCCCCGGGGACGTCCTCGCCATCCCCAACACCGGCGCCTACGGCCTCACCGCGAGCCTCACGCTGTTCCTCGGCCGTCCCGCCCCCGTCGAAGCGGTCGTACGCGGCGGACAGGTCGTCTCCGCCACCCGGATCGTGCCCACCCGCGTCCCGGTCGCGGGATGACCTCGCATCCGGCGGCGAGGAGGGGACGGACGCGAGACGCACCCGGCGATGGGGACGAGGTGGTGCGCTTCCGGCCACCCCGGATCGGGTGAAGGGCGGCAGCCGGGCATTCGATCCCAGGGGGGAGCCGGGATTGGGGGAATGAGTTGAGGATGATCTTGGGGGCGGGCTAGCGTCCGAGGCGGTTCTGTTGCCTGAGTGCCGGAGGACTCGTGAGCGCCGTTACGGAGGGTCGACGACGGAGGACGGGCGGGAGGCGGCCGCGGTGGCGGTCCCGTCCGGCGCTGGTGGCGTACGGCGCGGCGGCCGGGCTCGTGGCGGGGCTGGTCGTGGGCGAGGGGATCGCCAAGGACGTCAGGCTCTCCGTGGACGGCAACGAGACGGCGCTCAACACCTTCTCGGGCACCGTGCGTGACCTGCTCGCCCGCGAGGGAGTGAAGGTAGGACCGCACGACCTCGTGTCGCCGCCGGTGGACTCGCCGCTGGCGAACGGCTCCGAGGTCGTCGTACGGCACGCGCGGCCCCTGCGGCTCACGGTGGACGGGCGCAGCACGACCCGGATGGTGACCGCGCTGAACGTGGGGGAGGCGCTGGAGCAGCTCGACCTCAAGGCCGCGCGCATGGACCAGCCGGTCTCGCGGCTGCGGGTGCTGCCGCGCGCCGGGTTCGCGCTGCGGATGCGGACGGTGCGCCGGGTGACGGTGCTGGTCGGCGACGTGCGCACCGAGGCCACGACCACGGCGGGCACCGTGCGCGAGGTGCTGAAGGCCGAGCGGGTCAAGCTGGGCAAGGGCTACAAGGTCAAGCCCGGGCTGCACGCGTTCCCGGCGGAGGGCGCGGTGATCCGCGTGATCAAGCCGCCGCCGCCCAAGCCGCCCGCGCCGCCCCGGACCGCGCTGCGCACCGGGGCCGCGCCGTCCTCGGTGGCCGCGCTCAACTGGGCGGGGCTCGCCCGGTGCGAGTCGGGCGGGCGGGCGAAGGCGGTGAACCGCTCGGGGCCCTACTACGGGCTGTACCAGTTCTCCCTGCCCACGTGGCGGTCGGTGGGCGGCACGAAGACGCCGATCGACTGGTCGGAGGAGGAGCAGACCTACCGCGCCCAGCTCCTCTACCAGAAGGTCGGCGGGCGCTGGCAGAGCCAGTGGCCGCACTGCGGCCGCTTCCTGTTCACCCGCTGACCTCTGGCGAGGGGCGTCCGGTACGACGCACGCCGCCGTCCGGTCCGGCGGACGTGGCCGTCCGGTACGGCGTACGGCGGCGCTCATCGGGCTAGGAGCGCCGGGATGACGAGCAGGCCGAGCGCGGCCGCGCCCAGGATCAGCAGCACCGCGAGCGGCAGGACGTAGCGCCACCGGCGGTCCCCCGCCTCCGGCCGTACGGCCGGGTCGCCGGGGGGCCGCCACCCACCCGTCGGCGCGGCCTCGGCCCGGGCCTCCGCGCCGGCCGGCGATGCGGGCGGCCCCGTGCCGGTGCCGGTCCGGGCGTCGGCGCCGGCCGGGGATCCGGTGCCGGTCGGAGAGCCGGTGCCGGGATCGGGATTCCCGGCCGGCCGGGCCACGGGACCTTCGGAGGGCGGGGCGGCGGGGGCTTCGGCGGTGGCGGCGAGCGCGAGCAGCAGTTCCCCGGCGGAGGGGCGGCGGGCCGGGTCGGGGTCGAGCGCCCGCGCGACCAGCCCGTCCAGCGGCGCGGGCAGCCGGCCGGGGTCGGGCGTCGCGTGCAGCAGCCGCGCGGCCATCGTCAGCGCGTCGCCCTCGCCGTACGGGTGCCGCCCGGTCCCGGCGTACGCCACGAGGCAGCCCCAGGTGAACACGTCCACGGCCGGGGTGACCGGCAGCCCCCGGACCTGCTCCGGCGCCCACCAGCCGGGGCTGCCGACGAGCTGCCCCGCCCGGGTGAGCGCGTGCGAGGAGTCGAGCGCCCGCGCGATCCCGAAGTCGATCACGCGCGGCCCGGACATCGACAGGATCACGTTCGCGGGCTTGAGGTCGCGGTGCACCAGCCCCGCCGCGTGGATCGCGGTCAGCGCCGCCGCCACCCCCAGCGCCACCCCGTGCAGCGTTCCCGGCTCCAGCGCCCCGAAGTCCGAGACCTGCCGCGCGAGGGATACGCCCGGGATGTACTCGGTGATCATGTACGGCCGGCCGTCCGCCACGCCGTCCCCGAGCACGCGGGCGGTGCAGAACGACGCGACACGCCGGGCGCTGGCCACCTCGTCCCGGAACCGCGCCGCGAACCCGGCGTCCATCGCGTGCGCCGCCTTGATCAGCTTGATCGCCACCCGCCGCCCGTCGTGGGATCGCGCCAGGTAGACGGTGCCCATGCCGCCCTCGCCGATCCGCCCGAGCAGCGTGTGCCCGGCGATCTCGCGCGGGTCGCCGGGGTGGAGCCGGCCGGTCCGCTCGACCGCGTCGGCGTTCATCCGGGCCCTCCTCTCGGCCGTGCCCGTCTCCTCCACGGTCTCCCGGATCGCCCCTTCCAGTCGAGCCGATACCGGGCTCGGGCAGGCCGCGCGACGCCCGAGCCCCCGGCGTACGGCACACTTGTGCGGTGGCAGAGGGATTGCTCGGACCGGCTGACGTGCGCGAACTCGCGACGCGCCTCGGCGTGCGGCCGACGAAGAAGCTGGGCCAGAACTTCGTCGTGGACGGCGGGACCGTGCGTCGCATCGTCCGCGTCGCGGAGGTGGGGCCCGACGACGTGGTGGTGGAGGTCGGCCCCGGCCTGGGCTCGCTGACGCTGGCGTTGCTGCCCGCCGTGAAGCGCGTGGTCGCCGTCGAGATCGACCCGGTGCTGGCGGCGCGGCTCCCCGCGACGGTGTCCGAGCGCCTGCCCGAGTACGCCGACCGCCTGGAGGTCCTGGAGGCCGACGCCATGCGCGTCCCCGGCGTCCCCGGCCCTCCGCCCACCGCCCTGGTGGCCAACCTCCCGTACAACGTCGCCGTCCCCGTGGTGCTGCACCTCCTGGAGACGCTGCCGTCCCTGCGCCGGGGCCTGGTCATGGTTCAGTCCGAGGTGGCCGACCGGCTCGCCGCCACCCCCGGTTCCAAGGTGTACGGCGTGCCGTCGGTCAAGGCGGCCTGGTACGCCGACGTGCGCCGCGCGGGGCCCGTCGGCCGCACGGTCTTCTGGCCCGTCCCCAACGTCGATTCCGGCCTGGTCTCCCTGGTGCGGCGCGACCCCCCGCGCACCTCCGCGACCCGCGAGCAGGTCTTCGCCGTCGTGGACGCCGCCTTCGCCCAGCGCCGCAAGACCCTCCGCGCGGCCCTGGCGACCTGGGCCGGCTCCCCCGCCGCCGCCGAACAGGCACTCCGCGCCGCCGGCGTGGACCCCACCGCCCGGGGCGAACAACTGGACGTCGAGTCCTTCGCCCGAATAGCCGAACACCACCCCACCCAGCCCTGACACCCACACTCCGCCTGGGCCCCGACCACGCGACCCCGGCCCCGCCGCTCCCGAAGCGTCGGGGTTCGGGCCGCTCAGGAGTGCGGGAACCGCGCCGGGTCCGTGACGGCCGGGCTCGACGCCGGCCCCGGGGCGGCCACATCTCGCGTTGAACCCGGGGATGTCCGGGGTGTACCCGTCCAGAGGCGCTGGGCCGCGCCGGTTCCGGGTGGCCGCCGTCGCCCGCCGGGGCGGTGGTTCTCCTTCTGGGCCCGGGGTTCCAGGCCGGACCGGTTCTGGGCGCCGGGTATGTGCCGGGGTCGTGGCGGTCCGGCCCGCGCCGGCCTCCATTCGGCTACGGGCCGGGGTCGTGGGGGCCTGGGTCGCACCGGTCCCGAGGCTTTGATCCTCGCGCCGGGAACCGGGAGCCAGGCACGTCGAGGCTGCTCCATGTCGGCGCGGACTGCCCGTCAGGGGATCACGCGGACACCAGGGACTCATGCGTCGGACCCGGCGCCAGCCGTACGCCGGCGCCCGGAGAACCAAGGCGCCCCTCCTCACCGTGATCATGCGGTTTTGCGCACAGGGTGTGATTAAAACTGCATGATCACGCCGAAGGAGGAGCCGGCGAGGGGGGAGCCGGCGAAGGGGGAGCCGGCGTGGAGGGGAGACGATGCGAAGGGGAGACGACGCGAAGGGGGGACGGCGCGGAGGATGAGGGGGCGGCGGCGCGGAGGGGGTAGGTGGAGGGGGCGGGTTGGATCGGGTGGGGTGGGGAGGTGGGGACAGTAAACTCGGCTCTCGTGACTTCTGTGACCGTCCGGGTGCCTGGAAAGGTCAACCTGCAAATTTCCGTGGGGCCGCTCCGCGCCGACGGTTATCACGAGCTCGTCAACGTCTTCCACGCCGTGTCGCTGTACGACGAGGTGTCGGCGGCTCCGTCGGACCGCGTGCGGGTGCGCGTCTCGGGCGAGGGGGCCGACCAGGTGCCGCTGGACGAGGACAACCTCGCCGGCCGGGCGGCGCGGCTGCTCGCCGACCGCACCGGGCATCCGGCGCGGGTCGCGCTGGAGATCCGCAAGGCGATCCCGGTGGCGGGCGGCATGGCGGGCGGCAGCGCCGACGCCGCCGCCGCGCTCGTGGCCTGCGACGCCCTGTGGGGCACCGACCTGAGCGCCGGGGAGCTGCACGCGCTCGCCGCCGAGTTGGGCAGCGACGTGCCGTTCGCGCTGATGGGCGGCACGGCCGTGGGCCGCGGCCGCGGGGAGGACCTGGTGCCGGTCACCGCGCGCGGCACCTTCCACTGGGTCTTCGCGCTCGCCCCCGGCGGCCTGTCCACCGCGGCCGTTTACGCCGAGTGCGACCTGCTGCGCCGGCACGAGGCCGTCCCCGAGCCCGCCGCCAGCGACGCGCTGATGGCGGCGCTCGCGGCCGGGGACGCCAAGGCCCTCGGCGCGGCTCTGGCCAACGACCTGCAGCCCGCCTCGCTCGCCCTGCGCCCCCAGCTCGCGAAGGTGCTGCGCGCGGGCGAGGACTTCGGCGCGCTGGGCGGCATCGTGTCCGGCTCCGGCCCCACCTGCGCCTTCCTGGCCGAGTCCGGGCGACACGCCGAGGAGCTGGCCCTCGCGCTGTCCGACGCGGGCGTCTGCCGCGCCGCCGTGCGCGCGACCGGCCCGGTGCCGGGGGCGGTCATCGTATGAACCTGGTCAACCTGGAGTCGGTACGGCTCGCCTACGGCCCCAAGGTGCTGCTCGACGGCGTGTCCCTGGGCGTCGCCGCAGGGGAGCGCATCGGCGTGGTGGGCCGCAACGGCGGCGGCAAGACGACGCTGATCTCGCTGATCGCGGGGCTGATCGAGCCCGACAGCGGGCGCGTCACCCACACCCGGGGCCTGCGGGTCGGCTACGTCACCCAGCAGGACGACCTCGACCCGGACCTGACCGTGCGCCAGGTGGTGCTGGACGGCCGCGCCGAGCACGAGTGGGCCGGGGACGCCCGGGTCCGCGACATCCTGGACGCGCTGCTCGGCGGCATCGGCCTCGACGCGACCGTCGGCACGCTGTCCGGAGGCGAGCGCCGCCGTACGGCTCTCGCGCGGCTGCTCATCGACGAGCACGACCTGATCGTGCTGGACGAGCCCACCAACCACCTCGACATCGAGGCCATCGACTGGCTGGCCCGCCACGTCGTCGCGCGGCGCGAGTCGCTGCTGGTCGTGACCCACGACCGGTGGTTCCTGGACGCCGTCTCCACGCGCACGTGGGAGGTCGTGGACGGGCAGGTGCACCGGTACGAGGGCGGGTACGCCGCGTTCGTGCTGGCCAAGGCCGAGCGGGCGCGCATCGCCGCCGCGGCCGAGGAGCGCCGGCAGAACCTCATGCGCAAGGAGCTGGCGTGGCTGCGGCGCGGCCCGCCCGCCCGCACCTCCAAGCCCAAGTTCCGGATCGAGGCCGCCCAGGCCCTGATCGCGGACGTGCCGCCCGTGCGCGAGCGCGTCGAGCTGGTGCGGTTCGCCTCCGCCCGGCTCGGCCGCACGGTCTACGACCTGGAAGAGGTCACGCTGCGGGCGGGCGAGGACGGGCCGCTGGTGCTCGACGCGGCCACCTGGCACTTCGGGCCGGGCGACCGCGTGGGCCTGATCGGGGTGAACGGGTCGGGCAAGTCCACGGTGCTGCGCCTGCTCGCGGGCGAGGAGACTCCGGACTCGGGACGCCTCGTCACCGGCCGCACGGTCCGGGTGGCGTACCTGTCGCAGCAGCTCGCCGAGCTGGATCCGACGCGGCGCGTGCTGGAGACGGTGGAGTCGATCCGCCGGGTCATCCAGGTGGGCAAGCGCGAGTGGACGGCCTCGCAGTTGCTGGAACGGCTGGGCTTCCGCGGCGAGGCGCAGTGGAAGGTCGTCGGCGACCTGTCCGGCGGCGAGCGGCGGCGGCTGCAACTGCTGCGCCTGCTCATGGACGACCCGAACGTGCTCATGCTCGACGAGCCGACCAACGACCTCGACATCGAGACGCTGAACGAGCTGGAGGACCTGCTCGACGGCTGGCCGGGCACGCTGATCGTGGTCAGCCACGACCGGTACTTCCTGGAGCGCGTCGCGGACGTCTCGGTGGCGCTGCTGGGCGACGGCAAGCTGTCGCTGCTGCCGGGCGGGGTGGACGAGTACCTCGAACGGCGGCGCGCCGGGACCGCGGTCACCGCCCGCGTGGCGTCGGCGGCCCCCGAGAAGCCGGAGCCGAAGGCCGCCGCGCCGGAGCCGGGGCTGTCGGCGAAGGAGCTGCGGGAGGCCCAGAAGGAGCTGTCCCGGCTGGAGCGGCGGCTGGAGAAGCTCACCGCCCGCGAGGAGGAGCTGCACGCCGCCCTGGCCGACAGCGCCACCGACTACAACCGCCTGATCGCCCTGGACGCCGACCTCAAGGCCGTCCAGGCCGAGAAGGACGAGGTCGAGGCCGCCTGGCTGGAGCTCGCCGAGCGCCTCCCGGCCTGAGGGGCGGTCAGGGGGCCTCGCGGGCGGGGGGCTGGGTGTCGAAGGGGATGAGGAGGGTGCGGAGGAGGGTGGAGAGGTTGTCCCTGGCGGCGTGGTCCAGGCCGGCCAGGAGGTCGCGCTCGCGGTCGAGGAGGGCGGCGAACGCGGCGTCCACCTTCCGGCGGCCGGCGGGCGTGAGCCGTACCAGGATGCCCCGCTTGTCCTCGGGGTCGGGGCGGCGCTGGACCAGGCCCGCCTCCTCCAGCCGGTCGATGCGGTTGGTCATCGTGCCGGAGGTGACCAGGGTGGCGCGGAGGAGTGCCCCGGGGCTCAGCTCGTAGGGCTCGCCGGCGCGGCGCAGCGCGGTGAGCACGTCGAACTCCCACGGCTCCAGGCCGTGCTCGGTGAACGCGTCGCGCCGCGCGCGGTCCAGGTGACGCGCGAGCCGTGACACGCGGCTCAGCACCTGGAGCGGCTCGACGTCGAGATCGGGGCGCTCGACGCGCCAGGCGGCGACCAGCCGGTCCACCTCGTCCTGCATGAAGCGCAGTCTATCTCTCTTGACATCGAGATACTTTGCGACTTGGATTTATCTTGATGTCGAGAGATATTTGGGACCCCACGCAGTACGGTCGATACGCGGACGAACGTTCCCGTCCCTTCTTCGATCTGATCGCGCGCGTGCGGGCCGAGAAGCCCCGCCGGGTGGCCGACCTGGGGTGCGGCAGCGGAGAGCTGACCGCGACCCTGGCCGAGCGCTGGCCCGATGCCGTCGTCACCGGCCTCGACTCGTCCGAGGCCATGATCGCCAAGGCCGTCGCGGCCAACCCCGGCGTCGAGTTCGCGGTCGCCGACCTGCGCGACTGGCAGCCGGAGCCCGACACCGACGTGGTGGTCTCCAGCGCCGTGTTCCAGTGGGTGCCGGGCCACCGCGAGCTGCTCGTGGACTGGGCGGAGCGGCTCCCCGCCGGCGCCTGGCTCGCGTTCCAGGTCCCGGGGAACTTCGCCGCGCCGAGCCACGAGGCGATCCGCCGCGTCTGCGCGTCGCCCCGCTGGACGGTGGTCGCGGACGTGCCGCGCCCCGACCCGGTCTCCAGCCCCGCGGAGTACCTCGACCTGCTCACCGCCTGCGGCCTGGACGTCGAGGCCTGGGAGACCACCTACCTGCACGTCCTCCCCGGCGACGACCCCGTCCTGGAATGGGTGAAGGGCACCGCGCTGCGACCCATCCTCGACCGGCTCCCCGACCCGGAGGAGCGCGCCGCGTTCCTGGCCGATCTGGGCGCCCGGCTGCGCGAGGCCTATCCGCGCAAGCCGTACGGGACGGTCTTCCCGTTCCGGCGGGTGTTCGTGGTCGCGCGCAAGCCGTAGGACGCGGACCCGCACCGGTCGGCTCACGTGGATCACATGGAATCGCACTGTCGCGAGGAGGCGTCTTGAGCGTCATCGGCCTGCACCACGTCCAGCTCGCGATCCCGCCCGGCGTGGACGACGAGCTGCGCGCCTTCTACGGCGGCCTGCTCGGCCTCACCGAGATCCCCAAGCCCCCGGAGCTGGCCAAACGCGGCGGCATGTGGTTCCGCGGTCCGGCCGTCGAGCTGCACCTGGGCGTCGAGGACCCGCACGTCCCCGCCCGCAAGGCGCACCCCGGCCTGCTGGTCGAGGACGTGGACGCGCTCGCCGTACGGCTGTGCGAGGCGGGCCTGGACGTGCGTCCTGACGACCTGCTCCCGGGTTTCCGGCGTTGTTACGTGGACGATCCCGCCGGAAACCGCCTCGAACTCCTGGAACCGCCGCCCCCGGCCCCGTGACCAGGCCACACGCCAGCCCTCCGGGCGGGACTACTCGGCGGCGACGGGTTCCTCGCGGGACCTGGCCTGGGCCTTGAGTTCCTTCTGGCGCTGCTTCTCCAGCTCCTTCAGCTCCCTGGCCTGGGCCTTCTCCAGCTCGCGCAGTTCCTTCTCGCGCTTGGCCCGCGCCTTCTCCAGCTCCTTGAGCTCCTTCTGGCGCTGCTTCTCCAGCTCCTTCAGCTCCTTGGCGCGAGCCTTGGGGTCCCGTACGGCCTCCCGTGCGGCCTCCCGTGCGGCCTCCGCGGAGGCCTCGGCGGGGATGCGGCCGGGGGCCGACAGCCGGGGGGACGGCTCAAGGCCGGTCAGACCGTTCCAGGCCAGGTTCACCAGGTGCGCGGCGACGTCCTCGCGCTTGGGCTTGCGCTCGTCCAGCCACCACTGGCCGGTGAGCGCCACCATGCCGACCAGCATCTGGGCGTACATGCCGGCGTTCTTGGGGTCGTACCCGCGCTGCTTGAACTCCGCCCCGAGCACGTCCTCGACCTGGCTGGCGATGTCGTTGATCAGGCTGGCGAAGGTGCCCGTCCCGGAGGCCGCGTGGGAGTCGCGGACGAGGATGCGGAACCCCTCGCTGTTCTCCTCGACGTACTGCAGCAGCGCCATCGCGGCGCGTTCCAGCTTGGTGCGGGCGTTCGAGGCCGCCAGCGCGGCGGTCACCATCGCCAGCAGCCGCTCGACCTCGCGGTCCACCACGACCGCGTACAGCCCCTCCTTGCCGCCGAAGTGCTCGTAGACGACGGGCTTGGAGACCTTCGCCCTGGCGGCGATGCGCTCGATGGAGGTCCCGTCGAAGCCCTTCTCGGCGAACATCGCGCGCCCGACCTCGACGAGTTGCTCGCGGCGTTCCTTGCCGGTCATCCGCTTGCGGCTCGAATGGGTCTTGCCGGGCGTCTTGGAAGGGTCAGTCACAGGCTCCATCATGGCCTGTTCTGGATATGTGACGGGGGCCACCAGAGCGGCGGCCCCCGATCTACTGCCCTCAGCCAAGGCGCTTCGCCGCCAGGCGCTCAGGCGTCGGCCAGCGGACGTCGTGGGCCCAGCCGAGCTTCTCGAACACCTTGATGACGAAGGCGCTCGGGTCGATCTGGCCCTTCAGCGCGCCGTGGCGGGCGCAGGTCGGGTCGGAGTGGTGCAGGTTGTGCCAGGACTCGCCGAACGAGGGGATCGCGAGCCACCAGACGTTGCGGGACTTGTCGCGGACCTCGAAGGCCTCGTCGCCGAACACGTGGCAGATGGAGTTGATGGACCAGGTCACGTGGTGCAGCAGTCCGATGCGGATCAGCGTGCCCCAGAAGAAGGCGGTCAGCGCGCCCTGCCAGGACCAGGAGAGCAGGCCGCCCAGGATCGGGGGCAGCAGCAGCGACGTCAGCGCCAGGGCCGGGAACAGCTTGTGCAGCTTCACGATGTCCGGGTCCTTGACCAGGTCCGGGGCGTACTTCTCCCGGTTGGTGCGCTCGGACTCGAACAGCCAGCCCATGTGGGCGTAGAGCAGGCCCTTGGCCAGCGCCTTGGGGCCGGTGCCGAAGCGCCACGGCGAGTGCGGGTCGCCCTCCTTGTCGGAGAACTTGTGGTGCTTGCGGTGGGTCGCCACCCAGTCGATCACCGACATCTCCAGTGAGAGGCTGCCGGCGACGCCGAGGGCGATCTTCAGCTTGCGGTTGGCCTTGAAGGAGCCGTGGGTGAAGTAGCGGTGCAGGCCGACGGTCACGCCGAGCCCGGACACGATGTAGAAGAACGCCGCGATCGCGATGTCGAGCCAGCCGAGGCCCCAGCCCCAGGCGAACGGCACGGCGACGGCCAGCGCGACCAGGGGCGCGCCCACGACGACACCGAAGATGATCAGATCGGCTTTGGACTTGGGCTCGGGCTCGAAGTCGGGCTTGGGCTGCCGCGCGGGGCGCTCGAGAGTGACGGTCATGGGCTTCCTCGCGTTGATTCTGTCTGGCTACGCAACCGTAACCTACGCCATCGTAGGTTAGGAATGCCTAGGTACCCAAGTACGTAAAACTCACACCTCCCGGCCCTCGTCGTGGTGGCTCCCGACCCTTGCCCCATCCGGCCTCCGTCTGCTAGAGGCCCTCGTGGCCTGGTACGGCGTGAGCTCCCCGCGCCGCCGTACCCGCCCCGGCGCCGCCGTACCCGGCGAGGCGCACGCCGTACCCGGGGCCGGGCGCACGCCGTGCCCCGGGGGCGGGCGCGAGCCGTACGCCCGGACGGGCGCGAGCCGTACGGCGCGGGCGGGCGCGAGCCGTACGGGCGGGGGCGCGAGGCGGGCGGGGCGGGAGAGGGGGCCGGGGCCGCCGGCATGCCGAGCCGGTGATCCGGTCGGTATCCTGGAATCGGCCGGACGGGCGGGCCCCGCGTCGCGAGACGGGGGCCGGCGCGGCCGGACCTGGAGCGATCCCGGGTCGTCTAACGGCAGGACGAGGGTTTTTGGTGCCCTTTACGGAGGTTCGAATCCTTCCCCGGGAGCGTGGCGCACCCCGCCTGGGCCCTCAGGCGGGGGGCTGGACCCCGCCGGGTGACGGACCGGTATCCTGCCCATGTCGGGCGGGTGACAGCTCAGCGTGTCGGCGTGTCAGCCGTACGTGATCACCGGTCCGGCATCGCCCTGATGGCGCAGTCCGCCGACGCCGAGAGCCAGGAGTCCCGTTGAGCGCGACCCACCCGGCCGCCGTGATCGTCCTCGCCGCCGGTGAGGGCACTCGGATGAAGTCCAGCACCCCCAAGGTCCTGCACGAGGTGAACGGCCGGGCCCTGGTCGACCACGCCCTCGCCGTCGCCCGCGGCCTCGCGCCGGAGCGGCTGATCGCCGTCGTCGGCCACGGCAGGGAGCGGGTCACCGCCCACCTCGCCGAGTCGGCCCCCGACGCCCAGATCGTGGTCCAGGAGAGCCAGAACGGCACCGGCCACGCCGTCCGCACGGTCATCGAGGCCACCGGCGAGCTGACCGGCACCGTCCTCGTGACGTACGGCGACGCGCCCATGGTGCGCTCGGAGACCCTGGCCGCGCTGGTGGAGTGCCACGAGGCCGAGGGCAACGCGGTCACCGTGCTCACCGCCGAGGTGCCCGACCCCACGGGCTACGGCCGCATCGTCCGCGACGCCTCCGGCGCGATACTGGAGATCGTGGAGCACAAGGACGCCACGGAGGAGCAGCGCGCCATCGCCGAGATCAACTCCGGCGTCTACGCGTTCGACGGAGCCCTGCTCGGCCCGGCGCTCAAGCGGGTCTCCACCGCGAACTCCCAGGGCGAGGAGTACCTCACCGACGTGCTCGCGATCCTGCGCGACGACGGTCACCGCGTCGGCGCGCTGGTCACCCCGGACGCGGTGGAGATCGAGGGCGTCAACGACCGCGTCCAGCTCGCCGCCGCCCGCCGCGTGCTCAACGACCGCGTGCTCGACCGGCTCATGCGCGCGGGCGTCACCGTGATCGACCCCATGACCACCTGGATCGACGCGGACGTGGAGATCGCCCAGGACGTCGTGATCCACCCCGACACGCGCCTGCACGGCCGCACGTCCATCGCCACGGGCGCCGAGGTCGGCCCCGGCTGCACGCTCACCGACACCACCGTCGGGGAGAACGCCCGGGTGATCCACGCGTGGTGCGAGAGCGCCGAGATCGGCGCCGACGTGCGGGTCGGCCCCTACACCTACCTGCGCCCGGGCACGCGGCTGGCCGCGGGGGCCAAGGCCGGCGCGTTCGTCGAGATGAAGAACGCCAGCGTCGGCGAGGGCTCCAAGGTCCCGCACCTGACCTACGTCGGGGACGCCACGGTCGGCTCGGGCACCAACATCGGCTGCGGCACGGTCTTCGTCAACTACGACGGGGTCGCCAAGCACCACACGACGGTGGGCGACAACGCCTTCGTGGGCAGCGGGACCATGCTGGTCGCGCCGGTGACCGTGGAGGACGGCGGCTTCACCGCGGCCGGATCGGTGATCATCAATGACGTGCCCCCCGGCGCGATGGCGGTCGCGCGCGGCCGGCAGCGCAACGTCGAGGGGTGGGTGGCCCGCAAGAGGGCGGGCACGCCTTCCGCCGAGGCCGCCGAGCGGGCCATCGCGCGCCGGGCCGACGAGTCGAGTCGCGGCGACGAGAACGGCTGACGGACGGCTGACTCGGCGGCGGTACGGCGGGCCACGAACCCGGCGAGGCCGTGCTTCCCGGAGATCCCGGGGCGGCCGAGGTGAATACCGGCGAACAACGGAAATGGCAAGAACCGGCGCGCGCGTGAGCGGCGCGGCGGCGGACGACGACGCCCGTGGGGGTATGCAGTGAGCGGCATCAAAGCGACCGGTGAGAAGAAGCTGATGCTCTTCTCCGGACGGGCGTTTCCGGAACTGGCGAAGGAGGTCGCGGACTGCCTCGGCATCGAGCCGACACCGACGCGCCTGCAGGACTTCGCCAACGGCGAGATCTTCGTGCGGTTCGAGGAGTCGGTGCGCGGCTCCGACGCCTTCGTGATCCAGAGCCACACCAGGCCGCTGAACAAGTGGATCATGGAGCAACTGATCATGGTAGACGCGCTCAAGCGGGCCTCCGCCAAGCGCATCACCGTGGTCATCCCGTTCTTCGGCTACGCGCGGCAGGACAAGAAGCACCGCGGCCGCGAGCCGATCACCGCCCGCCTGATGGCCGACATGTTCCGTACGGCCGGCGCCGACCGCCTCATGTGCGTGGACCTGCACACCGCGCAGATCCAGGGCTTCTTCGACGGGCCCGTGGACCACCTGTTCGCGCTGCCGATCCTGGCCGAGTACGTCAAGTCCAAGCTGAACATGGACGAGGTCACGGTGGTCGCCCCCGACGCCGGACGGGTCCGTACGGCGGAGCGCTGGACCGACACGCTCGGCACCCCGCTGGCGATCATCCACAAGCGGCGCGACCCGGACGTCGCCAACGAGGTGAAGGTCTTCGAGGTCGTCGGCAAGGTGCGCGGCCGCACCTGCGTGCTCATCGACGACATGATCGACACCGGCGGCACGATCATCAAGGCCGCCGACGCGCTGTTCGAGCAGGGCGCGGCCAAGGTCATCGTCGCGGCGACGCACGGCGTGCTCTCCGGCCCGGCGGTGGACCGGCTCAAGAACTCCCGCATCTCCGAGGTCGTGATCACCAACACGCTCCCGATCCCCGGCGAGCAGCGGTTCGACAAGCTCACGGTGCTGTCCATCGCGCCGCTCATCGCCCGCGCCATCAGCGAGGTCTTCAGCGACGGGTCGGTGACCAGTCTCTTCGAGGGACACAGCTGAGCTAGACTGTCGTGGTTCCGGATTTCGGGACTTCCGATCCGGATCGCGTTCGTAACGCCTCCCGCTAGGGCGGGGTTCCGGGTGAACGCGTCTCACATCATCTGATCGACCCTAGGAGACCTGTCGTGTCCGAAGTACGTATCGCAGCCGAGTCTCGCACCGAGTTCGGCAAGGGCGCCGCTCGGCGCATCCGCCGGGCCGACAAGGTCCCCGCCGTCCTCTACGGCCACGGCATCGACCCCAAGCACCTCACGCTGCCGGGCCACGAGCTCATGATCGCCCTGCGCACGCCGAACGTGCTCATCCGCCTCGCCGGCGAGGGCATCGACGAGATCGCGCTCCCCAAGGGCGTCCAGCGTGACCCGATCAAGGGCTTCATCGAGCACGTCGATCTCCTCCTCGTGAAGCGCGGCGAGAAGGTCACCGTCGAGATCCCGGTCACCACCGTGGGCGAGGTCGCCTCCGACGGCATCCTCGACGTGCAGCTCCCGCAGCTCACCGTCGAGGCCGAGGCCACCCACATCCCCGAGGGCGTCGAGGTGGACGTCGAGGGCCTGGAGGTCGGCACCCAGATCACCGCCGCCGACCTCAAGCTCCCCGCGGGCACCACGCTGATCGCCGAGCCCGACACCCTCGTGCTCCACGTGATCGCCGCCCCGACCGAGGAGCAGCTCGCCGACGAGCTGGGCGAGTCCGAGGAGGAGGCCGAGGAGGCCGCCGACGAGGACGCCACGCCGGAGGACGCCTCCGTCGAGGAGAGCGGCGAGGGCGCCGAGGCCGAGGAGAAGGCCGCCGAGTAATCTCGGGACCCTTCATGCGAAAGTCCTCCACGGGCACCCCGTGGAGGACTTTCGACGTAGATCGACCGGGTACGCCGGAAGGTGAGATGAGGCATCGTGTCCACGGATGAGCGCTGGCTGGTCGCCGGTCTGGGCAACCCCGGCCCCGAGTACGCCGGGAACCGCCACAACGCCGGCTTCATGGTGCTCGACGAGCTCGCCGCCCGCGTCGGCGGCCGGTTCCGCATGCACAAGTCCCGCGCGGAGGCCCTGGAGGGCCGCCTGGCCGGCGTCCCGGTCGCGCTCTGCAAGCCGATGACCTACATGAACCTCTCCGGCGGCCCCGTCGCGGCCCTCCGCGACTTCTTCAAGGTCGCCCCGGAGCGGATCATCGTGGTCCACGACGAGCTGGACATCCCCTACGGCGCGCTGCGCGCCAAGCTCGGGGGCGGCGACAACGGCCACAACGGCCTGAAGTCCATCACCAAGTCCATCGGCACCCGCGACTACCTGCGGATCCGCTTCGGCATCGGCCGCCCGCCCGGCCGCATGGACCCGGCGACCTTCGTCCTGCGCGACTTCGCCACCGCCGAGCGCCGCGACCTCCCCTTCCTGGTGGACCGCGCCGCCGACATGGTCGAGTCCCTGATCAGGTCCGGCCTGGAGCAGACCCAGAACACCTACCACTCCCAGGACCTCAACCCCGCCAAGCCCCCGCGCTGACCCACCGCGGGCCGCCCCGCCCGAGTCACGGTGCGGCGGGCCTTCTACGCACGAGGTGGGGCGGGCCTTCTACGCACGAGGTGGGGCGGGCCTTCCGCGCACGAGGTGCGGCGGGCCGCGCCCCCGGCGTACGAGACAGCGGTGGGGCCGGGGCGCCGTCGTACGGGGTGCCTCCCCGGGGGGCGAGGGCGCGGTGCCTCCCCGGGGGCGGGGCACGACCGGGCCGTGCCGAGAAGGCGGCGGGTCCTCAGGGGGAGCCGGGGCCGGGCCAGAGCATGAGGTTCTGGAAGAGCTCGGCCTGCTCGACGGCGTCGTCGAGGGCGTGGTGCGTGTGGGGCCGGGTGGACTGGAGATGCCGCGGCATCTGCCGCTTCGTGGCCCATTTCACCGGGACCCCGGCCTTGGCGGCGTACAACGTCTTGATGTCCAGGGCCCGCGAGTGCCCGAACGGCGACCCGCCGGGCGCGTAGCGCTCGAAGTACCAGTAGAGCCAGGTCCAGTCGTACGCCAACGGATAGGCCACCAGGACCGGCGACCCGCCGAGGGACGCCACCCAGGCCGCCGCCTCGGCCATCGCCTCGGCGGGATCGCGCCCCTCCCGCACGAGCCGGTCCCGGTCCAGCCCGGTCACCGCCACCGACGCCGGCACGAACTCCTCCGAGATCGGCCGCAGCTCCGCGTAGAAGGTCCGCTCCAGCGGGTCCACCGCCGTGAACCGCCGTCCCTCCGCCCGTCCCGCCACCGCGAACCCGAAGCTCAGCATGGAGTAGGGCCCGGGGATGGGCCCGTCGGCCTCCACGTCCGCCGACACGTAGATCTCCGCTCTCATCCCGCCCAGTCTCCCAGCCTCCGCGCGGGCGCACGGCCGCGCGAGCGACGCCGGGAACGCGGGGCAGGGCCGGGACGAGCGTGGCGGGCGCGCGGCCGGGGACCGGAAGGCCCTCCGGGGCGGCCGCCCGCGTCATCGGGAATCGGGTTCATGGCGGGATGTGCCGTGAACGGGTGAAATCGCGGCATGCGTAGGAAATGCCGGTGAACGCCGTGCCGCCGGGAAAGGAGAATACGTCGGGAAAGCGTATGGGTGAAGTGGGGTATTGGGGTCGTAATGGGCCTGTGGAAAACGGGCGGCGGGGGTTTCGGGAAAGGCTAGGATTTTGGAACCCGGTATCTCGGGGCCGAATTCTGTGAGTCTTCCTGTCCCCGTCGAAACGGAGAGACGCGTGCTCGATGGCGAGTACACCGCGGCGGTCGTGCGGCGGCCGGGGCCGGTGGCGGTGGGCCGCCCGGCCGAGCGGGTCCCGGGGTGGGCGCGGCGCCACCAGGTGCTGGCGTTCGCGGCGGACCTGGTGTGCGCGCTGGCGGCGGGGGTGCTCGCCGTGCTGATCCGGTTCGGCGACGTGACCCCGCACGCCGCGCCGTACGCCGTCACGAGCCTGGTCTTCCCGCTGGCCTGGGCGCTCGCGCTGGCCGCCAGCCGGGCCTACGACGCGCGCATCTTCGGGATCGGGTCGGACGAGTTCCGGCGGGTCGCGCGGGCGGGCTTCGCGCTCACCGCCGCCGTCGCGATCGGGGCCTACGTCACCAAGACCGACGTCGCCCGGGGATACGTCGTGCTCGCGCTGCCCGCCTGCACGCTGCTCACGCTCTGGGCGCGCTACGCGATGCGCCGCCGCCTGCACCGCCGCCGGGTGCGCGGCCAGTGCATGCACCGCGTGGTGGCGGTCGGCCATCCGGCGGCGGTCGCCGACCTGGTCACCCAGTTCCGGCGCGAGCGCTACCACGGCATGGAGGTCGTGGCCTGCTGCCTGCCCGAGGCCGACGCCGCCCGGCACCGCCGCATCGCCGGCGTTCCCGTCCTCGGCGACTTCAGCGACGTGCCGCTGGCCGTGCCGCTGACCGGCTCCGACACCGTCGCCGTGCTGGCCTGCCCGGAGATGGACGGGGTGGCGCTGCGGCGGCTGGCCTGGCGGCTGGAGAAGTCCCGCACCGACCTCGTGGTCGCCCCCGCGCTCATGGAGGTCGCCGGTCCGCGCACCACGATCCGGCCGGTCGCCGGGCTGCCCCTGCTGCACGTCGAGCATCCCGAGCTGGCCGGGGCCTCGCGCGTGGTCAAGGCGCTGTTCGACCGGTGCGTGGCCGCGCTCGCGCTGCTGGCCCTCACGCCGCTCTTGCTCGCCGTGGCCATCGCCGTGCGGTCCACCGGGCCGGGGCCGGTGCTGTTCCGGCAGCGCCGGGTCGGCCGCGACGGGCGCTTGTTCACGCTCTACAAGTTCCGCACCATGGTGGAGGACGCCGAGCGGCTCAAGGTCGCGCTGGACAGCGACGTGCAGGGGGTGTTGTTCAAGGTGCGGCACGATCCGCGCATCACGCCCGTCGGGGCCTGGCTGCGCCGCCACTCCCTGGACGAGCTGCCGCAGCTCCTCAACGTGCTCCGCGGTGACATGTCGCTGGTCGGCCCCCGGCCGCCGCTGCCGCAGGAGGTCGCCAAGTACGGCGACGACGTGCGGCGACGTCTCGTCGTACGGCCGGGCATGACCGGTCTGTGGCAGGTGAGCGGCCGGTCCGACCTCTCCTGGGAGGAATCGGTACGGTTGGACCTGCGTTATGTCGAAAACTGGTCGCTGATGCTCGACCTGCAGATCTTGTGGAAAACCTGGTCCGCGGTCGTGCGCGGCGCCGGGGCGTACTGAAGGTCACGCTCCGTCGCCGCCGGCGGCCGGGTGGGCTCAACGGCGAGACGGTTCGACGCGGCACCGGCCCCGGCGGGGTCGGTGAGGATCGCAACGTACGGCTCGCGCTCCGCGACGCCGGCACCGATCTGGGAAGGCCCGCGCAGGGCCGGAGGAGGCGCCCGCATGGTGAACACGGTCGGCACCCGTCGAGGAGGCCCCGCGTGGTAGCGGCGGCCCGCGAGGAGAGCCCCGTCCGCGACGACCACGCCCTGGCCGCGGACCTGGCCACCGAGGCCGGGGAGAAGCTGCTGCACCTGCGCGCCCGCACCGGGTTCGACGACCCGGCGACGCTCAAGCGCAAGGGCGACCGCAGCGCCCACGAACTCCTCACCGGCGCGCTCGCGCGGCTCCGCCCCAGCGACGCCGTCCTGTCGGAGGAGGGCACGCGCGAGGAGCGGTCCGACCCGCGCCGCCAGGCCGCCCGCCGCGTCTGGATCGTGGACCCGCTCGACGGCACCCGGGAGTACGCCGAGGCCGGCCGCAGCGACTGGGCCGTCCACGTGGCGCTCTGGTCCGAGGGGGAGCTGACCGCGGGCGCCGTCGCGCTGCCCGCCCAGGGCCGCACCCTCACGACCGCCGACCCGCCCCGCCTGCCGCACGTCACCGACGGCCGCATCCGCATCGCCGTCAGCCGCAGCCGCCCCCCGGAGTTCGTACGGCGTCTCGCCACGCTGGTCGGGGCCGAGCTCGTGCCGATCGGCTCGTCCGGGGCGAAGATCTCCGCCGTGCTGCTGGGCCAGGTCGAGGCCTACGTGCACGCGGGCGGGCAGTACGAATGGGACAGCGCCGCCCCGGTCGCGGTGGCGCGGGCCGCGGGAGCCCACGCGAGCCGCATCGACGGGTCCGAGCTGACCTACAACCGCAGCGACCCGTGGTTGCCCGATATCCTGGTTTCCCTACCCGAACTGGCGCCAATGTTGCTCGCCGGAATCCGGGACCTGCACCGAGCCTGATCCCCCTCAAGGAATGGCGCATAGGAATGACGATGCTGGCCTGCGACTACACGGTGTCTCAGCTCGACGTGCTCGAAGCCGAGGCGATCCACATCATGCGGGAGGTGGCGGCCGAGTTCGAGCGCCCCTGTCTCCTGTTCTCCGGCGGCAAGGACTCCATCGTGATGCTGCGCGTCGCGGAAAAGGCCTTCTGGCCCGCCCCGATCCCCTTCCCGCTCATGCACGTGGACACCGGCCACAACTTCCCCGAGGTCATCGAGTTCCGCGACCGCCGCGTCGCCGAGCTGGGCGCCAAGCTGGTCGTGGCCTCCGTGCAGGACTCCATCGACCAGGGCCGGGTGGTGGAGGAGACGGGCAGGCGGGCCTCCCGCAACCGGCTCCAGACCACCACGCTGCTCGACGCGATCGAGGAGCACCGGTTCGACGCGGTCTTCGGCGGCGCCCGGCGCGACGAGGAGAAGGCCCGCGCCAAGGAGCGCGTCTTCTCCTTCCGGGACGAGTTCGGCCAGTGGGACCCGAAGAACCAGCGCCCCGAGCTGTGGAACCTGTACAACTCGCGCATCCGGCAGGGTGAGCACATCCGGGTCTTCCCGCTCTCCAACTGGACCGAGCTGGACATCTGGACCTACATCCAGCGCGAGCAGATCGAGATCCCCTCCATCTACTTCGCCCACACCCGCATGGTCTTCGAGCGCGACGGCATGCTGCTGGCGGACTCGCCGTTCGTCCAGCGGGACGACGACGAGCCGCTGTTCAAGGCCACCGTCCGCTACCGCACGGTCGGCGACGCCTCCTGCACCGGCGCCGTGCAGTCCACGGCCGCCACGGTCGAGGAGATCATCACCGAGATCGCCGCGACCCGGATCACCGAGCGCGGCGCGACCCGGGCCGACGACCGCGCCTCCGAGGCCGCGATGGAAGACCGCAAGCGGGAGGGCTACTTCTAAATGGCAAGCATGGACATCCTGCGGTTCGCCACCGCCGGCTCGGTAGACGACGGCAAGTCCACCCTGATCGGGCGGCTGCTCTTCGACTCCAAGGCGATCTTCGAGGACCAGCTCGACGCGGTGGAGCGCACCTCCCGCGACCGCGGCGACGAGTACACCAACCTCGCGCTGCTGACCGACGGCCTGCGGGCCGAGCGGGAGCAGGGCATCACGATCGACGTGGCCTACCGCTACTTCGCCACGCCCAAGCGCAAGTTCATCATCGCCGACACCCCGGGCCACATCCAGTACACCCGGAACATGGTCACCGGCGCCTCCACCGCCGACCTGGCGATCATCCTGATCGACGCGCGCAAGGGCCTGCTGGAGCAGTCGCGCAGGCACGCCTTCCTGACCACGCTGCTCCGGGTGCCGCACCTGGTGCTCGCGGTCAACAAGATGGACCTGGTGGACTACTCCGCCGCGCGCTTCGAGGAGATCCGCGAGGAGTTCACGGCCTTCGCGACCAAGCTCTCGGTGTCGGACCTGACGTTCATCCCGATCTCCGCGCTGCACGGCGACAACGTCGTCTCCCGCTCGGAGAACATGCCCTGGTACGACGGCCCGTCGCTGCTCCACCACCTGGAGAACGTCCACATCGCCTCCGACCGCAACCTCATCGACGCGCGGTTCCCGGTGCAGTACGTCATCCGCCCCCAGCGCAGCGACTTCCCCGACTACCGGGGGTACGCCGGCCAGGTCGCGGGCGGCGTCTTCAAGCCCGGCGACGAGGTCATGCACCTGCCGTCCGGCCTCACCACGAAGATCGTCGGCATCGACACCTTCGACGGCCCGGTCGAGCAGGCGTATCCCCCCATGTCGGTCACGCTCCGGCTCGCCGACGAGATCGACATCTCGCGCGGCGACATGATCTGCCGTCCGGGCAACCAGCCGCACGCCGCCCAGGACCTGGAGGCCATGGTCTGCTGGATGTCGGACGCCGTACGGCTCCAGCCGCGTTCGAAGCTGACCGTCAAGCACACCACGCGTACGGCCCGCGCCCTGGTCAAGGACGTCCAGTACCGGCTGGACGTGAACACCCTCCACCGCGACGAGTCGGCGACGAGCCTCGGCCTCAACGAGATCGGGCGCGTCTCCCTGCGGGTCACCCAGCCCCTCTTCGTGGACGAGTACGGCCGCAACCGCACCACCGGCGGCTTCATCCTGGTGGACGAGTCCACCAACGCCACCGTCGCCGCCGGCATGATCATCTCTGCCCAGTAACCACCACCCCGCCCGGAACGCACCCATCCCCAACCGGGGCCCTGGGTGCGTTTCCCTTTTCCCCGCCCTGTGGAAAACCCGCCCCCACCTTCGTCGTGATCATGCAGTTTTGCGCACGGTGTGTGATTAAAACTGCATGATCACGGCGAAGGATGCGCCCGCGAAGAGAGGGGCCGGGGGCTGGGGATTCCCAAAGGGGAGGAGGGGCGGAAAACGGGGGAAGTTCGCGTACTTGGGTAAGTGGGCTTTTCGCATTTGCCGCGGGCCAGGTGGCAATAGCGTGGCCCGAGGAATCCGCAGGCGGAGGATGCCGGGAGGCGGCTGGGTGGACGCTCGTCTGGTGTTCGTCGGCGGGCTCGGACGTAGCGGCACCACGTTGCTGGAGCGGCTGCTCGGAGAGCTCCCCGGAGTCGTCGCGCTGGGCGAGGTGACCCACCTGTGGGAGCGGGGGCTGCTCGCCGGCGAGCCCTGCGGCTGCCGTACGGCGTTCCGCGACTGTCCCTTCTGGTCCGAGGTGGGCAAGCGGGCGTTCGGCGGGTGGGACCGGTTCGACCTGCGGCGCCACCTCGCGCTCAAGAGGCGGGTCGAGCGGACGCGGCGCATCCCGGCGCTCGCGGCGGGGCCCGGGACGGGCGACGTCGCGGCCTACGCGGTGCCGTACCTCCGGCTCTATCACGCGGCGCGCGAGGTGAGCGGGTGCCCGGTCGTGGTGGACTCCAGCAAGCACGCCGCCCTGGCGTACTGCCTGCGCCGGGCGCCGGGGCTGCGTGTCCTGCACATGGTGCGGGACCCGCGCGGGGTGGCGCACTCCTGGGCCAAGCGGGTGGCGCGGCCCGAGGGCGACTACATGACCCGTTGGACCGCCGCCCGCAGCGCGCTGAACTGGACCACGCAGAACCTCGCCTTCGAGGCCCTGGCCCGGACCCGGGTGCCGCGGACCCTCATTCGGTACGAGGACCTGCTCGCCGCCCCCCGCGACACCCTCGCCGGGCTCGCGGCGCTGCTGGGCGTGCCCGCCGACCTGGGCTTCTGCGGGGACGACCACGCCTTCCTGACCACCGCGCACACCGCCTCGGGCAACCCGATGCGCTTCGTCACCGGCCGCGTCGGGCTCGCCCCAGACGACGAGTGGCGGCTCTGGCTCCCCGCGCGGGAGCGGAAGGTCGTCACCGCGCTGACCCTCCCCCTCCTCATCCGCTACGGCTACCGCCCGGAGCATGCATGACGAGAATGCTCGTACCCCAGCACCACGCCGGCCTGCCGCACGCGGACAGGGCGGCCGGGTCCGGCACGACCGGCGCCGCCCCCGCCCACCCGGGGGCCTGGCCCTCGGTGGGCGTCGTCGTCCCTACCAGAGGCACCAGGTCGGCCCTGCTGACCCGGGTGATCCGGGCCATCCGCAGCCAGGCGTACCCCGGCCGCCTCCACGTCGTCGTCGTCCACGATCCGGATCCGTCCCCGCCGTGCGCGGGCGGCCTCAGGGACCGGCCCCCCGCCGCCGCGAGAGCCGCCGGGCCCGCCGGACCCGCCGGGCCCGCCGGACCCGCCGGACCCGCCGGACCCGCCGGACCCGCCGGACCCGCCGCCCGGCCCGGGGAGCGGCCGCGCCGGTGCGACGACGAGCCCGACCCCGGCCGGACGCTGCGCTGGCTGCGCAACCTGCGCACGCCGGGCCTGCCGGGGGCGCGCAACACCGGCATCGAGGCGCTGGACACCGAGCTCGTGGCGTTCTGCGACGACGATGACGAATGGCTGCCGGGCAAGCTGTCCGCGCAGGTCGCCGCGTTGCTGCGGGTGCCCGGGGCGGAGTTCGCGAGCTGCGGCATCGAGGTCGAGTACGACGGCCGCCGCATCCCCCGGCTCGCCGGGACGGAGGTCGTCACCCACGCCGACCTCCTGCGCGACCGCATGGTGATGGTGCATTCCTCGACGTACCTGTTCAAACGAGACGTGCTGCGCGTGGACGAGACCAGCCCCGCCGGGCAGAACGAGGACTGGGACCTGGCGCTGCGGGCCGCGCGGCGGCACTCGCTGGTCCACGTGGACCGGCCGCTGGTGCGCGTCCTGTGGGGGGCGACGTCGTTCTTCGCCGACCGGTGGCGCGACCGCGCCGAAGGGCTGGAGTGGATGCTCGAACGGCATCCGGAGCTGGCCGCGTGCCGCGCCGGCGCCGCCCGCGTGTACGGCCAGCTCGCCTTCTGCCACGCCGCGCTCGGCCGCCGCCGCGACGCCGTACGGTGGGCCGCGCGCGCCCTCCTCACGCCTCGCCTGGAGAAACGCGTCCCGGTCGCGCTCGCGGTCGCCGCCGGCCTGATCTCGGCCGAGGCCGTGCTGCGCCGCCTGCACACCCGAGGGCGCGGCATATGACCGTCGCGCCCGGGCCGCCGCCGGAGGCACGGCCCGAGCCCCGGCCGCGCCGGGTGCGGATCGGCGGCGTGGAGTTCGACGCGGTGACCGAGGACCGGGCCGTGGCGTACGTCATGGAGCGGGCCCGGCGCGGCGAGGGCGGCCACATCCTCACCCCCAACGTGGACATCCTCCGCGCGATCACCCGCGACCGCCCGCCGCACGACGGCGCGGAGGCGCGGCCGGGCGGGCGGCCGGGCGACGGCGCGGGGGCGCGGCCGGGCGGGACGCCGCTGCGGGAGCTGGCCGGGCGGGCGGAACTGGTCGTGGCCGACGGGATGCCGCTGGTGTGGGCGTCTCGGCTGCTCGGGGACCCGCTGCCGGAGCGGGTGACGGGCGCGTCGCTGATCTGGTCGCTGAGCGCGGCGGCGGCGGAGCACGGGCTGCCGGTCTACCTGCTGGGCGGGGCTCCCGGGGTGCCGGAACGCGCGGCGCGGAACCTCGCCGCGCGGTGCCCGGGGCTCGTCGTCGCGGGGGCGGACGCGCCGCCGTACGGCTTCGACGCTGATCCGGTGGAGAGGGAGGCCGTGTGCGCGCGGGTCGTGGCGGCGCGGCCGGGCATCGTCTTCGCCGGGCTGGGGTTCCCCCGGCAGGACCTGCTGATCGACGGGCTGCGGGAGAGGCTGCCCGGCACGTGGTTCGCGGGCTGCGGGGCGGCGATCGCGTTCGCGGCGGGGGAGCGACGGCGGGCTCCCCGGTGGATGCGGGACGCCGGGCTGGAATGGGCGGGCCGGCTGCTCGCCGAGCCCCGGCGGCTGGCGGGGCGTTACCTGGTGCGGGACCTGCCGTTCGCGGTGTCGCTGCTGGCCCGCGCGGCGCTGGCCCGCCTGACCTCGCGGGAGCCGTACGGCGGAGCGCCGGCGGCCCGCCGTACGGCGGAAAGCCCCGGCACCCGTCCGTGAGGGGGGCGCCGGGGCGGCCGGCGGATCACTGCTTCCTGGCGTAGTCGAGGATGAGCGCGCCGTTCTCGAGCCTGCGGGTGCCGGTCAGCTCGAAGGCGGTGGGCGAGAAGTCCGCGGTGAAGACCGGGATCCCGGCGCCGAGGACCACGGGGTACAGCTTGATCACCATCGCGTCGATCTCCGGGAGGAGGGAGCCGGCGAGCCGGCCGCCGCCCATGAGCCAGATGTCCAGGCCGTCCTCGGCCTTGAGCTCGCGCACCTTGCCGACCAGGTCCGAAGAGATGATCTCGACGGCCGGGTCGGGGCTCTCGGTGATCGTCTCGGAGACCACGTACTGCCGCAGGTGGGGGTACGGGCTGGTGATGCCGATCCGGAGCGCGAGCTCGTAGGTGGGGCGGCCCTGGATGCCGGTGTCGAAGTGGCGGTTGGGCCGGTCGTCGAACCCGAGCGCCTGCCGGATGTGGGCCGGCACGGTCTCCGGGTAGTCGTCGCGCAGGAAGTCGAGCACGTCCTGCCCGACGGGGAAGTGGTCTATCCCGCCGTCGGGGGCGGCGATGAACCCGTCGATGGTCATGCCGACGTAGTAAACGAGCTTTCGCATGCGGGGTTCCGTTTCTGGGGGTTCGGGAGGGTCCGGGATGTCATGGCGTCAGCCGGTCAGCGGGCGCCGCCGGGCTTGGGGAGCGGGCGGGGGCGCGGCACCGAGCGGGGCGCGGGGACCTCGCGGCGGCGGGACGGCTTGCCCTGGTGGAACGACCGGGGGTTCGAGCCGGTCGCGGCGGTGATGAGCTCCGGGTTGATCCGTACTCGCATCTCTTCTCCTGATCGCTTCGTTCATAGTACTCTGTCTGAAGTGGTTTCACCGTAGTACTACATTCAGAGTGGTGTCAACGGCGATCTGAGGAGAATTTCGATGAGGCAGAATCCGGCCCGGCGCGGGGCGCTGCTCGACGCGGCCATCGAGGTGCTGGCCAGGGAGGGCGCGCGCGGGCTGACCTTCCGCGCCGTGGACACGGAGGCCAAGGTGCCGAACGGCACCGCCTCCAACTACTTCAGCAACCGCGACGACCTGCTCACCCAGGTCGGGCAGCGGTTCTACGAGCGGCTCGACCCCGGCCCCGAGGTGATCTCCGCGGCGCTGGAGGGCCCGCGCGACCGCGCGCGCGTCACCGAGCTGATGCACGAGCTGGTGGACCGGGTCAGCGCGTTCCGCTCGGGCTACCTCGCGCTGCTGGAACTGCGCCTGGAGGCCACCCGCAGGCCCGAGCTGCGCCGCCTCCTCACCGAGCGTATCCGTGCCGACATCGACTTCAACATCGACTACCACCTGCGGTCGGGCCTGCCCGGCGACGCGACCACGGTGGTGCTGTTCTACCTGGCCTTCAACTGGCTGATCCTGGACCGGCTCACGCTGCCGGACATCTTTCCCGAGGACCAGATCCAGGACCTGGTCACCGCCATGGTCGAGCGCGTCCTGCCGCCCGACTCCGGGCGCTCACCCGGGGAGCCCGCCTGAGACGCGGCCCGGATCCCAGCCCGACGTCAGCTCCCGCACCCGGGCGATCTCGGCGGGCGTGAGCCGGTCGCGGTAGGAGTTCAGCGCCGCGGCCGGGTCCATCGGGCGGTACGCCGTACGGGACAGGCCCGACCAGCCGAACGCCTTCCCGCCCCGGTCGGCACGCCGCCGGGAGCAGGAGGCGGCGACGCGGGCGGCGGCCCGCCCGGTCCACTCCAGCCCGCAGAACGCGTACAGCTCGCGGAACCCGCCCACCGGATCGCGCACCAGCTCCTCGTACGGCGTCACGCGCACGCGCGGCGACTCCGGCAGGACCGCGTGGACCACCCGCCACAGCGTCGCGGCGACGGCGAGCCGGTCCGCCGACCCGTCCAGCGCGCGCAGCTCCCCGGAGTACGGCCCCAGCAGGTCGCGCATCAGCAGCGGCTGGTCCAGCAGCTCCCGGAACCGCACGGTCCAGCCCAGCCGCATCCAGCTCCCGGTGAACGCCACCGGATCACGCACCAGCACGACCACGCGGCAGCCCAGCCGCTCGGCGAACCAGCGCGCCGACAACACCGCGAACGGGTCGTCCAGCATCGCCCGCCGCCCCCGCAGCCGGCCCAGCGTGAACGCCGTGCCGTACTTCGCCATCCGCGCCAGGTCGTACGGTCCCCGGTTGCGCCGCAGCTCGGCCGCGAAGCCGTACCGCAGCGCGATCGTATCCCGGAACGCCCGCAGCCACGGACCCTCGTTCTCCGGGCAGATGTACTGGAACCGGTGCGTGACGGTGGCGTTCAGCACGCCCGGCGAGTGCCCCGGCGGATGCTGCGGGTTCAGCGGCTCGTTGACGTAGACGACCTGCCCGCTCGCCTCCAGCATCTTGCCAGCCCAGCTCGTGCCGCTGCGCGGAAGCCCGGTGACCAGCAGCGGCGTCATCGCGACCACCCCGGCAGGGACGCCCTGCCGTACGGCGTGAGCCCGATCCCGCGCACGACGCGCACCAGCGGCAGCAGGTTCTTCACCAGCACCCCCGCCGACCAGCCCAGCGCCGCGCCGACCGCCCCCAGCGGCGGGATGAGCGCGAGATCGACGATCACCGTGACCGCGAGCGAGAGCAGCACGTTCGCCAGCGCGCGCCGCGTCTCCCCGGCCGAGGTGAGCACGACGTCCACCATCCCGCAGGCCGTCGCCGCCATCATCGTCACCGCCACGATCACCGCGATGGTCACGGCGTCCCCGGCGAGCCCGAAGACGGAGCCCACGAGGTACGGCGCCGCCACCGCGCACGCGATCCAGAACGGCCAGGTCAGCGCCACGAGCCAGGCCGTGGACGCCTGGTAGACCTCCCGCGCCCCGGCGAGGTCGCCCCGGTCCAGCGCGGCCACCAGCCGGGGCTGCGCGGCGGCGGCGAGCCCGGAGTTCACGAGCTGCCCGAGCACCTTGAACCGCGTCACCGCCGTGTAGACCGCCGCCGCCCCGGCCCCGCCCAGCGCCGCCACCAGCAGGATGTCCATCCGCTGGAACACCGCCTGCGCGGTGGCCGCCGCCGCCCGCGGGCCGGTGTGACGCCAGAACTCCCGCGTGCCCGGCCCGCGCAGCGCCGGGTCATCGCCGTCGTGCACCGCCATGACCACGCGCACGAGCCCGGCGCGGGGCCTGCGCAGCCGGGTCGTGCCCAGCCGCAGCGGCAGCCACACCATCACGAGGGCCGGCGCCCACGGCCACACCCAGGCCAGCGCGATCGCGAACGGCGGCGCGTCCGGGAGCGGGGTGAGCGACACGACCGACAACAGGCCCGCCACCGGCACGAACACGTCCCCCACCAGGACGGTCGGCCCCATCCGCAGCAGCCCGCGCGTGCCCGCGAGCAGGATCTCCGTCAGCACGACGACCGGCAGGAACGGCGCGAGCACCCGCAGCATCTCCCCGGCCCCGGGGCCGCCGGCCAGCAGCGCCCCGATCTCGCCGGACCACGTGAACAGCCCGGCCGCGACCAGCGCCGACAGCGCGAGCGGCAACGGCGCGGCCGCCCACAGGCACGTCCCGAGGCCCCGCCCCCGCGCGAGGAAGTACACGAGGCCGCCGCCCGCGTCCAGCCGCACGACCCCGGCGACCAGCAGGAACAACGCCATCGCCGCGAAGAACACCCCGGCCGTCTCGCCCCCGAACCCCCGCAGCGCCACCACCACCAGCCCGAACTGCGCCCCGGCCCCCACCACGGCGCCCGACAGCCCCGCGACCTTCCCCCGGACCAGCCCGGCGGCGCTTCCACCCCGGACGCCCGACCCGATCTTGAGTCGTGCGCCGGATCCGGGATCGGCCTCGCGCCGCGTTCCGGAGTCGGGATCGGTTCCGTACCGCGTTCCGGGTTCGGGATCTGCTTCGTGTCGTGCACCGGAGTCGGGATCTGCTTCGTGTCGTGCGCCGGAGCCGGGACTGTCGGGCCGGGCGCCGGAGTCCGGGCCCGCCGTTCGCCGGTTGCCGATGCTCGGGGTGGTCTCGTGCCGCTCCCGCGAGCCGGAGCCGGTCTCGCGCGGCGTGCGGAGGCCCGGGGCGATCGCGCGTCGCGTGCCGGACCCGGAGGCGGCCTCGCTCTGGGGCACGCGGCCGGAGGCGGCGTCGGCCGCGCGCGGCGGTGCGTCGCCGGAGCCGGCATCGGTTTCGCGCCGGGGCGCGGTGCTCTGGCCGGTGTCCCCGCCGGTCGGCCCGCTGACCGGCCCGCTGACCGGCCCGCCGGCCGGATCGGTGAGCCGGGCGCCGGGGGCCGGGGCGGGACTCGTCGCCGCGCCGCTCTCGGGTCCCGTGGCGGCGGGCGTCGGCGTGCGCGGCCGGGTGAGCCGGGCGAGGCCGAACCAGCGGCGGCCGGCCGCGCCCGCCTCCTCCGGCGATCCGGGGCGTCGTTCTCTCCGCGGCCAGGAGCGCCGGGCGGCGGGTACGGCCTGCGCGGACGGGTCCGGGCGGTGGCCAAGGCGCGGGGCCGCGCGCGGGGCGGGCACCTGGAGAGGCGCGTCCTCGGCCGCCGCGGCAGGCGTCCCCCCGCCGGCGGGCGGCGGGTTCCGCGGGTCGATCACGGGGATCGGCTCGGTGTCGGGCTCGGCCGCATGCCGTACCGAACCGGGAGCGTCCGTCTCCGCCTGGGCGGAAGCGGTGACCTCCGCCTGGGAGGACGTCTCCGCGGGCCCGGAGGAGGACGGGCCGGAAGCGGCGTGCGGCCGGGGTTCCGGGTCGTGCGGGTGGCTCATGGCATCGCCTCGCCCCCGGTGGGCGGGATCGCGGGGTCGGGCGGGGTGGGGCCGGCGGGCAGCATGATCAGCGGTGCCAGGAGGGGGTGTCGCCCAGCCAGCGGATGAGGTGATGGTCGTGCGGGGCGAAGTAGGACTCCAGCGACCGGCGGAGGGCGGCGGGCATGGGGGCGGTGCGGGGGCGGGCGTTGTGCCGCTCGAACACCGGGTCGTGGAGCCGGGGGAGCCCGAGGAACTCCAGCACGCGGTCGTAGACGGGCTCGGGGTCGGCGAAGAGGTCGCCGCTGTCGATGACGTGGATCCGGTCCCGGCCGACCAGGGCCGCCAGGCGGTCGAGCTGTTCGGCGTAGCGGCCCCGGCCCCGGTAGGCGTGGTGACGGTGGGCGTGGCTGACGTAGCGCGGGTCCTCGTGCATGCGGGCGACCTCGCCGCGCAGCCGGTCCTCCTCCAGCTCGATCGCGCGCTCGAACGGCTCGGTCTCGAAGCCCCGGGCCAGCTCGTGCGCGTGCGCGGAGTAGGCGCGCTCGACCGGGTCGCGGACCAGGGCGATCAGCTTGACGCCGGGCAGGTCCCGCGCGATGCGCTCGGGCGCGAGGGGGTGGAACAGGTAGTACGGGCTGGACTCGAACGCGATCGGGCAGACCCCGTGAGCCCGGCCGGCGCGGCGGGCGCTCAGCGCCAGCGGGAAGTGGGCCTGGTACCAGGGCAGGCCGCGGTGGTAGGCGACGTCGAAGAAGTGGACGCCCTTGTGCAGCACGGGCTTGAGGATCGCCGGGTGGGAGCTGAGCGCGCGGTACAGCGACGTGGTGCCGCAGCGCTGCGCCCCCACGATCAGGAACCCGGGCAGCACGCGCGTGCGGTAGGTGATGCGCCCGGTCGTCCGTGACACCCCGTGCGCGGCCCGCTTCAGCGTTCCGGTGCTCACAACAGCGCCTCCTCGTGATCGATGACGGGATTGAGCCAGCTCGACTGCGGGCCCAGCGGCTCGTGGCCGTCGCGGCGGTGCCGCTCGGCGAGCGTGATGAGGTACTGCACGGCGACCTGCCGCGCCTCGGCGGAGGAGGGACCGAGGGGGCAGAGCAGCCGCGCCGCGCCGGTGACGCACGCCTCCGCCGCGGCGCGGGGGGACATGCGCCGCAGCGCGCGCTGGAACGCGTGGTGCAGCAGGTCGAAGCCGAACGGCAGGCCGTCGTCGAACCGCTCCCAGTCCCACACCAGCAGGGACTCGTCGTGCTGGGCGAGGTTCCACGGGCTGAAGTCGCCGTGCCAGGCGTACCTGCCCAGCTCGGCGATCTCGCGTACGGCGGACGCGAGCAGGGCGGGATCCACCCGGCGGCGGGCCTGGGCCACCGGGAGCGGAGAGAGCACGAGCACGTCCAGCCCGCGCCATTCCCCGTAGTGCAGCAGCCGGGGCGGCACCACGCGCCGCAGCGGCACGTCGGCGAGCAGCCGCAGGGCGTCGCGCTCGTTGCGCACGAGCGCGCAGGTCAGCGGGTCGCAGCCGACCTTGGCGTACGCGATGAGCGCGCCCGCCGGGGTGATCGCCTGGAGCACGGGCTTGCGGTTGGCGCGGCGCGGCGGGCTCACCTGGAGGGTGACCAGCACCTTGCGGCCGAGCACGTCGGAGAGGTACTCCTCGATGGTGTCCTCGCCGGTGGCCAGGCGCCGCCTGCCGCCGATGACCGGCCACCCGAGCCCGGCCCGCAGCGCCCGCGCCCCCGGCTTGCCCAGATGGCGTACGGCCTCGGCCGCCACCGCCCGGCGGGCGCGGGGGACGAGCAGCCGCGGCCGTCGCGCGCTGGGGAGCAGCACGAACTCGCGGAGGCGTTCCCCGGCCGGCCACAGGAGCGCGCCGACCCTGTCCAGCTCGGCGAGGCGGAGTTCGGTGTCCGGGGAGCGTCTCATGGCTTCTCCAGGCGTTCGCGCCAGAGCAGGGCGAAGGAGATCATGTACAGGCTGAGCGGCGTCACCAGCGCGTCGTAGACGACCATGTAGAAGAGCACGAGCAGCATCACCAGGACGCCCGCGGCCGCCACCGGGCTCCGGTCCCGCCGGTGCCGCCAGGCGGCGCCCCCGAAGAACGCCGCGTAGCAGACGACCCCGGTCACGCCCTGGGAGATCAGCAGCAGCCAGAGCTGCCCGTCGGCGCCGAGCGGCGGATGCCCGCACTCCTCGCACCACGACGTCTTCCCGGTCGTCCCCGACCGGTGGTTGCCCAGGGCGGGCCGCGTGGAGCCGTACCCGATCACCGGGGACCCGAGCGCCACCTCGACCGTCTTGGAGATCGTCGTGGACCGCACCTCGTTGCTGTGCGGATTGTCCAGCCGTTCGCCGATGATCCCGCCGAGCGGCGTCGCGACCAGCACGAGCCCGGCCGCGGCGAGCCCGCCCAGCGCGGTCACCAGCGCCAGGGGCCGTCCCCGCGCGGCCAGCCGTACGACGGCGTATCCGGCGGCGACGGCCAGCGCGATCCACAGGCCGCGGTTCAGGGAGTAGACGATCGGCACGGCCGCGACCGCCAGCGCGGCGACGGCGGCCACCCTGCGCCCGGCCCCGCCGTACACCCACCAGCCGACGACGAACCAGATCAGCAGGACCGAGACGTTGCTGCCCCAGGCGTTGGCCCACTCGTAGGGCGCCTCGGGGCGCGGTGAGGGATAACCCAGCACCATCTGCGTCTGCGCCGCGGTCGGGTGGATCAGGTTCCGCACGAACGAGTTGCCGGCCAGCCACTCCGGCAGCACCGTCTCCACCGGCGAGGTGAACTGGAACCCCGGCGCGACCACGCCCAGCACGCCGCCGGCGACCGTGGTCAGGAACAGCGCCCCGAGCATCCGCACCAGCCGGAGCTGCGGCAGCTCCGACCGGCTCAGGTTGCCGAGGTAGAGCACCACGACCAGCAGCGAGGAGTAGATCGCCAGCCGCATGAGGTAGCCGAGCACCCGCCCCGGCCCCAGCTCGCCGAAGGACCCGGCGGGGGTCTCGCCCAGCATCACCCCGCTCACGAGGTAGACGGCGAGCAGCAGCAGCCACCACCCGAACCCGGGCGGCACCCGGACCGGCCGCCGCCGCCAGAGGATCACCCCCATTGGCACGGCCACGACCACCACGGCCAGCCCCCCGAACCCCAGCGCCCACCACACCGGATAGCCGACGAGCAGCGCGAAGATCGGCCAGGTGACGGCCCAGCTCCGCCCCGCCCCGCCGGTCCCCGGAGCGGCCGGCCCGGCCGGGGGGAGGTCCGCCGTCCTCACCGGCCCGGGCTCACCCAGGCTCCCCACCGTCTCTCCGGCCTCCAGGACACGGGACTCCGTCCCTCGCCGGGGGCCGCCCGCCTCCCTCTCCCGCGCGAGCGCGGGCAGGAGGCCCTCGTCCCCGATCCCCGGCACGGTGACGGCCGCCCCGCTCCGCTCCGACGTGAGCACTCCACGCGTTCCGGCCTCGCCCGCCCGCTGGATCGCGCTCACCGGCGTCACTCGTCCCGGTACGGCTCGCGCGGCGGCTCCGCCGGTCCGCTGTGCGGCGTCGCCGGGCCGGATAGCCGGCTCCGGAGACTCCGGCCTGGATGCGGCGTGAGCGCCGGAACCGCCGGTGCCCGGTCCGGCCCCGGCCGCAGGGGCGCCGGATGCCCTCGCCTCACGCGCCCCGGTGACCTCCGGCCCGGCGAGGCGCCGGGGGCCGGTCGCGCCCGGCTCGCGGGCGGCGGACGCCCGCGACCAGGGGGTCGCCCATCGGGAGTCATCAGGGCCGGCGGCGAGGGCGGGCGCGGGCGGGACGGTCGCCAGGGTGGCACGGACGGCCTGGGCGGCGTGCCCGGGTGTCCGTTGTACGCGGAGCATGGGCCGGGCCGTACCGAGGACGGCGGTTTCGGCGTGGGCGCGCGCGGCGGGCCGGGTCTCGCGCCGGGGGGCGGGCGAGGACGTCGCGGGGTTCTCCGCCGCCGCCTCCTCCGGCGTGAGGGGCCGGGGGCGGGGCGGGTCCGCGGCGCGCCGGCCTCGGCGGGGCCGGGTCATGACGGGTCGGGGCGGGCGTTGGCGGGCTGGGGCTCCCACGCGCCGGAGGAGGCCGGCTCGGCGGCGGGCCGCGACTCGGGGCCGGGGGAGGCGGGCTCGGCGGCGGGCGGCGAGTCGGGGCGGAGCCTGACCGACGGGTCGGCGGCCACCGCGGCCTGGACGGGGAGCACGGCGGCGCCGTGGACCCGCACGCCGGAGCGGGTCAGGTGGGGGAGCGCCCGGGGCGCCTCGGCGCGGTCGCAGGCGCCCGCCTCGACCACGATCAGGGCGCCGTCGGCGTGCCGCGCCAGCGTCTGGACGGAGTGGGAGAGGGCGGGCGCCTGGACGACGACGTAGCGCGCGGTCTCGCGCAGGCGCTCCAGGAGCCCGGGGAACTCGGGCGTGCCGATCGCGGCGGGCAGCTCGCCCGTGCGCAGGCCGGCGGTGATGACGCGGAGCCGCGTGGACGGCGTGGGCGGCCTGCGCTCGGTCTCGGCGGCGGGGCTGTGGCGGGTGAGGATCTCGGCCAGGCCCGGCCCCTCGGGGACGCGCAGCAGGTTGACGCCGGTGGGCGCGGCCGGGTCGGCGCAGATCAGGACCGTGTCGTGGGCCTCGCCGAGGGCAGCGGCGAGGCTGGCGGCGACCACTCCGCCGCCGTGGCCGGGAGCCGCCGTGGTGACGAGGACGACCTGGTCGCCGGGGTCCATGCGGTCGGTGAGGGCGCGCGCCAGCTCCTGGAAGGGGGCGGCGGACAGCGGCCTGCCGCGCTCGATCGCCAGGAGCACGGGCACGCCGAGCAGGCGCTCGACGTCGCGGGCGGAGCGGACGCGGGTGTCGCCCCGGTCGCGCAGGGCGGCCAGGCCCAGGCCCGCGAGCAGGCCCAGGATCAGGCCGCTGCCGATGAACAGCGGAGGGTTCGGGAAGGACGGGCGCACGGGCGGGCGGGCCGGGCTGATCACGTGACCGGGGGTGATCGAGACGGCGGTGAGCCCGTCGAGCTTGGCCCCCAGCGCGTCGGCCTGGCGGGTCAGCAGCCGGCGCTGCTGCGCCAGCCGTACGTGCCGGGCGGTGCCCCGCTTGGCGCGGGGGAGGGCCACGGTCACGCGGCCGAGGCGGGCGCCGGCCTCGGCGATGCTCTGGCGCAGCGCGCGGATCTGGGCGTCCACGGAGGCGCGCGCGATGTGGGCGCGGTTGGCGAGGTAGGCCTCGGCCACGGCCTGCGCGCCCGCCGCCGCGAGGCCCGGCCGCCGCGCGGTGTGCTCGATCAGCAGGATCGCCGAGTTGGGCGGCACGGAGACGGCCAGCGACTCGCGCAGGTCCGTCGGGGACACCTCGTGCCGGCGCGCGCGCAGCAGCTCCGCGGCGCGGGAGGCGACCACGGCGGAGCCGGCGACCTGCGCCTCGGTGTCGAGGTTGAGCGGCTCGCGCTGGCGGGCGGTGACGAGGTTGTTGTTCTCCTGGACGCCCGTGGACAGGACCAGGACCTGGGCGGCGGCGGTGTAGGCGGGCGGCAGGGCGAGCAGCCCGGCCCCGGCGACGCCGGTCCCGAGGAGCACGAGCGCGAGCACGGTCGGCCAGCGCCGCCGCAGCAGCGCGGCGCAGGCGTTCGCCGGGGGCTCTGCCGCCGGGGGCGTGAACGTCATTCGGCCCCTCCCGGGTTTCTGGGGAGCTTTACGTTTCGAACTATAAGCCGGTTCAATATTTTCCCGTTCGGATATCGAGCAATGGCCGGGGGATTCACCGGGCGGCATTCCTTCCCGAATTCCGAAAAATCCCCATCCGCGACCGCGCCTCCCCGGGCCGCTCGCCGAGCCTCCGGCGTACGACTGAGCGGCCGAAAAGCGCAGGTGGCGGCAGATTTCCGGGGATGCCGGGGCGGTGTCGCGGAGGCTCAAGAACCTAGATTCCGTGTTCGCTGACGGCGGAGCGATCTCTCGACAATTGACGAACCCGTGGCGGAATCCGGGAGTGGCGCGGCGGGGCCCGGCTAATATCCGCTGGAACGGCCGGGACCGGCGCGGCGCGGAACGAGGGGGGACGGTGCGGACTTCACTGCATTTCCAGAAATCGCCTGAGCGGAGTCGCTTTCCCGTCAATTCCGGTATTTCCGGGCATCTCGTGAGAGGTCTGGCCGTCGCCGCCCTCATCGGCGGCACACTCTCCTGCTCCGGCGGGCACGCCTCAGGCCGTACGGCCACCGGCCCCGCCGACGGTGACGCGGCGGGAGGGGCCGTGGCGGGCGGGGCGGCGGGCGCGGTCGCCCCCGGCACGCGGTGCGAGGCGTCCCGCCTCCTGGTCCCGTCGTGCGGGGCGTGGTGGGGCATCGCGCCCGGCGTGTTCACCCGGACCCCGACCGGGAGGGCGCTGCGCGACGCCGAGCGCCGGATGGGGCGGCGCAGCGCGATCCTGCACGTCTACCACCGCGGGGCCGAGCTGTTCCCGACGGCGGAGGAGATCGCGCTGGCGCGGGAGGGGCGCCTGCTGTTCGTCAACTGGAAGCCCTCGCTCCGCCACACCTGGGCCTCGGTCGCGGCGGGCGCGCTGGACGGCCGGATCGCGCGTCTCGCCCGCCACCTGCGCGCGTCGTTCCGGGAGCGGTTCTTCCTCACGATCCACCACGAGCCCGAGAACGACGTGCGCGGCGGCGGGAACGGCGCCGACGACTACCGGCGCATGTTCCGGCACGTCGTCACGCGGCTGCGCGGGCACGGGGTGACGAACGCGGTGACCGTCATGACGTACATGGGCGCGGTCAACTGGGGCGCCAAGCCCTGGTTCGGCCGGCTCTACCCCGGCGACGACGTGGTGGACTGGATCGCCCTCGACCCGTACGCCGACGGGCGGGTCGACGACTTCGCCGCCCTGGTCAACCGGCGCCGCCGCGAGTTCCCCGGCTGGCCGGGCTTCTACCGCTGGGCCGCCCGCCATCACCCCGGCAAACCGCTCATGGTGGGGGAGTGGGGCGTCTTCGAGCGGCCCCGCGACCCCGGCTTCAAACGCCGCTTCTACGCCTCGGTGCGCCGCCAGGCCCCGGCCTTCTCCAGGATCAAGGCGCTCGTCTACTTCGAGTCGCCGCGCGCGCCCCGGGGCGACACCCGCTTCGACACCACCCCCGGCGGCCTCGCGGAGTTCCGCCGCCTGGCGGCCTCCCCCCACTTCACCGCGCCCAAGCTCCCCTGAGGCCCCCGCCCCGCCGCTCAGCTCAGCTCAGCTCAGCTCAGCTCAGCTCAGCGGGAGGAAGGGGCGGAGGTCAGCGGACCCAGCCGCGGGTGACGAGGTGGTCCAGGACGCGGTTGACGGCGGTCTCGACGGAGATGTTCGTGGTGTCGATGACGAGGTCGGCGTCGTCGGGCTCCTCGTAGGGGTCCGAGATGCCGGTGAACTCCGGGATCTCGCCCGCGCGCGCCCGGGCGTACAGGCCCTTGCGGTCGCGGCGCTCGCACTCCTCCAGCGGCGTCGAGACGTGCACGAGCACGAAGTCGCCGAACTGCTCCACCATCTCGCGCACCTCCTCCCGCACCGCGGCGTACGGCGCGATGGGCGCGCAGATCGCCAGGCCCTTGTGGCGGGTGACCTCGGCGGCGACGAACCCGATGCGGCGGATGTTGAGATCGCGGTCGGCCCGCGAGAACGTCAGGCCCGAGGACAGCATCCGCCGTACGACGTCGCCGTCCAGCAGGGTCACGGTGCGGGTGCCGCGTTCGAGCAGCGCGTCGTGCAGGCCGCGCGCGATCGTGGACTTGCCGGACCCCGACAGGCCGGTGAAGAACACCGTCAGCCCGCGCCGGTGCGGCGGCCCGGGGATCACCGCGGGCTCGGGCGCGGCGTAGTGCTCGGCCGCGCCGTACGCCGCCGCGACGTGCTCCCGCAGCTCCAGGTCCAGCGTGAGGTCGTCGCGGGGGGCCAGCGGCACCGCGACCACCCGCGTCCCGGCGGGGAGCTTGTCGAGCGCGGCGAGGGAGGCGCGCACCACGGCGGGCCCGCCCTCGCCGAAGATCAGCGGCATCAGCACGATCGGCGCGCCGAGTTCCTCCGCGAGCGCCGTGATCTCCTCGGGCGAGTCGATCGGCCCCCGCGCCGTCACCACCAGGGGCTCGGCCTCCAGCGACTCGCGAACCTCGGCGGGCGTACGGCGGAGCCGCCGGAACGGGCCGTGCTCCGGCGTGGAGAGCGCCTCGACCGGCCCCGCCAGCGTGAGATGGTCGCCGTGCGGCGTGCGCTCGGTGATCGTCAGCCGCGCCAGCGGCACGCCCTCGGGGTCCTGGAGCACGAGCGCGTCAGCCCCCGCGACGACCTCGGCGGGCACGGTCAGCGTCACGGGAACCGGCCAGGGCGTCCCGTCCGCGAGCCGACCCCGCGCGGTCACCGACTCCACGTCGGCCGCCCCCATGAACCCGGTCAGCGGCGCGAACGCCCCGCTGAGCAGCAACTCCAGATCGGCGAGCTCAAACGCGTCCGGCACCCAAACAGGAAGAACTTCAGCCACCCCGAGACCCTACCGGCCCCCACCCCCTCCTCCCGGCACCCTCACCCCCGGTGGCTCAGAGGAGGCGGGCGAAGTGGTTCTGGGGTTTGCGGATCACCAGGGTGACCTCGTCGTGGGTGGCGGTGAGGCGGCCGGCGGAGAGGATGGCCACCAGGCGGCACGCGGCGGAGGCCAGCGGGGCGAAGCGGCCCCGTAGGGCGTTGCCCGAGGTGGCGAGGTGTTCCTCGGCGATGACCAGGCCCCGCATGAGGCAGTAGGCGTGGATGCCCTCGCGGGAGGAGACGGGCTCGTAGACGGCGGGCAGCGGCCCGACCTCGTCCGGGGGCGCCAGGCGTGACCAGAACAGCGCCCGCAGCGGGCGCGGGACGGCCCGGGCCCAGAAACCGTAGGCCGTGCCGCCGTCGCGCAGGCGGAGCAGGATCAGCCCGCCGGGGCGCAGCGCGGCCACGAGGCGGTCGAGGACGAGCTCGGCGTGCCGGATGCGCTCCAGCAGGAACTCGCAGCGCACCACGTCCACGGACCGCTGCGGCAGCGGCACCGACCGCAGGTCCCCGAGCTTCCACTCGTCGAGGTCGCCGCGCATCTGCGCGCGGGCGCGCAGGGCCGGGCGGTCCTCGTCGACGCCGGTGATCCGGGTCTCGCCCGCGTTGAGACCGGTGCGCAGCGGTGAGTCCGGGAGCGGGCGGCCGCACCCGGCGATGAGGATGTCGAGCCTGCGCCCCAGGGCCTCGTTCCACAGTTCGCGAGTGCGCGCGGCGAACACGTCGGTACAGGTGGTCGGGGGCTGTCGTACCTCGGTCACATTACGAAGAGTAATCAAATGCCATCGCGCGGTCATGCATTTGAAAGCGCATGTCCGGGTCCCCGCGCCGGGTCGGCCCGTATAGCCTGGATGTGGTACCCCCGGGTCTGGACGATCCGGGGTTTTTCGGGGTGCCGGCGCCTCGCGCCGGTTACGCACAGCTTACGGGCGATATCACTTATGAGTCTCACCGGCCTGCTCGACCTTCTCCTCTCCGGCCCCACCGCCGATCCGGCGCTCGTCGCCGCGCTCGAGCCGGTGCGTGAGCGCCTGCCCGACGCCGACGCGGACCTCGTCGCCCCGCAGGCGCTCAGGCCGTTCGCCGCCGCCGTGCTCGCCGACGGTGAGCGCGGCGCGGGCCGCCCGGTGCTCGCGATCACCGCGACCGGGCGCGAGGCCGAGGACCTGGCGTCCGCGCTGACCTCGCTGCTCCCGCCGGAGTCGGTGGCCCTGTTCCCGGCCTGGGAGACGCTGCCGCACGAGCGCCTGTCCCCGCGCTCGGACACGGTCGGCCAGCGCCTCGCCGTGCTCCGGCGGCTGGCCCACCCGCAGCCGGACGACCCCGCGGCGGGCCCGGTGAGCGTCGTGGTGGCGCCCGTGCGCGCCGTGCTCCAGCCGATCGTGTCCGGCCTGGGCGACCTGACGCCCGTACGGCTGCGCGCCCAGGACGACGCCGACCTCGACGACGTGGTGCGGCGGCTGGTCGAGGCCGGGTACCACCGCGTGGACATGGTGGAGAAGCGCGGCGAGGTCGCGGTGCGCGGCGGCCTGCTGGACGTGTTCCCGCCGACCGAGGAGCACCCGCTGCGCGTGGAGTTCTGGGGCGACACGGTCGAGGAGATCCGCTGGTTCAAGGTGGCCGACCAGCGCTCGCTGGAGGTCGCCGAGCAGGGCCTGTTCGCGCCGCCGTGCCGGGAGCTGCTGCTGACGCCGGAGGTGCGCGAGCGCGCCAGGGAGCTGGCGGCCGAGCACCCGGCCCTGGCCGAGGTGCTGGACCAGATGGCCGACGGCTCGGCGGTGGAGGGCATGGAGGCGTTCGCGCCCGTGCTGGCCGACCGCATGGAGCTGCTGCTGGACAACCTGCCCGCGGGCGCCTGCGTGCTGCTGTGCGACCCCGAGCGCGTGCGGGGGCGGTCCGAGGAACTGGTGCGCACGAGCCAGGAGTTCCTGGAGGCGTCCTGGGTCAACGCCGCCGCCGGCGGGGAGGCCCCGATCGACCTGGGCGGGGCGGCGTTCCGCGACCTCGCCGAGATCCGGGAGTACGCCTCCGGGCTGGGCATGCCGTGGTGGACGATCAGCCCGCTGGACTCCGGCGAGGAGGCCGCCCGGCTGGACGTGAGCGCCGCCGAGAACTACCGGGGCGACACCGCCCGCGCGCTGGGCGACGTCAAGGGCTGGATCGGCGAGAACCGCCGCGTCGTGCTGGTCACCGCGGGCCCGGGCCCGGCCGAGCGGCTGGTCGAGGTGCTCAAGGGCGAGGACGTCGCGGCGCGGCTGCGGGTCCCGCTGGACGAGACCCCCGAGCCCGGGGTCGTGTACGTCTCGACCGGGCGGATCGAGCACGGGTTCACCGCGCCCGGCCTGGCGGTGCTGACCGAATCGGACCTGGTGGGGCAGAAGTCCTCCACCAAGGACATGCGGCGGCTGCCCTCGCGGCGGCGCAACATGGTGGACCCGCTCCAGCTCCGCGCCGGCGACTACGTCGTGCACGAGCAGCACGGCGTGGGCCGCTACATCGAGATGGTGCAGCGCACGGTCCAGGGCGCGACCCGCGAGTACCTCGTCATCGAGTACGCCAAGGGCGACCGCCTCTTCGTGCCGACCGACCAGCTCGACGAGGTCACGAGGTACGTCGGCGGCGAGGCCCCGACGCTGAACCGCATGGGCGGGGCCGACTGGGCCAAGGCCAAGTCCCGCGCCCGCAAGGCCGTACGCCAGATCGCGGGGGAGCTGATCCGGCTCTACAGCGCGCGCATGGCCTCGCCGGGGTTCGCGTTCTCGCCGGACACCCCGTGGCAGCGGGAGCTGGAGGACGCCTTCCCGTACGCCGAGACCGGCGACCAGCTCGCCGCGATCGACGAGGTCAAGTCCGACATGGAGAAGCCCGTCCCGATGGACCGGCTGATCTGCGGCGACGTCGGCTACGGCAAGACCGAGATCGCGGTGCGGGCGGCGTTCAAGGCGGTGCAGGACGGCAAGCAGGTCGCGGTGCTGGTGCCGACGACGTTGCTCGTGCAGCAGCACCTCTCGACGTTCAGCGAGCGGTTCTCCTCCTTCCCGATCGTGATCAGGCCGATGTCGCGGTTCCAGACCGACGCCGAGGTGAAGGCGACGATGGAGGGCCTGCGCGACGGCTCGATCGACGTGGTGATCGGCACCCACCGGCTGCTGTCGGGCGAGGTCAGGTTCAAGGACCTGGGCCTGATCATCGTGGACGAGGAGCAGCGGTTCGGCGTCGAGCACAAGGAGGCGATGAAGCACCTGCGCACGCAGGTGGACGTGCTCGCCATGTCCGCGACGCCGATCCCGCGCACGCTGGAGATGGGCCTGACCGGCATCCGCGAGATGTCCACGATCCTCACCCCGCCGGAGGAGCGGCACCCGATCCTGACCTTCGTCGGGCCGTACGACGAACGTCAGATCGCGGCGGCGATCCGGCGCGAGCTGATGCGCGACGGGCAGGTGTTCTTCGTCCACAACCGGGTGAAGTCCATCGACAAGGTGGCCGCGCGGCTGAAGGAGCTGGTCCCCGAGGCGCGGGTCGCGGTGGCGCACGGCCAGATGAACGAGCACCAGCTCGAACAGATCATGGTGGACTTCTGGGAGAACAAGCACGACGTGCTCGTCTCCACCACCATCGTGGAGTCCGGCCTCGACGTGCCCAACGCGAACACGCTGATCGTGGACCGGGCCGACAACTACGGCCTGTCCCAGCTCCACCAGCTCCGCGGCCGGGTCGGGCGGGGGCGCGAGCGCGGTTACGCGTACTTCCTCTACCCGCCGGAGAAGCCGCTGACGGAGACCGCGCACGAGCGCCTGGCCACGATCGCCCAGCACACGGAGATGGGCGCGGGCATGTTCGTGGCGATGAAGGACCTGGAGATCCGCGGCGCGGGCAACATCCTGGGCGCCGAGCAGTCCGGACACATCGCGGGCGTCGGGTTCGACCTGTACGTCCGGATGGTCGGGGAGGCCGTGCGCGAGCTCAAGGGCCAGGGCCCGGCCGAGCAGCCCGAGGTCCGCGTCGAGCTGCCGATCAACGCGCACATCCCGCACGACTACGCGCCCGGCGAGCGGCTGCGCCTGGAGGCGTACAAACGCATCGCCGCGATCACCTCGGACGAGGAGGTGCTGGCCGTGCGCGACGAGCTCAAGGACCGGTACGGCCCGCCGCCGGAGGCCGTGGACAACCTGCTGGAGGTGGCGCGGTTCCGGGCGCGGGCGCGCCAGGCGGGGCTGACGGACGTGGTGCTGCAGGGCCAGCACATCCGGTTCGGCCCGGTCGACCTGCGCGAGTCGCAGCAGGTCAGGCTCCAGCGGCTCTACCCGAAGTCGATCCTGAAGGCCGCGACGAATACGCTGCTCGTGCCCGTGCCCAAGACCAAACCGCTGGGCGGGCAACCGCTGCGTGATCTCGCTCTGCTCAAATGGTGCACCGACCTGGTGGACGCGCTGTTCCTGGAACCCGCCAGAATGAAGTGACCCGGTCGTGGAAGGAAGATCTGTGAAGTCACATCGTGTGGCCCGCGCGCGCCTCATCGCGCTGGCCGTGACCGCCGCCGGCGCCGTGCTGACCGCCTGCGCGCCGGTGCAGGCCGGAGCGGCGGCGATCGTGGGCGATCACCGCATCACCTCGGCCGAGCTGGACAAGGCGGTGCGCGGGTTCGAGACCGCGGTGACGAAGGCCAAGATCCCGCCGCAGGGCCTCCAGATCGCCGACCCCAACTCCTATCCGCGCTCGGTGCTGCTCAACATGGTGCAGGTGGACCTCTTCGAGCAGATCGCCCGCCGTCACAAGGTGTCGGTGACCGAGGGCGAGGTGGACGCCTACGTCCAGTCGCAGGGCGGCCCGGCCGCGATCGAGCAGAAGGCGCTGGCGTTCGGCGTGCCGCCGTCCCAGACCCGCTCCTTCCTGCGCGGCATGCTGCTGAACCAGAAGCTCAACCAGGCCTTCGGCGGCGGCGCCGACGAGGCCGCGGCCCAGCGCGCCGCCGCACGCCTCGGGGAGGAGGCGGGCAAGATCGACCTCAAGATCAACCCGCGTTACGGCCACTTCGACCCGCAGCAGGGCTTCGTCGCCGTGCAGCGCTTCACCAAGCCGACCGACGCGCAGCAGGCGCAGGGTCAGGGCGCGCCCGGCCAGGAGATGCCGCCTCCGGGCCAGTGACATGCCGCTGACGATCGTCTCCACCTCGCACCGCGTCGCGCCCGGCCTGCTCACCCGGCAGGCCTGGCGCGCGCTGGAGTCCGCGCGCGTCCTGACGGCGACGCCGGACCATCCGCAACTGCCGTACCTCGCGGAGGCGGGCGTCGAGGTCCAGGTCGTGGACCCGGACCCGCACCTGCTGGTCAACGAGGCGCGCGCGGGCGCGGTGACCTGGCTGGCCTCGCCCGAGGGCGACGAGGACCTCATGCGCCGGATCGGCGAGGTGGTGGTCAACAGCGCCGACCCGCCGGACGTCGAGCTCCTCAACGGCTCCTACGACGTCCCGGGCGCGCGCCTGCTCGACCTGGTCGAGGTCATGGACCGGCTGCGCCGCGACTGCCCCTGGGACGCCAAGCAGACCCACGAGTCGCTGGCCCGCCACCTCCTCGAAGAGCCCTACGAGGCCCTGGAGGCGCTGGAGACCGGCGACTACGCGGCCCTCCGCGAGGAACTGGGCGACGTCCTGCTCCAGGTCTTCTTCCACGCCCGCATCGCCGCCGAGCGCGAGGACGAGACCGCCTTCGACATCGACGACGTCGCCGCCGGCATCGTCGACAAGCTCATCCGCCGCCACCCCCACGTCTTCTCCGACGTGGAGGTGGCGAGCCCGGAGGAGGTCAAGGCCAACTGGGACGCCATCAAGGCCGCCGAGCGCGCCGCCAAGCACGGCGAGACCGGCAGCACCCTCGACGGCGTCCCCATGTCCCAGCCGGCCCTCGCCCTGGCCTACCAGATGCAGAAGCGGGCCGAGCGGGCCGACGTCCCCGACGAGCTCTACCGCGCGGTCGGCAACGGCATCGGCAAGGAGCTCTTCGACCTCGTACGGCGGGCCGCCCAGGCGGGCCTCGACCCCGAGACCGAACTCCGCGCCGCCGCGAGGACCTTCCGGGACCGGGTCCGCCGCTGGGAGTCCACCCGGTCCTGACCCGCCACCCCGCCGCGAACGCGGCGGCCGCGCTCCCGTGTCCCCCCGCCGTGCCGTTCCCTGGACCGGCGGGATCGGTGGACCGGTGGGATCGGTGGACCGCTGGGATCGGTGGACCGGCGGGATCGGCGGGCTGCGGACCCGGCGGGGGCTCCGCGCTCGCCCGTGGTCTCGGCCCAGGGGTGTGGCGGTCGCCGTGCCCGCGGGCCGGGGCCGATAGGCTCTGGGGGCAAACCGTCTGACAATCTGGCATAGGAGCGCTTCGTGGCTTCCATTGAGGCCGTCAACGCCCGGGAGATCCTGGACTCGCGGGGGAACCCCACGGTCGAGGTCGAGGTCCTGCTCGACGACTACAGCACCGGCCGCGCGGCCGTACCCAGTGGCGCCTCGACGGGGCAGTTCGAGGCCGTGGAGCTGCGGGACGGTGACGAGCGGTACGGCGGCAAGGGCGTGACCAGGGCCGTGCTCGCGGTGACCGACGAGATCTCCAACGAGATCATCGGGTTCGACGCCGAGGAACAGCGTGTGATCGACCAGGTCATGATCGACCTGGACGGCACGCCGAACAAGTCCAAGCTGGGCGCCAACGCCATCCTCGGCGTGTCGCTGGCCGTGGCCAAGGCCGCCGCCGAGGCCGCCGACCTGCCGCTGTTCCGCTACGTCGGCGGGCCGAACGCGCACCTGCTGCCGGTGCCGATGATGAACATCCTGAACGGCGGCGCGCACGCCGACACCAACGTGGACGTGCAGGAGTTCATGATCGCGCCGATCGGGGCCGACACGTTCTCCGAAGCCGTGCGCATGGGCGCCGAGACCTACCACGCGCTCAAGGCCGTGCTCAAGGAGAAGGGGTACGCCACGGGCCTCGGCGACGAGGGCGGCTTCGCCCCGAACCTGCCGAGCAACCGCGACGCCCTCGACCTGATCCTGGTGGCGATCGAGAAGGCCGGCTTCCAGGCCGGGTCCGACATCGCCGTCGCCCTCGACGTCGCCGCGTCCGAGTTCTACAAGGACGGGTCGTACGTCCTTGAGGGCAAGGGCCGCAGCGCCGAGGACATGGTCGCCTACTACACCGAGCTGGTGGACGCCTACCCGCTGGTCTCGATCGAGGACCCGCTGAACGAGGAGGACTGGGACGGCTGGAAGGCCGTCACCGACGCCCTCGGCTCGCGCGTCCAGCTCGTCGGCGACGACCTGTTCGTCACCAACCCCGAGCGGCTGCGCCGGGGCATCGAGGCCGGCACCGCGAACGCGCTGCTGGTCAAGGTGAACCAGATCGGCACGCTCACCGAGACCCTGGACGCCGTGGACCTGGCCCACCGCAGCGGCTACCGCTGCATGATGAGCCACCGCTCCGGCGAGACCGAGGACACCACGATCGCCGACCTGGCCGTCGCCACCAACTGCGGCCAGATCAAGACCGGCGCCCCGGCCCGCAGCGACCGCGTGGCCAAGTACAACCAGCTCCTGCGCATCGAGGAGCTGCTGGACGACGCGGCGCGTTACGCCGGCCGGTCGGCGTTCCCGCGCTTCTCGGCCTGACGGGGCCGCGCATGGCCGGGAGAAGGTTCCGCCCGCAGTTCACGGGCCGAGCGGCGATCCTCGCCGTCGTCGTGTGCGCGATCGCGATGAGCCTGGCCTACCCGGTGCGGGAGTACGTCTCCCAGCGCAACCAGATCGCCCAGCTCGAGGAGCAGGCCCGGCAGGCCAGCCGCGAGGTCGACGAGCTGCAGAAGCGCAGAAGGCAGCTTGAGGACCCCGACTACATCGCGCGCGAGGCCCGCCGGCGCCTGCACTTCTGCGGGCAGGGCGAGAAGTGCTACGTCGTGCTCGACGAGCCGCGCAAGGGCACCAGAGGCGCGAGCGACAAGAACCGCCCGGCTCCGCCCGCCACCGGCGAGCAGCCCTGGTACCAGGTGCTCTGGGAGTCGGTGGAGGCGGCGGACCGCGGGGTGGGCCGCCGCGCGACCGGGGGGAACACACCAGGATGAGTGAGAGACCGCAGGACATCCCCGCCGAGGAGTACGGCACGGCGGGCGAGGGCATGGACCCGTACGCCGCGGACGTCCGGCCGTACGGCACGGCCGGGGAGGGCATGGGCGGCACGGAACCCGGCCTGGAGCCGGGGCTGACCGCCGCCGAGGGCGCCCACCCCGGCGGCCCGGGCGAGCGGCACGGCGAGACGCTGACGCCGCCCGAGCCGTACGGCGACGCGGTGCCCCCGCGCCGGCCGTACACCGTGGACCGGGGCGACCTGGAGGCCGTGGAGCGGCAGCTCGGCCGCACCCCGCGCGGGGTGCGGGCCGTGGCCGCCCGGTGCCCCTGCTCGCTCCCGGACGTCGTGGAGACGGCCCCGCGGCTGCCGGACGGGTCGCCGTTCCCGACGCTGTACTACCTGACGTGCCCGCGCGTGAACTCGCTGATCGGCACGCTGGAGTCCACCGGCGTCATGAAGGAGATGGCCGCGCGGCTGGCCGAGGACCCCGAGCTCGCCGCCGCCTACCAGGCCGCGCACGACGACTACATCGCCCGGCGCGACCGGGCGGCGGCCGAGGACGGGCTGGAGCCGCTGCCGCGCGACATGCAGAGCGCGGGGGGCATGCCCACGCGGGTGAAGTGCCTGCACGCGCTCGTCGCCCAGGAGCTCGCCGTCCCGGGCTCGAACCCCCTGGGCCGCCAGGCCCTCGACATGCTGCCCGACTGGTGGGCGGAAGGACCCTGCGCATGACCCGCGTCGCGGCCATCGACTGCGGCACCAACTCGGTGCGCCTGCTCATCGCCGACCTCGACGGGACCACGCTCACCGACGTCGAGCGCCGCATGGAGATCGTGCGTCTCGGCCAGGGCGTGGACCGGACCGGCCGGCTCGCCCCCGAGGCGCTGGAGCGCACGTTCACCGCGATGCGCGGGTACGCCAAGCTCATCGGGACCCACGGGGCCGAGCGCGTCCGCGTGGTCGCCACCAGCGCCACCCGCGACGCCGAGAACCGAAGTGAGTTCGTGGACGGCGTCGTGTCCGTCTTCGGCGTGCCCCCCGAGGTCGTCACCGGCGACGAGGAGGCGCGCCTCTCGTTCACCGGCGCGACCCGCGAGCTGTCCGGCCGCGCCACGCCGTACCTCGTGGTGGACATCGGCGGGGGCTCGACGGAGTTCGTCGTGGGGGACCGGGACGTCGAGGGCGCCCTGTCGGTGGACATCGGCTGCGTCCGCCTCACCGAGCGCCACCTCGCGCCCGCCGACGTCCCCTCGCCCGAGAGCGTCGCCGCCACGGTGGCCGACATCGACGCCGCCCTCGCCCGCGTCGCCGATGCGGTGCCGGTGCGCGACGCGAGGACGCTCGTCGGCCTGGCCGGCTCGGTCACCACGGTCGCGGGCATCGCCCTGGACCTGCCGGGGTACCTGCCCGACAAAATCCACCACTCGGTGATCGGCGCGGACCGGGTCCACGAGGTCTCCCGGCGCCTGCTCACCCAGACCCACGACGAGCGCGCCGCGATCCCGGTCATGCACCCCGGGCGCGTGGACGTGATCGCCGCGGGCGCCCTCATCCTCGACCGGATCATGGCCGAGTACGGCTTCGCCGAGGTCGTCGTCAGCGAGCACGACATCCTCGACGGCATCGCCTGGTCCCTCCTGTAACCGGCGGCGAGAGATCCCACGACCACATGATCGTGGATCTCTGTTGCGGCTACTGCGCATTGCACAGTACTGTGCATGCCGTGGATACCAGCCAGCTTCTCAAGGGCGTGCTCGACCTGGCCGTCCTGGCCGTGCTGGCGGAGCGGGACAGTTACGGCTACGACGTCGTACGGCGACTGCGCGAGGCGGGCCTGGCCGAGATCGGGGACGCGTCGGTGTACGGCACGCTCCGGCGGCTGTTCAGGGCCGGGGCGCTGAACTCGTACGTGGTGCCCTCCGAGGAGGGGCCGCACCGCAAGTACTACGGCCTCAACGACAACGGCCGCCGCACCCTGGCGACCTCCGCCGCGACCTGGGATTCCTTCGCCGCGACGATGGACGACCTGCTGAAGAACGCCGACGTGGAGAGCTCCGGCGTGAAGAGCCTTGACGGGCCCGAGGAGGCGCGACGATGAGCAACACGCAGCCTGACGAGGTCGCGCGGTACGCCGGGGCGGTCCGCGCCGCGCTGGCCGACCTGCCCGAGTCCGACCGCGAGGAGCTGCTCGAAGACCTCGACAGCCACCTCGCCGAGGTCGCCGCAGACTCGCCGGAGCCGCTGACCGCCCGCCTCGGCTCGCCCGAGGCGTACGCCGCCGATCTGCGGGCCGCCTACGGGGGCCGTCCCGCGACGCCGCGGCGCGGCCGGCTCCGGCGCCTTCCCCACGACGTCACCGCCCGCTTCCGCGAGACCGCCGCCGCGGCCCACACGCGGCTGTCGGAGCTCCCGGCCTACCGCCACCTGCTGGAGTTCCTGCCGCAGCTCCGCCCGGCCTGGTGGGTCCTGCGCGGATACGCCGCCGCGGTGGTGATCCTGTCGATCCAGGCCGGGGAGACGCTGACGCCCACGAACATCCTGGAGTGGCTGTTCGCGTTCGCCCTGGTCTGGGCCTCGGTCTGGTACGGCATGCGCGGCGCGGGCCTCGGGCACTGGCGGTGGGCCGGGCGCGCGGTGAACGTGGTGGCGCTGCTCGGGGTGGCCATGGGCGTGCTCATCGCCGCCGACGTGCACGCCGAGAACAAGCGCGAGCCGTACACCGGGCAGGCGGCTCCGGCAGGGGGGCAGCCGCCCATCCAGCACATGTCCTCGCTGGACTCGGGCCAGGTCGGCAACATCTTCCCGCGCGACGCCGAGGGCCGGCCGCTGGAGGGCGTGCTCCTCTACGACCAGCACGGCCGCCCGATCGAGGTGGAGCCGGAGCCCGACTACGTCCTGGAGTGGTACTGCGGCACGCCTCAGCCGCTCAAGCACCGCTACCCGCTCAAGCTCCGGGACGCGGTGAACGAGGGCGGGCTGATCCAGGAGGAGAGCGGCTGCATCATCCCCCCGCCGGCCCCCGTGCCGCCGGCCCCGACCCCGCCCGCAAACGGGGTCGCGACCCCCACCCCGGCCGGGAGCCCGCCGGCCACGCCCACCCCGGGCGCCACTCCGACCGGCGGGGCGAGCGCCACCCCTTCCCCCACGCCCACGTCCAAGTCCACGCCGACCCCCACGCCCAAGTCCACGCCGACCCCCACGCCCACCCGCGGCTCCTGACCGCCTCACCCGCCCGCGGCTCCTGACCGCCGCGGCCGTCGGCTCCGGCCGCCTCGCCCGTCCTCGCGCCGATCACGCGAAGTCCGTCGCACCCGGAATCGCCTGGTCGGCGCGGGGTCGTGCGGGCGCCGGGGTTGGACGGGGCGGGGGGTGGCAGGATCTGCGGGTGAGTTTCGTACTTCCGGGGACGGGCTGGCCGGGGGATCCCGCGTCTCCCGAGACCCCCGTCGCGCATGACGTGGTCCAGGTCGCGGAGCTGGCGGGCGGCAGCCGTACCGTCGCGGAGCTGGAGGCCAGGGAGTCGGTGTGCCGGGCCTGCCCACGGCTCGTGGAGTGGCGCGAGCTGGTCGCCGACGAGAAACGGCGGGCGTTCGCGGACGAGACCTACTGGGGACGGCCCGTCCCGGGGTGGGGCGACGCGGAGCCGCGCGTGCTGATCGTGGGGCTGGCGCCCGCCGCGCACGGGGGCAACCGCACCGGCCGGATCTTCACGGGGGACCGCAGCGGCGACTGGCTGTTCGCCTCGCTCCACCGGACCGGGCTGGCCGCGATCCCCACGAGCACGCGGGCCGACGACGGGCAGCGGCTGATCGGGGCGCGGATGCTCGCCTCCGTGCGCTGCGCCCCGCCCGCCAACAAGCCGACGCCGCAGGAGCGGGACACCTGCCTGCCCTGGCTGGCGCGCGAGGTCGAGCTGTGCGCGCCGTCGGTGCGGGCGATCGTGGTCCTCGGCGGTTTCGGCTGGCAGGCGCTCTGGCCCGGCCTCAAGGCGGCCGGATACGCCCTGCCGCCGCGCCGCCCGGCCTTCGGGCACGGCGTCGAGGTCGAGATCGAGTACGGCGGGCGCCCGGTGCGGCTGCTGGGCTGCTACCACCCGAGCCAGCAGAACACGTTCACCGGACGTGTGACGGAGACCATGCTCGACGAGGTGTTCGCCCGTGCCGTGGCAGTAGCGAAAGATCCTCGCGAGTTCTCCTGAGAACTTTGCGAAGATGGTGACGATCCGGAAACTTTTTGCCCTTTTTCCTCCGCTGGGAATACAGAGCACCCCGTCGGTGCTCTTATCCTTGTGAATAGTTTCACAAGCCTCCCGGCGAAGAGCACGGGGGGTGGGCGGCAAGGGGCCGCCGTGGAGGGGAGTCAGAGATGAAGGGCAAGAACCACCCGAAGCGCATCCTGATCGTCGGTGGTGGTTACGTCGGCCTCTACACCGCGCTCGGGCTTCAGCGGAAGCTGCGCTGGGAGCTGCGGAAGAAGAAGGTCGAGATCACCATCATCGACCCCCAGTCGTACATGACCTACCAGCCGTTCCTCCCCGAGGCCGCGGCCGGCAACATCTCCCCGCGCCACGTCGTGGTGCCCCTGCGGCGCGCCCTGCCCAAGGTCGACGTGCTCAACGGGCGCGTCACCAAGGTCGAGCACGCGCGGCGGCGCGTCACCTTCGCCCCGCTCGCCGGCGGCTCCCGCGAGGTGGAGTACGACATCCTGGTCATGGCCGCCGGGTCCATCTCCCGGCTGCTCCCCATCCCCGGCCTGGCCGAGCACGGCATCGGCTTCAAGACCGTCGGCGAGGCCATCGCGCTGCGCAACCACGTGCTGGCCCAGTTCGATCTGGCCGAGTCCACCACCGACCCCGAGGAGCGCGCCAAGGCGCTGACCTTCGTGGTCGTCGGCGGCGGCTTCTCCGGCGCCGAGGCCCTCGGCGAGATGGAGAACATGGCCAAGTACGCCACGAAGTTCTACAAGACCATCTCCCGCGAGGACATGCGCTGGGTGATGGTCGAGGCCAGCGACCGCATCCTGCCCGAGGTCGGCCCCAAGATGGGCAAGTACGCCCTCAAGGAGCTGCGCGACCGCGGCATCGAGGTCAAGCTGAACACCTTCCTGCAGTCCGCCGAGAACAAGCACATGGTGCTCAGCGACGGCGACGAGTTCGACGCCGACACCCTCGTCTGGACCGCGGGCGTCAAGGCGAGCCCGGTCGTGAACGCCAGCGACCTGCCCGCCGACGAGCGCGGCCGGATCAAGGCCACCCCCGAGCTGATGGTCGAGGGCGTGCGCGACGCCTTCACCGCGGGCGACGTCGCCGCCGTGCCCGACCTGACCAACCCCGGCGCGTTCACGGCCCCCAACGCCCAGCACGCCGTACGGCAGGCCAAGCTCCTCGCGGAGAACATCGTCCGCTACATGAACGACATGCCGATGAAGGAGTACAAGCACAAGTACGTCGGCTCCGTCGCCAGCCTCGGCCTGCACGAGGGCGCCGCGCACGTCTTCGGGATCAAGGTCCGCGGATTCGCCGCCTGGGCCCTGCACCGCGCCTACCACGTGGCCATGGTCCCGACGTTCAACCGCAAGATCCGCGTCCTCATGGACTGGACGATGGCCGGGGTGCTCCGCCGCGAGATCGTCGCCCTGGACGAGATGCACAAGCCGCGCGAGGAATTCGAGCTCGCCGCGCGCACCTGATTTCCCGCCCGGCCCGGCCGCGCCCCCGGCTCGCCCCGGGGCCGGCCGGGCCGAGCCGTACCCGCCTTCCGTGTCCTTGATCAGGGACGATGTGCGGCCGGGCGGGGTCCGGCCGGGCCACGCGTCGCCGTACCCCCCGGATCCGAACAGACGGGGGCGGGCCGGGCGTACGCCTCCGGAGGAACTATCTTCGGCAGGGAGAGAAGCGCCGGGAGTGACGTTTTACGTATGATTGCGGCGCCCCCGTAGCCCAATGGCAGAGGCAAGCTCCTTAAAAGAGCTGACGTGTCGGTTCGAATCCGACCGGGGGCACTTGGAACCGCTGTCGGACGTTCCGCCATCGGGGACGCAATCGCATAAGCTGATCGCACAGATCGCAGCATGGAGGCAGCGATGGAGAGCAGGAACCCGGTCTTCAACCGGCGTGGTGCTTTCGCTCGGAACCAGGGCGGATGGCAGCAGTCGCCGCCCCCGAGCGCTCAGCAACTCAACGAGATGTACAACCAGCCGGCCTACGCGCCCCCGGCCGTCGGCCGGCCCGTGACGCTGGACGACGTCGTCGTCCGCAGCGCCATGACCCTGGTGACCCTGGTCGCGACCGCGGCCGCCGCCTGGTACTTCAACCTGAGCATGGGCGTCGCCGTCGGCGCGCTCCTGGTCGGGCTCGTCCTGTGGGCGATCGTCACCTTCGGGAACAAGGCGAACCCCTTCCTGGTGCTCGGGTTCGCCGCCGCCTACGGCGTGATGGTCGGCGTCGTCAGCCACCGCTATGACGACCTCTTCCACGGGATCGTCTTCCAGGCGGTGGTCGGCACGGCCCTGGCGTTCGCCGGCACCCTGGTCGTGTACGCCCTGCGGATCGTCCGGGTCACGCCGAAGTTCACCCGCTTCGTGATCGCGGCGGGCTTCGCCCTGATGGGCCTGATGCTGGTCAACCTGCTGGCCTCGTTCTTCATCGAGGACGGCATCGGCATCCGCTCCGGCGGGCCGCTGGCCTACGTGTTCAGCGTCGTGGCGATCCTCGTCGGCTGCTTCTTCCTCCTGCTCGACTTCGCGTCGATCGAGGAAGGAGTCCGCGAGGGCGCGCCGCAGAAGTTCGCCTGGATGGCCGCGTTCGGCCTGACGCTCAGCCTCGTCTGGATCTACCTGGAGATCCTGCGCCTGCTGAGCTACTTCAGCAGCAGCGACTGACCCGTCTCGCACCGCGACGCCCGGCTCCCGCCCTGGGGGCCGGGCGTTTCGTCATCCGGAGACCCGTGCGCCGTGTGCACGGCCCCGCTCGCCGTACGGCGTAGCGCGACAGCCCGGTGGGGGCGCGCGGCGCGGCGGGGGGCGGGTGCGGCGAGGTGGCGTCCCGGACGGCCGGGCGCGGCGGCCCGGGCGCGGTGGTGTGGGGGCGCGCACGGCGGGGGCGCGGTGAGAATGGCGGTATGGATCTCGACAGGGCGCGGGCGTTCCTGCGCGACAATCATCGGGCCGTCCTGCTGACCAGGCACGCCGACGGCCGGCCGCAGATGTCCCCGGTCCTCGTGGGCGTGGACGAGGCGGGACGGGCGGTCATCAGCACGCGGGAGACGGCGGTCAAGACCCGCAACGCGCGGCGGGACGCGAGCGTGGCGTTGTGCGTGTTCACCGACGCCTTCTTCGGCGACTGGATCCAGGTCGAGGGCACCGCCGAGGTGGTCTCGCTGCCGGACGCGATGCCTCTCCTGGTCGACTACTACCGGGGGATCTCCGGCGAGCACCCCGACTGGGACGACTACCGCGCCGCCATGGAGCGCGAGTCCCGCGTGGTCATCCGCGTCACCCTCACCCACGCCGCCCCCGCGTAAGCCGTACCGCCACCCACCCTCACCTCCTGGCTCCCACCTCGCCATGATCATGCGGTTTTGAGCACACCGTGTGATTGAAACCGCATGGTCACCGCGAAGGAAAGCGCCGCGTGGGGGATGCGCCGCGTGGGGGATGCGCCACGAAGGGAAGCGCAGCGAGGGGGATGCGCCGCGAGGGGAGGGCGCTGCTCAGGGAGGGGCGCGAAGGGGGCGACGTGGGAGGAATCGCCGTGGGGGCGGGCGTCGCGGGGAAGCGCCGGGGTGAGGGGCGCGTGAGGGGCGTGCGGTGCTCGGGAGGGCGCGTGAGGGGGCGCCCGTCGGGCACGGGGCGCGGCGGGCGCCTGTGAAGCGTTTCCGGGGCCGGGGGAGCCGGGGGGCCGGAGGTCAGAGGGAGAAGAGGCGGGAACGGCGCCGCCGCTCGTGCTCGTGCACGATCGCGGAGGCGTAGCCGTGGGAGAGGCCGTGCTCGTCGGCGAGCCAGTTCGTCCTCTCTTCGCACCGTAGGAACGCCGGGCCGTTGTCGAGGGCCTGGAACCACTCCGGGAGTTCGCGTCCGGTGATGGTCGGAACGCGGGCGATGAGCTTGCTGTGCGTCTCCGGCGAGTGGTTCAGGGACATGGGCACCTCCGCGGGATGAGCTCGTCTTGGGCTTGAGCCTGCATCACCAGCAGGGGGAACACAAGACCTCAGAGGCAAGCCTTGTGTAACGGGGCGTGGGGCCCGCGTCGCGGAGCGTCGCTTGCCGCAGATAACGCCCATATAACAAGTCCCGCCGAAGTTGTAACGCCCCGGCGGGACTTTTCCGTTCGGTGAACACGACCCGCCCGCATGGTGGACGGGCCGTGCTCAGATGGTGGACTCGGCGGCTACGAGAGGCGCTCGAAGATCATCGCCATGCCCTGGCCGCCGCCGACGCACATCGTCTCCAGGCCGATGGTCTTGTCGTGGAACGCCAGGCTGTTCATCATCGTGGCGGTGATGCGGGCTCCGGTCATGCCGAACGGGTGGCCGACCGCGATCGCGCCGCCGTTGACGTTCAGCTTGTCCAGGTCGATGCCGAGCTCCTGGTACGACGGGATCACCTGGGCGGCGAACGCCTCGTTGATCTCGACCAGGTCCACGTCGCCGATGGACATGCCCGCGCGGCGCAGCGCCTGCCGCGACGCCTCGACCGGGCCCAGGCCCATGATCTCCGGCGAGAGGCCGGTGACGCCGGTGGAGACGATGCGGGCCAGCGGCGTGATGCCCAGCTCGGCGGCCTTCGTGTCGCTCATGATGACCACCGCGGCGGCGCCGTCGTTCAGCGGGCAGCAGTTCCCGGCCGTCACCGTGCCGTCGGGCCGGAACACCGGCTTGAGCGTGGACACCTTGTCGTACGTCGTGCCGGCGCGCGGGCCGTCGTCCTTGGAGACGACGGTGCCGTCGGGCAGCGTGACCGGGGTGATCTCGCGCTCCCAGAAGCCGTCCGCGATGGCCTTCTCCGCGAGGTTCTGCGAGCGCACGCCGAACTCGTCCTGCTCCTGGCGGCTCACGCCCCGGAGCTGGGCGACGTTCTCGGCGGTCTGCCCCATCGCGATGTAGACGTCGGGCAGCGCGCCGTCCTCGCGCGGATCGTGCCAGGGCTCCGCGCCCTCCTGCGCCCGCGCGTCGGTGCGCTGCCGCGCCTCGTCGAAGATCGGGTTCTGGGTGTTGGGGAGGGAGTCGGAGCTGCCGTTGGCGAACCGGCTCACGCACTCCACGCCCGCCGAGATGAAGACGTCGCCCTCACCGGCCTTGATCGCGTGGAAGGCCATGCGGCTGGTCTGGAGCGAGGAGGAGCAGTACCGGGTGATCGTGGTGCCCGGCACCTTGTCCAGCCCGAGCATCACCGAGACCACCCGGCCCAGGTTGAAGCCCTGCTCCCCGCCGGGCAGGCCGCACCCGAGCATGAGGTCGTCGATGTCGTTCGGGTCGAGCTGCGGCACCTTGTCCAGCGCCGCCCTGACGATCTGGACGGTGAGGTCGTCGGGCCTGATGTCCTTGAGCGACCCCTTGAATGCGCGGCCGATGGGGGAGCGCGCTGTCGCGACGATGACGGCCTCGGGCATGTGCCTCTCCTATGTCTGCGCGTGCCGATACGGCGATACCCCGCACGTTACTCCTCGGTAATCCCCGCCGCCGCCCCCGGCCCCTCGCCGCGCCGTACGGCTCACGCCGGGCGCGGCGTCCGCGCGCCCGACGGGCGTCCGCGCGCCCGACGGGCGTCCGCGCACCCGACGGGCCTCCCGGCGGCGCCCCGTGACGGGTGTTCCCCGGCGGCGCGCCGCGGCGGCCGTCCCCGGGGCGTCAGCCGTACATGCCGGGGCTGGTGGCGGTGCCGTCCTTGAGGGCGTGCAGGCCGCCCTTCTGGTCGCGCCAGAGGCGCCAGCCGTTGTCGCCGCCGGTGAACCAGGCGGGCGGGGGCGAGGTGGAGTCCTTGGTGCGCTTGCCGGTGGCCAGGTCGAACTCGCACAGCGCGGCGATCGAGTAGAAGCCCGGCTGGCCCTTGATCGGAGCCGGGGCCGGGTCCGTGACGCAGAAGGACCAGCCGCGCTGGGCCCGGTGCCGGGGCCGCGCGCCGGTGCGCAGGTCGTACGCCGCTCCCTCGGCGTTGTGCTTGAGGAAGCCGAGCACGGACAGGTCGTTCGGGAACGCCAGCCACCAGCCAGAGCCGGGCACCTGCTGGGCGGTGATCTGCCCGATGACGCGCCCGCTCCGGGCGTCGAGGTGGGCGAACCCGCCGTACCGGCCGTTCTGGTCCACCGGGCGCACGACCGGGGCGACCCCGGGGCTTCCGCTGGGGTAGACGCGCACGACGGAGGGGCGCATCCAGTTGAGCCGTCCGTCGGCGAGCCGCGCCGAGAACATCCCGAACGGTGACACCCGGCGGGTCCGCGGGTCGGTGTACGGCGCGACGTAGGTGACGAGGTCGCCGCCGGCCGTACCGAACGACCAGCCGCCGGACAGGTCCACGCCGCGCCCGAGCGCCGCCTCCACGGGCAGCCGCCACGCGGCCTTGCCGGTGGCCAGGTCGCGGGCCTCGATCAGCGGGCTCCGGACCAGGCGCAGCAGCACGACCCGTCCGCTGTCGGCGTGCGCGACGTCGGCGACGCCCGGGACGCGCCACAGCTCCCGCCCGGTGGCGGGGTCGAGCGCGACGAAGCGGGCGCGGCGCAGCGCGGTGTGCTCGGACACGCACAGGGCCGTCCCGCACCGCTGCGGCCCGAAGGTGGAGTGGACGGGACGCTCCCACAGCCGAGCCCCGGTGCGGCCCTCTCGGGCGACGAGGAGCGCGTTCCACCGGCCGCGCTTCCTGGGCAGGGGCTCGACGGCCGCGACCACCGGCCGCCCGCCGTCCTCGGCGACCGCCGGGGCCTGCACGCCGAGGCCCGGCAGCCGGCCGGCCATCGTCGCGGGGTAGGCCCACAGGCGTTTGCCGGTCGCGGTCTCGACCGCGACCGTCTCCAGCGTCCCGTCGGGTCTCAGTCCGGTGACCGCGCTGACGCCGCCCGCGCCGACGGGCCGGCTGATCGCGTTGAGGTGGGGGTTGTGCCAGCTCAGGGCCTTGGCCTCGGCGTCGCTGCCGGAGCAGCCGGAGGCCGCGGCGACGAGGGCGCCGGCGGCGAGCAGGACCCCGCCCGAGGACTTTCGCGGAGAAGGATGCACCTTCACTGTCAATCCACTCCTATTGCGTGAGGAGTGACGGATCGACCGCGAGGGGTAGCCGGCCTCAGGTGGCGTTCGGCACGGTCTCCGGCTCGTCGTCTTCGTGTTCCACCGCCGGGACACCCCGCCGTCTGCGCAGCAGCATCGCCCACCTGCCCCGCGGACCGAGCGATCGGCCGGCGATGCGGGTGGCGGCCACCTCGGTGCCGGGCGCCTCCGCGGCCTCAGCCGCCGCAACGTAGATCGGGAGGACACCTTCGCCGCGAGTCGGGTCGGGCCGGTGCTCCCCGGCTTCCGGCCACACCCCGAGCGCGGCACCTACAGAAGGTAGCACCGCGTACGCGGCCTGTGCGTAACCTTGCGCGGACGGGTGGAAACGATCAGGTCCGAACATCTCCTTGGGCGAGCTCTCGAACTCCGGCCCGAGCAGGTCGGCGAAGGCCACCGTCCGGCCGCCCTCCTCCACCACGGCCACGGTCTGCGCCGCCGCGAGCTGCCGGCTCCAGCGCCGCGCCAGCCACCGCAGCGGCTGCGCGATCGGCTCCACCGTCCCCAGGTCCGGGCAGGTCCCCACGACGACCTCCGCCCCGGCCTCGCGCAGCCGCCGCACCGCGTTGCGCAGATCGCGTACGGCTCGCGCCGGCGGCACCCGGGTGGTCACGTCGTTGGCCCCGATGAAGATCACCGCGATGTCGGGGGAGGCGATGAGGGCCCGCCTGACCTGCCAGCGAAGGTCGGCCGAGACCGAGCCCGACCGCGCTACGTTGGTCAGCCGCACCGGGCGCTCGGCCACCGCCGCCAGCCCCTCGGCGATCAGCGCGCCGGGCGTCTCGCGCGGGTCGGTCAGGCCGAGCCCGGCGGCGGTCGAGTCCCCGAGCAGGACCATGCGGATCGGTTCCACCTCGTCGGGGGCGTCCACGGGCCCGGGGCCGAGGGCGCTGCCGTACAGCCCGTCGGCCTCTGGCGCGTTGTCACCGTGGGGGCGGCCCACGGTCTTGCGCGCGATGACCGCCTCGGCGAGCAAGAACCCGTACGTCGCCACGCCGAGCGCGGTTATGCCGCCGCCGCCCAGCGCCGCGGCGGAGACGATGCGGCGAATGGCACCAGCCCGAGACACCTGCTGACGGCCTCCCCGTCCACCATTCGAGATACGGTCTACTCAGCGGTACATGTGCCGAACCTAATCGAGTCTGTCCAAGCCCCGGCAGACTCGGCCGGACATCCTTACAAAGCTTCAGTAAAAGGGCGGTTATTCCGTTGCGCGTTCACGACTCCCTGATCGACCTGATGGGGAACACCCCGCTGGTCCGCCTCCGTAAGGTCACCGCGGGCCTCCCCGCCTCGGTTCTGGCCAAGGTGGAGTACTTCAATCCCGGCGGCTCGGTGAAGGACCGGATCGCGCTGCGGATGGTCGAGGCCGCCGAGCGCTCGGGCGAGCTGCGGCCGGGCGGCGTGATCGTCGAGCCGACCTCGGGCAACACCGGCGTCGGCCTGGCGATCGTGGCCCAGGAGAAGGGCTACCGCTGCGTCTTCGTGGTGCCGGACAAGGTCGCCTCCGACAAGATCGCGGTGCTGCGGGCCTACGGCGCCGAGGTCGTCGTCTGCCCGACGGCCGTCGCGCCCGACCACCCCGAGTCGTACTACTCGGTCTCGGACCGTCTGGCGCGCGAGATCCCGAACGCCTGGAAGCCCAACCAGTACGCCAACCCGGAGAACCCCCGCTCGCACTACCTGTCCACGGGCCCGGAGATCTGGGAGCAGACCGAGGGCCGGATCACGCACTTCGTGGCGGGCGTCGGCACCGGCGGCACGATCAGCGGCGTCGGCCGGTACCTCAAGGAGGTCTCCGACGGCCGCGTGAAGATCATCGGCGCCGACCCGGAGGGCTCGGTCTACTCCGGCGGCACCGGCCGGCCGTACCTCGTCGAGGGGGTCGGCGAGGACATCTGGCCCGAGACGTACGACACGTCCATCTGCGACCAGGTCCTCGCGGTCTCCGACAAGGACTCCTTCGTCATGACCCGCCGCCTGGCCCGCGAGGAGGCGCTGCTCGTCGGTGGCTCCTGCGGCATGGCCACCGTCGCGGCGCTGCGCGTGGCCGCCGAGGCCGGCCCCGACGACGTGGTCGTGGTGCTGCTGCCGGACGGCGGCCGCGGCTACCTGTCGAAGATCTTCAACGACGAGTGGATGGCCGACTACGGCTTCCTCACGCAGTCGTCGGAGGAGGCCCTGGTCGGCGACGTGCTGGCGCGCAAGAGCGCGGGCCTGCCGTCCTTCGTGCACGTCCACCCGGACGAGACGGTCGGCACCGCGATCTCGATCATGCGGGAGTACTCCGTGTCGCAGCTCCCCGTCATGAAGGAGGAGCCGCCGGTCATGGCCGCCGAGGTGGTCGGCTCGATCGTGGAGCGCGACCTCCTGGAGGCCCTCTACCGGGGCAACGTCTCCCCGGACGACCTGCTCGCCGGCCACATGTCCGCCCCCCTCCCCATGATCGGCGCCGGCGAGCCGGTGAGCCGCGCCGTCGAGGCCCTGGAGAAGGCCGACGCCGCCGTGGTCCTCGACGACGGCAAGCCCACCGGCGTCATCACCCGCCAGGACCTCCTGGCCTTCCTCGCCAGCGGTTCCTGACCCTCCTCCCGGGTACGGCCCCCGCCCGCCCCTCCCCGCGAAGTACGCCCGGGGAGGGGCGGGCGGGGGCCGTACGCCAGGGAAGCGGAGGACGCCGGCCGTACACCAGGGAGCGCGTGGCGAGGAGCAAGGTCCTCGCGTGAGAGCGCTCCGCGCGAGAGAGCCCGGTCAGCGCCCAGCAGGGGCTCCGCCCCCGCACCCCCAGACGAGGGGGGCGCCGCCCCCCTCGCGCTCCCCCCGCAAGCCTCGCCCCGAGCGAAGACCGGCCAAAGCGCACACCAGCGCGAAAAGCGTCATCGGGCCGCGCTGACCGTCTCGCCTCCGGCGTCATGAGGAGAGCCCGGCCAGGCCATGAGGAGCCTCCGGCCGAGTCGCGGGTGATATGAGGCTGCCTCTAGCCGAACTCTCCACCCCGGACGCTCTTCAGAAAGGCGTCCCATTCCTGTCGAGCGAAGGCGAGGACAGGGCCTGTGCCCTTCTGCTTGCTGTCCCGAACAAGGCGTCGACCGTCTGCGAGCTGAGCCACCTCTACGCAGGCACCTCCGTCCGACCCGCTGAACGAGGACTTTCGGAAGGTCGCCGTGCGAAGCTCTTCGCCTGTCACGTCCATTTCCTGACCTACCTCCTCAATCATCGGACGCGAATGCCTCCTTGGCCGGGATACGGATCTCTAGTCGAACTCGCCGCCACGGATGCCCCGGAGGAAGACGTTCCACTCCTCGGAGGTGAAGGCGAGGACAGGGCCGGCGCCCTTCTGTTTGCTGTCCCGGACAAGGCGTCGGCCTTCGGAGAGCTGTGCGACCTCGACACAGCTACCTCCGCTGGAGCCACTGTAAGGCGACTTCTTGAAGGCCGCCGTTCGCAGCTCTTCAGGACTCACGTCCATTTCTCGATCATCTCCTCCACCATCAGGCGCGATCGCCTCGCGGGTCCCGCGGCCGGGCGAATGTAATTCTGTCTGGACATGATGACCGACGGTCTCGGGGGCGCGGGCGAGGAGCAAGGTCCTCGCGCGAGAGCGCTGCGCGCGATCGAGCTCGGGCAGCGCCCAGCGGGGGCCGCGCTCCCGCAGCCCCCTCGCCGGGGGTGCGGGGGCTGCCGCCCCCTCGCGCTCCCCGCAACCTCGGGGCCACCGGCGGCATCGGGACGACATCGCCCGTCAGCGAATCTCAAACCAGGTGCGGGTGCCTCCTGGCCAGGAATCCGCCCCCCAGCGTGAGGCGAGAGCCTCGACTAGGCGGAGGCCGTACCCGCCCTCGGCGTCGGCCGGATCGCGGTGACGTGGTTCCGAGTGAGCTTTGCCGCCTTGGTCCTGGATCTCGAAGCGTGGCTCGTAAGGGGGGCCGAGGACGTTGACCGTGACGGCCCCGCCTCGCTCACCGCTGCGCGTATGACGGACCGCGTTGGTGATGAGCTCGGTGAGAATGAGGAGCAGATCGTCGAGCCGGGGATGGTCCTCGTAGAGCACCCTGACGTACGCGCGGACAGCGGGGACGTGGTCCTCCTGTCCGGGAAAGGTCACGGTCGTCACGGGGCGGGTGGCGAGCATGGTCCTGTCTCCTCTGCGGTTCGCGTCCCGATTTTATCGATTACACTCCGCGCTCATCTCGTCGCTGATAGCATTCAGGGGAAGGCTTGCTAATGCAAGCCTCTATTAAAACTCATCAAGCTTCTCTCGAACCTGGAGGCCACCAGTGCCCCGAGGCAAGCACATCCCTACGGTTGCTAGCGCTCGCCTGGCAAGAGAACTCCGGACGCTGCGCGACAAGGCCGCTCTGAGCCAGGAGGTCGTGGCCGAGGAGATGGGCTGGGCTGAGAGCAAGCTCTACCGAATGGAGAACGACAAGAGCCGGATCCTTCCGCGCGACGTGAAGCGGTTGCTGCGGCTGTACGGCGTCGAGGGAGAGCGGGCCGATGTCGTACTCGAACTTTCGCGGCTGGCCCGGGAACCGGAGTGGTGGCACCGGTACTCCGGGGCGATCCCGGAGTGGTTCCAGGTGTATGTGGTGCTGGAAGCCTCGGCGTCGCAGGTGTGCGGTTACGAGTCGGAGCTGGTACCCGGGATCATGCAGACGGAGCGGTACGCCCGAGCGATCATGTCGACTGCGCCGAACCCGTACACGGACCAGGAAATCGACGATCACGTCGAGGTGCGGACCAACCGCCAGGCCAGGCTCACCACTGAAGAGCCGCTGCATCTGTGGCTGGTGCTGAACGAAGCCGTCATCCGGCGGACGGTGGGCGGGCCGGACGTGATGCGCGAGCAGATCGAGCATCTGATCTCGCTCGCCCGTCTCAAGAACGTGACACTTCAGATCATCCCGTTCGCATATGGCGAGCATGGAGCGATGCACGGGTCGTTCTATCTGTTGAGCTTCCCCGGGCCGGTAGACCTCGACAAGGTCTACCTTGAACAGCAAATAGGTGGGCTATACACCCAAAAGCAAGAAGAAGTCGGACGATATAGGCTGATGTTTGACCATCTGCGCGCCCGAGCCCTCGGACCGGAACGGACTCTTGAGATATTCGGCGCGGTGGCCGATGAGTTGACCTCGTGACAGTCGAACAGCGAGGGAATGATGCACAGCGTGAACCTGACCTCCGCCTACTGGCGCAAGAGCTCCTACAGCGGTAACAACGGCGGAAACTGCGTCGAAGTAGCCCTCGTAACCCAGGCTGAGGACGCGACCTCAGCAAGCCTCATCGCCGTTCGTGACAGCAAGAACCCTCACCTCGCCCCGCATGTCTTCGCGGCAGCCGAGTGGAGGGACTTCCTCGCGGTCGTGAAGGCGGGCGCTCTCGACCCTGAGTCGTCGGAATAGCTCCCCGCGGGCCTGGTCGCCGCGCGTGACGGCGGTCCCAGCGTTCTTCATGCCGTCCGAGGTCGAGGCTTGCGGGGGAGCGCGAGGGGGCGGCGGCCCCCTCGCCGGGGGTGTGGGGGCGTAGCCCCCACTGGGGGCTGTCCGAGCTTGAACGCGCGGAGCGCTCTCACGTGAGGCCCTTGCCTTTTGGGCTCGCCCCCCTTGGGGTCTCCGCTTGGGTTCGCCCTGCTCTGTAGCACCCTTGCCTGTGGCCTTTGAGGTCCGCCGCTCTTCTTGGGGCCGGTCTTGGGTGTCTGCCTTGCCTTGGCCTTTCGCGCCGCGTTCGCCGTACGGCCTGGGGGCGGGGTGCGCACGGCCGGGGCTCGGGCCGTACGGCGGGGAGGGGATCTAGAGGCGGAGGGGGAGTTCGGCGCGGACTTCCCAGCCGCCTTGGGGGGAGGGGCCGGCGTGGAGGTGGCCGCCGAGGGCCTCGACGCGTTCGGCCATGCCCACGAGGCCGAAGCCGCCGCCCAGGCGGAAGGGGCGGGAGTCGGTGGCGGTGCCGCCGAAGTTGGCGACGCGGATGGTCAGGGTCTGGCCGTCGCGGCGGAGGCCGACCTCGACCCAGGAGGCGCCGGGGGCGTGGCGGCGGATGTTGGTGAGGGACTCCTGCACGACGCGGTGGATGGTGGTGAGCACCTCGGGGTGCAGGTCGGCGTCGGTGATGCCGGGGCCGATCTCCAGGCCCGCGCGGACGCCGGAGGCGGTGAACTTGTCGACCATCGTGCGCAGGTCGGCCAGCGACACGCCCGGGGTGCGGGCGGCCTCGTCGCCGTCGCGCAGGACCCCGACCAGGCGGCGCATCGAGGTCAGGGCCTCGGCCCCGGCGCCGGCGATCGCGTCGAGGGCGGGGATGACGGCCTGGGGCTGCCGCTCGGCCACGACGCGGGCCGCCTGCGCCTGGACGACGATGCCGGTGATGTGGTGGGCGACCAGGTCGTGCAGCTCGCGGGCCAGGTCCAGGCGCTCGGAACGGCGGGCCACGTCCATCGCGACCGTGCGGCGTTCCTCCTGGTAGCGCAGGTAGAAGCCGATGGCGCAGGCGGTGATCCAGCCGATGAAGTACAGGGACCCGAACGCCTCGGCGTTGCCCAGGGCCAGGCTCCCGTAGCCGTCCACGATCCGCAGGGCGGGGCCGGTGATCAGCGCGACCAGGGCGAGCAGGGCGAGCGCGATGGCCCGGGGGGTCGGGTAGGTCACCCGGGTCACCGCCATGACCAGCATCATGATCGAGCCGGCCTCGGCGACGCCCGCGAACGACCCCAGCCCGCTCAGCTTGGACACGAGGCTGATCGCGATCGAGACCACGATCAGGATCGAGGCCCAGCGCTCGGGGGCCCGCCTGCGGCGTACGACGGCCAGGATGCCCACGGCGTCGCCGGCCGCGACGAGGACGAAGCTGGCGCCCATGTTGACCGACCCGATCAGGTCGAGCAGGGTGAGCAGGCCGAGCCAGCCCAGCAGGGCCACCTCGGCGAGCCGCCGGGCCCAGAGCGCGACGCGCTGCCATCCCCCCATGGACTAGCAGCGTAGACGCCCGGGCCGCCTGACTGGGTCGGCCTTATGGCCGAATCCCCTCGGCAGAAAGGGGGAGGCCGGGCGGTCCCCGGAACCGGCCGCGTCCGCTCACCCCTGAGGTCAGGCGGGTGATCCGCCTCGCGGCTCGCAGCGCGGGCGCAGTTGGACCACGCTCACCTCGGCCCCCTCGGGCGCGGCCCACGGGGCCTCCAGCCGGATGGGCGCCGCCGCCGCGCGCGTCTCGTCGGCCACCATCACGCGGACGCTCGCCCGCGTGGAGGCCGCCCGGCGCGGTTCCTGCACCTCCGCGACGCCCGCGGTCAGCCGCAGCCGCGCCGCGAACCCCGTCATCTCCTGGTTCGTGAGCGGTGTCCCGTCGACCTTCTTGACGTTCACCTCGACCGGGCTCAGGCAGCCGCCGGCCGCGGCCGGGGTCGCCTTCCCCCGCCAGGCCCCGGCTCCCGCCCCGCCCGCCGTCCCGTCGTCCGAGCCCAGCGCGATCAGCACGCCCGCCACCGCCACGGCGGCCGCCGCGGCACCCGCGGCGGCGCGCCGCCCCCTCTTCCCGTCCAGCACGACACCATCCTCTTCCCCCGGCGGGCGGCTTTCATCAGCCTGCACGGGGATTTCACGTCTACTCCCCAGGACGTAGACGTCTCCTCCCTGCGGCTACGCTCGATCGCATGACTGAAGGCCCAGGAAAAGAAGGCTTCGAGACCCTCGCGATTCACGCGGGGCAGGAGGCGGACCCGCGCACGGGGGCGGTCGTCCCCCCGATCTACGCGGTCTCGACCTATAAGCAGGACGGCGTGGGCGGCCTGCGGTCCGGCTACGAGTACAGCCGCACCGGCAACCCCACCCGCGCCGCGCTGGAGGAGTGCCTGGCGGCTCTGGAGGACGGCGTTCGCGGCCTGGCCTTCGCGTCCGGCATGGCCGCCGAGGACACGCTCCTGCGGACGATCTGCAAGCCCGGCGACCACGTCCTCATCCCGAACGACGCCTATGGCGGCACCTACCGCCTGTTCTCCAAGGTCCTCGCCCGCTGGGGGGTCGAGTGGGACGCCGTCCCGCTGGGCGACGTCGAGGCCGTGCGCGCCGCCGTACGCCCCGGGCAGACCCGGGCGATCTGGGTGGAGACGCCGACCAACCCGCTCCTCGGCATCGCGGACATCGCGGTCCTCGCGAGCGTCGCCCACTCCGCGGGGGCCCTGCTGGTCGTGGACAACACGTTCGCGTCGCCGTACCTCCAGCAGCCGCTCGCGCTCGGCGCGGACGTCGTCGTGCACTCGACCACGAAGTACGTCGGCGGGCACTCGGACGTGGTCGGCGGCGCGCTGGTCGTGCGCGACGCGGAGCTGGGCCAGGAGCTGGCCTACCACCAGAACGCCCTGGGCGCCGTCGCCGGCCCCTTCGACGCCTGGCTGACCCTGCGCGGGGTCAAGACCCTCGCGGTGCGCATGGACCGCCACTGCGACAACGCCGAGCGCGTCGTCGAGATGCTGCTGGACCACCCGCGCGTGTCGTCCGTGCTCTATCCGGGCATCTCCACGCATCCCGGTCACGAGGTCGCGGCCAAGCAGATGCGCCGCTTCGGCGGGATGGTCTCCTTCCGGGTGGCCGACGGCGAGGACGCGGCGGTGGAGATCTGCGGCCGGACCAGGGTGTTCACGCTGGGCGAGTCCCTGGGCGGCGTCGAGTCCCTCATCGAGCACCCGGGCCGCATGACCCACGCCTCGGCCGCGGGCTCCCCGCTGGAGTGCCCCAGCGACCTGGTGCGCCTCTCGGTGGGCATCGAGTCCGTCGAGGACCTGCTGGCCGACCTCCGCCAGGCCCTGGCCTGACCGCGGCCCTCGGCCTGACCGCGGCCCTCGGCCTGGCCTCGGGTCCCGGCCCGCCCGGCCTCGCCTCCGGCGCGCGTACGGCGGGCGCCCGGCGCCGCGACGGGTCCGGGCGCGGCGAGACCCCGGTGCGGCGTGAGCCGTACCGGGGTGGGGGCCGGGCGCTCCGGGCTAGTTGAACCAGACCATCAGCACGAGGATGACCAGCCAGATCAGGGAGACGATCCCCGCGAGGCTGGCGATCCGCGCGGTCTGGACCTTGGCGTCGTCCTCGCTCTCCTCGTTGGAGAGCACGCGGACGGCCGTGCCCTGATCACGAATGATGATCACGAGCAGCACGGCCGCCACGATGAACAGCGTCATCGAGATCGACAGGTAGGGCTTGCCCAGCCCGCCGCGCCCGAGCACCATGCCGAACAGGAAGATCCCCAGCGCGAGCATGCCGAAGACGCGCGTGGTCCGGTGGAGGTACCGGACGACGTCCACCTGCTTGGTCCGGATGTACCTGGGCGTGGCCATGGTCGCCGCGGTGACGGGCCCCAACGTCATGATCGCGAAGCCGATGTGCAACCACAGCATCAGATTGTCGAAGAACGGCCGCATGCGCCGACCCTAGTGGGTCCCGCCCCCCGCACGCTCCCCCAGGGGCCCTCGGACACCAGGTGAGACCCCGTCCGGGCTCCGGTGGCGGCGGCCCGCCGGAGCCCGGGCCCCGCCCGCGCGGGACGGACGGGGCCGGGCCCGCTCACCGGGCGCGGTCACCGATCGCCCGACCCGGGTCGCCGGACCGGGACCACGGGATCCGGGCCACCGGTCCGGGGCCACGGGACCCAGGTCACCGGTCCGGGTCGCGGAACCCAGGCCGTCGGGCCGGGGGTCGCGGAGGCCCAGGTCACCGGTCCGGGGTCACGGGACCCAGGCCACCGGGCCGGGGTCACGGGACCGGGGCCAGGCCGGCCGGGCGCGTGGTGAAGGTCGCGCGGCCCTGGGTGCGGCCGCGCAGGTCGGTCGCGTACCCGGACATCTCCGACAGCGGCACCGTCGCGGTGACCACCACCGTGCCGGGGCGGGTGACGGTCCCGGTGATCTGGCCCCGGCGGGCGCCGAGGTCGGCCAGGACCGCGCCCGTCGCGTCCGCCGGAGCCGTGATCGTCGCCTCGGCCACCGGCTCCAGCAGGACCATCGCGCAGGCGCGCAGGGCCTCCCGGAGGGCGAGGTGGCCCGCCGTACGGAACGCCAGGTCCGAGGAGTCCCTGACGTGCGTGGCCCCGTCCGTCAGCGTCACCCGCACGCCGACCACCGGGTGGCCGCCCAGCGGGCCCTCGCCCAGCGCGTCCCGGCAGCCCGCCTCCACCGCGCGCGCGTACTCCGCGGGCACCCGCCCGCCGGTGACGGCCCAGCGGAACTCGAAGCCGGACGAGCCCGGGAACAGCGGCTCCACGTCCAGCACCACGTGCGCGAACTGGCCCGCGCCGCCGTCCTGCTTGACGTGGCGGTAGGCGAAGCCGGTCACACCGCGGACCACGGTCTCCCGGTAGGCCACGGTCGGGCGGCCCGCCGTCACGGCCACCCCGTACTCGCGGCGGATCTTCTCCATCGCCACCTCCAGGTGGAGTTCGCCCATGCCGGACAGCAGGGTCTGGCCCGTCTCCCGGTCGGTGCGCACGGACAGCGAGGGGTCCTCCTCGGCCAGCCGCGCCAGCGCCGCCGCCAGCCGGCCGGAGTCCGCGTTCGCGCGCGGCTCGACGGCGACGGAGATCACCGGTTCCGCGGGGGCCGGCGGTTCGAGGAGCAGCGGCGCGCCCGGGGCGCACAGGGTCACGCCGGGGCGGGCGGACCTGGGACCGACCACCGCGACGATGTCCCCGGCCACGGCCCGGTCCGTCTCGGTGTGGCGGTCGGCCTGGACCCGCAGGATCCTGGCCACCCGCTCGGCGCGCCCGGCCGTGCCGTTCAGCACCGTCTCCCCCTTCCGCAGCGTCCCCGAGTACACCCGCAGGTACGTCAGCCGGCCCGTGGCGGTCGTCGTGACCTTGAACACGAGCCCGGCGAACGGCTCCGCCGGGTCGGCCCCGCGCTCCTGTTCCGCGCCGTCCCACTCGCCGCGCACCGCCGGGACGTCCCGCGGCGACGGCAGGTAGGACACGACGGCGTCGAGCAGCGGCTCGATCCCGCGATTCCGGTAGGCCGAACCGCACAGGACGGGCACGGCCTCCCCGGAGATCGTCAGCTCGCGCAGCGCGGCGGTCAGCGCGGGCGCGCTCACCGTCCCCGTCGCGCAGTACTCCTCCAGCGCGCCGGGGTGCAGTTCGGCCACCGCCTCCTCCAGCCGGGTACGGCGTTCGCGGGCCTCCTCGCGCAGCGCACCGGGCACCGGGTGCTCCTCCACCGGGCCGCCGCCGTCCGGCCAGCTCAGGGCCCGCATCAGCACCAGGTCCACGACGCCCGTGAACCCGTCCTCGCGGCCGATCGGCAGTTGCACGGCCAGCGCGTTGGCGCCCAGCCGTACCCGGATCGACTCGACGACGGCGTCGAGGCCGGCGCCGGGGCGGTCCAGCTTGTTGACGAAGGCGACGCGCGGCACGCCGTGGCGGACGGCGCGGCGCCACACCGACTCGGTCTGCGGCTCGACGCCCGCGACGCCGTCGAACACCGCGACGGCGCCGTCGAGCACGCGCAGCGCGCGCTCGACCTCGTCGGCGAAGTCCACGTGGCCGGGGGTGTCGATCAGGTTGACGCGGTGCCCCTCCCACTCGCAGCTCACGGCGGCCGCGAAGATCGTGATGCCGCGGTCGCGCTCCTGCGGGTCGAAGTCGGTGACGGTGGTGCCGTCGTGGACCTCGCCGCGCCTGTGGGTCGCGCCGGTGGCGTACAGGATCCGCTCGGTCACGGTGGTCTTGCCCGCGTCGACGTGGGCGAGGATGCCCACGTTGCGCACGCCGGCGATGCGGGGACGGGTGGGTCGGACGGGTTGGCGGTGCAGGTCGGCGCGCACGGGCCGGCCCCTTTCAGGCGAGTTCCGGACATGACGGCGCGATTGCCCGGCGTACGGCCCGGGCCCTCGATCGGGGGCGTGGAGCCCGCGGTCGGGGCCGTGAGGCCGCTGGAAGAGACGCCGCGAGGTGTCCCCGGGCGGTGGCTCCGCGCGCGCCGGCCTGGACGGCTTCGGCTTCAGTCGCGGCGCGGAGGTGTCAGAGGGTCGCCGGGGACGTCCGGTGCCGGCCGCGCAGCGGGCACCGGGCCGCCGGAGACACCAGGATCACCTCATGGCGCGACGAGGGGATCACGACGGCGGTGCGATGTGGCACGGCCCGGCTCCTCTCCTCGTCGTTCACGGTCCCGCCGGGGCCCCTCGGGGCGCCCAGCGTCCGGCCGCGAGTGTATTCCGGCCCGCGGCGGCGGCGGAAACGGTTTTCCGGGCCCGGGCCGCCTCCCGGGATCGGGGATGGGGGCGGGCGCGCAGTGAATAGGATGCCGCAATGCCTCGTAGATCATTTGTTGCGTTCTTCGCCGCGCTGGCGCTGGTCTCCGGTTGTTCCGGAGGGACCGGGGAGAAGCCCGCGCAGGCTGCCGGGTCGCCGGCCGCCGAGGCTCCCGCGGGCGGCGGCGCCCCGCTGCCGGACGCCGACGCCGTGCAGGGCCGGTGGTGGACGTGGGCCGCGTCGGAGGCGGAGGGGACCAACCCGGTCGCGGACGAGACCGGGGAGTTCTGCGCCCGGAACCAGCCCTCGGACGTGTGGTTCCTGGCCGGGACGTTCGGCGGGCCGGCCAAGCGGAAGTGCACCGTGCCGGCCGGGCGGCCCCTGGTGTTCCCGCTGGTGAACCGGATCGCGGACAAGGACGCCTGTGACGGGTTCATGGCCGGGGCGCGGGGGAGCGCGAGCCTGGACGGCAAGCCGCTGGAGAGCGAGCCGATCGTGACCGAGAAGGCCCAGGTGACGTCGGTGGCGGGCAACCCGGTGACCGAGGCCGCGGGCACGGAGACCTACTACGCCTGCGGCATCTGGGTACGGCTGGCGCCGCCGTCCCCCGGGAAGCACACGCTGACCTTCAAGGGGAACGCCGAGGACTTCGAGGCCGACGTGGAGTACACGCTGACGGTGAAGTGACGGTCCGGGTGGAGTGACGGCCCGGGTGGAGTGACGGCCCGGGTGAAGTGACGGTCCAGGGGAAGCGGCGGTCCAGGGGAAGGCGGCTCGGGCACGGCTACGGCTCGGGGAAGCCCCGGCTCGGGGCGGGCGGCTCGGGGGAGACGGCGGCCGCGGGGCTGGTGAAGACCAGGAGGCTGGCGGAGAACCCGTGAACGTGGTTGTGGCCGCCGACCGGCCCGATCTCGCCCGCCGCGAAGAAGCCGCCCAGCCCGATCGGGCCGAGGGCGCCGCGGACCGCGAGGGCGTCGTGGTCGGCCGAGTCGAACATCGCCGCCCCCCGGCCGTTGCAGGTGAACAGGAGGGCGCCGGAGGAGGATCCGGAGGTCTCCGCGGCGACGTGGGCGCCGAGGAGTTCCTTCAGGTCCTCCTCGGCGGCCAGGGCGTCCCGGACCTGGAAGCGGACGGTCTGCCCGATCTCGACCACGTCGCCGATGGCGATGGCCTCGCGCTCGGGGTCGATGCCGAGGACGCCGCGGACCAGGAAGTCGCCCCGCTCGTGCCGTTCGGCGTACTCGTCCATGGCGATGCCGATCTGCAGGCCGGTCGCGACGAGCTCGCGTTCCTCGTCGGTGAGGGAGGTGACGACCTCCTCCAGGCGGGCCAGGGCGGGCTGGCCGGCGAGCTCCAGCAGCAGGTTGTTCTCGGCCTTGGTCACCGCCATCGTGGGGCCGATCGGGCGGCAGCCCTGGCTCACCACGGCGCGGACGTTCACGTCGCCGCTGATCGTGACCCCGACCGCGCCCTCGGTGTAGACCTTGCCCTGGGCGAACAGCCGCACCGCGCCGCGCCCGGCGATCGCGTTCGCCAGGCCGCCGACGACCGGCAGGTCGCCCATGACCTCGGCCGAGCGCTCCACGAAGGAGTCGGCGGGGAAGGTATAGGGGTCGGCGAGCAGGACCATCGCCTTGTCCTCGGGCTGCCGCTCGGACAGCCCCACGACCACCAGGTGGTCCTCGGCGCGCAGCGTCTCCAGCACGAACGGCGTCAGCCGCACCCCGGGCAGGGACGCGGCCCAGGCGCTCACCGAGGGGGTCAGCTCGACGCCCTGGCCGTCGCCGATCACGCCGGTGGCGCTGCACCCGATCACCGCCGCGTTCCCCGCGGCGGCCATGGCGTGCTCCCCGGCGGTGCCGACCGCGTCGGGGTCCTCCCCGCACACGAAGAAGAAGACCAGGTCGGGCGGGGCCGACAGGCCGGCGACGGCCTGCGCCACCGCGGACTCGGCCGCCTTGATCAGGTCGGGGTCCACAGAGAGGCCGTCTGCGAATCGGACCACGGGCTTCCCTCCCTACCTAGGTAGACGTTGCTCTTCGTCCGATTCTGCCCCGCTGGCGGTGCGCTAACGCGAGGATGCGAGATAGGGGGCGTGAGGGGACGGATGCGCGACACGGGGACACACGACGACGTAGTGTCGAACCCGTGCATGATTCGCCGGTTGGCCGGGGCCCCCGGATCGCGCCCCCCGCCTCTTCGACCCAGCCCGCCGCCGCGACCCTCGCGGAGCTTCGCGAGAGCGGGTGCGAGTACCGCTCGGTCAAGGCCGAGATCAGGGAGAACCTGCTGGCCCGCATCCGCGCCGGCGAGCCGAGGTTCCCCGGCATCGTCGGGTTCGACGAGAGCGTGCTGCCCCATCTCGAACGCGCCCTGCTCGCCGGGCACGACCTCGTGCTCCTGGGCGAGCGCGGCCAGGGCAAGACCCGGCTGATCAGGACGATCGCGGGCCTGCTCGACGAGTGGACCCCGGTGGTCGCCGGCTGCGAGATCAACGACCACCCCTACGCCCCCGTCTGCGTCCGCTGCGTACGGCTGGCCGCCGAGCTCGGCGAGGAACTGCCGGTGGCCTGGCGGCACCGCGACCAGCGGTACGGCGAGAAGCTGGCCACCCCCGACACCAGCGTCGGCGACCTCATCGGCGACATCGACCCGGTGAAGGTGGCCGAGGGCCGCACCCTGGGCGACCCGGAGACCGTGCACTTCGGCCTGGTCCCCCGGGCCAACCGGGGCGTGTTCTCCGTCAACGAGCTGCCCGACCTGGCCGAGCGCATCCAGGTGTCGCTGCTGAACGTGCTGGAGGAGCGCGACATCCAGGTCCGCGGCTACGCCCTGCGGCTGCCGCTGGACATCCTGCTCGTGGCCAGCGCGAACCCCGAGGACTACACGAACCGCGGCCGCATCATCACGCCGCTGAAGGACCGGTTCGGCGCGGAGATCCGCACGCACTATCCGATGGACCTGGAGACCGAGCTGCGGCTGATCCGCCAGGAGGCCGAGGTGTTCGCGGGGCTGCCCGAGCATCTGGTCGAGGTCATCGCCCGGTTCACCCGCCTGGTGCGCGACTCCCCGGCGGCCGACTCCCGCTCGGGCGTGTCCGCGCGGTTCGCGATCGCGGCGGCCGAGACCGTGGCCGCCTCCGCGCTGCGCCGCGCCGCGATCAACGGCGAGAGCCCCGACACCCCGCCGGTGGCGCGCGTCTGCGACCTGCCCCCCATCGTCCACACGCTGCGCGGCAAGGTGGAGTTCGAGGTCAGCGAGGAGGGCCGCGAGATCGAGGTCCTCTCCCACCTCCTGCGCCGCGCGACCGCCGAGACGTTCCGCACCCGCCTGGGCGGCGCCGACCTGAGCGGGCTGCTCGCCCGCTTCGAGGAGGGCGCCACCGTCGAGTCCGGCGAGAACGTCTCCGCCGCCGAGCTCCTGCGCCGCATCGGCCCCGTCCCCGGCCTCGCCAAGATCATGGAGCGCCTGGGCATGTCCACCGAGTCCCCCGCCGACGCCGCGGCCGCCCTCGAGTTCGCCCTTGAGGGCCTCTACCTCATGCGCCGCCTGTCCAAGGACGAGCTGGACGGCGCCACCGTCTACCGCACCTGACCCGGGGGTGGAGGCATGAGCAACTCCTACCGCTACGGGCCCTACGAGGACGGGCCCGATCCGCTGGCGCCGCCGTACGACGTGCGGGCGGCGCTGGACGAGATCGGGGACTCGGTGCTGGGCGGGGCCAACCCGGGGGAGGCCCTGCGGGAGCTGTTCCGGCGCGGGCTGCGGGAGACGGGGACGTCGCCCCGGCGGCGGGGACTGGACGACCTGCTGCGGCGGGCGCGGCGGCGGCGGGAGGAGCTGCGCGGGCGCGGGCGGCTGGACGGGACGCTGGAGCAGGTCAGGGCGCTGCTCGACAAGGCCGTCGGGCAGGAGCGGGCCGAGCTGTTCCCCGACCCGGGCGACGAGGCGCGATTGCGCGAGGCGGAGCTGGACGCGCTGCCCCAGGACACGGCGCGGGCCGTACGGCGGCTGGCCGACTACCAGTGGCGGTCCGAGGCCGCGCGGCGGACCTTCGAGGAGCTGACGGACCTGCTCCGGCGGGAGGTGCTGGACTCCCAGTTCCGGGGGATGCGCGACGCGCTCGCCGGCGCCGACCCGGAGCGGATGCGGCGCGTCCGGGACATGATGGGCGCGCTCAACGAGATGCTCGACCGGGACGCGCGCGGCGAGCACACCCAGGCCGACTTCGAGAACTTCATGCGGGAATACGGGGACTTCTTCCCCGAGGGGCCGCGGAACCTCGACGAGCTCGTGGACTCCCTCGCCCGCAGGGCCGCCGCCGCGCGCCGCATGCTCGCCTCGCTCACCCCCGAGCAGCGCGCCGAGCTGGCCGGGCTCATCGACCAGACGCTCGCCGACGCGGGCCTGGCCGCCGAGATGTCCCGCCTGGGCGAGGCCCTCGCGGCCCGCCGCCCCGACCTGATGTGGGACGGCGGCGAGCGCATGACCGGCGACCAGCCCCTCGGCATGGGCGACGCCACCACCGCCCTGGAGGAGCTGGCCGACCTGGCCGACCTGGAGGCCGCGCTGCGCCAGGACTACCCGGGCGCGCGCCTCGACGACATCGACGAGGAGGCCGTACGGCGGGCGCTCGGCCGTTCGGCGGTGGACGACCTCGCCGCGCTGCGCCGCATCGAGCGCGAGCTGGAACGCCAGGGGTACCTCCGCCGCGAGCGCGGGCGGCTGGAGCTGACGCCCAAGGCCGTGCGCCGCCTGGGGGAGACCGCGCTGCGCCGCGTCTTCTCCTCGCTGGAGGCCGGGCGGCGCGGCGACCACGACCAGCACGACGCGGGCGCGGCCGGGGAGCTGACCGGGTCCACGCGGCCGTGGCGGTTCGGCGACGAGCAGCCCGTGGACGTCGTCCGTACCGTCGTCAACGCGGTCCGCCGGCAGGGCCCGGGGCGGGTGCGGCTGAGCGTGGACGACTTCGAGGTGGCCGAGACCGAGCGGCGCACGGCCGCGGCGGTGTGCCTGCTGGTGGACCTGTCCTACTCCATGGCGCTGCGCGGCACGTGGGCCGCGGCCAAGCAGACGGCGCTGGCGCTCCAGGCGCTGGTGGCCGCCAAGTTCCCGCAGGACGCCGTGCAGATCGTGGGCTTCTCCAACTACGCGCGGGAACTGCGGACCGACGAGCTGGCCTCGCTGGACTGGGACATGGTGCAGGGCACGAACCTGCACCACGCGCTGCTGATCGCGGGGCGGCACCTGGACCGGCACCCCGACTTCGAGCCGGTCGTGCTCGTGGTGACCGACGGGGAGCCGACGGCGCACCTGACGCGGGACGGCCGGTACGCCTTCGAGTGGCCGCCCTCGGCCGAGACGCTGGAGCTGACGCTCGCCGAGGTGGACAAGATGACCCGCCGCCGCGCCACGCTCAACGTGTTCATGCTCGCGGCCGACGACCGGCTCAAGGAGTTCGTGACCGAGGTGGCGCGGCGCAACGGCGGGCGCGTCTTCTCGCCCGACGCCGACCGGCTCGGCGAATACGTGGTCAGGGACTTCCTGAGCCTGCGCCGGCGACCCCGGTGACGGGCCGCGCTAAGACCTGGCCAAGAATCGCACCTGCGGGGTGTCGCGGGACGAGCCCCGGTTAGGCGTACGGAGCCGGCTCCAGGGACGGTTCCGGGGACGGCGCAGCGCGAGGAGGGGTCATGGCGGTGCTGGCTGTGGACGTCGGCGGCACCAAGCTGGCGGCCGGGGTCGTGGACGACGGCGGGCGGCTGGTGGCGGCCGAGCGCATCCCCACCCCGCAGCCGGTGGACGCCGAGGGGCTGTGGCGCACGCTGGAGGCGCTGGCGGACCGGGTGCTGGGCGGCCTGCCGGTCGCCGGGGTCGGCATCGGCTGCGGCGGGCCGATGACCTGGCCGGAAGGGGAGGTCTCGCCGCTGAACATCCCGGCCTGGCGGGCGTTCCCGCTGCGGGAGCGGTTCGTGAAGAAGTTCCCCGGGGTGCCGGTGCGGCTGCACAACGACGCGATCTGCGTGGCCGTGGCCGAGCACTGGCGCGGCGCGGGGCGCGGGAGCTCGAACCTGCTGGGCATGGTCGTGTCCACGGGCGTGGGCGGCGGGCTGGTGCTCGGCGGGCGGCTGATCGACGGGGCCTCCGGCAACGCCGGGCACATCGGGCACGTCGTGGTGGAGCCGGACGGGGTCCCGTGCAAGTGCGGCGGGCGCGGCTGCCTGGAGGCCGTGGCGCGGGGCCCGGCCGTGGTGGCCTGGGCGCAGTCGCAGGGCTGGCGGACGGGCAGCACCGGCGTGACCGCGCGGGAGCTGGTGGACGACGCCTCCCGCGAGCACCCGATCGCGCTCGCCGCGATGAACCGGGCCGGGCGCGCGCTCGGCGTGGCCATCGCCTCGGCGGCGCACCTGTGCGACCTGGACGTGGTGGCCATCGGCGGCGGGCTGTCGCAGGCCGGGCCGCTGCTGTTCCGGCCACTGGAGGAGGCGTACCGGGCGCACGCGTGCATGGAGTACGCCAAGGGCCTGCGGGTCGTGCCCGCGATGCTGGGGCAGGAGGCCGGGCTGATCGGGGCCGCCGCGCTCGTCCTGGCCGGCCCCCGGTACTGGAGCGCCGACTGACCGCGGCCGGTCCGGCCGTTCTCCGGCGCTTGCGAGCGGCCGGTCCGGAGGGCGTCCGGCCGTTCTCCGGCGTTGCCGCGCTGACAATCCGGATTACTCCGGATTTTCGCTTATATTTCGTTAAGGTTCTGTGCGGGCGCCGCCCCGTTTCCTCCCCCTCGATAGATTCCTGGCGGGTCGCGACGCGGCCCGCCCTGTGAGCGTTCTTCGGGGGGAGTCACACGTGACGCACGTGATCGAGGCGGGCGCCGCCGTACGGCGGGAGCCGGGCGCCGGCCGCAGGCTCACCCCGCACCGCCTGCTCGTCCTGGTCGCCGTGGTCTACACGCTCGCGGTCGCGCCGCACGTGTTCCTGGCCACCTCGCTCACCTGGGACGAGGTCGTCTACGCGAGCCAGGTCGCCGCGGGCGCGCAGCCCGCCGACTTCTCCGCGCCGCGCGCGTGGGGGATGCCGCTGATCCTCGCGCCGGTGGCGATGTTCACCTCCGCCGTGCTCCCGCTGCGCCTCTATCTGATGCTGCTCGCGGGGGCCGGCCTCTACCTGGCGTTCCGCCCCTGGCTCCGGGTCGGCGAGGATCGCGCCGGCGACCCGGGCGCGGGGGGCGCGCTGCCCGCCGTACGCCTGTGGGCGGCGCCTGTCGCGGCCGGGCTGTTCGCCTCGCTGTGGACCTCGGTGCTCTACGGCGCCCTGGCGTACCCGAACCTGTGGCTGACGTTCGCGCTGGTGGGCGGGCTTGGCTGGTACCTGCGGGCGATCGGGGACCCGGTGCGGCGGGGCGCGCTCGCCGGGGCCGCGATCTCGTTCGCCGCCGCCGCGCTGCTCCGGCCCACCGACGCCGCCGCGTTCGCCGCGCCCCTCGTGCTCGCCCCGCTCGCCGTGCGCGCCTGGCGCACCCGGCGGGCCGTCGCCCCGGTCGCGGCGGTGATCGGCGGGCTCGCCGTGGGCTGGGGCGTGTGGATCGCCGAGGCGTTCCTGCGCTTCGGCGACCCCGTCCAGCGGCTCAAGGCCGGGGCGGAGGTCAACGAGCCGGGCGTGGGCTTCAGCATCGCGCGCCACCTGGAGGCCGTGGACGGCCCCTACCTGCTGTGCCGCCCGGTGAAGGTCTGCGCCGACATCCACCCCGCCGAGGTGCTGTGGTGGCTCCTGCTGCCGCTCCTGGTCGCCCTGGGCCTCCACGCGGTACGGCGGGCCAGCGCCCCGCTCGCGCCGTACGCGCTGGGCGTGGTCTGCGCGGCCGTGTTCGCGCTGCCGTACATGCTGCTGTTCAGCTACGCGAACTCGCGGTTCCTCCAGCCGGCCTACGGCGTGCTCGCGCTGCCCGTCGCGGCGGGGCTGGTCTGGCTGGTCGTACGGCGGGCGCGCGGGCGGGCCGTGGTGGCCGGGCTGCTGGCGGTGGCGGCGGTCGCGCACGTGGTGCCGCAGATCCTCAGCTACCAGCGCACGCTGCGGCCCCACGTCGGGCTCGTGCAGACGCAGGCCGAGCGGGCCGAGGCGCTGCGGGGGCACGGCGTGCGGCCCCGCTGCGTCATGTTCGGGCCGGGCGCGATCCAGCTCTCCTACGAACTGGGCTGCCGCCCCCGGTGGCTCCCGAACAACCCGGCGGCCGGGCTGCCCGACGTGCGCGCGGCGCGGCAGGCCGGGGAGCAGGTGATCCTGCTGCACAAGGGGTCCGCGGCGAGGAGGCCCGCCCCGATCCCCAACTGGCGGCTGGTCCAGCTCCCCGGGAAGGACACGTACGCCTACATCCGGCCATGATCGCGAAGACCCCGGGCGGGCGTGGGAGACTGCGGGCATGTCCGTGACGTACGACGACGTCGTCGCCGCCCGGGAACTGCTCGCCGACATCGCCGTGCGGACGCCGGTGGTGCGCTCCCACGTGCTGTCCGAGACCGTCGGCGGGCCCGTCCTGCTCAAGTGCGAGAACATCCAGCGATCCGGGTCGTTCAAGCTGCGCGGGGCCTACGTCCGCCTCGCGCGGCTGTCGGCGGAGGAGTGCGCGCGGGGGGTCGTCGCCGCCAGCGCGGGCAACCACGCGCAGGGCGTGGCGCTCGCCGCCGACGCGGTCGGGGCCAAGTCCGTCGTCTTCATGCCGAACGGCGCGCCGCTGCCCAAGGTCGCCGCGACCCGGGGGTACGGCGCGGACGTGGTGTTCGCCGGGCAGACGGTGGACGCCGCGCTCGCGGGGGCGCGGCAGCGCGCCGAGGAGAGCGGCGCGGTCTTCATCCACCCGTTCGACCACCCCGACATCGTGGCCGGGCAGGGCACGATCGGGCTGGAGATCGTGGAGCAGTGCCCGGACGTGCGCACGATCGTGGTCGCGGTCGGCGGTGGCGGGCTGGCGGCCGGGATCGGGCTCGCGGCCAAGTCCGTCAGGCCGGGCGTGAAGGTGATCGGCGTGCAGGCCGAGCGGGCGGCGGCGTTCCCCGCCTCGCTGGCCGCCGGGCACCCGATCGCGGTCGAGCCGTCGTCCACCATGGCGGACGGCATCGCCGTGGGGCGGCCGGGGGACCTGACCTACCCGCTGGTGGCCGAGTACGTCGACCAGGTGGTCACGGTCACCGAGGAGTCGCTGTCGCGGGCGCTGCTGCTGTGCCTGGAGCGGTCGAAGCTCGTGGTCGAGCCCGCCGGGGTCGCGGGCGTCGCCGCGCTGCTGGACCACCCGCACGCCTTCGAGCCGCCGGTCGTGGTGGTGCTGTCCGGCGGGAACATCGACCCGCTGCTGCTGTCCAAGGTGCTCCGGCACGGGCTGATCGCGGCCGGGCGGTACCTCGCGTTCCGCATCCGGCTGCCGGACCGGCCGGGCGCGCTCGCCGTACTGCTGGACGAACTGGCCGACATGGGCGCGAACGTGCAGGACATCGTGCACGAGCGGATGGCGGCGCGGCTGCACCTGGACGAGGCCGAGGTGCTGCTGCAACTGGAGACGCGCGGTCCTGAGCACTGCGACGACGTGCTGGGCCGCCTCCGCGCCGCCGGGTACACGCTGATCTTCACCTGAGCCGGGCGGGCCGCGCGGCCGGCTTCTCGTCCTTCTCCCGGAGTCAGAGGCGGGGCTTGCGGGGCTGGAACAACCACGCGTCGAAGAGGTCGTCGAGCTGCCTGCCCGCCTTCCTCTCGGCGAGCGCGATGAACTCCTCCGTGGTCACGTGACCGTACTTGTGGTCGTTCGCCCAGGTCCGCAGCGTGTCGAAGAACGTGTCGTCGCCGACGCGCTTGCGCAGCGCGTGCAGCGTCATCGCGCCGCGCGTGTAGACCGAGTTGTTGAACAGGTCCTTGGGCCGGGCGACCCCCGGGGGATACCGCCACATGCCCTGGCTCGCCGTCTCATAGGCCAGCTTGAACTGCGTCTCCGCCGGCTCGCCGTTCGCGTGCTCGCCCCAGAGCCATTCGGCGTACGTCGCGAAGCCCTCGTTCAGCCACAGGTCGCGCCACCGCCGGATGCTCAGGCTGTCGCCGAACCACTGGTGCGCCAGCTCGTGCGCGATGATGCTGTCGTAGGGGTCGAACCCGCCGTACATCGGCTTGGTCTGGTTCTCCAGGGCGTACCCCGCGTCGAAGTCGTCCACGACGCCGCCGGTCGAGCCGAACGGATACGGCCCGAACTTCTCCGCCCAGTAATCCGTGATCTTGCCGCTCAGGTCGTACAGGCGGTTGAGCGAGCCCTTGAACCGCGGGTCCACGGCCGCCACGTTGGGGATGCCCGAGGCGGTCCTGCCCTCCTTGAGGTGGAACCGGCCCAGCGTCATCGTGGCCAGGTAGGTGGCCATCGGGTTCCGCTCGCGCCAGACGAACGTCGTGCGGCCGGAGGCGGTGCGCGGCCTGCCCGCCATCTCGCCGTTGGCCAGCACGGTCAGGCCCTCGGGCACGGTGATCTCGAAGTCGAACGTGGCCTTGTCGGCGGGGTGGTCGTTGCCGGGGAACCAGGTGCGCGCCCCGGACGGCTGCGAGGTCACGAACGCGCCGTCGGGGGTGAAGTTGAAGCCGTACGTGCCCAGGTTGCCGGGGTCCTCGATGGCGTCGGGCCGCCCGGCGTACCGGACGCGGACGGTGAACGCCGCGTCCTTGCGCAGGGTGGCGGCCGGGGTCACGATCAGTTCCGTGCCGTCGCGCTCGAAGCGGGCGTCGGCGCCGTCCACCTGGACCTGCGCGACCGTGAAACCGCGCAGGTCGAGGTTGAAGCGGGAGAGGTCCTGGAGCGCCCGCGCCCGCACGTCCGCCGTGCCCTCCAGGCGCTTGCGCGAGGGCTCGTAGGAGAGCTTGAGGGCGTAGTGGGCCACGTCGTAGCCGCCGTTGCCGTCGCGCGGGAAGTCCGGGTCGCCGATGCCCGCCTCGCCCACGGTCCCGGCCCCCGGCGTGAGCGTGTCGCGCGCGGTCGGGACGGGGGACGTGGTGGCCGGCGGCTCGGGCTCCGCCCCGGTGCAGGCCAGCGGCACCACGCCGAGAAGGACGAGGGCGAGCGCGCGGAGAGTCAGCGGGCGCATCTGCGATTGTGCTCCTTCACGACGGCGGCCAGTCCACGCTACGTCATGAAACGATCACTCGTCGCCCTCTTCGCGCACGAGGGGTACGGCAGGCCACCCGCCCGGCGCACGTGCGCGGCGGGGGGGCCGAGGCGTCACCGGCAGGCGGGGTACGGCCGGCGGCTGGGGGTGCGGCCGGGGCCTGCGGTGCGGCGGAGCCGGGGGTAAGGCCGGGGTCAGGGTACGGCGGGGCCGGGGGTACGGCCGGCGGGCGGGCGCCGGCCGTACCGGATGACCGGGCGGGCCGGTCGGCGGGGCCGTCAGAGGTTGCCGCGCAGCTCCTGCTCGCGCTCGATCGCCTCGAACAGGGCCTTGAAGTTGCCCTTGCCGAAGCCGAGGGAGCCGTGCCGCTCGATCAGCTCGAAGAAGACGGTCGGGCGGTCCTGGACCGGCTTGGTGAAGATCTGGAGCAGGTAGCCGTCCTCGTCGCGGTCCACGAGGATGCGGCGCTTCTTCAGCTCCTCCACCGGGACGCGGACCTGGCCGATGCGCTCACGCAGCTCCGGGTCGTCGTAGTAGGAGTCCGGGGTGTTCAGGAACTCCACGCCCTGGGCGCGCATCACGTCCACGGCCCGCAGGATGTCGTTGGTGGCCAGCGCGATGTGCTGCACGCCGGGGCCGCCGTAGAACTCCAGGTACTCGTCGATCTGCGACTTCTTGCGGCTGATCGCCGGCTCGTTGAGCGGGAACTTGACCTTGCGGGTGCCGTCGGCGACCACCTTGGACATGAGCGCGGAGTACTCCGTGGCGATGTCGTCGCCGACGAACTCGGCCATGTTGGTGAAGCCCATGACGCGGCGGTAGAACTCCACCCACTCGTCCATCTTACCGAGCTCGACGTTGCCCACGCAGTGGTCGATGGCCTGGAAGTACCGCTTGGCCGGGGGCTCCACGATCGGGTCGGCCGCGACGTACCCGGGCAGGTAGGGCCCGTTGTAGTTCGACCGGTCCACGAGGGTGTGGCGCGTCTCGCCGTACGTCGCGATCGCGGCCATGACGACCTTGCCGTGGTCGTCCTCCTCGACGTGCGGCTCCAGCAGGCCGGTCGCGCCGGCCGAGAGCGCCTGCCGGTAGGCGGCCTCGACGTCGGGCACGTCCAGCGCCAGGTCGATCACGCCGTCGCTGTGGGCGGCGACGTGCCGGGCGAGCTCGCCCTCGGGGCGCAGCGCGCCCTTGAAGACGAACCGGGCGCCGCCGGACTCCAGCACGTGGGCGACCTCGTCGCGGGAGCCGTTCTCCGGGCCCTTGTACGCCACCCGCTTCATGCCGAAGGCGGTGGAGTAGTAGTGGGCGGCCTGCTTGGCGTTGCCGACCGCGAACACGACCGCGTCCATGCCGTTCACGGGGAAGACGTCGTTCCGAGCCACAGTGCGCCTCCTAAATGCGGTGTTTGGCCACACTCTCGGACGGGTGGCTTTCCTGCGCAACAGTTGCCAGAATCAGTGGACAAGATGCCCAGTGCATCCCGGTGTATGCCGGGAGAATTGTGCAGCGTGTCCATCATTCGGACGGTGCGGAGAAGATGATCGACAAACTGGACGCCCGGCTCATCTCGCTGCTGGACGCCGAACCCCGGCTCGGCGTCCTGGAGTGCTCCCGCCGCCTCGGGGTCGCCCGGGGCACCGTGCAGGCGCGGCTGGACCGGCTGGTCGCCCGGGGCGTCGTCCGGGGCTTCGGGCCCGACATAGACCCAGCCGCGCTGGGGTATGGCGTGACCGCGTTCGTCACCCTGCAGATCCGCCAGGTCGGCGGCCATGACACGGTGATCGGGCGGCTGGCCGCCATTCCGGAGATGCTGGAGGTCCACACGATCACGGGCGGAGGCGATATGTTGTGCCGGGTCGTGGCCCGGACCAACGCCGATCTCCAGCGGGTCATCGACCTTATAGTCGGAGTGGAGGGCGTGGTGCGCACCTCGACCGTCATCGCGCTCGCGTCCCCCGTGCCCTACCGGACCCTGCCTCTGGTGCAGGCGGTGCCGGCGGAATCCGGGCCCGCGGAGTCCTGAGAACCCGGGCCCGAGCATTTGGAGGCAGCACATAGGCTGGACTTTTGCCCGGTTTGGGGGCTTACGGGGTAATCGGGGGATTGCATGGCTGGGAAACGCCGGATCATGAGAAGGCTGCTGATCCTGGTGGCCGGAACGTTGATCGGCCTCGCCGCGCTGGTCGGAGTCGTCTACGCGCTCACGCCCATCCCCGACTCCACCCAGGCCAGCGCGACGGCCCAGGGCTCGGTCATCTACTACAACGACGGCAAGACCGTGCTGGCCCAGCGCGGCGTGGACCGCGACCCCGTCCCGCTGCGCAAGGTGCCCAAGCACGTGCGGAACGCCGTCATCGCCGCCGAGAACCGCGGCTTCTACAGCGACCAGGGCGTCTCCCTGCGCGGCTCGATCCGCGCCGTCTGGTCCACGATCACCGGCCAGCAGGTCCAGGGCGGATCCACCATCACCCAGCAGATGGTCCGCAACTACTACAGCGGCCTCAGCCAGGAGCGCTCCGTCATCCGCAAGCTCCGCGAGATCCTGATCTCGGTCAAGGTGGACCAGTCCAAGTCCAAGGACTGGGTGCTGGAGCAGTACCTCAACACCATCTACTTCGGCCGCGGCGCCCACGGCATCCAGGCGGCCTCCAAGGCGTACTTCCGCAAGGACGTCAGCGACCTCACCGTCGCCGAGGGCGCCTACCTCGCCGCCGTCATCCAGCAGCCCTCGCGCTTCGCCGACCCCGAGGGCGACGACCTGGACGCCGCCAAGAGCCGCTGGAACTCGGTCATCGGCGCGATGACCGAGACCGGCGCGCTCACCGCCGAGAAGGCCGCGAGCCTGGACTTCCCCACCCTCCGCAAGCCCCGCGCCGTCATGACCCTGGGCGGCCAGCGCGGCTACATGTGGGACCAGGTGCACCGGGAGCTCAACCGCCTCGGCTACGACGACGAGACGATCAACCAGGGCGGGCTGAAGGTCACCACGACCTTCGACAGGAAGCTGATGGACGTCGCCCGCCGCGCGGTCGAGGAGACCCGCCCCTCCGGCACCTCCCGCAAGGTCCGCACCGGCCTGGCCGCCGTGGACCCCGCCACCGGCGAGGTCGTCGCCTTCTACGGCGGCGACGACTACCTCAAGAACCAGTACGACAACGCCTTCTCCGCCAAGGTCCAGGCCGGCTCGTCCTTCAAGCCGTACGCCCTGGCCGCCGCCCTGGAGGAGGGGTACGGCCTGGGCACGATCGTGCAGGGCGACTCCCCGCTGATGGTGAACGGCACCGCCATCAACAACTCCGGAATGGCCGACTACGGGCCGGTCGACCTGGTCACCGCCACCCAGCGGTCGATCAACACGGCCTACGTCGAGCTGGCCCAGAAGGTCGGCGTGAACAAGGTCGCCGAGATGGCCGAGGACATGGGCATCCCGGCCGCCCAGGTCGAGCAGCACAAGTACGCCACGCTCCCGCTCGGCGTCGCCGACGTGAGCGCGGTCCAGCAGGCCTCCGCGTACGCCACGTTCGCCGCCGGCGGCGTCCACCGCGACGCCCACGTCGTACGGTCGGTGACCGACGCCAAGGGCGAGACCCGCGAGATCAAGGTCAAGACCCGCCGCGTCTTCAGCGAGCGCACGGCCGCCGACGCGACCTACGCCATGACCCAGGTCGTCCGGGGCGGCACCGGCACCGCCGCCGCGCTGCCCGACGGCCGCCCGGTCGCGGGCAAGACCGGCACCTCCTCCGACGCCAAGTCCGTCTGGTTCGTCGGCTACACGCCGCAGCTCGCGGTCGCCGTGGACATGTTCCACTCGGACAACAAGACGATCACCCTCCCCGGGTACGGCGAGGCCGCCGGCGGGACCGTCCCGGCGATGACGTTCCGGGCGTTCACCGGCGAGGCGCTGCGCGGGGAGCCGGTCAAGCGGTTCCAGTCCCCCTCGGGCGCCGACCGCTCCGGCGGGACCCGGGTGAACTCGCCCAGGCCCCAGCCCGAGCACACGCCGAGGCCCCGGATCACGGACGAGCCGACGCCGGACCCCGAGCCGACGAGCGAGCCCCCGGCCACGCAGAGCCCGGCCCCGCCGCCCGAGACCGACGGCCCCGACGGCCCGCAGGAGTCGGAGCGCCCCCGCCCGCCCTCCCCGGACCAGCCGGACGACGAGAGGCGCGAGACCGCCCGCCGCGAGATCCTGGAGAACCCCTCCGGCGACGCGTAGGCCCCGGGGAGCCCCTGCGGCGCGCCCGCGCGTCCCCCGCAGCGCGTTCGGCGGGCTTGCACGGCGTGTTCCGCGGGTCCTGAGCGCCTGAGCCGGCCCTACGGCGGCTGGCGGCCTCTGCGGCCTCTGGCCGGGTCCCTACGGCGGCTGGCGGCCTCTGCGGCCTCTGGCCGGTCCGACGGCGTGCTGCCGGTCCGGCGCCGTCTGGTCGGGTCCTACGGCGTCTGGCCGGGTCCTAACGGCCTCTGGCGGGTCCCTACGGCGTGCTCGCGGCGATCTCGCGCGTCAGGGCGGCCGGCTCGGTCACCGGGAGGCGGCACGTGAACCCGCGGCAGACGTACGCCGCCGGGCCGCCGTCCACCAGGGTCCGGTCCGCGAGGAGCGGCACCGACGGCTCCGCGCCGGGCTCGCCCAGCGCGATCACCGCGCCCGGGGTGTCGGCGAGCAGCGCGGCCCGGTGCAGCGCCCGGGTGCGGGAGTCGCCCGGCTCGCCCACGATCGCGATCTCCACCGGCCCGGACAGCGCCGCCTCCGCGACCGCCAGCCCCCACCCGGCGAACCGGGCATAGCGCTCCCCGAGCGTGTTCAGCACGCCCAGGGCGGCCTCCGCCGCCTCGCGGTGCCGTACGGACCCGGTGAGCGCGGCCAGCGACAGCAGCGCCCCGGCGGCGGCGAACCGGCCCGAGGGGGTCGCGTTGTCCGTCGGGTCCTGCGGGCGCTGGAACAGCTTCTCGGCGTCGTCCGCGGTGTCGTAGAACCCGCCCCGGCCGTCCCCGAACCGGTCCAGCACCACGTCCAGCAGCACCCGCGCGTTGTGCGCCCACCCGGCCTCGCCCGTGACCCCGTAGAGCGCCAGGAAGCCCTCCGCGACGTTCGCGTAGTCCTCCAGCACGCCCGCGTTGGGCCCGGCCACGCCGTCCCGCGACGTGCGCAGCAGCCGCGAGCCGGTCAGGTGCACGTTGACCAGCAGCCGCGCCGCGTCCCGCGCCGCCGTCACCAGGTCCGGCCGCTCGAACACCGCCCCGGTCTCGGCGAGGGCCGCGATCGCCAGCCCGTTCCACGACGCGACCACCTTGTCGTCGCGGCCCGGCCGTACCCGCAGCTCGCGGGCCCGCAGCAGGGCCGAGCGCACCCGCCGCCACCGGTCGGCGTCGTCGGGGTCCTCAAGGAGCTGGAGCACCGAGGTCCCGTGCTCGAACGTGCCGGTGACCTCGAACAGCCGCGCCGCCCACGCGCCGTCCTCCTCACCGAGCACCTCCGTGAGCTGCTCAGGCGTCCAGACGTAGAAGCGGCCCTCCTCGCCCTCGCTGTCGGCGTCCAGCGCCGACGCGAACCCGCCCTCGGGCGTGCGCATCTCGGCCATCAGCCAGTCGGCGGTCTCCAGCGCGATCCGCCGGGCGAACGGCGACCCGGTGGCCCGCCACCAGTGCGTGTAGACCCGCATCAGCAGCGCGTTGTCGTAGAGCATCTTCTCGAAGTGCGGCACCACCCACCGGGCGTCCACGCTGTACCGCGCGAACCCGCCCGCGAGCTGGTCGTACATCCCGCCCCTGGCCATCGCCTCCAGCGTGCTCCCGGCCATGCGCAGCGCCTCCGCCGACCCGGTCCGCGCGTGGTGCCGCAGCAGGAACTCCAGCGCCATCGACGGCGGGAACTTCGGGGCCCCGCCGAACCCCCCGTGCGCCGGATCGAACGACGACGCCAGATTGCGCACGGCCGCCGCCAGCGTCTCCGCCGTCGGAACCGGCCCGCCGGGCAGCGCGTTCTGCCCGCTCAGCGCCTGCACGACCTTGGCCCCCTGCGTGAGCACCCCCTCCCGCTCCTCGGCCCACGCCTTGGCCACCGCCAGCATCACCCGCTGGAAGTCCGGCCGCCGGAAGTAGGTCCCCGTGAAGAACGGCGCCCCGTCGGGAGTCGCGAACACGGTCATCGGCCACCCGCCGTGCCCCGTCATCGCCTGCGTGGCCGCCATGTACACGGCGTCCACGTCGGGCCTCTCCTCCCGATCCACCTTCACGCACACGAAGTGCCGATTCATGATCTCCGCCGTGCCCACGTCCTCGAACGATTCGTGAGCCATGACATGACACCAGTGATCTCGCGATGCTAGAAGCTGCGTAACCAATGGCAGGATGAGTAGCCGACTGAGATCAACAGTGGCACGTCCCGCCTACGCGCTTCGAGCATCGCCTCCTCTCCCCAGGGCCACCAGTCAACGGGGTTGCTGGCGTGCTGAAGGAGGTAGGGAGAGGTCTCACTACCCAGCCGGTTCATGCGTCAAGGCTCTCACGTGCCGGCCGTCGTCTCATCCCCGGCATGGCCCCGGCCGCCGGAGACGCGGGGATCCCGGTGAAGGCGGCGTTCCACGTCACCTCCAGCGCGTCACCCCTCCCTCTCTGCCGCCCCTTGCCCACAGGGCGTACGACCAGCGAGGCGAACATCTCCGCGATCACCGCGCGCTTCTCGCGGAGGCTCATCGGAGGACTCGGCGTGGCGACACCGCCAGAGCCTGGTTCCCCCGGTGTCTCGGCCACCCCGCGGAATCTGAGAGCGGAGGATCCGTCGCCCCGGTCCACGAGTGCGCGGATCACCGTGTTCCGCCGGTTCGGCGAGAGCCCCGCCCATACTCCGCCTTCCACAGGTCGTCGATCGCATGTTCGATCGAAGGTACGCCGTGGGCGCGGTCATGGGGGCCGGATCTGATGGACCGGCGTGAAGTGTGGCGATAGGTCGGAGCTACCGGTGAATGCCCAAAAAGGGGGTGATGCGGCGGCTCGGCAGGGTCGGACTCGGGACCGCGGGGGGTTGTCGAAGAGGGGGGTTCGGGGGGTGGGTTTGGCCTAGGGTGGGGGGTTTCGGGCTTGGGAAGGTGGGCGGGATGCGGGTGGGGGCTCGGGCGCTGAATCGGGCGACCATGGAGCGGCAGTTTCTGTCGCGGCGGGTGGCCATGGGGGCGCTGGAGGCGGTGGAGTACCTCGTGGGGCTGCAGGCGCAGGCGCCGTTCCCGCCGTACTACGGGCTGTGGTCGCGGCTCGAGGGGTTCGAGCCGGGCGAGCTGTCGCGGTTGCTCGTGGAGCGGCAGGTCGTGCGGATCGCGGTCATGCGGGGGACCGTGCACCTGGTCAGCGCACGGGACTGCCTCGGGCTGCGCGCGCTCACCCAGCCGGTGTTCGACGCGGTTCTGCACTCCAACAGCGCCTATTCGCCCGTGGTGAAGGGGGTGGACTTCGCCGAGGTGGCGGCCGCCGCCCGGGAGTTGCTGGAGGAGGGGCCGATGACCGGGCGGGAGCTGGAGGCGGCGCTGGCCGCGCGGTGGCCCGGCCGGGAGGCGGGGGCGCTGGCCAGGACCGTGCGGTTCGCGTTGCCGCTGGTGCAGGTGCCGCCGCGCGGGGTGTGGGGGCGGAGCGGGCAGCCGGTGCTGACCACGGCCGAGGCGTGGCTGGGGGAGGCCGCCGCGGGCGGGCCCTCGGCTGAGGAGATGGTGCTGCGGTACCTCGCGGCGTTCGGTCCCGCGACGGTGGCCGACATGCAGAAGTGGTCAGGGCTGACGCGGCTGCGCGAGGTGGTCGAACGGCTCCGGCCGCGGTTGCGGATCTTCCAGGACGAGCGGGGGCGGGAGCTGTTCGACGTCCCCGGCGCTCCGCTGCCCGACCCGGACCTGCCGCTGCCGCCGCGGCTCGTCGCGGAGTACGACAACGTGCTGCTGGCGTACGCCGACAAGACGCGCGTCCTGCCCGAGGCGTACACGAAGACGGTCTTCACCAAGAACGCGGTCATTCCGGGCACGGTGTTCGTGGACGGCATGGTCGCGGGGACGTGGAAGATCGCCTCCGGGCGGCGCGCGTCGTCGCTGACGATCCGGTTGTTCGAGCCCATCCCGGACGCGGACCGGGAGGCGCTGGCCGAGGAGGGCGAGCGGATGCTGGAGTTCGCCGCGCCCGAGGGGAGCGCGCGCGACCTGGTGTTCGAGTAGGCGGCGGGCCGCCCCGGGTCACTTGGCCGGCGGGTTCGGGGGGTTCTCGTCGCCGGGGCGGTCCTTGCCCGGCTCGTTCTCGTGCGGGACCTCGATCTTCTTGATCTGCCGGTTCATGGACTTGATCAGGAAGAACAGCGCCAGCCCGAGCGCCGCGACGACCAGGAAACCCAGCAGCCCGGGGCTCACCGCGTTTTGCTCGACAGGTTGTAGAACAGTCACACCGTAAGTCTTCCATGCGCCGGGCAGTGACCTGTGCGACCCCCGCATCCCGTACGGCTCCCGCGCGCCGTACGGCCTCCGCCCACGCGCCTTCGCCCACGCGCCTTCCGGTCCGGCCCGGCCCGCGCGTACCCAGCCCCAGAAGGCCCGTATCCCGCCCGTGATCTTGCGATTCCGCCCCGCCCGTCCCTCACCCGAGGCCCCAGGTGGTGCCGGCGTGGGGGCGGAATCGCAAGATCACGGGGGAGGAAAGGGGGGGAGGGGCTCCAGGACGGGGGCATGACGAGGTCGGGCCCGAGGATGCGGAAATCGGGGCCCGAAAAGGGGGGAGCGTAGATCCCCGGGTGGAGACGGGGGTCAGGAGGTGGCGTCGCACTCCGGGGCGGGGGTGGTGGCGGGGAGGGTCTCGCGGACGCCGGCGAAGAGGTCGTCCTCGGGCGTCGTGGTGTCCACCAGGGAGCGCGCGAGGTGGTAGTCCTCCGTCGGCCAGACCTTCTGCTGGATCTCGCGCGGGCAGACGAACCAGAAACCGTCCGGGTCCACCTGGGTCGCGTGCGCCAGCAGCGCCTGGTCGCGGACCTCGAAGTAGTCGGCGCAGGGGACGCGCGTGGTCAGCTCCCACTTCTGCGGGCGGTCCTCCCAGCGGGCGATCCAGTCGCCGTAGGGCGAGCCGATCCCGGCCTCGGTCATGGCCTCGTGCAGGGCCTCGAACCGGGCCTTGGTGAAGGACAGGTGGTAGTAGAGCTTGAGCGGCTGCCACGGCTCGCCCGAGTCCGGGTAGCGGTCCGGGTCGCCGGCCGCCTCGAACGCCTCCACCGACACCTTGTGCGTCATGATGTGGTCCGGGTGCGGGTAACCGCCGTCCTCGTCGTACGTCAGGATGACGTGCGGCCGGAACTCGCGCACGGCGCGCACGAGCGGCTCGGACGCGACCTCCAGCGGCTGGAGCGCGAAGCAGCCCTCCGGCAGCGGCGGCAGCGGGTCGCCCTCGGGCAGGCCGGAGTCCACGAAGCCGAGGAAGCGCTGCTGGACGCCGAGGATCTCGCGCGCGCGCTCCATCTCCTGGCGGCGCACCTCGGCGATGTTCTCGGCGATCTCCGGGCGGTCCATCTTGGGGTTGAGGATCGAGCCCCGCTCACCGCCGGTGAGCGTACACACGAGGACCTCCACCCCTTCGGCGACGTACTTCGCCATCGTCGCCGCGCCCTTGCTGGACTCGTCGTCGGGGTGGGCGTGGACGGCCATGAGGCGCAGGCCGTCTCGGTTCAGGCTCTCGTTCAAGGCTGGAGTCTCCTCATATCGGTCACCCATGGTCATACGCGTCGGATGGCGCGGTCCATGCCGTTGTGCACTGTGCCGCCGTTGTGCACTGTGCCGCATAGGCCGCGTTCTGTCGCGTCGTGCCGTGTAGCAGGGCGAGGCGCCGCGTTCGCCGCGCACCGCCGCAGTGTGCCGCACCGCCGTACGGAAGCCGCACGGGCGCCCCGGACAGGACTGTGCCGTACGGAACACGCCGCGATGCGGAAACCGTAGCCCCGACAGGCGACAATTGTGTTGGACAACGTCGGACCACGCAGGGAGATTCCACCATGGCGACCACCGGCACGGACGCGCGGGCCGTACGCCCACCGGCGAGCCGTTCCCGGCGCGCCGTCGTCTACACCGTGCTCGCGGTGTTCGCGGCCGCGTGCGCGTTCGGGTGGGGCTACGTCATGTGGACCTCCACCGGGAAGACCGAGGTCTACGATCAGCTCATCGCGTTCGACCTGGGCCCGGGGAACCAGGTCACGGTAGTCTTCGAGGTGACCAAGCCCGCGGACCGGGCGGCCGCGTGCCGCCTGCGGGCGCAGGACACCACCCATGCCGAGGTCGGCACGAGAGAGGTCGAGATCCCCGCGGGCAAGAGCACGTACCGCATGACCGAGCGGGTGCTCACCACGGTGCCCCCGGCGACCGGGCATGTGGACCACTGCTATCTCAAATAGTGAGACATCCGGGGAAGCGCCCCGCCCGTTCACTTGTTAGCCTTTCGAGATTCGCACATACGTGGTCTCGAAACCTCGAGCCTTTAACCGATCTCCAGCCCCCAATACAGCAAGGAGTACCCGTGGCCGAGTCCCACGACGAGAACGTCACCTGGCTGACGCAGGAGGCGTACGACCGCCTTAAGGCGGAGCTGGAACACCTCTCGGGCCCGGGACGCATCGAAATCGCCAAGAAGATCGAAGCCGCCCGGGAAGAGGGTGACCTGCGCGAGAACGGTGGCTACCACGCCGCCAAGGAGGAGCAGGGCAAGATCGAGGGCCGCATCCTCCAGCTCCGCCACATCCTCGACAACGCCCGCGTCGGCGAGGCCCCCCGCACCGAGGGCGTGGTGGGTCCCGGCATGACGGTGACCGTCCGGTTCGAGCGCGACGACGAGGAGGTGACGTTCCTGCTCGCCTCCCGCGAGGAGAGCGGCGCCCCGATCGACGTCTACTCGCCGAAGTCGCCGCTGGGCGCCGCCATCAGCGGCAAGAAGATCGGCGAGAAGGCGACCTACACGATGCCCAACGGGCGCAGCAACACCGTGGAGATCCTGGAGGCCGTGCCCTACGTGGGCAACTAGCCCTCCCGCGACGGTTCCGCGCGCCGGCGGCTCTCCCCGCGCCGCGGTTCCGGCCATCACCGCGTCATGTGCGCGAGAAGCCGCTCACCTCTTTTCGGGTGAGCGGCTTCCTCGCGTTGTTTTACGATTTTTCGGTTTTTGTACGGATAAATCGGACTAACCGGGCCGACCGGCGATCAGGCGGCCGGGCGGCCCTGCGGTTCGGGATGGTTCAGTGGTTCGGGTGGTTCGGGTGGTTCAGGTGGTCAGCTCGCGGAGCAGCCAGCGGTAGTGCTGGATCGTCTCCCGCAGACTCTCGGTGTCCGGCGAGCCCTCGCGCCAGCGCTCGCGGAGCGTGTCCCGCATCTCCTCGACGGCGCTGACCAGGTCCTGGACCACCTCCTCGACCAGCGCGTCCGCCTGCTCGACGGCCTTGCGCGGGTCGTCCACGAACCCGACCTGGATCTCCTGCCAGCGCGGCTGGTAGTCGCGCACCGACACGGCCTCCTCCCGAGTCTCCGCGAGCGAGGAGGCCGCCCCACCCGCCCCGGCGGCCGCCGCGGCCTCGCCGGCCGGGGTCCCGGTGTCGCCGGTGGTGTTGCCCGTGCTCATGACCGGCGGGTACGGCGTCGCGCCCGGCGGCTCCGCCGTACCGGTCCCCGAGGGGCCCACGTCGGAGCGGCCGGCGTCATCGGCGCCCCCGGAACGGTCGGAAACGCCGGACTCACCGGACTCACCGGACTCGTCGGATTCGTCGGAACGGTCGGCGGCGCCGGACATGGGGGAGTGGGGGCGCACGTCCGTCTCGTCCAGGTACGGCGCGGGCGCGGGCCCGCCGTACACGCCCGCCTCGCGCTGCGGGTCGGTGTCGGGGTGCGGTGCGCGGGGCGACTCGTCCCAGTGCATGTCACCGGCCTCGGGCCGCGTGTCAGCGTCACGGTCGTCGGCGCCCTCGCGGTGGGCGGACGGGTCCGCCGCGTCCGGGGAGGACTGGCCGGGGTCGCCCGTCCGGTACGGCTCGCCGGCGGGGTGGGCGGAGGCGACGAGGACGTCGTCGGGGTGGCTGGTGGCGTCCTCGCGTGAGTGGATCACCACGTCGTCGTCCCGGTCGGAGGGCCCGGCGCGGCCGAGGCCCCCGTGCTCGTGCTCGTGTTCGGGTGAGGCGTGTTCGTCGTCGCGGCCTCGGTCGCGGTACTCGGGGTTGGTCACGGCTCCTTCCTTTCTGTGCTTCGGTTCGCTGCGCTCGCCATCCCGGGCGCGCCAGAACGGGCGGCGCCGGGGAGCCCGCCTCACCGGGGCGGGGCGTGGCGGCCGGTGGAGCCGGTCCCGAGCAGGTCCGCGAACAGCTCGCGGTAGTGGATCATGGCCTGGCGCAGGTCCTCGGTGCTCGCCTCGCCCTTGGCCGACCGCTCGCTGATCTCGTGGGCCGCCCGGTAGTCCCCGAGCGTCTTGGCGTGGCCCACGGACAGGTCGGCGATCCGCTGGCGGTGACCGGAGTCCGTCGGGTACCCCCGGTCGGCCATCACCTGGGTGACCAGCCGGTCCGCCTCGGCGACCGCCTGTTCGGGCGCGTCCACGAAGCGTTCCTGGATGGCGGTCCACTCACCGCTGTAGCGGGTGGTCTCCTCGGGCGAGAGATCGCGGATGTCCAGCTTCTCGAAGCGGCGCTCTCGGGCGGAGAGCTCGGCCTCGGCCTCCCGGCGTCCGCCCGCGGTCTTGACCGCGCGGTCGTACTCCGGTCCGAAGCGCTGCTGAAGGCGGCGACGGCGGCTCATGTCCCAGGCGACGTAGCCGCCGACCAGGACGACGATGAGCACACCGATAATGATTGCGATCACGGCCCCGGTGGTCATTTCTACCTCCTAGGTAGGGACCGATCCGTATCTGCCGCCGCTGTCCCCTGGGTAAAGGGGATGAAACACGACGCAGGTCATCGCATTGCCATCAGCCTCCCGTCTTTCCGGCGAAGCCGGGTATCGACGGCGAAGTCTCACGATTCATGCAGACCTCTGGACTGCCGGCGTCGTGTTGAGGCAAAGTCGTTGAGCGGCGAACAGATCACGGGGTGCGGAGGGCTGGGAGTGGTGTCGTTGCGAGTACGCCGGTGGACGCCGCTGGTCGTCGCCGGAACCCTCCTGGCGAACGTCACCCTGGCCACCGTCAGCCTCGTCGCCATGGGCGAGGAGGAGCCCGCGAGGCTCGCCCCGCAGACCAAGGTCGCCCAGGGTTCCAACGCCCGCTTCGTCGCGTCCTCCGACCGCGTCGCGAACGCCGCCGGGTCGGTCGCCCCCTTCAGCGGCGTGGTCAAGCCGCATCTGTTCGTCGCCGGGCAGGAGACGCTGCCCCCGGACCTGGTCGACCGGATCCGCCGGACGAAGGGCGTGGCCCGGGTCGAGGTGGTGGACGCGGCCGAGGTCATGCTGAGCGGGAAGCGCGTGGCGACGCTGGGCGTGGACCCCTCGACCTTCCGGGCGTACACCCCCAAGCCCACCGCCGCCTCCGACAACCTGTGGCGCAACGTCGCCGCCGGGGACGTCGCGGTCTCCTTCGTGCTCGGCAACGACGGCGGCATGACCCTGGGCAGCATGGTCCGCAACGCCTCGCGCACGATGCGGGTCGGCGCGTACGCCACGATGGGCATCGGCGCGATCGACGCCGTGGTCTCGCGCGACACCGGGCGGGCGCTCGGCCTGCCCCAGGGCAACGCGCTGCTGATCAGCGCCCCGAAGGTGGACTCCGGCAAGCTGCGCAAGGCCCTGACGCCGCACCTGCCCAAGGGCGCCAAGGCCGTCGTCATCGACCCCGTCCTGAAGGTCCCCGGCAAGGTCACCGGGGGCGACAAGAAGCTCAACGGGCAGACCTGGCCCAGCAGCGCCTTCATGAGCGCCGAGCAGATCAGGACCGCGCTGACCGCCGCCGGCACCAAGCTCGGCCGCCCGTACGTCTGGGGGGCCGAGGGCCCCGACACCTTCGACTGCTCCGGCCTGGTCCAGTGGGCCTTCGCCCGCGCGGGCGTCCGCATGCCCCGCGTCACCCACCAGCAGTGGGTCACCGGCCCCCAGGTCCCGCTGAGCCAGATCCAGCCGGGCGACCTCCTCTTCTGGCGCAGCGACCCGACGAACCCCGGCTACATCTCGCACGTGGCCATCTACTGGGGCGACGGCAAGATGATCCAGGCGCCGCGCACCGGCGACGTCGTCAAGATCGGCCCGATCCGCACGCGCGGCCTGGCCGGCGTCGTCCGCGTGAGCCCCGCCATCGCCTCCCGCGTCCGCTGAGCCCCGCCGTACGGCATGAGCCGTGTCCCCGGGGCGAGCTTGGGCGGCGGCGCCCGGCGTGAGCCGTACGGCCGCGGCGGGGCCCGCGTGAGCCGTACGGGGCTGCGCTGGGCTGTGCCGAACCGCGCTGGGCCGTGGTGGACCGTGGTCGGGCCGTACGGCGAGGGCGGGGAGGTGCGCGGGGGGTGGTCTAGGGTCGGCGCATGACGAACGAGGCTTACCTGAGGGAACTCTTCTCGCTGGACGGCAGGGTCGCGGTGGTGACCGGGGGCAGCTCGGGGATCGGGCGGGCGATCGCCGTGGCGCTGGGGCGGGCCGGGGCCCGGGTCGTGGTGGTGGCGCGGCGCGAGGCGGAGCTGGCCGACACGGCGAAGGAACTGGAGGGGTACGGCTGCGCGGCGGCGTGGGTAAGCGCCGACCTCGGCGACCGCGAGGCCCTGCGGGCGGCGGCGGAGCGGATGGCCGAGCCGTTCGGGGAGCCGGACATCCTGGTCAACAGCGCCGGGATCAACCTGCGCCCCCCGCTGGGCGAACTGGGCGACGACGTGTGGGACACCACGATGGCCGTCAACCTCGCGGCGCCCTTCCTCCTGAGCCGGCGTTTCGCCCCCGGCATGGCCGAGCGCGGCTACGGCCGCCTGATCCACATCAGCTCGCAGCAGGCCCACCGCGCCTTCGTGCAGAGCGGCGCGTACGGCGCCTCCAAGGCGGGCCTGGAGGGCCTGACGCGCTCCCAGGCCGAGGCGTGGTCGCCGTACGGCGTGACCGCGAACACGCTCGTCCCCGGTTTCGTGATGACCCCCCTCAACGCCCGCCTCTCCTCGGACCCGGAGAAGGTCGAGGCCCTCGCCGCCCGCACCATGATCGGCCGCAACGGGCTGCCCGCCGACTTCGCCGGGGCCGCCGTCTTCCTCGCCGCCCCCTCCTCGGCGTACATCACCGGCCAGTCCCTCTTCGTGGACGGCGGCTTCTCCGTCCACTGAGGGCGGAGGCCGTCCCCTCTTCCCCGGGGGCGCCCCCTTTTCCTGAGGGCGGGGTCGCCCTCTTCTTCGCGCCGATCACGCGCTTCCGCGCCGTCGCCCGCGCTCATGGGCGAGGTGCGCCCGGGAGCGCGTGGTCGGCGCATTGTCGTCGCGAGCGGCGGGCCGCCGGAGCATGGCCGGTATCGCGTGCGCTCTCCTCTAGGAGTCAGTGACGAAACGATGTAATCTCGATTACATGGAAAGCGATGAAGCGATGGAGCGGCTTCGCGGGTGGTTCGCGGGGCGGGTGCCGGGCGAGTGGTTCGAGGGGCGGCCGGAGCTGGTCGTGGACCGGGAGGAGATCTCGGTCGTGGGGCGGCTGGCGGGACCGGAGCTCGGCGAGGGGGTGTCCGACGCCGAGCGGGAGGCGGCCGTCGAGGGGCACGTGAGCCGGTTCCGCGAGGAGACGCGGGAGCGGCGGATCGAGATCGCCCAGGAGGCGGAGCACCGGTTCCGGCGCAAGGTCGCCTGGGGCGTGGAGTGCGAGGGCCGCCGGGTGATGTTCACCACCGTCTCGGTGCCGGTGATGACCCGGCTGCGGCAGCCCGAGCGTGTGGTCCTCGACACTCTGGTGTCCGCCGGGGTGGCCCGCAGCCGGAGCGAGGCGCTGGCCTGGTGCGTGCGTCTGGTGGGGCGGCACGCGGACTCCTGGCTCGCCGATCTGCGGGACGCGCTGCAGCACGTCGAAAGGGTGCGAAAGGCCGGTCCGCCGACCGTGTAAATGCCCCTGCCTGGGCAAATGCAATTCGCGCGATAAAGGTATGTGCCAGAGGTCTATACCTGTCGCGACCTCGACAGACATGGGTCACGAAATAGAACGGCTCTTCGTGGGTAGGACCCTCGGGAACCAGGGCGGGAACCCCGCCTGTCATGGCGGTGAAACAAATTGGTCCAGGCCAATTCGCCTTTCCGTTGTTTCATCGCTGATGATGCAGGCACCCCCCGCGAGAGTGTGAGGAGCTATCGTGTCCCAACAGGTCCCCGGCCTTGACCAGCCTCCGACCAGCAACCGCGAGCTGATCGAGTGGGTCGGCGAGATCGCGGCGCTGACCCAGCCCGACAACGTCGTCTGGTGCGACGGGTCCGACGCCGAATGGCAGCGCCTGACCGACCTCCTGGTTGAGCAGGGCACCTTCAAGCGGCTCGACCCCGCGAAACGCCCCAACAGCTTCTACGCCGCGTCGGACCCCAGTGACGTGGCGCGCGTCGAGGACCGCACCTACATCTGCTCGGAACGCGAGGAGGACGCGGGCCCGACGAACAACTGGATCGCCCCCGACGAGATGCGGCGCACGTTCGGCGAGCTGTTCAAGGGCAGCATGCGCGGGCGCACCATGTACGTCGTCCCCTTCTGCATGGGCCCCCTCGGCGGCCCCATCTCGCAGCTCGGCGTGGAGATCACCGACTCTCCGTACGTCGCGGTGTCGATGCGGGTCATGACCCGCATGGGTGAGCCGGCGCTGCGCCTCATCGAGGAGCGCGGCGACTTCGTGCGCTGCGTGCACTCCGTCGGCGCGCCGCTGGAGCCCGGCCGGCGGGACGTGCCCTGGCCGTGCAACTCCACGAAGTACATCTCCCACTTCCCCGAGACCCGCGAGATCTGGTCCTACGGCTCGGGGTACGGCGGCAACGCCCTGCTCGGCAAGAAGTGCTACGCGCTGCGCATCGCCAGCGTGATGGCCCGCGACGAGGGCTGGCTGGCCGAGCACATGCTGATCCTCAAGCTCACCCCGCCCGGCGGGGAGCCCCGGTACGTCGCCGCCGCGTTCCCCTCGGCCTGCGGCAAGACCAACCTCGCCATGCTCCAGCCCACGATCCCCGGCTGGAAGGTCGAGACGATCGGCGACGACATCGCCTGGATGCGCTTCGGCGAGGACGGGCGGCTGTACGCCATCAACCCCGAGGCGGGCTTCTTCGGCGTCGCGCCCGGCACCGGCCAGAAGACCAACGCCAACGCCATCAAGACCCTCTGGGGCAACAGCGTCTTCACCAACGTCGCCCTCACCGAGGACGGCGACGTGTGGTGGGAGGGCCTGACCGACGAGCCCCCGGCCGGGCTGACCGACTGGAAGGGCCGGCCCTGGACCCCCGAGTCCGGCGAGCCCGCCGCGCACCCGAACGCGCGCTTCACCACGCCGGCGTCCCAGTGCCCGACGATCGCCCCTGAGTGGGAGGACCCGAAGGGCGTGCCCATCAGCGCGATCCTGTTCGGCGGGCGCCGCGCGACGGCGGTGCCGCTGGTGACCGAGTCGTTCGACTGGCAGCACGGCGTCTTCCTCGGGGCCAACGTCGCCTCCGAGAAGACCGCCGCCGCCGAGGGCAAGGTCGGCGAGCTCCGCCGCGACCCCTTCGCCATGCTGCCGTTCTGCGGGTACAACATGGGCGACTACTTCGCCCACTGGATCAAGGTCGGCGCGACGGCGGACCCGGAGAAGCTGCCGCGGATCTACTACGTCAACTGGTTCCGCAAGAACGACCGGGGCGAGTTCGTCTGGCCGGGCTTCGGCGAGAACAGCCGCGTCCTCAAGTGGATCATCGAGCGGCTCGACGGCAAGGCCGACGCGGTCAAGACCCCGATCGGCAACGTCCCGACGCGCGAGTCCCTGGACCTGGACGGCCTCGACCTGTCCGAGGACGACCTGCGGACCCTCCTCGAGGTGGACCAGGAGGTCTGGAAGGAGGAGGCCGCGCTGATCCCCGACCACTTCCGCACCTTCGGCGACCACCTGCCCAAGGAGCTGTGGGAGGAGTACCGCGTCCTCCTGGACCGCCTCGGCTGACCCCGTCGCGCCGCGGAGCCCGTCACCCCCTGGGATGGCGGGCTCCGGCCCGTTCCGGGCTCCTCCCCGGGCTCCCGCCCGCTCCTTCCGCCGGTACGGCTCCCGCCGCCCGCCCGCCGCCGTGCGCCTCCCGCCGTGCGGCCGCCGCCGCGCGCCCCGCCGTACGGCTCGCGCGCGGGCCGCCCGCCGTACGGGCTGGGCCGGGCGTGCGCCGCCGTACGGCTCGGCGGGGGGCGTGTCGCCGTACGGCTCGGCGGAGTGGGTGTGGTCGTACGGCCTTCGCGGGGGCGCTCCGCCGCCACGGGCGGAAAGGGATGGCGGCGGGGGGTTCCGGGAGGGGGCGGCGGGTGCTTACCATCGCGGCACCGGTAGGGCCGCCCCGGAGCTTCGGGTCATGCCGAGCGGTTGTCGCGAACCTTGGGGCGGGCCGGTCGCCGGGTTGGCGACGGGGGTTCTTCGCCGGAGGTGGGCGATGGGAACTGTCCTAACGATCCTGCTGGTGGTGGGCGCTGTCGCCCTCCTGGTGCTCGCGACGGGGGTGCGGAAGGAGCACCGGAGGGCCCGCTACGTCGACAACGTCCACGGGGCGCGGCCGCTGGGCGACTACGAGCTGGCCTACCTGGCCGGAGGGCCCCGGCGGGCGGTCAACACGGCGCTGGCGGCGCTCGCGGCCCGGGGGGAGGTCCGGGTGGCGCGCGGAGGGACGGTCACGGGCGTGGCGGGCGCCGCCTCGTCGGCCGACCCGATCGAGCACGCGGTTCTCCAGGCCGTCAACGCGAGCCCGGGCGGGCGGTCCGCCGGAGAGGTGCGCCACGAGGTCGGGAACGGCCCGGCGATGGACGCGCTCGCGGAACACCTGCGGCGGGACGGGCTGCTGCTCCGGCGCGACGCCGTCCACGGGGCCGTCCGGCTCAACGGATGGCTCCTCGGGGCGTCGATCGGCTTGCTGGGCCTGGCCGTCGTCGCCACGGTGTCGCTGGTCACCGGGGCGGACACGGGCGGGCAGGCGTTCGCCGCGCTGGTCCTGGCCGGACTCGGGTTCCTGGGGCACCGCGCGTTCCGGCGGCGGCTCGCCGGGTCGCTCACGACCGCCGGGGCCTACGCCCTGGAGCGCGCGCGGCGGCGGCACCCGCGCCCGCGGACCTCCCTGGGCGTGCAGACCAGCGCCCACCTGGCGCTGGCGCCGGTCGGGCTGTACGGCCTGACCGCCTTCCCCGACCAGGAGACGGCCGACGCGCTGGGCACGCGACGTGACGACTCGGGGGCCGGCCAGGCGTGTTCGTCGGGAGCCTGCGGCGGGGCGCACGGCGGCGAGCCCGGCACCGGCGACTGGACCTGCGGGACGGGCGCGAGCTGCTCCGGCTCCTCCTGCGGGGCGAGCGGAAGCTGGGGCGGCGGCGGTGGCGGCGCTGACGGCGGCTCCGGCGGCGGCTGCGGGGGAGGCGGTGGAGGCTGCGGCGGCGGTGGCGGCTGAGCCGTGAGGCGCGGAGTCATCCACAGGCGGTTCCGTTGTCCACAGGCGGGCGTGAAGGGCCGGGGCGGGCCTCCGCGATGTCATAACGTCCGAAGCGACAGGCCGGACGCGGTGGCGAGGAGGCGGCCATGAGCACGGTTCGGAGCACTGATCGGAACATTGAGCGGAGCGCGGTTCGGAGCGCGGAGGGCGCGGCGGGGGATCACGGTGGATTCGGGGTCGGCATCGGGTGGCGGCCCGAGCTGGACCTGACGGTGGAGCGGCTGCCGGGCATCGGGTTCGTCGAGGTGATCGCGGAGACGCTGCGGCCCCCGGCCGTGCCCGAGTCGCTGCGGATCCTGCGCGACCGCGGTGTCCGCGTGGTCCCGCACGGGGTCGGGCTGGGCATCGGCGGCGCGGATCCGCCCGACCCGCGCCGGCTGGAGCACCTGGCCCGCTGCGCGGAGGCCGTGGACGCGCCCCTGGTCAGCGAGCACCTCGCCTTCGTCCGCGGCGGCGGCCTGGAGGCCGGCCACCTGCTCCCCGTGCCGCGCACCCGCGAGAGCCTCGACATCCTGACCGCGAACGTACGGCTGGCGCAGGCCGCCCTCCCCGTCCCCCTCGCGCTGGAGAACGTCTCGGCGATCTTCGCCTGGCCGGGCGAGGAGCTGGGCGAGGCCGAGTTCCTCGCCGAGCTCGTCGCCAGGACCGGCGTCCACCTCCTCGTGGACGTGGCCAACCTCCACAACAACCGCGTCAACCTCGGCCTGGACCCCCTGGCCGCCCTGGACGCGCTCCCTCTCGGCTCCCTGGCCTACGTCCACGTGGCGGGCGGCTACGAGGTCCAGGGCGTCTGGCACGACACCCACACCCGCCCGCCCACCCCGGAGATCCTGACCCTCCTGGCCGAGCTGTGCCGACGTCACGCGCCCGCCGGCGTCCTGCTCGAATGGGACGCCGACTACCCCAGCGACAGCGCCCTCGCCGCCGAGCTGGACCGCATCCGCTCCCGCTCCCGGACCGCCCCCTGGTCTCCATCCGTCCACGAGAGACCGAGTGCGCCGGGTCCGCTCAGCGACGGCTCGCCGCGGCAGGCGCCGGCCGGGGACGGCCCGGAGACGGACGCTTCGCGCCGAGGGCCTGAGCCGACCGGCGAGGGGCCGGTCAGCGGCGGCTCGCGGTGGCCGGCGCGCGCCGCGGAGGTCCCGGAGGGAGGCGCTCCGCCGCGGCTTGAGCCGGGTGAGGAGGGATCGGCGGGCGACGGCTCGCGGCGGCCGGCCACGGGTGGGGAGAGACCGGAGGGGGACGTCCCGCGGTGGCGTCCTGAGCCGGGCCGTGCGGGGCCGGAGGGCGGGTCCGCTCGGGATCGGCTGGCGGCGGCGCAGGCGGCCGTGGTGGCGCACCTCGTGGCGGCGGGGCCGCTCCCCGAGGGCTTCGACCCGGACCGCATGCGCGTCCAGGCCCGCAGCCTGGTCGCCAAGCGCCGCGACGACGTGGCCCGCTCCTGGCCGTCCCTGGCCGCCTCCCTGGGCGACGACTACTCCCGCCTCTTCTTCGGCTACGCCAGCGGCCGCCCCAAGCCCCCCGGCGGCTCCCGAGCCGACGCCACCGCCTTCGCCGCCTGGCTGGCCGGCCACCACCGCCCCACACCCCCGGCCATCCCCACCCCGACCCCCTCGGCGCCGTCCCCCTCAGTCCCGGTCCCCTCAGTCCCGGCCCGTGCAGTCCCGGCCCCTTCAGGGCCGCCCCGCTCCGGCCGGGCCTCCTCGTCCCTGGTCCCGTCCCCCGGGGTTTCCGCCGAGCCCCCGCCCGCGTCCCGGCCGCGCCCTCCCGGCGCGATCGGGCGCGTCCTCCGCCTCCTCTCACCCGCGCGCCTGTTCGCCGCCGGACGCCGTGACCATCACCCCTGACCGTTCCGCCGGCTTCGACCGGGCTTCGGGGCCGGGGTGCGTGGCAGGGGCCGAGGCCGGGATCTGGGGAATGGGCGAGGCGGTGAGCTGGGGCGTCGGGGAAGGAGACGGGGAATCTGGGGGATGTTGACCCGGGCGGGGGATTGAAGCGGAGCTCAGCGGAGATTGCCTGGTTCGTGGGGATTTTGCGGTGTGTGGATGGCTCCGAGTTGCGGGTCGTGCCGGTGGCGTGCCGGGACCGGGAGGGGACGCCGTATGAGGTGACGCTGGACCTGGAACGGGACGGCACGCCGTACGGCGCCGTGGGGGAGCGGTGCGGATGGTTCCTCGCCCGGGTGGGGCATCTGCTGGAGGAGGCGCGGGCCGACGAGTCCTCGTGGCCGGATCCCGACGACCGGTTCCCGTGCAGCCGCGACGGCGAGCTGTTCGAGTTCCGCTACCGGGAGCGGGTGGACGTGCCGGTGGCCGGGGAGTTCCGGTGCCACGTGCGGAGCGATTCGGCGTGGGAGAAGGCGACCGGCTGGCGGCTGCACCGCAGGGCGTTCGTCGAGGCGTGGGGCTCGACGGGGACCGCCGTCCGCGCCGTGCTCACCTCCACGGAGCTGGCGGAGTTCCTGGCCGAACTCGTCGCGGACGCCGAGCAGGAGCTGGGCACTTCCTATGGAGAATCGGTGCGCCTGGGACAGCCCCCAATTTCCGCAGATGGGGTGCCGATTCGGCTCGGCGCGGGATAATGGCGTGCCGGGTGGGCCGTAAGCTGCGGTAAGCCCCGAAGCCCCCGGATGAGCGGGCGGGGCGGCAAACGGAGGGTTTTCACATGGGACTGCGCGATCTCGTATACCGGCTGTACGAACGCCGGATCGAGGCGTCGCTGTCCCCCGAGACCAGGCCGCGGCACATCGGCGTGATCGTCGACGGCAACCGCCGCTGGGCCCGTGCGATGGGCATGAAGGGCGTGCGCGGCGGCTACCAGAAGGGCGCCGACAAGATCTCCGAGCTGCTCCAGTGGAGCGACGAGGCCGGGGTCGAGGTCGTCACGCTCTGGCTGCTCTCCACCGACAACCTGGCCCGCCCCAAGGAGGAGCTGGACCCCCTGCTCAGGGTCATCGAGGACCTGGTCACCAACCTGGCCAAGCAGGGCCGGCACGTGAAGCCGGTCGGCGCGCTGGACCTCCTCCCCGACCACACCGCGCGGGTGCTGAAAGACGCGAAAGAGGGCACAGCCCACCAACCGGGCATGATTGTGAACGTTGCGGTTGGGTATGGAGGTAGGCGTGAGATCGCTGATGCGGTGCGCTCCCTCCTACAGGAACACGCGAGCAAAGGCGCGAGCATCGAGGAGATCGTCGAGGTCCTCGACGTCGAGCACATCGCGGAGCATCTCTACACGCGCGGCCAGCCCGATCCGGACCTGGTCATCCGCACATCGGGAGAGCAGCGGCTCTCGGGCTTCCTGCTCTGGCAGAGCGCTCACTCGGAGTTCTACTTCTGCGAGGCCTTCTGGCCGGACTTCCGCAAGGTGGACTTCCTGCGCGCGCTCCGCTCGTACGCCGCGCGGCACCGCCGGTACGGCTCCTGAATCCCCTGCCATCCAGCGAACTCCGCAGGAAAAGCACGTTAACACCCTGTTTCACCCTGGCGTGCGACCCTTGGCAGAGGGAATAAAGGACGTACCTTGGTAGGTGAGTCGGTCCGGCTGCTGTCCGGATCACTTGTCTCGGGAGAGGGCCCGCATTTGCGCGAGAGCGTGATGGCACGAAGGGCCGGATCCCGGCCCGCCTGCACACGGGCCCGGAACCGGTTCACTCATCACTCTGTGCAGGGCGCCGATCTCGGGCGCCCGGGGGAGAACGCGTGGCCACATCCTCGACCCGCCGTACCTACGTCCTCGACACCTCGGTCCTGCTCGCCGACCCCGCGGCGCTGACGCGCTTCGCCGAGCATGAGGTGGTCCTGCCGATCGTCGTGATCACCGAGTTGGAGGCCAAGCGTCACCACCCCGAGCTTGGGTACTTCGCGCGGAAGGCGTTGCGGTACCTCGATGACCTGCGGTTGCGGCACGGACGGCTGGACGAGGCGCTTCCCGTCGGGGACGACGGCGGGACCGTCCGGGTGGAGCTCAACCACAGCGACCCCTCGATCCTGCCGGTGGGCTTCAGGCTGGGCGACAACGACACCCGCATCCTCACGGTGGCGCGGGCGCTCGCGGCGGAGGGCCACGACGTGGTGCTCGTGTCCAAGGACCTGCCGATGCGGGTCAAGGCCGCCTCGATCGGGCTGGCGGCCGAGGAGTACCGCGCGGAGCTGGTCTTCGAGTCAGGCTGGACCGGCATGGCCGAGCTGACCGTCGCCGAGAGCGACGTGGAGACGCTGTTCGAGTCCGGCGCGCTGGATCTGGCCGAGGCCGCGGAACTGCCCTGCAACACGGGCCTGCGGCTGCTGTCCACGCGCGGCTCGGCGCTGGGCCGGGTCATGCCCGACAAGTCGGTCAAGCTGGTGCGCGGCGACCGCGAGGTCTTCGGCCTGCACGGGCGTTCGGCCGAGCAGCGCATCGCCCTCGACCTGCTCATGGACAACGACATCGGCATCGTCTCGATGGGCGGCCGCGCGGGCACCGGCAAGTCCGCGCTCGCCCTGTGCGCGGGCCTGGAGGCCGTGCTCGAACGCGGCCAGCACCGCAAGGTCGTCGTCTTCCGCCCGCTGTACGCCGTGGGCGGGCAGGACCTCGGCTACCTGCCGGGCTCGGAGAACGAGAAGATGAGCCCGTGGGCGCAGGCCGTCTTCGACACGCTCGGCGCGGTCACCACGCCCGAGGTGATCGAGGAGGTGCTCGACCGCGGGATGCTGGAGGTCCTGCCGCTGACCCACATCCGCGGCCGCTCCCTGCACGACGCGTTCGTGATCGTGGACGAGGCGCAGTCCCTCGAACGCGGCGTCCTGCTCACGGTCCTGTCCCGCATCGGGGCCGGCTCCCGCGTGGTCCTCACCCACGACGTGGCGCAGCGCGACAACCTGCGGGTCGGCCGCCATGACGGCGTGGTCGCGGTGGTCGAGAAGCTCAAGGGCCACCCGCTGTTCGCCCACGTGACCCTGACCCGCTCGGAACGTTCCCCCATCGCCGCCCTCGTGACGGAGATGCTAGAGGACGTCGGCGTCTGACGCCGCCGAGGACCGGCCGCCGGGGGACGCGTGCGTGATCCGCGCCCCCCGGCGCCACCCTTCCCCGCCCGCGTACGGCGGGCGCGAGCCGTACGGCGGAAGCGGGCGCGAGCCGTACGGCGCGGGCGGCCCGGCGGCGGGACGCGGGGTGGAGCGGCGACGGGACGCGGGGTGGACCGGCGGGAGAAATCGGGCGGGACGACGGGTGGGACGAATGGGGATGAAGGCCCGCGAAGTAGAGTGTGAGCAAAATCACACACAGCGGGGTCGTGGGCGAGAAACCCCAAGTACAGGGCCTGTTCGGGCAAAGAATGATCTAGACCGGTTCGTTAAGAGGTAAGGGGAGTCCCCTGTTCGGGTCGCACATCACCCCTTGCGTCTAGCAAGGTATGGCTCCGTGAGGTCACGTCATTCGGGTCGGGGGCACAGCAAGGGCAGGAGGCGCGCGGGAGCGACCCCGCAGCCCGATCAGCCCGCACAGGCGCAGGAACGCGTCCCCGTAGGCGTCGAGGAGACCCGGCGCTGGCTCGGGGGGCGCAAGCTCTTCGCGATCGCCGTCGCACTGGTCCTGGTCGGCGGCGGCACGGTCGGTGTGATCAAGCTCGCGGACATGGACGAACCCGCCGCGACCGCGGCCGCGGGGAAGCCGCTGACGCCGGAGGACGCCGCGCGCGTCCTGTTCGGCGACGCGGCCGGGGTGCCGGACGCCAGCGAGGTCGCGCAGGGCGATCCACGCAAGCCGCAGCCGCTCCCCAGCGACGACCCCTTCGTGGTCGCCGCGCTCGCGGAGATGAAGAAGAAGCAGCTCGGCGACTCCCGCAGGAAGCAGGACGACCCGCTGCGGCCCGTCGAGCGGCCCACGCCGACCCCGCCCGCCGGCGAGAACGGCAAGCCGGGCAACCCGTTCGAGGTCCCGACCGGCTCCAACCCCACCCCGGGCTCCAACAAGGCCATCGGCAAGGAGATGAACGCCGCCAAGGGCTGGGCGTCCGAATGGGGCTGCCTGGAGCGCCTGTGGGACAAGGAGAGCGGCTGGAACCACAAGGCCTACAACCCCAGCTCGGGCGCGGGGGGCATCCCGCAGTCGCTGCCCGCCTCCAAGATGGCCAGCGCGGGCGCCGACTGGCGCACCAACCCGCGCACGCAGATCAAGTGGGGCCTGGGCTACATCGGCGGCCGCTACGGCTCCCCGTGCAAGGCCTGGGCGCACTGGCAGGCCCGCCACTGGTACTGACCGGCGGGCACCCGGCCGGGCCCGGCCGATGACCCGGCCGGCGCCGCGCCGGCTCACCGGGTCCTCCCGCGGCGCACCGGGTCCTCCCGCGGCTCGCCGGCGGCTCGTCGCCCGGGGGCCCGCCGTCGCTCGGTGGTTCATCGGCGCTCGGTGGCTCGCCGGGCGCCCGGGGGTCATCGGGACGGCCGGCCCTCGCGCGTATGACCTAAGACGCACCTAAACCTGCGTCAGGACTGCGTCTGGACAGCGGCAAGGTCCCCGCCTCGCCGTACCCTCCTCCAGCACGCTGGCAGGCATGAGCGTCAAGGTCAGCGTGGTGGTCTCGGTCCAGGACCCGGACCACGTCAGTGACGAGTGCGTCCACACGCTGCTGGGCCAGTCCCTGCCGGTGGACGAGCACGAGGTGGTCTTCGTCGTCGCCGGGACGTCGGTGCCGGCGGCCTTCGACGCCCGGGTCGCGACGTGGCCGCACGTCAGCGTCGTCTGCGCCCCGGACGCGCTGCGGCGCACGGGGCTGGCGCACGCGCGCGGGCAGTACGTCTACTTCGTGGACGCCGAGGACCGGCTCGCCGGGGAGGCCGCCGCGCGGATGTACGACCACGCGGTCGCCAACGACGCGGACGTGCTGGTCGGCCGGCTCGCGGGGCGGGGCGCCGACGTGCCCGCGCCGGTGTTCAAGTGCAACCGCGAGCGCGCCGACGTGCTGCACCACGGCCTGCTGAGCGCCCTCGGGGCGCGGATGCTGTTCCGCCGCGAGTTCCTCGAGGACATCGGGCTGCCGGTGGAGTACCGGGAGCCGCTGGCCGACGAGATGTTCGCCCTGCACGCCCTGCTGCGGTCCAAGGTCGTGTCGGTGCTGGCCGACTACACCTGCTGCCACGTGGGCGAGCGGCCCGAGCCGGGGTACGAGCCGCCCGCGCTGAGCGCCGGGATCCGCCGTGTGCTGGACGTCGTGGACGCCTGCACCGAGGCCGGGCTCGAACGCGACCGCCTCTACGCGCACTGGCTGGCCTCCGAGCTGCTGCCCCGCCTCGGCGGCGACCTCTACCACCGCGCCCCGCCGAACCAGCGCGGCTGGCTGCTCGCGGAGACCGCCGCGCTGCTGCGGGAGTGCTTCCGCGCCGAGCTGGACGAGTTCCTGCCCGCCCACCTGCGCCTGCGCTCCGCGCTGGCCCGCCACGACCGGCTGACCGACCTGGCCCTCCTCGCCGAGGCCGAGCGCGACGCGCAGGTGTGCGCGCAGCTCGACGAGGTGCGCTGGGACGAGGGCGTGCTCGTGCTGGACCTGTCCGCCGAGCTGGTCTACGCGGACGGCGCCCCCCTCGGGTTCCGGAGGTACGGCGAGCGCGTGGCGCTGGAGCCGCCGCTGCGGATCGCCGGGATCGGGCCCGAACTCCTCGACGTGACCGACGCGATCGAGCACACCCGGCTGGAGGTGTTCATCCGCAACCGGGAGACGCGAGAGGCGTTCGCCCTGCCCGTCATGTTCCGGGTGCTCCGGCACGAGCACGAGGGCGCGGTCCGCGTCTGGACGGCCGGGCAGGCGCGGCTGGACGTGGGCTCGGCCGCCCAGGGGCACCGGCTCGACGCGGGCGTGTGGGACGTGTACGTCACCGTGGACTGCTGCGGCCGCCCGGCGACCACGGAGCTGGGCGCGCATCGGTCCGCGCAGGCCGAGCGCGGGTGCGTGGGGACCCTGGCGGACTACCCGCGCCGCCTGGTCGCCCCGTTCTGGACGGCCGAAGGCGGGCTCGCGGTCGCCGTGCAGCCGGAGTCGTTCGCCCGCACGGTCGCCCTCGCGTCGGCGTCGGCCGAGGTGGCGCGGCAGGACGGGCACCTGTTCGTCGCGATGCCCGTGCCGTACGTCCCGCCCAGCGGCGGGCCGCCGGTCGATCTCGTCCTGCGCCAGGCCGGCGGCTCCCGCGTGGTCTCCGTCCCCGCCGTGATCGAGCCGGGCGTCCCCGGCCGCCTGCCCGGCCAGCTCGTCGCCAAGGTCCCGGCCCGGCTTCTCCCGTCGTCGTACGGCCTGAGCCCCGGCGGCTGGACCGGCGCGCTGCGCGTGGACGGCGTGGAGACCCCGCTGGAGTGCGGCATCGAGGTCACCCTCACGGGCCGCGCGTACATCCGCCCCGCCCCGGCCACCCGCCCGGTCCGCTCCCGGGCCGCCGCCCTCGCCCACCGCGCCGCCCGCCGCGTCCCCGTCGTCCGCCTCCTCTACGGCGCCGCCCACTCCGGCTACCGCCGCTACGTCCCCCCACCCGACCCCCCCACCTGACCACCCCCGCCCCGCCCGCCGCCCCTCCCTCCGTCGTGATCATGCAGTTTTGCGCACACCCTGTGCTCAAAACTGCATGATCACGACGAGGATGGGGCTCCCCGAGCATGGGGCCCGAGGTGAGGTCACCGAGCGTGGGACCCGCGCGGGTGAGGTGCGCGCGAAGGTGAAGCCCGGAAGGTGGGGTTCCGAGGGTGGGGTTCCGAGGGTGGGGTTCCGAGGGTGGGGTTCCGAGGGTGAAGCCCCGAGGGTGAAGCCCCGAAGGCGGAGTTCCGAGGGTGGAGCTCCGAAGGTGGGGTTCCGAGGGTGGAGTTCCGAGGGTGGAGCTCCGAAGGTGAAACCCTGAGGGGGGAACCCCGAGGGGAGGCCCGCGAGAGATGCGGGTGGCCTGGTGAGTCTGCTGATCGATACTCCGCATCGCGGTGCGGCAGCTCCGGTTCGCCGGTCCCCCCGTGGGTTCGGCACCTGGTGCTCAGCCCTCGGGCCCGGCCCGCCGGCCCCCTTCCTCGCGGTGATCATGCAGTTTTGCGCACACCCTGTGCTCAAAACTGCATGATCACGACGAGAGGGATGCCCCGGGCGATGTCCCCCTGAGTGTGGTCTTCCGGAGTTGGGCCATGAGTGGCGCGCCGCCGAGGGTGGGGTACCCCGGGGGACGACACCGAGAGTGTCTGACCCCCGACGGGGAGGTTCTCTGACGGCGAGGCGCTCTGACGGCGAGGCGCTCTGAGGGGGAGGCCCCGAGGGGGAGGCCCCCGAGGAGGTCCCTGAAGGTGGGCCCCGGGGGTGGGGTCCCCCGGGGATGACGTCGTGAGGGTGTGCCTCTGGACGGCGGGGCTCCTTGAGGGGGGCCGAGGGGGAGGGCCTGGGGTTATGTTTCGGGGTGTGGGGGGCGGGTCATGGCCAGGACGTCCAGGGTTTGGTCCAGTTGGCCCATGGTGATGGCGCCGCCGGCTACGTGGCCGCGTTCGATCACGACGTCCTTGATGGTCTTGCGCTCGGCGAGGGCCTGCTTGGCGATCTTGGCGGCCTCCTCGTACCCCAGGTAGCGGTTCAGGGGGGTGACGATGGAGGGGCTGGACTCGGCGTACTCCCGGGCGCGGTCGGCGTTGGCGGTGATGCCCTTGACGCAGCGGTCGGCCAGCAGGCGGGAGACGTTCGCCAGCAGGCGGATGGACTCCAGGATGTTGCGGGCCAGGACCGGGAGCATCACGTTGAGCTCGAAGTTCCCGGCGGAGCCGGCGAAGGCGATCGTGGCGTCGTTCCCGATGACCTGGGCGGCGACCATGCACACTGCCTCGGGGATCACCGGGTTGACCTTGCCCGGCATGATCGACGAACCCGGCTGGAGGTCCGGGAGCTGGATCTCCGCGAGCCCGGCCCGCGGCCCCGACCCCATCCAGCGCAGGTCGTTCGCGATCTTGTTGAGGCCGACCGCGATCGTGCGGAGCTGGCCCGAGGTCTCGACCAGGGAGTCCCGCGCGCCCTGCGCCTCGAAGTGGTTTCTGGCCTCGGTGAACGGCAGCCCGGTCGCCTCCGACAACGACCGGATCGCGCCCGCCGCGAAGCCGTACGGCGTGTTGATGCCGGTGCCGACCGCCGTGCCGCCGAGGGGGAGCTCGGCCAGCCGGGGCAGGGACGACTGCAGCCGCTCGATGCCGAGCTGGATCTGCGCCGCGTAGCCGCCGAACTCCTGCCCGAGCGTGACCGGCGTGGCGTCCATCAGGTGGGTGCGCCCCGACTTGACCACGTTCTCGAACTCCATGGCCTTCTCGCCCAGCGTCAGGCCCAGGTGCTCCAGCGCGGGCAGCAGGTCGTGGACGATCGCCGCGACCGCCGCGACGTGGATCGAGCTGGGGAAGACGTCGTTGGAGGACTGCGAGGCGTTCACATGGTCGTTGGGGTGCACCGAACGGCCCAGCCGCTCGGACGCCAGCGTGGCGATCACCTCGTTGGCGTTCATGTTGCTGGACGTGCCCGAGCCCGTCTGGAACACGTCGATCGGGAAGTGGTCGTCCCACTTGCCCGCCGCGACCTCCTCGGCCGCCGCCGAGATCGCCTCGGCCATGTCCTTGTCCAGCACGCCCAGTTCGCCGTTGACCCGCGCGGCGGCGGCCTTGATCCGCCCCAGCGCCGCGATGTGCGCCCGCTCCAGGCCGCGACCGGAGATCGGGAAGTTCTCGACCGCCCGCTGGGTCTGGGCCCGCCACTTGGCGTCGGCGGGCACCCGCACCTCTCCCATGGAGTCATGCTCGATACGGAATTCCATACCCACCACCCTCGCACGCGGCCCTGCGGCTCGCGCGGCCGAGGGTGGCCGCGTCCGGGTCAGGAAACGGTCTTGCGCAGTACGGCGGCGCGCACGCCTCCGGTGAAGAGCGCGGGCAGGCACAGGACCGTGCCCAGCGCCCCGGCCCAGACGGCGGCCGACAGCCCGGAGAGCGCGGTGACGCCCGAGGCCAGCAGGCTGCCGAGGGCGATCGCGCCCCACAGCAGGAACCGCTGCACCGACCCGACCCTGGCGAGCAGCGCGGGCGGCGCGGAGGTCTGCCGCAGCGTCACCGACACGGGGTTGAACGCGCCCTCCCCGACGCAGTGGACGACGCTCCCGGCGACCAGCCCGACCGCGCCCGCCGTACCCCCGAGGGAGCCCAGCACGGGCATGGCGACGATGCCGAGGACCGAGACGGAGGCGGCCAGCATGAGCGCGCGGGGGGCGCCCAGGCGGCGGCTGAGGCGGGTCGAGGCGAGGTTCCCGATCGGGTAGCCGGCCGCGGCCGCCCCGACCACCACGCCGATCCACTGCGGGGACAGGCCGATCACGTCGCGCAGGTACAGCACGAGGCTGGTCTCCACCATGGACAGGAACAGCACGTACGTCGTGCCGCAGATCAGCACCGGGCGCAGGATCGGGTGGCCGAGGGCGAACCGCAGCCCCTCGGCGATGTCCCGCCGGAGCCAGCCGCGCTCGCGGGCGGTCGCCGTACGCGGCGGCTCCCGGTGCCTGATCAGGGCGAGGGAGACCACCGAGGCGCCGAAGCTGACGGCGTTGGCCGCCACCGCGCCGACGGCCCCGAGCGCGGCGATCACCGGCCCCGCCGCCATCGGGCCCAGCGCCTTCGACAGCGACTCCGACAGCGCGAGCCGGGTGTTCCCCCGGTGCAGGTCGTGCGGGTCGCCGTACAGGCTGGGGAGGTAGGCGGTGTACGCCACCTGGAAGAACACCACCGCGCACCCGCTGGCCAGCACCAGCGCGAACAGCAGCGGGAAGGTGAGCCCGCCCGCGACGGCCAGCGCCCACACCGCCCCGAACGCGATCATCTGCACGGCGTCGCAGATGAGCATGACCGTACGGCGGGGCAGCCGGTCCACGATCGCCCCGGCGGGCAGTCCGAGCGGGAGGAACGGCACGAACAACGCGAACGGCAGCAGCGCGGCCTGCGCCGGCGACGCGTCGAGCACCGTCACCGCGAGCAGCGGCAGCGCCAGCACGAGGAACTGGTCCCCGAACAGCGACAGCGACTGCCCTGCCCACAACAGTCCGAAGTCCCGGCGGGCGGTTGGCGCGTTCGCCGGTTCCGCACGCGCGGGGGTGTCGATGGCCATGAGAGCCCCCCGAGTCCGATTTCCGCAGACCTGGATCCTGGCGGAGCTGATGCGGCGATACCGGCGGAAACCGGACATAGCATTCGGGGTCCGGCGGGCAGGGTGACCGGCCGGGCGGCTCGCGGGGAGCGCGCCCGGCGGCGGGCCCGGAAGGCTGGGCGGCGGGGCCCGGAAGGGCTGGGCGGCGGAGCCCGGAGGGCTGTCCGAAGGGGCTGGGGCCGGGACTCCGGGGGCTAGCTGAAGGCGACGATGGCGAGGAGGCCGAAGATGACCGCCAGGCCGATCACCGCTACGCCCACGAGGATGATCAAGGTGGACTTGCTCATCTCGTCGGACGCGGGCTTCTGGCCGGAGAGCTGCCCGAAGGTGAAGAAACCCGTGGTGACCTCGGGGGACTCACCGGTGCCCGGCGAGCCCTGGGGACTCTGAGGGCTCTGCGGCCCGCCCGCCCGGCCGCCCGCGCCCGGGTGAGGCTGGGCGGCGTGGCCCGGGTAGGAGCCGCGGTGGCCGGCCGGGTCGGTGGACGGGCCGTAGGGGCCGCCGAAACCCTGGACTCCGGGGTGGGCGGGGGACGCGGAGGCGTGGCCGGCCGCGGAGCCGTGGCCCGCAGGGCGGTCGGCGGGCGGCGTCGCCGTGCCGGGACCGGGACCGGGACCGGGACCCGGGCGTCCGCCGGGAGCGTCGGGAACTCCAGGGGCTCCGGGGGCGCCGGAACCGCCGGGACCGGCCGGGGGCTGGGCGGGCCCGCCGGGCTGCGGGGGCTGCGGGGGCCGGGGCGGGGCCGGGGCGGGCTTCTGCGGGAGCGAGACGGCCACCGTGCGGTCGTCGGGTGCCCCGTTGGGCTCCGAGCGGCTTCCCGGGTTCCACGGGATCATCATCGTGCTGTCGGAGTCCGAGGAGGACTTGGCCTGGTCGGTGGGCTGCGGCTTGACCTTGGGCTCGAAGAGGCTGCGCGCGGGCTCCGCGGACCTGGGCTCGGGCTTGGGCTCGGGCTTCGGCCTCTCGGGCCTGGCCTTGGGGTCCGGCTCCGGGAGCGTGTCGGGGAGGGTGCGGCCCTGGGCGGCGACGCGCAGCGCCATCGCCGCGACCTCGGTGGTGATCCGCCGCTCGGGGTCCTTGCGGAGCAGGCCCTCCAGCACCGGCTTCAGCGACTCGGCCTGGGTCGGCGGGTCCACCTCCTCCGACAGCAGCGCGGCGATCGTCTCCATCACGCTCGGCCGTTCGTACGCCGGGCGGCCCTCCACCGCGTAGTACAGCGTCGCGCCGAGCGACCACAGGTCCGACTCCGGGCCGGTGTACTCCCCGCGCGCCCGCTCGGGCGCGGTGTAGCCGGGGGAGCCTATGACCATGCCGGTGCGGGTCAGCCCGGGCTCGCCCTGGAGCTTGGCGATGCCGAAGTCGGTGAGGACGACGCGGCCGGCGTTGGTGATCAGCACGTTGCCGGGCTTCACGTCGCGGTGGAGCACGCCCTTCTCGTGGGCCGTGCGCAGCGCCGACAGCAGGTCCTCGCCCATCTCCGCGACCAGCCGCGCCGGCAGCGGGCCCTCGGCCTCGACGATCTGCTCCAGCGACTGCGCCTCGATGAACTCCATGATGATCCACGGCCGGTCGTCCTCGACCACGACGTCGAAGATCGTCACGACCGCCGTGTGATCGACCTGAGCCGCCGTGCGCGCCTCCCTGACCGTGCGCTCGCACAGCTCCGCCCGCTGGTCGGAGGGGACGTTGGCGGGGAACCGCACCTCCTTGACGGCGACGTCGCGGTGCAGGAGCTGGTCGCGCGCCTTCCACACCGTCCCCATGCTGCCCCGACCCACAGGGTTGAGCAGCTCGTAACGCCCCGCGAGCACTCGGTTCTCCGCTTCCGGCATGAAGCAAAAGATAGTCATTTATCTGTCGATAGGAGTAGGGGCCGGGGTAGCGTTACCCGTTTGGGTCCGCGCCGTGTCCCCCGCTCCTTCGCTTCCGTACGACCCCCGCCCACCCGGCCCTCACCTCCCCCTACGCGCCGCGTGCCGCGGGCCCGGCTCGCGCCGCTCAGCCGGTACGGCTCGCGCCCGCCCCTCGCCCGAGCCCGGGTACGGCTCCCGCCCGGTACGGCTCCCGCCCGGTGCGGATCGGGGCCGGTGCGCTCGCCTCGGACGTACGGGGCGGTCCGGTGCGCGGCGTGTACGGCTCTCGCCTGGTTTCCGGGGAGGCCGCGGGAGGGACCGGTCCCGAGGTTCCGGGGTCGGCGCGGGGAACGGGGAGCCAGGCACGCCGGGGCCGCTTCCCGCCGAGGCGGACTGCCCGCAGGGGCCGGCGTGGACACCAGAGACTCAAGCCGTCGGCGGTGGCGCCAGCCGTACGGGACGGGGGAGGTGGCGCCGGCCGTACGGGACGGGGGAGGTGGCGCCGGCCGTTCGGGACGGGGGAGGTGGCGCGGCCGTTCGGGACGGGGGCGGGGCTCAGGCGGGGAGGAGGTCGAGGAAGGCCTGGGCGGCGGGGGTGATGGTGGCGGGGCTCCAGATCAGGTGCTCGACGCGGGCGGGGGCGTCGGTGACGGGGACGGTCGTGACGCCGGTGAGGTTGGGGGTGTACGCGCGGGGGAGGAGGGCCACGCCGAGGCCCTGGTGGACCAGGCGCGTCAGCAGGTCGGCGTGGGTGACCTCGAAGGCGACCTCGCGGTGCAGGCCGGCGGCGGCGAAGGCCTGGTCGGACTGCATGCGCCCGGCGGTGTTCGCGGGGAAGTCCACGAAGGTCTCCGCGGCCAGGGTGCGCAGGGAGACCTCGGGTTCGGCGGCCAGGGGGTGCCCGGGCGGCAGCACGGCCACGAGGCGGTCGCGGGCGAGCTCGCGGGAGCGGACGCCCTGGGGGCGGGCGGTCGCGGGGAGGCCGAGGAACCCGACGTCCAGGGCGCCCTCCTTGACCTGCTCGGTGAGCTGTTCGCTGCCGCCGACGCGGAGGGCGACGCGGACGTGGGGGTACCGGTCGCGGTAGTCCCCGAGGGCGGCGGGGATGTCCACGGCCGCGACCGTGGGGATCACGCCGACCGCCAGCCGCCCGCGCACCTCCCCGACGGCGGCGGCGACCTCGGCGGCGGCGCGCTCGGCCGCGTCCAGGCACTGCCGGGCGGCGGGCAGGAACGCCTCGCCCGCGGGCGTCAGCCGTACCCGCCTGCTGGTCCGGTCGAACAGGCGCGCGCCGAGCTCGCGTTCGAGCCGGGCGATCTGGTGGCTGAGGGCCGACTGGACGACGAGGCAGCGTTCGGCGGCGCGCGTGAAGCTGTTCGTCTCGGCGACGGCCAGGACGTAGCGCATCTGCTGGAGCTCCATGGATCTATCGTGAATCACGATCGTTCGCGTGACAAGTATGTGTTGGACTCATCGATGCAGGTCAGTCCAGAATCACCCCATGAGTACTTCAAAGACCGCTTCCGGGGGAGTGCTCGCCCGGACCGCGCTGACCGCTTTCGCCCCCGTCGTCTGGGGGACCACGTACGTCGTCACGACCGAGTTGCTCCCGGCCGGGCACCCGATGTTCGCCGGGCTCATGCGGGCGCTGCCGGCCGGGCTGGTCGCGCTCGCGGTCACCCGCACGCTGCCGCGCGGCGCGTGGTGGTGGAAGGCGGCGGCGCTGGGCGTGCTGAACATCGGCGTGTTCTTCCCGCTGCTGTTCCTGTCCGCCGAGCGCCTGCCGGGCGGGGTCGCGGCCACGCTCGGAGCCGCGCAGCCGCTGGTCGTGGCGCTCCTGGCGGTCGGCATCCTGCGTGAACGGCCCTCGCTGTGGCGGTTCGCCTGGGGGCTGGCCGGGGTCGCGGGCGTCGGGCTCGTGGTGCTCGGGCCGCGGGCGGCGTTCGACGCGGCCGGGATCGCGGCCGGGCTGGTCGGCGCGGTCTCGATGGCGCTCGGCGTCACGCTGACCAAGCGCTGGGGCAGGCCCGAGGGGGTCGGTCCGGTGGCGTTCGGCGGGTGGCAGCTCGCGGCCGGGGGACTCTTCCTGCTCCCCGTCACGCTGGTCGCCGAGGGGCCGCCGCCCGCGATCGACGGTCCGGCCGCGCTGGGGTACCTCTGGCTCGGGCTGGTCGGCGGGCTGCTGGCGTACGTGCTGTGGTTCCGCGGCATCACCTCGCTGCCGGTCACGTCGGTCGCGGTCCTCGGCCTCCTGTCCCCGATGGTCGCCGCCCTCCTCGGCGTCGTGATCCTCGGCCAGACCCTCGGCCCGGTCCAGCTCGCCGGCTTCGCCCTGGCCCTCGCGGCGATCGTCGCCGGGCAGCTCACCCCGGCGGCCCTCCGCAAGCCCCCCGCCCCCACCCCGCCCGAGTCCCGGATCCCGGTGGGAACGGCCTCAGGCCCGGCCTGACCCCGCGCGCGCACCGGGCCGCGCCGTCTCGCTCGGTGGGGAGAGCCGCGTCCGGCGGAGAAGGCCGGGCCTGGTGAGGAAGCCGTGTTCGGTGAAGAACGTCTTGTTCGGAATGGGAAGAGGAGTCGTCATGAAGATCGTCGTCGTGGGCGCCGCCGGGATGGTCGGGTCGCGGGTCGTGGCGGAGGCCGTACGCCGGGGGCACGATGTGGTCGCGGTGTGCCGGAGGGCGGTGGAGGGGTGGCCCGAGGGGGTGATCGCGGCCGAGGGCGACGCGGGTGACCGCGAGCGGATGGGGGAGCTGTTCGCGGGGGCGGACGCGGTGGTCCAGGCGACCCGGCCCCGGCCCGGGCGGGAGTCCGGGGTGCCCGCGCTGACCACGGCCGTCCTCGACGCGGCCGCCGCGGCGGACGTCCGGGTCCTGGTCGTGGGCGGCGCCTCGGTCCTGCGCGGCCCGGACGACCCGGAGCGGCTGCTCATCGACGACCCGAGGCATGTCCCGGAGGAGTGGCGGGCGTTCGCCGCCGCCAGCCTCGCGCAGTACCGCGCCTGCGAGGCGCACCGCGCGGACTGGACCTACCTCAGCCCCGCGGCCTTCCTGGAGCCCGGCGTCCGGACCGGCCGATACCGCCGAGGGGGGAACGTCCTGCTCACCGACGCGGAAGGCCGCTCCCGGATCTCCGCCGAGGACCTGGCGGCGGCCGTACTGGACGAACTGGAGACCCCGTCGGGGACCCGCCACATCACGGCCGCCTACTGACATAACGGGTACGGCGGCGCGGCAGGATGGACGGCATGCGAACCATCGGCCTGATCGGCGGCATGAGCTGGGAATCCTCCGCGGAGTACTACCGGATCCTCAACGAGGAGACGCGGGCGCGGCTGGGCGGCCACCACTGCGCGCGCAGCGTCATGGTCACCGTGGACTTCGCCGAGATCGAGGCCATGCAGCGCGCCGGAGACTGGGCGGCGGCGGGCAGGCTCCTGGCCGACGCGGCGGCGCGCCTCGAACGCGCGGGCGCGGACCTGGTCCTCCTCTGCACCAACACGATGCACCAGGTGGCTCCCGCGATCGAGGCCGCGATCACCGTCCCGTTCGTCCACCTGGTGGACGCCACCGCCGAGCGGGTCAAGGCGGCGGGCCTGACCACCGTCGCCCTGCTGGGCACCCGCTTCACGATGGAGATGGACTTCTACCGGGACCGCATGCGCGGCCACGGCATCGACCTGGTGATCCCCGACGAGCCGGCCCGGACCCGCGTCCACGACGTCATCTACGACGAGCTGACCCGGGGCCGCGTCGAGCCCGCGTCACGCGAGTTCTACCGCGAGACCATCCGCTCCCTGGCCGCCAGGGGCGCGCAGGGCGTCATCCTCGGCTGCACCGAGATCACCCTCCTCATCGCCCAGCCCGACAGCCCCATCCCCATCTTCGACTCCACCCGGATCCACGCCACCCAGGCCCTGACCCTCGCCCTTTCCTGACCCCCGCCCGGGCCGTGGTCCCGCCCGCGCCCGCCGTACGGGCCGGGCGCGCGCCGGCCGTACGCGGCGGCCTGGGGGCGCCGGGCCGTACGGCGGGCGCCTGGGGCGCGCCGGGCCGTACGGCATGAGCGGGGTTCAGACGATCGGCGGGCGGCCGGCCAGCGTGAGGCGCAGCACCGTCGCCCACGACATGGGCCGCCGGTCGCCGTGGCCGCCCCTCAGCCCTTCGCGCAGCCCCGCGAACCAGGTCCGCAGGTTCTCACGGGACCTGATCCGCGCGACGCTGACCAGCGTCCACACGCCCAGGTAGACCGGGATCAGGGGAACGGGCAGCCGGCGATAGGCCAGCCAGGCGCGGTTGCGGGCGACGAGGCGGAAGTACGGCGCGTGCCGCGCGGGGTCGGTCGCCGGGTGGTGGATCACGATGTCCGGGGCGTACCAGCCGGTCCGGCCCAGGTCCCACAGCCGCCACGCCAGGTCCACCCCCTCGTGGAACAGGAAGAAGTGCCCCGGCCACCCGCCCGCCCGCTCGAAGTCCGCCCGCCGGATGAGCACGACGCCCTCGGCCATCACGGTCACCACCCCGGCCCGCCCCGGATCCCCCGCCCGCAGCCGGGGCACCCACCGCCGCAGCGTCACCCCGGTCCCGGGGTCGGCGATCCGGGGCTGCACGTAGGCCGCCCCCGGCCGCCGCCGCGCCTCGGCCACGAGCCGCGCCAGCACATCGTCCGACGGCAGCACCGCGTCGTTGTCCAGGAACAGCAGGAACTCCCCGGCCTCCGCCCCCGCCAGCGCGGCCGCCCCCACGTTGCGCCCTTCGGGAATCCCCTCGTTCACCGGCAGCGCCACCGCCCGGGCCCCGGCAGGCACATCGTCCGGCTCCACCCCGTTCCCCACGACCACCACCCGCGGCTCCACCCCCCGCTGCGAGAGAACCGACCCCATGGCCTCCCGAAACGCCTCACCCCGATCGTTCTGCGTCAACACCACGACATCCACCCTGGCCACCACAACCCCACCCCTCCCACCCCCACCAACCGCCCCACCCTAACGACCACGCCACCCCACCCCGGGAAGAACAGCGAGAAGCCTCCCAACACGCTCCCCACGCCCCCGGCCCACCCTGCCCCGCCCCAGGGCTCTCGGGCCGGGGGCGTGCGGCCTTGGGCGCGCTACCTGGGCCGTTGCGGTCGAGGGGTATGACCGGGACCCATTCGCCGCTGAGCTGCGGGGCCTATGCTGAGGAAATCGACCGGATTGTCGTGGTTCGCATGAGGCGTCAAGGGCGGCTGGCGGGAGACGGATCGTTGAAGACGTGGTTCGTGCTCAACGAGGACACCGTCCGCCGCGCCGTGGGAGGCCGCGAGGTGATGCGGAATCAGATCGGCCATCCCGACGCGATTTCCCTACGAGTCCCGTTCTCTGCTGCGAGAGGCAGCGGCCGCGTTCTCCTGAACGAGGTGCCAGATGCAGTTGAACCACGAGCTTGCGCGGCGTAAGAGCAGCCACAGCGCGAACAACGGCGGCTGCGTCGAGGTCGCGCCCACCGGGGGATGTCGTCTTTCGCGACAGTAAGGACCGTCGGGGCCGCTCCTTCGCTTCTCCGCGGGGTCGTGGAGGGCGTTCTTGGTGCGGGTCAAGGTGGGGACTGAGCTCGGGGCGGACCTGATCGCCTGGCGGTGGAGGCTGCTCCTCCCTTCACGGCGGTCGGCGTCGCGTGCTCGCCTTGCGGTGTTGCCCGCCTGGCGTATGGCGTCGCCCGCCTGGCGTATGGCGTCGCCCGCCTGGCGTATGGCGTCGCCCGCCTGGCGTATGGCGTCGCCCGCTTGCATGGTCCGCGTTGCCGGCTTGCCGTACGGCAGGCCGGGGCTTGGGTCTGCCGTACGGAGTGCTGTGGGGCTGGGTGCCGGCGTGCGGGGTTAGGGGAGGAGGATGACCAAGAGGAGCAGGAGGAGGAGGGCCGCGCCTATCGCGCCGCCTACCAGGAGGGACATCTGGGAGGGGCGCCAGGCCGCCAGGCGCTCGTGGGGGGCGCGGGGGTCTGGCGGCTTGCGGTGCTGGGCGCGGGTCTCCGGGGGCTTGCGGTGCTGGTGGCGCGGCTCGGAGGGCTTGCGGTGCGAGGAGACCGCGCGCTGGGGCGGGACCAGGCCGCGCGCGGGGGACGCCGGGTCCTGGGTGTGGCGGCCGGCGCGGCGGGTGGAGGTCTCCTCCGAGCGCTTCCAGCGGCCGGTCTGCTCGCCGTCGTACGCCTGACGGGCGATCTTGGTGAGCATGAAGATGGCGCGGGAGGAGTCCAGGCGCTCGTCCGGGGCGATGCGGAGCAGGCCCTGCAGGACCGGCTTGAGCGGGCCGGCGTTCTGCATGGGGATGGGCTCGCCGCTGGCCAGGGCGGCCAGGGCCGCGGCGGCCGTACGGCGTCCGTGCAGGCCCCGGCCCTCGACGGCGGTGTAGAGGGTCGCGCCGAGGGACCACAGGTCGGCGGCGGGGCTCGCCTTGGCGCCCAGGGCGCGCTCGGGGGCGATGTAGCCCGCCGAGCCGAGCACCATGCCGACCTGCGTGATGGACTGGTCGCCCTCCAGCATGGCCAGCCCGAAGTCGGTCAGGACGACGCGGTCCTCCCCGGCGATCAGCACGTTGCTCGGCTTCACGTCGCGGTGGAGGATGCCCTTGGTGTGGGCGGCCCGGAGCGCGCCGAGCACCTGGCGGCCGATCTCGGCCACGCGCTGCGGCGGGAGCGGGCCCTCCTCGCGGGTGACCTCCTCCAGCGAGCGCGCCTCCAGCAGCTCCATGACGATCCAGGGGCGGTCGTCCTCGCGCACGACGTCGAAGACCGTGATCACCGAGGGGTGGCCGACGCGCGCCGCCGCACGCGCCTCCCTCTCGGTGCGCGTGCAGAGCTCGGTACGGAGGTCCTCATCGAGGACGAGCGGCAGACGCACCTCTTTGACCGCCACCTCGCGGTCGAGAAGCTCGTCGCGGGCACGCCACACGGTGCCCATGCCGCCGCGGCCGACCGGCTCGGCCAAACGATAGCGTCCGGCCAGCAGGTATCCGGACGGCGCACGCATGGCAGCGAGGATACCGATTTGGGCATTGCGGTCAGTAGGCCCCCGGCCATTGTTGGACGGCGTGTCGCGTTTCTTTTCGGCCACAGGTCAATCCAGGTCAGGGGTAAACGTTTCCCGACGCTCCCGCGACGCGCGCGGGACCGCTTCTATCGGCGGCCGATGGTGAGCACCGGCCCCGTGGTGTCCGCGAAGAAGTCGTTGCCCTTGTCGTCCACCACGATGAACGCGGGGAAGTCCTCGACCTCGATCTTCCAGACCGCCTCCATGCCGAGCTCGGGATACTCCAGCACCTCGACCCGCTTGATGCAGTCCTGCGCCAGCCGCGCCGCAGGCCCGCCGATCGAACCGAGATAGAACCCGCCATGAGTCTGGCATGCCTTGGTGACCTGCGCCGACCGATTTCCCTTGGCCAGCATGACGAAAGAGCCGCCCGCCGCCTGGAATCGCTCGACATAGGAGTCCATGCGCCCCGCGGTCGTCGGCCCGAACGACCCGGAGGCGTACCCCTCGGGGGTCTTGGCCGGTCCGGCGTAGTAGACGGCGTGGTCGCGGAGGTACCGCGGCATGGGCTCGCCCGCGTCCAGCCGTTCGGCGATCTTGGCGTGCGCGATGTCGCGGGCGACGACGAGCGGGCCGGACAGGGAGAGGCGCGTCTTCACGGGGTACTTGGACAGCTCCGCCCGGATCTCGTCCATGGGGCGGTTGAGGTCGATCCTCACCACGTCGTCCGAGGCCAGGTCGTCCTCGGTGGTCTCGGGCAGGTAGCGCGCCGGGTCGGTCTCCAGCCGCTCCAGGAAGACGCCCTCCGCCGTGATCTTGGCGAGGGCCTGCCGGTCGGCCGAGCAGGAGACCGCGATCGCGACCGGGCAGGACGCGCCGTGCCGGGGGAGGCGGATCACGCGGACGTCGTGGCAGAAGTACTTCCCGCCGAACTGCGCGCCGATCCCCAGCTTCTGGGTCAGCTCGAAGACCTTGGCCTCCAGCTCCAGGTCCCGGAACCCGTGCCCCAGCGGCGAGCCCTCGGTCGGCAGCGTGTCGAGGTAGCGCGCCGAGGCGTACTTGGCGGTCTTCAGCGCGAACTCCGCCGACGTGCCGCCCACGACGATCGCCAGGTGGTACGGCGGGCAGGCCGCCGTGCCGAGCGAGCGGATCTTCTCCTCCAGGAACGCCAGCATGCGCTTCTCGTTGAGGACCGCCTTGGTCTCCTGGTACAGGAACGACTTGTTCGCGCTGCCGCCGCCCTTGGCCATGAACAGCAGCTTGTAGGCGTCGTCGCCCTCGGCGTACAGCTCGATCTGCGCCGGGAGGTTGGACCCGGTGTTCTTCTCGTCCCACATGGTCAGCGGCGCCATCTGGGAGTAGCGCAGGTTGAGCTTGGTGTAGGCGTCGTAGACGCCCCGCGAGATGTGCTCGGCGTCGCGCCCGTCGGTCAGCACGTGCCGGCCGCGCTTGCCCATCACGATCGCCGTGCCGGTGTCCTGGCACATCGGCAGCACGCCGCCCGCGGAGATGTTCGCGTTCTTCAGCAGGTCGAGCGCGACGAACCGGTCGTTCGGCGACGCCTCGGGGTCGTCCAGGATCTTGCGGAGCTGCGCGAGGTGCCCCGGTCGCAGCAGGTGCGAGATGTCGTGGATCGCCGTCTCGGTGAGCAGCCGCAGCGCCTCCGGCTCGACCTCCAGGAACGTGCGCCCCGCCGCCTCGACCGTCCGCACCCCCTCACTCGTGATCAGCCGGTACGGCGTGGCGTCGGGACCGGTCGGCAGCAGGTCGGTATAGGCGAACTCGGGCATCGCTCTCAAGTCCTCGCGGGGGGCGACGATAACTGGCGCCCACAGGCTATCCGTCCTCGCCGGTCCCGGGTCCGGAGGGGAGGGCGGGTCGCAGCCACGCGGCCAGCGCCTCCGGGTCGGGGGCGCGGGCCGTGAGGTCGTCGATCCGGCGGTGGACCGCGTGGACGAGCTCGGGCACGCGGGCGAGGGCCTGGTGGGGGTGGGGGCGGCGGGACATGGTGAGCCCGGCCCAGGCGCCCAGGTCCGCCGGGTCGGCCTCGATCCTGGCGCGGTACAGCTCCAGGGCCTCGGCGTGCTCCCCCTCGGCGTAACGCAGGTCGGCGTCCGTGACGTACGGCGGGAGCGGGGCCCGGGGGACGCGCGCGCGGGCGCGCAGGGAGAGCAGGGCCAGGCGGGCGTTGGGCGGGAGGGGGCGCGGGGCCGGGACGACGAGGGGCTCGCCGGGACGGTGGGCCGGTCGCGGGGTGGCGCTGATCCAGGCGCGGGTGAGGCTCTCCACGGCCGCCGGGTCGGGCCGCAGGTGGCGCAGCCGCCAGAGCACCCGGTGGTCCTCGGCGGCGTACCCGGCGAGCCGGTCCAGCTCGTCCGGCACCGGGGGCGCCGCCGCGCACGCCGCCCGCATCCGGGCCCGCGACTCCGCGACGAACCGCTCGCCCGCGCCGGTCAGCTCCCCGCAGGCCGCCGCGATGTCCAGCGCGCGTCCCGCCTCCCGCCGCCCCCAGGCGTACTCCAGTTCCCCGTACGGCGCGGCGCCCGCCTCGGCGTACGGCACGGGCGGGCGCGGCCCCGGGCCGTACCCGGACGCGGGGCGCGGGGAGCCGGGGGCGGGTGTCCCGCGAGTGTCCGTCTGCGGCGCGGCCCGCTCGGGATGTGGGGGAGGGTCCGCCGCGTGCTCCGGGGAGGGCGCGGGATGCCCGCCGCGCCGGGAGGCGAGCCAGGACTCGGTGCGGTCCAGCCAGGCGCGGACGTCGTCCAGGAGGCCGGTGAGGGGGACGGGGTGGTCGCGCCAGGGGGTGTAGAAGAGGCGGCCGGGCGGGGCGGGGTCGTCCTCCGGGGCGGCGTCACCGTCCGGGTGAGAGGGGGCGCCGTCGTGCGGGGTGTCGCGGATGATCGATGTGGTCAACGGTGTAGCTCCAGGTAGGTGCCCAGGTGTGCGCGCCCGGGAGAGTGCGCGACCCATCGCTACCCCACTCGCCGCGCCCGCACACGCCCCCTCGCCGTGTACCGCGTGTCCCGCCGGGCGCGACCTCCGCCGACGCCCCGGAGAAATCACCGCGAAAGCCGCATACGCCGCCACGTGAACCGCCTCGTTCAGCGCGCGGAAGTCGGCTCGGATCTCGGCTCGCAGACCGCCGCGTGAGCGGGTGCGGGCGTCGGCGCGGGCACCGGCGCGGGGACAGGAGCGGGGGCCGGAGCGGGTCCCGGGGCGGGGGCCGGCGCGGGGGCCGTACGGCGGGGCGGGCGCAGGCCGAGCAGCACGCCGGCGGTCACCAGGGCCGCGCCCGCGAGCTCCGGCACGGACGGGAGACCCAGGCCGAGCAGCGGCGACGCGACGATCGCGCCGATGGGGATCACGCCCGCGAACAGGCCCGCGCGGTCGGCGCCGAGCCGGGGGAGGGCGGAGTACCAGAGCAGGAAGGCGCCGACGCTGACGATGAGGGAGAGGTACGCGAAGCTCAGTGCCTCGGTCCCGGTCATCGGGCGCAGGACCCCGGTGCCGTCCACGGCGTACCCGATCACGAGCAGCATGGGCACGGCCAGCGCCGAGGCGTACGCCGAGACGCGCAGGGCCCCCAGCTTGGGCAGGAGCGGCAGTGCGAGCAGCGAGAACCCGGCCTCGCAGACGAGCGCGCCCAGGGAGAACAGCACGCCGGCGAGGTTCCCGCCGCTGAAGCCGGTGGCGACCAGGGCCCCGCCGGCCACGACCGCCGCGCCCGCGACCACGCGCGGCGAGATCCGGGTGCGCTCGCCGCCGGTGAGACGGGCGGCGACCGGCCCGAGCACCGCCATCAGCACGGGTGACATGGCGACGAACGTGCCCACCGTCGCGGGCCCGGCGTGCCGCGTGCCCTCGATCACGAAGACGTTGAAGAGGACCAGGCCGACCAGCGCGAGGGCCAGGGCGTACCCGGTCTCGCGGAGCGTCAGCCGCACGGGCCGCTGCCCGCTCAGGTACGCGACGGCGAACAGGACCACCGCCGCGCCCGCGTAACGGACGGCCTGCCCGCCGTACAGCGGATACCCGCCGATGGTGGCGGAGACGGCGGCGAGGGTGCCGACGAGGAACATGCCCGCGGCGGCCTGGGCGATAGGGAGATTGAGGCGCATGAGGCGAACCTAGGGATAGATTGGTCCTTGAACTCAGTCCAATCCCCGCCGCCGTTCGAGGACCAATTCGCGATGAGCGACCTCCATCTCCCGCTCGACCGGTCCCGGGGCCGCGTCGCCGCCCAGGTCTCGTCGGCGCTGCGCGACGCCGTACGGCAGGGCCGCCTCGCACCGGGCGTGCGGCTGCCCGCGACACGCGAGCTGGCCCGGGATCTGGGGGTGTCCCGGGGCGTGGTCGTGGAGGCGTACGAACAGCTCGTGGCCGAGGGGTTCCTGGTGTCGCGGCGCGGCGCGGGGACCTTCGCGGCGGACGCGCGGGGCGTCCCGGCGCCGCCCGAGCCCCGGCCGGGACCGGCCGTCGCCGAGCTCTCCGGGCCGGTCGCGCCCCGGTTCGACCTGCGCGCGGGCGCGCCCGACCTGGCGGCGTTCCCCAGGCGCGAATGGCTGGCGGCGACGCGCCACGTGCTCGCCACCCTGCCGCACACCGAGCTGGGCTACGGCGACCCCGGCGGGGCCCCCGCCCCGCGTGCCGAACTGGCCGCCTACCTGCGCCGCGTCCGCGCCGCCGACGTCACCCCGGACCGGCTCGTGATCGTCGGCGGCGTCGCCCAGGGGCTTTACCTCGCGTTGCGCGTCCTGATCGCCGGGTACGGCGCGGCGCTGGCCGTGGAGGACCCGACCAGCGTGCGCAGCCTCCCGCTCATACGCGCCGCCGGGGCCGACCCGGTCGCGGTGCCCGTGGACGCCGACGGCGTGGACGTCGCCGCGCTCCGCCGTACCGGGGCGCGGCTCGCCCTGGTCACCCCGGCGCACCAGTACCCCACGGGGGTGGTGCTCTCCCCGGCCCGCCGCGCCGCGCTGGTCGCCTGGGCCCGCGACGTGGACGGGCTGATCCTGGAGGACGACTACGACGCCGAGTTCCGCTACGACACCGAGCCCGTCGGCTGCGTCCAGGGACTCGCCCCCGATCGCGTCGTCCTCCTCGGTTCCGTCAGCAAGTCCCTCGCCCCGGCGCTGCGCCTGGGCTGGCTGGCGGGCCCGCCCGCCGTGGCCGACGCCGTACGGCGGGCCCGCGCCGACAGCGACCTCGGCTCCCCGGCCCTCGACCAGCACGTCCTGGCCCGCCTCATCGCCTCCGGCGCCCACGACCGCCACCTCCGCCGCATGCGCCGGACCTACCGGTCGCGGCGGGACGCCCTCACCGCGGCGCTGGCCGAGCACCTCCCCGCGTGGCGGGTGCACGGCGTCCCCGCGGGACTCCAGCTCTACGTGGAGCTCCCGCCCGGCTCGGACGAACACGAGATCGTCACCCGGGCCCGCGCCCGGGGCGTGGCCCTGGACCCCGTGACCCCCACCCGCGTGACCCACCCGGGCCCCCCGGCCCTGATGCTCGGCTTCACCCGCCACCCCGCCCCCCACCTTCGCGCCGCCGCGCGAGCCCTGACCCGAGCCCTGCCCCCATGACCGAGCCCTGCCCCCTGACCGGGGCGCGAGCCGTACCCGGGTTCAGCGGGTGGTGGGGGTGGGGGTCAGGAAGGCCGTGAGGGCGTTGGCGGCGGTGGTGAGGATTCGTTCGGGGTGGGCGGGGGTGGGGGTGTCGGGGACGGCGCCGTGGATGAGGGTGACCTCGGTGTCCTCGATGGCGCAGAAGGCGGAGACGCCCACCTTCAGGGTCCGCTCCAGGAGGTCGTTCCAGCCGCCTTCCACGAAGACCTCCTCGGTGTAGCCGGTCAGGCCGATCCAGTGCATCCGCTTGGCGGCCAGGCGGGCGGGGCGGCGGCCGTACGCGAAGCCGTAGTTCCAGACGCGGTCGATCCAGCCCTTGAGGATGGCGGGGAGGCCGAACCACCAGACGGGGAAGACGACCACGATGGCGTCGGCCGCCTCGACGCGGGCCATGTGGGCCCGGACCTCGGGGGAGTACGCCTTGTCGCGGTCGGTCCAGTCGGGCTCGTCCTCCGGGGTCATGCGGGGGTCGAAGCCCTCGGCGTGCAGGTCGAGCAGGTCCACGGTGTAGCCGGAGGTCTCCAGGGACTCGCGGGCGCGGGCGGCGACGCGGGCGGTCAGGGAGTCCGTACGGGGGTGGGCCACGACGAGGAGGGCGTGCATATCGTGCTCCTTTCCGCCCCGCCCCGCCCCGGGCGCGGATCGCGCCGGGGCGGGCGAGCGGGCGGCAGAGGGTCGGTGATGGCGAGTGCGGGATCGGCGGAGGGGATCAGGTGAGGGATCGGCGGAGAGGGGATCGGGTGAGGGGGATCGGGTGCGGGCGGGGGCGGGGGCGGGTGCGGGCGGGCCGGGGAGGGCGGGATCAGGTGAGGCGGACGAGCATCTTGCCGGTGTTGGCGCCGGTGAGGACGCCGAGGAAGGCGTCGGGGGCGTGCTCCAGGCCCTCGACCACGGTCTGCTCGGTGCGGAGGCGGCCGTCGGCGAGACGGGGGGCGGCGTGCGCGATCCACTCGGGGAAGCGGTGGAGGTGGCTGGTGACGAGCATCCCGCGCAGGGACGCCTCCTGGTACGCCGCCCGGTAGAGGTTGCGCGGGCCGGGCACGGGCTCGGTGGCGTTGTACGCCGCCACCGCGCCGACCATCGCGATGCGCCCGCCGGGCCGGATGTGGTCGATCGCGGCCTCCAGGTGGTCGCCGCCGACGTTGTCCACGTACACGTCGATCCCGTCGGGGGCCGCCTCGCCCAGGCGCTGGGACAGCAGACCTTCCCGGTAGTCGATCGCGGTGTCGAAGCCGAACACGTCCACCAGCTTCTTCACCTTCTCCGGCCCGCCGGCGGAGCCGATCACCCGGGACGCCCCGAGTTCCCTGGCGAGCTGCCCGGCCACGCTGCCCACCGCGCCCGCCGCCGCCGACACGAAGACGACGTCGCCGGGCCGTACCGGGGCCGTCTCGGTCAGCGCGGCGTAGGCGGTCAGGCCGGTGGTGCCGAGCGGGCCGAGGTACGCCTCGGGCGGGGCGATCGCGGTGTCCACCACGGTCGCGGCGGCGGCGTCCAGCACGGCGTACTCCCGCCAGCCCAGGAAGTGGGAGACGGTCGCGCCGACCGGGACCCCATCGGCCCGCGAGGCGACGACCTCGCCGATCGCGCCGCCTTCCAGCGCCTCGCCGAGCCGGAACGGCGGGATGTAGGAGGGGACGTCGTCCATGCGGCCCCGCATGTACGGGTCCACGGACATCCAGGTGTTGCGCACGAGGATCTGGCCCTCGGCGAGCTCGGGCAGCTCGGCCCGGACGATCTCGAAGTCGGTCGGCCGGGGCTCGCCGACGGGCCGGGCGGCGAGGCGGATCTCGGTGGAGACGACGGTCATCGTGGTTCCCGCTTTCAGAGGCTTGCTCGGAGGCTTGATCGGAGTTCGATCGGAGGTTTGATCGGAAGGCCGTTCGGCCGTCGGGAGGGGTTCCTCCCGACGGCATTCACACTGCTCCTCGCCGCGCACGGTCTTCCTACGGTCGGCGCACGGTCCGCTAGCGTGCTTTCATGCGTTTTGGGGTGCTTGGTCCGCTGACCGTCTGGGCGTCGGACGGGCGGCGGGTCGCCGTACCCGAGCAGAAGGTCCGCGCCGTCCTCGCCGACCTGCTCGCCAACCGGGGCCGGGTGGTCTCCGCCGACCGCCTGATCGACGACGTCTGGGGCGCGGACGTCCCCGGCAACCCCGCCAACACGCTGCAGACCAAGATCTCCCAGCTCCGGGGCGCCCTGGAGCGCGCCGAGCCCGGGGGCCGCGCGCTGGTCGTACGCCGGCCGCCCGGGTACCTCCTGCTGGCCGACGACGTGGACGCCGAGCGCTTCACCGAGCTGACCGACCGCGCCCGCCGTACCGGGGACCCGGCCGAGAAGGCGGGCCTGCTCTCCGACGCCCTGGCGCTGTGGCGCGGCCCGGCGTTCGCGGACTTCGCCGACGCCGAGTTCGCCCGTGCCGAGATCACCCGCCTTGAGGAGCGCCGGCTCACCGCCCTGGAGGACCGGGCCGAGGTACGGCTGGCGCTGGGCGAGCACGCGCTCCTCGCCGACGAGCTGGCCGAGCTGGTCGCCGCGCACCCCCTGCGCGAACGGCTGCGGGCGGCGCACATGCGGGCGCTGTACCGGGCGGGGCGGCAGGCCGAGGCCCTGGACAGCTTCACGGCGCTGCGCGAGGCCCTGGCCGAGGACCTGGGCCTGGACCCGGGGCCCGAGCTGGCCGCGCTCTACCGGGAGATCCTCACCCAGTCCCCGGCGCTGGCCCCGGTCCCGCCCCCGGCGCGGGCCGCACGGCCCCGGGCCAACCTCCCCGCCGCGCTGACCCCGCTCGTCGGGCGGGAAGAGGCCGTGGCCCGGGTGCGCGAGCTGCTGGCCGCCCACCGCCTGGTCACCCTCACCGGGCCCGGCGGCGTCGGCAAGACCAGCCTGGCCCTGGCGGCCGCCTCGGGTCTCGTGCCGGCGTTCCCCGACGGGGTGTGGCTGGTCGAGCTGGCCGCCGAGACCCCCGACAGGACCGCGTCGGCGAACGCGGTCGCCGAGGTCGTGGCCGCCGCCGCCGGGGTGCGCGACGCGGGGGGCGGGGACGCCGTGGCGGGGCTCGCCGGGGCGTTGCGGGAGCGGCGGGCCCTGCTCGTGCTGGACAACTGCGAGCACCTGGTCGAGCAGGCCGCGGAGCTGACCGGCGCGCTGCTGCGGGCGGCCCCGGGGCTGCGGGTGCTGGCGACCAGCCGGGAGCCGCTGGCCATCGGCGGGGAGACGCTGGAGGTGGTGCCGCCGCTGCCCGAGGCGGCCGCGGTGGAGCTGTTCACCGGGCTGGCGGCGGCGTCGGGGGCGGCGCTGGGCGCGGAGGACGCGGAGGCGGTCGCGGCGATCTGCCGGCGGCTCGACGGCATCCCGCTCGCGCTGGAGCTCGCGGCGGCGAGGGTGCGGGCGCTCGGCGCGCGCGGGGTGGCCGAACGGCTCGACGACAGGTTCCGGCTGCTGGCGACGGCGCGGCGCGACGCCCCGGCCCGTCAGCGCACGCTCCGCGCGGTGCTCGACTGGAGCTGGGAGCCGCTGGCCGAGGACGAGCGGACCCTGCTGCGGCGGCTGGCGGTCTTCGGCAACGGGTGCACCCTGGACGCCGCCGAACGGGTCTGCGCGTCGGGTGACCTGGATGTCCTGGAACCGCTGTCGCGCCTGGTGGACAGGTCCCTCGTCGTCGCCGTGCCGGGGGAGGACGGGCCGCGTTACCGGCTGCTGGAGTCGGTCGCGGCGTACGGCGCCGAGCGCATGGACGAGGCCGGGGAGACCCGGGAGATCGCGCGCCGGCACGCCGAGTACTACACCGCCCTCGCCGAGGCCGCCGACCGCGAGCTGTACGGCCCCGGGCAGCGCCGGACGCTGGCCGTGCTCGACGCCGAGGTCGGCAACCTCCGGTGGGCCGTCCAGGGCTGCGCCGACCGCGGTGACCGCGACCTCGCGCTCCGCCTCACCAACGCCCTCACCTGGTACTGGTACCTCCGGGGCCGCCTCGCCGAGGCCCGCCGCAGCCTGGAGACCGCCCTCGCCATCCCGCCGTCGCCCGGCGACGCGGAGGGCGACCCGCGAGCCGTACGGCTCCCGCACGGCGCGGCCGACGAGGCGCGGCGCCCCCAGGACGGGCCCGACGCCGTACGGCTCCCGCAGGACGGGCCCGAGGCCGTACGGCCGGCGGGGGACGGGGCGGACGCCGTACCGCCGACGGGGGACGGGGCGGACGCCGTACCGCCGACGGGGGACGGGGCGGACGCCGTACCGCCGACGGTGGATGGGGCGGACGCCGTACGGCTGTCGCGGGCGGAGGCGGACGCGGAGGTGCGGCGGGCGGCGTTCGCGGTGCTCGCGGGGGAGGGGAGCCCCGTCCGCGAGGAGGCGCTGGAGCGCGCGGGCCTGCGGGCGCGGTGGTTCCTGGGGTTCGCGCGGAGCGGGTTCGGCGAGCCCGCGGACGACCTGGTGGGCGCGGTGCTGGCCGAGGCGCGGGTCCGGGACGACCGGTGGGCGGTGGCGGCGGCGCTGAGCACGCGGGCGACGTACGCGCTGTACGCGGGCGACCTGGCGGCGCTGCGGAGGTACGCCGGGGAGAGCGGCGAGCTGTTCACCGAGCTGGGCGACCGGTGGGGCCGCCTCCAGTCCACCGAGCAGCTCGGCGTCCTGGCCGAGATCGCGGGGGACTACGCGGAGGCCGCACGCCTCCATCGCGAGGGCGCGCGGGCCGCCGAGGACCTGCGGATGTGGACGAACGTCTCCTTCGCGCTGTCCCGCCTGGGCCGGGTCGCGCTCCTCACCGGCGACCTGGACCGCAGCGCCGACTTCCACGCCCGGGCCCGCGACCTCGCCGCGGAGCAGTCCCACAAGCCGGCCGAGCAGTTCGCCGAGACCGGCCTGGCCCTGGTCGCCCGCCGCCGGGGCGACCTCGCAGCGGCGGAGGCCCACCTCCTCCCCTGGCTGGACTGGAACCGCGCCCACGAGGTCCACTCGGGGGCCGCCCTGGTCCTGTCCCTCCTCGGCTACATCGCCGAGGACCGGGCCGAGGCGGAGCGCGCGAAGGAACTGCACCTCCGCTCCCTGGCCCACGCCAGGAAGACCGCCGACCCCCGCGCCGTCGCCCTCTCCCTGGAGGGGCTGGCCGGCGCCGAATCCCTGGCCGGCGACCCCGCCCTGGCCGCCCGCCTCCTGGGCACCGCCACCACCCTGCGGGCGAACGCCGGCACCCCCCTCCCCCCGGCCGAACGCGCCGACGTAACCCGGGCCACCACCCGAGCCCAGCAGAAACTAGGCGAACCCACCTTCACCCAGGAGTTCCGCAAAGGCACCCGAACACCCCCAGAAGCCCACGACCTCCCCCACCTCCTCACCTGACCCAGGGGCCCCACCCTCGCCGTGATCATGCGGTTCTGAGCACAACGTGTGATCAAAACCGCATGATCACGGTGAGGAGGGGTCCCGAGGAGCCTGGTCACGGCGGGGAGGGGCCGTGGGGGCGTGGCGTGGGGGACCGGTGGTGGCGCGGGGGAGGGGTCAGGGGTGGGTGGGCTGGGGGGCGGGGGTTCTGGGGCGGAGGGTGAAGGCGGGGGCGAGGAGGATGATGGCGGCGGCCAGGGCCAGGGGGGCGGCGAAGGCCAGGCGGTAGGTGGAGGAGTCGGCGATGACGCCAACCGCGGCGGCGCCGACGATGAAGCCGACGTAGTTGAAGATGTTGACCCGGGCCACGGCGGTGCCGGTGGGATCCTGGCGGCCGGCGGCGGAGAACGTCTGGGGGGCGATCACCGCGAGGCCCAGGCCGGTGAGGGCGAAGGCGGCGATGGCGACGGGCGCGCTGGGCGCGAAGACGATGCCGGCCAGGCCCAGGGTGGCGACGGCCCCCGCGAGGCGGACGACCGGGGCGGGGCCGAAGCGGCGGACGGCCAGGTCGCCGGGGACCCGCGCGGCGAGCATGGCGACCTGGTAGGCCGCGTACGCCAGGGGCAGGACCGCCGGGGACGCGGCGAGGATCTTGTCCATGTAGACGGTGCCGAAGTTGGAGATCGCCGCGTCCCCGACGTACAGGAAGGCCATGACCAGGCACAACGGGAGGATGGGACGCCAGGGGACCCGGGCTCCGGGGGTGGCGTTCTCCGTCGTCTCCGGCGTCCGCTCCTCCGGGCGCGAGAGCAGCAGGTGGCCCGCCGCGAGGGAGATCACGACGCCCGCCCCGGCGGCGATGGCGAACGTCGGGGTGAGGGTGAGGCCGAGGGCGGCCGCCTGCGAGTTCCACAGGCTGCCGATGATCGCGGCGACGCTCCAGACCGCGTGGAAGCCGGTGATGACGGCGCGGCCGTAGCGGCGTTCGACCCCGACGGCCTGCATGTTCATGGAGGCGTCCACCGCTCCGACGGCGAGGCCGAAGGCGGAGGTCGCGGCGTAGAGCGCGGGGAGGCCGGGCGCGAGGCCGACGGCGATCACCGAGAGGCAGACGCCGGCCTGGGCGGCGCGCAGCACCGGGCGGCTGCCGTGCCTGGCCGCGAGCGCCCCCGCCAGCCAGCTCCCGACCCCGGCGATCAGCGGGACGACCAGCAGGACGATCGTGAGCTCGCCGTCGCTGAGCGCGTGCTTCTTCTGGATCGCCGCGACCTGGGTGAGCAGTACGGCGAAGCAGAGCCCCTGCACGAAGAAGATCGCGAACGTGGCCAGCCGCGCCTGCCGGTCACGGGGGGATGGGGCGACGACGCTCATGGGCGGCCTCCGAAACATGAGCAATGTTCACGTGAGGCTATGGCCCGCGTCACATCCGGTCAATAGCCCGCCCCGACCACCCCGCCGCCGGGGGACCCGCCCCGGCGGTGAGATCGCCATCTCCTTCCGGCACGGCGGAGCCCGGCCCCGCGAGGTGGCGCGGGACCGGGCTCAGGCCGTACGGCGGGAAGGGGCGGTCACCGGATGGTCAGAGGGTGACCTCGGCGGTCAGCGGGAGGTCGGCCACCGAGCGGCCGGCGCTGATCGTGTACGTCCCGGACGGCGTGGACCAGCCGTCCTCCTCCCACGTGGACAGCGCCCTGGCGGGCACCTCGACGCGGGCGGTGACGCGCTCGCCCGGCCCCGCCTCGACCGGCGCGAAGCCCAGCAGCCGCGCCCCGCCGTCCAGGTAGACCTGGACGATCTCGCGGCCCGCCCGCTCCCCGGAGTTCCGCACCGTCACCTCGGCGACGACCCCGCCGCCGGGCCCCGCCTCGACCGCGAGGGACTCGTACTCCCACGTGGTGTACCCCAGCCCGAACCCGAACGGGAACGCCGGGCGCACCCCGCGCGAGCCGTACACCGGGTACCCGAACCGCTCCGAGTAGTCGATCGCGCCGTCCACGGGGCGGGTCGAGAGGACCGGGCTGTCCTCCTCCGCCGCCGGGTACGTCGTGGGCAGCCGCCCGCCGGGCTCGATCGCGCCGGTGAGCACGTCGGCGAGGGCGTTCCCGCCCTCCTGGCCCGGCAGCCAGCCCCACAGGAGCGCCGGGACCCGGTCCGCCCACGGCATGAGCACCGGGGAGCCCGCGTTGAGCACGACCACCGTCCGCGGGTTGGCGGCGGCGACCCGCTCGACCAGCTCGTCCTGGCGGCCGGGCAGGGCCAGGCCGGTGCGGTCGAAGCCCTCGCTCTCCACGTCGTCGTTGGTGCCGACGACCACGATCGCGACGTCCGCCTCCTTCGCCGCCGCGACGGCCGCCGCCAGCTCGGCGTCCTCGTCCAGCCGGGGCGGGGAGTACCCGAGGCCGATCGTGGCCAGCGGCAGCGCGCCCGGCTCGTGGATCAGGGTGAGCGCGAGGTCCACGGTCTCCCCGGCGGCCAGCGCGGCGCGCACCCGCCGCTCCGGCGGGCGCACCAGGCCCTCGATCGGGTCGCCGGTGTCGACCGCCAGGGCGACCTCGGTCTCCTGGCCGTTGACCCGCAGGACGTACCGTCCCACGCCGAACACGGAGAACTCGTGCTCGCCCCCCTCGCCCACCGCGAAGGTGGTCCGGAGCACGACGCGCCGCGTCCCCTCGGGCAGGTCGCCCATGAACACGAGCCGGGTGGACCGTCGCGTCTCGGACGCGATGACCTGCCCGTCCTCGCCGGCGAAGTCCACGCGGACGCCGTTCTCCCCGGTCTCGGGGTCGCGCGCGAGGTCCATCGGCAACGTGGGCAGGATGCGGTGGCTGTAGACGCCCTCGCGGACCTCGATGTCCACGCCGTCCCCCAGCGCCCGGCGCAGCCCCCGCTCCGGGGACACCTCGTACTCGGGGCTGACGTGCGCGCTGCCGCCGCCCTGGGCGCTCAGCCGTACCGCGTTGGGGCCGATCAGGGCCACCTTGGTCACCCCGGTCAGCGGCAGCAGCCCGCCCTCGTTGCGGAGCAGTACGGCGGCGCGCCCGGCCAGGCGGCGCATGCGCGCGTGCGTGTCCTCGGGCAGCGGCGCGGGAGCCGGGGCGGGCACGCCCTCCAGCGCGCCGACCCGGGCGGCCAGGCGCAGGACGCGCAGCACCTTGTCGTCGACGATCTCCTCGGCGACCGCGCCCGCGCGCACCGCCTCGACGAGCCGGTCGCCCCACGGCCCCACCGGGCCGGGCATCACCAGGTCGAGGCCGCCCTCGGCCGCCGCCTCGGTCGAGCGGGCGGCGAACCAGTCGGAGATGACGACGCCGTCGAAGCCCCACTCCCCCTTGAGGACGTCCGCGACCAGGCGGCGGTTCTCGGTCATCGTGTGGCCGTTGACGCCGTTGTAGGCGGCCATGACCAGCCACGCCTCGCCCGCGACGGCCTCGAACGGGGCGAGGTACAGCTCCCGCAGGTCCTTCTCGCCGATCCTGGCGTCGTAGGTCATGCGGTCGGTCTCGGACTCGTTGCCCACGTAGTGCTTGAGCGTCGCGCCCACGCCCGCGCTCTGCACGCCCCGGACGAATCCGCGCGTGATCTCGGCGGTGAGCAGCGGGTCCTCGGAGTAGCACTCGAAGTGCCGGCCGCCGAGCGGGGACCGGTGGAGGTTGATGGTCGGCGCGAGCAGGACGTCCACGCCCATCTTCCGCGCCTGCGCCCCCATGAGCCGGCCCGCTTCACGCGCCGCCTCGGGGTCCCAGGTGGCGGAGAGCGCCGACGGGTTGGGGAACAGCAGGCTCGTGTCCCGCTCGTCCCATCGCGTCCCGCGCACGCCGCTCGGCCCGTCGGACACGGTGATCTTCCGCAGCCCGATCGCCGGCTCCGGGTTCAGCGTCCAGAAGTCGGCGCCGGTGAGCAGGGCGACCTTCTGCTCCAGTGACAGCTTCGCCAGGCGCTCCCGGAGATCCTTCTCATCGACCATCGTCGCTCTCCTCGTGGTGGCTTCCGCCGCCGAAGGTATCCGACAAACCGAGTAATCGGTAGGTTTGTTATCTCTCAGTTATATTAGCTGGTGGCGGCCCTGAGTCCACCTGCCCGCCGCGTCGTCGCGGACCCGTCGCGGACCCCTGGCGCGGGGCCTCGCCGGTGGGTTGGCGGGCGGCGGGGCACCGGGCGCTCTAGGGTGAACGGCGTGGGCAGGCGGCAGGGGTACGCGGTCGGGGAGGCGCGGCGGGAGCGCATCCTGCACACGGCGATGCAGGAGTTCGCCGAGCACGGATACCGGGGCGCGTCCCTGGCGCGGATCGCCGAGCGCTGCGAGCTGTCCCAGCCCGGCCTGCTCCACCACTTCCCCAGCAAGGAACGCCTGCTGGTCGCCGTGCTCGAACTCCGCGACCGCATGGACGCCGAGCGGATCGGCCACGTCACCGGCGCGGCGATGCTCCACGCCCTGGCCGACCTCGTCGAGCGCAACAGCCGGGTCCCCGGCCTGGTCCAGCTCTTCACGGTCCTGAGCGGCGAGGCGGTGACCGCCGACCACCCCGCCCACACCTGGGCGACCGAGCGCTACCGCGCCCTGCGCGCCGCGCTCACCGAGGCGTTCCGCGAGGCCGTCGCCGCGGGCGACTTCCGCCCCGACACCGACCCCGAGTCCCAGGCCGACCGCCTGATCGCCGTCATGGACGGACTCCAGCTCCAGTGGCTCCTGGAACCCGACCGCGTGGACATGCCCAAGATCTTCCGCGCCCACATAGAGGACCTCCTCAAAGCCCTCCGCCCCTGACCCTTCCCTCCTCACCACACGACCGGCGCCCTCCTCGCCCGGCCCGCGTCCTCCTCGGCCCGCCCACGCCCTCCTTGTACGGCCCTCGTCCTCCTCGCCCGGCCCGCGTCTCTCGTACGGCCCGCGCCCTCCTCGCCCCGCCCGCGTCTCTCGTACGGCCCGCGCCCTTCTCGTAGCGTCGGCCTTCTCGTACGGCTGGCGCCGGGTCCGACGGCGGAGTCTCTGGTGTCCGCGTGGACCCCTTGCGGGCAGTCCGCCTCGGAATGAAGCAGCCCCGGTCCGCCGGGCTCCCCGTTCCAGGCGCGAGCCCCGAAGCCTCGGGACCTCCCCGAGCCCCCTCTCCTCGTCGTGATCATGCAGTTTTAATCACACCCTGTGCTCAAAACTGCATGATCACGGCGAAGGGAGGAGACGGGGAATACGGCGCCGGGGAGGGCGGTGGGGTGGATGGCGGTGGGGAGGAGGGCGGATCTGGGGGAAGGGGCGCGGGGTGGGGTTGCTTGGAGGCGGGGGGCGGGTCAGGAGGCCTGGGGGTGGGCGAAGCGGAGGCGGTAGGCGGTGGGGGTCAGGCCGGTGTGGCGGCGCATCTGGGTGCGGAGGTTGGCGGCGGTGCCCAGGCCGGCGGCGTGGGCGATCGTGTCGAGGCGGAGTTCGCCGCGTTCGATGAGGCGGCAGGCCAGGGCCACGCGTTCGCCGGTCAGCCAGGCCAGGGGGGTCGTGCCCAGTTCGGCGCGGAAGCGGCGGTGGAGGGTGGCCTGGCTGACGGCGGCGCGGGCGGCGAGGTCGGCGACGGTGAGGGGGCGGTCCAGGTTCTCCTGCGCCCAGGCCAGGAGGGGGGCGAGGGAGGCGTCGGGGACCTCGGGGACCGGGCGCTCGATGAACTGGCGCTGCCCGCCGTCGCGGTGCGTGGCGAAGACGAGGCGGCGGCTCACGGCGTTGGCGACCTCCGCGCCGTGGTCGGCCCGGATCAGGTGCAGGCCCAGGTCCAGCGCGGCGGCGCTGCCGGCCGCGGTGAACACGTTCCCGTCCTCGACGAAGAGCACGTCGGGCTCCACCCGCACCGACGGGTACCGCTCGGCCAGCAGGTCCGCCCAGCGCCAGTGCGTCGTGGCCCGCCGCCCGTCCAGCACCCCGGCCGCCGCCAGCGTGAACGCGCCCGTGCACAGGCTCACCACGCGCGCGCCGCGATCGGCGGCCCGCCGTACGGCGTCCAGGACCTCGCGGGAGGGCTCCTCGGCCAGCGGGTCGGGGCGGTTCGGCACGATCACGGTGTCCGCGCGGTCCGCGGCCGCCAGTCCGGGCACCCCACTGAGCGTGAACATCCCCGCGTGCATCCGCACCGCGGGCCGCGCCGCGCAGACGGTGAAGTCGTACCAGGGGATCCCCAGCTCAGGCCGCCGCAGGCCGAACAGCTCGGTCACGACCCCCATCTCGAACGGGTTGGACCCCTCGTCCACGATGACCGCGACCCGGTGCGCCTGCGAGGATTCTTGCGACATATGCGATTCCTAGCACTCCCGCCACCCTCGCGGCAACGTCAGGATGCGAGACATGAACGAGCAGCCCATCGACCTGACCTCGGCCCTGGCCACCTTCGACCAGTTCTGGAGCCCGCGCATCGTCACGCGGGTCAACGACTACGACGTGCGGATCGCCAAGGCCGAGGGCGAGCACATCTGGCACGTCCACGACGGCACCGACGAGTTCTTCCTGGTCCTGAGCGGTGAGCTGACGATCGGCCTGCGCGACGGCGGCGGTGAGCGCGAGGTGGTCCTCCCCGCGGGCTCGGTCTACGTCGTCCCCAAGGGCGTCGAGCACCGCCCCGTCGGGGCCCCCGGCACCGCCATGCTCCTCTTCGAGCCCACCGGCACCCTCACCGTCGGCGACCGTCACGAGGAGATCCCCGAGACCGTGGACGCCACCACCGGCCACGCCCTCCGCACCACCTGACCGCCCCGGATCGCGTACGGCTCCCGCCCGCCCCGCACCGCCGTACGGCCGGAGAGTCCCGCACCGGCCCCGCCGTACGCCAGGGCGCGCCCGCCGGCCGGTGCGCCGTGGCCCGCCGTACGGCGGGGCGGTGCCGGGCGGGGGTCGTCAGGGGGAGGGGACCTGGGAGCGGAAGCGCTCGTGGGCGGCCTGCTTGGAGATGCCCATCGCCTCGCCGACCTCGGCCCAGGAGGCGCCGTTCCGGCGGGCGGCGGCGACGGCCTGGTCCAGGAGCGTGCGCTGCCAGCTCTCCACCTGGGACAGGAGCTTCAGCGCGGCGAGGGGGCGCTCGGCGGCGAGGTTCACGATCAGCTCGCACAGCACGTTCGACTTGACCACGAGCCAGCTCGGCGGGGCGGCGGCCAGCAGCGGCGTCGCGTGCCGCCGCAGCCACTGGGTCTCCGCCTCCTTGGCCCCCTCGGGCGTCGGGGGGTGCTGCCGGCGGTCGGTCCACCCGCAGGAGCAGGCCGCCAGGTAGCCCACGAAATCCCTGGTGAAGGCGGTGGCGGAGCGCGCCACCTCGCCGCCGGGCAGGATCGGCGCGCCGTACCCCTCGTGCCCGGGGATGTCGTCCAGCTTCAATGCCATGGTCGTCAAGTTATCCTGACGATTTCGTAATCGTCAAGGCATCCTGACGATTACGGCCCAGGCGAGGTGGTGGACATCCCTGTCCTCGCCCCGATGAAGGGAACGCGGGCCCGGCGCGTCAGTCGATGAGGCGACGGGCGCATCCACGCCGTCCTGCGTCCCTGTGAGACGCGCGGGGACGGGGATCCGGTGGGTATCGTCGATAGCGTGCCGTGGGATGTGAACCGCATTTCGGATCTGCTGGGACCGGGGGACGACCCCGCCGTGCCCCGGCCGCATGAGCTGCGCGCGGCCGACGTCGATCGCGAGCGGGTGATCGAGGTCCTTCGCGAGGCCGTCGCCGACGGCCGTCTCACCCCGGCGGAGCACGAGGAACGCGTCGAGCACTGCTACCGCGCCCGCACCCTCGGCGAGCTGGGCGCGCTGACCGCCGACCTGCTCGCCCCCGACCAGCAGCCGGTCCAGACGGACGTGCGCCCGGTGGTCGCGTTCTTCGGCAGCGAGGAGCGCAAGGGCCGCTGGGTCGTCCCCCCGCGCTACACCGCCACCGCCGCGTTCGCCAACGTCACCCTGGACATGCGCGAGGCCCTGCTGCAGACCGGCCACGCCCGCCTGCACGTCAACGCCCTCTTCGCCACGATCACCCTGATCGTCCCCGAAGGCGTCCGCATCCTCATGCCCGCCAACGCCGTCCTAGGCAGCAAGTCCAACAACGTTCCCCCGGCCGGCGCCGAGAACGGCCCGGTGATCGAGATCACCGGCACCCTCGTCTGCTCCGGCGTCACGGCCAAGTCCCCCAAGCGCCCCAAACTCCGCGGCTTCGCCGCCCGCAGGGCCCGCCGCCAACTCCGCGACAACTGACGCCGTACGGCCCCCGCACGCCCCGCCCGGGCTCCCCGTCGCCCAACCCTCGCCGTGATCATGCAGTTTTACGCACACCGTGTGATTAAAACTGCATGATCACGGCGAGAGATGCCGCCGCGAGAGATGCCGTCACGAGGGATGGCGGCGCGAGAGATGCCGTCACGAGGGATGTCGCCGTGAGGGATGGCGGCGCGAGAGATGTCGCCGTGAGGGATGGCGGCGCGAGGGATGCCGCTGTGAGGGATGGCGCCGTGAGGGGAGGCGGCGCGAGGGATACGGCCATGAGGAATGCCCCGCGAGAGATATGGCCATGCGGGATGCGGCTGCGGGAGGTACGCCGTGAGGGATGGCGGCGCGAGGGGTTCCGTCGGGAGGGGTGGCGCAGGAAGCCGTGGGGAGGGACGGGTGCGGGCGGGGTGGTGGGTCAGGGGGTGGGGTGCCAGGTCAGGGCGGGGTTGGGGGGTTCGCGGAAGCCGTGGCGGCGGTAGAGGGCGGCGCCCTCGGGGGTGGCGTGGAGGTCCACGCGATTCACGTCCCGCTCCCGGAACCAGCGCAGGAGCGCGGTGAGGATCGCCGAGCCGTACCCCCGCCGCCGCCAGGCCGGGTCGGTGACCATGTTCAGGAGGTGGCCGACGCGGCCGTCCGGGCGGAACGGGCCGGGCAGCCGCACCTGGACGATCCCGATCCCGCAGGCCGCGAGGCCCGCGCCGGGCGCGTCCACGACGTACGCCACCAGGTCGGGGCCGCCCATCCGCTCCCTGAGCACCTCGGCGTACGCCTCCTGCCAGCCGCCGGCCGTCCCGGCGCCCATGCGCTCGCCGAGGAGTTCGCGGAGCCGTACCAGCTCGGGGATGTCGGCATCGGTCGCCTGCCGCACGGGTTCCATGGTCACCTCTGTGGTCGGTGGCTTGCCCTAAGGTGGCATCGTGCCTGAAGAGAAGCCGTCCTACGAGCGTGCCCGCGAGGAACTGGCGGGCGTCGTCCGCAAGCTGGAGGCCGGCGGGCTGACCCTGGAGGAGTCGCTGGCCCTCTGGGAGCGAGGCGAGAAGCTGGCCGCGATCTGCGAGGAGTGGCTGCAGGGCGCCCGCGCCAAGCTCGCCGAGGCCATGGCCAAGCGCGCCGACCCCGAGGAGGAGGGCGAGACGCCCTTCTGACCGGGCCGAAAGGTCCCGTCAGGACGCCGAGGGGACCGGGGACGCCGAGGGGACCGGGGACGCCGAGGGGACCGGGGACGCCGAGGGGACCGGGGACGCCGAGGGGACCGGGGACGGCGTCGCCGCCGGGCTCCCCGTGGGGGCGCCGGGGCTGCCCGCGGGGAGCGGGTCGGGCTTGGGCTGCTGCCGCAGGGTGGAGGCCAGGAAGCCGAGCTCCTCCCAGCTCGCGGTGCCCGTCACCACCAGCGTGACGTCCTTCAGGCGGCGCACCAGGGAGCGCTGCTTCTTGTCCTCGCGGTAGCGCCGCTCCCACACGTCCGCGCCCACCTGCTGCGTGCCGACGGCCTTGTCGCTGTTGGCCATGCGGTTCGCGAACTTCTCCGGCGGACTCTCGTTGCTCTGCGCCACCATGCCGTGGGACCTCTTCGGCGTCGCGAAGCCCAGCCGCCAGGTGACGCCGTGCTTGTCCTGCGTCAGGCGCGAGCTCGTCGGGAGCCACGTCGCGGGCAGCCCCTCCGGGACCCAGACGAGGTACGGCGCCGCGCGGCGGGCGTTCGCCACGTCCATCGAGTAGTTGATCGTCGGGATGTGCTCGTCGTCCCCCCTCGGGGCGACCAGCAGGAACAACCCGGCAAGCAGCAGGCAGGCCAGCATGGCCATGCCGTACGCGGAGAGACCCTTAGCGAAACGCACGGCCTCTATGGTGCCGGAACATCACCCCAGGTCCTGCGCCGGGTTCTTGATCGTCGCGATGATCTGCAGCACGTCCTCGGCCAGCCGCCGGGACGCCTCCTCGTCCTCGGAGGTCGAGACCTCCTGTACGGCCGCCGCCAGCGCGCCCGTGACCACGATGTTGAACGCGCCGCCGTCGTGCAGCAGGGCGGCGTTCCTGCGGGCCCACTGCGCCAGCCGGTCCCGCATCACGACCTCGAACCCGGGCGGGCCGTCCCCGCGCAGGAACAGCCCGGACAGGTCCCGCTCCTCCATGCAACCTTCGAGGTAGGCCCGAGCCCCGGCGATGAACAGGCGCATCGGGTCGGTCTCGCCCTCCGCCCGCGCGGCCTGCAACGCCTTCTTGGTGCGCTGGGTCTGCCTGGTTTGAAACTCCTCAAAGAGGGTCAAATAGAGGTCGGCCTTACCGGAGAAGTGGTGGTAGAGACTGCCGACGCTCGCGCCCGCCCTGGACACGACGTCGGTGACCCCCGTTTCTGCGAACCCGCTGGTGATGAAGATCTCCCGCGCGGCGTCCAGCAGGGCGCCACGCGTCGCCGCACCACGCTCGGAGGTCCGCACCGGGGCGTTGTCCACCGGCTGTTCGGTATCGCTGCTCATGAACGCAGAGATTACGCCTCGTTGGGTGCATGAGTGTGGGAACTACGATCGGCCTGAGCGCCGACAACGGAGGGGCCTGACCGACATGTCCGACCAGCAGCACGTACCCGCCGCCCTCGCCACGGGCGAGCACGCACCGGATCGCAACCTCGCCCTGGAACTCGTCCGGGTGACCGAGGCGGCCGCGATGGCCGCCGCCCGATGGGTGGGGCGCGGCGACAAGAACGGCGCGGACGGAGCCGCCGTCAACGCCATGCGCCAGCTCATCAACACCGTCTCGATGGACGGCGTGGTGGTGATCGGCGAGGGCGAGAAGGACAACGCCCCCATGCTCTTCAACGGCGAGCGTGTCGGGGACCAGAGCGGCGCCGAGTGCGACGTCGCCGTGGACCCGATCGACGGCACCCGCCTGACCGCCCTGGGCATGCCCAACGCGATCGCCGTCATGGCGGTCAGCGCCCGCGGCTCGATGTACGACCCGTCCGCGGTGTTCTACATGGAGAAGCTGGTCACGGGCCCGGCGGCCGCGGGCTCGGTGGACATCAACGCCCCGGTCGCCGACAACATCGCGGCGGTGGCGCGTGCCAAGGGGGCGTCGCCCTCCGACGTGACCGTGGTCATCCTCGACCGGCCCCGGCACGAGCAGATCGTCAAGGAGGTGCGGGAGACCGGCGCCCGCATCAGGTTCATCACCGACGGCGACGTGGCCGGCGCGATCATGGCGGCCCGCGAGGGCACCGGCGTGGACCTGCTGCTCGGCATCGGCGGCACGCCCGAGGGCATCATCGCCGCCTGCGCGATCAAGTGCCTGGGCGGCGTCATCCAGGGCAAGCTGTGGCCCAAGGACGAGGACGAGCGCCGCCGCGCCCTCGACGCCGGCCACGACCTGGGCAAGGTCCTGACCACCGACGACCTGGTCACCTCCGACGACGTCTTCTTCGCCGCCACGGGCATCACCGACGGCGAGCTGATGGACGGCGTCCGCTACCGGGGCGGCGCCGCCGTCACCCACTCCCTCGTCATGCGCGGTCGCTCCGGCACCATCCGCAAGATCGAGAGCGAGCACCAGCTCTGGAAGCTCCGCGCCTACAGCGCGATCAACTTCGACAGCGCCGGCTAGCACGGCGCACGCCCTTCGCGGCCCGCGCCGGTGACGCCGGGGTCCTTGATTGCGCGATCGGTCGCGGCTGCGCCCTTCGCGGGCCGCGCTGGTAACGCGGAGGCCCCTGACCGCGCCGATCCCGTACGTCGTGCCCGTTCCCGCCGCCCCGCCCTCGGGCGGCACGCGGGGAAGCGCGAGATCGGCGCGGGGCCGACGGATGGGGAGCGCGAGATCGGCGCGGGGCCGACGGAGCTCAGGCTCCCGGGTGGTCCTCAGGTGGGTCGTTCACGGTGGTGGTCACCCGGGCGTCGGTGAAGCGGAGGGTCAGGGGGTCGCCGGGAGCGAGGTCCTTCGCGTGGCGTACGACCTCGCCCGAGGGGCGCTGGACTATCGCGTAGCCGCGGTCGAGGGTGGCGGCGGGGGAGAGGGCCGTCAGGCGGGCCCGCACGTGGGCCAGGTCGTCCGTGGCGCGGTCGAGGCCCGAGGACAGGCAGCGGCGGGCGCGCTCGCGCAGGGCGTCCACCTGCTCGGCGCGGCGCTCGATCTCCTGGACCGGGTTGGCCAGGGCCGGGCGCGAGCGCATCGACGACAGCCAGGACCATTCGCGCTGGAGCCAGCCGCCGACGGAGCGCCGCCCCCGGTCGCGGAGCTGGTGGACCAGCGCGAGCTGCTCGCCCACGTCGGGGACGACCTTCTTGGCGGCGTCGGTCGGGGTGGAGGCGCGCAGGTCGGCCACCAGGTCCAGCAGCGGGCTGTCCTGCTCGTGCCCGATCGCGCTGACCACGGGTGTACGGCAGGCCGCCACGGCTCGCACGAGCGCCTCGTCGGAGAACGGCAGCAGGTCCTCCAGCGACCCGCCGCCCCGCGCGATGATGATCACGTCCACCGCCGGGTCCGCGTCCAGCTTGCGCAGGGCCTCGGTGACCTCGCCCACGGCGTACTGCCCCTGCACCGCGCACTGCTCGACCGCGAACCGCACGGCCGGCCAGCGGCGGCGGGCGTTCTCCAGCACGTCGCGCTCGGCGGCCGAGTCCCGCCCGCAGATCAGCCCGACCGTGCCGGGCAGGAACGGCAGCTTCCGCTTGCGCTCGGCCGCGAACAGCCCCTCGGCGGCGAGCACCTGGCGCAGCCGTTCGAGCCGGGCCAGCAGCTCGCCGACCCCCACCGGCCGGATCTCCAGCGCCGTGAACGCGAACGAGCCCCGGTTGATCCAGAAATCGGGCTTGAGGTGCATCACCACGCGGGCGCCGTCCACGGGCCGGGGGACCGTGGCCTCGTACGTCTGGCGGGTGCACGTCACCCGCGCGGAGACGTTGGCGACCGGGTCGCGCAGCGTGAGGTACACCGTGCCGCCGCGCACGGTCAGCTCGGTGATCTGGCCCTCCACCCAGACCCGTCCGAGCCTGGCGATCCAGCCGGCGACGGCCTGGAGCACGGTGCGGACGGGTACCGGGGACTCCGGTGAGTTCTCAAGGGCCATGCGGGCAGGCTATCCGGGCTCGCGGAGTCCCGCTCAGCCCTGCGCGATCAGCTTGGCGATGCGCTTCTCGTACATCCGCACCACGTCGGGCCGGTCGGCGTGGGCGCGTTCGTACTCCAGCAGCTCCTCGACACGCGCCACCGGCAGCCCGCGCAGCCGCGCGCGGAGCGAGGGCAGGGTCAGGTCGCCGTAGTTCGGCAGCGGCTCGCCGCTCGCGCCCGCCTTGGCGGAGTCGCCGCCATCGCCGGGCTTGGCGGTCGTGCCGGGCTTGGCGGCCTTGTCGTTCCTGTCGTTCTTGCCGGCGGACGTGACCTTGCCGGACGTGACCTTGCCGGCCGCGGCGTCCACGGCCGCCGGGGGCTTGCCCGCGGCCTCGGCGGCCTTGGCCGCGGCCTTCGTGCCCAGCGTCTGCTCGGCGGGGGGCAGGGGAGAGGACGCGGCGGCGTCCGCCTTCCGCGCGGCCCCGTCCCTGGCCCCGGTCTTCCCGGCCGGCGCGGGAGAGGCGCTCGGAGCGGCCTTCGCCGCAGGCTTGGGAGCGGCCTTCGCGGCGGGCTTGGGAGCGGGCTTGGCCTTGGGCGCGGCCTTCCCGGCCGTCTCGGTCTTCCCGGCCTTCCCGGCCTTCCCGGCCTTCCCGGTCTTCCCGGGGGCGGTCGCCCCGGCGGCGGGCTTCGTGGCGGGCTTGGCGGCGGGCTTGGCGTCCGTACGGCCGTTGGCCGGCGCCTCGGCCGGGCGCGGCGAGAAGATGACCGGCTCGGGCCGGCCGGACTTCGCCGGAGCGGCGGCGGCCCGGTCCTCGCCCCTCGCCGGGGCCGTGGTCTCCGCGAGCCCGGCCTTCTGGCCCGCGGCCTTCTGCGACGGGCGCGGGGCGAAGATGACGGGCTCCCGGCGCGCCGGAGGGGCGTCCTCGGGCTCGGCGGCCGCGGCGGGGCCCGCCGCCCGCCCGTCCTTGTCCTCGTCCTCGGTGAGCTGGCGCAGCGCCGTGCGGACGCGGTCGGTCAGCATGAGCGCGTGGCCGACGCCGCTGAGGGCGGTCTGCAGCACGTAGAGGGGCAGGTCCTTGACCTTCTCGCCGGCCTGCGCGGGGTCGTCGATGACCTCCTGGACGTTCTTCTTCACCGTCCGGAGTACGTGGAAGGGGTTGAGGACATTGAAGACTGACATCGTGGCGGCTCCTCCCTGTCCCTTGGCGTGGCGGACACCGCGCGCGGGGGATTCTTATGGGGTTTTGACGGCCCGTATGGTTTAACTACTCTGCCGTACCCACTGAGACGGCCTTCGAGCAGACCCCCTTAATGTTCCGAATACGATGGAACCATGACCCCGACAGTGGCACGACGTGTTCTTGTGGCGAAGCCCCGCGGCTACTGCGCGGGCGTCGACCGGGCGGTCGAGGCCGTCGAACGCGCTCTTGAGCAGTACGGCGCGCCCATCTACGTCCGCAAGCAGATCGTGCACAACACCCACGTCGTCCGGACGCTGGAGGAGCGCGGCGCGATCTTCGTGGACGAGACCGAGCAGGTGCCCGAGGACGCCATCGTCGTCTTCTCCGCCCACGGCGTCTCGCCCGCGGTCCACGAGGAGGCGGCCCGGCGCAACCTGCGCACGATCGACGCCACCTGCCCGCTGGTGACCAAGGTCCACAACGAGGCGCGGCGCTTCGCGTCGCAGGACTACGACATCCTGCTCATCGGCCACGAGGGCCACGAGGAGGTCGAGGGCACGGCGGGCGAGGCGCCCGACCACATCCAGCTCGTGGACGGCACCGACAGCGTGGCGAACGTCGAGGTGCGCGACCCCTCCCGCGTGGTCTGGCTCTCCCAGACGACGCTGTCCGTGGACGAGACGACGGAGACCGTCGCCGCCCTGCGCGAGCGGTTCCCGCAGCTCATCGACCCGCCGAGCGACGACATCTGCTACGCCACACAGAACCGCCAGGTCGCGGTGAAGGAGATCGCGGCCAGGTCCGAGCTGGTCATCGTGGTCGGCAGCGAGAACTCCTCCAACTCCAAGCGCCTGGTCGAGGTGGCCCTCGGCGCCGGGGCGAGGGCCTCCTACCTCGTCGACGACGCCTCCCACGTGGACCCCGCCTGGCTGGAGGGCGTGACCACCGTCGGCGTGACCAGCGGCGCGTCCGTCCCCGAGGAGCTGGTGGACGGCGTCCTCGCGACCCTCGCCGAGCACGGCTACGCCGACGTCGAAGAGGTCGAGTCCGTCCAGGAGCGCATGCGCTTCGCCCTCCCGCACGAGCTCCGCCGCGACCTCCGCTCCGCCTGAGCGGCGGCACACCCCAGCGGCCCCGCCCGGCCCGTCCCGCCTGACCGGTCCGTCCCGCCTGACCGGGCCCGCGAGGCCCCCCGCCCGCCGTACGGCCTGAGCGCGCACGCGCAGGCCGTCCGGCGTGAGCCCTCAGGGCAGCGGGAGGTCGTCGTCGGCGAGCTGGTCGGCGTCCGGGATGAAGGGCGAGATCCGGTAGCCGGGCGCGGAGAACGCCGGCGGCGCGAAGGATCCCGGAGGCGCGGAGGACGTCCCCGGCAGCTCGGGGATCGACGGCATCTCGGGCATCGCGGGCAGCTCCGGTATCACCGGCGCGGCGAGCGGCTGGGACGGCGGGAGCAGGGCCGGTTCGGCGAGCGAGACCGCCCGGCCGCCGGCCTCGTAGCGCACGCGGTGCCGGGGCACGCCCATCGTGTCCAGCCGCCGCACGGTCGCCACGGCCATCCCCGGCGACCCGCAGATGTAGACCTCGGCGTCGGAGGCCGCCCCGTGCCGCGCCAGGGCCTCCGGGACGGTCTCGGGCACGCCGAACTCCCGCGCCTCGTCGGAGATCGCGGTGACGACGCGCAGCCGCCCGTGCCGTTCCGAGAGTGCCAGCAGGTCGTCCAGGTCGTACGCCTCGAACCGGCGGCGCACGCCGTGGAACAGGTCCACCCGGGGATGGTGCGGCAGCCGGGCCGTCTCCTCGACGATGGCCTTGATCGGGGCCAGCCCGGTGCCGCCCGCCACGCACAGCAGCCGCTCGGCGCGGGAGTTCGCGACGGTCAGCGTCCCCTGCGGCGGCCCCAGCCGCAGCACGTCGCCGACGCGCGTGTGGTGCGCGAGCGCCGTGCTGACCCAGCCCCCGGGGACGACGCGGACGTGGAACGACAGCAGGTTGTCGGCCCGGGGCGCGTTCGCGATCGAGTACGGCCGCCACACGCGCGGCCAGCGGGGCGTCTCCAGCGAGGTGTACTGCCCCGCGTGATAGGGGTACGGCTCGCCGGGCTCGACCGTGAGGACCAGGATGTCCGGCGTGCGCAGCTCGTGGGACACGACGGTGGCGTTCCACCACGCGGGGACGCCCGCGCCCTGCTCCTCGGCCGCCCGCACCATGACGTCGGCGATCATGTCGTAGGCGGCCGTCCAGGCGTCGGTGTGGGCCTGGGTCCAGGCGTCGCCGCCGTTCGCGCGCAGGGCGGAGACGAGGGCGCGCCCGACGGCGGGGTAGTGCTCGGCCGCCACGCCGTACTTCCGGTGGTCCACGGCCAGGCGGCGCAGGTAGTCGATCAGCGAGGTCGTCTCGTCGAAGCCCAGCACGATGCGGGTAAGAGCGCCGAGCAGCCGGTCGCGCTGGGCGTCCATCGCCGGCGGGAACATCTCGCGCACGGCGGGGTTGCGGGCGAAGAGCAGGCCGTAGAAGTCGGCCGCCACCTTGCCCTGGCGGTCCTCGACGAGCCGCCAGCTCTCCTTGATCAGTGCGATGTCGAAGCTCATATAGGCGCCCCCTCCTAGCGAGAGAGCAGGTGGGCTGGGTCCGCGTCCCGCAGCGCCCGCACGCCGAAATAGTCGCCGGACACCCGCCGGCCTTCCTCACCTCCGCCCTCCGCGTGCCCTCGGGAGAGGCGGGGGATGTGCTTGGAGCAGTGGATGTACGCCTCCTCGACGTCCACGGTCACCCAGCGTTCGGCCCGGCGGCCGGGCATCGGGTCGTGCCCGTCGATCCCGTGGCGCTCGCGCATCTCGTTGGCGGTGGTGATCATCGCCTTGCCGTTCACGTGCAGGCCCACCTGGTCGGCGAAGAAGTCCACGAACAGCAGGCTGACGTGCGGGTTCTCCAGGATGTTGCCGAGGCTGGCCAGCACGCCGTTCCCCCGGTACTCCGGGTAGGCCAGGGTGCGGTCGTCGAGGGCGCGGACGAATCCGGGCGGCCCGGCGCGGAAGGTCGTGTCGCAGTTGCCCATGGCGTCCGCGGTGCCGATGAAGGCCATCTCCTGCCGCGCGATGAACTCGCGCATGATCGGGGTCAGGTGGTCCGTCACCTGGCGCTCGTAGAAGAGGTCGGCCCGCCGTTCCGTCCCGAAGAGCCGCTGGAGCACGTGCTCCCCGTGCGACCCGGGCCGCCCCTCGGCCGTTCTTTCATTGTTCTCGCAGGTCACGGGCTTGGCTTGGAAGCCGTCCACATCGCTCCTCTTGGTCTGCCCGCCGGCCATGTGGCGGGAGTCACGGTTCGCGCAGGGCCCCACGCAGATCACGCACGGATCTCAAGGTGGATCTCATACAGGTGCGGTCGGGAGCCCTCCGTCAGCGAGCTGTCGCAATGGGTGTGCGATCTTATGACACCAAGTCGTGATCTGTCAGGAGAAGTGTGTGATTCATGTGATCAGTGGGACTAATGGGATTTACAGAGCGTGACGGAAATCGCGCCGCCGGGACGAGGAAGATCGCTCGCGTCCTCCCGGTGGCACACGAACGCGAAATCATGAATTGACCAGCGGTGAACCGTGGCCGGCGGAGGGAGGTGCCGCCGATCTCGCCGGTCCCGCTCGTCACCTTCTGTCACAAATTTCGGCGCGGATGAGCCGCCGAAAAATTCCGCCCGTTTTCGGGCGTGTCGCGGCATTCCTGAGCGTCCCCTGGACGCCTCCGCGCCCCCGCCGGACGGCCCGTCTCAGTCCTGTTCGCGGTGGCGTTCGGAGGCGGGCTTGCCGTAGACGCGCGGCTCGAAGTAGCCCTCGGGCTCGGGGGCGAAGCCGCCGGGAGGCGGGGTGGGCCCGGCCGCGGCGGGCGCGGGCTTGGGCCGGGTGCGGCGGAGGGTCCTGAGGTCGTCGCGGAGGTCGCTGACGTTCTCCCGCAGCCCGCGGGCCAGCGCGATCCCCAGGACCAGGACGGATCCGGCGAACAGCCACGGCGCCCCGCCCGACATCGCGCTGAACATGCCGATGCCCAGCCCCCGGGCGAACGACGAGCTCCCGAACGCGCGGACCAGCTCGGACACCAGCGTGGCGACGAAGAAGACCAGCGGCGGCGAGACGACCAGGGCGAGCAGGTCGCGCTTGCGGACCAGGACGGCCGTGGCGAGGCAGGCCAGCACGAACGCGGCGCCGGCGACCTCCGGCCAGGCGAGCAGGGCGGCCCCGATCCGGCCCAGAACGGTGACGGCGAACAACGCCAGGATTGCCCCGCGCGCGGTCAGGCGCACGCCCTTTTCAGATGGTTTGTTCATTGTCGCCCCCCTTGTCAGCCCCCGCACGCGGCGGCCTTACGACAAGTCTCGCGCCAACTTATCGCGTCGGCGAGGGGAAACGTCCTCGCTCTCGTCGGTTTGACCCAGCGGGAGGGCGCGCACGTGACGTGCGGCGTCGGCGTCGTCGACGAGTTCGGGCGCGGACAGCGCGCGCGGGCTCTCGTCCACCGGGCGCGGCGCGTCGAGCGGCCCGCCCGCGATGCCCAGTTCGCTCAGTTTGCGCGCGGTCACCATCACCCGGCTCTCCATCGAGCCGACCGTGCGGTTGTAGGAGTCCACGGCCCGGCCCAGCGCCCGGCCGAGCCCGTCCAGCCCGCGTCCCATCGTGCCCAGCCGGGTGTACAGCTCCTTGCCCAGCTCGAACACCTCCCGCGCGTTCTCGCTGAGCGCCTCCTGCTGCCAGGCGTAGTGCGCGGTCCGCAGCATCGTGACGAGCGTCGTCGGCGTCGCGATGTGGACGCGGCGGGTCAGCGCGTGCTCCAGCAGCCCCGGATCGCGCTCCAGCGCCGGTGCCAGGAACGCCTCCCCGGGGATGAACAGCACCACGAACTCCGGCGAGGGGCTGAACGCCTGCCAGTACGGCTTGGCCGCCAGCCGGTCCACGTGCTCCCGCAGGTGCCGCGCGTGGGCGTCGAGCCGCGCGTCGTCCCCGGACTCGGCCGCGTCCAGGTAGGCCGCGAGGGAGACCTTCGAGTCCACGACGATGTTCTTCCCCCCGGCGAGCCGTACGACCATGTCGGGGCGGAGCGCGCCGTCGGGGGTGGCGATGCTGATCTGCTCGTCGAAGTCGCAGTGGCGGGCCATCCCGGCCAGCTCCACCACGCGGCGGAGCTGGAGCTCGCCCCACCGGCCGCGCGCCTCCGGCCGCTGGAGCGCCCGCACCAGCGACTGCGTCTGGGCGCGGAGCTGGTCCCCGCTCTGCCGTACGAACTCGACCTGCTTGGCCAGCTCGGCCTGGGCCGCGCGGCGGGCGGCCTCGGACTCGTGGAGCTGGGCCTGCACCTTCTCCAGCGCGTCCTTCAGCGGCGCGACCAGGTGCTCGACGGCCTGCTTGCGCTGCTCCAGCTCCCCGGCGGCGTCCCCGCGCGCGTTGGCCAGGCGGCTCTCGGCCAGCTCCAGGAAGCGCAGGTTGTTGGCGTCGAGGGCGCGCGTGGACAGCGCCTGGAACCGCTCGGTGAGCTGCTGCTCGACATAGGCGGCCTTCTCCTCGGCGGCGTCGGCGCGGGCCTCCGCGCGCGCCCGCGCGGCGGCGGACCGGGACCTCCCGAGGGTCAGGCCGAGCGCGAGGCCGACCGCCAGGCAGAGCACTCCGAAGATCAGCGTCGCGCCGTCCATACGCGGCATCGTCCCACGGGTGGGACGCCGGAAACCCCTGGGGCTCGCTGTTTTCCCCGTACGGGCCCTTGCCTGGCGACCTGTTCGTACCCGAGAGTCGGAATAGGAGGAGAGGGTTTTCGAGCGAGTCTCGGGGGGCGGAAGGGCGCGAGCGTGAGCAGCCAGGGGTCCGGGGGCAACCACCCGCCGAGGGGACGCCGACCTCCGCCGTACGGCGGGCACGCCCCGCCCGGGTTCCAGGCGCCGAGGCCCCGGCCGGCGGACGAGCCCCCGATCGGGCCGCCCTTCGGGTACGGCCCACCGGCCGGCATCCCCTACCCCGACGAGCCCGAGCGCAGGCCCGGCCGCCGCCGCGCGCTGCTCCTGGCCGTCGTGGTGACGGCGGTGGTGGTCGCGGTCGCGGCGACGGCCGTGCTCCTCATGGCGCGCGGCCCCGGCGGCGACGACCCGAGGGTGGACGCCCTGGCCACCTCGTCGCACACCCCGACGCCCGTGCTCACCCCGCCGTCGCGCTGGGCCGTGGGCGCGTGCGTACGGCCCGAGGCGGTCGGCACCGCGCCGCCGTCGAGCCCCGCCGTACCGCAGACCGACCAGGACTTCCTGCTCGCGCACTGCTCGGACCCGCAGGCCACCGGGCGCGTGACGAGCATGCTGGACGAGTCGGAGCCGCTGACCGAGCCCGCCTGCCCCGAGGACACCGACGAGGCGATCATGGTCGGCGCGGAGGAGACCGCGTGCGTGCGCAACCTGCGCGAGCCGCACCCGGGCGACCCCGGGCGGGGCGGCGGCGTGCTGCGCGCGGGCGACTGCGTGGCCGACCCGAACGAGAGCCTGGGCGGCGAACGCCCCTGCGGGGACTCCGGCTGGTACGGCAAGGTCGTCGGGCGCGCGGAGAAGGCGTCGGAGTGCCCCGACGGCACGCAGGAGACGCTCCGGATGCGCGGCTCGCCCCGCCCGATCGTCTGCCTCGGCGACGAGGGCGAGGTGGTCTCCAAGGGGGACTGCATCAGGTCCCTCAAGAAGTACGGCAAGAGCGTCCCGCTGTCGGCGGTGGAGAAGGTGGACTGCGGCTCGAAGGACGCCTGGGCCAAGGTCACCGCCCGGGTGAAGAAGCGCGGCGACTGCCCCAAGGGCACCGACCAGTACCTGGAGTCCCGCGACGAGGACGCCTACCGCCCGGTCACCTGCCTCCGCGACACCTGACCACCCCCGTCCCCCACTCCTGCGAGATCGGGGGCCGGGGCGGGGCGGGAAGGGGGCGGATCGCGGAGCGGGAGCGGGCGCAGTGGCCGGGCACGGATAAACTCGGCGCTCGTGAGCCTGTCCATCGGAATCGTCGGTCTGCCCAACGTCGGCAAGTCCACGCTGTTCAACGCGTTGACCAAGAGCGCCAACGCGCTCGCCGCCAACTACCCGTTCGCCACCATCGAGCCGAACGTGGGCGAGGTCGGCGTCCCCGACTCCCGCCTCGACGCGCTGGCCAAGCTGTACGACTCGGCCCGCGTGCTCCCGGCGCGCGTGAAGTTCGTGGACATCGCCGGGCTGGTGCGCGGCGCCTCCGAGGGCCAGGGCCGGGGCAACCAGTTCCTCGCCAACATCCGTGAGACCGACGCGATCTGCCAGGTCATCCGGGTCTTCCGCGACCCCGACGTGACCCACGTGGACGGCGACGTCAGCCCCTCGCGCGACATCGAGACGATCAACACCGAGCTGATCCTCGCCGACCTCCAGACCCTGGAGAAGGTCCTCCCCAGGCTCACCAAGGAGGCCAAGACCAACAAGGACCGCCGTCCCGTCCTGGAGGCGGCCGAGGCGGCGAGCAAGCTGCTGGACTCCGGCACCACGCTCCACGCGGGCGCGAAGGCCGCGGGCATCGACATGGCCCTGCTCCGCGAGCTGCACCTGCTGACGGCCAAGCCGTTCCTCTACGTCTTCAACCTGGACGCCGACGAGCTGACCGACGAGGACCTGCGCAAGTCCCTCGCGGACCTGGTGGCCCCGTCCGACGCCGTCTTCCTGGACGCCAAGATCGAGTCCGAGCTGGTCGAGCTGCCCGACGACGAGGCCCTGGAACTCCTCCAGTCCATCGGCCAGGAGGAGTCCGGCTTCGACCAGCTCGCCCGGGTGGGCTTCGAGACCCTGGGCCTGCAGACGTACCTCACGGCCGGCCCCAAGGAGGCCCGCGCCTGGACCATCCGCAAGGGCGCGACCGCCCCGGAGGCCGCGGGCGTGATCCACACCGACTTCCAGCGCGGCTTCATCAAGGCCGAGGTGGTCTCCTTCGACGACCTCATGGAGGCCGGGACCATGGCCGCCGCCAGGTCCGCCGGCAAGGTCCGCATCGAGGGCAAGGACTACGTCATGCAGGACGGCGACGTGGTCGAATTCCGCTTCAATGTGTGATCTCCGGCCTCTGATCTCCGGCCTCTGATCTCCGGCGTCTGATCGCCGGTGCGCGGGCGGGGCCGTCCCCGCCCGCGCGCCTCGTCCTACGTGCCGTACGGCTGGCGCGTCGTACGGCTGGTGCGTGCGTCGGCGGGCCGCCGGGGAGGCCGCTGATGGCTCAGGGGGTGGGGTCGGCCGCCGGGCGGGGGTGGGCGGTCGTGCGCGTGGCCGTGCGGTCGGCGCGGGCGCGGTCGGTCATCGCTCGTAGGAGGCGTTGCCATCTGGCGATGTCGGGGGACGTGGACAGGGGGGTCTCCGGTCGTTCCGGGGCGATGTCGCGGGCTTGGCCCGTTCTCATCTCCGTCTCCTCCTGGTGGGGCGCCCGGAGTCCGGGGCGCAGGGTCGAGGCGAGCCGGTCCTGCTCGGCCAGGGACTCGGCCAGGCGGGCCAGGCTGGCGTGGCTGAATCCGGCCACGAGTCCCCGCTCGCGCTGCCAGCGGGGCGGCGGGGTGGACCGCATCGCCATCCAGGTCCGGTCCGGGTGCCGGGTGATCACCCAGTGCGGGTACAGCGCCGCCAGGGCCTCCAGCCGGCGCAGGTCCTCCGGGGCGAGGGTGATCTTCGGATCGTTCCACCAGCGCGTCACGGCCCGCTCCTGATCCGGGGGGTGAGCCTCCTGGACCGCGCGGCGGCCGCCTGCCGCCGCTCCTGCTCCCGCAGCTTCTCGGCGAGCGTGCCCGGATCGTCGGCGTCCACCATCCGATCGCAGCACTCCGCCATCTCGTAAGCGGTCAACCCCCGTCTCAGCGACGCCCAGAACCGCCCCGCGTCACTACGAAAGATCATCCATCCGGGGAACTCGGGGGCGAGCGCGGTGATCTCTACGTCTGGATTCGATGGCCTCTGTGTCACGGGTCACACATTGGCGCGCGGCGCACCCGCCTAATGTTCCATCTTGGAACACGCGGGCCTTTCCTTCGGCGCGGCCCTATGCGCTCATGCGGGCGTGGATGCGCCGCAACGGCTCGGGCAGCGTGCGGCGTACGTCGACGAGGTGGCTCACCACGGACCGCGCCGTCGGGTGGAAGGTGACCATCTGCGGGGCGATGGTGTCGGCCTCGGCGAGGCGGCGCTCGGCCCGGCCGTACTCGCCGGTCTCCACGTGCACCCGGGACATGTCGATCTCGTGGTGGGCACGTCGCTCGGGAGGCAGCGCGGCGAGAGTCTGCTCGCCGATCCGCTGGTCGCGGCGCGTGGCCTCGTCCATGTCGCCCAGCTCGACGGCGACGGCGGCCCCGTGGATGGCGACGTTGGCCGGGGAGAACTCCAGCCCGTGGACTCCGGGGTTCGGCGGCCCCGCCTTGACGCGCTCGGCCGCCCTGCCGAAGTACTCCCACGCCTCTCCGTCGTTGCCGCTGCCCAGGGCGGCGCGCGCGGCGATGACCGCCGAGCGCAGTTCGACGGCTCCGGCGACCTCGGCGGCGTCCGGCCGCGCGGGGTCGATGTCGGCGGCGGCACGATCGAGCAGCGCCAGCGCCGGGCGGTGCTGGTCCATGCCCATGAGAACGAGGCTTCGCGCGAGCGCCACGAGGGCGGGCAGGTGCGGGTCCTGGGCGCGCCGGGCCGTGGCCGAGGCGTACTCCAGCAGCGCCAGGGCGTCACCGCCGTACCCCAGGCGACGGGTAAGACTGACTCCGTCGCGGAGGGCCCGGCTCAGGAGCGCCCACGCTCGCAGGTCGTCCGGGTTCTCGTGCGCCCAGTAGGTCAGCTCCTCGATCACGGAGGGCAGGCGCGCCCCGATCTTCGTGAGCTTGGCCTTGGTCATGAGCTGCCGGATCGTGGCCACCTCGGCGGCCAGCGTGTCGAGGCCGCGCGGTTCCCGGCCGAGGTCCGGCCCGATCTCGACGAAGACCAGGACGCGGCGGAGTTCGGGGATGGCGGCGTGCACATGATCATCGTGGCCCTGAGTGCGGTAGGGCTGGCCGTAGATCTCCGCCGGGTCCACCCCGAGGGCCGCGGCGACGCCCGCCACGAACGCCGGGGTCGCGACCTTTCGGCCGGTCTCGACCTGGGCGATGTGCGATCGGGAGTAACGAGACCGCTCGGCGAGACCGAGTTGGGTGAAGTTCCGCCGTTTACGGGCGCGGGCGAGCCGCTTTCCCACCGTGTCCGGGGTGGCGTCATCGGACATAGGCCCTGCACCTCCTGAACCGTCGCACCCTCAGGCTAGTCGCGCGGCGTGGGGGCATGCGGGGAGAACGAGCGCGCGGCCGGGCCGTGAAGGCGGCGGCCGTACGGCCGGGAAGGGGGCCTGGTCTCGCTTCACCGACGCCGGGACGGTGGGCCGACCTCTTTTTCGGGATATGCCGGGCGGGGCTCTTGGTCGTGGCGTCGGTGAAGCGGGCCGGGCGGGTGTCAGGAGCGGGTCAGCAGGACGGCGAACTCCATCTCCCACTCGCCGGGGTCGGGCTGGTCCTCGGGGTTCGTCAGGAAGCGTTCGAGTCTCGCGGTCCAGTGCTCCGTGCCGTTCGCGCGGGTCATCGACCAGGCCAGGCCCGGCGGCGGGGTCCAGGACAGCAGTGCCGCCTCCGTCTCGAAGAGGGTGTCGGGGTGGCCCCGGTGACCGGCCGTGGCGTAGGGGCCCGCCGGGAGGACGCCCGGAGCCACCTCTCCGTCGCCTTCGACGGGGGCGGGCACCGGGACTCCGGCCTCGACCCGCATCGTGCCGTCGTCGGCGATCTCGTGGTACCGGTAGAAGAGCGGTCCCGCCGGGGCGATCCCCCGCTCGCCCAGCCAGCCGTACAACACCGGGACCCGCTCGTTGAGCAGGCCCATCGTCGTCAGCGTGACGTGGCGGGTGATTCCGGCGCTGGGCTGTTCGCCGAGGTGTTCGACGCGCGGTTCCATGCGACTCCTCCTGTGGTCGGGTTTCCCCCATCAGTACGGCGGAGCGCGGCCGGACTCATCGCGGGAGCCGTACGGGCAGACCGAAGAGGGGGAACAGCGGCACGGCGTCGAGATGGGTGGTCAGGGCGCTGATCCGGCCGCCGCGCGTCTCGATCTGGACCAGGGCGAAGGGCTCGTGGCCGCCGCCGGGCGACGGGTGGTACTGGCCGAAGGCGGCGGTGGCGTTGGCGGCCACGGGGACCAGGCGCGCGCCCTGACAGGTCCCGTCGGAGTGCAGGAGCGCGGTGCGGATGGCCTCGGCCCCCTGGAGCCACCAGGCGAACGGCGGCATGGACATCGTGGCGTCCTCGCGCAGGAGCGCGACCAGGGCGGCCACGTCGTACCGCTCGAAGGCGTCCACGTAGCGCGCGAGCAGGTCGCGCTGGGCCGGGTCGTCCGGGTCGTGCACGTCGGCGGGCGGGACGTCCACCCTCGCCAGGGTGGCCCGCGCCCGCTGCAGCGCGCTGTTGACCGCCGCCGCGCTCACCCCGAGCAGGTCCGCGACCTCGGCCGCGCGCCAGCACAGCACGTCGCGCAGGATCAGCACCGCGCGCTGCCGGGGCGGGAGCCACTGGAGCGCCGCGACGAACGCCAGCCGCACGCTCTCCCGCCGCACCGCCACGTCGGCGGGGTCCAGCACCCGGGCGTCGGGCGCCGGCCGCACCCAGTGCTCCTCGCCCAGCGGCGGCGCGGACGGGGGCCCCGAGGCCGCCGGTCCCATGTCGATCGCGATCGCGCGCCGCCGCGCCCCGCGCAGCATGTCCAGGCAGATGTTCGTCGCGATCCGGAACAACCACGCGCGCAGCGTCCCGCGCGCCTCGTCGAACCGTTCCCGGTGCCGGAACGCCCGCTCGAACGTCTCCTGCACCGCGTCCTCGGCCTCGCCCGGCGAGCCGAGCATCCGGTAGCAGTACCCGGTCAGCGCCGCGCGGTGCGCCTCCGCCCGCGACCCGACGACCTCCCCGAGCCCGTTCCCCTGCCCGTCCCCGTCCCCGTGCCCGTGCCCGTCGTCGTCCCCGCGACCGTCCCCGCGACCTTTCCCGAGACCTTTCCCGAGGCCGTCATCCGGACCGTCGTCGCGACCGTCCGCGAAACCCGGACCGAAACCGTCCCCGGACCCCGGCATCCCGCTCACTCCATCCGCCCTTCCCGCCCTTCCCGCCCGCGGTCCCCGCCCGCTCTCCCCGCGCCGCCGAGGCTAACGCCCGATCACCCCCAAGACCCCGCGAACCACCCCGCGTCCCCCCGTTTTCGCCCGTATCCGCCCTCATCGGGTACGCCGGAGGGCCGGGCAGGGCCGAAAAGAGGTCGCCGGGCGCACGGCGCGTGCCGTACATGTGTACGCATGAGCATTGAGCGGGAGATCGCGGCGGACGCCCACGGGGCGCCGGTTTTCAGTTACCAGCGCGGCGTCCGGGACGGTAGGCCCTGGGCGCACGTGCTGGAGCCCGTGGGGGCTGGGGCGCTGCCCCCGGAGACCGCCGACCTGATCCTGGAACGGTACCGGGGCTGGGTCTTCAGCGTCCCCGTCGAGATGGGCGAGGACCTGGTACGGCGGGGCGCCCGCCTCGTCCGGCACGCGCACGTGATGGAACGGCCGCCGGGCGGTGCGGGGGAGGCCGAGCCCCCGGCGGGCTTCCGGTTCACGCCGTGCGACCGGCCCGTCGCCGACCTGCTGAAGGCGTGGGAGGCGGCCTACCCGCCCGGCCACCCCGACTTCTCCGGGCGGAGCCGCGAGGCGGGGGAGGAGGAGCTGGCGGGGCTGCTCGCCGGCCGTCTGCTGGGACCGCTCCTGCCGTGCAGCTCGCTCGCCGTGGACGGGGACGGCGGCGTCGTGGCCGGGGTCCTGGTCAACGACTGGCAGGGCCGCCCGTGGATCACCGAGGTGTTCCGCCACCCGGAGGAGGCCCCGCGCGGCCTCGGCATGACCCTGCTGCGCCACGCCCTGAACCGCGCCGCCGCCGAGGGGCTGCCCGCCGTGGGCCTGGCCGTCACCCACGGGAACTCGGCGGCCCGGGTCTACGAACGCCTCGGCTTCGCCGTCACCGACACCTCCTTCACCGTCCTGGTCTGAGACGTACGAGCCCCGTCCTGGTCTGAGACGCCCAAGACTCGCCGCTTCTCTCCCGTATCACCGTTTCCGCTGGTCATCTCGTGTTTCAGCGGTGCCGGAGGGTGACTCTCACGTCTCTAGAGAGGTTGGGGATGTATCGGGATAGGAAGGGCTAACGCCCAGGTAATCCAGCAATCGGGCGGGTGTGGCGTAGCGTGCTTTGTCGGCCCTGAATCAGGCATGACCCGCAGCATTGGAGGCCTTTTGCGCGTAGCCCGGAGGTCCGGCAGGCCACGTGGCGGGGTCATAGCGGTATGGGTCCGAACGGTCCGCGGCGTCAGTCCGGGGACGACATCCGGCTGTGCAAGCGTGGCCTTCCTGGAAGAAGTAGCGGGCACCGTTAAGGTGAATACTTCACCATGGATTAACAGGATCGAGAGTATGACGACACCGCGCCAGCCGGGGGGAACGGCGCGAGCGGAGGCGTGATGGCTCGCAGGTCGACCGTTCAGCACGGTCCTCGGACCGCTGGCGACCCGGAGCAGTCGGCGTACCCGCGGTCGCCGTACGATTCCGGGGTGCCCGAGGACGAATGGCTCACCCCCCAGGGGCGCCGCAAGGGCCGGGGCCCCCGGCGTCTCCGCTGGAGCGGCGGCGGTGGCCGCTGGCTGCTCTGGATCGGACGCGCCATACTTTGGGCGCTGATTGTGGTAATTGTCGTCAATGGGGTCCGTGCCCCATTTGAGAGGATGACCCGGCAGCCTTCCGGACAAACCGGGACAGTCACCTCGACATCCCCCGATTCTGGATTCCCGACCAGCGCCGCGGCGGCCTTCGCGACGCAGTTCGCCGGGGTCTACCTGAATTTCGACGGGGAGAAGCCCGAGGACAGGAGCGCGAGCCTGGCGCCGTTCCTGCCCGAGGGGGCGCAGCAGCAGTTCGGCTGGAACGCGAACGGGCGCATGTCCGCCGGCGCGATCCAGGTCCACGAGGTGACCGTCCGCGACGCCGACAACGCCACCGTCGTGCTCGCGGCGCTGGTCAACGGCCGCCGCATGCTGCTCTCCGTGCCCGTCTACCGCTCGGGCGGCGAGAAGTCCACACGCTTCGTCGTGGCGGGCCTGCCGGCCCTGCTGCCCGCGCCCAAGCCGGCGCCCCTGGCGCCGCCGCCCCCCGCCGCGCGCGACGGCCTCGCCGAGGCCGAGCTGAAGCCCCAGCTCAGGGGCTTCTTCGAGGCGTACGCCGAGGGGGATCCAGCCAAGCTGCAGCGGTTCCTGGCCTCCGGGGTGCTCCTGGACGGGCTCGGGAACTCCATGGTCTTCGCCGAGCTCAAGGACGTCGTCGTACCTCCGGGAGGGTCAACGCGCGAAGTCAACGCCACCGTCGTGTGGCGCGTCCCGGCGCCGGGAGCCACGGGCGCGCCCAGTGGGGAGTCGGACGGGCAGGCCACCCTTGAGCAGACCTACGCCCTGGGCGTGGAGAAGCAGGGTGACAAGTGGTACGTGAGGTCCATCGGCGGCGCCGCCCGGGCGGGCTGACCGATGACCGAGAAGGGTGTGTACATGCGGCCTGCGCCTGAACGAATTCCCCTGGAGGACCGGAAGTGATTTTGGAGACCGTGCAGACGGCGGTCGAGCTCGCGGCACCGACCCCCCCGCCCCCGTCAGGCGGCATCAACACCGAAGGACTGGCGGACTTCCTGCGGACCTTCTTCGGCCCGCTGTTCCTCGTCATCGTCTCGGTGGTGGCGATCTTCTTCCTCTTCACGCGTGAGATCACCAGGTTCGTGCAGTTCATCCTGCTCGCGATCGGCATCGGCGTGATCTTCTACGTGCCCAACATCATCGAGACCACGGCGAAGGCCATCGCCGCGGCGCTCGGCATCGACGTCGGTAACTGAGGCACCCGCGGAGAAAGGAGGCATCGGGTGGATCTGCCCACGTACACCAACATCTGGCGCATCGAGAAGCGGTTGTACAAGCTGTACGACCTGCGGCTGCCCATGCCGCTCCCGATGGTCTGGATCGGTGTCTTCGTGGGCGTCATGGTGCCCTGGGCGCTGCTCCTGCGGCTGGTCGGCGTCCCCTTCGAGGCCCCCTGGCACGTCGTCTACCTGGTGCCCCCCGGCGTGGTCACCTGGCTGTCCACCCGCCCGGTCATCGAGAACAAGCGGCTGACCGAGCTGCTCCAGTCCCAGCTCCAGTACCTCGCCGAGCCCCGTACCTGGTGCCGTCTGGCCCCCGCCGACGAGCCCGCCGAGATCCAGCTCACCGCCCGGATCTGGCGCGGCGGACCGGCCCGCCTCACCGGGCCCGCGCCCGTCCCCGCGCGGCGCAAGGCCCGTCTCGCCGCGCGCAAGAAGGCCAAGGAGACCATCGCCGAGGACTGGCTCGCCCGCCCGGTCCCCGCGCACCCGGCGGCCGACCCCGCCGCGCCCCCGCCCCGCGCCGTACGGCCGGCCGTGGCCGCGGCGGCCGCCGCCGTGGGGAACCGGCCCGACCAGGCCCCCGACCTCCTGCCCCGGCCCCGCCCGCCGTACGCCCAGGATCCAGAGGCGCGGCAGGCGGAGGCCGAGCGTCTGCGCGCCATGCCCCCGCCCCGGGCCCCGCAGCCGGCGGAGGCCGACTACCGCGCCTTCCCGCCGCCCTCGGGCGAGCCCGTCCCCGGCCCGTCCCCGGCCCCCCGGCCCCAGCCCGAGCGCCGCCTCATCCAGTGGCCCGGCGCGGACGAGAGCGCCCGCGCCGCCGAGCCCGCCCGCGAGGAGCCGCACCACGCGGGCAACGGCCGCGAGGAGCCGCACCGCGCGGGCGACGGCCGCGAGGAGCCGCACCGCGCGGGCGACGGCCGCGACGAGGGCCGGACGGGCCCCTACCGTCGCCCGCCCCACGCACCGCACGCGCCGCACGCGCCGAAGGCGCCGAAGGAGCCGGCCGAGCCGGCCCCGGAGCGCCGCCTGATCGAGTGGCCGGGCCCCGACGACGCGGACCGGCGCGCGGCGGCCGGCCCTGCCGTACCTGAGACCTCAGACGACCGCGCGGCGGCGTCGCCCGGCACGCGGCCCCAGGAGGCCCCGCGCGCGGCGGCGCCGAGGCACGCCGGACCGGCGCGCGAGCTGCCCCACGACGGTCCCGGGGCGGATTCCCCGCGTCCGGCGGCCCCCGCCGCCGGGCCGGAGCCCCGCCACGCCCGCCGGGACCGCCCGGACCGCCCGGACCGCCCGGACTTCCCGGACTTCCCGGACCGTCCGGACTTCCCGGCCGAGCCGGCCGTCGAGCCCGCCGGGCCGATCGCCCGGCCGGCCGTCCCGCCCGCCGCACCCGCCACGCCGGCCGCGTCCGCCCCCCGGCAGGCGGCGGAGCCTCCGGTGGAGCCCCCGGTGGAACCCCTCGTGGAACCTCCCGTGAGCCCCTCCGTGAGCCCCCCCGTGAGCCCTCCCGTGAAACCCCCCGTGGAATCCCCGGCGGGGCCTGCGGCCGAGCGGCGGCTGATCGAGTGGCCGGGGGCCGAGCAGGAGACCCGGGCCGGGCGCGCCGGAGCGCCCGGCACGGCGGGGCCGCGGCGCGCGCGCCCCGAGACGGAACGACAAGGCGCGGGCGGGCCTGCCGTGCCCGGGGAGCGGGGGCGTGTGGAACCGGGTGAGGCGGCCGCCGAGGACGCGGTCTCGCGGCAGTACCGCAAGGGGCAGCCGCCGCAGCATCTGCGGGCGGTCGGCGCGGACCGTTCCAGCGAGGCCGAGGAGCTGCGCCGCGCCGAGGAACGCCGCCGCGCGGCCGAGGAGCAGCGCCGCAAGGCCGCCGAGGAGATGCGCGCGGCCGAGGAGCGCCGCATCGCCGAGCACCGCAGGCGGCGGCAGGCGATCGAGGAGCAGCGCCGCGCCGAGGAGGCGCGGCGCGCGGAGGAACGCCGCCTGGCCGAGGAACAGCGCCTGGCCGAGGAGCGCCGCAAGGCCGCCGAGCTGCGCGCGGAGGAGCGCCGCAGGGCCGCCGAGGAGCGGGCGGCGGGGCGGCGCCCGGCGCAGGACCCGGCCGTGTCCATCCGCGCGGTGCCGGCCAAGCCGTCGGCGGCGTCGCGGCCCGTGATGCCCGCCCCCCAGCCGCCGGTCAGGGAGCCGTTCGAGCCGCGCGTGCGCCGGGTGGAGTCGGTCGTGCGCCGTTCCGAGCCCACGGGCGGGTGGCGGCGGCTGGCGCGCGTGATGGTCGGCAGCGGCAGCCGCACCCCCGACAACCAGGTCGTGGACGAGGCGCGCGCCAAGACCGTGTTCAACGGCAGCCGGCGCATCGTCGTGCTGGGCTGCACGGGCGGCGCGGGGCAGTCCACGGCGACGCTGATGCTCGGGCACACCCTCGCCCACCACCGCGAGGACCGGATCGTGGCGGTGGACGCCAACAGCGGCGCCCACACGCTGACCACGCGCATCCGCGCCGAGTCCCCCGAGTCGCTGGGCTCGTTCCTGGCCGGGATCGACGGGGTCGGCGGATACCTGACCATGCGGGCCTACACCTCGCGCACCCGGTCCGGGCTGGAGGTCATCGCCTCCGGCGACGATCACGCGGCGCTGTCGAGCCACGACGACAGATCTCTGTTCTCCGAGGGACACCTCGATCGGGCTATCCGCGTGCTCGACCGCTACTACAAAATGATCCTTGTGGATCCGGCGGCGGCGGTGGCGGCTCGCGTCCTGCCGTATTCCGATCAGCTCATCCTCATCGCCCCGGCCAGCGAGGACGCGCCGGAGGCGGTCGCGATGACGTTCGACTGGCTCGACGGTCACGGCTGCGGCGAACTCCGCTCTCGCGCGATCATGGTGGTCAACGGCGTGAGCAAGCGGAGCCTGTCGGACGTCGAGCAGGCCGAGGCGGTGGCCCGGGGCCGCTGCCGGGCGATCGTGCGCATCCCCTGGGACGACCAGCTCGCCCCCGGCCACGACGGCCTGGTCGAGCTGGAGCACCTGCGCGCGCCCGCCCGGCGGGCGTACCTCGCCCTGGCCGGGGTTGTGGCCTCCGCGTTCGCGTCCCCCCACCACGAACAGGAGCTGGCCCGATGAGACCGGAGCGCGAACGATGAGCCGGGCAGCGCGCACCCGCAGCCGCCTCGCCGTCCGCTACTTCGACGACCGTGTCCTCCTCACCGACAACGCCGCCTGGGCCTACTACCGGCTGCCGACGGTGTCGTACGAGTTCGTGACGCCGGAGGAGCGGGAGGCCCTCGCCACCAACATCACGATCGCGCTGGCGGCGATCCGCATGCCCGACGCCGAGGTGCACCTGCGCGTCGCCCACCGCACCTACCCGGCCGCGGAGTGGGCGATGGCGCTCGACCGCACGTCGGACGAGGGCCCGGGGTGGCGCGACTACCTGGAGGAGATGTACCGCCACGTCTGGGCGAAGGACTTCTGGACCAAGGAGGTCTACCTGGGCGTACGCCTGGGACCGCGCGGCGCCCAGCTCGGGAACGGCGTCTTCGCCCAGCTCTTCGGCTTCTACCAGCGCTCGGAGAAGGTGCTGGGGCTGGAGGACGACGCGATCCCCGAGGACGAGATCGCCAAGTGGACCGACCAGTCCGAGCGGCTGGGCCGGGCGCTGGCCAGCAGCGCGCTGTTCGCCCGGCACGCGACCGCCAAGGAGGTCGCCTGGCTCTTCCAGCACGCGGTCAGCGGGTCCCTGGCCGACCCGCCCCCCTCGGCCAGCCCGCGGCGGCGGTGGGGCCGGGGCGAGATCGAGGCGCTGGTCGAGGGCCAGATCCACAACGGCCGCTCGATGCTGCGGATCGAGCAGGTCAGCGGCGAGTCCTGGCAGGCGTACCTCAGCTTCGCGCGGTTCCCCGACCTGATGCCGTTCCCCGACGGGGAGCCGTGGATCCACTTCGCCGACGCCCTGCCGTTCCCCGTCGAGGTGAGCAGCCGGATGCGGCTGATCTCCCCGGTCAAGGCCAGCAAGGACGTCGCCCGCAAGCTCGCCCACGCCCGCGACATGGACATCCACATCCGCGAGGCCGGCGCCGAGGCCCCGATCGCGCTCGCCGAGCAGATCGACGCGGCGCGCATGCTGGAGCACGGCATCACCAAGGAGCGCCTGCCGTTCGTGTACGGCTGGCACCGGCTGCTGGTGTCCGCGCCCACCGAGGAGATGTGCGCCCAGCGCGTCGAGGCGGTGGTGGAGCACTACCGCGACCTGGGGATCGACATCGTCAACTCCACCGGCGACCAGTTCTCGCTGCTGTGCGAGTCGCTGCCCGGTGAGCGCATCCGCCTCCAGGCGTACGCCCAGCGGCAGCCGCTGCGCACGATCGCCGGGGGCATGCCCATCGCGACCGTGGACCTGGGCGACCGCCCCGACGAGACCAACTCCGGCTGGGTGGGGCCGTACATCGGCGAGACCCTGGGCCGGGCCCGCTCGATCGTGCACTTCGACCCGCTGGTGGCGGCGGCCCGCAACCGCCCCACCGCGATCGCGATCACCGGGGAGCCGGGCGGCGGCAAGACCACACTGGCCCTGCTGCTGATCTACCAGATGGCGCTGCGCGGGGTCACGATCACCGTGATCGACCCCAAGGGCGACGCCGAGTCCCTGGTGCGGCTGCTCCAGAAGCGCGGGCGGCGCGCCCGGGTGCTGCCGCTGGGCTCGGCCGCGCCCGGCCTGCTCGACCCGTTCTCCTTCGGCGACGACCTGGCGGCCAAGAAGACGATGGCCACCGAGACGCTGCGGCTGCTGCTGCCGCGCATGTCCGAGGAGCGCGAGTCGGCGATGATCCAGGCGGTCACCGCGGTCGCCAACCAGCCGTCCCCCTCGCTCGGCAGGGTCGTGGACCACCTGGAGGAGTCCGACGACCCGGCGTCGAAGAACCTGGGCGCGGTGCTCCGGTCCATGTCGGAGATGCACCTCGCGCGGCTCTGCTTCGACCCGAGCGGCGGCGAGCGGCTGGACACCGAGGGCTGGACCACGGTGTTCACGCTGGGCGGGCTGACGCTGCCCGACTCGACCGTGAACCGCGACGACTACTCCTACGAGCAGCGGCTGTCCGTCGCGCTGCTCTACCTGGTCTCCCAGTTCGCCCGCCGGCTCATGAACGGCCTGGACCGGCGGCTCCCGAAGGCGATCTTCCTGGACGAGGCGTGGGCGATCACGTCCACGCCGGAGGGCGCCAAGCTGGTCCCCGAGGTCAGCCGCATGGGCCGGTCCCGCAACACCGCGCTCGTGCTGGTCTCGCAGAACGCCGGCGACCTGCTCAACGAGCAGGTGACCAACTGCCTCTCGTCCGTCTTCGCCTTCCGCTCCACCGAGCGCACCGAGGTCGACCACGTGATGTCGCTCCTCGGCGTGGACCCCTCGGAGGAGCACAAGGCCGTGCTGCGCAACCTGGGCAACGGGGAGTGCGTCTTCCGCGACCTCGACGGCCGCGCCGGGCGCATCGGGGTGGACCTGATATCCGACGACCTGCTGCGCTGGCTGGACACCAATCCGACCAGAGCGAAACCCGACGAGGACCGGTACACCGAGACCGGCGCCGAGACCGAGATCGAGGACGGGGCCGAGGACGCCGCGATGGCGTCGCAGGAGGTGCGGTGATGACGGCTCCAGGCCGTACGGCGCGGGCGTCAGCGCGCGGCGAGACAGGACCGGAGACGGCGCGGCGGACAGGGCGGAGGACGGGCGGGAAGCCGGTGCGGAGGCGGCTGGCGTTCCTGCTGGTGCTGTTCGCGGCGTTCATGATCGTCCCGGTGAGCACGGCGTCCGCGGCGGGTCCCTGCGACCTGTCCAGCGACCTGTCGCCGGAGATCGTGGACGGCGGCGTGGACGGCATGATGCAGCCGCCCGCCCCGGCCCCGGCGGCGGCGCAGAGCGGGGCGGCCCCGCCGGACCGCTCCGCCACCAACTACGGCATGTACGGCATGGCCGGGCTCAACTGGCACACCAACGAGCTGGGCTGCCAGGACGTCGCGGCGGTGCTCGGCAACACCTGGGCCAACACGATCTTCTCGTGGGCCAAGGCCGTGGACCGCATCACGATCACGACGTACCAGGCCGCCGCGACCGAGGGCCCGCTCCAGTCCATCAAGGACGTGGTGGACGACATCGTGGGCAACCTCGCCGACGCGATGTACTGGCCCTACCTGCGGCCCATCGTGATCCTGGGCGCGATCTGGCTGGCGTGGTACGGCCTGATCCGCAAACGCGCGACGACCACCACCGAGGGCGTCATCTGGATGGTGGTCGCGGTGACCGCCGCCATCTGGTTCTTCAGCCGCCCCGGCGACTTCACCGGCCTCGGCACCGCCGTGACGGAGAAGACCGGCCAGGTGGTCAACTCCGCCCTCGCGGGCCTGCCCGGCTCGTCAGGCACCTCGTGCCTGCCCGCCAAGGGCACCGCCGGGCCGGACGCCAAGCCGCTCGCGCACGACCAGGTGAACGCCTCGACGGTGGACAAGAACGCCGACGCGCTGTGGTCCACGCTGGTGTGCAAGCCCTGGCTGATGGGCGTGTTCGGCACGGCCGACCCCAGGAGCAAGTACGTCAAGGAGTACGGCGCCCCGCTGCTGGACATCCAGGCGATCGACCGGGCCGAGCAGGCGGCCAAGGAGCAGCCGGGCTCGATCGCGCACCAGAAGCGCTACGAGGCCGTCGCCGACAAGATGAAGGGCGAGCCGGCGTACTTCCTGTTCCAGGGCAAGGACTGGACCGGGCGGCTGAGCATCGCCATCGGCGCGATGATCGCCGCCATGGTCGCCGGCCTGCTGATCTTCCTGGTGGCGGTGTCGCTGCTGGTGCTCAAGGTCGGCTTCCTGATGCTGCTGATCCTGGGCCCGATCTTCCTGCTCATCGGCGTGCACCCGGGGTCCGGCCGGATCATCGCGATGCGCTGGCTGGAGATGCTCATCGGCACGCTGCTGCGGCAGGCGGTGCTGATGGTCGTGCTCGGCGTGCTGATCTACGGCTACTCGCTGATCATGACGACCGCGCTGCCGTGGGGCATGCAGATCATGTTCATGGCGCTGCTGACGATCGCGATGTTCTTCTACCGGCGGCCGTTCCAGCACCTGTTCGCCTCCATGGACGGGCGCACGTTCACCACGCGCATGCTCGGCGACGCCACGACCGCGCCCACCCTGTCCCGCGCCGCCGTGGCGCTCCCGCCGGTGGCGGGCTACCGCGCGGCCAAGTGGGGCGTGCGCAAGGCCGAACCGATCGTGCAGACCGCCGCGATGGCGACCAACCTCGCCGGGGCCGCGGCGGCCCTCGGCCGGTCCCGGGGCCGCGCCGGAGCCGACGACGGCGCGGCCGCGCCCGCCGGCGCCCAGGTGTCGGCGCGCGCCCAGGCGGCGGCCCAGGCCGGCGGCGAGGGCGAGGCGTCGGGCGCGCGGCGGCGGGCGACCAGCCGGGGCGCGGCCCCGGCCCGCACCGGCGCGGCGCCCCCGCTCAACCTGTCCGGGCGCGCCACGCCGCGCTCGTCCGTCCCCGCGCCGCGCCCGGGCCGCGCCCCCGCGAGCGGCGGCCGGGCGCCGGCGTCCCCGGCCCCCGCGGCCTCCTCCGGCGGCGGTGGCGGCGGCTCGGCCTCCGGCGGCGGCTCCGCCGGCGGTTCCGGTGGCGGCGGCTGGGCCGGGAGCGGCACGGGCTCCGGCGGCGGCTGGTTCGGCGGCCGCGGCAGGTCCGGCGGCGCGACCGCGTCCACGGGACGCCGGGCGAGCGGCGGCGGCTCCAGTGGCTCCGGTGGCTCTGGTGGCTCCGGAGGCGGGGCCCGGCGGTCCGGCGGCTCCAGCGGATCGGGCGGATCGGGCAGATCCGGAGGCAACGGACGCTCCGGTGGAGGAGACTCGGGAGGTGGCTGGTTCAGCGGCGGCTCCCGGAACGGCGGTGGCCGGGCCCGCGCCTCCGAAGGCGGCTCGTCCCGCGGCTCCGAGGCCCCGCCGCTGTGGCTGTCCTCGGGCGGTTCACGCCGCGACGACGGCGACCCCGCCCCGTTCTGGGTGCGGCCGGTCAAGAAGGACAAGTGAACGACGCCCCCGCGGCCGGTCCGCCGGACGCGGGGGCCCGCCCCGCGCGGCCGTACGCACGCGGGAGGACATGAGTCTCAGCGCCCCCGGCGGCGGGGCGCGAGCGGGAAGGGGTCATGGTGGCAGCGACGGAGGGCCGGCGACGAGGTCTCGCCTTCGCCGGAATCGTCGCCGGGCTGGCCGCCGTCGGCCTGTACCTCACGATGATGCCGGGGGAGGGGCAGCGCGCCAGCCGTACGTCCGCGGCGGTGAGCGCGGCGCCGTCGCCCTCGGCCGCGACGACGGCTCCGCCCACGGCGAATTCGACGCCGCCGACCGAAACCGATTTCGATATCTACGCGTTGTTGCCTATGGCGAAGGAACGCTTCGCGAAGGCCGCCGGGGTGGCACACGCCTTCACGGTCGCCTACACGACGTTCCGCCACGACGAGGATCTCGCCGCCCGCATCGCGCGCTTCAAGGCGTACACCACCGACGAGCTGGGGGCCACGCTCGCCAGGGACGTGTCGTCGGCGGGCGCGATCGAGCAGGAGCGGGCCGACCAGGTGGTCGCGCGGGGGGACGCGCGCCTGAAGTCGATCCGCGACATGGCCGACGGGTCCGTGGTCTTCGTGGTGGTCGCGACACAACACGTCACCTCGGCGAAGGGCACCGAGAACCGCGTCGAGGAGTACGCCGTCACCGTCACGGAGGTCGGCTCCGAATGGAGGGTGCACGACATCCAGCCGGCGGCGGTGGGCCAGGAGGGAGATGTGCAGCCATCCGCTGACCAACCGGCCGGGCAAGGAGGAAGCGTCCCGTGATTCCGATGGGAACACAGGGTCACGGCGCCAGAATCGGTTCAGGGTCCTGGCGTCGTTTACTGCCGGACGACGGGCACAAGACGCTGATCGCGCTGGGCGTGATCGCGGCCATGTTCGTGGGCCTGATCTTCGTGACACCGGTGTTCATGGGCACACTGCCCTCATTCGTGGGCGGCGGCGCCGACTGCGAGGTCGCCCCACCCAAGGACTCGACGCAGTCGGGGACGGCGCGCGCGGACATCCCCGCCGACTACCTCAAGCTCTACCAGGACGCCGGCCGCGAGATCGGCGTGCAGTGGAACGTCCTGGCGGCCGTGGGCAAGCGGGAGAGCGACCACGGGCGGTCCACCATGCCCGGCGTCCAGAGCGGGACGAACCACGCGGGCGCGGCCGGTCCCATGCAGTTCCTCATCAGCACGTGGGGCGGCAAGGCCAAGATCAAGATGCCGTCCAAGGTGAACGGCTACGCGACCGACGGCGACGGGGACGGCTGGGCCGACGTCTACAACCCGGCCGACGCGATCCCGGCCGCGGCCAAGATGCTCAAGCGGAACGGCGCCCCGCAGAAGCTGGAGCAGGCGCTCTTCGCCTACAACCGGGCGATGTGGTACGTCCGGCAGGTCCTCGCGATCGCGAAGAACTACGCGAACGAGGGCGTCATCCCGGTCCCGGAGAAGCCCGCCGAGGACTGCGACGTGAGCGACCGGCCCGGCGCGGACCAGGGCCCCGTCGTGGAGGAGATCCTGGCGTACGCGATGAAGCAGCGCGGCAAGCCGTACATCTGGGGCGGGACCGGACCGCGCGGCTTCGACTGCTCCGGGATCATCTACATGGCCTACCGCGAGGCGGGGCTGTCGATCCCGCGCACGACGTTCGGCCAGTGGCCGTTCGGCGTGAAGATCCAGGCGGGCACCGAACGGCCCGGCGACCTGGTCTTCTTCAACTCCGGGCCCGGCACGAGCGCCAACAACCCCGGGCACGTCGGCATGGTCGTGAGCAAGGGCAAGATGATCGAGGCGCGCTGCACCCGCTGCGGCCCGATCAAGGTGACGTCCTACACCGACCGGCCCAACAAGGTCGGCTTCACCCGGCCCCTCGACCACCCGGCCGTGCGGCGGCAGATCGCCCAGCGGCAGGCGTGATCGGGACGTGACGCGCGCGGCCCCCGCGACCGTGGAGAATAGGCCTCCATGGACAATCTCGTCGTGGGGGCCGCGATCGTCGCCGGGGGGCGGCTGCTGGCCGCGCAGCGTGCCGAGCCGCCCGAGCTGGCCGGAGGCTGGGAGTTCCCCGGCGGCAAGGTCGATCCCGGGGAGAGCGACGAGCAGGCGCTGATCCGCGAGTGCCGCGAGGAACTGGGCGTGGAGATCGCGCTCGGCGCGCGCGTCGGGGGCGACTGGCGGCTGGGCGGCGACTACGTGATGCGGGTGTGGCTCGCGACGCTCGTGGCCGGCACGCCCGAGGCGCGCGAGCACCTGGCGCTGCGGTGGCTGCGCCCGGACGAGCTGTACGACGTGGAGTGGCTGCCCGGCGACCTGCCGATCGTCGAGGCCGTGGAGCCCCGGCTGCGCAAGGCCGAGAGCTGACCCGGCGGCGCGCCGGGAAGGGGAAGATCTACCAAGCGATCGCGCGTCCTGGGGGAGTTTGTCCGCAGTAACCTGCTGTGGCTGATTGTAATCACCTGCGCACTCATCGTATTTTGATCTCTGCGGCTGATCCGTATCGGGGGAACGGGAGCGCGACATGGGCGAACGATGCGCCACTGCGCGTCGCCTCGTGCTCGTGGCCGCCGTCTCCGCGGGCGCGGCCCTCCCCGCCGCCGTCCTCTCGCCCGTCCAGGCCGGACCCTCGGCGCCGCCGAGCCTGCGCGTCGAGGTGATCGCCGACGGCGCCCCGCCGTACGACAGGCTGGACACCGGGCCGCGCGACGGGCGCGTGCGCGCGGGGGATTCGGTGCTCTACCGCGTCGAGGCCCGCCCGGGGAGCCGCCCGGCGCGTGCCGTACGGCTGTCGCTGACGGCCTCGCCGGACGCGGAGCTGGCGGCCGGGCGGGGTCGCGAGGGCCGGTGGCGGCGCGGTCCCGTGGCGTACGACCTGGGGGACCTGCGCGGGCGGCGGCGGGTCGAGGCGCGGCTGCGGGTCCCGCGCGGGGCGTCGTCGGTGACGCTGCGCGCCGCGCTCAGCGAGAGCGGGGGGCCGCCGGTCGTGACGCGGGAGCGCACGGTCCGCGTCGTGGGGCCGGTGAGCGCGATGTCCCGGCCCTCACGTCCCGGGGGACCGCCGGGGCCGGGGGAGACGCCCGAGGGGTTCATGTCCGAGCTGCTCTCCGGGCTGGCGGAGGCCGGTCCGGCGTACGGCGCGCCCGCCTGGCCGCACGCGAGCCACGGGGACGTGGGAATCGGCGACCTGGTCCAGGAACGGCCCGCGCCCCGCCCCGGCGGGGACACGGAGGGCCGCCCGCGCGGGGCCGCGCCCGGGTCCCCGGGCCGCCCGTCGATGCCGCCCCTGCCGCACCTGCCGATCAGGCCGCCGCGCCCGGCCGTCCCGGCGCCCGCGCCCCTGCCGGGCCTGGGGGAGCTGCGCCCGCCCGTCCCGCCGAGGGTCAAGCCGCCCGCCGGGCCCGCGCTGCCGCTGGTCGCGCCCACCGGCCAGGCCCCGATCGGCCGTTCGCCCATCGTCACGAGCGTCGAGCCGGACCGCTCGGACCCCACGCCGGGCCGGCGGCTCATCGCGTTCACCACGGCCGCCGTGCGCAGCCCGGTCACGGTGGCCGTCGCGATCCTGCTCCTCCTGCTTCTCCTCACCCTCCAGCCCCGCCTGCGCCGCGACCCCCGCCAGGCCCCCTGACCCCGCCGCGCCGGGGGCGTCACCCGTTTGCGCCTGGCCGCGTCCAGGGGAGGGCCATTCCGGCGGCCCGCGCCGCGCCGAGGGTGAAGGGGCCGACCCCGGTCCCTTCCGGGCCGTGCCGGGCTGATGGCGAGGGGTCACTCTGGCCTCAGCGCTGGATTTCCGTAACCGCGGGGCCGTTGTTTTTCCGATTCGGGGCGAATTTCTGGTGGGATCTTGAGGATGGTGTATATGCGGAAATAATGTAGGACGTTGCGTAGCCGGCGAGCGCGGAGGTCCCGAGGTGACAGGACGGGCACGGGCGACAGCTCTCTCCGCCCTTCTCGCGACCGGGGGCCTCGCGGGCCTCGGGGTGCTGGCGGCGGTGCCGATCAGCGCCAGCGCCGCCGCGACCTCGGCCGCGGCGGGCCTGTCCATCGAGCTGAGGGTGGCCGAGGACGGCACCCAGCCCTTCGACCAGGCCACCGACGCCGGGCCGAACAACCAGATCGTGCGGGCCGGGGACAAGGTCAAGTACTCCGCGCGGGTGAGCCCCGGCGCGGGGAGCGAGGCGGCGCGCGGCGCGAGCGTCACCTTCTCGGTGACCGGGGCGAACGGCGTCACGCCGGCCCCGCTGTGCTCGGCCCCGAGCGGCGCGACCTGCACGCTCGGCGACCTGTCCGCCCCCGTGGACATCCCGGTCGAGGTGCTGGTGCCGCAGGGCGCGCAGGGCTCGCTGAAGTTCACGGCGAGCGCGCGCGCCTCGAACTCGATCACGGCGACGCAGAGCGTGGACGTGCAGGTCAAGGGCACCCGCACGACGCCGCCCGGCCCGTTCACCGGCGGGACCGGGCAGACCGAGGACCCGGGCAGGGACTTCGGGGTCACCGGGTCGGCGTCCCCGACCCCGGCCCCGAGCCAGGTCCAGGCGACGGCGAGCCCGACCGTCACGATCACCACCACGGTCACGATCACGCCGACACACACGGTGACCGCCAAGCCGCCGCCGGCCAAGCCCCGGCAGACCAAGCCCGCGAGCACCAAGCCCGCGACCACGAAGCCGGCCGCGCCGCCCGTGCCCAAGCCGGGCAAGAGCACGACGCCGAGTCAGCCCGCGAGCCAGCCCGGGACCGGGACCGGCGGCGACGGCAGTTGGGGCGGCACCAACCCCTCGGTGAACACGCCGGGCGGGAACAACGGCGTCACCAACCCCGACCCCGCGCCCAGCGGCGGCGACGTCACAGCGCCAGGGGCCGACGACGACATCAGGCTGCCGGAGGGCCAGGACCCCAACGTGGCGGGCCCGGGGCAGCAACAGCAGCAGCAGCCGCAGCAGAACACCGCGTCGAGCAAGGAACTGGTGGTCCGCGACCAGGCCGACAGCCGGCGCCAGAGTGAGATCACCTTGAGCCGCCAGGCCAGCGTCACCGGCCTCGCGGTCATCCTCTTCGTGATCTTCGGCATCCTCCTCATGGAGGGCAAGCTGCGCAAGGTCGCCCACGCCGCCGCCGTACGGGCCGCCGGGCCCCGTCCCCCGGCCCGCCACCGCCGCCGGAAGGCCGCGCCCGAGGACCCCCAGCCTCCCGCGCCGCCGGTCTACACGGTCCCGGTCTACCAGAACCCGTCCTACCCGCCGGCCCCGTACCCGGGTCCCGTCTACCAGCCCCCGCTCTACCAGGGCCCCATCCCGCCGGGCGTCCAGATCTGGTACCCACCCCAGCAGCCGCCGCCCCCGCACGACCGCTGACCCGGCCGCCGCCGGCGGGCCTCGCCGTCCTGCGCCGATCACGCGACCCCGCCTCCGCCCGAGCCGAGCCGCTTGGGCGGTGCCGGGGCGGGCGCGGAATCGCGTGACCGGGTTCTCCGGGTCCGGGGTCAGGCGCTGGGGTCGGCCCCGGCGAGGATGGCGTTGATCTGGCGGGCCAGTTCGAAGTCCAGGACGGTCACGCCGCCGGCGGAGTGGGTCCAGTTCACGAAGGTGACGTGGTCGCCCTCCCGCTCGACCGCCGGGTGGTGGTCGATGTGGTCGGCGGCCTCCATGACCCGCGCGATCAGGTCTTCCAGCTCGGCCTCGGGCACGACCACCGTTCGCGAGATCCGCTCCGGGCCGCCGTCCCAGCCCTCGACGTCCTGTAGGAACTGCGCCACCTGTTCGGGAGTCAGCAAGTCGCTCATGCCCGAACCCTAGGGCCATTCACCCCATCCCGCGCATCCTTCCCTCTTCGCCCTTCGAACTCCCCGGGCCCCGGCCCGCACGGCGAGCGCCGACCCGTACGGCGAGCGCCGGCCCGTACGGCGAGCGCCGGCCCGTACGGCGAGCGCCGGCCCGTACGGCGGGCGCCGGCCCGTACGGCGGGCGCCGGCCCGTACGGCGGGCGCCGGCCCGTACGGCGGGCGCCGGGCCGTACGGCGGGCGCCGGGCCGTACGGCGGGCGGCGGCCGTAAGGCGGGGCGGGCGCGGCGGTGGCTGGAGCACGTGCTGCGGGCCGCGTTCCGGCCCGAGGACGTTGGCCTACTGCCGTCACCGGCTGGGGAGCTGGCGCTGCGCGCGGGCGACCTGGACCGGGCCGAGCGGGAGTACGCCGCGGCGGCGCGAGCCGTATCCCGGCACCTGCCGTCGGCGGCCGGGCGGGCGCGGGTGGCGGCGGCGCGCGGCGACCGGGCCGGGGCCGTCACGCGGTACCGGTCCGTCGTGGAGCGGCTGCCGCCGCCGCAGTACCTCGTCGAGTACGGCGAGGCGCTGGCGGCCTCGGGCGGCTCCCCGGCGGAGGCGTGGCGGCTGCTCGCCGGGGCGCGGCGCGTGCAGGCGGCGGCCGGGGTGCGCGACGACCTGACCTGGGCGGAGTACGAGGCCGACCACGGAGACCCGATGGCGGCGGTGCGGCACGCCCGCGCCGAGTACGCCCGCCACCCCAACCCCGTCGCCGCCGACGCGCTCGCCTGGGCGCTGCACCGCGCGGGCGTGCGGGCCGAGGCGCTGCGGTTCTCCCGCGAGGCGACCCGCACCGGGTGGCGCAACGCCCTCCTCCTGTACCACCGGGCCGAGATCGAGAAGGCCGCGGGCCTGGACGACCGGGCCTCCCGGGCCGCGTCGCGCGCCGCCGACCCCCGGTTCGACCCCCGCCTGCCCGCCCTCGCGAGGCCGTCATGATCGTGCCGCTCGCGCTCGCCGATCCGCTGGGGAACTTCACGGTCAACCACCACAACGGGCTGCGCCTGTCGCCCGGCCGCGTCGCGAACCTGGCCGTCGTGGACGCGGCCGAGCTGCCGACCCTCCAGGAGCAGGCCGAGGTCGCCGCGCGCGGCCCCCGGGCCCATGCTGTACGGCGGTGCGCGGAGCTGGCCGCCGCGCAGACGGTGCGCGTGGACGGCCGGGCGCTGCGCTGGCGGGTGGGCGCCGCCTCCTTCGCCTACGCCCCCGGTCAGGGAGGACTGCGGACCAGCCGGCTGACCTGCGTGCTGTCGGCTCCGGCCGCGCTCGCCCGCCCCGGGTCCGTGGTGTTCGCGGACGCCTACCTGGCCGATCGCCCCGGCTGGCAGGAGATCACGCGGTGGGCGACGGGGTACGGCTCGCGCGCCCCGCCGTGCCCGCCGTGAGCCCGACGGACGAGCTGCGGCGGTACCCGGCGGACCCCTTCGCCGAGCCCCTGGACCAGCGGGCCGTGACGCTGCGCACGGGTCCCGGGCCCGCGGAGGGCGCGGCCGTGCCCGGGCCGCCGGACGCGGGGTGGCCCGGGCGGGCGTTCGCGGCGCTGGACCGGGCCTTCACCGGCCTGGTGGGCGTGGACCGCCTCACGCTCCCGGCGGCGCCGGCGGCCGTGCTGCCGGCGGTGGTCCTGGGCGCGGGCCACGCCGTCATGCCCGGTCACGGCAAGACGGTCATGGCGGCCTACCTCGCCGGCCGCCGGGGCCGCCGCCGCGACGCCCTGACCGTCGGACTGACGGTGACCTTCACCCACACCGCGGGCGTCCTGCTCGCCGGGCTCGCCCTCACGCTCTTCTCCGGCCTCGCGGGCGAGACCCTGATCGCCTGGCTGGGCGCCGCGAGCGGCCTCCTGATCGCCGCCATCGGGGCCGCCCTCCTCCGCCCCGCCCTGCGAGCCCGCTCTCCCGCCTGTCGTCCCTCACCCCGGTCACGACGTCCCTCGCGGTGATCGCCGTCGGCGCGCTCCTCACTCTCCGCGCCGCGGCCGCCGCCCTGTCGTGATCCCGCGATCCCGGGGGCCCCGGCCCACGTGGAGGCCGGGGCGGAACCGCAGGATCACGGGCGGAGAGGGCGGGCGCGGGTCAGGAGGTCTTCTCGGAACGGCGGCGGAAGATCTTGTCGCCGAGCCAGACCAGGGGGTCGTACCGGCGGTCCACCACGCGCTCCTTGAGGGGGATCAGGGCGTTGTCGGTGATCTTGATGTGCTCGGGGCAGACCTCGGTGCAGCACTTGGTGATGTTGCAGTAGCCCAGGCCGTGCTGGTCCTGCGCGGCCTGCTTGCGGTCGGCCACGTCGTAGGGGTGCATGTCCAGCTCGGCGATGCGCATGAGGAAGCGGGGGCCGGAGAAGTTCGGCTTGTTCTCCTCGTGGTCCCGGATGACGTGGCAGACGTTGTTGCACAGGAAGCACTCGATGCACTTGCGGAACTCCTGCGAGCGCTCCACGTCGACCTGCTTCATCCGGTACTCGCCGGGCTTGACCCCCGCCGGGGGCGTGAACGAGGGGACCTCCCGCGCCTTCTGGTAGTTGAAGGACACGTCGGTCACCAGGTCCTTGATCACCGGGAACGTGCGCAGCGGCGTGACCGTGACCGTCTCGTCCTCGGTGAAGGTGGACATCCGGGTCATGCACCCCAGCCGGGGCTTGCCGTTGATCTCCATGGAGCACGAGCCGCACTTGCCGGCCTTGCAGTTCCAGCGGACCGCCAGGTCGGGCGTCTGGGTGGCCTGGAGCCGGTGCAGGACGTCCAGGACCACCTCGCCCTCGTTCACCTCGACGGTGAAGTCCTCCAGCCGCCCGTCCCCGCCTTCGCCCCGCCAGACGCGGAACTTCGCCTTGTAGCCCATCAGGCCTCCTTCTCGACGAGGGCGTCGTATTCGGACAGCTCCGCCTCGGTCAGGTACTTCTTCAGCTCGTCGCGTTCGAACAACGTGATCAGGTCGTCGCGCATCGAGGGCTGGACCTTCTCCTCGATGTTCACCGTGGACCCGTCGAGGCGGCAGACCAGCAGCTTGCGCCGCCACTCGGGGGACATGCCGGGGAAGTCGTCGCGGGTGTGGCCGCCGCGGCTCTCCTCGCGCAGGAGCGCCGCCTTCGCCACGCACTCCGACACCAGCAGCATGTTGCGCAGGTCGATCGCCAGGTGCCAGCCGGGGTTGTAGATCCGCCCGCCGGCCGCCCCGGTGACCCCGGCGCGCTCCTTGAGCTTCTCGATCGCGCCCAGCGCCTCGGAGATCTCGTCGGCCTTGCGGATGATGCCGACCAGGTCGTTCATCGTCTGCTGGAGCTCGTGGTGCACGGTGTAGGGGTTCTCGCCGCCCTCACGCTCCAGCGGCGCGAGCGCCTCGGCCTCCGCCTGCCGTACGGCCTCCTCGGGGGCCTTCGGGCGGGCCGTGAGGCCGTCGACGTACGCCGCGGCGCCCGCCCCGGCCCGGCGGCCGAAGACCAGCAGGTCGGACAGGGAGTTGCCGCCCAGGCGGTTGGAGCCGTGCATGCCGCCGGACACCTCGCCCGCCGCGAACAGGCCGGGCACCGAGGCCGCGCCGGTGTCGGCGTCCACCTCGACCCCGCCCATGATGTAGTGGCAGGTCGGGCCCACCTCCATCGGCTCGCGGGTGATGTCCACGTCCGCCAGCTCCTTGAACTGGTGGTGCATGGACGGCAGCCGCCGCACGATCTCCTCGGCCGGCATGCGGGTGGAGACGTCGAGGTAGACGCCGCCGTGGGGCGTGCCGCGCCCGGCCTTGACCTCGGAGTTGATCGCGCGGGCCACCTCGTCACGGGGCAGCAGCTCGGGCGGGCGGCGGTTGTTCGCCTGGTCGGTGTACCAGCGGTCCGCCTCCTCCTCGGTGGTGGCGTACTTGTCCTTGAACACGTCGGGGACGTACTCGAACATGAACCGCTTGCCCTCGGAGTTGCGCAGCACCCCGCCGTCGCCGCGCACCGACTCGGTGACGAGGATGCCGCGCACCGACGGCGGCCAGACCATGCCGGTCGGGTGGAACTGGATGAACTCCATGTTGATCAGCCCGGCGCCGGCCATGAGGGCGAGCGCGTGGCCGTCGCCGGTGTACTCCCAGGAGTTGGAGGTCACGACGTACGACTTGCCGATGCCGCCGGTCGCGAGCACCACGGCGGGGGCCTCGAAGCAGATGAAGTTGCCGGTCTCCCGCCAGTAGCCGAACGCGCCCGCGATCGCGTCGCCGTCCTTCAGCAGGCGCGTGACCGTGCACTCCTGGAAGACCTTGATGTACGCCTCGGGGTCGCCGTGCAGCTTGTCGTCCTCCTGCTGGAGGGCGACGACGCGCTGCTGGAGGGTGCGGATCAGCTCCAGGCCGGTGCGGTCGCCGACGTGCGCGAGGCGGGGGTACTCGTGGCCGCCGAAGTTGCGCTGGCTGATCTTGCCGTCCTTCGTGCGGTCGAACAGCGCGCCCCAGGCCTCCAGCTCCCACACCCGGTCGGGGGCCTCCTGGGCGTGCAACTCGGCCATGCGCCAGTTGTTGAGGAACTTCCCGCCCCGCATGGTGTCACGGAAGTGGACCTGCCAGTTGTCACTGGGGTTCACGTTGCCCATCGCCGCGGCGGCGCCGCCCTCGGCCATCACCGTGTGGGCCTTGCCGAACAGGGACTTGCACACCACCGCCGTGCGCTTGCCCTGCTGCCGCGCCTCGATCGCCGCGCGCAGACCCGCGCCGCCGGCGCCGATCACGACGACGTCGTAGGAGTGCCGTTCAATCTCGGTCATCGTTCTGGATCACCCTTAGTTGAAGAATCGCAGGTCGGGAAGGACGTCGGCGGCCACGAGCCCGATGTAGGCGTCGGTGAGCGCGAGCGTGCCGAGCGTGATCCAGGCGAGCTGCATGTGCTTGGCGTTGAGCTTGGAGATCCAGGTCCACATGCGGTAGCGCAGCGGGTGCCGGGAGAAGTGGTTGAGCCGCCCGGCCGTGATGTGGCGGCACGAGTGGCAGGAGAGGGTGTACGCCCACAGCATGATCACATTGCCGAGGAGGATGAGGTTGCCCAGCCCCATCTGGAAGCCGTTCTTCCCGAAGAAGGCGTAGACGGCGTCGTACGTGTTGATCAGGGAGACGACCAGGGCCGCGTAGAAGAAGTAGCGGTGCAGGTTCTGGGCGATCAGCGGGAAGCGGGTCTCGCCGGTGTACTTGGAGTGCGGCTCGGCCACCGCGCAGGCGGGCGGCGAGAGCCAGAAGGACCGGTAGTAGGCCTTGCGGTAGTAGTAACAGGTGAGCCGGAACCCCAGCAGGAACGGGAGCACCAGGATCCCGAGCGGGATCAGCGGCGGGAACTCCGGCAGCCAGGTCCCGAAGTGCCGGGCCCCCTCGGCGCAGCTCGCGCTCACGCAGGGGGAGCTGAACGGCGAGAGGTAGTTGTATCCGTCCACCCAGTAGTTGCTCTGCGTCGCCGTGCGGATCAGTGCGTACAGCAGCCACGCGGTCAGGCCCGCGAAGGTGCCCAGCGGCGCCAGCCACCAGCGGTCCCCGCGCAGCGTGCGCACCCCGATCTGGGCGCGTTGTTTCCTGACCTCGGATGTGGTCGCGGCCATCGAAGCTCTCTCCACCTCCCGCGGGGCCCCGGGTTAAGTCGTGCCCCACGCAAAACCTGAAGTCGGTGGCGCGCGCCGTCGCCCTTTTCGCGCCTTCTCAAACTCCCGCGCGCGCGTTGGTGCGTATACGTTACGGCAGCCGCTTTCCCTAAGTGGCACAAGGGTCGTCGGATTACCGACTGTGACGGCAATCACGTGCCACACTGCGACCGAAAGCGACGAATATCCTATTTAGGATGTCCTAAATTCCCTCATGCGCCCGGTCCCGAATCCGCGCCAGGAACGCCCGCCACTCCGGGCCGGAGAACACCAGCGTCCCGCCCCCGGGGTCCTTGCTGTCGCGTACGGCGACTCCGCCGCGGGTCCGCCCGACCTCCACGCAATTGCCGAGCGAGGAACTGTGAGTGGATTTCCGCCATGAGGTCACTTTGGGAGGCATATGCGCGCGATGCCCGCTTTGATCAATCTTAAACCCATCGCGCACAAGCGCTAACGGATCGTGGAGGCGGAGACGATCGCCGCTTCGTCGTGGAACGCATTCACCTGGGCCGATGCCCGGTCACTTCGCGAATATCCGCGACGGGTCCGCGAACGCCTTGAACTCCAGCGCGTTCCCCGCCGGATCGAGCACGAACATCGTCCACTGCTCGCCCGGCTCCCCGGCGAACCGCAGATAGGGCTCGATCACGAACTCCGTCCCCGCCGCCCGCAGCCGCTCCGCCAGCGCGTGGAACTCCGGGATCGCCAGCACCAGCCCGAAGTGCGGCACCGGGACCCGGTGCTCGTCCACCTCGTTGTGCCCGGCGGGAGCGGACGCGGGGCCCTCCACCAGGTGCGTCACGAACTGGTGCCCGTAGAGGTCCCAGTCCACCCACCGCTCCGCGGACCGCCCCTCGGCCAGGCCCAGCACCCCGCCGTAGAACTCCCGCGCCCTGCCCAGATCGTCCACCGGCACCGCCAGGTGGAACAGCGGAACTCCCATACCCGCTCCTTCCCGCGCACTCCTCCCTCTATCCCCCATACCGTGATCTTGCAATCGCCCGTCCGGGAGGTCCCGGCGCGCCGTACGCCTCGCGCGGGGCTCACCGAGCGCCGGTACGGCTCGCGCGGGGCTCACCGAGCGCCGGTACGGCTCCCGCCCGGCTCGGGTGCGGCCACGCGGGCGGCGGCGCGCAGCCGTGCCAGGAGCGCGGCGGTCTCGGCGGCCAGGGCCGCGACCAGGGCGATCGAGGCGCACGCCACCCCGGGCAGGCCGGTCGCGGGGAGGGCCGCGCAGGCGCCCGCCAGCACGACGACGTGCGCGGCCACCGACTGCGGCAGCAGGTCGCTGCGGCCCGCCGCCATGGCCCGGCCCCGGAGGTACCCGCGCACGGCCCACAGCGGCGGGGCCGCGACGAGCACGGGCAGCCAGCGCAGGCCCAGCTCGGCCGGGCCCGGCGGCACCGCGATGACGTCCGTGACGTACAGCCCGGCCAGCGGCGTGACCGTCCCCAGCAGCAGCAGGCCCCCGGCGGCGGACGCGACCGCCCACGCCAGCCGCAGCGGCCCCGGGTCGGCCGGGTCCTTTCGCAGCCGGGCGGCGGTCACCGAGTCCAGGTCCAGCATCGGCACCGTCAGCAGCAGCAACAGCCCGTAGAGCGCGGTCCACACGGTCAGCGACGCGGCGGGCTCGGGCGCCGCCGTGATCGCGATCGTGGTCACCAGGTGCGGCGCCATGTTGACCAGGAACGGCGCGGCCAGGCGCGCGTGCTCGGCCGGCAGCGACCGCCGCCCCCGGCCGCCCTCGGCCGCCTCCTGCCCCGGCGAGCGCGGCAGCCGCCGTACGGCCAGCGCGAGCAGCCCGGCCTCCGCGAACGCGCCCACGGCGGGGGACAGCCCGCCCACGGCGGCGGCGGGCAGCGGCGTGAGGGCCAGGCAGGCCGCGGCCGTCAGCACCGTCACCCCGACGCGGATGAAGGTGGCCGACGCGATCCGCCCGGTGCCCCCGGCGAGGATCAGGCGCCCGTGGAGGTACCGCCGCAGGGCCACGGCCGGCGGGGCGGGCGCGGCGGCCAGCAGGCAGTACCGGAAGTCGTCCCGGAACTCCGGCGGCAGCGGCGCGGCCAGCGGCGGGATCGCGGCCACGGCCACCAGCAGCGCCCCGCCGCAGAGCCCCACGAGCAGGGAGTACCGGAGCAGCGCCCGCGGCGTGCGGGTGCCCTCCGCGGTCACCACCAGCGGCGCCATCGCCAGCGCCACCGAGTTCGCGATCACGAGCACGGACATCGCGGCCCCGATCGCCGCCAGCGCGTCGGCCCCGTCCGGGGCCCGGCTCACGAGCGCCGTCGCCGCCGGGATCTCCGCGGCGAGCACCGCCGACCCCACGGCCGTCGGCGCCCACACCCGCAGGATCCGCCGGAGCGGCCCGGCGCCGGAGCGTTCCAGCTCAGCGGCGAGCGGCCCGTGGTCTCCCCGAGTACCCAGGTCAGGTCCCTTCAGGCGGCGGCGCGAGCCCGGCGCGGTCCAGGCCGCGGGGCAGCGCGCCGGAGCGTCCGGCGGGCTCGGCGGGGCGGCCCGCCCCGAGGACGTAGACGCAGCCCTCGGCCACGCCGTCAACGCCGAGCAGGGCATCCACCTCCGTGTCGGCGAAGGCGGCCGTCTGGAACGGGCCCAGGCCCAGCGCGGTGCAGGTGAGGACGAAGGTCTGGCCCAGGTGCCCGGCGTTCAGGGTCATGATCCGGTAGGTGCGCGGATCGCGGTACTTGTACATCGAACGGGCGAAGACGGCGGTCAGCAGGCACAGGAACGCCGCCCGCCCGAACCCCTGGCGGTAGGTCAGCCGCTCGGCCGTCTCGGCGTCGAACCCCTCGGCGACCAGCTCCAGCGAGTGGTTCTCCGCGCGGTAGTGGTACACGCCGGGGGCCACGTCCTCGACGTCGAGCACGGCGACGTACGCCTCCAGCTCGTGCCGGGCGCCGCCCGCCGGGCTGGTCTTGAGCATGAGCGTGCCGTACCGGCCGGCGTCGATGAAGTGCATCGGCGCGAACGTGTAGTGCAGCACGGCCGAGAGGGTCGGCAGGTCCACGGGGCCGGGGGCGAACTCGCGGTGGGTGCGGCGGCCGAGCAGCACCTCGGAGAACCCGGCGTCGAGCGGCGGATGCGCCCGGGGCAGGTAGAGCCGCGGCGCGCCGGGCCGCGAGGAGAAGGGTGCGGGCGCGGGGTCGCGGGTCACCTCCGCGGCCACCCGCTCGCGTTCGGCGGGTTCGACCGCGAACTCCGCGTCGCGGCTGGCGAAGTGCAGGAACTGCGCGGCCGTCCCCCAGTCCGCCCAGGCCCGCGTCAGCGTCTCGTCGGCGGGGTCCGCGCCCTCTTCGCGCAGCAGCCCGTTCTCCACCAGCACGGAGATGGCCTCGCGCACCGAATCGGGATCGTAGTCCTCGTCGGCGTACGCGCTGACGACCTTTTCCGGGTCGGTCCACTCGTCGAAGCGCGCCAGCAATTCCACCGCCGGAGCGTCCACCGCGAACGCCGCGCGCGTCAAGTAGTCCTGCGCGGTGAATTCGCCGTCATCCCAGTACAGGACCAGGGTGCGGGAACGACGTAACTGCATGCGGCCCTTCTTCGCCGAATGGGAGGACGGTCACGGGGGGAGGAGATCCCCCCGTGACCCGCAAGCCGGTACGCGTGAGCCGCGGGCCAGCGGCTTCAGCTCTCCGGAGTGTCGCGCTTCTCGTCGGCGGCCTTGTAGTACGGCGTCGGCTTACGCGTCTTCTTGCCGCGCACCTCGATGCGCAGAGCCCGCTTTTTCACGTCCGGCGTCTCCTTTCGGGCGTCGATCTGTCCCCTCAATTCAGACATGGTGAGACCCCGTATTGTCAATCATGGATTCAAAGACGCGCCCCGACCTGGACCTACGCCGGAGACCTAGGTCGGAAATGACGAACCCCGCCGCGGATTCGCGGCGGGGTTCGCGGGGGCCGTACGGCGTCAGCCGCGGGTGGCCTTGAGGTAGTCGCGGTTCATGCGCGCGATCGTCTCCAGGGGGATGCCCTTGGGGCAGACCGCGGTGCACTCGCCGATGTTGGTGCAGCCGCCGAAGCCGAGCTCGTCGGCGGTGTCCACCATGGCCTTGACGCGGGAGTCGCGCTCGGGCTGGCCCTGCGGCATCAGGCCCAGGTGGGTGATCTTCGCGGCGGTGAACAGCGAGGCGGAGCCGTTCGGGCAGGCCGCCACGCACGCGCCGCAGCCGATGCAGACGGCGGCCTCGAACGCCTTGTCGGCGTCGGGCTTGGGCACCGGAACCGCGTGGGCCTCGGGGGCCGAGCCGGTCGGGACCGAGATGTAGCCGCCGGCCTCGATGATGCGGTCGAAGGCGGAACGGTCCACGACCAGGTCCTTCACCACCGGGAACGGCGCCGCGCGCCACGGCTCGATGGTGATGGTCTCGCCGTCCTTGAAGTGCCGCATGTGGAGCTGGCAGGTCGTGGTGGCGCGCTGCTCGCCGTGCGGCACGCCGTTGATGACCATGCCGCACATGCCGCAGATGCCCTCGCGGCAGTCGTGGTCGAACGCCACCGGCTCCTCGCCCTCGAGGATGAGGCGCTCGTTGAGCACGTCGAGCATCTCCAGGAACGACATGTCGGGGGACACGTCGTCGAGCTGGTAGGTGACCATGCGCCCGGCGTCGTCGGCGTTCTTCTGCCGCCAGATCTGGAGCGTGAGTTTCACTTGTAGGACCTCTGACTGGGCTTGACGTACTCGAAGACGAGATCTTCCTTGTGGAGCACCGGCTTGTCCTCCGAGAACTCCCAGGCGGCGACGTAGGAGAAGTTCTCGTCGTCGCGCTTGGCCTCGCCGTCCTCGGTCTGCGACTCGGCGCGGAAGTGGCCGCCGCAGGACTCCGAGCGGTGCAGGGCGTCGATGCACATGAGCTCGGCCAGCTCGAAGAAGTCGGCGATGCGGCCGGCCTTCTCCAGCGCCTGGTTGAGCTCCTCGTTCTCGCCGGGGACCTTCACGCGCTTCCAGAACTCGTCGCGCAGGTCGCGGATCATCCCGATGGCCTTGAGCAGGCCCTCCTCGGTCCGCTCCATGCCGCAGTAGTCCCACATGATCTGGCCCAGCTCGCGGTGGAACGAGTCCGGCGTGCGGTCGCCGTTGATCGACAGCAGCCGCTCGACCTTGGTCCGTACGGCCTCCTCGGCCTCGGCGACGGCCGCGGAGTCCACCTCGCCGAACGGGCCGGCGGCCAGGTAGTCGCCGATCGTGTTCGGGAGGACGAAGTACCCGTCGGCCAGGCCCTGCATCAGCGCGGACGCGCCGAGGCGGTTGGCGCCGTGGTCGGAGAAGTTGGCCTCGCCGATCACGAACAGGCCGGGGATGGTGGACTGGAGGTCGTAGTCCACCCACAGGCCGCCCATGGTGTAGTGCACGGCCGGGTAGATGCGCATCGGCGTGGTGTAGGGGTCCTCGCCGGTGATGCGCTCGTACATCTCGAAGAGGTTGCCGTACTTGGCCTCCACCGCGTCGCGCCCGAGGCGGTCGATCGCGTCCTTGAAGTCCAGGTACACGCCGAGCCCGCCGGGCCCGACGCCGCGGCCCTCGTCGCAGACGTTCTTGGCGGCGCGCGAGGCGATGTCACGCGGCACCAGGTTGCCGAACGAGGGGTAGATGCGCTCCAGGTAGTAGTCGCGCTCCTCGACCGGGATGTCGTACGGCTTGCGCGTGTCGCCGGCCTTCTTCGGCACCCAGACGCGGCCGTCGTTGCGCAGCGACTCCGACATCAGCGTCAGCTTGGACTGGTGGTCGCCGCTGACCGGGATGCAGGTCGGGTGGATCTGCGTGTAGCAGGGGTTCGCGAACAGCGCGCCGCGCCGGTGCGCCCGCCAGGTGGCGGTGACGTTGCAGCCCTTGGCGTTCGTCGAGAGGAAGAAGACGTTGCCGTAGCCGCCGGAGGCCAGCACGACCGCGTCGGCGAAGTAGCTCTTGACCTCGCCGGACACCAGGTCGCGGGTCACGATGCCGCGCGCCCGGCCGTCGGCCACGATCAGGTCGAGCATCTCGGTGCGCGGGTGCATCTCCACGTTCCCGGCGTGGATCTGCCGGGCGAGCGCCTGGTAGGCGCCGAGGAGGAGCTGCTGGCCCGTCTGGCCGCGGGCGTAGAAGGTGCGGGACACCTGGGCGCCGCCGAAGCTGCGGGTGTCGAGCAGGCCGCCGTACTCCCGCGCGAACGGCACGCCCTGGGCCACGCACTGGTCGATGATCTCGACGCTGACCTGGGCGAGGCGGTGCACGTTGGACTCGCGGGAGCGGAAGTCGCCGCCCTTGACCGTGTCGTAGAACAGCCGGTGGATGCTGTCGCCGTCGCCGCGGTAGTTCTTCGCCGCGTTGATGCCGCCCTGGGCCGCGATCGAGTGGGCGCGGCGGGGGCTGTCCTGGTAGCAGAACGACTTGACCTGGTAGCCCAGCTCGGCCAGGGTCGCGGCGGCCGAGCCGCCGGCCAGGCCGGTGCCCACGACGATGACGGTGAGCTTGCGCTTGTTGGCCGGGTTGACCAGCTTCGCCCCGAAGCGACGCTTGTCCCAGCGCTCCGCGATCGGGCCGTCGGGGGCCTTCGTGTCGCGGATCGGGTCGCCTTCGACGTACAGCTCGGTCACTTCACAACTCCGATCACGACCGCCGCCGGGCCCACCAGGAAGCCGAGGATCAGCAGCGTGGAGGCGCCGGTGGCGAAGAGGTTGATGCCGCGCTGCCTGCGGGCGTTGCTCAGGCCCAGGGTCTGGAACGCGCTCCACAGGCCGTGCCGCAGGTGCATGCCGAGCAGGACCAGCGGGACGACGTAGGCGGCGACGATGTACCACCGCTGGAAGTCGGCCACGAACCTGTCGTACGGCGTGGCCCCGGTGCCCGCCGGGTTCGCGACCCCCAGCGTCAGGTCCAGGAGGTGGTAGAGGATGTAGGCCAGGATGATCACGCCGCCCCAGCGCATCGTGCGCGAGGCGTAGGTCTGCTGCACGCTCTTGCGCTTGGCCTTGTACGCCACGGGCCGGGCGCGCTTGGCGCGGACGGTGAGCACGGTGGCGGAGATCATGTGCGCGAACACGGCGACGAGCAGGCCGACGCGCATGATCCACAGGAAGCCCTCGTGCGGGAGCGCGGGCTCGCCGATGGTGCGCAGCCAGTGCGAGTAGTGGTTGAAGTCTTCCCTGCCGAACAGGACCTTGAGGTTCCCGATCATGTGCAGGACGAGGAACGCGATCATGACCACGCCGCTCACGGCCATGACGGCCTTGAGCAGGATCGAGGAGCGGCGGGAGCCGGTCCGCGGCTTGCGGGCCTTCTGCGCGTGCACGGCGACCGGGCTCAGGCGGTTGCCCGCCTGGGCGCTCGTGGGGGAGGTCGCCTGTGCTTTGGGGGGCGATGAGACTGCTGACACGGCATGAACGGTATGTCCGACTCGAAGTGCCCGTCCAAGACATGATGGCGCTGGTTTCGATAGCCTGGGGCTATTAACCGTGCGCCACAACGCTTCTCGTATTCCGGACGGTTCCCGAGCGTGAGGCATTTCACATGCAGTTACAGCAACTCGCCTACTTCGTCGCGGTCGCCGAGAGCCGCCACTTCACCCAGGCGGCCGAGCGGATGCGGGTCGCCCAGCCGTCCCTGAGCAAGCAGATCAAGGCGCTGGAACAGGAGCTGGGAGCGCCCCTGTTCAGCCGCGCCAGGGGCAACATCGCGCTCACCCCGGCGGGGGAGGCGCTGCTGCCGCTGGCCCGCCGCATCCTCGCCGACACCGAGACCGCGCGGCGGGAGGTCCAGGAGCTCGCCGGGCTGCGCCGGGGACGGCTGCGGCTGGGGGCCACGCCCTCGCTGTGCGCCGGGCTCCTGGCCGACGCGCTGGCGGACTACCGCCGGGACTACCCGGGCATCGAGATCCTGGTCGAGGAGGGCGGCTCGCGGGACCTCGTGCGCGACCTCGCCCGGGGCCAGCTCGACCTGGCGCTGCTCATCATGCCGCTGCACAGCACCGACCCGGCCCTGGTCACCGAGGAGATCCTGCGCGAGAACCTCGTCGTCGCCGACACCGGCCCGGCCCCGCGCCGGCCGTACGCCCGCATCGAGGACCTCCGCGACCGGCCGGTGGTCATGTTCCGGCGGGGCTACGACCTGCGCGAGGCGACGCTGCAGGCCTGCCGCCAGGCCGGGTTCGAGCCCCGCTTCTCGGTGGAGGGCGGCGAGATGGACGCCGTCCTGCGCTTCGTCGAGGCGGGCCTGGGCATCGCCGTGGTCCCCAGCATGGTCCTGGACGGCCGCCCCCGGCTGCGCGGGACCCCGCTGGCCCCGCCCGGCCTGGAACGCCGCATCGCGCTGGCCCACCGCAAGGACGTCGAGCCCCCGCACGCCGCCCGCGCCTTCCGCGCCACCCTCCTCGGCCACCTCCACACCGCCGCCGCCACCGGCACCCTCCCTCCAGGCGTGGACCTCCTCACCCGGAACCCCCCGGCGTGACCTCGCCCCGCGATTCCCGCACAGGTTCCCGGATCGCGAGATCACGGCGGGGTTTCAGCGGGTTTCGGCGGGGTTTCGGCGGGGGTGGCAGCCGGGGTCAGGAGGGGGCGCGGAGGAGTTCGGCGCCGGCGGGCGGGGTGATCCACTCGGCGGTGACGAGCCGGGCGGTCAGGCGATAGTCGAAGCCCTTCCCGGCCGGGGAGGAGCCGCTGATGTCGCCTGGGCCGTGGACCTGGACCGGGATCTGGAGGAGGCGGTCGTCGCCGATGTGGTCGTCCTCCCAGACCTCGATCACGAAGCGCGCGCCCTCCGGGGCGTACACGTGGGCGTACGGCCCGCCCGCCCGCCGGACGGATCCGGGGGAGCAGCCCTCGGCGGAGGACGTCAGGATCCAGCAGGTGTACCGCTTGGTGTCGATCTCGTCCTCGTTGGTCGGCCAGGCGTACCAGTGCTCGCCGTCCTGGGCCTTGATCTCGATGCGGACCTCGTCCTCGCCGCTCTCCTCCAGGTCCAGCGCCTCCAGCGAGCCGAGCACGATCTCGTGGTACACCGCCTGCCGGGCGGTGGCGCCCGCGCGGGCCGGGACGGCGGCGGCCGCGGGCGCGGGCGCGGCGGCCAGGGCGAGGGCGCCGGTCGTCGCGGCGGCGAGCAGGGCCTTCATCGCGGTACGGGTCGTCATCGCGGCCTCTCAGAGGTAGACGGGGGTCAGGGTGAACTTCAGGACGTAGTGGTGACCGCCGATCTGGGCCTCCTCGACGATCCGCTGCTCCTCGCTGATCGGGCGCAGGCCCACGGGGACGTTCATGAGCAGGTCGTCGCCGGCGAGGTCGTCCTCCCACAACTGGACGTAGAGGAACTTGAGGTTCGTGGGATAGCGCGGCGCGTAGAAGCCGCCGCCGGAGCGCTGGTTGGTCCCCGCCGGGCACGCCTCGCGGAAGCTGACGCAGTCCCGCGCGGCGACGGACAGCTCGTCGCCCTCCTTCATCGGCCAGGCCTGGAACGGCTTGCCCGACCCGTCGTGGTACATCCGCACGAAGATCTCGTCGTGGCCGCTCTCCTCCAGGTCGTACGCGATGATCTGGTCGAGGTGGACCCGCACGTAGGGCGCCCCGTCGGCGGCGCGCGCCGTACCCGCGGGGACGAGCGCGGCCACGGCGACGGCGACGGCCGGCAGCAGGCGGGCGAGCAGACGTCTCATGCCGTTCCCTCCCATTTCCGGATTCGGGGCCTCGGTTGAGGCCGCCGACCTCAGAGGGTGGCGGAGGGATCTTGGGAACGACTTGCGAGCCACCAGCGGGCCAGGCGCCGGCCGTACGGCGGGCCGGGCGCGAGTAGTACGGCGGGCCGGATGCGAGCCGTACGGCGGGCGCGAGTAGTTCGGCGGGCCGGGCGTGAGCCGTGCGGCGGGTCAGGCGTCGTCGTGCTCGTCGCGTTCGTCGTCCTCGTCGGGGACGGGGTCGGGCATGCGCCAGCCGACGATGATCAGCGGCATCACCAGGTGGGTGAGCCAGATCGCCAGGAGGAGGATGAACACTGCCGCCGCGGGGATGCGGGCCGTATCGCCCTCGCCCCAGGTGCCGGCCACCACCGCCGCCAGGGCCAGCCCGATCAGCCCGAACGTGATCCGGTGCCCGGTCGCGACCGCGCGCAGCCGTTCGGCCGCCTGGCGCTCGTCGAGCATCCGCGCGGGCAGGGCGGCGGTGCCGCGGCTCGCGACGTTGAGCAGCGTGACCGCGGGCAGGTAGATCACCAGCATGATCGCGAGCAGGACGAAGTTGATCGTGACGGCGAGGTCGCTCGGGGCCAGGAACCACGAGACCGCCGCGTCGACCCACAGCAGCGCCACGGAGAAGGCCGCCAGGCCGGCGATCACCCGCCGCCTCGCCCGCGTGGCGTAGGCGGCCGGCGCCATGTCCTTCTCCAGCGCCTCCCGCTGATAGCGCTGCCAGCGCGAGCGCATTCCGTCCCCCCTCACGATCGGCTGCCCAGCCGGGGGAAGGGCTTCAGCGAGAAGACCACCTCGACCGGCACCTCGAAGTACTCCGCGATCCGCAGCGCGAGGTACAGGCTGGGGCTGTACTCGCCCCGCTCCAGGTAGCCCACCGTCTGGTAGTGCACGCCGAGGGCGGTGGCCAGGTCCCGGCGCGAGATGCCGCGCTCGGCTCTCAGCACCGCGATCCGGTTGAAGACCTCCTCTGAGGACACCGCCCGCTCTCCCTCTCAACGCCCGGACGATCAGTAGCTCGCCTGCGCGGCGCGCGCCCGCTGCCGGGCCTCAAGGCGCGACCCGGACTCCTTGCGCGTCACGCGGCGCAACAACCACGGCGCCAGCACCATACCCGCGATCGCCCAGGCGCCGAGCACGGCCGCGGTCTCCAGCGTGCGCCAGTCCTGCCCGATCTCGGCCGCCAGCATCGTGTCCGGCAGCAGCGCCGACCGCAGCCCGAGCCCCTGCCAGTACAGCGGGAACGCCTGCGCCACCCACTGGACCGGCTCCGGCATCACGCTGATCGGGATCATCACCCCGGAGATGATCATCAGGACCATCATCGGCACGCTGAGCAGGTTGGCCGCGGTGCGCGGCCCGGGCATGAGGGAGCCGAGCGCGATGCCCAGCGGCAGCACGGCGAGCGTGCCGAGCACCAGCACCCACACCAGCGTGAACCAGTCGCCCGCCGTCTCCGGCAGCCGCGTCTCGGTGAACAGCAGCGCCGCCGCCAGCATCAGCGCGACGTACGTCAGGATCTGCCCGAGCGCCGAGGCGACCCGCCCGATCGTGTAGGCGCGGGTGCCGCCGGGCAGCGAGCGCACGCGCAGCAGCGCCCCCTCCTCCCGGTCGGCGGCGATCGTCATCGGCAGGCCCATGATCGCGACCGAGAAGACGCTGAAGGCGACGAAGCCGGCCGCCATGATCGACGCCTTGGGCGTGTCGGTGCCCGGCCAGTCCGACCCGCGCTGGGAGATCGCCAGCGCCAGGAAGATCCCGACCGTGCCGATCAGCCCGACCCCGACGTCCTTGGGGGAGCGCAGGAACTGGCGGTACTCCACTCCGCCGCGCCGCAGCCCGGCCCGGATCGTCCTCGCGTTCACGCCGCCTCCTTCTCGTTCACTAGGTTCAGGTAGCTCTCCTCCAAGGTGGGCCGGGTGATCCGCAGCCCCGGCACGGGCCCGCCGTACCGCCGGTGCAGCTCCCAGGCCACCCGCGACGGGTCGTGCGACCGGCTGACCCGCTCGGCGCCGTCCTCGATCCACCACACCTCGGACTCGGCCTGTACGGCCTCGGCCAGCTCGGCCGCGGTCCCGCACACGGCGATGCGCCCGCCGACGAGGATCGCGATCCGGTCCGCCAGCCGCTCGGCCTCGGCCAGGTCGTGCGTGGTCAGCAGCACGGTCATGCCCTCGTCGGCCGCCAGCCCCTCGACCAGCCGGTGGAACTCCCGCCGCGCCTGCGGATCGAACCCGGCGGTCGGCTCGTCCAGGAACAGCAGTTCCGGGCGCCCGACGATGCCCAGCGCCACGTCCAGCCGCCGCCGCTGCCCTCCGGACAGCATGCGCACCTGCTTGCCCGCGTGCTCGGCCAGCCCCAGCGCATCGAGCAGCTCCCCGGGCTCGCGCGGCTGGTCGTAGTGCCCGGCGACGTGCTCCAGCAGCTCCCCGACCCGCCACTTGGGGTGGTCGCGCCAGCTCTGCAGCACCATCCCGAGCCGGGCCCGCCACCGCTCGTCGCCGTCCCCCGGGTCGGTCCCGAGCACGGACACCTCCCCGCCCGACCGCCGCCGGAACCCCTCCAGGATCTCGATGGTCGTCGTCTTGCCCGCGCCGTTCGGCCCGAGCAGCGCGAAGACCTCCCCCCGCCGGATCTCCAGATCGACCCCGCGCAGCACGTCGGCGTCGCCGTACCGCATCCGCAGCCCGCGCACCTCGACCGCCGGACCCTTGAGCACTTCCACGTCATCTCCTCGCAGTGTCGCTATCGCTTGTAGTAGATGTACTACATCTCTGAGCATGAACACAACAGGCTGAAGCAGTACTGAGACGGCGCGCCTCTGGAGCCGCCTCTGGAGTGGAGGGTGTTTCCGCAGCCAGAGGCCGCGTAGCGCGCCCCGGGGCGAGCCTCGGGAGCGGTACGGCGAGACGCGGAGGCCCATGGGGAGAAGCGCGAGATCCGCGGGACGCCGGCGGGATCGGGGATTGTGGGCGGCGGCCGCGAGGGTTAGCGTTGACTCGATGACCGAGATCGTCGTTCTGGTCATATGGAGGGGCTTTGGGCGGCGTGCGGGTGGCCGGGCGAGGTGAACCGGCGCGGGAGCGGCGGGCGGGGCGGATCCTGGACGCGGCGGGGGAACTGCTGGTCGCGTGGGGGTACCCCCGGGTCACCGTGGACGAGGTGGCGCGCCGGGCCGGGGTCGGGAAGGGCACGATCTACCTGCACTTCGCGACCAAGGAGCAGCTCTTCCTGACCGTGCTGCTCCGGGCCCAGCGCGGGCTGATGGCGCGGGTCGTCGCCGGGATGCGGGAGCGGGGCGAGGGCGTCCTGCTCAGCGAGATGGCGCGCGCGGGATACCTCTGGGCGCACGAGGAGCCGGTGGCCCGGGCGGTGCTGCTGGGGGACCTCACGACGCTGGGGGCGCTCGGCGCGAGCGCGGCGGAGGTCATGGGGGGCCTGGTCGAGGAGCGGGACAGGGTCGTCGAGGCGCACTTCCGGCTGCTCCGCGACCACGGCCTGATCCGCGGGGAGCCCGGCCTGGAGGCGCAGATCCACGCCTACTCGGCGATCCTCACCGGATTCCTGGCCCTCGAACCGCTCAAGCCCGCGCCGTACCCCTCCCACGAGGAGAACGCGGCGATCGTCGCCGACGTCGTCCGGACCGCGTTCGAGACGCCCGGCGACCCCGCCGCCCTGCACGCGGCGGCCGCGAGAGCCGCCGACCACTACCAGCGTCTGCTCGACCTCATGGACGAGGAGATCGGCAGGCGGCAAGTGCCCTGACAAGGACGGAGGCACGTCATGTCCCAGACCGTCAACCTCATGGACCCCGAACTCCTGCGCGACCCGTTCACCGCGTTCTCCCGCATCCGCGAGAGCGCCCCCGTCGCCCCGGCCGTCTTCGGGGACGCGCCGTCACGGATCCTGGTGGTCACCCGGTACGACGACGTCCGCACCGTGCTCGCCGACCGCCGGTTCGTGAACAACCCCGCGAACGTGCCCGGCGCGAACGCGGGCAACGTCCGCGAGCAACTGATCGCGATGCGCCGGATCCCTCCCGAATACGCCAAGTACATCCTGGGCAGCGTCCTGGACTCCGACGGCGAGGACCACATCCGCCTGCGCCGTCTGGTCTCCCGCGCGTTCACCGCCCGCCGCGTCCTCGACCTGCGGCCCCGCGTCGAGGAGATCACCGCCGCCCTCATCGAGACGCTGCCGGACATGGCCGGCGAGGACGGCGTGGTGGACCTGGTGGAGCACTTCGCCTACCCCCTCCCGATCACCGTCATCTGCGAGCTCGTCGGCATCCCGGAGGAGGACCGCGGCCACTGGCGCGAGTGGAGCAGGGGCCTCAACTCCGTCGAGCCGGGAGCCATCACCGAACCCCTCAAGCAGATCGTCGCCAACTCCCAGGCGCTGATCGCCCACCGCCGCGAGCACCCCGCCGACGACCTGCTGACCGCGCTCATCCGCGCCCACGACGAGGACGGCGACCGGCTCACGGACGTCGAGCTCGTGACCATGATCATCACGTTGATGGTCGCCGGGCACGAGACCACGGCGCACCTGATCTCCAACGGCGTGGAAGCCCTCCTGACCCATCCCGACCAACTGGAGAGGTTCCGCGCCGCCCCCGCCCTGGCCCCCCGCGCCGTCCACGAGCTGATGCGCTGGTGCGGGCCCGTCCAGGGCACCCAGTTCCGCTACCCCACCGAGGACGTCACCCTCTCCGGCGTCCTCATCCCCAAGGGCACCCCGGTCATGGCCATCCTGGTCGGCGCCAACCGGGATCCCCGCCATTACCCCGACCCCGACAGGCTCGACATCACCCGCGACCCCGGCGCCCACCGCGAGACTCACGTCGGCTTCGGTCACGGCCTCCACTACTGCCTGGGGGCCGCCCTCGCCCGCCAGGAGGCCGAGGTCGCCCTGACCCGCCTCTTCGCCGCCTACCCCGGCCTGTCCCTGGCCGTCCCCCGCGAGTCCCTCCGCAGGGACTTCCTCCCCGCCTCCTGGCGCCTGACGGCCCTCCCCGTCCACCTCTGACCGCCCCCGCCCCGCCGTACGCCCCCGCCCCGCCGTACGCCCCCGCCCCGCCGTACGGCTCCTCCCGGCCGTACGGCGGAGCGCCCGCGACAGGGATTGCGCCCGGCTGGTCGCGGTGGGGGAAACGGCGGAGGCCGGGGAGATCGTCGCGGCTCTCCGGCTGCAGCCCTTCGCCGACGTCCTGTACGGCATGCTGCGGGCCGCCCCGCTGCCCGGCGCCGCCGAGGTGCTCGGGCGGGAGGTGGTGACCGCCCTCGTGCGCGGCGAGGTGGGCGAGGCGGTGCGGGTTCGGTAGGGGGTGTTCGGGCTGGTCAGGAGGTGGGGGTGGGGGTGGTGGGGCGGGAAAATGGTTTGCCGGGGTTAAGGGAATCTGTGAGTGTTTCCTGGTTATGCGCTCCTTTCCTGAGGCCGATCCCGGCGTACCTGATATTCGCGGGCCTGTGCGGTTCCTTTGGTGGAACGTGCGGCGGCAGGGGCGGCTGCTCGGGACCGGGATCTCGCTCGCGGTGCTGTGGTGGCTGGGGCAGGCGTTCGTCCCGGCGGTGATCGGGCGGGCCGTGGACGCGCTCGGGCGGGATGACGCCGGGGGGCTGGTGCGGTGGGCGCTCGTGCTGCTCGGGCTGGGGGTGCTCCAGGCGGTGGCCGGGATGCTCCGGCACCGGGTGGCGGTGCGCAACTGGCTCGCCGCGGCGTACCGGACCGTGCAGCTCACTGCCCGGCAGTCGGCCCGGCTGGGGGCGACGCTGCCCAAGCGGCTCTCCTCCGGAGAGGTCGTCAGCGTGGGCACCTCCGACATCGCGCATCTGGGGTCGGCGCTGGACATCCTGGTGCGGGGGACCGGGGCCGTGGTCGCGATCGTGGTCGTGACCGTGATCCTGCTGGCCACCTCGCTGCCGCTGGGGCTCCTGGTGCTGGTCGGGGTGCCGGTGATGCTGGCCGCCGTCGGGCCGCTGCTGCGACCGCTGCACCGGCGGCAGCACGAGCACCGCGACCTGCAGGGGGAGCTGGCGACCCGGGCCTCCGACATCGTGTCCGGCCTGCGGGTGCTGCGCGGCGTCGGCGGCGAGGACGTCTTCTCGGCGCGGTACCGCGACCAGTCGCAGCTCACGCGGCGGGCCGGTGTCCGGGTCGCGGGGGTCGAGTCGCTGCTCGAAGGGGCGCAGGTCCTCCTCCCCGGGCTGCTGATCGCGGGCGTGACCTGGCTGGGCGCGACGTTCGCGCTGGACGGCCGCATCTCGGCCGGCGAGCTGGTCTCCTTCTACGGGTACGCCGTCTTCCTGATCGCGCCGCTGCGCACGATCACCGAGGCGGCCGACAAGCTGACCAAGGGGCACGTGGCCGCGCGCCGCGTGATCCGCATCCTGGGGCTGGAGCCGGAGATCTCCGGCGGGACCGGCGCCTCTCCCGGCGGCGACCTGGAGGACCGTGAGTCCGGGGTGACCGTCACCGCCGGGGCGCTCACCGCGATCGCCGCCAACCGGCCCGAGGACGCGATCGCGATCGCCGACCGGCTCGGGCGGTACTCCCACGGCGACGTGCTCTTCGGCGGCGTCCCGCTGGCCGAGCTGCCCGTGGACGAGGTACGGCGGCGCGTGCTCGTGGCCGACAACGAGGCCCGCCTGTTCGCCGGGCGGCTGCGCGACGAGCTGGACGTCACCGGCCGGGCCACGGACGAGTCCGTACGGCTGGCGCTGCGGGCGGCGTGCGCGGAGGACATCGTCGCGGCGCTGCCGGAGGGGCTGGACGGGCGGGTCGCCGAGTCGGGGCGCGAGTTCTCCGGCGGGCAGCGGCAGCGGCTGCGGCTGGCCCGGGCGCTCGCCGCCGACCCGGAGGTGCTGATCCTGGTCGAGCCGACGAGCGCGGTGGACGCGCACACCGAGGCGCGCATCGCCGACCGGCTCGCCGAGGCGCGCGCGGGCCGTACGACCGTGGTGTGCACGACGAGCCCGCTGGTGCTGGACAGGACCGAGCACGTGATCTACGTCGAGGACGGGGTGGTGGCCGCCGTGGGGGCACACCGGGACCTGCTGGACGCCGAGCCGGGCTACCGGGCGGCCGTGACGCGAGGGGAGGACTGATGGCGAGCGAGATCCTGCCGGTCGCCGACCAGGCGCAGGTGCGCGCGTACGCCCGCCGGCTGACGCTGAAGTACCCGCGGCAGCTCGCGCTCGCGCTGGGCCTGCACGGGCTGGCCGCCGGGGCGGGGCTGGCCGCGCCCCGCCTGCTGGGCGAGCTGGTGCAGGACGTGAAGGACGGCTCCGGCGCCGACGTGGCGTTCATGGTGCTGGCGATCGCGGGATTCGTGGTCGCGCAGGCGGTGCTCGTCAGGTACGCCGTCTACGCCTCGTCCCGGCTGGGCGAGAAGGTGCTCGCCGAGCTGCGCGAGGAGTTCGTGGAACGGGTGCTCGCGCTCCCGCTGTCCACCGTGGAGCGCGCCGGCTCCGGCGACCTGATCAGCCGCACGTCGCGGGACGTGGACGCGCTCAGCCGCACCGTGCGGCACGCCGTACCCGAGACGCTGATCGCGCTGGTGGCGTGCGCGTTCACGATCGGCGCGCTGGCGCTGGTCGGGCCGCTGCTCCTGCTGCCGTCGCTGCTCGCGGTGCCGGTGCTGTGGATCTCCACGCGGTGGTACCTCAAGCGCGCCCGCGACGGGTACCTCGCGGAGAACGCGGCGTACGCCGACATGATCGAGGGCCTGACCGAGACCGTCGAGGGCGCGCGCACGGTCGAGGCGCTGGGCCTGCGGCAGCGGCGGTACGACCGGGCCCAGCGCGACATCGCCCGCTCCTGGGCCGCCGAGCGGTACACCCTCCGGCTGCGCACCGTCTGGTTCCCGGCGGTGGAGACCGGATACGTCGTGCCGATCGTGGCGACGCTGCTCTTCGGCGGCCTGTTCTACCTGGAGGGCTGGGTCGCACTCGGGCAGGTCGTCGCGGCGACGCTGTACGTCCAGCAGCTCATCGACCCGGTGGACCGGCTGCTCATGTGGATCGACGAGCTCCAGGTCGGCGGCGCGTCCATGGCCCGCCTCCTCGGCGTGGCCGCCGTGCCCGACGACCGCACGCCGGGCGAGGCGCGGCCCGCCGGCGAGGCGCTGGTCGCCGAGGACGTCCGGTACGCCTACCGGGAGGGCCGCGACGTGCTGCACGGCGTGTCGCTCACGGTCGCCCCGGGGGAGCGGCTGGCCATGGTCGGCCCCTCTGGCGCGGGCAAGTCCACGCTCGGCCGCATGCTGGCCGGCATCCACGGCCCGCGCTCCGGCTCGGTCACGGTCGGCGGCGTGCCGCTGGTCGAACTGCCGCTGGACGAGCTGCGCGGACACGTCGCGCTGGTCACCCAGGAGCACCACGTGTTCCGCGGGACGCTGCGCGACAACGTGCTGATCGCGCGCCCGGACGCGACCGACGAGCAGGTACGGCAGGCGCTGCGCGCCGTGGACGCCGAGGAGTGGGTGGACGCGCTGCCCGAGGGCCTGGACACCCAGACCGGGTCGGGCGAGCACGCGCTGTCACCCGCCCAGGCCCAGCAGCTCGCGCTGGCCCGCCTGGTGCTGGCCGACCCGCACACGCTGGTCCTGGACGAGGCGACCTCGCTCATCGACCCGCGCGCGGCCCGGCACCTGGAGCGCTCGCTCGCGGCGGTCCTCCAGGGCCGCACGGTGATCGCCATCGCCCACCGCCTCCACACGGCCCACGACGCCGACCGCGTGGCGGTGGTCGAGGACGGCCGCATCAGCGAGCTGGGCTCCCACGACGAACTGGTCGCCCGCGACGGCGCCTACGCCGCCCTCTGGCGCTCCTGGCACGCCCGCCCCTCCGTCACGCCCCGCCAATAACCCAGCCCCCAACCCCCACACCCCAATCCTCCCGTGATCTTGCAATCACGCCCTCCCTCGGGAGTCGCCGAGGCGTCGGGTGCGTCGGCGGCGGGGCGTGATTGCAAGATCACGGGCGAGGGCGAGGGCGAGGGCGAGGGCGCGGCCGGGAGCGCGAGGGGGGCGAGGGCGCGGCCGGGAGCGCGAGGGGTGGGCGCGGCGGGGACGGGGGTCATGGCGGGGGCTGGTGGTCCAGGAAGGTGAGGACCGCGAGGACTCTTCGGTGGCCGCCGTCGGACGGGGGGAGGCCCAGTTTGGCGAAGATGTTGCCGATGTGCTTGTGGACGCCGTTGTCGGTGACCGTGAGGTGTTCGCCGATCTCGGCGTTGCTGAGGCCGCGGGCCATCAGGGACAGCACCTCGCGTTCGCGGTTGGTGAGCCGGTCGAGGGCGTTGCCGGTGCGGCTCGCCATGAGCTGGGCGACGACCTCCGGGTCCATCACCGTGCCGCCGTCGGCCACCCGCCGCAGGTCGTCCACGAACTGGGCGACCCGTCCGACGCGGTCCTTGAGCAGGTAGCCGACGCCGCCGAGCCCGTCGGCGATGAGCTCGCGGGCGTACACCTTCTCGACGTACTGCGACAGCACCAGCACCGGCAGCCCCCGGTGCTTCCGCCGTACCTCCAGCGCGGCGCGCACGCCCTCGTCGCGGAAGCTGGGCGGCAGCCGCACGTCCGCGATGACCAGGTCGGGGCGGTCCCGGTCCACGGCCTCGACCAGGCCGGGGCCGTCGGTGACGACGGCGGCGACCTCGATGCCCCTGGTGCCGAGCAGGAGTTCCAGCCCGGCCGACAGCAGGACGTTGTCCTCGGCGATCACGACGCGCACGGCAGCTCCACGGTGAGTGTGGTCGGTCCTCCGGCCGGGCTGTCCACCAGCACCGTGCCGTCCAGGGCGGCGGCCCGCTTGCGGATGCCCGCGACGCCCGTGCCCCGGCTCTCGTCGATGCCGCCGCGCCCGTCGTCGGTGACCTCGACGACCAGCGTCCCGTCGCGCCGCGCCAGCCGTACGGCGGCGCGGGCGGCGCCGCTGTGCCGGGACACGTTGGTGATGGCCTCGGCCACGATGAAGTAGGCGGCGGCCTCGACGGCGGCGGGGACGCGGCCCAGGTCGCCCAGGGTCACCTCGACGGGCACGGGCACCCGGGCGGCCACGGCGGCGACGGCCCCGGGCAGGCCCCGGTCGGCCAGGATGGGCGGGTACATCGTGCGGATGACGCCCCGCAGCTCGGACATGGCCTCCTCGGCGCCCTCGTGCGCCTGCCGGAGCAGCCGGGCGAGCGGGCCGTCCTGGTCGGGCAGGGTCTCCCTGGCCACGCCCAGCAGCATCGCGATCGACACCAGCCGGGCCTGCGCGCCGTCGTGCAGGTCGCGCTCGATGCGGCGCAGCTCCGCGGCGTGGGCGTCGAGCACCTCGGCCCGGCTCTCGGCCAGCTCGCCGACCCGCTCGGCCAGCCGCTCCTCATGGGTGGGCTCGAGCGCCCGCAGGCAGTGCCGGGCGAGCCCGCGGGCCATGGGCGGGAACGTCCAGCCCACCAGCGCCGCCCCGATGACCGCCTGCGCGAGGCCCAGCAGGATCGCGTTGGTCCAGTTCGTGACCGGGACGTACACCAGGAACCGCAGCGGCTCGTCGGCCGGGAACAGCCACCAGACCGGGGTCTGGACCACGGCGTTCACCACGAGGCCGAGGATCACCAGCGCGGCCAGCCCGGCGGGCAGCCCGGTGGCGACGTGCAGGACCGCCCACCGCAGATCACGCATGATCTCCCGGTCGCCCGCGATGTTGCGCCACTGCGCGCGGATCCCCCTCGGGAGCCGCGTCTCCCGCGCGGCGACCGTCACCCCGAGCAGCGCGGCGGCCCTGCCCCGGTGCCACTCGGCCCAGCGGCGCAGCCAGACCAGCAGGTGGGGGAGGGCCACGAGGCCCACCCCGCCCACCACCGTCGCGGTCAGCGCGGTGAGCAGCACCGCGAGGAAGAGCAGCATGGCCATCGCCGAGGGCAGGCACACGAGGAGGTAGAGGCCGTCACGCCGCAGTCGCGAAAAATCCACCTAACGGAGCATCTTTCGGGCGGGGAGTTCCATGGCGGCCCAGACTACCAACGCGACCACCAGCATCGACGCGGGAAGCAGCCACAGCGGCCCGGCGGGCACGGGCCGGCCGAGGAACCCGGCGCTCAGCAGCGCGAGCGGCACCGCCGAGAGCAGGAGGCCCGCCCCGCACGCCGCCGCCCCGATCAGCGCGGCCTCCCATCGGACCATGCGCCGGAGCTGACGCGAGGAGGCGCCCACCCGCCGCAGGCCGGCCAGCTCCTCCCTCCGTCCCGTCGTGGTCGCCACCAGCCGGTTCGCCACGGCGACGAGCACGTAGCCCAGCAGCACGGCGAGCACGGCCACGTTCAGGAGGAGCTGCGCCGACGCGGCGCCCGCCTGCGGCCCCTCCGGGGCGGTGCTCAGCTCGACCCCGGGCCAGCGCGCGAGCACCGGGCCGAGGTCCGCCTTCCGGGCGAGGACCGCGCCGTCCAGGCCGGTCGTGGTATGCGCGGCGGCCAGGTCGCGGGAGACCACGATGGGCCCGAACCCCAGGGACCGCCGGTACGTCGCCACGACCACGGCCTCCACCCGCGCGCCGTCCCCCATGACCAGGCGGACGCGGTCCCCGACCCGCCCCGCGTCCTCGTCCAGCGCCACCGTGTTCCCGCGCAGCCCGGCCAGCCCCCCGGCCACGACGTCCAGGTCCACCAGCCCTTCGGCGTCCGGCCCCAGCGCCATCGCCGGCCGGGACATCAGCTCCGGGTCGTCGCCCGGCAGCAGCGGCTCGGTCACCACGGTCGTCGTCGCGACCGCCGTGGCCGGGGTGAGGTCCCGTACGTCGGAGACCAGGCCGTGCGGGACCCCTCCGAGCGCCGGGGCGGTGAGCGTGACCAGCCCGCGCAGGCCCAGCGCCGCCTCGTCGGTTCGCGCCCGGCCCAGCGTCGTGTGGGTGAGCACCACGCTCAGCCCCAGCGTCACGGCCATGCCGAGCGCCGCCACGGCCCCGGCGGTCCGCGGCGCGTGCCCGTGGGTGTTGTGGACCGCCAGCCAGGCCGTGCGCGGCAGCCGGGCCATCAGTGGCGAGGACGCCAGCGCGCCCGCCGCCCGCCGTACCAGCCGGGGGCCGGCCAGCGCCAGCCCGATCACCGCCAGCAGCGCCGCCGTGGCCGGGCCCACCGCCGCGATCTCACCGCGCACGAAGAGCGGGACGGCGGACAGCACCAGGGCGCCGAGCATGATCAGCAGGCCCGTGTTCGTGCGGAGCCGCGACGGCTCCCGGGCGTCCGCGATCCCGGCGGCGACCGGCATGCGCGAGACCCGCAGCGAGGCCGCCCACGACGCCACCCGCACGACGCCGAGCAACAGCGGCGCGGCGGCCAGCGCGGGCAGCGGGCCGTACGCCAGTGGGTGGTCGGGGCGGAGCGCCCCGACGGTCACCAGCAGGTCGCCGAGCCGGGCGGCCAGGAAGTAGCCCAGGGCCGCCCCCGGGATCAGCGCGGGCACGGCCGCCGCCAGCGCCTGCAGGCCGACGAGGCGGCGCACCTGGCGCGGGGTGGCCCCGGCGGCCCGCAGCAGGGCCAGGTCGGGCCGCTGCCGGTCGACCGACAACGACATCCCGCCGCCGACCACGAACCCGACGATGAGCAGGCTGATGCCGCCGATCGAGCCGGGCAGCATCAGCAGCGTCTCGCGGGCCGCCCCGATGGCGGGCGACTCGGCGACGGCGCGGTCCCGCCCGGTCGCGACCTCGTACCGCCCGCCGATCCGCGCCCGGATCCGCTCGGCCAGGTCCTCGGCGCGGACCCCCGGCGCCGCGCGCACCGCCACGAGATCGGCCCGTCCCGCCTTCGCGCCCGCCGTACGGCCCGCCAGCCCGGCCGCGACCGGATCGGCCACGTAGATCCCGGGGGCGGTGACCCGGCCCGTCACCAGGTACCCGGCAGGGCGCCCCGCCGCCATGATCCGCACCCGCCGCCCCACGTGCCCGGGCAGGCCGGGCCCGAGCGCCACCTCGCCGGCCGCGCGCGGCTCACGCCCCTCCGCGAGCCGCCCGCTCAGCAGCGCCGAGGACCACCCGTGCCCCGCCGCCGCCGGATCGGCCGCCGGTCCCTTCGCGGGCGCCGGACCGTGGGCGGCCTGGGGGAGGACGGCGGCGGGGAAGGACAGGTCGCCCACGGCGCCGGCGACCCCGGGCACGGCCGCGACCTCGCGCACCAGCGGGCCGGGGACCGTGGCGCGCTCGGGGAGCGCGATCGCGAAGTCCTCCTTCCTGGAGATCGACTGCGGCGCGGAGACCACGACGTCGGCCCCGCTCAGCCGTACCGGGGGCTGGGAGCGGAACGCCGAGTCCACGACGACGCCCGCCGCGGTGACCAGGGCGGTGCCGCCGAGCACGGCGAAGAAGACCACGGCGAGGCCGCCGGCGCGGGCCATCGCCACGGCGGTCGCGAGCATGCCCTTCACGCGGCCGGTTCCCTTCACGCGGCCGGCTCCATCGCGAGCCGCGTGAGGCGCACCGCCAGCTCCTCGGGGCGCGGCGAGGCCAGCACGTCCACCACCCGGCCGTCGGCCATCACCAGCGTGTCGTGCGCGCGGGAGGCGGCCACCGGGTCGTGGGTGACCATGACGACGGTCTGCCCGAGGTCCTCGACCAGGTCGCGCAGCAGGTCCAGGACGGCCGAGGCGGTCCGCAGGTCGAGCGCGCCCGTGGGCTCGTCGGCGAACACCACGTCCGGCCGGGCGGCCAGGGCGCGCACGATCGCGGCGCGCTGCCGCTGCCCGCCCGACAGCTCGGCGGGCCGGTGGCGCAGCCGGTCGCCGATGCCCACGCGATCGACCAGCTCCGCGAGCCACGCGCGGTCCGGCCGCACCCCCGCCAGCCGCAGCGGCAGCGTGATGTTGTCCTCGACGCTCAGCACCGGCAGCAGGTTGTAGGACTGGAACACGAACCCGACGTGCTTCCCGCGCAGCTCCGTGCGCCGCGCCTCGGACAGCCGGGTCACGTCCACGCCGCCGATCGCGACCGACCCCGAGGTGGGCGGGTCGAGCGCGGCGGCGCAGTTCAGCAGGGTGCTCTTGCCCGAGCCCGACGGGCCCATCACCGCCACGAACCGGCCCCTCGGGAAGGAGAGGGTCACGTCGTCCAGCGCCGTCAGCTCGCCGTACCTGCGGGTGACCCGTTCCAGCGTCACGACGGCGCTCATCCGTGCCTCCCCGCCGCCCAGTGCGCGAACAGCCCGACCCCGGCGAGGAGCGCGACGACGCCCCCGGCCAGCCCGACCGGCGAGAAGTCCGCCCGCGTCGTGAGGTTGGCCGTCAGGTTCACCGCCACCCCCGCGGCCAGCACGATCCACAGCAGCGCCGCCCTCAGGGTTCGGCGCGGGCGCGGGCGCGGACGAGGGGAGGAGGGACGGTTCTCAGGGCTGATTCGGTACGGATCACTCATGGGAAGAACGCTAGGGATCAGGGCTTTCCCCAGGAATCCGGCGGACTGCCCGACCCGAGGTACAGCGCGCTGTAGTGACCCCCGTCACATCGGTTGAGTAGGGGTGTACTCATGCGGCGTCACCGGCCCCGCCCGCACGCTCGTCTTCCAGGCGCCCGGACGCCACTGCCCGCCGTACGGCGGACCGGCCGGGCCAGGGGAGGACGCGATGCGGTTCGCCGTGAAGGACCTGATGATCACGGTGCTGCCGGTACAGGGGAACGCCGGGGCCCCGCTGACCTGCGACGGGGGCTGCACCTGCTGCTCCCACTGCACGGGCTGCACCAATGTCACGCACCAGACCCACGGGACCCCGTGCACGCCGAACTGCCCGGCGGTGGTCCTGCCGAGGTCGCTGGAGCAGCTCGCGATCATCAAGGCGCAGCTCCGCGAGTCGCTGCAGGCGGTCGAGGCGCGGGAGCGGGAGGTCGCCGAGTCGCTGCGGCCGCGTTCGCGGGGCGAGGTCGAGCTGGTGAGGCGGTACCTCACCGACGCGCTCGGCGAACTCGACGCCGACGAAGCCGACGAGGCCGGCGAGGGCTAGGGATGGACGCCACCACCGGCGGCGCGGTCGCGTCCGGAGGTCTTCTCGGGGACCTCCGGGCGGCGACGTTCCGCGCCGGCGCCCACTACGAGCTCGTCGCCGCCGAGCACCTGCCGCCGGCCCAGCGGGAGCTGCTGGCCGGGACCCCGGAGGCGTACGGCGTGCTGCGGCCGGTCCGGGACCCGGGGCTGGGCACCAAGGCCGTCTGCCGCAACACCGCCCGGCTGTTCCGCGCGCTCGCCGAGCCGGGGCCGCTGCCGCCTGAGGTCGCCGAGGGCCTGGGCGGCGACGGGGAGCGGGCGATCGCCGAACTCGTGCTCGACGGCGTGCTGGAGATCGGCGCCGGCGGCGGCTTCGTCTCCGGCCCGGACGCCTGCGACCGGCTCTTCCCGCGGGTCCCGGCCGCCGAGTGGGGCAGGCTCGCCCGCCTGTCCGCCGAGGCGCTCCGGTACGGCCAGCGGCTGGACCTGGGCGACGTGCCCCGCCTGGCGGCCCGGATCTACTTCGCCAACCGGATCCCCGCCTCGCCCGCCCGCCTGGCGGCGCTCCCCGACGAGGCGGCGGTCGCGCGGCTGCTGGGCCTGGGGAACGGCGGCGCGGACCGGCGGGCGCCGGATCGGCGCTGGGCCGAGACGCGCATGCCCCCGCCGTACGGCGAGGCGTGGCGGTCCTGGCGGCGGCGGGATGTGACGGCGGAACGCCCGGCCACGACCTGCAAGCTCTACGTGAGCCCGGCCCCGGAGGCGCTGGGCGAGGCGTTCGGCGAGACGGCGGCCGTGCTGGCGGAGGCCGGGGCGCGGGCGTTCAAGGTCGGCCGCGACGTGTACGGGCTGCTGCGGCCGGACAAGCTGGTGGCGTACTTCGACCGGCCGGAACCGCTGCGGGAGGCGGCGGAGACGCTGGGGGAGCGGCTGGCGGGATGCCCGGCGCACGGGGTGCCGTTCAGCGCCGAGCTGGCCGGGGGCGGGCTGCTGTCCTGGGGCGTGGACCCGCCCCGGGGGCCGGAGCGCGAGAGCTGGCGCATGTGGGTGTGCACGCGGCTGGCGGCGGCGCTAATCGCCGCGCGGGGGTCGCGCACGGTCGAGCCGTGGCGGTTCGCGCTGGACCGGCTGCGGTGCGAGGGCGTGGACACCGACACCTGGATCCCCCGCGAGGGCATCTGGGACGACCGGGGCTACCGGGACGACCGGGGCGACTGGGACGGCCGAGACGCTCGGGACGGGCGAGACGGGCGGGACAGACGGGACGGTCGGGACGGCTGGGACAGACGGGGCGACTGGGACGACTCGGAGGGTCCGGCGGCGCGCCGTGCGGACGCGGAGGGCGAGGGAGGCGCGGGATGGACCTGACGGGACCGCTCGTCATGCCGGCCGACGTGGTGCTGGTGCCGGTGACGGAGCTGCCGGAGGAGACGCGGGCGCGGTTCGAGTGGGAGGAGGGGGACTACGCGCTCACGCGGCCGGGCACGCGCGCGAGGTCGCGGATCGTGGGGGCGGACATGGCGCACCTGCTGCGGGAGTTCCGGGCGCCGGTGACGATCGCGGCCGCGCTGATCAGGTACTGCGGGGCGCGCGGGCTGGCCCCCGAACCCACGCTGGAGCAGGTCTTCCCGATGCTCGGCCGGTTCGTGGAGTCCCGCGTCCTGGTGCCGCCGGAGGACGCCGGCCGCATCGGGCCCTCCTACGCGCCCGGCGAGGTCGTCGCGGGGTTCGAGGTGCTGGAGTGCGCGCAGGCGCTGGAGGACACCGAGGTCTACCGGGCCCGGGCCCGCGACGGCTCGCCCGCCGCGGTGAAGATCACGCGGCCGGGGTGCCGCGACGCGGCGCTCGACCGCGAGGCCCGGGTCCTGGCGCGCCTCGGCGGCGGGATCGCGCCCCGGCTGCTGGCCGAGGGGACGCACGACGGGCGGCGGTACCTCGCGCTGGAGTGGTGCGCCGGGGTCCCGGTGACGACGGCCGCGGGGGAGTGCCGCAGGGACGCGCCGGGCCTGCGCGAACGCCTGCTCAGACTCTGCCGCGAGATCGCCCGCTGCTACGCCGTCCTGCACGAGCGCGGCGTGATCCACGGCGACGTGCACCCGCGCAACCTGCTGGCCGACCGGGACGGCCGCGTCCGCCTGATCGACTTCGGCCTGGCCGCGCTGGACGGCGACGCACCCGGGGAACGCGGGGGCGTGGCGCACTACCTGGAACCGGAGTACGCCGCCGCCCGCCTGCGCGGCCGCCACGCCCCGGCGGCGACCCCCGAGGGCGAGCAGTACGCCGTGGCCGCGCTGCTCTACCACCTGCTCACCGGGGTCCACTACCGGGAGTTCTCGGCGGAGAAGCACGAGATGTGGCGTCAGATCGCCGAGGACCCGCCGCTCCCGTTCGCCCCGCGCGCCCGCCCCTGGCCCGAGGCCGAGGCGGTCCTGTCCCGGGCGCTCGCCAAGGCCCCCGGCGACCGCTTCCCGTCCTCGCGCGAGTTCGCCGTACGGCTGGACGCGGTCCGCCCGCCGCTGGAGCCGGCCGGGCACGCGGTGCCCCCGGCGTACCGCCGCGCGGCGTCGGCGCTGGTGGACGACGTGATCCGGGAGCTGTCGCCGGACGCCCCGCCGTACGCGGAGGGGCTGCCCGCGGCGCCGAGGGCCTCGGTGTACTTCGGGGCGGCCGGGATCGCGTACGCCCTGTACCGGCTGTCCTGCCTGCGCGAGGAGCCGGGCCTGCTGTCCGCGGCCGACCTGTGGGCCGAGCGCGCCCGCCGCGGCCTGGCCGACGCCGACGCCTTCCGCGACGACGGCCAGGGCATCACCCCGGACGTCGTCGGGGCGGTCACGCCGTACCACACGGCCTCCGGCGTGCACGCCGTGCGAGCGCTGATCGGGCACGCGATGGGCGACGTGGTCTCCGTCCGCGAGGCCCTGGGCGACTTCACCCGCGCGTCCCGGCACCCCTGCGCCAACCCCGATCTCACCCTCGGCCGTTCCAGCATCCTGATCGGCGCGACGGTGCTGCTGAACGCGCTCTCCCGCCTGCCCGCCGCGGACCTGGGCGGCCTGCGCGCGCTGGGCGACGAGACGATGGCCGGGATCTGGGCCGAGCTGGACCCGCTGCCCCCGGTCCGCGTCCAGCGCGAGATCCGCTACCTGGGCCTCGCCCACGGCTGGGCCGGCCTCCTCCACGCCACCCTGGCCTGGTGCCGTACGGCGGGGCGCACGCCTCCCCCGGGCGTGGAACGCCGCCTCGCGGAGCTGGCCGAGTGCGCCGAGCCGACCGGGCGCGGCCTCCGCTGGCGGATCATGTCCGACCCGGCGGCCCGCATGCGCACCGAGCACACCTCGGGCTGGTGCAACGGCAGCGCGGGGCACCTGTTCCTGTGGATCGGGGCCCACCGGCTGACCGGCGACGAGACCCACCTGACGCTGGCCGAGCGCGCCGCGTGGAACGTCTGGGAGGAGCCGTACCTCGCCGACAACCTGTGCTGCGGCCTGGCGGGCGCCGCGTACGCCCTGGCGGCCCTGCACCGGGCCACCGGCGACGCCCAGTGGGCGGTCAACGCGCGGGAGCTGGGGAACCGCGCGATCGAGGAGACGCGCCGCTCCGGCTACCCCCACAGCCTCTACAAGGGCCCGCCGGGCGTCGCGGTGCTGGCCGCCGACCTCCTCGACCCCGCCCGCGCGGCGATGCCCCTGTTCGAGCCCGAGTACGCCTGAGGCGCGCGATCCCGCGTCCCGGGCGGAACGCCCCGGATCGGTCGCGCCCGCTGGGGGCGCGGAGGTCAGGGGTGGTGCGGGTCACCGGGATCGCCGGGGTCACCGGGGACGCCGGGAGGGCAGGCGGCGCGGATCTCCGGCAGCGCGGCGGTGAGGTTCCCCTCCAGCCGGCGCAGGACGCGCAGGGTCTCGGCGCGCTGCCGGTCCGGCATGCCGGCCAGGGCGGCGCGCTCCAGCTCCGACCAGGCGTGCTCCACCTGATCCCTGAGGGCGCGGCCCTCGTCCGTGAGGGAGACGACGAGGGCGCGGCGGTCCCGCTCGGAGGGACGGCGGGTCAGGAGCCCCTGCTGTTCGAGGCTGCGCACGGTGCGCGTGACCGTGGACGGGTCGAGGGACAGCGCCTTGGCCAGGTCCGCCTGGGACTGGTCGTCCCTCTCCCACAGGCGCATGAGCAGCAGCTCCTGGCCCAGGTAGAGGCCGAGCGGGCGCAGCAGGCACGTCGCGGCGAGCTGGTGGGCCCGGGCGACCCGGACGATCATGTGGCTGACCTCGTGCCGATCGCTCATCGTCCCTCCCGATACTTGGCGTGCCACACATTACCGGCCCGCGGCCAGGGCGTCCGCACGTATTTCTCGCTTGACTCGGCTTCTCGTCCCTCTATAGTTGGCATGCCAACATAAATTATTGGCATGCCAAAGAAAACGGTGGGAGGACACGCCATGACGGCGGAGAACGTGATCGCGGTGTTCGGGGCGACGGGCAGGCAGGGCGGCGCGGTGGCCAGGGAGCTGCTGCGGCGCGGGCGGCGGGTGCGCGCGATCGTGCGCGATCCGGGCCGGGCCCGCGACCTGGCCGAGCTGGGGGCCGAGGTGGTCCGGGGCGACATGGACGACACGGCGTCGCTGGACGCCGCGCTGGCGGGCGCGCACGGCGTCTACAGCGTGCAGACCTTCAGCGGCCCGGACGGTACGGCGGGCGAGGAGCGGCAGGGCGCCGCGGTGGCCGAGGCGGCGGCCCGGGCCGGGGTGGGGCACTTCGTCTACGCGTCGGTGGGCGGGGCCGAGCGCGGGACCGGGATCCCGCACTTCGAGAGCAAGTGGCGCATCGAGCGGCGCGTCGGGGAGCTCGGGCTGCCCGCGACGGTGCTGCGCCCGGCGTTCTTCGCGGAGAACTTCGCGTTCATGGGACCCCGGTGGGCCGGGGACGAGCTGGAGATCGCGCTCGCGCTCGACCCGGGCAAGCCCCTCCAGGTGATCGCCACGTCCGACCTCGGCGTGATCGCGGCCGACGTGTTCGCCGACCCGGAGACGTACCTCGGCCGCCGGATCGAGATCGCCGCCGAGTCCCTGACCGGCGAGGAGATCGCCGATTCCTTCGCCCGCGCGGCCGGCCTGCCGGTGCGCTTCCGCTCCCAGCCGATCGAGGAGCTGGCGCCGTACGGCGAGGAGGTGGTGACCATGTTCACCTGGTTCAACAAGGAGGGCTACCAGGCCGACGTGCCGGCCGTCCGCGCCGCCCACCAGGGCCTGGGCACCCTCGCGGACTGGGCCCGCGAGAACTGGACCCCGCCCGCCCGCTGAACCGCCCCCGCCCGGCCCCGGGCGGGAGGCCGGGCCGTACAGGCGGCCGGGCCGTGCAGAGGGCCGGGCGGTGCGGGAGGCCGGGCGGCGAAGCGGTCAGGCGGTCACGCGGTCCGGCCGCCGGCTCGCGGGCCGGGCGAGGCGGCGGCCGGGAGGAGCGGTGGCGTCACTCGACGCCGAGGGCGGTCTTGAGGAAGTCCACCTGGAGCAGGAGCAGGTTCTCGGCCACGACCTCCTGCGGTGTCATGTGGGTGACCCCCGACAGCGGGAGCACGCTGTGGGGACGCCCGGCCGCCAGCAGGGCCGAGGACAGGCGCAGGGTGTGCGCCGCGACCACGTTGTCGTCCGCGAGGCCGTGGATCAGCAGCAGCGCGGGCTCGCGGCCCCCGGGCTTGCGCCCGGCGTCCTCGATCAGCGACGAGCGCTCGTACGCCTCGGGCTCGGCGGCCGGGTCGCCCAGGTAACGCTCGGTGTAGTGGGTGTCGTACAGGGTCCAGTCCGTGACCGGCGCGCCCGCGATCGCCGCGTGGAACACGTCGGGGCGGCGGAACGCGGCCAGCGCCGCCAGGTATCCCCCGAAGGACCAGCCCCGGATGCCCACCCGGGTCAGGTCCAGGTCGTCGGGGAACCGCTCGGCGGCGGCCTTCAGCGCCTCCACCTGGTCCTCCAGCACCGGGGTCGCCAGGTCGCCGAGGATCGCCCGCTCGAACTCCGGGCCCCGCGCCGGGGTGCCCCGGCCGTCGGAGACGATCACCGCGAAGCCCTGGTCCGCGAACCACTGGCTCGCCAGGAACGCCCCGCGCGCCGACAGCACCCGCTGCGCGTGCGGCCCGCCGTACGGGTCCATGAGGACGGGCAGCCGCGCCGAGCCCGGCTTGTGCCAGGAGGGGAGGATGACGGCGGTGCGCAGCTCGCGCTCCCCGGCGGCCATCAGCTCCACGCGCACGTCCAGGCCGGGACGTTCGGCGAACGACGGGATGGGCCGCTGCGTGCCGTCCGCGCCCTGGACGGTGACGGTGACGCCCTCGGTCTCCAGGGTCTGCTCGGTGATCACGGTGGTGCCGCCCGCGCGGCGCCCGCCGTACACGCCCCGGCCGGTCGTGATCGGGGTGAGGACGCCGCCCGCGGCCTGCCAGAGCTGGATCTCGGTGGGCTCCCCTGAGGCGGTGAACAGCACGCTCTCGCCGTCGACGTCCACGACGGCGCGGACCTGGAGGCTGGGCGGGGTGACCGGGCGGCCGTCCACGACCAGGCGGCGGCCCCCCTCCGAGTCGGCGACCCAGACGAGCCTGCCGGAGGCGGTGAACGCCGGGACGCCCGGCACGATCTCGACCCAGGCCGGGTCGGTGTCCTCGCTCACCGGCGTGGTCGCGCCGGTCGCCGGGTCCACCCGGAAGATCCGCAGCGCCCGCTGGTCGCGCGGCTGCGTCACGATCAGCAGCCCGTGCTCGCTCCACACGGCGTTCACGAGGTACTCGTCCTCGAAGCGCACCGGGACCCGGCCGCCGTCGAGGCCGCAGATCACCAGCTCGACGTCCGCGTTCGGGGTGCCCGCGGCGGGGTAGGCCATGACGACCGTCTCGCGGCCGGGGTTGGCCGGGTCGGCGATGTTCCACCGCTGCACCGGCGTCTCGTCCACGCGCGCGACCAGGAGGGCGTCCCCGGCGGGCGACCACCAGTACCCCCGCATCCGGCCCATCTCCTCGGCCGCGATGAACTCCGCCAGGCCGTACGAGATCTGCTCGTGCTCCGGCTCGGCCAGCGCCCGGTCACTCCCGGAGGAGAGCTCGATCACGCGCAGCGTCCGCCCGCTGACGTACGCCACGTGGGTGCCCTGCCGGTTCGGCCGCGGGTCGATCACCCCGCCGGGCGTCGGCAGCAGGCGCACGGCGTCGCCCCCGGTCCCACCGGTCAGCGAGGCGGCGTAGAGCTGCCCGGACAACGCGAACGCGGCGACGGAGACGGCCTCGTCCGTCGCGTATCCGACCACGCCGCCGGCCTGCTCACGGGTGCGCTCACGCCGGGCGCGCTCCTCGGGCGGCAGGTCCTCCTCGCCGGCCGACAGGGAACGCGGGTCGGCGACCAGGCGCTCCTCGCCGGAGGCCACGTCCAGCTCCCACAGACAGGTCACCGGGTCGGTGCCGGACCGGGTACGCAGGAAGACGACTCGCGCTCCGTCGGGCGAGATCGTGAAGCCGCGCGGCACCCCCAGCGTGAATCGCCGGGTCCGCGCCTGCATGCGTGGGAAGCTCTCACTCATAGTGGTCCATCCTGCCAGTTCAGGGACGCTCTAATCTTGGGGCATGTCCGACCGCCGCCTGCTGCTCGTGCACGCCCACCCCGACGACGAGTCGATCAACAACGGCGCCACCATGGCGAAGTACGCCGCCGAGGGCGCCCACGTCACCCTGGTCACGTGCACGCTCGGGGAGGAGGGCGAGGTCATCCCGCCCGAGCTGCGCGATCTGGCCGCCGACCGCGAGGACCGCCTGGGGGCATACCGGATCGGCGAGCTGGAGCGGGCCTGCGCGGCGCTCGGCGTGAAGGACCACCGCTTCCTCGGCGGCGCGGGCCGCTGGCGCGACTCCGGCATGATGGGCGCGCCGACGAACGACCGCCCCGGCGCCTTCTGGCGGGCCGACCTCGACGAGGCCGCGGCCGAGCTGGTCACGGTCATCCGCGAGGTGCGCCCCCAGGTCCTGGTGACCTACGACGAGAACGGCTTCTACGGCCACCCCGACCACATCCAGGCCCACCGCGTGGCCCGCCGGGCGGCCGAGCTGGCGGCCGCCCCCGGCCACGGCGACGGCGAGCCCTGGACGGTCGCCAAGTTCTACTACACGACGGTGGCCCGCTCCGTGATCGAGAACGGGATCGAGGCCGCCCGCGCCGCCGGCACCCCGTTCACCGCGCCGGACGCCCTGCCGTACGGCGTGCCGGACGAGACGATCACCACGGAGATCGACGCGACGGCGTACCTCCCGGCGAAGCTGGCGGCGATGCGCGCGCACGCGACCCAGATCACCGTGGCCGAGCCCTGGTACGCCCTCTCCAACGGGCTCGCGCAACTGGCGAGCGGCGTGGAGCAGTACATCCTGGTCGGTGGCGCGCCTCCCAGCGGGGACCGGGAAGACGATCTCTTCCACGGCATCGACTAATCTGCCCGCGTGGGGGAGATTCCGGCGCAGCCGCACCAGCAACCGCAGGACGCCCCGGCCGCGACCGCGGACCCGGGACGGCCCGAGGCGTTCGTCACCGGCGGCGTCTACGGCATGCTCTTCGTGCTGGGGGTGATCGCGGCGGTCTTCTGGTCCTTCATGCAGGGCTGGTACCTCGGCGACTTCCCGCTCGGGGCCTATCTGTCGCTGGCCGTGGCGTTCCTGCTCACCTGGGGCGCGGGCCGTCTCATGCGCAACCGGCTGGCCGCGGTGGTGACCGGGGTGTCCTGGCTCTTCGTCGGGATGGTCCTGTCGATGCCGCGCCCCGAGGGCGACCTCGTGCTCGCCGGGCCCGCCCAGGGCCAGTCCTGGCTGCTCACCCCCGGCTACGTCTACCTGTACGGCGGGGCGCTGGTCGTGCTGATCGCGATCATGATGTCGAAGGCCGCGCCGCAGTCGTGGATCCTCGGCGGGGTCCCCGGCCAGGCGGGCGGGGTTCCCGGCCAGGCGGGCGGGGTCCCCGGCCAGGCCCACCATCAGGCGCGGGACTAGAGTCCGCCCCGTGCCCGGCCCGAACCCCCCGATCGAGCCCCCGGTCGAGCCCGCGATCGACCCGGCGGCCTACCGCGCGGTGGCCGGGCGGTTCGCCACGGGCGTGGTCGTGGTCACCGCCCGAGCGGGCGGGCTCGACCACGCGATGACGGCCAACTCGTTCACGTCGGTCTCGCTCGACCCGCTGCTCGTGCTCTTCTGCCCGGAGAAGATCAGCCGCCTGCACGCCGCCGTGCTGGAGGCGGGCCGGTGGGGCGTCTCGGTGCTGGGGGAGGAGCACGAGGAGGTCTCCCGCTTCTTCGCCACCCGGGGCCGGGAGGTGAGCGACCGGCTCGACTCCTGGTCCTGCCACCGCGGTCCCCGGACGGGGGTCGCGCTGCTGGACGACGCGATCGCCACCCTGGAGTGCCGCACCCACGCGGTGCACGACGGCGGCGACCACTCGATCGTGGTCGGCGAGGTGATCGGGGTGGATCTGCGCCGCCCGGAGGCCCGCCCGCTGCTCTACTACGCCGGCGGCTACCGCGGGCTCGACCGGCCGCCCGGCGGGGAGTGACAATACGGCCATGAGGCCACGGCACCGGGCCCGCCAGGTCGTCAACTACGTCAACCTCGCCACCCCGCTCGGCCTGCTCGTCGCCCGCCTCGGCGGGGCGCGCAGGCTGCGGGCGCACGACGGCCTCCTCGTGGCGCACGGCTACCGCCTGCCGATCCCGCCCGCCCCCGCGTTCACCGTCGGGAACGTGATCGTGACCCGGCGGCCGGCCGAATGGCTCGCGGAGCGGCCCGCGCTGCTGGCCCACGAGGCGCGCCACGCCACCCAGTACGCCTTCTGCGCCGGGCCCGTGCTGCTGCTGCCGCTCTACCTGGTCGCGGCGGGGGTCTCCTGGGCGGCGACGGGGGACCTCGGCGCGTGGAACCCGTTCGAGCGGCTCGCCGGGCTGGAGGACGGGGGATACGCGCGCTCGCCCGCGCGGTGGCGGCGGCGGAAGGCCTGAGGAAGGCCTGCGGAAGCTCTGCGGAAGGTCTGCGGAAGGTCTGCGGACGGTCCGAGGACGGTCCGAGTGCGCCGCACCGGCGATCGTGGCGCACGATGGAAGGCATGACTGAGCCCTCCTCGCCGTCCCCGGTCATCCCGCCCGCGCCGGCGTCCCCGCGCCCCGTGCGTCCCGTGCGCCGCGGGGCCCGCGTCTGGCCCTCCTCCTTCAAGGACCGCCTCACCGAGCGTCTGCCCGGCCCCGCCGACATGGTGCGGATCATGCGCGAGGGCGGGTTCCGCACCGGCCTGTCCGGCGTCGCGGAGATCCCCGTGCGGCGGGAGGGGCTGCCCGGCGTCAGCCGTACGGACACGGCCGTGACCTGGGTGGGGCACGCCACGTTCGTCGTGCGGATCGGCGGGCTGACCGTGCTGACCGACCCGGTGTGGTCGCGGCGCATCCCCGGCGTGCGGGCGCGGCTGACCCCGCCCGGCGTGGAGTGGGACGCGCTGCCGCCGGTGGACGCGGTCGTGATCAGCCACAACCACTACGACCACCTGGACCTGCCCACGATCCGGCGGCTGCCGAAGGGGACCCCGTTCTTCGTGCCCGGCGGGCTGGGGCGCTGGTTCCGGCGGCGCGGCTACCACGACGTGACCGAGATGGACTGGTGGGAGAGCGTGCCGGTGGGCGGCGTGGAGTTCGCGTTCGTGCCCGCGCACCACTGGAGCCGGCGCGGGCCGTTCGACACCTGCCGGACGCTGTGGGGCGGCTGGGTGCTCACCGCCGCGCCGGAGGCCGGGGGACGGCGGGTCTACTTCGCGGGCGACACGGCCTACGGTCACCGGTTCGCCGAGATCGGCGAGCGGTACCCCGGGATCGACGTGGCCCTGATGCCCGTCGGCGCCTACGAGCCGCGCTGGTTCATGCGCAGCGCCCACGTCGATCCGCAGGAGGCCGTGCGGGCCACGCTGGACGCGGGCGCGCAGCGGATGGCGACCATGCACTGGGGCACCTTCATGCTCTCCGCCGAGCACCTCCTCGCGCCCGTCGAGGAGGCCAGGAAGGCGTGGGAGGCCGCGAGCCGCCCCCGCGAGGACCTGTGGGACCTGGCCGTCGGCGAGAGCCGCGTCCTCGCCCCCCGCTCCTGACCCCGCCCGCCCCCTTCGCCGTACGGCCTGAGCCCGTACGGCCCGAGCCCGAGCCGGGCCGTACGGCCTGAGCGCCCGCGAGCCGGGCCGTACGGCCCGGGCCTCTCGGGCGGGCCGTACGGCGGGAGCGGGGCGGGCTACGGCGTGAGCGTGAGGGTGTTCACGGCCTCCCGCCGCACGGACTCGGGCCTGGAGCGCATGGGGATCGTCTTGCCGTCGGCCCACAGCCCGGCCTGGTCCCAGTAGTTGTCGTGGAACGCGTGGCCGGACGCGCCGGTCAGGTTGATCCAGCGCGACTGGTCCATGTCGGCCAGGTCCACCACCATGCGCATCGAGGGCACGGCGGTCACGTCGTACCCACGCTGGACGTTCCAGCCGGCCGCGTCCACCGCGTCCTTGCCGCCGTCCACCCGCAGCGGGCCCCGGTTGAACAGCCACTCGATCGGCGCGATGCCCGAGGTGCCGAACGTGTCGTTGGTCAGCGTGAGGCTGTGCAGGTCGCCCCAGGCCCACCGGCTCGGGTCCGGGCCGAGGCGGTCGCTCAGCTCGTCGAAGGCGTCCTCCAGCGCCAGCAGCAGGATCTGGTCCCGGCTCTCCTGGACGCCCTTGGTCTTCACGTCGTCCCACCACGGGTCGGAGGGCTCGGCCAGCAGCGGCCGCAGCACCTCGTACCACTGGTCGCCGCCGTCCGGGCGCGCCCCCTCGGGCAGCTCGTCGTTGAACGTGCGGATCAGCAGGTGCCGCCAGACCGCGTTGTAGTACGCCGCCGCCGCCGAGTCCTTGCTCTGCCCGAAGTCCCAGCCGTCGAACAGCTTCACCGCCCGCTTCACCGGTCCGGCCAGCTTCAGGTCCGGGTTGAGGAGGTACCGGGTCAGCTCGGGCGCGAAGGCGTTGCGGCTGTCCCGCTGGATCGACGACATCGTCGCCGCGTCCACCTTGCCCTTCTGGATCGCCTGCTTCAGCCGGTCGATGATGCGCTGCGAGCGGTAGCCGTACGACCAGTCCCGGGTGAGCTGCGGGGTCGTGCTGGGGCCGGTGGCGGCGTTGTTGGCGGTGACGATGTAGCCGCGCACCGGGTCGCGCTGGGTGGGCAGCTTCTCGTACGGCACCCAGCCGGTCCACTCGACCTGCCCGGTCCACCCGGCGGCCGGCCACGCGCCGTCGCCGCCCCCGCTGCGCACCGGGATCCGGCCCGGGGCCTGGTAGCCGATCGTGCCGTCCACGTCGGCGTAGACCAGGTTCTGCGCGGGGACCTCGAAGGACTTGGCCGCCGCGCGGAAGGAGTCCCAGTTCTCCGCGGTGCCCATGAGGAACAGGGCGTCCGCCGTACGGCCCGGGTCCAGGGCGGTCCAGCGCAGCGCGACGCCGTACTCCTTCTCCTCGTCCGGCTCGTTCAGGGCCTTGGCCGCGCCGGGGATCGCGCGTTTGGCGGTGCCCAGGACGTCGGAGAGCAGCGGCCCGTGCCCGGTCTCGCGCACGGTCAGCGTCACCGTCTCGCCCCCGGCGACCTTGATCCGCTCGGTGCGGGTCTCCAGCGGCTTCCACCCGTCGCGGTACTGGTACTCCTGGCCGCGCAGCCGCTCCAGGTAGATGTCCGAGACGTCGGGGCCGAGGTTGGTGAAGCCCCAGGCGATCCGGTGGTTGTGCCCGATCACGACGCTGGGCAGCCCGGCGAAGGTGAACCCGGTCAGGTCGAACGGGCAGGACTCGCTGCGCTCGCGGCAGTGCAGGCCCATCTGGTACCAGGTCGAGGGCATGTGCGGCGACAGGTGCGGGTCGTTGGCCAGCAGCGGCTTGCCCGACACGGTGTGCGCGCCGGAGACCACCCAGGAGTTCGACCCGATGCCCGAGTTGTCGCCGTCCGTTCCGATCAGGTCCGGCGCGGCCCGTACGGCTCGCGCCGCCCGCGCCAGCGCGTCGCGCGACTCCTCCGGGATCGGGGTCAGCGCGGCCGAGGTCGCGCGGGCCTGGTTCACCTCGCTCACGATGGGCGAGTTGAGCTCGTAGGGGTACCGGGGCCACAGCTCCTCGGCGCGCTGTCGGGGCACGGCGGTCGCGGCGATGGCCCGCGCCAGCTCGTCCTCCATGTTGCTGCGCAGGTCCCAGGCCATCGCCTTGAGCCAGGCCAGGGAGTCCACCGCGGTCCACGGCTCGGGCTCGTAGTCCCGGTTGGTGAGCTTGAGGACGGAGTACTCCAGGCTCTTGCCGGGGGTGGCCTTCATCCACGCGTTCACCCCGGCGGCGTACCGGTCGAGGTAGGCGCGGGTGCGCGGGTTGAGGATGGACAGCTCCTGCTCGGCGACCCGCCGCCAGCCCATGGTCCGGATGACCTTGTCGGTGTCCAGCGTGGCCTTGCCGAACAGCTCGCTCAGCCGGCCCGCCGTGGTCTTGCGGCGGAAGTCCATCTCCCAGAACCGGTCCTGCGCGTGGACGAACCCCTGCGCGAAGAACAGGTCCTCGGGCGTGTCCGCATAGAGATGCGGTACGCCATACTTGTCTCGATATACGGACACATTGGCGGACAGGCCGGGGGCCTTGAGCTCGCCGTCCAGTTGGGGGAAGGCGCGCCGCACCGACCAGACCACCACGCCGGCGAGCAGCAGCGCCAGCACCAGGAGCAGGACGAGCAGCCTGGCGAACCACCGCAAGGGGCGGGGCAACCTAGCGAATGGCGCGATCCTCACCTGACGCTCCCGATCCTGGTATGTCCGTAGATGGTGCGACAAGTGTGCCAGGCATAATCCGATGCATGGACTTCACCACCGCCGACCTCGTGGACGCCCACGGCGAGTCCCTGGCCTGCTGCGAGACCCAGTTCCGGCAGTACGGCGGACGCCTCCGGTTCGCCGGTCCGGTCACGACGGTGCGGGTCCTTGAGGACAACGCGCTGGTGAAGCGGACACTGGCCGGACCCGGCGACGGCGGCGTCCTGGTCGTGGACGGCGGGGCGTCCCTGCGCACCGCGCTGATGGGCGACCTGATCGCGACCTCCGCGCTGGAGAACGGCTGGTCGGGCGTCGTGATCAACGGCGCGGTCCGCGACGTGGCCGCGCTCGCCACGCTGGACCTGGGCGTCAAGGCGCTGGGCTCGATCCCGCGCAAGAGCGGCAAGACCGGCGCGGGCGAGGCCGGCGTCCCGGTCACCTTCGGAGCGGTCACCTTCACTCCCGGGGCCTGGCTCTACAGCGACGAGGACGGCATCGTCCTCAGCCGCGACCCCCTCCTCTGACCCCCGTCACCCACCTCGCCCGGCCGTACGGCTCGCGGCGGCGGGCGCCCCGCCGCCGCGAGCCGTACGGCCGGGCGCGAGCCGTGCGTTGGCGGCGGGGCGGGACGCTCAGCGGCGGCCGACCTCGCGGGTGAGGTCGAGGGCGAAGACCTGGTCGAGGTAGGCCGCGGCCTCGAACTTGGCCCCCGGGGCGGTCTCGCCGTCGTGTTCCAGGTCGAACAGGACGCGCAGGGCCCGCTCGGTGTCCAGGTCGTCGTCCAGGGCCTCCAGGGCGGGACGGATGCGCTCGGCCGGGAGGGGCGCGCTCGGGGACTCCGCCCAGCGGGCGACCAGGCCGCGCGTGCGCTCCAGGACGGACTGGGCCTCCCGCAGCGTGTCCCAGGTCAGCTCGGCGGGCTCCCGGTAGTGGCGGCGGAGCAGGTCCAGGCGGACCGCCAGCGGGTCGAGACCGGCGGCGACGACCCCGGCGAGCCCGTTGTCCAGGCGCATCCGGCCCGACGCGATCCACACGCTCACCCGCTCGTGCTCGGCGCAGTCCACCTCGCCCACGTGCACGTCGATCGCCTCGGGACCCGGCTCCCCGATGTCCTCGGGCGGCCGGATGTTGAGGGTGGACGCCTCCTCCTGCTTCACGCCCTGGCGCTGGACGACCCGCAGCCGCTGCCGCTCCGCCACCCGCCGCACGATGTCCGCCACCACGTGGGTCCGCAGATCGTCGCCGCAGAGCTGGACCCGCAGCACCGGGCCGCGCACCGGGAAAACCGGCTCCAGCCGCTTCCCCCGCGCGTCATAAAGCCTCCACATGCCCCGAGCCTAGACCCGCGCGCCCCGCGCGTCCCGGGTGAGATCGGCGTCAGGACACGTTGGTCCAGAAGCGGAAGAGGTTGTCGCCCGCGACGGCGTAGCCGGGGCGGACGCCCAGGAGGTCGAGGAGGCTGTAGATCCCGTTGAAGAAGGCCTGGTTGACCGGGGGGATCCAGAGGACGGCGATCAGGGCGAGGAAGCCGTACGGGGCGATCTGGGCGGCCTTGGCGGTCCAGCGGGGCGGGAGGTAGGGGGCGATGATGCCGAAGCCGTCCAGGCCCGGCACCGGGAGGAGGTTGAGGAGGGCCGCGGTGAGCTGGAGGAGGGCCAGGAAGCTGACGCCGAACCAGAACGGGCCGTGCCGGCCGGAGATCAGGTTGCCGACGAGGACGGCGAGGCCGACGGCGAAGACCAGGTTGACCAGCGGGCCGGCGGCCGAGATGAGGCTGTGGCGGAGGCGGCCGGAGATCTTCGAGCGGTCGATGTAGACGGCGCCCCCGGGCAGGCCGATGCCGCCGAGCAGGACGAACACGACCGGGATGACGAAGCTGAGGGCCGCGTCGCTGTACCGCATGGGGTTGAGGGAGAGGTACCCCTTCTCCGCGACGCTGTGGTCGCCGGCGCGGTAGGCGAGGACGGCGTGGCCGTACTCGTGCAGGCAGAGCGACACCAGCCAGCCCGTGACGACGAAGAAGAACAGCGCCAGGCGCGTGCTCGGCTCGATGCTCGTGCCGGCCTGCCAGGCGTACCATCCGGATCCGGCGAAGGCGGCCAGGATGACCAGGAACGCGGGACTCGGCAGGCGGCTCGCCCGAATCGCGGGCTTCTCGGACGGGAGGGCTGACATGCTGAGACTCTACCTACGGGCGCGGCCCGCGTGTCGTCACCGGGGGCCGAGGGGTGGAGGCAGTACGGTCTTGGACGTGTCGAGAAAGAGAAACTTGTCCGTTTGGGTCCGGGTATGAGCGCTGTGGAATCCGGCGTACAGCTCGCACTCGACACCGAGCTGGGCGCCCTGGCGATGGACGCGCGCGTGTGCGTCCCCCTGCGGCGGGCCCATGAGCTGGCCGTCTGGGTCGGGGAGGGCCGCGACCTCACCCCGTCGGGCGTGCTGGCCGTCTCCGCCGCCGCCGACGCCATCCAGACCCTGGGCTACCGCCCGCCGGTCGCCGAGCCCGACCTGGACCTGCGGCAGGAGACCCTGTTCGCCGCCCCCGTGGACGACGGCCGCGACCTCGCCCGCCGCTGCCCCGAGCTCATGCGCGCCTGGTCCCTCGCCCTCGCGGTCGGGTTCCTGCGCCGCGACGGCCGCCGCGTGCTCCCCGGCAGGCAGCTCGCCGCCTGGCCCGACGGCGACGACGCCCAGGCCGTGGCCGTGTGGCGGGCGGCCTACGACGCCCTCACCTCCCTGCGCCTGGAGACCGGCGAGATCACGGTCGAGTTCGCGCACGCCCTGCCCGCCGTGCCCGCGCTCCTCGCCGCCGACGACCCCACGCCCCTGTCGCGCCTCCGCGAGGGGCTCGCCTACCAGCTCGCCAACGTCTGCGACGACGACGGCCGCTGGCGCCGCTACGGCGAGGCGGTGGGCACGGCGGTGGCCCGCCTGGCCGAGTTCGGCGCGGTGACGGTGGAAGGCGCCACCGTCCACCTCACCCCCCTGGGCCGCCGCGCCACCGCGTCCTGACCGCCCCGGCCGTACGGCTCGCGCGCGGCTCCGGGCGGGCCGTGCTGACGGGGGTCAGTCGTCGGATTCGAGGTAGGAGAGGATGTCGCGGTCGCCGCGCTCGCGGAGGCGGGTCAGGACGGCGTCGCGGTCCGGGGGGCCGGGCAGGTCGATGCGGTCGGCGAGGATCGCGATCGCCTGGGCCTCCGTCGACACCTGGGCGGGGTGACCGGCGAGGCGGACGGCTTCGCCGGCGCTGGTCCGCGTCTCGTCGGACTGCGCGACGTGACGGGTCTCCAGGACGCCTTCCTCGGTGATGGACAGGAAGAGGTGGTCGCCCTCCTGCGCGCCGTACTCGTGCAAAAGGGTCTGGAGGCTGCCGATCACCGGCTGGTTCCGCCAGGTCAGGACGATGTCCCCGACCATCGACGGGACGACCTTGCGGCGGCCGGGGGCCAGGCCCAGGTAGGCGGCGAAGCCCGTGGGGAGGGCGTGCCCGGAGCCGCGCAGGTGCTCGCCGCTCACGTCGAGGCGGTGCCACCAGCGGCCGTCGGGCTCCTTGAAGCAGCGGCGGGTCAGCGACACGTCCTTGAAGGGTTTGTACGGCGTGCCGCCGTTCGGCCCGTCGTGCGTCGCCGCCGGGGCCCCGCCGGGAGCGCCCGGGGCGCCGGGACCACCCGGGGCGCCGGGACCACCCGGGGCGCCGGGACCACCCGGGGCGCCGGAAGCCCCGGAGCCGCCCGAGGCGCCAGGACCGCCGGGACCGCCAGGACCGCCTGGAGCGCCCTGGCCGCCGGGGAAGGCCGGGGGCCGCGGACCGGCCTGGCCCTGCGCGCCGGGGGCCGCCGGAGCGGGCGCCTCGGAGACCATCGGGCGGGGACCGGTGCCGCCGAAGCCCGCGGGGCCGGGACCCGCCGGATCGGGGAAGGCGGGTCGCGGCCCGGTCCCGCCGGAGCCGCCGCCCGCCGGGCCCGCCCCGGAACCGGGCGCGCCCGCGTCGGCCGTACCGGCGGGGCCGGCCGGGCCGGGGTCGGCGGAGCCGGGCGAGCCGGGCGAGTCGGCGGCGGGCGGGGACCACTCGCCGGACGAGCTCGCCGGGGAACCGCCGCCGGGGAGCGGCTGGGAGCCGGTGCTGAGGTGCGCGACGTGACCGGCGATGATGCGCAGGCTGGGGACGCTCTCCAGCCACTGCTTGGCGACCTCGGCGTGGATGCCGAGCGACTGCACCAGTTCCAGGGCCTGCGGCAGCATCGGCAGGATGTCGGAGTCGGCGATCAGGCGGCGCGTCTGGTCGCGCAGGTCGGCGATGTCGCCCGCGACGAGCCAGCCCTCCTGGAGGCGGTACCCCGGGATGTTCTTGGCGACGAACCGCCACGCGGGCACGCCGAGCGAGTTGAGCTGGTTCCCGTGCCAGGGGGCGAGCTCGGTGAGCCGGGCCACCGGGGAGGCGGTGCCGAGCATCTCCGGCAGCGCGGCCAGGTGCCGGGCCACCGGTTCGGCCTGCGGACCGCGCAGCCAGTGGCGCACGCGCTCGTCGAGCTCGGCCTCCACCCGGGAGATCACGTCGGGGGAGACGGCGAACAGCTTGGCCAGTTCCTCGGCGGGCGTCGGCTCCTCGCCGAACAGCCGGTTCTGCGCGACCGCCCACCGCATGTCGTCGAGATTCGCGAACGCCTGGTCGATCAGCGTGTCGAGCTCCCCGTCGCCCACGTGCACGGCCTCGAACTCCACGACCGAGGAGGGCGCGGGCGGCGGGGAGTAGGCGCCCGGCTGCCCGGACGGCGCCCGCTCCGGGGCGGGCGGCGCGGCGGGCGGTCCCGCCGGGGGGACCACCGGGCCCGGCGGCGCCGGCGGCACCGGGGGAGTGCCCGGCGGAGCCGCTGGCTGCTGGCCGTACGGCGGCGCGTACGGCGGCTGCTGGCCGTACGGCGGGGCCTGCGAGACGACGGGAGGCCGGGGGGCGATCGGCTGCGGCGGCGCGATCGGGGCGGGCCCGGGCGGCGGCAGCGGCGTGCCGGTCGCGGCGGCCAGCCGGTTCAGCGCCGCGCGGACCTCGTCGGGGGCGGAGCCCGGCAGCCACGCGGCCAGGACGCGCACGTGCTCGGCCAGGTCCATCGGAGCGGGGTGACGCGGGGGAGGGGAGGCCGGGAGCTTCCCGATCACCTCAAGGAAGATCGCGTAGAGCGCCGAAGGGAGGTGCTGCGGGCCCACGCCGGGCTGGTCGCGCACCTCGTTGGGGCTCATCGCCAGCAGCCCGGCCCATGACCCGGCCCGATGCAGCACCGAGCGCGCGGCGTTCGGCCACGCGGCGGTGTCCGGCTCCACGACGTGCAGCGGGGGCAGGATGTCACCGAGAGACGCCGCGCCCCACTGGGCCAGCGCCAGGTCGGTGACCATGGCGCAGGTGCGGTCGGCTCCCAGCGTGAAGAGCACGTGACCGAGCGGGAGCGTGCGCCACCAGGACGCGGGAAGCCGCGGATCCTCGATGACGGTGGCGAGCTGTGCCGGGTCGCTCCATCGCAGCGGTGGCACGAGATCGCTGAGGCAGAAGTTCATCGCGCGCTCCGGGTGTGCGTCCTCGTCGGCGTCCCTAGACGTGACCTTAACCAAGCGGAAGCCTCCCAATTACCCCCCTGCTCCGCAAATCATGGCGGGGTCATGAGCGGGTGACGGGAGTTTGTAGCCTCGGCGGATGAACCGCGCACGGGTGACGGATGTGGCGATGTGGGCCGTTCTCGGGACGCCCGTGTGCCTCGCGGGCCTCACCTCGCTCCCGGGCCGCTACCCCTGGCCCGAGGTGGCGCTCTGGCTGGCCGCGCTCGCCGCCGCGCTGCTCCTGCGCCGGTCCCGGCCGGTGACCGCGCTGCTCGCCGGCGCGCTGTCCTGGGAGGCGGCGCTCGTGCTCCATGGCCCGGAGTCCTGGCTGGGAATCCTGCCGCTGCTCCCGGCCCTGCCCGTGCTCGCCTACCTGGCCGGGGTCCGTACGGCGGACGCCCGGCGCGCGCTGCCCGCCCTGGCGGCGTCCGTGGTCCCGGGGGCGGTCGCGGGGCACGCGGTGGTGTCGGCCGCCGGGATCCTGCTGGGCTGCCTGGTGCCGTGGCTGGCCGGGCAGTACCGCCGCCAGCGCGCCGAGCTCGTCCGCGCCGGATGGGAGCGCGCCGAGCGCCTCGAACGGGAGCAGCGCGCCGCCGCCGAGCGCGCCCGGCTGCGGGAGCGCGCCCGCATCGCCTCCGACATGCACGATCTGCTCGGCCACGAGCTCAGCCTGATCGCCCTGCGCGCCGGGGCCCTGGAGGTCGCCCCCGGCCTGGCCGAGCCGCACCGCGAGTCCGCCGCCCAGCTCAGGGAGGCCGTCACCGAGGCCGCCGAACGCCTCCGCGAGGTCGTCCGCATGCTCCGCGCCGACCCCCACCCCCTTCCGCCCGGCACCGGGCCGGGTGCGGGGACGGCCGCCGGGCCGGGCGCGGAGACGGCCGCCGGGCCGGGCGTGGGGATGGCCGGGCCTGGCGTGGAGACGGTCGGCGGGCTGGTCCGGCGGGCCCGGGACTCCGGCCTCCGCGTCCACCTGACGGGCGAGGACCCCGCGCTCCCGCCCATGTCCGCCCGCGCCCTCCACCGCGTGGTGCAGGAGTCCCTCACCAACGCCGCCCGCCACGCCCCCGGCGCCGAGGTCACCGTCCAGATCACGGAGACTCCCGCGGAGGCCCTGGTCACGATCACCAACCCCCTCACCCGTCCGCCCTCGCGCGACGGCGACGGGACCGGCCTGCTCAGCCTGGAGGAGCGCGTCCGCCTCTGCGGCGGCGACCTCTCCGTCCGCCGGGGCCCGGGCGCGTTCGAGGTCCGCGCCAGGCTCCCGCGCTCCCTCCCCGGCGGCCCCCCGCCCGCCCCGCCCGCCGTACGGCCCGGGGCCGGCGTCCCCGGCGGCGTACGGCGTGCCGCCCTCGCCCCGGTGGACGCGGCCTCCGCTCCGGTGGACGCGGCCTCCGCTCCGGCGGCTGCCGAGGCGGCCGGCCCGGCGTGGCCCGCGGGCGACGCGGCGGTGCTCCAGGGGTCCGGCGCGGCGCGGCGATCGGCGTCCGGGGCCGGGCACCCGGCGCGCCCGGGCGGAGACCGCGCCGGCGAGCCCGGCGCGAGCCGTGCCGAGGAGCCCGGCGCGGGCCGTACGGAGGTCGCGCGGGGGCTGGCGGAGGCGCGGGGGCGGGTTCGGCGGGCCCGGCGGTGGGCGGTGCTCGGGGCGGCCGGGTCGGTGGCGGGGCTGGCGGCCGTGGTGCTGGGGTTCACGGCGTACGACAGGATGACGTCGGCGCTGGAGCCGGGGGACTTCGCCCGGTTGCACGTGGGGCAGGCCCGGGAGGCGGCGGATCGGGTGCTCCCCGCGCGGACGTGGGTCGACCGGGCCTTCGGGGAGGAGCCGCCGATCCCGGCGGGGGCCGAGTGCCGGTACTACGGGACGAGCCGGAACCCGCTGGACGGGCGGCTCGGGCTGTACCGCGTGTGCTTCGCGGGGGACCGGGTGGCCGACGCGCGGCGGCTGCCGCCTCCTCCTCCGAACGGCCGATGACCGCCGGCCCGGCGATGCGAGAGGGTGAGTCCCGGACGGAAAGGGGGGACGCGACGTTGGTCCGGGTGGTGCTGGCGGACGACGAGGCCGTGATCAGGGCCGGGGTCCGGGCGATCCTGGCGGCGGACCCGGGGATCGAGGTGGTGGCCGAGGCCGGGGACGGCCGTGCGCTGGTCGAGCTCGTGCGCGCCCACCGGCCCGACGTCGCGCTCGTGGACATCCGCATGCCGGTGCTGGACGGGCTGGCGGCGGCCGAGGAGTCGCGCCGCGCCGCGCCCGAGACGGCGATCCTGGTCATGACCACGTTCGGCGAGGACGAGTACATCGCCAGGGCGCTCGGCTCCGGCGCGGCGGGCTTCCTCCTCAAGACCGGCGACCCGCGCGAGTTCCTGATCGGCGTGCGCGCGGTCGCCGAGGGCGCTGCCTACCTGTCCCCGAGGGTCGCCGCCCGGCTGATCCGGTCGCTCGGCCCGGCCGGCCTGGTCCGCACGGCCGAGGCCCGCGAACGCGTCGCCAGGCTCAGCCCCCGGGAGCGCGACGTCCTGTCCCTGCTCGGCGCGGGCCTGACCAACGCCGAGATCGCGGCCCGCCTGCACCTGGCCGAGGGCAGCGTCAAGACGTACGTGAGCACCCTTCTCACCCGGCTCGGGCTGCGCAACCGGGTCGAGGCCGCCCTCCTGGCCAGGGAGGCACACCTCACCCCGCCCGTCTCCTGACCGTCAGCGGGTGAGATCGCCCGTCCGGTCTCGCCGGCGGATAGGGCGCCCCTTCCGGGGATAAACGTTTCGCAAGGGCAGCGCATGCGGCGAAAGCGCGCCTTGAAACCCGGGAACCTCACGGGGCAGTTTGGCGGAAGCCGTACCGAACGTTTTTCCGCCTCTGAGCAGGTACGACGGACAGGAGGGCACGCGCGATGGGGACTCCCGGACGCAGGATCACCGGGTTGTGCGCGGGCGTCGTGATGCTGGGGCTGGCCGCGGGGTGCGGCGGGTCGCCGCCGGTGCCGAAGATCGGCGAGCAGAAGCCGGCGCCGAAGGTGAAGGCGGCGAAGGCCACCTCGGTCAAGGACTTCGGCGGCATGGACCGGCTGGTCGAGGCCGCCAAGAAGGAGGGGCGGCTGAACGTCATCGGGCTGCCCCCCGACTGGGCGGGCTACGGCGCGATCATCAAGGCGTTCGAGGAGAAGTACAAGATCGAGGTCAACTCGGCGCAGCCCGACGCGAGCAGCCAGGACGAGATCAACGCGGCCCACAGGCACAAGGGCGGCCGGAACGCGCCGGACGTGTTCGACCTGGACCTCAACGTGGCGGTGGCGAACCAGAAGATGTTCGCGCCCTACCAGGTCCGGACCTGGCACGACATCCCCGACCAGGCCAAGGACCCGAAGGGGGCCTGGTACGGCGACTACAGCGGGCACATGTCGATCGGCTACAACGCCAGGAAGGTCCCCGCGCCCAGGAGCTTCGCGGACCTGCTCAAACCGGCCTACCGGGGCGCGGTGGCGCTCAACGGCGACCCGACGCGGACCAAGTCGGCGTTCAGCGGGGTCGCGGCGGCGGCGCTGGCCGGCGGCGGCTCGGCGGAGGACGTCAGCGCCGGGGTGAGGTACTTCGGGCAGCTCGCCCGCGCCGGCAACCTCACGCGCACCGAGCCGACCACCTCCACGATCGAGTCGGGCAGGACCCCGGTGGTGATCGACTGGGACTACCGCAACGCGGCGCGCGCCGACCGCTTCCGTAAGCGCGACGAGGACCGCAAGAAGGTGGACTGGAAGGTCGTCGTCCCCACCGGTCCCGCGCTGTCCAGCTTCTACGCGCAGGCGATCAACCGCGCCGCCCCGCACCCGGCGGCGGCCCGGCTGTGGCAGGAGTTCCTGTACTCCGACGAGGGGCAGAACCTCTTCCTGCGCGGCCACACCCGCCCGATCCGGGCCGAGGCGATGGAACGCGACGGCAAGGTGGACCGCGCCGCCTACAAGCGCCTCCCGCCCGTCTCCGGCACTCCGGTCACACTCACCATCCCCCAGATGGACCGGGCCCGCGCCTACGTCGCCGCCAACTGGCACAAGACCGTCCGCTGACCCCCCGCCCCTCACCTCTCACGAGCCCACCTCGCCGTGATCATGCAGTTTTGAGCACAGGGTGTGATTAAAACCGCATGATCACGGCGAAGGGGAGGCGGCGCAGGGAGGCGGCGCAGGGGGCGGGGTCGTGGGATGGGTTCGGGGAGGCGGGGTCAGCTCGGGAAGAGGTTCAGGCGGTGGGCCAGGGCGGCGGCCTCGCCCCGGGTGGAGACGTCCAGCTTGGTCAGGATGTTCGAGACGTGCACGCTCACGGTCTTGGCGGAGATGAACAGGTCCGCCGCGATCTCGCGGTTCGTCCGGCCGTCGGCGAGGTGCCGCAGGACCTCGTACTCCCGCTCGGTCAGGCCCAGGCGCTCGCGCTCGGCGGGCTCCGCGCCCGCCGCCGTGTCCAGGGGGATTCTGGCGCGGCGGGCGAACCCGGCGATCTCCCGGACCAGCGGCTCCGCGCCGGTCCCGTCGGCCAGCTCCGCCGCCGCGCGCAGCCGCTCCGCCGCGCCCTCCCGGTCGTGCCCGGCCGCCGCCCTGGCCGCCTCCAGCACCGCCGACGCCCGGGGAAGCGGCCGCCCGGCCCGCGCCCACGCCTCCGCCGCCGCGTCCCAGGCGGTCACGACCTCCTCCGCGCTCACCCCGCCCGGCGCGCCCCCCGCGAGGTCCCCGCGCACGCCTCCCGCCGCGTCCCCGCCGTCCCGAACGCCCTGGGCCGCGTCCTCTCCGCCCGGCCGTACGGCTCGCGCCGCGTCCGCCTCGCCGGCCCGTACGGCTCGCGCCGCGTCCTCTCCGCCCGGCCATACGGCCTGAGCGGCGTCGCCCTCGCCGGGCCGTACGGCTCGCGCCGTGTCGTCCTCGCCCGGCCGTACGGCGGGGGCGCGCTGGTGGGCGGCGGCGGTGAGGAGGGCGTGGAAGGTGCGGCGGCGGGCCTCGCTCACGGGCCCGGGAGCGGGGAGGACGGCCGCGAGGTCGGTCAGCTCGCGCCGCACCTCGTCGTCACCCGCGGCGAGGGCGGCGCGCAGGCCGCTGGTGAGGACCTCCCAGCCGAAGCGGGGGCTCAGGCGCAGGTCCCGGGTGCGCCGGGCGCGTTCCAGGACCCGCATCGCGCCCGCCGGGTCGTCCATGATCAGGTGCCAGTCGATCAGGGTCGCGGCCAGCGGCAGGATCTCCTGGGTGTAGGCCTCGCGGGACTCCAGCTCCTCGCGGGCCCGCGACAGCATCTCCCCGGCCCGGTCGTACTCACCCATGGCCAGCGCGGCGCGGGCCCGGTAGATGAGGTAGTCGGCGTGCAGGGCGTCCTCGGGCGGCAGCTCCAGCAGCTCGTCCAGGGTCTTGGCCGCGTCCGGGATGCGGCCCGCGGCGAGCTGGGCCTCGGCCAGGTTGAGCTGGCCGAACACGGCGTGCGTCCGGATGCGGCCGTGCCTGCGCGACAGCTCGATCGCCTGGTGGGCGACCTCCATGGCCTCGTCGAGGCGCCCGGAGAACGCCAGGACGTCGATCTCGTTGACCAGCGCCCGCAGCACCAGCCAGGTCATGCCCAGCCGCTCGGCCGTGGCGCGCGCCTCCCGGTAGTCGCGCAGGGCCTCGTCGGACCGGCCCGCCAGGTTGTCCAGCCCGGCGCGGCTCATCAGCGCGTTCAGCCGGACCTCGACCGCCCCGAGCCGGTCGGCCAGCTCCAGCGCCTCGTCCAGGTACGGCTGCGCCCGGTCCGGCCGGCTCTGCAGCCCCCACAGGCCCCCGAGCTGGGCGAGCACCTGGGCCCGGGTCAGCGAGGGGCCGGTGGCCAGGGCGAGGGCGCGTTCGAGGTCGTCCAGCTCGCCCGCCAGCCCCCGGTCGGACCGCAGCTTCGAGCGCCGGAACAGCAGCAGCGCCAGCCGTTCGGGATCGCGCTCGCCGTCCAGCTCCGACAGCGCCTCCCGGACGAGCTTCAGCCCCCGGTCGTGCTCGCCCACGACGCGCGCGGCCTCGGCGGCCTCGTCCAGGACCGCCACCCGGTCCGCGCCGATGCGCTCCGCCGCCGCCGGGGTCCACAGGTCCAGGACGCGTTCGAGCATCTCCAGCCGTTCGGCGTAGGCGTACGCCTTCTCGGCCGCCTCCGCCGCGCGCCAGGCCGCGTCCAGCGCGCGTTCCTCGTCGCGGGCGTGGTGCCAGTGCTCGGCCAGCTCGGACGCGGTGCCCAGGGACGGGTCCCGCTCCAGCGCCTCGGCGAAGGCGCGGTGGAACCGGGTGCGCTCGCCCGGGAGCAGGTCGGTCCTGATCGCCTGCCGGATGAGGGCGTGCCGGAAGGCGTACCCCGTGTCATCGGTGACCAGCACGTTCGTCTCGACGGCCGGGCGGATCGCGTCCGACAGGCCGGCGTCGCCGAGCCCGGTGACGGCGGCGAGCAGCGCGTGGTCGGTGTGCGAGCCGTTCACCGTGGCCAGCCGGATCACGTCGCGGGTGGCGGCGGGCAGCGCGTCGAACCCGGCCAGCAGCAGGTCGCGCAGGGACTCCGGCAGCGGGCCGTCGGCGCTGCGCACCAGTTCCTCGACGAACAGCGGGATGCCCTCGCTGCGGGCGTGCACCCGCTCGGCCAGCGCGGGGTCGGGCTCGTGCCCGAGGATGCCGGTGAGCTGCCGCGTCACCTCCGCCAGGCTCAGCCGGGGCAGGTGCAGCACGGTGGCCCCGCGCGAGAGCTCGGCGAGCACCGGGCGCATCGGATGGCCCCGGTGCAGGTCGTCGGACCGGTAGGTGACCACGACGAGGACGCGTGCCCGGGTGAGGTTGCGGGTGAGGAAGGTCAGCAGGTCCCGGCTGGACCGGTCGGCCCAGTGCGCGTCCTCCACGACGAGCACGACCGGCCGGCGCTCGGCGAGCCGCTCCAGCAGCCCGAGCACCTCCTCGAACAGGTGCGAGGAGGCGGTCACGTCGTCCGGCCGCGCCGGGGGCGGCCCCAGCTCGGGCAGCAGCCGCCCCAGCTCGTGGGACCCTCCGGGCACCAGGGCGGACACCTCGGCCGCGCCGATCTCGCGGGTGAGCCGCCGCAGCCCCGCCGTGAAGGGCGCGTACGGCAGGCCGCCGGAGCTGAACTCCAGGCAGCCCCCGGTCAGCACCAGGGCCTCGCCGGAGACCCGCTCGGCGAACTCGTCCACCAGGCGCGTCTTGCCGGCCCCCGCCTCACCGCCCACGAGCACGACGGAGGGCGCGCGGCCGTACGCCGACAGGAGCGCCGCGAGCTCGGCGTCCCGGCCGGCGAAGAGGGGACTGACGGACCGAATAGCCATGCGCAAAGGGTCTCACTTCCGGAGGATCGCCACATTCCTCTGGCGCTCTCCTGACCGCTGTCAAGATCCTCGGCCGCACAAGTGGGTATGAATCTCCCGTGAGGCGAGAGGAGGCGTGGTTGCTCGAATACCTTCTCCTCGCCACGGCCGTGCTCTTCGTGCTGATCACCGGCGTGAACGACGGCGGCGCCGTGCTCGCGCCGGCCTTCCGGGAGCCCCGGATCAACCTGCCGGCGGGCGGGCTGCTGCTGGTCGCGCTGGTGGCGGTCGCGCCCGCGCTGTTCGGCACCCAGGTGGCGACGACCTTCGTGCGGCGGCTGGTGCCGTTCGGCGGCGAGACCGGCAGGATCGCGCTGGCGGTGGCCGTGCTGGCCGCCCTGGCGGTCGTGCTGACGCTGACCTGGCGCGGGCTGCCGACGAGCCTGACGCTCGCCCTGGTCGGCGGGCTCACGGGGGCGGGGCTGGGGGCGGGGCTTCCGGTGTCGTGGGGCGTGGTGGCGGGCGTGCTGGTGGCCGGGCTGCTCGCGCCGTTCGCGGGGGCGCTGCTGGCGTACGTCCTGACCGGCGCGCTCGCGCTGTTCCCGCCGTCCACGGGCGTGTCCCGGACGGCGTACCGCGCGCACTGGGTCGCGTTCCCGCTGCTGCTGTTCGCGTACGCGGTGAACGACGGGCAGAAGATGCTCGCCGTGCTCTTCGCGGGGACGGCGGAGCCCGGCGCGGCCGCGGGGGCCGTGCCCGCGCGGCCGTGGATGCTGGCGGCGACGGCAGGGCTCTTCTTCCTGGGGCTGGTGATCGGGCTGCGGCGGGTCGGGCCCACGCTCGGCGGGGCGCTGCTGCCGCTGCGGCCGCTCCAGCTCAACGTGGCGCAGCTCGCGACGGCGACCGCGGTCATCGGCTCGGCGGCGGCCGGGATGCCGGTGAGCCTGACGCAGTCGCTCGCCGGGGCGTTCGTGGGCGCGGGCCTGCGGCAGGGGTACCGGCGCATCCGCTGGCAGGTCGCCGCCCGGATCGGCGCGGCCTGGTTGTTCACGCTGCCCAGCAGCCTGGGGCTGGCGACCCTGGCCGGGCTGCTGGTGAGAGGGATTCGCTAGATGACCGGAAAGACGGCAGAGCAGACGGCGTCCGCCGTACCCGTGCGGACCGAACCAGAACGGACACCGGAACCAGAACGGGCATCGGGACCGGAACGGGCGCCGGAACCGGAACGCGCGCCGGAACCAGGTGGGGAACCAGAACGGGGACCGGCGGTAAGGGCGGCGGAGCCCGCGAGGGAGAAGACTGGAACCGGCCCGGGAGCGGATCGGCGACGGGGGAGGCGAACGGTGGCGAAGCGGCGCTGGTGGCGATTCGGGCTCGGCGGGCTGACGGGGCGCAGGCAGCTCCAGTTGCTGGCGGCGCAGCTCGCGACCGTGCACGACGGGCTCTCGGTGGTGCGGGCGCTGACGGCCGGGGAACTGGCGCTGGACGAGGCGCGCAAGAAGATGGGCGTGGTCGAGCACGAGGGCGACGACGACCGCGCCCGGCTCGTGGACACGCTCGCCGTGTCGCTGGTGACGCCGATCGACCGGGAGGACGTGTTCCGGCTGTCACGTTCCATCGACGACGTGCTGGACGAGTTACGCGACTTCGTGCGCGAGGCCGACATGTTCGGCGCGGAGGAGCTGCAGAGCTTCACGGCGCTGCTGGACGGGATCGGCGAGGGCATCGGCGCGATCGAGCGCGCCGTGGACAACGTGGAGAAGTCCGGCAAGGCCGCCGCCCGGGAGGTCCTGGCGGCGCGCAAGGCCGGCAACCGGGTCCGCCGCGGGTACCAGCGGCGTGTGGTGCGCCTGCTCTCCGGGGACCCGGCCAAGGCCGTGACCGCCGGGGAGCTCCGCGAGCTGGAGCTGCTACGCACGATCGACCGGGTCGTACGCCACCTGGGCGCTGCGGCCGACGCGCTCGCCGACGGGGTGATGAAACGATGGCACTGAACGCCCGCACGAACGGTCACACGAGCCGGTCCGACCGCAACGCGCCCTCGGGCCGGGACGGGTCCTCCGATCGGGACGGGTCCTCCGGCCGGAACGCGTCCCCCGACCGGAACGCGTCCACCGGCCGGGACGGGTCCTCCGGCCGGGACGGGCGGGACGCCGCGCCCCGCGCCGCCGGCGGCGCGGGCCACATCGGAGGCCGCGGCGGAGGCGGGACCGCGAACGGCGCGGGCCGCGCCGGGGCCGGGGGCCGCGCCCCCGGGCGCGTGAACGGCCGGCTGGCCGAGCGGCTGACCGAGAAGCTGAACGAGCGGGCCGCCCGCCGCGCCCGCAACGACCACCGCCGCGACCAGCTCGGCCCGGCGCAGCGGGCGGGCGCGCTGCGGGCGCTGCGGGACGAGCGGTTCGACCTGGTCGTGGTCGGCGGCGGCGTGACCGGCACCGGGATCGCGCTGGACGCGGCCACGCGCGGGCTCTCGGTCGCGCTGGTGGAGGCCGTGGACTGGGCGGCGGGCACCTCCTCGCGGTCGTCCAAGCTGGTCCACGGCGGGCTGCGTTACCTGGAGCAGTTCGACTTCGGGCTCGTGCGCGAGGCGCTGCGCGAGCGGGCGCTGCTGCTCGACCGGATCGCGCCGCATCTGGTGCGGCCCGTGCGCTTCCTCTACCCGCTGACGCGCCGGGGCTGGGAGCGGGCGTACGTCGGCGCCGGGGTCCGGCTGTACGACTCGCTCGGCGGGGCGGGAGCCGTACCCCGGCACCGTCACCTGTCGCGGCGGCGGGCGCTGGAGGAGGCCCCCGGGCTGCGGCCGGACACGCTCGTGGGCGCGATCCAGTACTACGACGCGCAGGTGGACGACGCCCGCCTGACCATGACCCTGGCGCGCACGGCCGCGCGGTACGGCGCCGTGGTCGCGACCGGGCTGCGCGTGGAGGGGTTCCTGCGCGACGGCGAGCGGTTCATCGGCGTACGGCTGCGCGACGCCGTCAGCGGGGAGCCGCTGGTGGTCGAGGCCGGGCACGTGGTGAACGCCACCGGCACCTGGACCGGCGGGCTGCTGGCCCTGGCCGGGGTGGAGTCGCCCACGTCGGTGCGCGCGTCCAAGGGCGTGCACATCGTGGTCCCGCGCGACCGGGTTGACCTGGGCGAGACCGGGCTGATCGCGCGGACCGAGCGCAGCGTGCTGTTCGTGATCCCGTGGGGCGCGCACTGGCTGATCGGCACGACGGACACGCCGTGGGAGCACGACGCGACCCATCCGGCGGCGTCGCGGGCGGACGTGGACTACCTCCTCGACCAGTGCAACCGCGTGCTGGCGTCCCCGCTGACCAGGGAGGACGTCGTCGGGGTGTACGCCGGGCTGCGGCCGCTGGTGGACACCGGGGCGGCGGAGACGACCAAGCTGTCGCGCGAGCACGTGGTGTGGCAGCCCGCGCCGGGGCTCACGGCCATCGCGGGCGGCAAGATGACCACCTACCGGGTGATGGCGCGCGACGCGGTGGACGCCGTGGTCGGCCCGGCGGGGCCGAGGTCGCGGACGCACGAGATCCCGCTGGTCGGTGCGGACGGGGTGGAGGTGCTGCGGCAGTCCCGGCGGGTGCTCGCCCGGCGGGCGCGGCTGCCGGAGGACCTGGTCGGCCGGCTCCTCGAACGGTACGGCTCGACGACCCTGGACCTGCTCGACCTGATCGCGGCCCGCCCGGCGCTGGCGGCCCCGCTGGACGGCGCCCCGCACCACATCGCCGCCGAGATCGTGTACGCCGCCTCGCACGAGGGGGCGATGCACCTGGTGGACGCGCTGGCCCGCCGTACGCACATCGCCGTGGACACGGCGGACCGGGGCCTTTCGGCGGCTCCCGGGGCGGCCCGGCTGATGGCGGAGGTGCTGGGCTGGGACCGGCGCGCGGTGGCGCGGGAGGTGGAGCACTACCAGGCGGTCGTGGCCGCCGAGCGCCTCGGCGAGGCCCAGGCCGAGGAGGCGGCCGCGTTCGAGGCCCGCATGGCGGTGCCGGACCCGCGCCTGGTCGCGGCCCCGGTGCCGGTGCGCCGCCTGGCCGGGGTCCGCCGCGCCCCGTCCCGCGTGCTCAGCGCCCTGCCCCGCATGCGGGCACTCCTCCAGGCCGCCCGCCCCTGACCCGTCCGGACCCACCCCCGACCCGGCTCGACCCGACTCGACCCGACTCGACTCGACCCGACTCGACCCGACTCGACTCGACCCGACTCGACCCGACTCGACCCGACTCGACTCGACCCGACTCGACCCGACTCGACCCCACCCGACCCGGTCCGGGCCCGCTCCGGGCCCGCCTCCCGCCCGCCCTCACCCGCTCCGGGCCCGCCGGGGCGGTACGGCGGGGGCGACGCCGTACGGCGGTGCGACGCCGTACGGCGTGAGCCGGGGGAGGGGCGGCGGGGCCTCGGCCGAATTGACGAAAGTCAATGGCAGGTTGGAACTTTCGGGGGATATGGGAGGTCTTTCCGTTTTCTACGGTCTGTAGGGCCTGATCAGAGGAAACGGGAGGAAGCATGGGGGACATCGGGGGAACGCCGGTCCGGGTCGAGGACGTGCCCGACGTGAGCGCCGAGTGGTACCTCGACGTGGTCGAGTTCGCGCACGGGACGCCGCACTGGGTGCGGTGGCTCATGGAGGTCGGGACCGAGGCGCTCCCGGTGCTGCTGGCGGCCCTGCTCGTGTTCGCGTGGTGGCGGGCGCGGCGGGGGACGGACCGCGCGATGGCCCTGACGCTGGTCGCGCCCGCCGGAGCGGTGGCCGCGTACGTCGTGAGCGAGATCCTGAAGACCGGCGTGCGGCAGGAGCGCCCGTGCCGGATCTTCCCCGACGCGGCCACGATCGCCCCCTGCCCCGAGGTCGGCGACTGGTCCCTGCCGAGCAACCACGCGACTCTGGCCGCCGGCGCCGCGATCGCGGTCATCCTGGTCTGGCGCGCGATGGCGGTCCCCGCCCTGCTCATGGCCGGGCTGGCGGCCTTCTCCCGGGTCTTCGTCGGCGTCCACTACCCGCACGACGTCGTGGCGGGCGCGCTCCTGGGCGCGGTGGTGGCCCCGCTGGTGGCCCTCCTGCTCCTGCGTCCCGTCACGCCCCTGGTGACCCGCCTGCGCGGCACACGCGCCCTCGCCCCCCTGCTGCGCGCCCCGCGCTGACGGTCTCCCGCCGGTAGAGGCGTCCGGAGGGGAGGGCGTCCGGGGGAGGGGCGTCAGGGGGCGGACGGCCCGCGGCGCGGGGAGGGCGGCGGCGGGACCACCTTCCCGGCGGCGAGGTCGCCCTCGGGGATCTCGGTGAGGGAGCCGTCGCGGCGGCGGATGCGCAGGACGCCCCCGCTCCACGACTCCAGGACGCCCACGGCGTCGGTGAACCGCCCGTCGGCGAGACGGCGGCGCACCGAGACGCGGCGGCCGGCGTCGGCGGGACTGATCGCCACGACAAGACGGAACCTCACCCGGCAAGGGTAACCATCCCCCTGAAAGGGGGCAGGGGAAGGACATCGATCCCGTGACCGCACTGACCGCGAAACGGCATGTCAGCTAGGGTCTTCTGGACAGGGGTCGGGCTGAGTCCTGCGCGTCCGGCGCGGCATGCCATCCTATGGCGTGACACCCGCCGTCTGATGTGCCGGGGCCGGTGGGGATCGAAACAGAGCGAAGAGGAGCCCGAGTTGACCTACGTCATCGCGCAGCCTTGCGTGGATGTGCTGGACAAGGCGTGCATCGAGGAGTGCCCCGTCGACTGCATCTACGAGGGCGAGCGCATGCTCTACATCCACCCGGACGAGTGCGTCGACTGCGGTGCGTGCGAGCCGGTCTGCCCGGTCGAGGCGATCTTCTACGAGGACGACCTCCCGGAGCAGTGGAAGGACTTCTACAAGGCCAACGTGGAGTTCTTCGAGGAACTCGGGTCGCCCGGCGGCGCGTCCAAGGTCGGCAAGATCGACAAGGACCACGCGGTCGTCGCCGCCCTGCCCCCGCAGGGCGAGGGCCACTAGCACGCGGTCGCGCCGGATCCCCCGGGTCCGGCGCCACCGGTCCGGCCCGCGTCAGACGGGCCGGGTTCGAGGTTCAGGGGGACCATTGCTGCCCGATTTCCCGTGGGACCGGCTGGAGCCGCTGAAGGCGCTGGCCGCGTCCCACCCCGATGGCATCGTCGATCTCTCGGTCGGCACGCCGGTCGATCCCGTGCCCTCGGTCGCCCAGTCCGCGCTGGCCGCCGCCGCCGACAGCCCCGGCTACCCCGCCACGTACGGCACGGCCAGGCTGCGCGAGGCCGCCGCGGGATGGCTCGGCCGGCGGCACGGGGTCCCCCTCGACCCGGCGCACGTGCTGCCGACCATCGGGTCCAAGGAGATCGTGGCCTGGCTGCCCACGCTGCTCGGCGTGGGCGCCGGGGACACGGTGGTCCTGCCCGAACTGGCCTATCCCACCTACGACGTCGGCGCCCGGCTCGCCGGCGCGACGCCGTACGCCACGGACGGGCTGCTCGCGGTGGGGCCGCGGCGGGTGCCGCTCGTGTGGGTGAACTCCCCGTCCAACCCCACGGGCCGCGTGCTGCCCCCCGAGCACCTGCGCAAGGTCGTCTCGTGGGCGCGTGAGCGCGGCGCGGTGGTGGCCTCCGACGAGTGCTACATCGAGCTGGGCTGGGAGGCGGAGCCGACCTCCATCCTGCACCCGGACGTGTGCGAGGGCTCCCACGAGGGGCTGATCGCGCTGCACTCCCTGTCCAAGCGCTCCAACCTGGCGGGATACCGCGCCGGGTTCGTGGCGGGCGACCCGGCGCTGATCGCGCGGTTGCTGGAGGTCCGCAAGCACGCGGGCATGATCGTCCCGGCTCCGGTGCAGGCCGCGATGGCCGCCGCCCTCGACGACGACGCGCACGCCGAGGAGCAGCGCGCCCGCTACGCCGCGCGCCGAGCCAGGCTGCGGCCGGCGCTGGAGGCGGCGGGCTGGCGGGTCGAGCACTCCGAGGCCGGGCTGTACCTCTGGGCCGGACGCGACGAGGACTGCTGGGAACAGGTGCGCGCGCTCGCCGAGAAGGGCGTGCTCGTCGCGCCCGGCGACTTCTACGGCGCCGCGGGGAAACGGCACGTCAGAGTGGCGGTCACCGCGACCGACGAACGGATCGATGCGGCGGTGGCCCGGCTGGGCTAGTATCCGCCGCTATGACGGCGTCGTTGGTGGTGATCGCGCTGAGTTCCGCCACGTTCCTCGTCGTCACCGTGGCCTGGCTCACCGTGCGCGCGCAGGATCGCGATCCGCCGCCGCACGAGGCGGCCCCTCCGCCACCGGAGCCGGAGCCCGTGCCGCGCGGCCCCGACCCGCGCGGGATCGGGATCGGTGACGTGATCGACTGCCAGGGAGCGCGCTGGTTCGTCATCGGAGTCCTCCACATGGAGGACGGCGACCAGCGGTGGCGGGAGTTCCTCCTGGACGACGGGGCCGGCCACTACACCTGGCTCACCGTGGAGCAGCGCGGCGGCGGACTCGAAGTGGTGCTGTGGATGGACGCCCCGTCGCAGGGCATGATCCCGCCGCAGCGCACCGTGCTGATCGACGGCGTGGAGTACGTCCCCGTCGAGCGCGGGACCGCCGCGTTCCGGTCCGAGGGCTCCACCGGACACGCCGACAGCGGCTGGATCGACTACGCCGACTACCGGTCCCCCGAGGGCCGCTACCTCTCCTTCGAACGCGTCCGCGGACGCACCCCCTGGACCGCGTCGTACGGGCGGCCGCTCCCGCCCGGCTCCATCGCGATCAACCCCTAGCCCGGATCCGCCGCCGGTCCGGCCCGATCCCCGGTTCGGCCCGATCCCCGGTTCGGCCCGATCCCCGGTTCGGCCCGATCCCCGGTTCGGCCCGATCTCCGGTTCAGCATCATCCCTAGTTCAGCACGATCCCGGCCTGCGCCTGTTCGCGCTCGTCGGAGGTCCAGCCGTCGTGCCCGCGTTCGGCCAGCCAGACCACGCCGTCGTGCCGCACCCCGCTGATGCCGTACGGCTGCGCGTGCGCGACCGCCCAGGACGCGATGAGCCAGCCGGAACGTTCCGAGGAGACGGTCAGGCGGTTGCCCGAGGCGTCGACCGAGCCCATCGCCCGCTTCAGCTCGCGCAGGGCCTCCCCGATGCGCTTGGCGGGCTTCTCGCCGTTCTCGTCCTCCTCGGGGAACCAGCAGCGCAGGGCCTTGGCCGTCCGGCCGGTGAACGCCGCCGCCAGGATCTTCGCGTCCGGCTCGTGCTGGGCGTACGCGGTGCCGTCGGCGGACTTCTGCACCGCCTGCGCCGCCTCGTGCAGCGGCTTCTTGAGGTAGCCCTTCACCTTGACCAGCGCCGCGAAGAACTTGTTCGTGGCGTACACCACGTCCTGGAGCTTCTCCGGCGAGCCCCAGCCCATGGACGGGCGCTGCTGGAACACCCCCACCGAGTCGCGGTCGCCGAAGGCCAGGTTGCGCAGCTTCGACTCCTGCAGCCCCGTGGCGTACGCGATCACGACGGCCCGCTCGGGCAGCTTGCGCCGCGCGGCCACCGCCGCGATCGTGGCCGACACCTGCGCCTGTTCCAGATCCAGGTCCAGCGTCCCCTCCGGCGCGCTCACCTGGCAGCCGGGGTGGTCGTCGGCGAGGTTCATGTTCGCGATGACGACGTAGACCACCGCGGCTATCCCCACCGTGAGCACGGTGACGATGGCCGCGATGACGATCACCGCTCGGGAGAGGCTTCGACGCACTCTGCTGAACCTACCGCCGGGAGGGGGCGGCACCGGCCCGGAAACCGTTTCCCGGCGAGCCTTCGCTATAAGCTCCCGTCCCATGAGCCTGCCCTTCACCAGCCCGCTCGACCCGCGGTTGGACGAACTGTGGGAAAACCGCTCCGAGCTGGGCCCGGGAGACGCGGCGGCGCGCGGGATCGTCGTCGCCGCCGTGAACGCGCTGGACCGCGGCGAGGCCCGGGCGGCCTTCGTGGACGGCGGCGGCGAGGTGGTCGTGGACGAGCGCGCGAAACGGGCGATCCTCCTCGCTTTCCGCGTTCTGGGCCTGTCTCGGGCGCAGGTGGGTGACTTTCACTACAACGACCGAATCCCCCTCAAATCCCACCTCGACGGGGTCCGCGTGGTCCCCGGCGCGATCGCCCGCTGGGGGTCGTACCTGGGCCGGGGCGTGGTGCTGATGCCGTCGTTCGTCAACATCGGGGCGTACGTCGGGGACGGCACGATGGTGGACACCTGGGCGACCGTGGGCTCCTGCGCCCAGGTCGGCCAGAACGTCCACCTGTCGGGCGGCGTGGGGGTGGGCGGCGTCCTGGAACCGCCGTCGGCCGTGCCGGTGGTGATCGAGGACGAGGCGTTCGTGGGCTCCCGGAGCATGGTCGTGGAAGGGGCGCGCGTCCGCACCGGGGCCAAGCTGGGCGCGGGCACCATCCTCACCCGCACGACGCGCGTCTTCGACGTCGAGACGGGCGAGGAGCTCCCCCGGGGCGAGGTCCCGGCCTGGTCGGTCTGCGTGTCGGGCACCCGCGTCCGGTCCTTCCCCGGGGGTGACTTCGGCATGCCCTGCGTCCTGGTCCTCCGCCGGCTCACGGAAGGCGAGCCCCTCGACCGCCTCGCCCTGAACGACCTGCTCCGCGAGCACGGCGTCTCCGGCTGATCCCGCCCGTTCCGCGTCCCACCCTCCACCCGTTCCGCGTCCCGTCCCTCCGGAGCGCGGTGAGAGGGCCCGCTCCGCCGTACGGGACAAGGGCGTTTTGGGGGCGGGGATGGGCAGGGGGAGGGGAGGCGGGTGCTCGTCTCGGGGGCGGGGCGGGGCCTATGGTGATGGGATCGGGACTGATCGCGGGAGGATACGTGTCCGACACCGTGCTGTACGACGTGGCCGAGGGCGTCGCGACCATTACGCTCAACCGGCCGGATTCGATGAACGCGCTGATCACGCCGATGAAGGTCGCGTTGCTGGACACGTTGCGGCGGGCGGGGGACGACTCCGCCGCGCGGGCGGTGCTGATCACCGGGGCGGGGCGGGCCTTCTGCGCGGGGCAGGACCTCGTCGAGCACGCGGCGAACCTCGCCGACGGGCGGGGGCTGGCCGGGACCGTGCGGGACCACTACAACCCGATCGTGCGCACGATCATGGAGATGCCCAAGCCGGTCATCGCCGCGGTGAACGGCGTCGCCGCCGGGGCGGGCGCCTCGCTCGCGTTCGCCTGCGACTTCCGGGTGGCGTCGTCCAAGGCGTCGTTCGCGACCGCGTTCGCCAAGGTCGGCCTGGCCCCGGACACGGGCGCGTCCTGGACGCTGCAGCGTCTCGTGGGTCACGCCCGCGCGACCGAGCTGCTCCTCCTCGGCGAGCCGGTGGACGCCGCCAAGGCCCTCCAGATCGGCCTGGTCAACTCCGTGGTCCCCGGCGACGACGTCGGCACCGCCGCCCGGGCCCTCGCCCTGCGGCTGGCGACCGGCCCCACGATGGCGTACGGCGCGATCAAGCGGGCGCTCGCCTTCGCCTCCGCCCACCCGCTCAAGGAGTCCCTGGACCTGGAGGCCGAGCTCCAGGACGCCGCCGCCGGCACCGACGACCACAAGAACGCCACCAACGCCTTCCTCAACAAGGAGAAGCCCGTCTTCCAGGGCCGCTGACGGCATACGGACCAGGCCCTCGCGGTGATCACGCGCTTCCGGTCACGGAGGCGTGCGTGATCACCGCGCCGGGGCCGGGGCTCGCCGTACGGCTCACGCGCGGCGGGCGGGGTCGCCGTACGGCTCAGGCGCGGAGGGCGGCGGTGATCTCCTCGCGGACCACGCAGTCGGCGATGTGGTCGTTGACCAGGCCGATCGCCTGCATGAGGGCGTAGGCGGTGGTGGGACCCACGAAGCGGAACCCGGCGCGCTTGAGGTCCTTGGCGAGGGCCTTCGAGCCGTCGGTGGTCGCGGGCACGTCGGCCATGGTCGCCGGCACGGGGGCGCCGGGGTCGGCGTAGCGCCAGACGAACGCGGCGATGCCGCCGGGCAGGTCGCGGGCGGCGCGGGCGTTCGCGATCGCGGCCTCGATCTTGGCCCGGTTGCGGACGATGCCGGTGTCGGAGAGCAGGCGCGCCACGTCGTCCTCGCCGAACTCCGCGACGTCCGCGATCCGGAAACCCGCGAACGCCTTACGGAAGTTCTCGCGCTTGCGCAGGATCGTCAGCCACGACAACCCCGACTGGAACGCCTCCAGGCACAGCCGCTCGTACACCCCGTCGTCGTCGCGTACCGGCCGCCCCCACTCACCGTCGTGGTAGTCCATGTAGTCGGGCGCGGAGGTCGCCCAGGCGCAGCGAACCGTTCTCACCAGGTCTCCTCGATCGCGATGTCCGGATCGCGATCATATGTCCCCCTCTGTAGTGAGCCGTCCGCGCGCCGCCGGTTCCCGCCGAAGCCGCCCGTGGCGGGCATCCCCCGGGGATCGGTGATCGCGTCCGCCCGCGGATCCCCGCCGGGCTCGCCGGCGGCCGTACGCGGCCGGCCGCCTCGCGCGCCGGGATCCCACGCGCCGCCCGCGGCGGGCGCCGGACCGCCCGGCGCGCCGGCGTCCCGCTCGCCGCCCGGCCGCCCCGGAGCACCCTGCGCCGGAGCGCCCTGCGCGGGAACGCCCTGGGAGGGAGCGCCTTGTGCGGGAACGGCCTGGGCGGGAGCGCTCCGGGTGGGACCGGCCTGGGCGTTCTGGGCGGGCTCCCCGTGGCCCTCGTCCGTGGAGATCGGGGCCGCCGGACCGGCCGCACCGGGCCGCCCCGCGTCGCCCGTCGGCGTGGCGGTGTCCCGCGCGGGCTCCGTGGCCGTGTCGCCGGGGCCGGGTCCCGCCGCCGGCCCGTGCCCGGTCTGGGCCCGCGCCCGGTCCGTCCGCGTGTCGTGGGCCCGAACGGGACCGGGCCGGTCGTGCGTGCCCTGATCCGGGGTTCCGGATGCTTCGGGCGTTCCGGACGTTCCGGGATCTTCGGGTGCTTCGGGTGCTTCATGGGCGGCGCCGGGCCGGGCGGGGGGCGCCTGGTCGGGGGCGGGGGCGGCGTCAGGCTCCGCGTCCTCGGCACGGCCCCGGGCGGCGTGCGCCGGGTCCGCCGGATGCGGCTCGTGCTCGGCGCTCACCGGGGGGCCGGACGCGGCCGGGGCCGTGCCCGACGCCTCGGGGCCCGCGGTCGCGTCCGTGTCGGACCCGGCGTCGGCCGTACCGGGAGGCTCGGGCGAGGGGTGCGCGCCGGCCGTACCTGAGGAGGGTTCCTCCGCCGGGGCGGCGGGGGTGTGGTGGCGGTAGGGGATGGTGCCGCGCGCGTCGGGCCTGGGGGCCGCGCCGGGGTGCTCGGCGGGCTCGGCGGCGGGGACGCCGGGGCCCACGCGGAAGACGGCGTGGGGGTCGGTGTCGAGTTCGGCCTGGGCGCGGGCCTGGGCCTCGGCCGGGAGTTCGGCGACGCGGGGCTCGGGGGCGGGCTCCGGGAGGACGGGCTCCTCGGCGAACCGGGTGGCGGGACCGCGCGGGTAGGTGGGCGCCTGACCGGCGTCGGCGTGCCAGCTCGTCAGCTCGGCGACCCGTTGCTCCAGGACGGCGATGCGGGTGTCGCGCTCGCTCACCGCCATCGCGACGCGTTGGAGCGCGTCGTCGACGCTGCGCGTGTTGTAGCCCACGACGGTGACCGGCAGCCGCAGCGCGACCAGGTCCACGGCGGTCAGGCTCCGCGGCTCGGGCAGGTCGAGCGGCGGGATGTCCGGAGCGAACTCCGCCATCTCCCCGCCCCGCCCCATCGAGACGTACATCACGGCGACCAGCACGGCGACCGCGGCGACAAGCAGTACCACCAGCACATATCGAATCGTGCCACACCCGGGGCCCCGCCGCCGTGTGTCACGATCGGTGCATGCGATTCCAGCTACCGCGCGTGGTGACCGCCGAGGAGGCCGCCGACCTCGAAGAACGCGGAGAGGTGGTCGTCGCCGCCTCCCTGCGGGAGATCGCCGAGGCGGCGCGCGCGGGCCGCGCCGTCCTGGTCACGCCCGCCGACCTGGCCGCCGGCGACGACGGGGACGAGCCGGACGCCGCCGCCGAGACCGCCGCCGCCTCCCTGTGCGCCTGGGCCGGCGCGACCTACTTCCGCACGAACCGCCCCGCCGAGGTCCAGCAGGCCCTCGACATGACCGCCTCCATCCGGGGCGACCGCCCCCCGGCCCTCACCCGCCGGGCCCTGGCCTGACCCCCGCCCACCCCGTACGCCCCGCCCACCCCTCCCCGTGATCTCGCGATCCCGCACCACCCCAAGCCTCGGCGGGAGAAAGCATGGCGCGGAATGCGAGATCACGGGGGAGAGGGAAGGGAGACGCCGCGAGACCGTGCGGGGAGAAGGCGGCCTCGCATCTGCGCCCCTGCGGTCGCCGGGGTGCCCCGCCCCTCGGCCTCTTGGGTGCGGGCCGCCCCGGTCTTTCCCGTGATCTCGCGATTCCGTTGTCACTGACGCCGCCTCAAGCCCGGGGCTGAGGGCGGTGGGCGCGGAATCGCAGGATCAGGGGCGGGGAACGCGGTTGTCGCGAGATCGCGTGGGGGGTGGACATGGAGAAGGTGTGCGGCCGGGAGTGGCTCGGGCGCACACCTTCTCTTGATCTCGCCCCTTGTTAATCGGGGAGGGGGGTAGCGCCAACGATCGGGAAAGGTGCTCCGCGATCGCCCGGGGCGTCGGGGCGAGACGCTTCGACGTTAGCTTGACTCCCCGGACGGGGGCGGAGTAATGGCGAAAGTGGGCAGAGAATCCTCACCTGGCGGCGGGTGTCACGCCTCTGATTCGAGCACTTCCTCCTGACTAGGGGTGATTGTCCGCGCCGCCTTCTCCAGGAGGTCGAACGCCTCCGGCACCGAGGCCGTCCAGCCCACCGCGTCGAACACGTGCGGCCGCGTGAACCCCTGGTCGTACATCTTGGTGATCAGCTCGCGCAACGGGTCGTACAGCCCGAACGGGTCCAGGATCACCAGGGGCCGGTCGTGCATCCCGAGCACCCGCGAGGTCCAGATCTCGAACAGCTCCTCCAGCGTCCCGATCCCGCCGGGGAGCACGAGGAAGGCGTCCGACCGCCGGTCCATCTCCGCCTTGCGCGACCGCATGTCCGGCGTGACGATCAGCTCGTCCGACTCGGGGTCCCCGATCTCGGTGGTCATGAGCGCCTCGGGGATCACCCCGACCGTACGGCTCCCGCCCGCCCGCGCCGCCGCGGCCACGGCCCCCATGCAGGAGATCCGGCCGCCGCCGGTCACGAGGGTGTGTCCCCGCCGGGCGAGTTCCGTCCCCACCTCGGATGCCAGATCCACATACTTCTTGTCGATTCGGACACTGGACGCGCAGTACACACAAATCGCGATACTCACCCCCTAACCCTATTCCGCAAGCCGGGACCACCTTGCCGATTTTCGCCCCCTGGCCCCGTCCCGACCTGCCGGGCCGCCTCGCCGGCGGACCTCGTCACCCTCCTCCGCCCGCGCACCCGAAACGCGCCCGCGGCGCCCCGCTCGCCGTACGGCCTGGCGGAGTGCGGTCAGGTGAGGATGAGGGGGAGTCTCGCGGACAGAGGGCCCAGGGCGGTCTTCTCCCCGGCGGCCGGCCGCCGGCGGCCGGTGGCGATCAGGAGGGCGTCCTTGTCGGAGAGCGAGGACGGGAACGCGGTCCCGGCGATCCTCTCGAGGGCGGCGCGGGAGGCGGCGAGGGTCTCGGCGGGGGGATCGGCCGCGGAGGGGCGGTGCGCGATCAGGTCGAGGTGGTGCAGCGTCCATTCGAGCACGTACACCGAGAGGTAGTCGGCGACGGTGATCACCTCGTCGCGGGTGCCGACGAGGGCGGCCGGGTCGGCGAGCGCGGCCGCGCGGCCCGCGGCGGCCCCGAGGTCGTCGAGGTGGAACTTGAGCAGCCGGGGCTCGCCGTACGCGGCGGCGATCCGGGGGATCAGGGCGTCGAGCGGGTCCTCGCCGGTCGGCGGCGCGTCGGCGAGCCGCCAGTAGGTGACCGAGTCGATCGTCGGCGGGCCCCCGGCCGGCGTGGCCAGCGTGATCAGCACGTCCTGGGCATCGATGACCAGGTGGAACACTAGGTCCCGCACCAGCCAACCGGCGCATCCGGAAGGCCGCTCGAAGTCGTCGTCGGGGGTGTCGGCCACGGCCGCGCGCAGCGCCGTCCAGGAGCGTGAGAAGAGATCCACCCCGGCCACGCTAATCCCGCGCCACGTGGGCGGACAACCACGCGGGCGGACAACCGCGCGGGCGGACGAGCACGCGGGCGGACAACCGCGCGGGCGGACGAGCACGCGGGCGGACGACCGCGCACGCGCGAGCGGGAGGGCCCGCCGCCACCCGATGACGGGCCCTCCCGGCCTGCGGCATGTCAGCAGCAGGCGTTCCAGTAGTAGCAGTCCCAGCAGTTGCCGCCGCTCAGGCAGTCGGAGCAGTACCGGCACATGGTGCACTTGCCGGAGTTGCAGAAGTAGTTGCCGCAGTTGCAGCCGCAGCGGCCCCCGGCCAGGGCGTCCGCCTTGGGGACGAACCGCTGCAGCAGCCGGTCCGACACCTGGTTGAGGAGTTTCGTCACTTCTCTACCTCCTTGTGGGGGATGAGACGGCGCACTAGGGTTCGCGCGCCGCCGGGCGTCCCGCGGTCAGGGTCCGCAGGACGACTCCGATCACATCGGCGGCCTTCCAGTAGCCGACCTGGCGTGAGTCGAGGCTCGCCGGAGGGTTGTCGCCGAGCGCGACGAGGTGCCCGGCGGGGACGGCGTGGTCGCCGGGGGCGACCTCGCGGGGCGGGGGCTCGCCGGGCAGCGCGGCCAGCCTCTTGATCATCAAGCCGTTCCGGTCCTCGTCCGTGGCGTACGGCAGAGCCGGGCTCCGCAGCACGACGAGCTGCCCCCGCCGCAGCCGGGCCGCCCCCGCCCGCCGTACCAGGACCAGGTCGCCGGGGTTGAGGGTGGGGATCATGCTGCGGCCCCGCACGGTGATGACGAGGTAGCGCCGCCGGGCCCACCACAGCAGCGCCAGGACGGCAGCGGCGAGGACGAGGAGGAAGATCACCGGGGACCTCCTGCCGGGGGCGGGCGGTCAGCGCCCGTGGGCGGCCAGGGCCTCGGCCGCGCGGGTCAGCTCGCCCCGCCCCACCCCGCCGGAGATCACGGTCCCGCCGGAGTCCACGAGGTAGACGGTCGGGAAGTTCTCGGTCTTGAACGCCCGCTGGACCGTCCCGTCGTGCTCCTCGATCACGACCCGGGCCACGCCCGAGAGCCGCGCGGCGTACTCGGCGGCCGATTCGCGGCCCTTGGCGGCGATGACGGCCAGCACCTGGCCCCGGCCGCCGGGCATGGCCGCGGCCTGGTCGATGAAGTCGGGCAGGAGTTCCGCGCACGGCGCGCAGGTGGGCGAGAAGAACCCGATGAGCGTGGGCGCGGCGATCAGGTCGCGGGAGAACGGCTCGCCGTCCTCCGTGGTCACCGCGAAGTCGGCCGGCTTCTCGCCCGGCTCGACGGTGACGGGCGGTGAGATGGCGACCGGGGCCACGGTGTCGATGAAGCTGCTGTGCTCGCGCAGCCTCCGGATGACCCCTACCGTCAGGGCGAGGTTGAGCAGGCACACCACGGTGAGCAGGACGACTGCGGCGACGAGGACGAACATGGCACCTCCGTGGGGGAGAGGACCGCGCGGCGGGATGGTTCGGCGGGATGGTTCGGCGGGGGCCCGGCGGACGCCGTACGGCGGGGCCGTCCGGCGCGGGCGGTATGGCGGGGGCCGTACGGCGGGGGCCGTCGGCCCGGGACGGAAGATCGGGGTGGGGCGCGGGGGCGGCGCGGCGCGCACGGGAGTCGCCGTGGGCGCGTCTATGTCATGGCCGGCGGGCGGAGCTTAGGGGCCGTCTGCCGGATTCATCCCGGAACGACTTGATCATTGCCAGCCGCCGGGGCGTATAGCAAGATTTGGGACTGTCCGGTTCTGTACGGAACACTGTCCTTCCCGTTCGGCGGGGGTGTTGCGATGGTCGAACCCGCGTCCCAGACACCATGGCCGGTACCGGACGGCACCGAATCACCCGCCGAGTTCGTCGCCCGGATGCGTGAGCTCCGGGCCCGCTCGGGCCTCTCGTACCGCCAGCTCGAACGCGCCGCCGAGGAGCGGGGCGCCTTCCTGCCGCACAGCACCATCGCCGGCGCCCTGTCCCGGGACCGGCTGCCGCGCCCCGATCTCGTCCGCGCGTTCGTCCTGGCCTGCGGCGCGGACGACGCCGTCGCCGAACGCTGGGTCGTCGCGCGCGGCCAGGTCGCCTGCCAGGCGCAGGCCCCCGTCCGGCCGCCGCAGGCCCCCGTCCGGCCGCCGCAGGCCCCCGTCCGGCCGCCGCAGGCCCCCGTCCGGCCGCCGCAGGCCGCCGTCCCGCCGCAGGCCGCCGTCCCGCCGCCGGAGGGCGCCGGGCGGGCCGCGCGGGGCGTCGTCCGGCCTTCGCCGGCCGTCCAGCCCGCGTCCGCCGCCGTCCCGGCGGACCGGACCGGCCCCGCGCCGGCGCGTCCACCGCGCCCGCGCCGCCGTACACGCGACCACGGGGTGGCCGCCGTGGCCCTGGTCCTGCTCCTGTTCGTCACCGGTGGCGCCGACCACCGGTCCCCGGCGGGCGCGGTCGCGCTGCCGCCCGGCGTCTACCGCGTCATGGCCGCGCATTCCGGGCTGTGCCTGTCCGAGCATCCCGACGCGGGCGGCCGGCTCTTCCAGGTTCCCTGCGCCCAGGCCCATCCGGTCTTCTCGCCCCGGCGCGAGGCGGGCGGCGTCTACCGGATCATGCCCCAGGACCCCGTGAACGGCCCCGGTTGCCTGGGCATACGCGCCGCCCGCATGGTCTCGGGCAGTTTCGCCTACAACGACTTCTGTGGCTCGGCCGGCGCGCACGCCGGCACCGAGGTCTTCCGCCTCGAACCAGCGGACGACACCGCCCGATCCGCCCGGGCCGCTCGGCCCGCCCATACCGTCCCGCCCACCCGGGCCACCCGGGGCTCCAAGATCACCAGGGCCGACCGGGGCGTACGGCTGCGCGTCCCCGGCCACGGGCTCTGCCTGGCGGTGAACAACGCCTCGACCGTCGCGTGGGCGCCCATCCTCCTGCGCCCGTGCGACCCCGCGGCCCGGGAACAGGTCTTCCGCTTCATCCCGGCCCGGTAGGTTCCGCCCGCCCCGACACGGCAGGTGACCTGGGAGAACGCCGCGCGACGCGATCAGGGCCGCGCCGCCGTACGGCGGGCAACCGCTTCACGGGGAGGGGAGCCGCTTCGTGAGAGGGGAGCCGCAGGGGCGGAGAGGGGAGCCGCTTCGCGGCGAGGGCGTCCGCGGGGGCGGGGAGGGGCGTCCGCGAGGGGAGGGAGATCGGGGCCGAGGAGGCCGCGCACTCCTCTCCACTATCAACCTATAGCGCACCGGGGGGCTTGCGGCAAGACCCCGGTCATGGCGCACAATCGCAGGCCGAGGCCGGTGCCTGCGGAAACGGGGGACTGGACGGGCGCATGGGGGCGTTGACCCATGGGCCTCGCCCACCGGAGCGGGAAGCCGCCTCGCCCACCCTGAGATCGGAGCTGATGACCCTGACCACCAGTGCGTTCGCCCTTCCCGACAACCTCTCGGCCAAGGCCGACCCGGCGCTGATCGCCGACGACGAGCGGCACTTCGCGGCCATCGAGGAGAGCCTCGACCAGGCGATCGCGGACCTGTCCGACCGCCTCGACGCCGCGCGCAGGGCCCCCGGCGGGCTGGGCCGGGCGGCGCTCGACCGGGACCTGGAGATCCACCGGCTGAGCACCCGCCTGCGCGCCCTGCGCCGGTTCGGGCTGGACCTGTGCCTGGGCCGCATGGTCGGCGCGGACGACGCCGAGCCGGTGTACGTCGGGCGCCTGGGCCTCACGGACAACGCCGGCCGCCGCCTCCTGGTCGACTGGCGGTCCGCCGCGGCCGAGCCGTTCTTCGGCGCGACCCACGCCAACCCGATGGGCCTGGTGAGCCGCCGCAGGTACCGCTGGACGCGCGGCCGGATCAGCGACTACTGGGACGAGGTGTTCACCGGGGACGGGTTCGAGGGGCACGCGGCGCTGGACGACCAGTCGGCGTTCATCGCCAGCCTGGGCGCGAGCCGTTCGCCCCGGATGCGCGACGTGCTCGGCACCATCCAGGCCGACCAGGACGCGATCATCCGCGCGGGCTCCCGCGGCGCCCTCGTCGTGGACGGCGGCCCGGGCACGGGCAAGACGGTCGTCGCCCTGCACCGCTCGGCCTACCTCCTCTACTCCGACCCGCGGCTGGACCAGCGCCGGGGCGGGGTGCTGTTCGTCGGCCCGCACCAGCCCTACCTGGCGTACGTCGCGGACGTCCTGCCCAGCCTCGGCGAGGAGGGCGTCCAGACCTGCACCCTGCGGGACCTCGTCCCCGAGGGCTCCGCGGCGGTGGCCGAGGCCGACCCGGAGGTCGCCCGGCTCAAGGCGTCCGCGGACATGGTGAAGGCGATCGAGCCCGCCGTGCGGTTCTACGAGAAGCCGCCGACGCAGGGGTTGACGATCAACACTCCCTGGTCGGACGTCTGGCTGAGCCCCGCGGACTGGGCCGAGGCGTTCGACGCGCCCGAGCCCGGCACCCCGCACAACGAGGCGCGCGACCGGATCTGGGAGGAACTGCTCAGGATCCTGATCGACAAGCACGACGAGGAGGAGATCTCGCCCGACCTGCTCCGCAAGGCGCTGCTGCGCGACCGGGAGCTGCTCACGACCTTCAACCGGGCGTGGCCCGTCATCGAGGCGGCCGACCTCGTCGGGGACCTGTGGACGGTGCCCGCCTACCTGCGGTTGTGCGCCCCGTGGCTCAGTCCGGACGAGATCCGGCGGCTGCAGCGCGCGGACCCGCAGGCCTGGACGGTGTCCGACCTGCCCCTGCTGGACGCGGCCCGGCAGCGGCTCGGCGACCCGGAGACCTCCCGCCGGAAGCGCCGCCAGGCCGCCGCCGTCGCCGCCGAGCGCGACCGCATGGCCGACGTGATCGGCGACCTGCTCGCGGCCGACCCCGACGGCGAGGGCGCGGTGACGATGCTGCACGGGCAGGACCTGCGCGACAGCCTGGTGGACGAGAACGCGCTGCCCGCCGCCGAACCCGACCGGCTCGCGGGGCCGTTCGCGCACATCGTCGTGGACGAGGCGCAGGAGCTGACCGACGCCGAGTGGCAGATGGTGCTGAGCCGCTGCCCGTCCAGGAGCTTCACCATCGTCGGCGACCGCGCCCAGGCCAGGCACGGGTTCACCGAGTCGTGGCGGGAGCGGCTGGAGCGCGTCGGGCTCGACCGGATCACCCTGACCTCGCTGAGCGTCAACTACCGGACGCCCGAGGAGGTCATGGCGGAGGCCGAGCCGATCATCCGGGCGGCCCTCCCCGACGCCAACGTGCCGACCTCGATCCGCCGCAGCGGGATCCCCGTCGAGTACCGGTCCGCGTGGGACCGGGACCTCATCCTCGACGACTGGCTCGCCGCCAACCCCGAGGGCACCGCCTGCGTCATCGGCGACCCCACGTTCCGGCCGAGGCCGCGCGTCAGGTCGCTGACGCCGGAACTGTCGAAGGGCCTGGAGTTCGACCTGGTCGTCCTCGTCGATCCGGAGGACTTCGGCGACGGCGTCGAGGCCGCGGTGGACCGCTACGTCGCCATGACCCGCGCCACCCGGCGCCTGGTGATCCTCACCACCACGTGACCCCGCTCAGCGGTACGGCGGCGCCCCCGGTCCGGCACGGCGGCGCCCCGCGCCCCGTACGGCGTCCGCCCGGCCGGTGACCGGCGGCCGGGCGCCGTACGGCCCGCCTCAGCGGGCGGGGAGGTAGACCGTGCGGCCGGTGTCGCGTGCGGTGCGGGCGGCCGGGATGCGGGCGGCCGTGCGCGCCCACATCTGGGCCTCGGCCTCCTCCCAGGTCCAGAAGCGGGCGTCGTCGAGCTCCTCGGCCTGGAGCCGGAGGCCGTCCAGGCCGGGGACGACCCCGCCGTCGAAGATGTAGCTGATCGTCGCGCGCGGCCGGTCGCCCTCGGCCGCGAGCCAGTCGACGACGAGCAGCTCGCCCGCCGTCGCGGTCACGCCGATCTCCTCGGCGGCCTCGCGCACGGCGCACTCGTGCGGCGCCTCGTCGGCCTCCATGATCCCGCCGGGCAGGTTCCAGTGATCCCGGTAGTTCGGCTTGACCAGCAGCACCCGGTCGCCCGGATCGGTGAACAGCAGCGCGGCGGTGGCGTAGAAGGTGGGCAGACTGGCGAACCACTCCGCCTGACTCATCAAGGGCTTGATCACCCCGGCACGGTACCCCGCCGCCCGCCCGGCCCCTCCCCGAGGCCGGCCGGGACGGTCGCGGCGCTCACTCGGGGGTCGCGGTCTCCTCGGCGGCGGTGGCGACCGACTCGCGTTCGGTGGCGCGCAGCCGCTCGGACTCGCTGATGAGGCGCACGACCTCGTCCACGTCGTCGGTCACCTGGATGAGGTCCACGTCCACGGGGGCGATCTTGCCGGACTCGACGAGGGTGGTCTTGATCCAGTCGAGGAGGCCGCCCCAGAAGGCCGTGCCGACCAGGACGACGGGGAAGGAGGTGACCTTCCTCGTCTGGACCAGGACCAGGGCCTCGAAGAGCTCGTCCAGGGTGCCGAAGCCGCCCGGGAGCACCACGAACCCCTGGGCGTACTTGACGAACATGGTCTTGCGGACGAAGAAGTAGCGGAACTCCAGGGCCATGTCGACGTACGGGTTGATGCCCTGCTCGAAGGGGAGCTCGATGCCGAGGCCGACCGAGGTGCCGCCCGCCTCGCGAGCGCCGCGGTTGGCGGCCTCCATCGCGCCGGGGCCGCCGCCGGTGATCACCGCGTAGCCGGCCTCCGCGAGGGCCTTGCCGATCCGGACCCCCAGTTCGTACTCGGGGCTGTCGGGCTTGGATCTGGCGGTGCCGAAGACGCTGACGGCCGGGCCCAGCTCGGCGAGCATGCCGAAGCCCTCGACGAATTCGGCCTGGATGCGCAGCACGCGCCAGGGATCCTGGTGCAGCCAGTCGGCCGGGCCCCGCTGGTCGAGGAGTCGCTGGTCATATGTCGTCGACGGGACGAGCCTGCCACGCACCAGGGCCGCACCCTGGCGGCGCTCCCGTCGTCCGTCTCCACCGTTTCGGACACTCATGAGCTTCACCGTAATGCGCCACTCGTCCGGAACCGCCAAAAGAATCTCGAAAAAAGTCTGCGGATTGGTGGGAACCGGTGGGACCGGTCCTACCGTCTAAGAGCCGAGGGTGCTGCTCGGGACTGAATGTGGTCTTCCCCGCCAAGATGGCCGGCGAGGAAGGCCACATTCGTTTGTGGGGCCGGAAGACCCCGTCCCACCTGCGGTTTCACTCAAGCCGTACGGCGGGCGCGGCGCGCGCGCCGGCCGTACGGCACGCAGTCGGCGGGCGTGGCGCGGGAGCCGCGCGGGAGCCGCCCAGCGGGCGCGCGGGAGCCGGGCGAACGCGACCGGGCGGCCGGCGGGAACCGGACCGGCGGCGGGCGGGCGCCGGGTCAGGCGGTCAGCCAGGCCCGCATCCTGGCCTCGGCCTCGGCGATCAGGGGGAGGAGCACGTACTCCTCGCGCTTGTGGGCGAGGGCCGGGTCGCCGGGACCGTAGTTGACGGCGGGGACGCCGAGCTCGCTGAAGCGGGCGACATCGGTCCAGGCGACCTTGGCGCGGGGCGTGCCGCCGATGGCCGCGGCGAACGCGGCGGCCACCGGGTGGGTGAGCCCCGGGCGGGCGCCGGGGGCGCCGTCGGTGAAGGTGACCTCGAAGTCGCGGAACAGGTCGGAGACGTGGGCGCGCGCCTGGTCCAGCGTGAGGTCCGGCGCGAACCGGTAGTTGACCGTGACCACGCACTCGTCCGGGATCACGTTGCCCGCGACCCCGCCGCGCACGGCCACCGCGTTGAGGCCCTCGTGGTAGCGCAGGCCGTCCACCTCGGGCTGCCGGGGCTCGTACGCCCGCAGGATCTCGAAGATCGCGGCGGCCTCGTGGATCGCGTTGCGGCCCAGCCAGGAACGGGCGCTGTGGGCGCGCACGCCGCGCGCGGTGATCTCGGCGCGCAGGGTGCCCTGGCAGCCGCCCTCGATCTCCCCGGCCGTCGGCTCCATCAGCACCGCGAAGTCGCCGGCGAGCCGGTCGGGGTGGGTGCGGCAGAGCCGCAGCAGGCCGTTCTTCTCGGCCTCGACCTCTTCGTTGTCGTAGAAGACGTAGGTCACGTCGCGGTTCGTCGCGGGGATCGCCGCGAGCCGCAGCATCACCGCCACCCCGGCCTTCATGTCCGAGGTGCCGCAGCCGTACAGCCGGTCGCCCTCGACCCGCGACGGCACGTTGCCCGCGGTCGGCACGGTGTCCAGGTGCCCGGCGATCACCACGCGCTCGGCCCGCCCCAGCGAGGTCCGCGCCACGACCGCGTCCCCGTCACGGTCCACGCGCAGGTGCGGGAACGCGCGCAGCGCCGCCTCCACGGCGTCCGCCAGCGCCTTCTCCGTCCCGCTGACCGACTCGATGTCCACGAGCCGCGCGGTCAGTTCCCGGGCGTCGAGCCCCAGGTCGAGTCCCATGCCCGCAGACCTTACCCGTCCCCGCCCGCCCCCGCCCGCCCTGACCCGCTCACTCCGCGCCGCTCCGGACCGCTCGCCCGTCGCCCGCCCACCGGGCCCGCCCCGTCCCGTACGGCTCGCGCCCGGTGCCTGCCGTACGGCTCGCGCGCCCGCCGCCGGCGGGAAAGGGCGGGCGTCAGGCGGTGAGGCAGTGGTCCACGAAGGCGGCGGACGGGGGGAGGAGACGCGCGGCCTCGCGTTCGAAGTACGCCGTGGCGCGCTCGCCCGGCCAGTCGGCGGGGAGGAGCTCCTTGGGCAGCCCGGGGTCGGTGAACAGGAACTTGCGCCAGCCGTGGACCAGCCGGCTGCGCACCGCGAAGGCGTCGTCGGGGGCGGCGCCCGGCGGGAGGGAGCCGACCAGTTGCTCGGCGTCCTTCAGCCAGGTCTCGTACGACCGGCCCAGGGCGTCCAGGTCCCAGGCGCGGGCGACGAGCGCGGCGGGGTCGCCGTCGAGGACCGCGTCGAAGCGGGTCGCCTCCACGGACTCCGCGGCCAGCACCGCGTCCACCTCGGTGGAGGCGTGCGGACCGATCCAGGTGGTCTCGGTCAGCGGCGCGTAGCCGAGGTACGTCAGGGAGGCGCGCACCCGCTCCCGCCTGGGGCGTTCCCGGATCGGCGGCACGACGAGCACGTTCCAGCGGCCGTCCCAGGGAGCCGCGGCGGTGCGGTAGATGCGGGCCGCCGCCTCGTCGAGCCGGCGCACGGCCTTGGGCGTCAGCTCGTAGCCCGGGCCGTGCGGGAGCCGTACCGGGCGCAGCCAGCCCTGGCGCACCATGCGGGACACCGCGGTGCGCACGGCGGCCGGCGCGATGCCGAGCGGGGCCAGGAGCCGGACCAGCGCGGCGACCGACGCGCGCCCGCCGCGTACGCGCAGGTGGTCACCGTAGAGGTCGAACAACGTGGCGCGGGCGTTCACGATGACCAGTCTGTAGGCCCGGAAACGTCCCCACAATCCGTATCCGGCGGGCGCCGGGCCGCGCCGGTCGTGATCGCTATTAGCATCCGGGCAGGGGAGGCGGGATAATAGGACATCACAGATCACGTGAATGCGACGGGCGCTCACCGAACCCACGGTGCGCTCCGGCACCCGAACGGAAGCAGGAAGGGATACGCGCATGGCGGCGATGAAGCCGCGGACCGGCGACGGTCCGCTGGAGGTCACCAAGGAAGGACGGGGCATTGTCATGCGGGTCCCCCTGGAGGGTGGCGGGCGGCTCGTCGTCGAGCTGACCCCGGACGAGGCCGCCGCGCTCGGTGAAGAGCTCAAGACCGTGACGGGCTGACCCGGCTCCGCGCCGTGGCAGTCCCGTGACCGCTCTCATCGCAGTGTCGTGACAGACCAGACGGCCTCGGTCGCCGGGGAGCACGCCGCCGTCGTGCTGCTCGGCTGCCGGGGTCGTCCGTTCGTTTCCGGTTCGCGCTCCCGGGGGGTTCGGCACGGCCTAGACTCCCGTTGCCCGGACGCCGCGGCCGTTCACGCGCAGGCCGCCCGCCCTTTCCGCCGTCGCCCGCCCGGAGGAGTTCCGTGCCCATCCAGACCTCGCTGACGACGTCGGCCCTGCCCCCAGGCCAGGCCGACGCCATCGCCCTTCCCGTCCGCCCGGGGCCCGAGGCCGCCCCCGTGGCGGGCCTGCCGGTGCCCGCCGAGACCCTGCTGGCGCACTACGAGGCCAAGGGCGAGCCGGGCGAGATCGTCGAGGTCCCCGTGCCCGACGGCGACAGGCTCGTCCGCCACTACCTGTACGGCGTGGGCGACCTGTCCCCGGCGGCCCTGCGCCGGGCCGGGGCCGCGCTCGCCCGCCGCGCCCGGGGCCGCGGCGCGCTCGACGTGCGCCTGCCCGAGGACGCCGCGCCCGAGGCGGTCACCGCGTTCACCGTCGCCGCGCTCCTGGCGTCCTACACCTTCAGCATGGCCACCGGCGAGAGCCGCACGGTCCCGGTCGCGAGCGTCAGCCTCGCGGGGGCCGACCCCGAGGCCGTGCGCCGGGGCACGACGATCGCCCGCGCCACCGCGCTCTGCCGCGACCTGGTCAACACGCCGTCCTCGGTGAAGTCGCCCGAGTGGCTGGCCGACCAGGCGGTGGCGGCGGCCGAGGAGGCGGTGCTGGGCTCGCGCGTGTGGACCGAGGCGGAGCTGGCGGCCGAGGGCTTCGGCGGCATCCTGGCCGTGGGCCAGGGCTCGGTGCGCCCGCCGCGCATGGTCGAGCTGTCCTACACCCCCGACAACCCCGACGGGCGTCACGTGGTGATCGTCGGCAAGGGGATCACCTTCGACTCGGGCGGCCTGTCGCTCAAGCCCGCCGAGGCCATGAAGCCGATGAAGACGGACATGGCCGGCGGCGCGACCGTCATCGCGGTGCTGTCGGCGCTGCGCGCGCTGGGCGTGCGGAGCCGCGTGACCGGCCTGATCGCCGCCGCGGAGAACCTCCCCTCCGGCAGCGCGCTCCGCCCCGGCGACGTCCTCACGCAGTACGGCGGGCGCACGGTCGAGGTGATGAACACCGACGCCGAGGGGCGGCTCGTGCTCGCCGACGCCCTGGCGTACGCCGACGCCAACCTCGACCCCGACGTGATGGTGGACATCGCCACCCTCACCGGCGCGATCAAGGTCGCGCTCGGGCTGGGCTACGGCGGCCTGTTCGCCAGCGACGACGCCCTGGCCGCCGAGCTGCTGCGCGCGGGCGACGCGACCGGCGACCGGCTGTGGCGCCTCCCGCTCCCCGACGACTACCTGCCCGCGCTGGACTCCCCGGTGGCGGACCTGTCCAACGTCGAGCAGGGCTCCACGTTCAACGCCGGCTCGATCACCGCGGCCCTGTTCCTGCGGGAGTTCACCGGCAAGCGCCCCTGGGCCCACCTGGACATCGCGGGTGCGGGCCGCAGCGCCGCCGACGAGGGCGAGAACACCAAGGGCGGCACCGGCTTCGGCACCCGCGCGCTGCTCCACTGGCTCACCACCACCTGACCCCGCGCGGGCGGCCGCCCCGGCGGGAGGAGGCCCGGCGTGCCCGGCTCCCCGGTTCCCCGATGGAGGCGGAACGCCCCGGGGGGCCGGCGCGGGCGCGGGCTCAGGCCGTACGGAGAACGATCGGCGCGGCCGGACGCCCGGGCGAGTCGTGCGGGCTCAGCGGGTCCTTCAGCGGGTCTTGACCGCGGCGAGGAGGCCGTCGCCGAGCGGGATCATGACGGGCACCAGGCGGTCGTCGTCGCGGACGAGCTTGCCGAGCTCGCGGATGGCGACCGTGTCCTGGTCGCGCTGGGCGGGGTCGGCCACCCGGTTGTGCCACAGGGCGTTGTCGAACGCGACGATGCCGCCCGGGCGGAGCAGGCGCATGGCCTCGGTCAGGTAGTCGGGGTACTCCTGCTTGACCGCGTCGCAGAAGACCAGGTCGTAGACCCCGTCGGCGAGCCGGGGGAGGACGTCCAGGGCGCGCCCGGCGATCAGGCGCACGCGGGAACCGGCGAACCCCGCCTCGGCGTACGCCTCCCGGGCCAGCCGCTGGTGCTCGGGCTCCACGTCCACGCTCGTGAGCGTGCCGTCGGGGCGCATGCCGCGCAGGAGCCAGATGCCGGAGATGCCGCAGCCGGTGCCGATCTCGACGACCGAGCGGGCGCCGATCGACGCCGCGAGGAACCGGAGGGCGCTGCCACCGCCGGGCAGCACCGGGGGAGCGCCCACCTCGGCGCCCCGTCGCCGCGCGTTGCGCAGCACGTCGTCCTCGGGGACGAAGTCCTCGGCATAGGCCACGCTGGCCTCCACACCGCTCATGGCCAGGAGCCTACGGGAACTAGGGGCCGATTGCCCGCGTTGCACACTGTGACGACGAAACCGGGCGGCGACGTGTCGCGCACCCGGGTAGGCGAGAAGGGACGAACCAGGCAGTATGGTCTTACTGGAAATGGACGTCTCACTGCCGAAGGACGTCTCCGACGCAAGGGACGCCTCGGCGGCGAGGACCGCTGTCCCGCAGGCAGCTCCCGCCCCGAGGGCCACAGCCCCGCAGGAAGGAGCGCTGGTGCACGAGCGCGACCCCCGGACGGAGGCCGCCCAGGTCGACTGGACGCCGCCTTCCTGGGAAGAGGTCGTCCGCAACCACTCCGCCCGCGTCTACCGGCTCGCCTACCGGCTCACCGGTAACGTCCACGACGCCGAGGACCTCACGCAGGAGGTCTTCGTCCGCGTCTTCCGATCGCTGTCCAGCTACACACCGGGCACGTTCGAGGGCTGGCTGCACCGCATCACCACGAACCTGTTCCTGGACATGGCGCGCCGCCGCCAGCGGATCCGGTTCGAGGGGCTGGCCGAGGACGCGGCCGAACGGCTGAGCGGCCGGGAGCCGAGCCCGGCCCAGGCCTACGACGACACGCACTTCGACGGGGATGTGCAGGCGGCGCTCGACGCGCTCGCGCCGGAGTTCCGCGCGGCCGTGGTGCTCTGTGACATCGAGGGCCTGTCGTACGAGGAGATCGCCGCCACCCTCGGCGTGAAGCTCGGCACCGTGCGCAGCCGCATCCACCGCGGCCGCGCCCAGTTGCGCGCGGCGCTGGAGCACCGCGCGCCCCGTTACGGCTCCGCCGGGAACGGCCAGACGGACTCCCCCCCGACTCCCGGGTCCGCGTCATCGTCCACGCTGGGGCAGGAACTTGGGGAGGCCACGGAATGAGTCAGCACCTCGGAGAGCGCCTGTCCGCGCTGATCGACGGCGAGCTGGGGCACCAGGAGCGCGACCGCGCCCTCGGGCACCTGGCGGGCTGCGATGAGTGCCGCGCCGAGGCCGACGAACTCCGCAAGCTCAAGAGCCGGTTGCGCGCGATGGAGCAGCCCGCGATCCCGGCCGACCTGACCATGTCGCTGCTGCGCATGGCCGAGCCGGGCGAGCCGCTGCCGCCGCGCCCCCGCCCGCTGCCCGGGGCCGCGCGTCCCGCGCGCACGAGCGGGCCACGCGACGGCCGGCCGTCGTCCGGGCCCGGCAGGCCCGGGAGGAAACGCGGGATCGCGCGATCGCGCGGCGTCAGGTACGCCGCGGTCGGGGTCGTCTCCGCGGCGGTCGCGCTCGGCACGCTGTTCGTCGTCGGCGGCATCGACACGCCGACGGTGACGCCGCCGGTCCAGGGCGTCTTCTACAACGACCACTTCGGCACCACCGGCAACAACGTCGTCCCGCTCCAGCCTGGAACCGTCAGGTCCACACCGTGAGAACCCCCGCCCCGGCCGCCGCCCACCGGCTGAGCCTGACGGCGGGAGTGGTCTCGGCGGTGGTCCTCCTGTGCCTGCTGGTGGCCTCGCCCGCCCACGCGCGGCCGCCGGTGGACCCGCACGAGAACGAGGACACGGCGCTGCCGCTGCTGCGTGACGCGGCGGCGGCGGCGCGGGCGCGGTCCTACTCCGGCGTGCAGTTCGTCACCACCTGGGGGCGCGGCCAGTCCAGCACCTCGCTGGTGGACATCAGCCACACTCCGGGCCAGGGCAGCGTGCTCACCCTCCCGGCCACGGGCAACCGGCCGGGCGGGCGCGTGCACACCGGATCGGGCGGCGGGACCGTGAACGGCGTCATGGCGGCGCCCAGCGAGGCCATGCTCGGCATCCTGGCGGTCAACTACCGGGTCGCCCAGGCGGGCTCGGGCACGGTCTGCGGCCGGGAGGCGCGCATCGTCGAGGTGCTGCGCACGAACGGCACCCCCGCCGCGCGCTTCTGGATCGACTCGGACAGCCACCTGGTCCTCCGCCGCGAGATCATCGACGCCCGCGGCCGCATCACGCACGCGAGCGCGTTCATCGACCTGCGCGTGAACCCGCCGGGCCCGGCGTCCGCCACGGCCGCCGGGGCGAGCGCGCCCGGGCCGCTGCGCCCCGAGGCGCTGGAGAGCGTGCGCGCGCGCGGCTGGCGGTTCCCCGGCACGCTGCCGGGACGGCTGGAGCTGTTCCTGGCCAAGGACGGCTCCTCGGCCGAGGGGAGATACCTCCACCTGGGGTATTCCGACGGCCTCTCGGTGGTCTCGGTGTTCGTCCAGCCCGGCAGTCTGGACACCGCCAAGCTGACCGGCTGGCGCGAGCAGCGCCAGGGCGGCCACTCGGTGTGGGTGCGGGACACACCGCAGCAGGAGACGGTCTGGGAGAGCGGCGGGCACGTCTACACTCTGCTCGCCGACGCGCCCGCCGACACCGTCGAGGGCGCGATCGGGGCCCTGCCGCACGTGGACCGGCCGAGCCTCTGGGACCGCCTCCGGCGGGGCCTGGAAAAGGTCGTTTCATGGGTGAATCCGTTCGGGTGACCACTTTTACGCCGCCCGTATGTTGATCACGGCAGTATGGGCATCGTTGAAGGTGCGCACGGTGTCGTGCGCGATCGCCTAGGGGCGGGAGAGAGATTCGATGAGCGACGAGACGCGTGTGCCGCGGCCGGACGCGTCCCGAGGGACCGACGAGACCCAGACGGACCTGGCGCAGGAATCCCCGACCGGCTCCGAGCACGCCGGCGCGGGGGACCGGCGCCCGGCCGGTGGCGCGGGCGCCGAGGGGGAGCGCCCCGCGGGTCTCGCGGACGAGCGGGCCGCGGGTTCCGAGGACGAGCGGACCGAGGCCGGGGCCGACCGGTCCGCGGCCGCGGCTGAGGCCGGGCGAACCGAGGCGGGGGCCGAGCGCGCCGGGGCTGAGGCCGAGCGGCCCACCGCGGCGTACGCCCGGCCCGACTTCCTGCCCAACGACACGCCTCCGCTGGGACACCAGCCGGGTCAGCCCGGCCGGTACGGCCAGCCCGGCCTGGTCACGGCCGAGCTGCCGCACGTGGCGCCGCCGCCGGCGGGCCCGGTAGCGGGTCCGGTTCCCCCGGGCTCCGGCGGCCCAGGCGTCCCGAGCGGTCCCGGCGGCCCCGGTGGCACGGCGCAGCCGGGCTGGGGCTGGGAGAACACCGGCGCGCCCGCCGCGGCGCAGCCGTACGGCATGGGCGGGCAGGGCGGGTGGCCGCCGCCGCCCGGCGACCGGCTGGGACCGGCGCGGGCCGAGCGGCGCGGGCCCTCGATGGGCACGCTGGTCGCGCTGGCGCTGCTTATCGCGCTGATCGCGGGCACCGCGGGCGGCCTGGGCACCTACTGGGCGACCCGGGACGGGTCCGGCTCGAACTCCTCGTTCAAGCTGCCCGCCGCGCCGACCGGCACCAAGAGCCGGGCCCCGGAGAGCATCGCCGGGGTCGCGAGCAAGGTGCTGCCGAGCGTGGTGTCGCTGGACGTCACCGGGCGCGGCGAGGCCGGCAGCGGCTCGGGCTTCGTGATCCAGGGCGGGTACGTCGTCACGAACAACCACGTGGTCGCGCCCGCGGACCCGGGCGGCGAGATCAAGGTGCACTTCTCCAACGGGAAGTCCTCCAGCGCCCGCATCGTGGGGCGTGACCCCAAGTCCGACATCGCCGTGGTGAAGCCTGACGACACCTTCGGGGCCCCGGTCTCGACGCTGGGCAACTCCGACGACGTCGTGGTCGGCGACCCGGTCATCGCGATCGGCTCCCCGCTGGGCCTGTCCGGCACGGTCACGACCGGCATCGTCAGCGCGCTCAACCGCCCGGTCGAGGCCGGCGGCGAGCAGGGCGGCGAGACGGCGTACCTGAACGCGATCCAGACCGACGCGGCCATCAACCCCGGCAACTCGGGCGGGCCGCTGGTGGACGCCTCCGGGCGCGTCATCGGCGTCAACTCCGCGATCGCCTCGCTCGGGCGCAGCTCGCTCGGCGGCGGCCAGACCGGCAGCATCGGCCTGGGCTTCGCGATCCCCGTCAACCACGTCAGCCGGGTCGTCGAGCAGCTCGTCACCACGGGCAAGGCGAAGACCACCATCATCGGCGCGTCGCTCGACAGCCGGTACCAGGGCGGCGGCGCGCGCATCCTCCCCGAGAGCGTGGGCGGCACCCCTCCGATCGAGCCCGGCGGCCCGGCCGACAAGGCGGGCCTCAAGGCCGGCGACATCATCTTGGAGTTCGACGGCAAGCCCGTCGAGAACGGCAACGCCCTCATCGTCGCGATCCGCAGCCGCAACCCCGGCGAGAAGGTGCAGATGCTGGTCCAGCGCGGCGGGAGCGAGCAGACGGTGACCGTCACACTCGGGGCCAAGTAGGGAAACGGGAGCTCAGACAGGTCTGATTGAGGACCGATCCCACTGCATTACTCTGAGAGGACGGGCCGCGAGGTCCGTCCTCTCACGGCTGCTTAGGAGTTCAGGGTGTTCGGAATGGGCTGGGCTGAGGTGGCCGTTCTCGTGGTCATCGCCCTTCTCGTCTTCGGTCCCGAGAAACTGCCGAAGGTGGCCGCCCAGGCGGGCCGCCAGCTCCGGCAGATCCGCCGGATGGCCACGAGCGCCCGGGACGACCTGCGCGCCGGGCTGGGCCCGGAGTTCGCCGACTTCGACCCGGCCGACCTCAACCCCAAGCGCTTCGTCCGCAAGCACCTCCTGGAGGACGACGACCTGCGCGACCTTCGCGACATGCCGGACCTCTACGACCCGCCCCCCGCCGTGACCGCGGGCGGCGGCCACGAGGAACTGGCCTACGGCGAGGTCCCTCCCTACGACCCCGAGGCCACCTGACGGTCTCAGGCGCCCGGGGTGAACGTCTTGGTGCGGGTGAGCCCGGCGGCACGGCCCTTGGCCGCGACGACCAGGGCCATCTTGCGGGAGGCCTCGTCGATCATCTCGTCGCCCAGCATGACCGCGCCCCGCCGTTCGACCTCGGTGGCGTGCTCGTAGGCGTCGAGGATCAGCTCGGCGTGGTCGTAGTCCTCCTGGCTGGGGGAGAAGACCTCGTTCGCGGCGTCGACCTGGCCCGGGTGCAGCACCCACTTGCCGTCGAAGCCCAGCGCCGCCGCGCGGCCCGCGACCCTGCGGTAGCCGTCCACGTCGCGGATCTGGAGGTACGGCCCGTCGATGGCCTGCAGGCCGTGCGCGCGGGCGGCCATCAGGATCCGCATGAGGATGTAGTGGTAGGCGTCGCCCTCGGTGTATCCCGGCGGCTGCTCGCCCACGACCAGCGTGCGCATGTTGATCGACGCCATGAAGTCGGCCGGGCCGAACACCAGCGTCTCCAGCCGGGGCGACGCCGCCGCGATCCGGTCCACCTCGACCAGGCCCCGGGCGTTCTCGATCTGGGCCTCGATGCCGATGCGGCCCGTCTCGTAGCCCATCGTGCGCTCGATCTGGGTGAGCAGCAGGTCCAGCCAGACCACCTGCTCGGCGGACTGCACCTTGGGCAGCATCACGCAGTCGAGCACGTCGCCCGCGCCCTCGACGACCTCGATCACGTCGCGGTAGGTCCACTTGGTGGTCAGGTCGTTCACGCGGACCACCCGGACCTTGCCCGTCCAGTCGCCCCCGCGCAGCGCGGCGACGACGTTCTCGCGGGCCTCCTCCTTGGCCAGCGGCGCGACGGAGTCCTCCAGGTCGAGGAACACCTCGTCGGCGGGCAGCCCCTGGGCCTTCTCCAGGAACCGCGGATTGCTGCCGGGCACGGCGAGGCAGGAACGGCGGGAACGCAGCGGGGCGGCCATCTCGGAGGTCCTTTCGGCGGGCTGTGGGCGAGGATCACATCGGGCGAGGATCACATCGGGCGTGGGTACTGCGGGCGTGGGTACTGCGGGCACGGGCTCTGCGGGCGGGGCTCGCCGCGGGCGAGGGCGCGGCGGCCGCGCGGGGCGGGCACGATCTGGAGACACGGTAACGGGCCGCCCGCCACGGGCCCATGCCGGGACTCCTCTGTCGGCTGGGCACAAATCACGGGCCGCCTTCTTGACGACCCCCGCATGCGCCTATGGCGTCCGCTATGCGAACAATGGGATAAATACGATCTCCAGGAGGCATCCATGACCAGTCCGGCCGCCGCGACCGCGCGTCCCGCCGTACTCTCCGACCTGATCCCCGGCCGGGTCGCCCGGGACGTCGCGCTGGTGGCGGGCGCCGCGGTGCTCACCGGCATCGCCGCCCAGATCTCGATCCCGATCCCCGGCACGCCCGTCCCCGTCAGCATGCAGCCCTTCGCCGTGCTGCTCGCGGGCGCCGCGCTCGGGCCGGTCCGCGCGGCCGCCGGGATGCTGCTCTACCTCGCCGTGGGCATGGCGGGCATGCCCTGGTTCGCCGAGGGCGCCTCCGGGTGGGGCATGCCGACCTTCGGGTACATCCTCGGCTTCGCCGCCGCCGCGACCCTCGTCGGCGCGCTGGCCAAGCGCGGCTGGGACCGCTCGATCCTGGGCACGGTGGGCGCGATGGCGCTCGGCACCCTGGCCATCTACGCGCTCGGCGTGCCGTGGCTGATGGGCTCGACCGGCATGGACCTGGGCACCGCGCTGGCCAAGGGCGTCGTGCCGTTCCTCGTCGGCGACGCGCTCAAGATCGCGCTGGCCGCCGGGATCCTGCCCGCCGCCTGGTTCCTCACCAGCCGCCGCCCGTAGTCTTCGGAGTGTGAACCCGGCACTCATCGAGGAAGCCGCCAAGAAGTCCGGGGTGATCTGGATCGCCCTGGACCGGCCCCGCATCGCCTGGCACGTCTGGCACGAGGGGGCGATCTACGTCGTCACGGGCGGCCGGGAACAGCACCTTCCCGGCCTGCCCGAGGCGACGTCCGTCCGCGTCATCCTCCCCAGCAAGGACTCCCGCGCCGCGCTGGGCGACGTGGAGGCCGAGGTGACCGTCATCCCTCCCGGCTCCGAGGAGTGGGAGACGATGGCCCCCCTCCTGGCCAAGAACCGCCTCAACGCCACCGACGCGGAGCACCAGCCCACCCGCTGGGCCGAAGAGTCACACCTGATCCGCCTGAAACCCCTCCCCGCCCCCTGACCGCCCGGATAAGCCGCGAGACCACCGGGGCGAACGGGGAAAGCGGTGCCCGAAGGGGCGGGGATGTGGGTCAGTGGGTGGGGGCGGGTTCGGGGTGGGGGTCTTGGGCCGGGGCGGGGGCCGGTGCGGTGGCTCGCTGGGCCAGGGCGGCGCCTGTCAGGACCAGGAGGGCGCCGGCGATCTGGGTGGGGCTCAGGGTCTCGGCCAGGACGATCCAGGCGATCAGCGCGCCCATGATGGCTTCGAGGGTGGCGACGGTGGCGCCCACGGCGGCGGAGAGCAGGCGGAGCGCGGCGACGCCGGTGGCGAACGCGAGCACGGTGCTGATCAGGACCATCCAGGCGAGCGGGACGGCGGCGGGCGCGGTCAGGCCGGCGAAGGTCACCGGGTCGCCGAACGCCGTCCAGTCGATCTGCCACGGGCGGGAGATCGGCAGCAGGACCAGCGAGGCCCCGGCCAGGCCCCAGGCGATCAGGCCGAGCGGGTCCACGTCGTCCTGGACGCTGTCGCTGAGCAGGAAGTACCCGGCGGCGCAGGTGGCCGCGCCCAGCCCCAGGAGCACGCCGAGCGCGTCGAGCTGGAGGCCGTCCCAGACCTCGACCACGGCCGCGAGCCCGGCCATCGCGGTGATCGCGCCGATGACGGCGACGCGCGGGAGGCGCACCCGGCGGACGAGCCGGACCCAGAGCAGCACGATCAGCGGCGAGGTGTACTCAAGGAGCAGCGCGATCCCGACGGGCAGCCGCGAGACCGCCGCGAAGTAGAACGCCTGCGGCCCGGCCACGGCGACCACGCTGTAGAGGGCGAAGAAGCGGCCGCGCCCGGCGGGCACCCGCAGGGCCTTCGGCCGCAGCACCGCCAGCCCGACGATCATGACCAGGCCGGCGGCGGCCAGCCGTACCCAGACCGCCTGGAGCGAGGTGACGCCGACGCCGGACAGGAGCTTGGCCATCGAGCCCGACGCGCCGAAGGCGCAGGCGGAGACGACGGCGAGGATCAGTCCCTTCAGCGGCATGGCGGTGGTCCCCGAGCTTCTCGACGTCAAAACACCAGTATAGCGACTTTGATGGTGTTTTGAGGTTGAGGCTAGAAATGACGGAGTTTGTCCGGATTGTTCACAAGGTGCATCTCCACGATCCGCCCGTCCCGGATCTCGAACGACGCCGTGCCCGCCGGCCGCCCGTCCGTCCAGAACGCCAGGACGCCCGGCCGGCCGTTCAGCTCGGCCCACCGCCAGGTCATCCCGGCCTCCAGCTCGTTCCGCATCACCGCGGCCAGCCAGCGCGCCACCTTCGAGGCGCCGTAGAGCGGCCGCAGCGCCGCCCGCACCTTCCCGCCGCCGTCCGTCCACGCGGTCACGTCCGGCGCGAGCAGCTCCATCATCTGGTTGATGTCCCCGCCCGCCGCCGCGTTCAGGAACACCTTCGTGACGCGCCAGCCCAGCTCGGCGTCCGCGTCGTACCTCGACCTGCGCTCCCGCACGTGGTCCCGCGCCCGGTGCCCGAGCTGCCGCACCGACGCCTCCGACCGCTCCAGCACCCCGGCGATCTCGCCGTACGAGAACCCGAACACCTCGCGGAGCACGAACACGGCCCGCTCCAGCGGCGACAGCGTCTCCAGCACCACGAGCATCGCCATCGACACGGACTCGGCCCGCTCCACGTCCTCCGCGGAGTCGGTCACCAGCGGCTCGGGCAGCCACGGCCCGACGTACGCCTCCCGCCGCGCCCGCGCCGAGGTCAGCCGGTTGAGCGCGAGGTTGGTCACCGACCGCGCGAGGTAGGCCCGCGGGTTCGCGACGTCCGACCGGTCCTTCTCGGCCCACGCGAGCCACGCGTCCTGCAGCACGTCCTCGGCGTCCCCGACGCTGCCGAGCATCCGGTAGGCGATCCCGAAGAGCAGTCCACGATGCTCCTCGAACACCTCGGTCTGCACCTCGAACCCGCTCACCCGGAAAGCCTACGCCAGCCCCCGTTCACCCCCTCTGCCCGTCCGCGCCCGCCCTCCCCTCCCCGCCTGACCGCCGCGTCCCCCTGCCCGCCCCCTCCCCGTCTCCTCCGGCTTCCCGGCCGGCGCCCGGCACCACGCGATCGCCGGAGGGGTGGTTCGGCGGGAGCGGGGGAGGGGTGATCAGGTCGTTTCGGTAGCCTTCTAGGGTGAGCGCCACGACGACCCGGGTCTTCGTCGCGCGGCTGGCCGGGATCGCGGTGTTCGACCCCGCGGGAGATCAGATCGGCCGGGTGCGCGATGTGGTCGTCGCGCTGCGTCCCACCGGGTTGCCGCGCGTGCACGGCCTCGTGGTCGAGGTGCAGCCGCGGCGGCGGGTCTTCCTGCCGATCACGCGGGTGACCAGCATCGACCCGGGCGCCGTGATCTTCACCGGGCGGCTGAACATGCGGCGGTTCGAGCAGCGGGCGTCCGAGACCCTGGTGATCGCCGAGCTGCTGGACCTGGCGGTGACCGTCGAGGGGGAGCGGGTCACCGTGCTCGATGTCGCGATGGAGCAGCACCGCGACTGGGTGGTCACCAAGGTCGCCGTACGGCGGGGCGAGGGGCGCGGGTTCCGGCGGCGGCGCGGCGAGACGCGCATCGTGGACTGGGAGGAGATCCGCGGCTTCGGCGAGGTCCAGCAGGACCAGGGGGCGGCGGGCCTGCTGGCGGCGTTCGAGGGCATGCGCCCGGCGGACCTGGCCACCGCCCTGCACACGCTGTCCTCCAAGCGCCGGGTCGAGGTGGCCGCGGCCCTGGACGACGAGCGCCTGGCCGACATCCTGGAGGAGCTGCCGGAGAACGACCAGGTCGAGATCCTCGGCACACTGGAGGTCGAGCGCGCGGCCGACGTCCTGGAGGCCATGGGCCCCGACGACGCCGCCGACCTCCTCCACGAGCTGCCGCCCGAGCAGGCCGAACGCCTCCTCCGCCTGATGGAGCCCGCCGAGGCGGCCCCGGTGCGGCGCCTCCTGCGCTACGAGGATGACACCGCGGGCGGCCTGATGACCTCCGAGCCCGTGGTCCTGCCCCCGGACTCCACGGTCGCCGAGGCCCTGGCCCACATCCGCAACCGGGACCTGTCCCCGGCGGTGGCCGCGCAGGTGTACGTCTCGCGGCCGCCCACCGAGACCCCGACCGGCCGGTTCCTCGGCATCGCCCACTTCCAGCGCCTGCTCCGCGAGCCGCCCGCCACCCTCCTCGGCGCCATCCTGGACAACGCGCTCGACCCCATCCGCCCCGAGCTCCCCCTGCGAGGCGTCACCTCCTACCTGGCGTCGTACAACCTCGTGGCCGCCCCGGTGGTCGACGAGGCCGGGCGGCTGCTGGGCGCGGTGACGGTGGACGACGTCCTCGACCACATGCTCCCCGAGGACTGGCGAGAGCTCCCGGCAGGAGGCACCGATGGCGCTGAGTAACCGCCTCGACCAGCCGCGGGACGTCCGCCGGCCGCTGGTGGCCCTGCCGCACTACGACCCGGAGACCTTCGGCCGCCTGTCCGAGCGGATCGCCCGGTTCCTGGGCACGGCCCGTTTCCTCGTCTACATGACCGGGTTCGTGGCCCTGTGGGTGGGCTGGAACATCCTGGCCCCGGCGAACCTGCGCTTCGACCCCTACCCCTTCATCTTCCTGACCCTGATGCTGTCCCTCCAGGCGTCCTACGCGGCCCCCCTGATCCTCCTCGCGCAGAACCGCCAGGCCGACCGCGACCGCGTGCAGTACGAGAACGACCGGCTGGCGGCCGAGCGCAACCAGGCCGACACCGAGTACCTGACCCGCGAGATCGCCGCCCTCCGCATCGCCGTCGGCGAGGTCGCCACCCGGGACTTCATCCGCGCCGAGCTGGCCCGCCTCCTGGAGGACCGGGACGACCGGGACAGGGAACCGCGCGACAAGGAATCCCGCGACAAGGAATCCCGCGACAGGGAGCCCCGCGACAGGGAGCCCCGCGACAAGGACGCCAGGGAAGAGGACCCCCGCCCCGGCCCGTGAGCCCTGCCCCCGGCCGGCGACCGAGCCCGTGATCCGAGCCCGTGACCCCGGGCCCTGGCGCGGCGGCCCGGTCAGGCTCGCGGGTCCTGGGAGGAGGTCAGGAGCTTGGTGAGCATGTGGCGGGCCTGGGTGAGCTCCTCGCCGGTGAAGACGTTCAGGACCTGGGCGCGCACGCCGGCGAGGTAGGTGGGGGTGGCCTCGGCCTGGCGGGCGGCCCCGGCGTCGGTCAGCACGGCGAAGAGGCCGCGGGCGTCGCTCTCGCAGGCCTCGCGGTTGACCAGGCCGTCCCGCTGGAGGCGGTCGATCAGGCGGGTCAGGCCGCTCCGGGACAGCAGGACCCGGTCGGCCAGGTCGTTCATGCGCAGCCGGCGGCCGGGGGCCTCGGCGAGCTGGGTGAGCACGTCGTAGGAGGCCAGGGCCAGGTCGTGGCGGGCCAGGAGGTCGGCTTCCAGGTGGCGGGTTATCCGCACCTGGGCCCGCTGGAGCATGCGCCAGACCGCGAGTTCCTCGTTGGTGATCGCGGGGCCGCCGGCCGTCAGGGTCACGGGGACAATCCTAGACGGGCGCCCGTCACAGGGCGCGAGACCTGTACGTCTCGCACATCACACCCCGCGTGTTCGCCCGCGCGCCCGGCAGTTCATAGCATGAATGCATGGCTCCCACCCCGGAAGCGGTGATGGCAGCGCTGGCCACGGTCAACGACCCTGAGATCCGGCGTCCTATCACCGAGCTCGATATGGTCAAGGGCGTGGACATCGCCCCGGACGGCGACGTCCGCGTCGAGGTCTACCTCACCGTCGCCGGCTGTCCGCTGCGCGACAAGATCACCAAAGATGTCACCGAAGCGGTCTCGCGGATCGATGGGGTGCGCAACGTCAAGGTCGACCTCGACGTGATGAGCCCCGAGCAGCGCAAGGCGCTCCAGACCAAGCTGCGCGGCTCGGCCGAGCCGGAGAAGGAGATCCCCTTCGCCAAGCCCGGTTCGCTGACCCGCGTGTTCGCGGTCGCCAGCGGCAAGGGCGGCGTCGGCAAGTCCTCCGTCACCGTCAACCTCGCCGCCGCGATGGCCGCCCAGGGCCGCAAGGTCGGCGTCGTGGACGCCGACATCTACGGCCACAGCGTGCCGCGCATGCTGGGCGCGGACGGCCGCCCGACCCAGGTCGAGTCGATGATCATGCCGCCCAACGCGCACGGCGTGAAGGTCATCTCGATCGGCATGTTCACCCAGGGCAACACCCCGGTCGTCTGGCGCGGCCCGATGCTGCACCGCGCGCTGCAGCAGTTCCTCGCCGACGTCTACTGGGGCGACCTGGACGTCCTGCTCATGGACCTGCCCCCGGGCACCGGCGACATCGCCATCTCGGTCGCGCAGCTCCTGCCGACCGCCGAGCTGCTGGTCGTCACCACACCGCAGCAGGCGGCCGCGGAGGTCGCCGAGCGGGCCGGCTCCATCGCGGTGCAGACCCACCAGCAGATCGCGGGCGTCATCGAGAACATGTCGTACCTGCCCTGCCCCCACTGCGACGAGCGCATCGACATCTTCGGCTCCGGCGGCGGCCAGGCGGTCGCCGACGCGCTGACCAAGCAGCTCGGCGCGCGCGTGCCCCTGCTCGGCCAGGTCCCGCTCGACACCCGCCTGCGCGAGGGCGGCGACAGCGGCAAGCCGATCGTGCTCTCCGACCCCGAGGCCCCGGCCTCCCGGGAGCTCCGCGGCATCGCCGACCGCCTCGGCCAGCGGAGCGCGAGCCTCCTCGGCCGCCAGCTCGGCCTCAACCCGGTCGGCCGCTGAGCCCCGCCGGAGGACGCCCCCAGGCGTCCTCCGGTCCGCGAGCCGCCCCGTCCCCGCCCCGATCCGCCCGTACGGCGTCCCGCCGCGCCCGGCGGTGCCGTACGGCGTCCGCCTCGTCCGCGCCGGCCGTACGGCGTTACGCCGCGCGCCGCCGTACCCGCGCCCGGGAGTCAGCGGCCGGCCGGGACGCCGTTCCTGACCGTGCGCCGGGCGGCGGAGGACAGGGCGGCCCCGCACAGGATGACGACCACCGCCACGGCGAGGGTGGGCCGCATCGCGGTGACGAACGCCTGCGTGAAGACCTCGTGGGCCAGCTCGGCGACGCGCCGGGCGGCCTCGGCGGGCAGCCCGCCGGGCGGGTGGACCCCGGTCTGCCCGGCCCCGACCTCCAGGCCGCCCCGGGCCGCCTGCCGGAACCCGTCGAGGAACGGCTCCCGGGCCTGCGGCGGCAACAGCCCCGCCCGCCTCTCCGCCTCGCCGGCCAGCGCGGCGGCCAGCCGGTTCTGCAGCAGGGCGCCGATGACCGCGCCGCCGATCACCGAGCCGAGCTGCCGGTTGGTGTTGAGCACGCCCGAGGCGGCCCCCGCCACCTCGGGCGGGACGCTGAGCGTGGCCAGGGTGCCCAGCGGGGCGAACGTGAACCCCACTCCGAGACCCGCCGCCACCAGCGGGATCACGAACACCGGCCAGTCGGAGTGCGGCCGGGCGACGATCGCGATGAGGCCCACGCCCACGGCGTACATGACGAGGCCGGACATCAGCAGGTACTTCCCGCCCACCCGGTCGGCCAGGCGCCCGGCGACCGGACCGGCGACCATCGAGGTCAGCGACATGGGCGCGAGCGTGAGCCCGGCCTTGAGCGCGGACATGCCCAGCACCGACTGGAGGTACAGCGTGAGCGGCAGGAACGTCCCGATCATGGCGATGGAGATGGCGACGCTCACGCCGTTCATCAGCGTGTAGTTCCGGTCGTGGAACAGCGCGAACGGGATCAGCGGCTCGGCGCCCTGGGCCCGCCGCTGCTGGTCCAGGAAGATCGCCAGCAGCACGAGCCCGGCGACCGCGAGCGCGACGATGATCCGGTTCCAGTGGAACCGCTCGCCCTCGGTCAGCGCGAACGCCAGGCAGAACAACGCGGCCGTGGAGATCAGCACGCCGGGCACGTCCAGCCGGTGCCGCCGGGTGATCCGCGTCGGCGGGATCGCGGTCATCGCCAGGAACAGCACGATCACGCCGATGGGCACGTTGACGAAGAAGATCCAGCGCCAGTCGAACGCGGTCACCAGGAACCCGCCGAGGGTGGGCCCGGCCAGCGTCGCCACGCCCGCCACCGCCGACCACACGCCCATCGCCAGGCCGCGCCGCTCCGGCGGGAACACGCCGATGATGATCGCCATCGTCTGCGGCATCAGGATCGCGGCCCCGACGCCCTGGAGCACCCGCGCGGCGATCAGCAGTTCCGGCCCCTGCGAGACGCCGCACAGCACCGACGCGACCGTGAACACGACGACGCCGATCACGAACATCCGGCGGCGGCCGTAGAGGTCCCCGAGCCGTCCCGCGGTGATGAGCAGTACGGCGAGGGCCAGCGCGTACGCGTTGATCACCCAGAGGATCTCGTCGAGCGAGGCCCGCAGGTGATCGATCATGCTGGGGATCGCGATGTTCACGATCGTCAGGTCCAGCAGGGTCATGAAGAACCCGAGGCACAGGGCCATCAGGATCGCCCACGGGTTCCCTCGCCAGGTCGTCACCCGAGGTGTTTACCCAGGTGACGGGGTCGGACTCCTGTGAGCGTCCGTGCCGCGCGGGGCGGCGCGGACGCCGCGCGGAGTGGCGGGGAACCGCGCGAGGGGTTCAGAGCCGCGGGCCGAAGGTCGTGAAGAACCAGAACGACGAGGTCAGCCAGAGCCCGACGATCGCGGTGAACGCCAGCCCGCCCAGGACCGGCAGCGCCCACCCGGGGACCCCGCGCCGGGTCAGCGCCAGCATCTTGGCCGTGAACACGCCGTAGAAGAAGCACCCGAGCAGCGAGTGCGCCACGACCCGGGGCTCGGTCAGCCGCGTCCCCAGGGCGTACAGGCAGTGGTACGCCACGGGCACGCTCACCAGGAACGCCAGCCGCCCCGACCACCGGTGCAGCGCGCCCAGCCGGCGCGGGGCGGGCGCGGCGGCGGGCCGGGCGTACATCAGCAGGGCCGAGCCGAGCTGGGCGAGCGCCAGCAGGAGCGTGAGCGTGGTGAGCCAGGACTTCATCGGGAGCGGGCCGGAGAACCCGGCGACGCTCACGGCGAAGGCGGTCGGGGTGTGCACCCTGCCGTACACCCCGAGGGCCAGCGCGACCAGGGCGCCGGCGGCCAGCGGGAGCAGTACGGGGGCCAGGCCGTCGCGGGCGGGCGGGTCCTGGGGGTTCATGAGGGCTCCTCTGCAGGCGTCGGAAGCCGCTGGAAGTCGTCGGAAGTCGTCGGAAAACGTTGGGAGTCGTCGGGCGCCGGTCAGAAGCCGCCCCCGCCGGAGACGGGCTCGGCGGTGACGGTGACGCCGTCCACGACGGCGGTGCGGGAGGCGGGGTCGAGTTCGGGGGCGGGCGCGGGCCGGCCGCCCCGGTTCAGCACGCCGACCTGGGTGCCGTCGGGGAGCACGATCCAGCCGCCCCTGACCCGCGCGCCGCGCACGACGGCGGTGGCGCGGTAGAGGCCGGACGGGGCGGTCACGGCGGGCGCGGTGAACCCGAACCGGCCGGTGCGGAGGATGACGGCGCCGGTGGCCTCGCCCTCGCCGACCGAGCCGGTGATCCGCGCGCCCGCCGGGGACGAGAGGGCGAGCAGGCCGTCCTCGACGGTGCCGCGCAGCCAGGCCTCGGTGCGGCGGCCGTCGCAGACGTACGCGATCGCCTTGCCGTCGCGGATGGAGAGCGCCACGACGGCCCGTGTCCGCGAGGCGCGCCCCGCGAAGTCGACGCGTTCCGGAACGGGGGCCGGCGTGGGGGCGGGGGCGGCGGTGCCCGCGGGGGAGGGCGTCGCCGTGGAGGTGGCGGTCACGGTGGGGGCCGGGGCGGGGGACCGGCCGCCCCCGGCCTGGGCGGGGGCCGGTTCGCGTGCCGCCCGCGAGGTGAGCACGCCGAGGGCGAGCACGAGCGCGACGCCCGCGAGCAGGGTGTGGATCGGGCCGAGGCGCTTCATGGTCGACTCCGGTGGTCGGGCGGCTCTCCTCCAGTAAGTACGGATACGGCCGGCGGAGGGGTCGATTCCATGAAGAAATACGCGCTCGCGCCCCCGAATCCGCTTCCCCCGGCGGCGTTTCCGCAGTTGGAGATCGCCGCGAGGAGGTGTCGCCCCGCCGGACGGGATAGGAATGGGGTATGCACGAGCCTGAGCCTCCTCGGCAGGACCCGCCGTCTCCCGACGCCCCGGCCGGCGAGGAGTCCCACCCCGCCCCGCCCGCCCGCCCCGACTTCGCCCCGCCCGACGGGTCGCTCCCGTACGCCGGGGGAGGGTCCGGCGAGCCGTACCGCGCGGACGCGGGGACCGGCCGGCCGGACGCGCCGGGCGCGCCGGGTCAGGGATCGCCCGCCCAGGGCGCGCCGGGCCAGGGGACGCCGGCCCAGCCGGACCAGGCGACGCCCGCGTGGGCGCTGCCGGGGGACCCCGCGCCGCAGGCCCCGCGCGAGCCGTACGGCGGCGGCCCCCACGACGGCGACCGCCCGCACCAGGGCGCCCAGCCGTACGGCGGGCCGCAGGACGCCGCCGGTCAGCCCCACGCCGCCGGTCAGCCCTACGGCGGGGGCCAGGCGTATCCCGGGAATGCGCCCTACCCCGCGGCCACGCCGTACCCCGGGAACGCGTACCCCGGGAACGCGTACCCCGGGAACGCGTACCCCGGGAACGCGCCGCACCCGGGCGGGCAACCGTACGGCGGCGGGCCGTACGCCGGGAACCAGCCTCACGGTCCCTACCAGGGCGGTCCCTACCAGGGCGGCCCCCACCAGCAGCCGTACCAGCGGCAGCCGGGGCAGCCCCACTACCCGGGCGCGGGCCCGTGGCAGCAGTGGGGCCCGCCGCCGCCCCCGCAGCCGTGGATCCAGTCCGCGCCGCCCGGGGCGACGTTCGACCACCTCGCGCGCAACCCGCTGAACCGCTGGTGGCGGCCGGTGCTGGGCGCGGTGATGATCGTGGTCGGCGCGTTCGTCGTCGTGCTCGCGCTCTTCCTCGTGGCGATGCTGTTCGCCCAGGTCACGGGCATCGAGCTGGTCACCAGCGGCGACCGGGTCTTCGAGGAGCCGCTGCTGGACCTGGCGCTCCAGCTCGCCTCGATCGCGCTGCTCATCCCGATCGTCTTCGGCGTGACCTGGCTGATCCAGCGGCGGCCCGTCGGCGGCCTGACGTCGGTGCTCTACCGCGTGCGCTGGGGCTGGCTGCTGCGCTGCGCCGGGGTCGCGGTGATCGCCGTGGTGCTCGCCGAGCTGACCCGCGTCCTCGTCTACACCGCGACCGGCGAGGAGGTGGGCGACCTGTTCGGCTGGGCCGGGTGGGGCACGTTCCTGCCGGCGCTGGCCGTCGTGCTGGTGCTGGTGCCGTTCCAGGCGGCCGCCGAGGAGTACGTCTTCCGCGGCTGGCTGCTCCAGGCGTTCGGCGCGTTCCTGCGCAGCCCGTGGGCGGGGATCGTGGTCGGCGCGGTGCCGTTCATGCTGCTGCACGGCTACGAGGTCTGGGGCAAGGTGGACGTCTTCGCGTTCGCCGTGGTCGCGGGCTGGCTGACGGTGCGCACCGGCGGCCTGGAGGCGGCGATCGGCCTGCACGTGGTCAACAACATCGCGGCGTTCCTCCCGAGCGCCGCCGCCGGCAAGCTCGACGACGCGCTCATCCAGGGCGAGGTCCCCTGGCAGGCCATCGCCGGCACGATCGTCCAGCTCGGCGTCTTCTCCGTCGCCGTGATCCTCCTGGCCCGCCGGGGCCGGGTCGACGTCGTGACCCCGCGCCCGGTCACCGCCGAGCCCGCCGCCGCCTCCGCCTGACCTCTGGCCGGCCTCCGCCTGCACCCCGGGGCGGCCCCGGCTCACGCCGTACGACATGAGTCCGCGCGGCGCGGGCCGCCCGGGGGTGGGCGCGGGCGCGGACCTTCCCAACGGGCCCGGTGGCGTGACTAGATTTACGTTCTAGTTACCCGCTGGGAAAGGGAGCGCCATGGGCCGTCTCGCTCAGACCGAGGGATTGACCGACGTCCAGCAGGAGATCCTCGACACCGTCCGCAGGTTCGTGGACAAGGAGATCATCCCGGTCGCCGGGGAACTGGAACGCCGGGACGCCTACCCCGAGCAGATCGTCTCCGGCATGGCCGGGCTCGGCCTGTTCGGGCTGATGATCGACGAGGAGTACGGCGGGCTGGGCGAGTCGCTCCTGACGTACGCCCTGGTGGTGGAGGAGATCGCGCGCGGCTGGATGAGCGTCAGCGGCATCCTCAACACCCACTTCATCGTGGCCTACATGATCGGCAGGCACGGCACGCCCGAGCAGCGCGAGCGCCTGCTCCCGAGGATGGCCGAGGGCTCGGTCCGCGGCGCGTTCTCCATGTCGGAGCCCGGCTGTGGCTCGGACGTGGCGGCCATCCAGACCCGGGCGGTGCCGGACGGCGACTCCTACGTGATCGACGGCCAGAAGATGTGGCTCACCAACGGCGCCAGCTCCCACGTGATCGCGACCCTGGTCAAGACCGACCCGGCGGCCGGGCACCGCGGCATGACGACGTTCCTGGTCGAGAAGGAGCCCGGGTACGGCGAGGTCGCCCCCGGCCTGACCATCCCCGGCAAGATCGACAAGCTCGGGTACAAGGGCGTGGAGACGACGGAGCTGGTCTTCGACGGGTTCCGGGTCCCGGCGGCGAGCGTGCTCGGCGGGGAGCCGGGACGGGGCTTCTACCAGATGATGGACGGCATCGAGGTGGGCCGGGTCAACGTGGCCGCGCGCGCCGCCGGGGTGGCGAGGCGCGCGTTCGAGCTGGCCGTGGCGTACGCCCAGCAGCGGGAGACGTTCGGGAAGAAGATCGCCGAGCACCAGGCGGTGATGTTCCGGCTGGCCGAGATGGCGACGAAGGTCGAGGCGGCGCACCAGATGGTGGTGATGGCGGCGCGGCGCAAGGACTCCGGGGAGCGCAACGACCTGGAGGCGGGCATGGCGAAGTACCTCGCGAGCGAGTACTGCAAGGAGGTCGTGGAGGACGCCTTCCGGGTCCACGGCGGGTATGCCTACTCCAAGGAATACGAGATCGAGCGGCTGTACCGCGACGCGCCCATGTTGCTGATCGGCGAGGGCACGGCGGACATCCAGAAGATGATCATCGGCAGGCGGCTGCTCGAGGAGTACCGATCACAGTAGGGTGCCGCGGTGGACAGTACTGATCCCCTCGACGCGCTGCTCCCGCTGGAAGGGCGGCTGCGGCGGCAGGCCCGCGCCTGCGCCCGGCTCGGCTCGCCGATGTACGCCGAGCTGCTGACCGAGGCCGCGGCCGACGTCGCCCGGGGCGGGGTGGTCGCGCACGTGCTCTCCGGCCACGAGGACGCCCCCGAGCGGGCGGCGCTGGCGCTCCGCCTGCTCGGCGCGGTGCACCGGCTCGTGCTGGAGGGCCGCGTGCCGGAACTCGCCGTCTACTACCCGAGCGTCGGCGGCACGGCGGACCCGCTCAAGGCCTGGCCGGTGTTCCACCGGGTGCTGGAGACCCACGAGGCCGAGATCCGCGCCCGCCTCGACGCGCCGCCGCAGACGAACGAGGTGGGCAGGTCCGCGCCGCTGCTGGGCGGGCTGCTGCGCATCGCCGCCGAGACCCGCCTGCCGGTTCGGCTGCTGGAGATCGGCACCAGCGCGGGCCTCAACCTGCGCTTCGACCACTTCCGCTACGACCTCGGGAGCCGGGTGTACGGCCCGGCGGTCTCGCCCGTGCTGCTCTCCCCGGCGTGGACCAACTCGGGCCCGCCACTGGACGCCCCGCTGGAGGTGGCCGAGCGGATCGGCTGCGACCCGATGCCGATCGACGGGGCCAGCCCGGAGGGGCGGCTCGGGCTCCTGTCGTACGTCTGGCCGGACCAGCCCGACCGCATCGCCCGGCTGCGCGGCGCGTGCGAGGTCGCCGAACGCGTCCCCGCCACGCTGGTCCGCGCCGGCGGGGCCGACTTCCTCGCGGACCTGGCCCCGGCGGAGGGCGTGGTCACCGTCGTCTGGCACTCGATCATGCGGCAGTACGTCACCCCCGCCGAGTGGCGCACGATCGAGGGCAGCCTCTCCCGGGCGGGCGAGGCCGCGACGCCCCGGGCTCCGGTGGCGCATCTGGCGTTCGAGCCGCGCCGCGACGACGACGGAGTCGTGATCTTCGAGGTGACCCTGCGGCTGTGGCCGGGGGGTGAGCCGCGCGTGATCGGCACGGCCCCCCCGCATGGCCTCCCGGTGACATGGAACTGACCTTTCGCGCCCCCGCCCAGGCCACGGAATGCCCGACACGACAGGGGTTCCCGCGCGAGTGATCACGCATCGGCGGCTGGGTATCAGTATGATCGCGCACGGTTTGTCGCTCGGCTCGGCGGTTGCGGCGCTCTGTTGACGATCGTGGTGTTCGGCCCAGGAATGCCGGGGAACTTGCCTGGCTCCGGGGCCGGGGTAGGCTGCCCAAAGAGGAGGTACAGAGCGTGGCCTCGGACCCCCGCGACCCGCGCTCGTCGGGTTCGTCCCCAGACGACGCCGACAGTGAGCCCGCGCCTCCCTCACGCGCGTCCCAAGAGCCTCCGCCACCCCTCGAACACCGCCCGCCCGGCCCCCGCCCGGACTCCGGCTCCGGCGCCGACGACCTCACCAGCGGCTCCGCCGACGGCGCCCCCCACCGCTCCTCCGCCGACGAGCCGCCCCGCCGCGGCATGCCGTACGGCGGGCGCGGGGCCGAGGACGAGTCCCACTCCTGGACCCGGCCGCCCTACGAGCGTCCCCGCGAGACCCGGCCCCGGCACAGCCGCACCATGCCCTACTCCGCGCCGCCCCCCGACGACGCGCCCGAACTGGGCCCCTGGGACAAGCTCGTGGCCACCGGCCGCCCCCGCCCCCGTCCCCCCGTCGGCGTCGACCCGGGCGCCGTACGGCCCGAGCCCCGCGAGGAGCGCCGCAGGCCGGTGAGCAGGGGCGAGGGCGCCGTCGTCCTCCCCGGCCCCGGTTACCGGCCCGGGCCGGCGGCGGAGCCCGCCGCGGGACCCGGCGGAACCCCCGACGCCGCCGCGTCCGCCGAGCCCGCCGCGCCCACCGAGCCGATCAAGCCGGTCGACTCCGGCGAGCCCGCCGCCCCGGCCGACGCCGTGCGCGAGGCCGCGGGGCCCGGCGGGGCCAAGCCGCCGCCCGACCTGCCCCGGCACCGCAGCGAGCCGCTCGCGCCCGACGCCCCGCCCAAGGAGCGGGTGAAGGGCACGCCGAAGGCGCCGGGCAAGGGCCGCAAGGCGCGCTCGCTGCGCGACGTCGTCCAGCCCGCCGGGAAGACCGCCCCGGCCGAGGCGCCGCCGGCCGCCCCGGGGGACAAGCTCGTCGCCTCCGGCCCGCCGCGCCGCCGCGCGCTACGGGGAGGGGACGAGCGGCGCTCGCCGTTCACCCGGCGCACCTCGCCCCCGCCGCCCCGCCCGCCCCGGCGGCGGCGCGGCAGCGGGCTGGTCGTGCCCCTGCTCGTGCTGGCGATCGTGCTGGTCGGCGCGGGGGCGGGCCTCGTCGTCTTCAACTGGATGGAACGCCCGCAGGCGCCCGCCCGCTCCGGATTGACGCTCGCCGCCGGGGAGGTCACCCCGATCGACCAGTCGCTGCCCGCCATCGACGGCGCGCGGGGCGACGGGGCGCGGCAGGCGCTGCGCGACGTCGGCGCGGTCGGATCGGCCATGGTCGCGGTCGGCAGCGACACCGCGAGCGTGATCCCGCGCCCGCTGTTCCTGGTGTCCCAGGACTCGGGGCGGAGCTGGCGCATGGCCTCGGTCACCGGCGCGACCGGCGGAGAGCCCGTCGCCGCGACCGCCGACCAGGTGGCCGGGGGACCGCTCGGCTGGGTGGCGGTCAGCTCCTGGGAGTCGTTCGCCGGGATGTGGACCAGCGCCGACGGCCGGAGCTGGAAGGCGCTGCCGCCCTCCGCGCTGGGCGCGTTCCGGCCCGGGGACCACGTCGCCGACCTCGCCGCGACGCCCACCGGATTCGTGGCCGTCGGCCGTACGGCGGCGGCGCCCGGCGCGGACCGGGCCTCTCCCGTCGCGTGGTTCTCGCCCGACGGGCGGAGCTGGCGGCGCATCGAGGCCGGCTCGATCGGCCGCCCGGAGCTCGTGGGACCGCTGAACGACGTGGTCGCGCGCGGCAACGTCGTGGTGGCGCTGTCGGAGTCGCCCGGCGACTCGCAGAAGTCGATCGTGCTGCGCTCGGTCAACGGCGGCCGCGACTGGCAGCCGGTGGCCGCCCAGATCCAGAACCTCACCCCGCAGGACGGCGGGCTGGCCGCGGTGAAGGACGGGTTCGTGCTGATCCCGGCCATCCAGCGGCCCGGCGGGGCCAACGCGCCGCTGCCGGTCTGGTGCTCCTCCGACGGCGAGCGCTGGCAGGCCTGCGGGTCGATGAGCGGGCTGGGGTACGACGGCGCGGGCGTGCGCGCGGTGGCCGGGAACGGCGCGTCGGCGGCGGCCGTGGTCGAGGTGGGCCTCGGCAGGTTCGCCGTCTACACCAGCGCCGACGGCAAGCGGTGGAACCGGTCGCACGACCTGGGCCAGATGAGCGGCGGCCAGCTCAACGGGCTCGCCGTGGCCTCCGACGGCGGCCTGGCGGTCGTGGGCGACCAGAGCGCCGCCGACGTGGACAACCGCCTGGTCCTGTGGCAGGCGTCGCGGGGCCGCCCGGCCGAGCAGGTGCAGGCGGGCGGCGTCGAGGGGCTGCGCCGGCCCTGGCGGCGGGCCAACCGGCTGGTCGCGGGCGACGGGCAGCTCGTGCTCGTCGGCGGCTCCCACGGCGACGCCGCGATCTGGACCAGCCCCGGCGGCGGGTCCTGGACCCGGGCCGCCCACGACCCGGGCACCTTCGGCGGCGACGGCCGCCAGGAGCTCCTGGACGTGGCGCGCGGCCCGCGCGGCTGGCTCGCGGTCGGCAGCACGAGCCCCGAGGCCGACCGTACGGCGGCGCTCATGGTGACCTCGGCGGACGGCAAGGCCTGGCGCAGGGTCGGCAGCCCGGCGCTCCAGCCCACCGGCGACGACAACCGCTCCCTGGCGGCCTCGGCGGTCGCCGCCGGCGCCAAGGGCTACGTCATCGCGGGCACCGACAACGCCTCCGGCGCGGAGAGCCCGGCCCTGTGGCACTCGGCCGACCTGCGCGGCTTCACCCGCGTGACGGGCCTGCCCTCCGGGGCCTCCGGCGTGCGCCTGCACGACGTGGCGGCCACGGCCACCGGCTTCGTCGCGGTGGGCGGCGCGGGCTCCGGCGAACGCGAGACCGCCGTCGTCTGGACCTCCGCGGACGGCCGCGCGTGGACGGCCGGCGCCAAGATCGTCCCCTCCGGGGCGCAGGAGACCGGGCTGCGCCACGTGGTCGCGCGCGGCGACGCGGTCACCGCCGTCGGCCTGGCCCGCAGGGGCGGGGACCGGGTGCCGTTCTCGGCGGTCTCCTCCGACGGCGGGCGCACCTGGACCACGCACTGGTTCCCCCGCTCCGGCGAAGCCGAGATCGACGACCTGGTCGCGACGGCGTACGGACTGGTCGCGGTCGGGGCCTCCGGCTCCCCGGGCACGCAGGACAGCGCCGCGTGGACCTCCGCCGACGGCGAGACCTGGGAGCGCCGCAGCCCCACCGGCACCGGCCTGTCCGGCCCCGGGGTGCAGCGCCTCGACGGGGTCACGGTGGTCGGGGAGCAGGTCGTGGCGATCGGCCGCAGCACCACCTACACCCAGGACCACGTGACCCTGTGGCGCTCCACGCTGCGCCGCTGATCACTTTTCCGCGCCGGGGCGGGCGCTCAGCCGTACCCACAGGTAACTTGTGCGGCAGGTCTTCGGGAGAGAGGCGGAGGGCATGCGCTTCGGCAGGTACTTCGAGGAGTTCGAGGTCGGCGAGACGTACAAGCACTGGCCCGGCAAGACGGTCACCGAGTACGACGACCACCTGTTCTGCCTGCTCACCATGAACCACCACCCCCTCCACCTCGACGCGCACTACGCCGCCGAGGCGACGGAGTTCAAGCGCAACGTGGTCGTGGGCAACTACGTCTACTCCCTCCTGCTCGGCATGTCCGTCCCCGACGTGTCCGGCAAGGCCATCGCCAACCTGGAGGTCGAGTCGCTGCGCCACGTGGCCCCCACCTTCCACGGCGACACGATCTACGGGGAGACCACGGTCCTGGCCAAGGCCGAGTCCCGTTCCAAGCCCGACCGGGGCGTCGTCGAGGTCGAGACCCGCGGCTACAAGCAGGACGGCACCGTCGTCTGCGTCTTCCGCCGCAAAATCATGGTCCCCAAACAACCCCAAGCCCCCGACCCCCCCTCCCGCCCCCAGCCCCGCCTCCCCTGACCGCAGGACGCGCCGGCGTGCGTGGCGCGGTCAGGAGGGGAGGGCGTGCCAGGTGGTGAGGGCGGTCAGGAGGCCGGGGGCCAGGGGGAGGTGGTGGAGGTCCTCGGCGGTCACCCAGCGGGTTTCCAGGGCGTCGTCGCCGGGTCTCAGGGTGCCGCCGGTGGGGGTGGCGGCGTAGTCGTGGATGTCGTAGACGATTCCGGACGCGCCGGGGACGTCCACGCGGCCGACCAGATCGCCCACCTCGATCTCCAGGCCGGTCTCCTCGCGCATCTCGCGGATCAGGGCCTCGGAGTCGGTCTCGCCGGGCTCCACCCGCCCGCCGGGCAGGGACCAGAGGCCCTGGCCAGGGGGGTTGGCGCGCTTGATCAGGAGGAGGCGGCGGGAGTCGTCGTGGACGACGGCGCCGACACAACGCATTCGCATGGGAATCGAAGATTACGTCCAGTTCACGGCATGTGCCCTTGACGTACGAGGGTAAGTCAGAGCACCGTCGGTAAGCGTGAGAGCCGCGCCGAGCTGTCCGCGGTGTTTCGAGCCGCTGCACGCGCCGAGTCCGTGGTCGAGCGCGTGGCGCTGTGGCGTACACGGAGACGTGCTGCCCCTCCAGCCCGCCCTGCGCCCGTCGGCGAGCGCGCTCGACGCCCTGATCCAGCGGACCCGGGTGCCGGTGTGGCTGCCGTGGCCGCTGCCGCCCGCCTGGCTGGTCACCGGATTCGCCTGGGTCGGCGACGAGCGCAGCGGCGCGCGGGCGGGCGTCGTCGCCATCTCCGGCCCCTCGATCGTGGACGGGCCCGCCGACATGCTGCTCGTCGCCGAGGAGCCCGGCGTCGGCCTCGGCGCGGCGTACGCAGGGCTGCCCGGCCCCGACCCCGGCCCGGGGTTCGGCGCGGGCCCCTCGCACGCCAAGCTCGACGCCTGCGGGCACCCCACCGCCCTGTGGTGCGTGGAGGGCGCGGACGACCGGGCCGTGTACGTCGGGGAGGCCCTCGGCCACTGGCTCTGGGCCGTCGCCTGGCCGCCCGAGGCCGGGGTCCTCGTCGCCCTGGAAGAGCTCGACCTGCGCGATCTGCGCGACGGCGCCCTGCCCGACCTGCCGTACGGCGCGCTCACGCCCCGTCTCGGCGGCGAGGCGGGCTCTTGACCGCGCTGATCGACCTCCACAGCCACAGCGCCGCGTCCGACGGCACCGAGCCGCCCGCCGAGGTCGTGCGGCGGGCCGCCCTGGCCGGGCTCGACGTCATCGCGCTCACCGACCACGACACCGTGGCCGGGATCGCCGAGGCGGCGCGGGCGCTCCCGCCGGGGCTCACGCTCGTGCCCGGGATGGAGCTGTCCTGCGCCCGCGACGGCCAGAGCGTCCACCTGCTCGCCTACCTCTTCGACCCCGACGACCCCGACCTCGCCCGCGAGTGCGCGCTGATCCGCGACGACCGGATCCACCGGGCCGAGGCCATGGTCGCCCGCATCGTCGCCCTCGGCGTGCCCCTGACCATGGAGCGCGTCCGCGAACTGGCCGGGGACGGCGTGGTCGGCCGCCCCCACATCGCCCGCGCGCTCGTCGAAGCCGGGGCGGTGGGCACGTTCGAGGAGGCGTTCACCCCGGACTGGATCGGCCCCGGCGGCCGCGCGCACGTGTCCCGCTACGCCCTCGACCCGGTGGACGCCGTACGGCTGACGCGCGCCGCCGGCGGGGTGCCCGTCCTCGCGCATCCGGGGGCGGACAACCGCGCCGTGCCGGACGACGTGATCGCCGAGATGGCCGCGGCCGGGCTGTTCGGGCTGGAGATCGACCACCGCGGTCACGACCCCGCCACCCGGGACCGCCTCCGCGCGCTCGCGGCCCGCCTGGACCTCGCGGTCACCGGCTCCAGCGACGACCACGGCGAGCTCACCGGGCACATCCTCGGCTCCGAGACCACCGCCCCGGAGGTCTACGACCTCCTGGTCGCCGAGGCCACCGGCGCGTCCCCCCTCAAGTCCTGACCCCGCCCCCCGCCCGCCGCACGGCGTGGGCCCGCGCCCGGCCCGCCGCACGGCGTGAGCCTCGTCCGGTGGGGGGCCGCAGGCTCAGGCCGTACCTGGTCAGCGGGGTGGAGGGGGTGGTTAGTAGCATCGGAGCAGACCCCCCGTCGATCGAGATGGGGGGATGAATGGGGTTCGACGCCCGGTTCTTCGGTGAGGCGTTCGTGACGCTGTTCGTGATCGTCGATCCGCCGGGGATCGTGCCGCTCTTCCTCGCCTACACCGGCGGGAACTCACTGCAGCAGCGGCAGCGCATCGCCTGGCAGGCGTCGGTGGCGGCGTTCTGCCTGATCGTGATCTTCGCGTTGTTCGGGCGGGCGCTCCTGGACTACCTGCACGTCACGGTGCCGTCGATGCAGATCGCGGGCGGGCTGCTGCTGCTCCTGGTCGCGCTGGAACTGCTCACCGGCAAGACCGAGGCGCCCGCCGACCGCAAACGCGCCAACGTCAACGTCGCGCTCGTGCCGCTGGCCACGCCGCTGCTCGCCGGGCCCGGCGCGATCGTGGCCACGATCGTGTTCGTGGACCAGGTCAGGGGCGACACCGGCCGGATCCTGACCCTCGCGCTGGCGATCGCGCTCGTGCACGTCCTCCTCTGGCTGACCATGCGGTTCTCCGTGTCGATCATCAGGGTGATCAAGGACAACGGGGTGGAGCTCGTGACCCGGATCGCCGGCCTGCTGCTGTCGGCGATCGCCGTGCAGCTCATCGTGGACGCGATCCGGAGTCTGCTGAAGGGGGCCTGACCGGCTCCCGGGGGCCTGCCGGAGACACCTCCTCCACGGGGGCCTTTCCTCGCCGCTCGTCGCGTTCCGCGCCGATGGTCGGTAGTGTTCGGTGCCGTGACAGCGCGCATCGAGCGAGTGGTGACCTCCGGCGTCGTGACTCACGACGACGTCGAGTACAAGGTCGACAACAACACCTGGATCATCGGCGACGACGACGAGGTGATCGTCATCGATCCCGCGCGGGACGCCGAGAAGATCATGGAGCAGGTCGGCGAACGCGAAGTGCTCGCCGTCATCTGCACCCACGGCTACCCGGACCACGTCGGCGCGGCCATCGAGATCGTCATGCGGGACGAGGCGGTGGTCGCCCTGCACCCGCGCGACAAGGCCCTGTGGCGCGAGACCTGGCCGGAGACGCAGCCGGACATCGAGGTCGAGCCCGGCGGGCAGTTCGCCGTCGGCGACGTGATCCTGGAGGTCGTGCACACGCCCGGCGCCAGCCCCGGCGGCATCTCGCTGACCTGCGACGAGCTCGGCGTGGTGTTCACCGGCAAGACGCTCCAGGCCGACGGCCCCGGCAAGGTCTACGACACCTACCCCGACCTGCCGACGCAGCTCACCTCGATCGGCCAGCACCTGATCTCGCTGCCGCCGGACACCCGCGTGCTCCCCGCCCACGGCGAGGAGACGACGGTCGAGGAGCAGGAGCCGCACTTCGACGACTGGCTGTCCGGCAGGCTCACCACGACGCCCGCGTCCGAGGAGGCCGCGGACTCCGCGGAGTCCGGGGACGCCGACGACACCGACAGCGACACCGACGTCGACAAGTCCGGTAAGCCGGACAAGTCTGAGGGGGTATGAGCGAACAGCTCGGCCTGCCCGGGATGCCGCGACGGCTCTTCTCCTGCACGCCGTCGCGGCTGAACACCTGGCTGGACTGCCGGCGCCGGTACCGCTTCACGTACCTCGACCGGCCGTCCCCGCCCAAGGGCCCGCCCTGGGCGCACAACAGCATGGGCGCTTCCATCCACAACGCCCTCGCCGGCTGGTGGCGCCTGCCCGCCGGCCGCCGCACGGTCGAGTCCGCCGGGAACCTGCTCGCCGCCGGCTGGCTCAAGGAGGGCTTCCGCGACGAGGGCCAGTCCACGCTGTGGCGTGAGCGCGCCCGCGGGATGGTCGAGCGGTACGTCGCGGCCATCGACCCCGACGACGAGCCGGTCGGGGTCGAGCGCACGGTCGCGACCCGCACGGAGGCCATCGCCCTGTCCGGGCGCGTGGACCGCATCGACCGCCGCGGCGACGAGCTGGTCATCGTGGACTACAAGACCGGCCGCCGCCCCCTCACCGAGGACGACGCCCGCTCCTCCCTGGCCCTGGCGATGTACGCCGTGGCGGCCGGTCGCGTCCTGCGCGTCCCCGCCTACCGGGTGGAGCTCCACCACCTCCCGACCGAGACCGTCGTCTCCTGGCGCCACACCGACGAGTCCCTGGCCCGCCACCTCGCCCGCGCCGAGGACATCGCCCTGGAGGCGGCCGAGGCCGAGGAGACGTACAAGACGGGCGGCCGGGCCGCGGCCAAGCCCGACTTCCCGCCCAACCCCGGCCCCATGTGCGGCTGGTGCGACTTCCGCGCCGCCTGTCCCGAGGGCCAGGAGGCCGCCCCCGCCCACCAGCCCTGGGACGGCCTGGCCGGCTGACCCCCGCCCCTCCCGGACGGGGCCGTCCCGTCCGGGGTACGGCTCGCGCGCGCCGCTCACGCCCTCGCGGGCGTCGCGCCCACACGCGCGCAGGTCTCGCGAGGGTCGGGGCGGGGTCCGGGTCAGGCGGCCCGGGAGGTCCAGTGGGGCCAGCGGCGGGGGTCGGTGAGACCCTTCAGGCCCTTGCCCATGTCGTAGCCCAGGGCGCCGAGGCGGCGGCGCGAGCGCTCCAGCATGTCGCGGGTGCTCGGCATGAACGCCAGGTCGTGGACGGGCTCGGGGAGGGAGTTCAGGCTCAGGCGGAACGCCTTCAGGGCCGCGGTGACCGCGGGCTGGGGGACCTCGGGGAGCAGGCCGTACATGTCGCGGGCCCAGCGGGGGAGCGTGTAGTAGCAGAGCGCCCCGAAGGGGAGGTAGGCAGGCTTGACCGGGGCCAGCCGGCGCAGGTCCTCGGGCATGGTGGGCCACAGGAGGAACCGCATGATCTGGCGCGCCTCCTCCGAGACGCGCAGGACCGGCCGGACGGAGGCGAAGTACTCCTCCATCTCCGCGACCGAGCCCGGCACGTCCTCGGCGTGCAGGCCCACGTAGGTGGCGCTGCGGCGCTGCTCGGCGAGGTACCGGTCGGCCTGGGCGTCGCTGAGCCGCAGGCCCCCGCGGCGCATGATCTCCAGGTAGGAGTACACCTCCGCGCAGTGGACCCACAGCAGCAGCTCCGGGTCGTCCACGCGGTGGGTGCGCCCGGTCTCGGTGTCCTCCACCCGCAGCATGCGGTGGATCCCGCGGATCTTGGCCCCGAGCGCGACGGCCTCCTCCGGGCTGCCGAACGTCACCACGCCCACGAAGTCGGCCGTGCGCCGGAGCCGCCCGAACGGGTCCTGCTGGAAGTTGGAGTTCTGCCAGACGCCCCGGGCGGGCAGGGGGTGGAGCGCCTGGAGCATCAGGCCCCGGACGCCGCCCACCCACATGCCGCGATCGATGTGCACGAGCCACGTCACGGTGTGAGGCGGCTGCACCACGCTGTCTTCGACTCGTCCCATAGTAAGTAGATAATTACATGGCCCCGTCCGGCCCGTCCTCCCGGGGGTCCCCGCCGGGGTCTTCGCCGTGCCGTACGCCCAGGGCCGGGTGGTGGACGGCGAGGCCGTCGAGCAGCGCGCGCAGCCCCATCTCGAACAGCGCGTCCAGATCGAGGTCGTAGCCGTCCCGCAGCCCGGAGAGGATCCGGGCGAACACCGGGTACCGCCCGGAGGCGGCGATGCGGTCGAACGCCTCCTGCTGCAGGTCCACCCAGTCGTCGGCCGACAGCCCGCTCGCGGCCTCGGCGCGCGCCTCCTCCTCCAGGTGGATCGCCATCCCCTGGACGTAGCTGTAGAAGAGCACCTGAAGGTCCATCACCCGGGTCGCCGGCAACCCCAGCCCGTCCAGCGCCGACAGCAGCCGCTCGCCGTGCGCCGTGACCCCTTCCAGCGCGACCGGCCTGGTCAGCGGGTTGACCTGGGCCAGCCACGGGTGCCGCCGGAACAGCGTCCACAGGGTCCGCCCGACGAGCTCCAGCCGCTCCCGCCGGCCGCCCGCGACCTCGCCGGGATAGGCCGCCTCGCCGTACGCCGCGTCCGCCATCAGCATCACCAGGTCGTCCTTGCCCCGGACGTAGCGGTAGATCGACATCGTGGCGGCCCCGAGCCGCGCGGCGACCGCGCGCATCGACACCGCCTCCAGCCCCTCGCGGTCCGCGATCTCGATGGCCGCGCGCACCACCCGCTCCCGCGAGATCTCCCCCGGGTGGGGCCCGCCGCCCCCGGCGCCCTTCCGCGCGCCCCGCGCCGTCCCGGTGGCCGGTCGCGCGGGCCGTACGGCCTCGCCCTGCCGTACGGCGGGGGCGGGCGCGGGGCCGGCGACGACGGTGCCGACGCGGGGTTCGGGGCGGACCACGCCCTCCTGGGCCAGGGTGGTGAGGACCTTGGCGGCGGTGGCCAGGGCGACGTTCCACTCGCGGGCGATCTGGCGCGTCGAGGGCACGCGGTCGCCGGGGGACAGCTCGCCGTCGGCGACGCGCCGCCGGATCTCCGCGGCGATCCGGAGGTAGGGGGCGGTCTTTTCCGGCATTTTTTCGGGCCTCCCATCCCTGTACTAGTACAGACCCTACCGGGGTGATCGGCCGCCGAACACCTTCTGTTCTAGTACAGATCCCGCGAAATCGCAGGTTGTCAGGGCTTTGTGTACGCCGTACAGTCAGGTCCGCGTACAGCATACGAGAGGGGTTTCCCGATGGAGAACGTGCTCATCTCCGGAGCGTCCGTCGCCGGTCCGGCCCTGGCGGGCCTGCTCGCGCGGAAGGGCTTCGCGGTCACCGTGGTCGAGCGGGCCCCGGCCCCGCGGCCCGGCGGGCAGGCCGTGGACGTGCGCGGCGTGGCGCTTGAGGTGGCCGCCCGCCTGGGCGTCCTGGACGAGGTGCGGCGGGCCCGGACCCGCATGCGCGGCATGTCCATGGTCGACGGCGACGGCAACGAGATCATGCGCAGCACCGAGGCCACCGTCAGCGGCGGCCGCCTCGACAGCGACGACGTGGAACTGCTGCGCGAGGACCTCACGGGCCTGCTGTACGAGCGCACGAAGGACGACGTGGAGTACGTCTTCGGCGACTCGATCGCCTCGATCGCGCAGGACGCGGACGGCGTGGACGTGACGTTCGAGCGCGGCGCGCCCCGCCGGTTCGACCTGGTCGTGGGCGCCGACGGGCTCCACTCGAACACCCGCCGCCTGGTCTTCGGCGACGAGTCCCGCTTCATCCGGCACCTGGGGATCTACCTGGCGATCTGCAGCGCCGAGAACTTCCTCGGCCTTGAGGACTGGCAGGTGTGGATGCGCGACGGCGACGTCGGCTACGGCCTCTACCCGGTCCGCGGCAACACCGAGCTGCGGGTCAACGTCGGCTTCATGGCCGAGCCGTTCGAGTACGACCACCGCGACGTGGAGGCCCAGCGCCGGATCATCGCCGAGCGCTGCGCCGGCCTGGGCTGGGAGACTACGCGCATCCTCGACGCGATGGCCAAGGCCCCCGACTTCTACTTCGACTCGATGGCCCAGATCCACCTGGACCGCTGGTCCGAGGGCCGCGTGGTCCTGCTCGGCGACGCCGGCTACTGCGCCTCGCCGCTGTCCGGCCAGGGCACCAGCCTGGCCCTGGTCGGCGCGTACGTCCTGGCGGACGAGCTGGGCCGCGACCCGGAGGAGGCGCTGACGCGCTACGAGAAGCGCATGCGCCCCTTCGTCGAGCTCAACCAGGCGCTGGCGACGGAGAACCCCGGCGGCCCGGCGGCCGAGGAGTCCGTGGAGCGCGCCAAGAACGCGATCTCCCTGGACGGATAGTCACCCCAGACCGGTAGATTTCCGCTCGTGACCCCCGGCAGGCCGTACGCGGAAGTCCCCACGATCCAACTGGTGGCCCTGGCCCTGGCTCTCAAGGACAACGACAGTCCGTTGCTGGAGGCCGCGCGGGCCCGCGAGTACATCCGCGACGAACTGGACCATCGCGACAAGAAGGAACGCGGCGATGCCCACCGCGAACTCCTGGAGCGCGTGAAACGCGCCGACCGCCCCTGAGGCGGGCCGGCGCGGCTCCCCGTCTCCCCGTCTCCCCTCGATCCGGGCATCGCCTCGCCGCCGGCCGCCGTCTTCCTCTCCGGGCCCTTCTGCGCGCCGACGATGCTCACGGTGATGGGCCTGATCGGGAAGACGGTGTCCCCGAATGCGAGCCGGGCCGCCACCGACCACGAGGCCGTCCGTTCGCGCCATCCTCGCCCGACCGCCGCGCCGTTCCTCGCCGGGATCACGCGGCCTCGGGCACAGGGTGTGCCCGGAACCGCGTGATCAGCGCGAGGGAGGGGCCGGGACCAGGGGTCAGAGGGTCGGGGTGGCCTGGGAGAGGGGGTCCTCGCGGGGGTGGGTCATGGCGATGCGCTCGGCCTCGTTCCAGAAGCGGACGAGGGCGGCGGCGGTCGTCTCCGGGGCCTCGACGGCGGGGGAGTGGGCCGCGCCGGGGAGGACCACGCAGTCGGCGTTGAGGCGGCGGGCCATGGCCGCCTGGACGTCCGTGGGCCAGGCGTCGTCGTTCTCGCCGCACAGGACCAGCGTGGGCAGCTCCAGGGCGGCCAGCGCGGCCACCTTGTCCGGGCAGGTGAGGACCTCGTGGCCCATGGTGGCCAGGCCCGTCGGGCAGTTGTTGAGCATGCGGCGGCGCAGGAAGGCGACGATCTCCTCGGGGATGCCCGCGGCCACGGCCTCGGGCTCCATCGCGGTCTCCCAGATGCGGCGCACGCCCATCTCCGGCAGCCGCTCCAGCAGCGCCCAGCCCGCCGTCGCGCGGCGTCCGCCCACCGCGCCGGGGCCGGAGCTCATCAGCGTGTGGGAGGCGACCTCGATCCCGCCGCCCAGCACGGCCTCGCGGGTGACGAGCCCGCCGAAGGAGTGCCCCACCAGGTGCACGGGGTCGTCGCCGAACACTCCGGCGATGGCGGCGATGTCGCGGCCCAGCGCCTCGCAGGTGTAGGCCTCCGGCGCGGCGCCGCCAGCCGACTCGTGCTGCCCCCGCATGTCGATGGCGACCACGCGGCGCCCGGACTGGGCGAGAGTCTGCAGGACGGCGATGAAGTCCTCCTTGCTCCCGGTGAACCCGGGCACGAGGAGGGCGGGCCAGCGCTCGGTGGCCCCGCTGGCTGGAGACGCCTCAAGGGCTGCGAAGGTCCCCACCGGTGTCTCGATCGAGCGGGGAAGCACGCCGGGAGGCAGCGTCAGAAATCGCGGGGTACTCACGTAAGCTCAGCTTACCCAGCGTGGCGGACCGATCGGGTACCTCACGGGTAAGTCTCCAGGTCATCACCCTCGGGCCCGCCCCCGCGCCGCGTCCTCACGCGGGCGGGGGCGGCCCCTCGGGACTCGTCTCAGCGCCGCCGGCTCCGGCCGCCGCGCCCCTGCCCCCGGCCCTGGCCGCCACGGCCCTGACCCTGGTTGCGCCGGGGCGGCGGCTGCCAGGCCGGCTCCTCGTCGAAGTCGTCCGGGTCGCCCAGGCTCGGCGGCGCCATGAACATCACCGAGAACGGGTCGTTCGTCACCGGGGCGCGCTCCAGCACGGGAGCGGGCTCCGGACGGGCGGCCGCCACCGGCTCCTCCGCGGCCTCGGGGGCCTCGGGGGTCGCGGTGGTCTCCGCGGTCTCCGCGACCGGCGCGGGCGCCTCGGCCTTGCGAGCGCGGGCCCGCCTGACCGGGGCGGCCTCCACGGCCTCCACGGCCTCCACGGACTCCACGGACTCCACGGTCTCCGCCGCGTCCTCGGCCTGCGGGGCGTCGGCGGGCGCGGGGGCCTTGGCCGTACGGCTCCGGCGGGGCCTGGCCGGCTCCTCGGGGGCCTCGGCGACCGGGGCGGGCTCGGCCGTCTCGGCGGTGGCCTTGCGGGTGCGGGTGCGCTTCGGCTTGACCGGCTCCTCGACGGACTCCGCCACGGCGGCGGGAGCCTCGTCGGCGATCTCGGCGACGGCCTCGGCGGCCGCCTTCCGCGCGCGCGTCCGCTTGACCGGGGCGGCCTCTGCGACCTCCACGGCCTCAGCCGCGTCCTCGGCGACCGCCGTGGCGGCCTTGGCCGTACGGCCGCGCCGGGGCCTGGCCGGCTCTTCGGTGGCCTCGGTGGTCTCCGCGACCGGGGCCGGGGCCTCGGCGGCCGGGGCGGGCTCGGCCGTCTCGGCGGTGGCCTTGCGGGTGCGGGTGCGCTTCGGCTTGACCGGCTCCTCGACGGGCTCGGCGACCTCGGCCACCGGCGCGGCGTCCTCGACCGGCTCCGCGACGGCGGCCTCGGCCTTGCGGGTCCGCGTGCGCGTGCGCTTCGGCTTCTCGGCCTCCACCGGCTCGGCCACGACCGCGGCCTCCTCGGCGACCGGCACGGCCGCCTCGGTCACCCCGGCCTCGACCGCCTCGACCACACCGGCCTCGGTCGCCTGCGCGGCGGCGTCGGAGCGGCGCGTCCGGGTGCGGGTGCGCTTGGGCCGGTCCCCCGCGGGGGCGGCCTCCTCGGCGGCCGGGGTCGCGGCGGCCACGGGGGCGGCCTCGTCCTCGGAGCCGCGCCCGCCGCGGGTGCGGCGGCGCTCACGCTGCTTGCGGGCCGGGCGGTCCCGGTCCCGGTCCCGGTCCCGGTCCCGATCCCTGTCCCTGTCCCTGTCCCGGGACTTGGACCTGGTTCGGCCGGTCTCGCCGACGTCCTCCAGCTCCTCGGCGTCCAGGCCCGCCCGCTGCCGCTGCGCCCTCGGGAGCACGCCCTTGGTGCCCTCGGGGATGTTCAGCTCGGTGTAGACGTGCTTGGACGTGGAGTAGGTCTCCTCGGGGTCCGCGAAGTCCAGGCCGAGCGCGTTGTTGATGACCTTCCAGCGGGTCAGCTCGCTCCACTCGACGAAGGTCACGGCCACGCCGGTGCGGCCCGCGCGGCCGGTCCGGCCGATGCGGTGGACGTAGGCGTCCTCGCTCTGCGGGCAGTCGTAGTTGACCACGTGGGTGACGTCGTCGATGTCGATGCCGCGCGCGGCGACGTCGGTGGCCACCAGGACGTCGACCTTGCCGTTGCGGAACGCCCGCAGGGCCTGCTCGCGCTGGCCCTGGCCCAGGTCGCCGTGGACGGGCGCCGCCGCGAAACCGCGCCGGCCCAGCTCCTCGGCGACCATGTCGCAGGCGCGCTTGGTCTCACAGAAGATCATGGTGAGGCCGCGGCCCTCGGCCTGGAGCAGCCGCGCCACGATCTCGATCTTGTCCATCCGGTGCGTGCGCCAGACGTGCTGCGTGGTCTGCGGCGTGGCCTGGGACTCGCTCGCGCTCTCGGCGCGGACGTGGGTCGGGCGGCGCAGGTAACGGCGGCTGAGCGCGACGATCTCACCCGGCATGGTGGCCGAGAAGAGCATGGTCTGCCGGTCCTCGGGGACCAGGCTCACGATGCGCTCGACGTCGGGCAGGAAGCCCAGGTCGAGCATGCGGTCGGCCTCGTCGAGCACGAGCGAGGCGATCTTGGACAGGTCGAGGTGGCGCTGCTTGACCAGGTCGAGCAGGCGGCCGGGCGTGCCGACCACCACTTCGACGCCGTCCCGCAGGGCGTTGATCTGCGGCTCGTAGGCGCGCCCGCCGTACACCGAGAGGATGCGCGCCCCCAGCTTGCCGGAGGCCACGATCAGGTCCTCGGTGACCTGGAGGGCGAGCTCGCGCGTCGGCACGACGACGAGGCCGAGCGGCGGCGCGCTCTTGCCCTTGCGCCGCTTGGGCTCGGCCTGGGCGATGCGCTGCAGCATCGCGACACCGAAGGCGTAGGTCTTGCCGGTGCCGGTGCGGGCCTGGCCGATCACGTCCTGACCGGAGAGCGCGAGCGGCAGCGCCATCGACTGGATCGGGAAGGGAGAGACGATGCCCTCGGTTTCGAGGGCGTCGGCGATCTCCGGAATGACTCCGAGGTCTCGGAAGGTCGTCAGCGTGTCCTGCCTAAAGCTAGGGCCTGCGGCGTCCTTTCCGGGGCCGCGCGCCATCGCTCAGCGGGCCCGCGCGGAAAGGTCGCATCCGGCGTTTGCAAACGACCGCGCCGGCGTGGCTCCCCCGTGGCGTGAGCTGCGGCGTAGCGCCTTGGCTGCGGCGTAGCGTCACCCGTAAGTCCGTCTCGGGCCTGTTTCGGGGATGGGCCCGTGAAGATCACGCTTCGCGGTCGCACTTTCACGTCCCAGTCTACTCGACTGTCAAGTGGCGATCGATTGCCGATCGCTTGCGGATCGCTTTCAATATCCGCAATCCCGTATTGGCCCGCCTTTTCGGCCGCGGCGAGGGCGTTAGGCTGCACACATGAGCGAGTCTTCCCCCGCCGGGACCCCTGCCGAGGAGAGGGCCGGAGCGACGGCCACCGGCGCCGTCGCCGAGCTGCTGGGCGTGCTGGCGTACGGCGAGCTGGCCGCCTTCTTCCAGCTCTCGGAGGACGCCAGGCTGGCCCCGACCCTGGGCGACCGCGCCGCGCTGGCCGGGGTGGCCGCCGCGGAGTACGCCCACTTCCGCCTGCTGCGCGACCGGCTCGTGTCCCTGGGCGTGGACCCGGACGCCGCGATGGCGCCGTACGCCGAGGCCGTGGACGGGTTCCACCGCCTGACCGCGCCGAGCGACTGGCTGGAGGCGCTGGTCAAGGCGTACGTCGGGACGGGGATCGCCGGCGACTTCTACCGCGAGGCGGCCCGCCACCTCGACGGGGACACCGCCAAGCTGGTGGACGAGGTGCTGGCCGACGAGGACCGCGCCGAGTTCGTGGTCGAGCGGGTGCGCGCCGCGGTGGACGCCGACCCCTCCGCCGCCGGGCGCCTCGCCCTGTGGGCCCGCCGCCTGGTGGGGGAGGCGCTGAGCCAGGCCCAGCGCGTCGCCGCCGAGCGCCCCGATCTGGCCGGCCTCCTCGTGGACGCCGCCGCCGAGGCCGGCGTGAGCGACCTGGCCGAGATCGGCCGCATGTTCGCCCGCCTCACCGAGTCCCACGGCAAGCGCATGGCCCTGCTCTCCCTGAGCTGACCCCTCCCCGCGAAGCCCGCCGCCCGTTCCGTACGGCTCGCGCCGGGCGCGAGCCGTACGGAAAGCGCGTCCAGAGGGCGCCCCTTCAGAGAGGGCGCCCGTTCAGAGGGGGCGCCCGTTCAGAGGGGGCCGAAGGGCGCCGGACGGGCTAGAGGGTGCCGCCGAAGCCCACGGGGCGGATCTCCTCGCCGCCGATCTCCACGAAGCCGACGGCGCTCGCCGGGACCATCACGATCTTGCCCCGCTTGTCGGTGAGGGTGAGCACGCCGTCGGGCAGCGAGTCGCGGAGGGCCTGTTCCACGTCCTCCGCGCTCATGTCCGTGTCCACCACGAGCTCCCGGTGCACGGACTGCACCCCGATCTTGATCTCCACGCTGTCTCCTCCGTCCTGGCCGGCGGGCCCGTCCTGGCCCCGGGCGGGGCGGACGCGGGCCCGCCCGCGCGCCCATCCTCACGCCCCGGCGGCCCGGGCCGCGCGCGTGATCGCGGGCAGCGGAATCGCCTCCAGCGAAACGGCGCCGCCGGGACCCGCGCGGCCGTACCGGACGGCTTCCCCGGGGACGGGCGTTGATGCCCGCCCGGGGAAGGCCCGAAACTCAGCTCGTGCGGGGGAAACCGCTGATGCCGCGCCAGGCCAGGCGGGCCATGAGCTGCTCGGCGGCGTCCTTGGGGATGGTGCCGTAGGCCGACAGCCAGTAGCGGGCGCTCGTCTCGGCCATGCCGACGAGGCCCATGCCCAGCAGGTGTGCCTCCTCGCTGGAGACGCCCGTGTCCTCCTGGATGACCTGGGCGATCATCTCGGCGCACTCGGCGTTCATGCGCTCCACGCGCTGCCGCACGGGCGCGACGTGCCGCAGGTCGGACTCGAACACCAGCCGGAACGCCTCGCCCCGCCCGGACACGAAGTCGAAGAACGCCTGGAACGTGGCGCTCACCCGCAGCTTGTTGTCGTGGGTGGAGGCCAGGGCGTCGCGGCACTTGCTCACGAGCTCCTCGGCGTGCTGCTCCAGCAGCGCGAGGTACAGCTCCAGCTTGCCCGGGAAGTGCTGGTACAGCACCGGCTTGCTCACGCCCGCCCGGTCGGCGATCTCGTCCATGGCCGCCGCGTGGTAGCCGTGGGCGACGAACACCTCCTGAGCGGCGCCGAGAAGCTGGCGCCGCCGGGCCATCCGGGGCAGCCGGGTGCCCCGTGGCTTCGCGTCCGGGGTCGCAGTCACCGCAATCTCCCGATGTGTCGCACGCGCGGTCGGACCGTCCGCCGCGTTTCGCGCCATACTACGGGTGCGTAACTTCGCCTGCCCACGTCAGCGGTACTCGTCCTCGTCCAGCCTGACCTCGCGCTCCTGGTCCGCCGCGTCCGCCGGGTCCACGTCGAACGGAACGCTCCGGGGATAGCCGCCCGGGAGGTCGTCGGGCGGATCGAGCCTCTGGTGCTGCTCCACGGCGTCGGCCTCCGGCGCCTCGATGTCGTCGGTCATGGGGTCCTCCTCGTCGGCGAACGAGTCCCCCCGGACATCCATCTCAGACATGCTCGCGTGCCCCTCCCGCTCGCGTTCGCGATCGTCGGCCACTCGGCCGGCGGTTGCCGGGCCGTACGGCGTGATGCCCGCGATCGCCCGGCTCACGCCATCCGGCCCGTCTCAGCCTAGAACCCCTCTGGTCTCGTCGCCGAGCAGCGGCGCGAACAGATCTCCCAGCTCCTCCGCCCGGGCGAGCACGTCGTCGGAGGTGAAGACCAGGTCGGCCGGCTTCTCGCACGCCTCCACCTCTGCCCATTCCAGTGGCGTCGATGCCGTCGGCAGGGCGGCGGCCCGCAGGGAGTACGGCGCGACGGTGGTCTTGGCCGGGTTGTTCTGGCTCCAGTCGATGAAGACCTTGCCCGGGCGCTCCTTCTTCGCCATCCGGCTGACGATCTCGCCCGGCCGCTCGGCCTCCAGCCGCTGCGCCAGGGCCTTGGCGTAGTCGCTGGTCTGACTCGTGCCGGCCTTGACCCCGCGCACCGGCACGTAGAGCTGCATGCCCTTCTTCCCGCTGGTCTTCGGGTACGACGTGAGTCCGTCCTCGGCGAGCCGGTCGCGCAGGAGGCAGGCGACGCGGGCGCACTCGACGATGGTGGCGGGCGGGCCCGGGTCCAGGTCGAAGACCAGCGTGTCGGGGGCGTGGACCTTGCCGCGCGGGCCGACCCGCCACATGGGCACGTGCAGCTCCAGGGCGGCGAGGTTCGCGTAGTAGACGAGGCTGGGCAGGTCGCGGATGATCGGGAAGTTGGCGGTGTCGCGGTCCTTGGTGCTGCCGGGCGTGGCCAGGCGCGCCGTGCGGATCCAGTCGGGGTTGTGCGAGGGGGCGTTCTTCTCGAAGAAGAACTTGTCCTCCACGCCGTTCGGGTAGCGCTTGACCGTCAGCGGGCGGCCGTCCAGGTGGGGGAGGAGGACCGGGGCGATTCGCGTGTAGTAGTCGATGACCTGGCTCTTCGTGAAGCCCTTGTCGGGATAGAGAACCTTGTCCAGGTTCGTCAGGGTCAGCTCGCGGCCCTCGACCCTGACCCGCACCTTGCTGTCGCTCATCGCCGCGTCACCTCCTCCGGCCGCTTGTCCTCGCGCAGGCCGCGCCACGTCGGTGTGCGCAGCCTGCCCTCTCTGGTCCACATCGTGTATCCCACTTCCCCCACGAGGCCCGGTCGCACCCATCGGGCGTCGCGGGCGAACTCGCGGGGCACCTCCTCGTCGTACGGGCTGCGCGGGATCTCCAGCGGTTCCAGCAGCTCGCGCAGGTGGTCGAGGACCGCGTCGGTGAAGCCGGTGCCGACATGCCCCGCGTAGAGCAGCCGCGGCCCGTCGTACACCCCGAGCAGCAGGGAGCCGATTCCGCCCGCGCGGCGGCCCTTGCCCGGTTTCCAGCCGCCGATGACCACCTCCTGCGTGGCCAGGTGCTTGATCTTGACCCAGTCCGGGCTGCGGCGGCCGGGGCGGTAGGGCGAGGTGAGGCGCTTGGCGACCACCCCTTCCAGGCCCCGGCGCGAGGTGAAGCCGAGCATCTCCTCCCCGCCGCCCGGCGGGGCCAGCACCGGACCGGCCAGTTCCAGCGCGTCCAGCAGGGCCCGGCGCTCGCCGTACGGCACGTCGAAGAGCGGGTGCCCGTCGAGGTAGAGGAGGTCGAAGACGACGTACGTCACGGGGACCAGGGTGAGCAGGCCGCGCGCCTCCGGGTCGGACACGTGCATGCGCTGCTGGAGGCGTTCGAAGCTGGGCCTGCCCAGCTCGTCGAACGCCACGACCTCACCGTCGCAGATCGCGCGGCGCCCGGCGAGCTGCGGGCCGATCGCGGCGATCTCGGGGTAGCGGGCGGTGATGTCGGTGGCCTTGCGGCTCGTCGCCCAGACCGCGCCGCCGTCGACGTAGGAGACGGCGCGGACGCCGTCCCACTTCACCTCCAGGGCGTACGGACCGAGGTCGTCCGGTCGCTCACCGGGGACGGCCAGCATGGGTTCTACCAGCCTTGGCATCGAATGCCCCATGCACGGGTATCTGCCCAATTTAGGTGGCGGGACAGCCAGATGTTCGATCCGGCTCTCGTCAGAATCGAACGCGGGTACGAAAATGTAAGTGAGCGCGCCGAGGGACAGGAGAGGCCATGCGCAGCATCTGGAAGGGCGCGATCTCCTTCGGGCTGGTCACGATCCCGGTCAAGCTCTACTCCGCCACCGAGCAGAAGGACGTCACCTTCCACCAGGTGCACCGCGAGGACGGGGGCCGCATCAAGTACCGCCGCGTGTGCACGATCGACGGCGAGGAGGTCCCGTACAGCGACATCGCCAAGGGCTACGAGCTGGCCACCGGCGAGATGGTCGTGCTGACGGACGAGGACTTCGAGGACCTGCCGCTCACGTCGTCCCGGCGCATCGACGTGCTGCAGTTCTCGCCGCTGGAGCAGGTGGACCCGATCTACTTCCAGAAGGCGTACTACCTGGAGCCCGACGGGCCGGGCACCAAGCCGTACGTCCTGCTGCGGGACGCGCTCGAACGGTCGGGCAAGGTCGCGATCGTCAAGATCGCGATCCGGCAGCGGGAGTCGCTGGCCACGCTGCGGGTGCGCGACGGCGTCTTCGTGGTCGAGACGATGCTCTGGCCGGACGAGGTGCGCGAGGCGGAGTTCGGCTTCCTCGACGAGGACATCGACGTGCGCGCCCAGGAGCTCACGATGGCCGAGTCGCTCATCGACACCATGAGCGGCGACTTCGACCCCACGGAGTACCACGACACCTACCGCGAGGCGCTTCAGCAGGTCATCGAGGCCAAGGTGGCGGGCAAGGAGATCGTCCAGCCCGAGCAGCCCGAGGAGGCCGGCCCGGCGGTGGACCTGATGGCGGCGCTGCGCGCCAGCGTCGAGGCGGCCAAGAAGGGCCGCGCCCCCGCCGAGAAGCGCCCGGCGTCCGGGCGGCGGACGGTGGCCGACGCGTCCGCGAGATCGGACGTCAAGAAACCCGCCGCCGAGAAGAAGGCCGCCGAGAAGGCCGCCGCCGGGAAGGCCGAGAAGGCCGAGAAGAAGGGCGCGGCGAAGAAGGCGGCGGACAAGAAGACCGCCGAGAAGAAGCCCGCAGAGAAGAAGCCCGCGGCCAAGAAGGCGGCGGACAAGAGGCCGGCGGAGAAGAAGACCGCCGAGCGCCGCAAGAAGGCCTCCTGACCCACGCCCGGCCGCCCGGGCCTCCGGCCCGGCGACGTCCCGTGATCCGGTACGTTCGCGCACGCGGTGGGTGCGAGACGGCGTGATCACCGCGGGCCCCCCGGACGCGCGGCCGAGGGGGATTCCGGTGGGGTATGAGGTGTGGGAAGGTCACGGGCGTGTGTACGCGCCGGAGGTGGTTGAGCGGTGAGTGAGATGGGGGAGCCGATCCCGGCCTGGCCCGGGGAGAAGGTCGTGGCCGGGCGGACCACGCTGTTCGTGCGGTCCACGCCGGAGGAGCGGGGCGAGGCCGCCGTGTTCGTGCACGGCCTGGCCGGGTCGGCGACGAACTGGACCGACCTCATGGGGGAGCTGCGGGACGTCGTGCGCGGGCACGCCGTGGACCTGCCGGGGTTCGGGCTCTCCCCGCCGCCGCCGGACGGGGACTACACCGTGACCGGGTTCGCCCGGGTCGTCGCGCGGTTCATCGCGGGCCTGGACGCCGGTCCGGTGCACCTGTTCGGGAACTCGCTGGGCGGGGCCGTCTCGGTGCGGGTCGCCGCCGAACGGCCGGAGCTGGTGCGCTCCCTCACGCTGATCTCGCCCGCACTGCCCGACCTGACGCCGCGTCTCGGCCCGATCCGCACGGCCGTCGCGGGCACGCCGCTGCTGGGCCCGTTCGCGCTGGGCCAGTTGCGCCGGCTCCCCCCGGAGCAGCGGGTCCGCGCCTCGATGGAGATGATCTACCACGACCCCTCGGCCGTGCACCCGCGCCGCGTCGCCGAGGCCGTCGCGTCGGTCAGGGAGCGCGACGGCATGCCGTACGGCGACCGCGCCATCCTCGGGGCACTGCGGGGGCTGATCGCGGAGTACTTCCGGCGCGGGCCCCGGAACCTGTGGCGCGAGGCGGCCCGGGTGGAGGCGCCGACGCTGCTGATCCACGGGCGGTACGACCGGCTCGTGGACCCGCGCCGCGCCGCGCGGGCCGGTCGCGCGTTCCCCCACCTGCGCAACGTTCTGCTCCCGCACTGCGGCCACGTCGCCCAGATGGAGTGCCCGGCCCTGGTCGCCCGCGAGTTCAGGTCTCTCCGCGCCGAGGCCGTGCCCAGCGGGTACCCGGGAGGCTGAGCCCGCGGGGCCGCCGGGCCAGGACACGCCGCCGCCGGGCCCGGACACGCCGGGGCCCGGACACGCCGGGGCCCGGGCGGGTGACCCGCCCGGGCCCGAGGCGCGGCCGTTTAACGGTCGGGGTCCAGGGCGTCGCGGACGTTCTTGCCCGCGTCCTTGACCCGCTCGCCGGCCTGCTTGGTCTCACCCTTGAACTGGTCGGCGCGGCCCTCGGCCTCCAGGCGCTCGTTGTCCGTCGCGCGCCCGGTGGACTCCTTGGCCCGGCCCTTCAGCTCCTGGGTCTTGTTGCGCAGTTTGTCCATGAGACCCATCTGGTCTTCACCTCCGGTTTCTCGGACCGCTGCGATGTACCCCGCAGGAGCGGGCCCATTCGGGAATGCGGCATGGCCTGGTTTAGGTTGACAACTGGCAGCGTCACGACGACGTGCGCGAGCCGTACCCTCATGCCAGACCTGAAAAGTGAAGAACCCCCGCAGCAGGGAGCCAGCCAGTGTCGTTGCCACCCTTGGTCGAGCCGGCCGCCGAGCTGACCGTCGACGAGGTCCGCCGCTACTCGCGCCACCTGATCATCCCCGACGTCGGGATGGCCGGGCAGAAGCGCCTGAAGAACGCACGCGTGCTCTGTGTGGGCGCGGGCGGTCTGGGGTCCCCCGCGCTGATGTACCTCGCCGCCGCGGGCGTGGGCACCCTCGGAGTGATCGACTTCGACGTCGTGGACGAGTCGAACCTCCAGCGCCAGATCATCCACGGGCAGTCCGACGTGGGCCGCCCGAAGGCGGAGTCGGCCGCGGCCTCCATCAAGGAGATCAACCCGCTCGTCAACGTGATCATCCACAACGAGTCGCTCTCCAACGACAACGTCATGGAGATCTTCAGCGGCTACGACCTGATCGTGGACGGCACGGACAACTTCGCCACCCGCTACATGGTCAACGACGCGGCGGTGCTGCTCGGCAAGCCGTACGTCTGGGGCTCCATCTACCGCTTCGACGGTCAGGCCAGCGTCTTCTGGGCCGAGCACGGCCCCTGCTACCGCTGCCTCTACCCCGAGCCCCCGCCGCCCGGCATGGTCCCCTCCTGCGCCGAGGGCGGCGTGCTCGGCGTCCTGTGCGCCAGCGTCGGCTCCATCCAGGTCACCGAGGCCATCAAGCTGCTCACCGGCACCGGCGAGCCGCTGGTCGGCCGGTTGATGATCTACGACGCCCTGGAGATGACCTACCGCCAGGTCAAGGTCCGCAAGGACCCCGAGTGCCCGCTCTGCGGCAAGAACCCGACGATCACCGAGCTGATCGACTACGACGCGTTCTGCGGCGCGGTCTCCGACGAGGCCCAGCAGGCGGCGGCGGGCTCCACGATCAGCGTGGGCGAGCTGAAGGACATGCAGGACAAGGGCGAGAACATCTTCCTGATCGACGTCCGCGAGCCGAACGAGTACGAGATCCTCTCGATCCCGGGCGCGACGCTGATCCCCAAGGGCGAGTTCCTCAACGGCTCCGCGCTGGAGCGGCTCCCGCAGGACAAGAAGATCGTCCTGCACTGCAAGTCGGGCGTGCGCTCCGCCGAGGTGCTGGCGATCGTGAAGAACGCCGGATTCGCCGACGCCGTCCACGTCGGCGGCGGCGTGTTGGCGTGGCAGAAGCAGATCGACCCGTCGCTCCCGACGTACTGATCTCGCTCGCCGAGCGGCCCGATCCCCGCCTGCGGTTCGGTCCGATCCCCGCCCGCCGATCGGTGATCGGTCGGTGACCGCGGGGTGCGGCCGATGCCGTATCGACACATTTTCCGGAAAAGCCGCCGGTCCTTCGGGATCGGCGGCTTTTCGCCGTACGGCTTGCGCAACCCGGGGTTTGGCACGGGGCCGGTCGGCTTAAAGTCGTTGTGTGACGGAATCCGCGGGCGGCGAGCGCCATCACCGGCACTCGCCGGATCTGGACGCTGCCCGCGGGCCGTACGGCTTCGCGCCGCCCGCGCGCCCCGCCGCCGCGCCCGTGCCCGCGCGCGACCGGAACGGCCGGCCGCTGCCGCCGGGGGTCGTGCCGCTCGACCGGCCGCCCTTCCCCGACCTGCCGCAGGTCTACGCCGCCCCGGTCCCGCCGGAGGCGCCGCCCGTCCTCCCGCCCCGGCGGCGGCGCTGGCCCGGGCAGGTGGCGGCCGGGGCGATCGCGGCGCTGTGCCTGGCCGGGGCCGTGTTCGGCGGGCTGCGCGCCGGGGCCGAGCTGCGCCGGGGCCCGACCGACGAGGAGCTGCGCCGGGCCGCCGTCGCCGAGATCGCCGGCCGCTGGGCCCGCTGGCCGGCGAACAAGATCTTCCCCTCCGGGCTGGCCTACTCCCCGGAGCAGGGCGGCGAGGAGACCGCCCAGCGGGTGGGCGTGTCGCCCGAGACCTCCTGCGACGCCGGCCTGGACGCGCGGCTGCTGGCCAAGCTGCGCGGCTGCCGGGGCGTGCTCCGCGCGACCTACGTGGACGCCCTCCAGGGCCTGGCGATCACCGTCGGCGTCGTGGCCTTCCCCGACGAGCGCGCCGCCCTGGCCGCGCGCGAGGCCCTGCCCGAGCACGTCAAGCCCACGCCGGGCCTGCGCGCCCTGGGCTTCCCCCGCACGATCACCGCGCGGTTCCGCGACTCCGCCCGCCAGGCCGCGACCGTACGGCAGGCCGGCCCCTACCTTGTGCTCACCACCGCGGGGGCCCTCGACGGCCGCCCCGCGTCCGCCGTACGCCAGCAGCGCCCGGCGGTCTTCGGGCCCGCCTCGGAGATGAGCGAGGAGGTCCTGCGGGTCCTCACCGAGCCCGCGACGCCCCGCTGCGGGGCCAAGGAGTGGACGTGCTGAGGAGGCTCCTCGCCGGGACGCTGGCCGCCTGCGCCGCGCTCGCGACGGCGCCCCCGGCGCGCGCGGACGAGGTGCGGGCCAGCCAGCGGCAGGTGCTGAACACGCTCGACGTCGAGCGGGCCTGGCAGAGCACGCGCGGGCGCGGGGTCACGGTCGCCGTGCTCGACTCCGGCGTGGACGCCGCCCACCACGACCTCGCGGGCTCCGTCGTGACCGGCAAGGACTTCACCGCCGGGGCGAACCCGCCGGGCGTCCCGCCGCGGCGGCTGCACGGCACGTACATGGCCTCGCTGATCGCCGGGCACGGGCACGGCCCGGGGCGCGCGGACGGCGTGGTCGGCGTGGCCCCGGAGGCGCGCATCCTGTCGGTGCGGGTGATCCTGGAGGACGAGGAGCCGGGGTTCCGCACGTTCAACTCGGTGAGCCGGTACGAGAACGTGGTCGCCCGGGGCATCCGGTACGCCGCCGACCGCGGGGCCGACGTGATCAACATGTCGATCTCCAAGGAGTTCCCGACCAGGCAGGAGCGCGAGGCGGTCGCCTACGCGATCTCCAAGGGCGCGGTCCTGGTCGCGGCGGCGGGCAACGAGGGCGCGATCCCCGACAAGCTGGACAAGCGCGGCTTCGCGCCGTACTCCTATCCCGCGTCCTTCCCCGGCGTGATCTCCGTGGCCGCCTCCGACCGGGTCCACCGCCGCGCCCCCTTCTCCAACCGCAACGCGGGCGTCCTGGTCGCGGCCCCCGGCGTGGACGTCATCGGCGCGGGCCCCGGCGACCAGTACTGGGTCGGCCGGGGGACCAGCCAGGCCACCGCCCTGGTCTCCGGCGTCGCGGCGCTCGTCCGCTCCCGGCACCCCGACCTCGCCCCGGCGCTCGTGGCCCAGGCGATCACCGCGAGCACCACCCACCGCCCCGCCCGCGGCTACGACCCCGACCTCGGCTTCGGCGTCGTCAACGCCGCCGCGGCCCTGCGCGAGGCCGCCAAGCTCGCGAAGTACACCACGAAGGCCGCCGCCCACGACCCGTCGCGCCCCTTCCGGGTGAGCCGGGCGGCCGGCGGCCCCCACCCCGGAGAGCCGGTCCAGATCATCCACCGCGACCGCCAGGTCATCACGCTGTACGGCGGGATCGCGGCGGCCTGCGCCGCGGGCTTCCTCGGCTCGATCCTCTTCATGGTCGTCAAGCTCCGCCGCGCCCGCCGGCGCGCGGACGTCTTCGGCGGATGACCCGCCGCGGGCGTTCCGCGATATCGGGTCCCACATCGGTTCTCCGGAATCCGGGGGAAAGGCGTGGGAAGGGATGGTGTCGGGGGCGTGATGGCGGTGTGGTGCGAAGGTATCCCGAAAATCGGGTATGTCCCGGAATATGAGTGGGGTTGCGAGGTGGGCCGTGGCGGGGGCCGGCGGCAAAGGGTTGGCTGAGCGCGACGAAGCCGAGCTTCGGCAATCCCCGACGGTTGCGTAGCATCGAGATATGTCCCCTGAGCAGGCTGGGCGGTCCCCGGATCACCGGGACGCGCGCGATGGGGGCCGGACGCCGCGGATGACGCCGCCGATGGTCGCGCCGGGGACTCGCGCCGATCAGGGCGCCTCGGGCGCACCCGCCCGCGCCGAGGCGTCCCGGGCCGGGGGTAACCCCGTGCCCGGCATCGGCCGCCGCCGCTCCACCGGGGCCTGGCCGCGCGGCGCCGGACGCGGCGGCACCTGGACCAAGGCCACGCGCACCGGCGCGGCCCGCCCCGCCGAGGGACCCGCCACCCGCGCCGCCCCCGGGGCCCCTCCCGGCGGGCGCCCGAGGGGCGTCGGCGCGAGCCGTACGGGCGGAGCGGGGACCGCGGGGACCGCGGGGACGGCCGGGCCGGGCCGCGCGCCCAGGGGGATCGCGCTCGGCGGCCTCCGGCGGGGCGCGATCGCGGCCGAGAACCCCGACGCCTCGCTGGAACGCGGGATGCGGCGCCACCGGATCTTCGTGGTGCTGATGTCGGTGCTGATCACGCTGGCCGCGGCGGCGGCCGTCTCGGCGGGGGGCGGGCTGCTGCACGAGACGGGCCCGCGCCCGCTGACCGCCGCCGAGCAGGAGCAGTACGTCCGGGACGAGATCGCGCGGCGGTGGCACGCCTGGCCGGTGGGCAAGGTGTTCCCCGACGACGTGGAGTACCTCGGGCTCGCCCGCGTGCGGCAGAAGGCCAAGCGGGTCGGGATCGCCCCGGAGACGAGCTGCGCGAACGGGCTGGACCGCCAGGCCAGCGAGCCGCTGGTCGCGAACGGGTGCCTGCGGCTGCTGCGGGCGACCTACGTCGACCAGACCGCCACCTTCATGATCACGGTCGGCGTGGCGGTGCTCCAGGACGAGCCGGCGCGGCAGCGGGCCGCGGAGCGCCTGCCCGTGGACGACCGGGTGGGGGTGCTGCCCGTCGGGTTCCCGCGCACGGTCACCGAGGGGTTCGGCGTCGCGCAGCGCCAGCGCACCGGCTGGGTGAGCACCGGCCCGTACATCGTCTTCTCCACCGCCGGATACACCGACGGCCGCACCCGCGAGGCCGTGCCCCCCGAACAGTCCACCCACAGCGAGCTGTGGCCCACCGCGCAGACCATCGCCGGGCGCATCGCCCGCCTGCTGGGCGACCCGCCGCCCGTGCCGCGCTGCACCCGGGGAGACACATGCTGAGACGCCTGGCCCCGGCCGCCGCCCTCGCGGCACTCCTCCCCGCCCTGCCCGCCCTGCCCGCCGCGCCCGCCGTGCCCGCCTCACCCGCGCACGCCGCCGGGCACCCGGTACGGCACGCGCCCGCCCCGCCCGCCGCCCCCGCCCCGTCGGCCGCCGCCGTGCCCGCCGTACCGGACCGGCCCGCGCGCGCCGCCGTACCCGGGCCGGGGGCGCGAGCCGTACCGGATCGGCCGGGGCCCGCGGTCGCCGGGCGGATCGAGACCGGGACGCGGTGGCGGCCCGGGGCGGACGAGGTGCGGGACGCGCAGCGCTGGGTCTTCTCGGCGATCAACGCGGCCGCCGCCTGGCGCTCCTCGACCGGTGAGGGCGTGACCGTCGCCGTGCTGGACTCCGGGGTGGACCCGGGGGTGGCCGAACTGCGGGGCAAGGTGCGCAGCGGCCCCGACCTGACCTCGACGCACACCAGCCCCGACAACCCGGGCTGGGGCCTGCACGGCACCGGCATGGCCTCGCTGATCGCGGGGCGCGGGACCGGGGAGGACAGCGGAGTCCTCGGCGTCGCCCCGGACGCGCGCGTGCTGTCGGTGCGGGTGCTCGTGGACGAGGAGGACCCCGAGTACTGGAGCTTCCGGGGCTCGGGCGCGTCCGACCTGTCCCTCGGCGACGGCATCAGGTACGCCGTGGACAACGGCGCCGACGTGATCAACATGTCGCTGGGCGCGTACGAGGTGCGCAGGCGCGACCGGGAGGCGATCAACTACGCACTGTCCAGGGGCGTCGTCCTGGTCGCCGCGACGGGCAACGACGGCGACACCAAGACCTCCCGCGAGGAGGGCCGGTCCTACTGGAGCTTCCCCGCCGGATACCCGGGCGTGATCGGCGTCGGCGCGGTGGACAGGAACGGCCGCAGGGGCGAGTTCTCCAACGACAACCTGTCCGTCTCCGTCGCGGCCCCCGGCGTGGGGATCGCGATGGTGCTCTCAGGCGGCCGGTACGCCCGGGCCGAGGGCACCAGCCCGGCCGCCGCCCTCGTCTCCGGCGTCGCCGCCCTGATCAAGTCGAGGCACCCGCGCATGCGCCCCGAGCTGGTCGCCCGCGCGATCACCTCCACCGCCCGGCCGCACCCGCGCGAGGGGTACGACGACGAGGTCGGCTTCGGCGTCGTGGACGCGGGGGCCGCGCTCGCGACCGCGGACCGGCTGGCCGGGTACCGCTCCGCCGTGCCCCCGCCGCAGGAGCGCTTCGGGAAGGGGTACGACGCCGGGGACCCCGTGAGCCCCGGCGCGGACCCGCCCCGGATGTGGGCGTACGGCGGGGGTCTGGCGGCGTCCCTGCTGGTGTTCGGCGGCGCGATCGCCGTCCTGCTGCGCCGGTCGCGGCGGCGTCTTGAAGATCACGAATAGGGGAAGGTCTCATCACGGCAGGCGCTGACATCGGCCTTTGCGCCACGCGACGGAACAAATCTTCGCTAAGGTCGCCGTTCATGGGGTACGAGCTGCGCCTGGAGCGGGACCAACCGCTCACCGTGGACGAGGTCTCCAGGGTCCTGGAGACGGAAGGGGACCTGTCGTTCCTTGAGTCGCGTGACGTCGTCGTGGACGGCAACGTGGTCGCCCGCTGGTCCGGGGACCCGGGGTCCGGCAAGCTGGCCGGGCAGCCGAGCTCGGACTGGCACGTCGCCTGGCTCGCGCGCCTGGCCGACGTCTTCGGCGCCCGCCTGACCGGCGAGGACGGCGAGGTCTACACGATCCGCGACGGCATCGTCGAGCAGCGCAGCAACGGCAAGGTCCACGAGTTCGGCAAGCTGGAGGAGATCCTCGCCGCCGGGCTCGTCGAATGGAACGAGTGAGGGAACCCGACGAGTTCGCCGAGCGGGTCCTCGACCTGGTCGAGCGCATCCCGCCCGGCATGGTCATGTCGTACGGCGACGTCGCCGAATACCTCGGCGAGGGCGGCCCCCGGCAGGTGGGCCGGGTGATGTCCCTGTGGGGCGGCGGCGTCCCCTGGTGGCGGGTGATCAGGGCCGACGGCTCCGCCCCGCCCGGGCACGAGGCCCGGGCGCGCGCCCACTGGCGCGAGGAGGGCACAGCGCTGCGTGGCGACCGTGTCGACATGCGTCACGCTCGCTGGCCGGGGCCTTAGCGATTGGTCAAGAATCAACAAAAGAGGCGTCTGTTAACCCCTGGGAGGGCCGTACCATTGCGGGAACCCATCTCGAACCCGGAAGGCTAACGTGCCCAGAATCAGCATCGTCGTGCCTGTTCTGGACGGTGAGGACGCCCTCGCCGAGCGGCTGACGGCGCTGGCGGACCGGCCGGGCGCCGACCTGGAGGTCGTGGTCGTGGACCGCGGCTCGGCCGACGCGTCCCGCGAGGTGGCCCGCAAGTTCGCCGAGTCCGACCACCGCGTCCTCACGGTCGAGCACCCCGCCGCCCGCACCGCCGCGATCCTGGCCGGGGTCGCGCACGCCTCGGGCGCCTACTTCGCCTTCTGCGACCCGGCCGCGTTCGACCCCGAGGTCTGGGAGATCCTGGCCGGCTCCCTCGACGACAGCGCGTCCGACTTCGCCGTCGCCGCGCCCCGGTTCTCCCGCGAGGGCGCCTCGCCCCGGGAGTTCGCCAAGACGGTGCTCGCCCGGCCGATCGCCCACATGCTCTTCCGGCGCTCCGCCTGGGACCGCCTCGCGCCGCCCGCCGACGTGGCCTGGTTCGAGCCCGCACTCGCCGTGCGCGCCTTCGCCCGCGCCTCCGCCGTGGACCTGGTGGACCTGTCGCGGCCCGCGCCGCCCGCGCCCGCCGAGCCGCTGGGCGGGGTCATGGCCGCGGTCGCCGACGCCCTCCGCGTCCTGCGGGGAGACGAGCGCCGGGCCTACGACCTGCACGTGCTCACGAACCTGCTGCCCTCCTACCTGGACGCGGCGGCCGACGGCGGGCCCGAGCGCGTCCGCGAGCTGATCGGGCTGGCCGGGCCGTACCTCAAGGACGTGCACCCCTCGGTCAAGCGCGAGGTCCCGGCTCCCCGGCGGCTCCGCTACCACCTGATCGAGCACGGCCTGGAGAAGGAGTTCGCCGAGCTGGCTTCGGTCAAGAAGCAGCCGGCGCGGGTGCGCAAGGGCCTGCGGTGGTACGCCGACCTGCCGCTGCGCGGCGACAAGCGCATCCCGGACCGGGTGTTCCGGCTGGAGGGCGCCGACCTGGTGCCCAAGACGCAGGTCGAGGAGGTCGTCTGGGACGGCGACCGGCTGCGCCTGTCCGGGTGGGCCTACCTGCCGCGCATGTCGGTGCGCGGGCCCCGCTTCAACTACGCGCGGCTGGTGCTGCGCGGCCCCGGCTGGATCCCGCCGATCCGCGTCCGCGCCAGCCGTACCCGCAACGTGCGCGCGACGGTGATGGCCAAGGAGGCCGGATACAACTACGACTGGGCCGGGTTCGCCGCGAGCGTGCGGCCGTTCTCGCTGAAGTGGCGGCTGGCGCTGCTGAGGCTGACCGGGCGGCGCGACGACGTGTCCTGGCAGGTGGACGCGGTGGTGCAGAGCCGAGGCGCGTCCGGCAGGGCCCCGCTGCGCGGCCCCGCGCAGGGGCAGGCCGAGCGCCCGGTGGGCCGGCGGATCGGGCGCGGCACGCGCGTGCGCCCCGCCTGGGGGCCCGACCGGCGGCTGGAGCTGCGGATCGAGGGCGCCCGGCCGTCCCTCACCGCCGCCTGCGTCGAGGGCGACCGCCTGCTGCTGACCGGCACGCTGCCGCGCTCCGGCTCCGGCGTCCTGGAGTTACGGCACCACTCGGCGAAGCTCTCCTATCCGTACTCCGGCACCACCTTCGCGGCCTCGGTGCCGCTGGAAGCGCTCACGCCGGGCGCCTGGGAGCTGCGCGTCAACCCCGACGGGGACCGCCCCCGGCCGGTGATCATGGCCGCCGAGGAACTCGTCGCCTCGCTGGTCGAGCCCGAGGGCCACGAGCTGGCCGTCCTGCGCGAGCTGGACGAGCGCGTCTCCGTGGCCGTGCGGCCGTACACCCCGCTGCTCACCTCGGCCACCTGGGTCTCCCCGGGCGTGCTGGAGCTGGTCGGCCGTCACTTCGCCGGGCGCGGCGACCTCGTGCTGCGCCACGCGCGCGCCGGGGTCCACGCCGTCACCCCCGCCTGGGACGAGGACCGCTTCACCGTACGGCTGACGCCGGCCCGCATGGCCCGCTTCGGCTCGTCCGTCCCGCTGAACTCCGGCACCTGGGCGCTGTACGTCAGGGACCTGTCGGGGGCGCTCGCGCGCGTCCGCGTGGACCACGGGGAGCTGGAGGCGCTGCCGTCCGAGCGGGTGACCGTGGACGGGCGGCGGTTCCGGGTGCTCGCGGTGGGCTACGACGAGGCCGTGCTGCACGCCGAGGAGGACGTGCCCGACGCCGACCGGGGCGTGCCCGGGCAGGCGCTGCTGCGCCGCTCGTACTACCCCAAGGAGCGCGAGAAGCCGCTCAAGGACGCGGTGCTCTACGTCTGCTGGAACGGCAAGCAGTACAGCGACAGCGTGCGCGCGGTCTACGAGGAGCTGCTGCGCCGCGAGCTCCCGCTCCAGCACGTCTGGCTGGTCGCCGACGGCGCGTTCGTGCCGCCGGGCTCGCTGGAGGTCACCGGCAAGCCGGGCGTCACGCCGACCGTGGTGCGCGCGGGCAGCCGGGAGTACTACCAGGCGATGGCCCGGTCGAAGTACGTCGTGGCGAACACCTACCTGCCGAAGTGGGCCAGGATCCGCGACGACCAGGTGATGGTGCAGACCTGGCACGGCACGCCGCTCAAGCGCATCGGCAACGACATGCCCTGGATGCAGCGGCCCGGCCCCAAGCCCGACTTCTGGCACCGGCAGGCCGCCGAGGTGCCCAACTGGGACCTGCTCGTCTCCCAGACCCCGTGGGCGTCGCCGATCTTCCGGCGGGCCTTCGGCTACGAGGGCGAGCTGTTGGAGTGCGGCTACCCGCGCAACGACCTCCTGACCACGGCCGACGCGAGCGTCAAGGCCGTGGTGCGGTCCCGCCTGGGCATCCCCGACGGCAAGCGGGTCGTGCTTTACGCCCCGACGTGGCGCGACTACGACCGCGACAACCCGTCCCTCCGGCTCGACGTGGACGACGCGCGCCGGGTGCTCGGCGACGACCACGTCCTGCTGGTCCGCGGCCACCTGATGCAGGCAGGCCCCGGGCTGCACGACCCGTCGGGCTTCGTGGTGGACGTGACGTCGTACCCCGACATCACCGAGCTGATGCTGGTCTCGGACGTCCTGATCACGGACTACTCGTCGGTGATGTTCGACTTCGCCTCGACCCGGCGGCCGATGCTCTTCTTCACCTACGACCTGGCCCGCTACCGCGACTCCACGCGGGGCTTCTACTTCGACTTCGAGGCCGAGGCCCCCGGCCCCCTCCTCGCCACCTCCGAGGCGGTCGTCTCGGCCCTCCGCGACCTGGCCACCGCCGGTCCCGCCGCGCCGGATGCCCGCTACGAGGCCTTCATACGGAAATACTGCCCCTACGACGACGGCCAGGCCGCCGCCCGCCTGGTGACCCACGTCTTCGGCCCCTGACCCGGGCCGACCCTTTCGCGGTGATCACGCGGTCTCACGCACACGGTGTGCGCGAACCGCGTGATCACGGCGAGGGCCGGTGCGATGGGGCGTGGGTCCCGGTTCCTTCCGGCGTTCATTTCCGCTCGAATTCCGCGGACACGAGGTCCCAGAACGAGCGGTAGCGGGCGGCTCCGGCCATCCAGGCCGCGATGTACCACGCCTCCCATTCGCCTTCCGGCGTGACCACGTGGGGGTTGAGCAGGATGGAGCCCTCGTCGTCGTAGCTGCCGACGAGCAGCGTGTCCACGACGTACTCCCTGCGTATGAGGGAGGTGTTCTGGGCGGCGCCGTAGACGAGGTACTCCTAGTCGGGGATCTCCTCCCACTCTTCGGACAGCGAGGCGAGGTGGGGGTCGAGGTCGCGGGTCCAGCCGACCTTGGCGGCGGGGAGGAGCAGGCCGGGCTCCTCGTCCTCCCAGAACTCCCGCCAGCCGTCGCTCACCGCGAGGAACTGCCGGTAGCTCGGGGGCAGGGACACGCCGAGCCGCCTCTCCAGCGCCGCGATCTCCTCCTCCGAGGCCCCCGGCGCCCCCATCCACGAATCTTTGGACATACGGTCGTCATCCGAGATCGCCGCGCGGTTCACGGCCGACAGCAGCTCCGTCCACGGCAGCCGCGACGTCCCGGCCTCACTGGTCTCGATCACCCCGCAAGCGTAGGGGCGGCCACCGACATTTCCCCTCGGAGCGGGACGCGCCCAGGGGCGTGGGGCGGGAGTTGACGTGGTGGAAAGCACATCGGGGCTGGTGAAAGCGGTGAGAGCCGGGGTTGGAGGTGGGCAATGGACGCGTCGTGGGGGAAATGGTGGCGATCATCTGGTGAAATCGTGAGGTGTGAGTGGTCCGACTTATCGGTTGGTGCGGCGGGGGGCTTCGGGGCCGGCCGTTGTGCCGGTGCTGGACGAGCACCAGCGGGCCGTCGTCGAGCATGACGGCGGGCCGCTGCTGGTGCTCGCCGGGCCGGGGACCGGGAAGACGACCACGATCGTCGAGAGCGTGATCGACCGCATCGAGCGGCGCGGGGTCGATCCCGAGCGCGTGCTCGTGCTGACGTTCAGCCGCAAGGCCGCCGAGGAGCTGCGCGAACGCATCACCGCGCGGATGCGGCGCACCACGCGGATGCCGCTGGCGCTGACCTTCCACTCCTACGCCTACGCGCTGCTCCGCCGCGAGGCCCTGCTGGCCGAGGAGCCGCCGCCGCGGCTGCTGTCGGGTCCCGAGCAACTGCTGGAGGTGCGCCGGCTGCTCCAGGGCGAGCTGGCGGACGGCGCGCTGCACTGGCCGTCGTCGATGCGGCCGCTGCTGGCGACCCGGGGCTTCGCGGAGGAGGTCCGCGACTTCCTGCTGCGCGCCGCCGAACGCGGGATCGCCGGGGAGGACCTGGTCCACCTGGGCAAGGTGTACGGCCGCGAGGACTGGGTCGCCGCGGGCGAGTTCGCCGACCGGTACGCCGCGCGGTTCGACCTGGAACCGGTGCCGGTGCTCGACTACGCGGAGCTGATCCGCGGCGCCGCGGGGCTGCTGCGCGACTCCGAGGTGCGGCACCGCGAGCGCGGCGCCTACGACGTGATCTTCGTGGACGAGTACCAGGACACCGACCCCGCGCAGGAGTACCTCCTCCAGCAGCTCGCCGGGGACGGCCGCGACCTGGTCGTCGTCGGCGACCCCGACCAGTCCATCTACGGATTTCGGGGCGCCGACGTGCGCGGCATCACCGAGTTCCCCGACCGCTTCCGCACCCGCGACGGCGCCCCCGCCCCGGTCATCGCCCTGCGCGTCTGCCGCCGCAGCGGCCCGGAGCTCCTCGCCGCCTCCCGCCGCGTCGCCGCCCGCCTCCCCGCCGCCCCCCGCCCCTCCCAGGACCCCGCCCGGCCCGCGTCTCCCCCCGGCGCCGTACGGCCTGAGCCCGCGTCTCCCGCGGGCGGCGTACGGCCGGAGGGCGCCCCGCCGTACTCCGGCGACGGCTCCCGATCCATGAACGGGAGCGGTCCCCTCCACGCTCCGGGGACCAACGGGAACGGGAACGGAGAGTTCTCCACAGGCGGGACGGGGGGCGCGGAGATCCCCGGTGGCGCCGCGTACCCTTCCGCCAACGGTCACGCGACCTCCGCGAACGGGACCGCGCCCGCGAACGGGACGGTTGTCGCCGGGGGCGCGGCTCCGGAGCGCGGGGCCGGGAGTCACCGGGACCTGCGGGCGGGAGAGGGGGTGGAGCCCGGGGAGGTGCGGGTCTTCGTGGCGGACAGCGCGAGCCAGGAGGCGGCGCTGATCGCGGACACGCTGCGCCGCGCGCGGCTCGTGGACGGCGTGCCGTGGTCGCGGATGGCCGTGCTCGTCAGGTCCGCCGCCGTGCAGACGCCCCCGCTGCGGAGGGCGCTGCTCGCCGCCGGCGTGCCCGTGATCATCGGGGGCGACGAGGTCCCGCTGATCGAGGAGCCCGCCGTGCGCCCGCTGATGACGCTGCTGCGGGTGGCGCTGCGGCCGCACACCCTGGACGAGGGCACCGCCGAGGAACTGCTGACCGGGCCGCTCGGCGGCACCGACATGATCGGCGTGCGGCGGCTCCGGCGCGCGCTGCGGACCGCCGAGGAGCGGGCGTCGCGCGACGCGGACATGCTGCCGCTGCCGCCCCGGAGCGCCGGCGAGCTGCTGGTCGCGGCGCTGAAGGACAGGCGGGAACTGCTCACGGTCGAGCCGGAGACGGCGCGGCCCGCCGAGCGGCTGGCGGCGCTGATCGAGCTGGTCAAGGACCGCACCAAGCGCGGCGGCAGCGCCGAGGAGGTCCTCTGGGAGGTGTGGCAGGCCAGCGGCCTGGCCGACCGGTGGACCGAGGCGAGCCTGGCCGGCGGGTCGCGGGGCGCGCAGGCCGACCGGGACCTGGACGCCGTGGTCGCCCTGTTCGACCAGGTGGCGCGGTTCGTGGACCGGCTGCCCGGGGCCGGGCCCGAGGTGTTCCTCGACGACCTGGTGGCGCAGGAGATCGCCGGTGACACGCTCGCGGAGCGCGCCCCCGACGGCGACGCCGTGCGCGTCCTGACCGCCCACCGGTCCAAGGGGCTGGAGTGGGACGTCGTCGTGGTGGCCGGGGTGCAGGAGGGTCTCTGGCCCGACCTGCGCCTGCGCGGCTCCCTGCTGGGCGTGGAGGAGCTGATCGAGCTCGCCGCCGGCCAGGACCCGGACAACCCCGAGGTGACCAGCGCGACGCTCACCTCCAAGCTGCTCGCCGAGGAACGCCGCCTGTTCTACGTCGCCGCGACCCGCGCCAGGAAGAAGCTGGTCGTGACCGCCGTCGGCGGCGAGGACACCGACGAGCGGCCCTCCCGGTTCCTGGAGGAGCTGGCCCCCGGCGAGGTCGAGCCCGCCGGGCTGGACGAGCGCCAGCGCTGGCTGAGCCTGCCCTCCCTGGTCGCCGAGCTGCGCTCCACCGTCGTGGACGCCGCCAGGCCCGAGCCCGTACGGCGGGCCGCCGCCGCCCACCTGGCCCGCCTCGCCCGCGCCGGGGTCCGCGGCGCGCATCCGAGCGAGTGGTACGCCCTGACCCCGCTCTCCGACGACAGCGCCCTGACCTGGCCCGACGGGATCGTGCGCATCTCGCCGTCCGCCGTGGAGAACTTCACCAAGTGCGGGCTGCGCTGGCTCCTGGAGACCGCCGTGGGCGCGACCAGCTCCGACGTCGTCCGCCACCTCGGCACGGTGATCCACGCGATCGCCGCCCTCGCCGCGACCGAGCCCCAGTCCGACGAGGCGCTGGACAAACGCCTCGACGACATCTGGGAGAATCTGGACTTCGGCGGGGTGTGGTTCAACAAGCGCCAGCGCGAGGTGGCCGGCCAGATGGTCAAGCGCTTCCTCGCCTGGCACCGGGAGAACCCGCGCGAGCTGGTGAAGGTCGAGGAGGCGTTCACGGCCGAGCTGCCCGGCAACATCCTGATCAAGGGCCGGGTGGACCGGGTCGAGCGCGACGGCGAGGGCCGCGCGTTCGTCGTGGACATCAAGACCGGCGGCACCAAGCCCCGCGAGGGCGAACTGGACCGCCATCCGCAGCTCGGCGTCTACCAGCTCGCCGCGCTGCTCGGAGCGTTCCAGCGGCACGGCATGACCGAGCCGGGCGGCGCGTCCCTGGTCCAGGTGGGCAAGGCCGCGGGGACCACCGACAGCGCCAAGGAGCAGAAGCAGGGCGCGCTCGGCGACGACGGCGACCCCGGATGGGCGAGGGAACTGGTGGAGACCGTGGCGACCGGCATGAGCAGCGGCACGTTCCGCGCGACCGTCAACGACGGCTGCCGCACCTGCGCCGTCCGCTCCTCCTGCCCCGTGAACGACCAGGGGAACCACGTCGTATGACCGACCAGCGCACCCCCGACGACCCCGGCGGCACCGGGCTCCTGCCGTACGGCGAGACGCCCCTGGACCTCTCGGACGGCGCGGCCGGGCTCACGCCGTACGCCGACGTGCTGACGCGGGCCCCGGCCTGGGCGGACGGGGCCGGGTGGGCGCGCCCGGCGGACCTGGGCGTGGTGCGGCCGGGGGAGCTGGCCGCCCGGCTCGGGGTGCTGCCGCCGACGCCGGAGCAGGCGGCGGTGATCGAGGCGCCGCTGTCGCCGATGCTGGTCGTGGCGGGCGCGGGGTCCGGCAAGAGCGAGACGATGGCGGCCCGCGTGGTGTGGCTGGTCGCGAACGGGCTGGTACGGCCCGAGCGCGTGCTCGGCCTGACGTTCACGCGCAAGGCGGCGGCCGAGCTGTCGGCGCGGGTGCGGAAGCGGCTGGACCAGCTCGGCAAGGAGAACCTGGTCCCGGCCGAGGTGCTGGACGGCGAGCCGACCGTGTCCACGTACCACGCGTACGCCGCCCGGCTCGTGGCCGACCATGCGCTGCGCGAGGCGCTGGAGCCCACCATGCGGCTGATCAGCCCGGCGGTGTCGTGGCAGCTCGCCTCGCGCGTCGTGGCGGCGTACGACGGGCCGATGGACAAGGTGGAGCTGGGCCCGGCCTCGGTGACGGCGGCGGTGCTGGAGCTGGCCGGGGAGATGTCCGAGCACCTGCGCGACGCCGACGACGTGCGCGGGGTGGGGGCCTGGCTGGACGAACGCCTCGCCGAGGTCAAGGGGCGGGTGCTCGCGGGCGTGAAGAAGGTGATCGCCACCCAGCGGGCGCGGGAGCAGTTGCTGCCGCTGGTCGCCGCGTACAACCGGGTGAAGGCCGACCGCGAGGTCATGGACTACGGCGACCAGATGGCGCTGGCGGCGCGGATCGCCGCGCGGCACCCGGAGGTCGGGGAGATCGAGCGCGGGCGCTACTCGGTGGTCCTGCTGGACGAGTACCAGGACACCAGCCACGCCCAGCTCGTGCTGCTGCGCGCGCTGTTCGGCACCGGCCACCCGGTCACCGCCGTGGGCGACCCCTGCCAGTCGATCTACGGCTGGCGCGGGGCGTCGTCGGGCAACCTGCTGCGGTTCCCCCGCGACTTCCCGGCGCACGACGGGCCCGCGCCGGTCCGCAAGCTCACGATGAGCTTCCGCAACGGCGAGCGGGTGCTCGCCGCCGCCGCCCGAGTCCAGCGCGACCTGCGGCTGGAGTCGCCGGAGGTGCCGGTGCTGCGGCCGGGCGACAACCGGCGCGACCGGGGGCGGGTCGTCGCCGCGCTGCACGAGACCGCCGAGGCCGAGGCCGCCTGGCTCGCCGACCAGGTCGTACGCGTGCTCCGCACGGACGTGGCCCCCGACGGCCTGCCGCTGGAGCCGGGGGCGCAGCCCGTGCAGCCGAACGAGATCGCGATCCTGGCGCGGAAGCGGTCGCAGTTCCCGGCGCTGCGCAAGGCGCTGGAGGAGCGCGACGTGCCGGTCGAGGTGGTCGGCCTGGGCGGGCTGCTGACGGTGCCCGAGGTGGCCGACATCGTGGCGACGCTGCGGGTGCTCCACGACCCGACGGCGGGCGACGCGCTGACCCGGCTGCTGACCGGGCCGCGCTGGCGGCTCGGCCCCGCGGACCTGCTGGAGCTGGGCAACCTCGCGCGCGAGCTGAACCGGGAGGCCGAGGACGGCTCGCGGACCCGCCGGGACGAGGACCCGCTGGACCAGGCGGTGGCGGACCTGGCCGAGGAGCGCGGGAGCCTGATCGACGCGCTGGACGAGCTGCCGGGGCACCCGGAGCTGCTGGAGCGGTTCTCGCCGCTGGCGCGGGTGCGGCTGCCCGCCCTGGCGATGGAGCTGCGCTACCTCCGGTCGCTGACCGGCCAGCCGCTGCCGGACCTGGTGACCGACGTGGAGCGCGCGCTCGGCCTCGACGTGGAGGTGGGGGCGCGCGGGCGGGGGCTGTTCACGGCCCGGGCCGACCTGGACGCGTTCGTGGACGCGGCGAGCCGCTTCGCGGGGGACTCCGAGGACCCGACGCTCGGGGCGTTCCTGGCGTACCTGAAGGCGGCGGAGGCCGAGGAGTTCGGCCTGGAGGCGGGCCGCGTCGGCGAGAGCAACAGCGTCAAGCTGATGACCGTGCACGCCGCCAAGGGCCTGGAGTGGCCGGTCGTGATCGTGCCGGGCATGTCGGAGGCGCGGTCGGCCAAGGGATACGTCACGGTCGGCAGCGTGTTCCCGGCGACCCCGGTGGGCAACAGCCGGTGGACGGAGAACCCCCGCAAGCTGCCGTACCCGCTCCGGGGGGACAGCGGGGACCTGCCGAGGCTGCCCGACCTGGCGAAGGAGTCCCTGGAGGGGTTCCAGGACGCCTGCCGCACCCGTGACGAGCTGGAGGAGCGCCGTCTCGCCTACGTCGCGGTCACCCGTGCCCACTTCCTGCTGATCGCCTCGGGGTACCGCTGGGGAGGCTCGTCCAAGCCGCTGTCGCCCTCGGTGTTCCTGGAGGAGATCCGCGAGCACGCGGACGCCGTGCCGGTCTGGGCCGGGGAGCCCGAGGAGGGCGCGGAGAACCCCATGCTCGCCGAGCCGCCGGCCGCCGTCTGGCCGTCCCCGCCGCAAGGTGACCGGCACGAGGCCGTCGTGGACGGCGCCCGCCTGGTCGAGGAGGCCATCGCCGGCGTCGCGCGCTCCTTCCCGGCGGCGGCGTACGCCGGGCTGCGCGAGCGCGACCGCCGCCGGCTGGCCGCCTGGGCCCGGGACGCCGAACTCCTCCTGGCCGAGCGCGACCGGTCGCGCCGGCGCGGCGGGGCCCTGGTCGAGCTGCCCGAGCGCCTCACGGTCTCGTCCCTGGTCACCCTGGCCACGGACCCGGCCGCGCTGGCCCGCCAGATCCGCCGCCCCCTGCCGCGTCCCCCGGCCCCGTTCGCCCGCCGGGGCACGGAGTTCCACCGCTGGCTGGAGTCCCGCTGGGGGCAGGAGCGCCTGATCGACGAGTGGGAGATCCCCGGCGCCGCCGACGAGATCTCCGAGGCCGAGGTGGAGCTGGCCGAGCTCCAGGAGCGCTTCGAGGAGAGCGACTGGGCCGCCCGGCGCCCCTACGACGTCGAGGTCCCCTTCGAGACGATGATCGGCGACCGGCTCGTCCGGGGCCGCATGGACGCGGTGTTCGCCTCCCCCGACGGCACCTACGACGTGGTCGACTGGAAGACCGGCACCCGCCCCAGGGGGCAGGCGGCCAAGGCGGCCTCGGTCCAGCTCGCCGCCTACCGCCTGGCCTGGGCCGATCTGGCCGGCGTGGAGCTCACCCAGGTGCGGGCCGCCTTCCACTACGTCCGCGACAACGTCACCGTCCGCCCGGTCGACCTCCTCGACGCCGAGGGCCTGCGCGCCCTCCTGGAGACCATCGAGAAGATCGACTAGCCCGTACGGCGAGGCCCGATCGCCTGCCGGGGCGCGGGTTTCACAGACCGGGGATGCGCCCCGGGAGGGTGTCGAACCAGTCGAGCACGGCGCGCTCGTACGCCAGCCCGAAGTCCAGCGTCGCGGCGGTGTAGGGGTCCGCGTCGCCCCCGGCCAGCGCCTCCAGGTCGGCGAGCCGCGTGACGTGGATGTCGCGATGCCGCCGCAGGTGGGCGGCCAGGAGGTCCGGGGGGATGTGCCGGCCGAAGCTCAGGGTCAGCAGGAGCGGGTACCGGATGGTCTCCGGGCCCGGCTCGCGCGTCGTCCACTCCTCGAAGGCGGCGCGGCCCGCGTCGGTGATGGTGTACGGCTGGCGCTCGCGGGGGCCCTTCTCGCCGCGTTCGACCAGGCCGTCCTCGGCCATGGCGGCCAGTTCCCGGTAGACCTGGCTCGGCGTGAGCGACCAGAACTGTCCGATGGTGATCTGGGCGGTCTCCACCAGGTCCCACCCGCTCATCGGCCGGTCGTGCAGGAACCCCAGCAGCGACGCGGCGGTCGCGTTGAGGGCCTTCTTCTCCGGCATCCGCAGCACCTCCTCGACATTCCATTGTGTCAGGTCCGCTGAACCCCTTGACGTTCCACTGTGGAAGGTCCACGATCCAGAAGAGATGACCCTCCACATTGAGAGGTGAGAGTGGAATGTATGGATTCCTGCTCGTCGTCCACGTCATCACGGGCTTCATCGGCCTGCTGCTGGCCGGTCCCGTGCTGCTCGTCCGCAAGCGAAGGGGCGTCCACACCGTGCTGGGGCGCGTGTACGCGGGGGCCGCCGTGCTCATGTCCGTGTCGGCCCTCGCGCTCATCGGCCACGAACCGCGGCTGTGGCCGCTGGGGATCATCGCGGTGCTCGTGCTCGCCATGATCGGGCCGGGCCTGGCCCTGGCCGCCCGCAGGCCCCGGGGCTGGTTCATCTGGCACCTCAACCTGATGGCGTCCAGCGCGGTCGCGTTCGTCACGGCGTTCGCGGTGCAGATGAGCGACCTGCACCCGCTCGCCTGGGTCATCCCGCCCGCCGTGGGCACCGTGCTGATCACCTTCCGCTCGCTGGTGGCCCAGGGCGTCATCCCGCGCCGGGCCGTACGGGCGCGCCCGCGTTCGCTCACCGGGAGTGCCGCGCGGGCGGGTCACGCGGGCAGGTAGTGGAACTCCGGCTTCGGATGCATCAGGAAGTCGTGGTGGGAGATGTTCCAGGCATACGCCCCGGCCATGGAGAAGACCACGAGGTCGTCCACGGCGATGCGCTCCACGCGCACCCGCCGGGCGAAGACGTCCTTGGGGGTGCAGAGCTGGCCCACCAGCGTGACCGGCCGGTCGTACGCCACGGGGACGGGGGCCGGCAGGCCGGGGAGGCGCGGGCCCCCGCTCAGCACCGGGACCGGGCTTGGGGCGCGGTCGGCGGGGGAGGGGCCGCCCGGCGCCGGGACGATGGAGAAGGGCTGGTCATGGCCCTTCGTGACGGGGGTGCGCAGGTGGTGGGTGCCGCCGGTGAGGACCGCGAAGGTCTCGCCGTGGCTGACCTTCACGTCCAGCACCCGGGTGACGTACCAGCCGTAGTAGGCCGCCACCGCGCGGCCCGGCTCGACGCGGAAGGTCTCCTCGGGCTCGCGGAGGGCCGCCAGCGCCTCGCCGTACGTCACCCAGTCGAAGCGGTCGGCGGGGTCGGCGTAGTTCACGGCCATCCCGCCGCCCAGGTTGAGCTCGACCGGGCGGAGGGCGCAGGCGCGGAGCCAGGGGCGCACCCAGGCCAGCACGCTCTCGGTCAGGGCCAGCATCTCCGGCGCGGCCAGGCCGCTGGCCAGGTGGACGTGGACGCCGCGCAGGCGGAGCCAGGGCGCCTCGTGGAGGACGCTCAGGCACTCGCTCAGGCCCGCCGGGTCCATGCCGAACGGCGTCGCCTCGCCGCCCATGGTCAGGGACGCCCCGGGCACGGGCACGTCGAGGTTGGCGCGCAGCAGGACGTCGGCGAACCGGCCGCCCGCGACGGCCGCGAGTCGCCGCAGCTCGTGCGGGCTCTCCACGTGGACGCGCTCCACCCCCAGGTCCAGGGCCGCGGCCAGCTCGGCGTCGGTCTTCCCCGGCCCGCCGAAGAAGATCCGCGCGCCCGGCACGGTCTCGCGGACGTGCGCCAGCTCCCCGCCGGAGGCCACCTCGAACCCGTCCACGTGCGGCGCGATCGCCCGCAGCAGGTTCGGGTCGGGGTTGGCCTTGGCGGCGTACAGCAGCTCGGTGCCCTTGACCGCCGAGCGGATGCGGGCGGTGTGCGCGGTCAGCCCGCCCAGGTCGTAGACGTACGCCGGGAGGGACCCCAGCTCGGGGAGGACCAGGTCGGGCATCAGGCGGTTCCTGCGGGCAGCGGGGAGGAGGCGGCGAGCGGGTTGCCGACGGGGACGTATCCGGCCGCGCGGTCCGCGTCGCGCGCCCAGCGCACGCCCAGGTTCGCCTTCGCCGGCAGGGGGGCGCCCGCGAGCAGGTCGGCCAGCGGCAGCGGGCAGCCGAACTCGTCCGCGTACGACGCCAGGCATTCGCGCACCACCGCCCAGACCCTCCCCTGATCCCGCACGTGCCGCGACACCTCCGCCGCGACCTCGCCCAGATGGTTGACCACCAGGCAGTACACCACGCGCGACCAGCCCCGTTCGGCGTTGTACGTCAAAGACCGCGCGACGCCCTCCGGCAATCCGGACAGATCATGCCCGACCAGCTTCGTGCCCTCCAGGTCCCGGAAGACCGCCTCGACCGGATGCCCCCCGGAGTCCAGCCCGACCAGCACGTTCTGCAGGTGCGGCTCCAGGACGACGCCGTGCGCGAGGTAGGCGTGCAGGACCGGCGGCGCGACCAGCGACACGTACGCCGCCCACCACTCCAGCGGGTCCGGCGCCGATCCGATCACGGCCGCGGCCCGCCCGTGCCCGCTCGTCAGCGCCCCCGCGAGGACCGGGGTCACCCCGGGGGAGACCACGCCCCAGGGCCCCTCGCGCACGATCACGCCCAGCCCCTCCAGCAGCCGGGTGCCCAGGTCGGGGGCCCGGTACCCGGGCTCGCGCAGCCACCGGGCCCCGGGGAAGTCCGCCGCGAGCGCGTCGAACACCGGTCCCAGCCGGTCCGTGAGCTCCACCGCCCCGGCCAGCTCGTACCAGGCGTTCTTGCGCACGCAGTTCGTGATCCGCACGTCGAGGCTGAACTTCAGGCAGACCCCCGCCGCCGGGTCGTACACCGTCCGCACCGACGAGGTGGGCACGACCGGCGAGCCGTGCCCCAGGTCGATCAGGCGGCCGTCGGAGAGCGGCCCGGCCAGCTCGGCGGCCAGCAGGGACGCCTGCCAGGGGTGGACGGGCAGCGGGGTGTGGCCGGGCGGGCAGGGCGGGGCCAGCGAGTCGATCACCCCCGTGTCGCCGCCGATCACGCAGTCGCGCACGCCGAGGAACCGCAGCGGGAACGACGCGTGCGCCTCCGGGGCGTACTCCAGCCACGCGCCCGGCGCGCCCCCTCGCGCCTTCGGAGTGGGGTGGAACGCGTGGCCGTACACCAGCGACTGCTCCGACTCCAGCCACCGGTCCGGCGGCGGCGCGGCCCCGGCGCGCGCGGCCAGGATGGCCTCGATGGCCGCGCGCCCGGCCGCGACCTGCCCGGCGAACTCGCCGTTCGGGACGCCGGTGACCGCGGTCAGCTCCGCCTCGGCCAGCTCCGCCAGCCGCTCCGAGCCGACCGGCCGCCACACGCCGTCGCGCAGCTCGTCGGGCGCGCCCGAGAACCGCAGCGAGCAGCCCACCGGCCCGCCGCGCACGCGCAGCAGCGTCCCGGCCAGGCGCAGCAGCAGGTACGGCTCCGCGGGCCACACCTGCCCGCGCGGACCGGCCAGCTCGCGCACGCAGCATCTGAGCAGCGCGTGCGCGGTCGCGATCTCGGCGGACGCCGGGTGATCCGCGGGCGCCGCGTGCCCGGCGGGCGCGGGATGACCGGCGGCCGTCGCGGCCTCGGCGGCGGGCGTGACGGAAAGCAGGCTCAAGGCGGGCTCCTGACTCGGTGAGGCGGGACTTCGGCGGGCGTGGGTTCAGGAGGACCGGCGCAGGTAGTTCGGGCCGGTGATGCCGTAGAACTTGTTGACGTCGCGGGCCCCCGTGCGTTCCTTGGGCACGAGCGTCCCGGCGGTCACCATGGACTTGCCGACCAGGCGGGCGGCGTCGAGCGTGCGGGCGCGCAGCAGCCGGGCGGCCGGCTCGCCGCCGTGCGCGTCCAGGGCCTCGGCGAGCCGGTCCCGCAGCACGGCGGGGCCGAGCCCGGCGGCGAACACCACGGCCGCCGCCGCCAGGTGCAGGGTGATCGTCACGAACACGTCGGCGAGCGCGTGCGGGTCCTGCGTGCACATGCGGGCGTCCCCGAAGGCGGGCGCGTCCAGCCCCGCCGCGCGCAGCCGCCCCGGGTCCGCGAGCAGCCCGTCGTTGTCCCTGACCAGCAGCCTCAGCGGCTCACCGCGGCTCAGCACGATCGCCAGGTTCTGCTGGTGCGCCTCCAGCGCGACGCCGTACCGCGCGAAGAGCGTCACGTTCCAGTCGAGGAGCAGGCGGAGGTACTCATCGAGCAGCGCGGCCACGTCGCCGCCGCGGTGCCGTACGGCCAGATCGGTCAGCACCGTCCCGCCGTACGGCGCGGGCGCGGCGAGCGCGGCCACGGTGACGACCTCCGCGTCCGCCGGGACCTCGGGGTACCGGCGGACCATCCAGCCGAGGTACTCGTCGCCGGCGTGCCCGTACGTGCTCTCGTCGGGCAGCAGCACGCGCCCCCGGAGGGCGGGCTCGCGGTCGAGGATCCGGGCGAGCAGGCGCTGCGCGAGGGCGCCGTCGCGCAGCGTCCCCGGCTTGATCGACCGGCGGTTGCGCGCGCCCAGCGTGCTCGTCGGCAGCGGGAGCTTCACGTGCGTGCCGGGCTCGCCGCTCACCACGACCGTCCGCATCGACAGCGTCGGCCGCACCGGGATGTACGGCTCCCGCCCGCCGCCCCCGGGCCCGCGCGGGACCGGGCCGGGGAGGCCCGGACCGAGGACGCCGAGGAGGGGAAGGAGGGCGCCCGCCCCGGGGAGGACGGACGGCCCGGGGACGAGGCGCGGCGCGGCGGATCCGGGGAGCGCGGCCGGATCGGGGGCGGAGATCCCGGGACCGCCGGACCCGGGACCGCCGAGGCCGGGGAAGGAGGCGGGGACGCCGGACCCGGAGCCGCCGGGGCGCGGCCCGGGGACGCCGGGGGCACCGGGCCCTGGATCACCGGGGGCGCCGGGTCCCGGGCCGGCGGGGACGGGGCCCGGGCCGGTGAGGCCGAGGCGGGGGATCCGGGCGGCGGTCAGCGGGTGGACCGGGAACGCCACGTGATCGGGCCCCGCGTCGGGCCACCAGGCGGGGAGATCGCCCTCGACGACGGCGGTGTCCCGGGGCACGGCCAGCCAGCGCAGGGCGAACTCCGGGTGGAACTCCGGCGCGTACGCCCGCAGCTCCTCCTCCGACAGCCCCAGCCTGCGCCGCGCGGTCGGGTACACCGGATGGTCGGCGTACGCGGCGAGCGTGTCGTAGTAGGCGATGGACGCGACCCCGGCCAGGGGCCGCAGCCGCCCGGTGACCGAGGGCCAGGCCGCCGCGTGCAGCTCCAGGGTGCGCAGCGTCTCGCGGCACTCCTCGGCGAACCCGGGCACGTCGTCCCCCGGATCGGCGAGCGCCTCCAGCGTCCGCAGCACCGTCTCCAGCGGCGGCGCGGCCCCCGGCGCGACCACGAAGTCCTGCGTGAACCCGCCGGGCGCCAGCCGTACGGCCTCCCCGGTGGGCAGGTCGAGCACGATGCCGCCGCGCACCCGCGACACGCGCCGCCCCAGGCCCCCGTAGTCCTCCCGCAGCAGCGCGTCCAGCACCCGTCCCGACAGGTACGCCTCCGGGTCCTCGGCGCCGGCCGGGCCCGCCGGTCGGCGCCGCGCCCGGGGGACGACCGATCTCCCGGAGGGCGCGGCGGATCTTCCGGAGGGCGCTGAGGAGCCGGAGGACGCGGCGGATCTTCCGGAGGGCGCTGAGGAGCCGGGGGGCGCGGCGGAGCGCTTCGCGGGCGCGGGGGACCGCACGGAGGCGGCGGGCCTGGCGGAGGCGGGCGGCGCGGCGGTGCGATGCGGCCCGGAAGACCCGGAAGGCCCGGAAGAGCCGGAGGGCCCGGAGGACCCGGAAGAGCCGGAGGACCCGGAAGGTCCGGAAGGTCCGGAGGGTTCGGAGGTCGCGTGGTCGGGCACGGGAACGGCGGTCATGCGATCACCCAGGGGTCGGCGGCGAGGCGGGCGTTGACGGCGTGGTCCAGGGTCTGCGGGTCGGGGGCGATGGCGCGGATCACCGCGAGGTAGTCGCGGTTGGTCCCGGCCGGCTCGACGCGGTCGCCGGGGGAGCGGAGGGGACGGTGCCAGAGGCGCACCTCCTCGCCCGGGAGGGGGTCGGCGGCGGGCGGAGCGCTCACGATGGTTCCCGCGCGGTCGGCGACCACACTCACCGCGGCCGCGGCGCCCTTCACCTCCCCGGGGCGCGGCAGGCCCGCCGGCAGCGGCTCGCCGAGGTGGAGGCGGAGGATCAGCTCGAACAGCGGGATCCCCAGGAACTCGGCCAGCAGCAGGTCGCAGTTGTCGCCGATGACCCGGTAGTTGACCTCGATGATCCGGGGACCGGCCGGCGTGGTGACGTACTCGGTGTGACACGCCCCCAGCCCCACGCCGAGCGCCCGCAGCGCCGCGAGCACGTGCTCGCGTTTGGCCGGCTCGCCGGGATCCCAGTCGAGGCGTTCCTCGACGAAGTGCGGCGGAGCGCCCAGCGTGGTCCGGAACCCGCCGAGGACGTGCAGCCGCTCCCCGTCGCCGAGGGTCTCCAGCGTGCGCAGCTCCCCGGGCAGGTACTCCTCCGCGACCAGCGGGTCCGCGGGCCGCCGGGCCGCGATCGCCCCGGCCGCCGCGCGCAGCTCCGCCGCGTCCCGCACCAGCACCACGTCCTCGCTGGCCACCCCCTCCCGCGGCTTCACCACCGCCGGATACGGCCCGCCGTACCCCAGGTCGTCGTCCGCGGGAACGTTTCCGTCCCCCGCGCGCCCCGGCCCGCCGTCCCCCGCGTCACCGCCGGGCTCATGCCGTACGGCGTGAGCCCCGGGCCCCGGCCGTACGGCGCCGGCGGCGGGCTCGCCCGGCTCGGGCCGTACGGGATGGGGCGCGGGGCCTGGCGGGCGGGGCGGGGGGCGGAGCCGGGCGGAGTGGACGCGCTCGACTCCCGCGGCGGCCAGCGTGGACCGCATCAGGGCCTTGTTCTTGCAGTTCAGGGCGGCGCGCCAGTCCTTGGCGGGGAGGCCGAAGTACGTCGCGGCGAGGGCGGTGGGCGCCTGGAGGTGGTCGGAATTGGAGAAGATCGCCACAGGACGATCATGACGGGATATCGTGTCGATCACCGCACGGAAGTCGCGGACCTCGCAGGGCAGCACCTCGGCGGGGCCGTACAACCCCTCGTGCGCGGCGGGCTGGTCGGTCAGCACGGTCACGGGGTGCCCGAGCGCGCGCGCGGCGGGCCAGAACCCCAGCGTGACCGAGTCGGTCGGGTTGAGCGCGGTGATGTAGAGCCGCACGGGAGCCACTCCAGTTGAGGTGAGGCTAACCTAACCCGCCGCATCATAACGCCTCGCGAAGCCGCCATCGATACCGGATCGAGCGTCGTCCGTTACCACATCTTGACCGTGTTGGGCGGTTTCCATCGGGCATATGCCCTTAGTCCGTGCGGCGGAGGCGTGCGCGAGGATGGTGAAGTGGAGATCGCCGCTGAGGAAGCAGGCCTGATCGGGCCGTTACTACTGGCGCGCAGCACCGTCGACAGGTCGGCGCTGCTGCGCGGGGACACCGAATGGCTGGCCCGGGCATGGGCGGATCCGAGCACTCGCGTGCTCGTCGTCGATGACGCGCGGGCCCTGGTACGCCGGGGGGCGGCGGGCGCGGAACTCGTGTTGCTGCCGCCGGACCGGGCTCCGGAGGGGGAACGCTATCTACTGGGGGTGGACGACGCCGGAGTCGCGTACTTCGCGGTCGCGGCGCCGCTGCCCGATCCGGCCGGGCTGCCGGGCCGGCCGGACGCCGAGCCCGCCAACCTGCGCCAGGCCGGCGCGCAGCTTGACGACAGGGACGCGGGACTGCTGGTGTACGCGGTCGCGCTGGAGGCGTGGCACTCGACCCACACGCACTGCCCGCGCTGCGGGACCGAGACGCTGGTCACGGCGGGCGGGCACATGCGGCTCTGTCCGCGGGACGAGAGCCAGCACTTCCCGCGCGTGGACCCGGCCGTGATCATGCTGGTGCACGACGGGGCGGACCGCTGCCTGCTGGCCCGCAACCCGTCCTGGCCGGAACGCCGGTTCTCGGTGCTCGCCGGCTTCGTGGAGCCGGGGGAGTCGCTGGAGGGCGCGGTGCGCCGCGAGGTCGCGGAGGAGGTGGGCATCGACGTCACCGACACGCGGTACCTGGGCAGCCAGCCCTGGCCGTTCCCGCGCAGCCTGATGCTCGGCTTCTTCGCCCGCGCGGTCTCGTACGACATCCGCATGGACGCCGAGGAGATCGCCGAGGCGCGCTGGCTCACCCGCGAGGAGCTCGCGCTGGCCGCGACGACCGGGGAGATCATGCTCCCGTCGGAGGTGTCGATCGCCCGCAGGCTCATCGAGACCTGGTACGGCGGCCCGCTCCCGGGCTCCTGGTGACGAGGAGGCCCCGGCTCACGACGAGCCGGGGCCTCCCGGTCAGGACTTCCTCGCGCCGATCATGCGCTTTCAATCACCTGGTGCGATCGAGGACACCCGGCGGGCTTGAAGACGCTCGGCGGCTCGAAGACGCCTGGCGTGCTCGCAGGCACCATGGCGCTCGCAGGCACCTGCCGTGCTTGAAGGCGCATGGTCGGCGCGGAGATCCGGGCGGGCTCAGGACTGGGGCTGCGGGGCGGCCTCCAGCAGGCGCTTGACCTGGGCCACCGGGGGGTTCGTGAGAACGGTCCTGCCGGCCGGGGTCTCGACCACGACCGTGGGGACCATCTGGTTGCCGTTGTTGACGCTCTCGACGAAGGACGCGGCGTCGGGGTGGCGCTCGATGTCGATTTCCTCGAACGCGATGCCCTCTCGCGTGAGCTGGGTCTTCAGCCGCCGGCAGGGGCCGCACCAGGAGGTCGTGTAGACGGTCAGAGCGCTCATTTCTCCCTCTCGTCCGCTTGTTCGGAACGTCTCAGAGAGTGCCAACACCGCGCGCCCCCGACAACTTCCCGCCCTCCGCCGCCCCCGTCCCCGCAGGTCGTACGGCTGCCGCCGCCCCGCCGTACGGCTTCCGCCCGGCTCCGGGCCCGGGGCCGTACGGCGGGTTGTCCACAGGGAGGGGCGGGGGTGAGAGGTTTTCCACAGGGGGCGGGGTGAAGGGCGCGGGCGGGGGCCCGGGCTGGGAGGATGGGGCGTCAGCCGTACTGGATCGGAGCCGCATCGGGACCCGATCGGAGCTCGATCGGAAACCGGATCGGGAGGAGGGACCGTGAACCCCGCCGACGTCCTCGCCGGGCTCGACCCCGAGCAGCGCGCGGTGGCCGAGGCCGTGCGCGGTCCCGTCTGCGTGCTCGCCGGGGCGGGCACCGGCAAGACCAGGGCGATCACCCACCGCATCGCCTACGCCGTGCACACCGGGGCCGTCGAGCCCACCGGCGTGCTGGCCGTGACGTTCACGACGCGCGCCGCCGGGGAGCTCAAGCAGCGGCTGCGCGCGCTGGGGGCGCCGGGCGTGCAGGCCCGCACCTTCCACGCCGCCGCGCTGCGCCAGCTCACCTACTTCTGGCCCAAGGTCATCGGGGGCGACCCGCCGCGTGTGATCGAGTCCAAGGTCCCGCTGCTGATCGACGCCGCCCGGATGCTGCGCCGCAACCCCGACAGGGCCGAGCTGCGCGACGTCGCGAGCGAGATCGAGTGGGCCAAGGTCAGCCAGATCGCGCCCGAGGAATACCCCGCGCAGGCCGCCAAGCACCGCCGCACCCCGCCGATCGAGGCCGCCGAGGTCGCGCGGCTCTACGACGCCTACGAACGGCTGCGCCGCGAGCGCCACCTGCTGGACTTCGAGACGATCCTGGAGCTGACCGCCGCCGTGCTGACCGAGCACCGCGAGGTGGCCGGCCAGGTCCGCCAGCAGTACCGCCACTTCGTGGTGGACGAATACCAGGACGTCAACCCGCTGCAGAAGCTCCTGCTCGACACCTGGCTCGGCGGGCGCGACGACCTGTGCGTGGTCGGCGACCCCAACCAGACGATCTATTCGTTCACCGGCGCCACCCCGCGCTACCTGACCACCTTCACCGCCGAACACCCCGACGCCACCGTGGTCAAGCTCGTGCGCGACTACCGCTCGACCCCGCAGGTCGTCGAGCTGGCCAACCGCGTCATCGCCGCCGGGTCGCGCCCCCGCCACCACCACCTGGAGCTGATCGCCCAGCGTCCCGAGGGGCCCAAGCCGTCGTTCGTCGAATACGACGACGAGGTGGCCGAGGCGCAGGCGGTGGCCCGGCAGGTGACCAAGCTGGCCGACAAGGGCGTGCCGCTGCGCGAGATGGCCGTGCTGTTCCGCATCAACGCCCAGTCCGAGCCCTACGAGCAGGCGTTCGCCAAGGCCGGCATCCCCTACCTGCTGCGCGGGGCGGAGCGGTTCTTCGAGCGCGCCGAGGTGCGCCAGGCCGTCGTGCTCCTGCGCGGCGCCGCCCGCGCCGACCAGGGCGAGCCGCTGGCCCCGGCCGTCCACCACATCCTCCAGGGCGTCGGCCTCACCCCCGAGCCGCCCGGCGGCGGCCAGGCCCGCGAGCGTTGGGAGTCGCTCAAGGCCATCGCCCAGCTCGCCGAGGACGTCGCCGCCGCCGACCCGGCCGCCCGGCTGCCCGATTTCGTGGCCGACCTCGAACGCCGCGCCGCCGAGCAGCACGCGCCGCCCATGGAGGGCGTCACCCTGGCCTCCCTCCACGCCGCCAAGGGCCTCGAATGGGACGCCGTGTTCCTCGTCGGCCTGGTGGACGGCACCCTCCCGATCATCTACGCCGAGACGCCCGACCAGGTCGAGGAGGAGCGCCGGCTGCTCTACGTCGGGGTCACCCGCGCGCGCGAGCACCTGCAGCTCTCGTGGGCCCTCGCGCGTTCGCCCGGGGGCCGCCGCGGCCGCCGCCCCTCCCGGTTCCTGGACGGCATCCGCCCGGGCGGCTCGTCCGCGGGACCGGCCGCGGCCCCCCGCGTGAGCCGCGCGGTCGCCGCCCCGCTGCGGTGCCGGGTCTGCGGCGCCACCCTGGTCTCGGTGACCGACCGCAAGCTTGGGCGGTGCTCGGGCTGCCCGGCCGACTACGACGAGGCCCTGCTCGAACGCCTCAAGGGGTGGCGGGCCGCCGTGGCGCGCACGGCCGGGATCCCTCCCTACGTCGTCTTCACCGACGTCACGCTCCAGGCCATCGCCGAGCGGGCGCCGCTGACCGAGCAGGACCTGCTGTCGATCGCCGGTGTGGGACGCGTCAAACTTGATAGGTACGGCGCGGCCGTGCTTGAGGTGATACGCGGGGAGGACCTGTGAACGAGGCGCTGAAGCAACTGCTCGACCTGCTCGACCTGGAGCAGATCGAGCTCGACATCTTCCGCGGCCGCAGCCCCGAGGACCGCCTCCAGCGGGTGTTCGGCGGGCAGGTCGCCGGTCAGGCCCTGGTCGCCGCGGCCCGCACCGTCCCCGACGACCGGCGGGTGCACTCGCTGCACGCCTACTTCATCCGGCCGGGCGATCCCTCCGTGCCCATCGTCTACACCGTGGACCGCATCCGCGACGGCCGCTCGTTCACCACGCGCCGCGTCGTGGCCCTGCAGCACGGCAAGGCGATCTTCACGATGTCCGCCTCGTTCCACGTGCCCGAGCCCGGCATCAGCCACCAGGGCGCCACGATGCCCGCCGTGCCCCTGCCCGAGTCGCTCCCCACATGGAACGAACGCATGCGGTCGATCTTCGGCGACGACACCGATCCGTGGTGGAGCGGGCCGCGCCCGTTCGACGCGCGTTACGTCACGCCGATGACCTGGGAGGCGCGGCGCGACCCGGCGCTGCGCCAGCCGGAGACGAACGTCTGGCTGCGGGCGGAGGGCGAGCTGCCGGACGACCCGCTGCTGCACATAGTGCTGATGGCCTACGCCTCGGACTTCACGCTGGTGGACACCATACTGCTGGCGCACGGCCTGGCCTGGGGCGAGTCGCGGATGATGGGGGCCTCGCTGGACCACGCGATGTGGTTCCACCGGGAGTTCCGGGCCGACGAGTGGCTGCTGTACGCCCAGGAGTCGCCGATCTCCGGGCAGGCGCGCGGCCTGGCCCGGGGACAGGTCTTCACCGCGTCCGGCGAGCTGGCCGTCTCGGTGGTCCAGGAGGCCATGATCCGCGTCCTCGACTGAGCCGGGGGCCGCAGTCGCCACACGCCACAGGCCGCCCCGCCGTACGGCCCGGCCCGCCGTACGGCCCGGCCCGCCGTACGGCCCGGCCCGCCGTACGGCCCGGCCCGCCGTACGGCCCGGCCCGCCGTACGGCCCGGCCCGCCGTACGGCCCGGCCCGCCGTACGGCCCGGCCCGCCGTACGGCCCGGCCCGCCGTACGGCCCGGCCCGCCGTACGGCCCGGCCCGCCGTACGGCCCGGCCCGCCGTACGGCCCGGCCCGCCGTACGGCCCGGCCCGCCGTACGGCCCGGCCCGCCGTACGGCCCGGCCCGCCGTACGGCCCGGCCCGCCGTACGGCCCGGCCCGCCGTACGGCCCGGCCCGCCGTACGGCCCGGCCCGCCGTACGGCCCGGCCCGCCGTACGGCCCGGGCGGCTGGGGCGGGCGGCCGGGTGGGCCGGTCCGGGGTGCCCGGGGCGGCGAAGAAGTTCACGAAGATGTGAGAAATCGCAGGTAGAAAATAGGTTGCTCAGTTTCCCATCGCTACATAGGGTCTAGAGCAAGCCAACCGGTGCAGGTCGGTTCTGACCGACCTGCCGATCACAGAAAGGGGTGAGTCCAGTGGTTACCACGATCTCGATGTCGTCGGCGCAGCTCTGGCTCGCCCCTGCGTCCGTTGACGCGCGCGGCTTCGCGCGTTCCGGCGCTGACACCACCGGTGTCACGCGCGCCGGCGTCGTCGCGACCGCCGGGTCGCGCTATCTGATGGCGGACCTGTGCGCGGCCGGGACCGAGCTCCGTGGGGAGATCTCTGTCCTCGGCCGGGGCGTCCGCCGTCGTGGCACCGCCGTCGCCGCCGCGCCCGTCGCCAAGCTGTCCCAGGGCCACCTGGGTGCCGAGCGTGGCGCCAGCCAGATCTCCGCCGACCAGCCGTTCATGCGTGCCGCCGCCAATGGCGAAGCGCAGGGTCCGCTGACCTGGAGACCACCGGTCTTAACCTGACGACCGGCGTCTTCCAGGCCGCGGATCCGAGACCGGATCCGCGGCCTTTTCGTTTCCCCGACCAGGAGAACCCTTGTTCCAGCCGACGCTCCACCCCGCCAAACCCCTGACCAGCACCGACACCAGCAGCGACGACGACAGGAAGGTGGCGACCATGGCGGCCCCGGCGACCGCGTGGCTCGACGACGCGGACATCCCGTGCAGGTCCAACCCGCCCGACCTCTGGTTCGCGGAGTCCCCGCAGGACGTGGAGTTCGCGAAGGCCCTCTGCGGCTCCTGCCCGATCCGGCAGGCGTGCCTGGCCGGCGCCCTCGAGCGTGAGGAGCCCTGGGGCGTCTGGGGCGGCGAGCTCGTCCTCCGCGGCGTGGTGGTGCCCCGCAAGCGCCCCCGCGGCCGCCCGCGCAAGACCGAGATCGCGGCCTGACCAGCTAATACATCACCAGCACACCGAGCGACATCACATCGAGGAGACCAGGACAGATGATCAGCACTTACCGAGTCCCCGCCCAGCGGACCTCCGGCGCGTCATATATCCAAGAAGAACTGGTCCGTGACCGAATACACGGCCTCCGAGAGGAGGCGGAGACGGCACGCGAGGTACGCCGGCTCGTGGCCCTGCGCCGCGCGCACCGCCGGGCCGAGCGTGCCAGGTCCCGCCTCCGCCGCGCGATCCTCCTCGCCGGTTGATCCGGCCTGAGGGAGTCCAGCGCGCGGAAGGGCCGGAGGCACCTCGGCATGACGCCCGAGGGGGGCGAAGTGCCTCCGGCCCGATGACCCGAGAAAAGGGGAGGAAGCACCCGCTTCCTCCCCTTTCCCCTGTCCCCCGCGAGATCGGGCGGACGCGCCGGCCGTACGAGAGCGCGGGGATCGGGGGTCGCTCGCGGGCCGTACGCCCCAAGGGTCACTCGCGGGGAGGGCCGGCGTGGGAGACTGGCGGGCGGTGACCGAGTGGGGTGACGGAGCCATGGTCGTGTGCAGTGGATGCGGTGCCACCGGCGAGACGACGCTGGGGTGGACCGTGGACGTGGGTGAGCGAGCCGAGCGTTGCCTGTGCCCGAGGTGCGGCAGGGACAACCTGCGCAGCATAGAGAGCCGCCTGGATCCCGAGTGGTGGTGACCTCCGGGCGGCGTTCGCGCGCGCTTTACTGACCTGCCGACAGGTGGCGGTCCGACATATCCGGATATGCCGGAAGGGTTTTCGCCGCCGCGTGAGAAAAGCGGCGCCGGTACGGCATGCGGGTCAGGCTGGGGTCTCTTCCTGGGTGGCGGACTCGGCGAAGCCGGGAACCCAGCGGATGACCTCGTCGCGGAATCGCGCTTCGGCCTCCAACTGGCACAGGACGCCCACTCCGGCCGCGTGGACACGGTGGATGAGCACGTAGGACGGCGGCAGGTTGAGCTGGCGTACGACGTTCGTGGGGCGCAGGTCGGTGACCTTGGCGGCCTGGCGCTGGAGCCACTCGCGGGAGAACTTGAAGGACTCCACGGCGGTCGGCTCGACGTACGGGGCGAGGAACGCGCGCAGGGCGTCCACGTCCACCTCGATGTGCGGCCGGATGAAGCCCTCGTCGCGCAGGCCCTGGACCACGGTGTCCATGTCGCCCTGGTTGAAGATGCGCGTCAGGGTGCCGAAGACCTTGGGGTAGCCGTCGGGGAGGCGGTTGACCGCGCCGAAGTCGAGCACGCCCATGCGGCCGTCGGGCGTCATGCGGAAGTTGCCCGGGTGGGGGTCGGCGTGGAGCATCCCGACGCGCGACGGGGAGGAGAACAGGAAACGCACGAACAACAGCCCCGCGCGGTCGCGCTCCTCTTGAGTTCCCTCGTTGATAATGCGCGAGAGAGGGGTGCCGTCCATCCATTCGGTGATCAGCACGTGCTCGTTGCAAGCGATCACTTCGGGGACGTGGAACTCCGGGTCGTTCTTGAATTCCACGGCGAACGCCTGCTGCGCCTCGGCTTCGCGGAAGTAGTCGAGTTCCTCGATTACGCGTTCGCGTAATTCCGCCAGGACGGCCTTGATGTCCAGGCCGGGCAGGAGCACGCCGAAGAGCTTGCCGAGGCGGGAGAGCTGGTTGAAGTCGGCCAGCAGCGCCTTGCCCGCGCCGGGGTACTGGATCTTGACGGCGACCTCGCGCCCGTCGTGCCAGACGGCCTTGTGGACCTGCCCGATGGACGCCGCGGCGGCCGGCCTGTCGTCGAACTCCAGGAAGTTCTCCCGCCAGTCGTCGCCGAGCTCTTCCCGCAGCACCCGGTGGACCGTCGAGGCGGGCAGCGGGGGAGCGGCGTCCTGGAGCTTGGTGAGCGTGGCCCGGTAGGGTCCGGCGATCTCGGGGGGCAGGGCCGCCTCGAAGATCGAGAGTGCCTGCCCGAGCTTCATCGCGCCGCCCTTGAGCTCGCCCAGCACCTTGAAGATCTGCTCGGCGGTGCGCTCCTGGATTTCCTGGGCGACAATTTCGGCGGACTTGCCGCCCATGCGCTTGCCCAACCCCAGCGCGGTGCGACCCGCGAAACCGAGCGGAAGGGCTGCCAGCTTTGCGGACCGCGTTACGGCGCGGCGGGGGAGGTCACTCACGCAACCATTGTTAGCGATCGTGGGTCGTTTCGACTACAACCACATTGCGGGTGGCTCGACCACGAGCGTCTTCTCCAGCGCCAATCAGGCATTACGTCTACTGTTGCGTTCATCACAGTGGGCCGCTCCCCGTCGAGGAACGCGAGCGCCTGGCCTGCGGAGAGGCCCGCCGTCGCCGCCGCCAGGGCCGCGCCGGACACCCCCTCCCCGGGCGGGTGCCCGCCGATCCGCGCCGCCACCTCCGCCCACGCCGGGTCGCGGTCGCGCCGGATCAGGTCGAGGCATCGCAGGCACGCCGTCTCGCCGGGCACGACCAGGGGCCCCACAGTGGCGTGGTCCTCCAGCGCGGTCACCACCAGGTGCGGGGCGCCGCCGGACATGAGCGACCGCACCCGCGCCGGGTCGAGCGGGGTGACCGGGCACACGATCGCCAGGTCCGGCCGGGGTCCGTCGCCGGGGCCGGCCGCGCCGTCGCCGCTCCAGGCGTTGATCCCCGGCATCGCCTCGCGGGCGAGCGCCACCGCGGCGTCCTCCCTCGGCCGGCCGAGCTGATCCCAGCGCAGCCCGCCTGGGGTTACGTCGAGCATGGTCACGGGCGAGGGGTCCACCACGCACAGATGCCCGACGCCGGCCGCCGCCAGCAGCGCCGCGATCTGCGCGCCCACCCGCCCGGCGCCGTGGACCCGCACGTGGGCGGCCCGCCTGCGGGCCAGCGTCAGCATGCCGCCGTCGGTCACCCCGGGCCGGGAGGCGATCGCGTCGATCTCCATGCGCAGCCGGTCCCGCTCCCCGGGCAGGCAGGCCCGCAGCGGGTCGGCGGGGGCCGACGCGTCCTCCAGCACGCCGCCCTCCGTCAGGAACTCCACCAGCCGGCGCACCGTGGCCTCCTCGACGCCCAGCTCCGCCGCCTGCTCGATCACCTGCCCGAGATCCAGCGTGCCGTCCAGGTGGCCCAGCAACTCCATCAGCGGCTCTTCGAGGTCGCCGATCACGACGGCCCTCGCCGGGTGCAGCCCGAACTGCACCGCCCGCCGGCCCCGGCGCACCCGCCGCAGGGCCGTCTTCAGTCGTGGTCGCATGCCCCGACCATGCCACCGATCCGTTCCGTCCCGGGGCCGATTCCCGCCGCCTGTGGACAACCGCCCTGTGGACGACCGCGTCCGTCCACAGGCGGCCCGGGGCCCGCCCGCCGCCGCGCGATGGAGGGTTACTCTGCGGCGCATGGACGAACTGTTGATCGAGCGGCGGCCGGACGGCGTCGTCGTCCTCACGCTCAACGTGCCCGACCGGCGCAACGCGATGACCGACGAGCTGACCGGGGCGTGGCGGGAGGCGATGGCGGACCTGGCCGCCGACCGCGAGGCGCGGTGCGTGGTGGTGACGGGCGCGGGGAGCGCGTTCTGCTCCGGGGGCGACCTGGGGTGGATCGCCGAGGGGAACACCCGGACGGTCCCCGAGCTGCGCGACCGCATGCTCGGCTTCTACCGGACGTGGCTGGCGATCGGGGAGCTGGAGATGCCGACGATCGCGGCGATCAACGGCGCCGCCGTGGGCGCGGGCCTGTGCTTCGCGCTCGCGTGCGACCTGCTCTACGCCGCCGACGACGCCAAGCTGCTCGTGCCGTTCACCTCGCTCGGCATCCACCCGGGGATGGCGGCCACCCACCTGCTGCCCAAGGCCGCGGGCATCGGCGTGGCACGCGAGATGCTGCTCACCGGCCGCACGGTGACCGGCGCGGAGGCGGCGGCGCTCGGGCTGGTCAACCGCGCGTTCCCCAAGGACCGCGTGCTGGCCGAGGCGCTGGAGGTCGCCTCCCGGATCGCGGCCAAGGGTCCCGTCGCCACGCGGCTGACCAAGGTCGCGCTCGCCGGCGGCGGTCACCCCACCCTCGACGCCGCCCTCCGCTGGGAGTCCCTCGCCCAGCCCGTGACGATGGCCTCCGAGGACCTCGTGGAGGGCCTGGCCGCGCAACGCGAGCGCCGCGCGCCGAAATTCACCGGCCGCTGACGGGCACGGCCGGGGCGAGACGTGAAAAGGAGGAGGTGAGGGCCTTCCGGGGCGTGTGACACCTGTGGAGCACCCTGTGGACGATTCTTACCGGAGCTGGGGAAACACAGACTGACCAGCGAAGATACCGGTCACCCCCTGTGGAATTCCTGGAGTCTCGGCTACCGTTCATATGTGCCCCCCGAGACTGTCGAGGTTCGTCGCAGTCCCAGACGGCGACGAACCGTTTCCGCGTACCGCGACGGTGACAAGACCGTCGTGCTGCTGCCCGCTGGGCTGAGCCAGTCCGACGAGGACCAATGGGTGCGCCGCATGCTGGACCGGCTCGCCGCCAAGGAGCGCCGCCGCAAGCCCAGCGACGACGACCTCCTGGAGCGAGCCCGCGACATCTCGCGGCGCTACCTCGACGGGCGCGCCGAGCCCGACAGCGTGCGCTGGGTGGACAACCAGCAGCACCGCTGGGGCTCGTGCACGCCCGACCAGCGCACGATCCGGCTGTCCACCCGCCTGCGGGGCATGCCCTCCTGGGTGGTCGATTATGTGCTCATGCACGAACTCGTCCACCTCCTCGTCCCGAACCACGGCCCGAGCTTCTGGGCGCTCGTGGCCCGCTACCCCAAGGCCGAGCGCGCCCGCGGATTCCTGGAGGGCTACACCAGCGCCTCCCACCAGGAGCTGCCGCGGTGACCGAGCGCTTCGTCGCCGTCCTGGCCACCCCCGCCATGGCGGCCGCCGCGCCCCCCGGCATCGACCCCCGCGAATTCCTGCGCGCGATCACCGAGGACACCTGCGACCTGCTCTCCAACCTGGAGGGCGTCCGCCTCGCGCTGGCCACCCCGATCCCCGGCCTCGACGACCTCACCTGGCCCGGCACCCACGTCATCGACGCCGCCTCGGCCTCCGCGGCCTTCGACGCCCTCGCCGGCCTGGCGACCGCCCCCGGCGCGGAGGCGGCCGTCATCACCGCGGACGCCCCCGACCTGCCGCCCCTCCTCATAGCCAAGCTGTTCCGCGCCCTGGGCCGCGCGAAGGTCGCCTACGCCCCGGCCGACGGAGGCGGCCTCGTCGCCCTGGCCGCCCGCCTCCCCCTCCCCGGCTGGGCCGCCGGGATCGACCCCGACGCCCCCGCCGCGGGCGTCCGGCTCCGCAAGGCCGCCCCCGACCGCCCCGACGTCGCCAAGACCCCCGGCTGGCACCGCCTCCGCACCCCCGCCGACCTCCACCACCTCGACCCCGCCCTGGAAGGCTGGGACGCCACCCGGGCCCTCCTCTCCGGCCACCCCCTCCCGCGCTGACCCCCGGCGTACGGCAGGCCGCCCCGCGCCGCGATCTCGCGATCCGGCCCCTCGTCCCCCCAGGTCACACCGGGAGAGGCCGAGGCGGGACCGCGAGATCACGGCGGACGGAGGTGGCCTCGTCGCGGTGAGGACGCGGCGGCCCGGCTGCGGCGACGGGCGCCCGCCCGTGGCGTACGGCGCGGCCCGCGCTGTGATCTCGCGAGCCGGTCCCCGCGGTCCGCGGGCCGTCCGCTGGACCCCTGGTCGTCGGATGATCAGGAGGGGGGTGCGGGCGGGAACGCGATGGTCACCTGGAGGCCGCCTTGGGGGAGGGGCCGGGGGCGGAGGGCGGCGTGGTGGGCCTGGGCGATGGCCTGGACGATCGACAGGCCGAGCCCGAGGCGGTCGCCGGAGGCACGGCGGGCCGGGTCCAGGCGCTGGAACGGCTGGAGCAGGGCGGATACGCGGTCGGGCGGGATCAGGGGCCCGCCGTTGGCCACGGTCAGGATGGCCCCCGCCTGGTCCGCACGGGTCGTGATCTCGATCCAGCCGCCGGGGACGTTGTGGTGGACGGCGTTGTCGAGGAGGTTGGCGACGAGGCGGTCGAGCAGGGCGGCGTCGCCGTACACGGGAGCGGGCCGCAGGTCGGAGCGCACGCGCGGGCCGGGTTCGGGGACGCGGGCCAGGGATCTGGCCGCGAGCTCCGCCAGGTCCACGGGCTCGGGGTGCCGGACGCCCTGGTGGCCGCGGGCCAGGGTGAGGAGGGCCTCGATCAGGCGTTCCTGATGGCGGCCCGACGCCAGCAGGCGGGTCAGGACCGCGCGGAGGGAGCCGGCGGAGGCGTCCGGGTCCGCCAGGGCGACCTCGGCCATGGCCCGCTGCAGGGTCAGGGGGGTCCGCAGCTCGTGGGAGGCGTTCGCGACGAACCGGCGCTGCGCCTCGCTCCCGATGCCGTCCGCGTCATGACCCCGGCCGGCGCCCGCCGTACTCCGGCGAGGCGCCGGGCGGGCGAACGATGGCGAGATCGCGAAGCCGGGGGCGGGCTCATGCCGTACGGCTGGCGCCGGGTTCGGGTCCGGAGTCTCTGGTGTCCGCGTGGACCCCTGACGGGCAGTCCGCCCCGACATGAAGCAGCCCCGGCCCGCCTGGCTCCCCGTCGCCCCCACGCCACCCCCACCGCGCGGCCACGGGAGCCGGCCCTCACCCCCTCAACCGTCGCCGTGATCATGCAGTTTTGCGCACACCCTGTGATTAAAACTGCATGATCACGGCGAGAGGGGCACCCCCGGCGACCGTGGTGGCCGAGGAAACGGACGCGAGGGGGGCGCGCCCCGACAGGAGGTCTCCGGGGAGAACGCCCCTGGGGGAAACGCGCCTGGGGGAGACGCCCCTGGGGGAGACGCGCCTGGGGCGATGACCGGGAGGGAGCGATCCCCCCCGGGGCGGTTGGCCTCCGGAAAGGTGGCCCCAGGGGGAAATGATCCGCAGGGGCGTAGCTGGGAGGTGCCTCCGGGGAAGCTCTCCCTGGAGAGGTGGGCCTGTGGAGAGGTGGGCCTGTGGAGAGGTGGGCCTGTGGAGAGGTGACCTTCGGGTGGTGACCTGTGGGGAGGTGGCTTCCGCCGCTCCCGGGAGCGCTGAGCCGACGACCCAGGATTCCTCCCCCCGTCACAAGGGACCGCAATCTCCGCAGGGGAGCGCCGCTCCAGGGCGGGGTGGACCGCGATCATGTCCGTCGCGCCGGTCCGGGGGCCTTGGTCAGGCGGCGGGCATGTTGGGGCTGACCGGCGTGAAGAGCGCCTTCGGCTTCCGGGGGCTGGGGAGGTGGGGTGGCCGGTCGTCGCCGGGAGCTTGGGGGCCGGGTGGAGAGGGTGGGGCGTGCGGTGGGGTCAGGGCGGTGAGGGTCAGGGCGGTGAGGGTCAGGGGGGTGGGGTCAGGTGGAGGGTGGCGGTCACGGGGCGGTGGTCGGTGCCGGGGATGGTGTGGACCTCGGCGGAGGCGGTGGTGAAGTGGCGGTCGGCCAGGATGTGGTCGATCGTGAAGAGCGGGGGGAGGCGGCGGTTCGCCGGCCAGGTCGGCGTGAGGCCCTGCCCCGCGTCCCGGGCGGCGTCGCGGTAGCCGGTGGCGAGGAGGCTCCGCAGGAGGGCGTGGTCGAGCGAGGCGTTGAAGTCGCCCGCGAGGATGCGGGGCACCGCGCCGCCCGGGGCCGCGGATCCGCGTCCCGCCATCGCCGCGGGCGGGGCGGCCCTCGTGGCGGGCGGGAGGGAGCGCAGGCCGTCGGCCCAGCGCGCGCCAGGGAGCGGCGGCGCGGGGTGGACGGCGATGATGTCCACCGGGCCGGCCCCGGGGACCTCGGCGCGGGCGGCGGGCATGTTGTGGCCGACCGGAGTGAACAGCCCCTTCAGCTCCCGCAGCGGGTGCCGCGCGTAGATCGCCGAGCCGTCCGGGCCCTCCCCGGCGTGGTAGACGCGGTACGGCAGGAGCCCGCCGAGCCCGGCCGCGTCCAGGCGGGCGACGGCGTCCGGCGGGAGCTCCTGGAGGCTGAGGAAGTCGGGGCGCGACCGCCGTACGAGATCCACGAGCGCGGCGGGGTCGGCCCGGCCGAACAGGAGGTTCGCGGTCATCACGCGCACGGGCACCCCGGGCCGGGCCTCGGTCCCGAACATCCGGGGGACCACGCAGGCGGCCAGCGCGAGCGCCGCCACGACCCCGGCGATCACGGCGGCCCGGCTCCGCGCCCACACGGCTACCAGCACTCCCGCCGGGGCGAGGACCGCGGCGTACGGCGTGAACGACACGAGCACGACCAGCGGGTTACCGCGTTCGAGCCCCCCGGCGCGCAGCACCGCGAACGCCGCCACCGGCCCGACGAGGGCCCACGCGAGGAGACCCCGCGACAGCCGGGCCCGGCGCGCGGGCCGCACGGCCTCTTCGGTCAGCACACTCCGACGCTAGCCGCCGCGATGTGAAGCCCGGGTGCGCCCGCTGTGAAGATTCCGCGCGAACAGCGGACAGCAGGCAGCGGGCAGCGGGCAGCGGACAGCGGGCAGCGGACAGCGGACCGCCGGCGCCGGACGGCGGACAGTCGGCAGCCGGCAGCCGGCGACGGACAGCCGGCCACGGGCAGCGGGCGGGACGCCCCGGGAGCCCGGTGAGGGCCGGATGCCGGGCGCTCAGCGCGCGAGGCGGCCGATCCCCGCCGCGACCAGCCGGCGGAGGGCGTCGTCGGTCGGCTCGGGCAGCGCGTCCACCGGGAACCACCGCAGGTCCAGCGACTCGTCACTGATCACCGGCTCCGAACCGGGCGGGGCGACCGCGGCGTACTGCACGTCCAGGTGCCACGAGCCGCCGTGACAGCCGACCCGGTGCCGGTCCACGGCCACCGGGCCGCCCGGCAGCAGGGTCAGCCCGTGGATGCCCGACTCCTCGGTGGCCTCGCGCAGCGCCGCCCGCTCCAGCGTGGTGTCCCCGGGCTCGCAGTGCCCGCCCATCTGGAGCCACTTCTTCACGATCCCGTGCAGCGTGAGCAGCACGCGGGACCCGTCGTGGGAGAACACCGCCGCGCTCGCCGTCAGGTGCCCGGGCACGCACGACCGCCACATGGCGTCCTCGTGCGCGGCCAGGTGGCCGAGGAAGTCCCGGCGCACGGCGTCCTGCTCCTCGGACGGGGCCGTCCAGGCGGAGAGCACGGCCGTGGCGTCGTCGCGGAGGCTGAGCGCGATCGTCACTTGCCGCCCATCACTTGTCGTCGTCCAGCGCGGAGATGTCCCAGTCGCCGCCGCCGCGGCGTACGAACGCCTCGGGGTCGTCCAGGTCCTCGGAGGTCGGCATCAGGTCCGGGTGGCCCCACAGGGCGTCGCGGCCCTCGACGCCGCGGTCGGCCTTGACGGCGTTCCACAGCGCCGCGGCCTCGCGCAGCCGGCGCGGGCGCAGCTCCAGCCCGACCAGGGTCTCGAAGGTGCGCTCGGCCGGACCGCCCGACGCCCGGCGCCTGCGCACGGTCTCGGCGAGAGCCCCCGCGGAGGGCAGCCGACCCTCGGCGGCGTCGTCCACGACGGTCGCGACCCAGCCCTCGACCAGCGCGAGCGCGGTCTCCAGGCGGGCGAGCGCGGCCTTCTGGCGCTCGGTCTCCTCGGGCTTGAGGAGGGCGCCGCTCGACAGCGCCTCCTGGATCTGCTCCGGGTTGGACAGGTCCATGCCCGCGAACGCCTGCTCCAGGCCCGACAGGTCCACGGTGATGCCCCTGGCGTACTCCTCGACCGCGCCGAGCAGGTGCGACCGGAGCCACGGGACGTGCTGGAACAGCCGGTGGTGGGCGGCCTCGCGCAGCGCCAGGTAGAGCCGGATCTCCTCCTCGGGGATCTCCAGGCCCTCGCCGAAGCGCTTGACGCCCGAGGGCACGAGCGCGGGGTTGGTCGTCAGCGGGAGGCCGATGTCGGTGCTGCCCACGACCTCGCGGGCCAGCTCGCCGAGGGCCTGGCCGATCTGGCCGCCGACCATCATGCTGCCCATCTGGCGCACCATGCCGAGCAGCGACCCGGCCATGGCCTGCACCTCGGAGGGCAGGTCCTGGCCCATGGCCGACCCCATCGTGTCCACCATGCGCGCGGCGACCGGGTCGCAGAGCTGCCGCCACACCGGGACGGTCTTCTCGATCCACTCGGACCGGCTCCACGCCTCGGGGGCGGAGGTGGCCGCGGGCAGCTCGGTGGCGGCGTCCAGCCACAGGTCGGCCAGGCGCAGCGACTCGACCGTGGAACGCTTCTCGGCGTCGGTCAGGCTGGGATCGCCCTCGGCGGACACCGCGTGGCGGGCGAGGTTCTTGGCCATCTCCCAGTTGACCGGCCCCTGTGCCTCACCGCTCTTGGCGGCCTGCGCCTGCGCCGACAGCATGTCGGCGAACTGCCGCATCGCCGCGGCCATCTGCTCGGGATTCCCGAACAGGCCGAAAGGGTCGTTCGGGTCGTTCGGGTTCGGGCCCGTGGGCTCATTGCCAGTCATCGCTCGACCTCAGGCAGGATGGAGTGCACAACCGCCACGTTATCCGCCATAGAGCTAAGTGGGTGCAGGGTGACCACCGCAAAACGCCGCCGAGGACCAGTCGTCGCCGTCACGGGCGCCGCCTCCGGGGTCGGTCGCGCGTTCGTCGCACGCGCCGCCGAATCGGGACTTTTCCGCAGGGTAGTGGCCATTGACGAGCAACGCGGGGACGTCTCGGACGTGACCTGGCGCGTGCTCGACATCCGGGATCCGCTCTTGGCGAACCGCATCTCCGACATCGACGTGCTCGTCCACCTCGCGTTCGACGGATCGCTGGACGCGCCGTCCAAGGAGCGCCGCGCGTTCAACCTGCGCTGCGCCCAGACCGTGCTGACCGCGAGCGCCGCCGCCCGGGTCAAGCGCGTCGTGCTCGTGACGTCCGCGATGGTGTACGGCGCGGACGCCGAGAACCCCGTCCCGCTCCCCGAGGACTCCCCGGTCGCCGCCGAGCCGGACTCCGGGGTCGTGGGCGACTACCTGGAGATCGAGTCCCTGGCCCGCCGTTCCCTGCGGTCCCACCCCGGGCTGTCGCTGACCGTCCTGCGCCCCGCCGCGCTCGTGGGCCCCGGTGTGGACACCGTGGTCACCCGCCACTTCGAGGCCCCCCGCCTCCTGGTGGTCAAGGGCTCGCTCCCCTCCTGGCAGTTCTGCCACGTGGACGACCTGGTCAGCGCCCTGCAGCTCGCCGCCCTCGGCGAGGTCACCGGCGTGGTCGCGGTCGGCTCCGAGGGCTGGCTCACCCAGGAACAGGTCGAGGAGACCTCCGGCCTGCGCCGCTTCGAGCTCCCCGCGGGCCTGACGTTCGGCACCGCCCAGCGCCTGCACCGGCTGGGTGTGACCCCGGCCCCGGCGACCGACCTCCACTACGTCGTCTACCCGTGGGTCGTGGACCCCGCGACCCTCCGCGCGGCCGGCTGGAAGCCCGCCTGGACCAACGAGGCCGCCCTGTCCGAGCTGCTGGCCCTCCGCGAGGGCAAGCACGCCCTGGTCGGCCGCCGCGTCTCCGGCAAGGACGCCACCCTGACCGCCGCCGGCGCCACCGTCGCCGTGATCGGCACCGCCGCCATCGTCAGGCGCGCCCGCCGCCGTCGCCGCCGCTGACCGCCCGCCCCCGCTGCCTGCCGACGCCGACCGCCCGCCGCCGCTGCCCCCGCCGGCTCCGCTGCCCCCCGGCTCCGCTGCCCCCCGGCTCCGCCGGCCGTCCGGCTCCGCAAGCCCGTCCGGCGGTACGGCGTGTGCCCCCGCCCGCGCTCACGCCGTACGGCCGGAGCCAGGCCGGACCGTCGCCCCGGCACGCGACGCGCCCCCGGCCGGCGAAGCCGGGCGGGAAGGGGCGGCGCGGGAGGCCCGGCCGCCCGGGAGTGACGGGGAGGGGCTTCGGGCGGGGAAGGGGGAGGGGGTACCTTCGGGGGGTGGACGTCATCCGGCTTCTGGGGATCCGCGACACGCCGTTGTCGCTCGATGAGGTGTTCGCGGCGGTCGGGGACCACCACGCGGGCGGGACCACCCTCTTCGTGGGGACCGTCCGGGACCACGATCACGGGAAGAGCGTCACCCGGCTCTCCTACTCGGCGCACCCCTCGGCGGAGGCCGAGCTGCGGCGGGTGGCGGAGAAGGTGGCCTCCGACTACCCGGTGTCGGCGCTCGCGGCCGTCCACCGCGTGGGCGACCTGGAGCTGGGCGACCTCGCGGTGATCGTCGCGGTGGCCTGCCCGCACCGGGGGGAGGCGTTCGAGGCGTCGCGGCGGCTGATCGACGATCTCAAGCGCGAGGTGCCGATCTGGAAGCACCAGCTCTTCGCCGACGGCTCGGCGGAGTGGGTCGGCGCCTGTGAGTGAGCGCAGCGCATAGGCTTCGATCCATGTCCCGAAGAGCGCTGACGCTGATGGTGGCGGCCTTCCTCGTACTGGCCCTGGGGGTCGCCGGCGCGTTCCTGCCCGTGCCGTACGTCGTGCTGCGTCCCGGACCGACCGAGAACACCCTCGGCTCGATCAAGGGCACGCCGCTGATCAGCATCAGCGGCCGGCAGACCTATCCGACCGACGGGAAGCTCACCCTGGTCACCGTGACGTACCAGGGCGGTCCGGGCAGCCGCGTGGACCTGTTCACGGCGCTGCGGGGCTGGCTCGACTCCAAGGAGGCCGTGGTGCCGGAAGAGACGATCTTCCCGCGCGCCCGGAGCGTCAAGGAGGTCGAGGACATGAACTTCCGGGAGATGAGCACCTCCCAGCAGACCGCCACCGCCGCGGCGCTCAAGGAGCTCAAGATCCCGATCTCGACGGTCGTCAAGGTCTCCTCCACCCAGAAGGGCCGCCCCGCGCACGACGTGCTCAAGCCCGGCGACGAGATCGTGCGGGTGGACGGCCGCCCCGCCGGCGACGTGGACGCGATCGCCAAGGCCGTACGCTCGCACAAGCCCGGCGAGCCGGTGCGCTTCCAGGTCAGGCGCGGCGGGAAGACGCAGGACCTCACGCTCGCCACGGCCAAGGGCGCCAACGGCGAGTCGGTCGTCGGCGTGGTGATGGGCACGGAGTTCAAGTTCCCGTTCGACGTCAAGATCTCCGTCGGCGACGTCGGCGGGCCCAGCGCCGGGCTGATCTTCTCGCTCGGGATCATCGACAAGCTCACGCCCGGCTCCCTCACCGGCGGGAAGTCGATCGCGGGCACCGGCACGATCGACGAGGACGGCAAGGTCGGCCCGATCGGCGGCATCCAGCAGAAGATGGTCGGCGCCCGCCGCGCCGGCGCCACGATCTTCCTCACCCCCGCGGGGAACTGCGCGGACGCGGTGAAGGCCAAGCCCGACGGGCTCCGCCTGGTGAAGGTGGAAACCCTGCACGACGCGCTGACCTCGGTCGAGTCGCTGCGCGAGGGCGGCGACGCCCCCTCCTGCCCGGCCGGAAAGTCCGCCCGCTGACCTCGGGTGAGCCCGGCGAGTCGCCCCTCGCCGGGCCCGGCGGGCCCCTGCCGCGAAGCCCCGGCGCGCCCCTTCGCTGATCACCGCCGGGACGCGCCGCCGATCGCCACGGGCGAATCGGGAACGGCGCGGATCTCCCGAACGTCACTGCGGGTGTAGGTTTTCAGTCACATACCGTCGCTGATGACGAGGGGGAGGCGTGAGCTTCCGGACCCCCGGAGCGGGACGTTCCGCGCGCATGGCGCGGCGCCCGCGTTTGCTGATTCCCGTGGCGATCGCGCTCGTCGCGGTCGTCGCGCTGTTCTTCGTGTTCGCCGGCATCTGGACCGACTGGCTGTGGTTCGAGTCGGTGAACTTCTCGTCGGTGTTCTCCACGATGCTGCTGACCCAGGCGACGTTGTTCGTGCTGGGCGCGCTGCTGATGGTGGGGATCGTCGGCGGGAACATGCTGCTGGCCTACCGGCTGCGGCCCATGTTCGCGATGTCGATGTTCGGCGGCCAGCAGGGCGTCGAACGCTACCGGCTGGCCGTGGACCCGCACCGCAAGCTGATCTTCCTGATCGCGATGGGCGTGCTGGCGCTGTTCACCGGCTCGTCCACGAGCGGGCAGTGGAAGACCTGGCTGCAGTTCGTCAACCGCACCCCCTTCGGGGAGAAGGACGCGCAGTTCGGGCTGGACGTGTCGTTCTTCGCGTTCACCTACCCGTTCATCCGCCTGGTCCTGGGCTTCCTGTTCGCGGCCGTGGTGCTGGCCGCGATCGCCGCGACGGTCGTGCACTACCTCTACGGCGGTTTCCGGCTGCAGAGCCCGGGCGGCCTGCGCGCCACCCGCGGCGCCCGCGCCCACCTGGCCGTCCTGCTGGGCGTCTTCGTGCTGCTCAAGGGCGTGGCCTACTGGGTGGACCGGTACGGCCTGGCGTTCTCCGACCGGGGCTTCGTCGAGGGGCCTTCGTACACCGACATCACGGCGGTCCTGCCGGCCAAGGCGATCCTCGCGAGCATCGCGGTCATCTGCGCGGCGCTGTTCTTCGCGGCGGTCGTACGGCCCGGCGGCATGCTCCCCGGCGTCGGCTTCGGCCTCCTGGTCCTGTCGGCCATCCTGATCGGTGGCGTCTACCCGGCCCTCGTCGAGCAGTTCCAGGTCAAGCCGAACCAGCAGGGCAAGGAGGCGCCGTACATCGCCAAGAACATCCAGGCGACCCGCAAGGCGTACGGCGTGGACAAGGCCGAGGTGACCAACTACGACGCCAAGATCACGGCGTCGTCCCAGGAACTGGCGAACGAGGCCGCGACGATCTCCGGCGTGCGCCTGCTCGACCCGGCCCTGCTCGCGCGGACCTACCAGCAGCTCCAGCAGATCCGGGGCTTCTACCAGTTCCCCGACCAGCTCGACATCGACCGCTACCCGGACGCCACCGGCGCGATCCGCGACACCGTGGTGGCCGTGCGCGAGATCAGCGGGCCGCCCGCCCAGCAGGACAACTGGATCAACCGCCACCTGGTCTACACGCACGGATACGGCTTCGTGGCCGCGCCGGGCAACAAGGTGGACCAGTACGGCCTGCCCGCCTTCGAGGCCGGGGACATGCCGCCGACCGGCGATCTCGTCAAGCAGACGGGCCTGAAGGAGCCGCGCGTCTACTTCGGCGAGAACTCCCCGGTCTACTCCATCGTGGGCGGGCCCAAGGGTGGCAAGAGCATCGAGCTCGACTACCCCGAGACCGGGGGCAGCGGCCAGCAGAACACCACCTACGCCGGCAACGGCGGCGTCCCGATGGGGTCGTTCTTCAACCGGCTGCTGTTCGCCGCCAAGTTCGGCGAGAAGAACCTGCTGCTCTCGGGCGACATCAACGAGAAGTCGCAGATCCTCTACACCCGCAACCCGCGTGAGCGCATCAACAAGGTCGCGCCGTTCCTGACCCTGGACGGCGACCCGTACCCCGCGATCGTGGGCGGGCGCATCGTGTGGATCGTGGACGGTTACACGACCTCCGACGGTTACCCGTACTCCCAGAGTCGCAGCCTGCAGGACGCGACCCGCGACACCGCCACGGAGACCGGCGGCCTGGCCCGCCAGCCGAGGGACCGGATCAACTACATCCGCAACTCGGTGAAGGCCACCGTGGACGCCTACAACGGCACGGTGACGCTCTACGAGTGGGGCAAGAAGGACCCGGTCCTGCAGACGTGGATGAAGGCGTTCCCCGGCGTGGTCAAGCCGGAGTCGGCCATCTCGCCGGAGCTGCGCCAGCATCTGCGCTACCCGAACGACCTGTTCAAGGTGCAGCGCGACGTGCTGTCGAAGTACCACGTGACCGACCCGGACGCGTTCTACGGCGGGCAGGACTTCTGGAACATCCCGAACGACCCGACCGAGCGCGGGAACATGCGGCAGCCTCCGTACTACCTGTCGCTCAAGATGCCCGGCGACAGCGCCCCGTCGTTCTCGCTGACCACGGCGTTCGTGCCGCAGAAGCGCCCGAACATGGCGGCGTTCATGGCGGTCGACGCGACGCCGGGGGCGTCGTACGGCAGGCTGCGGATCCTGCAGCTCCCGGGCAACACGGCGATACAGGGACCGGGCCAGGCGCAGAACACGATCAACGCGGACCCGAAGGTGTCCACGGAGCTCAACCTGCTGCGCGGCAGCCCGGGCACGAACAGCGCCACCCAGGTGCTGAACGGCAACCTGCTGACGCTCCCCTTCGGCAACGGCCTGCTGTACGTCCAGCCGGTCTACGTCCAGGCGGCGCCGAGGGAGGGGCAGGAGCCGTACCCGATCCTGAAGAAGGTCGCCCTGATGTTCGGCAACAAGGTCGGCTTCGGCGACACGCTGGGCGACGCGCTCAAGCAGGTCTTCGGCGACGCGCCGGTCACGCCCGAGGGGGACCGGCCGCCGCCGGGGCAGCAGCAGCCGGGCGAGACGAGCACCCTGACACCGGGTGTCCTCAGCGCCATCGAGGCCGCCCAGAAGGCGTTCCAGGCCGGTGAGGACGCGCTCGCCAAGAAGGACCTGGCGGGCTACGCCAAGGCCCAGGCCGACCTCAAGGCCGCCCTCAAGCGGCTGGAGGAGGAGCGCGACAAGGCCAGGACCCCGGCCCCGGCCTCGACCGGCACGCCGGCTCCCACACCGGCGGGCACACCCGCGCCGACACCGTCACCGAACGGCTGACGCGCCGATCACCGTGAAAGCCCGCGCCCGTGAATTCGGGCGCGGGCTTTCGCGTGGCGCGGGTAACCGATTTGCCACCGGGTCCGGCCCCGGATAGTGTTTAGACACACACCGACGCGGGGTGGAGCAGTTCGGTAGCTCGCTGGGCTCATAACCCAGAGGTCGCAGGTTCAAATCCTGCCCCCGCTACCACGTCGAAGGCCCTCCGGGATCTCCCGGAGGGCCTTTCGCATGCCGCCTGCCCGGTGCTTCCCCTATGTACGGATATCGCGCTGATTTCCGGAGGATTCCGCGCGAGGCCGGATTCTCCACCGCGGACCCGTTACATTCGCCCGCATGCCCCACCGAGACCCCCGCGATGCGGGATCCCCTCCACCGGCCCAGGCCCCCAGAGCCCGTGGAGGCCGTGGTGTGGTTCGTGCCGGTGGTGGCGTGGGAGGCGGCTCGGGGTCGTTGGCGGGGGGTTGTCCGGGGCTGGTGGGGCTGTTTCCGGTCGTCGGGGCCGACCGTCATCCGGGCGGGGCCGACCTCGCTCTTCTGGGGCGGGGGAATCTCATGGAGTGGTGCGGCCTGTCCTACCGGGCCGACGCGGCGGCCTGGGACGCGGACGTGACCGAGGGGACGGCCGAGGACGAGGAGCCGGAGGAGGATCGGCCTCGGGTCCGGCTCAACGGGAACTGGGCCGTGACCTGCCGGCGCTTCTGATCCGGGAACGCGAAAGGCCCTCCGGGAGATCCCGGAGGGCCTTCGACGTGGTAGCGGGGGCAGGATTTGAACCTGCGACCTCTGGGTTATGAGCCCAGCGAGCTACCGAACTGCTCCACCCCGCGTCGGTGTGTTCCACAACTCTACCGTCGATCTCGACCGTTCGCGCCACGACGCGCGCTCGGCCCGCCGTACGGCGCCCCGAGCCCGGCGCGGGCCGTACGCCTGCCCGGGTGAGGCGTACGGCCCGCCCCGGCATGAGCCGTACGGCGGGGCGGGAGCGTGCCGCGCGGGGGTGGTTCCGGTACGGCGTCCCGCGGGCGCAGGGCAGGACGCCGTACCGGCGATGGGGAGGCGGACGGGCGGATCAGGGGATGCGCAGGACGAAGTCGAACTGCGCGGTCCGGCCCGTGGGGGTGGACTGGACCGACATCAGGAGCGCGGGGTTGTAGTAGGCGTCGCTGGCGTTGCGCGGCTCACCGGGGAAGTAGAGCTGGGTGGTGAGGATGGGGCGGCCGGGGGCCTGGACCTTGACGTGGATGTGCCGGGTGCGGCCCGGGTAGAGGCCGGGGACGATCGTCTGCAGCGTGAACGAGCCCGTGGCGGTCGTGAACTGGTGGCCGCGCAGCCGGTAGCCGACGTTGTCGTACCGGCCGTACGCGTCGGCCTGCCAGAAGTCCAGCAGCGCGTTCGCGACCGGGGCGCAGGACATCGTGTAGACGACGCCGGTGAGCGTGAGGCGCGTGCCGGTGACGCCGGCCGTGATGAGGTTCGTGCGGCGGGGCGAGTTCGGCTTGAAGTAGGGGCCCTCGATCTGCGCCGGCGTCGGGTCGTCGCCGTCGTCGCAGCTCGGCGTGGGCGTCAGGGCGGGCTCGGCCGCCGCCGCGCCGCCGGAGAGCACGACGGGCGTGGCCAGGGCGCCCAGGCCGACGGTCGTCATGAACTGCTTGCGGCTTATGCCGCCCTCGGTGGGCTCGGCGGGCTCGGGGGAAGGGACGCGGTCGTCCATCTGCGAACTCCTCGGGGGACGGGCGGGCGGGGGTGGGCCCGCCGGAGGATGTCGGTTCCACCTGTATAGCGATGGCTGACAGGCCCGGGTTGACTACGCCTGCCGTGGTGTTGTCCACTCGTGCCATTCCGGCGTCAGGCGAGGAACGCGGGGCTCGCCGCCCCATGTCCGCCCACAGGAGGCGCCATGCGGGTCGACACGACCCTCCTCCCCCCTCGTGACCAGGCCGACCGCTGGCGTGCGGCGGTCGCGGCGGCGTTCGGCCCGCTGGAGGTGCGCCCGCTGGACGGGCCCGGCTTCCCGGGCGCGCTGGTCGGCCGCGCGCTCGGCCCGGTGACCGTGAGCGAGGTCCGCGCCCCGGCCCACGAGGTACGGCGGGCCGCCCGCCACACCGGGCGCGGGCAGGGGGAGTACTACAAGCTGGGCCTGATGCTGGAGGGCTCGTGCGCCCTGGAGCAGTCGGGCCGGTACGTCGTCGCGCGGCCGGGGGACGTGGTGATCTACGACGTGGCCCGGCCCGTGGAGATCACCTTCGAGGCGCACCGGCTGCTCACGGTCATGGTCCCGCACGGCGTGCTCCCGCTGCCCGCCGGCCGCGTCGCCGAGCTGACCGGGACCCTGCTCCCCGGCCCCGGTTCCGGCCGGCCGGTGGCGGCCTTCCTGCGTTCCCTGGCCGAGGACCCCGCCGCGCTGGACGGCCCGGCCGCGCACCACCTGGGCGAGGCCGTGCTCAGCCTGGTCACCGGCGCGATCGCCGAGCGCACCGGCGCCCCGCAGGCGCCGTGCCCCGGGCCGCCGTTCCCGGTGATCGAGTCCTGGATCGAGGACCACCTCGGCGATCCCGCGCTGACCCCCGCCGTGGTGGCCCGCGCCCACCACATCTCGGTCCGCCAGCTCTACCGGGTCTTCCAGGCCCAGGGGCGCACCGTCGCCGCCCACATCCGCTCCCGCCGCCTGGAGCGCTGCCGCCGCGACCTGCTCACCCGCCCGGACCCGGTGGCCGTCATCGCGGCGCGCTGGTGCTTCCCCGACCCGGCGGGCTTCAGCCGCGCCTTCCGCCGCGCCTACGGGCTGTCCCCGGCCGCCTACCGCGCCACCGCCGGACGCTGACCCGCCCCAGACCCGGCTGATCCGCCCCCGCCCCGCCCCCGCCCCGCCCCCGCCCCGCCCCGCCCTGCTGGCCCGCCCCCTGCCCGCCTTACGTGGCCGGAGGGGGCCGGCGGGAGCCGTACGGCGCGGGCGGGGGAACCGGGGGAGGGTGAGGGCCGTTCTACGGGGCACGGGGCCCGGACGGGGCTCTCAGGGCAGGGAGGCGGGTCATGCGGGGATCGTTCTTCGGGAATCTCGACCAGGCCGGGTCGCCCGGGGGCTTCGCGCTGGCGAACTCCAAGATGGCGCGGATCCGGCTGAACGGCACGGAGGTGATGGCGCGGCAGGGGTCGATGGTCGCCTATCAGGGGGAGATGGACTTCGCCTACCAGGGGGCCGGGGGGATCGGGAAGTTCCTGAAGAAGGCGATGACCGGGGAGGGCGCCCCGCTGATGCGGGTGAGCGGGCACGGCGACCTGTACGTCGCGGACAACGCCGACGACGTGCACCTGTTCTACCTGGAGAACGAGGCGCTGACGGTGAACGGGCGCAACCTGCTGGCGTTCGACGCGGGGCTCTCCTGGGACATCCAGCGGGTGCAGGGCGCGGGGATGGCCACCAGCGGCCTGTTCAACACGACGCTGCGGGGTTCGGGCTGGGTCGCGGTGACCGCGCACGGGGCGCCGGTGCTGCTCGACGCGGGAGCGGCCCCCACCTTCGCCGACGCGCAGTCCGCCGTCTGCTGGAGCGCCGACCTCAAGGTCGGGGTGCATCGGACGGTGAAGTTGTCGGCGCTGGTGGGCCGGGGGAGCGGGGAGGCGTTCCAGCTCGCGTTCCAGGGCCGGGGCTTCGTGCTCGTCCAGGCCAGCGAGGGCCGGCCGGTCCCGCAGGCGCAGGGCTGACCCCGCGGGCGCAGGGCTGACACCCTGTGGCGCAGGGCTGACACCCGGGGGCGCAGGGCTGACACCCGGGGGCGCGGAGCCGACCCCGCCGGTATCGGTTGACCGAATCCCCGGGGTTCGGATAGCAAGGCGGAATGACCAAGATGCGTGATTTCGAGCCCGGGGACGCCGCCGCCATCGCCTCCTGGGTCAGGGACGCCCATGAGATGGTGCTCTGGTCCGGGAAGTGCGGCTTCACCTGGCCCCTCGACGGCGGTCAGATCCTGCGGTTCTACGAGCGCGACTCCCGCCGCGCCTGGACCCTGACCTGCGACGGCGGCGAGCCCGTGGGCCACATCACGCTGCGGACCGACACCCCCGGGTGGACCGGCCGCGTCGGGCTGGTCATCGTGGACCCGGCCGAGCGCGGGAAGGGGCACGCCGAGGCGATGGTGCGGCACGTCGTGGACCACGCCTTCGGGGAGCTCGGCTTGCACCGCGTCGAACTCGGCGTGTACGTCCAGAACGCGGGCGCGATCCGGGTGTACGAACGCCTCGGGTTCGTCCGGGAGGGCCTGGCGCGCGAGGTGGCGCACGCGGGCGGCGAGTGGTGGTCGGCGTACGAGATGAGCGTCCTGGCCGGCGAGTGGAAGTCCCCGGCGGCGGGGCGGTAGCCTGGCGCCGATGAATCGTTTCGCGTGCCTGAGCTGGTGGCCGTCCTAGGACGGTCTCCTTCGCGCGCGCGGGGCCGTCCGGCAGGGCGGCCCTTCCCCTTTTCCGGGTACGGCCGGAGCCCGGCCGGCCCGCCGTACCGGATGGGGAGAGATCATGGAGAACGTGGACGTCGTGCTCGAGGCGGCGCGCCGCCGCACCGACGAGCTGGAACGTGCCATCGCGCGGGACCCCGCCGGGTTCCGGGTGCTCACCGGGGACCGGCCGACGGGGCCGCTGCACCTGGGGCACTACTTCGGCACGCTGGCCAACCGGGTGCGGCTCCAGCGGGCCGGGGTCGAGATGTTCGTGCTGGTGGCCGACTACCAGGTGCTCACCGACCGCGACGTGGCCGAGCGGCTGCCGGAGCACGTGGAGGGGCTGGTCGCGGACTACCTCGCGGCCGGGATCGCCCCGTCCACCGCGACGATCTTCCGGCACAGCTCCGTGCCCGCGCTCAACCAGCTCCTGCTGCCGTTCCTGTCGCTGGTGAGCGTGTCGGAGCTGCGGCGCAACCCGACGGTGAAGGACGAGATCGCCGCGTCCGGGCGTGAGGCGGTGAGCGGGCTGATGTTCACCTACCCGGCGCACCAGGCGGCCGACATCCTGTTCTGCAAGGCCAACCTGGTGCCCGTGGGCAAGGACCAGCTCCCGCACCAGGAGCTCACCCGCGTGATCGCGCGCCGCTTCAACGAGCGCTACGGCCCGGTCTTCCCGGTGCCCGACGCGCTCATGTCCGCGACGCCGCTCCTGCCCGGCCTCGACGGCCAGAAGATGAGCAAGAGCCGGGGCAACTCGATCCCCCTGTCGGCGACACCCGACGAGACGGCCCGGCTGATCCGCCGCGCGCCCACCGACGCCGACCGCCGGATCACCTACGACCCGGACCGCCGCCCCGGGGTCTCCACCCTCCTGCGGCTCGCCGCCCTCACCCGGGACCGCGACCCCCGGGAAGTGGCCGAGGAGATCGGCGACGGCGGGGCCGCGCGGCTCAAGCGCGTGGTCACGGAGTCCGTCAACGACTTCCTGGCCCCCATCAGGGCCCGCCGCGCCGAGTACGCCGCCGACCGCGCCCACCTGCGCGAGGTCCTGGCGGCCGGCGACCGCCGCGCCAACGAGATCGCCCGCGCCACCCTCGCCGAGGTCCACGAGGCCATGGGCCTGACCCTCACCCAGGCCGAATAGTCGGGAAGGCACGGGGCAGACAGGTAGCGCGGAACCAGACACGCCAGGTCTACGGAACCGGGGGTACGACGTGCGCGAGGACGAGCCTGCGGTCGGGCGGAGCATCCAGCACGAGGAGACCGAGGAACCGGTGGTCGCGACGCACACCCAGGAGGGCGACCCGCCGTCCGAGCTGTTCGACCTCGACGACATGGGAGGCCCGGACGAGGGTCCCGACGCGGGGTACGAGTCCGGCTCGGGCGCGTGGGGCTCGGGCGAGCGGATCATCGACCCGGACGACCGGTAGACGGGCGAAGCGGACAACGGGGGAGACACACGATGGCGGGGATCGACATCCGCAGCGAGGCGTTCAGCGACCACACGCTCATGCCCGAACGGCTGGCGCAGACGGGCGACAACGTGTCCCCCGCGCTGGAGTGGTCCCACGCTCCGGACGGGACGACCGAACTGGTCCTCATGTGCGAGGACCCCGACGCGCCCGGCGGGACGTTCCTGCACTGGCTCGTCACCCGCATCGACCCCAGGGCCAGCGGCTGCGAGGAGGGCATGCTCCCGGTCGGCGGCGTCGCCTGGCCCAACACCGCCGGAGTCGTCGGCTGGAGCGGCCCCAAGCCCCCGGCCGGCGACCCCCCGCACCGCTACTTCTTCCGCGTCTTCGCCCTCAGCGACTACATCGACCTGCCCGAGACGCCCGGCGCCGAGGACGTCCACGCCGCCGTGGCCGACCGGGAACTGGCCAGCGGGACCCTGGTGGGCCTGTTCGGCCGCTGACCGCCCGGCCGGCGGGGTTCAGCGGGATTCAGCGGGGGTCGGCGGAGGTCGGCGGGTTCAGCGGGGGCCCGGCGGGTTCAGCGGGGGCCGGCGGTCCCGAAGGGGCGGTCCCACCAGAAGGCGCTGACGCCGTACCAGCGGGTGTCGTCCTCGAAGTGGTGCCGCAGGTGCCGGTTGCGGAGCCAGCGGCCGAGGCGCGTGCGCGGGCGGCCGTGGTGCAGGTGGTAGTGGAGGAGGTCGTACGACAGGTAGCCCGCCACGAAGCCGGCCGTGGCCGGGAGCGCGTGGTCGGGGCCGAGGGCCAGGCGCAGCACCCCGTGGCCGGCCAGGGTCACGACGAGGCTGGCCAGGGGCGGCAGGACGGCGCGCAGCGGGTCCTGGGGGTGCTCGTGGTGGATGCCGTGGACCAGCCAGTGCACCCGGGCCGTCAGCCGCCCGCGCGGGGTGAAGTGCAGCAGCAGGCGGTGCGTCCAGTACTCCGCGAGGGACCACACGAGGTACCCGGCCAGGGCGAGCCCCAGGACGGCCGGCCAGGGCTGCCGCCCCAGGGAGACGGCCGCCAGGCCCGCCACCACCGGGGCGTACAGCGCGAGCACCACCGCCGGCCGCACGCGGGTGAACCGGTCCAGCAGCGCCGACTCGAACAGCGGCGGCGACGCGCGGAGGTACTCGCCCCGGGTGAGACCGGTCATGGCCGCGCCATCCTCACCTGGTCGAAGGAGGCGGGCGGCCGCGCCGGGATCACCCCGAGACGCCTGCCCGCGCGTTCGAACGCCGACAGCACGCGGTCCAGGTGCTCCTCGGTGTGGGTGGCCATCACGCTCACCCGGATCAGCTCGTTGCCCACCGCCGTCGCCGGGTGGATCACCGCGTTCGTGAACACGCCCTCCTGGAGCAGCTCCGTCCAGAACCGCATGCACAGCAGCGCGTCCCGGACGTACACCGGGATGACCGGCGTCGCCGAGGTCCCCGTGTCGTATCCCAGCGCCCGCAGCCCGTTGTGCAGGCGTTCGGCGTTGTCGAGCACCCGGCCGCGCCGCTCCGGCTCACCACGGACGATCTCCAGCGCGGCCAGCGCGGTCGCGATCGAGGCGGGCGGGAGCGCGGCCGTGAAGATGATGGAGCGGGCCTGGTGCCGCAGGTAGTCGATCACGTCGCGCGGCCCGGCCAGCACGCCCCCGATCGACCCGAAGCTCTTCGACAGCGTCGCCGCGATGAGGTCGACCTCGGGCTCCAGCCCGAAGTACTCCGCCACACCGCGCCCGTTCGGCCCGAGCAGCCCCAGGTCGTGCGCCTGGTCCACGATCACCCGCGCGTTGTGCCGCTGCGCCAGCTTCACGATGCCCGGAAGGTCGCACAGGTCCCCCGACATGGAGAACAGCCCGTCGGTCACGATCACCCGCGCCGCGTCCGTCTCCGTCGTGGTGAGCAGCGACTCCAGGTCGTCCATGTCCGAGTGGCGGTACCGCAGGCAGCGCGCCGGGCTCAGCCGTACGGCGTCCGCCAGGGAGGCGTGGTTGTGCCGGTCGGCGAAGACGGCGTCGCCCTGCCCCAGCAGCGCGGCGAGCGCGAGGTTGGTCGAGAAGCCGGTGGAGCCCACCATCGCCGCCTCGCGCCCGAGGAACGAGGCCATCCGCGCCTCGAACTCCTCGTGCAGCGCGAGGGTGCCGTTGAGCAGCCGCGATCCCGAGCAGCCGGTGCCCAGCGAGCGCACCGCCGCGATCGCGGCCTCCTTGACCCGCGGGTCCGTGGACAGCCCGAGGTAGTCGTTCGACCCCGCCATGATCACCTTGCGGTCGCCGTGGACGGTCACCTCGGTCCCGTCGCCCCGCTCGACCAGTGGCGTGCAGTAGGCGTAGATGCCCGCGGCCACCGCGACGCGGTAGTCGGGCCAGGCACGGCACTTGTCGAAGACGTCGGCCATGGATGCGTACTCCTTCCCGCAGTAACGTTCAGTGATATCACAGGCGCGCCGCGCAGTCCCCGCTCCTTGTGCCGTCCTTGGCCGTCCCCATGCCGACTCGTGCTCCGCCAGGTCCGGCCCGGCTAAAGCCTTTCCCTTCGATCGGCGACACGCGTGACGCTCCGTCACCCCCGGCCGCCGTACGTGCTACTGCTCGACCATGTGCGAGGTGCGATGCGTGACACGGCGGGGGACCCCGGCGAGCGGGCGCGGCGCCCCGTGACGGCCGACGCCGTACGGCGGACCGCCGGCCTCACCGTGACCCCCGTCGAGACCCGCGCCGACCGGGCGGCCTTCCTCGGCCTGCCCTACCGGCTCCACCGCGGCAGCGCCCGCTGGGTCCCGCCGCTGCGCCGCGACGCCCGCGCGCTGCTCAGCCGCAGCCGGAACCCGTTCTTCGAGTACGGCGAGGTCGCCCTGTTCCTCGCGCGGCGCGGCGGTGAGCCGGTGGGGCGGGTCGCGGCGGTGAGCAACCCCCGCCACACGGAGTTCCACGGTTCGCCCGACGGGTTCTTCGGCCTGTTCGAGTGCGCCGACGACCTGCTCGCGGCGGACGCCCTGCTGGAGACCGCCGCGGACTGGCTGCGCCGGCGCGGCCTGACCTCGATGTCGGGGCCGGTGAACTTCTCCACCAACGACGAGTGCGGGATGCTCGTGGACGGGTTCGACCGGCGGCCGGCCGTGCTCATGCCGTACAACCCGCCCTACTATCCGCTGCTGCTGGCCGAGTGCGGGTTCGGGGCCGCGATGGACCTGTGGGCGTGGGAGCGCGAGGTCGCCGAACCCGCCGACCCCCGCCTGGCGCGCGTCGCGGAGCGGCTGGCCTCGCACGTGCGGGTGCGGCCGGTGGACATGCGCGACTTCGACGCCGAGGTGGCCCGCATGCGCCGGATCTACAACGCGGCGTGGGAGTCGAACTGGGGCTTCGTGCCGATGACCGAGCGCGAGTTCTCGGCCCAGGCGCGGCGGCTGCGCCCGGTGGTCCGGCCCGAGCTGGTGCTGATGGCCGAGGCGGACGGGGAGCCGGTGGGCTTCTGCCTCACGCTGCCGGACGTGAACCAGGCGCTGTACGCCGCCGGCGGCCGGCTGACGCCGCGCTCGGCGCTGCGCATGGCGTCGGCGATGCGCCGGATCGACGGCTGCCGGGTGGTGGCGACGGGCGTGCTGCCGGAGTTCCGCCGGCGCGGCGTCGAGGCGGTGATGTTCCTGCGCACGCTGGAGGCCGCGCGCGGGCTCGGCTACCGGACCGGCGAGGTGTCCTGGATCCTCGCCACGAACGCCGCCGCCAACAGCGCCGCGTCCGGGATCGGGTGCGCGCGGTCCAAGACGTACCGCATCTTCAAACGGGGGATCTGAATGAGCGGCCGCTACCTGGTCACCGGGGCCACGGGATTCGTCGGGCGGCGCCTGGTGGAGCGGCTGCTGGCCGAGGGGGCGCAGGTCACGGCGCTGGTACGGCGCACGCGCGGCCTCCCGCTGCCCGTCCGCGCGGTGATCGGCGACCTGGCGACGGGCGACGGGCTGGAGGAGGCCGTGCGCGACGCGGACCACGTCGTGCACCTGGCGGGGGTGGTCCGGGCCAGGAACGCCGCCGGATACTTCCGCGTCAACCACTACGGCACGTCGCTGCTGGTCCGCGCGCTGGCCCAGCGGCCCGTCCCGCCCCGCCTGGTGCTGTGCTCCTCGCTCGCCGCCGCCGGGCCCCGCCTCACCGGCCGGCCCGTCTCGCTGTACGGCCTGAGCAAGCGGGCCGGGGAGGACGTGGCGCGGGAGTACGCCGGCCGCGTCCCCACGATCATCGTGCGCCCGCCGATCGTGTACGGCCCGGGGGACCCGGCGCTGCTCCCGTCCCTCCTGCCGATGATCCGCCTCGGACTGGTCGCGAAGGCGGGGCTGGGTGAGCGGAGGTACTCCCTGATCCACGTGGACGACCTGTGCGAGGTGCTCATCGCGGCGGCGGAGCGGGGGAGGACGGTCCGCCCGGGCGATCCGTCGCACGGGGTCTACGAGGTGGACGACGGCCGGGAGTACACGTGGGCGGAGGTCTGCGCGGCCCTGGCCCGGGCGCTCGGCCGGCGGCCTCCCGTCGTGGTCCCCGTCCCGATCCCGCTGGTCAGGGCGGCGGCGTGGGCCGCGGAGGCCGGTGGCCGCACGCCCTGGCTCAACCGGGACAAGGTCAGGGAGATGACGGCGCGGGCCTGGACGTGCGACCCGGCCAGGGACGGGCATGACCTCGGCCTGCCCCCGCCGGTCTCCCTCCCGGCGGCCCTGGCCGCCCTCTTCGCGGCCGACCCCGCGGACGGCGTCCCGGGAGAGCGGGTTTGATGGCGGGGCGGCGCCGCCGCGGCCCCATCGGCGGTCTGGTACGGCGGCGCCGGCTCGTCCTGGCGCTCGCGGCGATCGGCCTGGTGGTGGCGTCGCTGTTCGGCCACGACGTGCACGACCGCCTGATCGTCGGCGGGGCGAACCCCGAGGGCGCCGAGTCGGAGCGGGCGAACGCCTGGCTGGCCCGGCACTTCGGCGCGGGCACGCCCCACCTGGTCCTGATCGCGCGGGCCGGCCGTCCCGTGGACGAGCCCGGCGTGGCGGCGGCCGGCCGCGGCCTCGCCGAACGGCTGCGCCGCGACCCCGAGGTCGCCCAGGTCACGTCGTACTGGACCACCCCGGCCCCCGCGCTCCGCTCCCGCGACGGCCGGGCCGGGCTCGTGCTCGTCCGGCTGCACGGCGACGAGGCCGAGGTCCCGTCGGCCGCCGCCCGCGTCGCCCCCGGCGTACGCGGCCGGCAGGGGCCGCTGACGGTCTCGGTCACCGGAGAGGCGCAGGTCAAGGTGGAGGCCGAGCGCCGCAGCGAGCAGGACCTCCGCCGCGCCGAGCTGGTCGCCGCCCCGCTGACCCTGCTGATCCTGCTCCTGGTCTTCGGCGGGCTGGTCGCCGCCGCGCTCCCGGTCCTCATGGGCCTGCTCGCGGTGACGGGCACCATGGCCGTCCTGCGCGTCCTGACCGACCTGACGCTGGTGTCGGTGTTCGCGATGAGCATCGCCACCGCCCTCGGCTTCGCCCTCGCCGTGGACTACAGCCTGTTCATCGTCACCCGGTACCGGGAGGAGCTGGCCCGCGGCCGCCCGCCGTACGACGCGATCGTGACCACGATGCGCACCACCGGCCGGGCCATGCTCTTCTCGGCGGCCACGGTCGTCCTCTCCCTGTCGGCGCTGCTGCTGTTCCCCGTCCCGACGCTCCGCTCCATCGCCTACGGCGGCATCACGGTCACGCTGCTGGCGGCCCTGAGCAGCCTGGTGGTCCTGCCCGCGCTCCTGTCCGTCCTCGGTCCCCGGATCGACGCGCTGCGGGTCCCCGGCCGGGTGATCACGCCGCGCGGCCCGGGGATCTGGGGGCGCACGGCCCGCGTGGTCATGCGGCGGCCGCTGCTGGTGGCCGTGCCGCTGACGGTCCTGCTGCTGGCGCTGGCGGCCCCGTTCACGCAGGTCAAGTTCGGCGTCTTCGACGACCGCCTGCTCCCGGCCGCCGCCCCCGCCGCGCAGACCGCGCAGACGCTCCGGCAGGACTTCGACGCCCAGGCCACCGTGGGCGCGACCATGATCGCCCTCCCGGCCCTCAAGGGCCCGCACGCGGCGACCCACCTGGCGGCCTACGCGAGCAGGCTCACCGGGATCGAGGGCGTGCGCGAGGTCGCCACCGCCACCGGCACGTACCCCCGCCCCCGGCCCTGCGAGGGCGGCCGCCGCTCCCGCCTCCACGCCGTCAGCACCCAGGGGGAGCCCGGGGCGAAGCCCCGCCCGGCCTCCGCCGGCCGTACGGCGAAAGCGCTGAAGGCGGCGAAGGCGGCCGAGCCGGAGAAGGGGCCGGAGAAGGGGCCGGAGAAGGCTGAGCAGGCTGAGCAGGCCGCGAAGCCGGAGGAGACGGGGAAGACGGCGACGTCGGAGAAGGCGGCGAAGGCCCGGGATCGGGAGGAGCGCCGCGAGGCCGGCTCGCCGGGGGAGCGCGGCGCGCGGGCCGAACGGGCGGCGCGTGCGGGGGCGCCGGAACCCGGCGGCGGCCGGGGCCCCCGCGACGGCCGGGCGGGGGACGTCGCCGGGTGCGGGCCGATCGCCTCGGGCTGGGGCGGCTCGCGGTACATCGGGGCGGGCGGGGCCTGGGTGAGCGTGACGCTCGACGGCGAGCCGTACACCGCCGAGAGCGGGGCGGTGGTGGAGCGGATCCGGCGGACCGAGGCCCCGGGCCCGCTGCTGGTCGGCGGCCCGAGCGCCCAGCTCGTCGACACCCGGGACGCGATCGGCGACCGCCTGGGCGCGGCGCTCGGCCTGGTGGCGGTGACGACCCTCGGCCTGATCCTGCTCCTCACCGGGAGCCCGGTGCTGGCGGTCAAGGCGCTGGTCCTCAACGCCCTCAGCCTCACGGTGACGTTCGGCGTGCTCGTCCACATCTTCCAGGAGGGCCACCTGCTCTGGATGGTGGGCGACGTGGCTGTGTCCGGCACGACCGACGTGCTGGTCCCCAGCCTGCTGTTCTGCGTGGCCTTCGGCCTCTCCCTCGACTACGAGGTGTTCCTCCTGTCGCGGATCACCGAGGAGCACCGCAGGGTCCGGGACACCACCGAGGCGGTGGCCCTCGGCCTGGACCGCACCGGCAGGCTCTTCACCTCCGCCGCCGTGGTCTTCGCGGTGGTGATGATCTGCCTGGCCACCTCGGGCCTGGTCCTGCTGAAGATGGTGGGCGTCGGCCTGGCCCTGGCGGTCCTCCTGGACGCCACCTTGATCCGCGGTCTCCTGGTCCCCGCCGTGATGCGCCTGGCCGGCCCCGCCAACTGGTGGACCCCCTGGCCCGTCGCCCGCCCCCGGATCCCGCCGGCCCCGGCCCCCGCGCCCGTCCCCGCCCGGCCCTGACGCGGTAGACCCTGACCCGCCCGGCCCTGAGCCGCCCGGCCCTCACCCGCCCGACCCTGACCGGCTCGTCCTTGCCCGGCTCGTCCTTGACCCGCTCGTCCTCGACCCGCCGGGACCTGACCCGGCGGGCCCCGCCGCGCGGGCCGTACGGCGGCGCGGATCAGGTGAGGTCGAGGGCCCGGGCCACGGCACCCGTCGTGGGCGGGGTGGCGGTGGAGCCGGGGGCCGACAGGAGGGCGCTGTCGGGGTCCTTCAGGCCGTTGCCGGTGAGGGTGACGGCGACCGTCAGGCCCGGCGGCAGGAGGCCCCGGGCGTGCTGGTCGAGGAGGCCGGCCACGCCCGCCGCGGAGGCGGGTTCCGCGAAGATCCCGTCGTGGCGGGACAGGTCGCGGTAGGCGGCGAAGATCTGCTCGTCGGTCACGGCGGCGATGAGCCCGCCGGACTCGTCGCGGGCCGCGAGGGCGTCGTCCCAGGTGGCCGGGTTGCCCACGCGGATCGCGGTCGCGGCGGTCTCGGGGGAGGGCACGGGGCCGCCGTGGACGAAGGGGGCGGCGCCGGCGGCCTGGAAGCCCCAGACGCGGGGGAGCCGGGCGGCGGGCCCCTCCTTGAAGTACGTCCGGTATCCACCCCAGGTCGCGGTGATGTTGCCGCCGTTCCCGACCGGGAGGCAGTGGATGTCGGGCGCGTCGCCGAGCGCGTCCACGACCTCGTACGCCACGGTGCGCTGCCCCGACAGCCGCAGCTCGTTCCCGACCGAGTTGACCAGCGCCACCGGGTGCCGCGCGGCCAGTTCCCTGGCGATCCGCATGCAGTCGTCGAAGTTCCCCTCGACCTCGATCAGCCGCGCGCCGTACCGGAGCGTCTGCCCCAGCTTGCCCATCGCGACCCGTCCCCGGGGCACGAGTACGGCCGACGCGAGCCCGGCCCGCGAGGCGTACGCGGCGGCGGACGCGCTGGTGTTCCCGGTGGAGGCGCAGACGACCAGCTCGGCCCCGGCCTCGGCGGCCCGGCTGATCGCCACGGTCATGCCGCGGTCCTTGAACGACCCGGTCGGGTTGGCCCCCTCGACCTTCAGCCACACGTCGCACCCCGTCACGGCCGACAGGTGCGCCGACCGCAGCAGCGGCGTGTTCCCCTCGCCCAGCGACACGGCGCGGGTGTTCTCGGTGACGGCCAGCCAACGCCGATACGGGCTGTCGATCAGCCCATTCCAGGTGCCCATGGGTCGAACCCTAACATTCGTTTCATCGAGGCGTTCACATGTAACATTCGTGACCATGGAGCCCGATCCGGTCGTCACCCGCCTCGGCGAGGTCTACCCCGACCTGCCCAAGGCCGAGCGAGCCATCGTCCGAGTGATCCTCGACGACTATCCGTACGCCGCCCTCGGGTCCCTCCGCGCCCTGGCCGAGAGGGCCGGGGTGAGCCCGCCGACGGCCTCCCGGCTCTTCGCCCGCCTGGGCTACGAGAACTTCGCCGGCTTCCAGGCGGCGGTGCGCGCGACGGCCCGCGCCCAGGACCGGTCCCGGCTCCGCGACTACGTGACGCGGTCCCCCGACCCGCACCAGGCCGCCGACGACCTGCGCACGGGCCTGGACCGCACGCTCGACGCCCTGCCCCGGCCCCTCCTGTCGGCGGCCGCCGCCCGCCTCGCCGAGGCCCACGCCGTCTGGGCCCTGGGCGGCCCGCTGAGCGAGCTGGCCGCCGAGTACCTGATCCGGCAGCTCGCGTCCCTGCGCCCCGACGCCCACCGGGTCCCCCAGGGCGTGCCGGCCCAGGCCCGCACCCTCGTGGATCTCACCCCCGCCGACGTGGTGGTCGCCTACGACTTCCGCCGCTACTCCGAGGAGACCGCCCGCTACGCCCGGGCCGCGAAGGCCCGGGGGGCGAGCCTCCTCCTCGTCACCGACGCCTGGGAGTCCCCCCTGTCCTCCGAGGCGGACCTCCTGATCCGCCTGCCCAGGGAGGCCGCCGGGCCCATCGCCCCACTCACCCACGAGATAGCCGTGACCGAGCTGCTCCTGGCCGCCGTCGCCACCCACCTGGCGTCCGCGCCCCGCCTGGCCGCCCTCGAATCCCTCACGCGCTCCCTCCTGCCCCCGTCACCCTGACCCCGCCCCGCCGTACCGCCGCCCGAGACCGTCTCGCGGGCGTTTTCCGCTCCGCTTCTCCGCGGCGATATCGCGATTTCTCCGCCTCTCGCGGGCGGGCCGGGTCGCGGGGCCGTGAACGGCGGACGGAAATCGCCGCTCCGCGCGACCGGAGGAAATCCGGGAACGTTCCGAAGTGAGGGAGGTCCGGGGACCGGGCGTCAGGTGTCGTGGTGGAGATGGGTCCTCAGGTTGGCGAGGGCGTAGCGGGCCTCCTGGACGGCGTTGGCCGTGGCCCGGAGGTCCAGCGGGCGGCGGGCGCCGGAGAGGGTGGACCTGGCGGTGTCGTAGGCGTCGAGCGCGCTCTGCCAGGCCTGCCGCACCGCGGGGTTGTCCGAGGTGTCGCGGCCGTCGCCGAGGGCCCGGATCTCCTCGGCCAGCCGGTCCACGTCCTCCTCGGCGAGCCTGCGGGCGGTCTCGAACTCGGCGGCCTCGCGCGCGCGGCGGGCCTTGGCGCCCTTGATGACCAGGGCGGTGGGGATGAGGATGCCGGTGCCCAGGAGGAGGGCGACCACCACCAGGGCGATCACACCGGTGCCCGGGCCGTCCGGCGCGCCCGTCGCGGCCCCGGGCGGCGCGACGCCTTCGAGCGTGGTGGTCGCGGACACGGTAACGCCGGTGAGCAGCGCCCGGAGTGGCATGGTTATCTCCCCACAAAGGCCCCAGGTTGCCGTGGAGTCTAGATGAGGAAACCGTAATCCGCTCCCCTTAATCTGCATTTGGGGGTTAATGATGAAAGAAGTCCCTTATTTTTCCTCTTTCGGGCCGCCCGAAATCATCCTTCGGGCGTGGTGAGCCGGTGCTGCCGGAGCCGGGCGTCCCGGATCGTGTCCGCGTGTACGGCTATCGCGAACAGGCTCGGCAGGAACACCAGCGCCGGCACCGCCAGGTGGACCCACCACGAGCCGGGCAGCAGCGCCAGCACGCCGCAGATCGGGAGGATCACCGTCAGCTCCCGGCCCAGCATCCGCCCGCGCCACCCCGCGTCGAGCAGCTCATGCCGCACCCAGTCCCGGTGGACGTCCGGGAGCCGGAACCCCAGGGCGAAGCGGAGCTTCCCCCACAGCCCCGGATCACCCGTCATGCCGCCGCTCCTCTCCACCTTGGTCGTACCCCCGAAGGGACCCCGTCGTACCCGCGAACTCGGCCGTACCCGCGAAAAGGGGACGGCCCCCCGGCGAGATGCCGGGGGGCCGTCCCGATGACCCTGAGCCGTACGGCGCGAGCGCCGGGCCGGGCGATCGTCCGGGCCGGTTACCAGTCGCCTCCGCCGCCGAAGTCGCCGCCGCCCCAGTCGCCGCCGCCGCCCCAGTCGCCCCAGCCACCGCCGCCGGCGTCGCCTCCGCCGCCGAAGTCGCCGCCGGCGTCCTGGTAGCCCTCGGCGTAACCGGCGCCGTAGCCGCCCATGCCGAAGCCGCCGCTCATCATGCTGCCGAGCATGGTGCCGACGAGCATCATGCTCATCATGTCGCCGAAGCCGCCGTAGTAGCCGTAGGCGTACGGCGCGTAGGCCGGGCCCGCGTCGTAGTAGGGCCTGCGCTCGCCGTTGACCATGACCTCGCGGGTGTGCGGGTCGAAGCCCTGCTCCACGCGCTGGGCGTCGGCCGCGCAGGCCGGGACGTCGCGCACCGCGCCGCCGGGCGGGGCCCAGCGCACGTCGCGGACGGACGGGCCGTGCTGCGGGTTGAAGAAGCAGGGGGCGCGCCGCTCGGGCAGCGGCTCGCCGTTGACGCGCGCCTTCACACAGGCCAGGGCGTAGCGGCCCTCCTCCAGCGCGTTGGTCACGTTGCGCAGCTCTTCCGGCCGCTTCGCGCGGTCGAGCTCGACCTTGGCGCGCTCGTAGGAGTCGAGGGCCCGCGCCCAGTCCTCCTGGGTGCCCGCCTTGTTCTCCAGGAGCTTGACGTCGGTGTCGAGCGCGGTGATCTCCTCGCCGAGCTTGGTGACGTCCTCGTCCACCGTCTGCTTGACGGCGGCCAGCTCCGCGGCCTGGCGCGCCTCCTGCTTCTTGCGCTTGCTGCGGGAGAAGGCGTAGAACCCGAAACCGCCGACCAGCAGCAGCACGAGCAGCGCCACCAGCGCGCCGGTCCCGCCACCGCTGGACCCGCCGCTCTTCAGGGCCTTGTTCACGGCCCTGGGGCCGCCGCCGTTCTCGATGGCGATGTTCGCCATGTTCACGAACGACTCCACCTGCGCGCCCACGTCACCGCGGTGCTCGGTGATCGCCCTGTTCGCCAGGCGGGCGGCGCCGCTCTGCTTGATGGCGGCGGAGCCGGCGAAGAGCGTCTTTCCGTTGAGGACGACGATCGTGGCGTCGTTGACACCCCTGCTCTCCAGGTCCTTGCCCAGGGAGGGGATGAACGTGTTGAGCTCGGACTCCGCGCCGATGGCGCCGTTCGGCAGCGCCGCGAGGTACATCGGGGCCTTGGAGTCCCTGATCGCGGAGCTGATCTTGTCGCGATCGGCCGACGAGAGCGGGCTCCCGGAGTCGAAGTAGACGGGACTGCTCTTCCAGGCGTTCGAGATGGGGCCCGGTTCGGGCGCGGCGGCCGAGGCGTGCGCCGGCGACGTCGTCCCCATGAGGGCGAGCATCCCGGCGAGCAGCACCCCCAGTACGGCGGCGACCCGCGGGGCACGGCTGGTGGTCATCACTGTCAACTGCCTCCTTCGCCACATGGACGAACGGCGGATCCCATAAGTTCCAGAGCCACTTCGAAGGTATCCCCTCCGATCGACTACCCCGAAGAACCCCCGGCATCGCGCCGTCAGGCGAAGGACCGGGACTCACGCCCGTACGGCGGCCGCCTCGTCCTCGGCCGGGGGCAGCGGGGAGGGCACCACGCGCCGCCGTACGACGAGCCCGAAGCAGGCCACCGCCAGCCCCATCAGCCCGACGAGGATGAACGGCGCGGCCGGCCGCCACACGTCGTACAGCCACCCGCCGAGCCCGGACACGATCAGGATCCCGGCGGCCCCGCACAGCGTCTGCACGCCGTACGCGGTCCCGCGCACGTCCGCGGGGACCTGTTGCGCCAGGAGCGGCCCGATCGTGGTGATCGCGGCGATCTCCCCGATGCCCACGAGCACCGCCACGACGAACATCCCCGACCCCAGCGGGTCGGAGATGAACAACGTGGACAGATAGGCCCCCGCGGAGACGAGCTGCGCCAGGATCACCACGTTCTGCCGCTTCATCCGGTCGCCGAGCCAGCCGAAGACCGGCGAGGCGATCAGGCCCATCGAGTAGGCGATCCCGACCACGGCCCCGGCCCGCGCCAGCGCCTCGGCCCCGCTCAGCCCGCCCGCGTGCGTGCCGTGGTTGATCACCCAGAGGGACAGGAAGCCGGCCACGACGGCGAGGTCGGCCCGGGCCACGAAGGAGGCCGCGTAGGCCAGCGCGACGCCCGGGTCCCGGCCCTGCCGCACCCCGGCCGCGATCAGCGAGGTCAGCGGGGTCCGCGCGGCCGTCTCGCTGATCCGCTTGGGCGACAGCGAGAACCACAGGATCACGCCCACGAGCGCGATCCCCACGCCGACGATGGCGAACGCCACCCGGGCGGCGGTGACCGGCTCCATCCCCTGCGCCTCGAACATCCGGGGCAGCTTGACGACCACCATCGTCGCGACGATCGCCCCGACGCCGCCGAACAGCCCGGTGATCCCGTACGACCGGCCGCGCCACCGGTCCCGCACGTAGTCCACGGCGATCGTGGACAGCATGGTGTTCAGCGCGGCCACGCCGAACGCGAACACCACCCGCAGCGCGTGCAGCACCCAGGTGTTCCCCGCCCACGGGAACAGCAGCGCCCCCAGCGCCAGCAGCGTGAACCCGGCGAGCACGATCGGCCGCCGCCCGATCCGGTCCGCGAGCGCGCCGTACCAGAGCAGCGACACCAGCATCGCGATCTCGGCCGCGACGCCCAGGCTGCCCACGATGGTGCCGTGCTGCTCGCGGGGGACGCCGAGGACGGTCGTGAGGATGTACGCCTGCGTGGCCGGGAGGAAGGTGATCGCCAGCGTCGAGAAGAACGCCAGCGTGAGGAGGGCCCACATGTTTCCCTTGCCGATGCCGTCGGCGAGGCGCAGGCCGAGTACGCGGGGAGTCCGGGGGGCGACCATGGCACATGATCGTGGCAGCCCGGGACCGGATGCACCAGAGTAGAGCTGACAAGATCACGAAATTGCTTGTATATCGGGATTCGGAGTGGCGAAAATGGCTGATGTGGTTCCAGAGGGTGTAGATCCCACCATCCCCAACGTCGCCCGGATGTATGACTACTATCTGGGCGGCAAGGACAACTTCGCCGCCGACCGCGCCGCCGCCGAGCAGGCCCTGAGCGTCGTCCCGGAGATCCGGGAGAGCGTACGGTTCAACCGCGCGTTCCTGCGGCGTACGGTCAGGACGCTGGCCGGCATGGGGGTGCGCCAGTTCCTCGACATCGGGACCGGCCTGCCCACGCAGAACAACGTGCACGAGGTCGCCAAGGAGGTGGACCCGGACGCGCGCGTGGTCTACGTGGACAACGACGCGGTGGTGCTGGCGCACGCGCGGGCGCTGCTCGCCGGCGGCCACGACGACGTGGCGATCGTCCAGGGCGACGTGCGCAGGCCGCGCGAGATCCTCGACCACCCCGACGTGCGCCGCCTGATCGACTTCGACGAGCCGGTCGCGATCCTGCTTCTGGCGATCATGCACTTCGTGCCCGACTCGGACGACCCCGACGGCATCCTGGCGACCCTGCGCGACGCCCTGCCGAGCGGCGGCTACCTCGTGCTCTCCCACGTCGCCGTGGACATCGACCCGTCGAAGGCGCCCGGGGTCACCGCGGCGTACGACAACGCCACGGCCCGCTTCATCGCCCGCACCTCCCCGGAGATCGAGCGGTTCTTCACCGGGGTCGAGCTGCTGGAGCCGGGCGTGGTCAACCTGCCCGAGTGGCGGCCGGAGGACGAGGCGGAGGCCCGCAGGTACGCCGGCCGGGGCGCGTACTTCCTGGGCGGCGTCGGGCGCAAGCCGTAAGGCGGCCCCCGGGCGTACGGCCCCTGGGAAACGCGGTCGTACGGCCTCCGGGAGACAGGGTCACGCGAAGGGTGAACGGAACGCGTAGGCCGGAAGGGACTGACCCTCCCGGCCTGCACGCGCGCGGGGTCAGTCCTTGATCTCGCAGATCACCGCGCCGCTGTTCACCGTCTGCCCGACCTCGGCCGTGAGCCCGGAGATCGTGCCCGCCTTGTGCGCGGTCAGCGGCTGCTCCATCTTCATCGCCTCCAGGACCACGATCGCGTCGCCGGCCGCGACCGTCGCCCCGTCCTCGGCGACCACCTTCACGATCGTGCCCTGCATCGGGCTGACCAGTGAGTCACCGCTCACCGCCGCCCCCTGCGACCTGGCCTTGCCGCTCCGCCTGGGCGCCGCCTTGGCCGTACGGCCCGCGCCCGCGGCCGCCGTGGCCCCCAGCCCGGCGGGCAGCACGACCTCCAGCCGCTTGCCGCCCACCTCGACGGTCACCCGCTCGCGGGCCTCGTCCTCCGGGGTGGCCACGGGGCCGGAGTACGGCTCGATCCGGTTGTCGAACTCGGTCTCGATCCAGCGGGTGTGCACCCGGAACGGCTCGTCCGTGAACGCCGGGTCGTCCAGCACCACCCGGTGGAACGGGATCACCGTCGGCATGCCCTCGACCTCGAACTCGGCCAGGGCCCGCCGCGCCCGCTCGATCGCCTGCGTCCGGTCCCGCCCGGTCACGATCAGCTTGGCCACCAGCGAGTCGAACGCCTGCGGCACGGTCATCCCCGTCTCGTACCCCGCGTCCAGCCGTACGCCGGGGCCCGAGGGGGTCTCCATGCGGGTGATCGTGCCCGGCGCGGGCAGGAAGCCGCGGCCCGCGTCCTCGGCGTTGATCCGGAACTCGATCGAGTGCCCGCGCAGCGGCGGGTCGTCGTAGCCCAGCTCCTCGCCGTCCGCGATCCGGAACATCTCCCGCACCAGGTCGATCCCGGACACCTCCTCGGTGACCGGGTGCTCCACCTGGAGCCGCGTGTTCACCTCCAGGAACGAGATCGTCCCGTCCTGGCCGACGAGGAACTCGCAGGTCCCGGCCCCGACGTATCCGGCCTCGCGCAGGATCGCCTTGGAGGAGGAGTACAGCAGCCCCATCTGCTCCTCGCTCAGGAACGGCGCGGGCGCCTCCTCGACGAGCTTCTGGTGCCTGCGCTGGAGCGAGCAGTCACGCGTGCTCACGACGACGACGTTCCCGTGGGAGTCGGCCAGGCACTGCGTCTCCACGTGCCGGGGCCGGTCGAGGTACCGCTCGACGAAGCACTCGCCGCGCCCGAACGCCGTCACGGCCTCGCGCACCGCCGACTCGTACAGGTGGGGGATCTCCTCGATCGTCCGCGCGACCTTCAGCCCGCGCCCGCCCCCGCCGTACGCCGCCTTGATCGCGATCGGCAGCCCGTGCTCCTCGGCGAACGCTACGACCTCCTCGACCCCGGCGACCGGGTCGGCGGTGCCGGCCACCAGCGGCGCGCCCACCTTCTGCGCGATGTGCCGGGCCTGCACCTTGTCGCCCAGCTTCACGATCGCGTCCGGCGGCGGCCCGATCCAGGTCAGCCCGGCGTCGATCACCGCCTGCGCGAAGTCGGCGTTCTCCGACAGGAACCCGTACCCGGGGTGCACGGCGTCCGCCCCGGTCTCCTCGGCGACCTTCAGCAGCTTCTCGATGTCGAGGTACGTCTCGGCGGGCGTGGACCCTCCCAGTGAGTACGCCTCGTCCGCGACCTTCACGTGCAGCGCGTCGCGGTCTTGGTCGGCGTACACCGCGACGCTGGAGATCCCCGCGTCACGGCACGCCCGGGCCACCCGCACCGCGATCTCTCCCCGATTGGCGATCAGGACTTTCCGCACGGAAGTCGTCTCCTCTTCTGGCGTCCCCGCCCTCACCAACAACCTGAGGGGAGTCTAAGAGGCCCCCGACATCCGCCAGTAAGTACCCTCCCGACTACCCCCCACCCCACCCGCATCCTCCCAGCTCACGCGCACCCTCGCCCCCGGCACGCCGAAGATCGCCCCCAAGCGGGGCCGAGTGCGGTGTCGCCTCAAGCCCCCAGGGGACCGGCCTCGGCGGCGAGCTTGTCCACGATGCTGATGTCCATGTTGTCCGGCACGGCCACGACGAACATGGCCGGGCGCTTGCCTTCGCCGCGATGTATCACCGTCACAGCGCACACCGCGCCCTTCGCCCGCCACCCGTGCTCCTTGGAGGCCTCCGGATAATCGACCTTGAACTTGAACACCCAGGCGAGACCCTTGCCGCCTCCCAGCGCGCCCACTCCATTGCCGAGGTCGGTCTTCTGGTGTGGCGCGGGGAAGTACAGCGAGGCGATTTCGTTGCTCAGGAGCACGCCGAGTGAGCGCAGATCCCTCAGCTCCGGGTAGACCTTCGCCTGCGACTCCGGCACCGGTTTGGTCAGCGCTATCGCGTAAAGGTCGTTGCGGCTGCCCGGCCTGTCCTCCACACGCATGAGCTTTCCGCCCGTCCACCCGCCGCGGAACTCCGGATACTCCTTGAAGTCCTTCCAGCCTGCCCCCTGCGGTTCCTTGTAGGTCACGCCGGCGACGTAGTCATTGGTGTATCCGGGTTGGGGTTCGATGGTGACGGGCGCAGGGGTCGTCGGTTTGGGGGAGGCGGCGACCACCGGCTTTCGCGCCGGTTCGTCGTTCCTCATGAGGATCACCATGACGGTGGTGGTGACCGCCACGGCTATGGCAGCGGCCGCGACCGCCGTCCACAGCTTGCGCCGCCCCCTGCGCTGGGCACCGAAGTCCTTGGGCTCGGTGAAGCCTTCGCGAAACGGGCGATCACGCTCGACGCGCTCGTGCCAGGCGTGGGAGCCGCCCTGCGGGTGCATCACCGGGGTTTCGGAGAACCGATCGGAACGAGATCGCGGCGGAGCGGCCGCCCCTCCATACGGGGATGCCGGGCGAGTCGAGGAGGTCCAGCTTTGGCCATCCCACCAGCGCATTCGGTCGGGGTCGCCAGGGTCCTCATACCAGCCCGCCGGAGGGTGATCCGTCATACCGCCGAAGAATAGGTTTACGCTGCTCCATAAACAACCCTTTGTAACGGTCTGTTGGAAATGCCGGTTGAGCTTGCCCGTTATAGCGTTATCGGTGGGAGGCGATTGCAAGTCGGGGATATGCGACTATCTTTAGCCTGATCACTGGTCCAGCGAACGGAAGGAGAGGGGCATGCCCGACCCCGGGATGCTGGGTGGTAACCCGGCAGAGATGCAAAACATGGCCGCGCAGTTCACCCAGCAGGCAGGCCAGGTCCGTGACGTCATGTCGGCCCTCGACCGCGAGGCTGCCAAGATCGGAACGGCGTGGCAGGGCCCTGGGGCCGAGCGCTTCCGCGACTCCTGGCAGAACTACCGCGCCGCCTTCCAGCGGATGACCGAGGAGCTTCAGGAGGCTTCCCGGGTCATCAACACGTACCGGGGCAACATCGAGCACGCGACCAGGTAGAAGCAGACGGACGAAACCCCGGCGGCAGTGCGCCTGCCGGGGTTTCGCATTTCTGGGATCTTGCCTATTCGAGCGGATCCATTGAGACGCGGGATCCGCACGCTTGGTTAATGCGCGGCCTGGAGGGGGCGGGTCCGGCGGAGGGGAGGGGGGAGAGACCTTTTAGTTGTGCTTCACGGTGTGTGCAGAACTTTGGCCTTGTGGTTAAGGGTCGGGGGCGGAAGGGTGGCTGGTACTTCCTTCTGCTCTTGAGTGGGTCATGCGCACCGGTTCTCCTTGGGGTGCCTCGGGGTTTCGCACGTTGTTCGCCGGGGCCGCTTTCAGTCAGTTCGGCGTGAACGTCGGGTACATCGCCGTGCCCCTGATCGCCGTCACGGCGCTCGGGGCCGGGGCGGGACAGGTCGGGGTGCTCTCGGCGCTGAGCACGGTCGCGTTCCTGGTCATCGGGCTGCCCGCCGGGGCCTGGATCGACCGGATGCGGCACCGGCGGGTGCTGATCGCCGCCGATCTCGTCCGCGCCGCCCTCTATCTGTCGATCCCGGTGGCCTGGTGGCTCGGCGTGCTCACGCTGGGGCAGCTCTACGCGGTCGTCGTGCTGTACGGCTGCGCGACCGTCTTCTTCGACATCGCCTCGCAGAGCGTCCTGCCCCAGTTGGTGGGGCGGGACCGCCTCGTCCCGGCCAACTCCGCCGTGATGACCCTCATCGCGCTCGCCAACATCGGCGGCCGGGGCGCGGGCGGGGCGATCGTCCAGTTCCTCACGGCCCCCGTCGCCGCCGCGAGCACCGCGGTCGCCCACCTCGTCGCGGCCCTCCGGCTGTCCGCGCTGCCGCCCACCCCGCCCCCCGCGGCCCCGGCGCGGCGGGCGAGCCTCCGGGCGCAGATCAGCGAGGGCGTCCGGCACGTCTTCGGCGTCCCCGAGCTGCGCGCCCTCGCCCTCACGGCGACGTTCAACAACCTGGGCTCCCAGATCGTCAACACCATGCTCCCGATCGTCTTCGTCCGCGATCTGGGATACCCGGCGGGCACGCTGGGCCTGTTCTGGATGGCCGGCGGCGCGGGCCTCCTCGCCGGGGCCCGCCTCGCCCGCCCGCTCGCCGTACGGCTCGGCCCCGGCCGCGCCCTGGTGTTCGCGGGGCCGGTCATGGCGCCGGCCGCCCTCCTCCTCCCGCTCGTGGACCGGGGGGCCGGGCTGTGGCTCGCCGGGGCCGGGTACTTCCTCGCCATGGCCAAGACCGGCATGGACAACGTGCTCGGGGTCACCCTCCGCCAGCGCATGACCCCCGACCCGCTGCTGGGCCGCATGAACGCCACCTTCCGCACCCTGCTGACCGGCGCCCTGGCCCTGGGCGCGGCCGCCGCCGGGCTGATCGGCGAGCTGACGGCCGTCCGGCCCGCCCTCTGGACGGGCGCGATCGTGCTGTCCCTGGCGTTCCTCCCGGTCACCCTCAGCCCGCTGCGCTCCCGCGGCCGATCCGCGCATGCTCCCGGCGAGGCCACCGCGGCCCGCTGACCCGACGTCGGCCGGCGAGGGCGCGCACCGGCCGGGCCGCTCCCGGGTGGAGATGTCAGGAGAGGGTGGCGGCGGTGGCCTGGAGGGTGTGGACCAGGGCGGTCAGGGCCGGTCGGTCATTGGGCGTCTCGCGGGTGGCGGCGTGGATCGCGCGTACGGGTTCTCCCTCGCGGAGCCGGCGGACCACCACGCCGGGCTGGGGGGCCGCGAGCGCCAGGGCGGGGATGACCGCGACGCCCAGGCCCGCGGCGGCGAAGGCCTGCGCCGTCGCGTAGTCCTCGCTCTCCACCGCGAACTCCGGGCGGAACCCCGCCGCCGCGCAGCTCTCCAGGAGGGCGTCCGCGCAGGGGCCGGGCCTGGCGCACCCGATCCACGCCTCGCCCGCGAGGTCCGCCAGCCCCGGCGCGGCCCCCTCCGCCAGCGGATGCCCGGCGGGCAGGACCGCCAGGTACGGATCATCCAGCAGGTGCGTCAGCCGTACGCCGGGAACGGCCTCCTCGCCGTCCCGTACGACGAGCGCCAGGTCGGCCTGCCCCCGGGCCACCGCGCCCAGCGGGTCGCCGGCCTCGCCCAGTTCCAGGTCGACGTGGACGCCGGGGTGCGCCCGCCGGAACCGCGCCACGGCCGGGGCGACCAGCGCGGCCCCGGCGGTGGAGAAGTAGCGCAGCGAGACGCGCCCGCTCCGCCCGGCCCGCAGGTCGTCCAGCCCCGCCTCGGCCCGCGCGACCTCCTCGTCGATCGCCGCCGCGTGCCGCGCGACCAGCAGCCCGGCCGCCGTGGGCCGTACCCCGCGCCCCACCCGTTCGAGGAGCGCCACCCCGGCCTGCCGTTCCAGCGCGGCCACCTGCTGACTCACGGCCGAGGGGGTGAACCCGAGCGCCGCGGCCGCCGCCGTGACCGACCCCTTGCTGACCACCGCGTTCAGCACCTGCATCCGCCGCGCATCAAGCATGCAGCCCAGCTTAAAGGTCTCTTCGGCACTATGCATCGGCGCTCACAAGTCCCGCCCACGCGCCCCCTCCCCGCGATCCCGCGACCCGTGCCCTCCGCCGGGGTCAGAGAGAGATCCTGTAGCGGCCCATCAGGGTCTGGTGGAGTTCGGCCGCTATGTCGTCGAGCGTGGCGTCCACCCAGCCGACGACCCAGTCGTGCATCAGGCCGTTGACCGCGCCGATGAAGGCGGCGGCGGCGATCCGGTAGTTGCCCGGGGGCATCTCGCCGCGGGCGACGGCCTCGTCGATGTTGCGGATCAGGAAGTCGATCCAGACGGAGCGGCGTTCCAGGCGCTGCCGGTCCATCCGGGGACTGACGCCGATGACCTCGACGTAGGCGATGCGGGCGTGGCGCGGGTCGGCGGCGGCGCCCTGGACGTAGGCGTGGATCATCCGGGTGAGGCGCTCGGGCAGCGGGAGGTCCCGCACCTCCGGGACGACGGCGAGCACGGCCCGCTGGGCGGCGTCGTTGACGTACAGGTGCAGCTCGGCCAGGACGTCCTCAAGGCTCGTGAACTCCTCGTAGAACTGCCGGGTGGACAGGCCGGCGGCCTTGCAGAGGTCGATGACCTTGGTGGCGCGGTAGCCGGGGGCGGTGCCGAACAGATCCAGTCCCGCCGAGAGGAAGCGGCTGCGCCGCTCGGCCTGGCGTTCGCCGGCCGACCTGCCCTTGTACCGGCCGGCCGCCGGTGCGCTCCTGCCCGCCAACGCGCCCCCCTCCGCCTGGGCCGCCAATTCTTCCGCATCGGGTCTTGTGGCGCGCGTCACATCTGCCTACCATCCAGTAACAAAGTTTGAAAACGATGATTTTCAAGCTGTGTGCGTCTAGACCTCCTCTCCCCCCATCCCCCCGACAGGAGTACGGACATGCGAGCCTCCCCCGCCACGCGCCGGCGCCGAGCCCTGCTCGGCGCCGCCCTCGCCGCCGTGATCGCCGGAACCCTCGTCACCCCGGCCGCGCACGCCGTACCCGCGCCCGCCGCCGTACCCGCGCGCGCCGCCGCCCTCCAGGAGGTGCTGCTGGTCGGCAACAACTGGGAAGGCACCGCCGACGTGATCAGGTCGCGCGGCGACTTCGCCAAGATCGGGCGGATCAACCTCATCCCCGACAAGCACCAGCGGCTCCTGGAGATCTACACCAACCCGGTGCGGCTGGCCTACTTCCTCGGCATCCGCGAGACCGTCGGCGAGGGGCACGACCAGTTCACCGACGACCTCTACACCACGCCGGACGGCTCGGCCATCGTCGTCTCGCGCCCGAGCTTCGCCGACGTCGTCTCCATCGACACGGCCACCGGCGCGCTCAGGTGGCGGTTCGCCGTGTCGGGATACCGCGCCGACCACATGGCCCTCTCGCCCGACGGGGCCCGGGTCGCGGTGTCGGCCTCCACCGGCAACACCGTCCACGTGCTCGACGTCGGCACCGGCCGGCAGCTCGGCTCGTTCCCCACGGGCGACAAGCCGCACGAGAACGTCTTCACCCGCGACGGCAAGATCTGGAACATGTCCATCGGCGAGGTCAACAACGACTTCGACGCGCCCTGGCAGGACTTCCTCAAGGGCGACCGCAGGATCACCATCGCCGACGCCAGCACGTACCAGGTCGTCAGGACCGTCGACATGCGGCAGCGCCTCGACGCCTTCGGCCGCCGGGACATGTCCGACGCCGTACGGCCGGTCGCCTTCACCCCCGACGAGTCCAAGCTCTACTTCCAGGTCTCCTTCTTCAACGGCTTCTTCGAGTACGACATCGCCACCGACAAGATCACCCGGATGAAGACGCTCCCGGAGAACCCGGACACCTCCGACGACCGCACCACGTTCGTCAACGACTCCCGCCACCACGGCCTGTCCATGAACCCGGCGGGCACCAGGCTGTGCGTCGCCGGGACCATGGACGAGTACGCCACGGTCGTCGACCGCGCCACCCTCCAGGAGGGCCCGCTGGTGCCGGCCGCCAAGCCGTACTGGGCCACCGTCAGCGGCGACGGCGCCGCGTGCGTGATCTCCGAGAGCGCCGCCGACCGGGTCACCGCCATCGACTTCGCCACCGGCAACAAGATCACGTCGGTTCCCGTGGGCGACCACCCGCAGCGCGTCCGCCTGGGCCACCTCCCCGCCGGCTGGACGGGCCCTGCCCGGGGCTGACCTTCCCGGCCCGGGGCTGACCTTCCCATCCCGGGGCTGACCTTCCCGGTGGCCCGCCCCCCGGGCTCCCGCGCCGATCACCTGCCCCCGGCCGGCGCCGCGACGCCGGCCGGGGGCGGCCGGTTTCCGGGGCTCAGTCGGGCAGCGCCGCCTGGATCGGGATGAGGGTCCCCAGGTGGACGAGCAGCCCCCGGCCCGCCGGGCCCCCGCCCGCGTTGCGCGGGAGCCGTACGTTGAACAGGTCGCCGTCGGTGGGGCTCTGGACCGACAGGAGCAGGCCCGTCCGGGCCTTGCGGGCCTCGGCGACGAAACCCCGGTAGGCCGAGGCCAGGTCGCCCGTGGTGCCCGCGATCAGCAGCCCGTGCTCCGCGTCGCGGCCCGTCCGCAGGACGTCCTCCAGGGCCTGCCCGAGCGGCGAGTCGGGGGAGATCAGCTCCGCGTCGTCCACCACGACCACGTAGCGGGCCAGCCCCGACGTGAGCGCGGCCAGGTCCTCGCGCGTGGCGTCGCCCGGCAGGACGCCGACCACCCCGTCGGCCGCGCCCAGGTCGCGCAGGGGCGAGCGGCGCGGCGTGACCGCGATCACCGGGACGCCGCGCCCCGTCAGCGACCGCACGGCCGTGACCAGCGCCGACGACCGGCCCGAGCGCGCGGGCCCGCCGATCACGCAGCCGGGCCCCTGGGACAGCAGGTCCACGCCGTACGGCGCCAGCTCGTCCCCGCCCGCGCCCAGCAGCGCCCACAGGGGCGAGGGCGGGGAGAAGTCCGGGTCCAGCGCCAGCGCCTGCGCCGCCGTGACCCGGATCGGGAGCGCGTCCACGCGCAGCGGGCGCAGCCCGCGCGGCGGGCGACCGAAGCACTCCTCCGAGGACCGCGCGAGCGCCTGCAGCGCGCTCACCTGCGCCGGGCCCGACGGGTCCGGGTCAAGCAGCACGATCTGGCTCTCGACCAGCCCGGACGCGCCCATCGCCACCACCCGCCCCGGCGGCTGGCGGGTGGGCATGCTCTTGATCGGGATCCCGAGCAGGCCGGCGTCCGTCGGGTCGGCCAACCGCAGCAGCAGCCGCTCGTCGAAGACCGTGGACACGTGCCCGAGCAGCCCCGACCGGTCCGAGGTCACGATCGCCCGCAGCCCCACGGCCGGGCCCTCCCGCAGCAGCGACAGCAGCGACTCGATGAGCCGCCCGTAGTCGTACGGCTCGAACGCGGCGACGTACCCCTCCCACCGGTCCAGCAGGAGCAGCATCCACGGCATGCGCTCGGTCCCGCCCGCGGCCCGCGCCTCCGCCAGCGAGGCGTACCCGGCCTCGGCGAGCACCTGCTGCCGCCGCCCCACCTCGGTCCGCAGCCGCGTGATCAGCCGTTCCACCCGGTCGAGCTGGTCCCGGGTCACCACCGCGCCGCAGTGCGGGAGCGCCACCAGCGGCAGCAGCGATCCCGACCCGCAGTCGATCGCGTGCAGGTGCACGTCCGCCGGCGAGGCCGTACGGGCGATCGACCCGGCCAGGGACCGCAGCGCCGTGGACCGCCCGGTCCGCGTCGTCCCGGCGATCAGCACGTGCCCGCCGGAGGCCGGGTCCAGCACGAGCGGCCGCCGCGTCTGCGCCCACGGCATGTCGGTCAGCCCGTACGGCAGCGCGGGCACCTCGTCCACCCCCGGGTTGTACGGCCGCGCGGGCCCGAGGTCGGCGAGGACGACGCGCTCGGGCAGCGGCGGCAGCCACGGGCTGGGCTGGCGCTTGATCCCGAGCTGCACGGCCGCCGCGCGGATCGCGTCCACGAGCACGGCCAGGTCGGTGACCATGGACTCGTCGGCCGCGTCGTCCGAGGCCGGGCGGGGGAGGGGCTTGCCGAGGGCGGGCCAGGGGAGCGGGACGACGTTCAGCGGCGCGGCCTCGACGGTCCCGCCCGCCGACCGCCGCCCGCCGATCCGCGCCGTCTGCACCGCGACCGCCTTGGACGCCCCGGACTTCACGTAGCAGCGCCCGGGCGTGGACTTGGAGATGTGCGCGGCGTCCGACTGCCCGATCACGTCGGCGGACTCGGCCGCGTCGGTGACGCGCAGCGCGATCCGCAGCGAGGTGTTCGCCTGGATGTCGGCGGTGACCACGCCGCCGGGCCGCTGGGTGGCCAGGATCAGGTGCACCCCGAGCGACCGGCCCCGCCGCGCGATGTCCACGAGCCCGGTCACGAAGTCCGGCAGCTCGGACACCAGCGCCGCGAACTCGTCGATGATCAGCACGAGCCGGGGCAGCGCGGGGAGCCCGCCGCCGCGCCGCGTGACCCGGGCGGCGTCCCGCAGGTCCTGGTAGTCGTCGATGTCCTTGGCGCCCGCCTCCAGCAGCAGCCGCTCCCGCCGCCGCAGCTCGGCCGCCAGCGACTCCAGCGCGCGTTCGGTCAGGTGGCCGTCCAGGTCCGTCACCATGCCGACCGTGTGCGGCAGCCGGGCGCAGTCCTTGAACGCCGACCCGCCCTTGTAGTCGATCAGCACGAACGTCATCTCGTCCGGCCGGTTCGCCACCGCCAGCGACGTGATCAGCGTCTGCAGCAGCTCGGACTTGCCCGCGCCGGTCGTCCCCGCGATCAGCCCGTGCGGCCCGTCCACCCGCAGGTCGACCGTGAAGATCCCGTCCGCCCCGATGCCGATGGGGACCGAGGTCGTGCGGCCGCCGCGCCGCCACCACGAGGCGATCACGTCGGCGGAGGGGTCGGCCAGGTCCAGCAGGTCGAGCAGCCGCGCCGCCTCGGGGATCAGCGCGTCGCCGTCCGCCCGGCTCACGTCCCGCACCGGCGCCAGGGACCGCGCCAGCCGGTCGCACCAGGCCGGGCTCACCTGGTCGGCGAGCACCCGCCCCAGCGCGTCCAGCCCGCCGCCGCGCAGCCGTACCGAGCCCTCGTCGTCGATCGTGGCGACGGTCGCGCACTCCTCGGGCAGGAGCCGCTGGTCGTCGTCGATCGCCACGGTGTAGACGCCCACGTGCGGGCCCTGCCGCAGCACCTGCGGCATGCCCGGCAGCGCCCGCAGCACCTGCGCCCCGTCCAGCACCACCAGCACGTTGTATGGACGATCGTCGTACGCGGCGAACGCCGTGCCCTCCTCGGCGGCGAACGGGGAGCGCCCGAACGGGCCGCCGGTCAGGGACGCCTCCTCGCGCTCTCCCCGCCGTTCGGCGATCTTGGCGACCAGCTCGGACACGCGCTTGGCGGCGGCCTCGGGGTCGGCCCCGACCAGGGCCACGCACTCCTCGCCGTCGCGGGGGCTCGCGTGCGGCAGCCACCGCACCCAGTTCCACTCGGCGGGGCCCTCGGCGCTCGCCGACAGCACGACGATGGCCAGGTCGCGTGGGCTGTGCAGGACGGCGGCCTGCCCGATCAGCCAGCGGGCCAGCGCCCGCGCCCGCCGCCGGGGCCCGGTGAGGCCGACCACGCCGAGCCGCTGCATCGCCAGCGCGACGGGCACGGCGTGGGAGGTGGGCAGCTCGGGCACGACGGCGTCGGCCGGGGCGCCGCGCTCGGGGACCAGCTCCAGGTCGGCGGGCAGGTCCGCGAGCCCGACGCGCAGCCGCAGGGTGTCCCCGTCGTGGATGCGCCGCTCCCACAGCCGCCGCCGGGGCCCGGTCGCGGTCAGCAGCACCTCGGCCGGGTCGGGGGAGTTGGCGCGGCGCTCGGTCTCGTCCACCTTCTGGGCGCGTTCGAGGCGTTCCTCGAAGGCGGCCAGCCGCTCGCGGTACTCCTTCATCGCCTGCCGGTGCTTCTTTTTCCCGTGCCGGCGGTCGCTCCACCACTGCCCGATCATGATCATCGGGGTCATGAGGGCGAAGAGCAGGAAGTACCAGGTCTTCATGGCGAACGCGAGCCCGACCCCGAGCACGGCGGGCAGGAACGCGGCCAGGAGCTGGAGCCGCATCCCCTCCGGCCGCTTCGGCTCGATCGGCACCTCCAGCCGCCGCTGCCGGTCCGGCGGGCGCAGCCGGGGCGGCCGGTTGTAGGCCAGCCCGCCGTCCGGCAGCCGGTCCAGGTGCGCGTCCGCCGCCTCCGGGTGGTGCAGCGTCAGCACGGACGAGCCCGCCTTCAGCACGCCCCCAGGCAGCCACTCCGCCTTCTCCTCGACCGCCTCCCCGTCCAGCGTGACCGCCGCCCCGCCGGCGGGCTCCACGCGCACCCCCTCCGGCGTCACGCGCACGGTCGCCGCCACCGCCGGGAGCGCCGGATCCGGTACGGCTATCGCCGCGCTCGGGCCCGAGCCCAGCACCGCCGTACCGAACCCGAGGCGGTGCACGGCGCCGGCGGCGGGGCCCGAGCTGACGCGCACCTCGACGGTCCCGGCGGGCTCGCCCTTCACGGTCGCCGCGGCCCCGCGCCGGTCCAGCGCCACCAGGTCCCCGTCGCGCAGCGCCTGCGAGATCCGGGCGGCCGGGTCCAGCGGTCTGCCGTCCAGCCAGATCACCGGCGCGGCGGGCTCGGTCAGCCGCTCCGCGGAGTACGGCCGCCGCGCGTGCCGCCCGGCCTGCCGCGGCCTGGGGAGCTGGAGTACGTCGGCGAGCTGCTCCTTCGGAGTGCGCAGGGTGTGCTGGAGCGCCACCGCCAGCCCCGCCACGGTGGACCCCTCGTCACCCTCGACGACCACGTCGTGCGCCCCCTGGGGGGTCAGTGCCGTGAGCGTGATCCGCATCGCGGAATCTCCTCGCTGGCTACGGCTCAACGTCGCCGCAAGCGTAATTACGTTTCAGCCCCCCGAACACCCTTTTCGCGCCACCGTCTCGCATGATCGCCACAATGCGTCGCGATCGCTGCCCCTCCGCACCCGAACCGGAATCCTCCTCGCGGTACGGCTGTCGCCCGCCCCCGCCCGGGGCCCTTCGCGCCGGACCCCGCCGTGATCCCGCGGTTTCACGCGCAGCCTGCCGTGCACGTCCTGTGCCGCGCGCACCCTGTGCCGGAAACCGCAGGAGCACGGCGAAAGGGCGGCCGATGTCAGGGGGTGGGGAGTTTGGGGGGCGGCGCCTTCTTGTGGCGGGCCTCCAGTTCGCCGGTCTTCTCCTCCAGGAGGTCGGCGTAGGCGTGGACTTCGGAGGCGAGGTCGGCGAGGTTGGCGGCCGCGCGGTGCAGCCTGCCGTACACCTCGGTGGTGATCTGTGCCGTCACCTGCTCGGCCGCGAGGGCGCGGCGGCGCGTCCGGCGGTCTGCCCGCCATCGCCGCGCGGCGTCGCGCAGCCTCTGCCACCTGCTCATGAGATCAAGTCTGGCATATTTTGAACGAGTTCAGGGAGGGCGCTCCCGCTTTCGGTACTCGGTAACACTCTGGTTACATCCCCACCCCTCGCCGTTCACTCCTCGTGAGGCTGAAGTCGCTCCTGATAAATCGGATGAAACCGGTATGGGACGCAATTCGGTAAGCCAGCGTTCCCGTTCTGCCTGCGGGTTTGTCGATTCGGTTGACCGTAACCCTGAATTAGTGACATGAGGATTGTCAGGAGAGGGCTGTCGGGGCGGTAAGGCTCGGCTGGGGCTTTATTGACGGATCTGTGGCGGGGAGACGAGCATGGAACGCCGCCGTCCCCCCACGGCGTACCTCTCAACGTGCACATAATGGCGTGAAATCCGCATAAGCCTGCGTCCGACTCTGGAGCCCCCACCGATGAGGACACGCGAGCAGTCCCGCGACACCCGCACGTCGCGACCGGATACCCAGACCACGGCGCAGCGCGGGCTCTCCGGGCCCGCGTCCCGAAAGCTCCCCGTCCCCCCGCGCGAGCGCAAGCCGGCGCTGGCGGCCCTGGCCGTGCTCCTCATCCTCGGCGGCGCCCTCGCGACCACCTGGCTCGTGATGCGCAGCGGCGACCGCGTGTCGGCGATCCGCATCACCCAGAAGATCGGCGCGGGGCAGCCCATCACCGAGCAGGCGATGGAGGAGGTGCAGATCGCGGACACGGGCATCGAGTGGGTGGCCTGGTCGGAACGGTTCAAGGTGGCCCGGTCGTACGCCGCCGTGGACCTGGTGCCGGGCACGCTCTTCACGAACGCGATGGCGCGGCAGACGCCGGAGTTCGGGCCCGGCCGGGCGATCGTCGGCCTCGCGCTGAAGCCCGGCCAGGTGCCCGGCGACATCCAGCGCGGCGACCGGGTGCAGATCATCTACACCCCGGGCGAGGGCCGGAGCGCCCAGCAGGGCCGCCTGCTCGCCTCCGGCGCCCTCGTGGACCAGATCCTCTACACCGCCAAGGGCGGCGGCGCGTCCCTGTCCGTGGTCGTGGACGCCGCCCAGGCCCCGGTCATCGCCGGTCACTCCTCGCGCGGCGAGGTCTCGGTGGCCGAGGTGCCCGCCGGGGCAGGCGCGGGCACGGCCCCCGCCCCGGCCGAGTCCGACGCCCCGGCCCCGCCCGACCCCGGCGCCTCCCAGCAGCCCCCGCCGGCCTCGAACCCCCCGGGCCAGAACCAGGGCCAGAACCAGGGACCGGGCCAGGGGCAGAACCAGGGCCGCACCCCGGGCCCCGGGCAGGGGGGCAACTGACGTGGCGCTGATCGCGCTCGCCGCCGACAAGGGGGCACCGGGCGTCACGACCGTGGCGACGGCGCTCGGCGCGGTGTGGCCCCGGGCCGTGCTGCTCGCCGAGTGCGACCCGGCCGGCGGCGACCTGGTCTACCGCCTGCCCGGCATCGACGGCGGCGTCCTCAACCCCGCCAAGGGCCTGCTCAGCCTGGGCGCGACCGCCCGCCGCGGCCTGCACCCCGAGCAGATCTGGGAGCACACCCAAAAGCTCGTCGGCGGCCTCGACGTCCTCGTGGGCCTGACCAGCGGCGAGCAGGCCGCCGGGCTCACCTGGCTGTGGGGCCCGCTCGGCAAGGCGATGGCCGCCATGCCCGACGCCGACGTGCTCGCCGACTGCGGCCGCCTCGGCGCGCACCCGCAGATGAACGAGCTCCTCTCCGAGGCGTCCATCGTGCTCCTGCTCGCCCGCGCGAACCTCGACCACGTCGCCCACCTGCGGGAACGCATCAGCGCCGTCGCCCGCGCCCTGACCGAGCGCAACCGCGTCACGCCCGCCCAGATCGGCGTCGTCGTGATCGCCGATCCACGCCAGTACCGTGGCTCGATCGACGAGGTGCGCCGCATCGTCACGGCCTCGGCCGAGTCCACGCGCGTGCCCGTCTCCGTCCTGGGCGGCATCGCCCACGACCCGAAGGGCGCGGAGATGCTGCGCGGCCAGTGGGGCGGGCGGCTGGACCGCTCCCTGCTCATCCGCACGGCCCGTGAGCTGGCCGGGCGCCTCGCGGGGCGGCTCGCCGCGCAGGCCCAGGAACAGGCGCGGCAGGCGCAGGCCGTACAGCGGACGGGCCCGCGCGTGCCGCCGCCGCCCGCGCCCCAGTTCGACCCGCCGGCGGGGGTGAACGCGTGAACGTCGACCACACGCTCGTCAAACGGTTCCGCCAGGAGGTCGGCGACCGCCTCGCCCACCAGCGCCGGCTCGACGCCGCCTCCGGCATCCCCCCGATGACCGGCGAGGACGAGCGCCAGTTCGCCCGCGCCCTGATCGCGCAGGTGCTGGAGGAGCACGCCAGGAACGAGATCGGCTCGGGCCGCACCCCGCCCAACGCCGAGGAGGAGGAGGCGCTCGCCTCCGGCATCCACGCGGCGCTGTTCGGCGTCGGGCGGCTGCAGCCGCTGCTCGACGACGCCGAGGTCGAGAACATCGACATCAACGGCTGCGACCGGGTCTTCGTGGGGTACGCCGACGGGCGCGAGGTCATGCACGAGCCGGTGGCCGAGTCCGACGAGGAGCTGATCGAGCTGGTGCAGATCCTCGCGGCCTACAGCGGCCTGTCCAGCCGCCCGTTCGACACCGCCAACCCCCAGCTCGACCTGCGCCTTCCCGACGGGTCCCGGCTCTCGGCCGTCATGGACGTCACGATCCGCCCCGCCGTCTCCATCCGGCGCGCCCGGCTGGGCAAGGTGTTCCTGTCCGACCTGGTCGGCAACGGCACCCTCAGCCCCATGCTCGGCCGGTTCCTGGCCGCCGCCGTCGCCGCCCGCAAGAACATCATGATCGCCGGGTCTACGAACGCCGGGAAGACCACGCTCCTGCGGGCCCTCGCCAACGAGATCCCGCCGCACGAGCGCCTGATCACCGTCGAGCGCGCGCTGGAGCTGGGGCTGGACCAGTTCCCCGAGCTGCACCCCAACGTGGTCGCGTTCGAGCAGCGCCTGCCCAACTCCGAGGGCCAGGGCGAGATCTCCATGGCCGAACTGGTCCGCCGCTCGCTGCGCATGAACCCCTCCCGGGTGATCGTCGGCGAGGTGCTGGGCGACGAGATCGTGACCATGCTGAACGCGATGACGCAGGGCAACGACGGCTCCCTGTCCACCATCCACGCGAACTCCAGCATGGAGGTCTTCAACCGCATCGCGACGTACGCCCTCCAGGCCGAGGAGCGCCTGCCCATCGAGGCGTCCCACATGCTCATCGCGGGCGCCATCGACTTCGTGGTCTTCGTCGAGAAGCACAACGACTACGCGCGCGGCGGGCGGCTGCGCCGGTTCGTCTCCAGCGTCCGCGAGGTCACCGGCTGCGACGGCCGCGTGCTCTCCTCCGAGGTGTTCGCGCCGGGCCCCGACGGCGGCGCCATCCCGCACGCGCCGATCTCCTGCCTGGACGAGCTGGCCGAGTACGGGTACGACCCGGGTCCCGGAGGCTGGTGATGATCTCCACCGAGCTCGCCACGCTGATCGCCCTCCTCGGCGGCGCGGGGGTCGGCGGCGGCCTGTTCCTGCTGGGCCTGGCCATCCGGGGCGTACGGCCCAAGCCCGCGGCGCCCGGCGGCGGACGGCGCTCCGAACTGCTGCGGCGGCTGTCCACGCGCACCGGACTCGGCGTCATCATCGGCTCGATCGTGCTGGTCGTGACGCGCTGGCCGGTGCTGGCGGGCGGCGCCGTGCTCATGGTGATCGCCTGGCACGGGCTGGTCGGCGGCGCGGCGGAGGAACGCGCGGCGATGCGGCGGCTGGAGGCGCTGGCCGCCTGGACCGAGTCGCTGCGGGACACGATCGCGGGCGCGGCCGGGCTCGAACAGGCCATCCCCGCCTCGATCCGCGCCGCCGCGCCCTCGCTCCAGCCGCACCTGCGCACGATGGTGGACCGCCTGCACACCCGCATGCCGCTGCCCGACGCGCTGCAGCGCTTCGCCGACGAGCTCGACGACCCCTCCGCCGACCTGGTCGTGGCCGCGCTGATCCTCAACGCCCGGCTGCGCGGGCCCGGCCTGCGCGACGTGCTCGGGGCGCTGGCCGTGTCCGCCCGCGAGGAGCTGGACATGCGCCGCCGGGTCGAGGCCGAGCGGCGGGCCACCCGGCGCAGCGTGCAGATCGTCGTCGGCTTCTCGCTGGCGTTCGCGGCCGGCGTGATCATCATGAACCGGTCCTACGTCGAGCCGTACGACGACCTGATCGGGCAGATCGTGCTGATCGGCGTCGGCGGGCTCTACGGCGCGGGGTTCGCCTGGATGCGGCGGCTGGCCAAGTTCACCAAGCCCGAACGCCTCCTCCAGACGGCAGCGGCCCAGCAGGTGCCCGCGCCGCGCCAGTCGCCGGAGGCCGCCGCGCCGCCGCCGTTCGGCCGGGTCCTCCAGTCCACCAACGGCGCCGGCGTCGGAGCCGACGCCGGCCGGCCCGGACGTCCGGGAGGTCCAGGGGGTCCGGGAGGTCAGGACGGTCCGGGCGGCCCCGGCGGTCTCGGCGCCACGAAGGGAGACGCGCGATGACCGAGGCGCTGCTGGCGGGAGCCGTACTCGGCCTGGGCCTGTTCCTGCTCAGCCGGGCGCTGTTCCCCAACCGGCCCGGCCTGGCCGCGCGCCTGTCCGCGCTGGACGCCGCCCGGCAGGGCCAGGAGTCCCGGGTCAGCGTGATCACCACCGACGAGGAGGTCAGCGAGTTCCGGCTGCGCCTCGGCGAGCGCATGGCCGCCTTCTACGAGGCGCGTGGCTGGGAGGTCAGCTCGATCCGCGCCGACCTGGCCATCCTCGCCCGCTCCTTCGAGGGCTTCCTCGCCACCAAGCTCCTGCTCGCCGCCTCGGCCCTGCTCGCCGTGCCGATCTTCAGCGCCTGGCTGCTGCTGATGGGCTGGGGCACCTCGCTCACGTTCCCGCTGTGGATCGCGCTCCTGCTCGCCCTCATCTTCTACCTGCTCCCCAACGTGCAGGTACGGCGGGACGCCCGCGAGCGCCGCCGCGACTTCCGCCACACGGTGGGCGCGTTCCTCGACCTCGTGGCCATGAACCTGGCCGGGGGCCGGGGCGTCCCCGAGGCCCTGATGACGGCCTCCACGATCGGGGACGGCTGGGCCATGCTCCGCATCCGCGACGCCCTGGCCAACGCCCGCATCGTCGGCATGACCCCCTGGCAGGCCCTCGGCCGCCTCGGCGAGGAGGTCAACGTGGACGAGCTGCGGGACCTGTCGAGCGCCCTGGGCCTGGTCGCCGACGACGGCGCCAAGGTGCGGGCCTCCCTGACCGCCCGCTCCGCCACCATGCGCCGCCGCGAGCTGGCCGAGGTGGAGGGCCAGGCGGGCGAACGCTCGCAATCCATGCTGGTCGCCCAGCTCCTGCTGTGCGCCGGCTTCCTGATCTTTCTCGGTTACCCGGCAGCCGTCATGCTCATGGGCGCTTGAGGAGACCCGTCATGAATATGTTCCCCTTCAACACCCCCCAGGGCCTGTACCTGGAGGCACTGCTGCGGACCCGCGTCCACCGCGCCCGCACCGCGCCCACCCGCGGCGCCAGCGCGGTCGAGTGGGTCATCATCACCGCCATCATCGCGGGCGTGGCGATGGCCCTCGCGCTCCTGATCAAGCAGCTCGTGGAGGACAAGTCCAACGAGATCAAGGGCGAGTTCGGCAAGGGCGGCGGCAACGCCAAGTGACCCGCCTGACCGCCTGACGCCGCGCCGAACGTGAGGAACGCCGCGATGCGCTCGCCGAAGCCCGCGCCCGGGACCGGCCGGCCCCGGGCCGCCGGGCCGCGCCCGCGCGCGCCCGAGGCCGCCCGCGCCCGCCCCGCCGTCCCGGCACGGCGGGCCCGCGGCGCGATCCCGGGCCGGTGGCGGCGGGGCGACCGGGGGGTGACCGTGGTCGAGCTGGCGTTCATCATGCCGGTGGTGCTGGCGATCATCCTGCTGATCATCCAGTTCGCGCTGTGGTTCCACGGCCGGCAGGTGGCCGACGCGGCGGCGCGCGAGGGGGCGCGCGTGGCGCGGTCCATGGCGAGCGGGCAGGGGTGGGACGCGCAGGCGGAGGAGCGGGCCGAGAGCGTCGCGCGCGCCATCGGTCCCAAGCTGCTGGAGAACGCCCAGGCCGACGCGTGGGAGGAGGGGAACTCGCGCGGGGTGACCGTCACCGGCGACGCCGTCGCGGTCGTGCCCCTCTTCGGCGAGCTGAACATCCAGATCACCGCCACGTTCGGGGGTCCCGTGGAGTGCTTCAGGCCCGACGTGGGGGAGGGGGTCGCGTGCGAGGCCCCATGAGGGAACGCGGGTCGATGACGACCGAGGCCGTGCTGCTGGCGCCGGTCTTCCTCGTCTTCATGCTGTTCCTGGTCGCCGCCGGGCGGATCGTCGAGGCGCACGGCGAGGTCGCGGGGGCCGCGCGGGACGCCGTGCGAGCCGCCTCGGTCCAGCGCGACCAGGCCCAGGGCCAGGCGGCGGCCGAACAGGCGGCGCAGGCCGCCCTCCAGGACTCGTGCGCGAACGGGCCGCGGGTGGAGGTCGAGTTCCAGGCCGCAGAGGGGGGCGAGGGGCTCGCGGGCGGCCTGGCCGAGGCCGCGGTGACCTGCACGATCGACCTGTCCGTGGTGTCGTTCCTGGGCATCGAGCCGCAGAAGGAGATGTCGGCGAGCGCGGTCGCGCCGCTGGAGCAGTTCCGGAGGATGAAGTGACCCCCGGCCCGGTCCCGCCCGGCCCCCGCCCGGCCCGGCCGCACGCCCCCACCAGGGCGCACGTCACCGCCCGCTCGTACGGCGCCGCCGGGCCGTACGGCGCCGCCCGGAGGCGCGGGGAGCGGGCGGCGCGGCCGTACCGGATGAGCCGGGATCGCGGGTCGATGTCGGTGTTCGTGGTGCTGTTCTCCGTCGCGGTGTTCTTCATGGCCGGGCTGCTGGTGGACGGCGGGGCGGCGATCAACGCGCGGCTGCGGGCGGCGGACATCGCCGAGCAGGGGGCGCGGGCGGGGGCGGACCAGATCGACGAGGAGCACCTGCGGGAGACAGGGAACCTGCGGATCCTCGACGGGGAGGCGTGCGCGAAGGCCGAGGAGATCGTCAACGCGCACGACGAGGCCAGGGCCGAGATGACCGGATGCGACCAGGCCGCCGACAGCGTCACCGTCACGGTGACGGTGACGGGGAACTCGCTGTTCCTCGGGCTGCTCGGGTTCGCGACGTACGAGATGGAGGGCGCGGCCACCGCCGGGCCCAACCAGGGGACGCAGGGGGTCGCGCCATAGAGCCATCGGGAATGGACGCTGGCCATCGGCTGATCGAAAGCGCAGTGTAGACGTCGAGGAGAAGGGACAGGCATGCCGCCGCCTCAGCCCGTACGCATCAAGCCCGGCCGCAGCCCCGCCGACGTCGGGGTCGGGCTGCTGGCCGTGCTCGCGCTGGCGGGGCTCATGGTCGGCGTGCCGTACGCCCTGATCAGGTTCTTCGGGCTGCCGGACGAACTGCCCACCCTGGACATGCTCACGCGGCAGGTGGGCGCGAGCACGGTGATCGGCATCCTCGTCGTGCTCGTCTGGCTGGCCTGGCTCCAGCTCGCCCTGTGCGTGATCGTCGAGCTGTACGCCGGGATCCGGCGCGTGGGCATGCCCGCGCGCGTGCCGCTGTCGGGCACGCCGCAGGCGCTCGCCCACCGCCTGGTCACCGCCGCGCTGCTGCTGTTCACCGCCTCGGCCGTGGTGATACCGATCGTCCGCACGCCGGGACCGCCGCCGGTCAAGCCGCAGATGACGACGTCGGTGCCGGTCACGACCCCGTCCGCCCCCGCGCCGGTGACCCCGCGCGTGTCGCTGGACGCGGTGGCCGAGACGAAGAAGGTCTACGTCGTGCAGCCCCCGCACGGGCGGCACCACGAGAGCCTGTGGGAGATCGCCGAGAAGTGCCTCGGGGACGGGCGGCGCTACCCCGAGATCTACCGGCTCAACAAGCACAAGGAGCAGCCGGACGGCACGAAGCTGCGCATCGCCGACCTGATCCGGCCCGGCTGGGTCCTCGACATGCCCGCCGACGCGATCGGCGTGCACATCGTCCCCGCCGACGAGAAGCGCCGCGAGACGCTGAAGGACCACCGCGGCAAGCCCGCCGAGCTGGACGGGCGCACCCAGACCGCCAGGCCCCCGGCGATCAGGACCGACTCCGACCGGCTGGAGCCGGCGCGGCCCGGCGAGCCCGCGGTCAACGGGAAGCACGCGGTCAACGGGAAGCACGCCGCGCAGCCCGCCGTGCGCCAGGTCGACCCCTACCAGGAGCCCCCGGTCACGCAGGCCCCCGCGCCCGCCGAGGAGGCCCGGGGCCTGGAACTGCTCGACTACCTCGCCGCGTCCTCCCTGCTGGCCGCCGGGCTGCTCGCGGCGCTGGGCAGCCGCCGCCGCGAACAGCTCTGGACCCGCGCCTTCGGCCGCCGCCTGCCCCGGCCGGAGGGGGACGCGGGCGTCGCCGAGATGGCGCTGCGGATCGGCGCCGACGCCCCCGGCACCCGCATGCTCGACCTGGGCCTGCGGTACCTCGGCCGCGACATGGCCATGCTCGGCCGCACCCCCCCCACGATCTACGGCGTGCACCTGTCCGCCGAGAGCCTGGACCTGTGGATCCACCCGGCGGAGCGCATCGCCCCCGCCCCGTGGACCGCGCACGACGGCGGCCAGGTGTGGCGGCTGCCCGCGACCGAGGGCCGGGGCCTGGACGAGGCGGCGGTGGCGGGCGTGCTCGCGCCGTACCCCGGCCTGGTCTCGCTCGGCTCCAACGAGGCCGGGCGCGTGCTCGTGGACCTGGAGGCCGCGCACGGACTGATCAACATCCGGGGGCCGCGCCACGCCACCACCGCCGCGCTCGCCGCGCTGGCCGCCGAGCTGGGGACGAACCGCTGGTCCGACCACATGCGGATCACGCTGGTCGGGTTCGGCGACGAGCTGACCGCGATCGCCCCCGACCGCATCCGCGCCGTGGCCACGCTCCGCGAGGCGCTGCCCGAGCTGGAGGCGCGCGCGCAGGACGTCCGGGCCGCGCTGGCCGCGTTCGGCGCCGACTCCGTCCTGACCGGCCGCAGCAGGGGCGTGTACGGCGAGGCGTGGATGCCCCACTACCTGCTGTCCGCCGTCCCGCCGACGCCGGAGGAGCAGGAGCGGCTGCTCGCGCTGGCCCGCACCGGCACCCGGATGGCCGCCGGATACGTCGTCGCGGGCGAGGTCCCCGACGCCACCTGGGTGTGGGAGGTCACCCCCGACGGCCGCGCCCGCATCGACGTGCTCGGCTTCGACGTGGAGGCGCAACTGCTGCCCCGGCGGCAGTACGACGCGGTGGTGGACCTGTTCACGACCGCCGCGCTCACCGAGGGGCCGCGCCTGTCGCCCGACGACGAGTTCACCGGGCCCGCCGCCGCCCAGCTCGCGCCCGCGTTCCGCCCCTCGGCCGAGGTCCGGGTCCTGGGCGCGCCCGAGGTGGCCACCGCCCACGCGATCGAGGAGGGCCGGCTGCCGCTGGCCACCGAGCTGGTGGTCTACCTGGCCACCCACCCCGGCGGCGTCCACCCCGTCGTGCTCGGCGGGGCGCTGTGGCCGCGCGGCGGGCAGGCCTCGGTCCGCGACGCCACGATCGCCCGCGTCCGCGACTGGCTCGGCCGCGACTCCGCAGGCCGCCCCAACCTGGTCGTGGACGAGGCGGGCCGGCTGCGGCTCGGCCCCGAGGTCCGGGTGGACTGGCAGATCTTCCGCGAACTCGTGCGCCGCGCCCGCCGCAACCCCGCGAGCGAGCCGGCGCTGCTCGACCAGGCCCTCGGCCTCGTGCGCGGCCCGCTGCTCGACGGCCGGCCGCCGGGCCGCTACGCCTGGCTGGCCACGGACGAGCTGGAGTTCGACGTCACCGCCCGGGTGGCCGACGCCGCGCACCGCCTGTGCGAGATACGGCTGGCGCGCGGCGAGGCGGCCGGGGCGCTCGCGGCGGCCCGCGCGGGCCTGCTGCTGGCCACCGACGACGAGGCCCTGTGGCGCGACCTGCTCCGCGCGGCCCACGCCACCGGCGACCGCGCCCGCCTGACCGGCGTGGTCGAGGCGGTGCGCCGCCGCTCCGACGCCTTCCCCGGCGGGATCGCCCCGGAGACCGAGGCCCTCATCGACGAACTGCTGCCCGCGTGGCGGCTCCAGGCCATATGACCCGGGTCTTACCGGGGCCGGTCATGCCCTCTGCGCATAACAGTAGGTGGGGAATGCGGCAGATCGCTACGATCACAGACGTTGACAACTCTTGTGGCATAAAGGGCCTATCTGCTCAAAGGGGCAGGCTGATGCGTCGCCGGACAGAGCTTGTCGGGGGCCTGCTGTTAGCCCTGCTCCTCCCTGCCACCGCCGCCTGCGGATCGGACGGCCCGAAAAAGCCGTTCCAGCCCGCCGGTGAGAACCCCCAGGCCGCCGCCACCCCCGCCCCGGGGCGGCCCGGCTCGACCGCCGCGCCCGGCTCCGCCGTACCGGCCGGCGTGGAGACGATCGAGATCGCGCCGGGCCTCAGCGTCCTGTACGGCCCCGCGCCCGGCGAGCCCGAGCACGCCGCGATCGCGGCGGCGTACCGCGACTTCTACGTCGGGGTCTACCGCGCCGTCGTGACCAAGGGCGCGGACCGCGCGTGGCGCGAGGCCGTGGCCGACAGCGACCGGGGCATCGAGACCAAGGCGAGGCTGGCCCGCACCATCCCGCAGGACGCCGTCGAGGGCTTCTCGCCGGGGGACCGCGGCTCGGTGCGGCTCACCAGGCTCGCCGTCGAGAGCGTGTACCAGGGCAAGGGCGCCGCGCTCGCGGTGTGCGTGGACCGGCGCGGAGTCCGCCCGGGCCCGACCGCGGGGAAGCGGGCCCCGGCGAGCCGCGCGCTCGTGGCCCTGGCCAAGGGACAGGACGGGCGGTGGAGGGTCAGCACCTTCCGGCCCCACCCGAACGAACAGGCGAAGGAGTGCCTGCGATGAGGCGTCTGCTGATCGTTGCCGCGGGGGCGGCACTGCTGGGGGCCGTCACGGTGCCGGGGGCCGCGTCCCTGGCGGCGTCGGGGTCCGCGCCGGCCGCGCCGCAGGCGGCGGCGACCCAGCCGCCGGGCGGCGGCGGTTCGCAGAACGGGAAGGACGTCACGGTCTGGGTGCACGACTCCCAGGTCAGGTTCTCCGGCAGCGGCTACAAGGGCGGCCGGGGCGACGGGTACCGCCCGCCCGCCTGCTGGCACGAGCCGGGGCCGGACGCGCGGGAGTACCTCGACCAGCGCAAACGCTTCCAGAAGGACTGGCTCGACGGCGCGACACCCGAGGAACGCGCGGAGTGGGAGAAGCGCGTCGAGGAGTGGTCGGGCAAGCTCGACGAGAAGGGCCGCTGGTGGATGCCCGCCTTCAACGCGGCCGACCGCGCCAGCGACGCCTGCCGCGAATCGCTGACCGCGGTGTGGGTCCCCGACGGGCAGGCCCCGCCTCCCACCGGCATCACCATGGAGACCCTCGCCCGGCTGGCGCGCGGCGCGATGACCGTCCCGGACCCGCAGATCGGGCTGAGCCCCGGCGGCAAGAGCTTCGTCAACCTGCCCACGCACGTCTGGCTGGAGAACATGCCGGCGAGCGAGCGCCGCAAGTCCGTCACCGCCTCCATCCCGGGCATGAGCGCCACGGTGGTCGCGAACCTCACCAAGTTCAAGATCGACCCCGGCGCCCCGGCCACGCGGGTCCGCCACACGCCGGAGTGCGAGGCGCCCGGTCAGCCGTACACCCGGGGCGCGGAGTTCACCTGCGGCGCCCAGTACCTCCAGGCCTCCATCGACCAGCCCGACAAGGTGTACGTCCTGACGGTGACCACCGAGTGGGAGGTCAGCGGATACGGCGAGGGCGCCCCTCCCGGCGGCGGCGACGGGCCCGACCGCTTCTTCGACTTCAGCCAGCTCGAGAACGTCGTCGTGACCGCCTCGATCGACGTGCCGGTGCACGAGGTGCAGAGCACCGTGGAGCGGCGCCCCTAGAGCGCGTGACCGGCGCGGGAGGCTGAGTGGGGTGCGTGCGTTGCCACCTCCCGCGCCGGGCACGCCCCGGCGGGAGCCGTACGCCTAGGGCAGGGTCGCGCCCTCGTGGGCGAGGAGCCACCGCTTGACCGGCGGGCCGTAGTAGTAACCGCCGTAGCCGCCGGCCTGGGGGAGGACGCGGTGGCAGGGGACGATGGGCGCGATGAGGTTCCGCGCGCAGGCGCCGCCGGCGGCGCGGGCGTGCGAGGGCGGGTAGCCGGCCATGCCCGCCAGCTCGGCGTAGTTGACCGTGGTGCCCGCGCGGACCTCCCGCAGCGCGGCCCACAGGCGCGTCATCCGCTCGTTGCCCGGCTGGTTCACCGGCAGGTCGTCCAGCGCGTCGAGGTCGCCGTCGAAGTACGACCCGACGCGCTTGCCCAGGTCGCCCAGGTCGGCGACCCGCCGCAGGGGATGCGGGCGGAGGGTCCTGTGCAGCCGGGCGTGCATCGCGGCCGGGTCGGGGGTGAAGCCGGCGGCGACGATGGCGCCGTCGTGCTCCAGCAGGGACAGCGGGCCCGGCGGGGTCTCCAGGACGATCGCGTCGATCATGTAGGGGCTCCTGTTCAGGGGGCTCAGGCTCAGGTTCAGGGGGCCCGGGCTCAGAGGGCTCGAGGGCTCGGGCTCAGTGGGCTCGGGGGTTCGGGTCTCAGTGGGCTCAGGCGGTCCGCGGCAGGGCGGACGCCTCGGGGTCGGACAGCGAGGTCCACAGGTGGAGGGCGGCGTACGCCCGCCAGGGCCGCCACGCCTCGGCCGCCGCCTCGCCCTCGATGCCCAGGCGCGTCATGGCGTTGCGCAGGGCCAGGTCACCGGCGGGGAAGGCGTCGGGGTCGCGGAGGGCGCGCATGGCGATGTACCCGGCGGTCCACGGCCCGATCCCGGGCAGCGCCAGCAGGCCGTCCACGGTCTCGGCCGGGTCGCCGCCGTCCAGGTCCAGCTCGCCGGACGCGACGGCCGAGGCCAGCGCGGTCAGCGTGGCGACGCGGCGGCCGGTCAGGCCGAGCCCGCTCAGGTCGGCGTCCGCGAGCTGGGCGGCCGTGGGGAACAGCCGGGTCAGCCCGCACTCCGCGGCGTACGGCGTGCCCGCCCGCTCGGCGATGCGGCCGAGCAGCGTGCGCGCCCCGGCGACGGAGATCTGCTGGCCGACGACCGCGCGCACGGCGAGCTCGAACCCGTCCATCGCGCCCGGCACCCGCAGCCCGGGCCGGGCGGCGGCCAGGCGCGCCATGACCGGCTCGCGGGAGAGCATCGTGGTGATCGCCTCGGGGTCGGCGTCGAGGTCGAGCAGCCGCCGGGAGCGGTGCACGAGCCGGCTGAACCCGCGCAGGTCGGGGACGTTCGCGCGCAGCCGCACGTGCCCGTCGGCCGGGGTGAGCGTGATGACGCCGGGGCCGGGGACGGTCCGGGTGTAGCCGTTCTCGTCCACCCGCTCCACGCCGGGGACGGCCCGGGACGCCAGGAAGCCCAGCAGCGCCGCGGCGTCGAACGGCGGCCGGTAGTCCAGCCGCACGCTGAACGGCCGGTCCAGCGGCTCCGACACCCGCCCGCGCGCCCGCAGGTCGGACGGCGCGAAGCCGTACGCCTCCCGGAACGTCGCGTTGAACTGGCGCACGCTCCCGAAGCCGCTGGCGAACGCGACGTCGGTGACCGGCAGGGACGTCTCGGTGAGCAGTTGCTTGGCGGTGAGCAGCCGGCGCGTCCGCGCCACGGCGAGCGGCGCGACCCCCAGCTCGGCCGTGAACAGCCGCAGCAGGTGGCGTTCGGTGACGTGCAGCCGCCGCGCCAGCCCCGCCACCCCGAAGTCGTCCACCACGCCCTCGTCGATCAGCCGCAGCGCCCGCCCGACCAGGTCGCCCCGGTAGTCCCAGCCGGGGTCACCCGGGCTCAGCTCCGGGCGGCACCTGCGGCACGGCCGGAACCCCGCGGCCTCGGCGGCGGCGGCGTGCCGGTAGAACGTGATGTTGGACTGGCGCGGGGTGCGCGCCGGGCAGATCGGCCGGCAGTAGATCCCGGTCGTCCGCACGGCCGTGTAGAACCGCCCGTCGAACCGCCGGTCCCGGGCGCTGACCGCCCGGTAGCAGGCGTCGAAGTCGAGAGTCACATCTACGAGTAAACCCGAGGCAGACCGGGGCGCACGCGCGGAAATCAGACCTCAATGGCCGGCGGGGTCACTTGGAGCTGATGCCGACGCCGATGTCGAACTCGCGGTAGACGCGGGCCCAGAAGCCGTCGCGGAGCCACACGCGCGCCTCCGGGTAGGGCCGGAGCGAGTGGCCCAGCTCCTTCTCGGCCTCGATCAGCAGCTCGGTGTCGATGACCGTCGGCAGGATCGGCCCGGGGAGCAGGTCGCGGATGTTGTCCCTGCCCCGGGTCAGTATCCACTTCTGCGCCACGTGCTCGCCGACCTCCTCCACGCGGGGACGGCTCGGCCCGAGCTTCGTCACGCCCGTCTGCGGCGGGCGCACGACGGGCTTGGTGGCGGTGCGTCCCGCGAACACCTGGGCGGGGGAGGGGGCCTGCGGCGGCGCGGGGATCACGGCGGCGCGGCTGAAGTAGGGGCGGATGAACTCCGCGCTCAGCACCTCGACGGTGTCCGACTCCCAGACGAGGCGTTCGGCCTGGTTGGTGCCGTAGGGCGGCTCCACGCCCCACAGGTGCACGCGCACGCCGTACGCCTGGGCGGCCTCGACGGCGGGCACCATGTCCTCGTCGCCGGCCACGAGCACGGCGTCGGTGACCGCGCGGTGGCGGGCCAGGGCCTCCAGGTCGGTGCGGATCTGGGCGTCCACGCCCTTCTGCTGGCCGCGGGCGTTCAGGTTGCCCAGCCGGACCTTGACCATCGGGAGCGCGGCGATCACGCGCTGGTCCACGGTGGGCACGCGGTCGCGGGCGGCGTCGTACCAGTAGACCCGCAGCAGCTCACCGGGCAGGCGCTCCTCCGCGTGCCTCTGCAGCGTCTTGATCAGCTCGTCGGCGGCCACCCGGTATTCGCGCCGCTCCTTCGCGCCCAGCAGCACCTCGCCCGCCGCGGCGTAGAGATACCCCACATCAACCAGAACGGCGTATTTCACGGCCCCGGGATGCGTGAGGTCCGGGATGGCCATGGTTGTCCTCCAGACCTCGTCACTAGGCGATCAAATAGCTATTTTGCCCACTTTCTCGGCGGCTGGTGACTTTCTTGAGGTAATAGTTCTTCGGACTTTCCCTCGCACCCTGTGATCATTGTACGGCGGTGCGGGGTCGTTCGCAGGGAACTCGCGGAGGACGGGCCGAGATCAGCGCGGAAATCCGCTGGCCCGCCACGCTCCGGGGCCGGGCTGGAGGGGTTCGCGCAGGGCGTGTCGCGGATGTCCCCACGCGCCGCGCCGCCCGGGCGTGGCGCGCGTGCCCGCCGCCGCGGCCGCCCGCGCCGTCACCACCGCGACCAGCGCCGCGATCTCCTCGGGGGTCGCGTCACCGCGCACCACCCGCAGCACCGGCCGCCGTTCCTCGTCAGCCATCCGCTCCTCCGTGCTCGTCGTCTTCCCGGGCGTACCGGTTCCCGGGCGTACTGGGTGTGCCGGGCGTACTTGGTGCCCGTCCCCCGTGATCCGGTGGTTCCCGCCCGGGGCGGGAACCACCGGATCACGGGGGCGGCTCGGGCGGGCGGGTCACAGCGGGATGTTGCCGTGCTTCTTCGGGGGCAGGGTCTGGCGCTTGGTGCGGAGGGCGCGCAGGGCCCTGATGACGTGGGATCGGGTGTCCGAGGGCTTGATGACGCCGTCGAGGTAGCCGCGCTCGGCCGCGATGTAGGGGTTGGCCAGCGTGTCCTCGTACTCGGTGATCTTCTGCGCCCGGAGCGCGTCCGGATCGTCGGCCGCCGCCAGCTCGCGCCGGTAGAGGATGTTGACCGCGCCCTGCGCCCCCATGACCGCGATCTGCGCCGTCGGCCAGGCCAGGTTCACGTCGCCGCCGAGGTGCTTGGAGCCCATGACGTCGTACGCGCCGCCGTACGCCTTGCGGGTGATGACCGTGACCTTGGGGACCGTGGCCTCGGCGTACGCGTAGATGAGCTTGGCGCCGCGGCGGATGATGCCGTTCCATTCCTGGTCGGTGCCAGGGAGGAATCCGGGAACGTCCACCAAAGTCAGGACAGGGATATTGAAGGCATCGCAGGTTCGGACGAACCTCGCCGCCTTCTCCGAGGCGTCGATATCGAGGCACCCCGCGAAGTGCATCGGCTGGTTCGCGACGACACCGACGGAACGACCTTCGATACGTCCGAAACCGACGATTATGTTCTGCGCGAATCCCGCGTGGATCTCCAGGAACTCGCCGTCGTCGAGAATGTGCTCGATCACCTGGTGCATGTCGTACGGCTGGTTGGCCGAATCCGGGATGATCGTGTCCAGCTCCGGGACCGGGCCGAGGTCGGCCTCGGCGTCGAAGGCCGGGGCCTCGTCGAGGTTGTTCGACGGGAGGTACGACAGCAGCGCGCGGGCGAACTCCAGGCAGTCCTGCTCGTCCGTCGCCTGGTAGTGGGCGACGCCGGACTTGGAGTTGTGCGCGAGCGCGCCGCCCAGCTCCTCGAACGACACGGTCTCGCCGGTGACCGTCTTGATCACGTCGGGGCCGGTGATGAACATGTGCGAGGTCTGGTCGACCATCAGCGTGAAGTCGGTGATCGCCGGGGAGTAGACCGCGCCGCCGGCGCACGGGCCCATGATCAGCGAGAGCTGCGGGATCACGCCCGAGGCCTGCACGTTCCGGTAGAAGATCTCGCCGTACAGCCCGAGCGAGACCACGCCCTCCTGGATGCGCGCGCCGCCGGAGTCGTTGATCCCGATCACCGGGCACCCGGTCTTCAGCGCGTGGTCCATGACCTTGATGATCTTCTCGCCGAACACCTCGCCGAGCGAGCCGCCGAACACCGTGAAGTCCTGGCTGAACACCGCGACCGGCCGCCCGTCCACGGTGCCGTGCCCGGTGACCACGCCGTCGCCGTACGGCCGCGTCTTCTCCAGCCCGAACGCCGTGGACCGGTGCCGCGCGAACTCGTCGAACTCCACGAAGGAGCCCTCGTCCAGCAGCGCCGCGATGCGCTCCCGCGCGGTCATCTTGCCCTTGGCGTGCTGCTTCTCCACCGCGCGCGCGGATCCGGCGTGCACGGCCTCGTCCAGCCGCCGCTCCAGATCCGCGATCTTCCCCGCGGTCGTGTGGATGTCGATCTCAGGACCCTGCGAAGCCTCTGCTGCCATGCGGGTTAGCGTAACCGCCCACTGATTCCCGCCCCCCGGGCCCCCACCTCCCGGGCGTGTGCGCACCCCGTTGAGAACCCCCCTGCGGACGCTCGGAACGATCACGGCGGAGCCCTCGTGCCGCGCGATGTGGGAGGGCTCGAAAGCGTCTCGCGGGCTGAGACCTGGTGTCTCAGAGCGGGGGGTGGCCCGTTACGCTTCCAGCATGTCCTCTATCGCCTCGTCTGACGCCTCCCAGCAGGCCGAACGTCGCACCGGGAACCGCACGGGCGACCGTCAGAGCGCCCGTCTCGAGATGCCCGACGAGCTGCGGGCGGACGTCCGCCTGCTCGGGGAGCTGCTCGGGCAGGTGATCGCCGAACAGGGCGGGCCCGACCTGCTCGACGACGTGGAACGGCTGCGCCACGCCGTGATCGCGGCCCGGCGCGGAGAGGTGACCGGTGACGAGATCACCGAGCTGGTCTCCTCCTGGCCGCTCGCCCGCGCCGTGCAGATCGCGCGCGCCTTCACCTGCTACTTCCACCTGGTCAACCTGGCCGAGGAGCACTACCGCATCCGCATCCTCAACCAGCGCGACACCGGCGAGGCCCCCCTGCGCGAGTCGCTGGCGGACGCCGTACGCCAGGTGGACGGCGACTCGGAGATCATCGAGGGCCTGGAGCTTCACCCCGTGCTGACCGCGCACCCGACCGAGGCCCGCCGCCGCGCCGTGGTCACCGCGATCCAGCGGATCAGCGCTCGCCTCTGGGAGCACGCCGACCCGACCCGGGGCGCGTCGGCGCGCGAGGAGGCCCGGCGGCGGCTGCTGGAGGAGATCGACATCCTCTGGCGCACCGCCCAGCTCCGCGCGACCAAGCTGGACCCGCTCGACGAGGTCCGTACGGCCATGGCCGCGTTCGACGAGACGATCTTCCGCGCGGTGCCGGCGATCTACCGGTCCCTGGACGCCGCCCTCGCGCCCGGCACCGGGGCCCGCCCGCCCCGGTCCAGGGCCTTCATCCGGTACGGAAGCTGGATCGGCGGCGACCGCGACGGCAACCCGTACGTCACCGCGAAGGTCACCCGCGAGGCGATCCAGATCCAGTCCGAGCACGTGCTCGCCGCGCTGGAGGCCGCCACGACCCGCATCGGGCGCACGCTCACCGTGGCCTCCCCGCTCACCACGCCCGCCAGCGCCGAGCTGCGCGCCGCGCTGAGCGAGGCCGAGAACGAGCACCCGGCGCTGGCGAGCGAGATCGCGACCCGTTCGCCGTCCGAGCCGCACCGCCAGTGGCTGCTGTACGTCGCCGCGCGCATCGAGGCGACCCGCCGGCGCGACCTGGACCTGGCCTACCTGTCCCCGAACGACCTGCTGCTGGACCTGCGCCTCGCCCAGGACTCGCTGGCCGCCGCGGGCGCCCCCCGGCAGGCGTACGGCGAGCTGCAGCACCTCATCTGGCAGGTGGAGACGTTCGGGTTCCACCTGGCGGAGCTGGAGGTGCGGCAGCACTCGGCCGTGCACGCCGCCGCGCTCGCGGAGGTGCGCGCGGGCGGGGAGCTGTCGGAGCGCACCGAGGAGGTGCTCGCGACCCTGCGGGTGATCTCCTGGATCCAGGAGCGGTTCGGCGTCGCGGCGTGCTCGCGCTACGTCGTCTCCTTCACCCGCGGCTCGGACGACGTCGCCGCGGTGTACGAGCTGGCCGCCACGCTCGGGCCGCGCACGCCGGTGCTCGACGTGGTGCCGCTGTTCGAGTCGGGGGAGGACCTGGACCACGCGCCCGCCGTACTCGACGGGATGCTGGAGCTGCCGGAGGTCAGGGCCCGGCTGGACGCCAACGGCCGGCGGCTCGAGGTGATGCTCGGCTACTCCGACTCGGCCAAGGAGCTCGGCCCGGCCGCCGCGACGCTCCGCCTCTACGACGCGCAGGCCGCCCTCGCGGCGTGGGCCGCCGAGCACGACGTGCGGCTGACGCTCTTCCACGGGCGCGGCGGCGCGCTGGGACGCGGCGGGGGCCCGGCCAACCGCGCGGTCCTCGCGCAGGCCCCCGGCTCGGTCGCGGGCCGGTTCAAGGTCACCGAGCAGGGTGAGGTGATCTTCGCCCGGTACGGCCACCTGGCCATCGCCCGCCGCCACATCGAGCAGGTGGCCTCGGCCGTGCTGCTGGCGTCCACGCCGTCGGTGGAGGCGCGCACGGCGACCGCGGCCGCGCGCTTCCGCACCGTCGCCGAGCAGGTGGCGCGGGCCTCGGAGCGGGCCTACCGGGCGCTCGTGGAGGCTCCCGGCTTCCCCGAGTGGTTCGGCCTGGTCAGCCCGCTGGAGGAGATCGGCTCGCTGCGCCTCGGCTCCCGCCCGGCCCGCCGCGGCCTGGGCGCGCCGCGTTCGCTGGACGACCTGCGGGCGATCCCGTGGGTGTTCTCCTGGACGCAGACCCGGGTCAACCTGCCCGGCTGGTACGGCCTGGGCAGCGGCCTGGCCGCCGCCTCGCCGGACGAGCTGCGCGAGGCGTACCGCGAGTGGCCGCTGTTCGCCTCGCTCCTGGACAACGCCGAGATGTCGCTGGCCAAGACCGACCGGTCCATCGCCGAGCGGTACCTCGCGCTGGGCGGCAGGGAGGACTTCGCCGCGCAGGTCCTGGAGGAGTACGACCGCACCCGCGAGCTCGTGCTCTCGGTGACGGGCCACTCCCGCCTGCTGGAGAACCGCCGCGTGCTGTCGCGCGCCGTCCAGCTCCGCGACCCCTACGTGGACGCCCTATCCCACCTGCAGCTCCGCGCCCTGCGCGCCCTCCGCTCCGGCGCCCCCCTCGACGACGACGCGCGGGACCGCCTGGAGACCCTCCTCCTCCTGACCGTCAACGGCGTCGCCGCCGGCCTCCAGAACACCGGCTGACCCACGCCCTCGGGCCCGGGGGGCAACCCCCCGGGCCACCTCCTCCCGCCCCACCTCCTCCCGGGCCACCTTCTCCCGGGCCACTCTCTCCCGGGCCACCTCCTCCCGCCCCACCTCCTCCCGGGCCACCTCCTCCCGGGCCACCTTCTCCCGGGCCACCTTCTCCCGGGCCACCTTCTCCCGGGCCACCTCCTGCCGGGCCGTTCCTTCAGGGCCAGCCCTCCCGCGAGCCTCCCTTCGCCGTGATCATGCAGTTTTGATCACACCGTGTGCGCAAAACTGCATGATCACGGCGAGGTGGCACCACGCGAGGTGGCACCACGCGAGGTGGTGCCACGCGAGGTGGTGCCACGCGAGGTGGTGCCACGCGAGGTGGTGCCATGCGAGGTGGTGCCACGGTGTGGATGCCACGGCGAGGGAGGCCGTGGTGGGGAATGCCGTGGTGGGGAATGCCGTGGCGAGGGAGGCCGCGGTGGGGGAGGCCGCGGTGGGAAGGGTGGGGTTGGAAGGGTCAGGGGCGGAGGTTGCGGGAGGTCTCCTGGGCCAGGCGTTCGGCGGCCCGGCGGGCGTGGGGTTCGGGGATGGGGACGTCGGCGGGGAGGTCGGTGCCCTTGTACTCGATGAAGACCAGGACGTTGCCGGCGCGGAACGCGGTCTCCGTGAGACCCAGCCTGGAGGTGGCCGTGGTCATCGTGTAGTAGGCGGTGAACGCCTGGGGCGCGATCGCGGGCAGGTCCTCGCAGGCGCGGTAGGCGAAGCCGGCCCGGTCGGTGGTGTGCTGGTTGCGGCGGCAACGGTCGCGCTCGGAGCGGAAGAGCCGGCTCGCGTCGTCGGCGCCGGCCCGGGAGACGCCGGAGAACAGCTCCACGCGCACCGCGATGTCGCGCTCGCGCTGGACGGCGCTGTCGTGCCGGTAGGGGCTCCGCCAGCGGCAGGACGCGTAGGCGTGGCCGGGCATGGTCGTCTTCGCCGGGACGGACTCCGGCTCGGCCCCCGGCACCAGGTCCCCGGCGGTCTCCGCGCTCACCAGGCCGCACGGGGCCGGCAGGCGGGTGAACACGGGCTCCTTCGCCGGGCTCGTCGCACCGGTCGTCCCCTGCGGCGGCTCCGGCCCGGTCGCGCGCGCCACGCCGTACAGGACGCCGGCCGCCACCACGAGCCCCAGCCCGGCCGCGACCGGCCCCGGCCACCGGCGGCGCGCCGTCCGCGGCCCCTGTCCCACCCCGTCCTCGTAGGGACCCGGCCGGTACGGCGACTCGCCGGGTTCGGCCAGGTAGGGGTTGCGGGCGCGGTCGGGGGGTCCGTCGGTCATGGGCGCTCCCGGCGGTTCGGCCGTGACGCTAGGGGGTCGTCGTCCTCACCCTGCCCGAATCCGCGTAGATGTTGAAGCGGCGATCCCGCAGGAACCCGATCAGCGTCATGCCGAACTCCCTGGCCAGGTCCACCGCCAGCGACGAGGGCGCCGACACCGCGCACACCACGCCGACGCCCGCGGCCAGGGCCTTCTGCGTGATCTCGTAGCTGGTCCGGCCGCTGACCATGAGGACGTGGTCGCGCAGCGGCAGCCGCCCGTCCAGCAGCGCCCAGCCGACCAGCTTGTCCACGGCGTTGTGCCGGCCGACGTCCTCGCGCACGGCCACCGGCTCGCCGTCGGCGGTGAACAGCCCGGCCGCGTGCAGGCCCCCCGTCTTCCCGAAGATCCCCTGGGCCTCCCGCAGCCGCCCGGGCAGCTCGTACAGCGCCTCGGGGCGCACCGCCGGGTGCTCCGGGGGCAGCGCGCCGGGTGGGAAGGGGCGTTCGCGCAGCGCGTCCAGGCTGGCCGTGCCGCACACGCCGCATGCGCTCGACGTCAGGAAATGCCGGTCGAGTCCGGGCATCTCCGGCAGTCGCTCCCCGCGCAGCCGTACGGTCACGGTGTTGAACCGCGCCGAGGCGGGGACGTCGGGGTCGTCGCAGTACGAGATCCCCTGGATCCGCTCCGGCCCCGCGATCACGCCCTCGCCGGCCAGGAAGCCCGCCGCCAGCTCGAAGTCCGCCCCGGGCGTCCGCATGGTGATCGCGAGCGTGCGGCGTTCGCCGCCGCAGGCCACGCGGATCTCCATCGGCTCCTCGACCGCGACCGCGTCGCGCCGGTCCCGCTCGGCCGTGTCCGCGACCGCCCGCACCCGCACCCGCTCCACGGCCCCGCGCCGCTCCGCCCGCGCCGGCGCGAGCCGTACCGCGTCGTGGCGTTCCAGCGGTACGGCGTCCGCGGCCGGGCCGGCCGTCCCGGCGGGCGGGAGACGTGCGGGGTCGTCGACGTGATCAGGCACGGGTGACCGTCACCGCCGCGTTGTAGTCCGGGATCTTGGCGTTCGGGGAGCGCCGGGAGCGGTCGAGCAGGACCTCGCCCTCGGGCCAGTGGACCTGGAGGCTGCCGGGGGTCACGGGGGCGCGCAGCACCCGGCACTCCAGCGTGCCCGACGGGCTGGTCAGGACCACCGGATCGCCGTCGGCCAGGCCCAGGCGGCCGGCGTCGACGGGGCTCATCAGGACGGCCTCGCGCACCGCGCCGTTGAAGCCGTCGCGGCGCTCGTGGACCATGCTGTTGAACTGCTTCCCGCGCCGCGTCGTGACCAGGAAGGTGCCGTCGGGGCGGGTGAGGTCGGGCAGGTCCACGGCGGAGAAGCGGCCGAGCCCGTCGGCGGTCATGAACCGGCCGTCCGGGCAGAGGTGGCGGCCGCCGTACTGCACGTTGTCACCGAACTTCCGCAGCCGCTGGATGCCGTCGTAGAACGGCACGGCGCGCGCGATCTCCTCGCGGATCTCGGCCGTGCCCGAGAACGGCGTGAACTTGGGGTTCACGCGCGAGGCGAGCGCGGAGAAGATCTTCCACTCCGGCCAGGCCGCGCCCGGGCGCGGGCCGGGGATCTCCGGGGAGAAGATCACGCGGCGTTCCGTGGAGGTCTCGGTGACGCCGCCCGCCATCTCGTACCTGGTCTGCGCGGGCAGCAGCAGCACGTCGCCGTCGGCGGGCACGAGCATCTGGCTGGACAGGCAGATGTCGATGTGGACGCGCAGCTTCAGCCGCGACAGCGCCTCGCGGCAGTATTCCGGGTCAGGGAGCACCTCCAGGAAGTTCCCGCCCGAGCTGACCAGGGCGTCCAGCCTCCCCGCGTGCGCCGCGTCGATCATCTCGGTCGCGGTGAGCCCGGGGCCCGTCGGCACCTCGAACCCCCACATCTCGGAGAAACGGCGCGCGTTCTCCTCCGTGATCGGCAGGCCGCCCGGCAGTCCCGTGGCGTACGCGCCCATCTCGGCGCCGCCCTGCACGCCGCTGTGCCCGCGGATCGGCATGAGCCCGCAGTTGTCGCGGCCGACGAAGCCGCGCGCCAGCGCCAGGTTGACGATCGCGCGCACGTTGTCCTCGCCGTGCGTGTGCTGGGTGATCCCCATCGACCAGACGAGCACGGCCGAACGCGCGGTGCCGAGCCGCCGCGCCAGGTCCAGCATCAGCTCCCGGCTCGCGCCGGCGACCTTCTCCAGGTCCTCCCAGCTCTGCGCGGCCAGGGCCGTGCGCACGTCCTCGAACCCGGACGTGTGCGCCGCGACGAAGTCCTCGTCCACCCAGCCGTTCTCGATCATGTGCTTGAGCACGCCGTTGAGGAACCCGATGTCCCCGCCCACGTTCACGCCGTAGAAGTGATCGGTGATCTTCGTCCCGAAGACCGCGCTCTCGACGTTGGACGGCACCCAGTACTTGTCCATGCCGGGCTCGCGGTATGCGTTGACCAGCGCGATTCTCGTCCCCGCCCTCTTGGCGTGGTAGAGGTACTTCATCGAGACCGGCTGGTTGTTGGCCGGGTTCGAGCCGATGAAGACGACGTAGTCCGCGCCGATCCAGTCGGTGTACGAACACGTCGTCGCGGCGGCCCCGATCGTCTCCTTGAGCGCGACCGTCGAGGGGGAGTGGCAGATCCGCGCCGCGTTGTCCACGGAGTTCGTGCCCATCGCGCGCACGGCCTTCTGCGCGGCGTAGTAGTTCTCGTTCGGAGTGCCCCTGCTGGTCAGGTACACCCCGAGCCGGTCCGGGTCCCGCAGCCGCCCGGCCGCGAGGTCCAGGGCCTCCTCCCAGCCGATCTGCGTGAAGCCCTTCTCGCCCTTCCTGCGCAGCATGGGGTACGGCAGGCGGCCGAGGTCCCGCAGTTCCGCGCTCTTCCTGCGCTCCAGCGCCGACACGTCCGCGAGGAGCGCCGGGTCCAGCGCGGGCATCGTGTTCAGCTTGAGCAGGCGCAGCCGGATGTTGCACAGGTGGATCTCGTCCATGGTCCAGTCGCGCATGCCCTTGGTGCCGAGCGCGCAACCGTCACAGGTGCCCCGGTTCAGGATCTTCCAGGCGTATCGCCGCCGCCCCTTGCTCTCCTTGAACGCCTTCCACAGCTCAAGGTAGTTGTTGGGCTTCCGCTCGCCGATGCCGAACGGTTTCAGGCTCGCCCAGTTCGCCGGGTCGATCAGCTTCTTCGGGTGCTTCACCCCTCCATCCTGGCCCCTGCGCCGGGGCTCCTGGAAGGTGGCGTGTCCGGGTCGTCCGCATGCGAGAGGATGGGACGATGCCCGACTCGCCGTACTCCGACCTCAACCGGCCCCCGCTCCAGGAGGCGGCGCTCGCCCGCGCCCTCGTCCGCCCCGGGGCCCTGTGGACCCGCGTCTCGGTGGTGGACCGGACCGGTTCCACCAACTCCGACCTGGCCGCCGCCGTACGCACAGGGGCGCTGGAGGGCACGGTCCTGGTCGCGGAGTCCCAGCTCTCCGGGCGCGGCCGCCTCGGCCGGGCCTGGACCGCGCCGCCCCGCTCCGGCCTGACGTTCTCCTTCGTCCTGCGCCCCCGCGTCTCCCCGTCCCGCTTCGGCTGGCTGCCCCTCCTCATGGGGGTGGCGTCCGCGTCGGCCGTACGGCGCCTCGCCGAGGTGGACGTGCGCCTGAAGTGGCCCAACGACCTCATGATCGGCGAACGCAAGCTCGCCGGCGTGCTGGCCGAGCGCTACGACGACGCCGTGGTGGTGGGCATGGGCCTCAACGTCTCCCTCCGCGCCGACGAGCTCCCCACCGAGCGGGCGACGTCCCTGGCCGTGGCCGAGGCCGCCTGCGTGGACCGCGACCCCCTGCTCCGCGCGATCCTCCGCGAGTTCGCCGAGCACTACGCCGAGTGGCAGGCCGCCGAAGGCGACCCCGACGGCAGCGGCCTGCGCGCGGCCTACCTGGCGGCCAGCGCCACCGTGGGCCAGGAGGTCCGCGTGGAACTCCCCGGCGAACGCATGCTCACCGGCGTCGCCACCGGCGTGGACGAATGGGGCCGCCTCCTGGTCCACGACGGCCGCGAGACCCACCCCCTCAGCGCCGGCGACGTCGTCCACGTCCGCCCCGCCGCCTCCTGACTCCACGCTCCTCGCCCCAGCCCCGGCCCGCGCCGGATTCCGCCCCGTGACGTGAGGCGGGCACGGTCTCAGGGGGCGGGGCGGCGGAGGTTGTAGGGCTGGACTATGCCGAAGCCCCGGGCGGGGCGGCGGCGGATCCGGTGGAGGTCGTAGTCGGGGGCGCCTTCGAGGGCCTTGGCCAGGCCGGTGTCCACGAGGACGGTGCCGGGGCGGGCGATGGCGGTGAGGCGGGCGGCGAGGTTGACCGTCGAGCCGAAGACGTCGCCCATCATGGGCAGGACGGGGCCGTAGGCGACGCCGATGCGCACGTCGGGGCCCTCGCCCTTGATGACCTCGGTGAGGCGCAGGGCGATCTCGGCGCCTTCCAGGGGATCGACGGCGGTGTACAGGACCTCGTCGCCGAGGGACTTGACGATGCGCGCGGTGTACGGCGCGACGATGTCGGCGGCGGTGGCCTCGAACCACTCGATGAGGTCGGCCAGGGCGAGTTCGTCGAGCTCGCGGGACATCTGGGTGAAGGAGACGAGGTCGGCGAAGCCCACGGCCATGTTGACCCGGGTGTGCGGGACCTCCTCGTTGATGCTGGCGACGGCGAGGCTGCGGGTGCCGGCGGCGGCGAGCTGCACCCGCCACACGTGGACGAGCATGGCCTCGACGTCGGGCAGCAGCTTGGAGGCCAGGTCGATGATGCGGCTGATGTCCTCGTCGGTGGGCGGGTGGTTGGGGTCCAGCTCGGCCCCGATCATGATGTCGGCCTGCCACTGCGCCAGCCGCGACATCGTCTGGCCCATGGCCCGCGCCATCCGCACGGCGGTCTGCTCGTCGATCAGCCCGCGCTCGATCCGCCGCGCCACGCGCCGCAGCATGTCCGCGTCGTCGTCGGTGAACGCCACGGCCTCGTCGGGCAGGCTGGCGAAGCCCAGCGCGCGCCAGACCCGGGTGGCGAACTCCTTGCTCACCCCGGCGCGTTCGGCGACCTCGTCGGGGGTGTAGCGGGGCTCGGCGCCGAGCAGCAGCCGCTCGATGTCCTCGCTGGTCGGCCGCTGTGCCGGGCCGGTTTCCTGACCGTCCATGCTTCTCCCCCCGGGAAGGAGGCTACGCCACTCGCGCAACCACGGTCTCATGCGCCGCCGGGCCCTCAGCGGCGGTCGATCTGGCCGTCGGAGGCGTCCTCGACCAGGCGGAACAGCTCCGACCGCACGAGCTGGACCTTGGGGATGTCGCTGAGCTGGAGCTGCCCGCGCTCGCCCGCGGACTCCACGACCAGCGTCCCGCAGCCGAGGATGCGCTCCATGAGCGTCTGGTCGGACTGCACGGTGTTCACCTTGGCCAGGGGGATGTCGTCGTTGGACTTGCTGAGGATGCCCGCGCCGATCGCGAAACGGTGCGTGGTCAGGACGTACGACGTGGTCTTCCAGCGCAGGAACGGGATCAGCGTCCACAGCGTGAGCCCCACGAGGGCGACGACGGCGACGGCGATCCTGGCGTACGTGGAGTAGACCTCGCCGGAGGGGATGAAGTAGAGGGCGGCCACGGCGGCGGCCACCGTCCCGATGAGCAGGATGACCGGCAGGACCAGGCGTTTCCAGTGCGGGTGGAAGGCGTGTACGACCCGCTCGCCGTCGGTCAGGTGGTGCTCAGGGATTCCCATGGCGCAAATCGTGACATCTTTGGCCGCGGTCGCGCAGCCCTTCCTGCGGGCATTCACGTGCGCGTCCGTTGTCCACAGCCGGATATCCGGATATTTCCCACCAAAACGATGGGCAGGCTCGTCGTCGTCCACAGGGGCGGAGTGGTGGCGGAGGTGGCGGGGCGGGCCGGAGTAGCCTGCGGGACATGGATGGTGTGTCCGTACGTCGTCATGACCGCGTGGCCGAGATCGTGCTGGATCGGCCCGACGCGATGAACGCCCTCTCGACCGCGATGGCCCGGCGCCTCGCGTCGGTGACCGCCGAGATCGGGGCCGATCCGGAGGTGCGCGCGGTGGTGCTCAGCGCCGCCGGCGACAAGGCGTTCTGCGTCGGGGCCGACCTCAAGGAGCGCAACTCCATGAGCGACGCCGACCTGCTGCGACAACGCCCGGTCTTCCGCGCGGCCTTCGGCGGGGTGCTGGGCCTCCCGCAGCCGTCGATCGCCGCCGTCCACGGATACGCCCTCGGCGGCGGCTGCGAGTTCGCCCTCTCCTGCGACATGATCGTCGCGGACGAGACGGCCGTCTTCGCCCTCCCCGAGGTCTCCGTGGGACTGGTCCCGGGCGGCGGCGGCACACAGCTCGCCCTCCACCGCCTCGGCCCATCCCGCGCCGCCGACCTCATCTTCACCGCCCGCCGGATCGACGTCTTCGAGGCCGAGCGCATGGGCCTGCTCGACCGCCGCGTCCCCAACGGCCAGGCGAGGGAGGAGGCGATCGCCATCGCCCAGCGGATCGCGGCCAACTCCCCGGTCGCGGTGCGCGCCGCCAAGCAGGCCCTCCGCCGGGGCCGGCCGGCCGACCTCCAGGCCGCCCTCGACATCGAGGACGCCGCCTGGCGCACCGCCGCGTTCTCCGCCGACCGCAAGGAGGGCATCGCCGCCTTCAACGAGAAGAGACCCCCCAAGTGGCCGGGTGAGTGATCCCGCGCGACGAGCGGGCGCCCGCGCTCCGGGGGAGCGCCGGGCGGGAGCCGTACGGCGGGCGGCGGGGCGCCGGCCGTACGGCGGGCCGGGCGCGGCGGTCACCTCCGGGCGCGGCGGTCACCTCGGGGCGCGCCGTCAGGCTTGAGGGCGGCCGTCATCTCCGGGGTGCGGCCGTCGTCTGCGGGTGCGGTCGTCACGGCCGGGGGTGGCGGAGCGCCGGGAGCGGGGGCGAGGTTGGATTGTTCGTACGGGCCCGGGGACGAGGGCGTCGCCGGGCGGACGGAAGGGTGTGATCGTCGTGGGTGATCTGCCGGACAGGATCTCGCTGCGGGAGGTCGGGCCTCGGGACGGGTTGCAGAACGAGGCGCCCGTGCCGACCGACGACAAGGTGGAGCTGATCGACGCGCTGTCCCGGACCGGGGTGTCGCGCATCGAGGCGGTGTCGTTCGTGCATCCCAAGGCGATCCCGCAGATGGCGGACGCCGACGAGGTGTGGCGGAGGGCCGAGAAGGCCGACGACGTGCGCTATTCGGCCCTGGTGCCCAACCTGCGGGGAGCGCTGCGGGCGCTGGACGCCGGCTTCACCGAGATCGAGGTGGTGGTCTCGGCCAGCGACACGCACAACCGCAAGAACGTCAACCGCTCCACCGAGGAGTCGCTGGACGACATAGCCCGCCTGATCGCCGAGGCCCACGAGCGCGGCGCGACGGTCCAGGCCATCGTCTCCACGGCCTGGGGCTGCCCCTACGAGGGCGACATCCCCACCGAGCGCGTGGTGTCCGTGGCCTCCCGGGCCGTGGCCGACGGAGCCGACGCCGTCTCCTTCGGCGACACGACGGGCATGGCCACGCCCGCCCGCGTGACCCGCCTGGTGGGCGAGTTCCGCTCCCGCAACCCCGAGACGCCCCTCAACCTCCACTTCCACAACACCCGGGGCACCGGCCTGGCCAACGTCTACGCCGCCCTCCAACTGGGCGTCGACGACTTCGACGCCTCGGTCGGCGGCCTCGGCGGCTGCCCCTACGCCCCCGGCGCCAGCGGCAACATCGCCAGCGAGGAACTCGTCCACATGCTGGAGGACATGGGCATCGCGACCGGCGTGGACCTCGACGCCCTGATCGAGGTGGCCGCGAGAGCCGAGCGGATGGTCGGCCACAAGCTCCCCAGCCAGGTCCTGAGAGCCGGCCCCCGCACCCGCCTCACCCCCGCCTGACCACCCCTCCGCCCGCCGCCCACCCAACGGCGGCCGGAGACGTCCGGGGCGGGACCCCTCCCGTCCCGGCCCGGGCGGTGGACCCCCGAGGCGCCGGGAGGGCGGTGCGGGGCCCGAGCGGCCCGCGCCCGCGCCCACGCCGTCCGCGCCCACGCCCGCGCCCGCGCCCGCGATCCCGCCTCCCCGGCGAGCCTGATGCTGTGCCGTACGCCGCGAGGCCGCAGGCTCCGAGCGGGGCCGGGAGACGTGTGACCCGGGGGCCTTCCATGTGGCATGGTCGGGCCTCGGCTCCGGGCAGGGCCTCGCGCGGGGTGGTGCGGGAGGTGAGCGCCGTGAAGGCGGCCACGGCGGCGAGGGCTGCGAGCGGTCGTCTCAGCGGGACGGCGAACGTGACCGGGTGACGCCCTTACGAGAACGGTGGAGAGCCCCGGGCTCGGCGTGTCCGGGGACGGTGTGAGACCGGGGCTGTGGGGGTGTGGGTCAGTGGCTGGCGACCTGGACGGAGGGCGCCGACCAGGTGTCGCAGGCCTTGGGGGACTTGGCGTGGAAGCCCCTGTTCATCCAGAGCTTGATGCTCTTGCTCTTGCCGTAGGTGTCGCCGCCGTGGTGGTCGTCGCCGGTGCTGCCCATCTCGGTGCGCAGGCGCCGCCAGGCGGAGTCGCTCACGCCCAGGCCCTTGCGGGCGCTGCCGAAGAACGCGCCGGCCAGGCACTGGCCCTGCAGCTCGTAGCGGCGGGACCACTCGGCCGCGGCCTTCTTGGCCTTCGGCTCCGGGTAGGTCTTCTCGATCTTGGCGAGTTCCTGCACGTGGTACGCGTACGTGGCCGCGAGCGTGAAGGAGTCGAAGAGCGGGTTCGAGTCCAGGGTGTCCTCGCGGACGAGCACGTGGATGGTGTCCGCGCCCGCGCAGTAGCGGAAGACCAGGCCCTTCTCCCAGGAGCCGCACTCGGTCTTGACCGGCTTGGTCACGATGTGCAGCTTGGCGGGGCGGTAGCGCATGCCCGCGGCCTTGAACACCTTGGCCCAGGCGCGGTCGACGCACGAGCCGAGGGCCTTGAAGTGTCGCTTGGCGGACTCCACGTCCGTGCCCTTGCCCGGCTTGCAGCCCAGGTCGGGCAGCGTGCCCATGGAGTGCAGCCGGTTGGCGCGGGGCTTGGCGGCGGCCGTGGCGGACTCGGCGCCGGCGGTTGCGGCCGACGCGGCGGGGGCCAGGGCGGCGATGGGGGCGGAGATCGCCAGGGCGGCGGCGAACGCGCCCAGGGATCGCTTGACTGAGAAGATCGACATAGTGTGCGGACTGTAGCCGGAACCTCTGACAAAGATCACCCCATTTCCCTGGCTTTCCCCTGTTCGCGATATAGCCGGTTCCTATTCGGAACCCATCCGTTGAGTGGAATGCTCCCCTTCCGGATTCCCGCCGGCGCGGTGACCGTCCGGGGAGCGGGGGACGAAGAACGGCCTCAGCCGCGCGCGACCTGGGCGGACGGGGCCTTCCAGGTGTTGCAGGCCTTGGGGGAGCCGGAGCGGAAGCCCTTGTCCATCCAGTAGCGGATCGACTTGCTCTTGCCGTAGGTGTCGCCGCCCCAGTAATCGTCGCCGCTGTAGCCCATCTCCTCGCGAAGCTGCCGCCAGGCGGACTCGCTGACGGGCAGGGTCTTGCGGGCGCTGCCGAAGAACACCCCGCCCAGACACTGTGCCTGCAACTCGTAGCGGCGCGACCACTCGGCCGCGGCCTTCTTGCCCTTCGGCTCGGGATAGGTCCGCCAGATCTCCGTGATCTCTTGGACGTGGTACCCGTACGTCGCCGCCAGATCGAAGCCGACGACTAGGCCGCTTTCGTATTCCAAGTCCTCCTCGTCCACGAACAGGTGGATAGAGGCCTTCCCTCCGCCTACGCAGTACAGCACCCACTGCTTCTGGTCCAAGGTCCCGCACGGCGTCTTGGTACGGCTGGTCGCGGGCTTGACGGCCGCGGCCATGAACTTCTTCCCGGAGGCCTTGAACAGCTTGCCCCAGGCACGATTCAGGCAGTCGCCGATCGACTTGAGGTGTCGCACCGCCGAGTCCATGTCCTCGACCCGAGCGGCGCGGCAGCCGAGGTCGGGCAGCTTGCCCATCGAGTGCAGCTTGTTCGTGCGGGGCTTGGCGGCGACCGCGACCGCGGAGGAGGCCGAGGTGGACGTCGAGGTGGAGGCCGAGGTGGAGGTCGAGGTGGCCGACGCGGTCGCGGGGGTGGCGACGACGAGCGGGGCCGAGAGCGCCACGACGCCGGCGGCGACGGCGAACGAGCGCTTGACGAGGGAGATCAACATAATGATGCGAGACCGTATCGCGAGCTTTACGGAGGATCGCCGTGTAGAGCGGTCATTGTCCCGTTCGCGATGCAGTTGATCCCGTTCCGGGACATACCCGGTGGATGGAAGGCTCCTTCCGGGTACGGCGCGCACGGCCTACGATCGGCGCGCGTAAGCCGTACACGGGCGGAGGGAGCGGGTCATGGGGCATGAGGTCCGGGGTGTCGTGGCGCGGGAGCGCGGCAAGGCAGTCGGCGTCGAGACGATCCACGTGCCCGATCCGGGGCCGGGGGAGGCGCTGGTGAAGGTGCGGGCGTGCGGCGTCTGCCACACCGACCTGCACTATCGCGAGGGCGGGATCAACGACGAGTTCCCGTTCCTGCTCGGCCACGAGGCGGCGGGGACCGTCGAGGCCGTCGGGCCGGACGTGACCGGGGTCGAGCCGGGGGACTTCGTGATCCTCAACTGGCGCGCGGTCTGCGGGAACTGCCGCGCCTGCCTGCGCGGGCGGCCCTGGTACTGCTTCAACACCCACAACGCCACCCAGAAGATGACCCTGGCCGACGGGACCGCGCTGTCGCCCGCGCTCGGGATCGGCGCCTTCGCGGAGAAGACGCTGGTCGCGGCCGGGCAGTGCACGAAGGTCCCCGCCGAGGCGTCGCCCGCCGTCGCCGGGCTGCTCGGGTGCGGCGTGATGGCCGGGCTCGGCGCGGCGATCAACACCGGCGGCGTGACCAGGGGCGACTCGGTCGCGGTGATCGGCTGCGGCGGCGTCGGCAACGCGGCCGTGCTCGGCGCGTCGCTCGCCGGGGCGGCGCGGATCATCGCCGTGGACATCGACCCGCGCAAGCTGGACCTGGCCCGCCGCTTCGGCGCCACCCACGTCGTCAACTCCGCCGAGACCGACGCCGTCGAGGCCGTCCGCGAGCTGACCGGCGGGTTCGGCGCGGACGTGGTCATCGACGCGGTCGGCCGCCCGGAGACGTACAGGCAGGCCTTCTACGCCCGCGACCTGGCCGGGACCGTGGTCCTCGTCGGCGTGCCCACCCCGGAGATGAAGCTCGAACTGCCGCTGCTCGACGTCTTCGGCCGCGGCGGGTCGCTCAAGTCCTCCTGGTACGGCGACTGCCTGCCCTCCCGCGACTTCCCGATGCTCATCGACCTCTACCTCCAGGGGCGCCTCGACCTGGAGGGATTCGTCTCGGAGACCATCTCGCTGGACGACGTGGAAGCCGCCTTCCACGCCATGGAACGCGGCGACGTCCTCCGCTCCGTGGTCGTCCTGTGACCCGTACGGGGACGCCCGCGCCCTCCACCAGGCGTACGGCGGGCGCGGGCGGTCCCGCCGGGACGCGCGATGCGGGCGGGACGACCGGAGCGGCCGGGACGCGCGGTCCGGGAACGCGCCGCGCGGTCAGGACGTACGGGACGATCGGGGCGTACGTCGGGAAAACGGGTATGGCGATCGGATGGAAGGCGGGGGCGGAATGAGTGACGCGATCACGCGGGTGGTGACGTCGGGGCGGTTCACGCTGGACGGCGGGACCTGGGACGTCGACAACAACGTCTGGCTGGTGGGCGACGGGGCCGAGGTGCTGGTGATCGACGCCGCGCACTCCGCCCCGGTGATCCTGGAGGCGGTGGCCGAGCGCCGCGTCACCGCGATCGTGTGCACCCACGCCCACAACGACCACATCAACGCGGCGGCCGAGCTGTCCCGCGCGACGGGCGCGCCGATCTGGCTGCACCCGGCCGACACGCCGCTGTGGGAGATGGAGTACGGCGGCCGGCGCCCGGACGCGGCCCTCTCGGACGGGGACGTGCTGACGGCCGGCGGCGTGGAGCTGCGGGTGATCCACACGCCGGGCCACGCGCCCGGCGCGGTCAGCCTGTACGCCCCGGACCTGGGCGCGGTCTTCACCGGCGACACGCTCTTCAACGGCGGGCCGGGGGCGACCGGGAGGTCGTTCTCGGACTTCCCGACCATCGTGGCCTCGATCCGCGACCGCCTGCTGACGCTCCCGCCGGAGACCGTGGTGCACACCGGCCACGGCGACGACACCACCATCGGAGCGGAGGCCCCGCACCTGGACGACTGGATCAGACGCGGTCACTAGCCCGGTTTCGGCCTGTCCGGTTTGGGGTGGTCTGGTCAAATCGGTTTGGCGTCAGGTAGGTTAGGCATACCTAAGGAAGGTGTGCCTAACCAACCGCCGCGTCGAGAGAGTCGAAGTCAGCCCATGTATGTGTGCATCTGTCACGCCGTGACCGAGAACGAGGTGGCCGACTGCATCGCGGACGGTGCGGAGACCCCCGACGACATCGGCGACGCATGCGGCGCCGGGACGGGGTGCGGCTCCTGTGTCATGCGCATATGTGAGATCCTCAAGAAGGCTGACTCACTCGTTTCGACACACTAGGGAGCCCTGGTCATGAGGGGCGACAAAGAGATCATCGCGCTGCTCAACGAGCAGCTCACCGCTGAGCTGACCGCGATCAACCAGTACTTCCTGCACGCCAAGATGCAGCAGAACTGGGGATACACCCGCCTCGCCCGCCACACGCGCGAGGAGTCCATCGACGAGATGCGGCACGCGGAGCGACTGACGGACCGGATCCTGTTCCTCGACGGCCTGCCGAACTACCAGCGCCTCGGCACCCTGCGCATCGGGCAGAGCGTCCCCGAGCAACTGCGCGCCGACCTGGAGGTCGAGATGGAGGCCGTGCAGCGGCTCCGCCCCGGCATCGAGCTCATGCGCGCCAAGGGCGACGTCACCTCGGCCCGCATCTTCGAGGACATCCTCGCGGACGAGGAAGAGCACATCGACTACCTGGAGACCGAGCTCTCCCTGATCGAGAGCCTGGGCGAGCAGAACTACCTGCTCCGCCTCACCGACGCCCCGGGCGAAGGCACCGAGACCGCCTGACCGGAGGCCCGCCGGGGCCCTGCCGCGATCCCGCGCCAACGCCACCACCGGCGCCGCGCGTGCCGCCGTCCGGGCCGCGCGTGCCGCCGTCCGGGCCGCCCGCGGCCGTGCGTGTCCGCGGCCGTGCGTGCCCGCGGCCGTGCGTGCCCGCGGCCGTGCGTGCCCGCGGTCCGCGGTCCGCGGTCAGGCGTGCCCGCCGTACGCGCAGGCGACGCGCGCCCGCCTGGCGCCGGGATCGCGAGGTCGCGACGGCGAGGGCCGCGGGAGCCGTACCCGATGATCGCGCGTGTGGTCTTGCGGGGCGTGGGGGAGCGCTGACTAGGCTCGGCTGGTGTGAGCGACGTTACTCCGCAGAGCGGTGTCACTGAGGACGAGCCGGGCCACCCGCACCTGGCCGATCTGCGCGCGCGGGTCCAACAGGGCGGCGCGCCCAAGTACCACGAAGCGAACGCGGCGAAGGGCAAACTCTTCGCGCGGGAGCGGATCAGGCTGCTCGTGGACGAGGACTCCTTCGTCGAGGACGGCCTCTACGCGAACGTGATGGCCGGGGACCTGCCCGCCGACGGCGTGATCACCGGCGTGGCCCGGATCGACGGCCGGCCGGTGGCGATCATGGCCAACGACTCCACGGTCAAGGCCGGGTCGTGGGGCGCCCGCACGGTCGAGAAGATCATCCGGATCATCGAGCGCGCCTACGACACGCGCATCCCCATGATCTACCTGGTGGACTCCGCCGGGGCGCGGATCACCGACCAGGTGGAGATGTTCCCGGGGCGGCGCGGCGCGGGCAAGATCTTCCACACGCAGGTGCGCGCCTCCGGGTCGATCCCGCAGGTCTGCGCGCTGTTCGGCCCGTCGGCGGCGGGCGGGGCGTACATCCCGGCGTTCTGCGACTTCGTGAGCATGGTGGACGGCAACGCCTCCATGTACCTCGGCAGCCCCCGCATGGTCGAGATGGTCGTCCGCGAGAAGACGACGCTGGAGGACATGGGCGGTGCCCGCATGCACTGCGCGGTCTCCGGGGTCGGCCACCACCTGGCCAAGGACGAGCCCGAGGCGCTGAACGCCGTCCGGTCCTTCCTCTCCTACCTCCCGGCCAACTGGGAGCAGGCCCCGCCGCGCGCCGAGCCGCGCGACCCCAAGCCCACCGACCTGCGCGCGATGGTCCCGGTGAGCGAGCGCGTCGCGTTCGACATGCGCAAGTACGCCAGGGGCCTGCTGGACGAGGACTCGTTCTTCGAGATCCACGCGCTGTGGGCCAAGGAGCTGACGGTCGGCTTCGGCCGCCTGGACGGGCACCCGGTCGGCGTCGTGGCCAACAACCCGATGTTCAAGGGCGGCGTGCTCTTCGTGGACTCCGCCGACAAGGCCGCCCGGTTCATCCAGCTCTGCGACGCGTTCAACGTGCCGCTCCTCTTCCTCGCCGACGTGCCCGGCTTCATGGTCGGCACGGCGGTCGAGAAGGAGGGCATCATCCGCCACGGCGCCAAGATGATCAGCGCGGTCTCCGAGGCCACCGTGCCCAAGATCTCGGTGATCGTCCGCAAGGCGTACGGCGCCGGCCTGTACGCCATGGCCGGTCCCGGCTTCGACCCGGACGCCACGATCGCGCTGCCCACCGCGAAGATCGCGGTCATGGGCGCGGAGGCCGCGATCAACGCCGTCTACTTCAACAAGATCGCCGCGATCGAGGACGAGGCCGAGCGGCAGGCGTACGTCGAACGGCTCCGTGAGGAGTACGAGGCCGACATCGACGTCGTGCGGCTGGCCGGCGAGCTCGTCGTGGACACGATCGTCGAGCCGGAGGAGCTCCGTACGGAACTGATCCGGAGATTCGCGGACGCGAGCACAAAAGACCGGTCATTCTCCCGCCGCCGCCACGGGGTCACGCCGGTATAGGTAAGGCTGTTCCATAATTCGGCCTTTGCGCTCGACAATAGATTTACCAATGGCACGTCAAACCGCTCGCTGTTGCGGGGAAACGAACGCCTAAGGTCTTACGATCGGGTCATGACCTGCGTACTTCTCGCCGAGGACGACACCTCGATCTCGGAACCGCTCGCGCGAGCCCTGCGCCGCGAGGGTTATCAGGTCGAGGTGTCTCCCGATGGCCCGCAAGCCCTGGAAAGGGCTTTGTCGGGCGGCGTCGACCTTATAGTGCTTGATTTGGGTTTGCCGGAGATGGACGGCCTGGAGGTATGCCGTCGTATCCGTTCGGAAGGGCACGGCACGCCCGTGCTCGTGCTGACCGCGCGCGTCGACGAGGTCGACACCGTGGTCGGCCTGGACGCCGGCGCCGACGACTACGTCACCAAGCCGTTCCGGCTGGCCGAACTGCTCGCCCGCGTCCGCGCCCTGCTGCGGCGCGGCACCTCGGAGACGCCCGTCGTCCAGGGCGTCCGCATCGACGCGGACTCGCGGCGCGCCTGGATGGGCGACAAGGAGCTGCACCTGACGACCAAGGAGTTCGACCTGCTGCGCGTGCTCGTCCGCGACGCCGGCAAGGTCGTGACCCGCGAGCAGATCATGCGGGAGGTCTGGGACACCAACTGGTGGGGCTCGACCAAGACGCTCGACATGCACATCTCCTGGCTGCGCCGCAAGCTCGGCGACGACGCGACCAAGCCGCGGTACATCACCACGGTCCGGGGAGTCGGGTTCCGCTTCGAGCGCGAGTGACGGGAGATGCGTAGCAGGCTGCTGTTCTCCACGCTGTCCGTCGCCGTCGTCGCCGTCCTCCTGCTCGGGATCCCCCTCGCGGTGGTCATGAGCCGGCTGGTGACCGACGAGACGCGCGACTCGCTGGAGAGGGAGGCCGTGCGGCTGCTCAACGAGGTGGAGAACAGCGACCCGCTGGACCGTCCGATCGACCGTGACCAGATCGCCCGCAACAACCCAGGCCGGTACATCGAGATCGACCTGGTGCCGGGCAATCAGCGGATCACGATCGGCACCCCTCCCCCCGCCGACAGCGCCATGCGCTCCCAGGTCCGCTCCGAGAGCGGCACCCGCGTCCTGATCATGATGGACGCCCGGGAGGTCACCGAGCAGTCCACCGACGCCCTGGTCATCATCGGCGTGGTGGGCTCGATGGCGATCGCGGTCGCGGTCGGCTTGGCCATCGTCCAGTCCCGCCGCCTCACCCTGCCCCTGCAGGACCTCGCGGACATCGCCGACCGGCTGGGCTCCGGCGACGCCCGCCCGTCCAAGCACCGGTACGGCATCCGCGAGCTCGACCGAGTGGCGGAGGTCCTCGACCGCAGCGCCGTGCGCATCAGCGACCTCCTGGCCGCCGAGCGCGAGTTCGCCACGGACGCCTCCCACCAGCTCCGGACCCCGCTCACGGGCCTCACGATCCGGCTGGAGGAGATCGTGGCGTCCGCGGACGAGCCGGACGTCGTGCGCGAGGAGGGCGCCGCGGCCATCGTCCAGGCCGAACGCCTGACGGCCGTGATCGACGAGCTCCTGTCGGCCGCGCGCCGCCAGCGCCACTCCCATGCGGAGCCCACGGACATCGACCACGTGATCGAGCAACAGGTCAAGGAGTGGACGCCGACCTTCAAGCACGCCAAGCGCCGCATCCAGGTGCAGGGCCAGAAGGGCCTGCACGCCCTGGCCACCCCGGGCGGCCTGGCCCAGGTGATCGCGACCCTCCTGGAGAACGCCCTGACCCACGGGGACGGCACGGTCACGATCACCACCGCCGAGCGCGGCGGGTCCGTGGTGATCGAGGTGGGCGACGAGGGCCCCGGCGTCCCGCAGGACCTCGCCACCAGGATCTTCGAACGCAACGTGACCGGCGGCAAGGGCACCGGCCTCGGCCTGACCCTGGCCCGCGGGCTGGCCGCGGCCGACGGCGGCCGCCTGGAACTGGTCCGCCCCAAACCGGCCGCCTTCGCCATCTTCCTCCGCCCGGTAGAAGAATCCCGTACCCGAGTGGTGGCGGGACCCGCCTAGGGCGTGTTTTGTGGTTCTTGGTTGAGCCACATGATCAGGCTGGCGATGGTGATGGC
>NZ_QZEY01000030.1:0-383 GCF_003594875.1 Bailinhaonella thermotolerans
GCCGCGGTCGCCGATGAAGAAGTCGGCCTTCTTGCCCTGGTAGGTGATGTAGCCCTCGGTGCCCAGGGGCCAGGAGGGGGAGGAGAACAGGCCCTTTTGCATGGGCTTGCCGATGGCGGGGATGCCGGTGTCGCCGGCGCGGCCGGAGGCGTCGTCCCAGAAGTAGGAGCCCTTGGTGGACCCGGTCAGCAGCGCCTTCTCACCCTTCACAGCCTTGGCCGCGGCGGCTGGCTTGGCGGCGTGGGCGGGGGCGTGCTTGGCGGCGTGGGTGGGGGTGTCGGCCAGGGCGGCGGTGGCGGTGCCGAGGCCGGCGGTGAGGGTCAGACCCAGGACGGTGGTGGCAATGGTGCGCTTACGCATGGCGGAACCAGTCCTCACGAAGA
>NZ_QZEY01000030.1:393-50984 GCF_003594875.1 Bailinhaonella thermotolerans
CCGCGCCTCGAAAAAAGGGGGGATTCGAGGGGCCGGGTTCGGCGCTCTCAGCTCGTCATGGCCGGCGCCGGGGACCGGGGCAAAGACCCCGGTCGGGATCGCCCACATGCGGGGCGATGTACCTATCTACAACACCCCGCCCACCCCATATGTTCCCCACGCCCACCCCAAACCCCCACGTCAACCACGCCCCGCCTACGCACCGCGTCACAGCCGCTACACGCCCCACTCCGACGTGGGCGAAGCGCCCCCGCGAGGGTGGACGGCGAGGTTCTACGGGCCTGGCCGAGGCGGCTTCTGGTGGAGGGATCAAGGTCGGGGGCCGCGCCGGCCGTACGAGAGGAGGCAAACCCTCCACGGGGCGGGCTAGGCGTCGCGCGCGGGCCTGGTGTCGACGTTGGCGGTCAGGGTGCGGAGGAGGGCGGGGAGTTCGGCGGCCGTGGCGGCGGGGACGCCGCGCAGCGTCTCCTCCGCGAGCGCGCACCACAGCTCCTTGACCCGGGCGGCGAGGGCTCTGCCGGTGTCGGTGAGCTCCACGACGCTGGCGCGCTTGTCGGAGGGGGCGGGGGCTCGGCGGATGTGACCGGCGGACTCCAGCTTGCGGGTCATGAGGGTGACGCTGGGCGGCTCGCAGCCGAGGGCGTCGGCGAGCTGCGCCTGGATCATCGGGCCGGTCCGGTCGAGTTCGAGCAGCAGCGCCTCCTGGCCGGGGTGCAGGCCGAGCGGGGCCAGCAGGGCGGCGGCCCTGGCGCGGTGGCGCAGGCTCAGCAGGCGGATGGCCTGGTTGAGGGCGTCGGCGTACTCGAAGTCCATGGCTCTCCTTGACCCGGATTAGTTATGCGCATAATAGTTATCCGCGTAACTGATTCTATCCGATGCCGAGGAGCCGGACATGACCGTGAAGGTCGCCGTCATCTACTACAGCGCGACGGGCACCGTCCACGCGCTCGCACGGGCCGTCGCCGAGGGCGCCGCCTCTGCGGGGACCGAGGTGCGCCTGCGGCGGGTCGCCGAGCTGGCGCCGGACAGCGCGGTGGACCGGAACCCGATGTGGCGCCGTCACGCCGACGCCGCGGCGTCCGTCGCGGAGGCGTCGGTCGAGGACCTGGCGTGGGCCGACGCGTTCGCGTTCGGGACGCCCACCCGGTTCGGCGCCCCGGCGGCACAGCTCAAGCAGTTCATCGACCAGGCCGGCGGGCTCTGGCGGGAGGGGCGGCTGGCCGACAAGCCGGTGACCGCCTTCACCTCGGCGTTCAACCGCCACGGCGGCAGTGAGGCCACGATCCTGTCGCTGGGCAACGTCTTCTACCACTGGGGCGCGCTGATCGTCCCGCCCGGGTTCACCGACGACGCCGTGTACGCCGCCGGCGGGAACCCCTACGGCACGTCCGCCGTGACCGGCCCGGCGGGAGAGGGGCCGGACGAGGCGGCGCTGGAGGCGGCCAGATACCAGGGCCGCCGGCTGGCCCGCGTCGCGATCCGGCTGCGGGACGGCGCGGACGGGGACGGCGCGGGCGGGGACGACCCGCGCGGGGCCCTGGCCACCACGGCCTCCCGCACCGCGTGAGCGCGGCCCGCGAGGAGGCGGCCATGACGAGCACGGACACGGCGCCCCGGCGCGCCGGCTCACCGGCCGGGCCCGCCCGGCTGGTCCTGCCGCTGGCGTGCGCCGCCCAGTTCATGGTGATCCTGGACGCGTCCATCGTGAACGTGGCCCTGCCCTCGGTCCGCGCGGACCTCGGCTTCACGGCCACCGGCCTGGCCTGGGTGGTGAACGGGTACCTGCTGGCCTTCGCCGGGTTCATGCTGCCGGGCGGGCGGGCCGCCGACCTGTTCGGCCCGCGCCGGGCGCTGGTCGCCGGGCTGGCCCTGTTCTCCGCGGCGAGCCTGGCCGGCGGGCTGGCGGCCGCGCCGGAGATCCTGGTCGCGGCCCGGCTCGCCCAGGGGATGGGGGCCGCGCTGATGGCCCCGGCGACGCTGGCCGTGATCAACACGTTCTTCACCGAGCCGGGGGCCCGCGCCAGGGCGTTCGGCGCGTGGTCCGCGGCCGGCGGCGTCGGCGGGATGGCGGGGGCCCTCGCCGGCGGCGCCATCACCACCGGCCTGTCGTGGCGGTGGGTCTTCCTGGTCAACGTGCCGATCGGCGCGGCGCTGATCGCCGTGGCCCTGGTGTCGCTCGCCCGAACGCGCTCCGGCCGCCGGGACTCGCTGGACCTCACGGGGGCCGTCACGGGGACCGCCGGGCTGGCCGGGCTGATCTACGGGATCACGCAGGGCGCGGAGCACGCCTGGACGTCGCCGCGGGTCGCCGTGCCGGTGGCGGCGGGGGTGATCCTGCTGGCCGCGTTCGTCGCGGTGGAGGCGCGGTTCGCCGCCCGGCCGATGGTGCCGCTGCGGCTGTTCCGGATCCGGGGGATCGCCGCCGGGAACGGGCTGCTGCTGCTGTTCGGCGGGATCACCATCGCCATGTGGTACTTCACCTCGCTCTTCCTGCAGAACGTCCTCGGCTTCAGCGCGCTTTCGGCCGGGCTCGGGCAGACGCCCGCGGCCGTGACGTTCATGCTGGCCGCGCGGTGGGCCGGGCCCCTCCTGCCCCGGATCGGCGCGCGCCTCCTGCTGGCGGCCGGGGGCGCCCTCTTCCTGGCCGGGTTCGGCTGGCTCTCCCTGGCGGGCGCGGGCACCGCCTACCTGACGGGGGTGCTCGGGCCGACGCTGCTCGTCGCGGTCGGCATCGGGCTGACCTTCCCCACCCTCATGGCCGTGGCGACCGCCGACGCCCCCGAGGGTGACGCGGGGGTCGTCGGGGGCCTGGCCAACACGGCCGGGCAGGCGGGCGGCTCGATCGGGCTCGCGGTGCTGGCGACGGCCGCGGGCTCGCGAGCCGCCGCCGAGACGGGGGCCTCCCCCGCCGAGGCCCTGGCCTCCGGGTACGGGCTGGTCTTCCTCATGGCCGCCGGCATCGGCGTGGTCCTGGCGGCGCTCGGTGTCCTGCTGCCCTCCCACCGGCACACCCGCTGACCCCGCACGGGCGTACGGCTCGCGCCTCCGCGAGGCGCGAGCCGTACGTCATCGGGCGGCGCCTCCCGCGGCCTCGGCGGCCGGCGCCCCGCCCGGCGGCTCCGGCGGCGCCGCGCCGGGGCGGGGGTGGGGGGTCGCCAGGAGGAGCAGGAAGAGGACGGCGCACAGGGGGAGGGCGGCGAGGAACACGCGAGGGATGGCCGAGGTGTAGTCGGCGGTGTGGGCGAGGGACACGATCGTGGCGAAGAGCGAGATGCCCAGGGTGCCGCCCAGGCCGCGGAGCGCGATCAGGGCGGAGGTCGCGGTGCCCAGCTCGGGGGCGGGCACGGCGCGCTGGGTCATGGCGACCAGGGGCTGCATCAGCAGGCCGATCCCGGCGCCGATCAGGGCGAGGGCGGCGGCCATGGGCGGGTACGACCCGGCGGTCAGGTAGAGCGCGGCGAAGCCCGCCGTCACCCCGGCCGCGCCCAGGAGCAGCGGCCCCCTGGCCCCGGCGGTGCGGCCGGAGAGCGCCGAGGCGGCCACGAACGCGAGCATGAGCGGGATGAGCGCCAGGCCCGCCCGCGTGGCGTCCATGCCGAGCACGCCCTGGAAGTACATGGGCAGGAACACCGATCCGCCGAACAGCAGCGCGCCGAGGAGCATGGACGCCGGATACGTGATCCGGACGACGCGGTCGCGCAGCAGGCGCGGCGGGAGCACGGGCTCGGGCGCCCGGCGCTCCCAGGCCGCGAAGGCGGCGAGCAGCACGACCGCGCCCGCGGCCAGGCCCAGGATCACCGGCGAGGTCCAGGCGTGCTCGCGCCCGCCCCACTCGGCGGCGAGCATGAGCACGGCCACCGCGGCGGCCAGCAGCGCCGAGCCGGGCGCGTCGACGCGCGGCACGGAGGCCGGGCGGGGCAGGCGCAGGCCGACGCCGGCGAAGAGCATCGCGAGCAGGCCGAGCGGGACGTTCACGTAGAAGATCCAGCGCCAGCCCACGGTGTCCGTCAGGACCCCGCCGGCGAGGGGCCCGCCGACACTGCCCACGGCCATGATCGCGCCGAGGTACCCCTGCGCGCGGCCGCGCCGCTCGGCCGGGAACAGCTCGGCGAGCACGATCGACGCGAGCGAGAACAGGCCGCCCGCCCCCAGTCCCTGGACCGCGCGCAGGGCGACGAGCTGCGGCAGCGTCTCCGCCAGCCCCGCCAGCGCGGACGCCGCCGTGAAGACCCCGACGGCGGTGAGGAAGGTGGGCAGCCGCCCGAACCGGTCGCTCGCCCTGCCGTACAGGACGCCGGTGGCGGTGCTGGTCAGCAGGTACGCCGTCACCACCCAGCCCGCCGACGCCCCCGTGCCCAGCTCCGCGGCGATCCGCGGCAGCGCCGTCCCCACGATGGTCTGGTCGACCACCGCCAGCACCACCCCGAGGCACAGCCCCGCGACGGCCAGCGGGGTGTTCCCCCGCCCGGTCCTCTCCGCCGCGCCGCTCATCGCCCGTCCTCCTTCTCCCCGGCCCCGGACCCCGTACGGCCGGCGCCCGCGCCCGCGGATCCCGTACGGCCGGCGCCCGCCCCGGCGGACCCCGTACGGCCGACGGCCGCGCCGACGGGTTCCGTGATGCCGGCGGGTCCGGCGGGTCCGGCGCCGCCCGGCTCCGGCGGGCGGGCGAAGGGGAGGGGCAGGCCGGTGTCCTCGCTGAGGAGGTCCTGGTCGAGGAGGGAGGCGGCGATCGTGCCCGAGGCAGAGGCGACGGAGACCGCGGCGAACGGCATGGGCACGGCCGGACGCCGGGACATGTCGCCGATCGCGTGGACGCCGGGGACGCTGGTCCGGCCGAAGTCGTCCACCTCGACCACGCCGTCGGGCAGGAGGCGGCAGCCCAGCGAGGCCGCCAGCGGGGACCGCTGGACGGTGCGCGTGCTCACGAACGCCGCCCCGCGCGCCAGCGGCGGCCCCGCCTCGAAGACGACGGCCTCCAGTTCCCCGTCACGCGACTCCAGCCGCGTCACCGGCTCGCAGCGCACCGCCACCCCGTGCCGGTCCAGCGGCGCGAGGTCCGCGCCCGGCGGCCCGTCGGTGCACAGCGTCACGTCCGCGCCCATCCGGCGGAGCTGGAGCGCCAGCCGTACCCGGTCGGGCGTGCCGCCGATCACGGCGACCGGCGCGGCCACGGCCTCGAACCCGTGGCAGTAGGGGCAGTGGAACGCCGACGTGCCCCAGATCTCCGCCACGCCCGGGATCGGCGGCAGCTCGTCGGCGAGGCCGGTCGCCAGCACCAGGCGCCGGGCCCGCACCGCCTCGCCGTCCGTCAGCCGCAGCTCGAACCCCGGCGGCGGGCCCGCCTCCGCGCCCCCGGCGTCCCCGCCCCCGCCGTACGGCGGCGCGGCGGCGGACGCGGCGCGGACCTCCGCCCGCCGGTACTCCACGGAGGGGTAGCGGGCGAGCTGGGCGCGGGCGGTGGCGCGGAGGACGCCGGGCGGGGTGCCGTCGTGGGACAGGAGGTTGTGCACGGCCCGCGCCGGGGCGTTGCGGTACTCGGCGGAGTCGAGGACCAGGGTGCGCCGGCACGCGCGCCCGAGGGTGAGGGCGGCGGCCAGCCCGGCGGGCCCGCCGCCGACCACGACGACGTCGTATGCCGCGGAGAACGGCGGGGCCGCCGGCGTGGACGAGTCCGGGTCCGGGGAGGACCCGGCGGACATGGATGACCTGAACGAGTTGACCATGACCCCACTTTGCAAGTTAATGTGAACATGAAGTCAAGTGAGATGAGCATCGGGGAACTGGCCGAGCGGTTCGGGCTCGCGGCGCACGTGCTGCGGCACTGGGAGAGCGTGGGACTGCTGACGCCGGGGCGGCGGGTGAACGGCCGCCGGAGGTACACCGAGGAGCACGTCTACCGGGTGGCGGTGATCGTGCGGGCGAAGGACGCGGGGCTGAGCCTGGAGCGGATCGGGCGGCTGCTGGCGGCGCGCGACCGGGAGGGCCGGCGGGAACTGCTCGCGGGCCACCTGGCGGACCTGGACCGGCGGATCGCCGAGGCCCAGGCGTCCAGGGCGATGGTCGAGCACGCGATGGGCTGCCCGGAGGAGGACTTCCTGCGCTGCCCGACGATGCGCTCGATGATCGGAGTCCTGATCTAACCGTTACCGCCCAAGGCGTCCCCTCGTTATCGCTCGATGTCGGAAGGCTCATATCCTTGCGGCATGGCAAAGAAGGCGGCGTCCCCGGAGACCCCGGGTCGTCTCAAGCAGATCCGAATGGTCGCCGGGATCGTCAGGCAGGCGAACCCCAAGGGCATGCCGATCGTGTTCGCGACGGCCCTCGGCGTGCTCGCGCTGTTCGTGGTGATCGGCCTGGTCACCGACTCCCTGCTCTTCATGATCCCGCTCGGCCTGCTCGGGGGTCTGACCGCCGGCATGATCGTCTTCGGGCAGTTCGCCCAGAAGGCGCAGTACTCCATGCTGGAGGGCCAGCCGGGCGCCGCCGCCGCGATCCTGCAGAGCATGCGCGGGAACTGGAACGTCACGCCGGTCGTGGCCGTCAACCGGGAGCAGGACGTCGTCCACCGCGTCGTGGGCGCGCCGGGCGTGATCCTGGTGTCGGAGGGCCCGGCCAACCGGGTGCAGCGGCTCCTTCTCGCCGAGAAGAAGAAGGTCCAGCGCGTCGCCATGGACGTGCCGGTCTACGACGTGCAGACGGGTGACGGCGAGGGCCAGGTCCCGATCAAGAAGCTGCAGCGGCACCTGATGAAGCTGCCGCGCAACCTCAAGAAGCCGGCCGTCGCCGAGGTGAACTACCGCCTGCGCGCGCTCCAGAGCAGCCTGCCCATGCCCAAGGGCCCCATGCCCAAGGGTGTGAAGATGCCCAAGGGCCCGCGCCCGAAGACCCGTTGAGCGACGCCCACGGTCTCGGCGACGCCCACGGTCTCGGTGACGCCGACCGCGTAAGCGATTCCGGGGACCTGCCGGGCGACTCCGGCGAGCCGCCGTACGGCGGGGCGGGCGATGACGTCGCCGCCGGGTCCGTCGCGCGGCGCCCGATCTCGGCCGAGCAGTCGGTGCGGGCCAACCGCCGCTGGTGGGACGGCGCGGCGGACGAATACCAGGCCGAGCACGGCGAGTTCCTGCGCGACACCGGCTTCGTCTGGTGCCCCGAGGGCCTGGACGAGGCCGACGCCCGGCTGCTCGGCGACGTGCGCGGCAAGCGCGTCCTGGAGATCGGCTGCGGCGCCGGGCAGTGCGCCCGCTGGCTCGTCACCCAGGGGGCGCGGGCGGTCGGCGTGGACCTGTCGTACCGGCAGCTCCAGCACTCCCGCCGGATCGACCTGGACACCGGCCTCCGCCTTCCGGTGGCCGCCGCCGACGCCCGGGCGCTTCCCTTCGCCGACGAGTCCTTCGACGCCGTCTGCTCGGCGTACGGCGCGATCCCGTTCGTGGCCGACTCCGCGGCCGTGATGCGCGAGGCCGCCCGCGTCCTGCGCCCCGGCGGGCTGTTCGTCTTCTCGGTCACCCACCCCATCCGCTGGAGCTTCCCCGACGACCCGGGCCCGCACGGCCTGACCGCGACCCGGCCGTACTTCGACCGGACCCCCTACGTCGAGTTCGACGAGGACGGCGAGCCGGCCTACGCCGAGCACCACCGCACCCTGGGCGACCGCGTCGCCGAGCTCACCGCCGCCGGGCTCGTCCTCACCGCCCTCACCGAGCCGGAGTGGCCGGAGGGCCACGACCGCGTCTGGGGCGCGTGGAGCCCGCTCCGCGGCCGCCTCATCCCCGGCACCGCGATCTTCTCCGCCCGCAAGCCCGCCGCCTGACGCCCCGGCCCGCACCACCGCGCCACCCGCACCACGCCACCCGCACCACCGCGCCACCCGCACCGCGTCGCAGCGCGCCGCGCCGCGCCGGGCCGTACGGCACGAGCCCGGGCCCGCGCCGGCCGTACGGCACGGGCGGCGCGCGCGGCGGGTCAGGGCACCGGGTCGTGGGAGGTGACGACCTCGATCTGGCCCGGGTGGTCGCGCACGAGGCGGCGCAGCCGCGCCCGGTTGTGCGCCCAGGCGGCGTGGTCCTCGGCCAGCGCGCGCTGCGCCGCGCCCAGGCTCCGAGGCAGGGTCCCGGGCCCGCCCCGCGCCCGCCGTACGGCGTCGCCGGCCCGGCCGGGGCCGAGTTCCGCGCGCCAGAAGAGGGCGTCGCCGACGTGGAGCAGCCAGCCGCGCTCCGTCTCCACCGCGACGCCGGTGTGCCCGCGCGTGTGACCGTGCAGCGGGACCATGAGGACCGGCAGCCCGGGCAGCGGCTCGCGCACGGCCGCGAAGCCGTGCCAGGGCTCGCCCGCCTCCTCGTGGAGCACCCACGCGGGCCCGTGCGCCCACTGCCCCGCACGGTACCGGGGCCGCTCGCGCCACGTCGGCCGGGTCATCGCCGCGTGTTCCCTGGCGTGCAGGTGGACCAGCGCGCGCGGGAAGTCACGCAGGCCCCCGGCGTGGTCCGCGTCGAGGTGGGTGAGCACGATGTGGCGGACGTCGCCGGGGTCCAGCCCGAGCGCCTCGATCCGGCGGATCGCGGTCTCGGCGGGGTCGAGCGCGGGCCTGGCGCCGAACCTCAGCATCGGCCCCAGCGCCGCGCCCCCGTCGGCGACGTCGGCCAGCCCGAAGCCGGTGTCCACCAGCACCAGCCCCCGCTCGCTCTCGATCAGCAGGCAGCGGGCGCCTATCAGGCCGGAGGCGGTGCCGCGCAGCCAGCGGGGGCGCATGGTGCCGCAGTTGATGGTGTGTACGCGCACGCGCCGAAGGTAACCCGGGGCGCACACGCGGACCAGCCCGGCTTAGGAGAGTTCCTCCCGGATCGCGGCGGCGAACGCGTCGATGTCCTCTTCGGTGGTGTCGAACGAGCACATCCAGCGGCACTCGCCGGTGCTCTCGTCCCAGGTGTAGAAGCGGAAGCGCTTGCGCACGCGCTCGGCCACGTCCGCCGGCAGGATCGCGAAGACGGCGTTCGCCTGCACGGGCCGGGTGATCTCCACGACGTCGCGCACGGCGTCGGCCAGCCTGGCGGCCATCGCGTTGGCGTGGCGGGCGCTGCGCAGCCACAGGTCGCCCGCGAGCAGCGCCTCGAACTGCACGGACACGAACCGCATCTTCGAGGCGAGTTGCATCGACGACTTGCGCAGGAACGGGATGCCGCGGACCGCGTCGCGGTTGAGCACGACCACGGCCTCGCCGAGCAGGAGCCCGTTCTTGGTGCCGCCGAACGACAGCAGGTCCACGCCCACGTCGGTGGAGATCGCGCGCAGCGGCACGTCCAGCGCGGCGGCCGCGTTGGCCAGGCGGGACCCGTCCACGTGGACGACCATGCCGCGCTCGTGCGCGTGGGCGCAGATCGCCGCCATCTCCGCCGGGGTGTAGAGGGTGCCCAGCTCGGTGGACTGCGTGATCGAGACGACCTTCGGCTGGGCCCGGTGCTCGTCGCCCCAGCCCCACGCCTGCCGGTCGATCAGCTCCGGCGTCAGCTTCCCGTCCGGCGTCGGCACGGTCATCAGCTTCAGCCCGGCGATCTTCTCGGGGGCGCCGCACTCGTCCACGTTGATGTGGGCGGTCTCGGCGCAGACCACGCCCTCCCAGCGCTCGGTCACCGCCTGGAGGCTCACCACGTTCGCGCCGGTCCCGTTGAACACCGGGAACGCCTCGGCCGTCTCGCCGAAGTGCGCCCGGAACACCTCCTGGAGGTGCTCGGTGTAGACGTCGGCGCCGTACGCCACCTGGTGCCCGCCGTTGGCGAGCGAGATCGCCTCCAGGATCTCCGGGTGGACCCCGGCGTAGTTGTCGCTGGCGAAGCCGCGCGCCGAGGGGTCGTGGCGGCGTCGTGCGTCGGTCATGTGGTGCTGTCCTGTCCTGTGCTGCCCTGTGATCGAGGGGATGGCGTACGGCTCCCGCCGCACCTCACCGCGAGGGTACGGCCCCGCCCCGCCTCCGCGGCCCGGGGCCCCCCGCGTTCCGGTCCGGACCCGCCGGCCTGGCCCGCGCGGCGCGGGCCCCTGTACGGCTCGCGCCCGGGGCCGCCACCGCGCGAGACGGGGCGGCCGGGCCGTGGGCCGTACGGGAGGCGGGCGGGAGCGGGTCGGGAGGCGGGCGGGAGCGGGTCAGGTGGTGAGGTCCACGCGGGCGCCGTTGAGGTCGGCGGCGGGCTTCTTCCACAGGCCCGCGACGGCCTCGGCGAGGTCCGCGACGTCGGTGAACCCGAGGAACTTGGCCTCCGGCTTGGCGGCCCGCATCGCGTCGTCCACCAGCGCCTTGACCACGAGGGTGACGGCGGCGGACTCGGTGCCGCGGAGTGCGTCGGCGAACGCCAGCATCCACGTCTCGGCCGCGACCTTGGCGGTGGCGTAGCAGGCGTTGTTCTCGGTCGGCTTGGCGGCGGCCTGGGCGGAGACGATCGCGAAGCGGCTGTTCTCGCTGCGCTTGATCGCGCCTTCGAAGGCCAGCGTCGTGTGCTGGAGGGTGCGGACGAGCAGGTCGTGCAGCAGCGCCCAGTCGCCGAGGTCGGTCTCGGCGAACGAGGACGCGCCGCGCCACCCGCCCACCAGGTGGATCACGCCGTCCACGCGGCCGTGCCGCTCCTCGACCCGCCCGGCCCACCCGCGCACGGCGTCGAGGTCGAGCAGGTCGATGACCTCGCCCTCCACGCCCTCGGGCGCCGCCGACAACGCGGCGTCCAGGCGTTCCTTGTCGGCGTCGGCGGCGACGACCGTCGCGCCCGCCTCGGCCAGGCGCCGCGTCACCGCGCGCCCCGCCGGGCCGCCCGCGCCCGCCACCACGATCACGAGACCTTTCATGCGGCCCGAACCCCCCTCGTCGACTCCACCACATCTGCGAGCTTACGGCGCAGCGCCTCGTAGAACATGCTCAGGGGGAACTCGTCGGGCAGCACGGCGTCCACCGCGCTCTTGGGGAACCCCTCGGCCGGGAGCGCCCCGGCGCCCCGCGCCCAGGTCGAGGCCGGGTGCGGCGCGACGTAGGCGGCGACCAGCTCGTGCGCCGCCAGCCAGTGGGCGAGCTTGGGCCGGTCGATGCCGTCGCGGTAGAGCTTGTCCACCTCGCCGCGCAGCCCCGCGACCGCGTCGGGGACCCGGTCCCAGTCTATGGACAGGCTGTTGTCGGTCCACCGTACGACGTCGTTGCGGTGCAGGTAGGCGAACAGGAGCTGGCCGCCGAGCCCGTCGTAGTTGCGCACGCGCTCGCCCGTGATCGGGAACCGGAACAGCCGGTCGAACAGGATCGCGTGCTGGACGTAGCGGGCGTGCGGGACGCCCTCGGCCTCCAGCTTCACGGCCTCGCCGAAGGCGGTGAGGTCGCAGCGCAGCTCCTCCAGGGCGTACATCCAGTACGGCATGCGCTGCTTGATCATGAAGGGGTCGAACGGCAGGTCGCCGTGGCTGTGGGTGCGGTCGTGGACCAGGTCCCACAGCACGAACGTGTCCTGGGCGAGCTCCTGGCTCTCCAGCAGGCGCGCGGCGTCCGGCGGCAGCGCGAGCTTGAGCGTGCGCGCGGCCGCGGCGCTGACGGCGCGGAAGCGGGCCGCCTCGCGGTCGCAGAAGATGCCGCCCCAGGTGAACCGCTCGGGCTTGTCGTGCACGCTCACGGTCTCGGGGAACAGCACCGCCGAGTCGGTGTCGTATCCGGCGGTGAAGTCCACGAACGCGATCGGGACGAACATCGGGTTGTCGTACCGCTCGCGCTCCAGGTCGGCCAGCCAGCTCGGCCAGACGGTGCGGATCAGCACGGCCTCGAAGTTGCGGTTCGGGTTCCCGTTCTGGGTGTACATCGGGAAGACCACCAGGTGCTCGCGCCCGTCCACCCGCTGCAGCTCGGGCCGGAAGGCCAGCAGCGACGGCAGGAAGTCGGGCACGCCGTACCCGCTCCCGGCCCAGCGGCGCAGGTCGTCCAGGACGGCGGCCAGATAGCCGGCGTCGTGCGGGAACAGCGGGGCCAGTTCCCCGATCGCCTCGCTCATCGCCGCGACGGCCGGGGCGGGGTCGCCGCGCTCCACGGACCCGTCCTTGGCCTGCAGCGGCCGCAGCTCCTCGACCGCGGCCTTCAGCCGCTCCCACGCGGGGTGCGCGGTGACGGGGTGCGCGGCCGCCGAGCCCGCCGAGCCCGCCGCGGCGCCGGCGGGGGCGGAGGCCGGGGCCGGGCGGCGGGCCGCCCAGGTCACGACGTTGCCCCACAGGGTCTCGTGGTCGTGGTCGCCGATCGAGTCGTCGCCGAACAGGTCGGAGTCGGCGAACACCACGACCCGCCCCTCCCCGGCGCGTACGGCCGCCGCCAGCGGCTCCCCGGCCGGATGCGCGGTCGGCGAGGTCCGGAACAGCACCTCGGCCTCCGGCCCCACCCGCACCACGCCGGTGCGGTAGAACACGGCCGACCGCGCCCCGGCGAGCAGGTCCTCGGCCCCGTCGGCAGGGGCGGGCTCGCCGCGCACCCAGGCCGCGACGCCGCGCTCGCACCTGGCCGGGTCCTGCGCCATCGCGTGCGCGATCCCCAGCCCGAACCGGCCGAGCAGGTCGTTGAGGTTGTTGCCGTACTTGTCCTGTTCGTACTCCCCCAGGACGACCAGTCCGCCGCCCTCGCGCACGAACGCCTCGACCGCGTCGAGCTCGGCGTCCCCGAGCACCGGGTCCCCGCCGATCGTGCGCTCCCACCTGCTGTCGGAGGGGTGCGCGATCACCAGCACGTCGCACCCGGCCAGCACCTCGGGGGTCAGCGCCCCCTCGGCGTGCGCCGCCACGTCGTGCCCGAGCCGCCGCAGCCGCTCCGCCGCCCGCGTGTACGCGCTGTCCTCGGGATATCCGGGATTCATCCCGGCCGCGACCTCCCGCCGGATGCTCCACGCCTGGCCGTGCGCCTCATCGAACAGAACCCGGGGGAACGCCCTCATCCACCCCTCCTTGAGAAAAGTTCTTCTCCGACAACCACCCAACGCCGAAAAATATACACACACACTCCCTATACACAACATTTCCTCCCCAACCAGTTGAAAGATCGCAGCTCACCCCAGCGGGAAACCGCGAGCCGCGGGCGAGCCCGCCCGAGGACGAGAGGCGCGAGCGGCCGGGCGAACGCCGGGGCATGAGCGCGAGCGGGCCGGGTCGCGCCGGTCCCGGGGATTCGGGGGCGCGGGATCGGTCAGGGGCGGGAGAGGTCGGAGGCGGCGGGGACGGGGAGGTCGGCCCGGACGTGGTAGCCGCCGGAGGGCCGGGGCCCGGCGGTGAGGGTGCCGCCGAAGAGGGCGGCGCGTTCGCGCATGCCGATGAGGCCGTGGCCGCCGGAGCGGGGGGCGGGCGGGGAGGCCGGGGACGGGGGCTTGGCGGCCCCGTCGTCGGTGACCTCGATCCGGAGGCCGCCGGGGAGGCGGCGCAGGCTCACCCTGGCCCGGGTGGCGGCGGCGTGCTTCACCACGTTGGTCAGCGCCTCCTGGATGATGCGGTACGCCGACAGGGCCAGCGCGGGCGGTAGCCCCGCGACATCCCCCTCGACCTCGACGTCCACCGCGACGCCGGCGAGGCGGACCCGGTCGGCGAGGTCGCCCACGGAGGTCAGGTCGGGGCGCCGGACCGGTTCCGCGACGTCCGGCGGCGTGCCGCCCGCCCCCGGCGGAACCGCCCCGGCCGGAACCGTCCCCGCCGGAACCGTCCCGGCGGGAGCGATCGCCTCGGCCGCTCCGACCGGAGCCGTCCCGGCGGCGGGCGGGCCGGGGCGGAGGGTGGCGAGCATGGTGTCGAGTTCGGCGATGGCCTGGGCCCCCGCGTGCTCGACCCCGGCCAGGAGGCGGCGTTCGCGGTCGGGGGCGGCGGCGAGGAGGGGGCGCAGGTCGCGGGCGCGGGCGAGCATGGCCGTGACGCTGCCGGTGACCACGTGGTGCAGCTCGCGGGCGATGCGGGAACGTTCCCCGGCCACGGCGTGGCGGGCGCGCTCCTCGCGTTCCACCGACAGGCGCGTGTTGCGCTCGGTCAGCTCCACCGCGCGCTCGATCTGGCGGCGGAGCAGCACTCCCCCGGCGTACGAGATCGCGATGAGCGTGCCGAACACCATGAGGTCGGTGTACGTGGCCTCGGCCTCCCTGGACACCGCCGTGAGGAGGAACTGCGCCACGGCCGCCGTGATCAGCACGCCGCCCGCCCAGCCGCGCCGCCCGCGCAGCGGCACCCGCGCCCCCGCCGTGTGCAGCAGCAGGAGCAGCGCGACGAAGCGCCACAGCGGGTGCTCGGCGGGCGTGCTCGGCCAGATCACGTTCAGCACGAGGACGACGCAGGCCGGCGCGCCGAGCGGCCACCGCCGCCGGACCAGCACGACGCCCGAGGTGACGACGGCCGCCACGCTCCACCACACGGGGTCGTCGTGGATGGGCCCGCCGTCGGGGAACGCGTCGAAGAACTCGACCAGCACGCCGCCCACGGCGAGCAGCACCGCGATCACCCAGTCCCCGGCGGGCAGCCCCAGGAGGCGCGGGAGCGGCCGGGGCACCCACCCGGGCTCCGTGTCCGGCGGGCCCCCGCCGTCCCCCCGCGCCGGCCCGGGAGCGCGCAGCGCGCCGAGCATGATCCGCAGCTCGTCCACGGCCTCCCGCCCGAGCCGTTCCAGCTCCAGCAGCAGCCCGCGCTCCCGCTCCCGCCCCTCGCCGAGGACACGCCGCAGCGCCCCCGCCTGCATGGTCATCACGCTCACGCTGTGGGCGACGACATCGTGCAGCTCACGCGCCACGCGCCGCCGCTCCTCGGCCACCGACTCCCGCGCGCGCAGATCCCGCTCGGCGGCGAGCCGCACCCCCTGCCCGGCCAGCCACGCCGCCCGGTCGATCTGCCGCCGCAGCGAGATCCCGGCGAAGTACGCGATCCCCAGCAGGGCGAACGCCACCAGCAGGTCCCGCACCGTCCGCTCGGCGTCGAGCGGCTGCATCGCCAGGACCACCCCGGCGACGAGCAGCAGCCCGGCCACGCCCCGCCTCCCCCGGAGCGGGACCCGGCTCCCCATCGTGTAGGCCACGATCAGCGCCGCGCACACCTGCCACGTCGCCCACTGCTCCGGCAGGTTCCGCCACGGCCCCAGCATCGTCGCGATGAACACGGCCGCCACCGCGAACGGGTACGCCCGCCGCGCGATCAGCAGGAACCCGGTGACCAGCGCCCCCGCCTGCCACCACACCGTCGACTGGTGCCCCTGCGCGATCAGCTCCTCGACGGCCCCGACCACGCCCAGCGCGACCCCGATCGCCGCGTCCGCCCCGGAGACCCGCCGCCGCGCCCCGCCCGGGAGCCGTACGGCTCGCGCGAGCCGTACGGCGGGGGCGGGGTGGACGGCGGGCGGGCTCATCGCGGGACGTCGCCGGGGCGGACCACGCCGGACTCGTAGGCGAAGACCACGGCCTGGGCGCGGTCGCGGAGGGAGAGCTTCATCAGGACCCGGGCCACGTGCGTCTTGACGGTGGCCTCCCCGACGTAGAGCTGGGCGGCGATCTCGGCGTTGGACAGACCCCTGGCCAGCATGCGCAGGACCTCCAGCTCGCGGGGGGTGAGGTCGGCCAGCTCGCGCGGCGGGACGGGGTCGTGGCGGCCCGCGAAGGAGGCGATCACGCGGGTGGTGACGGCCGGGTCGAGCAGGGCGTCCCCGGCGGCGACCACGCGCACGGCGTCGATGAGCTGCTCGGGGGGCGAGACCTTGAGCAGGAACCCGCTGGTGCCGGCGCGCAGGGCGGCGTAGAGGTTCTCGTCGGTGTCGAAGGTCGTGAGCATGATGATCTTCGGCGGGTGGGGCGAGGCCAGCAGCTTGCGGGCGGCGGCGAGCCCGTCGAGGCGGGGCATGGAGATGTCCATGAGCACGACGTCGGGGCGGTGGCGCTGCGCGACGGCGACGGCCTCCACGCCGTCGGCCGCCTCGCCCACGACCTCCAGGTCGGATTCGGTCTCGACGACCAGGCGCAGCCCCGCGCGGACCATGGCCTGATCGTCGGCGATCACCAGGCGGATGCTCATGCCGGCGCCCCCTCCGAGATGGGCAGGCGGGCCAGGACGCTGAACCCGCCCTGCTCGCGGGGCGCGGCCGAGAAGGTCCCGCCGAACAGGGCGACGCGCTCGCGCATCCCGGCCAGCCCGTGCCCGCCGTCCAGGCCGGTGTCCGCGGCCGGCTCGCCCGCGCCCTCGTTCTCGATCTCCAGGCGCACCTCGTCCCCGGCGTACGCCAGGCGGACCCGGGCGCGGGTGCGCCCGGCGTGCTTGACCACGTTCGTCAGCCCCTCCTGCACGATGCGGTACGCCGACAGGTCCAGCCCGGGCGGCAGTTCCCTCGGCTCGCCCTCGACGGTCACGCTCACGTCCAGCCCGACGGCGCGCAGCCGCGCCACCAGGTCGTCCAGCCGCGCGAGACCCGGCCCCGGCTCCCCGCCGGGGGCGTCCTCCGCCCGCAGCGCGCCCAGCATCACCCGCAGCTCCTGCACGGCCTGGCGCCCGGCCTTCTCCACGTCGAGCAGGATGTCGCGCTCGCGCGGCCGCTCCTCGCCGAGCAGCCTGCGCACGCCGCCCGCCTGGAGCACCATCACGCTCACGCTGTGCGAGATCGTGTCGTGCAGCTCCCGCGCGATCCTGGCGCGCTCGGCCGCCACCGCCTCGCGGGCGCGGCGCTCGCGCTCGGCCTCCAGCCGGGCGTTGCGCTCGGCCAGCGCCAGGCCGCGGGTGGCGTGCGCGCGGAGGGCGACGCCGGTCCCCCAGGCCGCGCCGAACATCACGGTCAGGAAGATGACCTCTTCCAGGGGCAGCGGCCGGTGGTCGATCGCGCCGGAGTCGAACACCGCGATCGCCGCCCACGCCCAGGCCCCGCCCACCTTCCAGGGGCGCTCGGCGCCGGCCGTGTGGAACACCACGAGCAGGCTCGCGAGCTGCCACACCGGGCAGCCCTCGTTGCCCTGGCGGTGCCAGAGGTACTGGGCGATCACCATGAGGACCAGCGTCAGCACCGGGGCCCGCCGCCGCCAGAGCAGGATGCCGCCGGTGAGCACGGCCTGCGCGACCCACCAGAGCTGCGGGTTCTGGGCGGCGCCGTACGCCGTGGCGGTGGTGAACGCCTCCAGGACGCCCACGACGACCACGGCCAGGGCGAGCAACCGGTCCACGCGGGGGATCTCCCGGAACCGCCCCGCCGGCGGCGTCTCGTGGATGCGCAAATGTCCTGACATGGGAGGAGGTTACCGAGCCCCGACGGGAAGCCGCGCGCTCACGCCGTACCCGCCCTCCGGGCGCGGCGCCGCCGACAAGGTGCCACCGAACAACGCGACCCGCTCCTTCATCCCGATCAGCCCGTGTCCCGGCTCCCCCGGCCCGCCCGGCTTCCCCGCCTCCCCCCGCGCCCCCGCGCGCCCGGCACGGCTCCCGCGCGGGCCGTCGTCGGTGACGTCCACACTCACCTCGTGGTTGCGGAACCGGATCCGGACCAGGGCGCGCGTGGGCCCGGCGTGCTTGAGCGTGTTCGTCAGCGCCTCCTGCACGATCCGGTACAACGACAGGTCCAGCCCCGGCGGCAGCCGCGCGGGCTCCCCCTCCAGCTCGACCGCGACGTCCAGCCCGGCCGCGCGCACCTGCTCGATCAGGTCGTCCAGCCGCGACAGCCCCGGCTGCGGCGACAGCGGGTCGTCGTCGGGCCCGGCGCGGAGCAGGCCGAGCATCCGGCGCAGCTCCTCCACCGCCGAGCGCCCCGTCTCCTCCACCGACACCAGCGTCTGCCGCTCGCGGACCTGGTCCTCGCGCAGCATCAGCCGCACGCCGCCGATCTGCACCACCATGACGCTGACGCTGTGCGCGATGATGTCGTGCAGCTCGCGGGCCAGCCGCGCCCGCTCCTCCAGCACGGCCTCCATCGCGCGCAGCTCGCTCCGCGCCGCGACGAGCCTGCTCTGCGCGTCGGCGTCCACCGCCCGCTCCAGATACCGCCGCACCACGTGACCCGCCACCCCCGCCAAAGTGATCATGAAGAGGGCGATCGCCACGTCACCCACGACGCTCTCCCGCGCCGCCATGTCCGTGATCATCAGTACGAGGTGGCCCGCCGCCACCGCGTACGAGGCCACGACCCGCCGGTCACGCGGCGGCAGCTCGCTGGTCACCGTGAAGAACAGCAGCAACATCGCGTAGAACTGCCAGGCCGCCGCGTCGAGCCCGGGCACGGTCAGCTCCAGCGCCAGGCTCATCGCCGCGTAGACGAGGTACACCCCGAACGGGGCGCCGCGCCGTACCAGCACGAGAAGCGCGGTCGCCACGGCCGCCGCCACCATCCACGACCACCCCGGCCGGGGTGGGCCCAGGTCGGTGACGGTGAGCTCCTCGGCGATCGCGAACACGCCGACGGCGATCGCCACGAGGAGGTCGGCGAGGGCGGGCGGGCGGCGGGAGCTCATGCCCGCAGGCTAGAACGCGGGCCTCGCGGCGGACGTCCGCCGCAGGTCGGATTCCGCCCCGGCCCGATGTCCCCCGGCGGGCTGACGCGACCGCCGCGCGGTCACGCCCGTCGCCCGCTGTCACCTTCCGACTCCGGATATCGCTTGACATGGCGGGCTGCGCTGGGAGGCTTGGTTTACCCTCCTCCCGGGCATCCTCGGAGGCGACCATGCCCCAGCACCTCCGCGGCGGGACCGCACGCGGCCCTCGCGCCGCCGCCGCGCTGGTCCTGGCCGGCGGCCTGACCGCGGTCGCCGCCCCCGTGGCGCTCGCGCACCCCCATCCGAGCGGGTCCACCGACCGCGTGACGCCCGCCGCCGTGCGCGTGGAGGCCTCCTCGCGGGTGCGGATCACGCTCCTGGACGACCGGGGGCAGATCAAGCACTTCTCCCGGACCTACACCGTGCCCGTGGCCTCGGGCAGCGGGTTCACCGTCACCCCGGACGGGGTGGTGGTGACCGCGACCGGCGTGGTCCAGCCGTCGCGCGACCCGCGCGTGCTCGCCGCGAACAAGGTGTTCGCCGAGTACTTCAAGGTGCGAATCCCCGAGGACTTCTCGCAGCACACCGTGGCGAACGACGACCTGGCCGGGCGGCTGAAGGCGTGCTACCCGCCGCAGACCGCGAGCTCCACCTGCGTCACCGAGGTCACGCCGGTCGTCACGGTCTTCCCGCACTCCGACCCGCCCGCCGCCGAGGGGCTGCCCGCCGAGATCGTGCGCGCCGGGTCCGCGCCCGGGGAGCCCGCCGTGCTGCGGGTGACCAAGGGCGCCGAGAAGGCGAACCTGCCGACCGCGCCGCTGGCGGAGACGCTGGGCAGCCGCATCGAGTCGGTCAACGTCATGGCCTTCCCCGGGCGGCCCGGCCCGAAGGCCCCGCTCAAGGTCGAGACCGCCCACCTGGACCCGCCGGGGAGCCAGACGTTCAAGGCGGCCGAGCGCGACAAGCTGACCCGGCTGCTCGACGCGGGCGCGGCCGGCGCGGCGGTGATCGACAACGGCAAGAGCGACGTCGTGGGCCTGATCCACGGCGGCGGGGGCGGCCAGATCCTGGCCACCTCGGTCGAGGACATCCGCACCGCGCTCACCGCCGCCGGGGCGCCGCCCCGGCGCGGGCCGGTGGACGTGCTGTACGAGAACGCGCTCGCCCACTACCACAACCGGTTCTACGCGAACTCGGTCCCGGTGCTCCAGCAGGTCCTGCGCCAGCGGCCGGACCACGCGGTGGCCGCCGAGCACCTGCGCACGGCCCTCGCCCGGCGCGGGACGGCGCAGGACGCGGGCAAGGCGGTCAAGCGCGGCACCCCGGAGGACCGGTCGGGCGGGCTCGGGCCGTGGCTGTGGCCCGCCGTGGGCGCGCTCGCGGTGGTCGCGCTGGCGGTGGCCGTGCCGGCGCTGATGCGCAGGCGGCGGCCCGCCGAGGCCGCCGCGTCGTCCCCGGGCTCCCCCGTGTCCCCGGCCTCCGGCGCCCCGCCGCCCGCGCAGCCCTCTCCGCCCTCTCCGCCATCGCCGTACGAGCCGTCGCGGCCGTCCCCCGACGAGGAGCGGACCACCCTCGTCCCCCGCCACGCCGTGGCCTCGCCCGGCTCCGACCCCGGATACGGCGGCGGGCGCTCGTCCGACCCCGGATACGGCGGCGGGCGCTCGTCCGGCCCCGGCCCGCGCCCCGGTTCCTCGTCCGGCCCCGGCCCGCCGTACGGGTCCCCGTCCGATCCGGGCCCGCCGTACGGCGCGGGCGGGGTGAGCGGGGCGCGGCATCCCTCGGATCCGGGCGGGACGTCGCCGAGGCCCGCGGCGGGCGGCGACGGCGCCCGGCCGCACCAGCGCTTCTGCACCCAGTGCGGCATGCGGCTGGGCCAGGCCCACCAGTTCTGCGCCTTCTGCGGCCACCCGGCGGACCAATGAGCGAACTCTTCGGCAAGTCCCTGATCGGCACGCGGGTGGGCGACTACCTGGTGCAGGACCTCGTGGGCCAGGGCGGCATGAGCATGGTCTTCCGGGCCCGGGACGAGCGCCTGGGCCGGCAGGTCGCGCTCAAGGTGCTCGCCCCCCAGCTCGCCCTCGACACGCGCTTCCGGCAGCGGTTCGTGCGCGAGTCCCGCACCGTCGCGGGCATCGACCACCCCAACATCATCCCGATCTTCGAGGCGGGCGAGGCCGACGGCCTGCTGTTCATCGCCATGCGCTACGTCGAGGGGCGCGACCTGCGCGGCCTCCTCGACCACGAGGGCCCGCCGCCGGTGGCCCGCGCCAACCGCCTCCTGTCCCAGGTGGCCTCCGCCCTGGACTCCGCCCACCAGCAGGGCCTGGTCCACCGCGACGTGAAGCCCGCCAACATCCTCATCGCCGGCGGCGCGGGGACGGGCGAGCCCGAGCACGTCTACCTGACCGACTTCGGCCTCACCAAGAGCACGTACTCCCTGGCCGGGCTGACCAGCCAGGGCCAGTTCCTCGGCACCCCGCGCTACGTCGCCCCCGAGCAGATCACCGGCCAGCCCGTGGACGGCCGCTCCGACCTGTACGCCCTGGGCTGCGTCGCCTACGAGGTCCTGACCGGGGTGCCGCCGTTCCAGCGCGACAGCGAGCTGGCCCTGCTCTACGCCCACGTCAGCGACGACCCGGCCCCGGTCACCTCGCACCGCCCCGACCTGCCCCCGTCCGTGGACCTGGTCATGGCCCGCGCCCTGGCCAAGTCCCCGGTCGAGAGGTACGGCACCTGCCGCGAGTTCGTCGCCGCCCTGCGCGACGCCATCAGCGGCGAGGACTTCACGGGCCTCGCGGCGTACCGCCCGGCCGGGCACCCGGTCGACACCCGGCCGCCGCTGGGCTCCTCCACCCACCCCTCCCACCCCCGCGCGCCGTCCGCGCCCGCCCCCCGCCCCGCGGCCCGGATACGGCTGACGCGGGGCCGGCTGGCCGGGGTGGCGTTCGCCGTGCTCGCCGTGATCGCCCTGGGCGTGGCCTTCCTGACGCTCCGCGGCGGCGGCGGGAACGTGTGGAAGAAGTACCCCTCGACGGTCGCGGCCCCCTTCACGTTCAGCTACCCCGGCGGCTGGGAGGCGCGGACCCACGCCGACCTCTTCGCGGTCGCCTCCCCGGCCGCCGAGGAGTTCGAGCGACTCTTCACCACGCCGATCGCCGGGGACTGGACCTCGGTCAACGGGCTGATCTCGCAGGAGCCCGCCCGGGCGCAGGGCGTCTACACGGGTGTCAGCGACTCCCTCAACCTCTCCGACTCCTCCGAGAACCTGCAGGAGAGCCTGAAGTCCCTCATGCCCGGCGAGGTCGGCTACGCCGGCGCGCCCGTCCCGGTCACGGTGGGCGGCCACCCCGCCTTCCGCATCGACGGCGTGGTCAGCGACCCCAAGGCCGGGGGCCGGCTGGACTTCTTCGCCTACGTGGTCCAGCGGCCCGGGGCCCCGGCGGCCTTCCTCACCTTCTTCTGCGCCCCCGCCTCCTGCGACCGGCCGCTGTTCGACCGCATGATCTCCGGGGCCGTCATCGGCCAGTGAGCCGGGCGGCCCGCCGTACGACTTGTAGACAAGCGTTTGCTTGGGTCGTAGGGTGCGGGCTGTGCATGAGTACGCGCTCGGGGTGGACGTCGGGGGGACCTTCACGGACGTGGTGCTGTCCGGGGGGAACGGGGTGGCCGCCGTGGCGAAGGTGCTGAGCACGCACCACGACCCGGCCGAGGGCGTCCTCGACGGGGTGCGGCGGGTGCTCGCGGCCGCCTCGGCCGCCCCCGGGGAGGTCGGCCGCGTGGTGCACGCGACGACGCTGGCCACCAACGCGGTGCTGGAACGGCGGGGCGTCCGCGTCGCGTTCGTGACGACCCTCGGGTTCGGGGACCTGCTGCCGCTCGGCAGGTACGCCCGGGTCGAGGAGGACCGGTACGACCTGCGGTTCGACCCGCCCGCGCCGCCCGTCGCGCGCGAGGACTGCTTCGAGGTCCCCGAGCGGGTGGACGCCTCCGGGCGGGTCCTGCGGGCGGTGGACCCCGACGACGTGAGGCGGATCGCCCGCGAGATCGCGGCGCGGGGGGTCGAGGCCGTGGCCGTCTGCCTGCTGCACGCGTACGCGAACCCGGCGCACGAGACCGTGGTGGCGCGGGTCCTGCGCGAGGAACTCGGGCCCGAGGTGACCGTCGTGACCGGCTCGGACGTCTGGCCGGAGGTCCGGGAGTACGAACGGGCCACCACGACCCTGATGTCGGCGTACGTCGGGCCGGTGATGGAGGCGTACCTCGGGGGGCTGTCGGCGCGGCTGCGGGCGGTGGGGATCACGCCCCGGGTCCAGGTCATGGAGTCGGGCGGCGGGGTGATGTCGGCGGAGCTGGCGGGGCGGCGCGCGGTGGCCACGATCGAGTCCGGCCCGGCCGCCGGGGCGCTGGCCGCCGCGGAGGCGGGGCGGCAGGCCGGGTTCGCCGACGTGATCTCGTTCGACATGGGCGGGACCACCGCGAAGGTGTGCGTGATCCAGGGCGGGCGGCCGCGGATCACCCACGAGTTCCACGTCGGCGGCAAGGGGAGCTTCGGCGGGCGCCGGGCCGGGACGGGCGTGCCGATCAAGACCCCGGCGATCGACCTGGCCGAGGTGGGCGCCGGCGGCGGCAGCGTCGCCTGGGTGGACGACGGCGGGACGCTCAAGGTCGGCCCGCGCAGCGCCGGGTCCTCCCCCGGCCCCGCCTGCTACGGTCTGGGCGGCGGCGAGCCCACCGTCACCGACGCGAACCTCGTGCTCGGCTACCTGGCCGAGGAGGGGTTCGCCGGGGGGTCGATGCGGCTGGACCGGCTGCTCGCGGAGAAGGCCGTCGATCGCCTGGCCGCGCCGCTGGGCGTGGGACGGGAGGACGCGGCCCACGCCGTGCACGAGATCGCGAACGCGGCGATGGGGTCGGCGGTGCACGTCGTGACCGTGCAGCGGGGGATCGATCCGCGCGGGTTCGCGATGGTGGCGTTCGGCGGGGCCGGGCCGGCGCACGCGGCGCGCGTGGCGGAGCGGTTCGGGATCGGGACGGTGATCGTGCCGCCGTCGTGCGGGGTGGGGTCCGCCGTGGGACTGCTGGCCACGGACCTGTCCACCGACCGCGTGCGGACCCGGCCCTCGGCCGAGCCCGACCCGGCGGTCTTCGAGGAGCTGGCGGCGGAGGGCGCGGCCGACCTGGAGGCGCCGCCGTCCGAGGCGATCGTCGAGCGGTCGCTGGACCTGCGGTTCCGGGGCCAGGCGCACGAGATCACCGTGCCGTACGGCGAGGGGCCCGGGGAGGACTTCCGCGAGGAGTTCTTCCGGCTCTACGAGCAGGTGTACGGCATCCGCCAGCGCGGGCCGACCGAGGTGGTGAGCTACCGCGTGCGGGTGACGCGCCCCGTGGACAAGCCCCCGCAGAAGGCTCCGGCCTCGGCGGCTCCGGGCCCCCCGGGACGCCGCCGCGCCTGGTTCCCCGAGACCGGCGGGCACACCGAGGTCCCCGTGCACCGCCGGGCCGGGCTCGGCCGCGTCACGGGGCCCGCGATCGTCGCCGACGCCGAGTCCACGATCGTCGTGCCGCCCGGCTGGGACGCCGCCGCGGACGAGAACGGCAACGTCGTCCTCGCGAGGCGCGCGTGAGCGGGGACGGCGGCCTGACGGCGGAGGTGCTGCGGCACGCGCTCGTGGTGGCCGCCGAGGAGGCCAGCATCGTCGTGGTGCGGTCGGCGTACTCCACCTTCATCGTGGAGGGGTCCGACGCCTCGGCCGCGATCCTGGACGCGCGCGGCCGGCTGATCGCGCAGTCGATGGCGACCACCCTGATGAACGGCATGGCGCTGTCCGTCGCGCTCCCGCACCTGCTGGAGGAGATCCCGCTCGCCGCCATGCGCCCCGGCGACGTCTACACGCTCAACGACGCCTACCGGGGCGGCGTCCACACCAACGACCTGCTCGTCTACCGGCCGGTCTTCGTGGCGGGCGAGGTCGCCTACTTCACCGCCACCATGATCCACGTGTCGGACCTGGGCGGGTTGTCGGCGGGCGGCATGGCCCCGCTGGCCACCGAGATCTTCCTGGAGGGGCTGCAGCTCCCCCCGGTCCGGCTGGCGACGGCCGAGGGGATCGAGCCGGCGATCGCGGCGATCCTGCGGGCGAACAGCCGTACCCCCGACAAGGTGATGGGCGACGTCCGCGCCCTCGTCGCGGGCACCGCCGTGGCCGCCGCGCGCCTGTCCGCCCTGGTCGAGACGTACGGCGCGGCGGGGCTCGCGCGGGGCGTCGAGGACTACCTCGACCACACCGAGGCGCGGATGCGGATGGCCCTCGCCGCGCTGCCCGACGGCACGTACACCGCGTCGTACCCGATCGACGACGACGGGATCCACCTCGACCGGGCGCACGTGGTCCGGGTGGCGGTGACGATCGCGGGCGAGGGCGTGACCGTGGACTTCGCGGGCACGGACCCGCAGGTCCCGGCGGCGATCAACGCGTCGGTGTCCCAGTCGCTGGCGGCGGCGGTGTTCGCGGTGCGCTGCTTCACGGACCCGGCGATCCCCATGAACGACGGCTGCCTGCGCGCCCTGGACGTACGGCTGCCGCCGGGCTCGCTGCTCAACGCCACCTCGCCGCACCCCTGCGGCGGGCGGTTCGTCCCGATCTACGCGGCGATGGAGGCCGTCTTCACGGCGCTGTCGGACGCGGTCCCGTCGATGGCGATCGCGGCGTCGGGCATCCTGCAGCCGTTCTCGATCGCGTCCGTCGCGCCGCCGTACTGGATCCACCTGTCGTACGACTTCGGCGGGGTGGGCGCGCGGCACGGCAAGGACGGGCCGGACGCGACCGGGGTGCACTTCGGGCTCGGGCGCAACTCGGTGCCGCAGGCCGAGCCGGTGGAGGCGCGCTGCCCGCTGATCGTGGAGTCGGTGTCGGTCATCCCCGACTCCGGCGGCCCCGGGCGCTGGCGCGGCGGCCTCGGATCGCGCACCGTGTTCCGCTTCCTCGCCGACGCCTGCGTGACCACCCGCGGCGACCGGCTGCGCCTCGCCCCGCCCGGCCGCGCCGGCGGCCACCCGGGCCGCCTCGGCGGCTTCTACCGCATGACGGCGGACGGCGCCCTGGAACGCCTCCCCGCCAAGTCCAACAACGTCCTCTTCCGCGCGGGCGAGGCCTTCGTCGTCGAGACCACCGGCGGCGGCGGCATAGGCGACCCCCTCGACCGCCCCGCCCCCGAGATCCTGGCCGATCTCAAGGCCGGCAAGATCACCCGGCGGGCCGCCCAGGAGACCTACGGCCTGACCCTGGACACCGGCGCCCCCTGACCTCCACGCCAATCCGCCCATCCTCCACGACCCGTCGCCACCTCTCCCCCTGGAACCCACCGAGTGCCGGCGGGCGCGGAGGGGCGAAGGGGTCAGGCGGCCTCGTCCTCCTGGGGGCGCCAGAGGCCGGAGTGGAAGGGGGGCCTCGGGGCCGGGCGCAGGCGCGGACGGGGGCGGGTGGGGAGGCGGGCGATGTCGGAGCGGATCTCGGCGATGGTCCGGCGGAGCTCGGCCAGGCGGGGGTCCGTCGCCGGGTCCGGGGAACGGCTCTTGGCCACGCCGTACGCGATCTGGGCGTGCTGGAGCTCCCGCTGGAGGCGGGGGCCGCGCAGGCCCCGCATGCGGCGGATCGCGCGGCGGCGGGTGCCGTTGGTGGCCAGGTCCGCGACCTCGCGCGGGGTGAACAGGCCGGCGCGCACGTCGTCGGCGACCACGTCGGCGAACCAGCCGTACTCGATCCGGCAGGCGGCCCGGTAGATCACGATGACCACGCACAGCGTCACCATGCCGTTGAAGATGATCTGCGCGATGGTCAGCAGCCCGCCCCCGCCGAACATCAGCACGAACAGCGGCGAGTTGTTGACGAAGTGCAGCAGCCAGGACAGCCCGCACAGGACCGCCGCCACCAGGAGCCGGCGGTTCAACGGCCGGTCGCGCCGGGTCACGAAGTACGCGATCCCGGCCCCGGAGATCGCCGACCACGCGGCGTGCGTCCACAGCCCGTTGATGAGCCCGCGCATGACGAAGCTGAGCACCAGCCCGCCCACCCAGCCCGAGCCGGACTTGGCTGCGATGGACAGGGCGTAGATGACGTCCTCGACGACCTGGAACCCCAGCCCGGCGAGCGCGCCGTACACGAACCCGTCGAGCACCCGGTCGAACTGGCCCCGGTTGATCAGCACGATCATGACGACGGCGAGCGTCTTCAGGGTCTCCTCGGTCGTCGGCCCGGCCACGGCGGGTCCCCAGGAGGCCGCGAAGCCCGAGTCGAGCTTGGCGAGGTAGGACACGAACGCGGTGTTCGCGGCCAGCGCCAGCCCGGTGGCGGCGAGCCCGCCCCAGACGAACGCGGCGGCGGCCAGCGAGATCGGCTCCCGCTCGAACAGCTCCAGCCGCCACACGAACCACAGCACCGGCGCCAGCCAGATCGCGTAGAGCACGACGGCCAGCAGCAGGGCCCCGGGGGGCGCCTCGGCCGTACGGCGGGCCAGCGATCCGATGACCGTGGTCCCGCCGACGGCGAGCGAGACGAGGTAGAGCCAGAAGGCGTGGCGGTGCGGGCGCAGGAAGCCCTCACCGAGCGGGAGCCTGATCACGGCGGCACCTCCAGTGACGCCGTCATGCGCTCGGCCTGGCGGAGCAGCCCGGGGTCGGGCAGCGGCCGGGGCGGCGCGATCAGCACGGCCGCGACTGCCCGCCCCCGGTGGTGCACCACGGACAGCCGCCCCTCGACGGCACCGGTGATCTCCCCGGTGAGCCCGGCCTGCCCGGCGCGAGTGCGGAAGGGCCGGGGAACGCCGGAGACGCGGGCCAGACCGCCCTCCTCCAGCCGCCGCGCGGCCAGCAGGTAGGCGGCGTGCGGCGACCCGGCCCGGCCCAGCGGCCGCACCGTGTAGGTCGCGCTCCCGCCCACCAGCACGCTCTGCCCGTTCATCGATCGCATGACGTCCATCCGCCAGGACGGCTCCGGCTCGAACCGGAACGCGCCCGCGGTGAAGCGTTCGCCCGCGCGCACCGGGGCGTAGCCGTCCGCCGTCGCGTTGAGCAGCGTCGGAATCAGCACGACGCCGGCCATGATCCCGGCGACGGCCAGCGTCGCCCCGCGTCCCTCTTTGTCGAGGCCGAAGCCCGTTCGCCGTCGCGTGTGCCCGGCCATGCTCCCCCCGCTCACTTGCACAGGTCCCACTGCCCAGCCAGGAGGAGAAGTCACCTGATTGTCCCACGCGGTCCCGCCGAACACCGCTGGTTTGCCGCGTCTACCTGCGATGCTCCCTCCCTTACGACATTTCCGGACATCCCCAGAAGAGGCGATGAACGCGTGCCGTACGGCTTGAGCGGCGATTTCCTCGTGTAACGGGTGCCTCACGGGCCGTCAATTCGGTCACCGGGTGAGGCGCGGCCCTCCGGTACGGCGAGCCCGCCGGCGGCCACACGCGCGAGCGGGAAGGCCCCCGCGGCGTCAGCGGGGAGGCGCCCGCGGCGTCAGCGGGCGGCGCGGGCGCGTAGGGCGTGCTCGGGGCGGTGGGCCGTGGTGCCGCAGTCCACCGCCAGGGCCTGGCCGGTCACGCAGCGGGCCTCGTCCGACAGGAGGAAGGCGACCACCGCGGCCACGTCCCCGGGGTCCGCCGCCCACGGCAGCAGCCGCTCGGCGGCCTTGTCGCGCAGGCGCTCCTCCCCCAGCGCGCCGGCCGCGCGCGGGGTGAGCACGAGCGCGGGGACGACCGCGTTGCAGCGCACGCCGCGCGAGCCGTACATCGTGGCGACGTAGCGGGTCAGGGACAGCAGCGCGGCCTTGGAGGCCCCGTAGGCGGCGTGGGCGGAGTCGGCGAGCAGCGCGGAGACGGACGAGGTGAACACGATCGCGCCCGCGCCGCCGGCGAGCATGGCCGGCACCGCGTGCTTGACCCCGAGCATCGCGCCGCGCAGGTTCACCTCCATCGTGCGGTCCCAGACCCCGGCGTCCATGTCGAGCAGGTCCAGGTCCCTCCCGTAGACCTCCGGATCGAGGCAGGCCGCGTTGGCGTGCAGCGCGTCCAGCCGCCCGAACCGGGACACCGCGTCGGAGACCGCCGCGGCCATCTGCTTCTCGTCCGCGACGTCGCAGGTCAGCGCGCACGCCGTGCCGCCGGCCGCCTCGATCCGGGCGGCGGTGGACGCGGCGGCGTCCGCGCGGATGTCGGCCACGGCGACCGCCGCGCCCTCGGCGGCGAGCCGTACGGCGCAGGCGGCCCCGATCCCCGAGCCGCCGCCGGTGACGAGCGCGGCGCGGCCGGCGAAGCGGCGCGTGGAGACCTCCATCGCTACGCCCACTCGACCTGGAGCGAGGGGAGCCCGCGGCCCACGATGCTCCGGCGGTACTCGATGTGCTGCCCGGGCGTGAGCCGCAGGCCGGGCAGGCGGCGCGTCAGCACCTCCAGCGCCGTCCGGAGCTGGAGCCGCCCGAGCGCGGCCCCGACGCAGAAGTGGATGCCGTATCCGAAGGTCATGTGCGCGTCGGCGTTGGGCCTGCGGATGTCGAACCGCTCGGGGTCGGGGAAGACCGTCTCGTCGTGCGCGGCCGAGTCCGTGGACAGCAGCACCAGCGACCCGGCGGGGATCGTGACCCCGTGCAGGGTGATGTCGGCGCGGGCGTACCGGAAACTGCCCAGGCTCGCCCCGTCCAGGCGCATCGACTCCTCCGCCGCGCCCGGGATCAGCGCCGGGTCGCCGGCCAGCGCCCGCCACTCGCCCGTGCGGAGCAGCCGCAGCACGGCGTTGCCGAGCTGGTTGGGCACGGTGTCGTTGCCGCCGAGCAGGATCGTGGAGATCAGCTCGACGACCTCCCGGTGCGACAGCTCGTCGCCGATCAGGCCGGTCATCAGCGAGGTGAAGTCGTCGCGGGGCTCGGCGGCGCGGGCGGCGACCAGCCGGTCCACGTACGCGAGATACTCCAGGAAGCTCTCGGCGAGCACGAGCTGCCGGTCCGGCGGCTGGGGCGAGAGGAAGAGCTGGAACCAGTCCTTGACGTGGTCGCGGACGAACGCCTCGTCCTCCGGGGGCAGGCCGATGAACCCGGCGGTGAGCCGGGCGGACGGCGGGTGCGCGATCTCGGTGACGAAGTCCGCCTTGCCCTGGGGCAGGATCCGGTCGAACAGGTCCTCGTTGAGCTCCCGGAACCGGGCCTCCAGCGCGCTCACCGCCCGGGGCGTGAACGCCCGCGAGACCGACCGCCGCAGCCGCGTGTGGGTCGGCGGGTCCACGTTGGCCACGAAGCTCGACAGAAACGAGCCGTGCTCGCCCAGCACCCGCCGGGTCTCCTCCGCCAGGCTCCGGGAGATCGTCAGCGACCCCTGGGAGGAGAACCGCCGCGGGTCGCCGTACGCCGCCCGGACGTCGTCGTACCGCGTGAGCACGTACGCCCGCAGGTGGTCGCTGTAGAAGACGGGCCGCTCGTGGCGCAGGCGGCGCAGGAAGTCGTAGGGGTCCGCGACGTGCCAGCCGGCGGAGACGTCGAAGTCGGTCCTCATGTGAAGATCTTTCGCGGGTTGTCGACGAGCATCGCCCGGATCTGGTCCTCGGTGACCCCCCGCGCTCGCAGCGCCGGGAGCACGTCCCTGGAGATGTGGAGCAGGTGGTAGTTCGGGTGGCGCCGCCGTACGACCTCGGGGTCGAAGCGGTCGTTGAAGCAGTAGGAGTCGTGCGAGAGCACCATCCGGCCGGCGTGCCCCCGCTCGCACAGCGCCGCCACGACCCCCACCCGGGTCTCGAAGGGGCTGATCGTGTCGATGCCGAACCGGTCCATGCCCAGGTAGGAGCCGTTCGCGAGCAGTTCCTCCAGGTAGTCCAGGTCGGTGGAGTCGCCCGCGTGCCCGATCACCACCCGGGTCAGGTCCGCGCCCTCCTCCGCCAGGATCCGCTGCTGGTCCAGGCCGTACGGCTGCGCGCTGTGCGTCGAGATCGGCGCGCCCGTCTCCACGTGCGCCCGGGCGACCGCCCGCAGGACCCGCTCGACGCCGGGGGTGACGCCGGGCTTGTCGGTGGCGCACTTGAGGACGGCCGCCCTGACCCCGGTGCGGCCGACGCCCTCGGTGATGTCGCGCACGAAGAACTCCGCCAGCCGGTCGGGCCCGCCGAACAGCGAGCCGGGGCCGCGGTTTCCGAAGTACGGCGGGAGCGCGTCGTAGGTGTAGAGCCCGGTGGCGACCACGATGTTGACCCGGGTCAGCTCGGCCACCCGCTGGACGGCGGGGACGTACCTGCCCAGGCCGACGACCGTGAGGTCCACGATGGAGTCGATGCCGTGGTCCGCCAGCTCCTCCAGCTTGGCGGCGGCCTCCCTGGCGCGCCGCTCCAGGTCCCACCCCTCGGGGATGTCCGGCCAGTTCCACAGGATCTCCGGGCTGAGGCCGAACACGTGCTCGTGCATCAGCGTCGCCCCGAGGTCGGCCACCGGCCCCCGCGCGGTCTCGATCACGAGGCCACCACCGGGAACCGCGGGTGGTCGAACGGCTCGTTCACCTTCAGGCCGAGCCCGTCCGTCTGTTGGTACGGCGCGCCCGTGTAGAGCGCGTCGGCGTCGAAGTAGGTCGCGGTGAACGAGAGGCGGGGCTCGTCGCACCGGTTCTCGCCCGCGCCGTGCACGGTGAGCGCGCTGTGCACGGTGGCGTCCCCCGCGCGCAGGTCCAGCGGCGGGGACAGGGGCAGCTCCTTCAGCCAGGGATGCTGGGCGAGCTGGTCGTCGCCGTCGCGGACGAAGCTGCGGCCGAGCGTGCCGTGCAGGTGCGAGCCGCTGTAGAAGCGCAGCGACCCCATCTCCGCGGGCACGTCGCCCAGCGCCAGCCACACCGTGAGCATCGCCGAGCGGTCCATCGGCATCCACGGGAAGTCCTGGTGGAACACGGTCGCGCCGTGCCCGCCGCCGGGTTCCTTGATCAGCAGGTTCGTGACCTGCAGGCGGATCCGGGTGACGCCGGTCAGGAGCGTGCGGACGCCGCGCGCCAGCGGGGGCGCGAACGCCAGCCCGCGGAAGGCCTCGTCGGTCTCGGCGATGTCCCTGGACTGGGCGAACGCCGCGTCCACCTGGCTCCGCCGTACCCGGTCCGTCCCCGGGCGCAGCCGGGCGGCCGCGCGCTCGCGCAGGCCGGCGGCGTGCTCGGGGGTGATCAGGCCGGGCAGGTGGACCCAGCCGTGCTCGCGGTAGAAGGCGGCCTCCGCGTCGGTCACCTCGCGTACCATCCGCCCTCCCCGGTGGCTCTTTCCCCGGAATCTATCCGCCCCTACTCTTCCAAGCAACCGCTTGGTTGAGAAGAGGGAGCACGCCGTGGGCCGCCCGTTCCGTTTCGCCGCCGTCGTCCGCACCGCCGACTCGGGCCGCGCCTGGGCGGACAAGGCCCGCCGCCTGGAGTCGAGCGGCTTCGACGCGCTGCTGGTCCCCGACCACTTCGCCGGGCCGCGCTTCGCCCCCGTCGCCGCGATGACCGCCGCCGCCTGCGCCACCACCCGGCTCCGCGTGGGCACGCTGGTCGCCGCGAACGACTTCCGGCACCCGGCGGTGCTCGCCAAGGAGGCGGCCACCATCGACGTGCTCTCCGAGGGCCGCCTCGAACTGGGCCTGGGCACCGGCTGGATGGCCCGCGACTACGAGGCCACCGGCCAGGCCATGGACCCGCCGGGCGTGCGGGTGGCGCGGCTGGAGGAGGCGGTCGCGGTCATCAAGGGCCTGTGGGCGGAGGGCGAGTTCTCCCACTCCGGCGAGCACTACCGGATCGACCGCCTCGACCTGCTCCCCAAGCCCGTCCAGCGGCCCCGCCCCCGGCTGCTGCTGGGCGGCGGCGGCCCCCGCATGCTGCGCCTGGCCGCCCGCGAGGCCGACGTGGTCAACCTCGGCATGCGCGTCCGCGCGGACGGCGCGGGCCCCGACACCGCCGACTCCGGCCGCGACGCCTTCCTCGCCAAGATCGACGTTGTCCGTACGGCCGCGGCCGGGCGCGACGTGGAGCTCGGCACCAGCGTCCAGCGGCTGGGCGCGCCCCGCGACCGGGCCTCCTGGAGCGCCGCCGACACCTCGGGCCAGGGCGACACCCCCCAGGTGCTGCACGGCTCCCGCGCCGACGTCATCGCCAAGCTCCGCCACTGGCGCGACGAGCACGGCGTCTCTTACTACGTCCTCCACCACGAGCAGGACCTGGACGCCTTCACCCCGATAGCCGAGGAGCTGGCGGGCACCTGACCCCACCGGCGGGCCTTCCGGCGCGTACGGCGTCAGCGGGGCGCGAGCCTGCTGCCGGGGAAGGGGGCGATGAGGGTCTCGCGCCAGGGGCCTTCGAGGAAGTCGCGGGAGCGCTTGCGCCAGGCCAGGAGGCGCGGGTCGGGCTCCACCTCGTCGTCGAGGCCCAGGGCGGCGTCGTAGGCGCGCTGGAGGGCGAGGTGGTCGTCGAGCGTGGCGCCCCAGAGGGTGACGACCTCGCTGTCGCAGAGCAGCACCTCGTACAGGCCGACGCAGCGGTGGCCGTGGTCGGCCAGGATCGGGGCGCGCTCCTCGGCGACGGCGGCGAGGTAGTCGAGCGCGGCCCCGGGCCGCACCCGGGCCGACTCCAGCACGTAGAAGGGCGCGGCGTACGGCTCGGCGAGCAGGTCGGCGATCGCCGGGCCGCCGGCGACCGCGCCGAGGGGCCGGGAGAAGGCCGAGAAGCGCAGGTCGTCGATGTCGGACAGGAAGAGTCGGTCGTCCACCCCGTCGTAGATCTCCATCATCTGGCGCCAGCCGCCGTCCCAGCCGCCGTGGCAGTCCCACAGGGTGACGGCCCTGAACTGGGGATGACCGGTGATGCCCACCGCGTAGAAGGCCCCGACCAGGTCGATCTCGCGGGACCTGATCGACAGGCCCGAGGTGAGCACGGGGCGGTCCAGGGCCTCGTCCTCGCGCTTGTAGCGGGTCAGCCAGGTGAGGTACTCCCGGGGAGCGCGGGAGTTCATCGGCCGGAAATCGACCTCCTCGATCAGATAGATGCCCCGCCGCACCGCGCCCTCCTTGTCAACCGAGCACTTGCTTGGTGCTCGAAGCCTAGGCGCGACATGGATGGACGGTCAATCACGGGGAATCCGAACGGGGGACGGCGGGTTGCCCCAGATGATCGATAATCGCGCGCATCAGGAAGAATGTGATCACGTGAACCAAGTGATCCTTGTCCGGCACGGAGAGACCGAGTGGAGCCGCACCGGCCGCCACACCGGGCTCACCGACGTCGAACTGACCGAGAACGGCGAGGCCCAGGCCCGCAAGATCGCCCCGCTGCTGGCGCGGCGCGACATCACCCTGGCGCTGTCGAGCCCGGCCAAGCGCGCCCGCCGTACGGCCGAGCTGGCCGGCGTCTCCCACGTGGAGACCGAGCCGCGGCTGTGGGAGTGGGACTACGGCGGGTACGAGGGCATCACCACGCCGCAGATCCGGGAGACGCGGCCGGGCTGGTACCTGTGGCGCGACGGCGTCGTGCCCGGGGACGCCGGCCATCCGGGCGAGACGGCGCAGCAGGTGGGCGCCCGTGTGGACGAGGTGATCGCGCGGGCCAGGAAGGCGCTGTCCGAGGGCGACGTCGCCCTGTTCGCGCACGGGCACGTGCTGCGCGTGCTGGCCGCGCGCTGGCTGGGCCTGGACCCGGCGGCCGGGCGGCTGTTCAAGCTGGACACCGCCACGATCAGCACGCTGGGCTTCGAGCACGCGGAGCCGGTCATCGTCTCCTGGAACGTGCCGGCGCTCTAGCCCGCGAGGAAGGGCCGCGACGACCGCCGGCGTGCCCGGCGGCGTGTTCCGCGACATGTCCCGCGGTGTGTCCGAAGACGCGTCCGGGGGCGCGTCCGGCGCTGACCGGTTGCGGCCCGCGACCGGTCAGCTCGCGTCGACGCCGGGGGTGGCCGCGCACCTCGGCCACCCGGCATCGTCTCTTCGCGAAATCAGTTCACTGGAGGGTTCTGGTCGTGGTGCTGGCCGAGCTCTGACAGCTCACCCGGGTGGGCCGGGGATCGCAGCACCAGGTAGTCGAAGTCCCCGTCCTTGGCTCCCAGGACCAGCGCCCTGATCTCGTCCCGGGTGTAGATCAGGGCGGGGCCGTCCGGGAATCGCGAGTTGCGGACGGCCACGTCGCCGCCCGGCAGCTCGGCCAACTCGACGCAGTTGCCCGAAGAGTTGCTGCGCCGGCTCTTACGCCAGCTCACTCCCGCGAGTTCCGTCGCGGGCATTCCGTTGTACGCGTGGTGCATCTAGATCTCTCTGAGAATCTCGCCGAGGATCTCGGCTGTGCTCTGCGGAGTCGGGCTCTCGACGCAGAGGCGTTCCATCGCCGCGAGATAGGGGTCCACGTCCTCGCGCTTGTCCAGGTAGACCGCCCCCCACAGTTGCTCGACGTACACGACGTCGGGGAGATCGGTGTCTGGGAAACGCAGGATGCTGAACGCTCCTCCCTCTGCGGAATGGCCCCCGAACTTGAACGGCATCACCTGGAGGGTGAGGTTGGGCAGCTTGCTGATCGTGATGAGGTGCTCGATCTGCTCGCGCATCACCTCTGGACCGCCGATGGGGCGCCGGAGCGCCGCCTCGTCGATCACCGCCCAGAGCCTGGGGGCGCCTTCGCCTTTGAGTCGTTCCTGACGCATCAGGCGCAGAGCAACCCGTCGCTCGATCTCCCTGGCCGAGGCCTCCTTCTGCCCGAGGCTGACGACCGCCCGGGCGTAGGCCTCGGTCTGCAGCAGACCGGGCACGAACTGGACCTCGTAGGTCCGGATCAGCGACGCCGCCTCTTCCAGGCCCACATAGGTCTGGAACCAGTTCGGCAGGACATCGCTGTACTTGTGCCACCAACCGGGGGCGTTGGCTTCGCGTGCCATGGACAGCAGCATCTCTCGTTCACCCTCGGCGGTCACGCCGTAGAGAGTGAGCAGATCGGCCACGTCGCGTTCCTTGAAGCTGACACGCCCCAGCTCCAGCCGGCTGATCTTCGACTCGGACGCCCGGATGTAGAACCCGGCGGCATCACGCGTGATGCCCGCGGCCTCGCGAAGTCGGCGCAGATGGGAGCCGAGGAGGATACGCCGTACGGTCGAACCGGTTCCCGGCGCGTCTGCTGTCACGTCCTACCTCCCGGTAAGGATCATTCAGGCGACAGTGTGCCACTCCAAATGCCCCACTCCCCCCTTTCTGAGAGAACCAGGGATCGTGCGTGAGGCCAACCGTACCGGCTGCACGCACCATCTGCACGTGCATTCACTCTTGCACCTGCACGGGATGTTACGGCAAGGTAGATCACGTGCATTCGACAGCCGCCGCACACGTGAACCCCCTGATCGCCTGGCGTTCCCCCGCCTCCGGCCACGGTTCGCGCCCCGCCCCGGTCCCGGCTCACGATGTCGCCACCCGGCACCCGGGCGAGTCCCGGCCCGCCGGAGGCCACGCGGAGGAACGCGCCCTCTTCGAGGAGGACCTGTTCGGCTCGCTGGCCCGCGGCCCCGCCGACGAACGCTGGTCCGCCGACGAGTGGTGGCCGCCGCTCGACTGGTGGCCCGCCGCCGCGCGCGATCTGCTCCGCGGCTCCTACGCCCCGCCCCGCTCGGCCACCTTCGCCCTGGCCCCCACCCCGGAGTCGGTGCACGCCGCCCGCTGCTTCGCGCTGGCCACGATGTACGGCTGGCGCCTGGCCGAGGTCTGCGACAACCTCGAACTGGTCGTCTCCGAACTGATCACCAACGCCCTCCGCCACGGGCAGGTCGCCGGCGAGACCACCCCGCTGCGCCTCAGCCTCATCCACCGCGCCACCCACGTGCTCTGCGCGATCAGCGACCCGAGCCCCGCCACCCCCACCCCCCGCGACCAGGACCTGGACGACCTCTCCGACCTGGAGCCGGGCGGCCTCGGCCTCCACATAGTCGAGTCCCTGAGCCGCGCCTGGGGCTGGAGCCCCATGACCCCCACCGGCAAGATCGTCTGGGCCGCCCTCCCCACCACGGACTGACCGCCCGGATCACGGGCCCCGAGCCCCCGAGCCCCAACGCCGCGTGATCTCGCGATCGCGCCCCCCGACACCGCCCGAGCTCCCGTGGAGCGGGCGGACGCGGGGGCGGATCGGCGAGATCACGGTGGGGCCGGGGGCTCGTCTCGTTCGCGGGGGCGGATGGTACCTCGCCTTGGCCCGCGAGGGGTGGGGTTTGCGGCGGGTGGAGGGGCGGGAGCGGTGAGCGGGGGGCTCCCCGGGGTGGGTGGGGCGGAGGTGGACCGCTGAGCGGGTGGTGGGGGCGCGTGGGAGGGGTGTGTGGGAGAGGGGGGTGGGAGGGGCGGGGGCGGGAGTAGCGTTGCGCCGGGAGGGCGACGTGGCGGAGATGGCTGGGTTGCGCGAGTGGCTGGCGGGGCTGGGCGTGGAACGGCTCGCGCGGGTGCTTGAGGCGCGGGGCGACGGGGTCGCCCCGCCGTGGCCGCGGCGGCTGGACGAGCTGGCCGGGCGGCTGGTGGAGCCCCGGCGGGTGCTGGAGTGCCTGCGGCGGGTCCCGCTGCCCCACACGCAGGTGGCGCGCGCGTGCGCCGTGCTCGACGGGGAGGCCACCGCCGACGGGCTCGCGCGGTTCCTCGGGGCCCGTCCGGAGGACGTGGAGCGGGTGCTGGGTGAGCTGGAGGAGATGGCGCTGGCCTGGCGGGGGCCCGACGGCGTGGTGCGGGTGCCGGAGGCGCTGCGGGGGGCCTGGCGCGCGCCGTTCCGGCTGGGGCGGCCGGCGCGGGAGCTGATGGCGGCGGCGACCTCGGCCCGGGTCAGGGACGTGGCCCACACGCTGGGGGTGGGGACCTCCGGGCACCGGCGCGAGGTGATCGAGCGCGTGGTGGGGTTCTTCCGGGACCCGGCGCGGATGGGCGCCCTCCTCGCGGCGGCCCCCGAGGGCGCAAGGGAACTGCTGGAGGAGTACGCCTGGCGGGGCCCCGACCTGCCCGCGGAGAACATGTACCAGGGGGCGGGGGCGCTGCGCTGGGCGATCGACAGGGGCCTGGTGTGGCCGCTGGACTGGGACCGGGGGACGATGCCGCGCGAGGTGGCGCTCGGCGTGCGCGGGCCGGGCTACCACGCGCCGTTCGACCCCGAGCCCCCGCCGCTGGCGACGGACCCGGTCGACCCCGCGGAGCTGGAGCACGAGGCGGGCGCGGCGGCCGTGCACGCCCTCGACCGGGTCTCGACGCTGCTGGAGAACCTCTCCAAGCACCCGCTGCCGCTGCTGAAGAGCGGCGGAGTGGGCGTGAAGGAGCTGCGCCGGCTGGCCCGGGAGGCCGGCTGCGGCGAGGACGAGGTGCGGCTGCACCTGGAGGTCGCGGCGGTGGCGCGGCTCCTGGGCCGGCTGGACGAGGCGGCCGGGCTGGTGCCCACCGACCGGTACGACCGGTGGCGCGCCGCCGATCCGGGCACGCGGCTGCGCGTCCTGCTCGCCGCCTGGCTGCGCATGGGGCGGTCCCCGCTGCGGCGGACCCCCGGCCGGGCGGGCGCGGCGCTGCTGGAGGAGGAGTACGGCGTCGCCCACGCCCACGTCCGGCACGCGGCGCTGAACGTGCTGCGCGGGCTGCCCGGGGGCGCCGCGGCGCGGGACGAGGAGGCGCTGGGCCGGTCGGTGCACTGGAACGCGCCCCTGCTGGAGCCGGAGCTGATCGCCGAGTCCTGCCCGGGCGCGATGGCCGAGGCCGCGCTGCTGGGCGTGACCGGCCCCGGCGGCGGGGCGCTGAGCGCGCTGGGCCGGGCCCTGGCCGCGCTGACCGGCGTGGCGGGCGAGGAGGGCGACGACGGCGTCCCCGAGGTGGAGGACGACCCCGCGCTGGTCCGCGAGTCCGAGCGGGCCGTGGCCGCCGCGCGGACCACCGCGCTGTTCGGCGCGGACCTCACCGCGATCGTGCCCGGGCCGCCCGCGGCGGAGCTGGCCGCGGTGCTCGACCTGGCCGCCGACCGGGAGGCCCAGGGCGTGGCGACCGTGTGGCGGTTCCACGCGGCGGCCGTGCGCCGGGCGCTGGACACCGGCGTGAGCGCGGCCGGGCTGCTGGACTCCCTGCGCGCGGTGGCGGCCGGAGACCTGCCGCAGCCGCTCGTCTACCTGGTGGAGGACGCCGCGCGGCGGCACGGCGAGGTGGCGGTGGTCGAGGTGGCCTGCTGCGTGCGCGGCGACGACACCGCGCTGCTGGCGGAGATCGCGGCCTCGCGGAAGCTGTCCCGGCTGGGCCTGCGGGTGCTCGCGCCGACCGTGCTGGCGTCCGCGCTGCCCCCGGCGGCGACGCTGGAGGCGCTGCGCGCGGCCGGGTACTCCCCCGTCGCGACCGACGCCTCCGGCGTGATGACCGTACGGCGGGACGCCCCCCGCGCCGCCGTACCGCCGGTCGACCGCGCGCGGCACGCGCTGGTGCTGGCGGACGGCCGGGCGCGGTGGGTCCGCACCGAGCCCGGCCCCGGCCAGGCCGCCGACCCCCTCACGCACGCCCGCAGGCTGCTCGCGGCCGAGCGGGAGAGCGCGGAGCCCGCGGGACCCGCGGAGCGGCCGGCGCGCGCGGCCGGCGCGGGCCGCACCTGGAGCGTGATCGGCAGGCACGCCTCGCGGCTGGGGCCGGCCGAGCAGACGCACCTGGGGTTCGTGGTGGACCACGGGATCGTGGTGCGGGTGAAGGTGGCCGACGGCTCGGAGTGGACGATCAGCCACGGCGAGCTGCACGGCGACCAGCTCGACGCCTGGTGCTCGGAGATCTCCGACTACGAGCGGTTCCGGCTGTCGGAGATCGTCGCGGTGACGCCCGCCTGAGGCGGGGATTCCGGGCCTTCCCGCGACCTCATGAGTCACGGCGCTCCCCGGCGTCGTAGATTCGAGGCGTGGTGAACCGTCGGAGGGCAGAGCCCGTGGCAGGCCGTTACCCCATCGCGTCCGGGGAGGCCGAGCTGCTGCGGGACCTCGACCACGCCGACGGCTGGGTGCTCAGCGTGGACGGCGTGCCGCAGTCCTACGTGGACCTGGGCGACCCGACGCACCTGGACTTCGAGTACGCCCGCCACATGGGCGACGTCGTGGACTCCCTCCCGGAGGGCCCGCTGGACGTGCTGCACGTGGGCGGGGGCGCGTTCACCCTGCCCCGGTACGTCGCGGCGACGCGGCCGGGCTCGCGCCAGATCGTGATCGAGCCGGACGGCGAGCTGGTGGACCTGGTGCGCGCCCAGCTCCGGCTCCGCGAGGTGCCCCGGCTGCGGGTGCACGTGCGCGACGGCCGCTCCGGGGTCGTACGGCTGCGCGAGGACGCCTTCGACGTGGTGATGCTGGACGCGTTCACCGGCGCGGACATCCCCGGCGAGCTGACGACGGCCGAGTTCACCCGGGACGTGGAGCGCGTGCTGCGGCCCGGCGGGACGTACATCCTCAACATGGCCGACGGCAGGCCGCTCACGTTCGCCCGGCGCGTGGTGGCGACCGTGTCCGAGGTGTTCCCGCACGCGCTGCTGCTGGGCGAGCCGGGCGTGCTGCGCGGGCGGCGGTTCGGCAACATCATCGTGGCCGCGTCGAAGGCGCCGCTGCCGGTCGCGGGCGTGACACGCCGGGCGGCCAACAGCCCGATGCGGGCCCGGTGCGTCCATGATGAGGAGCTGGACCGGTTCCGCGGCCAGGCGCGCCCGCTGCGCGACGGAGACGAGGTGCCGTCCCCGGCGCCGCCCCCCGCCGTCTTCGGACTGAAGGACCGGTGACCGGGACCGGTGACCGGGCACCACTGAGATCTGGGGGGATCCTGACATGACCGACATCGCCGTCACGGGGGCCACGGGCGAGGTGGGCGGCCGCGTCGCGCGGCGGCTCGCGGCCGCGGGGGTGCCGCAGCGGCTCGTGGTGCGCGACCCCGGCCGCGCCCCGTCGCTGCCGGGGGCCGAGGTCGCCGTGGCGGAGTACGGCGACCGCCGGGCTCTCGCCGAGGCGCTGCGCGGGATCGGCACGCTCATGCTGGTGTCGGCCACCGAGTCGCCCGACCGGTCCCGGCTCCAGACCGAGACCGTCCAGGCGGCGGTGGACGCCGGCGTGGAACGCGTCGTCTACACCTCGTTCCTGGGCGCGGCGGCCAACGCCACGTTCACGTTCGCCCAGGACCACTGGGACACCGAGGAGTACATCCGGGCCTCCGACGTCCGGTTCACGATCCTGCGCGACAGCCTCTACCAGGACCTGCTGCCCGAGTACGCCGGGGAGGACGGCGTGATCCGCGGCCCGGCGGGCACCGGTGCGTTCGCGCCGGTCACCCGGGACGACGTGGCGGACACGGCGGTGGCCGTGCTGCTCGGCGGCGACCACGACGGGCTGACCTACGACGTCACCGGGCCGGAGCTGATCACGATGGAGGACGTCGCGACCCGGCTGAGCCGGGCCCTGGGCCGTACCATCCGCTACCAGGACGAGTCGGTCGAGGAGGCGTACGCCTCGCGGGACCGTCTCGGGGCGCCGGACTGGCAGGTCCGGGGCTGGGTGACCTCCTACGAGGCGATCGCCGCCGGGGAGCTGGCGCTCGTCACCGACGTCGTCGAACGGGTGACCGGTCATCCGGCCACCGGCTTCACCGACTTCGCGCGCGCCTGGGCCGCGTCCCGGTAAACGTCCGCGTTTCTGTTTTTCCGGCGGAAAAGGCGAGCGATAATCACGGAGGGGCCGCGATCGGCGCGAACGCCTTGACGCGGCGGCCGCGCGGCACGCATGATCTCTTGACCGGCACCGGCGATCCCGGGCCGGATAACGCACTAAGACGCACGAGACGAGCTCGGATTGACGGCCGTGCGCACGGCCGGTGAACAGCGCTGCCCGCACCCTCTTTCGTATTGTCGCCGCCTCCCGTGAACCGGCGGCGAGTCCCCCCGACATGAACGCGAGCGAGGTTTTGCATGAGCCGGGAAGAACTGGACCAGATCGTCTGTGGCACCGTCGCCGAGATCCTCGGCCTTCCGGCCTCCGACATAACCCCCGAAGTCAAGCTGGACGAACACGACATCGACAGCCTGGAATGGGCTGAGATCGCCGTGACCGTCGAGGACAAGGTCGGCAAGAAGATCGACCTCGGGGTGGAGGACTTCCGCGAGCTGACCACGATCGGCGACGCGATCTCGGTGATCGAGCGGGAAATGGCGAACGCGTGACCGAGCAGCGCCGGGTCGCGATAACGGGTCTCGGGGTCAAGGCGCCGGGCGGCACCAAGGTGAACGAACTGTTCGACAGCGTGCTCGCCGGCCGGTCAATGGCCAGAACGGTTCCCGAATTGGCCGAGCGGAACTGCATCACGCAATTCGCCTGCAAAATCGACGGATTCGAGCCGGAGGCCTACTTCACGGCCCGGGAATTGCGTCAGCTCGATTTCTCGACGCGCATCGGCGTGGCCGCGGCGGCCGACGCGATCGAGGACGCCGGCTGGGACGGCGCGGACTCCGAGCGCGCGGGCGGCTACGTCGGCACCGGCGGCAGCACCATCGCCGCGCTGGAGACGCTGATCCTGCAGTACGCCGACAAGCCGGACAAGGTGCCGATCCAGAGCGTCCCCATGCTCATGTCCAGCTCGATCGCCGCCCGGATGGGCATCCGCTTCAAGCTGCGCGGCCCCTGCCACACCCTCGCCACGGCCTGCGCCAGCGGCGCGACCGCGATCGGCGAGGCGCTGCTGGCGATCCGGCGCGGCGTGGTGGACACCGCGCTCGCCGGCGGCGTCGAGGCGCCGATCACGATGCTGGTCATGAGCGCCTTCGCCAGGTCCGGCGCGATGTCGCAGCGCAACGACGACCCCACCGGGGCCTGCCGCCCCTTCGACGCCACCCGCGACGGCTTCGTCATGGGCGAGGGCGCGGCCTTCCTCGTCCTGGAGGAGTGGAGCCGCGCCGAGGCCCGGGGCGCCCGGATCTACGGCGAGCTCGCGGGCTACGCCGCCAACTCCGACGCCCTGCACATCGTCGCCCCCGACGAGGAGGCGCGCGGGGCCGAGGCCTGCATGCGCGCCGCGATCGCCGACGCCGGGCTCACGCCGTCCGGCATCGGCCACGTGAACTCGCACGGCACCAGCACCCAGGCCAACGACCGCGCCGAGGCCCTGGCGATCAGCCGGGTCTTCGGGGACCACCGGCCGCCGGTGACGGCGACCAAGGGCGTGACCGGCCACCTGATCGGCGGCGCGGGGGCCCTCGAAGCGGTCATCGCGACCCTCTCGGCCCGGACCGGCCTCATCCCCCCGATCGCCAACTACACGAGCGGCCCCGAGGCGGAGCTGGTGGACCTGGTCGCGGGCTCCCCGCGCCAGACCGCGCCGGCCCCGGTCATCAGCAACTCCTTCGGCTTCGGCGGCCACAACGTCTCGCTCGTGATCACCCCCGCCCCCTGAGCCGTACGGCCCCGCGGCCGCGCCCTCGCGCCACCCTCCGCCGCGTCTCTCCCCCGATCACGCGGTTCCGGTCATCGCCCTGTGCGCGGAACCGCGTGACCACGGCGAGGGGCCGGGGGCGGGGTCAGATGATGATCATCAGGCAGTCGGGCTTGAAGGTCTTGGGGAGCGGGCCGGGGGTGGCCAGGGCCTTGTTGACGTACTGGAGCATGGCGGGGTCGAAGAGCTCGGCCGTGTGGCCCACGGCGCCGGGGAGCAGGCCCCGCAGCGGGCAGTCCTTGTGCACCAGGCGGTTCGTGACCTGCTCGGGCGGGCCCTTCATGCCGGTGTCGGCCATCTCCTGCTCCGACTTCAGGCCCAGGGCGGTGTAGCTGACGCCGGGGTCCACCATCTCGGGCTCGTTCAGGGCCCGCGACAGCTCCGAGCCGGGCCGCAGGTCGGCGCAGAACGGGTGCCCGCCGCACTGGCGGGACAGGGCCGGGCTGTAGGAGTGCTGCGGCGTGCCCAGCGTGATCAGGTCGTCCACCCGCGAGGCGCCCTCCTCCAGCCGGGTGTACGCCCGGGCCACGACGCCGCCGAGGCTGTGGGCGACGATGGACACCTTCTCCGCGCCGGTCGCCTCCAGCACGCCGTCCACGAACGTGCGGAGCCGGGCGCCGGACTCGCGGACCGGGCGCTCCCAGGAGTAGTCCAGGGAGAAGACGCAGTGGCCCTGTTTGCGCAGGAACGGGGACATGGACAGCCAGGGGATCCGCCCGCCCGAGCCCGCCCCGTGGACCAGCACCACCGGGGCCTTCCCGGCGGGCTTGCAGGCCCAGTCGTTGGCCCGGGACAGGTCCGGGGTGGCCAGCGCCTGCGCGGCGGCGATCTTGTCCTGGTCGGGCTGCCGGTTCAGCGTGAACAGCACCCCGGCCAGGGCGATCAGCGCGAGCCCGCACGCGATGACCGCGATCAGCCGCGTGACCCGCCCGTCCGGCCGCGGCGGCCGGGGCCGCGCCCGGACCCCGTCGTACGCCCCGGAGCCGCCGGGCGCCGCGGAGCCGTCGTGCGCCATCCGGTCAGCCCCCTCCGGTCGCGGCGGGCACGCCCAGCCGGGCGCGGATCTCCTCCATCACCAGCTCCTGGGACGGCACGAGGTAGAAGTGGTCGCCGGGCAGGGCCCGCAGCGCGAACCCGCCCCGGGTCAGGTCGCGCCAGCCTTCCGCCCGCGCGGCGTCCACCTTGGGGTCCTCCGCGCCGATCAGCGCGGTCACCGGCGCGGCCAGGGGCGGCCCCGGCCGGTGCCGGTAGGACTCGACGGCGCGGAAGTCGCTGCGGACGTACGGCAGGACCAGCTCGCGCATGTCGGGATCGGCCAGCAGCTCCGCGTCGGACCCGCCCAGCGCCAGCAGCGCCGCCACGAACCCGTCGTCGTCGCGCCCGGCCACCGCCTCGTCCACCCGGTCCGGGTCGTGCGCCGGCCGCGCCCCGGACACGAACAGGTGCGCCGGGACGGCCCCCCGGTCCTCCAGCAGCCGCGCCGTCTCGTAGGCCACCAGCGCGCCCATGCTGTGGCCGAACAGCGCGAGCGGCCGGTCCAGCAGCGGCGCCACCGCCTGGACGACGTGCCGCGCCATGCGCGCGACGTCCTCGACGTACGGCTCGGCGATGCGGTCGGCGCGGCCGGGGTACTGCACCGCGTGCACCTCGACCGACGGGAGCGCGCGGGACCACGCGCGGTAGAACGCGGCCGACCCGCCGGCGTGCGGGAAGCACACCAGCCGCCGCGCCGCCCACGGCCGGTTCTCGCCGCAGCGCAGCCAGCTCACGGGCGGGTTCCCTCCATGGCCTCGATCAGGCTCTTGGGCCGCATGTCGGTCCAGTTGGCCTCGATGTAGTCCAGGCAGGCCTGCCGGGTGTCCTCGCCGTGCGCCACCGTCCAGCCCGCCGGGACCTCGGCGAACGCGGGCCACAGGGAGTGCTGGTTCTCGGCGTTGACGAGGACCAGGTAGCTGCCGTCGGGGTTCTCGAAGGGGTTGGTCACGAGGGGGTTCCTTCCATCGGGGGTCCGGGGACCCGGTCCGGGGTTCCAGCGGGATCGGCGGTTCCAGCGGGATCGGCGGTTCCAGCGGGATCGGCGGTTCCAGCGGGGCGGGCCGCGCCGAGCCTGGCGGCCAGGGCGGGGCCGATCTCGGCCAGCGCGCCGGGCGTCATCATCGCGTCGTGGGAGCAGTCCACCGGGATGTCCTCGATGATCCCGGTGACGTACGGACCCCAGTCGGCGGCGGAGCGGTCGTTCCTGATGCGCTGGCGCACGGCGGTGAAGAACACGGCGTCGCCCCGGTAGACGCGGGGCCGGAAGTCGTACGCCGTGCGCATCGACCGCTCGAAGTTCTCGTAGATGCCGAGGACGTGCCGCTCGTCCAGCCCGGCGAAGGCGTCCCCCTGCTCCCGCAGGAACGCCATCACGTCCTCGACGGTGACCTCCTCGCCGTCGCGGCGGGGGTAGCCGATGCCGTCGAGCAGCATGCCGAGCACGTCCACCCCCTCGGGCGTGTAGATCTGCTCGGGGTAGCCGTCCAGGATCGCCAGCAGCGCCACCTCCTCCCCCCGCTCCTGGAGCTCGGTGGCGACCGCGTGCGCGATCAGGCCGCCCAGGGACCACCCCATGAGGTGGTACGGCCCGGCGGGCTGGACGCGGCGGATCCGCGCGGCGTAGTCGCGGGCCATCTCCTCGATCGAGGAAGCCGCCTCCCCCGGATCGCCGAGGCCGCGGGCCTGGAGGCCGTACACCGGCAGGTCGGCGGGCAGGTGCCGGAGCAGGCCGAAGTAGCACCAGGCCAGCCCGCCCGCGGGGTGCGCGCAGAAGAGCGGCGGCCGGTCTCCGCCGGCGCGCAGCGGGAGCACGAGGGACGCGTCGGCCTCGACGGCCGCCACGTCCATCTGCTCGGCCAGGGCGCGCGTGCGCAGCGCCCGCTCCTCCAGCACGCCCTCGACGGTCTGGCGGGCGAACAGCTCGCGGACGCCGATGTCGAGCCCGGCCTCGCGGGCCCGGTTGACCAGGCGCATCGCGGTGATGGAGTCGCCGCCCAGCGCGAAGAGGTTGTCGTCGACCCCCACCCGGGGCAGGCCCAGGACCTCGGCGGCCAGGCCGCACAGGATCTCCTCCTGCGGCGTCCGGGGGGCGCGTCCCCCCGCGGTGCGCTCAGGGGCGGGCAGCGCGGCCCGGTCCACCTTGCCGTTCGCCGTCATCGGGAGCGCGTCCAGCACGACGACCGCCGAGGGCACCATGTACTCCGGCAGCGACCGGCCCGCGAACCGCCGTACCTCGGCCTCGTCGACGTCACCCGCGACGTACGCCACGAGGCGGCGGTCGCCGGGGCGGTCCTCGCGGACGGTCACCACGGCCTGGGCCACCCGCTCGTGCCTGCCGATCACGGCCTCGACCTCGCCCGGCTCGATGCGGAACCCGTGCACCTTGACCTGGAGGTCCGCGCGGCCGACGTATTCGAGCACGCCGTCGCCGCGCCACCGGGCCAGGTCGCCGGTGCGGTACATGCGCTCCCCCGCCGGGCCGTACGGGCAGGCGACGAACCGCTCCGCCGTGAGGCCCGGCCGGTTGAGGTAGCCGCGCGCCAGGCCCGCCCCGGCGACGTAGAGCTCGCCGGGCACGCCCGGGGGGACCGGGCGCAGGTCGTGGTCCAGGACGTACACCCGGGTGTTGTCGAGCGGCCGCCCGATCGGGGCCCGCCCCCCGGCCAGCTCGGCGGCGGACATGACCCGGTACGTCGAGTAGGTCGTGGTCTCGGTGGGGCCGTAGACGTGCGCGAGCAGCGTGTCCGGGCAGGCGGCCAGGACGCGCGCCATGGACGTGGCGGAGGCCACCTCGCCGCCGGTCGCGACCATCCGCATGGGCGCGAACGCCTCCGGGCGGTCCTCGGCGACCAGGTTGAACAGCGCGGTCGTGAGGAACGCCGCGCTGACCCGGTGCCGCGCGATCTGCTCGGCCAGGGCGCGCGGCTCCAGCTCGCCGGGCGGCGCGACCACGACCGTGCCGCCGCCCAGCAGCGGCACCCACAGCTCGTAGGTGGAGGCGTCGAAGGCGTGCGGGGAGTGCGCGAGCACCCGCTCGTGCGCCCCGGTCAGCCAGCGCCGGTCGAACGCGAACTCGACCACGTCGCGCTGCCGTACGGCGACGCCCTTGGGCCGCCCGGTGGACCCCGAGGTGTACATCACGTAGGCGAGCTGGTCGGGGTGGACCGCGACGCCCGGGTCCCGGTCGTCCCCGCCGTCCTCCGCCAGGGCCTCGTCCACGACGACGACCCTGGCGGCGTGCTCGAAGCGCCGGTCGGCCATCGCGGCGTCCACGAGCAGGACCGGGGCCCCGGTGTCGGCCAGCACCCAGGACACCCGCTCGGGGGGATGGCCGTGATGGATCGGGACGTACGCCCCGCCCGCCTTGAGCACCGCCAGCGAGGCCACGGCCACCAGCGGCGAGCGCTCCATGAGCATGGCGACGGGCGTCTCCGGCCCGACCCCGAGCGCGATCAGCCGGTGGGCCAGCCGGTTCGCGCGCGCGTTCAGCTCGGCGTACGTCAGGGACCCGGCGTCCGACGCGATCGCCGGGGCGCCGGGCGTACGGCGGGCCTGGGCCTCGAAGAGCGCGGCGACCGGCCCGGCGGGGGTCTCGGCGGTGGTGTCGTTCCAGTTCCCGAGGACGCGGCGGCGCTCGGCCGCGTCGAGCACGTCCACCCGGCCGACCCGGGTGTCCGGGGCGGTCGCGAACGTCTCGACCAGCCGGACCAGGCGGGCGAGCAGCCGCCCGGCCTCCTCCGCCGGGTAGACGTCGGGGCGGTGGTCGAGCCGGAACGCCAGCCGCTCCCCCGGGACCGCGACGAGCGCGAGGGGGTAGTGCGTGGCGTCCGAGCCGGACGCGCCCGCGAGGCGCAGCCCGCCCGCCTCCACGTCGGCGGCGGCGGCGTCCACCGGGTAGTTCTCCAGCACCATCATCGTGTCGAACAGCGCGCCGACCCCGGTGAGCCGCTGGATCTCGGCCAGCCCCAGGTGGTGGTGGTCCAGCAGTTCGGCCTGTTCGCGCTGGAGCCGGGTGAGCAGGTCGCCCAGGGTCTCGGCGGGGTCCAGCCGCAGCCGCACCGGCAGCGTGTTGATGAACAGGCCGATCATGTTCTCCACGCCGGGCAGGTGCGGCGGGCGCCCGGAGACGGTCGCGCCGAACACCACGTCGCCGCGCCCGGTCAGCCGGGCCAGCAGCAGCCCCCAGGCCGCCTGGACCAGCGTGTTCAGGGTCAGGCCGCGGCTTCGCGCGAACGCCGCCACCGCGCGGGCGCGTTCCTCGTCCAGCTCGGCGATCACGCGCCCGGGCGGCACCGCCTCCCGCCCGGCGGCCTGCGGCGCGACCAGCGTGGGCTCCTCGACCCCGGCCAGGGCCTCCCGCCACGCCGCGCGCGCCGCCTCGCGGTCCTGCCGCTTGAGCCAGGCCAGGTAGTCCTTGTACGGCGTCACGCGCGGCAGCCCGGCGTCGTCGCCGTTCCGCAAATACAGCGTGAACAGCTCGGTCGCCAGCAGCGGCGTGGACCAGCCGTCGAGCAGGATGTGATGGTTCGTGAAGACCAGCCGATGCCGCTCCGGGCCCAGCCGGACCAGCAGGAACCGCAGCGGCGGCGGCGCGGCCAGGTCGAAGGGCCGTTCGCGTTCCTCGCGGGTGATCCGGTCGGCCTCGGCCGGCCCGTCGGCCGTGACCTCCCGCCACGGCGGCACGGCGCCGGCGTGCACGAGCTGGAGCGCGCGCCCGCCGGCCCCGTGCCGGAACGAGACGCGCAGGTTGGCGTGCCTGCGGAGCAGCGTCGCGGCGGCGGCCCGGAGCGCGGCGGCGTCGAGCGGGCCGTCGAGGTCCAGCACGAGCTGGGCGCTGTAGACGTCGGTCCCGCCGAGCCCGGCGTGGAAGAACAGGCCCTCCTGGAGCGGCGAGAGCGGCCACACGTCGGCCAGGTCGGGCACGGCGGCGGCCAGCGCGTCCAGTTCGTCCTGGGTGATCTCGGCCGCCACGTCGGACGGCGTGAGCCCGCCCGCGGCGGCCGCGATGCCGCGCAGCGCCGCGAACCAGTGCCCGGCCAGCTCCCGCACCCGCTCCTCCGTGAGCACGCCCTCGGGCCAGGACCAGGTGGCGGTCAGCTCGGGCCCGGTGGGCAGGTCCCGGGTGAAGGCGTTGACCTCCAGCGAGTGCGCCGCGGGCAGCGCGGACCGGTCGGGGGCGATCGCGGCGGACTCCGGCGCCGGGGACCAGTCGCCCTGCCCGGCCTCGGCGCGGCCCAGGTAGTTGAAGGCGAGTTCGGGGGCGGGATGGGCGGCCAGCCGGTCCCGGGTCTCCGCGTTGAGGTGCCGCAGCAGGCCGTACCCGAAGCCGTTGTCCGGGGCGCGCAGCAGGTGCTCCTTGAGCCGCTTCACCACCCGCCCCGCAGAGGGGCCGCCCGCGCGCAGGTCGTCCCAGTCGAACGGCCCGGCGTCGAGCCGTACGGGGGCGATCGTGGTGAACCAGCCGACCGTCCGGGAGACGTCCAGGCCGGGGAAGACGTCCTCGCGGCCGTGCCCCTCCAGGTCCACGAGGACGCCGGACTCCCCGGACCAGCGCGTGACGGCGGCGGCCAGGGCGGCGAGCAGGACGTCGTTGACCCGCCCGTGGAACCGCGCCGGCACCTCGCCGAGGAGGGGCCCGGTCACCTCGGCGGGCAGCCGGAGCGTGACGGCGCGCTGTGTCGCGGCCGTGTCCGCCGCCGGGTGACGCGGCCGTGCGGCGGGCAGCGGCGGGGCGTCGCGCAGGGTCTCGGCCCAGTGGTCCAGCTCGGCGACGCGCTCGGGAGATGCGGCCTCCTCGGCCAGCCGCCTGGCCCACGTCCGGAACGAGGTGGGCACGGGATCGGGGCGCTGCCCGGTGAGCGCGGTGAACAGGTCGGGCAGCAGGATCCGCCAGGACACCCCGTCCACGACGAGGTGGTGGGCCACGGCCAGGAGCCGCCCCGAGGCGCCGGGCCCGGCGTCGAACCACACGAGCTGGAGCATCACCCCGGCCTCGGGATCGAGCCGGTCCCGGGCCGCCGCCGACTGCTCGGCGATCAGCGCCTCCAGGTCACCGTCCCCGACCTCGACCCGGCGGACCAGCCCCGCGGCCTCGACCGCGCCAGGTGGGCGGACCTCCAGCGCCCAGCCCGGGCCCAGCCGGGCGCGCAACAGGTCATGGTGGTCCAGCACCGTCTGGAGCGCCCCGGCCAGAGCCCCCATGCCCAGGTCGGCGGGCACCTGGAGCAGGACGCTCTGGCTGAAGGTCCGGATCGGGCCGCCCAGGTCGCGGAGCCAGTGCATGACCGGGGTCAGCGGCACTTCGCCCACACCCGCGCCCGCCTCCTCGGCCCGGACCTCGGTGCCGTCCGCCACCTGGGCGACCGACGCCAGGGCCTCGACGGTCTGGTGCGTGAACACGTCCTTCGGCGTGATGATCAAACCGGCCTGCCGAGCCCGCGAGACGAGCTGGATGGCGATGATCGAGTCGCCGCCCAGGTCGAAGAACCCGTCCTCGACCCCCACCCGCTCCAGCCCGAGCACCTCGGCGAACAGGTCGCACAGCAGCGATTCGCGCGGGTTCCCCGGTCCCCGGTCGGTCACGGCGGCGGAGAAGTCCGGCGCCGGCAGAGCCCGGCGGTCGAGCTTGCCGTTCACCGTCAACGGCAACGCCTCCAACGGCACCACCGCGGCCGGG
>NZ_QZEY01000031.1 GCF_003594875.1 Bailinhaonella thermotolerans
CCAAGAAGGTCCGCACCATGGACCAGATCGTCGGCTTCGGCGACCCCGCCAAGATCGCCACCAAGAAGACCGTCGCCGCCAAGGCCAAGGACAAGGCCGAGACCGGCACCACGACCGGCACCGCCGCGGCCCAGCCCGCCCCCGCGCAGGACGTGCCGGTGGCCGCCCCCGCGGCCATGGGCGGCACCGCCCTCATCGGCGGCTTGGTCATCGCCACCACCGCCAAGAAGCTCCACAACCTGTTCAAGCGCTCCTGACCAGCGGCCCCTGACCGCTCACAGGAGCAGCCCGGCCGGTAGAGCCACGAGAACCCCGCCTCTCCCCCCGAGAGGCGGGGTTCTCTCATGCCCGGACCCAACGAAAAACCGGCGTGCCCCAAACGCCCAGAGAAGCCCGCACCCCACCCCTCAGCCAGCCATCGGTCAAACGCGCCGGGCTCTCTGATCCCGGGTGCCTGAGCACGCGTCACCTCGTGACAAACCCTCGGAGGGGCGGCTCGGGGGTGGGCGGGTCGCGGCTGGTGGTCGGGGCGGGCTGGTGGGGGCTTGGCCAGACCGGGCCTGGGTCAGTCGGTGAGGAGGCTGATGATGGCTATCACGCCTACGCAGACGATGATCACGCGGAAGAGGAGTGGGGGGATCTTGCGGCCGAGGCGGGCACCGAGGTAGCCGCCGACGGTGCTGCCGAGGGCCACCAGGAGGACGGCGGTCCAGTCGGGTTTGGCGACGGCGATGAAGAGGACGGCGGCGGTGGTGTTGACCAGGCCCGACAGGACGTTCTTGGCGCCGTTGAGGCGCTGGAGGTCGTCGTCCAGGAAGATGCCGAGGATGGCGAGCAGGAGGACGCCCTGGGCCGCGCCGAAGTAGCCGCCGTAGACGCCGCAGGCGAAGACGCCGGTCCAGAGCCAGGGGCCGCCGTGGGCGTGGTGGTTCCGCCGCCGGGCCAGGAGCCAGGCGTTCATCTTCGGCTGGACGACCACCAGGACGCAGCCCAGGGCGATCAGGGCGGGGACGATGAACTCGAAGGCCTCCGGCGGGAGCGTCAGCAGGAGGCCCCCGCCCAGGAGGGCGCCCGCCACCGAGCCGGCGCCCAGCCGGAGGAGCCGCGGGAGCTGGCCCTTGAGTTCGGCGCGGTAGCCGTACGCGCTGGTCCAGGAGCCCGGGACGAGGCCGATGTTGTTGGAGACGTTCGCGGGGATCGGGGGCAGGCCCACGGCCAGGAGGGTGGGGAAGGTGATGAGCGAGCCCGAGCCCACCACCGCGTTGATTCCCCCCGCGCCCACTCCGGCCGCGAAGACCGCGAGCATCTCCAGCGGCGTCATCTCCGCCCTTTCCGTTCAGTCCCGTACGGTTTCCCCGTACGGCGTCGCTCAAGCCACGGCGCGTGGCATTGGGCGATCGTAGAACGGTTTCAGGAACTGAGCGAAGAATGTCCGAGATGTGAACTACGGGGCGTATGGGTCCCGGCCGAGGTGGCGGAGGTCGGGGTCGGGCAGGTCGCGCGGGGTCTCGCGGGCGTCCTGCATCGCGCCGAAGAAGCCGCCCAGCCCTTCGAGCGCCTTGCCCATCTCCGACGGCACGATCCAGATCTTGTTCGCGTCGCCCTTGGCGATCTCCGGCAGGGTCTGGAGGTACTGGTAGGCCAGGAGCCGCTGGGTCGGGTTGCCCTCGTGGATGGCCTTGAAGACCGTGGAGATGGCGTCCGCCTGCCCCTGCGCGCGCACCGACTGGGCCTTGGCCTCGGCGTCGGCGCGCAGGACCGCCGCCTCGGCCTCGCCCCGGGCCTTGAGCACGGCGGCCTGCCGTTCGCCCTCGGCCGTGAGGATCGCCGACTGCTTGGCGCCCTCGGCGGCCAGGATCGCGGCGCGCTTGTCGCGGTCGGCGCGCATCTGCTTCTCCATCGAGTCCTGGATCGAGGTGGGCGGGTCGATGGCCTTCAGCTCCACGCGGTTGACGCGGATGCCCCACTTGCCGGTCGCGTCGTCGAGCACGCCGCGCAGCTCGGTGTTGATCTCCTCGCGGGAGGTCAGCGTGCGCTCCAGGTCCATGCCGCCCACCACGTTGCGCAGCGTGGTGACGGTGAGCTGCTCGACGGCGGTGATGAAGTTGGCGATCTCGTACGTCGCCGCCTTGGGGTCGGTGACCTGGAAGTAGATGACCGTGTCGATGGACACGACGAGGTTGTCCGAGGTGATCACCGGCTGCGGCGGGAACGAGACGACCTGTTCGCGCAGGTCGATCAGGGGGCGCAGCCGGTCGATGAAGGGGATGACCACGTTCAGGCCGGCGTGCAGCGTGCGGTGGTAGCGGCCGAACCGTTCGACGATCCCCGCGGTGGCCTGCGGGACGATGCGCACGGTCTTGGCGAGGAGGAAGCCGGCGATGGCCACCATGACGAGTACGGCGATCAGGGAGGCGGTTTCCATGGGCCTGGGACTCCCGTCGTAGATGACCCGGAAGATAACCCGAAGCCCGCTTCGCCCCCCGAACCGGCGGCCTTCTAGGGCGTGATGATATTTGGTCCGGCTTTGCTCGGCTATGCGCCTCACACAACTGCCGCCGTACCGTCACTCGGACCGGCGCGGCTCCCCGGGAGCCGGGCGCCGCGCGCCGCTGACCACGGGAACCACGCCCCCGCGCCGCCGACGGCGAGAGCCGGGCGCCGTGCCGTACGGCTCCCGCCAAGGGGACCCCGCGCTCAGGCGTGATCGGGCGTGCCCGGGCGGAGCGGGGCGGCGCGGGAGGGGCGGCTCAGGCGAAGATCGCGCGGGCGTTCCAGCGGCCGTTGCGCTGCTCCACCGACAGCGGGAGCCCGAACGTCTTCGTCAGGTTCGCCTCGGTGAACACCTCAGCCAGCGGGCCCGCCGCCACGACCGAGCCCCGGCGGAGCAGCATCGCGTGCGTGAACCCGGCCGGCACCTCCTCCACGTGGTGCGTGACCAGGATCATCGTCGGCGCGGTGGGCGACTGGGCGAGGCCGGCGAGACGCCGTACGAGATCCTCGCGGCCGCCCAGGTCGAGGCCGGCGGCGGGCTCGTCGAGCAGCAGCAGCTCGGGGTCGGGCATCAGGGAACGGGCGATCTGGACGCGCTTGCGCTCGCCCTCGGACAGCGTGGCGAAGCGCCGGCGGATCAGGTGGGCGCAGCCGAGCTGGTCGAGGAGCTCCACCGCGCGCGTGACGTCGGCGGAGTCGTACTCCTCCTCCCAGCGGCCCAGGATGGCGTACGACCCGGTCAGCACGAGGTCTATGACCTTCTCGTCCGGCGGCACGCGCTCGGCGATGGCGGCGCTGGTCAGGCCGATGCGGGGGCGCAGCTCGAACACGTCGGTGCGGCCCAGCGTCTCGCCGAGGATCTCCACGGTGCCTTCGGTGGGGTACAGCAGAGACGCCGCGACCTGCAGCAACGTCGTCTTGCCCGCGCCGTTGGGGCCCAGCACCACCCAGCGTTCGTCCTCGTGGACGGTCCAGCCGACGCCCCGCAGCAGGGCCGAGCCGTCTCGCCTGACGGCCACGTCCTTGAGCCGAAGCACCTCACCGGCCATCCGAATCCTCCTTAATGTCCGCCCCCGCCGAGATCGTCCCCGGAAAGGTACTCCCTGCCGGAGGTACGCTCCTCCCCGGCTCATCCCCAAGCCGGGCAATGCTCGGCCCTGATCTCTGGCTCACCACCAAACCTAGGGGATGGGCAGCACATATCGTTGATTGGTGCACACCGAACCTGTGTCCGCATCGTTCGTCGTCTGGGGCAACGCCTGGCTGACCGGTCACGCCGGGCTGGATGACGCGGTTGACGAGGTCGAGGCCGCGGCCGGGCCGCAGGTGCTCGCCGGTCCCGGCGGTGACGTCCCACTCCGGCACGCCCTCGCCGAGCTCCGCGTCGAGGGCCTGACCGAGTTCCGCCTCGCGCTCCCGGCGCCCGGGGATCCGCTCGGGCTGGCCGGGCCGCCGGGCTTCACCTCCGCGGCCGTGGACGCCGGGCAGGCCGTCCTCGCGGTGCTCCCGGGGATCCCCGGCCGCTGCCTGGGCCTGGTGCCCGCCGAGGACCGGCGCGGCTCGTCGTACGTCGGCCTGCGCTGGACCTCGTACGACGCGTCCCGCACCCTGCCCTACACCCCGTCGCTGCCCGAGGCCGAGCACGCCCTGACCCTGGCCATGCGGGACACCGCCGACGTCCTCGCGGGCCTGGACGCCGCCACCGTCCCGCCCTCGGAGCTGACCAAGCTCCGCCGCGACGACAAGGGACTGGCCCCCGGCTACCCGGCCCGCGCCCACCGCGTCGCCGCCCTCACGGCCCGCCTGTCCCTGGTGCTCAAGCTCGCCTCCGAGGACCGCGGCCTCACCGCCGCCCAGGTCGCCGCCCGCGCCGACGCCCTGCGCCACCTCGACCACGCCGTCCGCCGCGCCCGCGTGGCCGCCTGCAACAGCATCCTCGAATCCGTCCCCGACGCGAGATCCTGACGGCCCGGTACGGCGACCCGCCCCTCCCAGCCGGGCCGTGATCCCCGGCCTCAGGTGGGGGGGGATTGGTGGGCGTGGAGGGTGGCGTAGTGGGCGCCGAGGCGGAGGAGTTCGTGGTGGGTGCCGCGTTCGGCTATCCGGCCGTTCTCGATCACCAGGATCTCGTCGGCGTCGCGGATGGTGCTGAGGCGGTGGGCGATGACTATCCGGGTCTGGGTGAGGTCGGCCAGGTTGCGCTCGATCTCGGCCTCCGTCGCCGTGTCGAGATGGCTGGTCGCCTCGTCCAGGAGGAGGACGCGGGGGCGGGCGAGCATGGCGCGGGCCAGGGCCAGGCGCTGGCGCTGGCCGCCGGACAGGCCGTTGCCCTCGGTGAGGACCGTCTCGTAGCCCATCGGCATGGCGACGATGTCCTCGTGGACGCACGCCAGCCGCGCCGCCTCGACGATCGACTCCAGGTCCGCGTCCGGCCTGCCGAGCGCGATGTTCTCCCGGATCGTGCCCGTGAACAGCGCCGGTTCCTGGGTGACCACGCCGAACTGGCGGCGTAGCGACTTGGTGTCCAGCCACGCGGCGGACACCTGGTCGTACCGGATCTCGCCCTCGGTCGGCGGGTAGAGGCCCAGCATGATCCGCGCGAGCGTGCTCTTGCCCGAGCCGGAGCGGCCGACGAGCGCGAGCTTGCGGCCGCGCGGCACGCTGAGCGTGATGTCGCGCAGGATCCAGGGGGCGCGCGGGTCGTACCGGAAGGAGACCCGGCGCAGCTCGATCTCCCCGGCCAGCCGGCGGACGGTGATCCCGCGCCCGGCCTCGGCGTTCTCGCGCCTGCGCCCGAACGGGCCGACCGGGCGCGGCGTCTCCGGCTCGGTCTCGACGATGTCGGCCAGCCTCTCGAAGTGGACCCGGGACTGCTGAAGCCGCTGGAGGCTCGCCACGAGCGCGGCGAGCGGCGTGAGCGCGCCGACCGCCAGGCCGTTCAGCGCGACCATCTCGCCGACCGTCATCTGCCCGCCGAGCACCCGCCACGCGCCGGCCAGCAGCAGCATCGCGGGCGCGAGGAAGCGCATGCCGCCGAGCACCGCGTCGAGCAGGGTGGTGAGCAGCCCGAGCCGCGTCTCGGCGTTCACCTCGGCGGTGAACAGGCCGAACCAGCGGGTGACCGCCCGCCGTTCGGCGCTGGAGGCCTTGAGCGTCTCGATCCCGTTGATCGACTCGATGAGCCGGCCCTGCGCGGCGGACTCGGCGATCATCTGGCGCTCGGCCAGGTCCACGACCCGCCGCCGCGTGCCCAGCAGCAGGGCGACCTCCACCCCGGCCACCGCCAGCAGGAACGCCCCGAAGACCGGGTCCCAGAACACCACGAGCGCGACGTATCCGATCGCCAGCGGCCCGTCGAGCAGCGCCGACATGAGCTGCCCGGACAGCGTCTCGCGCAGCGCCTCGACGCTCCGCGTCCGCATCACCAGGTCCGACGCGCCGCGCTGGGTGAAGAAGCGGTACGGCAGGGCGAACAGGTGGTCCACGACCCCGGCGGTCAGCTCCGCCCCGACCCGGGCCCGCATCGCCAGCAGCAGCGTCCCCCGCAGGTACGAAAGGACCACCGAGGTCAGCACGGCGAACGCCAGCCCCACCCCGAGCACCTGGAGCAGCGCGGCCCCGTCCGCGCCCGGCAGGACCCGGGAGAACACCAGCCCGGACAGCACCGGCACGAGGAGCCCGAGGCCCTGGAGCAGCAGGGTCGCCAGGAGCACCTGGACCAGCAGGCCCTTGCGCCGGAACAGGATCGCGCGCACGAGGTCCCGCCGCCACTCCCGGCGGCCGGGGTCTCGCGGGATCGCCGGGAAGTCCTCCCCCGGCTCGAACACGAGCACCACGCCCGTGAACCCGGCCGCGAACTCCCGCGCCGTCATCCCGCGGCGGCCCTTGGCGGGGTCCACGACGTCCACGCGCTTCGGCGTCCAGCGCTCGACGACGATGAAGTGGTTGAACTCCCAGTGCACGACCGCGGGCCCGGTGACGCCCGCCAGCGCCTCCGGCTCCACGGAGAAGGCGCGGACGCGGAAGCCGTACGCCCGCCCGGCGGCGGCGATCGCGGCGGCGGTCAGGCCGTCCCTGGAGACGCCGACGTGCTCGCTGACCTCCCGTACGGCCGTGGGGCGGCCGTGGAAGCCGAGGATCATGGACAGGCAGGCCGCGCCGCAGTCGGCCATGGTGTGCTGCCGGACCAGCGGGACGCGGCGCCTCACGCCCCGCCCCCGAGCAGCGGCAGCACGCCGAACCAGACCAGCCCGGCCATGGAGGCGGCGAGCAGGACCGTGTAGATCCACAGGCCGGCGAAGTCGCGCGCCGGGATCTCGTACAGCGGCTCGGTCTCCGGCTGCCCCTCCCGGTACCGGTTGAGCGCCTCCTCGCGGAAGATCGATCTGTTCGCCTCGCTCATCTGTCTCCCCGTAGTCGCGGGGTCCCCCGTGGTTCCCCGTGTCCCGCAGCGGAGGCCGCGTCCCCGTGCCCCGCGCAAGGGCCCGCCCCCGTCACGCCGCGGGCGGCCTCGCCCCCGGCACGCCGAAACGCGGGGGCCCGGCTCCCGCCTCGCCCCCGCGTTCAGCTCTTCCGTCGCCGAAGTACGGCGCGCCCCGGGATGCCCATGACGGCATCACCTCGGGTGGCGTCAGTCGATGACGCAGGGCCGCTCGCCCACGGCCGGGCCCTTGCCGTAGCCGGGGCCGAAGGGGCGGTGGGTGCTGATGATGTGCTTCCAGAAGCAGTTGTCGCGGTGGTGGTAACCCTTGGCACCCCCGGAGACCTGCTCGAGCTGCTCGATGTCGAGCTCGGCGGCCATGTCCTCGATGCGAACCTGGTCCTTCATTTCGTGCCTCTCTCTTTCGTGTTGCCCGATGAGGCGGGCGCCCTCCGGGCCGGCGTGTGCCGCCAGGCCCGGCCGGGCGCCCCGCTCATCCGTGACCCCCCTGAAGCCGGCGCCGTCGCGCCGACGATCGAAACGATCCCGCACCCCACTTGTGGATCACTTGGAGATCACTAGCGAGGCTCAGCCGCGGACGTACAGGCGACCGGAGAGACGACGCGCGGACAGCGGCACGAAGATCAGGAGGACCACCGCGATCCAGGCCAGCGAGGCGGCGACGGGATTCTGGAGCGGCCAGGGGGCGTCCGGGGCGAGCGGGGCGGGGTTGCCCCAGAACAGGCGGCAGGCGGTGGTGACCGCGCTCAGCGGATTCCACTCGGCGGCCGTGCGCAGCCACCCTGGCATGCCCTGCGTCGGCACGAAGGTGTTGGCGACGAACGTGAGCGGGAACGTCACCAGCATCACGAAGAACTGGGTCGCCTGGGCGTCGCGCGCCACCAGGCCGAGGTAGACCCCCGCCCAGCTCAGCGCGTATCCGAGCAGCAGGAGCAGGCCGAAACCGGCCAGCACCTCCAGCGGCCCGCCCGACACCCGCCATCCGGCGAGCAGCGCGCAGGCGATCATCGCCGCCATGCCGGGGATCATCGCGATCTGGTCGCCGATGGTGCGCCCGGCCAGGATCGCCGTCCGGGACATGGGGAGCGAGCGGTACCGGTCCATCAGCCCGCCGCCGGAGTCCTCCGCCACGCCCGCGGCCGTGCCGCCGAGGCCGAACACGCGGCTCTGCACGAGGATGCCGGGCATGAGGTAGGCGATGTAGTCGCCGCCGGGCACCGGGATCGCGCTCCCGAAGACGTACCCGAACAGCAGGGTGAACACGACCGGCATGGCCAGCCCGCCGATGATGTACGCCGGGACGGCCAGGGAGCGCCGGACGACCCGGCGGGCCACCGCCCCGGTCTCGCGGGCGAACCGGACGGGCGGGATCGCGGCCGCGGGGGCGGCCGTGGCCGGGTGGGCGTGGCCGGTCATGCCGCGCGCCCCGTACGCTCGCGCTCGGCCGGCGCCGCGGCCCCGGGTTCCTCCGGATCGTGCGCGGCTCGTCCCGTGAGGTCGAGGAAGACGTCGTCCAGGGTGGGGCGGCGGCGCGCGACGTCCGTGACGGCGGCGCCGGTCGCGGCGAGCGCGCCCAGCACGGCCGTGAGCGCGGCGGGCCCGTCGTCCACGGCGGCGGAGATCGTCGTCGCGTCCACGAGCAGGTCGTCGCGGCCGAGGGCGCCGGCGACGGCGGCGCGGACCACCGGGACGTCGGCCTCGTCGGCGACCACCACGTCCACGTGCTCGCGCCGCCCCTTGAGCCCGTCCGGCGTCCCGTCGGCGATGACCCGCCCGCGGTCGATCACCACGATCTGGCCGGCCAGCCGGTCGGCCTCCTCCAGGTACTGCGTGGTGAGCAGCACCGTGGTCCCCGACCGGCGCAACTCCGCGATCGTGTCCCAGATGCCGGTACGGCTGCGCGGGTCGAGTCCGGTGGTCGGCTCGTCCAGGAAGAGCACCTCGGGGGCGACCAGCAGGCTGGCGGCCAGGTCGAGGCGGCGGCGCATGCCTCCCGAGTAGGTGCGGGCGAGCCGGCCGGCGGCCTCGGTCAGCTCGAACCGCTCCAGCAGTTCGTCCGCCCGCCGCCGGGCCGCCCTGGCGGGCATGCCGTACAGCCGGGCGATCATCTCCAGGTTGGCCCGCCCGCCGAGCAGTTCGTCCACCGCCGCGTGCTGGCCCGCGAGGCCGATGCGCCGCCGTACCTTCGCGGGGTCGCGGACCACGTCGTACCCGGCGACGAGGGCGCGGCCGGCGTCGGGCCGCAGGAGGGTGGCGAGGACGCGGACGGCGGTGGTCTTGCCCGCGCCGTTGGGGCCGAGCAGGCCGCACACGGTCCCGCGGGCCACCGCGAAGTCCACGCCGTCCAGCGCGGTGACCTCATCGCGACGACTCCGGAAATGACGCGCCAGGCGCTCCACGACGATGGCTTGTGTACTAAGTACGCTCATGCGTACAAAGTACACACATCCTGCGTACGTTGTACACTCGCCCTGGTGAGCACGTACATCTGGAGCCGGCCCGAGCGCCCCGAACGCGGCGCGGGCCTGAACCGGGAGCGGATCGTCGCCGCCGCGATGGCGATCGCCGACGCCGACGGCCTGGACGCGGTCACGATGCGGCGGGTGGCCGCCGAGATCGGCGTCTCCACGATGGCGCTCTACCGCCACGTGGAGAACAAGGCGGACATCCTCGACCTCATGCTCGACGCGGCCTACGGCGAGCTCCGTCTCGCGCCCGCGCCCGCCGACGGGTGGCGCGCGAGCATGGACCGGCTGGCCCGGGAGGTGCGGGCGATGGTTCTGCGCCACCCCTGGTTCGCGACCCTCGCCCACACCCGGCCGCCGTCCCCGAACTACGTGGCCTTCTACGACCACTGTCTCGGCGCGCTCAAGGGCCTGCCGCTCTCGCCCGTACGGCTCCACGCGGCCGTGAACATGGTCGTGAACCACGCGGTCACCTTCGCCCAGATGGAGCACACGATCTCCGTCCAGTGGAAGGACCTGGGTGCGGCGGAGCGGGAGGCCGCCCAGTCCATCGGCGCCTACCTGGGGACTCTCATGGCCTCGGGCCGCTACCCCCACTTCACCGCCGCGATGGGCACCGCCCGCCCAGCTCCGGACGAGATGTTCGCGATGGGCCTGGACCTCATCCTCACCGGCATCGCCGCCTCCGCCTCCTGAGAGTGGGCGGGAGACCGGTCTCCATCGCTCAAATGTACGAATATTTGCCCTGGAAAATGGGCACATATCAGGCATGAAAGGCGACAAGGTTGAGGTCGTCGTCGACACCGGGGGCGGGACGACGCGGACCTACGAGGTGGTCGCCACGCGGGCGGGGCGGCGTGTGGACGTCTCCGTGCAGCGCGGGGTGGTGTGGGTGAGCGAGCTGACGCGGAGCGGGACCGTGGTGCGGACCGCGCGGTTCATGCAGAGCCGGGTGCTGGCGCTGGTCGAGCACCCGGTGGACGAGGGCAGGGACGTGGCCTGAGGTTGCGCGCATGATCCTGGATGTGTAATGTCCAGGATGTGCGGATGAACGAGGGCGTCGAGTGGGCGCTGCACAGTTGCCTCAACCTGACCTGGATGGACCCGGGCCGGGCGGTGCCGGCGGCGCGGCTCGCGGCGTTCTACGACCTGCCCGCGGCGTACCTGAACAAGCAGCTCCAGGCGCTGGCGCGGGCGGGCATCCTCACCTCCACCTCGGGCCCGAGGGGCGGGTTCCGGCTCGCGCGAAGGCCCGAGGAGATCACGCTGCTGGACGTCGTGGTGGCGATCGAGGGGGCGGAGGACGCGTTCCGCTGCGAGCAGATCCTGAAGAAGGGCCCCGGGGCCGACCCGGAGGCCGACTACCGGAAGATCTGCCTGATCTCGCAGTCGATGCGGCAGGCCGAGCTGGCCTACCGCAAGGAACTGGCGTCGCGGACGATCGCCGACCTGAAGGCGGACGTCGAGCGGCTCTACCCGGCCACGCCCGGCGCCACCCGGGCCTGGTTCGCGAACGCGCGCCCCTGAACGGCGTTCTTTCGTCCGCTAATTCTGGACATTTAATATCGAGAAAGGTTGGAAAAGATGCAGGCTCGGATGGACGTGCAGAAGGCCGCTCCCGAGGGCTACCAGGCGCTGATCGCCCTGGAGACGTACATCGCCCGCAGCGGCGTGCCCCACAGCACCCTTGAGCTGGTACGGCTGCGCGCCAGCCAGATCAACGGCTGCGGCTTCTGCGTGGACATGCACAGCCGGGACGCCAAGCGCGCCGGCGAGACCGACGAGCGCCTGTGGGCCGTGGCCGCGTGGCGCGAGTCGCCGTACTTCACCGACGAGGAGCGGGCGGCGCTGGCGCTGACCGAGGCGGCGACCCGGCTGGCCGACAACCCGCACGGCGTGCCCGACGAGGTGTGGGACGAGGCCGCCGACCACTACGACGAGGAGGCGCTGGCCGCGATCGTCATGACGATCACCGCGATCAACGCCTGGAACCGCATCAACGTGACGGTCCGCCGCCCCGCCGCCGCCTGACCGCCCGCCCCCGCTCGCCGTACTCACTGACACGACAAACCGGAGGAGACCCCGACATGAGCGAACTGAGGAACCGGATCGCCGGGCGCGTGCGCCTGGCCGGGGACGAGGGCTTCGAGGACGCCCGCAGGCCCTGGAACCTGGCCGTCGAGCAGCCCGTCCACGCGGTGGTCGAGGCCGCGACCGCCGACGACGTGGCCGAGGTGGTGCGGTACGCCCGCGACACCGGTCTGGCCGTCGCCCCGCAGGCCAGCGGGCACGGCGCGAGCGGCGACGTGGAGGGCGTGATCCTGCTGCGCACCGGCCGCCTCGACGACGTGCGGGTGGACCCGGGGGCCCGGACGGCCAGGGTCGGCGCGGGCGTGCGCTGGGCCCGGCTGCTGGAGGCGGTCTCACCGTACGGCCTGACGGGGGTGGCGGGCAGTTCGGGCGCGGTGACCGTGGCGGGGTACACCCTCGGCGGCGGCCTGGGCTGGTTCAGCCGCCGGTACGGCTTCGCGGCGCGGAGCGTGCGCGCCTTCGAGGTCGTGGACGCCGACGGGGAGCGCGGGCGCGTGACCGCGGACTCCGATCCCGGCCTGTTCTGGGCGCTGCGCGGCGGAGGCGGCGAGTTCGCCCTGGTCACCGCGATCGAGCTGGACCTGCACCCGGCTCCGGCGCTGTACGGCGGGCGCGTCCTGTGGCCGGCGGACAAGGCGCCGGAGGTGCTGGCGGCGTTCCGGGAGATCACCGCGACCGCGCCGGAGGAGCTGACGGTGTGGTTCGACCTGCTCCGGTTCCCGGGGGCGCCGCCCACGGTCGCGGTGGACGCGACGTACCTCGGGGACGCGGCGGAGGCGCGCGAGCTGCTGCGGCCCCTCGACCGGATCGGCGGCGCGATCTCCGACGGCCGCGCCGAGCTGCCCGTGGCGGCGCTGCCCTCGATCACGGCCGAGCCGACCGACCCCGGCGCCGGGCTGTCCCGGGCCGAGCTGCTGACCGGGCTGGACGACGTGGCCGGGGTGCTCCTGGACGGGCCGCTCGACCCGCTGCTCAGCGTGCAGCTCCGGCACCTCGGCGGCGCCCTCGCGCGCCCGTCGGGTACCGCGGCGGGGCACCTCGCGGAGCCGTACCTGCTCTACATGTTCGGCCTCGCCCTCGACCCCGCGCTCGCGGCGGCCGTGGACGCTCGGCAGGGCGAGATCGCCGGCAGGCTCGCCGCCAGCGCGACCGGGCGCAAGCCGTACACCTTCCTGCGGCCGGGGGAGCGCGCCGAGCTGGCCTTCGCTGCGGACGACCTGGCCCGGCTGCGGGAGCTGAAGCGCCGCCACGACCCGCGTGACCTGTTCCGGGCGAACTACCCGGTCTCCCGCTGAGCCTCCGGCGCGATGCCGGGCGGCTCAGGTGATCGGGCGGACCTGGACCAGGCCGTCCGCGCGGACGCGGGACTCGAAGGCGGGCTGGCGGGCGGTGGCCGGGCCGTGCACCACGGAGCCGTCCTCGACGTTGAAGGTGCTGCCGTGCCAGGGGCAGACGACGCACAGCTCGCCCTGCTCCTCGGTGACCTTGCCCTGGTGCAGCGGGCCGGCGAGGTGGGAGCACCGGTCGGCCAGGACCCACACCTCCTCGCCCTCCCGGAGCACGAACAGGTCGATGTAGCCCAGGCTGCGCGAGACCGGGCGGCCGTCGGGCAGGTCCCGGAGGCGGCAGAGGTCGTGCCAGCCCAGGGGCACCAGGTGCGCCACCGACTCGGCGTGGTTGGGCCCCGCCGCCTGCCGGTAGGCCATGTGCCCGCCCAGGTAGGCTCCCAGCCCGGCCACCGTGAACCCGGCGTAGGACAGCGCCCGGCCGTACCGCTCGTGGCCGCGCAGCCGCAGCACCAGCGAGCCGGAGTACAGCGCCAGGGCCGTGACGTTGGCCGCCGCGTGCACGAAGCCCACGCGCTGCTGCTCGCGGTGGAGCATGGACCAGTCGGTCCAGCCCGCCGCGGCCGTGGGCAGGGCGCTGCCGATCCCGGCCGCGAGCAGCGCCCGCGCGGCCCGGGGGTCGCCGTCCACCGCGTCCACGACGGACGCCGAGGCCAGCATGCCCAGGCTCGCCTGGGCGAGCACGGGATGGATCGGATGCCCGAAGAAGACCCCGTGGAGGACGTCCCTGACCGGCCCTGCCGGCAACTTCTCCCGCAGGAACTTCGTGAGGGCGCGGATCGGTCTGTCCATCGCCTTCACGTGTTCCAGGCGGTCGGCCAGCTCGACCTGCGGCATGACGCGCCGGTACGGGCGCTGTCCCGCCTTCACCGCTTCGCTCACCTGTCACACCCTCCCCTCGGCGCCGTCCCTTTCTGGACCTACCCTGAGGCGGCGACTACAACGCCCACTCCTGAGGCTAATGTCCGAAAGAGTCGTGCGTACGGCTCACGCCAGCCCGTTCCGCACGGCGTACAGGGCGGCCTGCGTGCGGTCCTGGACACCCAGCTTCATGAGCACGCTGGAGACGTGCGCCTTCACGGTCTTCTCGGACAGGCCCAGGTCACGGGCTATCTCCCGGTTGGACCGGCCCCGGGCGATCAGGCCGAGCACCTCCCGCTCCCGCGCGGTCAGCGGCCCCTCCCCGCCGGCGGGACGCGGCGCGATCATGGCCTCGGCGGCCTCGGGCGCGAGCAGCACCTGCCCGGCGTGGACGGCCCGGATCGCCCGGACCAGGGAGCCGGGGTCCACGTCCTTGTAGAGGAACCCGGCCGCGCCCGCCCGCATCGCCGGGGCCACGTCACCGGGGTCCGAGACCGAGGTGAGCACGAGCACCCGCGGCGGCGGCCCGGACAGCGCGGCCAGCACGCCCAGCCCGTCACGGCCGGGCATCTTCAGGTCCAGCAGCAGCACGTCGGGCGACAGCGAGCCGGCCAGCGCCACCGCCTCGTCGCCGTCGGCCGCCTCCCCGACCACCTCCAGGTCCTCCTGCAGGTCCAGGAACGTCCGCAGGCCCTGCCGCACGACGGGATGGTCGTCGGCGATCAGCACCCGGATCGGGCCTCCGGCCTCTGTCAACGCGGCACCTCCAAGAGCACGCGCGTCCCCTCGCCGGGCGAGGAGACGACGGTGAGCGTCCCTCCGGCCGCCTCGGCCCGGTCGCGCATCGAGGCCAGGCCGAGCCCGCGCGCCCCCGCGCGGTCCACGTCGAACCCGCCGCCGTCGTCGGCCACCTCCAGCGCCACGTGCCGGTCGCCGGCGCGCAGCCGTACGGTCACGACGGAGGCCCCGGCGTGGCGCAGCGCGTTGTGCAGGGCCTCCTGGGCGACCCGGAGCACGACGGCCTCGGTCTCCGGGCCCAGCTCGACCGGGCGGGCGCGCCCCGGGAGTCTCGCGACGCCGCCGGAGGCCGGGGCACCGCCGGTCGCGGGTGCACCGCCGGAGGCCGGGGCACCGCCGGTCGCGGGTGCACCGCCGGCCGCCGGGACAGCGTCGGCCGCCGGGGCAGCGCCGGTCGCCGGGGCAGCGCCGGTCGCCGAGGGACCGCCGGAGGCCGGGGCGCCACCGGACCCGGGATCGTCCCCGGGGAAGCCCGCGCTTTCGAAGACGAGGGTCGCGTCGTGGACCCGGTCGAGGAGACGCACGTGCCGGCGGAGGTATTCGCGCAGGCCGTGCCGGTCCAGCTCGGCCGGGCGCAGCTCCACGATCACCGCGCGCAGCTCGGCGAGGGCCTGCGCCGCCAGGCGCTGCACCCGGTCCAGCTCGGTGCGGGCGGCCGCCACGTCCTGGTCGAGCAGGGTCGCGGCGGACTGCGCGGTCAGCCGCAGCGAGAAGAGCCGCTGGGTCACCGCGTCGTGCAGCTCACGCGCCATGCGGGTGCGCTCCTCGACCAGCGCCAGCTCCCGGCCGCGTTCGTACAGCCGGGCGTTGACCAGCGCGATCGCCGCGTGCGCCGCGAAGAGCGTGAGCAGCTTCTCGTCGTCCTCGCTGAACCCGGACCTGGCCTTCTTGTTGGACAGGAACAGGATGCCGAGCACCGTGTCGCCGTCCTTGATCGGGACGCCGAGGAAGTCCGCGATCACCGGGTGGGCGCGCGGCCACCAGCCGAACCGGGGATCGGCCCTGATGTCGTCGAGACGCACGGGCGCGCCCTCGCGCAGCAGCGCCGCGAGCATGCCGTGCTGGCGGGGCAGCGGGCCGATCGCGTCGCGCTGCCGGTCCGAGACCCCGTCGAAGACGAACTCGGCGAACGACCCGTCGTCGTCCGGCACGCCCAGCGCGGCGTATCTCGCCCCGAGCAGCCGGCGGGCCGAGCGCACGATGACCTGGAGGACCTCCTGCACCGACAGATGGCGGGTCACGGCGAGCACGGCGGAGCTGACCGCCTGCAGGACGGCCTCGCGGTCGAGGTGCCCCTCCGGAGCATCCTGCGGGGTCGGGGAGGTCACGACGACACCCTAAGCGAGTCGTAGGACCAAAGGCCTACCGCGCCCCCGACCCGACGCCCGATGTGCCGGATGACGTGGGATTTTACCGTCAAGTCATGGACGGACTGATCACCGGAGCCTCCCGCGGACTCGGTCTCGCGCTCACCCGCGCCCTGTCCGAGCGGGGCTGGAACCTCATCGTCACCGCCCGCGACGCCGCCGCCCTGGGCGCCGCCGTACGCGGCCTGCCCGGGGTCACCCCGATCGCCGGGGACGTCGCCGACCCCGCCCACCGCGCGGACCTGGCCGCCGCGATCGGCCGCGCCGGCGGCCTCGACCTGCTCGTCAACAACGCGAGCGCCCTCGGGCCGACCCCGCTGCCCCGCCTCGCGGACGTGCCGCCCGATGTGTTCGGCCCGCTGTTCGAGGTCAACGTGGTCGCCCCGCTGGCGCTCGCCCAGCTCGCCCTGCCCACCCTGCGCGTACGGCACGGCGCGATCGTCAACGTGACCTCGGACGCGGCCGTGGAGCCGTACGCCACGTGGGGCGTGTACGGCGCCACCAAGGCCGCGCTGGAGCAGGCGTCGAACGTGCTGGCCGAGGAGGAGCCGGACGTGAGCGTCTGGTGGGTCGATCCCGGCGAGATGAACACGGCCATGCTCGCCGAGGCGGTGGGCGCCGAAGACGCCGCCGCGGCCCCCGACCCGGCCGACTCCGTGGTCCCGGGCCTGCTGCGGCTGCTCGACGAGCGCCTGCCCAGCGGCCGGTTCACCGCGCAGGTACTGGCGTCGGGGGCGAGACGATGAGCGCCGCCGAGGACACCGCCCCGCGGATCCTGGAGGCGCACGAGCCCCCGGAGGCGCGCGGCCTGGCGCGGGACGAGGTGCGGCTGCTGGTCGCGGGCCCGTCCGGGCTCCGGCACCTGCGGTTCAGGGACCTGCCCGACGTGCTGGCCCCCGGTGACGTGCTCGTGGTCAACAACTCGGCCACGCTGCCCGCGGCCGTACGCCTGGACAAGATCGCGGTGCACTTCTCGACGGAGCTGGACGACGGGGACTGGCTGGTCGAGCTGCGACGCCTCACCCCCGCCGCCACCGAGCCGTACGCCGGGGGCGCGGCGGGCGAGTGGCTGCCGCTGCCGGGCGGGCGCACGCTGGTGCTGCGGGGACGGCACACGCCGAGGCTCTGGCGGGCCCGGCTGGACACGGACGTGCCGTCGTACCTGCGGGCGCACGGGGTGCCCATCCGGTACTCCTACGTGGAGCGGGACTGGCCGCTGTCGGCGTACCAGACGGTGTTCTCGACGGTCCCGGGGAGCGCGGAGATGCCCAGCGCCGCCCGGCCGTTCACCGCCGAGCTGGTCACGCGCCTCGTCTCCGCCGGCGTGGCGATCGCGCCGATCACACTGCACACGGGGGTGGCGTCGCCGGAGAAGGACGAGCCGCCGTACCCGGAGCGCTTCGAGGTCCCCGAGAGCACCGCGCGGCTGGTCAACGCGCGGACGGGCCGCCTGATCGCGGTCGGCACCACCGTCGTGCGCGCCCTGGAGACGGCGGCGCGCCCCGGCGGCGCGGTCGAGGCGGCGCGCGGCTGGACCGAGCACGTGGTGACGCCCGAGGGCGGCGTGCGCGCGGTGGACGGGCTGATCACCGGCCTCCACGAGCCCAGGTCCTCCCACCTGCGCATGCTCACCGCCATCGCCGGCCAGGACCGCCTGGCCCGCGCCTACACCGCCGCCTACGCCGAGCGCTACCTCTGGCACGAGTTCGGCGACAGCAACCTCCTCCTCCGCTCCTGACCCCGGTACTCCTGGCTTCGACGCCCCTGGCCTCTCCGCCCCTGGCCTCTCCGCTCCTGACGCCGGCGCTCCCGGCCGCTTCGCCGCCGACTCCCCCGTGAGATCCCGGGGGCGGCGCGAAGGGCGCGGCGGCGGGGGGATCTGGGAGGATGGGGGCATGGAACGGGAGCAGAAGCCCTCCGGGGGCAAGACTCTCGCCTTCATCCTGCTGGGCATGCTGATCGTCTTCGCGGTGATCATCATGCTGGCGACCTGGGCCGCGAACAACGGGTAGAGGCGGGACACATGGGTGCCAGGACCCTGGTCGTACTGCGGCACGCTCAGGCGGCGGACCCGCCGGGCACGCCGGACGCCGAGCGGCCGCTGACCGGGCGGGGCGAGCGCGACGCCCGCGACGCCGGCGCGGCGCTGCGGGGCGAGAAGGTCGTCCCCGACCTCGTGCTCTGCTCCCCCGCCCTGCGCACCCGGCAGACCACCGCGCTCGTGCTCGACGGGCTGGGGGAGAGCCCGCCCGTGGCGTACGAACGCGCGCTCTGGGACAACGACGCCGAGGGCGTCCTCGACCTCCTCCGGCTGACCGGCGAGGAGACCGGGACGCTGCTCGTGGTGGGGCACAACCCCTCGATGCACCAGATCGTGCTGGACCTGACCGGCGGGCGCGAGACCTACGACGGGTTCCCTCCCGGCGCCTTCGCCGTCATCGACGTGGCCTCCGGCTGGGAGTCGCTGGCCGAGGGCTCGCTGCGGGTGCTGCGCCGGCCCTGAGCGCCCAGCGCGGCGATCACCAGCGTGAGCAGGCCGATCCCGGCCGCGAGGTACCCCAGCCCGGACGCGTGCACCCAGCCGAGCCCGATCCCGCCGATCGCGCCGCCCGCCGCGACGCCCAGGTAGAGCGCCGAGGAGTTCAGCCCGAGCAGCACCGTCGCCGCCTCCGGCGCGAGCAGGGTGAGCCGGACCTGCTGCGGCACGACGGCGAACCAGCCGAAGAAGCCGTAGACCAGCGCCCAGGCGATCACCAGCGGCAGGTTCCCGGTCAGGAGCGGCAGGACGCCGAGGACGACCACCATCACGCCCAGCCCGACCATCAGCACCGGGACCGGGCCGCGCCGGTCGGTGACGCGCCCGGCGAGGACGTTCCCGGCGACGGAGCCCACGCCCCAGACCCACATCACGGCGGTCATCGCGGTCTCGCCCACCCCGACGGACTCGCCGATGTAGGTGAACAGGGTCCATCCGGCCGCCATGTACAGCAGCGTGACCAGCAGGATCCCCAGCGCGCGCGGGTCGCGCAGCGGGCCCAGGCGCTCCCGCAGGCCCGCCCCGGGCAGCCGCAGCGACGGCAGCGCCAGCAGCACCCCGAGCAGCGCGGCCACGCCGAGCACGACCACCAGCCAGCGCACGGCCCGCCAGTCCAGCACGTCGTTGACCAGTGCCCCCGCGGGCACGCCGAGCGCGCTGGCGACGGTCATGCCGCCGGTGACCACGGCGAGCGCCTTGCCCCGCCGTTCGGGCGCCGAGACCGCGGCGGCGACGCCGGTCGCGATGGGCGTGAACATGGCCGAGCCGAGCGCGCCGATCACCCGCCCGGTCAGCAGCACGCCGTACGTCGGCGCGACGGCGGTGAGCAGCCCGCCCGCCAGGAAGAACCCGAGGGCGACGATCAGGGCCAGGCGGCGGTCCAGGTTCGCGGAGACCGCTCCCGCGACCGGCGCGAAGACCGCGTAGGTGATGGCGAACACGGTCACGAGCTGGCCCGCGGTGGCGAGCGGGACGTCGAGGGACCTGGCGATGGAGGGCAGGATGCCGGCGATCACGAATCCGTCGGTCCCGATCGCGAAGGTGCCCACCGCCAGGGGGAGCAGACGGCGATCCATGGAGAACCTTTCGTTGGATGGTTTGGCGATCGTCAAACTGTCATGAGAGTTGGATGAATGTCAAACCTTCGAATAGGCTCGGGGCATGCGCTTCCTGCCCCACCCCGCCGCGGAGGACATCCGGCTCGCGGCGGTGATGCACGCGCTGTCCGATCCGGCGCGGCTGGACATCGTGCGCCGGGTCGCGGACGGCGAGGTCACGTGCGGAGCGCTCGCCGAAGAAGCCGATCTGCACAAATCGACTATGTCGCACCACTACCGGGTTCTCCGCGAGGCCGGCGTCACCCACACGGTGCAGCGAGGCCGCCTGCGTTACGTCCGGCTCCGCCGCGACGACCTCGACGCCCGCTTCCCCGGGCTCATGGAGAGCGTCCTCAACGCCGTCGCCGCCGAGGCCCCGGCCTGACCCCGCCCCCGCCGTACGGCGTCACGCGGGCCTCACGGCCGTACCGCCGCCACGTCGGCACGGCACGGGCGGGAGCCGTACGGGGCCGGGGGGTCAGCGGGCGGTGGCGTCCTCGGCGTCGGCGGCGTCGATCTCGTCGCGGGGGATGCCGAGGAAGTAGAGGATGGCGTCCAGGTAAGGGACGTTGAGGGCGGTGTCGGCGGCCTCCCGCACGACCGGCTTGGCGTTGAACGCGATGCCCAGCCCGGCGGCGGCGATCATGTCGAGGTCGTTCGCCCCGTCGCCGATCGCGACGGTCTGCGCGATCGGGATGCCCGCCTCGGCGGCGAACCGGCGCAGCGCCTCGGCCTTGCCCGGGCGGTCCACGACCGCGCCGACGACCTTGCCGGTGAGGCGGCCGTCCACGATCTCCAGGGTGTTCGCCGCGGAGTAGTCGATGCCCAGGTCCGCCACCAGATGGTCGGTGATCTGGGTGAACCCGCCGCTGACGATCGCGAACTTGTAGTCGAGCCGCTTGAGCGTCCGCACGAGCGTGCGCGCGCCCGGGGTGAGCACGACCTCCTCGCGGACCTTGTCGAGCGCCGACTCGGGCAGCCCGGCCAGCAGCGCGACCCGCTCCCGCAGCGACTGCTCGAAGTCCAGCTCGCCCCGCATCGCGGCGGCGGTGACCTTCTCGACCTCGTCGAGGCAGCCCGCGTGCTTGGCGAGCAGCTCGATGACCTCGCCCTGGATGAGCGTGGAGTCCACGTCCATCACGATCAGCCGCTTGGCCCTGCGGTGCAGCCCGGACCGCTGCACGGCGACGTCCACGCGCTGCGCGGCGGCCTCGGCGGCCAGCTCGGCGCGGAGCAGGTCGGGGTCGGCCCCGGACACCGCGAGGTCGATGCTCGTGATCGGGTAGGCCGACAGCCGGTGGATCCGGTCGATGTTGGCCCCGCTGGCGGCGATGCGCCCGGCGATGCCCGCCATCGCGGCGGGCAGCAGGGGCGAGCCGAGCACGGTGACGTGCAGGCGGCCGCGCCGCAGCCGCTCCTCCTTGCCGCCCGTGGACAGCTCGACCTCCATCTCGAGGTCGTCCGCCAGTTCCTCGACCGTGGACCACAGGACCCCGAGGTCGGTCGCCGCGTCGTAGGCGACGAGCACGCCGAGCACGAGCCTGCCGCGGATCACGACCTGCTCGACGTCGGCCACGGTGACGGGGAAGGCGGCGAGCGTGGTGAACAGCCGCGAGGTCACCCCGGGCCGGTCGCGTCCCGTGAGCGTGATGAGGAGGGTGCGGTTCTCAGCCATTTGCCTCCACGCTACCGCCCGCCCGTCCCTTCCCATCACGCGCCACCCGCCGTACGGCGGCCGCGCGCCCGCCGTGCCGTACGGTCCGCGCCGGGGACGGGTCCTGGAAAAGGGAACGGCCGGGCCCCTTCCGGGGTCCGGCCGTCCGGTGTACGGCGAGCCGTACGAGATGGGTGTTACGCGGCGGGGGCGGTCTCGATGGGCCGCTCGTCGCTGTCGCCCGCCGGGGCCACCGAGGTGGAGCGGCGCTTGCTGACGAGGATCGCGCCGACGACCACGCCGACCGAGACGACCACGATGCCGATGCGCACGGCCGGGTCCGCCGCGTAGATGACGACGCTGGGGGCGATGATCAGCGCCACCAGGTTCATCACCTTGATCAGCGGGTTGATCGCGGGGCCGGCGGTGTCCTTGAACGGGTCGCCGACAGTGTCGCCGATGACCGTGGCGGCGTGGGCCTCGGAGCCCTTGCCGCCGTGGTGGCCGTCCTCGACGAGCTTCTTGGCGTTGTCCCACGCGCCGCCCGCGTTGGCCAGGAAGACCGCCATGAGCGTGCCCGCCGCGATCGCGCCGGCGAGGTAGGCGCCCAGCGGGGCGTACCCGAACGCGAAGCCGACCGCGATCGGCGTCATGACGGCCAGCAGGCCCGGCGTCGCCAGCTCACGGAGCGAGTCGCGGGTGCAGATGTCCACGACCCGGCCGTAGTCCGGCAGCTCGGTGCCGTTCATGATCCCCGGCTTGGTGCGGAACTGCTCGCGCACCTCGTAGACGACCCGGCCGGCCGCGCGGCCGACCGCCATGATCGCCAGCCCGGAGAACAGGAACACGACGGCCGCGCCGATCACCAGGCCGACGAGCACGTTGGGCGCGTCGATCGACAGGGAGAACGTCGAGAACAGGCCGAGCGACTCCTTCACCGCCGTCGACGCCCCGTCCAGCGCCGCCTCGACGGATGTGCGGAACGCCCCGAACAGCGCGGTCGCGGCGAGCACGGCCGTGGCGATCGCGATGCCCTTGGTGATCGCCTTGGTGGTGTTGCCGACCGCGTCGAGACGGGTCAGCACCGCCGCGCCCTCGCCCTCGACGTCGCCGGACATCTCGGCGATGCCCTGCGCGTTGTCGGAGACCGGGCCGAAGGTGTCCATCGACACGATCACGCCGACCGTGGTGAGCAGCCCGGTGCCGGCCAGCGCGACCGCGAACAGCGCCACGGTCACGTTGCCGAAGCCGAGCAGGAACGCGCCGTAGACCGCGCCACCGATGATCAGCGCGGAGTAGACCGCCGACTCCAGGCCGACCGAGATGCCGGACAGGATGACGGTCGCGGGACCGGTGAGCGAGCTCTCTCCGATCTCCTTCACCGGGCGCCGGTTGGTCTCGGTGAAGTACCCGGTGAGGAGCTGGATGGCGCTCGCGAGCACCAGGCCGACGAGCACGGCGCCGATCGCGATCCAGCGCGGGTCGGCGGCCAGGTTCGTCACGCTGGAGCCGGTCAGCTTCTCGAACGAGTCGGGCAGGTAGAGGAAGGCCGCCGCCGCGACCAGCACGGCCGAGATCGCGGCCGAGATGAAGAAGCCCCGGTTGATCGCGGTCATGCCGGAGCGGTCGCCCGCGCGGGGCGAGGTGGTGAAGATGCCGATGATGGCCGTGATCACACCGATCATCGGGACGATCAGCGGGAAGACCAGGCCCTCGGTGCCGAACGCGGCCTTGCCCAGGATGAGGCTCGCCACGAGCATGACGGCGTAGGACTCGAACAGGTCGGCCGCCATGCCGGCGCAGTCGCCGACGTTGTCGCCCACGTTGTCGGCGATGGTGGCCGCGTTGCGCGGGTCGTCCTCGGGGATGCCCTGCTCGACCTTGCCGACCAGGTCGGCGCCGACGTCCGCCGCCTTGGTGAAGATGCCGCCGCCGACGCGCATGAACATCGCCAGCAGGGCCGCGCCGAAGCCGAAGCCCTCCAGGACCACGGGCGCGTCGCCCTTGTAGGCGAACACGACGACGGCCGCGCCGAGCAGGCCGAGGCCGACGGTGAACATGCCGGCGACCCCGCCGGTGCGGAACGCGATCCGCATCGCGACGTTCTCGCCGGATTCCCGCGCGGCCGCCGCGACGCGCACATTGCCCCGCACCGCCAGCCACATTCCGATGAATCCGGTCAATGCGGAGAACAAGGCGCCGATGACGAAGAACACGGAACGGCCGATGGCCACTCCGGTGCTTTCGGCGGGCAGGAGAAGCAGCAGGAACGGGATGACGACGACGAAGATCGCGAGCGTCCGGAACTGCCGCTTGAGATATGCGGCCGCCCCTTCCTGCACGGCTCTCGCGATGTTCTGCATTCGTTCGGTGCCCTGACCGGCGGCGAGCACCTCGCGGACCAATCCGCCGGCGACCGCGAGCGCGAGAAGCGCCACGGCCGCGACGATGACCACGAGGGTGAGATGTGCGCCGCCGAGGGATACATCTGCGCCTGCGGGCGCGGCTGAAACGAGCCCAGACATCCGTCCTCCTCGGCAAGACGGGCAGTTAGGTGCCCAGTCAGCGCTGCGCCAACCATCGGTGCGGGCCGATGAGCCGATGAAGCAGGCGGGGCGCGTCCCGGGGCGGTAGTGGTGGGCCGCTCCCGACCTGGAGCGGTGTGCGGGGAGTCTACGCATCGGAGAGGCGGATATGAAGCCTCTTCAGTTCCCTAATTACGGTCGTTCTCCGAGGGTTCCGATAAATTACCTGGGCAACGGCCGCCCTTTGCCGCAATTCGACGGCCGGCGCCCTCTCATGGCGGTTACGGACCGCACGATTCCCCCCTTTTGGAACTCGCCTCATTTTCCCGTTTCGGATGTCCGATATGACCTGGAACACCCATCCGAAGTGCGTTTACAAGATCACTTTATTGGGTATGGGAGGAATTTCAAGATCATTTCGGTACGGCGGGCCGCCGGCGATCGCCGAGGTGAGCGGGGTTGGGAACGTTCCGCCCGAAGGGCGAAGGTGCTCCGGGGCGGTGAGCCGGCCCGGTCCAGGGCCGGCTTCGGGACGGAGCGGGCCTTCCCGGGCGGCGGGCGAGGGGTACGCCGGGAACGGGCAGGCGTGGGAGGGACACGCCGACGACGGCGGGGATTGGCCGGGAGCGGGGAGCGTCGCGAGGTTCGCCGGGAACGGCCCCGGCCCGCCTGGAACCCTGGGGTACGCCTGGAACCCGGAGGTACGCCGGGAACGGCAGAGGTGCTCCCGGGACGGCGGAGGTGCCCCCGGGACGGCGGCATGCTCCTGGAACGGCCGAGGCCGGGCGGGAACGCCGATGTTCGGGCGGGTGCGGGAGCAGGGCTTGCCGACGAGGGCGGCGCGGCCGGGGTCCCGGCGGGAACGCCGAGGGCCGGGCGGGTGCGGGGGTGGAGGGGGTCGGGGCGGGCGTTCACGGTCCGGCCCGGCGACCGGAGGAAGCCACTTCGCGGCCGAGGGGATCGGAGCCACAGCCCGTAGCCCCAGCCCGCTTCATGCCGAGGGGCGGGCGCGAGCCGTACGAAAGGGGACTCCACCGGGAAGGGGGCGGGCCGGGGCATGCTTCCCGCAGCGCCGTTGGAGTACGGCGCTGCGGGGCCTGAGTCGGGGCGCGGCCCCCGGCGGCGGGGCGGCGGCTAGGCGCGCAGGACGCCGTTGGGGGTCGCGGGCCAGCTCATGCGGATCTGGAGGCCGTCCGCGCCGGACAGCACCTCCACGTCGTCGGCGAGGCCGGCGATCACCGCGAGGCCGAAACCGGACTCGGGCATGTCGGGGAGCAGGTGCCTGAGTTCGTCGTCGTCGCCGCGGCGGGGTGCCACGACGGACGGCGCTCCGGGGGGTGCTCCGGGGGCGGGGGTGGGTGACGCCGCGTCCTCGGCGGACGCGGCGTCGGTGACGGTCACTTCGAACCGTCCCGAATCATCACGCAGCTCGATGCGCACGGGAAGCCCAGGGCAGTGGCGGCGGTGGGCCTCCACCGCCCTGGAACACGCTTCGCCGACCGCGAGCCGCACCTCGTCCAGAAGCTGCTCGTCGACGCCGGTCCGCCGCGCGACCGCCGTGGCGATCAGGCGGGCGGTCCGGACGTGCGCGGGCAACGCGCTGAACGTCAGCTCGACAGTAGCCATGCCGCGAGCCCGTTACTTGTCCTTATCGTGGGCTTCCCTGGCCTCGTCCACCGAGGCGTAGATCCCGAAGACCTTGGTCAGGCCGGTGATCCGGAAGATCTTCAGGATGCGCTCCTGAGTGCAGACCAGCTCCAGGGAACCGTCGTGCGCGCGCACCCGCTTGAGCCCGCCGACGAGGACCCCGAGCCCGGTAGAGTCAAGGAACTCCACCTTCTCCATGTTGACCAGAAGATGGAAGTTGCCCTTGTTGACCAGGTCGATCAGGAGCTCACGCAGCCTCGGCGCGGTGTAGACATCGATCTCGCCCTCCACCTCGACGATGGTGAGCTGACCCTCCGTGCGGTGATCCAACTTGAGATCCACAGATCCTCCAGCGCCATGCCCTGCTGACTCCTCGGAGCGGGTCGGCCGCCTCGCGACGAACAGATCCGCACGCGCGGCATTCAACCACGCTCCGACATCGTGTCTATACGAAATCACGACTCCGGGCGACTCTCCCCGCAGATGCCAAACTGGAAACCCGTGACCGTGCCCATCTCACCTTCCGGCCCCCCCGAGGCCCCCGAGCGAGCCGAGACGCTGCTAGAGCGCCTGCTCGCCGGTTCCGCGCGTGCCGACCGCCTCACCCACGTGGAGCACGTCCCCGCACGTCAGAGCGCATCCGCGGGGTGGCCGGAGTGGGTGCCGGAGGTGCTCGTCGCACGCCTCTCGCACCGGGGCGTGGAGGGGCTGTGGGAGCACCAGGCCCGGGCCGCGGAGCTGGTGCGGCGTGGCCAAAACGTGATCATTGCCACTGGCACCGCGTCGGGTAAATCTCTCGCGTACCAGGTGCCCGCGATCAGCGAGATCCTGTCCGGCGGCGGCAACGTGCTCTATCTCACGCCCACCAAGGCGCTGGCCGCCGACCAGCTCCGCGCGGTCCGGTCGCTGCGGCTGACCCAGGTGCGCGCGGCCACCTTCGACGGGGACACCCCGCCCGAGGAGCGCGACTGGGTGCGCCAGCACGCCAACTACGTCCTGACCAACCCGGACATGCTGCACCGCACCCTGCTCCCCCGGCACTCGCGCTGGGCGGGGTTCTTCCGCCGGCTGCGCGTCGTCGTGATCGACGAGTGCCACGGGTACCGCGGCGTCTTCGGCTCCCACGTCGCCCAGATCATCCGCCGCCTGCGCCGCGTCGCCGGGCGGTACGGCGCCTCGCCCGTGTTCGTCCTCGCGTCGGCGACCGCGTCGGACCCGGGCGTCTCCGCCGCGCGACTGACCGGCCTGCCGGTCGTGGAGGTGACCGAGGACGCCTCGCCGCGCGGGGCGACCACGTTCGCGCTCTGGGAGCCGCCGCTGACCGACCTGCGGGGCGAGAAGGGCGCCCCGGTGCGCCGCACCGCCACGGCCGAGGCGGGCGACCTGCTCGCGGACCTGGTGGTCGAGGGGGTGCGGACGCTGGCCTTCGTGCGGTCTCGCCGGGGCGCCGAGTCCGTCGCCCTGGGGGCCCGGCGGGCGCTGGCCGAGGCCGCGCCGGAGCTGGCGGACCGGGTGGCGGCCTACCGCGCGGGGTACCTCGCCGACGATCGCCGCCGCCTGGAGAAGGCGCTGCGTTCCGGCGAGCTGACCGGGCTGGCCACCACGAACGCGCTGGAGCTGGGCGTGGACGTCTCCGGCCTGGACGCCGTGCTGATCACGGGCTGGCCGGGCACGCGCGCGTCGCTGTGGCAGCAGGCCGGGCGCGCGGGCCGCGACGGGCGGGACGCGCTGGCCGTGCTCGTCGCGCGGGACGACCCGCTGGACACCTATCTCGTGCACCACCCGTCGGCGCTGTTCGGGCAGCCGGTCGAGGCGATCGTGCTCGACCCCGACAATCCGTACGTCCTCGGCCCCCACCTGTGCGCCGCCGCCGCCGAGCTGCCGCTGACCGAGGCCGACCTGGAGGTGTTCGGCCCCGCCGCGGAACCGGTGCTGGACGACCTGGTACGCCGGGGGATGCTGCGGCGGCGGCCGACGGGCTGGTACTGGACCCGGCGCGAGCGCGCCTGCGACCTGGCGGACATCCGGGGCTCCGGCGGCAGTCCGGTCCAGGTGGTCGAGGCCTCGACCGGCCGCCTCCTGGGCACGGTGGACGAGCCGTCGGCGCACTCGACGGTCCACGACGGGGCGGTCTACGTCCACCAGGGCGAGACGTTCGTGGTGTCGCTGCTGGACCTGGACGCGGGGGTCGCGCTGGTCGAGGCGGCCGACCCCGACCACACGACGTTCGCGCGGGACGTCACGGACATCTCGATCGCGGAGACGCTGCGCACGACCCCCTTCGGCGGGGGCACCCTCTGCTTCGGCACGGTCGAGGTGACCCAGCAGGTCGTGTCGTACCTCATCCGCCGCCTCCACACCGGCGAGGTCCTCGGCGAGGAGCCCCTCGACCTGCCGCCGCGCACGCTGCGCACCCGCGCGGTCTGGTGGACCCTGCCCGCGGGCACCGTGGCCGGGCTGGCGGAGGAGGGCGTGGACCTCGGCGGGGCCGCCCACGCGGCGGAGCACGCCTCGATCGGCCTCCTGCCCCTGTTCGCCACCTGCGACCGCTGGGACATCGGCGGCGTCTCCACCGAGCTCCACCCCGACACCGGTGTCCTCACCGTGTTCGTGTACGACGGCCACGACGGCGGTGCGGGCTTCGCCGAACGCGCCTACGACCGCGCCCTCGACTGGCTCACCGCGACCCGCGAGGCCATCGAGTCCTGCCCCTGCGAGGCCGGCTGCCCCTCCTGTATCCAGTCCCCGAAGTGCGGAAACGGCAACGACCCCCTGGACAAGCCCGGCGCCCTCCGCCTCCTCGCCGCCCTCCTCCCCACCTCCTGACCACTCCCGTACGGCCCGAGCCGGGCACCCCCGTGGCGTACGGCGGGGCGCGAGCCGCGGCGGCGTACGGCGGGCGTGAACCGGGGCGTGGCTCCGGCGTGCGGCGTGAGCGGCCGGCGGGGGCGTCAGGGCCCGCACACCCTGGGGCACGCGGGCCCCGCCGTACGACCCGGGGCGTGACGTGGCGTGAGGGGGCCGTCCGGGGCCTGAGCTGGGGAAGGGTGGTGGGACCGAATAACGGGGCGCTTACGGGGAACGTCGCCGCCAAGTTCTTGGAGGTGAAAGGACCATGGCCCTGCTGGGCATCCTGCTGGTCCTGGTGGCGGCGGCGTTCGCGACCGGCGTCCTCGTGGACCAGACGGACACCACGACCATCACTATCTTCGACCGCGCCTACCAGGTCACGAACGCCGAGCTGTTCCTCGCCGGCGCGGCCTGCGCGACGGTTCTCCTTCTCGGTCTCGCCCTGATCATGGTGGGCGCCCGCCGTTCGGCCGCCAAGCGCCGCCAGCTCCGCGCGGTGCGCGCGCAGGCCGGTGAGCGAGTGGCGACCCTGGAGGAGGAGAAGCGCACCCTTGAGCGCAAGCTCGCCGAATCCCCATCCGCCGACGGTTCCTCCCCCGCCCCTCAGACGCGCCCTGAGGCCATGACGGTCAAGGACCGCCTCGTAGCCCGGGGCCGCCGCCGCAAGACCCCCGAGGAGCCCCACACCCCCGCCTGACCCCCGCCCACCCCGGTCCCGGGCCCTCCAAGAGGCCCGGGACCTTTCCACGCCGCCTCCAGAACGCCCCTCCCCCCCGCCCGATCAAGGCGCACGTGGCGGCCTGAGGGACGCGACTTCCTCTCCTCGGCCCGGCCTCGGGCACGGCCGCGGCGGCGAGCACGCCCCCTCAGCAGAGCGTGGATCACGCGCCGCGAACAGTGCGGAAGCGGGCCCTTTCCGTGGCAGGCCGGAGGCGGGTTTGACGCCGTCTGCGGCTCGGGCTTCCTGGAGGGCAGGGGCGGAGGTGGGTGGTCAGTCGCGGCGGCGGCGGCCGGTGTAGGGGCGGGCGGCCCAGCGGGTGGGGGAGTCGCCGGGGGCTGAGGGCTTGGAGTCGGGGGTGTCGCGCCAGAAGCCGGTGGCGGCGTCGGCGGGCGGGCGGTCCTGGGTGCGGGCCGTGGAGGGCTCGTGCGGGGTGGGGGCGGGAGCCGGGGTCCCGTGGCCCGGGGTCTCGGGGGCCGCCTTGGGGGTGGGCTTGGGGGCCGGCTTGGGGGCCGATTTGGGGAGGGCCAGGCGGATGGGGCTGGGACGGCGCCGGGGGCCGGGGGCCGACGGGGCGCGCGAGGCGGCGGGGCGGCGGGTGCCCATGGCGAGGATGACGGCCGGGCGGCGCGGGCCGGACGCGGGGGCTTCGTCGGCGGCGGGCGCCGTGGCGACGGCCGTACGGCGTCGCGCCCACCAGCCGACGTGACCGGCGACCAGCAGCAGGATCAGCAGGATCGCGACGCTCTGGCCCCAGTTGAGGGTGCCGGGGACCGCCGTCGGGGTGTTCTGGGAGCTCTTGGCGGCGGGCGGGAGCTGGGGCTTGTCGCCGCCGGTCGTGCCGGTGCCGGTGCCGCCGAGGGCGGAGTCGGAGTCCGCCGTTTCGCCGGAGGAATCGGGCAGCGTGAAGGGGGAGCTGGCCGCGTCCGGGGTGGGCTGCGCGGCCCTGGGCAGGCGGGGGAGCTCCCCCGCGGCGGGCGGGTCGGCCCGGCCCCGGTCGTTCTCGCGCGTGTCGTTCTCGCGCCCGTCGCCCTCGGCCGGGGGCCTGACCTCCGGGGCGGTCGCCCGGGGGCGGGGCGCCGCGGGCACGGTGACATAGGACATCGCGGACCGGCCGGACGCGACCGAGCCTCCGTCGCCGTCACTCCTCTTCGCGCGTACGGCGAAGCCCACGCGCTTGCCCCGCGCGGCGTCGGGCACGGCAAGGGTGGCCTCGCAGGACCCGCCGCAGTCACCGGCGTCGAGGGTGCCGACGACGCCGCCCGTACTGCTGATGACCTCATAGGCCTGGAGGTCGGGTTCGCGTCCCTTGGCCCAGGTGACGACCACGCGCTCCTTGCCCGACATCGACGCCTTGACCCGTCTGGGCGTGGCGGGCGGGCGGCGCACGCGGAAACTGGCCGTGTCGTAGACCTTGCCGGTGAGGGAGCCCTTGAGCGAGACGCGGTAGGTGCCGTTGCGGGCGTCCTCGGGGGTGTAGGAGGCGTTCAGCGTGGACGAGCCGATGAGGACGGCCTTCTCGCCGACCTTCTGCGATCGGCCGCCGGGCGACACGACGAGCAGGTGCAGCGTGGCCGGGCCTTCCACCTTCGCGCTGAGCCGGACCGAACCGCCGGTGACGATCTGGCCGTCCGTGGGGGCGAGGATGTCGCCGTCGATCTCGGCCGTCGCGGGAGACGCGCCGCCGACCACGGCGGGAACGGCCAGCGCGGGGGTGAGGGCCAGCGCCGCCAGGAGCCTTCGAGCCGGGGTCACGAAGTTTCCCTTCCTCGAGAGCCGGCGCCTCCCCCGGGACCCGCCGTTCCCGGTGAAGCCCGCCGCCTACGATCCCGCGCCGTCCATCCCGCCATGACCAGCGGACCTGGCGGCAAGATCGGACTCCGCGGACCTTCAGTACGGGGACTGTACATTCGAACGACACTTCTTGGACACCGCGTCCAAGTAGTCGTAATTCTTTCGCGACCCATCCTCTACGCGCATCCGCGGCCCCGCCAGCCCCATTTCTCCCGTCCCGCTCAGGGGCGACGCACGGCGGCGATCTCGGCGCGGCCCAGCGACCCGCAGGGCGGTGGCCGCCCGGCTTAGCGATCTCCCGCGGGGTCCGCGGCGTCCGCGAGGGTCCCGGCGACCGGTCCCGCGCGCGCCCTCGCCCTGATCGCGTGGCGGACGCCGGTGGCGACCTCGCTGAGGACGACCTCGGTGGTGACGTCGGCGATCCCGTCCTGGGTGATCCCGCATCTCACCATCCGCGCCCGGTTGGCCTCGGCGATCGCGGACGCCCTCCCACAGCCCGTCCGCTCCCCCGTGTGGGCCTGGCGGGCCGCCGCGAGCGCGCTGAGGTCCGCCGCCGCCTGGGCCCGGTGCCGGGCGTCGCGGATCGCCCCGATCGACACCAGGACGACCACCACCACCCAGACGAGCCCGATGACGCCGGCCACCCACACCGTCGCCGACCCCCGCGACCCGTATCTCCCACGAGTCAGCGGCCCGGCGCTCCGGCCCACCCGCCTCGGTCCCCGGCGGGACCGGCGGATGCGGCCGGATGCCCTTCTCAGATCACGGCACGACATGCGATCTCTCCTCTCTTCGGATCCGGTTCGGCTCTTCGGTCCGGTCCGGCTGGTCACGCGCGCGCTTGCGCCGGCCCCCGGCCCGCCGTTCGTCGGGGGCTTCAGTGGCGAGTGCCGGTGGGGTCCATGTGGGCGCACCCGCGCCGTGCGCGACGCCCGGCGCGGTCACCACGGGATCAGGGCGGGATCAGGGCCTGGGGCTCGGTGGCCGAGACCGCCGTGGCGCCGACGCGGAGTGGGGGCATGCCCCTGAGCCACAAGGGGTTCAGGGCGACGGTCACCTCGACCTTCGTCTCCTCGGGCCCGGCCGTCAGGGTCACGCGGGCTCCCTGCGGAGCGGTGCGCGCCGCCTGGGCCTCGACGGTGGCGGCCGGTTCGCCGCGGGCCGCGGCCCGGGCGCCCGCCCGAGCCGCGTCCACGCAGGCGAGTTGCGCGTTCAGGGCCACGATGGCCCAGAGCGCCGCGCCGACCACGACGACGAGCGCGGGCAGCGCGGTAGCCATCTCGGCCGTCACCATGCCCCGCTCACCCGTCCGCCGGATCACCCCGGCCCGGAGCAGCGTCAGCCAGACCGGTTCGGAGTTCTCTCGCGCCCCGCCCGCCCCGCCCCGGCGTCGGTTTCCCGGGCGCAGGAGCCGATGGAGCGCGGTCGGGTGAGATTCACCGCGTCCGGCGGCTCCCGATCGGGGCTCCGCCGAGCCAGGCGGCGCTGTCGCGTCCCGGCCCGGCGGGCGCCAGGCGAGCCATCGCGGGCATCGCCCCCTCGCCGCTGCGCACATCTGGCTCATCCCGCCAGCGACAGGGCTCGCCGGATCAGGTCGGAGAGCATCTTGCGGACCTCGGGGCTCGTGAGGATCTTGAAGAGCAGGGCGGCGAACCCGCACGCCGCGATGGTCCCCACGGCGTATTCCGCCGTGGACATCCCGGCGTCCCCGCGCCTCCGGCCACCCCTCCGCGACCTCGGCGGCGGCGGCACGGCCACCCCGGCGAACACCACGAGCGCCCGCGCGAACCCCGCGTGCCACAGACCGAGAGCGCGCTCCCGAGCCCCCGCGCCCTGCCGCCGCACCCACCGCACGGCCTCGGAGTCCGAGCGGATCCGGCATCCGGCCCGATCGGCGACCGCGCGGAGCGCGCGTCTTCCTCGCGGTATCCAGCGCCGGGCGACCCGCGCCGCCGCGAAGCCGGCGCGACTCCCGCCTCCAAGGCCAGGACCACCGACCCCCGAAGTCCCCGGCCCCGGGCTCCGCGCCGGGCGGGACGGAGGGGTGGTCAGGAGCGACTTCGCCCCCTGGGTCAGGGGCCACGTCACTCGGGCGACCCGAGGTCGGAGCCGGTGGGCCAGGCGGGTGATTCGAGGGCGGAGGCACGTGGCCAGGAGGGGGATCCGAGAGTGAGCGCGGACGGTCACGCCCGCGAGGCGGGAGGCGATGGTCTCAGCCTCCCCTCCGCCGGCGGAATCCTCCTCTCGCGGGACGGGCTGGGCGCGCCGACCGGCCGGCGGAAAGAGGTCCGGGTCGATGAGAACCGGCGGGGACGGGGCCGTGGGCGGCCGTGGAGGGATCGGGAGACGGCTGTGGCGGGGACAGGGCGACTCCGGGGAACGGGCGTCGCCAGGGGCCTCCTGGAGCGTGACGGCGTCGCCGGGGAAGGGGCTCGCCTGGGTGGGATGAGCTGCTGCGTGCATGGGCACCTCCTCTGGGGGTGGCGGCCCCTTCCCGGGACCGCCTCGGCGCCGGTCCTGCCGGCCCAGTCAGCGTCGCCGAGCCAGGACCTCCCCCGATCAGCCGAACCCGGTTCTGTGGACAGCCCCTCCGCCTGTGGATAACCACCCATCAGGACGTGCCAGAACACGACGGCGAAACCCCTTTTCAACACGGGACCGCGAGCACGCCGCCGTACGCCGGGAGCCGGACGGTGCGACGCACCCGGCCCCGACAGCGCATCGCCCAGATGGCCGCTCCGGCGAAGACGCCCCGGCCAGCACCCGTCCGGCAACCCCGCCCCCCTCCGCCCCAGGGACCGCGGCCCAGGCGAGAGCAGAGCGCCAGGAAACGAGGCGCCGAGGCGCGACAAGGGCAATCGCGCCCCACTCGCGCGTCCGGGAACTCTTGCCCGCCGAGCAGCCGCACCGAGGAATGGCCGCGTCTCGCACTCCAGCCGCCGTCCCGCGACCCGCACAGCACCACGATCGCCCCGCCCAGTGCGCGTGCTTCGCCCAGTGCGCGTACTTCGCCCAGTGCGCGTGCTTCGCCCAGTGCGTGTGCTTCGCCGAGCAGCCGCGCCTCCCCATCGCCGACCAGCCCGCCTCATTCGTCCCAGAGGCGACACGTGATCAGCGCCCCCGGCCCCGATGCGTCCGCGCTCGGCACGGACCCGCGCGCACATCGCCCACCACCCCCACACCCTCCGCTGCGATCGTCGGCGGGAGACGCTGCGCCCAACGGCACGGGCGTCCATCACACGCCCCCACTGGGCGCAGGCACGCCCCTGAGGGGTGCGACGGCGACTGGACGCAGTGACGAACTGCGGATGCCAGCGGCCAGCGATGGGCACGGACGATGGGGCGACAGACGGCGAGGAGGGGTTGCGGCCGACCGCGACGGCTCCAGCCATCGGCGAAGGGCGACAAACGACGGCGACCAGCGAGGGACAACAGCCGACGACGGACGCCACGAGGGGCGAAAGCGGCCGGCCACGGCCTTCGGCGGGGGGCGATCGCGGCGAGCCACGGACGACGGCGACCAGCGACGGCGACGAGGATGAGCCGTGCTGAGGGGCGGCCGGGACGGACCACGGGCGGCAGTGCCCGGCGACGAAGGCGGACGAGGGGCAGCCGGAGACGGACGGCGCGTGACAACGGCAGGCGAACGACGACGGACGACGGGGACGGGTTACGGGTGGCAGCGGTCGGTGGCGGACGCGGATGAGGGGCCGGGGGAGCGTGGGTGGGGGCGGGGACGGGGGGTGGTGGTCAGGGGGGCCAGAGGGTGGTGGCCAGGCCGGCGACTGGGGGGATGATGCCCAGGAGGACGAAGGCGGGGAGGAAGCAGAGGCCGAGGGGGGCGACGGCCTGGACGCCGGCGCGGCGGGCGGCGGCCGTGGCCAGGGCGCGGGAGGCGTGGCGGGCCTCCTCGGCGGTGCGGGACAGGAGGTCGGCGAGGGGGGCTCCGCTGGCCGAGGCTCGCACCATGGCCCGCGCGAGGGGGGCGAGGGGCGGGTCGGCGGTGAGGGCCTGCCAGGTGGGCTCGGGGTCGGCGCCCAGGCGGAGCTGGCCCGCGACCCAGGCGAGGCGTTCGCCGAGCGGGCCGCCGACGGCTTCCGCGGCGGCGGCGACGGCGGTCTCGGGCGGGCTGCCCGCCCTGAGGCACACCGCGATGAGGTCGGCGGCGAAGGGGAGGTCGCGGGTGATCCGGGCGCGTCTGCGGGCCACCTCGGGAGGTTGCCTGCGCCGCAGGAACAGGGCGACGCCCGGCCCGGCCAGGGCCGCCGCGAGCACGCCGGGCACCCCGCCGACCAGCGCCCAGGCCAGGAAGGCCGCGCCCGCGGCCAGGATCAGGTCCCGCCGTCCCGGCGCCTCCTGACGGGCAGGTCTCGGAGCCGGTGGGGCCAGCAGCGCGGCGAGGCGGCGCTCGGCCGGGCGCCGCTGGGGCGACAGGTAACCGGCCAGGGCCGCCAGGAGGACGGCGGCCAGGCCCGCGAGGGCGGCGGACGTCATCGGGCCGCTCCTTCCGCTTTGGCGACGATCCGGTTGGTCCAGCTCAGCCCGAGCGCGTCCAGGGCGACCCCGGCCAGCAGGCAGAGGAACCCGGGGACGCCCCCGAGCAGGAAGTGCAGGGGGCGCATGCCGAGGGCGAGGCCGAGCAGCAGGCCCAGCGACGGCAGGACGGCCAGCAGCCGGGCCGTGGCGCGAGGCCCGGCGAGCTGCGCGGCCACCTCCTGGCGGTGGGACTCGGCCTCCGTAAGCGAGGCCGCGACGCGCTCGGTGAGCGGCGCGAGGCCCGCGCCCGCCGCCACGCTCACCCGGAAGCAGGCGGCCAGCCTGCGGAGGCCGTCGCCCTCGGGGCCGGGGACGGCCCGTTCCAGGGCCTCGGCGACGTCGCCGCCGTCCCGCGCCACGGCGGTGACCTCCCGCAGCAGGGCCGGGAAGGGGTCGTCCAGCGCGGCGACGGCGAGCCGCACGGCCTGCCCGGGGGTGCGGCCGGCGCCGAGCTCGCCGGTGAGCGCCCGGCACAGCTCCACCGTCGCGCCCGGCCACCGGGCCCGCAGCTCGCGGCGCTCCCTGCGGCGCCGCCACCGGTCCGGCACGGATCGCCACGCCTCCCACGCGCGGCCCCGCCCGCCGGCCCCCGGCCCGAGGGCGGCGAGCCGGCGTTCGCCCGTTCCCGGGACGGCGCACCATCCCGCCAGGGCCGCCGCCAGCACCGCGACGGTCCCGGCCAGCGCGCTCACCATGACAGGCGCGCCTTCAGGCGGGGGAGGGCCGGGCCCTCCCGGACGTGGGCCGGGGTGGGGAAGGTCAGGGCGGGCGTGGCTTCGACCAGGCCCGACGGGGTGCGGGTGAAGGCGCGGATCTCGGAGATGCGGCGGGGGCCGCCGCCCGGGTCGCGGGTCACGTGGATCACCGCGTCCAGGGCCGCGCCGAGCTGGCTGTGCAGGGCCTCGCGGGTCAGGCCCGCGGCGCAGGCGAGGGCTTCGAGCCGGGCCGGGACGTCGGCGGCGCTGTTGGCGTGGAGGGTGCCGCAGCCACCCTCGTGGCCGGTGTTGAGGGCGGCCAGCAGGTCCGCCACCTCGCGGCCGCGCACCTCCCCCACGACCAGGCGGTCGGGGCGCATGCGCAGCGCCTGCCGCACGAGGTCGTGCAGGTCCACGCCGCCCGCTCCCTCGAGGTTCGGAGGGCGGGTCTCCAGGCGTACGACATGGGGGTGGTCGGGGCGGAGCTCGGCGGAGTCCTCGACCAGGATCAGGCGCTCGCGCGGGTCGGCCAGGGACAGGAGGCTGCTGAGGAGGGTGGTCTTGCCGCTGCCGGTGCCGCCGGTGACCAGGAACGCCAGGCGGGATCGGACCAGGGCGGCCAGGACCCGCGCGGCCAGCGGGTGGAGGGCGCCGGTCCGCTGGAGCTCGTCCAGGGTGAAGGTGCGGCGGCGCGGGAGGCGCAGCGACAGGCACGTGCCCTCGGGGGCGACGGGCGGGAGCACGGCGTGCAGGCGCACGCCGTCAGGAAGCCGGGCGTCGACGTAGGGGCACGCGTCGTCGAGCCTGCGCCCGGCGGCGGCGGCGAGGCGCTGGGCGAGACGGCGCACCGACGCCTCGTCGGGGAAGCGGACCTCGGATCTGCGCAGGCCGCCGCCGGAGTCGACCCAGACCTCGCGCGGGCCGTTCACGAGCACGTCGGTGACGTCGGGATCGGAGATCAGGTCGTCGAGGGGACCGGCGCCGGCCAGGTCGGCCCTGAGCGCACGCGCCACGGCCAGGACCTCGGCGTCGCCGAGAACCGCCCGCTCGGCCCGGAGCGCCGAGGCCACGGCGGCCTCGGTGGGGACCGCGCCGGAGCGGGCGAGCCGCAGCCGCACGGCCTCCAGCAGCCCGCTCCGGCCCGGGTGTGTCGCGGCCTCGCCCGGGCCCGCCGCTCCGGTCGCCCGGGCGTGCGGCCCGCCTGCGTCTCCCCTCCCGGCGCGGATCCGCCCCGGTCCTCCGGCCGCCCTCATGACGGATCGGGGAGGCCGAGGTCGGCCAGGAACCGGCGGCAGAACCGGGCGAGCGGGCCGCGGAGGTCCCGCCCCGGGGGGTCGCCGCGTTCGAGAGCGGCGGCGAGCGCGGGCTCGGCGGGCAGCCGGCCGGCCATCGGGACGCCGAGGGAGTGGGTGACGACCTCGGTGTCGAGGCCGGGGCCCTCCCCTTCGCGGAGGACGGCGCGGACGTCGCCGGTGTGGGCGCGGAGGGCCTCTAGGACGCGGGTGGCGGCGATGACGGCGCGGACCTCGGCCGGAACCACGAGGAGGGTCGTGGTGGCGCGGCAGACGGCCTCGGCGGCGGCCGGGTCGAGGCGGCGCGGGAGGTCCACGACGACGAGGTCGCAGCCGCGCACGCCGGCGGACAGGACGGCGCGCATCGCCTCGGGCCGGACCTCGGCCGGGGTCCGCCGGTCCCAGGAGAGGACCGCGAGGGAGCCTCGCGCGGGCAGGGCCTCGCGCAGCGCGGCGCAGCTCACGCGGCCTTCGCGCTCGGCGAAGTCGGGCCAGCGGGACCCGGGGGCGGCCTCCTCGCCCAGGAGGACGTCGATGCCGCCGCCGAGGGGGTCGGCGTCGACGAGCAGCGTGGTGCGGCCCTGGCCCGCCGAGGTCAGCGCGAGGGCGGCCGACAGGACACTCGCCCCCGCGCCGCCGCGGCCGCCGGTCACGCAGATCACCGCCGCCGACGCGCCGGCGGGCTCGGTGGCCTCCGCGAACCGGTCGACCAGCTCGCGCTCGGCGTCGGGGAGGACGAGGGCGCCGCCGGCCCCGAGCGCGACGCAGCGGCGCCAGAAGTCGGGGGGCGCGGGACCCGTGCCGACCAGCAGGACGCCGGGCCTGGAGGGCGGACCGGCCGACGCCATCGCCTCGGCCATGTCGGCGCCGACGACCACGAGCGGCGCGGTGAGCCAGCGCGGGCGGGCGTGACCGGGCGCGTGCGCCACGTCCACCTCGACGTCGGCGGCCGCGGCCAGCCGTAACAGGTCGTCGAGCAGCTCGTGGTCGGCGGTGATCAGGAGCGGGCGGCCGGGGACGGCCGAGCGGCCTGGCTGGACGGGGGCGGGATGAGCGGGCATCGGGACCTCCGGGAGTTCGTGGAGCTCCCACGATGCGCTCCCGGACCGCCGCCGATTCGCCCCGAACCCGGTTCTGTGGACAACGCCCCGCCCTGTGGAACCACCCGGACCACCCGGACCACCCGGACCACCCGGTCAACCGCCCAGGTCACCACCTGGCCAGGGGCGGTAACGGCGGCTTCGAGCCGGGGTTTTCCGGGGGTAGAAAGGTGGCGACCCCCGCCGGGGGGGAGAGCGGGGGTCGCCGTTCGGTCCGGCTCCGGGGGGGTAGAGCCGGGCCCGTTTCAGAAGAAAGCTTTCAACAGTTCCGCACCGCAAGGCAAGGGACTTGCAAAGGTGACTGCCCCCACGTGACTCCAGTCTAAGGAGATAACAACGTATGCTGCCCGATCGACAGGAGTTTCGTCGAGCAGCAATCTACGATTTTCGTCAGTTTTTTTCGCGCGCCCGGCGTGTCGGCGTGCACGACCCGGCCTCAGAACCCGAACGCAAGATCTATCCGATTACGGATCCGTCACTGCGGGGGGCCAAAATCGATCACGGGCAGTGATCGGCCCGGCGGCGCGGACTCCCTCGTCAGAGCGCCCGTCCCGATCCCGGGGAACTGATCGGGCGCGCTCCCCGGCGCGCCGCCCCGTCGGCAACGCTCCGCAAGACCGTCGGCAAAGACCCGGCTTCGGGGGTTCCCAAGTGGGCGGATCCGACGTACAAAGGTGGCAGGACCAAGGTGTCCGGACACGGCAGCCGGGTACCCACGCGCGACCAGCCGCGGGAGGCGCGTCGAGACGGGCTTGACCCGATCCGACGGATACAGGTGCACGCTTGGTAACCCGGTGCGACGTGTCAGCGACGGCGTCCCGCTTCTGGGACGCCGTTCGCTATGTCCGAATACCTCGACCGCCCGAAAGCACCGCCGAAGCCGCCCGAGCGCCGCCCACGCCGACCGCATCCCGGGCCGAACCGCACCCGACCGCATCCCGGGCCGAACCGCACCCGACCGCGCCCCGGGCCGAAGCGCACCCCGGGCCGAACATCGCCGGACAACCCCGCGCCCAGTCACGCCGGAAGCCGCGCCCGGCCCCGCCTAGGGCGTGTTTTGTGGATCGGTGGATGTGGATCTGGTGGTCGGGTTGTGATGGTCTG
>NZ_QZEY01000032.1 GCF_003594875.1 Bailinhaonella thermotolerans
GTAGGAGTTGCCGGCCTCGGCGAGGGCACGCAGGTCCTCCTCCCGCCCTTGATCCGCTAGCAGTTCCACCAACCGGCGGGCAGCGTAGGGGTCACCATCATCGACATGGTGGTGCAGGAACTCGATGGCCTCTTCCTCCCGCCCCCGCCCCGCGAGCAGCTCCACCAACTGGCGCGCGGCGTAGGAGGAGTTGTCGCGAGCGGCCTTGCGATAGAGAGATTCGGCATAGGGGAATAGGAGTCGTTCATCTGCCGCGGCCCCTACCCGGGTTTGGTCATGAGGATCTGTGAGGTGATCGGTGAGCGCCTGCCAGCAAGTGTCGGGCACTGTGGCGTCGCGTCGCTCGTGGCCTGCATGTTGCTGGAGGTATTCGGCCACGCGGTAGCCGCTGATTTGCCCCATGGTGTCGGGCGGGGCGAGCGGGGTCAGGGCCGCAGCTCCGTTGTGCCGGGCCGTGGCATAGGCCAAGGCGGCCTCAAACCAGTTTGAAGGTGCGGTGGCGCGGTGGGAGGGGTCGCAATAGCCGGGCGCGGCTGCACGAAGCAGCTCCGCGTTGAGAGGAGACTGAACACCGAGACGGGTGGCGTCAATGGCAGCGTTGAGGACGGCACCGGCGTAGGGGTCGGCGTTGCGCCAGGCCGCCACCAGGTTAGGGCCAGCAGCCATAACCTGTGTTAACCCGTAATCCTTCGATTTCAGGGCCGTTGCGACGCGCTGGTCCCCCGCCTCCGCAACCTCATGGGCGCGCTCTTGTTCGGACCGAGTGAAGTCCTTGTCCAGGTGGACCTTCTCGGCCAAGCGCAGCAGCTCCCGATCGTTGCCACATACGTCCGGCTGACCGCTCGAGGGGAGGGCGGTGTAAGCCTGGTACCGCACAGACCACAACGTGCCGACAAGTACGGCGCCGTTGTCCATCAATGCCCGGGCTGTGGCAGCGGTCAAGCCGTCCGGGCGGCCGAGGAAGTTCTGCAGTTCGTCCAGCCACACCACGAGGTGCCGGGGCGGATTTTCGGCGACCCGGCGAACGTGATGAGCATCGTTCGGGCGGAGCAACCACCAGTTGGGAATCACCGCACGCAAGGCCTCAATGGCGGTGCGGGTCTTGCCTACTGAGGAGCCGCCGATCAGCAGCACGAACCCACCCCGGGTGGAGGACTGTTTCGCTAACGCCAGACGCCGATGGTGGTTACGGTACTCTTTCGCGGCCTGCCGGATCAGGGCACGGACACCGCAAGGTTCGAGATCGGTGTCCCGGTCAACGTATAGCGGCAACTCGCCGGCGGTCTCGTCGGGCACTTCGATGGCGGCGTGCACCCCCAGCCGTCGTGGATCCGCGTGCATGACCTGCACAAGCCCTGCATCTGGGGGGGCGACATCCGCCACGCGCTGGCGAGCGGATTGCCAGGCTAGCCACCGTTCCCGCGGCTCCCCGCACGCCCGTAGGTACATCTCCAGGGTCTCGGAGTTGCACCGCCCGAACGTTAATAGATCACTGAGCGTGCTAGATGGCAGTCGCCCATCTGGCACTGCCTCCTTTGCCGCGCGGTCCAAAGCGGCGTACGAGCGATTCCCCCGCAGCCCCCGGAGCGCTGTGATGAACTCATCGAGGGTCTGTACCTGTGCCAGGTCATCGGCAGGGGAATCGGCAGCCACCGAACCCGCTCCTTTCGCCGACGCCGGCTGTCCGAGCGGAGGACGACGGATGGCCCGGACACCCCTTGCCCGGCCTTGGCCCTCCCTCCGCGGAGATACAGCTCAGCTTGCCTCGCCTCGCCCTATCCCGCAGCCCAAATGCCCGACCTGCTCCGCATCTGCGGCCGGATCCCCTAGTCCCCGACTGGCATAAGGGGTCGTCTCACCACCGGACACTCTGGCCACATACAAGGAAGACCCTGAGATGCAGCAGTTCTTGCCTTGGATTCCTGTGATCACCTCGCTTCTGAATCTGGCCGCCGCCCTCATTCCATGGGTCCGCCGCCCGCCCCGCTCCTCCACCAGCACCCGCGATGACGCCCCGGATGATCCTCCTCCACCCCACCGCTGATTCCGCATGGTGTGGTCGGCCAGGTCGGCCGGGATCAGGCCGGCGGAGAGGGCCCGCTCGCGGCTTGGGGTGTTCTCCGGGGTTGTACAGCCCGGGGAGAGGATCGGCGGGTATCCAGGATCGTCCCCGACATGTTCGCCGAAGCGACCCGCTCGCCCGAGGTGGCGGCGGTATTGAGGGAACAGGTGGGCGGCGCGCGCCGTAACAAGGTTGCCGCGATCCTTCACCGCGCCGTCGAGCGCGGCGAACTGCCTGCCGGCACCGACATCGAACTGGGTCTGGACTTCCTGGCCGGGCCCCTCTACTGGCGCGTCAGCATCATTCAGGCCGCACCCGACCCGGAACGCATGCAACGCCTCACCGACAAGATCATCGCCGCGCTGGCAATCTGACACCGCTGTCCACCTGCGAAAACATCACACATGGCGGCTGGTGGAGTCAGCCTTACCGACAGGCCGAAGGGCAAGACCAGCTTGCCCCCGGGGCAAGAGGTGCTTGCCCCCACCCCGAGCTTGATCATTTCGGTAATGCAAGGGTGTGATGGTGACGGAGGGTGAGCCAGGGAGGGCTGGCCTCTGAGCAGGCGGAACGTATATGCCTCGGTGTGATCATGATCATTTGGATAGAGCGGGACCATCTGGATACAGCACTCTGCGTGATCGATTCCTCCCCCGCCCCTTCCTCTCGCCCTCGCGAGCGTCGTCCCGCCGTACGGGCTCGGCGGGGTCAAGGGTCGGCCGCAGGCCGATGGGCGTAGCCCGACGCGCAGCGCCCTTGACGCCGGCGAGGCCTCCGTACGGCACGCTCGGCGGCGAGGGCGGCCGACATCGGGCCGTCACATTGCAATGCCTCGGTGTGCTGGCCTGTGGATGGCGAAGTACGGAGGGGGGCGCACTAGGCGCCCCTTTTTTGGTGGCTGTACGTGCAGTGGGGGCGGCGGCCGCCGAGATCAGGGGCCCTGATTAGTTATCTTGCTGCGCCCCTGGCGTCGAGCTCGCTGCGCCCCTGGCGTCGAGCTCGGCCAGGCGGGCGCGGGCGGCGGCCAACTGCTCGGCGAGCGCGGCGGGCGGGGTGCCGGTGGAGCCGGGGCGGGCGGCCTCGGCGGCGGCCAGGCCCTCGTGCAACTGGACCGCGCGGCGGGCGTAGCCGCGCTGCAGCTCGGCGTGCCCGGGCCGGTCGGGGCCGTGCGCGGCCAGCAGGGCGGCGGCGCGGGTGAGCAGCATGGTCTGCTCGGCCAAGTCGGCCGGGACCAGGCCGGCGGAGACAGCGCGCTCGCGCACCCCGGGCTGGGCGGTCAGCGGGTCGCCGGGGGGCAGGCGGTCGGCGAGCCAGCGGTCCAGGCGCTCGGCGGCGCCGGCGGGGCCGTGCTCGGCGGGCCGGTCGGGGTCGGCGGTCAGCCAGTCCCGCACGACCTGATCGGTCATCGCGGTCTCGGCGGCGCCGTAGCGCTGCTGGGCGGCCCGGGCATCCAGCCCCGATCATGACACGGGACCACGGGCCCTCCGTGGTCCCGTGTTTTTCTGTGTGCACCCCGCGGTCCCATCCCTGGGACTCACTACTTCGGCACTGTCGTCGGCTGCCGAAGATGACGTCTCTGCTGGCGCTCGGAGCGCCGCACGGGCAAGTCGTTCTTTGCGCACCCGGGATGATCCCAGCCAATGTAGTCGTGCTACAAGCCGTGTATTGTGGGGGTACTTAGCGACAGTCATTTAACTCCCGTGGCAACGCGGGTGTTCGGACGCTAAGAAGGAGGCCCAGGCGGTGGGGAGCACCGCCCGGGCAGCTATCACCTCCTTAACAGGGTGACGAGTGTGGCGCCTGGGAGAGTTCTTAGTGGGGCTACTCCCAGGGCCAGCTCCGCTCGTCGGCCCACGTCCACAGCCTCACGGCCGCGTCCGTCGCGAGAATGCGCTGGATCCAGGTGCTCGGAGCCCGGTCTCCTGCCGCGCACGAGCACGTCCGCTTCTTCCCGCTTTTCCTCTTCTTGCGAGGTTTCCCCATCTTCTCCCCATTTCTCCGGGTTGGATCCCGGGCCCGGTGATCCAATCAGAAGGGGAGGGAGTAACCTGTAGCGACAGCCTACAGGTCCGTGCGGCGTACCGGTTTCCCCGCAAGCCGAAGCGATTCAACCCGCCTTTCTATCCTGACTCATAGCCGTTTTTAGGCTCGACCGAATATCTTTCCGAATTGATTCCGAGGACGCTTCTTCGGGAATCTCCGGAAATTCGATCATGATTTGCGCTCCTTCAACTCCGCGAGTCCGACGCGCCTTGGCCAAGGCCCTCAGCGCCTCGGCGCGCCGCCGGCGGGCCAACCCCTCACGACGCCGCTCATGCAGCTCTCGCTGGTGAGGCTTCCCCACCTCCACCCAGGCGGCATGCCACGCTCTGGCCGCCACCTCGCTGACTTGGCAGACCTGCACGATCGCGGCCACCACCTTCCACCTGGCACTGCGTTCACCGCGAAGGACCGCGCCGACGGTCGACCGCTTCAGAAGTCCGCTGAGGTCGCGCTGCGCCAGCTCTCGGTGAGAGATGCGGCGCTCTCGCAGGAGGTTGCGCAGGGCGCACAGAAACGCGTCGTACGTCCATAGGCCATCTGGAGGACCTCCCCCGGCCCGGGACAGGCGCGCCTGACGCCGCGCCGCGTCGACTTCCTGCCACTGCTGCAGTGTCTGCTCAACATCGAGATCGAGCACCCGGGCGATGTCTATGAGCAATTCACGTGCCGGCATCTCCCGGCCGGAGAGCGCACGTGAGATCCGGGAGCGGTCACGCCCGACCCGGATCGCGAGCTGAGCCTGGCTCAGCTCGCGATCGCGCATTTGTTGTTCCAGGGGCCAGACCATCTGGTCGAGCGTGATCTTCCTCCCCACTCAGTCCTCCTTCGCCCCTGCTTGCTCTCTGTACACCGAGCCGACACTCGACTCTGGGAATACAGAGGATGCGGGCGTGACAACGCGGTGTCCACCAAGAAGGTGGCCTGATGTGCGCCAGTGGCCACAAACAGGTTTTCTTCGTACGGGGTCGCGCCAGCACTGTGCAGGTCACTGAGAGTGATCGCAAAGAAGGCGTGCGATTTTTCGCGATCGCGGCATGGAGCATCTGGCCGGCGAGCCGATGCCGCGCTTTCGAGAGCGCGGCCTGCCCGAGGCCAAGCTGAGGTGAGTTTTCGGACCACCTGCGGTCTACTCCTGGTCCACCGGAACGCGGACGGGGCCGGGCGCCTGCTCTCCGGCAGGCGACCCGGCCCCGCGCTACCCCAGGCGCAGGGTGATCTTAGCGCCGAGTGCACCTCTCGTCACGATTTGCACAGGGTGGGGCGGAGATGGGCCCAGGTGGCGGGCTGCATGGTCATGCAGAGCGGCCCGGATATTCGGACATCCGGGACGGAATCGACGCCAGCCCGGGAGCGCTGTCGCATTTGCCCAGGTAGACGCCGCTTTCTCACCAGGCAGAATTGCAGTACTGACGTGTTACCGGCAGGTAATACGGTCCCGGGTTCGGACGCGCTTCCAGCCGTCGACGGCGAGCCGTAGCAGAGCGGGCCGGGCGCCGGCCGGTGAAGATGGGCGATCTCGTCGAGGGAGATCCCGTTTCGCGGTGGGATGAGTGGCATGGGACTGCGATGGGTGCCCCGCGCGCGGGCGGGCGGCCTGGAGAAGGCGGAGCCGGCCTCGGCGCCGGTGCGGGAACCGCGGCCGGCGCTGTGGTGGATCGTCCCGGCCGCGCTGGGCATCGGCGGCGCAATCGGTCTGACCGCCTGGTGGCTGCTGGCGGCGCTACCCGCGCTGCCCGGCGCGGCATTGGCCACCGCCCGGGTGGAGATCGTGCGCACCGCGCTGGCGGCCGGCACTGGTCTCGGCGCGGCGATCGCGCTGATGCTGGCGTTCCGCCGGCAGCGGCACCAGGAGATCGCGGCCGCGCACGCCACCCACGACGCGACCGAGCGGCGCGTCACGGAGCTGTACACCAAGGCGGTCGAGCAGCTCGGCAACGCCAAGGCCCCAGTCCGCCTGGGCGGCCTGTACGCGCTCGAGCGCCTGGCCCAGGACAACCCCGGCCACCGGCAGACCATCGTGGACGTGATCTGCGCCTACCTGCGCATGCCGTACGACCCGCCCCGAGATCCCAGCGCGCACGAGAAGATCCGCTCCGCCCAGCGCGCCGCCCGCACCCGCGGCACCGGCCGCCATGCCGCCCCGGGCACCGACTCCCACGAGGAGCGCCAGGTCCGGCTGACCGCCGAACGCATCCTCACCACCCACCTACGTCCTCCAGACCCTGCCCCGTCCTCCCGCCGGTGGCAGCGACGCCGGCCCCCGCATCCCAGCCGGTTCTGGCCCGGCACGCGCCTGGACCTGACCGGTGCCACCCTGCTCGACGCGGACTTCACCGGCTGCCAGATCACCGACGTGATCTTCACCCACGCGACCTTCACCCACGCCGCCCGTTTCGAAAGGGCAACCTTCTCGGGCAAGGCCAGCTTTGACGCGGCGACCTTCTTGAGCGAGGCCAGCTTTGGCACGGCGACCTTCTCCGGCCAGGCCGGCTTTAAGGAGGCAACCTTCTCCAGCAGAGCAGACTTTGACCTGGTGACCTTCTCGGGCAAGGCCAACTTTGACGCAGCGGCCTTCTCCGACATGGTCAGCTTTGACGCGGCGACCTTCTCCCACACTGCCCGGTTCGCCGGGGCGACCTTCTCCGGGGAGGCCTGGTTCCTCAGGACGACCTTCTTCAACGAAGCCTGGTTCCTCAGGACGACGTTCTCCGACATGGCCAACTTTGGCGCGGCGGTCTTCTCCTGCGGCGCGCACTTTGACTCGGCAACCTTCTCGGGCCAGGCCGGCTTTAAGGAGGCAACCTTCTCCGACAAGGCAGCCTTTGACTTTGCGACCTTCTCTGACGAGGCCCGGTTCGAGAATGCGATCTTCCACAGCAGTCTCGACGTGAGTGAGACCCACGGAGTCCAACGCGTAGAGCTGACTGGCGCCGAGGTGCGCGGGTCGGGCACGAGGGTGTGGCCCGCAGGGTGGCATGTAGAGCCTGCAGACGGGAGCGAGGTACTCCGCCGTACCAACCCAGGCCCACGCCAGGAGGAAACGAAGACACCAGAAGAACAGACGGAAGCAGGACCGTGATGGCTTCCCGTCGGCGACCAGGGCGCGCCGACTCCTCCGGCCGAGCTCGGGGACGTGACGCTTGTGGTCGACCTGGTGCCGGTCATCGCGGCGCTCGATATCGCCACCAGCAGCGTACGTGCAAGGCGGATGACCGCCCTGCTCACCGAGACGACCCGCAGCGGGGGCGGCCGCATCGTCGTGGAGGTCATCGCCAGCGCCCCGCCCGATAGTCCCCCGGCCAGCCCTCCCGATGCCCCTCCCACCTAAGTGGGAGGGGCATCGGCACGCCGTGCCCTAGGTCAGCCCTATGGCAACCAGCACATCGCCGCCCCGACATCCAAGAGTTTGGTGCTCCTACAGGCGCGGGCGTGGCGCCCCGTACGCGAGTGCGGGTGCGTCCGGGACGCACGGACGCACACGAAGGGCCGGGCAATCGCGGCGGCGCGGGCCAGTTCGTGCGCGCCTACGCGGGTACGGAGGAATTGCACGCTCCTGCCCCGCTGCGCACTTCCTTTTCACGTCATCGACTCGAGGAGCAAGGCGTGCCTGAGCAGACCCCACCCCCGAAGGATCATGGAGCGCAGCAGGACAGTGACACGGGATCGTCACGGCTGATGGCTGTGGCGAACACGGCGCTGGTCGGGATCCCCGCCGCGTATGCGACCTCCGGCTCGGTCACCATCACGGCGATCGCCACCGTGGCCGCGTTCGGGTTTGCCGTCCTCGCCCGTCGTCGCAGATAGAACCCTCCCTCGTGCGCCGCTCCAAAAAATCTTGGTGGCGGAATTGCACGATCGGCCTTCCCGGCGACACTAACGCCGCGAATCCCTCGCTCAGCGGCGCTCGACGCCCCGGGACCCCTCCGGAGCCTAGAGCGCCTGACGTGGGCGAGGATTCCAACCAAGGAACCGCGTGATCACGCGATCACCATGGGGACGAGCGAACCCCACGTCGAAGGAGGACGCACATGACCCGCCGAAACAGGCCCCCATGCTGGGCTCTACAGAAGGGACGCGACCCATGTTCAAAGCCACCGAGTTCGAGTTCGCCACCCTCGAGCGGACTGACTCGTTCGACGACTACTACCGCAGCGACCTGACGACGCTGACCCGCTTCCTCCTGCACCTGGGGGCCTCCGTCGAGGACGCCCGGGATGTCGCCCAGGAGGCCATGCTGGCGGTCCTGAACAAGTGGCGTTTCGTAGACGAGCCTCAGGCCTACGCCCGCGCCGCGGCCAAGACCATCTTCATGCGCCGCATCGGCAAGGCCAAACGGGACCAGGAGGCCGCCAAGCGTGCCTGGGTCCCCGAGCAGCTCCGCTCCCCGTTCGTCAGCTTCGCCGCCGAGGTCGAGAGCGTCATGCAGATGCTCCGCACGCTCCCGCTCGAACAGCGGGAGGTGATGGCCTGGACCCTCGACGGTTACACCCCGAGCCAGATCGCCAAGGCCACCAACCAGAAGCCCGCCACCGTCCGGTCGCACCTGCGGCACGCCCGCGCGTCCCTCAAGAGCCAGCTCGCCCGCAACCGCAACACGGCCCGGGAGGAGGAATGAGATGGAAAGCAACGCCGACATCACGCTCGACCAGCTGCTCCAGCGAGCCTCGGCCTCCCTGCTGACGTCCCTGGAGGCCGCGGTCGACGTCGAGCAAGCTCTCGCCGAACTCCATCGTCAGGCCACCGAGCGGCAGGCCGACGCGAACGAGCCCGGACGGGCTTCCGCGCGCTGATCTGCCTTGATGCCACAGCAGAAGGAAATGGCCGCCCCTGCGAGGCGGCCATTCCTCGGCTTCAGCTCCTTCGCGCCGACCCTGGACAGGTGGCCGCGGCCGCCAGCGCCGCGCTCAACCGTCGCTTAGGGCCTCTGATCGCCGCCCAGGACGGAGGAGGACCACTCTCCGCCAGTCCGACGGCGATCACCCCACCCGATAGCCCCCCGAACACCCCCTGACGCCCCTCCCGGTTAACTGGGAGGGGCATTGGTGTCCGGAAGTTCAGGTCAGCCCCATGGCAACCGACCTCTGGGCAACCCGACATTCAGGGGGAGCGGTACGTCAGGCCGGGGTCACGGGGGAAGGGGTGTCGGCGGGCAGGTCGAACTCGTCCAGCCGTACGGCATGCCCGTCGCCGAGGTCGAACAGAGCGTCGCCATTGGCTGCGCGCCGCAGGGAGGTGCCTGCAAGCGCGTCCAGCAGGGCGTGCAGGCGCGGGTGGGGCGTCGTGCGCAGGAGGGCCGCCAGATGCGCGGACTCGCCGGCGCGGGCCAGGACCACCGAGAGCAGGTTAAGGCCCGTGCGGCGATGTTCCTCGGCGGTGTGCCGGATCATGTGGTGTCCGGTGATGCGGGCGCTTGCCTCGTCGGGGGACAGCGTGTAGAGCAGCATCAGATGCCCGCGGCCAATCGCCACGTGCGCCCCTTGCGGCAGGCGGGGCCCGAGCGCGTCGCCGGCCATCACAGCGCCGGTGCGGGGATCGACGATCCCGCCGCACCGGCCCACCGCCGGTCCTCCCCGGACGCCCGGGAATTGCTCGATCGTCGCATCGATCCACCGGCCCTGTTCGGGCAGCGTCAGGATGCAGTGGCCGTTCAGCTCGGGAAGCGGCTCAACATCCCGCCAGGTCGGCATCTCCGGAGCGCATCGGGTCATCGCGCCGGTTCGCCGGTCATGGACGATGACCTCGGTCGCCCGCAACTCGGTGACGACGCCGATCTCCCCGAGGGCGTACCCCAGCGTCCGACAGGCGTCCACACAGCGATTCGCGCGCTGCCCCGACTGTGATCCCGCCCAAGTCATGGCGAGGAAGACCGGCATGACCGCTTCTGGGGGCGTGTCGCCGGCGCTGAACTGCGCCAGCCCCGCATTGCTCGGGTCCAGCACGCCGAGCGAGAACGCGCCAGGCTTGGGACCACGACGCCGACGCGCCGACTTGTCCTTCTTGGGATTGGGGCGTTTCGCAGCCATATCCGGGAGAGTAGATCGGGACTCCCCACATGTCCCGGGCCCTGCGCAGGCCAGGCGGGCCCCAGCACGCACGCGAGCGCGAACGCGTCCGGGACGCATAGGGACGCATGGACGCACGAAGGGCCGGACGATCGCGCCGGGGTGGGCCAGCTCGCACGCAGGTACGCGGATACCTGCGCGCGTACCTGCGTAGGCGCGCGCGGACGGGCGTCGGGCGCGCGTCCGCGCGTATAGGGGATGGCACCGGAATACGGCGGGGGGCGGGAGCACAGTCCCGCGCTCTCCGGGATGACCGCCCTGGGCGAGGCCTGCTCGCGCGGGCGCGAGCAGGCGGGAACCTCGCCGAGCGTTACCATCGCTCATAGGTTCTATTTCAGAGGGAGGCCATGACCTCAGCGCTCGTGCAGATCCTCGCCACTGGCGAGCGCGCTCACCTGCTGCGCTGGGTGCGCCACCCTGCCGGGTGGACAGCTGTGCTCCGCCAGGTGCGCTTCCGCGACCCGGTCGACTTGGCCGACAAGCAGATCATGATCGTGGAGGAGTTCGAGCTGCCCGGCGATGCGATCGCACCGGTCCCCGGCTACGAGGCTGGTTGCCGCCTGGTCCCAGCGTTCGACGCCGCTGGCCGGCCACTCCCCCGCCGCGCTTCCTAACCGGGCCGGCGTCGGCTGTGCGTGCCGTTGGGGCGCAGATCCAGATCTCGACAGGCCGGACTCGCCGACACCCTGGGAGAGATGCCCTCGCCGAGCGGGGCCGGGCATGCTGGCCCCGTAGCCGAGTCTCCGGGGGACGTCGATGATCGTGGTCGTAGCTGGTGGCATGGGGGGAACCGGTCGCACCACGACCGCCCTCGGCATGGCGGCCGCAGCGGCCGCCGATCAGCACCCGGTGACCTTGATCGACTCTGACCGCGGGGGCTACGCCACAGCGGTCGTGCGCGACGTCGTCGCGCTGGCCGAGCTGCTCCAGGCCCCGGTCAAGGCCCTGGCCGGGGAACCCAGCGAGGTGCTGGGCTGGGTCGCGGCCCGCGCTCCCGGCGGCGAAGTCGTCGTGGTCGACCTGCCGCCGGGTGACCAGAGCGACGCCGTCTGCGCCGCCGACATGGTGGTCATCCCGGTGCCGCCGCCCCAGCGGCCGCTCCGCCAGCTCGCGCCCGCCGAACCCTGGTCACCGCGCCCAGCGCCGCCCCGACCCATGCCCTACGGCTTGCAGTGGGCCGACATCGACGGCATCCGGTACGTCAATCCCCGGGCCGAGGTAATCGTCCTGGCTACTCAAGTCGGCCCCTCCGCCGACGTCGCCCACCTTCGCCATGCCGCGGCCGCGCAGGGGGTGCGGACGCTGGAGAGCGTGATTCCCCACTCCCGCGCGCTCCAGTCGGCGCTCGCCGGGGGCGCTCTGCGCTGGGACGTCTTCGCCGACCTGTACCGAGAGGCCTGGCACGAGCTTCGCCCCAGCTCTGCGGACCGCTAGGAGGCGTTCTCCGGCTCCCAACACCGGGTCCATACACGCCCATACACCGCCCATACCCGTGTCTGACGTGTGTACGGGCGGTGTATGGGCGTAGTGTTGCGGACCATGAAAACGGTGGCTGTGGTGAATCAAAAGGGTGGGGTGGGCAAGAGCGCCACCACGCTCAACCTGGGGGCCGCGCTGGCCGAGGTCGGCCGACGGGTGCTGCTGATCGACCTGGACCCGCAGGGCCACCTGACGAAGGCGCTGGGACTGCAGGCGGCGCCGGAACACGCCAACATGGCCAAGGCCCTTCTCGGACAGTGGGCGGGGGAACTCGCCGAGCTGGTCACGGTCTACCGGGACAACCTCACGGTCGTACCGACCAGCGAGGACATGTTCTTGCTCGAACCGCAGATGTACGCCAAGACCGGCCGGGAGTACCTGTTGTCACTCCTGCTGGACGCGATGCGCCCGGCGTTCGACTACTGCCTGATCGACTGTCCGCCTTCACTCGGTGCATTGACCGACGACGCCCTGGTGGCGGCTCGAACGGACGCCGAGCGCGAGGGCTGGGTGCTGATTCCGGTTGAGGCGGAGGACTCTTCCCTGGACGCGCTGCGCCTGCTGCTGCGTCAGATCAACACCTTGCAGACGGTGCTGGGCATCCGGGTGCCGATTGCCGGCCTGGTTGCCAACAAGTACGACGCGCGCCGGGGCAGGATCGCCACGTCCACCCTGGAGGCGTACAGGAATCACCCGACGTTGCGCCTGCTGGAAGTCATCGGGGACCGGAAAGAGGTGCGTGAGGCGTGGCGGTTGCACCAGCCTGTCGTGGAGCACGCGCCCAACAGCGAGGCCGCCGGGTGGTACCGCAATCTGGCCAAGGAGATCGAGGCCCGGTGAGCGCGTCCCGCAGCCTGCCTGGCCCGGACACCTCGGGGACCGATCCAGACGCCACGCTCCGGCAGCGGTTCAGCCTAGGAACACCGCCGCCGGCCCCTGCGGCGGGAGCCGTGGGGGCCGCGTCGAGCGGGGTGCCCGGGCTCGGCTCGTTCCCGCCACCGGCCCGGCCGCCCGAACCGCCGGCCCCGAAGAAGAGCGGTACTCGTCCGGATCCGAAGGGAATGCGGCGGACGTCCTACTACATCTCGCAGGAGGCCGCCGAGGCGATGGAGGAAGCGGTCGGCCAGGTGGTGGAAGCACTGGGCGGTCAGATTCCCAAGCACGTGGCGCTATCGGCGCTGATCATGGCGGGAGCCGGACAGGTGCCTCAGGTCACCGCGAAGCTGACTGAAGACCAGCGGGCTCAGCTCGCCGAACGGATCAGTGCGTTGGACGGTACGGAACAAGGCCCATAGGCAGTGTATGGACCGTCCATACACGCCCATACACCTTCCATACACGGCACCACATCCGCCCTCCTTTACAGTGTAAAGGAGGGCGGATGTTCATGCTGTCGCGCCAGCAATGGCCTGTTGGTGGGCCGCGAGTATGGCTTCGCGTTCGGCGGGGTCCCGAACAGTCAGCAGACGGCGGGCGAGGGCACGGCCGCGGGCGGTACGGTCGACGGCCGCGGCGGTGTCGGCCGGGGGCATCGCACGCCAGGTGGGCGGGGTGGGAGTGGGGGAGATCACCCGGGAGCCGCTCAGATCGTCCGTGACGGCCCCCGGGGGGGTCTCGGGGCCCATGACCCCGGTTGAGGCCTGTACGGCGCTGAGAGCGCCGCTGAGGGCCGCATGATCGGCGGTGATCGCCGCGCAGGCCTTGCATGCGGCATCCAGGTCGAGCTGGTGGCCGTCCTCACATCGCACATCGGGACAGGCCAGGCCGCGCCGGACGAGCCGGACGGCGAGCGCGGCCGCGTCCCGGATCTGCTCGCCGGCGGCGAGCCGTGCGGCGAAGTGCGCCCAGTTGCGGGCGGCGCGGTCGGCGAGCTCGGCGCCGGTGCGGTGGGCCAGTTCGGCGGCGATGGCGGCCAGCACCCGGCGGGAGCCGTGCTCGGGGATGCGCGAGGTCAGCTCCGCGGGCAGGGTCCGGTAGACGGCAGCAGCGGATGCCGTGACCCGGGTGCGGGCCCGCCTCGGCGTGGGTCGTCCTTTGCCGGTGATGGGCTTCGCGGCGTCAGCCGCGGCCGCTTCCCGCGCGCGTGCGGGAGAGGTCTTCCCGAGAGGGGAAGCAACATCCGGTGCCTCCTCAATGGGTGCCTCGGGAGTGGGTGCCTCCTTAGGAGTGCCGGATTCTGCCAGAGGTGAGTGCCGGTAGGTGCCAGGGGGTAGTGCCGCGATTTGCACGGGGTCCCGGCGGGGGGCGACCTCCTCCCGGCCGTACTCGGCATAGCGTGCGGCCGCCCGCTCGGCGTCCTGCGGGTGCAGCGACACCGTGATCCGCAGCCACCCGCCCCGCTCGCCGGCGACCACAGCCAAGCCCACGGTCTCCAGCTCGCGCAGACGGCGCCGAATGGTGTCGGGCGAGACGCCCAGGCACTCCCCCAAGCGGGCGTAGGTCTCCTCCAGGCGACGCGGGACAGGACCGTTCCGCAGCGCCCGATCCACCAGCACGCCGTACAGCCGCCAGGCCCCTGGCGAGACGCGCCCAGCCGGGCGCCGACGCCCGGCCCACATCAGGTCCAGCGTCCAGGCCGGGACCGGCGCCCAGGCCTCGCCGGTGTCGCGCGGCAGGCGCAGCGCTAGGTGCAAGACGCTGCGCTTGCGGCCCCGGGGCGCCGACCGCGCCAAGTAGGGGCCGGCCCCGTCCAGGTCGGCCAGGAGCTCCCGTCGCACGTCGTCCAGGGCGGTGGTCGATAGACCCGCCCCCGCGGCCACCACCTTGCGCCGGGCGATGGCGGGCAGGCGCCCGCCAATGCCGTGGCCCATGAGTGTCTCGTACGTCGACCACACCCACACGGCCGCGTCGCCGTGCGCGGTGCTGTAGAGCAGCGATCGCGGGATCTGGACGATCCCGCCGGGTATTGGTTCGGTCCGCACCGGGGTGCGGTCGTGGTTGCTGTCGGCCGCCTGGGTTACAGTGCCGATGTGGGCCATTAGGCCCCTCCAAATCGCTCGGACCCGATCAGCGAACGGTTGCCAGGCCAGGCCGCTGGACGGGTTTGTTTCAGGTTTGGGACGGCGTCGGCCCGGTCACTGACCGGGCCGTTCGCATGTCCGGGGACGTGCGAACCCGGCACGTGTCTACTCCGCAACTCCTCGTGGTGCCACGACAACACGCCCGTCCGGCGTGTCGCCCATACACGGCCCATACCTATGTATGGGCCGTGTATGGGCCGTGTACGGACGCCCATACACGGCCCATACACCAGAGCAAAAAAATCTGTGTCGTCGACGACAGGCCATCGAGGCCCTCCCCCACGGGGAAGTGTGTCGGGAACGTTTGGGCAGGGCGTCCTGAAACACAGAGCGAGGCCCTCGCCCGGGGAAGTGGGCGAGGGCCCGCGGAGGTGGTCAGCCATCGGCGGCCTGTTCGCCGGCGGGGCAGGCGCTGCACAGGTTGCCGAGCATGAGTGGGTCCCGCACCCACCCGCAGCCACCGGGGCACGGGGCGTCCTCGGTGCAGCCACACACCCGGCAGCGTGGGCGGTCGGTGGGCTGGGGGCGGGGGTAGGTGGCGTAGACGCCGACGCCGACCATGAAGCCGTAGTTTTGGATGTCTCGGGCCAGCCGAGTGGCCTCGATGCCGTCCGGGCCGGGGTCGCCGAACAGCCCCGAGATCTGTTCCTGGTCGGGCATGTTCAGGTACAGCAGGCGGTGGCTGGTCTGGCGGCGGGTCATCTCGGCGTGGACGGCGCGCAGCGTCATCAGCAGGTCAGCGGGGGTGCCGTCGCCGGTCCCCGTGGGCTGGCCGATCAGCGCGGACAGCGCGGCCATCTCGGCGGGGACGTTGGCGTCGAACTCGTCGCTGGGGTTGAGGTACAGGGGCGCGTTCATGGTCATCTCCTTGCGATTGGCGCGTCCGGCCCGTCCTGCACGCCGAGCATGTCGATCAGTTCGGTGGCCTCGTCCTCGGTGCGGGCCATGCGGTCGCACAGGCGCCGCACGGCGGCCGTCTCTCGTGGGGTTGGCGGGTGGACGGCGAACATCGCGGCCTGGCTGCTCGTGGGGGCCTCGGAGCCGGACGGAGCTGCACGCCCGCTGCGGGGCCGCCGGTCTGCCGTCGTGTGGCGCGCCGGCTGCTCGGGGGCGGGGACGTCCTGGAGGGCGGCGGCCACGGCGTCGTACACCCGCTCGCGCAGGCGCTGTACGGCCTGGGCGGCCCGGGCGGCCGCGGTGCGCACGGCCGGGTCCGGGCAGTCGCGGGTGATCTGCAGCAGGCGGGCGTCGTCGATGTCCTGCAGCCAGCGGCGGGCCGGGTCGGCCGCCGCGGGGGCGGCCGACCCGGGGGACGTGACGCTCATGCGTGGGCTCCGGCCAGCAGCGCGATGAGGACGAGCACGCGCCAGGCGCCGGCGGCCGCGGTGAGCGCGACCTGGGCGGTGACCCGGGTCCAGGACGCGCGCCACGGGCTGGGGGTGTGGGGGAGGGCCGGCGTGTGGCCGGCGGGGATGGCGGTCATGCCAGCGCCGCCAGGACGGCCAGGGTCAGGGGCACCAGCGCGATCAGGAGGATGTCGGTCGCGCGGCGGACCTTGGCGTACTTGGTGACGACCAGGCGGGACAGCGTGAGCAGGTCGCCGGCCCGGTGCCGCTCGGTGCCTTCGGCGATGACGTCCAGGAGCTCGTCGACGTCGGCCGCGCGCGCGTAGGCGATCAGGCCGGTGCCGCTGCCGGTGCGCAGGACCGGCCGGATGGCGCGCAGCAGCACGGCGGCCGCGGCCGCCAGCCCGAGCGCTCCGGCGGCCGCCAGCAGCCGGGCCGGCGTGGGCATGCCGGCGGTGAGGACGATGGTGAGCACGACGGTGAAGGCGACGCCGCTGAAGCCCAGCAGCAGGTGCACCTTGGTGTCGACCCGGGTCAGCTCGGCCCGCGCCGTGGTGGTCTCGGCGTCCAGGACGTAGTGGGCCTCCGCCTCCATGCGGTCCAGACGGGCCTGGAGGGTGGGGTTGGCGGCGGTGGCGGCCGGCCGGGGCGGCTCCCACAGCATGAGCTGCCGGAGGGTCTCCTCGTTGATCTCTGTGCTCGGGTGGGAGATGTCAGGGCTGATGTGCATGATGGATGGGTCCCTTCTGTTCTGATCTGGCGGTTGGGATCGCGGGCGCGCCCTCCGTGGGTTGACTTGGCGGTTTGGCCACGGAGTGGTCGCGCCCGACGTCTGTGGGCGGCGGGAGGGCGAACAGCGGCTCCATCCCGGCCGTGCGGCGGGCGGTGCGGGTGCGGGCGGCGTTGGCCGCGTGCTGGTCGGCGTCGTAGGCCAGGTGACAGCGCTGGCACATGGCCAGCAAGTTCTCTTCGGCGCAGTTCTCCGGGACGTGGTCCAGGTGCGCGACGGTGAGCACGACGCGCGACCCGGTGACCGGGTAGGTCGCCATCCCCTCCGGGGCCAGCCGCCACGGGTAGGTCGGCACGCCGAACCGTGAGCCTTCGGGGTCCCAGAAGGCGGCCCGGGCCCGGCTCACCGGCCACCGCCAGGTCCTCGCCCGCGTACGGCACCCAGGACGGGCAGGAGCGGCAGTAACACCGCAGCGGAGGGCAGTATCGGCCGATGCCGGGCTCGGGCTCGCCGGCGAGCGCCGCCGGGGTGTGCACCGGGCAGCGCCACCCGGCCGCGTACGGCCGGACCGCCAGCTCGGCGCCGCAGCGGCGGCCGCCGGCGGCGTGCCCGCAGGAGCGCCGCACGGTCCCTCACCGGACCGGGCGAGGACAGGGGCGGGGGCGGAACTCCACGTCGAGGTCGGCGGCGTAGAGGGAGCGGTGGCAGGTGGCGCAGCCGTACAGGACGGGGCCGCCGTCCAAGGCGCCGTGGCAGGACGGGCAGCACGCCTGCGGGGCGGCCGCGGGGGAACGACGCGGGGGCATGGCACGGGCCTCACCGGGCGGCCGGGGTGTCGAGGATCGCGCGCAGCAGGGTCTGGTGCGCGGGGAAGACGCTGCCGTCGTCGAAATTGGCGGCCAGGTCGTGGGCGAGGGTGTCGTAGCTGTCGGCCCAGATCCAGGCGGCCTGGCGGGCGTCATCGGCGCCGGCCACTGTCGGGTAGGTGCCCTGGATCCCCAGGTGGAGGCGGGCGGGCCAGGTGACCATCCAGGCGTGGTCGCTCGCACGGGGGTCGGGCACGTAGCGGGGGGCGGGCAGGAGCTGCCAGCCGGCGTCCTCGGGCAGGTGCAGGCCGGTTTCCTCGGTGAGCTCGCGCACGGCCGCGTCGGCGGGGGTCTCGCCGGGGTCGAGCGTGCCGCCGGGCAGGGCCCAGCCGTGGCCGTCGCCGCGCTCGATCATGAGCAGCATGCGCAGCCCGCAGGGGTCGTCGAGGGTCACGATGGCGTCGGCGCACTTGCCCTCGCCCCAGTGCCACAGGTCGCCGCGGCCGGGCCGGCCGGGGCGCTCGCAGGGGTTGATCGGCAGGCCGCCGACGACGTCGTGGGGGATCCAGGCCTGTGCCTGGCGGGCGGGCCAGTCGATGCTGGTCGGGTCGATGTCGATGTTCGCGTCGCGGTAGGTCATCGCGGGCCTTCCGTGGGGGTCGCGGAGGCGGGCACGGGGGCGTCGCTGGGGTGCAGGGGCGGCAGGTCGGGCACCGAGCGCCAGGGCCGGGTGAGGTAGTCGTAGGCCTCCTGGGTCCAGGCGGGTGTGGTGCCGATGAGGTGGCGGGCGGCCAGGGCGACGAGCACGGGGGCGTAGACGTCGCCGCCGAGCTCGTCCATCCACAGCGTGTCGGCGTGGGGGCCGAGGGCGTCCTTGGCGGCGCGCTCGTGCCGCCCGACCGTCTCGGTGTCCTGGGCCTCGATGCCCTGGTGGTAGGCCGTGGCGGTGGGGCCGTCGCCGTCGTCCAGCAGGAGCGCCTGGCCGGCGGCGATGGCGGCGCGCACCTGCCGGGCCTGGGGGCCGAGGATCGGGTCCAGGTCCGGCAGGCCCTCGGCGACCCGCCACGCGTCGGCGACGACGAGGACGGGGCTGGTGACGACCTGGCCGTCGCGCTCCCACTGGTCGGGGTGGGGCGGGCTGAGCGGCTCGACACGGACGAGCCGGAGCGGGGACCGGTCCGGCTCCAGGATGTCGGCGGCGCTCCATCCGGGCGCCGGGCAGGTGATGTCGATGACGGGCAGGTGGCGGGGGTCGGCGGTGACGAACCGGGCCGCGTCCAGGACGGTGCCGGGCGGGGCCGGGCTGGTGAGCAGGGTGTAGAACTCGGTCATGGTGATCTCCTCTATCGGGGGTTGGGGGTTATCGGGCCGGGGCGTATCGGCCGCGTTCGGTGCGGAGGACCTCGCCGGCGTCGGCCAGGCCTCCTAGGCAGTTGCGGATCGAGCCGATCCGTACGGGGCGGCCGCCGTCGGCGTTGACGGCGTCGAGGATGTCCTCGGCGGTCATCGGGTTCTCGGCGGCGGCCAGGACGGCCAGGAGGCGGTCCTCCAGGCGGGGACGGCGGGGGGTGCTGCGGCCGCTGGCCGCGCCGCCCTCGATGGGGATGACCGCGGCCTGCTGGGTGTCGAGCCACAGGGTCTGGCAGAGGGCGGCCATGGCGGCGGGGTCGTGGCGGGCGGCGTAGGCCTCGCCGGCGGCCTCCTGGGATGCCGTCTCGAGCCGGGCGGGTTCGCCGGGCCCGTAGAGGGTGAGGATCTCGGGGTCCAGGCCGGGGGTGGGGGCGATGGAGCCGATGCGCCAGTGCCGCATCAGCGCGGTGGGGTGCGGGCCGGAGAGCAGGTAGCCCATGCCGTGGGTGCCGGGCCCGTCGTCTTCGTCGTCGTCGGGGTCGGGGTCGAACTGGCTGCGCAAGGTGCGGGGCCGCAGGGTCTTGGGGATGGGCATGAGCTGGCTGGTGGCGGGCAGCAGGCCGTCCGCCACCAGCTGCCGCATCATGGACGAGCTCCAGCGCAGCAGCGTGACCTCGCCCTCTTTGAGCATGGCGCGCAGCGTGTCGCTGCCCCCGAGCTCTTCCAGGTGGGAGGCCTGGGCGTCCAGTTCCGCGCCGACGCCGACCGACCGGCCCGTGCGGCCGAGCTCCTTGACCAGGCGCGTTCCTTCGTCGCGGTAGGGGGAGCCCTTTTCCAGCAGCCGGTTGGCCTCATCGACGCGGACCGAGATCAGCGGGTCGGGGTCGTTGAGGATGAAGGCGTTGCGCCCGAGGGCCTTGTAGCGGCGCTGCCGTGCTTCGGCGACGGCGACGGCCGCCCGGAGCATCAAGATGACCTCTTCCTGGCTGGTGGCGTACCAGTCGACGTGGTCCTCGGCCTCGGGCGCGGACTGGCCGCCCTTGAGGTCGCCGTACCAGGACACGATGCGGTTGCGCTTCTCGCAGGCGAGCGTGTATTGGACGACGCGGCTCTTGCCGGCGCCGGTGGTGCCGAAGACGAGCGCGCGCTGGGCGGAGCCGGTGCGCGGGTCGAACAGGCGGCGGCGGGCGGGCCGGCCGTTGTGGTAGCGGCCCATCACGATCCGCCCGTGCCGGTCCATGAGCATGTCCTGCGGCGACGGCGGCGGCATCTGCTCCAGCGGGTTGGACGGGTAGATCGTGACGATGGCGCGCCGGGTGCCGTCGGTCTCGACGGCGATGCGGGTCGGGTCGGTGATGTCCAGCGCCGAGCACAGCGCGGCCAGGTCGTAGCTGATCACCTGGCCCTGGGGCACTTCCAGCATCAGCTCGACCACCTCGTCCGCGGCGGCCAGGACCGGCGCGCTCATGAGCGGGCCTCCGGGTCCGGCGCGGCCTCGCCGGCGGCAGGGTCGCCGGGTCGGCCGACCCGCACTCCGGTCAGGACGGCCCCGGGCATCGCGGCGGGGGCGATGCGCTGTGCCCACACGGTGGCGGGGTCCTGGTGCTGGTCTGCGGTGCCGATGGTCAGGCGCCGCAGCCCGGCGCCGCGGCCGGGGACCGGGCCGATGCCGATCTCCTCCTCCGGGATGTCCATGAGTGCTGACAGGCGCCGGATGGAGATGTCCGGGACGGGGTGGCCAGTGGCGGCTGAGCGGATCACGGCCCGCATCGAGGCCGTGCCGGTCTGCTCGATCTCTTCCAGGACGGTGCCGGGCGCGGCCCCGCCGTCGAGGGCGACGTTCTGGGCCCACCAGCGGGCGACCGGGTGCCCGTCCACGGCTGCGGGGGCCGGGGCGGGCGTCGGCGCGGGCGGCGGGGGCGGGGACATCATGCGGCGGGCCAGGCGGGCCGGGCGCAGTATCCAGGTCGCGGCCGTCCAGGCGGTCAGGGCCAGGGCCTCGCCCCAGTGGATGCCGGTCACGAGCCGTTCGGCCAGCAGCAGGGCGGCCAGCCCGGTCCCGGGCATCAGGTACAGCACGCTGGCGGTCGCTTTCTGGTGGCCGTCGGGCCGCCACAGCCGCAGCGTGGCGAGCCCGGCGCCGGTCAGCGCGGCGTCGGCCAGCAGGGCGGCGCCGGTGGCGTCGGTGACCAGCCCGGCGGCCGCGGCGGCCGCGCCGGCCAGGGTGGCCGCGCGGCCGGTGACGTCGCGTACGGCGTCCAGGCGGCGGCGCGCGGTGGCCACCGCGGGCCACTGCTGGATCACCGCGTCCACCGGCGGCAGGGGCGGCAACGGCGGCGCGGGCGGCGGGGTCATCGCGGGCCGGGGGAGGGGCCGGGGCTCGGTCCGGGTCATCGTCGCCTCCATCCAGGTCAGCGGTTGCTGTAGAACTCGGCGTCGGCCATCGGGACCGGCATCGCCTGGGCGGCGTCGGCGACGGTCCCGTAGTCGGCCTGGTGGGCGGCGGCGGTCGCGCTGAACGCCGCGGCCAGGTCCTCGGTGGCGGCCGCCAGCGCTTCGGCGTCGGCCAGCACCGAGCGCATGGCGGCGGCGGCCTCGTGGTGCTCGGAGACGGTCTCGGAGTCGACCTCCAGGCCGGCCATCTGCTCGGCCAGCCGGTCGGCCGCGACCGCGCAGCCCTCCACGTAGTCGTAGGTGGCGCGGACCTGCTGGCTCAGCCCGCGCAGGCGCAGCCCGGCCGCGGTGAGCTGGGCCAGCACGATGGTGTAGCGCACCACGGTCTCCAGCACGCCGCCGGTGGCCGCGACCACCGCCCCGGCGCCGCCGGGGGCCTGGCCTGTCTCCAGCTCGGGCATCGGGTCCTCCCTCAGTCGTTGTGGTAGTCGCGCTCGGCCGGGCGGATGTGGCCGGCGTCGCGGACCGCGTCGGCCAGCGGCCGGTGCCGGGCCTCGGCGTTGGATCCGGCGGTGGCCATCGCCTCGGCGGCCGCGGGCAGCTTGTCGGCGATGGCCTCGGCCCGGGCCTTGACGGTGGCGGCCTGGTCCATGAGCCGCAGCACCATGCCCTCCAGCACGCCGGGCACCTTCAGCTCCACGACCCTGGCGTGCAGGGCCTCCAGCTTGGTCATCAGCCGCTCGCATCCCTCAGCGGTCGCGCGGGCCTCGGCGACCCCGTCGACGATCTCGGCGGCCATGTCGGCGTCGGCCTCGATGACGTCGTAGATCGTCAGCTCCGCGTCGGCGTACTGCGTGCTGGTCTTGGTGGTGGTCACGTCGGCTCCTTCGTGCACGGGGGCGGACAGCGGCCCAGACGCCGGGGGCGGGGCCGCGGGCAGGGCGGGACGCTGTCCAGCCGGGATCCCAGCGGGAACGGCGGCCGCGGGCTCGCGGCGCGGGGGCGGCTGATCGGCCCGCTCGACGGTCACCCACACCGACCGGTCAGCACCCGGCGGCGGCCGCATCCCCTCCCACCCCCGCGGCGGGGGCGGGGGCGGCGGGGGCGGCGTCCATCTCTGGTTCTCCCGTTCCTCCCGGCCCGCCCGGCCGTCCGTTCCGGGGCTGCTCTTGGGCCTGCTGGCCTTGAACCACCACCAGCGGCGGCGGCACCTGGGCCCCTGCGTCCCGGCCGGGCCCTTGCCGGATCGCCTGCGGGCCTTTCCTGCGCCCGGCCCGCTGGTGCCCGGCCGGCCCGTACGGCGGCCGGGCTCGTCCCGGACCGGCGTGCCGCCCCGGCCGGTCGCCGGCCCCCGCCCGTCGCCCTTCCCGGTCACGGGCGGCTTCCCGGTCACGGGCGGGCGGCCCGGCCTGCGGGTGAGCGACCCGGCGGCTTTCCCGCGCCCGCCCGTGACGCCGTCCTTGGGGCCGTGCTTGCCGCCGTGCTTCGCATGCCCGCCGAGGGGCGGGATGGTCCCGTCCCGGCGTGTCCGCCGCCCGGTGCCACTCGGGCGGCGCTCCAGCCCATCGCGGGCGGTCCGGGCCGTCCTGCCCGTCTTGGTGGCCTTGGAGCCCAGCACGCTGCCGCCGTGCCCCGGCCCCTTGACCGATCCACCCGGGCGGCCGCCGCCGGAGCGGCCGGGCCCGCCCGGGCGGCCACCACCCCGGTGGCCCGCGCCGGAGGACCGGCTGCCGGATCCAGGGGAGCGCAGCGCGGACGAGCCCTTGGCCCCGCCCGCGCGGCCCGCGCCCCGCACTCCGCCGGATCCGCCCGCGGCCCGGGCGGCGGCGCGCCGGTCGGCGGCCGCCCGGGCCTGATCGGCCAGCGCCTGGCGGTGCCGGGCCCGGTGCCACATCCCCTTGGCGGCCGCCACGCCCACGGCCGTCATCAGCGCCATGGCCAGCGTGAGCGTGTCCTTGGCCGACGGGTTGTCCGGGTCGGCCGGCGGTGGCGGGACGAACTCGCCGTCCTCGCCGCCCTCCCCGTCCTCCGCCGGCACCGGGACGGCCGGCATCAGCAGGTGCAGCGGCGGCGCCATCGGCGCGGCCTGCGGCAGCCGGGGCACCTCCCCGGCCGGGGCCGGACGGCCGTCGTCCTGCCCCGGGCCGGGCAGCCTGGACGCCTCCGGCCCCGGGGCGTCCAGGCTGCCCGGCAGGACCACGCGGGGGAACCGCAGGACCTCCCCGCCGTCCTTGCCGTCGTCGGTGCCGCTCACGGTCGCCTCCCTTCCAGGGGTTGACACTGCGTGACCATCTCGGGGACACTCGCGCGTCGCGCGTACGCGCGTCGCGCATTGGGGCTCCGGCGAGGCCAGGCGCCGCGGATGAACATGAAGATGTGCATCACGCTGTGTGACCGGCCTCGGCGTGCTCGTGCTGTTCGGCCCACCGCGCCAGCAGCTCGGCCAGCTCATGCATCGCGCGCGGGTTGCCGCTGCGCTGGGCCCGCCGGGCAGCGGCGCGGGCCCGGTCAAAGCACACCTGGGCCAGCTCGGCGTCACTCCGGACGGCCCGCACTCGCTGGGTCCAGAACGCGGCCTTGTTCTGCAGCCGCCGCCGCACCTCCGGAGCCATCGTCATGCCGACCACTTCCGGCGGTCGGTGTCGGTGACCATCTCCATGAAGCTCACCGGCTCCGGGCCGGACCCGGCCCGCCCGCCGCCCGCCCGGCCGGGCCCGGCGTCCGTACGGCGCGGCAGCGCCGGCGCCTGCCGGGCCTGCTTGGCCTGCTGGCGGGCAGCGGGGATCTCGTGGCGGCCGCGCCGGTACCGGGCCTCGGCCCGGAACGTCAGCTCCGCCGCCCGCTCCAGGTGCTCCTGGATCTCGCCGAAGGGCGCCGACACCCACTTGTGCCGCCACCACGCCTCGAAACTGGTGTAGCCCTCGGGCGGGTTGGCCCGCCACATCGCCTCGGCGTCCCGCCGGATCTTGGCCACGTATTCGGCCTGCTCAGACAGGACCCGGCGCAGCTGCGCGGTCCAGGCGGCCACCATCTCCGGGCGGTCCAGCATCTCCCCGGACCACTCCGGCCCGGCCGATTGTCTGCTCATCAGCGATCTCCCTTTTGATCAGCCGCCGCAGGCGGCGGTTACGACGGCGCCCCGTCCCAGGTGCGCCGTCGGACGTCCGGCCGCCAGTCCCAGGTCCACGGCCGGCAGCGGGCCCCATCACTCAGATGGGCGCGCCGGTGGCCGAAGGTGCCGACCTGGTGGCCGGTGCTCGGGCAGACCGGGCGCCAGCGCAGGTACGGCACGCCCGTCCGCAGCGCCTGCGCCCGGTCAGCCGCCCGCGGCGCGCCGCTCACGACCCAGCCCAGCCGCTGGTAGATGCCGGACTCCGCGGCCGCGAGGTGGGCGAGCATCGCCCACAGGCACGCCCTCCCGTCCAGGCCGGCCGCGCCCAGCATCCGCGCGGCCGCCGCGTCCACGCGGTACTCCGCCCGGCGCTCGGCGAAGGCCTGGGCCAGGCGCGCGGCCCCGGCCACCACCAGCGCGATCCACGCCGCGGTCGCCCAGGCGGCCACCGTCGCCACCCCGAAGGTCAGGAGCGCCGTAGCCCACACGCGCCGGGCCCACACCTCGGCCGGCAACTCGTCCCGGGCCTGGCACTCGATCTCATGCGCCAGCGCCCCGGCGGCGGCGCCGCCACCGGCCCCGGGCCTGCCCAGCACCAGCGCCTCGTCCACGGTGATGACCACCGCGCCGTGGCAGTCGCTGACCTGCGAGTACGCGCCGTCGACGTCGCCGACCTGGACCATCACCGCCGGGATCTGCCCCGTGGCGGCCGCCAGGGACCGCGCGAGCACGGCCAGGCCGGCCACGTGGCCCGCGCCCGTCTGCGTCCACGAGCCGCCGGCGCGCTCGCAGACCTCGGTCAGGTCCGGGTCGGGGTTGTGGAGGGTCATGACGGGATCTCCGTCCGTGCGGGGGCGAGGGGCTCGGGGGGCTCGGGAGGCCGGCGCAGCGCGAACCAGGTCGCCTGACGCCCGCCGGGGACCATGGCGTGGCCGACGCCGTCGGCCAGCACGTTGACCAAGAGCAGGCCGCGGCCGCCCTCGGCGTCGGAGCTGGGGACCTGCACCACCGGGACGCCCGCGGCGCCCTGGTCCACCACGCTCACCCGCGCCCCGCCGGCGTCGTCGACGTCGAGCGCGACCACGAACGTGCTGTGTCCGCTGGTGGTGTGCTTGATCGCGTTGGTGGCCAGCTCGGAGACGCACAGCAGCGCGTCATCCAGCCGCGTGCCGAAGCCGTACCGGCGCAGCGGCTCAGCCACGAACCGGCGGACCTCAGCGACCGCGGCCGGGCAACCGGGGAACACCTGCTCCAGGTGGGTCAGGACCGTCATCGGGCCCCACCCCCGGACAAGGCGTCCACCTTCTGCGTGTGCGGGCACGCCTGCGCCACCAGCGCCATCGGCGTGGCGTCGGCGGGCGGGAGCTGCCCGCGCTGCTCCAGCAGCCCAGTCAGGTAGATCAGCGGGTCACTCTCGCCGGCGCGCTGCGCGGCCACCGCGGCCCGCGCGTGCGCCAGCAGCTCGCCGTACTCGGCCCGCAGCAGGGCCTGGGTGTGGCAGTCACGGCAGCCCACCCGCTCACGGGCGGCCAGGTCAGCGGGGCTCACGCGCACTCACCCCCGCTGAGCAGGGCGTGCATCGCACGCTCGGCGGCCCGGCCGACAGCCTGCTGCTCGGCGTCCTGGGAGAGCAGGTCGTAGGTCTCGTGCAGCCACAGCCGCACGCGGTCGGCCGTCACCAGCACCGTCACCGGCTCGCGCTCGTCCTGGCGGCGCAGCTCCAGCCGCAGCCACTCGCGGTCGTCGATCAGCGAGATGGCCGCGCGGACCAGGTCCAGCCCGGCCGGGCCGGCCACGTCCGGGTCCAGCACGTCGGCCAGCACGTGCCGGGCCACGCTCCAGTCCCTGGCCAGCCCTCGGGCGTTGACCAGCACCAGGCGCACCTCGGCGGGCTGCGCGACATCCCACGCCATCACGAGGGTGGCGTCCTCGCCGCTGTCGTCGACCGGCCAGGCAGGCATCGCCGTCAGCAGGGGCATCGTCATGACGCACCCCCCGCCAGGACATCCCGCACCGCGCGGGCGGTGTCCATCCCGCAGCGCAGCGTCTTCTGGATCCGGGACGCGCTCGGCGCCGGCGGAAGCTCCCCGGCCGAGATCATCGCGCGGACCCGGTCGGCCAGCTCCCCGACGTTCGCCCTGTACGTAGGGCCCGTAGGGCCAGCAGTAGGGCCGGTAAGGGCGGCGGCGGAGGACCGGGGCAGAGGCAGCGCCGCCAGCACCTGCCACAGCGTCGGCAGCACCCAGATCGCGGTCACCGCCGCAATCGGCCCCAGAGAATGCACGACCAGCGACAGCAGGTCGAACCCGCCCACGAACGCCGGCCAGCAGTTCAGGATCAACGTCAGCCCCAGCAGCAGCGCCTCCACCCGGGCCAGCCGCCGGCCCTGCGGGCTCTTGCGGTCCACGACCGTCCCGCGCATGGCGCTGTACGCCTGGACCGCGACCGCAGCCAGCAGCGGCAGCGACAGGGCCGGCTCCACGCCGAACGCGGCCCACCAGCCGACCGAGTGCGCCTCCAGGTCCAGCGCCTTGGCCACCGAGGCCTGCACGCCGATGCTGGACACCGCCAGCGCGACGGACGCCGCACCCATGGTCATCGCCGTCGCGACCCGGCGCACCCGCTGATCGCGCAGGGCCAGCATGGCCGGGTCCTGCGTCAGCGCGTGCAGCCGTACCGCCTCCGCGGCCCGCTTGCGCACCTTGCGGACCTTGTCCGTGTCGACCAGCAACGGCGCGTCGTCGTCCTGCAACTCCGCCAACCGCCGCGCCTCGGCGACCTCACCACGCCAGCGGCGAACCCGCCGCGTCTCCCCCTCGCCCAAGGCGGGGGCCGGCGAAGGCGGCGACGCCTCCGGCACCGGGGCGTGCGCGGCCACGTACCGCTCCAGCTCGACGATCCCCCGGCCGACGTCGTCCGGCTCCGGGGACGAGATCGGGGTGTGCGTCATACCGACCGCCCCCCGCCCACACCCGGCGGCCGCAGGATCGCTGACGTCGGCTTGCGCGGCAGCAGCTTCATCAGGCCACCGCCTGGAGAGCGGCCTCAACGTCGGAGAGACGGAAGCGCAGTAGTTTTCCGCTCGGCGTACGGATCGCGGGCAGATGCCCCGCGTTACCCCATCTGACAACCGTCTTGGGGTCGACCCGGAACAGGGCCGCGACTTCCTTCGGGGTAAGCAGCTTGTCGCCGATCGAGGGCAGATCAGAGATGATGGACACGAGTCGATTCCTTTCACCAGGCGACTCATCGCGGCCTCGGTGGTGGACACACCGGGGCCGCACTCGTTTCAGCGGGCGAAACGCTCTTGGAATCGGCGGGGGTGGATGGACAGGCCACCTACCGCGCGTGAAGCCTCCTCCTCTCGTCTTCGCAATCCGGACTCCAGCCCCAGCCGGGACTTCGCACCGAGCCGGATAGTCTTGGGACAATCGTCGAGGGAGACTTGATGCCTGTCAATTATCCCAAGACAATTTTCTGAGAAGAGGAGGGCGTTGCATGCCAGTGCACTCGCGCTACTTGGACATCGCAGGGCAAATCCGGACAAGGATTGAGGCTGGCGAGTGGGAGCCAGGGGCGAAGCTGCCGCGCCTGGACGACTTCGCAGTGGAGTACGAGGCGAACCGGGACACGATTGGCCGCGCCATTGCGGCTTTGGAGTCAGAAGGCTACGTCTGGGCTGTTCAGGGGCGCGGCATCATCGTGCGGCACGGCATGATGCGACTGAGGCGCCCCAGAGGCAACTTGGTGAAGCGGAACACCGCCACAGGGAACCCTGGCTACTCCTTCCCGTCGGCCAGCTCCGCAGAGGTGTGGAAGCACCATGTCCCCCCTGTCGCCGAGTACGCGACCTTGAACGACTCCCGGATTGCGAAGCTCTTGGGCGTCCCCGTCGGCAGCTCCGTCATGAGGCGCTGGCGTGTCACCGGCCCGGAGTCGGAACCTCCCTTTCAGATCAACATCAGCTGGATCCACCCCCGCGGCGTGGCTGATGCCCCGGAGGTTGCCGAACAGGCACCTGGACCGGGGGATTGGCTGTACCGGCTGGAGCGAGCTGGCCATTGGCCCATTTCGTGGACGGAGATCCATAGGGCTCGCATGCCGTCGAAGGAGGAAGCCAGCCTGCTGGAGATCCCGACGAGTCTGCCGGTTCTGGAGATCGTGCGAGTCGGGAGGTCGGGACGCGACGGCCAGCCGATTGAGGTGACGGAGTACGTGGTGGCCAGTGACCGGGTTGAGACCGTCCATGTGCTCCATCGGGATGAGTCGGCCGAGGCGCCATGGCCGGACATCGAGGACGGTGAACAATGACGACCTTCGCGCTTGAAGCAGCTGGCGCTTCCGACGTCGGCCTGGTCCGGCGCCGCAACGAGGACGCGCACTATGCCGGACGGTGGCTGTTTGCGGTCGCTGATGGTCTTGGCGGTCATCCCGCCGGCGACATCGCCAGTACGACCGTGATCAACACGCTGCGGAACCACGACCGTCAGGCGGAACCGGCGGCTTTGGTCGACGTCATGGGGCGTGCGGTCTTTCAGGCGAACGAGGCCGTACGTCACGCAACTGAGCGTCGGCCCGAGCTGACAGGGATGGGAACCACCCTGGTAGCGATGCTGTGGTCCCAGACGACGGCGGTTGTCGCCAACGTGGGTGACTCCCGCGCCTACCTCCTGCGAAACCAGGAGATCAAGCAGCTCACCGAGGATCACACGTACGGCCGGCTTCTGGCTGAAGCCAGCGCAGTGCCCAACTTGTCCAGCGCCATCACGCGGTTCATCGACGGCCGCGCCGAAGGGCGCTCCCCCGACCTCACCATTCATCAGCTTCGTTCAGGGGACCGCATCCTGCTCTGCTCGGACGGACTGAGCGGAGTTGTGCCGCACGACCTCATCACGGCCAGGCTGGCCTCCCCGGGTCCTCCGCAGGCAAGAGCCGATCGCCTCGTCGACGACGCGATCGAACAGGGCGGACCGGACAACGTCACGGTGATCATTGTGGACGTGCTGGAGAGCGACGTTCGCCGCTGACCTGGCTGGCCACTCAGTCGCCGGGGGTCTCGTTTTCTGCGCCGCAGGCCCAGCAGTCCCAGAACGTCGGCACGGTGACCAGGTCGCAGCAGTCGCATCCCTCGCCGTGGAGGAGGTTCTCTGTGTCGCAGTTCCAGCACCAGAAGTGCAGATGGGCCATGGGTCCCTCCATGGCGTGTGGGGCCCGCGAGACACCTCAAGGTTCGGGGTGTTCACAGCAAGAGGCAACTGCGACCCCTTTGATCATTTAGATGAATGCGTAGGTGTGATGGCGACGGAGGGTGAGCCAGGGAGAGCTGGCCTCTGAGCAGGGGGAACATATATGCCTCGGTGTGAGCATGATCACGTAAGTAGAGCGTGATCATACGATCACAGCACTCTGCGTGATCTCCCGCGCTCTTGACGCCGGCGATGCTCCGTACGGCAGGCTCGGCGGCGAGGACGTCTGCTCGGGGGTCGCGTCCGCCGTTGGCTCAGATCACCCCCGTCAGTCCCTATGCAGCTTGGGTTCGCGGCCCCCTGCGGGAGGTGTACGTGTCGTACGGTACGTACATGACACGCCGCGTCCCCCTCGGCGAGGCCCGCCAGAACTGGGCTGATGTGATCGGCACCGTGCGCTACGCGCGGCAGCCCGCCATCCTCACCGACCGCGGCCGTGATGCCGTCGCGGTGGTCCCGGTGGAGTGGTACGAGCGGCTGGTCGACTGGCTCACCGACCCGGGCGGCGGCGATGAGCTGCGCGCGTTCCTGGCCAAGGATCTGGGACTGGATCCCACCCCCTGACCTGGTGAGAGGAGTCCCGGTGGACCGAGTGCGCACTGTGGGATGGCTGTTGGTGGGGCTGGGGGTGCTGACCGTGCTCGGCGCGCTTGTCGCCGGCTCGGTGACGGCCGCGACGGTCGCGGCCATGGCGTTCGGCCTGGGGGCGGCCCTGGCGGCCGTCGCCGAGCTGATCATTGTGCGCAGGAAGGCAGGCAGAGATGGTTGAACTGCATCACCAGGTGGCCGAGTTGATCGTGGCCGCGCCGACACCTGCCCCCGGCGGCGGTCAGCTCGACACCGAGGGGCTGGCCGACTGGCTGCGGTCGTTCTTCGGGCCGATCTTCCTTGTCGTGATCTCCGTGGTCGCGATCTTCTTCTTGTTCACCCGCGAGATCACCAGGTTCGTGCAGTTCGTGCTCCTGGCGATCGGGATCGCCGTGATCTTCTACGTGCCCGGCATTATCCCAACGGTGGCCCGCGCGATCGCGGCGGCGCTGGGGATCGAGGCCAACTAGCTGGCCTGCGCGTTGAGCAGCACCAGCACGACCACGGCGACGGTGGCGGCCGCCAGGAGCGCCGTGTCCAGGCGGCGCAGCAGCCCCAGGCCCAGGATGACGCCCAGGCCCGCGCCGGCCTGGTAGCGGCGGCCGCGGCCGCCGCCCCGGCGCCCGCCGCGCAGCAGGGCCGGGAAGCCCATCACGACCACGGCCGCGAAGCTGGCGACCGAGAGCCATCCCCACACATCAGCCACGCCCTCATCCTCGCGCCTGCCGCCTCGGCGGGGGAGGGGGTGGGGGCGGGCCGCAATCAGGGGCCGGGGGCTACGGAGAGACAGGCCGGAAAAGGGCAGGGAGCCTGCCAGGCGGTGAGCGAATCGCGGGGTAGACTCACCGGAGTCCTACGGACTCCGGTGTATACGCGCGAGTCGGCTCCCTGGCCCGTGATCACGCCCGGAATGTGGCGCGGATTGTCGACGGCGGAGTATTTGTCAGTGGGTTGGCGGACCATTTGTCAGTGGTGTGGCGGGGCATCTGTCAGTCGCTGAACGCGGACATGTTGCTCAGGATGGGCCCCACCGCCGTTGCCGCCCTCCCCACCTCTCGCATCGCGCCGAGGCGGTCAGTCGTCCGTATGACCCCCCGTCACCGGGACGAGGTCCGGAACACCTGTGCGGAACACCTCGGCCTGGGGCTTCGTTCCGGGGTGCGGGTGTTCCGGTGGGGGATCCCCTAACGGAACACCGACCCGCCCGGCGGGCCTCCGGCGTGGCGCCAAAATCCGGCC
>NZ_QZEY01000033.1 GCF_003594875.1 Bailinhaonella thermotolerans
GGCCGCCGCCGGGGTCGCGGGTGTGATCAAGATGGTGCTGGCGATGCGGCACGAGACCCTGCCGAAGACGCTGCACGTGGACGCGCCCTCGTCCAAGGTGGACTGGGACAGCGGCGCGGTCGAGCTGCTGACCGAGCCCCGGCCCTGGCCCCGCACCGGCGAACGGCCCCGCCGGGCGGGGGTGTCCTCCTTCGGCATCTCCGGCACCAACGCCCACGTCATCCTCGAAGAACCCCCCGCCGACGAGCCGTCCGCCGCCATCGCGACCGTCGAGCCCCCCGCCGAGGCGACCGGTGAGGAATCGCCGGAGGGGAAGCCGGCCGAGGAGCGGACGGTCGTCATGAGTACGGCCGCGCTGCCGGTCCCGGTGGTGGTGTCGGCGAAGTCGGAGGCGGCGCTGCGGGCGCAGGCCGACCGGCTGGCCGCGTTCCTGACCGGACACGAGGAGGCCGGCGCGGCCGACCTGGCCGCCCAGTTGTCCCGCCGCGCCGCTCTGGACCACCGCGCGGTGGTCCCGGCGGCCGACCGCGACGACCTGCTCGCCGCCCTGCGGGCGCTGGCCGCCGGAGAGCCCGCCCCCTCGGCCGTACACGGCCGGGCACGGCAGGGCCGAACGGCCGTACTCTTCTCCGGCCAGGGCGCCCAGCGCGCGAGCATGGGCCGCGAGCTGTACGAAGCCTTCCCGGTGTTCGCACGCGCCTTCGACGAGGCGTGTGAGCTGCTGGAGGCCGAGTTCGCCGCTTCCGAGGCGGGTGAGGTCGTGGGCGGGCTGGCCGGTGGGCTGCGCCTGCGCCAGATCATCGCGGATGAGTCCGGCGCGGCCGGGTTGCTGGATCAGACGGTGTTCGCGCAGGCCGGGTTGTTCGCGGTCGAGACCGCCCTGTACCGGCTGCTCGAATCACTCGGCGTACGACCCGACTACGTGGCCGGGCACTCGCTCGGCGAGATCACCGCCGCGCACGTCGCAGGAGTGCTCGACCTGCCCGACGCCTGCCGGCTCGTCGCCGCTCGCGGCCGGTTGATGCAGGCCCTACCCGAGGGCGGCGCGATGGCCGCCATCGGGTGCGGCGAGGCCGACATCGCGCCCATCATCGCCGGGCACGAGCAGGTGGCGATCGCGGCCATCAACGCCCCCGGAGCCGTGGTCGTCTCCGGCGCGGCCGACCAGGTGGACCAGATCCTCACCTGGGCCGGCGAGCGCGGGCACCGGACCCGCAGGCTGCGGGTCTCGCACGCCTTCCACTCCCCGCTGATGCGGCCCATGCTCGACGACTTCGCCGCCGTGGCCGAAACCATCACCTTCCACCAGCCGGCCATCCCCCTGGTGTCCAACCTCACCGGACGCCTCGCGGGCAGCGAGATCACCGAACCCGGCTACTGGGTGGACCACGTACGGCAACCCGTACGATTCGCCGACGCCATCACCACCCTGAGCGAGCACCAGGTCACCCGCTTCCTCGAAGCCGGACCCGACGCCCAGCTCACCCCCATGATCGAACAAACCCTCACCACCGGCCCAGAAACCGAGGCCGAGGCCGAGGCCGCCTCGGTGGTCGCCCTCCTGCGCCGCGACCGCCACGAGACCACCCAGCTCGCCACCGCACTCGGCCAGACCTGGACCCACGGCACCACGGTCGACTGGACCGCCTGGCCGTCCGGCACCTACAACCGGCACCTGGACCTGCCCACCTACCCCTTCCAGCACCGCCGGTACTGGCTGCGGCCCGCGCCCACCGGCGACCCCGCCGCGCTCGGCCAGACCTCCGCCGACCACCCGATCCTGGGCGCGGTCGTCGGGCAGCCCGGCGGCGGGGCCATCCTCACCGGGCGCCTGTCGACCGGCACCCATCCCTGGCTCGCCGACCACGCCATCAACGGCACCCCCATCCTCCCCGGCACCGCCTTCGTCGAACTCGCCCTCCGCGCCGGAGACCAGGTCGGCGCCCCCGTCATCGAAGAACTCACCCTGCACACGCCCCTGCCCATCCCCGGCGACGGCGGCGTCGCCGTACAGGTCAGCGTGAGCGCCCCGGAGGAGGACGGCCGGCGCGAGATCACCATCCACTCCCAGGACGACGAGGAGAACTGGACGCGCCACGCCACCGGCACCCTCACCTCCGCCGTCACCCCGGCGTCCCGTCTCGGCGCCTGGCCGCCGCCGGACGCCGAGCCGCTCGACACCACCGGCCTGTACGACCGCCTCACCGGCCACGGCTACGGCTACGGCCCCGCCTTCCACGGCCTCACCCGAGCCTGGAAACACCACGACGACCTCTACGCCGAAATCACCCTCCCCGAACACGCAGGACCCACCACCCGCTACGGCCTCCACCCCGCCCTCTTCGACGCGGCGACGCATCTGGCGCTGCTGGCCGGGGAGGACGCCGGAGCGGCCGGTCCGCTGATCCCCTTCAACTGGCACGGCGTCACCCTCCACGCCGCCGGGGCCGGCGCGCTGCGCGTACGGCTGCGCCCGGGGCCGGACGGCGGGTTCCGGCTGGACCTGGCCGACCCCTCCGGCGGCCCGGTGGCCACGGCGGCCTCCGTCGTGTCCCGGCCCGCCGTCGCCGCCGATCCCTCGACGCGAGCGGCGGCGTCGGTGGCGCGCTGGGTCACCGAGGTGACGTGGCGACCCGCCGCAGACGGGGAGGAACCGGCGCCGCGGGACGGCGCCGTGGCCGTGATCGACGCCACCGCGGACGACGGCGGCGACGTGCCGGACCGGGTACGGCGGCGCGTCGGGGCGGTGCTGGCGGAGCTCCGGGAGCGGTTGGCCGGGGAGGATCCGCGGCCGGTGGTGGTGGTCACCCGGGGTGCGGTGGCGGTGGCCGGCGGGGAGACGCCGGACCCGGCGGGCGCGGCGGTCTGGGGCCTGGTCCGCGCCGCCCAGCAGGAGCACCCGGGCCGGATCACGCTGGCAGACCTGGAGCCGGCGGGGACGGACCCGATCAGCGATGGGGACGCCCAGCCGGCGTGGGCTTCGGCGCTGCCCGGCGACGAGCCGGAAGTGGCCTTCCGCGACGGCCGGCCGTGGGTGCCCCGGCTGGAGCGGGCCCGCCTCGGCGAGGAACCCACGACGGCCTGGCCCGCCGACGGCACCACGCTGATCACCGGCGGCACCGGCGGCCTGGGCGCCCTGCTCGCCCGCCACCTGGTCACCGAGCACGCCGTACGGCACTTGCTCCTGACCTCCCGCCGGGGGATCGACGCCCCGGGCGCGGCCGAACTCCGCGACGAACTCACCGAACTGGGCGCCGAGGTCACCGTCGCCGCCTGCGACGCCGCCGACCGGGACGCCCTCGCCGCCCTCCTCGACCGGATCCCGGACGCCCACCCCCTGCGTGCCGTGGTGCACACCGCCGGGGTGGTCGACGACGGGGTGATCGGCTCGTTGTCGGCCGAGCGGGTGGAGTCGGTGCTGCGGCCCAAGACGGACGCCGCCTGGCACCTGCACGAACTCACCCAGAAGCACGACCTCACCCACTTCGTGATGTTCTCCTCGCTGGCCGGGACCCTGGGCGCGGCGGGGCAGGGCAACTACGCGGCGGCCAACGCCGCGCTGGACGCGATCGCCGTACGGCGGGCCGCCGCCGGGCTGCCCGCGACCTCGCTGGCCTGGGGCATCTGGGAGGCCGAGGACGGCATGGCCGCCCGGCTGACCGACCGGGACAGGGACCGCATGGTCCGGGAGGGGCTCACCCCGCTGCCCGCCGCCGTCGGCCTGGCCATCCTGGACCGGGCGGTGGCCATGGACCGGCGCGGCGTCCTCGTCGCCGCCGGCTGGTCCGTCGGCACGCTGCGCACCAGGTCGGCGGAGCGGTTGCCCGCGATGCTGCGCGACCTGGTGGGCGTACGGCGCCGCGCCGCGCTCGACGCACCGGCGGCCGATGGTTCGTTCGCCGACCGCCTGGCCGGGCTGCCCCCCGCCGAGCGCCGTACGACCGTGGCGGAGCTGGTGCGCGCGCAGGTGGCGGCGGTGCTGGGGTACGGCGCGGCCGAGTCGGTGCCGGTGGACCGGGCCTTCCAGGAACTGGGCGTCGATTCGCTGATGGCCGTGGACCTGCGGAACCGGCTGGGCCGGGCGGCCGGACTGACCCTGCCCGCGACCCTGGTCTTCGACCACCCCTCGGTGAACGCGCTGACGGACTTCGTGCTGCGCCGGCTGCTCGGCGGGCGCGAGGAGCGGCGGGCGACGCGGCGACCGGCGGCGGTCACCGACGATCCCGTGGTCGTGGTGGGCATGGCCTGCCGCTACCCGGGCGGGGTGGACGACCCGGAACGCCTGTGGCGGCTGCTGCTCGACGGCACGGACGCCGTGGGCGGTTTCCCCGCCGACCGCGGCTGGGACGTCACCGGCCTCTACGACCCTGAGCCCGGCAAGCCCGGCCGCACCTACGCCCGGGAGGGCGGCTTCCTGTACGGCGCGGCGGACTTCGATCCGGCGTTCTTCGGGATCAGCCCCCGTGAGGCGGCGGAGATGGACCCGCAGGAGCGGCAGTTCCTGGAGGTCTCCTGGGCGGCGCTGGAGCGGGCCGGGATCGACCCCACGTCGCTGCGCGAGACCAGCGCGGGCGTGTTCGCCGGGGTGATGTACCACGACTACGCCCCCTCGGGCACGGGCGGCGCGACGATCTCGGGCCGGGTCTCCTACACCCTGGGCCTTGAGGGGCCGGCGGTGTCGGTGGACACGGCGTGCTCGTCGTCGCTGGTGGCGCTGCACCTCGCCGTGCAGGCGCTGCGTTCCGGCGAGTGTGATCTGGCCCTGGCCGGTGGGGTGACGGTGATGGCCACGCCGGACGCGTTCGTGGAGTTCTCGCGGCAGCGGGGTCTCGCGGGGGACGGGCGGTGCAAGTCGTTCGCGGAGGCGGCCGACGGGGTCGGCTGGGGTGAGGGCGTCGGTGTGCTGGTGGTGGAACGCCTGTCGGAGGCGCGGCGTCGCGGGCACCCCGTCCTCGCGGTGCTGCGTGCCACCGCCGTGAACCAGGACGGGGCGTCGAACGGCCTGACCGCGCCGAACGGGCCGTCCCAGGAGCGGGTGATCACCCAGGCGCTCGCCGCCGCCGACCTGAAGCCCTCGGACGTGGACGTCGTGGAGGGCCACGGCACGGGCACCGCCCTGGGCGATCCGATCGAGGCGCAGGCGCTGCTGGCCACGTACGGCCAGGATCGTGAGTCGCCGCTGTGGCTGGGCTCGGTGAAGTCGAATCTGGGCCACACTCAGGCGGCTGCGGGCGTCGCCGGCGTGATCAAGATGATCCTGGCGATGCGGCACGAGACGCTGCCGAAGACGCTGCACGTGGACGCCCCGTCGTCCAAGGTGGACTGGGACAGCGGCGCGGTCGAGCTGCTGACCGAGCCCCGGCCCTGGCCCAGGGCCGAGGGCCGGCCACGCCGGGCGGGGGTGTCCTCCTTCGGCATCTCCGGCACCAACGCCCACGTCATCCTGGAAGAACCCCCGGCCGAGGAGCCGTCCACCGCCATTCCCGGGGACGGGGCGCCGGTCGAGGGTTCTGGTACTGCCGCGCTGCCGGTCCCGGTGGTGGTGTCGGCGAAGTCGGAGGCGGCGCTGCGGGCGCAGGCCGACCGGCTCGCCGGGTTCCTGACCGGGCACGACGACACCGATCCGGTGGATGTGGCGGCCGGGCTGGCGCGCCGTGCGGCGCTGGAGTACCGCGCGGTGGTTCCGGCGGCGGACCGCGGCGACCTGCTGGCCGCCCTGCGGGCGCTGGCCGCCGGGGAGCCGGGGCCCTCGGCCGTACGGGGCCAGGCCCGGTCGGGCCGGGTGGCGGTGGTGTTCTCCGGTCAGGGCGCCCAGCGTGCGGGGATGGGCCGGGGGTTGTACGGGGCGTTCCCGGTGTTCGCGCGGGCCTTCGACGAGGCGTGTGAGCTGTTGGAGGCCGAGTTCGCCGCTTCCGAGGCCGCTGAGGTCGTGGGCGGGCTGGCCGGTGGGCTGAGCCTGCGCCAGATCATCGCGGATGAGCCCGGCGCGGCCGACCTGCTGGATCAGACGGTGTTCGCGCAGGCCGGGCTGTTCGCGGTCGAGACCGCCCTGTACCGGCTACTGGAATCGCTCGGCGTGCGGCCGGACTACGTGGCCGGGCATTCGCTTGGGGAGATCACCGCGGCGCATGTCGCGGGGGTGCTCGACCTGGCCGATGCCTGCCGGCTCGTCGCCGCTCGCGGCCGGTTGATGCAGGCCCTTCCCGCCGGTGGGGCGATGGCCGCGATCGGGTGCGGGGAGGCGGAGATCGCCTCCGTGCTCTCCGGGCACGAGCAGGTGGCGATCGCGGCGATCAACGCGCCCGGCGCGGTGGTCGTCTCCGGCGCGGCCGAGCAGGTGGACCAGATCCTCACCTGGGCCGGTGAGCGCGGGTATCGGACCCGCAGGTTGCGGGTCTCGCACGCCTTCCACTCCCCGCTGATGCGGCCCATGCTCGACGACTTCGCCGCCGTGGCCGAGACCATCACGTTCCGCGAGCCGGTGATCCCGCTGGTGTCCAACGTCACCGGCCGCCTCGCGGGCAGCGAGATCACCGAACCCGGCTACTGGGTGGACCACGTACGGCGGCCCGTACGGTTCGCCGACGCCGTGACCAGCCTGCGGGAGCACCAGGTCGGCTGCTTCATCGAGGCCGGGCCCGACGCCCAGCTCACCCCCATGATCGAACAGACCCTCACCGCCGGCCCAGAAGCCGAGGCCGCCTCGGTGGTGGCGCTGCTGCGCCGCGACCGCGACGAGACCACGCGACTCGCCACCGGACTGGGCCAGGCTTGGGCCGACGGCGCCGCCGTGGACTGGACCGGATGGACCGCGGCCGTCCGGACCCGGCATCTGGAGCTGCCCACCTACCCCTTCCAGCACCGCCGCTACTGGGTGGACGCGCCGCCCGCGACCGACCCGGCGGCCCTCGGCCTGGGCACCGCGGACCACCCCATCCTCGGCGCGGTCGTCGAACAGCCCGACGGCGGAGCCATCCTCACCGGACGCCTGTCCGCCACCACCCACCCCTGGCTCGCCGACCACGCCATCAACGGCACCCCCATCCTCCCCGGCACCGCCTTCGTCGAACTCGCCCTCCGCGCCGGAGACCAGGTCGGCGCCCCCGTCATCGAAGAACTCACCCTGCACACCCCCCTGCCCATCCCCGGCGACGGCGGCGTCGCCGTACAGGTCAGCGTGAGCGCCCCGGAGGAGGACGGCCGGCGCGAGATCACGATCCACTCCAGGGACGGACAAGGGAACTGGACCCGCCACGCCTCCGGTGTGCTCGCCGACGCCACCCCGGCGTCCGCCGCGGGGCTCCACGCCTGGCCGCCGCCGGACGCCGAGCCGCTCGACACCACCGGCCTGTACGACCGCCTCATCGGACTCGGCTACGGCTACGGCCCCGCCTTCCACGGCCTCACGCGGGCCTGGCGGCGTGGCGACGAGCTGTTCGCCGAGGTGGCGCTGCCCGCCGACGCGGCCGGCCCCGCGGGCTACGGCCTGCACCCGGCCCTGTTCGACGCGGCCCTGCACGCGAGCCTGCTCTCCGGGAGCGAGGGCGATGAGAGCGGCGGGGGCCCGCTGATCCCCTTCGCCTGGAACGGGGTGGCCCTGCACGCCGTGGGCGGCGCCGCCGTCCGGGTGCGGATCGCGCCCGCGCCTGACGAGTCCGGCGGGCTGGTCGTGGAGATCGCCGACCAGTCCGGAGAGCCGCTGGCGACGGTGGCCTCCCTGACCTCCCGGCCGGCCGGCACCTTGACGCGGGCCGGGGCGGGGGCGCTCGCCCAGTCGCTGTTCGAGCTGGCCTGGCGGGAGGTTCCGCCGGCCCCGCCCGCCGGTCCCGACGTCCCCGCCGACCCGGTGATCGTGACCGCCGCCGATGACGGGGACCCGGCCGAACCGGGGCGGGTGCCGGACGGCGGCATGCCGGACCGGGTACGGCGGCGCGTCGGGGCGGTGCTGGCGGAGCTCCGGGAGCGGTTGGCCGGGGAGGATCCGCGGCCGGTGGTGGTGGTCACCCGGGGTGCGGTGGCGGTGGCCGGCGGGGAGACGCCGGACCCGGCGGGCGCGGCGGTCTGGGGCCTGGTCCGCGCCGCCCAGGCCGAGCACCCCGGCCGGGTCGTCCTGGTCGACCTGGACCCGGAGCCGGGGAACGCCCGGGGATCGGAGACCCCGGACGCCGCCGGGCCGGCCGCGGTGCTGCGGAGCGGGGAACCGCAGGTCGCCTCGCGCGGCGGCCGGCTGTGGGCACCCCGGCTGGAGCGGGCCCGCCTCGGCGAGGAACCCGCGACGGCCTGGCCGGTCGACGGCACCACGCTGATCACCGGCGGCACCGGCGGCCTCGGTGCCCTGCTCGCCCGCCACCTGGTCACCGAGCACGGCGTACGACACCTGCTCCTGACCTCCCGCCGAGGCCCCGACGCCCCCGGCGCCGCCGAACTCCACACCGAACTCACCGAACTCGGCGCCCAGGTCACCATCGCCGCGTGCGACGCCGCCGACCGGGACGCCCTCGCCGCCCTCCTCGACCACATCCCCGCCGCCCACCCCCTGCGCGCCGTGGTCCACACCGCCGGGGTCAGCGCGAACGCCGTACTCGCCGACCTGACCCCCGGGCTGCTGGACCGGGTGGCCGGGCCCAAGTCCGACGCCGCCTGGCACCTGCACGAGCTCACCCGTGACCTCGATCTGGCCGAGTTCGTGCTGTTCTCCTCGTCGGCGTCGCTCGTGGACAACCCCGGACAGGGCAACTACGCGGCGGCCAACGCCTTCCTCAACGCGCTGGCCGAGCACCGCAGGGCGCTGGGCCTGCCGGCGCGGTCGCTGGCCTGGGGGCTGTGGGGCGGCGAGGCCGGGATGCAGCGGCGGCTGGGCGACGACGACCTGGCCCGGATCCGCCGCTGGGGCATGTCGCCGCTGCCGGTGGACGCGGGCCTGGCGCTGTTCGACGCGGCGCGGCGGGTGGACGCCGCGATGGTGGCCCCGATCCGGCTGGACATCGCCGCCCTGCGCGCCCGAGCGGACGGCGTGCCCGCGCTCCTGAGGGGGCTGGCGCCCGCCGTACGGCGCGCGGCGGCGGCCTCGGACGAGGGGCGGGCGGAGCGGCTGGCCGCGCTGGCCCCGGCGGAGCGCCGGGAACGGCTGACCGAGCTGGTGCGGGAGCGGGTCGCCCTGGTGCTCGGCCACGACTCGCCCGCGTCCGTGCCGGTGGACCGGGCCTTCCAGGAGCTGGGCTTCGACTCGCTGGCCGCGGTCGAGCTGCGGAACGGCCTGGGCGCCGCGCTGGGCCTGCGGCTGCCGGCGACGCTGGTGTTCGATCACCCGTCGGTCGGGGCGGTCGTCGAGTACCTGACCGGGCGGATCGCGCCGCGGACCGGCGGCGGGGCCGACGGCGTCGCCGGAGGCGACGGGCTCGACGGGGACGAGGCGGCCGTCCGCAAGGCGCTGCGGACCGTGCCGCTGTCGGCGCTGCGGGCGGCCGGGCTGCTGGACGGGCTGCTGGAGCTCGCCGGGGCACGCGGGACGGCCGCGCCGGCCCCGGCCGCGGGATCGGACGAGGCGGCGGACGGCGACGTGATCGACGAGCTGGACACCGAGGACCTGATCAGGATGGCGCTGGACGGCGGGCACCCGGGGAACGGGGCCGAGGATGGGTGACGAGATGGCAGAGGGCGACGGGAGGCTCGTCGAGGCGTTGCGCGCCTCGCTCAGGGAGACGGCCCGGCTGCGCCGGCAGAACCGCGCGCTGGCCGAGCGCGCCCGGGAGCCGATCGCGATCGTGGGGATGGCCTGCCGATACCCGGGCGGCGCGACCTCCCCGGCGGCGCTGTGGGACCTGGTGGCCGAGGGGCGGGACGCCACGGCCGGCTTCCCGGACGACCGGGGCTGGGACCCCGGCGTCTACGACCCGGAGCCCGGCAGGCCGGGCCGCACCTACTCCCGCGAGGGCTCCTTCCTCTACGACGCCGCCGACTTCGATCCGGCCTTCTTCGGGATCAGCCCCCGCGACGCGTACGAGATGGATCCGCAGCAGCGGCAGTTCCTGGAGGTGTGCTGGACCGCCGTGGAGCACGCGGGGATCGACCCCACGGCCCTGACGGGCACGGCCACCGGGGTGTTCGCCGGGCTGATGTACCACGACTACGCGACCGGCGGGTCGAGCGGCAGCATCGTCTCCGGCCTGGTCGCCTACACCCTGGGCCTGCGCGGCCCCGCCGTCACGGTGGACACCGCGTGCTCGTCGTCGCTGGTGGCGCTGCACCTCGCGGTGCAGGCGCTGCGCACGGGGGAGTGCGATCTGGCGCTCGCCGGCGGGGTGACCGTGATGTCCACCCCGGGCATGTTCGTGGAGTTCTCGCGGCAGCGGGGACTGGCGCCGGACGGCCGGTGCAAGGCGTTCGCCGAGGCGGCCGACGGGGTCGGCTGGGGTGAGGGCGTCGGTGTGCTGGTGGTGGAGCGGCTGTCGGAGGCGCGGCGGCGCGGGCACCGGGTGCTGGCCGTGATCCGGGGCACCGCCGTGAACCAGGACGGGGCGTCGAACGGCCTGACCGCGCCGAACGGGCCCTCGCAGGAGCGGGTGATCTCGCAGGCGCTGGCCTCGGCCGGGCTGAAGCCCTCGGACGTGGACGTCGTGGAGGGGCACGGCACGGGGACCGCGCTGGGCGACCCGATCGAGGCCCAGGCGCTCCTGGCGACCTACGGCCAGGATCGTGAGTCGCCGCTGTGGCTGGGGTCGGTCAAGTCCAACCTCGGCCACACCCAGGCCGCCGCCGGGGTCGCGGGTGTGATCAAGATGGTGCTGGCGATGCGGCACGAGACGCTGCCGAAGACGCTGCACGTGGACGCGCCGTCGTCCAAGGTGGACTGGGACAGCGGCGCGGTGGAGCTGCTGACCGAGTCCCGGCCCTGGCCGAGGGCCGAGGGCCGGCCGCGCCGGGCGGGGGTGTCCTCCTTCGGCATCTCGGGCACCAACGCCCACGTCATCCTGGAGGAACCTCCCGCCGACGAGCCCGCGGCCGCCCCGGAGCCGCGCGACGACCGGGACCTCGCCCCGGTCGCGTCCCCTGAGGGCGGCTCCGCGGCTCCGGGCCCCGTCCCGGACGGGCCGGAGGGTACGGCGGTGCCGCCCGCCGTGCTGCCGGTGCCGGTCGTGGTGTCGGCGAAGTCGGAGGCGGCGCTGCGGGCGCAGGCCGACCGGCTGGCGGAGTTCCTGACCGGGCACGACGAGGCGGACCCGCTGGACGTGGCGGCCGGGCTGGCGCGGCGTGCGGCTCTGGAGTACCGCGCGGTGGTTCCGGCGGCGGACCGCGATGACCTGCTCGCCGCCTTGCGCGCGCTCGCGGAGGGGGAGCCGGGCCCGCCGGTCGTGCGCGGCCGGGCGCGGTCGGGCCGTTCGGCCGTGGTGTTCTCGGGTCAGGGCGCCCAGCGCGTGGGGATGGGCCGCGAGCTGTACGGGGCGTTCCCGGTGTTCGCACGCGCCTTCGACGAGGCGTGTGAGCTGTTGGAGGCCGAGCTCGCCGGGGCGGGGATTCCTGGCGTGGGCGGGGTCACCCTGCGGGACGTGATCGCCGGCAAGGCCGGCGACGGCGGATTGCTGGATCAGACGGTGTTCGCGCAGGCGGGGTTGTTCGCGGTCGAGACCGCCCTGTACCGGCTGCTGGAGTCGCTCGGTGTGCGACCCGACTACGTGGCCGGGCATTCCCTCGGGGAGATCACCGCCGCGCATGTCGCAGGAGTGCTCGACCTGGCCGATGCCTGTCGCCTCGTCGCCGCTCGGGGCCGGTTGATGCAGGTCCTTCCCGAGGGCGGGGCGATGGCCGCGATCGGGTGCGGGGAGGCCGACATCGCGCCCATCATCGCCGGGCACGAGCAGGTGGCGATCGCGGCGATCAACGCCCCCGGCGCGGTGGTCGTCTCCGGCGCGGCCGAGCAGGTGGACCAGATCGTGGCCTGGGCCGGTGAGCGCGGGTATCGGACCCGCAGGCTGCGGGTCTCGCACGCCTTCCACTCCCCGCTGATGCGGCCCATGCTGGACGACTTCGCCAAGGTCGCCGAAACCATCACCTTCCACCAGCCGGCCATCCCCCTGGTGTCCAACGTCACCGGCCGCCTCGCGGGCAGCGAGATCACCGAACCCGGCTACTGGGTGGACCACGTACGGCAGCCCGTACGGTTCGCCGACGCCGTGACCAACCTGCGGGAGCACCAGGTCGGCTGCTTCATCGAGGCCGGGCCCGACGCCCAGCTCGCCCCCATGATCGAACAGACCCTCACCACCGGCCCAGAAGCCGAGGCGGCCTCGGTGGTGGCGCTGCTGCGCCGCGACCAGGACGAGACCGCCCGGTTCGCGGCCGGGCTGGGGCGGGCGTGGACCGGCGGCACCGCCGTGGACTGGGTCGCCTGGCCGGTCGGGCCCCGGACCCGGCACCTGGAGCTGCCCACCTACCCCTTCCAGCATCGCCGGTACTGGCTGGACGCGGCCCCCGCGACCGACCCGGCCGCCCTCGGCCTGGACGCCGCGGGCCACCGGATCCTGGGCGCGGTGGTCGAGCAGCCCGACGGCGGGGTCCTCCTCACCGGACGCCTGTCGGCGACCGCCCACCCCTGGCTCGCCGACCACGCCATCAACGGCGCCCCCATCCTCCCCGGCACCGGCTTCGTCGAGCTGGCCCTGCGCGCCGGCGAGCGGACCGGCTGCCCCGGCATCGAAGAGCTCACCCTGCACACCCCCCTGCCCATCCCCGAGGGCGGCGGCGTCGCCGTACAGGCCGTCGTGAGCGGGCCGGACGAGGACGGCCGGCGTGAGATCACCATCCACTCCAGGGACGGCCAGGGCCACTGGACCCGCCACGCCACCGGCACCCTGACGCCCGCACCCGCCGCCCCGGAACCCCTCCCCGACGCCTGGCCGCCCCCGGACGCCCGGCCGCTCGACACCACCGGCCTGTACGACGACCTCGCCGAGCACGGCTACGGCTATGGCCCCGCCTTCCACGGCCTCACGCGGGCCTGGCGGCGTGGCGACGAGCTGTTCGCCGAGGTGGCGCTGCCCGCCGACGCGGCCGGCCCCGCGGGCTACGGCCTGCACCCGGCCCTGTTCGACGCGGCCCTGCACGTCGCGCTGCTGGCCGCCGGGGACACCGGCGCGGACGGGCCGCTGATCCCCTTCAACTGGCACGACGTCACCCTCCACGCCGCCGGCGCGACCGCGCTGCGGGTACGGCTGCGCCGCCTCGGCGGTGACGAGGTGACCCGGCTGGACCTGACCGACGGCACCGGCGCCCCGGTGGCGACCGTTGGCGCGCTGGAGGCCCGCGCGGTCACCCCCGGCCAGACCGGCGGCGCGACGCCGTGGCTGTACGAGCCGGCCTGGCGGTCGCTGGAGGACGGCGCGGGCGCCGCCGGGACGGACGGCGCCGCGCGGGCAGACGTCCTGGTGCTGGACGCCGGCCTGACGGCGGCTCCCGGCGAGGACGAGGGCCCGGACGGGCTTCCGGTCCGGGCGCGGCACGCCGCGGGCGCGGTCCTCGCCGGCCTGCAAGGCTGGCTGGCCGGGGCGGACGCCCGGCCCGCCGTGGTGGTCACCCGGGGCGCGGTGGCCGTGGGGGACGGGGAGATCCCCGATCCGGCGCAGGCCGCGGTCTGGGGGCTGGTGCGGTCCGCCCAGGCGGAGGAGCCTGGCCGGATCACCCTCGTCGACCTGGACCCCGGCGGCGATCCGCCGTCCGGTCCCGACCCCGTGGTGACGGCGGCGCTGGGGCGGGGTGAGCCGGAGGTCGCGGTGCGCGGCGGCCGGATGTGGGTGCCGCGCCTGACGCGGGCCGAACCCTCCACTCCGGAGAACGCGGACGGGCCCTGGCCCACGGACGGCACCACGTTGATCACCGGCGGCACCGGCGGCCTCGGTGCCCTGCTCGCCCGCCACCTGGTCACCGAGCACGCCGTACGGCGCCTGCTCCTGACCTCCCGCCGGGGGATCGACGCCCCGGGCGCGGCCGAACTCCGCGACGAGCTGGCCGAACTGGGCGCCGAGGTCACCGTCGCCGCCTGCGACGCCGCCGACCGGGACGCCCTCGCCGCCCTCCTCGACCGCATCCCCGACGCCCACCCCCTGCGCGCCGTGGTCCACACGGCGGGGGTGCTGGAGGACGGGCTGCTGAGGACGCAGACGGCGGACGGCCTCCGCGCGGTGCTGCGGCCGAAGCTGGACGGGGCGTGGCACCTGCACGAGCTCACCAGGAAGCGCGACCTCGCCAGGTTCGTGCTCTTCTCCTCGGTCGCGGGCCAGGTGGGCGGGCCGGGCCAGGCCAACTACGCCGCGGCCAACGCCGCGCTGGACGCCCTCGCCGTACGGCGGGCCGCCGCGGGCCTGCCCGCCATCTCCATCGCCTGGGGCGTCTGGGACACCGAGGCGGGGATGGGCGCGGGCTCCCGCGCCGACCGCGACCGCATCGCCCGCGAGGGACTGCGGCCGCTGCCCGCCGACGTGTGCCTCTCCGCGCTGGACCTGGTGACGGCCGACCGCACGCGCGCCGTGGTGATGGCCGCCGGATGGGACGTGGCCGCGCTGCGCGCGCACCGGCCCGAGCACCTGCCCGCCGCGCTGCGCGGCCTGGCCGGTGCGGGGGAGGGGAGACGCGCCGCCGGTACCCGCGCCCGATCCGGCGCGGCCCGCCCGGACCCCGCGGCCCTGCTGCGCCGGCTGGCCGGGCTGGACGACGCCGCGCGGGAGGCCGAGCTGGTCGGCCTGGTGCGCGCGCGGGCGGCCTCGGTGCTCGGCCACGCGGACCCGGATCCGGTCGAGCCGGACGCGGACCTGGTCGGGCTGGGCGTGGACTCGCTGGCCGCCATGGAACTGCGCAACGCGCTCAACGCCCACACCGGGGTACGCCTGCCGGCCACGGCCGCCTTCGACTACCCGACGGTCCGGGCGCTGGCCCGGGCCCTGGCCGGGGAACTCGCCCCCGCGCTGGCGGCCGCGGCCGACGGCGGACCGGAGGGCGGGAACGCGGTGCCCGGCGGCCCGGCCCGGCCCGACGGCGGCACGCCGGCCGCGCACGACCTGCCGGGCGCTGCGGAGACGCTGAGCGGCCTGTTCCGCGCGGCGGTGGACGCCGGCCGGATCGAGGAGGGGATGGCGCTGCTGCACGCCGCCGCCGCGGTCCGCCCCCGGTACGCCGCGGCCGACGCCCCGGCCCGCGCCCAGGTCGCCCTGGCCACCGGCCCGCGCAGGCCGAGGCTGCTCTGCGTGAACTCACCGATGGCCTTCGGCGGGCCGCACCAGTTCGTGCCGCTGGCCGCCGAGTTCCGCGACGTGCGCGACCTCGCCGTGCTGCCGGTGCCGGGCTTCGTCCGGGAGGAGGGCCTGCCGGACTCGCTGGACGCCCTCGTGCACGGCCTGGCCCGGGCGGTGGCCGGCGGCGCCGAGGCTGACGCGGAGCCGTACGCCCTGGTGGGGTACTCCGCGGGCGGGGTGTTCGCGCACGCGCTCGCCGCCGCGCTGGCGGAAGCGGGGCGCGGCCCGGCCGGGGTGGTGCTCCTGGACACGCACGTCCCCGGGACGGGGGAGGGCGCGGAGGTCTGGTCGTCGATCGTGCGCGGCCTGCTCGACCGGGAGGCCGCGTTCGGCCCGTTCACCGCCGCCCGGCTGTCCGCGATGGGGTGGTACGCCGCGCTGCTCTCCCAGTGGCGGCCGGTCGAGCTGCCGGCGCCGACGCTGTTCATCCGCGCGGCGCGCGGGGTGGCGGCGCCCGGCGGCCCGGCCGGGGGCGCGGGCGAGGGCTGGCGGCCGGTCCTCGACCCCGGTACGGCGGTGCGCGACGTGGACGCCGACCACTTCAGCATGCTGGAGTCCGACGCGCGGCAGACCGCCGCGGTGATCGAGGACTGGCTCGTCCGGCTGCCCCGCTGAGCACGCCGGCCCCCGGTGAGCACGGGCCGCCGGGGAAACGCGAGGCCGCCCGGGGAGCGTGGCTCACCCGGGCGGCGCGGTGACGTCTTCTGGGGCGGCGCGGCTCACCCGGCCAGCGCGATGAGCGCGTCGGTCACCTCGGCCACCTGGTCGTCCAGGTAGAAGTGCCCGCCGGGGAAGACCCGCAGGTCGAAGCCGCCGGTGGTGTGGCGGCTCCAGGCGCCGGCCTCCTCGACCGTGGTCTTCGGGTCGTCGTCGCCGACGAAGGCGACCAGCCGGCAGCCGACCGCCGCGCCCGGGTCGCACTCGTAGGTCTCGACCGCCCGGTAGTCGGCGCGCAACGCCGGCAGCACCATCTCGAACAGCTCCGGGTCCTGGAGGAACACCGGGTCGGTCCCGCTCAGCCCGCGCAGCTCGGCCGCCACCCCGGCGCGGTCCCGCCGGTGCACCCACTCGTCCCGGTACGTGGACGGGGCGCGGCGGCCCGAGGCGACCAGCGCGTGCGGGGCCGCGCCGCGCCGTTCCAGGAGCAGGGCCAGCTCGAAGGCGACCACCGCGCCCATGCTGTGCCCGAACAGCACCGTGGGCCGGTCGTCGCCGGGGAGCGCGTCGGCGACGGCGGCGGCCAGCCTCCGCACGTCCGTCAGCGGCGGCTCGTGGCGGCGCTCCTGCCGCCCCGGGTACTGCACCGCGTGGGCGTCCAGCGCCGGGTGCAGCGCGGCGGACAGCTTGAAGTAGGCGCTGGCCGCGCCGCCCGCGTGCGGCAGCAGGACCACCCGCGCCGGGGCGCCGGGCGCGGGATGGAATCTTTTGATCCAACGTTCGTCCACATCGTTCCTTCCGCCGTCGTTCGTTCGCAGCCGGGAAGCCGGGAAGCCGGAAAACCGGGAAGTGCGGAGGCCGGAGGCCGGGAGGCCCGGGAGCCGGGGCGGTCAGCCGCGGCCGGCCGCCGCCGGCACCAGGGTGATGACGCTCTCGGTGTTCCGCGCCACGGCGGCCGGGCTGTAGAGCAGCGGCACCTGGGCGCCGGACCGCCAGGCGGCGGCGAGGTCGGAGTAGTGCGGGCTCGCCGGGTCCCCGGACTGCCCGGGGGCGCTCACGAAGGTCGACTCGTCCCAGCGCCCGACGTCCAGCACCATCCGGTACGGCGCGCCGATCAGCGACCGGTAGGCGCCCCGCAGGTAGGTCGAGGCGTCCACCGTGGACGCGGAGCCGCCCCGGGGGAACGGGCCCACGTGCCGGCCCAAAGCGTGGGGGAACAGCGCGTGGTGCAGGTCCCCCCACCGCCAGGCGGCGGGGTCGTCGCCGAGCCGGCCGCGGACCTCGAGATACGCCGCGCGCAGCGTCCGCCGTACGAGCCGGTCCCGGGCCTCCGCACCGCCCGCCCCGAACCAGCGGTCCGGCCGCTCCAGCGCGTCGATCACCTGCCGGACGTCGGCGCGCGGCACCCGGGCGGCCACCGCCGGGGAGACGAGCTCGGACAGGAACGCCGGGGCCAGGTGCCCGCTGAGCCAGGGCTCGAACAGCGCCGCGCCGGGGGAGTCCGCGCTCGCCGTGCCGTCGTAGCCGCGCAGGTGCCGCAGCGCCGCCGCGGTCTCCGGGTCGTCGCCCGCCTGGATGTCGCGCAGCACCGCGACGATCCGCCGGGCGTACCCGTCCACCTGGTCACGCTGCAGCCGAGCCATGCCGGCCGGGGTGTGCCGGGCCGAGCCGGACAGCACGTCCGCGATGCGGTCGCGGCGCGCCGCCGCCTCCCACTCGTAGCCGACGCGCACCGGGTGCCCCGGCGGCATGTTGTACTCGTTCGCGGAGGCGACGAAGCCGCTCTCGGGATCGCTCACCCGGGGCAGCTCGGCCCCGTCGTGGAAGCCGGCCCACTCGTAGCGGCCGTCGCCGGGCACCGGCAGCAGCCCGTCGTGCCGGGGCCGCCGGGGGACCAGCGCGCCGGGCACCCAGCCGATGGCGCCCGAGGTGTCGGCGTAGACCAGGTTCTCCGGCGGGGCCGCCCAGCGCCGCGCCTTGGCCGCGAACTCCGCGAAGCTCTTGGCCGTCATGGCGTCCAGGCCCACGAGGTACGGCGCGGTGCCCGGCTCGGACCAGGCGGTGCGCAGGCCGTACGCCAGCTTGCGGGTCTCGTCCACCTTGAGCACCGGGCCGTGCCGGGAGAAGGTCAGCGTCACCTGGCGGGCCGCCTCCCCGGCCACCGGCAGCTCCTCCCGCACGGTGGTGAAGGGCACCCAGCGGCCGCGGTAGAGGTAGCGCCCGGAGTCGTCCGGGTGCAGCCGGTAGACCTGCAGGTCCTCCTGGTCCGCGCCGAAGACGGTGAGCGCGAAGGCGGCGCGGCCGTTGTGGCCCATGGAGATCCCCGGCAGCGCGGGCTCGCCGGCGCCGATCACGTCCAGGCCGGGCGCGGACAGGTGGGCGACGTAGCGCAGCGCGGGCGCCGGGGTGGCCCGGTGCGGGTCGCCGGCCAGGATCGGCCGGCCGGTGGCGCTCCGCGACGGCGCGACCGCCCAGGCGTTCGACCCGCCCGACGCCGGTGACGGCGCGGGCCGTACCGTGACGCCGTCGAAGGCGACCGGCGTGGTGCCCAGCAGGTAGGTGTCGAGCACGTCCGCGGGCACGTCGCACGGGTCGAGCCCGTCGGGCACCCGGGGCTCGTGCTCGGGTTCCAGGCGCACGAGGGCCCGCGCGGCCGGCCGGCCGCCGACGCACATCGCGGACGCGCGCAGCGCCTCGGCGTACGCGTTGAGCACCAGCCCGTGGCTGCGGATCCGCACCACGTCCTCGGGCCGCCACCGGTCCGGCCGGTGGCCCAGCCGGCGGAACTCCGGCGGCAGCGCCTCCGGGTGCGCGTTGACCCAGTCCACGTAGGCGTTGACGCCGCGGACGAACGCGGTCACGGCACGCTGGGTGCCCGGCCCGTACGCGGCCCACTCCCGCCGCATGTCGCCGCGGTACAGCAGCAGCCGGGCCGCCCGGTCCTTCTCGGCGAAGCGGGGCCCGAAGGCGGCCGACAGCAGCCCCAGGCCGCGCCGCCGCCACAGGTCGAGCTGGAACAGCCGGTCCCGCGCCGCGTTGTACCCCTGCGCCAGGAACACGTCGTCGGTGTTGCGGGCGTACAGGTGCGGCACCCCCCAGCGGTCCACCACCAGCCGCACCGGCTCGCGGAGCCCGGGGACCTCGACCTCGCGGACCTCGCGCGCGGAGCCCCGCGCCGGGTCCTGGTCCGCCTCGCCCGGCACCGCCGGCGTGAGCGCGAGCACCGCGGCCACCAGAGCGGCGGCGGTACGGCGTAACGCGATGATCCGCACCGCCGGACTCCCTCCCGGAGACGTCACCGTGCAGTGATTCTCTTTCGCGGGGGAGATCCGGGGCAGCCCCTACCCTCCCCTAATCCGGGTCCCTTATCCGGCCGGAACCACGCCGCGGGCGGGCCCCTATTCGGCGGCGGGCGGGGTGACGCGATCGTCAGGGCGGGCTTACGGTCAAGACGATCGTACGTATGAGGAGGCCGGGTGACCACCGTCAAGTACGCGGGGAAGTACGACTTCGAGCCGGAGCTGGCACCCGCGCTCGCCGTGTTCGAGGAGGTCGAGATCGACCTCTCGGACGTGGCCGCGGTGCGCGCCGCCGTACCGGAGGACCTGCCGCGATACGTGCCGCGCCGCCCGCTGGAGGTCGCCGACCGGATGATCCCGGGCCCCGGCGGCGAGCTGCGGGTGCGGGTCTACACCCCGGCGGCGGCGACGCCACCGCTGCCCGCGCTGCTGTACTTCCACGGCGGCGGCTTCGTCGCGGGCGGCGTGGACACGCACGACGCGTGGACCGCCTGGATCGCCGACGAGGTCGGCACGGTGGTGATCTCCGTGGACTACCGGCTCGCCCCCGAGAACCCCTTCCCGGCCGCGCCCGAGGACGCCTACGCCGCCCTGGAGTGGACCGCGGCCCACGCGGCGGAGCTCGGGGTCGATCCGGCGCGGATCGCCGCCGGCGGGGACAGCGCGGGCGGCAACCTCGCGGCCGTGCTGGCCCTGCTCACCCGGGACCGCGGCGGGCCCCCGCTCCGCTTCCAGTACCTCGACGTGCCGGTGACCGACGACCGGATGGGCACCCCCTCGATGCGCGCCTTCGACGACACCCCGGTCTGGAACCGGCCGGCCAACGAGCTGATGTGGCGGCACTACCTCGGTGACGGGGTACGGCCCGGCGGGCCCGGCGTGTCGCCGTACGCGGCGCCGATCCGCGCCGCGGACCTGTCCGGGCTGCCTCCGGCATTCGTGGCCACCGCCGAGTACGACCCGCTGCGCGACGAGGGCATCGAGTACGCCGGCCGCCTGCTCGCCGCCGGGGTGCACACCGAGCTGCGGGTATACCCGCGCGTGCCGCACGGCGTCGTGCTGCTCGGCGGCGGCTTCCCGGTCGTACGGCGGATCGCCGAGGACCACTTCGCCGCCCTCCGCCGCGCCCTGCTCCCCTGATCCCGCCGCCCCTCGCCCGCCGTACGCCCGCGGGCCGCACGGCGGCGTCCCGGCCGCCGTCCAGGCTCAGGGGCCGGCGGCCGGGGGAGGCCGGCGCGTGGTCACCAGCCGGAGGCGATGGTGTCGGCGATGAACTCGCGCTGCTCGTCCGTCACCCACCAGCCGACCGGGACGCAGACGATCCGGTCGGCGATCCGGTCCAGGCCGGGCAGCGCGGAGCGGTACTCGCGGACGCAGGTGTGCAGGTCGTTGCGTTCGTGGACGTTGCTCACCATGATCCCGGCGGCGTCCATCCGCTTGATGAAGCCCTCCCGGTCCTCCACCTTCATCGGGTAGATCCAGAACGAGGACTCGCGGTCGGCCGCGCGCTCGGTGAGCTCCAGGCCGGGCACGTCGGCCAGCGCGGCGTCGTAGAAGGCCGCGTTCTCCCGGTGCCGGGCGACCACGCCCTCGGCGTACTCCAGGTTGGCCAGCCCGATCGCGGCGTTGATGTCGGTCAGGTGGAACTTGAAGCCCCACTCGGGCACGTCCGGGGGGTTGCGCAGCCGGTCGGCGCCGCGCCGGATGCCGAACCACCGCAGCAGGCTCGCCCGCTGGTGGAGCTGGTCGCTCGGCAGCACCATGAGGCCGCCGTCGCCGCAGGTCAGGTGCTTGACCGCCTGGAAGCTGAAGACCGTGATGTTGCCGTGCGTGCCGCCGATCGGCTGCCCCCGGTAGGTGGCGCGCCAGGCGTGCGCGGCGTCCTCGATCACCATCGGGCGCACCCCGACGCGGGCCTCCGCCTCGTCCAGGATGGTCTGCAGCCGGTCCAGGTCCACGGGGTAGCCGGCGAAGTGCACCACCATGACCGCCCGGGTCCGCGGCGTGATCTTGCGGGCCAGGTCGTCCAGGTCGACGTTGAGCGTCGCCGGGTCGATGTCCACCCAGCGGATCCGCAGCCGGTTGGCGAGGATGGCCCAGTTGGTGGCCTCCATGGTGAGCGGCGTGGTCAGCACCTCGCCGGGGCCGTCCGGCCCGTCGTCGTCCCCCGCCAGCAGATGCAGCGCCAGGTGCAGCCCGGACGTGCCGCTGTTGACGGTGACGACCCGCGGGTTCGCGAGCTTGGCGGCGAGGGCGGCCTCGAACTCCTCGACAAGCGGCCCCTGGCCGACGAACCCGCTGCCGACGACCTCGGCGACCGCGGCGGGGGCCCGATCCGACATGGGTACCTTGAGCAGCGGAATCATGGTTTCAACGGTGATCGCCGCCGATGGGGGAGGCAACCCCTAGGCACGGCCTTAGGGGTGTGCCGGCCGCGCGGCCGCCGCTTAGATTACGGATGTGTCCACCACTGTCGGGCGTGTCGACCCCTGCCGTCTCATCGATCTGCCGGACCACTCCGACGACCGCGGCGGGCTCACCGTGGTCGAGGGCGGGCGCGACGTGCCCTTCGAGATCCGCCGGGTCTACTACATCCACGGCGTGCCGGACGGGGCCGCCCGGGGCGCGCACGGGCACCGCCGGCTCCGCCAGCTCATCGTCGCGCTGCACGGCGCCTTCGACGTGGTCGTGGACGACGGTCACGCGTCCGCGCGCTTCCGCCTCGACAGCCCCGGCCGCGGCCTCTACGTCGGCCCGATGATCTGGCGGGACATGGTGGACTTCACCCCGGACGCCGTGGGCCTGTGGCTCGTCTCGGAGCTCTACGACCCGGCCGACTACTACCGGGACTACGCCGAGTTCCGCCGCGACGCCCGCGCCTTGTAGAGCCTCCCGGCGTCCGCCCCGCCGAGCCGCCGGCGTCCCCCAGCCGCCAGTGTCCGCCCCCCGAGCCGCCGGCGTCCGCCCCCCGGTGCGTCCCCCCCGCCCGCCCTGGGAAGGGCGCCCGGGCCGCGAGACCGCCGGGGTTCCGCCCTGTGGAGCCGCCGCGGGTCCGCTCATGGAGACGCCGGACGCCCGGGCGCGGGGTACGGCCCAGCGCCCGGGCGTCTGTCGTGGCACGGCCCCGCGCGGGGCCCCGTCCTATCCGCCGCCGGAGTCGGGCTGGTCCAGCCACCAGGGATTGCGGCGGGCCCAGTCGATGGTGCGGGCGAGCCCCTCGCGCAGCGGCGTGGACGCCTTCCAGCCGAGCACCGCGGCGGCCTTGGAGGTGTCGGGGATCCGCCGGGACAGGTCCTGGTACGTCTCGCCGAGCCGCGCCGCGGTGTCCAGCTCGGTGATCGTCTCGGCCCCGGTGAGCTCGGCCACGAGCTCGATGGCCTGCCGTACGGTGGTCTCCACCGAGCTGCCGACGTTGAAGCACTCCCCGTCGGCCCGAGGGTCGTCCGCCGCGCGCAGGGTCGCCTCGACGGCGTCGGCGACGTAGGTGAAGCAGCGGGTCTGCGCGCCGTCGTCGTACCGGACCAGCGGCAGGCCGCGCAGCGCCCGGTGGACGCTGCGGCTCACCACGAAGGCCGGCCGCTGCCGCGGGCCGTACACGTTGAAGTAGCGGACGATCGTGGCGCGCAGGCCGCAGGCCCGCACCATGCCGAAGGTGAGGTGCTCGGCCAGCGCCTTGCTGGAGGAGTAGCTCCACCGGTCCACCGCCGTGGAGCCGAGCACCCGGTCCGCGTCCTCGGCCCACGGCACCGCCGGGTTCTTCCCGAAGACCTCGCTGGTGCTGGCCAGGACCACCTTCGCCCCGGCGTCCGCGGCCAGCTCCAGCACGTTGCGGGTGCCCATCAGGTTGATGTCGATCACGTCGAGCGGCCGCTCCAGGTAGCGGTCCACGCCGACCACCGCGGCCAGGTGGTAGACCACGTCCACCCCGTCGCGCAGGGCCGAGGCGAGGGCGTCCCGGTCGCGGATGTCGCCGGGGACGTACCGTACCCCGTCCCGGCTCTGGTCGGGCGGCGGCGGGCCGCCGTCGAAGACGACGACCTCGTCGCCGCGCCCGGCCAGGGCGGCGACCAGGTGGCTGCCGACGAACCCGCATCCGCCGGTGACCAGCGCACGTGCCATGGTCATCTCCCGATTCCCTGGTAGGTGTAGCCGGCCCGGCGCAGCTCCTCGATCTTCTCCCGCGAGTAGTAGGCCCGCCCGTCGATCACCAGGCAGGACGGCGCCACCAGGTCCTTCAGCCGGGTGAAGTCGATCGCGTGGAACTGCTGGTGGTGGGCGAGCACGGCCAGGCAGTCCGCCCCGGCCACCGCCTCCTCCAGGGTGGCCGCGGGCGCCTGGCCGAAGGTCGCGGTCACCTCCGCCGGCACGGCGAGCGGGTCGTAGACCGAGACCTCGCTGCCCGCCGCGAGCAGCCGCTGCACCACCGGCTTGGTGGGCGTGGCGCGCAGGTCGCCCGTGTCGTTCTTGAAGGCCAGGCCGAGCACCGCGACCTTCGCGCCCGCCGGGTCCTTGCCGAGCCTGCGGAGCCCCGCCTCGATGAGATCGACGGTGTAGTGCGGCATCGTGTCGTTCACCTGGCGCGCCACCGGCACGGTGGCCAGGTCGATCCCGCGCTGCCGCGCCGCCTGCCAGATCATCCACGGGTCCTTGACCAGGCACGAACCGCCGACCCCGACGCTGGGCAGCAGGATGTTGACGTTGCCGTTGCCCTTCGGGATCGAGTTGGCCGCCTTGATCACGTCGAGCACGTCCACGTCGTACGCGCCGCACACCTTCGCCAGCTCGTTGGCGAGCGCGATGTTGTGGTCGATCCACCAGTTGTCGGCCATCTTCACCAGCTCGGCCGCCTCCAGCGTGGAGCAGGGGATCACCGGCACGCCGAGCGTCGCCTGCCAGAACTCCGCGGCCCGCGTGGCGCACTTGTCCGTGTAGCCGCTGACCACCACGGGGAACTCGCGCAGCTCGCGCAGCGCCCGGCCCTCGGCGAGCCGTTCCGGGCAGAACGCCAGCGCCACGTCCTCGCCGCAGGTCAGGCCGGCCCGCTCCAGCGCGGGCGCGACCAGCTCCCGGGTTCCGCCCGGCGGCACCGTGCTCTTGCAGATCAGCAGCGTGTCCGGGGCCAGCCGCGGGGCGAGCTCGGCCATCGCGCCGCGCAACTGCGAGTCGTCCAGGTGCCCGTCCTCCCGCACCGGGGTGCCGACGGCGACGATGACGACCTCGGCCGAGCCGACCGCGTCATAGTCGCCGGTCACCCGCAGCCGGCCGGAGTCCAGCCCGGCGAACAGCAGCTCCGGCAGCTCCGGCTCGCTGATCCGGCACCGGCGGTCGTGCAGCTCGGCGATCCGTTCCAGGTCGGTGTCCACACCCACCACGTCCACGCCCCGCTCCACGAGCGCGGCGGCCACACTGGAGCCCACGAAACCCAGGCCCACGACAGCGACGTTCACAGCCATCCCCCGTCCACCACGGACAACACGTATCGGCCGTACGGCGAGGCGGCCAGCTCCTCGCCGAGCCGCCGGCAGGCGTCGGCGTCGATGAAGCCCCGACGCCATGCGATCTCCTCCAGGCAGGCGACCTGCACGCCCTGCCGGCGTTCCAGCAGCCGGAAGTACTGCCCGGCCTCGAACAGCGACTCCGGGGTCCCGGCGTCGAACCAGGCGTAGCCGCGGCCGAAGTCCACCAGGCGGGCCCGGCCCCGGCGCAGGTAGGCCAGGTTCACATCGGTGATCTCAAGTTCCCCGCGCGCGGAGGGGCGCAGGTTCTTCGCGATGTCCACCACCGCGTTGTCGTACACGTAGAGCCCGACCACCGCCCGGTTCGTGCGCGGCTTGCGGGGCTTCTCCTCGATCGACACCAGCCGCCCGGCCGCGTCGGTCTCGGCGATGCCGTACCGCTCGGGGTCGCTCACCGGGTAGCCGAACAGCGTGCATCCGTCCACGGTCGCCACCGCGTTCCGCAGGATCTCCTGGAAGTCGTGGCCGTGGAAGATGTTGTCGCCCAGGACCAGGGTCACCGGCCCGTCGCCGATGTGGTCCGCGCCGATGAGGAACGCCTCGGCGATCCCGTTCGGCTCGGCCTGCTCGGCGTAGGAGAGCCGCAGCCCCCACTGGCCGCCGTCACCGAGGAGCCGGCGCAACTGCGGCAGGTCCTCCGGCGTCGAGATCACCAGGATGTCGGTGATGTCGGCGAGCATCAGCGCGGACAGCGGATAGTAGATGAGGGGTTTGTCGTTGACCGGGAGCAGTTGCTTGGACACCGCCCGGGTGATGGGGTAGAGCCGCGTTCCCCGCCCCCCGGCCAGAATGATGCCTTTCAATCGGGTCACCCGCTTTCTCTGTGGCCACCGCATGGTCGAGGGATCGGGCTACGCGTCACCACCCAGTTCACGGTCGAGGATCTCGAAGAGCTCCTCCGCGGAGGCCGCCGCGAGCCGCTCGTCCTCGGCGGAGAGCCGGTCGCCCTCCGCGTCGGGCCGTACGGCCTCCGCGGCGGCCTGGTCGCCGTCGGCGGAGGGAGGAGCGGCGGGAGGAGCGGAGGGAGGCGCGGGGGTCTCGGCCGGGGCCAGCCGCTCGGCCAGGTACCTGGCGACCGCGGTGGCGTTCGGCCGGTCGAAGGCGAGCGTGGCGGGCAGCGCGAGGCCGGTCCGGCCGCGCAGCCGGTTCCGCAGCTCGACGGCGGCCAGGGAGCTGAAGCCGAGCTGCACGAAACCGCGCTCCGCGTCGATCTCGTCCGCGGTGTCGTGCCCGAGCGCCGCCGCGGCCTCGGCCTGGACCAGTTCGAGCAGCACCCGGTCCCGCTCCCGGGGCGGCAGCCCGGCCAGCCGCTCCCGCAGCCCCGCCGCTTCGCCGGACCCGTTGGCCGGCGTGGTGGCGGCGGCCGTACGGCGCGGCCCCGCGAGGTCCCGCAGGAGCGCGGGCAGGTCGTCGCCGCGAGCGCGCAGCGCGTGGACGTCCGGCCGGATCGGCGCCAGCACCGGCACGGGGGAGCGCAGCGCCGCGTCGAACAGCGCCAGGCCGGTCTCCGCCGTGATCGCGGGCACGCCCAGCCGGCGCACCCGGGTCAGGTCGGTGTCCCGCAGCGGCCCGCCGAGCCCGGTGTCCACCGCCCACATGCCCCAGGCCAGCGAGGTCGCGGGCAGCCCCGCGGCGGCCCGCCGTACGGCGATCGCGTCCAGCGCGGCGTTGGCCGCCGCGTAGTCGCCCTGCCCGGCGGCGAGGACCATCCCCCCGGCCGAGGAGTACAACACGAAGCGGGCGAGGTCGCGGTCGCGGGTGAGTTCGTCCAGGTGCCAGGCCGCGTCCGTCTTGGGCCGCAGCACCCGGTCCAGCCCCTCCTCCGTCAGGGTCCCCACCACCCCGCCGGCCACGACCCCCGCCGTGTGGACCACGGCGCGCAGGGGGTGGGCGGCGGGGATGTGGTCGAGGAGGGCGGCGAGGGCGTCCCGGTCGGCGGCGTCGCAGGCGGCGATGGTGACCTGGGCGCCGAGTTCGGTGAGTGCGGTGTGGAGTTCGGCGGCGCCGGGGGCGTCGGGGCCTCGGCGGGAGGTCAGGAGCAGGTGTCGTACGGCGTGCTCGGTGACCAGGTGGCGGGCGAGCAGGGCACCGAGGCCGCCGGTGCCGCCGGTGATCAGCGTGGTGCCGTCGACCGGCCAGGCCGTGCCCTCGGCCTCCGCCCGCCCGGCGTCCCCGGGCGCGGTCCGGGTCAGCCGGGGCACCCACGGCCGCCCGTCGCGGAGCGCCAGCTCGGGCTCGCCGGCGGCCAGGGCGGCGCGCACGCCGGCCGCCGGGTCGCCGGACGAGTCCAGGTCGACCACGGTGATCCGGCCCGGGTTCTCCTCCTGGGCGGCCCGGACCAGGCCCCAGACCGCCGCCTGCGCGGGATCGGGCGTCTCGGTCTCACGCACCGCCACCGCGCCCCGGGTGACCACCACCACCGGCCGGGAGTCCGCCACGGCCGACCATCCCCGCAGGCCGGCCAGGACCGGGCGCAGGGCGCCCCGCACTCGCTCGGGCAGATCCCCCGGGGTCCGGCCGGTGGCGTCGAGGACGAGCGCGGCGGAGGCGTCCACCGCGCCGGGCGCTTCCCTCGGCGGAGTGATCGCCCGCCACGCCACCGCGAGCAGCGACTCCCCGGCCGGGTTGGCGCGCGCCAGCTGGTCGGCCTGGACCGGCCGGGACACCACCGTCTCCACCGTGGCCACCGGGCGGCCCTCGCCGTCGGCCAGGTCCAGCCGGGTGACCTCGTCGCCGTCCAGGCGGCGCAGCCGTACGCGCAGCGCGCCGGCCCCGGCGGCGTGGAGGGTGACGCCGTGCCAGTTGAAGGGGATCAGCGTGGCCTTCGGCCCGGCCACCAGGTCCACGTGCATCGCCGCGTCCAGGAGGGCGGGGTGGAGGCCGTAGCGGGTGGTGGGTCCTGCGTGTTCGGGGAGGGTGATTTCGGCGTAGAGGTCGTCGTGGTGTTTCCAGGCTCGGGTGAGGCCGTGGAAGGCGGGGCCGTAGCCGTAGCCGTGGCCGGTGAGGCGGTCGTACAGGCCGGTGGTGTCGAGCGGCTCGGCGTCCGGCGGCGGCCAGGCATGGAGGGTGTCCGCGGGGGCGGTGGCGGCGGTGGTCAGCACGCCGGTGGCGTGGCGGGTCCAGTGGCCCTGCCCGTCCTTGGAGTGGATGGTGATCTGGCGCCGGCCGTCCTCATCGGGGCCGCTCACGGTGACCTGGACGGTGCTGCCGCCGTCGTCGTGGGCGGGGTCCGGGATGGGCAGGGGGGTGTGCAGGGTGAGTTCTTCGATGACGGGGGCGCCGACCTGGTCTCCGGCGCGGAGGGCGAGTTCGACGAAGGCGGTGCCGGGGAGGATGGGGGTGCCGTTGATGGCGTGGTCGGCGAGCCAGGGGTGGGTGGTGGCGGACAGGCGTCCGGTGAGGATGGCTCCGCCGTCGGGCTGTTCGACGACCGCGCCGAGGATGGGGTGGTCCGCGGTGCCCAGGCCGAGGGCCGCCGGGTCCGAGGCCGGGGTCGGCTGGAACCAGAAGTGCCGCCGCTGGAAGGGGTAGGTGGGCAGGTCCAGGTGCCGGTTGTGGGTGCCGGACGGCCAGGCGGTCCAGTCGACCGTGGTGCCGTGGGTCCAGGTCTGGGCGAGTGCGGTGGCGAGCTGGGTGGTCTCGTGGCGGTCGCGGCGCAGGAGGGCGACCACCGAGGCGGCCTCGGCCTCGGTTTCGGTTTCGGTTTCGGTTTCTGGGTCGGTGGTGAGGGTTTGTTCGATCATGGGGGTGAGCTGGGCGTCGGGTCCGGCTTCGAGGAAGCGGGTGACCTGGTGCTCGCTCAGGGTGGTGATGGCGTCGGCGAACCGTACGGGCTGCCGTACGTGGTCCACCCAGTAGCCGGGTTCGGTGATCTCGCTGCCCGCGAGGCGGCCGGTGAGGTTGGACACCAGGGGGATGGCCGGCTGGTGGAACGTGATGGTTTCGGCCACGGCGGCGAAGTCGTCGAGCATGGGCCGCATCAGCGGGGAGTGGAAGGCGTGCGAGACCCGCAGCCTGCGGGTCCGATACCCGCGCTCGCCGGCCCAGGTGAGGATCTGGTCCACCTGGTCGGCCGCGCCGGAGACGACCACCGCGCCGGGGGCGTTGATGGCCGCGATCGCCACCTGCTCGTGCCCGGCGATGATGGGCGCGATGTCGGCCTCGCCGCAGCCGATGGCGGCCATCGCGCCGCCCTCGGGAAGGGCCTGCATCAACCGGCCCCGCGCGGCGACGAGCCGGCACGCGTCGGGCAGGTCGAGCACTCCTGCGACGTGCGCGGCGGTGATCTCGCCGAGCGAATGCCCGGCCACGTAGTCCGGCCGCACGCCGAGTGATTCGAGCAGCCGGTACAGGGCGGTCTCGACCGCGAACAGCCCGGCCTGCGCGAACACCGTCTGATCCAGCAGCCCGCCGTCGCCGGCCTTACCGGCGATCACGTCCCGCAGGGTGGCCCCGTCCGCTCCGGGGATGCCGGCCCCGGCGAGTTCGGCCTCCAGGAGTTCGCAGGCCTCGTCGAAGGCGCGTGCGAACACCGGGAAGGCTTGGTGCAGTTCGCGGCCCATGCTCGCGCGCTGGGCGCCCTGGCCGGAGAAGAGTACGGCTGTTCGGCCCTGCCGTGCCCGGCCGTGTACGGCCGAGGGGGCGGGCTCTCCGGCGGCCAGCGCCCGCAGGGCGGCGAGCAGGTCGTCGCGGTCGGCCGCCGGGACCACCGCGCGGTGGTCCAGAGCGGCGCGGCGGGACAACTGGGCGGCCAGGTCGGCCGCGCCGGCCTCCTCGTGTTCGGTCAGGAACGCGGCCAGCCGGTCGGCCTGCGCCCGCAGCGCCGCCTCCGACTTCGCCGACACCACGACCGGCACCACCGGAGCCGCGGGGTGGTCGTCCCCGGGCGTGGCGGTACCGGTGCCCTGGTCGCCCGACGGCTCGTCGGCGGGGGGTTCTTCGAGGATGACGTGGGCGTTGGTGCCGGAGATGCCGAACGACGAGACGCCCGCCCGGCGGGGCCGTTCGCCGGTGCGGGGCCAGGGCCGGGGCTCCGTCAGCAGTTCCACCGCGCCGCTGTCCCAGTCCACCTTGGACGAGGGCGCGTCCACGTGCAGGGTCCTGGGCAGGGTCTCGTGCCGCATCGCCAGCACCATCTTGATCACACCCGCGACCCCGGCGGCGGCC
>NZ_QZEY01000034.1 GCF_003594875.1 Bailinhaonella thermotolerans
TGCGGTGGCCGAGCCGCGCATCGTGGCCGCCGGCCTCTTCGCCGGGAGTTTCGTGCCCCGCACCATGTTCGAGGAAGCCCGGCAGGTCACCATTCCGCTGCATGTCCTGCTGCAATGGGATGACGAAGGAAACGACCGGCAGACGGCCCTGGACCTGTTCGACGCCTTCGCCTCCACGGAGAAAACGCTGCACGCCAACATGGGCGGCCACACCGGCGTCCCGCAGTTCGCAGCCGAGGACGCCGCCAGGTTCTTCGCCCGGCACCTGCGCCGGCCACAGACCGGAACCCACCACCAGACCGGCAGCAGACCGTAGCCGCCGCCGGCCCGCACACCGCTCACCGAGGACAAGCCCCCGGCCCTCCCCGGCAGCGGTGACCAGCAGATCCACAACCGCCCCGACCGGCCGCCACCGGCCGGCCGGGGCGGCCGGCCACCCGGCCCACCAGAAACGACATCCACAGCCAAGCCCAGCAACGCCAGCGCACCCGACCAGGGGCAAACAGCCATCACCACCGAAACGCCATCAAGATCGACCCTCTAGCGCCACAACTCCGGCCCGATCCTCATTCACCGCTCCGAAACGACGCAATCGTGATGTCTCACTCCGCTACCCGGCGGCTGGTTCACGTGCAGAAGTCGGTCCAGGCGGCGCGGCCGTGGGGGTCGTTGAGGCGGTAGTCGCCGCTGGGCCAGTCGAGGTCGAAGTACAGGGCCCACAGCGCGCCGTGCTCGCTCAGGTGGGCGGTCATCTGGCGTAGCCAGGCGGCGCGGCCGGTGCCGTCGTCACCCGCCGCGATGTGGCTGCCGAGCTCGGCCACGCCGTAGGGGAGGTTCTCGGACCGGTTGACGGCGATGCTCTGGGCGAGCAGGGTCCGCGGGTCGAGGTACCGGCCCTTGGCCGCGAGGGTGTCGTAGTTGTACACGTCCCAGGCCAGCACGTCGATGGTGTCGCGGCCGGGGTAGTAGTCGCGCCAGTGGCGTCCGGAGGCGGTCTCCAGGGTCCAGTTCATGAGGATCAGGGTGGCGCGCAGCCGGGGGTTGGCCGCTTCCCGGGCCAGGGCGGCCAGGTGTTTCCAGGCCTGGCGGTAGTCGGCGGCGGTGAACTCGCCGCGGGCGATGTCGTCCTCGGGCTCGTGGTAGAAGGTCCAGTAGATGTCCCGGTCGCGCGGCGCCGCGCGGAACCAGGCGCGCAGGGTGGTGTCGTGGGCGCCGGAGGAGACCACGCGCGGGCCGGCCTTGAAGGAGATGACCAGGGGGCGGGTGCCGCCGTCGAGCTTGCCGGGCCAGGCCTGCGGGAGGCCGCCGTAGAAGAGGCGTACGGCCTTCAGCCCGCCGTAGCGTGCGTCGAGGCGGGCGAGCGCCTGCTGGTAGGTCTCGCCGTTCTCGGCGGCGAAGGAGGCTCCGCACAGGGGCTTGGCGGTGGCGGGCGAATCCCGGCGGGCGCCGTCTACCGCCACGCCGGGGCGCTCCACCGCCGCCGGCGCCGGGGCGAGGACCATCGCGCCGGACAGGCCCACCGCGAGCGCGACCGCCGTACCCGCGCGTATCCGAGCGTGAAGAGGCATGGGATTCACCGTGGGCGGGTGCTCCGGGCGGCCAAGGCGGGCCGCGGCCATGGCGGGCCGCGGCGGGGACGGGCCCGTGCGGGGATGGGCCGCCGCAGTTCGGGGCGGGTGGTGGGCGTGGGTGAGCCCCGCCCCTGGGGTGGGGGGCGGGGCTCGGGGTGGCGGTCAGCGGATGCCGAAGCCGGTGCGGCCGAGTCGGCGGTGACCGGTCTCGGGGTTGATGGCCGGCCGGCCGTCCGCGCCCGGCGGGGGCAGCGTCCCGGCGAGCAGCCGCAGCCCCTCGGTGATCACGGCGGGGACGCGTCCGCGGTTGAAGCGCGAGTTGACCTCGCCGACCGCCCAGGTGGGGCCGCTGGCGCACAGGGCGGCGTTGTAGCGCTCGCCGTCCAGGTCCAGCTTGAGCAGCACGTGGCTGCCGCGCTTGAGCCGGTCCAGGTACGTCCAGGTGCAGTTGCCCATGTAGGAGCGGTTCTCGGCCAGTTCCGCCGGTGACAGGATCGGGTCGATGATCGCCTGCTCGGCGGTCCCGCCGGGGGCGGGCCGGCCCTCGGGCAGCGGAAGCCGTTTGCCGCGCAGACGGCGGAGCAGGGGCGCGGTCGGGAATTCCTCCGCCGACGCCTGGGGGTACAGGGCCGCCCACTGCTTGGGCTTCTTGCCGAGGATGTCCAGGTTGACCTGTCCCGACTCCGGGTCCGGGGTGATGGACTGCTTGAGCGTGCGCACCAGCCAGGTGATGGGCGTCTCGGGACGGTCCATCGGGTCCAGCCACGGCAGATGCGAGGCCCACAGCGCCAGGTCGGGGTCGATGTGGTCCCCTTTGCGCATCTTCTCGGCCAGGTCCGCCATGAACGCGCGGACCGGCTCCGAGGGCGGCAGCGCCGAGACGGCGGCCACCGACCCCTCGTTGTAGGGCAGGGTGCCCTCGATGAGCATCTGGCCGAGTTCGGCGGGCGTGCGGCCCGACAGGTCCTGCTGCGGGGGCCGCTCACGGTGGGCCAGCAGGGCCACCCCGGCGGTCATGTCCCACCAGCGGCCGTCGTGCGCGGACGTCCACAGCGTGGTCAGCAGTTGTTCGCGCCGCTGCTCGGGGAAGTGGGACAGCAGGGCCCGCAGCGGCCCGGCCAGGCTCAGGACGTGCCGTTGCGGCGCGAACGCCGTGCGGGTGCCCGGCGCGAGCGCGATCAGCCGGGCCAGCCGGTCGGGCTCCAGCAGCGGGGAGCAGGCCGCGGCGAAGGAGGCCATCTCGACCCCTTGCGGGTAGCTCGTCTTCAGGGCCACCCCCAGCGCCTTGACCACCGACTTGGTCGCCCGGCTGGGGCCGCCGTGCCAGTCCAGCAGGTTGACGCACAGCCCTTTGAGGTTGGGCGCGCGGTCGTCCAGCACCTGGAGCGAGCCCGCGTACGCCAGCAGGTCCAGTGCTTCCCGGCAGCGCGCGGTGGGCATGTACGGGGACAGGTTGCCGCTGGCGGCGTCGGTGGGCGCGTCCCGGCCCAGGGCTCGCTGGGCCGCCTGGATGGCGTTGAGCGCCTGCGCCGTGGTGGGCCGCCGGGCGGGCACCGGGTGGGCGTCGTCGCGGTGTTCCTCGGGCACAGCATCACACCTTTCCTTGCGGGTTTCGCGCTCCTTCCGTGGGCGCCGCCGCTCCCCGGTCAAGGCCGGCCCCCCGGAGGGGTGCGTCATCGGGTCCTGGGGTGCGAAGGGAGGCCGCCCGGCTGGGGCGGCCTCCCTTGGCGGTGGTCAGGCGGCGCGGGTGAGCGTGCGCGCCATGTCCATGACGTTGCTCACCTGCGCGGCCTGGCCGAGGTCGGCGCCCAGTTCGCGGGCCAGGCCGCCGAGCGTGCGGCCGATGCCGGTCTGGGCGGGGTCCAGGCCGCGGGAGACGTCGAGCACCCGCATCTCCAGCACGGCCCGCCCGATCACGATGGTGGCGACCTCCATCTCGATCGTGTCGCGCATGATCGGGATGAGCACCTTCACCCGCTGGTTGGGGCTTTCGAGGCGGACGGCGCGGCCGATGCGCTGGATCACCGGGTCGGTGAGCCAGGGGAGCTCGTACAGCACGACCACGTTGGCGCGCTGCAGGTTGAGCCCGCGCTCGCCGGAGGCGGTGCAGACCATGACGTCCAGCTCACCGTTCTGGAACTGCTCGACCATCTGGTCGCGGCGCGCGCCGCCGCCGCCCATGATGGCGCCGACGGCCATGCCGCAGTCGCGCAGGTCGCTGATCAGGCCCTCGGCGACGGAGGCGAACTCGGTGAACACCAGCACGCGTTCGCCGGCGGCGACCATGTCGCTCACCTCCTGGACGACGGCCGCCCGTTTGGTGCCGGGCCGCCGGGTGGCGGCTTCGACCAGTCCCTGGGCGACCAGCAGCGCGGCCCCGGCCGAGCCGGAGGTGTGCAGCGCCGCCGGGTCGCTGGCGGCGACGCGGGCCAGTGTGGTCCCGCCCAGGCAGGCGCCGCGGGCGGCGCGCAGTCCGTCCTGGGCCGCGGCCAGCTCGGGGTTGTCCGGGTCCAGGGACTGGGCCAGCTCGATCGCCTCCTCCAGTTCCTCGACCAGGCGCTTGAGCTCCGTGCGGGCCGCGGTGGCCAGCGCCCGCTCCTCGGGGGTGGGCTGCAGCCAGCGCACCTCGGTGTGGACCTCGGGGAACTCCTGGCTGTTCTCGGCGGAGCTGACCCGGAAGAACACCGGGCCCATGGCCTGGCGGAACCGGGGCAGTTGCGCGTCGTCGTCGAAGTCGAACGTCGCCGACAGCTTGACGCCGCGGAACAGGTGGGGGTCGTTGCGCGTCCAGGAGATGATCTTGCCGAGGTCGTCGGCGTCGCGGCCGAGCGGGGTGCCGGTCAGGGCGATGGCGACGTCGGCGCCGGCGCGCAGCGCCCACAGGGCGCGGGTGGTCTTGCCGGAGTTGCGCAGCACGTTGCCCTCGTCGGCGACGAGGTCGTGCCAGTGCTGATCCAGCAGGACCTGCCCCAGGTCGGGTGCGGCCGGCTGTGCTGCCGGGGTGGCGGGTCCGGCGTCGTCACCGCCGCCGGGCACGGCGTCAGCGGCGGGTACGGCGTCAGCGGCCGGCCGGACCGCGGTCTGGTCCGCGTCCGGGGCGGGCGCCTGGCCGGGGGCCGGGTCGTGCGGGCCGGCCAGGTCCAGCAGGTCCAGCTGTTCCTGCCGGACGTACCGGGCCGGGGCCGGCCGCCCGAAGCCCAGGCGCCGCTGCTCACGGCGCCGCCGGGCGGCCTCGCGCTCGCGCTCGCGTGCCTGGGCCGCGGCCTCGCGTTCGGCCCGGGCGCGCTCCTCGCGCCGTTCCAGCTCCTTGGTGACGGGGCGCAGCAGCGAGTAGGAGACGAGCACCACCAGGGGGTCGTCGCCGCAGCGCCGCAGGGCCTCGGTGACGCGGGCCACGTCGGCGGCCGACTGCACCAGGACCGCCTCGGCCTCGGGGAACCAGGTCTCCACCTCGCGCAGCCACTGCTGGCGGACGTTGGCCTGGAGCACCACCAGGCCCCGGTATCCGGCGATGCCGCGGGCGCGCTCGCGCATGCCCGTCAGCGTCATGATGGTCTTGCCGGTGCCGGGGTCGGAGGCGTTGAGGAAGCCCAGGCTGGTCGCGGCGTGCAGGCCGGCGGCGACCTGCTGGTAGTCACGCAGCCGGTCGTCCTTGAGCGGCTCGGCCGCCAGCATGCGGAACACGTCGCGGGTTCCCTCGTGCACCACCATGGGAATCTCCGGCAGCGCCTGGCCGATCAGCTGGATCTGCGTCAGGTCCATCTCGCAGGAGGTGGCCGACTGGGTGGCGGCGGGCTCCTTGCCGTCCAGGCCCACCTCCCGCAGCAGGTCGGGGGCCTCGTCGCCGGCGTGCCCCGGGTAGGCCTGCCGCGTGTCCTGCGCCAGGGCCGCCAGCTTGCGGAAGGCGCCGCGGCCGACGCTGACCCGGGCCCGGGCCGGCTGGCCGGGCAGCGGGGAGGCCACCAGGGATCGGGCCAGCCGCTGGCGGACGCGCATGATGTCGTCGCCGGGGCTGGGGTCGATGACGGCGATGTCGCCCTCGTGCTGCAGCCATTCGATGAGGGTCACCGCGTCGGCGGCGCGCAGCGGGGCCGCCTCGGCCAGGTCCCGGCCGGCGGGGCGCAGGTCGAGGTTGACCTGCGGCAGCCATTCGGGGATCTCCAGCTTGGTGGTGATGAACCGCAGCCAGTAGCCGTACTCGGTGCGGGAGACCGTGAGGGCTCCGTAGCACTCCAGGTGGCTTCCGGAGGAGCGGTAGGGGTGGTAGCCGGACAGCTGCCGGTGGTGCCGCTCGATGATCGGCAGGACGGGGGTGTCCCGGAACATCGTCCGCAGCTGGTGCGCCTTGTTCGCGCCCAGGTGCGGCAGCGACAGGGGCTTGCGCGTCTCGGCGGAGAACGTCAGCTCGTAGGGGTAGAGGGCTCCGGCGGCCACCCACTGGCAGGCGGCCAGCATGGCCTCGACGTTGGGCTCGTTCTCGCCCAGGCCGGCGAACCAGGTCAGCCGGCCGCGGCGGGCGGCCCCGGAGGCTTCGAGCACGGCCTCCAGCACCGGGTGGGGCGCGGGTTCCAGGGTGAGCGCCGGCTCGGTGAGCGCGGCGTCGTCCTCGGGCGACAGGCCCGGCGCGAGTGTGGCGCGGACGACCAATGGCCTGATGCTGTGCTGCAGATTGTCCTTGCGGGCCTGCTCCAGCAGGGTCTTGGGGGTTTCGACCGCCACCTGGGTTCCTTTCGTTGGGGGTGCCCGGCCGTGGATCAGGCCGGGGGGTTCGCGCGGGGACCGTGGTGGCCGCAGGCCGCCACACCAAGGGATCAGGCGCCTCGCGGCGGCCGGGGACGGCCGGGATGGGGTTGCGCGGGCGGGGGCGGCGGCCACGGTCGGCCCGGTCATGGCCAAAGGAGCCGGGCCCGCCGCCGTGGTGCGGCCGGCCCGGCAGGAAGGAGGGCCGGCCTGTGCCGGAACCCTTGGACAACCCCATCGCCGAGGCGATCACGGATCTGAAGGACCTCATCGCCGGCTCGGGCTGGCCGCTCGGCGCGCACTTCGCGGCCGCGCTGGACCGGCTGGAGCGGGACTGCTTCGGGCCGGCCGGCGGCCCCGGCGGCGCGGGCGGTGACCGGCGCCCGCCGCAGGAGGAACCCGCGATCCCTGCGGACGCCGACGGCACCATGCCGGCCGTGCTGCGGGAGGAGGTCTCCTTCGTGTGCTCGCTGGCGTTCACGGCGGGCCAGGCGGGTGAGCGATTCGCCGCCGAGCTCGACGCCCTGGTGCAGCAGTTCGAGAGCGGCCAGTGGGCCGCGGGCCCGCGGCCCGGGCACGATGGCGCCGCCCCGAGCCCGGACGGCGTCACCGGCGGGACCTGCGCGTCCCCCGCGCGCCCGGCGGACCCCGTCACCCCCGCCGATCTCGTGAACGACGACATCGGCGCGGCGGCCGGCGCGCCGCCCGTCTTCCCCGGCCTCCCGGCGCTCCCCGGTCTTGCGGCGCTCCCCGGTCTTGCGGAGCCGGCCGGGAACGATGGGCCTCACGTGCCCGGGGATGAGGTGCCCGCCCAGGCGCTGCCCGCCTATGTGCTGATCCGCCTGGAGCACGACGCCGGGCGGCGGCTGGACGAGCCGGAGGTCGAGCACGTCTGGCGAACCATCCACCCGTCGCTGGCGGCGATGCTGGGCGAGCTCACCCTGCGGGCGCGCCCGGAGCCCCAGACCGGGCCCGCCGTACGGCTTCGGGCCGACTTCGCCGAGCTGCGCGACCCCGACCGTCTCACGCGGTTCGGCCGGGGCATGGAGATCTCCAGCGGCGCGGTCCTGCTGCCGGACGGGACCACGGTCACGTTCTCGGCCCATCTGGGCCAGCCCGAGGACCCGGCGCTGGCCGAGCAGTACGGCCTGGGCCCGATGGACCTGCCCGACCGCGGCGACGGGCTGCACTTCAGCCACACCCTGACCGACCTGTGCACCCCGCCGGGGGAGCAGCGGCCGCAGGCCGAGCCGATCTTCGCGGTCACCTACACCCGCCGGGACGGCGCCGAGCTGACCGGCCCCCAGGTGCACGCGCTCGTGAGCCATCCCGTCTCCCAGCACGGCCTGGCCCGGCTGGGGCGGCTGCAGCTGCACACCGTCGATGACGGCCCCGCCCCGAACGTCAAGATCGCCCGGTTCTGGGTGCTGGAGCAGGGCGAGGTCGACCTGGCGGCGCTGGCCGTCAGCGCGGCGGCCTACCAGGGCGAGGTGGACTTCGGGCCCTTCGCCGGCGGCGTCGGCGTGGTGCACGCGCAGGGCGCGGCCACCGTGCGCGCCGCCGCCTGAGCCCGGCGATCAACCGCCCACCCCGGAGACGTCTCCGGGGTGGGCGTCACACGTGTGCGGGCCCCACCTGGTCAGGTGGGGCCCGCGGCGGTGCGGTCAGGAGCGGGCGGCTGCCCGCCCGGCGTCCTCGTCGATCCACCGCCGCGCCTGCTCAGCGGTGGGCGCGGAGGCGTCCTCGATGAAGTGCGGCACGAACCGGGCGCTCAGCCCGGTGACGGCGTTGTCGTCCTCACGGATGCCCATCCCGGCGGGGTGCCCGGCGACGATCCAGCTGCCGAGCACCACGTAGCCGCCACCCAGGTTCGGCATCGGGTGGTGCTCCTGGAAGCAGTGCGGCTCCGGCGAGGTGAACTCCTGCCCGGCGCGCAGGATCCGCACCCCGTCGCCCTCGCGGCCGAACAGCGGCTTGGCCACGAAGTCGCGCATGTCCCGCGGCCCGTCCAGGTAGGCGGGCAGCAGGTTGGGGTGCCCGGGGAACATCTCCCACAGCACGGCCAGCAGCGCCTTGTTCGACAGCACGGCCTTCCAGGCCGGCTCCAGGAACAGCGTCCCGCGGCGGCCCGCGGCGAGGTGCCGCCCGAACTCCTCGGCCAGCATGTCCTCCCACGGGTACAGCTTCCAGAGCGCCTCCAGCGCGGTCCCGCGCCGGGCGCGCTCGTGGACCTGGGGGCCGATCTGGACGCTGGTGGCGTCGAAGAACCGGCGGTGCCGCTCGTCCCAGCCGATGTCGCCCATGGCGATCAGCCGCGTCCGCAGCCCGGCCTCCTGGGCGGTGTCGGCCATGTAGGCGGCCGTCAGGTATTCCTCGTCGCCGCCCTCGGGGGCATAGGCCAGGTGGACCTCGGTCAGGTCCCGCGCGCGGGCGATGTCGCCCCAGGCGCGCACCAGCCGGTCGTGGACGGAGTTCCACTGGTCGGCGCCGGGGAACCGGTCCTCGACCCAGAGCCACTGGATGGCGGTCTCCAGCAGGCTGGTGGGGGTGTCGCCGTTGAGTTCGAGCATCTTCGGCTCGCCCGCCCCGCCGTCCCAGACGAGGTCGAACCGCCCGTAGAGGGACGGCTCGCCGGCGCGCCAGCTGTCGAGCAGGACCTGCCGCGCGGCGGGGTCCAGCCCGAACCGGGCGAACACCTCCGGCCGGTCCAGGACGTACTCAACGGCCTGCAGGCACATGCCGTACAGGTCCTCGGTGACCTGCTCCAGCTTGTCGATCTGGCGCAGCGTGAAGACGTAGGCGGCCGATTCGTTCCAGTACGGCACGCGGGTGCCGTCCGGCAGCTCGTCCATGGCGAACGCCAGTCCCTGCGACTGGACGATGTCCAGCCAGCCGTCGCGGGGGGTGATGCTGATCCTGCGCATGGGCTTCTCCCTGTGTCGGTTTGGCTTGATGGAAAGATCCCGGCCCCACCGTGGTGGGGCCGGGCAGGGAGAGAAGGCGGGGCCGCCAGGACGGGCGGGGAAGGGGGGTCAGCCGCCGCTGCCGCCCTTGCCTCCGCTGCCGCCCTTGCCGCCGAAGCCGCCGGACTTGCCGGACATCTGGCTGCCGCGTTTGACCGAGGCGCCGCCCGGGACGGTCTTGACGACCTTGGCCCGGGAGATGCGCTGCCCGGCCTTGGGCGGCGCGCCGTGGCCGGTCGCGACGTAGTACCAGACGAAGACGGAGGTGCCGCCGTCGCGCTCGTCGGACTCGCACTTGCCGTCGTCGTAGACGGTCTCGTCCGACTCGTTCTGGCTCATGCAGATCTGGGCGTAGTCGGCGTCGTCTCCGGAGGATTCGCACGCGGTCGTGGCCACGAGCACCGCTGCGCCGGCGGCCGCCGCGCACGCCACGGTGACGCCGTGCGATCGCCTGCGCCTGACGGTCGTTTCCATGATCGCCCTTTCTCGGATTGGGGACGTGAACCCCGACCCTGGGCGCCCACAGCCCGCCCCCAACCACGCTGTCGCCGCCCGCGATGGGTATGCCTGGCGGCCGGTTTTCGGCTCGCCTGAAATCGGCGGCCGCTTCCTGGACCACAACCCCACCGTCGAGCGCAAGGGCGACGGCACGGTCCTGCGCACCGCGCAGTTCGTGGAGGACAACGGGTTCCAGATCGACTGGCCCCTGTGGGAGGCCGACTTCGGCAAGCGCTCCCCCTGCTACCCGGGCAGCGACAGCCATTGACGTGGCCGGGGAGACCATCTGCGCCCTGAACGGGGTTGAGGGCCGGGACCGCAAGGTCCCGGCCCTTCCTTGTGCCGCCTGTCCACCCCAGGCCCAGGCTCCCCGCCCTCGCGGCGCTTTCCGGGCCACGCCGCGAGGGCCCGGCGGGACGATGGGGGAACCTCTTCCGCTCCGCACGCCACCGTGAGGTCTGCCCGTGGACGCCATCCAGGACCGCTTCGACTATTGGGACCACTACGCCGAACGCGCGCCCGACACCGACCCGCAGGAGGCGTTGCGGCACGCGTTCGGGTGGACTCAATACGAGGGCCACGGTCCGGGCGATGAGCTGCTGGCCGACTGTGCGATGGCGCTGGAACTGGGCTGTGGCCGCGGGACGCCGTCGCCGCGTTGGCGGTCAAGGGTGTGGACGCCAGCGGGCTCGACCTGTCCGCCGTCCATCTGGAACGGGCGCGGCGCCGCTGGGGTCACCTGCCCGGGGCACGATTCGTCCAGGCCGACGCGGCCGGCTACCTGGCCGACACCGCTCAGCGGTGGGAGGCGATCTACTCGATCTGGGGCGCGGTGTGGTTCAGCGACCCGGCGCGGCTGCTGCCCCTCGTCCGTGCCCGGCTGGCACCAGGCGGCCGATTCGTGTTCAGCCACGCGCCGGCCGTCCCGGGCTGTTACGGGCCGCAGGGAATGTACGGGTCCGGCTTCCGCAGCCGGCCGGTGTGGGTGCGGCGCTGGGCGTACGAGCCGCACGTGTGGGCGGACGTGCTCGCCGGGCACGACTTCACCGAGATAGAGGCATGGATCGAACCCGCGCCCGACCCCGCCCTGCTGGGCACCCTCATCGTCACCGCACGCGCCGACTAATCGTCCTCGCGGAGGGGCAGCCGTGCCCCGTCCGCGCCCCTGGATGCCGCAGGACGCGAGCATGCCCCTGCGAGCTCCTCCGCCCGGGCCTGGGCAGGCGTCGGGCGGAGAAGCGCTGGTCACTCGGGAGCGCTTCTCCGCCCGGTCCCTGCCTGGTGCGCGCCGGCCCCGGGGGAGGGGCGGCGCTGATCGCGGCAGGGGGGTTGATCGGTGGCGGGGTTGCCTGACCCTCGCTACGGCGCGTCGCCGCAGCAGGGGCAGGAGTCGGCGAGGGTGTAGCCGTGCTCGCAGTTCAGCGCCCGCGTGATGCGGACCGCGGCGGCATCCCCGGCCAGGAACACCGCGGGCATGCCGGTCACGAGCGCGCGCACGGAACCGGTGAGATCGCGCGCGCTGGATTCTGGCAGGCGTGTGGGGCCCGCCGCCGGGCGGCATGAGCACCGGCCGCGGCTGCCGTCCATCGGCAGGTGGTGCGCGGCGCAGTTCAGCAGCGGCGCGGCCCCGGCGCGCGCGGCCGGATCGGACAGGACCGCCTCGCGCAGCAGGGCCACGACGCTCTCGGCCAGGCCGATCAGGAGGCGGTACTCCTGGTTGTCCATGGATTCTCCCTTTGTCGTCTCGCAGGGGTCACGCGACCCCCGGGCGCTGCCGTACCGTGCGCGCCGCCCAGCAGGAGGCACCGCCCGCGAGCGAGCGGTGCCGCCGACGCGCGTGAGCGGTGCCGCCGGCGCCACGGGGGCGCCGGTTCGAACAAACGCGTCTCCTTCGAACATCGCGCCAACCGCAGGACAACGTGATTGGCGGCTCTCGCCCGCTCTGGTGCAGCATGTCCGCCTGACAGCGTTGAGGGAGAGAAGGCCATGGGCGCCATGCGGAGGCTCACCGTCTCGCGGTGGATCATCGCGGTGCTTCTGCTGGGCGCCCTGGTGCTGCTCGGCGGGCCGCCGGACGCCGCCGCCCTGGGCGCGTTGTGGCCCTCGGCGGTGTTCGGCCTGGCCGTGGTGCTCTCGGCGTTCTTGTGGGTCACCGCCAGCGGCACCAAGAACCAGCCGTGGCAGGCCCACTTCGACCAGGCCGCGCTGGCGGGGCTGATGTTCGCCCTGCCCCCCTGGCTCGTCATCGTCTGCGCGGCCGCGGGCGGGGCGCTGTGGGGCGTGCTGGCCAGGAAACGGGCCATCAGCATCTGGTTCAACGCGGCCAACGTGATGATCGCCGGGGCTCCGCTGGCGCTGCTGGCCGAATGGGCGGACCTGGCCTCCGGGCCGGTCCGCCTGTGGCACGTCGGCCTGGTCCTGGCCGGCGGCGTGGCGTATGAGTATCTGTCCTGGTACGGCGTGATGCTGGCCTGCCGCACCACCCACGCCGAACCTCCGGTCAGCCGCCCCGGCGACTGCCTGGAGACGCTGGCGGTGTCCACGCTCGCCCAGGTCGGGGCCGCGTGCACGTTCGCGATCGCCTTCCGGGAGAGCCAGCCCGCCCTGCTGCCGATCGGGGTGATCCTGCTGGCGTGCGTGTGGCACGCGCACCGGGCGCTGATGTCCGAGCTCGCCGAGGACGAGCCGGCGCAGCGGCTGCGGACGCTGCCGGCGCTGCTCGCCCATCCGGTGCGCAGCGCCGAGCAGCTGGAGGCTCTGGCCGAACGGCTCCGCGACCTGCTCGGCGCCGACCTGCTGGTGCTGAAGGCGGCCGGGGAGAGCGGCCGGTACTCCATCAGCCGGCCCTTCGGCGAGGCGGCCGGCCGGGACCTGGCCGCCGAGGCGGCGGCGCTGGGCGTCAGCGACGTGCCCCGCGTCCTGCCGCGGCCCCTGCTGCCGGCGGGGTGGAAGTTCGGGATGACGGTCTGCATCCGGGCCGGCGACACCGCCGGTTCGGCGCCCCCCTACATCGGGCGGCTGGTGGTCGCCTGGCGGCAGCGGCCGCCCGGTCTGTACCTGGCCGGCAAGGTGCCGCGGACGCTGCGCAACGCCGTCTCCAGCGCCGGCCACGCGCTGGGTCCCATCGTCGAGCAGGTGGACTCCTTCAACGAACTGGTCGAGGAGCGCCGCCGCCTGCAGGCGGTGGTCAAGCACGACACCATCGGCATCGTGGTCGTCGACGAAGCGGGCAAGGTCGTGGTGTGGAACGACGCCATGGCCGCGCTCACCGGCGTGAACGGATCGCAGGCCCTGGAACACGACAGCGGCGGCGTCCTGACCCTGATGACGCCCGACGGGCAGAAGGTGCGGCTGGGCGAGGAGCCGTCCGGCTCACTGATCCTGCTGCGCCCGGACCAGGAACGGCGATATGTGCGCGTCTCGTCCAACCGCGACAGCGGCAGCCTGGGCGGCACCTACTACTGCGCGGCCTTCGTCGACGAGACGCGCGAGCGGGACCTGGCCACGCTGGAGAAGCTGCTGGTGGCCAACGCCACCCACGAACTGCTCACCCCGCTGACGTCCATCCGCGGGTTCAGCCAGCTCATCTGCGCCCACGTCGGCGACGGCCAGGACCTGCTCGCCGAGTCCGCCGCGGCCATCCAGCGCAGTGTGGACGAGATGACCACGCTGATCAACGACCTGATCGACGCCTCCAGGACGCAGGCCGCCGGCAAGGCCGTGATCAGCACGGTCGACGCCGGCGCCCTGGTGCGCAAGGCCGTCGCCGCTCTGCCCGGCGCGCCCGACCGGGTGCGCGTCCACCTCAAGCGGCACGTCCGTGCGCGCGCCGACCCCGTCCAGCTCGAGCGCTGCATCGACACGCTGTTGCGCGACGCCGTACGGCACGCCGACCCGCGCCGGACGATCACCGTGACCTCGCAGGCGCGGGGCGGCTGGACGCACCTGTCGATCCAGTGCCGCATCCAGCCCGAGGAACGCGCCGGTGAAGTACGCCTGGCGACCATCCCCGGGCTGGGCCTCGGGCTGTTCAAGGTGCGCTCGTGGCTGGCGTCCATGCACGGTGATCTGACGGTAGAGGCGACCCCCGAGGGACGGTTGCTGATGACGATGAAGGTTCCCCGATGAAGATCCTGGTTGTCGAAGACGACCCCACCATCCAGCAGCTGCTGGGCATCATGCTGCGCCAGGCCGGGCACGAGGTGACCATGGCCGGCGACGGCTACGAGGGCTGGGAGGCGGTCGCCCACGCCGCCCCGCCGGATGTGGCGATCTTGGACGTGATGATGCCGGGCCTGGACGGGATGCGGCTGCGTGAACGGCTGCGCCGGCACCCTCCCACCGCCCGTCTGCCGGTCCTGATGCTGACCGCGGCCTCCGGCCATGTGCCCGCGGAGAGCCCCGACACGCTCGTGCTGCCCAAGCCGTTCGACATGAACGACCTGTTCGACCGCCTCAACCGCCTCACCCGCCCCGACGACCCGGCCTGATCCGCTGCCGCACGCCCGGTCCCAGGGTGCCGCGGGTTCACCCTGGAGGGGTTCTCCGCGGTGGCCGCGCAGCCCGAAGACGCGCAGGCTGGTCTGCTCGGCCTCGCCGGCTGCCGCGGCGAACTGCCCCCACGGTCCCGCCGGGGGCCACATCAACAAGATCGGACCGGCTCTCCACGGGCCCATGCCCGCCGGCACTCAAGCCTTTGTCAGCAGGCTCTTCGTGGCGCGTCCTTGCCCGGCCTCAGTCGTCGTACCCGACGAACCCGACCGGTATCTGCCCGCCGCTCGCGCGCACGGCGGCGGCTGCCGCGTCGACCCCGAGCCCGCCGTACAGCTCGATGAGGCCCAGCCCGAGGCCGCTCAGGGACGCGACGACCCCGGCGATGGCGCCGGGGTCAGGCACAGGAACGAAGACGGCGTCGGTGTGGGTGTCGCGGTCGCGGTCCGGGTCGAGCCCGGGGGCGAGGTAGAGGAACGCGCCGGGCCGCAGCTCGCCCGCCATGGCGGCACGCTTGTAGTCGGCGATCCGCTCCAGCGACTCGAAGCCGTACCGGGTGAGGCCGATCCGGACGCCGGGACCCACTGCGGCGCGGACGGCCGCGGCGTCTTCGGCACCGATACCGCCGCACAGTTCGATCCGTCCGGCTCCCCGCTCCACTTCCGCCAGAACGACGTCGATGAGCTCGGCGCGGCCCGTCCCGACGATCCGGAGGTGGTCGCGGTGCACGCGGACACCCGGAGTTCCCTCGTAGATGACAGCGGTGAACGTGTTCGTCGTGGTCATATCCGCGCCAACATAGCTTGCCATGGAACTATTCCATGGCAAGCTAAAGTGGTCGGTATGGAACTCGACCACGTCGACCGGATGCTGCAGGCCTGGGCGGACCGTGATCCGGAGCTCGCCGCGGATCCGCTGGCAGTGGCGGGCCGGATCCTGCGGCTGGCGCGGTTTCTCGACCTCGCCATCGCCCGCGCCCTCGCACCGCTCGGACTGAGCTTCGAGGACTTCGACGTCCTCAACACGTTGCGACGCGAGGGCGGCGGGCCGGTTCGCCCCAGCGCGCTGGCCCGTGCCGCCCTGATCTCCAGTGGTGCCATGACGGCCCGGCTGGGCCGGCTGCAGGACCGCGGGCTCATCACTCGCGCGGGCGACGACACTGATCGGCGAGCGGTCCAGGTGAGCCTGACCGCGCACGGAGAGGAGCTCGCCATTCGCGCTCTGGCCGCCGTCCTTGAGGCTGACGAGTCGGTGCTGGCGCCGCTGGACGCGGCGTCCCGCGCCTCCGTCGCCGACGGGCTGCGCACCATCCTGGTGCAGCTGGAACGCTCTGAGGCGGGGCGGTAGCGCCGTACAGTGCTTCGCCAGCCCGCAACCCGCCACGGAACCCCGAGACGCATGCCCTTGGCATCAAGGCAGGCCCCGGGGCGGCCACGGCTGGATCTCCTGGCAAGACCCGAGGATGGGACGCGTCCGCCCGGCTCGGTGATCCCCAGGCCAACCGTGTGGCCTGACGCCTGCTGGCCGGCCTGCCCCGGGCGGGCACCCTGCAGCCGATCCGCGACGCCGCCGCGGCCGCAGCCGCCCGTACCGAGATCGCCCGTACCGCCCTGGTCGCGGCCGGCGTTGGCGGAGCGATCACCTTGGCACTGGCCTTCCGGCGTCAGCGCCACATCGAGAGCGTGGCGGCCGCGACCGAGCATGACGCCACCGAGCGGAACTCTGGCGGGAAGCCGAACGACAAGGAGGAGATATGACCGAGCAAACGCAGATCCGGCCCTTCAAGCTCAATATCCCTCAAGCTGCCCTGGACGACTTGGCCGCGCGCCTCGACGCTACCCGGTGGCCCGACGAGAACCCCATACCGGGCTGGACGCAGGGCGTTCCGCTGGCGTATCTGAAGGAACTGGCCGCCTACTGGCGCACCGGCTACGACTGGCGCGCGCACGAAGCCGAGCTGAACCGGTTTCCTCAGTTCATCACCACGATCGACGGTACCGACGTCCACTTCCTGCACATCCGTTCCCCCGAGCCGGACGCGATGCCGCTACTGATCACCCACGGCTGGCCAGGGTCGATCATCGAATTCCTCGACGTCATCGGCCCCCTCACCGACCCCCGCTCGCACGGCGCCGACCCCGCCGATGCCTTCGACCTGGTGATCCCCTCCATCCCGGGATACGGCCTGTCGGGACCCACCCCCGACGCCGGCTGGGACGTCCACCGGGTCGCACTTGCCTGGGCCGAACTGATGCGGCGCCTCGGCTATCACCGCTACGGCGCGCAAGGCGGCGACTGGGGGCATGCGATCACCCTGGAACTGGCCGCCGTGGCCTGCGAGCAGGTGACCGCGATCCATCTGAACACCTTGCTCACCTTGCCCCCCGACGATCCCGCCGCAGCCGCCGAACTCACCCCTGACGACTGGGCGCGCCTGAACCGGATGCTCCAGGCCGAGCCTGAGATGTCGGGATACGCCAAGATCCAGAGCACCCGGCCGCAGACACTGGCCTACGCACTGACCGACTCTCCGATCGGACAGCTCGCCTGGATCGTCGAGAAGTTCATGGAGTGGACCGACAGCACCCGGGCTCCCGAGGACGCGGTCTCCCGCGACCGCATGCTGACCAACGTGATGCTGTACTGGCTGACCTCGACCGCCGGGTCCTCAGCCCGCCACTACTGGGAGGCGGCCCACCCTTCGCGCGTGACGCCCACCAGCCGCCCCGCCACTCCCACCGGCGTCGCCGTCTTCGCCGCCGACATCGCCCGTCCCGTCCGCCGACTCGCCGAAAAAGCCCACAACATCGTCCACTGGTCCGAGTTCCCCCGCGGCGGCCATTTCGCCGCAATGGAACAACCCGGCCTGTTCACTATTGACGTCCGCGCGTTCTTCCGGCGCTTCCGCTGACGACCTTCAGTCACTGAGCCCCCGGGCCCAGCCTGCTGGTGAACTCGGCCTGCTGGTGAACTCGGCCTGCTGGTGAACTCGGCGATCGCCTCGGGTGAGGAATGGAGGCAGCGGCGCGTGTCATCGGTGTTGCCAGTGCCGAGCCCTGGCCCCGCCCGCATCAACGGGCCGCAGGTTGATCCCCGCCAGCCGGGCCGCCTCACGCGCACTGAAGCCCTGGTCCGTGAGCCGGAAGTATTCCTCCCGCGCACGGACCAGGGCCCCGGCCCCGCTGTGTCCGGCCCTTCCGGCTCTTGCAGTCCATCGGACCCCTTCATCTGGGGTGTTGCGACGACCCCTAGAACGGAAGGACGGCCGGGGGCGGTGCGGTTTGGGCGGTCAGGCCAGGAGAGCGGCCACCTCGCGGGCGTGGCGGCGGCGTTCGCGGGCCAGATCCTCCTCCCCGTAGAGGCGCCTGACCTGGTCGGCCGGCAAGGCCCCCAGGATCGTGCCGGACACCGAGTCCAGCCTGACCCCGGACCACCAGGCGTCCACGATGGCGCGGTGGCCGGCCCCGTGGCGCAGCCGCCGGTAGGTGCCCAGGTCGAGCCCGATCAGGGCCGCCTGCAGCAGGTCGGCGCCGTCCAGGCCCTCGCGCACGCCCTGCAGGAAACCGAACCGCTGGCGCCTCGGCACGGCCGCCACCTGGTCCAGGCCGGCGCCGGCCTCGGCCGCCGCGCGCTCCAGCGCCCAGGTGATGCCGGCCCGGTACAGGGACCGGTTCGCGGCCCGCTCGGCGCGGGCGGCCGCCTTGCGCCGCCCGTCGTGCTTACGCCGGGTGGCCGGGTCGGTGAGGCAGCCGGCGCAGTGCCCGGCCTGGGCCAGGTCCGGTCCCCGCCGGGCGATCCGCTCGGCGCTGTAGCGCTCCCGCAGCGCGAGGTAGCGGGCCAGGTCGAGCCCGGAACGGCACACGCGCAGCGCCTGGGGGTGGTCGAGTTCCTCGCGCAGGCGCGTGTACAGCTCCTCATCGGCCCCCAGCGCACGCGCCTCGGACCATTCGGCCCGCGTCACTCCGGCGGCGCGCCGCCGCTCCCGCTCGGCGCGGCGACGGGACCGCCGGCCCGCGGCTGACCCGGTCGTCTTCGTCATAGGCTGCTCCCGTTTCGTCTGCGATCTCGGCACCTGACCGTGCCGGAGCGGATCGCCGGCGCAACCGCCCGGCCAGATCTCCCGCGCACCCCGCCCCGCCGGCCCGGCCGCCTCACCCCTCAGGCCAGGTGCGCCCGCCGCGCGAGGGGCATCGGGTGCGCCGCGCCGAGGGGGGCGGACGGTGCGCGGGGTGACCGGAACCGCACCACTGCCAGAAGAGGGAATCGCGCTGCGCCCCGTGGTCGTCGTCGATGGCGAGGACCACGCGAACCTGCTCTACGCCGCCGTCCGGGACGGCGGGCACACACCGCCCGGTGAGAGGACCGGCTGGGGCCTGCGCGCGGTGCGCCGCGACGCCGCCGGCGCCCGCTCCTCCCGCCACGACTTCGCCTTTCCCGGGCCGGGACACTGGGCCCACGCCGGCCCCCCGGGCCGGCCCAGCGCCTGCCAGGCCCCTGGAGGGGACGGCCTCTGCCTGGGGACCACGCAGGCGGATCCCGGCGCGCCGCTGTGGCCGGCGGTGTCCTGCGACGGCACCCCCGCCGACCATCTGCTGCTCGTCGCCTACCGGCACGAGGACGTCCTGGATGTCGCCGGCGCCCACCTGCGGGTACGGAGACTGCTCGTGGTGGCCGACCTGGACGGCGTGGAGCTGATCCGCGCCCACGGCACGGGGGCGGACCTGCGCGGCCTGCGACTCGGCGAGCCCGGCCGCACCGGCCTGGGGCCTGCCCTGATGCGCGGGGCCACCTGGGACGAAGCCGAGGCGGCGCGGCAGGCCGGCATCGCCCTGGCCCACTACGCCTACGCCCGATGCCTGGCCGCGCACCAGGAGATCCTCGACGCCCACGCGGCCGGGATCGTCGCCTGGCAGTACGCCGACGCGCGCGCGGCGGGCGCCGGCCACGAGCAGATCCTCGACGCCCGCGCGGCGGGCCTGCCGATGCGGCCCTACGTCGCCGCGCGCCGCCACGGCCTGACCCACATACAAGCGCTGGTCCTGCACGCCTCCCGCATCGACATCATCCAGTACGTCACCGCCCTGACCACCCCTGCCGCCACCTGACCACCTCGCGCGACCGGCGCCGGCCCGGGGATGGCAGGGCCGGGACCGCCGGGCGCTGCCGGCCATTCCGGTGGCCTCGGGCATCACCGGTCAGGCGGTCGTACGGCAGGTCCCGGCCCGGGCCGCTCCGGGGTCACGGGCGTACGCGCATCGCGTCCAGGTCGGCGTCCCGCCGGGCGGCGAACCGCGCGATGTCCTCCTGCTGGGCGTGCGCGGCGAGCTTGGTGGCCCAGTCCATCAGGGCCAGGCCCCACGTCTGCCGGGCTTGCTCCACGTCGTCGGGTTTGGCCCGGGGGTCTTTGCGTCGCCCGTCGTACACGTCCGCGGCGACCTGCAAGTCCGCGCGGGCCGCGTCCAGGGTGGCCCGTGTGTCGTGCAGGGACATACTCGGCACCTCCCGTTCGCCAGTTCCGGGTGTCGATGGCCATCGTGTCGGTCTCGCCCGGAAAAGCCCAAGGCCAACACGCCGGCAGCGGACCCCACGCCGAAGTCGGACCGGCCTCGAGATGGCAGAGCCCGTCACCTGATGTCTGCTCTCCTGGGGACATGATCTGATCAGCCCCTGTCGGGAGACCGTCAACTCCTGACGCCTCTCACAGCACCGCTGGCTATTTCTGGGCATCGGAGTGGGCTTTTTCTGGGCATCGTGTGTGAGACTGAAGCTCATGACCCCTTCCGAGACCCTGAACGACCAGGCGAGCGAAGATCTCGTCGCGGAGGTGAGAGCGCTCGTACGGGATGGGCTCCCGGTCCGCCGGGCCGGGGCCCGCCTCCAGGCACTGCCCGGGGTGCGGACGCGCGCCACCGATCCCAGCGACCGGGCCAGCCTGTGCGGGGCTCTGGAGTCGATGCTGCGCGAGGAACTGGACCGCCTCGACAAGGCCGAGTGGGCTCAGGCGGCGCGGCTCCTGTTCGGCGCCGACGCCTCAACGGCCCTGGCGTTGCTGACCTCACGCCGGACGGCCGCGGCGGCCGCCGCCGGGTACGAGGTCCACCACTTCCGCAAGCGGATCGAGCCGAAGATCTGCGAGCTGGTGGCGTTGCAGCTGCGCCGGGCGAGTGACGCCGTCGCCGCCGCACCGGCCGCGCCGACCCTGCATCCCTCGCGCGGCCCGTTGGTGCTCCCGGCGGACGTGTTCGCATGGGAGGCTGCCGAGCACCAGCACTCCGTCGCCTCCCTGTGGGGGGCGGCCTACCTGCTGCGCGCCGAGCTCGTGACGGTCGCCCGGCTCCTCAGCATGGGCGCCGGGGAACAGCAGATCGCCCTCGCGGCCGACAGGGCGCTGTGGCGGCACGCTCAGGTGCTGGCCGCCACCGCCGCCTACCGGGCCGCCTACGGCGCGGCTCTGCTGCACACCGCTGCTGATGTCACCCCGGAGCAGATCGGCGCGTCCGCTGGCTGGACTCCCACCCTCACCCCGACTCAGGACCTGCTCCTGGCCGCCCTCGGCGACCCCGAGCAGGGGTTCGCCGCCTTCACCGCCGCGCTGGCGCAAGCCTCCGGCGGCGCCGGCCTCGCCGCCACCTGGCGGCGAGCACTCACTGGCCGCACCGGCTCCGACCAGAAGGAACCAACATGAACCTCGATCAGCTTCTCAACCCGGCGACACCGCCGCGCCGATACGTCATCACGGGCGGGCCCTCGGCCGGCAAGGAGGCCGTGTTCGGCCTGCTCCATGAGATGGAGATCCCCGCGACCCGGGGGGAACCGGCCCGGGAGATCTACCGCAAGCACCGCGACCGGCTCGGCCGCCATCTGCAGGTGGGTGACCGTCGGGAGTATTCCCGCGACGTGCTCGCCGCGTTCGTCGCCGAGTTCTGCGAGCACAAGCAGGGGCTGTGGTTCTACAACCGCGGCATCCCCGACGGGTACGGCTGGGACGCCTTCTTCGGCCTGCGCCCCTACCCCGAGCTCGAAGAGGCGACCCGGATCTACCGGTACGACGCGGTGTTCGTGCTCGACGCCCTGGACGACTTCAACTCTGAGGACGACCTGGTGTGGGCCAAGGAACGCGAGATCCGCCGCGTCCACGAACTGATCGTCCAGGGCTACTACGACGCCGGCTACAAGCCGATCTTCGTCCCCGCCGACGAGCCCCGCCGGCGCATCGACTTCATCCTCGCCCAGCTCCCCGTCCCCGCCGTCTGACCCGAGAGGCCTGTGATGAACGGCCGCACCGAGACCATGGAGATCATCAGCCCGAACAACGTCCTGGCCAACGCGATGCTCCGCGCGGTGGACATGGTCCGTCCCCGCCTGCAGGCCACCAACCCCGACCGGGTGGCGTTCTGCGTCGGCACCCAGATCAACGGCGCTCCCCACCTGGGCACCTCGCTGGTGCAGACGGCCGCGTTCCTGCTCGCCAAGCAGACCAGTTCCTGCTCGCCAAGCAGACCAAGCGCAAAGAGCGCCTGGCCGTCCGTGACCACGTCACCCTGTCGGTGATGGTCAAAGGCGGCGACTGGGCCTATGGCTGCCAGCTGGTGGACGAAGCCTTCGCCCAGCTCCCAGGACTGGTCCCGCCCCCGCGGGTCTTCACCCCCATGGTGCTCACCGACACCGGCGCGAAGTTGTCCAAGTCCCTGATCAGAGACGGCCGCCTCGCCCCGCCGCCCGGCACCCGGCCGTGGATGCTCGACGTCACCGACTGGGACGGCGACACCGACAACTTCGTCGACGCCATGGTCTGGCTCGTCTCGGCGATGCTCGCCGACCCCAAGCACTTCTACCGCTCCTACACCACCGCCGAACTGGACAAGATCATGGCTGCCCGCCCCACCGCCACCACCGCCCACCGCCCGCGCGAGATGAACCTCTACCGCCGCTACTTCGACCTCGTGGCCGCCGGCACCAAGACCATCGAGGTCCGGGTCCAATACCCCAACCTGCGCAAGCTCGCCGCCGGCGACTACATCCGCTTCGTGTGCGGCCGCGACGACGCGCTCACCAAGGTCAAGCGGGTCGCCCGATACACCTCCTTCGAGGAGATGCTCGACGCCGAAGGACCCGAACGCGTCAACCCCACCAGCCCCCGCGACCAGCAACTCGCCAGCATCCGCCGCATCTACGGCCCCGAGAAAGAAGCCCTCGGCGTCCTCGCCATCGAGATCGAACTGGTCAACAACCCGTCTGAGCACCAACCGCATCAGAACAGCCAGTGATGGCGAGACGAGCCCGCCGAGCTTCTCAAACGCGCCACTGACCGTTGGCCGCTGTCGGCCTCTCCCCGAGATCTCCCACCCTTCGGCTGGGGACACATTCAGGAGCGCAGGATCTTCCCAACGATCACAACCTACTCGGGGGGCTGGACAGCGTCGGGAACGGGAGTCCAACCAGGGCCCGTTTCCGCTGTGTCCGGGCTCACGCGGAGTCCTCGGCTTGACCTGGGGCTTACCCGGCGTGAAGGGACCTGCCCGGTGACCGGGCAGGTCCGTGGGGGTGGGGGCCGGCGGCGCGGCCGGCGGGCGTTCGTGTGTGGTGCCGGCGGCTCAGGACAGCCAGGCGGCCGCCTGCCGGTGCTGCGCGGTGGGGATCTCCACGCCGTCGGCGTCCCCGGCGGCCATGTAGACCTTGCGGTAGTCGCCGCACGCCTCGCGCACGCGCCGCCGGTCGGCGGCGGTGAGGGCCTCCACCAGGTAGCGGCGGGCGATGCGGGTGCGGGTCCGCATGATGTACTGGCAGCCGTGGCGCGGCCACAGCCGCTGGAACCACGTCTCGTCCGGCTTGCGCCGGTCGGCCTCCTGCAGGGTGCAGGGGATCTCCCCGTACACGCCGTGGTCGTGGAACGCCTCCCGCGGCATCCTGGGGTCCTGGTGCTTGACCCACCACGGCCGGTCCTTCCAGGTACGGCTCAACGCTCTTCTTCCTGTCCAGCCTCGGAGACGTGGTCTCCTCGGATTCCGGCTACGTCGGCGGCGACCGTGGGCGGCGCCGGACAGGGCGCAACGACCCGCGCGGGGCCCGTGATGTCGCCGCGATGGATGCCGCCCGGCGGGCCCGGGTGACGGTGAGCTCCCGTGAACCATGTCTCTGCCACCTCTGGCGTCTCATCAGCCTCGAACGTCTCTGTCACCTCCGATGTCGCCTCCGGTGTCTCCGTCACCTCTGATGTCTCTGCCGTCTCGCGCGTCTCCCACGCCCCCGGCGCTCCCGCGGCGCCGGCGTGGGCGGTGCGGCGCCCGGGCCAGGACCGGCACGAGCCCGGCGCGAGGACGCTGACCCGCGTGCTCATCGTCGGGACGGGTCTGATCGGCACGTCGATCGCCTTGGCGTTGCGGCGGCACGGCGTCGGGGTCGCGCTCGCCGACCACGACCCGGACGCGGTCCGGGCGGCGCGCCGGCGCGGCGCGGGTCAGGCCTGGCGGCCCGGCAGCCCCGTGGACCTGGCGGTGGTGGCCGTCCCGCCCGAGCACGTCGCGGCCCAGATCCACCACCTGCAGCGCGTCGGCGCGGCTCGCGCCTACACCGACGTCGCCAGCGTGAAGCAGGCGGTCATCGGGGCGGCCGGGCGCCTGGGCTGCGACATGTCCACCTACATCCCTTCCCACCCGATGGCCGGGCGGGAACGGCGGGGCCCGGACGCCGCGGCCGAGGACCTGTTCCGGGGCCGTCCCTGGGCGCTGTGCCCGCTCCCGCAGGCGGCCGCGCCGGCCCGCGCGGCCGTACTGGACCTGATCGGCCTGTGCGGGGCACACCCGGTCGAGCTGCCGGCGGCCGACCACGATCAGGCGGTCGCCTGCGTCTCGCACGCCCCCCACGTCGCCTCCAGCGCCGTCGCCGCGCGCCTGGCCGAGGCCCCCGCGCAGGCGCTGGCGCTGGCCGGGACCGGGGTGCGGGACGTGACCCGGGTCGCCGGCGGTGACCCGGCGCTGTGGCTGGACATCCTGACCGCCAACGCCGCCCCGGTGGCCGAGGTGCTCGAGGCGATGGCGGCCGACCTGGCGGCCACCGCGTCGGCCCTGCGCGGCCTGCCCGCCGGGGACCGCGCCGCGGCCGAGACGGTGGCCGCCCTGCTCAGGCGGGGCGCCGCCGGGCGGCACCGCATCGCCCAGGCCGGCCGGGAAGGGGCCTGAGGCGACCGGTGTCGACGGCGGAGAGATTGTCAGTGGCTTCGGCGGATCGTTTGTCAGTGGGGCGGGCCCAGCTTTCGCT
>NZ_QZEY01000035.1 GCF_003594875.1 Bailinhaonella thermotolerans
CCCCCCGACCGCCCGCACCCCGATAGGAGCAGACAGATGGAGACGAACGGGCACCCCGTCACCGAGCCCGCCCCCCACCCCGCCCCTCAGGCGGCCCCGCACCCCGCCGGGCTGCCCAGGCCCTACATCCCCCCGCCTTCCCCGGCCACGCCCGCCTCCGCGCCGCGCCGCGCCGAGCTCATGGTGTCCGACCGTGCCCTGTACGGCACCCACGCCATGGCCTTCCTCCGCCCGGGCGACAAGTTCAAGATCAACAACTCGCCGTTGCGGGAACGCGTCTTACAGGTCGTCGAGGCCGCGCCCTCGGCCGTGCTCCCCGGCTTCGTGCGGCTCTTGGTCGCTGAGCACGACGAGCCGCTGACCCTGCCGGCCGCGAGCCCCGTCGACCTGGTCTCCGCCCCGCGTGAACACACCGTGCGCTGCGTGGAATGCGGCAGGGCCGAGACCATCACGCTCGACGCGGCCGAGTGGGGTACCCCCATCAAGTACCGGTGCCCCTGCCCGGCCCCCGCCGCCGACCCCCACGCAGCCTGAGCCATGGCCACGACCTTGATCCCGCCCCGCCGGCTCGCCGAGCTCCACGCGCGCGGCCGCGCCGAGGCCGCCCGTGCCCCCTTCGTCGACCCCGACGCCGTCGCCGCCGGGATGCGCGTCCTGGGCCAGCGCGGGGAGGAGTGGGCCGTGAGCGTCCTGGGACGGCCGCTCACGCGCCGCTCGCGGGCGCATCACTCCATCCCGTTCTTCTACGACGGGGATTTTGAGATCCTCGTCTTGGCAGACACGGAGGAGACCGACATCCTCCTGTCCCGGGCGACATGACCGAGGACGGGATGACCCCACAGGGCCGCGCGCTGCTCGAGGAACTGCGCGCGGCCGCCGGCGACCGGCCCGCCCACGCGCGGTGGGTCGATCTGTGCATCGCGGCCGAGCTCGCCGACGAGGCGGGCGACGCCGACGCCCTGCCGATCACCAGCACCCCGGCGCTCCCGCGCGAGGTGGCCGAGGAGATCGCCGACGCGGTCGCCTGGATCGCCCACCGCGAGCGCGCCATACGGGACGGGCGCAGCCCCGCCCCCGCGCTCTACCCCCGCGACTACCTCGACCGGCGCGAGCGCGGCCCCGTACGGCGCACGCGGCCGGCCGCCGCCCCGGCCCCGCGCCGCCGTACGGCCGTGAGCGGCTACCAGTACCGTCCCCACTGACCACCCCTGAGACCGGGGCCCCTGCGCGGCGAGAGGGCACCCGGCCACCAACCGGGGCGCCCCCTCGTCAAGGCGGAGGGGGCGCCCCTCGCCACAGAAAGGACCCCAGATCATGAGCGCGCTATCCCCCGACCGGCTCCCCAACGGGGCCCGGCTCGAGATCACCGTGCGAGAGGGCACCTATCACGCCTTGTACTGGTACGGCCCCGAGGAGGCGCCCCCGCTCCCCGGGCACGACCCGTACGACGCGTACGACGGGGAGGGCACGGGCGACACGCTCGAGGCCGCCGCCCTGGCCGCCATCGCCGACGCGGAGAGGGGCGGGGAGGAATGACACCCACCACCGCGCCTCTCACGCCCTCCGATCTGCCCCTGCACGCGCGCATCGAGATCGCCCCCGAGGGCGGCGCGTTCCGCGCCTGCTACTACCTGCGCGGACCGTGGGGAGACCTTTCGTACCAGGCCGGCACCGGCCACGGGCCGACCATGGACGCGGCCGCCCGCGACGCCATCGCCAACGCCGTCGACCCGGAGTGGTAACGGCTCGGCTGCCCCACGGCCGCACGGCGCCTCGTTACCCTGACCTATGGGCCACGCCCGAACTACCCGAATGAAGGACACCGCCAAATGACCGCAACCGCACTACCGCCCGAGCGGGCCGCCGCCCCGCCGGCGCCCGATAGAGCCCCGTTGCCCAAGGGGGTCGGCAGGTACAAGCGCCCTGGGCGCCGCGTCGCGTTCGCGAACCAGAAGGGAGGCGTCGGCAAGACGACCACCACGGTTCTCATCGCCGCCGCGGCCGCCTCCCGGGGCGCGCGCGTGCTGGTGATCGACCTAGACCCCCAGTGCCATGCGACGAGCACGCTGCGGGCCACGCCCGGGCGTTACACCGTGGCCGAGATCCTCACCCCGGACCCGCAGACCGGTGACGCCGTGCCGGGCTGCGCCCACTCGGCGATCGTTCCCGCCGACGCCCAGGTGTGGCCGGCGGGAATCGACGTGATCCCCTGTAGCCTGCTCGCGGCCGAGCGCGAGACAGACGCGGGTGTCGATCGGGAGATTCGGTTGGCCACCGCGTGTGAGGGCGTGGCCGATCTCTATGACCTGATCCTGCTGGACCTGCCGCCCTCCCTCGGAGTCCTGTCGATCAACGGTCTCACCTACGCCGATGAGGTCGACGTGGTGATCCAGCCTCACCGGTTCGGTGTCGACGGCGCGGCCAAGCTGTCGCACACCATCGCCCGGATACGTAAGCGGCTCAACCCCGGGCTTGTCATGGGGGCGATCATCGCCGCCGCTGTCGACATGGGCGACGACCGTGCCAAGCGGGCCATTGCCCGAGAGCGGTTGGCCGAGGCCGAGACCGCCTATGGCGAGCACATGCCCGTGCTGGTGATGCGACGGTGGGAGGCGGTCAACAAAGCGACCGACCGCGCGTTGCCCCTGTCGCACTTCGGGGCGATCGGCCGGGAGCCGGCCGAGTGGTTCGACAGCCAGGCGCTTCGGCTGCTCGGGGAGGCGGCGTGATGGCAGTCCAGCCCGCACCGCCGCCTCCGCCCACCCCGGCGCCGGCGTTGCCCCCCTCGGTCAACGACCCTGACCGCCACCCGCTCGACCGGCCGCCCGCTGTCGTGCGTACCGAGGAGGTGCCCGCCGACGTGCCCCGCGACCACCCGCCTGCGCCCGAGCGCAAGGCCAGCGGCCGCCCGAGCCGTACGGCTCGCGCCGAGCCCCGGCGCCCGCAGCCCAAGCCGACACCACCGGAGGCCGCGGCCGACGGCCGGGCCGAGCTGCCCGACCGCATCCGACAGCGGATGGTGGTCACCAGCGCCCTGCAGGTAGCCAGCCTGCGCGCCAAGCTGCAGGCCGCGGTCGACGAGCTCGGCGCCGCGGTAGACGTCGCGCTCGACGCCGGCGACGACCCCCGCGCCGTACGGGCATGGCTCGCCGGCGCGGGCCTGTACAACCCGCCGAGGGCGATCGCCGACCACCTCGACGCACGCGCGGCGGCCATGGCCGAGGCCGAGGACGAGGACGCTTGGTAAACCGCTGACCTACCTGCCCCGCAGAGGCGCCCGTACGTGAAATGACAGACGTACGGGCGCCTCTGCGCGTGACAGGGGTCGTTCTGACCTGCGAGAACGTCCCAAGATTCCCGCTCCGAGCGATACTAAATAGACACAGTTTCGTGTACATTTGAAGGGTCGATTCCCACTCGGAACGGAGCATGCCGTGATGGATCGCCCCACCCGTGCCGCGCGCCCCGCGCGCGACCGCGACAGCCTCGCCAGCCCCCGGGCTGTCGGCTACGCCCGCGCCCTGATCCACAACCGCGACCGCGCCCGCTTGTCGCGAGCCGACCGCGACCGCCTCGACGAACTCGTGGCCGCCACCAGCGTGGCGCGGCCGCGCGCGGCCGACGTCTCGGCAGTGATCGACATCCTCAAGCCGCTTCCCGCCCGCCTCCCCGCAGGCGCCGGCGAGTGCGAGGAGGCGGTGTACCTGGTCGACGGGGTCGTGTACCGGACTCGGCACGGGCGTCGGGGCCTCTACGCCGACCGCCTGGTGCTGATCGGCGGCCGCCCCGGTGCACCGTATGAAGGGGGACGCTGGGAGTACGCCGCCGGCGCCGCGCGCCGCCTGGCGGCCGCCGACCGCCTCGACGTCGCGGAGGCCGCGGCGTGGGGGCGTCGTACGCATGTGTGCGTGTGCGGCCGCGCCCTGCTCGCGCCGGGCGACGGGGTTCACCCCGCCTGCGCCCGCCGCCTGTAACGGCCACGGCCCCCACCCCCTCCCCTCCTGTTCGCCGGCGTGGGAGTCATCCACCCCACGACTCCCCCCACCCATGTTGCGAATGGACGCAGATACATGTACATTAACTCGTGAGGACAACCCCCAAGGAAGGACCGAGAGAATGCGCATGGTCGTCTGCCCCACTCAGGACCGGCTCACCCCGTGGAGCGTCGTGGACTTCACCGTCACGCCCCCCGAGGCCCGGATGAGCCGCCGCGTGTGGCGCACCCTGCACGCCGCCCGCGCGTACGCGGAGCTGGCCACCGCGCGGCCGCACGCCTACGCCGCCGCCGCCGAGGCCGCCCACCTCCTCGACACCATCTGCGACCGCTACGCGCGGTGGATCGAGGAGGTGGGCGCCCCCCGCCTCATCCCCGGCGCCGACGGCTCCTACCTGATCGAGTGGATCGCCGGGCCCGACGCGTGGGCTCGCCTGGCGCTGTGGGGCGGCGTCGACGTCACCGCCACCGCCTACCTCGGCTCCACGGTCCAGGTGGGCCCCTACCTGCGCAGCACCGCCACGGCCCGCGTTGAGATGCTGACCGGCTACGTCATCCGCATCACGCCCGTGACGGCCCCCGCCGCCGAGCTGGCCGCGGCCTGACGCACATCGCAGGCCGGGCGCTCCCCTCCGGGCGCCCGGCCCCAGTCCTGAATGTCAGGAAAGAACGACGAAGATCATCCTTTTCCTAGCGCGCCGCCCCCGGGGCGCTGTAGACATGTCTCCGCAGCAGCGGGCGCGCTCGGATGTACGGCCCCCCCGACATCCCCTCCGCGCGCGCCGCCGCTGCAGCCCGAGGGGGCGCCAGCCGTACGGCTGGCGCCCCCTCCCTCATGCTCCCGGTCGCCAGGCGGCCGGGCCCCCCACGTCGGGCCCGAGGCGGCCCGCGCAGGCGACCGTGGAGCGGGTGCTTCGCGGGCCGGGGCGTGTCCCCCCACGGTGCCCAGCAGGCCGGCGAAGCTGCGCCCGTCGCCAATCGAACGCGAGTTCGACTTTAGCGGGGTGGCGACTGTGGCGCTAGATCAAGATTGTGTCCGGTATGACACGCGCTGTTGGTGACGGCGGGCGGCGCTGAACGTGCCTGAGGCTCCCACTCCCGACGTCGGGGGAGTGGATGAGTGAGATCTCGCGGGTGCCTCAGGTGTTGCGACGCCGCCCGCCGCGTAGGCCCCGTGACCGGCGCGCGCACCCTGCGCAACCCCCCGGAGGGCTGGGCAGGGACACCGGTCACGGGAGTCTGCGGCCGCGGGCGGCGCGACAGGGGAGCGGGAACGCTGCCCGGAAGGACAGCGGGAGGGGCCCCGTTCGGTCAGGGGGGACGTACGGGGTGGGAGATCGCTCGACTTGTCGCGCCGCCGCGGCGCTAGGTCCCGCGGCCCGGCTGCTCCGTGCTCCACCACCCACCCCAGCTCTCAGACCGAGGAGGAGTGGGAGAGCACCCGGGCCGCGGGGGTCTCTGGCGCAGGCCGGCCGACCGCCCCAGAGGTTTTCGCCGGCGCCGCGCGGTCGCGGCCGCCGCGCGCGCCTGCAACATCTCGTATCGCCGCGCGATGCGCCACACGCTGAACAGCAGCGCCCCGCGCGGCCGCGCGTGGGTGAGCGTCCACACCGGCCCCCCGGACGCGTCCCACTGGCCGCTCCACCAGCAGCACACCCGCCCGTCGACACGCACCACCAGCTCGGGGCACACGTCGACCAGCGCGCTCGACGGCTCACACCGCACGCTCGCGCAGATGCCGCGCGCCGCCAACATGTCGGCGAGCTCCTGGGCGATCTGATGCGCGGCCGCCCGCAGCGCCGGCGACGTCTGCGCCAGCGACGCGGCCACCCGCGCCGTGCTCCACACCTGGCCGCACGCGACGACCGGCGCCGTCAGGCCACCCACGACAGATCCTCACCCAGCGACGCGACCACCGGCCACCGCCGCCGCAGCTCCTCACGGCGCGCCATCACCCGCCGCGCCGTGGACGCCACGGAGGCCGCGTGCCCGTAGGCCATCACCGGCCGGCCCGACTCGCTCTCCCGCCCGGTCCACCACTGGTAGAGCTGACCGTCACAGACCACGACCAGATCCGGATACACCGACACCAGAGCCCGCCCGTCCATCGCTCCGTACATCTGCACGCGGATGCGGTGACTAGCCAGAGCGGCGACCAGGCGGCGCGCCATCAGCGCGGGCCGCCCGGCGGGCGTCGTGCGGTGGGGGGCTGTCATCCGGGTCCTCCGGTGATCGCAGGGCGTCACGTGAGGCAAGCGAGAGTACGCGCCACGCCACGGGACAACAGGCGCGCGGCGCGCCCCGACCTCAAGGGGCGCGCCGCGCGCATCCGTCCCGGGGCGCACTCCGCACCCCGCCGTCACACGGCTAGACGGCTAGGCCGAGCAGCTCCCCGAACTTCCGGGCCTCCCGCTCGATCAGAGGGCCGCCCTGGTCCACGATGTCGCTCGCCATCTGCCGCGCCAGCGGCGCGTAATGCACCGTCTCGGACGAGACCGAGTAGGCGCGGCGAAGCCAGTGCAGCGCGCCGCCATGGTCGCCGCGCTGGTGGTACGGCCGCGCCGTCTCGATCAGCAGCCGCGCGCGCCGATCCAAGCTCGGCACGCTGTCTGGGTCGACGAGCTCGGCGCGGTCCCTCGCGGTCCGCGGCTGTCCGAGATCAGCGCCCACCGACACGGCGTGCACGGCGACGTTGCCCCGGCTGAACACGGTCCAAGGGTGGACGTAGTCGGCGCCGAGCCGCTCGGCGGTGGCGTGCCCCTCATCCCAGTACGCCCACGCGTCCCCCTCGCGCCCGGCCCGCGCGCAGGTGATCGCCGCGTGCAGATGCAGCGCCCCCCACATCCCCCGCAGGTGCGCCGAGCCGCCCTCGAGCCGCGGCCGCAGCAGCGCCCGCGCGTCGTCGATCAGCTCCAAGGCCCCTTCGTAGTCCCCGATCGCCCGGCGCACGTTCCCGACCACCCACGCCGCGCCGGCCAGGGTCTCGGGCTGGTCTGCCTCTTGCGCGGCGGTGATCCCCCGATCGGCGGCGATCATCAAAAGCTCCGGCTCGGATGTCCACGACAGGAGTTGCTCGGCGAGCCCGTACACGTCGGCGAGCAGCGCGTACGCGCGCCGCCGCTGCGGCCCCGCGCTGCTCCTGGTCGCCGCGCGCGTATCCGTGATCAGGGTCGGCAGGACCCGGCCTACGTCCGTCCGTTGCGTCGGCGAGGCGTGCCACAGCCGCCACGCCTGCTCCACCCGCGACGCGAGCGACTCAATGTCCATCGCGTGATCGTCGGGCGTGAGCACGTGATGATGGATCGCCTCCCGCACCGCGGGGATGGAGTCGTGCGGGATACGGGAGAACGACGTCACCGGCAGCGACGTACCGCCGGCGGGAAGGTCGAGATCCACGCCCGCCAGCTCCATGACGTCGGACACGTTGAGCACCACCGCCAGGCGCGCGAGCTGGTCGACCCGAGGCGGCAGCCGACGCCCCGTCTCGATCCCCTTGAGCCACGACGCAGAGCGCCCCACCAGCCCCGCCAGCACAGGCCGGGACATCCCCCGGCGCTCGCGTATCCGCTGGATGCGTTCGCCGGTCCGCAGACCGGCCAAATCGTCAAGCATGTTGGCCTACCCTGAGGGAGTTCCGAGAGACACCGCCAGGCTACGCCCGTACGCGGGCGCCCGGGCGGGCGGAACACCAGGGGCCGCCCGCCGTCTGTCGCCGGGCGGCCTTCCCCCGCCGGGAGGAGCCGCCCGTGATCGAGATCCGCGCCGCCGTCAGCGGCCTAGAGCAGAGCCGCGCCGGCATCTAGCCGCCCCCGCCGCCAGGGCGTACCGTGAGGGCGGTCGTGGGCAGTACCCCGGATATCTGAGCACCCGCGAGCATCACACGCGGCGCCAGAGCCCACGGGACCGCAGTCCCCTATCCGGGAGTCGGCATGCTCTGGGCCCTCGTGACATCCCCCTCGCTCCTGGCCGTCGCCATCGCGGCCGGATGGGTCCTGGACCGGCGCGGCCGCCCCCGGCCGTACGGCGTGCGCCTGCACGACATCATGCGCCCCGGCTACTGGCGGTGGGCCCACGCCCGCATCCTCCTCGGCGTGATCGTGGTCGCGGCCGGAGGCCAGTGCGGGTCAGGGGGGAAAGGCGGCGGCGTCGCCGAATGCGGGGTGAGCTACAAAGTCCAGATCCAAGAGATGGGCGGCCAAGAGCGGATCGTGGGGTCGGCCGCAGCGCAATGCACCAAGCGGCCCCGCAGCCACAACATGACGCTGTGGCTCGAGAAGAAGATCGGGGGGAAGTGGACACGGCAAAGTCCCCGCGAATTCTCCAACCGGCTCCCCCACCCGAACGAGGTGAAGAAGCACGTGACCGCCCTCTGCGTCGCCGGCCGATGGAGAACGGTTGTGCGAACCGCCGGCGTCATCTCCACAGGAGAGCCGTTCGACGCTACGTTCAGAGATAGCGAGCGAAGCGTGTCACGGAGGGACTGCGGCCTTGACTAGGGGATACGCCCGATACGGGTACTCCGTGCCGCGATGGAACCTCCCCGCGCGACTCATCCTCTGGTGGCAGACCCACCGCCCGTGGTGGACACGGCAGCGCGTCATGACCGGCCCCCTCGCGCCCGAGCTCGAGCCGCACCGGTACCTCGTGATCCAAGAGGGCGCGGCCATCCTCGGCCCCGGCGTGCACCTGCGGTACGACGGGCCCCCCGAGGGATTCGAGGCGTGGGTTGCCGAGCACCTCGACGACGCCGACCGCCGCGCCGCCGCAGCCGTCGCCGGCGGCGTAGACCCTGACCGCTGGTTCTGGGCGACCTTCGGGCCGTACGGCCGTACGCGCACCTCATGATCGCCCGCGTCCGCGTCGCCCGGACCCTGGGTGAGGGGACGGCGGGATTCGAGCTGACGGTGCGGCTGCTCGGTCAGCCGCGGAGTACGCGGCCGTGGCGGTCGACCGTGCGGACCCGCGAGTAGTCCTCGCCGTCGACCCGCTCGACGTCGCCGGCGGGCACGTCTCGCACACGCTGCTCGAAGGGGCTGCGCCGATCGCTGAATCCCTCGGTCTGGCGTAGCGATGTCATGAGCACACTCGCCCACCACGATCCGTCGGTGCGCTGTGTCCAGCGCAGTAGCGGCACGAACCCGGCGCCGCGCAGCCGTACGAGGGGCCCGGGGCGCTCAGGATGGCCGGTCATCCCCGCACCGGACGCGCGGCAGGATGACGATGTGGCCCCGCGTCGGCCGCGCCTGTGTCTGCGGGGGGCTGATCTGGCCGGCGATGCGGGCGATGTGGCCGAAGACGGCGAGTGTCATCGCGGCGGCGAGCAGGACGCCCCATTGTCTGGCGGCGAGGGCGAGGACCGCCCACAGCGCCCAGTAGACGAGCATGTAGGCGGCGATGTGTCGCAGGTGGCGCCCGGTCTCCGCGGGGCGTCGGGGGCTGGTCATGTCCGCAGCCTACGCAGGCCGTCCGGTCTCATCCGGAACGGTCCGGGCGGTTGTCCATCTGTAGTAGGTGAGGGGATCGAGACGGATACCGGTCGGCGCCTTGACCGGGGTCCGGGCCCCCCGTAGGTTACTGGTCATAATTATGACCACTACGGATGGAGTGTCCGTGGAGAAGTTGACGCGCGAGCAAGAGCGGTTGGCCCTACAGGTCACGGCCACGATCCAGGCCGCTGACCAGTCCATCCGCGCCGCCATCCGCGCCGCCGCGAGCGCCGGCGTCAGCGCGAACGAGATCGCCCGCCGCGCCGATCGCCGCGTGACCGGCGTGCGCGGCTACGGCCGCCCGGTCGTCCTGGAGATCCTGCGGGCCGAGGACGTGTGCGCCACCGCCCTCGAGGCCCTGGCCGACGTCGAGATCAGTGCCGGGGAGCAATGGTCGGAGGACACCGCCGTGTGGGTCTACCGGAACTCCAAGCGCGAGGCGCGCATGCGGCTGTCCCCCACGCTCGGGCCGTCGCACACCACCCGCGCACACACAGCACAGGGGGCGGTGGACGCCGTACGCGACGCCGGCCTGAGCGTGGACGCGCGCGGCTGGGTTCCGTGGGAGCACCTGGCCGACGGCTACGCCGTCACGCTCTCCCGGGACTGACCCCGGGCCTCATCGCCCCTTTGCGAGGGGATCGGCCGGCGCGCCCACCCCGGACGCGCCTCGAGGAACAGGAGACCAGTGATGCACGACCCCGGGAGCATGGCGCCGTGGGAGCGCGACCTTGCCGGCCTGCCCCCGACCGCCGAGTCCCTGCGGCAGGACGCGCAGGACGCGCGGGAGCAGGAGCAGGCGCGCGCGGCGCAGGCGGCCGCCTGGCCCGAGCTGCACGCCGGCGCCGATGAGATCGAGCTCGGGCCGCTGTGGGCGCGCCTGGACACCACCGGCCCGTTGGAGGAGCGCATCTTCGTGCGCGGGGCGGCGCTGGTGGATCTGCTGGCGCAGGTGGCCGGCGGGGATGCGCGGCGCCTGGCGGCCGGGGTGCACAGCGTGCTCAACCGCCGCGATCGCAACGTGCGCGCGCATGTGCGCTCCCCGGCCGATGACACGGTCGAGCTGACGGTGTGGTCTGAGCGCGGCTGCTGGAGCGGGCGGCGCTGGTGGCTGAACGCCGAGCTGCGCGCCGACACCGACGATTTCGGCGAGGTGCGCCTGTCGGGCCTGAGGGGCGCCGTGCTGGCCGTGACCAGTGCCCGCACCGGGCGTACCACCGTGTTCGCGGACGCGCCGGGCGGGCCCCTGGCCGAGGTGGCGGGCCGCTGGTATCTGGCGTGGGAGGGCCGCGCCGGGCTGCGATCCCTGCTGGGGTGGGAGGCGGTCGAAGAGGCCGGCGAGCCGGTCACGCTGGACGCCTGGCGGGCGCTGCCGCAGGCCGCGGCCGAGCAGGCGGCGCGGCGCGAGGCCCGGCGCGAGCGGCTGTGCGGCTGGCTGCGGCGGGACCTGGCCGAGGCGGTCGCCGCGCGCCCGGCCGCCGACATCTGGGGCTATCTGCCGGACACTCCGCAGGTGGCGGCCTGGCGCGAGCGGTACGTGAGGGGCCGTTTCCCCGACCGGCCGGGCGTGCGCCAGCCCAACCCGCCGAGCGCGAGGGTGCTCGCGTGGGATCTCATCGACCCGGACGGGCCGGCGTGGGGTGACAACGTCGTCGAGGTGCACGAGACAGACCTGTAGCCGTACCGCTAATGGCTGTACCGATCCTCCTCGCCGCGGCGCGCCCGGCCCGAAATCTACGTCGTAAAGCCGGGCCCGCCGCACAGCTCTTATCCACTACGGTCCGCGGCGGCCGCTCCCCCCGCTCCCCGTACCCGGACAAACGATCCGAGACCTACCCATCGGGGCATGAAGCGCCGCGCCGTCCGGGACGCGCGCGGGTTCCCGCCACGCCCGCCCTACCTCTACTTCCCCGCCGTAACCCCGTGACCTGCCCTATCCGGGCCGCGACCCGCCCGTATAACGAACATTATCCGTACGAATGTCGGGGGAGGGGACTACGCTCGACCCGAGCAGCGCGCCGGACGCGGGCCCGGCGCCATCGGCAGACGGGAGGCAAGGTGACGTTCCTCGACGGCGGTGGTCAGCTCGAGCTCCCCGGCGCGGGCCTGGCCGAGCTGATCGAGCGCGGCCGCGCCGCCGGGCAGCGCACCGCCGCGAACACGCGCAAGGCGTACGCCGCCGACTGGCGCCGCTTTCTCGAATTCGCCGAGCAGCACGGTATTACGTCCCCCCTGCACGCGACCCCCGATCACCTGGTCGGGTTCGCCGTCTGGCTATCTGATCACAACCGATCCCCCAATTCGGTGCAACGCGCCGTAGCCGGGGTCACTTGGCACATCCGCGACAAACTCGGCCAGGCGCCCGACCACCGCCCCGCGCTGCGCGCCGCCGTCGCCTACCGGGCCGACGCCACCCGCGCCGGCTGGCGGGAAAACCGCGCCGACGCCTACACCCTCGACGAGCTCCTGCAGATCAAGGGGCAGCTCGACCCGCGCCGCCCGATCGACCTGCGCGACTGGGCGCTCATCATGCTCGGCGTGGGCATCGGCGCCCGCTCGTCCATGCTCGCCGTCATGGACGTCGGCGACATCCGCGAGGACCACAGCGGCGACGAGATGACCGTGTGGGCCTACATCGGCGTGAGCAAGGCCGACCAGGGCGCGCGCGGCCACGCCGCCCCGATCCACCGCGCCCGCGTCGCCGAGCTGTGCCCCGTCACCGCCGTCTATACCTGGCTGCGCTGGCTCCACGGCCAGGGCGTCACCTCCGGGCCGCTGTGGCGCGCCCTCACCGGCACCGCCGGCGACGTGCTCGCCCCGCCCCAGCCGCGCGCCACCACCGTCGAGGCGCGCGAGGGGCGCCTGTCGGCCGACCAGATCGGCCGCCGCGTCCGCAAGCGCGCCCGGGCCGCCGGCATCACCCGCAAGATCCGCGGGCACTCCGGCCGCGCGACCTTCGTCACCCGCTCCCTGCGCGCCGGCGCGCTGCCCAACCACGTCGCCGCCATCGCGGGCTTCGCCGAAGGATCGCCGCAGGTGCAGCGGTACGCCCGGCTCGAGGACGCCGCCCGCCACAACCCCGCCGCCCACTGGCTGTAGGAGACCCCCCATGTCCGACCTCACCGACGCCGACCGCCTGCTGAACGCGACCGCCGCCGACGTCCGACAGCTCCCCGCAGAGCTCGGCGACGCCGTACGGCGCGCGCAAGACGAGCTACTCGAGGCAGTCTCGCGGTTCGCTCCCGGCATCGCCGCGCTCATGCACCATCTGCCTGCCGCTCGCGCGATCACCCTCGCGCGGCGCGGCAAGGTCGCCGAGATCCGCGCCGACCTTGCCCTGATGACCCCCGACGAGCGCGAGGAACTGCACGCCGCGGCGCAACTCCTCGCGCAACTCACCAAGCCCGATGCGAGGGCCGAGCAGCCATGACCGGGCAGGCTCGCATGCTGCGGTGCGCGTGGATCGCGCCGGCCGAGGACCCCGACGCGCGGCTGCTCATCCCCGGCTGCCCCGACCGTGTCCAGGACTGGGACGCGCCCTGTGCCTGCCCCACCACGGTCGAGGAGCTCGGCCAGGCCGAGACGCGCATAGCCGAGCTGACGGCCGAGCTGCAGGCGCTACGGCACCACGTGTACGGCCTGACCACCGCGATCGACGCACACCCTGACCGGGCCTCCCTGTTCGCGGCCGCCGACCGCTGGCACATGACCCAGAAAGAAGAACCCCCATGACCCCCAGAAAGGACCCCGCATGGCCGAGCTCACCGCCGAGCTGCCCTGCTACACCACCTGGGACGCCGTGCCCGACGGGCTCTACACCAAGACGCAGCTCGGCCGCCTCGACCCGCCCCGCCGCCTGCGCCGCGGCGCCGTACCGGTCGGCCGTGTCCGGTACCACGGCAACCGGCACGCGCCGCTGTATGACCTGGACGCGTCCGAGCTCAAGCCGGCCCCGACGCCGGCGCAGCTCGCCGCGGTCCGCCGCGCCTCGGCCGCCCGCCACATCTGCGCCCGATGCGACGCCCGCACGCACCCGGCGGTCACGCCCGACACGCCGCCCCCGGGCCACGTCGAGCCGTACCCCGGGCGGCTGTGCCCGACGTGCCGCGCTGTGCTCATACACTATGGGCGGCATGCCACGGACCGGCGCGGTGCCGCGCGGGTCGTCGAGCAGCTCGCCGACCGGTCCGCGGTCGTGGTCGCGGCCGACGACGCCGACGAGCCGCGCCGTCTCGTGCTCGTCGAGTGGCCGGCACCGCTACGGCTCGACGTCCACTCAGTCATCCTCGACGTCGAGCTGATCCCACCCGGGACGGGCTCCCGGGCCGGGGCCATCACCTACCGCGACGCGATCGGCCGCATTGACGACATGATGCGGCCGAGAGGCACCGGCGCCGCGCTGCCGGTGTGGGTGTCATGGCACCGGTGGGCGCTCTGGCCGCTGGTCATGCTGGCCAACCACGACATGAGCGCCGCCGACCAGCAGGCCCGCAGGGACGCCGACGAAGCCGCGCGCCTGGTCGGCCCGAAGCGGTGGTCGGAGATGACCGCGACCGAGGCGTACCCCTGGATGCACGTGCAGTGGCCAGACGCGCCGACCGGGCCCGAGATCACCGGGCAGCGGGCCTACCTGCACACTGTCACGGTGCGGGAGGTGTGGGCGCGCTACCACGCCGAGCCGACGCGCCTCGCCGAGGACCCCCAGCACTTCGAGCCCATGTATCCGCGCCGCCACCCCGGCTCGACGGGGGATCTCCTGCTCGACGCGCGGCTGACCATGGCCGCTCTGGTCAAGATCGCCGACGGGACCGAGCCCGTCTCACCGCGCGCCCCGTGGCGCGTCCACCCGCCGCGGCCGGGATACGTCGACGGCGCACCGTAGGCGCGAGCCCCGGCGAGGTGCGGAGTGACAAATGACCGGATGTCCCCTCGCCGGGGCTGCCCTGAGAGTACGCCGCCCCGGGAGACGGCGCTTACCGTTTCGGCACTCCTGCTGACCCCCGCGCGTCGAGGCCCGCATATCGGGCATATCGGCAGCTCCGCGGGCTACGATCACGCCCCATGGGGGGATATTTACGCTCGTGCGGGGGCCGGCGCATCCTCGCCGCGGTGATCGGCACGGGCCTTGTCGCCAGCGTCTACGCGGACGCCCGCACACCCGATGACCTACCCGTGGTGACCTGGTTCTTCATCGCCGCGGGTATCGGGCTGGCCGGGCTCGCCGCGATCTGCGCCACGGGGTGGGGTGGCCGGTCGTGTGATGTCGACACGCTCGCCGTGCTCGCCTGCGCCTGGTGGGCTGCCCGGGCGGTCGCGCATGTCACGAGCGACCGGCCCGCGGTCGGGGCGCTGCTGGCCGTGGTCGCACTGCTCGTCGGCCTCATCCGCACGCTCGTCGACCTAGCCGGGCCCCGGTCGTCGGCATGAACTGGCCGGAGCTGATTAAAGAGCTCCTCTTGCCGGTGATCACGCTGTTTGTCGTGCCCGCGCTACTGCGGTGGGCGCGGGGCCGCTGGCCGGACGAGCCCGACACCCGAGACAGGACCGGCGGGGACGCGACGCCGCCGGCGAGAGAGGGGGACACATGACGGACGAGCCGGAATGGACGGAACCGCCGGGGGAACCGATGCCGCCCGAGCCGTACGCCGGCGCGGGGCCGACGGGGACAGACCCGGCCCCGGTGACTGACGCCGAGCTCGCGGCACTCGCCGCATACGAGGCGGCCGGGACGCCTGAGGAGTGGTACAGCCAACAACACGGGGGGGACGCAGATGGACGCGGCGCGAACGAGGTTGATCAAGGCGGCGCGGGCTGACCTGGGGTACCGGCAGCCCGTCGACTCTCGCGGCCAGAAACTCCCCACCCCCTACGGGGAGTGGTATTGCCGGGCGGCGCGGGTCTCCTGCAGCGCCTACGGCCCGGCCGCGTGGTGCGACATGGCCGTGTCCAAGTGGGCTGAAGAGGCGGGCATCGCGCCCTTGGTCGGCCGGTTCGCCTACACCGTGGCCCACGCCCGGTGGTTCAAGGCCCGCGGCCGCTGGTCGCCGGCGCCGGCCGTGGGCGCCGTGGTGTTCTTCGACTGGGGCCGCTCCAACGACATCGAGAAGATCGACCACGTCGGGATCGTGACCGACGTGCGCGGGGGCGGCGTCATCCGCACGATCGAGGCCAACACCCGCCGCGAGGTCGCCGAGCGCACCCGGGGCGCGGCCGAGTACGTCGGGTTCGGCCACTGGTGGCGCGGTGCCCCGGGCGGCAGCGCCAAGCCCAAGCCGAAGCCGCCGGCCAGCGGCGCCGACACGCGGCCGCCCGCGTACCCGGGCCGCCTCATCCGGCAGGGATCGCGCGGGGACCACGTCCGCACCTGGCAGCGGCAGATGATCCGCCGCGGCTACAACCTCGGCCCGACCGGCGCCGACGGCATCTACGGGCCGCGCTCGGCGGCCGCCGCCCGCGAGCTGCAGCGGCGCGCCCGCCTCGTGGTCGACGGGATCGTAGGCCCCGACACCTGGCGCGCCACGTGGAGCAAGGGGGGCAAATGACATGAGCGAGCACCCGCCCGACCGCCCTTCGGGGAGGATCGGGCCCGATTTTGGCGCTACGCCAGACCCGTACGGCTACCGCCACGGGCAGCCGCCCGACCACACCGGCACCTACCGCGCCGAGCCTCCCCCGCCGCCTGGCGCTCACCGCGGCGCCCCGCCGTACGGGTACGGCCCCCGCGACCCGTACGGCTACCCGCCGCCGCGTCCGGAGCACCGTCCCGAGCATCGGCGCGAGCCGTACCCGCCCGCCCCCGCCCCGGCCGGCGCAGGAAGCGGCGGAGGCGGGGGCGGCGTGCATCGGCGAGACCAGCTCGACGAACGGCAGCGCTGGTGGGAGTCCCTCCCCTGGGGCCGCATCCTCGCCGTGCTCGTCACCGCCCTACTCGGCACCAACGCCTTCCTCACCGCCGGCGCGGGCGACCAGCTCGACGACGTCGACCGGCACGCGGCCGCCGCGATCGACCAATGCCGCAGCGCCGCCGACTCCGCCGCCGAGGCCGAACAAGCCGCCGAGGAAGCCGAGCAGGCAGCCCGACGCAAACCCGCCCGCGACACGCCGAAACCGTCCAACTCACCTACACCGCGCAACGCCCCGTGACCACTACCGTGTGATCACATCGGCGGGGGCCGTACACCGCCCTGGGACTAGGGGGACCAGGGCACCCACGCTGCTCGGTAACGGGGGGATCGAGCAGCGCAGGCGTACGGCTCCCGCCGTACGCACGTCCACCCCGGGGGCAGGCAGAGGGGGGATGACGTGAAGCCGCCCGAGCGGCTGCAGCTCGACACCGACCGCGACCCATGGGACCGCCAGAGCGGCGAGAGCGACGCCCTGTACGCGCACTTCCGGACGTATCTCGAGCTCGGCCCCGGCCGTACCGTGCGCAAAACCGCCGAAACCCGTGCACTGACCGCCCCCTATCTACGCGGCGTGGCCGCCGCCATGCGCTGGCGAGAGCGCGCGGACGCGTACGACGCCGAGGCGCGGGAGCTGTACCGGGCCGAGCTCGAGGCGCGCGCCCGCGACGCGGCCCGCGCCGACGCCGAGCTGCTCGACAAGGTCGCCGAGCGGCTGGGGGAGTCGCTCGACTGGCTCGACGCCCGCCACCTCAAACCGGCTGACCTGGTGCGGCTGCTCGACGTGGTGATGCGGCATCGGCGCGCCCTGTACGGCGGCGCCGGCGTCGAGGTGACCGTGTCAGGCCCGGGCGGCGGCCCGGTGCAGCTCGACGCGACCGGCGACGACCTAGCCGCGCTCTCGCCCGAGCAGCGGCGCCGCCGGATCGCCGAGACCGTCGAGGCCGTACAGCGCGCTCTCGCCGCAGCGTCGGGGGCCGATGATGACGACTGACGCGGCCGCCGACCTCGCCGCCCTGGCGCAGCTCAACGCGTCGCTCGAGGCGCTGCGCGGTGATGTGCTGGCCACGCCGGTCACGCTGGCGCGGGCGCTGGACCATACCTACCGGGTACGGCCGCACCTGCGCCTGATCGGGGACGCGCTCGCCGACGTCGCCGCCGGCCGGGTCGAAAGGCTGGCGATCTTCACGCCGCCCCAGGTCGGTAAGAGCGTCACCGTGTCGGAGTGGGGGGTGTTCTGGTGGCTCGCCCGCCACCCCCGCCACGCGGTCATCCTGACCAGCTACGCCGCGTCCCTGGCGCATCGGCGCGGCCGCCGCGTCCGCCGCCTGGTCGAGGCGTACGGCGCCCCGTACGGCCTCGTGCTCGACCGGGGCAGCAAGGCCGTCGACAACTGGCAGCTCACCGCCGGCGGCGGCCTGCGCTCGGCCGGGATGGACGGCGGCATCACGGGCAACCCCGGCGACGCGATCTGGATCGACGACCCCCACAAGAGCCGCGCCGAGGCCAACTCCCGGACGTTGCGTGACCGCGTCCACAACAGCTACTCCGCGGACCTGCTCACCCGCCGCGCCCCCGGCGCCCCCATCATCCTCGTGATGACCCGATGGCACCCCGACGACCTCGGCGCGCGCATCCTCGCCGACGAGGGACGCGAGGACGAGGGCGGCCGCTGGCGTGTCATCCACCTGCCCGCGCTGGCAGACCCCGCGCTGACCGGCGGCGCCGACCCCCTCGGCCGGAAGGCGGGTGAGCCGCTCACCCACCCGAAGATCCCCACCCGCGACAGCTCGGCCGCGCTGCGGCACTGGCTCGACGCGCAGGCCACCACCCGCCCCGGCGACTGGGGCGCCCTCTACCAGGGCAACCCCCAACCCTCCGAGGGCGCGCTTGTCACCTATGAGCTGCTCCGGCAGCGCCGCGACTACCACCCGACCGCGCGCCCCGCACGCCGCGCGGTCGCGGTCGACCCTGCCGGCGGCGGCCGCGACACCGTCGGCATCATCGCCGGGTACCTCGCCTCCGACCGGCGCCTGTACTGGACCCACGACGCTTCCGGCGTCATGTCGGCCGCCGAGTGGCCCCGCCGCGTCTGCGAAGTCGCCGCCGACACCGACGCTGACCTGATCATCGTCGAGATCAACTACGGCGGGGACATGGCCATCCGGCTTATCCGTACGGCGTGGGACGCGCTACGCCGCGAGCACCCGACCGGCCGGTACGCCGAGCTGCCCCCCAGGATCGAGGCCGTACGCGGCAAGGCCGGCAAGTTGCTGCGGGCCGACCCCGTCGCCCAGGCGCTCACCGAAGATCACATCCGCATCGCCGCCCCGCTCCCGCTGCTCGAGGAGGAGTGGGCAACGTGGCAGCCGCTCGACCCCGACAGCCCCGGCCGGATCGACGCCAGCGTGTACCTGGCGCTGCGGCTGCTGCCGATCCCCGGCGCTTCCTCGGTCGTGTCCACCGCGGCCGGGCTGTCCAAGACCGCCGCTGGCACCGGGCGCGGCCTGGCCGGAATCCCCCTGCGCCGATAAGCCCCACAGCCCGTCACAGCGCGGGTTACCGTGACGACCAGACCCCCACTACCCGGGAGGCCCCATGCCCCACCCGCCCGCGCTGACCGCCACAGCGCGCGCCTACCTCCGCAACCTGGCCAGGACCGCGCGCCGGGCCGAACACGAGGTGCGCGCCGCCGAGCTCGCCTGCGAGGCGCTCTCGCTCGAGCCCCCCTCAGGGGCCGAGGCCACCACCGGGGCGGGCGCAGCGGCTACCAGCCCATGGCACGTCACCTCCGAGCGGCGCCGTGAACGCGCCGAGGCCCGGCTACGGGCATCCCGCGAGGATCTCGCTCAGATCGCCTGGTGGTACACCACTGCGGCCGCCGCTGCGGTATCCGCTCTCCGGCACGGCGGCGATATCACTGCGGCCGATCTCGAAGCGCGCACGCTGTACCGGCGCGACCGGAGACCGGGCCGCGGCTACGACCAGGACCCGGGCGGGCCGCCCTGGCGCGCGTGGAACCGGCCACAGCTCCCCGACCCCGACGCCGTCGCCGTCGGCATCGCTGACCTCGACGAGCCCGTACGCGACGCCGTCACCACCCTGCGCGGCGCCTACGCGGCGGCGCAGACCGCCGAACTGATGTACTCCACCGAGCTCGGCGACAGCCCGCCCGAAACCCGCACCCCGCATGGGGCGCAGCAGCGCGACGAGGCCGAGAAAATCGCGCAGCTCATCCCCGAGATGCTCGTATGCCTGGCCGCAGCCCTTGCGCACGCGGCTCTCGGCGACGAGGTCAGCGCCAACACGGGCGCCCACGTCTAAGACCGCCACGACCCCCACTACCCGGGAGACCGCCATGACCGACGCCCACGCGATCTCAGACGAGCCGCGCCGGCTCGTGCCGCTGGACGAGCAGCCCATGATCCAACGCCGCGCGGAGAGTTGGATTCGTCACCTCGGGGGGCACCCGTCGGAGAAGTTGCTTGCCCGCGCGCATCTGCTCGTTCTGGCCGAGCTCGCGGTGCCGGGGCACCTGGCCACCGTGAGCGGCGCGGTCGAAGCCCTCACGCGCATACGGAACTGCAGCGACGGCCCCGACGGGCTCAAGCCGTACGCCAAGCCGTTCGAGGACTTGGCGGCCGCGCTGCACGAGGTACAGCGTCAACGTGACCGGCTCATCGCCGCGATCAGCGGGCAAGACCCCGCCTAGCACCTGCGGCGGCGCCGTACCCGGCGCAGGTAGGCGCCCCGGTCGGCGGCCAGGGCCGGCGGGAACCCGGCTGGGTTGCAGATGCGGCAGCGGCGACGGTGCGCCCGGTACCCGGGCAGCCTCGGCGCGTGCGCCCGATGCAGCGCCCACGCCGCGCCGATCATGACGCGCTCTGCCGCCTGCAGGAGTTGGATGATCTGCCCGAACGGGGCGTTGCCGGGCTCGTGCGCATCATCGGTCATACGACCCATCCTGGCAGCGTTGGTCTAGGCTGCGCCTATGATCCCGGCGCCTCCGGGGCTGCGCCTGGCGTGGCCGCAGCCGCCTCCTGACTACCCCGAGCACGACGGCCGCCCGGTCCGCTGGGACCCCTGGGACGTCGCCTCCCGCGTGCACTGCATCCCCTCGGGCTGCGTGCCGTGCGGGTACGGCGGCCGCGTGTGGATCACCTGGGGTACCGTCGCCCCCGAGCATCCGGGCGCGGTCGTCGTCGAGCGGCCGACCCGGACGCGCAGCGGCCGCGCCTACCGCAGGCAGGAGGCCCGGCCCGCGCCCGTGGCGCGCCGCCTGGTCGCCTTCCGCTGCCCCGCCTGCGGGGCGACGCAGATGTGGGATATGGGCGAGCACGGGCAGAGCTGGGCCCTGGTCGACCCGTCCCGGCCGCGGCTATTCTGACCCGTGCACGACAACCCGCAGGCGGTCTCGCCGCCGGCGGCCTTATTGCGGACGGCCGAACGCACACAGCACACCGTGTAGGACCGCGCCCGGCCCTGCCGGTCTCCCGCGCCCGGGACCTCGTTCCCCGGGCGCGGCTTCATTCCCGCGATCTCGCATAGCCGGGCCGAGACCGATATCGTTCCCCTGCTGCGCCCGGTGCGGCCTGTCTCGGTCTCCTTCCGAGGGTTGTCCTCAACTTCTCCTCACTGGTCACCGGAGGGCCCCGGGCGCAGCCCCGATCACCCCCCAGCTCGGAGAGCGCGATGTGTGAGCCCGTGACCGAGGTGGCAGAGGCGGCGATACGCGCCGACGAGCGCCGCCGCATCGCCGCCCGATACCGGGACCGCGCCGCCCGATACCGCGCCGTCCCCGGCACGGGGCTTACCCTGGGCCAGATCTGGGACCGGGCGTCCTGCTCCCGAACGTGTCCCCAGCCCCAAGGTGGACGGATTACCCCAGGTCACCCCGTGTGACGAGGACGCTGTCCACGGGAGGGTTTCGGTCTACGTTTTCCGGGATGAGTCCGGCGGGGCGTTCGCTGATAACGCGGAGTGCCGGTGTTCGCCCAGGTCGCGGTGCTCGCTAAGCCGTTATATGTCAACCTGCCCCGCATCCCCGACTACTCAGAGCTACATGGCGGCTGGGGACACGTTCGGGAGCAGGACGCCGACCGGGACATGCAGGCCCTGCAGGCAGAGCAGATCGCGGACGAGATCGAGCACGCCGCCCCCTGAGCGTCGCGGTGTGACGCGCCCCCGCGCGGCGTGCCGATATCGGGCATACGCGCGCATTACGATCTCCCCGTGCTGCTAATCGGGGTGTTTGCGCTGGCACTGGGGGCAACGGCACGTGCCACGCATTTCGTGATCTGGGATGACCTGGCGTCGCCGGTCCGGGCGTGGGTGATCGGCCGGTGGGGGCCGCAGAGCAAGGCGGCCACGCTCGTCTCGTGCCCGTGGTGCCTGTCCTGGTGGTGGGCGCTGGCCTGGTGGGGGTGCGGCTACCTCGCCTCCGGTCACCCGCTCGACGTGACCGCCCTGTGGGCGATCCCGGCCGGCGCGCTCACCATCTCGTATCTGTACGCCGCGGCGCAGGCGCGGCTAGGGATCGGCGGCGCGTAAGCCGTACGGCGCGGGCGCTGGGGGGCGGCCTGCGCGCCATGAGGGGATCACATCCGGGGCCCGGGGGGACCGTATATGGCCTGGTGGAACAAGTACAAGCAGCACACGACGACCGTCGACGCGCCGGGGCGGTCGCCGCGCCGCGTCATGATCGCCTCGGCGGCGATGGTGCGGCGCTCCGATGTCAAGATCCTGCCCAAGGTGATGGACTGGCAGGGTACGGCGTGGGAGTACTACGACGAGGTCCCGGAGCTGCGTGCGGGCGTGGGCTGGGTCGCGAACGCGATGAGCCGGTGCCGGCTCTATGTCGCCCGGGTCAGCCCGGACGGGGGTCCGGACCCCGAGCCGGTCACCGATGAGCGGCTGCACGCTCCCCTCGAGGAGATCGCCCGGGGTGCCGGCGGGCATGGGGCGTTGCTGTCCCGGCTCGCGCTCCACCTGTCCATCCCGGGCGAGTCCTATCTCGTCGGGTTCGACCACGAGGGGCGGCGGCGCTGGCTTGCCCTGTCCAACGGCGAGGAGTTCAAGGCGCTGCAGGGCGGCAAGATCGAGCTCCGGCTGCCGGAAACGGACCAGTGGATCACGCGCGATCCGGACGAGGGGGCCGCGCCGGATGAGCATGCTGTGGTGGTGCGGATCTGGCGTCCCCATGGCCGGCACGCGTTCGTCGCTGACTCTCCCGTGCGGGCGCTGCGGTCGACGCTGCGGCGCCTGATCGGGGTGTCTCAGCACGTCGAGGCGACCACGGACAGCCGCCTAGCGGGCGCGGGCCTGCTGCTGCTGCCCGAGTCGATCTCGGCGCCGACCCCGGAGGGGGCCGAGAGCAACCCCACCTACCCCGATGACCCTTTCTACGGCGCGCTGATCGAGGCGATGACGACGCCGCTACGGGATCGGCAGTCGGCGGCCGCGGTGGTGCCGATGATGGCGCGCGTGCCCGACGCGGCGGTGGGCC
>NZ_QZEY01000036.1 GCF_003594875.1 Bailinhaonella thermotolerans
GCGCGCCCTGCAGGATTCGAACCTGCGACCGTCGGATTAGAAGTCCGAGAATCCTCAGTCTGGCATTGGGGCTTTGACCAGCGTAAACGACGAGGTGGGATCACGTGCCCTTGATCGTTGGGAACGCAATGGGAAATGATCAAGCTTGAGGTGCCCTGGAACAAGAGCATCTCCAACCTGAACAACTGCCAAGGGGAAGGGCGCGAACGGGCTCCTGCGTCGTGCTCGGCGCGCCGTCGTGCTCGGCATCACCCTGTACTACGGCGTTGTCCGTGCGCTGGAGCAGCGTTTCCCGGCGATGGGCTTGCTGCTCCGCTCCGCTGGACGCCGGCCTACCCGCAACCCCAAGCCGTACGACTACTGATCGGTGACGTACAGGTCCGGCCATCCTCCGTGTGAGGGTGGCTGCGCAATCTGCTCACCACCGTGCCAAGAGCGCCCAGCTATGGCTCGGCGGTCTCCTGGCAACCACGCGGATCACCGCGCTGCTGAAGTGGAAGGTCAGCTTCCACGCGACGGTGACCGCCGACGCGGTCGCGTTCCTGATAGTGCAGATCGGGCCCTGGCCCGCGGTGACCGCGCCGCTGGTACCGTTGATCGGCTAGTCCCGGGCCAAGCTCGGCGACTACACCCCGGCCCAGACGATCGTCGGAACCATCATCGGCGCGATCGTCCGCTGGGCGGTGTTCGCCACGGTGAGATAGCCCCCGCAGCCGGGCTGCCAGGGTCGGTCTCCTCGCCGAAGGTCGACCCTGACGCATGCTCTTCGCGCTACGCCTCTACAGGCGGCGAGCACATCCCACACGTCCCATGTGGGATCCAAGAATGCGCGTTCAGGCGTATGGGGAAAACGTGTGATGCCTTGCTTCGCAAGATGACCATGTCGTCGCGGGGTTTCGTCTACGCTCCCTTTCTGTCGCCACTTCTTGCGTCTTCACCCGGCCCTCGGGGGGGCCGCTCGGGGGGACCGCTCTGTCCCCAGTGAGGAGGTGAGACGCCATGGTCGGGAAGAGGCGACAGCGCAAGAACCGCAGACGCGAAGATGATCTGCTCGCAGCTCTGGTAGCTGTCGAGGTCATCGACCTCGTTCTGCGGATGATCGCCGGGTGGCCGCTTTAGCGGCCACCCGGCCCAGGGAGTCCTGGTCCGTGTCGTTCCACCGGTGCGGGCCAGGGCTTTCCTTGTGTCCACGAGCGGCCGAGCGCTGCAAGCTCCGCGCCCAGCGTGCAGGTGGAGCGCGGCATCGTCATCCATATCTGCAACATGGATGACGACGTCACGCACTGAACGATATACGTTCTCCACGTTCTTGGTGGCGGAAAACGAGCGGTCCTACCATGGTGCAACTCAGTGACGAATCCCCGCAGGATTCGCCGCCGTTCCCCATGGTGGATCGCCGGGAGGATTCGCCGCCGTTCCCGATGGGGAATCGCCGGGAGGATCCGCCGCCGTTCCCGATGGGAATCACTCTGGACGCAGCAAACTATCTGCGTTCTCAGATAGCGACGCGGAACTGGGACTCGGTGACGGCGACGGGGCACGGGTTGGGGTTGCCGGTCCGGAAGCGGATGCGGTGCTTGGTGTCCAGGACGTCGAACGTGGCCAGGAACGTGGACAGCGGCGCGTCGGTGCCGACGCGGTCCTCGGCGTGGATCTCCCTGGTGTAGACGTCGGCGGCGGGGTCGAAACGGGAGAAGTGCCGCCGGACCGGCTCGCCCTTGGCCAGGCCCTCGACGGTGAGGCCGGCGAACAGGTGATAGTCCCGCGCCGTCTTGAGGGTGATGGACGAGCCGCCCTCGGCGTGGAGGTTGTCGGGGGCGATGTGCTCGCGTGTCTTCGAGCAGGGAGATCCGACGTCCCCGCGACTACTTCGCCTGCAGCTGGAGCAGGTGGGTGCCGTCATGGTGCCGGATGGCCGGAGAGGTCCCATAGAGCATGGCGTCAAGCACGCGGACCGCGAAGGCTTCGGACGCCGCGGCGGTGACCTCATCGGCGCTCATCCACTGAAAAGCTTGTGACTCGTCTGTTTCACGCAGGGAGCCTCCGCTGGCACGGCATCGGAACACCAGCGCCACGATGCCGCGCGGCATGTTCTTGTAGACGCCCGTCAGAGCTTCAGGTTCGACCTCGAGCCCTGTCTCCTCCAACACCTCTCGCCGTAGTGCCGTGAGGATGTCTTCGTCGCGCTCGAGGATCCCGCCCGGCGCCTCCCAGTGGCCGTTGTCCCGCCGCTGGATGAGGAGAGCCCGGCCGTGCTCATCAAGGATGACGCCGGCCACGCTCACGGAGTGGCGGTTGTCCTGATCCATGCAGGCCCTCCGGGTGTCCATCAAAGGTAGCTCCCCTCAGGCGAAGCCCTCCGGCGCCTAAGAGGTATGTCCTAGTGCCATCACATCAGGAGGAGTGGCCTCGGTAGAGGCAACTCCCAGCGCCGCCGTGGCTCTCGGGGACAGCGGGGACAACCGTGTCCCCCGCACTGTCCCCGGCACTGAACGCTATTTTCCCTGGTCATAGGCACTACAGGGACAGCAGGGACAGCGGGGACACTTCCATGGGCGGTCTCCGTGTCACCAACTCAGGATGCGCTTGCTCCCAGTACTCGGGCGGAGACACGCCCCATTGGATGGGGGCTGCGGACGCGAGAAGACGGCGCCGTACGGCGCGCGCTGACCACCAAAGAAGCAGGCGAGTAGGCGCGTGACGAGGATGTACGGTCGGGCGTATGGCGGAGACGAGGCGCACTGACAGTTCAGAGGGTGGCTCGGTGCCAGGGGACTTCACGGTTGCGAAGGCCGGCGCGGCGATGGAAGAGGCCTGCGCGATGGCCGGGCTGAGTCCTTCCGGAGCCACTTTGATCAGGCTGGGGGAGAACGCCGTCTTCCGGCTCACCGAGCCCATCGTCGTACGGGTGGCCCGTTCAACGGCCTACGCATCTGACGCTCGGAAAGAGGTCGCGGTCGCTCGGTGGCTCGCTGAGAAGGAGTTCCCCGCCGTTCGGGCACTACCGATCGATCAGCCCGTCATCGCAGGGAACCATGTCGTCACGTTCTGGGAGTCTCTGTCAGAGTCCGAGCACTACGGCTCGCCGGCCGATGTCGCTCGGCTCCTGGCCGAACTGCATCGCCTGGAGGCACCGGTTCGCCTGTCGCTCGGGCGGCTAGAGCCATTCGCCCGGGCAGAACGACGGCTCGCCTCCAACGGCTGGTTCTCGGACAAGGATCACGCTTTCCTCAACGACCGTCTGATGGAGCTGCGCACGGCTTACGCCCGGCTGGAGTTCGCGCTGCCGCCAGGGCTCATCCATGGGGACGCGAGCGTGGGCAACGTGATCCACGATCGGCGGGGGCGTCCCGTGCTCATCGACCTCGACGGCTTCACCACCGGACCTCGCGAATGGGATCTCGTGCTCACCGCCATCTACTACGAGCGGTTCGGCTGGCACACCGCGGCGGAGTACGCCGAGTTCGTCAAGATCTACGGGTTCGACGTGATGCAGTGGCCGGGGTACCCCGTGCTGAGGGATGTCCGCGAGTTCCTCATGGTCACGTGGCTGAGCCAGAAGGCGCCCCAGGACGAGAGGGCCGCGGCGGAGGTCCGCAAGCGCATCGACTCCCTGAGGACGGGCACGAGCCGTCGTGACTGGGAACCCTACTGAACCTGCTGCCAGAGGCTGAACTCCCGCGCTTGCTCGTGAAAGTCGCGCAGCGACCTGGAGCCGGACGCCGGCGCGAGCCGTACGGTGAACTCACGGAGGTAGCTCACACAGCGGGCGGAACGCAGTTGGTCACCGAGGCGAAGGGCGTGTAGCGCGACGTGGCATGCCTGCTCGGCTTCGCCGGCGGCGAGATGGGCGTCGGCGAGCACCATCGTGGCGAAGAAGTCGCTGCGTAGGTACGTTCCGCCGTCGATCGTGCCTACGCACTGAGCGGCGTACTCGGTGGCGTTGACGGCTCGGCCGAGGTCCCGGAAGCAGTGGCCCAGCTCCGCCGCCATCTCCGCGTCATCGAAGTAGCGAATCCACTCGGGGTCGTCGTCGGGATTGCGACGCTCGAACTCCCGTACGGCCTCCGCGAGCGCCAGGTCGCATCCCCTGGCGTCGCCGAGCCTTGCAAGGGCGCGTGCTTCCATGGTCAGGAAGTGCGAGGTCAGGGTCGGGGTCGCCACACCTTGAGCGCCTTGCCGCGCCGCGCGCGCGAGGTTCGCGGCATCTCTGAATCGGCCGAGGAACGTCGCCTGGTGACTCATCGCGTCCAGGATGCTCGCCGAGAGGAGACGGTCGTCGCCGAACCGGGCGAGAGCGAGCGCTTGGACGAAGTAGCGCTGAGCGAGGCTGTGAAGACCGCTGTCGTATGACATCCAGGCCGCGAGCAACGTGGCCTCAGAAACGGCGGAGAAGAGAACCCGACCGGTCGCGTCGGTGAACTGCCCGGTGAGGAGCCGCGCACCATCGCCGGCGAGGTACTGGATCAGAGCATGGCGAGCGTGGCCCCCGCCGAAGCGGTTGTCCATCTGCGTGAAGAGATCGACGGTCGCCCGGAACCGGGCGATGTCGGACTGGCCGACTCGTGGGCCGCATGAGCGGCCGGCGGCCGCGGTGCTCGGAGACAGGAGCCACGTCAGCGAGGCGTCTTTCCACGCGGACGGCTGAGCCTGAGCCTTGACGAGCGTGGACGCCTCGTTGAGGTCGGCCTGCCACAGTCGGCTGATCGTCTCCACGCTCTCGTCCGCGCTCTCTGGGCACGTGAGCCCGAGGTCTACGGGCACCTTCTGGGACGCTGCGAGTCCGGCGTCGGCGAGCGTCACTGCTCGTCCAAGGGCGCGGCTCAGGGTCGCAACGATCAGTTCAGCGGCGTCGGCGCGTGGCTTGTAGCCGCTCAGCCATCGGCTCACCGAGGTGTGGTCGCACCCGATCGGCGTACCCGCTTCGCCCGCCGTCCGGCGCACAGCGCTGGCGAAGGACTTGTTCGAGAATCCGGCCTCTTCGATGAGGCGGGCGAGACGGTCGTTCGGCCTCCGGTCCGCCATCGCGCTCTCCTCTGCGAAGTGCACATGTGCGCCCCCGAGTGCGCGCTGTGGAACTCCTTCCACGAAGCGCAATCTGGTCTTGCACCAGTCAAGCGAGGACTCCGCCTGGGGTCTACGACATCGTGGAAAGAAGCGTGTGACGTGCCGAAAAAGATCCTCGTCCTACCCCTTGCCCTTCGCCTCAAGGGCGGCGACTCGGTCCGTGAGCGCTTTGACCGTGGCTTCCAGCTCGGACACCCGCGTGGACAAGGTCAGTTCGGTCTCGGGAACCCGGTCGGGGTCGCGTACGAAGAACGCGCGTCCCTGCTGGGATACGACAAGCCCCTCAGATCGAAGCTCGCGCAGCGCGTTCTGCACCGTTTGAGCGGCGATGCCGTACTCCTTGGCCAGGTCCCTGATGGAGGGAAGGCGAGCACCCGGTCGGTACTCACCGGTCTCGATCGCCCGCCGTAGAGCAGCGGCTAGCTGGAGATACGGCGGGCGCGGGTCATTGTCATCGATAGCCACCCCTCAAGGGTAGGTGGATCTCACCCAACTTTCATGAGGCGAGCCATTGCGTGCTAGCACAGTACTAGCTATGTTAGCTGTGCCAGCTCAGATATCGGGGATGTGAGGAGTGATCAGTGCATCTCGACACCTGGTACATCCACCGGCCGACCATCCGGCGAGAGACCGAAGTTCTGGCGCAGTGGCTCAACACCGACACGGGGAAGTTCGAGTCCCAGCGATGCGGGAGCCGCGAGGACGCGGAGGTTCTGTTCGATCAGCTTCGGGACCTCGGCCACCACAGCGATTACACGGTCTTCGAGCGCACGGCCACCGTGGTGATCACGGACTGGCGGCCTCTCGACAGGGCTCCCAACCACGGTGCCCGAGGCACCGCCGAGCACTCTCGCTGAGGGCTGCGGGTGCGGGACCGGCCGGAGGGCCGGCCTCGTGCCCGGAGCGGTCAGCTCCACGCCCCTGAAAGTGCTGGGGCGGCCCCCAATCCGCCAAGACCCAGGGCCGCCCCGCCGACTCCCGAAGGAGCCCGTCCATCATGACGCGCCTGTTCGGCTGCGCCAAGTCCGACCGCTGCCCGTCGGAGTGCCGCAACGGCCAGATCTGGAACGCCGGCAGCGGCCCCATGCCCTGCCCGCTGTGCCAGGGCAACAACGGCACCACCCAGCGGGGTGCTCAGTGAGCCGCCGAGAGAAGAAGAAGTCGTCGGTGTGGCTGCCGCCCGGGACCGCGACGACGTGGGTGTGCCGCTGCGGCGGGATCAACCCCCGGACCGCGACCACCTGCCGGAGGTGCGGGAGGTGATCCCCCTGCTGCCTGCACGCACCGGCCCGGCCTTCCCGGCTCTGGCCCTGGTCTGGACGCTGCTGGCCGAGGCCGGCGAGTGCCGCCACGACCCCGACCTGCACGCCGGTCCGCCGGCCCCGGAGACCGAGCACAGGCGCGCGGCCCGCCTGGAGGTGGCCCGAGAGGTCTGCCGTTCCTGCCCGGTGCGCGCGCTGTGCCTGCGTTACGCCCAGACCGTCCAGCCCTCGAGCGGGATGTGGGCCGGCCGCACCGCTGACGAGATCCGCCAGACGACCCGGGGCCGGGAGGTGGCGTGATGGCGCGCTTCCAGTGCCCCGACTGCCGCCGCCGTTCCACCAGCGCGTACGGCTGCCGCCGATGCGGCGCGAGCGCTGGCCGGCAGAGCGAACGCTGCCCGACCCACGGCAGACCCTGACGGGGACCAGCGAGGTGGGCCCGCAGACGACCCGCGCCGACCTGTTCAAGAGCTGGCTCGCGCAGCTCCCGGAGGACATGCGCGGCTCCACGGTGCTGTTCTTCAGCGCCGAGCCCATGCAGCTCGCCCCCGCCACCGGCCAGAGGGCCGTGCCCTCCGACTCGCAGGGGCGGTGATCCGGTCATGAGCGAGATCTACCACCAGACGTCGATCTTCTATCCCCGTGCGGAGGAGATGAGCCTCCAGGACAGCGAGCACAGCGACTCCCTGTACCTGAACCTGGCCCGCGAGGTGTGGCTCAGCCTGGGCGCCGTCGAGGCCGACCTGGAGGCCGAGGCCGCTGCGATGGACCGGCTGGCCGAGCTGGCCGGTCAGGCCGCTGCCCAGCTCCGCGACCGGTCCGCGAAGGCGGGTGAGTCAAGCACTGCCCGCGCTGCCGTACGGCTCTGGACGGCGGCCCTGTGCAGTTCTACTGCGCTCCCTGTGGCAGGTCGGTGTTCGCCGCCGATCTGGACAACGAGACCCACGCCCCGCTGAGGAGGGCCGCGTGAACGCCTTCAGCATCCCCACGAACCGCATCGTCTCCTGGACCTTCGAGCTGCACCCGTGCGTGCGTGCGGTGTGGGGCTCGCCGCGCTCGCCGCTGATGGAGCGCGTCCACCCCGACCCCGTGCCCTTCGACCTGCCCGACCCGGTCACCGAGCCGGACGCCGCCCGGGCCGCGTACGAGATGCTGCGCCGCCGCGAGCAGGAGCACGTGCGCGCCGGCCGCGTCCAGGCGCGCCTGGTGGAGCTGTGGCGCTGGCGCAACGCCCGGCAGGGGCAGTGCGCCTGCCCGTGCGGGGAGCCCGGCGAGGTCGCGCGCTGCTGGACCGGTCCGGGCCTGCCCGAGCCCCAGCACATGCCCGCCGCCTGGACCTGCGCCCGCCACTTCGACGTCCCGCTCGACCAGGTCTGGCGGCTGGAGTCGCCGCGCTGGAGCGCGGACACCGCGCGCTACATCGACGCCGGCTGGGTGATGGCGCCGCTGTCGCTGAACCTGGAACAGGTCGGGCTGTTCTGCTGGGCGTGTGCGGCCTTGGACGAGACGCCGCAGACCACCCCTCGCTGGCTGTCGTGGTACGTGCTCCGCGGCCGGCACGTGCTGCGCCGCGAACCCCGCCTCAAGGACGCCGTCGCCTGGGCGTGCCGGTTCTTCCGCTCGCCCGGCCAGCCCAGGCGCAACCGCCCCGGTGACTACGCTCTGCACCTGTCCGAGGCGGGGGTAGACGTGCTCATCGTCAACGGGCTCATCGCCACCCGCGACTACGCGATCGACCTGAACGCGCTCGCGCTCCCCGCGTACCCGCACATCTCCCACCCCAGCGGCGACATGCTCGCCGACCTGGCCGGCGTCACGATGAGCGCCCGGCCGGTCAGGAGGGCCGCGTGAGCATCACCACGCCTACCCCCGAGCCCTCGCCGGAGGACTTCGCTCGCGGGCTCGCCGAGATCGAGCGGCACCTTGCCGCCGTCGCCCCGGCCCCGTTGCCCGAGGCGGAGGCGCTGGCCGTACGGCAGGGCGGGGAGACCAAGCGGGTCCGGCGGCTGCGCGCCGAGGTGGCCGAGGCACACAGGCTGGCCGACCTGCAGGACGACGACCTGCCGCTGACGCTGGACACCGACAAGGTGCGGCGGCGCCGTCGGGCCGCGCACGAGGCGGCCCGGCTGCATGAGCTGGCGCAGGATCCGGCGATGCGTGCCTGGCAGGCGTCGCGGATGCTGCGGCTGCTGGTCGCCGTCGCCCTAATCGCGCTGGCCCTGGCGCTGGCGTGGTCCACGGCAGGGGTTCAGACCTTCGCCGCCGATGGCGCCCCCTCCGGTTCGCCCGCGTGGTGGTTCGCCTGGCTGGTGGAGCCGTTCATGAGCCTGGCGCTGCTGGTGGTCGTGGGTGCCCGCGCCTACCTGGGCACCCGAGGCGCCCCGTTGAATGATCCCAAGCTGGTGCGCATCGAGTGGTTCTTCCTCGCGCTGACCTTGGGCATGAACGCCTGGCCGTACCTGCCCGGTGTCGCCGACAGCTTCAGCTTCTCGCGGCTGGTGCTGCACCTGCTGGGGCCGGCCGTCGCGGTCGCCATCGTGACCACGCTGCCCGTCATCCTGGCCGCGTTCACCGCTTTGGATCACCGGGCCGGTACCCCCGGTTCCGGCACTACGTACAGGACCAACGCGCGTGCCCCGTACGGGGCGGACGTCGCCGCGCAGACGGCGCGGGCGCGTCGGCTGATCGCGGCGGGGGAGCTGCCGCCGTCGCCGGGCGCGGGGAAGATCCGGCGGGCGCTGGGGTGCGGCATGGACACCGCCCGCGCCGTGCGCGATGCCCTGGCGGACGACGACACCCGGGAGGAGCGGTGATGGCTCGCCGTACGGCGCGTGTGCGCCTGGTCAAGAGCAGCGCGGCCGATGTGCTGATCGGTCATCTGGTGCTGATGGCGACGGTCTCGGTGCTGGTCTGGGTCGGCGTGGAGTGGCTGACGTCCTGGCCGGCGGGGGTGGCGCTGTGGCTGTCGGGTCTGGCCGGTGGCCTGGTCACCAGCCTGATCGTGCGGGCGTGGCTGTCGGCGCTGCTGCGCACCGACCGCACCTACCGGGTCAAGGGGAGGCGCTGATGAACGCCAAGACCCTGGCCAGCGGCCCGGCCTCCGGCGAACGGCACCGCAGCCGGCGGGGCGCTGATCGGAGCGCGCCGTTCTGGCGGGCGCTGCGCGGCACGGCCGCGGTGCTGGTGCTGCTGCTGGAGCTGGCCGATGCCTGGCTGACCTCGCAGATGGGGGTGCGCCCGGTCGCCCCCATGGTGCGTCACCTGGCCGCCGTGCTCGCGGCGGAGGTCCGGGCGCGGATGTCCGGCGTGATCGAGGCCGAAGTCGTCGAGGACTGCGAGAAGGGGGTGTGGCGATGAGCCGCCGCGACATCACCGAGCTGTCGAGCGTGGAGTTCACCGGCTCGCTGGAGCAGGCGTTCTGCGCCTACGGCAAGAGCCTGACCCTGCTGGCCGACCGGTGGGGCGGGGAGCTGGACATCGCCGCGGTGGACGCCGAGGCCGCCATGTCGTCCATGAAGGGCCACTGGTTCCTGTTCGGCCTGGACACCCGGATCCGCGCGCGGCGGGTGGCCAAGCGACTGGTGCGGGCCCGGGACCTGGCCGCCGCGCTCGCTGAGGAGGGCGAGTGGTTCCCCCGCACCTACCGCAAGCACTTCCTGGGAGGTTGACGTGGGCACCGGACAGCAGCGCATCGACCAGATCGCCGACATCGAGTTCCACGGCAAGGTCCCGTCCAAGATCGCCGCCTACGCGGTGGCGACCCAGCGGCTGGCCCATGACCTGGCCCGGGAGCTGGAAGAGGGCGCCAACGGCGCCGAAGCCGCGATGCGGCAGCTCAAGGGGCACCCGCTGCTGATGGGGGTGGACGTCAAGGCCCGCGCCTGGCGGGTGGCCCGGCACCTGCGCGAGGCCCGCGAGCTGGTGCTCGGCATCTCGGCCGAGGCCGTCAAGTTCAACCTGCAGTTCCGGCAGGAGTTCCTGGAGGCCATGGCCAACCAGGCACGGGACACCAAGGGCAAGGACTACAAGGGAAAGGTCGATCTGTGATGGCCCGCAAGAGCACATCACTGCAGCTCGTGCAGGACGCGACCATGGACCGGCTGGCCGCCTCCGCCGTCTCCAGGGTCGGGGTGCTCGTCCCGCCGTGGGCCGTACTGGGCGCCGAGGCCGCCGCCGGCGCCCTGTCCCACGCGATGTGGGGCCAGGCCCCCGCGGTGACGTGGGCCGCGGTCGGCTGCACCCTGGGCTCGACCCTGCTGACCGGTCTGACGTGGGCGGTCACCCACCAGCGGCGGCTGATCGGACGGTTGCACGCCGCCGTGACCACCGCCGCCGCGTGTTCGTGGTTCACCACCGCGACCATCACGGGGCTCGACGCCCCCATCACGCAGGGGGCGCTGTTCTTCGGCGGGGCGACCCTGGCCATCTCGTGGAACATCCGCACCGTCATCCGGCGCAACACCGGCGATGGCGAGGCCGACGGCGGGGACGCGCTGAGCACGCTGTTCAGCCGTGCCCGCGAGCAGGCCGGCCTCAAGGGCGCGCGGGTGCGGACCACCGAGATCACCGCGAACAAGGTCAAGGGGCAGATGCAGCTCCCGCCGGGGGAGAAGACCGCCGACGACGCGGTCAAGGCCGCCGACCGGATCGAGTCCGGCATGCGGCTGCCGCCCGGCAGCATCACGGTCGCCCGCGACGACGACCGCGCCGACCGCGCCCACCTGACCGTTTCCGACCCGCGCGCCATCCGCCGGCCGATCCCCTGGCCCGGCCCCTCCCACCCCGGCGCCAGCATCGACAAGCCGCTGCGCATCGGCCTCTACCAGGACGGTGACGACGTGCTGTACCGGTTCGTCGGCCAGCACCTGCAGATCATGGGCATGACCGGCAGCGGGAAGTCGATCGGCGGGGCGTGGAACCTGGTGGGCGAGATCATGACCCGCCACGACGCCGCCGTGTTCTCCATCGACATCTCCAAGGACGACCAGACCATGGGGCCCCTGCGCGAGGGCCTGCACCGGTTCGAGTCCACCAAGGCCGGCGCCGTGGACCTGATCCGCGCCATGCACGAGGCCATCCCCCAGCGCACCAAGTGGCTCGCCTCGCGCGGCTACACCGACTGGGAACCCGGCTGCGGCCTGACCTACTGGTACCTGCACATCGAGGAAATCGCCAAGCTCATCAACGAGCTCGGCGCCCAGGACGAAGAGCGCCTGGGGGAGATCCTCAAGGAGATCCGCTCCGCCGGCGGCAGCGTCATCCTGTCCCTGCAGCGCGCCGACTACACCCAGATCCCCACCCTGTTCCGCTCCCAGATGGCCAAGATGTGCTTCGGCCTGTCCGACCCCGACGACGTCAAGTACGGCGTGTCCGCCCGCCAGCGCAAGGCCGAGGTCGAACCGCACGAGTGGGAGAACCACTACCCCGGCATGGCCTACCTGGACGGCAAGAGTGTCCGCACCACCCACTTCGCCATGCCGCTGCGCACCTACTCCTGGGGCGCCACCAGCGCTGAGGCGCGCGCCGCGATGGCCGCCCACGCCGCCGCCCACCCGGCCGCGGGCAAGACGGTGGACCCGTTCACCGCCGCCCTGACCCGCCCCGCCACATCTACGCGGCCGGCCAGCGCCACCACGACCGCAGCCGTCGAAGCGCCACCATCGCCGCCGGTCGCGGTGCTGGACGAGCGGGAGGAGTTCGCCGCCGACTTCGCCGAGCTGCTGGCCGACGCCGCCCAGGTCGTCATCACCACCCAGCACGCCTCCCCGGCCGCGCTGCAGCGCAAGCTGCGCATCGCCTGGGCCGACTGCCTGCGCCTGATCGAGGCCCTGGAGCGCAAGGGCATCATCGGCCCGCCCGCCCCCGGCACCGACACCCGGCCCGTGCTGATCCCCGCCGACGACGCCAGCGCCCGCGACGTCATCGAGCACCTGCGCACCACCGGCGACCCCGTCAGCGCCGCCCTGGCCCACACCGAGGACCCCGACCCGTCCCTGTCCGCAGGCCCCGACGACCCGGTCCAGCCGCCCACGTTCGAAGAGTCCGAGGCCATGCAGACCGACGCCCCAGCCAAGATGCATCCCGCCCAGGCCCGCACCCTCGTCCACGACTGGCTCCGCCGCCGCCACGACAGCGGCGCCCGCACCTTCACCGCCACCGACGACGACCTCACCCAGGTACGGCACACCGCTGGCTACGGCCGCGCCTGGATCTACAAGGTGCTCACCGACCTGACCGACCGCGGCGTCCTGACCGCCACCAAGTCCGGCCCCGTCCGCACCTACACCATCACCGACCTGACCCCCCTCGACCACGACGACCGCGACGACTACGGCCGGACCGCCGCCTGAGGCACAAGCCCCGGGCGGCGGCCCGCCCCTCGCGCGGCTGCGCGTGGACACGCGCCCACACCCGAAAACGATCTTGTCACAGGCGCGTCGCGCCACCTGTCACGCCCTCGCAGTCACGGCGTCACACCACCGCTGACCTGGGACACCCATCCCCCCGCCCCCTCTCCGTGACATCAGACAGTCACGACCGTCCTGATCAAGAAAGAGGAAGCGCCTTGGCCACCGAGCCTGTCACCACCATCATCGGCAACCTGACCGCCGACCCCGAGCTGCGCCACACCGCCAACGGCACCCCCGTGGCCGGCTTCACCGTCGCCGCCACCCCCCGCTACCGGAACAACCAGACCGGCGCCTGGGAGGACGGCGAGACCTTGTTCATGCGCGTGTCCGCCTGGCGCGAGCTGGGCGAGCACGCCATGGAGTCTCTCACCCGCGGCACCCGCGTCATCGTCACCGGCCGTCTGCGCTCGCGCACCTACGAGGCCGTGGACAAGGACACCGGCATCGTCAACGAGCGCACCGTCATCGAGATGACCGCCGACGACCTCGGGCCCAGCCTGCGCTTCGCCAACGCCCGCGTCACCAAGGCCACCCGCACCACCACCGGCACCCCCGGCGGCGAGCCCGACCCCTGGACCACCCACCCCAGCCCGGCCGGCCACAGCCAGCCCACCACCCCGGCCCCGGCCGGGCAGCTCAACGACCCGCCGCCGTTCTGACCGCGCAGGTTTCGCGACTTTCACGACACCTTTACGCGCGCACACCCGAACGGACACCTGCCCCAGCAAACGCCCGCTCATGGGGGTTTCGGGAGTTTCGGGCGCCTCCTACGCGCGCCCGAGCGCGACGCAGTCGAGTGACACAGATCACCTCCCGCGCCCCCATCGGGGCCAGACACAAGAGCCAGCGACCCGCCAAGATCCATCGCCTCTTCCCGCCGAAACCGCCGGCATCCCCGTCCACCGCCACACCCACCCTGACCCCGAGAAGGAGGAATCCGTCGTGTCTGCGGCCGACCTGGTCCGGTACGCGCTGGCCGCCGCCGCCCGTGGCTGGCACGTCTTCCCGCTCGCCCCCGGCGACAAGGTGCCGCTGAAGGGGGTGAGCTGGAAGGGGCAGACGACTGCCGACCCGCAGGTGATCCGTCGCCTGTGGGGGCGGCGGCCGTACAACATCGGCATCGCCTGCGGGCCGTCGAACCTGGTGGTCATCGACCTGGACGTCCCCAAGCCCGGGGAGAAACCGCCCCCGCCGTGGGACCGGCCCGGCATCAACGAGGGCGCGGACGTGCTCGCCGCGCTGTGTGAGGAGGTCGGGCAGCCGCTGCCGTTCGAGACCTTTCAGGTCCGCACCCGCCGCGGCGGGATGCACCTGTACTTCGCCGCCCCGCCCGGGATCGTGCTGGGCAACACCAGCGGGGACAAGGGCAACGGGCTGGGCTGGCGGATCGACACCCGCGCCGCGGGCGGGTACGTCGTCGGCCCCGGCAGCGTGGTGGACCTGCCGGATGGCGCCGGGACCTACCAGGTGCTGCACAACCCGGCCCCGGCGCCGCTGCCGGCCTGGCTGGCCGACCGGCTGCGCCCGGCCCCGCCCCCGCGACCTGCGGGCCCGGTCGTGGTGCCCCTGCGGGACGGCCGGCGCGGCGCGTACCTGGACAGCGCCGTCCGCTCCTGCCTGGACCGGATCGCGGCCGCCGGTGAGGGCGAGCGCAACACCACGCTGTGGGGCGCCTCGGCCGCCCTGGGGCAACTGGTGGCCGGCGGCGCCCTGGACGAGGCCGGCACCGAGGCCCTGCTGCTGGCGACCGCCGCCGATGTCGGCCTGCCAGCCGCCGAGGCACGACGGACCATCCGGTCGGGGTTCCGCCGGGGCGCGCTTCGGCCGCGGAAGGTGCCGGCGTGAGCCGCCGCGTACAGACCGGCTCGGGGCCGGAGACCATCCGGGTGCTGAAGGCAGCGCTGGCCGACCGGCTGCTGCCCGACACCTACGTCTGCGGCGGCGCCCTGGTCCACATGGAGGCCGTCTCCGGCGGGCAGGCCAGCCCGGCCGCCGATGAGGACAGCCCGCTCCCGGTCGCCGCCAGCCCGCTCACCCCCGAGTCGCTGGCCGCCCTGCTGGCCCAGCACGCCTACGTCTACCGGATGCGCTCGCGCCGTACCGACGGCGGGGAGGAGTTCTATGAGGAGGAGGTCACCCCGCTGCGGGGCATCCTAGCCAGCGTGCTGGCCGGCAAGACCTGGCCCGGCGTGCCGCCGCTGCGCGGCGTGATCGGCGCCCCGGTGCTGCGCCGCGACGGCACCCTGCTCCAGGAACCCGGCTACGACCCCGCCACGGGGCTGTACCTGGCCGCCAAAGTCACCCTCCCGCCCGTCCCCGACGCTCCCACCCCCGCCCAGGTGCGCGCCGCGCGGGAGTTCCTGCTCGACCGGTTCCTGCGGGACTTCCCGTGGGCCGGCCGTGCCGACCGGGCCAACTACGTGGCGCTGCTGGCCACCCCGATCCTGCGGCACTTCACCCGCAGCCTGACCCCGTTCGCGCTGATCGACGCCACCATGCCCGCCTCCGGCAAGTCCATCCTGACCGGCGGCCCCGGCATGCTCTACGGCCAGCGCGTCGTCCCCTGGCCCTACACCGAAGAAGAGCTGCGCAAGAGCATCACCGCCGTGCTGGCCGAACAGGTCGGCGTGGTGGTCTGGGACAACCTCGCCGAAGGCACTGTCATCGACTCGCCCACCCTGGCCCTGCTGGTCACCGCAGGCGTCTGGTCCGACCGGCAACTGGGTGCCTCGCGCAACATCGCCACCGTCAACGACCGGCTCTGGATGGCCACCGGCAACAACCTCCAGGTCGGCGGGGACATGGCCTCCCGCACCGTCCGCGTGCACCTGGACCCCGACATGCCCCGCCCCGAGCAGCGCGACCAAACCCGCTTCGGCATCCCGCACCTGGACCAGTGGATCACCGTCCCGAGCAACCAGCTCACCGTGCTATGGCACCTGCTCATCCTCGTCCTGGACTGGACCCGCAACGGCGCCCCCCGCGCCAGCGGGCTGTCCATGCGGCAGTTCACTCCCTGGGCCCAAGCCCTGGGCGGCTTCTTGGCCCACCACGGCATCGACGGCTTCCTCACCAACGCCGCCGACGTGCGCGCCATCGATGAGGACGAGTCCCGCTGGCGCGCCTTCCTGGCCTGCTGGCACGCCCTGCACGGCAGCCAGCCCATGACCGCCGCCGAACTGCGCCGCTCCGGCGAGCCCGACCGCTTCGGCGACACCGAGCACGACCGCTGGGACGGCCAGTTCATCACCACCCACACCGGCCGCCTACCCAACGCGCTCGCCCTCGGACGCCTGCTCACCGGTCAGACCGGCCGATGGCGCGGCGACTACGTGATCCGTTCGGGCAAAAACGAACGCGGCGACCGCAACGTGTTCTGGGTGGAACACCATGCCTGACCGGAACCTCGCGCGGACGAGAAAGACGCTGAAACATCTCCGCATCTCCGCATCTCCGCAAACAGGCCCGCCACCAGCACAAACGCCTGCGGAGATAGTGGCCGTGACCATCTCGTTATCTCCGCATCTCCGCAGATCTGCGGAGATGACCCCGGGTTTGCGGAGATGGAGCCGCCCAAGATCCTTTATCTCCGCAGCCTGTTTCCGCAGGTCAAACATGATCATGCGGAGATGCGGAGATGCGGAGATGTTTCAGCCTCCACGCCAGATAGCCGCACCGATCCTCTCCCGAGCCCCTGACGCCCCCACGAGGCCGCCGAAATGAGCCAGACCGAAAACCGCACCACCTCGGCCCGCCGCAGCACCCGCAAGGAGACCCGCCGCATGCCCACCGCCACCGGCAAGTTCCTCACCGTCGCCGAGTTCTGCGCCGAATTCCAGATCTCCCGCTCGACCTTCTACGACTGGCGCGCCAAGGGACGCGCCCCCCGCTGCCGCAAGCTGCCCAACGGCGACCTTCGAATCGACCGCGCCGACGTCGAGCGCTGGCTCGACAGCCTGGAGGACGCCAACCGATGAAGGACATCACCTACAGCGTCCGCATCTACAAGACGGAGGTGCGCAGGAACAAGAGCGGAAAAGCCACTTCCTATCGAGTGCTCTGGCAGCTCGCCGGCACCCCATGGAAGAGGCCCTTCAAACGCGAGGCGCAGGCCGACGCCTACCGCAGTGCGCTGGTCACGGCCGCACGTAATGGCGAGCCGTTCAGCCTCACCACCGGTGAGCCCCTCTCCTGGAACCGGCCCGACCGGGAGGAGATGAGCTGGTACGCCTTCGCCTGCAAGTTCGCTGACATGAAGTGGAAAGCGGCTTCGGCCAAGTACCGGCAGGACATCGCGCGGGCGTTGACTGCTGCCACCCCCGCTCTCATCGACGGTAAGCGCGGGAAGCCGGCCGACCGGGAACTGCGCACGGCGATGCGCCGCTGGGCCTTCAACACCAAACAGCGCGATGACGCCCCCGACGACATGGCCGCCGTGCTCCGCTGGCTCGAAGCCAACACCCGCCCCGTCTCCGCGCTCGCGGACACCGAGACCGTCCGCGCCGTGCTCGACACGGCGACCTCGCGGATCGATGGCAAACGCGCCGCGGCGAGTACCGCTCAGCGAAACAAGACCATCCTGCAAACCGCCCTGGACTACGCCGTAGAGCTGAAACTGCTGGAGAGGAACCCCATCAGGAACCTGAAGTGGAAGGTCCCCAAGACGACGCACGAGGTGGACCGGCGCAGCGTCGTCAACCACACCCAGGCGCGGGCCCTGCTGGCGGCCGTGGGAAAGCAGCCGCGAAGCGGTCCCCGCCTGGTGGCGTTCTTCGCCGTGATGTACTACGCCGGGCTGCGCCCGGAAGAGGCCGCCAACCTTCGCGACCACAACGTCACCCTGCCCGCTCTCGTGAAGAACGAGGAGACCGGCGAACTGCAGGCGCCGGAGAACGACTGGGGAGAGATTCACTTCGCCGTGGCGGCCCCGTTCGCCGGCCGCGAATGGACCGATGACGGCGCCCTGCGCGAACAACGCGGGCTGAAACATCGGCCGGACGGGCACACCCGGGTCGTGCCCTGCCCGCCGCCGCTGACCGAGATTCTGCGCACCCACCTCGATGAGCGCGGCACGGGCCCGGACGGGCGGCTCTTCTGGGGCGAGCAGGGCGGGGACCTGCCGCCCATCACCTACCGGCGCGCCTGGAACAAGGCCCGCCGGGCGGTCTTCACCGATCAGGAGTACGCCTCCCCGCTGGCCCGGCGCGTGTACGACCTCCGCCACGCCTGCGTTTCCACCTGGCTCAACGCCGGCGTGCCCGCCACCCAGGTCGCCGAGTGGGCGGGCCACAGCGTGGAAGTCCTGCTGCGGATCTACGCCAAGTGCATCGTCGGGCAGGACGAGGCCGCCCGGCGGCGCATCTCGCAGGCCCTGGAGGACTGAGGCGGGAGCCGTTCCCGTGGGAACGCATTGGGAAGAGCCAGCCGCAAACGCCCGGCGAACGCCGTAGACAGCCGGACATAAAGGACCCCCGCCCGACCGTGTTGCCCCAGGTCAGGCGGGGGTTTTCCCTGGCAGTGATCGCGCGCCCTGCAGGATTCGAACCTGCGACCGTCGGATTAGAAGTCCG
>NZ_QZEY01000037.1:0-236 GCF_003594875.1 Bailinhaonella thermotolerans
AAGGGGGGGCGCTACGCAACGTCACACGCTTCGGCCATGCCGCTCTTCACGGCCGGGACGCTGGAGCACCGGGTAGGGAACCTGGCGTCGAACACCCGCCACGCAAACCCGGGAGGGCGCGCGGAACACAGGCCCCAAGGGGCCGGGAGGGGGTGTGGCGGTGCCAGAGAACAGATCGGCGGGCATCTCGCGGGCTGTGCCTCACGCGAGAGGGGGGACCGCCGGGTCAGTCACAC
>NZ_QZEY01000037.1:246-14696 GCF_003594875.1 Bailinhaonella thermotolerans
TCCGGGACATTCCATCCGATTTGCCCCGGATTGACCGGCCACCCAACGCGGCCACCTGCGCGGCGACCGGTCATGACCGTTCCATGACGTGATGCCAGGTATAACGCATGGGGCGTATGGGTAATTCCGGGCGAACACCCCGCCCCACCTGGACGCCATCGCGCACGGTAGCCCCGGCACCGCCGTACGAAACGGCCCGGCCACCGCGCTCGACAACGGGTATGGACAGTGGTGTCGTGGTCGCGGGAAGCAGCGGGAAGCGAACGCTCCGGGAGGCTCGGATGGCCGTCGAGTTGAACCACACCATCGTCCCCTGCCGGGACAAGCGGGCCTCGGCCGCGTTCCTGGCGGACATCCTCGGGCTGGCGGCCGGGCCGCAGTTCGGGCCGTTCATCCCGGTCGAGACGGCCAACGGCGTCACGCTCGACTTCATGGACGCCGACGAGATTCCACGCATCCACTACTGCTTCATCGTGACCGAGGCGGAGTTCGACGAGATCTTCGCGCGGATCCGCCGGCGCGGGCTCCCCTACTGGGCCGACCCGGGCCACCGTACGGCGGGCGAGATCAACCACCTGTACGGCGGCCGCGGCGTCTACTTCGACGACCCCGACGGCCACAACCTCGAGGTCATCACCCAGCCCTACAAGTAGGGGTCAGAGCCAGTAGTTGTCGTGGTAGCGGTAGAACTCCTGGACCTCTTCGTCCGAGGGGCGGCCGTTCACGGCGAAGTCGAGGAGGCCCTCGAAGTAGCCCTCGCGGGGGGCGCCCGGGGAGAAGTGGAGCAGCATCGTCGCGGGCTCGCCGGACTCGTTGCGGAAGCCGTGGATGCCGCCCTCGGGGACGTGGACCCAGTCGCCGGGGGTGGTGTCGAGCCACTTCTCACCGTTGTAGATCTTCACGGTGCCGCTCAGGATGAAGAACGACTCCGACAGCGTGCGGTGGAAGTGCGGGCCGGGGCCGCTGGGCTCGGGGCCCATGTTCCACTTGTAGAGGCCGAACTGGCCGTTCGTGGACTCCCCCGTGGCCAGGTACTCCACGGTGTTGCCGTTGGGGTAGGTGAGTTCCGGCGGCGAGCCCGCGGGGCGGTAGACCGCGCTGACCTCCCCGGACTCCCCCAGATACCGCGGCTCCGGATATGACATGACATCGACCTCCAGTCGAACTGCTTGCTGAGCGTTCCACACCGTATCGCCCGCCTCTCCCCTTGATAATGACTGACTGGTCAGTCATTCTTGTCCCATGGCACCGAGGATGGTGGACAAGGAGGCGCGGCGGCGGGAGATCCTGGCGGCCGCCGTGCGGGTGTTCGCGCGCAAGGGGTACGCCGAGGCCAGGATCGAGGACGTCGCCGCCGAGGCCGGGCTGGCCAAGGGGACGATCTACCTCTCCTTCCCGGGGCGCGAGGCGCTGCTCGCGGGGGTCTTCGAGGAGTACGCCGCGCGGTCCGCGGCCGTGCTGGACGCCCTCGGCGAGGGGCCGGCGCTGACGCGGCTGGAACGGCTGGTGCGCGGGACGGTCGAGACGCTCGCCGGGCACCGGGACCACGCGATCGTCATGCTCCGGCTCTGGGCCACGGCCCCTCCCCTGGACATGGCGGCCGTGTACGGCAGGCACCGGGAGGTGATCGCGGACCTGCTGCGCCAGGCCGCCGCCGAGGGGGCGCTGCGGCCCGGCGTGGGAGAGCGCCACGCGACGCTGGTCGTCGGCCTGATCGAGGGCTGTCTCCTGCAGTGGCTGGCCGATCCCGCGGTGGACCTCGCCGGGCTGGCCGACGACATCGTGGCCCTGGGCGTCGAGGGGGTCCGGGCATGAGGCTCCTCGACCGTCTCGTCGCCCCGGGCGCCACGTCAGGCGAGGTCGTGGCCGGGTTCGGGGCCGCCGCCGCGGGCGCCGTCCTCGCCCTGGCGATCGCGCTCGGCGCGCGCCTGCCCCCGCTGTCCGTGGCCGTCGTCACGGTGATCGCCTTCGACCTGTACGGCGGGGCGGTCGTCAACGCGACGCGGTCGGCCAAGCGGCACTTCCACCGCCCGGGGCGCACGGACCGCCACCGGCTGGCGTTCGTGGCCCTCCACCTGCACCCGTTCGTGCTCGCGTGGGCGGTCCCCGGGGTCTCCTGGGGCGCCGCCGCCACCCTCTACGGCCTGATCCTGGCCGGGGCGCTCGCGGTGACCGCCGTGCCCGGGGCGCTCCGCCGGCCCACCGCCTTCGCCGCCACGGCGCTCGCCCTGACGGTCGGCACGAGCGTGGTCCCCTTCCCCCGGGAGCTCGCCTGGTTCGCCCCGGTCCTCCTCATCAAGCTCCTGCTGTCCCACCTCCTCCCCGAGGACTCCGTGACTGACGCGGGCGGCCCGCCGTACGATCAGCGGCGGAACCCCGAGGAGGTCTCGTGACGGTCTCACTTCTGGTGATCTACACGCGGCGGCTGGAGGCCTGCGTGGAGTTCTACTCCTCGCTCGGACTCAGGTTCGGCGAGGAGAGGCACGGGGAGGGGCCGCGGCACTTCGCGGCGGTCACCGGGGACGGGTTCGTGCTGGAGCTGTACCCCGCCGGGACGCGGGCTGAGACGGGCCGGCTCCGGATCGGGTTCACGTGCGGCGAGACCGGCGCGCTGCCCCCCGGCACGCACCTGCTGCGGGATCCGGACGGGAGGACGGTCGAGGTGACCGTCCCATGAGCCCAGGTCATGTCCGCTGAGGGCGGATCCGCTGAGGGCATATCTGTAGGTCTGTTCCGGTACGGCCGGGGCCGATAGCGTTCCCGCATGCTTGAGGTACGCACGGACGACGGACGGACGCTGGCGGTCGAGGAATGGGCGGAGCCGTCGGGGCGGCCGGTCGTCTACCTGCACGGGACGCCGCTGAGCCGGCTGGCCCGGCACCCTGACGAGGAGATGTTCCGGCGGCTGGGGATCCGGCTGATCACCTACGACCGGCCGGGCTTCGGCGAGTCCAGCCCGATGCGGGGCCGCCGGATCGCGGACGCGGCGGCGGACGTCGCGGCGATCGCCGACGCGCTCGGACTCGACCGGTTCCGCGTGTTCGGCGTGTCCGGCGGCGGCCCGCACGCCCTGGCCTGCGCCGCGCTGCTGCCCGGCCGGGTGGAGCGGGTGGCCGCCCTGGCCTGCCCCGCCCCGATCGACGCCGACGGCCTGGACTGGTACGCCGGGCTGATCGAGATGAACGCCGACGAGGCCAGAGCCGCCGCCCAGGGCCGCGACGCGCTGGAGGCCCACATGAAGGCCGAGATCGCCGCCGACCTCCCCTCGATCCTCCCCCCGATCGAGCAGCCCATCCTGTCCCGCCCCGAGATCCGCGCCATGATCGGCCCCGCGTACGCCGAGGCCATGCGTCCCGGCCCGGACGGCGCGATCGACGACACCATGGCCCTCTACGGCCTGCCCTGGGGCTTCGACCCCGCCAAGATCACCGTCCCGGTCTACCTCTGGCACGGCGACCTGGACACCCTCGTCCCGGCCGCCCACTCCCGCTGGCTGGCCTCCCGCATCCCCACCGCCACCCTGCGCACCGACCCCGGGGCCGGGCACGCCGCCCACTTCGACGCCACCCCGGCGATGCTCGACTGGCTGATGTCCGACTCCGCCTGACGGCGAGGACGCGGGCGAGCGCCGCGCCGGCCGGGGCCGCCCCTCCGCCCGGCCGGCCCCGGGTCCTTGACGGGATCGGCCGGCTCCGGCCGGGGAGGCGCTCGTGGCTTCCGCCGGGTGTACGGCTCCCGCCCCGCAGGCGGGAGCCGTACCCGGGTCAGAAGTGGGCGCCGCCGTCCACGCGGATCTCGGTGCCGGTGATGAACGCGGCGTCGTCGGAGACGAGCATCGCGACCACGCCCGCGACCTTGTCCGGGCCGGGCATGCCGCCCTCCAGCGCGGGGGTCAGCTTGGCGTACAGGCTCCAGTCGGTGTCCTCGGGCACCAGCTTGCCGATGTTGTCGGTGATGCCGCTGCTGATCCCGCCGGGCACGACGTTGACCGCGCGCAGCCCCCGCTTGGCGTACTCCGAGGCGATGCTGTGCGTGAAGGAGGCGATCGCGCCCTTGCTCGCCGAGTAGGCGGCCATGAACGGGTGGGCGAAGAACGCCGACGTCGAGCTGAAGTTGACGATGACGCCGCGCCCGGTCTCCAGCAGCGCGGGGAGCGCGGCGCGCGTCACCAGGAAGGTGCCGGTGAGGTTCACCGAGATCACCTTGTTCCAGAGCTCCAGCGAGCACTCGTGCGTGTGCGCGCCGCGCAGGATCGCCGCGGTGTTGACCAGCGCGTCCAGTCCGCCCAGCCGTTCCACGGCCCCGCCCACGACCCGCTGGACCGACGCCTCGTCGGCGATGTCGATCACCTCGGTGGTCAGCCGCTCCGCCGTGCCCGCCGCCCCGGCCCGGGCGGCGGTCTCCTTCAGCCCGTCCTCGGCGATGTCGGCGGCGACCACCCGGGCGCCCTCGGCGAGCAGCCGCAGCGCGCTCGCCTGGCCGATGCCGGACGCGGCCCCGGTGATCAGGATCCGGCGGTCCTTGAGTCGCATCATGTCCATGTCGTGCTTTCCCCTCGATGCTGGTGCGGGCGCCTCCCGGTCTCAGCCGGCCCGGCGCGGCCGCGGCGTGCAGCCGTACAACTGCGCAGCGTACGGCGCGCGCGGAGGCGCCCCACGGCCGGGCCCGGTCCGGACCGAAGATCGCCGTCGTGGGTTGACCTCGGCGTTTCCGGGGGACATCGTGGGGCGATGGCCGAGGACGAGGTTCGTGACGGGGTCTCGCTGACCAATCTCGACCAGGTGCTGTTCGACGGGTCCGGGGCGGTCAAGCGGGATCTCGTCGACTACCTGGACGCGGTGCGGGACCGGCTGCTGCCCGTCCTGCGCGGCCGGGCGCTGTCGGTGGTGCGGGCGCGGCCGGGGCAGCCGCCGTTCATGCAGAAGAACCTGCCCAAGTACGCCCCGGAGTGGATCCCGACGGTCTCGGCGTGGGCCGACGCCTCGCGGCGGACCGTCACCTACGCCCTCTGCGAGGATCGCCGCACGCTGCTGTGGTTCGCGAACCAGCGGGCCGTGGAGTACCACCCCGCGCTGGCGCGGGAGGGGCACCCGACCCACATGGTGATCGACATCGACCCGCCGGAGGGCGGCGGCTTCTCCCTCGTGGCGCGGACCGCCCACGTCGTACGGCGGGCGCTGGACGACTCGGGCCTGGCCGGGGCGGTGAAGACGAGCGGGGCCAAGGGCGTGCACGTGTTCGTGCCCGTGCCGGAGGGCACCGGGGCCGAGGACCTGGCGGCGGCGACGCGGGCGCTGGCGGCGCGGGCCGAGCGGATCGACCCGGAGCTCACGACCACCGCGTTCATCCGGGAGGACCGCGGCGGGAAGGTGTTCCTGGACTCGACGCGGGCCGGCGGGGCCACGGTGGTCGCCGCCTACAGCCCGCGGATCCGGCCCGGGGCGCCGGTGTCGTTCCCCGTCGCCTGGGAGGACCTGGACGGCGTCTCGCCCGGGGACTTCACGATCCGCACGGTGCCGGGGCTGCTCGGGTCCGGCGACCCGTGGGCGGAGCTGATGCCCCCGGCCCGGCCGCTGCCCGCCGACCTCGTCGAGGAGGGGCACACGATCCCGGTCGCCCGGGTCCAGGCGATGCACGAGGGGAAACGCCGCGCCCGCGCCCGCCGCGAGGGCTCCTCCTAGCCCACGTCCGCCCGGCCGCGCGCCCCCGGCGCGAGCCGTACGGCGTCGCCTCGGGGCGGGGCGCACGCGCGGCGGGGTCCCGGCCGGGCAGGGATTCGCGCCGGTTCGCGGGCTTACGCCGGTCCCGGGGGGCCTCTATGATCGGCCGCAGATCGTGGAGGGTGGCGGTTTGGGCGTTCTCATCCGGGCGGACGACCTGCCCGCGGCGCAGCGCGCCGAGGCCTGGCTGAGCGTGGTGTGCGACACGCTCGGGCCGCTCGACGTCCACATGGACCGGGACGTCCCGCTGTGGGGGCAGATCGAGGCGGCGCGGCTCGGGCCGCTGGAGGTCGGGCGTATCCACACCGCGACGCCGCACCGGATCGTCCGGACGCCGGGGCTCATCCGCAAGGGGAGCCAGGAGCACTACCGGGTGGTGATGCCCGTCTCCGGGAGCCTGCTGGTGGAGCAGGACGGGCGGTCGGCGCGGCTGAACGCGGGCGACCTGGCGCTCTACGACTTCGCGCGGCCGTACGAGCTGGTCTACGACTCGACGGTGGAGCTGGCGGTGTTCAGTTTCCCGCGCGAGATGCTGGCCGTGGCGTCCGAGGCGGTGTCCGGGCTGACCGCCGTGCCGATCTCGGGTTCCGGCGGCGCCGCGGCGCTGGCGGTCCCGCTGCTGAGCCGCGTCGCCCAGGACGTGGACACCTACCAGCCCGCCAGCGCGGCCCGGCTCTCCTCGGTGGTCATGGACCTGCTGACCACCACCGTCGCCGAGCGGGCGTCGCGGGTCGCGGAGCTGGCGCCGGAGACCCGGGAGCAGGCGCTGCTGCGGCGGATCCACGCCTTCATCGAGCAGCACCTGGCGGACGAGAGCCTCGGCCCCGCGGCGGTCGCCGCCGCGCACCACGTCTCGCTGCGCTACCTGCACCGGCTGTTCGCCTCGCAGGACACCACCCTCGCCGCCTGGATCCGGCGGCGCCGGCTCGAACGCTGCCGCCGGGACCTGGCCGACCCGGTCAACTTCGACCAGCCCGTCGGCGCCATCGCCGCCCGCTGGGGCCTGAGCGACCCGGCGCACTTCAGCCGCCTGTTCCGGCAGGCGTACGGGGTGCCGCCCGTGGAGTACCGCCGGGCGAGCCTGATGCGGGCCGCCGGCTGAGCGGTACCGCCCGTGGAGTACGGCGGGGCGAGCCTGGTGCCGGCCGGCTGAGCCCGGCACGGGCGCGGCGGGCGGCCGTCGGAGCCTGACGCGTATACGGGCCGGAGACCTGCGCGGATGCCGGCCGGAAGCCTACGTGGGTGCCCGCCTGGAGCCCGCGCGCATGCGGGCCGGAAGCCCGCGCGGATGCGCGCCGGGAGCCTGACGCGGATGTGCAAGGCCCGTGCGCTCAGATCCAAGCCCCGGGGGCGCGCGATCAGCAGACTGAAGACACAAGGAACCGAAACCCCCCAAGGGAAAAGGAAAACCGAGATGTCCGAGTTCACGCTGTTCGTCAACGTCCCCGTCGCCGACCTCGAGCGCTCCAAGAACTTCTACGCCGCGCTGGGCTTCAAGTACTTCGGGATGACCGACGACATGGCGTCGGTGATCATCAGCGAGCGCACGCAGGTCATGCTGCTGACCAAGCCGACCTTCGCCGGATACGCCAGGAACGAGGTCGCCGACCCGGCGCAGACCACCCAGGCGATCCTGGTCCTCGGCCTGGACGACCAGAACCAGGTGGACGAGATGGTCGGCAAGGCCGTCGCGGCCGGCGCCCAGGAGCTCGGCGAGGCCGTCACCGCGGGCGGCCGCTACCAGCGTCACTTCATCGACCCGGACGGCCACCACTGGTCGGCCCTGTGCATCGCGGCCGCCCCCGCAAGCTGAGGTGGGCTCACCCGGTGCGATCACCGGGACCGTGACGTCGGCGGACGGCACGCGAGTCGTGTTCGACCGCCGCGGCGCGGGCCCGGTGATCGTCCTCGTCCACGGCGCGTCCGCCGACCGGCTCGCGCTCGCCGAGGTGGCCCGGCTCCTCTCCCCGTGGTTCACGGCGGTGACCTACGAGCGGCGCGGCTGGGCCGGGCTCGACCGCGAGATCGAGGACCTGGCGGCGGTGATCGGGGCGACGGGCGGGCGCGCGGGCGTCTTCGGCGGATCCTCCGGCGCGGTCCTGGCGCTGGAGGCCACCGTCCGGCTGCCCGCCATCATCTGCCTGGTCCTGTGGGAGCCGCCGGCCCCGCTGGCGACGGCCGCCGCCGTCCGGCGGCCCGCCCTCGTCCTCAACAGCGGCCGGAGCCCCGCGCGGACCCGGCGCACCGGCAGCGCCCTCGCCCGGGCGATCCCCGCCGCCGTCCACCGTGTCCTGCCCGGGCAGACCCCCGACGTGACCCCGCAGGCCCTGGCCCCCGAACTCCTGGAGTTCTTCACCAGGCACCAGTGACCGGGCGCGCCCCGGCCTCCCCCGAGGGCACCCCCGGCCCGGAGGGCACCCCGATCCGGGGGGCCACGCCGGTCCGGAGGGCACCCCGATCCGGAGGGCGTTCCGCCCGATCCGGCCAGCCTCACCACGGTCGCACCGACCGACACGTCGCGAGAACCGGCACCGAGTCGCCGGCGCGGCGGGCCGGGTATTGACACCGGCTCCAGGGTGATCAATTCTACCACTTGGTAGGAAATTGGCCCCGGAGCCGGTCTCCCGCCTGTTCCCGCTGTGCGCGCAGCCCCCACTCCGTCCGCCGCCCCCGGCCGGCCATCGGCGTACCTCGGCCCGTTCCCCCTGCGACCCGTGAGGTTCCGTCATGCCCGCAGACTCCCCCTCCCCCGCCCGGCGCGCCCCGCGACCGCTCCGCCGCCTGCTCTCCGCGATCGCGGCCGCCGCCGTCGCGGGTACGGCTCTCGCGGCCGGCGCGCCCGCCGCGCACGCCGCCTCCCCCGGCCCCTACGTGGCGCTCGGCGACTCCTACACCGCCGGCACCGGGATCCCCGTGGAGACCGACGCCAACTGCGGCCGATCCGACCGCAACTACCCCACGCTCACGGCCGCCGCCCTGGCCCCCGCCTCCTTCACCGACGCCAGTTGCAGCGGCGCGACCACGGCGCACATGACGACCTCGCAGGGGACCGCGCCCCCGCAGTTCGACGCGCTGACGCCGGACACCCGGCTGGTGACCGTGGGGATCGGCGGCAACGACATCGACTTCGTCGGCATCATCGGCCGCTGCGTCATCCTCGGGAAGGTCAACCCGTTCGGCGCGCCGTGCAAGGCCAGCTACACCTGGTCCGGGACCGACCAGCTCGCCCAGCGGATCGACGGCGTCGCCCCCAGGATCGACGCGGTGCTCCAGGGCATCCGCGACCGCGCGCCGGACGCGCGGATCCTGCTCGTCGGCTACCCGGTGATCCTGCCCGACGACGGCACCAACTGCCACTCGATCGTCCCCATCGCCAAGGGCGACGCCCCGTGGCTGCGCGACACCGAGAAGCGCCTCAACGCCATGCTCGCCGCCCGCGCCGCCGCCCACGGGGCCGTGTTCGTCGACACCTACACCGGCTCCGTCGGCCACGACCTGTGCAAGCCCCGCGGCACCCGCTGGGTCGAGCCCATGAACGACATCGACTCCGCCGGGTTCCACCCCAACGCCGCGGGCCACGAGGCCATGGCCCGCGCCGTGACCGCGGCCGCGGCCCAGCCCTGATCCCCTGACGGGCGCCGCCACCCTCACCGGCCGGCGGGCGGGGTTCTGCCGGACCCCGCCCGCCGGCCGCTTCTCCGCGCCGGGACGGCCGCCGCCGGGCCCTTGTCCGGGGGCGGTGACGGCGGGTAAATCACCGCGGAAATCCGCCGGAAAGAGAAAGCGACTAATCGCGCGCGGCCATAGGCCGCAGGGGTCCACGTTAGGGGCGGCTAGGGGTACATCTGGGGCGGACGCGCATCTTAGCCTGAACTCTGCCGCCTGAGGGAGTTTTGCGATTATGCGCGATAACCGGCCGAGATACAACGGGACATTCATCCACGACTTCCTCGACCAAAGCGCCGCGGAGTTTCCCGAGGCGCCAGCGGTCAGGGACGCCGGCGGGGTCTGGACCTATCACGAACTGGACACGTACAGCCACGCGGTGGCCTGCTGGCTGGCCGGATACGGCGTCGGCCCGGGCGAGCGGGTCGTGGTGCAGGCCCCCACCGACCGGCGGCTGGCCGCGCTGTTCTTCGGCGTCTCACGCCACGCCGCCGTCTTCGTTCCGCTCAATCCGGCGATGAAAAGCTTCCATTTGCGTTCGGTGCTGGAAAACGCCGAACCGGCGCTGGTGATCGTCGAATCCGAGGGCGGTAAACCCGCCGCCGTGCGCGGTCTCACCGGCGCGCCGGTCCACGACTTCGAGACGGTCTGGGCCGAGGTCACCGAGCTGGCGGGCCGGGGCGCGCGCGCCGCCGTACCGAGCGCGGCCGACCCCTCCGACCCCGCCGCGCTCGTCTACACCTCGGGCAGCACGGCGGCTCCGAAGGCCGTCATCTGCCCCCACGCCCAGGTCTCCTTCGCCACCGTGGCGCTCGCCGAGGCGCTCGGCTACCGCCCGGACGACGTGGTCTTCTGCCGCTTCCCGATGTCCTGGGACTACGGGCTGTACAAGGTGCTGATGACCTGCGCCGTGGGGGCCGAGGTCGTCCTCGCCGACGCCGGCTCCGACCTGCGGCTCGTCGAGCACCTGCGGAGGACCCGGGCGACCGTGGTGCCGATCGTGCCCTCACTGGCCAACATGATCATCGCTTCGGCGCAGCGGCGCGGCGAGCCCACGACCGGGGTGCGGATGTTCACCAACACCGGCGCGGCGCTGCCCGCCGCCACCATCGAGGCGCTGCGGGCCCACTTCCCCGGCGCCAAGGTGATCCGCCAGTTCGGCCAGACCGAGTGCAAGCGCATCTCGGTCATGCCGCCGGCGGAGGAGCTGGAGCGCCCCGACTCCGTCGGCCTGCCGCTGCCCGGCACCACCGTGCACATCCTCGACGCGGACGGGAACCCGGTGCCCCCGGGGACGACCGGGGAGATCGTGGTGACCGGCCCGCACGTGATGCCGGGGTACTGGCGCAACCCCGAGGTGACCGCCAAGACCTTCCGCCCCGACCCGCGGACCGGGGAGACACGCCTGCACACCGGCGACTACGGCCACCTCGACGAGGACGGCTACCTCTACTTCGACGGCCGCCGGGACGACATGTTCAAGCGCCGGGGCATCCGGATGAGCACCGTGGAGATCGAGGCGGCGGCCCTCGACATCGCCGGAGTCCGGGCGGCCGCCGCGCTGCCCCCCGACGGCGAGCACGACCTGGCGGTCTTCGTGGAGGCCGCGGGCGGGGTGAAGCTGGAGCCGCACGCCGTACTCCGCGAGCTGGCCGCCCGGCTGGAGCCGGCCAAGGTGCCCGCGGTGTGCCGGGTGATCCCGGAGATCCCGCGCTCCGCGCACGGCAAGCACGCCCGCGACCGGCTGCGCCGCCTGCACGCCTCCACCCACCCCCGGCGGGCGCGCCCCGACGCCGCGACCGCCGCCACGGCACGGCAGGCCGGACGCCCGGACGGCGCGCCCCCCGCCACGGCACAGCAGGCCGGACGTCCGGACGGCGTGCCCCCCGCCGCGCCGCGGCAGGCCGGACGCGCGGACGCGGCGCCGCCCGCCGCCACCCGGCAGGCCGGGCCCCACCGGAAGCCGCCGGGGATCACCCGGGAGGAGCTGGTCCGGCGGTTCGGGTCCCCGCTCTACGTGTACGACCTGGACCGGGTCACGGCGGCGTACCGGGACCTGGCCGACTGGATGCCCGAGGGCACCACGATCTACTACGCGCTCAAGGCCAACCCGCACCCGGACGTGGCCCGCGCGCTGCGGACGGCCCCGGGCGGCGGCTGCCACGCGGAGATCAGTTCCACCGGGGAGCTGGCCGCCGCGCTGGCCGCCGGGTTCGCCGGCGCCGACTGCCTCTACACCGGCCCGGGCAAGACGGCGGGCGAGCTGGCCGAGGCGCTCGCCGCCGGGGTGCGGCTGTTCTCCGTGGAGTCGCTCACCGACCTGGAGCACATCGGGGCCGCCGCCACCGCGCACGGGACCGTCGCGGACTGCCTGCTGCGCGTCAACAGCGCCACCGCGTCCGCCGCCACCAGCATCCGGATGACCGGCGCCCCCTCCCAGTTCGGCAACGACATGGAGGAACTGCCGGCGCGGGTGGCCGCGATGCGCGAGGTCCGGGGCACCCGGATCATCGGCGCCCACTTCTTCCCGCTCAGCAACGCCGCCGACGAGGACAGCCTGCTCGGCGAGTTCCGGCACACCGTGACGGTGGCCGCCGAGGTGGAGCGCGTCCTGGGCGCGCCGCTGGAGCTGGTGGACCTCGGCGGCGGGTTCGCCGCGCCGTACGGCGTGCCCGGCACGCGGCCCGGTTACCCGAGCCTGCGCAAGGGCCTGGAGGAGGCGCTGGACCGGCACCTGCCGCGCTGGCGGGAGGGCACGCCGCGGATCGCCTGCGAGTCCGGCCGGTACCTGGTGTCCGACTGCGGCGAGCTGCACTGCACCGTGGTCAACGTCAAGGAGAGCCGGGGCCGCACCTTCGTCATCCTGGACGCCGGAATCAACGCCTTCGGCGGCATGGCCGGGCTGGGCCGGCTGCTCCCGGTCCAGGTCAAGCCCGCGCCGGACGGCGACGCGCCCGGCCGCAGGGCGGCGCTCGCCGGGCCGCTGTGCACGCCCGGCGACCTGCTCGCCCGCGACGCCGAGCTGCCCGACCCGGCTCCGGGCGACCTGGTGACCATCCCGCACGCGGGCGCGTACGGCCTCACGGCCAGCCTGTCGCTGTTCCTCGGCCGGCCCGCGCCCACCGAAGTGGTGATCCGCGGGGGCGAGATCGTCTCCGTCTCCCGGCTGCGATCCCAACGGGTCTACGACCCGCCGCGAAATCCCGACACCTGGAGCGAATGATGGCAACCCCGGGCAACCACGGCGGTCCTTCCGAGGCCGGGCTGGGCGGCCTCGCCGAGCTTCCCGCCGCGGAGCAGCGCCGGGTGCTCCTGGAGCTGGTGCACCGGGAGACCAGGGAGGCGCTGCGCCACGTCGAGGGCGGCGAGCCGGCCGAGGTGACCTCCGGCCGGCCCTTCCGCGAGGTCGGCCTCGACTCGCTGGCCGCCGTGGACCTGCACGACCGGCTGGTCGAGGCCACCGGCGTGGCCCTGCCGATGACCCTGGCGTTCGACTACCCCACCCCCGCGCTGGTCGCCGACTACCTCCGCGCCGCCGTACTCGGCCTGCCCACGCCGGGGCCCGCCGGGAGCCGCGCGGAGGACCGGGACGGCACGGCGGACGACGACGACCCGGTCGTCGTCGTCGGCATCGGCTGCCGGTTCCCCGGCGGCGCCGACTCGGCCGAGGGGCTGTGGCGGATCTTCGCCGAGGAACGCGAGGTGCTCGGCGACTTCCCCGCCGACCGCGGCTGGGACCTGGAGAACCTCTTCGACCCCGACCCGGACGCCCCGGGGAAGAGCTACGTGCGCCGGGGCGGCTTCCTGCCCGACGCGACGGGGTTCGACGCGGACTTCTTCGGCATCAACCCGCGCGAGGCGCTGGCCATGGACCCGCAGCAGCGCGTGGTGCTGGAGACCTGCTGGGCGGCGCTGGAGCACGCCGGCATCGACCCGACGTCGCTGCGCGACCGGCCCGTCGGCACGTTCTTCGGGGCCGAGGTGCACGAGTACGGCGTGCGCGTGCACGAGGCTCCGGAGGGCCTGGACGGCTACCTGATGACCGGCAACGCGCCGAGCGTGGTCTCCGGGCGCCTGGCCTACCTGCTCGGCCTGGGCGGACCGGCGATCACGGTGGACACCGCCTGCTCCGGCGCGATCGTCTCGCTGCACCTGGCCTGCGCCTCGCTGCGCTCGGGTGAGTCCTCGCTGGCCCTGGTCGGCGGGGTGGCGGTGATGGGCAGCCCGGGCATGTTCACCGCGTTCAGCCGGCAGCGGGGACTCGCCCCGGACGGCCGGGTGAAGGCGTTCGCCGACGCCGCCGACGGCACCGCGTTCTCCGAGGGCGTCGCGGTGCTGGTGGTGGAGCGGCTGTCCGCGGCGCGGCGGCACGGGCACCGGGTGCTGGCCGTCATCCGCGGCACCGCGATCAACCAGGACGGCCGGTCGAACGGGCTGACCGCGCCGAGCGGCCCGGCGCAGCAGCGGCTCATCCGGGACGCGCTGGCCGCCGCCCGGCTGGAGCCCGCCGACGTGGACGCGGTGGACGCGCACGGCACGGGGACCGCGCTGGGCGACCCGATCGAGGCGCACGCGCTGCTGGCGACCTACGGCCAGGACCGGGAGACGCCGCTGTGGCTGGGGTCGGCCAAGTCCAACCTGGGCCACACCCAGGCGGCCGGCGGCGTGGCCAGCGTGATCAAGATGATCCTGGCGATGCGGCACGAGACGCTGCCGAAGACGCTGCACGTGGACGCCCCGTCGTCGAAGATCGACTGGTCCAGCGGGGCGGTGGAGCTGCTGACCGAGCCCCGGCCCTGGCCCCGGACCGAGGGCCGGCCGCGCCGGGCGGCGGTGTCCTCCTTCGGCATCTCCGGCACCAACGCCCACGTCATCCTGGAGGAGCCGCCCGCCGAGGAGCCGTCCGTCATCGGCGCCGGCGCGGTGCCGCCCGCGCCGGAGGCCGTACCGGCCGAGATCCTGGAGTCCCCCGCCCGTACGGCCACGCGGCCGGTGCCCGTGGTGGTGTCGGCGAAGTCGGAGGAGGCGCTGCGGGCGCAGGCGGGCCGGTTGGCGGGGTTCCTG
>NZ_QZEY01000038.1 GCF_003594875.1 Bailinhaonella thermotolerans
CGGACCCGCCCCCAACCGCGACAACAACGCCGCCAGCGCCGCCCGCACCACCATGAACACGCTGGCCCTGTGGTCTCGGGCCAGGGCCCCGAGGGCGCGGTGCAGGTCGGGGTCCACGTCGAAGTGCACGTCGCCGCCGCGGTGGGACGACTCGGCCGGGCGCTGCCGGTCAGTGGGGAGCGGCAGCTCCTCCGGGAGCCCGTCGAGGGCCCGCTTCCAGAACGCGATCTGACGGCTGATCAGGCTGTCCGGGTCGTCCTCCGACCCGAGCAGGTCCCGCTGCCACACGGCGAAGTCGGCGTACTGCGTCGGCAGCGGCGTCCAGGACGGCTCGCGCCCGCCCAGCCGGTCGGCGTACGCCGTCACCAGGTCCCGGGCGAGCACGCCGAGGGACCAGCGGTCGCAGGCGATGTGGTGCATGACCAGCAGCAGCACGTGCTCACCCGGCCCCACCGCGAACAGCGAGGCCCGCAGCGGCGGCTCCACGGTGACATCGAACCCGCGCGCGAACGCCGCGGCGATCAGCCCGGGCAGCTCGGCCTCGGTCGCCGGGTGCACGTCGAGGACGGGCCGCGCCCGCTCCGGGTCCAGGACGAGCTGCCGCGGCGACCCGTCCGCCTCCGGGTAGACCGTCCGCAGGGGCTCGTGCCGTACGGCCACGTCGGCGAGCGCGGCCCGCAGCGCCCCGGCGTCCAGTTCCCCGCGCAGCCGCAGCGCGATCGGCACGTTGTAGACCGGCGACGCCGGGTCGAACCGGTTCAGGAACCACAGCCGCCGCTGCGCGTGCGACAGCGGCACGACCTCGCCCCGGTCCTGGGCCACGAGCGCGGCCCGCGCGGTGCCCGCGGCCTCGGCCACCCGGGCGGCCAGCCCGGCGACGGTCGGGGCCTCGAACAGCGCGCGCACCGGCAGCTCGACGCCGAACGCCGACCGCACCCGCGACACCAGCCGGGTCGCGATGATCGAGTCGCCGCCCAGCTCGAAGAACGAGTCGTCCACGCCGACCCGCTCCACCCCGAGGGCGGCGGCGAACAGGCCGCAAAGGATCTCCTCCTGCACGGTCCGGGGGGCGCGCCCGGCCTCCGCGGCGACGTCGGGGACGGGCAGCGCGTCGCGGTCCAGCTTGCCGTTCGGGGTGGCCGGGAGCGCGTCGAGCACGACCACCGCCGACGGCACCATGTACTCCGGCAGCGACTCGCCCGCGAACCGCCGCACCTCGGCCGGGTCCACGTCGCCGACGACGTACGCCACCAGGCGCCTGTCGCCGGGCCGGTCCTCGCGGACGATCACCACGACGTGGGCGACCCGCTCGTGCCGCCCGATCGCGGCCTCGACCTCGCCGGGCTCGATGCGGAACCCGCGGATCTTGACCTGGTGGTCGGCGCGGCCGAGGAACTCCAGGGCCCCGTCCTCGCGCCACCGCGCCAGGTCCCCGGTGCGGTACATCCGCTCGCCGGGAGGGCCGAACGGGCACGCCACGAACCGCTCCGCCGTCAGCCCCGGACGACCGAGGTAGCCGCGCGCGAGCCCCGCCCCCGCGGCGTACAGCTCGCCCGGCACCCCGGCGGGGACCGGCCGCAGGTTCCGGTCCAGGACGTACGCCCGCATGTTGGCCATCGGCCCGCCGATCGGCACCCGCCCGCGCTCCAGGTCGGCGCCGGTCACCACGCGGGAGGAGGCGTACGTGGTGGTCTCGGTGGGACCGTACCCGTTGATCAGCACCGTGTCCGGGCACGCCGCGCGGACCCGCGCCAGGGCGGCCGGGGAGGCGGCGTCGCCCCCGGTGACCAGCGCGCGCAGCCCGGCGAACGCCTCGGGACGCTCCTCGGCGACCAGGTTGAACAGGGCCGTGGTCACGATCGAGGCGGTCACCCGGTGCTCGCGCAGCACCCGGGCCAGCTCGTCCACGTCGGGCGTGCCGGGCGGCGCCACGACCAGGCAGCCGCCGGTGAGCAGCGGCGTCCACAGCTCGTAGGTCGAGGCGTCGAACGCGTGCGGCGAGTGGAACAGCGTGCGCTCGTGCGCGATCGGGTCCCAGCGCGGGTCGAACACCATGTCCACGACGCCGCGATGGGTGAGCACGACCCCCTTGGGCGTGCCGGTGGAGCCCGAGGTGTACATCACGGCCGCGGTCTGGTCCGGGTGGATCGGGACCGCCGGATCGTGGTCCTCGCCGGGCACGTCGCCGACGAGCACGACCTCGGCCCCGTGCGCGAACCACCGGCCGGACATCGCCGCGTCCACGAGCAGCACCGGGGCCTTCGTGTCGGCCATGACCCACGACATGCGCTCGGGCGGGTGGCTGTGGTGGATCGGCACGTAGCAACCGCCGGTCTTCACGATCGCCAGCGTCGCCACCACCTGCTCCACCGACCGCTCCATCAGCACCGCGACCGGCGTCTCCGCCCCCACCCCCAACCCGATCAGCCGATGCGCCAGCCGGTTCACCCGCGCGTTCAACTCCCCGTACGTCAGCGACACCCCGTCCGCCACCACCGCGGGCGCCTCCGGCGCGAGCCGTACCCGCTCCTCGAAGAGCGCGGGCAGGGAGCCGACCGGGCGGTGGGACGCGGTGGCGTTCCACTCCTCCAGCACGCGGGCGCGCTCGGCGGGGGCGAGCACGTCCAGGCGGGCGACCGGGAGCCCCGGGTCGTCGGCGAACGCCGCGAGCAGGCCGGTCAGCCGGTCGGCCAGGGCCAGGGCCTCGTCGCGGGTGTACACGTCGGGCCGGTGGTCCAGCCGGAGCACGGGGTGGTCGCCGGGCATCACGACCAGGACGAGGGGGTAGTGCGTGGCGTCGAAGCCCTCCGCGCCCGTCACCCGCACCCCGTCGAGGGACACGCCCATGCCGGAGGGGTCGAGCGGGTAGTTCTCCAGCACCATCATCGAGTCGAACGCGACGCCGTCCCCGCCGATCCGGTGCAGGTCGGCCAGGCCCAGGTGGTGGTGCGGGATGAGGTCGGCCTGCTCGTCCTGGACCCGCTCCAGCAGCTCGCCGACCGTCTCGCCGGGCGCGAGCCGCACCCGGACCGGGACGGTGTTGATGAACAGGCCGATCATGTTCTCGACGCCGGGCAGCTCGGGCGGGCGGCCGGACACGACCGAGCCGAACACCACGTCGTCGCGCCCGGTCAGCCGGGACAGCAGCACGCCCCAGGCCACCTGGAGCACGGTGTTGACCGTGACCCCGTGCCGCCGCGCCAGCCGCGCCACGCGGGACATCAGGCGGGTGTCCAGCGGCAGGTCCAGCCGCTCCGGCGGCACCGGCGGCCGGTCCGCCACGCGCGGCGCGAGCAGCGTGGGCTCCTCCAGCCCGGCCAGCGCGGCCCGCCACGCCGCCTCGGCCGCGTCCCGGTCCTGCCGCGCCAGCCAGGCCAGATACGCCTTGTACGGCGGGGCGGGCGGCAGCCCGGAGTCGTCGCCCTTGAGCGCGTAGAGCGCGAACAGCTCGGTCGCCAGCAGCGGCAGCGACCAGCCGTCGAGGAGGATGTGGTGGTTGGTGACGAGCAGCCGGTGCCGGTCGGGCGCGAGCCGTACCAGCGTGAACCGGATCAGCGGGGGGCGCGCCAGGTCGAAGCGGCGGGCGCGCTCGGCGGCGGCCTGCTCGCGCGGGTCGGTCCCGGGGGCGGCGTCGATCTCGCGCCAGGGGAGTTCGACCGCGCGGGGGATGACCTGGACGGGCTGGCTGACGTCCTCGTGCCAGAACGCCGCGCGCAGGTTGGGGTGGCGGCGCAGCAGGGTCTCGGCGGCGGCCCGGAGCGCGGGGACGTCGAGCGGCCCCTCAAGGTCGAGGGAGAGCTGGGAGGTGTAGACGTCGCGCTCGTCGAACAGCGCGTGGAAGAACAGCCCCTGCTGGAGCGAGGAGAGCGGCAGGATGTCCTCGATGCCGTTCTCGCCGTCGGTGTGCTGGGAGTCCATCGGCTACTTCCTCCATGCGGCCTGGAGCCGGTCGATCTCGTCCTGCGGGAGCGCGACCATCAGGTCCGACGGGGTGAACCCGCCGCCCTCGTGCCTGGTCAGGCCCTCGAGCGCGCGGACCCAGGCGGCGGTCAGCGCCCGCACCTCGTCCTCGGTCAGCAGTTCGCCCGCCCACCGCACGGTCACGGCCAGCTCGGGTCCCCGCTCCCGGGTGTAGGCGGTGGCGTTGATCTCGATGACGTGCGCGAGCGGGATGCTCCCGGCCGACGGGCCGCCGGCGGGCACGGCCCCGGCGGACAGCCGCCACTCCCCCGCCTCCGGGGCGACCCGGCCCAGGTAGTTGAACAGGATCTGCGGCGCCGGCAGCTCGGCCAGCTCCTTGGCCGTCGCGGGGTTGAGGTACCGCAGCAGGCCGTGGCCGAGGCCGTCGCCGGGCACGCTCCGGAGCTGCTCCTTGACCCGTTTGATCGCCTCGCCCGCCGCCGGCCCGCCCCCGGTCAGCCGGGCCCAGTCGAGCGGGCCCGCGTCCAGCCGCACCGGGTGCAGGGAGGTGAACCAGCCGACCGTGCGCGACAGGTCCAGGGCCTCGCCCCGGCCGTGGCCCTCCAGGTTCACCAGGACCGACGTGCCCCGCCCGCCGCGCGTCCTCCGCCAGTGGGCGACGGCGGCGGCCAGGCCGGTCAGCAGCACGTCCTCGGCGGTGGCGTGGAACGCGGCGGGGACCTCGCCGATCAGCGGCCCGGCGGTCTCCGGGGGGATCGTCAGCGTCAGCTCCCGCTGGGTCGCGCGCACGTCGACCGCCGGGTCCAGGCGGCGCGCGCCGAGGGGCTTGTCGGGGCCGTCCACCAGGTCGATCCAGGCGTCCAGCTCGGCCGCGCGCCTGGGCGTCAGGGCCTCGGCGGCCAGGTGCTCGGCCCAGGTCCGGAGCGACACGGGGACCGGGGCGAGCGGTTCCCCGGCCAGCGCGGCCACCAGGTCCGCCAGCAGGATCCGCCACGACACCGCGTCCACGGCCAGGTGGTGCAGGCAGAAGATCACCCGGTCCGGTTCGCCGGCGCCGGCCCCGGCCTCCAGCCAGACGACCTCGGCCAGCCGCCCGCTCGCCGGGTCCAGCCGGGCGGCGGCGGCCCGGGCCTCCTCGGCGACGCTCGCCTCCGGGTCCCCGCCGAGGGCGGCCCGCCGTACGGCGGACGCGGCGTCGACCGCGCCGGGGGGCAGGACCTCCAGGGCCCAGTCCGGGGACAGCCGCATGCGGAGCGCGTCGTGGTGGTCGAGGACCGTCCGCAGGGCGCGGGTGAGCGCGGCCGGGTCCAGCCCCGGCGGGGCCTCGGCCACGAGCGTCTGGCTGAACGAGGCGAACGCGCTCGCCGGGGCGCCCGGCTCCCGCAGCCAGTGCATGATCGGCGTGAGCGGGACCGGCCCGACCCCCGCCCCGGCGGCCTCGGGCTCGGGGGCGCGGGCCGTGCGCGCGACCGCGGCCAGCGCCTCGACGGTCTGGTGCAGGAACACGTCGCGCGGGGAGATCGTCAGCCCGGCCCGGCCGGCCCGGGAGACGAGCTGGATCGCCAGGATGCTGTCGCCGCCCAGGTCGATGAAGCGGTCGTCGATCCCGACCCGGGCGAGCCCCAGGACCTCGGCGAACACGGCGCACAGGGCCTCCTCTTCCGCGTCGCGCGGCTCGCGCGAGGCGGCGGAGGCGGCGAACTCGGGGGCGGGCAGCGCCTTGCGGTCGAGCTTGCCCGCCACGCTCAGCGGGAACTCCGGCAGGCGGACGAACGCGGCCGGGACCATGTGCTCCGGCAGCGCCGCCGCGGCGACCTCGCGCAGCTCGGCGGGGTCCGCGTCGCCGGTGACGTAGGCGACGAGCCGGCCGTCGCGCGCCGTCACGGCGACCTGCCCGGCCCTCGGGTGGCGGGCCAGGACGGCCTCGACCTCGCCCGGCTCGACGCGGTGGCCGCGCAGCTTGACCTGGAAGTCCACCCGGCCCAGGTATTCGAGCACGCCGTCCCCGCGCCACCGGGCCAGGTCGCCGGTGCGGTACATCCGCTCGCCCGGCCCGCCGTAGGGGCAGGCGACGAACCGCTCGGCGGTGAGGCCGGGGCGGTTCAGATAGCCGCGGGCGAGCTGGACCCCGGCGAGGTACAGCTCCCCGGGCACGCCGGGGGGCACCGGCCGCAGGCAGGCGTCCAGGACGTACGCGCGCACGTTCCAGGTGGGGACGCCGATGGGGACGGTGACCGCGTCCGTGCCCGGGACGTGCTCCCAGTACGTCACGTCCACGGTGGCCTCGGTCGGGCCGTACTGGTTGCGCACGGGGACGCCGAGGACGCGCCGCGCCTGGTCGGCCAGTTCCACCGGCAGCGCCTCGCCGATGCTGTAGACCCGCTCCAGCGACGGGCAGCGCGCGGCCTCGGGCTCGGCGACGAACGCGGCCAGCATCGACGGCACGAACACGGCGGTCGTGACCCGCTGCTCCCGGATGAGCCGGGCCAGGTAGCGCGGGTCCTTGTGGCCGTCCGGCTCGGCGATGACCAGGGTCGCGCCGGCCTGGAGCGGCCAGAAGAACTCGGGCACCGACACGTCGAACCCGGCCGGGGTCTTCTGGACCACGCGGTCGGCGGGGGTCAGCGGCTGCTCGCCCTGGATCCACGCCTGCCGGTTCGCGATCGCCCGGTGGGAGACCACGACCCCCTTGGGGCGGCCGGTCGAGCCTGAGGTGTAGATCACGTAGGCGGGGTTGTCCGGCGACAGCCGTACGCCCGGGTCCGTCGCCTCGTAGCCGGAGACGTCGGTGGCGGCCAGCCACTCCGGGGTGATCACCGCGACGGGGCGGGCGTCGTCGAGCATCGCCTCGACGCGCTCGCGCGGGTGGTCCGGGTCGATCGGCAGGTAGGCCGCGCCCGACTTCACCACGGCGTACATGGCGACCACCAGGTCCAGCGAGCGCGGCAGCGCCAGCGCGACCACCCGCTCCGGGCCCGCGCCCAGCGTCCGCAGGTGCCGCGCCAGCCGGTTCGCCCGCGCGTTCAGCTCGCCGTACGTCATGGTCTCGTCCCGGAAGACCAGCGCGGTGGCGTCCGGCGTCCGCGCGGCCCGCGCCTCGAACAGCCGCGGGAGGGTGGTCTCCGGTACGGCTCGCGCGGTGGCGTTCCAGTCGTCCAGGACGCGCCGCCGCTCCTCGCCCGCGAGCGGGTCGAGCCGCCCGACCAGGGTCTGCGGCCGGTCCAGCAGGGCGCCGAGCAGCCCGGTCAGCCGGTCGAGGATCCGCTCCGCCTCCGCCTGGGGGAAGACGTCGGGGCGGTGGTCGAGCCGCAGCAGCAGCCGCTCCCCCGGGACGGCGTACAGCGTCAGCGGGTAGTGCGTGGAGTCGTCGCCGTCCACCCCCGTCAGGCGCAGCCCGCCCGCCTCGGCCGACAGGTCGGCCGGGTCCAGGGGGTAGTTCTCCAGCAGGATCATGGTGTCGAAGAGCAGCCCCGTTCCGGCCACCTTGTGGATCTCCGCCAGCGCCAGGTGGTGGTGCGGCATCAGCTCGGCCTGTTCGCGCTGGAGCCGGGTGAGCAGGTCGCCCAGGGTCTCGGCGGGGTCCAGCCGCAGCCGCACCGGCAGCGTGTTGATGAACAGGCCGATCATGTTCTCGACCCCGGGCAGCTCCGGGGGCCGGCCCGACACGGTCGCGCCGAACACCACGTCGCCACGCCCGGTCAGATGCGCCAGCAGCAGCCCCCACGCGGCCTGCACCAGCGTGTTCAGCGTCAGCCCGCGCCGCCGGGCCAGCGCCGTGAGCGCGGCGGTCCGCTCGGCGTCCAGCCGCGCGACCACGCGTCCCGGCAGCACCGGTGGCAGCCCGGCGACCCGCGGCGCGACCAGCGTGGGCTCCTCGATCCCGGCCAGCGCCTCCCGCCACGCCGTGTGCGCCGCCTCGCGGTCCTGCCGCTTGAGCCAGGCCAGGTAGTTCTTGTACGGCGTCACGCGCGGCAGCCCGGCGTCGTCGCCGTCGCGCAGGTACAGCGTGAACAGCTCGGTCGCCAGCAGCGGCGTGGACCAGCCGTCGAGCAGGATGTGATGGTTCGTGAAGACCAGCCGATGCCGCTCCGGGCCCAGCCGGACCAGCAGGAACCGCAGCAGCGGGGCCCTGGCCATGTCGAACCGGCGCACGCGTTCGGCGCGCACGAGCCGGGCGGCCTCGGCCTCGTCGGCGGCGTCGGCCTCGTGCCAGGGCAGGTCCACCCGGCGGTGGATCACCTGGACCGGGTCGCCCTGCTTGCGCTGCCGGAACGAGGCGCGCAGGTTGGCGTGCCTGCGGAGCAGCGTCGCGGCGGCGGCCCGGAGCGCGGCCGCGTCGAGCGGGCCGTCGAGGTCCAGCACGAGCTGCGCGGTGTAGACGTCGGTCCCCGCGCCCAGCTCGAAGATCGCGTGGAAGAACAGGCCCTGCTGCAGCGGCGACAGCGGCAGGATGTCCTCAAGCTGGGACTGGGGCTGGGTCACTCGTCGCTCCATTCCGCGTCGAGCTCGGCCGCGAGCTCGTCGATCTCGTCCTGGCTCAGCTCCACGATCAGGTCCGAGGGCGTGAACGCGCCGCCGCCGTGCGCGGCCAGCCCGCGCAGCGCCGCGAACCAGTGCCCGGCCAGCTCCCGCACCCGCTCCTCGGCGAACAGCCCGCCCGGCCAGGACCAGGTCGCGGACAGTTCGGGCCCGCCGGCGAGGTCGCGGGTGACGACGTTGACCTCCAGGCTGTGCGGCGCGGGCAGCGCGGGGTCCTGCCCCGGCGCGATAGCCCCGAACTCCGGCGCCGGGGACCAGTCGCCCTGCCCGGCCTCGGCGCGGCCCAGGTAGTTGAAGGCGAGTTCGGGGGCGGGATGGGCGGCCAGCCGGTCCCGGGTCTCCGCGTTGAGGTGCCGCAGCAGGCCGTACCCGAGACCGTTGCCGGGGACGGCCCTGAGCTGCTCCTTCACGCGCTTGATCACGTCGGCGGCCGAGGGCCCTCCGGCGCGCAGGTCGTCCCAGTCGAACGGCCCGGCGTCGAGCCGTACCGGGGCGATCGTGGTGAACCAGCCGACCGTCCGGGAGACGTCCAGGCCGGGGAAGACGTCCTCGCGGCCGTGCCCCTCCAGGTCCACGAGGACGCCGGACTCCCCGGACCAGTGCGTGACGGCGGCGGCCAGGGCGGCGAGCAGGACGTCGTTGACCCGCCCGTGGAACCGGGCCGGCACCTCGCCCAGCAGCGGCCGCGTGACCTCGGCGGGCAGGCTCAGCGTCACGCTCCGCTGGGTGCCGAACGTGTCCGTCCCCGGATCGCGGGGCCGTGCGGCGGGCAGCGGCGGGGCGTCGCGCAGGGTCTCGGCCCAGTGGTCCAGCTCGGCGGCGCGCTCGGGAGATGCGGCCTCCTCGGCCAGCCGCCTGGCCCACGTCCGGAACGAGGTGGGGACCGGTCCGGGGGCCGCGCCGTGGAGGGCCGCCACCAGGTCGGGCAGCAGGATCCGCCAGGACACCCCGTCCACGGCGAGGTGGTGGGCCACGGCCAGGAGCCGCCCGGAGGTGTCAGGTCCGGCGTCGAACCACACGAGCTGGAGCATCACCCCGGCCTCGGGATCGAGGCGGTCCCGGGCCGCCGCCGACTGCTCGGCGATCAGCGCCTCCAGGTCACCGTCCCCGACCTCGACCCGGCGGACCAGCCCCGCGGCCTCGACCGCGCCAGGTGGGCGGACCTCCAGCGCCCAGCCCGGGCCCAGCCGGGCGCGCAACAGGTCGTGATGGTCCAGCACCGTCTGGAGGGCGCCGGTGAGGGCGTCGGCGGTCAGGTCCGGGGGGACCTGGAGGAGGAGGCTCTGGCTGAAGGTCCGGATCGGGCCGCCCAGGTCGCGGAGCCAGTGCATGACCGGGGTCAGCGGCACCTCGCCCACACCCGCGCCCGCCTCCTCGGCCGGCAGTTCGCGCGACTCCTGCGCGACGGTGGCCAGGGCCTCGACGGTCTGGTGGGTGAAGACGTCCTTCGGCGTGATGATCAGCCCGGCCTGGCGGGCGCGGGAGACCAGTTGGATGGCGATGATCGAGTCGCCGCCCAGGTCGAAGAACCCGTCCTCGACACCGACGCGCTCCAGGCCGAGCACCTCGGCGAAGAGGGTGGCGAGGACCGCCTCCCGCTCCGTGTCCGGTCCCCGGTCGGTCACGGCGGCGGAGAAGTCCGGCGCCGGCAGAGCGCGGCGGTCGAGCTTGCCGTTCACCGTCAACGGCAACGCCTCCAACGGCACCACCGCGGCCGGGACCATGTAATCCGGCAACCACTCCCCCGCGAACGCCCGCAAGCCCGCCGGATCAGCGTCACCGACGACGTAGGCGATCAACCGGTCGTCCCGCACGACCACCGCCGCATCCGCGACCCGCTCGTGCCGGGACAGGACCGCCTCGACCTCACCCGGCTCGATCCGGAACCCCCGCAACTGCACCTGCAGATCCGCCCGGCCCACATACTCCAACCGGCCATCGGCCCGCCACCGGCCCAGATCCCCGGTCCGATACATCCGCTCCCCCGGCAGGAACGGACACGCCACGAACCGCTCCGCCGTCAACCCCGGACGATTCAGATACCCCCGCGCCAGCCCCGCCCCCGCCACATACAACTCCCCGACCACCCCGGGCGGGACCGGGCACAACGCCTCGTCCAGGACGTACACCCGCAGGTCCGGAATACCCGCCCCGATCAGACTCCCCCGACCGGAAGCGGCCGTCACCTCGTCCAACGCCACATACGACACATGCACCGTCGTCTCGGTGATCCCGTACATGTTCACCAGCACCGGCGCGTCATCCGCATGACGCGAATACCAATCACCCAGCCGCGCCGGCTCCAGCGCCTCACCACCGAAGATCACAAAACGCAGGCCCAGCCGCGCCCCCAGCCCCGGATCCTCCCGATCCGCCCCCACCAACCCATAGAACGCCGACGGCGTCTGATTCAGCACCGTCACCCGCTCCCGGACCAGCAACTCCAAGAACTCACCCGGCGACCGCGACACCCCGAACGGCACCACCACCAACCGCCCGCCGTACAACAACGCCCCCCACAACTCCCACACCGAGAAATCGAACGCGTAGGAGTGGAACAACGTCCACGTGTCGCCGGGGCCGAAGGCGAACCAGGGTTCGGTGGAGCGGAGCAGGCGCACGACGTTCCGGTGCGGGACCACGACACCCTTCGGCCGGCCCGTCGAGCCGGAGGTGTAGATGACGTACGCCGGATGGTCGGGCGAGAGGGGGACCAGGCGGTCGGCGGCGGTGAGGTTCTGGCCGGTGTACGCGCCGAGGGCGGCCTCGTCCAGGGTCTCGGGCGTGACGGTCAGCACCGGCTTCGCGTCGTCGATCATGTACGCGACGCGGTCGGCCGGGTAGTCCGGGTCGATCGGCAGGTACGCCGCCCCCGCCTTCAGCACCGCCAGCACCGCCACCACCAGATCCGCCGAGCGCGGCAGCGCCAGGGCGACGAACCGCTCCGGGCCCGCGCCGCAGGCCAGCAGGTGCCGGGCCAGGCGGTTGGCCTCCACGTTGAGCTGGGCGTACGTCATCTCCGCGCCGTCGTCCACCACGGCCACGGCGTCCGGGGTGCGGGCGGCCCGCTCCTCGAACAGCGCGACGATCGTCGCGGGCGGCGGCTCCGCGCCCTCCCCGGCCCAGCGGGTGAGGACGAGGTCGCGTTCGGCGGGGTCCAGGACGGGGATGCGCGACAGCCGTACGGAGGGGTCGGCGGCGACCGCGCGCAGCAGCCGCTCGAAGCGCTCGCCGATCGCGCGGGCGGTCGCGGCGTCGAACAGGTCGGCGGCGTACTCGACGGTTCCGGCCAGCCCGCCGTCCGGGGCGTCCTGGAGGGTGAACTGGAGGTCGAACTTGGCGGTCCCGGCGGTGAGGGGTTCGACGGCGACGCCGAACCCGTCCATCTCCAGCTCGGCCGGGGGGTTGTTCTGGAAGGCGAGCATGACCTGGAACAGCGGATGCCGCGCCATCGACCGCGCCGGCGCCA
>NZ_QZEY01000039.1 GCF_003594875.1 Bailinhaonella thermotolerans
ACACGTGGCTGACCGCTGTCAACCCCGGCGGGCAGCGGTCCCCCTCCCGCGTGTGGACACCCGACGCGCCCAGCTACCGCCGCGACCAGGGAGTATGACGCCGTGCGCCCCGACGTGATCGCCGCCGCGCTGCTCGCCTGCCTGTGCGCCGACCTCTTGCGCATCGGGCGCCCGGTGTGCCGGTGCGTGCTCCACCACGGCACTACCGCGCCGCCGATGGACGCCTGCGACTGCGAGTGCCCGCCCGTCCCGCCCTCCGGCGCGGCCGGGCAGGGACAGGCGTGGGTACGGCTCGCGAGCATGTCAGCGCTCCCGCCCACGCCGGAGTCACGCGCGGCCGAGGTCACCCTGTGGCGGGCGACGTGGGAGGCCGGCGTGTACCGGTGCATCACCACCACCCCCGACGGCGGCCCCATCGACCCGGCGGCCGCGAACGCCGACGCGACCGCGCTCCTGCTCGACGCTGCCGCGCTGGCGCGCCTGGTCTGCTGCGAGGCCCTCGAGGGGCGCGACGTGCAGGTGTCGGAGTGGACCCCGGCCGGTCCCGCCGGCGGATGCGCCGGGGGGAGCATCCGCATCAGCGCGGACCTGTAGCCAGACGCAGGAGGGGGAGCCCCGGGTGTGGGGCTCCCCCTCCTGCGCGTGTCTCCATCATCCCCGCGTGTGCGGGGAGGGGTCGCGTCTATCCGCCCGCGACGGTCCATCCCCGCAGGTGCGGGGATCAGCGCTTGCCGGGGTGGTTCATCGCACCGGCCAACGATTCACCCCCGGGCGAGCCGGGGGGTACTCGGCTCATTCTGCCTCAAGTCGCCGTGCGGCGGGCGGCGATCTCCTCGGTGATGCGGGCCAGGCCGGCACGGTCCTCCTCGGTCGGGGCAGACAGGAGGCATGATCGGGGTCATCCCTTCGAGTCTTCCTCGGGTTCGGGTGTGGCCTCGGCGATGAGCGCGGCCAGGGCGGGCGCGAGGGACTCGGCCTGAGGTCGGCCTGCGACCCCGGTGTAGTGGCGCACGAGGTACTGCAGCAGGTGCCCGGTCGCGGCCGCGTATCGGCGCCTGTCGGTGTTGATGCCGGCGCGCACGAGCTCGCGCAGGCCCGGGATGTTGTCGTACAGGCCGAGTTGCTGGGCCTCGCGGTCGACGGTGAGCGCAAGCGTGATGTCGCGGGGCGGGAACGCCGCCGCGGGGGTGGGCCACAGGGACATCACGTACTTCTCGAGCGCGAGCGCGACCGGCATACCGGCACACTCGAGATCCTCGGTCAGGGTCCGCAGCATCGCGCGGGCGGCGGTGTGGGCGGCCAGCAGCGGCACGCCCACGTACCCGGCGGCGTAGGTGCGGCCGAGCAGGACCGCGCGGCCGACGCGCCGCGCCAGCAGCAGGGCGTCGTGCCACGTCTCGTCGAGGTAGAGGCGGCGCGGGGTGTGGCGGCCGGCCTCGGCGAGGATCGAGAGACCGTGCTCGTAGGTGTGGGTGAGCTGGTAGGGGATGACCCAGTCGGGGGCGTCGATCTTGGCCAGGTGCGCCCGCACCGGTCCGGGGTCGGAGTACTGGTCGTAGTACTCCTCTAGCGCGATGGTGTCGGGGGTCATCGCATGCTCCTTAGAGGTCCCCGGGCACTCCCGGCCCGGGGGCTGGGGGTCGGCTACTGGGCGATCAGGCGATTGACAATCGATTGGGAGATGTCGAGCCGCCGCGCGGCCTCGGACTGGTTGCCGTCGCACGCCTCGACTACGAGGCGGGTCGCCTCGCCTCGGGCCCGGCGCAGGTCGGCGGCGAGCTGCTCGCGCACGAGACTGGCAATGATGCCGCCAGCGTGGGATGCCTCTATGGCGTGGCTCTGAGCCTGCCACACGGCCGCCTCGCGGCGGGCCGGGTCGCTGGTGCGGATCTGCGGGATGGTGATCGCCTCGAGGACGTCGCGGGCCCGGCGGGCGGCCGTGAGCAGCATGGGCCACTGGTCCGGGTCGCACATGTCGTCCTCGTCCGCGCCGTAGGCCCACTCGGCGGCGGCCTGGGGGGTGATCTCCGTCCAGGACTCGGGGGCCTCCCCCGCCCATCTCGAGCGGATGAGCATGACGTATCGGCCGCCCTCGGTCAGGTACAGGCTGTGCGAGCGGGGGTGGTCGCGGCGTTCGCGGGTGAGCAGGCGGCGGGCGCGGGTGTGGTCGAACCAGTAGGCGCCGCGCCAGTCGTCGGCGATCTCGCCGGCGTGGCCGTGCTCGTCGGGGAGTACGCCTCCGTCCATGAGGCGGCCGGTGACGACCTGCGCCTGTTCGTCGTCGCGGGGGGTGCGGGTGGTGCCGTCTTCGTGCGTGATCTCGTATGAGGTGTAACCGTGCGGGTCGCCGGCGGGCACGGCCAGGGCGCGGGCGCAGTCGTCGTCGAGGTCGCCGCCGTCGGTGTAGGTGTGGACGTCGGCGGCGGTGAGGGCGAGCGGGCCCGGGGGGTGGGGTTCCACCCACGTGTCGATCTCCCAGCCGTCGGCGGTGAGGATGATCCCGGTGGTGTCGTCCGCTCGGTGGTGGTCGGCCAGGTCCCGGATCAGGTCGGGAGTGATGTTCAGGTTCATGATCGGCTCCAGTGGGAGGGGATCGGTTCCGCTGACACCACGACTATAGGGGTACACTCATAGGCGTGCAAGGGGGTCCGGTGACATCCCGCGCGACACGCGCCGCGCCTCCCGGATCTCTCTCACCTGCGGTCGTATCGTCCCGGCATGACCCACTCTGTAGACGCGCGCCGCCCCTCCCCCCACAGCCGCCCCCAGCCCGCGCCGACGCGGCGATTGCCGTCGCCCGTGCTCTGGCTGGCGCAGGGCGCGGCGGTCCTGGTCGTCGTCGCCGTCGCCCTGGCGCTCGTCGCGCTCGTCGTGATCGGGGTCGTCGCGGTCGCCCGCATGGCCCTATAGCCCCGGGGCCCGGGGGTGAGTTGCCGGGATTGCCCGGCATGCCGCGGGGTGCCGATCTACGCTCACCCCCATGTCTGCTCCCCCGCCGCAGGACTATCCGCAGGATCACTACGGGACGCCGCCGCCGCACCCGACCGCCTACCGCCGGGCGCAGCGGCCGCCGCTGGCCCCGGTACCGGCCCCGCCTCCGGCGCCGTACCACCATCACCATCACCACGCGCTGCCGCCCGTGGTCGTCCAGTCACACCACCATCACCACTACAGGCGCCGGCGCAGGTTCCGTCATGAGCTCCACGCGGTCGCGTCCGTCCTCACGTGCGGAGTGTGGCTCATCGGCTGGCTGGTCACGTGGCTGATCCACGTCGCGCGTGAGGGCGACCACTATTGATCCCCCCGGGACGGCGCTGGGGGGATGATCTCCCGGCGCCGCCGGCGTTGTGCGGGTATGCCAGTCACGATCGAGGTACATCGGGCGCAGGTCGAGCGCGTGCTGTCGTCGCCGGAGGGGCCGGTGTACCGGATGGTGCGGCGCATGGCCAACACGGTGCTAAATGAGGCGAAGCGGCGTGTGCCGGTCGATCACGGGACGCTCCGGGCGAGTCTGCAGGTGGCGATGCACACCAGCCCGGGCCGTGTGTGGGCGGTGATCGGGTCGAGCCTGCACTACGCGATCTATGTGCACAACGGGACCGGCATCTACGGCCCGCGCAAGCGGCGCATCGTGCCGATCAGCTCGAAGGTGCTCGCGTGGGAGTCACGCGACCCCAAGACGACCCCGAAGAATCGCGGCACGATGGTGTTCGCCCCCTCGGTGGCGGGCATGGAGCCGCGCCCGTTCCTCGTGGACGCGCTACAGGACGTGGCGCAGAGACGCGGGTGGAACTTCCGTCGTGGCGGGGGCGGATCGTAGGCGGGCCGCGTTACCCTCCTGACTGATCACCGGGGCTGATTTGGGGGGATTCGTGGCAGTCACGTTCAAGGTCACCGCGACGCAGGACGAGGTCGACAGGCTCAAGTCGACGCCGTCGGTCGAGGTCGAGATCGTCGATAAGACGTACACGCTGTACCTGCCCAAGTCCGCCGTCTGGCTCGAGCTCGCGCGCTCATCCGACCGGATCTTGACGGCGTCCCCCCTGGAGCAGACGCAGATAGCGATCTCGTTCTTGGAGGCGTGCTTCACGCCTGCGGATCGCGCGGCCATAGCCGAGCGTCTGCGTGACACCCTCGGCGACCCGCTCGACTTCCATCACTTGCTCGAGATCATGCCGCAGGTCACGGAGCACTTCCGGCCGATCTACGAGGCGCGCCTGAAGGGCATCGGCGTCGTGGTCCCGGCGCAGGTCGAGAGGCCGGCCAAGACGGGCGCGCCCAAGGGCAAGACGCCCGCCAAGGTGAAGGGCGCGAAGTCGCGTCCCGCGCCGGCTGAGTAGTGGCCTTTGCCGCGCCGTCCACGGTGGTGATCACGGTGGACGGGGAGCCGTACACGCTGCGGGCCCCGGCGCCGCCCGGGCCGGCGCGGGTGGCCGATGCGGTCGCGGCCGAGGATTGGGTGTCGGCGCTGGCCGCGTATCTGGACGAGGACGACACGGCGCGGCTGTTCGGCCGGCTCGGTGATCCGTGGGATGCGCTGGATCTGCCGGACCTGTGGCGGATCGCGCGGGGCGCGGTGGCCGAGATGCTCGGCGTGGAGTGGCATGTGGGTGTGCGGCTGCTGTCGCGCGCCTCCGGTCTCGGGTTCGCGGCGTGGGCGGCCAAGCACGCATTCGACTGTGAGTCGGCGTCGTTGCCGCGGATCGTGGGGGCGGCGCTGGCGTACGCGGTGGACGGGTGCGCGGATGAGCGGGCGTTGCGCCGGCTCGAGGCTGAGCTGTGGGCGCCGCCGCCGTACGACTCGCCGGAGGATGAGGCGGCGTGGGCGGAGGGTGAGGCGGCGTCGTTCGCGGCCGCGTCCGCGGCGTTGTCGCGTCCGCTCCCCCGCCCGGGCGACGCCGCGTGAGAGACGTCGGCGCGGGGCGGGTGGGCCCCTGGGTCGCGTGCGGGGCTGTTGGGGCGCGAGAGGTGCCGTACAGGCCCGTCTAGGGGCTATCCCGTTCGGGCCTCTCCCCCGCGACGGCGGTCCGGCGGTGGGGAGCCTCGCATGGTGCGGTCGGGCGCGCGGACGCGCGTCCGGACGCGCGTCCGCGCGCGAGTACAGCTGTACGGTCTGTTTGTCAAACGGGTGGTGTTGGGCGCGCCGTCGCTGGCGGGAGCTCTCGCGTACGTACGATTTGCCGTGATCGCGGGCTGGCGGGGGTTATGCGTGCGGTCGTGTTGTCGGGGGACAGCGGGGGGGCGCGCTTGTGGGCGCGATGGCAGACGCGACCGTTGAGGTTGCCGCGGATACGGATAAGTTCACGGCCGAGTTGACGGCCGAGCTACGGCGCTCGGCCGCGACCGCGGGCGCTGCCTTCGACGCGGGCATGCGGCAGCATGCCCGTGTTACCGCGAGCAATACCGCGCGGCAGGTCGGTAAGCGGCTCAGGGATGAGCGCGGCCGTTTCGTGGCCGCTGGCAAGGACTCGGGTCGCGCGTTCGGGGAGGGGCTCGAGGGCGAGGCCGCAGGAGCGGGGGCGAGCCGTGCAGCGCGACAGGCTGCGAAGAAGCTGCGGGGCGAGCGGGGCCGGTTCGCGGATGCGGGCAAGGACTCGGGTCGTGTTTTCGCGGAGGGGTTCGATGCCGAGGCGGCGCGGGGGATGCTGGGCGGGACCCTGCGCACGGCGGTCACGGGTCTGACGTCCGCGCTCGGGCCGTTGAGCGTGGCGGTCAAGGCCGTCGCGTTCGCGACCCTGGCGGGGCAGGCGGCCGCGGCGGCGGGAGCGATCGTGCAGCTCGGCGCTGCGCTCGCGCCGGCCTATGGTGTGCTGGCCGCGTACCCCGGCGTCATCCTGGCGATCAAGACCGCCGTCGGGGTCGCGCGCCTGGCACTGATCGGGTTCAAAGACGCAGCTCAGGCCGCGTGGGAGCAAGATCCCAAAAAGTTCGCCGAAGCGTTAGAAAAGCTCTCACCTGCGGCGCAGCGGGTCGCCCGGGAGTTCAAGGCCCTCGTGCCGAGCCTGCAGCAGTTGCAGCGGGCCGCGCAAGACGCGTTTTTCAGGCAGCTCGACGGCGAGCTGAAGCGGGTTGCGGGGACGCTGCGGGGGGTGCTCAAGGCGGGCCTCGACTCGGTCGCCGGCGCGCTCGGCGGCGCGGGCCGCGAGGTGGCGCGGTTCGCCGCGAGCGGCAAGGCGGTCGGCAATTTCGCGTCGATCTTCAGTTCGATCACGAACGGGATCGACAACCTGTCGACCGCGATCAAGCCGGTACTGACGGGTCTGCTCGACGTGTCCGAGGTCGGCGCGCGGTTCGGGGCGTCGCTCACCCCGGGCATCGCGAGCGCGGCCACGGAGTTCGGCAAGTGGCTTACGCATATGGCCGAGAGCGGCAAGGCGTGGGACGCGATGCAGTCGGGCCTCGAGACGCTCAAGCAGATAGGCCAGATCGCCGGGAACCTCATCGGGATCTTCAAGGCCGTCGGGACGGCGGCCAAGGCCGCCGGCACCGAGCCTCTCGTCATCTTCGGCCAGGTCACAGGCGCCCTCGAGGCGTTCTTGAAATCTGCCGAGGGTCAGCGGGTGCTCGTCGACATCTTCGCCGCGCTGCGCGACATCGGCGCGGCGGTGGCGCCCGTGATCGTGTCGGTGGCCAAGGCGGCGGGGGAGCTCGCGCCGCACATCGCGGCCATCGCGACCGCGGTCGGGCCGGCCGCCGTCGCGGCGATCGACGCTATCGCCGGGGCGCTCGTCGCCGCCGCCCCAGGGCTCGAGACGTTCGCGCGGGCGCTGGCCGAGGGGATTACCACGCTGGCGCAGTCGGGGGCGCTCGAGGCGATCGGCGAGGCGATCGGCGCGCTGCTGCGGGCGCTGGCGCCGGTGCTTCCGATGGTGGGCGCGCTCGCGGCCAGTCTCGGTAAGCAGCTCGCGGTGGCGATTACGCAGCTCACGCCGCATCTGGTGGACATCGCCCAGGCCGCCGGGCCCGCCGTGGTCGAGGTGCTCAAGGCTCTGGCCGGCGCGGTCGTCGCGGCCGCGCCGGGGATCAAGGCGTTCGCGGTCGCCCTGGCCAAGGGCATTACCGCGCTGGCGCAGTCGGGGGCGCTCGAGGCGATCGGCGACGCGATCGGCTCGATTCTTGAGGCGGTCGCGCCGCTGCTGCCCGTGGTCGGCGAGCTCGCCGGGCTGCTCGGCGTGATCCTCGCCGGCGCCGCCAAGAATTTGGCGTCATTGCTCATGCCGTTGGTTCAGGCTTTTTCTGATGCGCTACTCCCGGTGCTGCCGCAATTGACGAGCGCAATGCGTGACCTCTTCGCCGCGCAGGAGCCGGTATATCGCGCGCTAGGCGAGGAGATGGGTAAGGCGCTCGCGCAGATCATTCCCGAATTCCTGAAACTCGTTCCGGTGATCATTGACGAGCTGGTGCCCGCGTTCATTGAGTTTCTGCGGGAGATCACGCCGTTTATTCCGACGTTTTTCAAATTGGCGACCGAGACCACGAAGCTCGTGCCCGCCCTGATCTGGCTGGCCCAGACAGCAGTGCAGTTGACCAGCGCTTTCTTCAGTCTCAAGGATCTCCCGGGCAAGATCGTGATGGGGCTTACGTCCATGGCGATCACGGTCAAGGATAAGCTCATCGGCGCCCTGAACAGCGCCAAGGAAGTGGCGCGCAACGCCATGTCCGGAATCCTGACGACAATTTCCGAGCTGCCCGGCAGGATTGCGTCGCTCGGCGGGAAGATGCTTGAAGCGGGCAAGAAGCTGCTCGGCAAGCTCGTGGACGGTCTTAAGGGCGCGGGCGGGGTGGCGCTGGATCTGGCCTCGCATATCGTGCAAGCCATCCGCTCGTTTTTCAACTCGGCGATTTCCGCGATTGAGCGGGCTATCAATTCCATCCCCGGATTGCCCGACATCCGGCTGCCGCGGTTCGCGGACGGCGGGATCATCGACCGGCCCACGGTGGGCCTGGTGGGCGAGGCCGGCCGCGAGGTGATCGTGCCGCTGACCCGGCCACGCCGCGCGGTCGAGCTCGCGCAGCGGTCCGGCCTGGTCGACCTGCTCGCCGCCCGGGGCGCGTTCGGCCGCGGCCCGGCGCCCGACAGCGGCGGCGGCCGCGCGGTCCCGGCCGAGTTGCACGTGCACACCCCGGTCAGCGATCCCGAGCTCGTCGCCGAAATCGTCATGCGGCGGCTGCGTGCCCAACTCGTCGAGGCGGTGGTCTGATGGTGTATGCGGGATGGTGGGAGTACGCCGGCGTGGAGATCTGCAACACGGCCCGGGCGCATGCCTACGCCGGGGCCGCGTGCGCGTCCCTGCGGATCGGGGCCGGCGGCTGCCCGGATCTCGACGCGGTCACCGGGCCGCAGGCGTACACGACGCCCCAGCTCGACGCCGCGCCGTGGTACGACCCGGCCATCCCGGAGTCCGCGCGGGTGCTCGGGGTGGTCGGGCTCGACCTGTCCGGGCTGTCCAAGGCGCCGCGGGCGCGGGAGGTGTCGGCGCTCGCCGCGGGCGGGGGACGGCTCGGCACGCTGGCGATGACGCAGCGGCAGATGCTCGCGACGGTGCTCGTGCTGGCCGCGGACCATGCGGCGCTGTCGTACGGGGTGGCGTGGCTGTCGCGGGCGCTGGCCGATCCGGTGTGCGCGCCGGGCGGGTGCGCCGGCGCGTCCATGCGAGTGGCGGCGTACTGCCCGGGCGCGGCGCTGCCCAGGCCCGGCGATGACGGGCCCGTGCGGACGCTGTACGACGTGGGCGTGATCGACGGGCCGACGGTCGTCTCAGAGATCACGCTGCGCGGCGCGGTCGCCGCGAAAGTCGAGGTGTCGCTTGTCGCCGGGCGCCCGTGGCTGTACCGGGCGCCGCGGCTGGTCGGGACGGTGCAGCTCGGCACCGCGCCGACCGCGACGTTCAACCCCTCGGCGACGGCGACGTGCGCGGGGGCGGCGACGTGTGTCGACGACCCGGTGTGCACGCCGCCGCTACCCGCGCCGGGGCCGGCCACGTTGTCCGACCCGTGCTGGACGGGGACCGCGTTCAACGCGCGGCGGGGGGTGCTGTCGGTGACGCCCGAGGGCATGCCGTCCTGGCTCGAGACGGTGCCGATCATCCGCGTGACGACCGGGGCCGCGGCGATGCGCAAGCTGTGGGTCCGGCTCTTTCAGCCGAAGCTCGGCGGGTGCGCCGACCCGGTGGACATGTGCGCGTGGTGCGGGGAGCTGAGCGTGATGTACCTCGGGGCCGGGACGGTCCTGGACGTCGACGGGCGCACGCGGACCGCGGACGCGATGTGCGGGGGCGACATCACCGCGATCGCCGACGTCAACCTCTACGGGGCGGGGGGCGGGCCGATGCAGTGGCCGAGCTGGTCGTGTGACACGGGGGCGTGCATCGAGGTCGCCGCCGACGCGGCCGCGGTCGCCGCGGACGCGTCGGTCACGGTGTGGCTCGCGTCGCGAGAGGACGCGGTGTAGTGGGCGCGGTACGGCGGCTCGGCTGCCCGGATGAGTACCACGTGCGGGTCGTGGAGTACCTCGGCGCCGGCAGCACGGGCAAGAACAGCGCGGTCTCGTCGAAGACGGTGACGACTCTGACGGGCCTTGTGTCCGTGGAGTGGGGGCGCCGCCTCGAGGACACCTCGGAGGCGACAGTGACCCTCGCGCAGAGCCGGGTGTCGGCCGCGTGCTGCCGCGCCCTGTCCCGGTTTGAGAACTGGTTCTGGGATCTGCTGATCTTCCGCGATTCCGAGCTCGTGTGGCGGGGGCCGATCCTGGACCTGGAAGAGACCGGGCAGAGCATCGTCATCCACGCCCGGGACCTGTCGGCATGGCTCGAGCGGCGATCGTGGGTCGCGCCGTACGGCGCGGCGCTCCCGTCCAACCCTGACCTCGCCGCGGTCGCGCACTACAACCTCATCGGCGCCTTCGTGGCAGACCCGGAGCTGCCGACGCAGACGGCCATCTGGACCAGGCCGAACATCCCGGCGATCACCTCCTACACGCCCTCAGGTATCAAACTGGCTGACACGGATCTGCGCCTGTCGGAGGACTCCAACGCCCGCGAAGACCTCGACGAGACCGCGAAATTCGGGCTCGACTGGACCACCCATGTCGACAAGATCCTGATCAGCGGGGAAGCGTCGACCTCGACGCCGGCGGCGGCGTGGCTGTCGGCCGACGACTTCGCCGTGCCGCTGCAGGTGGCGATGCAGGGCAGCACGGCCGGGACCGCGATCCTGGTCTACGGCGGCGCCTCCGGTGACGTGCCGGCGCTCTACTGGCGCGGCCTCGACCGGCCGCCGGTCTTCCTCGAGCCGCTGCGGGTCAACTCCACGACCATGTCGGACGCCGACAAGACCGAGATCGGCAAGAGCGTCGTCCTGCGGAACTTCCCGCCGGCCCGGGTGGTGCGCGTGCCGGATGGGGCGCCCCTGACCCCTGCCGCGCCGATCCCCATGGCGGGCCTGGTGTGCGGCCGCCGGATCAATGTGTCGGTCGACTCCCGGTGCTGGCCGGCGTCCGCGGGCTACCGCCTCTCGCAGGTCGCCGTGAAGTGGAGCCAAGCCGGCGAACAGGTGGGCGTGACGTTCGCGCCCCTCGTACAGCCCAGATGAGAACAGCCCAGATGAGAGGGGGATGGTGTGGTGACATCGCTAGGGGCCGCGATCGCCAGGGCGGCCCGGGCGCGGGCGCGCGGCGCCGCCGTACACGGAGGGCCCGCCCGGATCGGGCCATGGCATCTGGTCGTCGACCCCGGGACCGGGGCGCTGCTCGCCGCCCATGAGGACGCGGCCGCGCCCGTGGTCCTCGCGGACGCGCCCGCCGGCAGCGCGAGCAAGGGGACGCCCGCCGGGCCGGCCGGGCCGCTGGACCGGGCGGCGCGGCCGGCGCGGCGCGCGGCGCGGCTGCTCGAGGCGGGCCCGGGCGGCGGCCGCGAGCGTGAGGGGGTGCCCGCCGATGGGGCGCTGTAGCGGGTGCGGGTGCGAGCTCGTGGCCGGGCCCGGGATGCGCGTCGACCGCGCCGGCGACACCTACGTGATCGCGCCGCAGCCCGAGATCGTGCCGTGCGGGCAGGTGGCCGACTGCGTCGGGGCGACGGTCCGGCGCGGCCTGGCCTACGTGCAGAGCCGTGCGGAGGTGCGGCTGTCGGCGCAGGCCGGGCAGGGCCTCACGCTGGGGCCGGCGGGACTGGCCTACGACTATCCCGAGCCGGAGCCGATCACGTGCCCCGAGGTGGCCGATTGCGTGGGGGCGACGGCCGGGCCGAGCCTCACCTACGACCCGGTCACCCGCAAGCTCGGCCCGCGGGTCTCGGCGGCCGCGGGCAACACCTTGTCGATCGGGACGGACGGGGGCCTGTACCGGCCGGCGTCGGCCGGGGGCGGCGCCGGGCCGTGGCAGACGCTCACGGCGGGGGACCTGCGGGGCGGGTGGACGCTCGGGGCGACCGCGCCACGGTGGCGGCGCCGCGTCGACGGCTACATCCAATGGCAGGGGATCTTGGCGGCGCCCGGGGCGCCGACCAACGGCGCGGCGATCCTGCAGGTGCCGGCGGGGGCGATGCCGGACCGCGCCTACGCCCTGGTCGTGGTGCTCGAGCCGGGCTCGTCGTGGGCGCATGTGCGCGTGACCGCGGCAGGCGCGGTCGAGCTGGTGTGGGACGAGGGAGTCCCGATCTCGGTGAATCTGGCGATGCTGGCGTATGGGGGGG
>NZ_QZEY01000004.1 GCF_003594875.1 Bailinhaonella thermotolerans
AGCCCGGCCGGTAGAGCCACGAGAACCCCGCCTCTCCCCCCGAGAGGCGGGGTTCTCTCATGCGCCGGGAGAGGAGCGAGGAACGAGAAGGGGACCCTTCCGGGGGAGCGGATGCGAGTGGCTTCGCCCGGAAGAGTCCCCGGCCGCGTCCAACGCGAGAAAGACGCGGCGTCTGTGTCCGGCGGACGGGCCGTGCGCCCGCCCGCCGGAGTCCGATCATTCGCTGGCCAGGGACTCCACGATGGAGGCCTTGGCCGCCCGGCGAGCCGGGAGGACGCCGGCCAGCACCCCGGCCGCCGCGGCGACCACGATGAACAGCAGCACCTGCCCGACGGGCATGTCGAACACCGCGTCGCTGTCGAGGGTCTGCGTGGCGGCCCAGCCGAACGACGAGCCGAGCGCGACACCCACGAGGGCTCCGATCACGCCGAGGATCAGCGCCTCGATCGACAGCATCCGGCGTAGTTGCCGGGCCGTGAGGCCGAGCGCCCGGAGCAGCGCCGACTCCCGTGTGCGCTCGACGACCGACAGCGTCAGCGTGTTGGCGATGCCGAGCAGCGAGATGACGATCGCGAGGCCGAGCAGCCCGGCGACGATCAGCAGCATGGTGTCGAAGATCTCGTTGAACTGGCTGCGCACGTCGGCCATGGAGGCCAGCTTCGCCGTGGGGTAGGGCTGCGCCGCGGCCTCGACGACGGCCCGCGCCTTCGCCGTGGGGACGCCGTCCTTCACCTTGATCATCACCAGGGCGTCGTCGACCTTGGGGAAAAGGCGGGCGAAGTCCGTATCGACCAGCGTGATCGCGGGCAGCTCGGTCTTCTCGGCGTCGAACGTCGCCGAGATCCGGAACCGCGCCTTGCCCGTCGGCGTCGGCAGGGAGAAGGTGTCCCCCAGCCGACCCAGCGACTTGGCGACGTCGGTGGACACCGCGACGGTGCCCGGCTTGAAGTCGGCCAGGGTGCCCTGCGTGAACTGCGGCTTGACATGGGTGCCCAGGGCGTCGGAGCTCACCGAGCCCACCCCGACCGTGCCCTGCGAGCCGCCGAGGTCGACCTCGGCGCGGCGCTGCGCCACGACCGCGCCCAGCTCGGGCTTGTCCTTCAGCGACTCGGCGAACGCCCGGGGGATGCCCGCCTCGGTGCCGAACTGCCCCTGCACCACGAAGTCCATGGGGAACTGCTCGGCGAGCTGCTGGGTCACCGTCGCCTTGGTGGACGAGCCGACGACCGAGATCAGCGTCATCAGCGTGACGCCGACGGTGAGCGCGATCGTCGTGGTGGCGGCCCGCTTGGGGTTGCGGTGCGCGTTGCCCACGGCCAGGCGGCCGGGCACCCCGAACAGCTTGCGCGGCAGCCAGCCGACCGCGGCGCCCAGCGGCCGTACGATGATCGGCCCGGCGATGAGCACGGCCGCGAAGACGAGCACGCCGCCCCCCGCGACAGCCATGAGCGCGGCGGCGCCGGGCTCCATGGTCACTCCGAGCGCGGTGGCGGCGAGGCCCGCGAGGAGGAACAGCGTGGCGAACACGATCCGCACGACCCCGGCGCGGAAGCCGGGCTCCTCGACCTGGGTGCGCAGGGCCGCGATGGGCGCGACCCGGGTGGCGCCGCGGGCGGGCAGCAGCGCCGACACCACCGTCACGATCACGCCGACGGCCAGCGCCACGATGATCGTGCGCGGGCTGATCGGCAGGCCGGAGATCGGCATGTCCTCACCGACCTGCTTCAGGATCGCCATCGCACCCGCGGCCATGCCGATCCCGACGGCGAGCCCGGTGACCGACGCGATCACGCCGACGACCACGGACTCCAGCAGGACGCTGCCGAAGATCTGGCTCCGGCCCGCGCCGATGCATCTGAGCAGCGCCAGCTCGCGCATCCGCTGCGCGATCAGGATGTTGAACGTGTTGTAGATGACGAGCGCGGCCACCAGCAGCGCCACCAGCCCGAACAGCAGCAGCGCGAAGGTGATCATCTCCATGTCGGCGCCGTTGCTCTTGGCCAGCCGCTCGGCGTACTGCGTGCCGGTCTCGACGGTGTGGCCGGGGCCGATCGCGCCGGCCACGCGCTTGCGCAGTTCCTCGGGCGCGACCCCGGACGCGGCGACGTCGATCTCCTCGAACGTCTTGGCCCCGGTCATCGTCCGCGCCTGGCCGTGGGTGAAGCCCACCGCGCCGCCGACCAGCAGGTCCTGGCGCACTCCGGCGTCGAACACGCCGACCACCGTGAAGGCGCGCGGCTGCTGCTTGCGGTCGAGCACCTTGACGGTGTCGCCGACCTTGAAGCCGGTGTTGCGGGCGAGCGTGGACTCCAGCACGACCTCGCCGGGCGTCTTGGGCGCGCGTCCCTGCTCGATGGGGGTGCGGGCGAGCCTGCCCTCGACGATGGAGACGCCGTAGGTGGGGAAGTCGCCGTAGGCCTTGCCGTCCTTGCCGATGAGCGGCGCCTCGCCCTGGATGAGGCCCTGGGCCTCGGCCACGCCGGGAACGGCGCGCACCTTCTTCAGGACGGAATCGTCCAGCTTCGGGGCCTCCGGGTCATGGCTGCCGGGGGTGACCGCGACGTCGAGCTTGTCGGCGTCGGCGGCGAACGACTGGGTGAAGCCGTTCCGCATGGCGTCGGTGAGGATGAACGTGCCGGACACGAAGCCGACGCCCAGGGTGATGGCCAGCGCGGTCAGCACGAGCCGCAGCTTGTGCGCGCGCAGGCCGGCCAGGGTGGTCTTCAGCACCTCAGGCCTCCAGCCGCTTCAGCGCGTCGAGCACCGAGTCGGGCGTGGGCTGGCGCATCTCGAACACCAGCCGGCCGTCGCGCAGGAACACCACGCGGTCGGCGTAGCTCGCAGCCACGGGGTCGTGGGTGACCATGACGATGGTCTGCTCCAGCTCACGCACGGACGTGCGCAGGAACGCCAGCACCTCGGCGCCGGAGCGCGAGTCGAGGTTGCCGGTGGGCTCGTCCGCGAAGATCACCTGCGGCCGGGAGACCAGCGCCCGGGCCACGGCGACGCGCTGCTGCTGGCCGCCGGACAGCTCGGTGGGCTTGTGGGACAGCCGGTCGCGCAGTCCCACGGTCTCCACGACCCGCTGGAACAGCGCCTCGTCCACCAGCCGCCCGGCGATCTCCAGCGGGAGCCGGATGTTCTCCTCGGCGGTGAGGGTGGGCAGCAGGTTGAACGCCTGGAAGATGAACCCGATGCGGTCGCGCCTGAGCATGGTGAGCTGCTTGTCGCTGAGCCCGGTGATCTCCGTGTCGCCGATGCGCACCGATCCCCGCGTCACCGTGTCCAGCCCCGCCATGCAGTGCATCAGCGTGGACTTGCCGGAGCCGGACGGCCCCATGATCGCGGTGAACGCGCCCGTCTCGAAGGACACGCTCACTCCGTGGAGGGCCGTCACGGCGGCGTCGCCCGCGCCGTACACCTTGACGAGATCGGTGGCGATGACTGCCGGCGGCGCCATGGTGTGCGCCCCGGGGGCGGCAGTGGTGGTCACTGGGACTCCTTGTCTTCGTTTCTGTCCCACTCAGGCTAGGAATCCCACCCGCCCCACTTCATCGGCTGCTGGTCGCGTCTTTCCCCAGTCCTTCACGCTGACCCGGCACCCTGAACTGCGACTTCGGGATGACCCCCGCATCAACCTTTCGGCCATCGGCCCCTCCCGCCGCCCCGCTCCCGGCCCGGCCGCCGCCCCGCTTTCAGCCTCGCTTCCGGCCCCGTGCCGCCCCGCTCCCGGCCCCGCCGTACGGCGCCGCGCCGCCCTCCGCACGGCCGGTGGCGCGGGCCGCGCGGGCGCCTGCCGTACGGCGAGAACGCCCGCTCCCTCTGCCGGTCGCGGCGGGGAAACGGGCGTGGGAAGCGGCGTGAGCGCGGGCGCGGGGGCGCGGGTCAGCGCGGGGGGCGGATGAGCCCGGACTCGTAGGCGAAGACGACGATCTGGGTGCGGTCGCGGAGGGACAGCTTGGCGAGCAGGCGGCCCACGTGGGTCTTGACGGTCGCCTCGGACAGGGACAGGCGCTCGGCGATCTCGGCGTTGTTGAGCCCGCGGGCGACCAGCATGAGGACGTCGCGCTCCCGGGGCGTCATCTCCCCGACGGCGGCCGGGCCCGAGCCGCGCGGGGGCAGCATGGCGGCGAAGTGGTCGAGCAGCCGCCGCGTGGTCGTCGGCGCGACCACCGCGTCGCCCTCGTGCACGGATCGGATCGCCTTCAGCAGCCCGGCCGGGGGGACGTCCTTGAGCAGGAAGCCGGACGCGCCCGCGCGCAGCGCCGCGAAGGCGTATTCGTCCAGGTCGAAGGTGGTCAGGATGAGCACCTTGGCGTCGCTCTCGGCGCAGATCACGCGGGTGGCCTCCACCCCGTCGAGCACCGGCATGCGGACGTCCATCAGCACGACGTCGGCCGGGACCCGCCGCAGCGTCTCGATCGCGGCCCGCCCGTCGCCGGCCTCGGCGACGACCTCCATGTCCGGCTGGCTGTTGATGACCATGGAGTAGCCGCTGCGCAGGAGCATCTGGTCGTCCACGAGCAGGACGCGGACGGGGCTCATCGGGCGTGCACCGGGAATCGCGCCTGCACCTGGAATCCTCCTCCCGGACGGGGCCGCGCCGAGACGGCCCCGCCGTACATGGTGACGCGTTCGCGCATGCCGGTGAGACCGTGACCGGGCTCGTCCGGGCGCGCCGCGGCACCGCGCCCGTCGTCGCTGACGGACACGCTCACCTCGGCGTCGCCGTACGCCAGCTCGACCGACGCCGTCGCCCCGGGGCCGCCGTGCTTGAGGGTGTTGGTCAGCCCCTCCTGGACGACGCGGTAGATCGTCAGCTCCAGGCCCTGCGGCAGCTCGCGGCGCTCCCCGCGCACGTCGAGGGTGACGGGCAGGCCCACCGCGCGGCACTGCGCCACGAGGTCGCCGAGCTGGTCGAGCCCGGGCTGCGGGGCGAAGCCGTCGCTCTCGCCCTCGCGGAGCACGCCCAGCAGCCGGCGCATCTCGCCGAGCGCCTGGCGGCCCGTGCCCGCGATCGTCTGCACGGCCTGGCGGGCCAGCTCCTTGTCGTGGTCGAGCGCGTAGCCCGCGCCGTCGGCCTGCACGACCATCACGCTCAGGTTGTGGGCGATCACGTCGTGCAGCTCGCGCGCGATGCGGGCGCGCTCCGCCGCGATGGCGATGCGGGCGTGCTGGTCGCGCTCCAGCTCGGCCCGGCGCGCGCGCTCCTCAAGCCCCTCCAGGTAGCGGCGGCGGATGTTGACGTAGACCCCGCCGAGCCACGCGGCCGCGACGATGCTGGACAACGCCACGAACGGCCCGGTCAGCGGGCCGTCGGGGGTCTCGAAGGTCCACCAGCGGAGCACGGCGAGGAACACGCCCAGCACGCACGCGAGCCCGGCCGCCACGGCCCACCGGAAGGAGCGAAGTTTGGCGACCACGAACATCGCCTGGAGCACCGCCAGGTCGGCCGGCATCGGACCGACGTCGGCCGCCCACTGGGCGAGCGCGACCAGCGCGATCACGGTGAACACCACGAGCGGGGCGCGCCGGCGCCAGAACAGCGGCACGATCAGCGCGACCGAGAAGAGCACCAGGGCCACGGGACGATCGCCTACGGTCCCCGGCCCCGTCTGGGGCACGGAGATCGCGATCATCGGCAGGACCCAGAGCGCGTCGAGCACGTCCAGGCGCCACCGGGACCAGTCCCGCAGTCTTTCGAGCACGTCACCAGGCTAAGTTCGCCCGGGCCGCCCCCTCGTCAGACGGAAGGATGAGCTTTCGCCCGCCCGCACCCCGCAAAGGAGGAGCCCGGCACGCCCCCCGAGGGCGTACGCCCCCGTCCCGCGTAAGCCGCACGACGGGCGGGGACACCCGTCGCGGGGCGCGGACGCGGCGCCCGGCGCGAGCCGTACGGCGAGGCGAGGGGCCGGGGACGGCGGAACGCCCGGCCCACCGGCACGCGTCGCCCTTGGCGGCGCGGCGGCCCGCCGTACGCCTTCACGAGGAACAACTCCCGCGAAACCCGGCTTGACATTGACATTGGCGTCAAGCCGTACGGTTCCCGGGCGAGGAGGGGGAAGTCGGATGCGGATCGGTGAACTGGCCGAGCGTGCCGGGGTGAGCACGAGGTCCCTGCGGTACTACGAGAAGCAGGGCATGCTGACGGCCCGGCGCGACGCGAACGGTTACCGGGTCTACGACGAGTCCGACCTGGAGCTGGTCCGGGAGATCCGCGCGCTGCTCACGGTGGGGTTCACCCTGGAGGACGCCCGCCCGTTCGTCGAGTGCCTGCGCGCGGGCAACGACACGGGCGACGCGTGCCCCGACTCGGTGGCCGTCTACCGGCGCAAGCTCGCGGAGATCGACGCCGAGATCCGCCTCCTCTGGCAGCGGCGGCAGCGGGTGGCCGCCCAGCTCACCCGCGCCTGCCCGGGATGCGTCCTGCGGGACTTCAGAGAGGGATGACGATGAGTACGGCCATCGCGACGACCGACACGTTCGACGAGCTGATCAACGGGGACCTGCCGGTGCTGGTGGAGTTCGGCGCCGTCTGGTGCGGACCCTGCCGGATGATCGAGCCGGTCCTTGAGGAGATGTCGGTGGAGTACGCCGACCGGCTCCGCGTCGCCAAGATCGACGTGGACGAGCACCCCGAGATCGCGATGCGGTACGGGGCGCTGAGCGTGCCGACGCTGATCCTGTTCAAGGACGGCGAGCAGATCCGCCGCACGGTCGGGGCACGGCCCAAGCGGCAGCTCCTCAAGGCGCTCGAAGGAGGGTTCTAGCCGGGATCGGGGGAGGCGCGTTCCGCGTCTCCCCTCACCCCGTACAGCGTGAGGTCAGCGGAACGTGCGTCCCCTCACCCGGAGCAGCGGGAGGTCAGCGGAACGCGCGTCCCCTCACCCGGAGCAGCGTGAGGTCAGCGGGGCGCGCAAGGTCTGCTCCAGCACCGCCCGGTGGGTCGGCATCGCCTCGGTCTGCCGCCTGCGCCCCTCCTCGGTGAGGGCCACGAAGATGCCCCGCCGGTCCTGGTCGCACATCAGCCGGGTCACGAGCCCGGCGCGCTCCAGCCGCGCCACCAGCCGCGACGACGCGCTCTGGCTCAGGTGAACGGCGTCGGCGAGCTCCTGCACGCGGTACTTCGGCCGGTCCAGCTCCACCATGCGGTCGAGCAGCTCGAACTCGCTCATCCCCAGGCCGTGTCCGTCCTGGAGGGCGCGTTCGAGGGCGCAGGAAACCGCGGCGTGACGTTTCAGCAGTTCACGCCACTCATCGACCAGTTCCACACTCCGCACCATACCACACCTATGCAAGCGAAATAAATGACTTTGCATTAGATGCGTGTGCATGTATGGTCTTCCGCATGGCATCTCCCCCCGTCACCACCACCCGTACGTCTGATTCACCTGACTCACCTGGTTCGTCCCCCAAGGCCGGTCGCCCGGCCCTCTTCCCCGTCACCTCCGAGCGCTGGCCCGCCCGGGTGTGGGGAACCCTTGTGGTGCTGTGCGGCGTGTTGTTCCTCGACGCGCTGGATGTCTCCATGGTCGGAGTCGCCCTCCCCTCCATCCAGGGTGACCTCGGCCTGTCCACCTCCGCCCTCCAGTGGGTCGTGAGCGGTTACGTGCTCGGCTACGGCGGCCTGCTGCTTCTCGGGGGCCGGGCCGCCGACCTGCTCGGACGCCGCCGCGTCTTCCTGGTCGCGCTCGCCGTGTTCGCCGTCGCCTCGCTGCTCGGCGCGCTCGTGGACAACGGGGCGCTGCTCATCGCCAGCCGCTTCATCAAGGGCGTGAGCGCCGCGTTCACCGCCCCGGCCGCGATGTCGATCATCACCACGTCGTTCGCCGAGGGCCCCGCCCGCAACCGCGCGCTGAGCATCTTCGCGGCCACCGGCGCCACCGGGTTCTCCCTCGGCCTGGTCCTCAGCGGCCTGCTCACCGAGGTCGGCTGGCGGCTCACGCTGCTGATGCCCGCCCCGGTCGCGCTCATCGTGCTCGTCGCCGCCTTCCGGCTGATCCCGCGCGACCGCGCCGAGCGCCCCGCCGGCGGCTACGACCTGGCGGGCGCCGTCACCAGCGTCGGCGGCATGCTCCTGCTGGTCTTCGGCGTCGTCGAGGCCCCCGAGGTCGGCTGGGCCAGCCCGCGCACCGTCCTCACGCTGGTCGTCGCGGTCGCGCTGCTCGCCGCCTTCATCGTGATCGAGCGCCGCAGCCCGCACCCGCTGATCCGCCTCGGCATCCTGCGCTCGCGCCCGCTGGCCCGCGCCAACGTCGGCGGCATGCTGCTCTTCGGCGCGTACGTGTCCTTCCAGTTCGTCGTGACGATCTACCTGCAGACGCTGCTCGACTGGTCGCCGCTGGAGACCGCCCTGGCGTTCCTGCCCGCAGGTGCGATCGTCGCCGTCGCCTCCCCGCGCATCGGCCCGCTCGTGGACCGCGTGGGCACCGGCCGCCTGGTCATCGTCGGCGCCGTCTCCCTCCTGGCCGGATACGCCTGGTTCCTCCCGATCGACACCTCTCCGGTGTACGCCAGGGACATCCTCCCGGCGATGATCTTCCTCGGCATCGGGTTCGCGCTCAGCTTCCCGTCCCTCAACATCCAGGCGACGGACGGCGTCCCCGACGACGAGCAGGGCCTGGCCTCCGGTCTCCTCAACACGTCCTTCCAGGTCGGCGGCGCGATCATCCTCGCCGTCGTCACCGCGGTGATCTCCGCCGACGGCGACTTCCTCGCCGGACTCCACCCGGCCCTCACCGTCGTCACCCTCATCGCCGCGGTAGGCGTCCTGGCCGCCCTGACCGGCGCCCGCCGCCCGACCCCCCTGCCGGCCACCGACTGATCCGAACCCCCGCCCGGGGAACCGAAGTCCGCAGCGAGGTCCCCGGGCGGGCCCCGGAACCGGCGCTGGAGGCGTGCCCCTCCCGCGCCGGTTCCCCATACCCACCCCCAGAAGCCCCCCGCCCGGGCGTGTGGTCAGCGGGGGCGGGGGAGGAGGGTGGTGGTGAGGGCTGAGGCGGCTATGAGGGTGGCTACCGCGAGGTTGGTGGCCAGGGCGGCGGTGGCGGCGGCCGGTGATCCGGGGGTGGGGGCCAGGGAGAGGTAGAGGGTGCCGAGGGCGGCTATGCCGGCCACCTGGCCGAGCTGGGTGACCGTGGCCATCAGGCCGCTGGCGTCGGCGGCGTCGGCCGGGGGCACGTGAGCCAGGGCGGCGTTGAGGGTGGGGCCGAACGCCAGGCCCATGCCGGCGCCGCTGAGGACGGCGGCCAGTTCGAACCGGACGCTCACCGGGCCCAGGCCCGAGGCGATCACGGCGGTCAGGACGTAGCCGGCCGCGGAGACCGCGAGGCCGGCCGGGATCATGGCGCGGTGCAGGCGGGCGGGGACCCGCTTCCAGTTCAGGCTGGCGGCGCCGAAGGCCAGCGCGGGCAGGACGAACGCCAGGCCGGCCTCCAGCGGCGACAGGCCCAGGCCGGACTGGAGGTACAGCGCGATCGTGAAGAGGAAGCCCGCGTACCCCGCCATCATCAGGAAGATCGCGCCCGCCGCCAGGGCCAGGCCGGGGGCGCGGACCACGCGCGGGGGCATCAGCGGCGCGGCGGACCTCCGCTGGACCAGCGGGAGGGCCGCGAAGCAGACCGCGCTCCCCGCGAGCATGGCCCAGCCCCAGGCCGGCCAGCCCAGCTCGTGCCCGAGGACGAGCGGCACCACCAGGAGCAGGACGGCGGGCGAGAGCGTGAGCAGCCCCGGCACGTCGAGCCCGGGCCCCGGGGCCGGCCGGTCGGCGGGCAGCAGCCGTACGGCGGCCGCCAGCAGCGCGAGGCCGAGCGGGACGTTGACCAGGAAGATCGGCCGCCAGCCCGTCCCCGCGATGTCCGCGCTGGTCAGGACCCCGCCGAGGACCTGTCCGGCGACGGCCGCGCCGGACAGGACCGCCGAGTAGACGCCGAAGGCGCGGGCGCGGGCGGGTCCGTCGAAGGTGAGCTGGATGAGGCTGAGCACCTGCGGCACCATGAGCGCCGCTCCCGCGCCCTGGACCAGCCGGAAGGCGATGAGCTGCCCGGTCGTCCCCGCCAGGCCGCAGGCCAGGGAGGCCGCGGTGAAGAGCGCGAGACCGGTCAGGAAGAGGCGGCGGTGGCCGTACCCGCGGCCGAGGCGCGCGCCGGTGATCAGCAGGACGGCGTACACGATCGTGTACCCGGCCACCACGAGCTGGAGGGCGGCTCCCGAGGCGCGCAGGTCCGCCCGCATGCTCGGGGCGGCGACGGTCACGATGGTGGCGTCCAGGATGGCCATGAACTGCCCGGTGAGGATCACGGCGAGGAGCAGCCCCGTCCTGGCCGGGGCCGCGGCCGGGGGAGCGGTGAGCGTGGTCATGACCCGGAGTCTGCGGCCGGTCCGGTACCGGTAACGAGAGCCCGCTCATCCTGGTATCACCGCCACCTGGCTTCCCCGGCCGGCCCTCGGCGAGGATGGAATCATGACCACGAGGGAGAGAGCCTCGCGCCGAAGCGAGCTGGCCGCGTTCCTCCGCAGCCGGCGCGAGCGCATCACCCCGGCCGACGTGGGCCTGCCCCCGGGCGTACGGCGGCGCACGCCCGGGCTGCGGCGCGAGGAGGTGGCGCAGCTCGCCGGGGTGGGCGTGACCTGGTACACCTGGCTGGAGCAGGGGCGGCCGATCAACGCCAGCGTCCAGGTGCTCGACGCGATCGCGCGCACGCTGCGCCTCGACCCGGCCGAGCGCGAGCACCTCTACCGGCTCGCGGACGTGCCCGCCGTGCCCGCGTCCGTGGTCCGGGGGCCGCTGGAGCCCGAGGTGCAGGTCATCCTCGACACGCTCAACCCGCTCGCCGCCGCCGTCTACTCCAGCCGGTTCGACCTGCTCGCCTGGAACGCGACGTTCAACGGGCTCTTCCCGGGCTTCGCCGCCGACCTCCCCGAGCACCGGAACGCCCTGTGGCAGATCGCGACCGCGCCGCCCTGCTGCAACCCGTTCGTCAACCCGCTCGACGAGCTGCGCCCCATGGTCGCGGTCTTCCGCGCGGCGTTCGCGCGGCACCTGTCGGAGCCGGCCTGGACCGGGTTCGTGCGCGGGCTGTCGGCGGCCAGCCCCGAGTTCGCCCGGATGTGGGGCGAACACGCGGTCGCCGCGCCCGGCCCGCACATCAAGGTCCTGCGGTACGACGAGGTCGGCGAGCTGCGGCTGAGCACCACGAACCTGGCGCCGGCCGGGGCCCCGGAGACCCGGATGGTGGTGTACGCGCCGGTGGACGACGAGTCGCGGGCGGCCCTCGACCACCTGCGCGAGCGCCCGTGGTCGCACTGCCTCGAGCACCCCCGCGCCGGCGAGGGCCCCTGATCCGCCCGCACGAGAGCCCTGACGCCGCCGCCCCCAAGAGACCCGACACCGCTCACCCGGGACCCGGCGCCGACGGCCCCGCGAGGGCCTGACGTCCCCGCCCGGGGCGGGCGTCCTAACGCCGCGGGAACTCCGGCGCGTGCGCCATGCGCTGCAGGACCGCGTCGAGCTCCTCGGCCGTCAGCGCCCGGGGCTCGCCGATCGCGCGCGCCCGGACGTACACCTCGCACAGCCACTCCAGCAGCCGCGCCCGCTCGAACGCCTCCGCGAGGTCCCGCCCGATCGTCACCCCGCCGTGGTTGGCCAGCAGCGCCGCGCTCCGCCCCTCCAGGGCCGCGCGCACGGCGGCGGCCAGCTCCGCCGTGCCGTACGTCCGGTACGGCGCGACGCGGACGACGCCGCCGAGCAGGAGCGTGTTGTAGTGGATCGGCGGCAGCTCGGTCAGGGTCGTCGCCACGACGGTGCCGAACGTGGAGTGGGTGTGCACGATCGCGCCGGCGTCCGTGGCCGCGTAGACCGCCAGGTGCATCGGCGTCTCGGAGGACGGCTGGGCGTCGCCGTCCACGACGTGCCCCGCGAGGTCGAGCACGGGGCAGTCGGCGGGGGCGAGCCGGTCGAGCGCCGCCCCGGCCGGGGTCACGGCGACCAGGTCGCCCGAGCGCGCGCTCAGGTTCCCCGAGGTGCCCAGGACCAGCCCGGTCTCGACGACCCGCCGCCCGTGGGCGCACAGCTCCTCCCGGAGCGAGTCGATCACGATGGCGAGGATAGCGGGGAGGCCGGATCGGCCGGGAGGGCGTCCCGTCCCCGGAAGGTGCGCCGGTACTCCATCGGGGTCACGCCGGCCGACCTGGTGAAGTGGTGCCGCAGGTTGCCCGGCGAGCCCAGCCCGCACAGCCGGCTGATCCGCTCCACGGGCAGGTCGGTGGCCTCCAGCAGGTGCCGGGCCCGGGCCAGCCGCTGGTCGTGCAGCCAGCGCAGCGGGGTGGTCCCGGTCGCCTCGTGGAACCGGCGGGCCAGGGTCCGCGCGCTCAGCCCGGCGCGGGCGGCCAGTTGCGCCACGGTGAGCGGCCGGTCCAGGTGCTGGAGCGCCCACTGCAAGAGCGGGGCGAGCCCCTCGTCGTGCTCGCGCGGCATCGGCGACTCGATGTACTGCGCCTGGCCGCCGGGCCGGTGCGCGGCCACGACCATGCGCCGGGCGACCTGGTTGGCGATCTCGGCGCCGAGGTCGCTCCGCACGACGTGCAGGCACAGGTCGAGGCCGGCGCTGCGCCCGGCGCTGGTCAGCACGTCGCCCTCGTCGACGTACAGGACGCCCGGCTCGACCCGCACCCGGGGATACCGTGCCGCCAGGGTGTCGGTGTGCATCCAGTGCGTGGTGGCCCGCCGTCCGTCCAGCAGCCCGGCCGCGGCCAGGGCGAACGCGCCGGTGCACAACGACATGACGCGCGCCCCGCGGGCGTGCGCCTCCCGCAGCGCCGCCAGGAGGCGCGGGTCGCCCACGTCGTCCGCCCTGACCGCCTCGTCCGGGAGCGCCGGGACGATGACGGTGTCGGCGGTGACCAGGCCCTCCAGGTCGTACGCGGTGTGCGGCGCGAACCCGCCCCGGGTGCGCGTCGTCCCCGGGTCGGCCGCGCACACCCGCAGGGTGTACCACGGGTCGTGGAGGCCGCGGCGGTCCAGGCCGAAGACCTCCCACGCGATGGACACCTCGAACAGCGGCACGCCCTCGGTCACGGCGAGGGCGACGACGCCCGGGTTTCTCCCCATGCCCCCACCCTACTGGCAGTATTTTGCGTCAGGTAGGCGGTCTTGCCACTCGTCTGGATACGAACGTTCGGCCAATGTGATTTCCGTGAAGGACACGACCTCTCCCGCTCCGCGCGCGACCGGCTCCCCGGCGACCGGCTCCCGCGCGATGTTCGCGCTGGCGGCGGCCGTGGTCGGCCTCTGCCTGGCCGCGTCGGCCCTGCCCTCCCCGATGTACGGCGTCTACGCGGCCCGCTGGCACATCCCCGCCTCCACCGTCACCCTGATCTACGCGGCGTACTGCTTCGGCGTGCTGGCGGCGCTCCTGCTGCTGGGCCGGGTCTCCGACTCCTGGGGGCGCAGGCCGGTCATCGCCGCCGGGCTGGCCGGCCTGCTCGTCGCGATGGTGATGTTCATGTACGCCTCGGGGGTGGCCTGGCTGTTCGCGGCGCGCGCCGTCCAGGGCGTGGCGACCGGCGTCGCCATCAGCGCGGCGGGCGCGGCCCTGCTGGAGGCGCAGCCCCGGAGGGACGCCGCCCGCGCGGGCCTGACCAACGCCGGCGCCAGCGCCCTGGGCGTCGGCGCCGGCGGGCTGCTCGGCGCGGTGCTGCTGAGGTTCGCGCCCGTGCCGCTGGTCGTCTCGTTCGCGGTGCTCGCGGTGCTGGTCGTCCTCCTGCTGGGCGGCCTGCTCCTCGTGCCCGAGACGGTGTCCGCGCGGACCGGGTTCCGCGTCGCCCCGCCGGGGGTACCGCGCGCGATCCTCGCCCCGTTCGCCCTGGCCGGGCTGGGCATCACCTGCTCCTGGTCGGTCATGGGCCTCTACCTGGGGCTTGTCGGCACGCTCGCCCCTGACCTGATGCACACCAGGAGCGTGCTCGCCGCGGGCTGGGCGATCTTCGCCATGGGCGGGGCGTGCGCGGCGGCCCCGCTGATCACCCCGAAGGCGGGCCCGCCGATGCAGATCGCCCGGGGCACGGCGCTGCTCGCCGTCGGCGTGGCGCTGATCGCGTGGGCGTCGTCCATCGCGTCGGCGCCGCTGTTCATCGCCGCCAGCGTGCTGACCGGGTGGGGCGGCGGCCTGGCGATGTCCGGCGCGCTGGGGGGGGTCGGCGCGGCGGCCCCCGCCGACCGGCGCGCCCAGGTCATGGCCGCGTTCTACATCGTCGCGTACGCGGCGATCTCGGTCCCCGCCATCGGCGCGGGCTTCACCGTGCGCCACCTGGGGGCGGCGGGCGCCTTCCAGGTCTTCGGGGCGGGCATCGCCGTCGTGTCGCTCGGCACCGCCGCGCTGGCCCTGACCCGGCACCGGGCCGCCGGGCGGGCCGGCGCCGCGCCGGGCGGGCGCCGGAGCGAGGAGGCGCTGACGGGCGGCGGGTGAACGGCTCGCGGCGATCGTGGGCGGGCGGCTCGCGGGTGAACGGTTCGCGGGCGGGCGGCTCGCGGTGAACGGTTCGCGAGTGGACGGGTGGTGGGGCCGGTGGGATTCGAACCCACACTGTCACGGACCTAAACCGTGGGTCTCTGCCGTTGGACTACGGCCCCTCGTCCCGCCGCGGTCGCCAATCCTACCGGCGGCCGCGGGGGCGGGGATGATCGGTTCGGGTCAGAGCCCGAGCTCCTTGCGCAGGCGCTCGACGTGGCCCGTGGCCTTCACGTTGTACATGGCCTTCTCGATCTTCCCGTCCGGGTCGATCACGAAGGTCGAGCGGATCACGCCGACCGTGGTCTTGCCGTACAGCTTCTTCTCGCCGTACGCGCCGTACGCCTGGAGGACCTCCTTGGAGGTGTCCGAGAGCAGCGGGAACGTCAGGTTGTCGCGCTCGACGAACTTGCGCAGCTTCTCCGGCTTGTCCGGCGACACCCCCAGCACCGTCACCCCGGCGGCGGCCAGGGAGTCCAGGCTGTCGCGGAAGTCGCACGCCTGCTTGGTGCAGCCCGGGGTCATCGCCGCCGGGTAGAAGTAGAGGATCACGCGCTTCCCGCGCAGCGACGACAGCGACACCTCTCCGCCGTCCGCGTCGGGCAGGGTGAAATCGGGGGCTGCGTCGCCCGCCTCGAGTCTGGTCACGGATCCTCCCTCATCTGGTCCAGAACCTACCGGCCGCCCTCCAAACTACCGGCGGGCCAGGGTATCAACGGGCCGGTGGACCTGACAGACTGATCAGGTCAAAGGGCGACGAGAGGAGAAAGGGAGCGCCATGGCGGACACCGATCCCGAGGCGCTGGAGCGGGAGATCGAGCGCACGAGGGCCGAACTGGCCCGCACCGTCGATGCCATCGCCGACCGCGTCAGCCCCAAACGTGTCGCCCAGCGCGGAGTCGCCCGGGTCAAGGCCAACGTCGAGAACGCCCTCGCCAGCGTGCAGGGCACCATCGCCCAGGCCCAGCACGGCGACGTGGCCGGGGACGGCTCAGGCGACGGCCGCCCGCCGTACGAACGCCCGGAGACCCTGGCCCCGGTGCTCATCGCGGTCGGCGCGGCGGTCGTGGTGACGGCCGCGTTCGTGGTGTGGCGGCGCCGCCGCAGGTAGGACGCGCACGGCCCCGCCGCGGCCTCACAGCTCGGGCGGGGCCAGCGTGAACCTGGCCTGGACCTGCGCGCGCACGATCTGCATCTCCGGTTCGAGGTCCAGCGGCGGCGGCGAGTCCATCTCCATCGCGGCCGCCCGCATCAGGGGCGCCGACTCGTAGCCGAACGGCGTCACCGGCTCGGCGGTGTCCGACATCTCCAGCAGCCCGGTCACCCGGGTGCCCAGCGCCGCGGCGTACTCCCTGGCCCGCCGTACGGCGGAGCGCGCGGCCTCCTCCCGCGCCCGGCGGTGCACCTCGCTGTCGCGGCGCAGCTCCCAGCGCGGCCCCTCCACCGAGGCCAGCTCCAGGTCCGCCAGCCGCGTCAGCAGCTCGCCCAGCGCGCCGAACTCGTTCATCACGATGGTGAGCCGCACGGTGCCGTGGTACCGCGCGACCTTCTCGCCCGAGCGCCGCCCGCGCAGCTCGGGGAACACCGTGAACCCGCCGGTCTCCACGGACTCCACGGCGTCGCCGTACGACTTGACCAGCGTCAGGCACTCCTCGTCGCGCCGCGTGAGCCGGTCGAGCACCGCCCGGCGGCTCTTGTCCCGCGCGCCCACGTTGACGATCACGCGCGCGAGCTCCGGCTCCGCCTCGATCACGGCCTCGCCGCGCACGCTCAGCCTCGGCTCCTCACCCGCCATCACGCCTCCTCGCCCGGAAGCCCGGCCCGCGCCCGGCCGGCCCGCGGTTCGGTCAGTCCCGCCGGTTCGGTCAGTCCCGCCGGTGTCCAGTCAGTCCCCGCCGGTCCGACCGGCGCGGCACTCCGGCCGGCGCGGCGGTCCGGCCGGTCCAGTCAATCAGAGGCGCGCGTCACAGGAAGGTCTTGCCCTCGCCGCGGTACGTCGGGACCTCGCCGACGACGCGGTCGCCCTCGACGAGGTGGAGGCCGGCGAAGCGCTCGCACAGCTCGCCGGCCTTGGCGTGCCGGAAGTACACCCGGTCGCCCACGCTGAGCACGTCGGCCTCGCGTCCGAGCAGCGGGGTCTGCACCTCGCCGGCCGCCTCGCGAGGGTCGTAGGACAGGCCCGGCGGATAGTACGGCTGGGGCAGCTTGGACGGGCCGGGCTCGCCGGAGGCGACGTATCCGCCGCCGAGGACGGTCACGACGCCCGCCGCGGGCCGCCGCACGACGGGAAGGGCGAAGAGCGCCGCGGGGGTGCCGGAGAAGCCGCTGTAGAAGTCGAACAGCCTCGGGTGGAAGAGCCCGGACCCGGCCGCGACCTCGGTGACCGCCTTCTCGCGCACGGTCTTCTCGACGCTGCCGGTGCCGCCGCCGTTGACGAACTCCAGGTCCGCCACCGCGCGCACCGCCCGCACGATGCGCGCCCGCCGTACGGCCAGCTCCCGCCACGACTCGCGCTGCATCCAGCGGATCACGCGGGCCTGCGCGGGGCTGCCCGGCGGGCGGTCGCCCACGCCGGCGATCTGCGCCTCGTAGGCCATGATGCCGACCAGGCGGAGCGAGGGGCGCTTGCCGATCTCGGCGGCGAGGTCGGCGGCGTCCTCGGGGGTGCGGACGGGGGATCGGCGCGCGCCGATGCGCAGCCTGCCGCCGAAGGCGATGAAGCCGGTGTCGATGTCGAGGCAGACGCGGATCTCGCTGCCGCGCGCGGCGTCCTCGATGAGGTCGAGGTGTTCCAGCGAGTCCACCATGAGGGTGATCTCGGTGGTGGCGCGAGGGTCGGCGGCGAGCGCGGCCAGCGCGGAGCGGTCGGCCGTCGGGTAGGCCACGAGCACGTCGCGGAAGCCCTCGGAGACGAGCCAGAGCGCCTCGGGGAGGGTGAAGGCCATGATCCCCGCGAAGCCGTCCATCGCGAGGACGCGTTCGAGCAGGTGACGGCAGCGCACGGACTTGGAGGCGACGCGGATCGGCTTGCCCTTGGCCCGCCGCGCGAGGTCGGCCGCGTTGGCGTCGAAGGCGGCCAGGTCGACGATCGCGAAGGGGGCGTCCAGGCCCGCCGTGGCTCGGTCGTATCGCTCGCGGCTCATGTCGGCAGCTTAACGCCGAACCACCGGGATTAACATGAATAGCCTTCACATTATTTGCGCGGCGTGGGACCCCCCATCACTCCCGTCACCTGTGCCACAGTGACGGGTGGGGACGCTGACATGAGCACTATCGACGAGATCTTCGCCACCGGCGCGACGCGCAAAGAGAAGAGGGCCGCCCGCCGCCGGGCCCTTCGCGCGCTCCGGCCGCAGCGCGTCCCCGCCGGGGCGCTCACCGCGCTGGCCCTGACGCTCGCCGGCGGCCTCACCGCCGCCGAGGTGGTCAGCGCCCTCGCCGGCCGCCCGCTGCGCGCCGTGCCGTACGACCGGCTGGCCGGGATCACCTGGGGCGACCGCGCGACGATGATCGCGGGAGCGGGCACGCTGGTCACCGGCCTGGCGCTGGCCGCGGCCGGCCTGCTGCCCGGCCGCGCGCGCCTGATCCCGGTCGAGACCGCCGATCCTCACCTGGTCATCGGCATGACCCGGCGCGGCCTGCGCAACTCCCTGGCCGCCGCCGTGGCCGCCGTCGAGGGCGTCGAGCGGGCCCGGGTACGGCTGCGCCGGGGCCGCGTCCACATCGTCGCCACCACGGGCAGCCTCACCACGGACGGCCTGGTCTCCGCGATCCGCCGCGCCGCGTCCGCCCGCCTCGCCGACACCGGCGTGCTCTACGGCCACGAGGTCCGGGTACGCCTCCACCGGAAGCAGATCTGATGCCCCTCGCCCCCACCACGCACGACGAGACCCCCGCGGCGCCCCCGGCGGAGCCGGGAGCGCCCCGGTTCCGGAAGCGGGAGCGCAGGCCGCGCGGGCTGGGGATGCGGCTGGGCAACCGCGCCGGACTCGTGGGCGTGGGCCTGACGCTGACCGGGCTCGGCGCGTACTCCCTGCTCCGCGCGGCCGGTCGGCTCGGCCAGGCCCGGGAGGCCGTGTTCACCCCGCCCGGGGACGAGCGGATCTGGTACGGCGTCGCGGCGCTCGGCGTCGCGACGGCCGTCCTCGGGGCGCGCTGGCTGGCGCGGGTCGTGGGACCCCGGGCGCGCGGCAGCCGTACCGGCGCGGGGACGGCGATGCTCGGCGTGGCGCTCAAGGGCATCGAGGGCGTGCGCTGGATCAACGTCGGCATCGTGCGGCACGGGCGGCGGCAGCGCCTCGGGCTCACGGTGTCCTGCGACCCCCAGGCGGACCTGCGCGAACTGCGGATCCGGCTGGATCGCGAGGTGGTGGCCAGGGTGCGCCGCGTCTGCGACGACGAGCGGCTGCCCGCCCTGGCCCGCGTCCACATCACCCGCCGCTGACGGCCATCACCCGCCGCTGACGGTCCCCCGGAGCCCGGGCGCCGGTCCGGGCCCGGCGCGCCCGTCGTCACCGCCGCCGGGCAGCCCCGGCCCTTCCGGGATCTCCGGCGTTCCCAGTCCTCCCGGCCCGCTCCCATAGCCGTGTCCGTGCCCGCTCCCGCGCCTGCGGCGTCCCGGGCGGGAGCCCCGCCCGGCGCCGAAGGCGAGGGCCGCCGCCAGGCAGAGGAGAGGCACCGCGGGGAGCACGTAACGGTGGTCGAACGCCGCGATGAACGGCGGCACCATCAGCAGCGTCATCCCCGCCGCCCACGGCAGCAGCACGTCGCCGCCGAGCCGCCGCCAGCGTACGAGCACGCCGCCGAGGCCGAGCAGCAGGATGACCGCGATCATCGGCCCGCGCAGCAGCACCACGTCCTGGTAGTCCCGGACCCAGCCGGCGTACGGGTAGTTGACCTCCAGTTCCCCGGACTCCCCGGAGTACTCGGTCACGATCTCCTGCGCGGTCCGGCCCCTCGACGCGGCGACCTGCGGCAGCGGCGTGCCGGACCGGGGGAAGCGGTACACGTCCAGGATGCCCGGGTCCGGGTACGGGTCGGGGGTCCACTTGAACGTGCGGGCGAAGTCCTCAAGCCCGGCCTTCACGAAGTCCAGCGGCTGCCCGAGGATGGCCCGCCGCGCGAACCGGCCGGCCAGTTCGTTCTTGTCCGTGCCCTTGGGGACGTTCCCCTCGATCCGGATGGGCGAGGTCGGGCTCCAGATGTACTCCGGCGCCGCCTGCCGCCGGCCCAGGTCCTCCGTCGGGCACAGCCGCGCCTCGTCCTCCGGCGGCCGGAGCCGGTCGCAGTCCGCGAAGGTCATCGTGCGCGACCACAGGAAGACGTTGCTCTTGGTCAGCCCGAAGTCGCCGTACGCCGTCCGGAACCAGAAGGCGTACGCCGCGAGCGGCACCACCGACGCCATCACCGCCGCCGTCAGCGCGCGCCAGCCGACCCGGCGGATCAGCATCATGACGAGGATCACGATCAGCACGGCCAGCCCGATCGTGCGGGTGAGCGAGGCCGCGATCAGCAGCAGCCCCGCCGCCCCGGCCTGCCACACGGCGGGCCGGTCCCGCCACAGCGCGAGCGTCACGGCCGCCGTCACCAGCAGCGTGAACAGCGACTCGGCCAGCACCATGTGCTCGATCTGCACCTGGTGCGCGTCCAGCAGCACCGGAGCGGCCGCCAGCGCCGCCATCCACCCCCTGAGGCGGGTGCGCCGCCGGATCACCGCGTAGATCAGGACCCCGGTCGCCAGCCCCATCAGGTGCTGCGCGACCATCACCGCGGGGAAGCTCCCGAACGGCCGCATCAGCCACAGGAACAGGGCGTACCCGGAGGGCCGCGACTCCATGGGCCGCGGGTCCAGCCCGGCGTTGACGTACGCGAAGGAGTCCGCCCAGAACCACAGCGCGGGCTGGTACCCGAGCACCGCGGCGGCCCGGATCCCCGCGCCCGCCGCCAGCACGATCAGGAAGACCAGGTGGCCCAGGACCGGGTTGCGCCGCCGGGGCCGTTCCTTCCCCGGCTCCGCCGGCATCCGCGCGACCCGCACCTCGGGATAGGCCATCCCGCCGCCGATCCCGCCCGGCGCCCCGCCCGCGTCCTGCGGCGCCCCATCCACGGCGTCAGGCGCCGCGCCCACGGCCCGCGGCGCTCCGCCCGGGGCTTGCGGCGCCGCGCCCACGGCGTACGGCGGCGCGTCCGGGCGCGCCCCGCCGTACCCCTGCCGGGCGGCGGCGGGCCGGGAGGCCCCGGGCGTGCGCCGGGGAAGCTCGCCGCCGGGCACGGCTCCGGGCGGGGTGCGCTTCGGGAGTTCCGCGCCGGCGTGCGGCGGGGCCGGGCGCGGCGGTCCGGGACTCGGCACGGGCCGGTCCCGCCGCGGCAGGTCCCCGCCCGCCCGGGAACCCCCGGGAGTACGGCGGGGCAGGGCGGGCGGCGGCCCCGCGGGGGAGGCCGCCGCGGGCGGCGACTCGCGTGGCGACTCGCGCGGCTCCGATGACGAGGCGCTCTCGAACCAGCCGCGGACCGGCCCGTCAGGTTCGGTGGACACCCGGAACCTCCCAAACGGGGCGGACAAAACAGACCACCCATGCTAGGCCAGGCCTGCCCCTGCCAGCGGCGCACTCCGCCCCGAACGGCCCGTCAGCACTCGATGACGTTCACGGCGAGGCCGCCGCGCGAGGTCTCCTTGTACTTGTCGAGCATGTCGCGCCCGGTGTCACGCATCGTCTTGATGGCCTTGTCGAGGGAGACGAAGTGACGGCCGTCGCCGCGCAGGGCGATGCGGGCGGCGCTGATGGCCTTGATGGAGGCGACGGCGTTGCGCTCGATGCACGGGATCTGGACGAGACCGCCGATGGGGTCGCAGGTCAGCCCGAGGTTGTGCTCGATGCCGATCTCGGCGGCGTTCTCCACCTGCTCCGGGGTGCCGCCCAGGACCTCGGTCAGGCCCGCGGCCGCCATCGAGCAGGCCGAGCCGACCTCGCCCTGGCAGCCCACCTCGGCGCCGGAGATCGAGGCGTTCTCCTTGAACAGCACGCCGATCGCGCCCGCGGTGAGCAGGAAGCGCACCACGCCGTCCTCGTCGCTGTTCAGGAACCGGTCGTAGTAGTGCAGGACGGCCGGGATGATGCCCGCCGCGCCGTTCGTGGGGGCGGTGACGATGCGGCCGCCGGCGGCGTTCTCCTCGTTCACCGCGAGGGCGTACAGCGTGACCCAGTCCATGGCCTGGAGCGGGTCCTTCTCCGCCGTCTCCACCTGGAGGCGGCGCCGGAGCTGCGGGGCGCGCCGCCGTACCTTCAGGCCGCCGGGCAGCAGGCCCTCGCTGGAGCAGCCGCGCCGCACGCAGGCGCGCATGACCTCCCACAGCTCCAGCAGCCCGGCCCGGATCTCGCCCTCGGCGCGGCCGAAGGCCTTCTCGTTCTCCAGCATCAGCGCGGAGATCGACAGGCCGGTCTCGGCGGTGTGCGCGAGCAGTTCCGCCGCCGTCGTGAAGGGGTACGGCAGGGGCGTGTCGTCCGGCTTGATCCGGTCGGCCCCGGTGGCGTTCTCGTCCACCACGAAGCCGCCGCCCACGGAGTAATAGACCTTCTCCCGGAGAGGAGACCCTTCCGCCGTGAAGGCGGTGAACCGCATGCCGTTCGGGTGATGCGGGAGTGACTTCTTCCTCTCGAAGATGAGGTCCTCTCCCACGACGAACGGGATCTCGTGCTCGCCGTACACCTTGACCGTGCCCGACGCGCGCATCTCGGCGAGCCGGGCGTCGATCGTGTCCACGTCCACCAGTTCGGGCTTCTCGCCCGAGAGGCCGAGCAGGACGGCCTTGTCGCTGCCGTGGCCCTTGCCGGTCAGCCCGAGCGAGCCGTACAGGATGGCCTCGATCCGCGCCGTCTTCTCCAGCAGCCCGTCCTGGTGGAGGCCGCGCGCGAACTTGTGCGCGGCGGCCATGGGCCCGCCGGTGTGGGAACTCGACGGGCCGATGCCGATCTTGAAAAGGTCGAAGACGCTGATCGCCATTGATCAACCTCTCGTCGGGGGGTTGGGGGTCAGGACTCGGACCCCTCGGTCAGCTTGGCGTACGCGTCGGCGTCGAGCAGGTCGCCCGGCTCCTCCGTCACGCGCACCTTGAAGAGCCAGCCCTCGCCGTACGGGTCGCTGTTGAGCAGCGACGGGTCGTCGGTCACCGCCGGGTTCACGTCGGTGATCTCGCCGGTCACCGGGGAGTACACGTCGCTCACCGACTTGGTGGACTCCACCTCGCCGCACGGCTCGCCCGCGCTCACCTCGGCGCCCGCCTCGGGGAGCTGCACGAACACGACGTCGCCGAGCTGGTCGGCGGCGTACGCGGTGATGCCGACGGTCACGACGTCCTCGCCGCGCACCCACTCGTGCTCGGCGGTGTAGCTCAGCTCGCTGGGAATGGTCATCTGGTTCTCCCGGTGCTCAATTCTTCTTGTAGAAGGGCAGATCGACGACGTCCACCGGCTCGTGCGAGCCGCGGATGTCCACGGCCAGCTCCCCGGTGACGCCGGCGTCCACGTACGCCATGGCGATCGGCTTACCCAGTGTCGGCGACGGCGCACCACTGGTCACCACGCCGACCACCTCCCCGTCGGCCTGCCGGACGACGGAATACCCGTGCCGGGGCACCCGCCGGCCCCGCGCGACCAGGCCCACCAGCTTCCGCGTGGGCTCCGGGGCGGCGCTCAGCACGGCCTTGCCGACGAAGTCGCCCGGCTTGTCCAGCTTGACCACCCGGCCCAGTCCCGCGTCGTACGGCGTGAGCTCGCTCGTCAGCTCGTTGCCGTACAGCGGCATGCCCGCCTCCAGGCGCAGCGTGTCGCGGGCGGAGAGCCCGGCGGCCTTCAGGCCCAGGTCGGCGCCGGCCTCGGCGAGCGCGTGCCACAGCGGGACGGCGTCGGCGTTCTTCACGAACAGCTCGAACCCATCCTCACCGGTGTACCCGGTGCGGGCGATCAACGCGTCCGCCCCGGCGACCACGGCGGGCAGCCCGGCGTAGTACTTGAGCCCGTCCAGGTCGGCGTCGGTCAGCTTCGCCAGGATCTCCTGCGAGCGCGGCCCCTGCACCGCGATCAGCGCGAACTCCTCGGACCTGTCGTCCACGACCGCGTCGTACGGCAGCGCCCGCTCGGCCAGCGCGGCGGCGACGACCGGGTAGTTGGCGGCGTTGGCGACGACCATGAACTCGGCCTCGTCGAGCCGGTAGACGATGAGGTCGTCCAGCACGCCGCCGTCCTCGGCGCAGATCATCGTGTAGCGGGCGCGGCCGACGTTCAGCGCGGACAGGTGCCCGACGAGCGCGTGGTCGAGCGCCTCCCCGGCCTGGGGGCCGGTGACGAAGATCTCGCCCATGTGGGACAGGTCGAACAGTCCGGCCGCCTCGCGGACGGCCTTGTGCTCGGCGGACTCGCTGCCGTAGCGGAGCGGCATGAGCCAGCCGGCGAAGTCGGTGAGCGTCGCGCCGAGGCTCTCGTGCACCTCGCGCAGCGGAGTCGGTCGTGCGGTCATCTCAGGCCACCTTCGTGGGAGGTGAAAAGTCCATCCTCCCGCTCTGTCATCGGTGCCTGAGAGCTTCGCCCGCGCGTGTCGGGCTTTCACCTTCGGCGAGGCCCCGGGGACCTGCTTTCCAGAGTGCGCCTGGCTCGTGCGGTCCTTTTACCTGAGAGGTTGACGGGAAGGCTTGCTCCTTCGGTGGCCCTGACCGGCTGACAGGGCTCTCTCCCGCACGGGTTCGTCGGCTGCCGCCAGACTAGTGGCTTTCGTCCTCCCGCGAAACACGCCGGGCCGATCGTGTACGGCCGTGTCCGGCCCGGTCTCCGGCGCCGCTCCGGCCGGGACCGGGTACGGCCCGGCGCGGGGCTCCCGGCGCGGCGACGCGGGGGCGCGGGGCGGGGCTCGGGCGGGGGGCTCGGGCGGAGGGCTCGGGCGGGGCTCCGGTGCGGCGGCTTGGGGCTGCCCGGCGTGAGGCTCCGGGTCGGGGCTCGGGGCCGGGGCTCCGGTCCGGGGCTCAGGACGGGGGCTCGGGGCCGGGGCTCAGGACGGGGGCTCGGGTGCGGGGCGGGACGCCGTACGGGCCGGGGGTACGGGTTCAGGCCATCGCGGTCGGGGGGAGGTCGAGGCCGAGGCGGGCGCGGGCGTGGACGTCGGACGCCGTGTCGAGGTCGAAGATGACGTGGCCGCAGAGCGTGTTGAGGTCGCGCTGCACCCGCTGGAAGGGGGAGCCGGCGAACTGGGCGGTGGCCCCGCTGGCGGCGCACACGTCGTTGACGATCTCGCGCGTCTCCTTGACCACGTGCGCGGCGGTCAGCCGGTGCCAGGACCGCTGCCGCAGGTCCATCTCGTCGCGCAGCCGCCGCACCGACTCCTCGAACAGCGCCACCGCCGCGTCCAGCCGTACGGCGGCCTGCGCGAGCCGTACCCGCGCGGCGGACATGTCGGCCTGCTTGACGCCGGAGTAGGCCAGGACGCGGGCGGAGAGGCGGTCCTCGAACGCCTCCAGCAGCCCTTCCGCCGCGCCCACCGCGACCGCGGCGGCGGCCAGCGACATCACCGGGATGAGCGGATAGCGCGGGGCCGGTCCCGCGAAGTCGAGCATGCTGATCGTGAGGTGCGGGGGCACGACGACGTCCCGCAGCTCGACGTCGTTGCTGCCGGTGGCGCGCATGCCCGAGGTGTGCCACACGTCGTGCACCACCGCCCGGGAGGCCGGGACGGCGAACAGCCTGGGCTCCAGCGGGTCGGTCACGAGCGCCACGACCATCACCCAGTCGGCGTGCATGATCCCCGTCGCGAACGACCAGCGCCCGGTCACGCGGTACCCCCCGGCGGTGGGCTCGGCGGTCCCCGTGGGCGCGAGCACCGCCGGGACCAGCGCGTACGGCCGGCCGCCGCGGACCTCGGCGTGCCCTTGCTCGGGGAGGAAGGTGATCAGCCAGTTGTGCAGCGAGTAGAACATCGTGACCCACGCGGTCGAGGCGCACCCCTTGGCGAGCTCCCGCGTGAACGCGGTGAGCGCCGGGAAGCCGGCGAGGAGCCCGCCCCGCTCGTGCACCCCGGCGAACAGCCCCGCCGCGTGCAGGTCCTTCAGCGTGGCCTCGGGGAGTTCCCGCAGTTCCTCGGCCTCGCGCGCCCGCTCCGCCAGCACCGGCGCGAGTCCCCGCGCCGCCTCCGCCAACCCATCCATGATCGCCAGAGTAACCGCCCGCTTATCCCGGAGCCAGCCCCGCCGGCCGAGCGGGACACGCCGGCATCGGGACGGGTGGGCCGGCCGGGAGGGCGGCGCCTGCCGCGGGAGGGGTGCGCTCGCCGGGGGGCGATGCCTGTCACGGGACGGGTGGCCCGGTGGGAGGAGGTGTCCGCCTCCCGTGGGTGCCTGGGGAGCGCCAGCCTGGAGACGCGTTTCCCCCTCGCGGGGGAGCCGGATCACCTCGCGGGGTGATCATCGGCGGGGGCGGGGGCCGCATGCTCGGAACGCCGGCGGGGAGCCGGTCGCGGTGGAAGAGGAGTGAGCATGGCGGTGGCGGACGTTCACCCGGCGGAACCCACCCGGGACGGGGGCCGCGCCCAGGGGGACGGCGTGCGGCGGGACGGCGTGCGGCAGGGCGGTGCGCGGCGGGACGGTGCGCGGCAGGGCGGTGCGGGGCAGGGCGGTTCCGGGCGGGGCGGCGGGTGGCGGGAGCGGTTCCGGTCGCGGGCGCCGCTGCCGTTGTCGCTGGTGGCGCTCGCGGTCGCGGCGCTCTGGCTGGCGGCCCCCGGGAGCTATCCGTACGGCATGGCCTCGCCGGTGACCGTGGGCGTGAACCACTGGATCGAGCGTGACCTGGGGATCGTGCTGCTGCTGGCCTCGGGCGCGGCCGGGCTCGTGGCGGTCGCCGTACGGCGGCCGCGGATCGTCACGGTGGTCGCGGCGGCCGAGGCCGCGTTCTTCCTGGGCGCCATGTCCGACGCGGCGGTCCTGTCCACCGTGGGGTACGCCGCGATCCCGGCCCTGGCCGTGGGCGTGGCCGCGTTCGTCGTGACGGGCTGCGTGCGACGTCACCCGGCGGGTTACGCGGGGGCGGCCGTGCTGGCGGCGGTCGCCGCGGCGTTCGCGACGGGTCTCCTCGACACCGCCGTGATCACGTCCTACCTGGGGAACCTGGGCGAGGGCCTGGGCCGGTACGGCGTCCGCATCCTCTGGTCCTGGCTCATGGCCGCGCTGGCGCTGGCCTGGGCGGTGGTGGCGTTCGCCGCCGTGCCGGCGTCCGGGGCGCCGGCCCCGCCGAACCCGCGCCGGGGCCGGGTGGTCACGATCCTGGCCGCCCTGTGCGCCGCGCCGTACGCCGTGGCCCGCCTCTCCTGGGCGACCCCCTGGCCCCTCGCGGGCTTCGACCCCGCGACCGACCGCACGGTCCTGCTGATCCCCGCCCTGGACCCGGCCACCCGCCTCCAGGGCTTCCTGATCGGCCTGGGCTCCCTGGCCGCCCTGGTCCTGACCCTCGGCCTGACCGCCCGCTGGGGCGAGGTCTTCCCCCGCTGGATCCCCGCCCTCCGCGGCCGCCCCGTCCCCGTCAAGCTCGCGGTGATCCCCGCCGCCATCGCCGCGATCGTCTTCGCCATCTCGTCCCCCGGCGTCCTGGCCGCCGCCGCCCAGCACAGCACCTGGCAGGACGCCCTCCTCTTCCTGGCCCTCTTCCCCTGCCCCCTCTGGTCCCCCCTCCTGGCCGCCGCCACCCACACCTACTGGCACCGCCGCACCCACCACCCCCTCACGCCCTGAGATCCCGCGCCCGCCCGCGATCCCCTTCACCCGGCCGGCCGCCGAGGCCGGGGCGAGCCTCGCGGGCGCGGCCGTACTCCCCGTGCCGGGGAACCGAGGGCGGTATACGTTGATGTCCGGAGCCCCCGCCGCGATGTCCGCGAAGAGCCCGACCGCTCCCCCGGAGGGGAGGACCCTGGCCGCCCAGGCTCGCACGTTTCGGAGGTGCGAAATGGCGCGACGGATGGATCGAAACCGGATCTCCGCGTGGCGGAGAAGCGGTCACAGCACCAATGGCGGCGAATGCGTGGAAGTGTGCGTGGCCGAGGGTGAGACCGGTGGCGCGGGACACGAGGCTGATCACGATGTGTGGTTGCTGATTCGCGACTCGAAGGATCCGGCGGGCGGGGAGCTCGCCCTCACGCCTGCCGAGTGGACCGCCCTCCTTCTGCGCATCAAGCGAGGCGATTTCGAGGCCGCGGCTTGGCCGATGCTCACGCGCATGCCCTCTCGCTGGTGCCTCACCTGCGCGGACGCACTGCTGCCCGCGCTTGAGGTGAAAGCGGTGGACCGGCTGGAGCCGGTGAGAGGGGCGATGACTTGAATATGCGCTCATTCGATGACAGCGGATGGATCACGAGCAGTTTTTCGGGCAGCGGGCAGCAGTGCGTGGAGCTGAGGCGGGTGCCGGGCGGGGTGGCGATACGTGACTCCAAGAATCGGAGCGGATCCGTCCTGCTCGTCCAGTCTGATGACTGGGCGGCGTTCCTGGACGAAGCGAAGTCCGGCGGCTTCGATCTCCCCGGGCCGGTGCGCGGCGATGCGGTGGACAAGCCCTCCGCTCAGGACCTCGATCTGCGGGACGTCCGCTGGCTGGAGAGTTCGATGCGGGCCGGGGTGGGAGTCGCCTTCCTGGATCGCTACGTGGTGATGACCCTCGCTCCCGATGCCGGTGTCCTCGTGTTCGACCACGGTGAATGGACCGCCTGGCTCAGGGGCGCGTCAGAGGGCGAGTTCGACGACCTGGCCGCCTGACCACTCCGCGAGTCAGGGTGATGACCTGAAGATGCTCGCTGCGCCGACTGCGTGGTGCCCTTGTGCGCATGGCGGTCATCGGCCCTTCCGGCTGGGTTACGTGGAGGCTCCGGCGGGGGTGCGCGAGGGGGCGGTGGCCCCCTCGCTGGGGGTGTGGGGGCGGAGCCCCCGCTGAGGGGGGTCCGAACTTGATCGCGCGTAGTGCTCTCTTGTGAGGGCCTTGCTCTTGGGCGGGCGCCTTCTTGTCGGGTTCGGCTCGTCGGGCTGGGGCCTGCGGGGTTAGGGCCTGCGGGGGTGGGTGGCGTCGGTGAGGGCTTGGAAGAGGGAGGTGTCCTCGGTCATCTCGGGGTGCCATTGGACGGCCAGGGCGAAGGGGTGGGAGTCGAGTTCGGCGGCTTCGACGGTGCCGTCCTCGGCGTGGGCGGTGAGGGTCAGGCCGGGGCCGGGGCGGTCGATGGCCTGGTGGTGGTAGTGGTGCGGGGTGAGCTCCGTGGTGCCCAGGGCCTTGGCCAGCAGGGTGCCGGGGGTCACCTGGACCGGGAGCCGGCCGTAGGCGCCGGGGGCGGGGGAGTGGCCGGTGTGGCCCACCACGTCGGGGAGGTGCTGGTGCAGGGTGCCGCCCAGGGCGACGTTGAGGATCTGGAGGCCCCGGCAGACGCCGAGGAAGGGCAGGCCGGCGTCGAGGGCGGCGCGGACCAGGGAGAGCTCGGCCTCGTCGCGGAAGCCGTGGATGTGGCTCGCCGCCGGGTGGCGGGGAGCGCCGTAGCGGGCCGGGTCGATGTCCCCGCCGCCCGCGACGATCAGGGCGTCCAGGCGGGGGAGGACGGCGGCGGGGTCGGCGATCGGCGGGAGGAGGACCGGCTGGGCGCCGGTCCTCGCCACGTGCTCGACGTAGGCGTGCGGCAGGAGCGCCGCCGTCGTGTTCCAGACGGTGAAGCTCGCCGGCTCCACGTAGCAGGTGATGCCGATGACGGGCGCGCTCATAGCGGCGTGACGTAGGCGCCGGAGATGCCGCCGTCCACGAGGAACTCCGAGCCGGTGATGAAGGAGGCGTCGTCGGAGGCGAGGAAGGCCACCGCGGCGGCGATCTCGGACGCCTCGGCGAAGCGGCCGACGGGGATGTGGACGAGGCGGCGCTGCGCCCGCTCGGGGTCCTTGGCGAACAGCTCCCGCAGCAGCGGCGTGTTGACCGGCCCCGGGCACAGGGCGTTGACCCGGATGCCCTCCCGCGCGAACTGGACGCCCAGCTCCCGGGACATGGCCAGGATCCCGCCCTTGGAGGCGGTGTAGGAGATCTGGGAGGTGGCCGAGCCCATCACCGCGACGAACGAGGCGGTGTTGATGATCGACCCCTTGCCCTGCCGCCGCATGTAGGGGATGGCGTGCTTGCAGCAGAGGTAGACGCTGGTGAGGTTGACCTCCTGGACGCGCTTCCAGGCCTCGATGCCCGTCTCCAGGATGGAGTCGTCCTCGGGCGGGGAGATGCCGGCGTTGTTGAACGCGATGTCCACCGAGCCGTAGGTGTCGAACGCGGTCCTGAACATGCGCTCCACGTCGGCCTCGCTGGTCACGTCGGCCTTGACGTAGAGACCGCCGACCTCCTCGGCCGCCTTGCGCCCGGCGGTCTCGTCGATGTCGACGCAGACGACCTTGGCGCCCTCCTCGGCGAACCGGCGGGCCGTGGCCAGGCCGATTCCGCTGCCCGCGCCGGTGATGACGGCGACGCGGTCCTGCAAACGCTGCATGGGTGTCTCACTCTCCGATGAAGCCCCGGCCATGCGGGGGTGTGCGGAACGGTGGGCTCAGCTCTCCGTGGCGATGAAGACGTTCTTGGTCTCGGTGAAGGCGTCGAGCGCGTCGGGGCCCAGCTCCCGGCCGATGCCCGACTGCTTGAACCCGCCGAAGGGGGTCCAGTGCCGGACCGAGGAGTTGGAGTTGACGCTGAGGTTGCCCGCCTCCACCGCGCGGGTCACCCGCAGCGCCCGGCCCACGTCGCGCGTCCAGATCGAGCCGGACAGGCCGTACGGCGTGGCGTTGGCCAGGCGGATCGCGTCGTGCTCGTCGCGGAACGGGACGACCGCGACGACCGGGCCGAAGATCTCCTCGGTGAAGGCGCGGTCAGACACCGCGATCGGCGCGAGCACGGTCGGCGGGAACCAGTAGCCCGGACCGGCGGGGGCCTCGCCGCGGAAGGCGACCGGCGCGCCGTCGGGCACGAACGAGGACACGCGGGCGTGGTGCTCGGCGGAGATCAGCGGGCCCATGTCGCTGGTGTCGGCGGTGGGATCGCCGACGCGGAACGCCTTCACCGCGGGCTCCAGCAGCTCCATGAACCGGTCGTGCGCGTCGCGCTGGACCAGGATGCGGGAGCGGGCGCAGCAGTCCTGCCCGGCGTTGTCGAAGACCGCGCCAGGCGCGGCGGCGGCAGCGGCCTCCAGGTCCGCGTCGGCGAAGACGATGTTGGCGCTCTTGCCGCCGAGCTCCAGCGTCACGCGCTTGAGCGTCGCCGAGGCGGTCACCATGATCCGCTTGCCCACGCTCGTCGAACCGGTGAACACGATCTTGTTGACGTCGGGGTGCTCGGCCAGCCGCGCCCCGGCCACCTCGCCCTCGCCCGGGACCACCTGGAGCACGCCCTCGGGGATCCCGGCCTCCAGCGCCAGCTCGGCCAGGCGCAGCGCGGTCAGCGGGGTCCACTCGGCGGGCTTGACGATCACCGTGTTGCCGGCGGCCAGCGCGGGCGCGACCCCCCAGGTCATGATCAGCATGGGGAAGTTCCACGGCACGATCACGCCCACCACGCCCAAAGGCTCCTGGAACGTGACATCGACGCCCCCGGCGACGGGGATCTGGCGGCCGAAGTTGCGCTCCGGGGCGCCCGCGAAATAGGCGAGCACGTCACGGACGGCGCCCGCCTCCCAGCGCGCGTTGCCCGCCGTGTGCCCGGCGTTGGCGATCTCCAGCGCGGCCAGCTCGTCCGCGTGCTGATCGACCACCTCGGCGAACCGCCGCAGCAGCCGAGCCCGGTCCACGGGCGAGACGGCCCGCCAGGAGGCGCAGGCCGCGCGGGCCCGGACCACCGCCTCGTCCACGGCCGCCGCGTCGCGCAGCTCGACGTCCGCGATCACCTCTTCGGTGGCCGGATTGATGATCTTCATGGTGTTCCTTCCCGGGCGTGACGGCCCGCTCCCGGCCGTCAGACGCCCTGATCCGCCGCCCCTGAGCCCGCTGGAACCCGCTGGGACGCGCTGGGATCCGCTGTCCCGGGCCCGCTGTCCTGTGATCCGCTCTCCTGCGATCCGCTGTCCCGGATCCGCTGCCACAGAGCCTGCCTTCCGGCCGGCCCGGGCCGGGGTGGCGAACCGGATTCTGTGGACAACGCCCCGGCCTGTGGAAAACTTTTGCCCCGGCCGCTTCCGGAGCCCCCGAGCCGCGGGTCAGAGCCGTTCGTAGCCGCGGTACAGCTCCCAGTCGGTCACCGCCGCGTCGAACGCCGCCTGCTCCACCCGGGCGTTGTTGGCGTAGTGGGCGACGACCTCCTCGCCGAACGCCTCCCGCGCCGCGCCCGACGCCTCCCACGCGGCGAGGGCGTCCCGCAGGCTCGCCGGCACGGTGTCCGCGCCCGAGGTGTACGCGTTCCCGCCGTACGGCTCCTCGAGCGGCAGGCCGCGCTCGATCCCGTGCAGCCCGGCGGCGATCAGGGCGGCGACCGCGAGGTAGGGGTTCACGTCCGCGCCCGGGACCCGGTTCTCCACGCGCAGCGACGAGCCGTGCCCGACCAGGCGCAACGCGCACGTGCGGTTGTCCACGCCCCACTTGACCGCGGTGGGGGCGAAGGATCCGGGGACGTACCGTTTGTAGGAGTTCACGTTGGGCGCGAGGAACAGCGTGAGGTCCCGCAGGCAGGCGAGCTGTCCGGCGATGAAGTGCTCCCCGGCCGCCGAGAGGCCGTGCGCGCGGTCGCCCGCCATGACCGGTTCGCCGTCCTCGTCCCGCAGGGAGAGGTGGATGTGGCAGGAGTTGCCCTCGCGCTGGTTCGGCTTGGCCATGAACGTGATCGACACGCCCTCCTGGGCCGCGATCTCCTTCGCGCCGTTCTTGTAGATCGTGTGGTTGTCGCAGGTCTCCAGCGCCTCGGCGTACCGGAACGCGATCTCGTGCTGACCCAGGTTGCACTCGCCCTTGGCGGACTCGACGTACATGCCCGCGCCCTCCATGCCGCGCCGGATCCGCCGCAGCAGCGGCTCGACCCGGGCGGTCCCGAGCAGGGAGTAGTCCACGTTGTACAGGTTCGCCGGTTCCAGGTCGCGGTACGCCTTGCGCCACGCCTCCTCGTAGGAGTCGTTGTGGATCACGAACTCCAGCTCGGTCCCGACGTACGCGCGCCAGCCGTACGACGCCAGGCGGGCGAGCTGGCGGCGCAGGATCTGGCGCGGGGAGGCCGCGACGTCGGAGCCGTCCTCCCAGGTCACGTCGGCCATCAGCAGCGCCGTGCCCTCCTGCCAGGGGATCCGCCGCAGCGTCGAGAGGTCGGGCCGCATCATGAAGTCGCCGTAGCCGCGCTCCCACGAGGACATCGCGTAGCCGTCCACGGTGTTCATGTCCACGTCCACCGCGAGCAGGTAGTCGCAGCCCTCGGCGCCGTGCCGCAGCACCTCCTCCAGGAAGTACCGCGCCGACAGCCGCTTGCCCTGGGGGCGCCCCTGCATGTCCACGATCGCCAGCGCCACGGTGTCGATACGGCCGGCCGCGACCTCGTCCCGCAGTTCCTCGACCGTGAGCATGGGTGCCCCCCTGTGATCGCTGTGGTAAATGTCTGGAACCAGACCATTGACGGGCATGCAAGCACCGATCCCGGAGCCGTGTCAACGCATTCGCGAGAGAAGGAGCGCCGATGAGCCCACCGGAGAAGGTCGATGTGGCCTTTCGCCCGGTACGGGCGGGCAACGCGTTCGAGGAGACCGTCGAACGCCTGCTCCAGGCGATCAAGCTCGGCGCCGTCGCCCCCGGCGACCGGCTCCCGCCCGAACGCGATCTCGCCTCGCGTCTGGGCATCAGCCGCGTCACCCTCCGCGAGGCGATCCGCGCGCTCCAGGAGTCCGGATACGTCGAGGTCCGCCGGGGCCGGTACGGCGGCGCGTTCGTCGTCTACCAGGCCCCGCGCCCCGCCCGCGGCGACCTGGAACGCGCCATCGCCGACCTGGGCGACCGCCTCGGCGACGTGCTCACCTTCCGCATGGCCGTCGAATGCGGCGCTGCCGAGGCGCTGGCCTCGGCCGACCTGTCGCCCGAGGCGCTGGAGACGCTCGAACGCCGCCTCGCCGACGTCAACGCCGCCGGTCCCGACGACTACCGCCGCCTCGACACCGCCTTCCACCTGGCGATCGCCGAGCTGACCGGCTCCACCCTGCTCGCCGGCGCGTGCGCCGACGCCCGCCTCCGCATCACCGACCTGCTCAACGCGATCCCCGTCCTGCGCCGCAACATCGACCACGCCGCGGTCCAGCACGAGGCGATCGTCTCCGCCATCCGCCGCCGCGACCCGCGAGCCGCCCGCCGCGCCGTACGAGAACACCTCGAAGGCACGGCGGCGCTTCTGCGCGGATTCCTCGCATAGCCGCGTTTCGCCGGCGCCTTTTGTCCCGGCGCCTTTTATCGCAACCCCTATTGTCTCAACCCCTTCTGTCCCGGCCCCTTTTGTACGGCTCGCGCCCGAAGCCCCGGCCGGATTCGGGCCGGGGCTTTTCTCCTGGCTTCACTCACCTCGGCGCCGGACATTGTCTTCTCTGGCGCGGTTCCTCCCCGTGAACCCATGCCCCGGCCCGCTCCCGCCCCGAAGCCGACGCCCCGGGGAGCGGCCCCGTGCAAGGGCTCGGGGCGCGCCTCCGGGGCGGGTCCGGGCCCGTTCCCGCTCGCCCGAGCCTCGGCAGCGCCACCCGATATCCGGCGCGTTCTCGCTCGTCAGGGCCGCATTCCCGAATCGGTTCGCGGTGGCTCTGCGGTTTCCGGGCCGGGAATGGGCATACTTTCGACGTGGACGGAATGGTGTCGTACTCCGGCGGACCGGAATCCCGGGTGAACGGGTCCGGGCCCGGCGAGTCATGGGAGGACGAGGTCGGCGCGCGGATGCGGGACTTCTGCGACCACGGCCTGCCGGGTGATTTCGCGAGGCTGGCCGCCCTGGCCGGGGACGCCTCGTTCCGGGAACTGGAAGCGCTCGGCCATCGCGCCGGCGGCGATTTCCGCCCCGACGAACTCCTGATGCGCCTGGAATTCCTTCCCTACATCGAGGACGCGGAGTTCGCCGCCCTCGGCCTCGACGAGGAGGAAATCGCCGCGACCCGCGAATTCGCCTTCGAATGGGCCGAGGAGATCAAACTCCGCCGCGCCGAGGACGGCGACCTCACCCCCCACGACGACGACTTCGACATCCCCGACCCCGACATCTGACCGGCCTCCGGGATCGAGGCCCGTCCCCGGATCGGGGCCCGTGGCAGGCGATGAGGCCCATCCCGGGAATGCGGCCGACTGGGCAATGCGGCCGGACTGGGCAATGGGGCCGGACCCGGCACCGGGACCGGATCCCGATATCGGGACCAGAAACCCAGGAACCGGTCCCCGATATCGAGACCGGCCCCTGGGCGGAGCGGAGGGCTAGAGCCCCCGCTCCAGCGCGATCTTCTCGATCTCCGCCGGAGTCCCCGACATGATCGTGCGGACGTGCTCGGTCACCACGTCGATCGGCCAGTCCCACCACGCGGCGCGCAGGAGCCGCTCCACGTCCTCCGCGTCGTACCGCGCCCTGATCGGCTGCGCCGGGTTCCCGCCCACGATCGTGTACGGCGGCACGTCCCGCGTGACCAGCGACCCCGTGGCGATGATCGCCCCGTCGCCGATCCGCACGCCCGGCATCACCGTGACCCCGTTGCCGAACCACACGTCGTTGCCCACGACCGTGTCGCCCCGGCTCGGCATCCCGGTGACCAGATCCAGCGTCGCCTCGGCCCACGCGCCCCCGAACATGGTGAACGGGAACGTGGACACGCCCATCGTCGGGTGCTCGGCGCCCGCCATCAGGAACCGCGTCCCGGAGGCGATCGCGCAGTACTTCCCGATGACGAGCCGCTCCGGCCCGTAGGCGTACAACACGTTCCGGGTCTCGAACTCGGTGGCGTGCTCGGGGTCGTCGAAGTACGTGAACTCGCCGACCTCGATCCGCGGATCGGTGACGAGCGGCTTCAGCAGCACGACACGCGGGTGCTCCGCCAGCGGGTGCACCACGTTCGGATCGGGATGGCTCATGAGTTCGACTCCTCACTCCCGGGAACCGCCCGGGGAACCGCCCCGGTAACCGCCCCGGGCACCTCCACGCGCGCCAGGGACCCGTTCTCCAGCGCGCACCACACCGCCCCGTCGTGCGCCGCGATCCCGTGCGGCTCGGACCCCGGCGTGGGCAGGTCCCAGGAGGCGATCTCGCCGTCCACGGTGATCCACCCGACGCGGTTGCCGCCCCACTCGGTGAACCACAGCGCCCCGTCGGGCCCCGTGGTGATCGCGTGCGGCCGCCCCTGCCGGTCGGGCAGCGGGAACTCGGTGATCTCACCCTCGGTCGTGATCCGCCCGATCTGGCCCGCGCCGATCTCGACGAACCACAGCGCGCCGTCCGGCCCGGCGCAGACGCCCACCGGCGCCGCGCCTTCCGTCGGCAGCGGGTGGACCCGCGTCGAGCCGTCCACGGCGATGCGCCCGATCGCGTTCGCCTGGTTGAGCGTGAACCACAACGCCCCGTCGGGACCCGCCGCGATGGCCGAGGGGAAGGCGCCGGGGGAGTCGTACTCCGTGATCTTCCCGTCCACCGTGATCCGCCCGACGCGGCCGGCGTTGAGCAGCGTGAACCACATCGCGCCGTCCGGCCCCGCGACGATCCCGAAGGGCCCGCCCTCGGGGGTGTCCGGCGCGAACGAGGTGACCCGCCCGTCCGCGGTCACCCGCCCGACGCGATGCGACTTGTACTCGCTGAACCACAACGCCCCGTCGGGACCTGGCGTGATCACCGTCGGCCCCGCCCCGGCCTGGAAGGTCGTGACGCGCCCGTCCCGGTCCCGGCGGCCGATCAGGCCCGCGTGGACCAGCGTGAACCACAAGGCGCCGTCCGGCCCCTCCGTCAGCGAGTACGGCCCCGCGTCCGCCGCGCTCACGCCGTACTCGCGAACCGGGCCGGCCTCACGCGGCCCCGTCATCTCAGTGGAGTGAATGTCGATCTCCCTCCGCCTTCAGGAATGGGATGCGGTGGAACAGACTACCCAGCATGGCGGTGTTCGCCAGTGGTATCCGCAACAGTGGACACACCGCCCGAACCGGGACGTCGTGCGAGGGTCAGGTGGAAGCGGGCGCGCCTGGCGGGCCGGGGTCGGTCGCCCGGAGGCGGTTGGTTACGGTCAGGCGAGAGTTCTGTGATGGTGGAGGCCGTAAATGATTTACCTGGGTGGAAGCGACCGGATTGGGACTGTTCATCCGCGTTTCGAGGTGGACGCTCCCGAGCCGACGTTCCTCGCCGCGCATCCCCGCCTGCCCCTGGTGTACGCGGTGCACGAGCGGCCCGACGGTGGGCTCGGCGTGTACGACCGGGAGCTGGAGCCCGTGGCGATCCTGCCCAGCGGCGGGAACGGGCCGTGTCACCTCGCCGTGGACCCCTCAGGGCGGTGGGTGGCCGTGGCCCACTACGGCGACGGGTCGGTGGCCGTCCACGACCTCGGCGCGGACGGCGTCCCGACCGGCGTGCGCGTCCTCGCGGGGGAGGGCGGCGGCCCCCACCCCAACCAGGACGGCCCCCACGCCCACCAGTGCGTCTTCGGCGACGACGGCGTCCTGTACGTCACGGACCTGGGCTCGGACGAGATCCGCCGGTACCGGCTGGGCGAGGAGATCCAGACCCTGGACCCGGTACGGCTGAAGCCCGGCGGCGGCCCCCGCCACATGACCACCGACGGCCGCCACTGGTACGTCGCGAACGAGCTGGACGCCACGGTCTCCGTGCACGACCGGGCGTGGACGGAACTGTCCAGGACCCCGGCGAGCGGGTTCTCCGGCCTCAACTACCCGTCGCACATCGAGCTCTCCGCCGACGGCCGCCACCTGTACATCGCCAACCGGGGGCCCGACACGATCGGCGTCTTCGCCGTCGGGGACGGCCGCGTGACGCCGGTCGCCGAGGTCTCCTCCGGCGGCGCGTGGCCCCGGCACTTCGCCCTGGCCGGCGGCCGTGTGTACGTCGCCTGCCAGCGCGCCGGCCACGTCGCCGTGTTCAGCCTGGCCGGCGGCCTCCCCGAGCCGACGGGCGAGACCATCGCGCACCCCGGCGCCGCCTGCGTCCTCCCCGTCACCCCGGCCGAGCACGAGGACGGTTAGGGCGCGGCGGCGAGCCCCCGCCCGGCGCGTTCGCCGGGCGGGGCGGAGGGCGGCGGCCACTCCTCGCCGCCTTCCACGCCGGCCCGCCGGCTCCCCGCGACGGCCTCGCCGTGACAGCCCGCCGCGATCCCCGCAGTGATCCGCTCCCAGCCCGCCATGGTCCCGCCGGCTGCCGCCGCGGTCCCGCCGTGAGCCGGGCGTGGTCCCGTCAGGGCTGCGGAGCGCAGGCGGACTGCCCGGACCGGGGCCGGGGGACCGCCGGGACCGACAGGAGCCGTTCCAGGTACTCCGGATCCCGCCCCTGCTCTGACGCCACCACCTTGCTGTACCGCGTGGTGTCCACCGACCAGTCGTAGTTGCCGCGGATCCAGCCCTTCATGACCTCGACCGCGCCGAGCACCGTCTCCTGGTCCTCAGGCGGCACGTCCAGCGAGTCCATGAGCTTGGGCAACTGCGGCTCGATCTCGACGAACGTGCGCAGCCGCGCGTTCGCCATGGCCACCGCCTCGTCCACCGCCTCCTGGAGCGAGACGCCGCGCTCGTGCGCGATGGACATGACCAGGTTCGTGCACTCGCCGTGGACGAGCTCCTTCCGCAGCGAGAACACGTCGTTGTTCCAGCAGACCACGTCCGCGGTGATCAGCCGCAGCTCCTGGTACTCCGGCGTCTCCAGCACCCGCGCGGGCACCTCGCGCCCCGCGGCGAGCTCGCCGACGTCCACGCAGGCCGGCATCGCGCCGCCGCCCCGCCTGATCTCCACGAACTCCTCGACGCCGGGGATCCGCCCCTGGAGACGGTTGCGCGTCTCCCGGCAGTAGGCGTCGAAGTACAGCTTCATCGACGCGCGGTACCGCTCCTGCCAGCTCTCCGGCATGTATCCGCGCATCTGCCGCCACATGTCGTCCAGCGCCGCCTGCAGTGGCGACGAGGGCGGGGTGTCCGCCGGCCTCCCCACGGGGATCCGGTCCAGCATGGCCTCCATGACCGCGTCCACCGCAGCCGGATCGCGCCCGAGCACTCCCTCGTCGAACTGGTCGTCGAACAAGAACAACCAGCTCATGAACTCCGCCGTCAGGAACAGGCGCGCCCTGTCCACATCCGGGGAGGTCATCGAGGCGAAGTAGCCGATGCGCCAGGCGTCGAACCGCTCGCAGGCGGCCTGGGTGCCGGTGAGCCGGAATCGGCGCACCCAGTCGTAGACGTGGGCCTCGGCCTCGGGAAGCAGGGGGTTGATCCGGTGGGGGAACGGCATGGAGAAGTCGGAAAGCCGAATTTGCCACTCGCTCATCTGTTCTCCGCTCCGGGCCGCGGAAAATGATCTCCATTCAGCCGTACGGCGGTGCAGCCCGCGCCGCCGTACCGATCCCTTCCCGAACCGATGATGGACCGAAAGTAAGTCCTTCGCTACATTCATCCGGATTACGGACCTGCCACGCAGTTCTTCCCTTCGCGTGGGTGTAGGTTCGCGGGGCCCGTGTCGGTGCAGGTCAGCGTGCCGATTCAGGCGGCGAGCCGCCGTACCGACGTGATGGCCCAGCGCAGGGTGAGAAGGGCGAGACCGGTGGTGAGCGCGAGGGCGAGCGGAATCGACCCGTCCCGGAAGTCACCGGCGAACAGCGCCCGCCCCGCTTCGACCGCGTGGTACAGCGGATTGGCCGCCGCGATCGCCTGGAGCCAGCCGGGGGCCAGCGCCATCGGCAGGATGATGCCGGTGAGCAGCAGCATCGGCACGTACAGCGTGGCGTTGAGCTGCGCCAGCCCGTTCTCGTCGCGGGCGGTCAGCGCCAGCGCGTACGACAGGGTCGCCGACAGCAGGCCCAGCGCGGCCACGAGCACCAGCGTGAGCGCGACGCCGAGCGGGTTCGCGCGCATGCCCATCAGGGCCGCCAGCCCCAGCAGCAGCGCGGCCTGGCCGACCAGCACGACCATGTCCCGCAGCGCGGGCGCGAGGACCAGCGCGGCCCGGCTGACCGGCCCGGCGGCCAGGCGTTCGAGCACTCCGGCGCGCAGCCGCGCCAGCATGCCGTACCCGACGGACAGCCCGCTGGAGAGCGCGATCAGCACCAGCGCGCCGGGCGTGAAGTCCCGCAGCGCCGAGCCGCCGGGCATCAGCCCGTCCAGCAGCGGGGCGAACAGCACGAGCCACAGGACCGGCTGCACGACCCCGAACAGCAGCCAGAACGGGTTGCGCAGGCTGCCCCGCACCTCGTGCGCGAACAGCAACCGGACGTCCTTGATCATGGGGGAACCCCTTCACCTCAGGGAACTCGCGGGGGGAGCCGCCCGCCCGGCCGGGGCGGGACGGGGTGCCTGGAAGTCAGGCGGCGTCGCGGAGGGAGCGGCCGGTCTGGCGCAGGAAGACGTCGTCCAGGGTGGCCCGCCGCAGCGAGATCGCCTCGACCCGGAGCCCGCCCTCCTCGATCGCCCGCAGCAGCGCGGGCAGCGCGCTGTCGCCGTCCCCGACGTACGCCCGCAGCCCGCCGCCGTCGCCGCCGACCTCCCTGACGTACGGCTGCGCGGCCAGCAGCCGGGACGCGGGCTCCGCGTCGGCGGCGGGGACGCGCAGCGTGATCACGTCCCCGGAGACGCGCCGCTTCAGCTCCCCGGGGGTCCCGGCGGCGACCACGCGCCCGTGGTCCACGATGGCGAGGCGGTCGGCGAGCGCGTCCGCCTCGTCCAGGTAGTGCGTCGTGAGCAGCACCGCCGTGCCGCCGTCGCGCAGCCCGCGGATCTCCTGCCAGAAGGCGGCGCGGTTCCGCGGGTCGAGCCCCGTCGTCGGCTCGTCCAGAAAGATCAGCTCCGGCCGGTGGGCGAGCCCGATGGCCAGCGCGAACCGCCGCCGCTGCCCGCCGGACAGCGTGCGCGCGGGCCGGTCGGCCACGTCCGTCAGCGCGAACACCTCCAGCAGCTCGGCCGCGCGCCGCGCCGCCTCCCTCGCCGACAGCCCGTGGAGCCGGGCCGCCAGCACGACGTTCTCACGCCCGCTCACGGTCTCGTCCACGCCGCCGGCCTGGCTCACGTAGCCGATGCGCTCCCGGACCCGGCGCGGCTCGCGCAGCAGGTCGTGCCCGGCGACGCGGGCCGAGCCCGCGGTGGGGGCGGTCAGGGTGGCCAGCATGCGCACCGTGGTGGTCTTGCCCGCGCCGTTCGGGCCGAGGAGCCCGAAGACCTCGCCCGCGCGCACGTCCAGGTCCACCCCGCGTACGGCGTGCACGGGCTCGCCCCGCCGTACCGGATAGGTCTTCTCCAGGCCCGTGGCCTCGACGATCAGGTCGCTCATGGCAGCTCGTCCTTCTCGATCCGGGGGATGGCGTCCTCGATCCAGTCGAGCTCGGCGCGTGTGCGGGCCATGTTGAGGCGCACGCACTCGGTGATGTGGCGCGGCGCGCCGTACTGGACCTTGCCCTCGATCGCGGGCTCGCACATCGCGAGGAGACTCCGCAACTGGGCACTCCGCGAGCCGAGCGCGCTCAGCAGTTGCTCCTTGGGCATGTGGTTCATGAAGGTCAGGGCGGCCTGGAACGGGTCGATCACCGGCTTGACCCGCCACCACGCCTCCGCCAGCAGGCGCTGGAACTCCTGCCTGCCGATGTCGGTGATGCCGTAGACGGTGCTGCCGCCCCTGCCCTTCTCGACGATCTCCAGCAGACCCTCCTGGGACATCTTGGTCAGCCCGTGGTAGATCGAGCCGAACGCCACGTTCGCCCACTGATCGGCGCCCCAGAGCTCCAGCCTGCGCCGGATCTCGTAGCCGTTGAGGGTCTCGTCGTGCAGCACGCCCAGGATGAGCAGTCGTGTCGAGGACATGATCAAGTTTGTATTCAAATTTGAGTAGCTGTCAAGGGCATGTGTGCCGGGACGGGTGAGGGGTAGCAGTCACGCCGGGCTTCAGCGCTGAGGAGGCGGGAGATGGCCGTGACCACGGCTCCGGCGAAGGGGATCGGGCTCCCTGTCACGATCATCGGGATAGGGATCGGGGGCTTCGTCGACGGGATCCTGCTCCACCAGGTTCTCCAGTGGCACCACATGCTGAGCAGCACGAACGACGACAACGTGGGCGTCAGGGACTACCCGGTGAACACCGTCTCGGGCCTGGAGATGAACACGCTGTGGGACGGCTTCTTCCACGTCGTCTGCTGGCTCGCCGTCCTGATCGGGCTGGCCATGCTGTACGCCCGGCTCACCCACGACAGGGCCCGGCTGTGGACCTCGGGCGTGCTGTGGGGGCGGCTGGCGATGGGCTGGGGGATCTTCAACCTGGTCGAGGGGATCGTGGACCACCACATCCTCGGCATCCACCACGTCCGGGCCGATGAGTACCGGACCTGGTGGGACCTGGGCTTCCTGCTCCTCGGCCTGGTCCTGCTCGTCGGCGGCTGGATGATCGCCCGCCGCGCGAGGCCGGTCCGATGAGCGCCGCCGCCCTCGCCGCCGCCGGGCCCACAGCGCTCGCGCACGGGCCCGGGCCGCTCGCGGACGTGCCCGGGCCGCTCGCGTATGGTCTCGCGCCGCTCGCGCACGGGCACGGCGGGTCCGGTGTGGGCGAGGTGGTCGCGGTGCTGGGACTGCTCACCGTGCTCGTCCTCTACCTGCTCGGCGCGGCCGCCGCGGGCCGCCGCGGCGGGCGCTGGTGGAGCCGCCGGCGCACGGTCTCCTTCTGCGCCGGGGTGCTGCTGCTCGCGGTCGCCGTCTCCCCGCCGCTGGCCGGGTACGCCCACCACGACTTCCGCGGGCACATGCTCCAGCACCTCCTGATCGGCATGCTCGCGCCGCTCGGCCTGGTGCTCGGCGCCCCCGTCACGCTCGCGATGCGCGCCCTCGGCCCCGGCCCCGCCCGCGCCATCGGCCGGGTGCTGCGCTCCCGCCCGGTCCACCTCATCGCGAACCCGTTCACCGCGCTCGCGCTCAACATCGGCGGGCTCTACGCCCTCTACGCGACCCCGCTGTACGGCGTCAGCGTGGCGAGTCCCGTCGCGCACGAGCTGGTCCACGCGCACTTCCTGGCGGCGGGCTGCCTGTTCGCGTGGGTGATCGCCGGGCCCGACCCGGCCCCGCGCCGCCCGTCCGTCCCGCTCCGCCTCGTCGTGCTGGGCGTGGCGATCACGGCTCACGCCGTACTCGCCCAGCTCATGTACGCCGGACTGCTCCGCCACCTCGCCGTGCCGCCGGACCAGCTCAGGGGCGGCGCGGAGCTGATGTACTACGGCGGCGACATCGCCGAGCTGCTGCTCGCCTTCGCCCTGGTCTCCACCTGGCGGCGGCGCCGGTCCCCGTCCGCCCCGTCCGCCTCGTCCTCTCCGCCCTCCTCGCCCCCGCTGGCGACGCGCACCGCGTGATCCGCCGGGCCGCGTGATCCGCGCCGAGCCGGGTGACCCCGGCCGGATCGTCCCGGGCCCGTCCAGTCGTCCTGCGCCGGCCGCGCCCGCCGTTCTGGGCCCGCCGTGCAGTCCTGGGCCCGGTACGCCCGCCTGGGCCCGGTACGCCCGCCGCCTGGGCCCGCCGTGCCGTACCGGGGCGTGCGGAACCGGCCGGGAGTCGTTCCCGTCCGTTCCGGTTCTGGGTCCCCGCATCGGGGCGGGCTCGATGTCAGGATGGAAGGGGAGCGCCTGGAGGCGTCTGATGGCGGGTGTGACGAGTTACTGGTGCGAACTGGCCTGGCTGGGGTCGGCGGTGCCCCGGGTGCTGGTGCGGGTCCACGGAGAGCACATCGACGCCGTGACGCCGGGCGCCGACCCGCCGCCCGGGGCCGTACGGCTCGCCGGGCTCACCATCCCCGGGCTGGCGAACGCGCACTCGCACGCCTTCCACCGGGCCCTGCGCGGACGGGTCCAGGGCGGCCGGGACTCCCACCGGGCCTGGCTCGACCGGATGCTCGGCGTGGCCGCCCGCCTCGGGCCCGACTCCTACCTCGCGCTCGCGCGGGCGACGTACGCCGAGATGGCGCTCGCGGGGATCACCAGCGTGGGGGAGTTCCACTACCTCCACCACGGGCCCGGCGGGACGCCGTACGACGACCCGAACGAGATGGGGCACGCGCTGATCCGGGCCGCCCGGGACGCGGGGCCGCGCATCGCGCTGCTCGACACGGTGTACCTGGCCGGGGGCCTGGGGACGGGACTCGCCGGGCCGCTGCTGCGGTTCGGCGACGGCGACGCCGCGCGGTGGGCCGAGCGCGCGCAGGACCTCGCGCGGAAGTACCGCAACGACCGGGACGTGGAGATCGGCGCGGCGATCCACTCCGTGCCCGCGGTGCCCGTGGACCAGATGCCGGCCGTGGTGGAGTTCGCGCACGAGCACGCCGGGCCGGTCCACGCGCACGTGTCCGCGCGGCGCGAGGAGAACGAGCGGTGCGTGGCCGCCTACTCCGCGACGCCCACGCGGGTGCTGCACGAACACGGCGTGCTCGGGCCGCGCTCCACCGCCGTCCACGCCACCCACCTGGCCGACAGCGACGCCGAACTGCTCGGCGGCTCGGCCACCAACGTCTGCCTGTGCCCGACCGCCGAACGCGACCTCGCCGGAGGCGTCGGCCCGGCCCGGCGGGTGCACGACCGCGGCTCGCCCATCACCCTGGGCAGCGACATCCACGCGGTGATCGACCTGTTCGAGGAGGCCCGCGCGGTCGAGCTGGACGAACGCCTGGTCAGCCAGGCCCGCGGGCACTGGCGCGCGGAGGAGCTGCTGACCGCCGCCACCTCCGCCGGGCACGCCTCGCTCGGCTTCCCCGACGCCGGGATGATCGTCCCGGGCGCCCGCGCCGACCTGGTGTCGGTCCGGCTCGACTCGGTCCGCACGGCGGGCGCGACGCCCGCGACCGCCGGGGAGGCCGTCGTGTTCGCCGCGACCGCCGCCGACGTGCACTCGGTGGTGTCCGGCGGCCGGCGCGTGGTCGAGGACGGGCGCCACGTGCTCGGCGACGTGGGGCGTCTGCTCACGGAGGCCATATCCCCACTTCTCTCCTAAACGTCAGCTTCTCTAGAGAAATCCGGGGGAAGGTAACGAGAGGGACCTCTACCGATGGGGCGGCGAGCGCGGCGATGAGCAGCACTCTCTTCGACGGGATCGGTCTGCTGTTCGACGGGGAACGGGATCGCGACGACGGCGCGCTGGTGATCGCGGAGGGCCGGGTCGCCTGGATCGGCCCTCCGAGGTCCGCGCCCCCGGCCGACGAGCGGGTGGACGTGGACGGGCGCTGCGTGATCCCCGGCTTCGTGGACAGCCACGCCCACCTCGTCTTCGCCGGTGACCACACGGCCGGGTTCGCCGCCCGCGCCCCCGGCGAGCCGTGCGCCGACCCGGATCCGGCGGGGGATCCGGCACCGTGCGACGAGCCGTTCGCCCGGCCGTACGGCGAGCGCGTGGCGGCCACGGTCGCCGCGACGCGCGAGGCGGGGGACGCCGAGCTGGCGCGGCGCACCGCCGCGCTGGTCGCGGAGATGACCTGGCAGGGCACCACCACCGTCGAGATCAAGAGCGGGTACGGCCTGAGCGTGCGCGACGAGCAGCGGTCCCTGCGCGTGGCCGCGGGGTTCACCACGGAGACCACCTACCTCGGGGCGCACGCGGTCCCGGCCGGGATGCGGCCGGACGACTACGTCTCGCTGGTGACCGGCATGATGCTGGAGGCGTGCGCGCCGTACGCCCGGTGGGTGGACGTGATCTGCGATCGGGGGGCCTTCGACGGGGACCAGACCCGGGAGATCCTGCGGGCGGGCATGAAGGCGGGCCTGATGCCGCGGGTGCACGCGAACCGGTTCGGCGAGGGACCGGGAGTCCGGATCGCGTGCGAGGCCGGCGCCGCCTCGGCCGACCACTGCACCCACCTGACGGACGGTGACGTGGCGGCGCTGGCCGACAGCGGGACGGTGGCGACGCTGCTGCCGGGAGCGGAGTTCGCCGCGCGCTCGCCGTACCCCGACGCGCGGCGGCTCCTCGGCGCGGGAGTGACCGTGGCCCTCGCGACCGGGTGCGACCCGGGCACGTCGTACACCTCCTCGATGCCGTTCTGCGTCGCGCTCGCGGTGCGCGAGATGCGGATGACGCCGTGGGAGGCGCTGCGCGCGGCCACGTCCGGGGGAGCGCGGGCGCTGCGCCGTACCGACATCGGTCGGCTGGAGGTCGGCAGGCGCGGCGACCTGGTGATCCTCGACGCCCCGTCGTACGTCCATCTGGCGTACCGGCCGGGGGTGCCGCTGGTCTCGGAGGTCTGGCGAGGAGGTCGGCGGGTGGCTTGACCTGGGCAAACTCCTTTACCCCGGCTATCGAACCAGAAATACCTCGTTTGACGTATCTATCGGGGGAATGTTCCCCGCGTCCCGATCGTTGGTCGGGGCGAACGAAGCTGTTCGGCGCGGCGTATTAAGCGAGGTGCCAATCGCATGGCGAGGCTCCAGACAAACAGGTCCCAGTCCGACGACCAGGTCGCCGAGCGCGACCTGCTCGGGACCTACCTCGCGGAGATCGGTCGCGTGCCGCTGCTCGACGCCGAACGCGAGGTCGAGCTGGCCAAGCGCATCGAGGCCGGGCTGTTCGCCGAGCAACTGCTCGACGAGGGCGGCCCGTCCGACGCCACGCCCGAGGAACTGGCCGCGATCGTCGAGTCGGGGCAGCGCGCCAAGGACGAGTTCATCCGCGCCAACCTGCGCCTGGTGGTCGCCGTCGCGCGGCGCTACTCCGGGCGCGGAATGCCGCTGATCGACCTGGTCCAGGAGGGCAACCTGGGGCTGGTCCGCGCGGTCGAGAAGTTCGACTACCGGCGCGGGTTCAAGTTCTCGACGTACGCCACCTGGTGGATCCGCCAGTCCGTGGGCCGCGCGATCCACGAGCAGGCCCGCCCGGTGCGCCTGCCGACACACGCGGGCGAGCAGATGACCCGGCTGATGCGCATCCGCCGCGACATGCTGGCCGAGCTGGACCGCGACCCCACCGACGGCGAGCTGGCCGAGCTGCTGGAGATCCCGGTCGAGCGCGTCAAGGAGCTGCGCCGCTGGGCCTCCGACCCGGTGTCGCTGCAGCTCGGCGTGGGCGACGAGGACGAGACCGAGCTGGGCGACATGCTCGCCGACGACGACTGGGCCGACCCCGAGTCGCAGGCCCTCATGATCCTTGAGCGCGAGCAACTGGAAGGGCTGCTGCACGGCCTGGGCGGCGAGGCCCGCGAGATGCTCCGCTGGCGCTACGGCCTCATCGACGGCCGCGAGCACACCCTCACCGAGGTCGGCGAGCGCTACGGCATCGGCCGCGACCGCGCCCGCCGCATCGAACGCGAGTCCCTGGCCCGCCTCCGCAAAATGGCCACCGCCGGCGCCGCCGCCTGACCTCGCCCCCTCCCGCCGGGAACCCACGGTGTACGGCGTCCGCGAAGCGCCCCGTCACCCAGAATGAGGAACCGGCGCCCGCGAAGGGCAAGGTCCTCGCGCGAGAGCGCTCCGCGCGCCCGAGCTCAGGCCGTCCCAAGCGGGGGCAGGCCCCCGCACCCCCAGCGAGCGGCTCCGCCCCTCGCACACCCCACCGCCCCGGCACTCGCGTACAACCGCGACCAGTCCCTCGGCGGGCGCGTACACCCGCCGCGCGATGAGGACTCAGCGACCGCCCTCAGGTCTCTCTACGCCAGCAGTTGGCCGCATGAAGCCGGAGAGCTCTGGTGGGTGCGCTCCTGACCGGAGAGGCCGGATCAGGGGTGCCCTTCGGAGTCGGGGCGTTCGAGTAGGGCGCCGCAGGGGGAGCCTTCCCGGGATTGGTGGGGAGATCTCTCCGTCAGGGGTGGCGGCGGCGGACGATTTCGGTGATCCAGGTGGGGGCGTAGGGGGAGGTGCAGCCTGGGGAGGTGGGGTGGTCCTTGAGGACTTCCAGGCGCTCGCCGATGGACAGGGCGCGGGGGCGGTGCTCGGCGTGCTCGATGCCGATCTGGGCCAGGCAGTGGTTCATCGCCCACTGGAGGCGGTCGGGGGCGTCCTTCATCTCGGCCTCGATGACGTCGAGGAGAGCGGGGAGGTCCAGGCCCTCGGGGTTCTTCGCCACGCGCTCGGTGGTCAGGGCCCAGCCGGCGCTCGCGACGACCGGGTCCGGGTCGGCGGTCCAGGCCAGGCGCAGATCCTCGGCGTGCCGGCTCTTCTTCACCACGTAGTTCACGAGCCAGTCGTGCACCTTCGGCGCGCGCGCCTCGCGCACCATGGCGTCCAGCTCGTCGCGGCCGTACGCCTTCGGCCGGCTGATCAGGAGCGCCAGCAGCCTCGCGGCGGTGTCGCCCGTCTCCCAGAGCCGGCGCGCGAGTTCCTGCTGCGTCTTCAGCCGCTTGGCCAGCGCGCGCAGCCTGCCGAGGTGCACGCCGTGATCGTCGCCGTGCCGCTCGTTCACCGCGCGCGCCTTGGGGTCCTCCAGCGCGGCCAGCTCGGCCATCACCTCGGCCACCGTCGCCTCGGTCACCGTCGTCTCCGCCACCACGCCTCCGTCCATGAGCTGCGAATCCACCCTAAGCGGCCCCCGCCGTACGACGGGCGCGGAGGCGGGCCGGGCTTGCCGGAGACGGCAGGCACACGCCGGGCGCGCAGGGCGGGCGCGAGCCGGACACGAGGAAGGGCCCGGACTGTGCCGGGCCCTTCACTCGCAGACCGTCAGGCCGCCCTCGGGGTGGGGATCGTGCCCTCGGTGTGGTTGTAGTCCGCCAGCTTGTCGCGGAGCTGGCGGCGGCCGCGGTGGAGGCGGCTCATGACCGTGCCGATGGGCGTGCCCATGCGCTCGGCGATCTCCTTGTACGGGTAGCCCTCGACGTCGGCGAGGTAGACCGCCACCCGGAAGTCCTCGGGGAGATCCCGGAGGGCGGTCATCACGGCGCTGTCGGGCAGGCGCTCCAGGACCTCGGTCTCGGCGGACTTGAGGCCGGAGGACATGTGCGACTCCGCGGCCGCGAGCTGCCAGTCCTCGACCTCCTCCGCGGCGGAGACCTTCGGGGAGCGCTGGCGCTTGCGGTACTCGTTGATGAAGTTGTTGGTGAGGATGCGGTGCAGCCAGGCCTTGAGGTTGGTGCCCTCGCGGAACTGGTGATGGGACTGGTAGGCCTTGGTGACGGTCTCCTGGACCAGGTCCTCGGCGTCGGCGGTGTTGCGCGTGAGGCGCAGGGCGGACGCGTAGAGCTGGGCGCTCAGCGGGAGGACGTCCTCCTCGAACCAGCGCTCTCGTTGTTCGTCAACCATCATCACGGTCATGGTTTCCCCCCAGGTCGTCGTCCTTCCCCCATCGCTGTCGCGGACGTCGCTTCGTCCGCCCGGCCCCACAAGGGCGGGCATTTACGGTAGATTTGCCTGGAGCGTGGTGGAGGCTTCACACCATCGGCAATGATCGTCGTCTCGGGCGTCTTCTGGCACGCCTAAAGTGCAGCCCGCATGGCCAGCGACCTCTATCGTACCAATTGCCCGTCAAGAACGCTCGAATTTGTGGTGCGGATCACATTGCTTCCGCACCCGTGAGCCTATATAGGGCGTACGCCTGACGGAGCACCGGCAGGGCCACGTTCCGCACCGAGACGCCTCCGGGCGTGACCCCGCGCTCGGATCCCAGGTGCGCGTGACCGTGGATCGCCAGGTCCACGTCGCCCTGGTCGATGGCCTCGGCGAGGAGGTACGACCCGAGGAACGGGTAGATCTCCGACGGCTCGCCCTCCAGGGTCTCCTTGACCGGCGAGTAGTGCGTCAGCGCGATCTTCAGGTCGGTGTCGAGGTCCTTCAGCGCCATGGCCAGGCCCGTCGAGAGCTCCTTGGTCAGGTGGTAGAACCGCTTCATCTCCGGCTCGCCGAACTCGCTCGCGCTGCGCCCGGCGAAGCCCCCGCCGAAGCCCTTCGTGCCGGCGATGCCGAGCCGCACCCCGTTCAGGTCGAGCACCACGTTGTCGCCCTCCAGGACGATGACCCCCGCGTCCTCCAGCATCGCGGTGATCTCGTCCTGCGCGTCGGAGTGGTAGTCGTGGTTCCCCAGCACGGCGACGACGGGCAGGCCCAGGTCGCGGAACTCGTCGGCGACCGCGCGGCCCTCCTCGACGGTGCCGTGCCGGGTCAGGTCCCCGCCGAGCAGCAGCACCTCGGCCCGCTCGGTGATGCCCTCCAGCGACTTGCGGAACCGCCCGCAGACGTCCTTGCCCAGGTGGATGTCCGCCACCGCTGCGACGCAGGTCACGGCAGGCGCTCCTCTCCCTCGGGGCGGTGCAGGTCGATCAGCGTGGTCTCGTCGCGGATCTCGTGGTCGGGGCAGATCTCCGCGGCCACCTCCTCGATCCTGCGGCGGCGCTCCTCGCTGGCCACCGTGCCGCGCAGGTAGATCACGTCCCCGCGCACGACGACCTGGAGCCCCTGCTCCGCCGTCCGCTCGTCCTCGGTCAGCCGCTCTCGCACTCGCGCGGAGAGGTAGTGGGGTTCCCTATTCGTCTCCATCGATGATCCCCAATCGCTCTATCAAGATCAGAAACGCCGCGGCGTACGGCGAGTCGCCCACCTCACGGCGTACCCGCGTCCAGTCGATCTGCTCGCGCAGCGCCCGGACGATCGGCAGCACGGCGCCGAAGTCGCACGCGTGCTCGGACAGCGCGGCCAGCCGGAACGACACCAGGTCGGTGGCGGACAGGACCGGCATGAGGACGGAGGCGACCTCGACCTCGTCGGCGCGGTCCAGCAGTTCCCGGGTCACCGGCTTGCCCGCCGCCCGGTAGATGAGGTCCACCAGCCGGTCGTCGTCGTACGCCTTCACCAGCCAGTCCTCCGGCGGCCTGATCGTGGTCATGCCCACCGCCGACAGGGCCCGGAGCGCCGCCTCGGCGTCCGACTGAAGGATCACGAAGTCCACGTCGTGCGCCGAGGGGGGCGCACCGCGCGCGTACGCGGCGTAGCTTCCGGCGAGGGCGAAGGGGAGACTGGACTCCTTGAGCGCCGACGCCGCACGTTTCAACGTCTCGATCAGCGGCCCGAACAGGGCGTTTTCGGCCTCTCGGCTCATGGGCCCTCGCTACCCCCCAAAGCGCCCGTTTACTCCCCGGCCCCTGGGGTACCCGCCGGGCTGGTAACCGACCAGCGGCCTGGGCAGGCAGGCCGGCGGAATCCACTGCACGGAAGGGTGACCCCAGCATGCGAGATCACGGGGAAAGCGTGATCGAGATCCTGACCACCGATCACCGAGAAGTCGAGGGCGTCTTCCACCGGCTGGAGAACGGCCGGCTGGACGATCCCGCCGAGCGCAAGAACCTCGCGCAGCAGGCGATCATCGAGCTGGTGCGGCACTCCGTCGCCGAGGAGATGTACCTCTACCCGGCCACGCGGAAGTTCGTCCCGAACGGCGACGTGATCGCCGACCGGGAGATCGCCGACCACGCGGCCGCCGAACGCGTGATGAAGGAGCTGGAGACCCTGGAGCCGGACGCCCCCCGCTTCGAGCCCGCCCTGCGCGAGCTGATGACGGAGGTCCGCCGCCACATCCAGGACGAGGAGAGCAACCTCTTCCCCCTGCTGGTCCAGCACTGCGACCCCGAGGAGCTGCTGGATCTCGGCCGGAGCGTGGAGCGTGCCAAGAAGCTGGCTCCGACCCGGCCGCACCCCTCCGCGCCCGACCGGCCTCCGCTCAACAAGCTCCTGGCCCCCGGCGCCGGCTTGGTGGACCGCGTCCGCGACGCCTTCTCCAAGAGAGGTGAGTGAGACCTCGGCCCGGTCGTGAGGAACCCGGTCTGAGACGAAGGCGGCCGCCGCGAGAGGAATCCCCTCTCGCGGCGGCCGCGTCATGTCCGCCCGGTACGGCTCCCGCGGGCGCCGCCCCCGCCGTACGGCCGAGGGCGGCGCGCCCGCACGGCTCCCGCCGGGGCCGTACGGCTCACGCAGGCGCGATCCGTACGGCGCGCGGCAGGCGAGGGGCGAGCCGTACGGCGTGCGGCAGGCGAGGGGTGCGGCGTACGGCGCGCGGCAGGCGAGGGGCGGGGATCAGCCGGCCCTGGCGGGGTCCACGCCGAAGATCTTCGCGAGGTCGTCGAGGACGGCGTGGGCGCCGTGGACGCCGACCGCGCTCATCCAGGTCAGGTCCTCGACCTCGTGCTTCTCGCCCTTGAGCTTGCCCCACAGTGGGTTGGTCTCGAACGCCCTGCGGGTCTTCTCCCAGGCGTTCTTCTCGTCCTTGTAGGTGGAGATGAAGATGTGCTCGGCGTCGAGGTCGGTGATGCGCTCGGGGCTGACGTCCACCACGATCGAGTCCTTGACCGTCGGCTGGCCCGCCGGGCGGACGAAGCCGGCGTCCTTCAGGACGATGCCGCTGTAGGAGTTCTCGACGTAGAGGCGCACCGTGGGCTCGTCGGTGAAGCGCAGGATCGAGATCGTCGGGGCCTTGCCGCCGTTCCCGGCCTTGATCGCCTCGCCGATCCGGGCCGCGCGCGCCTCGTACTCCTTGATCTTCCGCTCGGCCAGGTCCTCCTTGCCGAGCGCCCGGCCGACCAGGCGCAGGTTGTCCTTCCAGATCGCGCCGGTGGTCTCGCTGAACACGGTCGGCGCGATCTGGCTGAGCTGGCCGTAGAGCTGCTCGTGGCGGACCTTGGCGGACAGGATCAGGTCCGGCTTGAGCAGCTTGACCTGCTCCAGGCTCGGCTGCGTGAGCGGGCCGACCGGCTTGGCGGCCTTGCCGTACCGCCGCGCCGACTCCCCGAGGTACGCCGGGAGCGTCTCGTTGACCGCGCGGTACGTCGTGTAGCCGACGACCTCGGTCTCCAGCGCGAGCGCGGCGTCCACGAAGCTCTGGTCGAGCGCGACGACCCGCTTGACCGGCTTGGTGATCTTCGTGGTGCCCATCGCGTGGGTCACCGTCCGCTCGGCGCCGCGCCCCTCGGCCGCCTTGTCACCCCCCGAAGAGCCCGCGCCGCAGCCCGCCAGGCCGAACGCCGCGGCCGCGACGGCCAGTCCGGCCACGATCCTGCCCAGCGGCCGCCGGTGCGGTGAACCCTTCATCTCGATCCTCTCGATCACGGTGATTCGGCGGACGTGACGCCGCCCGCCCGGGTACAGCCTAGTTAGGTAAGCCTTGCCTGAATAAGGTAAGACATACCTAATGAGCTAGAATCTCGGGGGTCCAGGCGCGGTGTTCGAGAGGTGAGAGCGTGACGGCACTGAGGCGTCACCGCCTTCTCTCCCTGGCCGTCCTGCTGGCGTTCCTCGCCGTCGCCGCCGTGCTCAGCGTCGCGATCGGGTCGAAGTCCATCTCCCCGCTCTCCGTGCTGAGCGCCCTGTGGAACGCCGGCGACTCCGAGAGCGACATCATCGTCAACTCGCTGCGCGTCCCCCGGACCGGCTTCGGCGTGCTCGCCGGGGCCGCGCTGGGCGTCGCGGGGGCCCTCATGCAGGGCCACACGCGCAACCCGCTGGCCGACCCCGGGCTGCTCGGCGTCACGCAGGGGGCCGGGTTCACCATGGTCTCCGCCGTCTTCCTGCTCGGCGTGACCGACCTGCGCGTCTACATCTGGTACGGCTTCGCCGGGGCGCTCGTCGCCAGCCTCGCGGTGTTCGCGCTCGGCACGATGGGCCGCGGCGGGCCGACCCCGGTCACGCTGGCGCTGGCCGGGGCCGCCGTCAGCGCGCTGCTGCACGCCCTGACCTCGGGGCTGGTCCTGCTCGACCAGCAGGCGCTGGACGTGTTCCGGTTCTGGCAGAGCGGCTCCATCGCCGGGCGCGACCCCGCCCTGCTCGGCGAGATGCTCCCGTTCGTCCTCGTCGGCCTGGTGCTCGCGTTCTTCAACGCCCCCGGGCTCAACGCGCTCTCGCTCGGCGAGGACGTCGCCCGCTCGCTCGGCCAGCGCGTCTGGCTCACCCGGGCCGTCGGCGTCGCCGCGATCACGCTGCTCACCGGGGCCGCCGTCGCCGCGTGCGGGGCGCTGGCCTTCGTCGGGCTGGCCGTGCCGCACGCCGCGCGGTTCCTGTCCGGCCCCGACCACCGCTGGCTCCTGCCGTACAGCGCGGTCCTGGGCGGCACGCTGCTGCTCGTCGCGGACGTCCTCGGGCGCGTCGTCGCGCGGCCGGGGGAGCTGGAGGTCGGGATCACGCTGGCGCTGATCGGCGCCCCCTTCTTCATCGCGCTGGTCCGGCGCAGGAAGCCGGTGCGGCTGTGACGCTCTCGAAGACCTCCCCGCCCCCGGTCCGCCGCTCGTCGGTACGGCTGGCGCGGGCCTCCTTCCCGGTCAAGGCGCGGGCGCTGGCCGTGCCGCTGGCCGGGCTGGGCGTGCTGGTCCTGCTGATCGCGCTGAGCCTCGGGCGCGGCGACGTCCCGATCAGCGTCCCCGAGGTCGTCCGGACCCTGTTCGGGGCCGGCGACGAGGGGAACTACTGGGTGATCATGGACCTGCGCATGCCCCGCGCGCTCACCGGCGCCCTCGTCGGGGCGGCGCTGGCGCTGGCCGGGGCGATCATGCAGACGGTCGCCCGCAACCCGCTGGCCAGCCCCGACGTGCTCGGCGTGACCTCGGGCGCGAGCGCCGCCGTGGTCGCGGTCGTCGTGCTCAGCGGCAGCGCGTACGGCGGGGTCAGCGGTCTCGTGGCGCAGGCCGGGGTCCCGGCGGCGGCGCTCGCGGGCGGGCTCGCGGGCGGCTTCGCGGTGTACGCCCTGGCGTGGCGGCGCGGGCTGGACGGGTTCCGGCTCGTGCTCGTCGGCATCGGCGTGCAGGCCGTGCTGGTCAACCTGAAGTACTGGCTGCTCACCCTGGGCGACGTGAACGACGCCGGGCGGGCGATGGTGTGGATCACCGGCAGCCTCAACGGGCGCGGCTGGGAGCACGTCGAGCCGGTCGGGATCGCGCTCGCCGTGCTGATCCCGCTGACCCTGCTGGGCGCCCGCACGCTCGGCGCGCTCCAGTTCGGCGACGACACCGCGCGCGGGCTGGGCGTCCGCGTCGATCGCGGCCGGGCGCTGCTCGTGCTGGGCGCGGTGCTGCTGGCCGCCGTCGCGACCGCCTCGGCCGGCCCGGTCCAGTTCGTCGCCCTGGCCGCCCCGCAGATCGCGCTGCGGCTGAGCGGCGCGTCGCAGCCCCCGCTGATCGCCTCGGCGGTGACCGGCGCCGTGCTCACGCTCGGGGCCGACCTCATCGCGCGCACCGCGTTCCACGCCGTCGAGCTCCCGGTTGGCGTGATCACCGCCGTGCTCGGCGCGCCGTACCTGATCTATCTGCTCATCCGTCAGAGGAGGCGGGCATGACCTCGACCCGACTTTCGGCCAGGGAACTGCGGCTGGGGTACGGCGAACGCCTCATCGTGGACGGCCTCGACCTGGACGTGGCCGACGGCTCGGTGACGGCCGTGATCGGGCCCAACGGCTGCGGCAAGTCCACCCTGCTCCGCGCCCTGGGCCGGCTCCTCGCGCCGCGCGGGGGCCACGTGCTGCTGGACGGCAAGCGGATCGACAAGACGCCGACGCGCGAGGTCGCCAAGGTGCTCGGGGTGCTCCCGCAGGCGCCGACCGCGCCCGAGGGGCTGACGGTGGCCGACCTGGTGACGCGCGGGCGGCACCCGCACCAGTCGTGGTACCGCCAGTGGTCCTCCGACGACGAGTCCGCGGTGACCGAGGCGCTGACGATGACCGGCATGCTCGACCTGGCCGACCGGGACCTGGACGAGCTGTCCGGCGGGCAGCGGCAGCGCGCGTGGATCTCCATGGCGCTCGCGCAGGGCACGGACCTGCTGCTGCTGGACGAGCCCACGACGTACCTGGACCTGGCGCACCAGGTGGAGGTGCTGGACCTGGTCAGGTCGCTGCACACCCACGGCCGCACGATCGTCATGGTGCTGCACGACCTCAACCTGGCCGCCCGTTACGCCGACCGCCTCGTCGCCATGAAGTCCGGCCGGATCATCGCGCAGGGCGCGCCCGCCGAGGTGCTCACCGAGGAGCTGCTGGAGGAGGTCTTCGGCCTCACCGCCCGCGTCATCGAGGACCCGGTGGCCGGGACCCCGCTGGTCGTGCCCATCTCCGTCCACCACCGCGTCCCGGAGCCCGTCCCCGCCGAGTGACCCCCGCACGCCGTACGGCGTGAGCCCGGCCGTACGGCGTGAGCCCGGTCGCCGCGGGCCGTGCCGGTCGGGTCAGGACCAGTGGGCGGGACGGGAGACCGCGGCGGGCAGGCGGGTGGCGGCGTCGCCGCGGGCGGCGTTGGCCTGGGCCTGGGTGAGGAAGATCGCGCCGGTCAGGTCGGCGCCGGAGAGGTCGGCGTCGCGCAGGTCGGCCCCGATCAGGTCGGCCTGGCGCAGGTCCGCGCGGCGCAGGTCGGCGGCGATGAGGTAGGCCCCGCGCAGGTTGGCCCCGCGCAGGTCCGCGCCGCGCAGCCGCGCCCCCATGAGGTCGGCGCCGCGCAGCTCCTTCTTGCGGTGCCTCACCGGGCCGCGCACCAGCTCGCTCGTGCGCAGGAGCAGGACGTTGACGGCCTCCCGGTGCGCGCCGACGTCGAGCGCGGCGAGGGCGGCGGCGTCCTCCAGGCTGAGGCGTTCGGTCTCGTCGAGGAGGCGGCGCAGCTCACCGTGGACCGGGCGGGCGGCCTTGAGCGTCAGGGCCTCGGAGAGGTACCACAGGAACTCGTGGAGCTGCCGCATCACCGGGAAGACCCCGAACATCGCCGAGGCGGTCTCCGCCGAGGACCGCCAGTCGCGCCCGGCGAAGGTGTGCTGGGAGACCTTCTGGCCCGCGCCGAAGCAGTCGAAGACCGTGCAGCCGGGGAAGCCGCTCCGCCGGAGCCGCGCGTGGATCCCGCAGCGGAAGTCGTCGCGCAGGTTGGCGCAGGGCTTCCCGGCGGGCTTGTCCACGGCGAAGTCGGCCGAGGCCGCGAACGGCAGCGCCACGCAGCACAACGCGAAGCAGTTCTCGCAGTCGGCGCGGAGTTCGAGCGGACGGTCCCCGGGCATAGGTCCATTGTCGTCGCTGGGGCCGCGTGCTCGGTCCCGGCGGCCCGCCGCGCACGCCGTACGGCCCGGCCGGTCCGTGGGGCGTGACCTGGCGGGCCTGCGGGCCGCGCCGGCCCGTGGGGCGCCGCCCGGGGGCCACGCCGTACGGCCCGGCGGGCCGGCGCCTTGACCCCGGGGGCATTACCTCCCCGGGGTTTGTCTGCTCTGGGCGAATGCGGGAGCGATTCGCGGGGTGTGAGTGGTTTCGTGGAGTTATGGAAATTCTTGTGCTAGGAGGGACCGCCTTCCTCGGTAAGGCGGTCTCCAGGGAGGCGCTCTCCCGGGGATATTCGGTCACCTGTCTGGCCCGCGGGGAGAGCGGAACGGTCGCCGAGGGGGCACGGCTGGTCGCGGGGGATCGGCGCGACCCCTCGGTCTACGACGCGCTGCTCGACCGGGAGTGGGACGCGGTCATCGAGGTCTCCTGGCAGCCGGGGTTCGTCCGGCAGGCGCTGGCGGCGCTCGGCGGCAGGGCGCGGCACTGGAGCTACGTGTCCTCCGTCAACGCCTACGCCTCCTACGACGTGGTCGGGGCGGACGAGTCGGCGGCGACGCTGGAGCCCGTCGACCAGGACGAGGTCGATGAGACGCAGTACGGCCCGGCGAAGGTCGCCTGCGAGCGGGCCTCGGCCGACGTGGTCGGCGACCGGCTGCTCGTGGTCCGCCCGGGGCTGATCGGCGGGCCGGGCGACGAGAGCGGGCGCTCGGGCTACTGGGTGGCGCGGGCCGCCCGCGCCCCGGAGGAGCCGATGCTGGCGCCGGACACGCCCGACCTGCCCACGCAGGTGATCGACGTGCGGGACCTCGCGGCCTGGCTGCTCGACGCGGCCGAGAAGGGCCTCACCGGCACGTACGACGCGGTGGGCCCGGTCGTGCCGTTCCGCGAGTGGCTGGAGATGTCCCGCGCCGTCGGCGGGCACACCGGCCCGGTCGTGACCGCCGACTCGCGGTGGCTCGTCGAGCAGGGGGTGGCCCAGTACCTCGGGCCCGAGTCGCTGCCGATGTGGATCGTCGAGCCGGGCTACGAGGGCTGGTCGGCCCGGAGCGGGGCGGCCGCGGTCGCCGCCGGGCTGCGCCACCGGGACCGGGAGGACCTCCTCGCCGGCACCCTGGCCTGGGAGCGCGAGCAGGGCCTGGACCGCGAGCGGCGGGCCGGCCTCAGCGCCGGGCGCGAGCGCGAGCTGCTGGACAAGCTCGGCTGACCGCGCGGCCGATCAGTCCCGGCGGGCGCCGGGCGGCCAGATCACGCGGATCGGCAGGCCGCGTGATCTGGCCTCGGCCACCACGTCCGCCGTGCCGCCGTAGCCGCGCGCGGGCTTGCCGTCCCAGACCGCCAGGAGCTCGTGGGTCCGGTCGAGCATGAGCCGGCTGGCCGCCATGTGGGACTCCTCCGTGGGCGCGGGGTACGGCAGGCGGTGGACCCGGGAGGCCCGGGCCAGCAGCGCGTCGTACTCGGCGTGCGCGTCGGGGGGCAGGCAGTCCTTGTATCGCCCGGCGGGGACGACGACCTCCAGGGTGCCGCCGCGGGCCAGGAGCTCGCGGGCGAAGATCTGGTCGGCGCCGTCGGCCAGGCAGGAGATCCCGGCCAGGGAGTCCGGGAGCCCGGACAGGATCTTCCGGATCGCGTCCGAGACCAGCGACGCCGTCGTACGGCCGAGCCCGCGGTGGCCGGAGATGCCCACGCGGTACGCGCCGCCGTCCCCTTCCATGCGACGTAGGCTAACCCGCCGCCCCCCGGCCAAACGCCCGCCCCGCCGGATCGCGCGCGAGGTGGGTCCGCGCGGGCGCGCCCGGCCCGGTCAGGGGATGCGCATCTGGAGGCGGATGCGGGACTTGCCCCCGCCGGTGCGCACGTCCACCAGGTCGCAGAGCTGGCGGGTGATCCACAGGCCGTAGCCGCGGGGGCTGTCCGGCGGCGGCGGGATGTATCCGGGGTAGAGCACGTCGAAGTGGGTGGAGGGCTCGACGATCTCGCAGGCGAGCACGTCGTTCTGCGTCCACAGGTGCGCGATGCCGTACCCGGCGCCGTGCTCGACCGCGTTGTTGGCGATCTCCGCCACGCTCAGCACGAACGACGGGATGCGGTTCCTGGAGAGCTCGGCGCGCGCGGCGTACTCGCCCACCACGTCGCGCAGCCGCTTGAGCTCGGTCAGCGTGAACCGCATGCGGAAGGCGTCGGCGGGCGGCTCCGGCAGCGGGCCGTCGTCCCCGTTGAGCCGCTCGGGCAGGACGTACTCGGGGTTCGGCTTGGCCTCCGGCCCGAACGCGCACTCCGGGTGGGTGACCGTGGCCGCCGCGACGATCTCCGGGGCGGTGACCCGGCGGTCGTACGCGCACATGAAAGCGGCGTTCATGCCGTCCATCGCCAGGTTCATCGCGGCCTCGTAGCGGTGCCACTCGCCGACCTCGCGCGCGTCGCGGCCCACCCACAGCGGCTCGCCCAGCACCCACGTGCGCCGGCCCGCCTGCGCCACGACGTAGTCGTGCGAGGCCGCCAGCGTGCGCGGCGGGTGCAGGAACCAGTCGGCCGACTCGCGCGTGTCGAGGTTCTTGGCGTCGTCGCCGAGCGCATCGCGGACGAGCTCGATGGTGTGCGGACGGGCCAGGAGCATGGCGGGCTCACCCGCCGCCAGCGCCGCTCTCAGGAACGGCTCGGCCGAGGCGAGGAAGCCCGCGTCCGAGCCGTAGAGCAGGAGCTGATGGCTGAAACTTGCGCTCATCGGCCTTCACCCCACCGGACGAGGCCCCGGGGCAGCCCGAGCCGATCGACGTCACCCGCGAACCCGGTGCGAGGTGGTCGACGCTCTGGGGAGGTCCGCCGCATTCCGAAGCCGGTTACGGAGCGCGCGCCCGCCCTGTCAGCGTGCACGTGGAGAAGCTAACAAGCGGTGGCAACCTAGGCAACGTTTCCCATATATCGCGCCTCGTAACCACGTCTCCGGTGACTGTTCCGGGTCCCGCCCCGACCGGCCCGGCCGGCCGGATCCCGGGGCCACGGCCCCGCCCCGGCTGGGCCTCCCGCGTCGCGCCGCGCGTCCCCCTCCCCGGTCCGGCTCACCCTCCGCGCGCGCCGCGCCCACCCCGGGAGCGGCCATAGGCGGACGAGGCGGGCGCCCCGCCGTACCTGGAGAGAAACGGTCGAATGATCTTCCCGGACGGGCCTTGACGATCAGGATCGCCGGGACACAGACTGCTGGTGCTCCGCTGGACGCCGGGGGCGGCCGACGGGCCGACCCGCAGGCCGCTCCGCAGGCCGGACGGGCACCGTCGCGGGTCACGCCTTGGACGCAGGCGGCCCGGACGCGCGCCTCGCGCAGATCCGGCGGGGGCGATCAGGGGAAGGTCCGGCTCAGGCCGGCGGGTGGGGTCACTGGACGGGCACCGGTGGCCGCCGGGTGGCGGTCACCGGTGTAGGGGCGCCGGCGCCCGCCACCTGAGGAGGTCTGCGTGACCAAGCTCGACGACGACGCCCGCCGCCTGGCAGAGCTGGGCTACAGCCAGGAGCTCGACCGCTCCTGGAGCGGGTTCTCCAACTTCGCGATCAGCTTCTCCATCATCTCGATCCTGGCGGGCACGTTCACCACGTTCGGGCAGGCGTGGAACAACGGCGGGCCCATCGCGATCTCGTGGGGCTGGCCGATCATCTCCGCGTTCATCCTGATCATCGGGTTCTGCCTGGCCGAGCTGGTGTCGGCCTACCCGACGGCCGGCGGGATCTACTGGTGGGCCGCGAAGCTGGGCAGGCCCGTCCACGGGTGGTTCACGGGCTGGCTCAACCTCATCGGCCTGATCGCGGTGACGGCCTCGGTGGACTACGGCTGCGCCACGTTCCTGAACATCACGCTGAGCCGGTTCATCGACACCTGGGACCCCACGCTGACCCGGGCGTTCATCCTCTTCGCGGTCATCCTGGCGCTGCACGCGCTGATCAACATCTTCAGCCACCGGCTGATCTCCGTGCTCCAGAACGTCTCGGTGTGGTGGCACGTGCTCGGCGTCGCCGTGGTGATCGCGATCCTGGTCTTCGGGCCGGAGAAGCACCAGAGCCTCGAATTCGTCTTCACCGGGACCAACAACAACTCCGGCTTCTCCGACGGGATGTTCTGGATCTACATCCTGCCGCTGGGGTTCCTGCTCACGCAGTACACGATCACCGGGTTCGACGCGTGCGCGCACGTGTCCGAGGAGACCCGGGGCGCCGCGCGGTCGGCCGCCCGGGGGCTGTGGCAGTCGATCTTCTACTCGGCGATCGGCGGGTGGGTCCTGCTGCTGGCGTTCCTGTTCGCCGCGACCGACGTGGACGCGGTGAACGACCCCGCCTCGCCCGGGTTCGTCGGCAACATCTTCACCAGCGCGCTCACGCCCACGCTGGCCACGGTGGTCTTCGGGATCTCCGCGATCGGCCAGTTCTTCTGCGGTATGAGCTGCGTGACGTCGATGTCCCGCATGACGTACGCCTTCGCCCGCGACGGCGCGATCCCCGGCTGGCGGCTCTGGTCCAAGGTGGACCGCAACCGCACGCCGGTCAACGCGATCATCGCCGGATGCGTCGTCGCGCTGCTGATCACCCTGCCGGCCCTGTACGAGGCCCCGAACAAGGCCCCGGTCGCGTTCTACGCGGTCGTCTCCATGGCCGTGATCGGCCTCTACCTGGCGTTCCTGATCCCCATCTGGCTCCGGCTGCGCATGGGCGACCGGTTCACGCCGGGCCCGTGGACGCTGGGCCGCAAGTACAAGGCGCTGTGCTGGATCGCGGTCGTCGAGATCGCCGTCGTCTCGATCTACTTCGTCATGCCGTTCTCGCCGCAGGGCATCCCGGGCCACCCCGAGTTCACCTGGACCGCCGTCAACTACGCCCCGCTCGCGGTCGGCGCCGTGCTGCTCGGCATCGGCCTGTGGTGGGCGCTGTCGGCGCGGACCTGGTTCGCCGGGCCCCGCCGTACGATCGACCAGACCCCCGAGGACGAGCCCGAACCCGTGGCCTGACCGGTACGGCCCCCGCCCCGCCCGCCCCCGCGATCCGGCGCCCGCGGGGACACGTCACAGCATGGGATGAAATGGGTCAACGACCGTGGACATGGACGGTGTCACGGGTGGCGGCAGCAGCGTGGGCCCGGAGGGCGGCAACCCCTACTCCTCGTGGGAGGGCGAGGGGACCTGCGCTCCGGAGCAGGAGTGCGACCTGCGCCTGCGGGTCAAGGCGAGCAGGCACGGCTCGCACTGGATCACCATCGGCCGCGCCGCGAGGCCGGGCGAGAACTACGGCGCGGTGGTCCCCCCGGAGGGCCCGGGGGAGCCGCTGGAGGGGGTCAGGCTGGACGGCCGCACGGTGGCCGAGGCCCAGCGGGAGATCAGGTCGCGCGGCCTCACCCCCGACTACGTGCTCCAGCGGGCGGTGACCGCGCCGGGGTCCGACACCCCCGGGTACATGGAACAGCCCGCCAAGAGCGCCGACCCTGCCGCGAAGGTGGTCTACGCGACCATGGTCAACGCGAAGACCGTCCGGCTGATCGTCGAGGGCCCGCCGGTCAGGCCGGGGTCGTAGCCGCCCGGGATCAGGGCAGGGCGATGAGGCCGACCGCGCCCAGCGCGAGGACCACGCCCGCGGCCTGGATCACGTGCAGGCGCTCGCCGAGGACGTACCTGGCCAGCATGAGCGTGCTGGCCGGGTAGAGGCTCGCGATCACCGAGACGATGCTCAGCAGGCCCTCCTGCTTGGCCATCAGGAAGAAGACGTTCGCGGCCATGTCGAGGACGCCGGCGACCACGATCACCTTCAGCGTCCCCGGCCCCGGCCGCAGCGTGTTGCGCGTGCCCAGCGCGATCGCCGCCACCAGCGCGATCGAGCCCGCGCGGGCGCCGATCAGCGGCCACAGCCCGGCCTCGCCCGCCGGCAGCAGGGCGAAGAAGAGCCCGAATCCCGCGCCGGCGGCGAGCGCGGCCAGCACCGGCCCGAGCTTCTTCACCGGGGCCGCGCCGGGCCGCGCGGGCTCGCGGCTGACCAGCATCACCGCGACGAGCGCGAGGGCGATCCCGGCGAGCCCTCCCGCGCTCGGCCGTTCGCCGGCCGCCAGGCCCCACACCACGGGCAGGGCGGCGGAGGCCGCCGCGGTCGTGGGCGCGACGATCGACATCACGCCGCTCGCCAGCGCCCGGTAGAAGACGATCAGCGCGACCCCGCCGGCCAGGCCCGCGAGCGCGCCCCACCCCAGCGACGCCCAGTCCGGGGTGCCCGGCAGCAGCGGCAGCAGCGGAACGAGCAGGAGCACCCCGCCGATCTGGGACACCACGACCACGGCGTACACCGGCGCCCGCTTCGTCGCCATCCCGCCGAAGAAGTCGGCGGTGCCGTACACGACAGCACAGGCGGTGGCCAGCACGATCGCCGTCATCGTTCACCCAATCCGTCCGGATCGGGCCCGGCGCTCCCGGTCCCCGATCAGCTCGTCCCATCCACCCGAAGGCTGCGCAGTGCAACAGAGTGGACTCTTAGTACACCACAAAGGGTGCACTCCACTGCAAATCAGATTCACTAGACTGCACTACATGACCGACCCGCAGACGGTGACGGCAGCCATCGCCAACAACCTGCGCGCGCAGCGGGCCCACCGGGGCCTGACCCTCGACGCGCTGGCCGCCCGGTCGAACGTCAGCCGCGGCATGCTCGTGCAGATCGAGCAGGGCCGCACGAACCCCAGCGTCACCACGCTGACCCGGGTCGCCGACGCCCTCGGCATCACCGTCGCGCGGCTCGTCGAGGTCTCCGACACCCCCGTCGTCCGCGTGGTGCACAAGGACGACGTGGCGACGCTCTGGCAGGGCGAGCAGGGCTGCGCGCGGCTGCTCCTCGGGTCCGACGCACCGGCGCTCATGGAGCTGTGGGACTGGCGGCTCGCCCCGGGGGAGCACCACGACGGCGACGCCCACGCCCCCGGCACCCGCGAGATGCTGGCCGTCCTCGCGGGCGAGCTGACCCTGACCGTGTACGGCAAGAGCCACGTGATCGGGGCCGACGGGGCCGTGCTGTTCAGCGCCGACCGGCAGCACCGCTACGCCAACGAGGGCGCCGGGGAGGTCCGGTTCGTGATGGTGGTCATCGAGCCGCCGAGGACGCACGACAACTCCGGCTGATCTTTCCGAATCCGCGGGCCCCCGGGGCGAACCCGGAGCGGTGACGTGACGTCCAACTCTTTGCCGTCGCGTTACTCTGTCGGTTTGGACCCGAAGTCGGAGTGTTCGACGGGGTCTTGGTCGTTCGGGGGGATTCCAGGTGAGTACCTCGATTTCAAGTCTTGAGGCAAAGGTCGGTTACATGCGTTTGCGGGAACCTCGGTCGCCGTGGCTGCGAGGGGCGAAGGCCGGGCTGGCCCTCGCCGTGGCGGTCACCCTCTCAGCGGGGTGCGCGAGCGCCGGTGACGGGGAGGGCGGCCGTCCCGCGGGGGGCGCGAGCGGTCCCGCCGCGCAGCCCACGCCCGCCCCCGCCGCGCTGCCGTCCCAGTCCTCCGGGGGCGGCAAGCAGGCCGAGCCCGAGCCCGTCGCGCCCGCGCCGTCCACCCCCGCGGGTGAGGCCCCCCGGGGCGAGGCCCCCGCGTCCAGCCGGCCGCTGGCCGTACGGCAGACGCCGCCGCCGTCGCCGTCCGTCACGCCCCCGGGCGCGACGCCGCAGGCTCCGGTGTCCGGGGATCCCGGCGCGGTCGCGGTGCCCGGCGGGGGCACCCCGCAGCCGGGCGACCCCGGCGCGGGCCCGCGCCCGCCGGTCCAGCCGGTGCCGACGCCGCAGCCCGGGGCCACCGAGACCCCGCGCATGCCCGGCGTCACCCAGCCGCCGGGCCAGCCGTCCGTGCCCGCGCCCGGCGTGGACTGCGCCAAGGTCAAGTGCGTCGCGCTCACCTTCGACGACGGCCCCGGGCCGTACACGAACAAGCTGCTGGGCATGCTCGCCAAGGCCGACGCCAGGGCCACGTTCTTCATGGTCGGCGAGATGACCGGGCCGCGCCCCGGCGTCATGCGGCGCATGGTCCGCGACGGGCACGAGGTGGCCAACCACTCCTGGAGCCACCCGAACCTGGCCCGCCTGTCCACCGCGAAGGTCCGCCGCCAGCTCAAGCGGACCCAGGACTCCATCGCCCGCATCACCGGCGTGCGGCCGACGCTCATGCGCCCGCCGTACGGCGCGACCGACAAGCAGGTCGTGAAGGCGACGAAGGAGCTGGGCCTCGCGCAGATCATCTGGAACGTGGACACGATGGACTGGCGCGACCGCAACTCCAAGGTCGTCAGCCGCCGTGCCATCAAGAAGGTGCGGCCCGGCTCGATCGTGCTCTTCCACGACATCCACCGGACCACGGTCAACGCCATCCCCAAGGTCCTGCGGGAGCTGAAGAAGAAGGGCTACCACTTCGTCACGGTCTCCGAGCTGTACGGCACGCGCCTGACGCCGGGCAAGAAGTACTACCGTCGCTAGCGGCACAGGTGATCGGCGGCGGGCCCCGGGCCCGCCGCCCGCGGTGAGGAGGCGGGCGTGAGCGGGCGGTTCACGGGGTTCCCCGAGGAGGCGTTCGACTTCTACGCGGGGCTGGAGGCCGACAACTCCAGGGAGTACTGGACGCGGCACAAGGACGTCTACGAGCGCGCCGTGCGCGAGCCGATGGCGGCGCTGGCCGACGCGCTCGGCGAGGAGTTCGGGGGCCCGCCCAAACTGTTCCGGCCGTACCGCGACGTGCGGTTCTCCGGGGACAAGAGCCCGTACAAGACCCACCAGGGCGCGTTCGCGGAGGCGTGCGCGGGCATCGGGCACTACGTCGAGATCAACGCGGACGAGCTGTTCGCCGCCGCCGGGATCTACGCGGCCGCCCCGGACCAGCTCGCGCGCTACCGCGAGGCGGTGGACGACGAGCGGTCGGGGGAACGGCTGGCGGCCATCGTGGCCGAGCTGGCCGGGGCCGGCCACGAGATCCTGGGCGACCGGCTGAAGACCCGCCCGCGCGGCGTCCCCGAGGACCACCCGCGGATCGAGCTGCTGCGCCACCGGACGCTGTACGCGGCGGCGCGATGGCCCGTCGCCGCGTGGCTCGGCACCCCCGAGGCGCACGCCCGGGTCGTCGGGGCGTGGCGGGCGATGAAACCGCTGGTCGGCTGGCTCGCCGAGAACGTGGGCCCGACCGAGCGGCCCAGGAGGTAGCGACCGGTTCGGTGGAACCCCGGAATCGATCTCTCCGACCGGTGCACGCTGGGTGACCGTGGCAGAACTCTACGCGAACTGGCTCGCGCCCCTGGACGGCTCCGCACGCGAGGACATGCTCCGCGCGATGCGGCGCGTCGACGTCGCGCTCGGGGAGCGCGTCGCGCGAGCCGACCCCTCCGACCCCGCAGGATTCCGCGCCTCCCTCGTCGCCGAGGGGGTGCGCCGCGTGCGCGAGGCCGTCGCCCTCCACGGAGAGGGCGGGCGGCTCGCCGACGACGACGTGGCCTGGCTGGCCATCCTGTGCCAGCTCCTCGGCGACGTGCGCGACGTGGCCTGGGCACTGGCCGTCGAGATGCCCGAGCCCTCGGCCGCCCTCTGGCTCGACGTGCTGCGCCGCGCGGGCGGCGACGGCGTGCGCGTCCCGGCCTGCCTGTTCGCCGTGGCGGCGGCGCTGCGCGGCGAACGCGCCCAGGCCCTCCTCGCCCTGGAGCACGCGCTGCGCGCCCATCCCGGCGACGAGGAGGCGGTGCGCCTCGACCGCCTGCTCCGCGAGGACGTCCCGCCCGGCGAACTGCGCCGCCTGCTGTCCGAGGCGCGGGCCAGGGGCTGAGGGACGGCGGTCCCCCCCGCCCGCTCCCGTGAAAGCGTTCCGGTGAGGGCGTGCCGGGGAAGGCGCCTCGGCGATAGGAGCTCCGGAAACGAGCCGAGCCCCGGACCGGTGAGGGTCCGGGGCTCGGGGTGGGCTCGTGCCCGCCGTACGGCGTGAGCCGCGCGGGTCAGCCGCGCTTGGCGCGGGCGGCGGCGCGGCCCCGCGTGGCGGCGTCGAGGACGACCTTGCGGATGCGCACCGACTCGGGCGTGATCTCCACGCACTCGTCGTCGCGGATGAACTCCAGCGCCTGCTCCAGCGACATCTGCCGCGGCGGGATGACCTTCTCGGTCTCCTCGCTCGTGGAGGAGCGCATGTTCGTGAGCTTCTTCTCCTTGGTGATGTTCACGTCCATGTCGTCGGAGCGGGAGTTCTCTCCGACGATCATGCCCTCGTACACCTCGGTGCCGGGGGAGACGAACAGCGTGCCGCGCTCCTGGAGGTTGATCATCGCGAACGCGGTGACCGGGCCGGAGCGGTCGGCGACCAGGGAGCCGTTCTGGCGGGTGCGCAGCTCGCCGAACCAGGGCTCGTAGCGCTCGAACACGTGGTGGACCAGACCGGTGCCGCGGGTCACGGTGAGGAACTCGGTGCGGAAGCCGATCAGGCCGCGCGCCGGCACCAGGAACTCCATGCGGATCCAGCCGGTGCCGTGGTTGCTCATGTTCTCCATGCGGCCCTTGCGAACGGCCAGGAGCTGCTGGATCGCGCCGAGGTACTCCTCGGGGCAGTCGACGGTCACGCGCTCGACCGGCTCGTGCACCTTGCCGTCGATCTCGCGGGTGACCACCTGCGGCTTGCCCACGGTCAGCTCGTAGCCCTCGCGGCGCATCTGCTCGACCAGGACGGCCAGCGCCAGCTCGCCGCGGCCCTGCACCTCCCAGGCGTCGGGGCGCTCGGTCGGGAGCACGCGCAGCGACACGTTGCCGACGAGCTCCTTGTCGAGGCGGTCCTTGACCAGGCGGGCGGTGACCTTGGCGCCCTTGACCTTGCCGACCAGCGGCGAGGTGTTGGTGCCGATGACCATGGAGATCGCGGGCTCGTCCACCGTGATCAGCGGCAGCGGGCGCGGGTCCTCGACGTCGGCCAGGGTCTCGCCGATCATGATCTCCGGGATGCCGGCGATCGCGATGATGTCGCCGGGGCCGGCCTCCTCGGCGGGCTTGCGCTCCAGCGCCTCGGTCATCAGCAGCTCGCTGATCTTGACGCGCTCGATCGTGCCGTCGGTGCGGCACCAGGCCACCTGCTGGCCCTTGCGGATCGTGCCCTGGTGCACGCGGCAGAGCGCGATGCGGCCGAGGTACGACGACGCGTCCAGGTTGGTGACGTGGGCCTGCAGCGGCGCGGTCGGGTCGTAGGTCGGCGCCGGGATGGTCTCCGTGATGGTCTGGAACAGCGGCTCCAGGTCCTCGGAGTCGGGCATGCCGCCGTCGGCCGGGCGGTTCAGGGACGCGCGGCCGGCCTTGGCCGAGGCGTAGACGATCGGGAACTCGATCTGCTCCTCGGTGGCGTCCAGGTCCATGAACAGCTCGTAGGTCTCGTCCACGACCTCGGCGATGCGCGCGTCGGGGCGGTCCACCTTGTTGATGCACAGGATGACCGGCATCTTGGCGGCGAGCGCCTTGCGCAGCACGAAGCGGGTCTGCGGCAGCGGGCCCTCGGAGGCGTCCACGAGCAGCACCACGCCGTCCACCATCGACAGGCCGCGCTCGACCTCGCCGCCGAAGTCGGCGTGGCCGGGGGTGTCGATGATGTTGATGGTCATCCCGCCGTGCTTGACCGCGGTGTTCTTGGCCAGGATCGTGATGCCCTTCTCACGCTCCAGGTCGTTGGAGTCCATCACGCGGTCGTCCACGGCGGCGTTCTCCCGGAAGGCCCCGCTCTGCCAGAGCATGGCGTCGACCAGAGTGGTCTTGCCGTGGTCGACGTGCGCGATGATCGCGATGTTGCGCAGGTCCTCGCGGCTGTTAATGGGCATGTTCGGCTCTCGCTCTGGGATCGGGGGAGGAGACGCGCCAGGATCAGGCGGCCGGACAAGTCTAGTTGACCGATCCGGAACGCGACGCGACAGCAGTACAAACCACCCGAACCACCCGGTTATTCCGGTCTCTCCCGTACGGCCGGGCTGCGGGGCCGTGCCGGAGACGTCGTCCGGGGCGGGGGTGCTCCGGGCCGTTCAGAGTGATCGGTGCGCGCGGGCGCGAAATCCGTGGTGCCGGCGGGCGTGTCATGTGTGAAATTCAGGGTTTTCGCTGGTCATTGACCATTATGTGGGGAGGCTGCCTACGCTGGCGCTCCCTGTCCTTCGCGCGGCGCCGCCCCTCCGGCCCGCGCCGGACGCCCGCCGCGCCACGGCGGGCGCAAGGAGGCGCCAATGACCAGCCGAGCGATCCGCGTGCTCCTCGGCGCGCTGCTCGCCCTCCCCCTCCTCCTGGCCGGGGCCGCGCTTCCGGCCTCCGCCGAGAACGAGTCCCTCGTCCGCGTCATCCGCTACGACGCGAGCCGCGCCGCCGAGTTCCGGGCGGTCGTGGACCAGGGGGCCCAGATCTGGAACCAGAGCGTCACGAACGTGCGGTTCGTCCCCGGCACCCCGGCCGACGTCATCATCTACGCCGACAACGGCTGGCCGCGCGCGCAGCCGTACGGCCTGGGCCGCGGATACGTCTGGATGGGCCGGCAGGCGGTCGCCCAGGGGCACTACCCCCTGCGCATCGCGTCGCACGAGCTCGGCCACATCCTCGGCCTCCCCGACCGCCGCACGGGCCTGTGCTCGGACCTGATGTCCGGCGCGAGCGCGGGCACGAGCTGCCGCAACCCGTACCCCAACGCCACCGAGATCGCCCAGGTGGAGCGCAACTTCCAGAACGGCGTCACGGGCGTCCGCCCCGGTGAGGTGATCACCGAGGACCTGACGCCGGTCTCACGCTGACGTCACCGGCCCCGCACGCGCGGCGGCGCGCCGCCCCGGCTCCCCCTCCCGGCGGCGCGCCGCCCCGGCTCCCCCTCCCGGCGGCGCGCCGCCGTCGCACGCCCGAAGGCGTACGGCATGCGCCCGCGGCCCGGGCGTACGGCGTGAGCCCGGGCCGCGTGGTGGGGCAGGCGGCGCCGGCGGGTCAGCGGACGACGCGGCCGCGCAGGACGACGCGGGACGGGGTCCGCACGACGGACAGGTCCTCGCGCGGGTCGGACTCGTAGACGACGAGATCGGCGAACCCGCCCTCGACCAGGCCGGGCAGGCCCAGCCAGGCGCGGGCCCGCCAGGAGGCGGCGGCGAGGACGTCCACCGCGCGCATACCGGCCTTCTCGTGCAGCAGCATCATCTCCTCGGCGAGGAGCCCGTGGTCGATGCCGCCGCCCGCGTCGGTGCCGGCGAAGATCTGCGCGCCGGACTCGTACGCGGCCCGCACCACCTCGGGGAACCCGGCCTGGAGCCGCCGCATGTGCGCGGCGTACGCGGGGAACTTGCCGTCCGCCCGCGCCGCGATGCCCTCGAACGTCTCCACGTTGATCATCGTCGGCACGAGCGCCGCGCCCTCGCTCGCCATCGTCTCCGCCAGTTCCACGGTCAGGCCGGTGCCGTGCTCGATCGAGTCGGCCCCCGCGCGCACGCACGCCTCGACCGCCTTCTCGTCGAACGTGTGCACCGCGACCCGCGCGCCCGCCCGGTGCGCCATGTCCACGGCCGCCTTGAGCGTGTCGAAGTCGTAGGTCGGCCCGAGGTCGCCCGTCTCCCGGTCGATCCAGTCGGCGACGATCTTCACCCAGCCGTTGCCCGCCCGCGCCTGCTCCAGCACCCGAGAGGTCAGCTCCTCGGCGGGCGTCTCGGTGAACAGGCCCCGCAGGTACCGCCGGGGCGGCGCGATGTGCGTCCCGGCCCGCGACAGCCGCGGCATCTCCGGGTCGTCGTCGAGCTCCGGATAGGGGTACGGCGAGCCCGCGTCGCGCATCGCCAGCACCCCGGCGTCCCGGTCCAGCATCGCCAGCGCCCGCGCCTCGTCCACCGACTCCACCGGCGCGCTCCCGGGCCGGATCCCGATGTGGCAGTGCGCGTCCACCAGGCCCGGCAGCACGAACCCGCCCGAGGCCACCGTCTCCGCGCCGGGGACCGGCTCGAACGTCACCCGATCGCCGACCAGGTAGACGTCCCGGACCTCGTCCCCCGGCAGCACCACGCCGCGCACATGAAGAGCCATGCGCCCCAGTGTTCTACACCGTCCCCGCCCCCGCACAAGCGCGGTTCCCCGCCGCCCGCCCCGCGAGCCGTACGGCCGGGCGCCGCCCACCCGGCCTCGGCGCCGCCCACCCGGCCTCGGCGCCGCCCACCCGTCCCCGGGCCGTCTCCGTGCCGTGCCCGCCGCTCCCGTCCCCCCGGGAGGTCCCGTCTCCCGTGATCTCGTCGCGGCGGCGTCCACCGGCCCCGCCGGAGCGAAGGAAGGGCGGGCGGCCCCCCGCCTCACCTGCCCGGAGGCGGGCGGGCCGCCGTACGGATGGGGCCCATGGGGGCGTATTCGCACGTAGGGGTGGAACCGCGCGGTTGGGTGGCCGGGGGCGGGAGCATCATGGAAGACATGGAACTGATCACGGTTGACGATGTCCGGGCGGCGGCGGAGCGGGTGCGCGGCGTGGTGGTGCGCACGCCGCTGCTGCCCTGCCCGTGGGATGAGGGCGAGCTGTGGCTCAAGCCGGAGAGCCTGCAGCCGACCGGGGCGTTCAAGCTGCGCGGCGCCTACAACGCGCTCGCGGCGCTCCGCCCGGAGAAGGGGGTGGTCACCCATTCGTCGGGCAACCACGGGCAGGCGCTCGCGTACGCCGCGCGGGCCTTCGGCGTGCCGTGCGTCGTGGTCTCGCCCCGGGTCGCCCCGGCCGTGAAGGTGGACGCGATGCGCCGCCTGGGAGCCGAGGTGCTGCTGGTCGATTCCGACGAGCGGATGGAGAGCGCGCAGGCCGTGGCGGAGGAGCGGGGGCTGACGCTGATCCCGCCGTTCGACCACCGGGAGGTGATCGCCGGGCAGGGCACGATCGGCCTGGAGATCGCCGAGGACCTGCCCGAGGCGGACGTCGTGCTCGTCCCCGTCGGCGGCGGCGGGCTGGCCTCCGGGGTCGCCACCGCGCTCAAGGCCCTGCGGCCGGGGACCCGCGTCCTCGGCGTCGAACCGGCGCTGGCGGCGGACGCGGCCGAGAGCCTGGAGAAGGGCGAGCTGATCCGCTGGCCGGCGGAGATGTCGTATCGCACGATCGCCGACGGGGTGCGGACGAACCTGTCCGAGCGGACCTTCGCCCACCTGCGCGCCCACCTCGGCGGCGTGGTCACGGTGACCGAGGAGGAGATCCGGGCGGCGATGCTCACGCTGGCCAGGTCGGCCCGCATCGTGGCCGAGCCGAGCGGCGCGGTGGCGCTCGCGGCGTACCTCGCGGGGAAGACCCCGCCGGGCCGTACGGTCGCGGTCGTGTCCGGGGGAAACGTCGATCCGCGGCTGTTGTCCGAAGTACTTGCCATCTCATGAGAAATGGGGGGTTCGTGCGCGGAACGCAGCGGAAACAATACAGAATGGAGTCATGGGAGGGGTCATGGGTGGTGTCACGGAGCTAGCGACCGCGTACCCGTGCCGGCTGGTGACGAGCGACGGCGTCGGCATCGACGCGGCGCACACGCCCTACCGGCAGACGGGCCGGGGGGCCGAGGGCCTGGCCGTCGTGCTCGCCCACGGGTTCACCGGGACGTGGCGCAGCCGTGACACCCGGCGGATCGCCCATGTGCTCAGCGGATACGCCGGGGTGCTGAGCTTCGACTTCCGGGGGCACGGCCGCTCCGGCGGGCACTCGACCGTGGGTGACCAGGAGATCCACGACATCGAGGCGGTCGTCCGCCACGCCCGCCGCATCGGGTACGACCGGGTGGCGGTCGTGGGCTTCAGCATGGGCGCCGCCTGCGCCGTCCGGCACGCCGCCCTCATGGGCGGGGTGGACGCCGTGGTGGCGGTGAGCGGGCCGAGCCGCTGGTACTACCGGGACACGGCCCCGATGCGCCAGGTGCACTGGGCGATCGAACGCCCCGAGGGACGCCTGCTGGCCCGCGTCTTCAAGCGGACCCGCATCCTCTCCCGGGGCTGGGACCCCGTGCCCGAGGAGCCCCGCGAGGTGATCTCCCGCATCGCCCCGGCGCCCGTCCTGATCGTCCACGGCGACGCGGACCCCTTCTTCCCGCTGGAGCACGCCGAGCAGTTGCACGCCGCCGCGGGGGAGCCTAGGGAACTGTGGGTCGAGCCGGGTTACGGCCATGCCGAATCCGCGGCGAGCCCCGCCCTCATCCACCGCCTCGGCCGGTGGGTGACGACCGCCCGGCCCCTGCCCGCGGTCGCCCCCGAGCCGGCGGCGCCGCCCCTGGGTCACGGCCTGGCCGCCGGGCCCGAGGTCGCCCCCTGCTGACCTGCCCGATCCCGCCCCGCCGTACGGCCGGGCGGGGCGCGGCGATAGGCGTAGCAAGCGCTTGAAATCGGGATGAAGTAGGCAATCCTTCCCGAAACTGTCGTTCGAGTGGCGGGTAATCAAGATCCCCTTCTATGCTGCGGTGTGTTTCGGTCGTTTGAACTGCCCACCCCTGAGCAGTCGGCCGGACCGCTGAATCCCGCTCGCGGGAACCGGGGACCCACCTCTTCCGGGGTGAATCCGTGGCCAGGTCCGCGGTAGGGCGCCTCCTGGCCCGAACCCGTCAGCTAACCCGGTAGGCGGACGAGGAGAGGAGAGCGTGTGGGACGGCCCTTCCCCGTTCCAGGCAGGCCGCGGCGGATGACCGCCCTGGTCGCCACGACGTCGGCGCTGCTCATCGCGGTGGCGACCCCGGGTTCGGCGGCGCCCGGGAGCTACTCGGCGGCCCTCGCGGCCGATCCGAGCAAGAAGGCCCAGCTCGACAAGCTCACCAAGCAGAACAAGGCGCTCGCCAAGCTCTACCGGGGCGAGCTGCACCGCCTCGACGACCTGGAGGCGTCCGCGAAGAAGGCCGAGGCCCGCGCGGCCCGCCTGCGCAAGGAGTACTCCCTCGCCCGCGCCGCGCTGTCGCGCTTCGCGCAGTCGGCCTACATGGGCGGCGACCCGCAGGCCTCCCTCTTCCTGACCGCCGGCGACAGCGGCGAGCGTGCGCTCGACGGCGCGCTCACGCTCTCGCAGTACGCCCTGGCCGAGAGCGAGCGCGTCAAGAGCGTCAAGGTGCTCGCCAAGGAGGCCAAGGAGGCCGAGGAGAAGACCGCGCGGGATATCGAGGAGCTCAAGCGCAGCATCAAGGAGCTCGCGGCCAAGCGCCGCCACGTCGAGAAGCTCATGGCCAAGTACGGCTTCCAGCGCCCCGGCGGCAGCGCCGGCCTCACCGGCCGCATGATCTCCGTCCGCGACGCCATCATGCAGGAGTTCCCCATGCCGTACGGCGTGGGCTGCCTGCGGCCCGGCGACCGCGGCGAGCACGGCGTCGGCCGCGCCTGCGACTTCATGATGAGCACCGGCGGCCGCATGCCCGGCCCCGAGGACCTGGAACGCGGCGACCGCGTCTCCCAGTGGGCCATCTCCAACGCCTCGCGCCTGGGCATCATGTACATCATCTGGAAGCAGCGCATCTACGACTTCCGCCAGGGCGGCGGCTGGAAGCCCATGAGCGACCGGGGCAGCATCACCCAGAACCACTGGGACCACGTCCACATCTCGGTCTTCTGACCCGGGGCGAACGCCGTCCGGCCCGGAGGCGAACGGCGGCCGGTGGGCTGTCCGGTGCCCTGGAGAAGGCGTCCGGGCCGCCCGTTGGCCAATGCCTCCTGTGCCGTGCGCAGCAGCGCGAGCTCGGCCTCGGGGGCCATCGGCCGCGGCGTGCCGGTCGTCGTGACCTGGACGGGCAGTCCGTGCAGGTTCGACCATCGGTCGGCGACGCCCGCGAGCGCGTCGCCCAGGCGCGCGGCCTGGAGCGGCTCGGGCCGGAGCGCCTCGACCGAGCGCCGCGCCTCGGTCAGGCTCTCCCTCGCCAGGTTCTTGACGGCGTCGAAGGGCCGCCGCCACGGCGCCGGGACCTCGTGCATCTGCTCGGCCGCCTGGAGCTGCGCGATGATGCCGGTGAGGCCCTGCGCCAGGGTGTCATGGATCTCGCGGGCCATCCGCCGGCGCTCGTCGAGCACGCCCGCCTCCCTGGCCTGGGCGAGCAACTGGGCGTGCAGGCGGGCGTTCTCGGCGAGCGAAGCTTCCAGCAGCCGGTTCGTCCGGCTCAGCTCCTCAAGGGTTCGCTCGCGCCGCTCCTCCTCCTGCTCGGCGAACCGCAGGACCCAGGCGCAGCCGCACATCATGGCGATGTTGAGACGGGACCTGGCGGGCGGGCGGTGGAGGCGCCGGCCCGGCCGGACGGCGGTGGTGATCCACCGATCGGTGGATCACCGCCCGGCCGGGGCGCGGGGAGAGACGCGGGATCGGACGATCGCGGTACGGCGGGCGGCGCGCCGTACCCCCGCGTCGGCTCCTGGAGACCTCAGGGGCGGGGTGCGACGGGGGGACGGGCGGTGGGGCCATGATGGGGACATGGGGATTGCCGAGGGCGCGGTACGACGGCGGCCGGTGCAGCGGCGCAGCGCGGAGCGGGTGGAGCGGATGCTCGACGAGTGCGCGCGGCTGCTGGACGAGGTGGGGTACGACGGGGTGACCACCAAGGAGGTGGCCCGCCGGGCCGAGGTGCCGATCGGGACGTTCTACCAGTTCTTCCGGGACAAGCGGGGGCTCGTCCGGGAGCTGGCGCTGCGGAACCTGGAGCGGTTCCTCGGGCGCGTCACGGCGCGGCTGGCGGACGAGGCGCCGGGCGGGCTGCCCGAGGTGATCGACATGGTGGTGGACGAGTACGTCGCGATGCGCAGGACCGTGCCGGGGTTCGGGGTGGTGGACTTCGGGGAGACGGGCCCCGGGGGCGAGCACCTGCTGGATGCGGCCGTGGAGAACAACGCCATCGTCGCCGAGCGCCTGCGCGACCTGACGGCCGGTCTGGGCGGGGACTCCGACAGGTCCTTCCTCGTCGCCGTCGAGGCCGCCGACGCCGTGCTCAAGCTGGCCTTCCGCACCCGCCCCGAGGGCGACCCCGGCCTCATCGCCGAGTGCAAGACCCTCCTCCGCCGCTACCTGTCCGGCTCCTGAGGCGGGTCAGGCGGGCTCACCGGGCCGCAGCGCGGGGATCTCGGGCGCGTACCGCTCGAAGAGGGAGGCGTTCGCCTCGTCGCCGCCGGCCGTGTTGGCCGAGCGCCACAGCGGGAGCGGCAGGTCCCCGGCCAGGTCGTGCAGCCGGGCCAGGAGGAGGTTCCACAGATAGGCGTTGACCAGCGTGGACAGCGGCGCGGTCACCGGCGCGGCGGCGGGATGCGCGGCGTCGCCGGGATCGACCAGCGTGTCCACGACATGGTCGGCCAGCTCGGCCAGGACCGCCCCGGCCCGGCGCGGCGCCGACCGGCCCGCGGCCCGCGAGGTGAACGCGACCACCGGCAGCCCCGCCGCGCGGGCGTGCCGCGCCAGCTCCACCGGATAGGGGTTCACCCCGGAGTTCGAGAAGATCACCATCACGTGCGGATGGCCGGCCGTCTCGGCCAGGACCTCCGCCAGCACCTCGGCGGCCAGCCCCGGCGTGCGCTCGCCGGACGTGCTCCGGGGGGCGCCGTTGAGGGGGAACAGGTCCGGCCGGTACAGCGGCCGCACGCAGGCCAGCCCGCCCGCGCGGTAGAACGCCTCGTTGACCATCGCGATCGAGTGTCCCGCCCCGGCGGCCAGGATCAGCCCGTCCTGACGTACGACCCGGTCCAGCAGCAGCCCGGCCACGGCGTCCAGCACGGCGGCGTTCTCCGCCTCGGCCGCCGCCAGCCGGTCCCGCATCAGCTCCCCGAAACCACCCATCCCGCACCTCCGCGCCCCATGATCCACGAAGTCCCCCGGGCGTACAAAGGGCTCCGCGCCGGGCCCGCCGTACGAGCGGCGGGTCCCGGCGCGGAGCCGGAGCCGTGCGGGTCCCCCCGGGCTCGCCCGGGGCCGCGGGGCCTACTTGGCGGGGAAGGCCGGGATGACCGCGCCCGCGTACTTCTGCTCGATGAACTGCTTGACCTTGGGGTCGTTCAGCAGCTTGGCGAGCTTCTGGACGCGTGGGTCCTTCTCCTTGCCGGTGGCGGCGACCAGACCGTTGGCGTACGGGTTGCCCTCGGCCTTCTCCAGGACCAGCGCGTTCTCGGCGGGCTTGAGACCGGCCTCGATGGCGTAGTTGCCGTTGATGACGGCGGCGCTCACGTCGTCCAGGGAACGGGGGAGCTGCGCGGCCTCCAGCGGGCGGATCTTCAGGCCCATCGGGTTGCCCGCGATGTCACGCTCGGTCGCGGCGGTACCGACGCCCGGCTTGAGCGTGAGCAGGCCGTTGTCGGCGAGCAGCTTGAGCGCGCGGCCCAGGTTGGTGGCGTCGTTGGGCACCGCGATCTCGGCGCCGTGGGGCAGGCCCGCGACGTCCTTGACCTTCTTGGAGTAGACGCCGAGCGGCTCCAGGTGCACCGGCGTCACGAACGTGAGCTTGCTGCCCTTGCCCTTGGCGAAGTCGTCCATGTACGGCTTGTGCTGGAAGAAGTTCGCCCCCAGCCCGCCCTCGGAGAGCTGGACGTTCGGCTGCACGTAGTCCGTGAACTCCACGATCTCCAGCTTCAGGCCCTCCTTGGCCGCCAGCTCGTCCTTGACGAACTTGAGGATCTCGGCGTGCGGCACGGGGCTCGCGCCGACCTTCAGCACCTCGTCGACGGAGGCGGTGGGCGAGCCGGCCGACCCGCCGCACGCGGCCAGCACACCGGCCAGCGCGATCGAGCCCAGGACCGTGATCAACTTACGCACGGGAAACTACTCCTTGTATAGAACCGCGATAACGCTTGTCGCGGTGGTTCAGGGAAAGGCCGGGGTCACCGGCGGGAAAGCTTGCGGGCGGTGAAGTCGCCCAGGCTCTGGACGAGCTGCACGATCACGATGAGGACCGCGACCGTCGCGAGCATCACCGGGGTGTCGAACCGCTGGTAGCCGTACCGGATGGCGACGTCGCCGAGGCCGCCGCCGCCGATCGTCCCGGCCATGGCCGAGTACGAGATGAGCGCGACCACGGTCACGGCCAGCCCGGCGACCAGGCCGGGCAGCGCCTCGGGCAGCAGCACGCGGGTGACGATGCGCAGCCGGGTCGCCCCCATGGCGAGCGCGGCCTCGACCACGCCCCGGTCCACCTCGCGCAGCGCGGTCTCCACGAGCCGGGCGAAGAACGGCGCGGCGCCCAGCGTGAGCGGCACGATCGTGGCGGCGGTGCCCATCGTGGTGCCGACGATCAGCTTGGTGAGCGGCATCACGAAGATCATCAAGATGATGAACGGCAGCGAGCGCCCGACGTTGACGATCGTCCCGAGCACCCGGTTGACCGGCCCGGACGGCGTGAGCCCGCCCTCGGACGTGGTGACGAGCAGCACGCCGAGCGGGATGCCGATGAGCACGCTGAACAGCGTGGACCACCCGACCATCACGGCGGTCTGGCCGGTGGCCTCCAGCAGCAGGTCGGCGGTCAGATTCGTGTCGTTCACGCGGCCCCCTCGACGTCCACGAGCAGACCCCGGTCGCGCAGGTACGCCAGGGCGTCGGCGGAGCCCCCGCCGGTGAGCTCGACCCGCAGCCGGCCCATCGGGCGGCCGCCGATCGTCTCCAGCGAGCCGCCGATGATGTTCACGTCCACGTCGAACTTGCGGACCAGCTCCGACACGACCGGCTCGTCGGCCTGGCCCACGAACGTGATCGTGACCATCCCGGGCGCGGCCTCCGGCAGCGGGAACAGCTCCCGCGTGAGCTCCGAGCCCGGCGTCGCGATCAGCGCGGGCAGCTCGCCCGACTCCACGATCCGGCCCTCGCGCATGATCGCCGCCGAGTCGCAGACGCTCTTCACGACGTTCATCTCGTGGGTGATGAGCAGGACGGTCAGCCCCAGCTCCCGGTTGAGCCGCCGGAGCAGGCCGAGGATGGACGCGGTGGTCTGCGGGTCGAGCGCCGAGGTCGCCTCGTCGGACAGCAGCACCTTGGGCCGCCCGGCGAGAGCGCGCGCGATGCCGACCCGCTGCTTCTGCCCGCCGGAGAGCTGTGCGGGGTACGCGCCCGCCTTGTCGCCCAGCTCGACCAGGTCGAGCAGTTCGGCGACGCGGCGGTCCCGCTCGGCGGCCGGGACGCCCATGACCTCCAGCGGGAACGCCACGTTCCCCGCGACGGTGCGCGAGGACAGCAGCGCGAAGTGCTGGTGGATCATGCCGATGCCCTGCCGGGCCAGCCGCAGTTCGCCGGAGGACAGGGAGGTCATCTCCCGCCCGTCCACGTGGACCGTTCCGGCGGTCGGCCGCTCCAGCAGGTTCACACAGCGCAGCAGCGTGCTCTTGCCGGCGCCGCTGCGCCCGAGCACGCCGAACACCTCGCCCTCGCGGACGTGCAGGTCGACACCGTCGAGGGCGACCACCTCACGGCCGCGTGAGCCGTACACCTTGCGTAGACCTGATAGACGAATCATCGGGGGGACTCTCCAGCGCGCTTCGGGCATCTGCCAGGGGATTTCGGGCACGGGCGACAGCGGGTGCCGGGAGGGAAGGCCAGATGGGCGAGGCGACGCCGGACGAGGTCGTCCAGGAGGAGGGTGTGCAAGATCGATGCGCTTTCTACGGGGGCTCAGGACTGGCGGGTCGGGCCTCAGCGCATTCGGCAACGCCACATCGCCCCGATGGCGGGGGGCGGCACGCGACGTCGATTCTGCTTCACAATCCGCACAACCACTCGGTTAACCCGGCTTATTCCGGGCCACGAGGGTGACACGGGACACACTTGACCGTCAGAGATAAGGTTAGCCTTGGCTAACCAAGAGAAGGAGCACCGTATGGAGTCCGTGGCCCACGTCGCCACCGAGCGGCCCGCGCGCTATCTCAAGCAGCTCTGCCAGCACATGGGCCGCAAGATCCAGGCCGACTTCACCGAGGACCACGGCAAGATGGTCTTCCCGTACGGCGAGTGCGAGCTGGACGCCAGGGACGGCGAGCTGGTGCTGCGCGCGTCGGCCCCCGACGAGGACTCCCTGGCCAAGGTCGAGGCCGTGGTGGGCCACCACCACCTGGAGCGGTTCGGCGAGCGCGACGGGCTCGTGGTCACCTGGCAGCGGGTCTGACCGCCCGGCCCCCGGTCACCGGTCGGCCCCCGGACACCGGTCAGCCCCCGGACACGCGGGCCACGCCCGCCGGGCCGAGGCGCACGGTCGCGCCGTAGTCGTGCGCGACCCCGGCCGCCTCGGCCTCCGGGACCCCCGGGGCGGCCACGATGAGGCAGCCGCGCATCAGCGCCAGGCTCAGCGCGGCCGTCAGCGCGATCCCGCCGTCCATCGGCCGCGTCACCAGCACGACGTCCGACACCCGGATCGCGGCCGCCTCGTCCGCCGCCCGCATCCGCGCCAGGAGCCCGGCGTGCGTGAGGCGCTCGCCCGTCCCGAACCCGGCGAGCACGTCCCCGGCCGGGTCCACGGCCGCCGCGGGCAGGTCGTCCGGCGGCGGCGAGTCGATCAGCGCCGTCAGGTCGGTCGCCCCCGGCACCTCGCCGAACGCCATCACCTGCCGCACCCGCGAGCACTCGGTGGCCGCCAGCGCCACCTCCGCGATCGCGGGGGTCGTGATGAGCAGCCGCGCGTCCAGGGCGGTCAGGCCCACCGTCAGGCCCGCGATCCCGGCCGCCGACGGCGCCGCCGCCGCGACGGCCCCCGCGGCGATCACCATGTGGACGCCGGCGAGGTACGCGGCCACGCCCTCGGCGTGCACCGCCGCCACCTGCCCCGCGCTCAGCCCCCGCCGGGACAGGTGCGCCCCGCCCCGCGACACGGTCAGTCCCAGCCGGCGGTACCCCACGACCTCGCCGCCGCCGATGTCCACGATCGCGGGCGCGTCCCCGCGCCGCGCGGCCGCCCCGAACACCGCCGCGGTCACGGTGGTCCCCAGCCTGCCGACCGGCGCGCTCGACGAACAGACCTGCGGATTCATATCCAAGACGCTACGCCGCGCCCCCCGAGCCCACATCCGCAGAACTATGTACCCCGATGTGTAACCGCCTCTACGTGGTCCCCGCGCCGCCGCGTCCCGGAGGGTCCGCCGGAGCCCCGGCGCCGCGTCCGCGCCTCGCACGGCGGTCCGTACCCGGTACCGAGGCCCGCGCCTTGTGCGGCGGTACGGCGGTCCGCGCCTCCTGCGGCGCCGCCCGTGCGGAGGGGCGCGTCTCGTACGGCGGCGCGCCTCGTACGGCGGCGTGTACCTCGTACGGCGGCGCACGCCCGGGAAGGGGGCGCGCCGGGAAGGAGGTGCGCGCCGGGAGGCGGGGCGGGGCGGGGTGGCGGGTCGCGTGCCCCCGGCCTCGGCCGCCACCCCTCCGAGGCGGCGTCGGCGTGGGGGCACGCGACACTCGTGGCGTCGGCCGGCACCCCTCCAGATCCGGCCGATCACCATCCACGCTAGGGGGCGGACCCGGGGCCGCACATGCGTCATCTTGCCCATACCGATGACCATTGCGAGCCCGCGCGGGGTGTGTAGACGGTCAGCGCGGGCGGGTCTCGGCGAGGCCGCGCTCGACGGCCCACGCGGCGACCTGGGTGCGGGAGGAGAAGCCCAGCTTGGCCAGGATGTTGGCGACGTGCCGGGCGGCGGTGGCCGGGCTGATCACGAGTTCGTCGGCGATCGCCCGGTTGGACAGCCCCCGGGCGACCAGCGCGACCAGTTCCAGTTCGCGGGGCGTGAGCGTGCTCTCCGGCGCGGACGGCACCACGCGCGGCCGGGGCACGTCCGCCGGGCCGGCCGCGTCCGGGCCGTTCGCGCCCCGCGCCGTGCCGCTCCCGCCTCCCGCCGTGCCGCTCCCGCCTTTCGCCGTGCCGCTCGCGGGTCCCGTCGCGCCGGGTGAGGCCGGAGGCGCGGCGGCGTCCGCCGCGGGGGAAGCGTCCCGCGCGGCGTGCGCGGCCACCTCCGGGGCGGGTTCGAGCGCGTGGTCGATGGCCTGGTCCGCGGTCATGGCCTGGCCCTCGGCCCACAGGGTCGCCACCACGGCCTCGCCGAGGCGGGCGCGGGCCGGCGCGAGCATGTTCTCCACCCGGGCCCCCGCCCCCGAGGACGGCGCGCTCCCCGCCGCCCGGCGCAGGGCCGAGGAGGCCGCGGCCAGCCGCACCGACCGCCGGTGGTCGCCCTCGGCGCACGCGAGCAGGGCGAACGCCTCCAGCCGCCGGGCCACCCCCAGCCGCTGGCCGGTGTCGCGGCTCAGCCGCAGGCTCTCGCCCAGCCGCGCCCGGGCCTCGGCGAAGTCGCCGCGCTCGGTCGCGATCTTGCCGAGGCCGGCCAGGCAGCGGACGACCTCCGAGCGCGCGTCCACGCCCTCCAGCAGCCTCAGCGCGGTCTCGTAGTGCTCCCGCGCCGCCTCCAGCGAGCCGCGCGCGTGCGCCGTCTGCGCCAGCCCGATCAGCGACAACGCCATCGCGTAGTGGTTGCGGCAGTCGCTCATCAGGCCGTACACCGTCTCGAACGTCCGCTGCGCCTCGCGGTGGCGTCCCGCGAACAGCGCCAGGCTTCCCCGCGCCCCCAGCACGATCCCCTCGATCCACCTGTCGCCGAGGTCGCGCGCCAGCCGTACGGCCTCGTCCAGGCCGGGGCCGAAGCGGGCGGGGTCCACCATGGCCAGGTGGACCGCGGCGTTCGCCTGGCCGGGCCGGTTGCCGGAGGCGCGGCACAGGGCGGCGGCCGCCTCGCCGTACTCCAGGGCGCGGGAGTGCTCGCCCTGGGCCAGGGCCAGCGCGCCCCGCATCACGAGGGCGTCGCCGCGCAGGCAGGGGGGCACGTCGGCGGCGTCGGCCGCGAGCAGGCGGTCGAGCCACTCGACGGCCTTGTCATAGCGGCCGGAGGCGAGGAGCGGGCGGTGCATGACGACGAGCATGCGCAGCGCGCGCACCACCTCGCCCGCCTCCCACGACCGCGCCACCGCGGCCCAGTAGTCGGCCATCGCGGCGTCCATGAGCGCGAGCCGGCGGCGCACCTCGGGCCAGGACCGCCCCGGCTCCGGCGTGAGCATGCGCCGGGTCAGCTCGGCCTGGCGCGACATGTGCTCGGCGTGCCTGCGGCACACCGCCTCGCGCTCCCCGGAGGCCGAAAGCCGCTCGGCGGCGTATTCGCGGATCGTCTCCAGCATGCGGTACCGGGCCTCCCCGGCGACCTCTCCGTCAACGGTGACCAGCGACTTGTCCACCAGGTCGCGCAGCAGCCCGAGCACGTCCTCGGTCCACAGGCCCTGCCCGCCGCAGACCGCCTCGGCCATCTCCAGCGTCCACCCGCCCGTGAACACCGCCAGCCGGTGCAGCAGCGTGCGCTGCCCGTCCCCGAGCAGTTCGTAGCTCCAGTCCACCGTCGCCCGCAGCGTGCGCTGGCGCGCGGGCGCGGTCCGGTCGCCGCCGGACAGCAGCCGGAACCGGTCGTCCATGCGGGTCACGATCTGCTCGATCGACAGCACCCGGGTCATCGCCGCCGCCAGCTCGATCGCCAGCGGCATCCCGTCGAGCATGCGGCACAGCCGTACGACGGGGTCCAGGTCGGTCACGGCGAACCCGGGCCGCTCGGCGCAGGCGCGCTCGACGAACAGGCGCACGGCCTCGCACTCGGCGGGATCCTCGCCGGGCCGGGGGAGCGCGAGCGGCGGCACCCGCCAGATCGTCTCGCCGGGCACGCGCAGCGGCTCGCGCCCGGTGGCCAGGATCCGCAGCCGGGGGCACGCGGCGAGGACGTGCCCGGCGAACGCCGCGCACTCCTCGATCGCCGACTCGCAGTTGTCCAGGACCAGCAGCATCCGCCGGCGGCCCACCGCGTCCGCCAGCGTGTCGGGCATCCGGCGGCCCGGCTCCTCCAGCACCCCGAGCACGCGGGCCACCCGCCCGGTGACCGAGCACTCCCGCCCGGCCTGCGTGCCCGCGGGACGCCGCGGCCCGGTCAGCTCGGTCAGCTCGGTCAGCTCCACCAGCCGGACCCCGTCGGGGAACTCCGGCGCCAGCGCGGCGGCGACCCGCGAGGCCAGCCGGCTCTTCCCGATGCCGCCCGGCCCGGCCAGCGTCACGAGCCGGGTGGCCGTCACCAGTCGCGTCAGTTCGTGCACGTCGGCCTGGCGGCCCACGAAGCTGTCGAGTTCCACGGGGAGGTTGTGCGCGGCTTCCATCGACCCTCACGGAGGTTCCGCCCGATGTCACGGTAAGTGTGGCACCGATTACCCATCCCGTCCCGGCCGTGACCCAAATCGGCTGGCCGGTCGGCGCGGGCGGGACCTCCGCCCCGCCCCGCCCCGCCTCGCCGAGGCGCACGCCCCCGGCCGTACGGCCTGAGCCCGCGCCGCCCAGGCCGCCCAGGCCGCACGGGTCGGGCGGGTCGGGCGGGTTCGTGGCGGTATGGGGTCGGCGGGGCGGAGAGGCGGGCGGACGGAGGGCCCGCGGGCGCAGACAGGGGGGACGCGTCTGGGTGAGACTGCTGGGATGGGAGCCCCAGCGGAACGTCCGGCGGAAGGTCGCGGGGAAGCGGCGGAGACGACGTCCGGGAAGGCGGCGGAGGCGCCGGGGGAGGAGACGGGCCTCCCCGAGATGGCGGTGCAGCCCTGGCTGGCCCACTCGGGGGAACTGGCCGGGACCGGGTTCCGGGCCATGGCGCGGCGGCTGCCGGCGCTGGTGGCGCAGGCGGTGCGGCTGGCCTGGCGGGCCAGTCCCCGGGACACGCTGCTGACGATCGGGCTGAACGTCGGGGCGGGCGTCTTCACGGCGTTCGGGCTGCTGGCGACCACCGGCGTGCTGGAGGCGCTGTTCTCGGCCGGGCCGACGCCGGACCGGGTGCGGGCGGCGCTCCCGTCGCTGGTGCTCGTGGGCGCGGCGGCGGTGCTGCGGACCGGGCTCCAGGCGGGAGCCGGTTGGGCGCAGTCGCGGCTGGAGCCGCAGGTGCAGCGGGAGGCGGAGGAACAGCTCTTCGCCCTGACGACGCGGGTGGACCTGGCCTCGTTCGACGACTCGGACTTCCACGACGCGATGCAGCGGGCGCGGGACCGCGGGACGCTCGCCGCGATGCTGGTCGTGGACGCCACGATCGACGCGCTGACCGGGCTGGTCGGGCTGGTCGCGGCGGCCGGGGTGCTCGGCGTGCTGCACCCGGTGCTGCTGCCGCTGCTGGTCCTCGCCGTGGTCCCGGACGCGTGGGCGGCGGTCAGGGCGGCGCGGATGCGCTACGAGATGATGTACGCCCTCGTGCCCGCGCGCCGCCGCAAGTGGATCCTCGGCGACCTCATGGCCGAGCGCGAGCCCGCCGCCGACGTCCGGTCGTACACCATGCGCGGGTTCCTGCTGGAGCAGTTCGGGCGGGTGGCGCGGGCCGAGACCGACGTGCACATGACGCTGGCGCGGCGGCAGGCGTTCACCCGGGTGACCGGCGAGGCGCTGGGCGGCGTCGGGACCGGGCTCGTCTACGTCGCGCTGGGCCTGCTGCTGGCGGCGGGGGCCGTGCCGCTCGCGGTCGCCGGCACCGCCGTGCTCGCGATCAGGACCGGCCAGACGTCGCTGTCGAGCCTGATGTACGCGGTGAACCGGTGCTACGAGGAGGGCCTGTACTTCACCGACTACCTGGACTTCACCGACGAGGCGCGCCGCCGTACGGCCGGGGGGCGGGAGCGGCCCGCGCCGGAGGACTTCGAGCGGATCACGGTGCGGAAGGTGACGTTCACCTACCCGGGCGGTGACAAGCCGGCGCTGCGGGAGGTGTCCGCCGAGATCCGCAAGGGCGAGGTGATCGCGCTGGTGGGCGAGAACGGCTCCGGCAAGACCACGCTGGCCAAGATCCTCGCGGGGCTCTACGGACCGGACTCGGGCACGGTGTGCTGGGACGGCACCGACCTGCGCGAGGTGGACCCGGTGACGCTGCGGGAGCGGATCGCGGTGATCGCCCAGGACCACACGCGCTGGCCGCTGACCGCCCGGCACAACATCACGATGGGGTCCGAGCACGGCTCGCTCGCGGAGGCCGCGTCGGTGGCCGGCGCCGACGAGGTGATCGAGGAACTGCCGTACGGCTACGCGACGCTGCTCGACCGCCGCTTCAAGGACGGGCAGGAGCTGTCGGGCGGGCAGTGGCAGCGCATCGCCGTCGCGCGCGGCTTCTACCGCGACGCCCGGCTCCTCATCTGCGACGAGCCCACGGCCGCCCTCGACGCGCGCGCCGAGCACGCCCTGTTCGAGCGGGTCCGCGCGCACGCCGACGGCCGCACCGTCCTGCTGATCACCCACCGGCTGGCCAGCGTCCGCTACGCCGACCGCATCTACGTCCTCGACCACGGCCGCGTGGCCGAGGAGGGCACCCACGCCGAGCTGATCGCGGCCGACGGGCTCTACGCCGACCTCTACAACCTCCAGGCCCGCGCCTACTCCGGCACCCCCTGACCGGCCCGGCCGCCGGGGGCCCGGGCGGAGACCCGGGCCGGGCCGGACGACCACGGGAGCCGGGCCGGACGACCACGGAGCCGGGTCATGCGACGGCGGGCCCGGATCAGGCGGGGCGGGGTCAGGCGGGGCGGGGTCAGGCGACGGACGAGGCCGGGTCGAGGGCGGTGAGGTGGCGCAGGGCGGCGGCCACGGAGTCCGGATGGGCCGGGAGGAGGGGGAGGCGTACGTCCGGGGTGGGGATGCGCCCCTCGGCGTGCAGGACGCCCTTGATCACGGTCGGGTTGGGCTCGGCGAACGCGGCGGCGGCCAGCCGGGTCAGCGCGTTCCCGAGGCGGCGGGCACGCTCGGCGTCGCCGTCCCGCCACGCCCCGGCCAGGTCGGCGAACGCCCCGGGCCGCAGGTTGGCGGTGGCCAGGACGGCGCCGGGCGCCCCGAGGGCGAGCATCGCGGGCGCGAAGGCGTCGTCCCCGGCCAGTACGGCGAAGCCGGTCGGCGGGTCCGCGAGCAGGTCCACCGTCGCGGGGCCGAGGACGCCGGGGGAGTGCTTGACGCCGGCGATCCCGGGGATGGCCGCGATCCGCCGTACGGTCCCGGCCGACAGGGGGCGGGCGGTGCGGTGGGGGATGTCGTAGAAGACGATCGGCACGGGGGAGCGAGCGGCCAGGCGGGCGAAGTGCGCGATCACGCCCTCCTCGCTCGGCTTGGTGAAGTACGGCACGGTGACCAGGGCGAACGCGGCCTCGGGGGTGAGCCTCGCCAGCGCCTCCGCGGTCGCGCGCGTGTCGTTGCCGGGCACGCCGGCGATCAGCGGGGCGCCGTGGTCCCGGCACGCGCGGGCGCAGACGGCCGTCACCGCCTCCCGCTCGGCCTCGTCCAGGGCGGCCGCCTCGGCGGTCGTCCCCAGCGCGACCAGGCCCCGGGCGCCGGCGGCCAGGGTGTCGCGGGCGAGGCGGTCGAGGTGGTCCAGCGCCACCGTGCCGTCCTCGGCGAAAGGGGTGATGAGCGGCACGAATACGCCGTTCAGGTGGTTCGTCGTGGTCATGTCCCCAGCGTGGCCGAGGGCGATGGTTCAGGTCCAGTTCGCGTTTGTTGGGTTGAGCGTAAGCTGAACTGATGCTCGACGTACGACGCCTCCGTCTCCTGCGCGAACTCGCCCACCGGGGCACGATCGCGGCCGTCGCCGAGGCCCTGGCGTACACCCCCTCGGCGGTGTCCCAGCAGCTCGCGGTGCTGGAGACCGAGGCCGGGGTCCCTCTGCTCGAACGCACGGGGCGCCGGGTCACGCTCACCCCCGCCGCGCTCACGCTCGTGGACCACGCGGAGGCCGTGCTCGAACGCCTGGAACGCGCCGAGGCCGATCTCGCCGGAGCCCGCCGGGGCCCCGCCGGGCCGCTGCGGGTCGGCACGTTCCCCTCGGCCGCCCGCGCGATCCTGCCCGCCGCCCTGGCCGCGCTGGCCGCCGCGCACCCCGCCCTGGAGCCCCTGGTCGAGGAGGTCGATCCGGCGGCCGTCGCCGACCGCCTCCGCGCGGGCGAACTCGACGTCGCCCTCATCCACCACTACGACTTCGTCCCGCGCGCCCCCGTCCCCGGCCTGGCCTCCGCCCCCCTCCTCACCGAACCCCTCTACCTCGCCACCCCCGCGGGGGAGGTCTCCGCCGACCCGGCCTCCGTCGAGGCGGTCCCGGCCCCGGCCGCGCCGGCCTCCGGCGGGGAGGTCCTCGCCGGGGAGGTCTCCGCCGACGCGGTTCCCGGCCCCGGGGGGACCGGCGAGCGGGCGCCGGGGGACGGCGGGCCGCTCCCGGGCCGGGGCGGGGAGGCGCTGCGGGCCTGCCGGGACGCGCCGTGGATCCTGGCCGTGCCGGGGACGCTGTGCCACGCGATGACCGTCCGCGCCTGCGAGGCCGCCGGCTTCACCCCGCGCGCCCGGCACCACGTGGACGATTTCGACACCGTGCTCGCCCTGGTCTCCGTGCGGCAGGGCGTGGCCCTGGTCCCGGAACTCGCGATCGCCGCCGCCCCCGCGAACGTCACGCTGCGCCGCCTGCCGTTGCACCGCCGCACCGAGATCGCCCACCGCGACGGCGCCGCCCGCCACCCCGCCGTCGCCGCCTTCTCGGCCGCCCTCCGCGCCGCCGTGCCTCCCGCCCTCCTCACGCCGGCCCTCCCCGCGCCCGCCTGACCGCCCCGCCCGCTCCCGCGAGGCGCCCGGCCCGCCCGGGGCCGCGGGCCCCCGGTCGTCCTCGCGTCCGGGGCCGGGGGCCGTACGGTGATCAGGAAGGTGGGGCCGCGGGCCGTACGGGTGATCAGGAAGGTGGGGCCGCGGCGCGTACGGGTGACCGGGACGGCGCGGTCGCGCGGGCCGGGGCGGAGGAGGGCACAGATGCCGAGACGTTATCCGCTCGCGTCTTGACCGGCCGGGGGACGCATGGGTTCCATGATTTGAGCTGACAACGTTGTCAGCATGGCTCGGGGGTCCAGGGAGCAGGGTTGGCTCGAAGGGACGTGCCGATGCGACGAGGCTGGACTGCTGCCGTCGCGGTGAGCCTGGCCGGGTTGCTGGCCGTCACCGCGTGCGGAGGCGGCGGAGGCGAGCAGGGCGGGGACGGGAAGCAGGCGGCGACGAAGGTCGAGGTCTTCTCCTGGTGGACCGGCGGCGGTGAGGCCAAGGGCCTGGAGGCCATGGTCGCCGACTTCAAGAAGAAGCAACCGGGGATCGAGTTCGTGAACGCGGCCGTCGCGGGCGGCTCGGGCACCCAGGCCAAGGCGGTGCTGGCGTCGCGGCTCCAGGCGAACCAGCCGCCGGACTCCTTCCAGGGGCACGCGGGCGCGGAGCTGCTGGGGTACATCAAGGCCGGTCAGCTCGAACCGCTGAACTCCTTCTACGACGAGCAGAAGCTGCGCGAGGCGTTCCCGCAGCAGCTCATCGAGCAGATCACCTACCAGGGCAACATCTACTCGGTGCCGGTGAACATCCACCGGTCGAACGTGCTGTGGTACAGCCCCGCCGTGCTCAAGGAGGCCGGGCTGAGCGGGGCGCCGAAGACGATCGAGGAGTTCATCGCGGCGCTGAAGACGGTCAAGGAGAAGACCAAGAAGATCCCGCTGTCGCTGGGCGCGCAGTGGACCGCCGACCACCTGCTGGAGAGCGTCCTGCTCGGCACGCTCGGCGTGGACGCCTACAACGCGCTGTGGACGGCGAACGCCGACTGGTCCGGCCCGCAGGTGACCAAGGCGCTGGAGAACTTCAAGACCATCCTCGGCTACACCCAGCAGGAGGCCGCCTCCACCGACTGGCAGGTCGCGGCCAAGAACGTCGTGGACGGCAAGGCGGCGTTCAACATCATGGGCGACTGGGCGGCCGGGTACTTCAAGGAGCTGGGCAAGCAGCCCAAGCAGGACTACGACTGGGCGGCCTCGCCCGGCACCGACGGCGTCTACATGTGGCTGTCGGACAGCTTCACCCTCCCCAAGAACGCCCCGCACCGGGCGGCCGCCGTGGAGTGGCTGAAGATCTGCGCGAGCAAGGAGGGGCAGGACCTCTTCAACCCGGCGAAGGGCTCGATCCCCGCGCGCAAGGACGCCGACAGGTCGCTCTACAAGGACTACCTGGCCTGGGCCCTGGAGCAGTGGAGCACCAACAAGCTGGCCGGGTCCATGTGGCACGGGGTCACGGTGAACGACCGCTGGCACACCGAGATCGACACGGCGGTGGGCCTGTTCCTGGGCAGCCGTGACGTGCCCAAGCTGCAGCAGGCGCTGGCGGCCGCCGCCAAGAACAGCGGCCAGTAGCCGGCCCGGCCGCGCGCCGGTTCCGCGACGGGGCCGGCGCGCCGCCGTACGACCGGTTGCGCCCGGGGGTGTGAGAGGAGAGGCGTGCGGCGTTATCGCAGGTGGCTACCGGGTCTGGTGCTCCTGGCGCCGTCGATGATCGCGATCGCGGTCTTCGTCTACGGGCTGATCGGCTGGAACTTCAAGCTCGCGATGAGCGACCAGCACGACCAGGTCACCGCCGGGAAGTTCGTGGGGCTGGAGAACTTCACCGCGCTGTGGGACGACGAGCGCTGGGGGCTGGCCGTACGGCACGCCGTGCTGTTCACGGTGGTGTTCGTGCTGGGCGCGCTGGTCCTGGGGTGGTTCCTGGCGCTGCTGATGGACAAGGGGATCCGCGGCGAGGGCGGGTTCCGGGCGGTCTACCTGTTCCCGATGGCCGTGTCGTTCATCGCGACGGGGATCGTGTGGCGGTGGCTGATGAGCCCGGCGCCGCCCGAGCGCGGGGTCGGGCTGAACCAGCTCTTCGACTCCGTGGGCCTGGGCTTCCTGGCGAACGAGTGGTGGCAGAACCGGTCGTACGGCATGGCGGCGATGGCCCTGCCCGCCATCTGGCAGATGTCCGGATATGTCATGGCTTTGTATCTCGCGGGGTTCCGCGGGGTGCCCGACGAGCTGCGCGAGGCCGCGCGGGTGGACGGGTGCACCGAGTGGAAGGTGTACCGGTACGTCGTCTTCCCGCACCTGCGGCCGGTGACGCTCGCCGCGCTGATCATCCTCGGGCACATCTCGCTCAAGATCTTCGACCTGGTGGTGGCCATCGCGACCAAGCAGATCATCGCGGACGTGCCCGCCGTCTACATGTGGGTGATGACCTTCGACGCGCACGATCCGGCCAAGGGCGCCACGATCGCCGCGTACATGCTGCTCGCGGTCGCCGTGCTCGTCATCCCGTACCTCGTCTGGACCGTCCGCTCGGAGCGCCGCGCATGACCGCCGTCTCCCCGCCGCAGGCCCGGCCCGTCGCCCCGCGCGCCGTGCCGCGTCCCCGCCGCCGCCGTCTCCCGGTGGTGCGGATGACGCTACTGCTGGTGTTCGCCCTGGTCTTCCTGATGCCGGTGTACGTCCTGCTGGTCACCAGCTTCAAGCCGCTGTCGGAGGCCGACCCGAGCCGGGCGTGGCTGCTGCCGGAGGTGTGGACCGCCGAGGGCTGGCGCGCGGCGTGGACGGCGCTCGCGCCCGGGCTGTGGAACAGCGTGCAACTGGCCGTGCCCGGGTCGCTGATCTCGGCCGTGCTCGGGTCGCTGAACGGGTACGTCCTGGCGAAGTGGCGGTTCCCCGGCGCGGACGCGGTGTTCACGCTGTTCCTGTTCGGCATGTTCATCCCGTACCAGGCGGTGATGATCCCGCTGGTCCAGCTCATGACCGCCGCGGACCTGATCGGCGGCATCCCCGGGCTGGTGCTCGCGCACGTGGTCTACGGGCTGCCCATCACGACGCTGATCTTCCGGAACTACTACGTGACGATCCCGGACGAGATGGTCGAGGCCGCGCGCGTGGACGGCGCCGGGATGTTCCGCACCTACCGCTGGGTCGTGCTGCCGCTGTCCGGGCCGGCGTTCGCGGTGGTCCTGATCTGGCAGTTCACCGCGCTGTGGAATGACTTCCTGTTCGCGGTCTTCCTCACCGGGCCGCTGTCCTGGCCGACCACGGTCGCCCTGAACAACATCGCCGGCGCCCAGGTCGTCCCGTACAGCCAGCAGATGGCCGCCGCCCTCCTGGCGTCCCTGCCCACCCTGATCGTCTACGTTCTCCTCGGCCGCTTCTTCATGCGCGGGCTCATGGCGGGCGCGCTCAAGGGCTGACCCGGCCCCGGGGCGGCCCGGCTGGTCCGGATGGCCCGGTTCCGGGGCGGCCTGGGTGGGTCCGGGGTGCCCGGCGCGGTCCGGGTGGCTCCGGGTGGCTCCGGGTGGTCCAGGTGGTCCAGGTGGGTGCGTGACGGTCAGGCGGGCGGGCGTTCGGCGGAGCCGCGGGGGATGAGGCGGGTGGGCAGGACGATCTCGCGGGGGGCGTCCCGGTCGCCCGCGAGTCGGGCGAACAGCAGCCCGGCGGCGGTGTGGCCGAGGCGGACCGGGTCCTGGGCGACGACCGTGACGCCCAGCAGGTCGGCCGGCTCGAAGTCGTCGAACCCGGCGAGGGCGTACCGGCGCGGGCCCAGGGCGCGCAGGGCGGCGATCGTGGCGCGGCCGTTCCCCGTGAAGATCGCGGTGGGCGGGTCGGCGAGGGCCGACATCCGGTCCAGGGCCGCCCGCGCCGCCTCCGTCGTGGTCGCCCCGCTCGCCACCAGGCACGGGTCGTACGGCAGGCCGGCCTCGGCGAGAGCCGTACGGTAGCCGCGGAGCCGCTCGGCCGCCGTGAAGATCGCGGGGGAGTCGCCGAGCCAGGCGATCCGGCGGTGGCCGTACGAGATCAGGTGGGCGGTCCCGGCGCGGGCGCCGCCCCGGTTGTCCACGAGCACGGTGTCGGCGGCGAGGTTCCCGGCGGGCCGGTCGGCGAACACCACGCCCATGCCCGCCGCGAGCTCCGGCCCCAGGTAGGCGTGGTCCTCCCCGGCCGGCACCACGACCAGCCCGTCCACCCGCCGCGCGCAGAACGCCAGCACGAGCTCCCGCTCCCGGACCGGGTCCTCCCCGGACGATCCGGCGAACACCAGCGACCCGTGCCGCCGCGCCACGTCCTCCACCGCCCGGAACAACCCCGAGTAGAACGGGTCCCCCACGTCCTCGATGACCAGCCCGATGCTGGCCGTACGGCCGCTGCGCAGGAGCCGGGCGCCCTCGTTCCTGCGGTACCCCAGCCGCTCGATCGCCTCCCGCACCCGGACCGCCGTCGCCGGGTTCACCCCCGGCTCCTCGTTCACCACCCGCGAGACCGTCTTCAGCGCCACCCCCGCGAGCAGCGCGACGTCCTTCATGGTCGGCCTGCTCCCCGGCCCGTCCCGTCCCCCCATCGCACCTCCCGCGTAGCACCCGCCCAGATCATCACCCAACCCGGAGGCGCAGACAACGTTGTCACCGGCTTGGCGAACCCGGGTGCGCCTGGGAGCGTGAGGGCATGGACGAGGTACTGCGTTCGCAACTCGTGGAGCGGAAGGAGCGGGCCCGCCGCGCCGGCCCGGCCGCCGCCCACGCCACCGCGTCGGACAACGTCGCCTTCCTGCGGGGCGTGCTGCTCGCCCGGGGCTGGCCGCACCGCAGCGTGGTGGGCGAGGACGGAGCCGAGGCGGCCTGGCTCATCGCGCTCAACGCCGACCACGACCCCGAGTTCCAGCGCGCCGCCCTGAGCGAGCTGGAACAGGCCGCCGCGATCGGCGAGGCGTCCCCGGCCCACGTCGCCTACCTGGCCGACCGCGTGGCCGTGAACGAGGGCCTTCCCCAGCGGTACGGCACCAGCCGCACCCCCGAGGGCGTCCCCCACCCCATCGACGACCCCACCCTGGTCGACAAACGCCGCGCCGAGGTGGGCCTGTCCCCCCTGGACCCCGGCTGACCGCCTTCCGGATCCGGGGGCCCGTGGATCGGGGGACTTCGGTCGTACGGCCGGCGCGGGCCCGGGTGGGGAGTCTCTGGTGTCGGCGTGGACCCCTTCGGGCAGTCCGGTGCGGCGGGGAGCGGCCTCGGCTCGCCGGGCTCCGTGGTTCCGGCGCGGGGAGCGAACGCCTCGGGACCGGTGCGGCCCTCCATCGTCCCTTCTGCCACCCCTGTCCCGTCTCCCATGGTCCCCGCGCCGCTCGCGCGCCAGGCTCGCCGTGATCTTGCGATCCCGCACGCCCCTCCCGAATCCCGGCGCCCCGGGTGGCGTCGGCGTGGTGCGGGATCGCAGGATCACGCCGGGGGAGGTGGGCGGGGCGGGGCCAGGTCGGGGCCGGGAGCGGGGCGTGGGCCCGGCGAAGGGGTGGGGTATGGGCGGGGGCCCCGCGAGGGGCCGGGGGCTCCGCGAGGGGGTGGGGGTCAGGGGTGGGTGGAGGTCAGGTCGGACTCTATGGCGGTGGCCGTGCGCAGGAGCGGGGGGAGGAGGGACTCCCGGGTCTGGGCGGGGGTGGTGTGGGTGGCCTGGACGGAGATGTTGACGGCCGCCACCACATTTCCCTCGCGGTCCCGGATGGGGGCGGCTATGGAGCGGAGGCCCTCTTCCAGTTCCTGGTCGACCAGGGCCCAGCCCTGGGCGCGGACGCGGGACAGCTCGGCGCGCAGGGCGGGCTCGGTGGTGATCGTGTGCGGGGTGAGGGGTTCCAGGGTCGTCTTCGCCAGGTGGTCGTCCAGGTCGGCCGGGGGGAGGGACGCCAGGAGGACGCGGCCCATGGAGGTCGCGTAGGCGGGGAACCGGGTGCCGATGCTGATCATGACGCGCATGATCCGCGAGGTGGGGACCCGGGCCACGTAGACCACGTCGGGACCGTCCAGGACCGAGACCGAGGCGGACTCGTGCACCTCGGCGACCAGGGCCTCCAGGTGCGGCTGGGCCACCTCGGGCAGCGACAGGCTGGACAGGTAGGCGAAGCCCAGCTCCAGGACGCGCGGCGTGAGCGCGAACACGCGGCCGTCGGTCCTGACGTACCCGAGCTGGGCCAGGGTGCGCAGGAAGCGGCGCGCGGCGGCCCGGGGCAGCCCCGTCACCCGCGCGACCTCGCTCAGCGTGAGCGTGGGGGAGTCCGCGTCGAACGCGCGGATCACCGCCAGCCCCCGCGCGAGCGACTGCACGAAGTCAGACTGCTCCTCGGCCATCCAGCACCTCCCGCGCGATCGCGAACGCCCGGTTGGCCACCGGCACCCCGGCGTACAGCCCCGTCTGGAGCAGCACCTCCCTGATCTCCGCCGGCGAGACGCCGTTGCGCAGCGCCGCGCGGACGTGCATCGCCAGTTCCCCCTCGTGTCCCAGCGCGGCCAGCAGCGCCAGCGTCACGCAGCTCCGCGTGCGCCGGTCCAGCCCCTCGCGAGCCCAGACCTCCCCCCAGGCGTACCGCGTGACGAAGTCCTGGAAGTCGCCGGTGAACTCCGTCGCCGCCGCCCACGCCCGGTCCACGTGCTCGTCCCCGAGCACCTCCCGCCGCACCCGGTCCCCGGCCGCCCACCGCGGGTCCCCGGCGCTCCGCCCCGCGCCGCCCTCGGTCGCGCCCCGACCCGTGCCGTACGGCCGCGCGCCCGCCGCCCCGGAACCGCTCGGGCTCCCGGGACCGCGCGCGTCACTCGAACCGGCCGCACCGATCGGACCGGCCGAACCGCCGACGTCCCCGGGATCGCCGGGCCCGGGCCGTACGGGCTCGGTGAAGTGGTCCAGCAGGAGGCGGGTGACGAGGTCGGGGCGCTCGACCGCGACGAGGTGGGCGCCCGGGACGATCTCCAGCCGGGCGCCGGGGACGGCGCCGGCGATCATCCGCCCGTGCGGGTCCGCCGGCGTGGACGGGTCGGCGTCGCCCGCGATCACCAGCGTCGGCGCGGCGATCTTGGGGAGGTCGGGGAGCAGGTCCATCCGCTCGATCGCGCCGCAGCACGCCGCGTACCCCTCGTCCGGGGTGTCCGCGAGCATGCCCAGCACCTCGGCCACCCGGTCCGGGCGGAACTCCCGGTAGGCCGCGGTGAACCACCGGCCCGCCGTGGCCGAGGCCAGCGAGGCCGTCCCGCCCTCCCGCACGGCCCGCGCCCGGTCCGCCCACATCTCCGGCGGGCCGAGCCGCGCCGACGTGCACAGTAGCGCGAGCCGGTCCACCCGCTCGGGCGCGTGCGCCGCGATCCACATCGCGACCATGCCGCCCAGCGACAGCCCCGCGTGGTGCGCGCGCACGACGCCCAGCCGGTCCATCAGGTCCAGCACGTCCCGCCCCAGGTCCGCGATCTCGTACGGCCCGGCGGGCACGGGCCGGCTCCCGTGGCCCCGGTGGTCGTACCGCAGGACGCGGAACCGCGGGGTCAGCGCGGGCAGCACGTCGTCCCACATGCGGCGGGTGGTGCCGAGGGAGGACCCGAGGACCACGACGGGAGCGCCGTCCGGGCCGCTGATCTCGTAGTCGATCAAACCGTCTCCTGACGCGAGGCGAGCGCGTTGCCGATGAAGGCGGCGGCCGAGCCGAGGTAGGCCCCCGGGTCCGCGCCGCCGGTGTGCACGTCCGTGATGTTGCCACGCATGCGCGCGGCGTCGATCCGCAGCCCCGCCAGCAGCTCCCGGGCCCAGGCGGCGGCGCTGCCCACGACGCGGAGCAGGTCCGACAGCGGCTCCCACTCGGCGTGCCAGGCCCCGGCCGCGCGCTCGTGCTCCTGGACCATCGCCGACAGCAGCGTGGCGACCAGCCCGGGGGCCCGCTGGGCGCAGGCGGCCACCGCCACCGCGCCCACCGGGTTGCGCTTGTGCGGCATCGCCGAGGACCCGCCGCGACCGTCCCCTGAGGGCTCGGCCACCTCGGCGACCTCGGTCTGCGCCAGCAGCTTCACGTCCAGCGCGATCTTGCCCAGCACCCCGGCGGCCGTCCCCAGGGCCCCGGCCAGCTCCCCGATCCGGGTCCGGTCGGTGTGCCAGGGGAGCGGGGGAGCGGCGAGCCCCAGTTCGGCGGCCAGGAGCGGGACCACCTCGGCGCCCCGGTCCCCGAGCGGCGCGAGCGTGCCGGCGGCCCCGCCGTACTGCACGGCCAGCCGCCGGGCGCGCACCTCGCGCAGGCGCGCGGCGGCCGCGTCGAGCGCGGTGAGCCAGCCCGCGGCCCGGAGCCCGAAGGTCACCGGCACGGCCTGCTGGAGCAGGGTCCGCCCGGCCATCAGCGTGTCCCGGTGCTCGTCCGCGAGCGCGGCGCACCGGCCGGTGGCCGCCGCGAGGTCGTCGAGCAGCGGCCCGAGCGCCCGGAAGGAGACCAGCATCGCGGCGGTGTCGAGGATGTCCTGGCTGGTCGCGCCGTGATGCGCGGCGGGGGCGAGCCTCCGCAGCTCGGCGGCCAGCGGCACGACGGGGTTCCCCGCGCCCGCCGCGGCGGTCCCCAGCCGGGGTTCGAGGCCGGGGTCGGCGCCGAGGCTCCCCACCGCGGCGACCACGTCGTCGGCGTCGGCGGCCGAGATGATCCCGGCGGCGGCCTGGGCGCGGGCCAGCGCGGCCTCGGCGTCGAGCATCGCGCGCAGCCACGCCGCGCCGCCGGTCAGGTCCGCCGCCGCGCCGCGCGCGAAGACCGCTCCGAAGATCGTCTGCATGTTCGCTTTCCGGACAGGTGTTCTTGTCGCGAACATAGCGGGCCTCCGCCGCCCGCTCAAGCACGGCCCTCGCCCTCTTAACTTGAGAATCGCTTTAAATCTGCCCCCGGGTTGGCTCGGTCCAGACAATTGACGAAATGTAGTCAGATGTAATGCTTCCGGATACGCAGGCCTGCGCCAGTTCTCTCGCTCCTCACCCCCAAGGAGTCCAAGGCATGGCAGCACGAGCAGCACGGCATCGCCTCACGAAGGCGGGTCTGGCGGTGGCGGCGGCAGCGGCCGTCATCGTCGTGTTCCCGGCGGCCGGAAGCGCGACCCCGCGTACGGCCCCGGCCAGTGTCCCCCAGGTCACGGCCCCGCCGGCCCCCCAGCCGGAGATGGTCGAGGCGCTCAAGCGCACCTTCGGGATCACCGACGAGCAGGCACGCGCCCGGCTCGCCAAGGAACACCAGGCCGCGCAGGCCGAACAACGGCTGCGCGCGTCCCTGGGCGAGGCGTTCGGCGGCCTGTGGCTGTCCGCCGACGCCACGAAGATCCATGTCGGCGTGACCGACGCGGCCAAGGCCGACGCGGTCCGCGCCGAGGGCGCCGAACCCCAGGTCGTACGGCGGAGCGAACGCCACCTGAACGCCGTCAAGTCCAAGCTCGACGCGCGCAGGTCGGGCGCCCCGCGCGACGTCGCGGGCTGGTACGTGGACGTGACCACCAACAGCGTGGTCGTCCTGTCGAAGTCGAGCGCGCGCGGCCAGGCCGACGGGTTCGTCGGGCAGAGCGGCGCCGAGCGCGGCGCGGTGCGCGTGGTGAACTCGGCCGAGGCGCCGAGGCTCTACTACGACATCCGCGGCGGCGACGCCTACTACCCGGGCTCGTCCCGGTGCTCGGTCGGCTTCTCCGTCACGCGCGGCACGACCCCCGGCTTCGTGACGGCCGGCCACTGCGGGCGCGTCGGCACCACGACCACCGGCTTCAACCGCCAGCCCCAGGGCAGCTTCCAGGGCTCGTCGTTCCCCGGCAACGACTACGGCTGGGTCTCGACGAACTCCAACTGGACGCCGCGCCCGTGGGTGAACAACTACAGCGGCGGCAACGTCAACGTCGCGGGCTCCACGGAGGCCGCGGTGGGCGCCTCGGTCTGCCGCTCCGGCTCCACCACCGGCTGGCACTGCGGCACGATCCAGGCCAAGAACCAGACGGTGAACTACGCCGAGGGCACGGTGACCGGCCTGACCCGCACCACGGTCTGCGCCGAGCCCGGTGACTCCGGCGGCTCCTACATCTCCGGCAGCCAGGCGCAGGGCGTCACCTCCGGCGGCTCGGGCAACTGCAGCTCCGGCGGCACGACGTTCTTCCAGCCGGTCAACGAGATCCTGTCGGCGTACGGCCTGACGCTGACGACGACGGACGGGCCGCCGCCCCCCGGCTGCGCCGGCCGTGAGCAGACGCGCACCGGCAACCTGACCAGCAACCAGAACCTGTACTACACGTTCACCGCCGCCGCGGGCGCGCACGTCGGCTGCCTCGACGGGCCGGACGGGGTCGACTTCGACCTCTACCTCCAGCGGCAGAACAGCAGCGGCACCTGGACCACCGTGGCCAGCTCGACGAGCCCGGGTCCCGACGAGAGCGTCAACTACAACGGCACCGCCGGCAACTACCGCTACCGGGTCCACGCCTACAGCGGCTCCGGAGCCTTCACCCTGGGCTTCGACGTCCCGTAACGGTTCCCTGAGCGAGTGGGGTGCGCGAGACCGGTCGCGCGCCCCACTCCCCGTTTCGCGTTCCGTGACCCACTTGTGACAGCGGCCCGCACCCCGTCTGCCTGGGCGGAAGCCGTACGGGATGACCGAAAGCGGCCAATCTCAGATATGGCGTGAAAAGTCGCATTGACAGGCGGCGGACGCCAGCGGACATTGCGATCACCCGTGTGGACACCACTCCGCGCGGGGCTTCGGCCGCCGGGATTCGAGCCCCCGGCGGCCGTTCCCGAGCACCCCTAGGGAGCCGCGATGAAGCGTGCGAAGCTCGCCCTGATCGCGGCGGCTGCCGTCGTCCTCGGCATGACCGCCGCACCCGCGCAAGCGACGCCGAAACCCGAACCGTCCGAGGCCGTCGAGGTCTACACGGGCGAGCTCGGCGCGCGTGAGCTGGAACAGCTCATGCGCTCGGGCGTGTCCCGCGAGGACCTGCGGTACGGCAAGGGCAAGACCAAGGACAAGGTCGTCGTCGAGGTGGCGCTCGGCGGCAGGCAGGCCGAGCAGCTCAGGTCCAAGGGCGTCGAGCTGACGGTGAAGCGGATCGGCGGCAAGCCCGCCTCCAAGGCGCTGGACGCCCGGCTCGCCAAGGGCGACAACGTCTACAAGAAGTACGGCGGGCCAGGCGGCATCCGCGAGCAGATCGTGGCCGCCGCGAACGCCCACCCCGACATCGCCAAGGTCGTGGACATCGGCCGGACCCACCAGGGCCAGACGCTGACCGCGATCAAGGTGACCAAGGGCGCCCGGCAGCTCCGGGACGGGTCCCGCAAGGCCATGCTCTACATGTCCGCGCAGCACGCCCGCGAGTGGATCACACCGGAGATGACCCGGCGCCTGCTCATGCACGTGCTGGCCGGGTACGCCGGGAACGCCGAGATCAAGAAGCTGGTGGACACCACCGAGCTGTGGTTCATCCCGGTCGCCAACCCCGACGGGTACGACCACACCTTCGAGCCGGGCCAGCGGCTGTGGCGCAAGAACCTGCGCGACAACGACGGCGACGGCCGGATCACCGGCGCGGACGGCGTGGACCTGAACCGCAACTTCCGCTACAAGTGGGGCTACGACAACGAGGGCTCCTCGGAGAACCCCGTCAGCCTCACCTACCGCGGCCCCGCCGCCATGTCCGAGCCCGAGATCAGGGCCGTGGACCAGCTCGCCTCCCGCGTCAGGTTCACCTACGTCCTGAACTACCACTCCGCCGCCGAGCTGCTGCTGTACGGCGTGGGCTGGCAGCAGGCGACGCCGACGCCCGACGACCTGATCTTCGAGGCGCTGCTCGGCGACGACGCCAGGCCCGCCGTGCCCGGGTACGACCCCGACATCGGCGCGGAGCTGTACATCACCAACGGCGACACCGACGGCCACATGACCAACGTGCGCGGCGCGCTGGCGGTCACGCCCGAGATGACCACCTGCGAGGTCGCGGTCCAGAGCGACCCGAACGACGAGTGGACGCTGGAGGACTGCGCCGGCGGCCAGGGCTTCACGTTCCCCGACAGCGAGAAGCTGATCCAGGCCGAGTTCGCCAAGAACGTCCCGCTCGCGCTGGCCACCGCCAAGTCCGTCCACGACCCGGACGACCCGGTGTCGGTCGTCGGCCGCTCCGTCCCCGACTTCCGGATCGACCCCTTCACCGAGTCGTACGGCGACCCGCAGCCGGTGGCCGTGACGGCGCGGCGGTCGCTGCACGCCAAGCTCATGCACTTCCGGATCAACGGCGGGACCGCCAGGACCCGGCCGGTGCTGGAGTGGAAGGGCGGCGAGCGCTACGGCGACGAGAACGACCTGTACTTCGCCGAGTACCGCTCCCTGGTGACGGGGGCGAAACCGGGCGACAAGGTCGAGGTGTGGTTCAGCGGGGTCAAGCCCGGCAAGGGCCGCGTCGAGAGCGAGAAGTTCACCTACACGCTGTCCAAGGACTCCCGCGCCCGGGTGCTGGTGCTCGCCAACGAGGACTACACCGGCTTCAACCCCGACTACCCGCCGACGGTGACCGCGCCCAAGTACGCGGCGCAGTACCAGAAGGAGCTGAAGGCCGCGGGCTACGACTCCGAGGTCTGGGACGTGGACAAGCAGGGCGTGCCGCACCACCTGGGCGTGCTCGGGCACTTCCGCGGCGTCGCGTGGTACCTCGGCGACAACCGGCTGTCCATGGCCGCGCAGGACGTGGAGACCCAGACGCCGTTCGGCCCGCTGCCGGACCTGGACGTCAAGTCGTCGCAGCACTACCTCACGCTCTCCGTCAGGGACTACCTGAACGAGGGCGGCAAGGTGATGCACACCGGTGAGACCGCGGCCTACTACGGCTTCTTCGGGGCCCAGGTCGGCGGGATCTACTACGGCCTGGACGGGAACCCCGAGGCCGACTGCGTGATCACCACGCAGGCCGGGTTCTTCGAGGAGTGCCTGATCCTCGCCGACGACTTCACCCAGTACTACATGGGCGTGTACGGCAGGACGCCGCGTGAGGGCCCGACGGGCTTCACCGGCACCGACCGGCCGTACGAGGGGCTGTCGGCGACGTTCGGGCCGCCGGCGGCGAACCCGCTGAACGAGGCCGGCAACTTCCAGGTCACCTCCGACGCGCTCCCGCCCGACCGGTTCCCGCAGTTCCGGAGCTGGAAGGCGGGCGACTACGAGGGCGCCAGGGGGCCGTTCGACCCCGTCGAGGGCGACTGGTACATCGCCGGGCCGCACCAGGACGCGTCGTACATGCGGCTCACGCGCACGTTCGACCTGACCTCGGTCACGGCGGCGCAGGCGCCCAAGCTCCAGTTCCAGATGTCCTACGACATGGAGAGCGGCTACGACAACGTCATCATCGAGGCGCACACCGCCGGCGCCGAGGACTGGACGACGCTGCCGGACGAGACCGGGCTGTCGGACACGACGGTCCCCGCGGAGTGCGAGGCCGGGTTCTACCTGGACATGCACCCGTGGCTCACGCACTACCTGACCGGCGGCAACCCGTGTCAGCCGCGCGGCACGACCGGCACGTGGAACCGGATCACCGGCAGCTCCGGCGGCTGGAAGCCGGTCTCGGTCGACCTGTCGGCCTACGCGGGCAAGCGCGTGGAGATCTCGATCTCGTACGTCACCGACCCCGGCAGCGGCGGCATCGGCGTCTTCGTGGACGACACGAAGCTGGTCGTCGGCGGCACGGCGACGCAGGCCGAGGGCTTCGAGACCGGGATGGGCGCCTGGGCGCTGCCCGGCCCGCCGGCCGGCAGCGGCGCGGGCGGCGACTTCACGCGGCAGCAGGCCGACAAGACGGCCGCTGTCGCCACGAGGGACACCGTGATCCTCGGCTTCGGCGTCGAGCAGGTGGCCACCGAGGCCCAGCGGGCCGCGCTCCTCGGCCGGGCGATGAGATACCTGATCGGCCGCTGAGGTTTTCCTGAGGACAAGATCGCCTCAACCGGGCAAGGAGGACTAGGGTAGAAAGCGCGGGGTGGCCGTGTCCTGATCCTGAGGCAGGACACGGTCACCCTGTCCATTACGCCCTGGCTCCGCCGGGTTCCGCCCATCACACGGGGACCCGCGGGCGCGGGCGGCTCAGAGCCAGCCCGCGTCCTCCGCCACCCGGATCGCGTCGATCTTGTTGCGGGCGCCGGTCTTGGCGATCGCCGAGGTCAGGTAGTTCCGCACGGTCCCCGCCGACAGGTGCTGGGCCGCCGCGATCTCCTCGGCCGCCAGCCCCCGCGCCGCCTCCCGCAGCACCAGCGTCTCGCGCGGGGTCAGCGGGCTCTCGCCGTACGCCATGGCGGCGCTCACCAGCTCCGGATCCAGCACCCGAAGGCCCTGGGCGGTGCGCCGTACGGCGTCCGCGAGCCGCTCGCCGGGCGCGTCCTTCACCAGGAACGCCTCGATCCCCGCGGCCAGCGCGCGGCGGACCTGGCCGGGGCGGCCGAGCGCGGTGAGCACGAGGATCCGGCACTCGGGCAGGCGCCCGAGCAGGTCGGCGGCGGCGGTGATGCCGTCCACCACGGGCAGGTCGATGTCCACGATCGCCACGTCGGGGCGCACGCGCAGCGCGGCGGGCACGATCTCGTCGCCCCGCGTCACCTCGGCGGCCACCTCGATGTCCGGCTCCAGCCGCAGCAGCGCGGTCAGCGCCGACCGGATCATGAGCATGTCCTCGGCCAGCAGTACCCGGATCATGAGGTCCCCCCGATCGTCCAGCGGCGCGGCGTCACAGCGGCACCTCCACGCTCAGGCGGAACTCCCCGTCCGCGGACCTCTCGGCCCCGGCCCGGCCGCCCAGCGCCTCGATCCGCTCGCGCAACCCGGTCAGCCCGCCGCCGTCCGGGCCGCGCTCCGGCGCGCCGTCGTTGACGACCGTGAGCCGCACGGCCCCGCCGGTCTCCCGCACCGAGATGGCGCAGGTGGTCGCACGGGAGTGCCGGATCACGTTGGTCACCGCCTCGCGGAGGGCCCAGGCCAGCGCCTCCTCGGCCGGCCGGGGCAGGTCGGGGCCTTCCAGGTCGGCCCGGCAGGACACCCCGGCGGTCTCCAGCAGCGACACCGCCCGCGCCGCCTCCTCGCCCAGCCGCGCCTCCCGGTAGCCGCGGGCGACCTGCCGTACGTCCTGGGCGGCCTCGCGGGCCACCCGGACCAGCTCGGTCAGCTCGCCGGCCGCCGCCGACGGGTCGCGGTCCAGCATGCGCCCGGCCAGGTCGCCCTTGAGCGCGATCGCCGTCAGGCTGCGGCCCAGCCCGTCGTGCAGGTCGCGCGAGATCCGCAGCCGCTCCTTGAGCACCGCCGCCTCCGCGAGTTCCTCCCGGGCCCGGGCCAGCTCCCGTGACACCACGACCAGCCGCACCACCGCGTAGATCACGAACCCGGTCACGACGACCGTCAGCAGGTTGTACAGGCCCATCGCCAGGGTGCCCTGCCCGAGCACCCGCAGGCCCGCGAGGAAGTTGCCGGCCCCGATCGCGCAGGCGGCCACCGCGCCCCAGACCAGCGGGAGCCGGAGCAGCACGGCCCCGGCCAGGATCGTCGGCATCGAGGTCAGCCAGGAGTACGAGTAGAGACCGCCGAGGAACAGCGCGGGCACGTACGCCGCCAGCGCCTGCGCGGCCAGCGCGTACGGGAACCCGCGGGGCCGCTCGTCGCGCAGGGCGGCGTTGACCTGCCGGTGGTGGGCCGCGAAGAACACGGCCAGGCCCAGGAGCGTCACCACGAGCTGCCGGGGCGATCCGTGGGTGAGCACGATCAGCACCAGGTTGAGGGGGAAGCCGATCGAGATCGTGTAGACGACCGCGACGGCCAGGCGCTGTGCGTTCACCGGGGGATTATCCCGTCTCGACCGGTTTTTAGCGATTTCGGAAATTTCCGCCGCGGCGATTCCCGCGTTCTCCGGCCCGTCACGAGCGGCGGGGCTCCCAGCGGAACCACCGCGCCGTGGCGGCCAGCCCGATCGCCGCCCACACCGCCAGCGTCAGCGCCGGCCCGGCCGCCGCCGCGAGGTCCGTGGCCGGCGACCCCGCCGGGTCGTACGCGATCCGCGCCGCCTCCGCCACCGCCGACGTCGGCAGCAGCTCGAACGCCGTCCGGACCCAGGCGGGCGCGAGCTCCGCGATCGGCCCGAACCCGCCGGAGGAGAAGCCCGCCAGCATGAAGAACGGCATGGTCATCGCCGCCGCCAGCTCCGAGCGCGGGATCGCGGCGGTCCACGCCGCGCCCAGCAGGGCCAGCGTCAGCGCGCCGGCCACCAGGAACACCAGGAGCAGCAGCGGGTCGCGCGGCGGCGTCAGGCCCGCCAGCGGCCGGGCCAGGAGCACCAGCGCGATCGAGACCAGCGACGCCTGCGCGGCGATGTTGACGATCTCCCCGGCGAGCACGTCCCGGTCCCGCATCCCGGTCGCGCGAAGGCGCTTGAGCACGAGCTGGTCGCGCCGCACGGTGAGCACCACGGCGATCTGGTTCATCGACATGAGCAGCAGCAGCGTCGCCAGCAGGCCCAGATGCGCCGGCAGCAGCGCGGACGCCGGCATGCCGAGCCGGGCGAACAGGGCGGGCAGGCCCAGGCCGAGCGCCAGCGGCAGCGCGATCGCGGTCGTCAGGGCGATCTTGTCCTGCCAGTGCAGGCGCGCGCCGAACCGGGCGAGCACCGCGACATCGCGAACGGCCATGATCACGCCACCTCCTTGTCGTCGGTCTTGTCAACGCCGTCCGCCTCGTCGGCGGCGGGGCCCGCGTCACCGGCGGCCAGGTCCAGGAACAGGTCTTCGAGGGTCGCCTGCCGCACCTCCAGCCCGCGCGGCCGTACGCCCCGGGCGGCGGCCCAGGCCATGAGGTCCCGCGCGGCGGTGTCGAGGTCGGCCACCCGGCAGATAGCCGTCCGCCCGTCCAGCGCGGTCACCGGGATCGGCAGCTCGGCGGGCTCCACCCCGGCGGGCAGCTCGAACGCCACGCGCCCGGTCCGGGACGCGAGCGTCTCGGCCATGCCGCCGCGCGCCACGATCCCGCCGCGGTCCATGATCGCCATGCTGTCGGCGAGGCGCTGCGCCTCGTCCAGGTAGTGCGTGGTCAGCAGCACGCTCGTGCCCCGCCGGGCCAGCCCCCTGACCACCTCCCAGGTGTTCCGGCGGGCCTCGGGGTCCATCCCGGTCGTGGGCTCGTCGAGGAAGAGCAGGTCCGGCCGCCCGAGCAGGGCCAGCGCCAGGTCCAGGCGGCGTTTCTCCCCGCCGGAGAGCTGGCGCACCCTCGTCCGGGCCTTGCCGGTCAGCCCGGCCAGCTCCAGCGCCTCGTCACGCGGCCGCGCGGCCGGCACGAAGTCGCGCCAGGAGTCCACCGTCGCCGCGACCGTGAGGTCGGGGAAGAACCCCGCCTCCTGGAGCATGACGCCCACGCCGCGCCGCACGCGCTCCCGGTCGGCCACGGGGTCCAGCCCCAGCACCCGCACCGTGCCCGCGTCCGGGCGCTGGAAGCCCGCCAGGACCTCCATCGTCGTGGTCTTGCCCGCCCCGTTCCGCCCGAGCAGCGCGAAGATCTCGCCCTGCGCCACCTCGAACGAGACGCCCCGCACCGCCACGTGGTCGCCGTACCTCTTCACGAGGCCGCTCACCTGGATCACCGCTGTCATGTCCCCGATCTTCGGGCGGGCGGTCCGGGCGCGGCAGTGAAGAATTCACGACTTCGGCGGATTCCTCCGCCGCGGCGCAGGGAAGCGGGGGATAGCGGGGGATCGGGCGGCCCCCGGGGGAAGACCCAGGGGCGCGGCGGGCACAGGACGGTGCCGTCCGGCGTTGAAGCGGGGTGAGGAGGCCGGGATGTACGAAGACATCGACGAGGCCGTACGGCGGGCCCGCGAGCGGGTGCGCCGTCACGGGGATCTGAGCCGCCGCAGGGAGGTGGTCTCCGACCAGCTCGCCACGGTGACCCAGCGCCTGGTGGAACTGGAGGCGCAGCTCGCCTCCGAGCAGCGCGACGTGGACCGCCTGGAGGGCCGCTCGCTGGTCGGCATGCTCTCCGCGCTGACCGGCGGCAAGGAGGAGCGCCTGATCAGGGAACGCGCCGAGGCCGACGCGGCGCGCATCAAGGTGGAGGGCGAGCGCGGGCGCGCGCTCCAGCTCACCGAGGACCTGCGCCGCATCAACGCCGAGCTGGTCACGCTCGAACACGCCCGCCAGGAGTACGACGGCGCGCTGGCCCGCAAGGAGGAGGCGGTGCGCGCGAGCGGCGACCCCCGCGCGGCCCACCTGGCCGAGGTGGCCGAACGCCTCGCCGACACCCGGGGCGACCTGCGGGAGTACGGCGAGGCGCTGGCGGCCGGGCAGCAGGCCAAGACGGCCGTGGCGACCGTGCTGCGGGCGCTGGGCCGGGCGCGCGGCTGGTCGGTCGGCGACATGGTGGGGCTGGGCTTCGCCGACATGGCCGAGCACGGGCACCTGGCCCACGCCGACCGCGCGGCCTGGGAGGCGCAGCGCGCGCTCGACGTGTTCACCCGGGAGCTGGCGGACGTGGGCGTGGCGGCGCAGGTGCTCATGCCGCCGGTGGACACCCGCTGGTTCGCCGACGTGTTCTTCGACAACGTCATCACCGACGCGCTGCGGCACCAGCGCATCGGCCGCACCGCCCGGCAGGTCGAGGAGATCTGGGTCTGGCTGGAGCACACGGTCGAGAGCCTGCGCGCCCGCCACGACGAGCTGACCCGCGCCGCCGCCACCCTCACCCGCGAGCGCGAGCAGCTCCTCACCTCCTGACCGCCCCGCCCGCACGGCCCCGCCCCGCCGTGCGCGACGGGCGGTGGCGGGCTGGATGCCGTGCGGGGGCGGCGATCGAGGTGGCGTGCCCTCGAAAATGGGGTAAGCTTCTCTCTCGTGCCGGTCAGAGAGATCGGGCAGCACGCGGACGTGGCTCAGCTGGTAGAGCATCACCTTGCCAAGGTGAGGGTCGCGGGTTCGAATCCCGTCGTCCGCTCTGGACTCACACAGGGCGCCCCGGACATCCGGGGCGCTTTCGCTTTCCCGGCGCGCGCCGCCGGATCATAGGCTCGCCCCATGCGCGACCCCCGCGAAGTCCTCACCAGGCCCGCGCCCCCGCCCGACCTCACCGTGGCCTACGGCGCCCACCCCGACCAGGTCATCGACGTACGGCTGCCGCCGGCGTCCCCCCGGGCCGTCGTCGTGATGCTGCACGGCGGGTTCTGGCGGCCGGAGTACGACCGGGCCCACACCGCGCCGATGACCAGCGCGCTCGCGGCCGAGGGGTACGTGGCCTGCACTCCGGAGTACCGGCGGTCGGGATGGCCGGAGACGCTCGACGACGTCGCCGCCGCGCTGGACGCCCTCCCCGGGCTCCTGGCCGCCGTCTGGCCCGGGGACGGTTCCCCGGCCGGGCCGCCGGTGGTGCTGGCCGGGCACTCGGCGGGCGGGCAGCTCGCGCTGTGGTCGGCGGCGCGGCACCGGCTCCCGGCGCCGCGCTGGCGGCGGGAGGAGCCGCCGCCGGTCACCGGGGTCCTCGCCCTCGCGCCCGTGTGCGACCTGGGCCGGGCGAGCCGCCTCCGCCTGGACGGGGACGCCGTGGACGCCTTCCTCGGTGGCTCCCCGCACGTGCACCCCCCGAGGTACGCCGCCGCCGACCCCGCCCGGCTGCGGCCGTACGACCTGCCGGTGGTGATCCTGCACGGGGACCTGGACGTCCAGGTCCCCGTCACGCTCAGCCGCGACTTCGCCCGCGCCGGCCGCGACGTGACGCTGCGCGAGCTGCGCGGGGTGGAGCACTACGGGCTCATCGACCCCCTGTCGGAGGCGTGGCCGCGGGTGCTCTCGGCCGTGGCCGAGCTGGCCCGCCGGGGCCCGGCGGGCGAGCCGGTCCGCTGACGGTCAGTCGTCGCGGCCGCCCAGGACCAGGCTGGCCAGCCAGCTCACGACCGCCACGATGATCGCGCCCCAGAACGCCGCCCAGAACCCGTCCACCTGGAACGGCAGGTCCATCTTGTCGGCGATCCACCCGGTCAGCAGGAACAGCAGCGCGTTGACCACCAGGGCGATCAGCCCCAGGGTCAGCACGTAGGCCGCGCAGCCGACGGTCTTGACGATCGGCTTGATCACCGCGTTCACGACGCCGAAGATCACCGCGACCGCGAGCAGGGTGAGGACCTTCTTGCCCGTGTCGTTCGTGGTGACCTTGACGCCCTCGACGAAGTATTCGGCGGCCCACAGCCCCAGGGCCACCACGACAATCCTGATGATGATGAACACATCAGGATCTTTGCACGTCAGGTAATCGATCTAAACCTGTCCGTAGCCTCGACGAGATGGTGGATGATGGCCGGTTCGTTCCCGGCGTGCCCGGCGCCCTCCGCGATCGTGAAGCGCGCCTCCGGCCAGGCCTTGTGCAGCTCCCACGCCGTGGTCGCCGGGGTCACCAGGTCGTACCGGCCCTGCACGATCTCGCCGGGGATGCCCCGCAGCCGGTGCGCGTCGCGCAGGAGCTGACCGGGCTCCAGGAACGCGCCGTTGACCATGTAGTGGGCCTCGATCCGGGCGAAGGCCAGGGCGTAGTCGCGCTCGCCGTACTCCGCGATCATCTTCGCGTCCGGGAGCAGCGTGATGGTCCGCGCCTCCCACTGACTCCACGCGATCGCCGCCTCGGCCCGCACCTCCGGGTCGGGGTCGTTGAGCCGCCGGTGGTACGCCTCGACGAGCCCGCCGCGCTCCTCCTCCGGGATCGGCGCGAGGAAGAGCTCCCAGTAGTCGGGGAACGCGGCCGACGCGCCGCCCTCGTAGAACCAGTCGATCTCGGACCGCCGCATCGTGAAGATCCCCCGCAGGATCAGCCCCGAGACGCGCTCGGGATGCGTCTCCGCGTACGCCAGGGCGAGGGTGCTGCCCCACGACCCGCCGAACACCATCCAGCGCTCGACGCCGATCATCTCGCGCAGCCGCTCCATGTCGGCGACCAGGTGCCAGGTGGTGTTGGCCGTCAGGTCGCCGGCACTGGCGTGCGGAGTGCTGCGCCCGCAGCCGCGCTGGTCGAACAGCAGGACGCGGTACGCCGAGGGGTCGAAGTACCGCCGGTGCAGCGGGGTGATGCCGCCGCCCGGGCCGCCGTGCAGGAAGACCACGGGCCTGCCCGCGGGGTTCCCGCACAGCTCCCAGTGGATGCGCTGGCCGTCGCCGACGTCCAGCAGGCCCTGGTCGTAGGGCTCGATCTCCGGATACAGATCACGCATGGCCACCCAGGCTACGCGCTCTCCCGCTGGAAGGCCCGGGTGCCCGCCGCCAGCGCGACGGCCAGGAACACCACGGACACGGCCAGCCCGATCCCGACCGAGCCGGTGGCGTAGTGGCCGGCGAACAGGTCCCGCATCGCGTCCACGACGTACCGCAGGGGCATCGCCCGGGAGACGGCGTCCAGCCACCCGGGCGCCATGGACATCGGCAGGAACACCCCGGAGAGCAGCATCAGCGGCACGATCGCCGTCGTCATCACCGGCGGGAACACCTCCGGCGGCAGCCGCAGCGCCACCGCGTACGACAGGGCCGCCAGCCCGAGCGCCGGCACCAGCACGAACGCGAGACCGGCCAGCACCCCCGCGACCGGAGCGCGGAGCCCCAGCGCGAACCCCAGCGCCAGGATCAGCGCCGACTGCGCGACCAGCACCAGCGCGTCCCGCAGCACCCGCCCGGTCAGCAGCGCCGCCCGGCTCGCCGGGGTCACCCGCAGCCGCTCCAGCACCCCGGTCTGCCTGTCGAAGACGACCCCGAACCCGGCCAGGCCCGCGCTCATCAGCACGAGCTGGAGCAGGATCCCCGGCACGACCACCTCCCATCCGCCGCCCCCGGGGACGGCGCGCGCCAGCAGCGGCCCGAGCAACGCCAGGTACAGCAGCGGCTGCACGGCCCCGATGAGCACCCCCGCCTTCGTCCTGAACGTGGCGCGCACGGCGTGATGGAACACCGCGGCGGAATCCCTGATGAACATGCGTCTTCTCCTTTCCGGTGGCCGAGGCTCAGGCGTCGGCGGTGAGGGCCAGGTAGGCGTCGCCGAGGGTGCCGCCCGCCCGGCTCTTCAGGGCCGACGGGGGACCGTCGGCGACGATCGCGCCGCCGTCGATGATGAGCACCCGGTCGTAGAGGGCCTCGGCCTCCTCCAGGTAGTGGGTGCTGACCAGGACCGTGGTGCCCTCCTCGCGCAGGCGGCGGACGTGGTCCCAGAGGGCGGCGCGGGTGCGCGGGTCCAGGCCGGTGGTGGGCTCGTCGAGGAAGAGCACGCGGGGCCGGTGGATCAGGCCCAGCGCGAGGTCGAGGCGGCGGCGCTGCCCGCCGGACAACGCGGCCGGGGGCCGGTCCGCGAGGCCGGTCAGGCCGAACGCCTCGCACACGCGCGCCACGTGCTCGCGGGGCGGGCGCAAGCCGTACAGCGACGCCTGGAGCTCCAGCTCCTCCCGGACCGGGCGGGTGGGGTCCGCCGAGCCGCCCTGCCGCACGTAGCCGATGGCGCGCCGCACCCCGCGCGGGTCGGCGAGCAGGTCGTGCCCGGCGACGGTCGCGGTGCCGTCGGTGGGGCGGAGCAGCGTGGCGAGCATGCGCAGCGTGGTGGTCTTGCCCGCGCCGTTCGGCCCCAGGAAGCCGACGATCTCGCCGGCCCCGATCTCGACGTCCAGGCCCCGCACCGCCTCCACGCGCCCGAACGACCGGGACAGCCCGCGAGTGACGATCATCTTCTCGCTCATGAAAATTAGAGTAACACCAAAATTTAAGTCACACCAATTTTGGTAGGATCGAAGGCATGGCACAGGGTGAGGGGCTGCGGGAACGCAAGAAGCGCGAGACCCGGCAGCGCATCGCGGACGTGGCCATGGGCCTGTTCGCGGTCAGGGGCTTCGACAACGTCACGGTCGCGGAGATCGCGCGCGCGGCCGACGTGTCCGTGAACACGGTCTTCAACTACTTCAGGACGAAGGAGGACCTGTTCGCCGACCGCGAGCCCGTCGTGGTGGACCACCTGGCGAGCGTCGTGCGGTCCCGCCTCCCGGGGGAGTCCGCGCTCGCCGCCCTCCGCCGCGACCTGCTCGACTCGCTGGAGCGCCGGGACTGGCGGCACGGCTTCGCGGAGGGGGCCGAGACGTTCGCGCGCCTGGTGGAGGAGAGCCCCGCGCTCACGAACAGGATCCGCGACGTCGAGCGCCGCCGCGAGGACGCCCTGGCGGAGGCGCTCGCCGAGGAAACGGACGCCGGGCCCGACGATCCGGTGCCCGCGCTCGCCGCCGCCCAGATCTCCGCCGCCCTGCGCGTGGTGAACTCCTACTTCCTGCGGCGGAGGCGGGCGGGGGAGACCCTCGACGAGATCCATCCGGGCGCCCGCGAGGCCGCGGAGAAGGCGTTCGCGATGCTGGAGTCCGGATTCGGGGACTACTGCACGCGTCCGGAGTAAACGTTCAGGTTTTGTGGAGGAACGCCCCAGCCGGTCGTCAGGCGCATGGTCAAAGCTTTGGCATCATGGAACCCATGGGAGAGGCGAGCACCCGGCCCGAGGCGCGTCTGCTCGTCGTCGACGACGAGCCGAACATCCGTGAACTGCTCGCCGTGAGCCTGCGATATTCGGGGTTCGACGTGCTGACCGCGGCCGACGGCCAGGACGCCATCGACATCGTCGGGCGGGAGCGCCCCGACCTGGTCGTCCTCGACGTCTCCCTCCCCGACATCGACGGTTTCAGCGTGATCCGGCGGCTGCGCGCCGGCACCCACTCGCCGCCCGTGCTCTTCCTGACCGCCCGCGACTCCACCGAGGACAAGATCACCGGGCTGACCCTGGGCGGCGACGACTACGTCACCAAGCCGTTCAGCCTGGAGGAGGTCGTCGCGCGCATCCGCGCCGTGCTCCGCCGCACCCGCGGGGAGGCCGCCGGGACCGCCCGGCTGCAGGTCGCGGACCTGGAGCTGGACGAGGACAGCTACGAGGTCCGGCGGGCGGGCCGCTCGGTCCAGCTCTCGCCGACCGCGTTCAAGCTGCTGCACTACCTGATGGCCAACGCCGGGCGCGTCGTGTCCAAGGCGCAGATCCTCGACAACGTGTGGCACTACGACTTCAACGGCGACGCCGCCATCGTCGAGACGTACATCTCCAACCTGCGCCGCAAGATCGACTTCACCGATCCCAAGCTGATCCACACCCTGCGCGGGGTGGGATACGTGCTGCGAGTCCCGCGGCCATGAGGCGGATGGGGCTGGCCCTGGCGCGGGTTCCGCTGTGGGGCCGCCTCATCGCGGGCACCCTGGTGCTCGTCACCGCCGCGCTCACCGTCACCGGCCTGGTCGGGACGCAGCTCCTGCACAACTACCTGATGGAGCGGCTGGACCTGCAACTGGAGCAGGCCGCGCACAAGGTCGTGCACAACCTCACCAAGCAGGTGCAGCCCCGGAACCTGGGCGCCTACGTCATCCACATCGTGGACGACCGCGGCCGGGTCGTGAACCGCGTGCCCGACGACGTGCCCGACCCTCCCGGGCTGACCCTGCCCGCGATGGCCCGGCACACCGTGCTGGAGCGCGGCGGGCGGCCGTTCACCGTGCCGGGACGGAACACCTCGCCGTGGCGCGTGATGGCGATGGACCTGCGCGACGGCCGCTCCCTGGTGATCGCCACGAGCCAGGCCGAGGTCGAGGACACCGCCGCGCAACTGCTGTTCATCGACCTGCTGGCCGGCGGCGGGGTGCTGCTGGGCCTGGGCGCGGCCGGATACCTGCTGGTCCGGGCGTCGCTGCGGCCGTTGGCGGAGATGGAGGCCACGGCCGAGGCGATCGCCGCGGGCGACCTGTCCCGCCGCGTTCCCGACCACCCCGCGAGCACCGAGGTCGGGCGGCTCGGCCGGTCCCTCAACGCCATGCTCGCCCGGCTGGAGGCCGCGATCCACGACCGCGAGGCGTCCGAGGCCGCCGCCCGCGCGTCCGAGGAACGCATGCGCCGCTTCGTCGCCGACGCCAGCCACGAGCTCCGCACCCCGCTCACCTCGATCCGGGGCTACGCCGAGCTGTCCCGCCGCGCCCCCCAGGACGCGCCCGAGCTGCCCAAGCTGCTGGCCCGCATCGAGGAGGAGGCGGCCCGGATGGGCCTGCTGGTGGACGACCTGCTCCTGCTGGCCCGCCTCGACATGCAGCGGCCCCTCGAACGCCGGCCCGTGGACCTGTTCTCCCTCGCCGCCGACACCGTGGTGGACGCCCGCACCCGCGCCCCCGAGCGCACCATCGACCTCGTACGGCTGGACGCGGCGTCCGACACCACGCGTCCCGTGGTCGTGTCCGGCGACGAGCCGCGCCTGCGCCAGGTCCTGGACAACCTCGTCAACAACGCCCTCGTCCACACCCCGTCCGGCACGCCGGTGGAGGTGCGCGTGGGGACCCGCGGGGACGAGGCCGTGGTCGAGGTCGCCGACGAGGGGCCCGGCGTCCCGGCCGACCAGGCGGCCCAGGTCTTCGAACGCTTCTACCGCGCCGGGAACGCCCGCTCCGCCTCGGGGATCGGGCTCGGGCTGTCCATCGTGTCGGCCCTGGCGACGGCGCACCACGGGGTCGCCGAGCTGGACAACCGCCCGGGGGAGGGGGCCACGTTCCGCATCCGGCTGCCCCTCGACGGGCAGGAGGCGGCGCGGGCCGGGACCTGACCTCCCCCGGGCGGCGCGCGGGCAGCACGGCGCGGCCGGCGCCGGGGCCTCGGATCGAGCGAGGCCGGGGCGGCGCCGGCCGCGGGGCGGGATTCCCGCTGGGGTCAGGCTCCCAGGTCGAGCCAGTAGAAGGCGTGACCGGGGAGGGTGAGGAGGTAGGGGGCCTCGCCGATCTCGGGGAAGCGGGCCCCGCCCTGGCACTCGATCGGCGTGACGCCGGCGAAGCGGCGCAGGTCCAGCTCGACCGCCTGCGGGTGCCTGGAGAGGTTGTTGACGCACAGGACGCGGTCGCCGTCCATCTCCCGGACGTACGCCAGGACGCTGGGGTTGCTGGCCCACAGCTCGATGAAGTCCCCGACGCCGAACACCTCGTGGCGGCGGCGGATGTCGAGCATCATGCGGGTCCAGTGCAGCAGCGAGCCCGGGTCGCTGGTCTGGGCCTCGACGTTGACGGCCTGGAAGCCGTACACCGGGTCCATCACCGGCGGCAGGTAGATCCGGCCGGGGTCGGCGGTGGAGAAGCCGCCGTTGCGGTCGGGGGTCCACTGCATCGGGGTGCGGACCGAGTCGCGGTCGCCCAGCCAGATGTTGTCGCCCATGCCGATCTCGTCGCCGTAGTACAGGACGGGCGAGCCGGGCAGGGACAGCAGCAGGGCGGTGAACAGCTCGATCTGGTTCCGGTCGTTGTTCAGCAGCGGCGCGAGGCGGCGGCGGATGCCGGTGTAGGCGCGCATGCGCGGGTCGGCGGCGTACTCCGCCCACATGAACGCGCGCTCCTCCTCGCTGACCATCTCCAGCGTGAGCTCGTCGTGGTTGCGCAGGAAGATGCCCCACTGGCAGCCGCCCGGGATCTTCGGGGTCTTGGCGATGATCTCGGAGATCGGGTCGCGCCGCTCCTGCCGTACGGCCATGAAGATGCGCGGCATGAGCGGGAAGTGGAAGGCCATGTGGCACTCGTCGCCGGAGGTGGTGGGGTCGCCGTAGTACTCCGCGACCTCCTCCGGCCACCCGTTGGCCTCGGCCAGCAGCACGCGGTCCGGGTAGAGGCGGTCCACCTCGGCGCGCACCCGCTTGAGGTAGGCGTGGGTCTCGGGCAGGCCCGCGCACTGGGTGCCCTCGCGCTCGAAGAGGTACGGCACCGCGTCCAGCCGGAACCCGTCCAGCCCCAGGTCCAGCCAGAAGCGCAGGACCTCCAGCATCGCCTCCTGGACCTTGGGGTTGTCGTAGTTCAGGTCCGGCTGGTGGGAGAAGAACCGGTGCCAGTAGTACTGCTTGCGCACCGGGTCCCAGGTCCAGTTGGACTCCTCGGCGCCGGTGAAGATGATCCGCACGTCCCGGTACGGCTCGTCGGTGTCCGACCAGACGTAGAAGTCGCCGTACGGGCCCTCGGGGTCGTGCCGGGAGGCCTGGAACCACGGGTGCTGGTCGCTCGTGTGGTTCATGACCAGGTCGGCGATGATCCGGATGCCGCGCTTGTGGGCCTCGTCGATCAGCTCGACGACGTCCTCCAGGGTGCCGAACTCCGGCAGCACCGTCATGTAGTCGGCGATGTCGTACCCGCCGTCCTTGAGCGGCGAGGTGTAGAAGGGCAGCAGCCACAGGCAGTCCACACCCAGCCACTGGAGGTAGTCCAGGCGCCGGATCAGGCCCCGGATGTCACCGGTGCCGTCGCCGTTCGAGTCGCTGAACCCGCGGACGAGCACCTCGTAGAACACCGCCCGCTTGTACCACTCGGGGTCGCGGGGGTGTTCGAAGGTGAAGGTGTCCGGAACCGGCTCGGTGGGCCCGGCCGGAAAGGGGGAGGCGTCCATACGATGCTCCGCGTCGTGCTCGTTCTGGGGCATGCGAAAGTCCGGCCGGCGTCACCGGCGGGCCAGGGTTGGTCGACGCCGTCACCGGTCGGGACCCCGTCATCCCAGGTGTGTCCGGTGTGCGGTCGCGTGACTGCTGCGACCGGTGTTCCGGCGTCTCGCGGAAGTAGCGTACGCGTTGAGAGCGGGTGAAGGTGACCAAATAGGGAGGTTCCGGATGCCTGTTTTAAGCCTGAAATGTCGGGCAGCCGACGGAGGGTAGGAGGTGATGACCGATGCCCGGTCGCGAAGAACTCCCGTCCACCCTGCGGCGTTCCAGCAAGGAAGCACAGGACACCTGGATCAAGACCCACGACTCGGCGGTCGAGGAGTACGGCGAGGGTCAGCGCTCCCACCGCACCGCCTACGCCTCGCTCAAGCACAAGTTCGAGAAGGTGGGCGACCACTGGGAGAAGAAGCCCAAGAAGGGCCCCTCCGACCCGCAGGCCGCCAAGGGCACCCCGGCGTCCCGGACCAACCCCTCCCGTACGGCGGGCGGCGTGGACGCCAACGCGTCCAAGGAGCACCTGATGAAGATCGCCCAGGAGCTGGACGTCAAGGGCCGCTCCAGCATGAACAAGGGCGACCTGGTCAAGGCCATCGAGAAGGCCAACACGAGGGCCACCGCCAAGTCCCGCGAGCGGGACAAGGGCAAGGGCCGGAAGAGCTAGCCCGGGGCGCTTCGCGGACGCTGTGACAGAAGGTGCCCGGACGGGACGATCTGGGCGCCGATCTGTCACGGCGCCGGCGAACCGCCCGCGATGCCCCCGCGCGGCCAGCCCGTGTCCTCACGCGCGAAAGTCCTCACGCGCGAAGTGGGCCCTCACGCGCCAAGTGGGCCCTCAGGCGGAGTCAGGCTCTCGGGCGGAGTCAGGCCCTCGGGCGGAGCGCGGGGCCCTCAGGCGGAGCGGAGGAGGCGGAGGACGGCCTGCTCCGCCGGGCCCTGGGTGGCGAGGTGGCCCGGGTCCACGTCGGCGCCGAGGTCGGTCAGGATCGGGGCGATGGTCCGGCCCCGCTCGTAGAGCGCGATGATGCGGGGGTCCACGTAGGAGGCCCGGGTCACCGCCGGGGTGTTGCCCAGGTAGGCGGCCACCTCGGACATCACCCGGGCGACGGCCCGCTTCCTGGCGGCCTCCGTCGTCACCGGACGGGAGACGGCCAGGCCCACGGCGGCCAGGACCGTGGCGTGCCAGGTGCGGAAGTCCTTGGCCGTCACCTCGATGCCGAACAGTTCGCGCAGGTAGTCGTTGATGTCGTGGCTGCGGACGTCGTGCCAGGCCGTGCCCTGGCGATACCGCAGCAGCTCGCCCTCGCCGCGCGCCCGGAGGGCCCGCACGACCTTGCAGACCTCCGGGTCGGAGATGTCGTGGGTCCGGGTCTTGCCGCTCTTGGCCGGGTACTCGAAGTGGACCCGGCCGCGCACGCAGCGCACGTGCTCCTGGCGGAGGGTGGCCAGGCCGAAGGAGCCGTTCTCCTCGGCGTACTCCTCGCCGCCCACGCGGAAGAAGCCCAGGTCGAGCAGGCGTACGGCGGCCGCGAGGACCCGCTGCCTGGTCAGGCCGCGCTCGGCCAGGTGCTCGGCCAGCCGTTCGCGCACGGCGGGCAGCCGCTCGGCCATGTCGAGGACGTGCTCGTGCTTCGCGCGGTCCTGGGCCTCGCGCCACGCGTCGTGGTAGCGGTACTGGCGGCGGCCCGCGGCGTCGGTGCCCAGGGCCTGGATGTGGCCGTCCGCGTCGGGGCAGATCCAGACGTCCGTCCACGCCGGGGGGATGACCAGGGCCTTCACCCGCCGCAGCGTCTCGCCCTCGCCGAGCGGTTCGCCCGCGGGGTCGAAGTACTGGAAGCCGCGGCCCCGCCGTACCCGGGTGATCCCGGGCTCGGACGGGTCGCTGCGGCGCAGCCCGCCCGGGAGTTCGTCCACCGGCCGGTCAGACGCCGGTGGGGTCTTCCCACGCCTCGTCGGGCTCTCCGTCATCGGGCCTCGCGTTCGGAGGATCGGTCGGTGATGGGCTGTCCTCGCCTGCGAAGTCCGGTTCGTCCTCAAGCTCCTCATCCCGCCGGGTCTCAGCCCCGTCCCGTCGCATCGCGACCCTCCTCACTCCGGGTAATCCCGGCGTTTACCCGCCAATGCGTCGTTCACACCGCGGGCCCTCCCGCCCGCTCCGCGCCCGATCGCGGCGGTACGGTCCTGGGACCGAGGTGAGGAGGGCTCATGACGTACGACGTGGTGGTGGTCGGCGGCGGGCACAACGGCCTGACGGCGGCCGCGTACCTGGCGCGGGCGGGGCGGCGGACCCTGGTGCTGGAGCGGCTGGGGCACACGGGCGGGCTGGCGGTGTCGGCCCGGGCGTTCGCCGGGGTGGACGCGCGGCTGTCCCGGTACTCCTACCTGGTGAGCCTGCTGCCCCGGAAGATCGTCCGGGATCTGGGGCTGCGGCTGGAGCTGCGGACGCGCAGGGTCTCCTCCTACACGCCGTACGGCGGCGCCGGGCTGCTGGTGGACGGCGGGGACCCGGAGGGCACGGCGGCCTCGCTCGGGCGGGACGGCGACGCGTGGCGGGAGTTCTACGGGATGACCGCGCGGACGGCGGAGCGGATGGCCCCCACGCTGCTCGAACCGCTGCGGACGCGCGAGGAGATGCGCCGGGTCGTCGCCGACGACCGGGCCTTCCGGGACCTGGTGGAGCGGCCGATCGGGCTGACCGTGGACGAGCGGTTCCGGGACGACGTGGTGGCGGGCGTGGTGCTGACCGACGCGCTGATCGGGACGTTCGCCGACCCGTGGAGCGACCTGCGGGCGAACCGCTGCTTCCTCTACCACGTGATCGGCGACGGGAACGGCGAGTGGAAGGTGCCCGTCGGCGGGATGGGCGCGGTGACCGGCGCGCTCGCGCGGGCGGCCGCCGGGGCGGGGGCCGAGATCCGCACCGGGGCCGAGGCGGTCGCGATCGACCCGGGCAACGGTGAGGTGGTCTTCCGCGCCGAGGACGGCCGCGAGCACACGGTCACCGGGCGGCACGTGCTGGCGGGCGTGGCGCCGTACACGCTCGCCCGGCTCCTGGGGGAGGAGGAGCCGCCGCGGCCCGAGGGGGCGCAGCTCAAGGTCAACATGGTGCTGGCGCGGCTGCCCCGGCTGAAGGACCCCCGGGTCGCGCCGGAGACGGCGTTCGCGGGGACGTTCCACGTGAACGAGGGGCGGGACCGGCTCGCCGCGGCGTACCGCGAGGCCGCCGCGGGGCGCGTCCCCGAGCCCGCGCCCGCCGAGGTGTACTGTCACTCGCTCACCGACCCCTCCATCCTCGGGCCGGGACTGGCGGCGGCGGGCGCGCACACGATGACGCTGTTCGGCCTGCACATGCCCGCCCGCCTCTTCCGCGACGACCCCGACCGGTCCCGCCGCGCCGCGCTGGAGGCCGTCTTCCGCTCGCTCGACGCGGTCCTCGCCGAGCCGATCGGGCCGTGCCTGCTCCGGGCCCCCGGCGGGGAGCCGTGCGTCGAGGTCAAGACCCCCGTGGACCTGGAACGCGAGGCCGGCCTCCCCGGCGGCCACATCTTCCACCGCGACCTCGCGTGGCCCTTCGCCGAGCCGTACGGCGACGCGGGGCCGTACGGCGGAGCCGGGCCGGGCGCGACGCCGTACGGCGGCTCAGGGCCGGGGCCGGGCGAGGCGGGGAGCTGGGGCGTCGAGACCGGCCACCCCCGGGTGCTGCTGTGCGGGGCGGGAGCGGTGCGCGGCGGCGGGGTGAGCGGCATCCCCGGCCACAACGCGGCGATGGCCGTACTCGAGGGGAGGAAGTAGCGGGAAGTTTCAGAACGTGTCTGATTGACGACAATACGTGGTATCTGGGGGCTACTTCGGGGGATCTCATGGTCGGCTCGATGTTCGACGCGTTCTTCACCGACCCGTTCCGCGGGCTGGACCGGGTCTCCGGCGGGCTGTTCGGCACGCCGGAGACGTGGCCTCCGGCGCGCCCCGGCGTGCAGCGGGTGGACGTCGGCAGGCTGCTGAGCGAGCCCGGGCGGGAGGTGCTCCGGCGGGCGATGGGCCACGCGGCCGAGCGGGGCGCCGCCGACCTCGACGTGCTCGACCTGCTGCGCGCCGCCGCCGAGGACGACCCGACGCGGGGCCTGCTGAGCGCGGCCGGGGCCGACCCCGGGCGGGTGATCGAGGAGGTGCTCCGGCGCGCCCCCGCGGGCCCGGCCGGGGAGCCGCCGAGCACGGTGTCGCCGGTGACCAAGCGGGCGCTGCTGGACGCGCAGCGGCTCTCCAGCGCGCTCGGGCACTCCTTCATCGGCCCCGAGCACCTGCTGGTCGCCCTCGCGATGAACCCCGAGTCGCCGGCCGCGCGGGTGCTGGCCCGGTTCGGCGTGACGGCGAACGAGCTCCAGGAGGCCACCCGGCGCGAGCCGCGCCCCGCCCGCGCCCGGGCCCGCAGCGACACGCCCACCCTGGACGAGCACGGGAGCGACCTGACCGAGCGGGCGCGGGAAGGGCTGCTCGACCCGGTGGTGGGGCGGGAGGACGAGATCGAGCAGGCGATCGAGATCCTGTCGCGGCGCACCAAGAACAACCCGGTCCTGATCGGCGAGCCCGGCGTGGGCAAGACCGCGATCGTGGAGGGCATCGCGCAGCGGATCGTGAACGGGAGCGTGCCCGAGACGCTGCGCGGCAAGCGGGTGGTCGCGCTGGACGTGGCCGGGATGGTCGCGGGGACGAAGTACCGCGGCGAGTTCGAGGAGCGCATGCGGACGGTGATCGGCGAGATCACCGCGCACGAGAACGAGCTGGTCGTCTTCATCGACGAGATCCACACGATCGTGGGCGCGGGCGGCGGCGAGGGCGCGATGGACGCCGGCAACATGCTCAAGCCCGCCCTCTCCCGGGGCGAGCTGCACGTGGTGGGGGCGACCACGATCTCGGAGTACCGGCGGCACGTCGAGAAGGACGCCGCGCTGGAACGCCGGTTCCAGCCGGTGCTGGTGCCCGAGCCGACCGTGGACCAGACGGTGGAGATCCTGTCCGGGCTGCGCGACGGGTACGAGGCCCACCACCAGGTGCGGATCACCGACGAGGCGCTGGACGCGGCGGCGGCCCTGTCCGACCGGTACGTCAGCGACCGGTTCCTCCCCGACAAGGCCATCGACCTCATGGACCAGGCGAGCGCCCGGGTGCGGCTGCGCGCCCGCACGCCCGGGGAGGCCGCCCGGGTCCTGGAGGAACGCCTCGACCGGCTGCACCGCGAGAAGGACCAGGCGGTCACGGCCGAGGACTTCGAGCGCGCCAAGGAGATCAGCGAGGAGATCACCCGGCTCCGCCCGGAGCTGGAGGACGCCCGGCACGACCGCGACGACGTGCCCGCCGTCACCGCCGCCGACGTCGCCGAGGTGGTCTCCCGCGCCACCGGCATCCCGGTCGCCCAGCTCACCGAGGAGGAACGCGACCGCCTGATCCGCCTGGAGGAGCACCTCCACGAGCGCGTCGTCGGCCAGGACCGGGCGGTCGGCGCGGTCGCGGAGGCCGTACGGCGGGCGCGGGCGGGCCTGTCCGACCCGAACCGGCCGATCGGCGGCTTCCTCTTCCTCGGCCCGACCGGCGTGGGCAAGACCGAGCTGGCCAGGGCGCTCGCCGAGGCGCTGTTCGGCGACCAGAACCACATGGTCCGCGGGGACATGTCCGAGTTCGGGGAGAAGCACTCGGTCGCCCGCCTGGTCGGGGCCCCGCCCGGATACGTCGGCTACGAGGAGGCCGGGCAGCTCACCGAGGCCGTGCGCCGCAGGCCGCACAGCCTGGTCCTGCTCGACGAGATCGAGAAGGCGCACCCGGACGTGTACAACCTGCTGCTGCAGATCCTCGACGACGGCCGCCTGACCGACGGGCAGGGCCGCACCGTGGACTTCTCCAGCACGGTGGTCATCATGACCAGCAACATCGGCGCGGAGCGGATCCTCGCGCACGAGGGCGACGCCGAGGCCCTGCGCGACGACCTCATGCGCACCCTCCAGGCCACGATGCGGCCGGAGTTCCTCAACCGGGTCGACGAGATCATCATCTTCGAGCGCCTGGACCGCGCCCAGACGCGCCAGATCACCACGCTCCTGCTGGAGAGCAGCCGCCGCCGCCTCCACGCCCAGGGGGTCGCCCTGGAGGTCGCGGACGAGGCGGTGGACTGGCTGGCCGGACGCGGCTACCAGCCCGAGTTCGGCGCGCGCCCGATGCGCCGCCTCATCCAGCGCGAGCTCGACAACCCCCTCGCCGGCATGCTCCTGCGCGGGGAGCTGACCGAGGGCGACCGCGTGAGGGCCGGGGTCGCCGGGGGCGCGCTCGTCCTCACGGCCGAGCCCGCGGGCCCCTCCGAGCCGGCCGCGACGCCGGCCTGAGCGGGCGGCGACGCCGGCCTGAGCGGGCGGCCGCCGCCCGGGCGCGGTCACCGCCGCGAGGACCGCCACGCGCCGGCGGCCAGGCGCCCGCCGGCGCCTGCCGCGATCACCGCCGCCCCCGCGACCACCGAGCCCACCGGCAGCGTGAACGCCAGCAGCAGGCAGCCGGCGAGACCCGCCGCGTTCAGCGCCCTCGGCCAGCGGCGCTGCCCCGGCGGCTGGGTGAACGCCGCGGCGTTCGCGATCGCGTAGTAGAGCAGCACCCCGAACGACGAGAACCCGATGACCCCGCGCAGGTCCGTCACGAACAGCAGCGCGCACACCACGACGGCGAGCGCGATCTCGGCGTGGTGCGGCACCCGGTGGACCGGGTGCACCGCCGCGAGCGTCCGGGGCAGGTCGCCCTCCCGCGCCATGGCCAGCGTCGTCCGCCCGATCCCGGCGATCAGCCCCAGCAGCGCGCCCAGGCAGGCCACCGCCGCGCCGGCCCGCACCGCGGGGCCCGCCCAGCCCCAGCCCGCGGCCTCCACCGTCTCGACCAGCGGCGCGCCGGACACCGCGAGTCGGCCCGGTCCCAGCGCGAGCAGCACGCTCACCCCGATCACCGCGTAGACCGCGACCGCCAGGCCCAGCGCCAGCGGGATCGCCCGGGGGATCACCCGGGCCGGGTCCCGCACCTCCTCGCCGAGGGTGGCGACGCGGGCGTACCCGGCGAACGCGAAGAACAGCAGCCCGGCCGCCTGGAGCACGCCGTACGGATCGGCGTCCCCGGCCGTGAGCGGGGCGACCGGACCCCCGCCGAGCCCGGCGCCGGCGACCAGGCAGAGCGACAGCAGGGTCAGCCCCAGCAGCACCCAGGTCAGGCGGGCTGTCTTGGAGATGCCCCGGTAGTTCACCGCCGTCAGCGCCACTACCGCCAGCGCCGCGATCGGCCGCTCGAACCCCGGGGCGACGTAGGAGGCGAACGTCAGCGCCATCGCCGCGCAGGAGGCGGTCTTCCCGGTCACGAACGCCCACCCGGCCGCGAACCCCCACCACCGCCCCAGCCGCTCCCGGCCGTACACGTAGGTGCCGCCCGACTGGGGGTACACCGCCGCGAGCTGCGCCGAGGCGACCGCGTTGCAGTAGGCGACGAACGCGGCGACCGCGAGCCCGGCCAGCAGCCAGGTCCCGGCCGCGGCGGCGGCCGGGGAGAAGGCGGCGAACACCCCCGCCCCGACCATCGACCCCAGCCCGATGGCGACGGCGTCGGAGAGCCCCAGGCGGCGAGCGAGAGAGGGCGCGTGATCCACGGCGGCATCAAAGCACGCCGAGGTGAACGCCGCGTGACCGGCGGCCGCCTCGCCGAGCGGGACGGCATGAGGAGATTTCAATACCAGCCTTACAATCTCGAACATGGTGCGAACCCCGCTCACCGACGAGCAGCGCGACCGGGGGAGGGCCCTGGGCCGCGTCCTGCGCGCCGCCCGCGGCGCGCGCAGCGCCGCCGACGTGGCCCGGTGCTGCGGCATCTCCCTCGACACCCTGCGCAAGGTCGAGCGCGGCGCCATCTCCAGCCCCTCGTTCTTCACGGTCGCCGCCATCGCCCGCGAACTCGACCTGGACCTGTCCGCGCTGGCCCGGACCCTGCTCCCGGCCGCCGACGTCCCCGAGCGCTCGCCGCTGGCGTCCTGACCGGCGGATTCGTCGCCGCGGCGGGCACGCCGTCCGCACACCCGCTCCGCCCCCTGGGACGCGCCCGCCTCCGCGCCACGGCCGTCCGGCCTACGTGCCGCCTCCGCTCCGCGCCTGTCCGGCCCACGTGCCGCCTCCGCTCCGCGCCCGCGTCATCACCCTCGGAGACCCGAGCGGAGCGACCGTCCGTGCCCGGCGTCGTGGAGCGCGTGCGCGGCAGCCGTACGGCCGTGACGTGCGCTTCTCCGGGGGCTCCCGGCCGCCGCGATCTTCGTGCCCGATTGATCTTGATCGGGCAGTTCTGCCGAATCCGCTGCGACGGCCCGGGGAGGGCGGTACAAGGGGCATAGAGAGGAGGCGACGCGATGAGCCTGGCCGCTTTCGAACAGGGGGTCCCGGTGCGGGAGATGCGCCCCGGGGACCACCTGTGCCTCGTGTCCGGTGCCGCCGACGACCGTGAGCGGGTGCGCGCCGCCCTCGTGGCCAGCGGGCTCGACCGCGGCGACAAGGTGCTGTGCCTGGCCGACGCGGCCGAACCCCTCGCCGCCGTGGACTCGCTGCGGCGGCACGGCCTCGACCCCGACCCGGCCGTCGCCCGCGGGCAGCTCGTCGTGCGCGTGGCCAGGGACACCTGCCTGCCCGACCCCCGGCGGGCCGTCGCGCTGATCCGCGACCAGGCGCACGACGCGGCCCGCGAGGGGTATCCCGCGCTGAGCTTCGCCGCCGAGATGGGCTGGGCCGGGCGCGACGGGCTCGGGCCCGGCCCGCTGCTGGAGTTCGAGCGCGGGCTGCGGCCGCTGGTGGAGGGCTCGGGGGCGCGGGCGGTGTGCCAGTACGACGGCCGGCTGTTCAGCTCGGCCGCCCTCGACGACCTGCGCAGGCAGCACACCGGCGAGGTGTCCGACGGCTGCGAGGTCTCCCACGGCGTGCTCCGCCTGGCCCAGCTCGCCTGGCCGCCCGGGCTGCGCGTGTCCGGCGACGTGGACCTGACCACCCGCGCGGCGCTGGAGGCCGGGCTCGCCAGGGCGGCCGCCGGGCACGGCCGAGACGTCCACGCGGACCTGGGCGAGCTCGGCTTCATGGACCTGGGCGGCCTGCGCGTGCTGGTCGAGACCGCCGCGGGGCTGGGTCCTGGCCGGTCGCTCGTGCTCCACCGGGTGCCCCGGCACGTCCGGCATCTCATCGAGCTCACCGGATGGAGCGGCGCGCCGGGCCTGCGGCTCTCCGGGGACCCGGGATGACCGCTCCGGCGGAGACGCTGGTCCATCGCGTCTGCGTCTACGCCTCCGACGAGGAGTTCCTGCGGACGGCCGTCCCGTTCACGGAGGAGGGGCTGTTCCTCGGCGAGCCCGTGCTGCTGGCGACCACCCCCGCCACGGCCGAGCTGCTCACCGGGGCGCTCGGCGAGCAGGCGGACGACGTGGTGCACGCCGGGGACGCCTGCCTCGACGGCCGCCCGCACCGCGCGGTCACCGCCTTCTACCGCTACTGGAAGCGCCACTCACGCGGCCCCGGGCACGCCCGCGTGCTGGTCGAGCCGGTCTGGGACGGCCGGCCCGCCGCCGAGGTGGCGGCCTGGCAGCGGGTGGAGGCCGGGGTCAACGCGGTGCTCGGCGACACCCGCCTGTGCATCGTGTGCGCGTACGACGCCCGCGTCGCCGGGCCCGGCGTGCTGGACGCCGCCCGCCGTACCCACCCCTCGGCCGTCGCGGGGCCGACGGTGCGGCCCTGCCCGGAGTACGTCGACCCGGCGGAGCTGGCCGGGGCCTGGGAGACGGGGCCGCTGCCGCCCGCGCCCCGCGGCGTCCCGGTGTTACGCCTGGACGGCGACCTGCGCGCGCTGCGGTCCTTCACCCTCGCCGCGTCGCGCGCGGCGGGACTGACCGAGGACCGCGCGATGACGTTCGCCACGGCCGTGTCCGAGGTGGGCTCCTACCTGTGGGCGCGCGGGGGAGAGGCCCCGGCCGTCCGCGTCTGGCATGACTCGTCCACCTTGACCTGCGAGGTCCACCAGCCCGGCGGGCGCCTCGACGACCGCTTCCTCGGCTACCGGCCGCCGGGCCGCGTCGCCGCGCCCGACGACGGCATCTGGCTCGCCCGCCAGATCTGCGACCGCCTGGAGACCCGCTCAGGCCCCGCCGGCTGCACCTTCCGCCTCCACTTCCCCATCCACCCCGCCCCGCCGCCGTGACCCCCGCGCCCGCCCCTCGGGGCCCGCGCCGGAGCGGGGCCGCGGGAGTACGGCGGGGCCTGGGCGCGGCGGGAGCCGTACCGTGATCAGTTGGGGAGGTGGCCGACCGCGGAGGCGAGGACCTGGGAGTTGGGGATGCGCAGCTCGCCGTCGTCGCAGACGAGCCAGACGTAGGTGAGGCCCATGTCGCGGACCTGCCCGACGATCTCACCGGCGAGCGGGCCGGAGCGGACGCGGATGCGGTCGCCGGCCGAGAACGGGCGTGTGTAGAGGAGGACCAGGCCGGCGAAGACGTTCGACAGCGCCTGCTGGGCCGCGATGCCCACGATCACGCCGGTCACCGCGCCGCCGAGCAGGAGCTGCTGGATGGGGGCCGAGATCGTGGCGAGCGCGGTCAGCACGATGATCACGTTGCCGAAGACGATGATCAGCGTGCGCAGCGAGCCGGCGTAGCGCACCCCGAGACGCTCCGCCAGCAGGTCGCGCGCCTCCGCGCCGAGCGACAGCGTGCCGCGGAACCCCAGCACGAGGAAGACCAGGGTCATCGCGTACACGAAGATCCGGGTGCGCCAGTCGTGCGAGGGCTCGCCGATCTGGGCGGCGATCAGCGCGAGCGTGGCCAGGGCGTACAGGACCAGGACGTGGCGGCCCCGCCGATGGAACATCGGAAACCGCCAGAACTTCCAGTCCGCCATGGACACCCCCGCGAGCACGCATTCCCCCCGGCGATTCCCCGATGCCGGATGATCAGCCGAAATACGCCCAAGGAGTTGCCAAAGCCGGTGAAGAGGTGTGCGCTGGTTACCCAGGGGTAGGCGTTGCGTCTGGAATCCGAGGAGGCGCTGTGGCAACGAATGCGGCACCGGAACGGACTGAGCTGAAGCGCGCCATAGGGCCCAGGCTTCTCGTGCTCTTCGTGGTCGGAGACATCCTCGGCACCGGCGTGTACGCCCTCACCGGCAAGGTCGCCGGCAAGGTCGGCGGCGCGCTCTGGCTGCCGTTCCTGATCGGGTTCATCGTCGCGCTGCTCACCGCGGTGTCGTACGTCGAGCTGGTCACCAAGTACCCCCGCGCGGCCGGGGCGGCGCTCTACACGCAGCGGGCGTTCCGGGTGCCCTTCCTGACGTTCATGGTCGCGTTCGCCGTGATGTGCTCGGGGCTGACCTCGGCCAGCGCCGCCGCCCGCGCGATCGGCGGGGACTACCTCGCCGAGTTCGTGACGCTGCCGTCCGTGGTCGTCGGCATCGTGTTCATCGTCGCCGTCTCCCTGCTGAACTACCGGGGCGTGTCGGAGTCGGTGAAGACGAACATCCTGTTCACGCTGATCGAGCTGACCGGCCTCCTCGTGATCATCGTGATCGGGGTCATCGCCGTCGCCTCCGGGGAGGGCGAGCCCGCCAGGCTCACCCAGATCCGCGACGACCAGGCCGGCGGCATGCTGCTGGCCATGCTCGGCAGCACCGCGCTGGCGTTCTTCGCCTTCGTGGGCTTCGAGGACTCGGTGAACATGGCCGAGGAGACCAAGGACCCCTCCCGCAACTTCCCGCGCGCGATCTTCCTCGGCGTCGCGATCACCAGCGCGGTCTACATCCTGGTCGCGATCACCTCGTCCCTGCTGGTGGACTACCGGGTGCTGGAGAAGTCCTCAGGGCCCCTCCTGGAGGTCGTCAAGGCCGGCGGCCTGGCGTTCCCGCCCCAGCTCTTCGCGGCCATCGCCATGTTCGCGGTCGCCAACTCGGCCCTCATCAACATGATGATGGCGTCCCGCCTGGTGTACGGCCTGGCCAACGAGCGGGTCGTGCCGCGCGGGCTGGCCTGGGTGGACCCGCGCCGCCGCACGCCCGTCATCGGCATCATCTTCACCACGGTCCTGGCGGTCGGCCTCATCTCGACCGGGGAGATCGCCGGGCTGGGCGACACCACGGCCTTCCTCCTCCTCTGCGTGTTCACCGTCGTCAACATCTCGGTCCTCGTCCTGCGCCGCGACGAGGTCGGCCACCGGCACTTCCGCGCCCCCACGGTCCTGCCCGTCCTCGGCGCGGTCCTCAGCCTCACCCTGGCCAGCCCGCTCACCGGCCGCCCCGCCGACGTCTACATCCGCGCGGGCGTCCTGCTCGCCATCGGCGTCGTCCTCTGGCTGATCAACTGGTTCTTCCTCCGGCGCACGCCCGGCGCCCCCGCCGACCGGACCGAGACGCCCGCCTGACCCTCCGGGCGGCGCCAGGCCAGCCGGGCCGCCGCAGACCAGCCGGGGCGCGCCTGACCGGCGGGCCGTGCTTGACCGGCGGGCCGTGCCCGATCGGCCGGGGCTCACCCGGCCCGCCGGGCTACGCCGGGCCCGCGGGCTCGTCCTCGCGGGGTGTGACGACCGCGAGGAGGGCGCCGGCGTCGAGCCGGTCGCCGGGGGCGGCGTGGAGGCGTTCGAGGAGGCCGTCGCGGGGGGCGCGGACCACGTGCTCCATCTTCATCGCCTCCAGGACGACGAGGGGCTGGCCCGCGGTCACCTGGTCGCCGGGCACGGCCTCGACCCGGACGACGGTGCCGGGCATGGGGGACAGGAGGGAGCCCGCGGCCAGGGTGGCGGCCGGGTCGGCGAAGCGGGGCAGGAGACGGAGCGCGACCGGGCCGAGCACCGAGTCCACCCACACCCGATCGCCCGACCGCGCCACGTCGAAGGCGCGGCGGACGCCGGACGCCGCGAGGACGACCCGGCCGGGGTCCGCCGAGACCAGGGAGACGTCCTCGAAGCCCTCGGCGCGCAGGCCGTCGCGGGTCAGCCGGTACGCGACCTCACCCTCGGCGAACGCGGTCCGCTGGGGCTGGGAGGGCACGTTGCGCCAGCCCGAGGGGAGGCGGCCGAGCACCGGGGCCGCCGCGCGGTTCGCCGCAGCCAGGGCCAGCGCCGCCGCCAGCGCGGACAGCCGGACCCCGGCCTCGTCCGCGAGCGGCGCGGTCAGCCCCGGGACGCGGGACAGGTACGCCGTGTCGGTGTCGCCCGCCAGGAACGACGGCTCGGCCAGGACCCGGGCGAGCAGATCGCGGCAGGTGACGACGCCGTGGATCCGGGCGCCGCGCAGGGCCGCGGCGAGACGGCGGGCGGCGGCCTCCCGCGTCGGCGCCCAGGCGACCAGCTTGGCGAGCATCGGGTCGTAGTGCACCCCGACCTCGGTCCCGCTCTCCACGCCCGAGTCCAGGCGCAGGCCGTACGCCGGGGGAACGGCGAACCGGGCGTCCACCCCGGGGACGTCGAACGTGTGGAGGACTCCGCTCCGGGGCCGCCAGTCCTCCGCCGGGTCCTCGGCGTACAGCCGTACCTCGATCGCGTGGCCCCTGGGCTCCGGCGGCGCGGGGTCCAGCCGGGCTCCCTCGGCGATCGCGATCTGGGCGGCGACCAGGTCCAGGCCGTACACGCACTCGGTGACCGGGTGCTCGACCTGGAGGCGGGTGTTGACCTCCAGGAAGTGGAAGCCCCCGTCCGGGCCGAGCAGGAACTCGACGGTGCCCGCGCCGACGTACCCGATCGCGCGGGCCGCCGCCACCGCCGCCTCGCACAGCGCCGCGCGCAGCCCGGGCGAGACGGCGGGGGAGGGCGTCTCCTCGACGATCTTCTGGTGGCGGCGCTGCACGGAGCACTCGCGCTCGCCCAGCGCCCAGACCGTGCCGTGGGCGTCGGCCAGCAACTGCACCTCGACGTGCCGCGCCCGTTCCAGCAGCGGCTCGCAGAACACCGTCGCGTCCCCGAACGCGGAGGACGCCTCCCGCCGGGCCGACTCCAGCGCCGGGACCAGCTCCCCGGCCGAGCGGACGACGCGCATGCCCCGCCCGCCGCCGCCCGCGGACGCCTTGACCAGCACCGGGAACGCGTCCACGGCCGCCGGGTCCAGCTCGGGCAGCACCGGGACCCCGGCCGCGGCCATCAGCTTCTTGGCCCCGACCTTGGATCCCATCGCCGCGATCGCCTCCGGCGGCGGCCCGACCCAGGTCAGCCCGGCGGCGATCACCGCCCGCGCGAAGTCGGCGTTCTCCGACAGGAACCCGTACCCGGGGTGCACGGCGTCGGCCCCGGTCGCCCGCGCCGCCTCGATCAGGGCGTCGGCGCGCAGGTACGTCTCGGCCGGGGCCGCCCCCGCGAGCCGTACGGACTCGTCGGCCTCGACCGCGTGGGGAGCGGCGGCGTCGGGGTCGGAGCAGACGGCCACGGTGCCGATGCCCAGGTCGCGGCAGGTGCGGAAGACCCGGCGGGCGATCTCGCCCCGGTTGGCGACCAGCAGTTTGCGGATCAAGGAGGCTCCCGGGTCAGTGAAACGGCCGGTGGGCGGCTCGGCGGGCGGCTCGGTGGGCGGTCCGGTGAACGGTCCGGTGAACGGTTCGGTGGACGGTTCGGCGGGTGTCGGCGGACGAGGCGGGGACGATCAGCGGGCGGGTCGGTGGGCGGTCAGTGGCGGAAGACGCCGTACGCGGGCCCGGCCGGGGCGGCGGGCGGCGGGGCGTTGCCGATCGCGGACAGGCAGAGGCCGAGCACGGTGCGGGTGTCGCGCGGGTCGATCACGCCGTCGTCGTACACCCGCCCGGACAGGAAGAACGGGAGGGACTCGGCCTCGATCTGGGCCTCGACCATCGCGCGCATCGCGGCGTCGGCCTCCTCGTCGTACGCCTGCCCGCGCGCCTGGGCCGCCTGCCGCCCCACGATCGAGAGCACCCCGGCGAGCTGGGCCGGGCCCATGACCGCGGACTTCGCGCTGGGCCAGGTGAACAGGAACCTGGGGTCGTAGGCCCGGCCGCACATGCCGTAGTTGCCCGCGCCGTACGACGCGCCCATGACCACCGTCAGGTGCGGGACCCGGCTGTTGGACACCGCGTTGATCATCAGGGCGCCGTGCTTGATGATGCCCTTCTGCTCGTACTCCGCGCCGACCATGTAGCCGGTCGTGTTCTGCAGGAACAGCAGCGGCGTCCCGGTCTGGTTCGCGAGCTGGATGAACTGCGCGGCCTTCTGCGACTCCTCGCTGAACAGCACGCCGCGCGCGTTGGCGAGGATCCCGACCGGGTGGCCGTGCAGCGTCGCCCACCCGGTCACCAGGCTCGTGCCGTACAGCGGCTTGAACTCGTCGAAGTCGGAGCCGTCCACGACGCGGGCGATCACCTCGCGCGGGTCGAACGGCGTCTTCAGGTCCGGGGGGACGATGCCGAGCAGTTCGTCCTCGTCGTAGAGGGGCTCGGCGTAGCCAGCGAGCGGGGCGGGGCCGGGTTTGCGGTGGTTGAGGCGGCGCACGATGGACCGGCCGAGGCGGATCGCGTCGTGCTCGTCCTCCGCGAAGTAGTCGGCCAGGCCCGAGACCCGCGCGTGCATCTCCGCGCCGCCCAGCGACTCGTCGTCCGACTCCTCCCCGGTGGCCATCTTGACCAGCGGCGGCCCGCCGAGGAAGACCTTCGCCCGCTCCCGAACCATCACCACATAGTCGGACATGCCGGGTACGTACGCGCCGCCTGCCGTGGAGTTCCCGAACACCAGGGAGATCGTCGGTATCCCGGCCGCCGACAACCGCGTCAGGTCGCGGAACAGGCGCCCGCCCGGGATGAAGATCTCCTTCTGCGTCGGCAGGTCCGCCCCGCCCGACTCGACCAGGTTGACCAGCGGCAACCGGTTCTCACGCGCGATGTCCATCGCCCGGAACGTCTTCTTCACGGTCCACGGGTTGCTCGCGCCGCCCCGCACGGTCGGGTCGTTGGCGATCACCACGCACTCGACGCCCTCGACCACCCCGATCCCGGTCACCACGCTCGCGCCGACCGGGAAGTCCGTGCCCCACGCGGCCAGCGGCGACAGCTCCAGGAACGGGGAGTCCGGATCGACCAGCAGCTCCACCCGCTCCCGCGCCGGCAGCTTGCCCCGGCGCCGGTGCCGCTCGACGTACTTCGGCCCGCCCCCGCCCAGCGCCTTCGCGTGCTCGGCGGCCAGCTCCGCGAGCCGCGCCAGCATCGCCTCCCGGTTCGCCGCCGTGGCGGCCGGATCCAGCCGCGACCTCACCACGCCCACGCCGTCCCCTTCCCCTCATGCCGTACGGCTCGCGCCCGCCCCTCGCGGCGGAGGAGGGGCGCGCTCACAGCAGCGCCTCGGGGATGTCGAGCTCGCGTGACCGCAGCCACTCGCCGAGGGCCTTGGCCTGCGGGTCGAACCGGGTGGACGCCGCCACGCCCTCGCCCAGCAGCCCGGAGACGACGAAGTTCAGCGCCCGCAGGCGCGGCAGCGCGTGCCGCGTCACCGTGAGGCCGCGCGCCTCCGGGACCAGCTCCCGGAACCGCTCGACGGTCAGCGCGTGCGCCAGCCACCGCCACCCGTCCTCGGTGCGCGCCCACAGGCCGACGTTCGCGTCGCCGCCCTTGTCACCGCTGCGCGCGCCCGCGACCAGCCCGAGGGCGGCCCGCCGTACCGGGCCCTCGGGGAGCGGCTCGGGAAGCGGGTCCGGGAGCGGCGGGGGCGCGTCACCGGCGAGGTCCGCGGTCCGCGCCGGCGGCGGGATCTCCACGCGCTCGCCCCCGGGGAGCACCGCGACGTGGGTGACCTCCTCGTTCGGGATGTAGGCGGCGGTGTAGACCCCGTACGGCGAGGCCTCGGTGGGCGGGGAGGTGGCGTGGAAGCCGGGGTAGGACGCGAGAGCCAGCTCGACCGCCGCGCCGCTGAACGCGCGCCCGACGACCTTGGGGTCGGGGTCCATCACCACGCAGCGCAGGAAGGCGCTCGCCTCCTCCTCGGACCCCGCGTCGCGGTGGTCGGTGCGGGCCAGCGTCCACCGGACGGTCCGCGGCCGGGGCGTCATCGCCGCCTCGAGCTGGGCGCGGGCCAGCGCGGCCTTCTCCTCGACGTCGAGGCCGGTGAGGACGAACGTCATCTGGTTGCGGTGGCCGCCGAGGTGGTTCAGGCACACCTTCGTCGCCGGGGGAGGGGGCTCCCCGGCCGCGCCGTGGACCCGGACGCGGTCGGGGCCGTCCTGCGCCAGCCGTACCGTGTCGAAGCGGGTGGTGACGTCGGGGCCGGGGTACCGGGGGCCGGCGATCTCGTAGAGGAGCTGGGCGGTGACCGTCTCGACGGTGACCGCGCCGCCGGTGCCCTCGTGCTTGGTGATCACCGACGATCCGTCGGAGGCGATCTCGGCGATGGGGAAACCGGGCCTGAGCGGGTCGGGGATCTCGGTGAAGAAGGAGAAGTTGCCGCCGGTGGCCTGCGCGCCGCACTCCAGGATGTGGCCCGCGACCGTCGCGCCGGCGAGGGCGTCCCAGTCCTCCCTGCCCCAGCCGAAGTGCGCCGCCGCCGGGCCCACGACCAGCGACGCGTCCGTCACGCGGCCGGTCACCACCACGTCGGCCCCGGCGTCCAGGCACTCCTTGATGCCCCACGCCCCGAGGTAGGCGTTCGCGGTCAGCGCCTCCGGCCACCGGCCCGGCGTGCCCATGAGGTCGTCGCCCTCGACGTGCGCGATCCGCACCGCGATCCCGAACCGGTCCGCCATGTCGCGCAGCACCGCCGCGAGCCCCGCCGGGTTCAGGCCGCCCGCGTTCGTCACGATCTTCACGCCCCGCTCGTGCGCGAGCCCGAGGCAGTCCTCCATCTGGCGCGCGAACGTCGAGGCGTAGCCGTACATCGGGTTCTTCAGCCGCGCCCGGCCGAGGATCAGCATGGTCAGTTCGGCGAGGTAGTCGCCGGTGAGCACGTCGAGCGGGCCGCCTTCGAGCATCTCGCGCACGGCGGAGAGCCGGTCGCCGTAGAAGCCGGAGGCGTTGCCGATCCGGAGGGGCTCCATGGTCGAACCCTGCCAGCCGCCACCGAAAAAATCAATCGTGCTTGATTGTTATTGTGGGGTGCATGGATCTCCGCGAGCCCCGGCAGGAACGCAGCCGCGCCACCCGCCGCCGCCTGCTCGACGCGGCGGTGGAGTGCCTGGCCTCGCGGGGCTGGGCGGGCACCACCGTCGCGGTCGTCGCCGAGCGCGCGGGGGTCTCGCGGGGCGCGGCCCAGCACCACTTCCGCACGCGGGAGGACCTGGTGACGGCGGCCGTGGAATACGGCGCGGAGGAGCGCATGGCGCACCTGCGGTCCCGCCCGCGGGACGCCCTGGACGCCCGCGCCGTCGTGGACCTGCTGGCCGACCTCTACACGAGCCCCCTGTTCAAGGCCGCCCTGCACCTGTGGGTGGCGGCCAGCGCCGACCCCGCGCTGCGCGACCGCGTGGCCCCGCTGGAGGCGAGGGTCGGCCGCGAGGCGCACCGCCTCACCCTGGAACTCCTCGGCGCGGACGAGTCGCGCCCCGGCGTACGCGAGGCCGTCCAGGCCACCCTCGACCTGATGCGCGGCCTCGGCCTCGCCGACCTCCTCACCGACGACTCCCCCCGCCGCCGCCCCCTCCTGGCCCAGTGGGCCGCCATGCTCGACGCCGCCCTGCGGGGGTGAGAGGGCGTGTCGCCGCCCGGTGACGTCAGGGCTTGCGGGCCAGGCCGGCGACCATGAAGCGCTGGAGGGGGTGGTCCTGCTCCTGGGCCTCGGCGTCGGGGCGCCACTCGTGGAGGTGGACCAGGCCGGGGGAGACCATCTCCAGGCCCTCGAAGAACTCGGCGATCACCTCGCGGCGGCGGTCCACGAAGCCGCTCATCTTCGCGCGGAGGGCGGCGCGCATGGGGTCGGTGAGCGGGTCGTCGCCGGGGTCGCAGAAGTGCGTGATCAGCAGGTGGCTGCCGGAGGGCACGGCGTCGCGGAGCTCCGCGGCGATGCCCTTGGGGTCGTCCTGGTCCTCGATGTGGTGCAGCAGGCCCGCGAGCAGCACCGCGACCGGCCTGTCCAGGTCGAGCATCTCGCGGGTGGCCTCGTGCTCCAGGATCTCCCGGGGCCGGCGCGCGTCGGCCTGGACGACCACCGTGGTCTTGTTGTCCGCCAGCAGCGCCCGCCCGTGGACCAGCACGATCGGGTCGTTGTCCACGTACACCACCCGGGTGTCGGGGTCGATCTCGTGCGCGATCTCGTGCACGTTCCCGGCGGTGGGCAGGCCGGAGCCGATGTCGAGGAACTGCCGGATCCCGGCCTCGCCGACCAGGTACCGCACGGCCCGGCGCAGCACGGCGCGGTTGGCGCGGGCGACGATCGCCGCCTCGGGCACGATGTCCAGCAGCGCCTGCGCGACCTCCCGGTCCGAGGCGTAGTTGTCCTTCCCGTCGAGGAAGAAGTCGTAGACCCGGGCGATGCTCGGCGTGTTCACGTCCACCCCGGACGGCGCCGCCTCGCGGGCCGCGTTCAGCTCCGTCATCGGCTCCTCCACCCGTGATCGTGTGCAGCCGATCATAGGCGGGCGCCCACCGCTTGCCACCGAAATCTCCCGAAATACCGGAACACACTGGACGGCCTCATGGCCTCCGTGGTTCATTACATGAGTAAAGAACCGAAGAAGGAGGCGCGGTGTCCCTGATCGAGGTGACGGATCTCCGCAAGCGCTACCGCTCCACCACGGTCGTGGACGGCGTGAGCTTCACGATCGGCGAGGGTGAGACGTACGGCCTGCTCGGCCCCAACGGCGCGGGCAAGACGACGACGATCGCGATGGTGGTGGGCGTGCTCGCCCGCGACGGCGGCGGCGTCCGCCTCGCCGGGCGGGCCCACGAGGTGACCAGCCTGGCGACGAAGGCGATGATCGGGTACGTCCCGCAGGAGATCGCCCTGTACCCGGACCTGACCGCCCGCGAGAACCTGGCGTTCTTCGGCCGCCTGTACGGCCTGGCCGGCCGCGACCTGCGCCGCCGCGTGGACGAGGTGCTCGACGTGACTGGCCTTTCGGAGCGCTCCCGGGAGGCGGTGTCGAAGTACTCCGGCGGCATGGCCCGCCGCCTCAACATCGCCGCCGGCCTGCTGAACCGGCCCCGGCTGCTCGTGCTCGACGAGCCCACCGCCGGGGTGGACCCGCAGAGCCGGGGCGCCATCCTCGACGCCGTGGCCCGGCTGGCCGGGGAGGGCGTCGCCGTGCTCTACACCACCCACTACATGGAGGAGGCCGAGCGCCTCTGCGACCGCGTGGGCATCCTCGACGGCGGCCGCATGCGCGCCGAGGGCACCCACAGGGAGCTGGTGAGCCTGGTCGGCGCGGGCGACCACGTGCTGATCACCGTGGACGGCGCCGCCGCCGGGGCCGTGCCCGCCCTGGAGCGGACCCCGGGGGTGACGCGCGTGGACGCGGACGAGGCGCGGCTGGAACTGCTGGTCGCCGAGTCGCGGGCGGTGCTGCCGCTGATCCTCGACGCGGTGACCGGCGCCGGGTGCGCGGTGCGGTCCCTGGAGGTCCGCGAACCGGACCTGGAGGCCGTGTTCCTGAAGCTGACCGGCAGGGCGCTGCGGGACTGAGGGGGCCGGGATGCTCACGATCATCGCGAACGACCTGCGCAGGCGGCTGCGCGACACGACCCTCCTGCTCTACGGCGTGGTGCTCCCGCTCGGGCTGGCCTTCCTGTTCTCGACCGTGCCGGCCGGGGACGACGGCCGCGCGCGGGAGTTCGCCGCCCGCTACGCCGTGTCCGACCCGGCGGGTGAGTTCGCCGGGCGCGTGCTCGGCTCCCTCCCCTCGGTCCAGGTGCGGCGGGCCGCGAGCCCCGCGGAGGCCGCCGGGCTCGTCGAGGAGGGGAAGGCCGACGCCGCGTTCGTGGTCGAGCCGGGCGCCGAGACGCCCCGCGTGATCGGCGACGTGGACAAGCCCGTCGCCGTCCAGGTCGCCAGGGAGATCGCCGAGGCGTACGCCGCCGAACGCCGCGCCGCCCGCCTGGCCCTGCTCGCGGCCTCGCCCGCATCCCCCGCCTCCGGAGACGTCCCCGGCACGGTCCCGGGCACGGTCCCGGGCACCGGCTCCGGCACCCCCGCCGGGGCCGCGGAGGCGGCGGCGGGGATCGCCCGGACACCCGCGCCGGTGTCCCTGGCCGCGGACACCGCCGTACGGCGTCAGCTCGACACGACGACCTACCACGCGGCCGGGATGGCGGTCTTCTTCCTGTTCTTCGTGGCCGTGACCACGGTGTCGGGAATCTTCGAGGAGCGCGCGGGCGGGACCCTGGCCCGGCTGCTCGCCGCGCCGGTACGGCCCCGGGCGGTGCTCGCGGCGAAGGCGCTGGGCGGGGTGCTCGTCGGGCTGGCCTGCATGGGCGTGCTCGTCGTCGCGTCCACCCTGCTCATGGGCGCCGGATGGGGGCCGCCGCTCGCGGTCGCGGTCCTGGTGGCCGCCTGCGTGCTCGCGGTGTCGGGGATCACCGCCGCGATCGCGGTCACGGCGCGCGGCGCCGAGCAGGCGTCCAACCGCGTTTCCGCGATCGCCATGGTCCTCGGGGTGGTCGGTGGCGCGTTCTTCCCGGTCACCGGGCTGGGGTTCGCCGAGTTCGCGGGGTGGCTCGCGCCGCACCGCTGGTTCCTGCTCGGCCTGTCGGACCTGGCCGGGGACCAGTCGATCGGCGCGGTGGCGGTCCCGGCGCTGGTGCTGCTCGGCATGGCGGCGGCGGGCGGAGCGGTGGCGCTGGCCCTGGGCGGCCGCGCCGCGGAGAGGGTGATGAACGCGTGAAGGCGCTGACCATCGGGCTGATCAACCTGAAGCGGGTCCTGCGCGACCGGTCCAACGTGGTGTTCATGCTCGGCACCCCGATCCTGATGATCCTCATGCTGGGGCTGCTGTTCGGCGGCTCCAGGGAACCCCGCCTCGGCGTCTCGGGGGCGGCGGGCCCGCTCGCCGAGCGCCTGGTCGCGGCGCTCGCGGCCGGCGGGGCCGTACAGGTGGAGCGCGTCGCCGACGCCGGGCGGCTGCGCGCGGACGTGGAGCGCGGGCGGCTGCACGGCGGCCTGGTGATCCCCCAGGACTACGACGCGGCGGTGCGCTCCGGCGGCCGGGCGGACCTGCGGTACGTGAGCCTGGGCCGCGACTGGGACGCGATCGACCTGGAGAGCGCCGTGCGCGCCGCCGTACAGCGGGAGAACACGCTGCTGCGGGCGGCGCGGTACGGCGTGGAGCGCGGCGCGGGGCCGTTCGGCGAGCGGCTGGCGGTCGTGAGCCGGGCGGCCGGGGACGGCGCGGTCCGGGTGACCACGACGGGGGAGGCGGTGATCCCGGCGGGGCTGGGGGCCTTCGTGTTCTCCGCGCCGCCCACGCTGCTGCTCTACATGTTCCTCACGGCCCTCACCACGGCGATCGGGCTCACCCAGACACGGCTGCTCGGGGTGTCGCGGCGGATGTACGCGAGCCCGACGCCGGCGCGCGCGATCATGGCGGGGGAGGTCCTCGGGCGGCTGCTGATCTGCCTGGCCCAGGGACTGCTGATCATGCTGGGGTCGGCGCTGCTGTTCGGGGTGGGCTGGGGCGACCCGCTCGGGGCCGCCGCCGTGCTCGTCGTGTTCACCCTGGTCGGCGGGGGAGCGGCGCTGGTGCTCGGGTCGGTGTTCCGCCGCGAGGGCCCGGTGATCACGCTCGGGGTGCTGCTCGGGCTGGGCCTGGGAGCGCTCGGCGGCACGATGGTGCCGCTGGAGTCGTTCGGCGAGGGCATGCGCCGCGTCGCCCGGTTCACGCCGCACGCCTGGGGCTACGACGCCTTCACCGCGCTCGTGCGCCGCGACGCCGGGCTCCTCGACGTGCTGCCGCAGGTCGGCGTGCTGGCGGCGTACGCGGCGGCGCTCTTCGCGGTCGGGCTGTGGGCGCTGCGGCGTTCCCTCGTGCGCGGTTAGCCCGGGCCGGGGCGGGTCCGCCCGGCCCGGCCCGGGCTCAGTCAGTCCTGGTCAGTCCCGGTCAGTCCCGGTCGGTCCCGGTCAGGCGGGGGGTTCGGCGGTCTCCAGGATCTCGACCTCGTCGCCGAGCGCGATCTCCCCGGTCGTGCGGGGGATCGCGTTCTGGCCGAAGAGGATCTCCTTGCCGATGTTGCGGAACTTCGCCAGGGTCCGCAGCGGTTCGCGGGTCCTGACCCCCGCGTCCTGGTCCACGGTGGTCAGTACGCACCGGCCGCACGGCTTGACCACCTCGATCTCCACGCCGCCGACGCGCATGCGCCGTACGTGGTCCTCGCCGAAGGGCCGGCCCCAGCCCTCGATCACCAGGTTCGGGCGGAACCGGTTCATCGGGAGGGGCTCGGCCAGCCGGGAGTTCAGGTCGTCCAGGGACTCCTGGGAGATCACCAGGAGGGGATACCCGTCGGCGTACGCGACCTCGCCGCCGCCCCGGCCGGTCGGGCGCGTGTCGCCGTCGGGGAACCGGACCAGGCGGCATTCGAGCCCGAGGAGGCCGGAGAACCACTCGGCCGCCTCGTCGCCCTGGTCCACGCCCCGGCACGGCTTGCGGTGCACGGTCACGTCGTGCGCCGGGCCCTCGGCTCGCGGCTCGTGGACGAACGGCGTGAGCGCCAGCGCCGGATCGGCCACCTCGACGACCAGCTTCTCGCCGTCGTACGCCGGGCGCATCAGGGCCATCCGGGGGACCTCGCGCTGCGAGAGGTGCGCGCCCTCGGGGGTGATCAGCATGAACTCCCGGTCGTACCGGAGGCCGCGCGGCGTCATCTCGGCGCGCTCCAGGGATGTGCCGCCGCCGCTCTTGAGCGGGTACACGTTCAGCTCGGTGATCCTGCCCCGGCCCAGCCCGCCCTCTGTCACCGCAACCCCTCACGCCGTCGGATTCGGTCATTCTACCGACGGAAGCTTTCCCGCCATTTCACCAAATAGCGGGACGGCTTCTCGCGGTGGTACGGCTCGCGCCCGGCGGGCGCGAGCCGTACGCGCGGCTACTCGCCGCTACTCGCCGCCGAGCTCGCGCATCTCGTCGATCTCGACGTTCTGCGTGCGGATGATGGCGTCGGCCATCTCCTTCGCCGGGGCGTACCGGCCGGCCCGCTTCTCCTGCTCGGCCATCTCCACCGCGCCCTTGTGGTGCGCGATCATCATGGTGAGCCACTCCTTGTCGAAGCGCTCACCCTTGAGGCCGGCCAGCTTCCTCATGTCGGCCTCGGTCATCATCCCCGAGCCGTGGCCCTCGTGAGCGCCGCCGCCGTCGGCCGGCGCCTCCTCGCCCCACTGCCTCAGCCAGCCCGTCATGGTCCGGATCTCGGGATCCTGGGCGGCCTCGATCCGCCGGGCGAGCTTCTTCACCTCCGGGCTGGCCGACCGGGACGGGACCATCTCGGCCATGTCCAGCGCCTGCCGGTGGTGGGGGATCATCATCCGCGCGAACATCACGTCCTGCGCGTTGTAGTCCTTGACCGGCGCCTGCTCGGTGGCCGGGGCCGGAGCGGAGGCGGGGGCCGAGGAGGCCCCGGCGGACTGGGCGGCGTCGGTGCCGGTGCCGCAGGCGGCGAGCGTGGTGGCGGCGGCGAGCAGCATGAGAACACGCTTCATGGCGTGTGAATCCTCCGTGTCGATGTATGTGCGAACTGTGACAGAGCCCTCTAGAACGGGCCTGTCACAGCCGCAACACCGACAACTGGAGGAGGTTCGGGCCACGCGGGCGGACCCGGCCCCCGGCGGTGGCGAGCCCCGGCGGTGCCGCCCGCGCCGCGCTCACGAGACCCGTGCGCGAGGGCAGCAGCAGCACCAGCGCCAGCACGAGCACCGCCAGGCAGATCATCCCGCCCGGGTGCCCGTTCGAGTGCCGGGAGTGCTCCCCGTGCCCGCCGTACGGCAGGCCGTCCGCGCTCACGCCGTCCGCGCTCACGCCGTACGGCACGGCTGCCGCGCCCGCGCCGACCGGCGCGCCGGCGCTCAGGCCGTACGGCGAGGCGCCGGAGACGGGCGCGGTGACGGGCGTGCCGTGCGCGGGCGGGGCGGCGGACGAGCGGCCGGGGGAGACGGCGTCGGAGCGGGCCTCGTGGCCGGGGCCGTGGTATCCGAGGACCGAGACCTTGGTGGCGGGGGACGGCGTGGCCTGGATGCCGTGCATGGCGAACAGGCCGGTGAACAGCGCCCCCAGCAGGAGCGCCCCGGCGATCCAGGAGAAGGTCCGAGCCCAGGCCATCGCCCGTCAACGCTACCGGCACCCGCCGCCGCCCCCGAAATCGCCGCCCCCGCAACCGGTCCCGCTTCGCGTCCCGGCGGCGGCTCCGCCCGGCCGTGACCACGCGTACGCCGTACGAGTCGTAGGGCGCGCGAAAGGGGGGAGTTCAAAGTGGGAGAGAACGGGTATCCGGGTGCGAAGACCGTGGGGGAAACTCATGAGAATCCTGTTGTGGCATGTCCACGCGGCGTGGGCGACCGCTTTCGTCCAGGGCCCGCACGAGTACCTGATCCCGGTCACGCCGGACCGGGACAAGTACGGCCTGGGCCGTCCCGAGACCTACCCCTGGCCCGTGAGCGCCACGGAGGTCGCCGCCGACCGGCTGGCCTCGCAGGACGTGGACGTCGTCGTGGCCCAGCGCCCCGAGGAACTGGAGCTGGCCGAACGCTGGCTCGGCCGCCGCCCCGGGCGCGACGTGCCGGCCGTGTTCGTCGAGCACAACACGCCCAAGGGTGAGGTGCCCAACCTGCGGCACCCGCTGGCCGACCGGGACGACATCCCGGTCGTGCACGTCACCCACTTCAACGAGCTGTTCTGGGACAACGGCATCGCCCCGACCACCGTGATCGAGCACGGCATCGTGGACCCCGGCTACCGGTACACCGGCGAGCTGGCCCGCTCCGCCGTCGTGATCAACGAGCCGATCCGGCGCTGGCGCGTGACGGGGACGGACCTGCTCCCGGCGTTCGCGCAGGCGGCGCCCGTGGACGTGTTCGGCATGAAGGCCGAGGGGCTGCCCGGCCGCCTCGGGATCGACCCGCGCGCGATGGGCACCTACGACCTGCCGCAGGGCGAGCTGCACGCCGAGATGGCCCGGCGTCGGGTGTACGTCCACCCGAACCGGTGGACGTCCTTGGGGCTGTCGCTGCTGGAGGCGATGCACCTGGGCATGCCGGTCGTCGCCCTGGCCGCCACCGAGGTCGCCGAGGCGGTGCCCGAGGACGCCGGCGTCGTCTCCACCAAGGTGAGCGACCTGGTCGAGGCCGTGCGCCGCTTCATCGCCGACCCGCTGTACGCCCGCCAGGTCGGCAAGCAGGCCCGCGACGCCGCCCTCACCCGGTACGGCCTGGCCCGCTTCCTCGCCGACTGGGACCGCCTCCTGGCCGAGGTGGTGCGCTAGCCGTTCACCCGGCCGGCGGCCCCGCGTCCACGGTAAGTGTTCGCGCGTATCCAGGACGTGACGGGTCGTGAGCTGATTGGCTGCGGCGTGGAGGTGAGCCGTATGTCAAAGCGCTCCAAGCGACTGATCGTGGTCGCCGCGCTGGGGGTGGTGCCGCTGTCCGGCCTCACTCCCTCCGCGGCGGTCGCCGAGACCCCCTGGGACAAGAGGGCTCTCGGGAAGTTCGTCCTCAAGGTCACCGACCTCGGCGACCACCGGACGCGGACCGTCCTGCTGAACTGCGTGCCCGACGGTGGGACCCACCCGGCCCCCCGGCGGGCCTGCCATCAGCTCCGTCAGGCGCACGGCCGCATCGCGCGCATCCCGGCCGAGCCCGGTCCCTGCACCCACATCTACCGGCCCGTCCGGGTCGAGGCCTTCGGCACCTGGGCCGGCGGGTCGAGGGCGTACTCCCGGCAGTTCGCCAACCACTGCGTCGCCGTACGCCGTACGGGCGGGGTGGTCTTCAGGTTCTGACGGGCCGCCCCGGGCCGGCCGCCACCCCGTCCGCGGGGGGCGGCCGGCCCGTCCTCTTGGGCCCCCGGGCCGTATTGACGGTCATCCCGGCCGCGGAAAAGCTGGAGCGGCGGGGGCCTTCGAGGATCCCGGCTTCAGGGAGGCGGCATGGCCGAACTGCTCAGCAAGCGTGAGTGGCGGTACGCCTGGCGGGGCGTGCGCGACGCGGGCACGGGCGGGAAGATCCACGTCGAGTCCACGCCCACGCTGATGAGGGCCCGTCTCGTGGACGCCCGCGGGCACGCCGGGGTCAGCTCCAGCGAGCTGGGCGGCGAGGCGGCGCCCGCGACGTCGGCGGCGACGGCCGAGCGGGTGGGCGCGGCGGTCGGCGCGCTGGCGCGGGCGCGCGAGCTGCGGTACGTCCAGGTGGTGTTCAAGGGGGCCGAGGGGGCGAGCGCCGGCCGCTTCCTGCGCGGCCTGGCCCGCTCCGGAGTGAAGGTCGTCCACGTCACGCGCATGGTCCGGGACGGCCGGGGCCGCTACCGCCGCCGGGCGGAGTACCGCGACCAGGACGTCATGGACGAGGCCCGCGGCGAGTGATCACAGCTCCATGAACGGCTTCGCGTAGACGAACTCGCCCCGGATCGACGGGTCGTACGCCGTGAGCGTGCGCGCCTGGAAGTGCGAGCCCCACTCCGGCACCGGCGGCGTGATGCCGTAGTCCGCCGCCGGGCGGAACCCGAACCTGGGGTAGTAGTCCAGGTGCCCGAGCAGCACCACCACGGGCTCGCCGAGGGCGTCGGCCGCGCCCAGCACGGCGTGCATGAGCGCGTGCCCCACGCCCTGTCCCTGCACGCCCGCGCGCACCCCGAGCGGGCCCAGCCCCAGCGCGGGGGTGCCGGCGATGTGCGCGCGCGTGCACACCACGTGACCCATCACCTCGCCTTCGAGGTCCAGCGCCACCATCGACAACTCGGGAATCCAGGCGTCGCTCTCCCGCAGCTTGTCCACGAGCCCGGGCTCCACCGGGGTCGTGCCGGGGGCGGCCTGCGCCGCGAACGCCTCCGCGTGCACCTGATGGATCGCCGCCACGTCCCCGGCGACTTCACGTCTGATCAACACCCCGCCCACGCTACCGCCCTCGCGCCCCGCCCCGGACGGCGGGCCGAGCGCGGGGACGGGGCCCCGGATCGCCCGCGGGGACGGGGTTCCGCGAGATTTTCCGTGACGCGGGAACATCCCCGGGGAGGCTGTGGTTGTACGACACGTGACCGATGCGTCCGGTGTCCCCCGGGCCTCATCTCTTCGCCTTCGCGGACTACCGTTCGGCTGGAGCCGCGTTGTGCCTTTCGCCGAGAGGCGACCCGCGCATCGGTCACTCAGCGAGACCCCGCCGGTCCCAGTTCCGGCGGGGTCTCGCGCTTCCGGCCCCGCCCTCGGGATCGGCCCCGCGGCTGGATGACGGCCGCGGTTCGGGAACAAACGGTCCCGGGGTGTGGTTGGATACGACGTGCCGGTGTGTTCGGTGTCCCCCGGGCTCACTTTTCGCCTTCGCGGACTACCGTTCGGCTGGAGCCGCGTTGTGCTTTTCGCCGTGAGGCGACCCCGCACATCGGTCACAAACGTGTTGGGCCCCGCAGGGAGCGATCCCCGCGGGGTCTTTCACGTTCCCGGCGCCGGCCGTACGGCTCACGCGAGCGCGGCGGCGACGCGGTGGAGGCGGGCGCGCAGGGCGTCCGGGGTGAACGGCCGGCGCGGCGCCGAGGGAGCCGGGAGGGCGGCGCGGCCGGTGAGGACCGTGGTCGTGGCGCGGACCGGCGGCAGCTTCACGAACAGCGTGGCGACGGGCCCGGCGGCCGGGACCGCCGAGACGCGGTGCAGGGCCTCGGCGCGCATGGAGTACCCGCTGCCCGGCCCGAGCAGCGTCGTCGTCCACTCGCGCACGGGGACGGTCCCCGCCGGGCGGAACACGTACGCGTCGCCGGTGGGGGAGCGGGACTCCTCGAAACGCGCCATCGGCGTGCCCGGCTCGCCCACGACGTAGGCCGAGACCTGGAGCGACCCGGTGACCACCGCCGACGCGAACCCGAAGCGGTGATCGTGGACGTCCTCCCGCATCCGCGACCCCGGCCACCACACGTGCAGCCGGAGCTGGTACCCCGGCGCCGTGAACAGGACGAACCGGTCGAACCCCAGCGGATGCGCCAGCGAGTCCCGCGCGCTCCGCGCCGTCAGCCCCTCGTCGCCGCACACCGCCTCCACCAGGCCGCGTACGGCCGAGCGCCCGCCGTGCGCGGTGACGACGGAGACGACGCGCTCGTCCCCGGCCTCGTCCAGCGCGTGTCCCAGCTCGGCGTGGAGCGCGGCGAACGCGGGCGGGACGGGCATGCGGCACCTACCAGGGGCGCAGTTCGGCGAAGCAGAGCGCGTGGTCGGAGAAGTTGGCCACCAGCCCCGACCGGGCGGCGGTGAAGCCGCCGCTGTAGAGGATGTCGTCGGCCGCCGTCTCCCGGTAGGTGGGCTCGGCGCCGGTCGTCCGGGTCAGCTCCGGCGCCCCGGCCGCGGCCAGCAGGTCGCGCCGGGGCGTGTTGAAGTCCCCGCAGACGACCAGCGGCCGCTTGGCCAGCCGCCGCAGCTCCTCCGAGAGCTGCCGCCACATGCCCTGGAACTCCGGGTCGCCCGCCTCCCGGCCGAACAGGTAGAAGGGCAGCGTGTGCAGCGTCACCGCCGTCACCTCCCCGCCGGGGGTCCGCGCCGTGGCCGCCAGGAAGCCCTTGTCGTGGCTGCCGATCTCGTTCCCGCCGACGTACGCCGTCAGGTCGGGGTTCGCGAACCGGTGCCGCTCGACGCCGGACAGGGGGTACCGGCTCACGATCGCCAGCCCCGCCCGCCGCCCCGGGTGGAAGGACGACTCCGACACGTCGTACGCGGCGACGTGCCGCAGTTCCGTGGACCCGGCGATCGCGTCCAGGGTCGGCGAGGCGCCGTCCGGGCCGAAGTCCACCTCCTGGAGCCCCGCCAGGTCGATCCGCAGCTCGGTGAGCAGCCCGGCCACGGCCTCGCGGACGTCCGGCGGGGCGGGCTCGCGCGCGGGCAGCGCCTCGTGCAGGTTCCAGGTCGCCACCCGCAGCGTTCCGGTCACGGCGGCCATGGCAGGTTCCTCAGGGCGTACTCCCGCAGGACCACGCACCCCTGGTACGTCATCCAGATCGGCCTCCTGCCGTCGTGCCACGTCCACACTCCGTCCCGCTGGTCGTCCAGAACCGCCCGCACCGCCGCGCGCAGGGCCCTCTCGCACTCGGCCGAATCCCGCCCGCTCATGAGCGCCCGCGCCACCCACGCCGCCGTGAAGTGCCCGATGAACAGCGCGTCCACGTCCCCGCCCGGGGCCGGGCGCCGGAGCTGCTCGTCGGTCGGGCGCAGGTCGAGGTCCTCGCGGGCGAGCCACCGCAGCGCCCCGCCCACCGCGGGCCCGAAGTCCGCCTTCTCACCCAGCGCCCGCTCGGCCCGGACCAATGCAATCACGGCCCTCGCCGTGTGCGGAGCCGATCGCCGCACGTTGCCGTGCAGCGCCTGCCCCCAGGACACCATCCCGTCGTCCTCGTGCGCCGCGTCCAGGAGCCGCCGCGACAGCTCCGGCAGCCACGGCGAGCCCGGCGCGATCTCCGCGAACGCCGCCACCAGCGAGGCGACCACGCTCGTCCGCTCCATGCCCTGCGGGTCGTCGGCCGCCGTCAGCTTCTCCAGCAGCGCCCGCAGCGTCTCCTCGGTGCCGGGGGCCAGCCCGGCGCGCACGGCGGGCACGAGCACCCACGCGGTGACCTCGGGCCTGCCGAGGCCGCGCTGCGTGGACGCCGCCCACCCCCCGGACGGCCGCTGCAGCGCGACCAGGCTCTCCACGATCTGCCGCCGGTTGACCCGGGGGTCGCGCAGGTCCAGGTCCATCACCAGGCGCAGGCCGTACGACGTCCCGATCGCGGTCGGCGGGGCCTCGTCCCCGAGGTACTGCGACCACCCGCACACGGTCGCCCGCCCGTGCCGCGCCTCCCGGAAGTCGGACAGCAGGTGCCGCGCCGCCCTGGCCCGGATCGTGTGCGCGGAGGGGGTGCGGCCGGGCGACGCCGTCCCGGCCGGGGAGGCCGCCGGCCCGGCCGGCGCGGGGGAGCGCGGCGTCAGGTAGCGCGCGGCGGCCCACTGCCCCGCGAGCCGCGACCCCAGCCCCGCGCACAGCGCCGTGACCGCCGCGAACACGTACAGCAGCGGCCGGGCCGCGAACCACCGCTCCGGCAGGTGGTCGAGCAGCAGCCCGTACACCGGCAGCGCCACCGCCAGGGGCCCGACCGCGACCAGGCCCCGCAGCACGCGTTCGGAGCGCCGCGCCCCGGCCTCCGCCAGGGGTCCGTCCAGGGACACCGCACACCCCCTGCCCTCACCGCCCCCCATGCTCCCCGTCCCGCCGTACCCCGGCAAGGGAGCGGCGCCCTCCGCGGGCGTCACGGGGGCCGGGTGCTCCGGGTGGTCCGGATGGTCCGGGTGGTCCGGGTGGTCCGGGCGGTGGGCGGGCCCAGGCGGTAGGCGTCGCGGAGCCAGTCGGCCAGGCGGTCCCGGTCGATGACGATCAGGCGCTGCTCGCGGGCGGTCTCCAAGGCGCTCTCGGTCAGGTGGTTCGAGGTGAGCAGGACGCCCTGGTGGCCGCGGTAGGGGCGGGCGTGGAGCGCGCCGATGAAGTCGCGGACGGCGCCCGGCCCGACCGGGCGGGAGTAGTGCTTGCACTGGACGGCGTAGCGGGTGCCGTCGGGGGCCGTGCCCACCACGTCCACGCCCCGGTCGCCGGCCCCGCCCACGGTGCGCACCCCGCGGAAGCCGTCCCGGCGCAGGAGCTCCGCGGCCAGGTCCTCGAAGCCGCGCGGGGTGAGGGCGTCGATCCGCGCCCGGCGCAGGACCTCCCGCCGGTAGCGCGCCCGCCCCCGCCGCGCGGCCCACACGGCCGCCCCGGCCGGCGCGCCCAGGACGGCCGCGGCCACGGCCGCCGGAGCCCACGACGACCGGGCGAGGCGCGCCAGGGCCTCGGCCCCGAGCGGCAGCAGGAACACCACGGCCAGCACGACCGCGAGCGCGCCGCCCGCCCCGAACCCGGCGGCCCGCCTCCGCCGGGACCGCCTCCGGCGCGTCCGCCCGCGCGCCGCCGACCGCCGCTTCGCCATCGCCGCCTCCGAACGGAAGGGGTAGTCGCCCCGAGTATCCGTCCTCCCACCGACATTTCCCGCCCCACCTCGCCCGCCCGCGCCCGCCCCGCTCGCCGCCCGGCGCCGGCGGTACGGCCCGCTCGCCGCCCGGCGCCGGCCGTACGGCTCGCGCGGGCGGCCCGGCAGGGACGCGGGACGGTCACGGGGGCGGGGTGGCCGGTTCCGGGGGACGGGCGTCGCGGAGGGGGGAGCGGGCGGCCGCGACCCCGGTCGCCAGCCAGGCGACGCCGGAGATCGCGAAGGTGGCGTGACTGTTGTGCCAGGTGGACTCGACCACCCCGGCCAGGAGGGACGCCAGGGGGATCGGGGACCAGGCGATCATGCGGGCGGTCGCGAAGACGCGGCCCAGGAGACGGTCGGGGACCAGCCACTGGCGGAGGGTGGCGGTGGAGACGATCGACGCGCCCGCCGCCGCGAACTGGACCATCCAGGCGGCGCCCACCGCCAGCGGGTGACGGGCGGGGATCAGGGCGAGCATGGCCAGGCCGCCCACCGCCGTGGACCAGGCGACCAGCAGGCCCGGCGGGACGCGCCGGAGCAGCCGGGCGCCGGCCAGCGCTCCGGCGACCGCGCCGACCCCCTGCATGGCGAAGACCACGCCGATCTGGTCCGGGGTGTAGGAGTGGTACGTCGTGAGGTAGAAGACGACGTTCGCCAGCAGGAGCCAGACGAAGAAGTTGTTCACCATCGGGATGAGGGTGGACGCGCGGATGATCGGGTTGTCGCGCAGGCAGTACCTCAGCGCCTCCCGCACGTCGCCGAGGATCGTCCGGCCGGCCGCGGACTCCGGCGCGGGCACGCCCCGGATCAGGAGGATGAGGAGCGCCGACAGCGCGAAGGAGGCGGCGTTGACCGCGAGCGTGATCTCGTAGCCGACGGTCTCGACCAGGACCCCGGCCAGCAGCGGGCCCACCGCGTTGACGCCGTACTCCGCGACGTGGACGCGGGCGTTGACCGTGGGGAGCAGGTCGGGCGTGGCCAGGGACGGGATCAGGCTGCGGAACGCCGGGTAGTACAGCGGCTCCACCGACGCGAGCACGAACGCCAGGGCGTACAGGAGCCACACCGGCCGGGCCCCGGCGGCGACGAAGAGCGCGATCCCCGACGCGATCACGGCGGCCGCGACGTCGCCGGTCACCAGCACGAGGCGGCGGGGGAACCGGTCCGCGATCGCGCCGCCGAGCATGGAGAACAGCAGGAGCGGGAGGTTCTCCAGGGCGTAGAGCGCGCCGGTGCCCACGGCGGAGCCCGTGAGGTCCAGGACCAGCAGCGGAAGGGCCAGCCGGTAGATCCAGTTCCCCGCACCGGAGATCAGGAACGCGGCGAGCAGCATCCACAGACGCGGCCCCATCAGCGACGCACTTCCGCTCGCGCCTCCCTCACATCCCGGTCCGTCTCACATCCTGTTCCGTCTCACGCCGTTTCGGCCAGTGCTTCCGGGATATCCGTCTCAGCCCGTTTCGGCCAGCGCCGCCGCGATGTCCTCGTCGCCGGGGGCCAGCTCGGCCGCCCGCGCCAGGTCGGCGCGCGCCTCAGCCGTACGGCCGAGGGCCCGCAGCGCGACCGAGCGGTTGAACAGCAGCTCCGCCGACTCGCCCAGCTCGACGGCGCGGGTCAGGTCCGCGAGGGCGGACTCGGCGTCGCCGTTCTCGAACGCGAGGACGCCGCGCCCCGCCCACGCGTCGGCCAGCCGGGGATCCGCCGCGATCGCCCGGTCGTACGCCTCGCGGGCCTCGCCGGGGCGACCCTCCGCGGCCTCGACCTGCCCGAGCACGCACAGCAGGTACGGGTCCTCCGGGGCGCGCGCCACGTCCGCCCGCGCCCTGCCGTACTGGCCGAGCGCCGCGAGCAGGCCCGCGCGGTTGACGTAGGCGGCCGTGAAGTCGGGGTCCAGCTCGACCGCGTGGTCCAGGTCGGCGAGCGCCCCTTCGAGGTCGCCCCCGGCGTACCGGACCTCGGCCCGGTTGTAGAACAGCTCGGGGTACGGCAGGTCCACGGCCATCGCGGTCTCGTAGTCGCGCAGCGCCTCGGCGGAGCGGCCCATCGCGTGGAGGAGGTTGCCCCGGTCGATGTAGTAGTCCGGGTACCCCGGGTCGGCCTCGATCACCGCGTCCAGCTCGGCCAGCGCCGCCTCGCGCTCCCCGCGCAGGGCCAGCAGGTGGGCGAGGTTGGCGCGCAGGACCAGCTTGTGGATCGGGTGCTCGCCGGGGTCGAGGTCGCGCTCGGCCAGTTCGATGGACTCGCGGACCAGCTCCAGCGCCCGGTCGGCGTTGCCGCGCCGCAGCTCGATCAGCGCCTTGCCGTTCAGGTCGAAGCCCAGGTGGAACGCCCGCGCCCGCCGGTCCGGCAGGAGCGCGGTGATCGTGACGGCCTCGTTGATCCAGGCCATCGCCTCCTCGGGGTCCCGCCGCGCCCGGTCGGAGTGCCGCACGAGGATCATCGCGGTGGCGTACGCCGCGGTCGCCCGGTGCTTCGGCTCCGTGCTCGTCCGGCGGCCCAGGTCGTACAGCGCCCGGGCCTCGTCCTCCCGCTCGATCGCGGTCAGCGCGGTGCCGGTCCGGTGCACCAGCCGCCACCAGGTCTCGGGGTCGTCGTCGTGGTCGAGCAGGCCCAGCGCCCGCTCGCCGAGCCGGGCCATCGCGTGGTGGAACCCCTCGGTCCGGCACCGCTCGATCTTCTCCAGCAGTTCCGGCAGCCCGGCGGGTTCGGGGGCGCGGGACGGGTCCCGGCCGCGCCCGTCGCGCACGGTCAGCTCCAGCAGCTCCGGCGAGACCCGCCGGCGCAGCACGGTCAGGAACTCGCGGTCCGTGTGGTCCGCCTCGTCCAGGTTCTCCACGGTCAGCCGGTACGGCCCCGCCTTGGTGAGGTGGTCGCGCACGAACTCGGCGAGCCCGTTCGCGACGCGCAGCGTGCGCCGGGCCCCGTGGACGAGGATGCGCTCGGCCGCCGGCAGGTCCGCCGCCCGCGACCGCCGCCGGGCCGGGACCAGCCCGGCCAGGGCCGGGGCCGCGGCCCGGATCTCGATGTCGTGGGCCTCCACCAGCTCCGGCGACCGTTCCAGCGCGGCGGGCACGAATTCGCCCAGCAGCGCCGCCGCCACGGTGTACGGTTCCCCGCCTCCCGCGTTCACCGAAAACATGCGCGCCCTTCCGGTGCCGATTCCCGGAGCCCATTCCGGGATGCCCTTTTCCCGGTGCGGTTTCCCGCCCGGAAACCTTCCGCCCCAAACACGGGCGGGAGCCCGCCGAAACGGGCTCCCGCCTGAAGAGCGCTCAGATTCCGTGCTTGGGCGCCGCGGCCCCAGAGGGCTTGATCGTCCCGGGCTTGTGAACAATGACCTTCTTCATCGAGCTCTCCTCGCGGCCGGCGCAACACGAGCCACGGCCGTAACAGTCGGATCTGCCGCTCTAAGGCAAACATGCCGACATTCCACCGTCAATGGCCATTTGCGTAAGGCAATTGCACGGAACGAACCATTCCCCTGAAACCCCGTGGCGCCCCGGTCCCCTCGGATGTCAGTCTTCGCAGGTGACCGTGCGAATCGCCGCGATCGTGGAGATCTACGGCTCTCCCCCCTCCGCCCCCTGGCCGGTAGCGGACACCGGCGTGATCGACCTGACCGCCCGGTCCACCCCGGCCGAGATCGGCACGGTGGTGGGCCTCCTGCCGTACGACGGGGAGGGGCGGGACGGGGACGGGTGCGGCGGGGAGCCGGAGGACGAGAGCGCCCCCGCCCGGATCGCCCGCGTCCTGGCCGCGGACCACCCGCGCCTGCCGGGGGGCCTGCGGATCCACGACGCCGCGACCGGCCTGACGATCATGCCCGGCTGCTGCGTGGATCTGGCCGACTGGCGCGCCTGGTCCGGCGCGGCGGGCGGCGACGCCCCCTGGCTGGGCCACCGTCCCGCCCCCTGGGTGGAGGTCGCCGGCACCGACCTGCGCGTCTGGCAGGACGGCGGCCTCGGCGAGGCGGGCGAGGAGAACTTCTTCATCCGGGTTCCGTTCTCCCGCTTCGCCGCCCTGCTCCACGGCGTCCGCCACGACCTGTGCGGCTTCCTCGTCGCGGCGGAGGAGTGGGCGGACGCCACCGCCCCCGCCCAGGCTCAGGCGCTCGTCCGGGTCCTCGACCGCGCCCTCAACGCCTCCGCCCCGCTCACCGTCTTCGGTGAGCGCCGCTGAGACCGGCGGCGGGATCTCCCGGCCTGAAGGAGCCCGGAGGAGCCCGGAGGAATCCGGCAGGTATCCGGAGGAGCCCGTAGTAACCGGAGGAAGGGGTCAGGGGCGGGGAAAGTGGATGTACGCCGGGGGGACGTGGGCCGTCAGCCAGACGCCGTTGTCGCTGCGGTGGAACTCGTGGCCGGCGGTGTGCATGTCACCGGCGCGGACGGTGAGGACGACCGGGCGGCCCCGGCGGGCGCCCACGCGGGTGGCCGTCTCGCGGTCGGGGGAGAGGTGCACGGCGTGGCGGGTCATCGGGCGCAGGCCCTCGCGCCGGATCGCGGCCAGGGCGCGGCCGGTCGTCCCGTGGTAGAGGAAGGCGGGCGGCTCCAGCGCCGGCAGGGCCAGGTCCACCCGCACCGAATGCCCCTGCCGGGCGCGTATCCGGCCGTCCTCGATGACGTACCGCCGCTTGTCGTTGAGCGCGACGACCTCCTCCAGCTCTTCGCGGGTGATGGGGAAGCCCCGCTCGGCCGCCCCCGCCAGCAGCGCGTCCACCTCCGCCCAGCCGTGGGGGTCCAGCTCGATCCCGATGGCCTCCGGCTGATGCCGCAGCCACCTGGCCAGTGATTTGGAGACCCGCGTCCTCCGCCGTTCGTCCACGCGGCCATCCAAACAACCACGGCGGGCGGGCACCAGTGGTTCTGCCCGCCCTCGGGTCAGCGGCCGGTGCGGTGGACGCTCTTGACGGCCGCGACCTCCGGGTGGGGCGTCAGCGGGGGCACGGCCGCGGCGGCCTCCGCCAGGTCGCGCTTGACCCGGAAGGCGATGCCCCGGCCCAGCCGCACCCGGGTGGGGGAGGGCGCGCGGCGCAGGCCGCCGAGCAGGTGGAGGGCGGCGCGGCTGGTGGTCGCGGTGTGGGTCAGGTCCAGGTGGGCCAGCCGGTGGGGGTGCGCCGCCAGGGCGTCGGCGGCTTCGGCGGCGGTGGCGTCGTCCAGGCGGTTGTCCGGGGCGGCCAGCACGGCGGCGGCGCGCACGCGGCCCAGGTCGAGGACCTCGACGCCCGACGCCACGGCGGCGCGGATCAGGGCGAGCACGCCCGCCGGGCCCATCCCGTCACTGGCGAGGGAGAGGCGCCGCAGCCGGCCGCCGGGGCGCAGGGCCGACGCGATCAGGAGAGCGCCGTCGTCCCCCAGGCCGTTCGCCGAGGCGTACAGCTCGTCCACGCCGTCCGCCGCGACCAGCCGGGCCAGTCCGGCCGCGCCCGCGGGGCCCAGGGGGTTCCCGCTCACGAACAGCCGGCCGATCCCGCCCGCCGCCAGGACCCCGTCCACCAGCGCCGAAAGGCCCCCCGCGGTCAGGCCGGTCTGGACGAGGTCGAGCGTGGTGAGCCCGGCCGGGACCAGGTCCGCGCCGATCCGGGCGCCGGCGGGGCCGAGGGGGTTGCGCTTGAGCCAGAGGCCGCGGACCACGCCGGGCGAGGCGAGCAGCCGGTCGGCGATCCGGCACGCCCCTCCCGCCGTGATCTCGTTGCAGCCGAGGTACAGCGTCTCGGCCCCCGAGGCGACCGCGCCCGCCGCGGCCGTCGCCGCGCCGTCGTCGCCCAGGCCGTCCGTGCCCATCAGGAGGTGCCGCACCGGCCCGTACGGCGGGAGCGCCCCCGCCACCAGCGCCGCGCCGTACGGGCCGAGGGACTGCTTGCACAGGTCGAGGCGGCCGTCGGGCATCGCCGTACCGGTCCGGAAGTCCACCCGCCTCGGGACGGGGCGGCCGGAGCGGAGCCAGGCGAGCAGGTCGTCGAGGTCGTTCACCAGGGGGCCTCCCGGTAGTCCTTGAGGAGGACGCCGTGCACCGGGTCGCCGGCCTCTCCCCTGACGATGGGGTCGTAGACGCGGGAGGCGCCGTCGATCACGTCCAGCGGGGTGCGGCGGTCCAGGCCCGCGCGGAGCGGGGCGGGGACCTCGTCGGTGATCCAGCCGGTGTCCACGCTGCACAGGTACACGCCGCGCTCCGCGAGGTCGGCGGCGCTGGTCCTGGTGAGCATGTTCAGCGCGGCCTTGGCCATGTTGGTGTGCGGGTGGCGGCCGGTCTTGTTCGGCATCGCGAAGACGCCCTCCATCGCCGACACGTTCACGACGTACCTCCGCTCGCGCGGCGACGCCAGCAGCAGCGGCAGCAGGCGGTCCAGGAGCAGGAACGGGGCGACCGCGTTGACGAGCTGCGCCTCCAGCACCTCCACCGGCCCGACCTGCCCGATCCGCGCCGACCACGAGTTCCGCGCCGCCCCGTCAGGCAGCAACCCGGACACGTCGGGCAGCAACCCGGACACGTCGGGCAGCGACCCCGACACGTCGGGCACCCCCGGCGCGACGGGCGAGACCTCCGGCGCCCCCGTCACGCCGGGCCGGAGCCCCGGGATCTCGTACGGCGGCGCGACCGGGATCCCGTCCGCCGGGGCGGCGGGCGCGGGCGGGACCTCGTGCGGCGGGGCGAGCCCGGCGAATCCGGGGGCCGCCGAGACGGACGCGCCGGGCACCGGAGGCCGGCGCTCGCCCTCGACCAGCGCCGCGTACGCCGACGGCGGGTGCCGCAGCGTCTGGGCCGCGTTGTTCACCAGGATGTCCAGGGGGTCGCCCGCGTCCAGCAGCCGCCCCGTCAGCCCCAGAACCTGCCGCGGATCGCGCAGGTCGATGCCGACGATCTCCAGCCGCCCCGCCCAGTCCCCGGCCGCCGCGAACCGCTCCGCCGCGTCCCTGGGGAACCGCGTCGTGACCGTGACGTGCGCCCCGTCCCGGAGCAGCTTCAGCGCCACGTGGTGCCCGATCTTCACGCGTCCGCCGGTCACCAGCGCCCGCCGCCCCCGCAGGTCCGCCCGGGCCGCGCGCCGCGCCAGATTCACCGCCGCGCACCCGGGGCACAGCAGGTGGTAGAACTCCCCGACCCGCGTGAACGCCTCCTTGCACACATAGCACCGCCGCTCCCGCCGCAGCGTCCCCCCGCCCGCCGGGCTCGCGTCGTCCCCGCGCGAGCCGTACGGCGGCAGCGCGCGGTCGCGGAGGCCGTTCGCCCCGGGGGAAGCGGGGGCGGGGAGCGGGGCGTCGGGGACGCGGGCGGGGGAGCCCATGGGGGTGGTGGCGAGAAGCGCGCCGTCGGCGGCGGCGGTGGCGCGGCGGCGGTCGCGCTTGCGGTGACGCTGGCCGTCCCGGACGAGGGCGAGGGCGGCGTGCTCGACCCGGCGCCGGTCCGGGTCGCCGGGCGGCAGGCGCCGGACCTCCCCGAGCGCGCGCAGCAACTCCCCGACGTCCATCCGCCCTCCTCGTGAGCCCGGCCGGATTCGAACCGGCGTCCTCCTCCATGCCATGGAGGCGCGACGGCCGCTGCGCTACGGGCTCGCGCCGTCGAGTGGACCCGACCGGATTCGAACCGGCGTCCTCCCCCGTTGAGAGGGGGCGCGACGGCCAGGCTGCGCTACGGGCCCGCGACAGTGGGGCCCGGCCGGATTCGAACCGGCGTCCTCCTCCATGGCATGGAGGCGCGGCGGCCAGGCTGCGCTACGGGCCCCGGGGCACGCTACCGGAGATCCCGATTCCGTCGCATCCCGCCGTGCACGCCCCCCGCCGGGCTCGCGAGACGTCAGGTGACGCGGGCAGGTCAGGTGACGCGGGCAGGTCAGGTGACGCGGACTATTTGGAAGCCGGCCGTGGACAGCAGGGCCGGGAGGTTGCGGATGATCTCCCGGTCCTTCTCCTGGGCCCTGGGGGAGAGGTCGTCCCAGGGGCGGATGTCGGGGTGGTGCTTGCGGGAGCTGTCGCGGACCGGGCCGTGGGTCCAGCCGTCGCCGACCAGGTCGTTCAGCCAGCGTTCGTGCTCCATGGCGGCCAGGGTCTCGATCTCGTGGTCCTTGAAGGTGAAGTCGAGGTCGGGCTCCACCCGGGGGGCCAGGGCGCACCCGATCCTGGCGAGCTTGCGCCCGATGTCCTCGGCCTGGCTGCGGTTCGCCGCCTGGAGGTAGGCGGGGAGGTCCTCCCAGGGGAGCATCGCCGAGGTGTGGGCGGGCGTCGTCTCGTGCCGGGAGATGCGCTCGAAGACGTAGTTGTCGTGGATGGCGCGCGCCAGCGTCTCCACGATGTCCTCGGCGATCAGGCGCGGGTCCCCGGCCTCCTCGTTGATCGCGAAGATGCGCAGGGTGCCGGACAGCCCCTCCAGGAGCTGGACGTCCTGGAACGCGCGGCCGAACGTCGCGGTCTGCTCGACGCGCACCACGAGCGAGTCGGGCCCGCAGCACCACAGGCGCAGCGAGGTGAGCGCCGTCTTGAGGGCGAGGTCCTGGTCGTCGTAGCAGACGAAGACCCGCTGGGGCGTGCGGTCGGGCAGCAGCCGGGTCACGTCCAGGTCGGCGGGCCGCACGTTGTGCACCGTGAGGTCGCAGGTCTCCGCGATGAACTCGAACCGCCGGCACAACGCCGCGATCGCCCGCGAGGCCTCGGTGTCGATGCAGGTCACCGGGAGCCGCACCGGCGGCGGGTACAGCCTGCGCCGTCGCGCGACCTCCACGAGCAGGCTCCGCCCGAACGCGTTCAGCCCGATCACCACGATCGGCTGGTCGTTCCGGACGGGATGCTGGTCCAGCAGCACCCTCGCGGCCAGCTCGTCCAGGTTGAAGAAGTCCAGCCGCAGCCGCCGCTTCCCCGGCGCGCTGAGCCGCCGCGCCCGCAGCGCGTTGCACAGGTCGGGATCCGGGATCAGGGCGTACGCCGAGAGCGGCTCATGCCTGCCCGAACGCGACACGCTGTGCGCGGCGAGGGCGATCGCGGTGTTCGTCGCGCTGTCGGCCTCGCAGGCGTACAGCGTGGACGCCTGGTGGACGCCCGCGGCGCGGAGCGTGGCGGGGTTGCGGGCGTCGCCGACGACCTGGAGCACCGCCGGGTCGGCCCACGCGGTGGTCGGGGCGGAGGAGATCACGACGATGTGCGGGGCGGTGTCGCGGAGCCGTTCGATCAGCGCGATCGCGACCGCGCCCGACCCGCAGACGACGACGTGGTCGCTGGCGTTCCGCGCCTTGATCCGCCGCAGTTCCGCGGCGAACAGCAGCCGGGCGCCGTCCACCACCGTGGCGACGGTCACCAGGGGGGCCACGAACCGCGCGAACTGGAGCATGGCGGGAATCGCCTGCTCCCCTTCCTCGACCGGCCCGGATTCGAAGACGAAGAGCTGGAGATCCCAGTAGAGCAGGTCGAAGAAACTGGGCGGAGAATCACGTAAGTTGACCTCGGAGAATTCGGTCAGCCCGAAAAAGCCGGTGAACGCCGCGGCCAGGGCCAGTAATCCGAAAGAGACGCGGACGACCGTGGACGCGGGGAAATTCACTCGCCCCTCCCTCCCCCTCCGAAGCGACGTGACCGCCGTCTCCCGAAACTAACCCGGTCAATCGCCGCGATCCAGGCGAGGATTCGGAGTTAGAACCCCGAGGACGGTTTACGCTCGGCGGGAACCGGATCACCCTTTCGCACTCGGCCCCCGGAGAGGATGCTGAATCAGCATCCGGAATCGGCATCGGACCCCGCGAACCCCGCGCCGCCCGTACGGTGGAGCGCGACCGTGCGGCGAGCGGGCCAGGACGCCCGGGCGGCCCGGGGCGGCCCGGCGCTGCACGGCGCGGCACGGCGTGCCCGCGCGGCACCGGGGGCGCGAGCCGTACGGCAGGGCGAGTGCCGTACGGCGCGGCGGCACGGCACGGGCGAGAGCCGCGGCCAGGGCGCGCCGTGGTGCGGCGGGGACGGGACCGGCGACCTCGATGGGAGGAGAAACGGTGGCGGTGGAGGGCGTGTTCTCGGCGGACCGGACCCGCTGGCTCGCGGTCGCGCAACGGGGGAAGATCGACGGCGGCAGGCCGGTCTTCCTCCTCCACGGAACCCCCGGGAGCAGGCTCGGCCCGCTCCCCAGAAGCGGCCTGCTCTACCGGCTCGGCGTCCGCCTGATCACCTACGACCGGCCCGGGTACGGCCACTCCGACCGCCACCCCGGCCGCAGCGTCGGGGACGTCGCCGCCGACGTCGCGGCCATCGCCGACCGCCTCGGCATCGGCACGTTCGCCGTCGCCGGCCGTTCGGGGGGCGGCCCGCACGCCCTGGCCTGCGCCGCCCTCATGCCCGACCGCGTGACCCGCGCCGCCGTGCTGGTCGGCCTGGCCCCGCGTGAGGCCGAGGGGCTGGACTGGTTCGACGGCATGACCGAGACCAACATCGAGGAGTACATGACGGCGATCCACGGCCGCGGCCTCCTCGCCGCCCGGCTCGCGCCCACCGCGTCCGAGATCAGGGAGGACCCGATCCAGCTCGTCAACGCCCTGTACGACGAGCTCACCGACTCCGACCGGCGCGTCGTCGCCGACACCGGCATCCGGCGGATGCTGGTGAAGAACTACGCCGAGGCCGTGCGCAGGTCCCCGGACGGCTGGATCGACGACGCCATCGCCTTCTGCTCGCCCTGGGGCTTCGACCCGGCGCAGATCACCGTCCCGACCCTGGTCTGGCACGGCGAGGACGACCGGTTCTCGCCGCTCGGGCACGCCCGCTGGCTCGCCGAGCGCATCCCCAAGGCCACCATGCTGATCCAGCGGGGCGCGGCGCACTTCCACGCCCTGCACGTGCTGCCCGACCTGCTGCCCTGGCTGACCTCCGCCCCCGGCGCCGCCCTGCCCGCCCCGGCCGTCTCCGCCGTTCCGGCCCCCGTCTCCGAGCCCGCGGCCGAGGGCTCGCCGGCGTGAGCCGTACCGGACGCCCCTGACGGCACGGCGCGGCCCGGCGGGTGTCAGCGCTCACGTCACCAGGCCAGGGGCTCCAGGTCGATGTCGACGCGGCGCCAGTCGAGGACGGAGATCACCACCGGGTGGGTCTCGCCGAGGAGCCGCCGGAGCTGGACGAGCACCGGTTCCCGCAGCTCGCGCGCCTCGTCGGTGCGCCGGGCCTCGCGCAGGGTGATCGCCAGGTTCGCCTCGCAGATGAGCGTGTTCGGGTGCGCGGCGCCCTGCGTCTCGCGCATCCGCTGCAGCGTCGCCCGCTCCATCTTCTCGGCGGCGGCGTGCTCCCGCAGCTCGCCCAGCACGTTCGCCACGTTGACCGAGCAGGCCAGCGTGAACGGGTGCTCCTCGCCCAGCTCCCGGCGGAACTGCCGCAGCGTGTCCTCGCCCAGTTCCCGCGCGCTCGCCAGGTCCCCGGCCCCCATCAGGAACGTCACCAGGTTGTTCGCCGCGATCAGGCTGTACGGATTGTCCGGGCCGAGGGTGTCGGTGTACCACTGGAGCACCTCGCGGCCCAGCTTGATCGCGCCCGCCTTGTCGCCCGCCGCCGACAGGTCGCAGGACAGGTTCAGCTTGCACGCGACGCTGTCCGGCGCGCGCTCGCCGTACCGCTGGACGTACCGCTCGTAGGTGGACTCCATCAGGTGCCGCGCCTCGGTCAGCACGCCGGCCTTGCGGAGCGACACCCCGAGGCTGCGGACGGCGCGCAGCGTCTCGGGGAACTGCGGGCCCAGGATGCGCTGGTAGCTGGCCACCGTGCCGCGCAGCAGCTCCACCGAGGCGGCGTACTCCCCGGCCTCGCGCATGTCGCGGGCCAGGTTCATCTCCGACACCAGGGTGAAGGAGTGGTCGGGCCGCAGCACGGCGCGGCGCATGTCCAGCGTCTCCTGGTCCAGCCGCCGGGCCGCGTTGAAGTCGCCCATGTGCCGCAGCGCCACCGCCAGGTTGTTGGCCACCATCAGCGTGCGCGGGTGGTCCTCGAGGAACAGGTCGCGCGTGCGGGCGTAGGTCTCCTCCTCCATCCGCAGCGACTCCTCCAGCCGCCCCAGCGCGCGCAGCCCCGCCGCGAGCCCGCCCGCCGTGACCAGCGGGTGGTGGTGGCGTTCGGGCAGCACCCGCCGCTGGTCGTCCAGCACCGCCTGGAACAGGTCCACCGCCTCCTGGTAGCGCCCCTTGAACAGCAGCACGTTGCCCATCTCGAACCGGAGGTACAGCGTCTGCTGGTCGAAGTCGCCCAGCTTGGTCGTCCACAGGTCCTCCAGCCGGCGGCCCAGCCGGAGCGCCCGGTCCAGCTCGCCGCGCCGCCACAGGTAGCGCACGCGGTCGATGAGGAGCTGCCGCGTCTCCTCCTCGTCGCACCGCTCGGCCTCCGAGGGCGTCAGGTGCGGCCAGATCTCGTCGTACCGGGGCCAGGTCTCGGGGTCGTCCGTGTCGCCCTCGCGCGGCCGCGCGCCGACGAGGATGCGGTGCACCTCGTGCTTGGTGGACTCCAGCTCCTCCTCGTTCATCTGGTCGCGCAGCACCGCCTGGACCAGCCGGTGGACCTGCACCGAGTTGTCGCGCTGGTCCACCTTGGCCAGCGCCAGCCGGCTCAGCTCCTTGACCAGCCGGCCGATCATGATCTTCTCGCGGACGGTCTCGTCGTACGGCACGAGGCAGCGCACGGTCTCGTCGCCGTACAGCATCGACAGCGACACCGGCTCGGGCGCGAAGAACGCCAGGAGCTGGAGCAGCCGCACCGCCGCCGGGGACCGCTCCCGCAGCCGCTGGAAGGACACGTTCCAGGTCGCGGCCACGTGCGTCTGGTACGCCGGGGGAGCGTCGCCCAGCTCCAGCGTCTTGGCCGGCTGCTCGGTGAGCTTGGCGACGTACTCCTCGACGGGCATCCCCGTCTCCTGCAGCCACGCGCCCGCCTGCTCGATCGCCAGCGGCAGGTCGCCCAGCTCCTCGGCCACCCGGTTCGCGTCCTCGTCGCTCAGCGCGGGCACGCGCCGCCGCAGGTGCTCCAGGCTCTCCTCGCGGGTGAACACGTCCACCTCCAGCGGGGCGGCGACCTCCACCCAGGTCTGGCTGCGCGAGGTGATCAGCACGTGCCCGGTCCCGCCCGGCAGGAACCGCTTCAGATCCTCGGGATTGTCGGAGTTGTCGAAGATGAGGAGCCACCGGCTGTACGGCTCGCCGATCCGCAGCGCCTCGCGCGCGGCCTGCGCGTTCTCCGCGACGTTGTCGCCGATCCGGATGTCCAGCCGCTTGGCCAGCTCGGCCATCGCCACGTTGAGGAGTTCGGGCTGCTCGGCGGCGATCCACCACACCACGTCGTAGTCGGTCATGAACCGGTGGGCGTACTCGATCGCGAGCTGGGTCTTGCCCACGCCGCCCAGGCCGTGCAGCGCCTGCGGCTGGGTCACGACCGCCTGGCTGCCGCCCACGAGCTGGTCGCGCAGCCGCTCCAGGATCTCCCCGCGGCCGGTGAACGAGGCGTTGCGGGTCGGCAGGTTCAGGATCGCCGGCTGCACCCCGGGGAAGCGCGGGATCGAGGCGTCCGCGAACTCGCCCGCCTTCACCGGCCGGTCCAGCGCGCGCAGCACCGCCGCGATCGCCTGCTCCTCGTCCAGCCGCGCCCCCAGGTCGATCGGCACCGGGTCGTTGTACGGCGGGGGCAGCCGCACGTCGGCGACGCGGATCGAGACGAGCTGGCCGCCCGTCCCGGTCAGCTCGCCCCGGGACACCGCCTGCCAGGTCTCGCGGGCGCGGGAGGAGCGCAGGTAGGCGGGGGAGACCAGGGCGATCGTCCGCGCCCCCGGCTCCATGACCCGGCCCGCGTCCTCCGGCCCCGGCGGGCCGTACGGGTGGACGCGGAAGCCCGCCTGGGTGAGCACGGCGGTGATCCAGTCCACCCAGAGCCGGTCCTCGGGCACGTAGCTGAGGTAGACGTCCGTGGACATCGTCGGGCGCCGCCGTACGAACAGCTCCCGGTGGCTCAGCCGCAGGTCCTCGCTCAGCGGCGGCATCGAGGTGATCGCGCCCTCGGTGATGACCGTGGTCAGCCGCTCGTACGCCGACAGGAGCGAGCTGGGCGAGCCCGACACGTCGCCGAACGTGGCCAGCGTCTCCTCGTAGGCGTAGAACGGCTTGTACGGGATCTCCACCGCGCCCCAGTAGGTGTTCGCCTCCTCCCGGCTCATCCCGGCGGGGAACCGCTCGAACTGGCCCCGGGCGAAGGCCCGCCCGGCGTCGAGCTTCTCCTTCTCGGCGTCGTCCACCCGCATCGGCACCGGCAGGATGCGGATGCCCCGCTCCTGGAACCGGTCGGCGATCTGCCCGGCGATGCCCGCCGCGCCCTCGATGCTCTGGTCGCTGAGGGTGAAGCAGGTGACGAGCGTGTCCGGGAAGTGCACGGTGCAGATGTCGGCGATGTCGCTGAGCCCGGTCCGGCTGTCGATCAGGACGTAGTCGTACGTCCTGCGCATGTCGTCCTTGAGGGCGTCGAAGAACTTGCCGCCGCCGAGCCGGTAGAAGTTGTCCCAGTCGAAGGTGGACACCAGGGACGAGTAGTCGCGGTTCTGCCGGCCGGCGGAGAGGAAGTCCAGCGCGCCGCCGGGCGGGAAGTGGCTCCACTCGATGGACACCACGTGCCGTTCCACCTGGGCGTAGTCGCGGTACCAGTCCGGCGGGCGGGGCTTGTCCTGCGGCGCCGCCCAGGCGTATTCCTGGATCAGCTCGATCACGCCGGGGGTGCCCGCGATCACCTCGCCGTCCAGGAACGGCCGGAAGAACTTGTGCAGTCCGGGGGACTCCAGGTCCCAGTCGACGACCAGCACCCGGCGCCCGTTCGAGGCGAGGATCCACGCGATGTTGGCCAGCGCCATCGTCCGCCCGGTCCCGCCCTTGAACGAGTAGAAGGTGATGATCCGTCCATTGCGGGCATCTGTCATGGCTCCCCCTCTTCGGGCGGGTCGGAGTGCGAGGGCGGATACAACCGCGGCCGTGCGGTGCCGGGCACCTGCGGCGCCTGGACGTGGCGCAGGTAGGCGCTGCCCAGTTCGGAGATCACGAGCGTGAGCGAGGACTCGAAGTCGGCCAGGCCGTGCAGCCCGTTCGCGGCCTTCCGCACGGCCGGGCGGCCCTGGTCGATCTTGGCCGGGAGGACCTCCCGCAACCCCGCGCGCAGGGCGTCCATGCACTCAGTCGTCTGCGCGTCCGCGTCGTTCCAGGGGACCGCCAGCCCGACCCAGGGCCGGTCGGGCCGGTCCAGCTCGGCGAAGACCTCCCGGAAGTGCGGGTCCGCCGCCGTCCACGGGTCCACGAGCACCAGGGCCGGGCAGGCGGGCGAGGCCGCCTTCAGGTCGCGCCGGTGCTCCTCGTAGGTGCCGACGTCGGGCTCGAACCCCGCCCTGCGGACGATCTCGGCGGCGATCTCGGCCAGCGCCCGGCTCGCCTCCGGCGGATAGGGGTTCCAGTCGCGCGCGGCCGTGCCGTAGTACTTCGGGTCACGCCCGTCGGCGACGGTGTCCGCCGAGTAGCTGACCACGGTGATCTGGAAGCGGCGGCCCTCGTCGCGCTCGAACACGCTCTTGATCGCCGCGTAGTCGCAGGGCTCGGCCGGAGGCAGGCGCACCTCGTCCGCCACCGCGATGATGCGCTTGGCCAGCGAGTCCACCGCCAGCTTGTAGTGGTCGCGGAACCGGCTGATCTTCATCAGGCCGTAGAGCCCGCGCTCCTTGTAGTGCGTGCCGAGCGCCTTGTCGCTGAACTGGATGGCCCGCAGCGATTCGGGGATCTTGTACTCGGGCACCGGCACCCAGTAGGCCGGGACGATCACCTCCGGCGGGTTCCCGCCCCCGCTCATGTGGTGGCGCCGCCGCAGGTCGAAGGCCGCCCACTCCTTCCCGCACTGCTCGCTCTCGAAATACCTGGGGGAGTACAGCGGGACGAACACCTGGCAGGTCGCGAGTTCGAGCGCGAGCCGCTTGTCCCACTCGACCCCGGTCGCCAGGTCGGTGTCCATGAAACCGGCGGGCACGCCGTGCGGGAGGGAGGTGAGCTGGAGGATCTCGTGGCAGACGTCCCGGTAGAACCGCTCGACCCAGATGTTGGGGTTCTTGTTCGCCGGGTCGTTGTGCGGGACGCGCGCGTAACTGAGGAAGAAGTACGGCGGATGCGGGCGCGCCTCGGGGGTACCTGCCACCGCACCTCCTGTGGCCGCCTGAATGGCTTTTGATTATAGATTCGGCGTCCGGATTTCGAAGGGGCCGTTCCGCCGATTTTCCGGATCTTACGCCGCCGGGCGGTTCTCGCGCATCCAGATCTCCGCGAAGTCCACCGCGTCACGCAACCGGAAAGCGCGCGTTTCGGCCGCGCCCACCTTCCCTTTCCGCACCTTCACCCGGGACTCCATGGCCTGACCGCAAACGGCGAAGTCACCGTCGTCGAGCACCACGTCCAGGTACGAATGCCAGGTGGGCGCGCCGTCCTTCTCGATCACGCAGGCATATCGCCGTCGCGGCGGTGACGGAATGTAGCGGTATTCGGCCAGGTGAAACGCCGTGCAGGTGCCGTATCCGGCGCCGATCATCAGCACCCGGGCGTTCTCCTCGTAGAGTTTCGTGAGGGGGGACCGGGACCCGAGGTGGTCCTCCAGGTGGTGGCCCGCCATCAGCCGGGCCGCGGCCGGCCCGAGCGCGGCGAACGACGTCTGCGGATGGGCGCTCCGCACCGCCTCCGGGCGCGTCCGCACGAATTCGGTCAGGTATCCGCAGTACCGCGACGGGGTCGCCGCGGGGTCGAAGGGCGGCATGACCGCGCGGTGAGCGGCCACCTGCTCCGCCGTCATCCCGCGCGTGCTTTCGAGGAAGAGGCGGGAGGTGTCGGAGTTCTCCGGGGTGAACGTCGGCACCACCACCGTCCCGTCGCTCCCGATCACCTCCCGGAGCGCGCCGACCAGGGTCTCCGCGCCGCCGTCGATCCGCCCGACGGACCGCAGCGACGCGTGCGCCAGCACCAGGTCCCCCGCCGCGAGCCCCATCGCCCGCAGCCCCGCCACCAGTTCCTCGCGGCCGACCACCCGCCGGCCCGGCTCCTCCGTGGCGTACGGCCGAGGGGCCGGCCGCGCCCGCCGGCGCACGACGTCCGGGAGCGCCGCCACGTGGACCGGGGCGGGCGGGGCGGTCGGGACGGGCGGGACGGGCGGGACGGGCGCTGTGAGGACGTCGGCGGCGAGCAGCGGTTCCAGGCGGGCGTCATCGGAGGGCAGCGGCTGGAGGCGGGCGTCGTCCGTGAGCAGCGGTTCCACTGTGAGCAGCGGTTCCAGGCGGACGTCGGCGGGCGGGCCGCTCAGGGCGCGTGGTCGGCCGGCGGGGCGCACGGCAGGCTCCTCAGCCGGGCGGCCGCGGCCGCGTCCATTCCGGTGACGAACCGCCGCCCCATGTCCGGGAGCGGCCCGCTCGCGAGGTCGCGGACGCCGCGCCGTACCTCTTCCAGCAGGTCCGCGGCCTCGGCGGGCCGGGCGACGGCGGCGGCCGCGAGCCGGGAGTAGGCCGCGGACAGTTCCTCCTCGACGCGCGTGTCCCCGCCGGTGAGGTCGAACAGGTCCTGGACCGCCGCGAGGCGGGACCGCCAGAAGCCGCGCACCAGCGACTCCGGCGTCGGCCGCCCGGCGACCCCGAGGGCCCCGGGCGCCTCCCGGGCGACCGCGACCTCCGCGTCGTCCCCGGTCAGCGGGGTGACGATCCGGACCCCCGCGCGCAGCACGGCGGCCTGATCGGGGTGCTCGGCGTCCAGCGCCTTCCACGCCGCCGCGAACGCCTCCCGCCACGCGGCGAACCCGGTCTCGTCCAGCCGCTCGCGCGCGGGCCTGCCGAAGCGGTCGCGGTAGGGGTCCACGTCGTCCACGAGGGGACCGCCGGGAAAGGTCTCCCGCAGGGGCTCCCACTCGGGGCTCGCCGGGTCGTAGCGGTGCCCGTGCGCGTGCACCGCGAACCCGCCGTCGCCCACCTCCACGTGGGCCTCCACGCCGGGGCCGACCCGCAGGCGGCCGAGCCCGGGCAGGTGGATCACGCCGTCCGTCACCGGCACGGGGACCTTGGCCGGCCGCCCGGCCGCGATCGCCGCCGCGGCCGCCACCGCCGCCAGGTGCCGGGCGTCGCCCCGCCCCGCCGCACGGCCCGCGGCCCACGCGCGGACGTAGGGGTGCCCGAAGGCCCGCCGTACGGCGGCGCGGTCGTCTCGGTCGAGGCGGACGAGAGCCGTCCAGGCGGAGTCGCCAGGATCGGAACCGTGGGCGCGGGCGACGAGCAGGCGGGTCAGGCTGGACTGGGGGGCGTGCAGGAGCTCGATCTCCCCGGGCCCCGCGGTCACGGCGGCCAGCGCGCCCAGCGCCGAGGCCGGCAGCGTGTGCGTCGCGCCTCCGGAGGCCCGGTCCACGTGGGGGATCAGTTTGAATAGGTCGGGGCAGTACACGGACGGGTTCCGGAAGCCGGTGCCGGTGCGGTACCGGTGGGCGTACAGGCCCCCGCCGCAGGCGACCAGCAGGGGACAGGCCCGGCACTCGTCCGCCAGGTCGTCCGCGCCGCCGCGCCGCGCGGCCGGGCCGGGGTGCCGCGCCACCTCGTCGAGGGAGTGCCGGACCACGTCGAGCCCGGTGGCCGGGGCGCCGTCGTAGGCGACCTTGAGGGAGTCGGCCTGTTCGTACTCACCGTCGGTCTCGATCACCACGAGGTCCGACACCGACAGCCCGAGCGACTCGGTCTGGCTCCCGCGCCCGCGCGCCCCCCACGTGATCGAGTCGAACAGCCGCACCGGCACGGGCCGCCCGTCGGCGATCCACCGGTCGTGGATCGCGATCAGCCAGTCGGCGTACGGCGTCGCGGACCCCTCGGGCCGCAGCGGCGGCTCGTCCCAGGTCGCGTGGGGGAGGAGGAAGTCGATGCGGGGCGGCTCCAGCGCGACCAGCGCCTCGTAGACCGCGATGGGGTCGTTCCGGACGTCGATCGTGCAGAGCAGTCCCGCGTAGAGCCGGGGATGGCGCTCGCGCAGCAGGTCGACGGCCGCGATCACCTTGTCGTAGCTGCTGCGGCCGTCCCGGTAGAGGCGGTGCAGGTCGTTGGCCGCGCGGTCGCCGTCGAGTGAGATCCCGACCATGATGTCGTGCTCCTCGAACACGCGGCAGAACCGCTCGCTCAGCAGCACGCCGTTCGTGTGGATCCGCAGATCCAGCTCCGCCACCCCGTCGAGGGCCGCCCGCAGCGTGCGGGCGATGCGTTCGAGCCTGGCCGGGCCGGCGAGCAGCGGCTCACCCCCGTGCAGGATGACGTGGGCGGTTCTCAGGCGATGGGCGGCGGCGTGCTCGGCGATGCGGGCGGCCACCCGCTCGGCGGTCTCGTCGGTCATCACCGCCGGCCGTCCGCGCCAGCTCTGGTCGGCGAATTCGAACACGTAACAGTGATCGCAGGCTAAATCACACCTGCTCGCCACCTTGACCACGAACTGGCGGAACGGCGCGACGGCTTCAGGCATCGCCTAAAACGGCACGTTCAGATCGAGGAGTTGAAGGAGATGGCGGACGTCTCGGGTGAGTCGATCTGTCCCGCGAGGTCCGAGAGAGGAACATTGTCGTTGTCAACCACAACGGTGGGCAGAGTGTAGTCGTTCATGCTCGCCAGCCCTAGCTAGTATCCGGATATGGAGATGGGCGCTGCCCAGGAAGCATAACGTCGAACTCCCAGGCTAACGCCAATTCTTTGCCATCCGGGCCGGTACTTTTACCAAGGTCAGGCCAGCGGCGCTCTCTTGGGTCGCCTTGGGCGCGGACAACGATCGCAACCTACCGAAGCAGGTCCCCCGGCGACAATACAGTCGGTGATGGTGACAAAAGACTGCACTAAAGTCCGTTTCTAGGCTTTTGTGATGGATGAGACCTGAACGCGAAGCACGCGAATCTCACCCTCACGCCACATCCGCGCTCTCCCGCTCCGGCGCCGCCGCCCCGGCCGTACGGCGTGAGCGCAGGCGCTGGCGGACGAAGACGTACACGTAGAGCAGCCAGCCCGCGGCGATCACCGCGATGGTGGCCAGGGGCGTGAGCGAGCCCGGGCTCGCCTGGTACTCCTCCCAGGCCCGGGCGCAGGCGGCGACGGTGATCGGGACCATGTAGCCCGCGAAGAAGGCCAGGCCGAGGACGCGGCCGACGACCAGGAACCGCGCGTAGGCGCGGACGCCCCGGGCGACGGGGGGACGGGGCCGGCGCGCCAGGACCGCGCGCAGGTACGCCTGGGCGTCGTCCATGAGGTTCTTCTCGCCCGTGAGGTTGGCGTACGCGTAGTAGACGTCCGTGCGCATGAAGAACAGGAACTGCCAGGCGATCTGCGACCAGCAGATGAGCACCGCCAGCCGCACGAGCCCGTCGGCGGGGGAGGGCCCCGCGAACGCCAGGTAACAGGTGCCCGCCGACGCGATCGCCAGATCCGTGCGCATCCCCGCGAGGTGCACCCGGTACCTCGCCCGCCGCGGCAGCCGCCACACGCCGGTGACGCGGGTCTGGGCGACGAGGAACTGGAGCCGGGTGCCCAGCGACAGCTCCGCGCGCACCCCGAGGGAGCGCGCCGCGGCGATGTGGCTCAGCTCGTGCACGAAGACGAGCAGCCACGACGCGGCCGCGAACGTCAGCGTGAACGCCAGGCTGTTGGTCCAGACGAGCCCGGTGTACGTCGGGGACACCTCCGGCCGGACGGCCATGGCGGCGACGGCGCCCGCGAACAGGACCGCCACCAGGAGATGGGCCGGGCGGGAGAACAGCCAGCGCACGTGGCCCGGCCTGACGCGGTCCCACAGGTTCGGCCTCACCTCCGGAGGGCGGAGCAGCCCGGCGCCTCCGAGGCCGGTGAGGAAGTCCTCCACGTCCACGTCCACGCCGTGCTCGCGCAGGACGCGCGAGCGCACCTCGGCCGGGGTGCGCGTGCCGTCCAGCAGGCGGACGACCTCCGCGCCGATCGCGGGCACGTTGATGAACGTCTCGCCGTTGCCCACCACGTAGTCGTCGGGCCCGTCCTCGACGACGCTCAGGAACGACAGGTCGGTCATGAGCACACCCGGCAGCCGTCCACCCGGCCGGCCCGCCGCGTGGTCACGCTCAGCTCGACCAGGTCCAGGTACACCGTGGCGTCCTCGATCGCGCACGGGCCGGTCCCGGTGAGGTACCTGACGACCTCCGAGGCGAGCAGCCCCGAGACCGCCGCGCACAGCGGGGCGAAGGCCGGCATCGTGCGGCCGAGGTTCTCCGGCAGGGGCAGCTCGGCCCGGTCGTAGCGGGCGGCGAACCTCGTCTCCTGGCAGGCCAGGCAGGCCGTCTCGCGCGGGACGACCAGCGGCCCGACCATCCCGACGTGCTGGGTGAAGCCGCCGCTCGCGAACGGCACGCCCGCGTCCACGCACGCCTGGTTGACCCAGCGGCGGATGTGCGGCTGCGGGGTGTCCACGGTGTTCACGACGAAGTCGGCGTCGCCCACCACCCCGGCCACGTCGTCCGCGCCCGCGAGACGGCGTTCCGCGGTCTCGACCGCGGCGTCCGGCCGGTGCTCCAGCAGGCGCCGCGCCGCGGCCTTCACCTTGGGGGTCCCGACGTCGGCGGGCGTGTAGAGGTGCTGGCGGTGCAGGTTCGACACCTCCACCCGGTCGTCGTCCACGAGCCGCAGGTTCCGGACGCCCGCGGTCACGAGCTGCAGGGCCACCGCCCCGCCGATCGCGCCCGCGCCCAGCACGGTGATCCGCGCCTCGCCCAGCTCCCGCAGCGCCGTCTCGACGCGGTCCGCCGGATGGAACATGGACAGGAACAGCGCCTGCCGCGACAGCCGCTCGTCGGCCGTCAGCCTGGCCACGTCCGCCTCGTCCACGAGCACGCGGGCGCCGAGCAGGGTCTCCACCGCCGCGTCGATCTCCCCGGGCGGCACCTCGGCGATCAGCCCGTGCAGCTCGGCCCGGGTCCGCGGGGTGTTCGCGCACAGCCGCAGCAGCCGCCGCAGCGGCTCCTCCGCGGGCTCCAGCACCCGCCCCGTCAGCGGGAAGTCCCCCAGTCTGGCCCGTTCCCGGTCGTCGTCCACGAAAAGCGGAAAGGCCGGATTCACCAGCACCCGCGACATCCACCACCACCGTTCGGAGAGGAAAAGGCGCGGGGCCCCCGGACGGGGACCCCGCGTGAACTCAGCAGCCGTTGCTGTTGCTGGTGGTCTCGACTTCCTCGACCTTCTTGATCTCGATCTTCATGCCGTCCTCCTCTCGCCACTGCGGACAGCGGTGAGAATAAAGTGACGGGAGTGAGAAAGTGAAGACCCAGTGACCTTTGGTGCGCGTCTCGACTCGCATTGTGACCAGAGTCAATAACGCCGGTTTCCGCAGCTCCGCGATACTCCCGTCATGCCATGCCATGCCATGCCATGCCGTGCCGTGTCATGCCGTGCCGTGCCGCGCTGTACGGCGGGGTGGGCGGGGCGCGGGCCGTGCGAGGGCGCGGGCCGTGCGGTCGTCAGAGCTCGCGCAGGAAGGTCAGGACCCGGTCCCACATCGCGCCGGCCTCCTCCGGCCGGTGGTCGGGCAGGTCGGGGTCGGCGAACAGGTGGGCGTCGCCGGGGTAGACGTGACGCTCGAACCGGGCGCCCGCCCCGGTCACGGCGCGCTCCAGGACGTCCACCTCGCGCGGGTCGACCCACGGGTCCCGCTCGGTGTAGTGCACCTGGACCGGCACCCCGCCGGGCCAGCCCGCCGCGGGTTCCTCGCCGAGCCCGCCCCCGTGCAGCAGGACCGCGCCCACCGCCTTCGGGTGCCACGCGGCCAGTCTCTGGGCGGCGTAGGCCCCCAGCGAGAACCCCGCGAAGACGACGGGCCCGCCGACGTCCGCCACGGCCCGCCGTACGCGCCGGTCTATCTCCGCGAGCCCCAGCGAATCCCGCTTCCGCAATCCCCCGTCCACATCATCGAACACCTCCCCGTCGTAGTAGTCGGGCGTCCGCACCGAATGCCCCGCACCCCGCAGAATCTCCGCCGCGACCCCCACCCCCCGCCGAAGCCCCTGCGCCGAGTGAAACAACACGATCTCAGCCATGCGCCCGTTTCTAACATTCGGGAGCCGGGTCGGCCAGGCCCGAAACACCGCCGGAATCGGGCCGGAACCGGAACCGGCGACCGGGTCCGACGCGCCGCCGGAAGTGGGAATCGCCGCGGCCGGGGAAACCGGAATCCGGTCGGCCCCGCCCGCCGGATTTCCGGGAGTCCCGCGATCGGCCGGGAAATCGCCGGAAACGCCCTCGCGCGCCGTACCGAATCGCACTCGGGAATGGTGGCGGCGGACAATCCGGGGGCTCCCCGCGCCGAGGGGGCGTGGTCCGGCAGCGAGGTCTGTCCGGAGGGCCATAGACAACAAGCAAGTTTCTTTACAATTATGTGTTCGCGCCACTCCCCGGCCCCGTGCCGTGCCCGTTCCCGACCGTCCCCGCCTGCTCCCGCTGGTCCCCGCCCGTTCCCGTTCGTCTCCGCACTGTCTCCGCCCGTTCCCGCTCGTCTCCGCTCGTGCATGCCGGTCCATGCCCGTCCGTGCCCGTCCCCCGCAAGGGGCGCAGAAGGGTTGTGCTCATGACGCGACGAAAGCCTCGGCTGCTCGTGCTGGCCGCAGCGTTCCTCCTGGCGATCGTGGGAGGCGTCTTCGCCGTCCACGCCTCGGCCCGCGCGGCCGAACTCCTCACCAATCCGGGGTTCGAGAGCGGGAGCCTCGATCCCTGGACCTGTTCCGGCGGGCTGGGCTCGGTCGTGGACACACCGGTCAGGTCCGGGACCAAGGCGCTGGCCGGGGCCGCGAGCGGGTCCGACACCGCGCGGTGCCAGCAGTCGGTGCCGGTCAGGGGATCGACCACCTACACGCTCAGCGCCTGGGTCCGGGGGAGCTACGTGCACCTCGGCGTGACCGGGGGCAACGCCACCTGGACCTCCTCGCCCTCGGCGTACCGGCAGCTCACGCTGTCGTTCACCACCTCGGCCGGGCAGACCTCGGCCGTGGTCTACCTGCACGGGTGGTACGGCCAGGGCGCCTACCACGCCGACGACGTCAGCCTGGACGGCCCCGGCGGCCCCTCGCCCTCGCCGACCCCCACCGTGACGCCGACCGTCTCGCCCACCCCCACGCCCACGCCCACGCCGACCGTCTCGCCCACCCCGTCGCCGTCGCCCACCGAGACCACGTGCCCGGTGAAGTCGCGGCCCGCCGGCAAGGTGCTCCAGGGGTACTGGGAGAACTGGGACGGCGCCGCGAACGGCGTGCACCCGCCGTTCGGGTGGACGCCGATCACCGACCCGCGCATCCGCCAGCACGGGTACAACGTGATCAACGCGGCCTTCCCGGTGATCCGGTCGGACGGCACGGTGCTGTGGGAGGACGGAATGGACGCCACGGTCAAGGTGGCGACCCCGGCTGAGATGTGCCAGGCCAAGGCCGCCGGGCTGACGATCCTGATGTCGATCGGCGGCGCCACCGCGGGCATCGACCTCAGTTCCAGCGCGGTCGCCGACCGGTTCGTCCAGACCATCGTGCCGATCCTGAAGCGGTACAACTTCGACGGGATCGACATCGACATCGAGACCGGCCTCACCGGCAGCGGCAACATCAACCAGCTCTCCACGTCGCAGGCCAACCTCATCCGGATCATCGACGGCGTGCTCGCCCAGATGCCCGCGAACTTCGGGCTGACCATGGCGCCCGAGACGGCCTACGTCACCGGCGGCAGCGTGACCTACGGCTCGATCTGGGGGGCCTACCTGCCGATCATCAAGAAGTACGCCGACAACGGCCGCCTGTGGTGGCTGAACATGCAGTACTACAACGGCAGCATGTACGGCTGCTCCGGCGACTCCTACTCCGCCGGGACCGTGCAGGGCTTCGTCGCCCAGACCACCTGCCTGAACAACGGGCTGGTCATCCAGGGCACCACCATCAGGCTCCCGTACGACAAGCAGGTGCCCGGCCTGCCCGCCCAGCCCGGCGCGGGCGGCGGGTACATGTCGCCCGCCCTGGTCTCCCAGAGCTGGAACAGCTTCAACGGCGCCCTCAAGGGCCTGATGACCTGGTCCCTCAACTGGGACGGCTCGAAGAACTGGACGTTCGGCGACAACGTCAAGTCCCTCCAGGGCCGCTAGCGCCCTCCGCCGCGGCGGGCCACCACCCGCCGCGGCGCTCCCGCCGTACGGCCACGCCGTCCCCGGGCTCCCGCCGTACGGCCACGCCGCCCCCGGGCTCCCGCCGTACGGCCACGCCGCCCCCGGGCTCCCGCCGTACGGCCGCGCGAACCCCCGCGCTCACGCCGTACGGCCGGGCGAACCCCGCGTCACGCCGTACGGCGCGGACCCCGGGCTCACGCCGTACGGGCACCAGGGGGAGGGCGGTGAAACCGGTGCGCAGCGGGTGAAACCCGGTGCGACGCGGTGAAACCGGGGTGAGGGCGGTGTGAAACCGGGGCGGGTCACAGTGGCGGCATGAGTATCACTGAACTCGCCCGTGCCGGGGGCGCGCGGGGACTCTCCTCCGGGGACGACCTCGCGGTCCGGGCCGACGGGCTGGTCAAGACGTTCGGCGACCACCGGGCCGTGGACGGGGTCGATCTGGCCGTGCGGCCGGGGGAGATCTTCGGCGTCCTCGGGCCCAACGGCGCCGGGAAGACGACGACGTTGCGGATGCTGGCCACGCTGCTCCGGATCGACGCGGGCCGCGCCGAGATCTTCGGGGTGGACGTGGCGGAGAACCCGCACGTCATCCGGCAGCTCGTGGGCGTCACCGGGCAGTACGCCTCGGTCGACGAGAACCTGACCGCCCGCGAGAACCTCTGGCTCTTCGGGCGGCTCCAGGGGATCGCCTCCCCGCGCGCCCGCCGGGTCGCCGCCGACCTGCTGGAGCGGTTCGGCCTGGAGGACGCCGCCAACAAGCCCATCTCGCAGTTCTCCGGCGGCATGCGGCGCCGTCTCGACCTGGCCGCGAGCCTGATCACCAAGCCGCCGCTGATCTTCCTGGACGAGCCGACGACCGGCCTCGACCCGCGCACCCGCGGGCAGATGTGGGACACGACCCGCGACCTGGTCGCCGACGGGTGCACCGTGCTGCTGACCACGCAGTACCTCGACGAGGCCGACCAGCTCGCCGACCGGATCGCCGTCATCGACCACGGCCGCAAGGTGGCCGAGGGGACCCCCGACGAGCTCAAGACCGCCGTCGGGAACTCCACCCTCCAGCTCCTGCTCGCCGACCCGGCCCAGGTGCCGGCCGCCGCCGAGATCGTACGGCGGGCCGTGGGCGCCGAGCCGGTGCTCAGCCCGGAGCGGGGCCGGCTCAACGTCGCCCTCGACCAGGCCGACCTGGCCGCCGACGTGCTGATCGCGCTGCGGAACGCCGGGCTGTCGATCGCGTCGGTGAGCGTGGCCAAGCCCAGCCTGGACGAAGTGTTCCTCGCGCTCACCGGTCACGGGACCGGCGAGGACGACGAGACCGTGACGGAGGAGAACCGATGAGCACCATGACCGCGTCCGCACGGGAGAACGCCCCGGAGAACGCGCGCGAGAGCACGCGGGAGACCGTGCGGGCGGCCGAGCGGGTGGCGAACGCCCGGCGGCACGTGTCCGTGGGCGAGACCGTCGGCCAGACGATGGCGATGGCCTGGCGCGCCGTCAAGAAGATGCGGCGCCAGCCGGAGCAGTTCTTCGACGTGACGTTCCAGCCCATCCTGTTCACCGCGATGTTCGCCTTCATCTTCGGCGGCGCGATCGCCGGCGACGTGCAGAGCTATCTGCCGCAGATGATCCCGGGCATCCTCGCGCAGACCGTCCTGACCACCTGCATGGCGACCGGGACGCAGCTCCGCGAGGACATGGAGAAGGGGGTGTTCGACCGCTTCAAGTCCCTGCCGATCGCGCGGATCGCGCCGCTCGCCGGGCCGATGGTGGCCGACCTGCTGCGCTACTCGATCGCGGCGGTCCTGACCTTCGGGATGGGCCTGCTGATCGGGTACCGCCCCGGCGGAGGCGCGGGCGGCGTGCTCGCCGCGATCCTCCTGGCGGTGTTCACCGGCTGGTCGCTGGCCTGGGCCTTCACCTGGATCGGCACGATCGCCCGGAGCGCCCAGGCGGTGATGGGCATGTCGATGCTGATCCTGTTCCCGCTGACGTTCCTGTCCAACGCGTTCGTCCCGGTCACGACGCTGCCGGACCCGCTCGCCGCGTTCGTGCGGATCAACCCGGTCTCGCACCTGGTCACCGCCACCCGCGACCTGGCCAACCACGCGGTCGTCAGCACCGAGGTGGCCTGGACGGTCCTGGCCTGCCTGGTCGTCATCGCGATCTTCGCGCCCCTGTCGGTGCGCGGCTACAAGCGCCACATGTGAGGGCCGCGCCGGCGGGCTCGCCCGCCCCGACCGTTCAGTCCCGTCCGCCCTGTCGTCCGCCGTGCTCCCGTTCCTCCCGGTGTTCCCGCCGCTCCGCGGGTTCCCGGTACTCGCGGGAAAGCCTCTCGGCGAGGTCGCGCGCCTCGCCGAGCAGGTCGGGGGGCCGGCGGTCGCCGTACTCGGCCCGCACGGCGGCGATCACCCCGGGCGCGGCCGCCTCGGCGTACGGCTCGATCCGCTCGAAGGCCATGACCGGCGTGCTGCGGTTGTAGGCGAACCTCTCCGCCAGCACCAGCAGCCGTACGGCGTCGCGCGGGTCCCACGCCCCCCGCAGCAGACTCCAGGATCCGACCGCGAAGAGCGCGGTGCCGCACACCGGGTAGTCGAGGTAGGGGTTCTCGACGGACAGCAGCGCCTTGAGGCGCGCGGTCACGGCCAGCCGGAACAGCTCCTCACCGGGCGCGAGGTCCCGCGGGCCCCCGTGGTGGGCGTGCGCCGTCAGCGCCACCGCCTCCGCCATGACCACCCACGGGTTGTAGTCCGTCGCCGGCACGCCGGGCAGCCGCAACTCCCGCGCCCGCCGCACGCCCTGGCGGAACTCCGCGAGCGCGGCGGCCGTGTCGCCGCGGGCGAGGGCGAGCTCGGCCGCGCACAGCGGGAGGATCGTCAGGCCGCTGAGCAGGGGGCTGTCGCTGAGCTTGATGATCTCGGCGAGCTCGGCCTCCGCGGCCTCCTGGTCCCCGGCGGCGAGCGCGGCGAACAGCAGCACCGAGCGGATCTGGGTCTCGTCGTCCGTGGCCCCGATCCGGCTCAGGGTCGGCAGGGCGGCGCGCGCGTGCCGGACCGCCCGCGCGTGGTCCCCGAGCCGTATGGCGAGCTGGGAGAGGATGGTGTGCAGCGTCGCGGACATCCACGGCCCGTCGTCCTCGCGGACGATCTCCAGGCCGCGTTCGGCCGCCGCGACGGCGGCGGCCATGTCCCCCGCGTTCTCCAGGACGCTGGCGCTGCTCAGCGTCGCCATCAGCGCCACGTCGCGGTCGGCGCTCCCGGCCAGCTCCTCCAGCCGCTCGTGCCCGCCGCCGCGCCCGGACGGGTCGATCGTGAGCACCACCTGGGCGAGGCCGGCGAGGCGGGGGTCGGTCGTCTCACGGATGGGCAGGTCACGGAGCAGGCCGCGCAGGAGATCATCGCTGTTGTCGCCGATCGTCACGTTGTTCATGATCACGATCAGCAGGGCGACCCGGGCCGCCTCCTCCAGCTCCGGCGGCGGACGCCACCCGGCGACCACCCGGGCGAACCCCTCCCGCAGCGCGAGGATCCGCGCGTGGTCCCCGCGGACCGACCACAGCCCGCCGAGGCCCGCCATGAGCCGCACCGCCGTCTCCGGGTCGGCCCCGGCGAGCGCCTGGCGGAGCAGGTCGGCCAGGTTGCCGTCCTCGGCCCGCAGCGCGTCGACCGCCGCGAACTGATCGGGCCCGAACAGGACGGCGGCGTTCTCCGCGGCGTACTCCGTCGCCCAGGCCCGCACCGCGGCCCGCGCCGCGTCCTCCTCCCCGGCCTCCCGCAGCCGCAGCCGGCCGAACTCCCGGACGGTCTCCAGCATCCGATAGCGCAGGCCGTACGGCGTCTCGCGGACGCTCAGCAGGGACTGCTCGGCCAGGGCGTGCACGGCGGGCAGGGCGTCGGGCCCGAGCACCCGCTCGGCGGCCTCCAGCGTGAAGCCGTCGCCGAACAGGGACAGCCACCGCAGGGCCCGCCGGGCGGGCTCCTCCAGCAGGTTCCAGGACCAGTCGATCACGGCGAGCAGCGTCCGGTGCCGGTCGGGGGCGGTGCGGTTGCCGCCGCGCAGCAGCGTGAACCGGTCGGCCAGGCGCCGGTTGATCTCCTCGGCCGACATCACCCGGACCTTGGCCGCGGCCAGCTCGATCGCGAGCGGCAGCCCGTCGAGCCGCGAGACGATCTCGGCGGCCACGCCCTCGTCGATCCGGGCGCCGGGGCGGGCGGCGGTGGCCCGCTGGCGGAACAGCTCCACCGCGTCGGCCGGGCTCAGCTCCCCGAGGGGGTACACCCGCTCGGCGGGGATCGACAGGGGAGCCCGCGAGGTGGTGAGCACCCGGGCGTCCCTGGTCGTCGCGGTCACGAAGGCGACCAGGTCGGCGACCGCGCCGATCACGTGCTCGCAGTTGTCCAGGATCAGCAGCGCCGGGACCTGGTCGAGCTGCCGCGCGATCCGGGACCGGATGTCGGCGCGCTGCTCGGGGGTGAGGGTACGGCGGGCGCTGACGGAGTCCCGCACGCCGAGCGCCGACCCCACCTCGCCGATCACCCCCTCGGGCGAGGAGACGCCGACGAGCTCGACGAAGTGGACGACGGGCTGCGGCGCGCGCCTGCCCACGACATGGGCCAGCCGCGTCTTCCCCAGCCCACCGGGCCCGACGATGGAGACCACCCGGGCGGACTGCATCAGGGCCCTCACCGCGCGGACGTCCTCGTCCCGGCCGAGCAGCGACGACCCGTCGTACAGGACGCCCTCCCGCACCGGCCGGTCGGCGACCAGCAACTCGGCGTGCACGCGCGCGAGTTCGGGGCCGGGATCGGCCCCGAGGTCCTCGGCCAGGCCGGCACGGTAGCGTTCGTACCGCTCCAGCGCGGCGGCGGCGCCCCGCACCGCGGCCTCGCTCCGCAGCAGGCGGACGACCGTCTCCTCGTCGCGCGGCCGCGCGGCCACGGCCTCCTCCAGCAGCGGCAGCGCCGCCTCGTGCTCGCCCTCGCTCCCGAGCGCGAGCCCCAGCACCCGCCGCGCCGCCGCGGCGTGCCCGGCGGCGTGCTCGGCGGCCACGGCGTGCGGCCCGTCCGGCGCTTCCGGGGCGTCCTCCGCCCCGGCGGGCACGAGCCGCAGCGCCTCCTCGGCCCGGCGGCGCGCCAGGCCGGAATCGCCCTCGCCCAGCGCGTCGCGCGCCTGCCGTACCAGCGCGCCGAGCAGCCACAGATCGACCTGGTCCTCGGCCAGTCCCAGCCGGTATCCCCGGGCCGTCCGCACCACGGCGTCGGCGCCGGTGGCCGCCCGGGTGCGCGAGACCACGACCTGGAGCGCCTTCGTGGGGTTGGCCGGCGGCTCGTCGTGCCACAGTTCCTCGACCAGCCGCTCGTCGCTCGCCCCGGCGGGCCCGTGCAGCGCGAGCACCGCCAGCAGGGTCCGCGCCCGCTCCCCGACCACGCGCCCACCCCGCCAGCGCACGCCATCGAGCAGAGTGAGCGCCAGATCCACCCGCCTAGCTTACGGACGATCCCGGACCGCCGGGGTCTCGCGCGGCCGTGGCGGCCCGGGTCAGGGCTCGACGATCCGGTGGGACGCGGTCCAGTCCCGGTAGACGGTGGTGAAGTCGGACCTGAAGATCCCCGCCTCGCCCGGCACCGGGACGTACCACGACACGCGGAACCTGGCCGGCCGGTCGCGGGAGTCGAGGGTCAGGCTGAACGTGAGGTACGACCGGTCGTCGGGCCCGCCGAGCTCGCCGGCCCAGGAGACGAGCAGCCGCCGCATGTTCCCGGCCGTGTCCTTGGGCGCGAGGGTCCCCGTGTAGGTGCGGCCCTCGCGCTTCACCCGGGTGGCCTTCGCCACGACGTCGCGGATCGTCGAGGGCCCGGCCATGCCGGCGACCATCAGCGCGAACCAGTCCTTGCTCGCGGGCTTCAGGGCGGTGATGTCGGCCGCCTTCGCGCCCGGCGTCTTCCGGTAGACGGAGTACCCCTTGAGGACCACGTACCGTTCCCGCTCGCCCTCGACGCTCGCGATCTGCATGTCGAGGTCGTCCTGGGTGTCGTGGTTCATGAGGCGGCCGGTCGCCTTGGCCCCGGCCGAGCTCTGCGTGAACCCGCCCTCGAAGCCGAACGTCGCCGCCGGCGCGGCCTCCAGCGCCAGGTCGATCGCGGCGGAGAGCTCGGTCGCCGTGACCGGGGGCCCGGGCTGGGCGGGCGACGGGCCGGTCGTAGCGGGCGACGGGCCGGTCGAGGCGGGCTCGGGCGGACGGGCCGCGGCGCCGTCGGAGGGCGATCCCGCCGAGGGGACCGGAGCGCCGGTCGCGAGGGACGACCGCCGGTCCGGGCCGTCGCGGAGGGCCACGGCGGCGACGACCCCGGCGAGGGCGAGCGCCGCGGCGGCCGCGGTGAGGAGCCCGCGGCGGAGACGGGGCGGCGGGGTCGCGGTGAGGAGCCCCCCGCGGAGACGGGACGGCGGGCTCGCGGGCCAGGGCGCGGGCTCCGCCGGGGCGGCCCAGGTGCGCTCGATACGGGTGGTCACGTCCTGGCCCGCCGTCGCGCCCCCGGCCGGGTCGCCGTGGGAGCGGCGCCACGCGTCGGCGACGGTCTCCAGGACCTCCCGTGAGGAGGGCCGGGCGAGAGGGTCCTTCGACAGCGCCCGGCCGACCAGGTCGCGGAGGGCATCCGGCACCGCCGAGGTGTCCACCGGCATGTTCATGACCCGGAGCGCCAGGACCTCCGGGCGCGCGACGCCGTACGGCGCGGCGCCCGCGGCGGCGTAGACCACGAGCAGGGCCCAGCCGTACACGTCGGCGGGCGGTCCCGCCGGGGCGTCGCCGTACTCCTCGGGACTGATCCACCCCGGCGAGCCCACGACCGCCCCGGTGCGGGTCATCACGCTCGCGTCCACCGCCCTGGCGATGCCGAAGTCCACGAGTCTGGGGCCGCCGGGGGAGAGGATCACGTTGGACGGCTTGACGTCCCGGTGCACCACCCCGGCGGCGTGCACGGCCACGAGCGCCTCGGCGAGCCCGCCCGCGAGCCCGAACAGCTCGTCCCCGCGAAGCGGGCCCTCCTCACGGACCCGCTCGTCCAGGGTCGGCCCGGGCACGTACTCGGTGGCGAGCCAGGGCCGTTCCGCGCCGGCGTCGGACCCGAGGACCCGCGCCGTGCAGTGCCCCTCGACCCGCGTGAGCACGGATATCTCCCGCGCGAACCGCGCCCGGAACTCCGGGTCGGCCGCGAAGTGCGCGTGCACCACCTTGACCGCCGCCCGCACTCCGCGATCGTCGACCCCGGCGAGCACCACCCCCATCCCGCCCGCCCCGAGCCGCCCCACCACCCGGTAGGGCCCGATCCGCCGCGGATCCTCCCCCGTCAGCGGCAGCAGCCCCCCGGCCCGCTGCGTCGAAGCGGCCACGACCCTCCGTCCCGGACGCCCAGCGCCCGCCACCCAGGCAACCCGATCGTGGCTTTCTATCCCACTTAGATCAACAATGTCGACCCACAAAATCCCCGGACGACAAGGTCAAGCCCCAGGAGACGAGGAGCCGATCACCGGGTCGGGAGGGAGAGAGTGATGAGACCCCGGACCGAGCCGCCGGGATGATCACAGGCGGTACGCCCGACGACGGCGGCTTCCTGACACGGCGGGGCCGGGCCCACGCGCCGGAAACCACCCGCAAACGCGACCAGCGCGCTCCCGAAGGGAACGCGCTGGTCGGTGTGCTGTGCGCCGCCAGGGACTCGAACCCCGGACCCGCTGATTAAGAGTCAGCTGCTCTAACCAACTGAGCTAGCGGCGCTTGCGACTCGTGAACTGTAGCAGGAGGTCCGGGGCGGAGGCGAATCGAGCGGCGGGTGGGCCACTTCGCGATGCAAGGTGCCGTTGGCGGGGGGTTTGCACGGTGGACGGCGAGCCGGGGCGGGGTCAGGTTTTGCAGCGTTTGGTTTTTTCGCCGAACTTGATGGCGGTCAGGGTGATCTGTTTGTCCTTGGCGGGGGTGGTGCCGGGTTTGGGGGATTGGGCGGTGACTATCCAGTTGCGGTCTATGACCTGCTGGCGGTCCTTGCCGGTGCCGTCCTTGGAGACGAGGTTGGTGTAGCCGGCCTCCTGGAGGCGGTTCTGGGCGGTTTGCAGGTCCAGGCAGGTGACCTTGGGGATCACACCCTTGACCACGGGGCGGTTCGTCGCGCCGTCGCTGGGCTTGCGGACGCGGAGCGTGATGGGCAGGTCGATCTTGCGGCGGGTGCCCGCGGCCGGTTCCTGCTCCGTGACGACCCAGTTGGTCTGGTTGACGATGATGCGGCTCTCACCGGCGGCGTCGCGGGGCTTGATGTCGCGGAAGCCGGCCGCCGTGAGGATCTCCATGGCCTCGGCCAGGCGCTTGCCGGTGACCTTGGGGACCCGCTTGGCGGGGGCCGTGGAGGTGGCCTCGGGGTCGCTGGAGCCGCAGGCCACGGCCAGGACGACGATGAGGGCCAGGACGCCCAGCGCCGCGAGGAAGGAGACCAGGCAGCCCTTCGCGCGCCTGGCGACCCGGGGCAGCCCGTCCGCCGCTCCGGCGGGGCCGGCCACCCTGTCTCCGGGGTGGATCGCCGTGCCGTACGGCCCCCGGCCGGGCCGCGCGGACGCCGTGGCGTGCGGCAGGCGGCGGGTGAGGCGGCGGAGGCGGTTCTCCAGGTCGGACATGCGGGGCACCCTCATGCCCCGTCAACGAACGGGACGGGCTCGGGACTCCCGGTGAGATGGGCGTGGAGCAAGGTCCGGTACGTCCTGTCGAAGTCGTCGTAGCGGGCGCGCAGGGCTTCGCCGGGCCAGCCGGGCGGGGCCAGCTCAGGGGGCAGGAGGGGGTCGGCCAGCAGGTGGCGGAGCACGGCGGCCGAGACCATGAAGCCCTCGGCCAGCCCGGACGCCCGGTCCAGGGCGGTGACCAGGGCGCGGGCGCGGCCGGCCCAGCCGCCGAGGTCCCACAGGTCCGCCGCCAGCCGCGCCGGGTCGCCCGAGGGGCGGGCGCCGAGCAGCAGGCATCGCGAGGTGATCGCCGCGGGGAGGGGGCGGTCGAGGTTGGCGGGGCGGAGCCAGACGCCCTCGCGCAGCTCGGCGAGGCGGTGGGCGGTCATGGCCTGGCGGAGCGCGGCGCGCTCGGGGGCGGGCCGGCGCTCGGCGGTGATCACGCACGTCTCCCAGGAGCCGTCCCAGGGGCGGGTGCGCGGGGCGCGGCTCTCGTCCTGGCGGGCCTGGCGGTCCAGGAGGCGCGCGGTGAGCTGGTAGCGGCCGCCGTCCTGGGCCAGGTCGCCGGCCGCGACCATGCGCGACAGCGCGACGCGGATCGTGCCCTCGGCCACGCCGAACAGCTCGCCCGCGCGGATCAGGGCGCGCACGGGCAGCCGCGCCGGGTGGGTGCCGAGCAGGGTGCTGAGCACGATCGACCGGGCGGTCAGCGGGCGCAACCCCAGGGTGTTACGGTCTTCCATCACGTGTAGATGAAGCGTAACATCCGGGCCATGGCGGGATATCTCATCGAGCCCACGGACAGGCTTCCCTTCTCGGACGCGGACAAGGCACGCCGCTACGCTACCGAGCGTTACCAGGGGGCGGTGGGCCTCAACTGGTATCGCTGCGACCCCTCCCTCCGGTTCATCCTCCGCAGCCGCCTCTCGCCGGAGGCGCTGAGCTGGGCGGAGCCGTACCTCGACCGGGCCGGGGCGCTCATGGGCGGGCCGATCGCCGAGCGCGCCGAGGAGACCGACCGCAACCCGCCGCGGCTGGAGAAGTACGACCGGTGGGGGCGCGACATCAGCCGCGTGGTCATGCCGGAGACGTTCGAGGCGTCCCGCCGGGACCTGATCCGGCACAGCCTGCTCGGGCCGGAGTTCGTCAAGGCGGCCCAGGACGCCGGGGCGGACCCGGCCGTGCTCGGAGGTACCTGGTTCTACCTGCTCAACCAGGCCGAGATCGGGATGACCTGCGCGCTCGGCACGGGCGGGGACATGGTCGTCGCCATGGTGGAGATGTTCGCGCCCGAGGACGTCAAGGAGCGGGTCCGGGAGATCTTCGCGAACGGCTTCTTCTCCGGCGAGGCCGCCCAGATGTTCACCGAGCGCACCGGCGGCTCGGACCTGGCGGCGATGGAGGCGACCGCGACGCCCGACGGGGACGCCTGGCGGCTGAACGGCTTCAAGTGGTTCGCCTCCAACGCCAACGGCTCGGCGTTCGTCGTGCTGGCCAAGGCCGAGGGCGCCCCGGACGGCGTGCGCGGCGTGGCGCCGTACCTCGTGCTCTGGGAGAAGCGCGACGGATCCCGCAACGGCGTGCGTATCCGCAGGCTCAAGGACAAGCTGGGCACCAAGGCGGTCGCGTCCGCGGAGATCGAGTTCACCGACGCGGAGGCGTTCCTGCTGGCCCCGCCGCCCCGGGACGGGGAGCGGCACGACGGCAGGGGCCTCGGCCGGATGATGGAGCTGACCAACGGGGCGCGGCTGGCGATCGCCTCGATGGGCCTCGGCTGCGCCCGGCGCGGGCTGGTCGAGTCGCTGCTGTACGCCGGGGCGCGCGAGGCGTTCGGCGCTCCGCTGATCGAGCAGCCGCTGATGCGCCGCAAGCTCGCCGAGATGATCGTCGAGGTCGAGGCGGCGCAGGCCATGGTCTTCGACGGGTACGGCGGGCCGAGGCTGCGGCTGAACGCGCCGCTGGCCAAGCTGCGGGCGGCGCGCCTGGGCGTGACCGCGGCGAGCGACGCGATCGAGGTGCACGGCGGCAACGGCTACATCGAGCAGTGGCCGGTCGCGCGGCTGCTGCGGGACGCGCAGGTCAACCCCATCTGGGAGGGCGGCGACAACATCCTCTGCCTGGACGTGCGCCGCGCCATGCTCAGGGAGGAGGCCCACGAGCCGTTCCTCGCCCGGCTCCGGGCCGCCGTGGACCAGGCCCCGCCCGGCGACGACGCCACGGCCGAGCTGGTCGCGGCGCGGATCGGGGACCTGGAGACGGCGATCGGGCGCTGGCGCGGGCTCGACCCGGTGACCGCCGAGGCGCGGCTGTTCCCGCTCGCGCAGGCGATGGCCGACGTGTACGGCGGGGCGCTGCTGCTGGAGCAGGCCGGCTGGGAGCGCCGCGAGCTGGGCGGCGACCGCAAGGCCCTGGTCGCGCGCCTGTACGCCGGGTCCCGCCTCGCCGCGCGCGACCCGCTCCAGGCGATCGGCGCCCCGGCCGAGGACCTGGAGAGGTTCAAGGACCTGTACGACGGCGCCCTGACCACGGAGTGACCGTACGACCCGCGGGCGGCCCCCTGCACGGCGCGCGGCCCCCTGTACGGCTCGCGCGGCGGCCCGCCGTACGGCTCATGGGAGGCCCGGCCGTACGGCGGGCCGCCCGCGAGCCGATCTTCTTCGGCCGCGCCCGTGACGGGGTGCGATGGAGAGTGCATGATCGGCGCGAGGGCGGGCGAGTGATGGGAGGAGACGCGTGAGCGTTCGCGTGGAGCGGGACGGGGCCGTGACGACGGTCGTGCTGGCGCGGCCGGAGGTGCGGAACGCGGTGGACGGCCCGGCGGCCGAGGCGCTGGCGGAGGCGTTCCGGGAGTTCGACGCGGACCCCGGGGCCTCGGTGGCGGTGCTGTGGGGCGAGGGCGGGACGTTCTGCTCGGGCGCCGACCTCAAGGCCATCGCGGACGGGCGCGGCAACCGGGTGGCGCCCGGCGGTGACGGGCCGATGGGGCCGACCCGGCTGCGGCTGGGCAAGCCGGTGATCGCGGCGGTCAGCGGGTACGCCGTGGCGGGCGGGCTGGAACTGGCGCTCTGGTGCGACCTGCGGGTGGCCGAGGAGGACGCGGTGTTCGGCGTCTTCTGCCGGCGCTGGGGCGTGCCGCTGGTCGACGGCGGGACGGTACGGCTGCCGCGCCTGGTCGGGACGGGCCGGGCGATGGACATGATCCTCACCGGGCGCCCGGTGGGCGCGCGCGAGGCGTATGAGATCGGGCTGGCGAACCGGGTCGTGCCGCCGGGGAAGGCGCGGGAGGAGGCGGAGCTGCTGGCGGCGGAGATCGCGCGGTTCCCGCAGGCGTGCCTGCGGGCCGACCGGCTGTCCGCGCTGGAGCAGGAGGGCCTGCCCGAGGAGGGGGCGATGGCGCGGGAACTGGAGCGCGCCCTCCCGGTGCTCGGCGAGGCGGTCGAGGGCGCCACCCGGTTCGCGGGCGGAGCGGGCCGCCACGGTTCCTTCTGAGCGCGCGGAACGCGGCTTCCCCCCGCGACGCCTGGATCGGGGGCGTCGCGGTCCCTAGGATCGGGGCTTCGACGATCTTGGAGTGCGTATGCCCCGAATCCGCCCCCTCACGCCCGAGGATCCGCCCTCGATCGGCGGCCACCGCCTGGTCGGGCGGATCGGCAGCGGCGGGCAGGGCGTGGTCTACCTGGGGGAGGACGCGCGGGGCGGCCGGGTGGCGATCAAGGTGCTGCACGAGGCGGCGGCGGCCGACCCGGGCCTGCGGGCGCGGTTCGCCAAGGAGGTGACGGCGGCCGCCAAGGTCCTGCCGTACTGCGCCGCCCGGGTCCTGCGCGCCGAGGTGGACGCCCGCAGGCCGTACATCGTCAGCGAGTACGTCGACGGGCCCAGCCTGCGGGAGGCCGTGGAGACCTCGGGGCCGTTCGGCGAGGACGCGCTGCTGCGGCTGGCCACCGGGACGGCCACGGCGCTGACGGCGATCCACGGGGCGGGCATCGTGCACCGCGACTTCAAGCCCGACAACGTGCTGCTGGGCCCCGACGGGCCGCGCCTGATCGACTTCGGGATCGCGCGGTCGGACGAGATGACGCTGACGCCGAGCGGGATGATGATCGGCACGCCGCAGTACATCGCGCCCGAGGTCTACGCGGGCGAGCGGGCGGGGCCGCCCGCGGACGTGTTCGCCTGGGGCGCGGTCATGGTGTTCGCCGCCACGGGCGGGCACGCGTTCGACGGGCAGGCGCTCCCGGCGGTCATGAACCGGGTGCTGACCGCCGAGCCCGACCTCGGCGGCCTGCCCGCGAGCCTGCGCCCGCTCGTCGCCGCCGCGCTCTCCAAGGACCCCGCCGCCCGGCCCCCGGCGCTCGGCCTGCTGCTCGGGCTCGTCGGCGGCGGCCTGGACGCGGTCGGGGCGATGCGGGCGGGCAGCCGCGCGGCCGGGGCCCCGCACGCCCCGCCGACCGGGCCGATCCCGGGGACGGGAGCCCCCGCCGCACCCGCGCCGCCGCCCCGCCGTACGGCCACGCCCGCGCCGCCCCGCCGTACGGCCGCGGCCTCGCGGCGGCGCGCGGTGCTGGGGGCGGTCGCGGCGGCGGCGGTGGTCGCCGGGGGAGCGGCGGCGGGGATCTGGTGGCCGGGCGGCGGGCGGCCCGGGGCCAGCGCGGCCGGCGTCACGAGCACCGCGCGCGCGGAGGTGACGACGCCGGGGGCCGGGCCGGGGACCCCCCACAGCGAGCCGGCGACGCCCGATCCCGGGCCCGCCGAGCGGGAGCCGGCGGGGAACGGCGTGCCCGCCGGGGCGATCGCGCCGGACCTCCGGATCGGGCCGGTGGAGGCGTACCACCTGGTGGACCGCGCGACCCACGCCGAGCGGGCGGAGCGCCTGCGGGCCCGGGGGATGCGGCCGATCTCGCTCAGTGTCTCCGCGGGCGAGCACTACACCGCGGTGTGGCACCGGAACGACACGGACACCGACTTCGTCATGTTCGAGGGGCTGGACTTCGCCGAGTTCGACGCCTTCCTCAAGCGGAAGTGGGACGAGGGGTACGGCCTGACGCTCATCTCCGCGACGGGACCGGCGGAGTCGGCGGTCTTCGCGGGAGTCATGGAGAAGGGGGGCGCCTCCAACTACGTGTACTCCGGCATGACGCGCGCCCAGTTCGAGCGCCGCAACGCCGAGCTGGGCGCGGACGGGCACATCCTCGTCCACGCCACGGCGTACGGCACGGCCGACGACCCCAGGTTCGCGGGGACGTGGCTCACGAACGAGCGCGGGCTGGACTGGACGTCGCGGATCCACCGCACCCAGGAGGAGCACGGCGAGGACTTCGCCCGGCTGACGAAGGAGGGCTTCCGGCCGCGCCAGGTCACGCGGTCGGCGTCGTCGCACTACACCTCGATCTGGTGGAAGGTCCCGCCGTCGGGCTGGTACGAGTACACGGGCATGGACGCCGGCGCCTACGAGGAGCGGGTCGAGGAGCTGAGGGCGAAGGACTTCTTCCCGGTGAGCGTGGAGGTCGGCGGGCCCGAGGAGGCCCCCCGCTACAACGCGATCTGGCTGAGGAGGCTGGACTGACCTCACCCGGCGAGGGGGAGGCGCGCGGCGACCTCGAAGCCGCCGTCCTCGCGCGGCCCGGTGCGCAGCGAGCCGCCCAGGGCCGAGACGCGCTCGCGCATGCCCGCCAGCCCGAAGCCCGCCCCGCCGGGCGCCTCCCCGGGCGCGCCGACCAGCGCGGGCGCGTCGTTGACGACCTCCACGGCCAGCTCGGCGGCGGTACGGCGGAGCCGCACGCGGGTCGTGGCCCCGGCGGCATGCCGTACGACGTTCGTGAGCGCTTCCTGCACGATCCGGAACGCGGCGCGGTCCACGTCGGGGGGAAGGCCGCCGAGATCCCCCTCGCGGGTGAGCGAGACCGGGACCCCGCCGCTCTCCAGCTCGGCGACCAGGGCGTCGAGCCGGGCGAGGCCGGGGCTGACCTCCCGCCAGCCCTTCAGCGTGGCCCGCAGGTCGCCGAGGGCGTCCTTGCTCGCCGCGCGGATCGCGCCCAGCGCCGCCCCGACCTCGTCGTTCCGGCCACCGGTCTCGTCGTCCCGGCCGCCGGCCTCGTCGTTCCGGCCGCCGGCCGCGCGCTCCAGGGCGTGCAGGGCGGCGCCCGCCTGGACGCTGATCATGGAGAGGCTGTGGGCGACCACGTCATGGACCTCACGGGCCATCATGAGGCGTTCCTCGGCCATGCGGCGCTGGGCCTCCTCGCGCCGGGCGCGCTCCTCCTGGACGGCCCGGTCGCGCGCCTCCGCGACGTACGCCACGCGCAGCCGCACGGTCCCGCCCGCCCAGACGGGCAGCAGCAGCGACGCGAGCAGGGTGAGGCCGTAGAACACGGAGTCGCGGGGATCGCCGAACCGCTCGATCAGCTCACGGCCCGCCATGAGCGCGGCCCACGCGGCCAGGGCCGCCCCCACCGCGTGCCGGGCCGGGCGCTCCACCGCGATGGTGTACAGCGGGATCACCGAGGCCAGCATGAACGGCCCGTAGGCGTACCCCAGCACGGTGTACGCCAGGGCGGCCGCGACCGTGAGGCCGAGCGCGGTGAACGGGCGGCGCTGCCGCAGCGGCATCCCGCCGAGGGCGACCAGCAGCAGGAGGCACGCCGGGGCGTCGAAGGGGCGCGCCGAAGGCTGCTGGGACTGCGCGCCGTGCGTGCCGAGGACGATCAGCGCGCCCATCGCGGCGATCAGCACGCCCTCGCGGATGACCCTCACACGGGGACGCTATTCCCGCCCGCCGGGCTTGTCATCGGCCGCCGGGAGTAATCCCGCGAGAGTAGGCGAGAGCCGGGCGACGACGCGGCTCATCGCGTCCGCGAGCACGTCCAGCTCCTCGGGCGTGAGCAGGTCGATGAAGTTCTCGCGCACGGCCTCGCGGTGGCCGGGCCGCACGCGCGCCAGCAGGGCGGCGCCGGCGTCGGTGAGCTGGGCCCACACGGCGCGGCCGTCGGTGGGGCAGGACGTGCGGACGACGAGCCCGGCGCGTTCGAGCTGGGTGACCTGGTAGGTCAGGCGGCTCTTGGAGATGGCGACGCGGGACGCCAGCTCGGCCATGCGCAGGCGGTGGTCCTGGGCCCAGTCGAGGTGGACCAGCACCTCGTACTCGGCGTGGGAGATGTCGCCGTCGCGTTTGATCTGCCGCTCCAGCTCGTGGTCGAGGAGGTGGCCGGCGCGCACGAAGCCGAGCCAGGCGCGCAGCTCCCGCGTGGTGAGCGGACGTGAGGACGACGACATGGGACCATGGTAGAGGTTGTTCAACTTTGAACTTTCACCGTATTGTGTGCCAGAGGTCGTTGAAATCTGAACAACAGGAGGAATCCCCCATGAACCGGCGTTTCCCCTACCTGCTAGACCTCGCTCTCCTCGTCACCCGGATCGCGGTCGGCGTCGTCTTCCTCGCCCACGGCTGGTCGAAGGTCAGCGGCGGCGGCACGGCGGCGGGCTTCGAGAAGATGGGCGTCCCGCTCCCGGCGGTCTCCGCCTTCTACGCCACCTGGGTCGAGGTCCTCGGCGGCATCGCGCTCATCGTCGGCCTCGCCGTCCCGATCGCGGGCGTCCTGCTCTTCCTGGACATGCTCGGCGCGTTCGTCCTCGTCCACGCGGGCAACGGGATCTTCGTCTCGGACGGCGGCTTCGAGCTGGTGCTCGTGCTCGGCGTCTCCGCGCTCCTGCTCGCGGCGGCCGGCAGCGGCAAGTTCGGCGTGGACGAGCTCTGGCGCTCCCGCCGCGCCGACCGCCAGTCCGTCTCCGCCTGACGCGCCCCGGCCCGGCCCGGCCTGACGCGCCTGCCCGGCCGCCCGGCCGGGCCCGCCGCGCCCGCCACCCCGCCCCGGTCACGCGGTCCCGCGACCTCATGGGATCGCGGCCGCGTGACCGGCGGCGCGCGGGTCAGGCGCCGGCCGCGACGGCCCTGGCCCAGGCGTAGTCGGGCTTGCCGTTCGGATGCCGGGCGACCCGGTCCACGCGCACGAACGCCTTGGGCAGCTTGTACCGCGCGAGGCGTCCCGCGCAGGCCGCCCGGAGGTCGTCGTCGCCGACGTACGGCTCCGCGAGCGCGACGACCGCGACCACCTCCGAGCCCCAGCGCTCACTGGCCCGGCCCACGACCAGGGCGTCCAGGACGCCGGGGATCTCCCGGAGCACGGTCTCGACCTCCTCGGCGAACACCTTCTCGCCGCCGGTGTTGATCACGGTGGCGTCGCGCCCGTGCAGCTCCACCGTGCCGTCGGCGAGCAGCCGGGCGCGGTCCCCGGGCACGGCGAACCGCTCGCCGCCCACCGTGACGAACGTGCGGGCGGTCTTCTCCGGGTCGCCCAGGTACCCCAGCGGGACCGCGCCCCCCTTGCCCAGCCAGCCCAGTTCCTCCTCCCCGGGGGACAGGCGGCGGGTGAGGTCGGCGCTGAGCACCGCCGTGCCGGGGGAGGGGGTGAACGGCGCGTCCCCGGCGCCCAGCCGTACCGCCTGCTGTCCGGTCTCGGACGAGCCGAGGGTGTCCACGATGCGCACGCCGGGGACCAGCTCGGCCAGGCGGTTCTTCAGGCCCGCGCCGAGCATCGTGCCGGAGCTGGTGATCGCGCGAAGGCGCAGGTCGCGGGGGTGCCGCGCCAGTTCCTCGACGAGGGGGCGGGCGAACGCGTCGCCCACGATGGCCAGGCCGGTGACGCGCTCGCGCTCCAGGTCGTCGAGCAGGCCCGGCACGTCCAGGCGGTCCACCGTGCCGGCGATCACCACGGTCGCACCCGCGCACCAGCCGCTCAGGGCGTACCACGTGCCGGTGCCGTGCATCAGCGGCGGGGCCGGCAGCAGCCGGTGCGGCGACGTGACGGCGCGGGCGACCGCCTCCTCCAGCGAGCCGTACCCGGACCCGTCGCGGCGGCGCAGCCCCAGCGGCCCGTCGATCAGGTCGCCGATGCGCCACAGCACGCCCTTGGGCATGCCGGTCGTGCCGCCGGTGTAGAGGATCTGCAGGTCGTCCGGGCCCGGCTCGGCCTGGACCGGGCCCGGGTCGGACGCCGCCAGCGCCTCCTCGTAGTCGAGCGCGCCCGGCGCCAGGGGGTTCCCAGACTCGTCGGCGACCTGGAGCAGCAGCGTCCCCTCGGGCGCGACCGGGGCGAGGACCGGCGCGAACCGCGCGTGGTAGACGATCACGCGCGGCCGGGCGTCGCGGAAGAGGTAGTCCAGTTCCTCGCCGGTGTACCGGTAGTTCACGTTGAACGGGGCGAGCCGGGCCTTGTGCGCCCCGAGCATCGCCTCCAGGTACTCCGGCCCGTTGTGCAGGTACAGCCCGAGGTGGTCGTGCCCGGACTCCCACGGCTCGCCCGCGTCCCCGCGGAACCCGAGTCCCCGGGCGCGCAGCAGGTTCCCCAGCCGCCGGGACCGTTCGGTCACCTCCCCCCAGGTGTACCGCCGCTCACGCCACACCAGGCATTCCCGCTCGGGCGCCGCGGCCGCGATCGCCTCGTGCAGGGTCGCCAGATCGAACCGGGGGGCTCCCATGATCCGCAGTATCCACCGCCCCTCCCCGCCGCCCGCGACCGGGCCCCCGGATCCCGTGTCGCCCCAGCTCACCGGCATGACATCCCGCCACGCGCCCTCGCCCCGCGGTCCTCGGCGAGGGGTACGGCGCCGCGCGCCGGCGGCTGATGCCGTACGCCGGGGGGAGGCGAGGCCCGTTCCGTACGGCCGGCGGACGGGGCTCACGCCGTACGGGAGCGGGGGCGGCCCAGGATGAGTAGGCCCCTACTCATGACAGGGCGGGCGCGGGCGCGGACCCTTTCGGCATGGGGATTCGGATTCTGCGCGGGGACGACGCGCGCAAGGTGGCGGAGGAAGCGGCGGAGAACCTGGAGGAGCCGGCCGAGGCCCCGCCCGAGGTGCTGGCCCTGCGGCGGGAGCGCCGTCTGAGCGGGCCGTACGAGCCCGGCGACATCGCGCCCCTGGACTTCGGCGGCGAGGCCCCGAGCCCGGGGGACCTGCACCTGAGGGAACCGGCGACGCAGATCATCGTGCCGCCGTACGGGCCCGAGTGGACGCGGGGACAGGCGAACCACTGGTTCACCGAGGCGGGGACCGGGCGGGTCTTCATCCGGTGCGTGGCCGGGCACATGGTCGGCAGCCCCGGCAACGACCAGGGCGGCGCGAACGGGCTCTCGCTGGTGATGACGACGGACCGGCCGGCGGTCGTCGAGGCGCGGCCGCTGGTGTCGTACCGGTACCTGTACCAGATCGGCAAGCTGGGCGGCATCGGCGGAGGCGGGAAGGCCGCGGGCGGGCTGGAGATCCAGGCGTACGCCACCGTGAGCTGGGGCGGCGGCGGGATCGGCGGGGGAGGCACGCACCACACGGGCGAGCCGTACCGCTCGACCTGGTTCGACCGCGGCCACGGCGACAGCCCGATCCAGGTGCAGGACGACGGCCAGGAGGTCGGGGCGCACGTCAAGACCCGCTTCCACGTCTCGCCCGGCGTGAAGTACACCGTCAAGGTCGGCCCCTGGCTCGCCGCCCACGCCTGGCACAGCCTCGGCGGCGCCACCGGCGTCGGCGCGGCGGGCGCCTGGATAGACCTGCGGATCCGCTGGATCGTGGTGGCCCACTGACCGGCCCCGGCCTGCGGCCTGGTCACGACCTCTCGCGCGTCTTGTGACCGGGCCCCGCGGGACGGACGCGAGGGGCGGGGGTCCTCCGGCGTCGCGGGGGTAGGGGGGTGGGGTCAGGGACGTGAGACTCGGGGAGGAACCGTGGGGAAGAAGCGGCGTGCGGATCGGCGGGGGAGCGCGGCCGGCGTTGGCGGGGTGGCGGCGAGCGCGCCCGGCGAGGTGACCGGGGCGGAGCGGTCGCCGCGCGAGGGGCGCGAGGACACGCCGCCGCTCGACGAGGGCACGCCCTGGGGGCGCGGGCGGCGGATCAGCCCCGACCAGCCCGACCTCGGGGGCTGCAGGGACATCCCCGAGCTGAAGCGGCAGGCCCGGCGGGCGGCCGAGATGGAGCTGCCCGACGACTCGTGACCCCGGACGCCGCCCTCTAGACTCCTGCCATAAAGCGATATAGGGGGATATAGAGGGCATGCGGGAGCGGGCCGAGGAGACCGACATCGCGCCCCGCACCGCGCGTGCCGTCACGATCGCGGTGCTGGCCGCGCTCTGCGCCGTCTACGCGCTGGCCGCCCTGCCCGAGGCGGGCCCGGTCGCGCTCGTCGCCGGGGTGTTCGCCGCGCAGCTCGTGTACGTCCTGCCCCGGCTGTCGCGCCTCCGGGGGCCCGCCCTGCTCGCCGTCCAGGCCGCGCTGGGCTACGCCCTCGTGCTCGGAACCGGCGCCTCGGTGTCCGTGCTCGGCTTCACCGCCGGGTCCCTGCTGCTGACCGGGGCCTGGCCGCTCGCGGCGCCCGTGCTCGTGAGCGCGGCCGCCCTCCAGGCCCTGCGCACGCACGACGCGCTGCTCACCCTGGACGTCACGATCACCGCGATCCTGGGCACGCTGGTCGTCTACGGCCTGACCCGGCTGACCGAGCGCGTGGACGACGTGCACGCCACCCGCATGGCCCTGGCCGTGGCCGCGGTCACCGAGGAACGCCTGCGCATCGCGGCCGAGCTCAACGACCGCGTGGGCCGGAGCCTGGACGCCGTCCACCGCGAGCTGGCCCCGGCGCGCGAGGGCGCGGGCGCGAGCCGTACCGGGGAGGAGCCCGACCCGGGCAGGACCGCCGAGGTGGTGCGGGAGGCGCTGGCCGGGGTGCGGGCGGCGGCGGCCGACTACCGGTCGCTGTCGCTCGCGCCGGACGCGGCCACGGCGCGGGCCCTGCTGGCGGCGGCCGGGATCGAGGCCGAGGTGCGCATCGGGCACGACGAACCGCTCGGAGCGGCCGGCGGCCTGCTCGCCCTGGTGCTCCGCGACGCCGTGGGGGCGATCGTCTCCGCGGGCGGGGCGCGGCACTGCCTCATCGAGACGTCCGAGCGGGCGGGCCTGGTACGGCTGCGCGTGGTCAGCGACGGGGTGCGCGCGGCCGGGGACGGGGCGGCGGGGCTCGACGACCTGCCCGGGCGGCTGGCCCGGGTGGGCGGGGAGTTCCGCGCCGGGCTCCGGCCGGACGGGCGGTTCGAGGTCGAGGCCGCCGTGCCCGCCCGCCCCGCGCCGCCGGAACCCGACCGCGACTCGGCCTACGCGCTCTCGCTGGGGCTGCTCGCGGCGGTCGTGGCGGGGTTCAGCGCCAAGGGCCTGATCTTCACCCCCGTCCCGCTGCTCCCGCTCGCCGCCGTCTGCCTGCTCGCGGTGGGCGCGCTGCAGATGGCGCAGGCCCGGGGCCGGCACCGGGGCGCGCTCGCCGTCCAGGCCGCGCTCACCTACCTGCCGCTGCCCGCGCTCGGGGCCGCCTGGGTGAGCGCGCCGAGCTTCCTGGCCGGGTCGCTGCTGCTGGCGCTCCCCGCCGTCCTGTCGTGGCCGCTGGTCGCCGCCGCCATGGCGGGCACCGGCGCGCTCTCCGTGGCGTACGGCCTGCCGCCCGACGTGGTGGCCAACCGCACCCTGAGCACGCTCGTGACCGGCCTGGTGATCTACGGCCTGGTACGGCTCGCGCAGCTCGTCAGGGAGCTGCGCGCCGCGCGGGACCGGCTGGCGCGCGCCGCCGTCGTCCAGGAGCGGCTGCGGACCGCCCGCGACCTGCACGACCTGCTCGGGCACAGCCTCGCCGCGATCCTGCTGAAGTGCGAGCTGGCCCGCCGCCTCGCCGGGCGGGACCCGGCCCGGGCGCGCGCGGAGCTGGCCGAGGTCGCCGAGATGGCCGAGCGCGCCCGCGCCGACATGCGCAGCGTCTACGGGGACCAGCGGGCGATGACGCTGGCCGGCGAGGCGGAGTCGGTGCGCTCGGTGCTGGCCGCCGCCGGCTGCCGGGCCGAGATCACGCTCGCCCACGGCCCGCTCCCCGAGCGTGCCGAGACCGTGCTGGCCACCGTCCTGCGCGAGGCCGTCACCAACATCCTGCGGCACAGCTCGGCGACCCGCTGCGCCGTCACCACCGCGTCCGGGGCGGGACGCGTCGTCCTGACCGTCGAGAACGACGGCGTCCGCGCCCCCGCGGCCCCTCCCGGCTCCGGCCTGGGCAACCTCACGACCCGGCTGGCCGCCCTCGACGGCCGCCTGGAGACGCGCGTGGCCGCGGGCGTGTTCCACCTCACCGCCGCCGTCCCCGTGCCGGTCACCGAGTCCGCCGTCCCCGCCGCCTCCTGACCCGCCGGGGCACCCGTCACCGGGGCGGCCCGCTCCGCCGTACGCCGGCGGGGTCAGATCCAGCCGGCCTCGTGGGCGATGCGGACCGCGTCGGTGCGGTTGCGGGCGTTGAGCTTGGCGACGATCGCCGTCAGGTAGTTGCGGACGGTGCCCGGGGACAGGTGGAGGCGGGCGGCGATCTCGTCGGCGTCGGCGCCCTCGGCGGCCAGGCGCAGCACGTCGGCGTCGCGCGGCGTCAGCGGGTTGCCGGCCAGGTCCCAGGCGGCGACGGCCAGGGACGGGTCGAGCACCCGGCCCCCGGCCGCGACCGTGCGGATGGCGCCGGTGAGGTCGTCGGGCGGAGCGGTCTTGAGCAGGAACCCGCCCACGTCGGCCGACAGCGCCCGGCGCAGGTGGCCGGGCTTGCCGTGGCCGGTGAGGATGAGCACCCGGCACCGCGGGAGACGTTCGCGCAGCTCGGCGGCGGCCGAGAGGCCGTCGAGGCCGGGCATGTCCACGTCGAGGACGGCGACGTCGGGCGTGTGCGCCAGCGCGGCCGGGACCACCTCGTCCCCGGACCCGACCTGCGCCACCACGGTCAGGTCGTCCTCCAGCTCCAGCAGCGCGGCGAGGGCGCTCCGCACCACGTGCTGGTCCTCGGCGAGCAGCAGCTTGATCACGGGTTATGTCTACCAGTGTCCGATATGTGATTTCATCACACGGCCGCCCCTGACCACGTCCCGCCCGGCGGCCTGACCGCGTCCCGGAACGCCCCGTGACGCATTCCCGGCGAACCGGTGATCACGTCTCTGGTCCGCGTCCGCCCTGGTCAGCAGACTTGCGGGCATGGATGACGCAGTTCGTTTGCAGGCCGTGAGCAAGGTGTACGGCAGGGGCCAGGGCGCCGTGGCCGCCCTGCGCGAGGTGACCGTGGGAATCCCGCGCGGCAGCTTCACCGCGGTGATGGGGCCTTCGGGGTCGGGCAAGAGCACGTTCCTGCACTGCGCCGCCGGGCTCGACAGCCCCAGCTCGGGTTCGGTGCGGCTCGGCGACACCGAGCTGACCGGGATGGACGAGACGCGGCTGACCGAACTGCGGCGCAAGCGCGTCGGCTTCGTGTTCCAGGCGTTCAACCTGGTCTCCTCGCTGACCGTGACGCAGAACATCACGCTGCCGCTGCGCCTCGGCGGCGTGCGCGCGGACCGGGCGTGGCTGGACGAGGTGGTCCACCGGGTGGGGCTGGCCGGCCGTACGGGACACCGGCCCGCGGAGCTGTCCGGCGGGCAGCAGCAGCGGGTGGCGATCGCGCGGGCGCTGATCACGCGGCCGGAGGTGGTGTTCGGCGACGAGCCCACCGGGGCGCTGGACACGATGACGGCGCGGGACGTCCTCACGCTGCTGCGCGAGGTCGTGGACACGATGGGCCAGACCGTGGTGATGGTCACCCACGACCCGGTCGCCGCCTCCTACGCCGACACCGTCCTCTACCTGGCCGACGGCCGCATCGTGGACGAGATGCGCGCGCCGACCGCCGACGCCGTCGCCGAGCGCATGACCCGGTTGGGGGCGTACGTCTGATGCTGGGATTCGCCCTGAACACGCTGCGTCACCGTAAGGCCGGGTTCGCCGGGGCCTTCCTGGCGCTGCTCTTCGCCGCCGCCCTCGTCTGCGCTTGCGGGGTGCTGCTCGACACCGGCCTGCGCGGCGCCGTCCAGCCGGAGCGGTACGCCGGGACGCCGCTGATCGTGGCCGGGGACCAGAACGTGCACCGTGTCGAGCGCGAGGTGGACGACGGCGAGGTCGAGGTCAAGGACAAGGCCAAGCCCGTCGCCGGGCGGGTGTGGATCCCCGCCTCGCTCGCCGCCCGGATCGGGACCGTGCCCGGGGTCCGCGAGGTCGTGCCCGAGGTGAGCTTCCCCGCCCACGTCGCGGGCGGGCCCTCCGCCGTCGGGCACGGGTGGGAGTCCGCGCGGCTGACCCCGTTCACGCTGCGCGCCGGCCGGGCGCCGACCACTGCCGGCGAGGTCGTCGTGGACGCCTCCGTGCGCGGCTCCCGCATCACCGTGCTCACCGCCGCCGGGCCCAAGGCGTACACCGTCGTGGGGGTGACCAGGGAGACGCTGCCGAACCAGGTCAGCCTGTTCTTCTCCACCGCCGAGGCGCGGCGGCTGGCGGGACGGCCGGGGCAGGTCACGGCGATCGGGGTGTTCCCCGCCGTGGACGTGTCGGCGGCGCTCGCGGGCTCGGGCGCGCTGCCGTACACCGGGGAGGACCGCGGCAAGGTGGAGTTCCTGGGCGCGGAGAACGCCCGGATCCGCCTGATCAGCCTGGGCGGCGCGCTCGGCGGGACGTCCCTGCTGGTCGCGGTGCTGGTGGTCGTGGGCACGTTCGCGCTGTCGATCCAGCAGCGGCAGCGGGAGATCGCGATGCTGCGCGCGATCGCGGCCACGCCCCGGCAGATCCGCCGGATGATCGGCGGGGAGGCGCTGCTGATCAGCCTGGTCGCCGGTGCGGCGGGCGCGGGGCTCGGGCTCGCGCTGGCGTCCCTGCTGCGGTCGATGTTCGTGTCGCTGGGCGCGATGCCCGGGAACCTGCCGCTGGTGGTCGGCCCCTTCCCGCCCGCCGCGGCCGTGCTCGCCGCCGTCGCCGGGTCGTTCGCGGCGGCGCGGGTGTCGGCCCGCCGCACCTCCCGGATCCGGCCCGTCGAGGCGCTCGGGGACGCGGCCCTGCCGTCCGCGCGGCTGGGGGTCGCGCGGCTGCTCGCGGGGCTCGCCGTGCTCGCCGGGGCGGTCACGCTGACGCTGGTGCTGTCGGGGCTGAGCACCGAGGCGGCCTCCAGCCCGGTCGTGATGCTGACCGCGATCGTGTGGACCATCGGGCTGACCCTGCTGGCCCCGGTCGTCGCCCGGGTCATGACGGCGCTGCTGGGCGCGCCGCTGCGGCTCTCCCGGGCCGGCGGGTACCTGGCGGCGGCCAACCTGCGGGCCGCGATCCGCCGTACCGCCTCGGTGATCGCGCCGCTGACCCTCATGGTGGCGATGAGCTGCACGATCTTCTTCGTCCAGGACACGATGGGCGACGCCGTCGGCGCCGAGTCCCGGGACGGGACGCGGGCCGGGCTGGTGCTCGGCCCCCGCGTCTCGCCGGCGGCCGCCGACGCCGTACGGCGGGTGCCGGGCGTGGAGGCGGTGACCGAGGTGCTGCGCACGACGGTCCGGATCGACCTGGAGAAGTACTCCGCGCAGGCGGTGACCCCGGGCGGGCTCGCCTCGACGATGGATCTGGGCGTGGTGTCGGGGTCGCTGGACCGGCTCGGGGAGTCCGGGGTCGCGGTCAGCGAGGTCGCGGCCGGGCGGCTCGGAGTGAAGGTGGGCTCGCCGCTCACGGTGGCCCTGGCCGACGCGACGCCCGTGTCGCTCACGGTGGTCGCGGTGTACTCCCGGGGCCTCGGGTTCGGCGACCTGACACTGCCGCACGCGCTCGCCGCGCCGCACGCGGACGACCGGCTCGCCCAGACCGCGCTGGTCAGCGCCCCCGGCGTGGCCGCGTCCGCGATCACGGCGGCCCTGCGCGCCCACCCCGGGACCGAGGTGGCCCCCGCGGTCGGCGGGGACGGCGGGAGCGGCGGGGACGGCGGATCGGTGAACACGGCGGTCAACTACGTGGCGATGGGGCTGGTCATCGCGTTCACCGCGATCTCGGTGGTGAACACGCTGGCCATGGCCACGGCGGACCGCGCGAGGGAGCTGACGCTGCTGCGCCGCGTCGGCGCCACCCGCCGCCAGCTCCTGTCCATGCTGCGCCTGGAGACCCTGACGGCCGTGCTCGTCGCGGTGATCCTCGGCACTGCGGTCTCCCTGGTCACCCTGACGGCCTTCGCCAACGGGATGACCGGCGTGCCCCGGCCGTACGTGTCGCCCTGGACGTATCTCGGGGTGGTCGCGGCCGCCGCCGTCCTGGCGCTCGCCGCCACCGGCGTCGCCGGCCGCCTCGCCCTCCGCGCCCGCGCCTGAGCCCTTCCTCCCGAGCCGATCACGCCGTTCCCGCCACCGTGGGGGCGGCGTGATCGGCGCGAGGCGGCGGGGACGGGTAGAAAGGGGAGAGCGCTCCCGACGGGTCCCCGGAGGCCGGTATGAGCAAGGCCAGACCGCTTTTCGCGCGCTACTACGCCCGGTTCAGCCCCTCGATGGACGAGGTGGGGTTCGCCGCGCACCGCCGCAGGCTGGTGGACGGGCTCGCCGGGCGCGTGATCGAGATCGGCGCGGGGAACGGGCTGAACTTCGCCCACTATCCGCCGGAGGTGACCGAGGTGCTGGCCGCCGAGCCCGAGCCGTATCTCCGCGAGGTGGCGGAGCGGAACGCCTCCCGCGCCCCGGTGCCGGTCAAGGTCGTGGACGGCACGGCCGACCGGCTGCCCGCGGGGGACGGGTCGTTCGACGCCGCGGTCGTCTCCCTCGTGCTCTGCTCGGTGCCCGACCAGGGCCGCGCCCTCCGCGAGGCGCACCGCGTCCTGCGGCCCGGCGGCGAGCTCCGGTTCGTCGAGCACGTCCGGGCCGCGACCCCGGGCCTGCGCCGGGTCCAGCGGGTCCTGGACGCCACCGTCTGGCCCCTCGTCAACGGCGGCTGCCACACCTCCCGCGACACCCTCGCCGCCATCACCGCCGCGGGCTTCCGGATCACCGATCTCAACCGCTACCGGTTCCCGGATACCCGCGTCCCCCTCCCGGCCTCCCCCTGCGTCGAGGGCGTCGCCATCCGGCCATGACGACCGGGGAGCACGTGACCGGGCCGCTGGGGTGCGCGCCGGCGCACGCGCCGTTGTCCTATCCGGGGCGGTGGCCGGAGGAGGCGGGGCTGCTGCGGGGCGAGGCGTTCACCCGGCTCGGGGTGCGCGCGGCGCGGCTGGGGGAGTGGACGGTGGGGGACTCCGGGCGGGCGCTGGACCGGGCGCTGGCCGGATGGGGGCTGGCGCGGACCGGGGAGCGGTATCCGCTGCTGGCGATCGGGTCCAACGGATGCCCGGCGCAGATGGCGTACAAGCTGGGGAAGGTGTCGCGGCCGGCGACGCTGCCGATGGTGCCGGTCGTGGTGCGCGGGATCGCCGTCGGGGTGTCCGCGCACGTCAGCCTCGCCGGATGCGTGTCGGCGTCGCCGTACCGGGATCCGGGGGCGGAGACCACGCTGATCGTGTCGTGGCCGGACGAGGCGCAGATGCGGGCGGTGGACGCGACCGAGCCGAACTACCACCGCGTGTTCCTGCCGGGCGGCGAGTTCCCGATGCGCATGCCGAGCGGCGAACGGCTCGGCGGCTGCCACGCGTACGTGAACCGGCACGGCGTCCTGACCGGCGGGGACGGCGTCCCGCTGCGCGCGATGCCGCAGCCCGGCCTCCTGGCGCGGCTGCTCGCCGACGTCCCCGGGCTGAGCGCGCTGTTCGGCGAGGGACCCGGCTCCTTCGTCGAACGCGCCCGCGCCGACGAGGCCCTGCGGCTGCGGGCCCGCGCCCTCTTCCGCGAGACGGGCCGCGTGCTCCAGGACGCCGGTTTCGCCTCCCTCGTCCGGGACACCCCGCCGAGGCCGTACGCCGGGATCCCGCCCCTGTCCTGGGACTGATCCCGCCTCCGCGGGTCAGCGGGTCAGCGGGAGGAGCCGAGGTGGCGGGAGACGCGGAGGGCGGACTGGGCCACCCGGGGGCCCAGGTCGCGGACCCGGGCCGCGGTGATGCGGGAGGTCAGGCCGGAGACGGACAGGGCCGCGGTGACCGTGTCGTCGTGGTTGAAGATGGGGGCGGCCACGCAGCGGACCTCGGGCTCGTTCTCCCGGTCGTCCACGGCGTAGCCGCGCTGGCGGGTCCGCAGGAGGTCGGCGCGGAGCCGGTCGCCGTCGGTGATCGTGAACTTGGTGATCGGGGGGAGCCCGGCGGCGACCACCTCGGCGACCGCCTCCTCCGGCTGCCAGGCGAGGATGGCCTTGCCCACCGCCGTGCAGTACACCGGGGCGCGGCTGCCGATGCGGGAGGCCATGCGCACCGTGGCCTGGTTCTCGACCTTGTCGATGTAGACGACGTGCGGGGGCTCGTAGATGACGAGGTGGACGGTCTCCCCGGCCTCGCGGGCCAGCCGGGCGGACTCCTCGGCGGCGACCGTGCGCAGGTCGAGCGTGCCCAGGTAGGCCTGGCTGAGCCGCAGGACGCCGACGCCCAGGCGGTACGCCCCGGTGCGGCGGTCGCGGGCGAGCAGGCCGGCGTCCACCAGGGGGGCCGTCAGGCGCAGGATCGTGCTCTTCGGCATGGCCAGGGACTCGGCGAGGCGGGACAGCGTGAGCCCCTGGCCGGGTCCGGCGTGGTCGCGGACCTCGGCGAGCACGGCGAGGGCCCGGCGCAGCGAGGAGGACTGGTTGCGCTCCGCGGCACGGGGGGCGGGGTCGGGCACGTGGTCACCGTAGAGCGGCGGCGGCCTTCCTGTCACCGTTATTCGGCACGGTGTTCTGCATTGCAGAACAAACAGATAGGTCTCTTGTCGGTTGTCGGGGATGCTCGTACGGTCGGCGGCCAAGTGAGGAGGTGGCTTTTGTGAAGATCGTCAATTGGGCCGCCGCAGGTGTCGCGCTCCTTGCGCTGGCCGCCTGCGCACCGTCCACGGCGCCGTCGTCCGCCGGCGGGGACGAGAAGACCGGGACGCTGCGGGTCTGGCTGTTCGACGAGCCGAACCGCGCCCCGAAGGAGAAGGTCGTCGGCGAGGCGATCGGTGAGTTCACCGCCGCGAACAAGGGCGTCAAGGTCGAGGTGACCTACATCCCGACCACGCCCGCCCGGCACGAGAAGTTCAAGGGCGCGTTCAACGACCCCGCGAGCGCCCCCGACGTGGCCGAGTACGGCAACACCGACCTGGCCGAGTACGCCGCCGCGGGCGGGTTCGCCGACCTGAGCGCGGACCTGCGGAACTGGTCCGAGGGCAAGGACGTCAACGCCGACCTGCTCAAGTCCGCCACGGTGGACGGCAAGGTGTACGGCATGCCGTGGTTCATCGGCATCCGCGCGCTCTACTACCGCACCGACGTGTTCGACGAGCTGAAGCTGAAGCCGCCGACCTCGATCGAGGAGCTGTCGAAGACCGCGCGCGAGATCCGGGCCAAGAAGAAGGACCTGTACGGCCTGGCCGTGGGCGGCGAGTACACCTTCGGCGCGCTGCCGTTCGTGTGGGCGACCGGCGGCGAGATCGAGAAGCTGAACTCGCCGGAGGCGCGCAAGGGCGTGAAGGCCTACACGGACCTGCTCAGCGACGACAACTGCCCGCCGCAGGCGTGCGCGGGCCTGACCGGCGGCAAGACGGTCGAGCTGTTCGCCAGCGGCAAGGCCGCGATGGGCATCCTCGGCAACTTCAGCCGCTCGGCGGTGGACGCGGGCGCGGCGGCCGGGAAGTACAAGGTCGTCCCGCTGCCCGGCGACAAGCCCGGCACGATCGCCCCGGCGTTCGCCGGCGGCAACAACCTCGGCGTCATGAAGAACAGCAAGCACCGCTCGCTGGCGGTGCAGTTCCTCCAGCTCCTGGGCGGCAAGAAGTACCAGCTCAAGATGTACGAGGCGATGGGCAACCTGCCCACGCTCACGTCCGCCCGCGAGGAGCTGGCGGCCAAGGACGAGTTCCTCAAGCCCTTCCTCGACACGGTCAGCGCGGGCACCAGGTTCGTGCCGATCCACCCGGGCTGGGTGAAGATCGACAACCAGAAGGTCATCCCGACCATGCTCCAGAAGATCTCCGGCAAGCAGGCCACGCTGGAGCAGGCCACCGACGAGGCCGCGTCGGCGGTGACCACGGCGCTGTCCGGCTCATGACCGCGATGACCACGGCGGACCCGGGCGCGGCCCGGGTCCGCCGCCGGCCGTCGCGCGCGGGCGCGCGGAGGGGCCGCGGGACACCGTGGCTCTACCTGCTGCCCGCGGCGGCGGTGCTCGTGCCGCTGTTCGGCTACCCGATCTACATGCTCGGCCTGCTGTCGTTCTTCGACTACCGGCAGGCGCAGGTCAGCGGCGGGGAGCCGACGCGGTTCATCGGATTCGGCAACTACGCCGCGCTCGTGGCCGACGAGCGCTTCTGGGCCGTCCTGGCGCAGACCGTGGTGTTCGCGGCGGCGCTCGTGGTGGCGACGCTCGCGGTCGGGGCGTTCCTCGCGGTCGTGCTCACGCGGGCCGGGCGGGTGCCGCGCCTGCTGCTGTCGCTGGCGGCGATGGCGGCCTGGGCGGCCCCGGCGATGACCGGGTCCACGGTGTGGATGTTCCTGTTCGACACCGACCTCGGGCTGGTCAACCAGGTGCTCGGCATCGAGGGCTTCAACTGGTTCTACGGCAAGTGGACGGCGTTCGCGCTGGTCGGGGCGACCGTCGTGTGGCACTCGTTCCCGTTCGTCATGGTCACCCTCTACGCCGGGATGCAGGCGATCCCCGCGTCCGTGCTGGAGGCGGCGGCGCTGGACGGCGCCTCGGCGTACCAGTCCTTCCGGCGGGTGGTCGTGCCGATCCTGCGGCCGCTGATCACGATCGTGGTCATCCAGTCGATCATCTGGGACTTCAAGATCTTCACGCAGATCTACGTCATGACCAACGGCGGCGGCATCGCCGGGCAGAACAGCGTGCTCAACGTGTACGCCTACCAGACCGCGTTCGGCTCCTCGGAGTACGGCCTGGGCTCGGCGATCGGCGTCGTCATGACGCTCATCCTGCTCGCGGTCACCCTGTTCTACATCCGCGCGCTCCGCCGTACGGGAGAAGAGCTGTGAAGAGGGCACGCCTGGCGGCGAACACGATCGCGATCCTGGCCGCGGTGGTCACGATCTTCCCGATCTACTGGATGGTCCTGTCGGCGCTCAAGCCGGCCGGGGAGATCACGTCCCTGTCGGTGCGGCCCTGGACGCTCTCCCCGACGCTGGAGCACTTCCGCCGCGTCCTGACCGGCGAGAACTTCGCGCGCTACTTCCTCAACTCGCTGGGCGTGGCGCTCACGGTGGTCGTGCTGTCGGCCCTGGTGGCGTTCCTGGCGGCGGTGGCGGTCACGCGGTTCCGGTTCCGTTTCCGCACCACCGTCCTGATCATGTTCCTGATCGCCCAGATGGTCCCGGTCGAGGCGCTGACGATCCCGCTCTTCTTCCTGGTCCGCGACCTGGGGACGGCGGTGCCCGCGGTCGGCCTCAACACCCTCGGCTCGCTGGTGCTGGTGCATCTGGCGTTCACGCTGCCGTTCGCGATCTGGATGATGCGCGGATTCGTCGCCGCGGTGCCCGACGCGCTGGAGGAGGCGGCGATGCTCGACGGCGCGACGAGGCCGGTGATCCTGTGGCGGATCATCTTCCCCCTGGTCGCCCCCGGCCTGGTCGCCACCAGCGTCTTCTCGTTCATCACGGCCTGGAACGACTTCGTCTTCGCCCGCACCTTCATCATCTCGGCCAAGGACAACCAGACCCTCCCGGCCGCCCTCCTGGTCTTCTTCAAACCGGACGAGAACGACTGGGGCGGGATCATGGCCGCCTCGACGCTGATGACCATCCCCGTCCTGATCTTCTTCCTCGTGGTCCAGCGCCGCCTGGTCGCCGGCCTCGCCGGAGCCGTGAAGGACTGACCCACCGGGTACGGCGCGCGCCGCCTCCCCGCCGCACGGCCCAGGCCCCCGCCGCCGGGCCGTACGGGCGGGGAGCCGGGGTCAGGACAGGTCCCGGGCGCGGCGGAGCGGGGAGAACGCGATCGGGGCCCAGGAGACCGCCAGGCACAGGGCGCCCGCCCACAGGGCCGCGCGGGGACCGGACACCTCGCCGAGCAGGCCGCCGAGGGCCGCGCCCAGCGCGACCGCCCCGGTGAACACGAACCGGAAGACGCCGTTCATCCGCCCGAGCATCTCGTCGGGCGTGACGCGCTGGCGGAGGCTGACCAGGGCGACGTTGTTCGCCCCGACCCGGAACGCCACGGCGGTCCAGCCGAGGGCGGCCGCCCACAGGCCGGGCCCGGCGCCGACCAGGGGGATCAGGAGCGCGAGGGGCGCCGACGCCACCGCCGGGTACAGCGCCGACCGGCCGTGGCCCAGGCGGCGCGACAGGGCGGGGGCGCAGCGGGCCCCGAGCAGCGCGCCCACCCCGCCGGCGGCGAGGAACAGCCCCAGCACCGTCTCGGGCAGGCGCAGCCCGCGCACGAAGAGCACCGGGAGCATGACGAGGCAGAGCTGCACCCCGGCGCTGGTCAGCGCGCCCTGGAGCGCGATCGCGCGGAGCGCGGCGTCCCCGCCCACGAAGCGCGCCGCCTCCCGCACGCCGGGCCACAGCCGGGTACGGCGGGCCGGGCGCGGCGGCTCCGGAGCGCGGATGGCGCGGAGACGGGCCGCCGACCAGAGGTAGGTGAGCGCGTCGGCCAGGATCGCGACCGGCGCGGTGAGGACCTGGACGAGCAGGCCCGCGGCCGACCTGCCCGAGATGTCGGTGACCGCCTGCAGGGAGACCAGGGCGGAGTTCGCCGCGAGGAGACGGGCCCGGCCGACGAGGTGCGGGACGTAGCTCTGCGAGGCGAGGTCGAAGAAGAGGGTGGCGGTGCCGCTGAGCAGGGCGACGGCGTGAAGCTGGGCCATCGTGAGCACGCCGGCCCACCAGGCGGCCGGGACCGAGGCGACCAGGACCACCCGGGCCAGGTCGGCGGCGATCATCACGGGCCTGCGGGGCAGGCGGTCCACCCAGACGCCCGCCGGGAGCCCGATCAGCAGGAAGGCGGCGGCGCCGAGGGCGGCGAGCAGGCCGACCTGGCCGGGCGTGGCGTTCAGGCCGGTGACGGCGAGCAGCGGCAGCGCCAGGTGGCCGAGCTGGCCGCCGAACTGGCTCAGCGCGGCCGCCCCGAACAGGCGGCGGAAGTCGGGGTCGGCGGACAGCCGGGGCGGGGCGGGACGGTCCTCGGTGGCGGTCATGGCGGCAGCCTGCGGCGCGGGCCGTACCGGGCTCAACGAATTTAGACTGGGCCGAATCCATCGGGAGGCGGCGGAATGCTGGAGCTGACGTTCACGGCGGCGGACCTGGCGCGCACGCGGTTCGCGGTGTCGCCGCTGTGGGAGGTCGTCGCCGGCGTCCGCGTGGTGAAGGACCCGGCGGCGCACCCGGTGCACCGGCGGTGGGCCGAGGAGGTGCGGCCCCGGCTCGCGCGGCTGGACTGGGCGCCGCTCGCCGACCTGGTGCCCGTGCCGACACGGGTCATCCCGGGGTTCGTGTGCCCGCCGCCCGCCACGTCGGTGCCCGACCTGTCGGTGGAGCTCGCGGCCGTGCGCGCGACCCCCGCCGAGCGGGTGCGGCGGGGCCTTTCGGTCGTGCCCCGCACGCCGGCCACCGACGCGCTGGCGGCCGATCCCGCGCGGGGGCTGGCCCGCCTGGCCGAGGCGATCGAGGCGTACTGGGAGGTGGCCCTGGCGCCGTACTGGCCGCGCGTCCTGCGGCTGCTGGAGGAGGACGTGCTGCGCCGGGCCCGCCGGTTCGCCGAGGGCGGGGTGCGGGAACTGCTGGGCGGGCTGGACCCCGCGGTCCGCTGGGACGACGAGACGCTGGTCGTGGCCCACCGGCACGTGCGGCGGTCGTCCCGGCTGCGGGGGCGCGGGCTGCTGCTGGTCCCCTCGGCGTTCGTCTGGCCGCGGGTCTTCTCGGTCGTGGACCCGCCGTACCAGCCGGCCCTGCGCTACCCGCCGGACGGCGTCGCGACGCTGTGGGAGGCCGCCGCCCCGGTCCCGGACGCGCTGGCCGCCGTGGTGGGCCGCAGCCGGGCGCGGCTGCTCGCCGAGCTGACCTCGCCCGCCTCCACCCAGGAGCTGACCCGCCGCACCGGCCTGTCCGCCGGGGCGGTCTCCCAGCACCTCACCACGCTGCGCGCCGCCGGGCTGGTCGCCTCGTTCCGCGCCGGCCGTTTCGTCCTCTACCGCCGCACGTCCGCCGCCGAGGCCCTGCTCACCGCCTCCGCGACGGCCTGACCGCCGCCCCCGGCCCCCCGCCGTACGGCTTCCGCCCGGCGCTCGCGCGGCCGTACGGCATGGGGCCCGGGGGAGCGGGGGATCAGGCGAACCAGTCGCCGGCGATCTCGTGGACGGCCTTGCCGCCCTTCCGGGTGGCCACGCCGACGGTGAGGACGTTCACGATGCCCTCGGGCTTGTTGAGCAGGCTGAAGAGGTAGAACGAGCCACCGTCGGCGGTGCGGAAGCCGTGCGGCGGCGAGTGGGACCTGTACGCGGCGTACAGCCCCTTGGTGACGGCCGGGTAGGAGCGGCGGCTGTAGTTGTCCTTGGCGAGGCGGTACCCCCCGGCGCCGCCCTCCCGGCTGGGGTACTCCCAGAAGTTCATGTAGGCCCGGGCGATCTGCAGGCCGTCCAGCGGGGGCGCGGCGGTGACGTACCCCTCCGCGTCCCGCACGGGCTCGGGCACCTTCTGCCCGTAGTGCAGCGGGGTCTTGGCGGCGAGCTTGAACGGCCGGCCGGGCTCGCGCCAGAACGCGAGCACGTGCGCCCGGTCCTGGCCCTTGTACGTGGCCCGGAGGATGAACCACTCGCCGTCGGGCGGCTGGTCCCTGGGCACGTAGTAGGTCCGCTCGCCGGTCAGCGTGATGGGCTTGCGCGGCTTGCCCCTGCCGTCCTCGAAGCTCCCCCGTTCGAGGACGATCTCGTGCCTCGTCCCGAAGGCGAAGAGCCGGTCCCTGGTGGCGTCGTCGTCCCACCAGTGGCGGTCCTTCACCGTCCTGTTGTGGTCGGCCAGCCAGGACTCCGCGGCCTTCCGCGCGTCGTCGAGCGTGAGCCTGGGGGCGGCCGGAGAGGGCGCGGCCCCTGAGGCCGGCGGCGCCGGGGGAGAGACGGCCTGCGGCGACGTCCCCGGCTGCGCGGCGAGCCGGCCGACGGCCTCCTGCCCGCATCCGGCGACCGCGGCCGTCAGCATCGCGGCCGCCAGCGTGGCGCGCACGCCGGGGCGCTTCACGAAATACGAAAAAGACATCAAAACCACCGTAGTGCACGCGAATCGCCCACCTGCTCCCGCCCGTCCGGCGGCGGCGGGGGCGGGCTCCCGCCGTACGGGCCGGGTGGGCTCAGGGGGTGGCGTCGCGCCTGCGGAGCAGGTCCGTCATCAGGGTGATCTCGCCCTGCTGGGTGTTGACCATGCCCTGGGCGAGGGCGCGGACCTCGGGGCGGTCGGTCAGGCGCAGGACGGCCTGCGCCATCTCCACGCCCCCCTTGTGGTGGCGGATCATGAGCTGGAGGTAGAAGACCTCGGCCTCGGCGCCCTTGAGGGACCGCAGCCGCCTCAGCTCCTCGGCCGTGGCCATGCCGGGCATCAGGCCCGTGCCGGGCCCGGGCTTGGCGGCTCCGTGGCCGTGGCCGCTCATCCAGGTCATCGGCGGCCGGCCGCTGCCCTGGGTCAGCCCCCACTGCTGGAGCCAGCCCATCATCATCCCGCGCTGGGCCGTCTGCGTGACGATGATGTCGTACGACAGCGTGCGGATGTCCTGGGCGGTGCTCGCGTCGCGCACCGCGAACGACATCTCCACGGCCTGCGCGTGGTGCACCGCCATGTCCCGGGAGAAGCCGGCCTCGGCGGAGGCGTCCGCGGGGAAGGACGGCCGCAGCAGGAACACCGCGAAGGCGGCGGCGGCCACGATCAGGACGACCAGCCCCGCGAGGGGGACGCGCCGCCGGGGCGCGGGCGCCTGGGAGTCCGCCGCCTCGGACTCCGGCGGCCCGGACTCGGGCAGCCCGGGCTCCGGCGGGGCGGACTCCGGCCGCCCGGGATCGGGCCGCTCGGGCTCCGTCCGCCCGGGCTCCGGGCGCCGGGGCGCGGCCTGCTGGGGCGAGGTCTCGTCGGGGGCTTCCACGTCTCGAAGGCTACCCAGCGGGGAAGGGCGTCCGGGAACCCGAGCATCTTGCGAAAGGCTTATTCTCGCTTTACGAATCGAGGCACTAATGTGATCGAACCCCCCTTCTAACGCCAGGTAGGCAGGATGTCGAAGAACAAGGCGCAGGCCCGGCGCGAGCACATCGAGCGGATGCGGGCCGACGCGAAGCGCAAGGAACGGCGCACCGCGCTCCTCACCTGGGGCGCCGGGGCGTTCGTCGTCGTGCTCCTGATCGGCCTGGTCGCGGGCTACATCATCTACGACCGCAAGGCCAGCGCCCTGACCGGCGTGCAGACGTTCAAGTACTCGGGGGGCGAGCACGTCCAGCCCGGCCAGAACGTGCAGTACAAGGAGACCCCTCCGGCGGGCGGCCCGCACGACCAGGAGTGGCAGAACTGCGGCATCTACGACAAGCCGATCCGCAACGAGCACGCCGTCCACAGCCTGGAGCACGGCGCCGTGTGGATCACCTACAAGCCGGACCTGCCCAAGGACCAGGTGGAGACGCTCCGCGAGACCGTCGGCAACGACGGCTACCTCCTGCTGAGCCCGTACGAGGGGCTGCCCGCCCCGGTCGTGGCCAGCTCGTGGGGCCGCCAGATCAAGCTGGACGGCGCGGACGACCCGCGCCTGAAGGAGTTCATCAAGAAGTACAAGCAGGCCCCGGACACCCCCGAGCTGGGCGCGTCCTGCTCCGGCACCACCCAGGGCACCCCGATCCAGCCCTGACCCCCGCGCCGCCCCGGCGGTCCCGGCCGCACAGGCCCCGGTTCCACCGGCCCGGTCTCTCGGGCCCCGCTCTCTCGGGCCCACGCGCTCCCAGGCTCCGCGTTTTCGGGCCCCGCGCTCTCGGGCCACGTCCGGTACGGCTCGCGCCAGGCGCGAGCCGTACCGGATCGGCGCGGCGGGCCGCGGCGGTCAGCCGAGCGCGTCGGAGATGCGGATCGAGTCCATGCCGTGGGCCTGGGCGACGGGTTCGTTGGTGAGGCGGCCCGCGTGCGTGTTGAGGCCGAGGGCGAGCGCCGGGTCCGCGGAGAGCGCGGCCCGCCAACCCTTGTTCGCGATCGCGAGCGCGTAGGGGAGGGTGACGTTGGTCAGCGCGTACGTCGAGGTGTGCGGCACCGCGCCGGGCATGTTCGCCACGCAGTAGAAGACCGACTCGTGCACCGTGTAGGTCGGGTTCGCGTGCGTCGTCGGGCGGGAGTCCTCGAAGCAGCCGCCCTGATCGATGGAGATGTCCACCAGCACCGAGCCGGGGCGCATCCGGCTCACCTGCTCGTTCGTGACCAGCTTGGGCGCCTTCGCCCCGGGCACCAGCACCGCCCCGATCACCAGGTCGGCATCCATGATCGCCCGTTCGATCTCGTAGGTGTTCGACGCCACGGTCTGGCAGTGCCCCTGGTAGATGCGGTCGGCCGCCCGCAGCGCGTCGATGTTGCGGTCCAGCAGCAGCACCTCGGCCTGCATGCCCAGCGCGATCGCCGCCGCGTTCATGCCGGACACCCCGGCCCCGATGACGACGACCTTGGCCGCGTACACGCCGGAGACGCCGCCCATCAGGATCCCGCGCCCGCCGCCCTGCCGCATCAGGTGGTACGCCCCGACCTGCGGCGCGAGCCGCCCGGCGACCTCTGACATGGGCGCGAGCAGCGGCAGCGCCCCGTTCGCGGTCTGCACGGTCTCGTACGCGATCCCGGTGATGCCCGAGTCGAGCATGGCCTCGGTGCACTCGCGGGAGGCGGCCAGGTGCAGGTACGTGAACAGCACCTGCTCCTTGCGCATCCGGTGGTACTCCTCGGCCACCGGCTCCTTGACCTTCAGCACGAGGTCGCTGTGGCCCCACACCTCGTCGGCGTCGGCCGCGATGAACGCTCCGGCCGCCTCGAAGTCCGCGTCGGGGATGGACGATCCGATCCCCGCGCCGCGTTCGATGACGACCCGGTGGCCGTGGCGTACCAGCTCGTGGACGCCGGCGGGGGTGATGGCCACCCGGTACTCGTGGTTCTTGACCTCTTTGGGCACTCCGACCTGCACAGCCGCCTCCTTGAAGCTGCGTGGTGCGAACCCTTCCTCTCCACTGTCGCTGCCCGCCCGGCCGTGTGCCATGCGCACGGCGCGAAGGAACGGCCGATGATCGCGACGAGGTGTAAACCCCGCGGCTACACGCGCGTGACTCACGATCAGTAGGCTCGCCGCGTGCGGAGGGACGAGGCGCCGGGCGGCGCCGACAGAGGGGTCACCGTCGCGCTCCTGCTCGGAGCGGTGGCCGCCCTCACGGTGGCGGTCGTGGTCGCCGTCGTCGCGTTCGTCCTGGCCCGCGACCCCTCCGTGCCCCTGGGAGCCGCGCGGAACACCACGCACGCGCTCCAGACCCCGCTGACGGTCGCCCCGGTCACCGGGTCGTACCCCGGCGCCTGCTCGGGCGGGGGAGCCCCGGACCTGACCGGCGCGACCTGCTACCAGCTCGGCCAGGGCATCACCATCAACGCGGTGGAGAAGATCGCGGTGGAGCCCGCCCAGGGCGGCCACCACAACGTGGTCATCCTCCTCCCGCCGGACGGCCGCGACCAGCTCGCCCGGCTCACCGGCCAGAACGTCAAGCGCAAGATCGCCATCGCCGCCGGGGGCCGCGTGGTCACCGCCGCCACCGTGGACGAGCAAATCGTGACCGGCAACCTCACGATCTCCGGCTCCTTCACCAGGCCCGAGGCCCAGGCCCTGCTCGCCCAGCTCCTCTCCGGCACCGCCTCCTGACCGCACGGCGCGCGCCCGCGGCCTCAGGCCGTACGGCTGCCGCGGGCTCAGGCCGTACGACGGGCGCGCGGCCCGGGGCGTACGGCCGGGGCGTCCCGGCGCCGGGTCAGGTGAAGAGGGCCTCGATGCCGGCGATGGCGAAGAAGGCGACGAAGACCGCGCTGATGGCCCAGAGGAGGACCGGGATCTCGTGGAAGCGGCCCCGGGCGGCCTTGATGAGGGTGTAGGTGAGGACGCCGGCGCCGACGCCGTTGGTGATCGAGTAGGTGTAGGGCATGATCACGATGGTCAGGAAGGCGGGGATCGCCAGGTCCAGCTCGGCCCAGGGGATGTTGCGGGCCTGGGCCATCATGAGGGCGCCCACCAGGACCAGGGCGGGGGCGGCCGCGGCGGCGGGGACTACGGCGGCCAGCGGGGTGAACAGGAGCGTGGCGGCCAGGAGGAGGCCGGTCACGACGCCGGCCAGGCCGGTCCTGGCGCCTTCGCCGACGCCCGCGGCGGACTCGACGAAGACGGTGCTCGCCGAGGCGCTGACCCCGCCCCCGATGACCCCGCCGAGGCCGTCGGCGACCAGGACCCGGCCCATGCGGGGGACCTGGCCGCGCTGGTCCACGAGGCCCGCCTCGTCGCTCACGCCGATGATCGTGCCCATCGCGTCGAAGAAGCCGGACAGCACCAGCGTGAACAGGACGACCACGGCGGTGATCACGCCCGCGCGGGCGAAGCCGCCGAACAGGTCCACCGCGCCCACCAGCCCGAAGTCCGGCGGCGACCAGAGGCTCTCGGGGAGCCGGGGGCGGACCGTGCCCCAGGACTCGTCGGGGACGGGGGCCGCGGCCTCCACGACGATCGCGAGGACCGTGGTGACGATGATGCTGATCAGGATCGCGCCCGGCACCCTCCGGGCGTAGAGGCAGATCATCAGGAGCAGGCCCAGGGCGAACACCACGACCGGCCACCCGGCGATGCGCCCGCCCGAGCCCAGGGCGAGCGGCGTGCCCGTGCCCTTGGTCACGAAGTTCGCGTCCACGAAGCCGATGAGCGCGATGAAGAGCCCGATGCCGACGCTGATGGCGTGCTTGAGGGCCAGCGGGATCGAGTTCATGATCACCGCGCGCAGGCCGCTCACCGCCAGCAGGACGATCACCACGCCCTCCAGCACGACCAGGCCCATCGCCTGCGGCCACGTCATCACCGGGGCGGCCTGGTAGGCCACGACCGCGTTCATGCCGAGCCCCGCCGCCATCGCCAGCGGCAGGTTGCCCGCCAGCGCCATGATCAGCGTGGAGACCGCGGCGGCCAGGGCGGTGACGGTGGTGAGCTGGCTGAGGTCGAGCTTGGCCCCGGTGACGTCGGTCGCTCCGGCCAGGATGATCGGGTTCAGCAGGATGATGTACGCCATCGCGACGAACGTGGTGATCCCGCCGCGCACCTCCCGGGCCACGGTCGTGCCGCGCGCGGACAGCGAGAAGTACCGGTCGAGCACGGGAAACCCCCCACGACGGACGCCGGGGGGCAGCTCCTGCGATTACTGACGGCCAGCCTACTGGAGGTAGTTCTCCACCTCGCCGACCGAACGCGCCGTGGCGTCGTCGGGGTCCTCTCCGGCGTTCTGCCGCGCGCGCCGCCGCCGCAGCAGGTCCCAGGCCTGGTCGAGGGCCATCTCAAGCTGTGTGACGCGGGCCTTCTCCTCCGGGCCGGACAGCTCGCCCCTGGCCCGCCGCTCGCGCAGCGCGTGCTCCTCGTCGACCAGCTCGCGGATCTGCGCGAGGATTTCCTCGTCCTTCATGACGCCCCCGGAACGCGATCGGTTCTCGTCCGCTTCCTATGCCCCCGGCCGCGCCCGCCATGCCTCCCGCCCCTCCGCCGATCCCTCCGCCCGCCGCGTTCCCGCCGTTCGCGCCGCGTTCCCGCCGTGCGCGCCCGCTCCCGCCCGCGACCGCCCGGACCCGGCCGCGCTCGCCGTACGCCCAGGTGGGGCGGCTCCGGTCCGGCCCGAGCGCGGTCAGGAGTTCGCCGGGAAAGCCCAAAGTCCGGTGCATCCCTTTTAAGGGGAGACGAGGTGGTTAGAGGGAGGGCAGGCCAGATCTCGGGAGGCATGACAATGGCACAGACCGTCGCCGACTTCATCCTGCACCGGCTCCGTCAGTGGGGTGTGGAGCACGTCTTCTGCTACCCCGGCGACGGCATCAACGCCCTGGTCTCCTCGCTCGGCGGATCGAAGGGCCCCGCGGTGATCCAGCCGCGGCACGAGGAGATGGGCGCGTTCGAGGCCGTGGGTTACGCCAAGTTCGGCGGCCGGGTCGGCGTCTGCATGGCCACCAGCGGCCCCGGCGCGATCCACCTGCTCAACGGGCTCTACGACGCCAAGCTCGACCGGGTCCCGGTCGTCGCGATCGTGGGCCAGGCCGCCCGCTCCACCATCGGCGGCAGCTACCAGCAGGAGGTGGACCTGCACGCGCTCTTCAAGGACGTGTGCTCGGAGTTCGTGCAGACCGCGATGGTCCCCGAGCAGTTCCCGAACCTGCTCGACCGCGCCATCCGCACGGCGCTGTCCAACCGCTGCCCGACCGCCGTCATCGTCCCCTCCGACCTGCAGGAGGAGGCGTACTCCCCGCCGCCCCACACCCAGAAGAGCGTGCCGTCGAGCGTGCCCGGCTACGTCCGCCCGATCACCACCGCGCCCAGCGCGGAGATCGCCCGCGCCGCCGCCCTGATCAACGCGGGGGACCGGGTCGCGATCCTCATCGGGCAGGGCGCCCGGGACGCCGCGCCCGAGGTGACCACGCTGGCCGAGGTCACCGCCGGCGGCGTCGCCAAGGCGCTGCTCGGCAAGGACGTGCTGCCCGACGACCTGCCGTACGTCACCGGCTCGATCGGCCTGCTGGGCACGCGCCCGTCCTGGGAGATGATGCGGGACTGCGACACCCTGGTCATCGTCGGCTCCAGCTTCCCCTACGCCGACCACTACCCCGAGTTCGGCAAGGCGCGGGCCGTGCAGATCGACGTGGACGCGCGCAACATCGGCATGCGCTACCCCACCGAGGTCAACCTGGTCGGGGACGCGGCGGCCACGCTCCAGGAGCTGATCCCGCAGCTCAAGCGCAAGAAGCACGGCAAGTGGCGCAAGACCATCGAGGCGGGCGTCGCCCGCTGGTGGGAGACGATGGAGATGCAGGCCAAGGTCAAGGCCGACCCCGTCAACCCGCTGCTGGTCTTCCACGAGCTGTCCAGGCGGCTGCCGCACAACGCGATCGTCACCGCCGACTCCGGGTCCGTCGCCGACTGGTACGCCCGCCAGCTCAGGTTCCGCCTGGGCATGCGCGGCTCGCTGTCCGGCACGCTGGCCAGCATGGGCGCGGGCGTGCCGTACGCCATCGGGGCCAAGATCGCCAACCCGGACCGCCCGGTCTTCTCGATGATGGGCGACGGCGCGATGCAGATGAACGGCCTGGCCGAGATGCTCACGGTCAAGCGGTACTGGAAGGACTGGGCCGACCCCCGGCTCATCGTGATGGTGCTGCACAACAACGACCTGAACCAGGTCACCTGGGAGTTGCGCGCCCTGGGCGGCTCGCCCCGCGTCCCGGCCACCCAGGACCTGCCGGAGGTGTCGTACGCGGCCTTCGCCGAGTCGATCGGGCTGGAGGGCATCGCCGTGGACCGGCCGGAGGACGTCGGCCCCGCCTGGGACCGCGCCCTCGCGGCCGGCCGCCCGGTCGTCCTGGACGTCCGCACGAACGCCGACGTCCCGCCGATCCCGCCGCACGCGGACTACAGCCAGATGAAGGACACCGCCGAGGCGCTGCTCAAGGGCGACCAGGACCTGTGGGGCGTCATCAAGGAGGGCGTCAGGACGAAGAGCCGGGAGTTCGTCCCGCACCGCCGCTGAGCCGCGCGGCCCCCAGGTGGTTGAACAGCAGGTTCAGCAGCACCACGGTGATCGACCCGGCCGAGATGCCGCTGTGCATGATGATCTGGAACCACGTGGGGAACCCGTCGTAGATCTCCGGCACGCCGACCGGGATCAGGCCGACGCCCAGGGACAGCGCCACGATCAGCAGGTTCTGGTTGTGGGTGAAGTCCACCTTGGACAGCGTCCTGATCCCGCTGGCGGCGACCGTGCCGAACATGGCCAGCCCGGCCCCGCCCAGCACCGGCTGGGGGACCGCCGCGACGACCGCGCCGAGCACGGGGAACAGGCCGAGCAGCACCAGGATCCCGCCCGCCGCCGCGACCACCCAGCGGCTGCGCACCCCGGTCAGCCCGACCAGGCCCACGTTCTGCGCGAAGGCCGTGTAGGGGAAGGTGTTGAAGACGCCGCCCAGCGCGGTGGACAGCCCGTCGGCGCGCAGCCCGTCGGCCAGCCTGCGGGGACTCACCTCCGACTCGGTGATCTCGGCGACGGCGACGATGTCCCCGGTGGTCTCGGTCATCGACACCAGCATCACGATGATCATCGAGATGATCGCGGCCACCTCGAACGTCGGCGTCCCGAAGTGGAACGGCGTGCTGATCCCGAACACCCCGGCCCCGGCCACCGCCGAGAAGTCGGTGAACCCGAACGGGATCGACACCAGCGTGCCGGCGACGATGCCGATCAGCACGGCGATCCGCGACAGGAACCCCGGCGCGAACCGGTACACGCAGATCACCAGCAGCAGCACGCCGCCCGCCAGCGCGAGGTTGCGCGGCTCCCCGAACGAGGGGGACCCCGCGCCGCCCCCGGCCCACCGCGCCGCGACCGGCATCAGCGACACCCCGATGATCGTGATGATCGTGCCGGTGACGAGGGGCGGGAAGAAGCGCAGCAGCCGGCTGAAGTACGGCGCGACCGCCACGACGAACAGGCCCGAGACGATGACGGCGCCGTAGATCGCGGGCAGCCCGCCGCCGGTCGTCGCGATGAGGGTCATCGGGGCGACGGCGGCGAACGTGCACCCCTGCATCAGCGGCAGCCGCACCCCGAACCTCCAGACCCCCACGCACTGGATCAGCGTGGCGACACCGGAGATCAGCAGGTCGGCGTTGATCAGGTACGCCATGTCGGCGGGCGGCAGCCGCATGGCCCCGCCCACGATCAGGGGCACGGCGACCGCCCCGGCGTACATCGCGAGCACGTGCTGGAGGCCGAGCGCGCCGAGCTGGGGCGCGGGCAGCCGCTGGTCGACGGGATGGACTGCGGGACGGATCTCGGTCATGCGTGTCTCCCGGTGCGCAGGACCCCCGAATCGTGGGACAAGTAGAGCAACGCCCCTGTGCTCTTCATACGGGACGATCTTCCGAACATCCTCCGGATCAGGTGAGCGAAATTTGTAGGTTCATCCAATTACGCTGGTCCCGTGCTGCTGCGTGATCTCATCGACGCCCCCGGGCTGGGCCTGCGCCTGCTGACCGGGGAGGAGCACCTCGACCGCCCGGTCGTCGGCGTGCTGACCACCGACCTGCCCGACCCCAGCCGCTACCTGACGCGGGACGAGCTCGTGCTCTCCGGGCTCATGTGGCGGCAGGACCCCGAGGACGCCGGCCGCTTCGTCGGACTGCTGGTGCGGGCGGGCGTGACGGCGCTGGGCGCGGGCCAGGCCTGGTTCGGCGGCGTCCCCGACGACGTGGTCGAGGCGTGCCGCGACCAGGGGCTGCCGCTGTTCGCGGTGCCCGTCGAGGTCTCGTTCGGCTCGGTCGCGAGCTGGGTCGGCGCCCGGCTGACCGGCGCCCTCGCCCTCGGCCGCCACCGCCGCCTGGTCTCCGCCGTCGCCGGGGGCGCCGGCCTCGCCGAACTGCTCACGCTCGTCTCCACCGAGCTGGGCGTCTCCGCCGCGGTCGTCGCCTCCGCCACCGGCGCCGTCGTCGCCGGCTCCCTGGACGAGGCCGAGGCCGTACGGCTGGCGCGCGAGTTCCGCGCGGCCGGGCGGATGCCGCACCTCTCGCGGGGGCCGTACACCCTCTTCGAGGTGGGGGCGCGCGGCGTGCACCGGGACCTGGGCTGGTTCGTGGCCTGCGCCGGCGACCTGACCCGGGAGCCCGCCGTGAGCACCGGATACGAGCTGGCCGACTGCGCCGCGCTCGAACGGGCCCGGCGCGAGGAGGGCCGCCGGGTCGAACGCCGCCTCGTCGAGCAGCTCCTGGTCGCGGCGGTCCGGGCGGAGCCCGGCGAGCTGGCCGCCCGGCTCCAGGCCTGCGGGCTCGACCCGGCGGAGCCGTACGTCGCGGTCTCGGCGGCGGTGGCCGGCGGGGAGGCCAGGCTGGCCGGGCAGGCGCTGGAGGAACTCCTCGACGTGCCCGCGGCGGTGGGGGCCGACGAGGCGGTGGCCGTGCTCGGCGGGCCGGGCGTCGCCGAACGCCTGCGCGAGGGGGCCGAGCGGCTGGCCCTGGCCGGGCTCTGCGTGGGCGTGAGCACCCGGGCGACCGGCGGCGCGGGGCTGCGCGGCTGCGTCGAGGAGGCCGGGCACGCCCGCCGGCTGGCCGAGTCGCGCGGCGGCGGGGTGGTCACCGGCGACGAGATCTACACGCACGCGCTGCTGCTGGCCACGGTGCCGCAGGACGTGCGCAGGTCGTTCGCCGCCCGGCTGCTGGAGCCGGTGATCCGGTACGACCGCGAACACCAGTCGGATCTCGTGCGCACCCTGGAGGCGTTCCTCGACTGCTCCGGTTCCTGGAACGTCTGCGCCGCGCGGCTGCATATTCACGTGAACACGCTGAGATACCGCGTGCACCGGATCGAGGAGCTGACAGGAAGGGACCTGGGCACGTTAGCGGATCGTGTCGACCTTTTTCTAGCTCTGCGCGCGATGTAGCGAAAAAACGTTATTTCCGCGTCATTCGAAACGGACCGCTCCGTCCCGTGGGGCCGGCCATTCCCTGGTCCCGGATCGGGGTCCCTCGTCACCGCCCCCGGGCGGCGCCGCCGGGGCGGGGCGGGCGCGCGTCCCGCCCGGTCGCGCGGCGGCCGCCGTGGTCCGGCTGGATCGCGGCCCGGATCGCGCCCCGGTTCGCGGACCCCGGCTCGCGGACCCCGGGGAACGGGGGCCGGGAGACCGGACGGAGCCCGCGGGGACCGGTCGCCGCGGGCGGCAGGGGGCTCGGAAGGGTGGACGTGCGAGCCGGATTCCGGAGTCCCTCGCCTTACTCCAGGTCGTGCTCGCGTTTCCCGGATGGTGTTCGCCCGCTCACCCGCTGGGGCCGATCGCCTGACGGGCCCCGTCAGGGCCGCGTGATTCTAGCAGCAGTCCTCGTAGCTGGTCACCGGGGCTCCACTGGCGGACACGGAAGCGCCCATGGCCGTAACATTGAGCCCGACGGCCAGAACAGCCGACACGAACACGGTCAGGGCGGCGAGCCTAAAGCGACGGCGCATCTTTACTCCTTTGCTGGTCGCTGGGTCAGCTCAATCATCAAGAGGCGAGAGTGTCCGGTCAAGATCTCGTAGGTCAGCGAATCAAAACGATGCGTCGCCAGCGTGGATTGTCGCAGGCAGGGCTGGCGCACCCCGAGCTTTCGGACAGCTATGTATCACTGATCGAAAGCGGTAAACGCACACCGACCCCGGCGGTTCTCGAACTGTTAGCCGAAAAACTGGATTGCTCTGTCAGTTATTTGGTGAACGGTGTCACGTCCGAACAGCTTTCCGATCTCCAGCTCGCTCTGCGTTACGCCTCGCTCACGCTGGAGAACGGCGAGGTCGAAGAGGCGCGGCGCCGTTTCGCCGAACTGCTGGACGACGACATGCTGGGCGGCCTGCCCGATCTCCTGGAGCAGGCCGAGTACGGCTACGCGCTCGCCCTGGAGGCGTGCGGCGACCTGCGCGGCGCGATCGAGCGGCTGCAGCGGCAGTTCGACGCCTACTACGGCCGGGCCGCGGCCGGGGACGAGCCCGCGCAGCCGCCGCAGCGCGTGGACGGCGCCGAGGCGGAGCGCCGCATGCGCATCGCGGTGGCGCTGTGCCGGTGCCGCCGCGAGGCCGGCGACCTGACCGAGGGCGTGCGCGCCGGCGAGCACGCCATGGCGGTCGAACTGGCCGGCGGCTGGAGCGACCCGCTCGTCGAGCTGGGCGCCACGCTGGCCAGCGTCTACCACAAGCGGGGCGACCAGCTCCGCACGATGCAGCTCGTCGGGCAGCTCCTGGAGGCCGCCGAGGAGCTGGGCACGCACCGGGCCCGCGTCGCCGCCTGCTGGAACGCCGCCACGCTGGACGAGGACCCGGCCGGCGGCGAGAGGATCATCGCGCTGGCCGAGCGCGCGCTGGCGCTCCAGGCCGAGACCGGCGAGGTGCGCAACCTGGCCCGGCTCCGGCAGGCGTACGGCAAGCTGCTGCTGCGGGTGCGTCCCGACGAGCCCGAGCGGGCCCGCGACGTGCTGGCGGGGGTGGAGCGCGAGCTCGCGGAGACCTCGGCGAGCGCCGCCACCCGGGCCCGCTGCTCCGTCGAACTGGCCAAGGCGGAGCTGGCCGTGGGCGAGCCCGAGCACGCGCTGCGGTCGGCGCAGAAGGCGGTCGAGCGCGCCGACGCGATCGCGCCGGTGATCCGGGCCGACGCCTACATCGTCATGGCCCGCGCGCTGCTGATGCTGGGCAAGGGCGAGCTGGCGGCCGAGGCCGCGGCCAACGCGGGCGGCGTGCTCCGGGACGTCCCGCCCTCCCGGCCGTGCGCCCAGGCCTGGCTGGACCTGGCCGAGACGCTCGACCTCATGCGCGACCACACCGCGAGCACCGAGTCGTACCAGCGGGCACTGGCCTGCGTCGGGCTGTGACCGCCCGCTGATCGCTGATCGTCTCCGCCCCTTGATGGCCAAGCGGTTGCTTGGTTTGCTGGGGGCATGGGGACGATCTCGGAGTTGCTGCTCGCCCGCGACGGCGACGACCGCACGGGGTTGTTGTTCGAGGACGAGCGGTACACCTGGGCCGAGGTGGTCGCCCAATGCCGCCGCCGGGCGCGTCTCGCGCGCGAGCTGCGCCCGGCCGGGCGGCCGTTCCACATCGGCGTGCTGCTCGACAACACACCGGAGTACCTGTTCTGGCTGGGCGCCGCCGCGCTGTCCGGGGCCGTCCTCGTCGGCGTCAACCCCACCCGGCGCGGGGAGGAGCTGGCCCGCGACATCCGCCACACCGACTGCGGCCTGATCGTCACCGACGTCGTCGGCGCGCGCCTGCTCGACGGCCTCGACATCGGCGTCCCCGCCTCGCGCGTCGTGACCGTCCCCGGCCTGGCGTCCCCGCCGCCGGACTCGCCCGGGGCGTACGGCCCGGCCGTGCGGGACCGGCCCGTCGCGGGGGACCCGGGCGGGCTCACGCCGTACGGCGCGGACGGGGAGGCGCCGGGGCCCGGGGACACGCTGATGCTGACCTTCACCTCGGGGTCCACGGGCGCGCCGAAGGCGGTGATCTGCACCCACGGGCGGCTGGCGGCGATCGCGGAGACCGCCGGGAACCTGTTCGGGATCACCCGGGACGACGTGGTCTACGTGTCGATGCCGCTGTTCCACGGCAACTCGGTGATGGTGTGCGTGGCCCCTGCGCTGCGGGCCGGGGCGGCGATCGCGCTGCGCCGCCGGTTCTCGGCCTCGGGGTTCCTGCCGGACGTGCGCCGCCACGGGGCCACGTTCTTCAGCTACGTGGGCCGGGCGCTGGCCTACGTGCTCGCGACGCCCGAGCTGCCCGACGACCGGGACAACCCGCTGGTCCGGGGGTTCGGCACCGAGGCGAGCGCGCGCGACATGGCCGAGTTCGAGCGGCGCTTCGGCTGCCGGATCATCGAGGGGTACGGCTCCAGCGAGGGGACCATCGCCATGAACAAGGCCCCCGGGACGCCGCCGCAGGCCCTCGGGCTGCCCCGCGCCGGGCAGGACGTGGCGATCATCGACCCCGAGACCGGCAAGGAGTGCCCGCGCGCCGTGTTCGACGCGAACGGCGCGCTGCTCAACCCGGGGGAGGCCATCGGCGAGATCGTCGGGCGCAACGTCGCCTCGGCGTTCGAGGGTTACTACAAGAACCCCGAGGCGGAGGCCGTACGGCTGCGCGACGGGTGGTACTGGAGCGGGGACCTGGGCTACCGGGACGAGGCCGGGTACTTCTACTTCGCCGGGCGCGACGCGGACCGGCTGCGGGTGGACGGCGAGAACTTCGCGGCCGCGCCGGTCGAGCGCATCCTGGCGCGGCACGCCCCGGTGGTGATGGCGGCGGTGTACGCGGTGCCGGACCCGCGCACCGGGGACCAGGTCATGGCCGCCCTGGAGCTGCGCGGAGGGGCGTTCGACCCGGCGGCGTTCGCCGCCTTCCTGGCCGAGCAGCCGGACCTGGGCACCAAGTGGGCGCCGAGGTTCGTGCGGATCGTGGACGCGATGCCGCTGACCGCGAGCAACAAGGTGGACAAGAGGCCCCTGCGCGAGGCGGGGCTCGCCGGCGCGATCTGGTGGCGGCCGGGCCGCGGCGAGGGTTACCGGCCGTTCACGGCGGAGGACCGGGCGGCCCTGTCCGCCGAGTTCGAGGCACACGACAGGGGCGCCCTCTGGCGTGGGTAGCCTTGGGGGTGCCCCGAATCCGCCGACTCCCATTGGACCCATGAGATCTCTGCGCGCCGGCGTCGTCGCCGTGTTCATCCTGCTCACCACCTTCGTCCTCGGCACCGGGACCGCTCTGGCGCACGACCGCCTCAAGAGCAGCAACCCCGCGAAGGACGCCTCCGTCGAGAAGGTCGAGAAGGTCGAGCTGGTCTTCAGCAACACCGTCCGGCTGCCGACTGTGATCGTCAGCGACGCCGACGGCAAGCGCTTCGAGAGCGGTCCGGCGGAGACGGACAAGGAGACGGTCACCCAGGCGCTCAACGGCGCGCTCCCGCCGGGCAAGTACAAGATCGCCTACCGGGTGGTCTCGTCGGACGGCCACCCCATCGAGGGCGTGATCCCGTTCACCGTGATGGGCATCGCCGGCGGGCCGCTGCCGGGGTCCTCGGACTCCGCGAGCCCGGCCGCCTCGCCCACCCCCGAGGACTCCCAGGCCCCCAGCGCCGCCCCCTCCGCCCCCGCCTCCACCCCCGCTCCCGCCCCGACGGCGACGGCGACGCCCGCCGCCGGGAAGTCCTCCGCGGGCAGCGGCCTGACCTGGTGGTGGGTCGGCGCGGGCCTGGTGGCCGGAGTCGGCCTCGGCCTGCTCTTCAGCTTCCGCAAGAAGAAGGATCCCCGTGCCTGACATGAAGGTCCCGAAGCTGGTCGCCGGCGGCGTGCTCGCCGCCACGGCCGGCTTCGTGATCGCCTTCTACGCCGGCGGTGAGGCCACCCCGACGCTGATCCCCGGGCTGCCCGACCCCGGGCCGCTCACCCACTGGGGCCTGCCCGTGACCCGGCTGGCCATGAACGCGCTGGCCGTGCTCACCGTGGGCCTGCTCCTCACGGCCGCGGCGCTCCTGCCGTCCGACAAGGGCCTGCTCGGCCGCTCCGCCCAGGCGTACACCATGGCGGCCTCCTGGAGCGCCGCCGCCTGGGCCGGGGCCGCGGCCCTCACCCTGGTCTTCACCACGTCCGAGATCCTCGGCGAGCCCGTCACGCAGTTGTCCGCCGAAGAGCTGCGCAACACGGCGACCACGGCCTCGCAGGGCGTCGGGCTCACCCTCGTCGTGCTGTTCGCGCTGGCCGTGGCCATGTTCGCGCGCGGCGCGATCACCGCGGGCATGGCCGGGGGGCTGCTCGTCGCCTCGCTCGTCACGCTGCTGCCCCCGCCCCTGACCGGGCACTCCTCCTCCTCGCCCAACCACGGCCTGGCCACGACCGGCGTCGCGCTGCACATGGTCACGCTGGCGCTGTGGGTCGGCGGCCTGCTGGTCGCCTGCTACCACGCCTGGCGGTCCGCGCCGCAGCTCGACGTCGTCGGCGAGCGGTTCTCGCGGATGGCGTTCTGGTGCTTCATCGGCGTCGGCGTCAGCGGCCTGTTCTCGATCATCGCCCGGCTCGAGTCGCCCGACGCGCTCGTGACCACCGACTACGGCCGGCTCGCGCTGGCCAAGATCGTGCTGTTCGGCGTGCTGGGCCTGGTCGGCCACTTCCACCGCGAGCGCACCCTGCCGCGCCTCGCGCAGGGCCGCCCCCGCGCCTTCGCCAGGCTGGCCGCGGGCGAGACGCTGCTGATGGCCGCCACGGTCGGCGTCGCCGTCGCCCTCGCGCGGACCGAGCCGCCGGACATCCCGCTGTCCCCGAGCGCCGCCTTCGAACTGCTCGGCTACGAGCTGCCGCCGGAGCTGACCGTCGGGCGGCTGATCACGCTGTGGTGGTTCGACCTGTTCTTCGCCACCGTCGCCGTCGTGCTCGGCGCGCTGTACGCCGTGGGCGTGGCCCGGCTGAGGCGCCGCGGCGACCGCTGGCCCTGGGGCCGTACGATCTCCTGGTTCATCGGGCTGCTGATCCTGGTCATCGCCACCCAGAGCGGCGTGGGGCGCTACGCCAAGGTGCTGTTCAGCGTGCACATGGCCGAGCACATGGTGCTGTCCATGCTCGTGCCGATCTTCCTGGTGCTCGGCGCGCCGGTCACCCTGGCCCTGCGCGCGATCAGGCCCGCCGCCCGGCGCGGCGACCGCGGCCCGCGCGAGTGGATCACCGCGATCCTGCACAGCCGGGCCGTGAAGGTGATCGCCCACCCGATCGTCGCCACCTCCGTGTTCGTCGTGAGCACCTACGCCCTCTACTTCACGCCCCTGTTCGAGGGGGCGATGGAGGAGCACGTGGGTCATCTGGTGATGTCGACGCACTTCCTGCTGAGCGGGTCGCTGTTCTTCTGGGTGCTGATCGGGGTGGACCCGAGCCCGCACCGGATCCCGTTCATCGCCAAGCTGCTCACGCTGTTCGTCACGATGCCGTTCCACGCCTTCTTCGGCATCGCCGTGATGAGCATGGGCGGGGTCATCGCCTCCCGGTGGTACGACCAGCTCGGCCGCGCCTGGGGCGCCTCCGGCCTGGACGACCAGAAGACGGGCGGGGCGATCGCCTGGGGGTTCGGCGAGATCCCGACCCTGCTGGTGATCGTCGCCCTGGTCTACCAGTGGGCCCGCGACGACCAGCGCCAGGCCCGCAACCGCGACCGGCGCGCCGAGAAGGCGCTGGCCGTCGCCGCGCCCGACGACGTCACCACCGGCGACTCCGAGCTCGACGACTACAACGAGTACCTCGCCAAGCTCAACAAGGAGGGCCGCCGCCCGGCCGAGCAGTAGCGCCGCGCGGCGGTCCCGCCGCGATCGCCTGAGGCGGGCCCGCGGTGATCGCCCGCGGCGGGCCGCCGTGCCGTACGGCGCCCGCCGGGACCGCTCACCGGCCTTTGGGATTCGGGTGGCGCTTCCGGGCGCAAACGCCGGGTGATCTCGTATAACGCCTGCTCACAGGGGTCGTGGCATGGTGTGATGACCGCATGAGGGATTTCCGGTTCGGGGTCGTCCTGGGCTCGCTGGAGTCGTCGGGGCAAGAGCTGGTACGGCGGGCGCGGGAGGCGGAGGAGGCCGGCTTCGACGTCGTCCTCGTCCCGGATCAGGTGGGGGAGCCCGCCCCGTTCTCCACGCTCGCCGCCATCGCGGGCGCGACCCGCCGCCTGCGCGTCGGCACGTACACGCTCAACGTGTCCTTCTGGAAGCCGGCGCTGCTGGCCCGCGAGGTGGCGACGCTGGACCGGCTCAGCGGCGGCCGGTTCGAACTGGGGCTGGGCATCGGGCGGGCCGAGCACGAGTTCGACGCGGCGGAGGTCGCCTGGGAGCCGGCGGCCGGCCGCGCGGCCCGGCTCGCCACCACCGTCGAACGCCTCGACCAGCACTTCGCGGACCGGCGCTTCTCACCGTCGCCCGCGCAGGAGCCCCGCCCGCCGCTGCTCATCCCCGGGGACGAGGACGAGCTGCTGCCCGTCGCGGCGGGGCACGCCGACGTGGTCGCCTTCACCGGCACCCGCCAGATCCCCGGCCGCGAGCCGGGCGTCGTCCGGCTGACCACCGCCGAGGAGGCCGACGAGCGGGTGCGCGCCGCCCGCGCCGCGGCGGGCGGGCGCGACTTCGAGACGAGCTGCCTGGTCCAGGCCGTCTTCCCCATCGACGACCGCCGCCTGGGCGCGACCACCCTGATGCGCGAGATGGGCCTGGAGTTCAGCGTCCCCGAGGTCCTGGAGACGCCGTACCTCCTCATCGGCACGATCAAGGAGATGGCCACCCAGCTCGTGGAGCGCCGCGAACGCTACGGCTTCTCCTACATCTGCGTGCACGAGCCCAACCTCGACTTCCTGGCCCAGGTCATCGCCGCCCTCCGCTGACCGCGCGGCCTCCGGGGGGTGCGGCCCCGCCGCGCCGTACGGCCCCGCCGCGGCGTACGGCCCCGCCGCGGCGTACGGGCGGCGGCCGGGTCAGGGGCGGGAGTCCTCGCCGGTGGCGATGAGGTAGCGCGGCTCGTCGCGCCAGGCGGTGCTGATCTGGCTCATCAGCCAGACCAGGGTGACCCCCGTGACGATCACGCGGGAGGCGAACAGCAGCCCGGTGTAGATGTGGGCCTGCGCGGCGGTGGCCGAGGGGAGCTGGCCCAGCCGGTGCATCGCCGGGGTGTACTGCAGGTCGGTGAGGACCAGCGCGAGCACGATCGCGACCGTGCGGGCGGCGTCCCACATGAAGTGCAGGGCCACCACGCCGAGGTAGGTCAGCACGACGCGGCCGTTGATCCGGATCCGGCCGCCCCGGCTCACCGCGAACAGCGCGCCGCCCAGGATCGCGGTCCACAGCCCCGGCCCGAGTGGGGTGAACAGGGCCCGCAGCAGCTCGGTCTCGGTCAGCTTGGCCACCGGCATGTCCCGGACGGTCAGCGCGGCGACCAGACTCCAGCCGACGGCCTTGGGGATCGCGAAGCCGAAGCCGACGGCCGCCCCCAGCAGCAGCCCCGACCGCACGTTCTTCTCGGTGAGGCGGCGCGCGGCGTAGACGAGCACGGCCGCCAGCACCAGCTCCTCGGCCAGCGCCATGGCCAGGAACAGGTAGCGGTTGGGCTCGCGGAAGTACAGCGGCAGCGCCAGCGTGTCCACGACGCCGACGAGCCCGCCCGCGAGCATGGCCCGGGGCACCAGCGAGGGCGGCACGTCCCCGGTCACGCCGGGCTCGCTCATCCAGATCAGGAACGTGACGGGGATCAGGAGCGCCCCGATCAGCACCACGGGCGGGGCGAACGCCGCGGACCCGCTCACGAAGGCCCCCGCCGCCGCCGCGACCCAGGCGACGAGCCCGGCGGCGAGGAACACCGCCCACGGCCGCCCGATCACCTTCATTCGCCCAGCGTAATCAGTCGATCGCGGTCCGCATCGCAACCCCCCGCCCCGTGTCGCCCCTTTCACCCGGTACGGCACGGCCGCCGGTTCGCTCCCGCCGTACCCCGGCCCGGCGAGGGGCGGGCCGGGCGCGCGAGCCGTACGGCACGGCGGCGGCGCGCGGGGGTCACTCCGGGAGGGTGAGGATCTCCCGGCCGGTGTCGGTGACGAGGACCGTGTGCTCGAACTGCGCGGTGCGCTTGCGGTCCTTGGTGACCACGGTCCAGCCGTCGGCCCAGATCTCGTAGTCGATCGTGCCCAGGGTCAGCATGGGCTCGATCGTGAACGTCATGCCCGGCTCCATGGTCACCGAGACCGACGGGTCGTCGTAGTGCGGCACGATCAGGCCGGAGTGGAACGTGGTGCCGATGCCGTGCCCGGTGAAGTCCCGCACGACGCCGTATCCGAAGCGCTTGGCGTACGACTCGATCACCCGGCCGATCACGTTGAGCCGCCGGCCCGGAGCCACGGCGCGGATGGCCCGCATGGTGGCCTCGTGGGTGCGCTCGACCAGCAGCCGCGACTCCTCGTCCACCTCGCCGACCAGGAACGTCGCGTCGGTGTCGCCGTGCACCCCGCCGATGTAGGCGGTGATGTCCACGTTGACGATGTCGCCGTCGCGCAGGACCGTGTCGTCGGGGATGCCGTGGCAGATCACCTCGTTGATCGAGGTGCACAGCGACTTGGGGAAGCCGCGGTAGCCGAGCGTCGAGGGGTAGGCGCCGTGGTCGAGCAGGAACTCGTGGCCGATGCGGTCCAGCTCGTCGGTCGTGATGCCGGGCCGGACGTGCCTGCCGACCTCCTGGAGGGCCTGACCGGCGATGCGCCCGGCGATCCGCATGCGCTCGATGATCTCCGGCGTCTTGACGTCGGGCTCCCCGGTGCGCGGCTGCTTCTTGCCGACGTACTCCGGTCGTTCTATGTCGGAGGGGACCTTGCGCATGGGCGAGATCCGCCCGGGCTGGAGCAACGTCGTCATGGTTCAGGAGTCTAACCAGGCCCGCGAGCGGGGAGGATGGGGATCATGGGTGATGTCGTCGGCGACTGGTGGTACTGCCTCAGGCACATGCGGGTCGAGCACGGCCCCGGGTGCCCGAACAAGGACCGCCTCGGCCCCTACGAGACCGAGGCGGAGGCCGCGAACGCGATGCGGACGGCGGCCGAGCGTAACGAGGCGTGGCGGGAGCAGGACAAAGAGTGGAATGAGGACTAACCTCGTGTAGCACCGGCTCCCGGAGCCGGTCCCAGCACGGGCCCGAGCGGGGAGGTTACGGTGAGCCGCACGGCGCAGCGCCGCGGTGAGATCGACGAGCGTCCGCGCGCCTTCTCGGCCGGCGAGCGCCGCATCGCCGAGCTTCTCGCCGCGGAGGGCCGCACCGTCGTCGCCGTGGCCGCCGACCCCGGCGCGCCCTCCCGCGCCGACGCCCTGGTGGACGGCGTCCCCACGGCCTTCGAGTCGCTGGTGCCCGGCGCGACCGCCGCCGTGGTGCGCACCGCCCTGAGCCGGGCCGCCCGCCACGCCGCGCACGCCGTCCTCGACGCCCGCCGCACCGGGCTCTCGGGCGCCGCGGCCCGGTCCGCGATCACCCGCTTCCGGGCCGCCCCGCACAGCGAGCGGCTGGTCTCGGCGCGCGTGGTCGGCGACAACTTCGACCTCGCCGGCTGATCGCCGCGCCGGGTCACACGGGCCGGTCGCGGGCCGCGCGGAGCCGGGCGAGCATGGCCAGGCCGATGACGACCCAGATCGCGTTCACGGCGGCGGACGGCCAGGCGGCCTGACGCGCGGCGTTCACGCCCAGCGCCAGGCTGCCCAGCAGGTTGAGGAGCTGGAACCCCGCCCCGTCGCCGTCCATGCGCCGCATCGACACCAGCGCGTACGCCAGCAGCAGCGCCCCGGCCCCCGCCCAGGCCAGGACGTCGATCACGCCGGGACCTCCGCGTACGCCCGCACCGGGAACGTGCCCAGGCCCTCGATCCGCGGCGGGGCGGCGTGGAACCGGTACCCCTCGTCGGGCAGGCCGCCCAGGCCCGTCATGTGCTCCACGATCACGACGCCCGCGCCGAGCAGCGTGGTGTGGACCGGCCGCTCCCCGGTGTCGGTGGCGTCGATGTTGAGCGTGTCCACGCCCACGAGCGCGACGCCGCGCTCCACGAGCCACCGCGCCGCCTCCCCGGTGACGTACGGGTGCCCGGACAGGTACTCCGGCGTGCCCCAGTGCCGGTCCCACCCCGTGTGGATCAGTACGGCGGCGCCCGAGAGGTCGGCGTCCTCCAGCGCCTTGAACCGCTCGACCCCGACGTGCGGCAGGCCCTCGGCGCGCACGGTGTGACCGGGCAGGCCGGCGAGCCGGTCCAGGGAGACGGCGGCGAGGTCGGCGCCGCCCTCGTACCGGTGGAACGGCGTGTCCAGGTACGTCCCGGTGTTCCCCACCAGGCTGATCCGGCCCAGGTGGAACTCGGTCCCGGCGGCGTACACCCCGCGGGAGTCCTCGCGGCTCAGGTGATCGGTGATCTCGGGGCCGGGGATGCCGGGATAGGTGGTCATGCCGTCGGTGATCGGGTGGCTCAGCTCGATGAACATGCGTCCAGAGTGGTGTGCAGCCGAGCTTCAACGCAATCTCGCTTTACTTCATCACGCCGTAAGCTCTGCTGAACATGGACATCGACCCCCGCCGTCTGCGCGTGCTGCACGAGGTCGCCCGCCGTGGCGGCGTGGTCCGGGCCGCCGCCGCGCTGCACCTCACGCCGTCCGCGGTCTCCCAGCAGCTCGCCCGGCTGGAACGCGAGGTGGGCCTGCGGCTGCTCGACCGCTCCGGCGGCCGGGCCGGGCTGACCCCGGCCGGTCGCGTGCTGGCCGCCCGCGCCGCCCGGGTCGAGGAGGAACTGGCCGAGGCCCGCCGCGAGCTGCAGCGCTTCACCGGCGTGCTGGAGGGGCCGGTCGTGGTCGGCGCGTTCATGACCGCGATTCGCCACCTGCTGGTGCCCGCGTTCCGCGCGCTGGCCGTACGGCATGAGCGCATCGCGCCCACGGTGCGCGAGGTGGAGGGGGAGGCCGCGCTGCGCGAGCTGCGGCTCGGCGGCCTCGACCTGCTGATCACCGAGCGGGACGCGAGCCCGCTGCCGCCCGCCGACCTGCTGGCGGTGCGCGTCCACGACGATGAGTACCGCGTCGTGGCCCCGCCCGGCCGTCCCGTCCCGCGCACGGTGGCCGAGCTGGCGGACCTGCCCTGGGTGGCGGGCTCGCCGGGGGAGGCGTCCGGGCAGGCCCTCGACCGGCTGGCCCGCGCCCACGGCTTCACCCCGCGCCGCGTGCACTACTGCACGGAGTTCCCGGCGGTGTTCGCGCTGGTGGCGGCGGGGCACGGGGTGGCCATCGCCCCTTCGCTCGCGCTGCTCGACGTCGCGGAGGGGGAGGTCGCCGTCTCCCCGATCCGGGGCATCGGGACCCGCAGGATCGAGGCCCTCACCCGGCCCTCGCGGACCCGGGGGTCCACGCCCGACCCCATCCCCGCCGCCGTGATCGCCGCGCTCCGCGACGCCGCCGGGGCCCTGCCCGCCGCCTGACTCCCGGCCCGCCCCGGCGACCCCTCGCGGGGCCGGGGGAGGAGGGTCAGTCGGTGAGGCGGGGGCCGCTGAGCGTGTCCAGGAGGCGGGCCAGGCGGTCGCGGAGGGTGGGGCGGCGGGCCTCCTCGCCGGCGGCGCGGCTGACCAGGTGCTGGGCGCCGTCGAAGGTGAGCAGGGACTCCCCGGGGGCGACGCGGAGGGCGTCGTGGGCGAGGTCCTCCAGCTCGGGGTCGCCGCCGTCGAGGGCGAGGATCGTGGCGCCGGTGCGGCGGGCGTCGTGGACGCGTTCGAGCAGCGGGTCGGGGGACTTGGTCTCGGCGACGACGAACAGGGTCTCGCCGCGGCGGGCCTCCTCCAGGCGGTCGAGGCCGACGCGCAGGTGCGGCGGGGCGCCCGGGGGCGGCGACCAGCGCACGAGGGTGGGCCGGAGCTGCGCCAGCCCGCTGAACCGGCTCTCGTCGTCGAGGTGGGCGGCCAGGTGCCAGGGCTCGTCGTCGGGCGTGCCGACGACGAGCAGGCCGCCGGGGGACCGGGTGGCCCGGATGGCCCGGCCCAGGTCACGGGTGCGCTCCACCCACTCGGTCGAGGCGAGCGCCTCCCTCAGGAAACTGACTGCGGCCGCGTCCATGCCTCCATCGTGCCCGTCATCGCCGCCGGGCGCGGGCAGGTCGGCGCAATCCGCGGGGCCTGCCGGCGGAGCGCGGGGAATGGGTCCCGAATTCGCTGAGAGCGTATATGCCCAAGGCGAAATCGGTTGCGGAACAAATCCGCCCGGACCTGAGTTCGTGCTTTCCGAATAACGTCTCCATGAATGCGCCGTCAGCGAAAGCGCGTCGCACTCCGCACGTCAGGGGGCTAACGTCACGAATACACGGAGGGCCGCTTTTCGCCGTAGGGCCCTCCGGACGAATGGCACATAAGAGAGTCAGGTGAGTGTTCATGCGTTCCCCGCACGGCTTCGACGTGTCCGCCTCGGCCCCCGCCGAGGTGTTCCCCGGGCAGCTCGCCGATTCGCTGAGCCAGCGGCTGCTGCGCGAGCACATCGTCTTCCTGGGCCAGGAGGTGGACGACAAGATCGCCAACCGGATCAGCTCCGAGCTGCTGCTGCTCGCCGCGGAGGACTCCAAGCGCGACATCTTCCTCTACATCAACTCGCCGGGCGGCTCGGTGTACTCCGGGATGGCGATCTACGACGTCATGCAGTACATCCCCAACGACGTGGCCACGGTCGCGATGGGATTCGCCGGATCCATGGCGCAGGTGCTGCTCACCGCCGGGGCCCCGGGCAAGCGCTACGCCCTGCCGCACTCGCGGATCATGATGCACCAGCCGTCTGGCGGACTCGGGGGCACCGCCTCCGACATCGCCATCCAGGCCGAGCAGATGTTGTACGCCAAGCAGATGCTCTCCGAGCGCATCGCCCACCACTCGGGCCAGGCGGTGGAGCAGATCAAGGCCGACTGGGACCGCGACCGCTGGTTCACCGCCGAGGAGGCGAGGGACTACGGTCTGATCGACCACGTCGTGCAGAGCGCGCGCTCCGTCCAGTCCGCGGGCCCGGTCTCCTGACGCCCCGCGAAACCGTCCGCAGCAGCCCCCCGACATCGAAGGCATGACCATGATGAACGAGATGAACCCGGCCCCCACCGGCCGTTACGTCGTCCCCTCCTTCGTCGAGCGCACGTCCTACGGCGTCAAGGAGATGAGCCCCTACAACAAGCTGTTCGAGGAGCGCATCATCTTCCTCGGCGCGCCGATCGACGACACGTCGGCCAATGACGTCATGGCCCAGCTCCTGACGCTGGAGTCGATCGACCCCGACCGCGACGTGCAGCTCTACATCAACTCGCCGGGCGGCTCGTTCACGGCGATGACCGCGATCTACGACACGATGAAGTTCATCCGGCCCGAGATCCAGACCGTGGTGCTCGGCCAGGCCGCCTCGGCCGCCGCGATCCTGCTCGCCGCCGGCACCCCCGGCAAGCGGTTCGCGCTCCCGCACTCGCGCGTGCTGATCCACCAGCCCGCGATGGAGAGCGCGTACGGCCAGTCCAGCGACATGGAGATCCAGGCCGCCGAGGTCCTGCGCATGCGCGACCTGCTGGAGGCCATGATCTCCGAGCACTCCGGCCAGTCCCGCGAGCAGGTCCGCCGCGACATCGAGCGCGACAAGATCCTCACCGCCGACGAGGCCAAGGCGTACGGCATCATCGACGAGGTCTTCGCCTCCCGCAAGCGCCACCCGGCCATCGCCGCCGCCTGAGACCCCGTCACGGCGCCGCCCGCGCGGGGGGCGGCGCCGTACGGCCGCCCGGGGGACTTGACCCTCCCCGGGGCGGGGGAGCGGAGGGGGGCCTGGCATGATCTGGGGCATGGCTGACCAGAGGGCTCCCCACGATCTCCCGGACGTCTCCGGGCTCACCATCGGCATCCTCGGCGGGACCGGCGACCAGGGCAAGGGCCTGGCGCGGCGTCTCGCGATGGCCGGGCACACCGTGCTGATCGGCTCCCGCGACGCCGCTCGCGCGGCGGCCGCCGCCGAGAGCCTGGGCGGGGACCTCCCCGTCAGCGGCGCCGACAACGCCGCCGTGGCCACGCGGGCCGACGTGGTGATCGTCGCGGTGCCGTGGGACGGCCACCGGGCGACGCTGGAGTCGCTGCGCGCCGAGCTCGCCGGCAAGATCGTCGTGGACTGCGTGAACCCGCTGGGCTTCGACAAGCAGGGGGCCTACGCCCTGCCCGTCGAGGAGGGCAGCGCCGCCCAGCAGGCCGCGGCCGTGCTCCCCGACAGCCGCGTGGTGGCCGCGTTCCACCACGTGTCCGCGGTGCTCCTGCTCGACCCCGACGTGGCCGAGATGGACCTGGACGTCCTCGTGCTGGGCGACGACCGCGAGGCCACCGACACCGTGCAGGCCCTCGCGTCCCGCATCCCGGGCATGCGCGGCGTGTACGGCGGGCGCCTGCGCAACGCCCACCAGATCGAGGCCCTCACCGCCAACCTGATCTCCGTGAACCGCCGCTACAAGGCGCACGCGGGCCTGCGGATCACCGACGTCTGAGCCGCGGGGCGTCTCGGCGCCCTCCTTCGCGCGCCCCGGCCGCGCGCGGGCCGTCGTGCCCGGGGCGCGGCGCCTGCCGTACCCCGGGACGGAAGGTCAGGGGCGGAAGCGGTCGGTGGCCTCGATGACCTTGGACAGGATGCCGGGCTCGGCGCCGCTGTGCCCCGCGTCCTCCACGATGTGGAAGTCGGCTTCCGGCCAGGCGCGGTGCAGTTCGAAGGCGGCGTCGATCGGGGTCTTCATGTCGTACCGCCCGTTGACGATGACCGCCGGGATGTGCCGGATCCGGTCCACGTCCCGCACGAGCTGGTCCTCTTCGAGGAAGCACCCCTGCGAGACGTAGTGCTGCTCGATGCGCGCGAACGCCAGCAGGTCGCGGTCGGTGAGCGGCGGCGGCTCGGCGGGCAGCAGCGTGTTCGCCGCCAGCTCCCACCCGGCCCACGCGCGCGCGGCCGGGACGTGCACGGCCGGGTCCGGGTCGGACAGGCGCCGGCCGTACGCCGCGAGCAGGTCGCCGCGCTCGTCCTCCGGGATGTGGTCGCGGAAGCGCGCCCACTCGGCGGGGAACAGCATCGCCGCGCCGCTCGCCGTGAACCCCCACGTGTCGTCGGCGGGCCGGGCCAGGTAGACCCCGCGCAGCACCAGCTCGGTCACCCGCTCCGGGTGCCGTTCGGCGTACGCCAGGGCCAGCGTGACGCCCCACGAGCCGCCGAACACCTGCCAGCGGTCCACGCCGAGGTGCTCGCGGAGCCGTTCGACGTCCGCCACCAGGTGCCAGGTGGTGTTGGCCGCGAGGGAGACCCCGGGATCGCCCGCGTTCGGCGTGCTGCGGCCGCAGTTGCGCTGGTCGAACAGGATGATCCGGTACGCCCGCGGATCGAACAGGCGGCGGTGGACGGGGAGCAGGCCGCCGCCGGGACCGCCGTGCAGGAACACCACGGGTTTGCCCGCCGGGTTCCCGCAGACCTCCCAATAGATCAGGTTTCCGCCCCCGACATCCAGCATTCCCGAGTCATAGGGGTCGATCGGAGGGTAGAACGTCTTGTGGTCCATACCTAACAGTCCTACGGGATGACCTCATCGCCCGCGCGCCCGATGCCCCGCCTCATATGGGGATGCAGAGCCAGGCATCGGACTCCCCGGGAATGTACGGCGAGTCGCGGCGCTTGGCGATGACCGCGGGCAGGCCGCGTTCGCGGGCGGCGGCGCGGACGGCCGCGCCCTCGCCGGGGAAGCTCGGCGCGGTCTGCCAGCGGGCGCCGCCGATCCCGAGCTCTTCCAGCAGGGATCGGCGGCGATCGAACGGCTCGGCCAGCAGCGCCCGCCCCTCGGCGTACAGCAGGTCGAAGACGACGTACACCTCGACGCCCTCCACCTCGGCGATCACGCCGTCCAGCAGCGCGGACCGGCTGCCCAGCTCCCCGCCGAGGGGGCGCAGCCACCGCTCGGTGATGTCCTCCCCGGCCGGGTCGCGCAGCGTCAGCCGCCCGCCCTCGACGGCCGCGAGTCCCCGCCGCCCCTCCCAGGCGAACTCGAAGGCGTACCTGCCGGGGTTCCGGGGCAGCCGCGCCCGCCGCACCGGCGTCATGGGGGACACCCCGGCCGGCATGGGCTCCCAGCCGGGCGCGGGGCCGTCCATCCGGTGGATCATCCAGTTCTTCCCGCGGGTCCGGAACAGCACGTAGCGTCCCTCGGAGCGCTCCCCGTGCAGCACGAACTTGACCTCGCGGTCGCTCCACTTCTCGGTCTCGTACGTCCCCCGGTCCCAGATGCGGACCTGGCCCCCGCCGTACTCCCCGGCCGGGATCTCCCCCTCGAACGAGGCGTACTCCATCGGGTGGTCCTCGGTGTGCACCGCCAGGTGGTTGACCTTGGGGTCCGGCGGCAACCCCTTGGGCACGGCCCACGACACGAGCACCCCGTCCCGTTCGAGCCGCAGGTCCCAGTGCAGCGCACGCGCGTGGTGCTCCTGGATCACGAAGGTGTCCCCGCGCCCCGGCCTACCCCGCTGCCGGGGGACCGGCTCGGGCGTCTTCTCCGGATCCCGCTTCCGCCGATAATCCACCAGTCTGTCCGCCACCCCCATCCCATACCCCCAAACCCCCCGCCTCTGCCCGGGCCCCGGCGGCCCCGGTCACGCGGGGACCCGTTCGTCCTCGGGGGCGGGGCGCGGAGACTCGTCGCGGAGGGGGACCTCCTTGATCAGGACGGCCGTGACGAGGCCCAGGGCGGCGGCGGGGAGCGACCAGAGGAAGACGTCGGACAGGGCGTCGGCGAAGGCGGGGACGTAGGCGCGGGAGCCGGGGGCGGCGCCGTCCAGGCCGGCGGCGAGGATGGCGCCGGAGATCGCCACGCCGAAGGAGCCGCCCATCGCCTGGGCGAAGCGGACGAGGCCGGTCGCCGCGCCGATCTCGCGGGCCTCGACGCTGTTCTGGCCGATCAGGGTGGGCAACTGCCAGACGAAGCCGAGGCCGACGCCGAAGACCAGCATGGCCGCGGTCGAGTAGACCTGGCCGGTGTCCGCGTCCAGCAGGGAGAACGCGGCCAGCCCGGCGCCGGTCAGCAGGGTCCCGGCGAGCGGGTACGCCTTGTAGCGCCCGGTGCGGGTGATCATCTTGCCGGAGACGATCGAGGTCGCCAGCATGCCGAGCATCATCGGCAGCAGCAGGAGGCCGCTGGAGGTCGCCGAGGCCCCCTGCACGACCTGCTGGTACATCGGCAGGAAGTTGACCGCCCCGAACATCCCGAACCCGGTCACCGCCGCGAGCGCGGCGCTGAGCATGAGCTCCCGGTTGGCGAACATGGCCGGCGGCAGCACGGGCTCGGCCGCCCGGCGCTCGACCGGGACGAGCAGCGCCGTGCCGATCGCGGCGACCGCGAACAGGCCCAGGATCTGCGGAGATCCCCAGGCGTACCGCTGCCCGCCCCACGACGCCGCCAGCACGAGCGCGGAGGCGACCGCCGCGACCAGCGCGGTGCCGAGGTAGTCGACGCGGTGCGGCCGGCGTTCGTACGGCAGGCGCACGGCCACGGCGAGCACGACCAGGGTGACGACCCCGATCGGCAGGTTGACGTAGAAGGCCCACCGCCAGGACAGCGAGTCGGTGATCACGCCGCCGACGAGCGGCCCGGCGATCATCGTCAGGGCCATCAGGCCGCCGCTGAGACCCTGGTACTTGCCGCGCTGGCGGGGCGGGACGAGCAGGCCGATCAGCGAGATGCCGCCCACGATCAGGCCGCCCGCGCCCAGGCCCTGCACGGCCCGGAAGGCGATGAGCTGCCCCATGTCCGCGGCCGCGCCGCACAGGGCCGACCCGGCCAGGAAGAGCGCCACGGCCGACAGGAAGACCCGTTTGTGGCCGTACATGTCGCCCAGCTTGCCGTACACCGGCGTGGCGACCGTGGAGGTCAGCAGGTAGGCGGTGACCACCCAGGACAGGTGGTCCACGCCGCCGAGCTCGGTCACGATGCGGGGCATCGCCGTGCCGACGACCATGCCGTCGAGCATCGCCAGCAGCATCGCGGACAGGATCCCGATGAAGGGTAAGAGCATCCGTCACTCCTCGGAGAAGGTTACTTACTTGCCGACCGGCAAGTAGACTTACCTGCCGCACGGTAAGCTGCGTGCTAGCCGGTCGTCAAGTAGGTTGGGGTCATGGACACCCGGGCGAAGATCCAGGCCGTCGCGCGGCGGCTGCTGGCCGAGAAGGGGTACGACGCGACGTCCCTGCGGGAGATCGCCGAGGAGGTCGGCGTGACCAAGGCGGCGCTCTACTACCACTTCAAGACGAAGGAGGAGATCGTCGCCAGCGTGTTCGAGGGGTTCCTCGCCCGTCTCGACGAGCTCCTGGACTGGGGCGAGAGCCGGCCGCCCGGCCGCGAGACCCGCCGGGAGATGCTCACGCGCTACTCACGGCTCGTGCGCGAGGAGGTGGACAGCTTCCGCTTCGTCCAGCAGGTCCCCGCCGCCCTCCAGCGCCTCGACACGACCGCGATCTTCGAGGAGCGCATGAGGCGCTTCAACGCGCTGCTCCGCGAGCCGGGCGACACCCTGGAGGACTCCCTCCGCAAGGGCCTGGCCGTCCACAGCATCCACTTCGCCTGGTCGATCGTCCACCCCATGGCCGCCGGCGGCACCCTCTCCGAGGACGAGTACGCCAAGGCCCTGCTCAACGTCACCCTCGGCATGGTCGACCCGTCCTGACCCCGGGTGCCCCTCCCGTCCGCACGGCCTGAGTCCCGCCGGGCGTCTCGCCGTACGGCGCGGGGCGTCTCGCCGTACGGCGCGGGGCGTCTCGCCGTACGGCGCGGGGCATCTCGCCGTACGGCGCGGGGCGCGGTGCCGTACGGCGTGAGCCCGGCGGAGATCCGCGGGCGGGGTCAGACGACGATGGCGTGGAGCGAGTCGCGTTCGCCGCGTCCGCCGGAGTAGGAGGACCAGGCGCGGGCGAGGCGGCGGACCGCGTCGCTGAGGTCGGCCTTCGGGTAGACGAAGGGGACGCGGAGCGCGTCCTGGCTGCCGCCGTTCGGGTCGAAGTGCACGCCCGGCAGGACGGCCACGCCGTGGCGCAGCGCGACCTGGGCGTAGGAGGTGGCGTCGCCGGACGGGAGGCGGACCCAGAGGGTCTGGCCCCCGCGCGCGGGCTCGAAGCGCCACGACGGCAGGTGCTCGCGCAGCTCGGCGCAGAGGTGGTCGTGCTGCTCGCGCAGGCGGGCCACGCGCTCGGCGCGGATCTCGTCCAGGTTCGGCAGCAGCTCCACGGCGGCGAGCTGGGCGATCGTGTCGCTGCCGAGGTCGTGGATGGCCTTGAGCCGGGCGAGCCGGTTGACCAGGGCGGGCGCGGCGCGGACCCAGCCGATGCGGAAGCCGCCCCAGACGACCTTGCTCAGCGACCCGACCTGGATGACGTTCTCCCCGCCGCCCGCGGCCAGCGGCGGCGGCTCGTCGTCGTGGAAGGACAGCTCGGCGGGCACGTCGTCCTCGATCACCACGAGGTCGAGCTCCTTGGCCGTGCGCACGATCGCGTTCCGCTCGAACCGCCCGAGCACGCTCCCCGTGGGATTGTGGAAGGTCGGGACGAGGTAGGTGATGGCGGGCCGGTACTCGTCCATCGCCTCGGTGTACGCCCCGACGTCGCCCGCGGGCACCGGCCGGAGGGCCGCGGCCCCGTCGCGGAACACGTCCAGCGCGCCGGAGTAGGTCGGCGCCTCCACCACCACCGAGTCGCCGGGCGCGACCAGGAGCCGCGCCAGCAGCGACAGCGCCTGCTGCGCCCCGGTGACCACGAGGATCTCCTCGGGCCGCGTGGGCAGGCCGCGCCGGGTGTACCGCTCGGCCACGGCCCGCCGTACGGACCAGATCCCCGCCGGGTGGTAGCCGATGTCGTCGGACAGCGCGGCCAGCCGGGGCAGGGCGTTCGCGTGCGCCTCGATGAGCTGCGGCGGCGGGGCCAGCGGCGCGGCGCAGGTGAGCAGGCGCACGTCGTCCGGCGGCTCCAGCAGGTGCAGGAACAGCGGGTTGCGCCCGCCGCCGTCCGGCGCCCGGCGCGTGCTCGACAGCGCGGCCGGGGCGACGCGCGTGCCGCTGCCCTGGCGGCGCACGATCCGGCCCTCCTGGCGCAGCACCTCGTAGGCCGCCACGACGGTCGTGCGGCCGATGGCCAGCTTCTTCGCCAGCACGCGGTCGGGCGGGATGGGCGCGCCCGGCGGCAGCAGGCCGTCGTCGATCAACTGGCGCAGCCGGGTGGCCAGCAGCAGGTGCAGCGGCCCGCGCCCGGAGGACCAGCGGCCGAGCAGGGTCTCCAATGGTCTCATCAGCAAACCAATTTGCCATTCATTGGCGCTTTTGTCACGGACCATTGCTGAGATGCTTGGAGGCATGAAGCACAGCACCGACACCCGGGCCGTCCGCATCGCCGCGCCTGCGCTGGAGGGGAGCCGCCCGGTCAGCGTCCCGATCTACCAGTCCTCGACGTACGTCTTCGACGACCCGGAGGTGCTCGCCGACTCGATGGCCGTGCCCGACCGGTCCTTCGTGTACGGACGGCTGTCCAACCCGACCGTCCGGGCGCTGGAGAACGCGGTGGCGGACCTGGAGGGCGGGGTCGGGGCGGTCGCGACGTCCTCCGGGATGGGCGCCATCAACATGGCGCTGCTCGGGCTGCTCGAGTCCGGCGACCACGTCATCGCCCAGCGCGCGCTGTACGGCGGGACGCATGCCTCGATCATGGACTTCCAGCGGCGCTTCGGCATCGAGGTGACGTTCGTCAGCGGTCACGACGCGGACGAGGTGCGCGCCGCCGTACGGCCGCGGACGCGCGTGCTCTACCTGGAGACGATCGCGAACCCGATGTGCCACGTCTCCGACCTGCCGGCGATGTTCGCCGTGGCGCGGGAGAAGGGTCTCGTCAGCGTGGTGGACAACACCTTCGCCTCGCCGATCCTGTGCCGGCCGATCGAGCTGGGGGCCGACATCGTGGTGCACTCCGCCACGAAGTACCTCGGCGGCCACTCCGACGTGCTCGGCGGCGTCGCGGTGTTCGCGGACCGGGACCTGTACCACAAGGTCTGGCACTTCGGCGTGGAACTCGGGTCCACGCCGGACCCGTTCGCCGCCTGGCTGACCATCAGGGGCATACGGACCCTGCCCCTGCGGATGCGCAGGCACTGCGAGAACACCGAGTACCTGGCCCGCCGCGTGGACGCCCACCCCGCCGTGACCCGCGCCCACTGGCCGGGCCTTCCCTCGCACGAGTCCTACGAGGTGGCCAAGGGCTTCCTCCCCGCCTTCGGCGGGCTGTTCGCCTTCGACCTCGCGGGCGGGCGCGCGGCGGGCACGGCGTTCCTCAAGGCCGTGCGGCTGGCCAACCTCTCGGTCTCCCTCGGCGGCGTGGAGACCCTCGTGATGCACCCCGCCACGTCGTCCCACCGGTCGCTGAGCGACGAGGAACTGGCGGCCACGGGCATCGGCCCGGGCACGATCCGCGTCGCCGTGGGCATCGAGGACCCGGAGGATTTGTGGGCTGATTTCTCCCAAGCCCTCGATTCTCTGTGAGTAATCCCGATAATTAGGGCTTATGCCTAATTTGGAGGGGTTCCGCCGGTTCGCGGAGGAGCACCAGAAGGTGTTCCTCCGTACGGCCTATCTCCTGACCGGCGACCCCGCCCGGGCGCGTGCCCTGGTCGAAGGGGCCCTCGAGGACGCGGGGGAGACGTGGGCGAAGGTGTCCGCCGATCCCGTCAATGGCCTTGAATTCCGTATTTATCGGGCATTCCTTGCGGCCCCGGGGACATATGGGATGCCCGGTGGCGGGCTCGCCCGGGGACTCGGCGCGCTGCCGCCGCTCCGCCGCGCGATCACGGTCGCCCATTTCGGCGACGGCCGGGCCCTGCCGCGGGCGGCGGCTCTCTGCGGCGTCCCCGTCCCCACCGCCGCCGCCGAGGCCGGCGCCGCGCTCGCCGCGCTCCTGCCCCTCCTCCCCGCCAAGCCCGGGGCGCGAGCCGTACCACCGGCCGGGGGAGCGCCACCCGGGAGTGAGAGCGAGACCGGGGGCGGGGCCGGCGAGGACGCCGCCGAGGCGGCCGGCGCCGCGAAGAGCGAGGCGGCCGGCAGCGAGGCGGCCGGCAGCGAGGCGGCCACGAGCGCGGGTGCCAAGGGTGAGGGTGCCAAGGGCGAGGCGGGCGGGGCGCGGCCCGGGGACACGCGGCCGGGGGCGGGCGCCGGGGTGCCGCTCTTCGACATCCACGCCCACTCGCCGGCGGCCCGGCCCGACCTCGGGGCGACGCGGCCGGATGACGGGACGGCCGCGGGAGAACCCGGGACCCCGGCCGGGCGGACCGGGACGGGCGGCCCCGCCGTACCCGCCGGCGACCCCGGCGACCCCGGCGACCCCGGCGACCCTGGCGACCCTGGCGATCCTGGCGACCCCGGCGACGCGGTACGGCGAGAGCCCGTCCCCCCGGACGGGCGGGAGAGCCCGGCCTCGGGCGTCGCGGACGCGGCGGCCGGCGCGGTGGTGGATCCGGGGCGACCGGGAGCGGCGGGACGGCCGGGGGCGCCCGGGGAGGCGGAGGCCGCGCGGTTGCGGGCGGCGCTGGCGGAGCTGGGGCGGCAGGCGCCCGAGGGCGGGGTCGTCGCGGGGGTCGTGCGGACGCTGCGGCGGCGGCGGGCGGTATTCGCGGGCGGCGTGGCCGCCATAGCCGTGGCCGCGGTCGCCGCGATGTCGCTCGGCGTGATCATGGACGCGGCGAGCCGCGCGCCGGAGGTTCCGGAGGAGCATCCGGCGACGGCCGGGGTGCCGCACGGGGAAGAGGAGGAGCCCCGGCCGGAGCCGTCTCCCGGCGGGAGGCCGGCGCCCGTCGGCGAGCCGGTGGTGTTCGCCTACCAGGAAGCCTGCGAGGGCGGCGCGGGCTGCGGCGGGTGGGCCCTGATGACCGAGTCGGGGGAGGAGGTGGAGGTCGCCGAGGCGGCCGGGGAGAACGGGTCCGAGGAGACGCTGCCCGCCTTCGTCACGGCTGACGGGCGGCGCTTCGTGTACTTCCACGCGGAACAGTCCCGGTTCGTGGTCCGGGACCTGCCCTCGGGGAAGGAGCTGCCGGCGTCCGCGAAGATCGCCGAGGAGCTCGCCTCCGAGGCGGTGCTCGACGCCTCGCCCGACGGCCGGTACATCGCGGTGTCCGACGTCGGGGACGCGTCCGCCGAGACCTCGCTGCTGGACTTCGAGACGGGCAGGCGGCGTGAGTACGGCGGCGCCGTGTGCCTCGGGCTGAGCGGTGGCGGGAAGGCGGTCGCGGCCCTGGTGACCCAGCGGAACCGCGACGACGTGCCCGGGTTCGGCACCACCGCCGAACTACGGCTGACCAGGCCCGGCGGGCGGGCGGGAAAGGGCGTCCCGCTGGACGGGCGGCTGGCCTACGGGGGCGGGCACCTCTCGCCGGACGGGCGGAGGCTCGCCTTCCTGACCAGTTCGACGCAGGAGTGGCCGCGGGGCGCGGACGCGCGCGAGGACGACCTGCTGCTCGTCCTGGACGCGGTCACGGGCAAGGTCGTGAGCCGGGCTCCGGTGGCGGACGCGGGCGAGGACACGCGGCGCTTCGAGCGCTGGCTCGGCGCCCGCGAGGTGCTGCTCCGGACCGAGCCCGAGGACGGGAGCGAGGACGACGTGTTCCACGTCCTGGACGTGCGCACCGGCAAGCTGCGGGAGTTCCCCTTCGAGGTGCCCGAGAGCGCCTGGGCGATCGCCGTGGGCAAGACCGGCTGACCCGCGTACGGCGACGCCGGGCGGCTGACCCCGGCGGCCAGGGCACGGGTACGGCGGGCACCGGGTCGTGGCACGGGTGCGGCGGCGCCGGGCGGCGCCGCCGTACGTCCGCACATCCGTCACGCGGCGTGCGCCGCCGCGGGCCGGGTCAGTGGTAGCTGTGCTCGGGGGCCGGGAAGACGCCCGTGGTGACCTCGTCGGCGAAGCGGCGCACGGCGCGGTCGAGCTCGCCGGCGACGTCGCCGTACTTCTTGACGAACTTGGCGGTGTGCGGGGTGAGGCCGGCGAGGTCCTGCCAGACGAGGACCTGGGCGTCGGTGGACGGGCCCGCGCCGATGCCGATCGTGGGGATCGACAGGGCGGCCGTCACCCGCTGGGCGAGTTCCTCGGGGACGCATTCGAGGACGATCGCGAACGCGCCGGCGGCCTCCAGGGCCTTCGCGTCGGCCATGAGCTCCTCGCCGGACTCGCCGCGGCCCTGGACGCGGTAGCCGCCGAAGACGTTGACCGACTGCGGGGTGAGGCCGAGGTGGCCCATCACCGGCACGCCCGAGGCGACGAGCGTCTCGGCCTGGGCGAGCACGCGGCGGCCGCCTTCGAGCTTGACGGCGTGCGCCCCGGCCTCCTTGAGGAATCGGGCCGCGGTCTCCAGCGCCTGCTGGGGCGAGCCCTGGTACGACGCGAACGGCAGGTCGGCGACGACCATCGCGCGGGACGAGCCGCGTACGACCGCCGCGGTGAGCGGGATCAGGTCGTCCACGGTCACCGGCAGCGTGGAGTCGTAGCCGTAGACGACCATCGCGGCCGAGTCGCCGACGAGCAGCACCGGGATCCCGGCCTCGTCGAAGATGCGCGCCGTCATGGCGTCGTAGGCGGTGACCATGGGCCACTTCTCGCCGCGCGACTTGGCCGCGGCGATGTCTCGGACGGTGATCCGGCGTCCCGTCCGGCCGCCGTACAGGGCGGTCGACCGGTCGGAAGGAGCGGATGCGGCGGCAGAGGACATGTGAATACCTCCAGGTCTCGTGGCGCCCCTGTGGCGTCCCCGGACTTACTCGATGATTTCACGCGACCGCCACGTATAACACCCCTCGTCCGGGTTCCCATCCATCGGCTCGATCGGCCGGTCCCGCGCCAGTATCGAAACGATCCGGTTGCGTATCGGAAGGAGGAGGCGTAGTGTCGATACGCAACCGTCTCGTATCGAATTTTGGTGGACCCCTGTGACCTCAGTACCTCCCGAAACCGGTCATCCACGGCGCTGGTACGTGCTGGGCGTGCTCGTGCTCAGCCTTCTGGCCGTGGTCCTCGACAACACCATCCTCAACGTCGCGCTGAAGACGATCGCCGATCCGCGCGCCGGCCTGGGGGCGACCCAGGCCGAGCTGGAGTGGTCGATCAACTCCTACACCCTGGTGTTCGCCGGGCTGCTGTTCACGTTCGGCGTGATCGGCGACCGGCTCGGCCGCCGGCGGCTGCTCATGGCGGGCATGGCGGTGTTCGGCCTGGCGTCGCTGCTGTCGGCGTACGCCCAGAGCCCCGACCAGCTCATCTGGGCCCGCGCCCTGATGGGCCTGGGCGGCGCGGCCGTCATGCCGCAGACCTTGTCGATCATCAGCAACGTGTTCGAGCCGCACGAGCGGGGCAAGGCCATCGGCATCTGGGCGGGCGCGGTGGGCCTGGCCATCGCCATCGGGCCGATCACCGGCGGCCTGCTGCTGGAGCACTTCTGGTGGGGCTCGGTGTTCCTCGTCAACGTGCCCGTCGTGCTGATCGGCCTGGTGCTGATCAGGACGATCGTGCCCGAGTCCCGCAGCCCCCTGCGCGGCGGCCTCGACCCGTTCGGCGTGCTCCTGTCGATCGTCGGGCTGGTCGCCCTGACGTACGGGATCATCGAGGGCGGCGACACCGGCGACTGGGCCTCGCCCCTGGTGCTCGGGCCGATCGTGCTCGGCCTCGCGGTGCTGGGACTGTTCGCCTGGTGGGAGTCGCGGATCACGCATCCGGCGTTCGACGTGCGGCTCTTCCGCGACCCGCGCCTGTCGGTGGCGGTGGCCGCGATCGCGCTGGTGTTCTTCGCGATGGCCGGGGTGGTCTTCTTCATCTCGTTCTACCTGCAGAGCGTGCGCGGGTTCAGCCCGCTGGAGTCGGGCGCGCTGGTGCTCCCGGTGGCGATCGCGCAGCTCCTGGTCTCGCCGCGCAGCGCCGGGCTGGTCAAGCGGTTCGGGCCGCGGGCGGTCGGCGTGACCGGCCTGCTGCTCCTCACCGCCGCGCTCTACAGCTACCGGACCATCGGCGTGGACAGCCCGATCTGGCTGCTGGAGGTCACGATGTTCTTCCAGGGCGCGGGGATGGCGCTGGTCATGCCGCCCGCCACCGAGTCGATCATGTCGGCGCTGCCGCGCGAGCGGGCCGGCGCGGGCTCGGCGGTCCAGAACGTCGCGCGCCAGGTCGCCGTCGCGCTCGGCGTCGCGGTGCTCGGCTCCGTCGTCGCGGCGACGTACCGCGATCGCATGGAGCCGCTGCTCGGCGGGCTCCCGGCGGCGCTGCGGGACGCGGCGGCCGGGTCGATCGAGGGCACCCACGCCGTCGCCTCGCGGCTCGGGCCCGGCGCCGGCCGTATCCTGGCCGAGGCGAACGCCGCGTTCGTGGACGGAGTGCACATCACCGCGCTCGTGTCCGGCACGATCGCTCTCCTCGGGATGCTGGTCGTGTGGCGGTGGATGCCCGGGCGGCCTACGGTTGACCGGACGACGCCCGGGCCGGTCCGGCGCGAAGAAGTGTCTGTTGGGGCATGAGTTAGGACGATGAACGACGTGAAGGGCGCGACGGTCCGGTCGCCGGGCCGCCCACGCAGCGAACGGGCCGAGCGGGCCATCATCGAGGCCACGCTCGACCTCTTCGCCGAGGTGGCGAGCGTGAGCCGGCTGTCGATCGAGGCCGTCGCGGCCCGGGCGGGCGTCGGCAAGACGACCATCTACCGGCGCTGGCCCAACAAGGAGGCCCTCCTCATCGACGCCCTGGCCACCATCAAGCCTCCGCCCCCCGAGGTGGCCGGCGAGTCCGTCCGCGAGGACCTGCTCACCCTCATGCGGGTCGTCGGAGTGCACCGCGGCGACGACCGCCTGGGCTGCATCATGCGCATCGTCCAGGCCGAGGCGGAGAAGCACCCCGAGTTCATGCGGGACTACCGCCACACCGTGATGGCCCCCCACCGCCAGGCCCTCATGAACGTCCTCCGGCGCGGCGTGGAGTCGGGCGAGCTCCGTGCCGACCTCGACCTGGACCTGGCCCACGCGGCGATCGTCGGCGCCCTCCTCTACCGCAACCGGGCCGCCTGGCACGACGCCCCCGCCCCGCCCGACTACCCCGAGGTCCTCCTCGACGCCCTTCTCCGCGGCTTCGCCCCGCCCGCCTGACCCCGCTTCGGGCCGTACGGCCTGATCGTGCGGGCCGTACGGCCTGAGCCGCGCGCCGGGCCGTACGGCCGGGGCGCGCGGCCGTACGGCCCGCGGGGCGTCCCCGCCGGAACGGCACGCGGGATCGCCGGAGGCGAGCCGCCGGCGGGGGCGGGCGGCGGGTGGTCAGCGGGACGCGGCGGCGGCGCGGACGGCGTCGGCGAAGGCCGCGGCGAGCGGGCGCCAGGTGTCGGTCACCTGCTTGACCTGGGCGAGGACCCGCTGGGGGTCGAGCCCGGCGGCGGTGACCTTGTGGGCGCCGCCCGCCATCCAGGACTCGTAGATGTCGTAGGTGGCCTCGGGGTGGAACTGGACGGCCCAGGCGCAGGAGCCGAGGCGGTAGGCCTGGGCGGGGTAGACGTCCCCGGTCGCCAGGGGGACGGCGCCCTCGGGGAGCCGGGTCATGGCGTCCTTGTGCCACTGGACGGCGAGGGCGGTGGCGGGGACGCCCCGCATGAGGGGGTCGGCGTCCGCCGCCGGGAGCCTCCGCACGGGGAGGAGCCCGGTCTCCAGCCCGTGCGAGCCCGGCCGCACCTCCCCGCCGCACGCCAGGGTGAGGAGCTGCGCCCCGAGGCAGATCCCGAGCGTCGGGACCTCCGCCTCCACGGCCCGCCTGAGCAACGCGCGCGTAGGCCGTAACCAGGGATAACGGTCGTCCTCGTCGGCCGAGGGCTCGCCCCCGAGCACGATCAGCCCGGCGCCCTCCGGCGCCGGCGGCACGGGATCGCCCAGATAGGGCCGCACGATGTCACAGGGGAGCCCGAGCCACTCCGCGAAGTACCCCAGATGGGCGTCCGCTTCGTGCTCGATGACCAGAATGCGGGGTTCCATGCGCAGAGCTTAGGAGTCCCCGGGGAACGGCGAACCCTTCGGGACGGCCGCGCGTCACAGGGGCATGGACCTGGCTCCCCTCACGGCGGCGGACCCCGAACGGCTGGGCGCGTACTGGCTCGCGGGCCGGCTCGGATCCGGCGGGCAGGGCGTGGTCTACGAGGCCTACGACGACGCCGGGGACCGTTTCGCGGTCAAGGTGCTGCACGGGGACTTCGCCGGAGACGCCGGGGCGCGGGACAGGTTCGCCAGGGAGGTCCTCGCCACCCGTCGCGTGGCCGCGTTCTGCACCGCCTCCGTGGTCGCGGTCGAGCTGGACGGCCCCCGGCCGTACGTCGTCAGCGAGTACGTCAGCGGGCCCACCCTGCGCGACGCGGTCGCCCGGGACGGGCCGTACTCCGGGGGCGACCTCGTCCGTCTGGCGACGGCGATCGCCACGGCCCTGGCGGCGATCCACCGCGCGGACGTCATCCACCGCGACCTCAAGCCCGACAACGTGCTCCTCGGCCCCGACGGGCCCCGCGTGATCGACTTCGGCGTGGCTCGCACCGGGGACATGTCGCTCACGACCACCGGCCGGGTGGCCGGGACCCCCGCCTACATGGCCCCGGAGGTCTTCGTCGGCCATCGCGCCACCCCCGCCGCCGACGTCTTCGCCTGGGGCGGCGTCGTCCTCTACGCCGCCACCGGCCGAGACCCCTTCGAGGGCGACACCCTCGGCGCGGTCATGTACCGGGTCCTCACCGACGTCCCCGCCCTGGACGCCCTCCCGGACCCGCTCCGCCCCCTGGTCGCCGCCGCCCTCGCCAAGGCCCCCGAATCCCGCCCGTCCGCCCGCGACCTCCTCCTCACCATCCTCGACCACACCGCCCACGTCCCCTCGCCGCCGGCGCCGCCCCCATCGCCCCCGGGCTCAGGCCGTACGGCCGCCGCCCCGGCGCGCGGCGCGGAGGACGCCGGGGAGGGGCGGGCCGCCCCGGCGATGAGCGGGGAGGACGCCCTGGCCGCGCCCGGGGAGGAGCCGGTGGCCGTGGCCCCGCCGCGCGCCCCGGCGGACGGCGCGACGGGCGGCAGGGGACCCGCGGCCCGCCCGAGCGGGGACGCGGACGGGGACGAGGCCGACGAGGCGCTGCTGGAACGGGGGGCGAGGGCGGCCGGGGGGACGTTCGCGGACGCGGGGGCGGATCCGGGCGTGGGGGACGTCGCGGAGCGGGTCTTCGCCGGCCTGGCCCCCGGCGAGCGGGAGGCCGCCCCGGAGGTGTTCCTGCGGCTGGTGAGCTCGACGGCGGACGGCGAGGACGCCCGGCGGGCGGCGAGCCCGGAGGAGCTGGCGGGCACCCGCCCGGAGGTGTGGGCGGTGGTGGAGCGGTACCGCGACGCCGGGCTGATCACCGACGTGGGGGACCGCGTGTCGCTGGCCCAGCCCGCGCTGCTGCGGGCGTGGCCGCGCATGCGCGAGTGGATCGAGGCCGAGCGGCCCGGCCTGCCGGTGTACCGGCGGCTCGCCGAGGACGCGCGGGGGTGGCGAGCGGGCGGGCGGCGGCCCGGCGACCTCTACCAGGGCGGGGCCCTGGAGGCCGCTCTCCGCTGGGCCGCGACCGGCCGGCGCCACCTCACCCTGACGCCGCTGGAACGCGAGTTCCTGGACGCCGGCACGGCGTACGCCCGCCGCCGCCAGCGCACGCGCCGCGCGGTCACGGCGACGCTGGCCGTGCTGCTGGTGGTGGCCCTCGCGGCCGTCACGTTCGCCGAGACCCAGCGCCGCGAGGCCGACGCCCAGCGTCGCGACGCCGCGGGCCAGCGTGACCGCGCCCTGGCCCGGCAGATCGCCGCCGAGGCCGACGCCCTACGCGCCACCCGGCCGGAGACGGCGATGCTGCTCAGCGTCGCGGCCTACCGGCTGGCCGCCATCCGCGATAGCCGGGGCGCGGTGCTCAGCTCCCTGGTCCAGCGTGAGAGCGCGTCCTTCCAGGAGCCGGGCGCGACCGAGGGGACCGCGTACGGCCTGGGCGCGAAGGGACGGCTCCTCGCCGCCGTGAGCGGGGGCGAGGCGCGCGTGTGGGACGTCGGGACGCACAAGCTGGTCCGGCGCTTCCCGGGGGTCGATCCGGCGCCCGCGTACACCGGTCTGTCCCCGGACGGCACGACGCTCGTGGCCGTGAACGAGCGGGGCGCCGCGCGGTTCTGGAGTGTCGCGACCGGGAAGCCCCTCGGCCCCCCGTTCGGGAAGGACCTCGGGGCCGCGCTGTTCGGCCGCGGCGGGCGCCGGGTCGTCTTCTTCGACGACGACGTCGGCTTCGACGTGCGCGAGGCACCCTCCGGAAGGCGGGTCATGATGATCAGGGACCCGGCCGTCAGCGGTGACACGAGCACACTGAGCCCGGACGAGCGGTACCTCGCGGCCGGCGCGGTCGACGAGCGGATCAGGGTGTGGGACCTGGAGCGGGGCGGCGAGCCGGTGCGCATCCCCGGGCACACGGCCGCCTTCACTCCCGGCGGCCTGCTGGCCGTGGGCGAGACGGACGGCGAGGTCCGCCTGTGGGACCACCGGACCCGCGAGCCCGGAGAGAAGCTGCTGAGCGCGAGCGTCGGGGCCTCCCTCCGGTTCAGTGAAGACGGCCGGTTCCTGGTGGAGACCACCACCGAGCAGGTCCGGCTGTGGGCGGTCTCCGGCGACGGCGCGGAACTGCTGCGGCACCGCCCTCGCGAGACCGTCTGGGAGGCGGCCGCGCTGTCTCCGGACAACGGGACGTTGCGGCTTCTGGGCGACCTGGGCCGGGTGATCACGCTGGACGTAGCCTCGATCACCAGGGCGTCCGCCTTCCCCACGTCCGCGTTCAACACGGTCTTCGACCCCCGGGGGCGGGTTCTCGTCCGGCAGGAGGGTGGCACGCAGGGCGAGCGGGCGCGGTTCTGGGACGTGCGCGCCAGGCGCCCGCTGGGCCCCTCCTTCGCCTTCGAGCCCGTCCAGCCCGCGACGGACATGATCCACCTGCCCCGGTTCGCGTTCTCGCCCGACGGGCGGGTGCTCGCTGTGGGCTCGTCGGAGTCGGCCCGCGTGACGTTCTGGGAGGTGCCCTCCGGGCGGCGGGTCGCCGAGGCCCGCGTGAGCGGGGCCGCCGAGGGCCAGGGCGTCAACGGTCTCGCCTACAGCCGTGACGGACGGAGGCTGGCCGTGTCCCTCCACGACGAGCCCGCGGCGGACGACAGCGTCCCGCCCCCGAGGACGACCCCCCTGGTCCGGCTGTGGGACACGGGGGAGCGCCGCTGGATCGACGGGCTCATCCCCCCGGCGTTCGACGGGCTCATGCAGATGGCGTTCAGCCCTGACGGCCGATACCTCCTCGCAGACGGCAAGGAGGGCGGCGGCGTGGTGGACCTGACGACGGGCCGGGCGCCGCCCAGGTCGCCGGGCCCGAGCCAGGCGTCGGGGGCGGCGCGCGTGTTCAGCCCCGACGGGCAGCTCCTCGTGACCGCCGCGGGCGACGTCGCCTTCTGGGACGCGCGCACCCTGCGGCCCGTGGGCCTCCCGGTGCGTTCCGACGCCACCGACGTGGTCTTCGCCCCGGACGGCGCGACGTTCGCCACGTCCGGAGGCAGGTCGATCCGCCTGTGGGACACCGCGTCCCGCAGGCAACTCGGCCTCACCATCACCCTCCCCGACGAGGTGAAGGCCATCGCGTTCGACGAGGACGGCACCCGCCTCTACTCGACGGGGACGGACGACGTCCTCCGCGAACACGTCGCCGACCCGGACGCGGCGCTCCCCCTGGTCTGCGCGCGGGCCGGGCGGGACCTCACGCGGGAGGAATGGCGCGCCCACGTCCCCGACCTGCCCTACCGCCCGGCCTGCCCCCGCTGAGCCGTACGGCTGAAGCGGGGCCGGGGCGAGGGGTCAGAGGATGGGGAGGTAGCGGCCGCGTTCGTAGGCGGTCACCTGGCGGCGGTACTCCTGCCACTCGGCGCGCTTGTTGCGCAGGAAGAAGTCGAAGACGTGCTCGCCCAGGGTCTCGGCGGCCAGTTCGCTGCGCTCCATGGCGTGGACGGCCTCGTCGAGGCTCTGGGGGAGGGGGTCGATGCCCATGGCGCGGCGCTCGGCGCTGGTGAGGGCCCACACGTCGTCCTCGGCGCCGGGCGGGAGCTCGTAGCCCTCCTCGATGCCTTTCAGTCCCGCCGACAGGATCATCGCGAACGCGAGGTAGGGGTTGCAGGCCGAGTCGAGGGAGCGGAACTCGATGCGCGAGGAGTTGCCCTTGGACGGCTTGTACATCGGCACCCGGACCAGGGCGGACCGGTTGTTGTGGCCCCAGCAGATGTAGGACGGCGCCTCGCCGCCCATGCCCGCGATGGCCTCGACGCCGCCCCACAGCCGCTTGTAGGAGTTGACCCACTGGTTGCAGACGGCGGTGATCTCGGCGGCGTGGCGCAGCAGGCCGCCGATGAAGGAGCGGCCCACCTTGGAGAGCTGGTACTCGGCGCCGGGCTCGTAGAAGGCGTTCCGGTCGCCCTCGAACAGCGACATGTGGGTGTGCATGCCGGAGCCGGGGTGCTGGGTGAACGGCTTGGGCATGAAGGACGCCCAGATGCCCTGCTCCAGCGCGACCTCCTTCATGACCAGGCGGAACGTCATGATGTTGTCGGCCGTGGTCAGCGCGTCGGCGTAGCGCAGGTCGATCTCCTGCTGGCCGGGGGCGCCCTCGTGGTGGCTGAACTCCACCGAGATGCCCATCGACTCCAGCATCATGATCGCGTTGCGCCGGAAGTCGTGCCCGGCGCTGTGCGGCGTGTGGTCGAAGTAGCCGCCCGCGTCCACCGGGGTCGGCTCGCCGCCGTCCTCGTCCGGGCGCTCCTTGAACAGGAAGAACTCCACCTCGGGGTGGGTGTAGAAGGTGAAGCCCATGTCGGCGGCCCGGGCCAGCGTGCGCTTGAGCACCCAGCGCGGGTCGGCGTGGCTCGGGGAGCCGTCCGGCATGAGGATGTCGCAGAACATGCGGGCCGCGCCCGGGTTCTCGCTGCGCCACGGCAGGATCTGGAACGTCGAGGGGTCCGGCTTGGCCAGCATGTCCGACTCGTAGACGCGCGCGAAGCCCTCGATGGCCGAGCCGTCGAAGCCGATGCCCTCGGAGAAGGCGCCTTCGAGCTCGGCGGGCGCGATCGCCACCGACTTGAGGAAACCGAGCACGTCGGTGAACCACAGCCGGATGAAGCGGATGTCGCGTTCCTCAAGCGTGCGGAGCACGAACTCCTGCTGGCGGTCCAAGGCAATCCCCATCCAGTGGTGAGACGGACATCGAGCCGGATCCCAGTGTGTCCTGCCCGTGTTTCCAGCAGGTTACCCGGATGATCCGCCCGGCCACGGCCCCGCGCCCCCGCCCCCCGCCCTCGGAAGGCGCGGCATGGAAGGGGCGACGTCTACGGGTCACCCCCTTCCGCCTGGGCGTCCCCTCCGGCCTTCACCTTCGCCTCGCGGATGTCGGCACGCCCGCTCTCGACGGCCTGTTCGAGCGCGTCCAGCGCCCGCGCGCCGCGCGTGTAAGCCCGCTCGACCCGGCTGATGAGGATCAGGAGATCGGGCACCGAACGATCCTTGATCCACACCTCGCCCAGGTGGCGGAACTTGAACCCGTGGACGACGAAGTTCGCCCCGTCCAGGCCGGTCCAGCCCTTGCAGTGAGAAGAGAGCAGGCCGTAGAAGTCGCCGAAGCCCTTCCCCTCCGCGGCCTCGATGATCCAGTCAGGCACCTCTTCCAGATAGCGGACCCACGAGGTGTCAGGCATCGGCGAGCACCTCCCCGGCCTCCCCCGCGACGGCTCCGGCCGGCTCCACTACCGCGGCCACGCCGGCCACGTCCCCGGCCGGCGTCCGCGCCCGGAGAGCCTCCTCGCCCGCCGGGCGCACCACGAAGGAGACCTCCGGGCCGTCCAGCACCTCCACACGTGCGACCTGCCGGCCGCGAACCTTCGCCGCGTACACGATCAGCTCGGGGCGGCCGTGACGCACCCAGCGCCACCCGGTCTCCTGTCCCATGCTCAGCCGTACCTTGCGGACCAGCAGCGTCCGCAGCCCGCACCCGCGAAGAACCTCCCCGAGCGCCTCCAGACGCCCGACGTGCTCCTGGACGGCTTCCTCGGCCATCTCCAGGAAATCATCACCCTCGCCGCCCGCCCCGCGGGCGTCCCGCGTCGTCTCCCTGACCATGCCGCGACGGTAGGAGCCCGGATGCAGCCGGGGCTAGAAGATTTCACGAGATTGCAGCAGCCGCCGAGCGGCGTCTATCTCCGCCCGCGCGGAGTCGCCGTAGACGGCCAGCGACTGCAACAGCTTGAAGATCCTCAGGTACGTCTCTATCTCGCTGGGGCGCTTGGTGCGATAGCCCCCGGTCCAGTGCTCGCTGCGAACAAGCGACTGGTCGTAGATGTAAAACCCTTCGCCCGGCCAGATCGTCCGGAGCCGGCCAAGGGGAATGATGCCAAGCGCCACATTTGCGAAGTCGGCCGCGCGTTCGATGTAGTCGAATTGATCCAGCATCACGGCGAGGCCGCCCCGTTGGGCGTAGAGCGCCCCGGCCTCGATGACGAAGGAGAACATGCAGGTGCCGGACTCAAGGACGCGCAAGCGGTTCAACCGCCCCTCGACGGCTTCGTCGATGTCGGTGGCGAGGCCGTGGAATCGAGTCACGTCCTCGATGACGGCGCGCGTGTACCCCGGCCTCTGGAGGAAGCCGGGAACGGTCTGCGGCTCATAGGCGCGTATCAGCCTGGTCTGCTCATAGAGCGGCTTGACCCGCTCGCTCTGCTGCGCGAGCCCGGCGCGCAGCGCTTGCCGGTGGTCCTCCCACATCTCGTCGATCTGCCGGTGCGCGGCGATCAGTTCGGGGATCTGGTCCTCGGCCCGGCACGCGCGGCACCAGACCCTGATGTCCTCTTCCGTGGGATTCTGCCGTCCCAGCTCGATCCGGGAGATCTTGGAGGTGTGCATCCCGGATCGTGCGGAGAGCTGACGGCCGTTGAGGCGGGCGTCCAGGCGCAGGCCGCGTAGCCTCTGCCCGAACGCCTTGCGGACGGCTTCTACCTGGTCTCGTTGCGACAAGGCGGGGGCTGTCAGAGGGGCCGGTAATCGCGGTGCGGAACGGCCAGCTCCCACAGGGCCGAGAACGCGTCCGCGCAATACTTCACGATAGCGGGGTCTCGGCAAAGCTGAATCTCGGCGCGCTTGTCCTCGCCGTCGAAGACGTTGAACACAACCGTTTCGCCGTCCAGTAACCAGAAGTCGTTCCCCGGCAGCCTCAACGTCGAGGTGAGTCGTCGCGGCACCCAGCGCAGGTCTTCCCCCGCCTCGACCTTGAGCCCGTTCGTCGCTTCGAAGCACCATCGCTGATAGGCGGACAAAGGCTCCGACACCACACAGATGCGACGGTAGGTCTTCCCGGCTGAAACTCCGGCCCGGACCCGGTCGCACCACGGCTTGAGGACGCGTGGCACCTCCTCCCGGTCGCCCGCCTGCCAGTTGGCGAACAGCTCGGCGTCTATGCCGTAGTTGTCCCGCATCTCGACGTGGAGGGCCTCACGGCTGACGCCGTTGACCAGATCAGCCCGTTCCTTCGGGGAGATCAACTCCATACCGCTCCCTCACGTACTTCCGGACGAATGCGTTCACGGTGCGCTCTGACAGTTCCCCGAACGTCTCATCCTCCCCGAGACCGACGAGCTGCGCTTGCACCCTGGGACCGCGCTTCTTCACCTGTACGAGCCAGGAGCCCCGGTCCGTCCGGTAGAAGGTCTCGCACTCGTTGTCCTGGTTGGAGCCAGGATCTTTGCAGTAGAAGCTCAGAGAGAGATCGTCTCCGTCGCCGTGAGATTGCATGAGATTGCGACCTCCTGCCTACTCCGTGAGCCCAAGGCTCACGCGATGGACAGGCAGAGTCAAGGGCTGGAGGCCGGTCACGCCCCCGGCGTGGACCTCCGGCCGCCGGAAACCACCGTCACCCAGGGTTCGGGCCCCACTCCGGGACTGCGGGAGCAGGGGCCTGAGCGAGCCCTTGGGGCATGCGGCGGGGCGGGTCAGGTGGTCTCGCGCCAGCGGTTGGTTATGGGGAGGCGGCGGTCGCGGCCGAAGTTCTTGGGGGTGATCTTGGGGCCCGGGGGGTACTGGCGGCGTTTGTACTCGGCCTGGTCGACCAGGCGGATCACGCGTTCCACCAGGGCGGGGTCGTGGCCCGCGGCGATGAGGGAGTCGCGGCCCAGGTCCTTCTCCACGTAGTCGTCCAGGAGGCGGTCCAGGACCTCGTAGGGCGGGAGGGAGTCCACGTCGCGCTGGCCGGGGCGGAGCTCGGCGCTGGGCTCCTTGGTGATCGAGTTCTCGGGGATGGGCGGGGCGGGGAAGGGGTGCAGGAAGCCCTCCGGCAGGCCCGACGGCTTCCCGGCCTGGGCGTTGCGCCAGCGGGCCAGCTCCCACACCATCGTCTTCGGCACGTCCTTGATCGGCGCGAAACCGCCCGCGGAGTCGCCGTACAGGGTGGAGTAGCCGGTGGCCAGCTCGCTCTTGTTGCCGGTGGTGAGCACCAGGTGGCCGTGCTCGTTGGACAGGCCCATGAGGATCATGCCGCGCACGCGCGCCTGGAGGTTCTCCGCCGCCAGCCCGGTCAGCTCGATCTCGCGCTCGAACGCGTCCACGATCCCGCCGATAGGCACGGTCCGCGAGTGCACGCCCTGCCGCTTGACCAGCTCCTCCGCGTCGGACACCGAGTGCTCGGAGGAGTAGCGCGACGGCATCAGCGCCACGTGCACCCGGTCGGGCCCGACCGCGTCGGAGGCGATGGTCGCCGTGAGCGCCGAGTCGATCCCGCCGGACAGCCCCAGGACCACCGACCGGAACCCGTTCTTGCGCACGTAGTCGCGCACGCCCAGCACCAGCGCGGCGTACACCTCGCCGAGCGGGTCCAGCCGGGCGGCGATCCCCGGATCGGCCGGAGGGTACGGCTCCGCGGGCTCCCCGGGCAGCGCGAACCGCTCCACCACGATCGACGTGCCGTCCTGCGCGTCCACGCCGAACTCGCCGTAGGGCGCCTCGGGGTCGGCGGCGGGCACGTCCACGTCCACCACGAGCAGCTCCTCGGCGAACTGCGGCGCCCGCGCCAGCAGCTCCCCGGTCCCCGACACGACCAGCGAGTCCCCGTCGAAGACCAGCTCGTCCTGCCCGCCCACGGCGTTCACGTAGGCCAGCGCGCAGCCCGCCTCCCGCGCCCGCCGCCGGCACAGCGCCAGCCGTACGTCGTCCTTGTCCCGTTCGTACGGCGAGGCGTTCGGCACCACGAGCAGCCCGGCCCCGGCCTCGGCGACGACGGACACCGGCCCGCCGTTCTGCCACAGGTCCTCGCAGATGGCGACCGCGACGTCGGCCCCGCGCAGCCGGAAGATCGGCAGCCGGTCGCCGCGCACGAAGTAGCGGTACTCGTCGAAGACGCCGTAGTTGGGCAGGTGGTGCTTGGCGGTGCTGGCCACGACCTCGCCGCGGTGGATGATCGCGGCGGCGTTGAGCGGGGCGCCCGCGGGCTGCCCGAGGCGCGGCTCCAGGTCCGCGCGGTTGAGGTAGCCCAGCACGATCGGGACCTCGCCCAGCCCCTCGTCGGCGAGGCGGCGGGCGAGCTGCGCGGTCATCTCGATCGAGGCGTCCACGAACGACGTGCGGAGCGCGAGGTCCTCCACCGGGTACCCGGTGAGGAACAGCTCCGGGAAGACGACCAGGTGGGCGCCGCGCTCGGCGGCGGCGCGGGTCGCCTCCAGGACACGGGAGGAGTTGCCCGCCAGATCCCCCACGGTGGAGTCGATCTGGGCAAGGGCGATGCGCAGTCGGACCACACGACCACCCTACTCGGCTCCCCACCCAAGATCCGGGGCGGTTCGCACGGGCGGTCCCTGTCCTCGTCTTCCCAGTTCAGGACGGGTGGGACGACATCAGTCCCGACTCGTAGGCGAGGACCACGGCCTGGGTGCGGTCGCGCAGCCGGAGGGCGCCGAGGATGCCCTCCACCCGGGCGGCGACCTCGTCCTCGGTCACGTGCAGGATCCCGGCGATCTCGGCGTTGGACAGCCCGCGCGCGAGCAGCCGCAGCAGGTCCAGCTCCCGCTCGGCCAGGCCCGCCAGCCGGCCCGGCACGCCCGAGGCGGGCCGTTCGGCGAAGGACGCGATGAGGCGGGTCGTGACGGCGGGGTCGATCAGCGCGTTCCCGGCCGCCGCCACCCTGATCGCCTCCAGCAGTTGCTCGGGGGCCGAGGTCTTGAGCAGGAAGCCGCTCACCCCGGCGCGCAGCGCGGCGTACAGGTTCTCGTCGCTGCCGAACGTGGTCAGCATGATCACCCGGGGCGGCGCGGCCTCCGCGAGCAGCCGCCGGGCCGCCGCCAGCCCGTCCAGCCGCGGCATGCCGATGTCCATGAGCACGACGTCCGGACGGGCGCGCATGGCGACGGCGATGGCCTGCTCGCCGTCCTCGGCCTCCCCGACCACCTCAAGGCCCGGCTCCGACTCGATCACCAGCCGCAGCCCCTTGCGCACGAGCGCCTGGTCGTCGGCGATGACCAGCCGCGTCACCGGGCCGAGATCCACCGGCCTGGACCGTTCCTCCCCGGACTCCCTGGACTCCCGGAAGTCCCGGGGATCCCGCGGGCTCAGGTGCTCGGCCTGGCCGAGGATGTCGGCCTCCAGCCGCTGGAGCGTCGGGTTCAGGTCCAGGCCCAGTTCGTCCCGGAGCACGGCTCGCGCCCGCCGCAGCGCCGCGAGCGCGTCGGCCTGCCGCCCGCTGCGGTACAGCGCGAGGGCGAGCAGCCGCCACGCCTCCTCCCTGTGGGGGTGGCCGGCGGCGTGCGCCTCCAGGTCCGGCACGGTCTGCGCGGCCCGCCCCAGGCGCAGCGCCGCGTCCGCCCGGCGCTCGAAGGCGGCCAGCCGGAGCTGGTCCAGCCGCTCGGCCTCGCTCGCCGCCCACGGGAGGTCGGCGAACTCCGCGAGCGCCTGCCCGCGCCACAGGTCCAGCGCCCGGCCGAGCAGTTCCCACTCCTCGCCGGGGTCGCCCGTGGCGGAGTTCTTCACGATCGTCTCGAACAGCCAGGAGTCCACCTGGTCGGTCGCCGCCCGCAGGGCGTATCCCGGGGGCGCGGTCACCAGCACCCGCGCGGGGGCCCGCGGCGCCCGGCCCGGCTCGATCGCGCCGCGCAGCCGGGAGATGTACCCCTGGACGGTCGCGAGCGCCTGCGCCGGCGGCTCCCCGGGCCACAGGTCCTCGATGAGCCGGTCCGCGGTGACGGCCCGCCCCTGCGCCGTGAGCAGCCGCGCGATGACGCTGCGCTGCCGCCGCCCGCCGAGGTCGAGCACGCGGTCGCCGTCAAGCGCCTCGAACGGCCCCAGGACCCGAAATTTCAACATCGCGCAGAGTGTATGGCGCGGGACCCCCGCACCGTGAGAGCCGGTTCCCGATGGGCCTGACGACCTTCCGGAACCGGCTCTCCCCGCGGCCACTCCCCGGCCGCCTCCCGCCGCCCTCCCGCGCGGCCGGGCCGTCCACGACAGCCGTACGGCTCAGCCGGTGCCGTACGGCTCGGGCGTCGCCGTACGGCTCGGGCGTTGCCGTACGGCTCAGGCGGCCGCCTCGGCGGTCACGAGGGCGCGGCGGCGGACGGCGGGGGCGATGAGGAGCTGGCCCGCGCCGCCGAGCGCCGCCAGGACGCCGCAGGTGACCCAGAGGGTGGGGACGTTCGCGTGCTGCAGGATCTGGGTTCCGAGCAGCGGCGCCAGGAGCCCGCCGAGCGACCAGGTGAGGCCGAACAGGCCCATGTACCGTCCGCGCAGGTGGGCGGGGGCGAGACCGGCGACGATCGCCGCCGCGATGCCCGCGGTCAGGACCTCGCCGAGGGTCCAGACGGCGACCGCCACGCCGTACCCGACGACGGTGGTCATCAGGGCCTTGACCGCGAAGCCGACGCCGACCAGGGCCATGCCGAGCGCGAGCACCCGGCTCTGGTCGAACCGGCCGAGCCACTTGGCCACGAGCGGCTGGAGGACGACGATCACGATGCCGTTGACCGCCATGACCAGGCCGTACCCTTCCACGGGCAGGCCCTGCCGGGTCATCGCGATCGACATGGTGGTGAAGGACTGGAGGTAGACGAAGGTGTAGGCCAGCAGGATCAGGCAGAACCCGAGCATGACCCGGTCGCGGAGCACGTCCAGGTAGCTCCCGCTCGCCTTCTCGGCCTCGCCGCGCGTCTCCGGCACCGCGAACCACACCATCAGGCCGAAGGCGGAGCAGGCGATGGCGTCCACCCAGAACATCCAGGCGAAGTCCTTCTGCGCGGCGAGCCACCCGCCGATCAGCATGGCGGCGGTGAAGCCCATGTTGACCGCCCAGAACAGGAAGGCGTACGCCTTGGGCCGGTCCTGCGGCGAGACCAGGTCGGCGACCAGCGCGGAGGAGGCGGGCCGGTAGGCGTCCAGGACCAGGCCGAGCACCAGCATGAGGACGCCGATGCCGACGATGGAGTCCATCATCGACAGCGCGACCAGGCACGCGCCGGTGGCGAGCATGCCGCCCGTCAGGACCGCCTTGCGGCCGATGCGGTCGGCGAGGAAGCCCGCGATCGGCTGGGAGAGCAGCGAGCCGGCCCCGAACAGCGTCATGACGAACCCGGCGGTCACCAGGGAGAAGCCGCGCATGCTGACCAGGTAGACGCCGATGAACGGCTCGACCATCGTGCCGACGCGGTTGATCAGGGTGCCGCCCCAGAGGACCCAGAAGGGGCGAGGGAGCTTTGAACGTACTTGCGAGGCTTCGGGGGAAATGGTGGCTGCTGTCACGTTCCCAAGTGTTCCGACCGCCGGGAGAATCTGCGATTCTTTTAGCGGAGACTAAAACAAAGGTGCCGGCGGGCTGAGGGGGCGTTCACTGTGGCGGTGTTCAAGTTCGGCCCGGAGGACGTGGCGCGCGTGCGCTTCGCCTTCTCCCCGCTGTGGGAACTGGTCATCAGCCTCCGCACGCTGCGCGCCCCCGGCGCCCACGCCCTGCACCTGCCGTGGGTGCGCGCCGTGCGTCCCCGGCTGACCGCGCTCGACCTGTCGGAGCTGCTCGCGCTGGTGCCCCAGCACGGCTACATCCCCGACTTCCTCACGCCGCCGCCGACCACGCCGCTGCCCGACTTCGCCTCCGAGCTGGCCGCCGTACGGCTGACGCCGCCCGCGCTCGCCGCCCAGGAGGTGCGCGAGGTCGGGGAGGACGGGGCCGATCCCGAGGTGGTCGCGCGGTTCCTCGCGGACCCGGCGGCGGGTGTGCGGCGGCTCGCGGACACGCTGGAGCGGTTCTGGGAGCTGGCGCTGGCGGAGTACTGGCCGCGCATCCAGGGGCTGCTGGAGACCGACGTGCTCCGCCGCACGCGCAAGCTGGCGATGGGCGGGGCCGCGGAGCTGTTCGCCGACCTCCACCCGCAGGTGCGCTGGCACGGCGACCGGCTGGAGATGGTGGCCAAGCACTGCGACGTCGACGACATGGGCGGCAGCGGCCTGCTGCTGGTGCCCAGCGTGTTCGCGTGGCCGACGATCTACACGCTGGTCCCGCCGTACCACCCGATGCTCGCCTACCCGCCCGACGGGGTGGGGACGCTGTGGGAGGCCTCGCCGCCGCCCGCGCCGGACGCGCTCGCGCAGCTCATCGGCCGCACCCGCGCCGAACTGCTGCTCAGCCTGGGCGAGCCGGCCTCCACCAGCGCGCTCGCGCGGCGGATCGGGGTGACCGTGGGCGCGGTCAGCCAGCACCTCGGCGTGCTGCACGCGACGGGCATGGTGGACCGCCACCGGGTGGGCCGCCAGGTCCTCTACCGCCGCACCCGCTCCGGCGACACCCTCGTCGCCGCCCCCTGACGCCCCCCGCCCCGCCCCCGCCTGTCACGAGCATCACCTTCCGCAGGTGGGCGGGCGCTTCCGGAGGTGGTGTGCGGGTGGTCCGCTGAGGGGGGGGGGAGGGCTTCGGCGGGGTGGGCGGGCGGTTCGGGGGGTGGGGTGGGGGGCTGGGTTATGTTGAGGGCGTGATGGCGGAGCCGCGGATTCAGACGGCGTCCGGGCGGCTGGCGCGGCTCGGGTTCGGGGACGCGGCCAGGGCCGCGGGGGTCGTGGAGTCGCTGGGGCTGGACGAGGGGCTCGTGGGGGCGCTGGCCGCGACCGCCGATCCCGATCTGGCGCTGGGGTCGCTGGCGCGGCTGGCGGAGCGCGACCCCCGGGTCGTCGCGGCGGTGGCCGCCGACACCGGGCTGCGGGACCGGCTGTTCGCGGTGCTGGGGGTCAGCGCCGCGCTGGGGGATCACCTGGTGCGGCACCCCGAGCAGTGGCGGGCGCTCCAGGGCGACGACGCCGTACGCCGCCCGTCCGCGGCGGAGGCGCGCGCGGAGCTGCTCGAAGCGGTGGGGGCCGACCCGGCGGAGGCCGAGCCGCGGGCGAGCGGGGACGGGGCGCTGGAGGCGCTGCGGGTCGCCTACCGGGGGCGGCTGGCGCACCTGGCGGGACGGGACCTGACCGGGGCGGCGACGCAGGCCGAGGTGGGCGCCGAGCTGGCGGACCTGGCCGCCGCCGCGCTGGAGGCGGGGCTGGCGATCGCGCGGGCCGGCGAGGGCGGCTCGGGCCTGGCCCGGCTGGCCGTGATCGGGATGGGCAAGTGCGGCGCGCGCGAGCTGAACTACATCAGCGACGTGGACGTGATCTTCGTGGCGGAGCCGAAGCCCGGCGCGGACGAGGCCAAGGCGCTCCAGGAGGCGACCCGGCTGGCGCAGGGCCTGATGCGGGCCTGCTCGGCCACCACGCCAGAGGGGTCGCTGTGGGAGGTGGACGCCGCGCTGCGGCCCGAGGGGCGGTCCGGGCCGCTCGTGCGCACGCTCCAGAGCCACCTGGCCTACTACCGGCGCTGGGCCAAGACGTGGGAGTTCCAGGCCCTGCTCAAGGCCCGCCCGGTCGCCGGGGACCCGGAGCTGGGCGAGCGCTACGCCGCGGCCGTGGACGAACTGGTCTGGACGGCCGCCGAGCGCGAGAACTTCGTCGAGGACGTGCGCGCCATGCGCCGCAGGGTCGAGGCGCACGTGCCCCGCGACGAGGCCGAACGCCAGATCAAGCTGGGCCCGGGCGGCATCCGCGACATCGAGTTCGCCGTGCAGCTCCTCCAGCTCGTGCACGGCCGCACCGACCCCATGCTGCGCCGCCGCGCCACCCTGCCCGCGCTCGCCGCGCTCTCCCGGGGCGGCTACGTCGGCCGCGACGACGCCAGGGCGCTGGCCGAGGCGTACGACTTCCTGCGCCAGGTCGAGCACCTGCTCCAGTTGCAGCGGCTCCGCCGTACTCACATCGTGCCCCCGGGGGAGGCGGAGCTGCGGCGGCTCGGGCGGGCGCTGGGCTACCGCGCGGACCCGGTGGGGGAGTTCACCGCGCGGTGGCGGCGGCACGCGCTGGAGGCGCGGCGGCTGCACGAGAAGCTGTTCTACCGGCCGCTGCTCCAGGCCGTGGCCCGGCTGCCCGGCGACGAGGCCCGGCTCTCCCCGCAGGCGGCCAAGGCCCGGCTGGAGGCCCTGGGATACCTCGACCCCGAGGGCGCGCTGCGCCACATCGCCGCGCTGACCTCGGGCGTCTCCCGCCGCGCCGCGATCCAGCGCACGCTGCTGCCGGTGCTGCTCGGCTGGTTCGCCGACGGGCCCGACCCCGACGCCGGCCTGCTGGGGTTCCGGCAGGTCAGCGACGCGCTCGGCACCACCCCCTGGTACCTCCGGCTGCTGCGCGACGAGGCCGCCGCCGCCGAGCGCATGTCCCGCGTGCTCGCCTCCTCCCGCTACGCCGCCGAGCTGCTGCTGCGCGCCCCCGAGGCCGTGGCCATGCTCGCCGACGACGCCGAGCTGGCCGTACGGCCGCGCGAATCCCTCGCGGCCGAGGCCCGCGCCGCCGTGCAGCGGCACACCGCCTCGCCCAACCAGGACGCCGAGAACGCGGTCGCCGCCGTGCGCGCCCTGCGCCGCCGGGAGCTGTTCCGCACGGCGGTCGCCGACGTGCTCGGCCTGCTCGACGTCGAGGAGACGGGCGACGCGATCACGTCGGTGACGTCGGTGGCGATCCAGGCGGCGGTGGACACCGCGATCGCCAAGGTGGAGGTGGAGCGCCGCGGGCCGCTGCCGACCCGGTTCGCGGTGATCGCGATGGGCCGGCTGGGCGGCGGCGAGGCGGGATACGGCAGCGACGCCGACGTGATGTTCGTGCACGAGCCGCTGGCCGGCGCGGACGAGCGCGACGCGGCGGGGGCGGCGCACGCGGTGGCCGAGGAGACGCGGCGGCTGCTGGCCAGGCCCGCGCCCGACCCGCCGCTGACCCTGGACGCCGGGCTGCGGCCCGAGGGCCGCCAGGGGCCGCTGGTGCGCTCACTGGCCTCCTACGCCGCCTACTACGCCCGCTGGTCCTCGCCCTGGGAGAGCCAGGCCCTGCTGCGCGCCTGCTTCACGGCGGGCGACGCGGCGCTCGGGCGGAGGTTCATCGAGCTCATCGACCCGATCCGGTACCCTCCCGGCGGCATCGACGACGCGGCCGTGCGCGAGATCCGCCGCCTCAAGGCCCGGATGGAGGCCGAGCGCCTGCCGCGCGGCGCCGACCCCGCCCTCCACACGAAGCTGGGGCGCGGCGGCCTGTCCGACGTGGAGTGGGTCGCCCAGTTGCTCCAGCTCCGCCACGCCGGGGCCGAGCCCGCCCTGCGCACGACCCGCACCCTCCCCGTCCTGCGCGCCTCCGTGGCGCTGGGCCTGCTCGCGGAGGAGGACGCGAAGGTCCTGGCCGAGGCGTGGCGCGTGGCCTCGCGCATCCGCAACGCGGTCATGCTCGTCCGCAACCGCCCCTCCGACCTGGTCCCCACGGACGCGCGCGACCTGTCCCGCGTCGCCCGCCTCCTCGGGCACCCCCCGGGCTCCGCGGGCGACCTCCTCGACGACTACCGCCGGGCCACCCGCCGCGCCCGCGCCGTCGTCGAGCGCGTCTTCTACGGCTGACGCCCGTGGCCGCCCGCCCGCCGTACGGCCTGAGCCGCGCCCGCGCCGGCCGTACGGCACGAGCCGGGCGCGCGGCCGGCCGTACGGCGCGAGCGGCCGCGCGGTCGCCGGGAGCCCCGCGGGCGGCGCGGGGGTCAGCCGGCGTGGCGGTCCACGAGGGAGAGCAGGTCGAGGAGCTGGGCGCGCTGGGACTCCGTGAGCGGGGCGAAGAGGTCCTCGGAGGCCCGGCGGCGGGCGGCGCGGACGTTCTGCTGCATCTCGCGGCCCCGGTCGGTCAGCAGGAGGAGGGTGGAGCGGCGGTGGGCCGGGTCGATCTCCCTCCGGACCAGGCCGTGGGCCTCCAGGGCGTCGACCACGCTGGTCACCGAGCGGGGGACGACGCCGAGGCGGTCGGCCAGGTCCACCATGCGCGGCGGGGTCTCGGCGTGGGCGATCACGCGGAGGGCGCGCTCCTGGGACGGCGTGATGCCGAGGGGTTCCAGGCGCGCCACGTACGCGCGCCGCATCCGCTTGGTGAGCCGGAGGAACACTTCGGCCAGGTCAGCTTCGTCCGCCATGGCAGGAGTTTATTGCCGGAATAATTGTGAGCTAGGCTCCGTTTGAGTCAGCATCATCTAAAGGAGGCCCATGGAAGACTCCCCGCCCGCCGAACTGCGGCGGATCATCCGGCTGTTCCGGCCCTACCGCGCGCGCCTGGCCCTGGTCGGGCTGCTGATCATCGGGTCCACGCTGATCTCGCTGGCCTCGCCGTTCCTGCTGCGCGAGGTGATCGACGTCGCGCTCCCGCAGGGCCGCGTCGGGCTGCTCGGCGCGCTGGCCCTCGGCATGATCGTCGTCGCGGTCACCACGAGCGTGCTCGACGTCTGGCAGACGATGATCGCCTCGACCGTCGGCCAGCGCGTCATGCACGACCTGCGCACGTCGGTGTACGCCCACCTGCAGCGCATGTCCCTGGCGTTCTTCACCCGCACCAGGACCGGCGAGGTGCAGTCGCGCATCGCCGGCGACATCGGCGGCATGCAGGCCGTCATCACCTCCACCGTCACCGCCATCGTCTCCAACAGCACGATGGTGATCGCCTCGCTCGTCGCGATGCTGCTGCTGGACTGGCGGCTCACGCTGGTCTCGCTGCTCCTGCTGCCGGTGTTCGCCTGGATCAGCCGGAAGGTCGGCGCGGAGCGGCGCCGCATCACCACCGAGCGCCAGCGCAAGATGGCCGCCCTGTCGGCGATGGTCCAGGAGTCCCTCTCGGTGAGCGGCATCCTGCTCGGCCGCACGATGGGCCGTTCCGACGCCCTCACCGAGCGCTTCGCGCGCGGCTCGGACCAGCTCGCGGAGCTGGAGGTCCGCTCGGAGATGGCCGGCCGCTGGCGTCAGTCCACGATCCAGATCATCATGGCCGCGCTGCCCGCGCTGATCTACTGGGCCGCCGGGTTCACCGTCGCCGCCGGGACGCCGCTGGTCTCCATCGGCACGCTGGTCGCGTTCACCGCGCTCCAGCAGGGCATGTTCCGGCCCACGGTCTCGCTGCTGCGGGTCGGCGTGCAGGTGCAGAGCTCGCTGGCGCTGTTCGCCCGCATCTTCGAGTACCTCGACCTGCCCGTGGACATCCGCGAGCGCCCCGGCGCGGTCGCGCTGTCCGGAGTGCGCGGCGAGGTGCGGTTCGAGAACGTCTCCTTCGCGTACGGCGACGACGCCCGCACGCTGACCGGTGTGGACCTGACCGTCCCCGCGGGCACGAAGCTCGCGGTCGTGGGCGCGACCGGGGCCGGGAAGACCTCGCTGAGCTACCTGCCGTCGCGGTTGTACGACGTGACCGAGGGCCGCGTCACCATCGACGGCGTGGACGTGCGCGACCTGACGTTCGACAGCCTGGCCGAGACGGTCGGCGTCGTGGCGCAGGAGACGTACCTCTTCCACGCCTCCGTCGCCGAGAACCTGCGCTTCGCCAAGCCTGACGCGACCGACGAGGAACTGGTGGAGGCGGCGAAGGCGGCGCGCATCCACGACCACATCGCCTCCCTGCCCGACGGGTACGACACGGTCGTCGGGGAGCGCGGGCACCGGTTCTCCGGAGGAGAGAAGCAGCGCATCGCGATCGCGCGCACGCTGCTGCGGGACCCGCCGGTGCTGATCCTGGACGAGGCGACGAGCGCCCTGGACACCCGCACCGAGAAGCTGGTGCAGCGGGCCCTCGACCGGCTGTCGGCGGGACGCACCACGATCATCGTGGCCCACCGGCTGTCCACGATCCGCGACGCCGACCAGATCGTCGTGCTGGACCGCGGCCGGGTCGTCGAGCGCGGCACGCACGAGGAGCTCCTGGCCCGCGACGGCCACTACGCCACGCTGGTCGCCCGCGACGACCCCGCCGTCCCCGCCCGCGTCCCGCTCCCCGCCGCCGCCACCGCCACCGCCACCGCCACCGCCACCGCTTGAACCTGGCCGTACGGCGTGCCCATGCGCCGGCCGTACGGCGGGGCCTTCGCGCGGGCCGTACGGAACGCCCGGGTGAGGGGCGCGGCGCACGGCCGGGGGTGGCCGGCGCGCGTGCGGCGCGGGCGGCCGGGTCAGGAGGGGAAGTCGTCCGGTTCGGCCTCGCTGGTCTCGGCCTTGCCGTCGGAAACCGCGTGGAGCGTGATGCTCCAGGTGTCGTACGCCGTCGCGGTCGTCTTGAAGGGGAAGGGCTCGTCGAACTTCTCGAAAGAGCAGTCGCGGGTGAATCCGCGGTACTTGGGATCCCAGTCGCCACCAGAGGTGAAGAAGAGGCGGTAATTCCCGTCCGGAATCCCGGTCAGCTTGAATTTCCGCTTCTTGTGCACGTAGAACGTGAACGCCGTTTTCTTGCCGCGCGTCAGCGTGACGACGGCGTCCTTGGCGTTGCCGTTGTCCACGGTGAGCTCGCCGAGCCCGCGGTTCCCCGGCCTGCGCAGCGCCTGGCCGTGCGCCAGCCGCCGGTTCTTCTCCTTGGCCGCGGCCGGGACGCGCAGCGGGAGCTCCCGTCCCGCCTTGGCGCCCAGGGCCGCGGCCGCCTTCCGCAGGCCCGCCGCGGCCTCGGTGCCGCCCAGGCGGCCCAGCGCGGAGGAGGGGGCGCACACCTCCCTGCCGTCGGCGGCCTCGCGCACCGAGGCGATCTCCGTGTGGTACCGCTGGAGCTCGTCTACCAGGCCGTCGTGCTCGGCCTTGAACTCCTGCGGCGGCGTCACCCCCCGCAGCCGGTCCAGCGCCTGCCCCGCCGCCTTGTGGGCCTCGCCGAGGCGCCTGGCCACGTTCTTGACCGACCTGGCCCGGGCCACCTCGCCCATCGCGCTCCCGACCGGCTCCCCGGCCGCCGTCAGCGCCTCCCGGTAGGCCTCCGGCGACAGGGCCGCCTGCCCCGCCTTGCTCGCCTTCTGCCCGCCGCCCTGGCCCCCGCTCCCGGACTTCTCCCCCGGGGTGCAGGCCCCCAGAAGGGCGACTACCGTGATGGAGGAGACGGAGAGCCTGACAAACCCCGTATTTCGCTTCATCCGGCAATGATTAGAGATTGAACTAGGCGGGTCAAGATGCCACTTAAGGCCAAGGTCCGAGAGCGGGTCCGCCCCTTTCTCCCGCCCGGCGAAGAACTGCACTACCTGTTCCCGGCCACGGCCATGGTGAGCCACGGCGGCGGCATGTTCCACACGCTCGTGGCGGTCACGGAAACACGCGTCGTCGTGATCGCCTGCAAATGGCTGACCCGTGACAAACCCGACTCCATCTGGGCCGCCTATCCGCGCGCGATCCAGCTCGGGCCCGTCGAGATGGGCTCCCTGGGGCCCGCCATCCACATCGGGGACCTCACCCTGGAGGTGGACGAGGAATACGTCCCGGTCGTCCGCGCCGCCGACGCCGAGATCTCCCCGGCCGACCACCTGCCCCCCGACCCCCTCCCCGACCTCTGATCTCTCCCCGGCCGGTGCCCGTTCCCGGCGGCCGACCCCTTCCCGTTCCGCCCCCGCCCGCCGTACGGCTCGCGGGGGCCGTACGGCGGGCGGCCTGGCGCTCGGGGCCGGCCGGGCGCTCCGCGGCGACGCCGGCCGAGCGGCGACCGGGAGGCGCGTCAGAGGCGTTCGAGGACGACGACCGGGATCTCGCGGCGGCTGCGGGCCTCGTAGGTGCGGTAGACGGGGGCGAGCTCGACCATCTTGCGCCACAGCCGGGCGCGTTCAGGGCCCTCGGCCGTGCGCGCGCGGGCGCTGAAGCGCTCGCCGAGGATCTGCACGCGGACCTCGGGGTTCTCCATCACGTTGAGGTACCACGAGGGGTGTGTGCTGGTGATCGCCGAGCCGGAGGCGACCAGGATGTAGCGCCCGGCGTCCTCCCCGAAGAACAGGCCCGTGCGCAGCAGCCTGCCGCTCGTGCGGCCCCGGACGGTCAGCACGAGGTTGGTCATGCCCCCTTCCAGGTAGCCGTCGCCGCCGTCGGTGGTGATGTACCGCCGCACGTGCTCGGCGACGGACCTGTCGGGACTGTCCCACACGTCCTCGTCGTCCCAGTCGTCCACGCACCCCTCCTTGATCGTTCCGTACTCCCGGAACAAGCCGCCCGGCGCCGCGGTGATTCCCGGCGCCGGGCGTTCTCACTCCCGATCGGGCGGCGATACCCCCGGCCGGGCGTTTCCGGGGCGCCCGCCGTACCCGCAGGTCCTGGCGGCGGGGACGGGCCGAGAGACGCGCGGGACGCGCGGGGTTCGGGATATGTAGCCCTGAGGTGAGGTGTCCGGAGCGGGGAGTGGGGCGTCCCTCTTATGGATTGGCGGTCACGGCCCACCCGGGGGGCAGGCAGCCGCCGGGAGGTGGGCACGCATGAGAGTGAGCACGACCGACGCCCGAGAATCGACCCGCGCCCGCGGTGCACCCGGCGCGCCCCCCGCGGCGATCTGCGGGCGCGCCTTCCGCGGGCGACTGGAGCAGGTGGCCGAGGCCCGGCGCTTCGTCGCGGTGCTGCTGGCCGGGACCCGCGTCGCGAGCGCGGCCACCGCGGTGGTCAGCGAGCTCGTCGCCAACGCGATCCGGCACACCCGCAGCGGCGAACCCGGCGGGCTCCTCGTCCTCCAGGTGACCCGCCATCGCGCCGGGGTCCGCATCGCCGTCGTGGACGAGGGCGGCCCCAAGGCCCCCGCCCTGCGCGAGCCGTACCCCGACGACCTGGCCGAATCCGGCCGGGGCCTGCTCACCGTCGAGGCGTACGCCACCCGGTGGGACTGGTACGGCGACGCCGACGGCCGCACGGTCTGGGCCGACCTCACCGCCTGAGCGCGTCCCCCGGGCGGCGGTCCTCGCCGCCCGGGGGACGGTCACGGGCCCGCCGCGCGTGCGGGCCCGGCGGGGCCGGATCAGGCGTACTGGAGGTCGGCGCGCGCGACGCGGCCTCCGGCGTAGGTGAAGTCGTAGTGGGCGCGCCAGCCGGAGGAGCCCGCGGGAGCCCAGTGGACCAGCAGCTTCTGGCCGTCGGGGCGGTTCTCCACGACGGAGAGCACGCGGAGCGTCCCGCCGATCACCTCCGCCGAGGCCCAGCGGCGGATCGCGTCCGCGCCGCTGATCGTGCGCGAGACGTCCAGGATCTCGGCGTCCTCGGCGAACGCGCCCACCAGCGCGTCCAGGTCGCCCTTGTTGACGGCGTCCACGTACGCCAGGGCCTCGCGCCGGGCCCCGCCGCCCTCAGCGGGGGCGGACGCGCCGGTCGCCTCCGGGGACGGGGCCGGCCGGGACGGGGCCGGCCGGGATGGCGCTGAGTGGGATGGCGCTGAGTGGGACGGGGCCGATCGGGGCTGGTTTGACGGGGGCTGGTTTGACGGGGACTGGGCTGACGGGGACTGGACGCCCGCCCGCGGGCCGGGCTGGACCGGCCCCGAGCCGCCGCAGGCGGTGAGGGGCCAGACGGCCGCGGCGAGGGCGAGCGCGAGGAGGCCGGCCGGGCGCGGCGGGGTGCGACGGGTCACAGCAGGGTCCCACCGGCGGGCCGGAAACCGGCCAGGGCCTTGTCGAGCAGCGCGAGGGTGTCGGGGTGGAGGTCGAGCGCCCCGGCCTCGACGTTCTCCGTGATGTGGGCGGGCGTGCGGCTGCCCGGGATGGGGACGACGCGGTCGTGCTGGTGGAGCAGCCAGGCCAGGGCGAGCTGGGCCGGGGTGACGCCGAGCCGGCCGGCCAGGCGGCGGATCGGGGCGTACCGGTCGTTGTTGGCGGTCAGGTTGCCCGCCGCGAAGCGGGGCGCGTTGTGGCGGAAGTCGCCGTCGCGCAGCTCGGTCACGGTCCCGGTCAGGAACCCGGCGCCCAGCGGGCTCCAGGCGACCACGCCCGCGCCGGCCTCGTCCGCCGCGGCCAGCAGGTCGGGGTCGATCGGCCGCCACATGGACCACTCGGTCTGCACGGCGGCGACCGGGTGCACGGCGTGCGCGCGCCGGAGCTGCTCCGCGGTCGCGTTGGACAGGCCGATGTGGCGGACCAGCCCGTCGGCGACCAGGTCGGCCATCGCGCCCACCGTGTCCTCGATGGGCACGGCCGGGTCGGGGAAGTGCGGGTAGTACAGGTCGATCGCGTCCACGCCCAGGTTGCGCAGGCTGCGCTCGGCGTACCGCCGTACCAGCCGGGGTTCGGCGTTGACCGCGAGCTTCCCGAACTCGAAGCCCACGGGGATCTCGCGGGCGCTCTCGCCTTCCGGCACCGCCAGCCCGAACTTGGTGGCCACCACGACGTCGCGGCCCTTGACCGCCGCGCCGACCAGCCGCTCGTTGTGGGCGCCGTCGCCGTACGCGTCGCTCGTGTCCACGAAGGCCGCGCCCTCGTCGATCGCGTGCCGCAGCGCGGTCAGCGCCCGGTCCTCGTCGATCTCGCCGTACATGCCGGGGGAGAGCACCATCGCGCCGAAGCCGATGGGCGGGACGTTCAGACCGCCGAGACTCCTCATGGCCGAGATACTGGGTCCCGGGGGTTCCGCCGTCCAAGACCTGTCGCTATAACCGTCGGTTATGGACGTGCACCTGCGGGACCTGCGGTACTTCGCCGAGGTCGCGGCGGAGCTGAGCTTCACCCGGGCCGCCGAGCGGCTGTTCGTGTCCCAGCCCGCCCTGTCCAAGCAGATCCGGGCCCTGGAGCGGCACCTGGGGTTCGCGCTGTTCGACCGCGCGCCGTCCGGGGTGGAGCTGACCGCCGCCGGTGCGGCGCTGCTGGCCTCGGCCCGTGACCTGCTGGAACGGTGGGACCAGGGGGTCGCGGCGGCGCGTGCGGCGCTCCCGGCGGGCACGCTGGTGATCGGCATGCAGACGGCGGTCGGGCGGGACCTGCAGGCGGCGGCGCTGCGCGGGTTCCGGCGCCGCATGCCGGGGTGGAGGATCTCGCTGCGCCTCGTCGGGTGGGAGGACCCGAGCTGCGGGCTGGCCGACGGCGGAGCGGACGTGGCCTTCGTCTGGCTGCCCGCGCCCGCTGGCACGGCCACGCGCGTGCTCGCGGTGGAGCGCGTGGTCGTGGCGCTGCCCGAGGACCACCCGCTGTGCGCGCGGGACGAGGTCGGGTACGCCGAGCTGCTGGGCGAGCCGTTCGTCGCCCTGCCCCGGGCGGCCGGGCCGCTGCGGGACTTCTGGCTGGGCGGCGGGGACGTGCGCGTCGGGGTGGAGGCGGCGACGGCGGACGAGGTGTTCGAGGCCGTGCTCGGCGGGCTCGGGGTGGCGCTGCTGGCCGAGGGGAACGCGGCCCTCTACTCGCGCCCGGGGATCGTCTGCCGGCCCGTCTCCGGGCTGCCGCCCGCGGAACTGGCCGTGGCCTGGCGCGCGGGGGACCGGCGCCCTGCGGTCATGGCCTATCTCGACGCGCTGGGACAGGCCGGGCGGGAGGCGCGGGATCCCGGCCCGGGGGAGAGCGCCGCCGGCTGAGGGAGTTTTCCACAGGCGTCCGGGCCGTCCACAGAACCGGGTTCGGGCACGTGGGAGGGGGCGGGCGGGTGACAGCGTGGGCGAGTCCCCGTTCGTCACCCCTCGCCCGGAGGCCCCCATGATCGTTCTTCCCGTGGTACGGCCGGCGGCGGCCGGCCTGGTCGTCGCGGCGCCGCGGATCGTCTCCGACGACCCGTTCGAGCTGATCCGGGACCGCTGGGAGCCCCCGCCGTGGCCCGGGGAGGTGGAGGTGCGGATCGACCGGGCCGCGGCGGACGACCCCGAGATCACCGGGGCACTGGAGACGCTCGCCTGCCCCGCCTGCCACCGCCGGGCCGACCACCTGGAGCTCGACCGCATCGCGCGGGCCCGCGTCCACTACGCCGTCACCTGCGCCGCGCCGCCGGGCTGGCCGCCCCTGCACCTGTGGGCCCTGTGGCAGGCGGTGTCCCTGCTGGCCGAGCGCACCGGCGGGCTGCGCCTCGACCCGCACACGCCCCGCCTCATCCCGGCGGGCTGGCGGCCGCGCCCGCCGACCCGGCCCGAGCGGTTCGCCGTCGGCGACTGGGCGCGGGTCCTCGGTTTCCAGGACGACGACGGCGGGACCCGCCTCCACACGGCAGGCATGCACGTCTTCGGGCTGCCCGATCTGGAGGTCCGCGACGTCCGCCCCGACCTGTGCCGCGCCTGGGCGCGCCTCCTGCTCGGCCTGGCCCGCGCCCTGGTCCACCGGCAGTGGGCCGACCTGGCCGCCGAGCCCGCCCGCGTGTCGCGCGTCCTGCCCGGGCGGCTGGAGATCACGGCGTCCGACGTGGCGGCCGCCCTGGCCGAGCCCCTTCCGGCCCACCCCGCGCGCCGCGTCGCCGTCTCCCTCCGCCACGCCACGCCCGTCGCCGGGTCCCGGCCGCGGCTGGCCGTGGGGCCGCCGCCCGAGCGCCGGGGGCCCGTCAGGACCTGGCACGTGGACGCCGCCCAGGCCATGGGCCCCTAGCCGGGCCCTCGGCGCTCCACGCCCCGCCCCCGGTTCCCATCGCCGACGCGGGCCGGGGGAGGGCGTGGGCGCCCGGTTCCCGCTCAGGAGGCGGTGAGGGTGTCGAGGCGGGCGAACTGCTCGCTCGTCAGGGAGAGCGACAGGGCCGCCGCGTTCTCCTCCAGGTGCGAGACGGAGCGGGTGCCGGGGATGGGGATGATCGTGGGGGAGCGGTGGAGGAGCCAGGCCAGGGCGGTCTGGGAGGCCGTCGCGCCCAGTTCGCGGGCCACCTCGGCGATGGGGCCCTCCGTGGCGGAGTGCGCGCCCATGGCGATCGGGAAGTACGGCAGGAAGGCGATGCCGTGCTCCGCCGCGTAGTCGACCACGTCGTCGTGGTGGCGGTCGGCGAGGTTGTAGACGTTCTGCACGCTCGCGATCGGCACGATCTCCTGGGCCTCGCGCAGTTCGTCCACCGTGACCTCGGACAGGCCGATGTGGCGCACCTTGCCCTCGTCGCGCAGCCGCTTCAGCGCGCCGAGCTGGTCGGCCAGCGGCACCGTGGGGTCGATGCGGTGCAACTGGAGCAGGTCCAGCCGCTCCACGCGCAGCCGCCGCAGGGCCAGCTCGGCCTGCTGGCGGAGATACTCCGGCCGGCCCAGCGGCACCCACTCGTCCGGCGCGGGCCGGGCGACGCCGACCTTGGCCGCGATCAGCAGGCCGTCATACGGGTGGAGGGCCTTGGCGATCAGCTCCTCGTTCTCGCCGAGCGCGTAGGCGTCGGCGGTGTCGAAGAGCTGGATCCCCAGGTCCGCGGCCCGCCGCAGCAGCGCGATCGCGCCCGCCTCGTCGTCCGGCGCGGTCCAGATCGGCGCCTGGGCCGGCGGCAGGGTGTCGGCACCCGGCCCGCCGGACAGCCGCATCGCGCCGTAGCCGATCCTGCTCACGGTCAGGTCCCCGCCCACCGCGAAGACGTCGTTCTTCTTGTTCAGCGTCGTGTTCGTCATGACTGAAACGGTAGGAATTCACATCGATGTGAGGTTCAAGGGAATGTGGCACAGATCACAGTCGGCCGTGCGGCGGATGGGCCGGGATGGCGCGAGCCTGGACCGATCGGTATGTTCCCCCCTATGCCTGGGCCTGAGGGGCCGCTGCTCGCGGGGCGTTACCGGCTGGTGGGGCGGCTCGGACGCGGCGGGATGGGCGTCGTGTGGCGCGCCCGCGACGAGATGCTGCGCCGGGACGTCGCGGTCAAGGAGGTCCTGCTCGCGGAGGGGCAGGGCGGCGAGGAGCGCGAGGAACGCCTGCGGCGCACGCTGCGCGAGGCGCGGGCCGCCGCCGGGCTCAACCATCCGGGGATCGTCACCGTCCACGACGTGGTCGAGGAGGACGGGCGGCCGTGGATCGTGATGGAGCTGATCGAGGGCCCCTCGCTCGACGGCCTCATCGCCGAGCGCGGGCCGCTGCCGGAGCGCCGCGCCGCCGCGATCCTGCTCCAGGTGCTGGAGGCGCTGCGGGCGGCCCACGCCGCGGGCGTCCTGCACCGGGACGTCAAACCGGCCAACGTCCTGCTGTCCGACCCGCGCCGGGCCAGGGCCGCCGGGCTCCACCCGGGCCATCGGCCGCCCGGCACCCGGCCGGCGGGGCCCCAGGCGTACGGCCCGGCGACGGGTCTCCGCGAGTCCCCCACCGGCTCCCCTCACACCGCTCACGCGAGCACCGCCGCCGCCGGGATGACCGGGATGGCCGGGGGAGCCGGCCCGGATCACGGGGCGGAGGGGCGGGAACGCGTCGTCCTGACGGACTTCGGCATCGCGCTGGCGGAGTACGACTCCACGCTGACCGGGCCCGGGTCGGCGGTCGGGTCCCTGGAGTACATGGCGCCCGAGCAGTTCTCCGGCGGGCGCGAGTCCCCGGCCTCGGACCTGTGGGCGCTCGGGGTGACGCTCTACAAGGCGGTCGAGGGCGTCGGCCCGTTCCACCGCGCGAACCCGACCGCCACGGTCGGCGCGATCCTCTCCCAGCCGCCGCGCCCGCCGCTGCGCGCCGCCCTCCTGTGGCCGGTCATCGACGGCCTCCTGCGCAAGAACCCCGCCGAGCGCCTGCCCGCCGACGCGGTGACCCGCCTCCTCGCCCAGGTGGCGTACGGCGAGCCGCCCGCCCCGGCCCGCCGCGCCCGGTCGCGCCGCGGCCTCGTGATCGCCGCCGGGGCGCTCGCCGTCGCCGTGGCCGCCTCCGCCGCCGTCCTCTTGGCCCGGGGCGTGATCCCGTGGCCCGGCGCCGCCCGGAGCCCGTCCCCGGGCCCCACCGCCGCCGGCGGCCACAGCCCCGCCCAGGGGACCCCCGCCCCGGGCACCTCCGGCCAGGGGACCTCCGCCCCGAGTTCGGCCGCCGCCCGCCCGTCCGGCGCGTCCGACTCGGGCCCGGCCCCGCCCGGGGCCGTACCCCCGGGGTTCACCCGCTTCGAGAAGCCCGGCCGCTTCTCCCTGGCGGTCCCGGCCGGGTGGCGGAAGAAGGACGCCTCCACGAACCAGGAGACGTCCGTGGAGTGGCGCGGCCCCGAGGGCTCCGACCAGCGCCTCTGGACCGTCCAGGTGATCGCCCAGCCCCTCGGCCTGCTCGAATCCGCCGACCCGCGCCAGATCCTGGGCAGCACCCGCGAGGGGTTCGAGCGGAAGGGCGCCATCGAGACGCTGAGGTTCCGCGAGATCGGCGGCGAGATCCCCGGCGCCGAATGGGAGGCGGTCATCTCCCAGTCGGGCACCGGCAAGAAGGCGCACGTCTACTCCCGCCTCCTGGTCATCGACCGCCGCGCCGCCGTCCTCCTCTTCACCGCCCCCCACGAGGACTGGCCCCGGGCCGCGTCCCACCTGGCCGCCTTCACCGGCACCTTCACGCTGTGAGCCCGGTCTGGGCCGGCCGGCGGGAGGCCGGTCAGGCCATCAGTCCGCGTCAGGCCCGTCAGTCCTCGTCGAACGCCAGCACCGTGACGACGACCCCGCCGCCGGCGCCGACGACCACGGCGTCCATGACATGCCGCGTCACCGGATCCCAGCCGCACAGGTCGGTGTTGGTCCACCAGCGGGCGCCGTACCCCAGCAGGCGGGCCAGCGCGCGGAAGACCTCGCCCGCCTTCGCCTCGTCATAGCGGCCCGGAGTCCGGTAGGCCAGCGTGACCGACGCGATGCGCACCAGCCTGCGCAGGGCGCCGGCCTCGTCGATCTCGGTGAGGCGGCCGGCCAGGTCGTCCGGGGACTCCGGCGGCTCGAAGGGCTCGTCGAGGCCCCCGCCGGCGTCGAGGCCGCGGACCAGCCGGAACACCTCAAGCGGCACGCCCTCGGCGGTGCCGGGATTCGCCCAGGCGCGCAGTTCCCCGTTCCCGTGCGGCCCGCTCAGCCCGGACAGCAGGGCACGGATCCGGGCGAGCCGGTCCGGCACGCTCAGCGCGCCGCTCTTCACGGCGCCCGCCCCGCCCCGCGCCGTCTCCCCGGCGTCCGCCCGGTCACGTGCCGTCTTCCGGCGTCCGGCCGGTCACGTGCCGTCTTCCGGCGTCCGGCTCGCCGCGTCCCGTCTTCCCGGGGGCGCGGCGTCGCGACCGGGAAGACGGCGTGGGGCCGGGCTCTCAGCGGGTGAGGAGGGCGGGCAGGAGGTCCGCGAGAAGGGCCTGGTCATCGGGGTGCTCCGGGGTGTACTCCGTGACGCCGAGGCCGGCGAGGGGGAAGCGGTCGGTCAGGGCGCGCACGGCGGCGCGGAGGGCGGCGGGGGTCAGGCCGCCGGGCTCGGGATAGTTGAGGGAGCCGAAGGTTCCGGGGTCGAGGACGTCCAGGTCGATGTGGACGTAGACGGACGTCGCCCCGGTGGCGGCGACGGCCTCGACGAGCCGGTCGGGAGAGGCGAGCAGGTCGGGGACGCCGACGTGGCGGAGCCCGGTCCGGGCGAGGTAGGACCGCTCCCCGGGGTCCAGCGCGCGGACGCCCGCCAGCACGACCTGACCGGGGTGGAGCGGCTGCCCGGGCAGCAGGGCGGGCGGGCCCTCACCCAGCAGCGTGCGCAGGACCATCCCGTGGAAGGAGTGCGACCCCGAGGACTCCGGCGTGTTCAGATCGCCGTGCGCGTCGAACCAGACCACCGCCAGGGCGTCGCCGTGGCGCGCCCGCGCCGCCGCCACCGGTTCCAGCTCCACCCCGCAGTCGCCCCCGGCCGTGACGACGACGCCGTCACCCGCCGAGGCCAGCGCGGCGCGGGCCGCGGCGGCGACCTCGGCCAGCACGTCCAGCCCGAGCACGTCGCCGTCCTGGGCGCCCGGCCCGTCCGGCACCGGCACCCGCACGACCCGCGCCCCCGGCAGGGCCTCGGCGAGCCGGTCGGCGCCCAGCGGGAGCAGGTGCCGCCGCGCCGTGGCGGCCCCCTGCCACTGCGGCACCGTGAGAACTGTCACACCAGCCAGATCAGTCACGGCGTCAATGATCCCAGTCCGCTCCGCCGATGTCAGCGCGGACTCCCGCCGAATCGGGATATGCCGGGAGAGAAGCCGGTCCCAGCGTCAAGAAGGAGACGCGCCAGGGCCTCCCGGAGCCTGCCGTACGGCGGGCGCGCGCCGGCCGTACGGCATGGCCAGGGTCAGGGGAGGGGAAGGGGGAGGAGCCGGTCGTCCCGGTACACCGCGGGGGTGCCGTCGGGGCGGGTGACCATGAGACCTTCGGTCGCGGCGTCCCCGGCCAGGGTGGGCAGGCCCGGGTGCGCCAGGGCGGAGAAGGCGATCGTGCGTCCCGGGTCCCACAGGCCGGTCTCCAGCAGGCGGGGGGCGATCGCGCTCCAGCCCGGCGCGTCGTCCGCGATCACCCACAGGTCGGGGACCGGCGTGGTGAGGCGCCGGGCCTGCCGCAGCCAGGAGGCCGCCGTCGCGGGCCACGACACCACCGCGCCGACCGCCCCGCCGTACGCCTGCCATGACTCGGCGAACGCCCGGGCGGCGGCGATCGCGCCGGGGGAGCGGCCGTGGCCGATGTTGACCAGGCTCGCTCCCCGCGCCCGCGCCAGCCGTACGAGGCCCGCCACCTCCGCCGCGAGGCCCGCCACCTCCGCCGCGAGGCCCGCCACCTCCGCCGCGAGGCCCGCCACCTCCGCCGCGAGGCCCGTCACCTCCGCTCCCAGGTCCGCACCTTCCGCACCGAGGTCCGCACCCTCCGCGAGGTCCGCACCCTCCGCCGCGTGGTCCCGGCCCGGCGCGGAGAGGGCCCCGGGCCCCGTGGCGAGGTCAGGGCCCGCCGGGGCGGGACCGGTGCCGGGGCGGCCGGTCACGCGGCCAGGTCGGGGTGGCAGGACCGGCAGGGGCGGAAGCCGGCGGCGGCGGCCTGGGCCAGGGTGCGGAAGCCGTGCCGGTGCCGCGGGGTGATGCGGCGCGCGTTGTGGCAGGTGGGGAAGCACACCACCCCGGTCGTGTCGCTCGCGACGTAGAAGACGCCCCGGGCGGCCAGCGTCCGCATCTCGTCCACGTTCACCGACTCGGTGCGCAGCAGGGTCTCCTTGGCCTCGCGGCCGAACACGTAGTCGCCGGTCTGGCCGTCGGAGCGGGTGACGCGATGGCACGGGATCAGCAGCGGCACCGGGTTGTTCCCCAGGGCCGTGCCGACCGCGCGCACCGCCTTGGGCCGCCCGATCCGGTGGGCGATCCAGGAGTACGGCCGGACCTCGCCGCGCGGGATCGTGCGCGCGGCCAGCAGCACGTCGCGCTGGAAGTCGGTCAGCCCGCGCAGGTCGAAGCGCAGTCCCGACGTGCGCCCGGTGCGGAGCGCGGGCAGCAGCCCGGCGGGCGGCCGGTCGGCGGGGAGCAGCGGGCGGCCGAAGCGCGCGCGGAACGAGGCGGTGAAGTCCCCCGGGTCCGTGCGGACGTACGCGATGCCGTGGTCGGTGAAGGCGACCGACATCTCGCCGAGCGGGCCGTCCACGCGGACCCACCGCGCGGCGATCCGGTCCAGCAGGCCCGCGGGCGCGTCGGTGGTCAGGTCCGCGAGCCGGTCCAGCAGGCGGTCCTCTGGAGAGTTCATCGTGCACCCCCTTCGGTGAGCGCGCGGAGCCGCTTGAGCCCGCGCGAGACGTGAGACTTGACGGTGCCCTGGGGAAGGCCGAGGACGTCGGCGATCTCCGATACGGCGAACCCCGAGACGTGCCGCAGGACGACACAGGCGCGCTGGTCGTCCGGCAGCCGGCGCAGCATCGCGGCGAGCTCGTCGCCGGTCTCGCGCCGCTCGGCGGCCGCCTCGACGCTCTCGCCGGGGTCGACCTCCTCCACGTCCTCTCCGGTCAGGTCGAGGAGCGGCCGGCGCTGACCGTCCCGGTGCTGGTTGCGCCACAGGTTCATGAGGATCGTCATCACCCAGGCCCGGGGCCGCAGCGACCCGATGCGATCGGCGTCGTATCCGCTCAGCGCCCGGAACGCCCGCAGGAACGCCTCGGCGGTCAGATCCTCGGCGTCCGCCCACCGTCCCGACAGCCGCAGCGCCGTCGAGAACACCAGGCCCCGGTAGGCCTCGAACAACATCACGAACCCCTGGTCGAGGTCCTCCCGGAGCGCCTTGAGCAGCGGCGCGTCCTGTTCGTCCGTATCCCTCACGGTCACTTCAACCCCGCCGGGACCGGAACGGTTGCACCCCGGCCGGAATTCGTCCCACCCGTTTCCGGCGCACGTCCCGGACCTCCGTGAACCCCCACGTCACACGCCCTGCCGTACGGCCTGAGCCCGCGGAAGGCGTAGCGCGGCGGAGGTCAGGCGCGCACGATGACGGTGCCGGCGAGGCGGTCGTGGAGGCCGCGGAAGTCGTCGTCGCTCACCACCGCGGGGATGAACAGGCACAGCAGGGCAGTGCGGATCAGGGCGGCCAGCGGGGTCACCGGGCCGCCGCCGAGACCGGTCACGCGCAGGCCGAACAGGCGGTGCCCGAGGGTGGTGCCGAGGGTGGTCAGGAGGACGAGGTTCTCCAGCGCGAAGATGCCCAGGGTCAGCACGGACGTGGACTGGAACAGGCCGACCGCGATCGCCGTGCACGCCAGCCAGTCGACCAGGAGCGCGCCGAGGCGGCGGGCCGGACGCGCGATCGAACCGGGGCCGGTTTCCGGCATACCGAGCGCTTGACCTGGGTATCCATCGCTCTCAGACGGTTCGCCCGCCAGCCAGGTCTGCGTCACACGGGGTTTCTTGCTCACCCTGACACGGTATCCGAGGGGGTGGGCGGTCGCCGTACCACAGCACTGACCCGCTTTACACGCGCGAAACACACGAGACATGGGGCGGAAACGGCCGGCGCCTAGGTTCATGACTGAAGTCCGTGCCCCTGGGAGGTTGGATGTTCAAGAACGCCGACGACGTTCTGAAGTTCATCAGGGAAGAAGACGTGGAGTTCGTCGATGTCAGGTTCGTCGACCTGCCGGGGACCTCGCACCACTTCACGTTCCCGGCGCAGAACTTCGGCGAGAGCGTCTTCACCGAGGGCCTGATGTTCGACGGGTCCTCGATCCGCGGCTTCCAGGCGATCCACGAGTCGGACATGCTGCTGCTGCCCGACCCCTCGACCGCCGTGGTGGACCCGTTCCGCCAGCACAAGACGCTCAACATCAACTTCTTCGTGCACGACCCGCTGACGGGTGAGGCCTACAGCCGGGACCCGCGTAACGTGGCGAAGAAGGCCGAGGACTACCTGCGCGGCACCGGGGTGGCGGACACCGTCTACTTCGGGCCCGAGGCCGAGTTCTACATCTTCGACGACGTGCGCTTCGAGACGAAGGCGAACGCCGGCTACTACTACCTCGACTCGGTCGAGGGCGCGTGGAACTCCGGGCGGGAGGAGGAGGGCGGCAACCTCGGGAACAAGCCCCGCTACAAGGGCGGGTACTTCCCCGTGCCGCCGGTGGACCACTACACCGACCTGCGCTCGGAGATGGTCAAGCAGCTCATCGAGTGCGGCATCGACGTGGAGATGCAGCACCACGAGGTGGGCACGGCGGGCCAGGCGGAGATCGACTTCCGGTTCGGCACGCTGCTGAAGACGGCCGACAACCTGATGCTCTACAAGTACATCATCAAGAGCGTCGCCTATGAGTACGGCAAGACCGTGACCTTCATGCCGAAGCCGCTCTTCGGCGACAACGGCTCGGGCATGCACTGCCACCAGTCGCTGTGGAAGGACGGCGAGCCGCTGTTCTTCGACGAGGTCGGTTACGCCGGGCTCTCCGACACCGCCCGCCACTACATCGGCGGCCTGCTCAAGCACGCGTCGTCGCTGCTGGCGTTCACGAACCCGACGGTCAACTCCTACCACCGCCTCGTCCCCGGCTTCGAGGCGCCGGTCAACCTGGTCTACTCGCAGCGCAACCGCTCGGCCTGCGTCCGCATCCCGATCACCGGGTCGAACCCCAAGGCCAAGCGCATCGAGTTCCGGGTGCCCGACCCGTCCTGCAACCCCTACCTGGCGTTCTCGGCGATGCTCATGGCCGGCCTGGACGGCATCAAGAACAAGATCGAGCCGCCGGAGCCCGTGGACAAGGACCTCTACGAGCTCCCGCCCGAGGAGGCCCGCCAGGTCCCGCAGGTCCCCGGCTCGCTGGAGAAGGTCCTGGACGCCCTGGAGGCGGACCACGAGTACCTCCTCGAAGGCGGCGTCTTCACCCCCGACCTCATCGAGACCTGGATCTCCTACAAGCGTGAGAACGAGGTGGACCCCATCCGCCTCCGCCCCCACCCCCACGAGTTCGAGCTCTACTACGACGTGTGACCCGTACGGCGTGAGGCCGCCCCGGCCGCGCCGTACTCCGGAAGCGCCCCGCCCGCGCGGCGGGGCGTTCCGCTGTGCGGGCTGCGGGGCGTTCCGCTGCGCGGGGGCCTACGTCGCGTTGTGGAAGATGACGCCGAGGACGTGGCGCTCGCCGCCGGTCACGGTGCTCACGCCGTGGCGCATCGCCACGCGCTTGTAGCCCCGGGCCGAGGGGACCGGGCGGTGGCGCACGGGGAAGACGACGCCCTGGCCCAGCGTGGGGCGGGCGACGATGGGGCGGGACTGGGCCCGGGGCCGCTGCTCGACGAAGACGCTCTCGCCGCCGGTGAAGTCGGCGTCGGGGGTGCTGAGCATGACGGCGACCTGGATCGGGAAGGTCACCTCGCCGTACACGTCCTGGTGGAGGCAGTTGTGGCCGCCGGGGCCGTACCTCAGCAGGAGCGGGGTCGGGCGGTGCTGGCCGGCCTCGGCGCACTCGGCCAGGAGGCCGTCCAGGTCCTCGGGCCAGGCGCGCTCGCCCAGCCGGGCCGCCCATCGGTTGGCCAGGCGGGCCAGCGGGGGATAGAGGCGTTCGCGCAGGCCCTGGACGATCGGGACCAGGGGGTCGCGGAAGTACCGGTAGGTGCCCTCGCCGAAGGCGTGCCGCGACATCACGACGGTGCTGCGGAAGAGGTCGTCCCGGCCGAACATCGCGATGACCTCGGCGCATTCCTCCGGGGTGAGGAGCGGGGGCGTGAGCGCGACGCCGACGCGCTCCAGTTCCCCGTCGAGGTCCGCCCACGCGTCCGCCGGTCCGGTCGCCGCCGGGATCTCCAGTTGCCGTTCCACCTCGTGCCCCCTCGGGTCGGAGTTCGCCTGCGTCTCCTGTAACCCCGTACGGCTCCGCGCGGTTGCGCCCGTCAGGGGAGGAGTTTGGTGAGGAGGTCGCGCAGGTCGCGGACGGCGTCCGGGCCGAGGGAGTCCTCGATCTCGCGCTCGGTCGCCTCCATGGCCCGGTGGACCTGGGGGAGCCGGTCGCGGCCGAGGCCGGTGAGCCGGAGGGCGTAGCGGCGGCGGTCGTGCGGGTCCTGGCCGCGGGCGATCATGCCCGCCTGCACGACCTCGTCCACCAGGGACGCGGTCGTCGGCTCGGTCAGGCCGAGGCTGCGCGCGAGCCGCTGCTGCGGGCAGGGCTCGAGCCGTTCCAGCGCGAGGAGCAGCCCGAAGTGGCGCGTGCGCAGGCCGTACGGCGCGAGGATGTGGTCGCCCAGGCGGCGCAGGCGGTAGTGGGCCTGGGCGATGAGGTGCTCGGTGCTCGCGATCTCGCCGTCCTCGGCGACGAGCCTGGTGAGCAGCTCGGTCAGGCGGCGGCGCTCGTCCCCGGTGAGGGGGGCGGTGATGCGGGCGTCGCGGTCGGCGATCTCCGCGCGCATGTCCTCCAGGGCGGCGCGGCCGGCGTCGGTGAGCGAGAGCACGTGGGTGCGGCGGTTCTCCGGGTTGCGCGTGCGGGTGACGTATCCGGCCTTCTGGAGGCGGTCCAGCAGCTTGACCATGATCGTGCGGTTGATGCCGAGGCGGTGCGCGAGGTCCTGCTGGGAACGGGCGTCCTCGTCGGCGAGGGCGTCGAGGACGACGAAGTCGCGGGACGTGCCGTCGCCCATGGCGTCGGCCGTGACGGCGGTGAAGACGCGGCGCAGCAGATGGCCGAGGGAGGCGTGCGGCGGCCCCGCGTGGTCCTCCGCCACGGGCTGCCGCTGATCGGTCACAGGTCACACCTCCGGCGAGAGCTTACCAGCGCTGATAGAGCGGGACATTGATGGTCGCGCTGATGATAGTTGGGATGTTGACAGTTGTGTGGGTGAGGGTTAGCGTCGGGGCGTCGATGGCGGGAAATCGCTCGGAAGGGACCGGACATGGGCTTCAAGCTGGACATGACGATGATGTTCGTGATGCACGACGCGCTGCGGCGGGAGCTGGAGCGGATCGCGCGGATCACCGAGCGGGGCGGCGACGACCCTCGCTTGATCATGAAGTCGGCCGTGGGCTGGGAGATGTTCAAGCGGTACCTCCACGCCCACCACCGCGCCGAGGACGAGGCCCTGTGGCCGGTGATGACGGAGCTGGTCGCCGGCCGGCCGGACGACCTGGCGCTGCTGGAGGCGATGGAGGCCGAGCACGCGCGCATCGACCCGCTGCTGGAGGCGATCGACGCCGCCCTCGCCGACCGCGAGACGGGCCCCGCGCGGCTCGGGGCCCTGGTGGACGAACTGCGCGCCGGGCTCACCGGCCACCTCGTCCACGAGGAGACCGACGCCCTGCCCCTGATCGACGCCGTCCTCGGCGAGGAGCACTGGAAGGGCATGGCCGAGGCCCAGCGCCGCCGCGTCGGCGACGACGGCCCGCGCTACCTCCCCTGGCTCCTGGACGACCTCGACCCCCGCCGCGCCGAACTGGTCCTCGGCCTCATGCCCGCCCCGATCCGCGCCGCGTACGAGGACGAGCTGCGCCCCGCGTACGCCGCCCTCGACCTCTGGCCGAGCCGTACCGCCGCCTGACCACCGGAGCGCGGTGACGGCCGCGCGGATCTGCGGGCGGGACTGCCACCGGGTCCGCCCGCGCCGCCGGCGGCGATGGCCGGGCGGGCCTCGGCGCTCCGCGTCCGTCGCGGGCCGGGTACGGCGGGCCGGGTACGGCGGGCCTGGTACGGCGGCGCGGCGGATGCGGGCGGCGCGGCGGGTGCGGGCGGTGCGCGGGGCGGTCAGGCTCCCGGGGCGCGGGGGTGCGGGCCGGGCGGGGTGTGGCGGGGCGGCAGGCCGCCGATCGGGGCGACGTCGTGGCCGCGGTGGCAGCGCCAGACGGGGGCGCGCTCGTCGGCCGGGTGGAGGCCGAGGCCGTGGCGGGGGCAGACGGGCCAGACCTGATGGCTCTCCTCGATCACCACCTCCTGGACGGCGTCGGCCATCGGGAGGAGGGGACGGGGACCGGGCTCGACGGGGAGCCCCTGGTAGAAGCCGCGGAACTCGACACGCGGCGCGTCCGCCTCCGGATCCCAGTCCGGCAGCGTGAGGCGCACGGGGCCGTCGACGCCGGCCGCCCGCAGGTCGCGCCTCACGACGTCGAGGGCGTGTTCGAGGGCCGCCCACGATCCGGAGCCGAAGGCGACGCCGTCGAGGAGGGCCCGCCCCAGCCGGGCCAGGTCGCCCGGGGTCAGGTCCGCCGGGAGGCGTTCGAGGATCTCGCGTACGGCGGGGCCGTCGTGGCCGCGGTCGGCGAGGGCGCAGGCCAGGTCCACCAGCGCGTCCGCGTGCGGGTGGCCGTCGCGCAGGCCGATGTGCACGAGCGCGGCGGCCCGCCGTACGGGCTGGGGCAGCCGGTCGAACGAGTCCATGCGGCCAGCCTCGGGTGCGCCGCCGGGGCGGGGCAACCGGATTGATCCCGGCCGCCGGAGATCGTGCCGCTTGGGGGAAAACGTTCAACGCCGTCCGTTCGGGTGGATATGGTCGGGCCGTATGTCCTTCAACCACAACGACCACTACCACGGACTCCTGCTGCGGCACGTGCCCGCGGGGGCGCGGCGGGCGCTGGACGTGGGGTGCGGGACGGGGCGGTTCGCGCGGCGGCTGGCGGCGCGCGGGCTGGAGGTGGACGCCGTCGACGCGTCCGCCGAGGTCGTCGCGGCGGCCCGGAAGGACCCCGCCGGCGTCACGTTCGAGCAGGCCGACATCACCCGCCACGACCTCCCCCGGGGCAGGTACGACTACGTGTCCTGCCTCGCCTCGATCCACCACGTGCCCTTCGAGACGGTGACGCGCCTGCGGGACGCCCTCGCCCCCGGCGGCGTCCTGGCCATCCTCGGCTGTTACCGCGAGAGCACGCCCGCCGACTACGCCTGGGCCCTGGCCGCCGTCCCCGCCAACGCCGTCATCCGCCTGGCCCTGGCCGCGCGCGCGGACGACGGAGTGCCCGCCCCCGTCACCGCCCCCACCATGACCCTCCCCGAGATCCGCCGCGAGGGCGCCGCCCTCCTCCCCGGCGCGAAGATCCGCCGCCTCCTCTTCTTCCGCTACCTCCTCCTCCACCAGGCTCCCGCCTGACCCTCCGAGAACCCCGAAGCCGTCGGCGCCCCGAGAAACGACTCGCCACAGGGAACGGGCCCGAGACGAAATCGCAAGATCGCGGCATGGCTGAACGCCCCCGTGCTTCAAGCCCCGCCCCGGCCCCCACAGGCACCCGCCCTCCCTGATCGCCGAATCGCGCGGAGGACGGGATGGGATCGTTCGCAAGATCACGGCATAGAGGCACGCGCCTGGGAGGCGACAGACGTCCGGGCCAGGCCCCTGGAACACAGCGAGTGGGCGGGGGAGCCTGGCGCGGTCTCGGCCCGAGGTCGCGGGGATCCGGGGAGAGTGCGGGTGGGACCGGTCCGGAGGTTCTCGGCCGGGCGCGGGGAACGGGGAGCCAGGCGAGCCGGGGCTGCTTCGGCCCGAGGCGGACTGCCCGAAGGGGTCGGCGCGGACACCAGTGATTCCTGAGCCGGCCACCGCGCCAGCCGTACGGCCAGGCAAGGCGGCAAGGAAGGGCAAGGCGTCAGCCGTACGGCAAGCCGGGGTAAGCGGATGGGGGCGTCAGCCGTACGGCAGGCCGGGGCAAGCGGATGGGGGCGTCAGCCGGTACGGCAAGCCGGGGGCGAGCGGATGGGGAGGGTAGGCGCTGGGGTCAGGAGAGGGCGCGGTTGGGGGCGGTGTGGCGGAGGAGGGCGGGGATGGCTATGGGCCAGGAGGGCTCGGGCGGGGCCTCGTGGCCGGTGTGGGGGAGGGGGAGGAGCTCGGCGGAGGGGATCTCGCGGGCCATGGCCTCGCCGTGGGCGAAGGGGAACAGGGGGTCCTCGGTGCCGTGCATGACCAGGGTGGGGGCCTTGATCTCCGGGAGGTTCGCGCGGCCGGCGCCGCCGCCGGCGATCAGGTAGTGGTTGTTCCAGGACGCGGGGCTGGAGCTGCGGTCATAGGCGCGGGCGACGGTGCGGCGGACCAGCGCCTCGTCGTAGGGCTCGCCGGCGAACAGCCGCTGCGTCCCGGCGTAGTAGTCGATCACGGCCGCGCGGTCGGACCAGTCCGGCCCCGGATCATCGGAGGAGAGCAGGGCGCTCACGCGGGGAGCGGGTGGCGGCAGGTCGGGGTCTCCCGGACCGGGACTGGCGGACATCACCGTGAGCGACGCGACGCGCTCCGGCCGGGTGAGCGCGGCGATCAGCGCGATCCACGCGCCCATCGAGATGCCCGCGAAGTGGGCGCGCTCCAGCCCGAGCGCGTCCAGCACGCCCACGGCGTCCCCCGCCAGGTCGGCCATGGTGTACGGCGGAGCGCCCGGCGGGTAGGCGACGGACCGCCCGGTGTCGCGGTTGTCGTAGCGGATGACGAAGCGCGACTCGGTGGCGAGCCGCGCGCAGAAGGCGTCGTCCCACCAGTCCATGGACCCGGCCGCGCCCATGATCAGCAGGATCGCGGGGTAGTCCGCGCGCCCGAAGGTCTCAAGGCAGATCCGCACCCCGTTGGCCCGCACGATGCGCTCGACCATCGCCCCACCCCTCATCGACGTCCCGGCACCCCCCATCCTGACCCCGGTCCCCGACAATTCCACCCCGCTCGCGGAGAGCTTTCTCCTCCGTGGCAGGCCCTTCTTCCCCCGGCGAATAACCCGTCGCCTCCCGCCCGCCGTACACGGAAAAATGCTTCCATGTCGGAAAAGCCCCTGCCCCGCTCCGTCGAAGAGGCGATCGCGGCCGAGAGCGAGGGCCGGCGGATCCGTTTCCTGTTCTTCTGGGGGCACCGCCGGCCCGCGGGCGGGGGAGTGGGCGCGGGGTGCCTGAGCCAGTGGTGGGAGGCGGAGTTCGCCGAGGACGGGCACGTCTACCGTTCGGCCGAGCACTACATGATGGCTCACAAGGCCCTGCTCTTCGGCGACGAGGAGACCGCGGGGAGGATCCTCGCCGCCGCGCATCCCGGTGAGGCCAAGCGCCTGGGCCGCGAGGTCCGGGGCTTCGACGAGGACGAGTGGGCGCGCCGGCGCTTCGGCATCGTCGTACGCGGGAACATCGCCAAGTTCGGGGCCCACCCCGAACTGGCCGCCTACCTTCTCGCCACGCGCGATCGCGTGCTCGTCGAGGCCAGCCCGCGGGATCGGATCTGGGGCATCGGGCTGGCGGCCGGCGATCCGCGCGCGGCCTCGCCCTCGGCCTGGCGCGGGCTCAACCTGCTGGGCTTCGCCCTCATGTCCGCCCGGGACGCGCTCGCCGGGTGAGCGCCGGTGGGCGCCGGCGGGCGCCGGGGTGAGCAGCGACGAGCACCCGGTGCCACTGTTGCCGGCGCGGTGAGCGCGCTCGGTACGGCGCGTGCGGGGACGGGGTGGACGGGGTGGGCCGGGTGGTTGCGGTGGGCGCGGGGCGGGGCCGCCTCGCCGCGCGCACCGCGGCTCACGGGCGGGTGAAGTCCATGGTGCAGTTGGTGAGCCAGGTGGTTCCGCCGTCGCGGGAGACCGCCTGCTCCCAGCGCGGGGAGTCGCCGGTGACGCCGCTCCAGGCGAAGCGGACGCGGACCGCCTCGCCGGCGTACTCGTCGTCGCCGTGGAACTCACCCCGGTCGCCGTCGAAGCGGCCGGCGACCGGGGGGAACAGGGTTCCCGTGCGGCGGCCCGCCCAGGAGAGGGACCACTCGCGCGCTCGGGGGAGTAGAGGCGCGGGGTGAGCCCGGCGCGGTCGAGGGTCGTGAAGTCGATCTCGTCGAGTTCGCCCCGCCGCCGAGGTGCCGCGAGGCGCGGGCGAACCCGGGGCACTCCTCCCAGCCGCTCGTCCCGTCGAGGTAGTCGATGAGGCGGCGGTCGGCCACGTCCCAGTCGCCGGTGAAGAAGTCCAACTCGTTCATGGAGCGGGCGCTGTGCCTCCTCCACTGACACCTTCCGGCGGTGAATCCGCTCCCTCTTCCGCCCCCGCCCCAAAAGCCGGAGCCACCTCCCCTCCCCGCCATCCGTCGCCCGCCATCCGTTGTCCGCTGGACGCCGTCCGCCACTGCGTCCCTGATCCCCGTGGCGGCCCTCTTTCCCGGCTCTTCGCAGTTGAGGGTGTAGGCCGAGAATGTAGAGCTGTTGGACGGTTGGATGTGAGTCGTCAGGGGGTGCCGACCTCGTGGTTCTCGCGGTTCGCGAGGACCTCGGCCATGTGTGTCTGCGCCCAGCTTCTGAGCCCGCGGGTCAGGTGGTGGAGCGAGAGGCCGAGGTCGGTCAGCTCGTAGGAGACGGTGACAGGGACGGTTGGCGTCACGGTACGGGTGAGCAGACCATCGCGCTCCAGCGACCGTAGCGTCTGGGTCAGCATCTTCTGGCTGACCCCGGCCAGAAGGCGAGAGAGCTCGGAGTAACGCATCGCCTTCGGGGCGTCTGCGTGTGCCGCAGCGGGCCGGCCAGGGCTGGTGTCGCCGCCCAGCGCACACAGGATCAGGACGACCCACTTGTCCGAGATCCGGTCGAGCAGTTGCCGGCTGGGGCACCCTGCCAGGAACGCGTTGTACTCCACCTTGGCCTGGGCCCTCTTCTGGGCCGCCTTCATCGTCGTCACTGATCGCACCTCTCACCAACGGGTGGGTTACGCACTCCCAAGTGCCTACTTCCCGACAGGAAGTTTCTCTCCAATGCTGATGCAGGGAGGCGGCAGGCGCCACCCCCAAGTGCACGACGAAAGGCAACAAGATGAGCACACCCTCCCTCCCTCTTCCCGGCGGCACCTGGACTCTGGGTGACCTGACCGTCACCCGGTTCGGCTACGGCGCCATGCAACTGGCCGGCCCGGGGGTCATGGGGCCGCCCGCCGATCGCGAGGGTGCCCTGGCCGTGCTGCGTGAAGCGGTCGCCCTCGGTATCACGCACATCGACACCAGCGACGCCTACGGGCCGCGCGTCACCAACGAGTTGATCCGCGAGGCACTGCACCCCTATCCCGAGTCGCTGCACATCGTGACCAAGGTGGGCGCGACCCGCGACGGACAGGGCGGCTGGCCTCCGGCCCGGCGGCCCGAAGATCTGCGCCGCCAGGTCCACGACAACCTCAAGTCCCTCCGCCTCGACGTGCTCGACCTGGTCAACCTCCGACTCGGCAACGCCGAAGGTCCCCAGCCCGGCTCGCTCGCCGAGGCGTTCGGGACGCTCGTCGAACTCCAGCGGCAGGGCCTGATCCGCCACCTCGGGGTCAGCAACGCCACCGAGGAGCAGGTCACCGAGGCACAGAGCATCGCGCCGATCGTGTGCGTGCAGAACATGTACAACCTCGCCCACCGTCACGACGACAAGCTCATCGACCGGCTCGCCACCGACGGCGTCGCGTACGTGCCCTTCTTCCCCCTCGGGGGCTTCACCCCGCTTCAGTCCTCGGCGCTCTCGGCGGTCGCCGCTCGACTGGAGACGACACAGATGTCCGTCGCACTGGCCTGGCTGCTGCGGCGATCACCGAACATCCTGCTCATCCCCGGCACGTCATCGACGGCACACCTGCGCCAGAACATCGCCGGCGCGGGACTCTCCCTCTCTCATGAGGACTCGACCGAGCTGGACGACATCAGCCGCTGAATGCCCCCGAGCTGACCGCCTCGCAAGCCACGACCAAAGCCACCGGTCAAGTTCCGGCCCCGGTCGCCTTCGCGCGGCCGGGGCCGGAGCAGGACGATTCGCCCTCACCTGGATGACTTCAGATCATCAACCGTCAGGAACCTGTGTCACGCCGGCGCTGGAAACTCCCGTCCCGCGCGCCTGCCCTTTTCCCATTTTCACGGCCGGAGCCCCGTCGGGCGGACGAATTTCTGGTGTCCGCGCTCACCCCTGACGGGCACTCAGGGCGGACTGGAAGCGGCCCCGGCTCGCCGGGCTCCCCGTTCCCGGCGCCAGGCGAAAACCTCGGGACCGGTGCCACCGCCGGCCACGACGCCCCGCGATCCCCGCGCCCCGGCCCTCGCGGCGACCACACGTCTCCACCCGCCGGATGTGATCGACACCGGATGATCGCCGCGAGGGGATTCGTTTCGGCCGGGAGCGAGCGGGGTTTCGGTTTTCGGAGAGGAATTCTTCTATTGACGGCTCCCGGGGGCGGGCGTACGTTCGCGGGGAAAATTTAGTTCTGAAGAAAGTACGCCGCGATGGCTGTTTCCGGCACTGAGCGCGGGGACCTCACCCGCACCGCGATCCTGGCGCTGCTCGGGACCGTGGGGCCGCTCAGCCGTACGGAGATCGCGCGGCGGCTGGAGCTCAGCCCGGCCAGCGTCACGCAGGTGACCCGGGAGCTGATCGGGCACGGGATGCTGGAGGAGCTGGACTTCGCGCCGTCGCGGGGCGGCCGGCGGGCGCAGCGGCTCGGGCTGGTGGGGAGCGCGGGCCGGGCGCTGGGGGTCAAGGTCGCGGCGGACCACCTGGTGCTGGCGGACGTGCGGCTGGACGGCGCGGTGCTCGGCTCCTGGGAGCGGAAGTTCGACGCGACCGCCGCGAACGCGCTGGACGTGCTCGCCGAGGCGGTGGCCGAGGTGGCCGCGGAGGGGGACGCCGGGGTCCCGCTGCTCGGGATCGGCATCGGGGTGCCCGGGAGCGTGGACGACCTCGCCGTGGGAACGGTCCACGCGCCCGCGCTGGGGTGGCGGGCCATGCCCGTGGGCGAGTGGGTACGGCGGCGCGCCCGGCTGCCGGTGCTCGTGGAGAACGACGTGAACGCGCTGGCCGCGGCCGAGCGGTTGTACGGCAGGGGGCGTATACACCGCGACTTCCTCGTCCTCACGATCGGATGGGGGATAGGGGCCGCGATCGTCAGCGACGGCCGGGTCTACCGGGGAGCCCGCGGGGGAGCGGGGGAGTTCGGGCACTTCCCGGTGGATCCGGCCGGCCCGGTCTGCCACTGCGGCAACACCGGCTGCCTGGAGGCGCTCGTGGGCGCGGCGGGACTGGTCGCCGCGTCCCGGGCCCGGGGCCTGCCCGCCGACGAGATCGCCGAGCTGAGCCGGGCCGCCGCCGAGGGGAGCGCGCCCGCGCGGGCCGTCTTCGCCGAGGCGGGGCGCGCGCTGGGGCGGGCCGTCGCCGGGCTGGTCAACGTGGTGGACCCGGAGGCCGTCGTGGTGCTCGGGGAGGGCACCGCCGACTGGGAATGGTGGGACGCCGGGTTCGCCCCGGCCGTCCGGTCCTGCCTGCTGCCGGGCCTGCGCGACGTCCCGATCGAGGTCGAGGCCTGGGGCGACACGAGCTGGGCCCAGGGCGCGGCCGCGCTCGTGCTCGCCACCCCCTTCGACGAGGCCGGCGCCGCCGGCGAACAGGGCCGCCTCGTCCGCGCCCGCCTGATCGGCGGCTCCCCATGACCGCCCCGGCCCACGCCCCGGCCCCGGCCCACGGCCCCGTCTCGACTCACCAGCGCGTCCCGGCTCACCGCCGCGCCCCGGAGCCGGCGGCGCGCGGCCGGGCCACAGGACCTCGGGGGAATCGGGGGTACGGCGGCTGCCTGCGACGGCGGGGGCCGCAGGCGGACGCCGTACCCCTGACTCTCAGCACCAGCACAGCCCTCGCCGCCAGGACAGCCCTCGCCGCCAGGACGACCACGCCTCCCGCGGGTCGCGCGCGCCGGTCACGTGGTGATCCCTCAGGGCGCCGCGTGGCCGGTGCGGGAGGGGGCCGGTCGTGAGCGCGCCCCCCGACACCGTCGCCCCCGTGCGGCGGGCGGGGAGCGAACGGCCGGGAAGGCCCCGGCGGAGCCGGTCCGCCCGGTTGCGGTACGCCGGGATCGTCGCGTTCTTCCTCCTGCCGAGCGCGATCCCGCTGGCGCTCTTCACGCTCGTGCCGATGGCCGGGTCGCTGTGGGTGAGCCTGCACGAGTGGGACCTGATCACCCCGATGACCTGGGCCGGTCTCGGCAACTACGCCGAGCTTCTCGCCGACCCCGCCACCCGGGCGGCGTTCCTGCACACCGTGGCGTTCATCGCCGGATACCTGCCCCTGGTGTACGCCGGGGGGCTCGGCCTCGCCGTTCTCCTGAACCGGGCCATGCCCGCCCGGGACCTGTTCCGCGCGGTCTACTTCCTCCCGGTGATCACGAGCTGGGTGGTCGTGGCGCTCATGTGGAAGTGGCTGCTGAACCCGCGCAGCGGCGTCGTCAACTGGCTGCTCGGCGTGTTCGGGATCGAGGGCCCGGGGTGGTGGACGGACCCGGCCTGGGCGATGCCGTCGGTGATCCTGGCCTCGGCCTGGAAGGACCTCGGCTTCGTGATGGTGATCATGCTGGCCGGGCTCCAGGCGATCCCCCGGGAGTATCTGGACGCGGCCCGCGTGGACGGCGCGGGCGCGCTGGCCAGGTTCCGGTACGTCACGCTGCCGCTGCTGTCGCCGTCCACGTTCTTCGTGATCGTGATCTCGCTGATCAACGGTTTCCAGGTGTTCGACCAGGTGCACGTCATGACCGGCGGCGGCCCGGGCGGGGCCACGCAGGTCGTGGTCGAGCAGGTCTACGACCTGACGTTCAGGTACGGCCGCGCGGGCGACGCCTCGGCGCTGTCGTGGCTGCTGTTCGCGGTCGTCCTGGTGGTGACCCTGGCGCAGGTCAGGGCGCAGCGCAGGTGGGTGACCTATGGCTAGGGCGCTGCGCTGGATCCTGGTCGTGGCCGGGGCGCTGGTCATGGTGTTCCCGTTCGCGTGGGCCGTCGTCACCTCGCTCACGCCCGAGGGGGCGCTGTTCGGCACCCCGCCGGACCTCACGCCCGACGACGCGGACCTGGGCGCGTACGCGCGGCTGCTGGAGGCGCTGCCGTTCTGGCGCATCCTGCTGAACAGCGCCTGGATCGGGCTCGTCTCGACCCTGCTCCAGCTCGTGACCAGCGCGATGGCGGCGTACGCGTTCGCGCGGCTGCCGTTCCCCGGGCGCGGGGCGGTGTTCGCGGTCTACCTGGCGACGCTGATGGTGCCGATGCAGGTGCTCGTCGTCCCGCTGTTCATCGAGATGCGCGCGGTGGACCTGGTGGACACGTACTTCGCCGTGCTGGCCCCGGGCATCGCCTCGGCGTTCGGCGTGTTCCTGCTGCGGCAGGCCGTCGCGCAGGTCCCGCGCGAGCTGGACGAGGCGGCGGTGCTGGACGGGGCCGGACACGTCCGCGTGTTCGTCTCGATCGTGCTGCCGCTGATCAGGCCGGCCCTCGCCACGTTCGCGATCTTCGGGTTCATGGCGAGCTGGAACGCCTACCTGTGGCCGCTGGTGATCATCCGGTCGCCGGAGTTCATGACGCTGCCGCTCGGGCTGGCCTCGCTGCACGGCCAGTTCACCACCGAGTGGAACGTCGTCATGGCCGGGTCGGTGATCAGCGTGGTCCCGATCCTCGTCCTCTACGTCCTCGCCCAGAAACACGTGATCGCCAGCGTGGCGCAGTCGGGGCTCAAGTAGCCCGGAGCGGAGGAATCATGGCCAGGAACCTGCGGGCCGCGGTGGCGCTGCTGGCGGCCGCCGCCCTGCTGGCCGCCGGGTGCGCCAAGGGCTCGGCGACCCGCGACGACGCGGGCGGCGGGGGTGGCGGCAAGGTCACCCTGCGGTACTTCACCTTCTCGGCGGCGCCGGACCACGTGAAGGACCTGGACCAGATCGTGGCCGCGTTCGAGAAGGAGAACCCGCGCGTGGACGTGAGGGTGGAGACGGCCCCGTTCGAGGAGTACTTCACCAAGCTCCAGACCAGCCTGGCCGGGGGCACCGCGCCGGACACGTTCGAGCTCAACTACGAGAACTTCGTGACGTACGCCGGGGGCAAGGCGCTCCTGGACCTGGGCCCGGTGGCCGCCGCCGACAAGGGGTACGACCCGGCGGCGTACCAGCCGAGCTCGCTGGCGGCGTTCCGGCACCAGGGCAGGCAGTTCGCGCTGCCCGCCTCGTTCTCCACGGTCGTGCTCTTCTACAACAAGGACCTGTTCGAGAAGGCCGGGGTGCCGCTCCCGACCGCGGACTGGACCTGGGAGGACGAGATGGACGCCGCCCGGCGGCTCACCGACCGGAAGAACAAGGTGTACGGGGACTTCCAGCCGGTGCAGTTCCACGAGTTCTACAAGACGCTGAGCCAGGCGGGCGGCCGGTTCCTCGCCGAGGACGGCAGGACGCCAGCGTTCAACGGGCCCGAGGGCGTGCGCGCCGCCGAGTGGCTGGTCGGCAAGGTCGGGAAGGTCATGCCGACCGAGGCCGAGATCGGCGGGACGGCCGACTACGACACGAACCTGTTCAAGTCCGGCAAGCTCGCGATGTGGCACAACGGGATCTGGCAGTTCGCCGGACTCGCGGACGCGCCGTTCGAGTGGGACGTCGTGGTCGAGCCCGGCGACCGCACCAAGGCCAGCGCCGTCTTCCACAACGCCGTCGCGGCCTCGGCCAGGACCGGGCACCCGAAGGAGGCGTGGGCCTGGGCGCGCTTCCTGACCGCGTCGAAGGTGGCCGCCGACGTGCGGATCAGGTCCTCGTGGGAGCTGCCGCCGGTCGCCGACCGGTCGCTGCTGGCCGGATACCTCAAGGAGCCCAGGCCGCCGGGGCGGCAGGCCGTGTTCGACTCGCTGAAGTCGATCGCGCTGCCGCCGGTGATCGCCAAGCAGCAGGAGATGCAGGACGCCGTCACCGAGGAACTGGGCAACGCCGCCGCGGGCCGCAAGTCGGTGAAGGCCGCGCTCGACGACGCCGCGCGGAAGGTGGCCGGTCTGCTGTGAACGCCGACGACACCGCGGTGAACACCGAGGACCACGCGCTGGGGGCGGCCGTGCGCGCGCTCGTCTCCCGCAGCCTCGACGTCATCGCCGCGAACCAGGCCGCGAGCGGGGCCTACCCGGCGGCGCCGGACTTCTCCGCCTATCGCGGCTACTGCTGGCTGCGCGACGGCGCGTTCATCGCCGAGGGCATGAGCCGGCACGGCGACGCCGCCGGGGCCTGGGCCTTCCACGCCTGGTGCGGGCGGGTGATCGGGGAGCGGGCGCCGTGGGTGGACATGCTGCTGGACCGGTCCGGCCGGACCCCGGCCCCGGCGGAGATGCTGCCGGCCAGGTTCACGCTCGACGGGCGCGACGGCGACGACGAGTGGTGGGACTTCCAGCTCGACGGCTACGGCACCTGGCTGTGGGCGCTCGCCGAGCACGCCCGCAGGCACGGGGGGAACCTGCCCGAGGAGGCGGCGCGCACGGCCGCCCGCTACCTCACGGCGTTCTGGGGCCTGCCGTGTTACGACTGGTGGGAGGAGCACCTGGCGCACCGGCACGTCTCCACGCTCGGCGCGATCCACGCGGGCCTGCGCGCCGCCGTCGCCCTCGGCGTCCTGACCCGTCCCGAGTCCGAGGCCGCCACCGAGGCCGCCGAGGCCATCGCCGCCCTCGTCGCCGCGGAAGGGGTCGCGGAGGAGGTCCCGGACGGAGTCGCGGAAGGGGTCCCGGACGGGGCCGCCCGGGGGAACGCCGCGGGGAGCACGCCGGGGAGCGCCGCGGGGCCGTACGGCGGGCACCTGGTGAAGTGGCTGGGGTCGCGGGAGGTGGACGGGAGCCTGGTCGCCTGCGTGGAGCCGTTCGGGCTGTACTCCGCGGACCATCCGGTGGGGGCGGGGACCGTGGCGGCGGTGGAGCGGGCGCTCGCGTGGGAGGGCGGGGTGCACCGGTACCTCGCCGACACGTTCTACGGCGGGGGCCGGTGGCCGCTGCTGTCGGGGTTCCTCGGCTGGAACCACGCGCGGGCGGGACGGACGGCCGAGGCGGGGCGGTACCTGGCCTGGATGGCGGCGCAGGCGGCCCCCGGCGGGCTGCTGCCGGAGCAGGTGTCGGACCGGCTCCTCGCCCCCGGCCGCCGCGCCGAGTGGGAGGAGCGCTGGGGCCCGGTGGCCACGCCGCTGCTCTGGTCGCACGGGATGTACCTCGTGCTCGCCGACGAACTGGGGGTGCGGCCGTGATCAGGCACCGGCCCGAGGGCTCGGGTCATCCGTACGCCACGACGGGGGACCAGCGGGTCCCGGTGGTCCCGTACGCGGGCGAGCCCGTGGAGCTGCGGGTGCGGGCGGCCCCGGCGGTGACGCGCGTCGTGTGCGACTGGCGGGAGGACGGCGGCCCGGCGCTGACGTTCGACCTGGCCCCGGTGGCCGCCCAGGACACCCGGGACCAGGGCGGCGGGCACCTGGCGGCGGCCCAGGCGCGGGCGCGGCGGGCCGGTGGCGCCTGGTCGGCGTGGACGCCCCCGCTGGAGCGGGGACGCCGGTACGCCTACCGGTTCCGCGCGAGCACGGACGGCGGGCGCGCGCGGACCGGCCGCTGGCACACGGTGACGGCGGCGGCCTGGGCGGAGACCGGCGGGACGCTGACGGTCAAGGGGCGCGACCGGGTGGTGCCGGGCAGCGTGCGCTGGCTGGCCGACGGGGACGCGGCGCGCCGGGTGCGCTTCGCGCTGGCGCTGGCCCCCGACGAGCACGTGGTCGGCTTCGGGGAGCGGTACGCCGCGGTGGACCAGCGCGGGCGGCGGCTGGACGCGGTGGTGTTCGAGCAGTACAAGGCGCAGGGCGACCGGACGTACCTGCCCATGCCGTACGCCCTGGTGGTCGGCGGGGAGACCGCCTGGGGGCTGCACGTCGCCACGAGCACGCGCACCTGGTACGACGTGGGCGCGACCCGGCCGGACCGGCTCGTGGTGGAGGCCGAGCTGCGGGAGCCCGCGCTGACCGTCGCGTTCCCGGAGGGGAGCCCGGCGGAGGTGCTGGACGCGTTCCTCGCCGAGGTCGGGCGGCCCGCCGAGTTGCCGGAGTGGGTGTTCCGGCTGTGGGCCAGCGGCAACGAGTGGAACACCCAGGCCCGGGTGATGGCGGAGATGGACCGGCACCGCGCCGAGGACGTCCCGGCCGGGGTGGTCGTGATCGAGGCGTGGAGCGACGAGTCCACGTTCACCGCGTTCCGGGGCGCGGAGTACGCCGTGAGCGAGGAGCCGCGCCGGCTGGCCGACTTCACGTTCCCGGCGGACGGGCCGTGGCCGGACCCCAAGGGCATGGTGGACGAGCTGCACGCGCGCGGGATCCGGGTGCTGCTGTGGCAGATCCCGCTCCAGAAGATGCGCCCTCACCCCTCCGGGCAGGCCGCCCTCGACGCCCGCCTGCTGGTCGAGCGGGGCCACGCCGTACGGCGGGGCGACGGCCGGCCGTACCGGAACCGGGGGTGGTGGTTCCCGCTGGCGCTCATGCCGGACCTGTCCTCGCCGGAGACGCGCCGGTGGTGGACCGAGCGGCGGCGCTACCTCGTCGAGGACGTCGGGATCGACGGGTTCAAGACCGACGGGGGCGAGCACGCCTGGGGCTCGGACCTGCGGTACGCCGACGGGCGGCGCGGCGTGGACGGGAACTCCCTCTTCCCGGTGCACTACGCGCGGGCCTTCGGCGACCTGCTGCGGAGCGCGGGCAGGCCCCCGGTCACCTTCAGCCGGGCCGGGTTCGCGGGCTCGCAGCCGCACGGGGCGTTCTGGGCCGGGGACGAGGACTCGACCTGGGAGGCGTTCGCGGCCTCGATCCGGGCCGGGATCACGGCGTCGGCCTGCGGGATCGTGTACTGGGGCTGGGACCTGGCGGGGTTCTCGGGCGAGGTGCCGGACGCCGAGCTGTACCTGCGCGCCGCCGGGACCTCGTGCTTCATGCCGATCATGCAGTACCACTCCGAGTTCAACCACCACCGGCTCCCGCGCCGCGACCGCACGCCCTGGAACGTGGCGGAGCGGACCGGCGACCCGCGCGTGCTGCCGGTGTTCCGGCGGTTCGCCCACCTGCGGGAACGGCTCGTGCCGTACCTCGCGGGGGAGGCGCGCGCGGCGGTCGCGGGCGGGGCGCCGCTGATGCGGGGGCTGTTCTTCGACTTCCCGCGGGACCGGGCGATCTGGCGCCACCCCCTGCAGTACCTGCTCGGGGACGCGCTGCTCGTCCTGCCCGTCGTCACGCCGGGGGTGTCCGAGGTCGCCGGGTACCTGCCCGGGGGCCCCTGGACGGACGTGTGGACGGGTGCGGAGCACGCGGGCGGCCGGGAGGTGACACTGCCCGCCCCCATCGACCGGCCGCCCGTGCTCTGCCGTACGGACCGGTGGGCCGGGCTCGCCCCGGTCTTCGCCTGCCTCCCCGAGCTCGACACGTGACACCCCGGAGGTGATCGCATGGCATCGGCCGCGCTGGGTCTCAGCGGGATCCACCACGACCCCACCGGCTTCGACGACCTGTACTCCGCCGAGCCGACGGAGCGGTCGCCCCGGGACCCGATGGCCGGCGAGGCCGTCACGATCAGGGCGACGACCTGGCCCGTCGAGCCCGGCCAGAACGTCTGGGTGAGCTGGACCAGGAACGGCGCCGACCAGCCGCCGGTGGGCGCGGCCTGGGACCACAACAGCGGGAACAACAGCTACTGGCGCGCCGAGCTGGGCACCTTCGAGCGCGGCGACACGATCGCCTACAGCGTGCACGCGCACGACGGCGGCGGCGGCCGCAAGAGCACCGGGACCCACTCCTTCACCGTCACCTCGTGGAGCACGGTCACCGACGTGGTCGACTGCACTGACAATCTGACCAGCGTGGACGTCACCACCGGCGACTCGGCCGGGGACTTCACGCCGCGCGTCCGCTTCGCGTTCCCGGCGCCCGACCGGTTCCGGGTGCAGATCGCGCCCGCCGGGGAGGGCCTGGACATCGCGGGGCGGCCCGGGCACACGGTCAAGGACGAGGGCGACGCGATCGTCATCTCGACCACCGAGCTGACGCTGCGGATCCAGAAACGGCCGTACCGGCTCTCGGTGATCAGGGACGGGCGCGTCGTCCTGCGGCAGTACGACCCCGCGCGGTTCCGCAACCTGGGCTGGGCGAGCGACGGGCGCGGCACGATCACCCGGATCGAGGACCACCTGCTCACGCCCGAGGGGGAGCGCTTCGAGGGGTTCGGCGAACGGTACGACCGGCTCGACCAGCGCGGGACCGACGTGCACCACTACGTCTACAACCAGTACCGGGACCAGGGGGCGCACCGCCGCACCTACCTGTCCGTGCCCTTCTTCCTGAACTCGGCCGGATACGGCGTGCTGCTCAACACCGACCGGTACGCCGTCTTCAACCTGTGCACGCACCTGCCGGACCTGGCGGGGTTCACGGTGAACACCTCCGGCGGGCGCGACTCCACGCTCGACTACCACGTCTTCACCGGCACGCCCGAGCGCATCCTGGACGCCTGCACGGGCGAGACCGGCCGGCCCGACCCGCCGCCCAGGTGGGCGTTCGGGCCGTGGATGTCGGCCAACGAGTGGAACACCCAGGACGAGGTGGAGAACCAGCTCGCGCTGGCCGTACGGCACCGCGTGCCGCACACCGTGCTCGTCCTGGAGCAGTGGAGCGACGAGGCCACCTTCTACCTCTGGCACGGCGCCTCCTACACCCCGCGCGACGGCGGGGAGCCGATCGGGTACGGCGACCTGACCTTCCCGCCGGGGACCGCCTGGCGCGACCCGAAGGCGATGGTCGCCGCCGCGCACGCGCAGGGCGTGCGGGTGGTGCTGTGGCAGATCCCGGTGCTCAAGGAGAACTTCGACCGCAACCCCTCCGCGCCGCCTCCGCAGCACCTCAACGACAAGGAGCACGCGCGCGCCCAGGGGTACGTCGTGCGGCGGTCGGGCGGCGAGCCGTACCGGATTCCGCGCGGCCAGTGGTTCGGGGACAGCATGGTGCCCGACTTCACGAACCCGGCGGCGGCGCGCTGGTGGATGGGCAAGCGCGCCTACCTGCTCGACGAGGTGGGGATCGACGGGTTCAAGACCGACGGCGGGGAGGCGGTCTTCGGGCGCGGACTGGAGTTCGCCGACGGGCGGCGCGGCGACGTGATGCACAACTCCTACCCGAACGCCTACACCAGGGTGTACGGCGAGCACGCCCGGGCGCGCGGCGGCGTCGTGCTCAGCCGGGCCGGCACGGCGGGGGCGCAGGCGCACTCGGTGTTCTGGGCGGGGGACCAGGACTCGGGGTTCGGCGCGTTCCGGGAGGCCGTGCGGGCGGGGCTGAGCGCGGGGATGTCCGGGGTGCCGTTCTGGACCTGGGACCTGGCCGGGTTCACCGGGGGGTTCCCGAGCGCGGAGCTGTACCTGCGGGCGGCGGCCCAGGCGGTGTTCTCGCCGATCATGCAGTACCACTCGGAGAAGGCCGACCCGGGCGCGTCGGAGGCGCGCACGCCGTGGAACGTGGCCGCGCGGACCGGGGACGACTCGGTGCTCCCGGTGTTCCGCCGGTTCGCGAACGTGCGGATGAACCTGGTGCCCTACCTGTACTCGGAGGCCGCGCGCAGCGCCCGGACCGGCATGCCGATGATGCGCGCGATGAGCCTGGCGTTCCCCGGAGACGACGCGTTCCCCGGAGACGGCGCGGGGGCCGGGCGCGACCAGCAGTACCTGCTGGGGGAGAACCTGCTGGTCGCGCCCGTCACGACCGCGGGCGCGACGGTGCGCGAGCTGCGCGTCCCGGCGGGCGAGTGGACGGACCTGTGGAACGGCGGCCGGTTCACCGGGCCCGGGACCAAGGCGTACGGCGCGGACCTGGCCACGATCCCCGTCTACGCGCGGCCGGGCGCGATCCTGCCGCTGAACCTGGACGCCGCCGGGGAGCTGGGCGGGGCGGTAGGGAACTCGGTGACCGAGCCCGTCAACCTGGTCTTCCGGGTGTACCCGGCGGTGACGCCCTCCTCCTATGAGTACGTCGAGGACGAGGGCGGCGCGAGCCGTACCGTCACGGCGGTGGCGGACTGGGCGCGGCACGAGGTGTCGGTGACGGTGCCGGACGTGACGTGCGAGGTCCAGGTGGCCTGCACCCGGCCGGACGCGGCCGGGGACCTGCGGGAGTGCGCGACGCGGGAGGAGCTGACGGCCGCGCGGGAGGGCTGGTGGTGGGACCCGGCCCAGCGGCTCACGCACGTGAAGCCGGGCGGGCGGCGCGCGCTGGTCCTGACGGGGGTCCACAAGGCCCCCTACGAGGCCGAGCACGCCGAGCTGACGGGGACCGGGACGAACTCCGATCATCCGGGGCACACCGGAAGCGGCTTCGCGGACCGGTTCGACGCCCCCGGGGACGCCGTGACGTTCGCGGTGAACGCCGACGCCGCGGGCCCGCACCGGCTGGTCTTCCGGTACGGCAACGCCGGGCCGGACGCGACGCGGTCCGTGCGCGTGGACGGGAGGCCGGCGGGGACGGTGCGGCTGCCGCGCCTGCGCGACTGGGACACGTGGGCGGACGCCGCGCTGGAGACGGAGCTGACCGCGGGCCCGCACACGGTGACGCTGGAGTACGGCCGGGGGGACGCCGGGGCCGTCAACCTCGACTCGCTGACGCTGGCCCGGCCGTAGATGAGACGGCTGCTGCTCGCCCCGCTGCTGCTGGCGCCGCTGCTGTTCGTGAACACGGCGGCCTCCGCGCCCACCGGCGTGCAGCGGGCGGAGTTCACCTCGGGGGACGCGTACCTGCTGGTCGAGTTCCTGGACGACGACCTGGTGCACTTCGAGCTGTCGGCGGCGGGCGCGAGCCCGGGGACCGAGCGGGCGCTCTTCACGACGCCGCAGGTGGCCAAGGCCGACTACGCGGGCCCCGAGGCGTTCTCGCGGGAGGGCGACACGTTCACGACGGCGGCGCTGCGCGTCGAGGTGCGGCCGGACACGCTCTGCGTGACGATCGCCGAGGAGGGCCGCACGCTGCACACCGCCTGCCCCCGCAACCTGCGGCAGGCGTGGAAGGGCCTGACGATCTCGCGGGAGGGCGCCCGCAACGCGTACGGCCTGGGCGAGCAGTTCCACCGGAGCGGCGGGGCCGACGGCGACTGGGACGGCCGGGTCCGCACGCCCGGCGGGCCGTTCGGCAACGCGATGGTGTTCGACCCCGACAACGGGCCGGTCGGCAACGCCATGATCCCGGTGCTGTTCGCCACCGGCGGGGGCGCGGGGACCGCCGGCTACGGGCTCTTCCTGGACCAGGTCTACAAGCAGGAGTGGAACCTGACCCGCGACCCGTGGACGGTGGACACCTGGGGCGACCAGCTCCGGTGGTACGTCCTGGCCGGGCCGGACCTGCGCGACCTGCGCTCGGACTACCTGGAGCTCACCGGCAGGCCCCCGGTGCCGCCGCGCAAGGCGTTCGGGCTGTGGATGTCGGAGTACGGCTACGACGACTGGGCCGAGATCGACGACCGGCTCGCGACCCTGCGCGCCGCGCGGTTCCCCCTGGACGGGTTCGTGCTGGACCTGCAGTGGTTCGGCGGCGTGCGCAAGGAGTCCGACGACACGCCCATGGGCGGCCTGACCTGGGACGAGATGAAGTTCCCCGATCCGGCGGCCCGGGTGGCGGCCTACGCCTCGCAGGGGCTCGGCCTGATGCTCATCGAGGAGTCGTACGTCGGCCGCGCCCGCCCCGAGCACGCCGACCTGGCCCGGCGCGGGTATCTCGTGCGGCGGGGGTGCGAGACGTGCGAGCCGGTCTACCTGACCGGGAACCCCTGGTGGGGGTTCGGCGGGATGATCGACTGGACCCAGGACGCGGCCGGCGACCACTGGCACGAGACCAAGCGCCGCCCGCTCGTCGAGCAGGGCGTGCTCGGCCACTGGCTGGACCTGGGCGAGCCGGAGATGTACGACCCCGGCGACTGGACCGCCGGGGTCCTGCCCGGCAAGCACGCCCACGCCGACTACCACAACCTCTACAACCTCAAGTGGGCCGAGAGCGTGGCGCGGGGGTACCGCGACGTGCCCCGGCGGCCGTTCCTGCTCGCCCGCTCCGCCGCCGCCGGGATCCAGCGGCACGGCGTGGCCATGTGGTCGGCCGACATCGGGTCCCGGCTCGGCGCGCTGGCGATGCAGTTCAACGCGCAGATGCACATGTCCATGTCGGGGATCGACTACTACGGCTCGGACGTGGGCGGGTTCCGCCGGGAGATGCTCGACTCCGACCTCGGCGAGCTGTACACCCAGTGGTTCGCGAACGCGGCCTGGTTCGAGGTCCCGGTCCGCCCGCACACCGACAACGTCTGCAACTGCCGCCAGACCGCCCCGGACCGCGTCGGCCACGCGCCGAGCAACCTGTCGAACATCCGGCGGAGGTACGCGCTCACGCCGTACTACTACTCGCTGGCGCACCGCGCCCACCGGTACGGCGAGGCGGTCGTGCCGCCCCTGGCGTACCACTACCCGCACGACCCGAACGTGCGCGAGATGGGGCACGAGAAGCTCATCGGGCGCGACCTGCTGGTGGGCGTGGTCGCCGGGCGGGGCGAGCGCGAGCGCGACGTCTACCTTCCGGCGGGGGAGTGGATCGACTACCACACGAACGAGCGGCTGCGCAGCTCCGGAGAGTGGTTCCGCCGCCGCCCCCTCTACGACGGCGACCTGTTCCGGCTGCCGGCCTTCGCCCGCTCCGGGGCGATCATCCCGAAGATGCACGTCGACGACCGCACCCTGGACGTGTACGGCCGCCGCGCCGACGGGACGGTCCGCGACGAGCTGGTCGCCCGCGTCTACCCCGACGCGGCGGAGACCTCGTTCACGCTGTACGAGGACGACGGCGCGACCACGTCGTACCGGAGCGGGGCCGTGCGCGAGACCGAGTTGACCCAGCGGCGGGACGGCGCGTCGGCCACGGTCACGATCGGCGGGGCGCGGGGCTCCTACCAGGGCGCCCCCGCCGACCGGGCGAACGTCGTGGAGCTGGTGGGCCGCGCCTCGGCGGTGACCCTCGACGGCGCGCCCCTGCCGCGCCTCCCCGGCCGCGCCGCCTTCGACGCCTCCCCCTCCGGCTGGTACGCCGGCGACGACGGCGTCACGGTGGCCAAGTCCGATCGCGCGCCGGTCACGACGGCGAAGACCTTCGCCTTCGTCCTGGAGTGATCGCCCCGTCGCGGAGGGCTGCTGGCCGATCGCGCGCTCCCGATGCATAGTGGCCCTTGGCCTCAAACCGCATATCGGTCACCCACCGTTTATCGGTCATTCCGCAGGGAGATGCGCATGATCCGTGTTCTCCTGGCCGAGGACAAGCACATGATCCGGGGCGCGCTCGTCTGTCTCCTCGCCCGGGAACCCGGGATCGAGGTGGTCGCGGACGTCGGGCGCCCGGCCGAGATCGTCCTGGAGGCGATCCGGTGCCGTCCTGACGTCGCCGTGCTGGACTCCACGGGGCTCGGCGTCGCGGCGGAGCTGAACGAACGCGTCCCCGGCTGCCAGACGCTCATCCTGAGCGGCCGGCGCCGCCGCGGGATGCTGCGGCAGGCGCTCACCGCGCGGGCCGCCGGGCTGATCCTCAAGGACGCGCCGCCGGGGCACCTGGCCGACGCCATCCGCCGGGTCGCGGCGGGGGAACGGGTGATCGACCCCTCGATCGCGGTGGCCGAGTTCGACGCCGAGGGGAATCCGCTCAAACGCCGGGAGGCGCAGGTGCTGCGGCTCGCGGCGGGAGGGTCGGACGTGCCGGAGATCGCGGCCCGCCTGCACCTGTCGGACGGGACCGTCCGGAACTACCTGTCCGCCGCCGTCAGCCGCCTGGGCGCCAGGAACCGCCTCGACGCGGTGCGCATCGCCACCGAGGCCGGCTGGCTCTAGCCCCGGGAAACAACCTCCGGGCCGGGTACGGCGTGAGCCGGGTGCGCCCTGGGCCGGTGCGGCGTGGGCCGGGGCGGCGTGGGCGGGGTGCGGCGTGGGCGGGGTGCGGCGTGGGCCGGGTGCGGCGTGGCGCGCCCTGGGGCCGGTACGGGCCGGGCGCGCGTGGGGCCGGTACGGGCCGGGCGCGCGTGGGGCCGGTACGGGCCGGAGTGCGTCGTGGGGCCGGCGGCGCCTTCGGGCCGGGAGCGGTGGAGCGGGGCCCGCGGCGTGCGGGCCCCGCTCCCGGTCAGCCGCCGATCAGGCGCAGCCGCCGATCTGCTCCCACGGGCCGCAGAAGGTGCTGCAGCCGCAGTTCTGCGAGCAGCGGCGGCGGTAGGCGATCCCGCCGGTGCAGCGGTACTGGTAGAAGGGGTCGGGCGGGCAGCAGGCCCCGGCGCGGACCTGCGGGACGAGCTTGCTCGCGACGCGGTCGGCGAGCGAGCGGATGGCGTTGGACATTTCCCTCTCCTTAGGGTGGGCCCGCCGGGTTCTCCGGCGGGGGGCCTATCGGGCCGCCTCCTGGTAGCCGGCCGACTGGAGGCGGAACAGGCGGGCGTAGTCGCCGTCCGCGGCCATGAGGTCGTCATGGCGGCCGCGCTCGGCGACGACGCCGTCGCGGAGCACCACGATCAGGTCGGCGTCGCGCACGGTGTTGAGCCGGTGGGAGATGAGCAGGCTGGTCGCGCCTTCGCGCTGCGCGCGGGTCCGGGCGTGCACCTCGGCCTCGGCCTCGGGGTCCAGGCCGGAGCTGGGCTCGTCCAGGATCATCAGGTCGCGCCCGCGCCGCAGGAACGCCCTGGCCAGCGCCACCCGCTGCCACTGGCCGCCCGACAGCACCACGCCGGTCTCGGGGTCCTCGCGGTCCTCCTCGCTGAAGAACGTGCGGGTGAGCAGCGTCTCGTAGCCGCGGGGGAGGGCGGCCAGCGTCTCGTGCACCCCGGCCAGGCCGGCGGCCTCCCGGATCCGGTCCTCCGCCCCCAGGGCGGACAGGTCGCCGATGGCGACGTTGTCGGCGGCGGACAGGTCGTAGTGCATGTGGTCCTGGAAGACGGCGCTGATGCGCTCGCGCAGCGCGGCGGGGTCCATCTCACGCAGGTCCACGCCGTCCCACAGGATGCTCCCGCGCGTCGGGTCGTAGAACCGGCACAGCAGCTTGACCAGCGTGGACTTGCCGGCCCCGTTGAGCCCGACCAGCGCGACCGACGCCCCGCGCGGGATGCGCAGGCTCACGCCGCGCAGGATCCAGGGGTGCTCGTCGCTGTACCTGAACCACACGTCGCGCAGCTCGACGCCGTGCTCCAGCGGGCCGGTGGCGACGGGCTCGGCCGGGACCGGGAGGTCGGGCTCGGCCGTCAGCACGGCCGCGTGGTGGCCGAACATCAGCAGGTTCTGGTGGGTGGAGCCGAACGACCCGACGAGCGCGTTCAGCGCGCCCTGCACCGACGCGACTCCGACCACGAACAGCGACACGTCGCCCACGGTGAGCGCGCCCGCGCCGGCCGAGAGGATCGCCCAGACCAGGCCGCCGCCCGCGACGGCCGCCCCGAGCAGGGACAGGCCGCCCTCGCTCGCCAGTTCGCGCAGGTCCATCCGCCGCTCGGCCGCGTTGACCTGGCCCAGCTCGCCCAGCAGCCGGCCGCGCAGGAAGCCGCCGCTGCCGAACAGCCGGACCTCCTTGGCCGCCGCGACGCTGCTGAGCAGGTTGCCGTAGAAGAACTGGCGCCGCTCGGCCGGGCCCATCTCCATCGCCAGCTCGGCGCGGCGCCGCGACAGCCGTACCTGGACCGCCAGGGAGGGCGCGCCGGCCGCGAGCACGATCAGGGTCATGACCGGGCTGAGCACCAGCAGCGAGCCGACGAAGCCGACCAGCGTGATCGCCGCCTGCGCCAGCGTGAAGAAGCCGCTGACCAGGCCCTCGCCGGCGCCGGCCGACTGCTGGGCGAGCCGCATCCGGTCCAGGAAGCGGGGGTCCTCGAAGCGGGCCAGGCCCAGGAACCGCTCGGTGGTCGCCGCGAACAGCCGCTCGGTCGCCCGCACCGTGAACCGGCGGCCGAGTTCGCGCCCGGTGTAGGAGGCGAGCTGGGGCAGCGCGGCGGTCGCGAGCCCGGCCACCGCCAGGCCGGCGGCCAGCGGCGCGAGCCGCGCGGTCGCGCCGGATCCGGCCAGGTCGTCGATGACCAGCTTGGTCAGCCACGCGACGCTGACCGGGGCGAGTCCCTGGGCGGCCATCACCACCAGGTAGCCGATGAGCAGCCGGGGCGAGGCGTCCCAGGCGGCGCGGGCCGCGGCTCGCGCCGAGGTGAGCAGGTCAGGCGCCATACACGGATTCCGGCAGGGTGCGGATGCGGCGCAGGTCGCGGTCGGCCGCGACGACCAGGCCGCCGTCCTCCACGACGTACAGCGCGGGGAAGCCCTCGGGCTTGAAGGCGCGCTGCATCGGCCCGTCCGGATCCTCGACCACGACGCGGGCGACGGGCGACAGCCGGTCGGTGTACTCGCGGGCGCCGAGGTCGTCGATGGCGTCCACGACGGCGAGCACCTGGGAGCGCGGCAGGCGGGCGGCGTACTCCTCGAACTCGGGCATGAGCTCCTTGCAGGGGGCGCACCCGGGCGAGAGGAAGGCCACGAGGGTATGGCCGGCGAGCAGCCCCCGCCCGACGGGTTCGCCCTCGGTGGTCGTCGCCGCGAAGTCCCCCACGACGTCGCCCGCGCGCAGCGACTGGTCGGGCGCCCCCTGCTTCGAGAGCAGATCGGCGTGCTGCCGCAACCGGCGCGCGAGCCCGAGCGAGATCAGCAGGTTGAACAGGCACAGAAGGGTGAGCAGGACGAGGGCCGCGACGACGAAGGCCATGTGCACTCCCGAATCCCGGCAGAGGCTTTAGGGATATCCGCAATTCCTCAGGGAGATTGTCATTAGTCAGATATATCGGTCAATAGTGCACAATTATGAATAATTCACGTTTAGCTCATGAATCGCTCATCGCCGTGCCGTGCATCCGTGGCGGGGCCCGCTCCGTGCGCCGATCGCCCCTTCGGGCGGACCGCATGAAACACCCGATTCGGGGTACATCGGGCGGGTGGATCTCTCGGATTGGTTCCTGACGGAGGAGGAGCGGGGCAATCCGGAGACGCGCCTCGGCGCCTGGACGACCGGCAACCTCGTGCGCCCGCTCATCCACGGGGCCGCCTACTTCGCCGAGCTGCGGCGACGCGTGGAGCGGCTGGGCAAGGACGACCTGCTGCTCTTCGCCGACTGGCGCGGCGACCCCGACGAACTCCTCGCCGACGACGGGCCCCCGGTGGCGGCGGCGATGGCCGGGGCCGCCGAGCGCGGCGCCCTGGTGCGCGGCCTCATCTGGCGCTCCCACCTGGACCGGCTGCGGTTCAGCGCGGCCGAGAACCGGCACCTGGGGGAGGACATCGAGGCCGCGGGCGGGCAGTGCCTGCTCGACACCCGGGTCCCGCCGGGCGGGTCGCACCACCAGAAGTTCGTGGTGCTGCGGCACGACCGGGAGCCCGACCACGACGTGGCCTTCGTCGGCGGCATCGACCTGTGCCACAGCCGCCGCGACGACGCCGCCCACCTCGGCGACCCGCAGGCCGCGCCCATGCCCGCGGTGTACGGCGAGCGCCCGCCCTGGCACGACGCGCAGGTGATGATCCAGGGACCCGCGGTGGCCGAGGTGGAGACGGTGTTCTGCGAACGCTGGGAGGACCCCGCGCCCGAGACCCGCCAGCCGCTGCGGCGGCTGCGCGACCACTTCGAGCGCATGGACGACGTGCCCGAACTGCCCCGGCCCGGCCCGCCGCCCCGGCCCGTGGGCACGCACGCCGTGCAACTCCTGCGGACGTACGCCTACCGGCGCTCGGCCTACCCGTTCGCGCCGCGCGGCGAGCGCAGCGTCGCCCGGGCCTACCGCAAGGTGCTGCGGCGGGCGCGGTCGCTGATCTACCTGGAGGACCAGTACCTGTGGTCCACCGAGGTGATCGAGCCGTTCGCCGAGGCGCTGGCGCGGGAGCCGGAGCTGCGCATGATCATCGTGGTGCCGCGCCACCCCGACCAGGACGGGTGGCTCGCGGGCCCGGCCAGCCTCATCGGCCGGGCGGCCGCGCTCGCCCGGCTGCGCGAGGCCGGCGGCGACCGGGTCGCGGTCTACGACCTGGAGAACCACGAGGGCACGCCCGTCTACGTGCACGCCAAGGTGTGCGTCGTGGACGACGTGTGGGCGACCGTCGGCTCGGACAACGTCAACCTGCGCTCCTGGACCTTCGACTCCGAGCTGAGCTGCGCCGTCGTGGACGAGACACCCGACCCGCGCCCGCCGCGCGGGGCCCGGAAGTACGCCAGGGACCTGCGGCTCACCCTCGCGGCCGAGCACCTGGACCGGGACGACGTGGACGAGCTGGCCGATCCGGCGACGGCGTTCGCCGCGTTCGCCGACTCGGCCGCGCGGCTCGACGCCTGGCACCGGTCGGGCCGGCGGGGACCGCGCCCGCCCGGGCGGCTGCGGCCGCACCCGCAGCCCGGGCTGGGCCGGGTGCGGCGCGCCCTGGCCACGCCGCTCTACCGGATCGCCGTGGACCCCGACGGCCGCCCGCCGGGGCTCCGCCGCACCGGCGGGTTCTGAGCCTCAGGAGCCCGGCAGCCCCGCGTGCGTGTCGATGACGGCGCGGTCGGCGGCGGCGATGCCCGCGTGCCAGCCCTCGGCGTTCACCACCCTGCGGGCGGAGCGCCTGGCCAGGCCGGGGAACCGGCGGGCGATCTCCTCCTCCACGGCCCGCTCCCGGCCGGACAGGAGCGGGACCAGGTCCGCGCCTGTGTCGGCGGACGCCTGCCGTACGGCCTCGCCCGACGCCTCCCGCAGGCGCTCGCCGATCCGCGCGGCGTACGCGCCGAGGAAGGCGTGGCGGAAGGAGCGCGTGCGGGAGCGGCCGGACGCGTCCCTGCGGGCGCCCGCGCGGGTCATCGCGGCCGCCGCCTGGAGCAGGAGCGAGGTGAACAGCACCTCGACCGCCTCCAGGTCCGCCGGGAACCCGAACACCGTGCTGTGCCCGAGCGGCCGGTTCCACACCGTCCGGCAGCGGTTCGCGCGCGCCACGGCCTCCAGGAGGGACGCCTTCGGCGTCTCGTACGGCCTGCGCACGTCCAGCCTGCGGCTCCGCACGCCCGCGTCGTCCCCCGCCAGGGCGGCCCGCGTCAGGTTGTGCCGGGTCATGAGGGCCTGCGCCGCCGCCGTGAACGTCTCGGCCTCGGCCTCGAACTCCGTCGCCTCCGCCTTGGCCAGCAGCGCGCGGACCCGCGCCAGCACCTTCTCGTCCGCCGTCTCCACGCCCCGTCCCCGCTCGGTCGCCCTGCCGTGCCGCCCGCCCCCGTTTCCGGCGCCCGTGCCCGGGGTTCCCGCGCCGGAACTCCGGGGGCGGCACGGCAAAAGTACTCGGGCCGCGGAAATGAGGGGGATCCGGCGTCGCCGAAACACCGTATTCGGGGGTGGATTCGTGGGCTGCCCGGGGTGAATGAGGGTGGTGTGAGCTATGGTTCATGATCATGGGGACGTTCCGGGCAAGGTGGGCGGATGGGTGGATTTAGCGGCTCCCACGGCGTACCTGCCCGGCGGGGGAGGCACGCCGCCCCGTCGCCCGTGGACCCCGGGCGAGCGGGGGCGGAAGGCCCCTGGCAGGCGCCCGGAGCCGGGATCAACCTCTTCGGCTGGAACATCATCGGGGGCCTGCTCTACGTGGGACAGGGCCTCCCCTCGGCGGCCCGGAACATGGTGGAGCCCGCGCTGATCGACCCCCGGCTGCCGGTGGACACCAGCGCGCCGGACTGGGCCGGGGAGGGCCTGGGCTACTACCCGTCCTACGACACGATCCCGCCCGCGACCCGGGCCGCCTACCTCGCCTGGCTGTCGGACGGCAGGCGGTATCCGCGGGCGCCGCTCGGCTACGTGTTCCTCTATTTCTACGGTCTTGAGCGGCGCGTCCTGCACGACCTCCTCCAGGACCCGGCGGCGGCGACGTACGAACTGCCGATCATTCACGAGGAGATTCAGCGGCTGCTGTCCGTTTACGGCGGGCACGCGGCCTTCCGGGAGTACGCGGGACGGTTCGAGCGGGTCCTGCACCTGCTGTCGGGCAATCCGCCCGAACCCGCCGCGGGGACGCCCCCGCCGCTCGGGCTGCGGGCCGGGCTGGGCATGTTCGCCGCGCGCGAGACGCCGGTCCCGGCGGACTGGGCGCTGGCCTGGATCCGCTCGCACCCCGACTACCGGCCGCGCACGCCCATGACGCGCTGCGCCGCGGAGTTCGCCGCGCTCTTCCGCGTCCGGTACGGCGAACGCCACGGCGACGGGCTGGTCGTGCGGCCCGGGCGGGGGGAGGTCCCGCTCGGATACCGGCCCGCGAGCGCCGGGTTCCACGGGCTGGCCGAGATCACGCTGCCCGGGGTGCCCGACGTGTTCACCTCCCCGGCGGCGACGCGGAGGCTGGCCACCCTCGCGGACGAGTGCACGGCCGAGCTGGAGGCCTACAGCCGCTACCTGGGGAAGGCCCCGGGGGCGCGGGAGAGCGTGCAGGCGCGGGCGCTGCTCCCGGCCGAGCTGCTGGACGAGGAGTCGGGCGCGGCGGGCCGGGCACTGCGGTGGGCGCGCGAGCGCCTCGGCGACCGGGAGATGGCGCTGGCGCCGGCGGAGGAGTTCGCCGCCCTGCTCACGGACACCCCGCCCTCGCCGCCCTCGCCGCCCTCGCCGTACGGCCGGGAGGGCGCGGGCTCACCGGGCGGCGCGGCCGGGGCCGAGCCCGGGGACGGCGGTGAGCCCGGAGGCGGCGGGGCCGGCGGGGCCGCGGCGTCCGGCGGTCGGGCCAAGCCGGCGAAGAAGGACGTGATCGCGCTCGCGCACCTGTTCAGCCGGGTGGGGATCGGGATGGAGCCCGACCCTCGCCTGGGCGGTCCGGTGCAGGCCGGCGGGGTGATGGTGCTGTTCGCCGACGCGGGCGGGCCCACCGCCGCGCCGTCGGACGCGTACCGGGCGGCGGCGCTGCTGCTGCACCTGGCGGCGGCGGTGAGCGCGGCGGACGGGGAGACCTCGCAGGCCGAGCAGCGCCACCTGAGCGAGCACCTGGAGCGGGCGCTGCACCTCACCCAGGGGGAGCGCCGCCGCCTCCAGGCCCACCTGCGCTGGCTGATCGCCACCGACGTCAAGCTCTCCGGGCTGTCCAAGCGCGTCGCGGCCGTGGACCGGGAGCAGCGGGCGCTGCTGGGTGAGTTCCTCGCGGGGGTCGCGGCGGCGGACGGCCGCATCGCGCCCGAGGAGGTCGCGAGCCTCACCCGCATCTACCGCCTCCTGGGCCTGGACCCGGCGGAGGTCGAGGCCGCCCTGGGCGCCGTGGCCCCCAAGCCCCGCCGCTCCCGTTCGCGCCGCCGCGACGCCGCCGGACCCGCGGCTCCCGGATCCCCGGCTCCCGGCTCGGCTGCTCCCGGTTCCGAGGGGCCCGGTTCCGAGGGGCCCGGTCCTGAGGGGTCCGTCCCTGCCGGCGGGCCCGTCGTCGTCCGCCGGGCCTCGCCCGAGCCCGGCTTCGCCCTGCCCCGCCCGCCCGCCGGGGACCCCCCTCTCGCGGGCGACGGGTCGCGGGGGCTTCAGTCCGAGGGGGCCTCCGCGCCCGGGCACGAGGAATCCGATCCGGCCGGGCCGGGCGCAGCCGCACCTGAGCTTGCCGCACCTGGGCCTGCCGTACCCGGGCCTGCCGTACCCGGGGCCGCCGGGCCTGGGCTTTCGCCGGGCGCGGGCGCCGATCCCGGGTTCGGGTCGGGCGGGCCCGGGTCGCCCGGCGCCGCCGTACGGCACCGGCGGGGCGACAGCGCCGCCGTACCGGAGGGAGCCGGGGCCCCGGGAGACGCGGCCGGGGCGCCGGTGAACGGGGCTTTCGCCGTACGGCGTTCGCGGGACCTCGCGGACGCGGTGGCGGGGGCGCTCGACCCGGCGCGGCCCGATCCGGCGGAACCGGGCGCGGAGGGACGGACCTCCCCGGACCGTTCCTCCCCGGCACGGACGTCCCATGAACGGACCTCCCAGGGACGGGTGGGCGCCGAGGACGCCGCGGCGGAGGACGCCGCCGCGCCGGGCGGGCGGGGGCCCGAGGCCGGAGGGCTGCCGGCCGTACGGCTGGACCCCGCGGTCATCGCGGCGAAGCTGGCCGAGACCGCCCGGGTGGGGAACCTGCTGCTGGAGATCTTCGAGGAGGACGCGCGGCCGGCGAGCCCCGCGCCCCCGCCTCCGGCCGCCGCCGCGCCGGTCGCCGGGCTCGACGGCGGGCACTCGGGGCTCGTGCGGGAGCTGGCCCGGTTCGGCGAGGTGTCGCGGGGGGAGTTCGAGGAGCTCGCGGCGCGGTGGGGGCTGCTGCCCGAGGGGGCCATCGACCGGGTCAACCAGGCGGCGCTGGACCTCCGGGACGAGCCGTTGCTGGAAGGTGACGACCCGATCCGGGTCAATACGGAACTGCTGGGAGAGATGCTGAGGTGAGCACCACCACTCCGATCCGCGCCCGCGAGCGCGACGCGCTGATCCAGTCGCTGCGCGCGGGCGTCGTGCCGCGGCTCGGGCAGCGGCACGTGCAGGTGGGCCGGGCGGCCGAGGTGGAGGCGCTGGTCGCCGACATCGTGCGGATCGGGGCGGGCGGCTCGGCCGTGCGCTTCGTGATCGGGGAGTTCGGCGCGGGGAAGACGTTCTTCCTGCACCTCGTGCGCTCGGTCGCGCTGGAGAAGCGGCTGGTCACGGTCCACGCGGACCTGAACCCGGACCGGCGGCTGCACTCCAGCGGCGGCCAGGCCCGCAGCCTGTACGCCGAGCTGATGCGCAACATGGCCACCCGGTCCAAGCCGGACGGGGGCGCGCTGCCCGCCGTGGTCGAGCGGTTCGTGTCCAGCGCGCTCGGGGAGGCGCAGCTCACCGGCTCCGACCCCGCGCAGGTCATCCGGGTACGGCTGGCGCACCTGGCCGAGCTGACCGGCGGATACGACTTCGCGGAGGTCGTCGGCGCGTACTGGCGCGGGCACGACACGGGCGACGAGCGGCTCAAGGCCGCCGCCGTACGGTGGCTGCGGGCGGAGTACTCCACCAAGACCGAGGCGCGGTCCGAGCTGGGCGTGCGGACGATCATCGACGACTCGACGTTCCACGACCACCTGAAGCTGATGAGCCGGTTCGTGTGCCTGGCCGGGTACGACGGGCTGCTCGTGGGCCTGGACGAGATGGTCAACCTCTACAAGCTGTCCTCGACGCAGGCGCGCAACTCCAACTACGAGCAGATCCTGCGCATCCTCAACGACACGCTCCAGGGCACCGCCGCGCACCTGGGCTTCGTGTTCGGGGGGACGCCGGAGTTCCTGACGGACACGCGGCGGGGCCTGTTCAGCTACCCGGCGCTGGCGTCGCGGCTGGCGGAGAACTCGTTCGCCGTCGGCGGGCTGCGCGACTACTCCGGGCCGGTGCTGCGGCTGGACGCGCTCACGCCGGAGGACCTGTACGTCCTGCTGACCAAGATCAGGCACGTGTACGCCTACGGGGACCCGGCGCGGTACCTGGTGGAGGACGAGGCGCTGCCGGCGTTCATGCACCACTGCGCGAACCGCGTGGGCGAGGCGTACTTCCGCACGCCGCGCACCACGATCAAGGCGTTCTGCGACCTGCTGGCCGTGCTGGAGCAGAACCCGGAGGTGGACTGGCGGCAGATCCTCCCGGCGGTGGAACTGGGCCACGAGGAGAACCCGGACCTGGCGCCGCTGGAGGACGAGGAGGGCGATGGAGAGCTCGCCGCCTTCCGCCTCTGAACCACCCGCCCCAGACCCGGCGGCCCCCGAACCCCCCGCCACCGGAACGTCGAGCGCCGGGACGCCGAGCGCCGGGACGCCGAGCGCCGGGACGCCGAGCGCTGAGCGGCCGGCCGTCGAGCCGTCGGTTTCCGAGCCTCCCGCCTCCGAGGCGGCGAGCGCCGGGCGGCCGGTCGCCGAGTCGTCCGTACGGGAGGCGCCCGGCGGACTCGCGGGGGTGCGGCGGGCGGGGGCGGCGGCGCCCGTGACGGTGCCCGCGGGGCTGCCCGCGCCACGGGCGGAGTCCGCCGCCTTCGAGCTGTTGCATCCCCGCGTGCGGCGGTGGCTCTGGGAGCAGGGGTGGCGGGAGCTGCGGCAGGCGCAGGAGGCCGCGGTCGCCCCGGTGCTCGCCGGGGACCGGGACGTGCTGATCGCGGCGGCGACGGCCACGGGCAAGACGGAGGCGGCCTTCCTGCCGATCTGCTCCTCGCTGGCCGCCGACCCGCCGTCCGTCCCGGGGTTCTGGGCGGTGTACGTCAGCCCGCTCAAGGCCCTGATCAACGATCAGCACGGCAGGCTCGACGCGCTCTGCGAGAACCTGGAGATCCCGGTGGCGCGGTGGCACGGCGACGTGGCGGCCGCCACCAAGGGCCGGCTGGCGGCGCGCCCGCGCGGGATCCTGCTGATCACGCCGGAGTCGCTGGAGGCGCTGTTCGTGCTCAGGGGCCCGCGGATGGGGCTGTTCGCGGGCGCGCTGCGGTACGTCGTCGTGGACGAGCTCCACTCCTTCATCGGCACCGAGCGGGGCGCGCAGCTCCGCTCGCTGCTGCACCGGCTGGACCTGGCGGCGCGGCGTCGCGTGCCCCGGATCGGGCTGTCGGCCACGCTCGGCGACCTGGGCGCGGCGGCGGAGTTCCTGCGCCCGGGCGGCGGCGACCGGGTCGAGCGGGTCGTCTCCACCGCCGACGGCCAGGAGGTGCGGCTCCAACTGCGCGGATACGTGAGCCGGGACCCGCGCGAGAACCCCGGGGACTCCGCCGACCCCGCGGCCGGCCCGCCGTGCGCCGGGCCCGAAGCCGCCGCCGAGGACGGGGATGCCGCGCCGTACGGCGGGCACGGGGGCGGCGCGGAGCCGTACGGCGAGGCGGGGGCGGGCGGTGGCGAGGAGGCGTCGCGGGACGTCCGGGACATCGCGCGGCACCTCTTCCAGACGCTCAGGGGCGGTCACCACCTCGTCTTCGCGAACTCGCGGAGCGCCGTCGAGCAGTACACCGACCTGCTGACGCGCGAGTCGGAGGCCGCGCGGGTGCCGAACGAGTTCGTCCCGCACCACGGCAACCTGTCCAAGGACATTCGCGAGCACACCGAGGCCAGGCTGAAGGACCGATCGCTCCCGGCGACCGCGATCTGCACCTCGACGCTGGAGATGGGGATCGACATCGGCTCGGTCTCGTCCGTCGCCCAGATCGGCGCGCCGCCGGGCGTGGCCGCGCTGCGCCAGCGCCTGGGCCGCTCCGGCCGGAGGGACGCCCCCGCGGTGCTCCGCCTGTACGTCTCCGAGCCCGCGCCGTACGGCGGCATGAACCCGGCCGACGAACTGCGCGACCAGCTCGTGCAGACGATCGCGACCGTGGACCTGCTGCTGGAGCGGTGGTACGAACCGCCTCCGCCGGGCATGCCGCACCTGTCCACCCTCACGCAGCAGGTGTTGTCGCTGATCGCCCAGCACGGCGGCGTCACCCCGGCCGCCGCCCACCGCACGCTCTGCGCCCAGGGGCCGTTCCGCGAGGTCGGCCCGGACACGTTCGCCGCCCTCCTGCGCGACCTGGCGGCCGCCCGGCTGATCCGCCAGGAGCCCGACGGCCTCCTCCTCCACGGCGAGGTGGGCGAGAGGATCGTCAACCACCACACGTTCTACGCGGCGTTCGCGACCCCGGTGGAGTACCGCGTGACCGCGGGCTCGCGCGCCCTGGGCACGCTGCCGGTGGACCAGCCGGTCGCGGAGGGGTCCCTGCTGCTGTTCGCCGGCCGCCGCTGGCGGGTCCTCACGGTGGACCCCGAGGCCCGGCTGATCGACGTCGCCCCCGCCTCGGGCGGCCGCCCGCCCACGTTCACCGGCGCGGGTCCGGAGGTCCACGACCGCGTCCGCGTGAGGATGCGCGAGGTCTACGAGTCCCCGCGGGTCCCCGCCTACCTGGACGCCGCCGCCCGGCTCCTCCTGGACCAGGGCCGCGCGGCGTACCGCCGCCTGGGTCTCGGTGAGACCCCGCTCCTGCCGTACGGGAAGGACACCCTGCTCTTCCCCTTCCGCGGCGACAGGATCATGACCACCCTGACCCTGGCCCTGGCGGCCCGCGGGGTGGACGCGGCGCGCCAGGGCCTCTCCCTGCTCCTCGCCGGCACCTCCCCGGAGCAGGCGAAGGACCACCTGACGAGCCTGGCCGAGGAGGGCCTCCCGTCCTCCGCCGACCTCGCCCGCCACATCCCCGACAAACGCCACGACAAATACGACTTCGCCCTGAGTGTCCCCCTCCTGACCCTCTCCTGGACCACCCGCCACCTGGACCTCCCCGCCACCGAATCCTTCCTCGCCACCACCTTCCCCACCTGAACCCCCAGGGGCCGAGCCCCCTCCGAAGGCCACCCCCGAAGCGCGCCCCTCGCCGTGACCTCGCGGCCCAGCGCACAGGTGATCACAACGAGGCGAGGACCCTGGGGTGTGCCGTACGGCCGGCGCGGGCCTCGGGTGAGGAGTCACCGGTGTCCACGTGGACCCCTTCGGGCAATCCAGTGCGGCGAGGAGCGGCCCCGGCTCGCCGAGCTCTCCGGTTCCGGCGGAGGGACGAAAACCTCGGGACCGGTGCGGCCTCCACGTCCCTCCGGCCGTTGCCTCCCGCATCCCGTGGTCCCCGGCGCGCTTGCGCCTGCGCTCTCCCTCATCGTGATCATGCGGTCCTGCGCACACCCCCTGATTCAAAGCGCGTGATCACCGCGAGGAATCGGGGCGAGGGGAGAGAGGGGTGGTGTCAAGGCGGGGCCGCATTGTCCGGATGTGGCGTACCGGTGGCAAGGCGAGGGCACCGCCGACGGGACACCTCTCCCGGAAGCCGGGCCGGGATGGCCCCGTGCCGGTGTGGCGTCATGCGCGGTACGCATCCGCGGGCATCGAAGAGCTCAGCGTCGAGGCCGGCAGCGCGCGCGTCCCTCGTCGTGATCTTGCGGTTTCGCGCACACCCTGTGATCGAAAGTGCATGATCACGGCGAGGGCGGGGGCCGGGGGCTGGGGTCGCGGGGCGGGCGGGCGGTTCGGGTCGCGGCCGGGGTGGGACGTTGTGGCGGGGTCGGCCGGGCTACCTGCCTGGCGGGCTTGGCTGGTTGGTCGGGGGGGCGGGGGGGCGGGGTCGGCCAGGTGGTCGCCGGGTGTGGGGGTGGGGGCGGGAGAATTGGGGGATGTGGTGCGGGATTCTGGGGGCGTTGGAGGTTCGGGGGGATGACGGCGGGCTGATCTCGGTCGGGGGGTCGCGGGCGCGGGGGCTGTTGGTGATGCTCGCGGCGGAGGCGGGGCGGGTCGTCAGTCTGGAGCGGCTGGGGGAGGGGCAGTACGGCGGGCTCGACGACGTGCCCGCCGATGTGGCCAACGCGGTGCAGGCGCAGGTGTCGCGGTTGCGGCGGAGGCTGCCGGCCGGAGTGATCTCGTTCGAGGGGGGCGGATACCGGCTCGCGATCGATCCGGACCGCGTGGACGCGCACCGGTTCGAGCGGCTCGCGGGGGAGGGGCGGCGGGCGCTCTCGGCCGGCCGGCATGCCGAGGCGCGGGCGCTGCTGGGGGAGGCGCTGGCGCTGTGGCGCGGGGAGGCGCTGGCCGACCTCGGCGACGCGCCGTACGCCAGGAACCGGCGCGTGCGGCTGGAGGAGCTGCGGCTCGGCGCGATCGAGGACCGGGCGGAGGCGGCGCTCGCGGCCGGGGAGACCGGGGCCGCGGGGGAGTTGCGGGAGCTGGTGGCGGCGCATCCGCTGCGGGAGCGGGCGCGCGGGCTGCTCATGCGGGCGCTGCACGCCGAAGGGCGGGCCGGGGAGGCCCTGGCGGAGTACGAGCACGCGCGGCGGCTGCTGGCCGAGGAGCTGGGGGCCGACCCCTCGCCGGAGCTGGCCGGCGTGCACCTGGAGATCCTGCGCGGCGAGGCGCGGCCCCGCCCGGCGGCGGTGCCGGCGCCGTTGACGCGGCTGGTGGGGCGGGACCGCGAGCTGGCGCACGTCCTGGGGCTGGAGGGGGCGCGGCTCGTCACGATCACCGGGCCCGGGGGGATCGGGAAGACCCGGCTCGCCGTGGAGGCCGCCCGGCGGTACGGCGACGCCTGCTTCGTGGACCTGTCGCCCGTCGAGGAGGTTCCGGCGGCCGGGCCCGCGGACGCCAACGCGGTGGCGCACGCGGCGCTGGTCGCGCTCGGCGTGCGCGAGGGCGGGCTGCGCGGGCCGGGGGCGGCCGTGCCCGACCCGGTGGAGCGGGTGACGCGGGCCCTGGCCGAGCGGGAGCTGACGCTCGTGCTGGACAACTGCGAGCACGTCATCGGCGCGGCGGCGGCGCTGGTACGGCGGGTGCTCGCGGCCTGCCCCGCCGTACGCGTGCTCGCGACCAGCCGCGAACCCCTCGGGATCACCGGCGAGGTGCTCGTGCCGCTGCCGCCGCTGGAGGTGCCGCCCCCGGACGCCGAGCCCGCGCGCGCGCTCGCCTCGCCCGCGGTGCGGCTGTTCCTGGAACGCGCCGCCGCGTCGGGCCTCACCATCGACCCGGCCGCCGTGGACTCGGGCACCGCCGACCCCGGCACCGTGGACGCGGTCGCCCGGATCTGCGCCGCGCTGGAGGGGGTGCCGCTGGCCATCGAGCTGGCCGCGGTGCGGCTGCGCGCGTTCACCCCCCAGGAGCTGGCGCGGCGGCTCGCCGAGCACGACCTGTTCCGGGTGCTGTCACGCGGCGACCGTACGGCGGCCGCCCGGCACCGCACGCTGCGCGCGGCGATCGCGTGGAGCTGGGACCTGCTCGGCGAGCGGGAACGCGCGGTCGCCCGGCGGTTCACGGTGTTCGCCGGCGGCGCGACCCTGGAGGCCGCCGAACACGTCTGCGCCCTCAGGGACGAGCCCGCCGCCGGCCCCGAGGCCGCGTCCCCGGCCCCCGCGATGCCGGACCCGGCGCCTGCGGGCCACGGGCCGGTGGAGTCGCTGGATCCCGAGGATGTCGCGGACCTGCTCGCCGACCTGGTGGACAAGTCCCTCATCGAGGTCGAGGGCGGGGGTTACCGGATGCTCAGCACGATCCGCCTCTTCTGCGCCGAACGGCTCGCCGAGGCCGGTGAGGAGGACCGGGCGCGGCGTGTCCACGCCGGGTGGTTCCTCGCGCTGGCCCAGCGCACGGACCCGTCGCTGCGCCGGGCCGGGCAGGTGGCGGCGCTGGACCTGCTGCGCGCCGACCATGCCAACCTCCAGGCCGCGCTGCGCTGGGCCGTACGCGCCGATCCCGCCCTCGCCCTGCGCCTGACCGCGGCCCTGGCGGCGTACTGGTGGCTGAGCGGCCGCGCCGCCGAGGCCGCCTCCCAGGCCCCGGCCCTGCTGGCGGCCGTGGACACCCGCGGCCCCCGCGCCCTCGCCCAGGGGCCGGGGGACGCGGCCGGGCCCCGCCCGCAGGCCGAGCCCGGTATACCGGGCGAACCGGGCATGCCGTACGCGGGCTCGGGCACGCCAGGCCCAGACCCCGGCCCCGGCCCGGGCGCCGCCCCGCTGACGGCGGACGAGTGGGCGCGGACGCGGGAGGGGTATGTCGCCGCGGCCGCGTTCGCGATCACGAAGGCGTCCCCCGGGCAGCACGCGCGGGCCGAGGAGATCATGCGGTCCCTGGAGGGCCCCCTCCGGCACCCCTTCGTGGCGGCGCTGTGGGGGATGAACGCCGGGCCGATGGGGCCGGAGGAACTGCGGCGCCAGCTCACCCTGTTCGCCGACGACACGTGGAACCTGGCCCTCATGCGGCTCGGCGACGGGCTCCTCGCCCTGCTCAACGGCGAGCCGGAGACCGGGGAGCGGGCCCTGTCGGAGGCGCTGGGCGGGTTCCGGGAGCTGGAGGAACGCTGGGGCGTCGCGCAGGCGCTGGACGGGCTCGCCGTGCTCGCCACCCTGCGCGGCGAGTGGGCGCGGGCGAGCGGGCTGCGCGAGGAGGCGCTGCGGCTGCTGGACCGCCTCGGGGCCCTCGACGAGATGGTGGACGTGGCCTGGCGCTGGGGCGACGCGCTGGTGCGGGAGGGCGACCTCGACGCCGCCGCCGACCGGTACGGCAGGGCCGCCGGCCTCGCCCGCCGCGCCGGGATGCCGGGTGTCCCGGCGCCCGTCCACCTCGGCCTGGGCCGGATCGCCCGGATCCGGGGCGACCTCGCCGAGGCCCGGGAGCGGTACGAGGCGGCGCTGCGCACCTCGGTGAAGGGGGCGTTCGCCGCCGGGGGCGCGCTGGTGGCCGCGCACGTGGCGCTGGGCAGGCTCGCCGAGGCGGAGGGGGACCCGGACGAGGCGCGCCTGCGATACCGCGACGCGCTGGCGGCCGCGCGGGAGACACCCCTGCCCAGCGACATCGCCGACGCCGCCGAGGGGCTGGCCGCCGCGGCGCTCCTGGACGGCGACCCCGCGCGCGCGGCCGTACTCCTGGGCGCGGCGGTGGCCCTGCGCGGGATGCGGGCGGCCGGGGACCGCGACGTGGAGGCGACGGAGGCCGGGGCCCGGCGGCTGCTCGGGGAGGCCGCCTTCGCCGAGACCTTCGCGCGCGCCGCCGCCCTGCCCAGGGACCGGGCGGTCGCCGCCGTCCTGTCGTGATTTGCCGTTTCGGCAAGGATCCTTTGCCGCCGGGGCCCTCACGAGGCATCGTGCGGCGTCGGCCCGGATGAGAGGGGCCGCCCGCGTGAGAGGAGAACGCACATGACCGACGCTTCACCGGCCGGCTCCGCCGAGGAGTTCTGGGAGGACTTCTACCGGTCCGAGGACCGGCGCTGGAGCGGCGAGGCCAACCCGCTGCTGGTGCGCGAGGCCGCGTCGCTCACCCCCGGCACGGCCCTGGACCTCGGCTGCGGGGAGGGCGCCGACGCGATCTGGCTCGCCCGCCGGGGGTGGCGCGTGACCGCGACCGACGTGTCGCGGACGGCCCTGCGCCGGGCGGCCGCCCACGCGGCCGAGGCCGGGGTGGGCGACCGGATCGAGTGGGAGGCGCATGATCTGTCCCGGTCGTTCCCCGGCGGGTCCTTCGACCTGGTGTCCGCGCAGTTCCTGCACTCCCCGGTCGCGGCGGAGGGCGAGCGGGAGGCCATCTTGCGCCGGGCCGCCGCGGCGGTGGCGCCGGGCGGGTCCCTCCTGATCGCCGGGCACGCCGGCTGGCCGTCCTGGATGGACGAGCCTCCCTTCCCCCACCACTTCCCGACCATCCCCGAGGTCCTGGAGAGCCTGGACCTGGCCCCCGGCGGCTGGCACGTGGACGTCGCGGACGTCGTCGAGCGCGAGCTGACCGGCCCGGAGGGGCAGCGCGGGCACCGCGAGGACCACGTCCTGCGCGTCCGCCGCCTCGGCTAGCGCCCGGCGCTGACGGGCGGGGCGGCGGGCGTCAGCGGGACGTCGGCGGACTGTCAACGGGGGTCGCGACGCTCTGGGCATGACGAAGAAGATCCTCATCTCCGGCGCCGGCATCGGCGGCCTCGCCCTCGCGCACTGGCTGGCCCGGTACGGCCACGCCGTCACCGTCGTGGAGAAGGCGCCGGCGATGCGCCCCGGCGGGCAGGCGGTGGACTTCAAGGGGGCGGCGCACCTGACCGTGCTGGAGCGCATGGGCATCCTGGAGGACGTGCGCCGGCACGCCACCGGAGGCGCCGACCTGTATTTCGTGGACGCCGACGGGCGGCGGCTGGGGGTCATGCCCGGGGAGTTCACCGGGGGCGACCTGGAGATCCTCCGGGGAGACCTGGCGCGGCTGCTCCACGACCGGGTGCGCGACCGGGCGGACGTCGTCTTCGGCGACTCGATCACCTCGCTGGCCGAGACCCCGGACGGCGTCCGCGCCACCTTCGAGCGTGCGGCCCCTGGGGCGTACGACCTGGTGGTGGGGGCCGACGGGATCCACTCCAACGTGCGGCGGCTGGTCTTCGGCCCCGAGCGGGACTACGTGCGCCACCAGGGGCACTACTACGCGCTGGCCGGGCTCGACCGGGACTTCGGGCCCGACGGGCTGATGTACAACGAGCCGGGGCGGCTGGTGTCCGTCGGCGGGAACAAGGCCCCGGCCTTCTTCGTGTTCGCCTCTCCGGAGCTGGAGTACGACCGCTACGACCCGGAGGCGCAGATCGCGATCCTCACCCGGGCGTACGCCGGGATGGGCTGGCGGACCGCCGAGGTCGTCGAGGCGCTCCAGGGCACCCGCGACGTGTACCTCGACTCGATCAGCCGCGTCCACATGGAGGAGTACACACGCGGCCGGGTCGCGCTGCTGGGCGACGCCGGCTACGGCAACACCCTGGGCGGCTTCGGCAGCGGGCTCGCGCTGGTCGGGGCGTACGTCCTGGCGGGCGAGCTGGCGGCGGCGGGCGGCGACCACCGCGCGGCGTTCCGGCGGTACCAGGAGATCCTCCTCCGCTACTCCAAGGTCGCCCGGAAGGGCAACGCGGGGCCGTTCCTCGCGCCGCCGACCTGGCGCAGGATCCGGAGCCGCAACCGGCTCTTCCGCTACCGGCCCATGCTCAAGCTGATGATCGCGATGGGCGAGAGGTTCGCCACCGGCATCGACCTGCGCGACTACCCCGTCCCGGCGCACCGCTGACCCCCGCCCCACCCCGCCTCCGCCCCGCCCGGCCCCTGTCCCGTCCCGCCCGCGTCGCGTCCTGCCCGTGTTCCGTCCCGTCCGCCCGCCGTACGGCCTGGCCCGCGTGCCGTACGGCGGGGCGTCCTCCGGCCGGGCGCGGCTGGGCGCCGGCGCGAGCCGTACCGGAACGGGTGGAAAGAAGGGGGCGCGGGCGGGAATGAAACAGGGGTGGGTTTACGCTTGCGACGTTGAACTTTCAACAGTCGCGGATGGTGATTAAAGTGCAGTTCGGGATCTTCACCGTGGGTGACGTGACCACCGACCCCACCACGGGGCGCACCCCCACCGAGCACGAGCGGGTCAAGGCGATGGTGGCGATCGCGCTCAAGGCCGAGGAGGTCGGCCTCGACGTGTTCGCGACGGGTGAGCACCACAACCCGCCGTTCGTGCCGTCGTCGCCGACGACCATGCTCGGCTACATCGCCGCGCGGACCGAGCGGCTCATCCTCTCCACCTCGACCACGCTGATCACCACGAACGACCCGGTGAAGATCGCCGAGGACTTCGCGATGCTCCAGCACCTGGCCGACGGGCGGGTGGACCTGATGATGGGACGCGGCAACACCGGCCCCGTCTACCCGTGGTTCGGGCAGGACATCCGCAACGGCATCCCGCTGGCCATCGAGAACTACGCGCTGCTGCACCGGCTCTGGCGTGAGGACGTCGTGGACTGGGAGGGGCGGTTCCGCACGCCGCTCCAGGGGTTCACCTCGACTCCGCGCCCGCTGGACGGCGTGCCGCCGTTCGTCTGGCACGGCTCGATCCGCTCGCCGGAGATCGCCGAGCAGGCCGCGTACTACGGCGACGGGTTCTTCGCGAACAACATCTTCTGGCCCAAGGAGCACTACCAGCGCCTGATCGGCCTCTACCGGCAGCGGTACGCCCACTACGGGCACGGCGCGCCGGAGCAGGCCATCGTCGGGCTCGGCGGCCAGGTGTTCATGCGCAAGAACTCCCAGGACGCGATCCGCGAGTTCCGCCCCTACTTCGACGTCGCCCCGGTGTACGGCCACGGGCCCTCGCTGGAGGAGTTCATGCGGGAGACCCCGCTCACGGTCGGCAGCCCGGAGCAGGTGGTCGAGCGCACCCTGAAGTTCCGCGAGTACTTCGGCGACTACCAGCGGCAACTGTTCCTCGTGGACCACGCGGGGCTGCCGCTGAAGACCGTGCTGGAGCAGATCGACATGCTCGGCGAGGAGGTCGTGCCCGTGCTCCGGAAGGAGTTCGCGATCGGCCGCCCGGCGAACGTGCCCGACGCCCCCACCCACTCCTCGCTCCTCGCCGCCCGTACGGCGGAGCCGGCTCCCGCGGAGGCCTGACATGACGAACGTGCGACTGGTCGCGGTCTCGGCCGGGCTCGGCAAGCCGTCCGCGACGCGGCTGCTGGCCGACCGGCTCGTGACGGCGGCCAGGGAACGGCTGGAGCGGCAGGGCGAGGAGGTCGAGGTCCGCGTGATCGAACTGCGCGACCTCGCCTCCGACATCGCCAACAACCTGGTCACCGGGTTCCCCGGGGCCAGGCTGCGCGAGGCCGTGGAGGCGGTGACCGGGGCGGACGCGCTGATCGCCGTCACCCCCGTCTTCACGGCCTCCTACAGCGGCCTGTTCAAGTCGTTCTTCGACGTGATCGAGCCGGACGCGCTCACCGGCAAGCCCGTGCTCGTCGCGGCGACCGGCGGCACGGCGCGGCACTCGCTGGTGCTGGACCACGCGATGCGGCCGCTGTTCGGCTACCTGCGGGCGCTCGTGGTGCCCACCGGGGTCTACGCCGCCGCCGAGGACTGGGGCGGCGCGGGCGACGGGCTGACCGCCACGCTGCCCGACCGCATCACCCGCGCGGCCGGGGAGCTGGCCGCGTTCACCGCCGCGGCGCGGCAGGCGCGCCCCGCCGGGCCCGCGCAGACCCCGGCGGGCGACGGCGCGAAGGAGAAGGAGGAGGCCGAGGTGGTGCCGTTCGAGCAGCTCCTCGCCTCGCTGCGCCCCGGTCGCGGCTGAGCGGCCGGAAGGGGCGCGCGCACCGGCGCCGGTCATCGCTGATCGGCCCCGGTCCGCGGCGCGGCTCCCGCCCGCCGGCCCGGGCTGCGCGGTCCGGGGTGCGCGGTCCGGGGTGCGCGGTCCGGGGTGCGCGGTCCGGGGTGCGCGGTCCGGGTACGGCTCAGCGCAGGTTGGCCAGGCGGCGGAGCGAGGACAGCGTGCCGTGGTAGACGTTGTGGTCGGTCGGGAAGCCGATGCCGGGCACGTACGACCGCCGGGTGTACTGCCAGAACGACCAGGCGCGGCCGCCCGCGACCGGCTCCGGGGACGCCTTGCCGTACCGCGCGAGGTGGAGGCGGTACCGCCCGAGCGAGGTCGTCCCGCCCAGGCACTCGTCGATGAACGACTTGCGCGTGTAGAGGGTGGCGTGCCGCCCGGTGACCTCGCGGATCCGGTTCAGGAACGCCGTCACCTCGCTCAGCCGCAGCCGGCGCCCGTTCGCGTAGCACTGCTCGACGTCCACCTCCGCCGGGAGCTGGTGGGCGCGGGTGCCGGTGAAGCCGTTGCGGCGCAGGACCCGCAGGAAGTGGTCGGCCTGCGCGCGCCCGGGGGCGTCGGCGGTGAAGTAGTGGTAGGCGCCGTGGATCAGGCCGACCCGGCGCGCCCCGGCGATGTCGCGGGCGAACCAGGGGTCCACGTAACGCGTGCCCTGGGTGGCCTTCATGATCGCGAAGGACTGGCCGCTGCGCACGACCTCCTCCCAGTCGAACGGCAGCCCGTTGCGGTGGTTGTGGCGGGAGGTGTCCGGGCCGAAGACGGTGTAGTCCCCCGGCGACCGCGCCGGGAACGGGCGGGCCTCGGCCGGGGCGGCCGGGGCGAGGACGGCCGGGGTGAGGACCGGGATCGCGGCGAGGGCTAGTGTGGCCGCGACCCGCCGTCTATCGCCAATGGGCATGTCTGCCTCCGTTGTGCACCATCCGTGATCGGGGGATCGCACCCCGTTCCATGTCGCCCCCATCGTGCACACGAGAGCGGCCCGCGACCGCGCGCCTCCGGTCTCGATTCCCTCCGTGTTCTGCCTGGATTCGGCAGATTGACTCGGCGGCCCGGTCCGGCCGGATACGGTCCGGTCCGGCCCGACCGCGGCGGGTCCGGCCGGGTCCGGCGGATCACCCGCCCGAGATGTCCGACTCCGCGTCCGCGCCGGGCGCGACCCCGTCGTACGGATCGTCGAGCCACCCCTCGGGCAGGTGCACCCGGTCGCGCTCGTTGCTCTTGCCGCGCGGCCCCTCGGCGGCGGCCGGCCAGGGCTGGTCCGCGTCGAGCGCGGACAGCCTCTCGCGCAGCTCGTCCAGGGACTCGGCCAGCGCGAGCGCCCGCCGCTGCTCGGCCCCCAGCGTGAAGCCCTTGGTGTACCAGCCGACGTGCTTGCGGAAGTCGATGATCCCGTGCCGCTCGTCCTCGGCGTGCTCGACCAGCAGCTCCGCGTGCCTGGCCATGGTCGCGGCCACCTCGCCCAGGCGCGGCCGGGCCCGCTCGGCCGACCCCTCGAAGGCCGCCGTCAGGTCCCGGAACAACCAGGGCCGCCCGAGGCAGCCGCGCCCCACGACCACCCCGTCGCACCCGGTCTCGCGCATCATCCGCAGCGCGTCATCGGCGCTCCAGATGTCCCCGTTGCCCAGCACCGGGATCTCGGTGACGGCCTCCTTCAGCCGCGCGATCGCGTCCCAGTCGGCCTGCCCGCCGTAGTGCTGCACGGCGGTGCGGCCGTGCAGCGCGACCGCGGCCACCCCCTCCCCGGCCGCGATCCGGCCCGCGTCCAGGTAGGTCAGGTGGTCGTCGTCGATGCCCTTGCGCATCTTCATCGTGACCGGCAGGGAGCCGGCGTTCGCGACGGCCTCGCGCAGGATCGCCCGCAGCAGGTTCCGCTTGTACGGCAGCGCCGAGCCGCCCCCCTTGCGCGTCACCTTGGGCACCGGGCATCCGAAGTTCAGGTCGACGTGGTCGGCGAGGTCCTCCTCGGCGATCATCCGTACGGCCCGGCCCACGACGGCCGGGTCCACCCCGTAGAGCTGGATGCTGCGGGGCCGCTCCTCATCGTGGAACCGGATCATCCGCAGCGTCTTCGCGTTCCGCTCCACGAGCGCCCGCGAGGTGATCATCTCCGAGACGTACAGCCCGCCGCCCTGCTCCCGGCACAGTCTCCGGAACGCCGTGTTGGTGATCCCCGCCATGGGCGCCAGCACCACCGGCGGCCACACCTCCAGCGTCCCCACCTTCAACGCGCCCATCGCACCCCCCGAAGCCACACCGACCCGCCCAAGGATAGGCACTCCCTCCCGGTCCCTTCACGGCCCCGCCCCGCGGCCCGGCCATGGTCCCAGGATGGCGGCCGCCAGGCGCGGGCCGCGTGTGACGGGGCGGCGCCGGGAGCCGGTCAGTGGGCGGCGCCCAGTTCGATGAACAGGACGCCGACGATGATCAGGCCGATCCCCAAGGCCATGACCTTGGTGAGCGGCTCGTGAAACAGGAGGCGGGAGGTGATCGCGGTCAGGGCCACGCCGGCCGCGGCCCAGATGCCGTAGGCCACGCCCAGCGGCATGCCGCCGTCCAGGGCGAGGGTGAGGAAGGCGAAGGCGGCCACGAACCCCGCGGCCACCGCGAGCAACCACGCCCTGCCGCCGCCCTTGGAGGCCATCCGCAGCGACAGGGTGCCCCCGGTCTCGGAAAGGATGGCGCCGATCAGAAAGACCCAGGTCACGCGTCAACGCCTTCCTTGCGGACCCTGCGGGCGCGGGCGGCCTGCGAGCCGATCTCCACGCACAGCACACCCGCGATCACCAGGGCGATGCCGACGCCCATCAGGGCGGTCAGCGGGTCGCCGAAGATGACGGTGGCCAGGAGGGCGGTCAAGGTGACACCGGCCGCGCCCCAGATGCCGTAGGCGACGCCGAGGCCCATGCCGGCGCGCAGCACCAGGCCCAGAACGGCGAACGAACCGACGTAGCCGGCGGCGACGACCGCGTACAGCGCCGCGTGGTCCAAAGCCCCGCGCAGCGCGAGCGTGGCGGTGACCTCCAGCAGGATCGCCGCGAGGAGCAGTGACCACTTCTTCATGGCCTGCTCTGCTCTTTGAGCAGTTCGTCAGCGACCGCCAACAGTTCCGCGCGGTCGCGCTCCTCGACGGGGAAGACGCCCGTGGTGGCGACCGTCCAGTAGCCGTCGGCCATCAGCCGGGCGGCCGTCAGCCGGCCGCGGTCCTGTACCGGCAGATCGTCGGGCAGGGCGAGCCAGGGGCCCAGGCGCCGCGTCCAGGTCTCGGTAAGGGCGCCGCGGTACAGCGCGTCGGAGAAGATCGCGAAATCCGCGCGGTCGAACCGCTCCGTCAGCGCGACCTCGACATAGGCGCGGATGCGCTGGTACGGCGAGGCCGTCTCGAACGGCTGCCCCAGACGCTGCCGCAGCAGGGCCTCCCACCGTTCGGCGACGTGGTCGACGACGCCGAGCATCAGGGCTTCCTTGGTCGGAAAGTGGTACATCAGCCCCGGCTTGGTCAGCCCGACCTGCTTGGCCGTGGCGTCCAGGGTGATCGACCCGCCCCCGTCGGCCCGCAGTAGCTCCAACGCCCCGTCCAGGATTCGGTGCCTTGCGTTTGTCATGCGCCTTACTATACCTTCCGGAAGGTAAAGTTCAACGCCGATGGGACGCTCACGACGCGTCGAAGAGCGCTGCCCCAGAAGGTCCCGTCGCAGATGCCGGCCGTGCTCTCCGGCCGCGTACGGCGGCGGGGCCGAGCGGGCATCCGGCGACAAGAGCGAAGAGCGTGCCGGCCAGGGCCACCGACCTCAAGGACAGGACAACCTGATGACGACACAGCAAGTCCCGGCGATCCAGGTGCGAGGCCTGGAGAAGTCGTACGAAGACCTGCGGGTGCTGCGCGGCGTGGACTTCGAGGTGGCGCGGGGCAGCGTCTTCGCCCTGCTCGGCTCGAACGGCGCGGGCAAGACCACGACCATGAGAATCCTGGCCACGCTGCTCAAAGCCGACGCCGGCACAGCCGCCGTCAACGGTTTCGATGTCGCCACGCACCCGGCGAACGTCCGGGAGTCCCTCAGCCTCACCGGGCAGTTCGCGGCCGTCGATGAGATCCTCAGCGGGCGGGAGAACCTGGTGCTGGTCGCCCGGCTACGGCATCTCGATCGACCGGGCGAGATCGCCGATGAGCTGCTCGAACGCTTCTCGCTGACCGACGCGGCGGCGCGGAAGGTGTCGACGTATTCCGGCGGCATGCGCCGCCGCCTGGACATCGCGATGAGCCTGGTGGGCGATCCACCGGTCATCTTCCTGGACGAACCGACGACCGGGCTGGATCCCCAGGGGCGCATCGAGGTGTGGCAGGCCGTCAGGCAACTCGCCGACCAGGGGACCACGGTGCTGCTCACCACGCAGTACCTGGACGAGGCCGAACATCTCGCCGATCGGATCGCGATCCTGCACGAGGGCCGGATCATCGTCAACGGCACCCTGGCCGAGCTCAAGCGACTGCTGCCGCCCGCCAGGATCGAACGCGTCGAGAAGCAGCCGACTCTCGAGGACGTCTTCCTCTCCCTCGTAGGCAGGTAGGGAACCCCGATGACCATGCGTTTCCTCGGCGACACCGCCGTACTGACAGGACGATCCCTGCGCCACATCACGCGCAGCCTGGACACCATCTTCACCACCACGATCACGCCGATCGCCATGATGCTGCTGTTCGTCTACGTGCTCGGCGGCGCGATCAGAACGGGGTCGGACTCGTATGTGACCTACCTGCTGCCCGGCATCCTGCTCATCACGATCGCCTCTGGCATCGCCTACACCTCCTTCCGGCTCTTCATGGACATGAAGAGCGGGATCTTCGAGCGCTTGCGGTCCATGCCGATCGCCCGCTCCTCGGTGCTGTGGGCACACGTGCTGACCTCGCTGGTGGCCAATCTGCTCTCGGTGGTGGTCGTCGTGCTGGTGGCCCTGCTCATCGGGTTCCGCTCCAGCGCGGGCCTGCCGGCCTGGCTCGCGGTCACCGGCATCCTGCTCCTGTTCACCCTGGCCCTGACGTGGCTGGCCGTCATCCCCGGCCTGTCCGCCAAGTCCATCGACGGCGCCAGCGCGTTCTCCTACCCGCTCATCTTCCTGCCGGTGATCAGCTCGGCCTTCGTGCCCACCGACACCATGCCCGGCCCGGTGCGCGCCTTCGCCGAGCACCAGCCGGTGACCTCCATCGTCAACGCCATCCGCGCCCTGCTCACCCAGCAGCCGGTCGGCACCGACATCTGGATCGCCCTGGCCTGGTGCGTCGGCATCCTCGTCGTCACCTTCGGTTTGGCCATGAACGTCTACCGCCGCAAGATCACCTAAGGGAGTGATCATGGAACACGCCATCAAGAGGCTTCCGGCGGCGCGTCAGCCCGGCCGCCCCTTCGACCGAAGACGTCGAGCTGGGCGGCCACGGTCTCGGCCGGGGAGATGCTCATCTTTGGCCCTCGCCATCTCCGCATCCTTCTCCACATCCTTCGTCGCGTGACCGGCACCCTCTGTCCGAAGCCGCTCCGGCCTGTGAACGCCACCCCTGCGCCAGGGCGGTGGGCGGCGCCGGCGACCAGGACGCGCGGGATCAGCGCCGGGCCGCGCGTCCTGCCGCCGGGTGGCGCGGGTCCGGAGAGCCGGCCGGGGCGGGGGATCGGGGCCTGAGGACGGCTCCTTGACACCGCCGCGAATGGGTTGATTAATGCAGGGACGAAGGCGGGCTCCGGATCTCGCCGCGTGGAGCGACGGGGGAGGCGGGCGATGGCGCGGGCGGCCGTCCAGGTGGGGCCTTCGCCGGTCGGGGGGCGGCGGGCCGCCGACGTGCCCCGGCGGATCCGGGTGCTGGCCGGGGCCGCCGCGGCGGCGCTGGCGGTGTTCTTCGGGGCCGTCTGGATGGTGGCGGGGGAGGCGCGGGACGGGCTCCGGGTGATCGGGCACGACGCCGGGCCGCAGGTCGTGGCGACCGCGGGCCTCTACCTCGCGTTGAGCGACATGGACGGGCAGGTGGCCCTGGCGCTGCTCGCGGGAGAGGAGCGGGGGGAACGGCGGCGGGCGGCGCTGGCCAGGTACGAACGGCGGCGCGGGGAAGCGGGGCAGGCGCTGCTGCGGGCCTCGGCGCTGGCGGGCGGGGACGCGGCGGAGCGGCGGACCGTGCAGGCCGTGCTGGACGGGCTGGGCCGCTACGAACGGCTCGCGGCGCGGGCGCTGCTGCTGGACGAGCAGGCCCCGCCCGGGGACGCCCCCGCCGCGGCGCTCGCCGTCTACCGGGACGCCGCCGACCTGATGCGCGAGGAACTGCTGCCCCAGGCGTACAACCTGACACTGGAGAGCGGCACGATCGTGCGGCGCACCCACGACGAGACGCGGGTCGCGCTGTTCCTGGGGCGGTGGGGGATGGCGGCGGCGGCCGTGGCCGCCCTGGGGTGCCTGGTGGCGCTGCAGGTGTTCCTGGCGCGGCGGTTCCGGCGGCTGATCGGCCCCGCGCTGCTGCTGGCCACGGTGGTGACGGCCGTCTACGCCTGCGCGGGGATCGCCGCGCTGGGGGGCGCGGCCGAGACGCTGACCCGGGCCAAGCGGGACGGGTTCGACGCGGTGCTGTCGCTGGCCAGGGCGCGGGCGATGAGCAACGACATGCACGGCGACCAGACGAGGTACCTGCTCGACCGGGAGCGGGCGGACACCTACGAGCACACCTACCTGAACGCCGCCCAGTCGGTCTACTACGTCGAGGCGGGCAACCTGCGGCAGTACCACCAGGGGGTCGCGCGGGCGACCCCGGCGGAGAGGCGCCCGGGCTTCCTCGGGGACGTGCTCGCGCGCCGCCCGTCCGGGGCGGAGCCGCTGGCGGCGTACGGAGGATTCCAGCGGGCGGACGCGCGGATGCGCGCGCTGGCGGAGGAACGGCGGGGCGAGGCGGTGGCGTTGCGGCTGGGCGCGCTGGAGAAGGCGTACGACGACTACGACGCGCGGCTCGCGGACGCGGCGCGGAGGTACGTCGCGGTGTTCGAGGGGGCGGTGCGCGAGGGGGAGGACGCGCTGCGGGACGTGACGTTCCCGCTGCCGATCGCGGTGATCGCGGCCGCGGCGCTGCTCGTGGGCGGGGTCGGCCCGCGGCTCGGGGAGTACCGGTGAGGGCGCGCCTGGCGGCGGTCCTCGCCGCGGCGCTGCTGGCCGCGGCGGCCTGCTCGGGCGGCGGCGAGCCGGAGGACGGGCCCACGGCGGGCGGCGGATCGATCCTGGGCAAGGAGACGCTGGTCGTCGGCGTGCGGCCGGACCTGCCCGGGATCGGGTTCCGGCGGCCCGACGGCACGTTCGAGGGGTACGACGTGGAGGTCGCCCGCTACCTGGCCGCCAAGCTCGGCGCGAAGCCCCGGTACGTCCCGGCGCTCGCCGCCGACCGGGAGACGCTGCTGCTCCAGGGGCGGGCCGACCTGATCCTGGCGACGTTCTCGGTCACCCAGGAGCGGAAGAAGCGCGTGGCGTTCGCGGGGCCGTACCACATCTCCTACCAGGACATCCTGGTCAGGTCGGACGAGAAGCGCATCCGGGGCGTACGCGACCTGGCCGGGCGCGGGATCTGCGCGGTGACCGGGTCGAACGCGGCCGAGCGCGTGGTCGAGGAGCGCGGCGTGGCGGCCCGGCTCGTGCCGGCCCGCGACTACGCCGGATGCCTGGACCTGCTCAAGGAGCGCAGGATCGACGCGATCACCACGAACGACGTGATCCTGGCCGGGCTAGCCCGGCGGGAGGGCGGGCTGCGCCTGCTCAACGCGCGGTTCAACGAGCAGCGCACGGGTGTCGGCATGCGCAAGGGCGACCTCGCGGGCTGCGAGGCGCTCAACCGCGCCATCACCGAGATGTACCAGGACGGGACGGCCGCCCGCCTCCTGCGCAGGTGGTTCGGCGGCAGCGGCCTGGACCTCCGCTCCGTCCACGTGCCCAGGTTCGAGGGGTGCGGCTGAGACCGGGCCGCGCGAGGTGCGGCTGAGCCCGGCCGCGGAGATTCGGCTGAGCCTCCTGGCCGCGCGCGAGGCCCGGTGCCCGGCGAGCCCTCCGGCGGCCGGGCCGCTCAGTGGCTCAGGGCCTCCAGGAACGCGGTCGTCGAACGCCCCTGGGTGAGCGTGAGCTGCCAGGACTCCGCCCCCAGGGCCTCGGCGCCGCGCCGCTTCTCCGCGGCGTACGGGTCGCCCTCGGTGTACGCCAGGGCGGCGGGGCGCAGCGGGCGCAGCAGCTCCACGTAGTGCTCCCACGTCTCGGAGGAGACGGGCCCGGAGATGATGAAGACGCCGTCCACCGCGCGCAGGGCGGCCAGCACCTCGGCGCGTTCCTCCGCCGGGTTGATCGGCCGGGTCGGGCCCTTCCAGGACCGGACGCGCGCGTCGTCCTCCACCCCGACCAGCAGCGGCCGCCCCCGCTCCCGCACCTGGGTGAGGAACCGCACGTGCCCCACGTGCAGCAGGTCGAAGGCGCCGGTCACCACGGCGGGGCCGCTGACCCGGGGCCTGCGGCCGTACCACTCGATGCTGAGATCCTCCACGGTCCCCCCGCTCACGCCGTACGTCCGTCTGACAAGACCATCATGCCGACCACCTTCGCCACGCCTATCCCCAATGATCGAGCATGCGCTGTCGCGGCGCCGCGAGGGGTCGCCCATCCGCATGGCGCCCCTCCACCGTACGGCGTCCCGCCGCGGGCTCCGCACGGCGTGCCGCAGGTGTTCCCCGTCACCCCGGACCCGGAGAGCCGGGGCGGGCCCGCCGCGCCGGACGGGGACACCGGCCCGGTCATCACCAAGCGGTTATATCCGGCGACAGGTCGAGTATTGGGAATCGCCGGGGCGCCGCCGCCAGGATTGACGCATGGTCATCGACGTCCACGCCCACGTGTTCCCCCCGATCACGCGCGCCGAGTCCCGCGTCCTCGACGACGAGGACGGCCCCTGGCTGCGCGCCGGTGACGACGGCGCGGGCATGATGATGAGCGGTTCGGAGGAGTACCGCCCGGTCACGGCCGGGCTGTGGGACCCGGCCGCCCGGCTCGCCGCGATGGACGCCGCGGGCGTGGACGCTCAGGCCGTCTCCTCCACCCCGCTCATGTTCGGGTACGGCGCCGAGCCCGGCCGCGCGGCCGCGTGGTGCGACCTGGTGAACGCGCGGATCCTGGAGCACTGCGCGGCCGACCCCGCGCGGCTGCTGCCGCTGTGCCAGGTGCCGCTGCAGGACGTCGCGCGCGCGTGCGAGACGGTGACGCGGGCGAAGGCGGCCGGGCACCGCGGCGTCCACATCGGCAACCACGCGGGCGACCGCTACCCCGACGACGGCGAGATCGTCGAGTTCCTGGCCCACTGCGCGCACGAGGGCATGCCCGTCCTGGTCCACCCCTGGGACATGCTGGCCCCCGAGCGCATGCGCGGCCACATGCTGCCCTGGCTGGTCGGCATGGCCGCCGAGACCCAGCTCTCGATCATGCGCATGATCCTGTCCGGCGCGTTCGACCGGCTCCCGCGCTCCCTGCGCCTGTGCTTCTGCCACGGCGGCGGCAGCTTCGCCTACCTCCTCGGCCGCGCCGACAACGCCTGGCACAACCGCGACATCGTCCGCGCCGACTCGTCCGCCCCGCCCTCGGCGTACACCGACAGGTTCTTCGTGGACTCGGCCGTCTTCGACCCCCGGGCGCTCCGCCTCCTCGTCGAGGTCATGGGCCCGGAGCGGGTCATGCTCGGCACCGACTACCCGTTCCCGCTCGGCGAGAGGAAGCCGGGCGAGGTCGTGCGCTCCTGCGACGCCCTGACGGAGGAGACCCGGGACCTGATCCTCGGCGGCAACGCGACCGCGTTCTTCGCCCGATCGTGATGGGGGCCGTCCCCGGCGGCTGATGACTCGCGCGGGCGCCGGTGTTACGTTCGCGCCATCGGTCGAACTGGGGGCGTCCCATGCAGCGGCTTCGTCCGGGGGATCCCGCCGCCGTGAGCGGCTACAAGCTCATCGGCCGGCTCGGCGCGGGCGGGATGGGCCAGGTGTTCCTGGGCCGGTCGCCGGGCGGGCTGCCCGTCGCCATCAAGGTCGTCCATCCGCACCTCGCGGAGGACCCGGAGTTCCTGGCGCGGTTCCGCCGGGAGGTCGCCGCCGCCCGCGCGGTCAGCGGCCCCTACACGGCGCCCGTGGTGGACGCCGATCCGGACGCCGACCCGCCCTGGCTGGCCACCGCGTTCCTGCCGGGGCTCTCCCTGCACGACACGGTCGCCGCGCACGGGCCCCTGCCGGAGCGCACCGTGCGCACGCTCGGCGCGGGGCTGGCGGAGGCGCTCGTGTCCATCCACCGGGCGGGCGTGGTCCACCGCGACCTGAAGCCCTCCAACGTCATCCTCACCCCGCAGGGCCCGCGCGTGATCGACTTCGGCATCGCCAGGGCCGCCGACGCCACCGCCGCGACCCAGAGCGGGATGGTGGTGGGCTCTCCCGGATACATCACGCCCGAGCAGGTGACGGCCGGGACGGCGAGCCCGGCGGGGGACGTCTTCTCGCTCGGGGCGGTGCTGGTGTACGCCGCCACGGGGGCCACCCCGTTCGGGGAGGGGCCCGCGCACGTGGTGGTCTACCGCGTGGTGCACGAGCCGCCCCGGCTGGACGGGGTGCCGGGTCCCCTGCGCGACCTCGTCGCCGCCTGTCTCGCGAAGGACCCGGACCGGCGCCCCACCCCGGCCCAGGTGCTGGACCGCCTCGCCGAGCCCACCGGGGAGCCCGGCCCCGGATGGCTGCCGGACCCCGTGGCCGAGCACGTCACGGCCCGCGTCCGGCTCCTCCCGCCGACCCGGGTCCTCCCCGAGCCCGGGGAGTCCCCCGGCGCGGGGCCCGCGACGCACGGGACGCCGGGAGCGGTGGGAACGCCGGTCCAGGGCCCGGCCGGAGCGCCGCCCGGTCCACAGCCACCCGCGCCGCCGGTCGAGGAGGGCCCCGACGAGCCGCGCACCCCGCCGCGCCGCGTCCTCGGCGCCGTCCTGGCCGTGGCCGCGGCCGCCACCGTGCTGACCACCGGGCTCACCCATCCGGCGGTGTGGCCGGACGGGCGCGTCTGCGCCGACCTCGCGGCGGGGCTGGAGCGGCTGCCCGCGCCGGCGCCGGTCCCGCCCCGGACGCCGACGTTCCAGGAGTACCAGGCCGACCCGCAGGCGTTCGAGCGGCGCAGGCGGGACGCGGAACTGGAGACCGCGCGGCGCGAAGACCGGCACGGGCGCGACATGGCCTCCATGCTCACCGGCCTGAGCCGGCGGGCGTCCGGGCCCACCCTGAAGCGGGCGCTGGAGGCGCTGGCGGCCGTCGAGCTCCGGGCGGAGCCGAAGGACTTCATGAGCGCCGAGGCCCAGGCCCACCGCGCCGAGGAACGGAAGGCCGCGGCGGACGTGAGGAGGGCCTGTGGCTGAGGCCCACGTCGCGCTGCGCCGCGCCCGGCTGATCGCGCTGGCCACGGCGTCGGCGGTCTGCGGCGGGATGCTCCTGCACGCCGTGCTCGTCGGGACGCGCGCTCGTGGCGCCGGGCCGCCGTTCGCGGACGCTCTCGCGTTCCCCCTGCCCGCCCTCGACCGCCTCTCCCCGGCCAGGATTCTCTGGGTCCCGCTGGTGCTCGCCGCCGTCGCGGCGGTCCTGTACGCCGTGATCACCGGGACGCGGCGCGGCGTGCCGCCCCAGGGCGCGGGATACGCCGTCTTCCTGCTCGGCTGGGCCGGGGCGACCTTCGCCGCCGCCGTCGCGGCGCTCCCCTTCCACGCCGCCTCGGCGCCGTACTGGCCCGGCCCGGACCTGGCCGCCAGCGGCCTGGGCCGTCTGTTCTGGGTCCACGTGCCCGTCGCCGTGGCATGGGGCCTGCTCGCGGGGTGGATCGGCGGCCTGGCGGCGGCGATCGCCTACCGTCGTACGGCTCCCGCGCGGGCCCCCGGGCCCGGGACGGCCCGCACGGTGACTCCGGCGGCGGGCCGGGGATCGGTGCCGGGAGCGGGTGCGGGAGCGCCGCGCGGGACCGGGAGGGCGTGGCCGGCGGCCGGGGGCGCGGGCGGGATACTGGGCCTGATCATCCTGGCCGGCGGCCTGTTCGCCTTCGTCGAGCAGTCCCGCGGGGGTCCGGCCATCCTCGAGTTCCTGACCTTCCCCAACCCCCTCAGCGCGAACTGGGGGCTGCCGCCCAGCACCCGCCGCCCGTCCTGGGCGGGCCTGCTGGACCCGCTCGCCCTGGTCCTCCTCGCGGTCACGTCGGCGGGGCTGCTGACCCTGATCCTGTCCCCGGCCCTGCGCCGCCTGCGGAACCGCCGGGGCGCCGTGTTCCTGATCACCTGGGGCTGCGCCGTACTCGTGACCGGGCTGGCCGGGCTGATGCGCGGGCTCGCCATCAGGGTCGCCGAGCGGTTCGGGGAGGAGGTCCTGGTGGTCCCGGGCTTCCCGGACCTCGCCGACGGCGCGGTCCACGGTCTCCTGTACGGCTGGCTCGCGGCGGCGGCCGCGGCATTCCTCTGGACGCGCCGGCGGCCGCCGGGAGCGCACGCCCCCTAGGGCTCGATGGCCTGGTTCTTGCCGATCACCACGATGCCGTTGCGGGTGACGGTGAAGCGGCGTCGGTCGCGTTCGAGGTCCACGCCGATCTGGGCGCCCTCGGGGATGACGACGTTCTTGTCCACGATGGCCCGCCGTACGACCGCGCCCTTGCCCACGCGGACGCAGTCCATGAGGACCGAGTCGTGGACCTGGGAGCGCTCGTCGAGGACCACGTTGGGGCTGAGGACGGAGCGCTCGGACAGCCCGCCGGCCACGATGACGCCCGGCGAGACGAGGGAGTCGCGGGCCAGCCCCATCCGGTCGTCCTCGCTGAACACGAACTTGGCCGGGGGCAGCGGGTCGTGCCCGGTGTAGATGGGCCAGTCGGCGTTGTAGAGGTTGAAGATGGGCTCGACCGCGACCAGGTCCATGTGCGCCTCGTAGTAGGCGTCGAGGGTCCCGACGTCGCGCCAGTAGGCCCGGTCGCGGAACGTCGAGCCGGGCACCTCGTTGCGGGCGAAGTCGTACACCTGCGCCTGGCCGCTCTTGACCAGCATGGGGATGATGTCGCCGCCGAGGTCGTGCTTGCTGGCGGGGTTGCGCGCGTCCTCCCGGACCGCCTCGATCAGCGCACGCGTCTCGAAGACGTAGTTCCCCATCGACGCGTACACCTGGTCGGGGGAGTCCGCCAGCCCCACCGCGTCCTTCGGCTTCTCCCGGAACGCCGCGATCTGCCGCCCGTCCGGCCCCGTCTCCACGATCCCGAACTGGTCCGCCAGCGACAGCGGCTGCCGGATCGCCGCCACGGTCACCGCGGCCCCCGACTCCATGTGCTGCTCCACCATCTGGCGGGGGTCCATCCGGTAGATGTGGTCGGCGCCGAACACGATCACGTGGTCGGGGTCCTCGTCCTGGATCAGGTTGAGGTTCTGGAAGATCGCGTCGGCGGAACCCGCGAACCACCGCGGGCCGAGGCGCTGCTGCGCCGGCACCGGCGTCACGTAGTTCCCCAGCATCGCCGACATCCGCCAGGTCCGCGAGATGTGCCGGTCCAGGCTGTGGTTCTTGTACTGCGTGAGCACGACGATCCGCAGATACCCGCCGTTGGCCAGGTTCGACAGCACGAAGTCGATCAGCCGGTAGATCCCCCCGAACGGCACGGCGGGCTTGGCCCGGTCCGCCGTCAGCGGCATCAGCCGCTTCCCCTCGCCGCCGGCCAGCACCATCGCCAGAACCCGAGCCCTCGCCATACAAGCGACACTAACGCCCCAACCGATACGCAACCACCCACCCCTCCCGTCGAATCCGGCGGAGGAGGCCCGATCGTCCGGATCCGTACGGCCACCGGCGGACGGCCGCCGCGCCGTACGGCCTCCGGCGCGGGTGGTTAGGCTGCGTGGGTATGCGGGTTGATTTGCTGAGCCGGGAGTATCCGCCCGAGGTGTACGGCGGCGCCGGGGTGCACGTGGCGTACCTGGCCCGGGAGCTGCGGCGGCTGTGCGACGTGCGCGTGCGGTGCTTCGGGGCGGAACGGGACGAGGCGTCGGTCGCCGCCTACCGGAGCCCCCGGGAGCTCGCGGAGGCCAACGCGGCCCTGCAGGTGCTCGGCGTCGACCTGGAGATGGCGCAGGACTGCGCCGGGGCCGACGTGGTGCACAGCCACACCTGGTACGCCAACCTCGCCGGCCATCTGGCCTCGCTGCTGCACGGCGTCCCGCACGTCGCGACCGTGCACAGCCTGGAGCCGCTGCGCCCGTGGAAGGCCGAGCAGCTCGGCGGCGGCTACCGCGTCTCGTCGTGGGCGGAGCGCACCGCGCTGCTCGGCGCGGCGCGCGTGATCGCCGTCTCGGACGGGATGCGGCGCGACCTGCTCTCCGCCTACCCGGAGATCGACCCCGAGCGGGTGAGCGTGATCCACAACGGGATCGATCCCGAGGAGTACAAGCCCGCCGCCGAGACCTCGGCGCTGGACCGGCTCGGGGTGGACCCGGAGCGCCCCTCCGTCGTGTTCGTGGGCCGCGTGACCAGGCAGAAGGGCCTGCCGTACCTGCTGCGGGCCGCCCGGGACCTGCTTCCCGAGGCGCAGCTCGTGCTCTGCGCCGGCGCGCCGGACACCGCGGAGATCGCGGCGGAGGTGTCCGAGCTGGTCGCCGAGCTGCGCGCCACCCGCCAGGGCGTGGTGTGGCAGCCGGAGATGCTGCCCCGCGAGGACCTGGTCCAGGTGCTCTCGCACGCCACCGTGTTCGTCTGCCCCTCGGTGTACGAGCCGATGGGCATCGTGAACCTGGAGGCCATGGCGTGCGAGGCGCCCGTGGTGGCCACCGCGACGGGAGGCATCCCCGAGGTGGTGGCCGACGGCGAGACCGGGCTGCTGGTCCCGGTCGAGCAGGCCGCCGACGGCACCCCGCTGGACCCGGGCCGCTTCGCCGCCGACTTCGCCGAACGCGTGAACACGCTGCTGGGGGATCCGGAGCGCGCGCGGGAGATGGGCCGGGCCGGCCGCGTCCGCGCCGTGGAGCGCTTCTCCTGGAGCGAGATCGCCCGCCGCACCCGCGACCTCTACGCCGGCCTCGGCTAGCACCGGGCGCCGCGCCAGACCCGACGCCAGCATCGCCACCATGGCGATCTCGGCGAACAGCACGGCCCGCTGGGACAGTCCCTCGTGCGCCCACAGCAGCACGATCAGGCCGGTCGCCGAGCCGGAGGCGGTCCAGGTGACCCGGCGGGCCGTCTCCGCCCAGCCGGGCAGCGAGCGCAGGATCCGGGCCAGCAGCAGGCCGGCCAGCGGGAGCGCGATGAGCGCCGCCGCCGCGCCGTACCGGTGGATCAGCCCGCTCATCGAGGTCACCCCGGGCGCGTCGTCGGTGGGGTAGACCGCCGCGAGCACGAGCCCCAGCCCCGCGACGCCGAGCAGCAGCCGCGCCGGGCCGCTGCCGCGCACGTGGGCCAGCGCGACGATGAGCCCGGCCAGGCCCGCCGCCAGCGCGGTCATGCTCCCGCCGAGCAGCAGCGCGCCCTGGGGGACGAACGCGTAGGTGCTCATCAACCGGGTGAGCCCGCCGAACGCGGCGTGCAGCCAGCCCATCAGGACGAGCGCGAGAACGATGCCGGCGAGGGAGATCCGGGCCCAGTTGCGTGTCATGGGAGGAAATTACGGAGACATCATGATCCAATTCGTCGGGCTGAGCTCCGATATCTCCCTTGCTCCCAGGGAGGGGGGTCCCCTAGTACCTGAGGATGGGACCGAGACCCGGATGAGCTCCCGGGTACGACCGGTCAGCCCCTCTGGTAGGTCTGGACCCCGGCCAGGAAGGTGGCGTACACGCCGATCTCGGCGATGGAGTCCGGTTCCGCGGTGTACGGGTCCTCCTCCAGGACGACGAGGTCCGCGTACTTCCCGGGGATGAGGGAGCCGATCTCGTGATCGCTGAAGAGCTGCCAGGCCGGGTCGATCGTCTGCGCCCGCACCGCCTCGTCCACGCTCACCCGGTGCTCCGGCCCCAGCACCCGCCCGGATCCCAGCGCGCGCCGCGTGACCGCGGACTGGATGTTCCGCAGCGGCCGCGGCGGCGTCACCGGGGAGTCGTTGTGGAAGGAGATCCGCAGCCCCGCGTCCAGCGCCGACCGGGCGTCGCACCACCCCCCCGCCCGCGGGCCGAACAGCTCGTCCAGCATCACGTCGCCCCGGTAGTAGATCTCCGCGGGGAACAGGCTGCACGTCACGCCCAGCTCCGCCGCGCGGCCGTACTGCCCGGGCGTCATCGCGCCGCAGTGCTCGATCCGCAGCCGGTGGTCCGGGCGCGGGTGCATCCGCAGCGCCCAGTCGTACACGTCGAGCACGAGGTCCACGGCCGCGTCGCCGTACGCGTGGCACGCGACCTGCCATCCGGCGGGGAAGTGGCCGGCGAGCACCTCCCGCAGCTCCCCGGCGGTGGCGCTGGGCGGCGTCCGGCGCTCGAACCGCCGGCCCGCCTCGGAGTCCAGGTAGTCGAAGGTGAACGCCGCGTCCCCCGTCCACGGCCCGCCGTCCGCCCACGCCTTGATCCCGGTACGGCGGAGCATGGCGTCGCCCTCGCCCGGCCGCCCCGGCTCGCCCGGCGGGGCGTACGACCGCATGCGGACGCGCGCGCCGGGGGAGCGGGCCACGTCCTCCGCGACCGCCCACAGGTCCTGCGACAGCCCCAGGTCCGCGACCGTGGTGATGCCCGCCGCCGCCAGCGCCTGGTGCTCGCGCTCCAGCAGCCACGGCAGGTCCGCCGCGCTCTCCCTGATCAGCGGGGTGGTGATCGCGCGCAGCCCGGGCGCGCCGCGCATCACGCCCGGCCCCGGCAGCCCGGCCGCCCGCAGCGCCTCGCTGTTGGCGTACGCCAGCTCGACGGCCGCGTGCAGCACCACCACCGGGTTGTTGGGCGCCAGCTCGTCGAGGAAGTCCCTGGTCGGATCGGGCAGGCCGGGCTGCTGGAGCGGGTCCCAGCCGAAGAACACGCGCGGCGAGTGCGGCTCGGCCCGCTGGAGCACCTCGCGCATGCGCGCCAGCACCGCGTCCCCCGTCGGGTAGTCCATCGCCCGGACGTCGATCACGTCGGGCTGCCGCAGCAGCATGTCGCGCGTCGGATGCCCGTGCGCCTCCACGAACCCCGGCAGCGCCGTGCGGAACCCCAGGTCCACGACCGTGGCGTCCCCGGCGAGCCGCGTCACCTCGTCGTGGTCCCCGACGGCGGCGATGAGCCCCTCGGACGCCAGCAGGGCCTCCGCCCTCGGCCGCGCCGGGTCGTTGGTGACGAACGTCGCGTTGACGAACAGTACGTCCATGAGGGGTGCCTACCGCGAACACCCTGCGTGTAACGCGAGTGACGCCGGGGACGCGGCGTGTCCCCCGGGGCGGCGAATTCCCGGGAGCGCATGCCTGGCGGGGCATGGAATCCGCGCCCGGGGAACACCTAGGAGTACGAAGGAAGCACCGAGGAGGGCCAATGGCTTCCCTTATAGACCGCATTCGGCGATATGTCCGCAGTCCGGAGGGCCGGCGCAACATCGAGAAGGCCAAACGCGCCGCCCGCGACCCCCGCAACCAGGCCAGGCTCCGCGACCTCATGGGACGGCTGCGCGGCGGCCGCCGCCACCGCTGACGGCTCCACCGGCGGTTCTCGCCGGCGGCTCCGGCTCACGGCCGCCGCACGCCCGGAAGCCCCGCGCGCGACCGCGCGGGGCTTCCGGCGTTCCCCGTCGTCCGTGACTCCGCCGTCCTCCGTCGTCCTCCGTCGTCCTGGGTCGTCCTCCGTCGTCCTCGGTCGTTCTCGGTCGTCCTCGTCGTCCCCCGGCGTTCCGTGGTCTGCCCGTCGTCGCCGGGGAGACCGGGGGGCCGATCAGGTACGGCAGAGGGCCCGCTCCAGCACGTCCCCCATCGTGGCCGCCGGGTCCCCGGCGGGCCCGGGCGCGCGCCACGCGATGATCCCGTCCGGCCTGACCAGCGCCGCCCCCGCGGCGCCGACCCCGTGCCGGTTCGCCCACACCCCGTCCCGGTCCACGAGCCCGCCGTACGCCTCCGGAGCGCGGCACGCCGTGCCGTACGCCGGGGAGGTCCCGGGCGCCGTGCCGTACGCCGGGGAACCCGCGGGGGCGACCACGTGGACGGCGAGGGTGACGCCCAGCCGGTCCGCCACCGTCCGGCCGGCGTCGGCCCACGCGGCCCCGTCCGGGCCGCAGACCAGCGTGAGGCCCGCGCCGTACAGGTCGAGCGTGGAGATCGGGACACCGCCGCGCTCCAGCACGACGTGCGGCGCGCGGCTGCCCGGCCGGCCGGTCGGGACGCGCGGGTCCTCCAGGAGCGAGCCGTCGTCGCCGGGCTCGGTGAGGATCGCGGGGGAGTGGCAGCGGTACCCGAGGATCAGGGAGTAGACGTCCTCCACCGGTTCGGGCAGCTCGCCCCGCAGCTCGGGCGAGATCCGCACCCCGAAGTTGGCGAGCTGGTGGTCGGCGGTAAGGTTCGCGGCCGGGCGGCGCTCGGCGTCGTAGGCCGCCAGCAGCCCCGGTCCCGCCTCGCCGCGCAGGACCAGCGCCAGCCGCCACGCGATGTCGTACCCGTCGATGATCGCCGTGCTCCCGCCCATCCCGCCGGTCGGGGGCATCGTGTGCGCGGCGTCGCCGGTGAGGAAGACGCGGCCCTCGGCGTACCGCCCGGCCGTCAGGTGCGCGATCGTGAACGACCCCTGATCGACGATCTTCACCGGGAGGTCCGGCAGCCCGACCGCGACGCGGACCAGCTCCACCGCCCGCTCCTCCGGGTACGCCGGCCGGTCGCCGGGGCCGTACTGCACGCCCAGCAGGTGCCCGGCCGCGCCGATGCCGGTCACGATCGCGCCCTCCAGGACGGGGCTGTGGACGTACCAGATGACCGTCTCCCGCTCGCGGACGAGCCCGCCCAGGTCCGCCTCGAACAGGATCGAGCGCATCTGCCCCAGGTCGCCCCGCCCGCCGGTCGGCACGCCGAGCGCCCGCCGCACCCCGCTGCGGTGCCCGTCCGCGGCCACCAGGTAGTCCGCCCGAACCGTGCTCTCCCGCCCGGTCCGCAGGTCCCGCAGCACCGCCGTGACCCCGTCGGCGTCCTGCTCGAACCCGGTGAGCCTGGTGGAGAAGCGCAGGTCGGCGCCCGCCTCCTCGGCCATGCGGCGCAGCACCCGCTCGACCTCGGCCTGCGGGACCCCGGCCCCCGGCGAGGGCGTGATCGCGGCGAGGGCGGCCATCTCCGCCTCGTCGCTCTCCACCAGCACCGTCGGCTCCGGGTCGCTCAGGCTGGACCCCATCGCGATGCGCGTGTCGTCGGAGACCTCCGCCGACATCTCCATGATGGCCCGCTCCAGGCCGGGGGCCGCCCGCAGCAGCTCCATCGTCCGAGGGCCGATCCCGAACGCCTTGGGCTGCGCCGACGTCCCCTCGTGCCGCTCGGCGAGCAGCACCCGGACCCCGCGCAGGGCGAGGAAGAACGCCGTGGTCAGCCCGGCGTACCCACCTCCGCACACGATGACCGGCACCCGTTCGTCGCGCATGCGGCACCTCCTGTCGAGATATATCGCTTCTTGCCGGGAACGTACGCCGGGGGTCCGCGACGGTCAAGACATATCGCGTTTGGTCACGGACCTCGGCTCGCTGACCTTTACGTTTGTGGGTGTGTGATTACTTCGGAGCCCGGGTAGTTAACGTGCCGTAGCCGATCCATTACCCGAAAGGCTGGAGTGCGAGTGTCTAGCCATACCCTTCCGCACCCGCTCGGCCCGCCCCGCGCCCGTCCCGCGACGCCCCGCGGACGACCACCGCCCGTCCGCGTACCCGACCCGATTCCCATCCGCGATCACACGAGGAGTTGACCGCCCCTGGCCCATCGCCTGGTGACTCGCGGGCGGCTCCCGCAGCCGCCCGCCTCCCACCCCTGATCACCGGCCCCCGCGCCCCCCGCGGGGGCCGGTTCACGTCCCGACACCCCCTCCCCCCGCCGTACGGCCAAGCCCGGCTCACGGACGGCCGGGGCGGTGCGAGCCGTATGGGCCGCGGTCGCGCGTGACCGGGGGTTCGCGGGACGCCGTACGGCCGGCGGCGGGGGAGGGGGTCAGCGGCGGCGGAAGAGGCGGCGCCAGCGGGAGCGCGGGCGCTCCGGGGGCGGGGCAGGGGCGGGGGCGGCCAGGCGGCGCAGGTCGGGGTGCATGTCCGGGGTGGCGAGGACCAGGGCGCGCAGGGAGTCGAGGATGGTGACGGGGCGGGTGGTCGCGGCCTCGGCGGCGGCCATGAAGCGCCAGCCGACGAGTTCGGCGACGTCGCCGCGGGCCTCGGGGTTGACCCAGGCGGTGGCGACCAGGGCGGCGAGGGCGGCCTCGGTAATCCAGTCCTCGGGGCCGTACGCCAGGTCGATCAGCACGCGCCGGCGGTCGGACTCGGCCCAGGGCTGGTCCGGCCGGTGGTGCGCGATGCCGAAGCACGCCCACGCCTGGACCTGGCGCAGCCACTGCGGCCACACCTCGGGCCGGTCGAACGGGCACTCCGGCGGGTGCACGAGCACGCCGAGGAGGTCGTCGAGCGGCAGCGCCGACAGCCGCACGGCCTGGTCGTACGCCCCGGGCAGGTGACGCCAGGGCGACTCGGCCAGGGCGGCGACCGCCCGCGCCGCCTCCGGCGACGGCGGGGGCACGACGGGCACGGCGCGGGTCCCCTCGAAGTGCCAGACCCGCCGCCCCACCGACCTGACGGCGCCCTTCTCGAACACCTCGGGCACGGTCAGCCGCGCGTCGGGCGCGGGCACGTCCTGGATCTCGATGGAGTACCCCGGCAGCACCCGCGCGAACGCCAGCAGCGCGCTCGGCGGCTCGGGGGCGGACAGGAACGCCTCGCCCGTGGCGGGGGCGTCGCCCGCCTTCTCCAGCACCTGGTACAGCAGGTTGACCACCGCCTCCGACGCCGCCGGGGCCCGGCCCAGCCAGTCCCGGGGCGCGGAGTGCACCGCCAGCACCGAGTCGGCGTGCTCGTTCCCGGGGTGCTCGCGCAGGTAGTTCGCGAGCTCCACCAGGTGCCGCACGTCGCCGTCGCGCTCGAACCGCATCCCGCGCGCCGTCGGGAACGCCGACTCGTGCGCCGGGTCGCGCCGCAGCGCCCGCTCCACCCACGCGAGCCCGTCGTCGAGGCGTCCCGCCCGGTGCAGCAGTTCGCCGATGTCCGTGTGCAGGTAGAGGTTGCCCGGGTCGTGCTCCAGCGCCCGGACCAGCGCCCGCTCCGCCTCGGGCCACCGCTCCAGGTTCCGGTAGGCGTACCCGGCCGCGATCGCCGCCTGCATCGACGGCTCCAGCCGGTACGACCGCTCCGCCAGCCCCGCGGCCTCCCCGGGCTCGCCGGCCCGCCGTACCAGCATCGACCCGGCCCACAGCAGCATCGGGTGATCCGGATACAGCCGCACGGCGTGCCGCACGAGCTGCACATAGGGCGCCAGCGGCTCGCGCTCCCCCTCGGGCAGCGGGTCGGGCATCACGGCCGCCAGTGACCCGATCAGCGAGCAGAGGGTGTCCGGGTCGATGCGGGAGGCCAGCTCCGGGTCCAGCACCCAGGGCACATGCGCCCACCGCCCGCCCATCTCGTGCGCCTGCGCCGACACCAGCAGGTCCAGCGCCTCGGCGTGCTCCCCACGGGCCGCCAGCAGATGGGCCCGGGCCAGCACGGTGCCCAGGAAGACCGGCTCCTCCATGGGGAACAGCCCGGCCCCGCCGTCCGGCGCCCCCGACAACCGGGCCAGCAGCTCATGCGCCTCGGGCAACCCCGGCTCGAACACCAGCGCGGCGGCCACGTGCTCCGCCGCGTGGGTCACATCCCCGTCATCAAGCGCCAGCCGGGCGAGACTGACCTCCCCCTCAGCCTGCAACCGGGGATCATCCATCCCCTCCCGCCCATCAATCTCCACCCCAACCTCCCACAATCAGGCCAAACACCCTCCCACACAAACCTCCGCCAAGGCGACTCCCATACCAGCCCCGTCCAGATCCGCCCGGCGCTCCCCGGCCAGGGGTTTTCCGGGCGACGGCTCCCGGCGCGCGGGGAGAGCCGGGCGCGGTGCGGGTCCGCCGTCGTCAGCCCGGTGGGGGACGGGAGGTGTACGGCCATCGGCCCAGGTGAGGCCCGCCCCGCACGCGCGGCAGAGGCTTCTCGTGGGATCGCGGCCCGGCCGGTGTACGCCGATCCGCGTAGCCGGGGTCCCGCCTCAGGGCCGATGCCCGGGCGCGTCGCGGCGGCACATGATGAGCGACGTCAGGCATGCCGGGGTTCCTCACCCCGCCCTCACCGTCAGCCCTGGGATACGCGATGACCGACCATCGGAGCGGGAGCGCCGCCACCCATCGGAGCGGGACCGCCGTCACCACGCCGCCGCGAGCCCGCAGGGCCTGGCTGCTGCTCGTCGTCGCGGCGGCGTTCGGAGCCGTGCTCGCCGCCCCCTATCTCGGGCTCGACAGCGGGGACAGCCGGCTCGACGTGACGGGCCGCCCGCACTACTACCTGCTCGTCGCGCACATCTTCACGGCGCTGGTCGCGCTCGTCCTCGGCCCGTTCCAGTTCATCCCGGCGATCCGGGCGCGCCGGCGGGCGCACCGCGCGATCGGGCGCTGCTATCTCCTCGCGGGAGTGCTCCCCTCGGCGCTGACCGCCGTACCGGTGGCGCTGCTCTCGGGCCGCCTCGTCTCCCAGATCGGCCTGACGATCCCCGCCGTCCTGTGGCTGGTCACCGGCTGGCTCGCGGTCAGGGCCGCGCGCCGCCGCGACTTCGCGCGCCATCGGCGGTGGATGATGCGCAACTACGCGCTCACCTTCCTCGCCGTCACCTCGCGCGTCCTGGTGCCGCTCCTCCTGCTGGCCCAGGTGCCGTTCGGTGGCGCGGGCGCGGGCTCGATCGGCGACGACGTCCGGTCGGTGATCCCGATCGGGCAGGCGCTCGGATGGATCGTCAACCTCGCCGTCGTGGAACTCCTCATCAGGCGGCCCCGCTCGCGCCGAGCCCGCGACGCGGCCACGGAGCGCCCGGAAAGCGAGGAAACCCCAGTCCGGTCGTGACCGGCTGGGGTTTCCTCGTCGGTGCGCCGCCAGGGACTCGAACCCCGGACCCGCTGATTAAGAGTCAGCTGCTCTAACCAACTGAGCTAGCGGCGCATCTCGTGGGAAAAGTCTAGCAGGGGTCCGGGGTGCTTATGTCACGGTACGGCGGGGCGGGGGACGGCCCGGTCGAGCCAGGTGACGAGGGCGGTGAGGACCTCGTCGCGGTTGGTCTCGTGGAGCATCTCGTGGCGGCCGCCGGGGTAGAGGGCGGCGGTCAGGTGGATGAGGCCGGCCTTGCGGTAGCGGTCGAGGAGGGGGTCCAGGCCGGGGTGGAGGGGGTCCTGGTCGCCGGCCAGGACGTAGACGGGGAGGTCGGGGCGGACGCGGGAGAGCTCGGCGGGGTCGGCCAGGCGCGGGGCGTCGCGGAGGATCTCGGCGACCGCGGCCGGGGGGAGGGTGAAGCCGCAGGCGGGGTCGGCCGCGTAGGCGTCCACGCGGGACTCGTCGCGGGTGAGCCAGTCGTACGGCGTGCGCGCGGGGGCGAAGGCGGCGTTGAGGGCGGCCGGGTCGAACACGGACTCCGGGAGGAGGTCGAGGGCGGCCGTGCCGGAGAGCACGAGCGCGTCGAGCTCGTGGCTGTGGTCGAGCACGAGGTGCTGCGCCGCCCAGGAGCCCAGGCCGTGGCCGAGCAGGATGACCGGGTGCGGGGACTCGACGTCGCGGATGTGCCGCAGGATGGCGACCATGTCGCCGATCATCCGGCGCCAGCTTGACGGGCCGGGGTCGCCGAGCCGGCCGGGGGCGGCGCTGCGCCCGTGGCCCCGGTGGTCGTGGGCGTAGACGGTGTATCCGGCGGCGGTCAGGCGCGCCGCGACCTCGCGATACCGGCCGGAGTGCTCGCCGGCGCCGTGCGCGATGTGCACCGTCCCCCGCCGCGTGGCCGCGTCGGACGCCCACCGGTAGGCGTAGATCGCCTGCTCGTCCGGGGAGGGGAAGATGCAGGTGGTCTCGGTCACTGAGCGCTCCTACGGGTGATGGTCCTGCGCCTTCAGTTCCGGGAAGTCCTCTTCACGGAATTCCAGCGGACCGCGTTCCCCGCGCAGGCGGGCGTCCTCGGCCAGCGCCCGGAGCTCCACCCGGCGGATCTTCCCCGAGATCGTTTTGGGCAGGTCGGCGAACTCGATCACTCGAACCCGTTTGTACGGCGAGAGCGCGCTTCTCGCGTAAGCCAGGATAGACAGCGCCGTGTCGGCGCGTGGTTCGAATCCCGCAGCCAGAGTTATATATGCCTTCGGCCGCGCGAGCCGTACGGGATCGGGCTCGGGGACGACGGCGGCCTCGGCGACGGCCTCGTGCTCCAGCAGCACGCTCTCCAGTTCGAAGGGCGAGATGCGGTAGTCGGACGCCTTGAACACGTCGTCGGTGCGGCCCACGTAGGTGATGTACCCGTCCGCGTCCCGGGAGGCGACGTCGCCCGTGTGGTAATACCCGTCGCGCATGGCGTCCGCGGTGCGCTCGTCGTCGTCGCGGTATCCGGTCATGAGGCCGAGGGGTCGCCGTGACAGGTCGAGGCAGATCTCGCCGTCGTCGCCGGGCTCGCCGGTGACCGGGTCCACCAGGGTCACGGCGTACCCCGGGAGCGGGCGGCCCATGGAGCCCGGCCGTACCGGCTGGCCGGGGGTGTTGCCGATCTGGGCGGTGGTCTCGGTCTGGCCGTAGCCGTCGCGGACCGTGACGCCCCACGCGGCCTCGACCCGCTGGATGATCTCCGGGTTCAGCGGCTCCCCGGCGGCCACGGCGGTGCGCACCGGGCATTCGCCGAGGTCGGTCTGGACGAGCATGCGCCAGACCGTCGGCGGGGCGCAGAACGTGGTGACGCCGCAGCGGCGCAGCACCTCCAGCAGCCCGTCGGCGGAGAACCGCGTGTAGTTGTGCACGAGCGCGCACGCGCCGGCGTTCCAGGGCGCGAAGACGTTGCTCCAGGCGTGCTTGGCCCAGCCGGGGGAGGAGACGTTGAGGTGCACGTCGCCGGGGCGCAGCCCGATCCAGTACATCGTGGACAGGTGCCCCACCGGGTACGACGCGTACGTGTGCTCGACCAGCTTCGGCCGCGCGGTCGTGCCCGAGGTGAAGTACAGCAGCAGCGTGTCGCTCACCGGGGTCGCGCCGGTGGGCTCGAAGTGCGGCTCCACGTCGTACGCGTCGGTGTACGGCAGCCAGCCGTGCACCGGGCCCACGCTGATCTTGGTGAACGCGCCCGTGACCGACTGGAACTTGCCGGTGTCGGCCGCGCCGGTGATCACATGGGCGACCCGCCCGCGGTCCACGCGGTCCTGCAGGTCGGCGGGGGAGAGGAGGGTGGTCGCCGGGATCACCACCGCGCCCAGCTTCATGGCCGCGAGGATCGTCTCCCACAGTTCGACCTGGTTGCCCAGCATCAGCAGGACGCGCTCGCCGCGTTCCACGCCCTGCGCGCGCAGCCAGTTGGCCACCTGGTTCGACCGCAGCGACATCTCGCGGAAGGTGTACCGGGCGTCGGAGCCGTCCTCTTCCACGATCCACAGCGCGAGCCCGTCGGGGTCCTCGCGCGCCAGCACCCCGTCGAACCAGTCCAGCGCCCAGTTGAACTCGCCGAGCTCCGGCCACCGGAACCCCGCGCGCGCGGCGTCGTAGTCGTCGGCGTGCGCGAGCAGGAAGTCCCGCGCCGCGCGGAACCCGGCGACGCCGCCCCGGGCGGCCGGGGCCGCCGGATCAGGCCGGGACCCGGTGTCCTGCGGATGGTCCTGCCGGGGGTCCCGCTGTGAGTCCTGCCGGGGGTCCTGGTGGGAGTCCTTCTGGGGGTCACTGACAGCCATGTGAGGAATCCTGACACCTGACAGCACACCGCGTAAGGGGGTTCGCGCGATCCCGCCGTCTTCCGTCCGGGCACGGCTCCCGCCGCCGCCAGACGGGCGGGCGAGCGGGCGGGGAAGCGGGTACGGCGGCGCGGCGCCGCGGTCCGATGCGGGTACGGCGGGCGGGACCGGTGCCCAGCGGCCGGCCGGTACGGCGGGGCGGGCGGGCCCGGTACGGCGGGCGGATCCGGTACGGCGGGCGGGGCGCGGCGCCGGGGGTGAGGGCGGCGCGGGACGGGGGCGCGGGGGAGGGTCAGGGTAAGGGGTCCCTCCAGAGGGTGATGGCCGTCGCCCGGTTGTCCACGCCGAGCTTGGCGTAGATCCGGTTAACGTGGTTCTTGACGGTCTTCTCGCTGAGGAACAGTCGCCGCGCGATCTCTCCGTTGGAATGGCCCGCGGCGATGAGGTCCATCACCTCGGCCTCGCGACGGCTCAGCCCCAGGGCGGAGCGGGTCGTCGCGAGGTCGGACCCGGCTTCGTACGCGGCGTCGTCGACTCTCATCCGGCCTCCGTGGCACGACACGGTCGAACCGCGAGCCCCCCGCACTGCGGCGTAGCGGATGAGTGTGAGCATATCGGCCGATTTCCAATGATGCTCGGCTATGCGTGGGTCAATTGGGGGCCGGGGTACTCCCCATGCCCCGGCTGGCCTGCGGTGTCAACCGTACGGACTCGATACGGAAACGATCCGCGACGGGCCGCTCGCGCCCACCGGGGACCCGGGTGTCGCCACCGCTCGCCGGGAGCGGGAGGCCCGGCGTGCCCGGGCGGGCCGTTCCCGGGGCCGGGCCGGGGCGGGCCGTGCCCGAAGGCGTGGCGCCGGCCGTACGGGATGCGAAAGGCCCGGCCGCGCGGGGCGGCCGGGCCTTGCTGCCAGGGTGAGTGAAGGGACTTGAACCCTCGACATCCAGGACCACAACCTGGCGCTCTGCCAACTGAGCTACACCCACCATGTCCCCCGCGAGCGGGGTACGTAGGAAAGTGTAGCGGTCTCGGCGGCCTGTTCGCGCCGCCGTGTCAGGCGGATCGGGTCACGATCCCGCGACGCCCGCCGAACCCGCGACCTCCTCGGCCGTCCGGCGGGCGGTCAGGGAGTCGGGGCCGGGCTGCTCGACGAACACGGTCTGGCGGTAGTAGCGCAGCTCACGGATGCTCTCCAGGATGTCGGCGAGGGCGCGGTGCCCGCCGGTCTTGGCGGGGCTGGCGAAGTAGACCCGGGGGTACCACCGGCGCACCAGCTCCTTGACGCTGGACACGTCGATCATCCGGTAGTGCAGGTGGGCGTCCACGTTCGGCATGTCGCGGGCCAGGAACGCGCGGTCGGTCGAGATCGAGTTGCCGCACAGGGGGGCCTTCTTGGCCTCGGGGATGTGCCCGCGGATGTACTCCAGCACCCGCGCCTCGGCCTCGCCCAGCGTCACCCCGCCCGGCAGCGCCTCCAGCAGCCCGGAGGTGGTGTGCATGTCCCGCACCACCTTCGACATCTGGTCCAGGGACTCCGGCGGTGGCTTGATCACCACGTCGATCCCCGCGTCCAGCGGCCGCAGCTCCTCCGTGGTCACCACGCACGCCACCTCGATCAGCGCGTCCCGCGTCAGATCGAGTCCCGTCATCTCACAGTCGATCCAGACCAGCCGGTCGTTCACTCCATACCCTCTCACCTGCCGAAACTCCCTGTTGAGTCTCGCACAGTGCCCACGGACGGCAGAAGACGCCCAAACCGGTCGCAGCGGCTCGGGGCCTGGCCGTGCCGGGCACGTTGTCAGGCTACGCCGCCCGGCGGACCGCGAGACCCGCCGCCGGGACGAGGACGGCCCGAATCCGGCCAGGATCGGCCAGGATCCGGTCGGGATCCGCCCGGGATCCGCCCGGGGCCCGCGCGGAACGGGCGGTACGGTCGCGTTCCCGGGGCTCCGCCGAGGCGAGGATCGCCCGGACATGATCGGATACATCCGGCGTACCCCGCTGACCGGTACCCGGAGGGAAAGGGCGGACTTGGACATCTCTCTGCGCGTGGGCGACGGCCGGCTCGTGCTCGGCGCCGCGGACGGGGCGCCGACGCGCTTCGAGCACCCGGACGCGCCTGGCCACCCGTTCATCCTGGACGAGGCCACCGAGGACTGGCACACCGCGGAGCACCGCTGGGGGAGCGGCTTCCTGGCCGGGCCCGCCGGCGCGGGGCGGTGGAACCACCCGGTCTCGCTGTCGGTCACGCCGGAGAGCGTCACTGCGGTCCACGAGGTGCTGCCCGGCCTGCGGCTGGAGGCCGAACGGCGGGGCGGCGACGTCCTCACCGAGACGTACACGCTGGTCAACGAGACCGCCGCCGACGTGCGGATCGACGCCATGGGCGTCCAGGTCCCGATCCGCGACATCTACCCCGGCTCGGCCGAGAGCCTGCGCTCCGCCTGCCACGCGCACGTGTTCACGGGCGGGGCGTGGTCCTGGCTGCTCGCCCGGCCGATGTCGGGACGGCCGCCGATGCTCGGGCTCATCCTGCGCGAAGGCGAGCTGTGGGCCTACTCGGTCGAGTCCCGCAACCCCGGCTCCGGCTCCAACGTCCGCGGCCACCTGGTCCTCCAGCCGACCGACCACGCCCGCAACCCGGCCGCGTTCGGCGGCCAGCCGCGGATCACCGTCCCGGCCGGCGGGACCCACCGGCTCTCCTGGGAGATCGGCTGGTACGACGAGGTCCCGGCCTTCCTCGCCGCCACCCGGGCCCCGGCGCGGCTGCCGCGCCTGGCCGCCGAACTCGGCGAGGGCCTGCTGGTCGAGGGGGACGCCGGGGTCGCCGCCGAGGACGCCGACGCGGTCCCGGCCGAGGGCGGCGTCGAGCTGCGCGGCCGCCGCCACGGCGTCGTCCACGTGGACATCGGGAAGCGGTCACGCACCGCCGTGCTGTTCCACCTCCCGGCGCGGGAGCTGGTCGAGCGCCGCGTCGCCTACATCCTGCGCCACCAGCGGCCGCTGGAGCGCCCCGAGCCCGCCCGCCACGCCCTGGTGCCGGTGGACACCGCGACCGGGATCCGGCGGCTCACCAGCGGCTGGTCCGACTGGTCCGACGGGGCCGAGCGCCTGGGCATGGCCCAGCTCCTCCAGCTCGCCCGCATGCGCGGCTGGGGCGACGCCGCCGAGCTGGACGCGGCCCTCGCCGGATACGCCGCCTTCGCCCGGGCCCATCTCGTCGACGGCACCGGCGCGGTCCGGTGGGGCAGCGACACGGTGAACGTGAAGCCCCGCCTCTACAACTTCCCGTGGACGGCCCAGTTCTTCGCCGACCGGCACGTCCTCACCGGCGACCCCGCCGACCTGGAACTGGCCGCCCGCGTCCTGGAACGCGCCTACGAACTCGGCGCCGCGAGCCACCTGTCCATCGGCCAGGCCGAGGCCGTCGTCCACGTCGCCGGCCTGCTCGCCGCCGCGGGCCAGGCGGGCCGCGCCGCGTCCCTTCGCGAGTCCCTGTACGGCACCGCCCGCCACTTCGCCGCCGCCGGGGCGGACCTCCCCGCCCACGAGGTCAACTACGAGCAGTCCATGGTCGCCCCGCTCGTCTCCACCCTGGCCGTCGTGTACGGCGAGACGCGCGAGGCCGCCCTGCTCCCGCCGCTGGCGGAAGCCGTACGGTGGCTGCTGGCCTTCGGCGGACCCCAGCCCCACGTGCGGCTGCGCGACATCGGCATCCGCCACTGGGACGGCTTCTGGTTCGGCCAGAACCGCCTGTACGGCGACGTCTTCCCCCACCACTGGAGCGCGCTGACCGCGGTCGCCCTGACCCAGCTCCCCGCGGAACTGCGGACCCCCGAGACCGACGGGACGGCCGAGGCGATCTTCCGCGCCAACCTCGCCAACTACCGCGAGGACGGCTCGGCCACCTGCGCCTTCGTCATGCCCTCCACCGTGGACGGCGCCCCCGCCCACCGGGAGGACCCGCTGGCCAACGACCAGGACTGGTCGCTCGCCCTCTGGCTCCGCTCCCGCCCCTGACCCGACCGGGCGGCGCGAGCCGTACGGCGCGCCGCCCGCCCGTCCCGGCACACCGTGCGGCAGGCGGTACGGCACGCGCGCCGGGGCTCCTGCCCTACGCGCCGGGTGTCAGGTGACCTGGAGGGATTCGACGATCTTGGTGACGTTGCCGGTGTCGAGGTTGTCGGGGATGGAGACGTAGAGGACGCTGGGCCCCTGCGCGGTGTCCACGACGACGATGGCGCCCGCCTCGCGCTCCCACTTCCAGCCCTGGTCCTTGGCCTCGTCGAAGGTCATGAGGAACTTGACGATCCAGGCGTCGCGGCCCCCGACCTTGTGGGGGAGGTTGGCGGTGACGTCGAGCTGGTGGGGCGGGCTGTAGTACTCCTTGTCGAACCTGGCCATCAGGAGCGCGGCGACCTCGCGCAGGCTCTCCTTGCCCGCGTAGGGGATCGACGGGCCGAGCCTGCCGGAGTAGACGGTGCCGAGCCAGTCGTTCTTCCCGTTGAACCTCTCGTGCGCGACGGTGGCGTACCCGGCCGACCAGGTCTGGTAGCGGTCCACGAGGGTGCGGGGGTCCGGCACCTTCCACGGGTCGCCGAGGAAGGCGTACGACAGGCCCGAGACTCGGTCCACGATGCGGTCGCCCTGCGGTGGCGGGGGCTGCGGGAGGCCCGGGCTGGCGGGGGGCGCGGGCGCGGAGGACCGGGGCGCCGCGGAGCCGGTCGGGAACGCCTCGGGGGTGGAGGGCTCGCCGCCCCGCGTCATGACCACGACGAGGACGACCGCCACGATCACCGCCACCGCGCCCACGCCGCCCAGGATCCACGGCACGGCCTTGGTGCTCTTGTCCGCCGGGGGCACGGCACCCGCCGGGCCGAACGGCGCGGCCGGCCCCGCGGCCGGCCCGCCCCACGGGCCCTGCTGGGACGCGCCCCAGGGCCCGCCGGGCGCCTGTCCCCGCGCTCCCCAGCCGCCCTGCCCGGGCCCCTGACCCTGCCCGGGAAGCTGGCCCTGCCCTGGGAACTGTCCCGGGCCCTGCCCCGGGAGCTGTCCCTGGCCGGGCGCGGGGCCCTGCCCGTGAGCCGAGGGCGCCCACGGCTCCTGGCCGTACCCCTGGCCCTGGCTGTGGCCCTGGCCCGGGCCGCCTCCGGTGGCGGGGCCCTGGTCCAGGCTCGCCCGTCCCCACGCGCCCTGGTCCTGCGCCGGCCGCCCCCAGCCTTCCTGGCCCTGGTGGCTCGCCTGGCCCTGCGACCCGTCGTTCCACGGCTGCTGTGCGGGCGCGGCGGCGGGGGGCGCGGGCTGGTCCGGGCGCGTGGCGTCGGTCCACCGGGAGCCGTCCCACCAGCGCAGAAGGCCGGGGACGCCGTATGGGTCGGGATACCAGCCTTGCGGGGTCTGCGACGTCATTCGGCCAGATTAGGGGAGATCGACTGGGCCGGTGCAACCGTGGCGGCACGCGTCCCCGATCCCCGCGCCGGGTCAGCAGCGGTAGAAGAACCGGGCCTGCGCCTCGGCGGGTTTCGGGGTGAGGATCCGCAGCGTGGCGACCGCGTTCAGCTCACCCGTCCCCCGTACGGCCCAGCGCAGGTGGACGCGTACCGACCGCTGGCCGCCGCCCACGCTCTGCACCAGCTCGCCGGACCGCTGCCCGTCGTTCCTGAGCCACTGGTAGGTGATCTGGCCGGGCCGGCCGTTCGTGTGGATCACGCCCACGAGGTCGGTCGTGGAGTCGCAGCCGACCACGTCCCGGGGGCCCTGGACCGACACCCCGGTCACGGCCAGCTCCGGGCCCCGCGTGAGCCAGAACGCGACGCCCGCGGCGATCACCAGCGAGAGCGCGACCAGGAAGAACGCGACCTTCCTGCCCCGCCGCGCGGGCCGCCGGCGCGGAGCCGCCTGGTGCTCCCGCCCGGCCCGCCAGATCCGCGCCGCCGTCCAGTCGTCGGGGATCCCCGGCCCGAACCGCATGACGAGGTCGCGCTCGTCCTCCTCCGACCCGGCCCGCCGCTCCTCCCCGGCGGCGCGCGGCCGCTCCGCGGGCCGCTCCCGGTCCGGGTACGGCTCCGCGCGCCGCGACTGCTCCCCGTCCAGGAGCAGCGTCCGCGCCAGATCCCCCTGACCATCCCGCGAACCGCCGTCCCGGGAACCGCCATCCTGGGAACCGCCGTCCAGCGGAGCGCCGTGCCGGGCAGCGGCGTGCCGGGCCCCGCCGCTCCGGGAACCGCCCTCCCGCGAGCCGCTGTCCGGGAAACCGATGTCGGGGGAGCCGTTGTCCGGGGAGCCGTGGCCGCCGCCGCCTCCGCCGTGCGCCGCGCCCCGGGGCTCGCCGGTCCGGCCGCCGCTCCGCGGGCCCGCGGCATACGGCTCGGCGGCCTCCGCGCGGCCGTACTCCGGGCCGGTCGCGCCCTGGTCGTCCGCCGTGTCCGCCGTGTCCGCCACGGTGAGGATCTCGTCAGCCGACCCGGCGGGCGAGGCGGTCTGCCTCGCGGTGAACCACTCCGCCGCCTCCGCCAGGCCCGCCCGCTGCGGGAACCCGGAGGGGAGCGTCTCCCGCTCGCCCGCGAGCACGCCGCGCGCCGCCGTCAGGCCCCGCGCCTCGGCCGCCTCCGCGCACCGCCGGAACAGGTCCGCGCAGTCCGGGTCGTCGGCGGCCCACGCCGCCGCGAGCGTGCGTGTCATGGCCGCCCACCCCGCCACGTCCCCGGCCCGGCCGGGGATCACGTCGCGCACGGCCGCCGCCAGCCCCAGCTCGGCCAGCAGCGCGGTCCCGTCGGGGCCGATCACGACGTTCGCCGGCTGGACCGCGCCGTGGGCGAGCCCGGCCGCGTGCACGGCGATCAGGGTCTGCGCGACGTCGTCGAGCACCGTGGCGGCGTGCCCGGCGTCGAACAGCAGCTCGCCCGCCTCGTCCGCGGCCAGCAGGTCCGTCAGCGCGGGCGCGGCGGGCCCGGCGGTCAGCAGCCAGACCTGGTCCCGCGTGGACACCAGGTCGGCGATCGGGAGCAGCCCGGGCAGGCCCAGGTCCCGGTCCTCGGCCACGGCCTCCACCAGGCGGTCCAGCGCGCCCTCGGCCGCGAGCCTGGACATGTCGAAGCGCAGCGCCCCGGCCGCGTTCCCGCCGGGGGCCGTCACGATCTCCCAGACGCCCAGCTCGGAGGCGCGGGAGTGGCCGGTGAGGCGGTATCCGGCGACGCCCATCAGCCGTTCCCGTCACGAGGGCAGCGGGCGGCGGGGCGCCGGGCCGAGGCGGTCCGATCCCCGGCCGTGACCCGTACGCCCCAGTACCCGCCGCAGGGCCGTCTGGGCAGGGTCGCCTCGAAGGTTCGGCGGTAGGCGGTGGAGCCGGTCAATCTCACCGAAGTAGTGTGCACCGTCGCGGCGCGCTTGCCCAGAGTGAACACCACCGAAAGGGGGACCGGGCCCGGCCCCGAGGTCTCGACCAGGACGCGCGCCCGCGCCGAGGTCCCCGGTCCCAGCCGCATCCCGGCGATCGCGACCTTCGTGACCTCCGGTTCCGGGCATGGCGGGGCGACCGCCCGGGCCTCCCGCGCCACCCCGCCCGCGACGACCCGCACCCCCCACGGCCGCCCGCACACGTCCCCCGGATAGGCGTGGGAGAACACCCGGACGTACTCGGTCCCGCCGGACAGCGCCGTGGTGACCGTCCGGACGGCCGTGCCCTCCGCCCCGGCCGTGAACGTCACCGCCAGCGGCAGCGCCTCGCGCCCGGGCGCGGTCACGGTGACGGCCACTTTCCCCGTGGCCCCGTCCATCCGCATCTCCCCGAACCCGACCCGGGCCGCCCGCACCGCGCCGCCGCCCGTCCCGCCAGGCCCGCCCGATCCGCCGGCTCCGCCCGGCCCGCCGGACCCGGAAGGCGCGGAAGGCGCGGAAGGCGCGGGATCCTCCGGAGCCGGGGGAGCCGCCCGGGGCCCCGGCGGCGGAGAGGGCGCGGCGTCTCCGATCACGGGAGCCCCCGGCGTGCCCGCGGGTGCCGCGGCGGGCACGCGCCCTTGCACGGTGGACGTCACCGCCACGCTCACCCCGCCGGAGCCCCACCCGCTCCGCGCCAGATGGACCCCCGCGACGCCCACCGCGCCCGCCATCGCCATCCCCGCCACCGTCACCAGCGCGTCCCGCACCCGCGCCGCCGCCCGGCCACCGTCCCCCCGGTCACCGTCCCCCAGGCCACCGTCCCTCCGGCCCGTCCCGGCCTCGCCCGGCTCGGCCGCGCAGCCCCCCGGCGCGGGGGCGGCGGGCACGAGGGGCGGGACGCCGCGGACGGGGACATCGCCGAGGGGGAGGCCGCTGAGGGGGAGGTCGCGGCCGGGGACGGCCCGGCGGAGCAGCTCCGACAGGTCGCCGCGGCCCCGGGCCCGCCAGCGCTCGCCGTACGCCGCCGCGGCCGCGGCCTCCACGCGGCCCGCCAGGTCGGCGGCGGAGGGCCGTTCGGCCGGGTCCTTGGCCAGCCCGGCCTCGACGAGGGGGCGCAGCGGGGCGGGCACGGCGGCGAGGGGGACCGGGGCGGACTCGTGCAGCCGGCGCAGCTCCGCGAGCGACCCCGCGCGGTACGGCGGGACGCCCGTCAGGCAGGCGTGGAAGACGGCGGTCGCGGCGTAGACGTCCGCCGCCGCGCTCCCGGCGTAGAGGCCGGCGGCCGCGTCGCCGTACAGGTCGGCGGCCGAGCCCACGCCGGCGGCCCACCGCTCAGGGGCGAGGTACGGCGGCGCGCCCGCCACCCCGATCCGCGCGTCGGGCACCGCGAGCCCGGTGTCGGCGAGCTTGACCTCCCCGTCGGCGCGGACGAGCACGTTCCCCGGCCGGCAGTCCCGGTGCGGCACGCCCAGCGCGTGCGCCGCCGCCAGCCCGCGCAGCACCCGTTCCCACACCACGAGCGCCGCCTCCGGCCCGGCGGCCTCCCCGCCCGCGAGCAGCCGGCGCAGCGGGGCCCCGTCCACGGCCTCGGTGACCAGGGCGGCCCCCGCCAGCGCCTCGGCGTACTCGTACACCCGCACGACCTCGGGCACGTCGAGCCCGGCCAGCAGCCGCGCCTCGTCCCTGAACCGGGCCAGGAACTCCTCCCCGCGCCGCGCGCCGCCGAGATACCGCACGACGACGGGCACCCCCGTCCCCCGGTGCACCGCCAGCACGACGCGCCCGCCGCCCCCCGCCGCGAGCTCGCGCACCTCGTCGTAGCCGGACACCGCCCAGGAGCCCATGCCGCCTCCCTGCCGACCCCACGACCTGTCACGGCATCCTTCGCCCGCCCCCTTGCAACCCCCTTGCCGCCCGCTTGCAGCCCCTTCCCCGGGCCCGTCGCGCCCTGCCCGCCCGGAGTCCCGCCCGGAGTCCCGCCCGCCGGACGCCTCCGCGGACATCCGCCTGGTCCTTCCGTACGGCCCGCGCCCTCCCCGGCCTCAGGGCCGGCGCCGGAAGCCCCCGGCGCGTGCCTCCGGAGGGCCGCACAGGCGGGGCGGGCGCGCCGGTCCGCGGGCGGCCGCACCGGAACCCGGGCGCGGGCCATCCGCCGGACGAACGCCGAAGCGTGCGACCGGCTCAGCGGCAGCGGTACGTGAAGGTGGCCTCGGCCTCGCGGACGGGGGCGGGGGACAGGACGCGGAGGGTGGCGGTGGGCCGGATCTCGCCCTCGCCCTTGATCGTCCAGTGGAAGGTGACCTCGGCGGTCCGCTGGGCCGGGGTGACCGTCTCCTCGAACTCGCCCGCGGACTCCCCGTCCTTGAACCAGGCGTACCGGATGCGCCCGGCCGCGCCGTTCGTCGTGATGACGCCGGTCAGGGTGGCGCGCGAGTCGCATCCGAGCGCGCCGCGCGGGGCCTGGACCGCGACGGACTCGACCGCCAGGGCGGGGCCGCGCGTGAACCACAGCACCGCGGCGACGGCGGCGGTCACGATGAAGACGCCGGCGCCGAAGACCGGCGCGCGCCGGCGCGTGCGCTTGCGCGCCCGCGTCGCGGTGTTCTCCTCGCGCCAGATCCGGGCGGCCATCGTCTCGACCCCCGGGCCGAACCGCATCTCGCCCCGCTCGCCCAGGGCGCCGGCATGCCCCGGTCCCCCGCCCTCGCCCCCGCCGCCCTCCATCCGGTACGGCGTCCCGCCCGCCTCCGCCCCGCCGTACGGCGGAGACGGGGTGTGCGCCGGGCCGGGGGCCGGGTGGTCACCGGGGAACTGGAGGAGCGTCGTCGTCTCGACCGGCTCGTTCCCGCCCGCGGCGGCGCCCGGGGGCGGCATCGAGCGGCGGGCGGCCCCGGCCAGGGCGGCGCGGCGCAGGAAGTCGCGGGGGAAGACGTTCCGCCCGGTCACCAGCGCCTCGGCGGCGGCGGCCAGCCCCGCCGACTCGGCGGTGGCCGCGGCGTGCTCCAGCAGGTCCGTCGCGGCGGCCGTGCCGCGCCAGGAGACGGCCAGCAGCCGGGTCAGGGCGGCCCAGGCCCGGGCGTCCAGGTCGGGGCGGGGCGGCACGCCGCGTATCGCCGCCAGCAGGCCGGCCTCGGCCAGGAGCGCGCGCCCGTCGGCGTCGATCACCACCGAGTCGGCGTCGAGCGCCCCGTGCGCCGAGCCCGCCGCGTGCAGCGCGAGCAGGGCGGAGGCCGTCTCGTGCAGGACGGTGGCCGCGTTGCCGAGGTCGAGCGTGCGGTCGCCGAGCAGCGTGCCGGCGGTGGGGGCGGGCGGCCGGGTGGTCAGCAGCCACACCTGGGGCCCGGACCTGACCAGGTCGGCGACCGGGAGCAGGCCGGGGAGGGCGCGCTCACGGGCGGCGCCGATCGCGACGACGAGGCGGTTGAGGGCTTCCGGCGCGGTGAGCAGGCGCATGTCGAAGCGCAGGGCCCCGGCGGGCGCCCCGCCGGGCCCCGCCGTGGTCTCCCAGACTCCCAGGTCGCCGGGCCTGGCCTGTCCCGTCAGCCGGTGTCCGGCGACGTTCACTTCTGCCGGTGGCCGCTGGGCGAGCCGCCGCCGGTGGGCGAGTGGCTCGTGTCAGGCGTGTTGCTCTGCCCCGGCTCACCGGGGTCCGTGTCGTCCGGCGTGGGCCGCGGCGGGTTCTGCGGCAGCGTCGGGCGCGGATGCGGGGTGAGGGTCTCCTCCTCCGTCGGCTCCGGGTCGGGCGAGGAGGGCGGCGGCGGAGGCGGCGGCTGCTCCGGCCGCTGCGTGCGGGACCCGGACGGCGAGGGGCGCGGCCGGTTCCGCGGCGGGTTGTTGTACGCCGGGGGGTCCTGCGGCGCGGGGGTGGCCGAGTCGGTGGGCTCGGGCTCCTCGGTGGTCTCCGTGGGCGTCGGCGTCGGCTCCGCGGTCACGTCGGGCAGCGAGCCGGGCGCGCTCGCGGTGGCCGAGGGGCTCGCCGGCCCGCCGGAGGCGCGCAGCTCGGGGCGGGCGGCCCCGGACAGCACGAAGATCGCCGCGCCGCCGATCACCACCACCCCGGCGACGCCGGACGCGATGAGCTGCTTGCGCCCCCGCGCCCGCATCCGCCCGCGCGAGACGGCGGCGTGGGCGCGGGTCTGCTCGGCGGCGTGCGCGCGCGTCGGCTCGCCGAGGTCGGTCTCGGCCACCGCCGTGCCGCCCGCGGGCTGCTGCGCGGCCAGCGGGAACAGCAGCGCGAGCAGCCCGGCCAGCTCAGCCAGCCGCCGCCGTCCGCGCTCCTCCCAGTCGTCCCCGTAGGCGGCCGAGGCCACCTCCTCCAGCTCCGTGACGAACGCGGCGGCGGTCGCGGGCCGGTCCAGCGGGTCCTTGGCCAGGCCGCGCGTGATCAGCGGCCGCACGGCCTCGGGGACCTCGTCGGCCGGGATCGGCGCGGCCTGGTGCTGGTACATGAGCGCGGCCAGGTTCGGCGCGCGGTACGGCCGCTGCCCGGTCAGGCACTCGAAGAACACGGTGGTGGCGGCGTAGACGTCCGTCGTCGGACCGGCCGGCATGCCCGTCCACTGCTCCGGGGCCATGTACGGGGGGGTGCCCGCGGTGACCTCGCTCGTGCCGTCGCGCACGGCGATGCCGAAGTCCACGAGCTTGCTGGCCCCGTCGCCCTGCACGATCACGTTCTCGGGCTTGTAGTCGCGGTGGACGATGCCCTGCCGGTGCGCCTCGTCCAGGCCCAGCAGCGAGCCCTTCAGCACGGTCAGCGCCGCCTCGGGGCCGGTCGGGCCCTCGGACCGCAGCAGGGTGCGCAGCGAGACGCCGTCCACCAGCTCCATGACGATGGCCGCGCCGGAGACCGTCTCGATGTACTCGTACAGCCGGGCGACGTGCGGGTCGCGCAGTTCCACGAGCAGCCGGGCCTCCGCGCGGAACCGGGACAGGAAGTCGAGGTCGCCGCGGAGCTCGTCGGACAGGTACTTGATGGCGACGTCCACGCCGGACGCCTCGTGCCGGGCCAGCACGACGCGTCCCGAGGCGCCTTCCCCCAGTTCGCGGACGTGGGTGTACCCGTCCACCTGCCACGTGTTCATACGCTCTCCTCCCCAGGCGGTGAGCCGGGCGGAAAACGGCCCTACTCACAACGTGCGTGAGCCCCTCCCCAGAGCCTCGGCGGATCACGTTAGCGGGTAGGAATGATCATTGTTAAGCAAATGACGGTATTTGTTATGTCGGACGCGGAAAGCGGATCTTCTGAAACGCCGCGTCAAATGTCCGGCTTCAATCCCGTCAAAGACGCGGCTCACGCCCGCCCGGCGATATGCGGGGGGACCTGCGCGGCGTGCTCCAGCAGCGGATCGGGCTCCGGCGCACCCCACCTGGTCACCAGCGGCAGCACGCCCGACCACACCGGCAGCGCGTAGTCCTCGGGCTCGTCCTCCGGCGGCCCCTGGCGCACCTTGACCGACGCCTCGTCGAGCGGCAGCGCCAGCAGCGCCGTCGCCGCCAGCTCCTTGCGGTTCGGCCGCCGCGCGTAGTCCCACTGCCCCGGCGCGAGCTGCTCGGTCAGCGCCCGGAGCCCCGCGAGCTTCTCCTCGGGGTCCTCGACGAGCCGCGCCGTGCCGTACACCATCGCCGAGCGGTAGTTCACCGAGTGGTTGAACACCGACCGCGCCAGCACCATCCCGTCCAGGTGGGTCACCGTCACGCACACCGAGCCGCCCGCCGCCGCCCGCAGGGAGCGCGCCCCCGTCGAGCCGTGCACGTAGAGCGTCTCGCCGACGCGGCCGTACCCCGTCGGCACGACCATGGGGCACCCGTCCACGATCACGCCCAGATGGCAGACCAGCCCGGCGTCGAGCACGGCGTGCAACTCCGCGCGGTCGAACACCGCGCGCTGCTTCTCCCGCCCGAGGCGCGTGCGGGGGGTGGGTGAGAGCGTCATGAGCCCCGAAGGTAGCGCCGAGTGGCCATGGATAGCATGGCCACTCCAGCCCTGTCGGAGAGAGCCACTTGGAGGAACGGGTGCCGCGCGCCCAGATCGAGCTGCCCATCGTGCTCGACCGGTCCGGGCCGCTCACCGCGCAGGTCACCGAGCAGCTCCGGGCGGCGATGCGGGCCGGCACCCTGCCCGCGGGGGAGCGCCTGCCCTCCACCCGGGGACTGGCGTCCGCGCTGGGCGTCAGCCGTACCGTCGTCACGGACGCCTACCAGCAGTTGTACGCCGAGGGGTGGCTGGAGGGGCGCCACGGCTCGGGCACGTACGTCGCCTCGGCCGGGCTGCCCGCGGCCCCCGCGCCCGGCCCGCCGCCCGGGGAGTGGCGGGACGACCGCGACGACAGCGGGCTGATCAACCTCAAGCCCGGCCGCCCCTGGGTGGGCGACGTGGACCGGGCCGCGTGGCGGCGGGCGTGGCGGCTCGCCGCGGACCTGCCGCCGGACGACGACCCCGACCCCTACGGCCTGCCGGGGCTGCGCGCCGCGCTCGCCGAGCACGTGCGGCGGGCCCGGGGTGTGCTCGCCGGTCCCGGGAACGTGCTGGTCACCCGGGGCACGGCCAACGGGCTCGACCTGATCGCCGCCGCGCTCGTGCGGCCGGGCGACCGGGTGGGCGTGGAGGAGCCCGGATACGCCACCGCCCGCGTGATCTTCGCGGCGCGCGGGGCCGAGGTCGTGCCCTGCCCGGTGGACGCGCGGGGCGTGCTGGTGGACGGGCTGCCGGACGACCTCACCCTGCTCTACACGACCCCCGCGCACCAGTACCCCCTCGGCGGGCGGCTGCCGATCCCGCGCCGCAAGCGCCTGCTGGAGTGGGCCCGCCGCACCGGGGCGCTGGTGGTGGAGGACGACTACGACGCCGAGTTCCGCTACGACGTGGCCCCGCTGCCCGCGCTCTACGGCCTCGACCCCGGCGCGGTGATCCTGGTCGGGACCCTGTCCAAGTCGCTCGCGCCCGACCTGGGCATCGGCTGGCTGGTGGCCGACCCCGCGCTGCTGCGGCGCGTCGCCCGCCGCCGCGACGAACTCGGCGACCGTACGGCGGGCCAGCCCCAGGAGGCCACGCGCGTGCTGCTGGAACGCGGCGACCTGGACCGCCACCTGCGGCGGATGCGGCTGGAGTACGCCCGGCGGCGGGCCGCGGTGGTCGAGGCGATCCCCGAGGCGCGCGGCGACACGGCCGGGCTGCACGTCTTCGTCGAGCTGCCGGCGGCGGCCGTGCCGTACGTCCTCGCCGAGGCGCGGGCGCGCGGGGTGCTGCTGGACACGCTGGAGCGCCACCACGCGGCCGGGCAGCGGGTGCACGGGCTCGTGCTGGGGTACGGCTCGGCGTCGCTGGCCGAGGTGCGGCGGGGCTGCGCGATCCTGCGCGAGGTCCTCGACGGGCTGGACCGGGAGCGCGCCGCCCCCGCCCGGGCGGCCGCACCGGCGCGGGCGGTCAGATGATGCCGCCGAGCCAGGTGGGCGCCTCGGCGGCGGGGAGCCCGGCGAGGACGAGGGCGGCCCGGTCGCGCACGCTCGTGCGGAACCGGCCGTACCCCCGCAGCACGCGGTCGGCGTGCTCGCGCAGCCGCGGGTTGGCCAGGGTGACGATGCGGGCCCGCCGCACCGGCGTTCGAACGATCCAATGGACGAGCGCGCGCGGGGTGGCGCGGGCGACGCGGCCCTCGGCCACGGTCAGCTCGCCGTTCTTGAGGCTGTCCTTGTAGCGCTTGTCGCCGCGCCCCATGTCGATCTGGAGCAGCCCGGCGGCGGCGGCGTCCCCGGCCATCTCCAGGTGCTGGACGAGCCCGGGGGAGTGGCGGCCGAACCCGGGGTCGTACGCCGGGAACCAGTGGGCCATGACCGTCTCGGTGCGCAGCCCGAAGTGCCCCGCGACCGGCACGTCCCCGGCGTACAGCACGCTGAGGGAGCCGCTGAAGGTCTCGGTCTTGGTCGCGTGCAGCCGTTCGACCAGCTCGACGATCCAGGGCCGGGCGAAGCGGTCGGTGCGGCCGGTGCGGCGGTACTGGGCGGACTTCCAGCCCAGCAGCGTGCGCAGCGCCCCGGTGTCGGCGGACTCGAAGTCGTGGTGGACCGGCCCGGCCTCGCGCGAGAGCCGCCGGCGCTTGGCGGTGACGCCCCGGTAGGTGCTGCCGCGCCGGATGTGCTCGCGGTAGGCCTCGAAGCCGCCGCTCAGGTCCATGATGGGCGAGGCGTGGAGGCTGGTGGCGTGCCGGCCGAGGACGGTCTGGTCCTCGGCCAGGTGGTCGAACTCCCAGACGTCCAGGCGGCAGGCCCGCAGCAGCGCGCGCGGGTCCAGCTCCAGGCCGGGCGCGTGCACCATGCCCTGCTGGTCGGTCAGGCCCGCCCCGACCGGCCTGCCCACCCCCAGCGCGTGCCGCTGGTACGGCAGGAAGCCGGCGATCCGCGGCCCGTCCTCGACGACCGCCACGCGCACGTCGGCGCGCAGCTCGCCCACGATGAGCGTGAACTCCGGGGACAGGAAGGGGTTGGGGAGCAGGCGGCCGGACCGCTGCAGGTCCCGCCAGCGCTGGAGCTCGGATTCGCCGAGGTCGCGGGGGTGCACCGAGGTGATCTTCATACCAGCTTCCGATTCGCCGCTTCGATCCGGGAAACGTGTTCGGTGAGCGTCCGGTTCGGTGTCATCTTCACCCGCCTTCCTGAGCGTTCCCTGACAGAAACCGTCACGCGGTCCCCGGAGACGGCGACGCGTCCCTGGTCGGGGCGGGACGGCGGAGTTACGATCAGGTGCCTCACGGGGAACGGAGGCGGGCCATGGGGCCGACCGTCGGAGTCGTGATCTGCACTCGCGGCGACCGCCCCCGGTTGCTGCGCGCCGCCCTCGACGGCGTCCTCGGCCAGGACTATCCCGGCCATATCACCGTAACCGTCGTCTTCGACCGCTGCCCGCCGGATGAGGCACTGCGCCTGGACCGGCCCGGCCGCCGCGTCCTGGTCACGGGCAACTCCCGGGCGGCCAACGTCGCGGGCGCCCGCAACAGCGGCGTCCTCGCCCTGCCGGACACGGACCTGATCGCGTTCTGCGACGACGACGACGAGTGGCTCCCGGGCAAGCTGGCCGCCCAGGTCGCCGCGCTGGAGCCCGGCGACGTGCTGGCCGCCTGCGGGATGGTCCTGGCCTACTCAGGCTGGGCCGTGGACCGGGTCCTCGCCGCCCGCCGGATCGAGCTGGCCGACCTCCTGGTCTCCCGCGTCGCCGAGGCGCACCCGTCGTCGTTCCTGGCCCGCCGTACGGACCTGGTCGAACGCGTGGGGCTGTTCGCCGAGGACATCCCCGGCGGCTACGGCGAGGACTACGACCTCCTCCTGCGCGCCGCCAAGGCCGCGCCCATCCGGTACGTCCCGATCGTGGGCGTGCGCGTCCGCGTCCACGGGCGCTCGTCCCACTTCACCGGCCGCTGGCCGACCATCGCCGCCGCCCACGAGTGGCTGCTGGACGCCCACCCGGAGTTCGCCCGCACCCGCCGCGGCCGTGCCCGGCTGACCGGCCAGATCGCCCTGGCGCACGCCGCCTCCGCCCGGCGGGCCCCGGCGCTGCGCTGGTCCTGGCGCACCCTGCGGACCTGGCCGCTGGAGCCCCGCGTCTACGCCGCCCTGGCCATCGCCGCCCGCCTGATCACCGTCGAACGGCTGATCCGCCTCCTGGAGGCGCGCGGCGTCGGGACCTGACCGCTCAGGCGGCGGCCGGGGAGGACACCAGCCGCTCGGTGTCCCACAGGTCCCGGTACGGGCCGGGGATCCCGGTCAGCCCGGCGTGGGTGCCGCGCTGCACGATCCGGCCCTCGTCCATCACGATGATCTCGTCCACCGCGTCGAGCCCGGTCAGCCGGTGGGTGACGAGGACCGTCGCCCGGCCCCTGCGGGCCGCGAGGACGCCCGCGAGGACCCGGTCGGCCAGGGCGTGGTCGAGGGCCTCGGTCGGCTCGTCCAGGACGAGGACGCCGGGGTCCGCGAGCAGGGCGCGGGTGAGCAGGAGCCGCTGCCGCTGCCCGCCCGACATGGGCCGGCCGCCCTCGCCCACCTCGGTGTCCCACCCCTCGGGGAGCGACTCGACCCACTCCAGGAGGCGGGTGCGCCGGGCCGCCTCGCGCAGCTCGTCCTCCGTCGCCGCCGGGCGGGCCAGCAGGAGGTTGGCCCGGATCGAGGTGTGGAACACGTGCGCGTCCTGGGTGAGGCCGCGCACGCCGGGCGGCACCAGCGCCGTCCCGGACGTCGGCGGGAGCAGCCCGGCGAGCACCCCGAGCAGCGTGCTCTTGCCCGCGCCGCTCGCCCCGACCACGGCCAGCGACCGGTCCGGCTCCACCCGCAGGGACACCCCGTCCAGCGCGGCCGGCCCGTCCGGGGCGTACCGCACGGTCACGTCCCGCAACTCCAGCTCCGCCGCGTCCGGGCCCGCCGCCCGGGCGGGGGCCGGGGCCTGCGGGGCGTCCTCCAGCAGCGCGGCGAGGCGTCGCGCGGCCGGGCGCAGCTCGGTCAGCCGCTGCGCGGCGTCGGCCAGCGGCAGCACCGGCTCGAACGCGGCCAGGGTGGTCAGCGCGAGCACCGCCACCAGGACCTCGTCGGCCCCCGCGGCGATCGCGACCCCCGCGACCCCCACGGCGGTGAGGCCCTGGACCAGCACGCCCGCGCCGAACGCGATCGACGAGACCCGGCCGGCCAGCCCCTCCAGCCGGGCCAGCCGCGCGGTCTCCGCCTCGGCGCGCTCCAGCACCCGCGCGGTCGCCCCGAAGGCGGCCAGGTCGAACCGCCCGTCCAGCAGGTCCAGGCTCCGCGCCGCCAGGGCGTCCCTGGCCTCGGCGACGCGCGCCCCGAGCCGCCGGGCCGCGAGCGCCGCGCACGCGGGCACGGCCAGCCCCGCGACCAGCAGCCCGGCCGCCGCGACCAGCCCCGCGGCGGGCAGCAGCACCAGCGCGAGCCCGGCCGCGACCACCGCCACGGCCACCGCGCTCGTGATCGGCAGCAGGCACCGCAGCAGCAGGTCCTGCAGGCTGTCCACGTCGGCCACCATGTGGCCCAGCGCGTCCGCGTCCCGCCGCGCCCCGCCCTTCCCGGGGGTACGGCGCCGCGCCGGGCCCTCTCCGCCCGGCGCCCCGGCGGCCACGGGGCGCCCGGGGGCGGGGACGGCGGCGCGGGCGAGGGAGTCGTAGACGCGGCCGCGCAGCTCGGCGAGGGCGCGCAGGGTCGCGTCGTGCCCGGCGAGGCGGTCGGCGTAGCGCAGGACGCCGCGGAAGACGGCGAACGCGCGGACGGCGACGATGGCCAGGCTGAGGGCGGCCAGCGGGGGCTGCTGCGAGGCGCGGGCGATGAGCCAGGCGGCGGAGGCCATCAGGGCGACGGCGCACAGCTCGGCGGTCACCCCGGCGAGACCGGCGGCGATGAGCCGGGCGAGGTGCGGGCGGACGACGCTGAGCACGCGCCTCATACGGCGGCCTCCCTGGGGACGTCTTCGAGCCGGCCGTCGCGCAGCCGCACCACCCGGTCGGCGGCGGCGAGCAGGGCCGGGCGGTGGGCGACCAGGATCGCGGTGCGGCCCTCCAGCAGTTCGATCGCGGCCTCGGTGACGGCCGCCTCGCTGGCCAGGTCCAGCCGCGCGGTGGGCTCGTCGAGCAGCACGATCGGGGCGTCGCTGAGGTAGGCGCGGGCGAGCGCGACCCGCTGCCGCTGCCCCGCCGACAGCCCGGCCCCGCGCTCGCCGAGCGGCGTGTCGTAGCCCTCGGGCAGCGCCTGGACGAACTCCTCGGCGTGGGCCGCGCGGGCGGCCCGCCGTACCAGCTCCGGATCGGCCGAGGGGTCGCCGAGCCGGATGTTGTCGGTCACGGAGGCGGCGAACAGGTGCGGGGCCTGCGGCACCCACGCCAGCCGCCGCCGCCACTCCGCCAGGTCGAAGGAGGCCAGGTCCGCGCCGTCCACGAGCACGCGCCCGGAGTCGGGCCGGACGAACCCCAGCAGCAGGTGCAGCAGCGTGGACTTGCCCGCCCCGCTCGGGCCGATCACCGCGATCCGCTCCCCGGCGCGCACCGTGAGCGACACCCCGTCGAGCGCCGGCCGGTCGGCCCCGGGGAACCGCACCGTCACGTCCTCCAGCCGGATCTCCGCCGGGCGGGCGGGGGGCGCGGCGGGCCCGGAGACGGCCGCGGCCGACCGGTCCGCGTCGAGGATCCCGAAGATCTGCTCCGCCGCCGCCAGGCCCTCCGCGCCGGCGTGGAAGCGGGTGCCCAGGGCGCGCAGCGGCAGGTACGCCTCGGGGGTGAGCAGCAGCACGACCAGCGCCACCTGGAGCCCCAGCCCGCCGCCGAGCAGCCGCAGCCCCACAGGCACCGCCACGAGCGCCACCGACAGCGAGCAGACCAGCTCCAGCACCAGCGCGGACAGGAAGGCCACCCGCAGCGCCGACATCGTCGCGCGCCGGTGGTCGTGGGCCATCGTCCGCACCACGCCCGACTGGTGCTCGGTACGGCCGAAGGCCCGCAGCGTGGACAGTCCCGCCAGCACGTCGCGGAAGTGCCCGCCGAGCCGGTTCATCCGCTCCCACTGGGTGCGGGTGGCGTCGCGGGTGTGCAGGCCCACCAGCGCGCCGAAGATCGGCACGAGCGGCAGCGTGACCACGATGATCAGCGCGGACGACCAGTCGGCGAACCCGAGCCGCAGGATCACGATCGGGGGCACCAGCGCCGCCGTCATCATCTGCGGGAGGTAGCCGGACAGGTAGGGGTCGAGGGCGTCCAGCCCCTTCGTCGCCAGCGTCACGAACCCGCCGCCGGACCGCTGGTCGTACGACCGCGCGAGCAGGCCGCGCCGCAGCTCCGCCTTGGCCTTGACCGTGGACCGCCGCGCCAGCGCCCCGGAGCCCCAGGCCAGCGCCGCCCGCCCGGCCACGGCCAGGGCCAGCCACGGCAGCGGCCCCGCGTCCAGACCGGCGATCGCCCGCGCCAGCAGGTCCGCCTGCGCCACGATCAGCCCGGCCTGCGCCAGCGCCAGCACCGCGAACACCCGCACCGGCATCAGCCCGAGCAGCCGCTTCCGCAGCGCCCGCTGCGCCCGCGCGTCGGACGCCCCGCCCGCCGCGCCGGTCGCGGCGCCGTCCGTGCGGGTCGCGGCGCCGTCCCCGACGCCGGTCGCGGCGCCGTCCGTGCCGGTCGCGGTGCCGGTCGCGGTGCCGTCGGCCGTGTCGCCTGCCGTGCCGTGTGCCGTGCCGGTGCCGCCCTCTCCGGCCGGCGCTCCGGCCGATCCGCCGCCCGGCGCTCCTCCGGGCGCCTCCCCGGTCGGGGCGCCGGGGGAGGCCGCGTGATCAGGCCCGCCCGGATCGGGAACGCCGGAGCCGGGGGCGGCGGGGTCCGGGACGGCGGTCGCCGCGCCCGGGGCGGGGGTCCGGGGAGAGGGCGTTTTCACAGGTAGCTGGGACCTTCCACGCGGTGGCGGAATATCCACCATACCCACGCCTGGGCCCCCACCAGGAACGGCAGGATGATCAGCACCGCGGGGACGAGGAAGGCGAGCGTGCCCGCGTCCGCGACGGTGTCCGCGAGCGGCAGCCGCAGCCCCGCCAGCACCCCGAGCACGGCGAGCGCGGCCGAGGTCAGCCCGAACGTGGCGCCCTCGCCGGACGGGCCGGAGAGCGTCCGCGCTCGCTCCCGCGCCGGGCCCCGCAGCCGCAGCGCCGCGAAGGCCAGGCCGTGCACCGCGAACACCGCGGCGATCACCACCGCGAACACGGCCCGCACGGGCGTCGGCCCGGCGACGTCCCCCGCGAGGACGCCCGCCAGGATCCAGCCCCAGGTCAGCGCGAGCGTCCAGCTCCCGGCCACGATCGCGCCGTCCCAGAACACGCGCCAGCTCCGCCGGTCCACCCGGCCGCGCGACCACAGCCCCATGTCGCGCGCGATCCAGCCCAGCAGCAGGACCACCACCGCCGGTCCCAGCCCGCTCAGCAGATCCCCCTCCAGGTCCGGGAACATCCCGGCGAGCAGCCCCACCACGGCCACCAGCCACACCTCGTTGCCGAGGAAGAACGGCGCGATGGCGGCGATCACGACCCGCCGCTCGGCGTCGGCGCGGCCGAGCACGGGCAGCGTCATGCCGACGCCGATGTCGGACCCGGCGAGCAGGAGGTACCCGAGCACGAAGAACCCGAGCAACCCGATCGCGATCATCTCCATGGGTGAGGCCTTTCCACTGACACAGACGAGCGGGGGGATCAGAACGTGACGGCGGCCGGGGCGGGCCGCTCGTCCGGCGCGGTGGGGGCGCCCAGCGCCACGCCCTCCGGGCCGCGCCGGGCCTGCCGGGCGAGCAGCCAGTAGTTGAGCACCACCAGCGCCGCGAACACCACGCCGAAGGCGGTGATCGACAGCCGCATCGTGCCCGGGGACAGGTCCGAGACGGCGTCCCTGACCAGGAGCAGCTCGTTGACCGCCCACGGCTGGCGGCCCACCTCGCGGTACACCCAGCCGCTGATCATCGAGACGAACGGCAGCGGTATCGCGAGCATGAGGAGCCAGTGCCAGACCCGCAGCCGCGACACGACCCGCCGGAAGGACATCAGCAGCACGCTCAGCCCGCTGATCAGCATCATCACGGCCCACGCCGCCATCATCAGCGTCGCGGCCCCGTCCACCAGGGCCGCGGGCGGCAGGTAGTCGCCGGGGCCGAACCGCGCGACCAGGTCGGCCTGGACCCGGGCCACCTCCTCGGCGGACCCGCCGAAGGCCGCCGACTTGAACGCCTGCTCGCTCTGGCCGGGGATGTCGAACTGCATCCCGCCGAGGGTCACCGTGAACATCAGCGCGGGCAGCGACACGCCCACCCCGATCCGCAGCGACCGGCGGAACCCCTCGGAGTCGGCGTGCCCGCGCCTGAGGTGGTACGCGCTGACGCCGGCCATGAAGAAGGACGCGGTGACGAGCGCGCCGCCGAGGATGTGGAAGAAGGCCAGGATGGAGTTGGGGTTGGCCAGGACCGCCCCGACGTCGGTGAGCACGAGGCTCTTCCCGTCCAGCCGGTACCCGACCGGGTTCTGCAGGAAGCCGTTCGACACCATGATCCAGTACGCCGAGGCGTACGCCGTGAGCGTGACGATCCAGATCAGCGTCAGGTGGGCCCACCGGTTCAGCCGGTTCCAGCCGAAGATCCACAGGCCGAGGAACGTGGACTCGATGAAGAACGCCACCAGCGTCTCCATCGCCAGCGCCGACCCGAACACGTTCCCGGCGAAGTGGGTCAGGCCGCTCCAGTTCAGCCCGATCTGGAGCTCCATCACCAGCCCGGTCACGATGCCCACGGCGTAGTTGATGACGTAGAGCTGACCCCAGAACCGCGTCATCCGCGCGTGGACCGGGTTGCGGGTCAGCGTGGCCCACGTCTGCACGCACGCGACGAGCGTCGCCAGCCCCAGCGTGAGGGCCACGAAAAGGAAGTGGGTGCCCGCCGTCAGCGCGAACTGCCACCGCGCGAGCTCAAGGGTCTCTCCGTTCACGCTCACAGGGTCGCGGTACGGCTGCCGCCGCCGCGTCGTGCGGGGGAATGCTTCCGCCGTACGCCCCGGGGAGTGCGCCGGTGCGCCCGCCTACTCCGCGCGGAGCAGCCTCACGGGCGCGCGCTACACCCGGCCCGCGCCCGGGCGCCCGCCGGGCCGCTCACTGGGTGAGCCATCCGGGGGTGACCAGGCCCGACTCGTACGCGAGGACGACGAGCTGGGCCCGGTCGCGCACGCGCAGCTTCGTCATGATCCGGCTGACGTGGGTCTTGGCGGTCGCCGGGCTCAGCACGAGCCGCTCGGCGATCTCGTCGTTGGACAGCCCCGCCCCGACCAGCGCCATCACCTCGCGCTCCCGCTCGGTGAGCGCGTTGAACTCCGGCCCCGGCTCGGCCCGGGGCACCCGCCCGGCGAACTCCGAGATCAGCCGGCGGGTGACCGAGGGCGCGAGCAGGGCGTCGCCCCGCGCCACCACCCGCACGCCGTGGATCAGCTCCATCGGCTCGGTGTCCTTGACCAGGAATCCGCTCGCGCCCGCCCGCAGCGCGCCGTACACGTAGTCGTCGAGGTCGAAGGTGGTCAGGATGATCACCTTCACGCCGTCCAGCCGCGTGTCGGAGACGATCCGCCGCGTGGCCTCCAGCCCGTCCAGCTTGGGCATGCGGATGTCCATCAGCACCACGTCGGGACGCAGCTCGTGCGTCAGCCGCACGGCCTCCTCGCCGTCGGGCGCCTCGGCGATCACGCTGAGGTCGTCCTCTCCGTCGAGGATCGACCGGAACCCGGCGCGGACCAGCGTCTGGTCGTCGGCGAGCAGGATTTCGATCACGAATCCACCCTTCTGTACCTTCCCGGTCATTGTCCACCGCGCGATGCCCGCGGCGCGATTCCCGGACGCGTGCCATCCGGGTGCGGCCGCCTCCGCTCAGGCGATGGGCAGGCGGGCGGTGACGCGGAAGCCGCCCTCCTCGCGTGGCCCGGCCAGCAGGTCGCCGCCGAGGGCCGTGGCGCGCTCGCGCATGCCGCGCACGCCGTTCCCCCCGCCGGAGCCCCCGTCAGACCTCGCGTCGGACCGTGCCTCGGACCGTGCCTCGGACCGTGCCTCGGACCTCGCGTCGGACCTCGCGTCGGACCGTGCCCCGGACGGGGTCCGGTCCCGCTGGTCCCGCGTCCCGGGCCGCGTCCCGGAGGCCGGCTCGTCCCGGGTCTCCAGCGTCCGGGAGCCGTCGCCGCCCTCGTCGTCGATCTGCAGCCGCACCTCGCGGTCGCCGTACACGATCCGGACCGTGGCGGAGGGGGCGCCGGAGTGCCGGGTGACGTTGGTCAGCGCCTCCTGGACGATGCGGAAGGCCGCGAGGTCCACCTCGGGCGGCATCGGGCGCGGCTCGCCCTCGATGAGGGTGCGCACCTCCAGCCCCGCCCCGCGGGCGCCGCCCACCAGCTCGTCGAGGCGGCCGAGGCTGGGCGCGGGCGCGGTGGGCGCCTCCTCGTCCACCTGCCGCAGGACGCCCAGGGTGGCCCGAAGCTCGCGCAGGGTCTCCTTGCTGGTGCGCTTGATCGCGGCGAGCGCCGCCTCGGCCTGCGCGGGATCGGCCTTGATCCGATGCAGCGCGGCCCCGGCCTGCACGTTGATGAGCGAGATGTTGTGCCCGAGGACATCGTGCAGCTCACGGGCGATGCGCAGCCGCTCCTCGGTCGCGCGGCGGCGCGCCTCCTCCTCGCGGGTGCGCTCGGCCTCGGCGGCGCGGCGTTCGACCTCGTCCAGGTAGGCGCGGCGGCTGCGGCCGATCGCGCCCAGCGCCACCACGGCCAGGATCCAGCCGCCGACCATGACGAACTCGCTGTCGTCCACGTGCCGCTCGGCGGAGGTCGCCTCGCCGTACACCGCGATGACCAGCGTGAGCGCCGCGCACACCAGGGCGGCGGCGAGCCTGCCCTCGCGCGCGGCCGTGTAGAGCGCCACGGCGAACGTGACCATGACGAACGAGTCCAGCGACGTGGTCGGGTAGTGCACCAGCGTCAGCACCATGGTGACGATCAGGACCGTCACCGGGAAGCGCCGGCGCAGCGCCAGCGAGCCGCAGGCCACGGTGATCAGGAGGCCCTGCCACGGCCAGAGCAGGCCGAGCCGGTCGCGCCCGAAGAAGATCACCGTGCCGAAGACGGCCGCCGCGACCGCGAGGGCGATCAGGGCGTCGGCCGCCAGGCCATGCGGCCGCCAGGCCCGCAGGCGCCGTACGTATTCCACGCCCGAAGGATAGATCCCCTCAGACCGGCGTCGGCAGCAGCATCGGCTCGCGGACCTCCTCGCGCGGGCGCGGCACCTCGACCACCGGGGTCTGCGGCCCGGTGATGCGGCGGATGTCGATCGCGCCCGGGTCGGCCTGGTCCGTGCCCGGCACCTGCGAGTGCCCGAAGTGCCCGCCGCGCGCCCACAGCCGGCGGCTGCGGTCGCAGCCGAGCGAGTGCGGGTGGGGGAGGGGCGGCCCGGCCGGCCAGCGCCGTGGCACCCTCCAGGAGTCGAGCCAGGTCAAGATGGCGTCGAGTCCCGCCATCGGCCCGTCCGTGAACGGCTCGCGCACCGAACCCAGGACGCGGATCTGCAGGCAGACCCGGCCCTCCCGGTTGATCCGCTCGCCGCGGTCCGCCGCGGTGAGGCCGCACGCCGCCCTGGTCGCGGGCAGCGTCTGCACGATCTCGCCGTTCAGCGGGTTCCACACGAGGTGGGCGGGAATTCCGCGCTGGTTCAGCCGCTGGGCGGCCGACCGCGCCGTGACGGAAAGCGGGTCCACCGGCCAGATCAGCCACACCACGCGGGGGGCTCCTCCGTTCATCGGTCCGCCGTCCACGGGGGCCGGAACACGTCCGGCGCCCTGCAACCAGGCCTGGGCCACGGTCTCCCCCAATGGAGTTTGTCGTCCGTTGGGCTTTCCATCGCCGTTTGTACCCAACCTGTGCAGTGCTCGACACCTGGCACTCGCGACGATTGTTGTGTCTCTTTCGTGACGGGTGTCCGCCCGTAGCGCGCACTAGCCGAGTCGCGTTCTAATTGGGCACCATGGACGTTCCCGGTGTGGACCAGCGGCGACTCTCCGCGTGGATGAGCGCGAACACCCCCGATCTCGAAGCCCCGGAGCGCGTCTCGCTCATCTCCGGCGGCAAGTCCAACCTCACCTACCGGCTCGACACCCCCGGCCGCGCGCTCGTGCTGCGCCGCCCGCCGCTCGGCCACGTCCTGCCCACCGCGCACGACATGCGCCGCGAGTGGCGCGTGATCTCGGCGCTGCACGGCACCGCGGTGCCCGTGCCCGAGCCGGTGGCGTTCTGCGGCGACGAGGACGTGCTCGGCGCGCCCTTCTACCTCATGGCGTACGTCGAGGGCACGGCCATCGTGGACGAGAAGGACGCCGGGGACCTGTCGCCGGAGCGGACCAGGGAGCTGTCCACGCACCTGGCCGAGGTGCTGGCGGCGATCCACGCGGTGGACTACGAGGCGGCCGGGCTCGGCGACCTCGGCCGGCCCGAGGGGTACCTGGCGCGCCAGCTCCGCCGGTGGGGCCGGCAGTGGGAGCGCTCGAAGACCGCCGACCTGCCCGAGTACGACCGGCTGGCCCGCCGTCTCGCCGACCGGCTGGAGAGCCTGCCGCCCGGCGGGGCCGCGCTCGTGCACGGGGACTACCGGCTGGACAACGCCCTCGTCCGGGGCACGCGCATCGCCGTCGTCGTGGACTGGGAGATGTCCACGCTCGGCGACCCCCTCGCCGACCTCGGGCTCACCGTGACGTACTGGCAGGACCCCGACGACCCGGGCGGCGTCGCGCTGGCCCGGGGGATCACCGCCAGGCCCGGGTTCCTGACCGTGCCGGAGTTCGTCGCCGCGTACGCGCGGGCCTCCGGGCAGGACCTGCGCGACCTGGACTTCTACATCGCGTTCGGAAACTTCAAGCTCGCGGTGATCGCCGAGGGTATTCACGCCCGGCACCTGGGGGGTAAGACGGTGGGTGAGGGCTTCGACCGCGTGGGCGAGGCCGTGCCCGTACTGATCGCGAGGGCCCACCGGGTCCTGGACGCAGCGTCAGGAGGACGATGAGCGCCGTCGCACTGGTGACCGGGGCCGCGGGAGGGATCGGCGCGGCGGTCGTGCGCAGACTGTCGAACGGCGGCGCGCGCTGCGTGCTGGTGGACCGCGACGAGGACGGCGTGGCCCGGCTCGCCAAGGAGGTGGACGGCGCGCCCCTGGCGGCCGACCTCACCGACCCCGCGGCCTCCGAGGCCGCCGTGCGGCTGGCCCGCGACCGGTTCGGCCGCCTGGACCTGGTCCACCTCAACGCGGGCGCGACCACCTCGGCCCCCGACCCGGCGGCGCTCGACCTGGCCGAGTACCGCGCCGTCGTCGGCGTGAACATGGACGCCGTCTTCTACGGCGTGCGCGCCGCCCTGCCCGCCCTGCGCTCGACCGGCGGCGGCGCGATCGTGATCACCGCGAGCCTGGCCGGCCTGGTCGGCTACGCCGCCGACCCCGTCTACACGATGACCAAGCACGCCGTGGTCGGCCTCGTGCGCGCGCTCGCCCCCGGGCTCGCCGCCGAGGGCGTACGGCTGAGCGCGGTGTGCCCCGGGTTCACCGACACGCCCATGGTCGCCGCCAGCCGCGAGGTCTTCGCCGCCGCCGGCTTCCCCCTGCTCACCCCCGACGACGTGGCCGCCGCCGTCGAGGCCGCGTTCTACACCGAGGACCTGGGCGAACTCGTGGTCGTCCAGCCCGGCCGCCCGCCCCTGGCGTACCGCACCCCGGGCGTGCCGGGGCCGCGCGGCGAGAACGCGGAGGGCCGCCGGCCGCCCGAACTGGGCGGGACGCGGGGTTAGGCACCGTTCAGCGAACCTTAAGGTCATTCGCCGTCTGACCGGGGAGGCGCCGGGTTACCGTGGCAAGGGTGAGCCAGAGACCGGCCCAGCGACCAGCACGGCACGCCCGGCCGCGCCGGAGCTGGCCCTGGCTTCTCATGTGCGCGATCGCGATCGTGGCCGTGCTGACCGCCGCCGCCTTCGTGTACGTCGGGGACGGCGCCGGCGGCACCGAGGGGGACCCCGGGGGCCCCGCGCCGCCGCCGCCCAGCCTCGCCGGGCCGCCCGAGGAGCGGCGGTGGCCCGTCTGGGGCGTGACCCACACGCAGTACAGCGCCGACGGCAACCGGCCGCGCGCCGACGGCCCCGCCCGTGAGCTCCTGTCGGCGCAGCCGCTCGTGCAGAACCAGCACATCATGGGCTGGGGCGCGCTCAACCCCGAGCCCAGCCCGGGACGGCACGACTTCAAGGTGCTCGACCAGCGGCTCAAGCTCATGGCCGACACCGGCGCCACCCCGGTGATCACGCTGTGCTGCGCGCCGGACTGGATGAAGGGCGGCAGGTCAGGGCGCACCGACTGGTCCAAGCTGGAGGTCGCGCCGCTGCGCCGCCACTTCGGCGACTTCGCCCGCCTGGCCGCCACCGTCGCCCGGCGCTACCCCCACGTCAGGCACTACCTCGTCTGGAACGAGTTCAAGGGGTTCTGGAACGACGAGGAGCGCCGCTGGGACTACGAGGGCTACACCGAGCTGTACAACCGGGTCTACACCGCGCTCAAGGAGGTGGACCCGAAGATCCAGGTGGGCGGGCCGTACATCCCCATGGACAGCTCCGTCACCGGCGACCGGTCCAAGGTGAGCGGGCCGTGGGGGTCGGTGGACCCGCGCGTGGTGGACGCGATCGAGTACTGGCACCGGCACAAGAAGGGCGCCGACTTCGTCGCCGTGGACGGCTCCTCGGTGAGCGAGGACCGCGGCGCGGTGCCCTCGGACTTCGGCGCGGTCGCCAAGTTCGGGGCGATCACGCGGTGGCTGCGCGAGCTGACCGACCTGCCCGTCTGGTGGGCCGAGTGGTACGTCGAGCCGACCGGCGCGGGCTGGTCCGAGGCGCGCAGGACCGCCGTGCACGCCGCCGCCATGATGGAGATGGCCGCCGGCGGCGTGCGGGCGGCGCCGTACTGGAACCCGCAGACCGCGGACGGCGACTCCTGCCACGGCTGCGTCTGGCGGCCGGACACGGGCGAGCCCATGCCCATGGCCGCCCTCCTGCGCGAGTTCGCCCGCTGGTTCCCCGACGGCACGCGCCTGGACGACGTGGAGGTCTCCTCCCGCGACGTCCGCGCCCTGGCCCAGCCCCGCCGCCTCGTCGTCGTCAACACCAGGGACGCCGAGACCCGCGCGACCGTGGACGGCCGCGACCTCACCCTCGCCCCCTACGAGATCCGCTGGCTCCCCCGCACCACCTGAACCCGGCGCCGGCGGGGGCCAGACGGGGGGCAGACGGGGATCATCAGACGAGGATCATCAGGCGGGGATCAGAGGAGGCCGCCGATCGTCAGGAAGCGCTCGACGACGACGGCGATGGCGGCGGCGAAGAGGACCGCGGCGAGGACGACCACGCGGCGGCGCACGGGGCGGGCGAGCACGCGGCGGACCTCGATCGCGCCCAGGACCAGGACGAGGAGCGCGAGGGCGGTCAGGCCGTACGGCGTCCAGCGCGTGGTGGGGGTGGTGACGGAGTTGTCCGGGGGCGGAGGGACCGGGCCCGGGGGCGGCCGGCGCATCGTGTAGATCGCGGCGTCGCGGTTCTCGAACGCGACGGCGAGCTCGGGGGACGCGGACAGGACGGCGCGGATGTCGCGGCCCCAGGTGGGCGCGTAGCCGTGGGCGAGCTCCAGGTACGCCTCCTGGCTGCGCGTCGTCAGCAGGTAGGAGTTGGGGCCCAGCTCGCGCAGCCGCTCCACGAGCGGGGCGATCTGGCTCGGATCGCGCGGGGCCTGGAAGGGGCGGTAGTCCACGAGCTCGATGTCGCGGGAGCGGATGGGGATGCTCGCCGCCTCCTCGCCCGCGACCGGCGAGAGCACCGCGACGCGGGCGCTGGGCAGGTCGTTCGCGTAGATGAACTCCAGCGCCGCGGCCTCGTCATCGGTGACCAGCTCGAACTTCTCGTTGCCGTACCGGGCCACGAAGAACGCCAGCGTCAGCGCCGACACGCACGCGAGCGCCAGGCCGACCGCCACCGGGTTCCGCCGCGGCCGCCCCGCGCGGGGCGCGGCCCCGGGCGTGCCGGGGAAGAACGCATACGCGGCGAGCAGGCAGGCCCCGGGCAGCGCGAACAGGTACACCCGCAGCCCGATCTCGCCGCCGTAGCTCTGGAGCGCGACCGCGATCGCCGGCACGCACATGAGCACCAGGGCCGTCCGGTCGAGCACGCGCCGCCGCAGCCGCCGGACCAGGCCCGCGAACGCCAGCAGCGCGACGGCCGCGCAGATGCCCAGCCGGATCCGCAGCACGGTCACGTGCTCGGGGCTGCTCCCCGCGATGCGCCCCCCGGTGCTCTCCGCCAGGGTCCGGCCGAGCCGCCCGATCCCGCCGAACAGCGTGTCCAGGTGCCCGGACCAGAACGGCGTGGCGGCGTACGACACCCAGGCGACCACGATCACGCCGAGCAGGAACGGCAGCGCCAGGCTCAGCGTGGTCCGCCGCACCAGGATCAGCCCGGTCAGCGCCCCCAGCATCATGAACGGCGTGATCTGGTGGGAGACCGTCGCCGTGACGAACACCGCGACCAGCAGCGCGAGCAGGAGCACCCGCTCCCGGGCCGGGACGGGCGCCGGCTCCAGCTCCCCGGGCGTCATCCGCTGCCCCCTGCGCCCTCCCGTCAGCCGCGCGAACCAGGCGACGACGATCGCCGCGAACGCCAGGTACAGCAGGTACGTCAGGCCCTGCGGCGAGAAGTAGTCCTGCCCGACCCACTGGGCCACCACGAACAGCAGCGCCGCCAGCCACTTCGCCCGGGGGTCCGCCCGCATCACGCGCAGCAGCAGGAGCAGCGGCACCAGGTAGAGCAGGTTGGACACCAGCGGCGTCCACGTCAGGATCGGCCCCAGGTCCTCGACCCCGAGCGCGCGGGTCACGAACGCCGCCGCCGCGAAGAACCCCGGCCAGCTGAAACGGGCATCGAAGCCGGGCAGCGCCTCCCCGGTGCGCCCGATGTAGTCCACGAACCCGCCGATCAGCCACGCCGTCGGGAACCGCGGGTGCCGCTCGACCAGCGCCGCCGCGCCGTGCAGGCAGATCGTGATCGCCACCAGCTCGGAGAGCAGCAGCGCCCGCCGGTGCCGCCGCTGCGCGAGCGTCACGAAGAACGCCCCCACCAGCATGAACAACCCGATGAACGCGGCGGCGGGGAGCGCGCTGATCAGCCCGAGCCCGCCGATGCGGTAGAGGTCCACCCCGGCGTACGGCCCGGCCTTGAGCAGCAGCGCCTCGACGTAGAGCACGAAGCCCTCGGCGGCGATCACCGGCGGCAGCCAGAACGCCATCTGCCGCCGCAGCCGGGGAGTGCCGTACAGGGTGGCGGGCGGGCGCGGGGTCACGGCCGCGATCGTCGCCGTCTCCTCGTCCGCTCCGCCGCGGGTCATACCACTCATCATGCGGCCTGGGCGCCCTCCCCGGGGAGCCCCGATCTCGCCGGGGGGCGCAGCGTCCCCCGCAGCCCCGGGAACACCACCAGCGCCACGGCGGCCTGGCTCACGAGCAGCGCCACCCCCGCCCCGGTGATGCCCGCGACCGGCAGCAGCGCCAGCGTCGAGCCGATCACGAGCACGCTCATCAGCGCCTGGACCAGCCAGATCCGCCGCGCCCTGCTCTGCGCCCGCAGCGCCCCGAGGTACAGCTCGACCAGCGCCCTGGGCAGCGTGGCCAGTGCCATCAGCCGCAGCAGCGCGCTCGCGTTGTCGGTGTACGCCGTGCCGTACACGCTCAGGACGAACGGGGCGAACAGGGCGAGCACCGCGACCACCGGCAGGAGGATCGCCATGATCCGGGTCAGCGCGCGGCGCAGGTTGGCCGCCAGCGTGGTCCGGTCGAAGGCGCCCTCCACGGTCAGCGAGGTGGCCATGTTCAGCGAGAGCATGTCGAGCATGCCGCACAGCACGACGACGCTGTTGTAGTAGGCGTACGTCTCGGACGGGATGCGCGTGGCGACGATCACCGGGAGCAGGTAGACGATCGCCAGGTTGAACATGGTGCCCAGGTAGTCCCCGGCGAGGAACCGCCCGACGCGGCGCGCCGGGGGCGGCGGGACCCCGGCGGTCTCCCGGACGTGCCGGGGCACCAGGCGCGTGAAGATCAGCAGGTTCACCGGCACCAGCGCGACCGCCGTGGGGATCACCCAGGACAGGAAGACGCCGTCGCGGGGCGCGGCCGACGCCAGCGCCACCAGCAGCGCGATCTTGGCCAGGCCGAACGCGACGCTGCCGACCGGCACCCAGTACGCCCGCCGCAGCCCGGCCAGCACCACGTCCTGGAGCGTGAACACGCACCACACCACCGCGGCCGCGAGGAACCACGCCGGGTCGATCCCCGAGTAGCTCGGCCCCCACATCGGCAGCGTCAGCAGGAACCCGATCGTCAGCAGCACGGCCGCCGCGGACCCCGCCAGGTAGATCGCCCAGATGAACCGGCCGGTCGCGCGGCCGCTCTCGGGGATGAACCGGACCAGCGAGCCCACGAACCCGAACGAGGTGAGCCCGGCCAGCAGCCGCATCGCCGCGATCAGCGCCGCGCCCCGCCCGGCGTCCTCCGGGCTGTAGAGCCGCGCCATCAGCACCCAGTACGCCAGCCCGAGGACGGCCGTGATCCCGGTGCCGGCCATCAGGGAGTACGCGTTCCGCAGCAGCGGCCGGCCGAGGTCGCCGGGCAGGGCTGCGGTTCTGCGGCGGGGGAGGATCATACGCGCCCCAGCGCGCGGCGCACGCCGTACCGGGTGCGGCGGACGACCGCGTAGCCCTTGGTCAGGACGCGCTCGCGCAGGTAGATCAGCGGGATCCCGGAGCCCGCGACGACCCGCGCGAACGCGGCGTTCGAGGTGGCGCGGCCGACCGTGAGCCGGGGCAGCGCGAGCACGTCGTCCAGGTCGCCGACCAGGCGGTTGGCCACCGCGCAGGCGGACCAGTACCCCGCCCGGCGGGCCTCGCGGCGGACCCGGCGGCTGGAGTAGCCGTACGGGTAGGCCATGCTCGCGACCGGCCGGTCCAGGCCGTCCTCCAGCAGGCCCCGGCAGCGCCGCAGCTCGTCCCGCAGGTCCCCGTCAGCGAGCTGGTCGAGCTGGGGGTGGCTGTGGCTGTGCCCCCCGATCTCGATCCCGGCCGCGGCCAGTTCCCGCGTCTGCCCCCAGGTCAGCATCGTCCCCGGCGCCCGCCGGCCCCGGTCGCCGACCCAGCCGGTCGTGACGTACACGGTCGCGGTCAGGCCGAGCCGGTCCAGCACGGGCAGCGCGTGCTCGTGGACGTCGGCGAACCCGTCGTCGAAGGTGATCACGACCGGGTCCGGCGGCAGCGCGCCCCCGGTGCCGTGCAGCGCCGCCACCAGCCGGGACACGGTCACCGCGTGGTGCCCCCGCTCGCGCAGCAGCTCCATCTGCCGGGCGAACCGCGCGGGCCCCACGGCCAGGGGCGCGATCTCCGGCGACGGGTCGTCCGTCACCGCGTGGTACATCAGGATCGGCACGGGAGGGATCACGGCACCCTCCGGCGCATCGCCCCCGCGGCGTACCCCGCGGCGGTCAGGCCGAGCCCGACCACGATCGCGCCGGCCCGGGACGCGCCCGCCGGGCGTCCCCGCGCGAGGTCGCGGAGCCCGGCCGCGACCCCCCGGGGCAGCGCCCGCAGCGCGTGCGCCCGCTCGCTGGACAGCCCGTCGCGCCCGCCCACGCTCGCCGTGACCAGCGCCTTCGACAGCCCCTCGGCGTAGCAGCGGGACCGGAAGTAGGCGAAGCGCGCCCGCGCGGCCGGGACCTTGTGCCAGATCACCGCGCGGTCGTCGAACAGCAGCACCGACTCCGGGGACCGCTGCCGCAGCCGGATGCAGAACTCGGTCTCCTCGCACCCCAGCGGCCGCCGGTCGCGGCCCCGCCCGATGTGGCTCGCGAACCCGCCCGCCACCTCGAACGCCTCGCGGCGGAAGGAGGCGTTGCCGCCCATCAGGTTCCGCACCGGGGCGCGCCCCTCCGGCATGCCCCGGTACGTGCAGCCCACCACCCAGTCGAACTCCTCGGGGAACCACGCGGGCCGCTCCCCGGGCCACAGCGGGCGCGTCAGCCCGCCGACCCCCGCGACCCGCGGCCCGTCGTACCCGGCGGCCAGGTGCGCCAGCCAGCCGGGCTCGGCGACCGCGTCGTCGTCGAGGAAGGCCACCACGTCCCCGCGCGCCGCCGCGACCCCGGTGTTCTTGCCCCCGGACAGCCCGCGCGCCCCGGCGTTCTCGATCACCACGCAGTCCGCGAGCGACTCCTTGAGCCGCCGGTGGAGCCCCGGGTTGTGGTCCACCACCACGATGATCTCGTACGGCTCGCGCCGCTGCCGCCGCACCGAGTCCACGGCGGCGTGCACGTCGTCCCAGCGCTCATCGGTGTAGGCGCAGATGACGGTGCTGATCCTCACGCCGCCCCCTGGTCGGCGGCGGGGGAGCGGGCGGGAGCCGTACGGCCGGAGGGCCGGCGCTGGCGCTCGCGGAAGATGACCTTCAGGATGCGCCAGCCGTCGCGGAACGCGCGCAGGTTGCTGGTGCCGTGGATGCGGCTCCGCTCGTGGCTGGGGATCTCCTGGATGCGCAGGCCCGCGAGCGCGGCGCGGATGTTCATCAGCGTCTCGATCTCGAAGCCGGGGCAGTCCAGGTCCAGCACGTCCAGGTGACGCGCCCAGAAGGCGTTGTAGCCGTAGCACAGGTCGGTGAAGCGGGTCCCGAACAGCCGGTTCACGATCATGTGCAGGACGCGGTTGCCGAGACGGCGCACGAACGTGATGTCGTCGCTGCCGCCGCCGTTGGCGAACCGGGAGCCCTTGGCGTAGTCGGCGCCCGCGACGAGCGCGCTGACGAACGCCACGATCTCCCCGCCGTCGGTGGACCCGTCGGCGTCGATCATCACGATGATGTCGGACGTGCACGCCTGGAACCCGGCCACGAGGGCGTCGCCCTTGCCCCGGCCGGACTGCACCACGATCCGCAGGTCCGGGCGGAGCCGCTGGGCCACGGCCACGGTCTCGTCGGTGGAACGGCCGTCCACCAGGACCACCTCGTGGATCCAGGACGGCAGCGTGGCGAACACGTGGGGCAGGTTCTGCGCCTCGTTCAGCGCGGGGATCACCACGCTCACGCTCGGCGCGATGGCCAGCGCCGGCGTCACGGGCACGAAACCGCGGGGGCCGGGGACGGCCTCGGAGCCGTTCGCCGCGGCGTACGCCGCCTGCGGGCCATGCGGAATCGGTATGAGATGTCTGTCGTTGCGTGAGGGGCTCATGGGTTGGGTCCTTCCGGACGGGCCTGGAAGCTCCTGGTAAACGGCTTATGGCCCGGTTCGCGAGGGCACCGCGTCCGGGTGAGTGCGCGACTGGCGCTGGGGACGAGCCGAAGAGGTATACGTATGTCAGCCGAAGCCGGTTCTGCGCGCGGCGACCGTCGTCCGCAGCCTGCCGTACGTCTTGAGGACGCGGTCGGCCCGGCGGTACAGGCCCGGGTTGGCGAGGACGAGGTCCCGCACGCGGTGCGCCGGGGCGCTCCCCACCCAGTGCAGGCCGGCCGAGAGCGACGAGCGCGCCACCCGTCCCTCGGCCACGAGCCGCTCGCCGTTCTTCAGCCAGTCCTTGTACCGCTTGCCGCCGATGACGCCCATCTCGACGTGGCGCACGCCGGCCGCCGCGGCGGCCTCGGCCATCCGCAGATGGTGGAGCATGCCCGGGGAGTACCGGGAGAAGCCCGGGTCGTACGCGGGGAACCACCCCACGACCGTGTTCCCGAGCCGCAGCGCCACGTCCCCGGCGACCGGGCGGCCCCCGGCGTACAGCGTGGTCACGACGGTGAGGCCGGAGGCGTGGAGGTCCTCCACGAGCCCGGTGATCCACGGCTGGGCGAACCGGTCGAAGCGGCCGGTCCTGCGGTACTGGTCGGACTTCCACGCCATGAGCCGCCGGAGCGCCTCGTGGTCGGTCGCCGCCCAGGTGAACGTGAGCTCCCCGTGGTCCCGCGCCAGCTTGCGCCGCTTGTACATCGCCGTCCGGTAGAAGGCGGGGGAGCGCCCGCGCAGCCCGGCCAGGTAGGCGTCGAACCCCTCGCCGAGGTCCATGTACGCCGAGGGGATCAGGCGGGCGGCGTGCGCGGCGAACGGCCGCTGGTCGGCGGGCACCCGGTCGAACCGCCACACCTGCACCCGGCACGGCCGCAGCAGGTCCCGGGCGTCCAGGTCCAGCCCGGGGGCGTACACCATGCCCTGGAAGTCGGTCAGGCCCATCCCGGCGGGCCGGCCGACGCCGAGCGGGCGGCGTTCGTAGGGGAAGAAACCGGCGACGCCGGTCGCGTCCTCGATGACCGCGACCCGCACGTCGTCGCGGTGGCGGCCCAGGGCCAGCGTGAACTCCGGGGCCAGCAGCGGATTGGCGGCGGTGGGCGCGGCCCGTTGCAGGGCCCGCCACCGGTCGAGCTCGGCGTCGCCGAGGTCCCCCGGTCGTACGACGTGGACTTTCACCTTTCCGGTCCCCCTTTGGACGGTTCGGCCGGTTCCGGTCGCGGGAGCGCCAGGCGGAGCAGGAGAAGCCCTCCGCTGACCACGGCCACCGCGGCAACCCCGTTACGCGGCGACCAGGCCCCCATCATCAGCATGAGCTGCGCGACCAGGATGTTCACGACGATCGCCGAGGTCAGCCCCACCACGACCCGCGATAGAACGGTCCAACCAGGCAGGAGTCCCGCGGCCGCCGCACCCGGGGCGGCGGCGAGGAACACCAGCGTCAGGAGCGGACGCGCCGCGGTCTCGAATCCCGCCAGGGTGAGCACGGCGCCCGCGCCGCCCGCCACGAGCACCGCTGCGTAGAGCGCGTGCCGGGGGCGGGTCAGGAGGTGCGTCATCCCGGGCTCCAGGGTCAAGGAGCGAAGATGGTGAATCGTCGCACTTCATATGAACAATGGCGTCAATAGCCAGTCAATGCCGACGTTTGTCGGGCCGCCGGGGTTTACCTGATCGCGACAGTGGGACCGATGTGTTAGGGAAGCCGGGTCAGGGGAGCGTCGGATCGTCGTCCCCGTTCTGCTCCGCCTCCGGACCGGTCCAGGAGACCGCGCAGGTCCGGTCGCCCGCCGGCGAGGTGATCGAGACCGTCACCGAGCGCGTCTCCGAGGCCTCCGCGAACCGCACCGTGATCGCGCCCGCGCGCGAGGGGGTCGCCGTGCCCGAGACGGGCTCGACCGTGACGCCCTCCGCCGGGGAGTACGCCGCCTTCCAGCGCACCGTCCCGTTCCGCGCGGTCAGCCCGATCGTCCCCGTGCTCACCGCGCCCAGCGAGCCCGGGCACGACACCGAGAGCGAGACCCGCCGAACCGGAGGGGGCGTGCGCGACGCGGCCCGGGAGGTCGGCGGGGTGCGGACGGCGCCGCGGCCCGGCGGCGTGGGACGGGCGGTCGGCCCGGCCGGAGGGCGCTTGCGCGCGGCCGGGGGCGTGACGCTCGGGCTCGGGGGCGGCGCGGGTTCACCTGCGACCGGAAGGTCGGTCGTCTCCACCTCCACTCCGGGCAGGGCGCTGGCGGCCGGCGGCAGCGCGGCGCGGAACCTCTCGTCCGGGCGGCGCTCGCCCCCGGTCAGCACGATCAGCACGCCCATCACCACGAGCAGGCAGGCCACCGCCGCGATCATCGGCACCGAACCGGCCCGCACCTTCTTGCGCGCCCGCCGGTCGATCGGCTGCGGGAACCCGTTCTTGCCGAACAGCGCCGCCCGGTCGGCGATCGCCACCCGCGTGTGCGCCAGCTCCGGGTCGGACGCGGTGTCCAGCAGCAGCCGCCGCAGCGACAGCGGCACCAGCGGCGCGGGCAGCAGCCGGAGGAGCCCCTCGGCCGACACCTCGCGGCGGCGGATCTCCTCGCACGTCGAGCAGGACTCGATGTGGCGGGCCAGCCGCTTGCGCGACATCGGCGTCAGCGGGCCCGCCCAGCCCTCGGTCATCGCCGCGAGGTCCGGGCACTGAGACCGCGCCGCCCGCGCGAGCACCACGGGCGCCGCCGCGGCCTCCAGCGCCCGGCCGCCCCGGGACAGCAGGTGCTTGGACGGCGCCCCGATCACGAGGTTCACCTCGGCCGGGCTCAGGCCGTGCCGGTGCACCAGGTCGAGCACCTCGCGCTCGCGCCGGCTGAGCCCCCGCAGCAGCTCGCGCACCTCCCGCTGCTCGGGCGTGGCGTCGTCGCCGGGCTCGGGAGCGCGCGGCTGGAGCAGGCACAGGTTCCGCGTGAGCGCGTACAGCCACGCCCGCAGCCGTGAGTCGTCCCGCAGCACGCCGATGTGCTCCCGCGCGGCGATGAGCGCGTCGTGCACGGCGACCGCCCCGGTCTCCCGGTCGCCCACGTGCGAGCAGGCGTAGTCGTACAGCCGCTCGGCGTACGCGTCGAACACGGCGGCCAGGCCGCCGGGGTCGGCGCCGCGCAGGATCTCGGCCAGCCGGGCGTCACCGGCGTCGCGGCCGGTGTCGTGATGGGGCGCGTGAGTCGGTTCGGGCACGGGACCTCCCCGAGAGGAAGGGGCCGGGAGAGCCGGGGTTCACCCGGCCGATCGGCCCCACGTCGGTAGGACGCCCCATTGGCTCCGTAGGTTCACCTTGTCGGGAAAGCCGGTCTTGTTCTACTTGTGAGGGGATCAGTTCCCGGGGGTCTGGCTCGCGTTCTGGCCCGAGTTCTGCCCGGAGTTCTGGCCCGAGTTCTGCCCGGAGTTCTGCCCGGAGTTCTGGCCGGAGGTCCCGGCGGGCTTGCCGGCGCCCGGCTTGGGGCAGTTCGGCAGGCACAGGCGGCGCGCGATGCCCTCCAGGAAGAACTTCCGCACCTCCAGAATGTCCCGGGCGATGAACGTCTGGCCCTGGGTGGCCGCGGTGATCTCCTCCAGCCGCTTCTTGCCCTTCACCGCGTCCGGCCCGAACGCGATGATCATGATGTTGACCGGCTGGGTCTTGTCGAACTCCTCCTTGAGCTGCGAGACCAGCTCGGCGTGCGAGATGCCGCCGTCCGGGTCGTCGTTGCCCAGGCCGTCGGTCAGCACCAGGATCGAGTTCACCTTGTCCGGCTGGTAGCCGGCCTTCATCTGCTTGTAGGCCGCGCTGAGCGTGTCGTTCAGGCCGGTGTCGCCGGTGCGCTTGGCGCGCATCGCGTCCAGCCTGGACTCCAGGGCCTGCCGCCGCGTGACGCCGTTCAGCTTCCCGCCCAGCGGGCCCATCGGGATGAGCTGCCGCCAGTCCACGCCCTTGCCCTGCATGTGCGTGGAGAACTCCCACACGCCCAGGTCGGTCTTGTCCGGGAAGAGCCGCAGGCCCTCCTTGGCGGTCTCGGTGATCGCCTTCATGCGGGTAACGCCCATGCCCGGCACCGGCTCGGCCATCGTGCCCGACACGTCGAGCAGGGCCAGCATGCGCGTGCCCAGGGTCAGCCGGCTCCACGCCTGCGAGATCCTGCCCACCGTCGCCGCGTCGGGCTGCTCCATGCCCTTCGGCGTCTCCGGCCGGACGCCGTTCTTGGCGGTGGCCTCGGGCCCGGCCTTGCCGTCCAGGCCCCGGAAGCCCGCGCCCTTGATCAGGGTCTGCAGCTCCTTGCCCTGCAGCTCCTTGAGGAACACGTCCGCGGCCTTCTTCTTCAGCGTGTCCTTGGCCGTCACGACGTACGGATAATCCAGGTTGATCGTGCCCTCGACCGGATACATCGCCACGGCCGGGTCCGTCGGGTTCTCCTTGTTGAACGTCAGCACGGCCTGCTCGGAGGCGATGCCGACCGGCACCCGCCCGCCGGCCCGGCCGAAGCTGGCGAACATGGCGTCGGCGTTGGGCGAGAGGTTCTGGGAGAGCTGCTTGAGGACGCCGACGAGCTGTTCCTGCCCGTTGGGCTCCTTGTTCAGGATGGCGGCTCCGGCCACCACGGCGCCGAGCCCCGAGGCGTTGCGGGACGGGTCGGGCGTGAGAACCCGGATCCGCTGGGCGACCTCCTGGTTGGTCACCATCGCGGCCTTCATCAGGCTCTCCCAGCTCGGCTTGCCGAGCTGGGACTGGAGCTGCTGCGCGGCGGAGCGGGGCACCGCGATCACGACGGGGGACTGCGCGACGGGGAAGTGGGCCTTCTTGAGCTTGGTCAGGCTCCGGGGATTCGACACCATCCGGGACACCCACAGCGTGGAGTCCGGGATCCACACGTCGGTGCTCACCTTGCTCGCGCCCGCCGTGCCGGACAGGCCGTTCATCACGCGCGACGGCTCGCCCTTGACCACGACGGCCTCGACGCAGCGGTTGTCGACGTCCTTGCGGCTCTGGTTGAACTTGTCGGCCGCCTTCGTCAGCACGGGCTGGATGTCGGGCGCGGCCACGACCTTCAGCGGGAGCGGCTCGCCGCCGCATCCTCCGGTGCCGTTGCCATCGACGATCACCCACGCCGCGATGCCGAGCAGCACCGCGAGGGCGACGGCCCCGGCCAGTGGCACGAGCACCCTCGCCCGCCCGCCCGCGCGGGACGGGCTGTCGTCATAGGGGAGGTGACTCTCGATCTCGTCCGTGCGATGACGTCCGCCCACTGTGCCCTCTTACTTACTTATCGACCTGCTGGCTCCGGCCTCACCGTTCTGGCGCGCAGCCTATCCGGATGAATCGCGCAATGTTTGGAAACTGTACTGGTATCCCCAAGAGGGTCAAAAGCCAGCCAAGCTGGTGATACGTCGAAAAGTCGTGGTACTCGTGGGTAGCGTGGGATGAGCGATCGCGCTAATGCGCGCAGGGCGCGCCACGCCAGGCGAGCACCCCCTCGCGCACCGCGATCGCCGCCAGCGCCAGCGCCACGAGCGGGTCCACCCACCACGCGCCGAAGATCGAATTGGCCGCCAGCCCGGCCAGGACCCCGGCCGCGAGATAGGCGCACAGCAGGTTCTGCGTCCCCTCGCCCGCGGTCGCCGGAGAGCCCAGCCGCGCCCCCAGCCGCCGCTTCCACACGCCGGCCACCGGCATGACCACCAGGCTCGCCACCGTGATCGCGATCCCGAGCGCGGTGTGCCCGGGCCGGTGCCCCGCGGCCAGGTCCGCCGCCACGTGCGCGACGAGGTACGGCGCCAGCAGCCAGAAGCTCACCGCGACCGCCTTCTGCGCGTGCGCCTCGGCCGTGTGCGAGTGCGTCCGCTCCCCGGTGAACCGCCAGATCACGATCACGCTGGCCAGCCCCTCGACCAGCGACGACGCCGCCCACCCGATGAGCGCCACCGAGTCGGCGCGCACCCCGGCGGCCAGCCCGAGGCCCCCTTCGGCCGTCAGCCAGGCCAGCGTCGCCCACGACAGGCGGCGGGCGGCCGCGGCGTTCCGCGACCACGTCTCGTCGCGGTTCGATGACCCTCCGTGTCCGTCCGTGTGCGCACGCGCCCGCTGATCCGCCATCTGATCCCCTGCCTGCTCGCGACCGACGGTCCCGCGCCGCGGCTCGCGCTCCCGCGTCACCTCGGGGACCATGGGAAGCGTAATCAGCACGGGCCCCTCGGGCGTCTCCTATCGACGGAAGGAGCCCGCGTGCCGTTCACCCTCGCCCATCCCGCGGCCGTCATCCCCTTCGCGCGCGGGCCCCTCGTGGCGGGGGCCCTCGTGGCGGGATCGGTCGTGCCCGACCTGCCGTACTTCGTCGATCGCGACGATCTGCGGTACCTCACCCACAGCGCGGCGGGGTCCCTGACGTACGACGTGGTCCTGGGCCTGGCCCTGCTCGCGGTGTTCCGGGTCGCCCTGCGCCGCCCGCTCCTCGACCTGCTCCCGCCCGCCGCGCGCGCCCGCGTGCCCGCCCCCCGTGACGCGGTCTCGGCTTTGCGGGGCCCCCGGGGGCGGTCGCTCGCGCGGGCGGCGGCGCGGGTGTGGTGGGTGTACGCCTCGCTGGCGCTCGGGGCGGTGACGCACGTGGTCTGGGACGGGGTGACGCACGGGGACGGGATGGAGTTCGCCGAGCTGGAGACCCCGCGGACGAGCGCGGTCTTCCAGGTGCTCCAGCACGGGTCGAGCCTGCTCGGCCTGGCCGCCGTGGGCTGGTGGGCCCTGCGCCGCCTGCGCCGGACGCCGCCCCGGGAGGTCCCGCCCGTCCTGCCGGCGGCCCTGCGCTGGAGCGTTCTCACCGCGTTCGCGCTGGCCGGGCTCGCGGGCGCGCTGTACGGCGCGCTCGCGGGGTTCGGGTACGTCGCCGACGGGCAGCGCCTGGAGGACGCCGCCGTGGTCGCGATCGACGCCGCGGCCGTGGCCGCCCTGGCGTACTGCGCCGCGTGGTGGGGGTGGCGCCTCGCCCGCGGCCGCCGGCGGGAGCGGGTTGCGGCGGGAGCGAGTAGATTCAGTTCTCCGTGACGCCCAACGTGACCCATGTGACCTCGGCCGATGACCCCCGGCTCGCCGACTTCGCCCGCCTGCGCGAGGTCGAGCTGCGCAAGAGCCTGGAGGCGGAGCACGGCCTGTTCATCGCCGAGGGCGAGAAGGTCATCCGCCGCGCCCTGGCCACCGGCTACCCGCCGCGCGCCCTCATGCTCACCGAACGCCGCCTGCCCGCCTTCGCCGACCTGGACGTCCCCAAGTACGTCGTGCCCGAGGAGGTCGCCGAGGCCGTCACCGGCTTCGCCGTCCACCGCGGCGCCCTGGCCTCCATGTCCCGCCTCCCCCTCCCCGCGGTCCCCGCCCTCCTCGCCCCCGCCCGCCGCATCCTGATCCTCGAAGACCTTGTAGATCATGGAAACGTGGGCGCCATATTCAGATGCGCGGCCGCTCTCGGCGTCGACGCGGTCATCCTGTCCCCGCGCTGCGCCGACCCTCTCTACAGGAGAGCGGTCAAGGTCTCCATGGGCGCCGTCTTCGCGATCCCGTACGCCCGGATGACCAACTGGTACGCCGGGCTGGAGGAGGTCAGGGAGGCCGGGTTCACGCTGCTCGCGCTCACGCCGAACCGGGCGGCGGAGCCGATCGACGCGGTGGGGATGGGGGAGCGGGCCGCGCTGATGCTCGGCTCCGAGGGGGACGGGCTGTCCTCGCGGTGGTTGCGGGAGGCCGACCGGGCGGTGCGCATCCCGATGAGCGAGCGGGCCATGGCGATGGGGGTGGACTCGCTCAACGTGGTCGCGGCGGCGGCCATCGCCTGCCACAGCCTTGTGGCGGGGGAGGACTAGCGTTACCGGTTGATTACAGGGCGCATGCGAGGGGCCTCTGGGTGGTATCTCCAAGGAGAGACCCCGGAGGAGCCGGAGATGGACCTCTTCCCCCACGCGCTGCTCGCCGCGCTGCGCGACGACCCCCGCCGTCCGGCCTTCGAGCACGGCGACCGCGTCGTCAGCCGGGGCGAGGTGCTGGAGCTGACCGCCCGGATCGCCCGGGGGCTGCGCGAGGCCGGGCTGGGCCCCGGCTCGGCCCTCGCCGTGCGCACCGGGGTGACGCCCGAGGCGTTCGCCGCCCACCTGGCCGCGCACACCCTGGGCTGCGCCGTCGTCGCCCTGCGGCCCGGATTCCCCGCCGCGCGGCTGCCCCACGTGTTCCGGTCGGGGATCGGCGCCCTCCTCCTCGACCCCGCGTCCGCGATGCCCGACGTGCTCGCCGCCGCCGGGCCGGTCCCGCTGCTGGCCCTCGGGCCGTACGGCGGGGCGCGCGACCTGCTGGCGGGGCCCGGCGGCGGGGAGATCACGGTGACCGCGCGGCGGGACGACGCGGCCATGGTGATGTTCACCAGCGGGAGCACCGGGCGGCCCAAGGGGTGCGCGACGACCTACGGGGCGCTCACCGCGCACTGGGCCTGGCAGCCGCGCACGTGGTCGCCGCTGGCCGCGGAGTTCGCCGCGTCCTTCGGTCGGTACCTCCTGACCGGCCCCTTCGCGAGCACCGTGATCATGGAGTTCCTCGCGCCGTGCCTGCTCGGCGGCGGCACCGCGGTGATCCCGGTCGACGATGACGGGCCGCTGCTGCCGTACGCGATCGAGCGGCACCGGATCAGCGGGGCGGTCACCACCGTGCCCGGGCTGCGGCGCATGCTCGACCGGCTCCGGGAGCGGTCGGCCGACCTCGGCAGCCTGCGCGCCCTGGTGGTCGTGGGCTCGCCGCTCAGCCCCGCCCGCCTGCGCTCCGCCGTGGACCTCCTCGGACCCGTGGTCTACCAGGGGTACGGCCTGACCGAGGCGGGCTCGATCGCCATGCTCACCCCCGGGGACATCGCCCGGGGACCGGACCGCGTGCTGTCCTCGGTGGGCCGCCCGCACCGCGGCGTCGAGGTGACCGTGCGGGACGAGGCGGACCGCGAGCTGCCGCCCGGCCGCCTCGGCGAGGTCCACGTGCGGAGCCCGTACCTCATGGCGGGCTACCGGGGGGACCCGGAGACCACCCGCGCGGTGCTGCGGGACGGGCGGCTGCGCACCGGCGACCTGGGCTTCCTGGACGAGGACGGATACCTCCACCTGGCCGGACGCGTCCGCGAGGTGATCCGGGTCAACGGGTCCGCCGTGCACGCCGGCCCCATCGAGCGCGCGCTGTCGGTCCACCCCGACGTCGCCGAGGCGTACGTCGCGGGGGCCGCCGACGCCCGGACCGGCGAGGCCGTCCACGCCTTCGTCGTCCCGGCCCCCGGCCGCGTCCCGGACCCCGAGGCCCTGACCGACCTGGTCCGCGCCGGCCTCGGCCCCGCCAGCGCCCCCGCCACGATCACCCCCGTCTCCGCCGTCCCCCTCACCCCCAGCGGCAAGCCCGACAAACGCGCCCTCCTCCACCTCCTCACCCCCTGACCCCTTCAACGGCGGGAAGGTGGGGGTCAGGCCACGCGGACGGCGCCGGCGTAGGGACGGGTGGCGATGGTGACGACCTCGACGCGGCGGCCGGAACTGGGGGCGTGCACCATCGTGCCGTCGCCGAGGTAGAGGCCGACGTGGTGCAGGTCGGAGTAGAAGAAGACGAGGTCGCCCGGCCGGAGCTGGGACCGGGCCACCTTGCGCCCCATGCGGTACTGCGCGCCGGTGTAGTGGGGCAGGGAGATCCCGGCCTGGGCGTACGCCCACATGGTGAGGCCCGAGCAGTCGAAGCCGACGCGGGGGTCGGCCTGGCCCCAGCGGTACGGCTTGCCCACCTGGCTCAGCGCGGCGCGTACGGCGGTCGCGGCCTTCCCGTCGCCACTGACGGGCGGGGGAGCGACGCGCGGCGGGGACGACGGGGAGGCGCCCCGGGCGCGCAGGTCGGCCAGGCGGGCGCGGGCCCGGGAGAGGAGCCCCTCGATGTCGCGCTTCTTGCGGCCCAGGTCGGCGGTGATGCGGGCGATCTCGGCGGCCCTGGCGTGCTGGTGGTCGCGGGCGGCGGCCCGCTCGCGCGCGGCCGACTCGTACGCCGCCAGCTCCGCGGTCTCCTCCTCGGTCACGTAACGCGCCAGCATGCCCCGGCGGAGGGCGGTGTCCGCGCCGGTCCCGGGAGAGCCGATCAGGGCGATGACCGGGTGCGGCGGCATCCCCGTGTGGCGGGCGAGCGCGATCGCGCGGAGCCGTTCGCGGGCGCCGGCGAGCAGCCGGTCCGCCTCGGCCAGCCGATCCCGCGCGGCGCGCTCGGCGCCCTCGGCGGCGCGCAGGTGCAGGCGTCGCTCGTTGTACTTCTCGGTGACGACCTCCGCCTTGTCGCTCAGCTCCCGCACCTGCGACTCCAGGTCGCGCACGGGGTCGGCGTGCGCCGCGCCGTACGGCACGGCGGCGGTGGGCGGCAGGGTGAGCGGCGCGGTGACCGCCAGGGTGACCAGCAGGCCGAGCAGCAGCGTCCAGCGCCTCATGCGCGCTCCTCCGCGGTGCCGCCGGGCCCCCGGTCCGCATGGCTGCGGCCCGGCTGAGCCGTCATGGTAGGAAGCGGTGTACGGCTTTCGCGGGCTTTCTGCCCATTGGTTGTAGACCGACCGGGTCTAGATCCGTACGCGCCGGATCGGCGCGGGCCGGATCAGCGTGCGCCGCATCAGCGTGCGCCGGGTCGGCGCGGGCCGGATCGGCAACGGCGGGACCGGCCGCGCGGAGCCCGGGTGGGAGGGATTCGCGCGGGAACGGGCGCGGCTGGAGCGCCGCGGGCTCAGATCAGCGCGAGCTGCGGGAAGGCCGGCGGGGCGGGGGGCGGCGCCGGGCGGTCCAGGCTCATGCCGTACAACCGCGCCAGGCCCGCGACCTCACCCCGGACGCGCTGCTCGTAGGCGGGGGAGGGGCGGCCCGCCCGGTCGTAGAGGTCGGCGTAGCGCGGCAGCAGGCGCGGATGCGCCTCCTCCAGCCAGGACAGGTACGCCTCGCGCGCGCCCGGCGGCAGCCGCAGCACGATCGGGCTCACCGAGCGCACCCCGGCGGCGGCCAGCCGGCCGACCGTCGCGGCGAGCTGGTCCCCCGAATCGGTCAGCAGCGGCAGGACCGGGGCCATGAGGGCGTGTACGGCGACGCCGCGCTCGGCGAGCTCGGCCAGGAGCTCCAGGCGGCGCTGGGGCGCGGGGGCGCCGGGCTCGACGGCGCGGCGGACCCGGTCGTCCACGAAGGCCACGGAGACGGAGACGGACCCGAGCGGGCACTCGGCCAGCAGCTCGGCGTCCCGCAGGACCAGCGGGTTCTTGGTGTGCACGGTGAACGGCACGGCGGCGTCGCGCAGCGCGGCGATCACGCCGGGCATGAGGAGGTAGCGCTCCTCGGCGGGCTGGTAGCAGTCGCCGGTCACGCCCACGGCCAGGGAGATCCCGGGCCGCCGCGCCAGCTCGGCCCGCAGCCGCGCTGCCACGTCGGTGCGCACCGCGATCCGGGTCTCGAAGTCGCGCCCGGAGTCCAGGCCGAGCCTGCGGTGCCCGCCGCGCGCCCCGCAGTGGCGGCACGCGTGGGCGCAGCCCCGGTAGGGGTTGACCGCGAAGGCGTGCGGCAGCCCGCTGCCGGAGGGCACGCGCTCGATCGCCGTGCGCGCCCTGACCTCGTAGAACGTGGTGTCGCCGGCCTCGCGCACCACCGCCTGCCGCTCGATCCGCGGCCGGTCGTCACGGACCTCCACCAGCGCGAGCGCGTCCCACCGCATGCTCCCAGTGGAACACGTTTTCGACTACCCGGGCAAGCGGTTCGCCCCGGCCGGGGACGTGATCCCAGCTCAGCCCGCGATCGGGCCGGATCGCGATCCCGGGTCCGCCCCGGACTCCCGGTCCCGCCCGCGATCCCCGTCCGCCCGTGATCCCGGATCGGAACGCGACCAGGATCGGAACGCGGCCAGGATCGGAACGCGGCCAGGATCGGAACACGGCCAAGGCCGGAACGAGTCCCGGGTCAGAACGTGATCAGCGGGTCCCCGAGGAAGTCGGCGATGAAGTTCACGAAGAAGAACCCGAAGAACAGGAAGTTCAGGACGAGCACGACGTAGTGCCACGGACGCGGCCGGGCCGGGCGCGGGAGCCTGCTGTTCAGGTACATCAGCAGGAACGGGTAGATCAGCGCGCCCAGGTTCGACATGTTCGCCGACCACTGCACCAGCGACACCGGCACGGCCAGGTGCAGCACCACCGCGATCACCACGAGCAGCACGAGCATGAAGGGGTAGTAGAACCGGCGCGGGTCCCCCTCGATCCGGGCGCGCAGCCGGGGGCTGGTCGCGTGCGCGGCGTCGGTCGTGACCCGGACCATCGCCTCGAAGATCCCGAGCTGCGTGGAGAAGAGGATCAGCACTCCGATGAGCAGCATCAGGTAGAACATCGCGGCGCCGTACTCCTGGTTCAGCACGGTCGCCACGAAGGTCGGCACGTCGTCCGCCGTCGGGCGGCGGCCCGAGGTCTCCACCGCGTGGGCCATGAGGATGGTCGGCAGCAGCATCCCCAGGATCGCGCCGACGAAGAACACGCCCCACATGTCCACCAGCAGCAGCCGGTACCACCGCTTCCACCGGGCCCGGTTCACCTCGTCGTCGGGGAAGGTCACGCCGCTGGCCAGGAGTTCGCGCCGCTCGCCCCGCAGCCCGGCGATGAACCCGGCGCGGTGGCCCATGCCGTACCCCTTGTCCCGGTAGTGGCCCATGACGTACCAGTTGAGGCCCGACGCGAGCGCGGTGAACCCGGCCAGCCCGCCGATCTCGGTCGCCGTGATGCCCGCGGGCGGCGCGGCCGGGGTGACGAACCCGCGGATCGCCTCCCACCACAGCGAGAACGGCACCACGAACAGGTCGATCACCAGGAGGACGAGCAGGATCGTCCCGACCATCACCCAGTTGGCCAGTTCCAGCACCCGGCTGACGCGCTTGGCGGCGGCGGTGAGCAGGAAGACGACGACCAGCAGGCCGATGGCGTACAGCCGCGGCTCCTCGGCCCCCTTCGGCGGCGCGACCCCGTGGACCAGCGCGTACACGCCCTGTCCCGCCGAGGCCGCCCACCCGCCCGCGATGAACGCGAAGATCACCACGAAGACGGAGACCGGCACCCAGAACCGGAACCCCGGCGGCACCCGCCCCCACCCGACGACCGGCGTCTCCCCGGTCGCGACGACGTACCGCGAGCACTCGACGTTGTAGAAGGTCTGCAGGATCGCCGAGACCAGGATCACCCAGCCGATCCCGATGAACCCGAACTTGCCGACCGCCTGTGGCCCGAGCAGCCACTCGCCGCTGCCGACGGAGATCCCGAGGGCGATCAGGCTGGGCCCCACGGCGTACTGGAACAGCTCCTTCGCCCCGATGCGCCGGACCTTGAAGACCTCCTCCGGCTCCGGCAGATCGGCGACGGCGAGATCGGGCCGGCTGACCCCGAGCGGATGCGACTGCGTCATGGGGGCACCTCCGGTGTGAGGTGGGTCACCCTCGACAATGATCCTCGATCACGCGCGGGGCAAGGGGCGCGTGTGACCGGTCAGGAAACGTGGTGCCGGCGTTCAGCCCTTCAACGGGCGCGCGAGGTCTCGTCCCGCGTACCGTCCGGGAGCCCGTCCGCGTCATGCCGTACGCCGTCGGCCCGCTCCCCGGCCGGTACGGCGCCCGCGTGGTCCGCGTCATGCCGTACGGCGTCCGCGTGGTCCTCGGCGGCCGGGGCGGCCGGGGCGGCCGGGGCGGCGGCGGACGCGGCGCGGGCGGCGCGGCGGCGGCGCCACAGGACGAGGCCCGTGATCAGGGCGGCGAGGAGGAGGACGGTCGCGGCGGCGGCCGCGGGGGACTCGGCCAGGAGCTTGAGCCAGCCCCAGACGACGGCGTATCCGCCGACGACCCACGGCGGAGTCCAGATGAGCGAGCCGAGGGCGCTCCCCAGGAGGTACCAGGGGTAGGACATGCGGATCACGCCCGCGCAGACCGGGATGGCGTGCCGGAACCCGGCCACCCAGTGCGCCCCGAAGACCGCGACGGCGCCGCGCTTGCGCACGATGTCCTCGACCTTGCGGATCCGCTCCTCGCCGATCCTGCGCCCGAGCCGCGAGGCGTACAGCTTCAGCCCGAGTCCGCGCCCGGCCCAGTAGTAGGCCTGCCCCCGCCCGAAGATGATCAGCACGGCGACGATGAGCCCGAGCCAGAGCGGCATGCCCCAGAAGGTGTCGTTCGCCTCGGGCGCGGCGAGCGCCGGGAGTATGTCGTTGTTCATCCCGCGCCCCCTCGGTTTGTCCGCTTACTCCAGATATTAGGTCAGCCTTACCTTATCCCGGAACACCCCTCGGGCATCGGCGCACGTGCGGATTCCCACCGGCCCCGCCGGTCCTGCCGGTGCCGCCGATGCCGCCGGTGCCGCCGATCCTGTCGGAGCCGGGCGCTACGCTCGCCGGCGTCCCGGCTTCCACGCCCGCCGGGGAACCGCATGACCACGCTCGCCCTGGAGGCCGTATGACCGCGCCCGACCCCATCATGGAACGGATCGGCGCGGCGACGGCGCTCGGCCATCGGGGCGACCGCGACGGTGCCCGCCGTCTCCTCGGCGAGCTCTGGGACGAGCTCACCGATCCCCTGCACCGCTGCGCGCTCGCGCACGCGATGGCCGACCTCCAGGACGACCCGCGCGAGGAGCTGACCTGGGACCTGCGCGCGCTGGAGGCGGCGGACTCGATCACCGACGAGCGGGCCAGGCGCGCCGGGGCGACCGGCCAGGTCGCCGCCTTCTACCCGTCGCTGCACCTCAACCTGGGCGACGTCCTCCACCGGCTCGGCGACCTCGGCCGCGCCCGCGACCACCTGCGCCGGGGCCTGGCCGCCGCGGACGCGCTCCCCGACGACGGCTACGGCCGCATGATCAGGCAGGGCCTGGCGAACCTCGCCGACCGGCTGGGCACGGCCTGACCGTCCGGCCGGGCACGGCCTGACCGTCCGGCCGGACGCGACGGGACTCCCCCGGCCGGGCACGGCGTGACCCCTCCGGCCGGGCGCTGCCCAGCCTCCCGGCCGGGCGTGGCTCAGCCTCCCGGCGACGGCACGGCGGCGCGCAGCTCCTCGGGCGTCGCCGGGAACGGCCCGTCCGGCAGCAGGCCGTGGGCGCGCAGGAGCCGTCCCGCCGTGCACGCCCAGGAGGGGCGGAGGCGGGCGCGGGTGAGCAGGTCGTCGTCGGCCAGCAGCTCGCGGGCGGGGCCGGTGCGCAGCAGCGGCCCGTCGAAGATCGCGGCGTCGTCGGCCCAGCGGTACGCCAGGTCCACGTCGTGCGTGGCCATCACGACCGTCGTGCCCGCCCCGCGCAGGCCGCCGAGGGTGACCAGCAGCGACTCCACGCCCGCCGGGTCCAGGCCCGCCGTGGGCTCGTCGAGGACCAGCACGCGCGGGCGCATCGCCACCGCGCCGGCGATCGCGACGCGCTTGCGCTGGCCGTACGACAGCTGGTGGGTGGGCCGGTCGCGCAGGCCGGCGATGTCGAGCGCCGCCAGGGCGCCGGCGACCCGGGCGCGCACCTCGGCCTCCGGCAGCCCCAGGTTGAGCGGCCCGAACGACACGTCCTGGGCGACGGAGGCGGAGAAGAGCTGGTCGTCGGGGTCCTGCAGGACGAGCTGCACCGCCGTGCGCAGCGCGGTCAGCCCGCGCCTGCCGTACGCCACGGGACGGCCGTCCAGCCGCACCTCGCCGCCGGCCGGACGCAGGCCCCCGGTGAGGACGCGCAGCAGCGTCGTCTTGCCGCAGCCGTTGCGCCCCAGCAGCGCGGTCGCGCGCCCCTCGGCGATCTCCAGGCTCACGTCGTCGAGCACGGCGGGGCCGCCGTCGTACGCGTGCCGCACGCGCACGGCGGCCAGGCTCACGCCCCCACCGCCAGGGTGACCGCGACCACCGCCGCGACCAGGGCCGCCGACAGCGAGACGAACCGCCCGTCGATCCGCGCGCCGTCCGCCAGCACCGGCAGCGACCCGGCGTACCCGCGCCCGGTGAGCCCGTGCTGCAGCCGCTGCGCCCGCGCGAACGCCTGGGTGAACAGCGCCCCCGCGATCCCCGCCAGCGAGCGCAGCGCCGCCCGCCGCGAGGCGTACCCGAGCCGTCCCGCCTGCGCCCGCCGGATCTGGCCGGCCGTGTCGAGCAGGGTGAACACCATCCGGTACGTCAGCGACGCCACCTCCACCACGGGCGCGGGCACGCCGAGCCGGGTCAGCCGGGGCAGCGCCTCGGCCAGCGGCGTCGTGAACGCGAACAGCAGCAGCGCGAGCCCGGCCGCCACGGTGCGCGCGAGCACCAGGGCCGCGTCGCGCGGGCCGCCCGGGGTGGCCGTGACGAACCCGCCGGGCCCGCCGACCGACACCAGCAGCGGGAGCACCCCGGTGATCGCGAAGCCCAGCGGGGCGCGCCCGCTGCGCCACACCTGCCGCGCCGGGACGCGGGCCGGGCCCAGCAGCAGGCCCAGCGCGACCGCGCCCACGATCACCGCGCCGGGCCACGGCGGAAGCGCCACCGCCGCCCCGAGCAGGCCGAACGCCAGGACCGCCTTATCGCCGGGATGCCGGTGCCGCCACGGCGACCGGTAGGCCGCGGCGTCGATCGCGAGCACGCGTCAGCCTTCCCGCGTCCCGCCGTCCGGGCCGCCTCCCCGGGCGCCCTCACCGGGGTACGGCGCCGCGCCCGCCCCGCGCGAGCCGTACGGCCCGGCGGGCTCGGCGGCCGCCGCGGAGCCGCTGGACCCGGCCGTGCCGCTGGACCCGGCCATGCCGCTGGACCCGGCCGTGCCGCTGGACCCGGCGGCGCCGGAGGGCACGGTCGCGCCCGTGGAGGCGGTGGCGTCGGCGGAGGCGGACGTGCCGGCGGAGGCGGACGTGCCGGCGGAGGTGAGGCGGCGGCGGGTGCGGACCACCCCGAAGTAGTAGCCGACGATCCCGGCGCCGACCGCGGCCTGGAGGGCGAACAGACCCGACTCGATCTCGCCGGACGGCGGCTCGTAGAGGGGCGAGAACCAGGGCTCGTAGCCGGGGCGGTTCTCCGCGATCGCGGTCTCGGCCTGGGCGTCGGCTCCGGCGAAGGGCTCCTCCATGCCGTCGCCCGCCCCGATGGCCAGGGGGAGCACGGCGACCACGGCCACGGCCAGCAGGATCAGCAGGTTCGTGCGGGTGCTCGCCTTCACGCCTTGGCCTCCTTCACGGCCGGCACGTCCACGCCCAGGTTCACGAGTTCGGCGCGGCTGGACTGGGCGAGCAGCCGTACGACCAGCAGGGTCAGCAGGCCCTCCGCGATCGCCAGCCAGACCTGGGTGACCGCGAAGACGGCGCCGTACTCGGCGAGCGCGCCCGCGAAGCCGGTCCTCGGGTCGGGGTGCGCGAGCGCGAGCTGCACGCTGGTCACGCAGTAGGTGGACAGGTCGGCGGCGAACGCGCCGAGGAACGCGCCCGTGCCCAGGCTCCCGCCGAGGCGGCGGGCGAGCAGGTAGACGGCGTATCCGGCCCACGGCCCGGCGACCGCCATGGAGAACGCGTTCGCGCCGAGCGTGGTCAGCCCGCCGTGCGCGAGCAGCAGCGCCTGGAAGACGAGCGTGATCGTGCCCAGCACCGCCATGACCGGCGGCCGGAACAGGATCGCCCCCAGCCCGGTCCCGGTCGGATGTGAGCTGCTCCCGGTCACCGACGGGATCTTCAGCGCGGAGAGCACGAACGAGAACGCGCCCGCGGCCCCGAGCAGCAGCAGTCCCTCGGGTTTCTCACGCACCTGCCGGGTGAGCGCCCTCGCGCCGTGGACGACGAACGGGGCGGCGGCGACGGTCCACGCCGCCGCGTGGATGGGAGGGAGGAATCCCTCGGCGATATGCATGCCGGGTCAGGCCCTTTCCAGCACCTCGTGGATGGACGAACGTGCCGTGGCCGGTCTCCTGGCTGACGGGTCGAACGCCCGGCCCCGCCTTCCCGGTTGCCCAGTGGCGTCGATGGGGCCGAACTTCCCGATCACAGTGGCGAGGGCCGCTCCGGTCTCACACCGGCTTCCCGACACCACGGCCCTGTGAGACTAGTACGGCGCGCGAGGGCCGACAAGGTTGAATATCTGAACAGACCCGCAGACGAAGGGACGGAACGCGGTGCACCGAATCCCCGCCGACCGGCTGGACTCCCGCATCATCGCGCCCGAGGAGGTCTGCGAGGCCATCGGCGCCCTGGCGGAGGACTCCCAGGTCAGAAGGGCCGCCGAGATCTTCGGCCTGCTGGCCGACCCCAACCGCCTCAGACTCCTCCTCTGCCTGCGGGCCGTCCCCGGCATGTGCGTCTCCGACCTGGCCGCCGCCACCGGCATGGCCGACAGCGCCGTGAGCCACGCCCTCCGCCTCCTGCGAGCCCAATCCGTGGTGAGAGCCGACAGAGAAGGCCGCCTGGTCAAATACGCCATCTCCGACAAAACCATCGAAGACCTCCTATCCAGAACCGTAGACCACCCCCTCTGATCCTCACCGCCGACAGGGTCACCCACCGCTACCAACGCATATGGATGGCTCTCCGCAGATACGCACCCCATCGCCCTGCCGAGCGTGGGAGAGCGGTCGCGGGGTCGGCCGTAGCGGTGGCCTCAGGCCGTCGCGTCGCCGTGCTTCACCTTGTCGAGGAACGCCCGCCACTCGCCCGGAGTGAAGCTGAGGACCCCGCCCTGAGGGTCCTTGGAATCCCGTGTGAGGTGCAGCCGCCCGAGCCCCCGGTGATCCGCGGCCGTGGCGACCTCGACGCAGTTGGCGCCTTCGCCGCTGTAGCTGCTCTTGCTCCAGATGAGACCAGAACCGTCCACTTGTTCGCCCACTTTCTCCCAGGAGGCCCGTTCGTGAACGCCATGACGGCCGCTACCCGCACATCCGTGCGAAAGCCCCGCCGTTCTGCCGCGGTCAGTAAAGCGGTCGCGGCTTTTGCCGCTGGCTGGGCGGCCTCAGGCCGTCGCGTCGCCGTGCTTCACCTTGTCGAGGAACGCCCGCCACTCGCCCGGAGTGAAGCTGAGGACCCCGCCTCGGGGATCCTTGGAGTCCCGTACGAGGTGCGATGGCGCGAGCCCGCGGCGGTCCGCGACCGCGACCTCGACGCAGTTGGCGCCACTGCCGCTGTGGCTGCTCCTTCGCCAGTTCACGTGAATCGGGTCCACGTAGTCCACTCCCTAACCGGAACCACTCTTGCCTGAGGCTTCCCTCAGGAGCCGCCGTATCAAGGTGGTGACTCCTCGGGCGACATCGCCTTGGAGCGCAGGTGATCGAATGCGAGCGCGTGCATGTAGACGTCGGGGTCACTTTCCACGAACAGGCTACTCGTCATGGCCTCCACGTAGACGACGTCGGGATCGCGAAGTTCACCGAACTCCAGAATCGTGAACATTCCGGCCGTTCCCGGATGAGCTCCGACGGAAGCTGGCAGAACCTGGACCCCGACGTTGTCTCGCTCCGTCATCTTCAGAAGCTTGGCGTACTGCGCCTCCATGATCTGAGGAGAACCGACCGGGCGCCGCAGGGCGTGCTCGTCTATCACGCTCCATAGCCGGAGAGGATCGTCATCCCTGGTCACCACGCTCTGTCGGGTGATCCGCACCTTGACCCGCCGCTCAACCTCGGCGGGTGAGCTGAGGCCCATCACCGCAGACCGGATGATCTCACGTGCGTAGTCCTCGGTCTGCATGAGCCCGTTGATGGTGACCGCGTCGAAGCTCCGGATGAACGTGGCCTCGGCCTCCAGCCCGATGTAGGTCGCGTACTCGGGCAGCAGGTCGCCGTACGCCGTCCACCAGCCCTTGCGGCGTCCGGTGCGCGCGAGTTCAAGCAGCTCCGACCGGTCGCCTGCGTCCACCTGGTAGACGTCGAGAAGCGCCGCGGTGTCCTTGGGGCTGGTCGGGGGCGGGGCTGATCGGGAGGTGGTGGGGGACATCGTGCTCATGGCGGGGGAGCTGATCGCGAACGCGATTCGGTATACGGAGTCGGGGGCGGCGGGCGGGACCGTGTCCGTACGGGTGGACGCGGAGGGGGAGCGGGTCCGGGTCGAGGTGCTCGATCTCGGGGGCGCGGTGACGGCGCCGCGGGTGGGGGGAGGGGTGCGTGGGGGAGGAGGGCGGGCGGGGGCTGCTGCTGGTGGAGGCGCTTTCCGGGCGCTGGGGGGCCGAGGAGTTCGGGGCGGGCTGGAAGACGTGGTTCGAGGTGGGCCGCTGAACGGAGACCTTGGCGCTTGCCCGCTATGGCCGCCCGGCTGACGTGGGGTGTTCTTTGGGGGTGGGGGGTGTCCGGTTAGGGGCGGTCTGGGCGGGTAGCCGGTTCGGGACAGGGAGAAGGGAGGCGAGTCATGACGCGTCAATCCGAGGAGATGACGACCGGGCAACTGATCAGCCAGTTGTCGGAGCAGGTCTCCCGACTCGTCAAGGACGAGATGCGCCTCGCCCGGCTGGAGATGCAGGAGAAGGGCAAGCGGGCGGGCCTGGGGGCCGGGATGGCCGGCGGCGCGGGGGTGCTCGCGTTGTACGGCGGGCTCGCGCTGGTGGCCGCGGTGATCCTCCTGCTGGCGCTGGTCCTGCCGGCGTGGGTGTCCGCGCTGATCGTGGGCGTGGTGCTGCTGCTGGTCGCCGGCGGGCTGGCGATGGCCGCGAAGAAGCAGGTGCAGCGGGCGGTGCCGCCGACCCCCGACGAGACCATGCGCAACGTCAAGACCGATATCGACGTGGTGAAGCAGAGGGCGCGCAGATGAACCGAGACCCAGACCAGAGGCAGACGGCCGAGCCCGAGGACACGGGCGCGGACTCCACGCCCGGCCCCGTCAGCGCGTCGGGCATCACCCACCCCGGCCTGATCGGCGAACGGCGTCAGCCCGTCGGCGAGCAGCCCAGGGACGAGCAGAGCCCCGAGGGCACCAAGGGCGCCGGCCAGCCCGGGCGCGTGCGGCCCCCGGCCGGCATGGGCTCGGTGGTCCCCCCGCCCGACGCCGGGCAGCCGCTGGAGCCGGAGCACGTCGGCCCGCGGGTCCCCCGGACGCCCGAGGGGGCGCCGCTGGCCGAGAAGGCGCACCGGGAGCTCTTCGGGGCCCCGGCGTATTCGCACCTCGACAAGGACGACCCCGGCCCCGCCCGTACCAGCGGCGGTCACGAGACGACCGGACCCGGCGCGCCGCCCCTCCAGGGCCCGGGCGAGGCGGTGGGCGGGGCACGCGGTCACGCCCCCGACCCGGTCGGGGCGCCCACCCCGGTCCAGGCCCGCCGGGACGCCGAGGCGCGGCTGGCCGGGCAGGCGCGCGAGGAGGGCCACGCCCCCGGCCGTACGGCCACGCGCGCCAAGGTGGACCGGGGGAGGAAGGAACCCGAGAGCCCGGACGAGATCCGGCGTGACATCGCCGAGACCCGCGACGAGCTGGGCGACACGGTCGAGGCGCTGGCCGGCCGCGCGGACGTGAAGGGCCGCGCGTCCCGCAAGGCGCACGAGGCCGGGGAGCAGGCCAAGGCCGCCACCCACCTCGTCCGCGAGCAGGCCGGCGAGACCGCCCAGCGCGCCGTCCGCAACCGCCCCGCCTGGGTGGGCGCGGTCGCGGCCGTCCTCGGCGCGGTCGTCGTCACCCGGTTCGTCCGCAGACGAAGGAGCAGGAGAAACGGGTGAAGAAGAAGAGCACATTGATGATGCGCCCCGTGAGCATGGTGTCCGGCATGCTCTCCGGCATGCTCGCGGGCCTCATCTTCCGTCAGGTGTGGAAGCTCGCCGCAGGCCAGGAGGACGCCCCCAGCCCCGCGCAGCAGGAGTACGGCTGGCGCCAGATCCTGCTCGCCGCGGCGATCGAGGGAGCGATCTTCGGCGTCGTCAGGGCGGCGGTCGACCGGAGCAGCATGAAGGGCTATGAGCGACTTACCGGACACTGGCCAGGCGATTGACCGACCCCTCGAACTCCCCGCGAGATCATGGCTGGGCGTGCTCCGGCGCACGGTGCGCGAGTTCCGTGAGGACAGCCTCCCGGACTGGTCGGCGGCGCTGACCTACTACGCGGTCCTGTCGGTGTTCCCGGCGCTGCTGGTCCTGGTGTCGCTGCTCGGCCTGTTCGGCGGCGACCTCATCACCCCCATGCTCGACAACCTGCGCGGCATCGCCCCCGGGCCGGTGCACGAGATGCTGCGCACCGGCCTGACCAGCGTGCAGCGGTCCAGCGCGCAGAGCGCCGGGCTCGTGGCCGTGGTCAGCCTGCTCGTCGCGCTGTGGTCGGCGTCGGGGTACGTGGCGGCGTTCATCCGCGCGTCGAACGCGATCTACGACATCGAGGAGGGGCGTCCCTTCTGGAAGCTGACCCCGCTGCGGGTCGGGCTGACGCTCCTGCTCGTGGTGCTGATGGCGGTCAGCGCGGCGGCCGTCGCGCTCACCGGGCGGCTGGCCGGGCTCGCCGGGGAGGTGGCCGGCATCGGCACGGGCGTGGTCGCGGTGTGGAACGTGGTCAAGTGGCCCGTCCTCGCCCTGCTGGCGGCGGGCATGATCATGATCCTGTACTGGGCCGCGCCGAACGTGCGCCAGCCCGGCTGGCGCTGGCTCACGCCCGGCGGGCTGCTCGCCGTGGTGCTGTGGGTGGTCGTCTCCGCCGGGTTCGCGATCTACGTGGCCAACTTCGGCTCCTACAACAAGACGTACGGCGCGCTCGCCACGGTGGTCGTGTTCCTCGTCTGGCTGTGGCTGTCGAACATGGTCATCCTGCTCGGCGCCGAACTCGACGCCGAACTGGAGCGCGGGCGCCGCATCGAGGAGGGCCTGCCGCCCGCCGCGGAGCCGTACGCCGAGCCCCGGGACACCCGGAAGATGGAGTCCACGGACGGCCTCGACGAGAGCTGAACGGCCCCCGGGCGGAACCGCGCGCGGGGTTCCGCCCGGGGAGCCGCGGGACGCCGGCGCGGGCGCGCTAGGGGTGGAGGGCGGCGGGGTCCCAGTCGAGGGTGGCCGGGATGGCGCCCTCGTAGGTGAGGAGCCACCGCTTGACCTCGACGCCCTCGCCGCCGCTGAAACCGCCCAGGCCGTTCCCCGCGACGACGCGGTGGCACGGGACGACCAGCGGGATCGGGTTCGCGCCCATGATCGACCCGATGGCGCGGGCGGGCACGCCGGACCCCTCCCGGGCCGCGAGCTCGCCGTACGTCACGGTGCGGCCGAACCCGACGGTCTCGAAGAGCGTGGTCAGCACCGACCGCTGCACGCGCGAGGCCCCGCGCCAGTCGAGCGGGAGCGTGAACCGCGTGGGCTCGGTGAAGTAGGCCGCGACCTGCGCCTCCGCCTCGGCCGTACGGACCGGGTCGCGCACCTCGGGCAGCCGCAGGCGGGCCAGGACGCGGGCGCGGTCCTCCGGGGTCGCGTCGAAGGAGGTGGCGGCCAGACCGTGCTCGGTGAGCGCGACCAGGATCGTCCCCACGGGCGAGTCGATCGTCCCGAATGCCACGGTGTCCACCGGAAAAGCCTACCGAACCGAGACCCCGCCGACGGGCGTCTGCAAGTCGCGCGTAAGAGGGCGGCAAGCGGGACCGCGTACACCGGAGGGGACACGGAACGGAGGGGATCGCGATGGGGACCGCCAGAGGACCGCTCGCGACGGCGGCCGCGCAGGCCGGCAAGCTGACGATCGCCAGCCTGGCGTTCGCCGGGGCGTACCTCGGCTTCCAGGACGTCCGCGGCGCCGAGACCACCCAGCACCTCACGCTGTCGTCCCCCGCGCCCGAGAGCGCTCCCGCCTTCAGGGCCCCCGCCTCCGGCACCGCCGCCTCCGGCACCACCGCCTCCGGGGCCGCGACGTCCGGGAGCGTGACGGCGCGGAGCGAGCGGTCCGTCCCCGCCGTCCCCGCCGCCCGCGGCTTCGCCGAGCAGGCCGCGGAGAGCGCGCCCGGCCCGTGCCCGCTGGTCAAGGGCCGCTGCGTGACCTGGGCGACCGCGCCCCGCACCGAGGCCGAGCCGGCCTGCGCGAGTTCCCGCCGGGTCCGCAGCCTCATCACCGCGCCCGCGCCGGTCACCGACGTCCGGTACGGCTGGCGCCTGCTCCGCCGCAACTCCGTCACCGGCGAGTGGGAGACCTACACGGCCTCCGGCGGGCGCGGCTTCCGCCTCCCCGAGGGCGTCCGCGCGATGCCCGTCCGCTGGGACGCCCCCACGGGCGCCAACCCCGGCTGGTACCGCGTGGACATCGAGATAGCCGCCCCCGCAGAGGCCGTCGCCCGCACCGGCCACAAGTTCCTGGTGACCTGCTAGCTCCCGGAGCGGACCGGCTAGACCGCCTGGAGGCGGGAGCGGGCGGAGTCGATCCAGCGGGGCACGCCCACCCGCTCGGCCACCGCCAGCGCCTTCCGGTAGTGCTCCCGCGCCTGCTCGGCGAGCCCGAGCTGGACGGCCAGGTCGCCCAGCGTCTCGGCCACCGGCCAGAGCGCCACCACCCCCGTCCCCGCGCCGGCGATCCGGTCGGCGAACGGAGTGAGCGTGTCGTAGGCCTCCTGCATGCGGGCGCGGTCGCCCAGCCTCATCCCGGCCAGCGCGCGCCAGGTCATCACCAGCTCGTAGAGGAAGTCCGGGCGCACCGGCGGCCGGGAGGCGGCGATCGCCCGCGCGTCCGGCAGGTGGCCCGCCGCCGCGAGGGCGAGGGCGTAGGCGTCCGTCGTCCACTTGGCGCCGCGCTGGTGGGCCTCGGCCAGCGGCTCGGCCATCTCGTCCGCGCGTCCCGCCACGAGGTGCAGGCAGAACGTGGTGATCAGCGGGAGGTCCTGGCGGCCTTCGAGCATGCCCGCCTTGGCGGTGAGCCGCGCCGCCTCCCGGTAGGCCCGCTCGGCCTCGGCGTACCGCCCCTCGATCATGAGCTTCTGCCCGGAGTACCAGGCGCCGACCGCCGCCGGGGCGGGCAGGTCGTACTGCTTGGCCAGGCGCTCCCCGGCGGCCACGTGCTCGTCGGCGGCGGCGAAGTCGCCCCGCGCGGCCGAGCACTCCATCAGCACCAGGTGCGCCAGCGCGCTCACGGCGACCTGGCCGGAGCGTTCCCCGACCTCCAGCAGCTCGCGCCCGATCGTCTCGCGCTCCTCGACCGCCGGGATGACGTAGGACTGGCGCAGCCGCCCGCTCAGCGCCAGCGCCAGGACCTGCGGGTCCCCGGTGCGGCGGGCCAGCTCCTCGGCCTCCAGCGACGCCGCGAGGCCCCGGTCGCCCGCCGACCCCTCCAGCTCCAGGGCGAGGGTGGCCAGCAGGCTGGCGCGCAGCCGTTCCTCGCCGGTGGGCAGCTCGACGAGCGCCTTCTCGGTGGCGTCCACGATGTCCCAGGCGGTCTGCCCGAGGTCGCGGCTGATCCCCTTGTGGGGTACGGCGAGCGAGGCGATGACCCGCGCGGTCAGCTCCTTGTCGCGCAGCGGCACCGCCGCCTCCATCGCCTCGCGCCGGAAGCTGCGCGCGGCGGCCATGTCCCCGGCGAGCGCGAGCGCGCGGATCAGCGACAGCATGAGCTTGAGACGCGCGCGCACGCCCTCCTCGCCGTCGGGCCTGGCCGGATCGCGGTCGAAGGCGTCGATGGCCTGCCGCCACAGCGTCGCCGCCTCCCGGTGGGCGAACCGGCGCTCGGCCAGCTCGGCGGCCAGCCGGGAGTAGTGCAGGGCCTTGGGCGCGGTGTCGGCGGTGCCCGCGGCGTCGAAGTGGTGCGCGAGCGCGGCGACGTCCCCCGGGCTGCGCCGTTCGATCGCGGCGGCGATGTGGCCATGCAGCCGCGACCGCCGCAGCCGCGAGGCGTCGCCGTACAGCGTGTCGCGGACCAGGTCGTGGTCGAACCGCAGCCGCCCGGGCCCCGGCTCGGTGATCAGCCCGGCGAGCAGGCCCGCCTCGACCGCGTCCACCACGGCGTCCTCGTCGCCGGTGACGTCCACCAGCACGTCCACGTCCACGTCGCGGCCGATCACCGCGGCCTGGAGCAGGATGTACTGGGCGCTCTGCGGCAGCCGGGCGATGCGCCGGCGCAGGACGTCGCGCACGCCGGACGGCACCCGCGAGATGACCTGGGTGGCGGCGGCCGTGGAGTGGCCGACCGCCTCGGAGTCGAGCAGGCGCGCGGTCTCCCGGACGAAGAACGGGTTCCCGCCGGTCTTCTCCATGATCGTCGCGACGGCGGCCTCGTCCACCTCGTGCGTGCAGATCGCCCGCACCAGCTCGGCGACCGCCGCCGGGGCGAGCCCGGCCAGCCCCACGCGCACCGGGGCCTGCCGGGCGAGCGCGGCCAGGGCGTCGGCCTGCCGGTCGTTGAGCTCGTTGTCGCGGTAGGTCGCCACGAGCATGACCCGGCTGGACGCGAGCACGGTGGGCAGGCTGCGGAGCTGGGCCAGCGTCTGGTCGTCGGCCCAGTGCAGGTCCTCCAGCGCGATGAGCAGCGGGGTGTCGCGGGCGACGGCGGCCAGGTATCCGCCGACCGCCCGGTGCAGCCGGTAGCCGCCGGCCACCTGGTCCTCGTCCGCGCCCGCGGCCGTGTCGTCCAGCAGCGGGGCCAGCAGGCGGGCGTACTCCCCGGGGCCGCGCTGGGACACCAGCCCGCGCAGCAGCTCCACGAAGGCCCAGCCCGGCGGCGTCGCGCTGCTGTCCGGGCAGTTGCCGAACGCCGTGAGCCAGCCGTACCGGGACAGCCGCGCCGCGAGCTGCTGGGTGAGCGTCGTCTTCCCGGCCCCGGCGTCCCCGCTGACCAGCGCGATCGTCAGCCGCCCCGACGCCGAGGCGCGCGCCGCGTCCATCAGCCGCTCGATCTCCGGCTCGCGGCCGAGGAACGGCTCGTGCGGCGCCTCCGGCGGGTCCATCTCCGCGGAGGGCTCGGAAAGTGAAGGTACGGCCGCCGCGGCGGGCTCCAGGTGCCCCGCCGGACCCGGCGCGCCAGCCATGTTCGCGCCGGCCGTACCTCCCGGCCCGGCCGCGGCAGCCGCATCCGCGGCAGGCTTACCCGTGGTCACGGCAGGTATTCCGGATCGGCCCGAATCGGGGCGCTTGGGCAGGTCCAGGCCGGGGTCCTGGGCGAGGATGTCGCTCTCCAGGCGGCGCAGCGCCGGGCCCGGGTCGATGCCGAGCTCCTCCGACAGGATCGCGCGGGCGCGGCGCAGCGCGGCCAGCGCGTCGCCCTGCCGCCCGCAGCGGTACAGCCCGAGCGCGAGCAGCCGCCAGCCCTCCTCGCGCAGCGGCTGCTCGGTGGTGTAGCCCTCCAGGTCGGTCACGGTCTCGGCGTGCAGCCCGAGCCGCAGCCCGGCGTCGGCGCGGCGCTCGCGGGCCACCAGGCGGAGTTCGGTCAGCCGGTTGACCTCGGCCTCGGCCCAGTGCAGGTCGGCGAACCCGCCGTACGGCGTGCCGTGCCAGAGGGACAGCCCGGTGTCCAGGTCGGCGATCGCCCGCGCGGGGTCGCCCGCCTCCAGGTGCTCCCCGGCCGAGCGCACCAGCGTCTCGAACCGCCAGGCGTCCACCTGCCCGGGCCCCGCGCGCAGGGCGTATCCGGAGGTCACGGTCACGAGCAGGCGGGACTGCCCGCCCCGCGGCCGGTCGGGCTCCAGCACGCGGCGCAGGCGCGACACGTAGACCTGGAGGCCGGACAGGGCGTTCGGGGACGCGTCGTCTGCCCACAGGTCGTGGATCAGCAGGTCGACGGGGACCACGTGGCCGCGCGCGACCAGCAGCCGCCCGAGCACCGCACGTTGTCTCAGCCCGCCGAGGTCGAGCTCTTCGTCACCCGAATACGCCTCGATCGGACCCAGCACCCGGAACGTCACCATGACAGCCGCAACCGTATGCGGGCGTCGTACCCCGCACAAGGAGTTTCGGGTTCCCGCGTAGCACGGGGGTCAGGGGCGGGAGGCGGGGTGCGCATGGGGGGTCTCGTCGTCCTGGGCGGGTGGCTGGGGGTTGCGGCGGCGCAGGAACGCCCACGCCCCGAGGCAGAGGGCGCCGAAGGGGATCTCGATGGTGTAGGTGAAGAAGCCGAAGATCAGCGCGGCGAACACCGCGGAGTCCTGGGCGACCCCCATCGAGACGAGGAACCCGGCGGTCCCGGCCTCCATGATGCCGGCCCCGCTGGGGGTGACCAGGGCCGTCGTGAGCACGCGGCTGAGCGCGAACGCCGCGACCGTCTGGGCGATCCCGGGGTACGACCCGGTCGCGTGCAGGCAGACGACCAGCAGCAGGGCCTGGAACCCGAGGAACGCGGTCATGCCCAGGCTGAGCTGGAGCCAGCGGGTCCGGATGATGTCGGCGGTGTTCTGGCGCAGCCGGTCCAGGGCCTCGGAGGCGGCGTGCTCGCCGGGCCGGATCCGGCGGGGGAGCAGCCGGGCCAGGCGGTCCAGGACGCGGCCGAGGAGCCGCGCCGCGCCCGGCCAGAACAGGGCCGACGCCACCACGGCGACCAGCACCAGGATCGAGACCGCGCCGGCGACGGCGGCGGAGGTCACGGTCCCGTTGGGGGTCTGCCCGGCCGCGACCAGGCAGACGATGCCCACCGCCGGCAGGATGAACCGGAACAGGGTGTTCCACACGCCCGTGACCAGCGTGTAGGCCACGATCGACCGCATCGGGTGGCCCCAGCCGCGGGCCATGGTGAAGGTCAGGGCCACGCCGACGCCGCCGCCGAACGGGAGCACGTTGCTCACCGCGCTGCCCGCGCCGTTGAGCGTGAGCGCCTGCGCGTGGGTCAGGCCGGGCAGGCCCGCGGTCATCACGAAGGTGTACGCCAGGAGGCTGGCCAGCCAGAACACCACGAGGAGGACGATGTCCACCGGGCCGAGCCGGCCGAACTGGGCGCCGATCGCGCTCCAGGTGGTGTCCACGAAGCGGGGGAGGAACAGCAGGAGGACGACGGTCAAGGCGAGTGACGCGGCCGAGAGCACCACCCGGACCCAGGTCGACTTCACGTGATGCGCCCCCGCCCTAGTGCGTCTCCGATTCCGGATCTTTCGATCCTACGCCGGGCGGCGGGGCGAACGGGTCGTCCAGCCTCGTGCCCGGGGCCGCGTCCCTGCGGACGTACCACTCAGTGCCCATGATCAGGCGGAACAGCGGCCCGGGGATGCGCAGCAGCGCGGCGAGGGTGCGCTCTCCGTCCCCGCCCGTCGTCTGGGTGACGTGCGCGGCCATCGCGGCGCGCTTGGCCTTGGCGTACCGGCCGACCTTGATCCGGTGGGTGATCCGCGAGCGCGGCGTGTAGGCCCGCTCGAACGCGCGGATGTCGAACTCGGGCGGCAGCCGGTAGACGCGCGACAGCAGGCGCAGCCCCCGCAGCAGCAGGTCGCGGTCCACGGTCGCCTCCAGCACGGTCGGCGTGCCCGCCAGCTCCGCCGCCCGCACCCCGACCCGGTGGACCTGCACGTGGTCGGGGTGGCCGTACCCCCCCGCCGGGTCGTAGATCGTCAGCAGGTCGGCCTTCTCCTCGTCGAGGATCGCGGCGAGCCTGCGCGCGGCCTCCTCGACGTTGGCGTCCATGAACGCGTCCGCGGGGCGCTCGTGCTCCTCGCCGGGGCCCGCGAGGCCGGAGTCGGAGTAGCCGAGCGGGACGACCCGGGCGACCCCGAGGGCGTCGGCGGAGGCGTGGAGCTCGGCCATCCGCGCCTCGCCCAGCGACCGGCCCCCCGTGGAGTCCTCGGCCGCCAGCCCCCGCTCTCCGGCGGTGGCCACGACGAGCACCACGCGGTTCCCCTCGGCCGCCAGCCGGGCCATCGTCCCCGCCGTGAGCAGGGCCTCGTCGTCCGGATGGGCGTGAAAGAATACACAGGTGCGCGACACTGGCCAATGATCGCATGTTCCGACTGGATCATCACTGGGGGGACTCACACGTGCGCGAACCAGACGGCCGGGACCGGACGCGGGACCGGACGCGGGAATCCAGCAGGGACTCCACGAGGGACTCCGAGCGGGACGACAAGTGAAGATCCTCCACGTCAGCGACTGCTTCCTCCCGCGCCTCGGGGGGATCGAGGTGCAGGTCGGCGATCTGGTGCGGGTGCAGTCCGAGGCCGGCCACGAGGTCGAGGTGGCCACCGCCACCCCCGGCGCGGCCCACGACCGGGTGCCGGTGCACCGGATCACCGCCCCGCTGCCGTTCGAGCTGCCCGTCCACCCGCGCGGCGGCTTCCACCTGCTGCGGCTGTTCCGCCGGCGCCGTCCCGACGTCGTCCACTGCCACGTCGGCGCGGTGTCGCCGTTCGCCTGGCAGGGGGTGCGCAGCGCGGTCGAGGCCGGGCTGCCCACGGTCGTCACCGTGCACAGCATGTGGGACCCCGCCACCCAGCGCCTCTACCGCACGCTCGACGGCCTGCTGCGCTGGACCCGCTGGGGCGTGGTCGCCACCGCCGTGAGCGAGGCCGCCGCGCGCCCCATCCGGCGTACGGCGGGGCGCGGGGTCCCGGTGCACGTCGTGTCGAACGGGCTGGACCTGTCGCAGTGGCGGCCCGAGGGGGAGCCCCCGCCGCCGCACGAGGGCGTCCACGTGGTCGCCGTCGGCCGGCTCGCGCCGCGCAAGCAGCCGATCGGGCTGGTCCGCCTGCTCGACGTGGCCCGCCGCGGGGTCCCCGCCGCGATCCCGATGCGCGCCACGATCGTCGGCGACGGCCCCGCGCGCCCCGCCGTGGAGCGCCAGGTGCGCGCCCGCGGCCTGGACGGCTGGGTGTCGCTGCCGGGGCGGCTGAGCCGGGAGGAGATCCGGGGCCTGCTCGCCGAGGCCGACGTGTTCGTGGCCCCGGCCCCGCTGGAGTCCTTCGGGCTGGCCGCGCTGGAGGCCCGCACCGCCGGCGTCCCCGTCGTGGCGCGCGAGTCCAGCGGCGTCGCCGACTTCGTCCGGCACGGGCGCGAGGGCCTGCTGGCGTCCGACCTGCGCGGGCTCGGGGAGGCCGTGGCCCGGCTGGCCCGTGACGGGGAGCTGCGCTCCCGGATCGCCGCGCACAACCGCGCCACCGAGCCGTCGCCCGCGGGCTGGCCGGCAGTGCTCGACGGCTTCGAGCGCTGCTACGCCGAGGCGGCCGAGCGCGCCCTCGCGCGGGCCCGCTCCGGCGCGGCGCTGTGACCGCCCGCCGCGCGGCGCCCGGCGGATTCATCACCACGTGTGATTAGCGATTAACAGAGGGTAAACGACCCCCGGAATGGGGGCCCTATGTTCGAGATGGACTTGCGGAACTGGACGGTGATCGCCGCGCGCGGCGCGATCGCCATCCTCTTCGGGTTGATCGCGGTGATCTGGCCGGCGCTGGCGCTGGAGACGCTGATCGTGCTCTTCGGGCTGTTCGCGCTCATCTACGGGATCGTGACGCTGATCGTGGCGCTGCGCCCGGGGCGGTCGGGCTCCCGCGGCCTGCTGCTGCTCGAAGCGGCGACCGGCGTCGTCATCGGCCTCCTCGCGATCTTCTGGACCGGCCTGACGGCGTACGCGCTGGTCGTCCTCATCGCCACCTGGATGATCATCACGGGCGTCGTCGAGCTGTTCGGCTCGGTGCGCCTGCGCAGGCAGATCCCCGGGGAGTTCTTCCTCGCCGTCACCGGCGCGATCTCCATCCTGTTCGGCCTGTCCCTGCTGATCTGGCCGAACGCCGGGGCCGTGGTCGTGGTCACCCTGGTCGGCGTCTACGCCATCCTGTTCGGCCTGTTCACCCTGGCGCTGGCCTTCCGCGTCCGCAAGGAGATCCGGGCCCACCAGTACGGCTAGCGCCCGGCTCAGCCGCGCGCCCGCTCCAGCACGACGACCAGCGCGGTCAGGCCCAGCAGCGTGGTCACGGCCGCGGTGTGGAGCACCGCCGCGGGGTCGGCGATGGGCTCGCCAGCGCGCAACCGGCGCTGCCGCCGCAGGTGACGCCGGTGGACGGTGCGCAGCAGCAGGACCGCGGCGAGCGCGGTGACGGCCGCGCACAGCGCCATCGAGACCGGGCCGCCCGACAGCCGCAGGCCGACCAGCCCGCAGACCGCCAGCGACAGCGCCGTCCGGTTCCAGGCCAGGGCCGTGCGCTCGGGCTGCGCCCCGGTGTCCCACAGCTCCTCGGTCACGAGCCGACCACCAGGACCAGCAGGACCAGCGCCGTGACCGCGACGCCGTACCCCAGCAGCGGGGCGGCCGAGGGCGGGGGCAGCGAGCGGGCGCGGCGCAGGGCCCGCTCGGTGCGCAGCCAGCGGTGGAACGCCGAGGCCGCGAGCACGGCGCCCGCGCCGGTGAGCACGATCGCGACGATGTGCCGCAGGACGCCGCCGAAGGCGTGCTCGGCCAGCGCCTCCACCGCCACGCCACCGGCGATCAGGGCCAGCGAGGTGCGGATCCAGGCCAGGAAGGTCCGCTCGTTGGCGAGCGTGAACCGGGGGTCGGGATCGGTCCCTTCGGAGAGCAGGCCGCGAGTCCAGTGGGTCATACCTCTGATTGTGCCCGTGACCTGCTATTTCCCGGCAACGGAAGAGGGATCGTGGGGAAATGCACGCAGGTCGCCCGCGAGGGGCGCGGGCCGTACGGCGGGGCGTCGGCGAGCGCGCGGACATCGGGCGAGCGGGCCGGGGTCGTTCGGGCGAACGCGCGGACGTCGGGGGAGCGGCCCCGCGTCGTACGAGCGCACGCGCGGGCACCGGCCCGGACGGGCAGGCGTCAGGTGAGCGCGCGGGCGGCGGCGTGCGCCAGGCGGGTGGCGGCGGTCTCGGGGGGTTCCTGCGCGTCGGTGAAGTAGGTCCAGAACGCGTGCTGGAGGCAGCCGCCGAGGAGGAGCCGCGCCACGGCCTCGACGTCGGCGTCCGCCGCGACCCGCCCGAGTTCGCGCTCGGCCCGCAGGTAGGCGGCCAGGCCCTCGGCCGAGTGGTGCGGCCCGGCGTTGTGGCGGGCGAGCCCCTCCCGGTGCCCGGCGAGCAGGCGCGGGTCGGAGAACAGCGACGCGGCCATCGGCACCGTCTGCAGGTAGAACTCGATCGCCCGCAGCGCCAGCTCCGCCAGGTTCCCCTCGACGGTGCCCGCCCCCGCGCTCTCGGCCAGCCTCCTCATGACCGGGGCCAGCGCGGGCAGCCGCTCCTTGAGCACGTGGAGGAACAGGTCCTCCTTGTCCCTGAAGTGCTTGTAGAGCGTCGCCTCGGAGAAACCGGCGACCCGCGCGATCTCCTTGGTCGTCGCCCTGGCGAGCCCGAGGGTGCGCATCACGTCGGCGGCGGCGTCCAGGATGCGGTCGCGAGTGCTCATTCCGGGTCTCCTTGACAGGTGAGTGAACACTTACCATCCTAGAGGTAAGTGAGCACTCACTAACCATACGCTGACCATTTGGAGACGACGATGAAGCTCATGATTCTGGGGGCCACCGGCGGGACCGGCACCGAACTGGTGCGCCAGGCGCTGGAGGCGGGACACGAGGTCGTCGCGCCCGTGCGCAACCCGGCGGGCATGGCCGTCCCCGCCCACGAGCGGCTCTCGGTCATCCGCCTGAACGTCACGGACGCCGCCGAGCTGACGCCGCACGTGGAGGGCCGGGACGCGGTCATCTCGGCGATCGGGCACCGGGGCGGCGGCCCCACCACGGTGTGCCGGGACGTCGCGCGCGCCGCCGGCGCGGCCATGGCGAAGACCGGCGTCCGCCGCCTGCTGCTCGTGAGCAACAGCGGGATGATCATCGACGAGAACGACGCGATCTACACCCGCCTGCTCGTCAAGCCCCTGCTCAAGTGGTTCCTGCGGCACGGATACGCCGACATGGCCGAGATGGAGCGGGAGACCTTCGCCACGGACCTGGACTGGACGGTCGTGCGCCCGCCACGGCTCACCGACAAGCCGCGCACCGGCCGCTACCGCACCGCGACCGGCCACAACGTCCGCAACGGCATGAACCTCTCGCGGGCGGACCTCGCCCACTGCGTCCTGAGCCTGGCCGAGGACCCCGCCTCGATCCGGAAGGTCGTCGCCGTCGCCGACTGACCTCCTCGCCGGCCCGCCGCGCTCCGCCCCCTCGCGGACCGGCCCCCGCCTCCGCGCCTCCCCCGGCGTACGGCCTCGCGGGCGGGAGCCGTACGCGGCGGGGTCAGGCGCGGGCGCCGGTGAGGAGGACGTGCTCCACGAGGGTGATGAGGACGCGCTTGGCGGAGTCGCGGTCGCGGGCGTCGCACAGGAGGACCGGGACGGCGGGGTCCAGGTCCAGGGCGATGCGGATGTCCTCCGGGTCGTGGTTCTCCGCGCCGTCGAAGCAGTTCACCGCCACCACGAACGGCGTGTCCCGGCCCTCGAAGTAGTCGATCGCCGGGAAGCAGCCGGTGAGGCGGCGCGTGTCCGCCAGCACGACCGCGCCCAGCGCGCCCATCGACAGCTCGTCCCACATGAACCAGAACCGGTCCTGCCCGGGGGTGCCGAACAGGTAGAGCACCAGGTCGTCACGGAGGGTGATGCGCCCGAAGTCCATGGCGACCGTGGTGCTCAGCTTGGCCTCGACCCCGGTCGTGTCGTCCACGCCGACGCTGCGGTCGGTGAGGACCTCCTCCGTGCGCAACGGCCGGATCTCGCTCACCGCGCCGACGAACGTCGTCTTCCCCGCCCCGAACCCGCCCGCGACCAGGATCTTGATCGCGGTGGGACCGTCATAGCGCCTTGAGGCCATTGATCACGTCCTTGAGTAGGTTCTCGTCGGGGACGGAGGCGGCCGAGGCGGGACGGCGCACGCTGACGAGGCGCTGGTCGAGGAGGTCGCCGAGCAGCACCCGCACGACTCCGAGCGGCAGGTCCACGCTCGACGCGAGGTCGGCGACCGTGGCGGCCCGCCGGCACAGGTCGAGCAGGCGCAGGTGCTCGGGGCCGAGCCCGGAGTTCCCGGCCGGCGCGTCGCCCGTCGCGCACACGAGCGCGATCAGGTCGAACGCCTCAGCGGAGGGGCGCGTGCGCCCCCGGGTCATGGCGTAGGGCCGCACCACCGGTCCGGCCTCCTCGTCGAGCCAGCGCTCTGTGCTCATGCATCACTCCGCGTCCGCCAGTCTCGGGTTGGTGGAAAGGTGCTGGCCCACGCGCTTGACCAGCATCGCCATCTCGTACGCGATCAGGCCGACGTCGGCGTCGGCCGTACTGAGCACGGCCAGGTTGGTGCCCTGGCCCGCGGCGGTCACGAACAGGAACGCGTCCTCCATCTCGATGATGGTCTGGCGCACCGCCCCGCCGCCGAAGTGGTTCCCCGCCCCGCGCGCCAGGCTCTGGAACCCGGCGGCCAGCGCCGCCAGGTGCTCGGAGTCCTCACGCCGCAGATCCTTCGACGCGCCGATGGCGAGCCCGTCGCTGGAGAGGAGCACCACATGCCGCACGGGAGCCACCCGGCTGATCAAGTCGTCGAGCAACCAGCCCAGAGACTCCGCCATCACTCGTCACCTTTCTTGCCGTCCAACTCTTGGGCGTCGCGGCGGCCCCGCCGCACGCCGTCCTGGAACGAAGCGAAGATCGCCCGGGTCTCCTCGGGGGACCTCGCCGTCCCGGTGTCCTCGGGGTCGCCGTCCGCGCCGTTCACCGGCGCCGCCGTCCGCGGCCTGGCCTGCCGGAGCTGCGGGGCGAGGCTGGCCTGCCGCACACGCCGGGGCAGGCCCTTGTGCGTGTCGGCCGCGCGGCCGTCGGAGGCGCGGCCGTCGGTCGCGCGGGCGTCGGTCGCGCGGGCGTCCGGGGCGCCGGAGCCGCGCGCGTCCGGGGCGGGGCGGGTCCCGGCGACGCGGCGGGGGAGGGCATCGCGCACGACGCCCTCCATGGGCAGCACCGGGCCGGGCGCGGACTCCCCGTCGGTCCCCCTGACGGGGAGTACGGCGGGGCGGGGCGGCTCGGGCGCCTCGGGGGCGGCGCGCAGCGGGGTGACGAGCTCGGCCACGTCCTCGGCGGGACGCGTCCTGACGGCCTCCAGCGCGGGGCGGGACTCGGGGGCGGCGGAGGTCTGCGGGCCCACCGCGACCAGCTCGCGCTCGCGCGGCGCCTCCACCACCAGCGCCGCGGGCAGCAGCACGATCGCCGTGGTGCCGCCGTACGGCGAGGGCCGCAGGACGACCCGGATGTCGTGGCGGTGGGCGAGCCGGCCGACCACGAACAGGCCGAGCCGGTCGCTGTCGGCCAGGTCGAACTCCGGCGGCGTGGCGAGCTTCTCGTTGATGGCGTCGAATTCCTCGGCGCTCAGCCCCAGGCCGCGGTCCTCGACCTCGATGGCGTACCCGGAGCCCACGATCTCGCCGCGTACCCGGACCTCGGTGTGCGGCGGCGAGAAGATCGTGGCGTTCTCGACCAGCTCGGCGATCAGGTGGATCACGTCGGCGACCGCGGCGCCCAGCAGCGCCGGGCCCGGCGGCACGTGCACGGTGACGCGCTGGTAGTCCTCGACCTCGGCGACCGCGCCGCGCACGACGTCGAGGATGGGCACCGGGTTGCGCCAGCCCCGGCCGGGCAGCGCGCCCGACAGGATGATCAGGCCCTCGGCGTGGCGGCGCATGCGGGTGGTGAGGTGGTCGAGCCGGAAGAGGTCCTCCAGCGTCTGCGCGTCCACGTCGCGCCGCTCCATGGTGTCCAGCAGCGCGAGCTGGCGGTGCAGCAGCGACTGGTTGCGCCGGGCCAGGTTGAGGAAGACCTGCGCGACCCCGCGCCGCAGCGCGGCCTGCCCGACGGCGGCGGTGATCGCGGTCCGCTGGACCGTGGTGAAGGCGGCGCCCACGTCGGAGATCTCGGAGGTGCCGCGCAGGTGCAGCTCGGGCGCCTCGGCGTCCACGTCCACGTCGTCGCCGCGGCTGAGCCGGTCGATGACGGTCGGCAGCCGGTCCGCGGCCAGCACGAGCGCGGCGCGGCGCAGGTTGACCAGCTCACGGGCCAGGCGGCGGCCGAACCGCAGCGAGAGCAGCACGGAGACGACGACCGCGACCAGGCCGAGCCCGGCCAGCAGCCCGACACGCACGAGGATGCCGACGGCGACGCCCTCGATGCGGTCCACCAGCCGGTACGCCTGGGTGGCCTGGAGCTTGTCGGCGGTCCGCTTCAGCCGCTCGGCCATCTTCTGCCAGTCGGCCGCGTCGGCGGGCAGCGGGACGGTCGCCCGGGAGGACCCGATGATGGCGTCCTCGACGTTCTCGAACTGGCCGAACAGCGGCGACTCGGCGAAGTCCACGTAGGGGCCGCGCAGGTCCTCGTCGAGCTGGCGCAGCGCCTTGCCCTGCAGGAAGCGGCGGGCGGTGACCCATTCGGAGAAGGCCTTGCGCTCGCCGGGGGTCAGGTTGTCGCCGCCGATGATGGCCGAGATCAGCGCGCTCTCGCGCGTGATCATCTCGCGGGCCTCGCCCATCGCCGTGATGGCCGTGGCCTGCTGGTGGATCTCGACGTCGGGGACCAGGATCAGCTTGTCGTAGAGGCGGAACTGGGCGTCCACGACGGCGTTGTAGGCGCGGATCGCCTCCAGCCGGGTGACCCGGTGGGCGTCGATCCGGTTGCGCATCTCCGGCAGGCGGTCCAGCCGGTCCAGCATGTCCGCGACCGGCTGCCGCATGTCCTCGCTGGTGGCGGCCACGCCCTCGGGCGACAGCGCCAGCCTGCGGAACGTCTGGTGCATCTTGTCGGTCTTGGCGCGCTGGGCCCGCAGCTCGGCGTATCCCTCGGGGGTGTAGCGGCTCATGTGCGCCACCGACAGGCGCCGCTCGGCCTGGAGCTCGACCACGACGTCCTCGGCGGGGCTGGCCACGAGGTCCACCGCGCCCTGGATCCGCTTGAGGCGCAGCCCGTCGGGGACCGTGAAGCCCGCGGTGAACCCCCAGAGCAGGATCAGCGAGGCCACCGGCATCACGAGCAAGGTGAAGATCTTGAATCGGATCGACCGGCTACGGGAAGCCATGGCACCTCGTCCCGGGGAATGTGGCCGAAAGGCGCGGAAACCACCATCTTTGCGAAGATCGGTGGAGAGACTAGCACGCGACCCGCCGCTTATCCCCTGTCACGAGAGCCGAACATCGTCCCGTACGGCTCTCGCGCACCACCTCAGGCGGCCCCGGCGTACCAGTCGATGTGGTGGCGGTACTGCCAGTCCAGCCGGCTCGGGTCGGCGGCCTTCTTCAGGAAGAGCGGCAGCATCAGGTCGCGCATCACCCGGGCGACGGGCCCGGCGGCCTTGCTGTTGCTGATCCGGCGGGAGGTCGCCACGACCCGCTCCACCCGCTCGCGGCGGCGGCGCTCGAACGCGGCGAAGGCCCGCTCGTGGTCCGGCAGGTCCCGCAGGCACATCGCGAGCACCAGCGCGTCCTCGATCGCCATCGCCGCGCCCTGGCCGGAACTGGGGGAGGTGGCGTGCCCGGCGTCGCCGGTGAGCACGCCGCGGCCGCGGTGCCAGACCGGCACGGGGGGCATGTCGTAGACCGGCACCACCGGCCCCACCGAGCTCCCGGCGACGATCTCGGCGAACGGCCCCTCGTCCCCGGAGAACGCCTCCACGAGGATGGCCCGCCACCGGTCCTCGCTCGTCGCCGCGAGCTCGCGCCGCATCGCCTCCTCGTCGCCCCGGGGCAGGTTGGCGAACCACCAGGTGTCGCCCGAGGGCGCCCCGGCGTACCCGAAGAAGGCGCGCTTGCCGAAGACCATGTTGTAGACGCCGGGCTCGCCGCGGAAGCCGGGGACGCGCACGATCCCGCCGAAGCTGAGCAGGCCGCAGTACCGGGCCGGGGGAGCGCCGGGGTCGAGGATCGCGCGGGTGCGCGAGTGCACGCCGTCCGCGCCGATCAGCAGGTCGCCGGTGGCCTCCGTGCCGTCCTCGAACCTGGCGACCGCGCGGCGCCCGGTCACGTCGGCGTCGGCCAGGCGCTTGCCGTACACGATCTCGACGCCGGCGGCCAGGGCGCGCTCGCGGACGATGCGGTACAGGTCGGCGCGCGTGATCGTGTGGCTGACGGTGCCGTCGTCGAGTGCCAGGCCGTTGGGGACCTGGCCGAGGCGCTTGCCGGTGCCGCTCCACATCACCATCTCGGGGGTGGGGATGCCGGCGGCCATGACCTCCTCGTGCAGGCCGAGCACGCGCAGGGCGTCGAGGGCGTTGGAGGCGACGTTGAGGAACGCGCCCCGGCCGTCGGCCCCGGCCTGGTGCGCCTCGTAGATGACGGAGTCGATGCCGGCCTTGCGGAGCGCCAGCGCGAGCACCGGGCCGCCGATCCCGCACCCGATGATCATCGCCTTGGTCATGGTCGCCACGTCCTTCCGTGTTACCCTCGGAGAGAGGTTATTTAGTTCGGCCGAACGAAATATATGCGGGAGGGTGGGGGACGTGTCAAGGGACATCTCCGAACGAAGGAAGCGCTTGTTGGCCGAACTGGTCGAAGCCGGGCGGGAGCAGAGCACCGCCACGGTGATGTTCCACACCGCGGTCTCCGCCCTGATGGGCCTGAGCCCGACCGACTACAAGGCGATGGACCTGCTCGAACGCTTCGGCCCGCTGACCGCGGGGGAGCTGGCCGAGCACGCCGCGCTCGCACCGGCCTCCGTGAGCGGCCTCATCGACCGCCTGGAGCGCCGCGGCATGGTACGGCGGACGCGCGACGCGGCCGACCGCCGCCGGGTGATCGTCGAGCTGACGCTGGCCGTGGGGGAGGCCTCGCGGTACACGATCTACGGAGACCTGATCAACGGCCTGAACGAGATCTACGCGACGTACACCGACGAGCAACTGGAGACGGTGCTGGACTTCCTGCGCCGCTCGGCCGCCGTGCAGCGCGAGGCCACCGCCCGCCTCCCCGCCGAACTCCCCGAGCCCTGACCTCCCGGGGCCGGGCGCGGGAGCCGGGAGCCCGGGCGGACATGGGAACGCGCCGCCGGGGAGGACCCCGGCGGCGCGCCCGCCGAAACGCGTGTCCCGCCCCCGCCGGGTCCGGTCAGCCGTTGGTGGCGATGTACGGCCCCTGGGCCACGAGGCCGAGGCCCTGTCCCACGGCGTACACCTGGGAGGTCCCGGGGACCACGGTGACCTCGCGCAGGATCACGTCGCGCGTGGTGCCCGAGAGCGGGGCGGCGAACTCGGTCCACGCGCCGCCCTGATAACGGTGGATCTTGTTCCCGCCGACCGTCCAGACCGCGCCGTTCGCGTCGGCGGCCAGCGCGCGGCCCCCGCCGAACCCGGCCGGGTCGGCCACGTCCTGCCAGGCGGACCCGTCGAAGCGCTTGAGGAAGCCCGCCGTGCCGTTCCGGCCGGAGAGCCACACCTCGCTCCCGCCGCTCACCGCGAGCCCGGTGAGGCGCGAGGCGGACGTCAGGCCCGGCACGCTCACCTGCTGCCAGGTGCGGCCGTCGGTGCTGCGCAGCAGCGTGTTGACGTCACCGCTGTACGCCGGGTCCCAGCGGGTCGCGGCCAGCGCCCACACGTCCGTCGCCGAGCGCGACACGATCTGGTGCACCGTGAGGCCGGGCAGGCGGGTGACCAGCCACTGGCCGCCGGCGCGGCGGTAGATCAGGCCCTCGTCGCGGGTGTTCGCGGCGACCCACACGGCGTCGGGGCGCGCCTCGACCGTCGTCCAGACGCCGGTCGGCTCCAGCGGGAGCGGCGGGCTCGACCACGCCGTCCCGTCCCAGTGCGCGATGAGCGGGGAGTTCCGCCCGCCCGCGATCCACACGTCGGCCGGGGAGAGCGCCTTGATCGCGCGGATGTGCGCGGGCAGCAGCCCGGCCGGGCGGTGGTCGATCCACTTCGCGCCGTTCCACTGCCGCAGGAACGGCTTGCCCGTCTCGCCGACCTCGTCGCAGACCGGGTCGCACTTGATGGTCTCCAGCCCCGACGTCCACAGGTTGTCGGGGGCGGAGGCCGCGGCGTGCTGGACGGCGCTGGGCGGCAGGAGGGTCGGGCCCTTCAGGCTCCGCCAGGTGTCGGCGGCCGCCGGGCCCGCCGTTCCGGCGACGAGCCCGCAGGCCAGCAGAATGCCCGTGATCAGGGCGGCTATTCGTTTCATGGCCGCAACTATGACGAAGATCACAAGCTAATGCTTGGTCCTAAATCTCCACATCTTCCGGGCGCTTTGATCGCCCGGGGACAATCTCCGCCCCGATCCCCGCCCGCCGGACTGACGCGCCGCGAACCCGGGCAGGAAGCCGCCATGCTCCTGCGTTTCTCCGGCGGCCTCGCGGACCTCGTGTCCCCGCGCAGGCGCGGTCCCGTGGCGTACGACGGCACGTCCTCGCTCGGGCACGTGGTCGAGTCGGCCGGGGTCCCGCTCACCGAGGTCGGGGAGCTGCGCGAGGACGGCGAGCCCGTCCCGCCCGCGCGCCGCCCCCGCCCCGGCGCGGTGATCGACGTGCTCCCGGTGCGCCGGCCGCAGCCCGCCCCCGCGAGGTACCTGCTGGACGTGCACCTGGGCACGCTCGCGCGCCGCATGCGCCTGCTCGGCCTGGACACCGCCTACGGCAACGACCTGGACGACGACGAGCTCGCCTGCCGCGCGAACGCCGAGGACCGGGTGCTGCTCACCAAGGACCGCGGCCTGCTCCGCCGCCGGGCCCTGCGGCACGCCGCCTACGTCCGCGGGGACCGCCCCGACGACCAGCTCCGCGACGTCCTCGACCGCTTCGCCCCCGGCCTGGCCCCGTGGACGCGCTGCACCGCCTGCAACACGCCCCTGGCCCCCGTCGGGAAGGCCGAGGTGGCGGACGAGCTGCCGCCCGGCACCCGCCGCACCTACGACACGTTCGCCCGCTGCCCGGCCTGCCGCCGCGTCTACTGGCCCGGCGCCCACCACGCCCGCCTCCAGGCCGTCGTCGCCGCGGCCGAGTCCGCCGTCTCGGCCTCCCGCGCCCGCTGACCCCTGGCGCCCCGCCGTACGGCCGGCCCTGGCGTACGGCTCGCGCCGCCGTACGGCCCGGGGCGGCGGGATCGTGGGGGGCGGCCACGGGCGGCGGGGCGGCCGCCAGCGGGGCGGTCGCGCAGCGGGGCGGTCGCAGGGCGGGGAAGTGTCGGTGGCGGGAGGTAGCGTGCGCGTGGGCGGTCCCGCGAGGGGGCCGGGGGAGGGGCGGACGGCGTGGTGACGGCCGAGGACGTGCGGGCGGTGGCGCTGACCCTGCCCAGGACCAGCGAGCACCTGATCCGCGACCACGTGAAGTTCCGCGTCGGACGCATCGTCTACCTGTCGATCTCGCCCGACGAGAGCACGCTCGGGTTCGCGTTCCCGAGGGAGGAGCGGGCGGCCCTGGTGGCCGCCGAGCCCGCCAGGTTCCTGCTGCCCAGGGAGTCCGACCTGCGTTACAACTGGGTGTGCGCGCGGATGGCCGCCCTCGGCGCGGACGAGCTGCGCGAGCTGGTGGTCGAGGCGTGGACGATGGTCGTGCCCAAGCGCGTGGCCGCCGCCCACCTGGGCCGCTGAGCGGACCTTCCAGACCTTCCACACCTTCCAGACGTTCCACCGAATGCGACAATCGTCGTGGACGCGGAGGAATCTTCTCCCCGTCCGGGACGGCCGCCGGCGAGGGAATGAGGGCTTGGACGCTTCTTCGACGCTCGCGCTCGCCGTGGCGGGCGTCGCCGCCGGGCTGTCCGGGTCCGTGGCCGGGCTGGCCTCCCTCTTCAGCTATCCGGCGCTGCTGGCCGCCGGGCTCCCGCCGGTCGTGGCCAACGTCACCAACACCGTGTCCCTGTTCGGCAGCACCGTGGGTTCGGTCGTGGGATCGCGGCTGGAACTGCGCGGCCAGCTCGGGCGGACGCTGCGGCTCGGCGCGCTCGCCACGGCGGGCGGGGCGTGCGGCGCGGCGCTGCTGCTGAGCACGCCGCCGGAGGCGTTCGAGGCCGTCGTGCCGTACCTGATCGCGCTGGGCTCGGTGGTGCTGCTCGCGCGCGAGCCGATCCGGCGGCTGGCGGGCCGCCGCGCCTCCCGGGCCGGCGCCGGCCGCACGCCCGTGCCGCTGATGGGCGCGATCCTGCTGATCGGGGTCTACGCGGGCTACTTCGGGGCCGCCGCCGGGGTGCTCCTGCTCGCCGCGCTCGCCGCCTCGTCCGCCGAACCGCTGGCCGTCAGCAACGCGGTCAAGAACGCGGTCCTCGGCGCGGCCAACCTGGTCGCCGCGCTCGCGTACGCGTTCCTGGCCCCCGTGGACTGGGCCGCCGCCGCGGCGCTCGCGGTGGGCGGCCTGGCCGGGAGCCGCCTCGGCCCCGTCCTGTTCCGCCGCCTCCCCGAGCGTCCCCTGCGCGTCGGGATCGCGCTGGCCGGCCTGGCCCTCGCCGTGCACCTCTGGCTCGCCGCGTCCTGACCGCGCCCCGCCGCACGCCGGCGCGTTCCGCCGTACGGCGGGCTCGCCTCGCGTACGGCCCGCGCGGCCGGCCGTAGGGCTCAGGGGGCGGGGGCGGTGACCGGGAGGAGGACGCGGAAGACGGTGCCGTCGTCGCCGCTCTCGACGCGGATGTCGCCGTGGTGCTTGTTGACCACGATCCGGTAGGAGATGTCCAGGCCGAGGCCCGTGCCCTCGCCGACCGGCTTGGTGGTGAAGAACGGCTCGAAGATGCGGGGCCGCACGTCCGGGGGGATGCCCGGGCCGGTGTCGCTCACCTCGACGACCAGGTGGTCCCCGTCGCGGCGGGTGCGCACGCCGAGGGTGCCCGTCCCGGCCATCGCGTCCAGGGCGTTGTCGATCAGGTTGGTCCACACCTGGTTCAGCTCGGCCGCGTACGCCGGGATCCGCGGCAGCTCCCTGTCGTAGTCCCGCACCGTGCGCACCCCGGGCGGGATCTTGGCCTGGAGCATGGTCAGCGTCGCGTCGAGCAGGTCGTGCACGTCCACCACCTGATGCGGCGCGCGGTCGAGCTGGGAGTACTGCTTGGCGGCGGAGACCAGCCCGGACACGCGGCCCACGGCGTCGTCGATCTCGCCCATGAGCAGCTCGGTGTCGATGGTGTAGGTCAGCCACCGCACCGCCGCCCCGAGGAACTCCTCGCCGACCGCCGCGCGCACGCAGTCCAGCCACGCCGTGTCGATGCCCCCGGCCACGAGCGTGCTCGCCAGGTCCCAGCCGTCGGCCACGCCGTGCTCGTCCAGCCAGTCCCCGAGCGCGTCCTCGGCGTCGGAGGCGGCCAGGGCGGACAGCGCGGGCGCGGCGGCGGCCCGCCGTACCGCCTCCTCCTGGAGTTCCACCAGCTCGCGCAGGCGGCTGCCGTCCAGCCGCCCGTCGGCGATCAGGGCGAGCTTGTGCCGCATGCCCGCCACCCGCTCGCGCAGCGCCGAGGTCGCGCGCACGGCCGCGGCGGCCGGGTTGTTCAGCTCGTGGGTCAGGCCCGCCGACAGCGAGCCCAGCGCCAGCAGCCGCTCCCGCTCGCCGACGATCCTGTGCTGCGTGCGCATGCCGAAGAACATGCCCTCCAGCAGGTGCATCGCCATCGGGAACCACTCGCGCACGGTGCGGCCGACGAGATCGGCGGGCAGCGAGAAGAGGGTGACGTCGCTGACCGCGCGCAGCGAGGAGTTGTAGGACTCGGCGACCTGGCCCCCGAGGTACGCCTGGGTGGCCCCCGAGTAGACGCCGACCTGCTCGGTGCGGATGACCTCGATCTCGTCGCCGTGGATGCGCCGGCTGAGCGCGATCGTGCCGTGCAGCAGCACGTAGAAGCAGGTGGCGGGCTCGCCCTCGGCGTACACCCCGGCGCCCGCCGGGTACTCCTCGACCCAGCCGTTCTCGACGTAGACCGCGAGCTGCTCGTCCGAGAGCGCCTCGAACAGGAACAGCTCGCGCAGGTCCTTCGCGGTCAGCCGGTCGCCGGCCCGCACCGCGCCGCGGGACTCGCTCATCGCCCCTCCAGGTAACGGTGGATCAGGGACACGGCCATCGCGCCCTCGCCCACGGCGGAGGCGACCCGTTTGACGGAGTCGGCCCGCACGTCACCGGCCGCGAACACGCCGGGCATGCTGGTCTCCAGGTGGTAGGGGTCGCGCGGCAGCGGCCACCCCTTCGGCCGCCGCCCGTCCGAGATCAGGTCGGGCCCGGTCAGCACGAAGCCGCGCTCGTCGCGGGCGATGGCCCGCGGCATCCACGAGGTGCGCGGCTCGGCCCCGATGAACACGAACATCCAGGACGTCTCGACCGTGCGCTCCTCGCCGGTGCGGGTGTCGCGCAGCGTGAGCCGTTCCAGGTGGTCCGAGCCCTCCCCGCGGGCGACCTCGGTGCGCGGGTGGACCTCGATCGTGCCGATGCCCTCGATCTGCTCGATGAGGTACTGGGACATCGAGCGGGTCAGGTCGTCGCCGCGGATCAGCAGGTGGACCCGCTTGGCGTACCTCGCGAAGTGGACGGCGGCCTGCCCGGCGGAGTTCGCGCCGCCGACGATGTAGACCTCCTGCTCGGCGCAGCTCGGGGCCTCGGTGGTCGCCGAGCCGTAGAACACCCCGCGCCCGGTCAGCTCGGCCAGGCCCGGGGCGTCCAGCACGCGGTAGGAGACGCCGGTGGCCAGCACGACGGTGTGCGCGGCGACCGCCGTGCCGTCGCCGAAGCGCAGCAGGTGGGAGCTCTCGTCGCCGCTCAGCTCCACGACCTCGCGGGTGGTCAGCAGCTCGGCCCCGAACCGCTGCGCCTGCCGCCGCGCCCGGTCGGTGAGCTGCGCCCCGGACACGCCGTCGGGGAAGCCGAGGTAGTTCTCGATGCGGCTGCTCTGGCCGGCCTGCCCGCCGGTCGCGCGCTGCTCCACGAGCACCGTCCGCAGCCCCTCGGAGGCGGCGTAGACGGCCGCGCCGAGCCCGGCGGGCCCGGCCCCGACGATCACCACGTCGTAGAAGTCGGCCTCCGGAGTGGTGTTCAGCCCGACGTGCGCGGCCAGCTCCGACTCCGTCGGCCGGACCAGGGCCTTGCCGTCGGCGGTGACCACGACCGGCAGCGAGTCCGGGCCGAGCCCCGCGGCGGCCAGCAGCCGCCCGCCCTCGGGCTCGTCGGCGACCACCCAGCGGAAGGGGACGAGGTTGCGGGCCAGGAAGTCGCGCACCGCGAACGAGGGCGCGGACCAGCGGTGGCCCACCACGCGCGTCTCCGGCGGCGCCGGGGTCGCCAGCCACGCGTCCAGCAGCGTGTCCACGACCGGGTACAGCTTCTCCTCCGGCGGGTTCCACGGCTTGAGCAGGTAGTGGTCCAGGTCCACGAGGTTGATCGCGTCGATCGCCGCGTCGGTGTCGGCGTACGCCGTGAGCAGCACCCGGCGGGCCAGCGGGAACAGGTCCATCGCGGCCTCCAGGAACTGGATGCCGTTCATCCTCGGCATGCGGAAGTCGGCGAGCATCAGCGCCACCTGCTCGCCGCGCAGCTTCAGCTCCCGCAGCGCCTCCAGGGCGGCCTCACCGGAGTCGGCGCGCACGATGCGGTACGCGTCGCCGTACCGTCGCCGCACGTCCCGGGCCACTGCCCGGGAAACGGCGGGATCGTCATCAACGGTGAGGATCGCCGGATTTGCCATGAATCCAATGAAATCACGGGTGTCACACGCGTCTCTCCAAGGTCATTTGCGTGCTCAGCGTCGAGAACTTGCGTCCCAATGATGGAGATTGCAAGTGGCTTGCGTTGATCCGCAGTATGCTTGCGCCGTGACACGTCGACTTGCGGAAGTGGCCAAGAAGGTCGGGGTCAGCGAGGCCACGGTCAGCCGGGTGCTCAACGGCAAGCCGGGGGTCTCCGACGCCACGCGGGCGGCCGTGCTGACGGCCCTCGACGTGCTCGGATACGAGCGCCCCACCCAGCTCCGCGGCGAGCGCGCCCGGCTGGTCGGCCTGGTCCTGCCCGAACTGGGCAACCCCATCTTCCCGGCGCTCGCCGAGGTCGTCGGCGGCGCGCTCGCCCAGCGCGGCTTCACCCCGGTGCTGTGCACGCGCACGGCGGGCGGGCTCTCCGAGGCGGACTACGTCGAGATGCTCCTGGAGCAGCAGGTCTCCGGCGTGGTGTTCGCCGGCGGCCACTACGCCGAGGCCGAGGCCCCGCACGAGCACTACTTCCGGCTGCGCTCGCTCAAGCTCCCGGTCGTGCTGGTCAACGCCGCCAGCGAGCACCTGGGCTTCCCCTGCGTGTCCACCGACGACGCGGTGGCGGTCGAGCAGGCGTTCGGCCACCTGACCTCGCTCGGCCACGAGCGCGTCGGCCTGATCCTGGGCCCGGAGGACCACATGCCCTCCCGGCGCAAGCTCGCCGCGTTCCGCGAGGCCGCAGGGAAGGCCGGGGTCGAGGTGCGGCCTGAGGCCGTCGAGCGCGCGATGTTCTCCCTCGAAGGCGGCCAGGCGGTGGCGACGCGCCTGGTCAAGGCCGGATACACCGGGATCGTCTGCGCCAGCGACCCCCTCGCCCTGGGCGCGATCCGCGCGGTCCGCCGCCTCGGCCTGTCCGTCCCCGAGGACGTCTCGGTCGTCGGCTTCGACGACAGCGCGTTCATGAACTGCACCAACCCGCCCCTCACCACGGTCCGCCAGCCCATAGAGGCCCTGGGCCGGGCGGCGGTCACCTTCCTGGTCAACCAGATCGACGGCGCGGCCGTCACCGCCGAGGAGCTCCTCTTCGAGCCCGAGCTGGTGGTCCGCGGCTCCACCGCCCCCGCCCCCGCCCGCTGACCCCCGCCCCGCCCGCCCCGGCTCCCGTACGGCCCACGCCCGCCCTCGTTGTACGGCCCACGCCCGCCCGGCTCAGGCCGTACGCCCGCCCGGCTCAGGCCGTACGGCCAGCGACGGGGGACGACCGCCGCCGGGGCGGCCGGGGCGGCCGGGACGCGGGCGGGGGGCTCCGCCGCGTCCTCTCGTGCGGGGCCTCGCCGGGCCACGCCGTCCTCGTCCCGCCCGGCCCGCCGCCGGGAACGGCCCCTCCTCGTCCCGCGTCGATCCGGGCTGTCCGCCCGCGCCGCCGACAGCCCGCGCCGCCGACAGCCCGCGCTGCGGCGCCACGCCTCGGCCCGTGGCCCTCGGAAGGCTCTGTCAGATTTTTGCGTACACAGATTCGACTATTGCTTGATTCTGTTCCTCTCTGTATGTTTCTCGCAACCGGCGGCCCGGCCGTACATGGTGACTCGTTCCGGGAGGAAACCCCTTATGAGGACGCGCACGCGTAATCTCGCATGCCTGCTCGCGGCGGGCCTGGTTCTCGGCGCCGCCGGATGCGGCGGCGACGCCGGCGGCGGCGGAGGCGGGAAGGACGCCGCCTCCGGCAAGAACGCCAAGGTGACGATCACGGTCGGCTGCCAGCCGCCCAAGAGCAACAAGATCGAGCGTCAGGAGTGGGACGAGGACGTCGCCGCGTTCGAGAAGCTGCACCCGGACATCGACATCGAGAGCAAGGACGCCTTCCCCTGCATCAACCCGGAGACGTTCCAGGCCAAGCTGGCCGGCGGCACGATGGAGGACGTCTTCTACGTCTACTACACCGACGTCAAGAAGATCATCCAGAACCGGCAGGCCGCCGACATCTCGCCGTACGTCGGCACGCTCAAGAACTACGCGCACATCCGCCCGGACGTCATGAGCGTCTTCAAGGACGGCGACAAGGTGTACGGCGTCCCGCGCAACACCTACTCCATGGGCCTGGTCTACAACCGCAAGCTGTTCAGCCAGGCCGGCCTCAACCCCGACGCCCCGCCCAAGACGTGGGCCGAGGTGCGCGAGGCGGCCAAGAAGATCGCCGGGCTGGGCGGCGGCGTCGTCGGCTTCGGCGAGTACAGCGCGGGGAACACCGGCGGCTGGCACTTCACCGCCTCCCTGTACGCCCGCGGCGGCGACGTGGTCACCCCCGACGGGACGAAGGCCGCCTTCAACTCCGCCGAGGGCAAGGCCGTGCTGGAGAACCTCAAGCAGATGCGCTGGACCGACAACAGCATGGGCACCAAGCAGTTGCACCAGTGGGAAGACCTCATGCGCCTGATGGGCAGCGGCAAGCTCGGCATGATGATCGGCGCGCCCGACGTGGTCCAGGCGGTCAACAACGACTTCCGCGGCAAGTACGAGGACTACGGCGTCGCGGCGGTGCCCGAGGCCAAGGCGTCCCTGGCCGGCGGCGACGGCTACATGTTCCACCCCAAGGCCACGCCCGAGAAGATCAGGGCCGGCCTGCTCTGGCTGGAGTACCTCAAGCTCACCCCCGGCAAGGGCCAGTTCGACTACGAGCGGGGCAAGCGCCTCAACCGTCCCGTCGGCCTGCCGTACCCGGACTTCTACGCCCCCGGCACCCCGCCCGGCGACCAGATCCTCGCCGACCGCGAGAAGTTCGCGACCGTGCCCGTCGAGCACTTCACGTCGTACGTCGAGGCGTCGCCGAACATCCCCAACAAGCTCGAACCGCCGAAGGCGCAGGAGTTGTACGCCCTGCTGGACAAGCCGATGTCGGCCGTGCTGACCAACCGCGACGCGAACATCGACCAGCTCCTGGCCGAGGCGGCGAGCAAGGCCGACCAGGTGCTGTCCAAGGGCTGACGGGCCTCAGGAGCCCGACCCCACGAGCCCGACCCCACGAGCCTGACCCACGAGCCTGACCCCAGGCCGCCTCCCCGGGCCGTTCACGCGGACGGCCCGGGGAGGCGCGCCGGAGCGAGAACTCGGGAGACCCGACCATGACCACGACCACGGCGCCGCGCCCGGCGCGCGGGCCGTTCCGGAACGCGCTGCGCCGCAACCTGACGGCGTACGGGTTCCTCAGCGGGGCGCTGATCGTCTTCGCCTTCTTCTCCTGGTACCCCATGGTCCGGGAGATCCTGCTCAGCTTCCAGAAGACGAACTTCGTGGACCCGCCCGAATGGGTCGGCCTGGCCAACCTGCGCACCGTGTTCGCCGACGCGGCGTTCGCCGACGCGTGGCTGAACACGCTGGCGTTCACCGGGCTGGCCCTGGTCTTCGGGTACGGCGTGCCGTTCCTCGCCGCGATCGTGCTCAACGAGCTGCGGCACGCCCGCGCCTACCTGCGGTTCATCGTCTACGTGCCGGTCATGCTGCCGCCCGCGGTCGCCGTCCTGCTGTTCAAGTGGTTCTACGACCCCGGCCCCGGACTGTTCAACCAGATCCTCGACGTGTTCTCGATCCCGGGCCTGAGCTGGCTGGACTCCTCCAGCACCGCGCTGGTCTCGCTGGTGATCGTGTCCACCTGGATGAACATGGGGACCGGCACGCTGATCTACCTGGCCGCGCTCCAGAGCATCCCCGGCGAGCTGTACGAGGCGGCGGAGCTGGACGGGGCCGGGCTGTTCAAGCGGGTCTGGCACGTCACGATCCCGCAGACCCGGCTGATCCTGCTGGTGATGCTGCTGCTCCAGATCGTGGCCACCATGCAGGTGTTCATCGAGCCCTACCTGCTGACCGGCGGCGGGCCCGAGAACGCGACCGTGACCGTGGCCTACCTGATGTACCAGTACGCCTTCAACTACGGAGACTTCGGCGGGGGCGGCGCGCTCGGGCTGATGCTCATGGTCGTCCTGATGATCTTCTCCGCCGTCTACCTGCGCGTTTCGCGCGACGACCAGGGCTAGGGGGCCGCCATGACCGACACCGCCGTACGGCCGGCGCGCCCGGCCCCGGCCCCCGCGCCGCGGACGCCCCGCCGCTCCCGGCGGGCCCGCGAGGCCGCCCCGCGCGTGCGCGGGCTGGTCTCGCCGCACACGCTGACCACCCGGCGCGGGAAGATCGTCTACTGGACGGTGCTCACCCTGGTCGTGACGCTGTTCACCGCGGTCTTCGTCTTCCCGCTCTACTGGATGGTGACCGGGGCCATGAAGTCGCCGGACGAGCTGGTGCGCATGCCGCCCTCGCTCTTCCCCGAGAACATCGACCTCACCCCGTACGCCGAGGCCTGGGAACAGCTCGAACTGGGCACGTTCCTGCTGAACACCCTCATGTACGCCGGAGGCGCGTGGATCATCACGCTCGTCGTGGACGTGTCGGCCGCCTACGCCCTGTCCAAGCTGCGGCCGGCGCTGGGCAGGGCCGTGCTCGCGATGATGCTCTCCACCCTCATGATCCCGCCGATGGTGATCATCCTCCCGGCGTACCTGACGGTGAAGGACCTGCCGATCCTCGGCTGGGACCTGCTGAACACGCCGTGGGCGATCTGGCTGCCCGCCGCCGCGAACGGGTTCTTCGTCTTCCTGCTCAAGCGCTTCTTCGACTCGATCCCGCGCGAGCTGCTGGAGGCCGCGGCGATCGACGGGGCCTCGCCCGCGCGGATCCTGTGGTCGATCGTGCTCCCGGTGTCCCGGCCGATCATCGGCGTCGTGTCCATCCTGTCGGTGGTCGCCGCCTGGAAGGACTTCGTCTGGCCGCTGCTCGTGCTGCCGGACCAGGACAAGATGCCGCTCAGCGTGGGCATCGCCCAGCTTTCCGCGCAGATGCCGCAGAACGTGCTGATCGCCGCCCTGGTGATCGCGAGCATCCCGGCGATCCTCGTGTTCTTCGTCTTCCAGCGCAACATCATGGCCGGTCTCACGGCGGGCGGCCTCAAGGGCTGACGGTACGGCTCGCGCGAGCCGTACGACCCCAACCGCAGGCCGGCGTCGGCCGTACACGAAAGAGAGAGAGTCCAGCATGCCCGGAACGTGGTGGCGGGGGGCCGCGATCTACCAGGTCTACCTGCGTAGTTTCGCCGACGGCAACGGGGACGGGATCGGCGACATCGCCGGGCTGCGCGCCCGCCTCCCGTACCTGGCGGACCTCGGGATCGAGGCCATCTGGCTGAACCCCTGGTATCCGTCGCCGATGGCCGACGGTGGGTACGACGTGGCCGACTACCGGGGCATCGAGCCGGCGTTCGGCACCCTCGCCGAGGCGGAGGAGCTGATCGCCGAGGCGCACGGGCTCGGTATGCGCGTCATCATCGACGTGGTGCCCAACCACGGCTCCGACCAGCAGGAATGGTTCAAGGAGGCGCTGGCGGCGGGGCCCGGATCGGCCGCGCGGGAGCGGTTCTGGTTCCGCCCGGGGAAGGGGCCCGGCGGGTCGGAGCCGCCGAACGACTGGCGGTCGATCTTCGGCGGACCGGCGTGGACGCGCGTGCCGGACGGGGAGTGGTACCTCCATCTGTTCGCGCCCGAGCAGCCCGACTTCAACTGGGGCAGCCCCGAGGTCGTCGAGGAGTTCCACGACGTCCTGCGGTTCTGGTTCGACCGGGGCGTGGACGGGTTCCGGGTGGACTCGGCCGCACTGCTGATCAAGGACCCGGACGCCGAGCCCGACGGCGAGGACCCGTTCACCGACCGGGACGGCGTGCACGAGATCTACCGGGGCTGGCGGCGCATCGCCGACGAGTACGGCGGGCGCGTGCTGGTCGGCGAGGTGTGGCTGCCCGACCAGGAGCGGTTCTCGCGGTACCTGCGCCCGGACGAGATGCACACGGCCTTCAACTTCGACTTCCTGGGCTGCCCGTGGGACCCGGCGGCGCTGCGCCGCTGCGTCGAGACCACCCTGGCCACGCACGCGCCGCTGGGCGCGCCGCCCACCTGGGTGCTGTCCAACCACGACGTCACCCGCCCGGTCACCCGGTACGGCCGCGCCGACACCTCCTTCGACCACGCGGACCGCAAGCACGGCATGCCGTCGGACCCGGACCTGGGGTACCGCAGGGCCCGGGCGGCGGCGCTGCTGGCGATGGCCCTGCCGGGGAGCGTCTACGTGTACCAGGGGGAGGAGCTGGGCCTGCCCGAGGTCGAGGACATCCCGGCCGGGCTCCGCCAGGACCCGATCTTCACCCGCTCCGGCGGGACCGACCTCGGCCGGGACGGCTGCCGCGTCCCGCTGCCGTGGTCGGGCGACGCGCCCCCGTTCGGCTACTCCATCGGGGAGCCCTGGCTGCCCCAGCCCCCGGAGTGGAAGGCGCTGACCGCCGAGGCGCAGCGGGACGACCCCGGCTCGATGCTCACGCTCTACCGGGAGGCGCTGCGCCTGCGCCGGATCCACCTCGGCGACGGCACCCTCACCTGGCTCCCGCACGCCGACCCGGTCCTGGCCTTCCGCCGCGACTCGGGCCTCGTCTGCGTGGCCAACCTGGGGGACGGCCCGGTCCCGCTCCCGGACCACACGGAGGTCCTGCTGTCCAGCGGCCCGCTCGCGGACGGCGCCCTCCCGCCGGACACCACGGTCTGGCTCCGCTGACGGCCGTACGGCGGGGCGGCCCGGCCCGTTTCCCGGGGCGGTTCCGGAATCGCGGAATACGACTCGGATATCGCGAGAAATGTGCTCATCCCGGGAAACGCTGATTACACCTGCGAGGTATTTCCACCCCGATCGATTGACCGGCGCATCGCGCCGCCGTTACTCCTGGGGAAAAGGTCCTTCTCCGTGGAGGTGGTGCTCATGCGCAGGTCGTACGCCATGTGGGTGGTGGCCGGGTTCTCGTCGGCGGTGCTGGCGGCGGGCGTTCAGGCGCCCGCCGCCGCGAATTCCCCGGCGGCCCCCGTCCGGGATCCGACCGTGTGCCGGCCGATGGACTACTGCGGGCCGTTCGGGGAGGAGGCCGCCTGCGAGCATTTCCGGCACAGCGTGATCCGGCTCGGATACCACGCGCCCAACCGCTGCTTCTACAACGGGCAGCCGGGGCCGTCGCCGCGCGGCTGGTACTTCTTCATCTTCCGCAAACACGGCTGAGCCGAGCCGGGCGCGGTGGCCGGGCCGGTGAGCCGGGCGCGGTGAGCCGGGCAGGGCGCGGCGGGCCGGGCGCGGTGAGCCGGGCAGGGCGCGGCGGGCCGGGCGGGCGGGGGTCAGGCGCGGGTCAGGCGCGGTGCCGGCGCCACCAGGCGAAGGCGTCGGGCAGCACCAGCGGGGTCCACGACGGGAGGCGGTAGCCGCTCAGCTCCTCCTCCGTGACGAAGCGGGCGTCCGTCACCTCCTCGCCGTCCGGCACCGGCACCCCGTCGCCGACGACGCGGCAGCCGTACGCGATCAGGACGTACGCCGTCAGGTCGCCGTTCGGGTAGAGCACCCGGAACTCGGGGCCGCCGTAGGCGCCGATCAGGCCGTCGACCGCGATCTCCAGGTCCAGTTCCTCGCGCAGTTCGCGCACGGCCGCGTCGGCGGGGCTCTCGTCGGGGTCCACCGCGCCCCCCGGCGGGGCCCAGACGCCGGTCTCGTGCAGGGCGATCAGCAGCCGCCCGTCGTCGTCGAACACGCACGCGGTCGCGGACGGCATGAGCAGCAGGGAATGACCCACCTGAGAGCGCAGTGACGCGAGGAACGGCGAGATCGGCATACCCCCACCCTAGCCGCGCCCGCCCCGCCGCCTTCGCGAAGGCGCCGCCGTCCCGGCGCCCGCCGTACGGCTCGCGCATGATCGCCGCAGGTGGCGGCGGGTCCCGTGCAACCGTACGCGGCCTGGGCGCGTCGAAGGGGTATGGGCGGCTATGTGAGACGGGCGGCGCTGGCCGGGGCGCTGGCGGTGCTGACGGCGGCCGGATGCGGCGGCGGGGCGGGCACGGGACGGCCGTGCACCGCGGCGGGCAGCCTGACGGGCGTCGGCGTGCACCTGGAGGAGGCGCTCGCGAAGAGGGCCGACTCCGCCACGGTCCGCGTCTGCTGGGACGGCGCGTGCCACGACCGCGCGGTCGAGCTCACGGACGACACGACGGCCGCGCCCGCGTCCGAGTGCGACGGGCGCGCGCCGGCCGACGCCGCCTGCGCCGCCACCGCCGTGCCCACCGGGGCCAAGCGCGGCTTCGCCGAGGTGGGCGGCCTGCCCAAGAGGCCGGTCGAGGTGACCGTGGTCGCCCGGGACCGTGGCGGGAAGGTCGTGCTCGACGAGCGGATCCAGGTCACCCCGCGGGCGGTGTACGCCAACGGCGAGGAGTGCGGCGAGACGGGCGTGCAGGCGCAGCTCTCCGCCGCGCCCGGCCGGCTCACCGAACGCCCCGCGGCCACCCCCGGCCCCTCCTGACCCGCCCGCCCGGGCGTCCCGGCCGTCTCCGCGCCGGCCGGGCTCCGGCGCTCCTGGCCGCTCCCGGTCAACGCCTTCCGTACGGCTCGCGCCGGGCTTAGCGTCAGCCGTACCGAACGCCCGCATAAGGCGGGACATGGGCGGTCCGAGGGAGTGATCCCGGTGAAACGTCTCGGTTCCCTGTCCGTCGCGGTCGCCACGCTGGCCGCGCTCACCGTCACGAGCCAGGGGGCGAGCCCGGGCGAGCCCGCCGTACGGCAGGCGCCCGCGGCCCGGGAGGCGCACGTGCCCGGTGACCTGCGCGCGATGCTGCGCGAGATCGACGCCCGCCGCGTCGAGAAGTCGATCAGGACCCTGGTCGGGTTCGGCACCCGCAACACGCTGTCCAGCCAGGACGACCCCCGGCGCGGCATCGGGGCGGCCCGCGACTGGATCAGGCGCGAGTTCGAGTCCCACGCCGCCGCGTCGGGCGGCCGGATGAAGGTCGAGCTGCAGGGGTACGTGCAGCAGCCGGGCCCCGAGCACCCCCGCATCCCGCGCCCGGTACAGATCACGAACGTCGTCGCCACGCTCACCGGGACGCAGCCCGCCTCGTCCGGCCGCGTGTACGTCGTGAGCGGCCACTACGACTCCATGTGCACCAGCCCGACGAACGACACCTGCGACGCGCCGGGCGCGGACGACGACGCGTCCGGGGTCGCGGCCGTGCTGGAGATGGCGCGGGTGATGGCGAAGCGCGCGTTCGACGCCACGATCGTGTTCATGGCGGTGGCGGGGGAGGAGCAGGGCCTGTACGGCTCGACGCACTTCGCCGAGCAGGCGCGGCAGCGGGGCGTGAACATCGCGGGGATGATCACCAACGACATCGTCGGCAGCTCCACCGCCCAGGACGGCACCCGCGACCCGCGCACGGTCCGCCTCTTCGCCGAGGGCGTGCCGACCGACGAGACCCCGGAGGAGGCGAACGTCCGCCGCTCGGTGGGCGGCGAGAACGACTCGGAGTCGCGCCAGCTCGCCCGGCACATCAAGGAGAGCGCCGAGCGCGCGGTGCCCGGCATGACCGTGCGGATCGTCTACCGGCGGGACCGCTACCTGCGCGGCGGCGACCACATCCCGTTCCTCCAGCGCGGCTACCCCGCCGTGCGGTTCACCGAACCCCACGAGGACTACCGGCACCAGCACCAGGACGTCCGGGTCGAGGACGGCGTGCGGTACGGCGACCTGCCGGAGTTCGTGGACTTCGCCTACACCGCCCGCGTCGCCCAGGTGAACGCCGCCGCCCTGGCCACCCTCGCCCGCGCCCCCGCCGTCCCGCGCGACGCCCGGATCCTGACCCGGCGGCTGACCAACGACACCGAGCTGACCTGGGCCCCGAACCCCGAGCCCGACCTGGCCGGATACGAAATCGTCTGGCGCGACACGACGGAGCCCTACTGGACCCACGTCATCCCGGTCGGCGACGTGACGTCGTACACGGTCCGCGGCATGTCCAAGGACAACTTCTTCTTCGGCGTCCGGGCCGTGGACCGAGAGGGCCACCGCGGCCCCGTCGCCTTCCCCCTGCCCCAGCGCTGACCGGGAGGGGCCGGGAGGGCCGGGAGGGGCTGGAAGGGGGACGGGCGGGTCAGGACGTGAGGACCTCCAGGAGCTGGGGGCCGTATTTGGTGAGCTTGTTCTGGCCGATGCCGCTGATCTTGGAGAGTGCCTCCAGGGTGGTGGGGGACTCGGCGGCGATGGCGCGCAGGGTGGCGTCGTGGAAGATGACGTAGGCCGGGACGCCCTGTTCCTTGGCGGTGGCGGCGCGCCAGGCGCGCAGGCGCTCGAAGAGGGGGGCGGCGCCGGCGGGGAGGTCCACGGCGGCGCGGGTCTTCGAGGCGGTCCTGGCGGACCTGGTGCGGGCCGCGCGCTCGGGGTCGCGGCGCAGGGGGACCTTGCGCTCCCCGCGGAGGACCTCGGCGCTGGCCGGGGTGAGGCCCAGGGTGTTGTAGGCGGGCTCCACGTCCAGGAGGCCCTGGGCCACGAGCTGGCGGATGACCGCGCTCCAGTCGCGGTCGCGCAGGTCGGCGCCGACGCCGAAGACCTTGAGCGAGTCGTGGCCGTTCTCGTCGATCTTGGGAGTGTGCTTGCCCAGGAGGATGTCGATGATGTGGCCGGCGCCGAAGCGCTGCCGCCGCTCGTGCTGGAGGCGGTAGACCGCCGAGAGCACCTTCTGGGCGGCGACGGTGCCGTCCCAGGACTCGGGGGGCGTCAGGCAGGTGTCGCAGTTGCCGCACTCGCCGGCCTCCTGGCCGAAGTACGCCAGCAGCCCGGCGCGGCGGCACTCGACGGTCTCGCACAGCGCCAGCATCGCGTCCAGGTGCTGGTTGAGCCTGCGGCGGTGGGCCTCGTCGCCCGGTGAGGTCTGGATGAGCTTGCGCTGCTGCACGACGTCGGCCAGGCCGTACGCCATCCAGGCGGTGGAGGGCAGCCCGTCGCGGCCCGCCCGGCCGGTCTCCTGGTAGTAGCCCTCGACGGACTTGGGCAGGTCGAGGTGGGCGACGAAGCGGACGTCCGGCTTGTCGATGCCCATGCCGAACGCGATCGTGGCGACGACCACCAGGCCGTCCTCGCGCAGGAACCGCGACTGGTTCTCGGCTCGCACGCGGTTGTCCAGGCCCGCGTGGTACGGCACCGCGGGGACGCCGTTGGCGCTCAGGAACTCGGCGGTCTTCTCGACGCTCGCGCGGCTCAGGCAGTAGACGATCCCGGCGTCGCCCGCGTGCTCGGCGCGGATGAAGTCGAGGAGCTGCCGCTGCGGGCCGTCCTTGGGGACGATGCGGTACTGGATGTTGGGCCGGTCGAAGCTGGCGACGAAGTGGCGGGCGTCCTCCAGCTTGAGCCGCTGCGCGATCTCGGCGTGGGTGGCCGGGGTCGCGGTGGCGGTCAGCGCGATCCGGGGCACGTCCGGCCAGCGCTCGTGGAGCGTGGACAGCTCCAGGTAGTCGGGCCGGAAGTCGTGCCCCCACTGGGCGACGCAGTGCGCCTCGTCGATCGCGAACAGCGAGATCCGCCCCCGGTCGAGGAGCCGCCGCGTGGCCTCCAGCTTCAGCCGCTCCGGCGCGAGGTAGAGCAGGTCGATCTCGCCGGCGAGGAAGGCGTCCTCCACGATGTGGCGCTCGTCGGGCCCCTGCGTCGAGTTGAGGAACCCGGCGCGCAGCCCCAGCGCCCGCAGCGCGTCCACCTGGTCCTGCATGAGCGCGATCAGCGGCGACACCACCACGCCCACGCCGGGCCGTACCAGCGCGGGGATCTGGTAGCACAGCGACTTCCCGCCTCCGGTGGGCATGAGCACGAGCGCGTCGCCCCCGCCGATCACGTGCTCGATGATCTCCCGCTGCTCGCCCCGGAACGTGTCGTAGCCGAACACGCTCCGCAGCACCCGGGCCGCCTCCGCCGGGTCCGGCGGCGGGCCGCCGGCCGCGGGGGGGGACGGACGGGCGGGCTCGCCGTCGGGTTCGTCCCACATGTCGGGATAGGGCTCGTCGTCCATCCCCTCCCACATGTCCGGGTGAGGCTCGGCGGGCACGCTCACGGCGCCCGCGTCCGCGAAGGGGTCGCGCTCGGAGGGCTCTGCGGAGCCGGTCTCGGGGTAGGCCACCCGGCTACTCTAGGCCGCCCCGCGCCCTTCCCCGCGCGGTTGTCCACAGCCCGCCGACGGCTCCCGTGGCACGGAGGGAACACGTCCTCAGCGGGACGGGACGCGCCGGCGCCGGGATCGCCGTGAGCGGGGTGGCGCAAGCCGTCAAGAGGGGCGAACAGGGTTAAGAAGGGCTCAATCGGAAAACGGTCGGCTATGAACACTGTCGCATCGACGCGTGCCCGTGAACGTGAGGGAACCCCCGGGGTGGCGGCGGCCTCCCGGGAGCCGGCGAGCCGGCCGCCGGCGGGACTCGCGCTGCTGAACCGGATGGACAACACGCTCGCGCTGCTGCTGGACGCCTACGGGTTCATCTCCGGGCGGGCGCGGGCGCTGGGCGCGGACGTGTTCGACACGCGGCTGCTGATGCGGAAGACGACGTGCGTGACCGGGGCGGAGGCCGCGCGCGTCTTCTACGACCCGGACCGGTTCGTCCGGCGCAAGGCGGCGCCGCACCGGCTCACGGTGACGTTGTTCGGCAAGGGCGGGGTGCAGTCCACGGACGGGGCCACGCACGCCGCGCGCAAGGCGATGTTCATGTCGTTCATGACGCCCGCGTCGCGGGAGCGGCTGTCGGAGCTGGCCCGGGACCGGTGGCGGGAGTACATCCGCAGGTGGGAGGGCATGCCGCGGGTCAACCTGTTCGACGAGAGCAGCAGGCTGATCTGCGAGGCCGTGTTCGACTGGGCGGGCGTGCCGCTGCCCGCGCGGCTGGTGGACCCCATGACCGAGCGGCTCAAGTCGATGATCGAGGCCCCGGCGGCGGTCGGGCCGAGGTACGTCCGGGGACGGCTCGGGCGGATCCGGGCCGAGCAGTCGCTGGGCGAGCTGATCCGGCTGGTGCGCCGGAGGCCGCCCGAGGCCACGATCCTGAGCACGATCGCGCACTACCGGGACCCGGACGGGAGCCTCCTCGACCCCCGCGTCGCGGCGGTGGAGCTGCTCAACGTGCTGCGGCCCACGGTGGCGGTCGGCCGGTACGTCGTGTTCACCGCCCTGGCCCTGCACGCCCACCCTGAGCACCGGGAGCGGATCCGCGGCGGCGACGAGGAGTTCACCGAGCACTTCGTCCAGGAGGTGCGCCGGTTCTACCCCTTCTTCCCGCTGGTCGCGGCGCGGGTGGCGCGGCCGTTCGAGTGGCGCGGCCACCGGTTCCCCGCCGGGCGGCGGGTGCTGCTGGACCTGCAGGGCGTCAACCACGACCCGCGCCTGTGGGACCGGCCCGGCGAGTTCCGCCCGGAGCGGTTCGCCGAGGGCGACTGGGACGGGAGCGCGTACACGTTCGTGCCCCAGGGCGGCGGCGACCACTACCGCGACCACCGCTGCCCCGGCGAGTGGATCACGATCGACCTGATGAAGACGGCCGCCCGCGCCCTCACCCGCGAGATGACCTATCACGTGCCGCCCCAGGACCTGCGCATGAGCTCGTCGTACGCGCCCGCGATCCCCAGGAGCCGCTTCGTGATCGACCACGTGCGTGCCGCCGGCTGACCGCGCCCTGACGGGCCCGGTCACTCCCGCCGCCGCGCGAGGAACGCGCGGGTAGTGGGCGTAGAAGTCCGGCCGGGTCCCGTCCACGTCGGTGAAGCCGTGCTCCCGCGCGGCCCGGCTCAGGCGCGGTACGGCGCCAGGACGTGGTCCACGTCGTCGCGGAGGTGCTCCAGCAGCTCTCCTTCGCCCGACAGCGCCCAGAGGATGTGCGCGCCGTTGTAGGCGACGTGGACGGCGCGCGCCAGGCGGGCCGGGTCGGTGCCCGGGACCAGGTCCCCGGCGGCGACGGCGTCGGCGAGGAGCCCCGCGATCTCCTCCTGCGTCGCGCGGGTGTGGATGAGGGCCAGCTCGCGGTGCTCCGGGTCGGTCAGGTCGAGCTGGAGGACGCTCATGCTGTTGGCCAGCTCCTCGGGGGTGCGGACGCCGGACGCGAGCGCGGCCAGGGCGGCCTGGAGCGCGTCGAGCGGGGCCGGGTGCCCGGCCCTGGCCTCGATGAACGGCGTGCGCGCCTCGCCCGTGGCGTACCGCTCGAAGGCCAGCAGGAGACCGCGCTTGGAGCCGAAGCGCTGCACGAGCGTCGCCGGGGCCAGTCCCGCCTCCCTGGCCACGACGGCCAGGGTGAGCCTCCCGACGCCGACCTGGTTGAGCGCCCGCCCGGTGGCCTCCAGGATCTCCTCGTCGCTGGTGGTCCGTGGTCTCGGCATGCCGCCCCTCCCCGTTAGTGAATGCCTGTTTGCTAACTCTACCCCACGTGTGTAAGTTTCCAAACGAACATTCATTTAGTAACTCTTCAAGGGGATCGGATGCGGAAGACACGGGGCCCTGGCCTGCTCCTCGCCGTGCTGTGCATGGCGCAGGCAATGCTGGTGCTGGACCTGGTCGTGGTGACGGTCGCGCTGCCGTCGATGCGTGACGACCTGGGCGTCTCCGAGGGCGCCCTGCAATGGATGATCACCGCGTACGGCCTGGCGTACGGCGGCTTCATGATCACCGCCGGGCGGGCGGGGGACCTCTTCGGGCACCGGCGCGTCCTGGTCGCCGGGCTCGCGGTGTTCACGGCCGCCTCGCTGCTGGCCGGGCTGGCGACCGGCCCCGTGACCGCGTTCGCCGCCCGCGCGCTCCAGGGCGTCGGCGCGGCGCTCGTCTCGCCGACCGCGCTCGCGCTGGTCACCACCGCCTTCGCCGAGGGGCCCGCGCGGAACCGGGCCCTCGGCGTCTGGGGGGCGGTGTCCTCGGCCGGGGCGACCGCCGCGAGCCTGGTGGGCGGCCTGCTCACCGACCTCGTGGACTGGCGGGCGATCTTCCTGGTGAACCTGCCGGTCGGCGTCGTCGTGCTCGCCGCCGTGCTGCGCCTGGTGCCGGCCGCGCGGCCGGAGCGCTCCGGGCGGCTCGACGTGGCGGGGGCCGCGCTGCTGACCGGCGGGGCGGTGCTGCTCGTCGCCGCCGTCACCCAGTCGGCCGAGGGGCTCGGCGCGCCCGTCGCGCTCATGGGGCTCGGGGCGGTCGCGCTCCTCGCGGCGTTCGTCGCGGTGGAGCGCCGGGTCGCCGCGCCGATCGTCCGGTTCTCCCTGTTCCGCAGCCCGCACGTGCGCTACGGCAACCTGATCTGCCTGGTCGTCTCCTCCTCCGGCCTGGCGGCGCAGTTCTTCACCGCGCTCTCCCTTCAGCACGTCGGCGGGCTGTCCCCGCTGGTCACGGGGCTGGTGTTCGCGCCGGTCTCGGCGGCGATCGTGCTGGTCTCCACCCGCGTCGGCCCGCTCGCCGGCCGCTTCGGGGTGCGCCGCATGATCGTCGCCGGGGCCCTCGTCACCGGCCTGGGCCTGCTGGCCCTCGGCCTCGCCCCCATGGGCCACGTGTGGACGGCCCTGCCCGGCCTGCTCCTCTGCGGTCTGGGCGCCGGCCTCGCGTACGCCCCGTCGATCGTCGTCTCCACCACCGGGGTCGCCGGCGCGGACCAGGGGCTGGCCTCCGGCCTGATCAACACGTCCTTCCAGCTCGGCGGCCCGCTCGGCCTCGCGGTCGTCAACGCCGTCTCCGCGGCCGTCATCGCGGACGGGACCGGCGCGGCGGCCCTGGCCGGCGGCTACGGCGCGGCCTTCCTGACCGCCGCCGCGCTCTGCCTCCTCATCCCCCTGCTCGTCCGGGCCGTCCCCCGCGCCGCCGCCCCCGCCGAGGTCCCGGTGTCCTGACCCGCCACGCACGGCTCGCGCCCGGCTGCGGCGTACGGCTCGGGCCCGGCTGCGGCGTGCGGCTCGCGCCGGGATGCGGCGTGCGGCTCGCGCCCGGGCCCGGCGCGAGCCGTACGGGAGGCCCCTCGCGATCGGCGGGACGGGCGGTTCTACGCTTGCCCTTTCATCCGGCGTTGATCGCGGAGGCGAACGTGTTCGACCCCTTTGCTGACGACCCCCCGGCCGGGCTGCTGCCGCCGGCCGAGACCCCGGCCGTGACGTTCGAGAGCGGCGGCGTCACCCTGCCCGGGGTGCTGCACGTCCCGGCCGGGCCGGGTCCGCATCCGATCGTGGTGCTCCTGCACGGCTTCCCCGGGAACGAGCGGAACTTCGACCTGGCGCAGGTGCTGCGCCGGGCCGGGTACGCGACCGTGGTCTTCCACTACCGGGGCTCGTGGGGCGCGGGCGGGACGTACTCCTGGGGCTCGGTGCTCGAGGACGCGGCCCGGGTCGTCCGGGCGGTCCGGGAGGAGGGTTTCGCGGCGGCCCACCGGCTGGACCCGGAGCGCCTGGCCGTGGCCGGTCACAGCCTGGGCGGTTTCGCGGCGCTGCGCACGGCGGCCGGCGACCCCTCCGTCCGGGCCGTCGCCTCGATCGCCGGGTTCGACCTGGGGATCGCGGCCGGGGAGTGCGCGGCGGACCCGGCGGCGCGCGCGGGATACGTGGAGGCGTTCGGCGATGAGCTGCTGCCGCTCGCGGGCACCAGCGGCGAGGCCCTGATCGCCGAACTGGAGGCCGCCGGGGACGAGTGGCGGCTGCGCCGGCTGGCCCCGCGGCTGGCCGACCGCCCGGTGCTGCTGGTGGCCGGCGAACGCGACGACGTGGCCAGGCCCGAGATCCACCACCACCCGCTCGTGGCCGAGTACGCCGCCCATCCGGTGCCCCTCCTGGAGCACCGCCTCCTCTCCTCCGACCACGCCCTCTCCGGCGACCGCGTCACCCTCGCCCGCACCCTCCTGACCTTCCTGACCCCCCACCTCAACCCCACCCCCTGACCCCGCGTCGCCTTGGGCTCTCCCCGAAACGTGACCAAGGGGAGAGCCCAAGGCTCGTCCCGCCGCCCATCGTTCTCGCCGCCGCGTCCCGAGACCCCCACCTCATGACGCGCTCGCGCAAGCCGCGGGCCGAGCGAGAACACGCCTGAGGGGCCTCCCCGAAGAAGAGGCGGAGGCCGGAGAAGAGCCGCCCATGACACTCCCCGTCCTCGCACCGGCCCCCGCCGACCCCGTCAGAAGCTGACTCTGGAAGGTGTCCGGCGCTCTTCCGGCGCCGCCGATGGCCTATACCTCGAATTCCCCCCGGTGCACTCCATTGACGAACGCGACCCATTCCTCCTTGGTGAAACGGAGCATGGCGCCCTCCGGATGGCGTGAGTTGCGAACCAGCACATGATTCGATGAGATCGCGACCTCGACGCAGGCCGAGGGGCCGCTTGCGCTGCTCTTGCGCCAGGCGGTGTTGGACTGCCTCTTACGAGTTGTGGTCACGATGGCCTCCTACGTAGGAGGATCGCCCGGGCATGTCTTCGGAGCAAGGGTGAATACGGTGATGCCGATCCGGATCGGCTTCAGCCTTTGATTTCGGGTCGGGTCACCGTATCGAATCAGCGATCTCCTGGATCATTTCGACCGACCGTTCGGGTGCTAACGCCTGTTCTCCGAGTGCGTCGAAAGCCTCGCCGTAGTCTCGGATACTCGGATCATCGCCGGTGATCGTGAGATCCGCGAAGAGGCCCGGGCGTTGATTCTCCAGAAAGAGCACCTCGTCGAAGCCGGACCGGAATCCCAGCAGGGTGAATGGGCCCCGCATGCCGAAATGCACTCCGGCCGCGAAGGGAATGACCTTGATCGTCACCCTCCTGCTCCGCGAAGCCAATCGGACGAGGTGGTGAAGTTGGCGCTTCATGACCCCGGGGTCGTGCGGGCCCCCCACGTGCCGTCGTATCACGGCTTCGTCGAGTATGTACGTGGCGTGCGGTGGGGTGGGTCTGTCGAGGATCGACTGGCGGCGCATGCGGATGCGCACGGCCTTGTCGATTTCGTGATCCTGCCCGGCGTACTGCCCGGCGACGCAGCGGGCGTACTCGCTGGTCTGGAGCAGGCCGGGAACGAACATGGATTCGAACTGCCGGATCCGCGACGCCGACCATTCGTAGCCGATGTACGTCAGATACGCGGCGTCGATGTCGTTTCTGTAGTCGTCCCACCATTCTCGCGATCGAGAGCCCCGGGCGAGATCCAGGAGGTGCTTCACCTGCCGCTGATCGGTGACCTTGTAGAGCGCCAGGAGGGCCTTGAGGTCGTTGGAGGAGATGCCGACGCTTCCGCGTTCGATGCGAATGATCTTGGAGATGGACCACTCCATCTCCTCTGCGACCTGTTCCTGGGTCAGTTCGGCTGCCCGCCGCGCGCTCCGTAACTCGGACAGGAGGCGTTGGCGAAGCAGGACGGGGGCTGTGTCGACCATGAGGTTCCCGCTCACTCACACTGTGTGATCAAGGATGTGACTGCCAGGTGGCGTCTTGCCGCCTGGCCATCCTATTTACACGGTCCGAGTGATCTTGATCAAGAGGGGAGAACGCTGAGTAGCTATGCCCGCTCTGTTGGGGAAAGTGTGGTTGGAGTCGATCGTGTGTGTTGGGGGGCGGCGGTACACTATGGGCCAGATAGCAGACTGCCACCTGGCGGATCTGGCGGCGGTGGAGGGTGGTGGAGCGTGGGCGTCCCGAAGATCGATTCGCGGCGTGGCGGGGCGGCCTCCTGGTGAGGTCCGCCGTCGGCGGATCACAGACCGTGGAAGAACAGAGACGTTCCGCTTCGCGTGGAGCGATCCAGGGTGATCGGGAATGAATCCCCGCCTGCCGCATCGCTCCTAATGGGCGGATCTGGCCAGGATGTCCAAGGACGACCATGAGTCCGGCCATCTCGAGCCGTCGTTCGTGGAGCCGCCTCCCGGGATCCCCGATCCCACCTGGCAGTGACTGTCGGAGCCTCGAGAGGCGGCTCCCTCGGAAACCCACTCGGGAGTTCCCGTGTGTTCCTTTTCGACTTTGGTCGTGCCTATGCCCTTTGGCAAGGGCGGTCGTCGATTTCGCGGGTCACAAATACTCATAGCGCATCGATCGCCTCGTGCCTCTCCCGCCTCTGCCGGGTGCGTCCTGGGGGGCGAGTGACGTGGCCGGCAAGCTGTCCCTGGCGGCGAAAGGCGGGCTCGGCGTCGCCGTCTTGACGCCGATCGGTTATCTCCTCCAACGCCACTCGCACCTCGGGCTGAGCGGCAACGAATTCCTCATCGTCGTCGTGTTCCTCGGCGTGGTCGGCATGGTGTGCGTGTTCCTCGACCATCGGCTCAAGATGGAGCGTCAGCGGCAACAGCACTGCGCGGAGACCATGGGCGCGGATCGGGATCACCGCCTGGAGGTCATGCGCGCGGCACAGGCCCACTGCGAGACGATGGCGCGACTGGAGGAGCGGGAGAGGCTGGACATCGCGGTCATCGAGGGCAAACTCACGGCGGAGCAGGCCCAAGCCCTTCATCTCTCCCATGCGGTCCAGGACGCGATCATGGCCAAGCGCAGCGGGTTCGTGAAGGAGATGCGGCTTCTACGAGAAGCGCCCGCTGATCACCTGCAACCATCGCGTCTCCGGCCTCGGCTTGCCCGGGGCCGGGACGACGCGGGTTAGGCGCGGGGTGGGGTCAGGGGGTGGGGAGGGCGTGGGCGTGGGCCAGGAGTTCGATGGAGCGGAGCCAGGCTTTGCGGTCGGGGGCGGAGGAGACGACGATGAGCTCGTCGGCCCGGGCCTCCTGGGCGAAGCGGTGCAGGTGGTCGGAGACCTTGTCCGGGGTGCCCACGGCGGTGTGCTTCATCATGTGGGCGATCTGGCCGCCCGCGGGGGCGGCGAGGATGGCGTCGGCCTCCTCCGGGGTGAAGGTGCGGCCGCGGCCGAGGAAGAGGCTGACCCGCTTGCGCTTGGCGGCGAGGAGCTGCTCCTGGGCCTCCTCGTCGGTGTCGGCGGCGATCACGTTGATCCCCGCGATGACGTACGGCTCCGCGAGCTGCGCCGAGGGGCGGAACTCCCGCCGGTAGAGGGACACGGCGTCGTGGAGCTGGTCGGGCGCGAAGTGCGAGGCGAAGGCGTACGGCAGGCCCAGCGCGGCGGCGAGCTTGGCGCCGAACAGGGACGAGCCCAGGATGTACAGCGGGACGTTCGTGCCCTTGCCCGGGGTGGCGTCGACGCCCGGGATGCGGGTCTGGCCGGTCAGGTACCCCTGCAGCTCCAGGACGTCCTCGGGGAACGCGTCGGCGGAGGAGGGGTCGCGGCGCAGGGCGCGCATGGTCGGCTGGTCGCTGCCCGGGGCGCGGCCGAGGCCCAGGTCGATGCGGCCGGGGTGCAGCGTCTCCAGGGTGCCGAACTGCTCGGCGATGGTCAGCGGCGAGTGGTTCGGCAGCATCACGCCGCCCGCGCCCAGGCGGATCGTGCTCGTGTGGGCGGCGACGTGCGCGATCAGCACGCTCGTGGCGGAGGAGGCGATCGTCGGCATGTTGTGGTGCTCGGCGTACCAGATCCGCCGGTAACCCAGTTCCTCGGCCCGGCGGGCCAGGGTCACACTGGCGTTCAGACTGTCACGCGCGCTCTCCCCGTCGCCGATGTGGGCCAGATCGAGGATGGACAGCGGGAGGACCACGGCGGGCACACCTTTCACGGGGCGACATCGACGAGCCGGACGCTGAGTCGTCGACCGGACACAAGTTCTGCCAACACGGGGGAGGCCCCGGTTATTTCGGCCGCCGCCTCGCCCCGGACCCTTCGCGCCGGCCGGTGGCGGCGGCCCCCGGCGACGCCGGCGCGGGTGATCACAACCTGACCCGCCGGGAGGACCGCCCGCCGCCGCAAGCACAAGGAACGCCTGGCCCAGCTCGAACTGGAGCGCGAGCAGGAGATCACCCGCCGCCGCCAGATCGAGCTGGAACACGAGTACCGCGAGCGGGCCCTGACGGAACGCCTCTTCACCCACGCCCTGGAGGACCAGGACCGCCGGCTCGACGCCGGCCTCCCCACCCCCAAGAACGAGGACACCGCCTCCTGATCCCGCGGGCTCGGGCCCGGCGCCGCCTCGCCGCCGCTCCGGCACCGGGCCGGGTCGTCAGGGGCGGGGCGGGAAGCGGAGGGCGTTGGCCCACAGGCGGGTGAGGGTGGTGACGAGGGTGTCGAAGTCGATGGGATCGGCGTCCTCGTCCGCGAAGGCGGTGTAGGCGACGCGGCTGACCATGCCGGACAGGGCGCGGGAGGTCAGCAGGGGGTCGAGGGCGGGGTCGGCCGCGCCGCGGGCCTGGAGGTCGGCGATGCCGCGGGCGTTGCGGCGGATGAAGGCGTCGGCGCGGGCGCGGCGCAGGCGGCGGAACGCCGGGTCGATGTGGGAGACCTGTTCCAGGAGGGCCATCAGCCGGGCGTTGCGGCGGTAGGCCTCCAGGTAGGCGCGGTTGGCCGCCTCCAGCACGGCGTACGGGTCGCCGTCGCCGGGCACCCGGCCCATGCCCGGGTGCATCATGTCCTCCTGCGCCTCCCGCAGCACCGCGGCGAAGATCTCCTCCTTGTTCGTGAAATAGGTGTAGAAGGAGCCCGTCGAGCAGTTCGCCTCGCGCGTGATGTCGGTGAGCTTGGCGTCGAGGTACCCCTGCCGCTCGAACACCGCCCGCGCCGCCCGCACCAGCGCCTCCCTGGTCCGGACCCCGCGCTTGGTCACGGGCAGCTCCCGCGCCGGGACCTCCGGCGCCATCGACGGCGGGGGAGCGTCCCCCCATTCATCCTCGGCCATCCGCCACTTATAGGTGAACGTGGATTCGGATTCAAGTTGGCGCCGGTCCTCGCGCGCTCCTGCCCGATCCCCCCGCCCCGCCCACGGCCATCCCGCCCGGCCGTCGTGTCCAGAGGGTGGCCGGGTGGGGGATGGGTGTTCGAAATGGGGATTCTTACCCATAGGTACGGCATGGCCGCACGCCCGAGCCTGGTGGCATGTCCGAAGCCACCCCAGACCCCGGCGCGCGTCCAGAGGCGGACGCCGCGAGCGGCCCCCGCTCCGGTCCCGGTCCCGATACCAGCCCCGCTTGCGGCGAGAGCGGTCCCGGCTCGCCCATGAGCGCGGACGGCCCGGCCGAGGGCGATGACGGCTGGGTCGACGCCTGACGCGGCCGCCCCTTCGCGCGGGCCCTCCCGGCGTCAGCGCCGCGTGTCCCGCGCCAGCGAACCACCCCCGCCTCTCCCCGAGGAGTTCCATGCCACGCCCGAAGCGTCTGCCATCGCACGCCGCGGCCGCCGCGCTCGCGCTCGCGGCGATGATGCCCGGCGCCGCCTTCGCGGACCCCGCGGCCACGGCGTCCGCGGCGCCGACCCCGTCCGCGCCGGCCGCCCCGCCACCCGGCACCCCGACCTCGCCGAGCACCCCGACCCCGCCGAGCACGCCGGCCCTATCCGGCACGCTGACCCCATCCGGTACGCCGCCGGCCCCGCCCTCGGCAGCGCCGTCCCCGCCGGGCACGCCGCCTGCCCCGCCCGCGCCGTCCGCCCCCGGCCAGGGCCGGAAAGCGGCGCCCGATCCCGGCGAGCCCCGGGCCCAGGGCCGTACGCTGCTGGACGGCGCGCCCTCGGGCCGCCACGAGATCACCCTGATCACCGGTGACAAGGTGACGCTGACCGACCTGGGCGGACGGCACGCCGTCGACATCCGCCCCGGTCGCCGGCCGGACGGCACCCGCCCCACCTTCGTCAGCCGCGCGGATCCCCGCGGCCTGTACGTGTACCCGGCGGACGCGCTGCCCGCGGTGGACTCGGGCCTGGTGGACCGGGAGCTGTTCAACGTCCGGTACCTGGCCGCGAACGGCTACTCCGACAAACGCGCCAGGCGGATCCCGGTGCTGGTGCAGTACCCCGAGGGGCAGCGCGCGGCGCGCGCCACCGCCGAGAAGCTGCCGGCGAGCACGGCCACGGCGGACCTGCCGAGCATCCGCGGCGCCGGGCTGGGCGTGGACAAGGCCGGGGCCGGGGCGTTCTGGGCGGCGGTGCGCCCCGCCGAGGTCGCGCCGGGGCCGGCGGCGCGCGCCCTCGGCCAGGGCGTCTCGCGGCTCTGGCTGGACCGGAAGGTGCGCGCGAACCTGGCCGAGAGCGTGCCGCTGATCGGCGCGCCGCAGGCGTGGTCGGCGGGCCTGGACGGAAAGGGCGTCAAGGTCGCGGTGCTGGACACCGGCGCCGACCTGAAGCACCCCGACCTGGCCGGCAAGGTCGCCGAGGCGCGGTCGTTCGTCGCGGGTGAGGAGGTGCGTGACGGGCACGGGCACGGCACGCACGTCGCCGCGACGATCGCCGGCACCGGGGGTTCCTCCGGAGGCGGGCACAAGGGCGTCGCGCCCGGCGCCACGCTGCTCGTGGGCAAGGTGCTCGCCGACAACGGCTCGGGCAGTGAATCCGAGGTCATCGCGGGCATGCAGTGGGCCGCGTCCTCCGGCGCCAAGGTCGTGAGCATGAGCATCGGCGCGTCGCCCACCGACGGCGGCGACCCGATGAGCCAGGCGGTGAACACGCTGAGCGCGAGCACGGGCGCCCTGTTCGTGATCGCCGCGGGCAACGACGGCCCGGACCGGCACCGGATCAACTCCCCGGGGACGGCGGACGCGGCCCTGACGGTCGCCGCCACCACCAAGGCCGACGAGATGGCCGGCTTCTCCAGCCGCGGTCCCCGCCTGGACAGCGGCCTCAAACCGGACATCGCCGCGCCGGGCGTCGGCATCGTGGCGGCCCGGGCCGCGGGCACCTCCATGGGCACGCCGGTGGACGACCACCTCACCTCGGCCTCGGGCACCTCGATGGCCACCCCGCACGTGGCGGGCGTCGCGGCGATCCTGGCCCAGAAGTACCCGGACTGGAAGGCCCCGCAGTACAAGGCGGCCCTGATGAGCACGGCCAAGGACGCCGGGCACTCCCTCCAGGACCAGGGCGCGGGCCGCGTGGACACCGTCGCGGTCACCACGCGCACGGTGTTCGCCACCACGCCCGTCGTGGACTTCGGCACGGGGGACGAGGGGTCGCGCACGCGCGAGCTGACCTACGCCAACCTGGGCGACCGGCCCGTGACGCTCACGCTCACGCCCGCGCTGCGCCGTACCGGATCGGAGCCCGCGGAGGGGGCGCTGTCGGCCGACCGGACGCTGACGGTGCCCGCGCGCGGCACGGCCACCGCGCGGGTCACGCTGAACCCCGAGGGGCTGGCCAGGACGTGGTACTCCGGCTCGGTCGTCGCCGAGGCGGGCGGGGCGCGGCTCGTCACCCCGGTCGGGCTGAACAACGAGGGCCGCAAGTTCACGCTGACGGTGCGGAGCATCGGCAGGGACGGCGCTCCCATCGACCCGATCACCATGGAGACCATCGACGTGAGCGGCGAGAAGGGCTTCGTCGGCCCGGGCTTCCGCGTCGACACGGGCGTCGTCGCCGTGCGCGTGCCCGCCGGGACCTACAGCGTCTCCCAGATCGCCGACTGGGTGGACGAGGACGACAAGCACAACTGGGGCCGGCTGATCGACCCCGAGATCGAGGTCACGGGGGACACCGAGATCACGCTGGACCTGCGCGAGGCGGACCGCCCGCGCTACACCACGCCCGAGCCCGGGCAGCCGCTGAACAACACCCCCTACGACGGCTACCAGCGGACCACCGCGGGAGGCACTCGCCTGGCGTCCACGCACCTGGCCTGGAGCGCGTGGGACGTGAAGTGGGTCACCCGGACCGAGCGGGTGACCAAGGGCCGGTTCCGGTACATCCACCAGGCCGTCCTCGGCCGGGCCGAGACCGCCATGACCGTCCTCGGCGAGAAGCGGTGGGACCTGCTGCCCACCACCGGGTGGCACTACACCTACGTGGACGCCGACGGCCGGCTGGTCGAGGAGCAGGGCGGGCACCCGGGCTGGACGCCGTTCCGGGGCGTGCGGGACCTGCCGGTGGTGGACGTCGGCCGCGCGCTGCCCGCGGACCTGGCCGGGCGCGACCTCAAGGGCCGGCTGGCGCTGGTCGAGACCGGCCGGACCGAGGGGTCGAACCTGCCCGAGTGTTTCCTGTGGATCGACCGGGTGCGGGCGCTGCGCGACGCGGGCGCCGCGGGGATCGTGGGCTTCGCCCCGGCCCCCGGGAAGCCGGAGCAGCGCTGCGTCCTGCCGCTGGGGTACGGCCAGCCGCCGTTCACCGGCCCGCTCCGGGAGATCGGCGTCCCGGTCGTGTCGGTCTCCACGAAGGAGGGCCTGGCCCTGCGCGCCCAGGCCGCGGGGGGAACGCTGAAGGTCCGGGTCACCGGCACCCCCGACACCCCGTACGCCTACTTCATCAAGGAGTACGAGGAGGGCCGCGTCCCCGCGTCGCTGCGCCACTCCTACCGGCGCTCCCAGTTCGCCCGCGTCGACGTGGAGCACGTGACGTCCGATCCCGCGCTGCGGTTCGTGGACTTCCGGTACTCCTGGAAACAGGACGAGGAGATCCCGCACGGCGAGCCCGTCGAGGAAGGCGCGGCGGCCACCGGGCACAGCACGCGCCGCGACTACGTGATGGTGTCCAGGGACCGGCTGCAGACGAACACCAGCAAGCCGGTGGGCCTCGGCGACCGGCACCTGGGCGAGATGACCACCTCGATGAACGTCTACGACAGGCCCACGCACACCACCGAGCGCGTGTGGTCGGGCCCGCTCACGCCGGGCGGGTACGTGCCGCCGGACAAGGTGACCCGGATCATGGACCCGGACCGGCCGTGGCCCGCGACGCCGGGGCTCAACCTGGCGTGCGACCTGTGCCGCAGGGGCGACTCGCTGATGCCGTTCTTCTCGACGGTCCGGCAGAGCGACGGCGTCATGCAGCACGACTACGTGAACCGGCTGATCGGGGACTACTACGAGTACCGGCTGACCCGCGACGGGGTGGAGATCCCGCTGTCGAACCCGTACGCGGCCCCGGCCTGGCGGCTCCCGCCCGAGCGGGCCATCTACCAACTGCGCGCCAAGGACGACGCGAACGAGGTGACCTGGACGTTCGCCTCCGAGCGGCCGGCCGCGGACACCTCCGCGCCGGGCATGATCTGCCCCGCCATCGGCAGCGGCGCGTGCGGACCGGAGCCGCTGGTGTACGTCGCCTACGACCTCGGGGACACCCTGAGCAAGGGCGGCGGCGCGGTGCGGGCCGGGCGCCCGCACACGTTCACCGTCAACGTCCACCACGCGGCCTCGACGGAGCGGATGCCGCGCATCGCCGGGCTGAGGCTGTGGGCGAGCACCGACGGCGGCGAGCGGTGGACGCCGGTCCGGGTCGAGCGGGACCGGGACGGCCTGTTCCGGGCCACGGCCGTCCACGAGCTCCAGGGCCGCCCGGGCGGCGTGGTCAGCCTCAAGGCCGAGGCCTGGGACGCCGCGGGGAACCGGATCGAGCAGCGGACGTTCAGGGCGTTCGAGGTGCGCGCCCGCTGACGCCGGCCCGGCCGCCGGGCGCGTGAAGGCGATGCCCGGGCGGCGGGGGCGAGAAGGGAGCGGAGAGGCGGCGGGTTCCGGGAGGACCCGCCGCCAAGCCGCGCCCGGGTCCCGGCGTGATCAGGAGAACCCGGATTCCCGTGACAATCGGTGCGTCAGTGGCTTAAATGGTCTTCCTGACGCGGTGACGGCGCGGGATCGGGGGGCGTGGCCACGGAACGCATGACCTCTCCGGTGCTGGTCGGCCGGGACGAGGAGCTCGACCGCCTGGTGGCCGCGGCGACCTCCCCTCCCTCGGTGACCGTGGTCGAGGGCGAGGCCGGGATCGGCAAGACCCGGCTGGTGACCGAGCTGACCCGAAGGCCCGAACTGGCCGGGCGCCGCGTCCTCACCGGCGGGTGCGCCCGCATCCGCGAGCCGTTCCCGCTCGGCCCGCTGCTGGACGCGCTGCGCGCCGCCGGCGGGCATCTGCGGGCCGTGCCGTTGTCCCCGGTCGCCGGGGCGCTCAGGCCGCTGATGCCCGAGCTCGCCGACCTGCTGCCGCCCGCCCCCGACCGGCTCGACGACAAGATCGCCGAGCGGCACCGCGTGTTCCGCGGCCTGGCCTGCCTGATCGGCTCGCTCGGCCCCGCCGTCCTGGTCCTGGAGGACATGCACTGGGCCGACGAGCAGAGCGTCGAGTTCCTCGGCTACCTGCTGTCCGACCCGCCGCCGGGGCTCGGCGTGGTCCTGACGTTCCGCGGCGAGGAGGTCGGCCCCGCCGTACGCGCGCTCACGGCCCGGCTGCCCGGCGGGACCGCGCGCGAGCACCTGGTCCTGCGGCCGTTCGGCACCGCCGCGACCCGTGAGCTCGCGGCCTCGGTCCTGGACGCCGAGCGGGTGTCCGAGGACTTCGCGGCCTACCTGTGCGAGCGCACGTCGGGGCTGCCCTTCGCCATCCAGGAACTGCTGGCCCTGCTGCGGGCGCGGGGCACCCTGGTACGGCGGGGCGGCGGCTGGTCGCGCAAGGCCATCGACGAGCTCGACGTGCCCAGCGGGGTGCGCGACTCGGTCCTGGAACGGGTGAGCCGGCTATCGCCCGCGGCCCGGGAGGTCGCGGAGGCCGCGTCCGTGCTCCAGGTCATGGCGACGATCCCCGTGCTGACCGCCGTGTGCCGCGCCGGCGGGGAGGACGCCCTGCGGGGGCTGGACGAGGCGCTGGAGCGGGGGCTGCTGATCGAGCGCGCGGGCCGGGTCGGCTACCGGCACCTGCTGGCGGTGCAGGCCGTCTACGACGACGTCCCGCTGCCCCGCCGCCAGGAACTGCACCGGCGCGCGGCCTCGGCTTTGGAGGGGCTCGACCCGGTGCCGCTCGGCCAGGTGGCCCACCACCTGCGCCACGCCGGCCTGACGGGCGCGTGGGTGGACGCGGCCGAGCGGGCCGCCGACCGGGCCGCCGCGCTGGGCGACGACTCGGAGGTGATCAGGCTGCTGGCGGACGTGCTCCGCGACGCCCGCCTCGACCCCGCCCGCCGCGCCCGGCTCTCGGCGAAGCTGGGGTGGGCCTGCGTGGACACCCCGGGGAAGGTGGACGCGGCGGCGCTGCTCGACGCGGCGCTGGAGCACGACCTGCCCCGGCCGCTGCGCGGGGAACTGCTCTTCCTGCTCGCCCTCAACCTGGAGACGGCGGGCCGGGACCCGCACCGCCAGTGGCGCGCCTACGCCGAGGCGGTGGAGCACCTCGGCTCCCGGCCCGAGCTGGCCGTACGCGCGATGCTGGGCCTGAGCATGCCGCTGGCGCCCGGCGTGCCGCCGGCGGAGCACGTGGCGTGGCTGGACCGGGCGCTGCGGACGCTGCCCGAGGTCGGCGACCGCGCGCTGCGGACCCTGGTGTACGGCAAGGCCGCCATGGTGCTGACCACCATGGGAGACCCGCGCTGGGCGGAGCTGTCCGGGCGGATGCTGGAGCTGACCGGGGAACCCACCGTGTCGCAGGAGGTCAACGCCTTCCGCTCGGCCGGGGTGAACGCCTGCTACCCCGGCCACCACGCGCGGTCCGAACGCCTCCTGACCTCCGCGCTGCGGGCGGTGACAGAGCACGACCTCGGGCGCGTGCCCGAGATGACGTGCCGCGCCTGCCTCGCGGTGCTCTCCTACGCGCGCGGGCGATGGGACGGGCTGCCCGAGGAGACCGCCTTCCTCATCGGCCGGTTCGCCGACTCCCCGCGCCACCGCCTGCTCCCCGAGGCCGTCGCCGCCTGCCTGGCCCTCCACCGGGGCGAGCCGGACGCCGCCCGGCGCGCGCTCGACGAGGCGGTGGACGCCTGCCTGGACATGGGGGCCATCGACCTGCTGCCCCTGCCGCTCGGCGCCCTCGCCCGCCTCGCGGCGGCCCAGGGAGACGCCGGCGCGGTCCTGGAGAAGGCGGACCGGGCCCGCGCCGCGTGGGAGGCCAAGCGCCTGTGGCCCGCGGCGGTGCGCGCGCTCCCCGCCCTCGCCGCGGCCCTGATCGCCGGCGGCGGCGCCGGCGCGGCGGCGGCGCTGGCGGCTCGGGTGGAGGAACGCCTGCGCGGCCTGGACGCTCCGCTCGGCCCCGCCGCCCTGGCCCACGCCCGGGGCCTGATCGCCCTGGCCGCGGGGAGGCGCCACGCCGCGGCCGACCATCTCCTGGCCGCCGCCGACGCGTACGACGCCCTGCTCAGCCCGTACGAGGCCGCCCAGGCGAGGGAGGCCGCCGCCGACTGCCTGTCCCGCCTGGCCGGCCCCGCCGCCGCGGCCCACCTCCAGCGGGCCCTGGCGGCGTACGCCGGGCTGGGGGCCCGCTGGGACCTGGACCGCGCCTCCCGGCTGGCCCGCGCCCAAGGGGTCGCGCCCCCCGCGCGCCACAGGTCCGGTCCCCGGGGCTACGGATCGGCCCTCTCCCCTCGGGAGTCCGAGGTCGCCGGGCTCGCCGCCGGCGGTCTCACCAACAAGGAGATCGCCCGCGCCCTGTTCCTTTCGACCAAGACCGTGGACAAGCACCTCAGCGCCGCCCTCCGCAAGCTGGGCCTGCGCTCACGCACCGCCCTCGCCCGCCGCCTGCCGGACTGAGACCGCCGGGCTGCGCCCGAGACGGCCGGGATCGCCCTCGCGCACGTCCCCGATTCGTCCGGGCCACCCGGTCATGGCCCGCCATCCGAGGGAGCTGAACATGGATTCGGATTCAAGTTGTTGCTAGCATCGCCGCAACGCACCGGCGTCACCCGGAGGCCCGTATGCCGTCCCCCGCGTTCCGCTTCTTCCGTCTCGTTCCGGCTTTTCCCGGATGACGGCCGCGCACGGCCGGCGTCCCGCGCGGGCCGGGGAGGGCGAGGTGCGGGCGGAGCTGGCCGGGACGGTGGTGGAGATCGCCGAGCCCGGCGCCCGGGTGGCGGCGGGGGGCGAGCTCGCCGTGCTGGAGTCCATGAAGATGGAGCACGCGGTCACCGCCGCGGGCCCGGTCGTGGTGATCCGGGCGGCGCGGAAGGCCGGTGACACCGTGGCGGCGGGCGACCTGCTGCTGGTGACGGCCCCCGCCGACGCCGATGGCCACGTACGGCCGGAGGCCGCCGCGGCGGAGGCGCCGGGGGCGCGCGGTGTCCGGGCCGACCTCGCCGAGGTGCTCGAACGGCACCGGGTGACGACCGACGCGGCGCGGCCGGAGGCGATGGCGAAGCTGCGCGCCCGGGGGCGGCGGAGCGCGCGCGAGAACCTGGCCGACCTGGTGGACGAGGGGAGCCTGGCGGAGTACGCCCCACTGGCGATCGCGGCGCAGCGCCGGCGGCGCCCGCTGGCGGAGCTGATCGCCCAGACCCCGGCGGACGGGCTGGTCGGCGGCCTGGCCACGGTGAACGGGCACGAGACCGTGGTCATGTCCTACGACTACACCGTGCTCGCCGGGACGCAGGGGTACGTCAACCACGCCAAGACCGACCGCCTGATCGCCCTGGCCGCGCGCCGCCGCGTACCCCTGGTGATCTTCCCCGAGGGAGGCGGGGGGCGGCCCGGGGACACCGACCACCCGGTCACCGCCGGGCTCAGCGTGCCCACCTTCCGCGAGCTCGCCGCGCTGCGCGGCACGGTGCCGCTGGTCGCCGTGGTCTCCGGCCGCTGCTTCGCCGGGAACGCCGCCCTCGCCGGCACCTGCGACGTGATCATCGCGACCCCCGACGCCAACCTCGGCATGGGCGGCCCGGCCATGATCGAGGGCGGCGGCCTGGGGGTGGTCCGGCCCGAGGAGATCGGCCCGGCCGACGTGCAGACCCGCAACGGCGTCATCGACGTGCTCGCCGCCGACGAGGCCGAGGCCGTCGCGCTGGCCCGCCGCTACCTGTCGTACTTCCAGGGGCCGCGGGACGGCTGGCGCGCGCCCGACGCCGCGCGGGCCCGGGACGTGGTCCCCGAGAACCGGCTGCGCGCCTACGACGTCCACGACGCCATCGACGCGATCTTCGATGTCGGCTCGGTGCTCGAACTCCGCCCCCGGTACGGCCCCGGCGTGGTCACCGCGCTGGCCCGCGTCGAGGGCCGCCCCTGCGGCGTGATCGCCAACAACGCCCTGCACCTCGGCGGGGCGATCGACGCCGAGGCCGCCCAGAAGGCCCGCGAGTTCCTGCGGATCGTCGGCGACTTCGGGCTGCCCCTGGTCTCGCTGTGCGACACCCCCGGCTTCATGGTCGGCCCCGCGGCCGAGGAGCAGGCGTCCGTACGGCGGTTCGCCGAGCTGTTCGCCGCGGGCGCCGCGCTCCCCTCGCGCACCGGGGTGATCGTGCTCCGCAAGGCGTACGGCCTGGGCGCCATGGCGATGGCGACGGGCTCGTTCCGCGCGCCCGACTTCACCGTCTCCTGGCCCACCGGCGAGTTCGGCGGCATGGGGCTGGAGGGCGCCGTCAAGCTGGGCTTCCGGCGGGAGCTGGACGCCGAGCCGGATCCGGCGCGGCGGCGGGAGCTGTACGACGGGCTGCTCGCCGCGGCGTACGAGCAGGGCAGGGCGCTGAACGCCGCGAGCGCCTTCGAGATCGACGACGTCATCGATCCGGCGGACTCGCGGCGCTGGATCTCCCGGCTGTTCGCGCCGGAGTCCCGATGAGACCCGCGAACACTGTCGAAGTGGTGGAAAGGGAATCGTGTGAGTAGCGACGAACAGGACATAGCCGCCGGCCTGAGCGCCCGGGTGCGGGCGCTGCTCGCCGAGCACGACGTGGCGGACGAGCGCGCGTTCCTCGGGGCGCGGTTCGACGCCGGGCTCGCCTGGGTGCACTTCCCCGAAGGGCACGGCGGGCTGGGGCTGCCCCAGGTGTGGCAGCGGCAGGTGGAGGCCGAGCTGGCCGAGGCGGGCGCGCCGTACCCGGATCCGGGAAGGAACCCGATCGGGCTGGGGATGGCCGCGCCGACGATCGCCGCGTTCGGGACCGAGGAGCAGAAGCGGCGGTTCCTGCGCCCGCTGTGGACCGGCGAGGAGCTGTGGTGCCAGCTCTTCAGCGAGCCCGGCGCGGGGTCGGACCTGGCGGCCGTGGCGACCCGCGCGGTGCGGGACGGCGACTCCTGGATCGTCAACGGGCAGAAGGTGTGGACGTCCGGCGCGGAGAAGGCCCGGCTCGCGATCCTCGTCGCGCGGACCGACCCGGACGTGCCCAAGCACGCGGGCCTGACGTACTTCGTCTGCGACATGACCGCGCCCGGCGTCGAGGTGCGCCCGCTGCGGCAGATCACCGGGGAGGCGGAGTTCAACGAGGTCTTCCTCACCGACGTGCGCCTGCCCGACTTCTACCGCCTCGGCGAGGAGGGGCAGGGCTGGCGCGTCGCCACCGCCACCCTCAACAACGAGCGCGTCGCGATCGGCGGGGCCCCGTCGGCGCGCGAGACCGGCATGATCGCCAAGGTGGCGCGGGCCTGGCGCGACCACCCCGAACTGCGCGAGCCCGCGATGCACGACGAGCTGATGCGGCTGTGGGTGGAGGTCGAGGCCAACCGCCTGACGCGGGTACGGCTGCGCCAGCAGCTCGCGGCCGGGCAGCCGGGGCCGGAGGGCTCGGCGATGAAGCTGGCGTTCGCCCGGCTCGCGCAGCGGATCTCCGGCTTCGAGATCGAGCTGCGCGGCGAGGACGGCCTGCGGTACGACGACTGGACCATGCGCCAGCCCGACTACGTGGACATGACCGGGCGCGGCCCCGGCTACCGCTACCTGCGCGCCAAGGGCAACTCCATCGAGGGCGGCACCTCGGAGATCCTGCGCAACGTCATCGCCGAGCGGGTGCTGGGCCTGCCCCCCGAGCACCGCGTGGACAAGAGCATTCCGTGGAAGGACCTGCCCCGATGACCCTGCTGTACTCCGAGACCGAGGAGTTCCTCCGCGACAGCGTCCGCCGGCTGTTCGCCGACCGCTGCCCGCCCGGGGCCGTCGCCGCCGCCTACGACGGTGCGGCCGACTTCTCCGGCCTGTGGAAGTCCCTGGCCGGGGACCTCGGCGTCGCCGGGCTGATCGTCCCCGAGTCCCTCGGCGGGGCCGGCGCGAGCGCGCGGGAGGCCGCGGTGGTCCTGGAGGAGATCGGCCGCGCCGTCGCGCCCGTCCCGTTCCTGTCCAGCGCCGTGCTCGCCACCACCGCCCTGCTGGAGGCGGGCGACACCGCGCTGCTGCCCGCCCTCGCCTCGGGCGAGCGCACCGCCGCGCTCGCCGTGCCGCTGACCTCCGGGCCGCCGACCTCTGGGCCGCCGACCTCCGGCCCGGCCCGGCACGCGGCGGCCGTACGCCACGGGGACGGCGGCCTGACCGGCCGCGTGACCAGCGTCGCCGGGGCGGCCGAGGCGGACGTGCTGGTGGTGCCGGTGGCCGGGGACGACGGGCTGGAACTGCGCACGGTCGCGCGGGACGCGCCGGGGCTCACGGTCACGCCGGTCCTGGCCCTGGACATGACCCGGCCGCTGGCCGACGTCGAGTTCGCGGGCACGCCCTCCGCCCGCGTCGGCCCGGGGGAGGACGCCGTGGCGCGGGCGCTGCTCGCCGGGGCCGCGCTGCTCGCCTCCGAGCAGGTCGGCCTGGCGCGCTGGTGCCTGGAGACGACCCTCGCGTACGTCAAGGAGCGCCGCCAGTTCGGCCGCCAGATCGGGTCGTACCAGGCGATCAAGCACCGGCTCGCGGACCTGTGGCTGGAGGTCGGCCAGGCCACCGCCGCCGCCCGGTACGCCGCCGACACGATCGCCCGGGGCGACGAGGACGCGGAGATCGCCGCGGCGGTCGCCCAGGCGTACTGCTCCGACGTCGCCGTCCACGCGGCCGAGGAGTGCGTCCAGCTCCACGGCGGCATCGGCATGACGTGGGAGCACCCGGCCCACCTCTACCTCAAGCGCGCCAAGGCCGACCAGCTCGCCCTCGGCACGCCGTACCACCACCGCGCCCGCCTGGGCGACCTGGTGGACCTCCCCGCCTCCTGACCGCCCCGCCCGCCGTACGGCCAGGGTGGCGGCCCCGGCCGTACGACGGGAAAACCTGTTGGAGCGCGACCGGGGGGTCGCGCTTCAATGGGCGCCTATGACGGCGAAGCAGTACGACAAATCAGGTAAAACGGACAGAGTGGGTGAGGCGGATCGGGCGGTGCCCGGCGGCCCGCGAGGGAGGGTGTGACGGGCGTGGGCGATGCCCTCGCGTAAGCGAGTACGGCCCTCGGCCAGGCGCGACGAGGGGGACGACCTGAAGCTGCACCGGCGGGCGGTGCGCGCGGACGGCCGCGACCTCACGGTGGTGACGTTGCGCCCCGGCCACGCGGCGCGCTTCTCCACGAACCGGTACCACGGGACCTGGCACGTCCTGACCTGCCCGCGCGGCGCGCGGCTCCTCGGCCGGCTGCTGTGGGGGCTGTCGTTCCAGCGGGTCCCCGGCACGGTCGTCGTGATCGGCGCTCCGCACCTGGAGCCGAACCCCTTCGACGCCGAGCCGTCGGACCCGATCGTGCTCGTCCCGGCCGGGCTCACGATCCTGACCCCGAGGGCGGCCCGGGTGCTCCGGGCGAAGGCGTTCGCGCCCCCGCCCTCGGAGGGGACCGTGCGCTGGCGGACCTGGGGCCTGGACGCCGCCCTCGACCGCCGCCGCGAGGAGCAGTCCCGGCCGCGCTGGTGGACGACGCGCTGGGAGCGCCCCGCCGACGAACGCCTCACCGCCGTCGAGCGGGCGGGCGGCACGCTGGTCCTGCGCGGCTCCGCGGCCCAGTTGCGGACCTGGGCGACGTGGGTGTGGGAGCTCTCCGAGCGGATGTACGACGGCTCGAACCACGTCTACCTCGACGGCTGGAACCACGGGCACGAGGGCGAGGTGCAGGTCTTCACCGACTACCGGCGGCGGGCGGACGCCGCGGCCGTCGCCCGCCGCGAGATCCTCGCCCGGCACTCCGCCCCGCCGCTCCCCGCCGACCTCAACCCGCTGGTCTGGGAACACGGCGCCGCCGTGCGCGCCCGGGCCCGCCGGGGCGCGGGAGCGGTCCCGGCCGCGTCCGAGCCGGCGTAGACCGGGCCCGGCCCCCGAACGCGCCCCGGCCCGGAACACGCCCCGGCCCGGGAGCCCGCCCCGGCCCCCGGAGCCCGCCCCGGCCCGGGCGGGCTCCCGCCGTCCCGGTCAGGAGACCAGGGTCTCGACCGTGCGCGAGAAGCCGTCGGTGGCGTGGCCGGCGTCGATCGCGCGCTGGGCGACGGCGCGGAGGGCGCGCATGGCGCCGGAGTCGATGCCGTGGTGCTCCGCCGCGTGGATGATGTGGTCCATGGTCGCGACGTTGGAGGAGATGCCGGAGGTCTCGCCCGGGTAGTCGCGCTCGTCCACGTCCCTGGCCTCCTGCGGGATCAGGTCGCCCACCAGGGCGGCGATGCCCTGCGCGAACGGGGCCAGGTCGCGCGCGGTGACGCCCTCGGCGCGGGCCAGCGCGAACGCGTGGATCAGCCCGCCCATCGACGTCCAGAAGACGTCCAGGAGGGCCAGGTCGTACGCCGCCGCCCGGCCCGGGTCCTCGCCCAGGTGCGTGCCCGTGCCGCCCAGGCTCTCCAGGGCCCCGGCGACCCGGTCGTACACCTCCTTGGGGCCGCTGTAGAGGAAGACCGCGCCGGGGCCGCCGATGGTGATCGTGGGCGTCATGATCGCGCCGTCGAGGTAGCCGACGCCGTTGTCCGCGGCCCAGGAGGCCATCGCGCGCGACCGCTCGGGCACGTCCGCGGTGAGGTTCACCAGGGTGCGGCCCTTGAGCTCGGCGGCGGCCGGCCGGACGATCGCCTCGGCGGCGTCGTAGTCGAGGACGCAGAGGACCGTCAGCGGGCTCGCCGCGACCGCCTCGGCCGGGGTGGCCGCCAGGACCGCGCCCTGGGCGACGAGCTCGTCGGCGCGGCTCGCCGTACGGTTCCACACGGTGGTGGGGTGGCCGGCCCGCAGGAACGCGCCGGCGAGCGCCTGGCCCATCGGGCCGAGGCCGAGGACGGTCACGGGAGTGCGGTTGTCCGTCATGGTGGGCTCCAGAAGTCAGTCAGTGGTGGTCGGGGACGTCACCACTGTCGCCGGGCCCGCTCGCGGATCGCTGCGGATCCGCTGCGGGTCCCGGAGCCCGGGCCCGCGGGCCGTCAGGAGCCGAAGCGATCCCGCAGCGCGGGCAGGAACTCCCGCTTCGCCCAGTCGTGGAAGGCCCGCTGGCGGTCCGGCCCGATCTGGCAGAACGACATGTGCGTGAAGCCCATGTCCACCCACTGCTGGACCGTGTCCAGGTAGGTGCCGAGGTCCGGCCCGTGCGGCACCATCTGGGCGACGTCGTCCGGCCGCACGGTCTTGGCGCTGGCCTCGAAGTTCACCGGGCCCGGCAGCTCGGACATGACCTTCCAGCCCGCGGTGCCCCAGTTCCACATCTTGTACGCGAACTGCTTGCACTCCTCGGCGTCCGGGCCGTACGACACCGGGATCTGCCCGTACACCGGCTTGGACGCGCCGCCGTTCGCCTTGAACCTGGCCACGACCTCGCCCACCGGCTGGTCGGAGACCAGGCCGTCGCCGTACTTGATGGCCAGGTCACAGGCGCGCGGCCCGGACGCGGCGACGCCGATCGGGACCCCCTGCTCGGGCATCTCGTAGAGGCGGGCGGAGTCCACGGTGAAGTACTGGCCCTGGTAGTTGAAGTAGTTCCCGGCGAAGAGCTCCCGGATGATCTCCAGGGCCTCGGCGAGCATCTCGTGCCGGACGTCCACCGAGGGCCAGCCCTGCCCGACGATGTGCTCGTTGAGCCGCTCGCCCGCCCCGACGCCCAGCGTGAACCGCCCGTCCGACATCAGCCCCACGGTCGCCGCCTTCTGCGCGACCACGGCCGGGTGGTACCGGAACGTCGGGCAGGTCACGAACGTCATGAGGCCGATCCGCTCGGTGGCCTGCGCGATCCCGCCGAGCACCGACCACGCGTACGCCGAGTGCCCCAGCGTCTCGGTCCACGGGAAGTAGTGGTCGGAGATCACCGCGAAGTCGAACCCGGCCTCCTCGATCCCCACGGCGTCCCCGACGAGCTGCTTGGTCGGCGTCTGCTCGCACAACAAACTGCATCCGAACTTGGTCATGCCTCCCCGCTAACCCCCCGGCCCCCGCCGAAACCCCCGCGAGCCGCCTCCAGACCGAACGCATACGCCCTCTTAGCGGCCGATCGTGTACGGCCTGAGCCCGGCCGGACCCCGGAGTCTCTGGTGCCCGCGCGGACCCCTTCGGGCAGTCCGCGCCGACGTGGAGCGGCCCCGGCCCGCCGGGCTCCGTGGCTCCGGCGCCGGCCGGAGACCTCGGGACCGGTGCCACCCGCGGCCCCCTCCGGAAGGTCAGCGGCTGACGAGGCGCCCGGCGGGCGAGGCGCCCAGGCCGCCGGGAGACGTGCCCAGATCGCCGGGGGAGGCGGCGAGGTCGCCGAGGTCGCCGAGGTCGGCGAGGTCGGCGGGGGCGGTGGCGAGGCCGGCGGGCACGAGGTCCTCGTGCGGGGTCCGGCCGCCGCGCCGGTGGGCCGCCGCGAACTCCTCCTCCGTCATGCGGGTCAGCAGGCCCGCCGTGATGCGGTCGACGTCGCCGCGCTCGCCGGAGGGCAGGGGCGCGAGCACGGAGGCGCGGGCCGCCGCGGCGGCGCCGAGCAGCGCGGCCGCGCGGGCGTCGTCGCCCAGGAGCGCCGTCGCCCCGGCCAGGCCCTCCAGCGCCAGGGCGATGGCGCGGGGGTCGCCGGTGCGGCGGGCCGCGGTGTATCCCTCCAGGTGGAGCGTGAGGGCGCGGGCGGAGTCGCCGCGGAGCTGCGCGACGAAGCCGAGCTCGGCGAGGAACAGCGCCATGCCGGGGCTCCCCTTGATCCGGCGGAGCCAGTCGAGCCAGCGGCGCAGGTAGCGCTCGGCCTCGTCCAGGCGGCCCTGCCGGCGGGCCAGCATCGCCAGGCCGAGCTCGGCGAACTCTTGGGTGGGCAGGTGGGACTGCTCCACGGCCACCCGCCTGCCGCGCTCGTGGAGCTCCTCGGCCTCGGCGTAGTCGCCGGTCAGCATGGCGATGCGGCCGAGGCCGGTCAGCTCCCGCGACACCTCCAGCCACAGCCCGAGGTCCTCGGCGATCGACAGGCCCTCGGCGTGCAGGGCGCGGGCGCGCGGGTAGTCGCCCCGGACCTGCGCCAGCATGGCCAGCGGCTCCAGCGCCCGCAGCCTGCCCCACCGGTCGCCCAGGTCGGCGAACAGCGCGGCCGCGCGCTCGCCGTCGCGCTCGGCCGAGGCGAAGTCGCTGCGCATCATCGCGTGGATCATGACGGTGGTGAGCGCGGCCGCCTCGCCCCAGGCGTCGCCGAGCGCGCGGAAGGTCGCGAGCGCGCGGGCCGCCAGCGCCTCGACGGCGGCCAGGTCGTCCAGGCCGTACTGCGCGAACGCCAGGAACCACTCGGCGTGCGCCCGCCGCGCCGGGTCCTCCACCCCGTCGAACATCGCCAGCGCCTCCCGGGCCCGTGCCACCGGGTCGCCGTGCCCCTCGCCGGCCAGCAGGCCCAGCCCGGCGCGCCACGCCGCCGCCTCCGCCCGGTCGGCCGCGGGCGCGTCGCCTGGGATGCCCAGCGCCAGGTCCAGCAGGCGGCAGCCCTCGTCGAGCCGCCCGCGCAGCATCCAGTACCACGCCAGGCCGTTCACCAGCCGCAGGGCCGGCCCCGCCGCGCGCAGTCCGGCGGCGCCCTCGACGGCGGCGCGCGCGTTGGCGCTCTCGGCGTCCAGCAGCCGCAGCCAGCGCCGCTGCTCCGGCCCGCGCAGCCGCGCCCGCGAGGCCAGGTCCGCGTAGTAGTCCAGGTGGCGCAGGCGCACCCGGTCCAGCTCGCCGGCCTCGGCCAGCCGTTCGTCGCAGTAGGCCGCCACCGACTCCAGCAGCCGGTATCGCGGGCCCTCCGCGCCGTCACCGCCGTCCGAGCGCAGCACCAGCGATCGGTCCACCAGCCGCGCGAGCAGGTCCAGCACCTGGCCGGGGGCCACGCCGCCGCCCGCGCACACCGCCTCGGCGGCCTCCAGCGTGCAGCCGTCGGCGTGCACGGCCAGGCGGCGCAGGACGACGCGCTCCTCCTCGGAGCACAGCTCCCAGCTCCAGTCGATCATCGCGCGCAGCGTCTGCTGCCGGGCCGGCGCGCCCCGCGTGCCCCCGGCCAGCAGCGCGAACCGGTCGTCCAGCCGCGCCGCGAGCTGCCGCGGGGTCAGCGCGCGCATCCGGGTCGCGGCCAGCTCCAGCGCCAGCGGCAGCCCGTCCAGCCGCCGGCAGATGGCGGCGATCGCCTCGGCGTTGTCCGGGCCGAGCGCGAACCCGCGCGACACCGCCGCCGCCCGCTCGGTGAACAGCCGCACCGCGCTCGCCCGCCGCGACTCGGCGAGGCCGGCGCCCTCCGGGGGCAGCTCCAGCGGGGGCACCGCCCAGGAGACCTCGCCCGGCACGTTCAGCGGCTCCTGGCTGGTCGCCAGGATGGTGAGCCCCGGCGCGGCCTGCAGCAGCGATCCGGCCAGCCGCGCGACCGGCTCCACCAGGTGCTCGCAGTTGTCCAGCACGAGCAGCGTGCGCCGGGGGCGCAGCATGTCGGCCAGGGTCGCGCCCGTCTCCCCGCGCAGTCCCAGCGTGCTCGTCACCATGTCGGAGACGCTGTCCTCGCACGGCCACTCGACCGCGCCCAGCTCCACCAGCCACACCCCGTCGGGGTACGGCTCGCGCAGCCCGGCGGCCGTCTCGCGGGCGAGCCGCGTCTTGCCGACCCCGCCCGGGCCGGTGAGCGTGACGAGCCGGTGGGCGCCGAGCAGCGCGCGCACCTCGGCCACCGCCTCCTCGCGCCCGATCAGCCGGGTCAGCGGGACGGGCAGGTTGGTGCGGGCGGGCGGCGCGGGCTCCTCGGCGAGCAGGTCCCGGTGGACGGCGGTCAGCTCCGGCCCCGGGTCCACCCCCAGCTCCTCGCGCAGCCGCTCGCGGACCTCGGCGTAGGCGCTCAGCGCCTCGCCCCGGCGGCCCGACCCGCGCAGCGCCCGCAGGTGGGCGGCGCGCAGCCGCTCGCGCAGCGGATGCTCGGCGACGGGCCCGGCCAGCTCGGACGCGACGAGGGCGTGCTCGCCCAGCTCCAGCCGCGCCTCCGCGAGATCCTCCAGCGCGGTCAGCCGCCGCTCCTCCAGCCGTGTCGTCACCGCCCGCGCGAAGCCCTCGTCGGCGAACTCGGCGAACGCCGGGCCCCGCCACAGCCCGAGCGCCTCGGCGAGCACGGCCGCCCGCTCCCGCGCGCCCGGAGCCCGCCGCGCGAGGTCGAGCAGCTCCTCGAACCGCGCCACGTCGGTGCCCGCGCCTACCAGGGCGTATCCGGGCGCGCGGTGGACGACCAGCTCGCGCCCGCCCGGCTCGGCCTCCTCCAGCACCCGCCGCAGTTGTGAGATCTTGCCGCGCAGCGTGCCCAGCGCCCGCGCGGGCGGGTCGCCGTCCCACAGGTCCTCGATCAGCCGGTCGGCCGGCACGACCGAGCCGGCGTTCGCGAGCAGCATCGCCAGCACCGCGCGCACCTTGACCTCGGGCACCCGGACGTCCTCGCCCTCCTCCGTCCACACGGCCAGTGGCCCGAGCACGCCGAATCTCATGCGGCCACGGTAGCGACCCCCACCGACAATCCGCCCCGCCCCTCCCTCCCGCCCGCCGGGCCGCGCCCCGCCGCCGCCCGCGCCGTACGGCTCGCGCGGCGTCCCCCGCGGCGCCGTACCCGCCCCGCGCCCCGCCGTACGGCTCTCGCCGGGCCCGGGGCGGGTGCGGCGGCGGCGGGGCGGGAGCCGCCGGTTGGGCCGGGGGAAAGGGGGCGAAGCGGACCGGGCGGGAGGCTCTAGGCGAGGGGGATTTTTAGGGTTACCTTCAAGGGCGCGTACTACGGGGGATCTTGTCACCTTTGGTCCCGCTGGAGGAACCATGCGTGTCTCCATCCGGCGGGCGTGGGCGCGAGGCGTCACCCTCGCCGCGGCCCTCGTCCTGCCGATCGCCCTGGCCGTACCCGCCGACGCCGGGCCCGCCGACGACCTCTTCGCCCGGCTCCTGGTGAAGAAGGTCAAGGGCGAGAACGTCAAGAAGCACCTGGAAGCCTTCCAGGCCATCGCCACCGCCAACGGGGGCAACCGCGCGGCCGGGACCCCCGGCTACGACGCGTCCCGCGACTACGTCGCCGGCAAGCTGCGGAAGGCGGGCTACAAGGTCACCCTGCAGCCGATCAACTTCGTGGAGGGCTGGAGCGAGAAGAGCCCGCCGGTCCTGAGCGTCACCGCCCCCACGCCCAAGACGTACGTCCCGAACGAGGACTTCCTCACCTTCAGGCCCTCCCCGCCCGGAGACGTGACGGCCCAGGTCCAGGCCGTGGACCTGGTGCTGCCGCCCACGCCCACGCCGACCTCCACCAGCGGCTGCGAGGCGTCGGACTTCGCCGGGTTCGTGGCCGGCCGTATCGCGCTGATCCAGCGCGGGACCTGCGGCTTCGCCACCAAGATCCGTAACGCGGGCCGGGCCGGGGCCTCCGGCGTCATCGTCTTCAACGAGGGCCAGCCGGGCCGCACCGACGCGTACCCGCTGGACATCGGCGAGTGGCGGGCCGGGATCCCGATGGTGTTCGCCGACTTCGCCGTGGGCAACGAGCTGGCGAGCACGCCCGGCGCGACCGTCCGCCTGAAGGTGGACAGCGACCTGGTCCTCGGCGTCAACCACAACGTGATCGCCGAGACCCGCGCCGGCGACCCGCGCAACGTCGTCATGGTCGGCGCGCACCTGGACAGCGTCCCGGCAGGCCCCGGCATCAACGACAACGCCTCGGGCAGCGCCGCGATCCTGGAGACCGCGATCCAGCTCGGCCGCCTCCCGGTCAAGAACAAGGTCCGCTTCGCGTTCTGGGCCGCCGAGGAGATCGGGCTGCTCGGCTCCGACCAGTACGTCGACAAGCTCTCCGCGGCCGACCGCGCCCGCATCCGGGTCTACCTCAACTTCGACATGGTCGCCTCGCCCAACTACGCCTACAAGCTGTACGACGGCGACAACTCCGACGGCGTCGGCTCCCCGGCCGGCCCGCCCGGCTCCGCCGAGATCGAGCAGCAGCTCGAACGCTTCTACAAGAGCCGGAACCTGCCCACGGTCGGCACCGACTTCGACGGCCGCAGCGACTACGGCCCCTTCATCGCGGTCGGCATCCCGGCCGGCGGCATCTTCACCGGCGCCGAGGGCATCAAGACGCCCGCCGAGGCCGCGCTGTTCGGCGGCCAGGCCGGCGTCGCCTACGACGTCTGCTACCACCAGGCCTGCGACACGATGGCCAACGTCAACCTCACCGCCCTGGACGTCGACAGCGACGCCATCGCCGACTCCACGGCCCGATTCGCGCTGAACCTGCGCGCCATCCCGCCCCGCCCCGCCGCCACCGCCAAGACGGCGGCGGCCCCCGCGGAGCACGACCACGCGGCCCGCTGACCCACCGGAGTCGGCCCGCCGGCACCACGGGAAGGGGCGGCCCCGCGCCGCCCCTTCCCCCTGTCCGCCCCTGTCCGCCCCTGCCGGCCCCGTCCCGGGCCGCGCCCGCCGTACGGCGTGAGCGCGGCCGGGGTCAGGCGGGGTGGATGCGGCGGCCGGTTATGTGGGTGGGTGAGACGCGGATGTAGAGGCCGCGGTCGCCGCCGGGCCAGGGTTCCACGTGGGCCGATTCGAGGTCGGCCAGTTCCTCCCGCTCCGCCAGGTGGGCGGGGCCCTGGATGAGGACGCTCCAGCCGGCGTGCATGGCCTCGTCGAGGCGGTCCACCTCGAAGGCGACCGTGATCTCGGCGCCCTTGATGCCCGAGTGCAGCTCCTCGTCGAGGAGGCCGCCGTAGCGGGTGCGGAAGACGACGGCGCCCTCATGCAGGCGGTAGTTGACCGGGAGGATGGTCGGGCCGTTGAGGGCGTCGAAGGCGACCCGGCCCACGCCGCCGGGGGCGATCAGGCGCAGGCACTCCTCCGGGTCCAGGTGTTCGAGCTCGGGCTTGAGGGCGCGGCCGGAGCCGCCCGGCGGGCGTTCGACGGTGCCGCCGAGGAGCGCCTCGGGGGAGGTGCCGAGGGCGTCGGCGAGGCGCAGGAGGGCGCCCGGGCGCGGGTTGGCGGCGCGTTCCTCCAGGTACTCCAGGTAGCCGGGGTCCATGTCGGCGCGGCGGGCGACCTCCTGGCGGCTCAGGCCCAGTTCCTCGCGCCGGTGCGCGACACGCCTGCCCAGGTCGCCCGGCATGGGTCCGGTCTCGGTCATCGCTGGCCCCCTCGTCGATCCCCTGAGCGCGGCCGGCTCGCGCGGCGCGCCTGGTCATCCGTACCCGCGGCGGTCAGGGAGCGCTCAGGGGAAGCGGGGGCAACACGCGGAATTTGATTACTCTTACATGTTCTTTGCCCGATATAGAATTGATTCAGAGCAACCCGGCGTGCTCCTCCGGGTGCGGAGCGCGCCTTCCCGGCCTCGTTGAATCGTCCCGAAAGCTGTGTGTCGTCATGCGGTTTTCCCTCGGTTTCCTCGGCCGTGACATGGCGGTCGACCTCGGCACGGCCAACACGCTCGTCTACGTCCGCGACCGGGGCATCGTGCTCGACGAGCCCTCGGTCGTGGCGGTGAACACCCGCACGGAGAAGATCGTCGCGGTGGGCAGCGAGGCCAAACGGATGATAGGGCGCACTCCCGGGCACATCGTGGCCATCCGTCCGCTCGCCGACGGGGTGATCACCGAGCTGGAGGTGGCCGAGCGCATGCTCCGCTACTTCATACAGAAGGTGCACCGGCAGCGGCTGCTCGCCCAGCCCCGGGTCGTGGTCGCGGTGCCCAGCGGCACGACCGGGGTCGAGCAGCGCGCCGTGAAGGAGGCGGGCTACCACGCGGGCGCGCGCCAGGTCTACATCATCGAGGAGCCGATGGCCGCGGCGATCGGGGCCGGCCTGCCGGTCAACGAGCCGGTCGGCAGCATGGTCGTGGACATCGGGGGCGGCACGACCGAGGTGGCCGTGGTCGCGCTCGGCGGCATCGTGACGGCGCGGTCGGTGCGCATCGGCGGCGACGAGATCGACGAGGCGATCATCGCGCACGTCAAGAAGGAGCACGGGCTGCTGCTGGGGGAGCGCACGGCCGAGGAGATCAAGATGGCGATCGGCTCGGCCTGGCCGTCCGAGGACGAGCCCGAGACCGAGATCCGGGGCCGCGACCTCGTGAGCGGCCTGCCCCAGACCGTGCGGATCACCGCCGGGGAGATCCGCGAGGCGATCCAGGAGCCGATCAACGCGATCATCGACGCGGTGCAGACGACCCTGGACCAGTGCCCGCCGGAGCTGTCCGGCGACCTGATCGAGAGCGGCATCGCGCTGACCGGGGGCGGCGCCCTCATGCGCGGCCTGGACCGGCGGCTGGCCGAGGTGACCGGCATGCCGATCCGCGTCGTCGAGAATCCGCTCCACTCGGTGGTCCTCGGCGGGGGCCGCTGCGTGGAGGAGTTCGACCAGCTCCAGGGCGTCCTGGTGCCCGAACCCCGGCACTGACCCCCTGAGCCCGTACGGCGGCCCGCCACCTGGCCGCCGCGCATCCGGCGGACCGGCCGGTCCCCGGGAGGAGCACGGCATCCGCGATGCCGCGCGCGCGTGAGGCGCGGCGTCCGGGCCGCCGGTCGTGAAGGGAGGGGAGATTGCATCGCGCGCATCGTGCCCGGCTCGTCCTCGGCGTGCTGATGGCCCTGTCCACCGCCCTGATCACGCTGGACGTGCGGGGGGACGCCTCGGCCCTGCGGGCCGCGGGGGCGACGGTGGCCGGGCCGGCGCAGGAACTGCTCGCCGCGGCGGCACGCCCGCTTGCGGACGCCTCCGGGGCGGGGGAGGCCCGGGAACGCGTGCGCGAGCTGGAGCGCGACAGGGCTCGTCTCGCGGCCGAGCTGTGGAGTGAGCGCGCGGCCCGCGAACGCCTCGCCCAGCGGGAGAGGATCGCCGCCGCCGCGCCCCGCCGCGCCCTGGTCATGGCCGGCGTGGTCGCCGCGGGCAGGCACCAGGGCTACGGGCACACCATCACCATCGACGCGGGGAGCGCGGACGGCGTCCGCCCCGACATGGCCGTGATCAGCGGCGACGGGCTCGTCGGCCGGGTCGTGGCGGCGGGGGCGGGCTCGGCCACCGTGCTGCTGGCCGCCGACCCCGGCGCGAGCACCGGCGTGCGGGTGTCCGGGCTCGGGGAGATCGGCGTGGTCACCGGCACCGGGCTGCGCGGCGGCGGGCCGCTGCGGCTGCGCCTGCTCGACGCCGACGCGAGGCTGGAGGCCGGGCAGCGGCTGGAGACGTTCGGGTCGGCGGGGACCCGCCCCTATCCGCCGGGCATCCCCGTCGGGATCGTCGAGCGGGTCGATCCGCCGGGCGACCAGCTCACCCGGACCGCCCTGGTGCGGCCGTTCGCCAGGTTCACGGCGCTGGACACGGTCGCGGTCGTCACCGGGGAGGCGCGCGATGGCGATTAGGCTCGCGCTCGCCGTGCTGCTCGCGCCGCTGCTCCAGGCCGCCGTGGCCGACCGGCTGCCCTGGCCGGGAGGCGCCGGGCCCGACCTCGTGCTCGCCGTGGCGGTCGTCGCCGGGGCCGTCCACGGCCCGCTCACGGGCACGGTCGCCGGGTTCTGCGGCGGGCTCGCCCTGGACCTGTCCCCGCCCTCCGACCACGTCGCCGGCCGCACGGCGCTCGTGCTGTGCGTGCTGGGATACGCCTGCGGCGCCGTACGCCGCCCGCCCCGGCCGGCGGTCGCGGCCGCGGGGGCGCTCGCCGGGACGCTCGCGCTGCCCGGCCTGGACGCGCTCCTCGGCGACCCCCGGATCACCTGGTCCGCGCTGGCGCACACCGCGCCGCCGGCCGTGGCGTACACCCTGGCCATGATCGTGCCGGTGTGGCTCGCGCTCGCCGGCCGTACGGCAACGAGGATGACCGATGCGACGTCCCTCCCGCTCTCGCCTGTTCGTGGTGCATCTGCTCGTGGCCTCGCTCTTTCTCGTCTTGTTCGGCCGCCTGTGGCAGGTGCAGGTTCTGGACGGGGGCCGCTACGCCCGCGCCGCCGTCGAGGATCACGTGCGCCAGATCACCGTGCCGGCGGTGCGCGGCCGCATCGTCGATGACCGGGGCCGCCCGCTCGTCCGCAACCGCACGGCCATGGTCGTGTCGGTGGACCTGATCCAGCTCGGCCGCCTGCCCGGCCGGGGCCGCGACGTGCTGCGCCGCCTCGCGTCGGCGCTCGGCAGGCCGTACGGCGAGATCGCCGGGCGGGCGCGGCTGTGCTCGCCGACGGTGGGGAGGCCGTGCTGGCCGGGCTCGCCGTACCAGCCGGTCCCGGTCGCGGACGGCGTGGAGGAGCGGGTCGCGCTGCAGATCGTGGAGCGGCCCGAGGTCTTCCCCGGCGTGACGGCCGAGGCGCGGCCGGTGCGGGAGTATCCCGGCGGGCCCCTGGCCGCGCACGTGCTCGGTTACCTCGCGCCCGACGACGTGTCGGGCGGCGGGGACCCGAGCGGCACGCGCCTGGTCGGCCGCGACGGGCTGGAGGCGACCTACGACGCGGACCTGCGGGGCACGCCGGGCCGCCGCGAGGTGGTCGTGGACAGCGCCGGGCAGGTGCTGCGCGTCGCGCGCGAGCAGCCCCCGAGGGCCGGCGCCACCCTGGTGACCAGCATCGACGCCAAGGTCCAGGAGGTCGTGGAGAAGGCCCTGGCCAAGGCCGTACGGCGGGCGCCCGGCGCGTCCACGGGCGCGGCGGTCGTGCTCGACGCGAGGACGGGGCGGGTCGTGGCGATGGCCGGGTACCCGTCGTACGACCCGCGGGTGTGGACCGGCGGGATCTCCCCGGCGGACTACAGGCGCCTGACCTCGGGGGACCGGCCGCTGGTGCCGCGGGCGATCCAGGGGCAGTGGCCCCCCGCCTCCACCTGGAAGATCACGTCCACGGTCGCGGCCGTGAAGGCGGGCAAGGACCCGCGCGGCGGCTACGACTGCTCGGGGTCCTACCGGGTGGGCGACCGGTCGTTCCGGAACTTCGGCGGGATCGGGCACGGGACGATGGACCTGCGCCGCGCCCTCGTGGTCTCCTGCGACACGATCTACTACAGGTTCGCGCACGAGATGTGGCGGAAGGACCAGAAGGCGAAGAATCCCGCCGACCCGATGCAGAAGACCGCCCGCGCGTTCGGCTTCGGCCGGCGGACCGGCGTGGACCTGCCGGGCGAGGCCGCCGGGCGCGTCCCCGACCGGGCCTGGAAGCGGGCGTACTGGGAGAGCACGCGCGAGGCGGCGTGCGCGGAGGCGCGGCGCGGGCACCCGGAGCTGGCGCGCAGGGACCCGGCGCGGGCGAGGTACCTGACGGCCGTGGCCGCCGAGAGCTGCACCCACGGGTACCTGTGGACCGCCGGGGACGCCGCCAACTTCTCGATCGGCCAGGGCGACGTGCTCGTCACGCCGCTCCAGCTCGCCCGCGCCTACGCGGCCCTGGCCAACGGCGGCACGCTGTTCGGCCCGCGCGTCGCCAGGGCGGTGGTCGCCGCCGACGGGCGGGTCCTGCGCGAGATCACCCCGCCCGCCGAGGGCCGCCTGCCCGTGGGGAAGAAGACGCTGAAGTACATCCGCGACGCGCTCGCCGAGGTACCCAGGTCCGGCACGGCCGCCGCCGCGTTCGCCGGATTCCCCTGGGAGAGGGTGGCGGTGGCCGGGAAGACGGGGACGGCCGAGTCGTTCGGGGCCAGGGACACCTCGTGGTTCGCCTCCTACGCCCCGGCGGGCAGGCCCCGCCTGGTCACGGTCGTGGTGATCGGCAACGGCGGGACCGGGGCCGACGCCGCGGCGCCCGCCGTCCGCGAGATCTGGGAGGGGATCTACGGCCTGGGCGGGCGCGAGGCGGCGCTGCCGGGCGGCGTGCCCGCCGATGACCTGCCCCGCCTGGACGCCGCCGGGGCCGAGGCCCCGGCCGCGCGGGGCGAGGCGCGGGCCGCGCGCGGCGAGACCGCCGTGAAGGGGGCCGGGCCGGGGAAGGCCGCGCCCGAGGGGGACTCCGAATGAGGTTCGGGGAGCGGTCGCCGCACCTGCGCCGCGCCCTCGGCGAGGGCGACCTGTCGCGGGTGCGCTGGGTGCGGCACTCGGCGCTGCGCGGCACCGACTGGTGGCTGCTCGCCGCCGTGTCCGCGCTGGCCGGGCTCGGCGTGCTGCTGGTCTGGTCGTCCACCCGTCCCCGGCTGATCGCGGCCGGGGAGGACCCGCAGGCGTACCTCAAACGGCAGATCGTCAACGTCGCGCTCGGGCTCGCGCTGCTGCTGGTGATCGCGTTCGCCGGGCGCGGGACGCTGCGGGCGTGGACGCCCCCGGCGTACCTGCTGGGCTGCCTGGGGCTGGCCGCCGTGCTCACGCCGCTCGGGATGACCGTGAATGGCTCGCGTTCGTGGCTGGGCGTGGGCGGGTTCCAGTTCCAGCCCTCGGAGATCGTCAAGGTCACGGTGGTGCTGGGGCTGGCCTCGCTGTTCGGCGACCACGGGGAGCGGCGGCCCCCCGCGGCCCGGTTCGGGCTGGCGCTGCTGCTGGCCGCCGTGCCGTTCGGGCTCGTGATGCTCCAGCCCGACCTCGGCACCGGCATGATCCTCGCGGTGACCGTGCTCGGCGTGCTGGTCGTGGCCCGGGTACGGCTGGGCTGGCTGGCCCTGCTCGCCGGAGCGGGGGTCGCGGCGGGCGCGCTGGCGTGGTGGCTGGACCTGCTCCAGCCGCATCAGGTGGACCGGCTGCTGGCGTTCGCCGACCCCGGGGCGGACCCGCGCGGCGCGGGCTACAACGCGGCGCGGGCCCTGGTCACGGTGGGCTCGGGCGGGCTGCTCGGGCGCGGGCTGTTCCACGGCGACCAGACCGGCGGCCGGTTCGTGCCCGAGCAGCACACCGACTTCGTGTTCACGGTCGCGGGGGAGGAGCTGGGGTTCGCCGGGTCCGCGCTGATCCTGATCCTGCTGTGGGCGGTGATCTGGCGCGGCCTGCGCATCGCGGCGCACGCCGCCTCGCCGTACGGCACGATCGCGGCGGCGGGCATCGTGTGCTGGCTCGCGGTGCAGACCTTCGTCAACGTCGGGATGGTGCTGGGCGTGGTCCCGGTCGTCGGCGTCCCGCTCCCGTTCGTCTCGTACGGCGGGAGCGCGGTGGTCGCCTCGATGGCCGCGGTCGGCGTCCTGATCTCCATCGGCCGCGAGGCCGCCCGGCCGTACTAGGGCCACGCGGCCGGGACCGGTCCGCCCCGCCGGGACCCGCGCGCGACGAGCCGCGCCTCAGCCGGCGATTGACAGGAATCTCTGAAGGTTCTTCTCTGGAGGAGAAGGAGGCGGCCATGGTGGCGTACGCGTACCGGTGCGGCGACTGCGGCCCCTTCGACGTGACGCGACCCATGGGGGAGGCCGCGGCCGAGGAGGACTGCCCGGAGTGCGGCGGCCCGGCGCGGCGCGTCTTCACCGGCCCGTCGTTCGCGCGCACCCCCCGGGCGCTCGCGCGGGCGCTGGCGGCGCAGGAGAAGAGCGCGCACGAGCCGGAGGTCGTCACCCGCGCGCCCGCGGCCCGGCCGCCCGCACCGCCGGCCGACCCCCGCCACGCCCGGCTGCCCCGGCCCTGACCCCTCCGGCGGCGGCCCGCCGTGCCCGCCGCCCGGCGCTCCGAGACCATCCCGCCGATCCCCTCGCGGAGGCATCCATGCCCGAAGTCGTCTTCAGCGTCGACCAGGCCCGGTCGATGGCGGACCAGGCCGTCCCCGGCCACAACCGGTGGCACCCCGACATCCCGCCCGCGGCCGTCGTACGGCCCGGCCAGGAGTTCCGCGTGGAGTGCCGGGAGTGGACCGACGGGCAGATCGGGAACGACGACTCGGCGAACGACGTGCGGGACGTGGACCTGAGCCGGTGCCACATGCTGAGCGGGCCGATCGCGGTCGAGGGCGCGGAGCCGGGGGACCTGCTCGTCGTGGACATCCTCGACCTGGGCCCGGTGCCCCAGGAGACCGGCCCGGTCCCGGGTCAGGGCTGGGGCTACACCGGGATCTTCGCGCGGACCAACGGGGGCGGGTTCCTCACCGACCGGTTCCCGGACGCGTACAAGGCCGTCTGGGACTTCCACGGCCAGCAGGCGACCTCCCGGCACCTGCCCGGCGTGCGGTTCACCGGGATCACCCACCCGGGCCTGTTCGGCACCGCGCCGTCGGCGGACCTGCTGGCCCGGTGGAACGCCCGCGAGCGCGCCCTGATCGCCACGGACCCGGACCGGGTGCCGCCGCTGGCCCTGCCCCCGCTGGAGGAGAACACCCTCGCCGGGACGCTGACCGGGGACGCGCTGGCGGCCGTGGCGCGCGAGGGCGCCCGCACGGTCCCGGCCCGCGAGAACGGCGGCAACCACGACATCAAGAACTTCAGCCGCGGCTCCCGCGTCTTCTACCCCGTGCACGTGCCCGGCGCGCTCCTGTCCGGCGGCGACCTGCACTTCAGCCAGGGCGACGGGGAGATCACCTTCTGCGGCGCGATCGAGATGGGCGGGTTCATCGACTTCCACGTCGACCTGATCAAGGGCGGCATGGAGAAGTACGGCGTGACCACGAACCCCGTCTTCATGCCGGGCGACGTCGAGCCGAGGCACACCGAGTTCGTCTCGTTCATCGGCATCTCGGTGGACCACGACACGGACACCAACCACTACAACGACGCCACCCTGGCGTACCGCAACGCCTGCCTGAACGCGATCGCCTACCTGACGACGTTCGGCTACAGCCCCGAGCAGGCGTACCTCCTGCTCGGCGCGGCCCCCATCGAGGGCCGGATCAGCGGCGTCGTGGACATCCCCAACGCCTGCTGCTCCCTCTACCTGCCCACCTCGATCTTCGACTTCGACATCCGCCCGGGCGCCGAGGGCCCCCGCCGGGCCGACCGCGGCCGGTGCGCGACGTCCTCCTGACCCCGCGTCCTGCTGACGTGGCGTCCTGCTGACCTGGTGTCCTGCTGACGTGGCGTCCTGCTGGCCTGGTGTCCTGCTGATCCGGTGTCCTGCTGACCCCGGCCGGGGTGCCGGGCTCGCCGGAGGAAACGGGACGGCCCGGGACCCGATCGGGGTCCCGGGCCGCCACGCGCCCGCCGTACGGCCGCCGGCCGCGGATCGGCCGTGCTCCAGCCGCGGGCCGGCCGCGGCTCAGCCGCAGGTCAGCCGGGCGTCGCCCCAGGAGGCGTGGTCGTTGCCGTTGCCGTCGCCGCCGTCCGCGACCCGCAGCTCGACGTGCCGGGCCCCGCTGACGTCGGCGCGCAGGTCCCACGCCGGGTCGGTGTTCTTCAGCACCGGGCTCTGCGCCACGGTCCTGCCGTCGGCCACGACCGAGAACTGCACGGTGCCGCGCGTCCCCTGCGAGTCGTCCACGCCGACGGAGGCCGTGAGCGCGGTGCAGCGCCCGCCGAGGAAGTACCGCACCGAGCCGGGGGCGTGCATGCCCAGGCCCTTGGCGAAGACCTTGCCGCCGATCGTGAGCGGCGTGCCGTCGCCCTGGCCCTGCGGGCCGTTCGACATGTCCCGCTCGACCGGCCCCCAGCCGTTCGACGACGACACCCAGTCGATGTCGCTCACCCACGTGTCCTTCGCGGGCGGCGGGGGCAGCGTCCGCACGGACGTCTCGGCGGCCAGCGTCCTGGCCGCCCCGCCGACCCGGTACGACACCGTGGCCTTGAGCGGGTACGACCGGTACGGCGCGTCGATCGGCGGCGTGACCTTCCAGGTGACCGCGCGCCGCGCGCCCGGCTCGACCGTGACGGCCGATCCGTCGCCCGTGACCGTCCAGCCCTCCGGCACGGCGAGCCGGACCTCGACGTCCTGCGCCGCCACGTCCTCGGCGTTGGTGAACGTGGTGGTCACCTCGTTGGCCGCGCCCGGCTCCACGGTCTCGCCCGCCCTGACGTCCAGCGAGGCGCAGGCGAGCTGCTCGCCCGACGGCCCGAGGTCCTTGACCGCGAAGTCGTCGAGGATGAAGTCCGCCCCGGCCTTCTGGGCCTGGAGCGAGCGCAGGCCGACCCACACGTCGCCGCACCCGGCGACCACCCGCTCGGTGAACCGCGTCGTCGCGCGCCGCTCGGGGATCGGGGTTCGCCGGATCTCCACGCTCTGGCCGTTCTTGTCGTAGGCGGTGACCCAGGAGTACGTCCCGGCCAGCGCGTTCTGGTAGCTGAACGACACCTCGTAGGCGTGGCCGGGCCGGAAGCGCACGGTGTGCGGCACGGTCCGGTACACGATGCCCTGCCGCTCCTCGTGGACCTTCAGCGACTCCTCGCCGGAGATCACGTCGTCCACGGTCTTGCCGTTCCAGCCCGCCTGGGTGTACGGCGCGTGCTTCTGCGCGATGTGGGTGCGGGGGTCGGACGGCGGGCCGTTGTCGCCCTTGACGAACGGTCCCCAGCCCTGGTCCACGTGCTCGAAGTCCTCGACGTCCCGGGGGGCGGGGTTCCGCACGAGCCGGACGTCGTCCACGCGCACCGCCGCGTCGCCCTCGCCGGCGCGGACGCGCAGGGTGACGGCGTCCCGGGGCGAGGTGAACGCGACCTTCACGCGCTGGAAGTACGTGCCGCGCTTCTCGTCGGCGTTGATGAAGTTCTTCGCCGTGGACCGCTCGACGACGTTCTCGGCCTTGAGCTTCGGCGCGCCGCCGACCTCGATCGCGGTGCGCCGGGTCTTGCCGGGCTCGACCTCGATGTGCGCCGAGGCGACGTAGCTCGCGCCCGGCGTCAGGCCCTTGATCCGCTGCTCCAGGACGGCCTCGCCGCCGCCGCCGAGGAGGGCGACCCGGTGGCCCTTGTCGTTGACCTCGACGCGGACGTCGCCCTCGGTGCTCCACTTGTCCAGCGCGTCGCCGTTGAAGCCGGGGTCGTGGACGCCGGTGCCCTGACCCCAGCCGGGCTTGTCCTGCTTGGGGGCCTTGCCGGCCGGGTAGAGCACGTACGGCACGCCGGCCTCGGCCTGGAGCGTGATCTTCCCGTCGGCCGGGGTCACGGTGGCGACCCGGACGCGGCCCTGGTCGGTGAGCCTGAAGACGTCCATGGGGCCGGAGGCGGACCAGGTGGTCGCGCCGCCGCCGGGGTTGAAGTGGTAGAACTTGCCGCCGTCCCACGGGATCAGGTAGCTGCCGCCGTCGATGACCTTGGCGTCGCCGGCCCACACCTCGCGCTTGCCGTTCCTGGCGGTGCCGCGGACGCCGTCCGCGAAGACGATCTCGTCGTCGGTCCACTTCATGATCGGGTGGTGCTGGAGGTACTTCGCCGGGAGGTTGTGCTCCCAGACGTTCCGGGTGAACGCGGTGAAGTCCACCTCGCCGGTCCAGCCCTCGAACTCCTCGATCCGGGCGTTGCCCAGGACCGGGTGGGCGTTCCAGACGTCCTTCTCGTGGTTGCGGATGAACCGGATGATCTGGGAGTTCAGCCCCTTGTTGGTGGCGCCGCCGTAGCTCATGTCGTTGGCCCAGTGGGACCACAGCGAGGAGCGCTCCAGCTTGTCCGACCACTCGGTCGTCACCTGGAAGCCCAGCTTGCGCAGCTCGGCCAGGGTCCGGTCGGCGATCCAGCCGTGCGAGTAGTAGACGTCCACGTAGAGCGCGGCCAGGTTGCGGTCCGTCTCGTCGCGCAGTCGCTTGAACCGCCGGGCCAGCTCACCGCTGTTCAGGTCGCGGCGCTGGTCGATGTAGTACGACTGGTCGAGCCAGTTCCAGCCCTTGGCGGCGGGGTCGACCAGCTTGTCGTGGAACGTCTTGGCCACCGGGTACGCCTCGGTCGCGTTGACGTGCACGCCGAACGTGGCGTTCCACTCCTTGCCCTCGCGCAGCAGCGTGTTCAGGTCGTCCAGGCCGCCGGCGCGCTTGTTGTAGTTGCCGCCGTAGTCCGGGTGCGCCGAGTCGTGGCCCTCCGAGGCGTACCCCTTGAGCAGGGCGAGCTGCCCGAGGCCGTCGGTGGCCAGCGCGACGCGCTTCACGTCGTCCAGGGTGCGCAGGAACGGGTGCGTGGCCTGGCTGGCGAAGTTGAACGGGATGTGGATGACCGGGCGGCTCTTCGTCAGCTCCGAGCCGAGGGCCTTGACCCCGATCTCGCGGAAGGCGATCGCGCCGTCCTGCCAGTCCACCTTCCGGTCGGCGTTCGCGTCCGGGGTCACCACGACCTTGGCCCAGGGCGCTTCCTCGATGACGGGGGAGCCCTCGCCGCGGTGGGTCCACTGGCCGCTCCACACGCCCACCCGGACGGTCCCCGACGGGTCCTTGCGGGCCTGGTGCCAGAACCTGGCCGCGTCCCGGCCGGTCGCGCCGGACGGCTTGTCGTACGTCGAGTTCGACTCCACCGCCGCCGCGAGGCCGCTCGTGTTCACGATGGCGTACGTCGCGCCGACTGGGGCCGCCTCGACCGGCGTCTGCGCGGTGACCTGGGCGAACACGTCGGCGGTGCGGGTGGAGTCGGGGTCCAGGCGGGTGAACGCGGTCGCCGCGCCCTCCTGGTCGGCGCCGACGGACACCAGGTCGTGGCCCGGGATGTCGATCGTGCCGACGCGGAACGCCTCGGTGTCGGTCACCTTGTCGATCCGGAACGTCGTCACCCGGCCGGACAGGCCGATGCTCGCCTCCAGCTCGACCCCCGAAAGGCCCTCGAAGGCCAGCCGGTAGCGGGCGGTCGTGTCGTCGCCGCCGGTGAGGGCGGCCTTGACCGGGTAGGCGCGGCCGTTCAGCGTCACAGCGGTGACGGGGGAGGTGCTGCCGGTCAGCTCGGCCCCGCCCTGGTTCGCGCGGTAGCGCAGGACGCGGGGGAAGTCGGCGGCCACCGTGACGGTGAGCTCGGCCGACCGCAGCGTCCGGCCCTCGGCCGAGGGGGTCGCGGCGGGGGACGGCGTGGGGGTGGGCGCGGGGCCGGCGGTGGGGGTGGCCGGCGGCTCGCCGGCCGGGCCGGGGGTCTCCGCCGGGGCGGCCGAGGGGCCGGGGGCGGTCGTGCTGGGATCGGGGCCCGGGACGGGCTGGTCGGTGGCCGCCGTGGGAGGCGGCGCGGGGACGGGTTCGGCCGTGGCCGCGGGTGCGGCGGCCAGGGAACCGGAGAGTGCCAGAACGCCGATCACGGCGGCTGCGGTACGCCGGCGCATGTACTTCCCTTCGGGGAGACAGGGTTCGGCCCCACATTGATCCACGAGCCCACCGGGACACAATGGACAAAACATCGCGCGCTCTTGCACTTATCTGCGCGCCCGGCGCAGCCCGCGCACACCAACGATCATCGGGCGGACCCGCTCGCCTGATCTCGTGATCCGGTCCCGTCCGCTGCTGGCGCGAGGCCCGGGGAGGGAGGCCCCGGGAGGGAGGGCCGGAGGGCGGGATGGCCGGAGGGCGGGATCACGAGAGCCCGGCCGGTCCGAGGGCGGGCGCCGCCGGGGCGGGGTGCGGTGGGGGGAGGTCCGGAGAGGGGCGGGCGAGATCGCGGCGTCGTTCCGGCTCCGCGGCCGGAGGATACGGTGACCTATCCGAAGCGATCGGTGACGGAGAGTTATGACGGCCTTCTGACCTGGGTAAGTCTTCTACGTCATCACGGGATCGGCGGGCTCGCGGGGGCGGGCGACGGGGGTGGCCAGGTGATCCGGGGGTACGCCGAGCAGCCCAGCCCGCGCGCCGGGGGACGGGTGACGTTGCGGGTGGCGACGGACGCGCCCGAGTTCCGGGTGGAGTTCCACCGCTGCGGCGACGGGCTGACGCGGCACGGCGGCTCCGGCTGGCTGCCGGGGCGGGACGCGCCGCACCACCCGCCCTACGCCGACTGGGGGAGGCCGGGGACGAGCCTGGCGGGGGAGCCGCTGGCCCCCTGGCCCGAGCACTCCTTCGAGGTCCCCGCCGGCTGGCCCCCGGGCGTCTACGTCGCGATCCTCGTCGAGGGTGACGGCCGGGGCCGGGACCGGTCGGACCCCGACCGCTCGACGGCGGACGGCCGGTCGGCCCGGGCGCTGTTCGTCGTACGGCCCGCGCCCGACCGCGCCCCCGCGCCCATCCTCTACAAGCTCCCGCTCCTGACGTACCACGCCTACAACACGGTGGACGGCGAGCCGTACGACGCCGGGGCGGGGCGGGGCCAGTGGTGCCTGTACAACCACCCGGAGGACCCCGCGCTGCCGACCGGCGTGTCCGTCCACCGCCCCGGCGGGGGCACGGGCGGGACGCCGTACGACGTGGACAACTTCGACCCGTTCGACCCGACGCCGCGCCAGACCTACGTCCACTGGGACGGCCGCTTCGCCGCGTGGCTGGAGCGCGAGGGCTACGAGGCGGACTTCTGCACCGACGTGGACCTGCACCGCGAGGGCCGCGCCCTGCTCCGGCCGTACCGGCTGATGGTGAGCGCGGGGCACGACGAGTACTGGAGCGAGGCCATGCGCGACGCCGCCGAGGGGTACGTCGGGGACGGCGGCAACATCGCGTTCTTCGGCGGGAACACCTGCTGGTGGCGCGTGGTCTTCCACGACGACGTGACGTACTCGCGGGTGGGCTTCTGGCACGAGGAGGGCCGCCCGGAGAACCACCTGACCGGCGTGAGCTTCCGCAACGGCGGCGAACGCGACCGGGACGAGCATCCGGTCCGCGTCGGCTACCGGGTCCAGCACGCCGGCCACTGGGTCTACGAGGGCACCGGGCTGCGCGACGGTGATGTGTTCGGCGAGGAGGAGTACGTCGTCGGCTACGAGTGCGACGGCGCGGACTTCCGCCGCACGAGGTCGCCCGCCGTTCCCACCTGCGAGGACGGTACCCCGCGCACGTTCACGATCCTCGCCGTGGGCGACGCGAAGGCGAGCGGCTGGGGCTTCGGGAACGCCGCCGCCACCCTGGGCGTCTACGAGCGGGGCGGCACGGTCTTCAACGCCGCGACCACGGACTGGCCCCGGGCGCTGGGCAACCGTCACGTCGCGCGGGTGACGAGGAACGTCCTGACCCGCCTCTCCGGCGGGAACCCGCCGCGCTGACGCCCACGACGGGCTCACGGGCAGACCCCCCGGCAGGCCCCCGGCCCGGGGAACACGGCGCGAGGGCACGGTGCGAGGGCGCGGTGCGAGGGCGCGGCGCGAGGGCGCGGTGCGAGGGCGCGGCGCGAGGGCGCGGCGGAAGGGCGCGGCGGAAGGGCGCCCGCGATGTCCGCGGGCGCCCTTCCCGGATGAGGACGATCACACCGGGGGCGGCGGGGCCTTCCAGTCCTCGCCCGGGATCGGCGGCTCCTCGCGCTTGCGGATGAGGTACGGCGGGAGCGCCAGGGCGTGCATGCCGGTGTTCCGCAGGGTCTCTATGGACTGCTCCGGCGTCTCCGTCAGGGGGTCGCCGGGGCCGTTCAGGGACGTGTTGATGAGGACCGGCGAACCTGTGCGCTCGTTCCAGGCGGTGAGGAGGGCGTGGAGGAAGGGCGTGTTCTCCGGCTCGACCGTCTGGAGGCGGGCGGTGCCGTCCACGTGGGTGATGCCGGGGAGCCGGTCGCGGTACTCGGGCCGGACGTCCGCCGCGTACTGCATGAACGGCGCGGGCCGGTCCACGTCGAAGATGCGCTCGGCGTGGTCGGACAGGACGAGCGGGGCCAGCGGCCGGAACCACTCGCGGCCCTTCACCTCGAAGTTGATGTAGTCCCGCATGTCCGGCCGCCGCGGGTCGCCGATGATGCTGCGGTTGCCCAGGGCGCGCGGGCCGGACTCGCTGCGGCCCTGGTGCAGCGCGACGACCCGGCCGCTCTCCAGGAGGCCGACCATCGCCGCCACCAGGTCGTCCGGCTCCTCGGCCACCAGGTCGTCCGGGAGCGCCCGCACCGCGGCCGCGATCTCGTCCGGGTCCGGGTCCGGGCCGAGGAAGTCGTTCGTCCAGCGGAATCCCGTCTCCAGGCCGAGGCATTCGGTGAGCCCGTACAGCGCGCAGCCGACCGCGGTGCCGCCGTCGTGGGGGCTGGGCGGGATGAAGACGCCCCGGAACGGCGACTCGCGGATGAGGATGCCGTTGGCCGAGCAGTTCAGCGCGGTGCCGCCCGCGAAGACCAGGTCGTCCAGGCCGGTGCGGGCGTGGAGCCAGTCCGCCAGGCGCGACAGGGCACGCTCGAACGCGCGCTGACCCGCCGCGGCGAGGTTCGCGCTCTCGGCGAACGCCGCCTCGCCGTACACGAAGTCCTCCGTGCGGGCGAAGACGTCCATCCAGGCGGACGGGATGAAGACCTCGTGCTCGCGGACGTCGAGGTCGGGCAGGCCGAGCGCGTCGGGGTCGCCGAGGGGCGCAAGACCCATCACCTTGCCCTCGTTGCCCTCGCCGGTCGGCCACAGCATGCGCGTCAGGAGCGAGTAGAAGCAGCCGAGCCCGGCCGGCTCGGCCCAGTCGCCGCTCCAGAGCTGCTTGGCCAGGCACTCCACCGGCCTGCCGCGCTCGCACCGGTAGAACGAGCTGATCTCCAGCAGGTCCCCGGGCGTGCCCGGCGGCAGCGTGACCGGCTCGGTGAAGTCGCGCACGCGGCTGCCCTGCGCGTCCACGACCATGCCCGCCGCCAGGTCGAACGGCGAGGGCGGGAACGCGCTGTACAGGTGCGTGAGGTGGTGCGACACCAGGACGACCGGCGCGTCGTCCTTCAGGTTGAGCGTCTCGCGCAGCTCCGCCCGGTAGTCCTCCAGCTTCCCGATCTCGTCGTCCGACGAGAACCCCTCGACGACGAGATCGACCGGCTCCTTGAGCGCGGGGAGGTGCGGGAGGTACTTGTCCGGCAGGTCGCCGAGCCGCCCCCAGTGGTGTTTGCGGCGGCTGATCCGCTCCTTCTGGAGGCTGTAGACGGTCGAATCGCCGACGGCGACGGCGATGGACCCGTCCTGGGTCCGGTTGATTCCCACGACAACAGGAACGTCGGTCATTTCGGGCCCCCCGCTCACGAGACATCAGAAGAAGCTCGCGCACCCCCTACCCGTCAGACGCCGCCAATCACCTCCAACCCCCTCTTCACCAGCGAAAACCCCGTAAAGGTGAATCGGTGCCCGCGAAGGGGCGGCGGGGCGGCTCCATGATCGATGCGAGCGGGCTCCGCGCGCCTTAGGGTTGAGCGCGACGGGAGCGGCAGCGGATCGGCGGACGGCGCGAGGGGCACATGACGGCAGGCTCCGGGGGCAGGGAGCGGGCGGCGCGGCCGCCGGTGCTGAGCGACGTCGCCGCGCTGGCGGGCGTCTCGATGATGACCGTGTCGCGCGCGCTCAACGACCCCGCCCGGGTGCACCCCGACACCCGCGCCCGGGTCCTCGCGGCCGTCAGGAAGCTCGGCTACCGGCCCAACTCGGCCGCCCGGCGGCTCGTGACCGGCCGCTCGGGGGCGCTCGGCGTGGTCAGCTTCGACACCACCCTGTACGGCCCGGCCTCCACGCTGCACGCCATCGAGCAGGCGGCCCGGCGGCGCGACTACGTCCTCAACATCGCCAGCCTCGACACGCTGAACCGGCTCTCCATCGAGGACGCCGTGGACCGGCTGCGGGCCCAGTCCGTGGACGGCGTGATCGTCGTCGCCCCGCACGAGTCCGCCGCCGAGGGCCTGAACCACCTGCCCGCCGAGCTGCCGGTCGTCGCGGTGGACGCCGGGGACTCGCCGTCCGTGCCCGTCGTCATGGTGGACCAGTACGGCGGGGCCGTCCGCGCGACGCGGCACCTGCTGAGCCTGGGCCACGAGACGGTGTGGCACATCACGGGCCCGGACGACTGGGTGGACGCCCGCGGCCGGGCCGAGGGCTGGAAGGCCGCCCTGGAGGCGGCCGGCCGCCAGGCGCCCGAGCCGCTCGCGGGGGACTGGACCGCCCGCTCCGGCTACCGGGCGGGCCGCCGCCTGGCCGCCGACCCCGCGGTCACCGCGGTCTTCGCCGCCAACGACCAGATGGCGCTGGGCCTCCTGCGCGCCCTGCGCGAGGCCGGGCGAAGGGTCCCCGAGGACGTCAGCGTCGTGGGCTTCGACGACATCCCCGAGGCCGCCTACCTGTGGCCGCCCCTGACCACGGTCCGCCAGGACTTCCACGAGGTCGGCGCCCAGGCCGTGGACCTCCTCCTGTCCCGCCTCGCCGGCGCCCCGGCCCCCGGCGCCCGCACCGTGGAACCCGAGCTCATAGTCCGGGAGAGCGCCACCCCACCCCGGTCCTGACCCCCTGCCCGCCCGCCTCCGTGCGCGGCCCTTCTCCCGCTGCGCCCGCGCGGTGCTCGTGCCTCGCCGGGCCGCTGCTCCGTTCCTCGCCGTGATCGTGCGATTCCGCGTCCGCGGTGACACCGGCCGAGGTCGCGGGAGACGCCGGCGCCGGTGCGGAATCGCGAGATCCCGGCAGGGGCTGGGGGCGCGGGCCGGGAACGCGGTGTCGCGCCACGGTGCGGGGGTCATGGGGTGACGTGACGGTCACGAGGTGAGGGTCACGCGTGTGGCGGTCGTGCGGCGGTGGCCACGTGGTGGCGGGCATGTGGCGGCGGCCAGGGGTGGCCGGGGGTGGCCGGGGGTGGCCGCGGGTGGCGAGCACGGGCGGGGGACGGGGCATGGCTCCTCACGGAAGGGTTGTTAGCGCTAACAAGAGCGGGTGTGTCCGGGGTCGGCGACGGGGGGTCGGGGGGAGTCGCCGGCGGCGCTGTGAACGATTCACCAGTTAAGGACCGGATGTCGCGCGCGTCAAGAGAGCGTTAACACTGCGTTTCGCGTGACGTGACCGTTACCTGCCGAGAGCTTGACGAGAGGTGATGTTAACGCTCACAGTGTTCGTCACCGGAAAGGAGGACCCGTGCGACGGACACGTGATCGGCCCCCCGTCATGGCCGACGTGGCAAGGATGGCGGGCGTCTCGCACCAGACGGTCTCGCGGGTGCTCAACGACCATCCCAACGTCCGCGCCGAGACCCGGACCCGGGTCATGGAGGCGATCGACAGGCTCGGCTACCGCCGGAACCTGGCCGCCCGCACCCTCGTCACGCGGCACTCCCGGATGCTGGGCGTGGTCAGCTTCGACACCACCCTGTACGGCCCGGCCAGCACGGTCTACGGGATCGAGCAGGCGGCCAGGGCGGCCGGTTACTTCATCAGCATCGTGAGCCTGAAGTCCATCGACCGGGCCGGCGTGCGCGACGCGATCGACTACCTCGCCGACCACGGCGCGGACGGGATCGTGGTGGTCGCGCCGCAGCGTTCGGCGGCCGCGGCGCTGGAGGACCTGCCCCCGGGCATGCCGGCGGTGGCCGTGGAGGGCGGGCACGCGGGCGAGGTGCCGGTGGTCTGCGTGGACCAGTTCACCGGCGCGCGGCTGGCGACCGAGCACCTGCTCGCGCTGGGCCACCGTACGGTCTGGCACGTGAGCGGGCCGCCGGACTGGCTGGAGGCCGAGGGCCGGGTCGGCGGCTGGCGCGCGGCGCTCGCCGCCGCGGGCCGCGAGGCGCCCGAGCCGCTGGCCGGGGACTGGAGTCCCCGCTCCGGCTACGAGGCCGGGCGGCGGCTCGCCCGCGAACCGGACGTGACGGCGGTGTTCGTGGCGAACGACCAGATGGCGCTCGGCGTGCTGCGGGCGCTGGCGGAGGCCGGCGTGCGGGTGCCCGAGCGGATCAGCGTGGTGGGCTTCGACGACATCCCGGAGTCGGCGTACTTCTCGCCCCCGCTCACCACGGTCAGGCAGGACTTCGGAGCCGTGGGCAGGCACAGCATCGAGCTGTTGCTCCGGCAGATGGCGGGCGGCGCGCGCGGGGGCGAGCGCCTCGTCGTGCCGCCGGAACTGGTGGTCAGAAGCAGCGCCGTACGGCGCTGAGCGGGCGTGGACGATCCGGGGGGATCGGGCAAGCGGCTCTGTTAACGCTCACAGTCAATTCGGGGGCTTACGAGAAAGGACCCCTGCGGTGTTCAAGAGGATCACGGCGTTCAAGAGGATCTCGGCCCTGGCGGCCGCGGGCGTGGCGGCCATGGCGCTGACGGCCTGCGGCGGTGGAGGCGGCGGCTCCGCCAGCGCCGCGGACGGCACCATCACGATGGGCTTCTCCCAGGTGGGCGCGGAGAGCGGCTGGCGCACCGCCAACACCAAGTCCGTGCAGGAGTCGGCCAAGGCCGCCGGCATCCAGCTCAAGTTCTCCGACGCGCAGCAGAAGCAGGAGAACCAGATCAAGGCGATCCGCTCGTTCATCCAGCAGAAGGTGGACGTCATCGCGTTCTCCCCGGTCGTCGAGAGCGGCTGGGACACGGTGCTCAAGGAGGCCAAGAACGCCAAGATCCCGGTCATCCTCACCGACCGGGCGGTGGACTCCAAGGACACCAGCCTCTACAAGACCTTCCTGGGCTCGGACTTCGTCGAGGAGGGCCGCAAGGCCGGCAACTGGCTCGTCGAGCAGTACAAGGACGCCAAGGACCCGGTCAACATCGTCGAGCTGCAGGGCACCACGGGCTCGGCGCCCGCCAACGACCGCAAGGCCGGCTTCGCCGAGGTCATCGGCAAGGACGCCAAGTTCAAGGTGATCGCGTCGCAGAGCGGCGACTTCACCCGGGCCAAGGGCAAGGAGGTCATGGAGGCGTTCCTCAAGGCGCACCCGGACATCGACGTGCTCTACGCCCACAACGACGACATGGGGCTCGGCGCCATCGAGGCGATCGAGGGCGCGGGCAAGAAGCCCGGCGTGGACATCAAGATCATCACGGTCGACGCCGTCAGGGACGGCATGCAGGCCCTGGCCGACGGCAAGATCAACTTCATCGTCGAGTGCTCCCCGCTGCTCGGCGGCCAGCTCATGGACCTGGCCAAGAAGGTCGTCAAGGGCGAGAGCGTGCCTGCCCGGGTGGTCACCGAGGAGACCACCTTCACCCAGGAGCAGGCCAAGCAGGCCCTGCCCACCCGCCAGTACTGATCCCGCCGGACCCCCGTGCGGTACGGCTCGCGCGAGCCGTACCGCACGGGACCGGCCCGGACGCGGCGCGAGGCGGCTCGCTGGCGCCTCGCGTGGCACCGGCGAGAACCCGCCCTGACGGGACCGCCCTGATGAGACGGCGCTGACGGGACCCGCGCTGACGGGACCCGCGCCGATGAGAGCGGCGCCGGAGCGGACGGCGCCGGAGAAAGACAGCGCCGATGAGAGCAGCGCCGACCAGAGGAAGAGGAGGGGGCCGCATGGCCGCACCCGCGCCGATCCTGCGGATGACCGGGATCGGCAAGCAGTTCCCCGGAGTGAGGGCGCTGGACGGCGTCGACTTCCGGCTGATGCCCGGTGAGGTGCACGCCCTGATGGGCGAGAACGGCGCCGGCAAGTCCACCCTGATCAAGGTGCTGACCGGTGTGTACGGCATCGACGCCGGGGAGATCGAGCTGGCGGGGGAGAAGGTCGCCTTCAGCGGCCCCCTGGCCGCGCAGCGGGCGGGCATCAGCACCGTCTACCAGGAGGTCAACCTCTGCGCCAACCTGTCGGTCGCGGAGAACATCTTCATCGGCAGGGAGCCCCGCCGCCTGGGCCGCATCCACTGGAAGGAGATGCGCCGCAGGGCCGCCGCGCTGCTGGCCGGGCTGGACCTGGACATCGACGTCAGCGCCCCGCTGTCGGCGTACTCCCTGGCCGTGCAGCAGATGGTGGCGATCGCGCGGGCGGTGGACGTCGAGGCCCGGGTGCTGATCCTGGACGAGCCCACCTCCAGCCTGGACGCCGACGAGGTGGCCCAGCTCTTCCGGGTGATGCGGCGGCTCAAGGAGCAGGGCATCGCCATCCTGTTCGTGTCGCACTTCCTCGACCAGATCTACGAGATCGCCGACCGGATGACGATCCTGCGCAACGGCGCGCTGGTGGGGGAGTACCACATCAGCGAGCTGAGCCAGGTCGAGCTGGTGGCCAAGATGATCGGCCGCGAGATCGTCGAGCTGGAGCGGCTGGAGGGCAAGCCCCCGGCGCCCAGCGGCGGGCCGCTGATCGAGGCCGAGGGCCTGGGCCGCCCCGGCGCGATCGAGCCGTTCTCGCTCACCATCCGCGAGGGCGAGGTGACGGGCCTGGCCGGGCTGCTCGGCTCGGGCCGCACCGAGCTGGCCCGGCTGCTGTTCGGCGCCGACCACGCCGGCTCGGGCAGCCTGAGGATCAAGGGTGCCCCCGCCTCGCTGCGCACCCCGCGCGCCGCGATCGCGCACGGCGTCGCCTTCTGCTCGGAGAACCGCCGGGCCGAGGGGCTGATCCCCGACCTGTCGGTGCGGGAGAACCTCGTGCTGGCGATGCAGGCCCGGCGCGGCTGGACCCGCCCGATCCCGCGAAGGACGCAGGACGAGCTGGTCGCCAAGTACGTCGAGGCGCTGGGCATCCGCCCGGCCGACCCGGAGATCCCGATCCGCAACCTCAGCGGCGGCAACCAGCAGAAGGTGCTGCTGGCCCGCTGGCTGATCCTGGAGCCGAGGTTGCTGATCCTGGACGAGCCCACCCGCGGCATCGACGTCGGCGCCAAGGCCGAGATCCAGCGCCTGGTCGCCGAGCTGTCCGACGGCGGCATGGCCGTGCTGTACGTCTCCGCCGAGCTGGAGGAGGTGCTGCGGCTCAGCCACAAGGTCGAGGTGCTGCGCGACCGCCGCCTGGTGGCGGAGCTGCCCAACGACGAGGCGCTGACGACCGACGCCCTCATGGAGGCGATCGCGAAGGGAGGACGCTCATGAGCGCCCTGCTCCGCCACCGGCTCGTGTGGCCGGCGGCCGTGCTCGCCGGGCTGCTGCTGGTCAACGTGATCTTCACGGACGGGTTCCTGTCCGTCCAGATCCGCGACGGGCACCTGTACGGCAGCCTGATCGACATCCTGCGCTTCGGCGCACCGCTGATCCTGGTCGCGCTGGGCATGACGCTCGTCATCGCGACCGGCGGCATCGACCTGTCCGTCGGCTCGGTCGTGGCGATCTCCGGCGCGCTCGCGTGCCTGCAGATCAGCGGCCTCGGCGACCAGGGCTCGGTCGGCGGCGTGCTCGCGGCGGTGGCCGTCGCGCTCGCGCTGTCGCTGGCCCTCGGCGTCTGGAACGGCCTGCTGGTGTCGGCCATCGGCATCCAGCCGATCATCGCCACGCTCATCCTCATGGTGGCCGGGCGCGGCCTGGCCCAGCTCATCACCGACGGCCAGATCATCACGGTCAACAGCGCGCCGTACAAGCTCATCGGCGGCGGCTACTGGCTGACACTGCCGTTCGGGATCATCATCGTCGCGGCGGTGCTGACGCTGACCGCGTTCCTCACCCGGCGCCTGGCGCTCGGCCTGCTCATCGAGGCCGTCGGCGGCAACGCCGAGGCGAGCCGGCTCGCGGGCATCCGTTCCCGGGGCGTACTGATCATGGTCTACACGTTCGCCGGGCTCTGCGCCGGGATCGCCGGGCTGATGATCAGCTCGAACGTGTCCAGCGCCGACGGCAACAACGCCGGCCTGTGGATCGAGCTGGACGCCATCCTCGCCGTCGTCATCGGCGGCACCTCCCTGTCCGGGGGCCGGTTCTCGCTCGCCGGGACCGTGCTCGGCGCGCTGATCATCCAGACGCTGACCACCACGATCTACTCGATCGGGGTGCCGCCGGAGACCACGCTGCTGTTCAAGGCGCTCGTCGTGACCATCGTCTGCCTGCTCCAGTCGCAGGCGTTCCGCGCCAAGGTGTTCCGCCGCCGCGCCGCGCCGCCGGCCGGCCGTCCGGCGGCCGAGGAGAAGAAGGTCGGGGTGCCGGCATGAGCGTCGAGAGCACCGCGGGCGGCCGCCTGAAGGCCCCCGTCAGGATCCCCCAGAAGTTCGTGCCGGTGCTCGTCACGGCCGCCCTCTTCGTCGCGATGTTCGCGGCGGGCGGGGTCCGCTACGAGGGCTTCGCCACCGGCCAGATCGTGCTGAACGTCTTCATCGACAACGCGTTCCTGCTCGTCGTCGCCGTGGGCATGACGTTCGTGATCCTCGCCGGCGGCATCGACCTGTCGGTGGGGTCGGTCGTGGCGCTGTCCACGATGATCGCGGCCACCCTGCTCAAGGACGGCTGGCCGTCCCCGCCGGTGATCGGCCTGGTGCTGCTGATCGGCACCCTGCTCGGCACGGGGATGGGCGCGATCATCCACTACTTCGAGATCCAGCCGTTCATCGTGACCCTGGGCGGCATGTTCCTGGCCCGCGGCCTGAGCTACACGATCGGCACCGAGTCGATCCCCATCGAGCAGCCGACGTTCACCGCGTTCGCGCAGACCCGGATCGACCTGTTCGCCGACCTGTGGATCTCGCCCAGCGTGCTGATCGCCGCCGTCGTGGTGGCCGTCGCGGCCTACGTGCTGCACTACACCCGGCTCGGCCGCAACGTGTACGCCGTGGGCGGCGGCGAGCAGTCGGCCCTCCTGATGGGCCTCCCGCTGGCCCGCACGAAGATCGCCGTCTACGGGATCAGCGGGTTCTGCTCGGCGCTGGGCGGCGTGCTGATGTCGTTCTACATGCTGTCCGGGTACGGCATGCACGCCGTCGGCATGGAGCTGGACGCGATCGCCGCGGTGGTCATCGGCGGCACGCTGCTCACGGGAGGCTCGGGCTACCTGCTGGGCACGGTGCTCGGCGTGCTCGTGCTCGGGCTGATCCAGACGGTCATCAGCTTCGAGGGCACCCTGAGCCCCTGGTGGACCCGGATCGTGATCGGCCTGCTGCTGTTCGTCTTCATCCTGCTGCAGCGCCTCATCACCGCCCGCAGGCGGTAGCCCCCGCGGCCGGACACGGTGCGGCCCGGCCCGCTGGGGCCGGGCGTGGAGTGGCCGGCCCCCATGGCCCGCGTCGCCGTGCGGCGGCGCGGCCGTACCCCCGAGATTTCCGCATGGAGTTGATGTGAGCGCTAACAGATACGTGGTCGGCGTGGATTTCGGCACCCTGTCCGGCCGCGCGCTGGTGGTGAGGGTCGGCGACGGCGCCGAGGTGGGCGCCGCCGTGCACGAGTACGCCCACGGCGTGATCGACGAGCGGCTGCCCGGCGGCGGGCCCGAGCTGGGGCCCGACTGGGCGCTGCAGTCGCCCGCCGACTGGATCGACGTGCTGCGGACCGCCGTTCCCGAGGCGCTGGCGGCCGCCGGGGTGGACCCGGCCGACGTGATCGGGATCGGCACCGACTTCACCGCCTGCACGGTCATGCCCGTCACCGCGGACGGCACCCCGCTCTGCGAGCCGTACCCCGACCGGCCGCACGCCTGGCCCAAGCTGTGGAAGCACCACGCGGCGCAGCGGCACGCCGACCGGATCAACGAGCTGGCCGCCGAGCGCGGCGAGCCCTGGCTCGCCCGTTACGGCGGCAAGATCTCCTCGGAGTGGGAGTGGGCCAAGGGCCTGCAGGTGCTCACCGAGGACCCCGCGACGTACGCCGCGGCGGAGCGCTGGATCGAGGCCGCGGACTGGATCGTCTGGCGGCTGACGGGCGTGGAGACCCGCAACGTCTGCACCGCCGGGTACAAGGGCATCCACCAGGACGGGGCCTACCCCTCGAAGGAGTTCGCCGCCGCGCTCGACCCCGGATTCGCGGACTTCACCGGCAAGCTCGGGCACGACCTGGCCCCGCTCGGCGGCCTGGCCGGGCGGCTCACGGCCGAGGCCGCGAGGTGGACCGGGCTGCCCGAGGGGATCGCCGTCGCCGTCGGCAACGTGGACGCGCACGTCACGGCCGCCGCCGCGGACGCCGTACGGCCCGGCCAGATGGTGGCGATCATGGGCACCTCGACGTGCCACGTGATGCCGTCGGACCGGCTCGCCGAGGTGCCGGGCATGTGCGGGGTGGTGCGCGACGGCATCGTGCCCGGCCTGTGGGGATACGAGGCGGGCCAGTCGGGCGTGGGCGACATCTTCGGGTGGTTCGTCGAGACCTCCGTGCCCGCCGGGTACGCCCGGGCGGCGGCCGAGCGCGGGATGGGCGTGCACGAGTACCTCACCTCGCTGGCCGAGCGGCAGAAGGTGGGCGAGCACGGCCTGGTCGCCCTCGACTGGCACAACGGCAACCGGTCCGTGCTGGTGGACCACGACCTCTCCGGGGTGATCGCGGGGCAGACCCTCGCCACCCGGCCCGAGGACGTCTACCGGGCGCTCATCGAGGCGACCGCGTTCGGCGCCCGCGTGATCGTCGAGGCGTTCGAGGCGGCCGGGGTGCCGGTGGAGGAGTTCGTCGTGGCCGGGGGCCTGCTGAAGAACCGGTTCCTCATGCAGGTGTACGCCGACGTGCTGCGCAGGCCGCTGTCGGCGATCGGCTCCGAGCAGGGGCCCGCGCTCGGGTCCGCCATCCACGCCGCCGTCGCCGCCGGGGCCTACCCCGACATCACGGCCGCCGCCGCGGCCATGGGCTCGCGGGTCCCGGCCGCGTTCACGCCCGACCGGGACCGGGCCGACGCCTACGACCGGCTGTACGCCGAGTACCGCCGGCTGCACGACCACTTCGCGGACGGCGGCCTGCTGCACCGCCTCCGCGCGATCAGGAACGACGCCGTCAGGGGCGACGCGATCAGGAACGAGGCGAGCGCATGATCGAGCAGTTGCGGAGGACCGTCTGCGATCTCCACGCGGAGCTGGTCAGGAACAACCTGGTGGCGTGGACCGCCGGCAACGTCTCCGGGCGGCTGCCCGGCGGCGACCTCTTCGTCATCAAGCCCAGCGGCGTCTCCTACGACGACCTGACGCCCGAGTCGATGGTGGTGTGCGACCTGGACGGCAAGCCCGTCGAGGAGGGCCTGGCCCCCTCCAGCGACACCGCCGCGCACGCGTACGTCTACCGCCACATGCCCGAGGTGAACGGGGTCGTCCACACCCACTCGACGTACGCCTCGGCGTGGGCGGCGCGCGGCGAGGCGATCCCGTGCGTGCTCACCGCGATGGCCGACGAGTTCGGCGGCGAGATCCCGGTGGGCCCGTTCGCCCTGATCGGCGGCGACGACATCGGCCGGGGCGTGGTCGAGACCCTGGCCGGGCACCGCTCGCCCGCCGTGCTCATGCGCAACCACGGGGTGTTCAGCATCGGCGCCTCGCCGAAGGCCGCGGTCAAGGCCGCGGTGATGTGCGAGGACGTGGCGCGCACCGTGCACGTCGCCCGCCAGCTCGGTGAGCCGGTCCCGATCGCCCAGGCCGACGTGGACAGCTTGTACGACCGCTATCAGAACGTTTACGGGCAGAGGAGCTCGCGATGAGGGTGTGGTTTCTGACGGGCAGCCAGGGCCTGTACGGCGAGGACACGCTGCGCCAGGTGGCCGAGCAGTCCCGGCGGATCGCCGCGGCGCTGCCGATCGAGGTGGAGTGGAAGCCGGTGCTGACGGACGCCGCGGCCATCCGGCGGGTGTTCCTCGCGGCGAACGCCGACGACGACTGCGCGGGCGTGATCGCCTGGATGCACACGTTCTCCCCGGCCAAGATGTGGATCGCCGGGCTGGACGCGCTGCGCAAGCCGCTGCTGCACCTGCACACGCAGGCCGACGCGGAGCTGCCGTGGAGCACCATCGACATGGACTTCATGAACCTGAACCAGGCCGCGCACGGCGATCGCGAGTTCGGCCACATCCAGACCCGGCTCGGGGTGCCGCGCAAGACCGTCATGGGCCACGTCTCCGACCCCTCGGTCGGGGCGCGGGTCGAGGCGTGGACGCGGGCGGCCGCCGGGTTCGCCGAGATGCGCACGATGCGGCTGGCCCGCTTCGGCGACAACATGCGCGACGTCGCGGTGACCGAGGGGGACAAGGTCGAGGCGCAGCTCCGCTTCGGCGTCTCGGTCAACACCTACGGCGTGAACGACCTGGTGGCGGCCGTGGACGACGCCGCCGACGCCGAGGTCACGACGCTCGTGAAGGAGTACGAGGACCTCTACCGGGTCGCGCCGGAGCTGCGCGCGGGCGGGGACCGGCACGAGTCCCTGCGCTACGCCGCCCGCATCGAGCTGGGGCTGCGCGCCTTCCTCGGGGACGGCGGGTTCACGGCCTTCACCACCAGCTTCGAGGACCTGGGCGGGCTGCGGCAGCTCCCCGGCCTGGCCGTGCAGCGCCTGATGGGCGAGGGGTACGGCTTCGGCGGCGAGGGCGACTGGAAGACCGCCGTCCTGCTGCGCGCGCTGAAGGCGATGGCGCCCGGCGGGGGCACCTCGTTCATGGAGGACTACACCTACCACCTGGTGCCGGGCGAGCAGCTCGTGCTGGGCGCCCACATGCTGGAGGTGTGCCCGTCCATCGCGGCCGGCACGCCGTCCTGCGAGATCCACCCGCTGTCCATCGGCGGGCGCGAGGACCCGGTCCGCCTGGTCTTCGACGCCGAGCCCGGCCCCGCCGTCGTCGTCGGCCTGGCCGACCTGGGCGACCGCTTCCGCCTGGTCGCCAACGAGATCGACGTCGTCACGCCGCCCCACCCGCTGCCCCGCCTCCCGGTGGCCCGCGCGGTCTGGCGGCCCCGCCCCGACCTGCCGACCTCGGCCGAGTCCTGGCTGACGGCCGGCGCGCCCCACCACACGGTGCTGTCCAGCGCCGTCGGCACCGAGGAGCTGACGGACCTCGCCGAGATGCTGGGCGTGGAGCTGCTGGTGATCGACGCCGACACGACCACGGCGCGCTTCGCCAAGGAGATGCGCTGGAACCAGGCGTACTACCGCCTCGCCCAGGGCTTCTGACCGGCCGCCGGGCCCCCTTCCCCGGGCACCCCCGGGGAAGGGGGCCCGGCCACGCCGTCCACCGGGACCGGAGGCCCGCCGGGCCGGCGCCGGCCGTGCCGGGGCCCGCCGAGGTCAGAGGCCGGTCGTCTCCAGGCCGGTCCTGAGCCCGGTGGCCTCCACGCCGGACGTCCCGAGCCCGGTCTGGCCGCCGCCGGGCTGCGGGCACCCGGGCCCGGACGGCTCCCCGGCGGGGGAGAGCTCGCGGACCGCGCGCAGGCACTCGGCCGCGTCGGCCCGCCCGTGGCCGTACCGGGGGTCCCACACCACGGGCGGCGGGTCCACGCGGGCCGTCTCGGTCAGGACGCTCCGCAGGGCGCCGGCCGGGAGGGACACGCCGCGGGCGCGGGCCTCGGCGAGCACCAGCGCGGCCAGGCCCGCCACGGCCGGGGCCGCCATGCTGGTGCCGGACTTGCGGACCACCCCGGTGCCGGTGCGGGAGTGGGCCGCGAAGACGTCGTGGCCGGGGGCGCTGAGCTCGGGCTTGGCGCGGCCGTCACGGGTCGGGCCGGAAGCGGTGAAGCGGGACAGCGGGCGGCCCGGCACGTGCGCGTCGTACGAGCCGACGGCCAGGGCGAGGCGGCCGCAGGAGATGGACCCGATGGTGTGGCTGTCGTCCCTGGGCTCCCCGGCGAAGGACGCCTGAGAGCTGTCGTTGCGCTCGATCCAGGCGTGGTACCCGCCGGACACGACCCGCTCGCCGTGCAGGCGCACCGTCCACACCCCGGGCGGGACCCGCTCGTCCAGGAACAGCCCGAGCACGTTGTCGCCGTTGCCCGGGTCGTTCGCGCGGTGGCTCACGAACAGCAGGGTGGTCCCGTCGTCCGCGCGCACGCGGGCGTTCGAGCCGAGCGCGACCGGGCCCAGCACGTCGCCGCCGGGGCTGATCAGCTCGGCGCGGAAGACGTCGCCCCCGGCGTACCAGAGCTCGACCTCGCACTGGGCGGTCAGCAGTTCGGGGACCGCCACCCGCACGTCCGCGCGGCCTCCCGGCGGGACCGTGCCGGCGGCGTGGACCCCGCGCTCGAAGGAGTTGCCCGCCGAGATCACCACCGCGCGGCCGGGCCGCTCGGCGATCATCGCGTCGATGCCGCGCTCGGCCAGGCTGGAGCCGTCGTGCGGGCCGCCGTGCGTGCCCAGGCTGATGTTGACCACGCAGGGCCGCTCGCCCGCCTCGTTGAACAGGAAGCGCACGGCCTCCAGCAGTTGCACCGAGTCGCCGAAGAACTGGCCCACGACCTCCTGCCCCTGCCAGGCGACGTCGGAGACCGCGGGCTCGGCGAAGGCGATGTCGGCCTCCGGCGCCACGCCCGCCACGCCCGAGCCGAGGCCGTTGCCCGCCGCGATGTCGCACACGTGGGTGCCGTGCGTGCCCTTGGGCCGGCCGGGCTGGTCGGGGACGGGGCCGTACCCCAGCGCCTCGTAGGGGTCGGCCTGGCCCAGCGCGCGGTCGATGTCGGCCGCGCCGTGCCTGCGGCCGTACCCGAAGGGGCTGCCGGGGGTGGACGCGCCGCTCTGGTCCCAGATGGCGACGACGCGGGTGGAGCCGTCGGCCCGGCGGAAGTTGCGGTGGGCGAAGTCCAGGCCGGTGTCCACGACGCCGACGAGCACGCCCGCGCCGCCGCCGGCGAGGGAGCCGGGGGGAGCGGAGGCGCGGTCGGCGCGGATCTCCGGGACGGTGGCCTGGAGGGTGGGCCGCAGCGGCTGCGCGCACTTCATGCTGCGCACGCCGGGGGCGCGGCGGACCTCCTCGACCCGGGACAGCGGGACGCGGGCGGTGACCAGGAGGCGCCCGTCCACCTCGCCGATGACGGCGCCGAGCCGTACGCCGTCGCGGTCGGCGAAGCGGTCCACGTCGTCCACCAGGGCCAGCACGCCGATCTCGTCCTCCTCGCTCGAGGCGGTGGCGACCGTGGTGTCGCCGCGCTCGCGCCGGTCGAGCGCGCGCTGGAGGCGCGGGTCCATGTCCGGGTAGATGTCGGTGGTCTCGATGTACATCGGCTGGCCCTCCGCCCTCCTCGGTGCCGCGCGGCTGACGCCCTCGGCCTGGCCTCAGCAGACCAGCCGGAATCGCGGGCCCGCATGAGTAGGGCCTACTCAGATGCGCGGAGGAACGCCCCGTTCCGCCCGGTCCGGGCCCGCGCGCAATCCCGGTCTTTACGGGGTCCGCCCGGCTTGCCGGTGCAATCTCCGCAGGCTTGACCAGCGAAAACACTCAGGGTTAAGCATGATTACGCTGGGTAGGCAAACTGCGGCGTCGCCTTGACCCCTCCCACGCCGCAGCCAGATGAGGTGATCATGCACGGCCCGACCGGGACCACGGCGGACGACCGCGACACGGGGACCCGCCGCACCGTCACCGACGTCCTCGCCGAGACCCGGCGCGTCGTCGAGCCCGCCCACCGCGCCGCCCTCGGGCGGCTGCCGGAGGAGGTGCGGCACGTCGCCGGCTATCACGCGGGCTGGTGGGACGCCGACGGGCGCCCCCAGGACAACACGGGCAAGGCCGTACGGCCCGCGCTCGTGCTCGCCTGCGCCCGCGCGATCGCGGGGGACCTGCCGGCGGCGGCGGTGCCGGCGGCGGTCGCGGTGGAGCTGGTGCACGACTTCTCACTGCTGCACGACGACGTCATGGACGGCGACCCGGTGCGAAGACATCGCCCCTCGGCCTGGGCCGTCTTCGGCGTCGGGCGCGCGGTGCTGGCCGGGGACGCCCTGGTCAGCCTGGCGCTCGACGTGCTCGCCGGGTCGGCCGCCGAGGTCCGGGTGCTCACCGGCGCCCTGCTGCGGCTGTGCGGCGGGCAGAGCGCCGACCTGGAGTTCGCCGAACGCGCCGACGTCACCCTCGCCGAATGCCTGGCGATGGAGGCGGGCAAGACCGGCGCGCTGCTCGGCTGCGCCTGCGAACTGGGCGCGCTCGCCGCGGGGGCGGAGCGCGACCGGGCCGCCGCGCTGAGCGAGTTCGGCGAGCACCTGGGCCTCGCGTACCAGCTCGTGGACGACCTGCTCGGCATCTGGGGAGACCCCCGGATCACCGGCAAGCCCGTCTACAGCGACCTGACCGCCCGCAAGAAGTCCCTGCCCGTCGTGGCCGCGCTGTCCTCCGGCACCCCCGCCGGGGAGAAGCTCGCCCGCGTCTACGCGGGCTCGGACCGGCCGCGCGACCCCGAGCGGGTCGCCAGCCTGGTCGAGGCCGCGGGCGCCCGCTCCTGGGCCAGGCGGCAGGCCGACCGTCACCTCGCGGCCGCGCTGGAGTGCCTGGGGCGGGCCCGTCCCGACCCCCGCGCGGCGGCGGACCTGCGGGCCATCGCCCATCTCATCATCCGGAGGGATCACTGACATGCCCACCCCCGACGGCGCCCGCACCGTGCTGCTGGCGTCCCCCCGGTCCCTGTGCGCGGGCGTCGAACGCGCCATCGAGACCGTCGAGCTCGCCCTCGCGAACCGCCCCGACCCTACGCGGCCGATCTACGTCCGCAAGCAGATCGTGCACAACACCCACGTCGTGGCCGACCTGGAGGAACGCGGCGCGGTCTTCGTGGACGAGCTCGGCGACATCCCCGCCGACGCGCCCCCCGGCACCGTCGTGGTGTTCTCCGCCCACGGCGTCTCGCCCGCCGTACGGCGCGACGCCGACGCGCGCGGATTCACGGTCATCGACGCCACCTGCCCGCTGGTGACCAAGGTGCACGCCGAGGCGCGGCGGTTCGCCGGGCGCGGGGACACCGTCGTGCTGATCGGGCACGCCGGGCACGAGGAGGTCGAGGGCACGCTCGGCGAGGCCCCGGACCGCACGCTGCTGCTGGAGGACGCCGCGGGGGTGGACGACCTGCCGATCGGGGACGGCGAGCCGGTGTCCTACCTGACGCAGACCACCCTGGCGCTGGACGAGACCGCCGAGATCGTCGAGGCGCTGCGGGCGCGGTTCCCCAACCTGCGCGGGCCGGCGGGGGAGGACATCTGCTACGCCACCACCAACCGGCAGCGGGCCGTGGAACAGGTCGCCCGCGAGTCCGACGTCGTGCTGGTCGTGGGGTCGGGCAACTCCTCCAACTCCCGCCGCATGGTCGAGGTCGCCCGGCGGCAGGGTACCCCGGCGCATCTCATCGACGACGCCGGGCGCATCGACCCCGAGTGGCTGCGCGGCGCCTCCGTGATCGGCCTGTCCGCCGGGGCCTCGGCCCCGCAGCGCCTGGTGGACGAGGTGATCGACCGTCTGCGCGCCGAGGGGCCGGTGCGCGTCCTGGAGCGCGAGGTCACGACCGAGGACGTGTCCTTCGCGCTTCCCAAGGAGGTCAGGCCCGGGTCCCGCCGGGCTCCCGCCCGCCCCCCGGCCGCCGAGTCGCCCGCCGTACGGCGTGAGCGCGCCGCCGAGCCGCCCGGCCCCGCTCTCCGGTCGGAGGAGCCCGGGCGCGTCGCCGTGCCCCGGCCGCGGATGTGGAACGACGAGCCGGAGCCGGGCGCGCGGGAGCCGGAGGAAGGGTCCCGGGGCGCGGCGGAGGGGGCCCGGGGACCGGAGGAGACGGCGCGGTCGCGGGAGGAGGAGGCGCGGTCGCCGCACACCGGGACGGCCTCCCTCGTCCCGCGGCACACCCCGGCAGGGCCGGAGGAGTCCGGCATGCCCCGGTACTCCCCCTGGTCCCGCGATCCCGAGCGGCGCGAACCGCCGGGCCACGCCCATTCCCCCTGGGAGAGCGGCGGCCCCGAGCCGGCCTGAGCCCGGTCCCGGCGCTCGCGACCCGGCGCTTGGGACCCGGCGCTCGGGTCCAGGCGCTCGGGGCCCGGCCTCGCCGGGTCCCCGTGTGCCGCCGGGTCCTGTGCCGCCGATCCCCCCGCCGTCCGATCCCCCCCGCCGTCCGATCCCCCCCGCCGTCCGATCCCCGTGCGGCCCGATCCCCGTGCGGCCCGATCCCCGTGCGGCCCGATCCCCGTGCGGCCCGATTCTCCGAGTCCTCCGATCCCGAACAGGAGTTGCGATGCCCCCTGTGAACCTCGGCCTGCCCGCACCGCCCGCCCGCCGCCGCCGCAGCCGCGCCCTCACCCTGGGCAAGGGGCCGGACGCCGTCATCGTCGGCGGCGACGCGCCCGTGAGCGTCCAGTCGATGACCACCACGCCCACCGCCGACGTCGACGCCACCCTCCAGCAGATCGCCGAGCTCACCGCCGCCGGCTGCGAGATCGTCCGGGTCGCCGTGCCCTCCCAGGACGACGCCGACGTGCTGCCGACCATCGTCGCCAGGTCCGGCATCCCCGTCATCGCCGACATCCACTTCCAGCCCAGGTACGTCTTCGCGGCGATCGAGGCCGGATGCGCCGCCGTACGCGTGAACCCCGGCAACATCAAGAGGTTCGACGACCGGGTGGCCGAGATCGCCCGCGCGGCGGCGGAGTACGGCACGCCCATCCGGATCGGGGTGAACGCCGGGTCCCTGGACGCGCGGCTGCTGGCCAAGCACGGCAGGGCCACGCCCGAGGCGCTGGTGGAGTCGGCGCTGTGGGAGTGCTCGCTGTTCGAGGAGCACGGGTTCACCGACCTGAAGATCTCCGTCAAGCACCACGACCCGCTGACCATGATCCGCGCGTACGAGCTGCTCGCGGAGGCCTGCGACTACCCGCTGCACCTGGGCGTGACCGAGGCGGGCCCGCCCCCGCAGGGCGTGGTCAAGTCGGCGGTGGCGTTCGGGATCCTGCTGCGGCAGGGCATCGGCGACACGATCAGGGTGTCGCTGTCGGCGCCGCCGGTGGAGGAGGTCAAGGTCGGGCTGTCCATCCTGGCGTCGCTGGGGCTGCGCGAGCCCCGGCTGGAGATCGTCTCCTGCCCCTCCTGCGGGCGCGCCCAGGTGGACGTGTACACGCTCACCCAGAAGGTGCAGGCCGCCTTCGAGGGGTTCCCCCGGCCGCTGCGCGTGGCCGTCATGGGCTGCGTGGTCAACGGGCCGGGCGAGGCGCGGGAGGCGGACATCGGCGTGTCCAGCGGCAACGGCAAGGGGCAGATCTTCGTCCGCGGCCGGGTCGTGGCGACGGTGCCCGAGTCCCGCATCGTCGAGGCCCTGATCGAGGAGGCCCTCAAGCTGGACGGCGAGGACGCGGAGACCGCGGAGGACACGGAGACCGCGGAGGACACGGAGACCGCGGAGGACACGGAGGACGTCGCGGGCGCGGAGGGCGCCGGGCCGGCCGGGGCGGGCGCCGCCGTACCGCGCGGGCGCGAACCGGCGGAAGCCGACACGCGGGCGGTGCCCGGCGCCGCGGGGGCGGGATGACCGGGGCGTGGGAGGCGCGCGGGACGGGGGAGTGCGCCGTGGACGTGGACGAGGTCGAGCTGCCGCCGATCTACTGCCCGCTGGAGCCGGGCCTGAACCCGGCCAGGGACCGGGTGGAACGGCGCGCGATCGCGTGGATCGAGGGGTCGGGCATGTGCGCGGACCGGCGGGAACGGGCGTGGGTGATCGGCACGCGCAGCGCCGACTTCTACGCGCGCTTCGCGCCCCACGCGGACGAGGAGCGCCTCCTGCCCGCCGCCCTGTGGGTCTACTGGGGCTTCGCCTTCGACGACGCCCGCTGCGACGCCGGGCGGTTCAGCGGGCGGCCGGCGGAGTTCCTGCCCATGGCCCAGCGGATCCAGCGGGCGCTGGAGCTGCCCGGGCCGTCCGGCGACGATCCGTACGGCAGGGCGCTGGCCGACATCGCCGGCCGGTTCCGCGCGCTGGCCACGAGCGCGCAGGTGTGGCGGTTCCGGGTCGCGCACCAGGCGTGGCTGACCGGCGTGGCCTGGCAGATCGCCAACGAGGCCCGGGGACGGCTCCCGGACCTGGACGACTACATCACCATGCGGCTGCACTCGGCGGGCGGGGAGCCCACCTTCGCCATGCTGGAGATCGCCGACGGCGAGGAGGTGCCGGACGCGGAGATGACCTCGCCGGCCGTGCGGGCGCTGACCGAGATGGCCATCCTGGTCGCCGCGCTGGACAACGACCGGCATTCGCTGGCCAAGGAGCTGGGGCGCGGGCACACGGACCAGAACGTCTACACCGTGCTCATGCGGTGGGAGGGGCTGTCGCTCGCCGAGGCCGCGCGGCGCGCCTCCGGCCTGCGCGACCGCGTCTTCGTCCGGTTCCTGCGGCTGCGTGAGGCGACCCGGCCCCGGCTCAGCGCGCCCGGCCGCCGCTACCTGGACGGCCTGGCGTACGGCATCCGCGGCAACGCCGAGTGGGGGCTGCGGGTGCCGAGGTACGTCAGCCGCGGCGCCGACCCGGGGGCGGACGACGACGGCGCGATCACCTGGGCGGACCGGCCGGCCGACGACCGCGACGAGCCCCTGCCGGTGGCCACGGCCGCCTGGTGGTGGGACCGCGACCTGTGAGGCGGGAGCGGCTGACAGGCGACATGACACACGGTGACACAGCGTGACATGGCACGGGCCCGGCGACGGAACGCCGGGCCCGTGCTGTGGTGCCCCCAAGGATGTTTCCGGCCCGCCCGGAAGTTCGCTGAGCTGGACCGTAAACTGAGAGTAATCTATCAGCTACAATCAGTACTGGTAATGGAAGCGGCAGGTAAAACGGCGTGCGCCGCCACCGGTGAAGACGCCCGGTGACGGCACGGCCGGTCCGGAGAGCGAGGGAGAGGCACATGAACCCGCGTGGGACACGCACCCGGAGGATCGTGGCGACGGCGCTTCTGGCCGTGACGGGGGCGGCCCTGCCGGCCGTTCCCGCCGCCGCCGACATCTGGGACGGCGAGGACGGCCACTGGCGCTACGTCGCGAGCTACAAGAACCGCTTCCTGTGCAAGGGCGCGGGGACCGCGCTGGTCTTCTCCGGCGGCGCCGACGACTACTCCTGCGTCGGCCGGCGCGGGCGGCTCCTGCTCTTCATCAGGTAGCCGGCTCCGCGCCGGGCGGCCGGCGGGCCCGCCCCGGCCTGGACGGGCCCGGCCGCGTCGGGCGGGCCGGGCGGGCCGGGCGGATCGGCACGTGGATCGGCACGTGGATCGCGGTGGGGAAGCGGGGGGAAGATGCGGCCGGCACGACGAGATCCACTGGGCGCCTACGCCCGCTGGTCGGTGCGCTCCCAGGGCCTCGTCCTGGGCCTGGCCGCCGCGGCCACGCTGCTCCTCGGCGTCTTCGCCGGCGGCCTCACCGACCGGCTCTCGAACGGTCACTTCAGCGCCACCGGCACCCAGTCCGGCGAGGCCGACCGGCTGCTCGCCGAGCGGTTCCGCGCCCAGACCCCCGACCTCGTCCTGTACGCCAGGGCGCGCGAGCCCGTGGACGCCCCGGCGATCGCGGCGGCGGGCCGCGACCTCACCCGCCGCGTCGAGCGGGACCCCGGGGTCGCCTCGGTGCGGTCGCTCTGGACCGGCGGCTCCGCGGACCTGCGCTCCAAGGACGGGCGCGGAGCCCTGATCACCGTGGACCTGAAGGGGGACGCGCGAGCGACCGCGCGGCACGCCGAGCGGCTGGTGCCCCGCGTCGCCCGCGAGCGCGGGCCCTTCACGATCTCCGCGACCGGGCCCGTGTGGGCCATGGTCCAGATGATCGAGCGCGGCAAGGAGGACCAGCGCCTCGCCGAGGTGGTCATCGCCCCGCTCACCGTGCTGATCCTGCTCATCGCCTTCCGCTCGGTGTTCGCCGCGATCGTCCCCGCCGTGATCGGGGCGCTCGCCGTCGTCGGCACCCTCGCCGCGCTGCGCCTGCTCACCCACGCGATCCCGGTCTGGGCGATGGCGCCCAACCTGGCCACCGCGCTCGGGTTCGGCCTGGCCATCGACTACAGCCTGTTCATGGTCACCCGCTTCCGCGAGGAGCTCGCGCGCGGCCGCACCGTGCCCGCCGCCGTCGAGGAGAGCATGCGCGTCGCCGGGCGCACCGTCCTGTTCTCCGCCGCGACGGTCGCGCTGGCCCTGTCCGGCCTGCTCGTCTTCCCCGTCGAGGCCATGCGCTCCCTGGCCTGGACCTCGATCACCCTGGTCGTGCTCGCGGCGGCGGCCACCGTCCTGGTCCTCCCCGCCCTCCTCGCCGTCATCGGCACCCGCGTCAACCGGCTGGACCCCTTCGCCCGCCTGCGCCGCACCCCGCCGCCGTCCGTCCCCGCGGCCGGCGGCGCCGTGCCCCTTCGCCCGTTCGCCCGCCGCCCGGGCGCGGTGGGCCTGGCCGGCGTGCTGACCTTCGCCGCCGTGGCCCTGACCCGGCTCGCCCCCTCACCGGCCCCCCGCCCCCGGACCGGGCTCGGGGACCGCCTCCTCACCGCCCTCCGCCGCCCCCGCCCGGCCCGGGCCGCCGCCCCGCGTCCCGCCGTACGGCCGCGCCCGGGGGTCGCCGGGGCGTCCCCGAACGGCGCCGCCCGCCCGCCACGGGCCGCCCCCCGGCCGGCCCCGGCCGTCTCCCTGGCCCGCTCCTCCTGGCCCCTCGCGCTGCTCACCCTGGTGGGCCCCGCCTCCCGCCCCCATGTCCGGGCCCCGCGCGCCGCGCACCCCGGGGGGAGGCAGTCCCCGCCCCGCCCCCTCGGCCCTCCCCGTGGCCTTCCCCGTGGCCTTCTCCGCGCCCTGCTCGCGCCGGGCCCCCGGCCGAGGCCGCCCGCGACGCCGCCCCGCACCCTCCGGCCCGCCCTCCCGGGCCCGCCGCCCGCCCACGGCCTGCCGGGGGCCGCGACGCCCCGGGCACCCCGGCCACGCGTCCCCCTCCGCGCCGCGCTGGCCGCCCTCGTCCCCGGCGGCCTCGTCCCCGGTGCGCGCCTTCCCGGTGTGCGCGTTCCCGGACCGCGTGTCCCCGGTGTGCGCGTTCCCGGTGTGCGCGTTCCCGGTGTGCGCGTTCCCGGACCGCGCGTCCCCGGCGCCGCCGCGACGGGGATCCCCTCCGCCGCGCGCGGCCCCCGGCCGGCCCCCGCGCCGCCGTACCCGGACGGTCCCCGGCACGGCCCGATCCCGCCGGCCTGGCGGCGCGGCACGCCGCTCTCCGCTCCGGTCGCGGACCTCGCGCCGCGCCGCCCGCGATCGCCGGGCCTCCTGGGCGCCCTGCTCAGGCCGTACGGCACGGCGGCGGGTGGCGGGGCGGCGGCCCTGTCGCGTGCCGTCCCGGAATCGTCGGCGGGCGCGTCCGCCAGGGGCGTTCCCGGGGCGCTCCGGCGCCCTCCCGCGCGCGGCCCCGTCCGCGCCGCGCTGGCCGCCCTCGTCCCCCGGGCCCCCGTGCCCGTCACCGCCGCGACGGCCGCCACCGCCGGCCCGCGGCGCGCCGTGTCGTACGCCGGGGGCCCGGGCGCGCTCCCGGCGAGGGCGGCCGCCGCCGGGCGGGGCGGCGCGGACGGGCCGCGCCCCGCGAGGGTGCCCGCGGCGCGGGAGGCGAGGGCGGGCCGTTCCGCCTGGGCGCGGGAGGTGCTCGGCGGGCTGTGGCGGGACGCGCTCGGGGCGGATCGTCGGATCGTCGCCGCGGGCGGGGCGTGCGCGGCGTCGGTGCTGGCGTTCGAGCTGGTACGGCGGGCGCGGCGGAGGAGGGGGCACGCCCTCGCCGGCCGGCCCGGGCGGCGGCGCGGGGACGGCGTGGAGGAGAGCCCCGTCTGGCGGCGGATCGCGGTCGAGGTCGTGGGGCGGCCGGCGGCCTACGGCGGGGCGTGCGCGGTGGTGCTGGTGCTGCTGGCGCTGCCGTTCGGCCACGCGAGGTTCGGGGTCGCCGACGAGCGGGTGCTGCCGGCCGACATGGAGGCCCACACGACGGCCCAGCGGCTGCGGCACGACTTCGAGCGGCCCGTGGACCGGGAGCTGACCGTGGTGCTGCCGAAGGGCGGGACGGACGCGCGGGTGGAGGGGTACGCCCGCTGGCTGTCGGCCGTGCCGGACGTGCACTCCGTGCGGACGGTGACCGGCACCTACGTGCGCGGCGCGCGCACGGCGGGGCCCGCGGCGGAGAGCCGGGGGTTCGCCGCGCGCGGCTCGACGATGATCAAGGTGGCGGCGGCGGTCGACCCGCAGACAACCGCGGCGGCCCGGCTGGTGGAGAACCTGCGCGAGCTGCCCGCACCCGGGCGGCGGCTGATCACCGGGCGCGCCGCGCAGGTCGCGGACACGCTGTCGGCGCTGTCGGGCGCGCTGCCCTACGCGCTGGCGATCGTGGCCGGCGGGACGCTGGTGATGCTGTTCCTGTTCACCGGCGGGGTGCTGGTGTCGCTGAAGGCGCTGGCGCTCGGCGTCCTCAGCCTGTCCGCGAGCCTCGGCGCCGTGGTGTTCATCTTCCAGGACGGCAACCTGCGCGGCCTGGTGGGGGACTTCACGGTGACCGGGCACCTGGAGGCCGCGACCCTGCTGCTCGCCATGACCATCGCGTTCGGGCTCTCCGTGGACTACGAGGTGTTCCTGCTGGCCCGCATCCGCGAGGCGTACCACCGCACCCGCGACCACGCGCGGGCGGTGGTCGCGGGCATCGCCGGGACCGGGCGGCTGGTGACGGCGGCGGCGCTGATCGTGGCCGTCACGACCGGCTCGCTGACCGCCTCCTCCAACCTCCTCCTCAAGATGAACGGCCTGGCCCTGGCGCTGGCCGTGCTCGTGGACGCCACGCTCGTGCGCGGCGTGCTCGTGCCGGCGTTCATGCGGCTGACCGGGGCGGCCAACTGGTGGGCCCCCGAGCCGCTGGCCCGGCTGCGCCGCCGCGCCGGAGTGACGGAGGTGCGCCACTGACCACTCCCCGTTTTACCGTTCCCCGGCGTGTTCATGGACCTCACCTGGGAATGTAACTGTCCGAAGTCAAGATGTAACAGAAAGGGTCGATCATGGAATCCCGTTCACTCCGCCTGGCCCGCCGCGTCGCCGGCGTGCTCGCGCTGACCGTCCTGATCGTCGCGGGAGGGGCCACGGCCGCCTCCGCGGGCACGGGCGACGGCTTCTTCGACATGGTCGAGGACGTGCTCAACGGGGCGGACGCCCCCCGCAACTTCTTCTTCTTCAGTCCCTGAGAGCCGGGGCCGGGCGCGCTCCGGGGCATGGCCGCGCCCGGCCCCACCTCCCCGCCCCCGATCGATGATCGGATCCGGCCGGTGATCCGGGGTACGCTCGCGGCAACGCGCGGAGCGGAGGAGGGAGCACGGCATGGCGGCGTCGCGGGAGCGGGAGTTCCAGGGGACGCGAGGCGGGATCACGGTGCGGGAGTGGCCGCTCGAACACCCTCGCATGCTGGCGATCCTGGTCCACGGGTACGGCGAGCACATCGGGCGCTACGAGCACGTCGCCGACGCGCTGATCAAGGCGGGCGCGGCGGTGTTCGGGCCCGACCACATGGGCCACGGCAGGTCGGCGGGCGACCGGGTGCTCATCGAGGACTTCGAGGACGTGGTCACCGACGTCCACGCCGTGGAGGAGCTGGCCAGGGCCGAGCACCCTGGCGTGCCGGTGGTGATGATCGGCCACTCGATGGGCGGCATGATCGCGGCCCGCTACGCCCAGCGGTACGGCGACGGCCTGTCCGCGCTCGTCCTGTCCGGCCCGGTCCTGGGCGACTGGACGGTGATCGGCACGCTGCTCGCCCTCGACGAGATCCCCGACATCCCCATCGACCCCGGCACCCTGTCCCGCGACCCGTCCGTGGGCGCGGCGTACGCCCAGGACCCCCTGGTCTGGCACGGCCCGTTCAAGCGTCCCACGGTGGAGGCGTTCGCCCGCGCCCTGGAGGCGATCGCCAAGGGCGGCTCGCTGGGCGCGCTGCCCACGCTGTGGATCCACGGCGAGGAGGACGCCCTCGTCCCCCTCGGCGGCACCCGCACGGGCATCGCCGCGCTGCGGGGCGCGGGCCTGACCGAGCGGATCCGCCCCGGCGCCCGTCACGAGGTCTTCAACGAGATCGACAGGGACGAGGTCCTGGCCGAGGTCACCGCCTTCCTCGACCGGGCGCTGAGCCGCTGAGCAGCGACTCCGCCGGCGGGTCGGGGAAGAGCCTGCGGAGCACCGGGAGCCAGGGCGCGGCGGTCACCGAGGGGCGCAGGACCGCCACCGCCACGCAGTACTTGCTCAGGCTCAGCGGGCGCACCCCGAGCCGGCGCAGCAGCCGGTCCACCGGGGTCTCCGGCCCCGGCGACTTGGACTCCAGCAGCATGTGCCCGTTTCCTGCGGCGGCCCGGCGCGTCCCGTCCGCGCAGACCAGGCCGGTGTCGCAGGTGACGCGCCCGGTCCCGGCCAGGTGGACGAGCGTGGCGCGCGCGTAGGTCGTCGTCGCGACCGGCCCGAGGTCCTCCGGCGGCGGCTCGCCGTACCCCTTCCGCAGGGTGGCGGCCAGGAAGGCGCGCGCCCGCGGGGTCAGCTCGGCCCGGCGCTCGATGTCGTACGGCATGCGGTGCTTGTCCGTGGAATCCCGCGCGCCGTTCAGCTTCACCTCGAACATGCACGCGCCGGAGTCCAGGTAGGACCGGGTGCGGACCTTGAACCGGCGCCGCCGGCCCTGGACGTGGCCGCGGTAGGTGAGCAGGCCGGGGGTGTCGAAGTACGTCGAGGAGTACCGGAACCGGCGCAGCCCGCCGATCTCCAGCACGCCGTACTCGCGGCCGGCCAGCCCGATCAGCTCGGCGAACGCGCCGACCGGCACCAGGTACTTCCGGTCCAGCCGGGTCTGCAGCTCGGCGCGCTCGCGCACCCGCGCCAGGCTCACTGGCGGCAGCCCGTCCAGCAGCCGGTCCAGCGGCCGGTCCAGCGGGTCGTCCAGCGGCCGGTCCAGCGGGTCGTCCAGCGGCTCGTCCGGGGCGCTCACGCGGCCACCCCGCGCGCCCCGGCGGCCGGCCGGGGGGTCCCGGCGGGCTCGTCCGGGACGCGGTACCGGACGTCCACCACCATGACGTCCCGCACGTAGTCGATCTCGGAGACGATCTGCCGCAGCACGGTCCCGCCGAGACGGCGTTCCAGGTCCTCGCGGAGCGCGGCCGGGTCCCGGTGCACCACGTCCAGCGTCACGACCTGCCGCCGCACCCGCGACCGGAGGCGCGGATGGTCCCCGACGTACATCACCAGGAGCAGGACCGGGTTGAGGATCGCGGTCAGCCAGGGGGACTCCGCCGCGACGCCGTTGACCAGCCCCAGCGACAGCGCCACGAAGTAGTAGCCCACCTCCTCCTGGGTGATCTTGCTGGAGCGCAGCCGGATGATGGACAGCACCGCGAACAGCCCGAAGCCCACGGCGAGGTCGGCGCGCTGGGCCAGCAGCAGCGAGCTGACCGTGAACACGCCGACGTTCACCGCGACGAACGCGAGCTGCAGGTCCCGCCGGTGGTGGCGCCGGAAGTAGATGACGCCCGCCAGCAGGATGATCGCGATCAGGTCGGCCGCCAGGCCGTACAGGATCCGGGAAACCATCCGTTCCTCCCGTCGAATGCTCCGCTTCCGGCGCGCCGGGACCGGCCCGCCGCGCCCTCCATCCGGACTCTCGCGGCGGCGGATGGGAGCGGGATGAGGCGGAGATGAGAGGGTCCTCATCAGCCGCGCATGAGAGGTTTCTCATCCGGCTCCAACCTCCGTCTCCGCGGGGACGGGGGAGGATCGCGGTATGCGTGCGCGAAACGTGCTCACGGCGGTCGCGGCGGGCGGCCTCCTGGCGCTGGCGCTGGGGCTGGTCGTGGCGCGGGCCACCGAGGACCCCCGGCCCGACCTCGGCGGGGTCGTCGAGGTCACCGCGGGTCCCGCGCGGGGCCCCGGCCCGGCCGCGACGGCCCGCGCGACCCCCTCGCCCACGGCGTCGCCCCGCGCGGCCCCGTCCCGTGAGGCGCGGCACCCCGGCGGCCGGCCCGTCCCGCCGCCGCCCCCGCCGTACAGCGGGGACGATGACGACGGCGAGGCCGACGACGATGACCCCGAGTGACCTCCGGGCGCGTGCCGACGCCCGGGATGAGCGCGGGGACGGCGCGGGGCGGCGGGGGCCCGCGGGGGAACGGCCGCGCCGGGCGGTCAGCGCGCGTGCGCGCATCGTGGGCTGGATGACGCTGCTGGTCGGGTCCGCGCTGGCCGGGTCGGTGTTCGTGACCTGGTCGGTCCTGTCGGCCCGGCTGGACGCGCGCCTCACCGGCGAGCTGACGCACGAGGCGGGCAAGCTGCGGGAGTACGCCCGCCGCGCCACCGGGCCCGACCTGTCGGAGTTCCTGAGCGGCTACCTCGCGCAGAACGTGCCGGACACGCACGAGACGTTCTTCTCGATCGTGGATGGCCGCGCCGAGCGCCGGAGCGCGCCCGACCCGCCCGCCCGGCTCGACCGCGACCCCGGCTTCGTCGCCACGGCCGCCGCCGCCACCGAGCCCGCGTACGGCTGGACCGAGAGCCGGGCGGGGCCGGTGCGCTACGCCGTGCTGCCGGTGCGGGTCTCCGGGGACGGGCGGCGGGGCGCGCTGGTGGTGCTGGAGTTCCGCGACCCGCTGCGCGCCGAGGTGACCGAGGCGACGCGGGTGCTGGCGCTGACCGCCTTCGGCGCGCTGGCCGTGGCCGGGCTGGCGGGCTGGCTGGTCGCCGGGCGGGTGCTGGCCCCCATCCGGCTCGTGCGGCAGACCGCCGACCAGATCGGGGAGTCCGACCTGACCCGGCGCCTGGAGGTGCGCGGGAACGACGACGTGGCCGCCCTCGCCACGACGTTCAACCGCATGCTCGACCGGCTGGAGTCGGCGTTCGCGGCGCAGCGCACCTTCCTCGACGACGCCGCCCACGAGCTGCGCACCCCCATCACCGTGATCCGGGGGCACCTGGAACTCCTCGGCGGCGACCCCGGGGAGCTGGCCGAGACGCGCGCGCTGCTCATGGACGAGCTGGACCGGATGAACCGCATGGTGGACGATCTGCTCGTGCTGGCGAAGGCGGACCGGCCCGACTTCCTGACGCCCGGCGAGGTGGACCTCGCCGACCTGGTGGTGGAGGTCGTGGCCAAGGCGCGCGGGCTCGGGCAGCGGCGCTGGCGGGTGGGCGCGGTCGCCGAGGCGTCCGTGCCCGGCGACGGCCAGCGGCTCACCCAGGCGCTCATGCAGCTCGCCGCGAACGCCGTACGGCACACCGGCCCGGGTGACACCATCGAGGTCGGGTCGGCGGTGCGCGGCCGGACCGCGTCGCTCTGGGTGCGCGACACGGGCCCCGGCGTGGCCCCGGAGGACGCCGAGCGCGTCTTCGGCCGTTTCGTGCGCGGGAGCGCCGTGCCCCGCGCGCAGGACGGCGCCGGCCTCGGGCTGGCCATCGTGGCCTCGATCGCGCGGGCGCACGGCGGGACGGCCCGCGTCGAGAGCCCGCCGGGCGGGGGCGCCCGGTTCGTCCTGGATCTGCCCGCACGCCCGGAGGTGGCCCGGTGAACAGGATTCTCATCGCGGAGGACGAACGGCGCATCGCCGCCTTCATCGAGAAGGGGCTGCGCGCGAACGGCCTGATCCCCACGGTCGTGGAGGACGGGCTCGCGGCGTACGAGCACGCGCGCGGGGGGCGGTACGACCTGATGATCCTGGACCTGGGCCTGCCGTGCCAGGACGGCTTCACGGTGCTGCGGCGGCTGCGCGAGGAGCGCGTGGTCACCCCGGTGATCATCCTGACCGCGCGGGACGGCGTGGCCGACACCGTGGCCGGGCTCGAGGGCGGCGCTGACGACTACATCTCCAAGCCCTTCGCGTTCGAGGAGCTGCTGGCCCGGGTACGGCTGCGCCTGCGCGCCGACCGGACCGTGGAGCCGACGGTGCTGCGCGCGGGCGGGCTGACCCTGGACCTGCGCACGCGGCGGGCGCGGGTGGGGGAGACCACGGTGGAGCTGACGGCGCGGGAGTTCGCGCTGGCCGAGGTGCTGTGCCGTCACCCGGACCAGGTGCTCACGCGCGAGCAGCTCCTCAGCCACGTGTGGGGGTTCGACTTCGACCCCGGCTCCAACATCGTGGACGTCTACGTGCGCTACCTGCGCCGCAAGCTCGGCCCCGGCCGGATCGAGACCGTGCGCGGCGCGGGCTACCGCCTCCGGCCGGTCTGACCCGGCCGGCTTCTCCCGCGCCTCCGTCCCCCCGGCCCCTAAGCGTTCGCTTAGTATTTCGGGGTGGACGACGACCTGTGGGACCTGATCGAGCCGGCCGCCGCGCGCCGCCTGCTCGCGGGCGCCGTCGCGCTGTTCGCCGAGCGCGGGTACGGCGGGGCCTCCACCCGCGACATCGCCGAGCGGGCCGGGATGAGCCCCGCGGCCATGTACGTCCACTACGCCACCAAGGCCGAACTGCTCTTCACGATCGTCCGCGCCGTCCACGAGGCGGCCCACGCGGCCGTCGTCACCGCCCGCGACGCCGCTCCGGGCCACGCCGCCCGGGTCCGCGCCGCGACCTACGCCCTGGCCCGCTTCCACGCCCGTCACCAGCAGGCCGCGCGCGTCACCCAGATCGAGCTGGCCGGGCTGGACGCCGACCGGCGGGCGTTCATCCAGGAGCTGCGCGACGGCACGGACGCGGTCTTCCACGAGGAGGTCAGGGCGGGCGCGGAGGCGGGCGTCTTCGACGTCGCGGACCCGCCGGGGACCGCCCGCGCCGTCGTCTCGCTCTGCGTGGACGTGGCCCGGTGGTACCGCCCCGGTGGTCCCCGCACGCCCGAGGAGGTCGGGAGCCTGTACGCCCACCTGGCCGCGCGCATGCTCGCCGTACAATAAGCGAACGCTTAATCAGGGAAGGGCGGACATGCGGCGCACCATCTACGGACCCGATCACGAGGCATTCCGCGAATCCGTGCGGGAGTTCGTCACGCGCACGGTCGAGCCGCGCGCGGAGGAGTTCATCGAACGGCGGCTCATCGACCGCGAGGTCTGGCGCGAGGCGGGCCGGCAGGGCCTGCTCGGCCTGGAGGTCCCCGAGGAGTACGGCGGCGGCGCGGCGGGCGACTACCGCTTCAACGCGGTGCTCACCGAGGAACTGGCCGGGCAGAGCATGGCCCTGGCCTCCAGCCTGGGCATCCACTTCGACGTATGCGCGCCCTACCTCGTCGAGCTGACCACCGAGGAGCAGCGGAAACGCTGGCTGCCCCGGTTCTGCGCGGGCGAGCTGATCACCGCGATCGGGATGACCGAGCCCGGCGGAGGCTCCGACCTCGCGGCGCTGCGCACCACCGCGACCCGGGACCGCGGCGACTGGATCGTCACCGGGTCCAAGACCTTCATCACCAACGGCTACCAGGCCGACCTGGTCATCGTCGCCGCGCGGACCAGCCCCGAGAAGCGCGCCAAGGGCATCACGCTGTTCGCCGTCGAGTCCGGGATGCCGGGCTTCGAGCGGGGCCGCAAACTGGACAAGGTGGGGCAGCCCGAGGCCGACACCGCCGAGCTGTTCTTCGAGGACGTCCGCGTGCCCGCCGAGAACGTCATCGGCGAGGTGGACCGGGGTTTCGTCGCCATGATGGAACGGCTGCCGCAGGAACGCCTCGGCTCCGCCGTCACCAACGTCGCCCACGCGGCCGCCGTCCTTTCCGAGACCCTGGCGTACGCCCGGGAACGGAAGGCGTTCGGGCAGGCCATCGGGTCGTTCCAGCACAACAAGTTCACCCTCGCCGACCTGGTCACCAAGATCGACGTGACCCGGGCCTTCGTGGACCAGTGCGTCGCCGCGCACGCCGGCGGTGAGCTGTCGGCGGTGGACGCGGCCAAGGCCAAGATGTGGACCGCCGACGTGCAGAACGACGTGATCGACGCCTGCGTCCAGCTCTACGGCGGCTACGGCTACATGCGGGAGTACCGCGTGGCCCGCGCCTGGGCCGACGCCCGGGTCACCCGGATCTGGGCCGGGTCCAACGAGATCATGCGCGAGATCGTCGGACGGGACCTGGGCCTGTGACCGCCGCGACCCCGCCGAACGGCGACTACGCCCACTGGCACGACGTGCCCACCCGCTGGAACGACAACGACTCCTACGGCCACGTCAACAACGTGATCCACTACGCCGCCATGGACACGGCGATCAACACCTGGCTGATCACCGAGGCGGGCCTGGACATTCACCGCGGCCCCGCCGTCGGCATGTGCGTGGAGTCCCGCTGCACCTACAAGGCCGAGGCGACCTTCCCCGAGGTGATCCGGGTGGGACTGCGCGTCGGCCGGCTGGGCCGCTCCAGCGTGCGCTGGGAACTGGGCCTCCACCGCTCCTCGGACGGCGTCCTGATCGCCGAGGGCGACTTCACCCACGTGTTCTGCGACCGCGTGACCCGCCGCCCGGTGCCCATCGAGGGGCCGATGCGGGCCGCGATGGAGAGGCTGGTGATCTCATGACCCCCACCCGCGCCGCCGTCCTGACGGAGTCGGGCCGCCCCGCGCCGTACGCCGGCTCCCGCCCGCTGGAGATCCGCGAGCTGGAACTGGCCCCGCCCGGCCCCGGCGAACTGCTGGTCCGGGTCCGCGCCGCCGGCCTGTGCCACTCCGACCTGTCGGTGATCGACGGCTCCCGGCCCCGCCCGCTGCCCATGGCGCTGGGGCACGAGGCCGCCGGCGAGGTCGTGGCGGCGGGCGAGGGCGCGGAGTTCGGCCCCGGCGACCACGTCGTGCTCACCTTCGTCCCCGCGTGCGGCGACTGCCCCGGCTGCGCCGCCGGGCGTCCCGCGCTGTGCGCCCCGGGCGCCGCCGCGAACCGGGCCGGGACCCTGCTCGGCGGTGCCCGCCGCTGGCCCGAGGGGGTCGCCCACCACCTCGGCGTGTCCGCCTTCTCCGAGTACGTCGTGGTGTCCTCCCGCTCCGCCGTACGCGTCGATCCGTCCCTGCCCCCGGAGATCGCCGCGCTGTTCGGCTGCGCGGTGCTCACCGGGGCGGGCGCGGTCGTCCACAGCGCGGCCGTCACCCCGCACGACTCGGTCGCCGTGTTCGGCCTGGGCGGCGTGGGCCTGTCGGCGCTGCTGGCCGCCCGGGCGGCCGGGGTCTCGGAGCTGGTGGCCGTGGACCTGGTCCCGGAGAAGCTGGCCCTGGCCCGCGACCTCGGCGCCACCCAGGCGATCGAGGGCGGCCCGGACGTGGCCGAGCGGGTGCGCGAGGCCACCGGCGGCGGCGCGGACAAGGTGATCGAGACCACCGGCGTCGTCCCGGTCCTCGCGCAGGCCTACGCCGCCACCGCCCCCGGCGGCACCACGGTCACCGTCGGCCTGCCCGGCCCGGACCGCGAGCTCACCCTGCCCGCCCTCTCGCTCGTCGCCGAGGAGCGCACCCTGCGCGGCAGCTACCTCGGCTCCTGCGTCCCGCGCCGCGACGTCCCCCGCTTCGTCGAGATGTACGCCGCGGGCCTGCTCCCCGTGGACCGCCTCCTCTCCCACCGCCTCACCCTCGACGAGGTCAACACCGGCTTCGACCGCCTCCGCACCGGGGAGGCCGTGCGCCAGGTGATCGTCTTCTAACGCCCTGCGCGCCGTCGGGGGCCCGGGAAAACGGGTTGGCGGGCCCCGGCGGCGGCTGGCACCCTGCGTAGATGAGTGAGACCGCTGAGCAGGACGGCACCGCCTACGCTCCGGCGCGCGGGGAGCGGCTGCCCTGGGAACGGGTGCCGGCCCGGATCCGCGAGGCCGTGGAGGCCCACCTGGGAAGCCCCGTGGCCGCCGCCGCCACGCAGCCCGGCGGCTTCTCACCCGGCGCCGCCGTACGACTGCGCCTGGAGGACGGGCGGCGCGCGTTCGCCAAGGCCGTCGGGCCGGAGCTCAACCCGGACTCGCCGGACATCTACCGCTCCGAGGCGAGGATCGCGGCCGCGCTGCCGGCGTCGGCGCCCGCGCCCCGGCTGCTCGCGTCGTTCGACCTGGACGGATGGGTCGCGCTGCTCTTCGAGGACGTCGAGGGCCACGAGCCCGCCGACCCCTGGGAGCCCGGCGAGCTGGACCGGGTCCTGGACGCCCTCGCCGGCCTGGCCGAGTCCCTCACGCCGTCCCCGGTGGACGCGCCCACCATCGGCGAGCGGATGGGCGGCGAGTTCCGGGGCTGGCGGCGGCTCGTGGCCGCGCGCGACGCGGGCGAGGACGACCTGGCCGGGCTGGACCCGTGGGCCCGCGACCACCTCGACGAGCTGGCCGCGCGGGAGTCGCTGTGGGCGGAGGCGGCGGCCGGCGACACCCTGGCCCACTGCGATGTGCGCGGCGACAACATCCTCCTCACGCCCGACCGCGTGGTGTTCGTGGACTGGCCCTGGGCCGCGCTGGCCGCGCCCTGGGCGGACCTCCTGCTCATGCTGCCGAGCGTCGCGATGCAGGGCGGCCCGGCTCCCGCGCCGGTCTTCGACTCCCACCCGGTGGCCCGGGGCGCCGACCCCGGGAGCGTCACCACGGTCCTGACGGCGATGGCCGGCTTCCTCGTCCGGCAGAGCCGGCAGCCCGCCCCGCCAGGCCTGTCCACGGTCCGCGCCTTCCAGGCGGCCCAGGGCGTCCACGCGCTCCGCTGGCTCCGCGAACGGTGGTGACCCGCCCCCGCCGCTCTTCCGGCACGGCTCGCGCCCGCGTCCCGCGGGAGGCGCGGGCGCCGGCCGTACGGCCGCCGGAGGGGGCGGCCGGGTCAGCGGGAGACGGTGAGGCGGGCGACGCGGCCCTGCTCGCCGGAGGCCCAGCAGCCGTAGGCGGCGGCGCAGGAGACCGTGTCGAAGGAGCCGGTGTCGAAGGTGCGCCAGGTGCGCCCGCCGGTGAAGGTGATGTCGCTGCCGGACGGGCCCACCGCGATCGCGGCGAAGGGCCCGAAGGGGAGCCAGGACACACCCGACCGGTACGCCGGGGGCGGCGTCTCCGACGGGGTCCAGGTGGCCCCGCCGTCGGTGGTGTACGCCCCGGCGCGCGGCGACGGCTCCTCCGGGCGGTAGTCGCCGCCGACGGCGACGCCGTGCCGGACGCCGTGGAAGGCGGTGGCGAAGACGCCGCGGGCGGGGTCGCCCGCCGGGATCGGGGTGTCGGAGACCGTCCAGGTCAGGCCCCGGTCGCGCGAGTGGAAGACGCGCGAGCGCTCGGCCCCGCCGGTGGCCATCCACACGTCGCGCCCGCCGGAGGTGACCAGGCACTGGCCGCTCGCGGCGAACCCGGCCTCGCCGGGCAGGGCCGCGGGCATGCCCCCGGACGGCAGCACGCGCCAGCTCCGCCCGCCGTCGTCGGTGGACAGGATGCGGAACCTCCCGTCCACCGGGTCGCTCATCGCCAGCCCGTGCCGGCGGTCGAAGAACGCCATGCAGTCGTAGAAGGCGCGGGGATCGTCGTTGCGGAACGTCTCGGCCCAGGTGCGGCCGCCGTCGTCGGTCCGGTACACCCGCGAGGCCGCGCCCTCACCGATCGACAGGATCACCGCGCTGTCCGGCCCGAACGCGTGAATGTCCCGGAACTGGCGGTCGGACGCCCCCTGCGGCGACACGTTCTGCCAGCTCCGCCCGCCGTCCACCGTACGGACGACCGTCCCGGCGCTCCCCGAGGCCCACGCGGCCCGCCGGCTGACGGGCGCCAGCCCCCGCAGCCGCGCCGTGGTCCCCGACTCCAGCACCCTCCACCGCAACGGCGAGTCCTGGCCGATCGCCGTGTCGGCCGACACGGGCACCTCCGGCGACGCGGCGGCGGGCGTGGCGACGCCCAGCAGCGCGGCGGCCGACAGAACCGCGACAAAGAGCCTCATGCCGCGCAACCTATTCCTTTCTTCAGGAAAGGATCAAGACCGAACTCGGAGAAGGGGGCCGCGTCGGCGGGAGGACGGCCGGGTTCACAGGAGGGCGGCGACGAGTTTCGCGAATTCTTCGGGGGTGGTCACCTGGACGCCCAGTTTGTCGGCCTTGGCCTTCTTGGAGCCGGCCTTCTCGCCCGCGACGAGGAGGGAGGTGGAGGCGGAGACGCTGGAGGAGGCGCGGCCGCCGGCCTTCTCGATCAGCTCGTTCATCTGGTTGCGGGAGTACTCCGCGAGGGGGCCGGTCATGGCGCCCGTGACGACGACGGACATGCCCGCCAGCGGCAGGGCTGGGGTCCCGGCGGACCCGGCGGATTCGGAGGGCCCGGCGGCCTCGCCCGGCGGGGTGAAGCCGGGCTCGGTCATGGTGACGCCGGCGGCCACGAGCTTGTCGATGAGCGGGGCGATCTGGGCCAGCTCGGGGACGATGAGCCTGGCCTTCTCCGGGCCGATGCCCTCGACCTCCTGCAGCGCCTCGGCGTCGGCGGCGCGGATGGCCTCCATGGTGCCGAAGTGCCGGGCGATGCGGCGGGACATCGAGCGGCCGGTGCCCTGGACCCCGAGGGCGCACAGGACGCGGCTGAGCGGCTGCGCCTTGGCCCGCTCGATCGCGGCGAGCAGGTTGTCGGTGCTGGTCTCGCCCATGCGCTCCAGCGACAGGAGCTGGTCGCGGGTGAGGGAGAACAGGTCGCCGAAGTCGGCGACGAAGCCGGCCTCCATCATCTGGACGATGCGGTTGCGGCCCAGGCCCTCGATGTCGAGCTGGTCGCGGCCCACGGCGTACTCGATCGAGGCCAGCGCCTTGCAGTCGCGCCCGCGCACGCAGCGCCAGCGCTCCTGGGACTTGTCGATCTCGCTGCCGCAGGAGGGGCACACGTCCGGGAAGACGATCTCCTCCTCCTCGCCGGTGCGCAGGTGCGTGACCGGGGCCTCGACGCGCGGGATCACGTCGCCGGCCTTGTAGACCGTGACGGAGTCGCCGAGCATGAGCCCGCGCCGGGCGATGTCGGCGGGGTTGTGGAGGGTGGCGTACTTGACCACGCTGCCGTCGAGCTCCACCGGCTCCAGCTCGGCGCGCGGGGCGATGACGCCGGTGCGGCCGACGTTCCACTCCACCCGCAGGAGCCTGGTGATCTTCTCGGTGGCGGGCAGCTTGTAGGCGACGGCCCAGCGCGGGGCGCGGGTGCCGAACCCCGCCTCGGCCTGGTCCGCCGCCGAGTCCGCCTTGATCACGATGCCGTCGATGCCGAACGGCAGCTCGGCGCGGGCCGCGGCGATCTCCTCGACGCGGGAGAGGATCCGCTCGGCCGAGTCGGCGACGATCCCCGCGACCGGGGTGGCCGCCGTGGTCCGCACGCCCAGCTCCGCCACCAGCTCCATGATCGCGCTGTGCGGGAGCTCGCGCAGCCGTACGGCGAGCTCGCCCCGGTCGTCGGGCGGCAGCGGGAGCGCGCCGTACCCGAAGAAGGTGGTCTCGCAGACGTACGGCCGGTCCTTGGCGCGCAGGGTGCCGGCGGCGGCGCTGCGCGGGTTGGCGAAGGTGGTGCCGTCGTGCGCCCTGCGCTTGTCGCAGGCGGCGCCGAACTGGGCGGCGGTCATCATGACCTCGCCGCGGATCTCGACGGTGACCGGCTCGGCCAGCCGCTCGGGGAGGCCGAGCACGGTGCCGATGGCGTGGGAGACGTCCTCGCCGGCGGTGCCGTCGCCGCGCGTGACGAGCTGGGCCAGCCGCCCGTTGCGGTACCGGGCGGAGACCGCCAGGCCGTCCAGCTTGGGCTCGACGCTCCAGTGCTCGACGGGACGGCCCAGGCGGCGCTCGACGCCCGCGATCCAGGTGGTCAGGCCCTCGGCGGAGAAGACGTTGTCCAGGCTCAGCATCGGGACGGTGTGCGGCACGTCCCCGGTCACCGCGCCGCCGGCGACCTTGCCGGTGGGGGACTCGGGCAGGACGTGCTCGGGGTGAGCCGCCTCGTAGGCCTCGATGCCCCGCACCAGCCTGTCGTAGGCGTCGTCGTCGAGCGTGGAGTCGCCGGCGCCGTAGTAGGCCGCGGCGGCGGAGACCGCGAGCTGCACGGCCTCGGCGTATTCGCCCTGGTCGGCGAGGGCGGTGAGGGGAGCGTCCGTCATGACTTCATCTTGCCGTCGCGGACCGACAAAACCGACAAGTCATGTCATGTGAACTTTCTCGGGGTGAGGCGTTGACCCCCGCCCATCCTGTGTGAGTAACTTCCGAACAAGGCGCCGACTTTGCATGGAATTTACCTACTCGGGAACCTCGGTAGGAGGGCTGCATGCGATACCGGAAATGGGCGGCCGTCACCACGGCCGTCCTGCTCAGCGCGGCCTTGGCGCCGCACGCCCAGGCCGACGCCGGGGGCGACCGGCAGATCGCGGAGAAGATCCGGCGCATGACGCTGGAGGAGAAGGTCGGCCAGCTCTTCCTGGCCAACGTGTACGGCGAGACCGCCGACACGACGAACCCCGCCGACGTCACCGCCAACCAGACGCTGTACGGGCCGGACGTGCGCAACGGGAACGACCTGATCGCCAAGTACAAGCTCGGCGGCCTCGTCTACTTCCGCTGGAGCAACAACCTCAACGAGCCCGCCAAGATCGCCCGCCTGTCGAACGGGCTCCAGCGGGCCGCCCTGGCCCAGCCCGCGAAGATCCCGCTGTTCATCTCCACCGACCAGGAGAACGGGGTCGTCTACCGGCTCGGCGACCCGGCCACGCAGCTCCCGGGCGCGATGGCGCTGGGCGCGACCCGCCGCCCCGCCGACGCGTTCGCCTCCTACGCCGTCACGGGCCGAGAACTGCGGGCCCTGGGCGTCAACCAGGACTACGCGCCCGTCGCCGACGTCAACGTGGACCCCTCCAACCCGGTCATCGGCGTCCGCTCGTTCGGCGAGGACCCGAAGCTGGTGTCGGACATGACCGCCGCCGCCGTGCGCGGCATCAGGTCCACCGGGCTCGCCTCGGCGATCAAGCACTTCCCCGGCCACGGCGACACGGTCAACGACAGCCACAACCAGGTGCCCTGGATCCACCACACCCGGGAGGAGTGGCGCGAGATCGACGCCCCGCCGTTCGCCGCGGGGATCAGGGCCGGGACCGACATGGTGATGACCGCGCACGTGGTCATGCCCAAGCTCCAGTCCGACTGCGACGAGGTCACCAAGGCGGGCTGCGACCCGGCCACCCTGGACCCGGAGATCCTCACCGGCCTCCTGCGCGGCGAGCTGGGGTACGACGGGGTGGTGGTCACCGACGCGCTCAACATGAAGGGCGTGCGGGAGCAGTACGGCGACGAGCGCGTCCCCGTGCTCGCGCTCAAGGCGGGCGTGGACCTGCTCATGATGATCGACACGACCACGGACACCGTGTCCCTCGACGTGGCCTACAACGCCGTGCTCAAGGCCGTGCGGTCGGGCGAGCTGACCGAGCGCCGCATCGACGAGTCGGTGCGGCGGGTGCTCAAGCTGAAGAAGGACCGCGGCCTGTTCCGCGGCGACCCGTACGTCGACGAGGGCCGCGCGGCGCAGCGCCTGGGCACCCGCGCGCACGTGGCCGTGGCCGACCACGTGTCCGGCCACTCGGTCACCCTGGTCCGCGACGACGCCAAGGCCCTCCCGCTGGCCGCCGCCGGCAAGAAGTTCCTGGTCACCGGGTACCGCAACGTCGTCAACCCGACCGTGCTGGCCACCCCGGCGCTGCACCTGGCCGAGGCGCTGAAGGAGCAGGGGGCCGCGGCCGACCTGCACGAGACCGGGACGACGCCGGCGCGGGCCGACATCGACGCGGCGGTGGCCAAGGCGAACGCGAGCGACGCCGTCGTGGTCACGACCGTGAACGCCACGGGCACGGGCGCCTCGGCGACCCAGCAGCGCGCGCTGGTCGAGGCGCTGATCGCCACCGGCAAGCCGGTGATCGTGGTCGGCTCCCGCAACCCCTACGACATCAACGCCCTCCCCGGCGCGCGGACCTTCCTCGCGTCCTACGACTGGAGCCGGTCGCAGATGCGCGCGACCGCCCGCGTGATCACCGGGAAGACCCGTCCCACCGGCAAACTTCCGGTCACGATCCCGGCGGCCGGCGGCGGCGTGCTCTATCCCTACGGGCACGGCCTCACGTACTGACGGCCCGGGTCCCCGCGACCCGGCGAGATCACACCCTGAGCACCGGGCGCCCGGAGACCGATCCCCGGCTCCGGGCGCCCGCGGACCCGCGGAGAACCCGATGCGCACTCTCCTGTCCCGTCTGACCGCGTTGTCCACCGTCGCGGCGCTGGCCTTCGGCCTCGGCGCCGCCTCCCCCGAACCGCAGGACCACCAGCAGCGCCGCCGCGACGTGCAGACCGGCGTCCAGGTGCTGATGGCCGACCGCTACGCGACGCTGCGCGGGCAGAAGGTCGGCGTCATCACGAACCCGACCGGCGTCCTGCCCGACCTGTCCCACGAGGTGGACGTCATGGCCCGCAGCGACGAGGTGGACCTCGTCGCCGTCTTCGGCCCCGAGCACGGCTTCCGGGGCACGGCCCAGGCGGGCGGCTCCGAGGGCTACTACAAGGACGAGCAGACCGGGCTGCCGGTCTACGACACCTACCTCAAGAGCGGGCAGGCCCTCGCCGACATCTTCACCAGGTCCGGCGTGGACACCATCCTGTTCGACATCCAGGATGCGGGAACCCGCTTCTACACCTACGTCTGGACCATGTTCGACTCCATGGTCGCCGCCGCGATGGCCGGCAAGCGGTTCGTGGTCCTGGACCGGCCCAACCCGATCATGTCCGAGCGGGCGTACGGGCCGGTGATGACGCCGGAGTTCGCCACGTTCGTGGGCCGCGAGGCGATCTCCCAGGCGCACGGCATGACCGTGGGCGAGCTGGCCCGCCTGTTCAACGCCGAGTTCCTGCCCCGCCACGGCTCCGGCAAGAAGGTCGACCTCGCGGTGGTCGAGATGCGCGGCTGGCGGCGCGGCATGCCGTACGAGGAGACGGGGCTGCCCTGGGTGCCGCCGTCGCCGAACATGCCGACCGTGGACACGGCCGTCGTCTACCCCGGCACGGGCATGTTCGAGGGCACCAACCTGTCCGAGGGGCGCGGCACCACGCGCCCGTTCGAGCTGGTCGGCGCGCCGTACGTCGATCACCGGTGGGGGGCCGAGCTGAACGCGCTGCGGCTGCCCGGCGTGCGGTTCCGGCAGGCGTACTTCACCCCGACCTTCTCCAAGCACGTGGGCAAGGTGTGCGGGGGCGTGCAGGTGTACGTCACGGACCGGGACAGGTTCGACCCGATCAGGACCGGCGTGGCGATGCTCGTCACCGCCAAGCGGCTCTACCCGGCCGACTTCCAGTGGCGGTACGACTCGAACGACCCGGCGCGGCCGTACTGGATCGACAAGCTGACCGGATCGCCGCGGGTGCGCGCGGACATCGACGCGGGCAAGAGCCCCGACGAGGTGGCCGCGGGCTGGGCCGCGCAGCTCAGGGCCTTCGCGGACCTGCGCGCCAAGCACCTGATCTACCGGGGAGGCCGCCGATGAGGGGACCGGTGAGAGGACCGGTGAGGACGCTCGTGAGCCTGCTGGCCGGGACGGCCGCCGCCCTGGCGGTCGCCGCCCCGGCCCGGGCCGGGACCGCGCCCGATCCCGCGCCGCCCCACGAGACGCCGGGGGAGAAGCCCGTGACCCTGACGACGCCGGAGCGGCGGCCCGCGCCCTCCGGGCCGCCGACGGTGCGCATCGAGGACGTGCGCTTCGGCCACGACCGGCTGCGGTACGGCGACGCGCGCGCCGCGGGCCTGACGCCGGAGCACGTGGCCAAGATCGCGCCGGACGTGGCGAGGTACCTCGCGCCCTCGCCGTCGCGGCCGCTGTACGCGGGGGCGGTGGTGATCGCCGGGCGGAACGGCGTGATCGCGGTCCACGAGGCCGCGGGGCACGCCGTGCGGTACGCCGACGCCTCCACCGAGCTGCCCGAGGACCGCCGGGTGCCGACGCGCCGGGACACGATCTTCGACCTGGCCTCGGTGTCCAAGCTGTTCACCTCGATCGCGGCGGTGCGCCAGACGGAGCGCGGGCTGATCCGGCTGGACGAGCCGGTGGCGACGTACGTGCCGGAGTTCGCGGCGAACGGCAAGGCCGCGATCACCGTGCGGCAGCTCCTCACCCACACCTCCGGCCTGCCGGCGTGGCTGCCGCTGTACTCCAGGCCGCCGGCGGAACGGCTGCCCACGGTGTGGGCGGCCACCCCGACCGACCCGCCGGACAAGGTCTACCGGTACTCCGACCTGAACCTGATCACCCTCGGCGTGATCGTGGAGCGGGTGACCGGGCTGCGGCTGGACGCCGTGGTGGCGCGGGACGTCACCGGCCCGCTGGGCATGCGCGACACCGGTTACAACCCCCGCGACACCGCGCGCGTGGCGGCGACGGAGTACCAGACCACGACGAACCCGCCCCGGGGCATGATCAGGGGCGAGGTGCACGACGAGAACGCCTGGTCCCTCGGCGGCGTCGCCGGGCACGCGGGAGTCTTCTCCACGGCCCACGACCTGGCGATCCTGGCCCAGGCGCTGCTCAACGGCGGCCGCCACGGGAACGCCAGGATCCTGTCGGAGGACTCGGTCCGGCTGCTGCTGACCAACTTCACCCCCGCCTTCCCGGCGAACGCGCACGGTCTCGGCTTCGAGCTCGACCAGCGGTGGTACATGGACGCCATGTCCTCGCCGGTCACGGGCGGGCACACCGGGTACACCGGCACGTCGTTCGTGATCGACCCGCTGTCGCGCTCGTTCGCGATCCTGCTCACCAACCGGGTCCACCCCAGCCGCGACTGGGGTTCCAACAACCCCGCCCGCCGGGCCGTCGCCCGGAACCTGGCGCTGGCCGTGCCCGTACGGCCCGCCGAGGGGCGCGACGCGTGGTTCTCGGGGGCCGGCGACGCCCGCACGGCCACGCTCACGCTCCCGCTGGCCGCGCCGCGCGGGGGACGGCTCTCGTTCGCGCTCTGGTACGACACCGAGGCCGGCGGCGACGTCGCGTACCTGGAGGCGAGCGCGGACGGCGGCGCGACGTGGGCGAAGGTCCCGGCCGAGCTGTGGTCGGGGGCGTCGCGGTGGTCCTCGGACGGGTCGTTCTCCGGGTTCTCGGCCCGCCGCTGGTCCCGGGTGACCGCCGACCTGCCCGCCGGGACCACGGCGCTGCGGTGGCGGTACGCCACGGACCCGCTCTACCAGGGGCGCGGCGTGTACGTGGACGACGTGCGGGTGACCGGGCCCGGGGTGTTCTTCGAGGACTCGCGGCCGGGGGACCGGGACGCCTTCCGGGCGGAGGGATGGAGCCGGTCCAGAACGTGAAGGTTTTTTATTGACCTTGAAAGGGCGATGTAAGAAACTTTCGAACATGTCGGGTGGCGAGGCGCGAGTGTCCAACATCGAGACCGTGCGGGTGGCGGCGCCGACCGAGCGGGCCAACCCCCGCACGGCCGGGATCGACCTGCTTCCCACGATCGACGTGCTGCGGCTGATCAACGACGAGGACGCCCTCGTCGCACCGGCCGTCCGCGCGGTGCTCCCGGAGCTGGCCAAGGCGGTGGACCTCGGGGTGGACGCCCTGTCGGCGGGGCGCTCGGTGCACTACTTCGGCGCGGGCAGCTCCGGGCGCATCGCCGTCCTGGACGCCGCCGAGCTCGTCCCGACGTACACGCTCGAACCCGGCCGGGTGGTCGCCCACCAGGCCGGGGGCATCGCCGCGTTCGAGCAGGCCGTCGAGAACGTCGAGGACGACGAGGCCACCGGGGCCGCCGCCGCGGCCGGGCTCGGCCCCGGGGACCTGGCGATCGGGCTGTCGGCGAGCGGCCGCACGCCGTACGTCGCGGGGGCGCTCGGGGCGGCGCGCGCGGCGGGGGCGGCGACCGTGCTCGTGTCGGCCAACCCGAGCGCCGCGCTCGGCGACGAGGTGGACGTGCACGTCGGCGTGGACACCGGGCCGGAGGTGGTCGCCGGCTCGACCCGGATGAAGGCCGGGACCGCGCAGAAGCTCGTGCTCAACACGTTCTCCACGGCCGTCATGATCCGGCTCGGCCGCACCTACTCGAACCTGATGATCGACGTGACCGCGACCAACGCCAAGCTGCGCGGGCGGCTGGTCACGATCCTGGAGGAGGCCACCGGGCTCCCCGAGGAGCGGTGCGCCGACGCGCTCGCCGCCGCCGAGGGGGACCTGAAGGCCGCGCTCGTCTGCCTGCTGGCGGACACGACGGTCCCGCGGGCGCGGACCGCCCTCGCCGCCGCGGGCGGGCGGGTGCGCGCCGCCCTCGCCGCCCTGGCCGGCGGGGCGCCGGACGGGCCCGCGGATCCGGGCGGTCCCGTCCCCGACCTCTGACCCGTAACCCCTATCCCCTGACCCCAACCGACCCGAGGGAAGAATCATGACGAGAAGATGGCTCGCGGGGGTGATCGGCGGGCTGACGCTCGGCGCGCTCGCCCTGACCGCGTGCGCGCCCGGAGGCGGGGGCTCCACGGGCGGCGAGGGCGGCAAGCCCGGCCAGGTCACACTGACCGTGTGGTCGTGGCGGGTCGAGGACGCCCAGGCGTACAAGAAGATCTTCGGCAAGTTCGAGGCGGCCCACCCGAACATCAAGGTGGACTTCAAGCCGTTCCAGGCCACCGAGTACAACAACATCCTCGGCACCGGCCTGTCCGGCGGCTCCGGCCCCGACGTCGCCCAGATCCGGTCGTACGGCGGGCCTCAGGCGCTCATCGAGGCGGGCCGGCTCGTCCCCCTCGACGGCAAGGTCGCGGCGCTGTCCGGGTTCGACGCCAAGCTGCTCCAGGGCTCCAAGGGCCACAAGGACGGCAAGGTGTACGGCGTGCCGCTGGCCTACCAGACGCTCCAGGTCCTCTACAACAAGAAGCTCTTCGCCGAGAAGGGCGTCTCGGTCCCGACGACCTGGGACGAGCTGATCGCGGCGGCCAAGAAGCTCAAGGACGGCGGCGTCACCCCGTTCGCCGTCGCGGCGGGTCCTGACGCGACCTGGACGCTGCCGATGGTCCACGAGATCTTCGGCAACGCGCGGTACGGCGGGGCGGCGTTCCGCGAGGCGCTGCTCAAGGGCGAGAAGAAGTTCACCGACCCGGACTTCGTGGCCTCGATCAAGCTCCTCAAGGACCTCCAGCCGTACTTCCCCAAGGACGTGGTGGGCGTCTCGGTGCCCGAGGTGCAGGCGCTGTTCGCCTCCGGCAAGGCGGCGATGTACCCGACCGGCTCCTTCGACCTGGCCCCCGTGCTCAAGGCCGACCCCTCCCTGGAGATCGGCGTCTTCCAGGCCCCGCCGGCGCCCGGCTCGGCCGAGGCCAAGCCCGTGACCGTGGGCTGGGCGGACGGCGCGTTCGGGATCAACGCCAAGTCCCCGCGCCAGAAGGAGGCGCTGGAGCTGCTGAACTGGATGGCCACGCCGGAGTTCGGCAACCTGGTCGTCAGCGAGCTCAAGCAGCTCTCGGCCGTCCCCGGCGCCACCCCGGCCGACCCGCTGCTCGTGGAGATGTCCAAGAACTACGCCGCGGGCGGCGTGCCGTACCTGCTGCTCGTGGACTTCCGGTACGGCCAGCCGAACGGCGACGCGGTCTTCCGCGACGAGGTGCAGAAGATGCTCTCGGGCCAGACCGACGCGGCCGCCGTCGCGGCGAGCGTGCAGAAGGGCGTCGAGCAGTGGTTCAAGCCGGGAAGCTGATCGCCCGGCGCCGCGCGGCGCGTACCGGTCGCCGGTACGTGCCGCGGTGGCGCGTCCTCGCCGTCTTCATCCTGCCCGCGCTGGTGCTCTACACGATCTTCATCGTGTATCCGCTGGTCAGCGCCTTCCGGTTCAGCTTCTCGGAGTGGAAGGGCACGCTGGAGGTCGGGTTCGCCGGGCTCGGCAACTACCGGGACCTGCTGACGATCTACCCGTACGACGAGCAGTTGTGGCGGGCGTTCGGGCACAACGCGGTGTTCTTCGTCGGCACCATGCTGATCCAGAACACCGTGGGCCTGCTGTTCGCGGTGCTGCTGTTCCGCTACACCCGGGGCAAGCGCACGCTGCAGGCGGCGTTCACCACGCCGTACCTCGTGGACCCGCTGGTCGTCGGGTACCTGTGGAGCCTGCTGCTGTCGCCGACGTTCGGGCCGGTCAACGCGGCGCTGGAGGCCGCCGGGCTGGAGTCGTGGGCGCTGCCGTGGCTGGGGGACACCCGCACGGCGCTGCCGATCATCATCCTGGTCAACGCCTGGCAGTGGGTCGGGTTCCCGATGCTGCTGTTCAGCGCCGCCCTCGCCGGCATCCCCGCGGAGTACCACGAGGCGGCGCGGGTGGACGGGGCCTCGTCCTGGCAGGCGTTCCGGCGGGTGACGCTGCCGCTGCTCACCCCGGCGATCGGGGTGGTGAGCGTGCTGACGTTCATCGGCAACTTCAACGCCTTCGGGCTGGTGTACGCCATGGCGGGCTCGACCGGGTCCCCGGCGGGGTCCACCGACGTGCTCGGCCTGCTGTTCTACCGGGTCGCGTTCCGCGAGGGCGGCCTGGAGGCCATCGGCCGCTCGTCGGCCCTGGCGGTGCTCATGTTCGTGTTCATCTTCGGGGTGTCGATGCTGGCCAGCTCGTACTTCCGCCGCAAGGAAAGGGCGCTGCTGTGAGCATGGCGGTGGCGGACGTCAGGCGCCGCGCGGGCGGCGGGGACGCGGCGGGCCGCGGGCGGGAGGGATCGCCGTGACCTCGACCGTGACCGCGCCGCCCGTCCAGGCCCGCACCGAGGCCGTACGGCCGCGCCGGCCCCGGCGGCCCGGGCGCGTCGCCGTGCACGTGCTGCTGTGGGGGTACGCCGCCGGGGCGCTCCTGCCGTTCGTCGTGATGGTGGCGAACTCGCTCCGGCCCACCTCGGAGATCTTCACCGAGCCGCTGCGGCCCCCGCTGTCGCCGTCCTTCGACAGCTACGTGCGGGTGTGGACGGAGGCGTCGTTCTCGACGTACTTCCTGAACTCCCTCATCGTGACCTGCGGGGCGGTGCTGATCGGGACGGCGGTGTCGGCGCTGGCCGCCTACCCGCTGGCGCGCTACGACTTCTTCGGCAACCGGTTCCTGTCGGCGTACTTCCTGGCCGGGCTGATGCTGCCGATCCGGCTGGGGCTCGTGCCGATCTTCTACCTGATGGAGTCGATGGGGCTGATCGACTCGCTGCTCGGGCTGACCCTGCTGTACGCCGCGTCGGGCGTGCCGTTCGGGGTGTTCGTGCTCGGGGCGTTCTACCGGTCGCTGCCGCTGGAACTGGACGAGGCCGCGCGGATCGACGGGGCCGGGGAGTTCCGGATCTTCGGGCGGATCATGCTGCCGCTGGTCCGGCCGGCGCTGGCGTCGGTGGCGTTGTTCCAGTTCGTGCCGCTGTGGCATGAGTTCCTGTATCCGCTGGTGCTGCTGCGCACCGACGACCGGTTCACGATCCCGCGCGGGCTGGCGCAGTTCTTCGGGGAATACCAGACCGACTGGTCGGCCCTGTTCGCCGGGCTCGTCCTGGCCACGCTGCCGCTGTTCGTGCTGTTCGTGGTGGCCACCAAGCAGATCATCGCGGGCCTGACGGCGGGCATGAGCAAGTAGTCCCCGTGTTGAATGGACGCGACACGCGGAACGAAGGGGGCGACGTGGCCGGAAACCAGGCCGGGGACGAGGCGAGGGAGTGGTACTCCAGCGGGATCTTGGTCCGGCTGCGCGGCATGGTCCAGTCGCTGCGGCCGGCCGAGCGGCGGGTCGCGCTGGCGGTCCTGGCCGACCCCCAGGGCGTGGCCGACCGGCCGATCGGGCAGCTCGCGCGCGAGTGCGGGACCTCGGAGACCACCGTCCTGCGCTTCTGCCGCTCGATCGGCCTGCGCGGCTACCCCGAGCTGCGGATCGCGCTGGCGCGGGAGGCCACGCTGGAGGCGAGCCGGGCCGGCGGGGAACCCCCCGCCGACGGTGACATCAGCGCCGACGACTCCCTGGAGCAGATGGTCGCCAAGATCGGCTTCAGCGGCGCGCGGGCGGTCGCCGAGACCGCCGAGCACCTCGACGTCGAGGCGCTGGAGAAGGCGGTGGCCGCCGTGGTCGCCGCCCACCGCGTGGACCTGTACGGCGCGTCCGCCAGCGGCATCGTGGCCGCCGACCTGCACCAGAAGCTGCACCGCATCGGCCTGCTCGCGTTCACCTGGCCGGACTTCCACGGCGCCCTGACCTCGGCCGCCCTGCTCCGGGAGGGCGACGTCGCCATCGGCATCTCCCACTCCGGCACCACCGTGGACGTCGTGGAGGCGCTGCGCGTGGCCGCCGACCACGGCGCGACGACGATCGCCATCACCAACTTCGACCCCTCGCCGATCACCGCGCTGGCCGACATCGTGCTCAAGACGGCCGCCAGGGAGACCGTCTTCCGCCCCGGGGCGATGGGCAGCCGGCTGGCCCAGCTCACCGTCGTGGACAGCCTCTTCGTCGGCGTCGCGTCCCGCCGGGCCTACACCGACACCCTCACCGCGCTGGAGGACACCTTCCGCGCGGCGAACATCCGCCACGCCGCCGCCACCCCCAAGCGCCGCCGCTGACGCCGCGCCGTCCACCCCCCGCCGTCCACCCCCCGCCGTCCACCCCCCGCCGTACACGCCGGGCCGCACGCCCCGGCCGTACTGCCTCAAGGCGTACTGCCTCAAGGCGTACGTCCCCAAGGCGTACGTCCCCAAGGCGTACGGCCTCGGCCCGCCCCGGGCCGCCGGAGCGGGGTGGGCGGGTCAGCGCGGGTCGGAGACGCAGGGGCGGGGGCCGCAGACGTCGGCGACGACCCCGGTCTTGAGGAAGATCGCCTTCTGGAGCTGCGCGGCTGGGGTGCGGCGCGGGTCCTCGTGCGGGTCCGTGCCCTCCGCCGGCGGGGTGTTGGTCACCGGCGGCGGGGGAGTCCCGCTGTCCCAGACGACCAGCGCCGAGCCGGGCCACGCCGGGCCGTGGACGGCCGGGACGCCCCAGTACGGCACGCGGTCGGGCGAGCGGCCGGACGCCAGGGCGGGCGCCATGAGACGGGCGCCGATCGTGCGGGCCTCGACGTCGGCCGTGACCGTCGCCACCTGGTGGTCCCCGAACGCCACGTGCATGAGGACCCGGTGCCGGGGCGTGCCGGGGTAGGGGTCGCCGGTCATGTGGGCGGCGTACCCGTTCGCCTCGCCGCGGTCCCAGAGCATCTGCATCAGCGCGAGGATGAGCTGCTGGTCCAGCTTGTCGGGGTAGTTGCGGTCGAAGGCGGCCTGGAACGGGGCCGAGTCCGCGCTGCGGTTGAACAGCGTGCTGTAGTTCATCCCCGTCACCCCGAGCACGCCGCGCCGGATGTCGGGGGACAGGGCGACCAGCGCGCCGCCGAGGATGCCGCCCTGGCTGTTCCCGTCGAAGACCAGGCCGTGCCGTACGTCGATGAGAGGGCGGCCCCCGGCCGCGCGGAAGGCGGGGTGGGAGGTGAAGCCGTCCTCCTCGATCATCGCGCGGCCGAGGAAGACGAAGCCGAGGAATGCCTGCTGCGTCCGGTCCGGGATCGCGTGGAACCGCGACATGTCGCTGAACGTCGCGATGACGCTGGGGATGTCCTCGTCGGACATGCCGATCCACTTGGTCGCGCAGAACGCGAAGCCGTGCCGCTCGGCCATGGTGGCCACGTTCCCCGCGCCGACCTCCGCGTGCCGCCCGAGCAGGCCGTGGCCGTACAGCGCGGCGCGGGCGGGACGGGTGAAGGCGGCGCGCGGCAGCTCGCAGCGGAACGGGGCGGCCTGCGTGTTCCCGGGCAGCCGCGCGGGCAGCCCGTCGGGCCCGTAGTTGAGCCCGGAGCCGGGCGGGCCGCCGGGCCGGTCCAGGTAGCTGGGCACCCGGACGGTCCCCTCGACGCGGCGCGCGATCTGGGCGTTCTGCTCGGGCGTGAAGTCGGTGACGGACGTGACCTCGAAGGACGGCGAGCGGCCGGCCAGCTCGCGCAGCGCCTCGTCGCGCATCCTCAGCGCGCGTTCCGCGAGCCCGCGCTCGCTGGCGACCGTGAAGTCCCAGGCCAGGTACAGCCCGTCGCGGCCCACCCCGTGCCGGCGCAGCGCCTCCAGCGCCGGCCGCAGCCGCCGCTGCCGGTCGCGCAGTTCGTGCCCCGGCGGCAGCGGGTCCCCGGCGACGGCCGCGAACGCCGGATTCGCCGGGATCGCGTTCCCGGCGGCGTCCCGCAGGTTCCGCAGCGCGATCGCGTACCGGTGCCCTTCGCGCAGGTTGCGGGCGGGCCGCACGATCAGCGCCCGCCGTTCCGGTGGCGCGCCGGCGTCGAGCTCGGCCCAGTACGGCCGGCGCTCGCCGCTCGTCAGGTCCAGCAGCACGATCGGGGCGCGGCGGTCCAGCGACCGGCCGATGTCGGTGATCGGCGCGGCCCCGGTCCGCGCGAGGTCCACCCCCGGCACCAGCGCCAGCATCATCGACCCCGGCGAGAACCCGTCGCTCCGGTTCCACTCGCCCGGCGCGATCGGCGTCCCGGCCGCCGACCTGGGCATGGCCCGCTCCGCGAACGCCACCCGCCGCCCGGTCGCCGTCGCCGGGTCGGCCACGGTGAAGTGGTCGTTGGGGAACGGCAGCAGGCACGCCCCCGGGTCGATCGGGTCGCACCCCTCGGCCGCCCGGCCGGTGGCGGCCGCCGTACCCGCGGGGGAGACGGCGGGCGCCGCACCGGCCTGCGGCGAGGCGGGGGAAGCGGCGGCCAGGGCGGTGAGGAGGGCCGTGACGAGCGCGGCGGCGGCCGGCGCGGCGAGGAGGCGGGGGAGGGGGCGCAATCGGCACCTCGCAGGGGGCGGGACGGCGGCCAGCCAATCGTCGGCCCCGCGCCGCGCCCCGTCAATGCCGGCGGGCGGTCTCGACAGGAACGGCAATAACCTGAAAAACCGGGCATTCCCAACGGGGCGGGGAAGGCCCATAGTGGTGGGCGCGGGGGGACGTCGCCTCACCCGGAGGTCGCCATGCGGCGCCGCACCTTCATGCTGAACGTCTCGGCCGGACTGGGGGCGGTCGCCGTCTCCGGAACCCTCTGGAGGGACGCCACCGCCCCGTCCGTCACCGCCGGCGCGAGCCCGTACGGCCCGCTCGGCCCGCCGGACGCGAACGGGATGGCGCTGCCCGCCGGGTTCCGGGGGCGGATCGTGGCCCGGACCGGGCAGACGGTCGGCGGGCTGCGGTGGCATCCGGCGCCGGACGGCGGGGCGTGCTTCGCCGCGGGGACCGGCTGGATCTACGTCTCCAACTCCGAGGTGCCGCTGACCGGCGGCGTCTCGGCGATCCGGTTCCGCGCCGACGGCTCGGTCGAGCGGGCGTACCGGATCCTGGACGGCACCAATCTGAACTGCGCGGGCGGGGCCACCCCCTGGGGCACCTGGCTGTCCTGCGAGGAGACGTTCCGCGGCCGGGTCTACGAGACCGACCCGCAGGGCGTGCGCGCGGCCGTCTACCGGGCGGCGATGGGCCGGTTCAAGCACGAGGCGGCGGCCTGCGACCCCGACCGCCGGTGCGTCTACCTCACCGAGGACGAGAGCGACGGCTGCTTCTACCGGTTCACCCCGAACACCTGGGGCGACCTGTCGAGCGGGCGGCTCGACGTGCTGTGCGGGACCGGCGAGGCCGTGGAGTGGCGGCCGGTGCCCGACCCCAACCCGACCGCGATCCAGCGCCAGACCCGCCACCAGGTCGGCGCGGCCCGGCACTTCAGCGGCGGCGAGGGCTGCCACTACGCCGCCGGCGTCTGCTACTTCACGGCCAAGGGCGACCGCAAGGTCTGGGCGTACGACGCGGTGCGGCAGCGCCTCACCTCGGTCTACGACGGCGGCGGCACCCTGGACGGGGTGGACAACATCACCGGCACCGCCGCGGGCGACCTGTACGTCGCCGAGGACGGCGGCAACATGGAGATCAACGTCATCACGCCGGACGGCGTGGTCGCCCCGATCATGCGCCTGAGCGGCCAGGACGGTTCGGAGATCACCGGCCCGGCGTTCTCCCCCGACGGCACGCGCCTGTACTTCTCCTCCCAGCGGGGCACGTCCGGCTCCGTCACCGGCGGCATCACCTACGAGGTCACCGGCCCCTTCCGCCGGTGAGCCGCGCGGCGCCCGCCGTACGGCCCGGCGGTCAGGCCAGCGGGTGCGCCAGGACCAGGGAGTGGGGCAGGTCGCGCAGCTCCTCGAAGCCGAGGCGGCGGTAGAAGGCGATCGCGCCCGGGTTCTCCTTGGACACGCCCAGGTGCACGCCCGGCGAGCCCGCCTCGGCCAGCGCCGCGAACAGCGCGCGCATCAGCCGGCGGCCCCAGCCCGCCCCCTGGGCTTCGGGGAGCAGGTCGATGTGCAGGTGGGACGGGTAGGCCTCGACGATCTCGGCGGGCGTGCGCGGCGGGTTGTGGATGTGCTCGACGAGCCACCGCTCCGGGGCGTCCGCAGGAGTGCCGTCCAGCGGGTACTCCTCCCGCAGCCGCGGCCACCAGGTCCGCTCGCACGCGTCCTCGAACTCCCGCGTGTCGGACGCCCCCAGGACGTACCCCCGGGGGCGCTCCCCGTCGTCCACCACGAACGCGAACCGCGGCTGCAGCTCCAGGTAGGGCCCCACGTAGACGTTCCCGAGCAGCCGCGGGTCGGAGTACAGCCCCGACGCGTCCAGCCCGTGCAGCCCCGTCCGCAGGCACACGTCGTACAGCGCCGCCTCGTCCCCGGGCCGGTACGGCCTGATCGTGATCATTCGCCCCCGCTCCGCTCGCTCCCCGTGCACCGTACCAACCTCGCGCGGGGCGCCCGCCGCGCCGTACGGCCGCGCGGGCCGTACGGCGCGGGCCGGGGCCGGCGGGCGCCGGGGCCGGCGGGCGCGGGGTCAGCGGGCGGCGGGAAGACGGGACGCGTAGTCGCGGACGGGCATGGAGTCGTGCAGCCGCAGGCCCCCGCCCCTGAGCCGGGCCAGGGCGCGGGTGAGGCCGGCGGGCAGCGCGGAGACCAGGCTCGCCCCCCGCACCAGCCCCCAGACGCCCGCCCGGGAGGTGGGGACGAGGGTCTTCGCGGCGCGCAGGGCGAACGCACGGCTGGCGTGAACCAGGGGCAGCATCTCGCGCTCGTACGCGGCGAACGCCCGCTCGTGGTCGCCCCCGGCGGCGGCCAGCTCCCCGGCCAGGACGTACGCGCCGCAGACGGCCAGGCTGGTGCTGCCGCCCACGGCCGGGCCGGGGCTGTACCCGGCGTCGCCGACGAGCGTGACGCGGCCCCGCGACCAGGTCTCCATGCGGAGCTGGGTGATCGAGTCGAAGTAGAACGCGGGCGAGCGGTCCAGCTCGGCCAGCCAGGCGTCCACCTGGGGGTGCATCCCGGCGAACGCCTCGCGCACCAGCTCCTTCTGCCGCGGCGCGTCGCGGTGGTGGTAGTCCAGGCGGGCGGCGCGCCGGACGATGAACAGGGCCCGGGCGTCGTCCATGTGGGCGGCGGAGTAGACCCCGGCGGTGCGGCCCACGTCGAGGTGGCCGACGTACTCCCCGTCCGCCGCCAGTTCCTTGGGCACGGACGCGACGGCCAGGTACGCCCCGATGTACGCCGAGAACGCCGACTCCTCGCCGAAGACGAGCCGCCGCACGTTCGAGTGCAGGCCGTCGGCCCCGACGACCAGGTCGAAGCGGCGGGGCGCGCCGTTCTCGAAGGAGACCTCGCCGTCCGGGCCGATCCCGGTGATGGAGTCGCCGAAGACGTATTCCACGTCGTCCCTGGTGGTGTCGTAGTAGATCTCGCTCAGGTCGTCGCGCATGATCTCGACGTGCCGGTCCGAGGCCGCGCCGAAGATCTTGCCGAGGTCCACGCGGGCGGGGCGCGGCGAGCCCTTCCGGTACATGGTCATCCGGTCGGTGCCGGTGGCGGCCTTCTCGATGCGCGCCGCCGCGCCCATCCGCTCGGAGATCTCCATGGCCGGGCGGAACAGGTCCACCGCGTGCCCGCCGGTCTTGCGGAGGGCGGGGGCCCGCTCCACGACGGTGACCTCGAAGCCGTACCGCGTGAGCCAGTGGGCGAGGACGGGACCGGAGACGCTGGCGCCGGAGATGAGGATCCGCATGAGCTGCTCCTTACTTATCGTTAAGTAAAAGCTAGCACGAGACTTACCTATCGTTAAGTCAGATATCCTGGGAGCGTGGCCAGGCCCTCCGACACCAGACAGCGCATCCAGGCGGCCGCCCGGGAGCTCTTCGCGAGCCAGGGCGTGCGGAAGACGAGCCTCCAGGAGATCGCCGACCGCCTCGGCATCACCAAGCCGGCGCTCTACTACCACTTCTCCTCGCGCGAGGACCTGGTGCGCAGCATCGTCCAGCCGCTGATCGACGAGGGGGAGGCGTTCCTGCGCCGGCAGGAGGCCAAGGGCGAGGTGGACGCCCGCGCGATGCTGGGGGAGTACTTCGACTTCCACCTCCGGCACCGCGAGGAGCTCATGCTGATCCTCACGGAGCTGACCACGCTCGCCGAGCTCGGCCTGGTGCAGGTGGTGCTGTCCTGGCGCGAACGGCTGGCCGCCCTGCTCATCGGGCCCGAGCCCACGCTCGTCATGGCCGCCCGCGCGACCATGGCCCTCGGCGGCGTCCAGGACTGCGTCGTGCAGTTCCCCCACGCGCCGGCGGACGAGCTGCGCGAGGCGACCGTGGGCGCCGCCCTCGCCGTACTGGGAATCCCGGGATGACCATGTAATCTGTCCTGCATGCCAGGACAGCGTGTGACAGGGGCGAGCGGCTATCGCGAGCGGAACTCGACCGCGGACCGGGCCCTCGACATCCTGGCGCTCTTCGACGACCGCCGCCTGGTGCTCGGCGGCCAGGAGGTCGCCGACGCCCTCGGCGTGGCGCGCTCGACCGCCTACCGCTACCTCCAGAGCCTGGTGTCGTCCGGGTTCGTCGAGGAGCAGCAGCCCGCGGGCTACCGGCTGGGACCGCGCGTGTTCGAGCTGGCCCGGCTGGCGCGCAAGGGCGTGGGGCTGTCGGAGGCGGCCCGCCCGGTGATGCGCGACCTGGCCGACGCGGTGGGCGAGGCCGTGCTGCTGACCCGGCGCACCGGGACGTCGGTGGTCTGCCTGGAGCGCGAGGAGGCCGCGCACCCGATCCGGCTGTCCTACGAGCGCGGCCACGTGGTCCCGGTGAACGCCGGCTCGGCCGGGCTCGTCCTGCTCGCGTGGGCCCCCGGCAAGGAGGTGGACCGCATCGTGGAGGCGGGGCTGCCCAGGCTGACCGGGGCGACGCTGACCGACGTGACGACCCTGCGCGCGCGGCTGGCCGCGATCCGCGAGGAGGGCGTCGCGGTCTCCCGGGGCGAGCTGGACCCCGACGTGATGGGCGTGGCCGCCCCGATCAGGGACGGGGGCGGGAACGTCGTCGCGGCCGTGAGCATCGCCGCCCTGTCGCACCGCGTCCCCGACTCGCGCGTCCCCGGCATCGCCCGCGCCGTGGTCTCCGCCGCCGGCGAGATCACCTCGCGCCTCACGCTCATGACCTCCTGACCTCCCGATCTCCCGTCCCGGGGGCCGGCCCGGGCAGCCGTACGGCCTGAGCCCGCCGTACGGCTCAGCCGCGTCACCGTGCCGGGGCTTCCGCGTCGATCCCGCCGTGCCGTACGAGCGGGCCGATCCGGCGTGCCGTACGGCGTCAGCGGCGTGGGCCGGGACGGGGGCGGTGCGGGCCGGAAGGTTTTCGCGGTGTCGCGAAGAACAGGACTGGATCGCCGATATTCAGGACGGCGGGCCGGGAGTGGTCAGGCGCAGGCGGTGTCGTGGTCGTCGCCGCCGGGGGCGGAGGTCAGGGCGGCGCGCAGCGCCTCCTCGACGGTGGGGTGGACCCGCAGGTAGACGCACGCCTGGGTGAGCTCCATGATGTGGGCGGGCAGCGGCTGCAGGGCGGCCAGGTGGACCACGCCGCCGTGCCGGGTGACGTACAGGTGGGTGTTGAGCAGCACGCGCAGCCCCGTGCTGTCGATGAAGGTCAGCTCGCCCAGGTCGAAGACCAGGCTGTCGTCCCGCCGCCGCGCTTGGTGGACGTAGGCGTCGAACTCGGCCGCGGACGCGGCGTCCAGCTCCCCGACGACGCTGATCAGCGTCACCCCGGGCAGGTGCTGGTGGAAGATGCCGAGCGCCCGCACGACCCATCACCCCTTCGAGGGGACCGAAGCCGTCGCCTCGTTGATAGCCCACGGACGCGCGTTCGGGAACACCGCCCGGGCTGATCGTTCTCGCACCCCGCGCCGCGCCGGGGCCCGGCGGGCGTGGAAGGGGGGCCTGTTGCGGGAAAAGGCATCCGGCCGGCGCGGCCGTCGGGAAGGGTTGGGTCGGGCCCAGCCAGAGGTGGAGGATCATGGACGAGATCGTGGAACGGTACCGCGCGCACGCCGGCGCCTTCGAGCGGAAGGTGGCCGGCGTGGTGCCGGGGCGGTGGGACGCCTCCTCGCCGTGCCCCCTGTGGACGGCGCGGGACGTGGTCGGCCACGTCGTGGACATGCACGGGGTCATGCTGCGGCCGTTCGGGCGCGGGCTGAGCCCCGCCCCGCCGGTCAAGGAGGACCCGCTGGGGGCCTTCCGCGCCGCGCGGGCCGACGTGGAGGCGGTGCTCGCCGACCCCGCGCGGGCGGCGGCCGCGGTCGAGACGCCGGGCGGCCGGATGACCTTCGCCGAGCACGTGGACCAGGTGGTCAGCGACGACATGGTGATCCACGGATGGGACCTGGCGCGCGCCACCGGCCAGGACGAGACGATCGACCCCGCCGACGTCGAGCGCATGTGGGCCGACGCCCGGTCCATCCCCGCCGACCTGGTCGAACGCCTCCGCACCCCCGGCGCCTTCGGCCCCGGCGTCGAGATCCTGGGTCCCGAGGTCCCCCTCCCCCCGGACGCCCCGCTCCAGCACCGCCTCCTCGCCTTCTTCGGCCGCGACCCCCGCTGAGCCGTACTGCCCGCCGGGGTCCGTCCCGTACGGCCCGCCGCGGTCCGTCCCGCGCGGTCCCTTGCCTCGCCCCCGAGCCGGGCGGGCCGCTCGGGCGTCAGCGGTGGGAGCCGGGGGTGTGGCCGAAGGCGCGGCGGAAGGCGTCGATGAACGCGCTGGCCGAGGACCAGCCGCAGGCGTGCGCGACGGCGGTGACCGGGACGCCGTCGGACAGGAGGGGCAGGGCGTGGGAGAGGCGCAGCCGGGTGCGCCATTCCGGGAACGTCATGCCGAGGTCGGCGCGGAACAGCCGGGTCAGGGTGCGGTCGCTCGCCCCGACCTGGCGGCCCAGCTCGGCGAGCGTCCGGCCGTCGGCGGGGTCCGCGGCGAGGATCCCGCACAGCGCGCGCAGCCGGGGGTCGGCGGGCGCGGGGAGGTGCACGGGCGCGCGGGGCGCGGCGCGGAGCCGGTCCACCAGGACGGCGCGCAGGCGCTCGTGCTCGGGCGTCGCGGCGGCCTCGCGCGTGCAGGCGAGGATCAGTTCGCGCAGCAGCGGCTCGACGCTCAGGACGGCCGGTTCCCCCGTGCTCAGCGGATCGTCGCCCCCCGGGGCGGCGCGGGGGACGCCGACCAGGTGGAGTTCCAGGTCGCCGTGGGAGCGGTGCGCGTGCACGGTCCCGGCGGGGACCCAGATCGCGCAGCTCGCCGGGGCCACCCACGAGCCCGCGCCGGTCGTGATCGCGAGGACGCCGCGGGCGGCGTACACCACCTGGTGATCGTCGTGGCGGTGGGCGTCGATGGCCTCGCCGGGCGCGAGCCGCTGCGCGCGCGTCGGCGCGACGGGAGTGTGGCGGATTTCCGGCATCGGTTGTCACTTTATCGGAAGCACGACAAAAGGCTCGTCAGCCACCATGACCGGGTGTTCCGCAACAAACCCATCGTCCTGTTGTCCGCCGGTCACGCCTGCGTGGACGTCTACCAGGGGGCCGTGGCCGCGCTCGTCCCGTTCTTCGCCGCCGAGCGGGAGTACGGCTACGCGGCGGTCTCCGGGCTCGTGCTCGCGGCGTCGCTGGCGTCCTCGGTGGTGCAGCCCCTGTTCGGCGTGCTGACCGACCGATGGGCGATGCCCTGGCTGCTGCCGGTGAGCACGTTCCTGGGCGGCGCCGGCGTCGCGCTCAGCGGCCTGTCCGGGTCGTACGCGCTGACCCTCGCGTTCGCCGCCCTGTCCGGGATCGGCGTCGCCGCCTACCACCCCGAGGCCGCCCGCGTCGCCAAGATCGCCTCCCGGGGGAGCCACACCGCCATGGGCTGGTTCTCCCTCGGCGGCAACCTCGGCTTCGCCGCCGCGCCGCTCCTGGTCGCCGCCGTCGTGTCGGCGGGCGGCCTCCGGCTGTCGCCGCTGCTGGTCGTGCCCGCCCTCGCCGGGAGCGCGCTGTGCCTGCCGGTCCTGCGCGCCCTGGCCCCGGCCGGCCGTACCCGGTCCGCCGGCGCCGTCGGCGCGGACGACTGGCCGTCGTTCCTGCGGCTGTCGCTGGTGGTGGTCTCCCGGTCGATCGTCTTCCTCGGCCTGAGCACGTTCATCTCGCTCCACGCGCAGGACCGCGCCGGGGGCGTCCACGCGGGCACCGCCGCCCTGTTCGTCCTCTACCTGGGCGGGGCGGCCGGCACCGTCCTCGGCGGAGCCCTGGCCGACCGGTGGGGGCGGGTGGCCGTGGCCCGCCGTTCCTGCCTGCTGACCGCCGTGGCCGTCGCGGGCGTCGTGTTCGTCCCCGGCCCCGCGTTCTACCTGTTCACGGCCCTGGCCTCGGCCGGTCTGTACATCCCCTTCTCGCTCCAGGTCACCCTCGCCCAGGACTACCTGCCCACCCGCGCCGGCACCGCCGCGGGCGTCACCCTGGGGCTGACCGTCAGCGTCGGCGGCCTGACGGCCCCCGTCCTCGGCGCCCTCGCCGACGCCACCACCCTCCAGACCGCCCTGGCCCCCCTCATCCTCCTCCCCGTGGCCTCCCGCCTCCTCTTCACCGCCCTCAGGGAGCCCGTCGCGGCCCCCGCCTGAGCGGGGGATCCTCACCCGCCCGGTCATCCGTACGGCCTGAGCCCGTCCCCCTGACGGTGAACCGGACGACCGGGATCCGCCGGCCGACCCCGGCGTATCCCTCCTCGGTGCCGTCCACGCGAGCGCCCGCTTCCACCCCGCCCGCTTCCACCTCTCCGGCCTCGCCCCGCGCCCGCGCGTCCCCATGCCGCGACCCTGGATCGCCACCCTCCCGCACGGGGCTCCCGGGCCGCACCCGCCGGTGACGCGCCGTCACCAGGGCGGCCCCGCGGGGGCGTGATGATCTTGCCGGAAAGGGCCGGGTTTGTCGGCGGGGGTCGCTAGATTCCGGGGATCATGAGCGGGCGCGACGGGCGGCCCGCCGTGCCGGGATTCCAGGAGGTCATGGGTGGAGGATGGGCTGTGGGCGCGGGGGAGCCTGGTCGGGGTGGGCCCGCCGGTGCGGGCCAGGAAGCTGGCCAAGGTGCCGTTCGTGGAGCTGGCCGACGGGCGGCTGCAGGGGGTGGTGTCCAGCGGGTCGGACATCGCGCGGGTCTACGTCTCGTCGATCTCGGCGGGTGAGCACGGGCTGAACTGCAGCACGAACAACAACCGGCCGTGCGGCGGGCTGCACGGCTCGGCGTGCAAGCACCTGCACGCGCTCATGGACGAGGCGGTCGCGCAGTACGGCGCGGCGCGCGTCGCGCGGTACCTCAGGGTCGAGGGCGGGGAGGCCGCCTCCTCGGGGGCCGAGCTCATGCGGATGCTGGACGGGTCCGTGGAGCGGGAGTCGGCGGCGGTCGTGTTCAACCGCTTCCTGCGGCACCTGCGCTACCTGGAGACGCCGGTCACCACCGCGCCGCTGCCGGAGATGCAGTGGTTCCCGGGGGCGGTGGCCTGATGCCGCTCACGCATGACGCGCCCGGCGGCGTGGAGGCCGCGCTGGAGCTGGTGGCGGGGTTCGACGACGCGCTCGGGCACGGGTTCGCCCGGGTCGGGGAGGAGCAGGCGGCGGCGCTGCGGGCCTTCGGCGGCGCGCTGGCGGCGACGCCGCTGGGGAGCCGCGCGGGAGAGGCGGCCGAGAAGGTCGCGGCCGGGTCCGTCTCCGGCGACCACCTGACCGCGCTCGCCGCCGGGCGGGCGGCGCTGACCGGCGCCGTCCACGACGCGCTGCTCGCCGGACTGGACGCCGCGCTCGGACGGGACCGGGCGGAGTGGACCGCCGCGACCGGGACCGGGGAGGCGGAGAACCTGCTCGGCGGGGCCCTCGCCTGGCTGCACGAACTGGCGATCACCGGGTGGCGCGGCGTCGGGCAGGACCTCGTCTCCGCGTCCGACCAGGTGATCGAGGCGCTGCTGGCCGACCCCGGGAAGCGGCGGCTCGCCGTGCTGCTCGACGGGCTCGCCGCCGAGCTGCGCGCGGTGTGCCCGCTCGCCCCGGCCGTGGAACCGCCCGCCCGCCGCTGGGCGGACCTGTGGACCCGGGCCGTGCTGCTCTCGCGGGGCATCCCGGAGGCCGGTCCCGCCGAGGAGGTGACCGGGCGGCTGCTGGTGCTCGGGGCGGACGTCCACGAGCACGGCACCGCCGTGCAGGTCCGCGTCCACGGCGTGCTGGAGCGCGGCGAGGGGACGCCGGACCTGCTGGTGCGCACGAGCGTGGCCGCCGCCAAGGTGGACACGATCATCGGCCCGGCCGTGTGGAAGCTGCTGGCCGGCTTCCCGGTGCTGCTGACCGCGCTGGCCGAGCGGCGCGCCCTGGAGGTCACGGGCATGCCGTTGCTGCCGGGAGGCGACCTCGTGTGGCACGAGGACCGCGCCAGGACCGGCGAGGAGGCCGACCCGTTCACGGTCGCGCGGGTACGGCTCGCGACGGCGGCCGCCCCCGCCGTGCCCCCGCTGGACCGGCACCCGGTGGCGATCGCCGAACCCATCCTGCTGGAGGGGTACACGGCGCGGGCCGGGGACGGCGGGACGGTCTTCGAGCTGGGCGACCTGACGCTGGACGTCATGTCCGGGGCCCCGTGCGGGCCGATCACGGCGGACCTCGCCGGCCGGTCCACCGCGTGCGTCGGCCTGGTCCTGTGGGACGCCGGCCGGTGGCGCCTGCGCCCGCTCGCCGTCCAGGCGACGGTCAAGCGCGCCACGGTCACCGCGTGCACCGGGGACTGGGCGCTGGGCCCGACCGACCCCAAGGTCGCCAAGGCCGAGGCCAAGTCGGACGCGGTCGCGGTGCTGCGCGAGCGGGCGGGACGGTTGCTGCGGAAATGACCGACATCTCCCCTGACGAGAACCGCCGTCAGCTCCTCTACTGGCGGCTGCTGGCGCGCCTGTTCGACCACGAGGAGCACGCGTCGCTGGAGCGGGCGAGCCTGGCGGTGGTCGAGGATCTCGGCCTGCCCCCGGCGCTGCTCGACCCCGCCGTGTCCCTGGACAACCTCGTGCAGCGCTTCCCCGACCTGGGCGACGAGCTGCGCGGCCTGATGGTCGCCGACGAGCGGGACCCGGGGACGCGCGTACGGCGGGCCGCCCTCGTCTCCAAGCTGATGCTCAACCTGTTCGCGACGGGCGCCGGCAACGTGACCGCGGCCCAGCTCGCCACCTGGCAGCAGGACGCCGCCTGGTTCGAGTGCGCGATGGGCCGGGCCCCCGGCGGCCTGCGCGGCCGTACGGCGGGCGGCGGCCTGCCGGCGGGCCCCGGCGACGGGGCCGGTGATGGGGCCGGTGATGGGGCCGGTGAGGGGTCCGGCGGCGGCCAGGACCAGGGACGGGGCCCGGGCGGCCCCGGCGGCGAGGCCACCCGCGGCGCCGGCCCGGGCAGCGGCTTCGACCTCGGCCCCGGGGTCGAGGAGGAGCTGCGCAGGCTGCTCGCCGGCCTGGAGGGCGACCTCGTGCGGCGGATGCGCCTGCGCGAGGTCCTGGCCGACCCCGCCCTCGCGCGGCAGCTCACCCCCAGCATGTCCCTGGTCGAGCAGCTCCTGCGCGACAAGTCCAACCTGTCCGGGGTCGCGCTGGCCAACGCCAAGGCGCTGATCCGCAGGTTCGTGGACGAGGTCGCGGAGGTCCTCAAGACGCAGGTGGAGAAGACCAGCGTGGGACAGCTCGACCGGTCGGTGCCGCCCAAGCGGGTGTTCCGCAACCTCGACCTGGACCGGACGATCTGGAAGAACCTCACCAACTGGAGCCCCGAGGACCAGCGGCTCTACGTGGACCGGCTCTTCTACCGGCACACCGCCCGCCGTACGACCCCGGCGAAGCTGATCGTGGTCGTGGACCAGTCCGGGTCGATGGTGGACGCGATGGTCAACTGCACCATCCTCGCGTCGATCTTCGCCGGCCTGCCCAAGGTGGACGTGCACCTCGTGGCGTACGACACGCGGGCGCTGGACCTGACGCCGTGGGTGCACGACCCGTTCGAGGTGCTGCTGCGCACGACGCTGGGCGGCGGCACCGACGGCACGGTGGCGATGGCGCTGGCCAGGCCCAAGATCTCCGATCCGCGCAACACCGTGCTCGTGTGGATCTCCGACTTCTACGACAACCGCGAGCTGTACCGCGACTTCGAGGCCGTGCACCGCTCCGGGGTGAAGTTCATCCCGGTCGGCTCCGTGAACAGCTCGGGCCACCAGAGCGTGGACCCGTGGTTCCGGCAGCGCCTCAAGGACCTCGGCACGCCCGTGATCTCGGGCCACATCCGCAAGCTCGTGGCCGAGCTCAAGAACTTCCTGACCTGACCCCCCGCGCCCGGCCGGCCCGCGAGCCGGCCCGGCCCTCCGACAACCGGGAGACCCCTGTGCTTCGCGCCCCCGCAGAGATCAAGTTCGCCGACGAGCTCGACTACCTGGAGTCGATCGACGACGGCGCCAAGCCGTTCTCGTGGCGGCTCAGCCCCCGCATGGTGCGGCTGTTCATCCTGGGCTCCGAGCCCTCCGACGGCCTGGACCGCGAGATCGGCCAGAAGTGGTTCGGCGACCGTACCTTCGTCGAGCGGTCCATCGTGACGCTGGCCTCCGACCGCGGCCTGCTGCTGATCGGCGACCCCGGCACCGGCAAGAGCTGGCTGGCCGAACTGCTGGCCGCCGCGATCTGCCGCAACTCCACCCTGGTCGTGCAGGGCACGGCGGGCACGACCGAGGACCACATCAAGTACTCCTGGAACGTCTCCATGGTCATCGCCAAGGGCCAGTCCCGCGAGTCCATGATCCCCTCGCCGATCATGACGGCGATGGAGCGGGGCGTGATCGGCCGCTTCGAGGAGCTGACCCGCTCGACGAGCGACGTGCAGGACGCGCTGATCTCCATCCTGTCCGAGAAGTACGTGTCCATCCCCGAGCTGGACGACGACAACATCGTGTTCGCCCAGCCCGGCTTCTCGATCATCGCCACCGCCAACAGCCGCGACCGGGGCGTCAATGACCTGTCCTCGGCGCTGAAGCGGCGCTTCAACTTCGTCCGCATCCCCGTCGTGACCAGCAAGAAGAGCGAGGCGGAGATCGTGCGGTTCCGCACCGAGGAACTGCTGCGCCGCCACCGCATCGAGCTGGACGTGCCGCCGACCCTGCTGGACATCCTGCTGCAGAGCTTCGCCGACCTGCGCGCGGCCGCGGCCTCGGCGAACAGCGACGACGAGCGCCTGGAGTCCGCGCTGTCCACCGCCGAGCAGATCGGCGTGCTGGAGGACGCCATCCTGCACAGCAACTTCTTCGGCGACAGCACGCTGCGGGCCGGGACCCTCGCCGGGTCGCTGGTCGGCTCGCTGGCCCGCCGCAGCCCGGAGGACCTGGCCATCCTCAACAAGTACTGGCACGGCGTGGTCGAGCCGCGCGCCCGCGAGGGCGGGGACTGGCAGGAGTTCCTCGACGGCGGCCGCCAGGCGATCGCGACCCTGTCGTGAGCGGGTTCGGCGCGCTCCGCGACCGGCTCACCGACGCCGCGGCCGCCTTCGCCGGCGGCCCCGGCCAGGTCGCGGACATCCTCACCGGCATGGTGGACGACGTGGACCGGGCCCTGCGCGAGAACCTGGAGATCTTCCCGGTCTGCCACCACTCGCCCGCCTCGGCGCTGGCCATGGCGCGGCGGCTGCGGGAGAAGCGGCCGAAGGTCGTCTACCTGGAGTTGTGCGAGGACCTGCGGCCCCTCCTGGACGAGCTGGCCAACTGCCGCCTGCCGGTGGCGCTCCAGGCGTTCGCGACCGACCTGGACGGGTTCCCCGCGGGCGCGGGCCCGCTGAGCGTGGTCGCCCCGATCACCGAGTCGTCGGCGGAGTACCAGGCCATCGCGTACGCCCTCACCGAGCCCGGAGTCGAGCTGGTGCTCGTGGACCGCTCGTCCGACCACGTCTTCCAGTGGATGCCGAAGGACGGGCCCGGTACGGCGGGCGGGGACGGTGACACCGGCCACGCCACGGCGGACCCGGCGGGCGAGGACGCGGGGCTGCACGGCGACGCGGTCGGGGTGGAGATCGGCGACCTGCGCCCGCGCTTCGCCGAGCTGGAGGCGTACCTGCTGCACCACGGCAAGGTGCGGCACTGGTCCGAGTGGTGGGACCAGTACGTCGAGCAGCCCCTCGCCGACGCCGACTACGCCACGTACCGGCAGGTCATGGTCATGATCGGCAGCCTGTTCCGGCGGCTGCGGCCGGCGGGCGCGGACCGGCTGGACCGCGACGAGGACCGCGAGCGGTACATGTGGACCCGGATGCGGGAGCACCTGGCCTCCTCCGGCGCCGACCCGGCGGACTGCCTCTACGTCTGCGGCGCCTTCCACGCCGCCAGCCGCGTCGAGGAGTTCGGCCTGCGCGGCTCCGGCGGCTTCGAGATCACCCCGCGCACCGCGACCCGCTGGTCGTACGGCCTGATCCCGTCCAGCCACTCGGCCATCGAGGCGCAGTTCTCGCTGGCCCCCGGCTCGGTCTCCATCGCGGCGGCCACCTGGCGCAAGGCGCTGCGGCGCGGCGGCGTGACGCCGTACACGCTGGACGGGAAGAAGGGCCGGAAGGGCGGGGCGGGGCGGGCCGCGCCGGAGGCGGGCGTCACGGACCGGCTGTCGGGGTTCCTGGCGCGGCCGCCGGAGCCGGGCGGGCTGGACGAGGACGAGCTGCGGAGCTGGTGCGTGGACATCGTCCGGCTGGCCCGCCGCCACGGCTACCTGGCCAGCACGGCCGACGCGATCGCGGTCTTCGAGACGTCCGTGCTGCTGGCGGGCATGCGCGGCAGGGCCAGGCCGACGCCGTACGACTTCCAGGACGCGGCGGTCACGTGCATCGAGAAGGACGCGGTGCCGGGCAAGCGCGACGTGGCCCGGCTGTGCGAGATCCTGCTCGGCGGCGACCGGATCGGGCAGGTCGGGTACGAGTCGCTGCCGCCGCTGGCGCGCGACGTGTACGACCGGCTGGAGCCGCTCGGCCTCGACCCGGGCAGGCGCACGGTGCAGCGGGCGCTGCTGAACCTGGACGCCGAACCGCACCTCGCGCCGTGCTCGAAGGTGCTGTGGATGCTGCGGTACCTGCTGCCGGACGGCGCCGTGCGGCCGATCATGGGCTCGAAGCGGCTGGGCGAGCGCTCCATCCAGGAGAGCTGGGACGTCGCGCTCGGGAAGTACCAGCGCGAGCTGATCGAGCTGGGCTACGAGGGCGTCACGGTCGAGCAGGTGCTCGAACAGCGGCTCCGCCGCGCCGCCTGGGACCCCAAGGCCACGGCGGCGGGCGCGCTGGCGGCCGTGGAGGACTCGATCGTCTTCCTGGGCGGCCGGCGGTTCACCGACGAGCTGGGCGCGCGGGCCGTGGAGCTGCTGTCGGCCGAGCGCACGGTGGACGACGCGCCCGAGGTGCTGCGGCGGATGCGGCGGCTGCTGGCGTACTACCGGGCCTCCGAGCCCGCGCTGCCGGCGTGGTGCGAGGCGTTCGTGACCACCGGGTACGCCCACTACTGCACGCTGCTGCCGTCGGCCTTCACCGACGAGGACACCGGGGTGCGCCAGGTGGGCGCGATGCTGGGGTTCCTGTTCGGCATGGAGAGCCTGGCGCTGTCCCTCGGCTGCGACCGGGCGCAGCTTGAGCTGGCCGTACGGCAGTCGCATCCGGAGCGGCCGGCCAAGGTCGCGCTGCTGTGGGCGGCGCAGTCGCAGCTCGGCCTGATCGGCCGGGACGACCTGCGGCGGCGGTGGGACGAGCTGCTGGTCAACCCGCTGGTGGTGCCGTCGTGCCCGCAGTACATCGGCGGGTTCGTGCAGGCGCTGGAGCTCGCCCCGGCGCTCACGTCCTTCGTGGTCGAGGTGATCTCCAAGGCGTTCGCGCGGCTGCCCGACCCGGTGCTGCTGCCGTGGCTGCCCACGCTGATCACCACGCTGCGGGAGCAGGCGGGGGACCTGGTTCCCGCGCTGGTCAAGGAGGCCGCCCGCACCTATCCGGCGGACCTGGCCGGCCTCGACGCGTGGACGCCGCCCTGGGAGGCCGCGCCGGGGCGGGCCCCCGCGACCGCGGCGCCGGCGGCGTCCGGGCCGGTGGCGGACCTGCTCCGCGCCCACCCGGCCTCCTGCGACGCGCTCGCGGCCCTGCTCGGCTGCGACCCCGCGTGGCCCGACGCGCCCGACGCGCCCGGCGCGCCCGGCGCGGCCGGGGGCGGCTCGCCGGGGCACGGCGAGGCGGCGGCGCTCCTCGGCCGTCATCCCGCGGCGGCCGAGGCGCTGGCGGGACTGCTCGCGCGCTGACGGAGGGCCCGGGCGCGGCCCGCCCGGGCCCTCCCGGCGGTGGTCCCCCGGTCCGGCAGGGCCGGGGGACAGCCGGACAGCCGGACCGCCGGACAGCCGGACCGCCGGACAGCCGGACCGGCGCGGCAGGTCGGTCCGGGGCGGCGGGTCGGCCCGGGGTGACGGTCAGCGCGGGGGGACGGTCATCTCAGGGGAGCGGGCTCGCCCAGGGCCTCGGTCAGCGGCGCGGGCAGGGGGATGGACCCGGACCCGTCCCTGGCGACGGCGACGTAGACGACCTGCCCGGTGCAGGTCGCCGTCCCGTCCCGCCGGAACGCGAAGTCCAGCGCGAAGCTCTTCCCCCCGATCCGGGCCGTGCCGATCAGGATCTCGGGCCGGTCGTCCACCGTGATCCCGTCCTTCCAGTCCAGCTCGGCGTGCACCACGTGCACGTCGAACCCCAGCTCGGGCCACCGTTCGTACGGCAGCCCCCGCGCCTCGAAGAACCCGGTGACGGCGTCGTCCACGTAGGCCAGGTACCACATGTTGAACATCACGCCCTGGCTGTCGATCTCGAAGAACCGGGGCCGGATCGGCTGCGCGTAGACCCCGTCGTGGCCGCCCGGCGATGCGATCTGCGTCATCGCCGCATCCTCATCCCGCGGGTCCCGCGCCGTCCACCCCGCGGCCCCGGGCCGCCTCGCGGCCGCGCCTCCGCGGCCTCCCGCCGGCCACGGCCCCGGGCCGCCTCCGAGGGCGGCGGCCCGGGGGCCGGGGGCTCACCAGCCGGTGACGGTGTTGACGAGGTAGGGAGAGGTGAAGGCGGTCCGGTCGCCGGAGATGGTCCCGGGCACCGGGAACAGGCGGGCGGACAGCGGCTTGCGCAGGCGTACGGCCAGCGTGGCCACGTCGAGGAGGAGGCGGGCGAGCTGGTCCCGGGTGGCGTCGCCGGGCAGGGGGACGGTGTCGAGGCCGGTGCCGCAGACGGCGGAGTACGCCAGGAGCTGCTGCGCGTTGACGTGGCGCTCGGCCCAGCGGCGGGCCAGCAGGACGTCCTCCATGACCGGGAGCATCAGGCCGTTGTAGCCCCGCGTGGGCAGGCCGGTGGTCTGGATCCCGCGAGTGAGGGCGGCGGCGGCCGTCAGCGTGCCCGGCGACCCGATCGGCGCGCCGACGCACGACTCCAGGGCCGCCGCGATGCTGTCCTCTCCGGCGGGGGCGGGGGAGAGGTCGATGCCGCCGAACGGCGTGCCGATCCGCTCCGCGAGCTCCCCCGCCAGGGCGATGACGGGGGTCGCCGCCCGCGTCAGGGCGTCCCGCGTCCTGGTGGTGATCTCCTCCGGGGCCGGGGCTTCCGAACTCCCCGGGCCGTCCAGACCTTCCAGGGCCGCGCGGGCGACCGAGGCGCCCTGGAGCCCGATCGTGAACGTCTCGGGCCCGTCGTGGTAGGCCGCGGGGAAGAACGGCCCGCCGGGCTCCACGCAGGCCAGCCCGGCGAAGTTGAAGTTCCCGAACCCCTCGGGGGTCTCGTCGGCCAGGCGCCGGATCACGAGCGCGGCGTACGGCGCGGCCTCGGCGCGCACCCCGTGCTCGGCCGTGCCGAGCTGGACCGTGCAGATGATCGAGGGGGCGCCGACGAGCAGGTCCGCGATCGCGTCCAGCCGGTCGAGCGGGAACCCCGGATCGGCCGCCGGGGCGGGCCCCAGCGAGCAGAACGCGACCCCGAGGTCGTCCAGCACGCGCTGCAGGGAATGCGCGTAGGACACGATCTCGTCCGGCTTCCGGTCGGCCATGTCGGCGAACACCGCCCGCGTGGACAGCCGCACCGTCTGCACCTCGTACCCGGCGTTCCGGAACCCCGCCTCGGCCCGCCGCAACCGCGCCACGGCCTCGGAGACGACCCGCGGCGCGATCGGATGGGGCTCGGCGACCCCCAGGGTGATCGTGCGAATCGGAGGTGAACCCACAATCCTCTCCTTCCTGACAGCCCTCTTCTAGCAGCCCCCGCGCGGCCCCCGCACCGGGTTCCGGCACGGCTCGCCCGTGGGACCGGTCCCAAGGGTGTCCGCCCCGCGCCGCGGCCGGGGAGCCGGGGCCGCTCGCCGGGCTGGCCGCTTGCCGGGGGCGCGACCGCGGGCGCGGACCGCGGGCGGCGCGGGTCCGTGCGGCCGGCCCCGGCGTTGGCCGTACGGACCCGAAAGGGAGAGGCGCGGGTGGGCCGGGGGCGGAGCGGGCGGGGAATTGATTGGGGTCTGGGGAGATATGCGTGCTTGCGTGGGGTTGCTGGTGATGTTCAGATGAAAAGAGGAAGTCGTCCCACGGCCGTCGCAAACCGCGTGTCGGAGCCCCCCTCGCGGCGTGATCGCTCCGGCGGAGAGGACGGGGCACAGTGGCGCTGGTGCTCGACCGGGTGTGTGTGCGGCAGCGCGGGGAGAACCGGCTGGACGAGGTCGGCCTGGAGGCGGCCGGCGGGCTGACGACGGTCATCGGGCCGCTGGGCGCGGGCAAGACGACGCTGTTGCGGGTGGTCGCCGGGCTGACGCCGCCGACGTCGGGGCGCGTGATCGTGAACGGGCGGGACGTCACCGGCGTCTCGGTGCGCAAGCGGTCGGTGTCCTTCGTCTACCAGCGGTTCGTCAACTACCCCTCCCTGTCGGTGTACGAGAACATCGCCTCGCCGCTGCGCCAGGACCGGGCGTTCCCGAAGAACGGGATCGACCGGCGGGTGCGCGAGGTGGCCGCGCTGATGGGCCTCACGGACCTGCTCGGGCGGCGGCCGGCGGAGCTGTCGGGCGGGCAGCAGCAGCGCACGGCGATCGCGCGGGCGCTGGCCCGGCCCGCCGACGTGCTCCTGCTGGACGAGCCGCTGGCCAACCTGGACTACAAGCTCAGGGAACAGCTCAGGGACGACCTGCGGGCGATGTTCCGCGACTCGCCGGGGGTGGTGCTGTACGCGACCGCCGACCCGGCCGAGGCGCTGGGCTTCGGGGCGCCCGCGGTGGTGCTGGGCGGGGGACGCGTGCGGCACGCGGGCGACGTGGCGGAGATGTACGACCGGCCGCCGTCGCTGGACGTCGCCGCCACGCTCAGCGACCCGCCGCTGAACCTGCTGCCCGGCGTGGTGCGCGACGGGCGGATCGAGTGCCTGGGCGCGTCGTTCCCCGCGCCCGGCGCGCACCAGCCGGGGCGGGGCGTGGTGCTCGGGGTCCGGCCGCACCAGGTCACGATCGAGCGGACCGGGCCCGGCGACCTGGCGTTCCCGGCCGAGATCCGGCTCGCCGAGGTGACCGGCAGCGAGACCTTCCTGCACCTGCTGCTGCCGGGGCCGCGGCACCTGGTCGCCCACCTGCCGGGGACGCGGCGGTTCGACCCGGGAGAGCCCGCGACGGCGTACGTCGATCCGGCGCGGGTGTTCGTGTTCGACGAGCGGGACGGGCGGCTGCTCGCGGAGTCCGCGGCGGAGGTCGATCTGCATGGCTGACATCCGGCTTGAGGGCGTGGGCCACAGCTACGACGGCGGGCGCACGTGGGCGCTGCGGCCGATGACGTGGACGTGGCGCTCGTCCCGGGCGTACGCCCTGCTGGGGCCGAGCGGCTGCGGCAAGACCACGCTGCTGAACATCATCTCCGGGCTGATCACGCCGACGGAGGGGCGTGTACTGCTCGGCGACCGCGACGTGACCGGGGTGCCCACGGCGGGGCGGAACATCGCGCAGGTCTTCCAGTTCCCCGTGCTGTACGGCGACATGACGGTGTACGACAACCTGGCGTTCCCGCTGCGCAACCGGAAGTACCCGCGCGACGAGATCGACCGGCGGGTCCGCCAGGTCTCGGAACTGCTGGGGCTGGACGCGCACCTGCGCACGCGCTCGCGGCGGCTGGACCCGGGCCGGCAGCAGATCGTCTGCCTGGGCCGCGGGCTCGTGCGCCCGGACGTGGCCGCCGTGCTGCTGGACGAACCGCTCACCGTGGTGGATCCGGCGCTGAAGTGGACGCTGCGCAGCAAGCTCAAGGAGATCCACCGCGACACCGGCCACACCCTGATCTACGTCACGCACGACCAGACCGAGGCGCTGACCTTCGCCGACGAGGTGGTGGTGCTCAAGGACGGCGCGATCGTGCAGGCCGGGGAGCCGGGCGAGCTGTTCCTGTCGCCCGCGCACGAGTTCGTCGGCCACTTCATCGGCTCCCCGGGGATGAACGTGCTTCCCGCCTCGGTCCGCGACGGCGTGGTCCGCGTGGGTGAGGTCGCCGTCGGCCGCGCCACCGGAGACCTCCCGCCCGGGCCGGTCAACGTCGGCGTGCGCCCCGAGTTCGTGCGCGTCGGCGCCGCGCCCTCCCTGCCCGGGATCGAGGCGCGCGTCACGGCGGTGGACCGCATGGGGCCGTACGAGCTGGTCCGCGCCCGCGTGCACGACCGCGACGTGCTCGCCAAGGTCGAGTCCGGCTCCGGCCACCGGCCCGGCGAGGTCGTCTACCTCGGCTTCGACCGCGCCTACCTCTTCCGCGACTCGGTCCGCCGCGCCGCCCTCGCCCGCCTCGGCCCCGGTACGGCCGGGGGCGGCGCCGACCGGCCGCCGGACGCGGGCCGTACCGGACCGCCCGGGGCGCCCGGCACGGCGGGGCCGGGCGGCGCGGCGGGGCCGGGCGGCGCGGGCCACGGGCGGGGCGGTCCGGGCGAGGCGGGGCCCGGGTCCACCGGGTCCACCGGGTCCGCCGGGCCCGCGGCGGGGCCGGGCGGAGGGGGGAGCGGGGCGTGAGCGAGACGGTCGCGGGCGGCGCAGCCGTCGCGGGGGAGCGGGTGGGGCCCGGAGGCGTGGCCGCGAGCCCCGCGCCGGAGGAGGCGGCGGCGCGGCCCGCGGACCCGCGGCCGAAGAACAACCGGGCGTGGTTCCTGGTGCTGCCGGTCGTGGTCTCGGTGGCCTTCACGGCGGTGATCCCGCTGATGACCGTCGTGAACTTCTCGGTGCAGGACATCTTCAGCCCCAGCGACCGGATCTTCGTCGGGCTGGAGTGGTTCCGGAGCGTGACGCGCGACCCCGAGGTGCGGTCGGCGTTCGTGCGGACGCTGCTGTTCTCCGCGCAGGTCCTGCTGATCGAGATCCCGCTCGGGGTGGCGCTGGCGCTCGCGATGCCCAAACGCGGGCTCGGGGTGCCGGCGGCGCTCGTGGTGATGGCGCTGCCGCTGCTCATCCCGTGGAACGTCGTGGGCACGATCTGGCAGATCTTCGCGCGCGGCGACATCGGGCTCGGCGGCTGGCTGATCAACAACGTGCTCGGGATCAACTTCAACTACACCCTCGACCGTGCCGACGCCTGGATCACGGTCCTGGTCATGGACGTGTGGCACTGGACGCCGCTGGTGGCGCTGCTGGCGTACGCGGGGCTCCGGTCGATCCCCGGCCCGTACTTCCAGGCGGCGCAGATCGACGGCGCGTCGGCGTGGGCGACCTTCCGGCACATCCAGCTCCCGCGCCTGCGGGGCGTGCTCACGATCGCGATCCTGCTGCGGTTCATGGACAGCTTCATGATCTTCACGGAGCCGTTCGTGGTGACCGGCGGCGGGCCGGGCAACGCCACGTCGTTCCTGTCGATCCTGCTGTCGAAGATCGCCGTCGGCCAGTTCGACCTGGGTCCCGCGGGCGCGTTCTCGCTCCTGTACTTCCTGATCGTGCAGATCGCCTGCTACGTCTTCTTCACCGTCCTGACCAGGGCCGGGAGGTGAGCGCCATGAAGCGGCGACCCCGCGCCGGCGGGCCCGCGCGAGCCGTACGGCATGAGCGCGCGGCGGCGGGGCGGGTCCGGCTGCCGTGGGCGCGGACGGTCTTCTGGCTCTACGCGGCCACGCTGATGCTGCCGCTGCTGTGGATGTTCGGCATGTCCATCCGGCCGAACGAGGACATCCTCGGCGGCTTCTCGCTGATCCCCGAGCGGGTCACGTTCGAGAACTACCGCACGTTCTTCGAGGACCAGGCGTGGTATTCGAGTTACCTCAACTCGATCGCGTACACCACGCTGAACACGGTCCTGTCGCTCGTCGTCGCGCTCCCGGCGGCCTACGCGTTCTCGCGGTTCCGTTTCGCCGGGGACAAGCACCTGTTCTTCTGGCTGCTCACGAACCGCATGGCGCCCCCGGCGGTGTTCCTGCTGCCGTTCTTCCAGATCTACCAGGCGGTCGGGCTGTTCGACACGCACCTGGGCGTCGCGATCGCGCACATGCTGTTCAACGTGCCGCTCGCCGTGTGGATCCTGGAGGGCTTCATGTCGGGGATCCCGCGCGAGATCGACGAGACGGCCGCCATCGACGGGTACTCCCTGCCGCGGTTCTTCATCCGGATCTTCCTGCCGCTGATCCGGTCGGCGCTCGGCGTCACCGCGTTCTTCTGCTTCATGTTCTCCTGGGTCGAGCTGCTCATCGCCAGGACCATCACCTCGGTGAACGCCAAGCCGATCGCCGCCACCATGACCCGGACCGTCAGCGCCGCCGGCGTGGACTGGGGACTCCTCGCCACGGCGGGCGTCCTCACGATGATCCCCGGCGCGGTCGTCATCTGGTTCGTCCGCAACTACATAGCCAAGGGATTCGCCCTCGGGAGGGTGTGACCGCGATGCAGTGGATGGTGTGGACCCTTCCCACGGCGCTCGTGTTCGCCGGCCTCGCCGTACTGCTCGCGGGGATGGCGATCTGGGGCCATCTGTCGCCGCCGGTCGCCCGGCGCGGATTCCTGCGGATGGAGACCGACCGCGGGGACCGCCTCTACATCGGCCTGCTGACCGCGGCGGCCGTCCTCGCGCTCTGGATCGCCGTGACGGACCTGTCGATGTGGCTGGCGCTGGCGTGCGCCGTACTGGCGGCCCTGGTCGTCCTCATCTGGGGGTGACCCGCGAATGGCCCGGGACTGAGAGGAGCGGGACATGCCGTTGACGCGAAACCGCGGGGGATTGCGGCGGGGCGGGGTGGCGGCGGCCGTCCTCGCCGCGCTCAGCCTCCTGCTGGCCGCCTGCCCGGGGGACGGCGGCGAGAACCGCGAGACCGACTACCGGCCCGAGCAGGGCAGGGCCGCCGCGCAGCGCTGGATCGCGAGCGAGTTCACCCCGAGCACGCTCTCGCGGGAGCAGCAGACGGCCGAGATGGAGTGGTTCATCAAGGCCGCCGAGCCGTACCGCGGCATGCAGATCAACGTGGTGTCCGAGACGATCACGACGCATGAGTACGAGTCGCGGACGCTCGCGCGGGCGTTCTCCGAGATCACCGGGATCAGGCTCAAGCACGACCTGATCCAGGAGGGCGACGTCGTCGAGAAGCTCCAGACCCAGATCCAGGGCGACCAGAACATCTACGACGCGTACGTCAACGACTCCGACCTCATCGGCACCCACTCGCGGGGGAACTACGTGTTCCCGCTGTCCGACTACATGGCGGGCGAGGGCAAGGCGGTCACCTCGCCCACCCTCGACCTGAACGACTTCATCGGCGTCAGCTTCACGACCGGCCCGGACAAGAAGATCTACCAGCTCCCCGACCAGCAGTTCGCGAACCTGTACTGGTTCCGGCACGACTGGTTCAGCGACCCGGACATCAAGCGCCAGTTCCGCCAGGCGTACGGCTACGAGCTGGGCGTCCCGGTGAACTGGGCCGCCTACGAGGACATCGCCGACTTCTTCACCAACAAGGTCAACGGCAACGGCACCATCGACGGGAAGAAGGTCTACGGCCACATGGACTACGGCCGCAAGGACCCGTCGCTGGGCTGGCGGTTCACCGACTCCTGGCTCTCCATGGCCGGCAACGGCGACCCCGGCATCCCCAACGGCCTGCCGGTGGACGACTGGGGCATCCGGGTGGAGAACTGCCGCCCGGTCGGTTCCTCGGTCGCCCGCGGCGGCGACACCAACGGCCCCGCCGCCGTCTACGCCCTGACCAAGTACGTCGAGTGGCTCAAGAAGTACGCCCCCAGGCAGGCGGCCGGCATGAACTTCAGCGAGTCGGGCCCGGTGCCCGCGCAAGGGAACATCGCCCAGCAGATCTTCTGGTACACCGCCTTCACCGCCGACCTCACCAAGCCCGGCCTCCCGGTCGTCAACGCCGACGGCACCCCCAAGTGGCGGATGGCCCCGAGCCCCCACGGGGCGTACTGGAAGGAGGGCAACAAGCTCGGCTACCAGGACGCCGGCTCCTGGACCCTGCTCCGCAACACCCCCAAGGAGCGCCGCGCCGCCGCCTGGCTCTACGCCCAGTTCGTCACGTCCAAGACGGTGTCTTTGAAGAAGTCCATCACCGGCCTCACGTTCATCCGCGACAGCGACGTGCGCAGCGACCACTTCACCCAGAACGCCAGGAAGTACGGCGGGCTGATCGAGTTCTACCGCTCCCCGGCCAGGAAGCAGTGGACCCCGACGGGCACCAACGTCCCCGACTACCCCAAGCTCGCCCAGCTCTGGTGGCAGAACGTCGCCACCGCCGTCACCGGCGAGACGACCCCCCAGCAGTCGATGGACAACCTCGCCAAACAGCAGGACGACATCCTCTCCCGCCTGGAGCGGCGAGGCTACGGCGGCCCCTGCGCCCCCAAACTCAACCCGCCCCAGAACCCCCAGACCTGGCTGAACGCCCCCGGCGCCCCCGCCCCCAAACTCCCCGACGAACGAGGAAAACCCGAAACCCTCCCCTACGAAAAACTCCTCTCCCAATGGTCCGACTGACCCCGCCCTCCGGCGAGGACACCGGCCACCGGGTACGGCGGGCTCCCTCGGGCCCGCCGTACCGGAAGGCCCGCGCGGCGCGGGGTTGCCGATATGAGGCGAGGGGGCGTAGACCTCCTTCTGTCAGCCTGAATCGGCCGGGAGTCGTCGTGAACGAGCCGGAATCCGCCGCGCCGGAGATCGTCGGTTTCGGCGCGCTGAACGTCGACTACATCGCCGGGGCGTCGAGGCTGTCGCAGCGCCTGGCGGACCGGGTGACGGAGTCGACCGCGCGCTTCGAGTGGAACCGGGAAGGCCCGGTCGACCAGGACACCATCCTGCGCGCGGTCGAGAGTCTGGGGGCGGCCTCGCTCAGCTACTCCCTGGGCGGCTCCGCCTGGCTGACGATCTACTCGCTGGCGCAGATGCGGGTGGGCCTGCGCCTCGGTTACGTCGGCGTGGTGGGCCGGGTGGAGGCGCCGGGCCTGTCCTTCGTCGGGCAGATGGACGACCTGGGCATCGACCGTCGGTGGGTCGTCCGCCATCCGTCACGCCCGTGCGGTCTCTGCCTGTCGTACATCGACGACACCGACCGGGTGATGCTCACCCATCCCGGGGCCAACTTCGAGATGGGCCGCCTCATCCGGGAGAACTTCGAACCCCTGGCGGAGTACCTGGCCTCGGCCCGGTTCGTTCACGTCACCTCGTTCCTGGACGACGACACGCCCCGCGAGGTGCGGAGGGTGCTGGCCAGGGCCCGGGCCCTCAACCCCTTGCTGCGCGTGAGCTTCGACCCCGGCTTCACCTGGGCCGAGCGGCCGGGCCCGGACGTCATGGGCATCCTCGCGATGACGGACCTGCTGTTCATGAACTACCGGGAGTTCAAATCGCTGGGCCGGTACGCCCCGGGGGAGCGCGACGAGGTGGTCGCCCGCCGGCTGCTGGGGCTGTGCGCGCCGGGCTGCACGGTCTTCGTGACCAAGCGGTACGACGTGGTCGAGGTGTTCCACCAGTCCCCGGCCGGGATCGTGGCCCAGCGGTTCGAGCAGGCCAGGCCGTTGCGCGAGACGGAGCTGGAGGACGCGACGGGGGCGGGGGACGTCTTCGCCGCCGCTGTGCTCGCCTCGCTCGTCGCGCGCCGCCTCCACGTCGAGCTGGGGGCCTTCGTCGGCCTCTACCTGGCCAGGAACAAGCTGCGGTCCCCCGTCGCCGGCGGCTTCCGCGCGCCCGATCTGAGCAAGGGGTTCCTGCGGCAGGCCGAGACCCCGCCTGGCGAGGTCGCGCCCGGCGGGGTCTGCGTGGTGCACGCGGGGAACCCGCAGTGCGGCACCGTGCGCAGGTTCCTCGAGCGCGACTGCGGCCTCGCGACCGTGGAACTGGACGTGTCCGGCGTGGAGACCGACGTGGCGGCCGTGACGGCCCGCGCCCTCGCCGGCTGCGGGTTCGCCGTGTGCCTGCTCGCCGCCGGGGCCGCGCCCCCGGGCGGCCGGGCCCGGGCGGACCAGAACATCGTTTACCAGGCCGGGGTCTTCCAGGGCCGATACGGTTTCGGCAGGGTGGCGATCCTGGTCGAGGAGGGCTGCGACACGTTCTCCAACATCGCCGGCCTGATTCAGCTCGACTTCCGGGACGGGGCGGTGGACGCGACGTTCTTCGAGCTGGAGCGCATGTTGCGGCGGGAGGGCTTCATGGCGAGGGGGCGCTCATGACGGACGATCCGCTGGAACACCTGCGGGCGCGCGAGCCCGGCGACCGGCACACGCTCGACGTGGTCGGGATCGGGGCGCTCAACCTGGACTACATCGCCGACGTCTCGGCCGCGACGGGGGGCGTCGTGGCGCGGATCTCCCGGGTGGTGGAGCGGTCGGGGCCACCGCTGGAGTGGGGGACCGAGCGGTGGGTGGACGAGCAGACCATTCACTCGGCGATCGAGGAGGTCAGCTCCGCCCAGCCGGTGACCGCGCTGGGCGGGTCGGCGTTCAACGCGATCTACGCGATCGCCCGCAGCGGGGTCGGGCTGCGGCTGGGCTACGTCGGCGTGGCCGGGCGGGTCCCGGTGATCGGGGTGTCGAGCGTGCAGCAGCTCGAGTCGTTCGGCGTGGACCACCGCTTCGTCGAGCGCGTGGACGATCGCCTGTGCGGCATCTGCTTCTCGGTGGGAGAGGACGGCGACCGCACCCTCCTGACCCACGCCGGGGCCAACGACGACATGGCCGACCACATCGACCGCCGGTTCGGCGAGCTGGTGGACTACCTCGGCCGCGCGCGCGTCGTCCACGTGACCTCGTTCCTGGACGACCGTACGGCGGGCCGCCTGCTCGCCCTGCTCCGCGCCGTCAAGCGGACCTCCCCGGGGACGCTGATCAGCTTCGATCCCGGGCACGTGTGGAGCGCGGACGGTGGACCAGAGGTGGCCGGCCTGGTCAGGCTCTCCGACTTCCTGCTGGTCAACTACCGCGAGTTCCGCGAGCTCGGCGGCCACGTCCCAGGGGAGCCCGACGAGCGGGTCGCCGGCCGGCTCCTGGACGGCTTCGACGATGAGGGGGCGGTCGTCATCGTCAAACGCCCCACCGGCATCTCGGCCTACCGGCGCGGCGAGGGCGGGGACGTGACAGCCGAGTTCTACCCCCAGTCGCCGCTGCCGGCCGAGGAGATCGAGGACGCCACCGGGGCGGGGGACGTCTTCGCGGCGGGGCTGCTGATCGCGCTGGCCTGCGACCGCATGCAGGTGGAACTGGGATCCCTGCTCGGCATGCGCCTCGCCCGTCACAAGCTCCGCTACGTCGGCAGCGCCGGCCACGCCCAGTTCGCCCAGGTGACGCGGGAGTTCATCGGCCGCCTCGACCGGGAGCGCCGGTCCGACCCCGCCAAGGGCGTGTTCATCGCCCACGGCGCCAACCCCGAGTGGCGCGCGGTGCAGCGGTTCATCGAGGAACGGTTCGAGCTCCCGGTGTTCTCCTTCGAGAGCGGCTCCTGGGGCGGCCGCCAGGTGACCGAGGCCCTGGCCGCCTACCTGGAGCGGTGCAGCCTGGCCGTCTGCGTGCTCACGGCCGAGGACTTCACCGGTGACGGACGGCGTCTGGCCCGGCAGAACGTCGTGCACGAGGTGGGCCTCTTCCACGGGCGGCACGGGTTCGACCGCGTGGTGGTCCTGGCCGAGGAGGGGTGCGACTTCATCCCCCAGACCGCGCGCCCCCACGTGATCCCCTTCCCCCGGAACGGCATCGACCGCACCTTCTACCGCCTGGCCGAGATGATCCGCGGCCACGGCTTCCCCCACGCCGGCGAATCCTGATCCCGCGGCCCTGCGCCCCGTGCTCCCCTGGCGTGGCCCGCCGCTTCTCGCGGGCGGACGGGTTCCGTGCTCCTCGGTGGGGGTCGGGTGGGAGGTCACGAGGGTGGGGGGCCGAGGGCGCGGACGGTCCAGAGGGAGAAGTCGTGGGGGTGGGGGGTGCGGAAGGTGAGACGGATGTGGCGGGCGGGGGTGCCGGGGAGGGGGATCTCCTCTTCTGCGGAGCCGGTGGGGCGGACGAGGGTGGTCTGCCAGGTCTCGCCGTCGTCGGAGAGGTGGATCTCGTACTCGCCGGGGGGTTCGCCGGCCCATTCCAGGGTCACGCGGTTCACCGGGAGCCGGGCGCCCAGGTCCACCTGGAGCCAGGCTTCGCGGGTGGGGCCGGAGGACCAGCGCGTCAGCCGTACGCCGTCGAAGGCGTGGGCGGGGTCGAGGGCGGAGGAGGAGGCCGTGGCGGGGCGGCGGTGGGAGAGCTCGCCGGGCTCCGCCGCGCCGATCGTGCCCCGCACCCGGGTGAGGGAGGGGCCGGGGGCGACGTCGCGCAGGTGGCCCATGAAGGCGGCGTACGGCACGCCCGCCTCGGCGCCGCTCCACATCTTCTGCGCGAGCAGCCCGAACGTGGGCTCGACCAGGCGGTGGACGTCGAGTTCGGTGTACTCGCGGCGGACCAGGTCGTTCCAGACGGCCGACATCGCGCCCTCCAGGAGCGGCTCGCCGGGGGAGACGCTCTGGCCGCCGGGGAACACGTGCGGCTCCCAGTTCTCGTAGAGGTGCCGCCCGTCCAGGCCGTTCCCGTGGTAGTACTTCGCGAACGGGACGATGTACAGCAGGCCGCCGTTGGTGTTGATGAAGCGGTATCCGTCCGCCTTCGCCGCCCGCGGGCCGTACCACTTGTTGCTCCAGGTGTTGATCGTCACGTCGCGGTCGTAGCCGTCCGCGCCGCCGCTCATGGCCGTCGCGCTGCCCCACGCGCGCGGGTGCTTGCCGAGGGAGCGCAGGTGGGCGGCCATGTCGTTGAAGTAGCGGCGGAAGAGCACCGGGTCGCCGCGGTACTCGTCCGCGCCGAAGTGCACGTCGGGGGAGCGGAACCAGGGCGTGAACTCCCCGAAGACCCGCTTCATGAACGCGGTGCTCTCCGGTTTGGCCAGGTCCAGGTGGTCGGAGTTCCCGCCGTTCAGCCCGAGCGAGGGCCGGAACGCGACGAACGCGCGCGCGTGCGCGGGCGCGTCGATCTCGGGGACGAGCGTGACCGCGTGCGCCGCCGCGGTGTCCTCGAAGGAGTCCCAGTCCCGCCGGTCGTACGACCCGTCGGCGGCGGCCAGCCCGGCCAGCCCGGGATCGGCGGTGCGCAGCCGGAACGCGGAGTAGGCCCTGGACCAGTCGCCGCCGGGCGCGCGGATCTCGTTGTCGTTGAGGTGGAGCTGCAGCTCGTTCAGCTTGAACCAGCCCATCATCCGCAGGTAGTCGCGGATGAAGCCCGGCGTGAAGAAGCGCCTGCCCACGTCCAGCATGAACCCCCGCACCCGGTGGCCGGGCCAGTCCAGCGCGGTCCCGGCCGGGATCGAGTCCCGGCCCGGGTCGCGCAGCAGGATCTGGAGCACGCTGCGGGTGCCGTAGTAGACGCCGCGCGCGGTCGGGGCGGTCACGCGCACGCGCTCGCCGGTCACCTCCAGCCGGTACCCCTCCCGCCGGAACCGCTCGCCGCCCGCCGGATGCGCCATCGCCGGGTCGAGGCCGAGCACCAGGTCCCCGCCCGGCCCGGGGATCGCGCGGGCGGCCCGCCCGGTCACCTCCCCGAGCTCGTCCGCGACGCGTCCGGCCAGCGCCCCCAGCCCGGCGTCCTCCGCCGACACCCGCGCCCGCGCGGGCAGCTCGAATCGCCCGCTCCCGCCCGCCCACTCCCGCATCGCCGGCACCACCACCGGCTTCGGCTCCCCCCGTACGGCCGCCGCCGGCCCCGACGGCGAGGCGGCCGCCGACGGTGACGCGGAGACGGCCGCCGACCCGGACGCGGCCGCCGACCCGGACGCGGCCGCCGACCCGGACGCGGGCGCCGACCCCGACCCGGGCGTGGACCCCGACCCGGGCGTGGACCCCGACCCGGGCGTGGACGCCGACCCGGACGCCGGCGCCGACCCGGCCGTGGATGGCGACCCGGCCGCCGCCGGCGGCGCGGTCTCGGACGGCGGCGCGGTCTCGGACGGCGGCGCGGTCGTGGTCGCGGTGGAAGGGCCCGTGGCGGCCCCGGGGGCCAGGGTGGCGAGGACGGCGCCGGCGGCGACCACCCCGCGCCCGGCGAGGGCGATCGCGCCCCCCAAGCGCTCGTTCACGGCGCGAGTATGCGCACAACCTGATCGAAAGGATCAACGAACACGCGGAAGCGCGCACCCAATCATCACGAAACCCTGGAACGCCGCCGACGACGCGAGGGCGAGGAGTGCTCGACGGGTCTCAGGGCCACCTGCCCGGCCCGCCGCCCGCTCAGCCCTCCCAGCCCCCCTCCCGCCTCGTACGGCGCGGCCGGGCGGGGCCGGCGCGCGCCGTACGGGCTCGCGGGCCGCCCGTCAGCCTCCGGCGGCGAGGTAGGCGCCGGTCAGGAGGTGGCCCTTGCCGCCGCCGGCCACGTACACGGCGGAGGCGCCGGGGACCACCGCCAGGGACAGCAGCCGGACCTCCTGGGTCGTCCCCGAGCGCGGCGCGGGCGTGGACGTCCACGCGCCGTCCCGGTAGGCGAGGACGGAGCCGCCGGCCACGTCCCACAGGACTCCGTCGCGGTCGGCCGACAGGCGGCGCGCGCCGCCGAGGCGCTGCGGGTCGGGCAGGTCGGCCCAGGCCGCGCCGTCCCAGCGCTTGAACAGCGGGACGCGCGTCCCGTCGCCGCCGACCGCCTCACCGGACACCACCACGTCCGCGGCCCCGCGCGGCGCGACGGACGTCAGGCGGATGTCCTTCCCGGGCGCCCCCGGCACGTCGACCCGGGACCAGGCGCGGCCGTCGGTGCTGCGCAGCAGGAAGGCGCCCCAGCCGTCGGTGTGCACGCCGGCCGGGGCCGCGAGCGCCCACACGTCGGTCGCGGTCCTGGCGACGATCCGGTGGACGCGCACGCCGGGCACGGCCGAGGACTCCCACCGCCCGCCCGCGCGGCGGTGGACGACCGCGCCGCCGTTCACGCCGTTGACCGCGACCCAGACCCCGTCCGGGCCCGCCTCGACGGCCGGGAACGCGCCCGGGTGCTGGAACGCGAACTCCGGCCGCTCCCAGCCGGCGCCGTTCCAGTGGGTGACGAACGGCGCGTACGGCGTCCCGCCCGCCACCCAGACGTCGTCGGGGGCGGCGGCCTCCAGGGCCGTGACCGTGTGCAGGTCCACGGCGGGGGGCTTGTGGTCGCGCCAGGCCGTCCCGGTCCACTGCCGCAGCACCGGGTTCCCCGTGGGGACGGAGCAGCCCGGGCCGCACCGGAGCGCCTCCACGCCGTGGACCCAGACGTCGCCGGGCGCCGACGCGGAGACCAGCCGCAGTTCGGCCGTGGGGACGAGCGCGGGCGCGTCGAGGACCCGCCACCCGGCGGCCGCCGCGTTCGCCGGGGAGGGCGCCGCCGCGAGCGCGGCGGCCACCAGCGTGCCCGTGAGAAGGGCGATGAGTCGTCTCATGGCGGCCACTATGACGATCATCACACCGGGAGTCTCCGCCCCGGAGCGCCAATGATCGTCTCCCGTTTCGCCGCCGCCGCCAATCCCGGCCGAGAGCGGCGATTCGCCGGTCCGATTCCCGCTTTCCGCCCAGGTCGGAACCCGCTCCGAGGCTCGCGCGCCCCGCGCCGCCGTACGGCCGGGGCGTACGGCGCGGCGGGCGCGGGCGGGCGCCGTACGGCGGGCGGATGGGGGAAGGGCACAACTTTTCCGGCGAGTGGATCATCAAACCGGGCATGCAGACGACATCGAGCCGCGGGTTCGCGGCCATCGCCGCCGGGGTCATCTCGGCCACCTCCCTCCTCGCCGGACCCGCGCAGGCGTTCGCCCCGGGCTCCGCCCCGGCACCCGCCACCGCCTCCGCCAGGACGCCCGTCACCGTTTCCCTCCAGAGCTCGGCGCAGGCGGCCAAGCCGTGCCCGCTGCCGACCAAGGCCGACATCCGCCGGTCGGCGGCGACCGCGGAGGACCGTCCCCCGCGTAAGGGGACGAACGCGCTCAAGGGCGTCCGGGTGGGGTACGTGCCGAAGGGCTTCGTCTCCGGGGGAGTGACGGTCAACCGGCACAAGGGCCTGGTCGAGTACAGCTACACGTGGACGGACGATCGGTCCGATATGGATTACCGGAGGCGGACGCTGTGGGTGCGCGTGGTGTGCGCGCCGAAGGCGACCAAGCTCGACCACCTCCGGAAGACGCCGTTCGACCTGGGGAGCTTCGGGAACGCGCGGCAGGCGACCTACGGAGGCCGTCGCGTGCTGACCCAGTCCGCCGACGGAGCGCTGGGGCACGGCCGCTACCTGGGCTGGGTCGAGCGGCCCGGCACCATCGTCACCGTCCTGGCGAGCCAGCCCCTCGTGCCGCAGCTCAACAAGATCGTCAAGGGCATCCGCCTGCCCTGACCGATCCGCGCCTCCCGCGCCTCCCGCGCGTCCGCCCGTCCCGGCCGCTGACCGCGCCCCGGCGCGTGCGCCCGAGGGCCCCCGCTGAGCCCCCGGCCGCCGTCGGCGCGTTCAGGGAGCCGGGCGGCGGAGCGCGGCGACGCGATCCTCCAGGTCGGGGAGGAGGACCGTGCTCTCCTGCTCGCTGGGATCGGTGCGGGCGATGACGGCCTCGGCGGGCTCGGTCTCGCTGAGGTTGACCGGGAGGTGGGGCACGTCGGCGGGGACGTACACGAACTCGCCGGGCCCCACCTCCTGATAACCCCGCAGGCCCTCGCCGTACCAGACGCCGACCCGGCCCTTGAGCATGTAGATGGCGCTCTCGTGGTGCTCGTGCTTGTGCGCCCGCCCCGCGGCCCCCGCCGGGATCGTCAGCAGGTGCATGCAGATGCCGCGCGACCCCACCGTCTCGGCGGCGATCCCGGAGAAGAACTTCAGATCCTGCTTGCCCTCGTACATCGGGGCCGAGCGCACGATCTTGACCTCGCCCCCGTCACGTGTGTCCCCCATGGCCGTCCCCTTCCCGGCGGAACCGCCGCCAATCGCTCGCACCTCCCGTCACACGCGCCCGTCCCGTCGCCGGGCCCTCTAGTCGCGGGCTTGCGGGCCCGCCCGGGCAGGCTTCCCGGACCGCACCCGGCCGTACGGCGCGACCTGCCCCTTCGGGCGGTCCACTAGCGGCGGACTAGAGCCCCGCAAGCGCCGCCGTGGAACGTGAGCGGCGTGCCAGACCAGGGGCCGGCGCGTCACGAGCGGCCGTCCCCGGGAGCCGAGACGACGGCGGGGAGCCGAGATGACGACAGTCGTCAGTGGCGCGGTCGGACCACGGGACGTGACGACCGCGATGGACGAGGGGCGCGACGACGGCCCCGCCCTGGTGATCCTCAATCCGGGGGCCGGGGCGGAGGCGCTGCGGCGCGTGCTCGCCCGGGAGGGCTGGCGGATCCGCACGGCGTACGTGCCGGACACCGACGGGGACTCCTGCGCGGAGGGCGTCATCGGCCTCCTCTCGGAGCCGGAGAGCCCCGGCCGTGCCGCGCTGCTGGCGTACGGCGTCGCGGCCGCGGCGGCGGCGGAGGTCGCCGACCGCCACCCGGAGCGGGTGACCGCGATCCTGGCCGTGGACCCGCCCGCCCGCGAGGCCGGAGAGCCGGAGCCCTGCTGCCCGGTCCTGACCGTCTCATCGACCGGCGCCGGACCCGGGACCGACACCGACACCGACACCGACACCGACGCCGACACCGACGCCGACACCGACGCCGACACCGGCGCCGACACCGGGGCCGGGGCCGGGGCGGGCGCCGGGGACCTCGTCACGGCCGCCGCGGCCTTCCTGACCGAGGCGGCGGGCCGTACGGCGGAGCCCGCGACGTGCCCGGTGCGGCTGCCGGCGCTGACCCCGGTGCTCCTCAACGACCCCGACGTGATCCGGCGGTTCCGCGAGCTGGGCCCGGTCCACCGCGTGGACGCGCCGGGCGTGGCGACGTCCTGGATCCTGACCGGGCACGCCGCCACGACCGCCGCCCTCGCGGACTCGCGGCTGGCGGGCGAGACGGAGATCACCGCCGGGTTCCGGCCGCAGTCCCCGGCGATCGAGCACCGGGGCGAGCAGGACCTGATCACGATCGGCGCGGCCGAGCACGCCCGGCTGCGCCGCCTCGTCGGCCAGCACCTCACGCCCCGCCGCGTCGAGGCCCTGGCCCCGCGCCTGCGGCGGGAGGTGGACGCCCTGCTCGACGCGATGCCCCGCCACGAGCCCGTGGACCTGGTCGCCGCGTTCGCCCGGCCGTTGCCCGTCATCGTGCTGTGCGAGCTGTTCGGCGTGCCCGCCCGCGACCGGGACTACTTCCACGACTGGCTCGGGGAGCGGCTGCGCCGGACGCCGCCGGACCCCTGCGAAGACGTGGACGACTACCTGCGCGGCCTGATCGCCGAGCGCGCGGAGCGCCCGGCCGACGACCTGCTCGGCTGGATCGTCGAGGCCGAGGGGGACGCCCTGTCCGTGCCTGACCTGGTGGCGGCGGCCCGGTTCCTGATGGTCGGGGGTCACCGCGCCCCGACGGCGCTGCTGGCGAACGGCGTCGCCGCCCTGATGCTGCACCGCGACCAGTGGGACCGGCTCGTGTCCGACCCCGCGCTGGCCGCCCCCGCCGTGGAGGAACTGCTGAGGTTCGTCACGCCGTTCCCGGTCGGGCTCGCCCGCACCGCCGCCCGCCCCGCACAGATCGCGGGCGCGCGCGTCCCCCGGGGTGACCTGGTGGCCGCCTCGCTCGTGGCCGCCAACCGGGACCCGGCGGTCTTCGCCGGCCCCGACGAGTTCGACATCTCCCGGCCGGCGAACCCCCACCTGTCCTTCGGCCACGGCCACCACTACTGCCCCGGCGCGGCCCTGGCCCGGGCCCAGGCCCGGATCGCCGTCGGCGCGCTCGCGGAGCGGTTCCCGCGCCTGGACCTGGCCGGCGGCGCCCTGCACTACCGGCGGAGCCGCGTGCGCTACCTGCTCGAACTGCCGGTCGTCCTCGACCCGCCGTCCCGCTGACCGACGCCCCTCCTCCTCTCCCCTGGGATCCACGATGGACGACGCCTTCCCCCAGCTCCTCGCCTTCTGCCAGGCCGACCCCGTGTTCTTCGAGCGGCTCGACCGCCTGCCCGACGACGCCACCCGCTTCCCCGCCGCGCGCCGCGACCTGCCCGCCGGCTGGAGCTCGTGGGAGGAGAACCTGTGGGTCGTGCTCCGCCCGCCCGGCGCCGCGCTGCCGGAGCAGGGCTGGAAGGTGCACGTGTCCGCGACCGACGCGGACGCCGCCCGGGTCTGCGACCTGGTGCTGGACTTCTGCCTCGCCCGGGACCTGCCGGTGAAGTTCCTCCGCAGCCGGGCCGCCATGCGCCTGCTCAACAGCAAGTACGCCGCCCGGGGGAGCAGCGGCAAGCTGATCACGATCTACCCCGGGGACGAGGAGCGGCTGGCCGGGGTGCTCCCGGCGCTCGCGGACCTGCTGCGCGGGTTCGCCGGGCCGTACATCCTCAGCGACCTGCGCTACGAGGACTCGCCGGTCTACGTGCGCTACGGCGCGTTCCGCCCGATGACCTTCCGGAACGCCGCCGGTGAGACGGTGTACGGCGTCCGCGCCCCGGACGGGCGGCTGGTCCCGGACGAGCGCGGGCCGGTGTTCCGCGTGCCGGAGTGGGTCACCGTGCCCGAGGTGCTGCGCGAGTCCGTCGCCCGGCTCGGGACCGCCGACGACGGCGAGTTCCCGTACGAGATCGAGCGCCCGCTGCACTTCTCCAACGGCGGCGGGGTGTACCTGGCCAGGGAGAAGGGCTCCGGCGGATACGTCGTCCTGCTGGAGGCGCGCCCGCACGCGGGGCTGGACGCGGCCGGCGTGGACGCCGTGACCCGGCTGGCCCGCGAGCGCGCGATCCTCGACCGGCTGGACGGCCTGGACTGCGTGCCCCGGGTGCTCGGCCACACCGTGGTCTGGGAGCACCACTTCCTCGTCGAGGAGTACATCGAGGGCAAGACCCTGATGGAGGAGGTGTTCGACCGGTATCCGCTGGTCGGGCCGGAGTCCTCGGCCGAGGAGACCGCGGCGTACGTCCGCTGGGCGACCGGGGTGCTGGCGAAGGTGGACCACGCCCTGATGGCGGTGCACGCCCGCGGCGTCCGGTTCAACGACCTGCACCCCGGCAACGTGATCGTCCGGCCCGACGGCCGCGTCGCCCTCATCGACTTCGAGATCGCCTGCGACCTGGACGACCCGGACTCGCCCGGCCTCGGCGCCCCGGGGTTCATCGCCCCGGGCGGACTGTCCGGCCGGGCCGCCGACGAGTACGTCATGAACTGCCTGCGCCAGTGGGTGTTCCTGCCGATCAGCCCGCTCCAGGAGCGGGACCCGGCCAAGCTGGCCTCGCTCACCGAGGTCATCGCCGAGCACTTCCCGGTGCCGCCCGGCTTCGGCGCCCGGCTGGTACGGCGGTTCGCCGCCGCCCGCGGGCCCCTCGGCGAGGACACGGCGGGCGGCCTGTTCCGCGGCGGCGAGGCGGACTGGCCGCGGATCCGCGACTCGCTGGTCGCGGGCATCCTCGCGAGCGCGACGCCCGGACGGGACGACCGGCTCTACCCCGGCGACCCCGGGCAGTTCCCGACCGGCGGCATCTCCGTCGCCACCGGCGCCGCCGGGGTGCTCTGGGCGCTGCGCGAGGCCGGCGCGGACATCCCGGAGGAGCACGTGGACTGGCTCGCGGCCGCCGCGCGCCGCGCCGCCGACCCGCGCCCGGGCCTGCTCGACGGGCTCCACGGGGCCGCCGCGGCGCTGGACGCGCTCGGGCGGCGCGACGACGCCCTCGACCTGTTCGACCGCGCCAGGAAACAGCACGCCGACCTGGCCGCGCCCGGGATCCACGGCGGGCTGGCCGGGGCCGGGCTGAGCCTGCTGCACTTCGCCGGGGTCACCGGGGACGAGAGCCTGCGGGCCGAGGCCCTGGACATCGGCGCGCGGCTGGCCCCGCACGCGGAGGACCCGGACCTGGCCCCCTCCCGGGTCGGCCTCGAACACGGGCTGACCGGCGTCGCGCACTACTTCCTCCGCCTGCACGCCGAGACCGGGGAGGACCGGTTCCTCGGCCTGGCCAGGACGGCGCTGCTGCGCGAGATCGACCGGGGCCGGCGGCTGCCCGACGGCACCTTCCAGCTCCTTGAGGACAACCGGTACCTCAGCTACCTCGGCACCGGCAGCGCCGGGCTGGCCCTGGTCCTGGCCCGGTACCTCGCGCTGCGGGACGAGCCCGGCTTCGCGGAGGTCGTGGACGGGGCGCGCCGCGCCTGCCGCGCGCCGTTCATCCGCCACCCCGTCCTGCTCATGGGGCGGGCGGGCGCCATCGCCGCGCTCGCCCTGCTGGGCCGGGCCGAGGACCGGGACACCGTGCGCGACCACGTGCGGCGGCTGTCCTGGCACGCCCTGTCCTACCGGGGGCACCTGGCCTTCCCCGGCAACCAGCTCCTGCGGCTGTCCATGGACCTGGCGACGGGATCCGCGGGGATCCTGGCCGCCCTGAACGTCGTGTCCGACCCGGGCGCGTCGATCATCCCGCTCCTCGACCTGCGGCCCGACGCGGGCGGGGAGAAGGAGAGGAGGTGAACAAGATGGCCTACGTACTCCAGCTCCAGGCGCTCGACGCCGGCGAGGGGCGCGCGGCGCACCCGTGCTACAGCCACGTCACGTCGTACAACAACACCGCCTGCAAGACCGTCGCCACCACCAGCTAAGACGGTGCGGCGCGGCGCCGGGCCCCCGCCCGGCGCCCGGACCGGCCCGGGAGCGCCCGTCGCGCTCCCGGGCCGGTCGCCCGAAGACATCCGGACATCCCTGTGAGGAATCCCGTGGACACCCAGCGCGTCCCGCCCCCGGCCCCGCCCGGCGCCGCCGAGCCGTCCCCCGGCCGGATCGCCCCCTCAGCCGCCGCTCCCGTCGCGGCGGAGGCCGCCGGCGACGGCCCCGTCTGGCGGGCGCTGCTGGGCTACCTGCGGCCGTCGTGGCGCTGGCTCGTCGCGGGCGGGCTGCTGAGCCTGCTCACGGGGGCCGTCGGGCTGACGCTCCCGCTGGCGGCCAGGGAGCTCGTGGGCGACCTCGGCGCGGACCGGCCGCTGGCCGGCGCGCTGGCCACGATGACCGCGCTCGTCGTGATCACCGCCGCGCTCGGGCCGCTGGGGGAGTACGTGCTCCGCCGCACCGGGGAGTCGATCGTGCTCACGGCCCGCCGCAGGCTGGTCTCCCACCTGCTGCGGCTGCGGATCCCGGCCGCCGACCAGACCGAGCCGGGGGACCTCATGACCCGGGTCACCTCCGACACCACGCTGCTGCGCCAGGTCGCCACCGACTCGCTGGTCGGCACCGTCACCGGGGGCCTGACGCTCCTCGCCTCGGTCGCGCTGATGGCGGTCCTCGACCCCGTGCTGCTGGCGATCACCCTCGGCGTGCTGGCCCTGTCCGGGGCCGTCGTCCGCCTGGTCATGTCCCGCGTGAGCCGGGCCAGCGCCGCCGTTCAGGAGTCGGTGGGGGCGATGGGCGCCGCCCTGGAGCGCGTCCTCGGGGCGCTGCGCACGGTGAAGGCGTCCGGGGCCGAGCACCGCGAGGAGGCCGCGGTCCACGGCGCCGCCGAGGACTCGTGGCGGGCCGGCGTGCACGCCGCCAAGTGGCTCTCCCTCGCCGGGCACACCGCCGAGCTCACCCTCCAGATCGCCTTCTTCACCGTGCTCGCGGTGGGCGGGGCCCGGGTCGCCGCCGGGGCGATCGACGTGGGCACGCTGATCGCGTTCCTGATGTACGTCTACTACCTCGTGCTGCCGCTCCAGCAGCTCGTCGGCGCGGCCGGGCAGTACCAGGTCGGGGCCGCCGCCGTCGCCCGGATCCGGGCGGCCGAGCGGCTGCCCGCCGAGCCCGCGGGCCCGGCCGTGCCGCTCCCCGCGCCGGGCGCGCCCCCGGCCGCGCTGGAGTTCCGCGACGTGCGCTTCCGGTACGGCCCCGAGCTGCCGCCCGTGCACCGCGGGCTGACGTTCGCGGTCCCGGCGCGCGGCATGACGGCGTTCGTCGGCCCGTCGGGGGCGGGCAAGACGACCGTGTTCTCCCTCATCGAGCGGTTCTACGAGCCCGGCTCGGGCACGATCCTGCTCGACGGGCGCGACCTCGCGGACTGGGACGTCGCCGAGCTGCGGGCCGCGATCGGGTACGTCGAGCAGGACGCGCCGGTCCTGTCCGGCTCCCTCCGCGACAACCTGCTGCTCGGCCACCCCGGCGCCTCCGATCACGAGCTGCGGCGGGTCCTGCGGACGGCCCGGCTCGACGGGCTCGTGGCGCGGCTGCCCGCCGGCCTGGACAGCCTGGTCGGCCACCGGGGCACGAAGCTCTCCGGGGGCGAGCGCCAGCGCGTGGCCATCGCCCGCGCGCTCCTGCGCCGCCCCCGCCTCCTGCTGCTCGACGAGGCCACCTCGCAGCTCGACGCGGTCAACGAGGCGGCGCTGCGCGACACCGTGGCCGAGGCCGCCCGGACGACGACCGTGCTGGTCGTGGCGCACCGGCTGTCCACCGTCACCCTGGCCGACCGGATCGTGGTCGTGGACGGCGGCGTCGCCCGCGCCGTCGGCACCCACGCCGAGCTGGTCGCCGCCGACCCGCTGTACGCCGAGCTCGCCGCCACCCAGTTCCTCGCCGCCGCCCCCTGACGCGCCCGCCCCGAAGGAGCCCGCCATGGACACCCCGGACACCCTGGACACCCCGGACACCCCGGGTATCCCCGACCGCCCGCTGGAGGTCATCTGGGACGTCACGTACGCGTGCCCGCTGCGCTGCGTCCACTGCTACTCGGAGTCCGGCCGCCGCCCGTCGCGCCAGCTCGCCCGCGACGACCTGCTGCGCGTCGCCGACGCGATCATCGCCATGCGGCCGTACGGCGTCTCGCTGGCGGGCGGGGAGCCCCTCCTCGTGCGCGGCGTCCTGGAGGTGGCCCGGCGGCTGACGGCGGCGGGCGTCCACGTCGCGCTCTTCACCGGCGGGTGGTCGCTGCGCCCGGAGACGGCGGCGGAGCTGTTCGAGACCTGCTCCAGCGTGAGCGTCAGCCTCGACGGCGCCACCGCCGGGGTCCACGACCGCATCCGGGGCCGGCGCGGCTCGTTCGACCGCGCGATGAACGCCCTGGGGGTGCTGGACGAGGCCGCGCGGGCCCGTCCCGGGGACGACCGGCCCGCCTTCGGCGTGGACTGCGTCGTGATGCGGAGCAACCTCCACCAGGTCGCGGACCTGTGCACCGAGATCGCCCCGCGGTTCCCCGCGCTGGGGCACCTGTCCTTCGGGGCCGTGGTCCCCGAGGGCCTGGCCAGCCGCCCCGGGTTCGCCGAGCACGAGCTGCTCGCCGACGACCAGGTCGCGGCCCTGGGCGACCCGGCGTACGGCGAGCGCCTGCGCTCCCTGGCGCCGCCCGGCGTCCAGGTGAGCGTGACGGACAACCTCGCGCTCCAGATGCGCCCCGACCTGATCCGCCGGGGCGTGTTCTTCCCGGCCCTGCAGATCGAGCCGGACGGCGCCGCCCGCGCGATGCCCGCCTACGAGGGCACGGTCGGGAACGTCCTCACCGACCCCCCGTCCGTCCTGTGGCGGCGGGCGGTCGAGCGCTGGAGCCACCCGATCGTCGTCGAGACGCTGACCCCCGTGCGCACGATGGCGCAGTGGGCCGAGGCGACCCGGCGCATCGACCGGCACTTCGCGTCCGGGGCCGACCGCGACCGGCTCGCCCGCCGCCCCGACTTCACGCCGTCCCTCCCCGCCGCCCGGGGCTGAGGCCGTACCGGGCGGCGGGGAGCGGGGCGCCGGAGCGGCGCCCCGCGGGACCGTCAGGCGCGGGCCATCTGCCGGTCGTCCTCGGCCTGGAGCTCGTCCAGGTCCGTGCTGATCACCGCCGTGGGGAGGGCGTCGGGCAGCTCGTCCTCGATGTGGCGGAGGCGGCGGATCCGGGGCCCGATGACGCCCCACAGCGTGAGCAGCACGCCGGAGGCGGCCAGGAGCACCCCGATCGCCGGGCCGGTGCCCTTCCCGGTGAGCGACTGGGCCCAGGCCGTGAGCGGCGCCGCGGTGAGGTACCCGATGGGCGTCATCGCGGTGGCCAGCATCTGGTTCGTCGCCAGGACGCGGCCCTGGAGCTCCATCCTGACCTTGAGCTGGATGATGGACAGCCAGTGCGCGTTGATCACGCTGCTGGCGCCCCAGCGCAGGGCCAGGCCGATCGCGACCAGCGGGAGCCAGGCCGCCGCGCCCGCCAGACCGGCGACGACGGTGGCCACGCCCGCGACGGCGACGAAGCCGACCATGCCGTCGGCCAGGCGGCGGGTGCCGCCCCAGACCATCATGACGACGCTGCCGAGCACGGCCCCGACGCCGCCCACCGCCGTCACCACGCCCAGGTCCGCGGCGTCCCCGAGGGAGAGCACCATCGGGGAGACCACGGCGAGCGTGAGCGCGGTGAAGTAGTTGACGACCATGAAGTACCCGGCCATCACCATCAGCGGGGGACGCCGCGTGAAGTACCGCCACCCGCCGGCCACCGCCGCCCGGAACGTCTCCTCGCGCCGCCGGAACATCCGGTCCGGGATGCGCACGGTGAGCAGCGAGACGAACGCGAGCACGAACGTCAGCACGTCCGCGCCGATGACGACCGGGAGCCCGGCGAGCGCGACCAGCGCGCCGCCGGCCAGGGGGGCGATCAGGTTGCCCAGGCCCAGGCCCGCCTGGGCGAGCGCGTTGGCCTGCGGCAGGTACGGCTTGGGCACGAGCTGGGCGATCGCCGCCAGGTACGCCGGGCGGTGGAACGCCGTCACGATCGAGGTCAGCGTGACGATCGCGCAGACCACCGGGAACGTCAGCCCGTCCAGCCACAGCAGCGCGGCCACGAGGGTCATGCCGAGCCCGTTGAGCGCGTCGCAGACCAGCATGACCTTCCGCCGGTCGAACCGGTCCGCCACCGCCCCGCCGACCGGGCCCATGAGCACGGTCGGGAGCAGCGCCAGCATCGTGATCAGCGCGAAGTCGAAGACCGCGCCGTTCTGCTGGAAGGTCCACACGCCGAGGCCGAAGGAGCTGAGCGAGCTGCCGACCATCGAGGCGAGCTGCCCGAACGCCACCGTGTAGAACCCGCGCAGGCCCCGCGGCTCAGGAGCCACGGGATCGGGCTCGGCCGGCGCCTCGGGCGGGCCGGAGTCCTTCCAGCGTTCGAGCGCCGCCGACACGTGCCCGGCGAGCTCGTCCGGCTGGTGCCGCAGGAAGTAGTGCCCGGCGTTCGGGATCACCGCCAGCTCGACGTGGTGGGCGAACGCCGTCCACTCGCGGTGGCGCTCCTCGTACAGCTCGGTCGCGCGGTCGGCGCCGCCGACGATCACCAGGACCGGCGCGCGCAGCCGCCGCCGCCGCGGGTCGGACAGCCGCCGGGTGAACCAGGCCTGCGCCTGCCGGGCGTCGTGCCGGAGCGCGGCCACGGCCGTCTCGACCGCCGGGCCCTCCAGGTCCTCGGGCAGGCCGCCCATCGCGCGCAGCACGTCGCGGTAGGCGCGGTCGGACAGCCACCGGTCGGCGGGCAGCCGCCGGTTGATCCACGCCGACAGCTTCCCGGGGAGCCGGGCCGTGGGGAAGCTGCCGCCCAGGAACACCCCGGTGACCTCGACGCCGGTCTCCTCCAGGCGCAGCGCGAGCGCCGTGGCCAGCGCCGTGCCGACGCAGTGGCCGTACACCGAGATGGGGCCGTTCTCGCGCGCGGCCAGCTCGGCCACGCAGCGCTCGACCACCTCCTCCAGCGGCCGCGGCTCCTCGTCGGGCCGGGCCGGGTCGTGGCCGGGGAGTTCGAGCGCGAGCAGTTCCACGCCCTCCGGCAGCTCCTCCGCGAGCGGCCGGTAGACCGCCGCCGAGCCGCCGCCGTACGGCACGCAGACCACGGTCGCCGTCGCCTTCGCGCCCTTCTTCGGCCCGCCCAGGCGGTGCAGCAGCCCGGCCGGCCCGCCCGAGCCGCCGTCCAGGTGGGCGGCCAGCTCGCGCGGCGTCGGGTTGGTGAACAGGTCGATCACCCGCAGCCCGGGGTCGATCTCGTGCACGGCCTTCACCGCGGTGAACGAGTCGCCGCCCAGCGCGAAGAAGTCGTCGGTCGCCCCGACGGAGTCCAGGCCGAGCAGCCGCGCCCAGACCTCCGCGACGCGCGCCTCGGTCTCGGTCTCCGGCGCGACCTGCTCGCCGGGGGCCGCCGGGGCCAGCTCCGCGACCAGCCGCGCGCGGTCCACCTTCCCGTTCGGGTTCAGCGGGAACGCGTCCAGCAGCGTGATCGCCGACGGCACCATGTAGTCCGGCAGCGCCTCGCGCAGCGCCGCCCGCACCTCGTCCGCCGTCAGCGCGCCGTCCGGCACGAGCCAGGCGGCCAGCCGGCGGCCCGTGCCCTCGCCCACCGGCAGCACCACGGCCTCCGACACCCCGGGCAGAGCCCGGCAGACGGCGGCCACCTCGCCCGGCTCGACCCGGTATCCCCGGATCTTCACCTGGTCGTCGACGCGCCCGAGGAACTCGACGTACCCCTCGGCCGTCACCCGAGCCCGGTCGCCGGACCGGTACCACCGGCCGTCCTCCCGCGTGACGTACCGCGGGTCCTCCGGGTGCCCCAGGTACCCGCGCGCCACCTGCGGCCCGCCGAGCCACAGCTCGCCCGCCACGCCGTACGGCAGGGCGCGGCCGGACCGGTCGGCCACGAAGCAGCGGGCGCGCGGCAGCGGCGTGCCCAGCGGCACGTTGGCCGTCGCCCGGGGCGCGGTCGCCGCCGAGCACCCGAGGACCGCGACCGTGGTCTCGGTGGGCCCGTAGTGGACCTGCACCTCCAGCTCCGGCCGCACTTCGGCGATCCGGTCCACCAGCGACCACGGCACGGCCTCGCCCGCGAGCACGAGCACGCGGCGCGGGAGCACCGCCGCGAGGTCGCCGTACGACGCCAGCAGCTCCAGGTGGCTCGGCACGCACTTGAGGAAGTCCACGCCCTCCATCCGGGCGGCGAACGCGGGCGGGTCGGTGGCGGCGTCGCGGTCGATCAGGTGGAGCGCCGCCCCGGTGGTCAGCGCGCCGAACACGTTGAGGATGCCCAGGTCGGCGGCGGCGGTCGAGGCCAGCGCCCACGACCCGAGCGGCCCGGCCGGGGCCAGCCGGGACAGGACCCCGTCGAGGTAGGCGGTGATGTTGCCGTGCTCGACCGCCACCCCCTTCGGCGTGCCCGTGGACCCCGACGTGAAGATCACGTACGCGAGGTCGGCCGGGCCCGTCTCCACGGGATCGTCCCCGGCCACCGCCTCGTCCGGGGCCCAGGGCCGTACGGCGACCGCGTCCTCCGGCAGCCGGGCGGCCAGGTCGTCCGCGCAGACGACGACGCGGGCCCCGGCGGTGGCCAGGACCGACGCGATCCGGTCGGCGGGCGCGGCGTCGTCGATGGGCACGTAGCCCGCGCCCGCCTTCATCACGCCCAGCATCGCCACCGGCAGGTCCCGCGTGCGCTCCATGAGCACCGCCACGCGGTCCCCGCGCTCCACGCCCGCCGCGCGCAGCCTGGCGGCGAGCAGGCGGGCGCGCTCCTCCAGCTCGGCGTACGTGAGCCGCCCGTCGACGGCGACGACCGCGACGGCCTGCGGGCTGGTGACGGCGTGCGCGGAGATGCGCCCGTGCAGCGTCGGGCCCCCGGCGGGCTCCCCGGGCGGGCCGGTCAGCTCGGTGGCCGCGCCCGGGTCCAGCTCCAGCTCGCCGACCGGGCGGGACGGGTCGGCGGTGAGCTGGTCCAGGACCGCCAGGTAGAACCCGGCGATCCGGCGCGCGGTCGCCTCGTCGAACAGCTCGGGCCGGTAGGCCAGCGCCGCCCGGAGCGCCGTGCCGGTGTCGCGCACGGTCCAGCTCAGGTCGAACTTGGCCGTGACCGGCTTCAGCTCCACCGCGTGCGCGTCGAGCCCGGGGAACCCGGTGACGGGGCCGTGCGCGTCGTACACGTTGAGCAGCACCTGCGGCGCGACCGGGGGCATCGGCTCGTCCGCGTGCGCGAACGCGTCGAGCGTGCCCGAGCGCGCCAGCTCCACCAGCTCCGCGCCGGTGAGCTCGTCCGCGACCTCCGTGCGGATGATCAGCGTCTGCAGGAAGCACCCCACCAGGCGCTCGGCCTCGGGGTGCCGCCGGCCCGACTCGGGCACGCCGACGGGGATGTCGGACCCGCCGGACACCCGCGCGAGCATCGCCGACAGGCCCGCGAGCAGCACCATGAACACCGTGGCCCCGCTGGAGGCGGCCAGCTCGCGCACGCGGGCGGCCAGCTCGCCGGGCAGGTCCAGGTCCAGCAGGCCGACCCCGGTCCCGGGCCCGGCCTGCCGCACCCGGTCCACGGGCAGCGCGATCTCGGCGGGCACGCCGTCCAGCCGCTCCGCCCACCAGCCCGCGTCTGCGGCCCGGGCGCGCTGCCACTCGGCCACGTCCGCGAACTGCCGGTCCAGCGGCTCGGGCGCGGGCCGCACCCCGGTCCGCGCGGCGTACAGGTCGGCGAGGTCCCGCAGCAGCACCCCGCGCGACCACGCGTCGCTGGCGATGTGGTGCAGCACCAGCGCCACCACGTGCTCGCGCGGCCCGGCCGTGACGACGGCCGCCCGCATCGGGCACTCCTCGGCCAGCCGGAACGGCCGCCGGGCCAGCCCGGCCACGAACCCGGCCCACGCGGTCTCCTCCAGCGACCCGTCCTCGTACGCCGGGGGCGTGGCCGGGCCGGGCTCCGCGAGGCCGGCCGCGTCGACCACCTCCACGGGGATCTCCGCGGCCGGGCGCACCGCGGCGTACGGCTCGGCGTCGCGGACCTCGACCACCGAGCGCAGCACCTCGTGGCGCTCGGCCAGGTCCGTGATCGCCAGCCGCATCGCCTCCACGTCCAGGCCGCCCTCGAACCGGACCACGATCGGCACGTTGTAGGCGGCGCTGTCGGGGTCCACCTCCCCGGCCAGCCACATCTGCCGCTGGACGGGGGTCAGCGGGACGGGCCCGCCGCCGGTCCGGCGCGGCACGCGGTCCCCGGCGGGCGGCGCCGCCGGGTCGCGGGGGAGCGCGTCGAGCGCGGCGGCCAGCTCTTCGAGCACGGGATGCTCGAAGAGCACCCGCAGCGGGACCGTCATCCGAAGGCCCACGCCGAGTCGGCCGGCCGCGCGCACGGCGGTGAAGGAGTTCCCGCCCAGCGCGAAGAAGTCCGCGTCGGCGGAGACCTCCGCGACCCCGAGCAGTTCCTCCCACACCCCGGCGATCAGCCGCTCGGTGCCGGTCTCCGGCGCGCGCCCGGCGCCGCCGCCCCCGGCGGTCCCGGCCGCCGGGTCCGCCGCGAGCCCGGCCAGCAGCGCGGCCCGGTCCACCTTGCCGTTGGCGTTCAGCGGCAGCGCGTCCACGGCCAGGATCGACGAGGGCACCATGTAGTCCGGCAGCGCCCGACGCAGGCCCGACCGGACCGCGTCGGCGGGCGCCGTCCCGACGACCCACGCGGCCAGCCGGCGCGCCGCGCCCTCGCCGACCGGCAGCACCACGGCCTCGGCGACCCCGGGCACCTCGCGGCACGCGGCCGCGACCTCGCCCGGCTCGACCCGGTACCCCCGGATCTTCACCTGGTCGTCGGCGCGCCCGAGGAACTCCACGACCCCGTCGCGCCCGATCCGCACCCGGTCCCCGGACCGGTAGTACCGCCCGTCCGGGCGCTCGGCGAACCGCGCGTCGCCGGGCGCCTGGAGGTACCCGCGCGCCACCTGCGGCCCGCCGATCCACAGCTCGCCCGCCACGCCGTACGGCAGGGGCCGCCCGGCCGCGTCGGCCGCGAAGCACCGGACCCCGGGGAACGGCGTGCCCAGCGGCGCCACCGCGCCCCGGCGCGGGACGTCCGCGACCGCGCAGCCGAGCACGGACACGGTGGTCTCCGTCGGTCCGTAGTGGACCTGCACCGCGAGGTCCGGCCGCGCCGCCGCGATCCGGTCGACCAGCGTCCACGGCGTCGCCTCGCCCGCGAGCACCAGCAGCCGCCGCGGCAGCACGTCCGCCAGCTCGCCGTGCGCCGCCAGCAGTTCGAGCTGGCTCGGCACCAGCTTCACCGCGTCGATCTCGTGCCGCCGCAGCCAGTCCGCGTACGCCTCGGGATCGACCGCGACCTCGCGCCCGAGCAGGTGCAGCGCGGCCCCGGTGGTGAGCGCGCCGAACACGTTCAGCAGGCCGAGGTCGGCCGCGAACGTGGAGACCAGGGCGTACGACCGCATCTCCCCGACCCGGGACAGGACCGCGTCCAGGTAGGCGGTCACCTGCCGGTGCTCGACCGCCACCCCCTTCGGCGTCCCCGTGGACCCCGATGTGAAGATCACGTACGCGAGGTCCTCCGCCGTGGCCTCCTCCGTCTCGCCGCCGGCCGTGCCGTCCGCCTCGCCGCCGGCGGCGCCGGAGCCGCCCGGGACGTCCGCGTCGCCGTCCGCGTCGCCGTACGGCGGGGCGGGCGAGAGGCGGGTGACGTGCCCGGGCAGGCGGCCGGCCAGGTCCGGGGCGCAGACCGCGACCTCGATCCCGGCCGCGGCCACGATCGCGGCGATCCGGTCTGCGGGGGCGGCGTCGTCGACGGGGACGTACGCCGCGCCGGCCTTGAGGACGGCGAGCACCGCCACCGGGAGATCGGCGCCGCGTTCCATGAGCAGGGCCACGCGATCGCCCCGGCCCACCCCGGCCGCGCGCAGCCGCGACGCGAGCGCCGCCGCCCGCTCCTCCAGCCCGGCGTACGTCAGCTCGCCGTCCGCGGCGACCACCGCGACGGCCTCCGGCGTGCGGCGGACCTGCTCGGAGATGCGCCCGTGCAGCGTGGGCGCGCCGAGGGCGGGGGCGGGCGGCGCGGCGAGCGCGTCCTCCGCGCCCGGTTCGAGCTCCAGCTCGCCCACCGGCCGGTCCGGGTCCTCCGCGAGCTGGGTGAGCAGCGCGGTGAACCAGCCGGTCAGGCGGGCGGCGGTCTCGGGGGAGTAGAGGCCCGTGCGGTACGCCAGGTGGCCGCGCAGCGCCTCACCGTGATCGTGGAACGTCCACGCCTGGTCGAACTTGGCGGCGACCGGCTTGACCTCGACCGTCCGGGCGGTGAGGCCGGGCAGCCCGGACACCTCCTCGGGGTTCTCGTACACGTTCAGCAGCACGTCGATGAGCGGCGCCGCCGTGCCCGAGCGCTGGGGGCGGACCCGCTCGACCACGCGGTCGAAGGGCGCGTCGGCGTGGCCGAACACGTCCAGCGCCAGCGTGCGCGCCCGGTCCACCAGCTCCCTGCCGGTCAGGCCGCCGTGCACCGACCCGGGCATGACCAGGGTCTCGACCAGGCAGCCGACGACCTTCTCGGCGTCCGGGTGCCGCCGTCCGGCCTCCGGCACGCCGACCAGCACGTCCACGGCCGCGTCCTCGCCGGTCCCCGCCGTGCCCGACACGCGGGCCAGCGTCGCCTGGAGCGCGGCGAGCAGCACCATGAACACGGTCGCGCCGGACTCCGCGGCCAGCGCGCGCACCCGCGCGACGGTCTCGGGGGAGAGGTCCACGTCCACGGAGGAGGCCCGCCAGTCCGCGGGCCCGGGCAGGTCGGGCGGCAGGACGGGCACGGGCGAAAGGCCCGCCAGCCGCTCCTCCCACCAGTCGATCGTGCGCTCGGTCTGCTCCGACGTCGCGCGCGCGTTCGCCCAGGCCGCCACGTCCGCGTACGTCAGGGACGGCTCTGCGGGGGCGTCCCCCCGCCCGGTGTGGAAGCGGTACGCCGCGGCGAGGTCGTCCAGGAGCAGCGGCATCGCCCACGCGTCGATCGCGATGTGGTGCATGTTCAGGAGCAGCGTGTGCTCCCCGGGCGCGGCGGTCAGCAGATGCGCCCGCATCGGGCGCTCCGCCGCCAGGTCGAACGGCCGCAGCACCAGCTCCGTGACGCGGTCCTCCAGCGCCCCGGCGGCGACGTCCTCCACCGCGAGCTCGACGGCCGCGCCGCCCGGCACGGCGTACGGCTCGCCGTCGCGCACCGCGACGACGCCGCCGAACACCTCGTGCCGCCCGGCCACGTCCGCCACGGCCCGCCGCAGCGCGTCCACGTCCAGGTCGCCGCGCAGGTCCAGCCGGAACGGCACGTTGTAGGCCGGGTCGGAGGCGTCCAGCGCCGACGCCAGCCACATGCGCCGCTGCACGGGGGACAGGCGCCAGGGCCCCTCGTCCTCCCGCCGCGGGATCGCCGCCGCCGCCGTCTGGCGGGCCCGCGCGATCCGCTCGCTGAGCAGGTCGCGCATCCGGTCCTCACTCGAGGCGAGGGTCATGACTGGTCCTCCTGTCCGGTCATCTCCGAGATGACCAGTCGTTCCACGGCCGCCGCGTAGTCCGCGAGGACGGGATGGTCGAACAGGGCGCGCACGGTCAGGTCGCAGGCCAGCGCCTCGCGCAGCCGTACCGTCACGCGGGTGGCCAGCAGCGAGGTGCCGCCGAGCGCGAAGAAGTCGTCCCGGGCGCCGACCCGGGGCAGGCCGAAGGTCTCCTGCCAGATCTCGGCCATGAACTCCTGCATGGGCCCCTCGGGCGGTGTGTACGCCGCGGCCTCGGCCTCGACGCCCGCCAGGGCCCGCCGGTCGATCTTGCCGGTGGCGGTGTACGGCAGCGCCTCGTGCGACGCCCACCGGCGCGGCACCATGTAGCCGGGCAGCCGGGCGGCGGCGTACTCCTCCAGCTCGGCGGTCGTCCCCGTCCCGCGCCACACCACGTGGCCGATCAGGTGGGCGTCGGCGCCGGTGGTGGCGACGACGGCGAAGTCGGCGACGGCGGGGTGGCCGCGCACCACGTTGTCCACCTCGCCCAGCTCGATCCGGTAGCCGCGCACCTTGACCTGGCCGTCGGCGCGGCCGACGAAGTCGAGCACGGGCTCGCCGGCCGCGTCGCGGGTCCAGCGCACCACGTCGCCCGTGCGGTACCGCCGCGCCTCCGGGGACTCGGGGTCGGGCACGAACGCGGCCGCCGTCAGGTCGGGCCGGCCCCGGTACCCCACGGCCACGCCCGCCCCGCCGATCCACAGCTCGCCGGGCACGCCGGTGGGGAGCGCCCGGCCGAGGGGGTCCACGACGTACAGGCGCTCGCCGGGCATGGGACGGCCCACGGGCACCGAGTCCCCGACGGGCTCGGTGACCCGGTGGGCGGTGGAGGCCACGGTCGTCTCCGCCGGGCCGTACACGTTCCACACCTCGCCGGAGATGGCGAGGAGGCGGCGCGCGAGCGCGGGGTCGAGGGCCTCGCCCCCGGCCTTGACGCGCATCCCCGGCCGGCCCCGCCAGCCCGACTCCACCATGAGCCGCAGCCGGCTCGGCGTGGTGAGCACCATCGTCACGCCCGCGGAGTCGCACAGCTCGGCGAGGGCGCGGCCGTCGAGGGCGGTCACGGAGTCGGCGATGACGACCCGGGCCCCCGCGGCCAGCGTGGCCCACAGGTCGAACACCGAGGAGTCGAACACCATCGGGGCCGCGGCGAGCACGGCGTCCCCGGCCTTGATGCCGGGGTACTCCGCGTGGGAGGCGACGTAGGCGGCCAGGCCGCGCTGGGTGATCTCGATGCCCTTCGGCCGCCCGGTCGAGCCCGAGGTGAAGATCAGGTAGGCCGGTCCGTCCGGGTCGGCCTCCGGGATCCGCCCGCGCGGCGTCTCCAGCAGCGCCGCGGCGTCCAGCACCTCGGCCCCGCCGATGCCCGCGACCGCCGCGTGGGCCTCCTCGCCGAGCGCGAGCACCCGCAGCACGCCGCCGTCCTCGACGATGGCGTTCATCCGCCCGGCGGGCAGGTCGGCGTCCATCGCGACGTAGGCGGCCCCCGCGCGGATCACGCCGAGCAGCACGGCGGGGAGCCGGTGGTCGCGGGGCAGGCACGCCCCGACCGCCTCGCCCGGCACGACCCCCGCCGCGACCAGGCCGGTCGCGACCCGGGCCGACAGCTCCTCGAGCTCGCCGTAGGTCAGCCGCCCGCCGGCGGACTCGGCGGCGATCCCGTCCCGGTCGTGCTCCAGGATGGCGTCCACGAAGGTCGCCCGGGGGCGCACCTCCGCGCCGGTCCCGGCCGCGCGCAGCGCCGCCAGCTCCTCGCCGGGGACCAGCGGCAGCTCCGAGACCCGGGTGCGCGGGTCGGCCAGGCCGAGTTCGAGGGCGCGCAGCAGGGCGTCGGCCACCCGGCCGGCGTCCTCCTCGGTGAACCGCTCCGTGGCGTACTCGACCAGCAGCTCCGGCCCGTCCGCGCCCGCGTTGACGAGCACCGACATCTCGCCCATGGCGCAGCCGCAGTCCAGCTCGCCCGCCAGCTCCACGCGGATCGGCGCCGCCCCGCCGCCGGGGGACGCCTCCAGCACCACCGGCACGTCCTCGGGCTGCACGGACAGCATCACCGGCGTCGGCACCGCGCCGGGCGGCCGGGGCAGGGCGTCCGACGCCGCCGACCCGACCAGCTCCCGGTGCGCCAGCGCCCCGGTGATCGCCGTGTTCGCCGCGGCGACCAGGTCCCCGAACTCCGGGTCGTCCTCGAACCGCAGCGGGATCGGCACCGTCCCGAACAGCGGTCCCATGACCCGCTCCAGGCCGGGCCGGTCCCGCTCGGCGGCGGTCAGGCCGATCATCGTCTCGGCCCGCCCGCTCAGCCCGCCGGTCACCGTGGCCAGCGCCGCCAGGTGCACGGCGGCGGGAGTCGCGCCGAGCTCCGCCGCCACCCGGCGGATCGCCGCGTCCAGCTCCGGGTCCAGCGGCCGCCGGGCCCGCCTGCCCCGGTGGGTGAGCGACACGCCCTCGCGCCCGAACAGGTCGTGCGGCACGGCGACACCGGCCAGGACCTTCCGCCAGTGGGCGCCCTCGCGCGCCAGCGCCTCCGCCCGGCGCTCCTCCTCGGCCAGCGCGACGTCGCCGAGCTGGATCTCCGGGTCGGGCACGTCCTGCCCGGCGAGACCGGCCGCCAGCTCCTCGATCAGGATCCGGGTCGACCACCCGTCCGCCACGATGTGGTCGCTGATCAGCACCACCTCGGCGGTGTCCTCCCCGGTCCGGAACAGCTCGGCGCGCAGCAGCGGCACGTCGGCGGTCAGGTCGAAGGGGGCGATCCCCGGCCCGCCGAGGCGCAGGATCTCCGCCTCCCGCTCGGCCGGGGCCAGCCCGCGCAGGTCGTGCTCCTCCAGCGGGACCGGCGCGGGCGGGCGCACCCGCATCATGGGCTCCCCGCCGACCGGCTCGATGACGCTGCGCAGCGGCTCGTGGCGGCGCACGATCGCGTCGAGCGCGGCCTGGAAGCGGGCGGGGTCGGCGGTGCCGGTGACCCGCAGGCGCGTGGAGATCAGGGTCGCGCGGGCGTCGGGCGCGATCTGGAGCAGGGCCCAGAACTGGCGCTGCATGTCGGTGAGGGGATACAGGTCGCGGCCGGTGTTCCGGGTCAGGGGCGCGCGGCCCCCGGGCGCCGAGCGCAGGCGGCGGGCCAGGGCCTCCACCGTGGGCTCGGCCAGGAACTCGTGCAGCGGGACCTCGGCCCCGAACTCGCCCGCGGCCCGCGCGACCACGCGCGCCGCCGCCAGCGAGTGCCCGCCCAGCTCGGGGAACCGGTCGTGGACGCCGACCGAGGGCAGGCCCAGCACGTCCGCGACGATCGCGGCGACCCGCCGCTCGTCCTCGTCGCGCGGGGGCGTGCCTGAGCCGGCCGCCGCGGCCGGCCGGACGTCGGCGAGGGCGCGGCGGTCGATCTTGCCGTTGGGGGCCAGCGGGAGCCGGTCGAGCACGGTCACCCGGTCCGGCACCATGTACCCGGGCAGGAGGCCGCGCAGGTACTCCCGCAGCTCCCGCTCCCCGGCCCCCTCGGCCTGCGCGTAGCCCGCGAGCCGCCGGGTGCCGTCCGCGTCGGGCAGCGCCAGCACGGCGGCGGCGGTCACCTTGGGGTGCCCGGCCAGGGCCCGCTCGACCTCGCCCGGCTCCACGCGGTGCCCGCGGATCTTGACCTGGTCGTCGGCCCGCCCGGCGAAGTGGTACATGTCCCCGTCGAACCGCACCAGGTCGCCGGTCCGGTAGAAGCGCCCGCCGGGCTCCTCGCGGAACCGGTCGTCGTCCGGGCGGTTCAGGTAGCCGCGCGCGACCACCGGGCCGCCCACCCACAGCTCGCCCGTCTCGCCCTCGGGCACCTCCCTGCCGTCCGCGTCCCGCACGCTCAGCACCGCGCCGGCGATCGGCCGGCCGATGGGCGGGTCGCCCGCGCCGTCCCGCGGGATCACGCAGGCCACGCACTGGATCGTGCACTCGGTGGGCCCGTACAGGTTGAACACCCGCTCCACCTGCGGGTGCGCGTAGATGTCGGCGATCAGCTCCGCCCAGGCCGGCTCCGCGCCCGAGTGGACCAGGCGGGTGCGCGGCGGCAGCGGGCCGGTGCGCAGCAGCGCCGACAGCACCGACGGCGGGCCGCCGAGCGCGGTCACCTCGTCCCGCGCGGGCAGGTGCGGCAGCGCGAGCAGGTTGTCGGCCAGGATCACCGTGCCGCCGCACAGGAGCGGCGCGAAGATCTCCATCACCGAGGGGTCGAAGCAGATCGAGGTCGAGGCGAGGTTCCCGGCCAGCGCCTCGGGCCCCCAGGTCTCCACGAGCCAGGAGAGCTGGTTCAGCACGCTCCGGTGCTCCAGGGCCACGCCCTTGGGCCGCCCGGTCGAGCCCGAGGTGTAGATCACGTACGCCAGGGAGTCCTCGGGCACCGCCGTACCGGGGTCGTGTCCCGGGGAGTCCGCGTCGTCGATCCCCGCGAGGATCACCCGCGCCTCGGCCGGCGGCTTCAGTCCCGGCCGGGTGATCACGGTCTTCAGCCCGCTGTCGGCCGCCATCAGGCGCAGCCGTTCGGAGGGATAGGCCGGGTCCAGCGGCACGTAGGCCGCCCCGGCCTTGAGAACGCCGAGCAGGGCGGGGAGAAGGTGCTCTCCACGGTCGAGGAGCACGCCCACCGGCTCCTCGCGGCCCACGCCGTCGCGTAGCAGGGTGTGCGCGATCCGATTCGCGCGCACTTCCGTCTCCTTGTAGGAGACTCGCAGGTCACCGGCTATATAGGCGATCGCATCAGGTGTGCGCGCCGCCTGCGCCGTCATCGCCGCATGAATGGTCACGGGCGCCGACCATAGACAGCATGATCATCGGTCGTACCGAATGTCACTCATCTGGTGTGGTACCGGTATAAAACTGCCGCCAACCCCGCTATTGCGGACAACCGGATCGCATGCGATCCTCAGCCCGGAAATCCCCGCCGCCTTCCGCCGCCGCTGATCCCGCCCGGGCCGTACGCCGGGGGCGCGGATCGCCGGCCGCGCCGGGCCCGTCCGGGGATGTGGCCGGACCCCACTCTCGCGCGCCCCGGCTGTGGGCGGATCACATGGACGCGCGCCCCGGCGGTGCCTACGGTGTGGACCATCCCGGCCGTCCGGTGACGGGAGCGCCGGCCGGACGCGAGCGGGGGAGGACAGGCGGTGGACGTGACGACGGGCTCGTTCCTGGAACTGCTGCTGGCCGACGCCGAGGCCGAGGAGTTCGACGCGCCGCCGGCGCGGGCGCGGGCGCGCGGGGAGCCGCCGGAGACGCTGGCGGAGCTGGACCGGCAGCGCCTGCTGGCGCTGCGGCTGCGCGAGATCCTCATCGGCCAGCGCCGCAACGGCGCCGAACTGCGGCTCCTCAACGACACCGCCAACGACCTGGCGTCCCTGCACGACCTCGACACGATCCTGCAGGCGATCTCCGACCGGGCGCGCCGCCTGCTCAACTGCGACCTGGCCTACATCAGCCTCAACGACGAGGACGAGAGCACGTACGTCAAGGCGGCCTCGGGCAACATCTCCGGGGCCCTGCGCGAGCTGCGCCTGCCGAAGGGGACGGGCGTGGGCGGGCTGGTCGCGCGCACGGGCGAGCCGCACCACGTGCTGTCCTACTCCGAGGACGACTCGATCGTGCACCGGCCGGAGATCGACAAGACGGTGCTGGCGGAGGGCATCCGGTCGCTGCTCGGCGTCCCCGTCAAGCTCAAGCAGAGCGTCATCGGCGTGCTGCTGGCCGCCCACCGCAGCCCGCGCACCTTCAGCTCCCGCGACATCAGCGCGCTGGCCATGCTGGGCGCGCACGCGGCGGTGGCCATCCAGAACGCCCGGCTGCTGGCCGAGACGCAGGCGGCGGTGGCCGACCTGCGGGTCGCGAACGCCACCATCCGGTCCCACGCCGAGGACCTGGAGCGCATCGCCGACGTCCACGAGCGGCTGACGAGGCTGGTCATCCACGGCAAGAGCGTCGAGGACGTGGTCGCGGTCGCGGCCGCCTCGGCGTCCGGTGCGGTGGCGCTGCTCGACCGGGACGGCGCCGTGGTGACCGCCGCGGGGCCGGCCCCGCTGCCGCCCGGCCCGGGCCTGGCCTCGGTCGCGGCCCGCGCGCAGGAGTCGGGCCGCAGCGTCGTGCGCGACGGGCTGTGCGCCGTCCCGATGATCGCCGACTCGGAGGTCCTGGGCAGCGTGGTCATGCACGGCGTCGCGGCGGTGAGCGACATCGACCGGCGCACGCTGGAGGTCGCGGCGCTGGTGGCCTCGCTGGTGCTGGTGACGCGCCGCCGCATGGCCGAGGTCGAGGCGCGGGTGCGGGGCGAGCTGCTCGAAGACCTCCTCGCCACCTCCGCGCAGGACCACGACCTGCTGCGCCACCGCGCGTCCCTGCTCGGGGTGGACCTCGGCGCGCGCCACGTCGTGGTGGTGGCCCGGGCCGACCCGCAGGTGCGGGACCGGCTGCACACCGCCGCGAACGCGCTCGCCCGCCGGTCCGGGGGCCTGGCGACCGGCCGCAAGGACGAGGTCGTCCTCCTCCTGCCCGGCGCGAACCCGGGCGCCGTCGCCCAGGAGGCCGTGCGCGAGCTGTCCGGGGCGACCTCCCGGCCGGTGACCGCCGGGGGCGCGGGCGGGGGCGGCGCCTCGATCGCCGCGGCGTACGACGAGGCGTCGCGCTGCGTGCGGGCGCTGCTGGCGCTGGGCCGGGCCGGGGAGGCCGCGGACGCGCGGGACCTGGGGTTCGTGGGCATCCTGTTCGGCAGCCGCCCGGACATCGGCTCGTTCATCGACGCCACGGTCGGGCCGCTCATCGAGTACGACCGCGACCGCGGCGGCAGTCTGCTGGAGACGACCGAGGTGTTCTGCGCCACCGGACAGAACACGACCGCCACGGCGCAGGCGATGCACCTGCACCCCAACACGGTGGCCCAGCGGCTGGCCAGGATCGCCCGGCTCCTCGGCGACTCCTGGCGCGAGCCCGACCGGATGCTGGAGATCCAGGTGGCCCTGCGGCTGCTGAAGGTGGGCCGCCGGTAGCCGCGGGGCGTCCCCGGCCGGGAGCCGTCAGGCCATGTCGCGGTTGATGAGCTGGTACATCACGCAGTCCTGCCAGCGCCCGGCGATCCGCAGGTACTCCGGGGCCAGGCCGTACCGCTCGAAGCCGGCGCGCTCCAGGATCCGCTGGGAGGCGGCGTTGTGCTTCAGGGTCTCGGCCTGGATCCGGTGCAGGCCCAGGTCGCCGAAGGCCACCGCGATCATCGAGCGCAGCGCCGCCGTGGCGTGGCCGCGCCCGTTCGCGTGCTCGGAGACCCAGTAGCCCACGCTGGCGGACTGGAGGGAGAAGCGCACGATCCCGCTCAGCGTGATCCGGCCGACCACCCGCCCGTCGTCGTCGACGATGACGTGCGGCACGTGCGTCCCGGCCTCGTACCAGTCCAGCGCGTCCCGCACGACGGCGAGCTGGCCCTCCTCGGTGAAGTACGAGTCCTCGCGGTCCGGCTCCCAGGGGGCCAGGAAATCGCGGTTGGACCGGAGGAGCGCGGCAAGGACGGGGGCGTCTTCGGGGCTCATGAGCCGGGTCGTCGTCACCATTCAATGATCTCATGCAATTTTTGTCAGGTTTCGGCGGGACGCCCGGTTATTGGGGGTGTGTCGTCTATACGCTGATATTTAAGTCAATGCAAGATCTTGTAACCCCACGATGGCGGTGTTACCTCTTGCGGAGGTGTGTGCGATTCGCGCGCCCTTTGCTGGCAGGAGGGAATGTTGTCGTCTAGATCCTGGTTACGCAGGGCCACTATCGCCACCGTCGCGGTGGCGGCTCTCCCCCTATCCGCGGCGGCGGCCCGCGGGGAGCCCGGCGCGCAGGCCCCGGCTCCGAAGGTGCTCGACTTCCAGGGCGAGGAGCACGGCATGCCCGACCTGGACAACCGCAAGGGCCGGGTCGCCCCGCCCGCGGGGGTCCAGGCCCGCAAGGCCGGCCCCGAGGCCACGATCCGCTGGAACGCTCTCGGCACCCCCGCCGTCGTGACGAGCGCCAAGCCGCTCGCCGAGGGCCTGGGCGACGACCCCGAGAAGGCGGCCCGCGCCTACCTGAAGGCCAACGAGAGCCTGTTCGGCCTGTCCGCCGAGGCGGTGGACGCGCTGGAGAAGGTCGCGGTCAACCCGATCGGCAAGGGCCACGCCGTACTGCTGCGCCAGCGTTTCGGCTCACTCCCCGCGGGGGTGGACGGCCTGGTGAGCGTGGGCGTGGCCGGCGGCAAGATCCGCCACGTGACGTCCTCGCTGTCCCGCGAGACCGAGGCGCCCCCGGCCGCCAAGATCACGCAGGACAAGGCGCTGGAGGCCGCCGCGCGCGACGCCGGGATGGACCTGGCGACCGCGACCACCAAGCGGGTCACCCCGGTGGCGGTGCCCGCGCCCGACGGCGTGCACAGCGCGTTCGAGGTCGTGCTGATCGGCGGCACCAAGGCCGAGCCGATCGCGGTCACCACCCACGTGGACGCGGTCAGCGGCGCGGTCCTGGTGCGGGAGAACCTGGTCGACCACTTCGACCCGGACAACCCCAAGTGGAAGGTGTTCCCGGCGAACCCGCCGGCCGACTACTCCTCGACCGACAACCGCCAGACCTGGTGCCACGAGTCAGACCCGGACTGTGACTACGTGCCCGGGGGCGACCCGCGCACCGGCAAGGCCTGGGACGTGGACCACACCACGAACGCCCCGACCAACACCAGCCTCGGCAACGCGGCGCGGACCTTCGAGAACCGGGCCAACCCCGACCCGTTCAGCGTCGGCACCCGCAGCAACGCGCCGACCCCGAGCCGCAACTACTTCTTCCCCTGGAAGAACACCTGGTTCAACGCCAAGTGCAACCCGGCCGTGTTCGACCAGCCGGGCGAGGCCGACCTCGAGGCCGCGATCTCCAACCTGCACGTCATGCACAACCGCATGCACGACTGGTCCTACCGCCTCGGCTTCACCGAGACGGCCTGGAACATGCAGGTCAGCAACGGCGACCGCGGCGGGCTCGGCAACGACCCCGAGCAGGGCAACGCCCAGGCCGGCGCGCGCGACCTGACCGTCCGCGACAACGCCAACCAGATCACCGGCCCCGACGGCGTCGCGCCGATCACCAACATGTACCTCTGGCAGCCCATCGCCGGCTCGTTCTACGCGCCCTGCGTTGACGGCGACTACGACATGTCGGTCATCGGGCACGAGTACACCCACGCGATCTCCGGCCGCATGATCGGCGGCCCGAACGCCGGCTGGAGCGGCGCGCAGGCCGGCGCGATGAACGAGAGCACCTCCGACCTGTTCGCGATGGAGTACCTCAACGAGTACGGCTTCCGCCCGCGCGGCGACACGCCGTACGTCACGGGCGGGTACGCCACCGGCGACTCCGGGCGCGGCATCCGCAACTACGACATGTCCAAGTCGCCGCTGAACTACAGCGACATCGCCTACGACATCGTGGGCCAGCAGGTCCACGCGGACGGCGAGATCTGGTCGGCCACCCAGTTCGACGTGCGCGAGGCGTTCGTCAAGCGGTACGGCGCGGGCGACGCGAAGACCCAGCGGGCCTGCGCCGACGGCAAGAAGCCCGTCGAGGAGTGCCCCGGCAACCGCCGCTGGGCCCAGCTCAGCTTCGACGCCCTGCTGCTGATGGCCTCCGGCGCGGTGTCCTACGTGGACCACCGTGACGCGCTGCTCGCCGCCGACGCGATCCGCTTCGACGGCGCGAACCAGGACATCATGTGGCGCGCGTTCGCCGAGCACGGCCTCGGCGCCGCCGCCGCCAGCAACGGCCCGAACGACCCCGACCCCACGCCGAGCTTCGTCGACCCGATCGGCAAGAACGGCAAGCTCAAGATCAAGCCGGCGCGTGACGCCGAGGGCGCGGTCGTGCGGCTGTACGTCGGCGACTACGAGGCGCGCGCCGTCCCCGTCGCCGACACCGACCCGAACACCCCGCTCGGCGACACCGTCGAGATGGCCGCCGGCGGGTACGACTTCGTGGCCGTGGCCAAGGGCTTCGGGCACAAGCGGGTGAAGGCGATCGTCTGGCCCGGCAAGGAGTTCCCGCTCAACCTGGAGATGCCGCGCAACCACGCCTCCTCGGCGAACGGCGCCACCGCCAGCGGTGACGGCGTCAACCAGGCCCGGCTGATCGACGACACCGAGGCCACCAACTGGGCCTCGCTCACCGGCGCGCCCAAGGGCAAGTCGGTCGTCGTGGACCTGGCCGGCGACGAGCCCGTCAACGTCCGCCGCTTCCAGGTCAGCGCCATGCTCCGGCCGGCCGTCGCGGGCGACCCGGACGCGGGCGGCCAGAACCGGTTCTCGGCCCTGCGCTCGTTCGAGGTGCTCACCTGCCTCAAGGACTGCGCGAACCCGGCGAACTTCCGGAAGGTCCTGACCAGCTCGGACAAGGCGTTCGACACCGCGCTGCCGCGTCCGCGCGGGGCCGACCTGCTGATCAAGTCCTTCCAGATCCCGATCCCCGTCCCCGCCACCCACGTCATGTTCCGCGCGCTGACCAGCCAGTGCACCGGCAACCCGCTCTACGCCGGGGAACAGGACAACGACCCGAACAGCGCGACGGACTGCGCCACGGCCAGCCCGTTCCGCGACCAGATCCGCGCCGCCGAGTTCCAGGCCTTCTCCTGGTGATCCCGGCACGCTGATCCGCGGTGACGGGCCGGCCCCCCGGCCCGTCCCGACCGGGCGATCCGCACGGCCCGCGTCCAGCCGGGCGCGGGCCGTACGGCTGCCCGGGGGCGACGGCGGCGGGCCGGGCCCTGAACGGGGACGGAACGCGCGGGTAGATCAACGGCAATGTCACTGAGAGCGGCGGGCCCCGGCGGTCAGGGTAGGTGTTCGTCCGCTACAGACCACCTCACGTCGCCCGGAGGCGCGGCCTCCGGGCGACGCGTCGTGTCGCTCTCGGAAGGAGACTTCATGTCCGCAACCCGCCGGGCCCTCACCGCGGCGGCCGCCGCCGCGGCGACCGCCCTCGTCCTCGCCGACCCCGCCGGCGCGGCGAGCGCCGGGACCGCCCCCGAGGCGAGCGCCGGGACCGCCGCCGGGCACGCCAAGCCCGGCAAGGGCCGCTGCCTGGTGATCGGCGCCGCGAACGGCAGGCTCCAGGTCCTGCACCTGGGCAAGAAGTGCGGCCCGGCCGGCACCTACCACATGGACGTCTGGAGCGGGAAGCTGCGCCGCAAGGTGCCGCCCTACCGCTACGACGGCAGGCTCCGGGCGTTCGGGAGCCGCTGGAACGTGCCGCGCGGCACCCGGATCTGCGCCCAGCTCTGGTACCACAAGCCGGGAGGCGGCCTGGCGAACTGGGGCCGCGCCTGCACCACCATGTGAGCCCGCGCGAGGACGTGCCCGGCGGGCCGCGGCCCGCCGGGCACGTCCCGGCCCCGTCTTGCCAGGGCTTGTCAGAACGCGACCCCGCAGCGCAGGATCACGTTGGCGTACGGCCGGGCCTCGCCGGTCCTGACGACGAGCCGGACGCCGCGCGCGCGGCGCTTGAGCTCGTCGTGCGGGACGTGGACCAGCCCCGGCAGCCGCCCGGCGAGCAGGTCCGCGCAGTCCGGGTTGGCCTCGCGGACCTCGCCCGCGGCCACCGCGCCCTCCACGACCAGCTCGGCCAGCAGCCCGTCCAGGACCTCGGCGAACGCCGGCACGCCCGGCCGGAACGCCAGGTCCACGACCTCGGCGCCGGGCGGGATCGGCATCCCGCTGTCGCACACGAGCACCTCGTCGGTGTGCCCGAGCCGGGCCAGTGCGCCGGACAGGGCGGCGTTGAGGATTCCGCCGCGCTTCACAGGGCCTCCACCTCCTCCGCCGTGGGGAACGAACTCTGGGCGCCGGGCCTCCGCACCGCCGCCGCCCCGACCCTGGCCGCGAACACCGCGGCCTCGCGCAGCCCGTCGCCGCGCGCCAGCCGCCAGGCCAGCGCGCCGGTGAAGGCGTCGCCCGCGCCCGTGGTGTCCACGGCGGTCACGCGGGGACTGGGCACCCGGCCCTCCCCGGCGACGACCGCGCCCTCGGCGCCGAGCGTGACCACGACCGACCGGGGCCCGAGCGTCAGCAGCGCCGACGCCCGCTCCTCCGGATCCTCCGGGGCGTCCTCGCCCAGCAGGAACGCGGCCTCGTGCTCGTTGACGATCAGCGGGTCGCACAGCGCGAGCAGCCCGGCCGGCACCGGGGCGGGCGGCGAGGGGTTGAACACGACCCGGGTCCCGGCCGCCTCCGCCGCGCGGGCGGCCGCCAGCACGGCCGGGAGGGGCACCTCGAGCTGGAGCGAGAGGACCCGGGCGGCGCCGATCAGGTCCGCGGCCCCGGCCACGTCCTCCTCGGTGAGGCGGGCGTTGGCGCCGGGCGAGACGATGATGCTGTTGTCTCCCTCGGGCCCGACGGTGATCAGCGCGACCCCCGTCGGGCCCGGGGTGGCGGCCAGGCGGGACACGTCCACGCCGTCCCGCTCCAGCGATGCCCGCAGCAGCGCCCCGTGCCCGTCGTCGCCGACCCGCCCCAGCAGCGCCGTGCGCGCGCCCAGCCGGGCGGCGGCGACCGCCTGGTTGGCGCCCTTGCCGCCGGGGAAGGTGGCCAGGTCCGACCCGGCCACCGTCTCGCCGGACGCGGGCCGCCGCTCGACCCGCACCACCAGGTCCGCGTTGGCCGAGCCCGCCACCACCACGTCGTACGGCCGGGCGGCGGGCTCCCGCGCGCTCATCGGGCCGGTGGTCATGACGTGGCGAACTGGGCGGCGTTGTCCTTGTTCGCGATCGTGACCGGGACGGCGACGACGGACTCGATCTTCTCGCCCTTGGCGGCCTTGATCGCGTTCTGGACGGCGGTCTGGCCGAGCAGGGCGGGCTGCTGGGCGACGGAGGCGCTCAGGGTGCCCGCCTGGATGGCCTTGATGCCGTCCGGGGTGCCGTCGAAGCCGACGACCTTGACCTCCTTGCCGGCCTTGGCCCCGAGCGCCTTGATCGCGCCGAGCGCCATCTCGTCGTTCTCGGCGAAGACGCCGGTGATGCCGGGGTTGGACTGGAGCAGGTTGGTCATGACGTCCAGGCCCTTGGCGCGGTCGAAGTCGGCCGGCTGCTTGGCGACGACCTGGATGCCGGGGAACGCCTTGATGCCCTCGGCGAAGCCCTGGCCGCGGTCGCGCGAGGCGGAGGTGCCGGGCACGCCCTGGAGCACGACGACCTTGCCCTTCTCGCCGAGCTGCTTGGCCAGCTCCTGCGCGGCGAGCTTGCCGCCGGCCACGTTGTCCGAGGCCACGGTCTGGGTGACCGGCGCGCCGTTGACGCCGCGGTCGGCCGCGATCACCGGGATCTTCGACCGCTCGGCCGCCTTCACGGCGGGGGCGGCGGCGTCGGAGTCCACCGGGTTGAGGATGACGGCCTTCATGTTCTGGCTGGTGAAGTTCTGGACCTGGTTCACCTGCTGGGAGGCGTCGTTCTGCGCGTCGGTGACGGTCAGCTTGACGCCCTGCTTGGCGGCCTCGTCCTCCGCGCCCTTGCGCAGGTGCACGAAGTAGGGGTTGTTGAGCGTGGAGACCGACATGCCGATCTTGATGTCGCCGCCGCCCGAGCCGCCGGAGCCGGAGCCGCCGGAGTCCCCGGAGCCACCGGAGCCGCAGGCCGTCACGGCCAGGGCCAGGGCGGCGCCGGCGGTGGCGAGGGTGAGCATTCGCTTCATGGTCTTACCTCGTTCGTATCAGTTGGACGCCTTGCGGCGGAGGGTGTCGAGCAGGACCGCGAGCGCGATCACCACGCCGATCACCACCTGCTGCCAGAAGGCGGAGACGGAGAGCAGGTTCAGGCCGTTGCGCAGCACCGCGAGGATGAGCGCGCCGACGAAGGTTCCGAACGCCCGGCCCTTGCCGCCGGACAGGCTGGCCCCGCCGATGACGACGGCGGCGATCGCGTCCAGCTCGTACCCGGACGCGGCCTGCGGCTGCGCCGAGGCGAGCCGGCTGGCCAGCACGACGCCGCCGACGGCCGCGAAGGCCCCGGACAGCGCGTAGGTGACGAGCTTCTGCCGGTTGACCTTGATCCCGGAGAGCCGGGCGGCCTCCTCGTTGCCGCCGATGGCGTACATCGCGCGGCCGGGGTAGGTGCGGTTGAGCACGACCGCCGTGATGACGCCCATGAACACCATCACCAGCACGGGCACCGGCAGGTACTCCGCGATCGTGTCGCCGAGGTGCGCCACGGTCTCCGGCATCGGGATCGGGCTGCCCTCGGACAGGACGAGCGCCAGGCCCCTGGCCACGCCGAGCATGGCCAGGGTGGCGATGAACGGCGGCAGCTTGCCGTACGCCACGAGGGCGGCGTTGACCAGCCCGCACAGCAGGCCGACCGCGAGCGCGAGGAGCGCGGCCAGCGGCCAGGGCAGCCCGGCCTCCGTGGCGGACCAGGCCAGCACGATCGCCGACAGCGCGGCCACCGCGCCGACCGACAGGTCGATGCCGCCGGTGATGATGACGAACGTCACGCCGAACGCCAGGATCGCGGTGACGGCGGCCTGGACGCCCACGTTGAGCAGGTTGGTCACGGTCAGGAAGTCGCCCGACAGCAGCGCGAGCGCGACCACGAGCACGACCAGGCCCGCCAGGGAGCCGTTCTCGGCCAGCCAGGCGGACGGGCGCTTGGACAGCACGTTAGTGGACACGAGCATCCTCCACCTCGGTGACCGCGAGGGCCATCACCGAGTCCTGTGTCGCCTCACCGGCGTCGAGCTCGCCCACGAGCCGGCCCCGGGCCATGACCAGCACACGGTCGCTCATGCCGAGGATCTCGGGGAGATCGCTGGAGATCATGAGCACCGCGTGGCCGGAGGCGGTGAGAGAGTTGATCAGTTGGTAGATCTCGACCTTCGCGCCCACGTCGATCCCGCGGGTCGGCTCGTCGAGGATGAGCACGCCGACGTCGGCGAGCAGCCACTTGCCGATGACGACCTTCTGCTGGTTGCCGCCGGAGAGCGTGCGGACCTCCTGGTCCAGCCCGCTCATGCGCACGCCGAGCTGCTCGGCGACCCGGGCGGCGGCGGCGCGCTGCCCGGCCCGGTCCACGAACCCGCCGCGGCTGGCGCGGCCCAGCGTGACCAGGCCCAGGTTCTCGCCGATCCCGGCGCCCAGCACCAGCCCCTGGCCCTTGCGGTCCTCGGGGACCAGCCCGAGCCGGGCGGCCAGCGCGGCCTGCACGTCGCCCCGGGGCAGGGCCCGGCCGTTCACCAGGACCTCGCCGGAGTCGTAGGAGTCCGCGCCGAAGATCGCGCGGGCGACCTCGGTGCGGCCCGCCCCGACGAGCCCGGCCAGGCCCACGACCTCGCCGGCGCGCACGTCGAAGGAGACGTCCGCGAACGCGCCCGCCCGGGTGAGGCCGCGCACGCTCAGCAGGGGAGCGCCGGGCTCGCCCGCCTCGCGGGGGTACTGCTGGTCGATCGGGCGGCCCACCATGAGCCGGACCAGCTCCTCCTCGGAGGTCGTCGCCGGCACCTCGGCCACCGAGCGCCCGTCCCGCAGGACCGTGACGCGGTCGCCGATCTGGGCGATCTCCTCCAGGTGGTGGGTGATGAACACGATCGCCACGCCCTGCTCGCGGAGCTGCCGCACGATCTGGAACAGCCGCTCCACCTCGGTCGTGGTCAGCACGGCGGTCGGCTCGTCCATGATCAGCACCCGGGCGTTGAGCGCGAGCGCCTTGGCGATCTCGACCATCTGCATGCGGGCGATGCCGAGCCGCCCCACCGGGGTGCGCGGATCGACGTCCACGCCCACCCGGTCCAGCAGCTCGCGCGCCTGCGCGTGCATCCGCTTGGTGTCCACGAGGCCGAAGCGGCGCGGCGGGCGGCCCAGGCACAGGTTCTCGCCGACCGTCAGCTCCGGCACCAGGTTGAACTCCTGGTAGATCGTGGAGATGCCGAGGCGTTGCGCGTCGCCCGCCGTGCGGATCTCCACGGGCTCGCCGTCCACGAGGATGCGGCCCTCGTCCGGGTGGTAGGCCCCGGAGAGCATCTTGATCAGCGTGCTCTTGCCCGCGCCGTTCTCGCCGAGCAGCACGTGCACCTCGCCGGACCGCAGCGCGAAGTCCACGCCGTCCAGCGCCACGACGCCCGGGAACCCCTTGCGCAGTCCCTCGACCCGCAGGATCTCCCGCGACTCGCTCACGACCGGCTCCTTTCGTCACCCTGACCGGGATCGCCCGCGCCCGCGCCGCGGGCCGCCGCCGGGCCTCCGCCGTACGGCGTCTCGCCGCAGGAGGTGCGGACGACGAGCTGCGCGGGGAGCGCGGCCGACTCGGCGGGGCGGCCCTCGACGCGGTTGAGGATCATCCGTACGGCGGCGCGCCCGAGCTCGGCGGTCGGCTGGGCGATCGCGGTGATCGCCGGGTCGACGTGGACGAACCACGGCACGTCGTCGAAGGAGGCCAGCGCGACGTCCCGCGGGATGCGCAGGCCGCGCGCCCGGATCTCGCCCAGCGCGCCCAGCGTCATCAGGTTGTCGCCCGTGAAGATGACCTCGGGCGGCTCGGGCAGGTCGAGCAGGCGCGCCGCGCCCGCCCGGCCGCTGCCCTCGCGGAAGTCGCCGGCCTCCAGGTACTCGGGGGGGACCGCCAGCCCGTGCGCCGCCATCGCCGCGCGGAACGCCTCGGTGCGCTCGCGTCCGGTGGACAGCGTGGCCGGGCCGGAGATGAACGCGATCCGCCGGTGGCCCAGCGCCTTCAGGTGGCCGATGAGCTCCCCGATGGCCGCGGCGCTCTCGACCCGCACCGAGGGCACCTCGATGCCGGGGAGCGTCCGGTCCAGGAAGACCAGCGGCCGGCCGGCGCGGGCCACCTCCTCGATGAGGGAGGTGACCTCGGCGGTGGGGCAGATGAGCAGCCCGTCCACCCGCCGTTCCAGCAGCGTGCGCACGTAGTGGTCCTGCTCGTCGGCGCGTTCGTCGGCGTTGCCGATGATCACGGTGTACCCGGCGAGGCGGGCCTCGTCCTCGACGGCCCGGGCCAGCTCGGTGAAGAACGGGTTCAGGATGTCCCCGATGATCAGTCCGAGCGTCCGGGTCGCCTCGGTGCGGAGGGAGCGCGCGACCGCGTTGGGGCGGTAGTTGAGCGCCGTCATGGCGGCGTAGACCCGGTTCCGGGTCTCCTCCGTCACGGACGGGTTGTCGTTGAGCACCCGGGAGACCGTGGCGACGGACACGCCGGCGTGCGCCGCGACGTCCTTGATGCGTGCCATCAGTCCTCCATGTAATCGATTTCATGAGGTTATGTAATCGATTACACGACTGACAACCTGAGACGGGTGTGAAACGGCTCACAGGCCCGGCCTCCCGTGCGGGGTATCGGGGCGCGCCCGCCCCGGGGGCTCACGCGGGGGGGGGGTCACCGGGGGAGGTCCAGGTCGAAGCCGTGGCCGGCCAGCTCCGTCAGGAAGGGCACGGGGTCCACGAGCCGCTCGATGTGGGAGACGCCGGGAGGCAGGAGCGGCAGGCGCTCGGCGAGGAGGGCGGCCGCGAGACCCGTGGCGCGGCTCTGGAGGCGGCCGGAGAAGGACGCCCCCGCGCCGCCGGCCTCGACGGTCACCGCGAAGCCGTCCCCGCCGACGTGGACCCCGGCCAGCGCGGACAGGAGCGCGGCGCGGACCCGGGGGCGCCGGAGCAGGCGGGCCGCGGCGGGCCGGCCGGCGGCGGCCAGCAGCGCCGTGAACGCGCGGGAGTCCAGGCACAGCCCGGTGACGGCGTCCGCGAGCCCGAGGGTGGCCGGGAGCGTGTGCTGGTCGGAGAAGGGGAACCGGTGTACCGTGCGCTCGCCGTACGGCGCGGGGAAGCGGGCCCGCCACGAGCCGCCGAGCCCGGCCAGGCCGTCCAGCGTCCACGCGAGCGCGGCCGGCCCGTGGTGCTCGCCGGATCCCAGCAGTACGGCGACGCGCACGCGGTCCGCGCCGGAGCGCTCGGTGACGTGCCGGGCGAGCAGGTTGGTCACGCCCGGGGCGAGGCCCACGCTGAGGGCGGCGGCCGACCCGCGCTCGCGGGCCAGGCCGTCGAGGCCGGCGATGGCGTCCAGGGTCGGGTGGGACGCCGAGACGTCCAGGTAGTGGATCCCGCGTTCCAGGCAGGCCCGCGCCACCCGCGCGTTGTCCCGCTCCGCGCACATCAGGACGGTCCCGGTCCCGTCCAGCGCGGCGGCCAGGGAGGCGGGGTCCGCCGCGTCCACCCGCGCCGTCCGGCTGCCCGGGACCGGCCTGGCCCGGCCCGGATCGCGCCCGGCCACGACCACGTCGTGCCGCCCGGCCAGCGCTGCCGCGGCGTGCCGGCCCACCGCGCCGTATCCGCCCAGGATGAGGATCGCCGTACTTTTTGTAGTCACACTACAAGAATGTTTTTGTAGTGCTGCTATAGTCAAGTCCCGTGAGCGAGAACGCGGGAACCGGGCGGGGCCGGACGGACGGCCGCGCCGCGCGGGCGCGGGCGACCCGCGCCAAGATCACGGCCGCCGCCGCCGAGCTGTTCACCACCGCCGGATACGCCGCCACCAGCATCGGCGCCATCGCCGCCCGCGCCGGAGTGAGCGAGCAGACGGTCTACTACGCCTTCGGCACCAAGAAGGCCGTCCTCGCCGCCGCCCTCGACCGGGCGGTGGCGGGCGACGACGAGCCCGTGCCCACCCTCGAACGCCCCTGGGCCCGCGCGGCCCTGGCCGACCCCGACCCCGTCGGCCAGATCCGCCGCCAGGTCGCCGGCGCCGGTGACATCTACCTCCGCGCCGCCCCCCTCCTCGACGCCGTGCGCGGCGCCGCCCCCGCGGACCCCGACCTGGCCGAGGTCTGGGCCCTCAACACCGCCCAGCGCCTCACCGTCCAGCGCGCCTTCACCGAGGCCCTGGCCCGCAAGACCCCCCTCCGCCCCGGCCTGACGATCGAGACCGCCGCCGACACCGCCCTGGCCCTCCAGTCCCCCGAGACCTACACCCTCCTGGTCCACACCCGCTCCTGGCCCCACACCCAATGGCTCACCTGGTCCGAGACCACCCTCACCACCCTCCTCACCACCCTCCCCCCACCCCCCTGACGCCGGCCCCCCGAGGACCGGGGGCGCGGTGGCGGTGGCCGCCGCCGGATTCAGAGCGAGGCGGTCTTGGCCAGGGCGGCGAGGAACAGGACGGCCAGGGCTTCCAGGCCGTAGACGATGTTGCGGCCGGTGGGGCCGAAGAACATGAACGCGACCGCGGCGGCGAGGCAGGCGAGGGTGAGGACGACGTCGACGAGGCCGAGGATCAGGGCGGCGATCAGGCGGAGGAGGAACCACGCGAAGCCGGCGCCGTACCCCTGGGAGATCGTCGAGTCGTCGTAGGCCCAGCGGGACAGGGCGAAGGGGGAGTAGACGCAGTCCTTCCAGTACTGGTCCCAGCGGTCGAACGGGCCCGCCGTGCGCTCCCGCACGGTGACGGCGGCCTCCCTGAACTCGATCGTCCGCACGTTCCCCGCGGTGACGTCGATCAGCACCCGGCCCTCGACGACCTCGATCGTGGTCGAGCCGTTGACCACCGCGGTGAGCCGGCCGCCGTGGCCCCGGAGCTTGTAGATGTGGTCGAACCCGAGGCTGCCGGGATCGCCGGGCCGGCCCTTCGCGTCGCGGATGACGACGTAGGTCGCGTCCTTCTCCCGTTCCGGGAGCGCGTATTCCGCCCCGATCGAGAACACGCCGACAGGCGTCACCACCGAGGTCTCCCCCGAGACCTTGACGCCGGACGGGCTCCACTCGAACTTCACCGGGATGAGCACCGGGTGGTAGGTCCCCTTCACCTCCCCGGCGGAGCAGCCGGAGACGGCGAGGACGAGGGCCGCGAGCAGAGCGCGCACGGTCCTCGTGAGGTACGGCCCGCGCCGGTTCCCGTCGAGCCCTCGCGCCGGAGGAGAGAGAACGCCTGCCATCAACCGCTCCTCGCTGCCCGGGCACCCGCCCGGGCATGAACGACCAATGATCGTGACGCGGCCCCGAGTCCGCCCGGTCCCGCCGGGCGATCGCGTTCACCCCATGAACGCGCGGCGCATCGCGAGGGTTCCGGTGCGTGATCGCCCCGGCGCCCGGTTCGGGCGAGATGGGGGTGGTGGGTGGGGGCTGCTTCAGTCGGTTAGGGCTATGAAGAGGGGGGTGGCGAGGGTGCCTGTGGGGGTGGGCCAGTGGGGGTGGGAGGAGGTCGCGGGGCCGGAGGCGAGGCGTTTGGCCAGGAATTCGCATGCGCCGAGGGGGGTGCCGCGGGAGGCGATCTCGTGGGCGGGGGAGTGGAGGCGGCCGGGGACCAGCTCGGGGTGGACGGGGAAGGCGGGGCGGCCGAGCTGGTCGTGTTCCGGGACCGCGGCGCCGATCTCGGCCGCGTACGCCTTGAGGGCCTGCTGGAGGCCGAGCCGGCCGGACGGGGAGAGCCCGCCGCCCTGGATGGGCGGGGCGCCGGCCTGCGAGGTCAGGTGGCGGGCCGCGCCGCCCATGACGAGGAAGGCCCCCGTCTCGGAGGCGCCGGCGAACAGCACGGCCCGGTCCGCCGCGCCGTCGCCGGCCGGGGGGAGGAGCACGGCGGAGAGCGGCATCCTGCCGTAGATCCACGCCGCCGGCTCGTCCACGCTCCCGACCGGCTCGCTCGCGTAGATCCGGTCCTCGACGGCGGTGAGCTTGTCGTAGAGGCCGGGCTCGCCGGTGGTCTCGCTGCGCCGGGTGGCCCTGAGCACCTTCACGTCCAGGCCCACCTCGTGGCTCACGGCCGGGCCCGGCCCGCCGAGCTGGCCGTACAGCATCTCGACCTTGGCGACGGACAGGTACTCGTAGTAGCGCATGAATCCCTTTCCCTGCGGAGGCGGGGACCTCGCCCTCCCATCCTGGCCCCTCGCGCCGCCCCGCGTCCGGCGATCGCCCGCGCCGCCCGCCGCCCTCCCGGCCTCCGGCCGGGACCCCGGTCCCGCGGCCATGACGCCGGTCCTGGCCGCCGGGACCCGGTCCCCGCGGGCTAGGACCCGGCGGCGGGGACCTGGCCGCGGTCGAAGTAGGCGGCGAGACCGGGGTCGAGGGGCGGCACGTCGTACGGCACGCCGCCGTCGCGCAGGGACATCGTGGCCATGTACGCCGCGGCGACGCTCATCCGGGCGGAGACCGGGGAGGTGTCGGTGACCCCGCCGTCCCGGGCGAAGCGGACGAACTCCTCGGCGATCTTGAGGTCGGCCCCGCCGTGCGACCCCTCGGAGCGGGGCACGCGGTAGGTGACGTCGGCCTCCGGGCGGTAGCCGCCGGGCCCGGTGTTCCAGACCCTGACCTCGGCCCCCTCGGTGTCGCCGAAGTTCTCCAGCCGGCCCTCGGTGCCGATGACGGTGTAGTTGCGCCAGTAGTCGGGGGTGAAGTGGCACTGCTGGTAGGCCGCGATGACCCCGTTGTCCAGGCGCATGTTCATCACGCTGACGTCCTCCACCTCGACCCGGTGGTTGAGCCCCGTCATCGCCGTGGGCGGCCACGTGAACTCCCGCAGCCAGCCCTCGGGCCGGGGCGTCCCCGGCTCCCTGCGGGGCGCTCCGCCGTACACCATCAGGTCGCCCAGGGCGTTGACCCGCGTGGTGTGGCCGCCCGCGAGCCAGTGCACCACGTCCAGGTCGTGGGCGGCCTTCTGCAGCAGCAGCCCGGTCGTCCGGGACCGCTCGGCGTGCCAGTCCTTGAAGTAGTAGTCGCCGCCGTAGCCGACGAAGTGCCGCACCCAGACGGTCTTCGGCTCCCCGATCGCCCCGGAGGCGATGATCTCGCGCATGAGCCGCACGACCCGCATGTGCCGCATGTTGTGGCCGACGTAGAGCCGGGTCCCGGTCTCGCGCGCGGCGCGCAGGATGTCGTCGCAGCCCTCGACGGTGATGTGCATCGGCTTCTCCAGGAACACCGCCTTGCCCGCACGCAGGCAGTCGATCGCGATGTCCCGGTGGGTGTCGTCGGGGGTCAGCACGGCCACCGCGTCCACGTCGTCCCTGGCGAGCAGCTCCCGGTGGTCGGTGGTGGCGAACGGCTCGCCGAACGCGGCCGCCCGCTCCTTCAGCGCGGCCGGGTCGGTGTCGCAGACGGCCGTCACCGCCGAGCCCCGCCCGGGCCGGTGCGCGGCCAGGGCGAGGGTCACCCGCAGGCCGAGGCCGATGACGCCGATACGAAGGTCGTCCACTTGCGTCCTTTCCCGCGCACGCGTCCGCGTGCGCTTCGTCGCGTTGAGGTTGCCGCGGCCGTCAGCGGGCGGCCGGGGTGACGGTGGCCCGGTCGCCGTCGGGGAAGACGACGGTCACCGAGTCGCCCTGGACGTCCACACCGACGGCCTCGCGCAGCGCGCCGGGGTGCACCGCGTCACCGGACAGCACCACCAGCGAGACGAGCACGCCGGGGTCGCCGGGACTCCAGAGGTACGGCGTGGCCGAGCGCGGCCCGAAGGCGTTCGCCTCCACGGCGGCCGCGACCTCCGCCTCGCGCCAGCCGTACAGGCCGACGACGGCGCTGGTGAGGCCGTCGGGGCGGCGGGCGAGGGCCCACCCGTCGCCCCGCGCGGTCTCGGGGGCGGACGCGGCGGCGACGGCGTGCCCGCCCTCGCGGACCGCGACGCGCGCGGGGGCGGTGACGTAGTGCACGCGCACCTCCCAGGGGCCGCGCACGAGCGAGTGGGACTCCACCCGCGCCTCCTCCCCGCCGGGCAGGCGGACCTCGTGCCAGGAGGAGGCCTGGCGCCCGGAGCAGGCCAGCGGGTGGACGCGGGCGCGGCGGCTCACCGCGTCCCCGTCGAGCAGCGCCAGGTGGTTGTCCACGCCGCGCCGGAAGGCGTCCGGCGACGCGTCGGGCGCGGTGCGGGAGGAGTACGCCAGCTTCGCGTAGTGGGGGTCGTCGGCGGCCTCGGCGGGCGGCGGCGGGTTGTGGTCGCTGCCGTGGTTGACCAGGCGCGCGATCCCGTCGTGGCGCGTGCCGTGCAGGAGCAGCCCCGCGGCCGGGATCGCGGCGGTCACGTCGCCGGACTCGATCGGCAGCGGCAGCTCGGGCGCGGTCCAGACGGCGTGGCCGGGCGGGAGCAGCAGCCCGAGGAACCCCTTGGCCGCCCAGTACGGCGACGCCGGGCCGGAGTACGGCTGCGTCGCCGGCAGGAACGTGCCGTACCAGCCCAGGGGCAGCAGCCCGGCGCGGTCGGGGACCCCGCGCTCGGCGAAGTGGCGCAGCACGCCCGAGGCCAGCCGCCGGGTCCGCCCCGGCTCCAGGGGCGTGGCGTCGCACAGCGCCCCCAGCCAGACCGGGGCCAGGCAGGCGAACCGGTAGCAGAGCGAGCGGCCGTGGTGGATCGGCGCCCCGTCGGCCCCGAAGAAGTGCTGGTACGTCCCGAGGAACTCGCGCAGGCGCTCCCGGTAGACCGCCGCCCGCCCCTCGTCGCCGGACATCCGTGTCCACATGAGCGGGTACAGGTGCAGGGCCCAGGCGTTGTAGTAGTCGAAGTTGCGCCCGGGCCCGTCGGTGTACCACCCGTCCCCGGCGTACCACTCCTCGATCCGGTCCAGGCCGCGCGTGATCTCGGCGGGCTCGTGCGGCCCGCCGACGGACCGCAGGAACTCCTCCGTCACCGTCTGGAAGAGCATCCAGTTGTTCTCCCAGGTGCGCTTGCCCACGAACCCGGCGAGCCAGTCCACCACCCGCTCCCGCACGCCGGGGGAGAGGCGGTCCCAGATCCACGGGCGGGTCTCGTGCAGCGCCAGCGCGATGGCGGCCGCCTCCACCATCTGCTGGGAGCAGTCGGTGATCTCGGGCCAGGCCTCCCCGCTCGCGGGGTCGGTGCCGGACGCGAGTCCCCTGGCGTACCGCTCCAGCAGCTCGGGGCGGACCTCCCCGCCCGCCCCCGCGATGCGGAACGCGGCGAGCAGGAAGCCGCGCGCGAACCCCTCCAGCCCGTCGAGGACCAGCCCCGACCAGCTCCCCCGGCCCGGGGGCAGGACGCGGGCGAAGCCGGGCGAGGCGTGCGGCACGAGCGCGTCGAGCAGGCGGTCGGCCACCGCCTCCCAGTGCGCCCGCGTCCAGCCGGTGCGGGGGGACAGGACCCGGTCGGTCGGGGGGAGGGCCAGGTAGGGCGGGGTCATCGCGGTCTCCAGTCGCGTCGCGGGGTCGGTCGTGCTCGCCTGCGGGGGTCAGCCGCCGCCGACGCGGAGGACGGCCGTGTGCGTGCGCCCGCGCGAGCCGCCCACCGCGACGGTGAGCCGGGGGTTCCGGCCGGGCGTCACCTCGATCGTCTCGTCCGCCCGTTCCACGCCGTGGGCCGGGTGGCGCAGGACGAGCGTCACCGTGGCCACGGTGCGCGAGGGGTCGGAGACGGCGACGGAGATCCGCCCGGCGTGCCGCCGCACGAGGACGGCGGCGGGCGCGTCGGCCGAGACCTCCTTCAGGCTCCCGGCCGCCCAGAACACGGCGGCGGTGAGGCCGAGCCGGGGCGCGGCGACGGCCTGCAGGTCCGCGGTGTTGGACAGGACGCGGACCGGCGGCTCCTCCGCCCACCGCGCGGTCTCCCCGGCGCCGAGCCCCGGCAGCAGGACGTGGGCGTACGCCGCGCCGGAGGGGTTCGTCCCGTGGTCGTGCCAGAGGGTCAGGTACCGGCGGGTGACGGGCTCGGGCCCGCCGCCGGTGTCCGCGCCGACGTTGATGTCGCGCCAGGCCCCGGTACGGCTCTCGCGCAGCGCGCGCAGCGTGCCGCCCTCGGGGAAGACGTAGCCGCCGACGCCCTCCACGTGCGCCCACCGGGGGTCGAAGGACCCGCTCCAGCCGTCGTCGCCGGGCTGCGCGGCCCCGTCCACGGTCAGCCGGCCGCCGGAGCGCAGGTTCCGGTTCTCCACGATCGTCTCTATCGTCCGGCCGTCGCCGCTGGTGATGCCCGCGCCGAGCGCCACGACCGCGTCGTCGAGGCAGAACCACGACTTCCTGGCGCGCAGCGTGACGCCGTGCCCGATCAGCTCGATGCCCGCCACGCCCAGCTCGCCGAGCGCGGCCCCGCCCGCCCAGGCGTTCGCCGGGCGGTACGTGCTCGTCCCGCCGCCGGTCCCGAGCGGGGCGCGCTCGCGGGTGTCCACCGTCGTGCCGGGCAGCCGGTAGGCGTTCACGGTGGGCCAGAAGCCGTCGCCGAACTGGCCGAGGTCGTCGGTGTAGAGGTAGGTCATGCCGTCGCCGGTGTACCAGCCGCGCAGGTTCTCGCCGTTGCCGGCCTCGTACGCCGCGATCCGCCGGGACGACAGGCTGATCGCGAACGACCAGCCGGGCCGGTGGTGCACGACGCGGTCCATGTCGGGGAAGACGAAGTGCCCCACCGGCCGGGGCGCGGGCGTGATCGCCGGGTCGTCCAGCACCGCCCTGGCCCGCGCGATCGCCGGCACCCCCGCGTGCTCCAGGTACGGCCGGTGCGTGCCGCGCTCGATCCAGCCCTTGGCCAGCGCGCGGAACCGGGAGGCGTACGGCTCGGGCGCGCCCTGGGCGAGCAGCAGCACCGAGGTGATGACGCCGTGCCCCGCCGCGGCGTCGGGCTGGGCCTGCCGGGAGACGGCGCGCCCGCGCACGTGGTCCATGACCAGCCCGTCGCGCATCACCGGGGCGAAGCTCGCCTCGACGGCGTCGAGGATCACCGCCTGGGCCGGGTCGGTCACCCGCCAGCGGGAGCCGCCGAGCAGGCCGACGAGCTGGGCCACGGCCGAGAGCAGGACCGCCCCGTAGGAGCCGGTGTAGGCGACGGAGCCGTGCTGGAGGAACGAGCCGTCGCGGTAGAAACCGTCGCCGGAGGTGACGTAGGCGAACAGGCTGCGCCGCCCGCCGTCGCGCACGTCGGACAGGCCGTCGCGGGCCAGGGCCAGCTTGGCCGCGTCCCGGCCGAGGATGCCGCGCAGCGCCACGATCATCGCCTTGTCCGCCCGGTTCGCCCCGGTCTCGGAGAGCGAGGGCTGCAGGACCCGGCGGTCGGGGTCGGGGCAGAACCGGTCCACGGCCCGCAGGTACGCCGCCAGCCGGTCGGCCGGGATCCGGTCGCCCAGCAGCACGCAGGTGTCCATGAGGGCGCGCGGCGCGCCGATCTCCCAGAACCACCAGTTCCCGGTCTCGCGCCTGGTCTCGTTGTAGGCCCGGTCGTACAGCAGGTCGAGCGCGGAGAGCAGCGCGGCCGCGACCTCCTCGTCGCCGTGCCGCGGGGTGCCGGGGGTGGCCCAGGCGAGCCCGATCGAGCGCAGGCGGGTGTAGCTCTGCCCGAAGCCGGCGGGGTCGGCGCCGAGGGGCAGGTCGGCCCAGAGCCGGGTACGGCTCGCGCCCCGGTCCATCGTGTCCCACGCCGCCGCCGCGCTCGCTTCCAGCGACCCGAGGGCGCGGGCGTAGACGGGGTCGGCCGGGTCGACGGCCTCGCCGGTCAGCAGCGCGAGGGCGCGGGACCGCAGGACGCCGAACTCGTCCCCGGCGGCGAAGGCGGCGGCCGGGAGGTTCGCGGCGCCGAGGGCGGCGGCGCCGAGCAGGAACAGGCCCCGGCGGGTGAGACGTGGAGGCATGCGCACCTCGGTCCTTCGGGGGCACGGCGCGCCGTACCCGGATCTTTCGGACATCGCTGAGCACGATTAAGTAAGCGGTTTCTATAGGAAGTCAAGGGAGGAAAGGAGTTACTACCGTCTTTCCGGGCAACCGCTTGCCGATCATCGTGCGGGTGGGCCCACCGAGGCGCGCACGACGATGTGCGTCCCCAGCCGCATCGACCCGGAGACGGGGGCGAGCTCGTCGCCGGGGTCGGCCAGCGCCAGCCGTACGGCCTGGCGGCCCATCTCCTCCAGCGGGACGTGCACCGTCGTGAGGGCCGGCCGCAGCTCCTGCGCCACCGGCAGGTCGTCGTAACCCACGAGCGAGAGGTCCTCGGGCACGCGCAGCCCCGCCTCCTCCAGGCCGTGCAGCACGCCCGCCGCGACGCTGTCGTTCGCCGCGAAGACGGCCGTGAAGTCCAGCCCCGCGCCCAGCGCGGCCCGGATGCGCTCGTAGCCGAACCGGCGCCCGAACACCCCCGTCTGGATCAGGTCCTCGTCGTACGGCAGGCCGCGGGTCTCCAGCGCGCGGCGGTGCCCGGCCAGGCGGTGCACCGTGGTGGACAGCGCGGCCGGGCCCCCGACGTACAGGATCCGCCGGTGGCCCTGGTTGAGCAGGTAGTCGGTGATCGCGAACGCGCCGCCCTCGTTGTCGTACTCGATCACCGACGTCGGCACGCCGTCCCCGATCGGGGGCCGGCCGCAGAGCGCCAGCCGCGAGCCCGAGGCGTCCAGCGCGCGGGCGCGGCGGGCCACCTCCGCCGTGAAGGCGCGGTCGTTCACGCTGCCGCCGACGAGGATGACCGCGTCGGCGCGCTGCTCGTGCAGCAGGTCGATGAAGGCCAGCTCCTTGCGGGAGTCGCCCTTGGTGCAGCACACCAGGCACAGCCGCCCGGACGCGCTCGCCTCGGCCTCCACGCCCCGGGCGATGAACGCGTAGAACGGGTCCACCAGCTCGTTGACGATGATGCCGACCGTCCGGTTGGTCACCCCGGCGAGCGCTCTGGCGTGGGCGTTGGCGACGTAGCCCAGCTCGGCCACCGCGCGCTCGACCCGCTCCCGCGTGGCGGCGGCCACCGGGTAGTTCTGGTTGAGCACGCGGGACACGGTGGCGGACGAGACGCCCGCCCGCTTGGCCACGTCGGCGATCGTGGCGGGCGCCAGGGGCGCGGTCGCGCGCTGGCGGCCCCGGGCCCGACTGTCCACGGTACGGCCTCCTTCTATGCGGTCAGGGTAACGGCGCGGCGGGTGTGGCGGGGGCTCAAGCGATCTTCTCCCAGTCGCGGGCCAGGACCTCGTAGGCGAGCGGCTCGCCGGCGGCGTACCTGGCCAGCTCCGCCACCGCCAGCGCGCCCAGGCGGGCCTGCTCGTTGCCCAGGGCGCCGGCGATGTGCGGCGTCACGAGGACGTTGGGCAGCTCGAACAGCGGCGAGCGCGGCGGCAGGGGCTCGGGGTCGGTCACGTCGAGCACGGCGTCCAGCCGCCCGGAGGCCAGCTCGTCGAGCAGGGCCGCCTCCTCGATCAGCGAGCCCCGCGCGGTGTTGACGATCAGCGTGCCGTCCCGCATCAGGCCGAGGCGCCGGCGGTCGATCAGCCTGCGCGTGCTCGGCACGTCGGGGGCGTGCAGGGTGACCACGTGGGAGCGCCGGCACAGCTCGTCCAGCCCCACGGGCTCGGCGCGCAGCCGCCGGGCCTCGCCCGGGTCCAGGTACGGGTCGTGGACGAGCACGTCCGCGTCGAGCGTCCGCAGCCTGTCGATGACGAGCCGGCCGATGCGGGAGGCCCCGACGACCCCGACCGTGAGCCCGTGGGTCCCCAGCCAGGCCACCCCGGACAGGTCCCGCTTGCGGCCCGTCCTGGCGTACCCGTGGGCGAGGGCGAAGGCGCGCTTGGCCCCGAAGACGATGGCGGCGAGCGTGTACTCCGCGACGGGGATGGCGTTGGCCGCGGCCGCCGTGGAGATCCGTACGCCCCGGGCCAGCACCTCGCGGTCGAGGAAGGTCTTCACGGTCCCGGCGGTGTGCAGGATCGCGCGCAGCCCCGGGGCCCGGTCCAGGACGGTCCCGTCGATCCGCGGGCAGCCCCAGCCGGTGAGCAGCACCTCGGCCGAGGCGAGCGCCGCGTCGGCGTCCGGGCCGGTGAAGGCGCCCAGCACGCCGGGCCGTACGTCGGCGAGCTCGTGCAGGCGGGCCAGCGTCCGCGGGGTGAACACGCCCGCCGTCTCCCGCCCGTCCATGGCCAGGACCACGCGGGGACGGTGCGGCGCGGGCGGATCCGGGTCCGGAACGGTCTCGCCAGTCGTCTGCACCGCCACCCCCGATAGTAAGCGCGTTCTATGTTCTGGCTGGACGATAGGGAAGCTCCCGGCGGCCGTCAACCGGGTCACTCAATTTGCTCCACATATGCGCTAGTCACCGGGGTTCGCGGGCTGGATTGGCGGAGATCGGGGTCTTGACGAACGGGAAAGCGCTTACCAAACTGCGGGCATCGCGTGACGGATGTCCGGGTTACCGGCGAGGCACGCGAGGACCTGAGAACGACCCGGGCGGCTCGGCCGCCCGGCCCGGCCGAAGAGGTAGTGGGCATGGTCAAGCAATCGGGGCCGCCCCGGGCGGCCCTCCGCCCCCCGGGCGCCTCCCCGCCGGAGGCCGCCGCCGGGGCGCCGGAGCGGGCGGCCGGGCGGCCGGCTCGCCGCAGGGTCCCGCTGCGGCGGCGGCTCCGCAGGGACGGGGTCCTGCTGCTGCTCGCGCTGCCGGGCCTGCTCTACTTCCTGGTGTTCCACTACCTGCCGCTGTTCGGGTACGTGATCGCGTTCCAGGACTTCCAGCCGTTCCTGGGATTCGCCGAGAGCGCGTGGGTGGGGCTGGACAACTTCGCCGCGCTGTTCGGCGACCCGCGGTTCTGGAGCGCGCTCGGCAACACCCTGCGGATCACGCTGGTGCAGCTCGTGCTGTTCTTCCCCGCGCCGATCGGGCTGGCGCTGCTGCTGCACAGCATCCTCAGCGACAAGATCCGCAGGTTCGTGCAGAGCATCGTCTACCTGCCGCACTTCATCGGCTGGGTGATCATCGTCTCGATCTTCCAGCAGGTGCTCGGCGGGGCGGGCGTGGTGCCCCACCTCATGGACGCCCTCGGCCTGCCGCGCTACGACGTCATGACCGATCCGGACGCCTTCCCCTGGCTGGTGGCGCTCCAGGTGATCTGGAAGGACGCGGGCTGGGGCACGATCATCTTCCTGGCCGCGCTGCTCAGCATCGACCAGGGCCTGTACGAGGCGGCGGCGATCGACGGGGCCGGGCGGTGGCGGCGGCTCTGGCACATCACGCTGCCCGGCATCACGCCGGTGATCATCCTGCTGCTCATCCTCAACCTCGGCAGCATCCTGTCGGTCGGCTTCGAGCAGATCGTCCTGCAGCGCGACGCGGTGGGCCCGGAGGCGGGCGAGGTGCTCGACACCTACGTCTACTTCCACGGCATCCGCAGCGGCGAGTGGGGCACCTCGGCGGCGGTCGGCCTGATCAAGGCGGTGGTCGGCACCGCGCTCGTGCTCGGGGCCAACAAGGTGGCGCACCTGTTCGGCCAGGAGGGGGTGTACCGCGGTGCGGACAAGTAGCCGGCCGGTCTGGATGGAGCCGCCCACCCGGCTCGGGCTCGCGGCCAAGGTGATGACGCTGGTGATCATCTCGTTCGTCGTGCTGTACCCCTTCGCGGCCGTGGTGATGACGAGCCTGTCCACCCAGGACGAGATCACCCGCAACGGCGGCCTCGTGCTGTTCCCCGTGGAGCCCACCCTGGAGGCGTACCGGGTGATCTTCTCCGGGGGCACGGTCACCCGGGCGCTGCTGGTCAGCGTGGCGGTCACCGTCGCCGGCACGCTCGCCAGCCTCAGCGTCACCGTGGCGATGGCGTTCGCGCTGGCGCGGCGGGAGCTGACCGGGGGCCGGGCCATCCTCATGGTCGCGCTGTTCACGATGCTGTTCAGCCCCGGCATCATCCCCAACTACCTGCTGGTCAAGGAGCTGGGGCTGCTCAACTCCTTCGGCTCGCTGATCCTCCCGGCGCTGGTGAGCGCGTTCAACCTGGTCGTCCTGCGGTCGTTCTTCATGGGGCTGCCGCAGGAGCTCCTGGAGAGCGCGCGCATGGACGGCGCGGGCGACCTGCGGATCCTGCTGCGCATCGTGCTGCCGCTGTCGAAGGCCGTGGTCGCGGTGGTCTCGCTGTTCTACGCGGTCGCCTACTGGAACGCGTTCTTCAACGCGCTGCTCTACCTCGAGTCCGACAAGTGGCCGCTGCCGCTGATCCTGCGCCTGTACGTGCTGCAGGGCCAGCCGCTGGGGGCCGACATCGCGGCGGCGGCGGGCGAGGTCCCGCCCCCGGCCCAGGCCCTGCAGATGGCGGTCGTCGTGGTGGCGCTCGTCCCGATCCTCCTCGTCTACCCGTTCCTGCAGCGCTACTTCACCAAGGGCGTGCTGACCGGCGCCGTCAAGGGCTGACCGGCGCATTCGAAGGGAGAACGACATGTCCAGCAACCGAGCGGGCATGGACCGGCGCGGATTCCTCCGCGCCGCGGCCGGCGCCGCCCTGCTCACCGCGGGAGGCGGCCCGCTGCTGGCCGCCTGCGGCGGCGGCGGGGGAGGCGCCGTGCGGAAGGCGGGCGCGATCAGCGACGTGCTGCCGGCGCACGTCCCGATCCCCCCGGTCACCCCCGACCTGCCCGGCACCGCGCAGGGGGTGCCGCCCGGCTACTTCAGCTATCCCCGGCAGCTCACCAAGGGCGTGGCCAGGCCCCCGCTCGGCGGCGGCAACGTCAAGATCATGGCCCAGACGTTCGCGCCGCTCGGGCCGGGCCGGGCCGAGAACGCCGCCTGGCGGGAGGTCGAGAAGCGCGCGGGCGGGACGCTCGACCTGACGATCGTCCCCACCTCCGACTGGGGCGCCAAGTTCAACACCACCGTCGCGGGCGGTCAGCTCCCCGACATGTTCGTCTACGACGACCTCGCCGGGATCACCAACCTGCCGGCCTTCGCCGCCTCCCAGTGCGCCCACCTGGCCCCGCACATCTCCGGCGACGCCGTCAAGGCGTACCCCAACCTCGCCAACATCGGGCAGATCCACTGGAAGGACGCCACGGTCGGCGGGAAGCTGTACGGCATCCCCATCCCGCGCGCGCTCATCGGCGGGGCCGGGTTCTACCGCCACGACCTGTTCGAGAAGGCGGGCGCGACGGACCTCAGGACGACCGACGACCTGTTCGACGCGCTCAAGGAGGTGACCAGGCCCAAGGAGAAGGTGTGGGGCGTCGTCTCCTACACCGGCGCGTCGATGAACATCACGATCTTCGCGCAGCTCTTCGGCGCGCCCTTCGAGTGGAAGGTCGACCCGGCCAGCGGGAAGTTCACCGCCGACCTGGAGTCGCCGCAGTACCGCGCGGCCGTCGAGTTCGCCCGCAGACTGTACGAGGCCGGCTGCTACTACCCGGGCTCGGAGGGCTTCAACCCGACGCAGCGCAAGACCGAGTTCGGCGCCGGCAAGGCCGCCCTCACCTACGACGGCCTGCCCGCCTACTACGGCCCCAACGGCTACGCGCAGACGCTCGCGCGGGTGAACGCGGACTACGACGTCCGCCCGTTCGTGCCGTTCACGCCGGAGTCCACGGTCTTCACGAACAACATCAACTTCAGCTACGTGATGCTGAAGAAGGCCGACGAGGGCAGGGTCAAGGAGCTGCTGCGCCTGGCCGACTTCTTCGCCTCGCCGTTCGGCAGCGAGGAGTACACGCTGCTGCGGTACGGCGTCGAGGGCGTGCACCACAAGCGCGACGGGAACGGCAACCCGATCCTCACCGAGCAGGGCACCAAGGAGGTCGCCTCCTTGCCCTGGAGCTGGTGGCTCGCCCCGCCGTACTCCATCTACGAGCCGACCTCCAAGGCGGTGGCCGAGCACGCCCACGCGGCCATGACCCGGATGATCCCCCGCGCGGTGCAGAGCGCCGAACTGGGGCTGTACTCCCCGGCCTGGCAGGGCAGATACGAGGCCCTCCGCACCCTCAAGTCCGACCGGATCACCTCGATCGTCGTCGGCCGGGCGCCGATGAGCGACTACGACAAGCTCGTCAAGGACTGGCTGGCGGCCGGCGGCGAGCAGGCGCGCAAGGAACTGGAGCAGGCCTACGCCCAGGCCAAGAGCGGAGGAAAGAATTGAACCGAGCCGGTGTCCTGGCCGCGGCGGTCCTCGTCGCGGGCACCCTCACCCCCGCGGTCGCGCACGCCGACCCCGCCCCCTCACCCGCAGCCCCCGCACCCACGGCCCCCGCGAACACCGTCCCCGCACCCACCGCTCCTGAGTCCGCCGCTCCCGCGCCCGGCGGGAGCGCGAGCGCGGAGGCGCCCGCCGTACCCCATCACGTGCTGCTGCGCGGCAGGCCCTCGACCGAGGACGAGCGGCTGCGGCTGTTCCAGACGCAGCGGGCCAGCGACTTCGAGTCCACCGGCCTCTACCTGCCCCCGGGCGGCACCCTGGAGATCGTCTCCGGCGGTACGGCCGCGCCGAAGGTGTGGGTGGGCGACTGGGACTCCTACCAGAAGCGGGCCCCGCGGCCGTACCAGCTCAGGAACGGGGTCAACAGGGTCACCGACGCCGGCGGCGGGCTGGTGTACCTGTCGCTCGCGGGCGCGGGCGAGACCGCCTCGGTGACCTTCCGGGGCGGGTTCCAGCGGGCCCCGCACTACGTGCTCGGGCGGACCACGCCGGAACAGTGGCGGGCGATGCTGGACGAGCGGCCCACACCGTGGGTGGAGCTGGTCTCCGAGCGCACGATCCTGACCCTGAGCAGGGAGGCGGCGCTGCTCTACCGCGACGAGGACCAGGGCGAGACGCTGCGCCTGCTCGACCGGATCGTGCGCGGCCACGAGAAGGTCAGCGGCCTGGACGGCTCCAGCCCGCTGCACGCCCCCAACGCCAACCGGTACCACCTCACCTGGGTGCCCGCCACCCGCCCCGGCGTCGCGGCGTACGCCACCCACCACTACACCGCCTACCCCCCGGCGTACATGGACCGGCTGCTGGGCGTGCGGAAACTGCACGACAACGGCTGGGGCGTCTGGCACGAGCTGGGCCACCAGTTCCAGCAGATGGCCTACAAGCCCGGCGACCTGACCGAGGTGACGGTCAACCTCTACTCGCTGGCCGCGCAGAAGGCGAACGGGCTGCCGTCCAACCTGGTCAAGCCGGACGCCAAGACGGGGCTCACGCCGTACCAGTCGGCGCTGCCGAAGCTGGGCCGCGCGGGGCTCGACTACAACAAGGACTTCGGCGCGTTCGAGAAGCTGGTCATGCTCCAGCAGCTCACGCTGGCCTACGGCGAGGAGTTCTGGCCGAAGGTGCACCGGCTGGTCCGCGAGGAGCGGCCGCCCTCGGAGTGGGACGAGACCGCGACGCGCTGGCGTTACCTCGCCCTCTACACGAGCCGTGTCGCCGGCCACGACCTGAGCGGCTTCTACGCCCGCTGGGGGGCGCCCCTCGACGAGCGCGCCAGGGCCGAGCTCGCCGCCCTCAAGCTGCCCGCCCCCACCGTCGACCCGAGCACCCTGAAGGAAGGCCCGTGAAGCGCGTAGCCACGGCCGCGGCGGCGACGGTCCTGTCGCTCGCGGCGCTCACCCCCGCCGCCCTCGCCGACGCCCCCGAGTCCCACGTCCCCTCGCCCGGGTCGCCGGGCCTCGGCGACCCGCTCTTCCCGACCCTCGGCAACGGCGGGTACGACGTCCGTCACTACGACCTGACCTTCGACTACACGCCCGTGGCCAAGACCTTCACCGGGAAGGTGGAGATCCGCGCCAAGGCGACCCAGGCGCTGTCGAGCTTCAATCTCGACTTCGACCGGCACACCGTGGACTCGATCACGGTGAACGGCAGGCCCGCGACCTGGAGCCACGACGGCGGCGAACTCGTCGTCACCCCGGCCGAGCCGCTCCGGCACGGCAGGCCGTTCGACGTGACGGTGGCCTACCACGGCGTCGGCACCGGGCCGTACGCCGGCCTGAGCGGCTGGAACTTCGGCTCCGACGGCGGCTTCGCGTCCGCCGCGCAGGCCAGCCGCGCCGACACGTTCCTGCCCGTCAACGACCACCCCTCGGGCAAGGCCACCTGGACCTTCCGCGTCAGCGCCCCGCCGGGGTACGTCGCCACCGGCAACGGTGTCCTCACCGGCACGAGCGAGAAGGACGGCAGGACCGTCTGGACGTTCGAGGCGCGCGAGCCGATGGCCTCCGAACTGCTCGGCATCGCCGTGGTCAAGGGCGTCTACCGGGAGGGCCGGGGCCCGCGCGGGCTGCCGCTGCGGCACGTGATCCCGGCCGGCCAGGAGGAGAAGTACGGCCCGATCGCCGACCTCACCGGCGAGCAGGTCGCCTGGGCGGAGAAGCGGTTCGGCAGGTTCCCGTTCAGCACCTACGGCATCCACGTGTACGACGGGTACAAGGCGGCGCTGGAGAACCAGACCCTCTCCCTGTTCGGGACGAACTGGTTCAACCGGCCCGACGGCACCACGAAGTACACCACCACGATGATCCACGAGCTGGTCCACCAGTGGTTCGGCGACTCGGTCACCCCGAAGACGTGGCAGGACGCCTGGCTCAACGAGGGCCCGGCGGTCTACTACGCGGCCGTCTGGGGCGAGGAGCAGGGCTGGGACAGGCTCGACGACAAGATGCGGACCGTGTACGGCAAGCTGGACGCGGTGCGCGCCAAGGACGGCCCCCCGGGCAGGCCCAAGGGGCTGGGCGGCTACAACATCTACGACGGCGGCGCGCTGGTGCTGTACGCCCTGCGGCTGGAACTGGGCGACGACCCGCTGTTCGACCGCGTGATGCGGACCTGGGTCCAGCGCAACGAGGACGGCAACGCGAGCACCGAGGACTTCGTCGCGCACACGGCCAAGATCACCAAGCGGGCCGGGATCGACGCCTTCCTGCGCTCCTGGCTCTACGACGAGAAGAACCCGCCGATGCCCCGGCGCCCGGACTGGAGCGCCCCGTGAGGGCCCGCCTGGCCGCGGCGGCGGCGGGCGTCCTCGCCGTGCTCGCCCAGGCGGCTCCGGCCCCGGCCGCCTCCGTATCGGGCTCCGTGCCCGCCTCGGGGTCCGCGGCCTCGGCGGCCCCCGGGCCGAAGACCTACCACGTCGCGCCGGACGGGTCCGGGCCCGCCTGCTCGCCCGCCCGCCCCTGCTCCCTGGAGTCCGCGCGGGCCAAGGTGCGGCAGGCGCTCGCGGAGGGCATGGACCGGGACGTCCGGGTCCTGCTCGCGGGCGGGACCTACCGGCTGACCGCGCCGTTCACGCTCGGGGCGCGGGACTCCGGGACCGGGGGGCACACGGTCACGTGGGCGGCCGCCCCCGGCCAGACCCCGGTGCTCGACGGCGGCGTCCCGATCACCGGCTGGAGGCGCGAGGGCGACCGCGTCGTCGCGAAGGTCCCGGACGGCGTCACGCCCCGGCAGCTCTTCGTCGGCGGCGGGCGGGCCGTGCTCGCCCGGGGCGAGGCGTGCCCCGCGAACGTCTGCGACGCCACGAAGACCGGCATGACCGGGGCCCGCGCGCTCGGGATCGCCTCCTGGAAGCGGCCCTCGGACGCCGAGGCCGTGATCCGCGTCCGCTGGCGGAACTACCAGTGCCGCGTGACCGGGGTCGAGGGCGACGTGATCACCTTCGCCCAGCCGTGCTGGGGCAACTCCGCCTCGGGGACCGGCCGCACCGGTCCCGCCTGGGACACCACCACCGTGGACTCCTCCCGCTACCGGGGCGTCTCGTTCTTCCAGAACGCGATCGAGCTGCTGGACGAGCCCGGCGAGTTCGCCTGGGACTCGGCCGCGCGGACGGTGACGTACCTGCCCCGGCCGGGGGAGGACCCCGAGACGGCGGTCACCCCCGTCACCGAGAACCTGCTGGTCCTGGACGGCGCGCGCGACGTGCGCGTCGAGGGGCTGACCTTCGCCCACGCCGCCTACCGGCAGCCGGGCACGGCCGAGGGCTACGCCGGGACCCAGGCGGGCCTGACCCTCACCGGCGCGACGGGTCCGGTGGACCACGCGGGCCGGTTCTACACCAAGCCGGCCGCGGCCGTGGTGGTGCGCGGCGGCCGGAACGTGACGGTGGACGGCGCGGCGTTCACCCGGCTCGGCGGCGCGGGGGTCATCCTCGAACGCGGCACCCAGGACTCGTCGGTGACCCGCTCGCGCTTCACCGACCTGTCGTCGGGGGCCGTGTACGTCGGCGACATGGAGCCGAACCCGGAGCCGGAGCTGACCGGGCTGCGCAACACGGTGTCGTACAACACGATCCGGCACACGGGCGTGGAGTACACCGACGCCGTGGGCATCTGGGCGGGGTACGAGGCCGAGCTGACGATCGACCACAACACGCTGGAGAAGCTGCCCTACTCCGGCATCTCGGTCGGGTGGGGCTGGAACCAGCCGGAGGCGCGCGAGCCGGTCCTGCGCGACAACAAGATCACGAACAACCGCGTGGTGGACGCGATGATGGTGGAGTTCGACCAGCACGACGGCGGCGCGATCTACACCCAGGGGCCGCAGCCGGGCACGGTCATCTCCGGCAACTACCTCAACCGCTCCGCCTTCGGCAACACCGAGCGGGACGGCAACGGCGTCTACCTCGACGAGCAGAGCTCGCACATCCGGGTCGAGCGCAACGTGATCACCCGGGTCGCGTACAAGTGGGTGTCCAACTGGGCCGGGTACGGCGTCGAGAACATCGCCCGGCACAACTGGACCGACACCACCGCGCCGGCGCTGTCCGGGCGCGGCTCCCAGATGGTGGACAACCACACCTCCCTGCGCGAGCTGCCGCCCGAGGCGCTGGAGGTGGCCCGGCGGGCGGGCGCGTCGCCGGGCTCGGGCGAGGTCGAGCGGCTCGCGCCCGACCTGGCACGGGACGGCGTCGCGTCGCAGTCCTCCACCGAGGGCGCGGCGGAGGCCGGGCTCGCCGTGGACGGCTCGATCGTGACCGACAGCCGCACCAGGAGCGAGCCGGGCGCGTGGTGGCAGGTGGACCTCGGGTCCGTGCGGCGCGTCGGCTCCGTGGAGATCTGGAACGACGCCTCGATGACCACGGCGGGCTTCGAGGTCCAGGTCGCCGCGACCGCCGACTTCGCCGGCGCGCGGATGGTGCCCGTCGCGGGCAGGGCGCTGCGCCCGTCGCTCGTGACCGTCGGCGCCGAGGGCCGGTACGTCAGGATCAGGCTGACGGGCACCGGGCGCGTGGGCCTGTCCGGCGTGGCCGTACGGCCGTGAGCCGGGCCGGCCCGAACTGATCCGGGCCGATGCGGGTTGATCCGGTACGGCGGGGCGCGCGGGCGCTCCGCCGTACCCCGTCCGAGCGGGAGTGGTGGGAGATGAGCTGGTTCACCGAGGCGCGGTTCGGGTTGTTCCTGCACTGGGGGCTGTACTCGCTGGCCGCGCGGCACGAGTGGGTGAAGAGTTACGAACGGCTGGACGACGAGCACTACGACCGGTACTTCCGGCACTTCGACCCCGACCTGTACGACCCGGAGGCGTGGGCCGAGGAGGCGGCGAACGCGGGGATGCGGTACGTCGTGGTCACGACCAAGCACCACGAGGGCTTCTGCCTGTGGGACTCGGCGCTGACGGACTACAAGGCGACGCGGACGCCGTACGGCAGGGACCTGCTCGCGCCGCTGGTGGAGGCGTTCCGGAGGCGCGGGATGCGGATCGGGTTCTACCACTCGCTGCTCGACTGGCACCATCCGGAGTTCCCCGTCGACCTCTACCACCCCCAGCGGGACGACGAGGAGACGCGCGCGGCGCCCCGGGACGTCCGCAAGTACGCGGACTACCTGCACGGCCAGGTGCGGGAGCTGCTGACCGGGTACGGGCCGGTCGACCTGATGTGGTTCGACTTCTCCTACCCGGGGCGCGGCCTCGGCGCCAAGGGCCGGGACGAGTGGCGGTCGCGGGAGCTGTTCGACCTGGTGAAGGAGCTCCAGCCGGGGATCATGATCAACAACCGGCTGGACCTGGGCTCGGGCGACTTCACCACGCCGGAGCAGGTGATGCCGCAGGGCGGGACGACCGGCGGGGTGCCGTGGGAGTCGTGCCAGACGCTCAACGGGAGCTGGGGCCACGACCGCGACAACCTCGACTGGAAGCCCGCCGACCTGCTGATCCGCATGCTCGTGGACAACGTCTCCAAGGGCGGCAACATGCTGCTCAACGTCGGCCCCGACGGCCGCGGCCGGTTCGGGCCGCGGGCCGTCGGGCGGCTGCGCGAGATCGGGGACTGGATGAGCCTGCACTCCCGCTCCATCCACGGCGCCGGGGCGGCCCCCGGCCTCACGCCGCCCCCCGACTGCCGGTACACCCTCCGCGGCGACCGGCTCTACCTGCACCTGTTCGCCTGGCCGCTGAAGCACGTCCACCTCGACGGCCTGGCCGGCCGGGTCGAGTACGCCCAGTTCCTCCACGACGCCTCAGAGGTACAGCCGCTCCGGGTGGACCCCGCCCAGCCCGGCCACCTGTACCTGCGCGGCCTCCCGGAGGACACCCTCACCCTCCAGCTCCCGGTGACCCGCCCCGACGTCGCCGTCCCGGTCATCGAACTGTTCCTCCGCGACGCCTGAACGCCGCCCCGACGCCTGAACGCCGCCCCGACGCCTGACGCCGCCGGCGGCCGTCTGACGCCGCCGGGCGCCGCCGTCGCGCGCCCCGCCGAGGTCCGGTCCGTACGGCGGGCGCGGGACCCGGCGCCCGCCGTACGGAGGGTCAGGCGGGGAGGCCGGGGGTGAGGGCCGGGGCGCGGTCCTCGACGGCCTGGGCGAGGCCGAAGAGCAGGTCCTCGGCGAAGCGGCCGGCGACGAACTGGACGGAGACCGGGCGGGAAAGGACTTCCCCCGCGCCCCGGACAAGCCCTAACCTGCCGCGATGGACGAATCCCCGATGTTCCGGAGCCTGTGGCGGCACGGCCTGCGCCCCCAGGGCGAATCGCTCGACGAGGTGCGGCGGATCCTGCGGGAGCAGACCGGCCCGGAGGCGGATCCCTGGGACGTCGACGTCGACGTGCTGAAGCTGGGCAGCGTGCAGTTGTTCAACGCGGGCGACCCGGCCGACGCGGAACTCATCTGGGACGCGAAGACGGCGGGCGGGATGGATTCCTTCTGCTCCATCGACGTCCAGCTCCTGTGCGGGGCCGGGCTGGCCGAGACCAAGGAGTTCCTGGCCGGGCGGCCGGACGCGGACGACCCGGACGGGGTCCTGGAGTGGCTGGTGGGCTGCGAGGCGGCGGGCGACTTCGCGGACTTCTCGCCCGCCGCCTGGTCGGCGGTCTACGACCGCTACTACGGAGAGGGCGCCTGAGCCGATCACGCGTGAGCCGATCCGGCGCGACCCGGGCGGGGCGCCCGCCGGACGGCGCGGGGCGGCCCCGCCCGGGGAGGGGCGGGGCCGGGGGGGCGGGGTGGGTCAGAGGCCGGTGACCTTGAGCTTGACCCGGTAGGAGTACCAGGTGGGGGCGGCGCCTTCGAGGTAGTCCTCGACGTAGGCGACGCCGCCGACGGCGAGGGGCGCGCAGTGGGTGGGGCCGGAGGCGGTGACGGTGCCCAGGTCGTCGCCGGAGCCGACGATGGGCGGGTCCACCTCGCGCAGGCTGAAGCCGGCGCTGCCGGTGCTGGAGACGGTCGTGGCGGGGTTCTCGAAGTCGGCCGGGTCGCCGTCGTCGCCGTTGCGCATGTCGAAGAAGTTCGCGTTGAAGCGGGGGAAGAGGTTGCCGCCGACCGAGAAGCGCAGCTCGTCCTCGCCGTCCCGTTCCGCGATGTCGAAGGCGTCGATGTCGTACAGCTCGACCCGGCACATGCTCGCCAGCGCCTGGGCCCCCGCCGGGGCCGCGGTGAGCGCCACGGGGGCGGTGAGGCCAGCGGCCAGGGCCAGGCCGGTGATCAGCTTGTGAGAGCGCATCTGTACTCCTCCTGGGCTCTCGGACGTCCCGCGACCGTCGCGGAACGTGTCCCAACGATGGGGAAGCCGCCGTTAGCGCACCGTGAGACCCCAGCTCAGCGCCGCTATAAGTCATGACTTGTGTGGCTTTTTACGCAGTGGGCGGAGCCGCGCCGCCGTACCGTCCATCCGTGCCCGCCGACTCGCTGACCCTGCTGCTGCTCGGCCCGCCGGAACTGACCCTCGGCGGGACGCCCCTGCGCGTGCGCTCCGCCAAGGCCCGCGCCCTGCTGTGCCACCTCGCCGCCGCCTCCGGCGCGCGTCCCCGGGCCGAGCTGGCCGCCCTGCTGTGGGGCGAGCGGCCCGACGCCAACGCCCGGGGCAGCCTGCGCCTGGCGCTGTCCGAGCTGCGCCGCGAGGTGGGGGACTGGCTCGACGTCACCCGCGACCACGTGCGGTTCCGCGCCGGCGACGGCTGCTTCGTGGACCGCCGCCTCCTCGCCGGGGCGTCGTCGGCCGGGGAGGCGCTGCGGCTGTGGCGGGGCGACTTCATGGACGGCGTCTCCTTCTGCGACGCGCCCGCGTTCGCCGGCTGGGTCGAGGCCGAGCGCCGCCACGTGCGCGGCCTCCTGCGCGACCTGCTCGTCCGCGCCGCCCCGTCCCCCGAGGCGGTACGGCTGGCGCGCGTCGTGACCGCGCTGGACCCGTACGACGAGGAGGCGCACCGCCTGCTGATGGGCGCCCTGGCCGCCACCGGCAACCGCGCCGGGGCCCTGGCCTGCTACGAGGACCTGCGCCGCCGCCTGTCCGCCGACCTGGGCGTCGCCCCGTCCCCCGAGACGGTCGCGGCCTGGCGGCGGCTCCTGCCCCGCCTCGCGCCCCGTCCGGCCCCGCCCGTCCCCGGAACCGGCCTGATCGGCCGCGCCGCCGAGATACGCCGGGTCCGCGCCCTCCTCGCGCGCCACCGCGCCGTCACCCTCCTCGGCCCCGGCGGCGTCGGCAAGACCCGGCTCGCCATCGCCGCCGCCGAGCCGCCCGAGACGGGGGAGGTCGCGTTCGTGTCCTTCGCCGGGGTGGGCGCGGACGCGGCCGTCACCACGCTGGCGCGGCGGCTGGGCGTGGACCTGTCCCCGGCGCGGCCGGCGCTGGAGCTGCTGCTCGCGGCGCTCGCCCGGCGGAAGGGCCTGCTGCTCGTGCTGGACAACCTGGAGCACCTGCCCGCCTTTGACGCCGTCGTGGGCGCGATCCTGCGCGCGGCGCCCGGCGTGCGGGTCCTGGCGACGAGCCGGCGGCGGCCCGGCGTGGCCGGGCAGGCGACCATGCGCGTGGAGGGGCTGCCGGACGGCGACGCCGAGGCGCTGTTCGCGGCGCGCGCGGCCCGGGCGTGCCCGGCGTTCGACCCGGAGCGGGAGGCCGCGCACGTCGCCGCGATCTGCGCCGCGACCGCCGGCCTGCCGCTGGCGATCGAGCTGGCGGCGGCCCTGCTCCGGGCGGTCCCCTGCGCCGAGCTGGCCCGCGGGCTCGGCGCGGGCCCCGGGCTGCTGGCGGCCGGCGGGCCCGCCGTGCGGCCCCGGCACGCGTGCATGCGGACCGTCTTCGAGACCTCGTGGGGGCTGCTGGACCCGGCCGCGCGGGAGGCGCTGGCGGCGCTGTCGGTGTTCGGCGGCGGGTGCACGCCGCGCGCGGCGCTGGAGGTCGCGGGCACCCGGCCGGAGGTGCTGGTCCGCCTCGTGGACCACAGCCTGATCGAGCTCACGCCGTCCGGGCGGTACGCCGCGCACCCCCTCATCCAGGGCTTCGCCGCCGCCCGCCTGGACCCGGGTCGCCGCGACGAGCTGCGCGGACGGCACGCCGCGCACTTCGACCGCCTGCTGGGCGAGCACGCCGCCGCGCTCCAGGACGCCGCCGACGCCGAGGTCACCCGCGTGCTCGGCGCGGAGCTGGACAACATCCGGCTCGCCTCGGCGGTGGCCCGGGAGCCGGCCTTCCTCGACCTGTACTGGACGCTGTGCCTGCGGCTGCGCCTGTACGAGGAGGCCGGCGCCGTCGCCCGCCGCGGCCTCGCCCGCGCCGGTGCGCCCCCGCACCTGCGCGCCCGCCGGCTCTGGATGGCGGCGGTCGGCGACCACCACCTCGCCCGCGACCGGGAGTCCGCCCGCCTGGCCCGCGAGGCCCTGGCCGTCCTGGGCGAACCCCTCCCGGACTCCCGCCCGCGCCTGGCCGCCGCCGCGCTCGCCGCGGGCGTGCGGCAGGCCGCCCACCGCCTCCTGCCGTACGGCCGCGCGGACGCCTCGGGGCCGGAGGCGGCGCAGGCGCTGACGCTCCTGGCCCTGCTGGCGTACCACCGGCAGGACGTCCCCGCGATGGTCGCGGCCGCGCTCCGCCAGCTCAACGCCGCCGACCGGGCGGCGGACCCGGCGCTGAAGGCCGAGGCGTACGCCAACTTCGCCACGATCGCCCGCGTCGCCGGCCGCCACCGCCTCGCCGCCCGGTACGGCGCGCTCGCCGACCGCGCGCTGGCGTGCCTCGACGGCCCGGCGGAACCGGCCACCCGCGCCCGCCTGGCCCGGGGCGTGGACCAGTTGCACTCGGGCGCGTTCGAGGAGGCCCGGCGCTCCTTCACCGAGTGCCGCGCCCGCACCCTCACCCCGCGCATCGCCGAGAGCTGCGCCGGGATGCTCGCCGAGACCGCGCTCTGGCGGGGCGACTTCCCCGAGGCGGCCTCGCTGTACGCCGCGACGGCCGAGCAGGCGGCGGCCCGCGTCGGCGGCGACCACATCGGCCGCCACTGGGGCCTGCTCGGCCAGGCCGAGGCCCTGCTCCGGGTCGAGGGCGCGCGGCCGGAGGAGATCGCGGCGATCCTGGCCGCCGCCCGCGAGTCCGCCGCCCGCCGCCGCGACCGCGAGCGCGAGCTCGGCCTCCGCGACGGCCCGGTCATGCCGCTCGTCCAGGAGATCCGCCTGCTCACGGCCTCCGCCCGCCTCGCCCTGTTCCACGGCGGCCCCGCCCCGCCGCCCGCTCCGGCTCCGCCGTCCGGCGCGGCTCCGCCGTCCCGGGAGGCGGGGGTGGCCCTGGCCCGCGAGACCGTGGCGAGGGCGCTCGCGCTGGCCGTACGGCTGCCGCCCGGGCCGCGCGGCATGCTGGAGGGCTGGGCCGGGCTGGCCGAACTCCTCGCCGCCCTCCCCGGGCCTCCGGACCGCGCGGCGATCCGCCTCCTCCTCTCCCGGCTGAGGAGGTACGAGTCCCGCAACCCCGGCGCCGCCGCGCGGATCGGCTGGGCCCGCGCCCTGGTCCTGGCGTCGGCCGGGAACCGGAGGGCCGCCCGCGCGGCGGCCGGGCACGCCCTGTCCGCCGCGACCCGCCTGTCCGCCCCCTACGACCGCCACCGCGCCGGCGCCCTCCTCGCCGGACCGGCCTCCTAGCCGGCCGGGCGAGCGCGTACCGCCCGGCGCAGTCGTACCGGGGGGAGGGTCAGGCGGTGGTGAGGACGTCCTCGCGGGCGGGAGAGGGGGCGGGGTCGGGCGCGCCCCGGGTCAGCAGGCGGGCGGTCAGGCTCAGCGCGGCGGTCACCACGAGGGAGACGGCCATGGGGAGCGCGGTGTCCTCGCCGGCGACGCCCACGAGGGGGGAGACGAGGGCGCCCACGGCGAACTGCAGCGCGCCCATCACGGCGGCGGCGGTGCCGGCGGCCCAGGGGGCGCGGCCGATGGCGAGGGCCGAGCCGTTCCCGAGGATGAACGTGACTGAGCTGACCAGGAAGAACAGGATCGGGAGCACGACCGGGGCGGGCGCGCCGAGCGCGATCGCCGCGAGGAGCGCCGCCGACAGCGTGAGGAGGAGGGTCTGCCCGGCGGTGAGCAGGGCGCGCGGGCGGAACCGGGTGACGAGGCGGGCCCCGATGAGGCCGGTCGCGACCATGCCCAGGGCGTTGACCGCGAAGGCGACCGTGTACGCCGTGGTGGACAGGCCGAGGACGCCCTCGATCACGAACGGCGAGGCCGAGATGTACGACATGAGACCGCCGAAGCCGAGCGCGTAGGCGAGGACGTAGCCGACGTACCCCCGGTCGGCGAGCAGGCGGCGGACGTTGCGGCCGGTCGCCGCCAGGCCGCCGCCGTGGCGGCGCTCCGGCGGCAGCGACTCGCCGACGACGAACAGGGAGCCGAGCAGCATCAGCGCGCAGATCGCCGTGAGCGCCCAGAACTCGGCGCGCCAGCCGAACGGCACGAGCACGCCGCCGGCGAGCGGGGCGACGACGGGGGCCAGGCCGCCGATGCTGGCCAGCAGCGAGAACACCCGCGCGGCGGCGGTGCCCGACACGCGGTCGGCGGTGGCGGCCCGGGCGATGACGATGCCCGCCGCCCCGGCGAACCCCTGGACGAACCGCGCCGCGATCAGGACCCAGATCTCCGGCGCGAGCGCGCACGCGGCGGAGGCCAGCGTGGCGAACGCCGTCGCGACGAGCAGCGGCGGCCGGCGGCCGAACCGGTCCGACAGCGGCCCGATGACGAGCTGCCCGGTGGCGAGCCCGACGAAGAACGCGGTCAGCGTGAGCTGCACGGCCGAGGCGGTGGTGCCCATGTCCTCGGCCAGCGCGGTGAACGCGGGCAGGTACATGTCCGTCGAGAACGGCGCCATCGCCGACAGCAGCGCGAGCACGAGCAGGAGCGGGCCGGAGACGCCGGTCCGCGCGGCGGGGGGTGTCACGTGAGGGTTCTTCCTGTCACCAAATCATTATTTATGCATACATAAATAATGTAGCATGGAGACCATGGAGAACAGCTCCGGCCTCCACGCGCTCGGCGCCGTGCTGCGCGACCTCAACCGGGACCTCCTCCGCGCGGGCAGGCGCGCCGCGGCGGTGGAGCCGCTGCCGGAGAGCGAGGCCGACATCGTGCGCCTGGTCGTGCGGGAGCCGGGCGTGAGCCCCGGCCAGATCGCCGCCGAACTGCGCATGAAGCCGAGCAACGTCAGCGCGGGCCTGCGCCGCCTCGCCGAGGCCGGGCTGGTCGAGCGCGTGAGCGACCCGGCCGACCGCCGCGCGGCCCGCGTGCTGCCCACCCCCCTGGCCGTCCGCAACGCCCTGCTCCTGGAGCGGGCCCGCGCCGGCCTCCTGGAGGAGGCCCTGGACACCCTCCCCGCCGCCCACCGCGACGCGCTCCTTCGCGCGATCCCCGCCCTCCGCGCCCTGGACACCGCCCTCCGCGACCGCGTGTGAGTCCGTGCGCCCTTGGTGCGCGGCCCGCGTACGGCTCGCGTACGGCTCGCGCGGACCCCCGGGGGAGGGGCCCGCGCTCAGCCGCACGGGTGCTAGCAGTCGCTCAGGGCGGGCAGCCCGAGCAGGCGGAGGGTCAGCCACTCGATGGCGAGCGGGCCGCCCTCGACCGCGCCGGCGACGTGGTTCTGCGCGGGCAGGGAGGCCCAGCGGGTGGTGACGCCGGCCGCGCAGTACTCCGCGCGCAGCTCGGCGCCCACGGCGTGCGGGATGATCTCGTCGCCGCGGGCGTGGTAGAGGAACATCGGCACGCGCGGGGGCAGGGCGCCCAGCCGGTTCTCGTTCATCCTGGCCACCCACTTCGGCTGGTTGAGCAGGTCGCGCGTGGTCAGGTCGGCGAAGCGGAGCCCGGCGAGCTTGCCCAGCTCGCCCACGCAGTCGTCGGCGGCGTCGGCCAGCAGCGCCCGGCCGCGCTCGTTGAGGTCGGCCTCCAGGTCCAGCTCGGGATAGGCGGCGTCCAGCCCCACCCCGGCCGCGGCGGCCAGGCCGAAGTTCGGCGACCCGTCCAGGTGCAGCGCGACGTCCCGCAGGTCGGCCGGGACACCGCCCGCCGCGACGCCCCGCAGCCGCAGCTCGGGCGCGTACGACGGCTGCAACTGCGCCGCCCATCCGGCGGAGGCCCCGCCCTGGGAGTAGCCCATCACGGCGACCGGGGCCCGTGCCGACAGGCCGGCCGCCGGGATCCGTGTCGCCGCCCTGATCGAGTCGAGCACCGCGTGCCCCTGGGAGATCCCCGCCATGTACGTGTGCTGCCCCGGCGTGCCCAGGCCCTCGTAGTCGGTGACGGCGACCGCGAACCCCTTGAGCAGGAAGAGGCTGATCAGCGCGAGCTCGGCCTCGCGGCCCTCGCGCATGCTGACCGACGGCGCGCACTGGTCGCCGAGCCCGTGCGTGCCGACGGCGTACCCGATGATCGGCCGCGCCCCGGCCGGGTAGGCGGACTTGGGCACGAGCAGCGTCCCCGAGACCGTGTTGGCGGCGCCGGTGGCGGACGTCGAGCGGTACAGGACGTGCCAGGCGTTGACCGGCACCTCCAGCACCTTGCCCGGCAGGAGGTAGACGGTGGTCGGCTGCGCGGAGACGACGTCCCCCGCCGTCGCCGCCCGCGCGGGACCGGGGATCGCGACGAGCGCCGCGACCGCGAGGAGGGCAGTGAGCATGCTGACGCGGACACGAACCTTCATGTGCCGCCCCTCTCGATGAGGTCCACTCAGGAAAGGCGGCGCCGCGAGAGGATGATTACCCGAGGGTAACTCGCAGTCAATACCCAATTCTGTCCCGTAACGGCCACCCGTCCCCCGCCCCCGTCAACCCCCGCCCCCGTCAACCCCGCCCCCGTCAACCCCGCCCCCGTCAACCCCGCCCCCGTCAACCCCGCCCCCGTCAACCCCGCCCAGGCGGCCCCCGCCCGCTGCGGATTCGGCCCCGGGCGCCGGTGGCGGCATCGGCGGCACAAGGAAGGGGGCGGCGATGTGGCGCGCCGCCGCGTATGCGATCTTGTTGAACCAGGATTTCCGGCATGGATAGAGGGTGTGCGGGAACTACCGACGCACACCTTTTGAAGATCGATTTGTGAGGCGTCATGGTCGGGTCGCGCGGGGTCTTCCGGCGGAAGCCGGTGGAGGAGATCGCTTCCGAGCACGAGGGAGAGTTGTCCAGATCGCTGGGGCTGTGGCAGCTCACCGCGATCGGGGTCGGCGGGATCATCGGGGCGGGGATCTTCGCCCTGGCCGGGGCGGTGGCGAACGAGACCGCCGGCCCCGCGGTCCTGGTGTCGTTCCTGCTGGCGGGCATCGCGAGCGCGGCGGCGGCGCTGTCGTACGCCGAGTTCGCCGGGCTGATCCCCAAGGCGGGCTCGGCCTACACCTACGGGTACGCCGTGCTCGGCGAGATCGTCGGCTGGTTCATCGGCTGGGACCTGCTGCTGGAGTACACCGCGATCGTCGCGGTCGTGGCCATCGGCATCTCCGGCTACTTCGGCTTCCTCGTGCAGCAGCTCGGCTTCCACCTGCCACCGTGGATGCTCGGCGCGCCCGGCACCGGCGAGGGGCACGTCGTCGACCTCTTCGCGGCGCTGCTGTGCCTGCTCATCGCGTTCCTGCTCAACCTGGGCATCCGGGCCGCCGCCCGCTTCGAGACGTTCGTGGTGGCCGTCAAGGTCGCCGTGGTGCTGCTGGTCATCGTGGTCGGCTTCTTCCACGTCAAGACCGGCAACTACACCCCGTTCTTCCCGTACGGCGTGGGCGGGGCGATCACCGGCGCCGCGACCGTCTTCTTCGCGGTGTTCGGTTACGACGCGATGAGCACGGCGGCCGAGGAGTCGCGCGATGCCCGCCGCCACATGCCCAAGGCGATCGTGTACTCCCTGGTCATCTCCATGGTCCTGTACGTCCTGGCGACGCTCGTGCTCACCGGGATGCAGAAGTACAGCGACATCGACCCCGAGAGCGGCTTCTCCTCCGCCTTCGCCTCGGTGGGCCTGTCCGGCCTGGCGTCCGTGATCGCGGTCGGCGCGATCGTCGGCATCCTCACGGTCATGTTCACGTTCATGCTCGGCGTCACCCGGGTCTGGTTCTCGATGAGCCGCGACGGCCTCCTGCCGCGGTGGTTCGCCAAGCTCCACCCGGTACGGCGGGTGCCCTCCCGCGTCACCTGGATCGTGGGCGCCGCCTCCGCGGTGATCGCCGGATTCCTCCCGATCCGTGAGGCCGCCGAGCTCACGAACATCGGCATCCTCCTGGCGTTCGTGGTCGTCTGCGTGGCGGTGATCGTGCTGCGGTACCGCCGCCCCGACCTCCCGCGGACGTTCCGCACGCCGGGCATGCCGGTCGTCCCCGCGGTCGGCGTGCTGTTCTCCCTCTGGCTGATCACCTTCCTCGACGTGATGACCTGGCTCCGCTTCGGCGTCTGGTTCCTCATCGGCCTGGTGATCTACTTCGCCTACAGCCGCCGTCACTCCGTCCTGAACCGCGGGTCCTGAACCGCCGGTCCGGAACCGCCGGTCCTGAATCGGCGATCCCCGACGAGCGACCCCGCGCGGCTCGGCCCGGCCCGTCCCCGGTGGCGGGCCGGGCCGTCCCCGGCGTCGTCCGGAGCCGTCCCGGCGCCGCCCTGAGCTGTCGGGGCGACGCCGTACCCTACGCGCATGACCACGGACCGATTCACGCTGACCCCCGCGGGGCCGTACTCCTTCGGCGCGGTGCTGCGGTTCACCGAGGACTGGCCGCCCACCCGGGGGCTGCCCGCCGACGGGAGGGCGCTGCGGTTCGCCTACTGCGCCGAGCACGATCGGCGCCCGGTCGGCGTGACGGTCACGGAGTCCGCGGAGGGCGTGGACGTCACCACCACGCGCCCGGCCGGGCCGGAGCTGCGCGGGGAGATCGCCCGCATCCTCTCCCTCGACGTGGACGGGACCGGCTTCGCCGCCGTCGGCGAGGCCGACCCGGTGGTCGGCGACCTCCAGCGGGCCGCGCCGGGCCTGCGCCCGGTGTGCTTCTGGAGCCCCTGGGAGGCCGCCTGCTGGGCGGTGATCGTCCAGCGCTCGTCCGGCGTCGTCGCCGCGAGCATCAAGGGGCGCATCGCCGCCCGCTTCGGCGCGAGAGTGGTGCTCGACGGCGCGGAGGTCCACGCCTTCCCCGCCCCGGAGGCGCTCGTGGACGCGGACGGCCTGGGCCTGCCGCACCAGAAGGAGGAGTGGATCAGGGGCCTGGCCCGCGCCGCCCTCGACGGCCTCCTCACGACCGAGCACCTGCGCAGCCTCCCGCCCGAGGAGGCCCTGGCGGAGCTGCGCGCCCTCCCCGGCGTCGGCCCGTTCTCCGCCGGGCTCATCCTCATCCGCGGGGCCGGCGCCCCCGACGCGTTCCCCGGCGACGAGCCCCGGCTCTTCGCCCTCCTCCGCGAGGCCTACGACCTCCCCGAGGACGCCCCCCGCTCCGCGTACCGGCGGATCGCCGAGTCCTGGCGCCCCTACCGCTCCTGGGCCTCCTTCCTCTTCCGCGCCGCCGGCTACGCCGCGCCCCCGGAACCACCCCCGCCGCCGCCCCGCCCCCGCTGACCGCGCGTCCACGGGATTCCCCTCAACCGCGTCGCGATCGCCTCCTGGGGCTGGCGGGCCGGGCTGATGGACTGACGGGGCACGCCCGCGCAGGCCGGGGCGCGGGGCCGAGGTGAGGAGGGGGAGGGGATTGCCAGGGGGAGGTTCGCGGGGGAACCTGGGCAGAGCCGGACCGGCTGGGAGACGCGAGGCGAGGCCGTGGAGAGCGCTGCGCGGAATGAGGGCCACAGGCCGTGGTGGAAGGGCAGGCTCGGGTGGGGCCTGCTGGTCGCGCTGGGGCTGGGCGTCGTCTCCGTGGTCGTGGACCAGGGCGGCGTGCTGCTCCGGGTCGGCGCGGTCATCGCCATCAGCGGGATGGTCCTGACGGTCGTGGTGGACGCCTACCTGCGGATCGAGCAGGCCGTGGAACGGCAGCGCGAGCGCGAGGCCGGGCTGCTGGAGACGCAGCGCCGCCTGGCCGACGTGCTGGCCTCGCTCAAGGCGCTGGGGGACGCCTCGCCCGCGTGCCACGACTTCCTGGTGGGGGTGGCCGAGGACTGGCGCCGCGCCGAGGAGCGCAACAGCGTCTTCATGCTGTGGATCCTGGAGGACCAGCAGCGCGAGTTCCGGGCCCGGCTGCGGAACCTGGCCGAGGGCCGTACCACCATGGACCGCAGGACCGAGCGTGCCTTCCGGTCCAGCGGCCTGGCGGACTTCGTCGAGATGCACGTCCTGAGCGCCACCCACGTGGAGTACTGGCGGACCCCGCCGGGCCGCCGCTACCTGCGGATCCAGAAGGACGCGCAGCGGACGGGACTGCGCGTGCGGCGGGTGCTCGTGCTCCCGCCCGGCGACGCCGCGAGGTGGGCGGACGTGGTGGCGGACCAGCTCGCGGCCGGGATCGAGCTGTCGCTGATCCTGGCCGAGGAGATCCCCGCGGAGTACGACTGGTTCCTGCGCAAGGATCGCGCGCTCCTGACCGACCGGGGCGGCGTGACCGGCGTATTCCTGCCCAGCTCGTCGGCCGAGCAGCCGCCCGCGGCCTACGAGGGCTTCTTCACCACGGAGATCCAGCAGGTCCTGGAGACCCGCCACATCCTGGAGACCCTGGCGGCCTACGAGCACGCCCCGTCCGAGCTCTACCCCGCCGCCTGAGCCCGGCCCCGGGCGGCCGGCCCGCCGCCCCCCGCCCGCCGTCGCCGCCCCCCGTCGTCGCTCGTCGTGGCCCGCTGCCGCCGGACGCCGCCGCCGGTCACGGGCGTACGGCAGGCGCGGCGCGCCGGATCGGCCGCGCGGGTGGACGCCGGGAGGGCCGCGCCCCGAAGATTCTCCGGAGAAATCCGCCGGCCGCGTCGATCCGGGGGATTCCCGTTCGACCTACGGATGACAGGGGCCCGGGAGACGGGCCCGGACGATCCAGGAGGAACAGCCGTGAAGTACATGCTGATCATGCGGGCCACGGACGAGGGCATGGCGAAGATGGCGGACGTCGACTTCACCCAGATGATCGAGACCGTGGGCAGGTTCAACGACGAGATGATCCGGGCCGGGGTACTCGTCGCCGCGGAAGGTCTCGACGACGCCTCCCAGGGCGTCGTCGTCGACTACTCCTCCGACCCGCCCGTCGTCAGCGACGGCCCGTACGGCGAGACCAAGGAGCTGTTCGGCGGCTTCTACATCCTCAACGTCGCCTCCAAGGAGGAGGCGGTCGAGTGGGCCAAGCGGCTCCCGATGGCCGGCCCCGGCTTCAAGACCGAGATCCGGCGGGTCACCACGATCGACGAGTTCCCCCAGGACAACGAGTGGATCAAGAAGGAGCGGGAGTGGCGCGAGGCCACGGGTCAGCTCTGACCGGGCAGGGCTCGCCCGGCCCGGCGGGGCGCGAGGCCGTCGCCGCGGTCTGGCGCATCGAGTCGGCGCGGATCGTCGGCGCCCTCGCGCGCTACACCGGCGACTTCGCGCTGGCCGAGGACCTCGCCCAGGAGGCGCTGGCCGAGGCGCTGGTGACCTGGCCGCGCGAGGGGGTCCCCCGCAACCCCGCCGGGTGGCTGCTCACCGTGGGGCGGCGGCGCGCGATCGACGCGTTCCGCCGCCGCGCGGCCCTCGACGAGCGGTACGCCGCCCTCGCCCGCGACCTGGACGAGGGCGGCGCCGCCCTCGCCGCCCCGGCCGGCGAGGTGCGGTGGGACCCCGACCAGATCGACGACGACGTGCTGGCGCTGATGTTCATCGCCTGCCACCCGGTGCTGTCCCGCGAGTCCCGGGTGGCGCTGACCCTGCGGGTCGTCGGCGGTCTCACGAGCGACGAGATAGCCCGGGCGCTCCTGGTCCCCACGGCGACCGTCCAGGCCCGGATCACCCGGGCGAAGAAGACCCTCGGGGCGGCGCGCGTGCCGTTCGCGGTGCCGCCGGCCGAGGAGCGCGCCGCGCGGCTCGGCTCCGTGCTCAGCGTCATCTACCTGATCTTCACGGAGGGCTCGTCGGCCAGTTCGGGACGCGATCTGATCCGGTTCGACCTCGCGGGGGAGGCCCAGCGCCTGGCCCGGGTGCTCAGCCGCCTGATGCCCGGCGAGCCCGAGGTCCACGGCCTGCTCGCGCTGCTCGAACTCACGGCGGCGCGCTTCCCCGCGCGGACCGGCCCCGACGGCGAGCCCGTGCTGCTGGAGGACCAGGACCGCCGCCGCTGGGACCGCGCCGGGATCCGCCGGGGCCGCGCCGCCCTGGCCCGCGCCGAGGCCGCCGGGCGTGGCCTGGGCGCGTACGGCCTGCAGGCCGCGATCGCCGAGTGCCACGCCGTCGCCCCCTCGGTCGCCGCCACGGACTGGGAGCGCGTCGTGCTCCTCTACGAGGCGCTGGGCCGCCTGGCCCCCTCACCGGTGGTCGAGCTCAACCGGGCGGTGGCGGTCTCCATGGCCCAGGGCCCGGCCGCCGCGCTCCCGATCGTGGACGGCCTGGTGGCCGCCGGGGCGCTGGCGGACTCCCACCTGCTGCCCAGCGTCCGGGGGGAGCTCCTCACCCGGCTGGGCCGCCCCGCCGAGGCCCGCCCCGAGCTGGCGCGAGCCGTACGGCTGTGCGCCAACGAGCGCGAGCGCGCCCTCCTCGAACGCAAGCTCCACGCCCTCGGCCCGGGCGAGCCCGCCCCCGGCCGCTGACGATCCGCGGCCCCGGCACGGCGGGCGGGGCGCGGCCGGCGCGGGGTGGCGCGACGGCTCAGGGGGACAGGCGGCTCGGGGGGACAGGCGGTCGGGACAGGCGGCTCAGGGGAAGAGGCGGTTCAGAGGAGAGGGCAGTTCAGGGGGAGAGGCGGATCAGGCGGCGTTCGACGGCGGCGGTGACGGCCGCCGTGCGGGTGTCCACGCCGAGCTTGGCGAAGACCCGCACGAGGTGCGTCTTGACCGTGGCCTCGCTGACGAACAGGGCCTTGGCGATCTGCTTGTTCGACAGGCCCCTGGCGAGCAGCGTGAGGATCTCGGTCTCGCGGGGGGAGAGCACGGGCGCGGGCTCGCGCACCCGGCGCATGAGACGGGTGGCCACGGAAGGCGACAGCGCCGTCTCGCCCCGCGCCGCGCTGCGGATCCCGGCGAACAGCTCCTCGGGCGGGCCCGCCTTGAGCAGGTAGCCGATCGCCCCGGCGTCCACCGCTCGGGCGATGTCGGCGTCGGAGTCGTACGTCGTCAGCACGAGCACCCGGGGCGGATCGGGCAGCGCGCGGATGCGGCCGATGGCCTCCACCCCGTCGATGCCGCCGCCGAGCTGGAGGTCCATGAGCACCACGGCCGGGCGCAGCGCCGCCGCGCGGGAGACCGCGTCCTCGCCGGTCGCGGACTCGCCGGCGACCTCCAGGTCGGGTTCCCCGTCGAGCAGCGCGCGCAGCCCCGCCCGGACCACCGGGTGGTCGTCCACGATCAGGACGGTGATCGTCTCGCCCGTCACGGGCGCCTCCTGGGGATCGCGGCGGCCACGGCGGTGCCCTCGCCCGGGGCGCTCTCGACCACGAGCCGCCCGCCCAGGGCCTCGGCGCGGTGGCGCATCGCGGGCAGCCCGTGCCCCCGGCCCGGCGGCGGCGCCTCCCCGTCCCAACCGGCGCCGTCGTCGCGCACGTCGAGGGTCACCTCGTCGTCGAGGTAGGTCAGGGTCAGCACGGCGCGCCCCGCGCCGGCGTGCTCGCGCACGTTGGCCAGCGCGGCCTGGGCGATCCGCAGCAGCGCCGCCTGGGTGTCGCCGTCGAGGGCGTACTCCCCGCCCTCGGCGCGGAACTCCACCGCGAACCCGCCCTCGGCCGCCGCCCGCCCGGCCAGCGCGCGCAGCGCCGCGGGCAGCGACCCGGCGTCCAGGTCGGGCGGGGCCAGGTCGCGCACGAAGCGGCGGGCCTCGGCGAGGTTCGCGCCCACGGCCCGCTCCGCCCGCCGCACGTATCCCCGGGCGGAGGCGGGGTCGGCCGTCCAGGCGCGGTCGGCGGCCTGGAGGAGGAGGCGGGTGCTGGTCAGGCCCTGCGCGAGCGTGTCGTGGATCTCCCGGGACAGCCGGGCGCGCTCCTCCATCACCCCGGCCGCGCGCTGCGCCGCCGCCAGCTCGCCGCGGGTTTGGACGAGGTCGTCCACGAGCCGCTGGAGCGTCATGAAGATCACCGTGATCATCATGGCGACGGCGACCGGCGCGAGGATCATGCTCGGGTCGAGCTGCCGCGACAGCCGCGCCTGCGCGAAGGCGACCAGCGCGGTGAGGACGGCGGCCAGCGCGACCACGGCGCGCGGCGGCAGCAGCCGCAGCGCGGTGAACTGGAGCGGGACCGCGCACCAGGCGAAGCTGGGCGCGACGATCACCAGGGTGGCCCACAGCGCGATCACCACGCCCAGCCAGACCCGGGGCCCGGGGCCGCGCAGCCCCGGCCAGGCGATCACCCCGGCGGCGTACACCACGGCCAGGGCCACGCACAGCGCCAGGCGCAGGCCGGTCTCCGCGTGCACGCCGTGCCGGGTCACCAGGCGCGCGGCGGAGGCCGCCAGCAGCAGGAAGAACCCCGCGTGCATGGCGGTGAGGATGCGCTGCTCGGCCCCCGTCATGATGGCCACGTTATCCCCGGTCCGCGCGCTCCCATGGGCCCCGCGTGTCAACCGATCGGTTGAATCCCGGTGTCGTACGGACGGACGTCCGGTCCGAGACGATCGCCCGACCCCGGCCGCGGATCCGCCCGGCAGGCTGAAGAGGTCAGGAATTCCCGAGAGACGGGGGACCACCATGAAGAAGACCACCATCACCCGCGGCGTGCTCGCCACCTCGGGCCTCGCCCTCGTGCTCGGCTCGATCGGGATCTCCGCGGCCCAGGCCGCCCCGGCCGCCGCCCCCGCCAAGGCGGCCCCGGCGAAGACCACCCCGGCCAAGGCCGCGCCCGCGGGCGGGGGAGCCGTCGCCCAGACCCGCGTGCTGAGCGCGGACGCCCTGCTGCGCATCGGCGACGCCGCCCTCAAGGAGGCGGGCAAGCGCGGCCAGCGCGTCACGATCGCGGTCGTGGACCGCTCCGGCGTCACCCGCCTGATCCTCAAGACCGAGAACGCCGGACCGCAGACGGAGGAGTCGGCCCGGCGCAAGGCGTTCACCGCGGCCGGCTTCGGCCAGCCCACCTCGCGGCTGGCCGGCGGCGCGGGCGGCGAGGGCGTGACGATCCGCGACATCCCCGGCACCCTGTTCCTCGCCGGCGGCGTCCCGGTGGCGTCGGGCGGCGCCCCGATCGCGGGCATCGGCGTCGGCGGCGCCCCCCAGGGCTCCATCGACGAGGCCATCGCCCAGGCGGGCCTGCGCGCCGTCGAGGGCGGGCTGAACTAGAGAGGGAGCCGAACCAGGAGAATGACCGCGACGTACGGCCGCCGGCGGGCGCTCGCCCTCCTCGGGAGCGCGCTCGCCGCGGCCGCCTGCGCCCCCGCCCGCCCGGGACCGTCCCCGGCGCCGACCCGAAGGAGGACCGCCGTGTCCGACCAGGACCTGCTCACAGCCGCCGCGTCCGGCGACGCCGCCGAGGTGCGCCGCGCCCTCCAGGCCGGCGCCCGCGTCGAGGCGCGGGACGAACGCGGCCGGACCCCGCTCCTGCTCGCCGCGCTGGGCGACCACGTCGAGGCCGCCCGGATCCTCGTGGCGGCGGGCGCCGACCCCGACGCCCAGGACGACCGGCGCGACAGCGCGTTCCTGGTCACCGGCGTCACCGGCAGCGTGGCCATGCTGGAGGCCCTGCTCCCGGCCCGGCCCGACCTCACCCTCACCAACCGGTACGGCGGCGTCGCCCTGATCCCCGCCTGCGAACGCGGCCACGTGGACTACGTCCGCGCCGTGCTCAAGACCGGCATCGACGTGAACCACGTCAACGACCTGGGCTGGACCGGCCTGCTGGAGGCGGTCATCCTCGGCGACGGGGGCGAGCGCCACCAGCGGATCGTCCGCCTGCTCCTGGACGCGGGCGCCGACCCCGACCTCGCCGACCGCGACGGGGCCAGCCCCCTCTACCACGCCCGCGCCAAGGGCCACCGGGAGATCGCCGCCATCCTCGCCGCGGCGGGCGCCCGCGAGATCCCGCCCTCCGGCTGACCGCCGCCCGCCCGGGCCGTGGTGTACGGCGGCGCGCCCGCCGTACACCACGGCCCCCGGCCGGTACGGCTGCCGCCCGGGCGGGGGCGCGTGAAAGGATCGTGGACCCGGGCCGGCGGACGGATCCGGGACCGGATCTCACGCGCAGAGGCGAGTGGTGGCGAGGACGCAGGAGCAGCGCAAGGCCGAGACGAGGCGCAGGCTGATCGACGCGGCGGCGGACCTGTTCGCCCGGAAGGGGTACGCCGGGGTCTCGGCCGAGGCCGTGGCGGACGCGGCCGACCGGACGACGGGCGCGCTCTACAAGCACTTCGGTGGCAAGGAGGGGCTGCTCCTGGCGCTGCTGGAGGTGTGGAAGGAAGAGACGGTGGAGGTGCTGACCGCCGCGTTCGAGCGCATGCCCGCGCTGGACGAGCGCCTCACCGCGATCTGGCGCAGCCTGAACGGGGCGCAGGGGCGGCGCGGGGACGCCTGGCTGCTGCTGGAGATGGAGCTCTGGCTGCAGGGGGTGCGCGACCCGGTGATGGCCGAGCCGCTGGCCGAGCGGTACCGCGACATCCGGCGGCGGCTCGGCGAGGGCCTGCGCGACTGGGCCGAGCAGACGGGGGCGCCGCTGCGCCACGCCCCGGACGACGCCGCGGCGCTCGTGCTCGGGCTCATCGTCGGCGCCGCCGTACAGCACCGCCTGGACCCCTCCACGATGCCCGACGACCTGCTCCTGGCCGGGCTGGCGGACCTGATCGGCACGCCCTCGGCCGCGCGGCGTCAGCCGGACTGACCTCCGCGCCAGGGCGGTGTGCCCTTTCTCACAGTTGACCCCGGGCCCGATTTAGATGCAGCATCCGATCTAAGTCCGAAACCCGATCTAAGGGCTCGTCCGGCCTCAAATTGAACAAGCGCTTGGTGTGGTCGCGCTCCCGCGACCCCTCCCGGCCGGGTGCGCGTGGCGCGACGGCACCCGGCGGGCGACCCGCCCCCGAGATCGTCCCTACCTGAGGAGCCCCCGTGGCCGAGGCAGCGTCCGCCACCGCGTCCGCCCCCCGAATCGACATCATCGATCCCGGCCTCTACGAGCGGGGCGGGATCCCGCACGAACAGTTCGCCTGGCTGCGCCGGCACGACCCGGTGCACTGGCACCACGATCCGGACCCGGACGTGCCGGGGTTCTGGGTCCTCACCCGGCACGCCGACATCACGACCGCCTCGCGGACGCCCGAGTGCTTCTCCTCCTGGGCGCGGGGCGCGCTGTTCAAGGAGCTGGCCGAGCAGGACCTGGAGTACTACCGGCTGATGATGCTGAACATGGACCCGCCGCAGCACACGCGGCAGCGGGCCTTCGTCAACCGCGGCTTCACGCCCCGCATGATCAAGCAGCTCACCCGGCACGTCACCGAGATCTGCGACCAGCTCATCGACGACGTGATCGAGCGCGGCGAGTGCGACTTCGTCGAGGACATCGCCGCGCAGCTCCCCATCTACGTGATCTGCGAGATGCTCGGCGCGCCGGTGACCGACCGGAACCGGATCTTCCACCTGTCCAACCGGCTGGTCGGGTTCGACGACCCCGAGCTCAACACCTCCGAGGAGGACTCCAAGGAGGGCGCGGCGCAGATCCTGTCCTGGGCGCTGGAGATCGCCGAGCAGCGCCGCCGGGCCCCGCGCGACGACATCATCAGCCAGCTCCTCGAACCGAACGAGCGGGGGGAGACGCTCAGCGACACCGAGATCTGCCTGTTCGTCCTGCTCCTGCTCATCGCCGGGAACGAGACCGTGCGCAACGGCGCGGCCGGGGGCATGCTCGCCTTCTTCGAGCACCCGGACCAGTGGCGGCGCCTGATCGAGGACCGGGACCTGCTGGCCACCGCGCCCGACGAGATCGTGCGCTTCGTCTCCCCGGTCAACCTCATGCGCCGGATGGCGACGAGGGACGTCGAGCTGGGCGGCAGGACGATCCGGGCCGGGGAGAAGGTCGTCTTCTTCTACTCCTCGGCGAACCGCGACGAGGAGGTGTTCGCCGACCCGTCGGTCTTCGACGTCGGCCGCTCGCCCAACCCCCACATCGGGTTCGGCGCGGGCGGGCCCCACTTCTGCCTGGGCACCCACCTGGCCCGGCTGGAGCTGCGGGTGCTGTTCGGGGCCCTCCTGGACCGCATGCCGTCCATCCGCCCCGCGGGCCCCGCCCGGCGGCTCCGCTCCAACTTCATCAACGGGCTGAAGGAGATGCCCGTGGCCTTCACCCCCGGAGCCCGCAGGGGCTGAGGCCGTACGGCGCCCGCGGGCGGAGCGGACGGGACCGCCGCCGGACCGGGAGACGACGGCCGGACCGGGAGACGACGGCCGGGCTCGGGGGCGTGTCAGGTGACGGGGAGGGCGGTGGCCAGGAGGACGACGCCGAGGGAGCCGAGGAGGGAGGAGACGGCCAGGGCGCGGGCCAGGCGGGGGCGGCCGGCGCCGCTCGCCCACCCGTGCAGGGCGGCGGCGGCCATGACGGCGCAGAACAGCAGGAGCTTGGCCAGCAGGATCCGGCCGTAGCCGGGGTCGGCCAGGGACTCCCAGGTGACGCCCTTGCGCGCGGCGAGGGCCACGCCGGTGACGAGCTGGACCGGCAGGAAGACCGCCGCGGTGATCAGCCCGAAGCGGCGGCCGACCGCGCGCAGCACCTCGGCCCGCCGCCCGGCGTCGAACATCCGCCGCGCGAGGGGCAGCACGACCAGGGACACGGTGAGCTGCCCGCCGACCCACAGCGCGGCGGACAGCACGTGCAGGAACCGGATGACGCTCCACCAGGTCACGGCCTCTTCACCCGGCTTTCCTCCATTTCTCGTCCGGAACGGGCGCGGCGGCCGGCGGGTCGCGCGCGACCAGAGCCTACGGGGGGCGCCTACGGGAGGCCGGGCGGGGCGCCCGGCGGTGGCGGGCTCAGCCGAGGAGCATCACGACCACGAGCAGGATCACGTGGATCACCGTCGCGCCGAGGGCCGCGGCGATGAAGACGAACTTGGCCGGCCCGTGCTCGAAGTGCTTGCCCTCCTTCAGCGGCGGCAGTGCGGCCTGACGCTCGGCGATGCGCTGTTCGAGGGGCTTGCGGTGGAACATCGGCGCTCCTGATACCGGGCGAAACGGGGAGAATCGGGTGCGATATATTGCGTGCAAACCATTGGTACACAAAACAGTGTACGCCGAGCCCTGGGAGGGGGTCGCATGACGTCGGGCACACCGCTTCCGGGCAACCCGCTCTCACTGGAGCAGCAGGTCTGCTTCGCGCTGGCCATCGCCTCGCGCAGCGTCATCGGGCTCTACCGGCCGCTGCTGCAGCCGATGGGGCTCACCCACCCGCAGTACCTCGTGATGCTGGCGCTGTGGGAGAACGAGCCCCTGTCGGTCAAGGAGCTCGGCCGCCTGCTCCAGCTCGACCCCGGCACCCTGTCCCCGCTGCTCAAACGGCTGGAGGCGCTGGGCTACCTCGAGCGAAGGCGCGACGCCAGGGACGAGCGCGCCCTCGCGGTGCGCCTCACCCCGGCGGGCCGGGACCTGCGGGCCCGCGCCGAGGAGATCCCCCCGGCGATCGTCGAACGCCTCGGCCTGCCCCTCCAGGAGCTCCAGGACCTGCACCGGGCGCTGACCCGCGTGATCGCGGCGGCGCGAGCGGCCGGGGCCTCCCCGGCGGAAGGAGACCGCACATGAGCAGCAGCCACACCGGACGCCCCGGCTCCTGGGCCGCGGTGACCGCGATCCTGGTGGGCTTCACCCTGGCCGGGATCGCCCTCACCCTCGGCCCCAACTGGATCCTCGTGGCCGCCGGCGTCGCCGTCGCGGCCGTCGGCGGCGTCCTCGCCCTGGTCTTCGACATCATGTCCGACGTGATCGTGGAACAGCCCCGCACCCCCGCCCCCCAGGCGGACCGCGCCACCCCCACCCCCTGACCCCCGGCCCGCTCCGCCGTCCCCCGGCGGAGCGGGGCCCGCGTGGCGGGGAGGGGCGGTCGGGCGGAAATATGATCGGGTCGGCGGGCGGACGACCCGCCGGGGTGGCTCGGGGCGGGAGGGTGCGCCATGGTGGACGGTTCCAGTGTCATCGACGTGTTCATCGAGGCGATCAACACGCGGGAGGCCGGGGCGCGCACGGCGCTGCTGCGGCGCTCGCTGACGGCCGACGTGGTCTTCTGGGGGCCGCTGGGACGCCGGGTCGGGCGGCAGGCCGTCGAGGACTTCATCACCGAGGTGGTCCAGGGGCATCCGGCGGGGCCCTGCCGGTTCTCCCGCACGACCGGGGTGGACGCGCCCGAGGAGTGGGCGCGCTTCGGGTGGCGCTTCGAGGGCGGCGACGGCGTCCCCCTGCTGACCGGGATGGATGTGGTGCACCTCACCCCCAGGGGCGCCATCGACCAGATCGTGGTCTTCGCCGGCACGCTGAACTGACCGGGCGCGCCCGCGAGCCGTACGCACTCACCAGGACCCGGGGGAGGGCCGCTCGCCGGTCACTCGCCGGGCAGGAGGTGCCGGAGCAGGGTCTCGCCGATGTCGCCGAGCTGCCGCACCTGCTCGGGGGACAGGACGTCGATGAGGTGGGCACGGACGCTCTGGACGTGGGCCGGGGCCGCGACCCGCAGGGCGGCCTGGCCCTCGTCGGTGAGAACGGCCAGCCAGCCGCGCCGGTCGGACTCCAGGTGCTCACGCCGTACCCAGCCGGCCTGCTCCAGCTTGCCGACGGCGTGCGAGATCCGGCTCGGCTTGGAGTGCGTCCACCGCGCCAGCTCGCTCATGCGCATCGTCCTGCCGGGGGCCTCCGACAGCAGCACCAGCAGCTCGTAGTAGGTCGGCGGCATCCCGGCCGCCTCCTGCAGATCCCGTTCGAGCCGGTCGAGCAGCAGCCGGGTCGCCAGCCCGAACGCCCGCCAGCTCCGCTGCTCCTCGTCGTCGAGCCATCGCGTCTCCGTCATGGACGGAAGATATCGCAGTGAACAGTTTCGAACTGAATAATCTCGGAGGTCAGGGGGCGTCGATGTCCGTCGTGGCGAGGCGGGTGTAGACGTCGGGGCGGGTCCGGCGGAGGCGGGCGGCGAGGAGCACGCCGGTGCCGAAGACGGCCGGGGTGAGGGCGGCCAGCGTCCAGTTGACGGCCGGGCCCGCGCCGGTGAGCAGGTCCAGCCGCCAGCAGACCAGGGCGGTGGCCGCGGTGAGCAGGACCCCGGCGGCGGCGGGCGCGGCCAGGGTGCGCAGGCGTCCCTCGCCCCGCGCGGCGCCGCCCCGGCGGAAGAAGCGGAGCACGGCGAACGCCGCCACGGCCTGCAGGGCGAGGACCCCGACGACGCCCGGGGTGTTCACCCACAGGAAGAACTGGGTGTAGGGGTCGGTGCCGATCAGGGCGAACACGCTCACGACCACGACGGCGAGGACGCTCTGGACGACCCCGGCGATCCACGGCGAGCCGTGCCTTCGGTGGACCCGGCCGAGCGCGGCGGGGAGGGCGTGCTCGGCGGACAGGGCGTAGACGTAGCGGGTGACGGTGTTGTGGAAGGCGAGCAGGGCGGCCAGCAGGCTGGTGACGATGAGGACGCGCTGCAGGTCGCTGGCCCAGTCCCCGACGTACCGGGTCATGGCGGTGAAGAACATCTCCGACGGGCCGCTTCGCGCGACGGCGACGGCCTGGCCGCTGCCGAACGCCTGCACGATGATCCAGGTGATGAAGGCGTAGAACAGGCCGAGGAAGCCGACCGCGACGTAGGTGGCCCGGGGCACGGCGCGGTCGGGGTGGCGGGCCTCCTCGCGGTAGATGGCGGTGGCCTCGAAGCCGATGAAGGCGGCGACGGCGAGGCCCAGGGGGCCGTTCATGTCGGAGGTGAAGACGTTCCCGGGGGAGAAGGAGTCCAGGCGGAGCCCGTCCGCGCCGCCCGCCGAAAGGACCGCGACGGCCAGCAGCAGCAGGATCGCGGTCTCCGCGACGAGCAGGGCGGCCAGCACCCTGGCGCCGAGGTTGATCGAGCGGTAGCCGAGGAACCAGACGAGGACGATCCCGGCGAAGGCGTACACCGGCCAGGGCAGGTCGACGCCGAGCAGCTCGCTGACGGTCGTGGCCGAGAAGAAGCCGAAGGCCCCGAACATGCCGATCTGCAGCGCGTTGTAGGAGAACAGCGCGAGCAGCGCAGCCCCGAGGCCCGCCGGCCGTCCCATCCCCCGGGCGATGTAGGAGTAGAAGGCCCCGGCGTTGCGGATGTACGGCGTCATCGCGGTGAAGCCGACCGCGAACAGGCAGAGCACCACCCCGACGGCCAGGTAGGCGACCGGGGCGCCGATCCCGCCGAAGAGGATGGCCAGGGGTGCGACCCCGGCCATCACCGTCAGGGGGGCGGCGGCGGCCACCACGAAGAAGACGATGTCGGCGACTCCGAGGGTGCCGCGCCGCAGCCTGGGGCCGGGCGCCGATCCGGCGGGCCGCGCCTGCCGCCGGGGGGTGGCGGGGACGAGAGGTTCGGTCATGGGGGTCTCCGCGGTGTGGGGGTGAACGGAGTGTGGGGGACGCCCCGGGCAGGAGCCGCCCTCCGCGAGCCCAACTGAAAGCCCTTCAGTTGCGGAGAAATGTAAGCGCGGCCGGGCCGTCTGGGAAGACCTTTTACTGAATGGTTTTCGGTAAAGTCTGGGTGACGCCGGGGACCGGCGCAGGACGCGAGGAGCATCGGTGGGACGACCGCGCACGCCCCTGCTGGACCGGCGGCGGATCGGCGCCGCCGCCCTCAAGCTCGCCGACGAGCAGGGCGCTCTCAGCATCCCCGCCCTGGCCAGGAGCCTGGGGGTCGCCCCCTCGGCGCTCTACTACCACGTCACCGGGCGCGACGAGATCATCGCCCTGATGCGCGAGGAGCTGATCCTCACCTCCGACCTCAGCCCGGACCCGTCCCAGCCCTGGGACAGGGCGCTGGAGGACTGGGCCAGGTCCTACCGGGACGCCTTCGCCGCGCATCCGGGGGCCGTGCCCCTGCTCGCCGTCGCCCCGCTCGCCGAGCCCTTCATGCACGCCATGTACGAACGGGTCGCGGGCCTCCTCCTGGACGCCGGGTTCGCCGGGGAGCACGTGCTGCCGCTCGTCACCGCGCTGGAGAGCTTCGTCCTGGGGTCCGCCCTCGACCTGGTCGCGCCCAGCGTGATGCTTTCCGGCGTGGACCGCGAGGCCGCGCCCCGCCTCAGCGCCGTCCTGGACCAGGGCTCCGCCGGCGGCGGCCGCGCCGAGCGCGCCTTCGAGCTCGGGCTGCGGGCCCTGCTCACCGGCTTCCGCGCCCTGCTCGGCGAACCGCCGCCCCGGGACGCCGCCGCCCCGGCGGAGCCCGAAGCGGCCCGCTGAACGCCCAGGTCCCCGCCGCGCCCGCCCCGCCGTACGGCTCGCGCCCAGGCGTCGGCGCGGGACGGACGGGAACGCGGCCCGGGGCGGTCGCCGGGAAGCCGGGCGAGCGGCCCGGCGCGGGCCGGACGCGGGGAAGAGGCGGCGCGGACCCTCTTGTCCGGCTTGTCGGCGTCATGTATACAAGCTGCCTATGAGCGGTCTACGAGACGGTGGAGGCTCTGCCCAGGACGCGGCGTACCGGTGGCTCAAGGAGCACATCGCGCGGTCGCCGCGGCATGAGGGCAGGTTCTTGAGCGAGGCGGAGGTGGCCAGGGAGACCGGCACGTCCCGCACCCCGGTGCGTGAGGCGCTGCTGCGGCTGGAGGCCGAGGGCTTTTTGCAGATCGTGCCGAAGAAGGGCGTCTTCGTGCCGCCGATCACCGACGAGGAGGTCCGCGCCGTGATGCAGGCGCGCGAACTCGTCGAGGACTGGTGCGTCCGGCAGGTGACACCCGCGGGCGAGGGCCTGATCGGCGAGCTGGAGGCGCTGCTGGCGGAACAGGAGGGGGTGATCGGCGACGCGGTGACGTTCATCGAGCTGGACCGGGCGTTCCACCGGGCGATCGTGCGCCGGGCGGGCAACCCGGTGCTCGCCGAGTTCTACGAGTCGCTGCGCGACCGGCAGGTCCGGATGGGCCTGCACGCGGTGGCGAGCGAGCGGGACCGCGCCCGCGCGGTGCTCGGCGAGCACGCCGCGATCGTGGCCGCGCTCAGGACCGGGGAGGCCGACGCGGCCGGCGCGGCGGTGCACGCCCACCTGGCCAGCACCAAGGCCGCCCTGCACCTCCCCGACGTGGTCGGCTGGAGCGCCCGGGAGCACCCGGTGGTGAGCCCGTCATGAGGGTCGCGCTGGTGCAGGTGGCCAGCCCGCCCGAGGAGGCTCCGGCCGAGCGCCGGGAACGGGTCGCCGCGATGGTGGCCGGGGCCCGGGGCGCCGACCTGGTGGTGCTGCCGGAGCTGTGGGCGGCGGGTTACTTCGCCTTCGACCGCTACGCCGAGCGGGCCGAGCCGCTGGAGGGCCCGACGGTGGCGGCCGCCCGCGGCTGGGCCAGGGACCTGGGCGCGCACGTCCACGCGGGGAGCATCGTGGAGCGGGACGGCGCGGGCCGCCTGTTCAACACCGCCGTGCTGGTCGCGCCCGACGGCCGGATCGCGCACACGTACCGCAAGGTGCACGTGTTCGGGTACGCCTCGCGGGAGGCCGAGCTGCTCACGCCCGGTGACGCGCTCGAGGTGCGCGAGACGCCGTTCGGGCCCCTGGGCGCCACCACCTGCTACGACCTGCGGTTCCCCGAACTGTGGCGGGACCTGGTGGACCGGGGCGCGCGGACGGTGGTGGTGCCGGCGGCCTGGCCCGCGGCGCGGCGCGAGCACTGGCGCCTGTTCACCTCCTGCCGCGCGGTGGAGGAGCAGGTGCTGCTGATCGCCTGCAACGCCGTCGGGGTCCAGGACGGCGGGGTCGTGCTCGGCGGGCACAGCCGCGTCGTCGACCCGTGGGGGACCGTCCTCGCCGAGGCGGGCGACGACGAGGGAGTCACGTTCTGCGAGATCGACCCGGCCGTGGTCGCGAAGGTGCGCGCCGAGTTCCCGGTGCTGGCCGACCGCCGGTGGCCGTACGCCGGGGGAAGCCGAGAGGTGGGGAGATGACGACCGACCGTCCGACCCGGGTGACCGTGGAGGTCGCCGGTTCCGGCGAACGACTGGCGATCGTCCCGGACAAGCTGATCGTCGCGGGCTACACCGGGCGCGACCAGGCGGCCGTCGAGGCCCACATCGCCGAGCTGGAGGCGATCGGGGTGCCGCGCCCGCCGAGCGTGCCGACCTTCTACGACCTCGACGTGGCCCTGCTGACCACCGACCCGGTGGTCGAGGTCGGCGGCGCGGCCACCTCGGGGGAGGTCGAGCCGGTGCTGATCCGGGCGGGAGGGCGGTACTTCCTCGGGGTGGGATCCGACCACACCGACCGCGAGCTGGAGCGCACCGGCGTCGCCGAGTCGAAGGCGGCCTGCCCCAAGCCGATCGGGGGCACCGTCGTCGAGCTGGCGGCCGGCCCGTCCTCGCTGGACTGGGACGCGCTGACCGCCGACTGCGCCGTGGACGGGGAGCCGTACCAGCGGGGGAGCGTGTCCGCGCTGCGGCACCCCGCCGAGCTGCTGGAACGGATGACCGCGGTGATCGGCGCCGTGCCGCGGGACCTCGTCCTGTTCTGCGGGACGCTGCCGCTCCTCGGCGGGACCTTCGCGCACGGGAGCCACTGGCGGGTCCGCCTGGAACTGCCCGGGGGAGAAGACCTGACCCACGCCTATGAGATCAAGCGGAGGAGTGTGTGATGCGAACCGGATCCGACTACCTGACCTCCTTGAAGGACGGCCGCCGCGTCTACGTCGACGGCGAAAGCGTGGGGGACGTGGCCCACCATCCGGCGTTCGCGCCCATCGCGCGCACGGTCGCCGAGTTGTTCGACATCGCGGCCGACCCGGCCTCCGGCTTGAGCCGTACCGACCCGGGCACCGGCGCGACCGTGAACCGCCTGTTCACCGCCCCGCGCAGCCGGGAGGACCTGACGGCGTTCCGCGAGGCGGTCACCACGTGGGCGCGGCACACGCACGGCTGGGTGGGCCGCAGCCCCGACCACGTCGGGGCGTTCCTGGCCGCGTTCGCCGCGCACCCGGAGGCCTTCGCGGCCGGGGACCATGACCTGGCCGCCAACGTCGTGGCCTACCAGAGGCGGGTCGCCGAGGAGAACCTCTACCTGTCGTACGCGATCATCCCGCCGCAGGTGTCGCGGGCCACCACCGCCCACGCCTGGGACGGGGAGCTGGTCCAGGTCGGCGTGGCCGCGGAACGGCCGGACGGCATCGTCGTGCGGGGCGCGCAGATGCTGGCCACCGGCGGCGCGGTCGCCGACGAGATCCTCGTGTCCTGCATCAAGCCGCTGACGCCCGAGGACACCGACTTCGCGATCAGCTTCGCCGTGCCGGTGGCGGCCGAGGGGCTCAAGCTGTACTGCCGCCGCCCCTACGCCCCCGCGGCGACCAGCCGCTACGACTATCCGCTGACCACGCGGTTCGACGAGACCGACGCCCTGGTGGTGTTCGACGACGTGTTCGTCCCGTGGGAGCGGGTGTTCGTCTACCGGGACGTCGCCGGGCTGCGCAGGCAGTTCTTCGACACCGGCGCCCACGCGCTGGGGAACTGGCAGGCGCAGATCCGGTTCTCGGTCAAGCTGCAGTTCCTGGCCGGGCTGGCCAGGAAGGTCGCCGCGGTGAACGGCGTGGACAAGTTCCCGGGCGTGGTGGAGCGGCTCGGCGAGATGGCGAGCCTGGTCTCCCTCGTCGAGTCGGCGGTGCTGGCCGCCGAGTACACCGCGGCCCCGGACGAGCAGGGCATGTGGCGGCCCGGCGGGCGGGCGCTCTACGGCGCGATGGGCCTGCAGTCCGAGCTCTACCCCCGCGTCCTCGCCATCCTGCGGGACCTCGTCGGCGGCGGCGTCCTGCAGGTCCCCTCCAGCGTCGCCGACATGACGAACCCGAAGACCCGCGCCGACATCGACCGCTACGTCTACAGCCCGAACGCGCCCGCCGAGGAGCGCGTGAAACTGTTCAAGCTCGCCTGGGACGCCATCGGCAGCGAGTTCGCCGGCCGCCACCACCAGTACGAGCTCTTCTACGCCGGCGCGCCGTTCGTCGTGAAGGGCTACGCCTTCCGCAACTACGGCTTCGACCGGCCCGTGGCCGACGTCGAGGGCTTCCTCGCCGCGTACGACGTCGCCGACAGCGCCTGACCCCCGAGGAGCACGATGAGCAAGCCCGAGCGCGAGTTCTTCCCGGTCACCGACGTGGACTTCACCGTCTGCCCCGGCGGCGACCCCAAGATCGTCGAACGGATCCTCGCCGCGGACCCCGAGACCGGGGTCGCCACCCGCATCCTGCGCTACGAGCCGGGAGCCGACTCCACCCCGATGGGCGTGCAGAAGCACGACTTCTGGGAGGAGGTCTACATCCTCGAAGGCTCGTTCACCGACCTCACCCTCGGCCAGACCTTCGTCAAGGGCATGTACGCCTGCCGCCCGCCCGGGATGCCGCACGGCCCCTGGCGCACCGACGAAGGCGTCGTGACCTTCGAAGTCCGCTACCGCGCCTGACCGCCCTGGAGGCCGCATGCCTTCCGTCAACCTCGCCGGCCCGGACAACGCCATCGACCCCCTGACCATGCGCCGCGCCATGGGCCGCTTCGCCACCGGAGTCGCCGTGGTCACCACCAGCCTGGACGGGACGCCGCACGGCATGACCGTCAACTCGCTGACCTCGGTCTCGCTCAGCCCGCCCCTGCTGCTGGTGTGCCTGACCATCGGCGCGCGCAGCACCGACGCCGTCACCCGATCGGGACGGTTCGCGGTCAACATCCTCTCCGCCCGGCAGGAGCAGATCGCCCTGCGCTTCGCCAGGCCGGGGGAGGACCACTTCGCCGGGCTCGACGTGACCCACGAACGGCACGGCGTCCCGGTGATCCCCGACGCCTTCGCCCACCTGGAATGCGCGGTCGAGCGGCACTTCGCCGCCGGCGACCACCTCGTCGTCATCGGCGAGGTGCACAGCATCTGCGAACGCGAGGGCGAACCCCTCGGATACCTCGCGGGCAAGTTCAGCGACGTCGTCGCCCGCGGGCACGAACCCGTCCACTGGATCTTCTAGCCCGCGCGGCGGCCCTCTCCCGCCCGTGAAACCCCGGCGGCTGCGCCCACAGCCGCCGGGGTGAGGGCACCGGTCCCCGCGCCCCCGCGCAGCCTCGTCACCTTCAGCTCGCTCGGACTCGACCGCAGGAGGTCGGCATGACCGATACCTCAGCCCAACCTACCAAGCGCGCGGCCCACACCAGCCTGCCCCTCGTCGCCGCCTCCAGCCTCGCCGGCACGGCCATGGAGTGGTACGACTTCTTCCTGTACGGCACGGCCTCGGCGCTCGTGTTCAACCGGCTCTTCTTCCCCGACGCCGAGCCCCTGGTGGGCACCATGCTGGCGTTCGCCACCTACGCCGTCGGGTTCGTCGCCCGGCCCATCGGCGCGGCCGTCCTCGGCCACTACGGCGACCGCAGGGGACGCCGCGCCACCCTCATCGCCAGCCTGCTGCTGATGGGCGCGGCGACGTTCCTCATCGCGCTGCTCCCGCCGTACTCCTCGATCGGCCTGGCCGCGCCCGCCATCTTGGTCCTGCTCCGGCTGGTCCAGGGCTTCGCCCTGGGCGGCGAGTGGGGCGGCGCGGTCCTCCTGGTGTCCGAGCACGGCGACCGGACCCGCCGGGCGTTCTGGGCGTCCTGGCCCAACGTCGGGCCGCCGCTGGGCAACCTCCTGGCCGCGGGCGCGCTGGCCGTGCTCGGCGCGGCCATGCCCGAGGACGCCTTCCTGGCCTGGGGCTGGCGCGTCGCGTTCGCGCTCTCCGCGCTGCTCGTGGTCATCGGCCTGTGGCTGCGGCTGTACGTCGCGGAGACCCCGCTCTTCCAGCGGGCCGAGGCGGCCCGGGCCGGTGAGCCGCCGCGGCTGCCCGCCGGCCTGGTGATCCGCCACCACTGGCGCGCGGTCGTGCTCGCCGCCGCCACCCGCTTCGGCGAGAACGCCGGCTTCTACATCTTCTCGCTCCTGGTGATCACGTACGTCACCGAGATGCTCGGCCTCGGCAAGTCCGTCGGGCTCACGGCGGTCATGATCGGCCAGGGCGTCGCGGTGGTCGCCATCCCGCTGTTCGCCGTCCTGGCCGACCGCCGGGGCAGGCGGCCCATCTACCTCGCGGCCTCGGCCGCCACCATCGTCTGGGGCTTCGTCTTCTTCGCCCTGCTCGACACCAGGAACACCGCCGCCATCATCGTGGCCGTGGCCGGCGGGCTGCTGATCTTCGCCGCGTTCAGCTCGGTCATCGGCGCCTTCTTCTGCGAGCTCTTCCCCACGGAGGTCCGGTACACCGGCGTCTCGCTGGCGTACAACCTGGCGTCCGTGCTCGCCGGCTCGCTGGCTCCCATCATCGCGATCGCCCTCTACGCGAGGTTCGGCACCGGGTACGCCATCGGCGCCTACCTCGCCGCCATGGGCGCGGTCTCCCTGGTGGCCACGCTGATCGCGCGGGAGACGCGCACGGTGGACCTGGCCGACGTCACCCAGGGCGGGCCTGCCGCGGACCCGGACGCCGCCGGGCTGCCCGGCACGCCGAGGCCGTCGCCGCAGAGCTAGGCGTCCCGTCCGCGCCGCCGGATCCGATCCCTCCCGCGCGCGCCGTACCGGATCGGCGGCGCGACGTGCCCGGAGGCCCCCCTCACCCCCGCATCGGCAATCGAAAGGCGTGCAATGGTCACACGATTCAGCGCGGTCGTCGCGGTGTCGGCGCTCGCGTTCTCCTCGGCCGCCGTCCTCGGCCCATCCCCCGGCGCCGCCGCCTCCCCGTCCCCGTCCCCGGCGGGCGGCGCCGGGGCCCCGCCCCCCGCCTCGGCCCGGGCGGCGGACCTGGTCCTGCGCAACGGCCGGATCTACACGATGGGCCGGGGCGAGGCCTGGGCCCAGGCCGTCGCGGTCAGGAACGGCGAGATCGCGTACGTCGGCGGCGACTCCGGCGTCGCGGCCCACACCGGCCCGCGGACGCGGGTGATCGACCTGGCCGGCAGGATGGCGCTGCCCGGGTTCGTCGACGGCCACAACCACGCGTACCTCATGGCCGAGAGCCTGTTCTGGCTCAGCCTGAACCCCTACGGCACGGTCCGGGAACGGCAGGCCGCGCTCCGCGCGTACCGCGAGCGGAACCCGGCGGCCGCGCAGGTGCGGGGCGTCGGCTGGGACGGCGCCGCGAGCGACGCCAAGGCGGCCGGCGTGATGCCCAAGGAGCTCCTCGACGCGGTGGTGCCCGACGTGCCCGTGGTGATCATCTCCAACGGGCACCACAGCCTGCTGGTGAACTCCAAGGCCCTCGAACTCGCCGGGATCACCAAGGACACGCAGGACCCGCCCGGCGGCGTCATCGAACGGGACGAGAAGACCGGCGAGCCCAACGGGATCGTCCACGAGTTCTCGGCGCAGAACCTGGTCATCAACGCCCTCCCGCAGCCGGACTTCACGGTCGGCCAGTACCGCCAGACCATCGCGGCCTGGCAGAAGGCCGCCGCGGCGGACGGCATCACCTCGGCCTTCGTCCCGGTGCACTACCCGACGACCAGCCTCCTGGAGGCGTTCGAGGCGATGGACGAGGCGGGCGAGCTGACGGTCCGCTTCGACCTCGGGCTGTGGGCCGACGAGAACCGGGGCACCGAGCAGGTCGACGACCTCGTGGCCCTGCGCGCCAGGTACCAGGGCGGGAAGTACCGGATCGACACCGTGAAGATCTTCTCCGACGGGGTCGGGGCCGGCCGGCTGGTGTGGGACCAGCGGGTCCTGGAGGAGACCGTCGCCGCCCTCGACAGGAAGGGGTTCCGCGTCTACGTCCACGCGATCGGGAACCCGGAGTTCTATCCGTCGGGCAACGCCCTGGACGCGTTCGAGTACGCCGCCAGGAAGAACGGCCCGCGGGACTCCCGGCACGTCGTGACCCACGCGGACTGGGTGCGGGAGAGGGACGTGCGGCGGTTCAAGCGGCTCGGGGCTATCCCGGTCCCGCAGCCGCCGTGGTTCGGCAAGGACTGGTACGACGACGTGCCGAAGAACAAGCTGAAGAACCTCAACCGCTTCCAGAGCTACCTGGACGCCGGCATCCCGGTCGTCTCGTCGAGCGACTTCCCCTCAAGCGACACGTTCGAGCGGGACATGTACCCGCTCACCGGCATCGAGGCCGGCATGACCAGGCTGGATCCCGCCACGACCCGCGAGGAGGACCTGGACCGGGCGGCCTGGCCGAGGGAGCGCGCCTCCCTGCACGACATGATCGCCAGCTACACGGTCAACGGCGCCCGCATGATCTTCGCGGAGCGGGAGCGCGGCTCGATCGAGGTGGGCAAGAAGGCGGACCTCGTCGTGCTCGACCAGAACCTCTTCGAGATCCCGGTCACCCGGACGAGCGAGACGAAGGTGCTCCTGACCCTGTTCGAGGGCGCGGAGACCTACCGCGACCCGTCCTTCCGATAGCCCGGGGCCCGTCCCGGCAGATCCCGGCGGCTTGCATGGCCGCCGCGACCGGCGCGACCGCCGCGACCGCCGCGATCGGCGCGGCCGGGGCGGCCGGGGCGGCCATCCGGGCGGAGGGGTACGGCCACGCGCGGCCGTGCCCCTCCGCCCGCGCCGGTCCCCGATCACCCCCGGAGAGCCGCCCGGATCACCCGGGGCCGCCGAGGGACCGGACGGCGGCCTCGATCCCCTTCCTGTCATAGGCGGCGGTGGGCAGGGTGGCGCCGTGGGCGTGGCGGACGACGCCCCGGGCGTCGATGAGGACGCTGCCCGACCGCCGCAGCGAGCCGAAAGCCTTCCTGCCCAGCCCCATCACCTCGTGCGCGGCGCCGCCCGCGAGGACGGGGAACGGGATCCCGCGTCCCGCCTTCCACGCGGCCGCCGTGTCCCGGTCCTCCGGCACCGCGACGAGCACCCGGACGCCGGCGGCGGCGAACTCATTCCGGCGCCGGACGAGGTCCCGGACGTGCCTGCCGCACACCGGGCACGACGCCGACCGCATGAGGTAGACGAGCACCGCGCCCTGGGGCTCCGGCAGGCGTACGGCCAGGCCGTCCGTGTCCTCCAGGACCACGTCGGGCGCGGGCGATCCGATTTCGAGCATGGCGGGACTCCTCTTCGATTCGAGTGAGGGGAACACGGGCCGCGCGGCTCAGGCGCCGGCGGTCCCGGGGTCACGCGGGCCGGACCCGCCCGTTGCCCTTCCTGCCGGGCCGGGGTCCTCGCCGGCCAGGCTGTGCCGGACCGCGGCGCGGGCCCGGTGGAGCTGGGACTTCATCGCGGGGGTGCTCAGGCCCAGCCTCTCGGCGACCACCCGCCCCGGATGGCCCAGCACGTCCCGCATGATCAGCACTCTGCGCTGGACGTCCGGCAGCTCCCTGATCGCCTGCGCGACGACCTCGGCCTCCAGCCGCCGGAGGACCTCCTCCTCGGCCGAGGACGCGGGCCCGCCCCCGATCTCGTCATGCCGGTCGACCAGCAGCCGGGCCCGGCGCAGGCACTCGTTCCGGACGATCCGGAACATCCACGACGCCAGCGCCGCGGTGGCGCGCAGCGTCCCGATCTTCCGATAGAGGATGATCAGCGCCTCCTGCGCCGCGTCCTCGGCGTCCTGCGGCGACGAGCACAGATGCTCCGCGAAGCGCCGCACGTGCGAATGCGCCCCCTCCACCACCGCCGCGATCGACTCCCGATCCCCGGCCTGGGCCGCCTCGATCACCGCCGCGCCGACCCACCCCCGCCGCCCCGGCACCTCCACGCCACCCACCCCGATCCCTCCCAGCGACACGATCACCCCATAAGAGCCCCCCACCCCCGAAAAGGATTCACGTCATCACGGAAACGCCCCCCGCGGCCGGGGCGCCCGCTCCCGGGATCACGGGGGGCCGGGCGGGGTCCGCGCGGCCCGGGCGGCGATGGCGCGGAGCAGGGCCGTCAGGCGGTGGCGGTCGGATTCCGTGAGCCCGCCGAAGAGGTCCCCGCCGACCCGGTCGGTGACTCGTCTGGCCTCGGACAGGGTCTGCTCGCCGTGCGGCGTCAGGACGATCGCGTGCGCGCGGCGGTCCTGGGGGTCCCGTTCCCGGGAGACGAGCCCGGCCTTCTCCAGTTCGTCGATGACCCGGACCATCGTGGACTTGTCGATGCCGAGGTGGCCGATCAGGTCCCGCTGGCTCACCGGGCCGTACATCGGCAGCGCCAGCAGCACGGCGAGCCCGCGGACGTCGACGCCCAGCGGGCGCAGCGCCAGGTTCAGCCGCTCCCGGCTCCGGTTGTGGGCCTCGGCCAGCAGCATGCCGAGCCCCACGTGATCGGCGGCCGGGCCGCCGTCTCCGGACAGGAAGCGTTCGAGCAGGTCGTCGAGCATGCGTCCACTCTAGTGCCACGTGAGGTAGTCTCACATGAGATTATCTCACGGAAGACTTGAGCGATCAGGAGACGCCCATGCCCGAGCCGACCCGCCGGCGCGCACCCGGGGTCACCGCCGTGACCCCCCTCGCGGAGACCGGCACGCCGCCGCGCGACCCCGCTCCGCGCCCCCCTCGCCCCCCGTACGGCGTCCCCCGCCGCCGCGCCGTGCCGTACCCGGCATCGGCGGCCGGGCGGGACCTTCCGGCGCGCCGTCCCTCGCCGAGCCGCCCGCGGCGGGCGTCCGCCGGGATCGCGGGAGGGCGCCGATGATCGGGGCTCCCGCCGGCGCGCGCGCCACCGGCCAGGTCATGGTCGCGGCGGACGTGGTCAAGACCCACGGGTCCGGCGACGGCGCGGTGACGGCGCTGCGCGGGGTGTCGGCGGCGTTCGTCCGGGGCGAGTTCACCGCGATCATGGGGCCTTCGGGGTCGGGGAAGTCGACCTTCCTGCACTGCCTTGCGGGCCTGGACGCCGTGACGTCCGGCAGCGTCGTCGTCGGCGGGATCGACATCACCGGCCTGTCGCGCACGCGGCTCGCCGAGCTGCGCCGCGACCGGCTGGGCTTCGTCTTCCAGTCGTTCAACCTCCTGCCGGTGCTGACGGCCGAGGAGAACATCCGGCTCACCGCCCGGCTCGCGGGACGCCGCGTGGATCCGGCCTGGTTCGACACCGTCGTGGACGCGCTGGGGCTGCGCGCCCGGCTGGGCCACCGCCCCGCGGAGATGTCCGGCGGCCAGCAGCAGCGCGTGGCGGTCGCGCGGGCGCTGCTCACCAGGCCGGAGGTGCTGTTCGCCGACGAGCCGACCGGGAACCTGGACTCCCGTTCCGGCGCGGAGGTGCTGGGCTTCCTGCGCGCGGCCGTCGACACGCACCGGCAGACGGTGGTCATGGTCACGCACGACCCGGTGGCCGCCGCGCACGCCGACCGGGTGCTGTTCCTGGCCGACGGGGCGATCGTGGACGAACTGGCGGAGCCCGCCATCGACGCCGTGCACGCGCGCATGCGCGAGATCGAGGGCTGACGCCGTGGGGAACCCGTTGTGGCTCATCGCGCGCCGGACCTTCGCCGAGGGGTGGGTGCGGCTGACCGCCACGCTGCTGGCGGCGCTGGGGTCGATCGCGCTCATCGCGGCCTCGCTGCAGTTCGCGCTGCGCGCGCAGGAGGCCGTGGCCGGCAGTGACGCGAGCGAGTACTTCCGCGCGGACGTGCTCGTGCGGGGCGGGACGGCCGACCCGGGCGACCCCTTCGCGCCGCCCGACGGCCGGATCCGGCTCGACCGGATCACCGCCCTGCCCTCGGTGGCGGCCGCCGCAGGGGACGCCGAGGTCGCGGTGACCGCCTCCCGGACCGACGGGCGGGGGATCATGGCGGCGGCCGAGGGCCGCACACTGCTGCGTCCCTGGGTGCCGGATCCGCGGCTCAACCCCTACCGGCTGGAGGCGGGACGCGCCCCCTCCGCCGACGGCGAGGTGGCGGTCGTCCGGCACCTGTCGCGCGCCGGGGAGCTGAGCGTCGGCGACGCCATGACGCTGACGCTGCCGCATCGGGCGCACCGGGTGCGGATCACCGGGATCGTCACCGTCCAGGGCCGCGACGCGGTGGCCGCCGGCGACCTGGTGCTGGCCCCGCCCGAGGCCGTACGGCGTGCCGCGGCGCTGCCCGCCGGAAGCTGGCAGGGCGTCTGGGTGAAGGCCGCCCCGGGAGTGCCCGCCGAACGGCTGCGCGGTGAGCTGGCCCGTGAGCTCGGCGGCGCGGCCACGGTGCGCACCGCCGGGTCCGTACGGCTGGCGCAGGCCGCGGCCGCCTCGGGCGAGGGCGCCTCGATCGCCGGGGTCGTCGGCATGCTCGCCTCCGTGGCGATCTTCGTCGGGCTGTTCGTGGTGGCCAACACCTTCGGGGCCCTCGTCCGGCAGCGCACCCGCAGGCTCGCGCTCCTCGGCGCGATCGGCGCCACACCGCGGCAGATCGGCCGGCTCATCCGGCTGGAGGCTCTGGCGGTGGGCGCCGTCGCCTCGGCGGGCGGCCTCGCCGCCGGATTCCCGCTGGCCGAGCTGATCGTCCGGCTGTTCGCCCGGGACGGCTTCGACGTCTCCGCCGCCGCCCCCCAGACCGGCTGGGCCGCGCTGACCGTCCCGGCCGCGGCCGGGATCCTGGTCACCCAGGCCGCCGCGTGGCGCGCCGCCCGCCGCGCGGCGGCCGTCCCGCCCGTCCAGGCGCTGCGCGGCACGGCCGCCGAGTCCCGGGAACGGTCCTGGCCGCGGCTGCTGTCCGCGGCGGCCCTCTCCGCCGGGGCGATCCTCCTGTTCGGAGTGGCCGTGGCGGTCCGGGCCGAGGAGCCGCCCGGCCCCGACCGCACGTTCGTGGTCGGACTGATGATCGTCTTCGGGGCGATGCTCGCCGTGACCGGGCTCGCCATGCTCACGCCGTACTTCGTCGGCCCGCTGGGCGGGCTGGTGGGCCGCCTCGGGGCACTCGCCGGCGGGGAGACCGCGCGGCTGGCGCGCGCCACCATCACGCGCAGCCCGCGCCGGGTCTCCTCGGCCGCCTCGTCGGTGATGCTCGGCGTCGCGCTGGTCGCCTCCGTGGCGCTGGTCACGCTGTCGGCGCAGGACCGCTTCCGGGAGGCGGGCCGGCAGGTGATGGCGGCCGAGCACGCGATCGCCTCGACCGCCAGGACCGCCGAGGGCGCGCCCGCGCCGCTGCCCCGGGACGTCGCGGCGGCGGTGGCGGGGGCGCCGGGGGTGTCCCGGGCCGTCGCCCTGACGCGGACCCAGGTCACGCCGGTGTCGTCTCCGGTGCCGGGGGCGGAGCCGCTCCTGGTCAGCGCCGCCGGGCAGGACGGCCCGCGCGACGTGCTCCGGCTGGGCGGGCGGCCCCCCGCGCCGCGCCCCGGGGAGATCGCGCTGTCGTCGGCCGTCCTGGAGCGGCTCGGCCTGCGGAGCGGCCAGGACATCGTCGTACGCGCAGCGCGGGGCCGGGTCGCGCTCACCGTGACGGGCGCGTACCACGACCCCTCCCACCTGTTCGCCGACCAGGCGCTGGTGGCCCAGGCGACGATGGACCGGCTCGACGCGAACGCCGCCACCCAGGCCGTCCTCGTGCGCGGCGGCTCGCGGGAGGCCCTGGCCCGCGCCGTGGCCGGGATCCCAGGTGTGCGGGTCCTCGGGCGTGACGCGTACGTCGAGGCGGCGTCCCGGCCCCTCACCCGGGCCCTGCGGGCGACGCACGGCTTCGCCGGCCTGGCGCTGCTGCTGGCGCTGTTCGGGATGGCGACCACGGTGTCGATGAGCGTCGCCGAGCGCACCCGCGAGTTCGGCCTGCTGGCTGCCGTGGGCGCGACGGGGCGGCAGATCCGCGCGATCGTCCGCTGGGAGGCCGCCACCGTCGTCACCCTGGGCACGGCCCTCGGCCTCGTGATCGCGCTGGGCGCCCTCACACTGCTGCACGTGACGACCGGCAGCTCCTACCTGCGCCCGGCCCCGCCCTGGTGGCTCTTCCCGGCCATCGCCGCCGCCGCGGCGGCCGCCACCCTGGCGACCTCGGCCCTGCCCACCCGCCGCGCGGCGGCCGTACCCATCCTGACGGCGGCGGCGACGGAGTGACCGCGAGCCGGGAACGGTCCCGCGGCCGGCGCCCCTCCCCGCCCCCGGCCGGCCTGACGCGCCCCGACCGTCCGGGGGTGTCCCGGCGGTCCGCGCCGGTCTCCGCCCGCCCGGCCGGGGGCGGCGCTCCTTCGGCCGGGGCTAGAAGGTCCGGGCGATCTCGCGGGCGCGTTCGTCGGCGCGCTTGCGTTCGAGGTCGTAGGAGCCGGTCAGGGTGGGGTGGTGGCGGATCTCCTGGATGTCCTGGATGCCCGTCCAGCGCAGCCAGTCGTTGAAGAACGTGGACTGGAAGTCGCTGCCGAACTCCGGGCCGAGGCCGGCTCCCCACACCGCGCTGGTGTAGATCACGGCGGCCCGCTTGCCCGTGAGCAGGGAGCGGTAACCCGTCTCCGGGTGCACCTCGAAGATCTTCGCCGGCTGGCTGACGACGTCGATGAACTGCTTGAGCTTGTACGGCACGCCCGCGTTCCACATGGGCACGCCGAACAGGTAGCGGTCGAAGGAGTCGAAGCGCTCGAACGTCCGGAGGGCGGCGTCCCACGCCTCGGCCTGCTCACCCTCGGGCGTGCCCCCGCCGAACACGGTCATCTTCGCGGCCGCGGCGGCGGGCCCGAACTCGGGCAGCGTGCCGTCCCACAGGTCGAACCGCTCGACCTCCCGTCCCGGGTGCGTGGCCCGGTACTCCTCGATGAACGTCTCGGCGATGCCCCCCGAGATCGACTCCGCCCCCCGAGGGGAAGCCGAGATGTAAAGAAGACCACTCATGATCCATCCTTTTCGGACTACGGTCCGGTTAGTGACGATCCGACTATATGGACCGCAGTCCGCTTAAGCAAGAGCCAGCGAAGGCGCCACCGAACCCCGCCACCGATCGCCCTCCACGACCACCCGCGTGGAAACACGCCTCGCTCAGCCCGCCGGGCGGCGGCGAGCGCCAGATAGTCCAGGCCCAGGCGGTCTTGACGATGGCGGGCGGAGTATTGGTCCACGCGGCCTGGACCGGTTGTCGATCACGAGGGTCCTTCAGCGGCCGGCGAGGGGCATCGAGGACGATCTCGCCGAGGAGCGAAGCCGGGGCGGGGGCCGCAGCGGGCGAGCGATGCGCTGACCGAGAGCGGCCGATCGACCAGAGCGCAGGCGGTCAGAGGCGCCGGCAGCGGAGATCCGTTCGGCGGTCGCCGCGCGGGCGCGTGATCGAGCGTGTCCGCGGGCCGTTCGACCGGCGGTTCGGGAGACGATCCTGTCAGGGGGTGCGGGCGGCGAGGACGACGAGCAGGTCGTCCCGAGGCGCGGGTGCACGCGAACACGATGCTGTCGTCGGCGCGGTTGGTTCAGCGGTACGGCGGGGCGGGGGTGGGCCTCGGGTCGCGGTGGGCTCTCCGGCCCCCGCGATGGGGCTCCGGGGCGGGCCGCGGTGGGCGGGGGCCCACCGCGGCGGGGTGCCGGGGGTCAGCCGGGGAAGACGGCGCTGTGGAGGTCGACCGGGTTGGCGGGGTCGCCGGTGGTCACGCCGTACACCGCGGTGAAGGCGGCGCCGACGGAGACCAGGCCGGTGTAGTCGCCGATCAGGCGCCCCACGCTGGTCGCGGGGAACCGGCGGGAGTCGAACGGCCCCTCGATGTGGCGCTCACGCCACGCCCCCGGGTCGGTGCAGCGGCTCGAGCAGGTGACGGCCCACAGGTCGGTGGGCAGGGTGGCGGGGTCGGGGGTGTTGGCGCGGAAGTCGTAGTAGGTGATCGCCACGGTGCCCGTGCGCGACGCGGCGACGACCGGCACGGCGGCCGAGCCGGTCGGGGTCTTGTCCACGCGGATGGGGGAGGACCAGGTCTTCCCGCCGTCGGCGGAGCGCGAGTAGGCCACGTGGAAGGTGCCGTCGGCGTCCTGGCTCTGCCAGACGGCGCTGACCGTCTTCGTGCCCGGCTGGGCGGCCAGCAGCGGGAGGGCGGCGTTGCGGATCGGGTCGCCGGAGCCGTCCGGGTCGGGGATGCGGGGGCCCACCGCGAGCGGGGCCGGGACGTTCAGCGTGGGGGCCGACCAGGTCTTGCCGCCGTCGGTGGAGCGGATGACCTGGGTGGCGCCGTCGGTGACCGTCTCGTGGTGCATGCCGATCAGCAGCGTCCCGTCGGGGAGCGGCACGAGCTGCGTGCCGATGACGCCGCTGTTCGCGGGCACGTCGTAGACCTTGCTCGTGGTCCAGGTGCGCCCGTCGTCGGTGGACTTGGCCAGGTAGATCGGCTGCACCCAGTTCGGCGTGGTGCTGGTGGACTGGTCGTCCACGCGGTCCCAGACCGCGTAGACCACGCCGGGACGGTACGGGTCCGCGGTCACCGACGGGCGGTCGTTGAAGAAGCGCGGGTTGTCGTCCCGCTTCAGGGTGACCGGCGCGTCCCAGGTCCGGCCGCCGTCGCCGGAGCGGGCGACCAGGATGGCCGTCACGTCGCCGGCGCGGGACATCGACAGCGACGCGGCCACCGCCGCGCCCGACGGCGTGACCGTGACCCAGTGGTCCGTCGTGACGTCGTAGTCCCCGCCGTTGGCGGCCGTGCCTCCGTTGCACCGGGAGAAGGCGGGCAGGTTCTCGGACCGCCGCCAGGTCAGGCCGTAGTCGTCCGACACGGCGGCGACCGCGCCGTTGCTGCCGTACCGGTTCCAGCGGTCCTGCTGGAACACCGTGACCAGGCGCTGCGGCCGCCTCGGGTCACGCGCCAGCATGGGCAGGACCTCGGTGTTCGGATTGAGGGTGTAGCCGTCGGCGGGGGGAAGCCCGCACCCGGCGGGCAGCGGGCTCAGGCCCGAGACCGGCCGCACGACGACGGGTCCCGGAGTCCCGGACTCGTCCGCGGCGGCGGGTCTCTCGGTCCCGGTGCCGTCTGAGGCGACGGGTCTCTGGACGCCGGTCTCGTCCGCGGCGGCCGGCTGCACGGCGAGGCAGGCGGCCAGGACGGCCGCTGCGGCTGACAGGGCCCTGAAGGGTCGGATCACGGGGGTTTTCCTCATCTTCGTCTCTCGGGGGATGTCGGCGCCACACCGGGATGGCACGGCGCCCGGTGGTCGGCGGAAGCCGCGGGGAAGACTACAACCGCAAGATCGTTTCGTCCCTCCGTTGTCCGGATACCGCCCTCCGTTGTCCGAATGCCGCTCGTCGCCCCGCCCGGCGCGGTCGAGCCCTCCGGCGCGCCGCCCGCCCCCCGCGCCGCCGTACGGCTGCCGCCCCCCGCGCCGCCGTACGGCCGCCGCCCCCTCGGCCGTGGGGCGGCGGGCGTTTAGCCGTACGGCTGCGGCCGAGGGGGGCGGGTCCGGGTCAGGCGGCTTCGGCGGGGCCCTCGCCGGGACGCGTCCGGTCCAGGAGCACGGTGAGGACGGCGGCGGCGAAGACGAGGACCGCGGCGAGCAGGGGCAGGGCCTGCGAGCCGAAGGCCTGCAGGCCGAGCGCGCCGGCCGCGCCCGACAGCGACACCGCCAGGTACACCGCTGACTGGTAGAGCGAGGTGACCAGCGACTGGCCGCTCGGAGTGAGCGCGATGATCCGGTGCTGCTGCGGGGTGGTGACGCCGAAGGAGAAGAAGCCGGACAGCACGACGGCCACGAGCGCCGCCGGGATCGTGCCGGTGGCCAGGGGCGTCAGGGCGAACACCACGCCCAGGGCCAGCGTCACGGCGATGACGACCCGCCGCGCGCCCCGGCGGTCCGCCTGGTGGCCCGCGGTGATGTTGCCCAGGGTGCCCGCGATCCCGAACGTCAGCAGCAGCATCGCCAGGGCGTCCGGGCCGTGGCCGATCGCCGGGGCGAAGATCTCGCTGATGTAGGTGTAGGGCATGTAGATGCCGACGAAGGCCACGACCGTGGTGACCAGCAGCCCGACGACCCGCGGGTTCCGCAGCGGGGCGAGGTAGCCGCGCACGCCCGGGGACACGCCGCGGCCGCGCGCGGGCAGCCACAGGGCGATCCCCGGCACGGCCAGCAGGCCCAGGCCGCTCACGAGCCACATGGTCGCCCGCCAGTCCAGGTTCCCGCCGACGAGGGTGCCCAGCGGCGCGCCGAACACGAGCGAGGTGGTCGAGCCGAGCATGACGATCGCGATGGCCCGCCCGCGCTCGCGCTCCCCGGCGAGCATCGCGGCGGTGGCGGTGGCGGTGGCGGTGAACAGGGCGGCGCCGGCCGCGGCGAGGGCGCGCGAGGCCAGGACCAGCCCGTATCCGGGCGCGAGCGCGGTCACCGCGTTGCCTATCGTGAAGACGGCGAGCGCGGTGACGAGCACGGCCCGGCGGGACCAGGAGGCGGTCAGCGCGGCCAGCACCGGGGCGAGCACGGCGTAGCTGATGGCGAAGACCGTGACGAGCTGGCCGGCGGCGGCCACGCTGACGTGCAGCGACCCGGCGATGGCGGGGAGCAGGCCGGCGATGACGAAGCCGTCTGTCCCGACGGCGAACACCCCGAACGACAACAGCGCCGCGTGCGGGCGCCAGCGGATCGCCGGCCGCTCCGGGGCGGTCGTGAGAGAGGTCATTCCACTCCTCCGACACTCTTCGGAAGTTACGACATTAATCGTAATAGTAGTCCGACGAGTATCGTAAGAGCGGACGTGTATCGGAGAAGAGGGCTGAGATGACCGGTTCGCAGGAGACGTGGCTGCCGCAGCCCGACCTGGACGCCATCGACGTCGGGACCGTCCTGCAGGCCCTGGCCGATCCGGTGCGGCTGCAGATCGTGCGGGCCCTCGACGCCGTGGGGGAGTCCACCTGCTCGGCGCTCGACGTGCCGGTGAAGGTCTCGACGGTATCGCACCACGTGCACATCCTGCGGCGGGCCGGCCTGGTCTCCACCCGCCTGGACGGCACCTCGCGGCCGAGCCGCCTGCGCCGCGAGGAACTGGAACGCCGGTTCCCCGGCCTCCTGGACGCCATCCTGCACGCGCCCCCGCCCGCCCCGCCGCGCGAACCCTGACCGCGTACGGCTCGCGGCGCTCGACGCGGGCATCACCGGCTTCGACACCGCCGACGTGGACGGGCGCCCCCGGCTACGGCGCGGCCGAGAGGGTGCTCGGCGAGGCGCTGGCCGGTGTGCGCCGCGAGTCCGTCGAGATCTCCACCAAGGTGTGCCTGCCGACCGGCCCCGGCCCCAACGGCGAGGGCGTGTCCCGCAAGCACATCCTCGAGAGCTGCCACGCCTCGCTGCGCAACCTCCGCACGGACTACGCCGACCTCTCCCAGGCCCACCGGTTCGACGAGGACACGCCGCTGGAGGAGACCATGACCGCCTTCGCGGACCTGGTACGGCAGGGCAAGGTCCTCTACCTCGGCGTCTCGGAGTGGCGGGCCGGCCAGATCGAGGCCCCGGCGGCCCTCGCGGCCGAGCTGAGGGTCCCGCTGATCTCCAACCAGGCGCAGTACTCCATGCTGTGGCGCGTCATCGAGAAGGAGGTCGTGCCCGCGAGCGACCGCCTGGCCTCGGCCAGATCGCCTTCTCACCGCCGGCGCAGGGAGTCCTGACCGGCAAGTCCCGGCCCGAGCGCCAGGCGCCCGCCGAGAGCCGGGCCACCGGCGGCGAAGCGGCCTGCCCGAGGCGATCGCCGCCATCCGTGCCTGGATCGGCTGGACCAGCACTCTCCTCCTGGCCGGGTGGTGGTCCAGCGGCCCGAGCGCCGCGCCCGCCGCCGCTGGCCCCGCACCTTTCTCATCGGAGGAGGCGAGCTGCGGCGGCGGTCGCCGGGAAATACGAGGTCAGGCTCGGATCGGCACGTCGGCGCCCGCCGTCACAGGGTGCCGGAGGCGATGGGCAGGGTGACCGAGCTGGGGCCCGTCTGGACGGTGAGCCGGGTGCCCTCCGGGTAGCGCAGGGAGAAGGAACGCGCGTACGGCTTGCCGTTGGAGAGCATGGCGGGGGCGGCGTCGGTGGACAGGATCACGATGCCGATGCGGTGGCCCTTGCGGAAGACGTAGTCGGCCGGCTGGGTGGTCCAGGAGAAGGAGTACGGCTCCCCGTCGGCGATGTGGTCGGTCCTGGCGATGGAGTAGCGGTTGTTGGCGTCCATGAAGCCGCGGGAGACGACCTTGTGGTCCGTGGTGCGGGTGAAGACCTTCAGCGGGAAGGCGCAGCCGGAGTCGCCGGTGATCCGCTGGCCGAAGCAGACGGTCCGGCTGGTGTCGTCGGCGTACTCGGTGTAGGTCCAGTCCCCTTCCGGGGAGTACGTGCTGCGCACGGCGGTGCCGTAGTCGACGACCAGTGCGGCCAGGTTCGGGGAGGAGCCGTCCAGGGCGGCGCGCACGGACAGTTCGACCTCGCCGCTCAGCCGTACGTCGGAGGCCAGCGGTTCGGAGACGTAGAGCAGCCGGTTGGGGTTGGCGGCGCCGGGATCGGCGGCGAGCTCGTCGGCGGTGTGGGTGCGGCCCTTGTCGACCATCGTCTGCAGGGCCTTGCCGGCGTTGCGGGTGCTGAGCCCGCCCTCTCTGGTCAGCTTGAGCTTGACGCCCTTGGCGGCCGGCCAGGCGTCCTGGGTGGTCCAGGTGGCGAAGTCGACGTTGCTCTGCACGTCCACCTTGGGCTCCGCGGTGATGCCGTTCTCGATGCCGTGCAGCCAGTGGTCGTACCAGCGGTGCTGCTGGCGCACCCACTCCTCGCCGCGCAACTGCACGGGCCGCAGGTGCGCGCCCTGGAACAGCCACATCTTGCGCGGGATCCCGTTGTCCTGCAGGTACTTCCACAGTTCGGTGCTCTGGCGCGGCGTGACGTTGTAGTCCTCGGTGCCCTGGGCGATGAAGACGCTCGCCTTGATCTTGCCGAAGTCCGGGCGGGAGTTCCGCAGCGCCCAGAAGTCGGTGTAGTCGCCCGAGGCCCGGGCGGACCGGTCCCCGCGCAGCGCGGCGACCTCGTCGGCGCAGATGGTGTTGCCGTCGCGGGTGCTGTTGCCGCCGGCCAGGTTGGCCGGCTCGACGGTGGCCAGGCCCTGCGGGCCCCGGACGGCGCCGTTCTCCCGGTACCACTCGTACCAGTTGGAGATCCCGGCCACCGTCGTGATCGTCTTGAGCCCGGCTACGCCGGTCGTGGCGGCGGCGATGGGAAGCGTGCCGTCGTAGGACTTGCCCTTCAGCGCGACGCTGCCGGTGGACCAGTTCGCGGCGGTGACCGGGTCGCCGTTGACGTCCCAGCCGCGGGTGCGCCCGTTGAGCCAGTCGACGGCCGCGACGACGCCCTGCGTCTCCTCCGGCGTGCCGATGCTCGCGCACCCGGTCGAGCCGTTGGTGCCGAGCATGTCGAGCTCGGCCACGGCGTATCCGCGGGGGACGAAGTAGTTGTCGAAGTGGTTCTCATAGGTCAGATTGCCCGCCCCGGCGGGTTTGGCAACGGCCGGGTCGCCGCTGACCATGGCGTCGGCGGCCCGGTCGGACGCGCGTTCCTCGCGGGCGCGCTCGCCCAGCACGTCGATCGGGCTGTCGCCGCTCGTCTTGTCGTACTCCTTGTTGTGCCCGTTGCCCCGGCGCTCGGCGATCACCGCGTCCACCTCCGGCGCGGAGGTGTAGGTCGGCTGGGTCAGCTTGGAGGTCCTGCCGTACGACGGGCCGTAGTACGGCGCCGGCTCGATGATCGTCGGTACCTTGAGGCCCGACTCCGTCTCCCGGGGTCGTTTCAGCCGGAGCTGTACGGTGTCCAGCCGGCCGTCGTGGTCGGTATCGACCGTGGTCTCGATGTTGACGACCTGGTAGACGGCGTCATTGAAGGAGAAGACCGGCTGGGTCTCACCGTTGGCCACCCTTATCGCGGGGACGGACGCCGCCTGTGCGGGCGCTACGGCGATCAGGGCGGGTGCGGACAGGGCGCCGGCCACCGTGACGGCGGTCGCGGCGCGGAGATACGCGGATGTGCGCATGGACTCTCCGAAGCGTGGGGGGTGCTTCAGGCATCTCAGCGGTACGGGATGTGCCTGATCAATCCCAGTTATCCATAACATCCCTTACGTGCAGCTCGAACTCCGGCACCTCCGCATCCTCAAGACCATCGCCGATGCGGGAAGTCTCACCAGGGCCGCAGCCGCGCTGGGGCTGTCGCAGCCCGCGCTCACCGCGCAGTTGCGCAGAATCGAGCAGCTCCTCGGGCGGGAGGTCTTCACCCGGGGGCGGCAGGGCGTGACCGCCACGCCGTACGGGGAGTTCGTGCTGACCCGGACGCGAACGATCATGGCGAACCTGGACGAGATCCTCGCGCGGGGGCCGGAATCCGCGGACCCGCCCGCCGTACGCGTGGGCGGCGCGGACAATCACCTGGTCGTGGGCCTGCTGGAACAGCTCACCGAGGTCTTTCCCGGGGCGCGGGTGTCACTGCGGACCGAGTACTTCATCCGGGTGCTGCTCGACCTCGTCATCGGCGGCGCCCTGGACGTGGCGCTGGTGGCCGACTATCCGGGGCACGAGCTGCGCCGGCAGCCGACGTTCGAGACGGGGGTGGTGGCCGTCGAACCGGTCTTCGTGGCCCTGTCGGCGGCGCATCCACTCGCCGCGCGGCAGGAGATCGACCTGCCGGAGCTGGCGCGGGAGCCGTGGGCGGTGCCGCCGTCGGACGGGCTCGGGTGGCCCGAGCACCTGCTGGAGGTGTGCGCGGCGGCGGGGTTCACGCCGCGGGCGCAGTACCGGATGGCCGAACCGGGGTCGCGGCGGCAGCTCATCGCGGCCGGGCGGGCGGTGACGGCGTGCCAGGCGCTGTTCCGGCAGGACGCGGAGGTGGCGGTGCGACCGCTGCGCGGTGACCCGCTGTCCATCCGGCACCTGCTGGTGTGGAACCCGGCCAGCCCGGTGGCCGCCCGGGCGGATGAGGTGCTCGCGGCGGCGCGGGAGGGGTACCGGCGGCTGCTGGCCCCGTGGCGTCACGACCATCCGCGACTGGCCGCGCGGTTCCCCGACGGGTAGGGGTCACGCCGCCAGAACGCCGTCACCGACGCCAGAAGACGTCGTGAGCGTGCCGGCCGGCCACGTGTTCCCGGAGCTCCGCGACCAGCCCCCGCCCGGAGCGGCAGACGTTGAAGTCGTCCATCTCGGCACGCTCTCCGCGGCGCTTCGGTGCAGGAGGCCGGCGGCCGTTTCGGACGATCATCGATGCGCCCGGTCCGTGCCCGCGAGCGCACGACGAGCACATACGAGGTGGAACTCGGCTCCGGAGAGGCTCGAAACTTCGAGAAATCGCAGTTCAGAGCCTTGATCACAGCGCGCCCCTGCAGGATTCGAACCTGCGACCGACGGATTAGAAGTCCATTCCAGCGAATAGTCTCCCGTATCATGTCAGGCATTTTCGTGCGGCTTCACGCCATTCCTTGCGGCTCCCGGGCTTAGCGGCCTGCGGCCATATCCCATTCAGTGCCGGGCTCTATCGGGGCCCATGAGCACGCAGCGAGCCCATAAACCTGAAACCTGCCACGCTGCGCCGACGGGCATCCCGGCGCGGCAGTGCGTTCCACGGTTCTCAGGCGTCGTCCGTCCCGCAAACACCACACCTGCACCACTATCGACTTCAGCACGGCCCAGCTTGGCAAGGATCACCCAACGCCACCACCGATTACGAGTCGGAGCCCGTTCACTGGACAGACCCTAAGATCGGCCGGACACCCAAGGATTTTCGCTACAGCTCTTCGAACGCGACGACGTTGGCCACGTCATCTACATCGACGCCAGCGACACCGTGTTCTTCGTCTACGTCGCTCGTCTAAAACGAAGCCGAACCGCGAAACCGCCTTATCTCGGCTACAATCGTGCTCGATATGCCCGGCCGTACGGACAAGGGAGACCAGCGGCTCGAATCACTCGTCGATGGCACCTCCGCGCGTCAGCGCACCTTCGGGACGTCTGCCCATGTGGGGTGCGCCGTAGCGACAGGAAGGCTAGATTTCGCTGAGCAGCTCGGCTAGGAAGTAGCGGCATGCTTGATCTTCCGTGGCGAACAGTTTCTCCTCTTCATGGCGTCCTCTTTCGGAATAGTAGACAGACCAACCCGCGGGAAGCCGTTCAAGGCACAGAACGTCTGTCCGCCCAGTATGACCGATACTGTAGGCCGCTGTCCACTAATGTAACTCCTTAAGATATCCATCCAGCATGAACCTGTGGACCGAATCGGGAAGTTTGCGCTGAATCCCCCTCCAGGGAATCCCTTTGTTGGGGCTGCAATTCGGGCTTGCACAGTAAATGCCTTCTGAACTTCGTAAATGTGGTATGTGTCGCGCTCGGCATGGAAGGGGATGCCTCGTTGAAGGAAGTGAGTTTCTTCGGAGGAGACGAAACTCCCTTGCCGAGACCCATATCGGTCGATCCTCGTGCCGGGGTTCAGCGTCTTCTTTACCGGTTCATGTAGGAGTCCATTATTCGGGCGCCACGGGCTGGGCTCCAGTTCCTTCGAGGCAGTTCTGGCGGCGGTCGCAGGGCGGGCGAGGCCTTTGCCACAGTGGACGCCGCGCGACCGGACAGCTTACCTGCGAGAAAGCCACGGACTTTGCCCGCCACGGCCCCGCCAAGAGCGCCGAGGGCGGCTCCGGTGAAGGTGGCTACTGCGGCGTCGAGGATGTTCTGTTGTTCTGCTGGGGTGTCCATCATGTAGGACGTGGCGCTGCTGGCCGCGCCGCCTAGGGCTGCGCAGCCGATGCTGCCCACGCCTGCGGTGAGGGCGAGGCAGCCTGCGGTTACGGCTACTCCGACGACGGTGGAGACGATGACGGTTTTGTGTTCAGAGACCCAGTTGGAGACGTTGCGGGCGGTGTTGTTGACCCAGTTGCCGATGCCGCAGAGGAAGCAGGAGGGCTTCTGTTTTCCGGTGGCGGGGTAGCGGCGGGTGTAGCGGTCATTGTCGCCCCCCGGGCGCTGATGGTCATGTCCTTGTGGGGCTTCATGTTGTGGGGGCCCCATTTGGTGTTGGGGCCGCCGGAGCAGGACATGTAGAGGCAGTCGTCGGGGCGGAGGCCGTCGGGGGTCGCTGCTGGTGACGGGGCTGTTGTCGGCGTAGGCGTAGCCGTGCATCTGCTGGGGGTCGCTGACGTCGATGATGGGGTCGACGCTGAGGAAGCTGCCCAGGGCGGGGTCGTATTCGCGGCTCCGAGGTGGGTGAGGCCGGTCGAGGGGTCTTGGGTGCCGCCGACGCAGCCCTTTTCGCCGGGCCAGGTGGCGGGGGCGGTGCCGCGGGGGACGCCGGCCTGGGCCGACTCCGGGTTCGCCTTCACCAGCCCCGAGGGCTCGCGGCTGCACCTGCAGTACGTGACCGATGAGTTCCACCGGCTCGCCCACCGGGCCGGGCTGCCGCCAATTCGGCTGCACGACCTGTCGCCACGGCGCCGCCTCCCTGGTGCTCGCCTCAGGGGTGGACATCAAGGTCGTCCAAGAGACCCTTGGGCACGTGTCCTCGGCCTTCACCCCGGACACCTACGCCAGCGTCTATCCACACATCGCCAAGGCCGCCGCCGAATCCACCGCCGCCCTGCTCGCCCGCCCCGCATCTGCCGTTAGCTGAACCCGAGCCTCCTGCGCGGGAGAACACGCATCGGAGGCTCCCGCGCAGGAGGCCCACGCCCCTTTGGGAACGATCACTGATGTGCCGAGTCCGTGCCCGCGAGCACACAGCGAGCCCACAGAGGCTAGAACTTTGGTCCATAGAGGCCCTGATCTTCGAGAAATCGCAGTTCAGAGCCTTGATCACAGCGCGCCCTGCAGGATTCGAACCTGCGACCGTCGGATTAGAAGTCCGAGAATCCTCAGTCTGG
>NZ_QZEY01000040.1 GCF_003594875.1 Bailinhaonella thermotolerans
GAGCCACTCCATCGGGTCGATCAGAGTCATGGTGATGCCGTCCCGCACGATCTCCTGGACGCGGGAGGGGAGGCGGCAGCGCTGCCCGCCGGCGGCGCCGGTCGCCTTGTGCAGCTCGCACGCCAGCGTCGACACCGCCCGCACCCCGGCCGGGGGGACGGGCCGTCCGCGCCGGTAGGTGACACTCCACGTGCCCGGCTCAGTGTCCGGGCGGGCGATGTCCTGGCACAGCGGCCAGCACGGGCCCTCGCGCCGGATCAGCCAACGGCCGTCTTGCACGGTGTAGTCGGCCGGGTCGACCACCGCCCCGTCGACGCGGACGGTGGTGATCGAGTACACGGGGCCGGGTAGCTCCACCTCGCACACCGGCCCGCACCCGCACGTGCCGATGCATGTGCAGCCGCCCATGTTCACCCACCGCGCGCCGAGCAGGACGGGCCTCATCCATCCGCCATCGGCTACGGCGCCGCCGTCGAGGCAGCCGCGCCGGCACGGCCGCACGGTGTCGGTGCGCAGCCCGTACCGGCCGGCGGTCAGCCGCCACAGCAGCTCGGTTGCGACGTCGGCCGCGGCCGCCTGCGCGGCGGTGTAGTCGGCGGGGTCCGCCGGCCACCCCGGGCACCACACGGGATCAATCGGCCACCGCTCGAGCCCGTCCACCACACCCCTCCCCTCGGTGTCTCTGCTGGTGTAGGTTTCGCGCCAGCGGCCCCGGGGCCGACGGGCGTGCCGCGAGGGACACACCCGTAACCCCCGGGGCCGCCGGGGGTTACGGGAACGGGATGGTGATCTCGTCTTCCGCCGCGGACAGCGGGTTAGCCACGCTCCACACCCGGATCGTGTACGTGCCGGGCGTGGTGTAGGCGTGGCTCACGGTGCCGCCGTCGGTGGCCGGCCCCGCGCTCGTGGTGGTGTCGCCCCACGACACGGCGGTCAGGCCCCGGCCGTGGTTGTCGACCGTGAGCCGCGCCGTGTTACCGCTCGCGTCGCCGGGGTCCTCCGCGACGGTGATCGTGGGCGCCCCGGGGATGGGCACGGCCGCCTCACGGCGCGCCCGGTACGGCCGGTGCGCGTCCCGCACGGTCACCGTGTAGACGCCCGGGTTGGTGTAGGTGTGCGTGGCCGTGCCGGTCGAGGCGCCGGCGGTCTCGGGGGAGGCGTCGCCCCAGTCCACGAGCACGGGCCCGTTGCCGTGGTTGTCCCACTCCGCCACGATGCCGAACCCGCTGGTGTTGGGGGCGGCCTCGAGCGCGAGAGACGGCTCGTCCGGGGGGAGCGGGATCGTGATCGCCCGCGTGGCCTGCACGGTCGGGGTGGCCACGTCGGTGGCGGTGATGGTCTGCGGGCCCGTCCCGGAATAGGTGTGCTCGACGGTCGTCCCATCGGCCACGACCACATCCGCGGCGGCGTCTCCCCAGTCCAGCGTGACCGGCCCGAACCCGTGGTTGTCCACTCGCACCCGGACCGTGTTGCGCGGCGTCTGCCCCGCGACCCCGGACACGTAGAGGTCGGCGGGCTCGGGGGTGGGTCGTACGAGCTCCTGACAGCCCGCCTCGACCGCCGGCGGCCGGACCCCCGTCGTGACGAGCAAGAAATCGTCGGAGGGGCGTAGCCACCCCTCGGGGAGCCGGTCGGGCACGCCGTCGACGTTGACCACCCGGTACGGCCCGCGCCCCCACCGCGACCCCTTGCGGGTGCGCCCGTTCAGCGTGAACGAGACGAGCCCGTTCTCTATCGTGATCTCGCCGGGCGCGGTGCCGCGCATGGACGGCAGGAGGAAGTACCCCCACTGGCCGGAGCCGCCGCCGGCGCACGCGTCCTCGCCCTCGACCTTGGCATCCATCCACAGCTCGACGGCGAACCCGCCGTCGACGGCCAGGCGGCCGCCGCCGCTGAACCCGATGGTGATCCCGTTCTCGTCGCGGATGGGCTGCCACGACGGCATCATGAGCGTCACCAGATCGGGATCAACGCGCCCGAACACGATTTCGAGCGTCCACCACTTGATCTCGTCGTCGCCCTGCTCGGACAGCAGCAGCTCACCGCCCGCATCACGTTCGGTGGTCTCCTCCCCCTCCTCCACCTCCGGCGAGATCGTCGCCGAGACGTACCCCTTGGACACGACCATGCCGCACGGCCCCCACACGGGGTAGCCGCAAGCGTCGGTACGGGTGACGCGGATACGCCGCCCCCGCAGATAGGTAGGCGCGATCGCAGGCACGGCTACCGTCCCCCCCTCTTCTTCTGACGGCTCTGCGCCGCGTTCTCGGGCGCGGCCTGGTCCTGCGCCGGGCCCGCCTGGTGTCTGTCCTGCGCGTCGCCGCGGCGGCGGGGAGCGTCGAGGTCCGGCCACGCCCACGGGCCCGACTCGTCCGCGACATGCCCGACCCCCTCGACTCCCTCGACGTCGACCCCCTCCGGGATCGCGAAGCTGGCCCACCGGCCGTCGGTGCGCACACCGACCTGCGCCGGGTCGTCGACGCGCTCGAGTAGCTGCCGCGCCACGTCCCCGACGAGCTCGGGCGCCGCCGGGATGATCCGGATCATGGTGTCCCCCCTGTGGTGGTCTGCACGGCGAGCAGCACGCAGTCAGTCGTCACGACGTAGTCGCGCTGCGCCCGCACGGTCACCTCGTTGTTGCTCGGGTCGAATGCGCCGGTCCGCTCGGTCGCCGGGGTGACGACGGGCCCGCGCCGTACGACCACGGGCCCCGTCGCGTACATCCACGCGGCCCCGGCCCCGGGCGCCGTCCCGCTCGGGGACGTGCCGGGGTAGCCTGCGCCGGCCGCGATGGGAGTCCCGAGCACGGTGGTCAATCGCCCGGCGCGGTCGTCCCTCACGATCTGGTCGGCGGCCGCCAGGTGCGGCACGAGCCACCGCGGCACATGCAGCGTGCCGACCGCGCCGAACATCTCGCCGAGATCGCGCTCAAGCGCGGCGACCGCGTCGACCAGACCCACGGCCGTCTCCGAGCCGGTCGCCAGCACCGCGGCCGGTACGGCGAGCTGGGTGGTCCACACGTGCCGCTCGACGGCGGTCTGCTCGCCGAGCGTGAGCCGGTCAGCGGCGCGGGTGCCGGCGTCCTCGACCATGCCGGGCAGCTTGCACGCCACGCCCGCATAGACCACGAATCCGTCGGCGGTCGGGTAGGTGACGCCGGGCGGGACGGTCATGGTGTGGTCGCCCGGGTCCTCCGGGCACCATCCGCCGATCACCCCGGCCTGCGTGCACCCGTCGGTGTCGTACTCCACGCCGAGCAGCCACCGGCCGGGCGCCGCCGCCTCAACCGACGCGGCCGAAAACAGCCCGTACGGCAATTGCGTGAGCGGCGGGTTGTCGACCGCCACGCGCGGCACGATTGGTGTTGTCACAGGTCACACCCCCTCTCCTGGGGCCGGGCCCCACCCGTCGCGCGCGCCGGGGGTAGTAGGTCCGGCCGGGAAATGTTTCCCGGCCGAACCCACCCCCCGCGGCGCGGGGGGTGGGGCGGGTCAGGAGTTACGGGGTGGCGCAGGCCACGGCCACGCCGGCGCCGACCGCGCCGTTCGGACAGACCGGGATGGTGACGCGGTACGCCTGGAAGCAGCGCCGCATGACCGCAACGCCCTCCTCCGTGAATAGCGACGTGACCATGTTCTCCGTCAAGCTCGCGTGATCGTAGACGCCGTCCAGCCGGATCACGTCCTGCTGCAGGCGCGTGAAGGTGCCGGCCGGGTAGATCAGGACGTCAGCGGTCCCCGGCCACGCCGTCGGCGGCGTCGCCCCGCCGAACTCGGTCGGCGTGCCGGTGATCGCGTCCTGCCAGTCGTACACCCACTGGGGCGCCACCCCGCGCCCCCGCAGGTACTCATCCAGCACCGCGTCCGTGGTGTTGATCGCGTTGTAGCCGGGCTTCTTGGCCAGGTCGGCGCGCAGGATGCCGCGCAGCCACCGCGGCGCGACGAGCTCGATCGTGGTCGAGTCCGGCAGCCGGTGCCGGTACCGGATGTAGGTCACCTGCAGCTCGACGGCCGAGAGCACCGTACCGATCGCGCCGGGCCCGTGCGGGTCGACCACCGGGGCCGTCCCGGTCGGCGCCGGGATCGTGACGTGGGTCGACTCGGCCGCCATCTTGGCCAGCACCCACGCATTCAGCTTGTGCGCGTGCGCGGCAAGGGCGCTGTCCATGAACGCGGACACCATCTCCGGCCATCCGCGCTCGGTCAGGATCGGCGTGCGGATGCACAGCCCGTCGACGTCAAGCCGCACCTCCGTGAGGGTGGGGCACGCGATCGTGTAACAGGGCTTCGTGGTCCCGGTCTGGGCCTGGGCCTCGGTCTGGTGGAAGCCGAGCCCCGTCGAGGAGTAGACGGCGGCGAACTGCGGCGCGTCCGCGTACCTCACGCCGCCGCGCGAGGTGGTGACGGTGGGCAGGTCGACCATGCCGTCGGTGCCGGCGGTCGGGCACATGTCGTAGAGCGTCTCCGAGGGGGCGCACCAGCCGCCGGCCGCGACCAGCGTCCCGCCCGCGAGTTCCTTCTCGTTCGTGATCTTGTCCCACATGTCCCAGTCGTTGTCGGACCGGTACGTCAGGGGCTCGGGCGCCTGCCGCTGCACCCGGGCGATGGACACGTGCGCGGGCTGCGTGGAGCGGCCCGCGATCGCCGACATGCGGTCAGCCATCGCCCGGCACATCTGATCCCACGTCATGGTCGCGCCGGCGGGCACCCCGGGGATCTCGGCGGCCGCGGTGATCGTGTACGCGACGCGGTCGGCGCGGTCCTGCTCGGCCGTCCGGGCGGGCAGCGTGGACGACGGGATCGACGACAGCCGCACGGCCGGCGCGGCGGCCCGCCGCCCCGGGACCGGCGCGGCGCCGGAGCCGGAGGCCATGACGGGTTCCGGCGCGGTCTCGGCCGGGGCCTGTGTCTCCGGGGCGGCCGTCTCCGGCGTCGGCGCGGCCTCGGCGGGGTCGCCGCCCGTACCGGGACTGGTGGCGGCGGGGGCCTCGGGCTCGGCCGGCGGCCGCGCGGCGTCCAAGAGGGCGGCGGCTGCCTCGACGCGCGCGGCGGCGTCGGCGGTGGCCTGCGCGGTGGCGGCCTGGTGGTCGGTGACGGTCGAGGCGAGCGCGGCGAGCTGCTCGAGCTCGGTCACGGCCGCGTCGTCGAGCTGCTCGCCGCTGCGGACCTCGTCGAATCGGGAGATGATCGCCGACTGCAGGTCTGCCAGGTCGCCGGCCTCGGCCAGGATCGCGGCCACCTGCTCGGCGCGCGCCGCCTGGTCCTCGGTGCTGTGTGCGGCGAGGAGTCGCTTGAGAAGTTCAGACATGGGGTGCCCCTCCGAGAGCACGAAACAAGATCGCGCCCCCGGCCCTGACACCAGCAAGGGCAAACCGTCGCGCGGGACCGGCGGGGCTGGGAGGCCCTGACACCGTCGACCAGCCGATACCGCCCGCAATGGTGATCAGCATAGCCCCACGACCCCCGCACAACGGGTGATTACGGGGCGTGCCGCGCCCGGACGGGTCCCGGGGATCAAGGGGCGTCGGGGCCCGTCCGGGCGCGGGATCAGGGGCGGGCGGGCTGCGGCGAGAGGATGCCGCGCAGCCACGCGGCGGCCGCGAGCTGGATCAGGCTCATCAGGGGTGTGATCTGCTCGGGCGTCCAGTCCCAGCCGAGCGCCAGCGCCAGGGCAACGAGCGCCTCGGCCGCGCCGACGATCGCGGCCAGGACCCGCGACCCGTTGTCGGTGGTGCGGGTCGCCCACGCTGTTACTACGCCGGCCAGCGCGATCACGGCCGCGTTGATCAGCGACACGACCGTGTCGGACATGGGCAGCCACGTGACGGCGGCGAGTTGCACGGCCGAGCTGATCAGCGCGAGCAGGATGGGCGGCTCGGCCGTGAGCCGCATCCGGGGCCGCGGCGTGGCCACGGCATGCAGAGATGTCATGCGGTTCCCCCCAAAGTCGGGCCCGCGCCCCCGGGCACGGGATCAGGTGTAGGTGTGTGCCGGGGTCAGACCTGCGTGACGGTGCCCCCGGTCGCGTCGGCCGCGGCCTGCGCCTCGGCCTGGGTCGGGTAGGTGATCACCGTCCGGCCATCGGGGCTCGTGTACTGCCACCGCGTCGGCGCGCTGGCCGTGACCGTAGAGCTGCTGGTGGTGGTACGGCTGCCGCAGTTGCAACCCATCGTGTTCCTCCTCGTGAGTAGGGGTCAGGCCGCCCATGCCCATTTCAGGCAGTACGCGTGATTACGGATGATCACGGCGTAGCCGATCCACGCGCCGGCGACGACGTTCGGCATGGTGTAGAACCCGGCCACGTCCGCAGCCACGCGATAGCGGTAGACCCGGGGGATATGCCACTTGAGCTTGGGCCTCATTGATCCTCCGTGGTCTGGTCAGGCGGCCTCGACGTCGTCGAGCTCCTCGGGCTCGTCGAGCTCGGCGGGCGGGGCGTCGACACCGAGCGGCATGTGAGTCCGCTGGTCGCCGACCGCGAGCGTGACGGCGTCGAGCTCCACCGGGATCGGGTCGACCGGGGGCGGCAGCGGCGCGTCAGGGTCGGCGTAGGTGAGGGTGACGTGCGGCGTCCACCCGTGGTCGATGGCGTAGCTGACGCCGGCGGCGGCGAGCTCGGCCGTGACGGCGGCCTGCAGCATCTCAAGGCCGGGCACGTCGACCGGCACCCACACCGGCCGGCCGTCCTCGCCGGGCGGGAACGCGGCGATACCGCCGAGCAGGCCGCTCAGCCGCGCGATCGTGGACGCGGCGCGCCGTACGGCGCCCTCGGCGGTAGCGAGGATGTCGTCTGGGACGTCCTTGCCGAGGTAGGCCAACGTGACATGCAGGTCACCGCGCGGCAGCCCGCCGTCGGGTACGGGGATCTGCTCGGCCACCTCCGCCGGGATCATCACCGCAACCATCGCCGCGCCTGCGACGTCGGGCGCGGCCGCCGTGACCGCCGGAGGCTCCTCGGGCGGTGGGGCAGCGGGCGGGGCGGGGCGGCCGAGGGACGCGGCGGCCCGCAGCGCCCGGGCGCGCCGCACGGCCGCGGCCGCGGCTTCCGCGCGGGCCGTCAGGTCAGCCGCGGCGTCCGCGCCGACCTCGCGCCGTAGCCGGTCGTCGCCGAGCTCGGCCCGGAGCCGCCGGGTGACCGCCGCGGCGATCGCCTCCGGGTCGACCCCCTCAGCCGCCCGCACCTCGTGCACCAGGTGCGGGCGGGTGTGGCACGAGTCGCACATGCGCCCGGCCGCGATCAGCGCGGCGCCGCTCGCCGCAACCGGCTCCCGCGGGATCGGGAATCCGGGGGTGTTGACGCCGTGCGCCGCGATCAGCCGGTGTTTGCCGGCGATGACGCGCCAGTCGCCCGACAGCGGCGCCCGGAGCAGCTCGGCGACCTCGTGCTCTCCGACGGCGGGGAGCAGAGATCCAGAGACCCATATCCCGTGCTCGTCCTCGCCGGCGCGGACGGTGGCCACGGCGCGCGTGGTGTCGGCGTAGTGCGCCATGGCCGCGACCGCGCCGGCGCTGGTGTCGGCGTGGTCGCCCGCCAGGGTGATGACCCCCGTCGGCAACACCTCGCCCTCGGCAGTGCGGACGGCGTTGACGTGGAAATACGAGTAGTCGCCCTGCGGGGCGCGCGGCGGTGGCGTGCACCGTCCTGGGTAGGACACGTGACACGTCTCCCACAGCGCCAGATGCCCGTACACGCGGCCGTCGTCAGTGACGGTGATCGGGGTGGGGCCCGACAGCCCCGGGTCGGCGTACCAGTCGGCCGGCGGCGCGAGCGGCCCCATGTCAGCCACGAGCGGGCGCACGGGCGCCTGTTGCATGAGGTCGGCGGGTGCCGTCACGTGTCCCCCCACGGTCCCGGATCGCCCGTGTCCCCCCGGATCGGGCGATTCCATCATGGATCATTGCAAGGCGGATATGCGGAGACCACGCGCCGGGCGTGGCGTCACGAAGCGGCAACGGCGCCCGGCCATGCCGAGGAGAGACCCCCATGCCCGCAGGCAACCGCGCGAGCGGTCAGGCGGTGTAGTCCACGACCCCCGAGTGGGGGGCGGCGCGCAGGTAGGCGCGGACCCACAGCAGCCGCAACGCCCGCGACCGGGGGTCATCGCCCACGTAGGGGTTTGCCTCGGCCACTGGCAGGCCGCGCGAGCCAGCAAATCGCCCGGCCACTAGCGCGTCGCGTCGCTCCTGCTCGGTGAGGGTCACAGCTCCAGTCCCCGGCTTGATTCCCGGCGCCGTCGTGCGGCGCGGCGGTCGCTGTCGCGGCCGAGAAGATCGGCCCTGAAGTCAAGGTACGGCACCCGCGGGTGATCCGACCACCAGCGGCGTAACTCCTCGGAGGCGTACTTTTTCGCCCTCGACTCCGGGCCGGAGAAGAGGGTGATGGGGTCGATGCCGGCGGCGACGCCGGCGCGGTTGAGCAGCACGCCGCGGGTCGCTGCTTCGGCTTCGAGGTACTGCACGTACACCCATTCGTCGTAGAGGCGCCGCGCGACCTGGTCGAGGGACTCGCCCTCGCGCCGCTGCGCGTTGACCGCGGCGCGGCGTTCCTCTCGGTCGAGCGCGTCGGGGTCGAGCCCGTGCACCTCGGCGTACGCGTCGCGGTACTCCCACCCCTGCGCGATCAGGTCGGATATGCGGCGGTCCTCGTCGGTCTCCTCGATGGCGTCCCACGCGCCCCACCCGTCCTCCGGCTCGGCCGGCGCCTCGGCGGGGGTGTCGGCGGGCGGGGCGTGGTCGGCGGCGTCGCGCCGCTCCATCTCCTCGATGGCGCGGCGCGCGAGCTCGTCATCGCCGCCGTTGAGGGCGCGGGAGTACAGCGCGGCGAGGTCGTCGTCAGTCAGGCCCGTCAGATCCTCCGGCGCCCCGCCTTCCTCGCTGGCGGGAGCGTCCGCGGGGCGGCGTTGCGCTTGGGAGGCTTGGAAGCGGGCGTACTGGTCCTCCAGGTCGGCCAGGCGGCGTAGCGCGTCCTCTACCGCCTTGTCGTCGCGGGCCTCCCGCGCCGCCTTGAGATCCTGCTCGGCCCGCTCGATCTGCTCGGGGAACTGCTCGCCGGCCTCGTCCTCGTCGAGGTACAGGGCGGTGCAGCGGCAGTTGATTACCTCGTGCGCGGGCCCCATCGGTGTCCCCGGGAACGTGAGTTGCGCGTCGCCCACGTCGAAGGGCTCGAGCTCGGGGCGGATCTGCCCGTCGGCGCGGCGATGCGACCGGCGGATACGCGTGTCCGGCTCGGGTGTGGCGAGCCACTGCCGCCACATCGGCTCCCCGCTCGCCTCCGACCACGCGACCGCCCCGGCGTAGGCGCCGCCGTTGAGAGCGCCCATGGTCTCGGTACGGGCGATACGCCGCGCGTCCGGCTGCCACATCCGGTCAGCGTCGGGGAGCTGGTCATAGATGCCGCGCAGCTCGGCCCGGGCCCGGGCCCGCTCCCACGCCGGCCGCTCGGGATCATCGCGGATCTTGCGGAGCTCGGCCGCGCGGGCGCGCAGCGCACGGGAGGGGGCGGAGATGTCGAGGACCTCGCCGAGCCGCGCAACCATCTGCTCGAGATCCTCGCCGTTCTGCTGCGCCTCGAGCAGCTCGTACCTGACCTCCTCGAATACCCCGACCTGCGGCCATTTCCGGGGCGAGAGCCGATCGTGAATTTCGCTCATGTACGCCTCGCGGAACCGCTCCACGCTTAAGATCGCGTCCCGGGCCGTACGAAAGAACGCTTCACCCCACGCGGCCAGCAGCCGCGGCAGGATCAGCGCGTCGACCAGATCGACCCACACCCCGCCGTCAGGCCACACCCCCGCCAGGTCCGGCACCACCCCGCCGGAAGCCACCCGCGCCCCACCCCCGCCGGCGCGCTCGACCTCGGGCAGCACCGCCGCTCGGACCGCGCGCAGGTACTCGGCCATGGCCTCGACGACCGCCGGCGTCACCTCCGCCTCGACGCGCGCGATTCGCGCCGCGTGGTGCATGCGCCGCGTCAGCCACGGGTCCGGCCTGCTCGCCCACTCGGGAAGGTCAGCCATCTACACGGGACCAGCACTATCGGGTAGGGCGATCCCCTCTCGTTCGGCCAGCTCTCCGAGAGCCTGCGGCCAATCCACGAATCGGATTGCTCTGTCGTCGATGTAGGCGACAGCGGGGAGCTTGCGCGGTGTAACCAGCACCCGAGCGGGGTCATCCCAGAACACCACGGACTCATCAAGTCCGTGAACAGCCGGCACACCGCGTTCGGCGAGCCACGCGGCGACCGTCTCGGCGTCGCGGGTGGTGTGGACGAAGACGGCGACGCCGCGCGCCATGAGGGCGCTGATCGCGTCTAGCGCGCCGGGGACCGGCTCGTCGTAGATCGTCCCGTCCTGCCAGCCGTGCCGGTAGGCGTGGATCACGCCGTCGAAGTCGACGGCAACGGTAGCCATTGGGTCTCCTCGTGTCTGTAGGTAAGGCCGAACTCAGGCGATGTCTGCGCACTCCGATTGGGCTAGGGCCGCCTCGAGGTAGCGCCGCTGGTGCGGGCGGCCGCCGAGGAGCAGGGCGCGCACATAGTCGTCGACGAGCTGACGCACGCACGGCGTAGCCGCCAGCGCCGGCACGTCCGGATAGGCGCCGGCAAGGATGTGGTCGAGATCGTCACGCTGTACCGCTAGGTGCCGGTGTACCTCGGCGGGCGGGATCTGGCTGTACTGGCCACGCTGCGATCGGGGCTGGGACCGCACGAGACGGCGCCCGGCGCGCTCGAGCGCCTGCACGGTGGCCATCTCCAGAGTGGCCAGCAGCCACCGCCGCGCGTCTCCGGCGTCCTCGCGGGGGAGCACCACGCCGGCGGCCGCCGTCGTCGCCGGCGTGGCCGGGAGCGTGGCCCCGGCGTCGGAGGCGGGCAGCTCCCGGCGGTCCTCCTGGGGCGGCGCCTCGACGGCCTCGACGGTGGCGCGCTCTCGCACGACCACCTCGGCGGGTGCGGTCCCGGCGGGGACGTCGATACCGAGGCGGGGGAGCAGCATCGGAGCGAGCGCCGGGTGAGCCACGGCCAGGCGCCGCGCCAGGATGCGGGCCCCCTCCTCGCGGTCGGGCAGGTCGTCGAGGTCATAGCCGTACTCGCGCAGCAACGCGGCATCGGACAGCAGCCCGCGGTCGTGGAGCTCGAGCGCTTCGCCCCGCCCTTGCCGACGGGTCAGCTCGGACGTGTCGCCGAAGATCGCGTACTCGTCGGGGTCGCTGACAAGGTCGGCGATCGCGTGCCGGTAGACCTGAGAGGTGATCGCCTCACAGAGCAGGGTCAACAGCGGCGTGACATGCACATTCACGCCGCTCTCCTCGATCTGCCATGCGGACCAATGGTTGGAGTCGCCGAGGCCAAGCAGCAGCTCGGGCGGCAAGTCGAGCCCGATCGCCAGCTTTCTAACGGCGCGCTCCTCGGCCGGGCCCACCGCCGCGTCG
>NZ_QZEY01000041.1 GCF_003594875.1 Bailinhaonella thermotolerans
CTCCTACGCCGCCTACCAGTTGGCCAGGCTGCTGGTAGGCCGAGGGCGGGAGGAGGACCTGCGTGCCCTCGCCGAGGCCGGCGACATCTATGCTGCCAACCGGTTGGTGGAACTGCTAGCGGATCAAGGGCGGGAGGAGGACCTGCGCGTCCTCGCCAAGGCCGGCAACTCCTACGCCGCCGACCGGTTGACCGACCTGCTGAACAGATGGGGCCTGACACGGGCCGAGTAGATGCAGCGCTTGACCTGCCAGCGGTCCCGGGCATCGCCTACCGGGTGCCCGCGGCCCGGGCGCAGTCGGCGGCGTGGCCGTGCTCGGCGGCGGCGGGGTCGGCCTCGCGGACGTACTCGCGGACCATGCGGGCGCAGGCCGGGCACCGCCAGGTCACGCACGCCCGGCCCTCGGCGTCCACCCCGCACAGGGCGTACTCGAGGGTGACGTCGCGCAGGCTCAGGTCGTGGGGGGCGCGCAGGCAGAGGGCCTGGCCGATGTCCTCCCAGCGCCGCCCGGCCTCGCGGGCCTGCACGACATACTGGCGGGCCCGCATCGTGGCGAGCGAGGCCAGCCGGCGAGCCGCCCAGGCGGCGGCGAGCAGGTCGGGGCCCTGCGGCGCGGCCGCCTCGGGCCCGTGGGTCGCGGTCACCATCGCGAGGATGGCGGCGTCGACGGTGGTCGCGTCCTTAGCGAGTCTGCTGGTCATGTGGGTCTCCTGTGTGGTCATTCTGGAGAGGGGTTCTGGCCGCGCGCCCACCGCTCCCACTCATCGGGCTCGGCGGCTTCCAGGGCGCGCCAGCGCGAGACCGCGGTCTGCCGGGGGACGCCCATCAGCTCGGCGATCTCGCCGTGGCTGTAGCCGTGCTGGCGCAGCAGCCGCAGCGTCGCGGTCCGGATGCCCTGCAGCCGGGGCAGCAGCTGCCGGTCCAGCAGGTACAGGGCGATGGTCATGTGGTGCCGTTGCCGGGAGGCGGGCAGGCCCGCGTCCTCGTGCGGGCTTTCCTGGCGCTCGTCCCAGGCGCCCGTGCGGATCTCGGACAGTGCCAGCAGCACCTCCGCCAGGTCCCGCGCCAGGTCGGCGGCGTCGTCCCCGAGCACGGCGGCCGCCGCCGGGGGCAGGCCGATTACCAGGTCCTCGCCGCCGTCCCGGCGCCGGCGGCGCCCGGCGAACCCGTCCGGGTGCTCGCCCTCGTGGTGCCGCATCCCACCTCCCAAGGTGTATGAGGATTGATACATCGAATGTGTATTGAATCTCATACACCGTCAAGGGTCCGGCCGGATGAATTCCGGAGGAATCAGGGAGCCGGGGAACGAGGCCCGCCAGCGACCTGGCAGGGGTGCAGCAAGATAAGCAGTCAGATCATCTGATCGACCGTCCGGGACCCTCGTGAAGATCGCCCCGCCGGTCTACCGTCGTCACGTGACCACTCCAGGGCACCAGGGCTATCAGGGCGAAGAGGGGATCCCGGACCGGCACCTGCACCTCGTGGCCGCCGCGATCGGTGTGATCGTCGTGGTCGGGCTGGTCGGGGTGATCTGGTCGCTGTCGCGGCGCGGGGACCCGCCGAGCGTGCCTCCGGCGGCCGTCTCCAGCCCGGCGGCGGGCCCGCCCCAGGCGGCGTCACCGCCCGCGGCGCAGGCCAGCACGGCCCCGCCGCCGGTCCCGTCGGCCGTCCCCACGGCTGCGCCGTCCCCACCGGCGGTGGCGCGGCCGGTGGTGCGGTGGCGGGGCGAGGTGACGGTGTCGGGGCTGTACGCGCACACCGATCTGGACGCGGTGCCGGTGCGCACGGCGCGGGGCCTGCGGGGTGCCGACATCGTGGGGGATTGGCTGGCGACCTCGCTGACCGCGACCGCGCCGGGCGTACGGCTGGCGCCGGCGAGCGAGGCCAGCCCCGGGCTGGACAGTTGCCGGGACGCGGTGCTGGCCGGGGGCGCTGAGGAGATCGCCCGGGTGCGGACCGGGGACGTGCTGTGCGCGATCACTTCTGAGGGGCGTGTTGCCCGGCTGCGGGCCACGCACGCGGTGCAGACCAGCGGCCGCCCCGTCGTGCAGCTCGCGGTCACCGTGTGGGATCCGCCCCAGGCGGGCGGGTGAGCGGTGTGGGCGGGCCGGTGGCGGTGCTGGGGATCGATCCGGGCCGCCGGTGGACCGCCGCCGTGCTGCGGGTGGGCGCGGCCGCGGTGTACGGCTGGACGCTCGGCCCGGTGGACGAGGCCGGGCGCCCGGCGCCGGCGGCCGCCGACAACGTGCACGACCTGGCGGCGTGGGCGCGGTACATGGCCCGGATCATCGACGCCATCGAGACCACGATCGAGCGGCACCGCGAGCTCGGCGGCGGCCCGGTCCGCCTGGCCGTGGAGGTGGTCGTGCCGCCGGGCGGCCGGATCGCCCTGGCCGACTGGCTCATCCCCCGCCAGGTGGTCGCCGGGGTGCTCGCCTACGACCCCCACGCGGTGCTGATCAGGCCCGGCGGGCACGGCCGGGCCCGCCCGGTGACCGAGGCCTACCCGCCCGAGCTGTGGCCGGCCCGGGGCGGCACCGGCGGCCGCCCGCCAGCCTGGGGGCCGTGCGAGGCCCGGCGGGGCGAGCGGGACCACGAGCGGGCGGCGTACGACATCGCGGGGGCGGCGGCCGCGCTCCTGGAGCCGGGCACGTGACCTGGGCGCAGTGGGCGGCCCGGGCCGAGCGCTCGCCCTGGTGGCGCGAGACGCTCCACGCGCTGCGCGACGGGGCGTACTGGGCGTGGCTGGTGGCCGTCGTGGCCGCGGTCGCGGTGTGGATCGGCCGCGGCATGCCCTCCCCCGCCACGGCGGCCGCCGTCGCCGTGGCGGCCCCGCTCGGCGCGGGGGCGGCCGCCGCCCGCGCCTGGCGCCTCACGACGGGGCGGGAGGCCGCCGAGCGGCGCGCGGCCGCCGGGGCGGCCTGGCGGCGCTGGCTGGCCCTGTACGGCGTCCTGGCCGCCGTCATCCCCGCCCTGGCCGCCGGGGCCGTCCTGCCGGTCCTCCTGGCGGCCGCCGTGCTCGCCGAGCTGGCCGTGCTGACCATCCCGGCCCGGGCCCGCGCCCGGCTGCTGGCCCGGCTGCGCATCGGCGCGGCCGCCGTCGCCGGCGGGGAGGACGTCCGGGTCGGCCGGGCGCTGTGGCGCGGCCGCCGCCTGCTGCAGGTGCACGTCACCTACCCCGCGACCTGGGCCGCCCACAAGTCGGTCCGCCGAGATGAGCTGGTGGAGCGCCTCATGTGGGAGCTGTGCGGGCCGCCCCCGCGCACACCCGCCGAGGCGATCGCCCGCCCGGACTACCTGACCGGGTGGAACCACATCCACACGCGGCTGGAGGTGTACCGGGTGCCGCCGCTGCCGCGGCTGGTGCCCGCCCGCGACTGGCCCCGTCCGCCCGGCGCCCTGGTCCTCGGCGTCACCACCGCCGACCTGGCCGACCTGGCCGCCGACGACGGGACCCCGCTGGCGCTGTACCGGCCCGCAGCGCATCTGCTGGTGGTGGGCGCCACCCAGCACGGCAAATCCAGCGGCGTGCGGGCGTGGGCCGTCGACGGGCTCACCCACGGCCTGTGGCCCGGCGGCCTGTGGGGAGCCGACGGCAAGGGCTCCGGCAGCCTGGCCGCCCTGATCGGCCGCCGCGGCGTGCACGCCATCGCCCACCGCCCGGACGAATGGCGCGAGGTGATCGCGGGCCAGGTGATCCCCGAGGTCACCCGCCGCTACGCCGAGATGCTCGCCTGGCGCTCCGGCCAAGCCCCCACCCGCCCCCACCACCCCCGCGCCCTGCTGATCCTGGACGAGATCCAGCAGATCCTGCTGGCCTGCCCCGACCTGGCCGACCCGCTCAACACCCTGGCCCGCCAGGCCCTGGAGGCGGGCGTGGTCATCTGGGTGCTGACCCAGCGGCCCGACGCCCGCGACGCCGTCCCCGGCGCCCTGCGCGACCAGCTCGTGGACCGCGTCACCTTCGGCCCGCTGTCCGGCTCCGGCGCGCGCATGGCCTTCGACATCGCCGGCGAGGACTGGCACCGCGCCCTGGGCGTCGCCCCCGTCCCCGGCCGCGCGCTGAGCTGGCTGGACGGCACCTGGCGGACCATTCAGGCCCCGTGGCTGCCGATCCCGGCCGACGACCCGGCCGCCGACCCGCTGTACCCCCCGCGCGACCCTGCCGGCCCCTGGCCGCCCCGGTCCTCACCCGACCGGCCGCCCACACCGCCACGGCGGCCCCCCGACGACTCCGGCGACCCGTCCGGCCCGCCGCCCCCGCGGCGGCCGCCGGCCTCGCCGAGCGCGGCCTACGACCCGGCCGACCCCCACGCCCACCGCCGGCGGCGCCGCCGTACCGACGACTGACGGCGGTCGCCAAGGCGGCACAGTCCAGAGCCTTATCCCGTCTCGATGTGGGGGCAGGGGGGCCGCTGGCTGTAGCCGCCCGGCACTGTGGCTCCGACCGTCTCCCAAAACGGGGCGGCCTCGCGGAAGTGGCCCCCGAGAGTGTGCCAGGACAGGCCCGGGTAGTCCGCGCGCAGCGCGGCCAGGGCCGTGCGAGCCAGCCCGGCACGCTGGAACTCGGTCTCGGTGTGGGGCTCTTCCACCCAGCCCACGCCGCATGTGCGGCACACCTGGTAGTCGACGGCGAAGGCCAAGGCGCCGGCCAGGTAGGCGGCGCGAGTGCGCCAGGTGAGGCGGTTGAAGGACGGGGTGTCGGTCCACGGCGCGTCGTCGGGCAGCCGACTTCGCCGGGTGCGGTAGCGGCGATACAGCCGGCGGCCGCTGAGCCGATAGACCAGCTCATGCCACAAATCGCGATCCGGTGCCCACGTCACTTGGCCGGCGCACGCGACCAGGTCTGCGATGGCCGTCCGGTCGGCGAGCAGCTCCCGTTCGAGATCCGGCAGTTCCGTGGCCATGCCCTGCAGGTCTTTGTCGGCGATGGAGGCGGCTGCGTCGTCGGGCGAACGATCGGTCATGATGCCGTTGTACGCCGCAGCGTCACTGCCGACGACCCCGGTCACGGCTCGTCCTCGGCGGCTTCCGCTCTGTCCAACCCAACATGTCCTCGCCGCTACTCACTGTCGGCGGCGGAGAAATTGTCGGTGGCTTCGGCGGATCGTTTGTCAGTGGTGCGGTCCCCGGTGTCCTCCGGGCCTCCTCCTGGGCGCGGTCGCGATGTCCGCCGCCCGCACCGCGGTGAAGGACATGCACCGCGCCACCACCTTCGAGGCCGGCAACGACAAGTCGAACGCACCCTCGCCAAGGCCCTCACCGAGGTCGTCATCAGGCTGGACCTCAGCGGCGACGACGCCATCACGCCCGAGGCCACGATGGAGGTCTTGCAGCCGGTGATTGCTCTCCTGCAGGACCTCTCCGATCAGGACCGGCAAGCCCTCCCCGGCCTGATCAGCCAGTTCGCGCAGGAAGAAGCCGAGACCCTGACCGGCATCTGACGGCCTGGGAAAGCATTCGAAACTCTGGCCCTCCTGGCTCGAGCGTGACCTTGTCATATCGGAATAGCGCTGGGAACCAGGGTTCTCACTCGATCGTTGAACGGGCGACGAAGCTGGGGACATTGCGCTGTCGCAGCCAGTGATAGTGCCCCTCCCGCCGGCCCCGGGCGGGTGACGCTCTCGCGGGCGTCTGCTTGGTCTCTCCCAGAGATGGGAGGGGCTGAGTGACAAGGGTTCAATAGTGGATCTCATCGAGTTCGCGATGAAACGACGATCCGGACCGCTTTCTGGTCCTAATTGTCGTTCGGGCGGCGATCTGGCTCTTCGGCTGGATCGTCAAGAACAAGGTCAACCGGTCGTCTTCGTCAGCGCAGCAAGAAGGATGCAGGTGTTCCTGCCACCGTCCTCGTGGACCACAGGATGAGTGACAGATCTTGTGGGGTCCAGCCCTGTCGGGTTAGACCCCACAGGCATTGAGATCACAACATGTCCGCCTTCAGCGACTGACAGATAGCCCGCCACACCACTGACAAATACTCCGCCGTCTGTCGAGCGCGGAAATGTTGACCTCGTATACGCGAGTATGTTGTCCGGGGCGGCTCAGGCCGGAGGCCCTATCCCTCGGGGTCTGCGGGCGAGCTGGGGGCGGGTTCTGCGGCTTTGAGTCGCACTGTGATGGAGGTGCCGAACTGGCGGGCGGCCTCGAACAGGGTGTTGAGGACGCTGCTGAGGTGTTCGGGGCGGGCGCCGTTCAGATGGGCGTACCAGGTCTTGGTGGGGGCGTCCCAGCTCATCACCGGCTTGATCATCGCTACTTGGCGGTCGAAGTCAGCCTGGTTGAGGTTCGGGTTGGAGCTGGCCGTCACGGCCATCTCGAAGGTGGTCATGATGCCGTTGTACGCTGCGGCGCCGCCACCGACGACCCCCGGTCGCTGCTCAGACGGCGATGAATACCGGACCCCGCCGCAGCCCGCGCTGGGACAACGCCCACCGCGGCCGCCGAACGCGCCCGCCCCCAGCTACGGCAGCGCGCGAGAGTCAGCGGGTCGCCCCCGACCTCGCCGAGCCGCCGGGCGGGGAGGCGATCGACCTCACCCCGTACGACAAGCCCCCCACCGACTGACCGCGCCGGCGCGACGCGAGCGGGCGGCCACGGCGCCAGCCGGTTAACAGGCCCCCCACCCTGGACAACATGTCCGTGTCGACGGCGGAGAGATTGTCAGTGGCTTCGGCGGATCGTTTGTCAGTGGGGCGGGCCCAGGTTTCGCTGGGTCGCCTCGTGGGCGCGCTCGGCCGCCTGTTGTTCGCGTTGTTTCGCCGCCTGC
>NZ_QZEY01000042.1 GCF_003594875.1 Bailinhaonella thermotolerans
GGGGGCCGTCACCGGGGGCACAGGGCGCCGACCAGGTCGGCGACCGCGTGTGCCGCGGAGATCGTCAGGGTAACCGGCTGGGTGGCGGTGGCCGGGGTGCTGGGGCGCGTGGCGCGGACAACGATTCGGCCGCCATGGCGCCGGGAGCCGGTCAGGGTGGCGGAGAGGCCGGCGGCGGTCAGCGCCGCGGCGAGGCGGGAGCCGGCGGCGTTGATCTGGGCGTCGGTGGCCGGTTCGGCGGCGGGGCGGGTGTCGGTGGTCATGTCGTCCTCCGGTCGGGTTGTCCTCACCGCAGAACGTACACGTATCTGAGCCCATTGCGCAACACCCGTGGGGGGAGTCGTTGGCCATAAAGGAGGCGCCCGCCCCCGGGGACGACGGTCCGGGGGCGGGCGCCGGGCGATGACCCCGCGTTGTCCGCGGTGGCAGGGGCGGAGTGAAAGCCCCAAACCGTGATCAGCGTATTACGGTGTGGCATAGCGCGCCTGTGAGACACGCGAGACAGACTGGTAGACAGCGCGCGGGGGCGGCCGGGGGAGATCCGACCTTCCCCCGGCCGCCCACCCTCGGGCCCAACCGGACCGAACAACATTCCGAATCCCGTCCGGTAAACCCGGTTGGGCCCCTAATCGTCTGTCGTGTCATGGTGTGGGATCGGGCGTCAAGTACCCCGCGTTGACAAGCGGGGTAAGGCATGTCGGAAATGGTGCAAAAGCTGCCCGAAATACCCCTAGCGTGTACCTGTTCCAAACCGGTACGCTTCCCCGCAAGGGGGCCGTACGGGGCGCCGCGGCACGGCTGGTGTGTGGAGATCCGACCTTCGCACAAGGGCTGACGCGGCGCCCCGCATCCTTTTCCGCCTTGCTCGGGCCGAAATAGGGCTATCCGTCGGCTGATCCCCCATTGGCGCGGTCCGTGTCTTCCCTGGCGGATCGAGTCGCCGGCGGATACACCTCATTCCCTCCCCGTAATACCTGAAGTTGCGTTCCGCTTTTCGCTGCCCGTTGAACGTGAAACCTCTTCGCATAAACGTGTCGCGCCTATTTCGCGACATGATCGCGACGATGCCGTTATCTGTCGCGTAGGAGCTCCTCGACCTCTTCCAAAGGCCGGCCACGGGCGCGCATCGCATCAGCCCACGCCGCGGCGTACGCGGTGACCTCGTGCTTGGTCAGGTTCCGCTTCCGGGTCGGCCGCCCCGGAAGCGCCACCACGTACTGACGCAGCGGTGCCGGCGTGACGCCGAGGTACTTGACTGCCGTAGCGGCCTCGAGCGCCCGTAGCAGCTTGACCCGGTGGACGTGTGCCGCGCGCCCCTTGGGTACCTCGGCCACCGCGACGGCCCCCACCGTCTCGACGCGGGGCGGCGGCGTCGCCGGGATCAGCATCGCGATCCGCTTCCCGCGCGCCGTCACGGCGAGGCGCTCGCCACGCGTCACGCGAGCCAGGTAGCCGGCCATGTCATTGCGCAGATCCGATGTGCGGACCTCGGTGACCGGGCCGTCTCCGGCCGCGTCGTGTGCGTCGCCCATGACCGGTCAGTGTACGTGAGGGCGGGTCCATTGGGCCCCGAGGCGGCGGCCGCGCGTCACTCGCGCGCGGGCGCATCCTCGGCGGCCTCCGCGACGGGCGCGGGCTGTTCCCACCCGCACAGCTCGCGCGCGTACGCGGCGCCGCGCCTGGCCGCGGCCCGAAGGGCCGCAGGCGAATCCCCCCAACTCCTCTTGAAACGTGTGGGCGGCGCGCTGTCCGAGCCGGTGCCGTGCACGACACGGAGCGGCGGCCTCGCGTCTTCAGAGTCCATCTCATTCCCCCTAGTCATCCATTGACCTTTCTGTGTCGCCTCAGTGCCGGGGGTCTCCTGCGCCTCATTGCACGCGGTACCTGTCGCCTCATTGCACGGGGTCTCGCCGCTACTGGCCGGTAGGTCTGTCGCCTCAGTGCACGGGGTGTGGATAACCGGCGCGTCGTACACGGTGTAGTGCTTGGGCTTGCCCGAGCGCGGGCGGGAGGAGATGTACCCGACCTCCTCGAGCAGCTCGAGCATGCGCCGGGCGGTGGCGGTGGAGACCGGCGCGCCGTCCTCCCGGCGCATCACCGCGGCCATCTCGGCGTACCCGGGAGAGTCGTCGTCGTCGAGGCGGCCGACGTCGCGCCAGTGGCGCAGCGCCAGGAGCAGCCGCACCGCCCGGGCCCGGTGCCGGCCGAGCCTTTCATCACACAGCATCTCCGAGACCTGGTGGCGCCCGATCAGATGCCACCGGTTGATCGGCAGAGGCCCCGTACGGAGCCGCTCGGAGTCGGGGTCGCGGGTCAGGTACTCCCCGAGCTCTCCTAGGGCCTCCTGCGCCGTCTGACGGCATACTCCGGCGTACCGGGCGAGCGTGGCGGTCCGGGCGTTGCAGCCCTCGCCGCTGGCGAGCTCGGCCACGATCACGTACAGGCACGCGGCGATGTCGCTCACGCCGGGGTCGAACACGGGTTCGATGTTGACGCGCCAGCGGCGGCGCCGCCGTACGACCCACGCGGCGTCGTCGTGGGGCGGGTGCGCAGGTAGGGGAGGGATTGAAGCGGTCTGCATAGGGGTGCGTCCGTTCACTATGGACGTCCCATGTCTCGGCCGTTATGGGCTGTTGGCGGGCCGCACTGATACTCTGGGAGTGCGTACGGTCCCCCTGCATAGGACGTCGCAGCGAGACCCGCCGAGGTTGTGATCGCCAAATCAACAGGACATCGGCGGGTTTTCGCATTTTCTCTGGGTCGTTCGTATTCGTACAAGTCCGCGAGACGCCGGGGTCCCGGATGTTGTGCATTCGTGCCCTGATGACCGAGTCCCTCGGTCGCGCGTCGGCGGGCGGCCCGCTGTGACCTGCTCGGCCACGTCTCACCCGCGAGCGCGACGGACGAGGGGCCCGGCCCGGCGTTCAGGGAGCACACAGCCAGATCCGCAACGTCGTCGTTGGCAAAGGTTCTACCTCATTTGGCTACATATCATCACCCCCTGTTGCCGCCGATTTCGGATCTGTGACTGCGACTCCGGCGGGATGGGGGGCGTCTGCTACGCGGCCCGATCCCGCCGGCTGGACGGTCGGCCCGGCGGGGCGACGCGGGCACCCGGGCTGCCCTCGGCGGCGATCACCGCGGCGAGGTAGGCGGCGCTGGCGGCCTTGTACGCCGCCTGGGCCTGCGCCCACTGGTCCCACATGTCATCGGAGAGTTCGCCGTACCGGGCGGCGGCGATGGCCATCTCCCGTTTAAGCGAGTAATAGCGCACGATCTCAGCGTCCAGGCGCCGACTGGCCTCGAGCAGCTCGGCCGTGAGCAGCTCGGCGGCGGCGGTGGGCCCCACGCGGCCGCTCACGCGGCCGCCCCGGCGGTGAGTCTCACGGAGCCACAGTGGCACCATGCGCCCCGGATTTGGTGGATTTGCGGCCCCTCGGCGAGGCGCGTCGCGAGGTCCTCGCCGTGGCGATCAGGGGTGGTGTCGTCGACGTAGGGCAGCCTGACGGCGTACCCTGCAGGTAGGGGTGCGCGCACGCGCGTGCCTCCGTTTGGGTAGTGGTTCCCGGCCGTGGGCCTGGCTCGCGTATCCGGAGCGCCCTGTACTTGGCGGTGGAGGGCGATCCGTGGCGGGCCTGGCCTGCGGCCGATCCTGTAGATGCGGTTGTCGTGAGTGCTAGGCGGCGACCTCCGAGGTGTGGTGCCGAGCCCGCGCGAACGTCTCGCGAGACCAGCCGGGGAAGATCCCCACCGTCACATCCGGGTTTGGCCACGTGCCGAGCAACCGCAGCTTGCGCAAGGTGCTCACGCTGATACCGGCGCCGACCGCGCAGGCCCGCCCCGACAGGTACTCCTCAGGCCGGTTGCGCCAGCGAGCCGGCGGAGTCTCGCCGACGTATCGGCCGCCTTCGCGCGCCCCGGAGATCGGCCGCCCCTGCGCGTCGAGACGGCCGGTCTCCTGCGCCCACGCGATCAGGCGCGCCCGGTCCCAGCCGGGCACGCCTGGCCCATCGGCCGCAGGCACGAGCACCACATCCGGGTCGAGGAACCACCCGGTCTGTCGCATGTCCCGGAGCGTCTGCACGCTCCGGCCGATCAGCTCGGCGCACTGCGCGAGCGATAGATAGCTCCTGCTCTCCTGTTGCTGTGTCACGTGGTCGTGTCCTTTCCGGGAGGGACGCGCCCCACCGTACGCCCAAGACCGCGCCACTGCAACGGGGGTGGGGGGAGTCGGCTTTACGGCGTGTCGCCGGGCTCCACCCATACCCACTCGACGTCGTCGCCGATGGGGCGGGTGCCGAGCCAGTGGGCGCCGAGCGGGTGCGGCGTGGAGTCGAGCGACGCCGGTACCGCGCGCATCCGCATCACGCGCGCCCGCAGGCCCCCCGCGACGTGGTTACGCAGCCGCTTCTCCGCCCACTCGCGCGCGGCGGCGCTCGTTTTCACGGCCTTCTCGTTCACCGGGCGCCACTCCTGAGTGGGGGGGTGCCACTGTTCGACCTCGGCCATGTACCACGTGGTCGCCGTTCTGGTCGCCATGGTTCTTCCTTTCGTGCGGGAGCGGCGGTCAGGCGGTGAACATGTCCGGGGTGGTGGGGTCCTGGTCGGCGAACAACGCCCCCTGCGCGCCGCGCGTACGGCCGAACGCGGCGGGGGACAGCTCGAGCCACCCGCGCGGCCGCGGCGCGGCGGGCTCGTCGGCGAACAGGTCGAGCGGCAGCGTGCCGCACGGGTCTCCCGGGGGCGTCAGCAGCATCGGCAGGCCGGTCTCCGGCTGCCGTCCGAACGCCTCGGGCCGCAGGTCGAGCCAGTTTCTCGGCATGACTTCCCTTTCGTTCCGGGGGTTGTCCTCACCTCGAAACGTACACGTATCCGATCCCATTGCGCAACATGGGTGGGGGGAGTCGCTAATAGTAGGAGACCGTGTCGAGCTGGTAGAACGAGTTCTCTGTGAGAGTCGTCCGGTACTGAACGATCATCTGGGTGGCGGTCACCCGGACCGCGAGCACGACGTTGTCGGCCAGGACCGGCAGCGTGAAATCCAAGGGCGTGCCCGACGTCGGCCGGGCCCCCACCGGCAGGTTGACCATCGCCTGCCCGACCGGGGGCGTCGCCGACGTCGGCGATCCGATCTCGCCCTGCCACTGGATCAGCCCATCCCCCATCCGCCGCCACTGCGGCGTCGGTGACGAGAGCCGCCACCCGTTGAGCATGTCGCCGGCGACCAGCGAGCTCCACGCGGTCGGGTCGGGCACCACACCGCCCCCGGCCATCACGCCGCCGTCGGCGCCGACCGTGAGCCCCTGCCCGGCATCCGCGGACAGGCGCCACGTCGCCCGCTCCGTGACCGCGTCCCAGCTCATCCCGGGCCCGAGCGCGGACGGGACGCAGTCGACCACGGCCGCGCAGTCCGGGGCCGTCGACGGCGCCCACAGCCCATCCGCGCGCATCTCCAAATCGGTGGGCTCGGCGATCTTGACTGCGAGCTCCTCGGTCCCCGGCAGCCACTCGAGCCCCGGCCCGGCCAGGCGCGCCATGCACGCGCGGACCTGGCCGCAGTCCATCGCCACCGCCGGCCCGGCCACCACATACGGGGCGGCCCCCGACCCATCCCCCGTCACCGTCACACCGTCCGCGCCCTGCACAGCACAGAGGCACACGTGCCCGCATCCCATGTCAGGCCCCCGCGTACCGGATCGAGTCGAGGCAGACGAAACTCCAGGTCGTGGAGTTGATGTTGGTCCGCACCGCGCCCATGCTCCCGTCAGAGCGGATGGTGACGCTGACGACGGCGACTGCGCCCTGGTTGCCCACCACCCGGAATTTGCTGTAGCGGCCGGCGGGCACGCGTAGTGCTGTGGGTAGGCCGGTGTACACGTTGGCGGCCGCGGTCGTGCTCGTCCGGTTGATCACGCCGCGCATCTGGACGAGCCCGTTGGGCCAGCGCCGCCACTGCGGCGCGGGCGTCCCCAGCGCCCACCCCGACCCGAGCCCCGCCGTCGTGAACGCGGTCCAGGCCGGGCCCGGCGGCGCCCCCCCTTCCGGGGCATAGAGCCCGTCAGGGTTGACGGTGGCGACGTTGCCGACGTCGGTGGAGATCCGCACTCCCAGAGTCCGCGCCCCCGCGGACCAGACGAGCCCGGGCCCCCACGCCGCGGCCGCGCAGTCCTGGATCTGCGTGCAGCCTGCCCCCGTCGCGCTGGCGTACAGCCCTTGATCGGCACCGAACGTCAGACCATTTCCCGGGGCCGCGGACAGCCGCACGTCCAGCCGCCGCGCCCCGGTATCCCACACCAGGCCCGGCCCGATCCCCGGGGCGGCGCAGTCCTGGATCGGCACGCACGGGTCGGCGCCGCCCGGCGGCCGCGCCGCCACCACGTACGGCTCACGCTCCGAGCCGCGCCCGTCCACGCGCACATTCGCGCCGGCCTTGACCACGC
>NZ_QZEY01000043.1 GCF_003594875.1 Bailinhaonella thermotolerans
CGCCATCACCATCGCCAGCCTGATCATGTGGCTCAACCAAGAACCACAAAACACGCCCTAGCCGCCGTACGCCTGCGGGCCGTACGCCTGCGGGCCGTACGCCTGCGGGCCGTACGCCTCCCGGCGAACGGGACCGCCCCGCCGGAAGGCGTACGGCGGGGCGGGGTGTCAGGGGGTGTGCTGCGGGAGGGGCGCCGGGGCGGGGGCGCGCAGGCGCCGCCAGAGGATGAACGCGCACACGGTGGCCGCCAGCACGGGGACCGTGGTGAGCAGGACGATGTCCCGGCCCGGCAGGGACAGGCCGAGCAGGATGCCGCCGACGCCCGGGCCGACGATCGAGCCTGCGCGGCCCAGGGCGGCCGCCCAGCCCACCCCGGTGGTGCGCGTCTCGGCGGGATAGACGGCCACCGCCATCGTGAGCTGCCCGATCTGGCACGCCACCAGCCCCAGCCCGGTGCCGCCGAGCACGATCAGCAGCGGCCCGTCGGAGAGGTCGGCCTTGGCGGCCACCAGCGCGCACACCGCGCCCACGACCGGCATGACGCACAGGGCGGGCGCGATGCCGACGCGGGAGGCCAGCGAGATCAGCACGATCCCGCCGATGATGCCGCCGAAGCTGAAGAACGCCAGGCCCAGCGGGGCCTGCGAGGCCGAGAAGCCGTAGTCGATCATCAGCGTGGGCACCCAGGACTGCAGGGTGTAGGCCGAGACGAAGACCAGGAAGGAGAAGACCCAGATCACCGCGGTGTTCACGCGGATCCCGGGCCGGAACAGCGCGCCGACCCGCTCACCGCCCCGCGCCCCCGCCTCGGCGGGCCCGCCGGGCACGGCCGCAACGGTGGGCACGGCCGGAGTGGCGGGCATCCGCCACGCCATCACGGCGGCCAGCGCCAGCGGCGCCAGGCCCGCCACCCAGAACACCCCGGCCGGGCCGATCGCCTCGATCATGCGCCCGCCGAAGAAGCCCCCCAGCGTGCCGCCGGAGGCCAGGCCCAGCGTCACCGTGACCGAGACCAGCTCCCGCCGCCGCGCGGGGCTGTGCCGGGTGGCCAGCGCCACCGCCGCGGGCAGGACGGCGCCGAGCCCGAGACCGGTCAGCACCCGGGTGACGCTCAGCAGGGTGAGCGACTGCGCGGGCAGGGTCAGCGCGGTGAGCAGCGTGCCGGCGGCGAAGAACACCACCCCGCCGATCAGCGTCGCCCGCAGTCCGGCCCGGGCCGACAACGGCCCGGACACCAGGTAGCCCGCGACGACGCCGATGTTGGTCAGCACCAGCGGGAGGGTGAACGCCGCGCCGGGCACCTGCCATTCGGCCGCGAGCGCCGGGACGGAGAAGGCCAGCGCGGCCGCGTCGAAGCCGTCGAGCAGGACCGCCAGGAAGCCCAGGGCGACGGCGGACCACAGGACGCGGTCCGGCTCGCGCACGCCGCTCACGCCCGGCCTCCGCCGAAGACGACGGCGCGCGCCGCGGCGAACAGGGGCGAGGCGGGGTCGCCGAAGGCGGTGCCGCTGCCGACGTGGTCGGTGTCGGGGAGGGCGACGGTGACCGGGGCGTGCCCGGCCTTCTCCAGCGCCCCGGCCAGGAGCAGGCCCTGGCGGCGGAAGAAGCCGTCGTCGTCGGCCTTGCGGTTGGGCTCGGGGTCGCCGAAGGAGACGACGACGCCGGGCGGCGCGTGCGTGATCCGGGCGCCGGGGTTGAGCCGCGCGGCCTCGGGGGCGTCCCCGGCCAGGTCGACGGGCGCGCTCATGCACACCGCGCCGACCACGCCCGGGAGCGGGGCGGGCCCCGCCCAGTCCGTCATCGTGGCCATCGCGGTCAGGTGCGCCCCGGCCGAGTGCCCGGCCACCGTGATCCGGCCCGGGTCGCCGCCGTGACCGGGCGCGGCCTCGGCGGCCCAGCGCACCGCGCGGACGGCGTCGTCCACCGCGTCGGCGATGGTGTGATCGGGGGCGAGCCGGTAGCCGCAGGAGATGAACACCGCGCCGGCCTCGGCCCACGCCGCGGCGAGGTGGTCGTAGAAGGCGGGGTGGCCCTCGCGCCAGCGCCCGCCGTGGAAGTAGACGATGACCGGGTGGCCCTCGCCCCGCACGGGCCGGTAGACGTCGGCGAGCTGGGCCGGGTCGGGGCCGTACTTGAGGTCGACGGCGTGCGGGAACCGCGCCCGGACCTCGGCCCGGCGGCGCAGGGCCTCGTCGTAGAAGCCCTTCCAGTCCGGGTGGTAGTCGCCGGGGTTGCGGTAGGTGAAGTACTGCGTGGGATCGGCCGGGCGGACCGCGTGAGGGTGGACCAACGTCGCTCCTTCAGAGGAGATCCTGCGAAGGTGCGGCGGGTGAGTTGAGGGCTTCGGCCGCACTCCGCGTTTGCCGCCAAAGCCTTGTCTATACAGGTCAGTAGGGCCAATGCCGTTCTCGCCCAGCGCTATCACCATTCGGACATAGCGGAACATACCGCAGCGCCGGATACGCCCCGCCCCCGGCGCGCCAGGTCAAGCGCCTCGCGAGGCGGCCCCGGACCGTCGGACCGGACCGGGCCCGCCCTCGCCCCGATCAGGGCTGGGCGGCGGCGAGGACGTCCGCGCTCAGCCGGGCGCACAGGTCCCACACGGCGCGCTGGCCGCGTTCGTCCAGCGCGCTCGCCGGCAACGGCCTGCGGCGGCACCGGGCGTCGAAGTAGGCGCCGCTCACGCCCTCCGCCTCCGGGCTCGCGGCCGCGTGGACGCTCGAACGCGCCGACCGGGTCAGATCCGAGAAGAAGAGCGGGGCGACGACCTTCAGGACCAGCGGCGCGATCGGCCGGTACAGCCTCGGGAAGGCGGCGACCGGGATCGACCGGTTCATCGGCGTGTAGCCGTGACCGGGGTAGACCACGTTGACCGCCACCCCGTCGCCCCGCAGTTCCCCGGCGAGCCGGGCCGTCAGCGCCATCGTCATGGTCTTGGTGTGGTTGTAGTGGCTGAACCTCCACCCGAGGAAGCGGCGCTCGCCCAGCAGGTTGCCGGGTTCGATCGGGCCGCCGGGGATGCCGCCGGTCACGTTGACGACCCTGGCGCGACCGGCGCGCCGCAGCCGGGGCAGGAGCAGGTGGGTGAGGGTGAAGGGCGCCAGGACGTGCGCGGCGAACATCTTCTCCACGCCGTCGGCGGTCAGCTCCCGGCGGGGCAGGCTCACGCCCACGTTGTTGACCAGGACGTCCAGCGCGTCGCAGCGCTCGGCAACCTGAGAGCCGAGCCGCGCCAGGCCGTCGAGGCCGGTGACGTCGGCGGTCAGCGCGCTCACCCGGTCGTGCCCGGCGCTGCGCCGGACGTCCCCCACGGCTCGCCGCGCCCGGCCGGGATCGGTCCCCACCAGGATGACGGAGGCCCCCCGCACGGCCAGGCCACGGGCGGTCTCCAGGCCGATCCCCCCGGTACTGCCGGTGATCAGGGCGGTCTTCCCCGTCATGTCGTCGTGTCTCATCCGCGCTCTCCCAGGTCTGATCGGTACGGCGCCGCCCGGTCGGCCGGGCGGGTCATCGAGACGGCACGGGCACGGCATCGGCGCGAGGCCGGCGCTCTCGCGTCCTGGCGTGGAGGCGTCGCGGAACCCCGGGTGCCTCGCCCGCCCCACCGAAGTGGATATGCCATATCCGCTTATGTCGGGCAGCGTAACACGAAGCGGATACGATGTGTCCAGTTAGCGGAACGGACGGGATGCCATGAGCCAGGAGAGACCGGCGCTGCGCCGCGACGCCGAGCACAACCGGCGGCGCACGCTGGAGGCGGCGCGGGAGGTGTTCGCCGCGCGCGGGCTGCAGGCCACGCTCAACGACGTCGCCCACCACGCCGGGCTCGGCGTCGGCACCGTCTACCGGCGGTTTCCCAACAAGGAGGCCCTCGCCGAGGTCGTCTACGCCGGCCGGCTCGAGGACATCCACGCCGCCGCCCGGGCCGCCCTGGAAGGGCCCGACGCGTACCAGGCGCTGAAGGCCGTACTCGAACACGTCATGGAACAGGCCGCGGCCGACCGCGGCCTGCGCGAGCTGATCCGGCGGGGCGCGGGTGACAGCGAGCCGATCGCCCGCGCCCGCCAGGGCATCGTGGAGTCCTGCGGCCGCCTCATCGCCCGCGCCCGCGAGCAGGGCGCGATCCGGGACGACATCACCGTGGCCGACCTCGCGCCCATCGTCACCATGATCGACTCGGTGCTGGACCTGCCCTCCGCCGGTCCCGTCCAGGCCTGGCGACGCTACCTCGCGCTCATCCTCGACGGCCTGCGGACCGGCCCGGAGCGTCCAGCCCGGCGCCCGTCATAGCGCGCACCGCCGGCGTCCGCCCCGGGGCCGCGCACCCCCGGAGGGAGCCCTGGCGAGCCGGCCGCCAAGGATTGGACGGGCGGACGCCCGGCCTGGACCTCGCGGGTGACCGTGACACCGGCTCAGGAGGTGAGGCCCAGGAACTTCGCATCGCGATGGGGCTCCCGCCGTAGGCATAAGGATCATGGCAGGAGCACGGTCCCGGCGCCGGTAAATACGTTGCGGGGTCCAGAACGGGCGGGGCATGCTGGGGCGATCGAGCGGCGGAGAGCGCTGCCTGGACTAAGGAGGGCCGACGGATGACCATCACTGCGCTGCGGCATGTCCGCATCAGTCCCACCTCTTTGTTCAGGAGCACACCCGTTGTCTTTCGAGTACGAACCCTCTGATATCCACTCCGATCTCCGCTCCCCCCGGTCCGAATTCACCGCTGACGGGTCCCAGCCAGATCCGGCCGCGGCCTTCGTCTTCGAGTTCCATTCGGTCGACGAGGAGCTGGGCCCGGGTCAGCGGTGGTCCACCTGGCTGGAGGTCGAGCGCGGTTCTCGCGGCCCGGAACCCCGCCCCTCGTGGGTCGTGACGGAACAGGCCGCGATCGACACCGAGCTCGGCGTCCTCAAAACCGGCAAGGAAGCCGACGTCTTCCTGCTCGAACGGGCCGTCGAAGCCATCGGCGACAACCCGGCGAAGTCCTCGCTGCTGGCCGCGAAACGGTACCGCACGGAGGAGCACCGGTCCTTCCACCGCAGCGCGTCGTACGTCGAAGGCCGCCATACCCGCAACAGCCGCGACCGCCGGGCGATGGCGAAGAAGACCTCACACGGCCGCGGTGTCGCGGCCGGTCAGTGGGCCTACGCCGAATGGGAGGCCCTCAACCGGTTGTGGAAGGCCGGCGTCCCGGTGCCGTATCCCGTGCAGGTGGACGGCACCGAGTTGCTGATGGAGTTCATCGACGACGGCGAGGGCGGTGCCGCGCCCCGGCTCGCCCAGGTCCGGCCGTCGAAGGAACTGCTCGGCGTGTATTTCGAGCAGCTCCGCAACGGCATGCGGGAACTGGCCCGCGCGGGACTCGCGCACGGCGACCTCTCGCCGTACAACGTCCTCGCGCAGGACGAGCGGATCGTGATGATCGACCTGCCCCAGGTCGTCGACATCGTCGGCAACCCGAAGGGCATGGACTTCCTGATGCGCGACTGCCACAACATGGCCACCTGGTTCACGAACCGCGGGCTCGAGATCGACGAACAGGAGCTGTTCGCCGACCTGCTCACGATGGTGTTCTGAGCGCCTTATGCACGACACCACACTCGGACACCGGCAGGTCTCTCCGGAACCCACAGCGGTGCGGCGACGTCGGTGACGACCAGTGGCCGACCGAGACCGTGGGCGAGGGGCCGGTGACAGCCTTCGGCCCGCACCTGGACCGCGCCGCCTGGATCACTCTCCTCCGGGCGAACTGATCAGTGCCCTGAAGGCCACTGGCTCTCATTCCAGCTCGGGGCCCCGTCGCCTCCCCCTCGCCGGCTCCGCACAGTGTTCCGGCCTCCTCACGCTGCGTCACGTCCCGGCGATGCCTCTATTGCTGCACGGCATTGCCTCAGGCGAGTGGCTCCGTGGTATCCGGCCACGGAGCCTTCGCGAAAACCCGTTGGCGGGCCATGGCGGCCGCTGCTACCTTTTTGGAGGCCGTGCAGGAGAACGAGGAGGTGGTACCCGTGAACGCAGTATCGACATGGGTGCTCC
>NZ_QZEY01000044.1 GCF_003594875.1 Bailinhaonella thermotolerans
GTGTTCGCGCGGGCCTTCGACGAGGCGTGTGAGCTGCTGGAGGCCGAGTTCGCCGCTTCCGAGACGGGTGAGGTCGTGGGCGGTCTGGCCGGTGGGCTGAGCCTGCGCCAGATCATCGCGGGTGAGCCCGGCGCGGCCGGGCTGCTGGATCAGACGGTGTTCGCGCAGGCCGGGCTGTTCGCGGTCGAGACCGCCCTGTACCGGCTGCTCGAATCACTCGGCGTGCGGCCGGACTACGTGGCCGGGCACTCGCTCGGCGAGATCACCGCCGCGCATGTCGCAGGAGTGCTCGACCTGGCCGACGCCTGCCGGCTCGTCGCCGCTCGCGGCCGGTTGATGCAGGCCCTTCCCGCCGGTGGGGCGATGGCCGCCATCGGGTGCGGCGAGGCGGAGATCGCCTCCGTGCTCGCCGGGCACGAGCAGGTGGCGATCGCGGCCATCAACGCCCCCGGAGCCGTGGTCGTCTCCGGCGCGGCCGACCAGGTGGACCAGATCCTCACCTGGGCCGGTGAGCGCGGGCACCGCACCCGCAGGCTGCGGGTCTCGCACGCCTTCCACTCCCCGCTGATGCGGCCCATGCTCGACGACTTCGCCAAGGTCGCCGAAACCATCACGTTCCGCGAGCCGTCGATCCCGCTGGTGTCCAACGTCACCGGCCGCCTCGCGGGCAGCGAGATCACCGAACCCGGCTACTGGGTGGACCACGTACGGCAGCCCGTACGGTTCGCCGACGCCGTGACCAGCCTGCGGGAGCACGAGGTCGGCTGCTTCATCGAGGCCGGCCCGGACGCCCAGCTCGCCCCCATGATCGAACAGACCCTCACCACCGGCCCAGAAGCCGAGGCCGCCTCGGTGGTGGCGCTGCTGCGCCGCGACCAGGACGAGACCGCCCGGTTCGCGGCCGGGCTGGGGCGGGCGTGGACCGGCGGCACCGCCGTGGACTGGGTCGCCTGGCCGGTCGGGGAGGCCACGCGGCACCTGGAGCTGCCCACCTACCCCTTCCAGCACCGCCGGTACTGGCTGCGGCCCGCGCCCACCGGCGACCCCGCCGCGCTCGGCCAAGCCCCCGCCGACCACCCGATCCTGGGCGCGGTCGTCGAGCAGCCCGACGGCGGCGTCCTCCTCACCGGACGCCTGACGACCGGCGCCCACCCCTGGCTCGCCGACCACGCCATCAACGGCACCCCCATCCTCCCCGGCACCGCCTTCGTCGAACTCGCCCTCCGCGCCGGAGACCAGGTCGGGTGCCCCTCCGTCGAGGAACTCACGCTGGAGGCGCCCCTGGAGCTGCCGGACCGGGGCCAGGTGACGATCCGGGTGGTCGCCGGCCGCGCCGGCGAGGGCGGGCGGCGGCCCGTGGAGATCCATTCCGCCGCCGAGGACGGCGGCTGGCTGCGGCACGCCACCGGCCTCCTCTCCCCCGGCCCGCTTCCCGGCCCGGCGGAGGAAGAGTTCGCCGCCTGGCCGCCGCCGGACGCGGAACCGCTCGACGTGGCCGACCTCTACCCGGCGATGGCCAAGCGCGGCTACGGCTACGGCCCCGCCTTCCGCGGCCTCACCCGGGCCTGGCGTCGCGGCGAGGAGGTGTTCGCCGAGGTGGCGCTGGCCGACGAGGTTGAGGTGAAGGGCTACGGCGCGCACCCGGCGCTGCTCGACGCGGCCCTGCACGCCACCGACCTGCTGCCCGGCCACGACCAGGACACCGCGTTGCCGTTCGCCTGGCGCGGGGTGGCGCTGCACGCCGAAGGAGCCCGCGCGGCCCGGGTCCGGCTGCGCCCGGACGGCGAGACCGGGGTACGGCTCGACCTCGCCGACCCGGCGGGCCGCCCGCTGGCCACGGTGACGTCGCTGGCCTACCGCCCGGCCCCCGGGCAGTGGTCGAACCCGCGCGCCGGGGCGTACCGCCTGCTGCACGAGGTGGTGTGGCGGCCGATGGACCCGCCGGTGTCGCCGGGCGGCGTCGGCGCGGATCTGGTGATCGACGCGACCGGATGGGCCGAATCCGCCGACGGCGACCCGCTGGACCGGCTGCGCCGTGGCGTGAGCTCGGTCCTGGCCCGCCTGCGGGAGTGGCTGACCCGCGAGCCGGGTGACGACGCCCGGCTGGTGATCGTGACCCGGGGCGGGCTCGCCGCCGGCGGTGGCCGGATGGATCCGGTCCAGGCCGCGGTGTGCGGGCTGACGCGCGCCGCGCAGGCCGAGCACCCGGACCGCATCGTGCTCGTCGATCTGGAGACCGGAGCTCAGGCGGCACCCGGCGAGGTGGCGTCCGCGCTGGCCTGCGGTGAGCCGGAGGTGGCGGTGCGCGGCGGCCGGGTGTGGGTGCCGCGCCTGGCCCGCGTAGGGGCGTCCGATCCGGACGTGGCGTCCTCGCCGTCGCCCGGCGCGGTCGATCAGGCGGGCGCTGAGGGCGCGGCCGGTACGTCCTGGCCCACGGATGGCATCACGTTGGTGACGGGTGGGACGGGTGGTCTGGGTGCGGTGGTGGCCCGGCATCTGGTGGCCGTGCATGGGGTGCGGCGTCTGCTGTTGGTGTCGCGGCGGGGGATTGATGCGCCTGGCGCGGCCGGGCTGCGTGATGAGCTGGCGGGGTTGGGTGCCGAGGTCACCATCGCCGCGTGCGATGTGGCGGATCGGGAGGCGCTGGCGGGCCTGCTGGCCGCGATCCCGCAGGACCGGCCGTTGCGTGGGGTGGTGCATGCGGCGGGGGTGGTCGATGACGGGGTGATCGGCTCGTTGTCGGCCGAGCGGGTGGAGGCGGTGCTGCGGCCCAAGGCCGAGGCGGCCTGGCATCTGCACCAGCTCACCCGTGATTTGGACCTGGCCGTGTTCGTGGTGTTCTCTTCGCTGGCGGGGGTGGTGGACGGGGCCGGGCAGGGCAACTACGCCGCCGCCAACGCCTTCACCGATGCCCTGGCCGGGCTGCGTGCCGCCGCTGGGCTGCCGGCCCTGGCGCTGGCCTGGGGGCCCTGGAGCGGGGAGCATGGCATGACCGCCGCCCTGACCGGCCGGGATCTGGGCCGTATGCGCGCGGCCGGGCACATCCCCCTGACCACCGGCCAGGGACTGGCCCTCCTCGACGCCGCCCTCACGACAGGCCGGGCGCATCTGGTGCCCGCCCGGTTCGACCCGGCCGCCCTCGCCGGCCGCCGGCCCGGCCTGCCTCCCATGCTCCACGACCTGGCCGCCCCCACCCCACGCCCCACCGCCACCCAGACCCGCGCCGAGCCCCAGGCGGCCGGGACCGGCTCCGGCCCGGCGGAGGCGCTGGCCGCGCTGCCGGCCGAGCAGCGGCTGCGGCACCTGCTCGACCTGGTCCGTACCGAGGCGGCGGCCACCCTGGGCCATGGCAGTCCCCAGACCATCGACGCCGACCGGCCCTTCCAGGAGTTCGGGTTCGACTCCCTGACGGCCGTCGAACTGCGCAACCGCCTGCACACCGCCACCGGGCTCAGGCTCACCCCCACCCTCATCTTCGACCACCCCACACCCCGCGCCCTGGCCGCCCACCTCGACATCACGCTCACGGGGAGCGCCCCGGCCCGCCGCCGCGCCCCCGCCCCGGCCGCCGCCCCCGACGACGACCCCATCGCGATCGTCGGGATGGCCTGCCGGTTCCCCGGCCAGGTCACCGACCCCGACACCCTCTGGCGGCTCCTGGCCGCCGACGCCGATGGCATCACCGGCTTCCCCACCGACCGAGGGTGGGACATCTCCGGCCTCTACGACCCGGAGCCCGGGAAGCTCGGCCGTACCTACACGCGGCAGGGCGGGTTCCTGCACGACGCGGCGTACTTCGACCCCGCCCCGTTCGACATCGGCCCGCGCGAGGCCACCGCGATGGACCCGCAGCAGCGGCTGCTGCTCGAAGCGTCCTGGGAGGCCCTGGAGCGCGCCGGCATCGACCCGACCGGCCTGCGCGGCACCCAGACCGGGGTGTTCGCCGGCGTGATGTACCACGACTGGGGGACCCGGCCGGGCCTGGTGCCGGAGGAGTACGCCGGTTACCTGGGCAACGGCAGCCTGGCCAGCGTGGTCTCCGGCCGGGTGGCGTACGCCTTCGGGCTGGAGGGACCCGCCGTGTCGGTGGACACGGCCTGCTCGTCCTCGCTGGTGGCGCTGCACCTCGCCGTGCAGGCGCTGCGCAACGGGGAATGCGATCTGGCCCTGGCCGGCGGGGTGACCGTGATGTCCACGCCGGACACCTTCACCGACTTCGGCCTCCAGCGGGGCCTGGCCGCCGACGGGCGGTGCAAGTCGTTCGCGGAGGCGGCCGACGGGGTCGGCTGGGGTGAGGGCGTCGGCGTGCTGGTGGTGGAACGCCTGTCGGAGGCGCGGCGGCGCGGGCACCGCGTGCTGGCCGTGGTG
>NZ_QZEY01000045.1 GCF_003594875.1 Bailinhaonella thermotolerans
CCCAGCGAAAGCTGGGCCCGCCCCACTGACAAACGATCCGCCGAAGCCACTGACAATCTCTCCACCGGCGACACCTGCCGAGCGCGGAAACGTTGTCCAGGGGAACGCGGAGATGTTGTCCAGGTCGGCGCGGAGATGTCGTCCAGGCGTGGGGGTGCGCTGTTACCGGGTGGCGCCGTGGCCGCCCCGCTCGCGTCGCGCCGGCGCGGTCAGCCGGTGGGGGGCGTGTCGTACGGGCCTGTAGGACCTTCAGTTCGCGCGAACTCTGGGAGGTCTAAGGCCCTCGCTCGGGTGCGCGTCACCAGCCACAAAGTAACGCAGAGTAATCGTCATCACTTTCTGTGTTGGTGCGCGATCAGCGCGGGCCGCAGGATGCTGAGCTTGTTCATCGCGGGAGAGGTAGGCCACGGTGCGCAGGCGGCTGGGCACGCCCTGGCCGGCGGCGGTCCAGAATGGCTGGGAGTCGCGGAAGTGGCCGCAGAGGGTGTGCCAGCTCGGCTGCTGAACTACTCGGCGACGCCTGGGGCGCTCGCCGGATCCGTGCCGGCCGAACCGTCCTTGCACCACGGCGGGTATCCGGCGGTCAGATCGGCCAGATCGGTCAGACGCTGAGCCGCGCGTTCGATGCGAGCACGGGCGCGCTCTGCCCGAAGTCCTGCCGCCTCAGCCCGCTGACGCGCGATCCGTGCCCGCTCCTCATACCGGCTGCTGGGCGCATCGTGTCCGTCACGCATCAGAATCTCCTTGATGTCTTGATTCGTCCTCGCTTCGCTGCGGGCGCTGCAGCTTGACCCGCTCCTTCCAGCGGAGGAGGCGTTGTCGAGGAAGGGCAGGAAGCCGGCGTTCCCGTCACCCCCCTGTCCCTTCTCCGCCGTGGCCGGCGGCGGCCCCGGCTACCTCGCCGATGCCGATCGGCGCCGGCACCTGGCGTGGCGACCGGCGGTGGCTGGTCGCGGCGAGGAGCTGGTGGGCACGCGCGATGAGCTGCTTGGACCGCTTGATGAGCTGGCCGGCGCGTTCGGACGGCCGAGGCAGGCGTTCCGCTCGCGCCGTGGCGGCGGTGTCGTGGTCCCTCGCTTGCAGTACCCGATGCTGCCGCAGGGTGCTGGGCCCGTCGATGCTTCGCGCGGCGGGCGGACCGGCGGGATCATTCGGTGGCGACATGGCGGCTCCAGGTGCGGCGGCAGGCGTGACAGTCTTCGGTGTTACCCTCACCACATGGGTGCCGCATCGACGCGGGATGACCGGCCGGTCAACGACTCACCAGCGCGCGAGCCACTGCGCACGGCAGTGACGCGGCCGGTGATCGCCCTGGTGGATGACGAGGCGGACCTGGTCGAGATGGCCACCGCGTACCTCACCCGCGACGGATTCCGGATGTACACCGCCGGCGACACCCGCGGTGCGGCGGCGTTGCTGCGCACCCACCCCGTCGACCTGCTCGTGCTGGATCTCGGCCTCCCCGACGGCAACGGCCTGGACTTCCTGCGCGGGGTACGCGCCGGCCGCCACCTGCCGGTGATCATCTTGACCGGCTGGGCAGAGGAGCGTGAGCGCGTCGTCGGGCTGGAGCTCGGCGCCGACGACTATGTCGTCAAGCCGTTCTCCCTGCCGGAGCTGGCCGCCCGGATCCGGGCGGTGCTGCGGCGCGCGCACCCCCCGGCTGCTGAGGCGGTGCATCGCGTCGGCGGGCTGGCCGTCGACACCCGGTCACGAGAGGTCACCGTGGACGGCGTGCCGCTGGCGTTGACACCGCTGGAGTACGGGTTGCTGGCGCTGCTGATCGCCCAGCCCCGGCAGGTGTTCACCACCGGCCAGCTGCTGCGCGCGGTGTGGGGCGCCGACCCGGACTGGCAGGACGGCTCGTCCGTCGTCGAGCATGTGTACCGGTTGCGCCGCAAACTCGCCATGGCCGGCGTGACCAGCCCGCGGATCACCACCGTGCGCGGCATCGGTTACCGGCTGGACCCCTGATGGCGTCCGCGAGCGGATGGGCGCTGGACTACGAACGCCTGTTCCAGGCGCTCCCGTCGCCGTACTTGATCATGACGGCGGACTTCACCATCGTCACCATCAATCAGGCCTACGCCGACGCCACCATGATCGACCGGGAGACGGTGGCCGGCCGGCCGATGTTCGAGGTGTTCCCCGACAACCCGGACGACCCCGACGCCGACGGCGTGCGCAACCTGCGCCGATCCCTGCAGACGGTGGTCGACTCCGGCCGGCCCGACGCCCTCGCCCTGCAGCGCTATGACATTCGCACCCCCGAGGGCGAATTCGTCGAGCGCTACTGGAGCCCGGTCAACACCCCGCTCTTCGCCGACGACGGCACTGTGGCGTTCATCGTCCACCGGGTCCAGGACGTCACCGACCTGGTCGAACTACGCCGTCACGGCCCCGAGCAGCAACGCGTCGCCGCGGCGCTGCAGACCCGGGTCGAGCAGATGGAGGCCGACCTGTTCACCCGCGGCCGCCAATTGCAGGAAGCCAACCGGGAACTGCAGCGCGTCAACGCCGAACTGGCCGCCGCCGGCGACGCGCTGCGCGCCCAGCAGCAGGCCAAGGACCGATTCATCGCCACCCTGTCCCACGAACTACGCAATCCCCTCGCCTCGGCCCGCGCCGCCCTCGACGTCCTCAAGCTGGACGTCCCCAACCATCCGGCCCGCGCCGTACTCACCCGGCAACTGACCGCCCTGACCAGGATGACCGACGACCTGCTCGAAGCCGCCAGGGTCGTCACCGGCCACCTGCAGGTCGCCCGCCGGCCACTGGACCTGCGCACGCTCGTGGCCGCCACCGTCCGCGACATCGACGCCACCCGCCCCGGCGCCACCGGGATCCGTCTCACCTTGCCCGACATGGCGGCGACCGTCGACGGCGACCCGGTCCGCCTCGCCCAAATGATCAGCAACCTGCTCGACAACGCCCGCAAACACGCACCCACCGACATCCCCGTCCACATCGAGGTGACCACCGAGGCCGGGCACGCCCTCGTGCGCGTGCGCGACGAGGGACCCGGCTTCCCGCCTGAGGCGGCGGCCGGCCTGTTCGACCCGTTCGTGCGGGCCGGCACCTCCGGCCAGAGTGCTCCCGCCGGGCTGGGCCTGGGCCTGGCCGTGGTCCGCGGCATTGCCACGCTGCACGACGGCACCGCCACCGCCCACAGCGACGGCCCCGGGACCGGCGCCACGTTCACCGTACGGCTGCCGCTCACCGACGCCCCGCCGAACAGCGCCGAGCAGCGCCCCGCGCCAGCCACCACCCGGGCGCCGATGCGGGTCCTGCTCGTCGAGGACAACACCGACCTCGCCGCCATGTACGCCGTGCTGCTACGCCAGCGCGGCGACACCGTCACCATCGCCACCAACGGCACCGACGCCCTCGCCGCCGCCCACCACCCGTTCGATCTGATCCTGTGCGACCTCGCCCTCGGCGACGACCCCGACGGCTACACCATCGCCCGCCGGCTGCGCCGCACCCCGACCCACCGCCGCACCCGCCTGATCGCCGTCTCCGGATTCAGCCAGGACACCGACCGCGAACGCAGCCGCGCCGCCGGATTCGACGCCCACCTCGCCAAACCACTCGACCCCACCCGCCTCGACCAACTCCTCAGCGACTGGACCGATCAGCCCACCCCCGGGTAAGGGTCCAGGAGAGGGTTCCCCATGTGCGTGCGGCCCGGTGGAGCGAGGTGAGGATC
>NZ_QZEY01000046.1 GCF_003594875.1 Bailinhaonella thermotolerans
AGCGCCTGATGCGCCGTCGGGCCACTGCCGTACGTATGGGTCAAATCAACTACGTCGAGCACGATTCCGTCCTAGGAGATCTGCCGGGCGCGCAGGTGCCAGGCGAGGACCCGGCGCTCCACGGCGAGGAAGGAGGTGTTGAGCAGGACGCCGAGGACCCCGAGCAGGATGATCCCGCCCCACATCCCGGGCACCTCGAAGTTGCGCTGGTCGTCGAGGAGCCGGTGGCCCAGCCCCTCGGTGCTGCCGGTCATCTCCGCGAGGACCAGCAGGATCAGCGACAGCGACAGGCTGAGCCGCAGGCCGGCGAAGATCTTGGGCGCGGCCGCCGGGAGGATGACCCGGAACAGCCGGTCCGCGCGGGAGACGCCGAAGACCTCGGCCGTCTCCATGTACTGCCGGTCCACGTAGCGGGCGCCGTCGATCGAGTTGATCAGCACCGGCCAGATCACGCCGAAGACGATCGTGGCCAGGTGCATCTGGGGGCCGAGTTCGAGCAGCACGATGAAGAACGGGATCAGCATGGGCGGCGGGATGGCCCGGCCGAACTGGAGCACCGGGTCGAAGTACTCCGACAGGCGCCCGGACCGCCCGAGCGCGATCCCGAGGAACACGCCGGCCAGGGACGCCAGCGCCCAGCCGGTGACCAGCCGCAGCAGGCTGGGACCCCAGTTGCCGGTCGCCTGCTCGGTGAGGAAGAAATGCTGCCAGGGGCCGCTGAAGTAGTCCTTGTGCAGCTCCACCGCGATCTCGCCCGGCGGCGGGAACCAGGGGATCTCGGCGGCGCGCGCCCCGAACTCCCACGCCAGGAGGACGGCGAGCACGACCCCGGACTGGATGAGGAACCGTTTCGTCCTGCTCACGCCGTCGCCTCCCGCCACGGGAACAGGCGGCGCTCGGCCCGGACGAGCAGCGTGTTGATCAGGATGCCGAGCATCCCGGTCCACAGCGTCGCCGCCAGCACGAGGTCCAGGGACGCTCCGCTGCCCGCCCTGATCGTGTAGATGCCGATGCCCTCGCCGCCGGAGCCGAGCAGTTCCGCGCTGATGGCCAGGATGAGCGCCACCCCGGCGGCCAGCCGCACGCCCGTCAGGATGAAGGGGGCCGTGCTCGGCAGCGAGACCCGGTAGAGCACCGCCAGCGGGCCGAAGCCGAAGCTGCGCAGCGTCTCCTTGGCCAGCGGGTCCACGTCGCGCAGGCCGTACATCGTGTTGATCAGCAGCGGCCACGAGGACGCGAAGACGATCAGCACGACCTTCAGCTCCAGCGCCTCGGGCGCGAAGAAGGTGACGACCGGGATGAGCGCGACCGACGGGATGGGCCGCAGGAACTCCACGATCGGCCGCAGCGCGATCTCGACCGCGGGCAGGGACCCGAGCAGGATCCCCAGCGGCACGGCGATCGCGATGGCGTAGAGCAGGCCGATCGCCCACGCGGTCATGGTCCCGGCGACGGAGGTGAGGAACTCGGCGGAACCGAGGATCCGGACGGCCTCGACCAGCACGGTCGAGGCGTAGGGGAGGAGCTTGTCGCTGACCAGCCCGGTGCGGACCACGAGCTCCCAGGCGATGAGGAGCCCCGCGACGCCGGCCGCGCCGCGGAGCACCGTGGTGTACCTGTTCTTCACTGGACGTTCCCGATGCCCCGAACGGACGTCATGGTCACTTGGCCGGAGGCGGCGGAATGATCATGTTGGACACGTCGATCTTCTTGTCGAGGAACTTCAGCTCGACCATGAGGTCGGCGACCCGCTGGATGCGCTGGGCGCTGAGCGACGTCGGGAAGGTCCCGAGCGTGATGATCTTGGCGACGTCGGACTGGATCTGCGTGTACGTGGGCAGCACGGCCTCGACCGCGGTCCGGTCGGACGCCGCGAGCTGCTGGGCCTTGGCCATCGCGCGCTGGAACGCGGCCACCGTCTTGGGGTTCTTCGTGGCGTACGACTCGGAGACGCTCCAGCCCGCGACCGGGAAGTCCGCGGTCGGGCCTGTCATCGTGTCCGCCAGCTTGTGCGCGCCGAGCTTGGTCTGCATCTCGCTGATGTACGGCTCGCCGCACCAGGCGGCGTCGATCGTGCCCGCCGCGAGGGCCGCGCCCATGTTCGGGAAGGGGATCTCCTGGATGGAGATGTCGGTGTTGGACAGGCCGGCCTGGCGCAGCGTGGAGGCGACGGCCAGGTCGCCGACGTTGCCCTTGGTGTTGAGCGCGACCTTCTTGCCCTTGAGGTCCGCCAGCGTACGGATCTTGGAGTCCTTGCCGACCATCAGGTTGAAGGTGTCGGGGGCCGCCTGGAAGCTGTCCGCGACGTACTTGAACTTGCCGGTGCCCTGGGCCTGGGCCTTGAGGACCGACATGTAGTTGCCGAGCATGAAGTCCAGGCCGCCCGCGGCGAGCTTGTTGAGGCCGACCGCCGAGCCCTGGATGGTCTCCGCCTTGACCTCCAGGCCCTCCTCCTTGAACCAGCCCTTCTGCATCGCGATGTGAAGCGGGGCGATGTCGGGGATGGGCAGGGTGCCGACGGTGATCGAGGTGTCCTCGGGGCCGTCCTTGGCGGCGTTCGTGCCCTCGCTCGAACCGCCGCCACAGGCGGTCAGGACGAGTGTGGCCGCGACTCCGACGAGCGCGGCCCGACCCAGCAGGCCAAACCTCATGGGGGGATCTCCTTGCAACGCGGGGACGGGCGAGGGGGAAGGGCCTCGCCCCCAGAATTCGTTCGGGGGTAAACGTTTTTTCGCTCGCCCCAGGCCGGGGGGTCGCCGCGGCTGGCGAAGCGATGAGTGAGCGTAGCGGAGGAACATCCCCGCGGCCATTATTTCGCCGGATTAGTGGTACAAAATCCACTTTTGGTCGTCCGTGTACGGCTGGCCGCCATCGGGCTGGGAAGTGGCGCTGGTTGAAGTGTTTGTGCTGGTCAGGGCGCTGAAAATCGGGAAATGTCAATATCCTGATTATCGACTTGTCCTGGATGTCAGGACGCTTTTCCTGATTAACTGTCTCGGTCCTCCCATAAGTGATCTTCCGGGCACTCCGTAACCACGGGGAAACCGTTCCGGGTGGTTCGCCGCGCGAGTCCGCCGGCGCGAGGGGCGGAGACCTCCGGCGCGTCCGGCCGCGCCGTTTCGCGGCGGCCGGGAAAGGAGAAGGCCGCCCGGCCCCCGAGAAGGGGCGGACGGCCTCAGGTGTACGCGGCGCGGGTGGCGCTCAGTCCTCCTCGGCCGGGGCGGTGTTGTCGGCGGGGCCGCGGACGAGGCGGCCGACTTCGGCGCGGAGGTGGACGAAG
>NZ_QZEY01000047.1 GCF_003594875.1 Bailinhaonella thermotolerans
GGCCCGGCATCTGGTGGCCGTGCATGGGGTGCGGCGTCTGCTGTTGGTGTCGCGGCGGGGGATTGATGCGCCTGGCGCGGCCGGGCTGCGTGATGAGCTGGCGGGGTTGGGTGCCGAGGTCACCATCGCCGCGTGCGACGTCGCGGATCGGGAGGCGCTGGCGGGCCTGCTGGCCGCGATCCCGCAGGACCGGCCGTTGCGTGGGGTGGTGCATGCGGCGGGGGTGGTCGATGACGGGGTGATCGGCTCGTTGTCGGCCGAGCGGGTGGAGGCGGTGCTGCGGCCCAAGGCCGAGGCGGCCTGGCATCTGCACCAGCTCACCCAAGATGGTGATGTCCGGGCGTTCGTGGTGTTCTCTTCGCTGGCGGGGGTGGTGGACGGGGCCGGGCAGGGCAACTACGCCGCCGCCAACGCCTTCATCGACGCCCTGGCCGGGCTGCGTGCCGCCGCCGGGCTGCCGGCCCTGGCGCTGGCCTGGGGGCCCTGGAATGGCGAGCACGGCATGACCGCCGCCCTGACCGGCCGGGACCTGGGCCGCATGCGCGCGGCCGGGCACATCCCCCTGACCACCGGCCAGGGACTGGCCCTCCTCGACGCCGCCCTGGCCGCGGGCCGGGCGCATCTGGTACCCGCCCGGTTCGACCCGGCCGCCCTCGCCGGCCGCCGGCCCGGCCTGCCTCCCATGCTCCACGACCTGGCCGCCCCCACCCCACGCCCCACCGCCATCTCCATCGGTGGGAGCGAGTCATCGGGGCCCGCCCCGGCGGTCGCCGCGCTGGCCGCCCTCCCCGCCGAGCGACGCCGTCAGCACCTGCTCGACCTGGTCCGTACGCACGCCGCGGCCATCCTCGGCCACGACACCCCGAACGCCATCGACCCCCACCGGCCCTTCCACGAGTTCGGGTTCGACTCCCTGACGGCCGTCGAACTGCGCAACCGCCTGCACACCGCCACCGGGCTCAGGCTCACCCCCACCCTCATCTTCGACCACCCCACGCCCCACGTCCTGGCCACCCATCTGGCCACCACCCTCGCCCCCAGCGCCGCCGCCCGGGCCGCCGCACCCGTGACGGTCACGGCACCGAGCAGCGAGCCCATCGCGATCGTCGGCATGGCCTGCCGGTTCCCCGGCCAGGTCACCAGCCCCGAGGCGCTCTGGCGGCTCCTGACCGCCGACGCCGACGGCATCACCGGCTTCCCCACCGACCGGGGCTGGAATCTGGGGTCGCTGTTCCACCCGGACCCCGACCATCCAGGGACGTCGTACGTCCGCTCCGGCGGGTTCCTGTCCGGCGCCGCCGACTTCGACCCGGAGTTCTTCGCGCTGAGCCCGCGCGAGGCTGTCGCGATGGATCCCCAGCAGCGGCTCATCCTGGAGACCTCGTGGGAGGCCCTGGAGCACGCGGGCATCGACCCGGCCGGGCTGCGCGGCACTCCGACCGGGGTGTTCACCGGGGTGATGGCCAACGACTACGGCTCCGGCGCGGCCGGCACGCGGGAGACGGAGGGCCTGGTCGCCACCGGAACCCAGGGCAGCGTGGTCTCCGGCCGGGTGGCGTACGCCTTCGGGCTGGAGGGACCCGCCGTGTCGGTGGACACGGCCTGCTCGTCGTCCCTGGTGGCGCTGCACCTGGCCATCCAGGCCCTGCGGACGGGCGAGTGTGATCTCGCGCTGGCGGGTGGGGTGACGGTGATGGCCACGCCGGACGCGTTCGTGGAGTTCTCGCGGCAGCGGGGCCTGGCCGCCGACGGGCGGTGCAAGTCGTTCGCGGAGGCGGCCGACGGGGTCGGCTGGGGTGAGGGCGTCGGT
>NZ_QZEY01000048.1 GCF_003594875.1 Bailinhaonella thermotolerans
GTGTTCGCGCGGGCCTTCGACGAGGCGTGTGAGCTGCTGGAGGCCGAGTTCGCCGCTTCCGAGGCCGCTGAGGTCGTGGGCGGGCTGGCCGGTGGGCTGAGCCTGCGCCAGATCATCGCAGGTGAGCCCGGCGCGGCCGACCTGCTGGATCAGACGGTGTTCGCGCAGGCCGGGCTGTTCGCGGTCGAGACCGCCCTGTACCGGCTGCTCGAATCACTCGGCGTGCGGCCGGACTACGTGGCCGGGCACTCGCTCGGCGAGATCACCGCCGCGCATGTCGCAGGAGTGCTCGACCTGGCCGACGCCTGCCGGCTCGTCGCCGCTCGCGGCCGGTTGATGCAGGCCCTTCCCGCCGGTGGGGCGATGGCCGCGATCGGCTGCGGGGAGGCGGAGATCGCCCCCGTGGTGGCCGAGCGGGACGAGGTGTCCGTGGCGGCGATCAACGCCCCCGGCGCGGTCGTGGTCTCCGGCACGCCCGACCAGGTGGACCAGATCCTCACCTGGGCGGGCGAGCGCGGGCACCGGACCCGCAGGTTGCGGGTCTCGCACGCCTTCCACTCCCCGCTGATGCGGCCCATGCTCGACGACTTCGCCGCCGTGGCCGAAACCATCACCTTCCACCAGCCGGCCATCCCCCTGGTGTCCAACCTCACCGGCCGCCTGGCGGGCGCCGAGATCACCCAGGCCGACTACTGGGTACGGCACGTGCGGGAACCCGTACGATTCGCCGACGCCGTCGCCGCCCTGAGCGAGCACGAGGTCGGCTGCTTCGTCGAGGCCGGTCCGGACGCCCAGCTCGCCCCCATGATCGAACAGGTCCTCGCCCACCAGGAGGGCGACGACGGCGCCGAGGCGGGCGTGGTGGCCGCGCTGCTGCGCCGCGACCGCGAGGAGACCGCCCAACTGGTCGCCGGGCTCGGCCGGGCCTGGACCGGCGGCGCAGCCGTGGACTGGACCTCCTGGCCGGCCGGCGCCCGGACCCGGCACCTGGACCTGCCCACCTACCCCTTCCAGCGGCGGCACTACTGGCTGTACCCCCCGGGCCGCCCGGACTCAGGCGAATCCGGCGTCACCGACCGTCCTTCGGTGTTCGAGGTGGCCTGGCGGCTCGCGCCGGAGCAGGCGTCCCCCGAGGCGGCGGCCGTCGGCGACGTACTCGTCATCGATCAGACCGGCGGCACGGACGGAGCCGAGGGCACGGGCGATTCGGCCGATCGGGCGCGGCACGCCCTGCGCACGGTGCTGGCCGGCCTGCAGGGCTGGCTGACCGGGGCGGACGCCCGGCCCGCCGTGGTGATCACGCGGGGCGCGGTGACCGTGGCGGACGGCGAGGCCCCGGATCCGGCGCAGGCCGCGGTCTGGGGGCTGGTCCGGTCGGCCCAGGCGGAGGAGCCGGGCCGGATCACGCTGGTCGACCTGGATCCGGACGACGCCGCCCCGGCCGCCCTCGACCCGGACGAGCCGTCGGCCGGAGCCGTACCTGACGAGGACCTCCCGGAGGGGGTGCGCGCCGCGCTGGCCTGCGGTGAGCCGGAGGTGGCGGTGCGCGGCGGCCGGGTGTGGGTGCCGCGCC
>NZ_QZEY01000049.1 GCF_003594875.1 Bailinhaonella thermotolerans
ACTGCACCTGCAGATCCGCCCGGCCCACATACTCCAACCGGCCATCGGCCCGCCACCGGCCCAAATCCCCCGTCCGATACATCCGCTCACCGGGAGGGCCGAACGGGCACGCCACGAACCGCTCCGCCGTCAACCCCGGACGATTCAGATAACCCCGCGCCAGGCCCGCCCCCGCCACATACAACTCCCCGACCACCCCGGGCGGGACCGGGCACAACGCCTCGTCCAGGACGTACACCCGCAGGTCCGGAATACCCGCCCCGATCAGACTCCCCCGCCCCGACGCGGCCGTCACCTCGTCCAACGCCACATACGACACATGCACCGTCGTCTCGGTGATCCCGTACATGTTCACCAGCACCGGCGCGTCATCCGCATGACGCGAATACCAATCACCCAGCCGCGCCGGCTCCAGCGCCTCACCACCAAAGATCACAAAACGCAGGCCCAGCCGCGCCCCCAGCCCCGGATCCTCCCGATCCGCCCCCATCAACCCATAGAACGCCGACGGCGTCTGATTCAGCACCGTCACCCGCTCCCGGACCAGCAACTCCAAGAACTCACCCGGCGACCGCGACACCCCGAACGGCACCACCACCAACCGCCCGCCGTACAACAACGCCCCCCACAACTCCCACACCGAGAAATCGAACGCGTAGGAATGGAACAACGTCCACACATCCCCCGCGCCGAACCCGAACCACGCCTCCGTCGAGGCCAGCAGGCGCACCACGTTCCGGTGCGGGACCACCACACCCTTCGGCCGGCCGGTCGAGCCGGAGGTGTAGATGACGTACGCCGGATGGTCGGGCCGGACGTCCGCGCCGGGGTCGGTGTCGGGGTACGACGACAGGTCGGCCGTCAGGGTCTCGGTGGTGATCGTGAGGACCGGCTTGGCGTCCTCGATCATGTACGCGATGCGGTCGGCCGGATAGTCCGGGTCGATCGGCAGGTACGCCGCCCCCGCCTTCAACACCGCCAGCACCGCCACCACCAGATCCGCCGAGCGCGGCAGCGCCAGGGCGACGAACCGCTCCGGGCCGACCCCCTCGGAGATCAGCGCGTGCGCGAGGCGGTTGGCCCGCGCGTTCAGCTCGCCGTACGTCAGCGACGTGCCGGGCGCGGTGACGGCGACGGCCTCGGGGGACCGGGCGGCCTGGGCCTCGAACAGCGCGACGATCGTGGCCGGCTCCGGCTCGGCCCCGTCGCCCGCCCAGGTGGTCAGGAGCTGGGCGCGCTCGGCCGGGTCGAGGAGGTCGATCTCCGACAGGCGTACGGAGGGGTCGGCGGCGACCGCGCGCAGCAGCCGCTCGAAGCGCTCGCCGATGGACTGCGCCGTGGGGCGGTCGAACAGGTCGGCCGCGTAGGTGATCGTGCCGAGGAGGCCGCCGCCGGGCCGTTCCTCCAGGGAGAACTGGAGGTCGAACATGGCGGTCCCGTGGTCGAACGGCTCCAGCCCGACGGAGAAGTCCATGAGGTCGAGCCGCGCCTCGGGCATGTTCTGGAAGGCGAGCATGACCTGGAACAGCGGATGCCGCGCCATCGACCGCGCCGGCGCCA
>NZ_QZEY01000005.1 GCF_003594875.1 Bailinhaonella thermotolerans
CCATCACAACCCGACCACCAGATCCACATCCACCGATCCACAAAACACGCCCTAGCCGGCGGGCGGCGCGGGGCGCGGGTAGCGCATCAGCAGACTGGCGTGGACGTCATCGCCGGCGGCCTCGTAGACGTGGGGGACGTCGGAGGTCCACGTGAGGTGATCGCCGGGGACCAGGGTCCGGGGGGCGTCCCGGGGCCCCGCGGTCAGAACGCCCTGGAACACGGTGAGGTGCTCGGTCACGCCCTCGGCGTGGGCCGGGCTGGTCTGCGCGGTGCCGGCGGGTATCCGCAGGCGGTACAGCTCGTACGTCGCCGTGGACTCCTCGAAGGACTGGAGGAGCTCGGCGTGTACGGCGGCGCCCGGCGCGACCGGGCCGGGCCTGACCACGGCCGCCAGGGGCACACCCAGGTGGCCGGTGACCGCCCACAGGGTTTCCAGGGTCGGGTTGCGGGTGCCGTTCTCCAGCCCGGACAGGGTGGCCTTCCCGACACCCGCCCGCCGCGCGAGTTCGGACAGGGAGAGCCCGCGTTCCTCCCGCAGCGCCCGGATCCGGCGGCCCACTTCCGCCGCGTCGTCGGGTCTGAGCTGGGACTTCTCCCGAGGCGGACTCGGAGCGTTCCTCGCGTTTGGCGGGCCGGGATTCATGGGGCTATGGTGCATCACAGGCAGGGCGTTCCGTTTACGGAACGCTGGATCCGGGCGGGAGGGCTTCGTCATGGTGCAGCCGATCGTGGCCGGCGTGGTGACCGCGCTGGTCGGGTTCGCGAGTTCGTTCGCCGTGGTGCTGGCCGGGTTGCGGGCGGCCGGGGCCGACCAGGCGCAGGCCGCGTCGGGCCTGCTGGCGCTGTGCGTGGCGGTGGGCGCGGTGGCGATCTGGCTCAGCGTGCGATTACGCATGCCCGTGGCCGTGGCCTGGTCCACGCCGGGGGCGGCGCTGCTCGTGTCCACCGGCGGCGTCGAGGGCGGATTCCCCGCGGCGGTCGGCGCGTTCGTGGTGTGCGGCGCGCTGATCGTGATCGCCGGGCTGTTCCCCGCGCTCGGGCGGCTGGTGGCCGCCATCCCCGGGCCGATCGCGGGGGCGATGCTGGCCGGGGTGCTGCTGGAGTTGTGCGTCGCCCCCGTGCGGGCCGTGGTCGAGGTGCCCTGGCTCGCCGTCCCCGTCGTGCTCGTCTGGGCGGTGTTGTTCAGGTTCGCCCGCACCTGGGCGGTGCCGGGCGCGCTGGTTGCCGCGATCGCCGGCATCGCGGTGAGCGGCCCCGGGCTGGGCGCGGTGGACCTCCGCCCCGACCTCGTGCTCACCGCGCCGAGCTTCGGCGCCCAGGCGGTCGTCGGGGTCGCGATCCCGCTGTTCCTGGTCACGATGGCCGCGCAGAACGTCCCCGGCATGGCCGTCCTGTCCGGGTACGGCTACCGCCCGCCGCTGCGCGGGATGCTCGTCGCGACCGGAGCCGCCTCGGCGGCGGCCGCGCCGCTGGGCGGGCACGCGGTGAACCTCGCGGCGATCACCGCCGCGCTGGCCGCCGGGCCCGACGCGCACCCCGACCCGGGGCGGCGGTGGATCGCCTCGCTCACGGCCGGCGTCTCGATGATCGTGCTCGGCCTGGGCGCGGGCCTGGCCACGGCGCTCGTGCTGCTCTCACCGCCCGTGCTGATCGAGGCGGTGGCGGGGCTGGCGCTGCTGGGGGCGCTGGGCTCGGCGCTCTCGGCCGCGGTCGCCGATCCCGAGGGGCGGGAGGCCGCGGTGGTCACCTTCGTCGTCACGGCGTCGGGGGTGACGCTGCTCGGCGTCGGCGCGGCGTTCTGGGGACTGGTCGCGGGCGGCCTGATGACCCTGCTGCTCCGGGGAGGGCGGGCGCGAGCCGTACGACCTCGGACTGAGCCGGGGGACGCCCGGAACGGGTCAGCGGCCCCGGCGGAAGGGGACGGCGCGGCGGAAGGGGACGGCCCGCTAGACGGCGGCGGCTCGGCAGAAGGCGGCGGTCCGATAGAAGGCGGCGGTCCGATAGAAGGCGGCGGCGCGCGGCCGGGAGGGGGCGGGGACGACGGGAAGGCGGTGAGCGCGCGGCCGAGCCGCCTGTCCCGCGGCGCAGGCGGCTCGGACTGACGCTACTCCTCGCCGATCACGTCCAGGAAAGACCGCGCATCTAGTACCTCCTCTCTCTGCCCGAAATTCCCAATAACCCCACTTGCGGGGATAGTTCCCAATCTTCGACTCGCCGTCATATTCCGTGGTAATCCTCCTCCTTTCAAGACTTGACGTAGATTGTCAGGATTGTTAGCTTCAATAGGCTTGTGGCCTTTTGTCACCGCGTCGTCGGTTAAGGCATGGAGACGCCGAAGGGCCGCGGAACCCGCCCGCGATACTCCCCGGCCCGACCGCGATCCGAGACAACCCCAGGTCACGCCCCCGAATCCACGTCGAGCACCCGCCCCCAACCGGCTCACCGGGGCCCCGTCATGGCTCCATCCATCGGCACGGTCTCGGCCGTGCTCGCGCACACACTCGGTTACCTTCCCACGAGAATGCACGGCTCAACGTTCCCCGGCGACACCTCACAGCACTTCCCGGTATTCAAACCGACACGAAGCCCGTACCCGTTTCCGCCCTTTCCCGGCTCCCCCTCAAGAGGAGGATTCCACGCCTCCGGTCCGGCGCCGCCGTACCCGAAATGAACCGCCCAGCCGACGGCGGGCCGCGCGACATGCGGGGACGCCTTCCTCCGATCAGGCGGGCGTGACGGATAGTGTCATGAACACCGAACGCGCACGCTGCGACACGAACCGGAGTGGATGGCCGGCGGATCGGGGGACGTCGATGGCTGAGCTTCGCTGGACGCCGCTCGGGGTTCCCGGCGCCACACTTCCGCATGTCCGGGACGTCAGCGCGATGAAGGTCAACATCGACCCCTTCAGCCACGACCCGAACCACAGGACGTACGTCTACTGGGTCGGCAGCGACGGATCCCTGTGGCGGACGTTCCATCTCGTGACCGTCCTGGAACAGGTGCCGTCCCCCGGAGACCTGACCCGCGTCGCGGTCTCGCCCGACATGAGCGTCTGGTGCGCGGACCGTCACGGCCGGGCCTGGTCATGCGGGGCGACTTCCACTGGACGCCGGTGACGGTGCCGGGCGAGAAGGTCGTGGACGTCGACGTCGCGGCCGACAGGTCGGTGTGGCTCGTGATGGAGAACACCCGGTACTACGTGCGGCGCAACGACTCCTCCGCGCCCCAGCACGTCCCCCAGTTGCTCTCCATCGAAGTGATCACCGGCATCGAGCAGCCGACGTTCCTCGAGGGCGGCGCCGTCCAGGACGCGGGGAAGGCCTGGGGCGTCAGCGACATGGTGGGCGACAACGGCCTGGTGTTCTGCCACGGCTTCTGGCAGCCCGGCGCCAACGCCATCCTGGGCGTCGCGGACCTGTCCGCCGCCGCGTCCGAGTTGTGGATGGTCAAGACGGACGGCACCGTGTGGACGACGGCCGACGGCCACACCCAGGTACGCCGGGGGGACCTCATCGCCCGGCGGATCTCCGGCGACTACGTCGACAACGCCTACGCCGTCGCCCCTGACGGCAGCGCCTGGGTCTGGAGCAAGGTCGCCGACCCTGCGCCGGCGCCGCCACCGCCCCCGCCGCCCCCGCAGCCCCAGCCCGCCACCCGGCCGCCGCGCCTGGAGGTGAGCACCACCGGCTCCGGGGAGAGCACCGTCTTCACCCTGACCGGCTCAGGCTTCCTGCCGAACGCCCAGATCACCGTCCGCGGCGTCCGCCCCGGCGACGGCCAGGTCTTCGAGTGGTACTGGCTCACCTCCGCGACCCCCTCCGGAACCCTCGACTTCCCCATCCCCCTCCCCTGCGTCCCCGGCCTCGTGATCCACTTCTCCGCCACCGACGGCCGAGTCAACGCCACCGACCTGACCCACCGCCTCTGGACCAACACCGTCCCCGCCCCCTGCCCCTGACCGCCAGGAGCCCCCACCCCACCTGAGTGAATTCGCGGGATCGCCGGGCACTGATCTCCACTGCGGCCCTCAGCTTCGACGCGTCGCCTTCACAGGCCCCCGGACCGGACCCTCAACCGTTCTTCTTGGCCGCCTGCTTGGCGGCCTGTTTGGAGGCGCGGACCTTTTCCAGGGAGTCCTGGTCGGTGATGTCGGCGACGGAGCGGAACGCGTCCTTCTCGCCGTAGGGGCCGGCGGCTTCGCGCCAGCCGTTGGGCTGGACGCCGAGTTGCTTGCCGAGCAGGGCCAGGAAGATCTGGGCCTTCTGCTTGCCGTAGCCGGGCAGGTCGTTGAGGCGTTTGAGGAGTTCCTTGCCGTCGGGGACGTCGCGCCAGATCTTCTCCGGGTCGCCGTCGTAGTGCTCGGCCAGGTAGCGGCACAGCGCCTGGACCCGCTTGGCCATCGAGCCGGGGTAACGGTGCACCGCCGGCTTCTCCGACAGCAGCGCCGCGAACGCCTCAGGATCCCGCGCCGCGATCTCATGGGCGTCCAGGTCCTCCACCCCCATCCGCCGCGCGATCGTGTACGGCCCCGCGAAAGCCCACTCCAGGGCCACCTGCTGATCCAGGAGCATCCCGATGAGGAGGGCGAGGGGGCTGCGGGACAGGAGGGCGTCGGCCTCGGGGCGCTGGGAGAGGTGCAGGTCAGGCTTCATGGTGGTCTGGGCGCTCGGCCCGGCTCCTTTCGTGCGGGTCCTCGCCTCAGCTTGCCATCCGCCCGGGCCCGTGGCCCTTCACCCTGCCGCGTGGCCTCGGCGTGCCGCCGCCCGCGCCTACCCTCGGCGTCGGGCGTCGCCGCCCGTTCCCCTGCTCGTACGCCGCGGGAATCTCGCCGCACCGCTTACGCCCCGCCGTACCGTTTGCGCCCCGCCGTACCGTTTGCGCCCCGCCGTACCGCTTGCGTCCGCCGTACCGCTTACGCCCCGCCGTACCGCTTACGCCCCGCCGTACCGCTTGCGTCCGCCGTACGGCTCGCGCTTCGCCGTGTGGGTTGGGGATGGCTGGGGCCTTGGGTCGTGCCTTGGGATCGGTTTCGGGTGGGGGTCAGGGGCGGTGGGCGGTGACGAGCCAGGTGGCGGCGCCGAGGCGGACGCCTTCGGTGGGGTGGTGGTGGGCGGCCAGGGCGTCGCGGAGGGCGGTCAGGGCGGCCCGTTCGTCCGCGGCCTCGTCTATGTGGCTCCCGATGCTGGGGGAATGGCGGAGGAAGGAGACGGCGTCGTCGGGGTCGTCGCCCACCAGGACGGGTTCTTCCACAGGGCGGATGTCCACCTCCGTGAAGCCGGCCTTGGTGAGGACGTCGCGGGTGTGGGCGGGGTCGGAGAGGGAGTAGGGACCGCCCTCGGCGGGGTCGTGGTGTTCCGGGATCTCGGTGCCGGGGTCGATCGCGCGCAGCGGGATCACGCGCTGGGCCTGCCGGGCCAGCGGCTGCCAGCAGAGGAAGACCAGGCGGCCGCCGGAGCGGAGGGCACCGGCGACGTTCGCGAACGCCGCGACCGGATCGTCGAAGAACATCACCCCGAACCGGCTCAGCGCCAGGTCGAAGGCGGCTCCGGGGAAGGGGTGCGACTGGGCGTCGGCCTGCTCGAAGCGTACGTTGGCCAGGCCCAGCCGGGTGGCCTGGGCACGGGCCTGGGCCAGCATCGGGGCGGACAGGTCCACGCCGAGGACCTCGCCGTGCCCCGAACTCCGGGCCGCGAGGCGGGTCGTCTCCCCGCAGCCGCAGCCCACGTCGAGGACCCGCTCGCCCGGGGACACGGCGGCGGCCTCCATCAGGCGGTCGGTGAGCCGCCGCATCAGCCGGTTGTAGCGGTCCTCGTTCTCGGCCCAGTACTTCCCGTTGTCGCCGTTCCACGCCTCGGCCTGCTCGGTGTTCGCCATTCCCTCATCCTCGGCGGTCCCGGCCCGGGGGAAACGCCTTTCGCCCAAGGCTGACGTCCCGTACCTTGAGCGGATCCGGCCCTTGGGCGGATCCGACACGGGGAGGCGCCGATGGAGCTCGGGGACGCCAGGACGCTGGCGATCGCGCTGCGGGACCTGCTCGACCAGGCCCAGACCACGCTGAGAGCGGCCGCCGGGTCGTCGCCGCTGCTGAGCCGGATCCGCGGGCACCTGGACCGCGACGTGAAGGACGTGGTCTGCGTGACCGAGCGGTTCCCGAGCTGGGAGCACGCGAACCTCCAGCTCGGGGTCGAGGACTACCTGAGGTCGTACGGCGGGGCGGGCGACTGGTTCGGCGTGTCCGGGCACGGGCGCGAGCACGACGAGCTCGTCAACATGCTGATGTCGCTGGAGCGCGGCTTCGAGCAGTACGAGGCCGGGGCCGTGGACTACGCCACCGTCGCGGTCGGGCCCGACGAGACCATGGAGGCGGTGCACCTGGGGCTCGTCCTGACCTCCTCCCCCGGCGGCGCGCCGATCATCCTGGGACTGCGCGGCATGCCGGAGCACGGGCTGCCGGAGTGCCGGATCGACGTGCTCGCGGCCTCCCGGGCCGACGCGACCGCCGCGAGAGACGAGGTCACGCGGCGGATGCGCGAGCACGACGTGTTCCGGGGGAAGATCCTCACGTTCGGCTCCAGCGAGCACCGCGGCAACGAACTGCTCAGCTTCATGCCCCGCCCCGAGCTGCGCGCCGACGAGATCGTGCTGCCGCCCGGCGTGCTCGACACGATCGAGCGGCACGTGATCGAGGTCGGCGCGATGGCGGACCGGCTGCGCGCCCACGGGCAGCACCTCAAGCGCGGCCTCCTGCTGCACGGGCCGCCCGGCACCGGCAAGACGCACACGGTCCGCTACCTGATGGGGCGCACACCCGGCAGCACGGTGATCGTGATCACCGGGCCCGCGATGCAGTGGATCTCCCAGGCGGCGGCGCTGGCGCGCCGGCTCCAGCCCGCGATCGTGGTGATCGAGGACGTGGATCTGATCGCGATGGACCGCGAGTACACCCCCGGCGGCAATCCGCTGCTGTTCTCCCTGCTCGACGCGATGGACGGGGTGGGCGCCGACTGCGACGTGACGTTCGTGCTGACCACCAACCGCGCCGACGCCCTGGAACGCGCGCTCTCCTACCGCCCCGGCCGGGTGGACCTGGCGGTCGAGGTGCCCAAGCCCGACGCCGAGGGCCGCGAGGCGCTGATCAGGCTGTACGGCCGGGGGCTGCGGCTGCCGCCGGACCTCGCCGAGGTCGTCGCGCGCACCGAGGGCATGACCGCGTCGTTCTTCAAGGAGCTGCTCCGCCGTACGGTTCTCACCGCCCTCCGCGAGCGCGAATCCGTGGACGCGCTGACCGGCGCGCACCTGACCACGGCGCTGGACGAGATGCTCGGCGAACGCGAGGCCCTCACGCGTTCCCTGCTCGGCGGCGGTGAGTACGGCGACGCCGGGCCGGACCCGTTCGACGACTTCGCCGAGGCTCCCCCTTTCGCCCCGGGCCCGGACCTCGACCTGCGAGCCCGGTACGAATGACGCGGATCATCCGGCCTGGTCGATGGGTAAGGCCTGGCCGGTGAGCCGGTATGGCCGGTGGGTCGAGCCTGGCCGGTGAGCGGGGCCGGCGCGGGTCGGGCCGGGTCCGCGGGTCAGGCCGGGTCCGCGGGGCGGATGAGGCCGGTCTCGTACGCGAGGATCACGGCGTGGATGCGGTCACGCAGGGCGAGTTTGGACAGGATGTTGCCCACGTGCGTCTTGACCGTCTGGTCGCCGATCACTAGGGCGGCGGCGATCTCGGCGTTGGAACGGCCCCGGGCCAGCAGTTCCAGCACCTCGCGCTCGCGGGCGGTCAGCCGGTCGAGGGCGGGGGGAGCGTGCTCCGGCGGGCGTGGACGGCGGGCGAACTCCCCGATCAGGCGCTTGGTGATCGCGGGCGCGAGCAGGGCCTCCCCGGCGGCGACGACGCGCACGGCGTTCACCAGGTCCTCGCGGCGCAGGTCCTTGAGGAGGAAGCCGCTGGCCCCGGCCCGCAGCGCCTCGTAGACGTAGTCGTCCAGGTCGAACGTCGTCAGCATCAGCACCTTGGCCGGGTCCTCGACGCCCGGGCCCGCGAGGCGGCGGGTGGCCTCCAGCCCGTCCATGCGCGGCATGCGGATGTCCATGAGCACCACGTCCGGGCGCAGCCGGCGCGCGTCGATGACGGCCTGCGCGCCGTCCGAGGCCTCGCCGACCACCTCGATGTCCGGCTGCGTCTCCAGGATCAGCCGGAACCCCTCCCGGACGAGCCCCTGGTCGTCCACGACCAGCACCTTGATGCTCACCGGCCTCCTCCGATCGGCAACCGCGCGTCCACCACGAACCCGCCGTCCGCCCCCGGCCCGGCGGTCAGCGTCCCCCCGAAGAGCTGCGCCCGTTCCCGCATCCCGACCAGCCCGTGCCCGCCCCGCCGCTCGCGCCCGTCTCCCCGCGCGCCGTCGAACTCGCGCCCGTCTCGTCCCGCGATGTTCAGTTCACGCCCGTTTCGCCGCGCCCCGGGCGGCTCGCGTCCGTTTCGCTCAGCGTCATCCAGGTCATCCAGCTCGCGCCCGTTTCGGCGTTCGCCGTCCGGCTCGTGTCCGTTTCGGCGTTCGTAGGCGCCCGGCTCGTCGTCGCCGCGCGCGGTGGGGGCGTTCCCTTCCGGGGCCGCCCGCGCCGCCCCGGCCCGCCGTACGTCGTGGACCGTGATGCGCAGCTCACGGGGTCGGTAGCGGACGCGGACCCGCGCCTGGGACGCGTCCGCGTGCTTGAGGGTGTTGGTCAGGGCCTCCTGGACGATGCGGTACGCGGACAGGTCCAGTCCCGCCGGGAGCGGGACGGCCTCCCCCTCGACGGTCAGCTCGACGCCGAGGCCGGCCCGCCGTACCTGTTCCACCAGGTCGGGGAGCTGGTCGAGGCCGGGCTGCGGGGCCAGCGCGGGCTCGGTCCGGCCGGTCTCCTCGCGCAGGACGCCGAGCAGGCGGCGCATCTCGGCGAGGGCCTGGCGGCCGAGCGCCGAGATCGTGTCGAACTTCTGGGCGGCGTCGGGCAGGCCGCGCTCCACCGCGGGCGGGCCCGCCTCGGCCTGCACCACCATCATGCTCACGTGATGGGCGATCACGTCATGCAGCTCGCGGGCGATGCGGGCGCGCTCGGCGGCCACCGCCCGGTGCGCCTCCAGGTCCCGCTCGCGCGCGAGCCAGGCCGCCCGCGCCTCGAGCGTGGCCGCGTGAGCCCGCCTGACGCGGGCGCTGTCGCCCAGCACCAGCGCGCTGATCAGCAGTAACGCGGTGAACGTGACGTCGAGCAGGTCGGAGTCGGTGGCCGGCAGCATCGCCACGACGCTCAGCGAGCCGCAGACGAAGGCCCCGACCGTGAACGCCGTCCGGCGCTCGCACCACGCGGCCAGGCTGTAGACGGCGACGACCCCGCCGAGCGGGATCGGCGTCACCAGGTCGGGGTACGGCGTGGCGGCGTACAGCACGGCGATCGCCAGGACCGCCAGGTTGACCGCGAGCGGGTGCCGGCGCCGCCCGGCGAGCGGCAGGGTGACCAGCAGGACGAGCGCCACGGCGAGCGGTGAAGGCGCGGGCAGGTGCTCGTTGCGCGCCTGGAAGACCAGCGCGATCAGCGACACCACCGCGAGCAGCAGCCCGAGCACCCCGTCGGCGACCAGGGGATTCCTCCTGGCCCACCCCGCCGGTCCGAGGGCGCGGCTCGTCACCATGCGCCCAAGTATCGGGGAATCGTCCCCGGCGAACCTCCCCCGTCCGGGGGATCACCCCATACCCGCCCGCGATCTCGTCCGGCCGCCGGGATAGGGGTGCGGGCGCTCAGGTGGGGACAGAGCGCGGTCGGCCCCCTGAGGTGGGGACGGGGCGCGGGCGACCCCCTCGGATGGGGACGGAGCGTGGCGGCCCCATCAGGTGGGGACGGGGTGCGGGCGGTCCCCTCGGATGAGGACGGGGTGCAGGCGGCCCCCTCAGATGGGGACGGGGTGCGGGCGGTCCCCTCGGATGGGGACGGGGCGTGGGCGGTCCCCTGGGCGAGGGATCGCGAGGTTGGCGAGCGCGGGGGATTCGCGCAGGTCAGGGCGCTGCCTACGGTCCAGGTGTCCTTCCACTCCCCTAGGAGACGGTCATGAACGTATTCGCGGCGTCCGCCCGCCCGGCGCGGTCGTCCCTCCTGTCGCCGCTGCTGGCGCACTGGGACGGCTCCCCCGGATACCGGCGGTTCGCCTACGTCGTGGGCGCGGCGCTGATCGCCACCGGCGTGCTCCACGCGGGGTTCGGGCTCGCGACCGGCGCGCCGGTCGAGGGGCCGCTGTCCTGGCGCAAGCCCGCGACCTTCGGGTTCTCGTTCGGGCTGACCACGGTCACGCTCGGCTGGGTGTCCTCGTGCCTGCGCGTCCGGCCGTGGGCCGGCTGGACCGGCGCCGTCCTGCTGTGCGCCTCGACGGTCGTGGAGGTCGCGTGGGTCGCGCTCCAGCACGCGCGGGGCGTCCCCTCGCACTTCAACTTCGCGACCGGCCTGGACGAGGCGCTGCTCGTGGGGGCCGGGGTCGCCATCGGCGTCACGAACCTCGTCATCGCGGCCATGACGGTCGCGGTGTTCGTGCTCGCGACGGTCCCCGCGCCGATGGCGTGGGCGCTCCGCGCGGGCATGGTGTCGCTGCTGACCGCCCAGCTCGTGGGCCTGTGGATGATCAACCACGGGACCGACCTGTCCGAGGCCGGCTTCACCCCGCTGACCCGCGAGCTGACCGTGTACGGCGCGGCCGGCGCGATGAAGGTGGCCCACGCCGTCCCCATGCACGCGATCCAGGCCCTCACGGTGCTGGCCGGGGCGCTGGCGTTCTCCGGGCTCGCCGTACGGCGGCAGCTCGCCCTCGTGGTGTCGGCGATCCTCGGGTACGCGCTGCTGGTCGGCGTCGTGCTGGCCCGCACCGCGGCAGGACTGCCGCCGATCACCGGCCTCACCTGGCCTTTCGTGGCCGCTTACGTCCTGGCGGCCGGGCTCCTGGCGGTGCCGGCGGCGGTCGCGGCACGCGGGGCGGTCGCGGCGGTCCGGGCGGTCGCGGCGCGAGCCGTACCGCGTCGCCGCTGACACCCTCCGGGGGTAATGGCCACTTATCCCCAGAACGCGGCTCGGGCCGCTCGGGGGTCCCGGTTTCGGGCGATGCTCGTACGGCGTCCGCAGGGGCCGCACGACTTCGCAGGGAGGGCCGGACATGAGCCACGCGGGAAGAGCCATGACACGGAGCGGCCCGCCCCCAGGTGGTGGGGGCGGGCCGCCGGGCCGATCGGGAGGAGCGGACCGATCGGACGAATCAGCCGGACTTGACCGGGGCGACCCGGCTCGTACGGCCGTCGGGGGCCTTGGTGCGCAGGAAGGCGCGGTCGCCCACCTGGACCGGGGCCGTGTACGTCCGCCAGGTGCGCCCGTCGGTCGAGTACTCGATCGTCAGGCCCGGGTTGCGGACGTTCGCGGTGAGCGTGCCGGACCTGATCTCGCCGCCGGGGAGCGGGATCCGGTAGTTGACCCCGACCCCGTCCAGGCCGACCGGCTGGTAGAAGGACAGCAGCGGGAACGTGACCTGGCCGAGGGTGTTGACGAAGACCTTCCACGCCGCCGGCATCTGCTCCGGAGTCGGCGTGCGGCGGTTCCAGGCGCGCTCGGCGACGCCGAGGAGCTTGGGGAACGCCTGGTATTCCCGGATCTCGGGGGCCTTGCCGTTCTCCGCCCAGAGCTGGGCCTCCATGCCGAGGATGTTCTTCTTGCCCTCCTCGGTGAGCCGCTCCCAGGCCGGGCTCGGGGTCACCGGGCCGCCCCAGCGGTTCTCCGTGGCGTTGGCGTAGACGTTGAACGGCTGGTACGTGAAGGTCGACTCCTCGTCGACGTACGCCGCCCAGTAGTACCCCGGCTCGTCCGGGTCCTTGTTGTACGCCAGGTCCATGTAGAGGTTGGTCGCGTGGGCGAGCACGACCTTCGTGCCCTTGTTGGCGAACCGGTAGGCCCAGTCCTCACGCCCCCAGCCCCACACGTTCTGCCAGGGCAGGGCGATGAAGTTCGGCAGCGTGATCTCCCGGCCCTCGCTCTTGAGCACGTCCTCCCAGCCCGCCGTGGTCGGCGCGACCGTCTGCGCGATCTTGTTCCACTCCGCGAAGAACAGGTCCATGAGCTGCTGGTCGGTCTTGCCCGCCGTCTCCGGGTTCCGGTCGCACGCGGGCGACTCGGTCCAGGTCGGGTGCGGGGCCTCGTCGCCGCCGAGGTTCACCGTGGTCAGCGGCGCCCCGGCCTGGTCGTACATCCTCTTCACCTCGGTGACGACCTTCGTCAGGAAGGCGTACGTCGAGGAGATGCACGGGTTGACGATGTTGTCCGTGTAGTACTGCACCGACACGTGGCGCGTGGTGTCCTCGGGGTCGAGCAGGCGATACCTGTTCGCCTCGGCCGGGTCGGAGTCCTTGAGCCGCTGGTAGCGCCGCTCCATCGCCTGCACGGCCGCCCGCGCGTGGGCCGGGAAGTCGAACTCCGGCACCACCTGGATGTGCCGCTGCCTGGCGTAGGCGAGCAGGTCCACGAACTCCCGCCGGGAGTAGTGCCCGCTGCCCTTGCCGACCAGGTTCACCATCGCGTCCTCGTACCCCTGGTAGGCCGGGATCCGGCCGAGGTTGGCCTGCCGCTCGTCACGCGGCTTGCCCGCGATCCCGTCACCGGGCCGCAGGTCGTTGCCGGATCCCATGGCCTGGTGCAGCATCGACTTCTCGGCCAGGTCGTGCCCGCGCCGCGCCCCGAACGTCGTGAGCTCGGGCAGCCCGGGGATCTCCACGCGCCAGCCCTCGTCGTCGGTCAGGTGCAGGTGGAGCCGGTTGAGCTTGAGATACGACATGAGGTCGAGGAACTTCTTCACCGTGCGCGGCGTCTCGAAGTGGCGGCCCACGTCGATCGCCATGCCCCGATACCCGAACAACGGCGCGTCCGCGATCGTCGCCCGCGGGATCTTGATCCGGTCCGGCTCACGCCCGCGCGCCGCCGCGGCGTACGCCTCGACCGGGATGAGCTGGCGCAGCGTCTGGATGCCGTAGAGCACGCCGGCCCGGTCAGCGCCGGTGATCTCCACGCCCTTGTCGCCGACGGCGAGCCGGTAGCCCTCGGGATCGGCCTTGCCGTCGCCGTCCACGTCGAGGCCCGCGCTGGTGGCGAGCTTGATCCGCGTACGGCTCCCGCCCGCGGCCTCGGGCGACCCGGCGCCGGCGGACGCGGCGTCGCCACGGTCGCCGCCCAGGACGTCGTCGAGGGCGGATTCCAGGTAGGACGCCTCGTTGCGCAGGTCGGGCGCGCTCTCGACGGTCAGGCCGCGCGCCTCAAGCGTGAGCGTGCCCTGTCCGGCGGTCGCGGAGAGCGGCCTGGGCAGGATGCGGTCGGCGAGAGCCAGGTCCGCGCGCTGCGCCGTGTTCTCCTTGAACCGGGAGGCCGCCGTCTCGACGGGTCGCACGTCGCCGTCGAACGCGGTGGTCTGCTTGGGGTCGTCCGGGTCGAGCAGCGTCTTACCCGGGACCCAGCGCGGCGTGGCCCCGCCGTACGAAATGTGCCAGCCCGCCGGGGCGTCGCTCTTGTGGATCGCCCAGAACTCCAGGTTCAGGCCGATCTTCCGCTGCTGCCCCGGCCGGATCGGCTGGAACGACGCGGTCGGCTTGAGCACGAAGTAGTCGCCGCTCTGCGCCTTGTCGGCCCGCGTCAGCGTGAGCCCCTGCGCGGCCAGCTCCGCCCGCGCCGGATCCCCCAGCTCCGGCGGGTAGACGGCCAGCGGCTGCCGGACCGAGCTGAAGTACAGGGCCCAGTCGCGGCCCAGCTCACAACCCCGGTCCCGGTTGTGAACGGTGATCTCTCCCCGGAAGTACCGGTGATCCCCGACCGTGTGATCGACCGGCTGGAACGTCACGAGCAGCTCGTTCGCGTCAGGGCGGCAGGCCCGCCCCTCAGCGGCGGCCACGGACGCCGGCGCCACCGAAAGCACCAGCGCCCCCGCGACGACGGCCGCCATGCGCGACCGAAGCGAAGAACGTAGGGAGGCGTACATTGAGAGAACCTCCACCAACACGAGGGTGGCGACGCCCATCGCGCCGCAAATAGGAAACTAACCTTTCAATTCCCGCCTGTCCGCCCTCTGTCCGCATCCGGCCATCGGCCCTCCACCGCGCGGGCGGACCCCCTCCCGAACCGCCCGTCCGCCGGGATCCAAACTCGCGGCTTCATAAGAAACTCGCAGGTCACAGGGCTGCCACTCCCGCAGACACCCCATCGGGCAGCCACGTCGCCATCTCCCGAAGCGGCGACCCAGCCCCCGCGCGCCCACCTCGGGACTCGGCCCCCACCGGCCGCGTTGTGTCACGGGGGCTCCAAAACCCCCGTGACACATTGTGGCCGCGCATGCCGGGCCCTCAGGCGGCGGCGTCGAGAGCCTCGGTGATCTTGCGGGCCATCCCGGCCACGATGGGGCTCGGCGCGCCCTCGTGGGTCCGGGCGGCCGCCTCGACGGCGATCATGACGGCGGCCCGGAAGTGCCCGGCCTCCGCCGCGTCCTGCTTCCTCAGCAGGCTCATCGACTCCGTCAGGGACGGCAGCACCTGGTCGGCGAGCGCGGCCGTGGTCTTGCCGGCCAGCTTCAGGTCCCGGGTCTTCGCGGCGAGCACGTGCCCGATCAGGCCGGTCCCCGAGGCGAGGGCGATCGACCCGGCGGTGGCGGCCTTGTGCGGCGAGCCGGCCGCGTCGGCGGCGCTCATCAGCGCGACGGCGCCGTAGGCCGCGGTCCGCAGGGTGCGCTTGTCCTGGTCGGTGAGGGTGACGGTCATGGTGCTCCTCCTTCAGATCCCGGCCCCGCCCTCGCGGAACCGCTTACGACACCAACAATCCCGCCCTCCACTGACACCACACCGCCACCGCCCTTACACGCCCCTGACGCCCCACCCTCCGACGTCTCAGCCCCCCGGCTCCCCGCCGGCCCGGACCGACCTCTCCCTGAGCCCGGCCCTCGCACCGCGCGTACGGTCTGGGCCTGAGCTGGGCCAACCCCGGCCCCCACCGGCCTTCGAAGAACGCCCCGGGACCCGGACCACTCCGGCACGGGCCGCCGCGCCCGTGCCGAACGTCTGCGAACCTTCGCGGTACCTGCGTGAATGCCGCTACAGGCCCATAACGTGCCGCGACCACCCCTGTGCCCGTGATCTCGCGATCCCGCCCCGGCCTCCCCCTTCCTGACTCCTCGACCGGGATGGAGGTGGGGATTGCCAGATCACGACGGGAAGGGGAGCACGCGCCGGCTCACGGCGGAGGGGGCTATCTCGCGGCCCTCGGGACCTGGTCCGGGTCCTGCCCGCAGGGCTGGTTCGAGGCAGCAGGTCGCGCCATCACGTTCGGGTGGGTCGGGGGATGGGCGGCGGTTGCGAGATCGCAGGTCGGTGAGGGGCGGGCGGGGGTGCGGCGGGCTGGGCTGGTGTTAGGGGCGGGGGCCGCGGAGGACTTTGCGGGCGGTGGTGGGGGCGGCGATTCTCGCCGGTGGGGCCAGGTAGGTGATGACCTGGGCGAAGGGGGTGGCGACCGTGGGGTCTTGGTGGGCCACCCGGTGGAGGCGGCGGATGTAGGTGTTGAGGACGCGGATGCGGGCGGGGCGGGGGCCGGGGACCTCGGGGAGGGCCAGGTCACCGGCGGCGGCCACGAGCCAGGCGGGGGCGATCACGCGGGCAGCGGCGCGGAAGAAGCGTTCGGGGAGGTCGCGGGTGCCCGCTCTCAGGCCGGCGGCCAGCGCCTCCGACTCCAGGGCGGCGACCGTCATGCCCTGGCCGTACAGCGGGTTGAAGCTGCACAGCGAGTCGGCGAAGGGGAGGAGGCCGGGCGGGAAGGTGCGGAGGCGTTCGTAGCGGCGGCGCACGCTCGCGGGGAAGTGCTGCCGGACCGGGTCGCTCAGCGGGACGGCGTCGCGGAGGGCCGCGTGGACGTCCGGCGGGGCGACGGTGGCGGCGAAGTCGAGGTACCCCGCGCCGGTCAGGGGCGGATGGTCCCCGGCCAGGCCGCCGAGGCTGAGCATCCAGCGGTCGCCCTCCTGGCGGGCGAGGACCATGGCGCGGGGACGCCCGGGGATCGCGGCGACCAGCACGACGCGGTCGCCGCCGAGCGCGTCCGCCGGCATGCGCAGGAACCGGCTGGCGTACGCCACGTTGACCTTGACCTGGTCTTCCGGGGGCGTGCGGTGGCCCAGTTCGGCGAGCCACGCCTTCGTCCGGCCGGCGCGGCCCAGCGCGTCCACGACCAGGTCGGCCTCCACCTCCTCGCCCGATCCCACCGGCGCCGCGCCGGCGTCAGCCGTACCAGAATGACCTGGGGAAACGCGGGCGCCGACGACGCGGCCCCGGTGGGTGATCAGCCCGGTGACGGCGTGCTCGTCCAGGATCTTGACGTTGCCGAGGGCGGCGACCCGGGCGCGGACCGTGGACTCCAGGAGGGGGCGGCTCGCGAGGATGGTCACCGCGTCCAGGCGCGGCCGGGCCTGCGTGAGGCCGGACAGGACGACGCGCACCTCGCGCTCGTGGTGGGCGAGGGGCGCCCCGGCCGCCGTGAGTTCGCCGGTCAGGCCGGGGAAGAGGCGGTTGAGGACCTGGCCCCCGCGCGGGAGGAGCAGGTGGAGGTGCCTGCCCTGCGGCACCCCGCGCCGGGGAGCCACCGAGGCGTCCAGTTTGTCGCGTTCGACCACCGTCACCCGGTCGAAGTGCTCGGCGAGCGTCCGGGCCGCCAGCAGGCCGCCCATCCCGGCGCCGAGGACCACCGCGTGCGACATGTGAACCTCCGGGAGGGGGAACCGCGGTTCGAACATACGCCGCAATTCCCCCTCCTGTCAGCCGTACCCCGGCCGCGCCTAGTTGAGGTAGGCGCGCAGCGCGCTCGCGTTGGCCGGGCGGCGGAGGACGCCGAGGGTCTTGGCCTCGATCTGGCGCACCCGCTCCCGCGACAGGCCGAACAGCCGGCCGATCTCGTCCAGGGTCTTCGGCTCCCCGTCGGCCATGCCGTACCGCAGGCTGATCACCTTGGCGTCGCGCTCGGGCAGGGCGGCCAGGACGCGCCGGAGGTGGTCGCGCAGCAGGCCGTGGTCGATCTCCTCGAACGGCGACGCGGCGTCGGAGTCCTCGATGAGGTCGCCCAGCTCGGCCTCACCGTCCTGGCCGAGCGGGGTGTGCAGGGACACGGGCAGCCGGTCGTACGACCGCACCTCGGCGACCTTCTCGACGGTCATGTCCGTCTCCTTCGCGATCTCCTCCGGGTACGGCTCGCGCCCCAGCTCCCGGCGCAGGCGCGAGAGGGCGGCGTTGACCCGGTTGATGCTGTCGTTCATGTGCGCTGGCACGCGGATCGTGCGGGACTGGTCGCCGAGGGCGCGGCCGACCGCCTGCTTGATCCACCAGGTGGCGTAGGTGGAGAACTTCAGCCCCATCGTGTGGTCGAACTTCTCCACGGCGCGGATCAGCCCGAGGTTCCCCTCCTGGATCAGGTCCGGCAGGGAGAGACCGCGGCCGGCGTACCGCTTGGCGATGGACACGACCAGGCGGAGGTTCGCCGTCACCATCGTGTCCTTGGCGTGGCCGCCGTCGGCGGCCAGCCACTCCAGGCCGGCGCGCTCCTCGGGGGTGAGGCGCGCGGCCTCCCGCTCCAGCCGTTCCCGGGCGAGCAGCCCGGCCTCGATCCGCTTGGCCAGCGCGACCTCCCCCTCGGCGTCCAGCAGGGAGATCCGGCCGATCCGGCGCAGGTAGTGGTGTACGGCGTCCTCGCCCGGCGTGGCGGCGGCGGCGCGGGCGGGGGCGAGCGCGGTCACAGACATCGGCACCTTCTTTCGGAGGATCGGCGGGGGTTGCAACGAGGGTTCGGCCTGGTGTGTTCCCCTCCGCGGCGTTCTGGGCGGGAGGGGCCGGTCCGGGGGGCGCCCGCGGATCAGTTCCCGTGGCGGCGGGGGACCGCGACGGGGCGGCGCGAGGGGTAGGCGCGGGCGGTGGCGGCCGCCGCGTCGTGGTGGTCGCGGCGGGACCGGCGCGGCGGGAGGGAGTTCCCGCCCTGGTCGCGCCGTACGGCGGGGCCGAGCTTGACCGTGACGCCGAGCGTGGCGGGGGCGAGCGGGACCGGGGCGGTGAGGGGGAGTTCGACGTTCGCGCGCATGGGGTGGGTCTCCTCGGCGGTGCGGTGGATCTCGGTGGAGGCGACGGCAGGGGCGGGGCGGCGGGGGGTGGTGCGCATACGCGGCGACCTTTCGTCGAGGAGAAGTTTGCGACGGACGTAAACTTAGAACGAGCGTGGCGCGTATGTCAACAGCAATCTTAGGATGAGGGTAAATTTTCCTCGGACCTATGGAAGGATGGCCTCATGACGACGGATACGCTGGGCCTGCGCGAGCAGAAGAAGCTGGAGACCCGCCAGCTCATCTCCGACCAAGCGACCAGGCTCTTCATCGAGCGCGGCTTCGAGGAGACGACCATCGCCGACATCGCGCACGCCGCGCGGGTCGCCAAGAAGACGGTCACCAACTACTTCGCCCGCAAGGAGGACCTGGCCCTCGACCACCACGAGCAGTTCGTGGCGAGCCTGGCCAACGTGGTCGCCTCGCGCGCCCCCGGCCAGTCCGCCCTGGCCGCCCTGCGCGAGGCGTTCCTGGAGGCCGCGCGGCAGCAGAACCCGGTCGCCGGGTTCGCCGGCCTCCCCTTCACCCGCATGATCGAGCAGAGCCCCACACTCGTGGCCCGCCTGCGCGACCTGCACGAACAACGCGAACAGGCCCTGGCGGCCGTGCTCCGCGCCGAGACCAACGCCGTGGACGACGACATCACGCCGGACGCCGTCGGCGCGCAACTGGGGGCCGCCCACCGCGTCCTCTTCCAGCAGATCCAGCGCCTGACCCTGGAAGGCCTCCCCGGCGACGAGGTCGCCGAACGCGTGACCGCCTCCGCCCTCCGCGTCTTCGACCTCCTCCACCCCTCCCTCGGCGACTACGCCATCCGCCCCCGCCCATGACGAACCACCCCGCCCACCCCACGTCACCCCGCGCCAGCCGTACGGCGGCCCGGCGCGAGCCGTACGGCGGCCCGGCGCGAGCCGTACGGCGGCCCGGCGCGAACCGTACGGCGGCCCGGCGCGAACCGTACGGCGGGAGCATCAGGCCGTACGGCACCCGCGCGAGCCGTTTTCACGTGCGGCGCTGAGGCCGTGCGGCGAGCCCGGCGTGGGCCGTTCAGTCGTGCGGAGCTGAAGCCGTGCGGCGAGCGCGGCGGCCGGGCCGGGGGCGGGGACGAGTTGGCCGGAATCTTTCGGGGATTGGCCATCAGGCCACTCGTGGGCGGCGCCCGGGGGCGAGAAGGTGGGCGGCATGAGTGAGAAGACGATGCGCGCGGTGCGGCAGGACACGCTGGGCGGGCCCGAGGTGCTGCGGATGGTGGAGGTGGCGCGGCCGGAGCCCGGGCCGGCCGAGGTGCTGGTGCGGGTGCGGGCGGCCGGGGTCAACCCGGCCGACGGGAAGACGCGGTCCTGGGGCGGCTGGCTGGGTGAGCCGCCGTTCGTGCTCGGATGGGACGTGGCGGGGACCGTCGAGGAGGTCGGGCCGGGGGTCGCCCTCCACAAGCCCGGCGACGAGGTGTTCGGGATGCTGCGGTACCCCTTCGGGAACGGGGCCTACGCGGAGTACGTCGCCGCGCCCGCCCGTACCTTCGCGCGCAGGCCGGAGTCTCTCGGGGTCGTCGAGGCGGGCGCGCTGCCGCTGGCGGGGCTGACCGCATGGCAGGCCGTCGTGGACACGGCGCGGGCCGGGGCGGGGAGCCGGGTGCTGATCCACGCGGCGGCGGGCGGCGTCGGGCACCTGGCCGTGCAGATCGCCAAGGCGCGCGGGGCCTACGTGATCGGCACGGCGAGCGCGGCCAAGCACGAGCTGGTGCGCGGGCTGGGGGCGGACGAGGTGATCGACTACCGCGCGGTGGACTTCACCGAGGCGGTCCGGGACGTGGACGCGGTGATCGACACGATGGGCGGGGAGTACGGCCCCCGTTCCCTGCGGACGCTCCGGCCCGGCGGGGTGCTCGTGTCCCTCGTGCTCAGCGACGTCGCCGAGGGCCTCGACGCGCGGGCCGCCGACCTGGGGATCCGCGCGGAGTCGATGCTGGTCGAGCCCGACCACTTCGCGCTCACCTCGCTCGCGGACCTGGCCACGGCCGGCCGCCTGCGCGTCCTGATCGACAGCGTGTATCCCCTGGAGGAGGCCGCCCGGGCCCACGCCCGCGTCGAGACCGGCCGCGCCACCGGCAAGATCGTCCTGACCGTGCCCTGACCTCCCAGCCGCGAAGGCCCGGCCCGCGCCACGCCGTACGGCTCCCGCACCGCGCGTGCCGTACGGCGTCCCGCGGGCGCCGGGCGGGCGGTCAGGTGAGGAGGGGCTGGTCGGGGACCGTCCTGGGCAGGGCACGGAGCCAGGAGGCAAGGTCCTGGGGCCACCAGCGGCCGGCGGACAGGCCGCTCAGGGCCTCGGCGACGTCGGGGGCCGACGCCTTCGCGGGGACCACGCGGACGGGCGCGGCGGCGGCCATGACGCCCATCCACCAGTGGCGGCGGGTGGGCGGCAGGTCCTCGGGGTCCAGGACGACGTAGTAGTCGGGGAGGATCGCGCGGTCGGCGCGGAGGTCGGACAGGGCGCGTTCGATCGCCACCTCGAGGCCGCCCGTCGGCTCGTCGCCGTCGAAGAACGCCTCCCAGGTCCGCGCCACCTCGGCCAGCGGGTCCGCGTCGTGCACGACGTACATCGCGCCGGACCGGCGCACGACCTCGGTCACCTCGGCGGGGTCGCGATCGCCGCGGACCACCGCGCGCACGTTGTGCAGGGACCCCAGGGAGCCCACGACCTCCGCGGCCCGCTCCCCCACGACCACGACCACAGTGCTGTTCAGCCGCCGCATACCCGAAGTCTAGGTCGATGATCGCCACCCGGCGCGGGCCGCTCCCCCGCCCGGAACCACGCCCCAGACCCGGAACCGCTCCCCCGCCCGGGAAGCGCTCCTCCGCCCGGGGAACCGCCCCGCCGCCTCGGAACCGCCCCGCCGCCATGACGGCGGAACGCCCCCAGACCCCTCAGCCGGGCGGCACCCCTGACAGCGGCGGTGAGGCCGGCCGGGTCAGGACACCTCCGCCTCGAGGCGCTCCAGGAGCTCGCGCGCCTGGCCCGCGGCGTCCTCCGCGCCCAGGGCGGAGAAGGCCTCGATCGCGTCGGCGCAGTGCTTCACGGCCTCGGGCATGCGGTCCTGGTTGGCCAGGAACAGGGAGTACTCGTAGTCGAGGACGGCCCCCTCCCAGGTCCGGGCCTCCGGCGGGTCGGCGGGAAGCCCGCTCAGCGACTCCCTGACCCGGCCGAACGCCGCCTCGGCGGACTCGGGCTCACCCGCCCACTTCAGCGAGACCGCGTGACGGCGGAGCGCCCTGGTCCCGCTCACCGCGTCGCCGGCGCCCGCGTAACCCTCGGCGGCCTTCGCGAACTCGGCCGCGGCCTCGGCGTCCCGGTCGAGCCGGTCGAGAACGCCCCCCGCCTCCTCGAAGGAGCGGGCGACGTCCCAGTCGTGCCCCAGCGAGGCGTGCTCCCCGGCGAGGGCCCGGAACGCGGCGAGCGCGTCGTCGAGTTCGCCCAGGTCACGCAGGGCGTGGGCGCGGACGGACCGGACGGTCAGGAGGTTCAGGGTGTCCTCGGGCGGGAGCAGCGCGAGGGCCTCCTCGGCGATCTCGGCGGCGTCGAGCGCGCGGCCCACCGAGAGGTACGCCTGCCCGAGGTCCACCCGCGCGAGCGCGGCCCGGGGCGCGTCGCCGATCGCGGTGTACGACGCCACCGCCTCCTCCAGGTCGTCCACCGCCTCGTCGCCGCGGCCGAGGTTCACCAGCAGCTCACCCCGCATGGCGTGACCGGCCGCGCGCAGCGGGACGTGCCGCCGGGACGCGTGGGCGAGCGCCTCGGAGAACGCGTTCAGCAGCTCCTCGGGGTCCGGCGACTCGACCTCCCGGAGCCGCGCGCCGTGGAACAGGCACGCCTCGGCGAAGTCGTCGCCACCCCGCTCGCGGAGCGCTTCCCGCGCCCGGCCCGCCACGGCGACGCAGTCGGCCCGGCGCTCGGGATCTCTCGCGAGCAGACCGGCGAGCAGGCGGAGCCTGTCCGGGTCCGGCCGCTCCGCGTCGATCGTCTCCTCCAGGAGCCGCACCGCGTCCGCCTCGCGCCCGCTCATGGCGTAAGCCTGGGCGAGGCGGAGCTCGGCCGCGTCCCGGCGCTCCCCGCCGAGCCCGATGAGGTACGCCGAGGACTCCTCGACCAGCGCGACTCCCTCGCTCACGCGGTCCGCCCGGCACAGCGCCAGTCCGAGCCGCCCGAGCGAGACCTGCCGCCGCTCCTCGTCCCCCGCGCGTCCGTGCAGCTCGGCCGCCCGCTCCCAGTCGGCGACGGCCTCTTCGTACCGGTCCTGTACGGCCGCCGCCAGCCCCTTCCCGTCGGCGAGGCGCCCGGCCTGGGCGTCGGTCGCCGCCCCGGCGTGCCGCTCCGCGAAGAGGTCCCAGGCGGCGAACGCCCCCTCGGCGTCCTCGGCCGCCCACCGCGCCTCGGCGAGGTCCAGCAGTTCGTCCGGCCCAAGCTCGCCCAGCCCGGAGACACCGGACGTCGCCCCCTGGCCGGAATCCGTCGCCACCTGGCCCGAGTCCGGAACGGCCGCCGCCGCGCCGGCCCCGGCGACACCGGACGCCCCGGCGACGCCGGACTCCGCCCCCTGGGCGGGCGCGTCACCGGCCGCAGCGTCCGACGTCAGGGACGTCCCGGACGCCGGCGACGGAGCGGGCGGGGCCGAGGTGTAGGCGGTGAGGCGGCGGGCTTGGGAGGTCAGCGGGATGTACTCGGTGAGCGGTTCCGCGGCGAGGCGGGCCTCGATGAGCCGGCTCTGCTCGCCCGTGCCGTTGCGCGCGTCGAAGCGGGCGGCCAGTTCCCGGGCCGTCGCCGCCAGCCGCGCCTCCAGCTCGGCGACGGTGATCTCGCCGTCCCGCCGGAGGCCGCCACCCGAGGTCCCGCCGCCCGCCGTCCCAGCACCCGCGGTCCCGCCACCCGAGGTCCCGCCGTCCGAGGTCCCGCCGTCCGCCATGGCGGCGCCCGTCGCGCTCCCGCCGGGCGTGGCGTCCCGCCGTACGGCGGGGGCGTCCGGGACGCCGGCGCTCTGGCGTACGGGCAGGTCGGCGTGGCCGGTCTCGCGGAGGCGGCGCAGGAGGAGGGCCCCCGAGGCCGCGAACCACATGCGGTCGCGGGGGCTGGGCGCGCGGTCCAGGAGCGGCAGCTCGCGCTCCAGGATCTCCAGGCCCCGGGCCTCGTTGCCGGTGCGCGCGCAGAAGACGATGTGCTTGCCGATCTCCTGGAGATCCTGCACCCGGCCCCGGATGATCCGGTAGGCGCGGCGGTGCGCGTGCGCGGCCTCCTCGTGGCGGCCGGTCGCGACGTACGGCACCAGCAGCTCGGCCAGGATGTCCTGGGGCTGCTCGGCGCAGGTCAGCAGGCCCGCGAGCACGGGCTCGGCGAGCTGGACGGCCTCCTCGTAGCGGCCCTGGCTCGACAGGAACCACGCCTGCCCGCTCGGGTCGCAGCCGACGCAGTCGGACAGTTCCCCGCGCGGCGCGGTGCGCCACTTCTCGAACCAGTCCGCGGCCGTGCCGTCGCCCACGTGCCCGGCGACGTAGCAGCGCTGGGCGTAGACCGGGTGGAGGCTGTGCCCGGCGGCGAGGTAGCGGCGCTCCATCTCGTCGAGCGCGTCGTAGGTCCGCTGGAGCGGCACCTCGGGGAACCGCGTCATCGCCCCGATGATGGCCTTGAAGTGCCACAGCAGCGTGTGGTGCTGCCAGCGCTCGAACCGCCCCGGCTCGGCGTCGTAGGCCGCCAGGCACCGGGAGAACGGCGCGAACGCCTTCGCCGGCTCGCCGCCGTGCACGTAGGAGTTGATCTGTTCCAGCCGGACGTTGAACGCGAGCATGTCGTCGCGCAGGGCGTCCGCCCGCCGTAGCGCCTCCTCCAGCAGCACCGAGCGCGCCTCGCCGTACGGCATGCCCTCGGCGCGCTCGATCAGGGCGTGCACCTCACCGGCGGTCATCGAGGTCCCTCCTGGTTGAGGACGGCCGCGTCGAGCAGGCCGAGGAACGAACGGTTGAGGGCGGCGGTGTCGGCCGGGCGCAGCGGGTGGTGGCCGTGCATGAGCGCCATGCCGTACAGCGCCTCCACGGCCGAGGCCGCCAGATCGGTGTCGGCGAGCCCGGAGACGCGGCGTACGAGCGGGTTGCGGTGGTTGAGCACGAGCAGCGGCCGGTCGGCGGCGACGGCGCGCTCGACCGCGCCCAGCACGTCGGCCCAGAGCCCGTCGCTCAGCTCGCGGCTCTCGCGCAGCTCGGCCTGGTGCTCGGCGGCGCGGCTGGTGAGGTAGAGCGCGGGCAGCGAGGCCGGGTCGAAGTCGCGCAGGGCCACGTCGCAGCCGAGCGGGTCGAGCGCGCGGGCGGCGGCCAGCAGGAACGGCCGCGCCTCCAGCTCCGCGAGCGGGTCGGCGGGGCCGAGGTGGCTGGCCAGGTCGGCGGGGTCGAGCCGGTCCAGGCGGGCGTCGGGGTCGATGCGCGGCAGGCGTTCGAGGATGTCGCGGTCGTAGACGTATCCGGCGTTGACCAGCCCCACGCCCTGCGCCCCGGCGACCCCGGAGAGCTGCCGGAACTCGTCCACCGTGCCGGAGTAGCGGCCCCGGGGGTGCCGCCGGCGGAACTCGGCGAGCGTCATCGGCCCGTCGCTCGTCTCGTAGTCGAGCCAGCGGTCCACCAGGCGCAGCATGTCGTCGTCGTGCAGCGCGAGCGCCTTGACCCCGAGGTGGTGCAGCCGCAGGAACGCGCGCAGGCCGTCGGGGTCGGTCTCGGCCAGCCGGACCAGCCACGCCCGGAGCTGCTCGCCCAGGCGGTCGCGGGTCTGCTCGGTCAGATCGTCGTCGTAGAGCGCCTCGCGGCTGGCGGTCGGGCGCAGCTCGGAGGCGTCCACCACGCAGCGCGCGAAGAACGCCCACGGCGGCAGCAGGCCCTCGGTGTTCTCCGTCAGCAGCATGCGCTTGAGGTAGACGCGGTGCGTGGACCGCACGGCGGGGTTCGCGGCGGTGGGCAGGATGAACGCCACCCCGGTAAGCCCGGCCTCCGGCACCGCCAGGTCCACCACGTCCAGCGCGGTGAACCCGAACAGCTCCCGGCCGTATGCCAGGAGGGCGGCGCGGCGCTCGGCCGTACTCGCGTAGGACCGCGACCAGGGCGTCTCGGGCTCGGTGACGCGGATCCCGCTCACGGTGACCTCGGCGGGGAGCAGCGAGCCGTAGAGGCGGGCCAGCTCGGCGACCTTGCGCTCGGTGACCCATTCGGCCGCGTCGCGCCGCGCCCGGAGCGTGACGGTGGTGCCGGGCTCGGGGCGCTCGGCCGCGGCCTTCTCCACGCGGTAACGCCCGTCGGCCAGGCCGGTCCACCGCACGGTGGCGCCGCCGCGCGCCGAGCGCGTCTCCACCTCGATCTCGTCGGCGACCAGGAACCCGGACAGCAGGCCGATGCCGAACTGGCCGAGGAACTCGTGCCGCGCGAACCCCAGCTCGTCACGCTTGGACGAGCGCCCGATGGTCGCCAGCAGCGTGTGGACCTCGTCCTCGGTCAGGCCGATGCCGCTGTCGTGGACGCGCACGATCCCGTCGGCCACGGTCACGCGCACCTCGGCCGGCGCGGCGGGGTCGTCCAGGCGGCGGGCGCGGATCGCGTCCACGGCGTTCTGGAGCAGCTCCCGGACGTAGACGCGCGGGCTGGAGTAGAGGTGCCTGCTGAGCAGGTCCACCACGCCTCGAAGATCGACCTGAAAGGCACTCTCCACCCGGCTGAACCTCCCGCCTCGTCCGAGTCCGCCGGTCCGTCCTCGCCCGGCGGATGCTCAACCTTAGCGGCGGAGAATGACAAATCGCCTTCCCGTTTCCCAGCCGGCGGCACGGGCGAGATCATGGGAAAGCGGGTGCCGCCTCCGGCTTAGACTCGGAGAACGAGCAAAAGCGGGGTGATCGTGAGCGAGGACGACGACCGGCCGGAACGCGCCCGCCGCGCCCGCTGGCGCACCGCCGCGGACCTGCTGGCGGAGGTACGCCGCACGCCCGGCGTCACCCGCGCCGAGATCGCGCGGCGGCTGCGCCTGAGCAGCGGCCTGGCCACCGAGCTGTGCGCCCGGCTGCGTGAGCTGCGCCTGCTCACCGAGGAACCCGCCCCCGCGCGGGGCCGCGGCCGCCCCACCACCGTGCTCCGCGCCCACCCCGAGGGGCCCCTCGTCGCCGTGCTCGAACTGCGCCAGGAGGACTGGCGCTCGGCCGTCGCCTCCCTGGACGGCGCGGTGCGCCTGGTCGAGACGGTGCGCCACGGCCCCGGGCACGGTCCCGCCGACGTCCTCGCCGCGATGCGCTCCGGCCTGGACCGGGTACGGCGGGGCCGCGAGCGGCGGGTGCGCGCGGTGTCGCTGTCGGTGCCCGCGCCGGTCCGCGGCGGGCGGCTGGTGGAGAACTCCACGCTGCGCTGGCGGGCGGTGGACTTCGCCGACCTCGCGGCGGGAACGGGAGCGCCGCTGCTCGTGGGCAACGACGCGATCCTCGCGGGGGTCGCCGAGACGCGCACCGGCGCGGCGGTCGGCGCGGCCGTGGCGGTCCACCTCATCCTGGAGGCCGGGATCGGCGGCGCGCTCATCCTCGACGGCCGGCCGATGGAGGGCGCGCACGGCACGGCGGGCGAGTTCGGCCACATGCCGTTCGGGGACCGGTCGCTGCGCTGCCTGTGCGGGGCGCGCGGCTGCTGGGACGTGGTGGTGGACGGGAACGCGCTGGCGCGTTCCCTCGGGGATCCCACCCCCTCCGACGTCCGGACATACACCGAAACGGTCCTCGCCCGCGCGGCCTCCGGGGACGTCCGCGCGGGGCGGGCGGTGCGGGACGCGGCCGTCGCGCTGGCCTCGGGGCTCGCCGGGCTGGCCAACGCCCACGACCCCGACGTGATCACCCTCGGCGGGCTGGCCGCCCCCCTCCGCGCCGCCGCGCGGGACGCCTTCGACGCCGCGTACCTCGACGGGCTCATGTCCTTCCACCGCGCCGCCCCGCCGCCCGTCCTCGACGCCGCCCACGCCGACGACGGCTCGCTCCACGGCGCCGCCGCCGTGGGACTTGACCACATCACCACCGAATCCGCCCTCGCCACCTGGTCCGACCTCCACCCCTGAACGCGCGGTCCCGGCCCGCGGCCGGAGACCCGCGGCTTCCTGGCGTGGGGTTGAGGCGGCTTCATGGGGGCGCGATCGCCGCGAAAGGGCGGTCGGGCGGGGTGGTTTCGGGGCGGCGGTCCCGAGGTCCGGGCGGCGGTCCCGAGGTTCGGGGCTCGCGCCGGGAACGGGGAGCCCGGCGAGCCGGGGCCGCCTCCCGCCGAGGCGTGCTGCCCGTCAGGGGCGGGCGCGGACACCAGAAATTCGTCCGTCGAGCCCGGCGCCAGCCGTACGAGATGGTGGCGGTTCTCTCCGCCATGCGGCGTGTCCGCCTTTTCCGGTCGTTTCCGGGCGTTTCCGTTGCGGCGGGCTCGTGGGCGCGGGCGGCCGGCTGGGGGCGGGGAGGCCGCGGAGGGGTGGGGGGAGACGGTCTGAAAGCTCCGTGAGCTGGAACTTTCGGATGAATGTCCGAGTTTGTTGGGGGTAGCCGGGATTGGGACAGCGGTTCCGACGGGAGCCCGACCGATTCCGGGAGGGGCTTAGGGGGGCGGCATGAGGCTGCGGCTTACGGGTGCTCTGCTGGGCGGTGCGGCGATCATCGTGGCGGGGTGCGGGGCGGAACGGAAGGCGCCCGAGACCGACGCGCGGGCGGGCGCGGCCGCCGTGCCCAAGAAGGTGAAGACCGTACGGGAACCCCAGCTTCCGCACATTCCGGAACCACGCCGCTTCCCAGGCAAGCTCAACCCCGGCGACACCGGCGAGGACGTCCGTGACCTGCAGGATCGGCTCAACGCGACGGGCTACTGGAACGGGAAGCCCGACGGCCGGTTCGAGGAGCGGACCACGCAGGCGGTGTACGCGCTCCAGAAGGCGGCCGGGCTGCCCCGCGACGGCGTCGTCGGCCGCAAGACCTGGGCCGCCCTCGAACGCGGGACCGCGCCGCGCGCCAGGCTGACGAGCCCGGGCTACCACGCCGAGGTGGACCTGCGAAGACAGATCCTCGTCCTGGTGCGGGACGGGCGTGTGGAGCAGGTGCTCAACACCTCGACCGGCAGCGGCGAGTCCTACGTCTCACGCGGCATCTCCAAGGTCGCCGTAACCCCCGAAGGCGATTGGAAGGTGTACAAGCAGGTGGACGGCTGGGACAGCGGCCCCCTCGGCTCCCTCTACCGCCCGAAGTACTTCCGCGGCGGCATCGCCGTCCACGGGTACGGCTCCGTCCCGCCCCAGCCCGCCTCCCACGGCTGCGTACGCGTCAGCCTCGACGCCATGGACTGGCTCTGGAAGAGCCCCTGGCTCAAACGCGGCAGCGAGGTCCACGTCTACTGACCGCCGTCGCCGGGGCTCGGGCACGGCGGAGGCCGGCGGCCCGCCGTACCGCCTGCCCGTCGTGCGGACGCGGCTCGCCGTACGGCGGGGGCCGGGGGCCTGCCATGCGGATGCGGCTCGCTCGCCGTACGGCGGGGGCGCGGGGCCTGCCGTACGGCGGGGGCCGGGGGGCCTGCCATGGGGAGACGGGCTCGCTCGCCGTACCCGAAACCGTCGGTGCCCCCGGCTAGGCTGCCCCCTGAGTCGAGCCCCGTCCCGTGAGGTACGCCGATGCCCGAGTTCACCCCCGGCCTCAACATCGCCATGAAGATCCCCAAGGCCGACTACGCCCGCACCGTCGCCTTCTACCGCGACACCCTCGGCCTGAACGTCCGCCAGGCCGACGCGAGCGACGCGCCCACGGTCGCCGAGACCCACACCGTGGAATTCGGCCCCATGACGCTGTGGCTGGACCGCGTGGACACCTGCACCCGCGCCGAACTCTGGCTCCAGCTCCAGACCGACGACCTCCCCGCCGCCGTGGCGACCCTGGCCGCGACGGGCGTCCGCCCCTGCGACGAGGTGGAACCCCTCCCCAGCCACGGCACCCGAACGCACTGGATCAAGAATCCCGCCGGAATAGTCCATCTCCTTTCCTTCCCCCCGGATCCCACCGAGAAGTGAAAATCCTCGCGTAAACGGCGCGCCCCCCGACGACAACGGCCAAACCCTTTTCGCCATCGCCTCCCACGCCAAGGGGAATTGCTTTTCCGCGTCCGGCCGAAAGGCTGGGACCTGATAATTTCCGACGGTGGAGACCGTCATCGTGCAGCTTGAAGGCGGCAGCGCGAGCTGGGAACTGGCGCCCGGCGAGCGGCTGACGTTCGGGCGGGCGGGTGAGTGCGACGTCGTGCTGGACGAGCCCGCCGTCTCCCGCCGCGCCGGACGGCTCGTGGCGGCCGGCGACCACTGGCTGGTCACCAACCTGAGCGCCCGGGTGACGTACGTCGTGGAGAACCCCGAGGGCGGCGGCGAGTTCATCAAGATCCCGCCGGGACGGGTGGACGCGCCCGTGCCGTTCGAGTTCGGCAGGCTGCGGGTTCCCGGCACCGCGGCCTCGCTGCTCGTCTTCGCCCCCTGCCAGGCGTTCCTCGACGCCGAGATCGACAGCGCAGGCGAGCCGACCATGCTGGCCTACCCCCTGGACCACACCGCCAAGTACTTCCTCGTCCTCGTCGCCCTCTGCGAGCCGCGCCTGCGCGACCCCGCGACCGCCGTCATCCCCGGCACCCCGCAGCTCCAGGAACGCCTCAGCCGGTACGGCCTGAGCCGCAAGGCCATCGCCTTCCAGATCGAGTACCTCGCGACCCGCAAACTCCGGATCAAGGAGACCGGTGAGGGAGGCAAGGCCGACTGGCAGCGCGCCGCGCTCGTGGCGACCGCCCTCCGGTACGACCTGGTGCGAGCCGAGCACCTTGACCTGCTCACCTGAGGGGACCCTGGCAGCTTCCGGATAGTCGGGCGGGCCGCTCCCGGCGGACCATCGGATCACTCGCCGAACGCCTACGAACAAGGGAGCTCATCATGGCGAAGTCCGCTCGTTCCGTCCTCTCGGCCGCGTTCCTCCTGGCCGCCCTCGGCGCCACGGCCGCCGTCCACGCGTCCCCCGCCGCCGCGGAGTCCGCCGCCCGGAAGCCCGCCGCCGGCGCGATGTCCGCGCTCGCCGCGAAATCCGCCGCCGCCTGCCCGTCCGGGGCGGTCTGCCTGTACCGGGGCAGCACCGCGGGCAGCGGCATCCAGCGCACGTTCTGGACATACGGCGCGCACAACCTGAGCAACGTCTACGGCAACCGCCTCGTCGTCAACAACCAGCACCCCGACAAGGGCAAGCACGCCTGGGCGGACCTGTGCTGGGAGTACGGCGGCCGCGACTGCCGGGTCTGGATTCCGATGGGCGGCTCGGGGGTCTACAACTTCGACCCGATCGACTCCATCCTGCTCGGGCTCCACTAGGGCACGGCCGGCTACCGGTCTCAGGGCCGGTAGCCGGCCATGTACGCCCGCACCCTGTCCATGTACGGCCTGAGCGCGGGCGCGATCCCGCCGGCCCGCCGTACCGAACCCGCGCTCGTGCGGTAGACGGCGGCGAGCCGCAACGCGGGATCGGCCCGCACATCCAGGACCATCGGCCCGAACCTGCACATCAGCTCACCCATCTTCGGGATCGCGATCCGCGGGTCGAAGGCCGCCTTCTTCGCGTCGGCCCCGGGCGGCAGGTATCCCGCCAGGACACGCGGCGTCCAGCGCGCGACGCCGTACTCGTCCTTCGCGTCGTCCACCAGGCGCGGATCGAAGCCGCTCTCCGCCTTCAGCATCGCGGCGATCAGCGGCGGGCTGAGCCCTTCGAGCTCGCACTTGGTCCCCGCGTCGATGATCAGGTCGTGGTACGCGGCGGGGATGTCCGTCCCCTCGCGCAGCGACGGCGGCGGCGCGAAGAGGCCGGCCAGCACCGGCGTCGCCGCTCCGGCCCCCACCACCAGCCCGAGGCTGCTGTAGACCCACGACCTGGGCACCTGCCGCAGCCGGCGCCGCACCCGCCAGTGCCTCCCGGCCCCTCCGCCCGCGGCCGAGAGGGCCAGCGCCTCCGCGAACGCCGCCGCCGATTCCCAGCGGCGCTCCCGCTCCGGTTCCAGCGCCCGGACCACGACCTCGTCGACCGCGACCGGCAACCCGGGCCGCAGCCGCCGCGGCGAGACGTTCCGCTCCGCCGGCGGCTCGCCGGTGAGCAGGTGGAAGGTGATCGCGCCGAGGGCGTACACGTCGGTGCGCTCGTCGACCGAGGCCCCCGGCTGACGCTGCTCGGGAGCCATGTACCCGGGCGTCCCGCCGACCGTGAGGCCGGTGGGGTCGGTCGCGGCCTTGGCCAGGCCGAGATCGGCGACCAGCAGGACCCTGCCCCCGTCCGGGTCCGTCGCGATCAGTATGTTCGCGGGCTTCAGATCCCGATGGATCACCCCGAACCCATGCAGATCGCCCACTCCCGCGCAGATCTGCCGCATCATCCCGACGGCCTCGTCCAGGGGCACCGCCCCCCGCGCCAGCAGATCCTGCAACGTCCCCTGATCCGCCAGGGTCATCACGAGGTACGGCAGGCCGTCCGCCTCCCCGAGGTCGAAGACCCGCACGACGTGCCGAGACGAGACCTGCCGCAGAATCCGCGCCTCCTGCAGGAACCTCCTCCGGACGGCCGGCCGCCGAGCCCAGTTCTCGGCGAGCACCTTGACGGCGACCGCCACATCCAGCTCCTCGTCATGGCCCCGCCAAACCGAAGCGAAAGCCCCAGCCCCCAACAATTCACTTCTTCGATACCGAGCGTCACCCGTCACACACCGTATGTCTCGCGATTCTCAGGAAATTGTCAACACCCTTGAAGGACCCGATACCCAACGTTCTCTCATTCGCTTTGAGACCACGGGAATGACCCCGATTCATCCTGATTTCCCGGCCTCCTTGGCCCATGGCCGATGGAGAGGAACGCGCTTTCGCGGCGGTGCGCGCACGGGTGGAGTCGGGGGACCACCTCGACCGGAGGTACGGATCACCGGGCGCCGACGTCGGAGGCGGCGGAGTGTTCGAGGGCTCCCGGGACGGGCGGCTTCAACGGGTGTACTGGAGGGACTCGCCCGAGTACGACGCCGCCCGCGCCGCCGGCCTGCTCGAACCCCTGCCGCCGCCGACCCTCCCTCGCCCGACGCCGTCGAGGAATGCGAGATCCACCTGGGCCACCCTCTGCCGCCCCTGCTGCGCCGCTGCTACCTGGAACTCGGCGACGGCGGCTTCGGCCCAGGCCAGGGCCTCCAGTCCCTCCGGGCGATCCGGAAGGACCACCGAGAGCAACAGCGGGCCTGGCCCGATGCCTGGCGCCCCATGGCCCCGGCCCTGCTGCCGGTCTGCCACTGGGGATGCGGCATCACCTCGTACGTCGACCTGACCGACCCGGCCCATCCCATGTGGGCGATCGACCCGAACCCCGCCCCCCTGGAAATGCGCGAGGTCTCCCTGTTCCCCCAGCACCTCGGCCTGACGGAGTGGCTGCGCCGCTGGGCGGAGGCCACCCTCCACCAACCCTGGCTCCTCCAAGACGAGACAACGGGCCAATGGCGCGCCGCGACCGACGCCGAAACCGAAGCCGCCCTCCAGGAACCCCTCTGACCGCCCTCCGAGCCCCCTCGCCGATGCTCCCCGAGACCCCCTCGCCGACGCTCCCCGAGATCCCCCTTGCCAACGCTCCCCGAGACGCGCTTGCCGGCACGCCCTCGCCGGCGCTCCCCCGCGATCGGCCTCCCTCGACGCTCCCGCCTCAGCGCGCCTCCATCCGCCGCTCCGTCAGCGGCGGCGACGCCCGTTATTCGTGCCGGCCCCGCGGTATTCGTGCCGGCCCCGCGGTATTCGTGCCGGCCCCGCGGCCCGTCGGCCGTTCATGCGCCCGAGGCTTGCGGGGAGCGCGAGGGGCGGCAGCCCCTCGCCGGGGGCGCGGGGGCGCAGCCCCCGCCAAGCAGAGCCCGAAGCACGAACGCGCGAAGCGCTCACACGCGAAGGCCCTTGCCCTTCGCCGCGCATACCTCCAGCGCCCCGCCCTTCGCCCCGCTCACCTCCAACGCACCCACCCCCGCCGCCGCCCTTCCTTGCCCCGCCCGCGCCCCGTCGCTGACGTACGCCGCCCTCAAGGCGGGGCGAACGCCGTACGACCTTCCTCACGGGGCGAAAGCCGTACGTCGCCCCCAAGCGGACGCCGTACGTCGCCGGACCGGGGCGGACGCCGTACGGAAGCTTCGCGGGCCGAGCCCGTACGCGAAAAGGCCCCGCGTGGGATTCACGCGGGGCCTTTCTGACTGGAGCCGCCTAAGGGAATCGAACCCTTGACCTACGCATTACGAGTGCGTCGCTCTGGCCGACTGAGCTAAGGCGGCGTGCTGAACGGGTCAGCATGCGGAAGTCTACAGGGTTCGGGCGGGTACGTGTGCAGGGGTCAGGGGCAGGTGGTGTTGGGGGACGGGGCGCGGGCGGTCGTGAGGTAGGTGTCCACGGCCTTGTCCACGCAGGTGGAGCCGGATCGGTAGGCGGTGTGGCCGTCGCCGTCGTAGGTCAGGAGGACGCCGGAAGTGAGCTGGCGGGACAGGGCCTTGGCCCATTCGTACGGCGTCGCGGGGTCGCGGGTGGTGCCCACGACGAGGATGGGGGCGGCGCCGGCGGCCTTGAGGGGACGGTCGGGTTCGCCGGATTCGGCGGGCCAGTAGGCGCAGGGCAGGGAGCCCCAGGTGATGAAGGAGCCGAAGCGCGGGGCGCCGCGCAGCGCCTTCTCGGCGGCGGTGGCGAAGTCCTTCGAGGTGGTCGGGAAGGTCTCGTCCACGCAGTTGACGGCCATGTTGGCCTCGGTCTGGTTGGTGTAGCGGCCGGATGAGTCGCGGCCGATGAGGAGGTCGGCCAGGCGGATGAGCCCGGAGCCGTCGCCGCGCGCGCCCTGGGCGAGGGATTCGCGCAGGAGGGGCCAGGCGCCCTTGTCGTACAGCGCCGCGGCCACGCCCAGCGACACCCAGGACTCGGTGACCTGGCGTCTGTCGCCGGCCTGGTTGCCGAGGGGTTCGGCGTCGGCCGTACGCATGAGGTCCGCGACCTCCTTCAGGGCGTCGTCCACGGATCCCTTCAGCGGGCAGGCGGAATCCTTGAGGCAGGACTCGGCGAACGCGCGCAGGGCCACCTCGAAGCCGCGCGCCTGGGCCGCGCTCATCTCCAGCGGGGGCACCTGCGGGTCCACCGCGCCGTCGAGGACCAGGGCGCGCACCCGGGCGGGGAAGAGTTCGGCGTAGTAGGCGCCGAGGAGGGTGCCGTAGGACTTGCCGAGGTAGGTCAGGCCCTGGTCGCCGAGGGCGGCGCGGAGCACGTCCATGTCGCGGGCCGCGTCGGCCGTACTGACGTGCGGGAGCAGCTTTCCCGAGCGCGCGCGGCAGCCCTCGCCGAACTCGCGGGCGCCCTTCTCCAGCTCGGCGATCTCGGCGGCGGAGTCGGGGGTGTTGTCGAGGCCGAGGAAGTGGTCGAGGCGCTCGGCGGGCAGGCAGCGCACGGCCGTGGAGCCGCCGACGCCGCGCGGGTCGAACCCGACGATGTCGAAGGCGCGCAGGAGCGCCGGGCTGACGATGGAGGAGGCGGAGCGGGCGTACTCCACCCCGGAACCGCCAGGACCGCCCGGGTTGACCAGGAGAGAGCCGATTCGCCCGGAGCCCTGGGCGGGGAGGCGGATGACCGAGATCTCGATGCGGTCGCCGCCGGGGTTGTCGTAGTCGAGGGGTACGGCCAGCTTGGCGCACTCGAAACCGTCGCCGCAGTCGGACCAGTCGAGGCTCTGGGAGTAGAACGGCGCGAGGCCGGGCGCGGGCGCCCTGGTGGTGTCGGGCGTGCTCGGGCTCGACCGGTCGAGCGCGGTGCAGGCGGTGAGGGCGATCAGCAGGATCGCCGGCAGGACACGGCGCGTCCGGGTGCGGAACTCGGCCATCTCCCCTTCATACACCGCCCGGGCGTCATTCGGAGGTATACATCGCGTCATGCTGCCGTCGCGGAGAGCACACGGACGCGGACGGGCACGCGCAGCGAGCCCCGGACTCCTCCAATCGCACGGTCACGGTGTCGGACGGGACGTTGCGGCCCACCACGCGCCCGACTCCTGACGGGGTCTCCACCGTCTCGCCGATCTCGGGCATCTCCTTGTGGGCCTTGGTGTAGAGCGGGTGCTCGTACTTCAGGCAGCACATCAGCCGGCCGCACGCCCCCGCGATGCGCAGCGGGTTGACCGGGAGATCCTGGTCCTTGGCCATGCGCACGGAGACCGGCTCGAACTCCTTGAGGAACGTCGCGCAGCACAGGTCGCGCCCGCACGGCCCGATGCCGCCCTGGAGCCGGGCCTCGTCGCGCGGGCCGATCTGCCGCAGCTCGACACGGGCGCGCAGGTTGCGGGCCAGATCGCGGACCAGCGCGCGGAAGTCGACGCGGTGCGGAGCGGAGAAATAGACGGTGAAAACGTTGTCCTGATCCAGATAGTCGACGGCGATGACCTTCATGGGCAGTTCGTGGCGGCGGATCAGCCGCTTGGACACGCTCCGCGCCTCGGCCCGCCGCCGCCGGTTGCCCTCATCGCGCCCGAGATGCTCCTCGGTCGCGATCCCGGCGCACACGGGCAGCCCTTCGATGTCCTCCGACACCCATTGCGGGGCCCACACGCACTCCGCCACCTCTGGCCCTGAGTCGGTCGGGACCAGCACCTTGTCCCCGACCTTGGGACTGTGCTCACCGGGATCGAGGTAATAGAGACGCCCGTAACGGGTGAAGCTGACCGCCATGACCATGCCCACACGCCCACCCTACGTCACGCCTCCACCAAGCCCCCGCCGCCCATCCACAGCCTGTGGATAACTTCGGGCGAAGTCGAGCCGGGGACGCCGCGGGGTGATCCCCCACAGGTGCGCCGGCGATGCCTCCGATCACCACGATCGAGAGTAGACCTCGCGTCCCGCGTCCCCTCCGACGCGGCACTCTCAAGCCCGAACGGCCAGCGACCGATGGGCCGACACGTCCGCAGTCCGACACGCCGCCGTCCGGCGCCGGCCCGGCCCCGGTGCAGTCCGACACATCGCCGCCCCGGGGCGATCCGGGAAGGCGCCGCCCGGCGCGGCTCGGCCCGGCACGGCGGCCCGGCACGGCCCGGTCAGCCGGCGCCGGGCGTCTCACCGCCGCTCAGCACCCGGTTGACCGCGTCACGGACGACGGGGCCAAGCGACCCCGGGTCGTCGAGGTCGCTCCCGACGACGATTCCGTCACGGATCATCATGAGCAGGACGGCCGTACGGCCCGGTGCGGGGTCTCCGGCACCGGCGCACAGCTCCTGGAAGAGGCCGCGGTTCCAGTCCCGGTAGGCGGCGATCGTCCGGCGCACCGGATGGGCCGGATCGGGGTACTCGGCCGCGGCGTTGGTGAACGGGCACCCGCGGAAGCCCGCGGCCGCTCCGTTGGCGGCCAGCGCGTCGAAGATCGCCAGCAGCGCCTCGCGCGGCCCGCCCGAGGCCGCCCGCACCGCTTCGAGGGCCCCGCGCTGCCGCTCGAACTCCCGCTCCAGGTATGCGCGGACCAGCTCGTCCTTCGCCGGGAAGTGGTGGTAAAAGGTCGCCTTCGCGACGGCGGCCTCGGCGATGATCCGGTCGATGCCGACCGCGTGGACCCCCTCGGCGTAGAAGAGAGCCGCGGCGGTGTCGAGGATGCGGCGACGGGCCGGGCTTTCGGGACGCTCCGAGGTCTTCGCGATCACCCCTTGACGGTACCAGACAGATCTGTCTACCGTTGCACACATCGAGCAGACAGACCTGTCTACTCGCCTCACTTCCCTCGCAGAATGGACGAGCGAATGGCATCGGTCATCCGAGAGATCGACATCGACGCCTCCCCCGAGACGGTCTGGGAGGCGATCAGCGACTTCGTCGGCGGCCCGCTGCGCATGGGGCCGGGCGCGTTCACCGACAGCCGCCTGGTCGAGCCCGGCGTCCGGGCCCTCACCTTCCCCGACGGAACCGTGGTCAGGGAACGGCTCATCGCCCGCGACGACGAGGCCAGGCGTGTCGTCTGGGGCTGGATCTCCGACGACGTCGTCCACGACAACACCTCGATGCAGGTCTTCGCGGACGGCCCGGGGCGCAGTCGCCTCGTGTGGATCCACGACACCCTGCCGGACGAGCTGTCCGGCTGGCTCGCCACGGCGATGGACCGCCTCATCCCGCTCCTGCGGCGCTCCCTCGCGTCCCGGGACGAGGGGACCGTCGCCGGGCCCGCCTGAGACCGGTTCGCGGCGCGTGCGCGCTGCCTCGGGTCGCCGCGCCTGCCGTTCTCGTCCGCGATCCCCGTACGCGGTGCCGTACGACGCGGTGCCGTACGACGCGGTGCCGTACGACGCGGTGCCGTACGACGCGGTGCCGTACGACGCGGTGCCGCACGACGCGGTGCCGCACGACGCGGTGCCGCACGACGCGGTGCCGCACGACGCGGTGCCGCACGACGAGGTTCAGAGCGGGTCGTTCGCCAGGGCTGTTCACCACGTCCGCGACAGCGTGCCGTTCCAGGTCCCCGCGTGACGCCGTGCTTCCAGGTCCCGCGCGACGCGGTGCCGTTCAGCGGGGTCGCAGGAGCGCGGAGCCGTACGACCAGTCGCTCACCGCCCCCGGCCAGGCCCTGGAGGGCGCTCTCGGCCAGCCCCTTGAGGACGGGTCAGGGGCGGCGGGCGCCGAGGGCGAGGGCCATGGCCTCGACGGCGAGCTGCGGGTTCACGTTCGCGGTCAGGCGCTCGCGGCACTCGCTGATCGCGTCGATGCGGCGCAGCGTCTGCTCGGGCGTGGACTCGCGGGCGAGGGCGTCGAGGTCGCCGCGGCGGTCCTCGTTGGCGAGCTCGACGGGAGCGCCGAGCTGGACCGCGAGCACGTCGCGGTAGAAAGCCATGAGGTCGAGGAGCGCCAGGTCGAGGGAGTCGCGCTTGATGCGGGTCGCGCGCGACTTCTGGCGGTCCTCCAGCTCCTTCATCGCGCCGGCGCCGCCCCGCACGAGCCCCTTGCCCAGGCCCTTGCCCGACGAGCCGTCGCCGTAGATCTGGCGCAGCTCGGCGGTCTCCTTCTCGTCCAGTTCGCCGGTCGCGGCGGCGGCCTCGGCCTCGGCCGCCTTGACCAGGCGTTCGGCGGCCGCGATGCAGGTCGCGGGCCCGGTGAGCGAACGCGGCAGGGAGAGCACGGCGTCGCGCCGCGCGCGGGCCTCCTCGTCCAGCGCCAGCCGCCGGGCTCGCCCGATATGCCCCTGGGCGGCGCGCGCGGCGAACGCGGCGGTCGCCGGATCGATGCCGTCCCGTCTGACCAGCACCTCCGCGACGGCGGCGCTCGACGGCGCGGCGAGCGTCACGACCCGGCACCGGGACCGGATGGTGATCACCATGTCGTCGGGCGACGGCGAGCACAACAGCCACACCGTCCGCGGCGGAGGCTCCTCGATGGCCTTGAGCAGCGCGTTCGCCGCCTGTTCGGTGGCCCGGTCGGCGTCCTCGAACAGCACGATCCGCCAGCGCCCCTGCGTCGGCGCGCCCGACGCCCTGAGCACCAGCTCGCGCGTCTGCTTCACGCTGTAGGACAGTCCCTCGGGGCGTACGGACTCCACGTCCGGGTGCGATCCCGCGTCCACCTGGTGACAGGACGCGCAGTGCCCGCACCCGCCGTCGGGACACAGCAACGCCGCCGCGAACGCCCGCGCCGCCATCGACCGCCCGGATCCCGGCGGTCCCGTGAACAGCCAGGCGTGCGTCATCCCCATGCCGCGCCCGCCCGCGAGCGCCTGCGCCCCGGCCGCCGCCGCGTCCCGCAGCACGGAAACGACCCGCTCCTGCCCCACCAGGTCGTCGAACACGCTCACGACTCCGAAGCCTAGCCGTCCCCGCGACCCGTCAAGCCCGTTATCCACAGCCTCGCCGTTATCCACAGAACCGCGTTCGGCTTCCCGCGGGGCTCCGCCCATAAATGAAACTCACGGCCATGGACACCTTCGCTTCCTTCCCCCACGGCCCCATGCCGTACGGCTCGCGCGGCGCTCCGACGCATGTGGCGATGCCGTACGGCGCGCGCCCCGCACCCACGGCCGCGCCGCGCCGGATTCCCCCGCGCGTGCCCGGCATCCCGCCGTACGGCTCGCGCGGCGCGCCCCCGCACGATTCGCGCGGCGACCCGGCACCTGACGCGATGCCGTACGGCGCGCGCGGCGCTCCGACGCATGTGGCGATGCCGTACGGCTCGCACGGCGCTCTCCCGGGCGCGGCGAGAGGTGCCCGGGCGGCGCTGAGACGCCTCGCCGGGAGCGGATCAGTCGCGGATGGCGGGCATGGTGTGGGTGATGTCCTCGGCGCCGGGAGCCACCGGGTCAGGGAGGATCTCGCGGACGCGGTCCTGGATCTGCCGGGCGATCACGTCCATGTCCTGCGTGGCGTCCACGACGAGGTAGCGGTCGGGGTCGGCCGCGGCGATCGCGCGGAACTCCCGGCGCACCCGCTCGTGGAAATCCTGGGGCTCGGACTCGATCCGGTCCGCCGGGCTGGCGAACCGGCCGCGCCCGACCTCCGGCGGCAGGTCGCACAGCACCGTCAGATCCGGGACCAGCCCGCCGGTCGCCCAGGCGTTCACCCGGGCCACGTCACGCATCTCCAGGACCCGCCCCGCCCCCTGATACGCGAGGGAGGAGTCGACGTAGCGGTCGGAGACCACCATCGCGCCCCGCCGCAGCGCCGGCAGGATCACGTTGTCCACGTGCTCGGCGCGGTCCGCGGCGTACAGCAGGGCCTCGGAGCGCGGCGAGAGCCCCTGGTGGGAGCTGTCCAGCAGGATCGCCCGCAGCCGCATGCCCACCTTCGTGGCGCCCGGCTCGCGCGTGGTGACCACGTCGTAGCCCTGGTCGCGCAGCCAGATCCCGAGCAGCCGCGACTGGGTGGTCTTGCCCGAGCCGTCCACGCCCTCGAAGACGATGAACAGCCCGCGCGTCTGGTCCTCGGTCTCGGTGACGTACTGCTCGCCGCGCACGGCCGCGAGCAGGTCCGCGAGCAGCGGCACGCCCCTGCGGTCGTCCATCTGGCGAAACGCGAGGGACCCGACGACCACGGCCACCAGCGCGGCGACGAGCAGCACGGCGTTGGTGCCGTCGAAGGTGTAGACGCTCTCGCTGCCGACCTGGAGCTCGTGCTTGCCGACGAGCGCCGCCAGCACCGGCGCGACCGAGACCACGAGGAGGAGCGTGACCCGCACGAGCGACTGGAGGAACGCGAACGTCCGTCCGCGGATCTCGTCCCTGACCTCCATGCCGAGCATGGTGTAGCCCGTGATCCACGCGGCCCCGGCGCACAGCCCCAGCGCCACGGTCAGGAAGACCACGATCACCAGGTTGTGGATGAGCGCGACCAGCGCCAGCGCGAGGCCGGCCGCCACGATCGCCAGCCCGAACATCCGCCGCCGCGACAGCTCCCGCAGCATCCGGGGACCGAAGAACATGCCCAGCGCCATGCCGAGGAAGACCGCGCCGAACACCACGCCGACCGCCGCCTCGCCTCCTTCCAGCGCCTTGACGTACAGCGTGGCCACGCCGATGACCGCCCCGCCGGCCGCGAACGCCCCGACCATGCCGATGACCAGCCCGCGCACCAGCGGCGTCGCCCCGACGAACCGCCATCCCTCGAAGATCTGCTTGAGCACCGACGGCGTCGAGACGCGCCCGCCGCCGCGCGGGATGCCGCGGGTGGTGAAGATGATGACCGAGGAGGCGAGGAACGCCAGGGCGTTGATGTAGAGCGCGAGATACGCCTCGTTCTCGAAGACCGGCAGCACGTCCGACAGCGGCCCGCTGATCAGCGACAGCACGGCGAACAACGCGCCGGCCACCGGCGCCGAGCCGTACGTCACGAGCAGGCCGAACTGGTTCGCCTCGGCGAGCTTGTCCCTGGGCACCAGGTTGGGGACCGTGGCCTCCTTCGCCGGCACCCAGAACAGGTTCACGCACTCGACGAGGAACGTCGCGATCAGCAACCACTGGAGGCTGCCCACCAGCGGGATCGAGAACACCAGCGCGAACCTCAGCAGGTCCCCGACGACCATGGTCATCCGCCGGTCGAACCGGTCGGCGACGGCCCCGGCCACCGGGCCCAGGATGATCGCCGGCAGCATCTTGACCGCGAGCACACCGCCCACGGCCAGGCCCATCGCCGTGTAGCTGCTCCGCGCGGTGATGCCGACCGCGAGCGCCTGGAGCGCCAGGAAGTTCAGCCAGTCCCCGAGGCTGCACAGGGACATGGAAACCCACAGCCGCCTGAACGACGGAAAGCTCAGGACGTGCGGCTGCTTGCGGCGTGTGGCCCGGCCCGATGCGGTCATGCTGTCAGCGTATCCAGTACATTCGCGGGTTTACGCAGGTCTGAGGCAGGAGAGGCGGCGTCTGCGGGCGGATCCGAGGGTCCGCTCGTGGCCCAGAGCGTATACGGGAAGACGCCCCTCCGCAGGCAAGGTCGGACTAAAGGGAAAAATCACAATTCGGCGGCGCCAGGCTATTTACCGCTTCGACCGCAATTCCACGAGGCTGATGTCCGGCGGGGCCCCCACGCGCACCGGCGGCCCCCAGAAACCCGCCCCGTTGGTGACGTAGACCTGGGTCCCGTCCACCTCGCCCAGCCCGCTCACCACGGGCTGCTGCACCGGCACCACCAGGTTGAAGGGCACCATCTGGCCGCCGTGGGTGTGCCCGGAGAGCTGGAGATCCACCCCGTGCCGCGCCGCCTCGCGTGCCTGCACCGGCTGGTGGGCCAGGAGCACGACCGCCCGCTCGGAGTCCCGGCCGCCCAGCGTCTTGCCGAAGTCCGGCCCCCGCCCGAAACCCGTCCCGGTCACGTCGTCCACGCCCGCCAGATCCAGTACGGCTCCCGCGTGCGCGATCTCCACGCGCTCGTTCCGCAGCGGCTTCAGGCCGAGGCGGCGCACCTCCTCCACCCACTCGTCCGCACCGGAGAAGTACTCATGGTTCCCCGTCACGAAGAACGACCCGTACCTCGACTCCAGGTCGCGCAACGGCCTGGCCGCGGCGCCCAGCTCCCGCACCGAGCCGTCCACCAGGTCGCCGACGACGGCGACGACGTCGGCCTCCAGCTCGTTGATCTTCCGGACGATCCGCTCGGTGTGGGCCCGCCCGAGCAGCGGCCCGAGGTGGATGTCGCTCACGACCGCGATCCGCAGCCCCGACATGCGCGGGTCGAGCCGTGCCAGCGTCACGGGCACCCGCTTGATCAGCGGGTCTCCCAGCGCCGTCCGCATCCCGAACCCGACGGTCCCCACGGCGGCCACCCCCGCGACCGCGGCCACCGTCCGCGTCACGAACATCCGCCGGTCCATCCCGGCCTCGGGGTGGTCCGGCGCGCTCAGGGAGACCCCGGCGCCGTCCTCGCCCTTCCCCGGCTGCTGAGGGTCGGTGGCCACACCGGCGGGCACCGCCTCGGCACCCGCCGCGTCCCCGGCGACCGCCGAGGCCGTCACCAGGTCCCGCGCCGCGACCTCGCTCGCCGGCTCCCCCGCCTTCCCCGCAGCGTCCCCGCCGCGGCGCGCCAGCCGTACGGCTATCGCCCGGGGGATCTCCAGGACCAGCAGGATCACGAACAGGTAGAACATCATCGCCAGCCAGAGGTACCCCGGCCAGGCGACCCAGCGGGAGGCCTCGGGACCGATCGCCCGCGCGAGGAACTGCGTGATCGGGATCAGGGACCCGAGCAGCACCAGCGCCACCGTGGCCACGCGCCGCCCACGACCGGGCCTGAGGGTGTCGCGCACCAGCCGCCGCCACAGGTAATAGTGCACGCCGAAGGTGACCAGCGCGATCATGACCACGAATCCCACGGCCCGCCCCATCTTTCCCTGATGTCCGAGAGGTGCCCGGACATGCTACGGCGGCGAGCCGAATGCGCGCGGAACGCTCTCAGCGCGCTCTCAGCCGCCCGCGCGGCCCGGAGACGCCGAAAGGCCCGCCCACGTCGCGCGCACGGCGGCGGCGACGCGAACGGGCCCCGGCCGAGCCCAGACCGGATCTCAGGACTTGGTGCTCGACTTGGCCTTGCTCTTGGTGGTCTTGGCCGCGGTCTTCGTCGTGCTCTTGGTCGTGCTCTTGCTCGACGTCTTCGCGGCGGCCTTCTTCTTCGGCGCGGGGGCCTTCTCACGCCGTTCGGCCAGCAGCTCCGCCGCCCGGGCGAGGGTGATGTCCTCCACCGTGTCCCCCTTGCGCAGGGACGCGTTGGTCTCCCCGTCCGTGACGTACGGGCCGAACCTCCCCTCCTTGACCACGATGGGCTTCTTGGAGTTCGGGTCCTCGCCCAGCTCCCGCAGCGGCGGCGCCGCGGCCCGGCCGCGACCGCGCTGCTTGGGCTGCGCGAACAGCTCCTTGGCCTGCTCCAGCGTCACCGTGAGCAGGTCCTCCTCCGCCGCCAGCGACCGCGAGTCCGTGCCCTTCTTGATGTACGGGCCGAACTTGCCGTTCTGCGCGGTGACCTCCTCGCCGTCGAGCCGGCCGAGCACGCGCGGCAGCGAGAGTAGCGGGAGCGCCTGCTCCAGCGTGATCGTGTCCAGCGACATCGACTTGAACAGCGACGCGGTCCGCGGCTTGGCGTCCTTCGGCGCGTCCTCCGGGAGCACCTCCGTGACGTACGGCCCGTAGCGGCCGCTCTTGGCCACGATCTCGCGGCCGGTCACCGGGTCGTTGCCCAGCACCCGGTCGCCGCTCGGCGCGGAGAACAGCTCCTCGGCCTTCTCCGCCGTCAGCTCGTCGGGCGCCATGCCGTCGGGGATGTTCACCCGCTGCGGGTCGTCGCCCCGCTGGAGGTACGGCCCGTAGCGCCCGACCCGGGCGACGATGTCCGTGCCCCGGATCGGGATCGAGCTGATCTCCCGCGCGTCGATCTCGCCCAGGTCGGTGACCAGGTACTTCAGTCCCGTGTCGCCGTTGCCGTCGGCCGCGGCGTCGTCGCCGAAGTAGAACCTCTTCAGCCAGGGCACCCGCTCGGCCTCGCCGCGGGCGATCGAGTCGAGGCAGTCCTCCATGCGGGCGGTGAACTCATAGTCCACCAGGTGCCCGAAGTGCTTCTCCAGCAGGTTGACCACGGCGAACGCCAGGAAGCTCGGCACCAGCGCGGTGCCCTTCTTGAAGACGTATCCGCGGTCGAGGATCGTCCCGATGATCGAGGCGTAGGTGGACGGGCGGCCGATCTCCCGCTCCTCCAGCTCCTTGATCAGGGATGCCTCGGTGTAGCGCGCCGGCGGCCGGGTCGAGTGCCCCTCGGGGTTCATCTCGGTCGCGGTCAGCCGGTCGCCCTCGGCCAGCGCCGGGAGACGCCGCTCCTGGTCGTCGCGGTCCGTGGACGGGTCGTCCGCGCCCTCGACGTACGCCTTGAGGAACCCGTGGAACGTGATCACGCGCCCGGACGCGCCGAACTCGGCCCGCTCGCCCGAGGTGGACGTGCCCTGGATCCGGACCGACACGGACTCGCCGACGGCGTCCTTCATCTGCGACGCCACCGTGCGCTGCCAGATCAGCTCGTACAGCCGGAACTGGTCCCCGCTCAGCCCCGTCTCGCCCGGGGTGCGGAACTCCTCCCCGGACGGCCGGATCGCCTCGTGCGCCTCCTGCGCGTTCTTGACCTTGCTCTGGTACACCCGCGGCTTGTCGGGCACGTACGCCGAGCCGTACAGCTTGACGGCCTGCGAGCGCGCCGCGGCGATGGCGGTCTCCGACAGCGTGATGCTGTCGGTACGCATGTAGGTGATGAAGCCGTTCTCGTACAGCCGCTGCGCGATCTGCATCGTGTACTTCGAGGAGAAGCCCAGCTTGCGGCTGGCCTCCTGCTGAAGCGTCGTCGTGCGGAACGGCGCGTAGGGGCTGCGCTTGTACGGCTTGCGCTCGACGCTCGTGACCTCGAACGGCCGGTTCTCCAGCCTGGTCGCGAGGCTTCGGGCGGCGGGCTCGTCGAGGTGGAGCGTGTCGGCGTTCTTGAGCGTTCCAGTGGTCGCGAAGTCGCGGCCCTGGGCCACGCGGCGGCCGTCCACGCTGATCAGGCCGGCGGTGAACACCCGCGGGTCCTCGTCGCGGCCGGTGTCCAGCAGCGCCGAGATGTCCCAGTAGTGCGCGGCCGTGAACGCCAGGCGCTCGCGTTCGCGCTCCACCACCAGCCGGGTCGCCACGCTCTGCACGCGGCCGGCGGACAGCCGCGGCTTGACCTTCTTCCACAGGACCGGGGAGACCTCGTAGCCGTACAGCCGGTCCAGGATGCGGCGCGTCTCCTGGGCGTCCACGAGCTTGAGGTTCAGGTCGCGCGGGTTGCGCACGGCCTCCTGGATCGCCTTGGGCGTGATCTCGTGGAAGACCATCCGGCGCACCGGGATCTTGGGCTTGAGCTCCTCGCGCAGATGCCAGGCGATCGCCTCGCCCTCGCGGTCCTCGTCTGTCGCGAGGTAGAGCTCGTCGGCGTCCTTCAGAAGCTCCTTGAGCTTCTTGACCTGGGCCTTCTTGTCCGCGTTGACGATGTAGAGAGGCTCGAACTCGTGATCGACGTTCACACCCAGCCGCGCCCACGGCATCTTCTTGTACCGCTCAGGGATGTCGTCGGCCTTCTCAGGCAGGTCGCGGATGTGGCCGATGCTCGACTCCACGACGTACCCACGGCCGAGATACCCGGCGATCGTCTTCGCCTTGGACGGCGACTCCACGATCACCAGGCGGGTTCCACCGCCGTTGCCGTTCTTGGCTGGCACGCTGCTTCCTACCTCGCTGTTCGCTGTCATGTCCGGCTGCCCCGGTCCCCCTGCGACCTTCCCCCGCGCCGCTTGCCCGTTCGCGGTTCAGGTGAACGTCACAAGCCTGACGGTAACCCCTTCTGGCGGTTCGGGCGGCCTCCCCCTGAGCTACCCAACCCGCGGCCCGGCGTACCAGGCCCTGTATCGGGCCTTTCGAGTGCGTCCGTGAGGACGCAGAATAGAGCCAATGCTGGAGTACTCCTACCTAGTGCTCTATCTGCCTCGGGGCACGTCGCGTGACACCGCCAGGCGGATTCTCACCGAGCACGCCGAATACGGAGACTGGGAACTCGACCGCCTGCGACTGTATCCCGACGGCAGCCGCCGAGTGCAGCTCCGCCGGAGAATCATCCGCGCCAGGCGCACGTTCTGAGCCTCTCGGGGCCGTCCGTTCCATGGCGTATGCCCTGGTCTGGGGGCTTGGAGTTTCAGGCGTTTCCGCCCCGGATACGGCTTCGCCCGCCCCGGTCCTCGTCCCCGGAGCGGGCAAAGCGGCGTTCTCTGTGCTGCTTTGTTTCCTGTGCGGTGTCACATGGTGTTAGGCCAAGTCGCCGCGCTTCGGCCGCATTGTGTTGTTGATCACGTACGGCTTACGCGCCGGCCGACTTTCGGAAGGCGTACGGCTTACGCCTTCCCGCGTTTTACGCGCGCTGTTCCGCCTCGGCCCGGAACCCGTCGAGGGTGTCCGGCGAGCCGGGGGCGGAAAGATCGGGGGTCGTGACGGCCGGTCCGGGAACCCGTCTTCCCGGTCCTTCCGTCGTCCCAACGCTCCGTGTCGCCACGAAAGTCCCGATCTTCCCCGCGATCCCTCGGCGGCCTTCCCGCCGGGCGGTGCGCCGGGGAGCCCGTCCTCCCCGGCGTCGTTCCCTGCGGATTGAGGGCCGCCGTCACGTCGTCGCCGGTCCACCGGTCCGGGGCGAGATGTCCCGTCCCGGGTCCGCTCCGGCGCCGGATCCCGTCCTCCGGCGCGGGGCTCGCCCGGCCGTGCCGCTCGCGATCGCCGTGCCCGCCGTTCCGGGAGCCCGTCCTCCCAGACCCGGTCACGTGCTCTCGGCCGCGTCACGACCGTCCGTTCCCTCACTTGGCGATGGTGGACCGTGCCTTCGGCGTACAGGGTCCGCGATCCTCCGGCCTACCGGATCCCGACCGTCCGGGCCGAGTACGGCCGGCGCTCGGTTCGGCCTGGTGCCGCCCGCCTCCGTTCGCCTGCGGAAGGCGGTGGCGGCCCGGACCGACGGGGACCGGGGGCGGCGGCCGCGCGGGCCGCCGGGTCGCCCCCGGTCACGTCTGTGGCTACTTGACCCGGCGCAGGGCGCGGCGCGCGAAGGCCGAGACGGCGGCGCTGGCCGCGAACAGTCCACCCAGCAGCAGGGCCGCCAGGGAGGCGTTGTTCATCCCGGTCAGGCCGGGCTGCTCGGCGCTCATCAGGCCGGCCTTCCCGAGGGGCAGGCCGTCGGCGGCCGGCAGGCCCACGTCGGCGATGCCGCTGCCGGGCAGGCCGTCCGTCGACGGCAGGCCACCGGTGGGCAGGTCGTCCGTGGGTAGGCCCTCCGTAGGCAGGCCGTCGACGGGCAGCTTGTCCGCGGACAGCTTGCCCGCGGAGGGCAGGCCGTCGCCGACCGGCACGCCCTGGAGCGCGTTCTTCACCGGGACGAGCGCGGGCATGTCGGTGGCCGCGTGCCGGACGTGACCGGGCACCGCCGCCTTGCCCTTGCCCTTACCGCCGGGGAGCACGCCCTTGCCCTTGCCCTTCCCCAGGCCCTTGCCCTTGCCCGAGCCCTTGCCGCCGAGCCCCTTGGCCTGGTCGCCGCCGGGCAGCCCGCCGGCGATCCCGCCGACGTCGGGCAGCAGGGGCAGCTCGGGCAGGCCGAACGTGTCCGTCGGGTCGCCCACGGCGGGCACCGGGGGAAGCTGCGCCGAGCGGTAGTACTTCGCCGCCTCGCGCTCGGCGAGCCCGCCGCCGGTCTGGCCGCTCGCGATCCCCGCGGCCTTGCCGCCGGTGAGTCCGCCCACCTTGCCGCTGGTGAGGCCACCGGCCTTGCTGCCCAGGTCGCCGGGCGCCAGCGGCAGCGACGGCAGCAGGCCGCCCCCGTCCGCCTTGGCCGTCTTGTTGCGCGGGACGGTGAAGGGGTTGCGGCCCTTGCCGGCCTGCCCGGTGTTGTCCGCGCCGCCGACGCAGCCCGCCGCCGCGTCGCCCAGGACCGCCACCGCGTTCCCGCAGACGTTGATCGGCGCGGTCACCCCGCTGACCACCTGGTTCCCGCCGACCACAGAGGACCGCCCGTCGGTGACGAACCCGAACACGTGCCCGTTCTGGTGCCGCCGCTGGGCGTACGGCCGGGCCGAGTGGTTGCCCTTGCCGCCGCCGTTGTCCACGGTCGCGCCGCCCTTGCAGCCCGCGACGGCCTGCCCGAACACGGCTGCGGCGTTCCCGCAGACGTTGACGGGCGCGGCGATCGGTGCGAAGACCTGGTTGCCTCCGCCCACCGACGACTGGCCGGAGGTGTGGCCGGCGCCGCGCCCGCCGCCGTTGTCCACGCTCGCGCCGCCCTTGCACCCCGCGACCGCCTGGCCGAAGATCGCCACGGCGTTGCCGCAGACGTTGATCGGCGCGGAGATCGGCGCGGTCACCTGGTTCCCGCCGAGCACGCTGCTCTTGCCCGAGGTCGTCCCGCGCCCGCCGACGCCGCCGTTGTTCCTGACGGTCGCGCCGCCCTTGCAGCCGGCGTCCGCGTTCCCGAACAGCGACACCGCGTTGCCGCAGGCGTTGATCGGGGCGCTGATCGGCGCGGTGATCTGGTTGCCGCCACCGACGCTGCTGCGCCCGGAGGTGGATCCGGTGCCCCCGCGCCTGCCGTTGTCCACCGAGGCCCCGCCCACGGACCCGGCGCGCGACCGCCCGAACCCGGCGACGCTGTTGCCGCTGATGTCGATCGGCGCCGACACGGGCAGGTTGACCTGGTTCCCGCCGCCGACCGAGCTCTGCCCGTCGGTGTCGGCGTGCGCGGTCGCTCCGGCGACGCCGCCGCCCATCACGACGACGCTGGCGGCCAGAAACGCAGAGCCCTTCGCCCACGTTCGCATTGTCTATTGCTCCTTGTTTTCGGGGGGGATACCTGACTTTGAATTCCTGTGAACGCCCGTCGCTCCCGCTCCGCCGCTCCCCGGCACCGGAAACGCGCCGCCCCGCCGTACGGCGGAAACGTGTTTCGGGTACGGCTGACGCCGGCGCGACGGGGAGAACCCGTGGCTGCGACGTCCTCAGGGAATCGCGGACCACCGTGAATTCCGCAGGGCCTTCCAATGCGGGCCGCTGTTCGCACCGGATCGTTTCCGGGCCGAGGATCAGCCCGCTTACCGGATCGGATGCGGCGCGCCGCTTCCGGCGGCGACTACCGGTGGTGGCGCTGGAGCGAACTCGATGCGCGCGGCGGCCCGCGTACGGCGTCTGGAAGAGTCACGGCCGCCGGGCGGCTCACGACCTGGGGGACGGCCGGGAGCCCGCGAGGGCGCTAATCAGGGGAGAACGACGGCTCGTCCGCGGCTGTGCGGACCGCCGGTGGGAGGTGCGACGCCAGCGGGGCGCGCACCGTCATCTGCCGCGCGGGGTCGAACATCCGCGCGACGTCCCCGGCGACAGGAAGGTGCTGGCTCGCGCCGCCGAACGACTGGGGCACGAATCCATGCAGGTCCGGGGACTGACCCGCGTCCCTCGGGAACGGCCGGGGGTCGGCGTCGCCGGTCGTCTGACCGTTGATCCCGCGCCCCGCCATCGCCTCCGCGAGAGAGGACGGAGACCTCCCGCCGATCTGGGCCGGGGAGGTGTCCGTCGTGGCCCGCCGGTCGGCACGTGCGCCCACCGACGTGATCATGGAGTCCCAGGCGCTCTCATCGCCGCCTCGCGGCGACCGGAGCTCCTGCGACATGCGCTCGGAGCCGGCGACGAAGGCCCCGAGGACCTCCGCCGGCCATGCGGCCCGGACCACCGGCTCGACGGCACGGGGGTCCGCGGCGGGCCGCCGCGTCACGGGAGCGGCGGCGAGCATCCGCTCGACAGGCCGGGCGACTCGCGCCACGACCCGCCGCGCGTCGGGCGCGACAGCGCACGCCCGGCCGCATCGTGCCGCGGGCTCCTCCCTCTCGGGGGAGACCGCCGCGGGCACGGATGTCTCACGGGGCACGGACCGGGCGACCTCCTCGGCCTGCCCGATGGCCTCCGCCACCGCCCCGGCGACCGGCTCCACCGGCGCGACATCGCCATGGGCCGCCGCCCCGCCGAGCAACCACCCGGCGAGCAGCATCCCACCCACGACGAAGACCCGCCTGGCCCAATCCCGGCAAGTCGCGGCCACTTCGGCCTCGACCTTGAGGGACGGCAAGCCGACCAAAGGACCCAGGGCCCCCCGATCCAACTCTTGCCGTCCCACAAGGCCTCCCTATACCAACGAACCACCCAGCCGCCGGAAACCGACGGCCAAGAACTCCGAACGCCAAATCAAGGTAGCACTCGCCCCCGACAACACCACCCCTTTCCAAAAACCTCTCCCAACTTCCTTAACCCCTTCACCAACAATCCCCCAACCCCACCTCCCAAACCTCCACCTTTCCCAGCAAACCCATCCCATATTCCAATAATTCATCCCCCAGACCCGCCCAATTCCCATACAACTCAAGAAACAGCCCTCAGATACCGCCAACATCCCTAAACCACCCGAAACACGAAGAGACCGCCCCGCACCCCAGCCCTCCATCCCCAGCACGCCCACCACCCCCAGGACTCGGGCGACCCCCCGCGCCCCCGCCCCCAGCCTGCGCCCCCACCACCCGCGCCCCCGCCGGCCACAACCCCCGCGGCCCTCCCGCCCGCGTGTATGCCTCACCCCCAAAGGTTTGCTAACCTAGGTCAGCCGACGCGAACAGGAGTCGCGTGCAGGCACCACGTCCGGGTGGCGGAATAGGCAGACGCGCTAGCTTGAGGTGCTAGTGCCCTTTGCGGGGCATGGGGGTTCAAGTCCCCCCTCGGACACCAACCGAATCCCAATGGGATGTTCGTGAGGGTGCGGGATCGAGGGTGACCTCGGCCCGCACCTTCTTGGTTTCCGGGTCGAACTCGGCCCGCAGGCCGAGCCCGCGGTAGAGGTCGCTCTTCTTCTCCGGTTCGGCGTCGGTCAGCACCGCCACCATGTCTCCCAACCTCCTGATCATGTGGGCGATCTGCTCTCGGGTGTTCGTGGTCTGGCCGCCGATCTGGTCGAGCTTGGCCAGGGCGGCATGGCGTTCAGCCTGGGTCTGCTTGATCCACTCGGTCACGACGAGCGGATCCGCTCCGGCGTCGAGCGCGTCCTTGTAGCGCTGGAGCTTGCGATCACACTCGGCCACCTGACGGCGGGCCTCGTCATCGCGCCCGCGTTCGCGCCTGCCTTCCCCTGCGGCGGCCGCGAGGGCCTCGATGGTGTGCTCGATGCGGGTGGGCGCGAACACCTCGGCCAGCCAACGGTCCAGGTGGGGCAGTACGGCGTCCTCGCGCAGGCAGACGTTGCGGGGGTGGTCCAGCTTGTTGGCGATCGCGTACTCCTGTGGGAAGCGGCATCGGTAGTAGGGAGCCTTGTTGGTCCAGTGCCCCTCCATGCGCCGATGGCAGACGCCGCAGTACATGCAGCCGCGCAGGACGTAGTCGTGCCGGGCCCGGTGGGGCTTGTGCGGGGCGGCGGCTCGCGCACGGCCGGCCATAAGCCCTTGGGCGCGCTGGAACGTGTCCATGGGGATGATCGGCTCGTGAGCCGGCCGCTCGGACCAGATCCAGGTGTCCTTGTGGTTCCAGCGCATCTTGGCGGTGTGGCCCAGGGCGACGTCCTGGACGTCGAGCAGCACCTCGTCGGTGCGCTGCTTGTTCCAGACCTGATAGCCGGTGTACCTGGGATTGAGCAGGATGGCCCGGATCGCGAACTTGGACCAGGCGATGCCGTTGCGGTGCCGGTTGCGGGCGGGATCGTAGGCCGAGGGCGACGAGATGCCCTCCTTCGTCAGGCCCTCGGCGATGGCACCGATCCCGTAGCCCGCGATGTACTCCCGGAAGATCCGCCGCACGACTTCGGCAGGCTCCGGATCGATGACCAGGCCGTGCAGCCGCTTTCCGTCGGCCGCCTTGGCCGGGTTGGGGTGAGGTCCGAGATCAGCGAGGCGGTAGCCGTACGGGGGTCGGCCGCCGAGGAAACGCCCCTCGATCTGCGCCTGCGCGGACATGGCCGTCCGGACCCGCATCTTGATGCGGTTGCGCTCGCCTTTACTGATACCACCGAACATGGACATGATCAGCTCGTGCGCTTCGTTGGCCGGATCGATGGGCCCGCCGACCTCGGGCACCCAAAGCGGCACCTTGTAGTGCTCGAACAGCGGAATGGTCAGCCCAAACTGGTTGCCGTAGAAGGCCCGCTGCGGCTCGCCCACCACAACGGCGTCGAAGCCCCGCCCCGCGTCGCCTAGGGAGGCCAGCAGGCGGCTGGCCTCCGGGCGGCGCTGGGGCGGGATGGAGCGGGACTCATCGATGTCGAAGTACTCCGCGACGATCCGGCCTCCCTGGGGCTCCACAAGGGCTTTGGCGCGCCGGAGCTGCCACGCCCGGGAGGCTTCAGGTTCCTGCCGGTCCTCGGTCGAGCACCGCCCCCAGAAGGCCAGATCGATCACGTTCGTCTCCTACCTCTCCTAGTCGTGTTCGGCTTTGATCCCTTGCCGCCTCTCGTAGGCGGCGAGGAGGATGCGCAACAGCGCCCGGGCGGCAACCGGAGGAAGCCGCGACGGCAGCTCCGGCAACAGCACATGGACCTGGTTGCCGCGAGCGCCATCCCTGGTCCCGGGCCCGTCAGCGTACGGGCGTGAACCCGATTCGGGAGGCCCCGAGCAGGCCCTTTGTAGCCGTTCAGTCACCCTGCGCCTCCCCTGTCTCGGGAGGCTCAATGGTCGCGAGGATGCGGGCGCGGGCCAGGTCGCAGAAGGTCTCGTTGATCTCGATTCCGCTGAAGTGGCGTCCGAGACGACGGGCGGCAAGGGCAGTGGTGGCGGCGCCGGAGAACGGGTCCAGGACTGTGCCGCCGGGGCGGCAGCCTGCGGCGATCGCACGCAGCGGAATGTCGATGGGGAATGCCGCGAAGTGCGCCTGCCGCAGCGGCCGGGTCGAGATGGACCAGACATCGCCGGGGTTGGCACCTGCCTGGTGGGCGGCGTCGTGCCGACGTCCGGTCGGCAGCATCGCGCGGCCGTGGTTCTTGCCGCGGCATGCCGGCTGGGCGTCGGTGTATTTGCCTGGAGGCCAGCCCGTTTTGATCGTGGTGTGCTTGGTCCCGCAGCCGGGCCGGCGGGCGCGGCGCGAGGGTGCGCGGTCGCCGGTGTACGGCTGGCGGATGGCATCCAGGTCGAACCAGTACCGCCGCTGCTTGACCAGCAGGAAGATCAGCTCGTGCCGGGTACTGAGCCGGTCCAGCACCGATTGGGGCATCGCGTTGGGTTTGTGCCAGACGATGGCGTTGCGGATGATCCAGCCGTCGGCCTGGAGGGCGAAGGCGACCCGCCAGGGCATTCCCAGCAGGTTCTTGGGCGGGACCGCCAGGCGTGCTCGGGGGCGGATGCGCGGCTGCCGCGGGTTGTATGCCTCCCCGCGCGCCCATCCGTCAGAGTTGGCGGCGTAGCAGTCTCCGAGGTTGAGCCAGCAGGTCCCGTCATCGGCCAGGACACGGCGAGCCTCGGCGAACGTGGCGCGCAGGGTCTCGGTGTAGGCCTCGGGGGTGGGCTCCTGGCCGTACTGGTCGGGGTGCGCGTAGTCGCGCAGGCCGTAGTACGGCGGGCTGGTGACGATGCAGTCCGCCGAGCCAGTGGGCATCTCAGTGAGGACCTCGCGGGCGTCGCCCAGGTAGAGGGTCGTGTGGTCGTCGCTCCAGTACGGCGGCCTCATCGGGTCTCCCCCTCCCGGCGAGCGGCGCCCGGCCGTACCTGATCGGCCTGAGCAGGTGCCGGGGTTGCCGGTGCCGGTTCGGTAGCGGGGGGTGATTGCTCGGCGCTGCCGTTGCGGCAGGACCAGGGGGAGCAGCCGTCGGGGTCGGCGGTGTGAGTGTCGTCGTCGAGGGAGGCTTGGGCGAGGGGCCGGCAGGAGCGGTGGAGGTAGAAGGTGCCGCGGGGTGGCCGGCCCATGGCGCGGGTGCGGGGCAGGCCGTGGCGGATGGCGGCGTCGAAGTCCAGGAGTTCGGCCCAGGCGTCGGGGTCGGTGTCGCGGATGCGGCGCCAGGCGGTGTTGCCGTGGAAGGGGCAGCCGAGGCAGGCGGACTTGGGCACGTCGGGCCATCCCTTGGCGGTGAGTACGGCGTGGCAGTCGGCGCGGGTCCAGCCGAGGTTGAGCAGGGGGAAGACGTTGCGCAGGTAGCGGACGTCGGCGTCCTTGGCGCGGTGGATCTCCTCGAGGCTGATGCCGATGGCCTGTTCCGCGAAGACGCCCGGTGGGACGCGGCGGGGGTGAGGGTAGCCGAGGAGTTCGCGGATCTTGGCCTTGATGGGGCGGATCTTGTAGTTGTGGGTGCACTGGCGGGCCAGGAGGCCCCGGGTGCCGTCGGGGTTGCGGACGAAGAGCGGCAGGTAGGCGCTGGGGCGGGTGGGGTTGAGAAGGTCGGTGCGCAGGTTGCCGGTGCTGACTCGCAGGATGGGAATGCCGACGCGGGCGGCCGTCTGCTCCATCCGGTCCAGGTGGGCGTAGACCTCGCGGGGTTCCCAGCCGGTGTCGGCGAAAATGGCCGCGTCGAAGCGTGGGATGGCGCCCTCTACGGCGAGCAGGAGCAGGGTGCTGGACTGTACGCCGGCTCCGAGTGAAAGCACGCGCAGTGCCGGCTTACCCCTTGGGGAATCGTGATGTGTTTCTGTTGCCGCTCGCTTTTGTGCATGTGTGGTCGCCATTTCTGACGTTGGGACAGGGCCTCAGATACGTGCACCCGCAGCCGGGTGCCTATTCAGGCGATCACGCGCGGCTGGCAGATCTCAGGCAACCGTGAGCGCGGCACCATCTGAGGTAAGGATCGCTGCGGCACAGGGTTGGCAAGCAGATGGCAGGCCTGCTTGCCCATGACTGTGCAACGCAGGCAAGTCGCAGGCGAGTGATCTGGCTACGCGGTGTCAGGCGCGTCTCAGTTCGGTAAGAGCACTTACCGATCGTCTCGTCAATTCGTTCGTCTATTGCCATTGATTCGCTCTCAACACTGCCATTGATTCGCCTGACAAGACCCGTATACCGGGGTCGACAGCAGTAGTCGTGACCTTGTTCGGGAGCATCAGATGGGCAGTGGAATTCGACGCGCGGCCGGTATGGCCGATTCGCCGTTGGACATGGCCGAGGTCAGCTTTCGGTTGCTGGCCGAGGGACCGGGCGGACTCGGGCTGGACGGGCGGGAGCTGTCGCCGGAGATGCCGCAGCGCGCCATCGGGCTGGTGGAGCTACGGGCCTTGTTGTGCGGAAAGGTGGTCAGTCACCCCACGCGGGATCAGGTCTGGCGGGAGCTCGTACGGCGGGCGCGCGGCGCGGGGCCGGCGTGGAAGGTGGCGGCCGTCGGCATGTCGGTGCCGGCATTGAAGGCCATCACGCATGCGCTCGCCGACGGGTTGCCCGCGGACGAGGTCGGTGACCTGGAGAGCGAGGTGCTGACCGGGTTCCTGGAGGCGCTGGGGCGGATCGACGTCGAGCGGCCGAATGTGCGCCCTCGGCTGTGCGAGGCCGCTCGGCGGGCGGGGCAGCGGGTCAGGGAGCGGCGGGAGGCCGCAGTTGAGCGGCGCTTCGTCGGGTATGGCTCGGCGCCGCCGCCGATGCCGTGGGGGCACCCGGACCTGGTGCTGGCGGACGCGGTTGCCAAGCGCGTGCTGCGGCCGGTCGACGCCGAACTGATCGGGCTGACCCGGCTGGAGAACCTCACACTGGCCCAGGCAGCCCGGCGGCTGGGGCTGAGCGAGGAGGCGGCCAAGAAGCGGCGGCAGCGGGCCGAGCCTGCCCTGTGCTCCGCGATTGCCAACGGCAATGTGTCCTCGCCGCTGTCCCTGACGACCACTTCCTCCGCCCCTTGGAGGGCGGCACAGACTTCCGCGCGGAGCCGGGACGCCTCAGATACAACCCGCAAGGACGATCTGAAAGGAGGCCGGGACACCTTTCCCGGCTCCGCGCGGAACCCTCGCCCCTTCCCCCTGGCAGTCCTGCGGACGCACGTTGCCCGGCTCATGCCGCGCGGCATGCCGTATCGCTGTCGGCCGTACCGAATTGCCACCCGGCTTACCCCCCGCTTCCTCTTCGTTGCCATCGCGGTGCTCGTGCTGCTCGGCGTTGCCGTCGGCTCGGCCAAAGCGGCATCAGCGGGTCCGAGCGGCTTCCGGTCGCTTGCCGCGCCTGCCTCTCTCGATCAGGTGATCACGAATCTGCGGAACTGGCTCGTGGGGCTGCTGGTGGGGCTGGCCACGTTGATGGCCACGATCGGGGGGCTGCGGTACCTGCTGGCCGGGGGCGATCCGGGCGAGGTGGGCAAGGCCAAGAACACGCTGCGGTTCGCCGCCTTCGGGTACGCGATCGCGGCGCTGGCGCCGCTGCTGGTGCGGGTGCTCAAGTCGATCGTGGGGGTCTGACCATGACCCCCACTCCCGCCCCTGCTCCCTCGCCGGGCTCGCCGGGCTCGTCGGGCTCGTCGGGCGGGGTCAGCGTTCAGCCGCCGCTGCCGCATCCGCGCGACTGCGACATGTTCGACGTCGGCTGCCGGATCAGCCGGACCTGGGACCTGTGGCTGCGTGACGTCACCGAGAGCGCGATCCGCCCCACCTTCGACACCCTGGGCGATCGGCTGCTGTCCACGCCCCGGGTGGATGAGCTGCCCCGGGTGGTGGATCTGTGGACGGCGTCGGCGGCGCTGGCCAACGGCTGCTTCGTGCTGCTGGTGATGGCCGGTGGGCTGATGCTCATGGGTTACGAGACGGTGCAGACCTCCTACAGCGCCAAGGACGTCCTGCCCCGTTTGGTCTTGGCCTTCATCACGGCGAACCTGAGCCGGGACCTGGCCGGCAGGACGATCGAGCTGACCAACGCGCTGACCGCCGGGCTGCTCGGACCGGGGATCGACGCCGGGGTCGCGATGGGGAGCCTGCGGGACCGGCTGGTGCACAACGTGGCCTCGGGCGGGCTGTTCCTGGTGCTGCTGGTGCTGGCCGCCGTCGTGCTGGCGGTGGTGCTGGCGGTCATGTTCGCCGCGCGGGTGACGGTGACGATCCTGCTGGTGGTGGCGGCGCCGTTGATGCTGGCCTGTCATGCGCTGCCGCAGACCGAGGCGGTGGCGCGGTTCTGGTGGCGGGCGCTGGCCGGGGTGCTGGCGATCCAGCTGTGTCAGGCGCTGGTGTTCGTCACCGCGCTGAGGGTGCTGCTCACGCCGGACGGGTCGAAGCTGTTCGCCGATGAGGCGTCCCAGAGCTGGGACCTGCTGATCGTGTTGTGCCTGCTGTACCTGCTCATCCGCATCCCGGCCTGGATCAGCGTCCAGGTGTGGCGGGGCGGGCAGCGGCACGGGCCGCTACGCCAGGTGGTGCGGCTGGTCATCTTCCAGCAGGTCATGTCGGCGGTCCGGCACATGAGCAGCAGGCGGAACCGCAGGGGGCGGCCGTGAGCGACCGCGACCGCGTCAAGATCCCCGCCGATGTCGAGCGCGAGGATCGGGTGCTGGCGGGCTTGACCGCGCGGCAACTGGCGATCCTCACCGTGGCCGCGCTGTTCGGCTACATCATCTTCACTCTCCTGGCACGGCTGCTGCCCGCCGTGGTCGCCGCCGCGTGCGTTCTCCCGCTCCTGGGCCTCGCCGCCGCGCTGGCGCTGGTGCGGCGGGACGGGGTGAGCCTGGACCGGCTGCTGCTGGCAGCCTTCGACCAGACCGCCGCGCCCCGCTGGCAGGTGTCCGCCCCTACCGGAGCGCGCCCTCCGGAGGGTGTGGGGGTGCTGGAGCTGCCGGTGCGGACCGTGCGGCCGGACGGCGTGCTGGACCTGGGGTCGTACGGCGTGGCCGTGCTGGTGGACTGCGACACGGTGTCGTTCGCGCTGCGCACGGCTGAGGAGCAGCGGGCGCTGGTGGCCGCGTTCGGGCGGTGGCTGAACTCGCTCTCCCATCCGATCCAGCTCGTGGCCATCGCCGAGCCGCTAGATCTGGCCCCGGCGATCACCCGGCTGCGCGCCGACGCGCCCGCGCTGCCGCATCCGGCGCTGGAGCGCGCCGCGTTGGACCACGCCGAATTCCTCACCCGGCTCACGACCTCACGCGACCTGCTGCGCCGCCGCGTGCTGCTTGTGCTGCGCGAGCCGTACGCCGATGGCGACCTCGACGGGGCCGCGAGGCGAGTGCTGCGGCGCGCCGAGGACAGCGTGCGCGCTCTGGCGGGTTCGGCGGTCTCGGCCCGGTTGCTGGATGCCGAGGGGGCGAGCGCCGTATTGGCCGCCTGTGCCGACCCCGGTGTCCCGCCCGGGCTGGCCCGGCTGGCTCCGCCTGACCTGCCCATCACCGGCGATCAGAGCGCTGAGGAGGAGCGGAAATGACCTCGTGGAATCGCCGCCGCTCGTCTCCCTCGCGGCTGCCGGCCTCCTCCGTGGAGGTGGGGGCGCGGCATCTGGGGCTGGACGGCGGGGTGTGCGCCTCCTTCGCCGTGGTCGGCTATCCGCGCGAGGTGGGCTGCGGGTGGCTGGAACCGCTGCTGACCTACCCGGGGCGGCTGCAGGTGTCGCTGCACGTCGAACCCATCGCGCCGCTGGTGGCCGCCGACCTGCTGCGGCGGCAGCTCGCCCGACTGGAGTCCTCCTCACGGCTGGATGCGGCGCGGGGGCGGCTGGAGGACTTCGAGGCCGAGGCCGCCGCCGACGACGCCCACCAGCTCGCCCACGACCTGGCGCGAGGGCAGGGGCGGCTGTTCCGGCTGGGCCTGTACCTGACCGTCCACGCCCCCACCCTCGCCGCGCTGGAGGTCGAGACCGCCCGGGTCCGGGCGCTGGCCGCGTCCCTGCTGCTCGACGCCAAGCCAGCCACCTTCCGCACCCTGCAAGGCTGGATCACCACGCTGCCGCTGGGCGTGGACGAGCTGCGGCTGACCCGCGCCGTGGACACGGCCGCGCTGGCGGCGGCGTTCCCCTTCACCTCACCGGATCTGATCGCGCCGCTGGGTGAGCACCCGGTGCTGTACGGCGCGAACGCCGACTCCTCCTCGCTCGTGTTGTGGGATCGGTTCGCCCAGGACAACCACAACTCAGCCACCTTGGGCCGGTCCGGGAGCGGCAAGAGCTACCTGGCCAAGCTGGAAGCCCTGCGCAACCTGTTCACCGGGGTCGAGGTCGCCGTCATCGACCCCGAGGACGAGTACGGCCGCCTGGCCGAGCTCGTCGGCGGCGCGCACCTGCGACTCGGAGCCCCCGGAGTCCGGCTCAACCCGTTCGACCTTCCGCGCGGGCGGGACGCGCTGACCCGGCGGGCCCTGTTCCTGCACACGCTGCTGGCCGTACTGCTCGGCGAACACCTCGACCCGGCGGCCAAGGCCGTACTCGACCGCGCGCTGATGGCCGCCTACCGGCAGGCCGGGATCACGACCGACCCGCGCACGTGGAAGCGTCGCCCGCCGCTGCTGTCCGACCTGGCCAAGGCCCTCGCCGAAGACGACGGGGCCGGCAGGCAGCTCGCCGCGCGGCTGGCGCCGTACGTCACCGGCACCCACAAGGGTCTGTTCGACGGGCACACCACCACCCGGCCCGACTCCCACCTGATCGTCTTCTCCCTGCGTGACCTGCCCGACGAGCTCAAACCCGCCGGGACCCTGCTGACCCTGGACGCCGTGTGGCGGCGAGTGTCCGACCCGCGCGAGCGCCGCCCGCGGCTGGTCATCGTGGACGAGGCATGGCTGCTCATGCGCGACCAAGCAGGGGCCAGGTTCCTGTTCCGGATGGCCAAGGCCGCCCGCAAACACTGGGCCGGCCTCTCGGTCATCACCCAGGACGCCGCCGACCTGCTCGGCACCGACCTCGGCCAGGCCATCGTCGCCAACGCCGCCACCCAGATCCTGCTCCGCCAAGCCCCGCAGGCCATCGACACCGTCGCCGACGCCTTCCGCCTGTCCGAAGGCGAACGACAGTTCCTGCTGTCGGCCGAACGCGGCAAGGGCCTGCTCACCGCCGGAACCGCCCGCGTCGCCTTCGACGTGATCGCCAGCCCGGCCGAACACCGCGTCGCCACCTCATCCCCCGCCGAACTGGCCGGCCTCGGCGACGCGGACGACCTGAACGAGTTCACCGACTTCAACGAGGAGGACGAGTCGCTGTGATCCCCGACTGGCACCAGGACCCCTGGGGCGCGCTCAAGTATGCGCTGAGCTGGCTGGACGCCCACCTTCCCCAGGTCATCGCCGCCCTCGCAGCCGCCGAGGGGCTGCGTCTGCTGGCCGTACGGCTGCGCCACCGCCGCCTGGCGCGCGACGCCCGCTACATCGAAATCCTCGCCCCGCCCACCGCCACCCTCACCCAGGCCACCGCCCTGTGGTCCAACCTCATCGGGCTGCTGCGCCCGGCCTGGAAACGGCTGCTGCTCGGGCAGCCCCACCTGAGCCTGGAGTACCTGTTCGACTCCACCGGGGCCCGCATCTGCCTCTGGGTGCCGGGCGTCGTCCCGCAGCACCTGGTCGAGCAGGCCGTCGAAGCCGCCTGGCCCTCCGCCCGCACCCACACGATCGAACCCGTGCCGCCGGTACCGCTGGAGGGGTACGCCACCGGCGGCAGCCTCGTCCTTGCCCGGCCCGAGGCGCTGCCGCTGCGGCACCGCTTCGACACCGACCCGCTGCGCGCCCTGCTCGGCGCCGCCACCGGCATGCCACCCTGGCAGCACGCCGCCATCCAGATCCTGGCCCGCCCCGCCACCGGCCGCCGCCTGTCCGCCGCCCGCGGCCTTACCGCCCTCACCTGGCTCGCCCGCGAACTGCTCGACCTGATCAGCCCCGGCCACGCGCCCTCCTCCCGTTCCGCCCACCCGGCCCCGGCGGATCGGGCCGAGCGGCTGGAGGAGACCGCTCAGGCGCGAGCCGTACACGACAAAGCCCTCCAGCCCCGCTACGAAGTCGCCATCCGCTACGCCGTCGCCGCCGAAACCGCCGACGACCACGAGCAAGATCTCGTACGGCGGCACGCGATCCGTGGCCGGGCCCACGCGCTGGCTTCCGCGTTCGCCGTCTTCGCCGGGCACAACCGCCTGGAACGGCGCCGCCTGCGCCGCGCAGCCGCCGTACTGGACGCTCGCAGCCTGAGCCGGGGCCAGCTCATGTCGGTCGCCGAACTGGCCGCACTCGCCCACATCCCCACCGACGGGGCCGTGCCCGGGCTCCGCCGCGCCGGCGCCAACAGCGTCCCGCCCTCACCCCAGATCGCCTACGGCGGCGCCTGGGCCAAGCCGTTCGGCGAAGCCGACGCCGGCCACGCCCGGCCGGTCGCCCTGCGGGTCGCCGACTCCTTCCACCACGTGCACGTCCTGGGCCCCAACGGCACCGGCAAGTCCACCCTGCTGGCCCACATGATCCTGTCGGACGTGCTGGCCGGACGCGGCACGGCCGTGATCGACGCCAAGGGCGACCTCATCACCGACCTGCTCGGGCTCATCCCCGAAGAGGTCGCCGACCGCGTCGTCCTCATCGACCCCGACGACCGCCACCCGCGCCCGGCGCTGAACGTGCTCCAGGGCGACGACCGGGACATGGCCGCCGACAACCTGGTCGGGATCTTCCACCAGATTTACCGCGACTTCTGGGGACCGCGCACTGACGACATCCTGCGCGGCTGCTGCCTGACCCTGGCCCGCGCCGACGGCACCCTGGCCGACGTACCCCGCCTGCTCACCGACCGCCTCTACCGGCACCGCCTCACCAGCGGCCTCGGCGACCCGCTGCTGCGCGGCTTCTGGTCCTGGTACGAACACCTGACCCCGGAGGCCCAGGCCCACGTCACCGGCCCCATCATGAACAAACTCCGCGCCTTCCTGCTGCGCCCGTTCGTCCGCGACGTCCTCGGCTCAGCCCGCTCCACCTTCAACGTCGGCGACATCCTCGACGGGGGCCTGCTCCTGGTCCGCCTGCCCAAGGGCGTCCTCGGCGACGAAAGCGCCCGCCTGCTCGGCTCCCTCGTCCTGGCCCAGGTCTGGCAGGCCGCCGCCGCCCGCGCCCGCCTCGGCCGCCACCGCGCCCCCGCTGCCGTCTACGTCGACGAGTGCCAGAACTTCCTCACCCTGCCGCACGCCCTGTCCGACATGCTCGCCGAGGCCCGCGCCTACCGCGTCTCCCTCACCCTGGCCCACCAGCACCTGGCCCAACTGCCCCGCGACCTGCGTCAGGCCCTCAGCTCCGACGCCCGCAACAAGATCTACTTCTCCCTCTCGCCCGAAGACGCCGGCGCCGTCGAACGCCACTTCGCACCCCACCTGACCGCTCACGACCTGGCCAACCTCGGGGCCTACCAGGCCGCCGCCCGCCTGGTCGTCCACGCCGCCGACGCTCCCCCGTTCACCCTGCGCACCCAGCCCCTGCCCCAGCCCGACCGCCAGCGCGCCGACCGCATCCGCGCCGCCGCCTCCGCCGCCCACGGCCGTACGGCACACGCCTGCGCACCCCGCTCCGACGACCCCCGCCTCACCCCAGACCCCCGCCTCAACCCAGGCCTCCGCCTCATCACCACGACCGAAGGAGAAGACCGATGACCAAGCACAACCCGGCCGTCCTGGCCGGCCTCGCCGTCCGCCTCACCCACCGCGACCGCACCCTCATGCACCTGATCTGGGAACACCGCGTCCTCACCAGCCCCCAGATCGCCCAACTCGCCTTCGACTCCGACGACACCGCCCGCAAACGCCTCCTCACACTCCACCGCCTCGGCGTCCTCGAACGCTTCGCCCCCCGCCTCCCACCCGGCCTGGGCACCGCCCCGTACCACTACGTCCTCGGCGAATACGGCGCCGCCGTACTCGCCGCCGAAGACGGCCTCGACACAGCCGAGTTCGGCTACCGCCGCGACCGCGCGATCGCCATCGCCTACAGCCACAAACTCGCCCACACCGTCGGCGTCAACGGCTTCTTCACCGCCCTCACCGCCCACGCCAACCGCGTCAGCACAGCGCGGCTGATCACCTGGTGGCCCGAACACCGCTGCACCCAGCACTGGGGCGACATCGCCCAACCCGACGCCTACGGCCGCTGGACCGAGAACGGCGAGACCATCGACTTCTTCCTCGAATACGACACCGGCACCGAAACCCTGGACCGAGTAGTACGCAAGCTCGACCGCTACACCCAACTCCACCAGACCACCGGCATCGCCACCCCCATCCTGTTCTGGCTCACCGGCGACCGACGCGAAGCCAACCTCCGCAAACGCCTCCAGGCCCACCCCGCCGCCGGAGCCCTCCCCATCGCCACCGCCAGCCGCTCCGCGCTGACCGGCCCCCTGAACGAAGGCCCCGCCGCCGACCTCTGGCTCCCCCTCCACACCAAAGCCCCCCGCCGCCGCCTCGCCCGCCTCACACAGGTCTGGCCCCACCCCGCGGCCCCGCGCCAGCTCGCCCACACGGACCTGGAGGACGCCCTGTGAACACCCACCCCATCACCGCGCCGGCCCTGGGACTCACCCTCGTTCTCGCGGCCCTCCTCACAGGCCAGCAGCAGGCCCGTGCCGCAGGCATCGGCACCGAGATGATCCGCGAAGGCCGCGTCATCGGCAGCGCCCACACCACCTCCCCGCGCACCACCCTCGACGTGTGCGACCACATCAAGGGCGACGCCTACCGAGTCCGCACCCACTGGACCAACTCCATCGGCATGCGCGGCACCCTCGAACCCCGGGACGGCCGCTGCGCCTCCAAGGACATGTGGTTCGGCATCACCTTCAAGACGGTGCAGCTCTGCGAGGTCTACCTCGGCAAACAACGCGACTGCCAGAACGCCCGCCGCCGATAACCCCACCACCGTCACCGCCCATGCCTACGATGGGTGACGACCGATCTCCCTCTTTTCTTTGTCGATCAGCAGGAGAAGGTCCACGGGCCGGTCCCAGATGGGGCCGGCCCAGTTCATCTGAGTTCTTCGACCAGGGCTGGCCACCCGACAACCTCTTCGGCTAACGAGGAGCCGACGGAGCCGGACCGTCGTAACAAGCCTCGACCGCAGGTCAACGGCGAGCACTACTCGCGAGGTGGGCGCAGCCATCTCCGCCTATACGAGGCCCTCTTCACGAAGGATGCCCAGCGGCTAGACACCCGCGAGCGCGTGTGGGCAGCACGGCGCGTGCGGCTCGAAAAGGGGTCGCACCCGCCGCCGAGGCTCCTACGCGTCGGCCTCGTCCCCACGTGGGAGCCAGGCCAGCGTGTCCTCGTTCTCCGCCGCGGTCCGGTAGGGCCTTGCCCACACTTTTGCGGGCGATCTCCCGCAGGGTCTTCGAATGGTGCGGTGCGGGCAGGACCGCGGTGCCGATGGAGTCCTGCCACATGGTCCCCTGCACGAAGACGGAGCCGTCCACGGTCGACATGACGAAGGCGGTGCAGCCGTAGGCCCAGCCTGTGACCCTCATCTCACCGCCCCCTGTCCATGATGTCTCAGTCGTCCAGCAACTCGACCATGACCCAAACGGCCTCCGGCGGCTCATCGTCCGTCAGGTCGCCGGCTCCCTCCAGAGCCATCGGTACGGGGCGGGAGAGAAGGAACCTCCGGTCCTATGCGAACAATCTTGACTGCAAGACGAAGAATCTCAGGGATCTATTGAAGCGGAGCCCTCCAAATCTCCGCGTCACAGGACAGAGCAATGGACCACACTTCCTCCACTTTCGAAAGCGTAAACTCTTTTGGATGATCATCCGTTGCATGGATGATCGCACGGGATCCAGACACCCAGAATCTCCTATATCGCGACCGAGTGGCATCGTCAATCAATTCCGCTCTGCCGCCAATTTCAGCTATGGATTGCAGCAAATCAGGGAGAGGGACTCTATTTGGAAAATTTCCATATTCTCGCACTAGCGTCTCGGGAATCACATCTCTATGAGGCAGCGACAAACGATGCGCCTGAATAGTTATCCCCGCACATTCCCATAAACTTTCGACTTTGAGGAACGACAGCTCTACGAGGCCATAGTCTCGACGCATGCGGCCCTTGCGCACGTCATCGACATACTCGTCACCGAGAGCCTGACTCCATTGCTCAAGACTGGACCCCAACCCCAGCCCTCGAACCTGGCCAGCCATAGATACATCGCGGAAGAAGCTGATACTAGTCACCCATCTTCTCCAATACCTTGATGGGGGAATGCATCTCGGCAGCCCGATTTGAGCGCATGCCAAATTCTGCAGCATTCGTACTGGCGCGAGCAGACTTGGCCTTGACAATTATATCGGCCCTCAGGCTAGGGTTCGAGTGTATCTCATCCAGGACCATCTGAACTTCTTTCGAACTGGCCGTGCCAGACCTAAGGCGAATAGGCTCAGCCCCAATCCCGCCTTGACCGTCGGGAAAAATTCTCACCTCATTGTTCCCGATGTGAACATGAGCTCCCTTGGTAGCCCAATCCTGATACGCAACAGACGCGTGAATGCATCCGCTTGAATTGTGTACCAGAACTGGCGTCTCGCGTGCCAACACATAATACGTGTGTACGCCTGCGACAGTAAGGTTGTAGGTGCGCTGTTGTGCCGTCCAACGCTGTATGTCAGCGATCGCGACCAGTTCGCCTTCAAGGGTTCGCAGGCGGTCCCCAGGCCGAAGGTCGCCAGCATTGGTCCAGGCTTTTACTGAGGCAGCCCAGAAGGGATGATGGTCAGTGGCGAGGATCGCACCGGTTACGCTTCCCGCTAGGGCGTGTTTTATGGATCTCGTCGGAGCCAGAGCAGTAGGCAGGCGATGGTGAGCGCGGACCGGTAGTGGATGGCGAGTTTGTCGTAGCGGGTGGCGATGCCTTTGAACTGCTTGAGCCGGTTGATGCAGCGCTCGATCACGTTGCGGCGCCGGTAGACGGCGGGATCGAAGGCGGGCGGCCGTCCCCCGCCCGAGCCGCGGCGAGCGCGGTTGGCCACCTGGTCGGCGCGTTCGGGGATGGTGGCGGCGATGTGCCGGCGGCGCAGATAGCCGCGGATCGCCGCCGAGCTGTAGGCCTTGTCGGCGATCACCCGCTGCGGCCGGGTGCGGGGCCGCCCGCGCCCGGCCCGGGGGATGCGCACCGTCTGCAGCAGGGCAATGGCCTGGGTGCAGTCGTTGATGTTCCCACCCGTCACCAGCACCGCCAGCGGCAACCCCGTCCCGTCCACGGCCAGATGCACCTTGGTGGTCAGCCCGCCCCGGGATCGGCCCAGCGCCTGGCCGCCCGGGCCGCATTCGCCCGCATTCGCGCCGCCCGCCGGCCCCCTTTACGAGCTCCGGCCGCGTGCTGATGCGCCCGCACGATCGTGGAGTCCACGCACACCGCCGACCAGTCCACCACCCCGGCCGCATCCCCGTGCGCCTGGACATGCTCCCACAGCCGATCCCAGGTACCGTCCGCGCTCCAGCGGCGGAACCGCTGATAGACCGTCTGCCACGGGCCGTACCGCTCGGGCACGTCCCGCCAATCGGCCCCGGTCCGGATCTTCCACACGATCCCGTTCAGCACCTGCCGATGATCACGCCATCGCCCACCCCGCGGCGGATCCGGCGGCAGCAACGGCGCGATCCGCTCCCACGCCGCATCACTGAGCTCATGACGACGAACCACACACCCATCACGCCACGAACCACCAGCCCGCGCAGCCGAATCCCCAACTCACCCCTGACACCACCCCACCTGATCCACAAAACACGCCCTAGGCCGTCGGTGTCGATGGTGAGTTGGACGTAGTCCTTGCCGTCGTCGGTGGTGATGGTGGCGACGACTGTCTTGGCTTGCGTTTTTCCGGTGTAGGGGTCGGTGGCGAGGACCTTGTCGCCGGTCTTGATCTGCTCGATGGGTTTGGCGGTTCCGTCGGCGAGGAGGACGCGGGTGCCGGCGACGAAGCTGTCTCCGCACCCGGCTGCGAGCGCCTTCTTGAAGGCTTCGCGCAGGCCCTTGCTCCAAACGTTGACAGGCAGGCGAGGAGCGCGGCCTGAGGCGCTGAAGGTGACGGGGTCGTGCGTCCTGGTGTACTCGTCGAAGAGCATGCCCCGCCAGTCGCCGCAGGTGTCGGCCATGTCGGAGCAGATGCTCATGGCGAGTGCGACTTGCTGGTGGTACAGCTCGGTCTCGAAGTTTGCCGGGCTGTAGTAGCGGTTGACGACCGCCTTCACGTAGCGGGTGTAGAAGGCCTTGCGGAAGGCATTGATGTCGATCTTCTCCGGGACGTAGATGTTGCCCACGCGTCGCTTGGCGTATCTCGTGGTGACGTGTTCCCGGTTGCCTGTACGGAAGTTGTTGCCCTGTCGCCCCTGGTTTCGGGTTGGCGAGGGAGCCTTTGCCTCGCGGGTTGCTGTAGCACCTCCAGTCGGTGCAGCCTTCGTCGCCGGCGCCCAGGGGTGCGAGACCGCCGGGATCGGACAAGGTGATGGGGTTGTTGTTGGCGTAGCTGTAGGTGCCGTTGCGCTGTTGCGGGTCGGCCAGGTCCTGGATGGGGTCGGGGCTGATGAAGCGGCCGATGGCCGGGTCGTAGTAGCGAGCGCCAGTGTGGACCAGGCCTGTGGAGTCGTCCTCGGTCTGACCGACGAAGCCGCGCTGAGTGGTGAGGATGTCGTCGCGGCCTCCGCGGTGTGCGCCGTAGGGCAGATAGCGCTGGCGGGAGACCTTTCCGGACCAGCCTTCGACGGTGATCTGGGTGGAGGCCTGATGGTCGCCGCCGGTCCACACCGGGGCGCTGTCGCCGCTGCGGCGGTGGGCCACCATCGCGCCGTCGCTGCCGTAGTAGCGGGTGGCGCTGAGCGTCCCGGTGCTGGTGGTCTTGATCTCGGTGCCGGGCAGGTAAAGGGTGGTGCTGCCGTCGGGGTCCTTGTCGAATCCGTGGTGGCGGGGGGCGCCGGTGAACCCGGCCGCCGCGAGGTGGTCCAGCAGGGCGTGGACGGCCGGTGTCCAGCGGCCGGTAGGCCGTCGGACCGTGCCGCCGATCCGGACGAGGTGGTTGACGCCCCCGCCGATCCGGACGACGTGGTTGACGCCCCCTCCGATCCGGAGGAGGTGGTTGACGTCCCCGCCGGTCAGTTCCTCTTCATCGTTCCGCGGTGGCGGCACGTCGCGGGTCCTTCAGCTCCGGGGTAAGAGCCAGAGCCTCCCGGCGCCGGGCGCCATACCTGATCGTTCCAGACCGAGATCAGGCCCAACTGGAGTGAGCACAGATCTCGGGCGACGACAGCCCGTTTCTCGGATCAAGTGCGAGCCAGATGAGCAAGACGCCCATGTACGCGAATTCTGATCATTATCGTGTCGTGGTCATGAGCGACATGACGGATATCGAGTCGGCGCGCAGGGCGGCCGGTGCGTCCCTTCAGTACTTCTGGGAGGCCACCGAGTACGGCACGCTCGATGACCTGGAGGACGAGGACGAGGACGAGGTGAGGGACGCCTGCGCGGCCATCCAGGAGGCTGTTCCCGACGACCCCACCAGCGCCGTGTGCCTGACGGTGCTGGCCTTGGGGAAACTGCGGGCCCACCTGAACGAGGTTTCCGACGGCGGCGAGGATCACTTCGAGTCGCAGTACGATCCGCCGGCCGGGCTGGACGAGGACGACGAGCTCGGACAGGAGCTGGCGGGAGAGGTGGTGGAGGCCGCGCGACATGCCCTCGGACTTCAGCCGGACGACAACCTCGCGGCCTTCTCGCTCGCGTGCGCACTGCACTGGCTGGGCGAGGACGAATCGGCGGCCGCCGCTTACCGTGAGGCGCTGCGTATCGACCCTCACGACGACATCGCCAGGGCGCGTGTGGAGGAACTGGAGGACGTCGTGCTTCCCGATCCCCCGGCAAGGATCACCACGCGCCATCCCTACGGATTCCACCTGCTGGAGATGACCCGCCTGGTCGGCCATAGCGGAGGAGCCAAGGGGCAGGTCTGGCTGCTGAACGACGCGTCCGCCGTACGGAGCGCGGCGGAGGACTATCTCGCCGAATGGCTGGACGGCCGTGGCCAGGGACTGGACGAAGACTTCGGGGTGTGGACCCACGTCCCCGGCGGCCAGAGCGGCGGAACGGAGCTGGCCGAGGTGCTTCGGCAAGACCCGGCCGGCGGTCCGGCGCTCGACTGGTCCCGGGTGTTCCTGCCGTCTTTGGCGCACGGGCGGCTTCCGGCCGGCCATCCGGTCCGTTGGCTGGGGCGGCTGCACTTCTTCGGCCGCACCGAGCACGACGATTAAACCGGTACACCCGTCCCTGGGCCACGATCACCGGGTACTCCGCAGCCGTCCGGCGGCGGGCCGGCGCTGCGCCTGATGGCGTCCGGTCCGCCGGACGCTTGTGGGTCACCGTGCTGTTCGGCGATCAGCTCTCTGCCCCGAGGGGGCCGAGATCGCGGGCGACCTCGGCCAGGGCCCGGACGAGGTCGTTCTCCGCGTCGCTGCGCCACACCAGGGCGTACGGCAGCGGCCCCATGTCGGTGACCGGCAGGTAGGTGAGGTCCGGCCGTACCCAGTAGCGGGCCATGTGGGCGGGAAAGAGCACGACGATCTCGGCCATGCTGGCGAGGATGATGGCGTCTTCCGTGTCCTGGATCACGGGGCCGCGCTCGATCGGGCGGCCGCGGCGGGTCTCGCGCGGGATGTAGGCGTCGTACCAGTAGCCGGGCACGGTGCCCGCCTCGGGGTGCTGGAAGTCGGCGGCCATCTCCAGGGAGACCGACGTGCGGCGGGTGAGCTCGTGGTCGGTGGAGACGGCCAGTACCCGGGGTTCGGCGAGCAGGGCCGGTCCCACCGTGAGATCGGGCTCGTCGATGGGCAGCCAGGCGAGCAGGACGTCGATGTCCCCGCGGCGCAGCGCGCCGAAGGAGTCGCTGAACGGGGTGCGCTGGATGCGCAGCTTCCACTGCGGGTGCCGCAGGTGGAAGACATCCCAGTAAGGGCGCAGGTCGTAGGTGTTGGCGGGCAGCATGCCGACCCGCAGCGTGCCGGTGATGCCCTGGGCGGCGAGCTGGGCGCGCCGCATGCTGTCCTTCAGCCCGGCGTACAGCGGCCGCAGGTCCTCGCGGAGCTGCCGCCCGACCGGCGTAAGCCGGACCGTGCGGTTGGAGCGCTCGAACAGCGGCGCGCCGACCTGCCGCTCCTGCTTCTGGATCGCCTGGGTGACGCGAGCGGGCGACAGGCACAGCCGGGCGGCGGTACGACCGAAGTGCAGCTCCTCGGCCAGGGTCAGGAAGATCTCGATGTCGCGTAGTTCCACGCCTGACCTGCTCCGTTTACTCACGCTGAAGGTGATCTTGCAGGATTCACCGTTGTTGTGGATGTTCACCGTACTTGATCCTCGAATCGCATGAATCGCCCCGAATCGTTCATTCGATGGAGCAAGTGATGGACGTCCTCATTTCCGGCGCCGGCGTGGCCGGGACCGCTCTGGCGTACTGGCTGCGCCACCACGATTTCACTCCTACCGTGGTGGAGCGGGCCGCGCGGGTGCGTGCGGGCGGGGGCGTGATGGGTTTGCGCGGCGAGGCCCTGGACGTGCTGGACCGCATGGCCCTGCTGGAGCGGGTCGAAGCGCTGAACCCGCTCATGGGCGGGGCGGCGAAGGCGGACGGTGGCGCCGCCCCGCCCGCGGTGGTCTTCGCGGGCGACCCGCGGATCCTCAGGGCGGACCTGATCGGCCTGCTGCACGAGGCCACCCGCCAGGAGGTCGAGTACGTCCTCGGCGACTCGATCGCCACGCTGGAGCAGGACGCCGACGGTGTGCGGGTCACCTTCGAACGCGGCCGGCCGCGCCGCTTCGACCTGGTGGCCGGCGCCGACGGGCTCCACTCTCACACCCGCTCGCTGGTCTTCGGGCCGCCCGAGCGGTTCGTCCGGCACCTGGGCATCTACACCGCGACCTTCAGCCTGCCCGGCCACCTCGGCCTGTCCGGCCACCTCGGCCTGCCCGGCCACCTCGGCCTGCCCGGCCACCTCGGCCTGTCCGGCATCAGCCGGCTCCCCAGCATGCCGGGCAAGGCGGCCGTCATTCTCGGCATTCGCGACGACGCCGAGGCCCGCGCGGAGCTGTACTTCACCTCCTGCCCGCTGGCCTATGACCGTGACGACGTCGCGCAGTGCAAGCGCATCGTGGCCGGGCGGTTCGCCGGCGAAGGCGGGCCGATCCCGCGCCTGCTGCGGGAGATGAGCAGGGCGCAGGACTTCTTCTTCGACGTCAACGCCCAGGTGGAGATGGACCGCTGGTCCTCGGGCCGGGTGGTGCTGCTCGGGGACGCCGGATTCGGCGCGGCGCCGACCTCGGGCCAGAGCGCTTCCCAGGCGCTCATCGGCGCTTACATCCTGGCCGGCGAGCTGGCCCTCGCCGGCGGCGAGCACACAACGGCGTTCGCCGCCTACGAGCGGGAGATGCGCGGCTTCGTCGCCGAGCATCAGCAGATGGGACGCGAAGGGGCCGACCGGATCTTCCTGGGCATCCCCTTCCGGGAGGCGCCGGACACGAACACCGCCGGCAGCCGGGAGACGGCCCACGCGCACCTGGTCAGGCTGAAGGACTACGCGCCCAGCTTCGCCGTACGGCGGCCACCGTAGCCGACGGAGATCATGAAGGCTCGATCCCCGCCGGCGAGCACGGACGCCCGGCCCTCGCACGGGTGTCCTGGTCCCCGCTGACCAACCTGCGCGCCTGCCACCGACAGGGCAGGGCCGCGTCAGCGGCCGCGTCAGGACGGCAACGGCCCGCTATCAGGGCGGCCGGTGATCGTGGATGCCATGAACGGTTCGGCAGTGGCGGCCTCGAGCCCGAGGACGATCTTCTCGGGCGACCCGGCCTGAGGCGTTCAGATACCCGCACTCCAGCGTCCGTGCGTTCACGTGACTTTTCGTACCGAATCTTTCTGAAGGAGCACACAGCCATGTCGATCATCCTCTCCGAGCAGGACCAGCTCACGTTGCGGACCGCCGCCTGGGGCGCGGTGTCGCTGATGTCCGCGGCCGGTGCCGCCGGCTCGGCGCACAAGGCCGCCACCGAGGGGTCCATCGCCCTGACGTCCGCGACCGGCCTGGTCGGGCACGTGCTGGCCCAGGCGCCCAAGGGCGTGAAGTACGGCAGGAGCGTGGCCGAGCTGGCCGACCAGGTGCTGCCCGCGCTGGCGGAGTCCGCGAGCCTGCTCCAGGAGCGGGACCCGGCCGAGGCCGCGAACTTCCGCCGTACCGTCCTGGTCGCCGTCGAGGCGTCCGCCCGGGGCGAGGCCGGCCCGACCATGACGGAGATGGCCCGCAAGATCACCGCGGCCCTCGACGCCGCCCCCGGGGGCGGCGCGCCGGCCGTCATGGGGGCCGGACAGGACCGTCCGGAGCTGGAGAAGATCCTCCAGGAGATGATCGACGCCGGTTTCGTCGGGGTGTCGCTGCGGGTGAACGACGAGCGCGGCGAGTGGGTCGGCACTGCCGGGGCGCGCGAGCTGGGTTCGCCGGAGCAGCCGCCGGCCGATGGCCGGTTCCGGGTCGGCAGCTCCACCAAGGCGTTCATCGCGACGCTGGTGCTGCAGTTGGTGGCCGAGGGCAGGATCGAGCTGGACAGCCCGGTGGCCGGCTGGCTGCCCGAGTTCGGCCTGGACGAGCGGATCACCGTACGGATGGTGCTGCAGCACACCAGCGGGATCTTCAACTACACCGGCGAGTACTACGAGGACGGGACGTTCGCGCCGGGAATCGCGTGGTCGGGCAAGGAGTGGGTGGAGGGCCGCTTCCGCACCTACCGGCCCGATGAGCTGGTACGGCTGGCGCTGTCCAAGCCGGCGCGGTTCGAGCCGGGCACGGACTGGAGCTACTCCAACACCAACTACGTGCTGGCCAGGCTGCTGATCGAGCGGGTCACGGGCCGCCCGTTCGCCGAGGAACTGCAGCGGCTGATCCTGGGCCCGCTGGGGATGACGGGCACCGAGGCGCCGGGCACCTCGACGGAGATCACCGGGCCGCACGCCCACGCCTACTACCGGTACGAGGACGGCGGCCGGGAGCACACGGTGGACGTCACCAGCCAGAACCCCTCATGGATCTCCGCCGGCGGCGACATGATCTCGACCACCCAGGACCTGCACACGTTCTTCTCCGCGCTGAACAGCGGCCGGCTGCTGCCCGCCGAACTGCTGACCGAGATGCGCAAGCCCGACCCGAAGATCGGCTACGGCCTGGGCATCTTCGAGCAGGACCTGGGCGAGAACGGCGGCACCGTCTACCACCACAACGGCGGCATGGCCGGCTCGGCGGCGCTGATGTACAGCACGCCCGACGGCAGCAGGACGATGACGGCCTCGATGACGTACGTGGACGACGCCGGCCTGTCCCTGGCGGCGGCGTTCCAGCAGGCGACACAGCGGCTCATGGACGCGGTGTTCGGCGACGGCCGTACCACGAACTGACAACAGCGACCCCGGAAACGAGGAAATCATGAAGACGACGATCAGCCGGCGCACGACCGTCGCAGCGCTCGCAACGGCGGCGCTGGCGGTGACCGCCACCCCTGCCACGGCCACTTCCACCGGGCCGGATCGCCCGGAGCTGCGCAAGGCGATGAACGCCTTCGTCGACGCCGGTTTCACCGGGATCCAGCTACGCGTACGCGATCGGCAGGGCGACTGGGCCGCCAGCGCCGGGGTGCGCAAACTGGGATTATCCGCCAAACCCCCGACCAACGGGAGCTTCTGGACGGGCAGCATCATCAAGACCTTCACCGCGACCATGATTCTGCAACTGGTGGCGGAGGGCAGGATCGCGCTGGACCGCCCCGCCGCCGACTATCTGCCCGGCTACGGGCTGGACGAGCGGATCACCGTACGCATGCTGCTGCGGCACACCAGCGGGCTCTTCAACTACACCGGCGAGTACAAGCCCGACGGGACCATGGACGAGCCGGGCGTCCCCGCCAACGGGGACGCGTGGGTGCCCTACCGGTTCAAGAGCTACAAGCCCGAGGAGCTGGTACGGCTGGCGCTGTCCAAGAAGCCGCGCTTCGAACCCGGGACGCAGTGGAGCTACTCCAACACCAACTACACGGTGGCGCTGCTGATGATCGAGAAGGTCACCGGTCGCTCCTACGCCACCGAGCTGAAGCGGCGCATCACCGGCCCGCTCGGACTGCGGGACACCCTCGCGGCGGGCGACCGCACGAGGACACTCCCCGGGCCGCACGCCCACGGCTACTACCAGTACCAGGGCAAGGTGATCGACCTCTCCCGCCAGAACCTGTCCCTGCTGACCGGCGCCGGCGACCTGATCTCCACCACGCAGGACCTGACCACGTTCTTCTCCGCGCTGAACGGCGGCAGGCTGCTGCCCGCCGAACTGCTGACCGAGATGCGCACGGCGATCCCCACCCCGCTCCCCCAGCAGGGCTACGGCCTCGGCATCTGGGCCCAGGACCTGGGCCCCGGCTGCGGCACCGTCTACCAGCACAACGGCAGCCCACCGCACGGCTACGGGGCGCTGATGTACAGCTCGCCCGACGGCAGCAAGACCCTGACCGCCTCGGTGACCTGGGTGGATTCGGCCACCAGAGGTCCGGTGAAGGACTTCCTCGGGCTTGTGGACGCCCTCGTCAAGCAGGAGTTCTGCGACCCGCCGGCCGCCGCCGAATAGGCACGGCCGGACGCCCTCTGCGAAGCGAGCGACCGCAGAGCGTCGCGGAAGGGGACGGCGGCCCGCCTCGCGACGACCTTGCGCCGGCACCGACAGACAGCCCGGCACCCACCGGCCCGTCAAGGCGCTGATCGTGCGGATGGTCCAGGGAACCGGGGGTGGCCCAAGTGGTACGGAGCAGCTCGGCGTGGAGCCGGCCGTCGAAGAACGCCGCCGCGATCCGGTGGGCGACGTGGGCGGCCGTCGCCGACTCGCCGCTGCCGCCGCCCCCCGGGGGGTAGAGGACGGTCATGTACAGGCCGCCCAGGCGTTCGTCGGCGGGTGGCGGCCAACAAGGGCGGCCGGCTCACATCGGCGCCGCACCGGTCCCAGAGGCCCGACGCCGCGGCGATTGCGCTGTTGAGGACGCTCATGCTGCCTCATTGTTGCGATCCTCACCGGTCTCGGAGGGCCGGTGCTGCAGTCCCGCGCCAGGCCCTTGTTGCCCTTGGACCCAAGGTTGCGATCCTCACCGGTCTCGGAGGGCCGGTGCTGTGGTCTGCGATCAGGGAGAAGCGCACACCGTAAGGAGATCATGGCACTTCCATCGAAACACATGCGTCGATTGTCCGTTTTTCAGTTGGGCGTGCATGGCGTGTCCCGCGTCCACTTGGGGTTCCTAGATCACGTACTTCTCGGGATTCCTAGCCGGGTCCAGGTCGAGGCTCTCGACCATCGACCCACAAAAGATCATGAGCCACCGGACATGCCCGCGATTAGCGACTGGGTATCAGCCCCAACAGACTCATGCTTCCCCAAGATCACCGGCTTGGCCTGCTCGCTTCACCAAACGGCCCCATCTCACGAGCGGCGGGTTCGCGTGGGCCGAGCACCGGGTTGCGGCCGCAACGGATCCTGATGCCTCCTGACGCGACTCAGGTAGCACCCCTGTGATCGTCGGCGATATCGGTTAGGGCGCCGGTTTCCCGTCGTCCCTCCCAGGAGGGGGCAGATGGTGGACGAGAGGGTTCAACTGCGGTTACAGGTGGTCGATCCCGCCGCGGACGCTCAGGAACTGGACGAGGTCACCTCCGGGCTCAGAGAGGAACTGCTCGATCTGGACGCGGTCGTCAGCGCCGCGGAGGGAGGAGAGAGCCCTCCGGGCGCCCGGGCGGTCCTGTCGTTCACGCTCGGGGGCCTGGTGATCGCGCTGGCCGGCACCGAACTGCTCGCCTCGATCGTGAACGGCGTGATCGCCTGGCTCAATCGCCACCAGCACCGTTCCGTCAAGCTGGACATCGACGGCGACGTTCTGGAACTGACCGGCATACCCTCCCAGGAGCAACGTCGACTCACCGAGGTCTGGCTGCGGCGCCGCGACCGGCCGGTCGCGCCCGCGCGGACCGGCCGGCGCCTGGCGCTGATCGTGGCCGGCGACGAGTTCCAGGACCCGGGACTGCGGCGGCTGCGCGCGCCGGCGCTGGACGCCGAGGCCCTGGCCAGGGTGCTGAGCGACGAAGCCATCGGCGGGTTCGACGTGCGCACGATGCTCAACGAGCCCACGGCCGTCGTCAACGAGGCCGTGGAGGACTTCTTCGCCGACCGTGACCCCGACGACCTGCTGTTGCTGCATTTCTCCGGCCACGGCGTCAAGGACGACAACGGAGAGCTGTACCTCGCCACGCCCAGCACCAAGCTCAACAGGCTCGCCGCCACCGGGGTGTCGGCGGAGTTCGTCAACCGGCAGATGAGCCGCAGCCGATGCCGGCGCATCGTCCTGCTACTGGACTGCTGCTATGCGGGCGCCTTCGCGCGCGGGGCGCTGCCCCGCGCGGGAGCGGCCGTCTACGTCGAGGAGCAGTTCGGCGGCCGTGGGAGGGTGGTCATCACGGCCTCCAACGCCCTGGAATACGCCTTCGACGGCACCGACCTGGCCGACGCGCAGGAGCCCGGGTCGCCGTCGGTGTTCACCCGCGCCCTGGTGGAGGGACTCAAGACCGGCGAGGCCGATCGTGACCAGGACGGCTACGTGGGCATCCATGAGCTGTACGACTACGTCTACGACCGGGTGCGGGCCATCACACCGAAGCAGACGCCGGGCAAGTGGACCTTCGACGTGCAGGGCGAACTGATCATCGCGCGGCGCAGCCGTCCCGTGGACCGGCCCGCGCCGCTGCCGAGCGAACTGCAGGAGGCCGTCGACCACCCGATCGCCAAGATCAGAGCGGGCGCGATCGACGAGCTGGAGCGGTTGCGGCACAGCAGGCACGCCGGGCTCGCGCTGGCGGCGCGGCTGGCGTTGGAGAGGCTGGCCCACGACGACAGCCGGTCGGTGTCCGCGGCGGCCGCCCGCGCGCTCGGCCGTTCCGCCGAAGGCGTCGAACGGACGGCCTCCTCCCCGCACCCGGCCGCGCCGCCCTCTCAAGCCACCGCGGCGACGTCCACCACGCCGGGTGCCGCGAGTGACGACCGTACCCGGGGCGGGGCGAGTGACGACCGTACCCGGGGCGGGACGGGTGACGGCCGTAGCGCCCGGAGCACGTCGGGCCAGGGCCCTGCCTCGACGGCCGTATCGCCTGAGAGGGCGCCCGGCCGTGCGGCGATCGCGGGCGAAGGACGCGACACGGCCGACGGTGGCACCGATGCGGCGCTCCCGGCCGTCACCTCTGTGAAGACCGGGGAGTCCCGGAGCGGATACCCCGTGGCAGGGGACGCAGCCCCCGGTACGGCGGGCAGGCGGTCGTGGCCGGCCCTGGCGTCGCGGGTTCCGGCGCTGCTGGCGGGGCTGCTCCTGATACTCAGCTCAGGAGGCCGCGAGCTGAATGTCGGCGAGCTCGCGGGAATACTGGCCGAGCACATCCTTTGGCTCTGGTTCCTGACCGCGGCGGCCTTCGGGATCGCGCTGCTGCCCGAAGGCCGCTGGCGCGACGCCAGCCTCGGCGCGGGCGCGGGTCTGGCCGGGCTCCACCTGGGGATGCTCGCCTACCTCGACACGACCGGCTACAGCAGCCTGGTGAAGGGGATCTTCATCCTGGTGGCCGGCCTGGTGATCCTGCTGATCGCGTTCGTGGAGACGGCCCTGGCCCAGCCGGACGGCGGATGGTGGAAGGTCGCGGGCGGCGTCGGGAGCGCGCTCACGCTCGTCGCGATCGTCATCAACCAGCAGAACCCCCACGGTGTGAAGGACGATCCCTTCGAGGAACCGTCATGGCTGGCGGTGTTCACGGCCGTCGTACTCCTGACCGGGTTCTTCGCCGGCCGCGTGCTCCGGGTGTGGCGGACGGAGCCGGCACGCGCGCCGCTGCTGCTGAGTGCTGCGGCCACGCTCCTGGTCCTGGTGGACGTGTGCGTCTTCTATCCGCAGGCGAGCGGCTCGGATTATCCGCACGCCCCGCTGTACGCGCCCGCCCTGTTGGTGCTGCTGCTCATGACCGCCCAGGTGATCGGTGACCGGCCGGAGCTGACGGCGGCGGTCCAGCTCGCCGTCATCGCGGGACTGGTGCACAACCTGGTGCAAGTCCAGACCTGGCCCGTGTTCGTGGGGGTGCTCTTCGCCGCCGCGGCGTGTGCCTGCGCGGCGGTGTACGTCACCGACGCGGGTACGGGCCCGTCAGGGACGGCGAGCGTCCTGCGATGAGCTCCGCAGGCCCGCCGGTGGTCACGCCTCCCCCGACGCGGTGACGGGACCCCTCGCCTCAGGCGTACGGTCAGGACGGGCGGGGGGTGGGGGTCGCTGCGGTGAGGCGGGTGAGGATCTGTCGCAGGACCGGGGCTGGGGTGCCGAAGTTGAGGCGGGCGAAGCCCTCGCCCTCGGGGCCGAAGCTGGGGCCGGGTACGAGCTTGACGCCCGCGTGGTCCAGGAAGAAGGCGGCCGGGTCCCGGTCCAGGGCGAGCGGGCGGCAGTCGAGCCAGGCGAGGTAGGCGGCCTCGGGGGTGCGGAACCGGACGCCGGGCGGGAGGTGGTCGGCCAGGAGGGCGCGGTTGCGGTCGAGTGTGGCCAGCGCCTCCTTGAGCCAGTCGTCGCACTGTTCCCAGGCGGCGATGGTCGCGGTGACGCTGAGGGCGCTGACGTCGCCGAAGAGCTGGGGCGGGTAGTCCGCCAGGGCGCGGCGGAGGCCCTCGTGGCCGACGTGCGCCACCGAGCAGCGCAGCCCGGCGAGGTTGAAGCCCTTGCTCGCGGAGTTGAGGGTGACCGTCCGGGCGGCGGCGCCGGAGCCGACCGAGGCGAACGGGATGTGCTCGTGCGGCGCGTACACCAGGTCGGACAGGATCTCGTCGGAGACGACCAGCAGGTCGTGGCGCTCGGCCACCTCCGCGATGGCCTCCAGCTCGTCCCGCCGGAACGCGCGGCCCGTCGGGTTGTGCGGGTTGACCAGCACGAGGACCCGGCAGCCCGCCGCGTCTTCCGCGAGCCTCCCGGCGTCGAAGCTCCAGCCGTCCGGGGTGTCGATCATGGGGATCGGGACTGTGCGCCGGCCCATGAGCTCCAGGGTCCCCAGGTACGGCGGGTACGCCGGGGTGTGGATCAGCACACCGTCCCCCGGCTCGGTCCCGGCGAACAGCACGACCTGGAGCGCCTGGATCAGCTCGGTGAACACCCGCGTGTGCGCCGGGTCGGGGCGCCAGCCGTACAGTCTGTCCATCCGGGCCGTGAACGCCTCGCCCAGGGGGTTGGCGACGTCCTCGGAGTCCCAGGACGGGTAGCCCAGCTCACGGTCCGCGTGCCGCGCGATGGCCTCGCGGACGGCGGCGGGGACCGGGAAGTCCATGTCCGCGATCCAGGCGGGCAGCACGTCGGGCCCCACCGCGTTCCACTTCACACCCTCGCGCGCCCGCAGGAAATCGAGGTCGAGATCGTCGAACATGGCACCCTCCCGATCGAAGTACGGCCACCGCCCGTGTGCGCGGCGGCCAGGGAAAGCGTAGTTACGCCAGATGTGGATGCGTTTGACGGTTTTCCCGCTCGGACGCAACATTCTTGCGCGCCCCCGACGACCTCCGCCTCCTGCTCACGGGGCCAGGTGTGGCCCCACGCGCCTTTCAGCCCGGAAAGGGGCGGGATGAAGCGGGGGCGCGTACGTCGAGCCGGGGCTGTTCGGTCTGGGTGACGCGGTGGTGGATGGAGGCCGGATTTCACCTGTCGGTCGGTGAATTCCGCGGCGCGAAGAAGGGATCGGCACCGGCGGGGCCGGATGGCTTGTCTACGCCGACGAGGACGGCCTGGTATCAGGGAACCTTTCTTCGCTCGGCCCGGGAGCGGTTCGGACTGGGCGAATCCGTGGGCGGGGCATCGGGGGCCTCCTCTGTGACATCGTGGCAGCGCGGTCGAGGCGATCGCGATGCTCCGGGAGCGGTGGGGCGTTTCGCTGATTCACCGGCGTGGGCCGTACATCCTCTCAAGAGCAGGGGTCATGACGGTGGGCCTGTCGATGGAGGAGAGCGACTGGGCAGCGGCTGGATGGGCACAGGCGACCGGCGGACCTGCGCGAAACAGGTGATCGGCGCTTGGGCAGTCGCGAGTGCGGGGGCGGGAGGCACCTGGCGGAGGATGGCGGGGTGAGCGGCGCGGGGTGCCTGGACGCCCGGTTTTCAGAACCGGGGGTGGGGTGGAGTCCCGGTCGGGAGGGTGGGGGTGGGGTTGTGGGCGTAGCTGGTCATGGCAGCCGGACTCGGTGTCCTGGGACAGGTGGGGAGGGGAAGGGCAGGCGCCGTACGCCGGTGGATCGGGGTCGCGGAGGACGGGATCGCGGAAGGGGCGGAGTGATCGTGTGTAGAGGACGTCGTAGGAGTGGGCCAGGCACGAGGTCCAGCGAAGGGCGTTGTCGGGGAGGCGGGCCCCGGCCATCCGCCTTCGTGCTTGAGGCGGTGGTCGCGGCAGGCGGCGGTGGGCCTGGCCCGGGTCCGGCGGCGGGAAGCCGGCGGCTCGCCACGCCTCGTGTTGCGCGGCCAGGTTCGCCACGATGGCCCGCCAGGGGCGGGAGACTGCGGGATTCGCGGCGAGGGCGGTGAGGTCGGCCTGGGTCAGGTGGAGTTCGACGGCCCGCCGCGTGCTCCGTCACGGCCCAGGACGGCGGGGCGCTCACGGGTGAGGCAGGCGAACACCAAGGCCAGGCGTCGTCGGTCAGGGCGAGCCGCCACTCGCCGCCGGTCTGCGCGAGGACCAGGTCACGCGCCTGATCAGGGTGGACGGACCCCCAGCCGACAAGATGACCGGGCCGGAGATCCCGACCGATCAGAGCGGCCAGGCCGACTCGGACCTCCACCCCCCGCCCCCGCCCGCCCCACGTCAACGTCCTCCGCCTTCCCGCCGACATGTACGTCGAACCGTCCCGTATGGGCGCGGTCCTCCAATCCTCCGCCTGCGCGCGGGTCATGGCGGTGACCTCGTTGTCGCTGATGAAGTGGGCGCGCAGCGGCGTGGGCATGCTTCCCTCTGCGAGCAGCACCCCGTTCCCGCGCTGAGTGGGGTCGAGGGCTCCGGCGTTGTAGTCGCGGCTCGCCCAGCCCTGGCCGGGGATTGTGTCCGAGGCTTGCGGGGTCGTGCAGCGCAAGGTCCAGCGGACGGACAGGGTGTCGCGCAGCTTGGTGGGCACCACGTCCGCAGAGGGTCGCTGGGTGGCCGCCGAGACGACGATGCCGGAGGTTCGCCCGAGAGAGACCAGGTCTCACAGCAGGCGGACGATGCCCTTGCCATGCCGCTCGTTGGTGGTGAAGACCTGGATCTCGTCGATGTGCAGGACGAGCAGGGGCATGATCAGCTCGGCGGAGAGCTCAGCAGCCGTTTGGTCTACTTCCAGGCCTTGGTTCCGCCGGTCCGGCAGCGCCGGGAGATGAATTTTCTCTCGATCTGGTCGAAGACCGATTTGTCGATGATGACCGGGTGGACGACGCGCCTCGCACGACTGCCGCGATGCGAGCGGCGGCCGCCGACACCTCCTCATGCTCCCAGATCCGGATGACGGTCCAGCCCGCTTTGGCGAGCAGCATGTTGGTGTCCTGATCGCGCCGTTGGTTGGCGGAGATCTTCTCGTGCCAGAAGTCGAAGTTCTTCTGCGACGGCCGGTAATGGGCGGGTTCGGGGCAGCCGTGCCAGTAGCAACCATCGACGAAGACTGCGACCTTGGCCTTGGTGAATACCAGATCGGCGGTACGCCGGACCTCCGCGAGCGGTCGGCGGGCGACCCGGTAGCGCAGGCCGAGAGCATGTACGGCGGAGCGTAGCCGACGCTCGGGTCTGGTGTCTCGGCTCCGGTTGGCCTTCATCGCTTGCCGAACAGCTGGACTGGATGCCCAGGAGAACTCCACTGGTGACGCCGATGGCGGCGCGAGCAGCCCCTGGGCATGCGCCGCCCGCCACGCCGCGGCGAGATTCTCCGCGCGGGTTTCGTGATCGACCTCGCCCACATAGAGAGCCGGGGACTTGCCCTTGTCCGACCAGCGGAGATAGGCGCGAATACGACGAGTCTTGGTGTAGACCTTGAGCTCGATGGAGGCGCACGCGCGACGCCCATCACCGAGATCGACATACCGCGCCTCGTGGCCACCAGCGGCACGGTCCTGCTCCGCCGAGCGTCCCTCACGGGTGCGGGCACGCCCCTTCCAGGCCCGTGGAGGAGGCGGCTTGTCCTTCCATCGCCCTTCTCCTGAGGTCATCCTCGTGCCTCAGACTCACGCAACGTTTCCGCTACCGCCTTCGCGAAGACCTCGCCCAGCCGGACCGGAACGGCATTGCCCAGTTGCCGCATCTGCTCACCACGAGGGCCTTCCAGTCGCCAGCTATCGGGAAAGGTCATGACCCGGGCCGTTTCGCGTACGGTCATGTAGCGGTGTGTCCCATCGTCGAGAAGCATGACCGACTCGCCGCCTGGGACCCCGTGGACGCCAGCTTTGACCGTCTTGGCCGGGCGGTCAAGCTCGTTGGGAGTGTGGCCCGCGTAGATGCGGGCACCCGGCCAGCCGATGTGATCAGTGACGTTGCCCAGATTGCGCTCTCTGCGGTCGAGGAATTCCGGCGGGATGGGAGGCAACGGCTTGCCCTCGTTCTCCTCGATGCCTCTAATCGCGTCCCGCAGGGTCCGCCACGGCTGGAGCCTGTCCGCCCGTGAGATCGTGTTGGGAATCCGAGCCATGACATGTTTGCGAACGCCAGCGGGTACCTCATGGCGCTCCCAATAAGTCCCGTCGAGCATCGACTGGAAGAGCGCGTCCTCTGAGTGTGTAGGCCGCACCCTGTACTGGAACGCCTCCAGATCGACATTCAGGTCCGCCCGGAAGGCAACGATGATGATGCGTTGCCGTACCTGCGGGACGCCGTAGTCCGCCGCGTTCACCTGGGTCACCACGACCTGGTAGCGCTGAGCCGGATCAACGGTCCCTTCGGCGAGCTTTCGCCGAAGCACCTCATCGTGCTCCTGCCAGAGCACGTCGCCGCCCCGCTCTTCGAAGGGGAGCTCCATCTCGCGCACGATGTAGTCGAAGTAGGGCTTGAAGGAGGGGCGAAGTAGACCACGGACGTTCTCGCAGATGACCGCTTTCGGCTTCATCTCGCGGATCGCGCGGAACATCTCGGGAAACATGTTTCGCTTGTCCTCGTCCCCCTTAGCGATTCCACCCAAGCTGAACGGCTGGCACGGCGGGCCGCCCGCGAGAACGTCCACTTTGCCTTCTAGGTACGAGAACCGGACCTTCCGGATGTCACCGACGGCCAGCGGGGGCCGCTCGCCCGGCCCAGGAATCCAGAGACAGTCAGAGTCACCCTCGGTCTCAGCGGCCTCGATGTCCACAGGGATCGGCTTCTCCCCGTTGATGGCGAGAGTCTCACACGCCCGCTTGGCGAACTCGTTGAACAGCAAGGGGCGGAAGCCCGCACGCTGGACACCCATCGCCAGGCCACCACCACCCGCGAACAGTTCGACCGCCGTGCGATCCTGTTCGAGGCCTTCTGGCTGTTCAGACATCCTCAAAGTGTACCGCGGACTTTGTGATCTTCAAGGGCTTTCGGAAATCAGTTCGAGACTAGCTTCCGTCAAGCTAAGTCAAACGCCGCTCTGCTCGGCCGCCAGGGTGTTCACCTCCGCGACCTCTTCGGGATCGGGGAGCGCGTCTGACGTGTCCCCCACCGCGACCCATCGCACCTCCGTCAGGTCTAGCCCGAAGGCCGCGTTCTCCGACAGAAACGCATCCGGTCGGTAGACGCGCAGCCGTCGGTCGGCCGCTCCCTTCTTGGCCGGCGACCAGATCATGTTCGCCCGCTGGCCACGGAGCCGTCTCAGCTCTGTCTCCCTCGACGGATCGCTCTCCTCCAGCGAGAAGACCGCGATCCCGGCGCGAATCCGGGCCTCCATCTCCGCGCGAGTGAATCGTCTGTTGCACAGCAGTCCCTTCGCGCGCGGGCGCCCCGGGTGGATCGAATCCCAGATGGACCTGGCGTTGTCCCGCGCGGTCCCCGCCGGATTGGCGCCGAATCCCGGCATCAACGTGTTCCACAGGACGGGGGCGTAGGCTCTCAGCAGTGCCCGCTCCCCGAGCACGATCCAGACGTCATCCAGGGGAAGGAGACGGATGTCGAAGTCGGTCACCGCGAGGTTGCAGGAAGCCTCGGCGATGCTCGCCCCGTGCTTACCGACCCGGGCGAAGAGGGCAGGCTTGGTCTCATCCGGAGGATCACCATAGCTGCTGTTGCCGGCCTCCGCTTTGCCCACATAGATCGGGACATCCTTACTCTTGAGCTCGGCGTAGAGCGGATGATCCCCTTTGTAGTACAAGGCATATAGTCCTGCGCCAGGGAACTCCTCCAAGGACTCCAGAGGCTCTCTGCGCTGGCCGTCCAGCGCCTCACGCAGATTCCGGCTCAGCTGGTCGAGGTTCAGCGGATCGAACTTCGGACGTATGTCCGTCGAAGCCAGCGGGGGAAGGGTCATGGCCGAGAGGGTAGCGGGAATCTCTGGAGGCACGGAGACCCCTATTGATACCCTATTGATAGGCAATTTTTGTCGGACCTCGCGATTGCCCTGCGGGCCGGGACACGAGCCGCCGGAGCGAGCGCACGTCATCAGCACCTTCCGCTTACGAGGGAGACCCGGTGTCGCTTCAGGTCAACGTGCGCCCACACGGCAGGATCTTGTCTGTCTTGGGTGACATCGAGTTCTCTCAGTGGCAGTGCCTCGCCGAGTTGATCGACAACTCCTTCGACGACTTCCTCTCTCAGGGCTCGGATGCCTATGTCTCCGAACGCCCGACTGTCACGGTGTCACTGCCTGGGCGGAACAGCGAGGTGCGCACTGCCGAGGTCTGGATCCGTGACAACGGGCGGGGCATGGACCTCGAAACGCTTACCAATGCCGTACGCGCGGGGTGGACTAGCAACAGCCGCTACGGTTCACTCGGCTTATACGGCATGGGCTTCAATATCGCGACGGCCCGCCTCGGGCGGCTGACGACCATCAAGACCACCCGCGCGGGCGATCCGTCATGGACGGTCATCACCCTGAACCTAGATCAGCTGGCCAGCGGCGACGACTACCTGGTGCCGGTACGACACGAACCAAAGGACGACATTGGCGAACACGGCACGCAGATCATCATCGGCAAGCTGAAGCCGGATCAGCGGCAAGCGCTCTCCAAGCAGGAAATCAAGATCCGCGAGCAGCTCGGCGACGTCTATAGCTACCTCCTGCGGGAGCACGGATTCGTCATCACCGTGAACGGCAAGAAGGTCGCCCCGCGCCTCCCGTGCGTCTGGGATGAGTCCCGGACGGTCATCAGGAGCGGCGTTGAGATCCCGGCGGTCATCAGGATCGACGAGCCGCTTCCTCCGGCCAAGGCGTGCATGGATTGCGGCCGCTGGAACAAGGACTGGGTCGACGAGTGCGATGACTGCCAGAGCACCCGCCTCGAACTCCGTGGTCGGCGGATCTGGGGCTGGATCGGCGTGCAGCGCTACCTCCACAAGAGCGACTACGGGATTGATTTTCTCCGCAACGGCCGCAAGATCCTCATTAGGAGCAAACGCCCCTTCTTCTGGGAAGACCCAGACACTCTCGAAGAGGAGCTGGAGTACCCCATAGACTCCCAGCGTGGACGCGGCCGAATCATCGGCGAGATCCACTGCGACCACGTCCAGGTGAACTACCAGAAAAACGCATTCGAGTACGATAGTCCCGAGTGGCGCAGGATTGTCCGCACCATCCGAGGGGATAGTCCGCTCCGCGAAAAGATCGCTAAGCGACTCGGCCTTCCTCAGAACGAAAGCCCACTCGCCAAGCTCTTCACGGGATATCGCCGCGAAGACCCAGGGCTAAAATACCTGGTCCCTGGCGACGGTCGGCAGGCGTTGTTCGACAAGGCCGTCGAGTGGGCCAAGAAGTTCCGCGACGGTCACCCCGACTACCAGACAGACCAAATCTGGTACGACGCCGCCTATCAGCATGATCATCCGGTAGTCCCGGAGCCCACGAACAAGCCCGCGGACCCCTTCGAAGAGATGGGACTCGGTGATCCCATCGAGGCCGGCTCTGAAGAGCAGGGTGAATCCACGGGTGGATCCACCACGCCTGCGCCCGACCCCACGCCGACGCCACCAGATCCCGTGGAGACACTCGATCAGCGGCTAGAGCGCTACAGGAGCAACGCCACCCAGATCGTCGACCTATCAGGTCGTTACGAGGCTCCTGACCTCGGATCTGTGGAGCTGACCGTCTGGGCAGTACGCGAACGAGAACTCACCGACCCCGCCGGAAACGTGGTCCCTGTCTTCCGCCAGATGACGCGCGCCCCCCAATTGGAGATCTTCATCGCGACCAACCACCCGCTACTTACGGACTACGGCATCGAGGCGCGGGACCTCGCGATGATCGAAGTCGCGGAGTACATGCGGGTCCGAGGCGCGCCCGCTGGCCGAGACCCCAAGCCGCTCACCGCTGCGCTCTTCGAAATCAAGAGCAGAGCGGTCGATCAGAAGCTCACCCCCGCTATCCTCGCCAGCCGCGCGGGCCGACTCCTCGACCGTTTGCGCGACGCCATGCAGCGCGAGATCAAAGGGGCGCCCTCGGCGTACTGGGATATGCTTCAAGAGTCGGAGCGGACGCTTACGCAGCAGCGTTTCGCGATCGAAGCCGGCGACACCCCGTGGGAGACCGTCGTCGAATCGGGCGACTTCGTCCTCTATCTTCCTGCAAGCGCGCTAGTCCGCCTCCTGGAGAAGCGCCCCGACGCGTTCCTAGACGGCAAAGTATTCAAGCGCCCCTACGTCAAGCTGACGGACGACACTTCTCGTTCGCTCATTGTCTCGCGTCTGGTGGGCTACGTCAGCGACCTCGCTCTGATGGAACGCCAGCCCCGGCTGGGCACCATCGAGCTCAAGCGCGTCCAGCTGAGCTGCCTGCTCGTGGAAGCCGACCTCGGCGATACGGAATAGGCCGCCAATGACGGGTTCCTCTTTCCTCGATCCTCCCTTCCTGCTGGAGCTCGGGCCGAACCAGTTCCCGAGACAGATCGAACGCTTGCTCTGGCACCTCGGCTTCACGGATGTCGCGAACATCGACGGTTCCGGCGACGAGGGCGGCGATCTTCTCGGCAGGCGCGGCACCGAGGACTGGGTGCTCCAGTGCAAGTGGAAGAAGAACGGCGCGGTCGGCGCGGCCGCCGTCGATGAAGTGGCGCGTGCCCGTGACGCCTACCGCGCGGCCAAAGCTGCGGTCGTCACCAACACGCGGATCAGCGCCGACGCCATCCGCCGGATCGATCAGCTCGCTCTGCTCGCTCCACGGATCAACCTCTGGCCAGGACTGACCCTGCAACAGGCCTTCGGCAAAGCCCCTGACCGTTTCACTGAGATCCGCCTGCGCCCGTACCAGGCCGAGGCATGCCAGGCGCTGAACCGCTCACTCGACGAGACTGGTCGCGCTCTGCTCATCCTCGCCACCGGGATGGGGAAGACGGTGGTCAGCGGTGAAGTCATCAACGAGCATCTCCAGCAGTTCCCCTGTGACCAGATCCTCGTCGTCGCGCACACCAAGGACCTGGTGGACCAGTTGGAGCGAGCGCTCTGGCGACACCTGCCCAAGAGCGTGAAGACCCGGCTACTTACCGGCGAGGAGCGCCCGGACGACCTCTCTGGGGTCACCTGCGCGACGCTCGCCAGCGCGCTCTACGCCGTACGGCGCGGCTACCGACCTGGCCTGATCGTCGTGGACGAATGTCATCATGTCGGGGAGAACGGCCAATACAGCCAACTACTCGACACTCTCGCCGACTCCCGCCAGCTCGGCGTCACCGCGACACCTTGGCGCGGCGACGAATACGACATCACGCACCGCTTCGGCGAAGCGTCATTCACCCTTGGCATTGAGGAAGGCATGCGCCAGGGCTACCTGGCTCAAGTGGATTACCGGCTCTTCGTCGACAATATCGACTGGGACGCGGTCCACGACGCCAGCAGGAACTCGTACAGCATCGGTGATCTCAACGCCAGGCTCTTTCTACCGCAGCGTGATGAGGCGATCCGCGACGAGCTGGCGTCCGTTTGGGGAAGCGTCCCACGCCCTCGCGCGCTCGTCTTCTGCCGCACCATCGAACACGCCGAGCGACTAGCTGATCTCCTGCGCCGCAACGCCCCGTGGCCAAAGGTCCTGGCCATTCATGCTGGGCTGCCTAAGCGCGAACGCCAGACCCGCCTGCTGGCCTTCCGGTCCGGCCAGGTTCCCATCCTCACCTCAGTCGACGTCCTCAACGAAGGCGTCGACGTACCAGATGTCAACATCCTCTGTTTCGCCCGAGTGACACACAGCCGGCGCATCTTCGTCCAGCAGTTAGGACGAGGACTGCGCCTACGAGAGGGCAAAGAACGCGTCGCCGTCCTCGACTTCGTCAGCGACCTGCGCCGCATCGCTGCCGCCCTCCACCTCCGTCGCGAGCTCGAAGCCGACGACATCGAGGTAATCGCCGACCTCGGTCGCTCCTCCATCAAGTTCTCCGATCAGCGAGTCGACTCCCTCATGAACGAATGGATCAAGGACGCCGCGTCCTTGGAGACCGCATACGATGACGCTCGTCTCCAATTTCCCGATCCGTTCGTCCTCCCTGGTTGGTAACCGTGTCCGAGATTCCCGAAGCGATCCGCGAGCAAGTCATCACCGAGCTCTACCGCCAGGCGGACGAGCTGAACTGGGAGCTGCTCAGCGCGGGTGAGAAGAAGCGCCAATACCAGAAGTGGATCGAAGACCCCAGGGTTGGCGGCGTGCTCCGGGCTTTCTACGACGATCATCGGATGGGCACGTGGATCAAGGACACACCGATGAAGGAGTACGCCCGGGCGCAGGAGGGCTTCGGTAGCACCGCCAAGTACGCCCGCAGCCGCTTCCCTGGACCCGATGTCTTGATCCGGCAGGCGCTCGGGCCCGAGTGGATCGTTGTCTCCAACAGCGTGGACGACAAGCCCATGCACTGTCTGGCGGCAAACGGAGACACGTCACGCTACGTTTGCTGGGGCCGTCCCAACACCTTCCGAGACCTCATCTGGGCTGCCCTCAATAAAGCGGTCACCATGCCTGAAAGACCGCTCGTCATCGTCACCGAGCAGGACGGCATCACCGTGTCAGCAGCCGAGAAAGCGGTCCAGGCAGCGCTCGCGGCCCACTGTGGCCTGGACCTCACCCACGTCCACCGCCGCCTCCAGCGAATCTGAGACCGAAGTCACCTACCCGCCCGAGTCCTCAGAAGCCAAGTGTGGCGAGCTAGCGGGCAAGCGAAGATCCAGGAGAGTCGAGCTTCCACTCCAGGAGGAACGCTTACGCCCGCGCCACCCGCTGCCCAGCTGAAATCGGCGAGCTCGAAATGCTATTCGAGCTCGCTCCCAAGGCCAGCAGTTCCACGAGAATGACCGCGAGCAGTACCGGTGACCAGCTGGATGGGCATCGAGACGATGGAGGAGCCGTCCACGGCGAGCGGGATGAGCACCACGGCCTGGTTGTCTTCGCCGCGATGGAGGCAGAGCTCGCGCATGCGGCGGAATTCCGGGTGCTGTCCTCGCGGACTTTCCTGGTTGTTTGGCTCTGCTTGCTGGGTGTCCTTGCGTGCCCCGGCTCGGGCGTGAGCCGGAGCACGTTCGGGTGAGGTCCTGGGTGGAGCAGGCTTCAGGTTGTCTTGAAGGGATTCGCGGGGGTGTGGTCAGGGGTGGGTGGGAGGGTTGTCGGGGGGCAGTGGGGGTTCAGGCGGACGCGGGCCAGGTTGCGGCCTATGAGGGTCCAGGCGGTCCAGGTGCCGGGTTCGAAGTGGAGTTGGGGGTTGGTGTACCAGTCGTCGCCGAGGCCGGTCGCCAGGGGTTTGGCCTCGGTGTTCAGTTCGTAGGCGTTGCCGCCGCCGAAGAACGTGGCGGCGAAGACCTTTCCTCGGTGGACGGTCAGCTCGCCGTAGCCGGAGAGCCTGCCCTGGTGGCGTACCGTCCTGGTGGCCAGGTCGAGGGCGATCCAGGTTCCGGACTCCCGCTTGTAGACGCCGTAGAGCAGGCCCCCGTGGACCTTGACGTCCTGGAAGGTGCGGTGGCCCGGCAGCGGGTCCGTCTGCCAGAGGACCTTGCGGGTCGCCAGGTCGAACGCCGCGACGGAGGCCGAGGTCTTCGTCGGCGGGGTGCCTCCCCCGCCCAGCACGTCGCCGCCGAGGTAGACGACGCCGCGCGCGGAGTCCAGGGACAGGCTCATCAGGCTCTGGCCGGGGATCACTCCGACGTGGACCTCCTTCTCACCCGTGTCGGGGTCCACGATCGCCAGGGCGCCCTCCAGCTTCGCGCCGAGCGGGGCCGTGGCGACCAGGAGCCTGTCCGTCCGCTCGTCGTACTCGATGTCCCACGGGCGCTGCTGGCCGTGGCCGAGGAAGCCAAGGTCGCGCACCTCGTCGGTCTTCATGTCGATCGACACGATCTGGCCGCTGGGGTAGATGGCGGCGTAGATCTTGTTGCCCCGCCGGACCATGTCCTTGGGCTCGCCGGGCACGCGGAAGCGGCGCTTCTCCCCGGTCCGCAGGTCGCGCACGTCCATCGAGAAGTGGCCGCCGATGTAGACCGCGCGGTTGGGGACGAGCAGCATGCTCTGCGGCCGCTCGGGGCCGGGCGGCAGGCCGGCCTCGATCAGGTCGGCGAACTCCGACTTCCCGGTCCGCGGGTTCAGCCACCACATGCCGCCGCTGCCGGAGAAGCCGACGAGCGTGTCCGGGCCGGTGAGCACCATCCGGCGGGTCTCGTCGCCCGCTGACGGCGGGTCCGCGACCTTGGTCAGGGCGGCGTCGCCGGTGCGGTAGCGGTACACGGTCCCGTCGGGGCGGGAGGTGGCGTAGACGGTGCCGTCGGCGGTGGAGGTGAGGGCGTCGAAGCTGCCCGAGGGCGCCTCGATCCGCCGCGGGTCCGTGCCGTCCTTCTTGACGTCGATGAGCTGCGTCCCGCTCACGGCCAGCACGCGGTCGCCGTGGAGCTCGACCACGCCGACGCCCGTCGGCCCCTGGGCGAGCTCGCGCTTGGCCCCGGTGGCCCGGTCGATGGCGATCAGCCTGCCCTTGTCGAGCAGGCCGGCGTACACGGTGGTCGCGTCGGCGGCGACGGCGCGGACGTACCGCTCGCCGGGCACGAGGACGCCGAAGTTCCGCACCGCGCCGGTCGCGGGGACGTACTCCCAGACCCGGCCGTCGGGGTAGGTGCCGGCGTAGACGGTGCCGTCGGGCGCGGCGGCCAGGCTCCAGACGAACCCGCCGTACCGGCCGAAGGAGCGCAGGTGCTCGACCTGGCCGGTCGCGGGGTCGAAGCGGTACAGGTCGGGCGAGGGGTACGTCCCGACGTAGATCTTGCCGCCCGCGACGGTCGTCGCCCAGCCACCCTCGGGCTCGCCGGCCGCGGGGCCGTCGGGCAGCCGCACGTGCCGTACGACCTTGCGCGTGGCCAGGTCGATCTCGGCGAGCAGCGGGGGCTTGAGACCGCGGGTGACGACGTAGGCGCGGCCCTCGTGGACGGTCGCGCCGACGATCGCGCCGGTCACCGAGGCGGGGCCGAAGGTCTCGTAGCCGGGCCCCGAGCAGTCCGCCCGAGCCGGTACGGCCAAAGCCGATGCCGCAGCCGATCCGGGCGCCGACGCGGGTGCCGATCCGGAAGCCGATCCGGGCGCCAGAGCGGAGGGCGGGGCGGGGCCGGCCGCCGCGGAGGCCGGGGGCGTGAGGAGCGCCGGGACCAGCCCGGCCATGATTGCGAGAACTGCCAGGCGCGGACGCACGCCGTACCTCCTGGGGGCTGGCCAATTTTGGCTCAGACCGTAAGTACTCGATCAGGGGAAGTCAATGGAAACCAGGCTTGAACATGACTCAGACCAGGATTATGGTCAGGACCGCTATTCATCATCAGAAGGGAGGAGCGCCGTGTCCGCGTTCGACGCCGGGGCCCTGACCGGGGATCTCACGGTGACCCTGGACGCCGACGTGCTCGTCGGGGCCTACCCCGACCGCGACGGGCCGCCCGGCACGCCCGAGTCGGTGCTCGGCGTCCTGGGCGCGCACCGCGTCCGGGCCGGGGCGGTGGCGAGCCTGCGCGCGGCGCTCTTCGACATGGTCTCCGGCAACGACGAGGTGCTCGCGCTCTCCCGCGCCTCGGACGCCGTCGTGCCGATCGGGGCGGTCGACCTGCGCGACCCCCTCGGGTCCGCCGCCGAGTTGGAACGGCTGGCCGCCGCGGGGGTGCGCGGGGTGCGGCTGTTCCCCGACGAGCAGGGCGCCGAGGCGGACTTCCCCTCGGTGCGCCACGTGGCCCGGCGGGCCGCCGCGCTCGGGCTGACCGTGCTGACCGGGGGCGACGTGCGCCGGTTCTGGCGGCCGTTCACCGGCCTGGGCGGGTCCGTGGTCTTCCTGGACACGCACTTCTACCACCTCGGCGACTTCCTGGTGGCGGCCGCCGACGAGCCGGGGTTCCACACCTCGACGCGGCTGCTCAACTCCCCGGACGCGGTGGAGACCGCCGCCGCGCGCATCGGGGCCGAGCGCCTGCTGTTCGGCTCGCGCACCCCGCACGCCGAGACCGTCGTGCCGCTGCTGCGGCTGGCCACGAGCGGGCTGGAACCCGCCGAGATCGAGGCCGTGGCCGGGGGTAACGCGAGGAGGCTGCTGACGTGATCATCGATGTGCACGCCCACTGGGGCCCGTGGTTCTTCACGATGGACGTGGCCCGCGCGAACCTCGCCACGATGGACCGCTACGGCATCGACCTGGCGATCGTGTCGGCGACCGAGGCGGTGATCTACGACGCCCCGGCGGGGAACCGGGCGCTCGCCGCCGCGCTGGAGGGGCAGGACCGGCTCTACGGCTACGTCACGGTCAACCCGCGCCGGCTGGAGGAGGCCGAACGCGACCTGCGGGAATACCTCCCCACCGGCCGCTTCGTCGGCGTCAAGATCCATACGGACTACACGGGCTCGCCGGTGACCTCCCCCCAGATGCGCGAGGCGCTCGAACTCGTCGCGTCCTTCGGCCGCCCCGCGCTCGTGCACACCTGGGGCCGCACCGTGCTGGACCTCGCCGAGACCTGCCTCGCCGTACCCGGGCTGCGCGCGATCGCCGGGCACATGGGCGCGGACGGCCACCGGCACGCCATCGAGGCCGCCCGCGCCTGCGACCGCCTCTACCTCGAACCCTGCTGGTCGCACGCCCCTGCGGGCCGGTTCGCCGAGGTCGCGGCGGCGGTGGACGACCGGCGGCTGCTCTTCGGCACCGACGCCACCCTCATCGACCCGGCGTCGGCGTTCGGCGCGGTGGCCGCGGCCGGGCTCACCGGTGAGACGGCCGAGCGGGTCGCCTGGCGCAACGCCGCCGAGCTCTTCGACCTGGACCTCACCACGACCTAGAGGAGCCCCATGATCCCCCGCCGCCGATTCCTCCAGGCCGCCGCCGTCACCGGCGCCGCCGCGTCCCTGCCCGCCGTCGCGTCCCCGCCCGCGGCCGCCTCCTCGTCCGGCGCCGCCGCGCGAGCGGCGTACGGCCCGGCGGCGGGCACGATCACCGACCTCGGGCCGGCCAGCGTGGCCAGCCCGCTCGGCAACGGCGAGTTCGTCGGCGACGTGCTCTACGCCGGTTCCCGGGGGCTGTCGCCCAACGTGGTCGGCGCGTACGACCTCGGGAAGGACGCCGTCACCGCGCACCACGACATCCCACCGGCGTGGGGATCTGGGCGATGTGCGTGGTGGGCACCGACGTCTACGCGGGCACCCACTCCCGGTCCGACCTCTACCGGATCGACACGGTGGCGGGGACCGTGACGAGGGTCGCGCAGTACCCCGACCACTTCATCTGGACCATGGCCGCCTCCCCCGACGGCAAGGTCTACCTCGGCTGCTCCGAGCCGGGCCGGGTCTGGGAGTACGACCCGGCCACCGGGCGCAGCCGCGACCTGGGGCAGCCCGCGCCCGGCGAGGCGTACGTCCGCGCCATCCAGGCCGACGACGCGTACGTCTACTGCGGCGTCGGCGCCAACGCCCACCTCGTCGCGATCGACCGGCGGACGGGCGAGAAGAAGGACCTGCTCCCCGCCGCGGTGGACCGCGACTGGGTGGCGAGCATGTCGGTCTCCGGCACGCACATCGCGGCGGGGCTGAACCCCCTCGCCGAGCTGATCGTGATGCCCAAGGCCGACCCCTCGGCGTACCGGATCGTCAAGGCCACGGCGCCCGGCGAGAAGTACATCGTCTCGGTCCTGATCCACGACGGCTCGGTCTACTTCGCCGGGCGGCCCTCGGGCACCTTCTACCGCTACCGGCTCGACAGCGGGGAACTGGAGGCGGTCGGCGTGCCGTACTTCGAGGCGGCGACCCACCGGCTGCTCGCGCACGGCGGGAAGGTCTACGGGATCCAGGACAACGCGGTCTTCGTCTACGACCCCGCGACCGGAGCGCTGGAGTACCGGAACATGGTGCAGCGCGGGTTCCGGGCCGCGCCGGAGGAGCCCATGTCGGTCCACTCCGACGGCGCACGCGTCTACGTCGGCGGCAAGAGCGGCGCCGACCTGCACGACCTGGCCTCGGGCGACGTGACCAGGCTGGCGATCGCCGGCGAGCCGAAGACGCTGCTCACCGTCGAGGGCACCACCTACATCGGGGTCTACACGCAGGCCGCGCTCTACTCGCACCGGGGCGGCGACAAGGAGGCCGAGCTGCTCCTGCGCGCGGGCAACCAGCAGGACCGGCCCCGCGACCTGGCGTACGACTCCCGGACCGGTCTCGTGATCATGCCGTCGCAGCCGGAGCCCGGCCACATGAACGGGGCGCTCACGCTCTACTCCCGCCGCACGGGGACGCACCAGACCCTCCGGCCCGTCGTGGAGCGCCAGACGGTCTACAGCGTCGCGGCCCGGAACGGCACGGCGTACCTCGGCACGCTCATCCAGGAGGGGCTGGGGCTGCCGCCGGTCACGGCCACGGCCCGGCTGGCCGCGTTCGACCTGCGGGCGCGCAGGAAGCTGTGGGAGCTGGAGCCGGTGCCCGGGGCGCGCTACATCTCCGGCCTGGCCACCACGCCGCACGCCGTCTACGGGATCGCCAACACCGGCATCCTGTTCGAGTACGACCTCAGGTCCCGCGAGGTCACGCGGACGCTCAAGGTGAGCGCCCGCGGCGGCGATCTGATCATCCGGGGCCGGCGGGCGTACACGAGCGACCTGGACGCGGTGTACCGGATCGACCTGCGCCGGTTCACCGCGGAGAAGATCGCCGAGGGGCTGGCGGGAGAGTGGTTCGGCGGCGAGCCCAAGCTCGCGATCGATGCCGACGCCCTCTACACGATCCGGCGGCGCAACCTGGTCAGGATCGCGATCTGACCCGGGCCCGGGCGGCGCGACGGGGCACAGCCACCCCCGCGGCGCCGCCCGGCGTCCGCCGCCCGGGCGAGACGCGGACGGCGGACGCGGAACCCGATGGCGCGAGGGCCGATGACGCGAGGCCCGGCGGCATGAGGCCCGGCGGCATGAGGGCCGTCGGCATGAGGGCCGTCGGCATGAGGGCCGGCGGCGTGGGTCAGGGGAGAACGGCCGCGAGGGCGGCGTGCTCCCGCTCCCCCAGGGGCGGGCCGAAGGGGTCGTGGGCGTGGGTCTCCGGGATGAGGCCCTCGGCGGCGGCGAGCCACAGCATGCGCCGCACGTAGCCCTCCATCGGCGCGGTGAAGGTGACCGCGGCGAGCGCGTCCAGCTCGGCCGAGGCCCGCTCGAACGCGCGCAGGTCGGATCCGGCGAACGCCCGCAGGACTCCGGCCGTCACCTCGACCCGGGCCGCCGCGATGCCGACGAGCGCCGCCTCGGCCCCCCACAGCAGGGACGGGCCGAACATGCGGTCCTCGCCGGTGATCGCCAGCCGGCCCGCCTCCCGGGTGAGCGCGATCGTCTCCTGGCAGCCCATCGCGTCCGACAGCAGCGCGGTCTTGAGCCCCGCCACCCCCGGATGCCGCACGATCTCCCGCAGCGTGTCCGGAGGGCAGGGCAGGGTGTAGAGGTCGAAGGCGATCATCGGGAGCCCCGCCGCACGCCAGACGGCCTCGTGCAGCACCACGCGGTCGCCTGCCGAGGGGAACACGAGCACCCCGTCGGCCCCCAGCTCCGCCGCCACGCGCGCCTGCTCCGCCACCCGCGCCCGCTCGCCCGTCTCCCCCGCCGCGCCCGGGGAGACCGCGCCGGCGCCCGGCGCCGCCGTACCCGGGGACGGGGTGCCGGGGGGCGCGGCGGGAGCCGTTCCGCCGACGCCGACGATCACGGGGACGCCCGTGGCGACGGCGCGGGCGATCAGGCCGGCGCGGACGTCCGGAGTGAGGTACGGCCCCCGGCCCGTGTGCGCCAGCACCGCCAGGGCGTCGGCGCCGGAGGCGGTCAGGCGGCGGAAGTAGGTCTCGGCGACGTCGAGGTCCACCTCGCCCGCGGCGGTCATGGGGGTCGCGGCGGCCGCGATCAGCCGCCCGCGCAGGCGGTCTCGCAGTTTCTGGGCGGATATGTCCACCTGAGGCAGCCTATTTGAGGCCCGTCATCGCGATGCTGTTGACCAGGTACCGCTGGAGCACGAAGAAGACCAGCAGGCACGGCACCACCGAGACGGCGGCGGAGGCCATCAGCATCGAGAGCTGGATCTCCTCGGTCTGCAACGTGGTCAGGCCCACGGTGAGCGTCCGCATCTCGTCGCTCTGGGCGATGACGAGCGGCCACAGGAAGTCGTTCCAGTGCCACAGGAAGACGAAGACGCCCAGGGTCGCCAGGACCGGCCGGGTCAGCGGCACGACGATCCGCCAGTAGACGACCCACTCGGGCGCCCCGTCGACCTTGGCCGCGTCGAAGAGCTCGTCGGGCAGGTCCCTGATGAACTGCCGCATCAGGAACACGGCCTGCGAGTTGGCCAGGGTCGGCACGATCAGCCCCCAGAACGTGTCCACCCCGCCGAGGTCGGAGATGAGCACGAACATCGGGATCAGCGTCGCCTGGAACGGCACCATCATCGTGGCCAGGAACGTCCACAGCATCGCGTCGCGCCCGGGGAAGCGCTTCTTGGCGAACGCGTACCCCGCCATCGAGGCCGTGAGCAGGATGATCACCACGGAGACGACGGCGTAGACGAGCGAGTTGAACGTCCAGGTGAGGAAGCCCGACGCCGACACCACCCGGACGACGTTGTCGAGGGTGAGCGAGGACGGCCAGGCCGCGGGCACGGTCGGCTTCCCCGCGGGGGACAGCGCGACCACGAACATCGCGGCGAACGGGCTGACGGTGAGCAGGGCGAGCAGCCCGAGCAGGACCGAAAGGGCCGCCCTGCGCGCGACCGCGCCGCGCGGCCGCCGGGGCGACGTCCGGGCGGGCGCCCGCCGTACGGCGGGGCCCGTCCCCGGCCGGTCGAGGACTCCGGTGCGCTCGGTCATCGTTCCCCCCGGTCGAGCAGGCGGCGCTGGATCAGCGACACGACGAGGACGAGCGCGAACAGCACGATGCCGAGGGTCGCCGCGTAGCCGAAGTCGAAGAACTTGAAGCCCTGGTCGTAGATCCCGTAGATGAGCGTGTAGCTGGCCTTCGCGGGCCCGCCGCCGGTCATCACGTAGATCGTGTCGAACGTCTGGAACGCCGTGATCGTCTCGATGACCAGCACGAAGAACAGCGCGGGCCTGAGCAGCGGCAGCACGATCCGCCGGAACCGCTGCCAGGCGTTCGCGCCGTCGACGCGGGCCGCCTCCAGGTAGGAGCCGGGGATGGACTTGAGGCCGGCCAGCAGGATCAGCATCGAGTAGCCGAACCCCTTCCAGGCCGAGACGAGCGCCAGCGCCGGCAGCACGAGCGACGACTCTTCGAGGAACTTCACGGGGGCGACGTCCGCCTTGGCCAGCAGCCCGTTGAGCAGGCCGTTGTACTCGTAGATCCACTTCCAGACGACCCCGGCGAGCACGAAGCTCGTCACGTAGGGGAGGAAGAGCATGCCGCGGAACAGCCCGCGCATGAACACGACCGCGTTGAGCAGCAGCGCGGTGCCGAGCGCCGCGAGCACGACGAGCGGGACGTAGACCGCCACGTAGACCAGCGTGACGCGCAGGCTGGCCAGGAAGTTGGGGTCGTCCAGCAGCCGGGCGTAGTTGTCCGCGCCGACGAAGCTCCACTCACCGCTGATCTTCCAGTCGGTCAGGCTCATGCCCGCCGCCCCGAGCGTGGGGAAGATCCGGAAGATCAGGAAGAGCACGAGCATCGGCAGGACGAACAGCAGGCCCGTGATCGGGTCCCGCAAGCGTTGACGCACGGGTTCACACCTTTCCGAACACGCCCTCCGGCGCACGTGCGGCGCGCCCTCGCACCCGGGCGGGGCGTGCCCCTCCGCTGAGGCGGGGCGTGCCCTTCCGCCCGGGCGGGGCGCGGCCTCCCCGCACCGTAGCGGGGAGGCCGGGACCGGTCCTGATCAGGCCCCGCCCAGCAGCGCGTTCGCCTCCTTGGCGGCCGCGTCGAGGGCCTGCTTGGCGTCCTTCTCGCCGACCAGCGCCGCCTGGATCTGCGTGGCGAGCACGGCCATGACCTGGCGGGCCTTGGGGTGGGTGTCGCCGTGGAAGGCGAACTCCAGGGCCTTGGCGAACTGCTTGGACACCTCGTCCTGCCCCTCGATCCGCGCGTCGGTGCGCGCGGGGTAGAAGCCGGACTCCTTGGCCAGGGCGGCGGCGACCTCCGGGGAGGCCACGTACGCCGCGAACTTCTTGGCGGCGTCCTTGTTCTCGGAGTGCTTGGCCAGCACCAGGCCGCCGGCGATGCCGAACGCGACCCGCTTCGTGCCCTCCAGCGGCAGTCCGACGCCGACGTTCTCGGCGCCGATCGCCGCGCCGAGCTGGGGGGCCTGGAGGGCGGTCGCCGCGTGGTACATGGCGCTCTTGCCGCCCGCGAGGGCGCCGCCCTCGATCTCGTTGCCCTTGCTCGCGGTGTTCTCGGGCAGGCCGCCGGCCTTCTTGAGGTCGAGCAGGAACTGCAGGGTCGCCACGCCTTCGGGGCCGTTGAACGCCACGCTCTTGCCGTCGGGCGCGAAGACCGTGCCGCCGTTGGCCCACAGCAGCGGGTAGAAGCTCTGGTTGAGGCTGACCTTGGGGTTGCCGGGGTAGTCCAGGACGGCGATCTTCTTGGCGGCCAGCTTGGGCGCGGCCTCCTTGAGCTCGGCGAGCGTGTCGGGGATCTCGGTGACGCCCGCCTCCGCGAAGAGCTTCTTGTTGTACAGCGGCGCGGTGATCGTCTGGTAGATCGGGACGCCGTAGAGCTTGCCGTCCACGGTGAGCGCGGTGAGCGCGCCGGACAGGAAGGAGGCCTTGGCCGGGGCGACCACGTCGTCCAGGGCCTCGATCGTGCCCTGCTGGGCGAACTGCGGGATCTGGTCGGGGCCGAGCACCGCCAGGTCGAAGCCCTTCTTGGCGGCCAGCGCCGTGGTGACCTTCTCCTGCCGGCTCTCCCAGGGCTGAATGTCGATCTTGACGTCCACGCCGGCGTTCTTCGCCTCGTAGTCCTTCTCGACCTTCGCCCAGAACGCCTGGCTCTTGGCCTGGTCGCCGATGACCGGGTACATCCACATCGTCACGGTGCTCTTGCCCGGCCCGGAGTCCGAACCACCGGATCCGCACCCGGCGAGCACGACTCCCAGGGCGGCCGCGAGGCCGGCTGCCGCTAGCTTCCTCATCGGCGCCATCCTTTCCCTTGCAGTAATACCGGTCCCGACCGAAACCTAGCGTGGTGGGGGTACAGCCCGTCAATCCCTGAAATAGGACCGTAACTACGGACGGGGCCGATACTTCCTGATGGCGTCCGCGACGGCGGTCACGTGCGCGTCGGTGTAGTTCTCGTTCCAGTCGATGACCAGCAGCGTGTCGGCGACCAGCCGCTCGGCCTCCGGGCACGCCGCGGTGGGCCCGCGGCCGGCGTCCGCCCCGTCGAGGGGGAACCGCGACGTCCCGTAGACCGGCCCCGACCACACCGGCGCCCGGTTGAGGGGCTGTTCCAGGTAGCCCGCCCGCGCCGGGATCCCCTCCCCCGCGAGCGCCGCCGCCATCTCCCGCGCGCCTCCGCCGGGCAGGACCAGCGGGAACAGCCACCAGGCGTGCCCTTCAGGCCGCGGCAGCCGTACCCCGTCGAGCCCGCCGAGCTCTTCCAGGAGCCGTACGGCGGTGCGGCGGCGGGCCTCGACGACGCCGGGCAGCTTCGCGAGCTGGGCGCGGGCGACGGCGGCCTGCAACTCGGTCATGCGGTAGTTCAGGCCGAAGCTCGCGTGCGACCGGCCGGCGGCTCGGTCCCAGCCCTTGTCGGAGAACAGCCGCATGGTCCGGGCGAGCGCGTCGTCGTCGGTGATGACGAGCCCGCCGTCGCCGCAGGTCACGTGCTTCCACTGCTGGAGGCTGAAGCAGCCGACGGCCCCCGCCGTGCCGGCCAGCCGTACTCCCGCGTCCCCCGGCGGGGCGGCGGCGAGCGGGGCGGCCGGGCGCGGGACGGCGGCGAGCGGGGTGGCCGGGCGCGGCGGGAGCGGCGGGAGCTCGGTGAGCCAGGCCTGGGCGCAGTCCTCCAGCAGGACCAGGCCGTGCTCGTCGGCCAGCGCGCGCAGCTCGTCCACCGGGGCGGGCGCGCCGAACAGGTGGACGGCCATGATCGCGCGGGTGCGCGGCCCGATCAGACGGGCGACGGCGGCGGGGTCGAGATTGCCCGTCTCCGGGTCCACGTCGGCGAAGACAGGGACGGCGTTCTGCGCCAGTATGGGGGCCACGGTCCCGAAGTCCGTGATCGGCGTGGTGATGATCTCGTCACCCGGATCCGGGGCCGCGGCGACCACCGCCAGGTGGAGGGCCGCGGTGCCGGAGCTGCAGGCGATGGCGTGGCGCCGGCCGTACAGCTCGGCCATCTCGCGTTCGAGCGCCCGCGCCTCGGTCCCCCAGACGGCGCTGAGCATGCCCGAGCGGATGACCCGTTCGGCGGCGGCCACCTCCTCGTCGCCGAGGGTGCGCCCTCCGGGCTCGGCCATGCTGGGAAAGTGCGGACTCATGCGGCACCTCGCGAGATAGGATTGCGGTCTCGACCGTAATACGGAACAGGGAGATGTCGGTGGGAATCGTCATCGGGGTCGTCGGGCCTCACGATCTGGTTGACGACGTGGCCGCCACCTGCGAGGAGCAGCCCGGGGTCAGCGCGCTGCGGCTCGACTACGACCACGAGTCGCAGGCCCCGGCGATCGTGGAGGCGCACTCGCCGTCGGTCGAGGGCTGGCTGTTCACCGGCATCGTCCCCTACATGCTGGCCCGGGGCGCCGACGTGCTGACCCGGCCCGCGGCGTTCGTGGACTACACGGGGGCGACCCTGCTCAGCGCGCTCGTACGGCTCCAGCGGGAGGGCCAGGACGTCACCCGGCTGTCGATCGACACCCTCCCGGCCGCCGACGTCACCGCCACCTTCGCCGAGGCCGGACTGCCCACCGAGGACCTGCGCGTCCTGCCCTACCGGCCGGAGATGACCTCCATGAAGGCGGCCGCCTTCCACCGGCGCGGGGCCAGGCATCCGGTGATCACCTGCCTCAGCTCGGTCTACGAGGAACTGCGCGACGACATGCACGTCCTGCGCCTGGCGCCGTCCGTGCACTCGGTGCGGGTCGCGCTGCGCCAGCTCCTGCTGACCGCCGAGGGGCAGGCGCAGGAGGACGCCCAGATCGCGCTCGGCCTCGTCGAGGTCGAGAACCAGGAGGGGCTGCTCCGCGAGGCCACCGCGCTCGGCGGCACGGTCGCCGCCTTCCGCGGCGGGACGCACCTGCTCGTGACCACGCGCGGGCCGCTGCACGACGCGACCGGCGGCTTCTCCGGGCTGCCCATGCTGGCCCGGCTGGCCGCGCACAACCGGGTCGTCCGGGTGGGGTTCGGCCTCGGCCGGAGCGCCGCCGAGGCCGAGAGCCTGGCGCGCCGCGCGCTCGCCCGGGCGCGCCGCATCGGCGACGTCGCCGCGGTGCTCTCGCTCCGCGCCGACACCGACATCGTGCTGGAGTCGGTGGCCGCCGCGACGCCCGGCGAGCAGAACCTCGCCGTGATCGCCCGCCGCGTCGGCCTGTCCGTGGCGACCCTGGAGAAGCTCCTGGAGGCCCGCGAGGCCGCCGCCGGCGAGCCGCTGACCACCCGCGAGATCGCCGAACGCCTCGCCGTGCAGCAGCGCACCGCCCGCCGCATGCTCCACCGCCTGGAGCTCGCCGGCCTGGCCGAGCGCACCGGCAACCTCACCAGCGGCAGCAGCGGCCGCCCGCTCACCCTCTACCGCCTGACCCTGTGAGACCCGCGGCGTCCGCGGGGTCGTCCCGCGGAGGCCCGTCTCGCTCTTCCTCATCCTGTTTCCTGGGTTCCTCGTCTCGTACGGCCCGCGCGGCCGCGAGCCCCCGGGGGCGCCGGGACGGCTCGCGGGGGGAAGGGGCGCCGCGACGGAGATCGGCGGGGTCAGGAGAGCCAGCGGGCGAGGTGCTCGGCGACGAAGTCGTCGTCGCGGAGCCAGGGGTAGGCCGCCCAGACGCGGTCGATCTCGGCGAGCTGGCCGGGGGAGAGCTCCTCGGCCGGGTCGAGGCACCAGCGGCCGGCGAGCAGGCCCTGGCGGCGGAGGATCTCGTGGATGCCGGGGATGCAGCCGTGGAAGCCGTGCGCCGCGTCGAAGATGGCCGCGTTGGCGTCGGTGAGGTGGCCGTCGAGCGTGAGGAGGCGGCGCACCGCCTCGTCGTCGCCGCCGCGCGCGCGCCGCGCGTCCTCCAGGAGCTCCACGGCCCGCCGTACCCACACGGCCCACTGGCCGAGCAGCCCGCCGACGAACTCCACCTCGACCTCGCGCCCGTCCACCACGACCCGGTGCGGGGTGATGAGGTCGGCGAGGATGTGGTCGTCGTTGCCGGTGTAGAGGGCCAGGTCGTTCTCCCGCCCGGCCCGGCAGACGCCGTGCAGCACGTCCAGGGTCCCGTAGCGGTCGAACGGCGCGACCTTGATCCCGATGACGGACTCGATCTCCGCCAGCCGGGTCCAGAAGTCCCGGGACAGGATGCGGCCGCCGACGGCGGGCTGGAGGTAGAAGCCGATGACCGGCAGCACCTCGCCCACCGCGCGCGCCCGCTCGACGTGGGCGTCCTCGTCGAGCTCGCGGAACGGGCTGAGCAGCACCATGTGGTAGCCCAGCGACGCGGCCAGCTCGGCCTCGGCCACCGCCTGCTCCGTGGGCCCGGTGGCGCCGGCGACGAGCACGACCTCCCGGTCGTACCCGCGCGCGGTCTCGGCCGCCAGCTCCAGGACCGGCGGCAGCATCCCGGTGCCGTGGATGGCGAACTGGGTCGTGTGCACCCCCACCGCCAGGCCGCCCGCGCCCGCCTCGACGTAGTAGCGGGTCAGCGCGCGCTGCCGCCGTTCGTCGAGCCGGCGCTCCTCGGTGAGCGCCAGCGGATGCGCGGGGATCACCAGGCCCCGCCGGAACAGGTCGCGGACCGAGGTCTGCTCCCCGGGCACGGTTCTGAGCACGTGACATCCCCCCAAGTGGACAGGTCGGATTGGTCGGACTTCGCGCGGGTCCGTCAGAACCGGCCGTCGCGCCGCTCGAACTTGGTCGGCTTGCCGAGCAGGTGCCCGCCGCCCGCCACCCAGCGGGCGGTGTGCTCGATCATCTCGGCGGGCGTGATCTCGGGGTAGCCGAAGAGCCGGTGGCAGCGGGAGGCGTTGGACAGCAGCGCCGTCGGGGCCTCCTCGCCGGTGAACCGGGGCTCCCGCCCCAGGGCCGCCCCGAGCGCCTCCGCGGCCTGCCGTACCGAGATCAGCTCGGGCCCGGTGACGTTGAGCACGTACGGCGGGACGCCCGCGAGCGGCAGCGCGCGGAGGGTGACCTCGTTAGCGTAGCCCTGCCAGACGACGTTGACCTGGCCGGTCGTGAGGTCGATCGGCTCGTCGGCCAGGATCTTCTGGGCCAGGTCCACGAGCACGCCGTAGCGCAGCTCGACGGCGTAGTTGAGCCGGACGAGCGCCAGCGGCGTGCCGTGCGTCTCGGCGAAGTGGCTCATCACGCGCTCGCGGCCCAGGCAGCTCATCGCGTACTCGCCGACGGGGCCGGTGGGGTGGTCCTCGGCGCAGCCGCCGCTCGTCACCGGGACGAGCGGGTAGACGTTGCCGGTGGACAGCGCGGCGATCCTGCTGCCGCGGAACCGGTCGGCGACCCGCCCGGGCAGGTAGGAGTTGGTGAACCAGGTGGCGTGCTCGCGGCCCTGGGTGCCGAACTTGGCGCCGACGAGGAACACCACGTTCGCGGCGTCGGGCAGGGCGCGCAGGGCGTCGTCGTCGGCGACGTCGGCGGCGATCACGGTCGCGCCGTCGCGCTCCAGGGCCTGGGCGAGGCCGGGCTCGGAGAACCGCGAGACCGCGATCACCCGCCGCGATCCCCCGGAGGCGTTCAGCGCCAGCCGTACCAGGCTCGGGCCGAGCTTGCCGCCCGCGCCGAGGACGAGAATGTCGCCGTCGAGCTTGGCCATGTCCTCGACGAGGCCGGCGCTCGGCCGCGCCAGGCGCTCCTCCAGTTCCGCTTCCGTCCGCACCCCGATGCCCTCCGTCCGCTCATTTACGGTCCAGACCGTAACTTTGCCATGGTTCGGATGTCAATGGGCACGGCGGAGCCGCCCCCGCGATCGCGCGGCGGGAGGGACGGGCGGACGTGGCGTCAGGCGGTGGGCACGGCCTCGCGGGCGGTGACGAGGACGTCGAGGATCGCGCGGGTCTGCTCCCAGGGGACCGGACTGGGGGCGCCGCCGACCATGGCGAGGAACGCCTCGACCGTGCCCTCGTACCCGAGCCCCTTCAGCGGGTCGGCGCCGGCCTCGATGACGATCGTCTCGGTCGCCTCGCGGGTGTGCACGGCGACCGTGTAGGACTCCTCGGCCGTGACGCCCAGGATCTCCACCGTCCCCGTGATCCCGCCGTCCCAGCGCAGCGCCATCACCCCGGTGTCCTCCGAGCGCAGCCCGGCGTGCCGGCGGACCGAACCCGCCGCGCCGGACAGCCGCACGCCGGGGCCGAGCAGCGCGACCAGCAGCTCCACCCCGTGGATGCCCATCGTCACCATCGTGCCGCCGCCCTCGCCCGGGGTGTCCTGCCAGGGGTTGTAGCCGGTCGCCCACAGCCCCACGTCGTGCCGTACGGTCGCGCGGACCGCCAGCACCTCGGCCGGGTCCACCGCGCGGCCGGCGAACGCGGGCGCGAACCTGAGCACGGAGGTGGACAGCACCCGGTGGGCGGCCGGCGCCACCAGCGCGTCGAGCGCCGTGAGCTGCTCGCGGGTGGCGGCGGCCGGCTTGTTGACGAACACCGGGACCCCCGCGTCGAGCACCGGCGCCAGCGCCGCGGCGACCCGCGGCGTGGGGACGGTGAGCACGACGCCGTCCGGGCGGGCGTCGATGAGGCCACCGAGCGTGGGCGCCACCACGGCCCCCGGATGCTCGGCGGTGAACCGGGCGAGCCGCTCGGCGTCCTCCTCCCACACGACCAGCTCGCCGTGCCGCGCGAGGGTGCGGGCGTCGCTGAAGGGGTGGCTGGTGGCCAGGCCGGCGAATCCGATGCGCACGAGTCCTCCTGAACGATCAGACCCCGACCCTAGCCCCAGCCCACCGCCTCGCCCCCGGCCCGGTCCCGCCGTCCCGGGCCCGTGACGGCGGCCCGCCGTACGCCCCGGGGCTGTGGTTTTCCGCAGGCTGGGACGGCCGTGCTCCTCATGGTGGACGCGACCTGGTCGTTCCTAGTCTCGGGGGCATGACGGAATGGCTGATTCGCCTGATGGAAACACTCGGGGCGCCCGGGGCCGGGATCGCGATCGCGCTGGAGAACCTCTTCCCGCCGCTCCCCAGCGAGGTGATCCTGCCGCTGGCCGGCTTCACGGCCTCCCGGGGCGAGATGAGCCTGCTCGCGGCGCTGGCGTGGACCACCGCCGGCTCGGTGATCGGGGCGCTGGCGCTGTACTGGGTGGGCGCGCTGCTCGGCCGCGAGCGCACGCTGGCCCTGGCCGCCCGCCTCCCGCTGCTCAAGGTCTCCGACATCGAGAAGACCGAGGCGTGGTTCCTCAGGCACGGGCGCAAGACGGTGTTCTTCGGCCGGATGATCCCGATCTTCCGCAGCCTGATCTCGGTGCCGGCCGGGGTGGAGCGCATGCCGCTGGGCGCCTTCACGCTCCTGACCACGGCCGGGAGCCTCCTCTGGAACACCGTCTTCGTGCTGGCCGGATGGACGCTGGGCGAGAACTGGTCGCTGGTGGAGACCTATGTCGGCCTGGGCACCAACGTCGTCACAGCCCTGGTCGCCCTGGCCGTGGCGGTCTTCGCCGCCGTACGGCTGAGCGAGCGCCGCAGGCGGCGCCGGGCCCTCCGCGCCTGACGCGGGGCCGGGGAGTGAGCGCCATCCGGGCGAGGGCCTCGGCCGGTCGGGCGGGCGCGGTGGCGAAGCCGAGGCGGACGTGGCCCTCGCCGGGGGCCGGACCTGACGCCGGAGGACAGGCCGACCCGGCCGCGAGGAACACCCGCGCTGGGCGTCCTGGACCCGGCCGGGGCGGCGGGCGTGGGCCGCGGCCCCGGCCGGGTGGAGGCTCCGTCAGCCGGCGGACGGGCCGGACCCGGGGGCTCGGCCGGTCGCCGGGACGTGGCGGAGGGTGGCGACCGCCAGGACCACCGCCGCGAGGGCGATGACCGCGGCGGTGACGGCGGCGATGTTCAGCCCGCCGGTGAAGGCCTCCCGGGCCGGGGCGAGCAGGGAGCCGGCCACGTCGGGCGACAGGCCCCGCGCGGCCGAGACCGCGCCGTCCAGGCTCTCGCGGCCGGCCGCGGCGGCCCCCGGCGGCAGCCCGTCGGGGATCCCGGTCGCGGCCTGGGCGCGGTAGACGGCGGCGGCGATGCTGCCGATGACGGCGATGCCGAGCGAGATGCCCAGGTCGCTGCAGGTGGTGGCCAGCCCGGAGGCCGCGCCCGCCTTCTGCGGCGGCACCGAGCCGACGACCAGGTTCGTGGTCAGCGCCATCGACGGCGCGACGGCCGGGTAGAGCACCATGAAGCCCGCGACCAGCAGCGGCAGCCCGCCGGCGGCGTCGACCTGGGTGAGCATCAGGTACCCGATCACCTGTACGGCCAGCCCGGCCGCGATCAGGTGACCGGGGCGCACGCGCCGTACGAGCGCGGGCGAGAGGGTGGAGACGACCACCAGCAGGGCGGCCCCTGGCAGCACCCACAGCCCGGCCTTGAGCGGGGAGAGCCCCTCGACGAGCTGCAGGTACTGCGTGAAGAGCAGGTACACCCCGCCGAGCGCGGTCGCCGCCAGCAGGAAGACGCCGAGCGCGCCGCTGACCGTGCGGTTGGCGAACAGCCGGACGTCCAGCAGCGGCTCGGGCAGGCGCAGTTGCCGCAGCACGAACCACGCGCCGAACACCAGACCGGCCACGATGCCGGCCAGGGCCGGGAGCAGCGAGTCCGGGCGGGCGAGCTCCTTGACGCCGTAGACGATCGGCAGCAGCGTGGCCAGCGACAGCAGCACGCTGAACACGTCCACGCGACCGGCGGCGGGGTTGCGGGGGTTGGGCAGCAGCAGCGGGGCGCCGATCGCCACGACGACCATGACGGGCACCGCGATCAGGAAGGCCGCGCGCCAGGAGAACGCCTCCAGCAGCGCGCCGCCGATGACCGGGCCGAGGCCGGTGCCGACGGAGATGGCGCCCGACCAGACGCCGACCGCGATGCCGCGCTGCCGCGGGTCGGCGAACGTGGAGAAGATCAGTCCGAGGGTGGCGGGCATCTGGGTGGCGGCGGCGACGCCGAGCACGGCGCGCCAGACGATCATCAGGACCGGGTCGGAGGTGAACGCCGCGACCACCGACACGGCGGCGAAGACGGCCGCTCCCGCGATGAGCAGGCGGCGATGGCCGATCCTGTCCCCGAGCGTGCCCATGGTGACGAGCAGGCCGGCCATCAGGAAGCCGTAGATGTCGATGATCCACAACGTCTGGGTGCTGGTCGGCCGCAGCTCCGCGGCCAGTTGGGGGATGGCCAGGAACAGGACCGTGAGCATCATGAACAGCAACATGGCGGGCAGGACCAGCACCGCCAGGCCTGCCCACTGCCGGAGACCGGCGCGCTGGCCGGCGGCGATATCCGGGGATGACATGAGAGCGTCCTTCGCCGAGGTGGGGTGGCTGACGCCGACAACGCTAGGAAGGACCGGCGGACCGCCGAATCAGTGAACTCGCCGGTCTCGCCGCTCAGGGCGGCGAACGCGGCGAAGCGCCAGGCGGGCGGGTCTCAGGCGGGCGGGTCTCACGCGGGCGGGTCTCAGGTGGGCGGGGTCTCAGGCGGGGCGTTCGGCGAGGACCAGGCGCATGAGCTCGGCCCGCGAGGTGATGGCGGCCTTCTGGAAGACCTTGCGCAGGTGGTAGTCCACGGTCCGCGGGCTGAGGAAGAGCTGGGCGGCGATCTCGCGGTTGGTCAGCCCCTGCCCGACGGCCAGCGCGATGCGCAGCTCCTGCGGGGTGAGCGTGCTCAGCACCCCGGTCTCCGGGGCCCCCGCCGACTCCCCGGTGGCGCGCAGCTCGCCCAGCGCGCGGTCCGCGAAGGGGAGCGCGCCGATGCGGTGGAAGGTCTCGGCCGCGCCGCGCAGGTGCCGCCGGGCCGGCGAACGCCTGCGGTCCCGCCGCAGCCGCTCGCCGAGCAGCAGTTCGGTCCTGGCGTGCTCCAGCGGGGCGTCGGCCGCGGCGTGCAGCCGCAGGCTCTCCGCGAAGAGGGCGTCGGCGTCGCCGTCGCCGGCGACCAGCGCCCGGCAGCGCGCCGCGAGCGCGCCCAGCTCGGGTGAGACGGTGTGCCGGGCCCACCGGACGTAGCGGGCGGTGGCGGCGGCCGCGCGTTCGTGCTCGCCGACGCGGACCAGGGCTTCGACCAGGTCGGGGACGACTCCCATGACCAGGCTCGCGGGCTCGTCGGTGTCCCACTCGCCGGCCGCCTCGAAGTGCCGCACGGCCTCGCCGTACCGGCCGGCGCCCAGCTCGGCCAGGCCCAGCGCCCGCCGCGCGTAGGTCGTCGCGTCGGGCAGCCCGCGCTCGCCGGCCTCGGCCAGCACCCCGGCGGCCAGCTCGCCCGCGCCGGGGCGGCCCCGGACGGCCGCGCACAGCGCCAGCAGGCCCCGGTTGCGGCAGGCCGTGCTGAGCTGGCCGACCTCCACGGCGAACTGGTAGCCCTCCTCGGCGCACGCCTCGGCGAGCCCGAGCCTGCCCCGCCCGATCTCGTCGGCGGCCTGGTACTCCAGGTTCCACGCCAGCGCGCCGAGCGACCCGCCGCCGCGCGCGATCCGCTCGGCGGCGCGGTACAGCCGCCGGCTCAGCTCGTGGTCGCCGAGCCCCCTGGCGACGGCCCCGGCCAGGGTCATCGTGATCGGGTCCGTGAGCGACTCCAGCGCCGCGCCGTGCCGTACGGCCTGAGCGGGGGCCACCCCGGCGCGGGCGCGGCAGGCGTCGCGCAGGAGCAGCAGCACCGCGTCGCCCGGATCGTCGGCCGCGAGCGGGGCCTCCTCCAGCCAGGCGGCGAGATCCGACCACACCTCGGGCCGGTTGGCGCGGGTGCCGAGGTCGCCGTACATCGCGATGGTGGGGGTGAAGCGGCGCCGGTCGAGCCGCAGGGCGCGCGGAACCCACGGCGCGATGAACTCCAGCGCCTCCCCGGGCGAGCCGGCGAACACGGCCACGACGGCGCGCATCACCGCCAGGGCGATGCGGTCCTCCTCGGCCAGGCGGGGCTCGCGCTCGGCGCGGTCGAGCAGGTCCACGGCCGTCGCGGTGAACCCGCCGTGGGCGGCGGCGTGCGCGGCCGTCCACAGCCGGCGGCCCCGGCGGGGGCCGTCCGCGGTGAGCTCGGCCGCCCTGGACAGCGCGGCCATGGCCGCGGCCGGGCCGCCGCGCAGCGCGGCCTGCTCGGCCGAGCGTTCGAGCTCCTCGGCGGCCCGCTCGTCGGGTCCCGTGGCGGCCTGCCCGAGGTGCCAGGCGCGGCGGTGCTGGTCGGAAGGGTCGTCGAAGGCGCCGGCGAGGGCGCGGTGGATCGCGGCGCGGCGCTCGGCCGTGACGCTGTGGTAGAGCGCGGACCGGATCAGGGGGTGCCGGAACACCAGCCTGGCCCCGTCGTGGGTGAGGAGTTCGTCCAGCTCGGCGCGGTGCAGCGGGCCGGTGTCCACCCGCAGCGAGGCGGCCGCCCGCTCGATGACGTCGACGCCGCCCGAGCCGTTCGCGGCGATCAGTTGGAGCAGCGGCAGCGATCCGGCGTGCCGCGCGTGGACCTTGGCCAGGAACGACCGCTGTAGTTCGTCGGTCATCGCCGGCGGCTCCGGAGTGCCCTCCGGCGGCAGTTCCCGGCCGGCCAGCTCGATCAGGGCCAGCGGATTCCCGCCGGTGGCGGCCAGCAGCCGGTCCCGTTCGGCGTCGGCGGGGCGCCGCCCGCCGAGGCGTTCGGCGATCAGCGCCTCGGCCGCGTCCCTGTCCAGGCCCATGAGCGGGACGCGGCGCAGGTCGGGCAGGTCCGCGGCGTGGCCCTCGTCGGCCCGCGCCGCCAGCGCCAGCGCGACCGGCTCGTCGGCCAGGCGGCGGGCGACGAACGCCAGCGTCTTCAGCGTGGGCCGGTCCGCCCAGTGCGCGTCGTCGAGGACGCACAGCACCGGCCGCTCGGCGGCCAGCAGGGACAGCAGCGACAGGGTGGACAGCGCCACCAGGAACGGGTCGGGCGGGGCCCCGTCCGCGCGCCCGAACAGGATGCGCAGGGCGCGCGCCTGCGGGCCGGGCAGATCGTCGATCCGGTCGAGCGCGGGCAGGAGGAGCTGGTGCAACGTCGCGTAGGCGAGGTCGGACTCCGGCGCGACGCCGACGGCGCGCAGCACCTGGAAGGCGCCGGCCCGCTCCTCCACGTGGGACAGCAGGGCGGTCTTGCCGATCCCCGGCTCCCCCTGCAGCAGCACCCCGCCGCCGCGCCCCTCGACGGCGTTCCGCAGCACCGATTCGAGCAGCTCGGTCTCGCCGTCTCTTCCCAGCACGGGTCGAGCATAGGAACCCTCGGCGACTTCCGACAAAATCCTCAAAACCCCCCGAGACCGGCGATTTCGCCGATACGGCCGGGAACCCGCCTCTCCTAGCGTGGGCCGCGTCACCGGAAGCCCGCGAAAGAGATCGAGGACGGACTCCCATGACGCGCGCAGCGCTGCTCGGCCGCATCGCCATCGTCACCGGGGCCGGTCCCGGCCTGGGGGCGGCGGTGTCGCGCGCGCTGGGCGCGGCCGGGGCCAGCCTGGTCCTCGCCGCCCGCGACGGCCGGGCCCTGGCCGCGCTGGCCGCCGCCATCAACGCGGCCGGGGGCCACGCGGTCACGGTCCCGATGGACGCCACGGGCCCGGCGTCGCTGCGGCGGCTGGTCGAGCAGACGCTCGGGGCCTTCGGCCGGCTCGACGCGGCGGTCAACCACGCCCCGGCGCGGGAGACGTCCCTGGCCATGACGTACCAGATCCCCGCGCTGCGCCCCGGCGGCCGCGTCGTCAACCTGAGCACCGGCCCGCACGCCCCCGTGATCGCGCTGACGCGCGCCGCCGCGCGGGACCCCGCCGCCTCCGCCGTCCTGGTCAACACCGTGGCCGCGGGGCCGTACGGCGGCGCGGAGGCGGTCGCCGACGCGGTCGTGCGGCTGTGCTCGGGGGACGTACCGCTCGCCACCGGCGAGACGTGGCACGTCCCGGGCCCCCGGCCGCCCGGCGGCCCCCCGCCCGCTCCCGGCCGCTGACCCCCGCCCGCTCCCGGCCGCCGGCCCGCGCCGGGGTACGGCCCGGCGGGCGGGAGCCGTACGGCCTCAGGCGGTCTTGATGGCCCCGCCGTCCACGACGTAGTCGGCGCCGACGACGCTGGCGGACACCGGGGAGGCCAGGACGGCGACGAGGCCGGCGACCTCGTCGGGCTCGACGAGGCGGCCGGTCAGCATGCCCATCGACGCGGGGAGGCCGGCCACCAGGTGCTCGCGCGGGACGTTCATGGCGCGGGACAGCTCGGCGCCGTAGCCGTCCTCCGACTCCCACATGGCGGTGCGGACGGGGCCCGGGGAGACGGTGTTCACGCGCACGCCCTGCGGGCCGAACTCCTCGGCGAGGGCCTTGCCCAGCGCGGTGAGGGCGGACTTGGCCGTCGTGTAGTGGACCGGGCCCGCGTGCGGGAGGCGGGCGGCGTTGGAGGAGACGTTGACGATCGCGCCGCGCCGTTCGACGAGGCCGGGCAGGGCCGCGCGGGCCACCCGGACGGCGCTGAAGAAGTTCACCGCGAAGGACCCCTCCCACACCTCGTCGCTCACCGAGAGGAAGCCGCCGATCGCCTCGGCGCCGACGTCGCCGCCGCCCACGTTGTTGACCAGCACGTCGATGCCGCCCAGTGCGGCCAGCGCCGCGTCCACGAGTGCCCGGGCCCCGTCCGGGGTCGCCAGGTCGGCCGCGATGGCGACGTCCGCGACCTCCTCCAGTTCCGGGGTGATCGTGCGGGCGGCTCCCGCCACGCGCATCCCCTCGGCGGCCAGCCGCCGCGCCACCGCCAGGCCGATGCCCCGGCTCGCACCGGTGATCAGGACGGTCTTCCCGTTGAGTCGCAGATCCATGACAACCCCTCACTCATCGCTCGTTCGGCACCACGAAAGTAGCACTAATTTCGCTAACCGCAACAGTCTTGTTGCGAATAATCGTGAGAAGGGCGACTGGATGTAGCATCTACGGGGACAGAGAAGGAGATGCCGTGACGACGAAGGTGGGACGACCGCTGCGGGCCGACGCCGAGCGCACCGTGCGCGCGATCCTGGAGGCCGCCGAGCGCGTCCTCGCCCAGGACCCCGCCGCGTCCATGGAGCGGATCGCCGAGGAGGCGGGGGTCAACCGCACCACGATCCACCGGCGCTTCGCCAGCCGGGAAGCGCTGCTGGAGGCCATGACGCTGGCCGCGCTGGGCCAGGTGCGGGAGGCCATCGAGGCCGGCCGGCCCGAGACCGCGCCGCCCGAGGTGGCCCTCCACCAGATCACCGCGAACGTGCTCGCGGTCAAGCTCGGCTGGCGCTTCGCCCTGACCCGCCCCGCTCCCGAGGGCTCCCCCGCCGCGCGGGCCCAGGAGGAGATCGTCCACCGCTGCGACACGCTCCTCGCCAAGGTCCAGCGGGCCGGCCTGATCCGCCCCGACGTGGACGTCACCTGGGCCCGCCAGGTCTACTACGCCCTCCTCTACCAGGCCCTGGAGTCCGCCGAGCCCGCCGACCTCGACGCCCGCGCCGCCCTCGTCGTCCGCACCCTCCTCCACGGGATCGGCTGACCCGGCGCCGCCGGCCGGGCGCCCGGCCGACGCGGCGCCGCCGACCCGGCGCCCGGCCGATACCGCACGGGCCGACCCGGCGCCGGCGCCCACGCCGTACGGCGGCGCGCCCGGCCGAGGCGATCTCCCGGCGAGCGGGGCCCGGTCGCCGTACGCGCGTCGCGCCCATGAGAGAGGGAAGGGGCCGGTGTGGCCGGTGGGGCCCGTGTTTCCAGTCGGAACAGTGGGGCAAAGGCGGCAAATGGACCATTCGGCTGCACCGATCCTGGAAGCACTCAAGGCGTACCACGACAGCGGCCAGATGCCGTTCACCCCGCCGGGCCACAAGCAGGCCCGCGGCGTCGATCCCCGCGTCAGCGCCGTGCTGGGCGCGGACGTCTTCCGCTCCGACGTCCTCGCGGTGAGCGGCCTCGACGACCGCACCTCCTCCGGCGGCGTGCTGGAGCGGGCCGAGCGGCTCATGGCCGACGCGGTCGGCGCCGATCACACGTTCTTCTCCACCTGCGGCAGTTCCCTGTCGGTCAAGGCGGCCATGCTGTCCGTGGCCGGACCGCACGAGAAGCTGGTGATCGGCAGGGATGCCCACAAGTCGGTCGTGGCGGGCCTGATCCTCGCCGGGATCAGCCCGGTGTGGGTGGATCCGCAGTGGGACGAACGCCTGCACCTGGCCCACGCGCCCGCCCCCGAGGCGTTCGCCCGGGCCCTCGACGCGAACCCCGACGCGCGGGGCGTCCTCGTCGTCACCCCCACGCCGTACGGCACCTGCGCCGACCTCGCGGCGCTCGCCGACGTCTGCCACGAACGCGGCAAGCCGCTGATCGTGGACGAGGCCTGGGGCGCCCACCTGCCCTTCCACCCCGGCCTGCCGACCTGGGCCATGGACGCGGGCGCGGACGTGTGCGTCACCAGCATCCACAAGATGGGCTCCGGCCTGGAGCAGAGCTCGGTCTTCCATCTCCGGGGCGACCGCATCGCACCCGAACTGCTCAAGCAGCGCGCCGACCTGTTCAGCACCACCAGCCCGTCCGTGCTGATCTACGCGGCGCTGGACGGCTGGCGCCGCCAGATGGCCGAGCACGGCCGCGCGCTGTTCGACCGGGCGCTGGACCTGGCCGCGACCCTGCGCGCTCGCATCGGGGAGATCGACGGACTGCGGGTGTACGGCCGGGCGGAGCTCTGCGGCGACGGCCTGGCCTTCGACGCCGACCCGCTGCAACTGCTCCTCGACGTCGACGCGCTGGGGACGGGCGGCTATCAGGTGGCCGACTGGCTGCGCGAACAGCACCGGATCAACGTGGGACACTCCGATCACCGCCGGGTCGGGATACAGATCACCCACGCCGACGACGAGGAGACGACGGGCCGGCTGCTGTCCGCGTTGCACGATCTGCGCCGGCGCGCCGGCGAGTTGCCGCCGGCCCATCGGCCGCGCATCCCCGCGCCGTCCGAACTGCGGCTGGACCAGGCCTTGCTGCCCCGCGACGCCTTCTTCGGCCGGGTCGAGCACGTCCCCAGGCAGAAGGCCGCCGGCCGGGTCACCGCCGAGCTGCTCACCCCGTATCCGCCGGGCGTCCCCGCCGCCCTGCCGGGCGAACGCCTGACCGAGAGCGTCCTCGACTACCTCGGCGACGGCGTGGAGGCCGGCATGGTCGTGCCGGACGCCGCCGACCCCTCCCTGGAGACGATCCGGGTGGTCGCCGAAGACGACTGACGGCACCCGCCGTTGTCGGTGGGCGATCGGTCCCGGTTGTGGCACTGTTGTATCCGCATGGCCAGCGACATCCACATACGGGAGCTCGGGTGGAGTTCGATGTGCTGGGCAGGCTGGCCTTCACCGTGGGAGGACGCCGGGTCGAGCCGTCCTCGGGGAAGCGGCGGACCGTGCTGGCCGTACTGCTGAGCAGGGCCAACACCGAGGTGCCCGACGAGATCCTGGCCGAGGCGCTGTGGGGTACGACGCCGCCCCGGTCCTCCACCCTCCGCTGGCACGTGCACCACGTACGGCAGGCGCTGGGCGGCGACCGGCTCACCCGGGGCGCGTACGGCTACGTGCTGACCGTACGCCAGGGGGAGCTGGACTCCGGCAGGTTCGAGCGGCTGTGCGCGGAGGCGGCGGCGGCCCGGGGCCCCGAACGCACGGCCGCGCTGCTGGACGAGGCGCTGGCGCTGTGGCGCGGCCCGGCGTACGCGGACGTCCCCGACGTCGAACCGGTGCGCGCCGAGGCCGCGCGGCTGGGCGAGCTGCGGCTGTCGGCGGCGGAGCGCCGCGCCGAGGCCCTGCTGGACCTGGGGCTCGGTGACCGGGCAGCCGACGAGCTGGCGCCCCTGGTCGCGGCCAACCCGCTGCGGGAACGGCTGCGGGAGCTGCTGATGCGCGCCCTCCACCTCGCCGGGCGCCGGGCCGAGGCCCTGGCCGTCTACCGAGAGGGCCACGCGGTCCTGGCCGAGGAGCTGGGCATCGAGCCCGACCGCCGGCTGCGCGACCTGCACACCGCGATCCTCCACGACCGCGCCACCGGGGAAGCCGGGCACGCCGCCCCCGGCGCGCCCGGGAACGCCGCGCCGCGGAGGATCGCGCTTGGGAACCCCGCGCTTGGGAACCCCGCGTCCGGGCAGGCCGCGTCCGGGAACGGCGTCCGGCGGGACCCCGCGCCGGCCGTACCGCCGGATCCGCGCGGGGCCGCAGGGGAGTGGGGGACGCCGTCGGCGCGGATACGCCCGGCGCAGCTCCCGGCCGACGTGTCCGCGTTCACCGGGAGGGCGCGGGAGCTGGCCGCGCTGGACACGTGTCTGGAGGGGCCGGGTCCCCTGCACCTCGCGGTGATCAGCGGGGTCGGCGGGGTGGGGAAGACCGGGCTGGCCGTGCACTGGGCGCACCGGGTGGCCGGGCGGTTCCCCGACGGGCAGCTCTACGCCCTGCTGGGCCGGTCGCGGCCCGAGGACGTGCTGGAACGCTTCCTCGTCGCGCTCGGCGTGGCCCGGGTGCCCGAGGGTCTCGAGGAGCGCGCCGGGCTGTACCGGAGCATGCTGCGGAACCGGAAGGTGCTGGTGCTGCTGGACGACGCCGAGTCCGCCGCCCAGGTCAGGCCGCTGCTGCCGGGGTCGGGGGGCTGCTGCGTCGTGGTGACCGGGCGGCGCGGGTTCGCCGACCTCGTGGCGGGCGAGGGCGCGCGGCCGATCGCGCTGGGCACGCTGCCGGTGGACGAGGCCGCGGCGCTGATGGCCCGCCTCACCGGCACGGCGGGCGCGGGCCCGGCGGCTCCCGCGGGGCTGACGGAGCTGGCCGAGCTGTGCGACGGGCTGCCGCTCGCGCTGCGCATCGCCGCCGCCCGGCTCGCGACCCGGCCCGGCTGGACCCCCGCGACCCTGGCCGCGCGGCTGACCGAGGAACGGCGGCGGCTCGACGAGCTGCGCGCGGGCGAGCTGGACGTGCGCGCCAGCTTCGCGCTCAGTTACCGGGAGCTGGGCGAGGCCGAGCGGCTGCTGTTCCGCCGCCTCGGGCTGCTGGACGCCTGCGCCGGGTTCGCCCCCTGGGCCGTCGCCGCCCTCCTCGACGTCCCGCTCGGTCACGCCTGTGAGCTGCTCGAACGGCTGGCGTACGCCCAGCTCGTGCAGCCGCTCGGCCCCGACGCGGCCGGCCAGGACCGTTACCGCCTGCACGACCTGGTCCGCCTCTTCGCCGAGGAACTCGTCGCCGCCGACCCGCCCGCGGAGCGGCACGCCGCGCTGGAACGGGTGTACGGCTGCCTGCTCGGCCTCGCCCAGGACGCCTACCTGCGGGAGTACTCCGGCGGCTTCCGCCTCGCGCACGGCGGCGGGGATCTGTGGCGGCTCCCGCCGAAGGACGCGGCCACGCTCCTGGCCGAACCGTTCCTGTGGCTGGACGCCGAGCGCACGGCCCTGGTCTCGGCCGTGCACGGCAGCGCCCGCCTCGGCCTGACCCGGATCTGCTGGGACCTGGCGCTGACCGGCGTGCGCCTGTTCGAGGTCCGCGGCTACCTCGGCGACTGGCGCGCCACCGCGACCATCGGGCTGCGCGCCTGCGAGGAGGCGGGCGACGAGACGGGCGCGGCGCTGATGCGGGCCTCGCTCGGCGCGTGCCACGTCTTCACCGGCCGTCACGGTGAGGCGGGCGAGCTGCTGGAGTCGGCCCTGCCGTACCTCGAAGGCACGATGCGGGCGCTGGCCCTGGGCAGCCTGGCACGCGCGGAGCTGCGCGCCGGGCGCGCCGAGCGGGCCCGGGAGCTGCTGGCCGAGGCCCACCGCCTGGCCATCGCCGGCCGGGACCGGGCGACCGAGGCGGTGCTGCTCATCCTCATCGCCGAGGTCTACGTCACCACCGGCCGGGTGGACTTCGCCGACGCGACGCTGGCCTGGGCCGCCGCGCTCGCCGAGGGCATCCGCAGGCCCGAGGCCCGCGTCACCCTCGTGACCGCCGAGGTCGCCGCCCGTCGCGGGGACCACGAGCGCGCGGCCGTCCTGTACGGCAAGGCCCTGCGCACCACCCGCGACCTGCGCGACCGGCTGCTGGAGTGGCAGTCGCTGTTCGGCCTGGCCGCGACCCTCCGCGCCCTGGGCCGGCCCCGCGAGGCCGCCACCACCCTCGGCCAGGCCCTGGCCCTGGCCGAGGACATGGCCGACGAGACCCGCATCGGCCTGACCAGGGCCGCGGCCGACCCCCCGCCGCAGGACGGCCGCGTACGCCGCGCGGCCCGGGCAGGGCGGAGCGAACGCGGAGAGTAGCGGAATCCGGGGGACGCCGGGCCGCCGATATGCCACGCTGTGACGACACGAGATCGAATGTTTACTCACCGTGTCCGAGGCGCGTCTCGATGCCCGTACGGCGGCGCGCGCCTCCGCGGGATCGGGATTGGGGCGGACGGCATGGGCGACTGCGCGGGCGGAACGGGTACGGCGGCCGGCGGCGGCGGGACGGGTGCGGCGGCGGGCGACGGGACATGCGCGGCGGCGGGCGGCGGAGCGGGCGGCGGCGCGGGCGGGGGGCTGAGCCGCAGGCGGTTCGCGGCGATCGCCGGGACCGCGCTGATCACGGCCCCGCTGGGCGCGCCGGCCCGGGCGGCGGCCGTACGCGAGGAACGGCACCGGGTGGTGATCATCGGGTCGGGGGTCGGCGGGAGCATCGCGGCCTTCCGGTTCGCCCGGGCGGGGATCGAGAACGTGGTGCTGGAGCGCGGGCGGCGGTGGCCGATCAGGCCCGGCGGGGGCACCTTCCCCTCGCTCACCCGGCCCGACCACCGGCTGCTGTGGCTGGACGGCAGGCCGCCGGTCCAGGCGCTCGACCACCTGCCGCTGCTCTCACCGCTGATCCGGACCGCGACCGCCGCGCTGCCGAGGTACCCCGGCCTGCTGGAGGTCCTGGTCGCCGACACCCTGGTCATCCTCTGCTCGGCGGGAGTCGGCGGCACCACCCTGTCGTACGCCGGGATGCTGCCGCAGCCCCGGCCCGAGGTGTTCCACCGGGTGTTCGGGGGCTCGCTCGACTACGGCGAGCTGGACCGCACCTACTACCCCCGCGCCCGCCGCCGGATGCGCGCGACGCCGTTCCCCGACGACGTCCTGCGCCACACGCGGTACCGCTCCGACCGCCTCTTCGGGGAGGCGGCCAGGGCGGCGGGGCTGGACGTCGAGCGCCTGGACCTCGGCTTCGACTTCGACGTCATCCGCGCCGAGCTGGACGGCCGGGTCAAGCCCTCGGCAAGCGTCGGCGACTACCTGCTGACGGGCTGCGACAGCGGCGCCAAGACCAGCATGGACCGCACCTACCTGGCCCGCGCCGAGGCGACGGGCAGGACGAAGGTCCGGCCGCTGCACCGCGTCACCGCGATCGCCGCGAACCGCGACGGGACGTTCCGCGTGAGCGCCGACCGCCTGGACCTCGCCGGCCGGGTCGTGGAGCGCGCCGTTCTGACCTGCGACAAGCTCGTCATGGCCGCTGGGGCGGTGCACACCCCGCGCCTTCTGGTGACCGCCCGCGACACCGGCGCCCTCCCCCGGCTCAACGAGCACGTCGGCGGCGACTGGGGCACCAACGGCGACCAGGCGCCCACGATCAAGACCCTGCTCGCGGGCACCGGAGCGCCGCAGGGCGGCCCGCCCGCCTTCATCGCCCGCAACGCCGACGCGACCGCCTCGATCGAGAACGTCCCCCTCCCCCTCCCCGTGGACGCCGGCGCCATGCTCTGCCTCGGCATGGGCCTCCCCGACCGCCTCGGCCGCTGGCACCACGACGCGGCGAACGGCCGGGCGCGGCTGGCGTGGACCCCGGGCAGCGACGCCACCGCCGGCCGGGAGACGGGCCGCCTGGCCGCCCGCACCGCGCGGCACATCCCCGGCGGCGGCGTCGTGGTCAACCCCTCCGCGGTGTACGCCATCACGGCCCACCCGCTGGGCGGCGCCGTCCTGGGCCGGGCGACCGACCCGTACGGCCGCCTCCACGGCTACCGGGGCCTCTACTGCCTGGACGGCGCCCTGATGCCCGGCAGCACCGCCGCGGTCAACCCGGCCCTCACCATCGCCGCCGTGGCCGAGCGCTGCCTGGACCACATCCTCCGCCACGACTTCCCCACCGCCTGAATTCCCCCACCGCCTGAATTCCCCCACCGCCTGAATTCCCCCACCGCCCGGCTTCCCCGCCGCCTGGGTTCCCCGCCGCCTGGGTTCCCCGCCGCCTGGGTTCCCCGCCGACCGAAATTCCGGCCCTTCCCCCGAGGCCCCGGCCGCCGCCGTACGGCGAGCGCCGGGGCCTTCGCCGTACTCGGCGGCCGGTTCGCCACGGGCGTCCCTCTTGCCCGGTTTCATCATCTGTGGTGTCATCAGCGATGACACCACTGTTGTTAAGGAGGCGTCCGTGGGCGGGAAGCGGCTGTCGCGGGAACTGATCGTGGACGCCGCCGTGCGGGTGGCGGCGCGCGGGGAGCCCGACGGGCTGACCGGGCGGGCCCTGGGTGAGGAACTGGGGGCGGACCGGTCGGCGGTGTGGCGGCACTTCCCCGACCGGGACGCGCTGCTGCTCGCGGTCGGGGACCGGCTGCTGGAGATGGCGGCGGCGCGGGTCCCGGCGGGGCTCGGCCCCAGGGAGCGGCTCCAGGCGCTGGCCCGCGGCGTGGTGGACGTCTACGTGGCGCACCCCTACGTGGGGACGGCGGTCGCGTGCCGGATGACGCGCGGGCCCGGCGAGTTCGCCGTGGTGGAGATGATGCTGACCGCGCTGGAGGAGATCGGGCTGCGGGGCGAGTCCGTCGCCCGGCACCAGCGGATGCTGGCCGAGGCGGTCCTGTCGTTCGCGGGGACGCGCGCGGGCTACGCCGTACTGCCTCCGCACGTGCGCCAGGGCGACCAGCAGGCGTGGGCGGGCGCCTACGCGACGCTGCCGGCCGACCGTTACCCGGCGATCGCCGCGCACCTGCCGCACCTGGCCGGCCAGGACGAGGACGAGGTGCTCACCGGGCTACTGCACGCGCTCTGGCTCTCGGTCGCAGCCGCCGTCGAGTCCGGCGGCTGACGCGTCGCGGCCACCGGCCTCGTGCCGCGGCGAGGCCCACGACTCCCGGGACGGGCGGTCACGGCGTCCGATCCGGCCCTCAGGTCCCGGTCACATCCCCTCACCACACGGAGCCTCCCATCATGGTTTCCCAGCACGACCGCCCGGCGCCCTCCTCCGGCCCCGGCGACCCCGAAGACCCCGGCACACCCCCCGGATCCCGCACGCCCGCCGGCCCCGGCACACCCGCTGAGCCCGGCGCACCCGCTGAGCCCGGCCCGGCCGCCGCGTCCGGGCCGGCCGCTGAGCCCGGCGCGTCCGCCGCCGTGGCATCCGGCGGAGCCGCGAGGGCGGGCCGGGGACGCCGCGTCGCGCGCCGCGCGCTGATCGCCGTGCCGACGGCGCTCGTGGTCCTGGCCGGCGTCGCCTACGCCGGCACCGAGATCATGGACGTTCCGCCGCCGCACACCCTCTACCGGGTGCAGACCACCGTGCCGTCGCGGTGGGGCGACCTGTTCCCCGCGCGTCCCGTGGCCGCGCCCGCCCGGGCCGTACCGCTCACCGCGGATCCCCGGCCCGTCCCGGCGGCCGTCCCGTGGAAGGGGGGACGGATCCCCTTCGCCCGGTTCCTCGGCGACACCCACACCAACGCCTTCCTCATCCTGCGCGACGGCCGGATCGGCTACGAGTGGTACGCCGAGGGGATCACGGCGGGGACGCGCCTGTCGTCGTGGTCGATGGCCAAGTCCCTGGTCTCCCTGCTCGTCGGCCAGGCCATCGGCCGGGGCGAGCTGTCCGAGGACGACCGGCTGACCGACCTGCTGCCCGAGTTCAGGACCGGCGGCGAGTACGACAGGATCACCGTGCGGGACCTGCTCGACATGGCCTCCGGCGTGGACGTGTGGGAGAACTACAACCCGTACTGGCCCTTCACCGGCACCGCCCGCATGTACCTCACCCGCGACCTGCCCGGCTTCGTCAAGGACAACCGGAAGGTCGCCTACACCCCCGGCAGCAGGGCCACCTACCGCAGCGTGGACACCCAGATCCTGGGGCTCATCCTCACGAAGGTGACCGGCCGCCCGCTGGCCGACCTGCTCGCCGAGCGGATCTGGGGGCCCGTCGGGGCCGAGCGGCCCGCCACCTGGAACCTCGACGACACCGGCGGCACCGAGAAGGCGTACTGCTGCGTCAACGCCACCGCCAGGGACTACGCCCGCATCGGCCGGCTCGTCCTGGACAACGGGCGGGTGGGCGACCGCCAGGTCATCCCCCCGGCCTGGATCACCCGCATCGCCACCCCCGCCCCCCACAAGCTGGGCACCTCGGGGTACTCCGCCCAGTGGTGGCACCCGGCCGGCGGCACCGGCGACTACTCCGCCCTCGGCATCCACGGCCAGTACATCTACGTGAACCCGGCGACCCGGACGGTCATCGTCAAGCTCAGCGACCACGGCACCGAGCAGGACGAGCAGGAGACCTTCGAGGTCCTGCGCGCCCTCTCCCGCACCTGACCCCGCCGCCGGGCCGGGCTCACGCCGTACGGCGAGCCGCGTGGCCGGACGGCGGAGGGCGGCGTCAGACCGTGACGACGACCTTGCCGCGGGCGCGGCCCCGTTCCTGGTAGGCGACGGCGGCCGGGATCTCCGCGAACGGGTAACGGCGGTCGATGACCGGGGTGACGCGGCCGTCCTCGATGAGCTCGGTCAGCGCCCTCAGGTTCCGCCCGGCGTCCGGGGCGCCGAGCACGTCGGCCACCGCGAGCCGCTGCGGCACGAACCGCGCGAGCGCGGTGGTCGCGATCACGTGACCGACCGGGGACAGCCAGCGCCCGCCCGGCCCGCCGACGAAGACGTAGGCGCCCTCGCGGGTCAGGACCCGGCGGCAGGCGCGCAGGGGGTGGCCCCCGGCGATGTCCACCAGCAGGTCGTAGCGCCGGCCCAGTCGCGTGAAGTCCGTTCTCGTGTAGTCGATCACCTCGTCCGCGCCGAGCGAGCGGACCAGATCGGCGTTCCTGGGGCCGCAGACGCCGGTGACCTCCGCGCCGAACGCCCTGGCGAGCTGCACGGCGAACGTGCCCACCCCGCCCGACGCCCCGTTGACGAGGACCGCCTGCCCCGGCCGCACCCGCCCCGCGTCGCGCACGGCCAGCAGGGCGGTGAGGCCGGCCAGCGGCACCGCCGCCGCCTCCTCGAACGACAGGTTCGCGGGCTTGGGCGCCAGGTCGCTCTCGCGGACCCGCACGTATTCGGCGAAGCCGCCGCCCCCGGGCATCGCGTACACCGCGTCGCCGGGGCGGAAGGCGGTCACGGCCTTCCCGACCGCCTCGACCTCGCCCGCCGCGTCGCCGCCCAGGACGCGCAGCCGCGGCGCGCGCAGCCCGAGCGCCCCCGGCATCAGCCGGGCCACGTACGGCTGACCGCGCATGAGGTGCCAGTCGAAGGGCTGGACGGAGGTGGCGCGGACCCGGACGAGGACCTCGTCGTCACCGGGGACCGGATCGGCGACGTCGGCGAGTTCGAGGGCGTCGGGCGGACCGTACGAGCGCAGGACGAACGCTTTCATCGCGTCCTCCTCATCGGTTCGGGGACTCGGGCGCTGTACGGCAGTGTGCGCGCGCCCCGGCCGGTCGTTCTACGGCCGAAAGTACGACGCCCTCCCCGGCCGATCGGGCCATCGGAACCGGGCCGGTCCGCCGATGAGCCGCGCCCGTCCCGGCCGCGACGATCGGGGCATGACCGACGCGAGTCCGCCGAGCCGCCGCCTTCCCGCCCCCCGCCTTCCTCCCGCCCGCCTTCCTCCCGCCCGCCGCGCGCCCCGCCGGGCGGCCGGGATCCTCGTTCCCGCCGGGTTGCTCGCGCTCACCGCCGTTCCCGTCGTCGCCGGCGCCCTGCGCCTGAGCGAGCTCGCCGGCGGCGCGGCGGTCCTGCCCGCGGACGCCCGGTTCTCGCCCGCGCCCCCGTCCCTGGTGCTCCACATCGTCACGGCGATCGTGTACGGCGTGGCGGGGGCGTTCCAGTTCGCGCCGGGGATACGCCGCCGCGCGCCCGGTACGCACCGCGCCCTCGGGCGGGTCCTGGTGCCGTGCGGGCTCGCCGTGGCGCTCTCGGGCCTGTGGCTGACCTGGTTCCACCCGCGTCCGGAAGGCGACGAGCTCCTCGCCGTCTTCCGGTTCGGGTTCGGCTCGGCCATGGCCTTGTCCCTCGTCCTCGGCCTGGCCGCGATCCGGCGGCGGGACGTCGCGCGGCACCGCGCCTGGATGGCCCGGGGCTACGCGATCGGCCTGGGCGCGGGCACGCAGGCGCTGACGCAGATCCCGGCGCTCCTGCTCCCCGGCCCGCCCGGCGAGACGACCCGGGCGCTGCTCCTCGCCGCCGGCTGGGTGATCAACCTGGCCGTGGCGGAGTGGTTCATCCGCACGCGGGCCGCCGTGCCGGGGGCGGCGCGCCGTACCGAACCGGTCAGCTCCTGACGCGGTTGGTCTCGTAGGCCCACATGGCGATCTCGACCCGGTTCCGGGCGTCCAGCTTGGTCATGAGGCTGGCGATGTGGGACTTCACGGTGCTGAGGGAGATGTGCAGCTCGTCGGCGATCTCGCCGTTGGTGCGGCCGCGCGCCACGGCGGCCAGGATCTCCTCCTCCCTGGCCGTGAGCGGCTCGGCGGGGCGCGCCGACGGGGAGGCGGGACCGGCGTGCGCGAAGGCCCCGAGCAGGCGCGCGGTGACGCTCGGGGCGATGAGCGCGTCGCCTCTGGCCGCGGCGTGGACGGCCTGGGAGAGCAGCTCCGAGCCGGCGTTCTTGAGCAGGAAGCCCCGCGCGCCCGCCCGGAGCGCGGCGTAGACGTATTCGTCGAGGTCGAACGTGGTGATCACGACGACGGCCAGGGGGTCGGCGACGTCCGGGCCGGCGAGGCGGCGCGTGGCCTCGATGCCGTCGAGGCCGGGCATGCGGATGTCGAACAGGCACACGTCGGGTCGCAGCCGCCGCGCGAGCTCGACGGCCCGCCTCCCGTCGGCCGCCTGCCCGACGACCTCGATGTCCGGCTGGGCGTCCAGGATCATCGCGAGCCCGGTCCGCACGATCTCCTGGTCGTCGGCGACGAGGACGCTGACGCTCCCGCCGCCGGCCGTACCGTCCGGGTGGGCGCTCCCGCCTTCGCCGGCCGTGCCGGCGTCCGGGTGGTGGGCGCTCACGCCGCCGCCCCGGCCCGGGGGAGGACGGCGGTGACGGTCCAGCCGCGCTCGGGGTCCGGGCCCGCCGTGCAGCTCCCGCCGAGCAGGCCGGCGCGCTCGATCATGCCGAGGAGCCCGTAACCCGGTGTCACGGCCGAGGCGGTCTCGCCGTCGTCGCGGACGCGCACGCGGACGGAGTCGTCGTCGGCGGTGACGCGGACCTCGATGCGGGTGGCGTGGCGGGCGTGCCGCCGGGCGTTGGTGACGGCCTCCTGGGCGATGCGGTAGATCGCGGCCCCGACCTGCGGGGGGAGCCCGTCGAGGCCGTCGGGGACCTCGACCTCGACAGCCGGCCCCGCCCGGCCCCGGCTCGCGAGCCCCGCCAGGTCGGCGACCCCCCGTCCCGGCGCGAGGTCGGCGGGTTCGTTCCGGCGCAGGACGCGGACCATGGCGCGCATCTCGTCGAGGGCGCGCGCCGCCTCGGCCTCGATCAGGCGGAGCGCCTCGGTCGCCGCGTCGGGCCGCGTCGCCGCGGTCGCCAGCCCCGCCTGGGCGCGGATCGCCATCGCCGAGACGTGGTGGGCGACGGTGTCGTGCAGCTCGCGGGCGAGCTGTTCGCGTTCGAGCAGCTTGATCTGGTCGAGCTCGCGGGTGCGCGCCTTGGCCCGGTACCGGAAGGCCCAGCCCAGCGCGAAGGACGCGCAGACGACCGCAGCCGAGCCGACCAGGTCGGAGGGGGTGGTGCCGCGGTAGGCGGCCGACAGGCCGATCGCGGCGACGATGATCCCCAGCCCCGCCACCGTCTCGCGGCCGGACCCCCAGCGGAACAGCGAGTACGGCAGGAGCAGCAGGTACACCAGGGAGTACATCTCCAGCGGCTGGCCGATCAGCCACTGGGCCAGGGCCGAGACGCCGAAGCAGATCGCGACCAGCAGCAGCGGCCGGGACCGCCGCCACAGCAGGGTCGGCACGAGCCCCACCGCGACGACCGTCGAGACGGCCCGCCAGGGAAGGTCCGGCCGCAGCACCCCTTCGAGCACGGTGACGGGCACGAGGGTCCCCACGAGCGCCCAATCCCGCCACCCCGGCCCCGGCGGGCTCGGAGGCCGGGGCTCGTCCCACACGGAGCGCAGAAGGCCGTGCACCCCCTCATGGTACGGCTCCCGCCCCGAATGCCCCCATATGACGACCTGGAACGACAGCGCGGATCAGTCGCCGGCGGGGAGCCGCGCCGCGCCCGGGGAAAGACGCCCCGCGACCCCCCGCCGAGCTCCGCGACCCACCCTCGCCGGCGCGTAGCCCCGCCCGCCGTACGGGGGCGGCGGAGATTTCTTGGGATTCTTCCGGTTCTCGTGTCACAGGGGGCGGGGCTGTCTCGTCTCGGGCACTGACGACGGGTTCTGAGCGAACCGTCCTGACGATGAGGAGCCGGAGATGGAAGAGCGGACCGCGCAGCAGAGGGTCGCACTGGTCAGCGGGGCGAACAAGGGGATCGGGCGGGCGGTCGCCGAGCGGCTGGGCGCGCTGGGCATGACGGTGCTGGTCGGCGCGAGGGACGCCGGGCGCGGCGAGGAGGCCGCCCGGGAGCTGCGCGCGGCGGGCCACGACGCGCACGCGATCACCCTGGACGTCACCGCCGAGGACACCGTCCGAGCGGCGGCCGCGACGGTCGAGGAGCGCTTCGGCCGCCTCGACGTGCTGGTCAACAACGCGGGCATCACCGGCTCCGGGCGGGTCTCGCCCGAGAAGGCCACCGACCAGATCCCCAGCGCCGTGCCGCTGGACATGGTCCGGGCGGTGTTCGAGACCAACGTCTTCGGGGTGATCGCGCTGACCAACGCCATGCTGCCGCTGCTGCGCCGGTCGCCGGCGGCGCGCATCGTCAACGTCAGCAGCCACGCGGCCTCGCTGACCCTGACCAGCGACCCGGACGGCCCCTTCTCGGCCCTGCTGCCCTCGGCCGCCTACACGCCGTCCAAGGCCGTCCTCAACGCCCTGACCGTGCAGTACGCCAACGAGCTGCGCGAGGACGGGATCCTCGTCAACGCCGCCGCGCCCGGCTACGTCGACACCGACATCAACGACCACAACGGGTTCCTCACCCCCGCCGAGGGCGCCGCGGTCATCGTCCGCCTGGCCACCCTCGGCCCGGGCGGCCCCACCGCCGGGTTCTTCGCCGAGGACGGCCCGCTCCCCTGGTGAAGCCGTACGGATGATCGCGGCGGCGGGCGGTGTTCACGGTTGAACGGGGTTCGCGCTCGTCGCCGGAGTGGCGGGGACGAGGTCTGGACGGGGAGGAAGACGATGGCCGCCGAGGGGGCGCCCGAAGCCGGCGCGAGCCGTGCCGGCGAGTTCCAGGAACTGCGATCGCTGCTGTTCGCGATCGCCTACCGGATCCTGGGGAGTGTGAGCGAGGCCGAGGACGCGGTCCAGGAGACCTGGCTGCGGTACCAGGCCACCGCGACCGAGCCCCGCTCGGCCAAGGCGTTCCTGTCGGCGACCGTGACCCGGATCTCGATCGACGTGCTGCGCTCGGCCCGCGTCCGGCGCGAGGAGTACCCCGGGCCGTGGCTGCCCGAGCCGCTGCTCGCCGACCCGTACGCGGACCCGGCGCGCGCGGCCGAGCTGGCCGACTCGCTGTCCACGGCGGCGCTGCTGCTGCTGGAACGGCTCAGCCCGCTGGAGCGGGCGGTGTTCGTGCTGCGGGAGGTGTTCGACTTCGGCTTCCCCGAGATCGCCTCGGCCGTGGGGCGCTCGGAGGCGGCCGTCCGCCAGCTCGTGGTGCGGGCACGCCGTCACATGGACGCCGGGCGGCCCCGCTTCGAGGCCGGCCGGGCCGAGCGGGACGAGCTGGCCGGGCGGTTCCTGGACGCCTTCCGGGACGGGGACGTCGACGGGCTGACCGCGCTGCTGGCCGCCGACGTCCAGCTCGTCGGCGACAGCGGGGGCCGGGCCCCCCGGTGGGCCGAGCGCTTCGTGGGCGCCGAGAACGTGGGCCGCGTGCTCGCCGACCTCCTCGCGCTCTTCGCCCGGATCGACGGGACGCTGGAGCCGCGCCAGGTGAACGGCCGGCCCGGCGCGGTCTTCCGGGACCGGGACGGCAAGGTCCTCAACACCTGGACGCTCGACATCCGCGACGGGCGGGTCCAGACCATCCACACGGTGAACAATCCCGACAAGCTCCGCCACCTGGGCCCGGTGGGGGACGCCTGGGCCACCCTGCGCGAGGCGACCTCGGCGGCCCGCCCCACGGACTGAGCCTCGCGCGAGCCGTACGGCCGCCGCCGCGTGTCACAGGTCGAGGACGGCCTTTCCGGGGACGCGGCGGGAGAGGAGGGCGTCGGCGGCCTCCACGGCCTTGTCCCAGGGGCCGCGCCAGCCGACCTGCGCGTCCAGCTCGCCCGCGGCCAGCAGTTCGAGCAGGTGCGCGAGGTCGCCGCCGAAGGGGGTCGCGACGTTGAAGTTCTCGATCCGGCCCCGGGCGGACCGCGTGCCCGCCAGCTCGAAGTCGATGAGCGTGGCCTCGCGGGCGGCGCGGCCGATGGCCATCACCACGCCGTCGTCCTCCAGCCGGTAGAACGCCTCCGCGAGCTGCCGCCCGCCCACGTGGTCCAGCACGCCGTACACCCGCCCCGCCAGGTTCTCCGGGCCGAAGACGACCTCCGAGGCGCCCAGCTCGCGCAGCCCCTCGGCGCGGGCGGGGCCGCCGACCGAGGCGACGACGTGCGCGCCCGCGCGGGCGGCGAGCTGTACGGCGTAGCGGCCGGCGCCGCCGGACGCCCCGGTGACCAGGACGCGGCGGCCCGTGACCGGGCCGAGCCTGCGGACGGCCTGCAGCGCGGTGACCCCGGCGACCGGCAGCGCGGCGGCCAGGCCCAGATCGACGGAGTCGGGGACGACGGCCAGCTCGGAGGTGTCCACGGCGCGCAGCTCCGCCCAGGCCCCCGACCAACCGAAGGTGACCACGCGGGTCCCGGCGGCGGGCCCCGAGCCGTCGGCGGCGGCCCGGACGACCACCCCGGCGGCGTCCCACCCCGGCACGTGGCCGGGCCGGGGCGTCGCGCTGCGGTAGGCGATCTCGCCGAAGTTGAGCGAGAAGGCCGCCACCCGGATCAGCGCCTGGGAGGGCGCGGGGACCGGGTCGGGCACGTCGGCGAAGGAGAGGTCCGGGTTGAAGGTCAGCGCTCGCATCGTCACTCCTGGGATGAAGGGTTGTGGGACGACCCTGACGGACCGCGCGCACGACCGGCCGACGGTTTTCGCACGGCCGCGCCGGGCCCCGCCGGCTCACGCGGCCAGGCCGTGCCGCTCGTCGTCGCGCGGGCGGGTGATCGTACGGACCGGCGCGACGGTGGCGGGAGCAGACGGGACCGCGGAAGCGGAAGCGGAAGTGGAAGCGGAAGCGGAAGCGGAAGCGGGAGCGGAAGCGGGAGCGGAAGCGGGAGCGGAAGCGGGAGCGAAAGCGGAAGCGGGAGCGGCGGGAGCGGGTACGGCGGCGGCCGGGGCCTGCGCGGCGGCCGGCCACAGGACGCGGGCCGTGATGCCGGCCACGAGGGCGAACGCGGTGAGCACGGCGGCGGTCACGGTCATCCCGGCGGTGGTGGCGAGCCAGCCCGCGAGGGGGTAGGTGACCAGCCAGGCCGCGTGGGAGAGGGAGAACTGCGCCGCGAAGGCCGCCGCCAGGTCGGCCGGCCGCACCGAGCCGCGGATCAGCCGGCCGGTCGGGGTGAGCGCGGCGGACGTGGCGGCGCCCAGGAGGGCCCAGGTGATCAGCAGCACCGGCCAGGACAGGACCCCCGCCGCCACCACGGCGGTGAAGGCGGCCAGGGCCAGGGCGAGCACGGCGGCCGCGGGCAGCATCACCGCGCGGTCCCCGAGCCGGTCGAGCACCCGGGGCAACAGCAGGGCCACGGCCATCGACCCGGCCCCGAACGCGCCGAGCGCGATCGAGACGTCGCCCGCCGTACGCCCCAGGTGGTCGCGGACCAGGACGACGGTGTTGACGATGACCAGGGAGCCCGCCGCCGCCACGCTCATGTTCAGGGCGAGCAGGGCGCGCAGCCCCGCCCGCCTCCCGAAGAGCCGGGCGCCGTAGGTGGTCCTGGCGAGGACGCCGCCGCTTCGCCGTACGGCCGCCGGCCGGGGCAGGAGGACCGACACGACGAGCGCGGCCGAGGCCAGGAAGCCGACCACGGTGCCGAAGAACAGCCAGTTGTAGCTGATCAGGGTCAGCAGCCCGGCCGCGAGGACGGGGCTGAACAGGCTCTCCAGGTCGTAGGCGAGCCGGGACAGCGACAGCGCGCGGGTGTAGTCGCGCTCGGCCGGGAGCACCTCGGGGATGGTGGCCTGGAAGGTCGGGGTGAAGGTCGCCGACGCGGCCTGGAGGAGGAAGATCAGCACGTAGATCTGCCAGACCTCGGTGACGAACGGCAGCGCCAGGGCGACGCCGCCGCGGATGAGATCGGCGGCCACCATGAGGGTCCGGCGCGGGATCCGGGTGGCGTAGGCGCCGACCAGCGGCGCGATGCCGACGTAGGCCACCATCTTGATGGCCAGCGCGGTGCCGAGTACGGCGGAGGTGCCGCCCCCCGCGAGGTCGTAGGCGAGCAGGCTGAGCGCCACGGTGGCCAGCCCGGTGCCGACCAGGGCGATGGCCTGCGCCGCGAACAGGTGCCGGTAGGTGCGATCGCGTAGTACGGACAACATCACTCCGCCCTCCCAGGCCGGTCACCGGCCTTTGGTTCTCATGTGCGCATTTGCGCACATGTTAACCAGAGGGGGATGCGGAGAAATTCCCGCCCCGGGATCAGGAGTGCCAGGGCTCCCCGGTGACCTTGTGGTCGGCGTGGTTCAGCGCCTCCGCCACGAGCCCGCGCAGGTGCCCGTCGCGCAGGGAGTAGACCGCCCGGCGGCCGTCCCTCCTGGACTGGACCAGGTTCGCCAGCCGCAGTTTGGCCAGGTGCTGGCTGACGGCCGGGCGCGCCGCGCCGCTGGCCTCGGCGAGCTCGGTGACGTCCGCCTCGCCTTCGGACAGCAGCCAGAGCAGGTGCAGCCGCGTGGGATCGGACAGCAGCGCGAACACCGCGCTGGCCTGCTCCAACTGCTCCCGGTCCGGGACCCGCTCGTGCCGGTGGACGGCCGAGGACGACGTCTCCCCACGCTCTGACATGCGGCCATCGTATGGCCGCCGGCCGCCCCGGCCCCGCTCCCGCCCGTCCGTCGCGCGAGTGAGCCGCCGCGTCTCCCCAGGTCAGCGCTCCGCCCTGGCGGCGAGGCGCTCCGCCGTACGGGGGAGAGGGGTGACCGCCCGCGCGGGCGATGTGGGGCGCGGGCGGTTCGCGGAGACTCCTCGGTGTCTTTCCGCGACACCTGGAGAACACGATGAGGACGATCCTGGGCGCGCTGGCGCTCACCGCCGCCCTGCTCCCGGCCCCCGCGGCCACGGCGGCGGCCGAGCCGCAGGCCCCATCGCCGGGCCCGCCCCCGGTCGCGCCGGCGGTGGTGACGCACGACGTCGCCTTCACCACGGGTGACGGGCAGCGGCTCGGCGGGCGGATCTTCGTGCCGCCGGGGGCGCGGGGCCGGCTGCCTGGGCTGCTGCTGATCCACGGGTCGGGCAAGGGCAGGCCCTGGCGGGCGCTGGAGACCGAGGCCGTGGAGTTCGCGCGGCAGGGGATGGTGGTCCTCGCGCCGGACAAGCGCGCCGCCGGGTACAGCAAGACGCGGCGGGACTTCGGCCAACTGGCCGACGACGCGCTGCGGGCGTTCGCCGTGCTGCGCGCCCGCCCCGAGGTGGACCCCGCCAAGGCCGGCGTCTGGGGGCTCAGCGAGGGCGGCTGGGTCGCGCCGATCGCGGCCGCGCGGTCCGCCGACGTCAAGTTCCTGATCACCGTGGGCGGGCCGGGGTTCGGGGCGCTGCGGACGCAGGCGTGGAACATGGTCAACAAGCTCGACCGGGCCGGGATCGAGGGATCGGTCAGGTCCGTGCTCGGCCGCGAGCTCTACCGGCTCACCAGCGACGCCGGCCTCTTCCCCGGCGACCGCGCCGACGCGGCGGGCACCCTGCGGCGGGTCCGGCAGCCCGTCCTGGCCATCTGGGGCGACCGGGACGACCAGGTCCCTCCCGCCGAGAGCGCCGAGGTCTTCCGGGCGAACGTCCCGGGCTCCCTCACCGTCAGGTTCCTCGGCGGGGGTCACACCCTGTGGGTCTCCGGCCGGGACAAGGCCGACGCGCTGGCCCCGGGATACGCGTCCACGGTCGGGGGCTGGGTGCGGGACGTCACCGCGGGGCGCGTGCCGCCGTCCAGCGCCGGCGCCGCCCCCGCGCAGCGCTCCCTCAGCCGCGACCTGCCGCCCTCAGCCTGGTGGGAGGGGTGGCGGGCGCAGCTCGCCGCCGCGGCCCTCCTGGTCGGCGTCTTCGCCGGATACCTGGTCACCGGGCTGCGCCGGCGCGCCGTCCCGTCGCGGGCCGGCCGCGCGTTCGCCGTACTCGGCCTCGTCACCGTGCCCGGCACCCTCCTCGGCGCCTTCCAGATGATCGGCGCCGCGAACGGCCGGGGCATCGACCTCGGCCCCCTCCTCGCCGGCCGTCCCGTCGTCTGGGTCGTCCTGCAGGTCCTCGCCCTGGCCACGGTGGTCGCGGGCGTCGTCCTCGCCCGCCGCTGGAAGGCCCTCCCGCTCCGGCAGCGCGTCCTGGCCGCGGGCGGCGCGCTCTTCCTCCCCTGGGCCCTCCACTGGGGCCTGCTCCTCCCCTGAGTGCCGCCGAGAGCCGCCGCTCGCCGTACGGCCGCCGCCCGGGGCTCCGGATGAACCTGCGCATCTCATGACAAATGCACTTGTGCGGCGTGCCGGGCCGGGATGGAATTCATGATCTTCGGGGGCTGTCGCCTCCGGGAGGCGAGGCGGAGACGGCGGCGCGCGGCGATGGGCCCGCCCGGGTCCGCCCGAGAGATCCAGGAGTGGCGATGTACCTGATCACCGGTGCCACCGGCAACGTCGGCGGGGAGCTGACCCGGGCGCTGATCGCGGCGGGCGAACCCGTCCGCGCGCTGGTCCGCAGGGCCGGCGCGGCCGTCCCGGAGGGCGCCGAGCCCGTCGTCGGCGACCTCAACCGGCCGGAGAGCCTGACCGGCGCGCTCCGGGGCGTGCGCGGGATCTTCCTGCTGCCCGGCTACGACGACATGCCGGGCATGCTGGCCAGGGCCGGGGAGGCGGGCGTGCGGCACGTGGTGCTGCTGTCGGGCGGTTCGGCCGCGCTGGAGGACATGGGCAACGCCGTCTCCCGGTACATGACGCTGTCCGAGCGCGCCGTGCGGGCGTCGGGGCTGGCGTGGACGTTCCTGCGAGCCCGGGCGTTCATGTCCAACGCGCTGCGCTGGCTGCCGCAACTGCGCGAGGGGGACGTGGTCCGCGTCCCGTTCCCCGGCGTGCGGGCGGCCTGCGTCGACCCCTTCGACATCGCGGCCGTGGCGGCGCGGGCGCTGACCGGCGACGGCCACGACGGGCGCGTCCACGAGCTGACCGGCCCCGAGTCGCTGCTGCCCGCCGAGCAGGTCGCCGTGCTGGCCCGCGTCCTCGGCCGGGACCTGCGCTTCGTTGGCCTGTCGGACGAGGAGGCCCGCGCCTACCTGGAGGCGCGGATGCCGCGCGAGTACGTGGACGCCTTCTTCGGCTTCAACGTGGACGGCACCCTCGACGAGTCCCGCGTCCACCCCGACGTCGAGCGGATCCTGGGCCGCCCCGCCCGCACCTTCGACCAGTGGGCGACCACCCACGCCACCGCCTTCGCCTGAACCCCCGCCCCCGGCGGCGGGGGGTTGCACCGCGGGTTGAGGGTTGGCGGCGGCCCGCGCAGGAGACGGCGGCGAAAGTCTCCGGGACCGCTTCAACGACAGCCTTGAAGTCATGAGTGCTGACGACAACGGGCGGCCCGCCACGGCCGAGGCCGCCCCTCGGGAAGACGGCCCCGGCGCGCCCGCCCCCTCCTGGGGAGAGCTGCTGGGGCCGGAGCACCTCGGAGCCGCGATCGTGCTGGCGGGCGGGGTGCTCGTGGGGGCGGTCAACATCTACCTGGCGTCGAGCCTGCTGCCGACCGTGGTGGCCGACATCGGCGGCGGCGGCTTCTACGCGTGGAACATGACCGTCTGCCTCGTCGCCATGGTGATCGCGACGATGCTGGTCAGCCGGTTCCTGGGCCGGTTCGGGAACGTCGGGGCCTACCTCCTCGGGTTCTCGGTGTTCCTCCGGGGCTCGGTGGCGTGCGCGCTGAGCCCGGTGATGCCGGCGCTGCTGGCGGGCCGCGCGGTGCAGGGGTTCGGGGCGGGGCTGCTGTCCGGGCTCGGGTTCGCCGTCATCCGCGCGGCGCTGCCGCCCCGGCTGTGGACGCGCAGGAACGCGCTGATGTCGGCGATGTACGGCGTGGGCAACTTCGCCGGGCCCGCCCTCGGCGGGCTGTTCGCCCAGTTCGGCTCGTGGCGCCTGGCGTTCGGGGCGATGGCGGCGATGGCCGGGGTCTGCGGCGTCCTCGTCCCCCGCGTGCTGCCGCGAGGCGAAGTCGTGGGCGCGCGCGAGCCGGTCCCTGTCGTGTCGCTGCTGCTGGTCACGGCGGCCACGGCGGCGGTGAGCCTGGCCGGGGTGCTGCCCGGCACGGCGGCGATGGCGGGCGGCGTCGTCGTGGCGCTGCTCCTGATGATCGTCTTCATCGCGCACGAGCGGCGCGGGGAGCGGCGGGTCTTCCCGGTCGCCGTCTACCGGGCGGACTCGCCGCTGAAGTGGATCTATCTCACGCTGGGGCTGCTCGCCTTCGGGGTCGCGGTCGAGTCGTTCGTCCCGCTCTTCGCCCAGCGGCTGGGCGGGCTGGCGCCGCTCGCCGCCGGGCTGTTCGGCGCGGCCGTCTCGCTGGGCTGGTCGCTGACCCAGCTCGTCAGCTCGTCGGCCACGCGGCGGCGGACCGTGCGCCGGTTGTGCGTCGCCGGGCCGCTGGTGCTGGCGCTCGGCCTCCTCGCGCACGGCCTGCTCCAGCGGCAGGACACCCCGCTCTGGCTGGTGATCGCCTGGGTCCCGGTGCTGTTCGCGGCGGGATCGGGCATCGGCCTGGCCTACCCCCACCTGTCGGTGGCCGCTATGACCAGCGTCCCCGACCCCGAGGAGGGACGGCGCGCGGCGGCGGCGGTCGCGACCGTGACGAGCCTGTCGATCGCGTTCGGCACGGCGATCGCGGGCGTCCTGGTCAACCTCGGGGGCGACTCGATGCTCGACTCGGCGCGATTCGTCCTGTTCGGCTTCGCGATCGTCTGCGCCGCCGGGGTCATCGCCGCCCGCCGTACGGCCGCCGCCCCGGCTTCGGGCGGGGTCAGCAGTAGTCCCCGAGGGCCTTTCTGATCTTGCTGGGGACGCCCGTCATCTCCTCGCCCTCGCAGAGGGCGTCGGTGCCGTACGTGACCAGGCGGAGTTCGCCCTTCTGCCGGCGCACGACCACGCGGGCCGGGTCGCTGCCCGGGTAGCGCATGGAGGTCGTCGCCCAGTCGCCTTCGCAGGTGATGTCGCGGGAGACGATCACGCCGCGGCTCCCGTCGTAGGCCGTGACGGCGTCGGCGATCTCCGCCGGCGAGGGGCACGCGGCGGGGGACGGCTTGCCCGAGGCGGGCGTGGCGGCGGACCGGGGGGCCGCGGAGGAGGAGGCCGGCGCCGGAGACGGGGACCTCGGACCGCGCGCGACGGGAGGCTCCTCCGCCGCGCGCCCCGCCCCGCCTCCCGCCCCGCCTCCCGCCCCGGCGCCGGACTGGCAGCCGGTGAGGGCTCCCGCGCAGGTGAGAGCGATGAGCAGGGTCAGCGGCCGGGACACGGACACGAGTCCTCCACCGGGTCGGGATTTCGCGCGATCCTATCCCGCGCCCCCCCATTCCGTACGCTGACTCCGGGAGGCGGCGCGGGCAGGACTCCAGGGCGTACGGCGACCGCCTCGCGGGGCCTTCCGCGCGGCGCGGCGGGCTTGGCATGATGGCCGCGTCATGATCACCAGCCGTCGCCTTCGGGGAGGCGCGCGGTGCCGCCGGAGCTCGCCCGGCTCATCTCAGGGGGATGGATGAACGTGATCCGGGTGGGCGCCGTGCTGTGGGTGCTGGCGCTCCAGAACCTCATCGTCGAGATCGTCGCGGCCGGCGCGTGGCGGACGCCGTACAGCTTCGGCGAGCACGCCATCAGCGACCTCGGCAACACCGCGTGCGCGCCGTTCGAGGGGCGGGACGTCTGCTCGCCGTTGCACGCGGCGTTCAACGCCTCGCAGGTGGCCTTCGGCGTGCTGATCATCGCGGGCGCGGCGCTGACCGCGCGGTGGTGGCCCCGGGGCAAGACGCGGACGGCCGGGCTGATCCTGCTCGGGCTGGCCGGGGCCGGGGCGATCGGGGCGGCGCTGGTGCCGGAGAACGTGGACCTCCCCACCCACAACCTGTTCGCGCTGGTGGCCTTCGCCGGGCAGAACATCGGCCTGCTCGTGCTGGCCGCCGCCCTGTGGCGGGTACGGCGGGGCGCGGCGGTGTTCACGCTCCTGTGCGGCGCGGTCGGGCTCGTGGCCACGGCGATGCTGGTCAGCGGGTCCTACGCGGGCCTCGGCTTCGGCGGGATCGAGCGGGTGGCGGCGAACCCCTTCGTGCTGTGGCTGCTCGTGACGGGCGTGCTCATCCTCGTCACCGCCCGCCGGGGCGCGGACGCCGCGCCCCGGCTCACGGGGGCCGCCGCCTCCTGAGCGGTCAGCCGGCCTCCGCGGCGGCGACGGCGGCGGCGCAGATCCGGGCCAGGTCCTCGTCGCCGGTGACGTACGGCGGCATGGTGTAGACGAGGTCGCGGAACGGGCGGAGCCAGACGCCGCGCTCGACGGCGGCCCGGGTGGCGGCGGCCATGTCCACCTCGTGGTCGAGCTGGACCACGCCGATCGCGCCGAGCACGCGGACGTCGCGCACGCCCGGGACGTCGCGCGCCGGGGCGAGGCCGGCCGACAGGGCGGCCGAGACGCGCCCCACCTCCGTGCGCCAGTCCGACTCCAGGAGCAGGTCCAGGGACGCGGCGGCGACGGCGGCCGCGAGCGGGTTGGCCATGAAGGTGGGGCCGTGGGCCAGCACGGGCACCTCGCCCCCGGCGATCCCCTCGGCCACGCGCTCGGTGCACAGCGTCGCGGCCATGCTCAGGTAGCCGCCGGTCAGCGCCTTGCCCAGGCACATCACGTCGGGGCTGACCCCGGCGTGCCCGGCGGCGAAGAGCTCCCCCGTGCGGCCGAAGCCCGTCGCGATCTCGTCGAAGATCAGCAGGACGTCGTGGGCGGTGGTCAGCTCGCGCAGCGCGGTCAGGTACCGCGGGGAGTGGAAGCGCATGCCCCCCGCGTTCTGGACCACGGGCTCCACGATGACCGCCGCGACCTCGTCCGCGTGGGCGCCCAGCACGGCGTCCAGGTGGTCCACGTACGCCTGCGAGAACTCGGCCGGGGGCGGGTCCGCGAAGACCTGCGCGGGCAGCGCCCGGCTCCACAGGGTGTGCATCCCGCCGTCGGGGTCGCACACGGACATCGGGTGCCACGTGTCGCCGTGGTAGCCGCCGCGCCAGGTCAGCAGCCGCCGCCTGCCCGGCAGGCCGCGCGAGCGCTGGTACTGCAGCGCCATCTTCATCGCGACCTCGACGGAGACCGAGCCCGAGTCGCTGAAGAAGACGTGCTGGAGCGGCTCCGGCGTGATCTCGACGAGCCGCCGCGCGAGCAGGATCGCGGGCTCGTGGGTGAGGCCGCCGAACATCACGTGGCTCATCCGGCCGAGCTGGTCGCGGGCCGCCGCGTCGAGCACCGGGTGGGCGTACCCGTGGATCGCCGACCACCACGACGACATGCCGTCCACCAGCTCGCTCACGCCGTACGCGGGCTGGGCGAGCCGCAGCCGGACCCCGGCGGCCGACTCGACCAGCAGCGGCGGGATCCTGCCCGGCATGGGCGCGTAGGGGTGCCAGACGTGGTCCCGGTCCAGCTCCAGGAGCCGCGCCGGGGTCAGGTCCTCACCCATCGGCGCCGGGCCCGTCGGCGGCGGCGGGCTCGCCCTGCCGTACGGCCTCGGCGCGGCGGGCCTTGGCGCTGCCCGCGCCGCGCCGCCGGATCGTCACCAGGTCGTGGCGGGCGGCGGGAAGGGTGGGCTCGTCCGCGCCCTCCACCACGAACCCGGAGTCCGCGATCATCTGGAGGTCGTCCGCGCCGGGCTGGCCCTCGCTGGTCAGGTAGTCGCCCAGGAAGATCGAGTTGGCCAGGTGCAGCGCGAGCGGCTGGAGGCTGCGCAGGTGGATCTCGCGCCCGCCGGCGAGCCGTACCTCCACGTCGGGGAAGAAGAACCGGAACAGCGCGAGGATCCGCACGCACCGGTCCGGCGTCAGCTCCCAGCGCCCGCCGAGCGGCGTGCCGTCGAACGGGATGAGGAAGTTCACCGGCACCGAGTCGGGGTCCAGCTCGCGCAGCGCGAACGCCAGGTCCACGATGTCCTCGTCGGACTCCCCCATGCCGAAGATCGCCCCGGAGCACGGGGACAGTCCGGCCTCGGTCGCGCGCCGCAGCGTGTCCACACGGTCGGCGAAGGTGTGGGTCGAGCAGATGTCGGCGTACCGCTCCTCGCTCGTGTTGAGGTTGTGGCTGTACGCGTGCGCCCCCGCGTCGGCGAGCCGCTCCGCCTGCCCCTCCCCGAGCAGGCCGAGGCAGACGCACACCTCGACGTCCGGATGGTCGCCCTTGACCGCCGCGATCGTGTTCTCGATGCGCGTGATGTCCCGGTCGCCGGGCCCGCGCCCGCTGGCGACCAGGCACACGCGCTTGGCCCCGGCGCGTACGGCGCGGCCCGCGTGCTCGGCGGCCTCCTCGGGCGAAATCCAGGTGTACTTGAGGATCTCCGCCTTGGAACCGAGCCGCTGTGAGCAGTACGAGCAGTCCTCCGGGCACATGCCGGACTTCATGTTGATGATCGTGTTGAGCTTCACCCGGTTACCGAAGAACTCGCGCCGGACCCGGGCCGCCGCCGCGACCACGTCCAGCAGCTCGCCCTCCCCGCCCAGGACGGCCATCGCCTCCTCGCGCGTCGGGGTCTCCCGCCGCAGCGCCTTCTCCGTCAGGGTCTCCAAGAGTGTCGTCACACCCCGACCCTCTCGCGGCAAGATCGGAAGGAGTAGAGCCCTTCCCTACAAGGTTCCCTCCCTCACCTTTGTCACCCCGCCGCCTTCCCAACCCCGCGAGCACGCCTCGTCACCTTGCGTCACATCGCCCCCTCGCCCGCCGTACGCCGGCGGCCCGCCGTACGGCGGGCGGGCGCGGCCGGATCGGTCAGGGGGCGGACGCGGCGCGGGGCTCGGCGCGGCGGGCCGCCAGCAGGGCCACGACGCCGATGGCGAGCACCGCCCAGCCCCCGGTGACGGGGAAGTAGATGACGGTCAGGGGGATGCCCATCGCCACGAAGAACCAGCCGATCTGGGCCGGGATGCGCCCGGTCACGCGGGCGACGTGGCGGGTGAGGGCGCCCAGCGCGAGCAGGGCGATGCCGCCGACCATGAACCAGACGGTCGAGTCGCGCAGGTCGTAACCCGGGGCCGAGGGATCGGCGGCGGTGGCGAAGAAGCCGCCACGGGCGATCTCGGCCCAGGCGTTGCGCTGCGCGAACGCCCAGACGAAGTGGAACGCGGACGTGATGAAGATCAGCCGGGGGACCCAGCGGGTCAGCGTGCTCATGCCTTCTCCTCCTCCTCGGGAGCCAGGCGCAGGGCCAGCGTGTAGACGTCGCGGAGGGCGTCCGGGCCGACGGGCGGCACCGACTGCTGCGCGCCGACGAGGACCAGGTGGAACAGCTCCGCCATCGGCTCGGCGTCGGGGACGCCCATCTCCCGGCAGAGGCCGCGCAGGTAGTCCACCCGCCGCCGGTCCACGCGCTCCTGCACCGCGTGGACCTTCGGGTCCTGGAACGCCCAGGCGCGCACGGCCGACTCCAGCCCGGCGTGCCGCGTCTCGTCCGCCACCACCAGGTCCAGCAGCCGCGCCAGCTTGGCCCGGCCCCCCTCGGGTCCCCGGGCCTCGACCTCGTCGATCAGCCGCCCGGTGTGCTCGATCTCGAAGTAGGCGAGGAGGTCCGCCGTGAATCCCGCCATGCCCTTGAAGTGGTGGTAGAAGGACCCCTTCGTCAGGTCGAGTTCCGCGCACAGCCGCTCGACCGTCAGCGCCCGCGCGCCGTCCCGGCCCAGCACGCGGAGCCCCGTCTCCAGCCAGTCCCGTTTCCCTGCCATGACCTGACCATACCATACCGTATGGTATGGCTCCGATGATCCGTATGGCCGCCGCCGCTCGTCCCTTGACACGGGAGCGGCGGCACGCGACAGCCGTACCGGCGCTTGAGACGCGACTGCTGCCTTTCGGGGCCTATGTCAGGATTTCCGGATGAGCACCGTTTTCGACATCCCGACCGCCGAGCTCCGCCGGCGGCGCAGCGCCAAGTGGACCACCTACCCCTCCGACGTGCTGCCGCTCCCCGTGGCCGAGATGGACGTACGGCTGGCGCCGGGCATCGCCGCCGCGCTGCACGAGGCGGTCGAGCGGGGCGACACCGGGTACGCCGGGGACGTCACCGAGCTGGTGGAGGCGTTCCGCGGGTTCGCGCTGCGGCGGTGGGGCTGGAAGGTCGAGCCCGACGGCGTGGCGACCTGCGCGGACGTCGGGGTCGGCGTCGTCGAGGTGCTGCGGCGGCTCATCCGGCCCGGCGACGGCGTGCTGATCATGCCGCCGGTGTACCCGTCCTTCTATCCCTGGCTGCGGGAGTCCGGCGCGAGAACCGTCGCCGTGCCGCTCATCGACAGGGAGCGGGGCGGGCGGCTCGACCTGGACGGGATCGAGCGGGCGCTCGCGGACGGCACGCGCGTCGTGCTCCTGTGCCACCCGCACAACCCCTTCGGCCGCGTGCACACGGCCGAAGAACTGCGCGCGCTGGCCGAGCTGGCGCGGACGTACGGCGCGATCGTGCTCTCCGACGAGATCCACGCGCCGCTGACCCACACCGGGCAGGGGTTCGACCCATATCTCACCGTCAGCGACGCGGCGGCCGAGACCGGGATCGCGTTCACCAGCGCGTCCAAGGCGTTCAACGTGGCCGGGCTCAAGTGCGCGCTGATCATCGCGGACGGGCGGCGCGACCTGCTGGGCGAGATGCCCGAGGAGCTGCCCTGGGGCGTGGGCCACCTGGGGCTGATCGCCTCGATCGCCGCGTTCTCCGGCGAGGACGCCTGGCTGGAGCGGCTGGCCGCGTCGCTGGCCGCGAACGTCGCCCTGCTGCGCGACAGGCTCGCCGAGGCCCTGCCCGGCGTCACGTTCCCCGAGCCGCGCGCGAGCTACCTGGCCTGGCTGGACTTCCGCGCCCTGGGCCTGGGCGACGACCCCGCCGCCGAGTTCCTGGCCCGCGCCCGCGTGGCCCTCGGCTCCGGCCCGGCGTTCGGCCTCCACGGGGAAGGCCACGCCCGCTTCAACTTCGGCTGCTCCCCCGAGCTGATCGACGAGGCCGTCACGCGCATGGCGCGCGCCCTGCGCTCCTGACGGCCCTCCCGGTACGGCGGAGCGCGGCGCCCGCCGTACCGGACGCGCAGGGGGCCGGGGTCAGGCGCGGCAGACGATCTCGCCGTGGAGGAGGGAGAACCAGCCGTCCTCCGCGGCCGCCCACTCGCGCCAGCCGTCGGAGACGCGGCGCAGATCCGCCTCGGTGGCGGCTCCGGTCGCCAGCGCCTGGGCCGCCATCGCCGAGGACAGGACGCGGTCGGCCCACATGCCGCCCCACCAGGCGCGGTCCTCGGGCGTGGCGAAGCACCAGGTGGACGAGGTCGCGGTGACGTCCGTGAAGTCGGCCTCCCGCGCCCAGGACAGCAGGCGCCGGCCCGCGTCGGGCTCGCCGCCGTTGCCGCGCGCCACCCGCTGGTAGAGCGCCATCCACTCGTCGAGGGCGGGCACCCGGGGGTACCAGGCGAACGCGGCGTAGTCGCTGTCCCTGGCCGCGACGATCCCGCCGGGCCGGGTGATCCGGCGCATCTCGCGCAGCGCGCGCACCGGGTCGCCCAGGTGCTGGAGCACCTGGTGCGCGTGGACGACGTCGAACGCCCCGTCGGGGAACCCCGTCGCGTGCGCGTCCGCCACCGCGAAGTCCACGTTCGCGACCCCCCGCGCCGCGGCCTCCGCCCGGGCCAGCGCGAGCGCGTCCTCGGTCACCTCGGTGGCCGTCACGTGCGCGACCCGGCCGGCCAGGTCCATGGTGATCGTCCCCGGCCCGCTCCCCACGTCCAGCAGCCGCATGCCCGGTCCGAGGTGCGGCAGCAGGTAGGCGGCGGAGTTCTCGGCGGTGCGCCACCGGTGCGAGCGCAGCACGGACTCGTGGTGGCCGTGCGTGTAGACGGCGTTCATGGGCAACCCCTTCGTTCGGCCCGATCACCGAACCCTAGCGCGCGTCTCAGATATCAAGAAGTTTCGTCTCTCATGTCGAGACCCGCTGCTCAGCGGGGCGTCTCGTCCGGAGCGCTTCGATTTCTAGTGGAATGAATCATTCCGTTCCTGTATAGTGGAACTGAACATTCCGTTCGGATAAATCTCGAAGGAGAGCACCATGACCTACCTCGTCACCGGCGCCACCGGGACCGTCGGCCGTCACGTCGTCGAGCAGCTCGTCGAGGCGGGTCACGCGGTCCGCGCCCTGTCCCGGACGCCGGAGCGGGCGAACCTGCCCGAGGGCGTGGAGGTGGTCGGCGGCGACCTCGCCAAGCCGGAGACGCTGGAGGCCGCCTTCGCCGGCGTCGTCGGCGTGCACCTGATCAACTTCGCCGGGGACGACTACGGCGCGCTGGAGAACGGGCGGCGCATCGTCGAGCTGCTGGTCGCCAACGGCGTGCGGCGGGTGACCCTGCTCGGCGGGCGCGAGGAGGGCGAGCTGGAGACGGCCCTCGCGGCGAGCGGCATCCAGTGCGCGTACCTGCACCCGGTCGAGTTCATGTCCAACACGCGGCTGTGGTGGGCCGAGGCGGTGCGCACGGAGGGCGTGGTGCGCGAGCCGTTCGGCGGCCGGCTGAGCGCGCTCGTCCACGAGGCCGACATCGCCGCGGTCGCGGTGGCCGCGCTCACCGAGGACGGCCACGGCGGCAGGACGTACACGATCACCGGTCCCGAGGCGCTGACCACCACCGAGAAGATCCGCATCCTCAGCGAGGCGGTCGGCCGCGAGATCGGGTTCGTGGAGCTCACCGAGGAGCAGGCGCGGGAGAAGTGGAGCGCCGAGGGCATGCCCCCGCCCGTCATCGACTTCCTCATCGACGCCCTCGGCAACACCCCCGAGGTCGGCTACACCGTCGTCCCGACGGTCGAGCGGGTCACCGGCCGGCCCGCCCGCACCTTCGCCCAGTGGGCCGCCGAGAACGCCGGCGCCTTCCGGTCCTGACCGGCTCGGCGGCCGTGCGACCCGCGGCCCCGGGGACCCGCGCCCCCCGGGGACCCGGGCTCCCAGGACTCCGCGGCCCCTCCCTCGCCCGGTACGGCTCGCGCGCCGTGCCGGCGCGAGCCGTACCGGGCGAGGTCACGCGGCGGTGGGGAGCTGGGCGGCGGTGAGCCGGGCGTAGTGGCCCCCGGCGCGCAGCAGCTCGGCGTGGGAGCCCTGCTCGACGACGCGGCCGTCCTCCATGACCAGGATGAGGTCCGCGTCGCGGATCGTGGACAGCCGGTGCGCGATGACGAAACTGGTACGGCCCTCGCGGAGGGCGGCCATCGCGCGCTGGACCAGGACCTCGGTGCGGGTGTCCAGGGAACTGGTCGCCTCGTCGAGGATCAGGATCGCCGGGTCGGCCAGGAGGGCGCGGGCGATGGTGACGAGCTGCTTCTCCCCCGCGCTGAGGTTGCCGCCCTCGTCGTCGATCACCGTGTCGTACCCGTCGGGCAGGGTGCGGACGAACCGGTCGAGGTCCACGGCCTCGGCCGCCGCCACCACCCGCTCGCGCGTGGCCCCCGCGGCGCCGTACGCGATGTTGTCGGCGATCGTGCCGTGAAAGAGCCAGGTGTCCTGGAGCACCATCCCGAGGCGGCTCCGCAGGTCCTCGCGGGTCATGCGGGTGATGTCCACGCCGTCGATCGTGATCCGCCCGCCGGTCGGCTCGTAGAACCGCATGATCAAATTGACCAGCGTGGTCTTGCCGGCGCCGGTCGGCCCGACGATGGCCACCGTGCGGCCCGGCTCCGCGACGAGCGACAGGCCCTCGATGAGCGGGCGGTCCGGCTCGTAGCGGAAGGCGACGTCCTCGAAGACCACGCGCCCGGCCACCCGCTCCAGGCGGGCCGGCTCGGCCGGGTCGGGGATCTGCTCCTCCTCGTCCAGCAGCTCGAACACGCGCCGGGCCGAGGCCAGCAGGGACTGCGTGAGCGTGGCGGTCTGCGCGGCCTGGTTGACCGGCTGGCCGAACTGCTGGGTGTACTGCAGGAACGCCTGGATGCCGCCGATCGACAGCGCCCCCGCGGCCACCCGGAGCCCGCCGATGACCGCGACGAGCACGAAGTTCAGGTTGAGCAGCGTCATCATGACGGGCCCGACCAGGCCGGACAGGAACTGCGCCCGGAACGCCGCCCGGAACATCGCCTCGTTGTGCTCGGCGAACCGCTCCGCCTCCGCCTCCTGCCGCCCGAAGACCCGGACCAGCGCGTGCCCGGCGTAGACCTCCTCGACATGGGCGCTCACGCGGCCGGTCGCCGCCATCTGCTCGGCGAACCGGGGCCGGGCGCGCCGGGCGAGCAGCCGGGCCACGACGACCGTCGAGGGCACGGCGACCAGCGCCACCAGCGCGAGCAGCGGCGAGGTCCACACCATCATCGCCAGCACGCCCACCAGCGTGAACAGCGCGTTGAGCAGCACGCTCAGCACCTGCTGGAGGTTCGTGGAGAGGTTGTCCACGTCGTTGGTGGCACGGGAGAGCACCTCGCCGCGCGCCTGCCGGTCGAAGTACGCCAGGGGCAGCCGCGACAGCTTCCCCTGCACGCGGTCCCGCAGCCGGGCGGCCAGCCGCTGCACGACCGAGACGGTGAGCCGCTGCTGCACGGCGGTCGCGGCGAACGACAGCAGGTAGAGGGTCAGGACGAGCTGGATCGTCCGGCCCAGGGCGGTGAAGTCCACGCCGCCGCCCCGCGTCCCGGAGATGATCAGGTCGGTGGCCGAGCCGAGGATCTTCGGCACGACCACGGTCAGCGCGACGCCGAGCCCCGCGAAGACCAGGGAACCGGCGAGCGCGGCGCGCTCGGGCCGCATCAGGCCCAGCAGGCGGCTGACGGTGCCGTTCACGCGGCCTCCTCCTCGGTGAGCTGGGAGAACACGATCTCCCTGTAGGTCCGGCTGGTCCGCATCAGCTCGTGGTGGGCGCCGACGCCGGCGACCTCGCCCTCGTGGAGCACGACGACGCGGTCGGCGTGCCGCGCGGTGGCGACCCGGTTGGTCACGAGCACGACGGTCGCCTCCCGGGTCTCGCGGGCCAGGGCCTCGCGCAGGGCCCGCTCGGTCACCACGTCCAGCGCGGAGAACGTGTCGTCGAACAGGTAGATCCGGGGCCGGGCGACCAGCAGCCGGGCGATGGCCAGGCGCTGCCGCTGCCCGCCGGAGAAGTTCGTCCCGCCCTGCGCGACCTCGGCGTCCAGCCCGTCCGGCAGCGCCTCGACGAACTCGCGGGCCTGCGCCACCTCCAGCGCGTGCCACAGCTCGGCGTCGGTCGCGCCCGGCCTGCCGTACGACAGGTTCGAGCGCACGGTCCCGGCGAACAGGTGGGAGCGCTGCGGGGCGATCCCGGCCAGGCCGACCAGGTCGGACGGGCCGAGGTCGCGCACGTCCACGCCGTCGATGAGCACGGTCCCCTCGGTGGGATCGGACAGCCGGGGGATCAGGCTGAGCAGCGTGGACTTGCCGCTGCCGGTGGAGCCGACGATCGCGGTGGTCTGGCCGGGACGGGCGGTCAGGTCCACGCCGCGCAGGACGGGCCGCTCCGCGCCGGGGTACCGGAAGCCGACCCCGCGCAGCTCCAGCACGCCCCGCCGTACGGGCGGGGAGACCGGCGCGGCGGGCGGGACCAGGCTGGAGCGGGTGCCCAGGACCTCGCCGATGCGCTCGGCGCTGACCTGCGCGCGCGGTGCCATGATCACGGTGAAGGTGGCGAACAGCGCCGAGCCGAGGATCAGCGCCAGGTAGTTCAGGAAGGCGATCAGGGTGCCCGGCCGCATGGAGCCGTCGTCGATGAGGTGGCCCCCGATCCAGACCGCGGCGACCGCCCCCAGGTTGGAGACGAGCATGCCCGCGGGGAACATGAGCACCATGAACCGGGACGCCTTCAGCCCCGCCTTGGTCAGCCCCTCGTTGGCCTCGGCGAACCGCTCCCGCTCCCGCCGGTCCCGCACGAACGCGCGCACGACCCGCACCCCGGCGATCTGCTCGCCGATCACGCGGTTGACCTGGTCGAGCCGGCCCTGCATGACGCGGTACGGCGGGCCCATGCGCCACAGGAGGAATCCGAGCACGCCCACCATCGCGGGCAGCACGGCCAGGAGCAGGGCCGACAGGCGGGGTTCGAGGCCGAGCGCCATCGCGATGCCGCCGATGAACATCATCGGGGTGGTCGCCAGGCTGGTCAGGGCCATGAGGACGAGCGTCTGCACCTGCTGGGCGTCGTTGGTCGAGCGGGTGAGCAGCGTCGGCGCGCCGAACGCGGCGATCTCCCTGGCGGACAGGCCCTGGACCCGGGTGAACACGGCCGCGCGCAGGTCGCGGCCGATGGCCATGGCCGTGCGGGCGGCGAAGTATCCGGCGGTGGCCGAGGCGGCGAGCTGGGCCAGCGTCGCGCCGAGCATGATCGCGCCGGAGGACAGGATCGCGCCCGTGTCGCCGCGCAGCACGCCCTCGTCCACGATGCGGGCGTTGAGGGTGGGCAGCAGCAGGGCGGCCACGGACTGGGCGAGCTGGAGCACCATCACCAGGGCGATCGCGCCGCGGTAGGGGCGGGCGCGCTCCCGGAGGAGCCGGAACAGCACCGTCCTCACCGGCCGATCGGGCGCGCGGCCCGGGCGTCGCGCAGCGCGTGGGCCCACCAGGTGAGCTGGTCGAGCATGACCTTGGCGGCGGCGTTGCAGCCCTCGGGTTCCCTCGGCCAGGAGCCGTCCTCGCCGAAGAGCTCCCAGACCTGGCTGAAGGCGACGCTGTCGCGGATCGTGGTCGCGCCCACCTCGGTGAAGACCGGGCGGAGCTGCTCGGCGGCCATGACCCCGCCGAAGCGCATGCTGCCGTAGGACACGAACGCGACCGGCTTGTAGCCCCATTCGCCGGGGCCGTACGAGTCGATCAGCACCTTCAGCGCGGCCGGGTAGCCCCGGTTGTACTCCGGCACGATCACGACGAAGGCGTCGGCGGCCCTGAGCCGGGGCTGGAGGGCGACGACCTCCTCGGGCCGCTCGCCGAAGAAGTGCCCGCGCAGCCCGTCGGGGAGCGCCGCCTCGGCCAGGTCCACGACGTCCAGCTCGATGTCCTCGCGTGGTCCCGCCTGACCGACGAACCAGTCCTTCACCAGGTGCCCGATCCGTCCGTCCCGGACGCTGCCCACGATCACCACGACCTTCAGCGGCCTTGCTTCCGTCATTTCCGGTTCCCCTCGTTCGTCGGCGGTACGGCTCGCGTACGGCGTATCGCCGCCGCGTACGCCGTACCTCGTGAGTACACCGTACGCTCGCTGCGTACGATGTACAACTCCGAATACGGTGTACGCTTACGGCGAAGGGAAAGGGGCGCGCATGGCGGACGACAACGAGGCCGGGGACTTCCTGTGGCGGCGGCTGGAGCGCGGGGCGCGAGCGCCGCGCGTGCAGCTCACGCACGCGCAGATCGCCGAAGCCGCGATCGAGATGGCCGACGCCGAGGGGCTCGACGCGGTGTCGATGCGCAAGCTGGCCGACCGGCTCGGGGTGGCCACCATGAGCCTGTACCGGTACGTCCGGAGCAAGGACGAGCTGCTGGAGCTGATGGTCGACGCCGCCTACGAGCAGGTGGAGATCCCCGAAGGCGCGGACTGGCGGGAGACCCTGCGCGCCCGCGCCTGGGCCACCCGCGCCACCTACCTGCGGCACCCCTGGCTGGTCCGGCTGGGCGAGCCGCTGACCCCGGCCGTCACCGCGAGCGCCGACCGCCTGCTGGCCACCCTCGACAGCACCGGGCTGGACGCCGACACGAAGATGGTCGTGCTGCGCACCGTCCGCTCCTACGTCAACGGGATCATCGCCGGCGAGATCGAGCTGGCCGAGCTGCTGCGCCGCGAGGGCGTCTCCGACATGGACGAGCTCCGCCACGCCTACGCGCCCCGCATGCGCTGGCTCCTGGAGTCGGGCCGCTACCCCGCCTACCGCGACTACATACGCCACGGCCGCCGCAAGGACGACACCGTCTGGCAGTTCGAACTGGGTCTGGAGTGCGTCCTAGACGGCCTCGCCACCCGCCTCGGCATCTGACCCCTCCCTAGCCCTCGGCGTCGAGCGCGCACCCACCGAACCGGGCATCCCCGCCCGCCCATAAGCGCTCGGGTGTGGCGGGAGATGCAGGTGCGACGCCGGCGACATCGTCACTCGCTGGGGGTGAGGCATTGGTTACATTCCGCACCATGACACATGACATGGTCAAAGATGTAACCAATAGGTATTGGTACACGATTGTTCCTAGACGTACTCTGTGCACCCATACCCAACTCCGCCCGACGTCCCACCGGAGGGTCAACATGAATCGGGCAGTGATCGTCGGGCTCGACCATTACGTTTCGGCTCCCGCCTTACAGGGCTGCGAGCAAGACGCCAAGGACATGGCCACATGTCTCTCGTTCGATCAATATGATTTCGACTCCAAGATACTGTTGAACGGCCAGGCCACTCGGTCGAAAATATTGCAGAGCCTCTCAGAGATCGCCTACAGCGAAGCAGGCGGAGAGATTCTGCTTTTCTACTTCGCCGGCCATGGTCAGGTCCTCGGGCAGGCCGGCCACCTGGTGACCTACGACTCTCAACCATTCGACCCCGGGATTTCCTTGAGCCACCTGGCTCAGATCATGGAATCGGCCAGCCTCAGATTCCGTCACGTGGTCAGCATTCTCGACTGTTGTCACGCCGGAGCCGCCTTCACGTGGACAGGCAGCAGGCCGTTGCAGAGCGGGGACATCGAACGTGAGGTTCTGACGGTCAACGAGAGCCGCTGTGTGCTCGCGGCCTGCCGTCCGGAGCAGGTCGCCCTCGAACTCCCGGAAGGCGCCGGCGGCGTCTTCACCAGGGCCCTGACCGAAGGTCTGCTCGACGCCGCCGTCAACTGGGATGGGGAAGTCACGCTGCTGAGCCTGTTCGAGTACATCTCCGAGGCGATACCCAAGGAGTTCCAGACCCCTGTATTCAAGGGCGACATAGCGGGCACGGTCGTCCTCGGCAAGGGATTCACTCCGCGCCAAGGCAGGCAAATCGATCGCGGAGAGCTCCTGCAGACCCTGGCCAAGGCCCATCACCTCGTCGATCAATACCATCATCTTCAGCTTAGAGAGCTGTCGGAAAGAAACATCCGGTTGCGACAGGGCTCCAAGATCTGCTCGGCAGAGCTGGAGAGCATCGTGGGGTGGTTCGACGAGACCGAGCGAAGCCTCGCAGACTTGCGACGGAACCAGGACTGGGTGAATCTGACGGGCCGCGTGCGGGAGTTCAGGAAGAATCTCGCCGACCTGAGCCCCGGCGAAGAGACACGGTACGGCCGGGTCCTCAGGCATCTCGGCCACGGTGGTTACGGCCATGTGTGGGAGATCGAGGGCGCGGACGGCAAGCTCTACGCGATGAAGCTGTTCCACGGCAATGAGTTAGATGACGAAGTCAAGGTGCAGCGCTTCACCAATGGCTATCACAACATGCGCAAACTCCAACACCCGCGTATCGTTCGCGTCCATTCGCTGATGCACGCCCCGTTCGGCTTCGTGATGGACGCGATCCCTGGCGAGAATCTACGTTCCCACATCGGCAATGACAATCCTGAGCTCATCCTTCGCCTGATGATAGACATCTGCGAGACGGTGCAGCACGCACATTCTCAGAAGGTGAAGCACCGAGACATCAAGCCCGAGAACATCATCATCGTCCGGAGTGACGACGACCGGTTCACGCCGTACCTGACGGACTTCGATCTGGCTTATCACGAGACGAACAGGACGGTCACCACGAACATCGGCGTCGGCGGGGTGATCAACTATGCCGCGCCCGAGCAGCTGTTCGAACCCAACGCCAAGCATTCGCGAAGCGAGACCGTCGACGTGTTCAGTCTCGCCCAGTTGATGTACTTCCTGGTGACCGGCCGGGACCCCAGCGGTGAGAACTTCGATCGAAACAAACAGATCCTCACCCGCGAGCTCGGCAGCTGGATCGACGATCGCGCCGCGGCGATTCTGATCGATCTGTACACACGATCGACCTCCAAGACTCCCGCCGAGCGCCCTCAGTCAGTGGTCGAGTTCGTAACTCCGCTCAGGAACGCCGAGTCACTGATCCACATCGCCAGCGGCAGCGACCAGATCGATGAGGACGACCTCTGCCGGAGAGTCGGGCACGCCTATGCGGGACTCAAGCAGTACACCTGCACCGAAGACAACTGCCGGATGACGAGCCCGTCGGGGCAGATAGAGATAATCGTCCGCCTCAAAGATGTTCGCGTCAATCGGATGGCGGTGATCGAGATCGAGTTCTCAGTGATAGACAAGATCCCGGTCCCCGGCTTCAAGACCGGAAAGTCCGCGCGCGAGTCCATCAATATGCGCCTGGACAAGATATTCCCCAGAAGTTCCAATGTGAGACGGCACCCGGGGAACAAGGGAGCGTACCAGGTCTTTATGATCATGGAAAAGGTGCCGCTCGATGTGAAGGGGCTCGCCAGGATCACCGAGGTGATCAGCAAAACGGTCGCCGGCATCGAACAGTGGTAGTGACCCAGCGGCGGCAGGTGGCCGTCTTCCGCTGAGCGCCGGAACAAGAATGCCCTCAAGCGGTCGAAAGGCTGAGGCGGCCTCGACAGACTGGTGACAAGGTGCCAGGCTGCGCGGAAACCGGTGAGGGCTCGGGCAGATGATGCCGCGACAGCCCGCCACGCGCTCGCGCGTCGATGAGCACGGCCGGTGGACCGCCCAACGTAGGGGTTGCCGCACCGGGCAGCGAGCCCTTCCCCCGCGCTAGCTAGCCGTACGGGATGCGACGCCGCCGCACGACTCGTTGTGCGGGATGCGGGGTGCCGCCGTGCGGCTTGTCGGGCGGGGTGGGGGGCGGGTTCTTCTCGTTGGGGCGCGGGGGATTCGGGGGCGGTGAAACGGGGGGTCGGGGTGCCGGACACCTACCTTGTCGTCCGATGCCTTAGAGATACGAGGAGACCGGTGATGCGAGATCGCTTCGAGGCGATCTACGACGCCTGCTACCCGGCGATCCACCAGTACGTGGCCCGTCGTGCCGAGACGCCGGACGACGCCGCCGACGCGATCTCGGAGACCTTCCTCACGGCCTGGCGCCGAATCCACGACGTGCCCGAGGGAGAGGCGGCCCTGCACTGGCTGTACGGCGTGGCCCGCCGCGTCCTGGCCAACCAGCGGCGCGGCGCCGTACGGCGGGCCGGGCTGTCCGACCGGCTGCGCGACGAGCTGGCGGCCTCCGCCGGGACGTACGAGCTCCCCGAGGGGCTGGAGCACGTCCGCGCCGCCTTCGACGCGCTGCCCGAGCGCGACCGCGAAGTGCTCGCCCTCGCCTGCTGGGAGGGCCTGACGGGCGAGCAGATCGGGCGTGTCCTCGGATGCACGGGCGTCGCCGCCCGCATCCGGCTGCACCGGGCGCGCAAGCGGCTGGCCAAGGAGATCGGCGTGACCGGGGAGGGCCGGACGGCCTCCGTGCTGAGGGGAGAGCACCTGTGAGCAAGATCGATCGAATGGTCGCGGCCATCGACCCCGCCCCTCTCCCGCCCGAGCGGGGGCCGGGCGCGGCGGAGCTGCGGGAGAACATCCTGGCGGCGGCCTCGCCCGCTCCCGCGCGGCGGGCCCGCCGCACCCGCTGGGCCGTGGTGATCCCGGCGGCCGGGGCGCTCGCGGTGGCCGGCGTGATCGGCGCGAGCCTGCTGCCGCCGGGCCGGGGCACGGGCGGGAGCGACCCGGCCGCCACGACGGGCCGGCCGGGGATCGGCCCCCAGGCGGCCGCGGCGGCGACGCTGCGGTTCGAGCCGACCGGGGACGGCGGCTACAAGGTCACGGTGAAGGACCTCTACGCCGACCCGGAGCGGTACCGGGCGGAGTTCAGGAAGCGCGGATTCGACATCAGGCTGTCCTTCACCCCCGCGTCTCCGAGCCTGGCCGGGCGGCTCGTGTTCGCCGAGGATCCGGGGACGGGCAAGCCCATCGAGCACGTCATCAAGGACTGCGACAGCCCCGGCGGGGGGTGCGCGGTCAGCCTGAAGATCCCGGCGGGGTACCGGGGCCCGGGCGCCCTCGGGTTCGCCCGCCCGGCCAAACCCGGTGAGCAGTACAGCAGCGCGGGCCTGGCCGACGCGCCCGGCGAGCTGCTCCACTGCGTCAAGTGGCGCAACCTCACCGTGGACGACCTGCGCGCCGTGCTCGCGAAGAAGAACGCGAAGATCGCCGAGTTCCGGGTGAACATGGCGAAGTCCGAGCCCGCCGCGGACGTCCCCGGCGACTGGCGCGTCCACGACGTCGCGCCGTGGGCGCCGGGCGAGGTCCTGGTCTGGGCCGACGAACGCCCGGCCGAGCTCACCCCCGAACAGCGGGCGGCCGAGGACAAGGCCCTGGCCTCCTGCGACTGACCCACCCGCCGGAGCGGCGCCGCCTCCCGCGCGAGGCGGCGCCGCTCCGGCGTCCTCACAAGAGAGGCGGCGCACCGCCCGCCGTACGGCGAGGCGGAGGCGAGCCGGGGCGAAGCCGTACGGCCGGGGAGCCGGGGGCGAAGCCGTACGGCCGGGGAGCCGGGGGCTCATGCCGTACGGGCGGAAAACGGGTCGATCCGGAAGGGGGGCGCCGGGCAGACTCGGGGGCATGAACGTGGATCAGTTCGTCAGGGACGGGTTCGTCAAGGTCGAGGGCGCGTTCCCGGCGGAACTGGCGGCCGAGTGCCGGGAGATCCTGTGGCGGGACACCGGGTGCGACCCGGACGACCCGTCCACCTGGAAGAACCCTGTGGTGCGCCTCGGCGACCACGCGGACGAGCCCTTCCGGAAGGCGGCGAACACGCCGGAGCTGCACGCGGCGTTCGACCTGCTCGTCGGGAAGGACCGCTGGTGGCCGCGCGGGAGCCTGGGCACCGTGCCCGTGCGCTTCCCCAGCGAGGAGGAGCCCGGCGACGACGGCTGGCACATCGAGGCCAGCTTCGCCCCGGAGGACCCGGCCCAGTACCACGACTACCTGAACTGGCGGGCGAACGTCCGCTCCCGCGACCGGGCGCTGCTGATGCTGTTCCTGTTCTCCGAGGTCGGACCGGACGACGCCCCCACGCGGATCCGGGCCGGGTCGCACCTCACGGTCGCGCGCCTGCTGGAGCCGCTGGGCGAGGCGGGGGCGAGCATCCTGGAGTTCTCCCCGAAGGCCGAGGAGGCGACCCGGGACCTGCCGACGGCGCTCGCCACCGGCCGGCCGGGCGACGTGTACCTCTGCCACCCGTTCCTCGTCCACGCCGCCCAGCCCCACCACGGCACCCGGCCGCGCTTCATGGCCCAGCCGCCGCTGTTCCCCCGCGAACAGCTCTCGATCGACCGTGCCGACGGCGCCTACTCCCCCGTCGAGGCGGCGATCCGCCTGGGTCTCGGCCGCTGACCCCTCCCTGCCGTACGGCTCGCGCCCCCCGCGCGAGCCGTACGGCTTTGGCGGAGCGAGCCGACCCGGGTCGCCGCTCGGTTACGCTTGGGAGGCTGGAAGCGGGCCACTGAGGAAGTGCCGCCTATGAACCCTGCCTATGACGACGGTCAACTCCGCATCACGACGACACTCGATCCGCCCGGACTCCGCCTGCACGGCGTGGTCCACTCGCTCAACTCGGTCGCGCTCCAGCGCGAGCTGACGCCCGGAGCGGGCAGGCGGGGGGATCTGACGATCGACGCGACGCGCCTGGACCACATCGACGTCACCGGGCTCCGCGTGCTGGCCAGCACGGCCCACCGGCGGTCATCCGAGGGCGGGCGCCTGGTTCTGGCCGGGCTGTCCCCGCATCTGCGGCAACTGCTCGTCCTCCTGGGGTGGGACAGCACTCCGGGACTGCACTTGAACGAAGGAGGTGCCGATACGTGATCACCCGGGACACGGTCACCGAGCCGGCGCCGATGGTTCACCAGGGCAACATCTACGGGTCCGACGAGGAGTTCCTGGCGATGGCGGTGCCGTTCGCCGAGCAGGGTCTCGCCGCCGGCGAACCCGTCCTGGCCGCCACCACGGCGCGCAACATCGAGCTCCTCTACGACGCCCTGGGGCCCGCCGCCGAGGAGGTCGACTACGCCGAGACGGCGTACTTCGGCCGCCGCCCCCCGCAGCGGGTCGCCGCGTTCCACCGCTACTGGCTCGACGCCTCGAAGCGGAACGGCGGACGCCACGTGCGCATCATCGCCGAACCCGTGTGGAACGGCCGGTCCACGCGCGACGTGCTCGCCTGGAAGCGCATGGAATCGGCGCTGAACCTCGTGCTGGCCCCCACCGGCATCTGGATGATCTGCCCCTACGACAGCCGGGTCGTCCCCGACGACGTGCTGCTGGCCGCCGAGCAGACGCATCCGTCCTGCATGCAGGGCGACCGGGCCGAGGAGAGCGGCCACTTCGTGGACCCGCTGCGGTTCTTCGCCGAGTGCGACACCCCGCTGCCGCCGCCCCCGGCGGACGCCGCCACCCTCAGGGACGCCGGCTTCCGGTCGCTCCGCGACTTCCTCAGCGCCCAGGCCGCCGCCCGCGGCATACGCTCCCAGCGGGCGATGCTCCTGGTCACGGCCGTCAACGAGGCGGTGACCTACCTGTCGTCCCGCAGCGCCGCGCGGCCCACGGTCCGCCTGTGGACCAGCCCGGGCGCCCTCCTCTGCCAGATCGACCAGCCCGGCGCCGAGATCGACGACCCGATCCTCGGCCTCCGCGCCCCCACGCTGACCGAGGCTCCGGGCGACGGCATGTGGCTCACCCGGCAGATCTGCGACCACGTGGACATCCGCAACACCCCGCGGGGCGCGACGATCCGGCTCCACTTCCCCACCTCCCGGGCCGCCGAGCTCCTCCAGGCCCCCACCGCGGTCTTCTGACCCCCGTACGGCCTGAGCCCGCCGGCGCGACCGAAGCCCGGACGGGCTCCCGCCGTACGGGGGCGATGGGGCGAATGCGAAGATCGTCCTGTGACGCTGCTGCTGGGACGCGCTGAGCTGGAACGCCTTCTGGACCTGGAGTCGTGCATGGAGGCCCTGGAACGGGGCTTCCTGGCGGAGCCCGCGGAGATCGAGGCGCAGCGGGTGCGGACCGACCTCCCGGGGCCGGGCACCGCGACCGCGCTGATCCCCGGCCTGGTCCCGGGCATCCCCGCGTACACGGTCAAGGTCAACGCCAAGTTCCCCGGATCCCGCCCCGCGCTCCGCGGCGTGGTCTGCCTCCACGACCTCGCGACCGGCGAACTCCTCGCGGTGATGGACTCCGCCACCATCACGGCCTGGCGCACCGGCCTCGCCGCCGCCCTGGCCACCCACGCCCTGGCCCGGCCGGCCGCCGCCTCCCGGGTCGCGGTGATCGGCGCGGGCGCCCAGTCCGCCCTGGTCCTCCGCGGCCTCCTGGCCCGCCGCCGCGTCACCCACCTCACGGTCCACGACCTGGACCCGGCCCGCGCGGAGTCCTTCGCCGCCGGGGTACGGCGATCGCCGGGCGCGGGCGACATTCCCGAGATGTCCGCCGAGATCGCCCCGACTCCGGTGGACGCCGCCCGCGAGGCCGACATCGTGATCCTCGCGACGTGGACCCGGACCCCCCTGCTCGACGAGCACGACGTCAAGCCCGGCGCCCACGTCACCAGCCTCGGCGCGGACGAGCCCGGCAAGAACGAGCTCTCCCCCGCCCTCCTCCGCCGGAGCCGCGTCTTCGTGGACGACATCCCCCTGGCCCTGGCCATGGGCGCGCTGGGCAACGCCGGCCTGCCCGCCGAGACCGCCGCCGGCACGCTCTCCCAGTTCCTGCGCGGAACGGTCGAGGCGCGCCGCTCCCCCGGCGACACCACGGTCTACGCCCCGGTCGGCCTGCCCTGGCAGGACGTCGCCCTGGCCTGGCTCGCCCACTCCCGCGCCCGCGAGACAGGGGCCGGCACCCCCTTCGACTTCCTCGCCTGACAGCGCTGACGGGGCCGAGCGGGTCCCCCCTCGATCAGGCCTTGGGGGCGAGGCGGGGCAGGAGGTGGGCCGCGGCGTAGGAGAAGGGGAGCAGGATGAGGACCGCCGGGAGCAGGACCGCCAGGAGGTAGAGGGGGCCGGGGTCGGTGAAGCCGACGTACGCGGCGGCGGCGACGGCCGGCACGTGCGGGGTCTTGAGAAGGATGAGCAGGGCTATCGCGACGGCGCCGGAGGCCGCGGCGGTGAGCTGCGAGGGACCGGCCAGGTACGTGATCAGCAGGGCGGGGATCACCGAGGCGGGGTAGCCGAGGGCGATGGCCCGGGGGCGGGCGAGGGGCGCGGAGGGGGCCATCGCCAGGACGCCGGCGGTGGCGATGAACGGGATCGCGAGCACGTCCAGGCCGGTCAGGGCGTCGGCCGCGGCGAGGGTGAGCAAGACGGCGACGGCCAGGCCGGCGGCTCCGAGCGCCGCGGCGGACACGGGACGGCGCAGGGAGATCTGCGGCATTTCTCTACCTTTCCAGGGATCCCCGGCTCGCCTCGGGCGGCCGGCGTGCGGGGTCTCGGCCCGGTATGCCGGGCTCCGGGCGATCCGGACTCTCGTCCGCGGGTTCGTCCCGCCCATCCGGTACGGCTCTCGCGGCCCCCCGCGTCGCGCGGCGGCGCCGGGACCGGGAGGTCCGGGGGCGAGAGCCGTACCGATGCTCGGGGCGGTCAGCGGACGGCCCGGCGGAGGAAGTCGCGGATCAGGGTCGCGATCTCCTGGCCATGGGTCTCCAGGGCGAAGTGGCCGGCGTCGAGGAGGTGCAGCTCGGCGTCGGGGAGGTCGCGGAGGTAGGCCTCCGCCCCCGCCGGGCCGAAGATCTCGTCGTTGCGGCCCCAGGTGATCAGCGTCGGGGGCCGGTGGGTGCGGAAGTACTCCTGGAAGGCCGGGTAGCCGTCGAGGTTGAACTGGTAGTCCCAGAAGAGCTGGAGCTGGATCTCCTTGTTGCCCGGCCGGTCCAGCCCGGCCTGGTCCAGGAGCCAGGTCTCGGGGGCGATCCGGTCGAGGCGGTCGGCCGGCACGCCGTGGGTGTACTGCCAGCGGGTGGCCTCGGCGGTGAGCAGCTCGCGGACCTTGGGCTCGTGGGTCGCGCGGTCCTTGGCGTGGGCGAACAGGACGTCCCAGAACGGGGTGAAGCCCTCCATGTAGGCGTTGCCGCTCTGGGTGATCAGCGCGGTGACGCGCTCGGGCCGCCTGCTCGCGATGCGCAGGCCGATCGGGGCGCCGTAGTCCTGGATGTAGAGGGCGAACCGGTCGAGGCCGATCCGGTCGAGGAGCTTGAGCGTGATGCCGGTGAGCGCCTCGAAGCCGTACTCGAACTCCTCCACCGAGGGCGTCGCCGACCGGCCGAATCCGACGTGGTCGGGGGCGATCAGGTGGAACTCGTCGGACAACTCGGCGATCAGGTCGCGGTACATGTGCGAGCTGGACGGGAAGCCGTGCAGCAGCACCAGCGTGGGCTTCGCCGGGTCGCCGGCCTCGCGGTAGAAGACCTCCAGGCCGTCGATGATCTCGGTCTTGTACTGGGTCAGGAACGCGGACATCACACTTCTCCCAATCTCACAGTCGGAGAACGATCGTTCTCCTCCGCTGCGGGAGAACGATCGTTCTCCCCGATGGCCGATACACTAGAGAACGTTGGTTCTCCATGCAAGTCGGACATCGAGGGAGATTTGGGATGGACGCCGAGACCGCGCGGACGCGCCTGCTGGAGACGGCGTACGCGCTCTTCAACGAACGGGGCATCCAGGCGGTCGGCATGGACGAGATCAGGTCCGCCTCCGGCGTCTCCCTCAAGCGCCTCTACCAGCTCTTTCCCTCGAAGGACGAGCTGGTGGAGGCGGTGCTGCGCCGCCGGGACGAGGACGTGCGGGCGTCGGTGACCGCCCGGGTCGAGGCGCACGAGGACCCCGAGGAGCGCATCCTCGCGGTCTTCGACTTCCTGGACGCGTGGTTCCGCCAGCCGGACTTCCGCGGCTGCACCTTCATCAACACCTTCGGGGAGCTGGGCGGCGTGGCCGGGCCCGTCGGCGACATCGCCCGCGCCCACAAGCAGGACCTGAGGGACCTGTTCACCGCCCTGGTCGCCGCCGCCGGGCGGCCGCGGGAGCTGGCCGGCCAGCTCACCATCCTCGCCAACGGCGCGATGGCCACCGCCGGCATCGAGGGCTCCCCCACCCCGGCCCGGCAGGCCAGGTCCGCCGCCCGCACCCTCCTGGCCGCCACTCGCCCCGCCCCGGCCCGCACCACCTGAGCACCCGCTCATGTCGTGCGGGGCGCCCCGCCGTACGGCCTGCGCCCCGCCGTACGGCATGAGCCCGGCGTACGGCATGAGCCCCGCAGTACGGCATGAGCGGGCCCGCCGTACGACGTGGATGGTCGTGCGGCGGGCCGGTGGGACGGTCAGTGGCGGGGGTCCGCCGGGGCGATGTTGAAGTTGAGGCGGAAGAAGTTGTCCGGGTCGTGGGCGCGCTTCACCTCGCGGAGACGGTGCAGGTTGGCGAAGGTGAAGGCGGTGCCGGTGCGGGCCGGGTCGATCAGGAAGTTCAGGAACGAGCCGCCGTTGGCGTGCGGGCGCAGGCGGTCGGCCACGCCGGGCAGCACGGTGTCGATGATCGCCGAGTAGGCGGTCGAGCGGTGACCGGCCGGGCCCGCGCCGGGACCGGGGTCGGACAGGGCGCCGCCCCAGTGCCGGATCTCCACGGTGGCGAGCCGGCCGGCCTCGACCAGCGTCTCGATCACCGGGTCGGGCAGTTCGTCGAACAGGTCCAGGTGCCGCGCCGGCGTGCCGCCCATGGCCGCCTCGGCGTACGGCATCACGCGCAGGTCCTCGGCGTGGGCCGGGCCCGCGACCTCCCACAGCGGCTGGAGCAGGCGGCGCGCCTCGTCGGCCTCCCCGGCGTACATGACCTTGATCAGCATGGCCCGCCGCTCCGGCGCGCCGGGCATCGCGGTCAGCACGATCGCGGTGCTCATCGCGTTGGGCACCAGCGCGCCCCACTGCCGGTGGAACGCGATCGTCTCGGCGGCCCGCTCGATGGGGAACCACGCGAACCCCGCGTAAACGGTGTGAACCGGGTAGAGCTTGAACTCCAGCGAGGTCACGAGCCCGAAGTTGCCGCCGCCGCCGCGCAGGGCCCAGAACAGGTCGGCGTTGCGGTGGTCGTTCGCCGTCACGATCTCGCCGTCGGCCGTCACCACCTCGGCCTCGGTCACGCTGTCGGCCGCGAAGCCGTGACGCCGCCCGAGCCAGCCGAGCCCGCCGCCCACGGTGTATCCGACGACCCCGACGTCGGGCGACGACCCGGACAGCGGGGCCAGCCCGTGGGCCGAGGCCGCGGCGAGCACCTGGCCCCACTTCGTGCCCGGCCGCACCCGGGCGACGCGGCGCACGGGGTCGATCCGGACGCCCCGCATCAGGTCGGTGCGCAGCAGCATCCCGCCGTCGGCGACGACCCGGGTGCCGTGCCCGGTCGCCTGGACCGCCAGCGGCAGCAGGTTCTCCCTCGCCGCGGTGACCGCGGCCCGCACGTCCTCGGCGCTCCGGGCCTCGGCGACCACCACCGGCCGCGAGTCGACCTCGGGGTAGAGCCCCCGGCGTCCCGCGTCGTAGCCGGCGTCCCCGGCCATGTGAACGGCCCCGCCGAATCCCCGCCGGGCCAGCCCCGCGACGTCACTCCGCAGGTCATCGAGAACAGTCATCTCCGCCGCCTCCTCGTCTCCACCACGCGCCCGGCGGGACGTCCGTCCACCGCCGCTCCGGCCGCACCCGGCCCCTTCACGCACCCCCAACCTTGCCAACCCCCACCGACAAAACCGGGCCGAGCCGTACGCCGGGGACGAGGAGGCGCGCTCCGCCCGGCGGCCGTCCTACCCCGCGACGCCGATCAGCACCGCTCCCACGCCCACGGCCACGACCAGCGGATACGCCCACCATCGCGGGGCCGGGCCGCTCTTGAGGACCGCGACCCCGAGCGGAACCAGCGCCGCGCACAGCCCGATCGCCGCGACCATCGACATGGGGCCCGTCCCCTTGAGCACCCCGAGCGGCATCGCCGACATGAGCGCCAGCCCCACGCACCGCACCGCGCCGAGCACCCCGTCCCCGAGCGCCCGGGCCCGCCACGCTCCGACGCCCAGCACCACCCACCCGGTCACGATCGCGAGGTTGAGCGGCTGGAAGACGTGGAACGAGCCGTACTGCGCGGACACCACCGCCTGCGCCGCCGCCGGCCCCCGCGCCTCCACCAGTTGAGCCGCCAGGTGGTTGATCCCCGCGTGAAACACCCGCGCGATCAGGCCCGCGACGACCAACGCCCCACCCCACGCGGCCCACCCCGGGCGGACCCGCCCCACCCGCCGCGCGAGCGCGACGACCCCGGGAACCAGCAACGCCACCCCGGCCGCGAACGCGCCGTACGAGAAGGTCATCGCCTCAGGACGCTCGGCGAACCCCGCGAGCTGCTCGGGAAAGAAGTCCCCGACCCCCAGCCGCGCCATCACCCCTGCCAGCACCAGCAGCGGCCCCAGCGTCAGCCCGGCCCCCTCCACCCACCGAACCCCGCCCATCTCCCCAGAACTCGTCATGACCCCAATCCAACGCCCCCACCCCCGCCCCCCGCAGTAGCCCCAACAAGAGTCCCCGAGGTAGCCCCACCACTACCCCCGCCCGGCGCCACGCCCGGGCGCCTACTCGATCAGGGCGTTTGTTCGGGCCTTCCAGAGTTCGTGGCGGGATTCGGGGGTCGCCAGCAGTTCGAGGCCGCGGGCGGCCCAGTGGCGCAGGGATTCGTCCTCAGTGTGGAGTTGGGCGATCAGGGTCGGGAGGGCCGCGGGCGAGCGCGATTCGCCGATGAGTTCCAGGAGCCAGTACTTCAGGCCGTGGTCTTCCGTTTCGGCGGTGAACTCGGCGATCAGCTCGTCCACGTGCTCGGCGGCGTGGGGCAGGAGCAGGTGGAAACCGTCCTCCCGGAGCTGCGGGTCACGCCTGCGCATGAGCCACATCGCGCGCTCGAATCGCCTCCTCATTTCGCTGACGATATCCCTTGGCACGACCAGGGACCCATGGCCTAATCGCCGGCCGTTTATTCGGGGCTGATGTGAGGGCGGTGGAGGCATGGACTCCGGGGCGTGCGATACGCGAGGATTCGGTGCGCCCTCCGCATTCACCGGCCGGTTCGGCTCCCGGTCCTCGCCGGCTTCGGCCCTCACGGAAACCGGACGCCGGAAGGCGGCGCGGGAGCCGTGCGGCGTGGTCGAGTGACTCTTTACCCGAGGAGCGGGACCGGATGCTCGTGAACCGTGATGACGACGGGTTGCCCATTCTGACCAGGCTGGTGAGAGAGCTCGTACGGCTGGCGCTCGCGGTGGGGCTGCCGGTCGGGATCCTGCTGGCGCTGATTCATGTGGGGAACGGCTTCTACGCGCGCAGCGGGGACGGGGAGGCGCGGTTCAGGGAAGCGGCTCTCGCGCATTTCCGATTGAGCCATCCCACTCACGACTCGCTCTCGATCTCCTCCGGTTGCTGCGAGACGGGACTGCTCTCGATGGAGCTGGAGTTCACGGCGGGGCCGGTCGCCGCGCGGCGACGGGACCCCCGGCGGGATCAGACGGGGGAACAGGCAGGCGGGGAACGGTTCCGGTTCACGAAGTGGACTCTCGGCGGAATGGACGTCCCCTACGGCAACCATTGGTATCCACTGGACTCGGAGTTCAGCGGAGTGGGGAACGGGCTCCCGCACGAAACGGCCGAGGAGCGACGGCGGAGCCGGCGGATCCTCGACCGGCTGCCGGAAGGGGATTTCGCGGCGGCGGTGGTCGAACTGGAACACCCGTTGCCCCTCGGGGACCTGCCGCACACCCCTCCGGGAGCGATCACGCACACTCTGGCCATCTCGAAATCGCCCCGGAAACCCCTCCATCCGCCCGTGCTCATTCCCCGGTACGCCGACTGCGGCCACGAGGCGGAGAAGGACCGCCCATGCCCCGGATCGCCGTTCGAGTACGCCCGGATGTGGCATGACGAGCTGGTCGAGCAGGGGCTCTGGCATGAGCGGCCGGGATGGGACGAGGCCCTCCGGGAGGAACGCGTCTACGCCTTCCTCGTCTCGGACCTGCGGGTGAAGGACCTGTCGGCGCTGCTCAAGGACCCGAAGGTGCGCTCCGTCAGGGTCACCGACACGGCCCGCGACCTGACCTACGACGGCACCTGACCGCTCGCTCCCGGCGTGCGCCCCCACTCGCTCTCGCCGTACGGCCCCGCGCCGACCGGCCTCCCCCGGGCCCGCTCTCCTGGGCGTACGGCCCGCGCTCGCGGCGGCCGTACGCCCGGGGAGCGCGGGCGCGGGCCGAACCGGCCCGTACGCCCGGGGAGCGCGGGCGTGGGCCGTACCGGGGCGGAAAGGGGACCGGCGGGACGCCGTATGGCGTCCCGCCGGTCTTTCGGGGGTGGAGAGGGTCAGCTCCGGGTGATGGAGATGTTGTCCACGCCGGCCTCTACGAGGCTGGCGGTGCCGGCGTCAGCGGCCTCGATGAGGATGCGGACGGACTGGCCGGCGTAGGAGGAGAGGTTGACCGTGGCGGTGTTCCAGGTGCCCGCGCGGTTGGTGGCCGCGCCGAGCTGCTCGAAGACGGTGCCGGTGGTCGCCGAGACGACCTTGACGCGGAGGTAGTCGGTGTTGCTCGCGTTGTTCAGGTGCGCCAGGTACCACGAGAAGCTGAGCGTCAGGTTGGCGCCGGACGGGAGGGCGATGGCCGGGGACTGCATGGTGGTCACGCCGCCGTCGAGGTCGTAGTCACCGGCGCTCGCGCCCGCCGCCGCGCCGGTCACCACGGCGTTCACGCCGCTCGGGGTGGTGTCGGGCTGCAACGCCGTACCCGAGTAGCTCGTGGGCTGCGGGTTGCCGCGCTCGAAGCGGCCGGAGGTCGCCGTGCCGCCCGCGGTCCAGCCCTTGTCGGTCTCGAAGTCGTCCGAGAAGACCGGGCCGCCGGTGGTGCCCACGTTGAGCGTGAAGACCGCCGTCTTGTCCTGCGCGGTGCCGTCGCCGGTGATCGTCACCTGGTGCGAGCCCTCGGGGGTCGTGGCGCTCGTGGCGATGGTCATCGTGGACGTGCCGCCGGAGGTGACGGACGGCGGGTTGAAGGTGGCGGTCGCGCCGGCCGGGAGGCCGGACACCCGGAACGTCACGGTCTGGGCGTTGCCGCCGGTGGTGCGGGTGGTGATGGTGGACGTCGCCGACTGGCCGGGGGTGATCGAGGCCGAGGCCGGGTTGATCGTCATGTCGAAGGTGTCGCCGCCGCCCTGGCAGGTCGTGGGCTCACCGGACGCGGCGGGGACGCTGACGGCGTTCCAGGCGGCGCGGGTGGCCTCGAACTCGGCGCAGGAGCCGGGGAAGAGCTGGATCGCGGCCTCCAGGGACGCCTTGCGGGAGAGCGAGTGCGTCCAGTAGGAGACCTTGCGGTTCAGGGCGCCCATGAAGATCTTGCCGGCCTTCTGGATGCCGATCCCGGTGACGGTCGAGCCGTTGCAGGTGGGGCTGTTCGGGCGGCCGTTGCCCGGGTCGTTGGCGTTGGAGCCCTCGGACAGCAGGTAGAACCAGTGGTTCTGGACGCCGGCGGCCGCGTGGACCTCCATGCCGGGAACGCTGGAGCTGAAGCAGTCGGGGTGCCCGGAGATGCGCGACGGCTGGTTCATGTACCGGATCGGGCCGCGGCCGACGAGGTTGACCTCCTCGCCCACGTCGTAGTCCGGCGGGTCCAGGTTCGGCGGCTCGGGCCGGCGCGGCTCGTTGAGGTACCACTCGGTCAGCGCGCCGAAGATGTCGCCGGTGGACTCGTTGAGGCCGCCGGTCTCGTTGCTGCCGGTCGAGCCGCCGGGCGTGGTCTGGAAGATCGCGTGGCCGTACTCATGCGCCACGACGTCGGTCGGGGTGGCCTGGCGCTGCCCGTCCTGGGACCGGCCGAAGTTGGTGAAGCTGCCGTTCCAGTAGGCGTTCGCCTGGGCGAGGCCGACGCGCGCCGGGAACCCGCCGCCCTGGCCGTTGATGCCGTTGCGGCCGAGCCACGAGCCGAGCATGTCCCACTGCTTCTGGACCGCGTACAGCGCGTCCACGCAGGCGGTCTCCAGGTTCGTGCCGGTGCCGTTGCCCCAGTTGTCGTCCGGGCCCGAGTACGTGCCGCCGTCCTGTCCGCCGCAGCGGATGCCCGGGCGGCCCGGGTCGGCCATGGTGTACTGCGTGCCGGACTGGGTCGTGGCGATGGTCACCGGGCCGTGGTAGTAGCTGTTGCCCTGCCCCTCGCGGACCTCGTCCCAGGTCTCGACGACCTCACCGGTCTGCGCGTCCACGTAGACGTGCAGCTTGTACGGCCGGCCGTTCCGCTCGCCCTCGACGACCGTCTCGTACGTCAGGACGCCGTCGCCCTTGGCGAGTACGGTGAGACGCGGCTCGGACGTGTCGCGGATCCCGGCGGCGGCGCGGCCCCGGGCCTTCTCGTCGGCCTGGTCGGCGGAGAGCTTGGGGGTGGTGGGGACGTTGAGCGCCTCGGTCTGGGCGACAGAGGTGCTCAGTACCTTGCCCGCACCGTCCACCACGATCACGAAGTCGCCGCCCTCGACGGGGATGCCGGCGTACTTCCGCTCATAGGAGACGTAGTACAGGCCGCCGCCTTCGGTGACCGCCTGGCGCTCCATCGTGTCCTTCGCGGACTTGTGGAAGACGCCGGGGTTGGCGGCGATCAGCCGGTCGGCCGCCGCGGCCGCCTGGGCCTTGGGGTCGGCCTGCTGCGGCGCGTGTTGCGTACGGCCTTGGGCCGAGGCGACGCCGGCCGGGGTCACGGCCAGTGCCACGGCGAGGCCCGCGGCCAGGGCCAGACCGGCGAACTTGGGGGTTGGTCTCACGCGGGGGCTCCTCTAACAACGGGGGATTTGCGTGAAAGGGTGCTTCTGCGTACCGTCTCGGGGTTGGGGGATTAGAGGAAGTGCACGGCACTTGCGGCTTTAGTGTCAATGCGCGCCTAATACCTTGAAAATTCAGGGCATTAAGTTAAGGGCGCTTCATTCGCCCCTCATGCCGCCCGACCAGCGGGGACGCCTATTTGGAACGGTCGCGGGTAGCGCTGATGGCGGCGCTTCCTGTCGCCGCCCGCAGTCGAGGAGGGAACATGACGACCGGACCCGACTACCCGGCCTCGGATAATGACGAGCCGGAGATGTCCGCCGAGCAGGATCGCAAGGACGCGGAGGCCCGGCGGCAGCGGGCTCCGCAGGGCGGGCGGCCCGGGGAGACGCCCATCGGACCGCCGTACGGCGGGCGCGAGCATCCGCCGGAGCAGGAGAGGAAGGGTGGGCTCCCGGGCGAATGGCACAGCGACGAGGAGCAGGAGCCGCCCCGCGAGCGGCCCAGCGGGTCGGAGTTCTAGGGTTGTCCACAGCCTGTGGATGAATTGTCCACAGGCTTAGGGATGGCGGGGGCGCCGTCCACAGAACGGGGTTCGCTCGTGGACGGGATGAAAGCCGGACCATAGCGTCTTGTCGTCGATACAGCCCGGCTGATCGGAGGCCCCATGTACGCCATGCAGTACGAGATCACGCTGCCCGCCGACTACGACATGCGGATCATCCGCGAGCGGGTCGCGACACGCGGGCACGCCCTCGACGACTTCGAGGGGCTCGGGTTCAAGGCCTACCTCATACGCGAGCGCGCGGCCGGGTCGCCCGTGAACCAGTACGCGCCGTTCTACCTGTGGGACGACACCGGGGGGATGAACCGGTTCCTGTGGGGCGGGGCGGGGTTCGCCGGGATCGTGCGCGACTTCGGCCGGCCCGCCGTGCACCACTGGACGGGGGTGCAGTGGGAGCGGGGACCCGCTCACGGCGCGTCACCGCCGCGGGCCGCCAGCCGATACGTCCGGGCGATCCCGGCGCTGGAGGACCCGTCGGCGGCGGTGACGAAGGCGGCGGAGGAGCTGGCCGCGCGCGCCCGGATGCCGGGGGTCTACGCCACGGTGCTGGCGGTGGATCCGCGGCACTGGGAGATGGTGCACTTCACGCTGTGGCAGGAGTCCGTGGAGGAGGTCGGCGGCGACCACTACGAGGTGCTCCACCTGTCCAGACCCCAGCTCGACGAGGTGAAGACGGGCCGCCCCTGGTGAGCCCGGGCGCGAGCCGGGGTGTGACCCCGGGCGCGAGCCGGGTTCGGTCCCAGGCGTGGGCCGGGAGGACGGGCCGGCGCGAGCCGGGTGCGGCCCAGGCGGGGAGGACGGGCCGGCGCGAGACGGAAGGGCGCTCGTGAGCCGGGAAGCGTGGGCCGGCGCGAGCCGGAAGGGCGCTCGTGAGCCGGGGAACGTGGGCCGGCGAGACGGAAAGGGCGTTGGGGCGAGCCGGGGAGGGCGGCCGGTGTGAGCTTGTTGAGGCCGGCTGGAAAACCGGGGCGCGAAGTGATCGGGAAATGGGGGCGAATATCCCTAAGCTTGGGCGATGACCTCTGATGAGTCCGTCGTCCAGATCCACCTCGCGGCCATCGCCGACCGCGACCTGAAGGCCTACTCCGCGACGCTCCACGACGATGTCATCGTGGTGCTGCCGAACGGCAACCGCCTCGAAGGCCGCCGATCCGTGGAGGACTTCCACCGCGAGTGGTTCGCCGACCTCGACTGGACGCAGGAGCTGCACCCGCTCTCCCTGGTGGAGACCGAGGGCACGCTCTCCGCGCTCTTCGAGGCCGACTACCGCGACGTGGACGCCTCAGGCGCGCCCATCCACAAGCGCAACCTCGTGAGCCTCGTCTTCACCCGGACCGCCGAGGGCTGGCTCCTCCTCCACGACCAGAACACCCCGCTCCCCCTGTAGGGCGCGTCCCGGCCCGGGCTTTCAGGCGGCGCCGGGCTCCATGGAGTGCCCCTGCCGGTACATCCGCGGCGGCTTGTTGCCCGCGTACTGACCGCCGTCGATGGGGATGACCGCCCCGGTGACGAAGGACGACCCCTCCGAGCAGAGCCAGAGCACGGCGTCGGCCACCTCGTGGGGGCGGCCGGTGCGGCGCATCGGCGTGGCGAGCCCGGCCAGCCGCCGCGCCTCCTCTCCCGCCGCCTCCAGGTGGTGGGTGAGGATCGGGCCCGGAGCCACGACGTTCACGCGGACGCCCCGGTCGGCGTAGTCGAGCGCGGCGACCTTGGTCAGGCCGATGATCCCGGCCTTGCCTGCGACGTACGCCGCGAGCCCGGCGGTGGCCTGGACCCCGGCGACGGAGGCCATGTTCACGATCGCGCCGCCGCCGGTGCGCAGCATGGCCGGGATCTGGAACCTCATGCCGAGGAACGTCCCGCGCACGTTGGTCCGGATCCCCCGGTCGAACTCCTCGGGGTCGATCTCGGCCAGCGGCGCCGGCAGCGGCCCGTCCGTCGCGTTGTTGAACGCCGCGTCCAGCCGTCCGAACTCCTCCAGCGCCCGCCGTACCAGCGCCTCCGACGACGCGGCGTCCCCGACGTCGGTGCGCACGGCCACCGCCCGGCCGCCCTCGGCGCGGATCTCCCCGGCCACCGCGCCGAGCGCCTTCTCGTCCCGCGCGCCGAGCACCACCGCCGCCCCGGCCCGCGCGAACGCCCGCGCCGTCTCGGCGCCGATCCCGCGGCTGGCTCCCGCGACCAGCGCGACCTTTCCCTCGAACGTCATGGCGTCTCCTCCCTGACCTGAGCACGACCTGTGTGCGATCTCTCCGGCGATAGACATCTAATGATTAGATATCAAACGCTTTCATCTCTACCGATAGTGATACCCTCGTCACCATGCCGCCGCCGATCGGGCTCGACCTCAGCCAGACCGCCAAGTCGGTGAGCCGCGCCTTCGACCGCGCCCTCGCCGAGGCCGGCGGCTCGCTGCCCGTCTGGCTGATCATGATTTCGCTGAAGACGCGCAGCCTGGGCACCCAGCGCGAGCTGGCCGAGGCGATCGGCATCCAGGGCGCGACGCTCACGCACCACCTGAACAGCATGGAGTCCGGCGGCCTCATCACCCGCCGCCGCGACCCCGCCAACCGCCGCGTCCACGTCGTCGAGCTCACCGAGCCCGGCGAGCTCCTCTTCCGCCGGCTGGCCGACGCGGCGGTCGCCTTCGACAGCCGCCTCCGCCGGGGCCTCGCGCCCGGCGACCTGGAGGCCCTGCACGCCCTCCTCGCGCGCCTGCGCGAGAACGTCGCCGACGACGCACCTATCCTGAACGAGTGAGACTCACCTTCGACCTGACCGGCGACCACATCGCGCTCTGCGACCTGCTCAAGGTCTGCGACATCATGGACACCGGCGGCGCGGCCAAGCAGTTCATCGCCGACGGCAACGTCGAGGTGGACGGCGAACTCGAACTCCGCAAGACCCGGAAGATCCGCCCGGGCATGGTCGTGACCGGCGACGACTTCGAGATCCACGTCGTGGCCGCTCCCGCCTAGGGACCCCGGGAATCTGCTCCCTCCCGCAGGCCGTGCCCGCCGCCGGCTCTAGCGAAGCGAGGGGTAGGAGCTCAGCACTCCGAGAGCGACGACGTAGACGGGGACGGCCAGGGCCAGGAGCTGGACCACGGCCAGGGCCCGGAACCGGTGCCGCCACCCCCACAGCGCACTCGCCAGCATGATCAGCGCCACGCTCCCGAACGACCAGAAGGTCACCGCCACCCGGAAGTCCATCTCGGCGATCCACCCCGCGGGCGTCGGGTCCGCGCCCGCGCACCGTACGCTCGCTCCCTCGCACGGTTCGCCCCGAGGTGGGGTCCTCGCCACGATCCAGCCCGCCGCCAGCATGAGCAGCGCGTCGGCGAGGACGACGGCCGGCAACGCCGCCATCCGCCACCAGGCCCTGACGATGTCCACGCCCCGAGGCTAGGAACGCGCCGCGGCCGGGACCCCGCCTCGCACCGGAAAAGTGAGGAACCTCCGCCATATCTCCTCATCCGTGGAACTTCGCGCGGATATCACCCCCTCGCGCCCGGCCGCCCAGATCACCGAAGCCCGCCCCCGGGCTCACGCCGCACACCGGAAGACCGCCTCTCGCCGGGCCCGCACCGGCCGGGCTCCGGCCGTAAGGCGTGCGATCCTCCCGCTCCAAGGCTCCCCCGGGCTCAGGCCGCGCCGCGATCCCGGGTCAGGCCGCACGGCGCCCCCGGGCCAGGTGCACGGCGGGCCTGGGTCAGGTCGCACGGCGGGCGCTCTCGCCGTCCGGAGGCTCACGTTGGGCCCCGCCGCCGTACGGCGCGGCTCTCCGCCGCCCGAAGCCATCCCGGCTCGGGCCGTACGGCAGAAGGCGGGCGCTCCCGCCGCGCCCGGTCGCCGGGTCATACGTGCCACTTCTCGCCGTCATACGTGATACGTCGCGCCGATACCGGGTTCTCCCACCGGTTCGGCCGTACTGGGACCGGAATCAGCAGGGCCGTACGCCCAAGGCCCCGCCTCCCCGCCTCTCCTCCCGGCTCAGGCCGTACCTCGGGGAGCGGGGGCGCTGGTGGGCCGGGAGGGCGGGGCGGGGTCAGCGGGTCATGCGGCGGTAGACCCGGGCGATGACGTGGGTCAGCGGGATGGGGCCGAGGTGGCGGGAGTCGAGGCTCTGGGCGGGGTTGTCGCCGAGGACCACGACCTGCCCCTCGGGGACGGTCCGGCCGGGGACGTCGGGCGGCACGGGCTGACCGGCCACGGCGGCTATGCGCTTGATGAGGTACGGCGTCTCGCTGGAGCCCTCCACGCCGTGGGGACGGGGGTTGCGCAGGACCACCACCTGGCCCGGCGTGAGGAGCGTCCTGCGGGTGGTCCGGATGGAGAGCAGGCGGTCGCCGTCCTGGTAGGTGGGGCGCATGCTGGGGCCGGTGACGTCGGTGATCAGCAGCCGGTGGCGAGCCCAGAGGGCGGCGGCCGCGCCCGTCACGGCGACGGCGGCGAGGACGATGCGGCTTCGCTTCATGAGACCTCTCCGGCTGACTGGTACCCGGCGGCTTGGAGGGTGAAGAGGTCAGCGTAGACGCCTCCCGCCCGCATCAGCGACGCGTGGTCGCCCTGTTCGGTGATGCGGCCCTCGTCCAGCACGACCAGGAGGTCGGCGTCGCGCACGGCGCTCAGGCGGTGGGAGATGAGCAGGCGGGTGCGGTCCCGGCCGTGGAGCTTGAGGCTGGTGTGGATCTCGTGCTCGGCCTGGGCGTCCAGCCCGGAGCTGGGCTCGTCGAGGATGAGCAGGTCCCGCCCGCCGCGCACCAGCGCACGCGCCAGGGCGAGCCGCTGCCACTGGCCGCCGGACAGGATCACGCCCGTGCTCGGGTCGTCGTCGCTCACGTCGAAGAAGATGCGGGTCAGCGCCGTGTCGTATCCGCGAGGCAGCGCGGCGAGCTTGTCGTGCACGCCCGCCGCCCGGGCCGCCTCCTCGATCCGCGCCCGGTCGTCGATCGCGGTCAGGTCGCCCACCCCGATGTTCTCGGCGGCGGACAGGTCATAGGACATGAAGTCCTGGAACACCGCGCTCATCCGCTCCCGGATCGCCCCCGGCTCGAACTCCCGCAGGTCCCGCCCGTCCCACAGGATCGCCCCGCGCACCGGGTCGTAGAACCGGCACAACAGCTTGACCAGCGTGCTCTTCCCCGACCCGTTCCGCCCGACCAGGCCCACCGACCCCCCGGCCGGGATCTCGAAGTCCACGCCGCGCAGCACCCACGGATGCTCCGGGCTGTACCGGAACCACAGGTCCCGGACCTCGATCCCCCGCCGCAACGGCCCGGGCCCGCGGCCGGCCCCCGCGCCGCCGTTCGCCGCCGTGCGCCTCCCCTCATCGCGTACGGCTTCCGCCCGGCCGACCGCATCCGGGTGCGATTTCGGTTCGTCGGTCATACGAGATACGTCCTGACCGGAATCCGTCTCACCCGGGCCGGATGCCGCCGGACCCGCCGGACCCGGAACGGCGGCGGCCCGCCCCTCCGCGCCCGGCACGGCTTCCGCGGACCTCTCCGCCGCCGGTACGGCCGCCGCGGGGGTCTCCGCGCCCGGCATGTCCGCCGCCGGCCGCTCCTCCCCCGGTACGGCCCGCGCGGGCTCCGCCGTACCGGAAACGGGTTCCGGTCGCGGCGTCATACGCGATACGTCCCGCCCGAAATCGGGGTTCTCCGCCTTTCCGGTCGCGCTCGCACCGGACTCCGCTCGCCCGGCCGTACCCGACCCGGAGGACGCCGCCCCGGCCGTTCCCGACGCGGGCGACACCGCCCCTGCCGTACTCGACGCGGAGGACGCCGCCCCGGCCGTACTCGGTCCAGGGGACGCGGCCCCCGCCGTACTCGATCCGGGAGCCCCGGCCGCGCCCGGCGCGGGGTCCTCGGTGTCGCCGGGGTCGGCGGCGGTCGCGGGGGCGGCCGGCGGTGACGGGTCGAGGTCCGGCTCGGTGGCCTCGATCTCCTGGAAATGGCGGAACAGGAGGAGCTGCTGGTGGGTGAAGGAGATCTGGTTGACCGTGCTGTTGAGGCTGGTCTGGACGCCGGTCACCGCCGCGATGAACATGGGGATGTCGCCGGGCTGGAGGTTGCCGGAGCGGGCGTTCAGGATGGCCCAGATCAGGCCCGCGCCGGACAAGACGGCGGACAGGATGCCCAAGGACGCCTGCACCCGGAGTTCGCGCAGGTCCTGACCACGGCGCTGGCGGTTGGCCTCGCGGCGCTCGACGAGCATGCGGGCGTGGAAGAAGGCGCCGATGCCGAAGAGCCGGACCTCCTTGGCGGCCTCCGTGCTGCTCATGAGGTTCGAGTAGAAGAACTCGCGGCGCTCGATGGGGCCCAGCCGCCACATCATCGCGGCGCGGCGGCGGGACAGCGTGAGCTCGGCGAGGAGCGCGGGCACGGCCCCGGCCAGGACGGCGAGCGCCATGATCGGGTTGACGGTGAGCAGGAGGCCGAGCATGCCGGTCAGCGTGATCAGGCCGCCGACGAGCCCGAGCCCGGCCTCGACGACCTGGGTGGGCGTCTGGCCGCCGGAGTCGGACGCGAGGCGGAGCCGGTCGAGGAACGCGGGGTCCTCGAACCTCGCCAGCCCCGGCAGCCGGTTCACGGCGGTGAACAGCCGGTCCTGGGCGAGCAGTCCGGCCGCCCGTTGCAGTTCCCCCCGGAAGTACTTGACCAGCTCGGGCAGGAGCGCGACCAGCAGCCCCAGCACGGCGAGCGCCACCGCGGCGGCGAGGACCGCGCTGCCCCCGTCGCCCGCGCCGCCTCCCGCGGCGGAGCCGCCCACCGCGCCCCCGCCGCCCATCGCGCCCCCGCCGGCCACCAGGTCCACGACGACCTTGGTCAGCCAGGCGACCAGCACGGGGATCACGGCGGTCAGCACGGCCAGCACCACGAGCCAGACCACGGCGTACGGCCGCGCCCGCCACGCGAGCCGGATCGCGGCGGAGACGCCCGTCAGCGACTTCATGCGCCGACGGCCACCGGCGGCAGCCCGAGGAGGGCGACCCGGCCCCCTTCGACGGTGACGAACGCCGGGGTGCCGGTGATCTGGAACGCCTCGGTGAGGGACCCGTCGCGGGGCTCGACGACGACGGGCACGACCGCCTCCAGCCGGGCGGCCAGCGCGGGGTCGTCGGCGCCGTCGATCAGCACGGCGAGCGGGCGTACGGCGGCGCGCCCGGCGTACTCCACGAAGTCGGGCAGCTTCTCGTGGCAGGGCGCGCAGCCCGGCGACAGGAACGCCACCAGGGTGCCGTCGGGCAGGGAGGTGATCGTCTCGCCGGAGGTGGTGACGGCGGAGAAGGCGCCCACCTCGGCCCCGAGCGGCGCGGTCAGGGGCGGGAGCGCGGGCGCGGGCGGACTCTCCCGGAGCCGCCGGACAATCCCGAACGTCAAAAGCAGATTGAACACGGTAAGGACGCCGATGAGAATGACGGCCGCCACCAGGAATTGCACGCGCGAAAACACCCCTCGGAAATACGGAAAGAGCCGTCCATCGGCGAGAGGACCCTGGAGCGGCGGGGCGGGTGATCCGCCCCGCCGCCGTCAGACCGGGATCAGCAGGGACGCCAGGCCCCCGGCGGGCAGTTGTCGTAGTGGGGGCGCTTGCGGCACACGCCGTTGTAGGTGTTCGTCTCCCAGCCGAGGAAGATGCAGGCAGCCTCGGCCTTCGCCTTCGGTGCGACGGCGGCGAGCAGCCCGTCGGCCGCTCTGGCGATGAACTTGATCACGCGTACCTCTCTCCGGGTAAAAAGCACGGACGCGGGATTACGGCGGCGCTTCAATCGCGGTTACGATCACGCGCCTCTTGAGATGCTGCACCAGTGGCGCCCGAATTGTCGAGACCGTGGATCCAACTGATTCCCCGGCGATTTCCGGCGCCCCGCCGGGCATCCGGAAAAAGCGCAGCTCACATCGCGGCGGCAGCGGCTCACATCGCGGCGGCAGCGGCTCACATCCCGGCGGCAGCGGCTCACATCGCGGCGGCAGCGGCTCACATCCCGGCCGGCAGGGGACGGGCGACCCAGTAGTGCGCCTCGCCGCGGTCCACGCTCGCGCGCACGATCAGGAACTCCCGCAGGGCGCGCCCGTGGTAGCGGTGGCCGGGCGTGGGGTCGCCGGGTGCGGGGTCGTCGATGAGCGCCAGCCAGTGGTCGGGCGAGCCGCGGAAGGGCTGGAAGTAGCTGATCGTCCTCTCGCCGCGGACCGTCGCCCGGTCGGCGACCATGTGCTCCGCCCGCCCCCGCACGGTGCGCCGGTACAGCACCCAGTCCACCTGGGCGGTGCCCTCCTCACCGGGGGTCAGCTCGCGCGGCTCGCCGGTCAGCTCGTCGGCGGGCTCCCCGCTCCCGGGGGGCCCGAAGACGATCAGCCGCTCGGACCGGAAGACCGCCGACTCCCGCCAGGCGGTCGTCCCCGTCGGGGTGAAGCGGGTGCGTCCCCACAGGTCGCGGAACGCGCCGAGCAGCTCGTCCACGGTGGGCAGCCCCTCGGCCGCCGAACCCTTCTCGATCTTGGTGTGGTACGCGATCCGGTCGTCCTGGAAGAGCACGCGGCAGAGCTGGAACCGCCTGCCCGCCTTGGCGAACTCGCGGCAGGTCTCCTGGGCCTCGCCGCCCGGCCCGGTGTGGATGCCCGCGGCGTTGTGAAAGACCATGTCCTCGGGTGTGCCCGCGAAGACCGGCAGCGGGTTCTCGGTGACCGTCCCGTCCGGCTCGGTCACCCGCTCGATCACGTTGTACTCGGTCCTGCCGTGGACCTGCCGGGACATGATCCGCAGCGTCACCGGCTTCAGGTCGCCGACCCGTTCCGGCCGCCCGGTGAACTCGTCGGAGCCCGCCGCGAAGCCGTACTGCTCGACGCGCTCCCATTCCGACACCGGGTTCCAGCGCCCGAGGCCGTACCGGTCCTTGGCGTGCCTGCCCCAGTCGTCCCGGAAGTGGTTCATCACCTCCTCGGTCGCGGGCAGGGGCTCCCCGGCCGCGGCCCCGGGGAGCGCGAACGCGAGCACGGTGACGAGCAGCGCCGGCACGACCGTGAGCAGGCGCCTTCCGTACGACATGAGAAGACCTCCGGTTCTGGCGGAACCCCGGCGCGCGGCCGGGATCTCCCTTCCACCGGAGAACACGGATCCCGGGCGGGGCGGGTTCGGCGGCCGCGACCGCCGGGCCCGCCCTCGGCCCGGGTGCGGCTCAGGCCGGGCGGCCGTTCACCCTGCGCGGCACGCCGGTCGCGTCGTCGCGCAGCTCGGGCGGGAGCAGCGCGTGCGGGACCGACTGGTAGGTGACCGGGCGGAGCCAGCGGCGGATCGCGCCCGCGCCGACGGAGGTGTGCCCGGCGTCGGTGGTCGCGGGGTACGGCCCGCCGTGGGTCATCGCCCAGGAGACCGCGACCCCGGTCGGGTAGCCGTTCCACACCAGCCGCCCGGACCGGCCGAGGAGGGCCCGCGTCAGCCGTACGGCCGTGTCCGACTCGTGGTCCTCGGCGTGGACGGTGGCCACCAGGGCCGGCCGCAGTCCGGACAGCGCCTCCAGGAGCCCGTCGACGGAGGCGTACTCCACGATCACGGCGTACGGTCCGAAGACCTCGTCCGCCGGGATCTCCCCGCCCGCGGGGACCCTGGTGATCGTGGCGCCGCAGACGTCGGCCGCCGGGTCGTCCTCGGCGAGCAGCACGCCTGCGGCGCGGGACGCGGCCTCACGGTAGGCGTCGCGGATCGCGCCGGTCAGGAGGCGGCCGGGGGTCAGCTCGCGCGCCCGGGCCACGAGGGCGTCCACCAGGCGTTCCCCGTCCGCGCCCGCGGGCACGAAGATCAGGCCGGGCTTGGTGCAGAACTGGCCCATGCCGAGCGTCACGCTGTCGGCCGCGCCGCGCCCGATCTCCTCCGCGCGCGCCGCCGCCGCGCCGGGCGTGACGACCAGCGGGTTCACGCTGCCCAGCTCGCCGTAGAACGGAATCGGCTCGGGGCGCGTCGCCGCCAGCTCGTACAGCGCCCGCCCGCCCCGCTCGGACCCGGTGAACCCGACCGCCGTGATCCGCGGATCGGTGACCAGCGCCGCGCCCGCCTCGAACCCCTCCACCAGCGAGAACGCCCCGGCCGGGCCGCCGGCGCGCGCGATCCCCCGCTCGATGGCGGCCGCCGCCAGCCGCGAGGTCTCCGGATGCGCGGGGTGCGCCTTCACCACGACGGGGCACCCGGCGGCCAGCGCCGAGGCGGTGTCCCCGCCGGGCACGCTGAACGCCAGCGGGAAGTTGGACGCCCCGAACACCGCCACCGGCCCCCGTGGCACCAGCATCCTCCGCAGATCCGGCCGGGGCGCGGGCACGGCGTCCGCGTCGGCGTGGTCGATGGCGACCTCCAGGTACGCCCCGTCCCGGATCACCTCGCCGAAGAACCGGAGCTGGAAGCACGTCCGCGCCAGCTCCCCGGTGAGCCGGCCGGTCCCGAGCCCGGTCTCCCGGTCCGCGACCGCGACGATCTCCTCCCCGACCGCCTCCAGCTCCTCGGCGACCAGCCCGAGCAAGGCCGCGCGCCCCTCCCGGCCCATCCCCTCAAGCTCGCCCGCGGCCCCCACGGCCCGCCGTACGGCCTCAGCCACCTCGCCGACCCCGGCCACCGCAACGCTTCCCTGTGACATATCACCCATGACACAAGATCCTCCCGCGCCCCCCTCATTCGCGCCAGAGGGCGAGGGTCTCGGTGGCCAGGCGGCGGAGGTGGGTGCGTTGCTCCGCCAGGAGGGCCGGGGTGGGGTCGGCGGCGGGGAAGGCCAGCCGGGCCAGGGTGGCGGGGAGGTCCCGGGGCGCGCGGCGGAAGGCGGCGGCGTGGGCGATGGCGCGCTTGTCACCGGGGAAGGGGGTCTCGTTGATCGCGTAGAGGAGCTGGAGGAGGTTGTGGATGGTGGCCAGGACTATCGACTGGGTGTAGACCACGTCGGCCCGGCGGATCGCCGAGTCGTAGTGGGGGTTGTCCAGCCAGAGGGTGGCCAGGGGCGCGTGGCGGGCCACGATCGCCTCACGCAGGGCCGGGGGGTACGCCGCGGCCCGGGAGCGCCAGGTCTCCAGCAGGCCGTCGGGGTCGTGGAGGGGATGACAGGAGGCCAGGTCGGCGAGCGCGGCGTGGTTGTAGAAGAAGCCGCCGGGACACCAGGGCATGGGGGTGGCGACGACCTCGCCCCGCTCGCACTCGGCGAGGGTGGACTCGATGAGGGGGACGGTGCGGACGGTCGTCTCCACGAGGAGACCGCCGGCGCGGAAGTCGATGTTTGTGCCCCAGAGGTGGTTCGCGGCGCCGCCGATGGCGATGTCGGCGTCGGCGATGGAGGCGAGGGCGGCGCGGATCTCGGCGGGTGAGGCGACCGCTTCGGCGAACAGGTAGAGGTCCAGGTCGGAGTGTTCGTCGGCGGCGCGTTTGGCGTGGGAGCCGCCGAGGGCGGCGGCGTGGGGGCCCTTGAGGATCCGCAGGAGAGAGGGGAGCAGACGCTCGGCGGCGAGGGGGACGGCCATCCGGAGATTATGGGGGTGGGGGGAGACGCCGCGCCGATGGGTTCGGCGAGGCGATCAGGACTACCTGGACCGGCCTACTTGAACGGGGGCAGGTAGTGGTGGTGACGCGGCTTGGTCCAGTGCGTCTTCTTGATGTCGGTCTTCTTGGACCAGTACTTGCCCCAGAAGCCGTTGCCCTTGAACGGGCCCCAGTAGGCGTGCGGCCCGATGTGGGTCGAGCAGGCGTACGCGACCGTGTAGTTGCAGTTGCCCACCACGGCCGAGCTGGCGCTGACGGTCAGGCTGGTGCTGGGGAAGTCGTCGTCGTCATCCGCGTGGGCGGCAGCGGCGCCACCGAGCGCCAGAGCGCCGGCGGCGGTCGCGGTGACCAGTGCCTTCGCGATCGTTCGCATTGGTCGATCCTCTCTCTCGAACGAAGTGCACGATGTGCAACGACCGCACTACCCTCCGCTTTTCCGGATGTAACTTCCGAAATTCCGGACAGTAACCTTTATACTGGTTACATGGCCGACGGGATCACGATGCGTCCTTCCGACGGCGCGCCGTGGGTTTTCGATCCCGGAGCGCTGTGCCTGGAACTCCTGCTCACCGGGGGTCCGGGACCGCTCGGGCGCTACGAGTCCCTGCGTGAGCCCGGCGGTCTGGCGCGCTGGGCGGCCGCGTCCCGGCTCCGGCTCGACCCCGCGAGCGTCCACTGCGGGCGGGACGAACCGGCGCGAGCCGTACGGCTGCGCAACGCGCTCTGGCGGATCATGCGGAACGTCGCCCGCGGCCGGCCGTACCAGGATCGGGACGCGGAGGTCGTGAACGCCGCCGCGGCCGAGCCGCCGATCGTCCCGCGGCTCGTCGAGGGCCGCCGTGAGTGGGCCGCCCCGGTCACCGGCACGCAACTCGTCTCGGCGGTCGCCCGCGACGCGGTGAGCCTGCTGACCGGGCCGCACGCGGGCCGCGTCCACGAGTGCGGCGGCGCGGACTGCCACCTGATCTTCGTTGACACATCCCCCTCCGGTCGGCGGCGCTGGTGCTCCATGGAGCGCTGCGGCAACCGGAACAAGGTCCGGGCCCTGCGCGCCCGGCAGAAGGAGGCGACGGCATGACGGTGGGCGAGACGAAGGACGCCGGCTTCCAGATCGGGGTCTCCAGGACCCTCCCGCACCCCCGCGAGCGCGTCTGGGACTTCGTCGTCAGCCCCGAGGGCCTGGCGCTGTGGCTGGGCGACCTGGGCGACGCCGTACGGCTGACGCCCGGCAAGGGCGCGCGGTACACCACCGCCGGCGGCACCACGGGCGAGGTCCGCAGCTTCCGGGAGTACGACCGGGTCCGGCTCACCTGGCGCCCCCGGGACTGGGACCACGACACCACGGTCCAGGTCGCGGTGAGCGGCGACGGCGGCAAGACCGTGCTCCGGTTCCATCAGGAGTGGCTCGCCGACGCCGGAGAGCGGTCCCAACAGCGGGAACACTGGCGCGCGGCGATGGACCGGGTGACCGCCGCGCTCGGGTGAGTGCATCAGGCGCCGTTCTCCGGGTAAGAGGCGGCGCATGAGCGAGCTCATCGAGAGCATGCGCGAGGAACAGCGGCGGTACGAGGACGGCCAGCACCGGCCGCTCAAGTCATACGCCGCCGTGATGGGCCTGTACGGCGCCGCCGTCGCCGGGCTCGTCGCGCTCGGCAGGGTCACCGGCCGCCGCCTGCCGGAGGCCGTACGCCCGCTGGACATCGCGCTGATGGCGATCACCACCCACAAGCTCGCCCGCATGATCGCCAAGGACCCGGTGACCAGCCCGATCCGCGCGCCGTTCACGCGCTACAAGGGCGTCTCCGGGCCCTCGGAGCTGACCGAGGAGGTGCGCGGCACCGGCGCCCGCAAGGCGGTCGGCGAGCTCCTGACCTGCCCCTTCTGCACCGCCCAGTGGGTCGCGACCGGATACGCCGCGGGGCTCGTGTTCGCCCCCCGGTTCACGCGCGTGGCCGGGACCACGATGACCGCGGTCGCCGCCGCCGACTGGCTGCAGCTCGTCTACAAGAGGCTGCTGATCCAGGCCGACGAGACGTCCGGCTAACCTGGGCGACGATGTACGACGTCCTCTTCTCCAGGTTCCTGCGGCACCTCCCCGCCGAGACGGCGCACCACCTGAGCTTCGCGCTCCTGCGGCTCGCCGTGCTCGTGCCGGGGCTGCGCGCGCTCGCCCGCCGGCTGCTCGCCCCGCACGCTCCCGAGCTGCGGGTGCGCGCGCTCGGCCGCGAGTTCCCCGGCCCGCTGGGCCTGGCGGCGGGGTTCGACAAGGACGCGACCGGCTACGAGGCGCTGGGCGCGCTCGGGTTCGGCCACGTCGAGATCGGCACGGTGACCGCCAAGCCGCAGCCCGGAAATCCCCGGCCCCGGCTGTTCCGGCTGGTCGCGGATCGGGCGATCGTCAACCGGATGGGCTTCAACAACCACGGCGCGGCCGCCGCCGCCCGCCGGCTGGCCCGCCGCCGCGGTGACGTGATCGTGGGCGTGAACATCGGCAAGTCCAAGGTCGTGCCGGAGGCCGACGCCGCGACCGACTACGCGCTGAGCGCCCGGCGCCTCGCGGGCGTCGCCGACTACATGGTCGTCAACGTCAGCTCGCCCAACACGCCGGGCCTGCGGAACCTCCAGGCGGTGGACCGGCTCCGGCCGCTGCTCACCGCCGTGCTCGACGCCACCGAGCGCCGGGTGCCGCTGCTCGTCAAGATCGCCCCGGACCTGGCGGACGAGGACATCGACGCCGTGGCCGACCTGGCCCTGGAGCTGGGCCTGGACGGCGTCATCGCGACCAACACCACGATCTCCAGGACGGGCCTGCGCAGCGGCGCCTACGCCGTGGACGCGGCGGGGATCGGCGGCCTGTCCGGCGCCCCGCTCAAGGAGCGCTCCCTGGAGGTGCTGCGCCGCCTGCGCGCCCGCGCCGGGGACCGCCTCGTCCTGATCTCCGTCGGCGGCGTCGAGACCGCCGACGACGTCTGGGAGCGGCTGCGCGCCGGGGCCACGCTGGTCCAGGGCTACACCGCGTTCATCTACCGCGGCCCCTTCTGGCCGGCCAGGGTCCACCGCGACCTCGCCGCCCGCCTGCGCCGCGAGGGCCACGCCAAGCTGACCGAGATCATCGGCGCCGGCACGGCCTCCTGACCCCACGCCGTACGGCGGAGCGCCCGCCAGCCGCGGCGTCACCCGCCCGGCCGTACGGCCACCGGCCGGGGGCGCGAGCCGTACGCCGGTGAGACACCGGGGGGCGCGAGCCGTACGCCCGCGAGAGGGGGTGCCGCGATCGGCGGGGGCGGTCAGCCGCAGCCGGCGGGGCCGCGCTGGTAGCCCTCCGCGAAGGCGCTCTGGCGCTGCTCGAACGTGCCGTGCAGGTCCGGCCGCCACCAGGTCTCCTCGGGGTCCCCCGCGGCGGCGAAGTTCTTGATGATCTCCTGCTCGTCGCCGGGCTCGGGGTTGACGAAGCCGTACCTGACGATGCCGGCCAGCGCCGCGCCCGCGTAGCAGTCCGCCTGGAGCTCCAGCTCCTTGGTGTGCCGGTAGTCGGTGATGAGCTGGGCCTGCACCGCGTGCCCGATCTCGTGCGGGATCACGACGTAGACGGCCGAGTCGCCGATCTGGTCGTACATCCCCCGCAGCCAGTTCTCGTCGTAGGCGATGAAGTGCTCGACGGGACAGTAGAAGGCGTTGTCGGGCACGGCGGGCTCGCCCCCGCACGGGGGACCGCCCTTGCCGGGGTACGCGATGAAGTCGCGGATCGGCCGGTACCGCCGGTCGGTCGCCGCGAACTCCCGCTCCCAGAACCGCTCGGTCCAGGCCCGGACGTTCGCGACCTCGGTCTCGAAGGTCTCCTGCGCGCCCTGGCCCGGCGGCGACGCCCCGTCGCGGCCCGCCGTACAGGACGCGAGCAGCGGGACGAGGAGGAGCAGGGCCACCAGGAACCGGCGCACACCTCCACCATGGGACGGCTTCACACCGCCGTCCAGTCGTCCACCCGCAGGTCCTCGAACGTCACGGGGAAGCCGTCGCCGTCAGGGGCGGCGCACATCGCCCCGGCGAACGCGGGCACGCCCGGCGGCAGGTAGGCCAGGCGCAGCGTCTCGAAGGCCGAACCGTCCGGCGACCAGCTCATCTCCACCGTGTCGCCGCGCCGGGACATGCGGAACCAGAGCTCCTCCACGCCGTCCGGCGCGGGCGTGGTGGACCAGTCGGAGAACTCCCGCGTCACCACGGCGCTCAGCAGCAGGCGGCGGTCGACGTACTCCACGCCGAACTTGATCCAGTTCTCGGCGTCCACCCGGAGCATGAGCCCGCCCTGGTCGTACAGGTCGCGGTAGTCGCCGCGCAGCCGTACGGACAGGTCGGCGTCCCCCGCGACCGTCCGCCCGAAGACGTGACCCGTGTCCCGGACGAACCCGTAATGCGTCGTGCGCCAGAAGTCGCTGCGCGCGTCGGGCACCACGTCGAGACGCTTCGCGTCGCCGGTCCATTCACGCGGTTCGTTCCACCACTCCATGGTCACGAATCTATCCGTCATCACTACACGAAACGCCCGCGCGATCGGGTCCCCGTAGACATACTGGACGCCAGGGCCGTCGTCTCGGCGCAGAGAGGTGGGGGCGCGTGTGAAGACGGAGGACCGCTGGCAGGCGAGGTTCCGGGCCACGCGCATGTCCATGCCCGCGTGGGCCGCGAACGCGCCGTCGCGCGGCGTCTACCGATCCACGGCGTCGGGCCGGTGGGAGGTGTACGCCTGGGACCGGGTGAACGGCACCAGCCGCCGGGTCACCGAGAGCCCCGGAGGCGTCTCCCACGCCACCATCGACCCGCGCGGCGCCTGGATCTGGTGGTCGGCCGACGGCGCGGACGGGCACGGCCCCTGGTGGCGGCAGCCGTTCGGCGGCGGGCCGAGCGAGATCCCGCTGCCCGGGCTGGGTGCCGGCCGGTCGGCGGGACTGGCGCTCGGCGCGACCGGCACGGTGATCGCGGGCGTCCACGACGGCCCGGTCACCCGGATCCACGTCGCCCGCCCCGGCGACGGCGGCCACGGCCAGGACCCCGCGCTGATCGCCGAGTACGCCGAGCGCGCCTGTGTGGCCGGCCTGGCCCACGACGAGGGCCTGATCGCGCTCAACCTGGGCGACCGCCGGGCCGTGCGCGTGGTGCGCCAGTGCGGCGAGACCGTGAACGAGCTGGCCGACGGCACGAGCCTGCGCGCGGTCCGGTTCGCGCCCGGCGACAACCGGCTGCTGGCGCTGCACGAGCGGCGGGGCAGGCCCGAGCCGCTGATCTGGGATCCGATGACGGGCGACCAGCGAGAGGTCTGGCTGCGGCTCCCCGGGGAGATCTGCGCCGACTGGTACTCCGACGGCGGAGCCCTGCTGATCATCCACCACCACCGCGGCCGGACCGAGCTGTACCGCTACGACCTGCGCGGCGGGGTCCTCAAGCCGATCGAGACCGAGCGCGGCGTCATCTCCGTGGCCAAGGTGCGCCCCGACGGCACGGTGGAGTACGCCTGGTCGAGCAGCGCCCAGCCCCCGGTCATCCGGTCCACCTCGGGCCTCGTGGTGATCAACCCCGGCGGGCCCGCCGCGCCGCCCTCGGTGCCCGCCGAGGACGCCGACGTCGAGGGGCCCGGCGGGCGCGTCCACGCGCTGGTGTCGCGTCCCGCGTCGGGCGACGCGCCGTACCCCGCGGTCTTCCTGCTGCACGGGCCGGGGACGCAGGGGGACGACTCCTTCGCGCCCGAGGTGGCCGCCTGGGTGGACCACGGGTTCGCCGTCGTGCGGGCCAACCACCGGGGTTCGACGGGGTACGGCTCCGCGTGGCGCGACGGCGGGCGCGACCCGCTGTCCGAGCTGGACGACGTGGAGGCCGTCCGCGACTGGGCGGTGGCCTCGGGCCTGGCTGACCCGCACCGGCTGGTGCTGGCCGGGCGCGGGCGAGGCGGGCACCTGGCGCTGCTGGGCGTGGGCGCGAGGCCCGCCAAGTGGTCGCTGTGCGTCGCCGCCTCGCCGGAGCCGGGACCGGGCCGGGCGCCGACCCCGATCGCGTACGCCGAGGCCGTGGACGCGCCGGTGCTGCTGCTCGCCGGGGAGAACGACCCGGACCGGACCGGCTCCCCCGTGGACGCGTACGCCGCGCGGCTGGCGGTGCTGGGCAAGGAGCACGAGGTCTACCGGTACGACGCGGGCCGCGGCCTGCTCCCGGTCGAGGAGCAGATCCGCCAGATGGCCGCGCAGCTCGCGTTCGCCCGCAAACACCTCGGCCTGGCCTGAGCCGTACGGCCCGGCGGACGTGGGCGTGAGCCGTACGGCCCGGCGGGCGTGGGCGTCGGCGGACGTGGCGTTAGCCGTACGGCGGGGCGGGCGTGACCTGAGCCGCGCGGTGCGGAAGATCGCGATCCGGTAACGACGGAGAGTCACGTCCTTCGCCCTAGCTGGGGCCTCACAGCGGGCGCGCCTTACAGTTCGTAACACATCGGGGCCATACCGACCTTGAATGTCCTCTCTCGCGGCTGTCACCATCTCGCTCACCCATCCCGAGAGAGGGCACTCGCGTGAGCACTACAGAACCTCCGGTGAAGGTCGCCGCGCCGGCGACCGGAGACGTGAGCCGTCTCCGCCAGAACGCGGTCGGCCTGATCGGCGTCATCTTCATGGCCGTGGCCACGGCCGCGCCCATCACCGCGATGGTCGGGAACGTCCCGATCGTGGTCGGGGGCGGCCTGGGCATCGGCGTCCCCGCCGGGTACCTGGTCGCGACGGTGATCCTGACCGTGTTCTCGGTCGGGTACGTGGCGATGGCCAAGCACATCACGGCGGCCGGGGCGTTCTACGGCTACATCTCCCACGGCCTGGGCCAGATCGTGGGGATGGTCTCGGGCATGCTCGCCACGATGGCGTACGTCGTCTTCGAGGCCTCGATCATCGGGTTCTTCGCCTACAACGGGCACAGCACGTTCGCGAACCTGTTCGGCCTGGACATCCACTGGGTGGTGTTCGCGCTGATCGGGCTGGCGCTGAACGCGATCCTGTCGTACTACGACATCAACCTCACGGCGAAGGTGCTCGGCGTCTTCCTGGTCAGCGAGATCCTGATGCTCGCGCTGACCGCGGTGGTCACGCTGTTCACCGGCGGCGGCCCCGACGGGCTGATGGGGCACACCCTCAACCCGGCGAACGCGTTCACCGTGACCGGGCTTGAGGCGGGTTCGGTGGGGCTGGGCCTGTTCATGTGCTTCTGGTCGTGGGTGGGCTTCGAGTCCACGGCGATGTACGGCGAGGAGTCGCGCGACCCCAAGAAGATCATCCCCAAGGCCACGATCGTGTCGGTGGTGGGGATCGGGCTGTTCTACGTCTTCGTGTCCTGGATGACCGTGGCGGCGAACGGCGCGGCCGAGTCCGTCAAGGTGGCCGCGGGCAAGGACCCGGCCCAGCTCTTCTTCGGCCCGACCGAGAGCCTGGTCGGCGGCTGGGCGGTGACGCTGTTCCAGATCCTGATCATGACCGGGTCGTTCGCGTGCGCGATGGCCTTCCACAACTGCGCCGCCCGGTACCTGTACGCCATCGGCCGCGAGGACCTGATCCCGGGCACGCGGCGCACGCTGGGCGCGACCCACCCCGTCCACAAGTCGCCGCACATCGCCGGGTTCGTCCAGACCGCGATCGCGACCGTGCTCGTGCTGGCGTTCTTCGCGGCGGACATGGACCCCGTGGTGCACCTGTACACGCTGCTCGCGGTGCTGGGCACGATGGCCATCCTCATCGTGCAGACGCTGTGCTCGTTCTCGGTGATCAGCTACTTCCACGTCAGGAGGAAGCACCCGGAGACCGCGAGCTGGTGGCGCACCCTGCTGATGCCGCTCGCGGGCGGCCTGTCCATGGCGTACGTGGTGTTCCTGCTCTTCGACAACCAGGAGGCGGCGGCGGGCGCGGCCTCCGGCACCCTGTTCTTCCGGCTGATCCCCTGGATCGTGCTGGCGTTCGCCGCCCTGGGCGCCGGGCTCGCGCTCTACCTCAAGGCCCGCGACCCGGAGAAGTACCAGATCATCGGCCGCATCGTCCTCGAGGACACGGTCGAACGCGACTAGGGCCGGCCTGAAGGACCACGCGGAGGACCGGGGACCGAGGGAGGACCGGGACCGGGGGCCCGGAGGACCCCGGACCCGGCGGACCCCGGACTAGGGCACGCGGAGGACCCGGGACTAGGGCACGCGGAGGACCAGGATCGCCAGGTCGTCGGCCGACGGTTCGGGGGCGAACTCCTGGACGGCACGCCGGATGCGCTCGGCGACCGCGCCGGCGGACAGGCCCACGCACTCCGACAGGAGCTTGCTCAGGCCGTTGTCGTCGTCCAGGAGGCGGCCGCCCGAGCGGCGCTCGGTCACCCCGTCGGTGACCGCGAGCAGCACGTCCCCGGAGTCCAGGTCCACCGTGTCGGCGCTGAACTCCGCGTCGGCGAACACCCCGAGCAGCGACTGCGGCGTCGGCACCGGGTCCACCACCCCCGTCGGGCGCAGCCGCAGCGCCTCGGGGTGCCCGGCGGAGACCAGGCTCAGCCGCACCCCGCCGCCCTGCCGCCGCGTGATCTCGCCGTGGAGCAGGGTGAGGAACCTCGCGCGCGGGCCCTCGTCGAGGATCGCCCCGTTGAGGCGCGAGACCACGGCGGCGATGCCGTACCCCTCCTTGGCGAGCAGCCGCAGCGTGTGCCGCGCCAGGCCGGTGACCGCGGCGGCCTCGGGCCCGGTGCCGCAGACGTCGCCGATCGCGAAGCGCCAGCGGCCCCGGTCCACCGAGAACAGGTCGTAGAAGTCGCCGCCGACCTCGTTCGTCTCCCCCGCGGGCTCGTAGATGACGTGGTAGTCGAGCCCGGGGATCTCCGGCACCTCGGGCGGGAGCAGGCTGCGCTGGAGCGCGCGGCTGGTCATGGCCTGCTGGGCGTACAGGCGGGCGTTGTCCAGCGAGAGCGCCGCCCGCCCGCTCAGGTCCTCGGCCAGCTCGACCACGTCGTCGGTGAATCTCCCCGAGCGCCCGAGGAACATGGCGCCGAGGGTACGGCCGCGGGCCACGAGGGGGAATGACAGGGTACGGGAGCCGTCGACGTCGGGCATCACGGTCGGCGCGGTGCGCTCGAGCAGCTCGGCGGGCAGGTCGAGCAGGTCGAGCTGCTCGCGCAGGCGGTCGAGCGCGGTCTCGTCGGTGTGCCAGAGGTAGGACAGCCGCAGATCCCCGGAGGAGTCGACCATGTGGACGGCGCACCAGGCGGCCAGGCGGGGCACGACGATCTGGGCGATGATCGCCGGGACCATGTCCGGGTCCAGCGTGCCCGCGAGCAGGTCGGAGGCGTCGGCCAGGAACCCGAGCCACCCCTGCCGGGGCGGCGCGGCCTCGCGCAGGTCGCCGGGCTGCTGGGCCGCGACGCCGCCGGACCTGTCGCTTTCGAGCCGGGGTACGGCGAGGCGGGCCCAGACCGTCTGGATCGGGCCCTCGTACGTCACGCCCCAGGACGCGGCGCCCGTGGGGACGACGGCGGGCCCGGCGTCCTGCACCGGCGCGACCCGGCTGACCTCCACCTGGATGAAGTCCCCCAGATCGCGGCAGGCGAGCTCCAGCGGGCCGTACGTGCCGGCGGCGATCTCCTCCATCAGCGGCATGATCGAATCGCCCAGCTCGGTCACGTTGAAGGCGCGCAACGCCTCGCGCACGAGGGACCTGGCCACCGGCATGCTCGGGGTGTCCGGGCCTACCGTGGCTGTGAGGACCTGCTCTTGTTGTGTGCCCACAAATATCCTGCTTATCAAAGAGCGCGAAATCGGAGCCGAGACCTACGGAGACTTAGACATCCCATCGTGACAGACTGACGTGACTCCGTAAGCGTCCTCGCACCATGAGGAGGCGGCTGGTGGCAAGCTCGCGGGACGCGAAGCCGAACAACAGAACGGCGGGGAACGGCCGGACCGGTCCCCGACGTACATCCGAGAAGCTACAACAACAGGAGCAAGAGGCACGGAAGGCGGACACCCCCACAGTGCCGGAAGAACGCTGCTACACAGAGAGCCAACTGCGTCCCCTGCTGGACGCGCTGATCGCCTGGCGCGACGGCGACTTCCAGCACAGGCTGGACATATATGAGCCGGGCATCCTCGGCGAGATCGTCACCGTGCACAACCAGCTCGCCGCCCGCCGGGAGCACCTGTCGGACGAGCTCAAGCGCGTCCACACCGAGATCGCGCTCGAGGGCCGGTTCAACGAGCGGCTCAACCCGGGCCCCGGCAGCGCGGCCTGGGCCGAGACCCTCACGGGCGTCAACCGGCTCCTGGACGCCCTCGTGCAGCCGATGACCGACGCCTCCGAGGTCATCGAGGCCGTCGCGCGCGGTGACCTGTCCCGCACAGTCGCGATCGACGACAACTCCCGCGGCGACGTCCGGCGCCTGGGGCTGGCCATCAACAGCATGGTCGAGCTGCTGTCCAAGTTCACCTCCGAGGTCACCCGGGTCGCCCGCGAGGTCGGCACCGAGGGCCGGCTGGGCGGCCGGGCCAACATCGAGGGGATGTCGGGGAGCTGGCGCGACCTCACCGACGCCGTGAACACCATGTCGAGCCGCGTCTCCGACCAGGTCCGCGACATCGCGCTCGTGACCACCGCCGTCGCGCGCGGCGACCTGACGCGGCAGGTCACCATCGACGCGGTCGGCGAGATGCTGGAGCTGAAGAACACCGTCAACACGATGGTGGACCAGCTCTCCGCGTTCGCCGACGAGGTCACCCGGGTGGCCCGCGAGGTCGGCACCGAGGGCGAGCTGGGCGGCCAGGCCCGCGTGCGCGGGGTCTCGGGCGTCTGGAAGGACCTCACCGACAACGTCAACGTGATGGCGTCCAACCTGACCACGCAGGTCCGCGCCATCGCGGTCGTGGCCACGGCGGTGGCCCAGGGTGACCTGTCCAAGAAGATCACCGCGGACGCGCAGGGCGAGGTCCGCGAGCTGAAGGACACCCTCAACACGATGGTGGACCGGCTGTCCCTGTTCGCCGACGAGGTCACCCGCGTGGCCCGCGAGGTCGGCACCGAGGGACGCCTGGGCGGCCGCGCCGAGGTCAAGGGCGTGTCGGGGGTCTGGAAGGACCTCACCGACAACGTGAACTCCATGGCGAACAACCTGACCTACCAGGTCCGCAACATCGCCGAGGTCACCAAGGCGGTCGCGAACGGCGACCTGTCCAAGAAGATCGACGTGGACGCCCAGGGCGAGGTGCTGGAGCTCAAGAGCACCCTGAACACCATGGTGGACCAGCTCTCCGCCTTCGCCGACCAGGTCACCCGCGTCGCCCGCGAGGTCGGCACCGAGGGACGCCTCGGCGGCCAGGCGCACGTGCGCGGCGTCTCGGGCGTCTGGAAGGACCTCACCGACAACGTCAACCTGATGGCGACCAACCTGACCACGCAGGTGCGCCAGATCGCGGGCGTGGCGACCGCGGTGGCCCAGGGCGACCTGTCCAAGAAGGTCACCTCGGACGCCCAGGGCGAGGTCCAGGAGCTCAAGGACACCCTCAACAACATGGTGGACCAGCTCTCGCTGTTCGCCGACGAGGTCACCCGGGTGGCCCGCGAGGTGGGCAACGAGGGACGCCTCGGCGGCCAGGCCCGCGTGCGCGGCGTCTCGGGCGTCTGGAAGGACCTCACCGACAACGTCAACTCGATGGCGAACAACCTGACCTACCAGGTCCGCAACATCGCCGAGGTCACGACCGCCGTCGCGCGGGGCGACATGTCCAAGAAGATCGACGTGGACGCCCAGGGCGAGATCCTCACCCTGAAGAACACCATCAACCGCATGGTGGACCAGCTTTCGGCCTTCTCCTCCGAGGTCACCCGGGTCGCCCGCGAGGTGGGCTCGGAGGGCCAGCTCGGCGGCCAGGCCCGGGTCGAGGGCGTCGAGGGCACGTGGAAGCGCCTGACCGAGAGCGTGAACCTGCTCGCCGACAACCTGACCACCCAGGTCCGCGCCATCGCCGAGGTCACCAGCGCGGTCGCCCAGGGCGACCTGACGCGCTCCATCACGGTGGACGCGCAGGGCGAGCTGGCGCAGCTCAAGAACAACATCAACACGATGGTGTCCAACCTGCGCCAGACCACGCGGGCCAACCAGGAGCAGGACTGGCTGAAGTCCAACCTGGCCCGCATCGCGCAGCTCATGCAGGGGCACCGCGACCTGATGGAGGTCGCCCGGCTGATCATGAGCGAGCTGACGCCGCTCGTCTCCGCCGGGTACGGCGCCTGCTACCTCGTGGACGCCGGCGCGGACGGCTCCGCCGAGCTGACCCTGATCGCCGGGTACGGCCTGCGCCGGGGCGCGGTCACCGGCCAGCGGTTCCAGGTGGGCGAGGGGCTCGTCGGGCAGGCCGCGCTGGAGCGCAAGCGCATCCTGATCACCGAGACGCCGCCGGACTACATCCAGATCGCCTCCGGCCTGGGGCAGGCCGCTCCCGCGCAGGTCGTGGTCATCCCGATCCTGTTCGAGAACCAGGCCCTGGGCGTGCTGGAGCTGGCCTCGTTCACGCGGTTCAGCGAGGTGCACCTGGACTTCCTGGAGCAGCTCGTCGAGACCATCGGCGTCACGATCAACACGATCATCGCCAACTCTCGCACCGAGGCCCTGCTGGACGAGTCGCAGCGGCTCGCCACCGAGCTCCAGGAGCGCTCGGACGAGCTCCAGCGGCAGCAGGAGGAGCTGCGCCGGTCCAACGCCGAGCTGGAGGACAAGGCCGCGCTGCTGGCCAAGCAGAACCGCGCGATCGAGATCCAGAACTTCCAGATCGAGCAGGCCCGCCGCACCCTGGAGGAACGCGCGGAACAGCTCGCGGTGTCGGCGCGCTACAAGTCCGAGTTCCTGGCGAACATGTCGCACGAGCTGCGCACCCCGCTGAACAGCCTGCTGGTGCTGGCCAAGCTGCTGTCGGAGAACCCCGACGGGAACCTCACGCCGCAGCAGGTGGAGTTCGCCCGCACCATCCACGGCGCGGGCTCGGCGCTGCTCCAGCTCATCAACGACATCCTGGACCTGTCCAAGGTCGAGGCCGGGCGCATGGACGTGCACCCGCAGGACCTGCCGATGAACAAGCTGACGGAGTACGTCGAGGCGACGTTCACGCCGCTGGCGCAGGACAAGGGCCTGACGTTCGCGGTCGAGACGTCCGGGGACGTGCCCGAACGCCTCTACGCCGACGAGCAGCGGCTCCAGCAGATCCTGCGCAACCTGCTGTCCAACGCGGTGAAGTTCACCCCGGAGGGCGAGGTCAAGCTCAAGGTGTCCAAGGCCGCGCCGGACGTCCCGTTCGCCGACGAGACCCTGCGCGGCGGCCAGAACGTCATCGCGTTCTCCGTCGTGGACACCGGGATCGGCATCGCGCCGGACAAGCTGCGCGTGATCTTCGAGTCGTTCCGCCAGGCCGACGGCACCACCAGCCGCAAGTACGGCGGGACCGGGCTCGGCCTGTCGATCTGCCGCGAGATCGCGCGGCTGCTCGGCGGCGAGATCCACGCCCGCAGCGAGCCGGGGGTGGGCAGCACGTTCACCTTCTACCTGCCCGAGTCGTACACCGGGCCGCTCGCCTCGCGCGATGGCGGCGTGGTGGTGCCGGGCGGGACGGTGGCGGCGGCCAGGCCCCCGCTGGAGGAGCCCGAGACGGCGCGCGGCGACGACATACTGCCGGAGGTGCCGCTGCCGGAGGAGTTGCCGCTGCCGCAGCTCACCGAGGTCGAGACCGCGCCGGTGCACCCGGACGACGACCCGCTCAACGGCGCCAAGATCCTCATCGTGGACGACGACATCCGCAACGTGTTCGCGCTGACCAGCGTGCTCGAACGGCACGGCGCGCAGATCGTCTACGCCGAGAACGGCCGCGAGGGCATCGAGCAGCTCGAACGCAACGAGGACGTCGCGCTCGTGCTGATGGACATCATGATGCCGGAGATGGACGGCTGGGCCACGACCTCGGCCATCCGCCGCATGCCGCAGTTCGCGGACCTGCCGATCATCGCGCTGACCGCCAAGGTGATGCGCGGCGACCGGGAGAAGAGCATCGCCTCAGGGGCCTCGGACTACGTGCCGAAGCCCGTGGACGTGGACCGGCTCCTGGAGCGGCTGCGCGGCTGGCTCAGCCGCCGCCGCCCGGGCAACTCCCCCGAGAGGAACTCCTAGTGCCTGACCGCGCCAAGATCCTGTTGGTGGACGATCGGGAGGAGAACCTGATCGCCCTGGAGGCCATCCTCAGCTCGCTCGACCTCGCGCTGGTGCGCGCGAGGTCGGGCGAGGAGGCCCTCAAGGCCCTGCTCGGCCAGGAGTTCGCGCTGATCCTGCTGGACGTGCGCATGCCCGGCATGGACGGTTTCGAGACGGCCGCCCACATCAAGCGCCGGGAGCGCACCCGCGACATCCCGATCATCTTCCTGACGGTCGTGGACGCCGAGCCGGACTACGCCTTCCGGGGGTACGCCGCCGGCGCCGTGGACTACCTCACGAAGCCGTTCGACCCGTGGGTGCTGCGCGCCAAGGTCTCGGTCTTCGTGGACCTCTACGACAAGAACCGCCGCCTCGCCGAGCAGGCCGCCCTCCTGCGGGCCCGCGTCTCCACCGAGCTGGGCGACCTGATGGGCGACCCCACCCCCGGCAGCACGGTCATCGCCGAGCTGTCCGCCCGCCTCTCCTCGGTGGAGGAGGAGATGGCCCGGCTCCGGGACCGGGTGACGAAGAGCCCCGACAGCACGCTCACCGAGCCCTTCGACCACCTGGCGTCCCTGGTGGCCCACCTGCGGGCCGGTTTCACCGCCCTGACGGAGCCCACCCCCCGCACCCCCGCCTCCTCCTGACCGGAGCCCGCGCGGACCGGACGACCCGGTCCCGGCGGGCGAGGGCCGGCGCGGGCCGAAGGACTCGGCCCGGCGGGCGGAGGTCAGCGCGGGCCGAAGGACCCGGTCCCGGCGGGCGAGGGTCAGCGCGCTCCGGGTGACTCGGCGCGGGCGAAAGGGCCGGCCCGGAGGGGGTCAGCGGCGGCTGCGTTCGAGGGCGTCCCAGAAGCCCCGGCGGAGGGCGTGGCGGACCTCGTCGTGGAGGAGGAAGTCGATGGGCAGGGACGAGCCCTGGAGGAGCCGGGCCTCCAGGTCGCTGGGCATGCGCGGCTTGCGGGCGAGCACCGCCTCCAGCCAGAGGGCGGGGGCGTCGCGGGCCACGGACTCGCCGAACTCGTAGCCCTCCTTGTGGGCGGCCTTGACCGCGTCGGAGAGCGTGGTGGTCTGGGTGACGACCGGGGCCGGGGTCGGGGCGGTGTAGGGGCCGTGCTGGGCGGGCTGGCCGCTGGAGTACGGCGAGCCGCCGCCCTGTACGGCGGGGCCGGCGCCGGTCGAGGAGCGCTCGGCGGGCTTGGCGTGGCTCGCCGTGGAGGGCGGGGACGACGGGGGCAGCGCGGCCGGGCCCGAGGACGCCGCGGCCGGGGTGGGCGCGGGCACGGGCGGGGGCGACACCTGGGGCTGCGGGCCCGTCGTGGTGTAACCGGCCTCCGTGGCCGGCACGGGGTAGGACGGCGACTGCTCGGGGGAGGACTGCGCGGACGGGTAGGCGGGCTCGGGCTGGGCGGCCGGGTAGTCCTGCGACGGGGTGGACGACGGATAGTCCTGCGAGGGCCCGGACGACGGGTAGTCCGGCGAGGAGCCGGGCGACGGGTAGTCCTGCGAGGAGCCGGGCGAGGAGTAACCGGAGTCCGGCGAGGGGGAGGACGAGGGGTAGCCGGAGTACTGCGGAAGCGCGGGCGGGCTCGCGTGGCCGCCCCGCGTGGGCAGGGGCGCGATCGAGCCGGAGGAGGACACGGCCTGGCCGTTGGACACCGGCGCCTGGCCGTTGGCGACCGGCGTGGACTGCCCGTTGGCGAGCGGCCGACTCTCGGACAGGCCGGACCTGCCGCCGGAGAGCCCGGCGGAGTCGATCAGGTTGACGTAGGGCCGCAGGTGGGAGGCGGAGATCTCGATGAGGTCGTCGCACTCCTGGCGCAGCGTGCGGGAGATCACCCAGTTGCCGTCCACGGCGACGTGCACGACCGTGACGCGGACGCCGAGGTCCTGCGCGTCGCAGACGACCTGGGCGAGGTCCTCGTCACCGCTGATCACGATGGCGTCGCTGATCGCGTTGTTGCGGGCGAGGGTCATCAGGTCGCGGTGGACCTGCGCGTCCACGCCCTCGCGGCGGCCGGGCCTGATGCGGGCGAGCCGCAGCTTGAGGCCGGGGATGTCGGCGAGCGCGTCGTGCTCCGGCGTGCGGCGGCCCTCGACGGTGGCCTCGTACCAGTAGCAGCGCAGCAGTTGCAGTCCGGTGCGCTCGCGGCCCAGGTTGCTCAGCAACTGGAGCAGACCGGCGTAGTCCCAGGAGACGGCCTCGCGATGGCGGGTTCCATGCACCGCCATCGCGCCGTCGGCCAGCAGATAGCCAGCGTCTACGAACAGCGCGCAGCGATCCACGCGACACCGCCCTTCCCGTTGTGGCCCGGACCATACAACTCTGTGAGCAGCCCGCGCCAGACCCCACCTCAGCCTAGTGAACTCGTCGATTTACCGAGGGCGAATCCCGGCTATTCGGTCCCCCGGGGACCGCTATGGGATCAAGCTTCGGCTGCTTGCGCGACCGTACCAGTTTGTCCGGTCTCGCCCCAATGATCGGCTCTCGCTCGACGAGTGTCCTTCTACGCGCGGCTGGGCACGTTCAAGGCCACCACCCCCACGACGTACGCGTCCCGCCTCGTCGTCAGCCGCAGCCTCGGATCGGGTCCGAGCCGGGCCGAGAAGGCGTCCACGTCCACCCCCGGCGTCAGCGGCGCGCGCACCGCGCCCGCCGACGAGCCGTCGAACACGTTCCCCGCGTCGCGGTCCCCCGTGTACGGCCGCAGCGCGCGCCCGCCGAGCAGCACCCGGTCCCCGGGCAGGTCCGCGTCGCCCTCCCAGGCGACCACCGAGAGCCGGGCGGGCAGCGCGGCCGGCCGCAGCGCCCCGAGGGGCACGTCGAGCCGGTGCCGCCGCTGGTTCACCCCGCGCGCCCCCGACAGCACCATGGACCTGCCGTACGGCGCCGCCGCGTCCTCGGCCACGACCACGAGGCTCCACCCGGCGTAGCGCGAGGTCCCGCCGCGGCCCGCCGCGTCCGCCGCCCACCAGGTGCCCGGCCCCTTCTCCCGGACCAGCGCGGTGACGTCGGCGAACGCCTGGTAGGCGGGCCCGCCGGGCAGGTCGCCGCGTTCCACCGCGTCGGCGTGGACGCGGCGGTACCCGCCCCGGGGACCGCGCAGCCGGATGTCCGGGACCCGGGTGCTGCCCGACCAGAACAGCCCGGCCCAGCGCACCGACCTGCGTCCGGGCAGCACGACGCGCGCGGCGCTGGAGCTGCCGGTCGAGGCATCCTCGTCCAGGTCGACGGGCCGCATCTCCCACAGGTCGTTGTCCCGCCTGGCGCCGTTCCGCGAGCACCCGTGCGCGCGCTCGGGGCACGACAGCAGCGAGTTGCCCACCGCCCGCGTGATCAGCCGCCCGTCGGCCGCGAACCGCGCGCTCATCCCGTTCGCGCGCACGCCGTCGCGTCCCCGGGCGACCACCGGGGTGCCGTTCTCGCTCCGCAGCACGACGCGCGCGCCCCGGGACAGCGGCGCGTCCTCGGCCACGACGACCGGCAGGTACAGCGAGCTGGCCGACCCGGCCGCCAGCGGCCCGCGCGTGCACCGCACCCGCTCCCCCCGCTCGCGGCAGCTCCAGGTCACCGAGTCCACCATCGGGACGCCCCCGGCGATCCGCCCGAGCACGCCCGGCACCAGTCCCGTCCGCCCGCCGTCCGGCGCCGGTCCGGCCGGTCCTCCGCCCGGCGCAGGCCCGGTCCCGCCCGGCGTCAGCCCGGGCACCAGTCGGGGTGAGGCCGGCTCCGCGCCCGCCGGCGGTTCCGGCCGGTCCAGGGCGCTGGGAGCGGGCGTCCCCTCCGCCACCCCGGCGACGGGGGCGCTCTGCCGCACCACCCCCGGCGCGCCCGCCGTACGGCCCGGGCCCGCCGCCGCGGTCGCGCCGCCCGGCTCCCGGTCTCGCGCCGGGAGCGCGCCCGCGGCCCGGGACCGGGCGTCGTCCGGGCTCCTCTCCCTGGCGGCCCACCCGTGGCCGCCGCCGTGGCCGGGCCCCGCGTCCGAGCGCCACGCCGTACGGCCGGGGGCCTCGTCCTCTGGTGCCTCAGGCGTGTCCCCGGACAGGACGTCGCGGGCTGCGGCCTCGGCCTCGCCCAGGCCCCAGGGGTCCTCGGCGTCGGCGTGACCGGGGCCCGCGGAGTCCCGCCCGAGGAGCGGGAGGTCCGGGATCGGCGACGTGGAGCGGGAGCTCAGCGGGGCGCGGCCGGTGTTCGGGGGCGCGGCGGCCCCGCGCCGGTAGTCCACGCCCTCGGGCAGCTCGATCTCGGCCGTCAAGGGGGTCGAGGCCGCGTCCCCGGTGTTCGCCACGTGGACGCCGAGCAGGCCGGGGCGGGCGCGGACGAGGGAGCCGACCGGCTCGGCCTCGGCGCTCAGCCGTACGGTGCCGGCGCGGTGGATCGGAGTGGGGAGGACGGGGGTCGGCTCGGGCGGCGGGGGCGGCACGGCCCGGGGCGCCTCCGGGCTGGGGCGGGGCCGGGGCGAGAACGGGGACGGGTGCTCGACGGGATCGGGGTCCGGGGTCTGGGGGGCGGGATGGGCCGCCGGGACGCGCGTGTCGGCCTCGGCCTCCGGCGGGTGCGGCAGCCCGGCGCGGTCGGAGACCAGGGCCAGGGCGACGGCGCCCGCGACCGCGACCGAGACGGCGGTCCCGGCGGCGGTGAGCCTGCGGTGCCGGGGGACGCGCAGCCACCAGTCCAGGGCCCCGGCCGCCGCGGCGCCCGCGCCCCTGCCGGGCTCGGCGAGCGCGGCGAGGTACGCCTGGAGCGCGGAGCCCGCGACGATGGGCCCGACGACGGCGCGCAGGCACTCGTCCATGTCGGCGAGCTCCAGGTAGACGTCGCGGCAGGTCCCGCACGCGTCGAGGTGCTCGTCCACCGTGCGGGCGTCGCGCCTGGCCAGGCCCCCGCGGACGTAGGCGCCGAGCCGTTCGATCGTGGGCCGGCACGCCTGGCCGAGGGCGGCGGCCAGGTGCATCTGGAGGTACGCCTGCCGCATGCCCTCGCGGGCGCGGTAGGCGAGCGCGGCGACGCCGTTCGGGGCGAGGCCGAACAGCGGCGCGAGCTGGGCGGGCCTGGCGCGCTCGACCTCGGTGTGCCAGAGCACAGTGCGCCAGCGCTCGGGCAGCGAGTCGTAGGCGCGGGCGATCAGGGTGCGTTCCAGCCGCCGGACGGCCGGGTCGGCGAAGGGGTCGGCCTGGCCGAGCACGACGACGTCGCCGCTGGCCGGCCGCTCGGCGCTCCCCTCCCCCCGCTCGGCCCGCGACCTGTCGTGCACGACGTGCCGCATCGAGGTCAGGAGGTACGGCCGGAAGCCGTCCGACGGGCCGCCGCCCCGCCGGAGCAGGTCGAGCAGCCTCGCGAACGTCTCGGCGACGACGTCCTCGGCCTCCTCCGCCCGGACGAGCTGGCGGGCCAGGGCGCGGGCCGCGTCGACGTGGCGCTCGTAGAGCGCGGAATATGCCGTCGCCTCGCCCTCGCGCACGACCGCCATGACGGCCGCGTCGCTCATGTCGGCGAGACGGGAAGAGCGCTTGCGCATCGTGTCCTCGTGGTTGCGGAGAGTCGCGAGACAAATCTTTCCGCATCCTAGGGAGTGCCTAAACCGCAGGCCACGAAGGTGGTGACCGTAGACTGGGGAAATGTGAACCTACGTGAAGATCTTCTTGCCGAGATCAAGGCAAAGGCCATCGTCCACGGGCGCGTGATCCTCTCTTCCGGCCAGGAATCCGACTATTACGTCGATCTGCGCCGGGTGACGCTCGACGGGGCCGCCGCGCCGCTGGTCGGGCAGGTCATGCTGGACCTGACCGCCGGGTGGGACTACGACGCGGTGGGAGGTCTCACGCTGGGCGCCGACCCGGTGAGCGCCGCGATGCTGCACGCGGCGGCGGCCCGCGGCGGGCGGCTGGACGCGTTCGTGGTCCGCAAGGCGGGCAAGGCGCACGGTCTCCAGCGCCGCATCGAGGGCCCGGACGTCCCGGGGCGGCGGGTCCTCGTGGTCGAGGACACCACGACCACCGGCGGTTCCCCCCTCACGGCCGTGGAGGCGCTGCGCGAGGCGGGCGCCGAGGTCGTGGGCGTGGCCACGATCGTGGACCGGGGCGCCGGCGACCGCTTCGCCGCCGAGGGCATCCCGTACCTCGCCGCCTACACCCTGGCGGACCTCGGCCTGGCCTGACCTCGGCCCGGTCCGCCCGCGCCTCGCGGAAGCCCCCGTGTTCGCCGTGGACCCGGGGGCTCTTCGCGCGCCGGGTCCCGCCGCGGGCTCATGCCGTACGCCAGGGGAGGGCGCGGCCGTCGCCGTACGGCAGCCGGGCCGGGCCGGCGGGAGGGCCGGGCCGGCGGCGTACCGCCGGGGAGGGTGGGCCCCGGGGCGGATCAGGTGGAGCCGGGGCGGACGGAGAAGGTGTCCTTGCTGCCGGGTTCGCCCGGCGGGCGGCGCTGGCCGTTGACCTGGATCTCGACCGTGCCCGCGTCGCCGACGACGACGTCGAGCTCGGGTTCGATGAAGCCCATCTCCTCGCCCTTGGACATGTCGCGGTTCTGCAGGATGTCGCCGCCGGGGATCCGGACGAAGACCGCCGGGCAGATCTCCGCCACGCACCTGATCAGCAGGGTCTGCGGGGCGTTGGCGTTCTGGTTGGGCGAGGTGGCGACCGGCGGTGACGTGGGTTCTTCGCCCTTGGCGTTCAGGGAGTTGAACAGCGCCTTGGCGCCGACCACGACGAGAGCCAGCACGAAGAGCACCGCGAGGCCTGCGAGTACGAGGCGCGCGATGCCCATGGGGTCGGACCTGTGGCGTCCCACGGTGGGAGGATACCCGTTCTCTTACTGACCTGGGATTTCGAGACTCGCGGACCTGAGCGCACGCCGGGCGTGCCGCCGGTACTCGAGGATCTCGACGACGATCGGGATGACCGAGAGGATCACGATAACGGCTACACCCGGCAGGATGTAACGGTCGATGCGGGGGACTTTGAAGAGGGCGTCATCGACGGGAGCCTACCCGCGCGCCGTGGCGGCTTTCCTCAACTGTGACTACTTCGCGATACTTGCGGTCAGCCGTACAGACGTCTTCGGGAGCGAGTCATGCCTATCGCCACGCCAGAGGTATACGCCGAGATGCTCGACCGCGCCAAGGCGGGAGGGTTCGCCTATCCGGCCATCAACGTGACGTCGAGCCAGACGCTGAACGCCGCGCTGCGTGGTTTCGCCGAGGCCGAGAGCGACGGGATCATCCAGGTCTCCACCGGCGGCGCCGAGTTCCTCTCGGGCGCGTCGGTGAAGGACATGGTGACGGGCGCGACGGCGCTGGCCGAGTACGCCCGGGTGGTGGCCAGGAACTACCCGGTCACCGTGGCGCTGCACACCGACCACTGTCCCAAGGACAAGCTCGACGGGTTCATGCGGCCGCTGATCCAGATCTCGCAGGAGCGCGTCGCCAAGGGCCTGGACCCGCTGTTCCAGTCGCACATGTGGGACGGCTCCGCCGTGCCCCTTGAGGAGAACCTCCAGATCGCGCAGGAGCTGCTGGAGCAGTGCGCGAAGGCGCGGATCATCATGGAGATGGAGATCGGCGTGGTCGGCGGCGAGGAGGACGGCGTCGTCGGGGAGATCAACGAGAAGCTGTACACCACCGCCGCGGACGCCCTGGAGACCGCCAAGGCCGTCGGCGTGGGCGACAAGGGCCGCTACATGCTCGCCGCGACCTTCGGCAACGTGCACGGCGTCTACAAGCCCGGCCACGTGAAGCTGCGCCCGAGCGTGCTCAAGGAGATCCAGGAGGCGGTCGGCGCCGAGTACGGCAAGGACAAGCCGTTCGACCTGGTCTTCCACGGCGGGTCCGGCTCCGACCTGAGCGAGATCCACGAGGCGATCTCCTACGGCGTGGTGAAGATGAACATCGACACCGACACGCAGTACGCCTTCACCCGGCCGATCGCCGAGCACATGTTCCGCAACTACGACGGCGTGCTCAAGGTGGACGGCGAGGTCGGCAACAAGAAGCAGTACGACCCCCGGTCGTACGGCAAGGCCGCCGAGGCGGGCATGGCCGCGCGCGTGGCGCACGCCTGCGAGAACCTCAAGTCGGCCGGCACCAAGATGTAGGACCGCCGGGCGACCGGCGAAGCACGACCGGCGGAGTCGCCGGCGTCGCGGGGCCCCGGCGTGACGGCCACGGCGCGACCGCGCACTCCGGCACCGGCGGCATCCGCGCGACATCGGAGGCACGTCGCGACGACCAGCGGCCCGGCGAGATCGGCGGGCCGCACGGAACGCCTGGCGGGGCGGCGGACGGGGCGACCCCCCGGCCGCCGCCCCTTCCCCTCAAGAGAGTGAGAATGTACGGCATGAGCGTGCACGAGAACCTGATGGCCGGCCCGCCCCCGACCCTGCTGCCCGACACGCCCGAGGCCCGAGAGCTGCTGGAGAGCGGCATCAAGCCCGGCGACGTCGCCGCACGTTTCCCCGCCTACTCCGCGGCCTGGGCCGCCCTGGCCGACCAGGCCTTCGCCGACGGCCACGCGGTCACCTCGTACGCGTTCGCCCGCACCGGTTACCACCGCGGCCTGGACCAGCTCCGCCGCGCCGGGTGGAAGGGCCACGGCCCCATCCCGTGGTCCCACGAGCCCAACCGGGGCTTCCTGCGCTGCCTGCACGCCCTGGGCCGCGCCGCCCAGGCCATCGGCGAGAAGGACGAGGCCGAGCGCTGCGCCACGTTCCTGCGCGACAGCGACCCCGAGGCCGCCGAGGCCCTGGCGGCCGGCTAGCCGTCCCACGCGCGACCGGGCGTCCGCCGTACGGCGCCGGCCGCGCCCTCCCATGGCGTACGGGAGGCGCGACCGGCCCGGCACGGCGGACGCCTTTTCGACGCGGGCCCGCAGACGCCGTTCGACGCGGGCGCGCACGGGCGTCTCTCGACGCGGGCCCGCACGGGCGTCTTTCGACGCGGGCACGCACGGGGCGCGTCTAGGTGCTCACGCGGCAAACACGGTAGTCTCTCTTCGCAAGAGCCCCTGTCGCTGTTGCGATCAGGGGTTTCGCTTTGTTGCGAGGAGAATCACCATGCCGGCTGTCGTACTTGTTGGCGCCCAGTGGGGCGACGAGGGCAAGGGCAAGGCCACCGACCTCCTGGGTGCCGACGTCGACTACGTCGTGCGCTACCAGGGCGGCAACAACGCGGGCCACACCGTGGTCATCGGGGACCAGAAGTACGCGCTCCACCTGCTCCCCTCGGGGATCCTGTCCCCCGACGTGGTGCCCGTCATCGGCAACGGCGTGGTGATCGACCCGGGCGTGCTGATCCAGGAGCTCGACGGGCTGGTCGAGCGGGGGATCTCCACCGACCGCCTGCTGATCAGCGCCAACGCGCACCTGATCATGCCCCACCACAAGGCCCTGGACAAGGTGAGCGAGCGGTACCTCGGCAAGTCCCGCATCGGCACCACCGGGCGCGGCATCGGCCCGGCGTACGGCGACAAGATCGCGCGGATGGGCGTGCGCGTGCAGGACCTGTTCGACCCGGGCATCCTGCGCAAGAAGGTCGAGGTCGCCCTCACCGAGAAGAACCAGGTCCTCACGAAGGTCTACAACCGGCGCGGCATCGACGCCGACGCGGTCGTCGAGGAGTACCTCGCGTACGCCGACCGCCTGCGGCCGTACGTCGCGGACACGGCGCTGATCCTGAACAACGCGCTGGCCGACGGGAAGGTCGTGCTGCTGGAGGGCGCGCAGGGCACGCTGCTGGACATCGACCACGGCACCTACCCGTTCGTGACCTCCTCGGCCCCGACCAGCGGCGGCGCGAGCGCGGGGTCGGGCGTCGCCCCCAACCGCATCACCAAGGTGATCGGCATCCTCAAGGCGTACACCACGCGCGTGGGCAGCGGGCCGTTCCCGACCGAGCTGACCGACGAGATGGGCGACTGGCTGCGCACCACCGGCCACGAGTACGGCGTGACCACCGGCCGCGACCGGCGCTGCGGCTGGTTCGACGCGGTGATCGCGCGGTACGCCGCCCGGATCAACGGCGTGACGGACTGGTTCATCACCAAGCTGGACGTCCTCAGCGGGCTGGAGAAGATCCCGGTCTGCGTGGCGTACGAGGTGGACGGCGTGCGGCACGACGAGATGCCGATGACGCAGACCGAGTTCCACCACGCGACCCCGGTCTACGAGGAGCTCGACGGCTGGGGCGAGGACATCTCGGGCGCGAAGTCGTTCGAGGACCTGCCGCCGGCCGCCCAGACGTACATCCGGGCGATCGAGGACATGACGGGCGCTCCGGTGTCGGCGATCGGTGTCGGCCCCGGCCGCGACCAGACGCTCTCGCTGCGTCCGCTCGTATAGTCGCCGCGCTCTCGGGGGAACTGCGTTTTGCGCGTCGAACTGCACGGCCACCGGGGTGCCCGTGGCCTGCGTCCGGAGAACACGCTGCCCGGCCTCGTCCACGCCCTGGAACTGGGCGTGGACGCGCTGGAGATCGACGTGGCGATGACGGCGGACCGCTCCGTCGTCCTCACCCACGACCTCACGGTCTCCAGCGCCACCAGCCAGGACACGGGTCCCGCCTTCCGGGGGGACCCGAAGTTCCCGTACGTCGGGCGGCCGGTGGCCGAACTGTCGCTGGCCCAGCTCCGCACCCTGGAGTGCGGTGTACGGCTCAAGCCCGACCCGTTCGTGGCCACGCACCTCGACATGCCCGGCACCCGCATGCCCACCCTCGGCGCCGCCCTGGGCCTCCTGGCGGCCCTTGAGGCGGACGGAGTGCGCATCAACGTCGAGCTCAAGTCCGACCCGTCGGTGCCCTGGCTGTCCCCGGACCCGTTCGAGTTCACCGAGCTGGTCGTCGCCGAGCTCGAACGCCACGGGCGGCGCGGCCCGGACGCCGCCATCCTCAGCTTCGACTGGCGCGTCCTGTCGGCCGCCCGTTCCCTGGCCCCCGCGATGCAGCGCTACGCCCTGATCGAGGAGCAGGGCCTGGAGCCGGGCACGCCCTGGCTGGGCGGCCTGCACCTGGACGACTTCGACGGAGACGTCGCGGCCGCCGCCGCGGAGATCGGCGCGACCACCCTCTCCCCCGAACACGTCCTGGTCACCTCGGAACTGATGGCCCGGGCCCACGCCCAGCGCCTCCCGGTGGTCGCCTGGACCGTGAACGAACCGGACGAGGCCGAGCGCCTCATCTCCCTGGGCGTGGCCGGCATCGTCACCGATTACCCCAACAGGATGCGCCACGTCCTCGAATCCCGGGGCCTCCCCGCCCCCCAGCCCATCCGCCGCTGAAACCCCCGGCTCCCGCCGCCCCGGGGATCGCGGCCGGCTCGCCCGGGGGATCCCCCCGGAGCGACCCCCGAACACGGCGATTCCACCCGCGCGAGCCTTCGGCGGCTGCCCGACGTGCCGAGCTCCTCACGGCACGCCTTCTCGGCGTGATCTCTCCCGGCGCGGCTCCTCGCGGGGGTCCTTCCTCGCGGTGATCATGCGGTTTCAAGCACGCGGTGGGATTGAAACCGCATGATCGGCGTGAGGCTGGGAGCCGGGGGCGGGGCGCCGGGGCGGGACGGGGCTAGAGCCAGCCGTTGCGGCGGAAGCCCCGGTAGAGGAGGGCGCAGGCCACGATCATGATGCCCAGCACCATGGGGTAGCCGAAGGTCCACTTGGTTTCGGGCATGTGGTCGAAGTTCATGCCGTAGATGCCGGCGACCATGGTGGGCACGGCGATGATGGCGACCCAGGCGGAGATCTTGCGCATGTCCTCGTTGGCGATGGCGTTGGACTGCGCCAGGGTCGCCTGGAGGATGGAGTTGCAGAGCTCGTTGGAGGAGTCGATCTGCTCCCGCACGCGGACGAGGTGGTCTTCCACGTCGCGGAAGTAGTCGCGCATGTCGCTGGGGACCAGGCGGCGGATCGTGAGCTGGCGGAGGGGCGCCGTCAGCGGGGCCACGGCGCGCTTCATCTCGATCAGCTCGCGCTTGAGCTGGTAGATGCGGCCGATGTCGCTGCTGCGCATGTCGGCGAAGACGGTCGCCTCGACGTCCTCCAGCTCGGTCTGCATCGCGTCGGAGACCGTGAGGTAATCGTCCACGACGTGGTCCGAGATCGCGTGGAGCACGGCCGCCGGGCCCATCTTGAGCAGGTCGGGGCTGCGCTCCAGACGCTGGCGGACCGGGCGCAGGTCGCAGTGGTCCCCGTGGCGTACGGTCACCACGAAGTCGGGGCCGAGGAAGGCCATGACCTCGCCGGTCTCGATCACCTCGCTGGTGGAGGTCAGCTCCTCGTGCTCGATGTAGCGCACGGTCTTGAGCACGACGAACAGCACGTCGTCGTAGCGCTCCAGCTTGGGGCGCTGGTGGGCGTGCACGGCGTCCTCGACGGCCAGCGGGTGCAGGCCGAACACCTCGGCGAGCTGCTCCAGCTCCTCGGCCTCGGGCGAGTGGAGGCCCACCCAGACGAAGGCGGAGTCGGACTTGCTCGCGCGGACGAGGTGAATCGCCTCGGCGAGCCCGTCGGTGTCGAAGCGCAGACCGTCGATGTACGCGGCACAATCAATGAGCGAGGACCGGCACGGCGGCGCGGGCTGGGGCGCCGGCGCGGTGCGAGCGGTTCGCGAAAGCGGCTTGAAAAGCGTGATTCCCGGGCGCATAGGGGATTCCCTTCTCGCCCGACCACGGAAAACGGCGCGCGAGCAGGGCTCAGCGCGGGGAGATTGCGGTCGGACGCCGATCTGAGGCGGTCGGAGTGCACACGGAGTACGTGCGCGAGCACGTACTGCTGGGATCACCAGGATTCATCCCGGACCACCTCCCATCCCACGTAGAGACCGCAAAGCCGTCTAACTCTACCACCACAGGTTTACCGCTATTGAGCGGTTCATGCATATGCGGGGCTTTGTCCACAGCGAGCGTACGCCCCGGCCCGCCGTCCACGAGCGCGTACGGCCTCAGCCCGCCGTCCACAGGACGCCGCCTTCAGGCCGCCGTCCACAGGCGCGTACGGCTTCAGCCTCCCGTCCACAAGGAGCCGGCTTCAGGTTCCCGTCCACAGGGGCGGCGGGCTTCAGGCGGGCGCCCACAGGGGTGGCGGGCTTCAGGCGGGCGTCCACAGGGGTGGCGGGCTTCAGGCGGGCGTCCACAGGGGCGCTGTGGACCGGGAACGGTCACGATAGGCTCCCGGTCGTGCGCGTACTTGTCATCGGATCTGGCGGCCGGGAGCACGCGCTCTGCCGGGCGCTCGCCGCCGATCCCCAGGTCTCCGAGGTCCACTGCGCTCCGGGCAACCCCGGAATCGGGGCGGTGGCGCGGCTCCACGCCGTCGACGCGATGGATCCCGCCGCCGTGACCGCGCTCGCCCGCTCGGTCGAGGCCGGCCTGGTCGTCGTCGGGCCCGAGGCCCCGCTGGTCGCGGGTGTCGCCGACGCCGTGCGCGAGGCCGGGATCCCCTGCTTCGGCCCGTCGGCCGCCGCCGCGCGCATCGAGGGCTCCAAGGCCTTCGCCAAGGACGTCATGACCGCCGCGGGGGTGCCCACCGCCCGCGCGTTCACGTGTGAGACGCGCGAGGAGGCAGCCGCCGCGCTCGACGAGTTCGGCCCGCCGTACGTCGTGAAGGACGACGCCCTCGCCGCGGGGAAGGGCGTCGTGGTCACCACCGACCGGGACGCCGCGCTCGCCCACGCCGGGGCGTGCGGGCGCGTCGTGATCGAGGAATACCTCGACGGGCCCGAGGTGTCGCTGTTCGCGCTGTCCGACGGCGAGCACGTCGTCCCGCTCGTCCCCGCGCAGGACTTCAAGCGCGCCTACGACGGCGACGAGGGCCCGAACACCGGGGGCATGGGCGCCTACACCCCCCTCCCCTGGGCCCCGGAGGGCCTGACGGACCAGGTCATGGAGCAGGTCGTCCGCCCGACGATCGCCGAGCTGTCGCGCCGCGGCGTGCCGTACACCGGCGTCCTCTACGCCGGCCTCGCGCTCACCCGGTCCGGCCCCAAGGTCATCGAGTTCAACGCCCGCTTCGGCGACCCCGAGGTCCAGGTCGTCCTGAACCGCCTGGCCACCCCGCTCGGCGCCCTCCTCCTCGCCGCCGCCACCGGGAAGCTCGCCGGCGAGCCCGCCCTGACCTGGCACGAAGGCTCCGCGGTCACCGTCGTGATCGCCGCCGAGGGCTATCCCGCCGCCCCGGTCAAGGGCGCACCCATCACCGGCCTGGACGCGGCCGAGGAGGTCCCCGAGGCGTACGTCCTGCACGCCGGCACCGCCACCGCCGCCGACGGCACGCTCGTCTCCGCGGGCGGCCGCGTCCTCAACGTCGTCGCTTCCGGCCCCGACCTCGCCACCGCCCGCTCCCGCGCCTACGAGGCCGTCTCCCGGATCGCCCTCCCCGGCTCCCACCACCGCCAGGACATAGCCGAACAAGCCCTGACCTTCACCCTCACCCCCTGACCCCACCCCCCGCGCGGCGGCGCCACCCTCCGATCCCGAGTCCGTCCCGCCACCACTCCCCCGCGCCCGATCCCACGCGGCGATCCCGTCCCCTCCGGCGACCGAGGCCGGAGGCGCCCGCCGCCATTCCGCCGCACGGCGACGGCGCGCCCCCGCCCCCGCGCCGCACTCGCCAGACGAACCCCGACGGCGCGGGCGGCCCGCGGCCGCTCAGCGTCCGCCGTCCCGGCCGCACCGCTCGATGCCCCTGGTCGCGACCCATGTCCGCGGCCGGAAACCGGGGCCCCCGGCACGCCCGCACCCTGCCGGGCCGCCCCGCCGTACGGCGATCGCGCGGGTCGCCCCCGCCCCTGCCTCGCCGCGCCGCCCCCCTGCCTCTCGCCGCGCCACGTTCTGCTGATGTCCGGGCTCCCCTGGCTCGGGGCATCCTTCGCCCCCACCATCGGAGTCACCCCGCCCTCGCCGTACCGCCGCCGCGCGGGGCCGGGGTGGCGTCCCCTCTTCGGCGGGCGAAGCCGCTTGCGGTGCTCCGGTGCTCGGCACCGCTCTCGGGCTCTCGTCGGGCTGCTCGCCGTACCGCGATCGCGTGGGTTCTCCGGGGTGGCCTGAGGACTCTCGTCGCCGGCTCGGGGCGGCGGGTGGTCGCGGCGCGGGGTGGGCCGGGCGCTTCCTCCGGGCTCGGGGGGCGCCGGCTTCTGAGGGCCGGGCGGGATCGGTCCCGATACGGGTGGGGTGTGGATTTCGGAGTGAGGGGGAGCGGGGGCGGGACCTAGGGTCTGGGTCATGGACGTGGTTTCGCTGGGGTTTCGCACCGACTTGATGCTGCTGGAGATGCAGGGGAGCTCCGTCACCGATCGGGGGGATCACCTGGTGGTGCGGACGGCGGAGAACCCGGGGTATCGGTGGGGGAACTTCCTGCTGCTGGAGAAGGCGCCCGGTCCCGGCGAGGTGGAGCGGTGGGTGGACGTCTTCCGGCGGGAGTTTCCCCGGGCGGGACATGTCGCCATCGGAGTGGACGGGGTGGACGGGGAACTCGGGACGCCGGACGAGTGGCGGGCGGCGGGGCTCTCCGTCGAGCGGGGGACGGTGCTGACCGCGGGGGCGCTTCGGGAACCCCGGCGGGGAATCAGTCTCGATGTCGAGATTCGTGAGCTGGACGGGGACCCGGACTGGGCGGCGGCGCTGGAGCTTCGGCTGGCCGTGGGGGCCGATCTCGGGTACGCCGGCGCGGAGTACGGCGAGTTCGCCGGGCGGAAGCTGGACGCCATGCGGAGGTTGCGCGAGCGGGGGCTCGGGGCGTGGTTCGGCGCGTTCCTGGGCGGGCGGATGGTGTCGGGGCTGGGTATCTTCGGGGACGGATCGGGGATCGCGCGGTACCAGAGCGTGGAGACCCATCCGGAGCACCGGCGGCGGGGGCTGGCCGGGGCGCTCGTCCACCGGGCCGGGGAGTACGCCCGGGACCGGCTGGAGGCGAGGACACTGGTGATCGTGGCGGACCCGGAGTACACCGCGATCCGGCTGTACCGGGGCCTGGGGTTCGACGGGACAGAGACCCAGGTGCAGCTTGAGCGGGCCACCCCGGCGGGGTAGGGCCGCACGCCCGACATCTCCCAGAAAGCTCAACATTTCCTCAACGAACCGGTAGATCCCCCTAGACTCGGCCGGGTGACAGCGGGGGTTGCGGGGGTCGTCGGGGCAGGTGGGACCACGCGGGCCGCGGGGAGAGAGCGCGGACGCCTGGTCCCGCTCATCGCGGCGGTGGCCGGGTTCCTGGTGGCCATGGCGTGGTCGTGGCGTCCGTCCATGTGGAACGACGAGCTGGCGACGGTGAGCGCGATCACGCGGCCGTGGGGCCGGTTCGCCGAGCTGCTGGAGCACCGGGACGCGGTGGTCGCGCCGTACTACCTGCTCATGCGCGTCTGGGTGCTCGCCGGCGACTCGGACCTGTGGCTGCGGACGCCGTCGGCGCTCGGGGTCGCCGCGGCGGCCGGGCTGCTGGCCGACCTCGGGCGGAGGCTGTGGTCGCCGCGGGCGGGCGCCCTCGCGGCGGGGATACTGCTGGCGCTGCCGTCGGTGTCGCGGTTCGGGCAGGAGCTCAGGCCGTACACGATCGCGCTCGCGACCGCCGTCTTCTCGGCCTGGGCGCTGCACCGGGCGCTGGAGCGGCGGGGCTGGCCGGTGTACGCGCTGTCGGTGCTGCTCCTGCCGCTCGGGCACCTGTTCACCGCGCTCGCGCTGCCCGCGCATCTCGCGGTCGTCGCCGCGCGGGACCGGCGGGCGCTGCCGCGCTTCCTGGCCGCGCTCGTGCCGGGGGTCGCCCTGCTGGCGCTGGTCGCGGTGCTGTCGGCGCCGCAGCGGGCCCAGGTCGCCTGGCTCGGCGCGCCCAAGCCGCAGGACATCGTGTTCGTCCGCGCGACGGCCAACGCCTGGGCGCTCACGCTCGAACCCTGGCACTGGGCGGTGGCCGCCCTGGGCTGGGCGGTCGCCCTGATCGGCCTGGCGTCCGCCGTACCGCTGTGGCGGTCGGGCGCGGGCGGCGGCCGGGCGTGGGTGGGCGGGCTGCTGCTGTGGGGCCTGCTGCCGATGCCGGTGCTGGTCGTGACGTCCCTGCTGGTCGCGCCGGTCTACACCTCGCGGTACGTGCTCTTCGCCGCCCCCGCGTTCGCGCTGCTCGCGGGGGCCGGGCTGGCGCGGGTGCGGCTGCCGCTCGCGCTCGCCGCGCTCGCCGTCATGATCGGGGCGGGCCTGCCGCAGCAGGTGCTCCTGCGGTCCCACGACGGCCACGGCCAGCCGTACGCGCACGCGGCGGGCATCGTGTCCGAGGGCATGCGCGCGGGCGACGCCATCGTCTACGCCGCGCCGTTCGCGCGCGACGGCTTCCAGCGGTACGGCTCGCGCCTGCCCGACGACGTGCTCATGGTCACCCCGGCCTCCCGGACCGGCGGATTCGGCACCGTGGAACGCCGCGACGTGCGCAAGGCCCTCGACGGCCACGACCGCGTCTGGGTCGTCCGCCCCGCGACCCCGCGCCTCATGAAACCCGGCACCGACCTCCCCTCCCGCCGCGGCCTCGCCCCCGGCCACGTCCCCGTCATCATGTCCATCCACGAGGCCGGCTTCCGCCCCCAGCGCTCCTGGCACTACCGCGGCCTCACCCTCGCCCTCCTCACCCGCTGACCACCCGGCCTCCTCCGCGTGCGTGCGGCTGGCGCCGTGCTCGGCGGATGAATCACCGGTGTCCGCGTGGACCCCTGACGGGCACGTCGGCCTCGGCGGGAAGCAGCCCCGGCTCGCCTGGCTCCCCGCTGTCCGCGCGAGGCGGCGAACCTCGGGACCGGGCCGCCCCCCTACGTCCCCTCCCCCATCACCCGCACCGCAGGAGGGCGCCCGGGTGCGATCGCCCTAGGGGGCGGGGCGGAGCGGGGCTGGATCGGTCCAGGGATGGGCTCCGCGGGGCGTAGCGCCGGTCGCGGGAGCGGCGATATCCAGGCAGCCGAACTCGCGGCGGAGGGGGGACGAGATGCCCGGCCGACCTGACGAGCACGACCCGCCGACCTCGGAGGAGCCCGCTCCCCGGCCGGGCCCCGCCCGGCCCCCCGCCGCCCCGCCCCTCCCCCGCCCCGCCCCGGACCCCGTGGCGCCCCCCGGCCGGCCCGCCGGGGAGCGACCCGCCGCCCCGCTCCAAGAGGAGCACTCCACGGCATCCGCCCCGGCCGGCGGGGAGTCGTCCGCCGCCACCGGCTCGGCCGGCGAGAAGCCTGACGGCTCCTCGGGCGGGCACGGCGCGTCGCGCTCGGACGGCGGGGAGGAGGTGCCGGACACGCCGCGGTCCGCGCCGTGGTGGTTGCCGTTGCGGTGGCCGGGGGCCTGGCGGGTCTATGTGTACTCCCGGATCAAGGAGGTCCGGGGCGAGGCGGGGCGGCTGCACGCCGCGCACGGGGACGCGGTCGCGGGGGTGGAGTCCGTCTGCCGGGCGATCGAGGGGCATCTGCGCAGCGCGCGGGTGTATGTGGACGAGCGGCACGGGTTCCGGCGGTGGATCAGCGGGGAGGCCGTCGAGGGCGCCTGGCAGAACGTCCACCAGGCGCAGGTCCTGTTGCTCTCGCTGCTGCCCGAGGAGGAGCTGCCGGCGAAGGCGGCCGAGGTGCTCGTGATCGGGCGGGCCTACCTGCCGCCCGACGACCCCCGGCTGACGGAGCTGTCCGGGCGGGTCTCGGCGCGCGACGTCGGCGAGGCGGACCGGCCGCTGCTGATCGCGGTGCTCAAGGCCGCGTACCTGGGGAACACGCTGGAGACGGGGCGCGTGCGGACGTTCCGCAACGTGCTCCTGGGCACGGCCGTCGCGCTGACGCTGATCATCGGCGGGCTGGTCGCCGTGTCGGCGGCGTGGCCGGCCGCCGTGCCGTTGTGCGTGGCGGCGGACACACCCGCGAACGCCGAGCGGGCGGTGTCGGCGGCCGGGGCGCAGCCCGCCCGGATCTGCCCGACGGGGAAGGACCGGCCCACGGGCGGGGACGTGCCCCTGATCGCGCTGGTCGGGCTCATCGGGGCCGCGCTCGCCGCCGCCCGGGCCATCTCGACGGGCAAGGAGCTGCCGACGCGCCACACGCTGACCGTCGCGCAGTACGTCATCAAGGCGCCCACGGGCGTCGCCACGGCGATCCTGGGCCTGCTGACGCTCTCCTCCGGGTTCGTGCCGGGGTTCGCCGGGCTGAAGTCGCAGCCGGCGATGCTGTTCTGGGCGCTGGTGTTCGGGTACGCGCAGCAGCTCCTCACCGGGCTCGTGGACCAGCGCGCCCGCGCCCTCCTGGAGGCCGCCTCGCCGGTCCAGCCGCAGCACTCGGAGCGGAAGACCTGAACGCGATAGCCGTACGAAAATCAGAAATCCCCGGAAACGGGCGGCGAATTACGTTCCGCCCACCGCGCGCGGGGCCTTCGGGTGCGATCTTCGCGTGACGCATGCGGGGCGGATCTCGGACCCGGCGACACGTGCCGGGAGGGGCCTGGGAGAATTGGCGCGTGATCGAGCGATACACGTTGCCGGAGATGGGTCGGGTCTTTTCGGAGGCGCACAAGTACGAGATCTGGTGCGAGGTGGAGACGCTCGCGCTGGAGGCGCACGCCAAGGCGGGCACCGTGCCCGAATCGGCGGTGGAGCCGGTGCGCAAGGCGCCACCGCCCACCCCGGAGGCCGTGACGGAGATCGAGAACGTCACGCAGCACGACGTCATCGCCTTCCTGTCCGCCTGGGCCGACAACACGACGCCGCGCGAGGCCGCCGCGTACGTCCACTTCGGCATGACCTCCTCGGACCTGCTCGACACCGCGCTCGCCGTACAGCTCGTCGAGGCCACCGACATCCTGCTGGAGAAGGCCGACAAGCTGGTCGCGGCGCTGCGCGACCATGCGCTCCAGCACCGGGCGACGCTGCGCGTGGGCCGCACCCACGGCATTCACGGCGAACCGGACACCTGGGGCCACCGGGTGGCCGACTTCGCGTTCGCGATGGCCCGCTCGCGCGACCGGCTGCGCCGCGCCCGCGAGTCCGTCGCCGTCGCCAAGATCTCCGGCGCCGTCGGGACGTACAGCAACATCTCGCCCGACGTCGAGAGGTACGTCGCGGACAAGCTCGGCCTCAAGCCCGCCGACGTGGCCACCCAGGTCGTGATCCGCGACGGGATCAGCGAGTGGGTCAACGCCCTGGCGATCATGGCCACCGTGTGCGAGGCGGTCGCCCTGGAGGTACGGCACGGCCAGCGCACGGAGGTGCGCGAGCTGTCGGAGGCGTTCGGCAAGGGCCAGAAGGGCTCCTCCGCGATGCCGCACAAGAAGAACCCGATCCTGTCCGAGCGCATCGCGGGCATGGCGCGGATCATCCGAGCGCAGATGATCCCGGTGATGGAGGGCATCCCGCTCTGGCACGAGCGCGACATCTCCCACTCCTCGGCCGAGCGCATCGCCCTGCCCGACGCCGCGATCGGCACCGACTACCTGCTGCACATCACGACGCGCCTGGTCACCGGCCTGGTGGTGTACCCCGAGCGGATGCGGGCCAACCTGGAGTCCTCCGGCGGCCTGATCTACACCTCGGCGGTGCTGCTGGAGCTGGTCGAGGGCGGCATGTCCCGCGAGGACGCCTACAAGCTGGTCCAGGACGCCGCGATGGAGACCTGGAACACCGGCCGCCCGTTCCGCGAGACGCTGCGCGAGCACGCCGGCGACCGCGAGATCGACGAGGCCCGCCTGGATGAAGTGTGCCGTCCCGAGCGTTATGTGGAGCGTCTGGGCGAGGTCTTCGACCGGCTGGAGCGTCTCACCTGACCAGGTGAGGCCGCTCGCGAGCGGGTACGGCGCCGCCCGGCGGCGGGGCCGTACCCCGCGGGGGATGCCCGGCCGGTGTGACAACCCGGGGATTATGACGATCTTGTACGGGTAACCGGTCACGAGCGACTAGTGTGTGTCGGTGCCGGTTCGCGCGTTCTCGCCGCCAGCCGAGTGTCCGGCCCCGGCACCCTCATCATGATCACGAATCCACACTTCACGTCAAGGGACGTCCGATCCCGGACAAGGAGCCAGGGCATATGAGCATGGGCCCGGAGGTTCGCTACCGCGTCCGCGGTGGCCGCGCACTGCGCGGCACCGCTTTCATCCAGGGTGCGAAGAACGCCGTCCTGCCGATGATCGGCGCCGCGCTGCTCGCCCCCAAGGGGCGCACCGTCCTGCGCAACGTGCCCATCATCGAGGACGTGCGCCGGGCCATCGACCTGGCGCAGACCCTCGGCGCGCGCATCGAGCTGCACGAGGCCGAGCGCACGCTGGTCATCGACGCGTCGCGGCTCACCAGCCCGGTCCTCCCGGCCGACATCGCCCGCAAGTTCCGCGGGTCGGTGCTGTTCGTCCCGGCGATGCTGCACCGCCTCGGCGAGGCCGTGATCGAGGGCGTGGGGGGCTGCAACCTGGGCAGCCGGCTGCTGGACTTCCACTACCGCGGCTTCGCCCGGCTCGGCGCCGACGTGCAGGAGCACGAGCTCGAGAGCGTCATCCACGTGAAGGCGGGCACCCTCACCGGCGCCCACCTGTACCTCGACACGCCCTCCCACACCGGCACCGAGAACCTCATCATGGCCGCCGCCCTCGCCAAGGGCACCACCGTGATCGAGAACGCCGCACTGGAGCCCGAGGTCCTCGACGTGATCGAGCTCCTCACCAAGATGGGCGCCAAGATCAGCGGCGGCGGCACCGGCTTCATCACCGTCGAGGGCGTGGACGAGCTGCGCGCGGTCGAGCACACGGTCATGCCGGACCGGCTCGACGCGGGCGTGTTCGCCATGGCGGCGGCGCTGACCGGCGGCGAGGTCAACCTCGTCGGCGCGAGCCTTGAGCACCTGGGCGTCGTGCGCTGGAAGCTGGAGCAGATGAACGTGGAGTTCGCGCAGCACGGCGCGGTGCTGCACGTGCGCCGCGAGAAGCCGCTCCACAAGATCAACATCATCACCTGCCCATACCCCGGCTTCGCGACCGACCTCCAGTCGCCGATCATGACCCTGGCCTGCCTCGCCGACGGCGCCAGCTACATCCACGAGCGCATCTTCGACGAGCGGTTCGCCCTCGCCGGCGAGCTCAACAAGATGGGCGCCAACATCGAGGTCGATGGCAGCCGCGCGGTCGTGCACGGCCCCACCCCGCTCGTCGGCACCGAGGTGACCGCCCACGACCTGCGTTCGGGCATCGCGCTCGTGCTCGCGGGCCTGGTGGCGGAGGGCGAGACCGTCATCTCCCCCGGTTACCTGATCGACCGCGGGCACGCCCACCTCGCCCAGCGGATGTCCTCCATCGGGGCCGACATCGAGCAGGAAATCCTGACGCCCGCCAACAACCTGGGTTAGGCCCTTCCACCTGCGCCGATCGCGCGAATCGCACTCGGTGCGACCGCGCGGTCGGCATCAATGCGGGAACATTTCGCAAATTCCGGCGTGACATTAAGGCCCTCAAGAGCGATCGTTCCAACAAGGAAGACTTTGTACGATCGCGGTTGCCTGACGTCGGAATGGGTCGAACATTGGTCGAACGGGCCGAAACAACGAGCGGGTCCAATCCCCGCGGATCTCGTCCTGGCACGGTGGCTCCGGATCTCACCATAGGTGTGGTGGGGCCGCACGATCTCGTCGAGCGCGTCATGCTCATGGGTCACGGCTCGGTGCCGGTGCCCTGCCGTCTGGTCGCCGCGGCCTACCGCGACGAGCAGGAGGCCGCCGACAAGGTGGTGAAGCTGGGGGCCGGCGTGGACGTCTGCCTGTTCGCCAGCCCGCTGCCGTACGACTTCGCCCGGCGCTCGGGCGTCCTGTCGGTTCCCGCCACCTACGTGCCACTGGGCGGGGCGGCGCTCCACGCGGCCCTGTCGCGGGCCGTACGCGACGAACGCCTCGACCTGACCAGGGTCAGCGTGGACGTCATCGAGCGCGCCGAGGTCGAGGAGGCGTATTCCGACCTCGGCCTGTCCGCCGACGGCGTGCAGACCCGCGACGAACCGGGCGCGGTCGGCACGCTCACGAACTTCCACGAGCGCCTGTTCCGCCGGGGCGCCACCACCGGGGCGCTGACCTGCCTGCCCGCGGTCGCCGAACGCCTGGAGGCGGCGGGCGTGCCGGCCGTGCTCGTGCGGCCGACCACCTCCTCGATCCGCGGCGCGCTGCACTCGGCGGCCCTGATGGGCGCCCACCACCGGCTGGAGGAATCCCAGCTCACGGTGGTGCTCGTGGACGTCCCGACCCTCCGCGAGCCGGTACGGCGCAGCGCCCCGCGCTACTGGCGCGACGAGCTGCGGCTGGCGCTGCACCGGCTGCTCGTGCAGGAGGGGCACCGCATGCAGGCGTCGGTGTGGCCCATCGACGACCACAGCTATCTCGTCTCGGCCACGCGCGGCTCGGTGTCGGGGGCGACGGACGGGTTCCGGGTGCCGCCGTTCGCCGGGCGCGTGCGCGAGGAACTGGGCCTGACCGTCGAGGTGGGCATCGGCATGGGCCGCACGACCCACGACGCCGAGGCGCACGCGCGGGCGGCCCTGTCGCGGGCGCAGACCAGCAAGCAGGCGCAGAGCTTCGCGGTGGACCGCGAGGGGCGGCCGCTGGTGCCCGCGCCCCGGCTCCCTCCCCAGCCGACCGGGCAGCCCAAACCGCGCGGCCTGGAGGTGCTCTCGCGCCTGGCGGCCAAGCTGGAGGGCGGCGACACGGTGGTGGACGCCGAGGCCGCGGGCCGCATGCTGGGCGTCACCCCGCGCACGGCCAGGCGGCTGCTGCGCACGCTCGTGGACGAGGGCCTGGCCTGGCCGCTGCCCCCGAACCGGACGCCGCAGCCGGGCCGCCCGCGCCAGCTCTACCGGCTGATCATCGAGAAACTCGGCCCCGCCCGCGCCTGAGGCCGCCGTCCTCCGCAGGAGCCCGATCCGGCCGCGCCGGCCGGCGGGCGGCGCGGCGGCGCGGCGGCCGTACGGGACGCGCCCGGGGTCTCGGGTGGAGCGCTCCGAGGGGGGTGAACTGTCCGGATCTGACCCGGTGGCGTACTGTCATGAGTCATGTCCCCCCATGCTCATGACAGGCGTCCCGGTCCCCTCCTCGTGTGGGGGGCGCTGGCGATCGTCTACGTGGTCTGGGGCAGCACCTATCTGGGCATCCGGGTGGCGATCGAGACCATGCCGCCGCTGCTGCACGGTTCACTGCGCTTCCTGGCGGCCGGGGTCGTGCTCGCCCTCGTCCTGCTCGCGGTCAAGGGCCGTCAGGCGCTGCGGGTGACCCGCCGCGAGTTCCTCAGCGCCGCGCTCATCGGGCTGCTGCTGCTCACCGCCGGGAACGGCATGGTGGCCATCGCCGAGCAGCACATCTCCTCGGGCCTGGCGGCCCTGCTCGTGGCCTCGGTCCCGCTCTGGCTGGTGATCTTCCGTACGGCGGCGCGCGACCGTCCTCCGCTGCTCACGCTGGCGGGCGTGCTGATCGGCTTCACCGGGGTGGCGCTGCTGTCGCTGTCGGGGAACTCCGGCGGCGCGACCAGCCACATCGGCGTCATCGTGATCCTGCTGGCGTCGCTGTCCTGGTCCGTCGGCTCGTTCCTGTCCGGCCGGATCACGATGCCCCGCGACCCGTTCGCGGCCTCCGTCTACGAGATGCTGGCCGGCGGCCTGGCCCTGGGCGTCGTCGGCCTGGCCCGCGGCGAACGCCTCGATGTGACCGCCGTCTCCGGGCACTCCTGGCTCGCGCTCGCCTACCTGATCGTCTTCGGCTCCCTCATCGCGTTCACGTCGTACGCCTGGCTCCTGGGCAACGCCCCCATCTCGCTGGTCGCGACGTACGCCTACGTCAACCCGGTGGTGGCGGTGGCGCTGGGCGTGGCCGTGCTGAACGAGCGGGTCACCACCCCGATCCTGGCCGCCGGCGCCGTCATCGTCCTCGGCGTGGCCCTCGTCGTCTCGACGGAGAGCCTCCGCAACCGCCGCGCCAGGACCCCCGACCCCGCCCTCACGGACTGACCCGGCCTCTCCATCCCCCCACCGGCGCGCCGGCCGCTCCGCGCCGATCCCGCGGGGGGCGTGATCGGCGCGGAGGAGAGCGCGTCAGGCGGTGATGAACTCCTGCGCGGCGGCGAGGAAGGCGTCGTTGGCCTCGGGGTCGGCGATGGTGACGCGGGCGCCCTCGCCGGCGAAGGGGCGTACGGCGACGCCGTGGCGGGCGCAGGTCTCGGCGAAGTCGAGGGTGCGGTCGCCGAGCCGGAGCCAGACGAAGTTGGCCTCGGTCGCGGGCACCTCCCAGCCCTGGGTCAGCAGCGCCTCGCGGACGCGCGTGCGCTCCTTCACCACCGACTCCACGCGGGCGAGGAGCTCCGGCTCGGCCTCCAGCGAGGCGACGGCGGCGGCCTGGGCGACCGCGTTGACCGCGAAGGGGATCTGGGTCTTGCGCACGGCCCCCGCCACGGCCGGGTGGCCGATCAGGTAGCCGACGCGGAGCCCGGCCAGGCCGTACGCCTTGGAGAACGTGCGCAGGACGGCGACGTTGGGCCGGTCGGGGTAGATCGTGAGGCCGTCGGGGACGTCCTCGTCGCGGACGTACTCACGGTAGGCCTCGTCCAGGATCACCAGGACGTCCCCGGGGACGCGGTCGAGGAAGGCGAGCAGCTCCGAGCGGCGGGTGACGGTGCCGGTGGGGTTGTTGGGGTTGCAGACGAAGACCGCCCGGGTGCGGTCGGTGATCGCCTCGGCCATCGCGTCCAGGTCGTGGCGCTCGTCCACGAGCGGCACCCGGACCGACGTGGCCCCGGCCAGGTCGGCGAGCAGGGGGTACGCCTCGAAGGAGCGCCAGGCGTAGAGCACCTCGGTGCCCGGCTCCGCGACGGCCTCCAGGATCTGCTGGGCCACGGTGACCGACCCGGCGCCGAGCGCGATGTGGTCCTCGGGCACCTGGAAGCGCCGGGCCAGCGCCTCGGTCAGGCGCAGCGCGCCCGGGTCGGGGTAGCGGTTCGCGGTCATCGCCGCCTCGGCCATGGCCTCGGCCACGCCCGGCAGCGGTTCGTACGGCGACTCGTTCGAGGACAGCTTGAACGAACGGCCGTCGGGGGACCTGACCGCCTTGCCCGGCACGTACGGCGGGAGCTGGTCGAGGATCGCGCGAAGACGCGGACTCTGTGCGGACACCGTTGTCCTCCCGGGGGAGCTGAGGAGAGGTAGCTGCTGACCTATACCTTAAAGCCCTGCGTATGAGCGTTTCTCCTGGGTACGTGCGCCTGACGTACGGAAACATCGGGGGGAAGCAATGCGTCATCCGATCGCCCAGATCGACTTCGGTCAGGGCATCCAGAACGTGTGGAACGGGATCATCTCGACCGTACCCAAGATCATCGCGTTCATCGTCATCCTCGTCATCGGGTGGATCGTCGCGAAGGTCCTCTGCCGCGTCGTGGCGTCCCTGCTCACCAAGGCGCACTTCGACCGTCTCGCCCAGCGCGGCCAGGTCGGGGAGTGGCTGAAGAACAGCAAGTACAGCGCCTCCACGTTCATCGCGAAGATCGTGTACTACGCGGCTCTCCTGGTGACGCTGCAACTGGCGTTCTCGGCGTTCGGGCCGAACCCGATCAGCGACGTGCTGCGCGGCATCGTGGGGTGGCTGCCGCAGCTCGCCGTCGCCGTCATCATCGTCGTGGTGGTCTCGGCGATCGCCAAGGTCGTCAAGGACCTGCTGTCGTCGGCGCTGAGCTCGACCGGGTACGGCAACATCGTGGCGAACGTCGCCTCGATCTTCATCCTGGCGCTGGGCATCATCGCGGCGCTGAACCAGATGGGGATCGCCCTGTCGGTGACGATGCCGGTGCTGATCGCGGCCCTGGCCACGGTGGGCGGCATCCTCGTCGTCGGCGTCGGCGGCGGCCTGATCCAGCCCATGCGGCAGCGCTGGGAGGGCTGGCTGCGCTCGGTCCCGTCCGGCGCGGGCCAGCGGGCGGCCGAGGGCGCCTCGCAGAGCACGCAGCGCATGCGCTCGGCCGCGAGCGACGCCTTCGAGCAGGGCCGTACGGCGGGCGCCCAGGGCGGCGGCGCGCGCCAGGCGGAACAGGCCGGGGGGCGAGCCGCGGACCAGGCCGGCGACCAGGTGGGGCAGGAGTCGCGCCGGAACGGCTGACCCGGGCGTCAGACGGCGGTCACTCCGGGGCTGGAGTGACGTGACAACCAGGTAAGAGCGATGAGGCGGGTGGTCTCCCAGTCGTGGCCGGCGCCGCGGTCCATCTCGTGGGCGTCCTCCACGGGAGGCCACCAGCCCCGCTCGATCGAGGCCTGGACGAAGCCGCGCGTGTAGTCCGAGATGGCGTCGGAGCCGATGACCTCCCCGCAGCCGAGGAGGGCGTCGCGCACCTCGGCGGCGTGCTGGTCGACGGCGGCCAGCAGACCGGGCCAGGTGGACACGTGGCTCAGGCCGGCTTCCCCTATGGACAGGGCGAGGGACAGGCCGAGCTTCATCAGCTCTTCGGACATAGTTCTCATAAAGTATCAAAGCTCTCGGCAAAGACCGACAGAAAGTCGGAGACGCTTCATCCTCGCGGGGGAGCCTGCGTGCGCCGGGGCGACGTAGCGTGTAGATAACACCCGGATAACAAAGAGGGGGACACGCTACCGATGCACCGCTCCAGGGATCACAAGATCATCGCCGGCGTCTGCGGCGGGATCGCCGAGAAGATGGGTGTCCGGCCCAGTCTGATCCGGATCCTGTTCGTGCTCTCGTGCATCCTGCCCGGGCCGCAGTTCATCGTCTACATCCTGATGTGGATCTTCATTCCCAAGGCCAAGAAGAGCTACTACTGACCCGGCCGCCGGCCGCGCGCACCTGACGGGCACGCCCTAGGCGCGGCCTGGCCGCAGCATCGGGGGATGCAACAGTTCGGCGCCGCCTCGCCGGTACAACCGCGCGGGGCGGCCGCCGTCCCTGGTCGTCGTGCGCCCCGTGGGCACGAGGAAGCCCTCGGCGCCGGTGACCTTGCGGTGGAAGTTGCGCGGATCCAGCGGGGTGTTCCACACGATCTCGTAGACCCGCCGCAGCTCCGCCACCGTGAACTCGGGCGGGCAGAACGCCGCCCCCAGCGAGGTGTACTCCAGCTTCGAGCGCGCCCGCTCCACCCCGTCCAGCAGGATCCGCCGGTGGTCGAAGGCCATCGAGGTCAGGGAGTTCACGCCCTGCCAGCTCATGTGCGCCTCCGACGGCGCGGGCAGGTCGGGCGCGAGCCCCAGGTAGGCCACGCTCACCACCCGCTGGCGCGGGTCGCGGTCGGGGTATCCGTACGTCTGGAGCTGCTCCAGGTGCACCGGCGCCCCGCGCAGCCCGGCGCGCTCGGCCAGCACCCGAGCGGCGGCGGCCGGCAGGTCCTCGTCGAGCTGGATGAACCCGCCGGAGAGCGCCCAGCGCCCGGCGTGCGGCGGCTGGTCGCGGCGCCACACGAGCGCGCTGAGCCGCTGTTCCCTGACCGTGAGCACGACGAGGTCCACGCTGACGGGGATCCTCGGAACCATGTGAGCACGCTACACCCGAGATCAGGTCGATGAACCCAGCTCAGGCCGTGCCCGCCGGTCCTCCCGGCTTCGGACCGGCTTCAGGGCGCCTGCGGGGCCTGCGGGGCGCGGAAGGGGAACGGCCGGGCCAGCCCCTTGCCCGCGGAGTTGACCAGTTCGAGCTGGATCCACGAGCCGGGATCGACGCCCTCCCAGTCGTACGGCACCCACAGCGACATGTTGCCCCGGGGCAGCAGGGGGTCGCCGCCGGAGGAGACCCAGCCCTGGATGGACGCGTCGAGCTCCCGCGCGGGCGCCCCGCCCGAGGGCCGCAGCGTCACCTTCGCGCGGTCCAGGTTGTAGCCGCGCACCAGGATCCCGCGCTGCACGCCCCGCTGCTGGGCGCCCACGTCGATCACGATCGGGCGGTTCCAGTCGGCGAGGATCTCCTCCCCCAGCGGCTGCGCGTGCGTGCCCCGGCAGGTGTAGAAGTCCGTCCACATGTACGAGATGATCTTGTTGACGTACGGCCCCGCCAGCGCGATCGCCGTGTCCAGCCGCGCCTTGTCGGTGCGGCCCCGGGTGCCGTGGGGGCTGCACCCCTCGATCCCGTCGGGCTCGAACGCCTCGACGTTCGCCCACAGCTCGACCTGGCGGCCCTCCATCGACAGCCTCTCGCGCTCGGCCGCCGCCAGCCGGTAGAAGTCGCGCGTGCTGCCGCGGTACGCCTCGCCGTACGTCGTGTCGCCGACGACCCGGCGCACCCGGTCGGGCACCCGCCGGTCCGCCTCGTCCCCGAAGTACAGCCCGACCTTGCCGGTGCCGTGACCGTCCTGCGGCGCGATGATGTCGGCGCCGGTCTCGGCCACCGCGCGGAACCCGGCGGCGGCCTCGTCCGGCGTCGCCCCGAAGCCGACCTTCTTCCGCCCGTCCAGGTAGGGGCTGACGAGGATGCGGCGGCCGGGCAGCTCCTGCCGTACGAGCCGGTGCTGCGCGGCGTAGACCTGCAGGGTGGTGACGTCCTCGGCCCTCTTCCAGCGCTTGAGCTGGATCTCGAAGCCCTGGTAGACGCCGGCGAGCGCGGGATGCCTGGCGTAGCGGCGCTGGTAGTCCTGGAGCGTGCGCCGGGTCAGGGTCTCCAGCGCCGGGATGTGCTCGGGGTCGGCGCGGGAGCGGTCCCTGGGGTCGCGCGGGCCCATCGGGAGGGCGGGATAGACCTTCATGCCGTACCGGTCGGCCTCGTCGAGCAGCTCGCCCATGTAGTCGCGGACGGAGCTGCGCACGAGGATCAGGTCGTAGTCCCCGGCCTTGGAGAAGTTGCAGGAGGGGTCGTCGGACCCGTCGGAGGGGACCAGCATGCGGTGGAAGACCACCGCGCCCGCGGTGACGCTGCGCTCGACGGACGGGCAGCGCAGGACCTCAGAGCCCAGGTACTCGTCGGTCCGGAAGACGTACGCCTGCTGGAGCCGGTTGGCCGGGTTCGCGGCGGTCAGCGTGTCCATGGCCGCCTCGAAGCACGACTTGCCGCCGTCCACGCAGGCGAAGGTCTCGTCGGGCTGCCGGCCCTCCTTGTCCAGGATGCGCCCCTTGCGGTCCACGTCGCGGGGCTGCATGGCGTACCCGAACCGCACCACGGTGTCCCCGCCGGCCCGGTGCATGGCCTGGAGCTCGGCGCGCATGAGGCAGCGGTCCTTCTTCGGCATGAAGAAGAAGCCGCTCACCGGATAGCCCGCCTGGATCCGCAGGTCGCGCTCGCCGCAGGGGTCGGCGGGAGGCGGTGTGGGCGTGGGCTTCGCGGCGCCGCCCCGCTTCCGGGGCGCGGCGTCGCCGTCGGACTTCCCCGGCGAGATCGCCACGAAGGCCACGACTCCGACCGCCGCCGCGATCCACGAACCCAGCAGCAGGAAGAGGAACCAACGTCTGAGCCCGCGCACGTCCGGCAGCCTATCGAGAGATCGCGCAGATCAGGACTTTTCCGCCCACACTTCGAGCTGGGCGACGAAGTCCCTGGCCGCGTTGGGCCAGTGGTGGAACCTCAGCGCCGACGTGTGCCCGCGCCTGCCCCGCGCGCGCCGCTCCTCCGCGTCGTCCCGCAGCCGCAGTACGGCCTGAGCCACCGCCTGCGGGTCCTGCCACGGGACGACCACGCCGCTGCCGTACCGCTCGACGAGCTCGACGGCGCGCGGGGAGGGCGTGGTGATGACCGGGATGCCGTGGGCCATGTACTCGATGACCTTGGTCGGCAGGGAGTGCCGGTAGTTCGGCTGGTCGTGCAGGAGGGACAGGCCCGCCAGCGCCCCGTCCAGGCGCTTGAGCGCCTCGTCGTTGGGCATGAAGTCGCGCCACTCCAGCACGCCCTCCTCGACCGCCTGGGTGAGCAGCGGGCGGCTCTGCGCGTCGGCGTACCCGATCAGCTCCACGGCCACCCGGTGCGGCCGGAGCAGCCGGGCCACCTCGATCGCCTCGCGCACGCCGCGCGCGTGCGACAGCCAGCCCAGGTAGACCACGCGGTCGTCGCCGGGCGGGCTGACGGTCTCGGGCACCCAGGTGTTGTTCGGCACGATCAGGTGCTCGCGGGCGAACCGGTGGGCGTACGCCGTCTCGGCCAGGATCAGGTGGACGCGCTTCTCCGCGGCCTTCTCGGCGGCCCGGACGAGCACCCGCACCGGCGGCCGCAGCCAGCGCGGCAGCCAGGGCTTCAGCGAGAGCGTGGCCGGGGTGTCCTCGTGCACGTCCCAGACGACCGGGGGCCGGTCCTTGATCCCGAGCACCGCGAGCAGCAGCTCGGGATCGTGCACGACGACGATGTCCACGCGGTCGCGCAGCTCGCGGAAGACCTTGCGGGCCTCTCGCACCGCGCGGAAGCGGCGGCGCTCCTCGGCGCGCGGCAGGTCCACCCCGGTCACCCACGGCCGGGGCACGACGCCCCGGGCCGAGAACGGCGCCGCGAAGATCACCTCGTGGCCGGCGTCGGCGAGCGCGCGGATCTCCCGGTGCAGCACCCGGGCGTCCTCCGGGTGGTGCACCACGGTCATGACCAGCACGCGCACGAGGGACTCCCGCTCCTAGAGCCGCTCGACGTGTTCGGCGTCGGCGAGAACGCCGCGGGTGTCGAGGACGAGTTGCGCCCGGGTCCGCAGGACCTCCAGGTCGAAGGCCGAGTGCTGCTGGAGCAGGACGGCGATGTCGGCCTTCGCGGCCGCCTCGCCCAGGTCCTCCTCCTTGGGCACGACGTCGCCGTCCACGGTCCACTCCGGGACGTACGGGTCGCAGAACACCAGCTCGGCCCCGAGCTCGCGGAGCGCCCGCGCGACCGGCAGGGCCGGGGTCTCGCGGTCGTCGGCGATGTCGGGCTTGTAGGTGACGCCGAGCAGCAGCACGCGCGCGCCGTTCACGGCCTTCTTGTGCCGGTTGAGCAGCCGTTGCACACGCGCGACGACGTACGACGGCATGCGCTCGTTGATCTCCTGGGCCAGCTCCACGAACCGGAACGGGTAGCCCAGCTTGCGCACGGTGTACGACAGGTAGCTCGGGTCCACCGGGATGCAGTGGCCGCCGACGCCGGGCCCGGGGAGGAACCGCTGGAAGCCGAACGGCTTCGTGCTCGCGGCGTCGATCACTTCCCACAGGTCGATGTCGAGCTCGTCGCAGAAGATCGCCATCTCGTTGACGAGCGCGATGTTGACGTGCCGGTAGGTGTTCTCCAGCAGCTTGGCCATCTCGGCCTCGCGCGTGCCGCTCACGGGCACGACCTGCTCGACGAACTTGCCGTAGAACGACGCCGCCCGGTCACGGCAGGCCTCGGTGTAGCCGCCGACGACCTTGGGCGTGTTGCGCAGGCCGTACGTCGGGTTGCCGGGGTCGATCCGCTCCGGGGAGAACGCCAGGTGGAAGTCCACGCCCGCGCGCAGGCCGGACTTCTCCAGGATCGGGCGGATCTCCTCATCGGTGGTGCCGGGCCAGGTGGTGGACTCCAGGACGACGAGCGTGCCGGGCCGCAGGTGCCGCGCGACGGCCTCGCTCGCCGAGTGGACGGCCGACAGGTCCGGCCGGTGGTCCTCGTCGAGCGGGGTGGGGACGCAGATGATGATCGTGTCGGCGCGGCCGAGGATCGCCTCGTCGGTCGTCGCGCGGAAGCCCGCGGACAACATCTCCGCGATCTCGGTCCCGCTCAGGTCGTCGATGTACGACCTGCCGGAGTTCAACGCCTCGATCTTGGCGGGGTCAACGTCGAGACCGATGACCCGCAGTCCCGCCGAGGTGGCCTCCTTGGCAAGCGGCATGCCGACGTACCCGAGCCCGATGACCGCGAGGTCGAAGCTGGGTCCTGGCACCGTGGTCGACCCCATCACGGGAGCGAAGGGGTAAGCCATAGAGAACACTTCATGGTCGGACAGGCTATCTCAAGTCTCCACACGCCACGCTTAATCCGATTTATCACTCATGTCCCAGGTGATCAATCTGTCACGGCCGCGTATACCTTCACATACGTCTCGGCCACCCGGTCCCACGTGCGGTGAGCCGCCACGGCCTCCCGCCCCGCGGCCCCCATCTCCGCACGTCGCCGCGGGTCGTCCCGGAGCTCCGCGAGCGCGTCCGCGAGGGACTCGGGGTCCTCGGGACGCACCAGCAGCCCGGCCTCCGGGCCGACCAGCTCGGCCAGCGCCGGCAGGTCGCTGGCGACCACCGGCTTGCCCAGCGCCATCGCCTCCACGGGCTTGAGCGGGGTCACCAACCGGCACACGCGGGCGTCGATCCTGGGCGTCACGAACACGTCGATCGCGGCCTGCGCCCGCAGGGCCTCCGCCGGGGACACCCGGCCCGGCAGCAGGGCCAGATCCTCCAGGCCGAGCGCCTTCACGCGCTCCAGCAGCGCCGGGCGTTCCGCGCCGTCCCCGACGATCAGCACGCGCACCGGGAGGCCCCGGTCGCGCAGCAGCGCCGCGGCGTCGAGAAGTGTGGCGAATCCCTCATAGGCGACGATGCTGGATACCGATCCGACAACGAGTTCCTGAGCGCCGACGTTCAGGCTCTCCCGGAAGCCCTTCCCGTCGTACTCGGCGGTGAGCAGCGAGGCGTCCACCGCGTTCGGCGCGAGGAACACCCGCTCGGCCGGCACGCCCCGCGCGACGATCTCCTCGCGCATGGTCGCGGCCAGCGTCACCACGGCGTCCGCGGTGCGCATGATGTGCGCCTCGCGCTCCCGCTGGAGCAGGTGCCGCTCGCTGCCCTCGGCGGCCTCCCCGGCGCGCGAGAGCCAGGTCTCCTCCAGGAATCCGCGCACCTCGTAGACCACCGGCAGCCCGGTCCGCTCGCCCACGGCCAGCGCCACGCTGCCGTTGCGGTGGTCGGTGGCCGCGTGCAGCACCGACGGCCGCAGCCGCTCGGCCAGCCGCGTCGCCTCCTCGACCCCGCGGACCATGCGCCCGTGGCTCTCCGAGGGGATCGGCCCGCTCGGCAGCAGCCGGTGGTACGGGATCCCGTCCACCTCTTCGTACTTCGCGGCGGCGAAGTGGCCCTGGAGCATCGGCCAGCCCCAGCTCGTCACCACGTGCGGGTCGAGCCCGGCCGCCCGCTGCGCGGTCACGATCCGGTGCGTCCGCACGGTGTACCCCGCCTGGGTGTACGGCAGGGCGTTGGTGACCATGTGCAGCACGCGGCCGGGGATGGGCGTCACCGGCGTCTTCACGCCCCGGGCGGACGCGCCGTCGCGCAGGCTGGCCAGTTCCCCGGCGTACTGCTGGAACCTGCGGCGAACTGTTCCGTTACGGCGGGCGAACGGTCGGAGAAGTTCCACCGCCTCGCTCATCCGGCCCGCTTGCATGGCTCGCTGGGCGTCGCGCAGCCGCACGGCCGCGTCGACGGTCCCCTCGGAGCCGCGCTCGGGCAGCGCCTCGGCCAGTTCGGCGCGCTCCAGGGCGACGACGAGCGTGGCCAGGCGGCGGCCGCGGCGGCCGCGCAGCCGTACGGACGCCGTCCGGGCCAGGGCCTCGGCGTCCCGGCGGCGGCCGGCGCGGTCGAGCAGGAGCAGCGAGGTGGAGGGGAGGAGACGTTGCACGGCGGAACGCCCGGCGGCGCGGGCGGCGCGGCGGCGGATTCGGCCGGGCAGGGCATCGGTGGCGGCTACCGCGACCCGCACCGGATCGACCCGCATCCGCGCGACGACGATCCGGGTGACCAGCAACGGGTGACGGAGCGCGCCGAGGATTGCGGTTCGGGCCGACAGCGCCGCTCGCGTAGGAGAGGCGGACCGCTGTGGAACCGGTGTGGACGGTGGCCGGCTTTCGTCGGAGACCACCGAAGGAACGTAGCATAGGCACCGTTTGCTCGATCTCGGCTGCTTCCTGCGGCTTTACCGAGGATTCCGGTACTGTCCTTTTGGCCTACCGTCGATTACTGCCTATAACTGCCAATATCAGTAGGAATGTCCTGGTCCCGGCTTAGGAAAGACGCATGACCGACACGCACCCGACCGGCCCGGCTGGTCAGACCGTCCTCCACGTGCTCGGCGCCCGGCCGAACTTCCCCAAGGCCGCCCCCGTCGTGCGCGCCCTGGCCGAGGCGGGCGTCGCCCAGGAGATCGTCCACACCGGCCAGCACTACGACGCGCTCATGTCGGACGTGTTCTTCGCCGACCTCGGGCTGCCCGAGCCGGTCGCGAACCTGGCCGTCGGCTCCGGCACCCACGCGCGGCAGACCGCCGCCCTGCTCACCGGCCTCGAAGAGGTCATCACCGAGCGGCGGCCCGCGCTGGTCGTCGTGTACGGCGACGTCAACTCCACGCTCGCGGCCGTCCTGGTCTGCGCGAAGCTGGGGGTGCCCACCGCGCACGTCGAGGCCGGACTCCGGTCGTTCGACCGCGGCATGCCCGAGGAGGTCAACCGGGTCGTCGTGGACGCGCTCGCCGACCTGCTCTTCGCGACCTCCCCCGACGCGCTCTCCCACCTGGCCAACGAGGGCGTCGCCCCGGAGAAGGCGCACCTCGTCGGCAACCCGATGATCGACAGCCTGTTCTCGGCGCTGCCCAAGCTCGACCCGGCCCCCGTCGTGGCGCGGCTGGGCCTGCCGGAGCGGTACGCCGTGGCCACGCTGCACCGGCCGGGCAACGTGGACTCCCTCGACACCGCCCGCGAGCTGGTCTCGGCGGTGCTCAAGGTCGCCGAGCAGGTGCCGGTCGTGGTCCCGCTGCACCCGCGCGGCCGGGAGCGGCTGGCCGAGGCCGGGCTGGTGCCGTCCGAGCGCCTGTCGATCATCGAGCCGCTCGGGTACGTCGACTTCCTGTCCCTGGTGCGCGGCGCGGCGCTCGTCGTGACCGACTCCGGCGGCGTGCAGGAGGAGACGACGATGCTGGAGGTGCCGTGCCTGACCGTGCGGCCCAACACCGAGCGCCCGATCACGATCAGCCACGGCACGAACCGGCTGGTCACCCCCGCGACGCTGCCCGCCGCGGCCGAGAAGGCGCTGGCCGAGGGCGCCCGCACCCCCAGCGGCGAGCTGCCCCCGCTGTGGGACGGCAGGTCCGGGGCGCGCATCGCGGGCGTGATCGCCCGCTGGCTCGCCGACGGCTCCCGCTGACCTCGCGTCGTCCGGCGGACGGCCGTACGGCTCCCGCCGCCGCCGCGAGGTCGGCGGGCGATGGGCCGTACGGCTCCCGCCGGCGTCTGGCGATGGGCGCCGGGTTGTACGGCGCCCGCGCGGTACGGCGGGCGCTCCGCCGTACCGGAAGACAAGATTGTGAGAAGTCTGGGGCGGACGTCTGATACGTCCGGTTCCCACGGGTGGTTTTAATCCCTCTTGTGGGGATCTCACCCGTCACGATGGACACGGTGGCGTACCCTCGTGTTCTCCCGTTCGAAGGACTGATATGCCGGAAAACGACCGTATCTCGGAACTCGAGGCCCAGCTCCGCGAGGCGATGGAGCGCGCCGAGCGCCTCCAGTCGCGCATGGTCGAGCTGGAGAACCTCTACGACGAGGAGAAGGAGCGGTCGGAGCAGCACCGCACGCGCGCGACCGAGCTCGCGAGCAAGCTCTCGAAGCAGATCTACCGCACCGAATACGTCAACTGGCAGCTCGAGTCCACGCGCGCCCGGCGCACGTTCCGCATCGGCCAGGCCGTGATGAACGTCAAGCGCAACCCCAAGAACGTCGTACGGCTGCCGCGCGACCTCGTGCGCGCCGCCAAGGCGACCGAGCGCCCGGAGCGGCCGCGCCAGATCACCGACCGCAGCATGCTCAAGGACGTGCTCCAGCCGGACGTCGCGATCCCGCGCATGAAGTGGCCCGAGGGCCTGGTCAACCGGCCCGGCCTGAAGGTCGCGGTCATCCTGGACGCGTTCTCCAAGATGGCGTTCCGGTACGAATGGGAGCAGATCGAGTTCGGGCCCAAGGACTGGCGGGAGACCTTCGAGCGCGAGCGGCCCGAGCTGCTGTTCGTCGAGTCCGCCTGGTGGGGGAACGACGGCCGCTGGCAGTACCAGATGACCGGCACGAACGCGCCCAAGCAGGAGCTGCGCGAGCTGGTCGCCTACTGCAAGGAGCAGGGCATCCCCACGGTCTTCTGGAACAAGGAGGACCCGCCCAACTTCGACAAGTTCATCGACACCGCCAAGCTGTTCGACCACGTCTACACCTGCGACGGCGACTGCATCCCGCGGTACAAGGAGATCCTCGGGCACGACCGCGTGGACGTGCTGATGTTCGCCGCGCAGCCCCGGGTGCACAACCCGCAGCTCGTGGGCGAGGGCCGGGTGCACGACATCGTGTTCGCCGGGATGTACTTCCGCGACAAGCACCCCGAGCGGCGCGAGCAGATGGAGACCGTGATCGCGCCCACGCGTGAGCTGGGCCTGCACATCTTCGCGCGCAACGACTCCGCCGGCGAGCAGTACGCCTGGCCCGAGGAGTACCGGCCGCACATCGTGGGCGAGCTGCCGTACGACCACATGCTCACGGCGTACCGGATGTACAAGGTCTTCCTGAACGTCAACTCGGTGATCGACTCGCCGACGATGTGCGCGCGGCGGGTGTTCGAGCTGTCGGCGTGCGCGACGCCCGTGCTCTCGGGGTACTCCCGGGCGATCGAGGAGACCTTCGGCTCGCTCATCTCGATCGCGCGGGACCAGGAGGAGGCCTACAACCAGGCGCTCTACCTGATCAACAGCCCCGAGCTGCGGGCGCGGCAGGGGCACCTGGCCCATCGCGAGGTGTTCGACAAGCACCTGTTCACGCACCGCGTGGACCAGATCCTGCGCGACCTGGGCCGGCCGGTGCGCGAGCGGAAGCAGTCCATCTCGGTGGTGCTGCCGACCAACCGCGCCAACCAGATCGAGCACGCCATCGACTCGGTGGCCAAGCAGATCCACAAGCCGATCCAGCTCATCATGGTCCTGCACGGCCTGGACCTGGACACCGGCGTCGTGGCCGACAAGGCGCGCGCGGCCGGGATCGAGGACGTCAAGGTGCTCGCGGCCGACAAGTCCCTCACGCTGGGCGCCTGCCTGAACCTGGGCGTCGCGGCGGCCGACGGGGACTTCATCGCCAAGATGGACGACGACAACCTGTACGGCGAGCACTACTTCTCCGACATGATCCGCGCCTTCGACTGGACGAACGCGGAGATGGTCGGCAAGGGCGCGCACTACACGTACTTCGAGGGCCGCAACGCGACCGTGCTGCGCTTCCCCGAGTTCGAGCACCGGTTCACGCACCTGATCAACGGCGGCTCGATGCTGGCCAAGCGGGACCTGCTCAAGTCGGTGCCGTTCGAGAACGTCAACGTCGGCGAGGACACCCGGCTGGTACGGCACTGCAAGGCCGAGGGCATCCCGATCTACTCGACGGACCGGTTCAACTTCGTCTACATGCGCAGCGGGGACCCCAAGTTCCACACCTGGCAGGCGAACGAGATCAAGCTGAACCGGAATGGTCAGTTCGCGTTCATCGGGCGACCTGAGGGCCACGTCCTGATCTGACCGATACACACCTGTTATCCACAGGCATGTGGATAACAGATCCCTATCCCCACAGGGGATATACCCCTCGTTATCCACAAGCCTGGGGATAACCTCGCGAACAACCCACAGGGCCACACGGCCCCTGTGGACGGGTGAACGACCCATGAACGCACGTACGGCGGGGCACCGGACGAACCGGTGCCCCGCCGTACGCATGCGACACCTCACCCGTCCCGCCGATCACGCGCTCCCGGTCCTGCGGGCCGCGTGACCGGCGCGGGCGGGGCTACTTGTCCACAGGCCGGCCGAGAGGCTTCTCAGCGACCTTCGTCCGCGGCCTTCTCCGGGGTCTTCTCAGCGACCTTCTCAGCGACCTTCTCAGCGACCTTCTCGGGGGCCTTCTCGACGGGCTTGACGGCCTCGGGGACGCCGTTGCCGGCCGGGGCGCCGTTGCCGGACGACAGGAGGGAGCGGGCCAGGCCGAGGCCGGTGCCGCCGAGGGTGAGCGCCTTGGCCAGCATCTCCTCGATGCCCTGGGCGCCGTTGAGCACGACCATGTGGTCCACGTTGCCGAACGCCTTGGACGCCTGGCCGACGATCTCCGGCCACTTCTCGGCGAGCTGCTGGGCGACGACCGCCTCCTGGTTCTTCGCCAGGGCCTCGGCGCGCGCCTGGATCGCCTGCGCCTCCGCCAGGCCCTTGGCCCTGGCGGCCTCCGCCTCGGCGAGACCGCGCGCCTGCGCCGCCGCCGCCTCGGCCTCACCGGTCGCCCGGGTGGCCGCCGCGGCGGCCTCACCGCGCAGGCGGGTGGACTCGGCGTCGGCCGCCGCCTGCTGCTTGACCTGGGACGCCTGCGCCGCCGCGCGCAGCTCGGTCTCGCGCGCCTCGGCCTCGGCCTGGGCGATGCGGGCGTCGCGGTCGGCCTGCGAGAGCGTGACCGTCTCGTACGCCTTGGCGTCGGCGGGCTTGCGTACCTGGGACTGCAGCCGCTGCTCGGCGAGCTGCGCCTCCAGCTCGGCCGCCCGGGTCTCCTGGACCACGACCTCCTGGCGCGCGGTCGCCTCCGACAGCGGGCCGGCCTGCCGGGCCTTGGCCGCCGCCTGGTCCACCTCGGCCTGGTACCCGGCCTGCTGGATCTGCGACTCGCGCACCGCGGCCGCCTTCTTGGCCGCCGCGACCTGCTCGGCCTCGGTGGCCTCCTGGTCGCGCTGCGCCTCGGCGATGCGCGCCGCTGCCGCGATCTTGGCGGCGTGCGGCTTGCCCAGGTTGGTGATGTAGCCGGTCTCGTCGTCGATCTCCTGTATCTGGAGGGAGTCCACGACCAGGCCGAGCTTGCTCATCTCGTCGGCGGCGGAGCTGCGCGCCTCGCTGGTGAGGCGCTCGCGGTTGAGGATCAGGTCCTCGACGGTGAGATTGCCGATGATGGACCGCAGGTGGCCGGTGAACAGCTCGTGGATGGCGCCGTTCATGGAGTCCTGCTGGTCGAGGAAGCGCCGCGCGGAGTTGGCGATCGAGACGAAGTCGTCGCCCACCTTGTAGATGACCACGCCCCGGACCTGGACCGGGATGCCCTGCTGGGTGACGCAGGAGACGGTGAGGTTGGCCGCGCGGCTGTCGAGCCGGAGCCTGCGGGCGGTCTGGAAGCCGGGCAGCACCGCCGTGCCCTTACCCGTCACGATCTTGAAGCCGAGGCTGTCGGCCAGCTCGGTGCGGCCGCGCGCGCCCAGACCGGAGATGATCAGTGCCTCGTTGGGTTCGGCCACCCGCCACACGGCCTTGAACAACAGGATCAGGATGATGACCGCCACAACGGCGGCGATCACCGTTATGAGGAGCGAGGACGGCATGGGGGCGCCTCCTGGGGGGAGCTGTCCGGTGCGTTGCTCGGTGCTCGAACAGGAGGAGGCGGGCCGGTCAGCCGAGGGCCGGGGCCACGTAGACGGTGCGGGGCGGGTGGTAGTCGACCACGACGACGATCGCGCCGACCGGGATCTCCTCGTCGGGCAGGCTCGGATGCGCGTAGAACGCCTCCACGCCGCCGCGGATGGGGATCATCACCTCGCCGACAAGGCCAGGCCCGATCTTCCCGGTCACCCTGCCCTGTCTTCCGACCACCCTCGTCCTTCCTCCCGATTCACACCGTGAACCGCACATTACCCGGACAGAGGAGACGAGCGCGACGCCGCCCGGTCTCATTTGAGAGTCTTCGTGAGCCTCGCGTAGGCCTGCTCGACGATCGCGTCGAGGTCACGCTTGGCGACCGTCCGGCCGGCCACGAACAGGTTCATGACGACGTTGCCGTAACGCATGGTGACGGCGCCGAGCTGCATCGCGGTCTTCCCGCCGAAGCCGGCGTCGGTGAGGAACGCCTGCGCGGCCTCGCCGTGGGCGGAGACGGAGACGGGCTGGGTGGCGTACTGGTAGGTCTTGTCGCCGACCCTGGCCGAGTAGCGGGCGCAGTCGGCGGGCATCGCGGCGACGGCCGGCTTGCCGGCCTGGTCGGCGGGGAGCGAGACCAGCGCCTCGGTGACCGAGACCAGCCCGGAGCTGTGGACGACGACCGCGGAGGGCGCCTTCTTCACCGCGGGCGAGTCCTTGTCCAGGTGGCCGATCTCCCGGCAGTGCGGCTTGTCGAGCTTGGCGGCGGCCATCGCCTGCTCGCCGGCCTTGGTCGCCTTGAGCGAGCCGTACGCGCCGGCCTCGGGGCCGTACGCCTTGCGCATGCCCGTGACGTGGTCGAGCAGGGCTGCCGTCAGCTCCTTCTCGGTGAAGACGCGGGACGGGGGCTTGGCCTTCGGCGAGGCGCCCCCGGAGCCGCCGCCGCCACACGCCGCGGCAGCGGCCCCGAGGGCGAATATCGCGATAGGGGCGACAATTCTCGGAACACGTCGCACTCGCACTTCTTATTCCTCCAAGGACCACGAAACGACTGACCGCGCCACCCTAACCGGTGAGTCGCGGACGCTTGACGTGAACGCCGTTTGAGGTCCTGGTATTTGGCTAATGCGCGTGTCGTCCGGGATTTACCGGAATTTTGAGCTTATGCCGTTGAACACGGCATCCAGGTAGCGGTCCGCCTCGTCCGGCTTGGCCGCTCCGCGCGGGGTCGGCCCCTGCGCCGGGAAGCCGGGGGCCTCGTAGTAGTAGAACGTGCTCTTGCTGGAGCTCTCCTCGCCCCCGCCGCCCCCGGCCATCCGGGCCGCCCGGCGGTCGTCGACGCGCTGGTTGTCCGACTTGCCGTTGAAGATCTGCCCGATCTGCCCGAACGCCGTCGTGAACAGATCCTTCAGGAGCTTCGGAGAGATGTAGTCCTCCTTCTCCGGGTCCCGGTTGTCGATGGCGTACACCTCGCGGGTCTTGTCCTTGCCCTGCGGCGGACCGTAGATGATCACGGTCTCGGGGTTCTTCTTCGCCTCCTCCAGCATCGCCTGGAGGGTGTCGATCCCGCCCTTGGTGTCGATCTCCTGGTACGTCTGGGACCGCGGCCGCGGCGACTGGACCGAATGCGGCGGCTGCTGGGGCTGCGACGGCTGCTGCGGCGGCTGCCACTGCGCCTGCTCCGGCTCCTGCCACTGCACGTGGGCCTGCGGGGGCCTCGGCGCCTCCGGGGTCCGCGGCTGCGGCGCCTCGGCGGGCGGCGGGGCCTGGGCGGGCCTGACCCCCCATCCGGTGTGCGCCGGGTCCTTGGCCGCCTTGCCCGCCTTGCCCGGCCGGTCGGCGGGCTCGGCGAGCTGGGCCGGGTGGCCCGACAGGGCGGGGTACTGCCCCTCCGGGTACTGCCCGGCCGGGTGCTGCACCGTCTGGTAGTAGCCCGCGGGCTGGTGCGCCGCTGGGCGCGGGCCGCCGGCCTGGTCCGTCCCGGGCCCGGCCGCGTCGGCCGGCGCGGACTGCTCGGCCTCGGCCGGGGCGGGGGCCGCGGTGAAGGTCAGCCCGGAGTCCCCGGAGTCGGCCTGCGCGGGGGCGAAGGCCGGGATCGGATCCGCGCCCCCCGCCTGACGATCAGTGGTGGCCGCGACCGCCGCCTCGAACCCCGAGAGCGCGATCACGCTCAGCGCGAGCGCGGCGCCCGTTGCAGCGGAATGTCCTTTCCGCACGACATATCCCCCTTATATAGGGTGGCTATTTCTCCCGATTGGGATCACCCTAAGCGTCCGCCAGTAATGAACATTTCACGGACACGCAATAGGACGGAGCCGCCTGGATTCGTTATCGGCGCCCGACTTTCCATTCATCGTCGGCTAGCATGACGAACGTGCTTAAACCCACATATCCCCTCGAAACCCCTCGCCTCCGGCTACGCCCCTTCACTCTCGGTGATCTCACCGCGTTCCACGCCATCTACTCCCGTCCCGACGTGGTGCGCTACCTCTACACCGAGCCGCTGGACCTGGACGGCGCGCGCGAGTCCCTGGAGCGGAAGAAGACGGGCCGGACGGAGCTGCGGGAGGAGGGCGACGCCCTCTGCCTGGCCGTCGAGCGCCGCGACACCGGCGAGCTGATCGGCGACTGCATGCTGCGCTGGGCGAGCGAGGCCCACTCCGGCGGGGAGATCGGCTGGGTCTTCGACCCCGCCCACCACGGCCACGGCTACGCCACCGAGGCGGCCCGCGAGCTGCTCCGCCTGGGCTTCGCGGAGATGCGCCTGCACCGGATCCACGCGTCCTGCGACGCCCGCAACACCGCCTCGGCCCGGATGATGGAACGCCTCGGCATGCGCCGCGAGGCCCACCTGGTCGAGAACGAGTTCGTCAAGGGCGAGTGGACCGACGAGTTCGTCTACGCCCTCCTGCGCCGCGAATGGGAGGCCGGGCGGCCCTCCTGACGCGCCGGCCGGGCGAGGCGCCGCGCGGCGCGGGGCCGTCAGGCGTCGCGCCGCGCGGCGCGGGGCCGTCAGGCGTCGCGGCGGAGGAAGGTCCGCAGGATGCGGTCGGCGGCCAGGGCGGGGGTGATCTCTCCGGTGGAGACCTGGTGCTCCAGGGTGGCCGCCAGGGCGCCGACCTCGGGGTCCGCGTGGAGCGCGGACAGCAGGCCGTCGGTCACCATCCGCCAGGTCCAGCGGACCTGCTGGGCGCGCCGGCGGGCGGCCAGCTCGCCGGACTCGGCCAGCCGGTCCTGGTGGGCGACGACGTGCTTCCAGACCTCGGCGAGCCCCGTGTTCTCCCGGGCGCTGCAGATCAGGACCGGCGGGGCGGCGGAGGAGCGGAGCATGCGCAGCGCCCCGGCGAGCTCCCTCGCGGCCTTCCGCGCGTCCTGCTCGTGGGGGCCGTCGGCCTTGTTGACCGCGACGACGTCGGCCAGCTCCAGCACGCCCTTCTTGATCCCCTGGAGCTGGTCGCCGGTGCGGGCCAGGGTGAGCAGCAGGAACGTGTCCACCATGTCGGCGACCGCCGTCTCGGACTGGCCCACGCCGACCGTCTCGACCAGGACCACGTCGTACCCGGCGGCCTCGACGACCACGATCGCCTCACGGGTGGCCTTGGCGACGCCGCCGAGGGTCCCGGCCGTGGGCGAGGGGCGGATGAAGGCGTCCGGATCGGCCGACAGCCGCGCCATGCGGGTCTTGTCGCCGAGGATGCTGCCGCCGGTCCGGGTGGACGAGGGGTCCACGGCCAGTACGGCGACGCGGTGGCCGGCCGCCGTGAGGTTCGTGCCGAGGGTGTCGATGAAGGTGGACTTGCCCACGCCGGGCACGCCCGTGATCCCCACCCGCCGCGTCCGGGGCGCGGCCCCGCCCGCCGCGCCGGAGGCGGCCTCCTCCGGCGGCGGGGTCAGGGCGACCAGGAGTTCCTGGGCCAGGGCGCGGTGGTCGGGGCGGCGCGACTCGACCAGGGTGATGGCGCGGGCGATCCACGAGCGGGAGCCCGCGCGCACGCCTTCGATGTAGTCGTCCAGGTTCAATGCCCGAGCCGCCCCCGGAGCTCGGTGAGCAGGCCCAGGGCCGCGTCGGCGATGACCGTGCCCGGCGGGAAGATCGCGGACGCTCCCGCCTCCCGCAGCGCGGCGTGGTCGTCCGGCGGGATCACGCCGCCGACCACGATCATGATGTCGTCGCGGCCGAGCGCGGCCAGCTCCTCGCGCAGCGCCGGGACCAGCGTGAGGTGCCCCGCCGCCAGCGAGGACACGCCGACGATGTGCACGTCGGCCTCCACGGCCTGGCGCGCGACCTCGCCCGGCGTCTGGAACAGCGGGCCCACGTCCACGTCGAAGCCGAGGTCGGCGAAGGCCGTGGCGATCACCTTCTGGCCCCGGTCGTGCCCGTCCTGGCCCATCTTGGCGACGAGGATGCGCGGCCGCCGCCCTTCGGCCTCCTCGAACTCGGCGGTCGCCGTACGGGCCCGCTCGATGTTGCCGGCGGCCCCGGCCTCGTCTCGGTACACGCCGGAAATCGTACGGATCTGGCCGCTGTGGCGCCCGTACACCTTCTCCAGCGCGTCGGAGATCTCGCCGACGGTGGCCTTGGCGCGGGCCGCGTCGATCGCCAGGGCCAGCAGGTTCCCCTCGCCGGTGTCGGCGGCCCTGGTCAGCGCGTCCAGCGCCCGCGCCACGTCCTCCGGGGACCGCTCCTCCCGCAGGCGGCGGAGCTTGTCGATCTGCTGGGCGCGGACCTGGCTGTTGTTGACCTTGAGGACCTCGATCGGCTCGTCGGCGTCCGGGCGGTACTTGTTGACGCCGATCACCGGCTGCCGCCCCGCGTCGATGCGGGCCTGGGTGCGCGCCGCGGCCTCCTCGACGCGCATCTTCGGGATGCCCTCGTCGATCGCCTGCGCCATGCCGCCCGCCGCCTCGACCTCGGCGATGTTGGCCCACGCCTTGCGCGCCAGGTCGTAGGTGAGCCGTTCGACGTACGCGCTGCCGCCCCACGGGTCGATCACGCGGCAGGTGCCCGACTCCTGCTGGAGCAGGATCTGGGTGTTGCGGGCGATGCGCGCGGAGAAGTCGCTCGGCAGCGCCAGCGCCTCGTCCAGGGCGTTCGTGTGCAGCGACTGCGTGTGGCCCTGCGTGGCGGCCATCGCCTCGACGCACGTCCGTACGACGTTGTTGAAGACGTCCTGCGCGGTCAGCGACCAGCCGGAGGTCTGGCAGTGGGTGCGCAGCGACAGCGACTTGGGGTTCTCCGCGCCGAAGTCGCGCATGATCCGGGCCCACAGGAGGCGGGCGGCGCGGAGCTTGGCGACCTCCATGAAGAAGTTCATCCCGATAGCCCAGAAGAACGACAGGCGCGGCGCGAACGCGTCCACGTCGAGCCCGGCGTCGCGCCCGGCGCGGACGTACTCCATGCCGTCGGCCAGCGTGTACGCCAGCTCCAGGTCGGCCGTGGCCCCGGCCTCCTGGATGTGGTAGCCCGAGATGGAGATCGAGTTGAACTTCGGCATCTCCCGCGAGGTGTACGCGAAGATGTCGGAGATGATCTTCATGGAGGGCTTGGGCGGGTAGATGTAGGTGTTGCGGACCATGAACTCCTTGAGGATGTCGTTCTGGATGGTCCCCGCGAGCCGCTCCGGCGCGACGCCCTGTTCCTCCGCCGCCACGATGTAGAGCGCGAGCACCGGGAGCACCGCGCCGTTCATGGTCATCGACACGCTCATCCGGTCCAGCGGGATGCCGTCGAAGAGCTGCCGCATGTCGTAGATCGAGTCGATCGCCACCCCGGCCATGCCCACGTCGCCGGCCACGCGCGGGTGGTCGCTGTCGTACCCGCGGTGCGTGGCCAGGTCGAACGCGACCGACAGGCCCTTCTGCCCGGCCGCGAGGTTGCGCCGGTAGAACGCGTTCGACTCCTCGGCGGTGGAGAAGCCGGCGTACTGCCGGATCGTCCACGGCTGGGTGACGTACATCGTCGGGTACGGCCCGCGGAGGTACGGCGGGACGCCCGGGTACGTCCGGAGGAAGTCGAGCCCGTCCAGGTCCGCCCCGGTGTAGAGGGGTTTGACGGTGATGCCCTCCGGCGTCTCCCACACCAGGTCGCCGGGTTCCTTGCCGGTCGCCTCGCGCAGCGCCGCGTCCCAGTCGCCCGAGGGCGACGGCGTGCCGAGCGGTACGTCGGAGAAGTCCGGGATCATTTCGCCCCCAGGTCGGACAGCGTCGTGCGGATGACGGACACGGCGTCGCAGCCGGCGTACACGTAGTCGTCCACGCCCTCGTAGTCCCCCGGTCTCCCGGCGAGCCACACCTTCGCCGCCCCGGCCTCCTTCAGCGCGCGGGCGGCGCCGGCCGCGCCCTCGGCGTACAGCCTGTCGCTGGAGCACAGGCAGGCGACCGCGCACCCGCTGGAGGCGAACTCCTCCGGCGGCCCGGCCACGGTCTCGATCCCGCCCGCGCGGAACAGGTTCCCGGCGAACCCGGCGCGCGCGGTGTGCGCCGCGAGCGGCCCGAGCGTGGCCAGGTAGACCCGGGGCCGCACGGCCTGCGCGTCGGCCAGGTCGCGCAGTTCCTCGAACTCCTGCGCGTAGTGGACGCCCTCCGGCTCGCGGGCCGCGGGCCGCCGCTGCGGGAGACGCTCCTCCAGGTTGGGGAACTCGCTCACGCCGGTGATCGGGGCGCGGCGGTGGGCGATGTCCTCGCGGCGCCTCTCCCAGGTCGCGGCGAGCCGTTCGCGCACCAGTCCGGACGCCTTCGGGAGGCCGCCCGCGCGCTCGATCTCGGTGAACCACTCCCAGGCGGCGTGCGCGAGGTCGTCGGTGAGCCTCTCGACGTACCAGGAGCCGCCCGCCGGGTCGATCACCCGCGCCACGTTCGACTCCTCCATCAGCAGCGACTGGGTGTTGCGGGCGATCCGCCGCGCGAAGTCGTCCGGCAGGCCGAGCCGCAGGTCGAACGGCAGCACGGTCACCGCGTCCGCCCCGCCGACGCCCGCGCCGAAGCAGGCGAGGGTGGTCCGCAGCATGTTCACCCACGGGTCGCGCCGCGTCATCATCGCCGGGGAGGTCACCGCGTGCTGGACCTGCGCGGCCTCCGGCACGCCGCAGACCTCGCCGACGCGCGCCCACAGCCGCCGCGCGGCCCGGAACTTGGCGATCGTGACGAACTGGTCGGCCGTCGCCGCGTACCGGAACTCGACCGCCCGGAACGCGTCCGCGACGTCCAGGCCCGCGTCCGTCAGCGTCCGCAGCGCCGCGACGCCCTCGGCCAGCGCGCACCCCAGCTCCTGCGCGTCGCCGCCGCCCATCCCGTGGTAGGCCAGGCCGTCGATCACCGCCGCCCGCACGCCGGGGAAGTCCGCCGCGCACCGCCGCGCCAGCTCGCCGAGCCGGTCGTCCGCGCAGGACAGCCCGAGATTCCCCGCCGACGGCCGGAGGCGCAGGAACGCCTCCGCGGCCGCCCCGCCGTACGGCCCGGGGTCGAGGGCGACCGGCGCGAGGTCGAGGCGCACGCCCCTGAGCACGTCGTCGAGCGAGCCGAGCGGGATCGCGCCGTCCCCCAGCACCAGCCAGAGGGACGTGACCCCGTTCTCCAGGTCCGTGAGCAGCGCGGCGTTCGAGGGCACGTCGTGCCGCTGCCGCACGTCCCACCCGCCGAGCACCCCGCCCCCGGCGCGCCCGCCCCGGGTGTACGGCGGGAGCCCCGGCACCCCGGCGCGCGCGGCGAGGTCACCGGCGTCGTCCGCGTCGTACAGGGGCGAGATCGGGACGCCGTCGGGCGTCTCCGACCCCAGCACCTCCTCGACCGCACGCCCCTCCACCTCGGCCCCCGCCTTCCGCAGGACGCCGAGCGCCAGCTCCCGCCATCGGTCCCGGTCGGTCTCCGGAAACGAGGCGGCCAATTCCAGTCGATCGGGCGGCACCGTCATGTACCGGATAGTAAGCGGTCAGGTATTTCCGGCCATGACCTGGGTCACCCAAGACGCCGCGAAACACGTTTTCCGACGATCTTCGGAGTGTCGGGAGGCGGTGGTATATCTACCTCTCATGACAAGGGGGATCAAGATTCGTATCGCCCGGGCGGGGGAGATCGAGGACGTCCTGGAATTCTGGGCGTTCGCGGCTGAGGGCAAGAGCATCAGCGACGATCTGCCGGGGGTGCGGAGGCTGATCGACCGCGACCCGGACGCGCTGCTGGTGGCCGACCTCGACGGCGAGATCGTCGGCACGGTGATCGCCGGCTGGGACGGGTGGCGCTGCCACCTGTACCGCCTGGCGGTGCACCCGGCGCACCGGCGGCGGGGGATCGCGCGGATGCTGCTGGAGGAGGCCGAGCGCCGGTTCGTCGAGTACGGCGGGCGCCGCGGCGACGCGATGGTGCTCGACGACAACGCGCTGGCCCACCACGCCTGGCGGGCGGCCGGATACGCCAGGGAGAGTCACTGGTCCCGCTGGACCAAGCGGCTGGCGGCGGCCACGATGGCGGAGTGAGACGGCTGCACTTCACCGGCGAGCGGGCCGGGGACGTCCACGTCTACCAGTACCTCCCCGGCGCGGGACGCCCGGTGACGCGCTCCTGGCCGGGGCTGGCGCGGCGGCGGGCGGACGACGGGCCCACGCCCTACACCGAGTTCGCGGTCGACGCGGGCTCCACCGAGTCGTTCGCGGTCTACGCGGGGCTGGCCTGGCGGCTCGGCGAGCCGCTGGCCAGATACGCCATCCCCACCTGGTACCGCGACGACGCGGCGCGGGAGCTGGGGCGCGGCGGGGAGTTCGTGGACTGGGAGTTCTGCGTGGACGCCGAGGCGCTGGACCCGGCCGAGCGCGTGGTGGGGTTCGTGCCGGCGCGGGCGGGGGTGCCCGAGCACGCGACCCCGTGGGAGAGCGAGCACGCCGGGCACGCCGGGCTGTTCCCGCTGCGGGGCTTCGAGGACCTGATCGCGGCGCAGCGGGCGCTGTGGGACGCCTCCTCCGCGATCAACCTGTTCGCCGTCGCCCACGGCGCCGCCCGGCACCGCAGGCTGCTCGCGTCGCTGCGCGGCCGGGCCGTGCCCGCTCCCGGGAGCGTGCTGGAGCGCGGGGAACTGCTCATCGACATCACGGTCGGCAGGGAGCCGGGCCGCTGGGACTCGATCGTGATCGTCTCGCCCGGGGACATCAGGCCCCGGCTGGAGGAGCTGTGCGCCGAGTTCGACCGGCGCATCGAGGCCTACGAGCAGCGGGTGGACAAGTTCCAGGACACCGGGGACTTCCTGGCCGCGATGCGGGACCTCGCCGGGCTGGACTGAGGGCGCCTTCCGGCACGGCGCCGAGCGCGGGCCTGAGGCCGGTGCCGAGCGCGGGCCTGAGGCCGGTGCCGAGCGCGGGCCTGAAGCCGGTGCCGCGCCTGGCCCCGGGCACGTCCCGAGGGCGGGCCTGCGGGCGGGCCGCGCGGGGGGTCCTGCAGCTTCCTGCAAGACGCGGCGTGCCGCCGCCCCGCCGTACGGCTGCATAGACCTGCGAAGATCGGCTCGCGAGAATCCCTCGCTTCTCCGCAGCCGGATGATTACGATCGGTGAGGATACCCCTCCCTATCTGAGAACCCCGAGGTTTGCCGTGAGTGGTGACACGACACGGCGCAGAACCGGCAATCTGCCCGCCGAGACCACCAGTTTCGTCGGACGTCGCGCGGAATCGGCCGCCGCCGCCCGGCTGCTCGGAGAATCCCGCCTGGTCACGCTGACCGGCGTGGGCGGAGTCGGCAAGTCCCGGCTCGCCCTGCGCATCGGCGCCGACCTGCGGGCCGCGTTCCCCGACGGGGCCTGGCTGGTCGATCTGCACGGACTGCGCGACCCCGACATGGTGCCCTACGCCGTCGCCGACGCGCTGGGGTTCCACGACCACACGTCCCGGCCGATCGTGCCGGCGCTGACCGGGTTCCTGGCCCACCGCCGGCTGCTGCTGATCGCCGACTCCTGCGAGCACCTGACCGTGCCCGTCGCGACGCTCGTGGACGCGTTCCTCGACGCCGCGCCCGGGCTGACCATACTGGCCACCGGCCGCCGCCCGCTGGACGTGCCCGGCGAGCGGGTGCTGCGCGTCCCTCCGCTCGGCGCGGAGGACGGGCGCCTGCTGCTCACCCACCGCGCCGGCCCGTCCAGGCTCCGCCTCACCCCGGCCGGCCAGCGGGTGCTCACCCGGCTGTGCGACCGGCTGGACGGCATCCCGCTGGCCATCGAGCTGGCCGCCGTCCAGTTGCGCACCACCTCCCCCGACGAGCTGCTCGACCGGCTGGAGCGCCGGTTCCAGGTGCTGGAGGACGAGCGGGACGACGCCCCGGCCCGCCACCGCGCGCTGCGCACGGCCATCGGCTGGAGCCACGAGCTGTGCGAGCCGCGCGAGCGCCTGCTCTGGGCGCGTCTCTCGGTCTTCTCCGGCTCGTTCGACCCCGCCGCGGCCGGGTTCGTGTGCGGCGACGCGGAGATCCCCGCCGAGCGGGTGCGCGGGCTGCTCGACCGGCTGGTGGAGCTGTCGATCCTGCAGCGCGACGGCGGGCGCTACCGCATGCTCGACACGGTCGCCGAGTACGGCCGCGAGTGGCTGGCCCGCCTCGGCGAGGAGGACGCGCTGCGCCGCCGCCACCGGGAGTTCTACCTGCGGCGCGTACGGCGGGCCGAGGCGGCCTGGTCGGGCCCGGACCAGGCCGGCTGGTACGACACGATCAGCCAGGACCACGGCAACCTGCGCGACGCGCTGGAGTTCTCCCTGCGCGACGAGTCCGGGTGGCGGCCGGCCCTGACGATGGTGGCGAGCCTGTGGTTCTTCTGGGGCGCCTGCGGCCACCTGCGCGAGGGCCGCCACTACCTCGACCGGGTGCTCGGCCTCGACCTGCCCGGCTCGGTCACGCGCAACAAGGCGCTGTGGGTCGCGGGCTGGGTGGCCGGGCTGCAGGGGGACGTCGACGCCGCCGCCGAGCGCGCCGAGCAGTGCCGCGCCGCGGCGGCGGCGCAGGACGACACGGCCGCCGCGGCCTACGCCGTGCAGGTGGCGGGCGTCGCCGACTTCATGCGCGGCGACCTGGAGCGCGCCACGGCCGAGTTCGCCGAGGCCGTCGAACGGCACCGCGCCTGCGGCGACCTCAACCCCGGCCTGCTCGGCGGCATGACCCAGCTCGCGATGACGCTGTCGCTGCGCGGCCGGGTGCCCGAGGCCGTCGCCGTGCTCCGGGAGTGCCTGTCGATCTGCGACGAGTACGGCGAGCAGTGGGGGCGGTCGTACGCCTGCTACGTGCTCGCGGTGGCCGAACGCGAGCGGGGTTCGCTCGACGCCGCCTGGGCGCAGGCGCGGGTGGCGCTGCGGATCAAGCGCCAGTTCAACGACGTGCCCGGCTGCGTGATGTGCATGGAACTGCTGGCCTGGGTGGGCGCCGCGCAGGGCGACGCCGGGCGCGCGGCGCGGCTGCTGGGCGCGACGCGGGGCATGTGGCGGGAGTTCGGGCTGCCGCTTTTCGGGTCGCCGTTCTTCTCCGCCGAGCACCAGGAGTGCGTGGACTCCGCGCGGGCGCGGCTGGGCGAGCGGGAGTACGACGCGGCCTTCGCCGAAGGGGAGGCGTTCGAGCCCGCCGAGGCGATCGCGTACGCCCTCGGCGACCTGCGCGACCGGCCTCTCGCGCGCAACCGCTGAACGGCCCCGCCGGGGGACCCGGGAAGCGGGGTCCCCCGGCGATCCGCGCGGCTTTGCCACCCGCCTGGGGCGGGTAGGTCTTTCCGCAGGACCGCCCGCCATCTACCGTGTCGAGTCAGGAGACGATCAGGGGGCATCCCCTCCGGGCGGGGGACGCCCCCGTGACCGCCGGAGCCGCACTCATGCTGATCAGCGAGATCCTGCGAGGCAAGGGCGACTTCGTCGCCACGATCCCCCCCGACGCCACCGTGAGCGAGCTGCTGGCGAGGCTGGCCGAGCACAACATCGGCGCCCTGGTCGTGTCCCCGGACGGGGAGTCGATCACCGGCATCGTGTCGGAGCGCGACGTCGTGCGCCGGCTGCACGAACGCGGCGCCGCGCTGCTGGACGAGCCGGTCGAGCAGATCATGACGTCGGAGGTCCGCACCTGCGAGCCGGGCGCCAACGTGGACCAGCTCCGCCAGGTGATGACCGAGCACCGCATCCGCCATCTCCCGGTCACCCGGGACGGCCGCCTGGTCGGCATCGTCAGCATCGGCGATGTGGTCAAGAGCGCGATCTCGGAGCTGGAGACGGAGCGCGAGCACCTGGTCGGATACATCCGCCGGAGCTGACCCCGCGCTCGGCGCCCGCCGCGGGCCGCACCCGCCGCGGGCCACACGCCCATCGCGGGCCGCGCCGCCCGCCGCGACGGCGTCCTCCCCTGCCCGGCCGGGGGCGGGTAGAGCCCGGGCGGTCAGCGGGCGACCGCGACGGCGTCGATCTCGATGAGCCAGTCGGGCTGGGCGAGGGAGGCCACTTCGAGGAGGTTGTCGGCCGGATAGGGCTCGGAGAAGAACTCCCCGCGCAGGGTCAGCACGTTCTCCAGGTTCTCGGCCATGTTCCTGACCATGATGTTCACCTTGACCAGGTCCTTCAGGCTCGACCCGGCCGCGTTCAGCACGAACTCCAGGTTCCTGATCGCCTGGCGGCCCTGTTCGAGGAAGCCCCCCGGCACGGTGCGGCCCTGGTGGTCGATGCCCGCCTGGCCGGAGACGAAGACCAGGCCGCCGGCCTTCATGGCCTGGGAGATGCGGTACGGCTCGTACCAGTCGGGCTCGACGACGACGCGCTCGACGGTGAGGGACTCGCTCATGTTCAAACTCCTTGTATGTACGTACATGAACTGTATGTACGTGCAAATATGTCGTACGCCCGCTCTCTTGTCAACCCCGCTGGTACGCCCCGGGGAGCGATGACATGCTCGAAACCAGGAAGGGGCCGCCCGTGACTCTCCTCGCCCCCGAGGACCCCTACTTCGGGACGCCGTTCGCGATCAACCTGGTGGTCTGCGTGGCGCTCTCCGTGGCCGCCTACGCCCTGGCGACGCTGCGGCCCGCGATCCGGTCCATCCCCATGGAGCCGTGGCGCATGGCCTCGGGGCACGTGCTCTGGGGCGAGCGGCTCGTCTCCCGGACGGCGAACCGGGCCGGGGCCGCGCTGATCCTGGCCGGATTCGCGGCCATCCTCGCCGCCGCGCTCTCCCCCTGGCCGCTCCACGGCGTGAACCTGCTGCTGTTCACCGGCTTCCTGCTGTACCTCACGGGCCGGTCGCGGATCTTCGTCACGGTCCGCTCGGTCGTCACGACGCTCACGTTCACGACGCGGGAGTTCCCGCTGGCGGAGATCGTCGCGGCCGAGCCCGCGCACATCTCGCCCCGAGCCTGGATGCTCGTCGCCTCCCGCGCCGCCGACCCGGTGATCGCCCCCGCGCCCGGCCCCGCCGTACGGCTGCGCCTGACCGGCGACCGCACGGCGCTGATCGCCACGAGCGACCCGGACCACGTGGCCGCCCTGATCAACCGCCTCCTGAATCCCCCATGACGCACTCGCGCCGATCACGCGGTTCGGGCCGCACGCCGGGTGCGGCACCGCGTGATCGGCGCGATGAGGGTCAGCGGGCGCGCCGCCGTACGGCGGTCAGGCGGCCTTGGCGGTGTCGATGATCCAGGACAGGACCAGGGCCTCCTCGCGCCAGGCGTCGTAACGGCCGCTGCGGCCGCCGTGGCCCGCGCCCATCTCGGTCTTCAGGAGGAACGGACCGCCCTCGGCCGTCGCGCGCAGCCTGGCGATCCACTTCGCGGGCTCGTGGTAGAGCACGCGGGTGTCGTTGAGGCTGGTGATCGCGAAGATCGGGGGATAGGTCTGGCGCGTGACGTTCTCGTACGGGGTGTACGACTTCATGTACGCGTAGACCTCGGGGTCCTCCAGCGGGTTGCCCCACTCGTCCCACTCCGTCACGGTCAGCGGCATCGAGGGGTCGAGGATCGTGGTCAGCGCGTCCACGAAGGGCACCTGCGCGACGACACCGCCGAACGCTTCGGGCGCGAGGTTGGCGACCGCGCCCATCAGCAGCCCGCCGGCCGACCCGCCGCGCGCGATCAGCCGGTCCGGGGAGGTCCAGCCGGCGTCGGCGAGGTGGCGGGCGCAGGCGACGAAGTCGGTGAAGGTGTTCTTCTTCTGGAGCAGCTTGCCCTGTTCGTACCACTGGCGGCCCATCTCGCCGCCGCCGCGGATGTGCGCGATCGCGAACACGAAGCCCCGGTCCAGCAGGGACAGCCGCGCGATGGAGAAGTAGGGGTCGGTGGAGGACTCGTAGCTGCCGTAGCCGTACAGCAGGCAGGGGGCCGGCCCCTCCACGCCCTTCTTCTTGACCAGCGAGATCGGCACGCGGGTGCCGTCGGGCGCGGTGGCCCACTCGCGGTGCTGTTCGTACCGCTCGGGGTCGTAGCCGCCGAGCACCGGCTGCCGCTTGAGCAGCACGAGCTCCCCGGTGTCCAGCACGTAGTCGTACACCGACGACGGCGTGACCATGGAGGTGTACCCCATCCGCACGCGGTCCGTGACGTACTCGGGGTTGCCCGCGACCCCCACGGCGTAGACCGGCTCGGGGAAGGAGACCTCGTACGGCTCGCGCCCCTCGCGCAGCACGCGCACGCCGGTCAGGCCGTCGCGGCGGAAGCCCACGACCAGGAAGCCCTCGAACGCGTCCACGTCCTCGAGGCGGGTGTCGGCGCGGTGCGGGATGAGCGGCGTCCACGCGCCCGGGTCGGTGACCGGGGCCTCGGCGAGCTCGAAGTTCTCGGCGCCGTCGTTGTGCAGGATCAGGAAGCGGTCGCCCTGGTGCTCCACGCTGTACTCGACGCCCGGCCGGCGCGGCGCGACCACCTGGAACTCCCCGGCGGGGTCGAGCGCGTCGAGCACCCGGACCTCACTGGTGATCTTGCTGGAGGAGTGGATGACCAGGTAGCGCTCGCTGCGGGTGAGCCCGACGCCGATCCAGAACCGCTCGTCGGTCTCCTCGTAGACGAGCACGTCGTCCGCCGTGGGCGTGCCGAGCACGTGCCGGTGGATCTGGTACGGCCGCCAGGCCTCGTCGATCTTGGTGTAGAAGAACGTGGAGCAGTCCGCCGACCAGGTGCCGCCGTAGAAGACGCCCGGGATCTCGTCGGGGAGGAGCTCCCCGGTCTCCAGGTCCTTGAACCGGATCGTGAACCGCTCGCTGCCCTCGAAGTCGGTGGAGTAGGCCAGCAGCCGGCCGTCCGGGCTGACGTCGAACGTGCCCAGCGACAGGAACGGGGAGTCCCCGGCCAGCTCGTTGCCGTCCAGCAGCACCTGCTCACCGGGCAGCGGCCCGCCGTCGCCCGGCTGGGGCGGGGTGTTGTCGCCGGGGGTGACGGCCAGGCGGCAGTGGATGCCGTACTGCTTGCCCTCTTCCGTGCGCGAGTAGTACCACCAGTCGCCCTTGCGGCTCGGCACGCTCAGGTCGGTCTCCTGGGTGCGCGACCTGATCTCCTGGAAGATCGTCTCCTTCAGCCCATCGAGGTGCGCGGTGGCCTTCTCGACGTAGGCGTTCTCGGCCTCCAGGTAGGCGATGGTGTCGGGGTCCTCCTTGGCGGCCAGCCAGGCGTACTCGTCGATGACGGTGTCGCCGTGGTGAGTGCGCTCCATGGGGACCCGCTTGGCAACGGGCGGCTTCTCACTGCTCACCATCTGAGTCTATGAGCCCCCGCCCCGAGGTGATCGGCCTTCTGTCCCCACATGTGGCAATAACCTGGGTTGGTGATGCGGAAGAGACCAACACGGTGACGGGGGCCTGGCTCGGTCTCGCGATCGCGCTCGCGGGGGCCTTCGGATACGCCCTGGGAGCGGCCCTCCAGCAGTACGAGGCGGTGAACGAGGGCGCCTCGCTGAGCCTGGTGCGACGCCCCCGGTGGTGGATCGGCGGCGTGATCGGCTTCACCGGGGCCAGCCTGCACGCGCTGTCCCTCAGCATGGCCCCGCTGACGCTGATCCAGCCGATCAGCGTCGCGACCCTGCTCTTCGCCGTCCCCCTGGCCGCCGTGCTGCACGGCCGCAGGCCCCGCCGCGCCGAGATGCTCGGCTCGGCCCTGGTCGCCGCCGGGCTGCTCGGCCTGATGCTCCTGATGCCCGGCCACGCCGGCACCCCCCACCTGAGCAGCGGCAGCGCCCTCGGGTTCCTCGGCGTCATCGCCCTGGTCGTGATCGTCACCCAGGTCTGGGGCCGCGCGGTCCACGGCTCCGCCCGCGCCCTCGTCTTCGCCGTCGGCGCCGGCGCGGTCACCGCGACGGTCAGCACCTTCGTCCGCGTGGTCGGCGCGGGCATGACGGAGGACTTCTCGCGCGTCCTCCACTGGTTCACGCTGGCGATCCCGCTCATCCTGGTGGGCGCGGTGGTCCTGCTCCAGCAGTCGTACGCCGTGGGCTACTTCGGCATCGCCTACGCCGGCGTCCAGGTCGTGGACCCCATCACCTCGGTGACGGCCGGCGTGGTCCTCCTGGGCGAGCCCCTCCCCACCGACCCCTGGCAGGCCGTCCCCGCCGTCCTCGCCGCCGCCGTCCTGATCACCGGCACCGTGATCCTCGGGCGCCTCACCCCCGACCACTCCCACAAGAAGCCGGCCCCCGCCCCCCTCCCCGACCCGGCCCCGGAACCCGCCAGCCCCTGACGGTCACCGCGCCCGGGCATCCGCACCGGGCCCGGCGGAAAACCCGGTGAATCCCGGCCCGGGCGGATCTACCGTGGGGGGCATGTCACACGGGAAGACCTCGTTCGTCTGCCTGCCCTGCCGGGCCTCCTACAAGCAGGCCCACCCCGGGGTGGACGGCCACCGGGAGCGCGCGTGCCCCCGCTGCGGGGAGGCCCTGATCCACGTGGGGTCGGCCTTCGCCGCGCCGAAGCGGCGGGACGCCGGGGCGTGGCGGGTGCTCTCGGTGCTGCTGCACGCCGGCGTCCGCTTCCACAAGAGCTGTTGCGGCGGTCCCGGATATCGGCCGCGGACTCCCGCCGAGGTGCGGGCCCGGCTCCGGCGGGCCCGCCGTACCGGCGAGCCGATCGGGCGGGCGCTGGTGAGGTAGCCGTTCGGCGACGGCTGAGCGGGTCAGAAGCCCAGGGTGAGCTGGCCTTCGGTGGCCAGGGGGTCGCGGTGGCGCTTCAGGTGGCGCCACCGCGGGAGGTCGTCGAGGTAGGACCAGGAGAGCCGGTGGTGGGGGGTGGGGCCCAGCTCGGCCAGGGCCCGCTGGTGGGCGGGGCTCGGGTAGCCGGCGTTCTCCGCGAAGCCGTACTCCTCGTGGCCCAGGGCGGCCATCCGGGCGTCGCGGTGGACCTTGGCCAGGACGCTGGCGGCGGCCACCGAGACGCAGGAGACGTCGGCCTTGATCTCGGTCCGGACCGCCCAGGGCGAGCCGAGGTAGTCGTGCTTGCCGTCGAGGATCACGCAGTCAGGGCGGATGGGCAGGGCCTCCAGCGCCCGCGTCGCCGCGCGCCGCAGGGCCTCGGTCATGCCCAGCTCGTCGATCTCGCCGGGGGTCGCCTCGCCCAGGGCGTGGGCCGCCGCCCAGTCCGCCAGCTCGGCGGCGATGGCCGTACGGCGGGCCTCGGTCAGGAGCTTGGAGTCCGTGAGGCCGCGCGGGGGCGGCGGAAAATCGGGCGGGACGATCGCGGCGCCCACGACCACCGGTCCCGCCCACGCGCCCCGGCCCACCTCGTCCACGCCGGCGATCACCCGGTGGCCGGCCGCCCGCAGCAGCCTCTCCAGGTCGTACGACGGGGTGGCCGGGCGCTCCGCCGTACCGGGGCCGCCGGGGCCCGGGGCCGTGCCGGAGAGGGGTGGGGTGGTGGTCACGGCGGGAAACCCTATCCGGGGACTCAGGACGTGATGTCCCGATCGGCGAAACGGGCCCAGGCCACCGCCCCGGCGATCACGATGTACGCCGCGAAGACGAGCAGGCCGTCGCGCAGGTCGGAGACCGCCATCGGGTCGCGCAGGACCGCGTCGAAGCCGGACCAGGCGGACGTCAGCAGGTACGGCGAGATCACGTCGAGCTGCGGGATCGCGCCGAGGATCTGCGCGGCGACGGACAGGACGACGGTCGCGGCGATGGCGGCGATCGGGGCCTCGGTCATCGTGGAGAGCGCGAGCCCGACCGCGCCCAGCGCCGACAGGCCCAGCCCCAGGTAGAGCGCGGCGAGGGCGAGGCGGCCGATCATCTCCCAGCCGGAGATCACGGTGCCGGACAGCGTGGTCATCCCGTCGGGCGAGAACAGCACGGTGGCGGCGATCGAGGCGGAGGCGGCCACCGTCGCCGTCGCCGCCAGGCAGTACACCGCGATGACCGCGAACTTGGTGACCAGCAGCCGGGTCCGCGAGACCGGCGTGACCAGGAGGTACCGCAGGGTGCCCCGGCTCGCCTCCCCCGCGATCGAGTCGCCCGCCACCACCGCCGCCGCGAGCGGCAGGAACAGCGGCAGCATGACCGCGAACGCCCCGAACGCGAGCATCAGCCCGTTCCCGGTGACCTGCGCGAACGCGCCACCTTCCGCCGACACCTCCCCCTGGGCGATCCGCAGCGCGACCCCGACGACCACCGGGACCAGCGCGAGCACGCCCAGCATGACCAGGTTCCTGGGCCGCCGGAACACCAGCCCCAGCTCGGACCGGAACCACCGCAGCGCCGCGAACGGCCGCGCCACCGGCACCACGGCCCCGGCCCCCGGGGGCGCCACCCGCGCCTCAGCCGTCGACATCGAACCCCTCCCCGGTGAGCTCCACGAACACGTCCTCCAGGCTCGGCCGCACGACGGCCAGCCCGCGTACGGCGACGCCGGCGCGGACCAGCTCGGCGTTGGCGTGCTCGGCCGCGACGTCCTCCAGCGAGGCCGTGACCTCGCCCTCCCCCGCGTGCACGTCCATCAGGCCCAGCTCGCGCAGCACCCGGGCGGCGCGCGCCACGTCGGGCGTCTCGACCCGGACCCGCGGCACCTCGCCCGCCCGCAGCCCGGCCAGCGACCCCTGCGCGACCAGCCGCCCCGCCCGCATGATCGCGGCGTGCGTGCACATCTGCTCGACCTCGGCCAGCAGGTGCGACGACACGAACACCGTGACCCCCTCCGCCGCGATCTCCTTGATCAGCGCGCGGACCTCCCGGGTGCCCTGCGGGTCCAGGCCGTTCGTGGGCTCGTCGAGGATCAGCAGCTCACGCGGCCCGAGCAGGGCGGCGGCGATCGCGAGGCGCTGCCGCATGCCGAGGGAGTAGGCGCGGTACCGCTTGCCCGCCGCGGCGGCGAGGCCCACCCGGTCCAGCGCGGCGGCCACCCGCTCGCGCGCGGTCCGGGGGTCGGCGGTCCGGTCGGCGGCGTCGTAGCGCAGCAGGTTGTCCCGCCCGGACAGGTAGGGGTAGAAGGCCGGTCCCTCGACCAGCGCGCCCACGCTGGGCAGCGCCTCGGCGAGCGGGACGCCGAGCAGCTCGCGGGTCCCGGACGTCGGCGTGACCAGGCCGAGCAGCATCCGGATCGTGGTGGTCTTGCCGGAGCCGTTCGGCCCGAGGAAGCCGAAGACCGAGCCCCGGGGCACCACGAGGTCCAGGGAGTCCACGGCGACCTGCCCGCCCCGGAAGCGCTTGGTGAGCCCGCGGGTCACGATCGCCGCGTCGCGGGCGCCGCCGGGCGGCGCCGGGACGGGCGTGCCGGTCCCGCTCTCGGGGAGGGGCGGGGACGCCGCGAACGGCGCCCCCGCCTTCGTGTCCGTGGTCACCGCGCGCCCGCCGCCTGGACCAGCGCGTCAGGCCCGACCGCGCCGACGTACAGCCGGCCGTCATCGGTCAGCAGCGCCGACACCAGCTTGGTCGTCAGCACCCGGCCGCTGCCCCACGGGCCGCTGACCGGCTTGGCCGCCTTCGCCAGCGCCTCGGCGACCGCCTGCCCGTCCGCGCCGCCGCCGGGCCCCCGGGACTCGCCGCCACCCCGGCCGTTCTGGCCGTTCTGGCCGTTCTGGCCGTTCTGGCCGTTCTGGCTGCTCTGGCCGTTCTGGCCGCTCTGGCCGCTCTGGCCGTCCGGGCGGCGGACGCCCGAGGCCTCGGCGAGGCCCTCCTTGAGCGGGATCCTGGCCACGCTGGTCCAGCCCGAGCCGATCATGGTCACGGCGGACGCGTGGTCGCCGCGGTGGTCGCCGGGCTTGCCGTGGCCCTCCGCCGGGATCGTGGTCTCCTCGACCTTCACCCCCGCGGGCGGCTTGAACGCGAAGTTCTCCGGCGCGGGCCGGGTGAACGTGACCGACTGGAAGCCGACCTCGAACGCGGGCTTGTCCTCCCCGCGCGGGTAGATCTGCACCCGCAGCGGCACCCGCTTCTCACCGTCGATCGCCAGCTTGACCTGCCCGATCAGCGACCTCGCGTCCTTGGGCGCGAGCACCAGCTCATACGCGGCCCGCCCGGCGACCTGCGCGTTCGTGCCCACGCTGATCGTGGTGTCCTTCTCCGCGGCCTTCAGCAGGTCCCGCGCCGCCTGCTCCGGCGTGATCGGGACCGGGGTGTGACGCAGGCCGGAAGCGGCCGCCCCCGAAGGCAGCTTCATCCTCGTGGCGGTGTTCGACCCGCTGGACCACATCCAGCCCTCGTTCCCGTTGAGGATGAGGTTGGTCTCGCTCATGTTCCCCGGGAGCGCGACGCGGACGTGGTCGTGGTCGCCGTACCAGACCTTCACCTCGTTGGACCCGGACAGCAGCGCGGCCGGGTTGCGCCCGGCGTCGCCGGCCGGGAGCCGGGGCAGCCCGAGCGACGCGCTCTCGACCACCGTTCCCGACATGGGCGGCACGCCGGACCTCAGCGTCTTCGCCGTCTCGGCCAGCAGTTGCTCCGCCGTACGGGGCGGCAGGGACGGCTCGCCGCGGACGGCCGCCACGACCGGCCCGACCCCGGCGGCCGCCGCCACCAGGGCCACCGCGCCGATCGGCACCCCCCACCTCACCGCCCGGCTCCGCCGCTTGCGGTTCTCTGGCGACATCTCACTCCTTCACGGTAATGGCCGATGATTTCCCTGAAGCGTGCGATGCGCGGGCTGTGGCGAACCTGAGAGACGCTGAGAACCCCCTCAGCCTTCTCAGCGGGGTCTCAGGACCGCAGGCCAGGATGGGTTCATGCGAGTGCTTGTGGTCGAGGACGAACGCCGGCTGGCCGGGGCGCTGCAGCGCGGTCTGCAGGCGGAGGGGTTCGCGGTCGATCTCGCGTACGACGGGGTGGACGGCCTGCACCTGGCCAGGGAGGGCGAGTACGACGTGGTCGTGCTCGACATCATGCTGCCCGGCCTGTCCGGGTACCGGGTGTGCCAGCAGCTCCGCGCCGAGGAGAACTGGGTCCCGATCCTGATGCTGTCGGCCAAGGACGGGGAGTACGACCAGGCGGACGGGCTCGACCTGGGCGCGGACGACTACCTCACCAAGCCCTTCTCCTACGTGGTCCTGGTGGCCAGGCTGCGGGCCCTGCTCCGGCGCGGGGCGTCGCGGCGGCCCGCCGTGCTCCGGGCCGGGGACCTCACGCTCGACCCGTCCAAGCGCCGGGTGGCCCGCGGCGACGTGGAGATCGACCTGACCCCCCGGGAGTTCGCGCTGCTGGAGTTCCTGATGCGCCGAGCGGACGAGGTCACCTCCAAGCTGGAGATCCTGGAGCACGTCTGGGACTCCTACGACAACACCGACCCCAACGTGGTCGAGGTGTACGTCGGCTACCTCCGCCGCAAGATCGACACTCCGTACGGCCGCACGGCGCTCCAGACGGTGCGCGGCGCGGGGTACCGGCTGGCGGGCGACGGTGGATGAGCGCCCGGCGGACGAGAGGCGGCGGCGTCACCGTCTCAGGCGGATCCTGTCGATCAAGAAGTGGAGCCTGCGCTGGCGGCTGACGGTCGCGGCGACGGCGATGCTGGCGGTGACGCTGGGCGTCGGAGGGGTCATCTTCATCGCGACGCTGAGCCGGCTGCTGCTGAACTCGATCGACGACGCGACGCGGCAGCGGGCGGAGTACGTCGTGACGCTCCTGGAGAGCGGCCAGCTCCCCGACCCGCTCCCGGTGACGGGCGGATCGACGCTCCAGCTCGTGGAGCTGGCCCCCACCGGCGGGAACGGGCGGATCGTGTCGGCCTCGCCGCTCGGGGACCGGCTGGTGCCGCTGGTGCCGTACGCGCGGATCCCGTCCGCGACCGAGCCCAGGTTCCTCGACGGGCGTCCGTACGGCCTGCCGGGGCCGATGCGGGTCGTCGTGGTGAGCGCGGGCGAGGGGAGGTACGTCATCGCCGCGACGCCGTTCGCCGAGACGAGGTTCAGCATCGACACCACGGTCAAGGCGGCGTTCTTCGGCCTGCCGCTGCTGCTGCTCCTGCTCGCCGCGATGACCTGGCTGATCGTCGGCTCGGCGCTGCGGCCGATCTCCGCCCTGCGGCGCGGCGCGACCGCGATCACGGCACGGCAGCGGTATCGGCGGCTGCCCGTCCCCGAGTCCCGCGACGAGGTGCACAGCCTGGCGGTCACGCTCAACGACATGCTCGCCCGGCTGGAGGACGCCGACGCCCGCCAGCGCGCCCTGGTGTCGGACGCCGCGCACGAGCTGCGCAGCCCGCTGGCCAGCATCCGCACGCAACTGGAGGTCGCGCTCGACTACCCCGACCGCACCGACTGGCCCGACACCGCGCGCGGGGTGCTGGAGGACACGCTGCGGCTGTCCCGCCTGGCGGAGGACCTCCTCGCCCTCGCCCGGCTCGACGAACGCCGCGGCGCGGTGCGCCAGGAGCGCCTGGACCTGGCCGCGCTCGCCCTCGGCGTCGCCGAGCGGTACGGCGAGGCGCCCGTCGCGGTGACGGCCTCGGCGGGCGAGGGCGGGGGCGTCCCGGTGATGGGCGAGCCGGGCGACCTCACGCGCGTCCTGGTGAACCTGATCGACAACGCCGTGCGGCACGCCGAGAGCGCAGTGTCCGTCTCGGTCGGGGACGAGCGCGGGGGCTGGGCCGTGCTCACGGTGACCGACGACGGCCCCGGCATCCCCGAGGCCGACCGGGAGCGTGTCTTCGCCCGCTTCACCAGGCTCGACACCGCGCGCAGCCGCGACGCGGGCGGGGCCGGCCTCGGCCTGGCGATCGTCCGCGAGACGGTCCGGGCGCACGGCGGCGACGTGCACCTGGAGGACGCCGGGCCGGGGCTGCGGGCCGTCGTGCGGCTGCCGCGGGCGGGCGATGTCACATTCGGCGCGGCCATCCCGTCCTAGCGATGTGAAGGTCGTCGAGAAGGTGAACCGGCTGGCGGCCGAGTTCACGGCGGCGCGGGAGCGGCTGGTCGGGGTCGCGTACGGCGTGGTCGGCACCGTGGCCGAGGCGGAGGACGCCGCGCAGGAGGCGTGGCTGCGCCTCCAGCGCGCGGCGGAGCGGGGCGAGGAGATCGCCGACGTGGAGGGGTGGCTCGTCGTCGCGACCGCCCGGATCGCGCTCGACGTGCTCCGCTCGGCCCGCCGTCGCCGCGAGGAGTATGTCGGGCCCTGGCTGCCCGAGCCGCTGGTCGCCGTGGACGGCGCCGATCCGGCGGACCGGGTGACGCTCGCCGAGTCGATGAGCGTGGCGTTGCTCGCCGTGCTGGAGTCGCTGTCCCCGGCGGAGCGGACGGTGTTCGTGCTGCACGACGTCTTCGGCCTCCCCTTCGGGGAGATCTCCGGGATCGTCGGGCGGAGCGCGGCGGCGTGCCGGCGGCTCGCCGCGCGCGCCCGCGCGCACGTCACCGCCCGCGCGCCCCGCTTCGAGGTGGACGCGACGCGGCACCGTGAGGTCGTGGAGGCGTTCGCGGCGGCGGCCGAGGGCGCGGACCTGGACGCGCTGCTCCGGCTCCTCGACCCGGACGTGGTCCTCACCAACGACGGCGGGGGCCTGGTCAAGGCGGCGCGCAACCGGGTGCGCGGCGCGGACCGGGTGGCCCGCTTCCTCGCCGGCGTGGCCCGCAAGCACCGGGGCACGCTGCGGCCCGCCGTGGTGAACGGCTGGGCGGGACTCGTCCGGCGCCGCGCGGACGGCTCGCCGGACTGCGTGCTCGCCCTCACCGTCGCCGGGGGCCGGATCACCGCGGTCGACATGGTCCTCCATCCCGAGAAACTGAGGAGAATCCGATGACCCAGCGCATGGACCTGGCCAAGACCGCGCCCGAGGTCTACCAGGCGATGTTCGCCCTGGAGAAGTACATCCTGGGCAGCGAGCTCCCGCACACCACCTACCACCTGGTCAAGCTCCGGGCCAGCCAGCTCAACGGCTGCGCGTTCTGCGTGGACATGCACAGCTTCGACATGAAGGCCGCCGGCGAGACCGACGCCCGCATCTTCGGCCTCGCCGCCTGGCGCGAGTCGCCGCACTACACGCCCGAGGAGCGCGCCGCCCTGGCGTACACCGAGGCCGCCACCCGGCTGACCGAGGGCGGCGTCCCGGACGACGTCTGGGAGGAGGTCCGGGAGCACTACACCGAGGCGCAGACGGCCGCCCTGGTGGCCGGGGTGGTGGCGATCAACGCCTGGAACCGGATCGCCGTCCCCACCCGCATGGTCCCCCGGTCCTACCAGGAGGCGTGAGGGGAAGCGGGTCCGCCGGGCCGCCGGACCGGGCTCCCGAGGATGTCCCCGGCCCGGCCCGGCGGTCCCGCGCCCGGCGCCGCCGTACGGGCGGCCGAGGGCGGCGTCACTCGCCCCAGCCGCCCTGGACCATCGTCTGGAAGTGCCAGGCGCCGTCGCGGCGGACCAGGAGGTCGCCGTAGCGGAGGCGGTGGGTCACCCCGTCCACCTCCACGGTGGCCTCCGTGATCACGAACACCAGGCCCTTGCTGAGGAAGTGGGGCGTGCGGACCGACCGCATCTCCGCGCCGTCGCCCACCACCCCGGCCATCTCCCGGACGAACTCCTCACGGCTGGACTGCCGTGCCGAGCCGTTCCCCGCCGCGTTGTCGGTCACCGAGTTGAGGGGGAACATCGCCATGTCCGCCATGCCCTCGACGTCGCCCTTCGCGGCGAGCGCGTCGTATCGCGCGAACCACTCGTGCACGCTCGCGACGTCCTCGGCGGTCGGCTCGAACCCGTCCACCGTCGGGGGAATCGTCATGTCGGCCATATCCAACTCCAATCTCTCTACGCCGTAGACAGTACAGCGTATAGAGAAACTCCGCAACCGCCTCCCCACCACGAGCGGGCACGAGCCACCCGCCACCGGCCCAGCCCGTCCGGACCTGGCGGTATCCGGTGGCCTGGGGCGGTACAGCGACCGCCGGGCGCGGGCGGCGGCCGTACGGCGAGGGAGGGCGACCGGCGGGCGCGGAGCCCGGCGCCGGGACCCGGCGGACGGGGCGGACACGGGGACGGACCCCCGGGCCCGGAGCCTGCCGCCAGGTGGGCACGAGGCGGCACGGAAGACACGGCGGGCACGGGCGACGCGAGGCGGGCGCGGGCGACGCGAGGCGGGCGCGGGCGACGCGAGGCGGGGGCGGGGGTGGCCGAGGTCCTAGGCACAAGGTCCGATGTCGCCGGGGCGGGCCCGCGGCCTAACGTCGGCGGCGAGAGCGGATCTGCATCTGTGGAGGCGGAGCGATGACGTACCTGGTGACCGGGGCGACGGGCAAGGCCGGACGGTGGGTCGTGGAGCACCTGCTGCGGGAGGGGGTGGCGGTGCGCGCGCTCACCAGGGACCCCGCGAACGCGCGGCTGCCCGAGCGGGTCGAGGTGGTGGCGGGCGACCTGACCGATCCCGCGACGCTCGACGGGGTCTTCGACGGGGTCGTGGGCGCGCACCTGCTGACCACGGGCGGCGCCGACGGGGCGGGGCTGCGGACCGGGCCCGAGCTGGCCGCGCTGGCGGAGAAGGCCGGGGTGCGCCGGGTGACCCTGCTCTGGAACGGGCGGGTGGGGCCGGTCGAGGAGGCGTTCGCGGCGAGCGGCGTGGAGTGGACGAGCCTGCGGCCGGTGGACTTCATGGGGAACGTGCGGCACTGGGCCCCGGCGATCCGGGACGAGGGCGCGGTGCGCGAGCCGTTCGCCGACGTGCCCTCGGGGTTCGTGGACGAGTACGACGTGGGCGCCGTCGCGGCCGCCGTGCTGGTCCGGGGCGGGCACGCCGGCCGGTCTTACGTGATCACCGGGCCGCGGCCGCTCAGCAAGCGGGAACGGCTGGCCGCGATCTCCTCGGCGATCGGGCGCCCCCTCCGCCTGGTCGAGCTGTCGGAGGAGGAGGCCAGGGAGCGGTGGCGTCGCGCGGGCTTCGACGACGACTTCCTGGAGGTGTACGCCGCCTGGCAGAGCGCGCCGCCGCCGGAGACGGTGGCCGTCTCCCCCGCCGTGCGCGAGATCACCGGCCGGGAGCCGCGCACGTTCGAGCGCTGGCTCGCCGACAACGCCGGGATCTTCCGCTAGCCGGCGACGCCGGGATCCACCGCGCCCGCCCCGGGTCCCGGTACGGCTCGCGCCCGCCGCCCCGCACGGACAAGGCGGGCGCGGCGGGCGCGGGGCGGACAGAGCGCGGCGGGCGCGGCGCGGAGGAGGTCCGCTCGCGGTCAGAGGGCGCCGAAGAAGGCGCGGACGTCCTCGACGAAGGCGGCCGGCTGCTCCAGGGGGAGGAAGTTGCCGCCCCGCTCCAGCTCGGACCAGTGGACCACGTTGCTGTCGCGCTCGGCGAAGCGGCGGATGGCGACGTCCGTGGGGAGGGCGACGGCCACGCCGGTGGGGACGGTGCCGCGCTCCTTGGGCGCGTAGGCGGACGGATCGTGCGCCATCTCGTAGTAGAGGTTCGCGGAGGAGCCGGCGGTGCCGGTGAACCAGTACAGGCTGACGTTGGTGAGGAGGTTGTCGCGGCCGACGGCGTCCTCGGGCAGGTCGGCGGCGGGGTCGGTCCACTCCTTGAACTTCTCGGCGATCCAGGCGAGCTGGCCGACGGGCGAGTCGTGCAGGCCGTACGCGAGCGTCTGCGGGCGGGTGGACTGGATGACGTTGAAGCCCATCATGTCGTCGCGGAAGTGCTGGAGCCTGGCGAGCCGCCCCTGCTCGGCCTCGGTCAGCCCGGCGAAGTCGGCCGGGTCGTCGGAGGGGAAGGTGACCAGGCCGTTGACGTGCGCGCCGAGCACCGACTCCGGCGCCTGGCGGCCCATCTCGACGGCGATCCAGGCGCCGCCGCCCGCGCCCTGCACGCCGTACCGCTCGTAGCCGAGCCGCGCCATGACCTCGACGAACGCGCCCGCGATCTTGCCGGTGCTCCAGCCCGGGGCGGTGAGCGGGCCGGAGAAGGCGACGCCGGGGGTGTTCGCGGCGATCACGTGGAAGTCGCGCGAGAGCGGCTCGATGACCTCGACGAACTGCACGAACGAGGCCGGCCAGTCGTGCAGGAGCAGCAACGGGGTCGCGTCGGGGTTCTCGGAGCGGACGTGCGCGAAGTGGATGTCCTGCCCGTCCACCTCGGTGAGGAACTGCGGGAACGCGTTCAGCCGGGCCTCCGCCGCCCGCCAGTCGAACCCGTCGGCCCAGTAGGCGGCCAGCTCCCGCAGATAGTCCACCGGCACCCCGCGGCTCCACCCCTGCCCCGGGATCTCCCCGCTCCACCGCGTACGGCGAAGCCGCTCCCGCAGGTCGTCCACGTCACCCTGGGAAATCTCGATACGGAAGGGACGAACCTCAATGCCGCTCATCGCGCTGACCCTCTCTCTCCCCGAACCGCTCGGAGCGGCTCGTTCTGTTCCAACTATAGCAGAACGGAATGCTCCATTCCCATACGCTGCCGAAGATTTCCGCCATCGTTGCGACCGGCGCCCACGCGGACTTACCTTCGCTTCCGTGGGGCTCACGTTGGTGCTGCGGACTCCCCGGCCGTCCCGGAAAACCCTGCGGCGAGCGACCCGTGCCCAGCGCCGCGACCGGCGCGCGGCCGAGGCCGCGGAGTGGGAGACGACGCGGCGCCTGGGCCGCTTCCTGGATGTGGAGGTCCTGGACCTGTCAGCCCTCGTGGACCGGGCAGGACGTGACAGGCTGCCGGTTCTCGGCCGCCTCGACCCCTGGAAGGACGCCGTCTTCCACCACGATGAGCTGCCCCGGCTGGAGGGGGAGGCCGGGCTGCTGGTGAAGGCGGCGGCCGATGACCGCCAGCGCCGGTTGGCGACGGCGTTGCGGGACCTGCTCGCGCGCTGGCGCGCGGAGCCGCACCTGCTGCTGTACTGCGACGCGGACTGAGCCCCGCGCGAAGGCGCACGACCTCGGAGATCTCGCCGGACACCTTCGCGATGGCCGTGCGGGCGGGGGCGCGGTCAGGGGAGGGCTGGGGGGCGTGGTCTGCGGGGTTCGAGGGTGCTGGTGAGGTCCTGGGCGGCGGAGCGCAGGGCTTGGAGGGTGACGGCGGTCGAGGGGCGGGCTCGGGCGCTGGGCCGGGCGACGGCGTAGATGTGGCGGGTCAGGGCGGGGGCGGGGAGGTCGCGGATCACGACGCCGCGGTCGCCGGTGGCGAGGGTGAGGAGGGGGAGCGCGGCGATGCCGATGCCCTTGGCGACCAGGGACAGGATCGTGCCGAGGCCCTCGAACTCCCAGGGGACGGGAAGGGTGGCCCCGACCCCGGCCAGGAGGCGTTCCACGGCGGCGCGCGAGGGCTCGCCCCGGGGGGCCGCCATCCAGGGCTCGTCGCGCAGGGCGGCCAGGTCCACGGGCACGGCGGGGTCGGCCAGGCGGTGGCGGCGCGGGACGGCGAGGACCAGGGGGTCCGTGAGGAGCGGGGTGTAGTGCAGGCCGTCCGGCTCACGGCCGGGGAGGTGACCGGTCCAGTCGTCCACGAGGGCGATGTCGGCCTCGGCCGCGCGGACCTGGCGTAGGCCGGCGCCGGGCGGGGACTGGCGGAGCTGGAGGGTCATCGCCGGGTGGCGGCGGAGGGAGCGGGCCAGCGCCGGGGCGAACGCCACCGCGCCCGTGGGGAACGCGGTGACGACGACCCGGCCGGTGGGGGTGCCCGCGTGGGCCGAGAGGTCGGATTCGGCGGTCTCCACCAGTTCGAGGATGCGGTCGGCGTGGCGGGCGAGGCGGCGGCCCGCGTCGGTGAGCTCGGCGCTGCGGGCGGTGCGGTCCAGGAGCGCCGCGCCGGCCTCGCGTTCGAGGGCCGCGAGCTGCTGGGACACCGCCGAAGGGCTGTAGCCGAGGGCCTGGGCCGTGGCGGCGATGCTGCCCCGCCTGGCGAACTCCGCCAGCAGCGCGAGGCGCCGTAGATCGAGCATCAGATCATCTTATGCCCAGCGTCGGAAAGGGTCGCTTGTCCTGATGCTTTCCAGGGTTCACCCTTGTGAGCGGGCTCGAAATCCGGGCACAAGAGTCCTATCCCCCGAATAAGTGCAAATTGGAGCAGTCATGTCCGTTTCCGTTTCCGCCACGCTTGCCGCCAACGAGGCACTGGAAAACAGACGCCGTGCGGGCCTGCCCGTGCTGCCGCTCGCGTTCGGCGAGGCCGGGCTGCCGGTGCACCCTGCGCTGAGCGAGCGGCTGGCCGCCGCCGCGACCGGACGCAACGCGTACGGACCGGTCGCGGGCACGCCGGAGTTGCGCGAGGCGGCCGCGGGGTACTGGGTCAGGCGCGGGTCGCCCACCCCGCCGGACCAGGTGGTGGCCGGGCCGGGCAGCAAGCCGCTGCTGTTCGCGTTGCTGCTGGCCATCGGCGGTGACGTGGCCGTGCCGAAGCCGAGCTGGGTGAGTTACGCCGCGCAGGCCGGGCTCACGAAGGCGCGCCCGATCTTCGTCCCCACGCGGGAGGGACGCGGCGGCGTGCCCGACGCGGACGCGCTGGCGCGAGCCGTACGGCTGGCCAGGGCCGGCGGGCGCGAGGTGCGGAGCGTCGTGGTGACGCTGCCGGACAACCCGACCGGGACGCTCGCCACCCCGCGAGACGTGCGGGACCTGTGCTCGGTCGCGCGGGAACTGGACCTCACGATCATCGCGGACGAGATCTACCGGGATCTGGTGCACGATCCGGACGCGGAGTTCCTGAGCCCGGCGGCGCTCCTGCCGGAGCGCACGGTCGTCACCACCGCGCTCAGCAAGAGCCTGGCCCTGGGCGGCTGGCGCATCGGCGTCGCGCGGCTGCCGGACGGGGAGTACGGCCGGCGGCTCCGGGACGAGCTCCTCGGCGTGGCCAGCGAGATCTGGTCGAGCCCGGCCGGCCCGATCCAGGACGCGGCCGCGTACGCCTTCTCCGAGCCCGATGAGCTCACCGCCCACATCGCGCTCAGCCGCCGCCTGCACGGGCGGGTCGCGCACGCGGTGGCCGACCGGTTCGCCGCCGCCGGGGCCCGCGTCGTGCGGCCGCAGGGCGGGTTCTACCTCTACCCCGACTTCGAGCCCCTGCGCGGAGCCCTGGGCGTGTCCGGGAACCGTGAGCTGGCCGCGCGGCTCCTCGACGAGCACGGCGTGGGCGTGCTCCCCGGGGCCGAGTTCGGCGACGACGAGCACGCGCTGCGCCTGCGCGTCGCGACCAGCCTGCTGTACGGCGACAGCGTGGAGCGGCGCGAGGCCGCCCTGGCCGCCGACGAGCCCCTCGCGCTCCCCTGGATCGCCGACTCCCTGGCCCGCCTGGAGGAGGCCCTGGCCAAGGTCACCCGACCCGCCCTCGTCGCCCTCTGACGGATGTTTCACGTGAAACATCGCCCCCGATCAAGATCGGGTAAGACCGCGCCCCGGCGCGTACGGCGGGCGGCCGGGGCCGGGGCGCGGACCTCGGCAGGCACACGCGCCCCAGCCGATACACAGCCGTCATCAAGTCGTCTCGTGTCGTTTGGATGCGCAACGGGCACTTAGCCCCCATCATGTGCGCATGCCCGCTTTTGTCACGCTCTCCGGGTGCCGTGTGCGCCTGGAGCCGCTCAGCCTCGCGGTGGTGGACGACCTGGTCGCCGCCGCGGGCGAGGACCGCTCGACGTACCGCTTCACGCCGGTCCCGCAGGACCGCGACGCGATGCTCGCGTACGTCACGGCCGCTCTCGCTGAGCAGGCGGAGGGACGCACCATGCCCTTCGCCATCCGGTGGCTCGACGCCGACAGGATCGTCGGCGCCACCCGGTTCCTGAACCTGGACTACTGGCAGGGTCCGATGCCCTGGCCGCCCGGTTCGCGAAATCCCGTCGGCGACGTCCCCAGCGTGGCCGACATCGGCTACACCTGGCTCGCCGCCTCCGCGCAGCGGACCGGGGTCAACACCGAGAGCAAGTTCCTGATGTTGTCGCACGCGTTCGAGACCTGGGGCGTCCACCGGGTGACGTTCAAGGCGGACGTGCGCAACACCCGCTCTCGCGCGGCCATCGAGTCGCTCGGCGCCCACCTGGAGGGGATCCGGCGGGCGGAGACCCGGGGCGCCGACGACACGGTCCGAGATACGGCCTACTACTCGATCCTGCGAAGCGAATGGCCCGAGGTCAGGGCCATGCTGAGCAATCGAGTGGCCCCCCTCGAAGCCGCCTGACGACCCCCTTCGCCGTACGGCTCCCGCCCGGCGGGAGCCGTACGGCCCGGAAGACCGGACCGGCGCGAGGCGGCGGGAACGCCGGCAAGAGCACGAGAGGACGGCGCGCGGGAGGACCGCGCGGAGCCCGGGTCCGGGCGAACGGGAAAGAGCCCCGCCGCGATGAGCGGCGGGGCTCTTCCGTTGACGCGACCTTCGCGGGAGACGGAGGCCGGCTCGGGAGGTCAGTACTTCACGTAGTACCAGCCGGACCAGGGGCCGTAGTGGTTCTTGGTGCCGCTGCCGACCTTCACCTTGATCCACTTGACGTGCTTGTACTTGAAGTGGAAGGCGAAGACGTGGTTGCTGTCGCAGTTGCGGTATTCGCGCAGGTACTCGTGGCCGTTCTTGAGCTTGATCTTGAACTTGGCGTACGCGCACTTGTTGTGCTTGTGCGTGTAGTCGTACAGCTTGCCCTGGACGTTGGTCCAGTGCCCGTTCTTGTACCAGGTGCCCTTGACCTTGGCCTTGTGGTCGGGCGACCAGTACGGGCCCCAGGCGTAGACGGCGGTGGCCTGGGAGGTGGTGGTGGTCTCGGTGCCGGCGTCGGGGGAGGCGGTGGCGGCGTTCGCGGGGGCGGTCATACCCAGTCCGACCAGGATGGCGGTCGCGAGACCGGCCAGGGCGATGAGGATGCGGCGCATTTCGGATCTCCTGAGGTTTTCGTCGGTGCCCGGTGCGCCCCGGGCTTGCACCACTAGAGATACGGGGGTTCGCCTGCAACGCGGTTGAGCGCGCCTTGCCTCCCGCCTTCAGCGCTTATCGCCCGCTTACACCGCCACTTGCATCCCAGGTCGCACCCTTGATCCGAATTCGCCCACCTCCGGAACCCTCACGGAAAAGCTCCGGAAATCCCGCGAAACCCACGGAAAGGATCATGGGAAAGCGCCGCGAAAACCCTTGCGATCATTTCGGAGCCCGCCCGGGTCGTGCGGGAAAGCGTCGATCGCCCGCCATTGACGGAGTCGTACGGCGTGCGAAGGTGAAAGGACGGCACATTCCCCAGGGAGGGTCCGATGGGCCGCGACGTACCGGCCATCCAGTTCAGCCGCGAGGACCGGCGCCGCTACCGCGACAAGGTCCGGCGGTGCCTGGACTGCCTCGCCCGCATGCTCCGCGACTTCCCCTTCGACGTGGACAGCCCCCTCGCCGGGCTGGAGATCGAGCTCAACCTCGTGGACGACCGCGGCGAGCCCGCCCTCAAGAACGCCGCCGTGCTGGCCGCGATCGCCGACCCCGACTGGTCCACCGAGCTCGGCCAGTTCAACCTGGAGATCGGGATCGCGCCGCAGCCCCTGTCCGGGGACGGCGCGGCCGAGCTGGAGCGCTGCGTCCGGGAGCGGCTGAACCACGCCGAGGAGCGCGCCAGGACCGAGGGCGGCCACCTCGTCATGATCGGCATCCTGCCCACGCTCACCGAGGGGTACGCCGGGGCGGACTCCCTGTCGGCGAACCCGCGCTACAAGCTGCTGAACGAGCAGATCTTCGCGGCGCGCGGCGAGGACCTGCACATCGAGCTGTCCGGGCCCGAGCGCCTGTCGACGTACGCCGACTCGATCACCCCGGAGGCGGCGTGCACGAGCGTGCAGCTCCACCTCCAGGTCAGCCCCGAGATGTTCCCCCGGAACTGGAACGCCGCGCAGGCCGTCGCCGGGGCGCAGGTCGCCGTGGCCGCGAACTCGCCGTACCTCTTCGGCCGGGAGCTGTGGCGCGAGACGCGGATCCGGCTGTTCGAGCAGGCCACCGACACCCGGCCGGCGGAGCTGAAGGAGCAGGGCGTACGGCCCCGCGTCTGGTTCGGGGAGCGCTGGATCACGTCGGTGTTCGACCTGTTCGAGGAGAACGTCCGGTACTTCCCGGCGCTGCTGCCGCTGTGCGAGGACGAGGACCCGATCGAGGTGCTGGAGGCCGGCGGGGTGCCGGACCTGGCGGAGCTGACGCTGCACAACGGCACGATCTACCGCTGGAACCGGCCGGTGTACGCCGTGGTGGACGGGCGGCCGCACCTGCGCGTGGAGAACCGGGTGCTGCCCGCCGGGCCGACGGTGGCGGACGTGGCGGCCAACGCGGCCTTCTACTACGGGCTGCTGCGCGTGCTGCCGTACGAGGACCGGCCCATCTGGACGCGGATGTCGTTCGCCGCCGCCGAGGAGAACCTGCACAACGCGGCGCGGGACGGGATCGACGCGCGGTTGTACTGGCCGGGGCTGGGCGACGTGCCCGCCGCCGAACTCGTGCTGCGGCGGCTGCTGCCGCTGGCGGCCGAGGGGCTGGACCTGCTGGGCGTGGCCGGGGAGACCCGCGACCGGCTGCTGGGGATCATCGAGGGGCGCTGCCTGACCGGGCGCACCGGAGCGGGCTGGCAGGTGGAGGCCGTGCGCGCGCTGGAGGCGGCGGGGCACGACCGGCACGAGGCGCTGCGGCGGATGACGCTGCAGTACGTCGAGCTGATGCACGGGAACGAGCCGGTGCACACGTGGCCGGCGCCGAAGCCGGTAAGCGGCTTGTAACTTTTCGGGTCCACCGGTCGGGTACGACGGCGGTCATGAGTACGAGGATTCCCTGCTTCGGCTGTGGAGCGCGGTTCGCCGCCGAGGAGTACTTCGGCTCGTGCCACGACTACGACCGCGGCCGCGACTGCCTGGCGTGGACCTGCCCCCGCTGCGGCAACCGCGACGACCTGCGGATCCTGCCGGACGGGATCGGTTACGGCCACCCGAGGGGCCAGGCGTTCGCCGTACAGGACACCTATCCGGTGCCGGGGCTGCGCCGCCTCCGGCACGACCTGCGCCTGGAGATCGTCCTCGACCGCCGGCTGTGGGAGGTCCCCGCGACCCGGGCCCCGCGCGACCTGCTGACCGTCCCCCCGGCCTGACGATTCCCCCGGCCTGAACGTTCCCCCGGCCTGACCGTTCACCCGGCCTGACCGTTCACCCGGCCTGACCGTTCACCCGGCCTGACCGTTCACCCGGCCTGACCGTTGGGACGCCATCGCGCCGGCCACGCGGTCCCCGCCGGGTGCGGCCGCCGGGAACCGCGCGGCCGGCGCGGAGGCCGAGATCACATACCCCGGATCGCCCGGTTCATCCCCTCGCCGAACCGTCGATCGTGACGAGATCGCGGTCCACCGGGTCCACCCGGACCGGCACCGTGACGCCCGGCCGCAGGCCGTCCCCCAGCGTCCGGTGCCGGACCCGGTACGGCTCCGCGCCCGCCGTCGTGATCTCCAGTTCGAGCAGCACCAGCGACCGGTCCCCCACGACCAGCGGCGTGTCCCGCACGAACATCACGACGGCGGAGGCGGAGATACCCCCATCCAGAAGCCTCCTGTCGCCGATCTCCCCCTGGGCCGTCATCAGCGAGCGGTACTCCGCGCGTGCGACCGCCCCCGCGGTGGTCGCACGCCGGGTGTCCCGCCTGACCCGTAGGTTCATGACGGCCCTCCTTCTCGGCATCGGTGGAACTTCCACCCATTTGGTAAGCCGAACCCCCTAACGGGTGCTTACAGCCCGCTTGCAAGGCACTTGATGCGCATGTCAGGTGCCAGTTGTCTGGAGAAGTTCGGATACGACCGGATGCCACGGCCGGTTCGCCGGACCGTCCAGCACCAGCCGCCGGCTCACCCGCTGGCGCAGCGGCACGAGCACAAGCGCCGAGTCCAGCATCGACGCGGAGTACCCCGGCAGGATCGAGACGCCCAGCCCGGTCCGCACCATCTGGAGCAGCGTGTCGATGTCGCGGATGCGGTGCGCCGGCCGCGTCTCGTCCCCGATGAGCCGCAGCACGTGCCGCTCGCAGCCCGCGTCGGACAGCAGCAGCGGGTCGTCGAGCAGGTCGCGCACGTCGATGGTGCTCTCCCCGGCAAACGGGTGGTCGTTCCTGACCAGGGCGAAGAACTCGTCTGTGCCGATCTCCACGCCCCGCCCGGGTTCGGGGTCGACGAGCACCGCCGCGTCCACCATCCCGGCCTCCAGCCAGTCGGCGACCTCGTCGTCCTCCCCCTCGAACAGCCGCACCTCGACCTCGGGGAACTCCGCCGCCCACCGCCGTACGAGAGCGGGCATCAGCGCGTGGCACACGGTCGGCGGGGCGGCCAGCCGTACGGTGCCCCGGGTGGTGCGGCCGCGCTCGGCGATCTCGGCGATGGCGGCGACCGACGAGGCCACGGCGCGGGCGTGCGGGAGGATGCGGGCCCCGAGCGCGGTCGGCGACGGCGTGCCGGCGCGGTGCAGCACCGGCCCGCCGACGGCGCGCTCCAGGGCGGCGATCGCGTGGGAGACGGCCGACTGGCTGATGCCGAGCGTCTCGGCGGCCCGGCCGAACCCGCCCTCGTGCACCACCGCGACGAAGGCCCGCAACTGCGAGACGTTCATCCCATGAGTATCGCTCATGGGGCATAAACGCATCTCGTTGGACATATCCCGGCTCACTCCCGGATTCTGGGAGTACTTCCCGCCGGCCGCCCGCCTTCCCCGGCGTCTCCCCTTTCCTGCGAGGTCTCGACCATGTCTGTCATGCCCGGATCCAGGCTGCGCCCGGGCGGCTGGCTGCCGTCCTTCATCCTGCTGTCCGCGATCTGGGGGGCCAGTTTCGCGTTCATCAAACTCGCCATGGACGCCGGCATGGCCCCCGCCTGGCTGGCGTTCTGGCGCTGCGCGCTGGGCGCCGCGTCGCTGATCCTGATCATGGCCGTACGGCGTGAGCCCGTCCCCCGCGACCCGCGCCTGTGGGCACACACCGCCGTGGTCGCGATCATGCTGAACACGGTGCCGTTCATGCTGATCGCGTGGGCGGAGCAGCACATCAGCTCGGTCCTGACCGGTGTCTGGAACGCCACGACCCCGATGTTCACGCTGATCTTCGCGGTGGCGCTGCTGCCCGACGAGCGCGCGTCCCGGCGACGGCTGCTGGGCCTGGGCATGGGCTTCGCGGGGGTGCTCGTCGTGCTCGGCATCTGGGAGGGCGTGCGCGGCGACGCGCTGATGGGGAGCCTGGCCACCCTCGCCGGGACCGCCTGCTACGGCATCGGCTTCGCCTACACCCGGCGGTACCTGTCGGGCCGCACCGAGTCCGGCACGGTCATGTCGGCCATGCAGATCGGCTGGGCGGCCGTGCAGCTCGCCCTGATCGCCCCGGTGACCGCGGGCGCCCCGGCCTGGCCCGGGCTCGGCCCCGCCGCCGCGATCCTCGTCCTGGGCGCGGTCAGCACCGGTGTGGCGTACATCATGAACTTCCGCCTGATCCGCGAGGCCGGTCCCACGATCGCCGCCACGGTCACCTACGTGACCCCGCTGTGGTCCACCCTCATCGGCGTCGTCTTCCTCAGCGAACCGGTCGGCTGGAACACCGTCGCGGGCGGCGTCCTGGTGATCGCGGGCGTGGCCCTGGCCCGCACGGCGCCCTCGCCGGGCCCCCGTTCCCCCGAAGCGCCTCCATCCCGCGTCCCGGCGAAGGTCTGACCCCGGCGCCACGGGACCGTTACGGACCTCATCCCGTGATCGCCTTCCCTCCGGCCGAGGGGGGCGAGGTCGCGGCGAGAGGGCCGGTCAGGACTCCGGCGTCTGGCGGAGGCACAGCCAGGCGGCCTCGCTGAGGGTCTCGATCTCGGCCTGCCCGGGGGTGCGGGCGCCGGCGAACCAGAGGCGGCAGAGCTCCTGGGCGGGGCCGAGCCACAGGACGTAGCAGGTGGTCACGTCCACGTGCTTGAGGTCGCCGTTGCGGGCGTGCGGCTTCCACCAGTCGATGACCTGCCCGAAGAAGCCCTTGCGCAGCTCCGCCGTCTCGGGGCCGCCGGGCTCGTGGCGGCGGGGCGGGCGCTCGCCGAACAGGAGGCGGGCCCGGTCGGGGTGGTCTCCGCACCAGGCGATGTGGAAGGCGACGATGCCCGAGATGCCCGCGCGAGCCGTTTCGGCCTGGGCCAGGACCTTGAGGAACTCGTCCTGGTACATCCGCAGGGTCTCGGCGTACAGGACCCCGAAGACGTGTTCCTTGCTGGCGAAGTGGTGATAGAAGCTGCCGACGCTGACGCCGCTGTCCTGGCGCAGGCGGGCGAGCGTGGTGGCGGACACCCCGTCCTGGCTGAACCGGCGCAGGGCGCCTTCGAGGATCCTGGCGCGGCCGTCACGTGCGTTCTTCACACAGTCTTAATACCAGAATGTTCGTCTATTTCACTCCTGGGACCAGCAGGAAGGCCAGGACTGAACAGATGCGGGGACAACTCCGCGCGGACCTCGACCGTGCCGGAGGAGACGGTGGCGCGGGCGTCCGGCCAGTACGACTTGATCATACGCAGGACTCGCCGGTTGTCACCCAATACGTCCATGGTGACCCGTGTGCACCCCCTCGCGTAGGCCCGGCGCAGCAGCAGCCGCAGCAGGTCCCCGCCCACGCCGCGGCCCTGCCAGTCGTCGGCCACCACGAGCGCGATCTCCACGCCGTCGCCCTGCCGTACGGCCATGCCGTGGCCGACGACCGCGCCGCCGTACGCCGCGAGGAGGAGGTCGCGCTCCTCGGTGGGGACGACCAGCGGGTCCAGCAGGCGGGCGGGTGAGGCTCGGGTGAAGAACCTGAGCTGGTGGGTGTCCGGGGAGAGCGCCCCGAGGAACGCGAGGACCCCCGCGCGGTCCTCCTCGCGGATCGGGCGGACCTCGACCCCCTGAGTTCGATTCATGGACCTAGACTCTCGCGGCACTCCTGGGTCTGTCAATCGAACTCAGCGGGCGGTATTACGATTCAAGACATGACCGGACTCGCCGCCTGGCCGGAGAACTGCTCCATCGAGCGCACCCTGCGCGTGCTCGGCGAGAAGTGGACCTTCCTGGTCCTGCGCGAGGCGTTCTCCGGCGTACGGCGGTTCGCCGACATGCAGGCCCGCACCGGCGCCCCGCGTCAGGTGCTCAGCGCCCGGCTGGCCAAGCTGGTCGAGGAGGGCATGCTGCGCAAGGTGCCGTACCAGGAGCCGGGCCAGCGCCAGCGCGACGAGTACCGCCTGACGGAGAAGGGCCTCGACCTCTACCCGATCATGATCAGCCTCATGGCCTGGGGCGACAAATACCTCGCCGAGGACGGCGCCCCGGTGCTGATCACCCATCGCGACTGCGGCGCCCCGGTGGCCCTGGAGCTCCACTGCGCCGATGGCCACCCGGTCGCGGGTCCCCGCGAGGTGACCCCCCTGCCCGGCCCGGGGGCCACCACGAGGACCACGGCCGCCGCCCCCGCCTCCTGACCCGGCTCCGGTACGGCGTGAGCCCGTGCCCTCAGCGCGGGTCGAGGCGGAAGGCGGTCACCTCCACGCGGTTGGGGCCGAGGACGAGGGGCGCGACGGGGTACCACCCGCGGCCGCGGTAGAGCCCGACGGCCGGGGCGGCCGACGGCCTCGTGAGCAGGTAACCGGGACGGCCCTCGCCCGCCGCGCCCATCAGCGCGTCGTGGAGGCGGCCGCCCAGACCGGCGCCCCGGTACGCGGGATCGAGGGCCAGTTCCATGAACTCGAAGGCGCTGGGCTCGCCCTCGGGCCCCTGGAAGCCGGCCTGTTCCCGCAGGGCGCCGGTCACGTAGTCGTCCACGCGGCCGTACGCCATGCCCACGACCTCGCCATCGCGGGCGTCGCGGTCGGCGAGGGCGTCGCCGGCGTCCCGGACGTCGAGGGCGAGCACCGCCAGGATCGAGGGGTCGGTGAGGTCCTGGCGGAGCCTGGCCAGGAAGCGGTCGTGCTCCGCCTGGCCGCTCCACCAGGGAGCCTCGCGGAACACCAGGTCGCACACGCGCTCGATGGCGGCGCGGTGACGGACGAGGTCGGCGGGCGAGGCGACGCGCACGACCGGCCCCCGGGAGGGGCCGGCCGCGTCGGTCACCGTCGCGTCGTCAGCCGGCCGCGAGACCACGGGCGGCCTCGAAGCGGGCGTTCACGTCCGTCCAGTTGACCAGCGACCACAGCTTCTGGACGTAGTCCGGGCGCACGTTGCGGTACTGCAGGTAGTACGCGTGCTCCCAGGCGTCGAAGACCAGCAGCGGGGTGCTGCCGATGCCCACGTTGCCGTGGTGGTCGTACACCTGCTCGACGATCAGGCGGCCGCCCACCGGCTCGTAGCCCAGCACACCCCAGCCCGAGCCCTGGACCAGGGTCGTCGCCGAGGTGAGCTGCTTCTGGAACGCCTCGAAGCTCCCGAAGTGCTCGTCGATCGCCGCGGCGAGCTCCCCCTCGGGCCGGTCGCCGCCGTCGGGGCTGAGGTTCTTCCAGAAGATCGAGTGCAGCACGTGCCCGGAGACGTTGAAGGCGAGGGTCTTCTCCAGCCCGACGATCCCGCCGAACTCCTCCTTGTCCCGGGCCTCGGCCAGCTTCTCCAGCGTGTCGTTGGCGCCCTTGACGTACGCCGCGTGGTGCTTGGCGTGGTGCAGTTCGAGGATCTCCCCGGTGATCGCCGGCTCCAGCGCCGCGTAGTCGTAGGGCAGATCCGGAAGTGCGTAGGTCCCCATGTCCGCTCCTTCGCGTAGGAGTCGCTATTGCAAACTATTCGCAATTAGATCAGACACGGGCCTCACCCACCCACCGCCCCCGCGCGAAAGGGATCGCCGCTCCTCCGCCACGCGCGGCCCTCCTCAGGGGTGGAGCAGGAGCGGGGAGAGGAGGGCCAGCCAGATCACGCACACGACCAGGCAGCGGCAGACGGCGCGGAGCGCCGGGCTCATTCGCCCGAGGGCCCGATGCGCCGCTCCAGGGTCGCGACGTGGGCCTCCATGCGGTCGAGGCGTTCCGTCAGCGGGCGCAGATGCTCCCGTACGGCGTCCCCCAGGGCCTTCATGGGGTCGGGGGCCGCGCCGGAGGGCTGGGCGGCGGTCTGGGCGCGCAGGTGGACGTAGCCGGCCAGGGCGGCGGTCACCGCGCGGCGGGTGAGGCGGGGCTCGGCGCCCAGTTCGCGCAGGACGCGGCCGGCCACGCCGTCGGGCTCGGTCACCAGGCCGAGGAGCAGGTGCTCGCAGCCCACGTAGTTGTGGCCGAGCGCGGTCGCCTCGGTCACCGTCAGCTCCAGGGCCCCGGCGGCCGGGAGGCTGAACCGCAGCCCGTCCTCGGCGCCGCCGTCCTCCGCCGCGTCGGTCCGGCGGTCGAGCTCCTGCCGCACCCGGGCCGGGTCGATCTCCATGGCGTGGAGCACGTGCAGCGCGAGGTTCCGGCCCTCGTCGATCATGCCCGCCAGCAGGTCCCCGGACGTGACGTTGGGCGCATCGGCCGCCTCGGCCCGGTCGATGGCCAGCCGCAGGACCTGCTGTAGGCGCGCGGTGGTGGCGGGGAAGCGTTCGGCCAGCACGTCCGGCCGCACCTCACCCAGCGCGGTCTCGCGGATCGCCGTGATCCGCCGCACGGCCTGTTCCAGCGCCCGCTGGCAGATCGCCGACACCGGCACCCCGGCGTCCTTCACCGCCTCCGCCAGTTCGTCCGGCAGGTACACGTTGATCTTCGGCATGGGCCCTTCCCTTCGATGGGGTTATCTCGGGGGTACACCATCCTTATAACCCCGATTCCAGGCATGTGTCCACCCTCTATAACCCCATAATCTGACCCGCCGTCCGGCCTCCTCGAAGGGCCCGCGGGAGCCGTACGGCACGGCAGGACGCCGCGTGGGCCGTACGGCATGGCGACGCGCCGGCGTGGGCCGTACGGCATGGCGAAGGCCCGCCGCGGCCGGAGGAGGGCGGGGAGGGCGCGCGGTCAGGCGGGGACGGGCGGGGTGACGCGGGAGAGGGAGCGGCGGAACGCGAGCACGGAGACCAGGGCGGCCGCGCCCATGAGGGTGACGATCGCGACGCTGCGGACGACCAGGTAACCGCCGGGGGTGAGGGTGAGGAGGAGCCAGATGCTCACGGCGGCGTTGAGGAACTGGACCAGGCCCCACATCAGGGAGATGCGGCGGAAGAACGTGCGCATCGGGGCGTCGGCGCGGACCCAGTCGGGAAGCGGGACGAGGTCGGTGGTGACGCGCTCGGCCAGCGGGCGGCCGAGGGGGACGGAGGCGAAGAACGCCATGCTGACGCCGAGGACGCCCAGGCAGGGCGGGAGGAAGAAGAAGACCAGGTTCCCTGTCGCGATGGCGGCGACGCCGCGCGCGGTGATGGCGATCGCGGCGAGGACGACGGTGCCGGGAACCGGGTGGCGGCGGGCCAGCCGCCAGGCGATGCCGCCGTACACCCAGGCCATCGCGGCGAGGACGGACCAGGCGGCGCCGGCCAGGACGAGGGCGGTGTACGAGATCACGACCGGGGCGATCATGCTCTCCGCCACGCGGGGAGCGGCGTGGCGTAACAGGGGACCAAGACGGGGCAGCTCGAAGTGCGTGGGTCGCATGTGCGTCGCTTTGAGGGGGGGTAGACGGCGCGGTCTCAGAGACGTTACGCGAAGAACGCCACCGCTCGGACCGATTCTGAGAACGTTCCATCCCTTGACAGCTATTAGACGGAGTATTCAATAGAGCTATGAGCGACCCTCTTTCGCAGATCAGCACACCTGAGGAGCTCCGCGCCCTCCTCAGGGCCGAGGGCGTGGACGACGAGGTGATAAACACCTTCGTCGCGGAGCTCGGCACCGAGGCCGTGCTCCGCCGCGTCTTCGCGATCATGGAGCAGCGGTTCCGCCCGGAGAAGGCCGGCAAGAAGGCCACGGGCGTCGCGCAGTGGGAGATCACCGCGACCGACGGCGTGCACCCCTGGACGGTCACGTTCGCGGACGGCACGGCGAAGGCGGAGGCCGGGCGCGCGGAGAAGCCGCGGGTCGTCCTCCGCCTCGGCATGCCGGACTTCCTGCGCCTGGTGGCCCAGGAGCTCGGCGGCGTCCAGGCCGTGATCTCCGGCCGGCTCAAGTTCTCCGGCGAGATCATGTGGGCCCAGGCGATGCAGAGCTGGTTCGACTGGTAGGCGCCCCCGGCGGACCCCCGCCGACAGGCCCCGCCGTCAGGCCCCGGCGTCCGGGTCCTACCTCGTCTGGAAGTCCGGCATCACCTTCTCGGCGAACACCTCAAGGTTGCGCTTGACCCGATCCAGCGGCGCCACGCCCTGCTGACCGGTCATGAACAGGCCGAACCACTCCAGGTCCGGGATCCGGCTCCGCATCCGCTCCAGCCCGGCCTTGACGTCGCCGGGTGTGCCCAGGAGCGCCAGGTCCGCGTCCGCCATGCGCTCGGCCGACGCCTCGCCCACGGGCTTCGCCGGGTCGTCGGACGGCCTGCGCAGCGCCTCCAGGTAGCCGAACGGCCCGAAGAAGCTCGCGAAGTCCCGGGTCAGGTACGGCCCCCAGGTGTTCATGGCGTCCTCCCGGCTCTCCCCCAGGCCCACGATCTTGAGGATGCCGGTGTGCTCGCCGAGCCGGTACTCCCGGCCCCGCTTGGCGCTCTCCGTCCGGTAGAGCTCGCACTTGGCCCGGTGCGCGTCCGGATCGGGCACGAACATCCACGGCACGATGTCGTGCTCGGCGCAGCGGATGATCGACCGGTCGCTGATCGAGAACGGCTGCCACAGCTCCGGGTGCGGATCCTGGTACGGCCGGGGGCAGACGGAGACCGCCCGCACCCGCCCCTCGTCGTCCAGCTCCTCCGGCGACCCGAACGCGCGGGTCCACTCCTGCGCGGGCCAGCCCTCGATGCCCTCGTACGGGTACGGCACCTCGTAGCCGAGGATGTCCGACCTGTAGCGGACCGTCTCCTGCGTCCACGCCATCTTCATGATCTTCAGGAGCTCCCCGAAGACCTCGAAGTTGCGGTCGTCGGACGCCGATCCGTCCGAGCGCGCGGCGGCGGTGTGCCAGCGCTGCCCCAGCACGTTGGCCCAGCGGTTCTGGTAACCGCGCGCCACGCCCAGCCGCAGCCGCCCCTCGCAGAACTGGTCCAGCAGCGCCACGTCCTCCGCCGCCCGGATCGGGTCCCAGGCCGGGAGCACCATGCCCAGCGGCGCCAGCAGGATCCGCTCGGTCCGCGCGGCCAGGTCGGCCAGGAGCATGAGCGGGTTGACCGAGAACTCCAGGCCCTCGGAGTGGAAGTGGTGCTCGGTCACCATGATCGCGTCGATGCCCGCCTGGTCGGCGAGCACCGCGATCTCGCGCACCTCGGTGAGGAGGCGCTGGTACGACTCGGTGTCCCGGCCGATCGGGCGGCGGGACCGCGCGTTGTCGTACGCGCTGAAGCCCGAGCCGGGGATCTGGGGGTTGAGGAAGATCGCGAACTTCATGCGGGCACCTCCGGTGTCGGCCCCCGAGACGGCGGATCCGGTGACCGGCCGGCGGCGGCGCCGCGATGGCGGGCGCGGGCCGCCCCCGGCCGGAGAACGTCAGCCGGCGGCGTCGGCCCCGGCGGCATCGGCAGCCCCGGCCCCGGCGGCGGCCCCGGCAGTGCCGGCGTCGGCGGCGTCGATGGCGCCTGCCCCGGCGGGCCCGGAGGCGGCGGCGGCGGTGTCGGCGGTGTCGGCACTGGCGGACAGGGCGGCGCGCAGCGCGGCGCAGGCCTCGTCGGTCGCGCGCCGGGCGGCGGGCAGGATCGCCCCCATCCCGAAGAAGCCGTGGAACAGCCCGTCGTACCGGGTCGCGGTCACGCTCACGCCCGCCTCGCGCAGCCGTACGGCGTAGGTCTCGCCCTCGTCGCGCAGCGGGTCGTGCTCGGCCGTCATCACCAGCGCGGGCGGCAGCCCGGCCAGGTTCGCGTCCAGGGGCGAGTCGTACGGCTTGCCGCCCAGGTAGTTGTCCCAGTACCACCGCATGTGGGCCGCCGTGAGGAAGTACCCCTCCGCGTTCTCGCCGTACGACGGGGTGTCCTGCGCCGGGTCGAGCATGGGGTAGACGAGGAGCTGGAACCGCAGCGGCGGCCCGCCCCGGTCGCGCGCGGCGAGGCAGACGCACGCGGCGAGGTTGGCGCCCGCGCTGTCCCCGGCCACCGCGAGCCTCTCCGGGTCCCCGCCCAGCCCGGCCGCGTGCCGGTGCGCCCAGGCGGTCGCGGCGTAGGCGTCCTCCTGCGGGATCGGGTACGGATGCTCGGGCGCGAGCCGGTAGTCCACCGCGATCACGATGGCCCCGGACCCCTCGGCGAGCTGGCGGCACACCCCGGCGTGCGAGTCGAGCCCGCCCAGCACCATGCCGCCGCCGTGGAAGTACACCACCACGGGGTACGGCTCCCGCCCGCCCCTCGGCCGGTAGATCCGCACGGGCAGGTCCGCGCCCGCCGCGTCGATCACCCGGTCCTCCACGGAGCCCACCGGAGGCGGCTCGCCCAGGGCGGGGGTCTCGGCGAGCATCCGCCGCGCCTCGGCGGCGTCGAGCACCTCGGTGCCCACCTTGGGGAAGAAGTCGCTGATCACATCGATGATCGCCCGGGTCTGCGGGTCCATGCGGATCACCCTCTGAAGTGGGGGATGACGTTCTCGCCCCACTGCCGGATGGTCTCCATGCAGACCTCCTGGGGCACGGTGCCCATCTGGATCAGGCACATGATCTCGTCGGCGCCGGCGTCGATCAGCCGCTCCACATACGCGATCGCGTCGGCCGCGTCGCCGTACGCATGTTTCACGTGAAACGTCGCCGTCGCGTTCGGGCTGACCGGGATCTTCGCCTCGTGCAGGTAGGCCACCTGCTGCTCGCCGGCCTCCCGGATGGCCTCCACCTCGTCCCGCCCGGTGTCCACGGCCTCGTCGGGCGGCGGGGCCGAGCCGTACCAGTGCGCGATGGACTGGGCGAAGAACCGCTGTCCCCGCGCTCCGACCTGCACGGCCTTGTCGCGGTCGTCCAGCACGATCGTCGGGCAGAGCGCCGAGAAGTGGTCGTTGGTCACCGAGGAGACCAGCTTCGTCCCGGAGCGGTTCCGGATCGCCGCGTCGTAGAAGGCCCTCATCTCCCTGACCTCGTCGGGTCCGGCGAACCCCAGCACGAGCGCGCCCACGCCGTACTCCGCCGCCAGCGTCAGCGTGTCCCGCTTCGAGCAGGCCAGGAAGAGCGGCGGGTGCGGGGCCTGCACCGGCCGGGGCAGGATCGGATGCGGCTCGATGTCCAGCAGCGGCCCGTGCCACTCCAGCTCGTCGTGCTCCCACGCCTTCGCGATGATCCGCAGCGACTCGTCCAGTTCCGCGTAGGTGTTCGCCGGATCCACGCCGCACAGGCCGGTCTCCTGCCGCGTCCCGCCGCGCCCCGCGCCCAGGTCCAGCCGCCCGCCGCTGAGCACGTCCAGCATCGCCGCCCGCTCCGCCACCCGCACCGGGTGGTTGAACCCGAACGGCAGGCACACCACCCCGTGCCCCAGCCGGATCCGCGAGGTCTTGGCCGCGACGTACGACAGGAAGACCTCGGGCGCGCTCATGTGGGCGTACCACTTCAGCGCGTGGTGCTCCACCGCCCACACACGGTCGAACCCCATCTCCTCGGCGTGGACCGCCTGCTCCACGCAGTCCCGCAGCACCGCCCGCTCATGCCGCGGGCTCGGGTCGGCGAGCTGCGCCTCAAAGATCATCGAGAACTTCACACGCGGCTCCTCGTATTCCTATTAGGAATACGAGGAGCGTGTCACGCCCACCCGATCCAATCAAGCCCTTGCTTGGTAACTCCTCATTTCGGACATAGCGGAAACAGGCTCGATCAACGGCGGCGGCCGATTTTACTCAAAGGGAGTCCCGGCCGGGACCGTCCCCGGCCCTTGCTGCGGAAGGCGAGGAGGAGACCAGGTGAGCAGCTTCGACGCCGCTCTGCGTTATGCCACTGTGGTGGAGAACGAGTTGATCCAGATCCGCGCCGACCAACTCGAAGCGACCAAGAGGGCCCTCGACGCCGCGGACAACCTGAACGACGAGATCACGGGGCTACGTGGTGATCTCGCGGCTTTCAGGGAGGTGCTCGGCAGTCCGGGCGAGAGCACACGGACCTTGAAGGCGGACACAGGGACCATCCACGGCGACGTGCGGACCATCCACGGCCACATGGACACGATCGGCGATCACATGGACGCCATTGACGATCACATGGACACGATCGGCGATCACATGGACGCCATCAAGGCGGACATGGAGATCTTCAAAGACATGCTGGCGCAGGCGCTCGCCATCGTCATCGAGATGCGGGACAACCTCGACAAGCGGGGCTGACCACACCCGACTTCAGCGGCCGCCCTGGATTGTCAGGGGGCGGCCGCTTTGGTGAGGGCTCGGGTGAAACGGGTGAGGCGGGCCACCGAGGCGTCCCAGGTGGTGCCTGAGGGGTAGGTGCTGAGGATCACCATGATGCGGCGGTCTCCGGGGCCGAGGACGCCGGTGGTGTGGAGGACGGGGTGGCCGAGGTCGGGGACGGCCGACGTGCGCGCGCGGGCCGGGAGGACCGCCGACGCGCGGGTGGCCTTGCAGGGGCGGGGCGGGTTCGCGGCGTGGCCGGACCAGCCCTGCTTGATCGCCCAGGGCCGGGGGACGGCGCGGGGGATGCCGAAGTACTGGTCGAAGCCGTCGGTGCCGCACTGCCCGGCCTTGCGGAGGTTGCCGAGGATGAAGTCGCGGACCTCGGGGCGGGCCCTGTCGAGGATGTGGCGGTACGTCTTGACGATGTCGGCGGCGGTGATCGTGGTGTAGCCCCAGAACCCGGGCTTGCTCGCCGGCGGCGGGAGCGTCCCGGGCAGGCCCAGGCGGCGGGCCGTGCGCGTGATGATCTGCCGCTGGCCGCCGCGCCGCCACAGCGCCGTCGCGGACCGGTCGTCGCTGACCCGGAGCATGGGTTCCAGCAGGGCGCGCGTCTCCTTCGGGATCGGCGCGCCGGGCTTCCTGGACTCCAGGTGGTCGAGCGCGATGAGGATCTTGACCACGGAGGCGGAGCGGAAGGCCCGCCGGGCGTTCCCCTGGAGCACCACCCGGCCGCTCGGGCGGTCGTAGACGACGTAGCCCGCCGTCATGCCCTGCGGCACGCGGGGCCGCTCCCGCCGCGGCTTCGGCGTCGCCCGCGGCCTCGCGCTCGCCGTACCGGCCGCAGGCGGGCGCGCCGCCGTACCGGAAGGGCGCGCGGACACGGACCCCTCGCCGCGCACCGGGTCGCCGCTCGCCGCGCCCCCCGAACAGGCCGTCACCAGCGGCACGGCCGCGGCCAGCGCGATCGCGCTCCTCATTGCTCGCACTCGTCATGCCTACCAAACCCCGGCCGGGAGGGCGATCAAGGCCGGGTCAAGGTCTCGGCCGCGGCCACGCCCGGGCCGGGCCGGGGGCTCAGGCGCGGCGGGCGATGCCGGGGTAGTCCGCGACCAGGGCGTCGGGGCCGAAGACGATGTCGGCGGTGAAGTCGTCCTGGGTGAAGCGGATCAGGTTGGTGTCGAGGTGGGCGTAGCGCTGGGTGGCCGGGACGACCGCCAGGTGGGGCACGGCGACCCAGGCCATGGTGAAGCCGATCGAGCGCTTGGAGGTCAGGAGCTCGTGGCGGAGGACCGGCATCGTGTTCGTGAGCGGGGACAGCCCGAGGTCGCAGTCGAGCGCGCCGGTCAGCGTGGTGACGTCGCCGCCGGGCGGCGGGCCGTCCAGGGTGCCGGACGCGTGCGCCGTGCAGGACCAGGAACCGTCGGGATCGCGGCACAGGTCGAGGGTGCGCAGCCAGCCGGAGCCGGACGCCCGGACGAGGAGCCGGTCCGTGACGTACCCGTCGATCGTGGTCAGCTCGTAGTCGAGACGGTAGGGCTCGGGGTCCGCGCCGACCGCGAGGCCGCTCGCGGTGAGGCGGCGGGCGTCAAGGCGGACCTCCGCGTATTCGGCCCCGGCGTCCTTGAGCCAGGTCACGGTGTGTGTCCTCTTCACCACGATCCCTCACCGCCCTCTGTCCTCACTTGTCAAGATACGCCCCCGCGGCCCCGGGCGTCGCGATCGCGGGGAAACGGGCGGTGAGTCCCGGCCAGGCGGGCCGCCGGACAGCGGCGGGCCGGTCAGGCGGGGTGCGGGGGCGCCTCGCCCGGCTCGGCGGGACCGGCGGTGGCCGAGGAATCGGGACCGGACGCGCGGTCGCGGGCCTCGCGGCGGACGAGGAAGAACCAGCCGCCGACGGCGATCACCGCGAAGACCCACCACTGCACGGCGTACGCCAGGTTGAGGCCGCCGCCACCGCCCACGTCGGGCGGGGGCACGGGCTCCGGCGCCGGGGCGCCCGCGGGTTCCTGCTTCGTCAGCTCGACGTATCCGCCGTAGACCTGCCCGGGCAGGCTCTTGGCCAGCGCCGGGACGTCGATGAGCAGCACCTGGCCGGCGGGCGTGCCGCCCCGGTCCTTGATGCCGGTGCTCGCGGTCGTCTCCGACGGCTGGAGCCGGCCGGTGACGGTGACCTGCCCGGCCGGGGCCGGCGGCACCTTCGGCGCCTCCAGCGCGGTCGCGCCCGCGGGCACCCATCCGCGGTTCACGATGACCGTGCGGTCCCCCGACACCAGCGGCGTGATCACGTAGAAGCCGAGGCGGCTGTTCTGCGTCCGGCGGCGTACGACCAGTTCACGTGCCGTGTCGTAACGCCCGCTGACGGTCACCGCGCGGCGGCGCAGCTCGGCGGGCACCGGTCTGCCGGGCGCGTTCAGGGTCTCCAGCGGCACGGCGGCGGCGGCCAGGTTGCGTTCGGCGCGCGCGGCGATGACCGAGCGCTCCTCGAAACGGCCGTACTGCCACTTGCCGAGCAGGATGAACGCCGGGATCACCAGCAACACGACGACGTGCAGCCCCAGCCAGCGGGGGGACAGCAGGAACCGGTACACGGCTTCCAAGCCTAGGCGGCGGTTCCCGTGCTCCCGCCTCCGGCATCCCCGCAGGCAGGACGCCGATTTGGGAAACGGGCGTGAGATGTCGCCCTTATCGGGCAGGGGATGACGCGCAACGGAAAGGTCAAAGGAGGGAAAAATCTCATGAGCACGATCGAGCACTCGGTCGACGTGCGAGTTCCCATTCGGACGGCCTACAACCAGTGGACGCAGTTCGAGAGCTTCCCTGAGTTCATGGAGGGTGTGGAGTCTGTCAAGCAGATCACCAACACCCGCACCGCCTGGATCGCGGAGATCGCGGGCGTGCGCCGCGAATTCGAGGCCGAGATCACCGAGCAGCATCCCGACGAGCGGGTGGCCTGGCGCACCGTCGAGGCCCCGCACCACGCCGGCGTCGTGACGTTCCACCGGCTCGACGAGGACACCACCCGCGTCATGCTCCAGATGGAGTACGACCCGGAGGGCTTCATGGAGAAGGCCGCCGACGCGCTGCAGATCGTGCGGCGCCGCGTCAAGGGCGACCTGGAACGGTTCAAGGAGTTCATCGAGCGGCGCGGCGGCGAGACCGGCGCGTGGCGCGGTGACGTCCCCGGCGGGCACCAGCGCGGCTCCTACGAGACCGGCACGGCCGGCACGGGCACCGCGTACGAGGCCGGCACCGGCACGACGGCCGGGACGGTCTACCCCGAGCCCGGCATCTCCGGCACTCCGCCGGTGCCGCCGCCCGGCCCGGGCCCGGTGCCGCCGCCCGGCCAGATGCCCCGCCCCGGCGACCCGGAGCCCCCGAGGGTCTGAGGACGCCTGAGCGGCCACCCGGCGGCGGCCCCCGAGGGGGCGCCCCGGGAAAGGGCCGGAAATGCGAAGAACCCCGGCGTGAGCCGGGGTTCTTCGTGTCCCGCGCGGGGCCCCCAACCGTGGAGAGTCCCCCAACCCCTCACGGTGTTCCCTCCCCGCACGGAGCCTGTGGCGTCCTCAGCGAATCACTTCGCCGGGGATCGACTTGCGTTCCCAGTCGAGGTACTTCTCGGTCTCCCCGAGCACCCCGGCCACCAGGAAGGCGAACACTCCGACGTCGTCGGTGACGCCCAGCAGCGGCAGGAACTCGGGCAGAGCGTCCACGGGAGACACGATGTAGACCAGGGCGAGGATCATCAGCCCCAGCTTCGTCGTGGTCAGCCCGCGGTAGACCCCGGCCTTCCGGGCGCGGAGCATGCGGGGCAGCGCTTTGAAACGGGCGCCGATCCCGGGCGCACCCGGCCGCTTCGAGCTGCGGTAGACACGGTACGCCGTCCCTGCGGCGGTCGCGTGCCCGATCTTGCCCACTTTGCGTCCCTTCATGTGCTCCGGATACCCGGCTTACATCTGGTTGAACGCCAAGGGGGCCTCGGTGGTTCCCGATCTACACGACAAAACTCGTAAATCGTTCTTGACCTGGCAGTCGCCGTACGGCGAGGCGCGGCTCGCCCGGCCGCCACACCGCCACCGCCCGGTCGACGCGCTCGAAGTCCCCGGCGATCACCAGCCGCCCGTCCGGCAGCCACCTGTGGTCCGTGTGCTTCAGCGAGGCCACGACCGGCATCGACGGCAGCCGCGTCCACCGCCGCTCGCGCAGGTCCAGCGCCCACAGGTCCAGGAGCTGCGCCGGGCCGCCCCGCCAGGACGGGTGCCCGTGCTCCAGCAGCACCCACCGCCCGTCCGGCGAGACCACCCCCTCCCCCGGCTCGTACGGCGTGGCCGGCCTCGGCACGGTCTCCCGCGCGCCGGTGCGCAGGTCCCACAGGACGTACGGCGCGTCGCCCGCCACGTCCGACGTGAGCGCGTGGTCGCGGGTGGCGGCCACGATGCGGGGCTGCCGCACGAGCACCCGGCCCGAGCGGTCGGTCAGGGTGGCCTCGTCGGGCCCGGTGGTGATCAGCCCGGCCTCGGTGTCCGGTCCGACGCGCAGGTCGCAGCGCGCGGGCCGGGGCGGGCGGCGGTCGCGACCCCGCGCGTCCACCTCGCGCAGGACGCACCGGTCCCCGGCCCTGGCCACGCCCTCCTGGGAGCCGTCGCCCGGCCGTTCGAGCTGCCAGACCCCGCGCCCGTCCAGCGACGGGGCGCCGAAGTCCCGCCAGGGCGACCGGCTCGCGCGCCCGCGCCGGTCGAGCAGGTAGGTCCGCGGGCCGGTCTCGCTCGTGAGCCGGGTCACCGCGAACCGGTCCCCGGCCCGCCACACGTACCAGTCCCGCACGCCGCGCGGAAGCCCGGTCACCGCCCGGCCGCGCCCGGTGTCCACGTCCACGAAGCGCGGCGGGTCCGAGCCGAGGAGGAGCGTGAGGCCGAGGTCCCGCTCGTCGCCGCCCAGCGGAGGCGGCTCCGGGCCGGTGTCTCCCCACGCCCCGCTCCACGTGCCGCCCCACGTGTCTCCCTGCGTGTCCCCCCACGTGCCACCCCACGTGTCTCCCCACGTGCCGCCGCTCCTTCCCGCGCCGCCCGCCGTGGGGCCCGGCGAGGGAGTCCCGGCCGCGGCCCGCGCCGCCGTACCGGAGGGGGAGCCCGGCGGGTCCGGCGGGGACGCGCCCGGGGAGGTGCAGGCGGCCAGCAAGGACAGGAGCAGGCACGCGGCCGGCGCCGATCGTCTCATGCCCTTCCTACCGTGATCGGCCCGGCGGGGTTCCCGGTTCGGGCAGCGGCGTGAAGTGGGGTTCGAGCTGGGCCGCGACCGACAGGAGGAGGTCCTCCCTGCCGTACGCGGCGACGAGCTGCACGCCCACCGGCAGCCCGGCGGCGGTCCGGTGGAGCGGGAGGGAGATCGCCGGCTGGCCGGTGGCGTTGAACGGCGAGGTGAAGGCGATGGCGCGGCCGGTGCGGTCCATCGCCGTGGTGAAGTCGTCGGCGGGGATCCAGCCGAGGGGGAACGGCGCGACGCCCATCGCCGGGGTGAGGAGGAGGTCGTGCCGCTTCCACCACTCGGCCAGGTACACCCGGAAGTCGTTCAGCCACTGCAGACTGGCGATGTAGCGGGTCGCGCCCGACTTCTTCCCGGCCGCCGCCATGATCTGGTTGCGGGGCTCCAGCTCGCCGGGCTCGACGGGACGGCCGCGCATCCGCCCCATGTGCTCGACCTCGGCGGCGACGTGGGAGCTGACGATCACGCCGTAGTGCCCGGCGAAGCCGTGGTCGCCGAGCTGGTAGGGGTAGCCGGGGGCGACCTCGTGCCCGAGCCCGGCCAGGAGCCGTGCGGCGTTCTCGACCGCGGCGGCGCAGTCGGGGTCCCCGGGCACGCCGTCCCGCGGGTCCCGCGCGAGGTACCCGACGCGGAGCACGCCCGGCTCCGGGGGCACGGGCCGCAGCGGCGGCGCGTCGTACGGGTCGCCGGGCTCACGGCCGGAGAGCAGCTCCAGCAGGGCGGCCGTGTCGCGCACGCTCCTGGTGAGCACGCCGGGGACGGAGAAGCCGCCCCAGCCCTCCGAGACGCGCGGGCCCGGGCTGACGCGTCCCCGGGACGGCTTGAGCCCGACCAGGCCGCAGACGCTCGCGGGGATGCGGATCGAGCCGCCGCCGTCGCTCGCGGTCGCCAGCGGGACCATGCCCGCCGCCACGGCCGCCGCCGATCCGCCGCTGGATCCGCCGGCCGAGTAGGCGGGGTCGCGCGGGTGCCGGGTGGGCCCGGTGGACACCGGCTCGGTGGTGATCGTGGTCCCCAGCTCGGGGGTGTTCGTGCGCCCGAGGACGACGAAGCCCGCCCGCCGCAGCCGCCGTACTCCGTGGTCGTCGCCCTGGGCCCGGTACTTGGCCAGGACGCGGGTCCCCGACGCGCACGGATCGCCCTCGCTGTTCCACCCGAGGTCCTTGAGCAGGATCGGAACGCCGCGGAACGGCATCGCGGGGTCGTCAGGGAGCGCGTCGGCCTCGTCGAGCGCCCGCTCGAACCGGCGGTGGACGACGGCGTTGATCCCCCCGTCCAGCGCCTCGATCCGCCCGATGGCCGCCTCCACCAGTTCCCGGGGAGTGGCCTGCCCGGTACGGACAAGGTCGGCGAGTGCGATCGCGTCGTCCATACCGGGCATCGAACCTCGTTCGGAGAACGGCTGTAAAGGGCCCGCGGGGCGGGTCAGGCGAGCACGTTGTACTCCAGCGCCACGAGCAGGTAGGCGACGGCGGCGAGCGCGACGAGGCTGTGATGCGCCCGGCCGAGCGGGCTCCACCAGCGCCTGGCCCCGGCGAGAACGGTCGTGACCAGCGTGAGGGCGGTCGCGACCAGCGCGATCACGGGGAGCGTGGTGATGGCCGTGAACAGCGGGGAGCCGCCGGTGAAGAACTTCGCCTGGTTGCCCTCGAAGTTCGCGAACATCATCACCAGTGATCCGGCCGACGCCGTGACCAGCGCCGCCGTGAGCCAACCGGCGAGGCCGGCGAATCCGGGTGCCTTCCGCGGCGCTCCCGCCGCCCCCGCCGTCCGCCCGGTACGGCGGCGCGCCCGCCGTACGGCGGCGACGACGGGCCAGGCCAGCGCGGACAGCAGCAGGAACGTGACGGTGACGCCGAGGGTGCCGAGGTGGAGGGACGGGGACTGGTACCAGGACAGGCGCTCCAGCGGGCCGGCGGGGTTCTCGGTGGCGAGGAGGCCGCCGGGGCCGAAGCGGATCACGCGGTGGCCGTTCTTCTCGCGGAAGAGGCCGGGGGCGGTCTGGACCCACTGGCGGGTCTCGGCGGGGCCGAGGGCGACGGCGCCGGTGGTGGTGAGGATGCCGTCGGGGCCGGCGGTGACGGTCGCGACGTTCATGAGGGCGCTGACCTTGCCGACGTCGGTCATGTCGGAGGCGAGGACCGGGCGGTAGGTCCCGGCGTAGGTGGAGATGTCGGGCATCCCGGCGGTCGTCGCGTGCGCGGCCGCCGGGGTCGTGGCCGCCGGGGTCGTGGCCGCCGGGGTCGTGGCCGCCGGGGTCGTGGTCGCCGGGGTGGCGGTGGGCCGCGCGGTGAAGGCGTCGGCGAAGGCGGCGACCAGCTTCCAGGCGGAGTCGGGGCCGCCCTTGCCGCTGCCGTTGAAGGAGGCGTAGACGCCGACGCGCAGCTCGGGGATCAGCGCCATGATCGCGAAGTAGCCGGGGATGTTGGCGCGGTGGACCAGGAGACGGGTGCCGCCGCGCGTGTACTCCTGGAAGCCGTAGCCCATGCCGGACGTGCCCTCGGCGTTGCCGAAACGCCGGCTCTGCATCAGCCGCACGCTCTCCGGCCTGAGGATCTTCCCGCCGCCGTCGAGGTGGGCCAGCATGAACGCGGCCATGTCGGTCGCGGTGGAGCGGAATCCGGCGCCGTGCGGCGGCATGTGGCCGTACTTCGCGCCCTCGGCCCGGACCTGGCGGCCGTCCGCGAGGCGGTAGCCCGGGGCCAGGGCGGCCGCGATCGCCGCGGGCTCCGGCTGGGCCATCGTGGAGCGCGTCATGCCGAGCGGGCGGAAGATGTTCTCCTCGACGTACCTGTGGAAGGGCATGCCCGAGCGCACCTCGACCAGGTATCCGGCCAGGCCCATGCCGTAGTTGGAGTACACGGCCCGGGTGCCGGGCGGGCGGACCCGGTCCGGCTGGTGGTCCGCGAGGTGTTCGCCCAGGTCGTGAACCTGCTCCGGGGTCGCGGCGCCGGTCCCGAAGTCGCCGCCGCGAAAGCCCGCCGAGTGGGTGAGCAGGTGGTGCGCGGTGACCGGCCGGCCCGGAAAGGCATCGTCGATCTTGAACTTGGTGAGGTACTCGTTGACGTCCTCGTCGAGGTCGATGCGGCCCCGCTCGACGAGCTGCATCACGGCGGTGGCGGTGATCAGCTTCGCGATGGACGCCGGGGCGAACACCGTCCCCGCCGGGTCCACGCGGCGGCCCGTCTCGACCTCGGCCACGCCGTACCCCTGGGCGAGCACCCGCCGCCCGCCCGCCACCACGGTGACCGCCGCGCCCGGGACCTGGTGCTCCCTGAGCAGCCCGGGCACGAGATCGTCGGCGAACGCCCGCGCCGTCGCGGCCGGATCCCGCAGGCCCTCCCGCGTGGTCCGTACGGCGTCCGCCGGCTCCCGCGCGGGCCGTACGGCATCGGCGGCGGCGGGCGCGAGCCGTACGGCGTCAGCGGAGGCGGGGGCGGAGGCGGAGGCGGAGGCGGATGCGGAGATGGAGGCGGGGGTGGATGCGGATATGGGGGCGGCCAGGGCCGCGGACGGGAGGAGGGCGGCGGTGAGTGCGCAGGTCAGGGCGCCCCACCGGAACGGTTTGCGTCGGAGCAGCATGAGCTGCTCTCCTTTCTGTGGAAGCACGTACGCGTGAAGGCACGCCGCTCTGGCGTGGTCGTGCTGTTTCCGCTGTCCGGGGGCGAGTTGCCGCTCGCTCCCGGACCACGTCTCATGGGGTCGGCCGGCTCAGCCGACGCTGCGCAGGATCCGCTCCACCTCCGCGACCTTGCCGGTCAGCTCGGCGATGCGCGCCCGCGACTCCTCCTGCTGCGCCAGCGCCCGCTCGGCCAGCTCGCGGTACCCGGCCATCTCGGCCGTGAGGAGTTCGGCGCGGCGGCGCTCGAAGCGGAAGTAGAAGGCCACGCACGCCGAGATGGCCCCGAACAGGATCAGCATGACCGCGATGGGGATCACGATGGAGTTGAGGTCGGTCATCGGGGGGTCTCCTGCACGTCCGTGGGTCCTTCCTGATCGTCCGCGCGCAGCGCCGCGAGGACGGTGTCGATCGTCAGCCTGAGGTCGAAGGGCAGGAGCTCGATGTACTTCATCGCCTTGCCGTCGTCGGACAGCTCCAGCCGCCCCTCGACCAGCCTCGCCGCCTCCAGCCGTTCGAGGTGCATGTAGAGCAGCGGGCGGGACACGCCGGCGCGGCGGGCGAGCTCGCTGACGTGCACCCGCCCCTCGGCGAGCTCGGCGAGGACGCGCAGCCGCACCGGATGCCCGAGCGCGGTGAGCAGTTGGAGCAGGTCTTCACTGGCTGACATGCCGTCCTCGATAGGGGCTGGTTTCACCTGTTAGATCACTCTGACAGGTGATAGATGATCACGCAACCCCGGAACCTCGACCGGAGCGGGTTTACGTGTTAGACCTGAATGTAAAGCGTTGGGCAAGCGCTCGGTCGGAGGAGGCCCGGTGTCCACGTATGACCGCTATGTGTCGCCTGTCGAACCCGGCACGTGGGACGTGCCGATGGCGGGGTCGGCCCGATTCACCTGGGAGTACGACGACGGGCGGCAGCGGCTGCTCGACCTGTACCAGAAGGGCAAGGACAAGCAGTGGGACGCGCAGAAGCGCATCGACTGGGACCTTGAGGTGGTGCCGACCAACGTGGTCGGGCTGCCCGAGGAGTTCAACCCGCTGCACGGCTCGCGCGTCTGGGACCGGATGACGCAGAAGGAGCGGGACGAGTTCGGGTTGCACCAGGGATCGTGGCTGTTCAGCCAGTTCCTGCACGGCGAGCAGGGGGCGCTGACCGTCGCCGCGCGCATCGTCGAGACCGTGCCGGACCTGGACTCCAAGTTCTACGCGGCCACCCAGGTCATGGACGAGGCGCGGCACGTCGAGCTGTACGACCGGTTCGTGAAGGAGAAGATCGGGACGTACTACCCGATCAACAAGGACCTGGCCAAGCTGCTCCAGGAGTCGCTGACCGACGGCCGCTGGGACCTCCCGTACCTCGGCATGCAGGTCCTCATCGAGGGGCTGGCGCTCGCCGCGTTCGGGCTGTACCGCGACATGGCGACGAACCCGCTGGTCAAGCAGCTCCTGGCGTACGTCATGCAGGACGAGGCACGGCACGTCGCGTTCGGCCGGCTGGCGCTGAAGGACTACTACGCGCAGCTCACCGACGCCGAACGGAAGGAGCGCGAGGAGTTCGTCATCGAGGGCTGCCACCTGATGCGCGACCGCTTCCGCGGCATCGAGGTCTTCGAGCGCCTCGGCCTGCCCATGGACGAGTGCCTGGAGTACGTCGACAACTCGGTGATGTTCAAGACGTACCAGTCGCTGCTGTTCAGCCGCATCGTCCCCTGCGTCCGTGATGTGGGCCTCTGGAGCGAGAAGGTCCAGGCGGCGTACGACGACATGGGCGTCCTCGACGCGGCCCGCGGCGACCTCGTCGCCCTCATGCGCCAGGACGAGGAGATAGCCGAGGACTACGACCGCCAGAGGTACGAGGCGGAACTCGCCACCCGCCGCGCCGAGGTGGACGGGGTCATCGCCGAGGCCGCCGCCTCGTCCTGACGTCGCCGACCGCCGGGAGGGCCTCCTCGGGCACCGTCAGGAGGCCTTCTCGAAGGCGGTGAGCATGACGTCGGTGGCGTCGATGGACGTCGTCGTGGCGCGGCTGAACGGCAGGGAGCCGGGCCAGGTGTGGCCGCCGCCGCGGACCGTGTAGAGGGAGACCGTGGCGCCGTCGCGGCAGCCGGGGTAGCGGCGCAGGCGGATGTCCTTGGCCACGCGGACCTGGACGGGGCGGCCGCAGCCCAGCGAGCGGGCCCAGCGGTCCATGGTGTCCACGACGGACGGCAGGCGCAGGTCGCGGAGCCAGTCCGGGGTGGCCACGCCGCTGTAGTTGGCGCGCACGGAGACGGGACCGCCGTCGTACGGGATCACCTGGTCGCCCGTGCCGTGGAAGGCCACGATCGAGGTGGGCCGCGGGTTCGGGCAGGGCTCGGCGATGTTGACGCCGCTGACCGGCGCGACCGCCGCCAGCCGGCCGCGCAGGCCGCAGACCAGGGCCGAGGCCATCCCCGCGCCGTTGGACATGCCGGTGGCGAACTCCCGCCCGGAGTCCACGCACAGCGTCGCCTCCAGGTGGTCGAGCAGCAGCCCGGCGGCCTTGACCTCGGCCCCGTCGTCCGCGACGTCCTCGCCCTTGAGGCCGGGCAGGACCCAGCCGGGCAGCCCGGTGCTGCTGGACGGGGTGACCACGATGAAGCCGCGCTCCCCGCCGACCAGCGGCAGCCGGGAGTACACGTCCTGCATGAACGCGTTCGAGCCGAGCCCGTGGAAGTTGAGCACGACCGGCGCGGGGGTCGCGTTGGTGAACCCGCGCGGGACGTTCAGCCGGTACCGCAGGCGTACGCCGTCCCGGTCGGCGCTGACCTCGGTGGTCGGCGGAAGGGGCTTGCCGCAGCCGGGGCTGCCCCCGCGGGGCGCGGCGGCCGGCGCCGGGCCGGGCGCGACGTCCTGGGACTTGGTCCGTGACGGCCCCGGGGAGGAGCAGGCGCCCAGCATGAGCACGACACCCGCCAGGACCGCGGTCAGGCAGCGTGCTCTCATAGCCGGGCATTCCTCACTCAGCCGAGGTTATCCGCTCTTGGGAACAAGACGCCGGACGACCTCGGAACCGGGTGCGGATCCGGGGAGAACGGCCACCACGGGAGTGTCCAGCCCGTTGTCGGCGTACGCCTGGAGGCGGGCGCGGCAGGCGTCGGCGTCGCCGTGCACGATCAGCGCGTCCACCACCTCGTCGGGGATCGCGGCCATCGCGCCCGCCCGGTCCCCGGCGGCCCACGCCTCGTGCATCGGCGCGAGGGCGTCCCCGCGCCCCAGCCAGTCGTGGAACGCCCGGTAGGCCGGGACCGTCAGGTAGCTGGCGATCAGCCACCGCCCGAGCCGCCGCGCCTCGCCCGCGTCCGGGTTCACGCACACGAACACCCGCGCGATCAGCTCGGTGTCCGGCCCCACCTCGGCGCGCACCTTCGGCACGTCCTCGGGGGCGACCCAGTTCGTGATCGCGCCGTCCGCCTCGGCCGCCGCCAGCCGCAGCATGCCCGGCCGCAGCGCCGCCAGCACGATGCGCGGCGGCTCGGCGGGCGGCCGCTCCAGCCGGAAGCCCTTGACGGTGAAGGTCTCGTACTCCTCGCTGACCTTCTCCCCGCTCAGCGCCCGCCGCAGGAAGCGCAGCGTGTCCCGCGTCCGCTGGTACGGCTTGGCGAACTCCCCGCCGTTCCAGCGTTCGACGATCGCCGGCGACGACGACCCGATCCCCAGCACGAACCGGCCGGGCGCGAGCTCGGCCAGCGTCGCCGCCGACTGCGCCAGCAGCGCCGGGCCCCGGGTGTACACGGGCACGACGGCGCTGCCCAGCCGCATGCCCGGCGCCCACTCGGCGGCCAGCGCCAGCGGCACGAACCCGTCGGCCCCGTTCACCTCCGCCGACCACACGTCGGAGTACCCCAGCTCCGGCAGCTCCCGCACCAGCTCCCGGTGCTCCGGCAGCGACAGGTCGTTGAGCGGAATCGTCAAACCCCAGCGCACGCCCACGTGGATCCTCCGCGTTCTCGGCTACCGCGCAAGCTTCGCGCATCCCCGTGGGTCCCCGTCAACCCTTCGTTACCGCCGAGTACGGCGACTCGCCCCCGGCAAGCGGCGCGAGACGCGGGGCGAGGAGCGCCCCCGCCACGGCGAGGACGGCGGTCAGCGCGAACACGCCGAGGAGCGCGGCGGACAGCGAGCCGCCGTGGCCGCGGGCGACGGCGATGGCGGCACCTCCGATCCCGGCTACCACGGCGGTGGCGAAGGTCTGGGCGAGCTGGAGCGCCGCGCTCGCCTCCCCCTGGCGTACGGCGTGGCGGAGCGACTCGGTGGTGGAGGCGTTGAAGGCCACGCCCATGCCGAGGCCGCCGACCGCCCAGCCGAGGACGGCGACCCACGCCGGCACCGCCGTGACCAGGACGGCCAGGGCGATCAGCACGACCCCGGCGAGCAGTACGGCGAAGCCCGCCGCGGTCGCCGCGACCCGGCCGGCGCCGCGCGCGTCCCGCCGTGCCTGGAGGGCGGACCCGGCGACCCACGTGAGCGCGCCCGCCGAGAGGCCGAGCCCGGCGAGCCCGGCGCCGACCCCGCGCACCTCCTGGAGCCCGAGCGGGAGGAACGCCTCGCTGCCGAAGTAGACCCCGCAGAGCAGGGCCCGCACGACGACGCCGGCGCCGAGCCCGCGGCGGGCGGTGAGCGTGCCCCGCGGGGTGACCCAGCGCAGCGCCGGCACGGTGAGCACGAGCCCGGCGGCGGCCAGCGCGAGGAGCGCGAGCGGGTCCGGCAGCAGCAGCGCCTGGAGCAGTACGGCGGTGCCCGCGGTGAGCAGGACGGCGGCGGGCAGCGGGCGCCGCCACCAGGGGACGCCGGGCGCCCCGTCCTCGGCCGGGGCCCCGCGGAGCCCGCCCAGCGGAGGCAGGGCGAGAACGGCGGCCACCGCGGCGATCGGCGGCATGAGCAGGAACACCGCGCGCCAGGAGACGGCGGCGGCGAGGACTCCCGCGACGGCCGGGCCGACGAGCGAGGGAACGGTCCACGCCGAGGACAGCAGCGCGTACATGCGTGCCCGCAGCCGCTCCGGATAGGCCAGCCCGATCACCGTGTACGCCATGGCCATCACCGCTCCGACGCCGAGGCCCTGCGCGAAGCGCCCGGCGAGGAACAGCGGCCACGTGGGCGCCGCGCCCGCGATCGCGCACCCGGCGGTGAAGGCGAGCACGCCGAGCGCCATGGGACGCCGGGGGCCGCCCCGGTCGGCGGCGCGCCCGGCGAGCACCGTGCCGACGATGTTGGCGAGCATCAGGGCGGACAGGCCCCAGCCGTACGCGTCGAGCCCGTGCAGGTCGCCGGCGACCCCGGGCAGGACGGTGGCGACCCCGAGCGATTCGAACGCGACCATGCCGACCGAGAGCAGGATGCCCAGGCTGAGCGTCCGGTGAGCGGGCCCGAACACCCCGCCTGAGGCGGGCGAGGCGCCGGGAGCGGGGGCCGGGCCGGTGGAACCGTGCGACATCATGATCACTCCTATTATGTTCCGATCCGGAACGGAACATAATAGATACACTGGTCCCATGGCCAGTCCCACAAGCGGAGGCGGCGCCCGGCCCGCCTCCGGCAGGCCCCGCGACGCCCGGATCGACGCCGCCGTGCTCGACGCCGTGATCGAGATCCTCAACGAGTCGGGCTATGGCGGGCTCACGATGGAGGCGGCCGCCGCCCGCGCCGGGACCAGCAAGCCCGCGATCCGCCGCCGCTGGCGCTCCCGCCAGCACCTCGTGGTCGAGGCCCTGGGCCGCGCGATCGGCACCGCGCCCACCCCCGACACCGGCTGCACCCACTGCGACCTCATCGCCGGCATCGGGACCCTCAGCCACGCCTTCACCACGACCATCGGCCGCCGCGCCCTCCCCGCCCTCGTCGCCGACCTGGCGGACGACCCCGAACTGGAGAGGGAGTTCCTCGACGCCTACTTCCACCCGCGCCGCGCCACCACGGCGAAGGCGCTGCGCCGGGGGATCGAGCGCGGGGACATCCGCCCGGACGCCGACATCGACCTGCTGCTCGACATGCTCGGATCCACGACGTACTTCCGCGTCCTGTTCGGGCACCTGCCGATCACCCCCGGCCTCGCCGAGGACGTCGTCTCGGTGATCATGGCCGGGGTGGCCACGGACTCCTGGCGGTCCGCGCACGCCACCCCCGGCTGACACGCCCGCGCGATCGCCGTACGGCCTGGCGCGAGCCGCACGGCCTGCCGGAAGCCGTACGACCTGCCGGGAGCCGTACGGCCTGGCGCGAGCCGTACGGCCTGCCGGGGGCCGTACGGGGTGAGGGCGGGTCAGGCGCGGAGCTCGTGGACGGCGGCGATGAAGTCGCGGGCGATGCCGCGCATGCCGGGCAGCCAGGAGACCGCGACGAGGCGCTCGATGAGGGGGACGGAGAGGTCGATCAGGCGGTACGTGCGCTCGCAGCCCGGCGAGGAGTCGTGCACCCAGTAGAGGACGACGCCCATGGAGGCGAGCCAGAGGAGTTCGGGGAGCTCGGCGCGGAGCTCGGGGTCGACGCGGATGTCCGCGCCCTCGACGACCTCGCGGTAGATGCCGATCGCCCGGTCGCGCGCCGGCGACGACTCCGCGCTGAACGGGCTGAGCGGGTTGTCGGGTTCGGCCGCGTGCTTGAAGAACTTCACGGCGAACGCGTGGTACGGCTCGGACACCTCGACCCAGGCCCGCAGCACGCCGCGCAGCCGCGCCCCGAAGTCCCGCTCCTCCGCCAGGATCCGCTCGCAGGCCGCCTCGTGCTCCGCCTGCGACCGTTCGTAGTAAGCCTGGATCAACTGCTCTTTCGAGGCGAAGTAGTAGTAGGCGTTCCCCACGGAAACCCCGGCCTCGGCCGCGATCGCCCGCATCGTGGTCGCCTCGAATCCCCGCTCCCGGAACAACCGCAGCGCCGTCTCGACGATCAGCTCCCGGGTGTGCTCGGACTTGGCGGTCCGCGTCGTCGGCTCCACGCACGTCACTGTACGACTTCCCCGCGCCCCGGGGTCACGCCAGCCCTGAACCCCCGCCCCCCGACCCACCCGAAACCCCTCCCCACCCACGCGGAGGCCCCCAGAACCACCCCTCCGGATCCCTCGTGTGAGACCGTGCGCGTCAGGGCCGACGCGGGCGGGGGCCGGAGGGGGCGAGAGTCCTCCGCCGGGCGGGCCGGGTTCAGGGGGATGGGGTCAGGCGGACCAGGTAGGGGCGGGCTCCCGAGACGTGGATCTGCCGGATCTGGGTGGGGATCAGGTCGTGGTGGATGGCCGTGGCCAGGACGGAGGGGTCAGGGATGATCACCGTGGCCGTGCCGTCGGATCCGAGGACTCGGGTCAGTTCTCGCCACCAGGCGCCGGGGCGGGCGGCCAGGCGGCCCAGAGGGGTCACCTGGGCCCCCCAGGGAGGATTGGCGATCACCCGGTCCACGGTGGCGTCGCCCAGGGGGAGGGCGGCGGCGTCGCCACGGCGCACGTGGATCCCGGCGCTTCCGATCCCGGCGCGGGCGATGTTGGCCCGGGCGGCGGCCAGGGCCGCGGGGGCGGCGTCCACGCCCTGGTACATGGCCTGGGGCTGGAGGGCGTGGGCCTCGATCAGGAGGGTGGCGGCGCCGCAGCAGGGGTCCAGGACGCGCTGGCCGGGGCGTATGTCCGCCAGGATCGCCATCGCGGCGGCGACCGGCGGGTGGAGGGTGCCGGGGACGGTCTCGGTCTTGTAGCCGCGCCGGTGCAGGGGGCGGTCGCCGAGGCGGAGCATGAGCGTCGCGTGCTCGCCGTCGAGCGTGAGCCGCCACCCCCCGTAGCCCGCGGGAGGCGCGGACCCGTTTCGCCGGGAGTGGTACGGCAGGCGCAGCCGCCGCGCCAGCGCCTCCCCCACGGCGTCCTCCGCGTCGTACCGGTTGAAGTTGCGCCGCCCGAGGAACGACGCCGACACCTCGACCCCGCTCCCGCCGTACGGCAGCGCCGGCGAGCCACCCGCGGGCGAACCGGCCGGGAACGAGCCGCCCGAGGACGGGCCGTGCGCGGACCGGTCGCCGCGACCGCCCGCCGCGAGGGTCTCCGCCGGCGTCGTGCCCGCGAGCCGCGCGGGATCGACCGCGCCGGCCAGGCGGGCGAGCGCCGCGAGACCCGACCGGCCGGGCCCGACGTCCGGACCCCGCGCGACCAGCAGGAACACATCGTCCGCCGTCCGGGGCTCCGCCGCCCCTGGGACGCCGTCGAAGTGCACCTCCCGATGCCCGATACCGGCGACCGGCCCGTGCCCCGCCCGCAGGATCTCCTCGGCGAGAACGGTCTCAAGACCACGTGCACATCGCGCCACGAGGCGCGCCCCCGTCACGGGACGGAGACGACGCCGGGACGCGGAAAGTCAGCGCAAGAGCGCATGCCGAACTTCTCCCACGTCGCGATCCGGGGCGGCCCGACACCGCCCCGCCTCGCCGGCGACGGGATCTCCTCGTCTCGCCGGCGGCCGCTAACGCAGGAAGAAGAAGGTCATACCGCGACGATACTCACGCCCCTCCCACCCCCGCGAACCCTTTTCCCGCCCCGCCCAGGACGCCCGCCGGGTACGGCCCGCACGGCCGTACGGCCCGCGCCGGCCGACAGTTCCGCGCCGGCCGACAGTTCCGCGCCGGCGGACGGTTCCGCGCCGGCCGTACGGCCCACCGCGCGGAAAGGGCCGGGAGAAGAAACCCGGGAAAGGGAAACGGCGCGGGGGGTGGCCCCGCGCCGTTTCCGTGGTCTTCCAGGTCAGGCGGTGAGTTCCGCCGCGACCAGTTCCGCGATCTCGGCGGTGTTGAGGGCGGCGCCCTTGCGGAGGTTGTCGCCTACCGCGAACAGCTCCAGGGTGTTGGGGAAGTCCAGGGCCTGACGGATGCGGCCCACATAGGTCGGGTCGGTGCCCACGACGTCGGCCGGGGTGGGGAAGACGCCGTTGGCCGGGTCGTCCATGACCACGACCGTCGGGGCGGCCTCCAGGAGGGCGCGGGCGCCCTCGACCGTCACCGGCCTGTCGAAGGTGGCGTGGACCGCGAGCGAGTGCGTGGTGATCACCGGCACGCGCACGCAGGTCGCGGAGACCTTGAGGTCCGGGATGCCGAGGATCTTGCGGGACTCGTTGCGGACCTTGAGCTCCTCGGACGCCCAGCCGTCCTCCTTGAGCGAGCCCGCCCACGGCACGACGTTGAACGCCATCGGCGCCGGGAACGGGGAGTCCGCCCCGTCGAAGCCGACCGCCTTGCGCACGTCGCCCGCGGTCTGGCCGATGGTGCGGTCGCCCGCGACGGCCGCGACCTCGTCGTACAGCCGGTCGATCCCCGCGGCGCCCGCGCCGGAGACCGCCTGGTACGACGCCACGACCAGCGCGCGCAGGCCGTACTCACGGTGCAGCGAGCCCATGGCCGCCATCATCGTGAGCGTGGTGCAGTTGGGGTTGGCGATGATGCCCTTGGGCCGGTTGCGGACCTGCTCGGGGTTGCACTCGGGCACCACGAGCGGCACGTCGGGGTCCATGCGGAACGCGCCGGAGTTGTCCACGGCCACCGCGCCGCGGGCGGCGGCGATGGGGGCCCACTCGGCGGACACCTCGTCGGGCACGTCGAACATGGCGACGTCCACCCCGTCGAAGACCTCGGGGGTCAGCGCCTGAACGACGACGTCCTCGCCGCGCACGCGCAGCACCTTGCCGGCGGACCGGGCCGAGGCGACCAGGCGGATCTCGCCGTACACGTCGGGGCGGTTCGACAGGATGTCGAGCATGACGGAGCCGACGGCCCCGGTGGCTCCTACGACCGCGAGGGTCGGCTTGCGGGCGCTCATCGTCCGGTACCTCCGTAGACCACGGCCTCGACCTGGTCCGCGTCCAGGTTGAAGGCGCGGTGGGCGGCGGTGACGGCCGCGTCCACCTCGTTCTGACCAACGATCACCGAGATGCGGATCTCCGAGGTGGAGATCATCTCGATGTTGACACCCGCTTCGGCCAGCGCGCCGAAGAAGGTCGCCGAAACCCCGGGGTGGGACCGCATGCCCGCGCCGATCAGCGAGACCTTGCCGATCTGGTCGTCGAACAGCAGCGACTCGAAGCCCACGCGGTCCTGGATCTTCTTCAGGGACGAGAGGGCGTTCTGCGCGTCGGTCGTGGGGAGCGTGAAGGAGATGTCCGTGCGGCCCGTCGTCGCGGCGGAGACGTTCTGCACGATCATGTCGATGTTGACGGCGGCGTCGGCCAGCGTCTTGAAGATGTTCGCCGCCTCGCCGACCTTGTCGGGCACGCCGACAACCGTGATCTTGGCTTCGCTGCGGTCGTGCGCGACACCGGAGATGATCGGCTGCTCCACTTCACTGTCCTTCGCTGCGGTCTCGGGGGCGGTGTTCGGGTTGGGGCGGTTGCCGACCCACGTGCCGGTCTTCTGGCTGAAGGAGCTGCGCACGTGGATGGGCATGTCGTAGCGGCGGGCGTACTCGACGCAGCGCAGGTGCAGGACCTTGGCCCCGCACGCGGCCATCTCCAGCATCTCCTCGTAGGAGATCTCCGGGATCTTGCGCGCGGTCGGGACGATGCGCGGGTCGGCGGTGAAGATGCCGTCCACGTCGGTGTAGATCTCGCAGACGTCGGCGTTCAGCGCCGCCGCGAGCGCGACCGCCGTGGTGTCGGAGCCGCCGCGGCCGAGCGTGGTGATGTCCTTGGTGTCCTGCGAGACGCCCTGGAACCCGGCCACGATCGCGATGGAGCCCGCGTCGAGCGCCCCGCGCAGCCGGCCCGGGGTCACGTCGATGATGCGCGCCCGGCCGTGCGCCGAGTCGGTGATCACGCCGGCCTGCGAGCCGGTGAACGACCGCGCCTCGTGGCCGAGGTTGGCGATCGCCATCGCGAGCAGCGCCATCGAGATGCGCTCGCCGGCGGTCAGCAGCATGTCCAGCTCGCGGCCCGGGGGCAGCGGGGAGACCTGCTCGGCGAGGTCGATGAGCTCGTCCGTCGTGTCACCCATGGCGGACACGATCACGACGACGTCGTTGCCCGCTTTTTTGGTCGCGACGATCCGCTGCGCCACCCGCTTGATGCAGGCCGCGTCGGCTACCGACGAACCACCATATTTCTGGACAACGAGGGCCACGAGAGCGTCCTCCCACTGGAAACGGGACGGGACGCCAAGTCTACTGACCGGCCTGGAGAGCTCAGCGACCGGTTTGGACCTGTGAGCCCTCCTCCACCACGGCGCTCATCGCGGCCTCGATGGACGCCTCCGCGGCCTCCACATCGAGCCGGCTGTGCGCGACGAGCGCCTGCAGCGCCCGCAGCGCCGCGCCCGCGTGGTTGCCCCAGGTGTTGAAGTAGGAGTACTGCCACCACCACAGCGCTTCCAGCGGGCGTCCCGCCTGGTAGTGGCGCAGTCCGTGCACCAGGTCCGCCGCCACCGCCGTCAGGTCGTCCGACAGCCGGTACGGCGTGAGCGAGGTGTCCTTGTAGGGGTCGAACACCTCGACGTACCCGTCCACCGGGCCGAGGCGGGCGGCGAGAGCCGTACGCAGCTCGTCCAGGTCGGGATCCGCGCTGATGGGCGGCTCCCAGTTGGTGGGCAGGATGACGTCCTGGCTCGCGCCGAGCTGCGCCCCGGCCGCGCTGACCTGCGCGACCTCGAGCAGCAGCATCGACACGGTGCGGTCCTCGCCCTCCCCCTGGGCGACCGCGGCCAGGCCGTCGAGGTAGTTCTGGGCGTGGGCGGCCACGTTGTCCGCCAGCCCGTGCCATCCGTTGCTAGACATCGAGCAGCCTCCTTCCTTCGAACGCGCGGCCCAGCGTGACCTCGTCGGCGTATTCGAGGTCCCCGCCCACGGGGAGCCCGCTCGCCAGCCGGGTCACCTTCAGCCCCATGGGCTTCAGGAGCCGGGCGAGATAGGTCGCTGTCGCCTCCCCCTCCAGGTTGGGGTCGGTCGCCAGGATCAGCTCGGTCACCTCGCCGTCCGCGAGCCGGGTCATCAGCTCGCGGATCCGCAGGTCGTCGGGCCCCACCCCTTCGATGGGGCTGATCGCGCCGCCGAGGACGTGGTAGCGCCCCCGGAACTCGCGCGTCTTCTCGATCGCGACGACGTCCTTCGACTCCTCGACCACGCAGATCACGTGCGGGTCGCGGCGCGGGTCGCGGCAGATCCGGCACTCCTCCTCGGCCGCGACGTTGCCGCAGATCCGGCAGAAGCGCACCTTCTCCTTGACCTCCAGCAGCACGTGAGCCAACCGCTTCACGTCCACCGGGTCCGCCGCGAGCACGTGGAACGCGATCCGCTGCGCGCTCTTGGGACCGACGCCCGGGAGCAGCCCCAGCTCGTCGATCAACCTCTGGACGACGCCTTCGTACATCTCTTCCTTATGCCTTCAGAAACACGCCCTGGCAACCGGCCGGCGGCCCGGGTCGGGACCGCCGTGCCCGGAGACCGGGCCTAGAAACCGGGCAGGCCCGGCATGCCCCCCGGCGCTCCACCGCCGAAACCGCCCAGCGCCTGCGTGAACGGGCCGAGCTTCTCCTGCTGGAGATCACTGGCGGCGCGTACGGCGTCGCGGACCGCGGCCATCACCAGGTCGGCGATCGTCTCCGCGGTGTCGGCCGCGTCGCCGGGGTCGATGACCTTCGGGTCGATCCGCAGGCTCAGCAGTTCCCCCGAGCCGCTCACGGTGGCGGTCACCAGCCCGCCGCCCGCCGTGCCCTCCACCTCGGCCTCGCTGAGCTCCTGCTGCGCGCTGAGGAGCTGCTGCTGCATCATCTGCGCCTGCTCCAGCATCTGCTGGAGGTTGACATCCCCTGGGTTCACGGTACTTGCGCTCCTCGTGGGCTCGCGTGCTGTTTCCGCGTCAACGACTCGGGACGCCGCCGCGCTCCCACCGCGGCGAATTCACCCGCCGGATCGGCTCGCTCGGCTCCGTCGCCGCGTGCGCGCTGACTCCCGCCCGTCGGCGTTCGCCCGCGCTGCACGGTCGCTCCCGCCTCCTCGTTCACGCGGAGGGCGGCCCCTGGCCACCCGCCCCGCTCACTCGCCGGCGTTCGCTCCGTGGTCCCGAGACTACGGGGTTTGACGCGTGTACGGCACTGCCGGGCGCCGTGGTTTCGCACGCGCCGGACTCAGGCGTGATCGATCACGCCGATGATCTGCGCGCCGAGTTCCCGCTGGATGAGGGCCACACCGGTCAGCTCGGACCCTTCGCCGTCGGCGTCCAGGTCGTTCAGCGGGTCCACGTCGTCCACGTTGTGCTCGGGCTCGGGCTCCCGCTCGGCGGCGGCGGCCGCGGCCGCCGCCATCGCCATGGCCCGGGTGCGCCCGCTGTCGGCCTGGCGCTGCGGCTCGGAGCCCGCGGGAGCGCCGGGGGCGGGTGTGTCGGGCCGCGGTCGCGGCTGCTCGGGGCCCTGCGGGGCGCCCGGCCTCGGCCCGCCGGAGGGCGGCGGCGCGGAGGTGCCCCCGCCGGGGCCGCCGAGCACCGCCTCGACGCGCCACTCGCCGCCGAAGCGCTCCTTCAGCACCTCGGCGACCACCAGGTCCCGGTGGCCGAGGGTGAACCCGCGCATGTCTCCCTGCTGCGCGAACGCCAGCGTCACGGCGTTCCCGTCCACCCCGGCGACCTGCACGCCGTTGCTCAGGGACGCCCACGCGACCCGGCTCCGGCCCTTGATCGCCTCGACGATCGAGGGCCAGCTCTGCCGGATCGTGGCGAGGTCGGGCCGCCCCGCCTGGCCCGCGCCGGACGCGCCTGGGTCCGGCTGCGCGGGGCCCGCGGCGGGCGCGGGAGCGGGCCGCGACGCGGCGGGACCGGATCCCCCGTCGCCGCCCGCGGGGGGCGCGCCGGAGGTCATCGTCGGATCGGCCGCCGGGCCCGCGGGCGCGGCGGAAGCGGCCTGGGCCGTGCCCGGGCGGACCACGGGCCCCCAGTCGTCGTCGGCCTCGGCGGCGCCGGCCGCCGCGACTCCGGCCTTGGCCGGGACGGGCTCGCGCGCGGGACCCGTGCCCCCGCCCTGGACGGCGGGCACGCCGGGCTCCGCGATCTCCACGTCCGGCACGCCGGGGGCGGCCGGAGCGGGCGCAGACGGGGACGCCGCGGACGGGGCGTCGGCGGACGGGGCGCCGGCGGGTGGGGCGTCGGCGGGCGTCGATCCGGCGGTGCCCGGCCGGGTCACCGGTCCCCAGTCGTCCTCGCCGCTCGTGGCGCTCGCGGGGGCGGGGCTCCCCGTTCCCGCGGGGCCGCCCGCGCCGGGGCGCGTCACGGGCCCCCAGTCGTCGTCGCCCGAGGCCCCGGGCGCGGTCGCCGTACCAGTGCCGGGGGCGGTCGCCGTACCGGCGGCGGACGCCGGGCCTTCGGGGCGCGGGGCGGTCGCCGCGGGAGCGCGGCCCGCCGGGGCGGGGCTCGCCGGGGCGGGGCTCGCGGGGGCGGGGCTCGGCGCGGGACGGGAGGCGGCGGCGCGGGCGGCGGCCCGCGCGGCGGCCAGGCCGGAACCCCCGGGCTGGTCGTCGGACATGCCGGGGGGCGGGACGTGCGGGACGGCCTGGCGCGCCGGCTCCGGGGAGGCGGGCGCCGGCCGTACGGCGTCGGCGGCCGGGACTCCGCGCTCCAGCCGCTCCAGGCGGGTGAGCAGGGAGGCCTCGTCGGCGGTGGCGCCGGGGAGGAGGACGCGGGCGCAGATCAGTTCGAGGAGGAGGCGCGGCGAGGTGGCGCCGCGCATCTCGGTGAGGCCGGCGTTGAAGACCTCGGCGGCGCGGGTCAGCTCGGCGGGGCCCAGCTTCCCGACCTGGCCGCGCATGCGCTCGATCTCGTCGGCGGGGCGGTCCAGCAGACCCTTCTCGGGCGCGTCGGGCACGTTGGCGAGGATGACCAGGTCGCGGAAGCGCTCCAGCAGGTCGGCGGCGAAGCGGCGCGGGTCGTGGCCGCCCTCCATCACGCGGTCGATGCCCTGGAAGAGCGCCGCGCCGTCGCGGGCCGCGAACGCGTCGATCATCTCGTCGAGCAGCCCGGCGTCGGTGTAGCCGAGCAGCGAGACGGCCCCCGCGTAGGTGATGCCCTCGTCGGTGGCGCCCGCGAGGAGCTGGTCCAGGATCGACAGGGAGTCGCGGGCGGACCCCGCGCCCGCGCGCACGACCAGCGGGAGCGCGGCGGGCTCGAACGGCACCGACTCCGACGCGAGGATCTCCTCCATGAGCTGGCGGAGCGTGCCGGGCGGCATGAGCCGGAACGGGTAGTGGTGGGTGCGCGACTTGATCGTCCCGATGACCTTCTCGGGCTCGGTGGTCGCGAAGACGAACTTCAGGTGCGGCGGGGGCTCCTCGACGAGCTTGAGCAGCGCGTTGAACCCCTCGCGGGTCACCATGTGCGCCTCGTCGATGATGTACACCTTGTAGCGCGCCGACACGGGCGCGAAGAAGGCGCGTTCGCGCAGGTCACGCGCGTCGTCCACACCACCGTGGGAGGCGGCGTCGATCTCGATCACGTCGATGTGGCCGGGACCGGTCGGCGCCAGCGCCACGCAGGAGTCGCACTCGCCGCAGGGGTCGGGGGTCGGGCCCTGCTCGCAGTTGAGGGAGCGGGCCAGGATGCGCGCGCTGGAGGTCTTGCCGCAGCCGCGCGGGCCGCTGAACAGGTAGGCGTGGTGGATCCGTCCCGCCCGCAGAGCCTGCCGAAGCGGCTCGGTGACGTGCTCCTGACCCTTGACTTCGGCGAATGTCCCGGGCCGGTACTTGCGGTACAGCGCAAGGCTCATCGGGGACCCCGTCCGGATGTGGCGTGAGACAAGGAACCCCCCGCACACCCGTCAGAGCCTGCTTATCCTTGCTGCCTTCCGGCCCTGGGGAGGTTCACAGGATGGACGCCGCGCGAGGGGCCCACATGAAGTCTACTCACTCTCAGGGCAGCTCTGTCCCACGAATCCCCGTCCCGCGAATCATGTTCAACGCACCCCCGAACCTCCGATAAGCTGTCCCACGGAGGATTCGCCTAGTTGGCCTAGGGCGCACGCTTGGAAAGCGTGTTGGGGGCAACCCCTCGCGAGTTCGAATCTCGCATCCTCCGCGCAAGGTTGAGGCAGTACCCGAGGGCCCGGATCGCTTACCCACGATCCGGGCCCTCGGTCTTTTCCCAGCTCAGCCGTGGTCTCTCACGACCTTCTCCGGCTCGTCACCGTCACCCCCGAGCCCTGGTGGACGCGCCTCCCTCCCCCGGCTCCGGAGCGTCCTCGCAACCTCGTGATCGCTCCTGGTCTCAGTTTTGGTCTCAGTTGCCCTTCGCGGAGGGCATTCCGGCCTCCGCGTCGGCGCCGCCGCCCGCATTCCAGAGCAGCGCGTCCACCCGCTTGGCCACCCCCGACCGCAGGGTGTCGGTGACGTGTTGGTAGCGCCGCGCCATCGCCGTACTGGACCAGCCCATGATGGACATCACGGTCCGCTCGGGCACTTCGAGGATCAGCAGGACCGTGGCGGCGGTGTGCCGGGCGTCATGCAGCCGCCCGTCTCGGATCCCGGCGGCCTCCAACAGAGCCTTCCATTGGTGGTAGTCGGTGTTGGGGTTCAGCGCCGTGCCGTCCGGCTTGGTGAAGACCCATCCCTCGTCACTCCAGAGCTGGCGCGCCTTCTCGCGCTCGGCGTCCTGCTCCTCCTTATGCGCGCGCAGGAGTGTGACGAGCTGGTCGGGGAGCCCGATCGTGCGTCGCCCGGCTCGCGACTTCGTCTTGTCGACGTCCGGGTTGGTACGTACCTTCTCCGGGCAGTAACCGGCCTTCTTTCCCCAGGTGTCCTCGCACCCGTGCGCGTACTTCGGCCGGCGCCGGCTCTGACGGACCCAGAGGATGCCGCGCTCCAGGTCCACATCACCCCAAGTCAGGCCCAAGACCTCGCCCTGACGCAAACCGAGAGCTAGCGATAGGGCTCACCGTGCGCTGTCCGTCCGCCCGCCCACCACCGAAGAGGTCGAGATCCTCGAACTCCCCGAAGAGATCCCGGTAATCCGCCAGTTCCGCGTCATCCACTCCCACGACCGCCCCGTCGAGGCCTCCATCCTCGTCAAGGGCGGCCACCTGTACGAACTCCTCTACCACCGGCCAATCGCGTAGCGACCGCCCGAAATGATGGGACCAGGCTTTTTCCCGGATCCCGGAAAAGCCTGGTCACCACGGCATTGGAACGCTCAGCCGCTAGCCGGCGGCGTGGGGATTACTCCGCATAGATAGGCGGACTCCTCCAAGATTTGGGGAGTGAGCTTGATGCCCGTGAGGTGCTCGATCAAGGCGAATCCCGCCCCCTTGTAGAGCTCACACTCATAGTCGCGGTCGATTCGCTCCATGGTCTCCACAAGCTCAGCGGGAACCTCCGAGAAGCCGTCTTGGGCCCAGAAGGCGAACCGGATCTCCCCGTCCTCCACCCAGCGGAACTCCTCCAGGCCCTTGAGGTCGAGGTGGTAGAGGGAGACCAGACGGGTGCTCTCCGACAGCGGCACGATGAACTCGTCGTCGGCACCTAGCCAACTGTTGTACTGCGCCACGAACGCCCAATCACCGACGCTCGTGACCGCGACAGTCTCCGTGTTGTAGCCGTAGCGGTCACCGGCGGCGATCGACTCATCCAACGTCATCCAGGAGAAGTCCTCCGCCCGGCCGCCCATCCGGGCTACGAGCTGCTCGGGTGTGAACCCGCGAACGAAGATGAAGCTGTAAGCCTCCGCCAAGCCAAGGGAGTGCCTCTCGGTGAACCAGGCGTACTCGCCAGGGGTCGCAATCATTCACCGATCGTGACAGAGCCCACCGACACATCACTCCGAAGACCCACCCGCGCGCAGACGTTGTCATGGCGGACGCTTCGCTATCGCCCACTGAGCTCGCGCTGATGGCGCCGCGGGGGCAAAGCCGACATCTACGCTGATCCTCAGGGTTTCGGCTTCAGGCCGCGGGTTCCTTGGTCGGAGTGTTGATCAGGTTTCGTATCGGATGGAGGGAGGCCGTAGAGAAGGGCAGCGGCGTCACCGACGTCGTTCAGGCCCTCTTGCAACGCCAGCCCGGTCGCGTCCGCTTGGGCCGAAAGTTCTTCGATCTGAGCAACGGCCTGCCTGTCATCCATGCCCATCGAGCGGCGGTAGGCATGTCCGCCGCGCGTACCCGGGCGGCGTAGGTCTCAAGTGCCCTGACCCGTGCGGCCACTCCGGCGTGCCCCTCCTCGTTCTCGTTCCCACTGGCCGCTCGGCTCGGTCGATGGGCCCGGGATAGCGAGAGGTTTCGGAGTCGTCGGGATATGTCCCATTCCTGACGTGGGAGCTCTACCTGGTTTTGGACCGTGTCGAGCATGCCTGCCGTGTTCACGTCCGAGTCGAGCACGACGTCGATGGCTTGCTGTGCGCGGGTGACCAGGGCTCGCTCCGCGCGTCCCCCAGGTCGTCGGGGCCGATGTACCGGCCGTGTGCTTCCCGCAAGACCCTGTCCGCGCGGCTCTCTCCGAACCGGACGCCGGTGAGCAGTACGGCCAGGCCGTACAGCAGGGGCAGCACGAGCGCCGCCAGGGCTGCGGCCAGGAGACCATCGTGCAGCCAGCCGAGGACCGTCGCGAGCCCGCCCACATCGAGAGTCAGCCAGAGGTCCGCCGGGTTGACGGTCCTGGGGCTCCCCGTTTTGTGAGACCCGGCGGAACCCACCCGGCAGCCATGGGCCCCGAGACGAATTCCGCATGCGCGATGCCGTGCCATGTGCTCAGAATTCTGCGAGCCAGGCGGGCTTGTCGAGGTGGGCAGGGGTCAGGTGTACACCGGTGACGTGCTCGGCGAGGATGAGCGCCTTCGGGATCGCGTCCTCGTCCGGCTCATCCTCCGAGGTCGGCACCATGCCCACGGCGCTCATGGCATCGGCGATCGCGTCGGGATCAGCGCCCTCGCGGTCGCCGGGATACGCCGGGTCGAAGAAGACGATGACCTCGCCGTCGGCGGCGTAGGAGAAATCCCAGTCAGCGCTGACGGCGGACACCCGCGCGGTCGTCGTGCCCGGCGAAAGCCGCCGCGTCATCTCAACGTCATCCAGAGCGAAGAACGCGTTCTCGAACAACACGCACCCTCCGTCGGCCGCGAAGGCGACGATGAAACCTTCATCCTGCTGAGCCACACCGCCGTACCGCGGATCCGCCGCGCCCAGTCGCCGCAGCGCCTCCTCGGGCGCGAGCCCCCGAACGAACCTGACGATGAGTACGGTGAAGTCGCTGTCGTCCGTGAACTCCTCCAGCAACCAGCCGTAACCGTCGCCTGGATTCTCCATCGACGATCACTCTCTTCCGCGCTCAGACTTCGGTGATGATCTCAGGCGCCTCTGCACAACCGATGACCGGGTACGAACGTGCACCTCCCAAGCCCCCCAGAAGCGCGGCGGATCTTGGATACGTGGTCTCAGTTTTGGTCTCATTCACGGCCGTTCACAGGCGTTCGGAAACGGGTATACGGAGCGCGTTCCTGTGGGTGGGGACCGTCACGATCAAGGGCAAACGATGATCCACAGTCTTGGAAAGCGTGTTGGGGGCAACCCCTCGCGAGTTCGAATCTCGCATCCTCCGCGCAAGGTTGAGGCAGTACCCGAGGGCCCGGATCGCTTACCCACGATCCGGGCCCTCGGTCTTTTCCGGCTCAGCCTGGGCTTCTCGCGACCCGCCCACAAGTGTCGCCGCATCCGTGGGCGTACTTCGGCCGCTGGCGTCCGCGCCGTACCCTCAGTGTGCGCCTATGGAGATCCACGTCCGACCAGCGCTCGTCTCATCAGCGAGACAAGGGACAGGGGGTAGCAGGAGCCGGGCGAGGCTCAGCAGGGAACGTCCCTCTGCCCGGCGGTCTTCATTCGCACTGGTCGCACTCGAACACACTCCACCCTAGAAGCCAAGGATGCAGCTACGCTTCCTCGTGATCGCCCCGGGAACGGACAACGACCACTGCCCGGCCATGCAGGTAGACGAGAAGACCGGTGACCTGGTGCTCGTGGGTGAGACGGTCACCGACCCCAACGACCTGGCTCAACTTCAGGAGAGCAGCGGGATCAGCCCGAACGAGTCGGGAGTTCGTGTCCCGGCCCGCATGAGGAAGCTCATCCTGGAGGCGCTGCGTGAACTCGAAGACGATCCCACCGTTCCCTGAGCTGATCGCGGGTACGGCTCGCAGTGCCGTGCACCTGGAGATGCGCGACACCTACGTTCCCCAGGACCCGGGCTTCCGCCGCTGGCTGGAGACCGGCAACCTCGATCACTACGACTTCACCAAGTGGCGGCGGACCATCGGGGACGCCGTAGGTCGCGGCGTCCGGTTCCGCAGGGCTCGTATCGTGTCCGAGCCGGTAACCGACTACATCAGGTACGAACACGTGCTCACCGCGCGGAACAACATCGCGGCAGGCGAGCAGGTCCGGTGGCTGCCCCGGCGCCTGGCGTCCGATCTGACCCTTCCCGGTAACGACTTCTGGGTGTTCGACGACCGGCTCGTACGGTTCCACCACTTCGCCGGTGACGGCTCCATCGTGGAGGACGAGCTGCGCGACGAACCCGAGGTCATCCGGCTCTGCCTGACCGCCTTCGAGGCCGTCTGGGAGCGGGCGATCGATCACGCGGAGTACGAGCTGTCCGAGAGCTGAAGCAGGCCCGTCCTATGCCCACCCCGCCCACGTCGTCTATCCAGGAGTCCCGCCGGGCGCTCGCTGATCGGCTTCGGGCGATCCGCGAGGACGCGGGACTGACGGCGATCGCCCTTGCCCGGGCGGCGGGGTGGGAACGGACGAAGATCTCCAAGATCGAGCACGCGGCCCGGCCGCCCTCCGTCTCCGACATCCGCGTCCGGTGCCGGTGTGCGGCGCTGGGGAGCAGGCTGACGACCTCGTGGCCACGTCGCGCGCCGTCGCGAGCGCCTACGTCGAATGGAAGCGTCAGCAGCGCACCGGCCTGCGGAAGCTCCAGGAGAACCGGCTTCCGCTGTACGAGCGGACGGCGCACATGCGCGCCTACTGCTCCCAGGTGATCCCCGGCCTGTTCCAGACCTGCTCACGGTCATGAACCTGCGGTCGGTGAGCCTCGGCGTGATCCCTCTCGACATCACCCGGAGCCTGCATGTCGTCCACAACTTCACGATCTTCGACCGTGAGCAGGTCAGCGTGGAGCTGGTGAGCGCCGCCGTCACGGTGACCGCCCCGAGCGAGATCGCGCGCTATGAGCGGGAGTTCGACCGCCTCGCCGGCATGGCCGTACATCGCGCGAAGGCCCGGGCACTGATCAGAAAAGCCCAGGTCAGGCACTAGAGCTGAAAGTCGTGCGCCGCATCTCGCCACACTCGTTGAGCTGGGATTTCCGGCCTTCCTAGCGTCTCTGCCATGACGAGAGGCCGGATGACCAGGTCAAGCCGGGCGTGCGAGCGCGCGGGGACGCTTCCGGAGCGCCAGCTACGCGCCGCCCGTGCCGCCGAGCGGTTGCGCGTCGAACTGACCGAGGGGCACGGCATCACGGCGAGGGTGCATGAGGGGTACGGCATCGCCATGCTCTGGGCCGGCCCCACCGCCGAGGTCGTCGTCTGGACCGATGGGCAGTGGTTCCGCTGGTGGACCGGGCGGCTGACGAGGACGGGCGGCAAGGTCTACGCCAGCGGCACCTGCGACAACCCCGCCACGATCGCGCGGCGCGTGAGCCTGCGTTACACGGACCTGTCGGCGAAGCAGGCCGGGCCGGGGAACGAGCTGCGGACGGTCGCGGGATGAAGAAGCTCACGTGGGAACAGCTCGTCGCGCAGTACGAGTGCCGATGGGAGTTCGACCGCCTGTACGGCTTCAGCGCGGTCCGCAAGCACGGCCCTTCGCGAGAGGCGGAGGCCCGGGGCCAGGAGAAGGTGCTCCTGGCCGAATCGGTGGAGGAACTGGCCATCAAGCTCCGCAAACAGGAGGCCCTGATCGGTCACCCCCTGGGCGAGCTCCCGCCGTACTTCTTCGTCTCGACCCGCCCCGCCACCGCACCGGGGACGACCGCCAGCGCCCAGAGACCCGCGCCCAACGTCGTGGAATTGCCCCGACGGCGCGCGTCGTAGGCGCGAGGCATGCAGCCCCCTTACCCTCATCGTTCACAGAACCGCGCGCCGCTCAGAGGGGGCATGGAGGGCTTGACCCGCATGTCCTGGTGTCTGTCTAGCCGCAGACTCCCAGAGCTCGTAAAGAGCGACTGAAGGGCTTCCCTGGTCGGGTGGTTCCTCCGGAGGAGGGGTTCGAGTTGCGTATCTACGCCGACCTGGGGAGGCGAGACACCCAAGATCATCCGTTGCTGGGCAAGGATTGATCGCATGAGCGAGGATGATGTCGGCCCCCTGTCGGACCACGAGTTCCACACCCTTGTGGATCTGCTCCGCAGGTACGGCGAGCATGACCTTGATCAGTTCGCGCTGTGGCGATTGGGCACCACCTACGGCGAGGTCTATGTCAGCGTCAGCCGATCTCTCATCCCAGGTACCTCATCCCAGACATATCTTGATCTGGACGAGTGGAGGAAGGCTCGTGGCTGAGCGTTTCGCCGTCCTGGGCTCCCGGCCACTGACCGGTGACCGCCTATTGCTGATCCTTCCCAACGACGAGTCCGTCCTTGTCGCCCCCGGCACGACCGACGCCGAGCTTCTGGCGCGGTACCGGCTCGACCGGGTGGTGCGCCTGCCACCGACCGGTTTCTGCGCCACGATCAACCTCGACGGCCCACTCTCCGGGCGGACCGGCTACGGCATCAACGAACTCGGTCACCAAGTCACGCAAGTCCTGCGGCCCGGTCCCGCGGCACCGACCGCAACCTACGAAGTCGTCACCCTCAGCCGAGATGGCCGGCCGGCCGAGCTCCGCTACATCCCCAGTGAACAGACGGGGGGCTGACCTGGGGACTCATGGAGCGTTAACGATGGGCCTCGCACTCTGGGGGCGCTTCGCGGGGTTCGCGGAGTGTGGTCCAGCGAAGGAGGTACGGCATGCGCTCTTCGAAGGTGGTCTCCGTGCTCGCCCTGGTGGCGGCGCTCGTCGGCACAGTGGCGTCAGCGCCTGCGGCCGGCGCGGCGGCCAGGTCCACGACGTGCCGGGTGACGCTCTACGACCTCGACGCGGTCAACGTGGGCGAATCCGACGGCAGGGACGAGTTCCAGCTTCTGGTCGACAGCTACTTCTATCCCAACGGCTGGGTCGGGATGCGGGCCCGCGACGACGCGGACCCGGTCCACTTCGACAACGTGAGCACCACGATCGGCACCACCGGGATCGAGTCCTTCGCCCTGCGCGAGGTCACCCCGCCCATCCTCGGGAGCGGCACGAGCTACGGCGCGATCTCCGCGTACGGCGGCACGTGCGCCACCCTCTCCAGGGGGCAGGACCACATCTACCGGGAGATCCTCTCCGGCTACGACGAGACGTACTACGAGTACGAGATCGCGATCAAGATGACGGGGCTGTAGGCCCCGGCTTCGCGGAGGCCCCACGCCGCCGGGGGCTGACGCCCTTCGCGCGGGTGCGGGTGGGCGACGGCGCGGCGGTGGGATGCGCCGCGCTGGGGGATCCGCGAGGAGACGACATCCGAGGGCCCGGATCGCTTACCCACGATCCGGGCCCTCGGTCTTTTCCGGCTCGGTGCCTGTCGTTCTCGGACTTCTCTTCCGCGGGCTCTCGCCGTTCCCGGCCTCCGGCGAGGTCTGGGGGCGTCGGTCAGGCGGGGGCGTCGGTCAGGCGGCGGAGGGTGAAGGGCTCGGCGAGGATCTCGTCCAGGACCTTGGCGATCCGCTCGAAGTGGGGCAGGGAGAAGTGGTACTCCAGGGCCGCGGCGTCGGCCCACTCCTCGACGATGATCATGCGGTCGGGGCGGTTCGGGTCGGTGTAGGGCTGGTAGGCGACGCAGCCCTCCTCGGCGAGGGAGGGGGCGATCATGGCGTTCAGCTCGTCGCGCAGCCGCTGCTCCTGGCCGGGCTTGGCGACGAAACCGGCGACGATGGTGAGGGTGCTCGACATGGTGGGGCTCCTGACTGTGCTCGATGTCGGTGTTCGTGCTCTCGAACGAGGTCCATCTTGCGAGGCCGGCTCGGCGACACCCAGAGCTCTGTTCGGCCGGGGCCCGGCCTGCCTGGGTCTGACAGGACCAGGCAGGGCATGACGCCGGCCGCCGATACTGGAGGTCATGGACCGCGAACAGCAGCTCAGTGAGTTCCTCAAGAGCCGGCGTGCCCGGCTGAGCCCCGAGGAGGGCGCGGCGGGCAACTTCGGTGGGCAGCGGCGGGTGCCGGGCCTGCGCCGGGAGGAGCTGGCGCTGCTGGCCGGGGTGAGCGTCGACTACTACACCCGGCTGGAACAGGGCCGGGCCCGCAACGTGTCTCCCGACGTGCTGGACGCGGTCGCCACCGCGCTCCGCCTCGACCCCGACGAGCGCGAGCACCTGCACAACCTCGCCAAGCCCCCGGCCGCCCGCAGACGCCCCGCCCGCCCGCAACGGGTCGGCGCCGAACTCCGCCAGGCCCTGGACGCCCTCACCGGTGTCCCCGCCTACATCGTCGGGCGCCGCCTGGACATCCTGGCCTGGAACGAGCTCGCGCGGCGGCTGATCGCCGACTTCCCCGCCCTCCCCGCCGCCGAGCGCAACATGGCGCGCCTGGTCTTCCTCGACGAGGCGGCCAGGGACCTCTACCCCGACTGGGAGACCAAGGCCCGTGACACGGTCTCCAACCTGCGCTTCGACGCCGGGCGTCACCCCGACGACCCGGCGCTCGCCACGCTGGTGGGCGAGCTGTCCCTGCACAGCGCCGACTTCCGCCGGCTGTGGGCCGACCACAACGTCCGCGGCAAGACGCGCGGCCGCAAGCGCTTCGCCCACCCCCGGCTCGGCGAACTCGCCCTGGACTACGTCGCCATGCGCGCCCCCGACGACCCCGACATGACGATGATGATCTACAGCGCCCCCGTCGGCTCCGACGCCGCGACCAGCCTCCACCTGCTGGCCAGCCTCGCCGCCCCCACGCCTGACGCGGCCGCCCCCCAGACCCCCGCCCGCGCCTGAGCCCGGGCCGCCGGGCATGCGGCTCCGGGAGGCGCCGGTTCGCCCGTACGCCTCCCGGAGTGGGCCGCCGTGCCGTACGCCTAGGGGGTCAGGGAGGGGCGGTGGGACGGGAAGGCGTGGGCGCGGGCGGCCAGGACGACCAGGAGGACCGGGATCGCCAGGACCGGGACGCTCCAGGGGAGGGCCATCGGGCCGAGGGCGTCGAGGAGGACGCCGCCGACGACTCCACCGCCGGCCATCGCGACGTTCCAGAGGGTGACGAGCATGGCCTGCGCGGCGTCGGCGGACTCGCCGCCCGCGTCTCCGGCCGCCGTCTGGAGGAGGGTGGGGACGCCGCCCCAGCCCAGGCCCCACAGGGCCGCGGTCAGGTAGACGGCCGCGGGGCTGCCGGACAGCAGCGCGAGGCCGGCCGCCGCCGCGCCGACCAGGACGGTCGCGGCGATGGTGAGGGCGCGCAGGTGCCGGTTGATCTGGGCGCCGACGATCCAGATGCTCGCCAGGGACGCGATGCCGAAGACCAGGAGGACCAGGTCGGTGGAGCCGCCCATGCCGATCCGGTCCAGGAAGGCGGCGACGTAGGCGTACAGGATGGTGTGGGCCAGGACGAAGACCAGGGTGACGAACAGGACCGGGGTCACTCCGGGCACGGCGAGCGCGCGCAGCATGGGCGGCCTGCCCTGGGCGGTCTGCCCCGGGTAGTCGGGCACGGCCGCGGTTATCCACGCGAGCAGGACGACGGTGAGCCCGGTCATGATCCAGAAGGCGGCCTGCCAGCCGAGGACCTGGCCGACGAAGGTGCCCGCGGGCACGCCGAGGGACAGCGCGATCGGGATCCCGGCCATGGCGATCGCGATGGCCCTGCCCTGGAGGTGGACGGGGGCCATGCGGCGGGCGTACCCGGCCAGCAGCGCCCAGGCCAGGCCCGCGGCCACCCCGGCGACGAACCGCGCTCCCATCGTCAGCAGGTAGTTCGAGGAGACCGCGGTGACCGTGTTGGCCACGGCGAAGCCCGCCATCGCGGTCAGCAGGAGGCGCTTGCGCCGCCAGCCGGACGTGGCGGCGGTCAGCGGGATCGCGGTGAGGGCCGTCCCGATCGCGTAGATCGTCACGGTCTGGCCGGTCGCGGACTCGCTGACGCCCAGGTCGGCGCTCATGCCGGGCAGCACGCCGGCGGGCAGGGTCTCGGTCAGGCTGGTGATGAAGACGGCCGTGCTCAGGGCCAGCAGCGCGGACATCGGCAGCTTCCGGTCCGGGCGCGGGGGCGCTTCAGCCTGCAAGGTGCTACTCATGGCGAAATCTCCAGAATCTCGGCGAGACATGCGAATCAGGGAGACGTGTGGATCAGGGAGACGTGCGGATCAGGGCGACGGGTGAACCAGGGCGTGCCGGCCAGGGCGGGTGAACCGGGGCGGGTGACCCGGGAACTGCCGGTCAGGGACCGAACCGGGCGAGACCGCCGTCCACGGGCAGCCGCGCGCCGGTCGTGAACGTGGCGTCGGCGGCGAGGAACAGGGCCGCCCGCGCCACCTCCTCCGCCGAGCCGCTGCGCCCCATGGGCGTACGGCTGTCGCCCGCGCGGTCCTCCGGCGGCAGGGGGACGCCGGCGATGGAGCCGGGGGCGACGGCGTTGACCCGGATCCCCCGGTCGAGGAGCTCGGCCGACAGCGACTGCGCGAACGACCACAACGCGGACTTGGTCATGGCGTAGACGCCCAGCCCGGGCAGGTGCTCGGCGCAGGTGGTGAAGACGATCGCGCCGCCGTGCCCGATCAGCGGGAGGAGGGCCTGCACGGCGAAGTACGCGCCCTTGGTGTTGAGCGCGAACTGCTCGTCGTACTCCGCCTCGGTGACCTCCTCGGTGGGCGCGGGCAGCCCGACGGAGGTGTTGACGAACAGGTAGTCCACCCGGCCGAACCGCTCCCCGACGGCGGCGGCCAGCGCGCGGCCCTCCGCCGGGCCCACGGGGTCGGGACCGGCGACGTGGGCGCAGGAGGAGCCGAGCTCGGCGGCGGCGCGCGCGGGGTCGTCGCCGGTCAGCGACACCTCCGCGCCGCCTTCCACGAGCCGCTTGGCGATCGCCAGGCCGATGCCCGCCGTACCGCCGAGGATCACGGCTCGCTTCCCCGAGTACCTGGCCACTGTCCGCTCCCTCCGATGTCCGGTTCCGGGATCACGGTGACCCGAGGGGCTTCGGAGGGGCTGACGGTTCACTGATGAGGCATGTGTACGGTTTGTCCATGCGGTTCGGGGTGCTGGGTCCACTGGCGGCGTGGGACGCCGACGGAGAGCCGATCCGCGTGCGCGAGGCCAAGGTCCGGGCGCTCCTCGCCGACCTGCTGGTCCACGAGGGCCGCCCCGTCTCCGCCGACCGCCTCGTGGACGACCTGTGGGGCGACGAGCCGCCGGGGAACCCCGCCAACGCCCTGCAGGCCAAGGTCTCCCAGCTCCGCCGCGCCCTCGGCCGCGATCGCGTGCTCTTCCGGCCCGGGGGTTACCTGCTCCGCCTGGACGACGCCGAGGTGGACGCGCGGCTTTTCCACTCCCTGGTGAGCGAGGCCCGCCTGCTGGAAGACCCGGCCGCCCGCGCCGAACACCTCACCCGGGCCCTGGCGCTCTGGCGCGGCCCCGCGTACGCCGACTTCGCGGACGAGGAGTTCGCCCGCGCCGCCGTGCACCGCCTGACCGAGCAGCGCCTCGCCGTGCTGGAGGAGCAGGCCGAGGCCCGGCTGGAGGCCGGCGAGCTGACCCTGCTGACCGGCGAGCTCGCGGACCTGGTGACCCGGTACCCGCTGCGCGAGCGCCTGCGCGCCGTCCACATGCGCGCCCTCTACCTGGCCGGCCGCCAGTCCGAGGCGCTGGCCTCCTTCGCCGACCTCCGCGACCGCCTCGCCGACGAGCTGGGCCTCGACCCCGGTCCGGCCCTGACGGCCCTCCACGAGGCCATCCTCCGCCAGGACGAATCCCTCACCCCGCCCCACCGCGCCCCCGCGGCAGGGCACGTCGCGGCCGGCGCCGCGCCCTCGGCGCTTCCCGCACCCGATCCCGTACGGCCCCAGGCGGACGCGGCGGACGCCGTACGGCCCGAGGTGACATCGCCCCGGGCGGACGCCGTACGGCCCCAGGCGGGCGAGCCTGGGAAGGAGGCGGCGGCGGGGGGCTCCGGAGGGGGCAGGGGCCGGTCGAACCTGCCCGTCGCGCTGAGCGGGCTGGTGGGGCGGGAGCGGGCGGTCGGCGAGGTGCGGGAGTCGCTGCGGCGGGCGCGGATCGTCACGCTCGCGGGGCCCGGCGGCGTGGGCAAGACGCGGCTCGCGATGGAGGCGGCCTCGCGGATGGCCGGGGAGGGGTTCCCCGACGGAGTCTGGCTGGTCGAGCTCGCGGGACAGCGCGGCGGGATCGACGAGCTGGCCCAGGTGGTCGCCGCCGTGCTCGGGATCCGCGAGGACGCGCCCTCGGGGGTGAGCGGCCTCGCCGCGCCCGTGCCGCCCGCGGAACGGCTCTCGGCGGCGCTGCGCGACCGGCGGGCGCTGCTCGTGCTGGACAACTGCGAACACGTGATCGAGGCGGCGGCGGAGCTGGCCGAGCGGGTGCTGCGGGCCGCGCCGGAGGTCCGGGTGCTGGCCACCAGCCAGGAGCCGCTGTGCCTGGAGGGCGAGACCGTCTTCCCCGTGGAGCCGCTGCCGCCCGCCGACGCCGTACGGCTGTTCGCCGAGCGGGCGGCCGCCGCGGCGCCCGGGTTCTCGCTGGACGACGACCGGGAGGCCGTCGAGGAGATCTGCCGGCGGCTGGACGGGATCCCGCTGGCGCTGGAGCTGGCGGCCACGCGGATGCGGACGCTGGGCGCGCGGGAGCTGGCGGCGCGGCTCGGCGACCGGTTCCGGGTGCTCACGGCCGGGCGGCGGGGCGCGCCCGCGCGGCAGCAGACGCTGCGGGCGATGATCGACTGGAGCTGGGAGCTGCTCAGCGCGCCGGAGCGGATCGTGCTGCGGCGGCTCGCCGTGCACGACGACGGATGCTCGCTGGACGCGGCCGAGGCCGTGTGCGCGGGCGACGGGGTGGCCCGCGAGGAGGTGCTCGACCTGGTCACCCGGCTCGTGGACCGCTCGCTCGTGGTCATGGTGGACGGGCCCGCGGGGCCGAGGTACCGGCTGCTGGAGTCCGTCGCGGCGTACGCGATGGAGCGCCTGCACGAGATGGAGGACCTGGCCGGGGTCCGCGACCGGCACCTGCGCTACTACCTCGACCTGGCCGAACGCGCCGAGCCGCACCTGCGGGACGGCGGCCAGCGCGCCTGGCTCGCCCGGCTCGACGCCGACTCCGCCAACCTGCGCTCGGCCCTCGACGAGGCGCTGCGGCGGGCGGACCCCGGCCACGCCGTACGGCTGGCGAGCGCGCTCTCCTGGTGGTGGCTGCTGCGCGGGCGGCTCACCGAGGCCCGCCGGGCGCTCGCGGCGGTGCTCGGCATCGTGCCCGACGCGGCCGAGCTCCGGGTGCTGCACAACGCGTTCGCGCTGATCACCGGCGACCGGACCACGACCGGTGACTGCCCGCAGGACGGGATCGCCGACCCGCTGCGGCGGGGGCGGGCGGTGTGGCTGTACGCCTACGGGCTGTTCTCCGCCGGGGACCCCGCGGGCAGCGAGGAGATCAACGCACGCGCGCTCGACCTGTTCGCCGGGGACGCCTGGGGGACGGCGGCGGCGCTGGCGCTGCGGGCGACCCAGGCGCTGGTCCGGGGCGACCTGCGGACCGTCGAGCGGGACGGGCCGCGCGCCGCCGAGCTCTTCCGCGAGCTGGGAGACCGCTGGGGCGAGCTCCAGACCGTGCAGCCGCTGGCCGCCCGCGCCGAGATCCTCGGCGACTACGAGGAGGCCGAGCGCCGCCACCACGACGGGCTGCGCATCGCTCGCGAACTCGGCCTGGAGACGGAGGTCTCGGCCCGCCTGTCCGGCCTCGGCCGCCTGGCCCTCCTCGCCCGCGACTGGGACCGCGCCAGCGACCTGCACGAGCGCGCCCGGCGGCTGGCGGTCGAGCAGGGCTACGTCTACGGCGAGGTCCACGCGGTGATGGGCCTGGCGCTGGGCGCCCGACGTTCCGGCGACCTCGACGCGGCCGAACGGCACCTGGCGCACATCCGCGATCATTACGCCGCCATCTCCTCGCCCGCGGGCGACCATCTCCGTCACGCCGAGCTCGGCTTCATCCACGAGCTGCGCGGCGACCGGGACGGGGCCGCGGCCCACCACCTCCTGAGCCTGCGGGTCGCCCGCGCCATCGCCGAGCCCCGCGCCCTCGCCCTCTCCCTGGAGGGCCTGGCCGGCGCCGCCGCCCTCGCCGGGCCCGAGACCCTCGCCGGGTCACGGTCCGGCGCCGAGCTCGCGGCGCTCCTCCTCGGGGCCGCCGACGCCGCCCGGCGCGGCGTGGGCGCCCCGCTCCCCCCGGGCGAACGCCGCGACGTGGACCGCGTCACCGCCGCCGCGACCGCCGTGCTGGGGTCTGACTCCTTCGCCGCGTCCTTCCGCGAGGGCGCCGCGCTCCCCGCCGCCGAAGCGGCGGACCTCGCCGAGGCGTACCTCTCCCCCGGCGAACGCCTTCCCGAAGACCTCCCGTGATCTTGCGATTCCGCACCCGGCCCGACACCACCTGACGCGTGCCGTGGAGTCGGCGTAGGCGCGGAATCGCAAGATCACGGGCGAGGAGGGGACCGGTTTCACACGGGCAGCAGCCCGGCGGCACGCGCCGGGCGACAGCCGTACGGCACCAGGGGCGTCAGCCGTACGGGCGGGGGCGACAGCCGTACGGGCGGGGGCGTCAGCGGGGCGTCAGGGGGGCCGAAGCGGGGGGAGGGAGTGTGATCCGTGTCGGCGGGAGTCACCCGGGACTGAGATCACACGACAGGAGTGCGAGATGAGCGAGTACGCGGACGTCGAGGTCGGGGGCTTCGGCGGGGGGATCGCGGGACGGGTGTTCGAGCCGGTCAGGGTCGGGGCGCTGCGGCTGGAGAACCGGCTGGTGATGGCGCCGATGACGCGGAACCGGGCCTCGGCGGACGGGGTGCCCGGCGCCCTGATGGCCGAGTACTACGCGCAGCGGGCCTCGGCGGGACTGATCATCGCGGAGGCGACGACGCCGAACCTCGTGGGCCAGACGTATCCCAACATCCCCGGCATCTACACGAAGGAGCAGGTGGCGGGCTGGCGGCAGGTGACGGACGCGGTGCACGAGGCGGGGGGCCGCCTCTACCTCCAGCTTCAGCACGGCGGGCGCATCGGCCACCCCGAGACGACCGGCCTTCACCCGGTCGCGCCCTCGCCGATCGCGTTGCCGGGCACGATCCACACTCCGGCGGGTTCGCGGGACACGGTGGTCCCGCGCGAGATGACCACCGACGAGATCCGGCGGACGGTCGAGGACTTCGCGGCCGCCGCCCGCAACGCGATCGAGGCCGGCTTCGACGGCGTGGAGGTCCACGGCGCGAACGGCTACCTGATCCACCAGTTCCTGTCGAACCACACCAACCGGCGCACCGACGAGTACGGCGGCGCGGTGGTCAACCGGATCCGCTTCGCCCTGGAGGTGGTCCGCGCGGTGGCCGCCGAGATCGGCCCAGAGCGGGTGGGCCTGCGCATCGCCCCCGGCGTCACCGCCAACGCGATGCAGGAGGACGACGTCGAGGCCGTCTACCCGGCCCTGGTCGGCGAGCTGGCCGATGAGGGCCTGGCGTACCTCCACGTGGTCTTCGCCGACCCCGGCAGCGACCTCTTCCACCGGATCCGCGCCCTGTGGCCGGCCGCCCTCATCACCAACCCGCGCCTCCCCTGGCCCGGCCGGCTTCCGTCCGACGGCGGCCGCCCCGAGATCGAGGCCCTGCTGGCCGCGGGCGCCGACCTCGTCGCCCTGGGCCGCGCCTTCCTGGCCAACCCCGACCTCCCCGCCCGCCTCCTCGCCGGCGCGCCCCTCAACGCCATCAGGGAAGAGCACTGGTACGGCGGCACGGAGATCGGCTACACCGACTACCCCGTCCTCACCGGCGACTCCGCGCCCGCCCGGCTCGAACCCGCCCTCGCCTGACCGCGAGCCCGGGGACTCCACGAGCCCGGGGACTCCACGAGTCCGGGAATCCGCGAGTCCGGGACCGCGCGAGCTCGCGAGAGCCGTACCGACGACCTGACCTGCCGCCTCGCTAAAACTGAACCGGGTTTGCTTTCGTACCGGGTTCAGGTTTAGCGTGGCGGCATGACGGGGTTGCGGGAGCGGAAGAAGGAGTTGGCTCGGCGGCGGATCGCCGAGGTGGCGCTGCGGTTGTTCACCGAGCGAGGGTTCGACGCGGTGACCGTGAACGAGGTGGCGGAGGCCGCCGGGGTGGCGAAGGTGACCCTGTTCAAGTACTTCCCGTCGAAGGAGGCGCTGGTCCTCGACGGGGTGGGCGGCGAGGATCTGGCCGGCGTCGTGACGGGCCGGCGGGCCGGGACCTCCCCCGCCGGGGCGCTGCGGGAGCACTATCGCGCCTTCGCCGCCGCACCCGTCGTCGAGGACCCGGCGGCCCTGGTCGCGCGGATGAAGGTGATCTTCGCGAGCCCGGCGCTCTCCGAGGCGGCCAACGCGCTGCTCTACCGGCAGCGGCGGGAGCTGGCCCGGGCGCTGGCCGAGGAGTGGGACGCGCGGGTCGCCGAGTTCGCGGCGGCGCAGATCGCGGCCGTCGTGCTGACGCTTCAGGAGGGCTTCTTCCGCCGGCTCGCGGACGGCGCGCCGGTCGAGGAGGCGGGCCGCGGCCTGGCCCGGGATGTGGAAGTGGCGTTCGACCTGCTGGAGCACGGCCTGCCGGCACAACGGCCGCGGGAGCGGGAGTCACCGGAGGAACGCGGACTCCCGGAGCCGCCGCAGCGGCGGGAGCGGCCGGATCGGGGGGAAACGCCGGAGCTGCCGGAGCTTCCGGAGCCTTCGGACCTGCCGGAGCTTCCGGAGCCTTCGGACCTGCCGGAGCTTTCGGAAGACGGATCGGAGCGGTGAGCGATGCGGGCGCTGGGGATCAACTACGACACCGGGTTCCTGCCGGGAGACGGGATCTCGCGGAGGGTGTTCGACCCGGCCGACGTGCGGCGGGACATGGACGTCATCGCGAACACCCTGCACTGCGACGTGGTGCGCGTGTCGGGGCGTGAGCCGGAGCGGCTGTCGCTCGCGGCCGGGATCGCGGCGGAGGCCGGCCTGGAGGTGTGGTTCGCGCCGTTCCCCGTGGACCTGGACGCGGAGGCGATGGCCGAGGTGTTCGCCGACTGCGCGCGGCGGGCCGAGGCCGTACGGCGAAGCGGGGCCGAGGTGGTCTTCGTGACCGGCTGCGAGATCAGCGCGTTCGGGACCGGGTTCATCCCCGGTGAGACGTATGCCGACCGGATGACCGCGATGGCCACCGCTGACCTGGAGTGGTGGAGCTCCCTGGGCCCGGTGATCGAGCGGCTGAACGGGTTCCTCGCGGAGGCCGTGAGCCTAGTCAGGGGCGAGTTCGGCGGCCGCGTCACGTACGCCTCGGGGCCGTGGGAGTGGATCGACTGGACGCCGTTCGACATCGTCGGCGTGGACGCCTACCGGGCCGCCTACAACGCGGCGGGCTTCCGCGACGAGATGCGCGGCCACTTCCGGCACGGGAAGCCGGTCGCGGTGACCGAGTTCGGCACCTGCCCCTACGCGGGCGCGTCGGACCTGGGCGGCATGGCCTGGAACGTCCCGGAAGGCGCCGTCCCCGACGAGGACGAGCAGGTCCGCTACCTGGGCGCACTCCTCGACGTCTTCGAGGAGGAGGGCGTGGACACGGCGCTGTGGTTCACCTTCGCCGGTTTCACCCGGTTCGGTCCCGCCGATCTCGGCTCCTACGGCGTCGTCACCATGCGCGACGAGACCCGCTGGGAACCGCGCGAGGTCTTCCACGCCATGGCCGCCCGCTACGCCGCCGCCCACCGCACCCCTTGATTCGACCCGCCGCCCGGTCTCCGTCAGGGGCGGCGGGCCCTCGCCGTACGGCCCGGGGCGTGGTCCGCGGGCGGTCCCGGCGTTACCGGGAGAGGGTGCCGGCTTGGGCGTTCCCGCAGGATATTCCGGGTGAAAGAGGGGCGGGCCGGGCGGGGCGGCGGTTAGCGGGCGGCTGACGGGGAACGGTCGCGAACGTCGGCAGGGGTCCGGCGGGGAGGCCGTGAATGGACTTCAGGGACGAGGCGAACCTCGACGCCTCGCAGGTGGAGACCGGTGGTGGTGGCAGCCGGATCCCCGGTGGCGGGCTGGCCATCGGGGGCGGCGCGGCGGGGATCATCGCGCTCATCGCGGCGCTGATCTTCGGCGTGAACCCGGGCGACATGCTCGGGCGGGACACCCCGAGCGGGGTCCAGCCGACCTCGAACCTGTCGCAGCGGTGCCGCACCGGGGCCGACGCCGACCAGGTCGAGGAGTGCCGGGTCGTGGGCGTGGTGAACAGCATCCAGGAGTACTGGGAGGGCGCGTTCGAGCGGCGCGGCCGCGAGGCGTACACCCAGGCCAGGACGCGGCTCTTCCAGCAGCAGGTGCAGACCGCCTGCGGGACGGCCACCTCTGCGGTCGGGCCGTTCTACTGCCCCGGCGACCAGCGCGTCTATCTGGACCTGGGGTTCTTCGACGAGCTCCAGAGCCAGTTCGGCGCCAAGGGCGGGCCGTTCGCGCAGGCGTACGTGATCGCGCACGAGTACGGCCACCACGTGCAGAACCTCCTCGGCACGATGAACCAGGTCGGCAACGACCGGGAGGGCCCCACCAGCGGGTCCGTGCGGCTGGAGCTCCAGGCCGACTGCTACGCCGGGGTGTGGACGAAGAACGCCGTGAACACCGGGTTCTACGCCCAGCCGTTCACGAGGCAGGACATCCAGGAGGCGCTGGACGCGGCGGCGGCCGTGGGCGACGACCGGATCCAGGAGCGGGCGCGCGGGCGCGTGGACCCCGAGGCGTTCACGCACGGCACGTCCGAACAGCGGACGAAATGGTTCACGACGGGCTACGAGAGCGGCGACCCGGCCCGCTGCGACACCTTCTCGGGCGCCATCTGACATACCCGCCCGACCAGGGGAGATGTCCATGAGGCGGGCGCGTGTCCGATTTCTCTTCTAAAATGGGCGCGTGATCTTCAAGTCTGTCGGCGACGAGCGGCCCTATCCGGAGCACGGCCTGTCCTCCCGGGACTGGGCGCGCATCCCGCCCCGGCAGGTCCGGCTGGACGAGCTGATCACGACGAAGGCCGTTCTCGACCTGCACTCCCTGCTCGCCCGCGACTCCACGTTCTACGGCGACCTGTTCCCGCACGTCGTGCAGTGGCACGGCGAGCTCTACCTGGAGGACGGCCTGCACCGGGCGCTGCGCTCGGCCCTGCACCAGCGCTCCGTCCTGCACGCCCGCGTCCTGGAACTCGACGCCTGACCCGCCCCTTTCCCTTCGCCCGCCGTACGGCCTGAGCCTGCGGGCCCGTCCGCACCGCCTCGCCGTACGGGCTTCGCGCGGGCGGTCAGCACTCCACGGCTTCGCGGGGGCGGTCAGCGCCTCCACTGGATGGAGGAGGTCTCGTCGTTCATGGCGCGGCCGATGTAAGCGGTGCTCGGCAGGTAGTCGCGGAGCGCTCCCTCAAGTCCGGCGTCCTCCCAGTGGCGGGCGCGGCAGCCGGAGAACGTCGCGAACGAGGAGAAGCGGTCGTTCCATTCGGTGCCGCCGAGATTTCCGAAGTCCCAGACCGTGCCGGACTCGCAACCGTGCGGAGCCACCACGGCCAGCGACGTCCCGCGGAAATCGCGGTGCTCGAATTCGATGCCGATCACCGTCTCGGCGGCGGCCAGCGCCTGGGCGTTTCCCTTCTTGTCGGCCGCCGCGTTGAGCCGCCTGGCGAAACCGGAGTCGCGCGCCGCCGCCGCCGCGTCCGCCGGGGCGTTGGCCACCCGGCCGGCCGTCGCGTCGGCGATCGCCTTGGGGAACGTGTCGTAGCAGGTCACGGCCGATCTCGCAGCGCCCTGCGACAGGTGCGCCACGCAGTGCCGGTCCTGCGACGCGGCCGAGTGCGCGGCGGTCGTGGGGGCGAGCGCGAACAGCGGAAGCACCGCGGCCGCCGCGGCGAGGAGCCGCTTTCTCCGGCGTCTCACGTCGGCCATGAAGACCACACCTCCCGCTCGGCGGGAATCAGACGGCAGGAAATCACACGGTCTGAATACCGAAACATTCACCCCGACGGCTGTCAAGAAGAATTCAAGCCCGGCGGTAAGACCCTATCCGCGCGGCTTGCTCACCTTCACCTCGTCCAGGCTCACCTTGAGCGCGGAGTCCCCGGCCTTCCGGTCGAGGTGCAGGCCGATGCCCGGATAACCGGCGGCCTGCATGCCGCGGGCGCCGTCCTTCCCGGTCGCCTGCCAGGCCGGTTCGGGCGTCCCGTCGGCCCAGACCTTGGCGCGCAGCGTGGTCGGCCCCGACCCGACCGCCTGCGCGCGGACGCGGAGCCTCCCCGTCGAGGCCACTCCGGGCACCGTGCGCCACGCGGCGATGACCGTCCGCTCGCCGGCGGTGTCCACGTGCTCCAGTTGGAGCGTGACGGCGCCGCCGGGCGCGAGCGTCACCACGGCCTTGTAGAGGCCGCCGGCGTCCACCCGGCGCGGGACCGCGACGACGTACAGCTCGGCCGGCGGCGCCTTGCCGGCCCGCACGGCGAACGCGATGTCGGTGTCCTTCGCGATCACTTCGCCGAGGTAGGCCCGGCCGTCGCTCGGGCCCCCTCGCATGAGGACGTGCGCGGCGCCGCCGCTCACCGAGTAGGCGCTCACCGGCTCCCCGTTCACCCAGGCGCCACCCGTCTCGGCCCGGCCGAAGCCGCCGGTGACCTGCCGGTCGAAGGTGTCGGCCGCCAGGACCCCCGGGGGAGTCCGGTTCGCTCCCTCCGGACGGGTGGGCGTCGGCTTCGCCGCGTCCGTCTGGTTCGTCTGGTTCGCTTCGTTCGCCTGGTTCGCCTGGTTCGCCGGGGACCGTCCGGCCAGCGGCGACGGGCCGTTCGCGTCGCCGCCGCTGTTCGCCCACACGACCACGCCGCCCGCGACCAGCAGCGCCCCGGCCGCCGCCGACGCCACCAGCGCGCGCCGCCGGCCGCGCGCCCGCCGCCGGACCTCCCTCGTGACGCCGGCGCGCCCGTCGCCCGGGTGCCCCCCACCCGTGTGCCCGTCGCCCGTGTGCCCGTCGCCCGTGCCGCGCCCGCCGTACGACGGGGTCGGCGCGCCCGGCCCGCCGCCGGGGAGCCCGGGGACGCCCGGGCCGGGTCGCACCGGCGCACCCGGGACGCTCCCGGACACACCCGCCGTACCGGCCGCGATCCCACGCGAGCCGCCCGCCGCGCCGGCAGTACCGGCCGCGAACCCGTGCGAGCCGCCCTGCGCGCCCGCCGTATCGGCCGTGAACTCGTGCGAGCTTCCCGGCGGGCCCGCCGTACCGGCCGTGAACTCGTGCGAGCTTCCCGGCGGGCCCGCCGTACCGGCCGCGAGCCCGGGTGGGCCGCCGGGCGCGCCCGGGAGCCCCGCCGCGCCCGGGACCGTTCCGGCGGTGGCCAGGCCGGACGGGTCGATCAGGCGGACGAGGATCTGGTGCGCGGTCGGCCGGGCGGCGGGGTCCTTGGCCAGGGCCCCGGCGACCACGTCGCGCACCTGCGGCGGCACCGCCGCCAGGTCCGGCTCGTGCCCCACGATCCGCGAGATCACCGCCGGGATGGTCTCGGCGGAGAACGGCGACCGCCCCGACGCCGCGAACACCATCGTGGCCGCCCACGCGAACACGTCGGAGGCGGGCGAGGCCGGATGCCCGGCGATCTGCTCCGGGGCCAGGTACGCCGGGGTGCCGATCACCCCGGAGGTCAGCGTGCTCACGTCGGGCCGCTGCGCGATCCCGAAGTCCACCACGCGCGGCCCGTCCGGCCCCAGCAGCACGTTCCCCGGCTTGAAGTCGCGGTGCACCACGCCCGCCGAGTGGATGGCCACCAGCGCGGTCACCGTCCCCACGAACAGCCGCTCCAGCTCGCCGCCGGCCACCGGCCCCCGCTCGCGCACGCGCTCGGCCAGCGACGGCCCGTCCACGAACTCGCTCACGACGTACGGCCGGGGCCCGTCGAGCGAGGACGCGAGGACCCGGGCGGTGCAGAACGAGGCGACGCTCTGGACCGCCGCGAGCTCCCGCGCCAGCCGGGTCCGCGACTCCCGGTCCCCGTGCAGCAGGACCTTCACGGCCACGGGCTCGCCGCCGGGCGCGTGCGCGAGGTAGACGATCCCCTGCCCGCCCGAGCCCAGCCGCCCCGCCACGATGTAGTCGCCGAACCGCCCGGGATCGCCGGGCTCCAGAGGGTCAGCCATGCCGTCTACCGTACTGATCTTCACAACCCGGCCGAGACCGGCGCCGGGCAGCACCCGTGGGTCCCGGACCACGGGCGCGCGGGACCGCGCCGCCTGGTCAGTGAACGTGATCCGGACCACAATGGAAACGCGCGAAACCCTCGCCGGCCGGAGGTACGCGTCGTGTCCGATCTCCCCGTGGTCCCCGACCCCGCGCCCGTCCCGGACAGGCGGAGGAGCGCCGTCGCCCGCCGCGGCGGCGGGCCCGCGCCGATCCACGAGGCCGGTCGCCTGGAACTGGCCCCGGGCCCGCTCCGCCACGACCACCTCAAGACCATCGGCGAGCGGGCGAAGACGCGGCTGGAGGCGCACGCGGGACGGATCGTGGACTGGTACGCCGCCAAGGCGCCCGACGATCCCTACGGGCGCGCGTACGCGGTGGTCTTCGGGGAGCGCGCGCTGTGCTTCGCCCGCCCCCGGGTGCGCGAGGGGCGGCGTGTCTACGCGGTGTCCGCCTACGTCCTGGACCCCGATTCGCACAAGCGGGTCGAGATCGTCCACGCGCCGGGGGCCGCCGCCGCGCCGGCGGGGGCCTGGGTGCCGGGGGGAGGCCACCGGATCCTGGGGCTGCGCACCGACGCCTACGAGGTCCTCGGAACCCTGCCGCCCCGGGCTCAGGAGCTGTTGCAGGCGCCGTTCCTGGCCGGCCAGTCCGTCCACGACTGCGACTGGTACTACGAGGGGTACCGGGACTACCTCGAGATGTTCATGATCTACCTGGCCGGCCGCCAGGACGTGACCGTGCTGTGCGGCAGCCGGAAGATCCCTCCCGGGCACTCCGAGGCCGACGCGCACTGGCGGGCCGTCTGCCACCGGGCCAAGGTGGCGCAGCGGATCGGGACGTAGTCCGTGCGGGACCCCTTCCGCGACCTGCGCGGCCAGAACGCCTACGACCTGCTCGGCGTGCCGGCCGACAGCACCGCGGACGTGATCGACCGGGCGTTCCGCGCCCAATTGCAGGTGTGGCATCCGGACAAGCAGTCCAGCGAGATCGCGCGCAGGGCGGCCGACGAGCGGACCCGGCTGCTCACCGTGGCGCGTGAGGTGCTGCGCCGGCACCGCGCCGAGTACGACGCCTACCTGCGGGAGGCCGCCGCCGGGCCCGGCGCCGCCGAGCCGGAGGAGATCGTCGATGATCCGTGGAGCGAGGCCGACCTCGGCAGGTGGCGCGAGGAGCCCCGGTTCCAGGCCGGTCCCGGCCTGTACCACCCCGACCCGCACTCGTGGCCGGCGCACGAGCCGCCGGAGGATCTCTGGAGGCGGAACCGCACGTTCACCGGCGGCCCTTACGGCGACGCGCCCGAGGACGCCGGCGGGACGCTCCGCGACCCGTGGAACGAACCCGCGAGCGACCCGTGGAACGAACCCGCCGGCGACCCGTGGGCGGACGCCGACCCGGGGCTGCCCGCCTGGGCGCCGACCGCCCCTCCCCCGGGGCCGCCCCAGCCGCCGCCGCGAGTCGCTCCGACGCCGCGGCCCCTTCCCGCGAGCTCCGCCGGGTGCGGCTGCGCGTTCGCCGTACTGCTCATCGCCGCCCTGATCGTCGCGGGCGTCGTCGTCCTCATGGAGAGAGTCCCGAAGATCCCCGCCGAGATGGCCGGCGAGTGGCGGGGAGTCGGCTTGATGACGGCCCGGGATTGCGGCTTCTTCGACGCCCCCGCCCGATCCGGCTGCGGCCGGAAGAAGCACCTGATCCGGTTGTCGCTCCGCGCGGGCGCGGACGAGGCCGTGGTGGTTCTTCCGCTCGCCTGCAGGAGCACGGCCGAGGTGCGGGAGCAGCAGGGCCGGACGGTGACCTTGGAGCCCCTCGGTGAGTGCCCCGACGGGTCGCTCACCTTCAGGCTCGACCGGCCCGGGACCGGCTCGGCCGAGCTCCGCACCGCGTCCGGCCCCGTCCCGATGCGCCGGGTGGACCCGGGCGAGCGCCTGCGGATCCCCCGGCAGATGGAGGGCCGGTGGCGGTGGGGCGACGTGGAACTCCTCCTCGACGACGAGCGCGGCGACCGGAACGCCGACCCGGCCGGGGACCGGGTGGGCGTCGCCCGGCACCGCCCCGGCGTGCGCTGCACGGTGGTGGCCATATCGGTCAAGGACCGGACCGCCACGCTGCTGAGCGGCGGTGGCTGCGGTCTCCCCGGAGACTGGCGGGTGACCCTCTCCCGCCCCGGTTCCCTGACCGCCACCTTCACGGCGCACCTCGATCCCGAGGACGGCTTCCGCGGCAAGCGCTTCAAACCCGCCGATTGACCTGGCCGGCCGTACGGCCCCGCCCGGCGGGACCACCCGGCGGCCGCTAGGCGGCGGGAGCGGTCTCCGGCGTCCGCGCCGTACGGCGGGCCGCCGTGATCAGCATCGCCGCCGGGACCCACACCACGATGAACGGGCTCGGCTCCAGGAGCAGGGCGCCCGCCGTACCCCACAGGCCCACCGTCCAGCCGGTGAACGCGGGCGGGACGACGCCCCGGCGGTCCATCGCCAGGACCAGGGCGCCCACCAGGCTCAGCGGCACGGCGAAGCTGCCCAGCGTGAGCCAGAACGCGCCCGTCGCCGGGGTCAGCTCGGCGATCCCGTGCCGGGGGAACCACAGCTCCCCCGCCAGCCAGGACGGCACATGGCCCAGGTTCGGCAGGGCCGTCGTGACGAGGTGCAGCAGCCCCAGGAAGACGATGATTCGGCCCGCCCACTTGACCATGTCGGCTCCTTCGCCAGATATGGAACTACGAGTTTCGGAACTACTGGTTCCATATACTGACGCCATGAGCAGCCCGAAGCAAGCCGGCGGCCGCCCCCGCGACTCCCGGGTGGATCACGCGATCACCCGCGCCACGCGCGAACTGCTGGCCGAGGCGGGGTACGCCGGGATCACCGTGGACGCGGTCGCCGAGCGCGCGGGCATCGGCAAGGCGGCCATCTACCGGCGGTACGCCGGCAAGCAGGAGATGGTCTTCGCCGCCGCCGTCCACGACATGTCCATCGCGCCGCCCCCGGACCAGGGCTCCCTCCGCGCCGACCTCGCCGCGCTGGCCCGCGACATCGCCGAGAGCCTGTCCGCGCCCGGAGCCCCCACCCTGCTGGGCCTGTTCGCCGACGTCAGTTCCGACGAGGCCGCCCTCACCCGCATCCGCGACACGTTCCTGGAGCGGGAGCGCGCCTGCGTCGCCGAGGTCCTGGACCGCGCCGCCCGCCGCGGCGAGCTCACGTCCCACCCCGGCCTGACCCCGGTCCACGCCCTGCTGACCGGCCCGATCCTCACCTGGCTCCTGGCCCTCCGCCACACCGACACCGGCGACCTGGACACCTTCGTCACCACCCTCGCCGACCTCCTCACCAAGGCCCTCACCAGCCCCTGACCCCGGCTCACCGACAGCACGCGGGGCCGGCCCCTGGTGGGGGCCGGCCCCGCGAGTTCGCCGGTGGACGCGGAATCGAGGTTCGGGCCGCCGTGAGATCACGTGACCGGTCGGCGCCGGACGGCTCAGGCGGCGTCGAGGGACTCGGTGATCTTGCGGGCCATCTCGGCCATGGTGGGGCTGGGCGCGCCCTTGTGGGGGCGGGTCGCGGCCTCGACGGCGATCAGGACGGTGCGGCGGAAGTTGTCGGCCTCGGCCGGGTCCTGGGCGTTCAGCAGGCGCGTGGACTCCGTCAGGGCCGGCAGCACCAGGTCGGCGAGGGCGGCGGTGGTCTTGGCGTTCAGGCCCTTGGGGGCCTTGGCCAGCACATGCCCGACCACCCCGGTCGCCGAGGTCAGGGCGATGGAGCCCTCGGTGGCGGCCTTGTGCGGAGACCCGGCCACCCCGGCGGCGGTCATCAGCGAGACGGCGCCCCAGGCGGCGATGCGGAGGGTCTGCTGGTCCTGGTCGTTGAGGGTGACGGACATGTCGGTGTGCTCCTTCGCGTGGTCCCGGTCCGCACTCGCGAACCGCTCATGGACCAACCATCGCGAACCCCGCTGACACCGGGCCGTCGCCGCCCTGACGTGACCCCTGACAAGCGCCCGGCCCCTCCCGCGCTCCGGGCCCGCCCTCCGAGGCCCGCCCACGAGGAGACCCACCCGCGTCGCCGAGGGCCCGGACGAGGCGGACCGGGGCCGAACAGCGCGAAGGGCCGCTCCCAGGAGGGAACGGCCCTGCGTCATGCCTTGCGGCTGTGGCGGTGGAGGTGGGATTTGAACCCACGGAAGGTTGCCCTTCACACGCTTTCGAGGCGTGCGCCCTCGGCCACTAGGCGACTCCACCGTCGAGCAGCCTACCCGACCTTGAGGGGTGCTCGCGCCCCTCGATCTCAGCGGCGGGCGGTGAAGAAGGCGCGGAGGAGGGCGGCGCACTCGTCGGCGAGGACGCCGGAGAGGACTTCGGGGCGATGGTTGAGGCGGCGGTCGCGCACGACGTCCCAGAGGGAGCCCACCGCGCCCGCCTTGTCGTCGATCGCGCCGTACACGACGCGGTCCACGCGGGACTGCACCACCGCGCCCGCGCACATCGTGCAGGGCTCCAGGGTGACCACCAGGGTGCAGCCGGTCAGCCGCCACTCGCCGAGTTCGCGGGCCGCCGCGCGGATGGCCAGGAGTTCGGCGTGGGCGGTGGGGTCGCCGGTGACCTCGCGTTCGTTCCCGGCCGCCGCGATCACCGTGCCCGTGGGGCCGATGACGACCGCGCCCACGGGGACGTCCCCCGCGTCGCCCGCCGCCGCCGCGTGGCTGAGCGCGAGACGCATGGCCATGCCGTACGGCTCGCGCGGGCTCTCGCCGTACGGCGGGTCGGGGACGGCCATCAGCGCAGGCGGTCCAGTTCGTCGGCGAAGTTCAGGCGCTCGGCGATGACCATGAGGGTCTCGGCGGGCAGGACGCCCTCCTCCATGCTCAGCTCCAGGAGCTCGTCGGAGCCGATCCCGAGGTCCTCGAGGAGTTCCAGGTCCCCCGCCGGGTGCACGCCGAGGTCGGTCTCGGCCTCCGGGGGCAGGCCCGCGAGCTCGCGGAACAGCTCGCCGACCGGGTCCAGGGAGCCCGCGCGGGCGTCGGAGAGGAAGACCCGTGGATCGCCGACGCCCTCCATGCGCACGATGCCGAACCACTCGTCCTCGGCCTCGACGCACAGCAGGGCGAGCTCGTCGCCCTCGGCGGCGTCATGCGCCGCGTCGATCAGGTCGTCTATGTTCCCGGCGCCGGTCAGATCGACCTCCGCGCCTCGCCAGTCCTTGTCTGCGCGCGAGAACACGGCGGCGAAGTAGTGGCTCTGACCGGGTCGGCTGTAACTCGTCGTCATTGCCGGCTCCCACGATCACCCGATGGCGGCGTCCAAGGCGCGCTCGAACGGCTGGGCGAACCCCAGCCGTGACGCGATGCTGGCCAGCACCTCGTCGGGATAGAGCTCCAGGTCGCCGGAGAGGGCGCCGAGCTCCATCTCGTCGAGACCGAGGTCAGCGAAGATCGACAGGTCTCCGGCGGGGAGCACCATGTCGATGTCGTCGTCTTCGTCAGGGATGGGCAGGTCGAGGTATTCGAGGACCTGCTGGGCGAGGGGGTAGTCGTCGAGCGCGGCGGTGATGTCGGAGAGGAAGACGCTCACCTCGCCGCCGAAGACCCGGAGGGCGACGAAGAAGTCGTCCCCGACGGCCACCATGCCGATGGTGCCGCCGATGCCCGGCAACTGCCTGAGCGCGTGGATGAGACCTTCGAGGTCGGCCGTCAGCGCCTGCGGCAGCAGGTCGGCCTCCCACTTCTCGTCCTCGCGATAGACCACGACAGCGAAGTCGGTCGCGCCTAGATCCGTCATCGTCACCCCACCGACGTGGTCCTCCGTGCTTCATCGTCCCAGAAACCACCTCCCTCCGTATCGAGCACCCGCCAAATTGTGATCAAAATCGGAAGGTGCGCTTGCGGAGCGCTTCGTGGATGCGGGCGCGTCGCGACCGCCAGGGCGCGACCCGGCGGCGGAGTTCCCGGGCCTCCGCCAGTTCGCGCAGGAACAGGCTGCGGCGGCGCAGGCGCTCCCGCACCGCCTCCGCCGACGGCGCGTCGGCCGCCCCGGCCTCATCCGGGACGTCCGCCGCCGCGTCGGCCGCTTCGGCCGTCGTGTGACCCTCGTCTTCCCCCGCCGCCTCCCGGTCCGATCTCTGTCGATCCATGAACCGATGGTTCCCCAGGTGAAGCCGGGCGAACCCCGGGAAAGGCGTACCCTTGTCTCCCATGCAGACCCTCGTCGTCGACCACCCGCTCGTGGCCCACAAGCTGACCACGCTGCGGGACGTGCGCACCGATTCACCCACGTTCCGCCGTCTCGCCGACGAGCTCGTGACCCTGCTCGCCTACGAGGCCACCCGGGACGTGCGCACGGCGCCGGTGACCGTCACCACCCCGGTGACCGAGGCCCACGGCGTACGGCTGACGCGCCCGGCCCCGCTGGTCGTGCCGATCCTGCGCGCGGGCCTCGGCATGCTCGACGGGATGACCCGGCTGCTGCCCACCGCCGAGGTCGGCTTCCTCGGCATGATCCGCGACGAGGGCACGCTGAAGGCCGAGACCTACGCGACCCGGCTGCCGGAGGACCTGTCGGGCCGCCAGTGCTACGTGCTCGACCCGATGCTGGCCACCGGCGGCACGCTCGCCGCGGCGATCCGCCTCCTGCTCGACCGCGGCGCCGACGACGTGACCGCGCTGTGCCTGCTCGTCGCGCCCGAGGGCCTGGCGTACATGGACGAGGAGCTCAAGGACGTCGACGTCCCGATCCGCGTCGTCACCGCCGCCCTCGACGAGCGGCTCAACGAGCACGGCTACATCGTCCCCGGCCTGGGCGACGCCGGCGACCGCCTCTACGGCGTCGTCTGACCCTCCGCGCTTCCGCCGGAGCGCGGCGCCCCCGTCCGGGGACGCCGCGCTCCGCCGTTCCGGTCACTCAGGGTGATGGGATGCGCGTCGTCCGTGGAGGTTCGAGGGGCGCGGAGGGCCGGGCGGGGGTGGCCGGCGGGGGGTTTCGCGGTAGCCGCAAGGAGTAGGTGTTCTTACCTGCGAGGTTCTTGCAGTAGGCATCCCATAACGGGCGGAAGCCCATAACCAAGGCTTTACCGGCATAGGCCCGCGTTTGCCGTCGGCGCTGTTACAGTCCGTATTTTCTCGGGTACTTTGTGTGCTGTCAGCGTGTTGTGCGCTGTGATCACCCGTGGCTGGATGCGGTGAGGAGCGACATGAACCACGAGGCCGAGTCCGAGGCCGACCAGGGCGGCGCCGACTACGTCCGGGTCGTCGGCGCGCTGTGCGCGGAGTTCTCGGAAGTCCACCCGCGCCCGACCGTGGTGCGCTGCGTCAACGCCGCCAGGCACGGAGCCATCGAGGTCACGGGCGGTGCGACGCCCGATCTGGTGGAACGGATCGCGCGCAAGCACCTCCAGGTCCTGGCGCTCGTCGCCACGGAACGCGGATGAGCACGCCCTGAATCTGCTTTACCCGACGAGGGGCGTGGGTAATGTATACGTTGGGTGCAGTGGGTGAGTGCTGCGGGAGGCGGCTGTGCAAGTCAAAAAGGTACTTACGTATGTCGCGATAGCCTTCGTGGCGTTTTACCTTCTGTCCCAGCCATCACAGGCTGCTCAGGCCGTGAAGAGCGCGATGGGCGGGGTCGTCAACGCGGCCAATCAACTCTCCAAGTTCGTGAGCGACCTCACATGAGGCTCGTGACGCCGGGCGATTCCGCGCCGGCGTCGGTCAACCGGTATCTCCTTCCCCACGAGCACCAGGTCATCACCGTGCGCAAGCATCCTGCGGTGCTGATGCGGCCCGTCGCCGAGGTCTTCGGCGGGCTGATCGTGGCGGGAGTGCTCAGCAACCGCATCGGCAACGACGGCGGGCCCGTCCTGATGATCATCTGGTGGGCCTGGCTGCTGTTGCTGGTGCGGTTCGTCTGGCAGGTCGCCGAATGGTCGGTTGACTACTTCGTCGTCACCAACCAGCGCATGCTCTACACCACCGGGCTCATCACCCGGAAGGTGGCGATGATGCCGCTGGCCAAGGTGACCGACATGAGCTTCCAGCGGTCCATCATGGGGCGAATGCTCGGTTACGGCGAATTCATCCTGGAGTCGGCAGGTCAGGACCAGGCACTTCGAACTGTGGACTTCATCCCGTACCCGGAACAGCTCTATCTAGAGGTCTGCGGGATGATTTTCCCAAACAGGGACGAAGCGGACGACTAACCCGATTGGGGCGGGCAACGGACCCGGATTCTTCACCTCGGGTTACCCGATCGGTGCGCCACGTGCCATCATGGCGACACCATTGCCCGCCTCCTGTCCGTCTAGTGAGATGACATGCCGAGTCAGGGTTCCATCGGTGACCGTGTGCGAGCGTTGCGGCTGAACCGGCGTCTGTCGCAGGCTCAGCTGGCCGGCCCGGATCTGTCGGACAGCTACGTATCCCTCATCGAGTCCGGCAAGCGAATGCCGACGCCCGCCGTGGTCCGGCTGCTCGCCGAGCGCCTGGGGTGCACGGCGGACTTCCTGCTGCACGGGGTCGAGCCCCGGCAGCGCATCGACGCCGAGTACGGCCTGCGCCACGCCGAGCTCGAACTCCGCCACGGCGACGCGCTGGCCGCCGCCGAGCGCTTCGCCGCGATCGCAGCCAGCGAGAGCGAGGACAACCCCGCCGTCGCGGCGATGGCCCGCCTCGGGCACGCCCGCGCGCTGGAGTCCGCCGGGCGGCTGCCCGAGGCCGTACGCGCCTACGAGGAACTGCGGCAGGAGGCGGCGCACCACCCGGAGCGCTTCTCCGACCTGTCGCTGATCGTCGCGCTGTGCCGGTGCTACCGGGTCGCGGGCGACGTGCTGCGCGCGCGGGAGCTGGGGTCGGCCGCGCTCGAGGTCGCCGAGCGCCTCGACCTGGTGCGCGGGCAGGACGCCATCCAGCTCGCCTCCGCCCTCGTCGCCACCGAGCACGACTCCGGCGTCGCCAACGCCGTGCCGTACGCCGAGCGGGTGCTGCTGGCCGCCCAGCCGGTGCAGGCGGTGGACCGCAGCGACGAGATCAACGTGCTGTGGGACACGAGCCTGCGCGCGGCCTCCGCGTCCGAGCCCGCGCTGGCGATCAAGCTGGCCGACGAGGCCGTGGCCGCGAGCACGCACGCCGGCACGTCCGTGGACCTGGCGCGGCTCGCCCTGGGCTGCGCCCGCATCGCGCTGCGCGGGGAGCCGCCGCGCATCCAGCGGGCCGAGGAGTTCGCGGACCTGGCGCAGCGTTCCCTCGCCGAGCCCGCCCACCAGGCGATGTGCCTGACCATCCTGGCCCGGGTCAAGGTGCTGATGGCCAATCCGTCCGAGGCCGTGCCGCTGGCCCGCCGGGCGCTCCAGCTCGCCGGGGGCACGCCGCGGGTGGAGACCGCCTCGGCCCACACGGTCCTGGGCATGGCGCTGATGGCCGACTCCGACGAGCGCGCCGCCGCCGACTCGCTCCAGACGGCCGCGGGTCACCTGGAGGAGCTGCCCCGCTCCCGCGAGGTGGCCAAGGCGTGGAAGGAGCTCGGCGACCTGTTCAGCCGCATCGGGTACGGCGAGGCGTCGGCCTCGGCCTACCGCAACGCCCTCCACGCGGTGGGCCTGCGCCCGGCCATGCCGTTCCCCGATACCTCCCTGGCCGCCGCGCACGCGGCCTCCTGAGGGCCCGCCGCCTCCGTGGCGTACGAGATCCGGCCCATCGGGGTCGTCGAGTCGCCGCTGAAGGATCGCGCGAGCGCGCCGAAGCAGGGGGTGGAGGGGGCTCCGGAGTCCTGGCTGGCGTTCGATCCCGCGGTGGCCGAAGGCGTCCGTGACCTGCGGGCCGGCGATGAGGTGTTCGTCCTCACGTGGCTGCACCTGGCCGACCGGTCCGTGCTCGCCGTGCACCCCCGCGACGACCCGCGCAACCCGCTGACCGGCGTCTTCAGCACCCGCTCCGCCGACCGGCCCAACCCCGTCGGCCTGCACCGGGTGCGGGTGCTCGCCGTGGACGGCCCGCGGGTGCGGGTGGCCGGCCTGGAGGCGATCGACGGCACCCCGGTCATCGACGTGAAACCGGTCCTCGACGCCACGCGCTGACGGCCGCCCCAGAGCGCCCTTTCGCTCCGCCGTACGGCATGGGCACCCGCCGTACGGCCTTGAGGCGGGCGGGGCGGGCCTCGGTCAGGGGGACAGGCGGACGGGCTGGACGAGGTAGCGGAAGGCGGGGACGGGATCGTCGGCGGCCGGGGGCGTGGTGAAGAGGACCCCCCGGGTGGGGGAGGTGTAGTTGAGCTCGGTGGTCTCGGTGTCGATGCCGGCCAGGCCGTCGAGGAGGAACTGCGGGTTGAAGCCGAGGCGGACCGGGCCGCCGTGCAGGCGGGCCTCCAGGGTCTCGTGGGCGCGCGCGCTGGTGCCGCCGCCGGCCTGGACGCGGACCTCGCCCTCGGTGAAGTCGAGGCGGATCGGGGTGGTGCGCTCGGCCACCAGGGCGGCCCGTTTGATCGCCTCGATGAAGGGGGCGGTGGCGACCTCGGCCTTTCCGGTCCACTCCCTGGGCAGGTGGTTCTCGTAGTCGATGAAGTGGTCGTCGAGCAGCCGGCTGGTCGTGCGCCGGGTGCCGCCCTCGATGCCGATCACCCCCTCGGCGCCGCTCGCGGACAGGGCCAGCGAGACCTCGACGCCTGAGCGCAGCGAGCGGGCGGTCTCGGCCATGACCCGCGCGGGGACCATCGCGCCGGCCTTGAGGCCGGGGTCCTCGGGCTTCCAGGTCAGGCGGCGGACGGCCAGGCGGTAGCGGTCGGTGCAGGCCAGCGTGAGTAGCCCGCCGTCGATGTCGAGGCGCACGCCGGTGAGCATGGGCAGGGTGTCGTCGCGGCTCGCGGCGGCCACCACCTGGCTCACGGCCCGGGCGAACACGTCGCCCTCCAGCACGCCCGCGCGCTCGGGCATCGTGGGGAGCGTGGGATAGTCCTCGACCGGCATCGTGGGCAGCCCGAACTCCGCTCCCCCGCAGGTCACGACCAGCTCGGCGCCCTCGGTCGCCAGGCGCACGTCGCTCTGGGGCAGGCTGCGCACGATCTCGGCCAGCAGCCGGCCGGGGACCAGCACGCGGCCCGGCTCCTCGGCGCCGACGTCCAGACCGGCCTGGGCGGACACCTCGTAGTCGAAGCTCGACAGGGTGAGCCGCCCGTCGGCGACGTCGAGCATCATGGCGGCGAGCACGGGGATCGAGGGACGGGTGGGCAGGCCGCGCGCGGTCCACGCGACCGCGTCGGCGAACTCGTCCCGTTGGGCCAGAATTCTCACTCTCGTCGCCCTTTCAGAGCCTTTTGGGGGGTCCTGACTGATCTCACGCTATCGGTCGCCACCGACAATTCCGGGCCCGCCGAAGACGCCGGAATTCGTGGTATTCGTCCTGGTCAGCGCGGGATTCGGGTCAGCTCCGACGCGAGTTCGCTCCGCCGGTCCCCGCGGGTGAGGGCGTTCGCGAGAGCCGTTCTGACCTCGGCCGTCCGGCCCGCTCTGACCAGGGCGGACGCCTCCGCGAGGGCCTGGCGGGTGTACCGGTCGCGGCGGGGCTCGGCGAGCCAGGTCTCGGCCCAGCGCCTGCGGTGGAAGGAGGGGGTCAGCTTCTCCTGCTCGTAGGCGAGGTACTCCCACAGGCGGTCGTCCATCACGATCTCCGCCGCCGTCCCCGGGGGCAGCTTCGCCGTCCACCCCGCGTCCGGCCGCGCCCGCATCGCGATCCCGAGGAACCGCAGGTCAAGCTCCGCTCCCGCCCAGTCGCACAGCACGCGGCGCAAGATCGCGAACGTCTCCCCCTTGTCCACGAGATCCGCGAACACCACGGGCCGCCCGAGCCCCCTGATCCGGTACGGCGTGAGCCCGACCGCCCCGAGGTACCCCCGCAGCCGCCGTACCTCCTCCGGGGTCGGCTCCCCCTCCAGCGAGATCGTCAGGTGCCGGGCGAGCCCCTCCGCCGAGGTCCCCGCGAGCGCGCCCGTGAGCAGGTCGAACAGGCTGTCCGCCGACCGCCCGAGAAACCACGTCTCCCCGCCCTCCGACGCCGCCAGCACCTCCCCGGCGCATCGGACCAGCTCCGGCAGGTACCAGAGCTCCGGCTCCGGCTCCCCAGCCGTCACCTCCCGGACGACCCGCTCATCCGCCGGATCCCATCGGAACGGCACCACGACCCGCTCGTCCCCGCCCATCCCCCACCCCTCCCGGCCGGCCCGACGCCTCCCGCACATGCTCCCACCCGGGCCGTACGGCACGAGCGCCGACCACCCCCGTCTTGATCTCGCGATCCCGCTCCAAGCCCGGCCGTCCCCGGCACCTCGGCCGATCCCGCCCGCGAAGCGGGATCACGAGATCACGGCACCGGAAAGCGACTCCGCCCCGGCCTCGGCTCCGGCCCGGGCGGCCGCACCCGGGGCCGAGGCGATGCTCGTATCCCGGACTCGGTTCGAGTTCGCGGGCGGGGATCCAGGGGAGGGCGTCGGCGGCGGTCAGGACGGGGTGGGGCGGGTGGGGGTGGAGAGGATGTAGGCGAGGATGGCGGAGTAGTCGCGGTCGCTCCAGCCGGCGGCGTCGGCGTCGGCGAGCCAGGAGCGGGCGGCGGGGGCCAGACGGAGGTGGAGGCCGGCGCGCTCGGCCGCGGCCGTGACGAGGGTGGCGTCCTTGCGGGCCAGGGACAGGGCGAAGTGGTGGGGGTAGTCGCCGGACTCCACGGCGGGGCGGCGGCGCTCGGCCTGGGCGGCCAGGGGGGTCGCGCCGAGGACCTGGAAGGCGGCCTCCCGGGAGAGGCCGAGGGCGTCGGACAGGGCCAGGGCCTCGCCCAGGACGCCGAGGACGCCGAACAGGGTGGAGTTCGCCACGAGCTTGGCCGCGGCCCCGGAGCCGCGCGGGCCCAGGTGGAGCGGGGTGCCCAGGGCGGACAGGGTGGGGGTCACGCGGTCCGCGAGGTCCTTCGGCCCGCCGAGGAATATCTTGAGGGTGCCCGCCTCGGCCTCGGGCAGGCTGCCCAGGACCGGGGCGTCCACCAGCCCCACGCCCTCCGGCAGGGCCGTGACCAGGCGTTCGACCGCCTCGGCGCCCACGGTGGACATCTCCGCGACGACGGCCCCCTGGCACACTCCGGCCGCCACGCCCTCGGGCCCCTCGGTGACCTCGCGGAGCGCCTCGGGGGTGGCCAGCATCGTGATCACCAGTTCCGCGCCTGTCGCCGCCGCGCGGGGGCTGTCCGTGGCGATCGCCCCCGCCCTGACCAGCGGTTCCGCCTTCTCGGGCGTGCGGTTCCAGACGGTCAGCGAGTGCCCGGCGTCGAGCAGCCGGCGCGCCATCCGGCCGCCCATCGCGCCCAGTCCGATGAATCCCACAGTGGCCATGACCCGATCATGCCCGTCCCCGCCCGCCTCACGCCCGCCCGGGCCGTACGGCTCACGCGGGCGTGACGGGGCCGGTCAGCCGTGCCGTACCGGCGACTTCGGGGGCTGCCAGGTGAAGAGGGCGTCGGCCTGGCGGAGCATGGCGCCGGGGCCGAGGCGGGCGGTGAGGCGGAGGGCGGCGTCGCGGAGGGCGACGGCGACCGGGTTGGTCTGGCGCGTCACGCGGTTGATCGTGGCGGCGCGGCGGACGATCGCGGTCGTGCGGGGCAGGCGGGCGGCGGTGTACGCGGGAAGTCCGCCGCCGTCGGTGACCTCGTGGGCGAGCACGACCGCGTCCTCGATGGACTGGCAGGCGCCCTGGCCCAGGTTGGGGGTCATGGCGTGGGCGGCGTCCCCGAGCAGCGCGACGCGGCCGCGGTGGAACGCCGGGAGCGGCGTCTCCAGGTAGTGGACGTCGTTGCGCAGGATCCGGGCGGGATCCGCGCGCTCCAGCATCGACGGGATCGGGTCGTGCCAGGTGGAGAACAGCCGCAGCAGTTCGGCGCGCTCGTCGGGGGCGCGGTCGCCGGCGGGCTTGGGCGCGGTGGCGTAGCCGTACGCGAGGCCGCCGGTCATCGGCATCACCCCGAAGATCAGCCCGCGGCCCCAGGTCTCGCCGGGCACGACGGTCAGGCCGTCCGCGGGGACGAGCACCCGCCAGGCGGTCACGCCGGAGTACACCGGGCCCGGGTGGCCGGGGAAGAGCGTCCGGCGCACCGTGGAGTGGATCCCGTCCGCGCCCACCACGAGATCCGCCTCGATCTCGCCGTCGCTGGTCACCAGCGTGCCGCGCTCGGGGTCCACCGACTCGACGCTCACGCCGAGCCGTACGGCGTCCGCCCCGACCAGGTCCGTCAGCACCTCGGAGAGGGCGGAACGCCGGAGGACCACGGTCGGGTCCCCGTACCGCTCCTGGTGCGCGCCGGAGGAGGTGCGGTTGAGCCACCCGCCGTCCGGGGTGCGCAGGCCCATGGCGCCCTGCAGGGCCGACATCCCGCGAACGGCGTCGCCCGCGTCGATGGTGTCGAGGGCGCGGAGGGCGTTCGGCGTGATGGCGAACCCGGAGCCGACGGGCTCCAGGGCACGCGCGCGCTCCAGGACGGTGACGGTCCAGCCCTTCCGCTTGAGGGCCGCGGCCGCGGTGAGTCCCCCGGTGCCGCCGCCGACGATCGCCGCGTGAGCCATCATGAGCCTCCTTAACTACGAACGTAGTCTCACCGTACTACATACGTAGTTTGATGGGTAGCATGCATCCGTGAGATCGCCGCGCGCCGCCCTCCTCGCCGACACCGCCATCGCCCTGCTCGCCGAGCGCGGCATCCACGGGCTCACCCATCGCGCGGTGGACGAGGCCGCCGGCCTGCCGCCCGGATCGACCTCGAACGTCGCCCGCACCCGCGCCGCGCTGCTGGAGCTGACGCTCGACCGGCTGACCGAACAGGAGCAGGTGGTCATGGCCGGTTTCCGCCCCCCGGACCGGGCCGCCCTCGACCTGGACACGGTGGCCGACACGCTGGCCGGGATCGTCATGCTCCAGCTCAGCGAGGGCCGCACGCGGACGCTCGCGCGCTACGAGCTGGCCCTGGAGGCCAACCGGCGGCCCGAGCTGCGCAAGAGCTACGACGAGATCGGCCGGGGCTTCCGGGACGCCGCGACGGTGTTCATGGCCGCGCTGGGCTCGCCCGACCCGGTGCGGCACGCGCGCCAGTTGATCGCGTACGGCGAGGGCGTCATCTTCTACGCGCTGGTCGGGGCGGGCGGCACCCCCTCCCGCGAGGAGATCCGCCTCGCCATCCGCGACCACCTCCGCGGCTCCCTCTCCCCGCGATAACCGCTCCCCTTCGCCGCGACAGCGGGCTCCCTCTTCCCGCGACAGCGGATCCCCTCTTCCCGCGACAGCGGGTCCCCTCTTCCCGCGAGAGCCGCTCCTCCTGCCCGGGACAGCGGTTCCCCCTCGCCGCGAGATGACCGCTCCCTCCGCGTCCGCGCCGCCGTACGGCCCGGGCGGGGCTCACCGTCGCGAAGTGCAACGCTCGTTTTACTAATTGCATGAAGCGTTGTAATTTGTGGAGGTGCCGCCGTGGACGTGCCCGCTCCGGCACGGAGAGACGCGCGCGCCCGGGGTGCCCGCGTCGGCCGATTCCTCCAGATAGGAGCACTTCCTTGAAAGCCCGAAGCTCCAGCCCCGCGATCACGCTGGCGGTCGTGCTGCTGGGATTCCTGACCCTGCCGATGTCGATGTCCGGGACCACCGTCGCGGTGCCGCTGATCGGGGCCGACCTCGGCGCCTCGGGAGGCGCGCTCCAGTGGGTCGTCACCGGGTACTTCCTGATGGCCTCCTCCTTCATGCTCGTCGCCGGGTCGCTCGGCGACCTCCTGGGCCGCCGCCGCGTCTACCTCGCCGGGGCGCTGGTGTACGCCGGGGGCATGCTCGGCGGCGCGTTCGCCCCCGGGATACTCGTGCTCGACGTGCTCCGCTCGATCACCGGCGTGGGCGCGGCCGGGGTGATGGCCGGCGGCGGCGCGATCCTGGCCACCACGTTCACCGGGCCCTCGCGCACCCGGGCGTTCGCGGCCATGGGCACGATCGCCGGCGTCGGGCTCGCACTGGGGCCCTCGCTCTCGGGCTGGCTGGTCGGCGCGGTCGGCTGGCGCGCGACCTTCGGGATCTTCGCCGCCGCCGGGCTGGCGCTGATCGTCGGCGCGATGTTCATGGCCGAGTCGCGGGCCGCCGCCCGTCCCAGGCTGGACCGGACCGGCGTCGTGTCGTTCATCGGCGGGCTCGCCCTGGTCATGCTGGGGATCACCCGGAGCGCGCAGACCGGGTGGGCGAACGCGCAGGTCGTCCTCCTGATCGCCGCCGGGATCGCGTTGCTCGTGGTGTTCGTGCTGGCCGAGCGCCGTACGGCCCACCCGGTCCTGGACCTGACCCTGCTGCGGAACCGGCGTTTCATGGGCTGGCTGCTCGCGGCCGTGGCGATGGTCACCGGGTTCGGCGGCATCCTGTCCTACCTGCCCAGCTACCTCCAGGGCGCGAGCGGGGCGTCGGCGGGCGAGGCCGGGTTGATGATGCTGATGCCGACGGCGCCGGTGCTGTTCATGCCCGCGCTGGGCGGGCGGCTGGTCAACCGCGGGGTGCCGCCCCGGGCCGTGATCACCTTCGCGCTGCTGCTGATCGCGGCGGGGAACGCGTGGCTGACCGTGCTGCGGCCGGGCGCGGGCGCGCTGGAGCTGGCCGGGCCGCTGGTGTCGGTGGGCGTGGGGATGGGGCTGTCCGCCGGGCTGATCGACGCGCAGGCGATGGGCCAGGTCCCCGCCGCGCGCGCCGGGATGGCGTCGGGCCTGCTCAACACCGTCCGAGGCGGGACGCAGACGCTGGTCATGGCGCTGTTCGGGTCGCTGCTGATCGGCCTGCTCCAGGCCCGTCTCGGCTCCGCCGCGCTGGCCGGGCAGGTCGCCACCGGGAAGCTGACCGGCGGGGACCACGCCTTCCTGGCGGACCAGCTCACCGAGGTGTGGCGGGTGATCCTGTATGCCGTCGCCGGGCTGGGCGCCGTCGCGGCCCTCGCCGTCAGCGCCCTGGTCGCCCCGCCCCGCCGTACGGCTGACGCGAGCACCTCGGCGGACCCGGGCACGGCGGCGGGCCCGGGTACGGCGGCGGGCGCGGGCGGCCCGGCGGATGCGGGCTCAGCGAGGCCCGTGGGGGCCGGGCGGATCGCGGGACGCGCCTGAAGGCGTCGGCCCGGAACGAACCGGAATGAACTGATCGATTGAGAGAGGAACCGAGGGACATGTCAGATGACAAGCGGGTTCGCGTGGATTTCGTGTTCGATGTGATGTGCACCTGGTCCTACCTGGGATACGCCCGTCTCCAGAAGGCCGTGGAGCGGTACCGGGCCGGGGGCGGGCGGGCCGAGGTGCGCTTCCGGCCCTTCCAGCTCCAGCCGGGCGCCTCCCCGGCGGGCGAGCCGCTGTCCGAGGTGCACCGGCGCTTCTTCGGCCCCGAGGCCGAGCGGAAGACCGCGGGCATGCGTGAGCTGGCCGCGAAGGACGGCCTGGACCTGCGCTTCGACCGCGCGGTCTTCACCGACACCTTCGAGGCCCACCGGCTGATCGCGGCCGCCGCCGCCCAGGGCCGGGGCGAGGAGATGACCGAGCGGCTGTTCAGGGCGTACTTCACCGACGGCCTGAACGTCGCCGACGAGGCCGTCCTCCGCCGCCTGGCCGCCGAGACCGGCGTGGCCTGGACCGACGACGGCCGCGACGAGCTGCGCGCCGACCTGGCCAAGGTCCGCCGCTCGGGCGTGACCGCCGTCCCCCTGTTCCGCTTCGGGGACGGCGCCGCGCTCTCCGGCGCCCAGCCCGAGGAGACCCTGCTGCGGGCCCTGAGGGAAGCCGCTCCGGCCACCGTCTGACGCCCGCGATCCGTGCGCGGCTCCGCCCCGCCCGTCCCAGCGCCGCGGCACCGAGCTCACCCTCGGGCCGCGGCGTCCCGGACGCGGCGCCGGGCGGATCCGTCCGGACGGCCGCGTCCCCCTGGCCGGGCCGTCAGTGGGCGGCCATGTCCACGAAGCGGCTGTAGTGGCCCTGGAAGGCGACCGTGACGGTCGCCGTGGGGCCGTTTCGGTGCTTGGCCACGATCAGGTCGGCCTCCCCCGCCCGCGGCGACTCCCGCTCGTAGGCGTCCTCCCGGTGCAGCAGGATGACCACGTCGGCGTCCTGCTCGATCGACCCCGACTCGCGAAGGTCGCTGACCTGGGGGCGCTTGTCCGTCCGCTGCTCGGGACCACGGTTGAGCTGGGAGATGGCGATGACCGGGACCTCCAGCTCCTTGGCCAGCAGCTTCAGCGCACGCGAGATCTCCGACACCTCCTGCTGCCGGCTCTCGGTCCGCTTCGGCGAGCTCATGAGCTGGAGATAGTCCACGATCACGAACCTCAGGTCGTGCCGCTGCTTCAGCCGCCGGCACTTGGCCCGGATCTCCATCATCGACATGTTCGGCGAGTCGTCGATGAAGAGCGGCGCCTCGGCCACCTCCGACATCCGCCGGGCGAGCCGGGTCCAGTCCTCGTCGTTCATCAGCCCGGCGCGCATCGTGTGCAGCGGCACCCGCGCCTCCGCCGACAACAACCGCATCGTGATCTCGTTCCGCGACATCTCCAGCGAGAAGATCACGGTCGTCATCCGATGCTTGATCGCCGCCGACCGCGCGAAATCCAGCCCCAGCGTGCTGTTGTGCGTGGGGACGCAGGCGCGGCCCGCGAGGTACATGTGGTCGGCGTTGTCCACCTCCACGCACCGGACCGGCACCGACTCGACGGGACGCACGTCCACGATGTAGCGCACGTTGGTCGTCGGATGCGTCCTGGTCACCTGCCTCGCCGCCTTGCGCGGGAGGCGGAAGACGCGCTCGGCCGCCGTGAAGCTGACCAGGTAGCAGGTCGAGGAGGCCTCGGTCCGGCCCTTGACCCGCTTCGTCCGCATCGTCGCGCGGTGGCCGAGGCTGAGGACGAGCTCGAGGACGTCCTCCGCGAGCCGCCGGCTCGTGACGGCGAACTGGATCCGCCCGTTCCTGTTGACGTATCCGTCGGTGTCCAGCAGCCCGGCCAGCAGCTCCCGCCGCTGCCGATCCGACGCCCGGAGGTAGACCGCCGGGATGTGCTTGTCCCCCAGCACCCCGAGGGAGCGCAGGACCCCGGTGAGCGAGCGCCGGCCCCGCTCCGCGTCGGGGAACCTCATCGAGTAGGCGTAGGCGCGGGCCGTCTTCCTGATCTCCAGGCCGCAGTCACGGAGGTTGGCCACGATCTCGGGGTCGGCCGTGGTGAACCGTGCCCCGGCGCTGTGCCCGTCGCCGAGCCACACCCCCAGGGCGTACGGCGGGAGCGGAAGCTCACGGTCGGGCAGTTCGAACGGCGCGGCGACCGTGACGGCGTGGTTGGGGCGGTCATCGCTCCCACACCGCAGCGTGGCCGCGATCTCCTCGGTGGTCACCACGTCACGGTGCACCGCCGTGGTCGCGGAGTTCCTCGGCCGGAGCACGCGCGCGTGAAGGGCCTGGAACAGGGCCAGGCGCGGATAGGCGGGCGTGCCCCAGGTGTGATCGCGGACCGGACCGCCCACCGCGCGCGCGACCCTGCCCGACGAGCCGATCTCGGCCTGCACGGTGTGGAGGACGTGCCGGAACTCGGGGCCGACCAAGGCGAGGGCCTCCTGGTGGGTGATGGGCTGGTCCGGGTCGGCCAGGGAGGCGGCGACGGCCCGTCGCACGCGCTCGATCGCCTCGTCCGGCCAGTGGCGGGCGCGCCGTTCCTTCGGGGTCTGCCTCCGGGCCGCCCGGGTCGAGGTGCGCCACTGGTGCTGGGCGTCGGCGACGATCACCGTGCCGTCGCTGAACTCGACCTCGTAGCAGGGCCGGCCGTGCATCACGTCGGTGGCGGCGACGACCCGCGTGGGCTTGCCGTCAGCGCCGATCAGATGGTCGCCGGGCCGTACCTCGCCCATCGTCGTCCAGCCGTCGGGCGTGGGGAGGGGCGTGTCGAGGGCCAGGGCCTTGCCGATGGCGGGCCGGGCGGCCACCACGATCATCTGGCCGGGGTGGAGGCCGTTCATCAGGGAGTCGAGGTCCTGGAAGCCGGTGGGGACGCCGGTCATCTGGCCGGCGCGGCTGCCGATGGCCTCGATCTCGTCGAGGGCTCCGGGCATGATCTCGGAGAGCGGGCGGTAGTCCTCGCTGGTGCGGCGCTCGGTGACCGCGTAGACCTCGGCCTGGGCGCGGTCCACGAGGTCGTCGACCTCTTCACCGGCGCCGCCGTAGCCGAAGGAGACGATGCGGGTGCCGGCCTCGATGAGGCGGCGCATGATGGCCTGCTCGCGGACGATCTTGGCGTAGTAGCCCGCGTTGGCGGCCGTGGGGACGGCCGAGATCAGCGTGTGGATGTACGGCGCGCCGCCCACGCGGGGCAGCTCGCCGCGCTTGCCCAGCTCGTTGGCCACCGTGACGGCGTCGGCGGGCTCGCCCCGGCCGTACAGGTCCAAGATGGCGTCGTAGACGATCTGGTGGGCCGGGCGGTAGAAGTCGTCGGAGCGCAGGACCTCGACCACGTCGGCGATGGCGTCCTTGGACAGCAGCATGCCGCCCAGAACGCACTGCTCGGCCTCGACGTTGTTGGGGGGCGTGCGCTCGAAAGACGCCTCTCGCGCCGGAAACTCGGCAACGCTCACGTGCACCCCCCTGCCGTTCGGCCACTACATCCAGGTCTAGCGCGCGCCACCGACATTTCCCTGGCGCCTCGCCCGTCACTCCCGGCCCCGGGTCGCGTACGGACTCACCAGTGTCGCCGGGTCGCCGCGCGAGCGGCAACGCGGCCTGGTGATCAGCATGGGGACAACCTGGGGATAGCCGCCCCCAAGGTGTGGGCGAACTGTGGACAGCCCTGTGGATTTCTCCGCCGAGTTGTCCCCAACACGCTGCTGACCTGCATAAACAGAAATCACAGCCTGTGGAGAAAAGAAATCTCCCGCGACACGCCGTTCACTCTGTCCACACCCGCCGTTCTCCTCTCCGCCGGCGCCCGGTCCCGACCCGCCGCGACCGTCGCCGCGCCTCTCCGCGCCGTTACGCCGCGACCGCCGCCGCCTCTCCTCGCGCCGTTACGCCGCGACCGCCGCCGCGCCTCCCCGCTCCCCCGCCTGCCCCGGGCCCCGCGCTCCCGTCCCCGCTCCTGCCGTACGGCGCGCGCCCGCCGTACGGCAGGAGCCGGGCGGCCGGCGGGATCCGTCCGGCGATAGCGGTGGGGAACGGTGCTCAGGGAGGGGTGGGGCGACTGGGGAGGTTTCGGGCGGCAGTACGGTGAATCCGTGGGTGAACGGGGTGATGTCCGGGGGACGGGGCGCAGGCACGACAGGGAGATTCTGCGGCTCGCGGTGCCCGCGTTCGCGGCACTGGTCGCGGAGCCGTTGTTCCTGCTCACGGACTCGGCGATCATCGGACACGTCGGGACGGGGCCGCTGGCGGCGCTCGGCGTCGCCGGGCCCGCGCTGGCCACGATCGTCAACCTCTGCGTGTTCCTGGCCTACGGGACCACGGCCGCCGTGGCCCGGCAGATCGGGGCCGGGGACATGGCCAGGGCGATGCGGCAGGGCATGGACGGGCTGTGGCTGGCCGCGCTGCTCGGCGGCGTGCTGGCGCTGGCCGGCTGGCCGCTCGCGCCGTGGATAGTGGACCTCCTCGGGGCCTCGCCCAACATCGCGGGCATGGCGGTGACCTACCTGCGGATCAGCCTGCTCGGCGTCCCCGGCCTGCTGATCGTGCTGGCCGGGACCGGCGTGCTGCGCGGGATGCAGGACACGCTGACCCCACTGGTCGTGTCGGTCGGCTCGTTCGCCGCCAACGCGCTGCTCAACATCTGGTTCGTGGTCGGGCTGGGCTGGGGGGTCAGCGGGTCCGCGTGGGGCACGGTGATCGCGCAGACCGCCGGGGGCGTGGTCTACGTGATCGCCGTCGTGCGGGGCGCGCGGCGGCACGGGGCGGCGCTCTCGCCGGACCTCGCCGGGCTGAAGGCGGCGGGCACGTCCGGGTTCGCCCTGTTCGTGCGGACGCTCAGCCTGCGGGTCGTCATGGTCGTGGCCACGGCGATCGCGGCGCGCGTCGGGGACGTGGAGGTGGCCGCGCAGCAGCTCGCGTTCCAGATCTGGACGTTGCTGGCGTTCGCGCTCGACGCGATCGCGATCGCCGGGCAGGCGATCACCGGCCGGTCGCTCGGGGCCGGCGACGTCGAGGGGACCCGCTCGGCCACCCGCCGCATGGTGATCTGGGGCGTGGGCAGCGGAGTCGTGCTCGGGCTCCTGGTCGTCGCCGCCCGGCCGCACATCCCCGGGATCTTCACGCCCGACGCGCGCGTGGCGCACGAGCTGCTGGCCGCGCTGTGGGCCGTGGCGCTGCTCCAGCCGATCGCCGGGCTGGTGTTCGTGCTCGACGGAGTGCTCATCGGGGCCGGTGACCAGCGCTACCTGGCCTGGACGGGCGTGGTCAACACGCTCACGTTCCTGCCCGCCGCCTGGCTCGTGATCGTGTTCGACGGCGGGCTGATCGCGCTGTGGGCGGCGATCGCCCTGTGGATGCTCTCCCGCGCGGTGACGCTCTCCCTCCGCGCCCGCGGCACGTCCTGGCTGGTCACCGGCGTCCCCGCCTGACACTCCGGAACCAGCCCGGAAACAGCCCGGAACCAGGCCGGTGCCTCCGGGTTCCCCGCCGCCCGCACGGCCCCGCGCCGCGGGCGGGAGCCGTACGGCCGGAGCCGGGTGGGGCCGGTGCCGTACGGCTCGCGCGGACGCGGGACGTCAGCGGGTGATGTCGGCGGGACCGATCGCCGGGCCGTGGTCGAACGGCGACGCGGGCCCCTGCACGCGGAACGGCGGCCCGGACTCGTCCCAGTCGAGGTCCATGTCCACGTCCATCTGCAGGGTGTGCTCGTGGCGCACGGACGAGCGGCGGCGCAGCCGGGCCGCCACCTCGCGGCGGAGCAGGGGCAGGATCTTGTGGAGCCGCCCCGGGCAGCCGGTGGAGTTCAGGTCGCGGTGGCCGATGATGGCGCGGTACGGGTTGAGGTCGTAGACCTCGCACAGCCACGCCGTGAGGTGGGCCAGCGACTCCAGCAACTCGTCCGGGGGCATGGCCCGGGTGTAGTTGCCCTCGTTCTCGATGCCCACACAGCGGTTGTTGTGGTTGGCGACGTGGGCGCCGATGGCGTGAAGACCGGAATTGATCGCCCTGAGGGTTCTGTTTCGGCCTTCCATTATGTGTCCACCACGACTGATGGTGAAGTGCTGACCGGTATCCTCCCAGCCGTTATTCTTCATATGATGCGCTTGAATGGCCCGTGAGAGCTGAAACGCCCTATCGAGCCCATAGTCCTTCGTGTTGCCGCTCGCCGTGTGGTGCACGACGACGTACTCCGGCCGCTTGTTGACCAGGACCGCACGCCTTCTCGGCGGCCTGGCTCCCCAATCGGCACGCGTATAGATCTTGGGACGGCGCATGGCCGCCGTCGCCGCGGACGCGGACGCGCCCACGGCGAATCCGGACGCCTCCGCCAGAAGCGCCCCTCCGGCCAGTACCGTCCCCCTGGCCAGCACCGACCTGCGTTCGACTGACAATGTGACCTCCGACCGATCGTGGGTCCTCGGGGACTCCCACCTCGGCCGGAACGGCCTTGAGAACTCGTCCGGGTCCATGCCCGCAGGAGTTTCGGACAAGCCTAAAACTGCACAAAGGTCCGAGAAGGCAGATCACATAGCCCGCCTTCTTGAACAAATGCGGCATATTGCGCCATGCTTTGCCCCGAATAGCACGCATCACTCAGGCACGATCGGGTTCGCTGTGTCCATCGATCTTCAGCAACCGTCCTCGTCGGTCCTGCGCAAGCAGCCGCCCACCGACCTCACCAATCTGCGCACCGGATTCCGCCACCGCCTGCGCCAGGTCTACGTCCGCAGTGACCTCGTCGTGCTCGGCCTCGGGGTGATGATCGGCGGCGGCATCTTCAATCTCGCCGGACGCCTCGCCCACAACACGGCCGGCCCGGGCGTGATCCTCTCGTTCATGATCGCGGGCATCATCTGCCTGCTGGCCGCCCTGTGCTACGCCGAACTGGCCTCGACGATGCCCTCGTCGGGCAGCGCCTACTCGTTCACCTACGTGATCTTCGGCGAGCTCTGGGCGTGGATCATCGGATGGGCGCTGATCCTGGAGCTGCAGCTCGCCGCCGCCGTGGTGGCCCGCCTGTGGTCCATGAACATGACCCGGGCCCTTGAGGACTTCGGCGTGGTCATCCCCCCGTCACTGGGGAGGTTCGTCGGCCAGGGCGAGGGCTTCGACCTGTTCACGCTGTTCATCCTGCTCGCGCTCACCGCGATCGTGGCCCAGGGCGCCCGCCTCGGCGTGAAGGCGCTGTGGGTGCTGGTGATCGGCAAGCTCGTGGCGATCGGCGCGGTCATCGTGGTCGGCGCGACCCGGTTCGACGTGGACAACCTGACCCCGATGCCGACCCCGGTCCAGGAGGCCGCCGCCGGGGTGCACACCTCGGTCAGCCCCTGGTCCATGATCATCGGCGGGGAGACCGTGTTCGGGTGGGGCGGCATCTTCGCCGCCGCCGGGGTGATCGCGTTCGCGTACATCGGCTTCGACCTCATCGCCACCGCCTCCGAGGAGGCCGAGGACGCGCCGCGCAACGTGCCCCAGGGCATGATCCGCAGCCTGGTCCTGGTCATCCTGATCTACATCGCGGTCGCCGTCGTCATGGTCGGCATGAGCCCGCACGAGAAGCTGAACAAGGACACGCCTCTCGTGTCCGCCTTCGACTCCCTCAACCTGGGCTTCATGACCAAGGTCATCGACATCGGCGCGATGCTCGGCCTCACCACGGTCATCCTCGTGCTGCTGGTCAGCCAGACCCGCGTCGTGTTCTCCATGGCCCGCGACGGGCTCCTCCCCCGCGGCCTGGCCGAACTGAGCAGCCACTACCGCACCCCGTCCATGGCCACGCTGGCCATCGGCGGCACCGCGATCGTCATCTCCCAGGCCGTGCCGGTGCTCCCGCTGGAACAGCTCGTCGTCATGGGCACGCTGTTCGCGTTCCTGTTCGTGGCGGCCGGCGTGGTCGTGATGCGCGTCCGCATGCCGCACCTGCCGCGCGGCTTCCGGGTCCCGCTCAACCCCGTGCTGCCGATCCTGTCGGCCCTGCTCACGCTCTGGCTGATGCTCAACCTGGACTGGAAGACCTGGATGATCTTCGGGATCTGGATGGTCGTCGGCGTCGCGATCTACCTGGTGTACGGCCGCCGCCACAGCATGCTCGCCCCCCAGTCCTACTCCCGCCGCCGCGGCGGCCGCCACGCCCGCTAGGGTCCCCCGCCGTACGGGCTGAGCCGGGCGCTCGCGTCGCCGTACGGCCGGCCGGGTGCTCGCGCTGCCGTACGGCCCGGGCGGGGCGCTCGCGTCGCCATACGGCCCGGGCGGGCGTTCGCGTCGCCGTACGGCATGGCCTGCGCGTACGGCGGGGCGAGGGGCGTCGGTCGTGGGATGAGTGGACCGTCCCCCGGACGCCGTTGGCCGGGGGACGGAGGATCGGGCCGGTCAGCGGGCCGGCGTGTCCGCCGCCTCCGGGTCGGCGGGCGCGGGCGTGATCTCGCCCGACCGCTCGTCCCGGCGGCTCTTGAGGATGCTGAGCAGGGTGGTGACGCCGAGCACGGACACGATGACGCCGAGGGAGACCCAGTTGTTGATCTCCGGCACCCAGGTGACGTGCTCACCGCCGTTGATGAACGGCAGCTCGTTCTCGTGCAGCGCGTGCAGGACCAGCTTCACGCCGATGAAGCCGAGGATGACGGCCAGGCCGTACGACAGGTAGACCAGCTTCTCCACCAGCCCGCCGAGCAGGAAGTAGAGCTGGCGCAGGCCCATCAGGGCGAACGCGTTGGCCGCGAAGACCAGGAACGCGTCCTGCGTGATGCCGAAGATCGCCGGGATTGAATCGACCGCGAACACCAGGTCGGCGCCGCCGATCGCCACGATGACGATGAACATCGGGGTCAGCATGCGCCGCCCCTCGTGCCGGACCGTCAGCCGCGGGCCGTGGTAGTCGTCGGTCACCGGGAACAGCTTGCGGACCAGCCGGACGAGCCCGCCGTTGGGGTCGTATTCCTCGCTCTCCTGCTTGCTGAACGCGAACTTCCACGCGGTGTAGATCAGAATGCCGCCGAACAGCCAGAAGATCCAGGAGAACTGCTGCACCGCCTGCGCCCCGACGGCGATGAAGACCCCGCGCATGACCAGCGCCATCATGATCCCGATGAGCAGCACCCGGTGCTGGTGGATCGCCGGCACCGCGAAGCTCGACATGATGATCATGAAGATGAACAGGTTGTCGACGCTCAGGGAGTACTCGGTGATGTAGCCGGTGGCGAAGGCCGCCGCCTGTTCGGGGCCACCGAATATCCAGACGCCGACGCCGAAGGCGATGGCCGTCCCGACGTAGAAGACGACCCACTTGGCGGCCTCGCCCACGCTGATGGCGTGCGGCCGCCGGTTCACCAGGATGAGGTCGATCAGGATGAGCCCGAGCAGCGCGACTACCGCCGCGCCCCAGACCCACATGGGCACGGACATAGGTGGGGGCATGTGTGCTCCTCCGACTGGCGCATGGTACGTCTGCCGGAGGTCTTCTCCGCCCGCGCTGAGCCGCGGACCGACCGCGCCGGGACCCTTGGGGATCCGTGATGACGACGCGGCCGCGAAGGAGTACTCCCCTCCACTGTCTGACGCCATGGTATTGCCCGAATCCGCCCAAAGAAAATACGCAGGACCCCTGACCTGCCCACAGACCCCCGCGAAGGCCGCCAGAACCCCCGCGCCGCCCCGCCGTACGGCCGAGAGCCCGCCCCCGCCCGCCGTACGCCTGCCGTACGGCCTGAGCAGCCGGAACGGCGGGCACACGGAACGGCGGACGAGCGGCGACAGGCGACCCGCCGACCGCCGATACGGCGGCAGCCGATACGGCGGCAGCCGATACGGCGGCAGCCGATACGGCGACGCGGGGCTAGAGGCGGCGGGCGTCGAGGACGCGGCGGAGGAACTCGCGGGTGCGGGGCTCGCGCGGATCGGTGAAGATCTGCTCCGGGGTGCCCTTCTCCAGCAGGACGCCGCCGTCCAGGAAGCACACCGTGTCGGCGATGTCCCGCGCGAAGCCCATCTCGTGCGTCGCGAGGATCATGGTCATGCCGGACTCCTTGAGCTCCCGGATGACGCCGAGCACCTCGAGGACCAGCTCGGGGTCCAGCGCCGAGGTGACCTCGTCGAGCAGCATGAGCCGCGGCCGCACCGCCAGGGCGCGCACGATGGCGACCCGCTGCTGCTGGCCCCCGGAGAGCCGGTCGGGGTACTCCCCGGCCTTGTCCAGCAGGCCGAACCGGGCCAGCAGCTCCCGGCCCAGCTCGGCGGCCTCAGCGCGGGGACGGCCGTGGACGCGGACCGGGGCCAGCGTGACGTTCTCCAGCACCGTCATGTGCGGGAACAGGTTGTACGCCTGGAACACCATGCCGATCCCCCGGCGTACGCGGTCCGGGTCGGCGCGCACGTCGGTGATCTCCTCGCCCTCCAGGAAGATCGCGCCGTCGTCGGCGGTCTCCAGGAGGTTGACGCAGCGCAGCAGCGTGGACTTGCCCGAGCCGGACGCGCCGATCAGGCAGACCACCTCGTGCGCGTTCACGTCGAGGTCGATGCCGCGCAGGACGGGGTTCCCGTGGTAGAGCTTCCACAGGCCCTCGACGCGCAGGAGCGGGCTCATACGCCGCCTCCCGGTCCGCGGCGCCGCGTCGCCCGGGCCGCGAGGTAGTCGGTGAGCCGCGCCATCGGGACCGTCAGCGCGACGAACAGCAGCGCCGCCACCAGGTACGGCGTGTAGTTGAACATCTTGCCCGCGTCGATCTGGGCCTGCCGCAGCGCCTCGATGACGCCGATGACCGACGCCATCGCGGTGTCCTTCTGCAGCGACACGAAGTCGTTGAGCAGCGGCGGCGCCACGCGGCGCACGGCCTGCGGCAGCACGACGAACCGCATCGTCTGCAGGTGCCCCAGCCCCAGGGACCGCGCCGCCGCCCGCTGACTCGGGTGGACGGTGTCGATGCCGGCCCGGAACACCTCCGCGACGTAGGCGCCGTACGACAGGGTCAGCGCGATCACCGCGAGCACCATCGGGTCGGACGGCACGCCCTTCAGGTTCAGCGCGGGCAGGCCGAACCCGATCAGGTAGACCACGAGCAGCGTGGGCGTGCCGCGGAAGATGTCGGTGTAGGCCACCGCGAGCGCGCGCAGCGGGAAGAACACCGGCGTCTTCAGCCCGCGCACGACGGCCACGAGCAGCCCGAGCGGCAGGATCAGCAGCTCGGCGATCACGAAGATCTGGACGTTCTTCCAGAAACCGGCGAGGACCTCGGGGAACGACATCGCGAACGCCTCGCCGGAGAAGAACGTCTCCTTCACCCGGGGCCAGCCGGGCGAGTTGACGATCGCCCAGGCCGCGATCACGACGAACACGACGGTGGAGACCGTCGCGATGGATCCGGAGCGTACGGCGGCGCGGCGGCGCAGGCGTTCGCGTTCGCGCTGCCGTTCGCTCTTCTCCCAGACGGCGGTGGTGGTGCTCACTTCGCGCTCACTTCGCGCTCGATTCGTGCTCAGGGGCGGCTCGGGGCGGGGCTCACTTCAGCTCGGGGGCACCCGCCTGGGCGATCCACTTCTGCTCGATCTTGGCCAGCTCGCCGGAGGCCTTCAGCTCGCCGAGGGCCTTGTTGACGCACGTGACCAGCGGGTTGCCCTTCTGGAACAGCAGCCCGAACTCCTCGGCCTGGCCGCCCGACTGGAACTGCCCGACGATCTTCGACCCCTCGACCTGCGCCGCCGTCACGTAGAACGCGGTCGGCAGGTCCACGACGACGGCCTCGACCTGCTTGTTCTTCAGGGCGCTGACCACGTCGTTCTGGTTGTCGTAGACCCTGGGCCGCTCGGCGGGCTTGATCGCCTCCTCGACGGCGGAGAGGCTGGTCGTGCCCACCTGCGCGCCCAGCTTGGCGTTCTTCAGGTCGGCTAGGGACTTGGCCTTGGCGGCGGGCGAGTCGGCGTTCGCGACCACGGCCTGCTTGACCGTGTAGTAGCCCTCGCTGAAGTCCACGGCCTTCTTGCGCTCGTCGGAGATCGAGATCTGGTTGATGTCGAAGTCGAACGCCTTCGGCCCCGGCGCGAACGACTGGTTGAACCCGACGGTCGTCCAGGTCACCTCGCCGGGCGCGAACCCCAGCTTGCCCGCCACCGCCGCGGCGACCGCGCCCTCGAAGCCCTGCCCGTTGGCCGGGTTGTCGTCCTTGAACCACGGCTCGAACGCGGGCTTGTCGGTCCCGATCGTCAGCGTGCCCGGCTTGACCAGCTTGAGCTGCGACTTCTCACAGGATGCCGCGGCCGGGCTCCCGCCCGCGGAAGCCGTGGCCGCCGGCGTGTTGTCGGCCGGCGCGCACCCGGCGACGACCGCCGCCAGCGCCGCGACACCCAGCACCGCCCCACGAGCCCGTCCCCGGGTCCCCGCGTTGAGCATCAGACTCTCCTCGCACACGAAACAGGTAAGACGGGGACAAGTATCCCTTGTGATCTTGTGCATCCACGAATCGGACCAGCTCTTGAGACGGCACGCCCCGCGTGGCAACGCGCAGGCCGTACGGCGTGGGGGCTCGCGCCGCCGAACGGCGTGGCGGCTCGCGCCGCCGATCCCGGGCGCGGGGCCGGAGGCGATCCCGGAGGCGCGGGCCCGGAAGCGATCGCGGGGGCGCGGCCGGAGGCGGTCGCGGGCACGGCCGGAAACGATCTCGGAGGCGCGGCCGGAGGCGGTCGCGGGGGCGCGGCCGGGAAGCTCGGGCGCGGGGCCGGAAAGGTCATCGACGGGAGCGGCGACGGGGGAGAGAATCGGGACGTCCCTCCCTGATCAGGGCCGAATCGGGAACCCCCGGGGGCACGATGATCGTGATCGATGGGCTCACCAAGCGGTACGGCGACACGACGGCCGTGGACGGGCTGACCTTCACGGTGCGGCCGGGGCGGGTGACGGGGCTCCTGGGGCCCACGGGGGCCGGGAAGTCCGCGACGATGCGGCTGATCCTCGGCCTGGACCGGGCGGACGCGGGGACCGTGACCGTCAACGGCCGGCCGTACGCCGACGCGCCGAGGCCGATGCGCGAGGTGGGCGCGCTGCTGGACGCCCGCGCGGTGCACCCCCGGCGTACGGCGCGTGACCACCTGCGCTGGCTCGCGCGGAGCAACGGCGTCCCGGCGGCGCGGGTGGACGAGGTGCTGTGGACGGCCGGGCTCGCCTCGGTGGCGCGGCGACGGGCCGGGACGTTCTCCCTGGGCATGTGCCGGCGGCTGGGCGTCGCGGCGGCGCTGCTCGGGGACCCGGGGGTGCTGCTGCTCGACGAGCCGGTGAACGGCCTGGACGCCGAGGGCGCCAAGTGGATCCGGGAGCTGATGCGGGACCTGGCCGCCCAGGGCCGCACGGTCCTGGTCTCCAGCCGCCTCATGAGCGAGATGGCGCAGACCGCGGACCATCTCGTCGTGATCGCGCGCGGCCGGCTGATCGCGGACGCGGGCATGGACGAGTTCGCCGAGGGGGAGGCGGGCATCGTGGTCCGCGCCGATCTCCCGGCCCTGCTCGCGGACCGGCTGAGGACCGTGGGCGGGACCTGCCGTCCCGGCCCCGACGGCGCGCTGATCGTGACCGGCGTCGAGCCGCGGGAGATCGGGGAGGCGGCGCTGACGACGGGCGTGGTGCTGTCGGAGCTGACCCCCCGGCGGGCGTCCCTGGAACAGGCGTACCTCGACCTGACCCGCGACACCCTGGAGTTCCACGCCGGATCCGGGAAGGACGCCGGATGAGAGCGGGGTTCGCGGACATCGCGCTCGCGGAGTGGATCAAGTTCCGCTCGGTCCCCGGGCACCTGTACGGCTGGGCCGCCGCCGTCGTCCTCATGGTCGTCATGGGCGCCCTCACGGCTCACGGCGCCGCGGGGAGCCATCTCGCCGCGCCACCGGCGGAGCGCGCGTCCTTCGACCCGGTCTTCACCGGCATGTACGGCGGTTTCCTGTTCGCGCAGATCGCCATGGGCGCGCTGGGCGTGCTGTCGGTCACCTCCGAGTACGCCACGGGGACCATCCGCGCCACCCTCACGGTGGTCCCCAGGCGCACCCGGCTCCTCGCCGCCAAGTCTGCCGCCCTCGGCGTGATCGCCCTGGTCACGGGCCTGGTGGCCGCCCCGATCGCCTTCCTGGCCGGCCAGGCGGTGCTCGCGCGCCGCGGCGCCCCGTCCGCGGGGCTCGCCGCGCCGGGAGCCCCGCGGGCGGTCCTCGGCATGGCCCTGCTCTGGGTCCTGGCGGCCCTCACCGGCCTGGCCCTGGGCGTGCTGATCCGCCGCGCCGCCCTGGCGCTGACCGTCCTGGTGACCCTCGACCTGCTGATCCCCGTGGTCGCGCCCCGCGTCCTCTCCGACGCCGGGGCCACCTGGCTGGCGAGGTACTGGCCGCCCACGGCCGGGCTCCGGATCATCGCGACGGTCCCCGACCCGGCCCTCCTCGCCCCCTGGGCCGGGCTCGGCCTCCTTGTGACCTGCACCGCCGCGCTCCTGGTGGCCGCCGGGATCCTGTTCCGCGCCCGCGACGCCTGACCGCCGGGCGCCCGCCGTACGCGCCCGGCTCATGCCGTACGGCCGGCTCGTGCGGTGCGGCCGGCTCGTGCCGTGCGGCTCGCGTGGGGCGTCGCCCTGGCGGCGGTCAGGCGGCGGCGCGGAGGGCGGTGAGGGCGTTCGCCCAGGACAGCACCTCGTCGAGCATGGTGATGAGGTCCTGCCGCTGGTGGGACCTGGGGTCGAGGGTCGCGGGGTCCATGGACTCGGCGTAGTCGGCGAAGTTGGACAGGGCGACCTGCGTGCGCACCGTGGCGACCTTGACCTCGGCCAGGACCAGGCGCAGGTGCTCGACCGCGCGGACCCCCTGGTGGACGCCGTAGCTGACGAAGCCGGCCGCCTTGTCGTTCCACTCGTGGAAGAGGAAGTCGATGGCGTTCTTGAGGACGGCGGGGAAGGAGTGGTTGTACTCCGGGGTGACGAAGACGAAGCCGTCGTACGACGCGACGGCGGCGGACCAGCGCTGGGTGTGGGACCGCTCGTACGTGCCGAAGATCGCGGGGGTGGTCTCGTCGAGGAGGGGCAGGTCGAAGTCGGCCAGGTCGAGGATGTCGAACGTGACGTCCGGCCGGTGGCGGAGGGCGGTCTCCCGCACCCAGCGGGCGACGAGCTCGCCTCGCCGGCCGGGGCGGGTGCTTCCGATGATGATTGCGATGCGCGTCATGGCCGATAAACTACAGTCATCAATGCAATAAATGCAATAGTCGTTGTAGTTAATCCGAGGGAGGGCCGGTGGCGGGCAGACCACGCGGGGGCACGGCGGACAAGCGGCAGGCGATCCTGGGCGGGGCGCTGACCGTGTTCGCGCGGGACGGGTACGCCCGCTCCAGCATCGACGCGATCGCGGCGGAGGCGAACGTCTCCACGCGCACGATCTACAACCACTTCCAGGACAAGGCGACGTTGTTCCAGGTGGTGATCCAGGAGAGCGCCGACCGGGTCGCCGCGCGGCACATCGAGCTGATCGACCGGTACCTCCGCAAGGTCACCGACCCGGAGGAGGACCTGGTGGACTTCGGCCTGGCCATAGGCGATCCGGGAGAGGAGGAACAGACGCACTTCGCGCTGGTACGGCAGGTGCACGCCGAGTCGGAGCACATCCCGCGCGCGGCGGTGGAGGCCTGGCTGAGGAGCGGCCCGCTCAAGGTGCGCCAGGCCCTCGCGTCCCGGCTGGCCGGCATCCCCGGCCTCGACCTGCCCGACCCAGAGCGCGCGGCGCTCCACCTCATGCGGCTGATCACCCCCGACCCCATTCCGCTCAGGCCGCCGACGCCCGAGGAGACCCGCGCCCACGTCACGGCCGGCATCCGCGCCTTCCTGTACGGCTACCGCCGCGCCGACGCCCCCGCCTGACCACCTGCGAGACCGCCCGGCGACCCTCTCGGCCGACCATCTCGGCCGACCCTCAGCCGGCCGCTCAGCCGGCCGCGGGGCGACCGGCCCGCCGATCCGATCGCCGGCAACCGCCGTCTCGAATCTGTTTCGAAATCTGATTCTCAAAACCGGGTTCTGAGAACGCGATAGACCGTCGCGCGGGACACCCCGAAGCCTGCTGCGATCTCCTGGACGTCGCGGCCCTCGGCGTACAGGGTCCGCGCCTGCCGGGCCTGCTCCCCGGTGAGGGCGGAGGGGCGGCCGCCCCGCCGGCCGCGCGGGCGGCTCCCGACCGGCCCGGGGCCCGGCTCTCCCCGGCCTCCGCCGTTCAGCAGGACCCGGGCGCCGTCCAGGATCAGCGGCCTGAGCCGGTCGGCCGGCACGTCGGGGAAGGCCACCACCGCGTCGCCCAGGCCGGCCACCGCCTGGGCGGCGCGCACCCGCTCGGCGAGACCGCCGCCCGGGCCGAGGACGAGGTCGTTCGCCCACCGGATCGCGGCGCGGAACCGCTCGGCCACCGGGGCCTGGGCGAGCAGGCTCATGTCCTTGACCAGCATGATCAGGGTCTCGCGGTGCCGCAGGTGCACGTCCACGTATCCCTCGATCGCGCGCCACCGGACCGTCTCCGGGTCGCCCTGCCCGGCCGCCTCCGCGAGAGCCGCCTCCAGCTCGTCGAGCAGGGGGAGCGTGAGGCGGCGGAGGATCTCCTCCTTGGAGTCGAAGTGGTAGTAGAGCGCGGGCTTGGTGATGCCCACCCGGCCGGCGATCTCCCGCATGGACGTCGCGCCGTACCCCCGCGAGGCGAACAGGGCGCGGGCCGTGTCCAGGATCCGCTCCGCGGTCGAGGGCTCGCCCTGGGATCGCTCCTCCACCCGCCGCTCCCCTCTTTACCGATGGTCAGCATCTGGGCTAGGTTGCCGACCAAGGGTAAGCATAGGAGCTCGGAGGGGAGACCGACGTGCCAGACCCGATCAGGGTGTCCTTCATGTCGGGGGGAATCCGCCTCGCCGGATACCTCCACCTGCCGGACGACCGCCCGGGGCCGTACCCCTGCGTGGTGCTGTGCCACGGCGTCAGCGGCACCATGGACCGCCTGTTCCCCAACGCGCGGCACTTCGCGGCGGGGGGCCTGGCCGCCCTCGTGTTCGACTACCGCGACTTCGGGGAGAGCGACGGGGAGCCCCGCCAGCTCGTGGAGATCGAGGGCCAGCAGGAGGACATCCGGGCCGCCGTGTCCTTCGCCCGCGGCCACCGTGACCTGGACCCGGCGCGGATCCTGCTCTGGGGGAACTCCCTGGGCGGCGCCCACGTGATCTCCGTCGCGGCGGCCGACCCCGCGATCCGCGCGGTGGTGGCCCAGATCCCCTTCAACGGCTTCCCGAGGAAGGTCGAAGGCCGTTCACCCTGGCAGACCCTGCGCCTCCAGGCCGTGGTCCTCTGGGACGCCCTGCGTGGAAGGCTCGGCCTCCCCCCGCACTACATCCCCATGGTCGGCCCCCCGGGCGCCCTGGCGGTGACGGCCACCCCCGAGGCGGACGAGCACATCAGAATCCTCAGCGGCTCCGGCGAGAAGACCCTCTGGCGCAACGAGATCGCCCCCCGCGCCTTCCTCCCCATGTCCCGCTACCGCCCCGCCGACGCCGCCCCCCATCTGAAGATGCCCCTGCTGATCTGCGTGGCCGAGGACGACAAGGAAACCCCCGCCGCCCAAACCCGCCCCCTCGCGGAGAAGGCCCCCCAAGCGGAGCTGAGAACCTACCCCGGCACCCACTTCGGCTTCTACAACGACCCCACGATCCGCCACCAGGTGCTCACGGACCAGCTCACCTTCTACCGCCACCACCTGGCCCCAGAGAACTGACCCCGAGGACCAGCCCCGCGAACCCCGCCATCACGAGGACCTCTCCGGCCCGGGTTCGATATCCGAAGGGAGCCACGCATCAGGTGCTCCCACCGCATACGCTAAGGCCCGCCTCCTTCGCGGAAGCGGGCCTTTGCGCGTTGAGGAAGGCGTCAGGCGCCTACGACCTCCACGTCCACCTTGGCGCTGACCTCCGGGTGGAGGCGGACGGCGATCTGGTGGCTGCCGACGCTCTTGATCGGGTTGCCGATCTCGATGCGGCGGCGGTCGAGCTCGGGACCGCCGGCGGCCTTGACGGCCTCGGCGATGTCACCGGAGGTGATCGAGCCGAAGAGGCGGCCGCCCTGGCCCGCGCGGGTCTTGAGGGTGACCTTGAGCGAGCCGAGGCGCTGCGCGACCTCCTGGGCGGTGCCCAGGTCGCGGATCTCGCGGGCCTCGCGGGCCTTGCGCAGGGACTCGATCTGCTTCTCCGCGCCGCGGCTCCACAGGATCGCGTAACCGCGCGGGATCAGGTAGTTGCGGCCGTAGCCGTCCTTGACCTCGACCACGTCGCCGGGGGCGCCCAGGCCGGTGACCTCGTTCGTGAGAATGAGCTTCATCTGTCCGACCTCCGTCCTTAGCGCGCGGTGCTCGTGTAGGGCAGCAGCGCCATCTCACGAGCGTTCTTGATAGCGGTGGCCACGTCGCGCTGGTGCTGGGTGCAGTTGCCCGTCACCCGGCGGGCGCGGATCTTGCCGCGGTCGGAGATGAACTTACGCAGAAGCTGCGTGTCCTTGTAGTCGACGTAGGAGATCTTGTCGTGGCAGAACAGGCAAACCTTCTTCTTGGGCTTGCGCAGTGCCGGCTTGGCCATCGTGGTGCTCCTCCAAGAGAGCCCCGCTCACGCGGGAATGACACTCGGTATCGGATGGCCGCGCCCGTGAAGGCGCGGCCGTGAATTGCAGTGGTTAGAACGGCGGCTCGTCCGTGAAGTCGCCGCCGCCGCCCTGGCCGTAGCCGCCCTGACCGCCGCCGTAACCACCCTGGGCGCCGCCGAAGCCGCCGCCACCGGCGGGAGGCTGCGGGGAGGCGCTGGCCCACGGGTCGTCCGGCGGGGCGCCGAAGCCGCCGCCACCGCCGCCCTGGCGGGAGGTCTTGTTGACCTTCGCCGTGGCGTTGCGGAGCGACGGGCCGACCTCGTCGACCTCGACCTCGTAAGAGGTGCGCTTCTCGCCTTCCTTGGACTCCCAAGTGCGCTGGCGCAGGCGGCCCTGCACGATGACGCGCATGCCGCGCTGGAGACTCTCCGCGACGTTCTCGGCGGCCTGACGCCACACGTTGCACGTCAGGAAGAGGCTCTCGCCGTCCTTCCACTCGTTGGTCTGGCGATCCATGTAACGAGGGGTGGAGGCGATGCGGAACTTGGCCACGGGCTGGCCACTGGGAGTGAAGCGCAGCTCCGGGTCGTCGACGAGGTTGCCGACGATCGTGATCTGGGTGTCGCCTGCTGCCATCGGTCGAGTTCGCTTTCCTCAGCGGGACGGGGACGTAGTCAGGGTACGGCGGGGCACCGACATTTCGCCGGTGAGCCGCGGCTCAGGGTTCGAGCCCGGTCCACGGCCTCGGTCAGTGAACCTCGGGACGCAGGACCTTGGTCCGCAGGATGCCCTCGTTCAGGTTGAGCTGACGGTCCAGCTCCTTGACCGTGGCGGGGGTGGCCGTCAGGTCGATGACGGCGTAGATCCCCTCGGGCTTCTTGTTGATGTCGTAGGACAGCCGCCGGCGGCCCCAGACGTCCACCTTCTCCACGGAACCACCGTCGCCGGTGACGACCTTGAGGAAACCGTCGAGCGTGGGCTGTACGGCGCGCTCATCGAGCGACGGGTCAAGAATGACCATCATCTCGTAACGACGCATGCGTATCCCAACCTCCTCTGGACTCTTGCGGTCACGACACCTTGCCGTGACAGGAGGAAGCCGCGTATCCACATTTCAACGCAGCCAAGTCAGGCTACCAGGGCGCGCAAATGTTCCTCACCGCTTACGCGGGGAACCACTGTTAGGACGCAGCCGATATGTGAGGGGGGTGGCGACAGTGCCACATGTCCTCCGTCCCGAGGAGAGACGACCGTTCCGGTTCACCCTGAACACGGACGGGCGCGCTCACCCTGTAGAGAATGCTCTGACCTTCTTCGTCCTGATATGCGGCATCGTGGCCTTCGTGACCGGGCTCATCATGGCCACGCACGCGGTCGCCTCCTGGGTGGGCCTGGTGGGCTTCCTGGTGGGCCTCTACGCCCAGTACCGCTCGGAGACCACCGCGGAGCGCTCGCTCATCATTCCCGGCATCATCGGCTCCTTCGTCGGCGCCGCCCTCGGCATCGCCCACGGAGGCTTCTTCCCGGGCTGACCCCGGCCCTTCCGGGCCGGCCCGGGCCTGATCAGGGCCTGATCCGGGCCTGATCAGGGCCTGATCAGGGCCTGGTCCGGGTCCGCCCAGGCCGCCGAAGGCGTCATCGCAGGGCCGGAGCGCGCCCGCCCCGGCCCTCGGACCCCTGTGCCCACCAGGCGGCCTCCTCCCGCCCCTCCGGCACGGCGCCGCGTCCGCCGCCCTGCGCGCGTACGGCCCCGCGCTCGTGGGGCCCTGCGCGTACGGCACGGCGCCGAGCCCTCTCCGACGTACGGGATGAGCCCCTTCATCCCGGGGCGTACTCCTCTCCCACCCGGCGTACGGCATCGCACCGGGGCGAAGGGGGTCAGGCCGGGTGAGGTGGGGGCGGCGGGTGGGAGGCGCGGTTAGGCTGACGGCATGGTGCGGATTGGTGCTCATGTCGACCAGGACGAGCCGCTGGCGCACGCCGCGGCGCGCGGGGCGGACGTCGTGCAGTTCTTCCTCGGCGACCCGCAGGGGTGGAAGGGCCCGGTGCTGCCGGAGTCGGCGGAGGCCCTGCGCGGCTCCGACGTCGACGTCTACGTCCACGCGCCCTACGTCATCAACGTGGCGACCACGAACAACCGCATCAGGATCCCCAGCCGCAAGTTGCTCCAGCAGCACGTCAACGCCGCCGCCGAGCTCGGGGCCAAGGGGCTCATCGTGCACGGCGGGCACGTGCTCAAGGACGACGACCCGGCCGTGGGCTTCGACAACTGGCGCAAGGCGATCGAGCGCACCGAGTGCCCGGTCCCCATCCTGATCGAGAACACCGCCGGCGGCGACAACGCGATGGCCCGCAGGCTGGAGAGCATCGCCCGGCTGTGGGACGCGCTGGACGGGCTCGACGTGGGCTTCTGCCTGGACACCTGCCACGCGTGGGCGGGCGGCGAGGAGCTCGTGGACCTGGTCGACCGGGTGAAGGCGATCACCGGCCGCATCGACCTGATCCACTGCAACAACTCGCGCGACACCTTCGACTCCGGCCGCGACCGCCACGCCAACCTCGCCTCCGGCACCATCGACGCCGACCAGATCCTCGCGGTCTGCCGCGCCGCGGGCGCCCCGATCGTCGTCGAGACCCCCGGCGAGGGCCAGGCCGCCGACATCGAGTTCCTGCGCTCCCACCTCGACGCCTGACCCGCCCCATCCCGACGCCTGCCCCCGATTCCCCTCTGCGAGGCCTGGCGCGCCGCCGTAGGGCCTCAGGCGTCGCGTGCCCTCAGGCGTACGGCCTCAGGCACCGTACGTACGGCTGAAGGCCGCGCGCGCCCTCGGGCGTACGGCCTCAGGGCTCGGACGAGGGCAGGAAGGCCGTGGACCCGCCGAGGAGCGGAGCGCTCGGGCCGTACTGCGAGACCGCGGGGTACCTCAGCGGCACCGGCCGGATCCGGCTCCCCGGCCCTGCGAACGTGAAGCTGTAGAGGCCAGGCCCGCTCCCCGGCGCCGAGACCACGACCTCGCGGCGGCCGTCGGCGTCCCGGTCGGCCGAGGTGACGGCGATGCCGAACATCCCGCCGCCGGGCGCGACCATCCGCGCCCAGCCGCTGTGCGCGGCCGTCCGCAGCGCGCCGTCCGCGCCGGACGCGACCGCCGTGCGCCCCTCCAGGCCGCGCCGGACGCCGCTCAGCACCCACACCGCGCCCGCGCCGCCGTTCTTGGCGTGCGCCCCGACGATCAGCTCGTCGTGGCGGTCTCCGTCGAGGTCGGCCGCCGACAGCGCCCCGCCGAACACGTCGCCGCGCGCGCCGGAGCCGGGCACGCCCTTGGTGCCCTGGTGGATCACGCGGGAGCGGGCGGCGGAGATGCCGTCGGGACCGCCGCGCAGCTCCACCACCGCGCCGGAGTTCTCCTTCGCGCCGCGCGCCCGCTCGGCGTACACCGCGACGTCGGCGTACGGCCCGCCGTGGAACCGGCCGACCGTCACGGCGTCGCCCATCACGCCGGACACCGCGAGCCGTTCCACGGACGCCGCGCTGCTCGCCCGGGGCACGAGGCCGCCGCGCCCGCCGGGGATGAGGTGGACGATGCCGGTGGCCGAGCGCGCCGTCTTGAGCCGTTCGTGGTCGGCGGTGACCACGAGGTCGGCGATCCCGTCCCCGGTCACGTCGCCGCTCGCGAGAGCCGTACCGAAGAAGTCGGAGGCGTCGGGCCCGCCCGTGATCCCGGGGGTGCGCTGGGAGAGGCTGCGGCCGGGGCGCAGGCCGCCGGGCCCGCCCCTGAAGAGGGCGACCATGCCCGCCCCGGGGCTCTTGCCGAGGCCCTCCCCGGGGACCCCGACGGCGAGGTCGTCGTACCCGTCCCCGTCGAAGTCGCCGGCGGCGAGGTCCGAGCCGAATCCGTCGCCCGCCTCGGCCTTCCCGGACACGCCGGGGGTGTTCTGGGTGAACCCGCCGTTCGGGACGAGCCCGCGCCGGCCGCCGCGCAGGATCGCGACGGCGCCCGCGTCCTCGCTGGGCCCGACGTCCTCCCCCGGCACGCCGACCGCCAGGTCCAGCCGCCGGTCGCCGTCGAAGTCGCCGCGCGCCAGCCCAGCCCCGAAGTCGTCGCCCGGCTCACCCGTGCCCAGCACGCTCCCCGGCTCGTCCTGGCTGAACAGGCGGGGTTCCCCGGAGCCGCCGGGCACCAGCATGATCGAGCCGCCCTGTTCCGGCCTGCGCCGCGAGGTCTGGTACGGCCCGGCCCCGACCACCAGGTCGTCCACCCCGTCCCCGGTCAGGTCGGAGGTCGCCGCCGCCTTCGGCCTGCCGGGCCGGATCGGCCGCCCGCTGAAGGGCGGCGAGCCCGGCGGTCCCGTCATGACGGGCGTCGCCTTGAGTCCGCCGGAGCCCTCCGGGGTGCCCCCGGGAGCCGGTGCGGCCGGAGCGGAGGCCGGCGCCGCCGTACCGGCCGGGGAAGGCGTCGCCGTGCTCACGGGAGGGACGACGGACGAGCCGGCGTCACCGCCCGGGGTGAGCGCGACGAGGGCGCCGGCGGCGAGGCCGGCTGCGGCGACTGTGCGAATCCAACTGCCCACTCTTCGTGATGGTAGGCAAATAGAGCACGTCGTCCCAGCTCATCCACCTTGTCCGCGTGTCGTCCGGGGGCCGGCCGCGTGTCAGCCCGCCCAGGCGCCCTTGAAGAACGTGAGCGCGTCGGCCACCATCAACGGCCCCGCGACCAGCGCGTACGCGGCCAGCACCCACGGATGGCGCACCCCCGCGCGGCCGATGAGCAGGTAGAGCGGCCACCACAGGAGCGCCGACCTGGGGATGGACAGGTAGTACGACGAGATGACCAGGGAGAGCACCTGGAGCCCGACGTAGGTGAACTCGCCCCACCGGCGCGCGTACAGCAGCCACAGCGTGAAGATCACCCCGATGACGGCCGCGGCCAGCTCCATCCGGAACGCCCAGGTGAACTGGTTGTTCACGGTGAAGGCGGCGTTCCAGCTCGTCTCCCAGGCCTCCCACGGCGGGACCAGCCGCCGCCCCCAGCCCGCCTCCTGCGCGGTCTTCCACGCCAGGAGGTCGCCGGTGCGGAGGAACTGGTAGGCCGAGTACGCCGCCAGCGGCAGGAACGGCACGATCAGCAGGTGTGCCCGCTTCAGCGTCCGCAGCGCGCTCCGGGCGGCGATGCGCGGCCACCCGCCGGGTTCGGCGTTCCCCCGGTAGGCCCAGACGTAGTACTCCACGACGAGCGCGCACGCGAGGAACAGCCCGGTGATCCGCACGCAGGACGCGCCCGCCGCCAGGACCACCGCGAGCGTCCAGTGCGCCCGCCGCATCGCCAGCCAGGCCGGGATCGCGAACGCCAGGAACAGCGCCTCGCTGTACCCCACCAGCAGGAACACCGCGGGCGGCGCGAGCAGCAGCGCGAACACCGCGCGCGGCCCGGTGCCCTCGGGCCCCTCGAACTCCCCCAGCCGCGACAGCGCGACCATCGCGATCGCCCCGGCGACCAGCGAGATCAGCACCCCGGCGAGCACGTAGTCCCGGGTGATCAGCTCCACCAGTCGCAGCATCAGCGGCATCCCGGGAAAGAACGCGGGCAGCCCGGGGTCCTCCTTCTCCGCCGGATCGCCGTCGTATCCGAACCGCGCGATCTCGATCAGCAACCGGGCGTCCCACCCGCCGAGCCTGTCGCGCAGGGACGGGAGCTCCTGCCCGGCGTAGATGAGCCCGAGCCCCGCAGTCGCCAGCAGCACCAGCCCCGCCCGCGAGGCCAGCCACAGCACGAGCGAGGAGCGGTCGGCCGTTCTCACGCGCTCTTCGCCACCAGGTCCGCCGCCCCTGCCGGTACGGCGGGCCGCCCGCGCCGCAGCGTGAACCGGTCGGCCGCGCCGTCGAAGACGCCTCCGGCCGGGTCGTCCACGCCGCCCCGCCGTACGGGATCGCGGCCGGGGGCGTACATGTCCCGGATGACCAGGGCGACCATCAGCACGATCGTGAGGGCGCGGGCCCAGACGGCGCCGAAGTACCAGCCGTCGCTGACCCCCTCGTGGTCGAACTCGGGGTTGATGAACAGCAGGTAGCCCCAGATCGCGAAGAAGTACCAGACCTCGGCGGCCGTCCACAGCGCGAGCGCGAGCCGGCGGGGCTGGGCGAGCACGGCGAACGGCAGCAGCCAGAGGACGTACTGCGGCGACCACACCTTGTTCGAGATCATGAAGGCGGCCACGACGAGGAAGCAGAGCTGCATGAGCCGGGGCCGCGACGGCGCGGTCAGCGCCAGCACCGCGATGATCAGGCACAGCGCCGCGAACGACAGGACGCCCAGCGTGTCGAGGTTCTCCGGGTCGCCGAGCACGGGGACCTGCTTCATCTGGAAGAAGAACCAGAGCGAGCCCCAGTCGGCCCCGCGCTCCTCGCTGAAGGTGTAGAACCGCTTCCACCCGTCGAAGGTGGCGATCATCATGGGCACGTTCACGACGAGCCACGTGGCCACGCCCGCGCCGAACATCGCGCCGAACGCCCGCCATCTGGCCGTACGCAGGGCCAGCAGGAAGAACGGGCCGACGAGGAACAGCGGGTAGAACTTGGTCGCGACGGCGAGCCCGAGCAGCACGCCCGCGAGGACGTGGCGGCGGCGGCTCCAGGCGACCAGGCCGGTCAGCGCGAGCGCGCCGACGAGCAGGTCCCAGTTGATGTACGCCGTGAGGACGAGCGCCGGGGACAGGGCGTACCACAGCGCGTCCCAGCGGCGGCGGGGACCGGCCAGGGCGGCGACGGCGAGGACGCCGACCACGAGGCAGCCGGCCATGACCGCGACCGTGATGTCGTAGAACGCGACCCCGCGCGTGCCCACGTCGCCCAGCGGCTCCACCAGCCAGGCGATGACCTGCATGAACGCCCCGATGCCGACGGGGTACTCCATCTCGTGCTCAAGATAGGCGAGCTTGCCGTCGGCGAAACCGCGCTGAAAGTACAGCGGGTAGATGTCGGTGTAGCAGTTGTGCACGAACTGCTGGTCGGCGTGGTTCCACGCGCCCCCGAACCGGCAGGCGCCCTTCTGGAGGTAGGCGAGCACCGCGCCGAACAGCCCCGCCGCCGCCAGCGAGGCCGCCAGTAGCGGGGTGCTCAGTCTCCTGCCCGGCGCGTCGCGCCCGTCGTCCCCCATGTCCGTCTTCCTATCCCCGATCACGAGCCGTCGCGCGAGCGCGAGTCAGGGTAGAACCAGGGATTGTTCTGCTTTTCGCTACCCGGGCCGGGATCGTTGGGCCCGCCGGGGTTGCCCGGGCCGGGATCGCCGGGATTACCCGGATCGCCGGGGTCGCCAGGACCGTCCGGGTTTCCGTTACCGCCCTCGTCGTCGTCCGGACCGCCCTCGTTGTCGCAGAACGGCCAGTTCTCGCACTGCCCGTCGTCGTTCTGCGGCGGCTGGGTCGGGAGGGTGTCCTCCGGCGAGTCGGTCGGCTCGACCGTGGGGGTCGGCTTCGGCTTGGGCGCGAGGTCGTGCTGGTCGCCGACCCGGGCCGGGTCGGGGAACTGCTCGACCGGCTTGCCCTTCAGCGCCTCGGCCATGAAGTCACGCCAGATCATCGCGGGTACGGCGCCGCCGCCGATGTCGCCGGGCAGCGGGACCTCCTTGACCTGGCCCTTCTTGTCCTTGATCTCCTTGTACATCCCGACGGCCGTGGAGAGCTGCGGGGTGTACCCGACGAACCAGGCTTCCTTGGACTCGTTGTTCGTACCGGTCTTGCCGGCGACGGGCCGGTCGGCGAGCGCGGCGTTGGTGCCGGTGCCGGCCTTGACCACCTGCTGCATGGCGTACGTCGCGTCGGCGGCGACCTCGGGCGAGAAGACCTGCTTGAAGGCCCTCTTCTCGCGGTAGATCCTGGCCTTGGTCGCGAGCTGCTTGACCTCGATCACGACGTGCCGGTCGTAGTGCTTGCCCTCGTTGGCGAAGGCGGCGTAGCCGGTGGCCTGCTCGGCCGCGCTGACCTCGGCGCTGCCGATGGTGATGAGGTACCTGTGCCGGCCCTCGGCGTCCTTGAGCCGGGACTCGTCCAGCCCCGCCTCCGAGGCGATCTTGACGACCTTGTCCAGGCCCACGGCCTCGCCCATCTTGGCGAACACCGAGTTGACCGAGTTCGCGGTCGCCTTCGTCACGTCGATCGAGCCCCACGACTTGCGACCGGCGTTCCAGATCGGGTTGGTGCCCTCCAGCTTGACCGGGTTGTTGCCGTCGAGGTAGCTGTTCAGGCTCCAGCCGTTGTCCAGCCACGCCGCCAGGACGTACGGCTTGAACGCCGACGCCGCCTGCTTGCGGGCGTCGAAGGACACGTTCCACGGCTTCTTCAGGTAGTCGGGCCCGCCGTAGAACGCCAGGACCCGGCCGTTCTTGGGGTCCACCGCGGCGAGGCTGGCCTGCACGCCCTTCCCGAACTGCTTGACCTTGCCCTCCACGGCCCTCTTGGCCGCGTTCATCATGTCCGGGTCGAACGTGGAGGTGATGCTGTAGCCGCCGCGGTCGATCTCGTCGCGGGAGAGGTTCTGCTTCTCCTTCAGCTCGCGGAGCACGAGGTCCACCATGTAGCCGGTGGTGCCCTTGAAGTAGTTGCGGACCTCGTTCTTCTTGGGCTTGGCGAACTTGGCGACGCTCTCGGTCTGACCGCTGGACGTGCTGACGTACTTGCCGTACGTCGCCGGGTCCATCGTGGCCAGGCCCTTGATGACGTAGTGGAAGCGCCCCTCGGTGGGCGCGTAGTTGCCCTTGGCCTCGGCGTTGTCGAAGGCCACCGGGTTCTGGATGCGGCCGGCGATGTAGGCCGCCTCCTCGACGGTGAGCTTCCTGACCGACTTCTTGAAGAACGCCTGCGAGGCGGCCTCGATGCCGTACGCGCCGCGGCCGAAGTAGATGGTGTTCAGGTAGAGCTCGAGGATGTCGTCCTTGCTCTTCTCCTGGTCCATCTTGATCGCGATGAAGATCTCCTTGATCTTCCGGCTGAGCGCGCGCTCCTGGCTCAGGCCCTCGTAGTAGTTGCGGGCGACCTGCTGGGTGATCGTGGAGGCGCCGGTGACCTCGCCGCCGGTCACCGCGCTCCACAGGGCCCGGGTCATGCCGCGCACGGAGATGCCGGGCTCCTCGCGGAACCCGCGGTTCTCGGCGGCCAGCACGGCGTCCTGCACGTGCTTGGGCACGTCCTTGGTCAGGTTGATCGGCGTGCGCTTGGTGCCGAGCCTGGCCAGCACCTTCTTGCCGTCGTTGTAGTAGATGACGCTGCCGCGCGCCGTCGCCGAGGCCTGGGCCTGGGAGTCGCTGGGCAGCGGGGTCATGGAGTACATGACGGCGAGGAGCACGCCCACGGCGACGAAGCCGATGGTGAAGACCGCGACGAGGATCTTCCAGGAGGGGACGAACCGCCGCCAGCCGGTCTTCCTGGGCTTCTCGTCGTCCTCGAACCCGTGGGAGCCGTCGAAGCGGCCGTCGCCGTCGTCGCCGCCCCCGCCGCCGCGGCCGCGACGCCCGCGGCCTCCGCGCCCGCCGTGGCCGCCGCCTGGACCGGCGGGCCCGCCGGGACCGCCCGCGGCGCGCCGGCCGCCCGGCTCGCGCATGCCGCCGATCGCCATCGTCTCGGACGGGTCGCCGAAGACCGCCCCGGTCTCCTGCTCACGCGCGCGGCGGCCTGGACGCTCTCCGCCTCCCGGGGCCCGGCGCCGCCCTTCGGGGCGGCGGCCCTCCAGCCGGCGGCTCGCGCGGCCCTCGGCGGATCCCCCCTCCGCGGGGCGGGTCAGCCTCGCGGCCCGGTCGCCGTCGGTGCGGCCGTGGCGACCGGAGTCGGAGCGGCCGGGGTATTCCTCCCGGCCGCGGTTCGTGCTGTAACTCACGCGTCCTCGTTCAGTCATGCGGCGTTCTCGGTCTACGTCGGCTACGACAGTACTGACAGGCGGGTGAGGCGTGTGTCCTCCCGACGGCCAGCGCGACGTCGTCGTCGGCTACTTCCCGGCTGCCCGCCTCCCGCGGTCACCGGGCTCGCCCGTCCCGAGGACGTACGAGACCGTCAGGTGGTTCCAGGCACAACCCTGGCAGACCTCGACGACGTAGACCCGGAATTCTCCATATTCGCGAGCCATCTCGACGAGTTCCGCGGTCATCTTCACACGACCTTCACATCTGCCGAGTTCGGACCCGTAGACGTAGGTGACGTGCGTGACCTTGCGCCGGCGGCACACGGGGCACTGCCTGTCGGTCGGCTCTCCGTGGTGTTTGGCCGCCCGAAGCAGATACGGATGAGCGTCGCAGAGATCCGTCGTGGTCACGCGCCCGGAGGAGAGCGACGCGAGCGCCGCCCTCTTCGCCAGGCCGTAGTCCACGACCGACCTCTGGGACCACATGGCAGTCAGAGTACGACGCATCACCGGGCTTCCCAAGCCCTCACCCGGCTCTTCCACCCCCCGCCTTGCCCGCCTATGACGAGCCGACGTATCTTGGTGATGTATCGAGTCGATACATCGAGTGGAGACATACGACTGGGAGGAGGAGGTCGGAATGAGCAGGAGCAGGGGCGGTGTCCTCGAACTGGCCGTTCTCGGCCTTCTCCACGAGGCGCCGATGCACGGCTACGAGCTGCGCAAGCGCCTCAACTCCCTGCTCGGCATGTTCCGGGCGTTCTCTTACGGGTCTCTATACCCCTGTTTGCGGCAATTGGTAGAAGACGGGCTAATTGTCGCGGACACCCCGGAGGAACCGGACGTCACCGCGCTCGCGAGCCGGCGATCGAAGATCGTCTACAAGCTCACGGCGGACGGCAAGGAACGCCTCCAGGACCTCCTGACCCAGGCCGGCCCCGCCTCCTGGGAGGACGAGAGCTTCGGTGTCCACTTCGCGTTCTTCCGGCACACCGAGGCCGAGGTACGGCTGCGCATCCTCGAAGGACGCCGCAGCCGGCTGGAGGAGCGCCTGGAAGCCGTGCGGACGGCCCTGGCCCGCACCGCCGAACGCCTCGACAGCTACACCCTCGAACTCCAGCGCCACGGCCTGGAATCCGTCGAGCGCGAGGTGCGCTGGCTCAACGAGCTGATCGCCACCGAGCGCCGCGGCGACCCGGACGGGCACGGCCCCGCCGCGCCCCGCGGCGACGCCGTACGGCGGAGCGGCGCGGAGCGGGAGGCCCCACGGCGCGGAACGGACGAGACCGCCGGTGGACGCGGGAACGCGGACCACGGCGGCGGCAAGGAACCAGGAGCCGGGTGACTGGCCGGCCGCCGGCCTCTCGGTTCTCAGAGATAAACCATGAAAACGAAGGAGCGAGTGCGATGGGTTCGGTGCGCGTAGCCATCGTCGGTGTCGGCAACTGCGCGGCATCGCTGGTGCAGGGCGTCCACTACTACCGGGACGCCGACCCGGCGAGTCGGGTGCCAGGCCTGATGCACGTCAAGTTCGGCGACTACCACGTGGGCGACGTGGAGTTCGTCGCGGCGTTCGACGTGGACGCCAAGAAGGTCGGCCGCGACCTGTCCGAGGCGATCGTCGCCTCCGAGAACAACACGATCAAGATCTGCGACGTGCCCCCGCTGGGCGTCACGGTCCAGCGCGGCCCGACGTACGACGGCCTCGGTGAGTACTACCGCGAGATCATCGAGGAGTCCGACGAGCAGCCGGTGGACGTCGTCCAGGTGCTCAAGGACACCAAGGCCGACGTGCTGGTGTCCTACCTGCCCGTGGGCTCGGAGGAGGCCGACCGCTTCTACGCGCAGTGCGCGATCGACGCGAAGGTCGCCTTCGTCAACGCGCTCCCGGTCTTCATCGCCTCCGACCCCGAGTGGGCCGCCAAGTTCACCGAGGCCGGCGTGCCGATCATCGGTGACGACATCAAGTCGCAGGTCGGCGCGACCATCACGCACCGCGTCATGGCCAAGCTGTTCGAGGACCGCGGCGTCGAGCTGCTGCGCACGTACCAGCTCAACTTCGGCGGCAACATGGACTTCATGAACATGCTGGAGCGCTCGCGCCTCCAGTCCAAGAAGATCTCCAAGACGCAGTCGGTCACCTCGCAGATCCCGCACGAGATGGGCAAGGCCGCCGTGCACATCGGCCCGTCCGACCACGTGCCGTGGCTGGACGACCGCAAGTGGGCCTACGTCCGCCTGGAGGGCCGCTCCTTCGGCGACACCCCGCTGAACCTGGAGTACAAGCTGGAGGTCTGGGACTCCCCCAACTCCGCGGGCATCATCATCGACGCCGTGCGCGCCGCGAAGATCGCCAAGGACCGCGGGATCGGCGGCCCGATCCTGTCGCCCGCGTCGTACTTCATGAAGTCGCCGCCGGTGCAGTACTCCGACGACGAGGCCCGCGAGGCCGTCGAGAGGTTCATCCGCGGCGAGAACGAGCGCTGACCCCGCGCCGGGGCCCCGCTCCCGGCCGCTTCGTGAGACGCGCGAGCGCGAGGTTCCCCCTCGCCTCGCGCGTCTCGCGTTCCCGGACGTCTCCGCACGGCCGGCGCCGCGCCCCGCTCCCGCCGTACGGCTCCGGTGTGCGCGGGCCCGTGCCGTACGGCTCCCGCGTGCGCGGGTCCCTGCCGTACGGCCGGCGGCTGCGCGGGCCCGTGGCGTACGGCGGGAGCGGGCGCGGGCGGGCGGTGGGTCAGCGGAGGCGGGCGGCGGGCGGGAGGGCGGAGGGGTCGGCGGTGGGCCAGGTGAGCGGGTCGGGGCCCAGGGCGGCCAGTTCCGGGAGCTGCTCGCGGCACCAGGGGGAGATCTCGGGCCCGGGGGACGCGGCGAACTCGGGCCAGGAGACCCAGCGGTAGGCGCCGACCTCGGCCGGGTTCGGGGTGGGGTCGCCGCTGACGATCACGCGGTAGACCGGGCAGAGCTCGTGCTCGACGACGCCGTTGGGCATCTCGGCGCGGTAGCGGAAGCGCGGGAGCACCAGGTCGATGCGCTCGGCCCGCAGGCCCAGCTCGGAGTCCAGGCGGCGGGCCACGGCCTCGGCGGGGTCCTCGCCGGGGAGCGGGTGCCCGCAGCAGGAGTTGGTCCAGACGCCGGGCCAGGTGATCTTCTCGTCGGCGCGGCGGGTGAGCAGCAGGCGGCCGCCGCGGTCGAAGACGTAGCTGGAGAACGCCAGGTGCAGCGGCGTGTGACGGCCGTGCACCTCGCTCTTGGGGGCGACGCCGATCGCGTTGCCCGCCTCGTCCACGAGGATCACCAGCTCGGCCACCCCGCCGGAGTCCACGGAGGGCTCCGGGGCGGACGCCGCGCCGGACCGGGCGCCGGATTCGGGGCCGGACTCCGCGCCGGGCTTCCGGCCGGACCGCTCGTCGGATCTCTGGTCGGCCATCCTCTCAGTCTCCGCCTCCGAGGTCACTCCGCCCTCCGTCACCGCTCGCTCAGTCTCCGTCACCGACGGTTCATCTGTCACGGACCGACCATACGAGATCGCGGGGCGCGGCCGTACCCTGATCCCGTGTCCTTCGCCTCCGATCTGCGCGCCGTCCTCCGCGAAAGCGGCTTTCGCCGGCTTTTCGCCACCCGGCTCGTGTCCCAGTTCTCGGACGGCGTGTTCCAGTTCGCCGTCACGGGTTACGCGTTCTTCTCGCCGGAGCGCCAGACCTCGGCGAGCGAGGCCGCGATGGCCTTCGCCGTGCTGCTGCTGCCGTACAGCGTGGTCGGGCCGTTCGCGGGCGTGTTCATCGACCGGTGGTCGCGGCGGCAGATCCTGATGATCGCGCCGCTGGTCCGGGCGAGCCTGCTCGGCCTCGCGGCGGCGCTGGTGGCGCTGGACACCCCCAACGAGTTGTTCTACCTGGTGGCGCTGGGGGTGCTCGGGGTCAACCGGTTCTTCCTGTCCGCGTTGAGCGCGGGGCTGCCGCACGTGGTGTCGCCGGAGCGGCTGCTCGTGGCGAACTCGGTGACCCCGACGTCGGGCACGGTGCTCACGTTCGTCGGCGCCGGCGCCGGGCTGCTGCTGGGGTGGGCGCTCGGGCAGGGCGACCACGCCACGGCCGTGGTGCTGGCGTGCTCGGGCGTGCTGTACGCCGCGACGTCGCTGGTCGCGGGCACGATGGCGCGCGACCTGCTCGGGCCGGACGAGGATCCCGAACGGCCGGGCGCGCGCGACGCCCTGCGCAACGTCGTCGTCGGGCTGGTCGCGGGGGCGCGGCACGTGTGGTCGCGCCGGCAGGCCTCGGCGGCGCTCGGGGCGATGGCGGCGGGCCGGTTCATGTTCGGCGGGCTGACCGTGAGCGCGGTCATGCTGTACCGGAACTACTTCAGCACCACCGACGCCGGGCTGAGCGGCTTCGCGGCGCTGGCGGCCGCCTCGGGCGCGGGGTTCTTCGCGGCGATGCTGGTCACGCCTTACGCCACGCGGCACATGAGCACGCAGACGTGGATCACCTCGCTGCTCGTGGCGGGGGCGGTGGTGTCGGGCACCCTGATCACGACGTACTCGGAGATCCCGTTCCTGGTGGCCGGGTTCCTGCTGGGCGTGTGCACGCAGAGCGTGAAGATCTGCACGGACACGCTCGTGCAGCGGCACGTGGACGACGCCTACCTGGGGCGCGTCTTCTCGATCTACGACATGCTCTTCAACGGGGCGTTCGTGCTGGCCGCGGCGGTGGTGTCGCTGATGCTCCCGCAGAGCGGGAAGTCGTACCTCGTGGTGGGCGTGCTCGTCGCGGGCTACGCCCTCGCGGCCGCGGTCTACCGCCTGTGGTCCCGCGCCCCCGCGCGCCACGACTCCCCGGTGACCGCCGCCTGAGTCCTCACCCCTCCGGTACGGCGGGCGCGGTCGCTTCCGGGATCACCCGGTACGGCGGGCGCGGTGGATTCCGGGCTCGTCCGGTACGGCGGGCGCGGTCGTCTCCCGGCCGTTTCCCCGGGCCCGACCGGTACCCCATGGGGGTTTAGGGGTCGGATATGACGGACATGCCAGGATTCCGGACATGGGGCGGGCGGACGCTGGGAGTGGCCCGGGCGGGGCGGCGAGAGTCGGGGCATGACCGATATGACCGTGACTTCCGCTTCTCGCTCCGCCTCGCCTGAGGACCTCTCGCACGTCTCCCTTGAGCCCGGCGTCTCCCGGCCGGGGCGCGGCGGGCTCGGGCGGGCGGCGGCGTGGCTGGGGCGCCGCTGGCCCACGATGCTCGGGCTCGGGCTGGCGGCGCTGTCGGCGCTGGACCTGGAGGACGGCCGCGAGCAGGGCGTGCTCGTCTTCATCGCCGCGCTCATCTACCTGGGCACGGCGGTGGCGGGCCGGCCCGGTGTGGTGTGGATCCTGTTCGCGGCGGCGACCGTCGCGCTGGCGCTGCTGAAGGTGAGCGGGACGGACCCCTGGCCCGCCCTCGTCGGCGCCGCGATCGCCCTCGCCGTGGTCGGCCTGGTGAGCGGCCTGCGGCACGGCCCGCGCCTGGCCCTCGCCCAGATCCCCGCCATGGCCCTCTTCGGCGGCGCCGCCCTGCTGGCGCTCGCCCTCTCCCCCACCCTGGGCGCCTGCCTGGTGGCCGCCGCCCTGATGGCCCACGCCGCCCTGGACGCCCTCCTCTGGCGCCGCCAGGCCGTGGTGACCCGCACCATGTCCGAGTTCTGCGCCGCCCTGGACCTGACCCTGGGCCTGGCCATCCTCGCCCTGACCCTCACCTGACCCGGTCAAGCCCCATCGCCGCCCGCTCCCTGGCCGGGCGCGGCGCCCCCCGCCTCTGAGTGACGCCCTCCCCTGAAGAGCGACCCCGCGCCCCGCCCCCGTGAGAGGACCACCACCCCTCCCGGGGAGCGACATCCTCTACCCTCTGCTCGCGCCTCCGGGCGCACGCCTGCGCGCCTGCGTGCCCCGCCTCGCGTCGCCGTACCGGAAGGGGTCAGAGGTTTTCGCGGGCCCAGGTGCGGAGGGCCTGTTCGGCGGCCTCCTTGCCGATGGGGCCGTGGTCGAGGCGGAGGTCGAGGAGGAACTTGTAGGCGCGGCCGATCACCGGGCCCGGGGGGACGCCGAGGATGGACTGGATCTCGTTGCCGTCCAGCTCGGGGCGCACGGCGGCGATCTCCTCCTGCTTGGCCAGCTCGGCGATGCGGTGTTCGAGGTCGTCGTACGTCCGCGACAGGAGCTGGGCCTTGCGCCGGTTGCGGGTCGTGCAGTCGGCGCGGGTGAGCTTGTGGAGGCGGGTGAGCAGGTGGCCGGCGTCGCGGACGTACCGGCGGACGGCGGAGTCGGTCCACTCGCCGCTGCCGTACCCGTGGAAGCGCAGGTGCAGCTCCACCAGGCGGGACACGTCGGCCACGACGTCCTTGGGGAACCTGAGCGCGGTGAGCCGGGCCTTGGTCATCGACGCGCCGACGACCTCGTGGTGGTGGAACGAGACGCGCCCGCCGGGCTCGTGGCGGCGGGTCTTGGGCTTGCCGACGTCGTGGAGCAGCGCGGCGAGGCGGAGCACCAGGTCGGGCCCGTCCTCCTCCTGCGCGATGGCCTGGTCGAGCACGGTCAGCGTGTGCTCGTACACGTCCTTGTGGCGGTGGTGCTCGTCGATCTCCAGCCGGAGTTTGGGCAGCTCGGGCAGGACGTGGGCGGCCAGCCCCGTCTGGACGAGCAGTTCCAGGCCCTCGCGCGGGTGCCTGCCGCAGATGAGCTTGGACAGCTCGTCGCGCACGCGCTCGGCCGAGACGATCTCGATGCGGCCGGCCATCTCGGTCATCGCGTCCACGACCTCGGGCGCGACGGTGAAGCCGAGCTGGGAGGCGAACCTCGCGGCGCGCATCATGCGCAGCGGGTCGTCGTCGAAGGACTGCTGCGGGGTCCCCGGGGTGCGGAGGACCTTGGCGGAGATGTCGCGGAGGCCGCCGAAGGGGTCCACCAGCTCGAACCCGGGCAGCCGCGCGGCCATCGCGTTCACCGTGAAGTCGCGGCGGACCAGGTCGTCCTCGAGCGTCTCGCCGTACCTGACCTCGGGCTTGCGCGACTTGGGGTCGTACGACTCGCTGCGGTAGGTGGTGATCTCGAGCTGCTGGCCGCCCTTGCGCAGGCCGACCGTGCCGAACTCGATGCCGATCTTCCATACGGCGTCGGCCCAGCCCTCGACGAGGGTCAGGACCCGCTCGGGGTGCGCGTCGGTGGTCAGGTCGAGGTCGTTCCCGCTCCGGCCGAGGAAGACGTCGCGGACCGGCCCGCCCACCAGGGCGAGCTCGTGCCCGGCCGCGGCGAACCTGCGGCCGAGCTCGTCGGCGATCGGCGCGGACCGGCGCAGCAGCTCGGCCGCGGCCTTCCGCTGCGCCTCCGTCGGCCCGCCCGGCTCGGTCGGATTCGACGTCTCAGAATGGTTCAACTCAGGCAAAACTGGGTAATTCCTTCGGTTACGGAACAGATACTCCCACGCCACCTCTGCTGTACCCGCGGAGGGGATACAACGCGCGCCATCGCCAGGTTACTTATCGACTAGGCATCCGTCGGGGGCACGGTTCACGCAAGGGAGCGACCACAAGTGAAAGACGCCCTCGTGATCCACCGTTGGCTTCTCGCCCAGCAGGCACACCACGAGATCGTACGGCTTCCGCGGCCCCTCACGTGCGCTGACGACCTGCCCAAAGTGCTCGGTATCCCGCCCTTACGCTGCGTCTCGGTCGGCGTGTTCGCCACGGGACGGGAGTTCATCGCGGTGATGACCCCCGCCGGGACCAACCCCCTTCCCGAGGCGGTGGGCGCGGCCGTGGGGGCTCGCCGGGTCCGCGCCGCCTCGTGCGCGGAGATCAACGAGGCCACGGAGTACAGCGCCAGCTTCGTGGGCCCGCTGCTGCTCCCCGAGGACGTCAGCCTGGTCATGGATCAGCGCCTCCTCGACGTCCTCTACTCCGACGAGGTCGTCTACTGCGCGACCGGCGAATCCCACACCGCGCTGGGCATTCGCGCCTTCGACCTGTTCACCCTCACCGGCGCCAAACCCGTCGAGCTGACCCCGCCGCGCAAGGGGTCACGGGGGCGCGGCTGAGACCGGATCGGACCGTCCACAGGCCGGCCGGTTGTCCACAGCCTGCCGCCACGATGGGCACAGCGGGGGCAAGAGCCCATAACATTCAGGGCGTGCGTTGGATGTCAGGGGCCCGGGTTTGATCCGCCGCCTCCTGCTCTCGATCACCGCCTCGGCCACGGTCCTGGCGGCGGCTCCGGCCGCCGTGGGACGGGTTGAGGCGTCCGCCTCGGCCGCCTCCGCCACCTCCGCGTCCGCCCTCTCCGCCGTCTCCGCGCGGCAGGGGCCGGCGCTCGCGGTCGAGAGCGTGACCCCGCACGTCCCGGACACGCCGACGACCCAGATCACGGTCAAGGGGTCGCTGGCCAACTCCGGCGGGGCGGCCGACGTCTCCACCGCGCAGATCCGGCTCCGCTACTCCAACCGGCCGTTCCTCGACCGTGGCGAGATCGACGCCTACGTCCGCGGCGCGGGCCGGCTCGACACCGTCCTCTGGTCCCCCAACTTCCCGGTGGCCCGGCTCGGTTCCGGCCAGCGCCTGACCTGGTCGCTCTCGATCACGCCGCGGCAGCTCGGCATCTCGCGCTTCGGCGCCTACCCGCTGTCGGTCGAGCTGGTCGACGCCGCCGGCCGCCAGCTCGCCGTGCAGCGCACGTCCCTGACGTACTTCCCGAAGGACCACAAGGTCGCCAAGACCCGCGTGGCCTGGCTGCTGCCGCTGGTCGACCGGCCCCACCGGGGTGACGACGCCAACTTCGTCGACGACCGGCTCGCCGCCGACCTCGCCTCCGGCGGGCGGCTGTCCGACCTGGTCGGCGCGGCCGGCCAGGCGCCCAAGCCCAAGACCCTGACCTGGTACGTCGATCCCGGCCTGCTCGACGACGCCCAGGCCCTGACCCGGCCCCACACGCTGCGCGAGGGCGACGACGCCGAGCAGAAGCCGGCGAACACCGCCGCGTCGTCCTGGCTCGACGCCGTACGGCGCGCCACGGCCTCCTCCGACGTGATCGCCGCGCCCTACGCCGACCCGGACATGGCCGCGCTCGCCCACAACGGGCTCGACGGCATGGCCGCCCAGGCCGTCTCCGACGGGCAGCGGGTCGCCACCGCCGCGCTCGGCCGCCCCCCGGCCACCGGCACCGCCTGGCCCGCCGACGGCGCCCTCGACCTCGACACGCTCGACGTCCTCGCCGTCAACGGCGCGAAGACCGTCGTGCTGTACGACTCGGTCCTGCCGCCGGCCACGCCCCCGAACCACACGCCGGACTCGATCGCCCAGCTCCAGAGCGTCCAGGGCCCGGTCAAGGCGCTGCTGGCCGACAGCGCGATCTCGCAGACCGTGGGCGGCGACACGCGCTCTCCGGGCACGGCCGCGCTCGCCCTGCAGCGCTTCCTCGCCGAGACCGCGACGCTCACCGGCGAGCAGCCCTCGATCTCCCGCTCGGTCGTCATCGCGCCCCCGCGCCGGTGGAACCCCTCGCCGGCGTTCCTCACCGAGCTGCTCAAGACGAGCGCGAGCGCCCCCTGGCTGCGCCAGGTGGGCCTGGACGAGCTGACCAAGCCGCCCGCGGACTACAAGCCCGTCCCCCGGGCCGGCCTGGCCTACAGCTCGCAGAACGAACTGAGCCGCAAGATCATGACGCAGATCAAGCGCGTGCGGTCCGACGCCGACCGCACGGTCGCGGTCAGCGTCAAGGGCACCCACGTCTTCGACCGCGCCCTGCTGCGCCTGACCTCCTCCGCCTGGCGAGGCCGCGGCGGCGACACGCGGGTGCGACCGGTGGCCGACCGCGTCGCCGACGCCGTGACCGCGCGCACCGAGCAGGTCCGGATCATCAACAAGCAGAAGCCGACGCTGGCCGGCAACGACGGCACCGTGCCCGTCACGATCAGCAACCGGCACAAGGAGCCCGTGCGGCTGAAGTTGAAGGTGACCTCCTCCAACCCCCACCGGCTCCGCGTCACCGAGGACTCCCGCGAGATCACGATCGCCGCCGAGGCCAGCCACACCGCCCACGTGCGGCTGAAGGCCTACGCCAACGGCGAGACGCCGATCACGCTCCAGCTCCTCACCCCCGAGGGCCAGCGTTACGGCAAGCCCGTCGTCCTGCGCCTGTCCGCCACCGGCTACACCACGATCGCCCTGTTCCTCATCGGCGGCGCCCTCGCGGTGATGGCGCTGGCCGTGATCTCCCGGTTCCTCCGCCGCAGGCGCGACGCCGCCACGACCGAGTCCGGGGCTCCGGTCGAGCCCGAGTCGCCCTCGGCCCCCATGCCGGACGCCCCCCAGGGAGCGGCCGCGCCCGGGGCTCCCGCGCCCGCAGCGCCCGCAGCGCCGGGCGCGCAGCCGTACGCGCCGCCCGGCGCCCCCGCCGCGCCGGGAGGGCCCGCGCGAGCCGTACCTCCGGCGCCGTCGGCGGGGCCGGGGAACTACGCGCCGGCGGGCCCGGACCCGCAGGTGTGGCCCCCGGTGGAAGATCCCCAGGTCTGGCCCCCCGTGGAGGACCCGCAGGTCTGGCCGCCGGTCGGCGAGGAGCCCGGCGGGCGGCGCCGGTCCGCGCCCGGGGGCGCGACGGAAACCGACAGTTCGCGAGCGGGCGGGCAGTGGCCCGACTCCCGGCCCATGACAGGTGGTCATACGAACGGCATGGCTGAACCAGGCTCACATCACCGCGGCGCCCCCGGGCGGGGGCCCGCGCCGGAGGGCGGGCGCCACGCGTCCGGGGAGAACACCGACGGGGTGTCGGAGAGCGGACGGAGGCCGCGTGAGTAACCTCCTCCGCGCCGGCGCGGTGATGATGGCCGGCACGCTCATGTCCAGGATCACCGGCTTCGCCCGCACGGCCGTGATCGCCGCCGCCATCGGCCTGGGCGCCCTCGGCGACGCGTACAGCACCGCCACGGTCATCCCGGTCATCCTGTTCGACCTGCTGCTCGGTGGTCTCCTCAGCAGCGTCGTGGTCCCCATGGTGGTCCGCGCGCGCAAGACCGACCCCGACGGCGGCGAGGCCTACGAACAGCGCCTGCTCACGCTGGTGACGCTGATCCTGATCGGCCTGAGCGTGGCCGCCGTGGCGCTAGCCGGGCCCATCATCGGCCTGTACGGCAGCGCGTGGCGCGAAGAGCAGCGCGAGGTCGCGACGACGCTGGCGCGGTTCATCCTGCCGCAGATCGCGTTCTTCGGCGTCGGCGCGCTGGCCGGGGCGTACCTCAACGTGCGGGAGAAGTTCGCCGCCCCGATGTGGGCCCCCGTGCTCAACAACCTCGTGGTCATCGCGGTCGCGGTGATCTACATCGCGATCGGCGGCGGCAGCTCGGCCGAGGGCGCGCGCGACAACGAGCTGGCGCTGCTCGGCCTCGGCACCACCGCGGGCATCGTCGTGCAGTCGATCGTGCTCGTCATCACGCTCCGGCGGGTGGGGTTCCGGTTCCGGCCGCGCTTCGACTTCAACCACAGCGGGATCGGCGACATCGCCCGCAAGGGCTCCTGGACCCTGGCCTACCTCGGGATCACCCAGCTCGGCTTCATGGCGATCACCAACCTCGCCAACTGGGCGGGCGTGCGGGCGGCCGAGGCGAACCTCCCCTACGACGCCGGCCAGATCGTCTACGCCAACGCCTACAACCTCTTCCAGCTCCCCTACGGCGTCATCGCCGTGTCCGTGATCACGGCGCTGCTGCCGAGGATGAGCGGCTACGCCCACGAGGGCCGATTCGAGGAGCTGCGCGAGGAGTTCGCGGGAGGCGTGCGGCTCGTCAGCGCCGCGCTGGTGCCGGCCGCGCTGCTGCTCGTCTCGCTGGGCCCGGCGATCACCAGTGTCGTCTTCCCCTTCGGCAACTCCTCGCCGCAGAGCGCCTACTACCTCGGCACCGTGCTCCAGGCGTTCGCCATCGGGCTCGTGCCGTTCTCGATCTTCCAGCTCGTGCTCCGGATCTTCTACAGCCTCGGCGACACGCGCACCCCGGTCGCGCTCGGGCTGCTGAACGTCGTGCTAAACGCCGGGCTCGGCCTGGTCGCCTCGCTCGTGCTGCCCCCGGAGTACGCCGTCATGGGCCTGGCCCTGTCGTTCTCGATCGCCTACTTCGTGGGGTCGATCGTGGCGTGGCTGGTCGCCGCGCGGCGGGTCGGCGGCCTCGACGGGCCGGACGTCGCGTTCACGATCACCCGGATGCACCTGGCCGCGCTGCCGATGGCCGCGATCGCGCTGTTCTCGCTCTTCTTCGCCTCCAACACCACCGGCATGACGATCCCGGTGTCGCTGGCGGTGATCGCGGTCGGGGCGGGCCTCGGCGGAGCCCTTTACCTCGCGATCGCGCACTGGTTGCGTATCCCCGAGGTGCGTTCCATCGTTGGGCTGGTTACTGGGCGGGTACGTCCAGGTAGGTAATACCGGTAAACCAGATCCGGGGTTCGCACGTCCTATCTGTTGACGGCATGCCTCCCGGCGTCCGACTAGCATGGGGCGCGAGCCGAGCGGTGCATTGGAGCAGGAGGGGCGTGGGCGGATCCACCGAGCCACGGTCGACGGATGGCAGGACTTTGAGATGAGCACGTTCGTCGAGCCTGGCACCCGTCTTGCCGGTCGCTTCCGTCTTGAGGACCGGGTCAGCGAGTCCTCCGGCTCCACCCTGTGGAAGGCCATCGACGAGGTGCTGGCCCGGCCCGTCGCCGTCCGCACCTTCGCCGAGGGGTTCCCCCGCGTGAACGAGGTGGTCACCGCCGCCCGCGCGGCCAGCCGCCTCACCGACCCGCGCCTCACCCAGGTCTTCGACGCCGCCGACGACGACGGCCAGGCGTACGTCGTGAGCGAGTGGGTCACCGGCGACACGCTCGTGGACCTGCTGGAGAGCGGGCCGCTGGAGCCGCAGCGCGCCGCCGCGCTGATCGCCGAGGCCGCGGAGGCCCTGGCCAGCGCGCACCAGGCCGGCCTGCCGCACCTGAGCCTGACCCCCGGCTGCCTGCTGTGGACCTCCGGCGGCACGGTCAAGCTGCTCGGCCTCGGCGTCGAGGCCGCGCTGACCGGCGCCGCCTCCGACGACCCCGGCCGCGAGGACGCCGAGGGCCTGGGCCGGCTGCTGTACGCCGCGCTGACCGGGCACTGGCCCGGCGACGAGGAGACCGGGCTGCCGCCCGCGCCCGCGGTGGACGGCAAGCTGTGCACGCCACGCCAGGTCAGGGCCGGGGTGCCGGGCAACCTCGACGTGATCGCGGGGCGCGCCCTCCGCGTCCGCAGCCCCGCCCTCTCGACCCCGGCCGACGTCGCCGACGCTCTGGCCGACATCCCCCGGCCCGCGCCGGTGCCGTTCGCCGTCACCGCCACGCCCGCCGTGGACAACACGCAGCCCCAGAACGGCGAGCGGGAGCAGTCGCGCCCCGCTCCGTCGCCCCGGCAGCCCGCCGCGCCGCCTCGTCAGCCGCGGCCCGCCGTACAGTCCAACATGATCAGCCGCTCGCTGGTCGCCGTCGTGGTCGTGCTGCTCATGGTCGCGATCGGCATCGGTGCCTGGACGGTCGGCCGCAACATCGGCTCGACCCCGCCGGTGCGCCAGCAGGTGCCCCCCGGTGCCGGGAAGGCCACGCCGTCCTCCGCGCCCGTCGTGCTCAAGCCCGCGGGGGCCGAGGGATACGACCCGCTCGGGGATGACAAGGATGAGAACACCCGGTACGCCCCGCTGGCCATCGACGGCAAGGCGGGGACCGAGTGGCACACGTCCTCCTACCGGGACGACCCCGCGTTCGGCCGCCTGAAGAAGGGCGCCGGCCTGCTCATCGACATGGGCAAGAACGTGTCGATCAGCAGCGTCGACGTGACCCTCGGCGGCGCCTCCGACATCGAGCTCAAGGTCGGGGACAGCAAGGACTACGGCTCGATGGACACGGTCGCGCAGGGCAAGAACGCGTCCGGCAAGACCACGCTGACCCCCGAGAAGGAGGCCACCGGGCGCTATGTCGTGATCTGGTTCACGAAGCTCCCGACAGACGGGGGCGGATTCCGTGGCACCATCTATGAGGTAGTGGTACACGGCGCCGGAACGGCATAGACGGAAATCCTCCCTTGTGAAACCCCCATATGAGGCACCGCGCGGCACAGCGGACGAGCTGGCCGCGCTGCCTGACGCTGAGCTCCTCCAACGGCACATCGACGGGGCCGCCGACGCGTTCAGCGAGATCGTGCGCCGTCACCGCGACCGGATGTGGGCCGTGGCGCTGCGTACCCTCGGCGACCCGGACGAGGCCGCCGACGCCGTACAGGACGCGTTCGTCTCCGCCTTCCGCAAGGCCGCCGGCTTCCGCGGCGAGGCGGCCGTCAGCACCTGGCTGCACCGGATCGTGGTCAACGCCTGCCTGGACCGGCTGCGCCGCAAGTCGCTGCGGCCGGTCGCGGACGACGAGCTGGTGGAGGCCGCCGAGCGAGACTCCCCCATGCCCGACCAGACCGGCGACCGCGAACTCGCCATGGAGGTGACCGCCGCGCTGCGCCATCTGCCGCCCGACCAGCGCGCCGCCCTCGTCCTCGTGGACATGATGGGTTACTCCGTGGACGAGGCGGCCCGAGTTCTGGAGGTGCCCACGGGCACGGTGAAGAGCCGCTGCGCCCGAGGTCGGGCGAAACTTGCCCCTTTTCTCGCGCATTTACGGAACCGCCCTGACGTCTCGGGCGTCTCATCCCCGAAGGGAGCCGAACTTCGTGACGGGTGAAACGCACTACGACGTGGAGACCCTCGCCTTGCTGGCAGAGGGACTACTCGACGACGCCACCGCCGATCGCATCCGCGAGCACCTCGTGAGCTGCGAGGACTGCGGGGGGCGGCTCGCCGACCTGACCTCGGTCCGAGCAGTCCTGGCCGCGGTCCCCACGCCCCCCATGCCCGCGGACGTGATCGCGCGACTGGACCACGCCCTGGAGGCCGAGGCCGAGCGCCTCCGGGAGCCCCAGCGCGCCACGGGCACCGACGGGCCATCTCGTACGGCCGCCGCCGGCCCCCTCGGCGTCGTACGCGCGGACGGCACCATCGCCGTCTCCCGCCGCCGCCGAAGCCTCCTCGGCCTCGCCGCGGCCGCCGCCGCCGTGGTCGCGGTGGGCACGGGCATCGTGAGCAGCGGGCTGCTGACGGACGGATCGTCCAAGCAGCCTCCTGTGGCCGGTGGTTCCGTCCGGCCGTCCGACGAGAGCACCGGGCGGAGCGGCGACAAGCTGTTCGGGACGAACGAGGGACAGGAGAATCCCTACCTCGTCACCGACAGCGACGAGAACTTCACCTCGGCCATGCTGTCCAACAAGGTGGGCGGATACCTGGCGCCGCAGAGCGCCACCGTCGAGGCGATCAGCAGTGGCCCGGATGCCCGGCTTCTGAGCTGCATCCAGCGGGTCAGGGAGACGACCCAGAGCCGTCCGACCCGGATCGTCCGCGCGAGGTTCGAGGGCGAGCCTGCGACGATCATGACGTTCTCCACCAGGGACAGCAAGATCGACCTCTGGGTCGTCGGCGAGCGCTGCTCGGCCGAGGAGACTCACCTCCTCAAGCGGGCCAGCGTCACCTGGTAACAGCCCCTGTCCCGTCCGGGACCGGGGCTTTCGCCTTCCCCGCCGCCGTCGCCAGGGTCCTCACGCGTGAGATGGGCACCGCCGAGGGGAGCGCCGCCGCGTGCCGTCAAGGCGGGCGTCGCCGAGGCCATCCTGGTCGTCGTGCTCGCGTACGGCTCGCGCCCGGGCGCTGTGGCCGCCGTTCCGGCCCCGGCGTGATGCCGCACGTTACGTGTGCCGCCCGGTCTTGCGCGGCGGAAGCCGTACGGCGGAGCGGTGGGCGGAAGCGTGAGGAGACCGTAAGCGGGCTCGCGCGCCGGGGGTGGCAGGGTGGCGACGTGGGACGGGTTTTGTCAGGTCGGGCTGGGGGTTTGGGGTCGTTGGGAACCGGCGGGAATGCGGGCGGCCTAGGATCTGTTGACGCGACTGCCGAACTCGGGGCTGGCTCCCGAATCGGTGGGCATGCGGGAAAACCGGCATCTTCTGGGAAGGGCTAACGGCGTGAGCAACGATGTCCACAACGTGATCATCATTGGATCGGGACCCGCCGGCTACACGGCGGCGATCTATGCTGCACGCGCCTCCCTGAAGCCGCTGGTCTTCGAGGGGTCGGTCACCGCGGGCGGTGCGCTGATGAACACCACCGACGTGGAGAACTTCCCCGGCTTCCCCGACGGCATCATGGGGCCGGACCTCATGGACAACCTGCGCAAGCAGGCCGAGCGGTTCGGGGCCCAGCTCGTCGCCGACGACGTCACCGAGGTCGACCTGGAGGCGTACCCCAAGGTCGTCAAGACCGGCGACCAGGAGCACTTCGCGCGGGCGGTCATCATCGCCACCGGATCGAAGTACCGCGAGCTGGGCGTGCCCGGCGAGTCGCGGCTCTCCGGCCACGGCGTGTCCTGGTGCGCCACCTGTGACGGGTTCTTCTTCCGCGACCAGGACATCGTGGTCGTGGGCGGTGGCGACTCCGCGATGGAGGAAGCGACCTTCCTGACCCGTTTCGCACGCTCCGTCACGATCGTTCACCGGCGTGACCACCTGCGGGCGAGCGCGATCATGCAGGAGCGCGCGTTCCACAACGACAAGATCAAGTTCGTGTGGGACAGCTCCATCACCGAGGTGCTCGGCGAGGACAAGGTCACCGGCGTGAAGCTGATCAACCACAAGACCGGCGAGGAGAGCGAGCTCGCGGTCACCGGTGTCTTCATCGCGATCGGCCACGACCCCCGGAGCGAGCTGTTCAAGGGCCAGATCGATCTGGACGAGAACGGTTACGTGAAGGTCAAGCACCCGACCACCTCGACCAACGCCACCGGCGTCTTCGCCTGCGGCGACGTGGTCGACCACCTCTACCGCCAGGCGATCACGGCCGCCGGCACCGGTTGCTCCGCCGCGCTCGACGCCGAGCGCTGGCTGGCCGACATCGGCGCCGAAGAACTCTGACCTCGCACCCCCCGGCTCCCGGCACTGCACCGCCCGGCCGGGGCCCCAACCAGAGAAGACACAGCAAAAGGGAGTTACTTCCGTGGGCGCAACCAAGGTAGTCACCGACGCCACCTTCGAGGCCGAGGTGCTGAAGAGCGACAAGCCGGTGCTGGTCGACTTCTGGGCGGAGTGGTGCGGCCCGTGCCGCCAGGTCGCGCCCGTCCTGGAGGAGATCGCCGGTGAGTACGCCGACAAGCTGACCATCGTCAAGCTCAACGTCGACGAGAACCCGGACGCGCCGCGCACCTACGGCGTCCTCCAGATCCCCACCATGAACGTCTTCAAGAACGGCCAGGTGGTCAAGCAGATCATCGGCGCCAAGCCCAAGGCGATGCTCCTCCGCGAGCTCGAGGGCATCATCTGACCCACTCCCAGGCGCCTCCAGCCTCCCGCGGCCGGAGAAACAGCCCCTCCCCCCACCGGGGGTGAGGGGCCTCTGCCTTTCACGAGCCCGGCCGCGGCGACAGTCAGCAGGCGGCAGGCGGCGACTCCGCACCCGGCCTTCCCGCCGCCCCGTCAGCGATGCCCGTCCCGCCGCCCATCCGCGGATGCCCGCCCCGCTGTCCATCCGCACTGCGGCTCTGTCCGGCCCGTCCCGGCTACCGCTCCTCGTGATCACGGGCCTCCCTTGCCGCCCTCTCCCTTGCCGCCCTCCCCTGCTGCAGCCGGTGCGCCCTGTGGTCCACCTCCGCTTCCGGCCACCCCCGCCTTCCAACACCGGTCAGCAGCCCCCGAGCAGGAAGTTCCAGCCTGGGGCAAGCGGAGTCTCACGCGGCCCCAGGCGAAGGCCGGCGCCTCGTGAGGCCCCAGTGCCTGGTGAGGCCCTAGGCGAAGGCCGATGCCTGGTGAGGTGCCGGGAGAAGCCGACGTCTCACGAGGTGCCAGGCAATGGTCGAGGTCGCGTCCAGCGCATGGAATGGAGGGCCTCTCTCTCCTCCCTCGCTTGTGGACCGTCCGAGGGGCATGGGACGGCAGATGTTTCACGTGAAACATCGGCGCTCGGCTAGCTGCCTGGAGCGCGAGCGGGCGCGTCCGCCTGCGGGTGACCTTGAGGACACCTCAGGAGTGCGACCATGACGGCGATCGCCGGCGATGTTTCACGTGAAACATCGTGCGGTGCCGCTAGCTTCAGCCGTTCGGTGATGTGCTCCGCAGCAGCCAGGCGGGAACGCCTTGGGCTGAGCGAGTCGCGGCCAAGCAAGGCCGACGGAGGTCCCCACTGCTTGATGTTTCACGTGAAACATGTGCGGCGGGAGGCCGCGCGGCTTGCAGATCCCGCTATACGGGCCTGAGGGCGCGCTCGGGGCTCATTGAGCCGAGGAGGCGCTCCAGGGCTACCTCGACGTCCTCACGCCAGGAGACGGCGTTCTTGAGCTCCAGGCGGAGGCGTGGGAAGCGGAGGTGGGGGCGGACGGTCTTGAAACCGACCGCCAGGAGATAGTCCGCGGGCAGCACACAGGCCGGCTCTTCCCACTTGAGGTCCCCGAAAGCCTCGATGGCACGTACGCCGCGGCGGGTCAGGTCCTTGGCGACGCCCTGGACCAGCATGCGGCCCAGCCCTCCCCCCGCGAACTCGGGGAGGATGTGCGCGGTCATCAGCAGGACGGCGTCAGCACTCACCGGACTGGTAGGAAAGGCCACTGACCTGGGTACATACAGCGGTGGAGCATAAAGAACAAAACCGGCTGGAACACCATCTACATAGGCGATTTTCCCGCAGCTACCCCATTCGAGAAGGGTGGCGGAGATCCACGCCTCCTTCTCCAGGCCCGGATCGCCCGCCTGCTCCGCACGATCGCGGGCCACGGGGTCGAGTTCCCAGAAGACACAGCGGCGGCAGCGGCGAGGCAGGTCGTCGAGGTTGTCCAGGGTGACGTTCGCTAGCCGACGCGACACCTCAAGGCCCCCTTGGCGTGAACCGGACAGCGCGGAATCGGGTATCGCCGGAATTCGCGCGAATACGGCGTTCCCAGTCTGGCATCGTAGCCCAGACAGGGTGGCCGGAGGCTCAGCCCCGGCGCTGCCGTACTCTGGAACACCGGCGAAAACAGGAGGTGGACCGTGTCCTACGGTCAAGAAGAGACTCGCCAGCCCCAAGGGTCGCGCATCGACGCGTACGTCGACCAGTACGCCGCTCGTGCTCGCGGCATGGTCGCCTCTGAGGTCCGAGCTCTCTTCGCCGTCGCCTCCCGGCCTGAGGTCGTGTCCCTCGCAGGCGGCATGCCGTACGTCACCGCCCTCCCCCTCGACACCGTCGGCGAGCTGGTCCAGGACCTCGTGTCGCGGCGCGGCCCCGTGGCCCTGCAGTACGGCTCCGGCCAGGGCGACCCGCATCTGCGCGAGCAGATCTGCGAGGTCATGCGGCTGGAGGGCATCGACGCCGGCCCGGACGACGTGGTCGTCACGGTCGGCTCGCAGCAGGCGCTCGACCTCGTCACCCGCATCTTCATCGACCCGGGCGACGTCGTGCTCGCCGAGGGCCCCTCGTACGTCGGCGCGCTCGGCACGTTCGCCGCCTACCAGGCCAACGTCGTCCACGTCCCCATGGACTCCGAGGGGCTGATCCCCGAGGCGCTCGCCGAGGCCATCACCACCGCGCGGGCGGCCGGGCGACGGGTGAAGTTCCTCTACACCGTCCCCACCTTCCAGAACCCCGCGGGCGTGACGCTCAGCGCGGCGCGTCGCCGCCGCGTCCTGGAGATCTGCAACGGCGCGGGCGTCCTCGTCGTCGAGGACAACCCCTACGGGCTGCTCAGCTTCGACGGCGACACCATGCGGGCGCTTCGCGCCGACGACCCCGAGGGCGTGGTCTACCTCGGCTCGTTCTCCAAGACGCTCGCCCCCGGGTTCCGGGTCGGCTGGGCGCTCGCCCCGCACGCGCTCCGCGACAAACTCGTGCTGGCCATGGAGTCGGCCGTCCTCAGCCACTCGGCGTTCTCGCAGCTCGCCGTCGGGCAGTACCTCACCACCCAGCCCTGGCGTGAGCAGATCAAGGACTTCCGCGAGCTCTACAGCGAGCGACGCGACGCGATGCTCAGCTCGCTCGAGGCGCTCATGCCCGCGGGCTGCACCTGGACCCGTCCCGCCGGCGGCTTCTTCGTCTGGATGACGCTGCCCGAGGGACTCGACTCCAAGGCGATGCTGCCGCGTGCCGTCAACGCCCGCGTCGCGTACGTGCCCGGCACCGGCTTCTTCGCCGACGGCAAGGGCTCCCGGCAGATGCGGTTGTCCTACTGCTACCCCGAGCCCGACCGCATCCGCGAGGGCGTACGGCGCCTCGCCGGTGTGATCGAGCAGGAACTCGCCGTTCGCGATACGTTCGGCACGGGCTCCAGGTCCGACCGCGACGGCGTGGACACGCCGGGTCCCGACCTAGCCTGAGCGTAAAACTCCCTGTTGAAAGGCCCCTGGATGAGCGATCTCGGCCGTGTCCTCGTGCTGGCCGGAGGACTGTCGTATGAGCGCGAGGTCTCCCTCCGCTCCGGACGCCGGGTTTGCGAGGAACTGCGCACCACAGGCGTCGAGGTCGAGATGCGAGACGCCGACGCCGATCTCGTCCCGTACGTCCTCGCCGACCCGCCGGACGCCGTCTTCGTCACCCTGCACGGCGTGAGCGGCGAGGACGGCGCGATCCGGGAGGTCCTCGAACTGCTGGACGTGCCGTACGTCGGCGCCGGGCCGGACGCGTGCCGGGTGGCCTTCGACAAGCCCACGGCGAAGGCCGTGGTGCGGGGAGTGGGACTGTCCACGCCTGAGTCGATCACCCTTCCCAAGGAGACCTTCCACGACCTGGGAGCCGCCGCCGTGCTCTCGCGCATCGTGGCCCGGCTCGGCCTGCCGCTGTTCGTCAAGCCGTCCCGGGGAGGCTCGGCGCTGGGGGCGTCCGTCGTCCGCACGGCGGAGGAGCTGCCCGCGGCCATGGTCGGCTGCTTCGCGTACGGCGACACCGCGCTCATCGAGCAGTACGTCGACGGGGTGGAGGTCGCCGTCTCCGTGATCGACCTCGGAGACGGGCCGAAGGCTCTTCCTCCCGTGGAGATCGTCCCGGACGGGGGCGCCTACGACTACGCGGCCCGCTACACGGCGGGCCGTACGGAGTTCTTCGCGCCGGCGCGTCTCAGCCCCGAGGCCGCGGCCGCGTGTGCGGAGATGGCGGTGACCGCTCACCAGGCGCTCGGCCTCCGCGACATCTCCCGCACGGACCTCATCGTGGATTCGGCCGGGCAGCCGCGCTTCCTTGAGGTCAACGTCGCGCCGGGGATGACGGAGACCTCTCTCCTCCCCATGGCGGTCGAGGCGGCCGGCCACAACCTGGCTGGCCTCTGCCTTGGGCTCCTCGAATCCGCCATTCGACGCCTCAACTGATCCCTGCGGAGTCGAAGAGGCCCATGTTTCACGTGAAACATGGGCCTCTCGCGTTGCTGCCGCCGTACGGGTGACCGGTTCAGGCGCCCACGGTGCCGTCGATGCCTTCGCGGAGGAAGTCGGCGTGCCCGTTGTGGCGGGCGTACTCATGGATGAGGTGGAGCATCACCAGACGCAGGGAGACGTCCGACTCCCACTTGGGGACGTAGCCGGTCACGTCGAGGGACTCGGCCTCGCGCTCGATCCGGCGCGAGTGCTCGGTCTCTGTCTGCCAGGCCTCGAACGCCTCCGCTCGCGTCGCGTTACTGGCGTCGTAGGCCTCCTGGAAGTCCTCCTTGTCCGACCAGACGAACGGAACTTCCTCCCTGTTGATCACGCGGCGGAACCAGTGGCGTTCGACCTCGGCCATGTGCCGGACCAGGCCGAGCAGGGTCAGTGTGGAAGGCGGCATCGAACGACGCCGCAGTTCCTCATCGGACAGGCCCTCACACTTCATCGCCAGGGTCGCCCGGTGGAAGTCGAGATAGGCCCGCAACATCTCGCGCTCGTCCCCGACGAGGGGCGGGGACACTCGTTCAACACTCATCTTCGCTTCCTTCCAAGAGGATCTGACACTGCATACGCTCCAAGCCCAGGCGCACGAGCCCTGTCATCTCATACGAAGTCTCGTGCGGGCGTCTCGCGTGATCTCTCGCGTGGGCGTCTCAAGCGGGCGGGGGCGGGCTGGGTGCGAATCCCCTCGCTGAAGGCGTCACCGATGTTTCACGTGAAACATGAGATCGCCACCTGAGAGAGGAGCGGCATGGCCCGGCGCTTAGGCACGGCCGGTGCGATGTTTCACGTGAAACATCGCGGGGGTGGTCACCGAGTCGGTGGCCACCCCCGCTACGCCTGTCAGTAGGACGACTCTTCCCTCATCACGTTCGCGGTCTCGGGGGACATCGTCGAGATGATGCGCTCCAGGTCTTCCAGCGTGGCGAACTCGACCACGATCCGGCCCTTTCGACGGCCGAGGTCCACCTTTACCTTGGTCTCGAACCGGTCGGAGAGACGGTCCGCCAGTTCCTTCAAGCCCGGCGCGACCGGCTGCTTGGAGGTGCGCTTACGCTCCGGAGCGGGGGCCGCCGAGGCGCCCCCCATCGCCACGATCTCCTCCACGGTCCGGACGGACAGGCCCTCGGCCACGATGCGCTGGGCGAGGTGGTCCTGGGCGGCCGGGTCGTCCAAGGTGAGCAGTGCCCGGGCGTGGCCGGCGCTCAGCACGCCGGCGGCGAGGCGTCGCTGCACCCTGTGCGAGAGCTGAAGCAGCCGCAGGGTGTTGGTGATGTGCGGGCGGGACTTCCCGACCTTCGCCGCGAGCTGCTCGTGCGTCGCGCCGAAGTCGTCGAGGAGCTGCTGATAGGCCGCCGCCTCCTCGATGGGGTTCAGCTCCTGCCGCTGCAGGTTCTCGATCAGGGCGTCACGGAGCAACTCGTTGTCCGTGGTCGCCCGGACGATGGCAGGAATCGTCTCCAGTCCGGCCACCTGTGAAGCGCGCCAGCGCCGCTCGCCCATGATGAGCTCGAACCTGTCCCGGCCGAGCTGCCGCACGACGACGGGCTGGAGCAGGCCCACCTCCCGGATCGAGAGGGCCAGCTCACCCAGCGCACCTTCGTCGAAGTGCTGACGCGGCTGGCGCGGGTTGGGAACGATCGAGCCGACCGGTAGTTCCGCGAAGAAGGCGCCCTCGACCGGCTTGGGAACGCTCTCGTCCTCGCTCCAGGGATCCACGATTTCCCGGCGCGTGCCGTTCGCCGGCACCGAGCCATGCGTCTCAGGATCAACTGGGGCGGAGGGCACGTCCACCGGCGCGGGACGCTCTGCCACCACCGCGCCTGCCGTGGCTCCTCCAGAGGAGGGCACGGTGACAGGAGGGGGCCCAGAGGGAATCAGCGCGTTGAGCCCTCTGCCCAGTCCTCGCGGCTGCTTACTCACACCATCTCCCACGCTCTAGCTGCCTCCGGGCGACATCCTGCCGCCCAGTTCCCCGGCTGACGCCAGGGCCGTCCCTCCCCGGCCGTTCGCCGGACCGTCGCTGCGGTCCGGCTCCTGTGCCGCGAAGCCTTCTCATCCGGCGAACCTCACCGGCGCACAGTCCCTCACCCGCTTAGGGCCGAGGAAGCAAAGCAAGCCTCTCCCCCGGGCCTTCGCAAGGAGCCGTCCTATGTTTCACGTGAAACACAGAGGCGATGTTTCACGTGAAACATAGCCCCTCGCTCAGGTCCGCCAAGCCAAGTGAAGCTCGCAAGAGCCCTTCTACCAGCGAGGGCTAGCGTTCCCTCACCTGAATCATCTGGAACCACGTCTCTCCCAACCCCTCACAGCTTCCCCGCGGCCACAGCCGTGCCGCATTCGCCGGATCTCTGGGAGGAAGGGATCACTTGGGCGCCCGACGCGCCCCGCACAGGCCCGGCGCTCCCCGCCGGCTAACCGCGATGCCCGTTCGGAGACGCCGCCCCGCGGTGCGCCAGCTCGCGGGCCGCGTCCATGTAGGCCATGGCGCCGCTGGACCCCGGGTCGTACGTCATCACCGACTGGCCGTAACTCGGAGCCTCCGAGACCCGGACGCTCCTCGGAATCAGCGTGCTCAGCACCAGATCACCGAAGTGGGATCGCACCTCGTCGGCCACCTGGGAGGCCAGCCTCGTGCGCCCGTCGTACATCGTCAGCAGGATCGTCGAAATGTTGAGCTGGGGGTTGAGGTGAGCACGCACGAGGTCCACGTTGCGGAGGAGCTGGCCGAGCCCTTCGAGCGCGTAGTACTCGCACTGGATGGGGATCAGCACCTCCTCGGCGGCCACCATGGCGTTCACCGTCAGCAGTCCGAGCGAGGGCGGGCAGTCGATGAGGATGTAGTCCAACTCGTCGAGGTTGTACGCCGTGAGCGCGCGCTTCAGGCGGGACTCCCTGGCGACGAGCGAGACCAGCTCGATCTCCGCGCCCGCCAGGTCGATCGTGGCCGGCGCGCACAGCAGGTTGGGCATGTCCGGCGCGCTCTGCACGATCGACGCCAGCGCCAGGTCGTCAACGAGTACCTGATAGATGGAGGGGACATCCCCCCGGTGTTCCACCGCCAGGGCCGTGGACGCGTTGCCCTGCGGGTCGAGGTCCACCACCAGGACGCGCTGCCCATGCATCGCCAGCGCGGCAGCGAGGTTGACCGTGGTCGTGGTCTTCCCCACCCCGCCCTTCTGGTTGGCGACCGTGATGACGCGGCAACGCGGAGGGCGGGGCCACGCGGGCGCGGCCGGGACGTGCTCGACCGTCTCCACCCCCGATGTTTCACGTGAAACATCGTTGGTTTCACGTGAAACATCGGCACTGAGCGCTCCGCCGGCCAACCCTGTTTCCCCTGCCTCAAGAGACGTGAACGTCTGCGTGCTGTCAGAACTCATGGCGCCTCCAGGCCAACCAAGTCCGGATGTACGGTCGAACGCCCCGCTGACCCCCGAAGTCGGCCAGCCCAAGCCCCGCGCCGTGTCCGGCAAGACCGTCACCTCTTCCGTCTGCCCCTCGGGCTGGTCCCACCCGCCCGCCGCTGGCCGGTCTCATCCGACTGACGCGACCGGCGCTTCGCCCCCGACTTCGCCACGGGCGCCCGGCCCGCGACCACTCGGACGAGAGTGGCAGGCGGATCGACCTTACCGCGACCGACTTGAAGGAGTTCAGCCGTTTCGGCGCCGCACGCCCGAAGTTGTGCCTCCGCCTCTTCGAGTTCGGCCTCTGCTCGCTCTCCCTTCATCGCGATCAGCTCACCGCCCTGGCGAAGCAGCGGCAGCGTCCACCGAACCAGCCGTTCGAGCGGAGCCACCGCCCGCGCGGTCGCGACGTCGAACTCGGCCTTGCCCACCAACTCCTCGGCCCGGCCCCGGACGACTTCGACGTTGTCCAGCCCCAGACCCTCCACGCACTCGGTGAGGAAGACCGTACGGCGGAGCAACGGCTCGAGCAGTGTCACGGACAGGTCGGGCCGCACGATCGCGAGCACCAGCCCCGGGAGGCCGGCCCCGGAGCCGACGTCCACGACGGACGCGTTCTCCGGAACGGCCTCGCCGACGACCGCGCAGTTGAGCAGGTGGCGATCCCATAACCGCGGCACCTCCCGCGGCCCGACGAGCCCTCGCACCACCGCCGGTCCGGCGAGCATCCCGGCGAACGCCTTCGCCCGCTCCCAGGCCTCTCCGGTGAACACCTCGCGGGCCGCCTCCGGCGGCTCCGGCACCTCAACAGTTTCGGACATTCCTCACGTTTCTCTGCTAGATCGTTCGCCGTACGCCGCCTTGGGGCCTCGCCCAAGACTCATCATCGCCTCAGCTCGCGGCTCCCGGGCCTTCCGCCGCGCCTCGACCGCCCGGCGCGCCGCCCAGGAAGCGCCGAACAAGCGAAGGAAGCACATCGGCCAGCGTAGACCCTCGTGCACCCACCCCCGGCGAGGCGACCGCCGCCTGTGGATACCGAATCACCCTGTGGACAACGCTGTCCGCCTAGCCCTCGAACCCAGCGCGACGTACCCGCTCAGCGCCGCGGTCCCGGCGGCCAGCCGCGCTCCAGTCGCTTCCAGGACCAGCCCACCCGGTTCCCGACGAGGAGCAGCCCTCCAGACCCGCCCGACACTGGGCCCCCCGCGAGCGCGAGGGCTCCCTCTGCCAAGCTCTCTGCCCGCCCCCCCTCACTGCTCCGCTCCACTGTTTTGCGTCTCGGGCCTCTGTGGCTATGCGCCTCGCGCGCCACTACGGCCTCAGCTTCCCCTAGTCACCGTGGTCGATGTTTCACGTGAAACATCGACCGCAGTCTTGCACTCCACCCCGTACCGAGTTCGCCGCTCCCCCAGGCTGGTGGCACTGCGGGGGAAGCCGCCCTCGCAGCCGCGGGGAGCGCCCGTCACAAGACGTGTCGCGGGCCGGATGATCCCCGCACAACGCGGCTCGGGAGCGGGGACCGTGGAAGCCGACATGCCAGGGCGAGCCCCGAGGGGTGGGACGCCCCAGCCCGCGAGACGCGACGGCCTCAGGCACAACACGAGACTCCGACGCAAGGCAGAGGAGTGGACGAGCGGGGGCACGAGGCGGAGGCGCAGAAGGGTGTAGGCGCGAGACGGTCCACCCCCGGTCTGGAGTTGCGATGTTTCACGTGAAACATCGCTTCGGATGGCTCACCGCCTCCCCCGCCACTCTGCTCCCCCTACCTCCGGCTGCCCTATCGCCTCCTGATCCCCGATTCCCACGGCCTTCAGCGAAGCCGGCCGGTAACCCGGAAGGAGGACTCCTGAGTCCTGTCGCGTATGCCGACGCGGGCTTAGGCCGTACCTTCGGGCCGATGTTTCACGTGAAACATCGAAGGGGGGCTGCGCCTGTCCCAGGCGTTCGACCCTCACAGACAGGCCGGCCTGCGGACACATGCGGCCTGGAGGTAGAGGTCCGCGGCCCGGAGACACGTACGGGCTCCAGGAAGGGGGCCACGTGGACAGGGACACCGCCGGAAGCGGGAGTCGGTGTCACTGCCGGGTTCTCGGGAGTTTGGTGGCACTGCCGGGCTCTAGGGAAAAGGGAAAGCCTCGGGCGATCGGGGGGATCGCGCCGAGGCTTCTGGGGGTGCCGTGGGTCAGGCGGGGAGGACCACCACGTAGCGGTTGGGCTCCTCGCCCTCGGACTCGCTGCGAAGGCCGGAGGCGGCCACCGCGTCGTGGACGATCTTGCGCTCGAAGGGGGTCATCGGCTGGAGGGGCTTCGAGCTCCCCGACCGCTTGACCTCCTCGGCGACCTCGGTGCCGAGCTTGGTGAGCTCGGAGCGGCGGCGCTCACGGTAGCCGGCGATGTCGAGCATCAGGCGGCTGCGCTCGCCCGTCTGGCGGTGCACGGCGAGGCGGGTGAGCTCCTGGAGGGCCTCCAGGACCTCGCCGCGCTTGCCGACGAGCTCGTCGCCCTCGATGCCGACCACCGAGACGACGGCGCGGTCGCCCTCGACGTCCATGTCGATGTCGCCGTCGAGGTCGGCGATGTCGAGAAGGCCCTCGACGTAGTCAGCGGCGATCTCGCCTTCCTGCTCCAGCGCCGCGACATCGGGGATGGCGCGCTCCTCCTCCACGGAGTCGCGCTCGGTCACCGGGCTGGCCTCGGCTTCGGTCACGGCCGGACTCTCCTTAGAAAGCATGGTCTCAACGACAAGTGTGCGGTACGGCTAGCGCTTCTTGCCGCCGGTTCGCTTACTGCGAGGCTGCTGCCGCGGCTGCTGGCGCGTGATCTTGGGCTCCGGCGGCGCGGGCGGGGCGGTGTCCTGCGGCGGTTGCTTGCGGAACTTCGCCATCATGCCCGGCTTCTTCGGCTGCGGCTTCCCGTCGGCGCCGGGCGGCGGGTACTTGCTGTAGACCCAGTGCTGCTGCGCGAGCGACCAAACGTTCGTGGTCACCCAGTACAGGATCAGGCCCAGCGGGAAGCCCAGGCTGAAGAAGGCGAACAGCGGCGAGATGTACATCAGGATCTTCTGCTGCTGCGCCATCGGGTTGTCCGGCATCTGCGCGATGGAGCGCTTCACGCTCTGCCGCACCGTCAGGAACGTCGTCAGCGAGCTCACCAGCACGAAGCAGAAGAGCACTGCCTTCGCGAGGATCGGGTTCCCCACGTGCATTGTGCCCGTGAGAACGGAGTTGTCCGTGAGGAAGGTCGCCGGGACCGGCACCCCGAGGATGTGCGCCTTCTGCGCACTGTCGACCATCTCCTGGCTCATGCCGAACTTGGCCTTGCCACCGGCGATCGCGTTGAGCACCGCGAACATCGAGAAGAAGACCGGCATCTGGGCCAGGAGCGGGAGACAGCCTCCCAGCGGGTTAGCGCCCGCCTCCTGGTAGACCTTCATGGTCTCCTGGCTCATGCGCTGCTTGTCGTGCTTGTACTTCTCGCGGATCTTCTGGATCTGGGGAGCCAGCTCCTGCATCTTGCGCGAGGAGTGCAACTGCTTCAGCACGAGCGGGAAGATCAGCAGACGCATCAGCACCGTCAGCGTGATGATCGTCAGCGCCCAGTTGAGACCGCTGCTGGGGGCGATGAAGGTGCTGTACCCCTCGTGGATCTTTATCAGGACCCACGCGACGATCTCATAGAGCCAGTTCAGCCAAGCGAACTCCACCTAGCTAGTCTCCTCTCAAGGCGGTTCCCCTTGGCTGGGGCACCGGGTCGTAGCCTCCGGGGTGGAACGGGTGGCACCGGCCGATCCGGCGAATCGTCAGCCAGGTGCCCCGAAGCGCGCCGTGCACGCCGATCGCCTCCAAGCCGTACGCGCTGCAGGAAGGCTCGAAGCGGCAGCGCGGACCCAGAAGCGGACTGATGAACCTGCGGTAGAAGCGCACCCCGGACATGAGAAAACGCGCGACGACGCCGTGGTGTGCCGTCTCCTGCGCGGACGTCATGACGATTCCCGGTCCTTCGGTGCCTGCCGCCGGAGAAGTCGTTCGAGCGCGATGTCGAATTCGGCGGCCAGGCGCTCGGATCGCGCGGACGCGGCCTGGGGGTTGGCGCGTACCACAAGCAGGCTACCTCTCGGAAGCCGGTGCAAACGGTCGCGAACCACGTGGCGGAGGCGGCGGCGCACGCGGTTCCGCGTCACCGCGGGGCCGACGGCGCGGCTGACGATGAAGCCGACCCGGGGCGGGCGGTCCTCGTCTTCCACCTTCAGGTGCGCGACCAGGATCGGCCTGCCCGCACGGTCGCCACGGCGGACGGCGTGTCCGAACTCCTGGCTTCGCCGCATGCGGGACTCGGCTGGCAGCACTGCTTTTCCGGTCTCGTCGCTACCTGAGGTGCTCTTTATGGGACAAAACCCGTCTCGTACGGCTCGCGCCGGTCTGCACCGGGCGGGCGCCGTACGAGACGGGGTTGTGGATGACGCGTCAGGCGGAGAGCTCGGCCCGGCCCTTGCGACGGCGCGCGGCAAGGATGGCGCGGCCGGCCCGGGTGCGCATGCGCAGCCGGAAGCCGTGGGTCTTCGCGCGCCGACGGTTGTTCGGCTGGTAAGTACGCTTGCTCACTCTGGGGCTCCAGGTTGAAACGCTTGTCGAAGCAAAGGACTGCACGGCCCATCAGCACCGGCGACCCCCGGCCCGCGAGGGCATGCGAGAAGCCGTCGGGTGACAAGCCGACCGTCGTACGTTACGGGGTCGGGTGGTTCCAGGTCAAACGCGCGAACGCCGCCGCGCGAGTATCCACAGGCTCAGCCCACCCATCCCCCAAGCCCCACTAGTCTGTGGACAACGGCTTGAACGGGTGCTGTGAACACGGCTACTGTCGGCCCTCCGGACCTTCCCCTCACTGAGCTCGACTGGGAGGCCGGTACCCCAGCTTACGGGTGCCCGGTTCGGTGGCGCAGTCCGGTGCGCCCCCTCCCGGGACACCCATGAGCGGCTGTGCACACCGGGGCTCAACCTGTGCACAAGGGTGTGGATTACTGACCGGGCAGCGACCCGGACGACGGCCCGGAACGCGAAAATCCGGGGGGCGCACTGTGGATAACCTCACAGCGCGAACGCGAGGAGGGGACCTCTAAATGGACAGCATGGATCTCGCCTCGGTGTGGTCCCGTTCTCTCGAGGGGCTGGCCGACGGAACGATCCCCCCGCAGCAGCGGGCGTGGCTGGCCATGACGCGTCCGCTCGGCCTGGTGGAGGACACCGCCCTGCTCGCGGCCCCCAACGAGTTCGCCAAGGACATCCTGGAGACGCGGCTGCGCCCGATCATCGCGCACGCGCTCTCCCAGCAGCTCGGCCGGCCCATCCGGGTCGCGGTGACGGTGGACCCGGCGGCGGCTTCTCCACAGGGCGACGGTTCTCCACAGTCGTCCACAGGCGGTCCACAGGTTTTCCGCAGCAACCCGCGGCACAATCCACCGGGTAATCCACACGATGGGCGGGGTTCTCAACAGGCGGGCTCTCCGTACACAACCGGTCCACACCCTTATCCCCAGGATGGCCCGGGGATTTCCCCAGCTTCATCCCCAGGGGGACGAGACGCGCAAAGTGGACAGCGCCCGCCGTACACCCATGAGCATTCACAGCCTCAGGGATACGCCGACGAGTTGTTCCCTCGGGAGCAGTTCTCCACTGACGGTTTTCCCCAGGGGGCGCGTTCTCCCCAGGAGTTTCCCCAGGGATCGGACGCATTTCCCCAGGGTTCCGAATCGTTTCCCCAGTCTCCGGATCGTTTTCCCCAGGGGACGGACTCTTTTCCCCAGGGTGGCGACGGCTTTCCGCAGGGCGGCCAGCAGGGTGGCGGCGACTCCTACGGGCGTGACTCGTACGGCGCCGAGGCGTTCCCCAGGTCCTTCGACTCCGCCCAGACTGCCGAGAAGCCGTCCGCTTCTCCACAGCCCGTGCCGGAGCCCGCTCCCCAGCGGCGCGACCCGCAGCCGTCGTACGCCCCGGCGCGGCCGGCGGGCGGCCGGAGCTGGGAGTCGGGCAACGGCCGCACCTCCGCCGAGCCCGCGCGGCTGAACCCGAAGTACACCTTCGAGACCTTCGTCATAGGGTCCAGCAACCGGTTCGCGCACGCCGCGGCGGTCGCGGTGGCCGAGGCGCCGGCCAAGGCGTACAACCCGCTGTTCATCTACGGGGACTCCGGGCTGGGCAAGACGCACCTGCTGCACGCGATCGGCCACTACGCGCAGAGCCTGTACGAGGGCGCGCGGGTGAGGTACGTCAGCTCGGAGGAGTTCACGAACGACTTCATCAACTCGATCCGCGACACCAAGGCGGACGGGTTCCGCCGGCGCTACCGCGACGTGGACATCCTGCTTGTGGACGACATCCAGTTCCTGGAAAACAAGGAGCAGACCCAGGAGGAGTTCTTCCACACCTTCAACACCCTCCACAACGCCAACAAGCAGATCGTGATCTCCAGCGACCGGGCGCCGAAGCAGCTCGTGACGCTGGAGGACCGGCTGCGCAACCGGTTCGAGTGGGGCCTGATCACCGACGTCCAGCCGCCCGAGCTGGAGACCCGCATCGCGATCCTGCAGAAGAAGGCGGTGCAGGAGGGGCTCGCCGCTCCCCCGGACGTCCTGGAGTTCATCGCGAGCAAGATCTCGACGAACATCCGGGAGCTGGAGGGCGCGCTGATCCGGGTGACCGCGTTCGCCAGCCTCAACAGGCAGTCCGTGGACCTGGAGCTCGCCGAGATCGTGCTCAAGGACCTGATCCCGGACAGCGGCAGCACCGAGATCACGACGGCCACGATCATGGCGCAGACCGCGGCGTACTTCGGGCTGTCGATCGACGACCTGTGCGGCGGCTCGCGCTCGCGCGTGCTGGTGACGGCCCGGCAGATCGCGATGTACCTGTGCCGGGAGCTGACGGACCTGTCGCTGCCGAAGATCGGCCAGCAGTTCGGCGGACGGGACCACACGACCGTCATGCACGCCGACCGGAAGATCCGCTCGCTCATGGCCGAACGCCGCTCGATCTACAACCAGGTCACGGAACTCACAAACCGGATTAAGCAGCATTCGCGTAGCTGACAACGGCGGTAACCATGCACAGACTGTGGATAACTCCTGTGGATTGGCGTGGACAACCGGTGGATGCCTGTGAATACCGGGGTGTGGACGAAGTTGGGGACGACCGGTGGACAACCGGTGGACGAACCCCCAAGAACCTGGGGACGGACTGTGGGGAAACTTTGACCGTCCCCAGGCAACCACAGCTCATCCACCGTTCACCCACAGGGGCAGTGGATGAAAATATCGGGGGTGACCTGCGGAAACGGCCTTCATCCACAGTTTCCACCGCCCCTAATATGACTGCTTCCCTATCTCTCACCTAGGGACCGAGAACAACAGTTGGGGTTCCGCTCGTGCCGGACCCTGATCCACAGCCACACTTCATGCACAACAAACCTCACCCAGGAGGCGGGTCCACGTGATGTTCAGGGTCGACCGCGACGTGCTCGCCGAGGCGGTGGCATGGACCGCACGCACCTTGCCGGTGCGGCCGTCCGTCCCCGTCCTCGCCGGCATGCTCCTAGAAGTCACCGACGAGCAGCAGCTCAAGCTGTCGGGATTCGACTACGAGGTCTCCGCGCAGGTGACGCTGGACCTCCAGTCGGGCGACGCCGGCAAGGTGCTGGTCTCCGGCAAGCTGCTCGCCGAGATCACGCGCGCGCTCCCCGCACAGCCTGTGGACTTCGTCGTCGACGGCGCCAAGGCGGTCGTCACCTGCGGCAGCGCCAAGTTCACCCTGCTGACCATGCCTGTGGAGGACTACCCGTCCCTCCCGGCGATGCCCCCGGCCACCGGGGTCGTCGGCAGCGACGTGTGGGCCTCGGCCGTCTCCCAGGTCGCCGTGGCCGCCGGCCGCGACGACACGCTCCCGCTGCTCACCGGGGTGCGCGTCGAGATCGAGGGCGAGTCCGTCACGCTGGCGGCCACCGACCGCTACCGCCTCGCCGTACGCGAGCTGTCCTGGCAGCCCGAGCAGCCCGACATCTCCGCGGTGGCCCTGGTGCCGGCGCGCACGCTCGCCGACACGGCGAAGTCGCTGACCACGGGCGCGCAGGTCGAGATCGCGCTGACCTCGGGCGGCGGCGGTGGCGGCGAGGGCATGATCGGTTTCGAGAGCGGTGGCCGCCGCACCACGACGCGGCTGCTCGACGGGGAGTTCCCGAAGTACCGCTCGCTGCTGCCGACCGAGTTCAGCGCCCGGGCCGACCTGGCCACCGGGCCGTTCGTCGAGGCGGTCAAGCGCGTGTCGCTCGTCGCGGAGCGCAACACCCCGGTGCGGCTGTCGTTCCGCGGCGGCGAGGTCGTGCTGGAGGCGGGCAGCGGCGACGAGGCACAGGCTGTAGAAGTCCTGGAGACCGAGTTCGACGGCGACGCGATCGACATCGCGTTCAACCCGGGCTTCCTGCTGGACGGCCTGGGCGCGATCGACTCCGACATCGCTCGACTGCAGTTCACCACCTCGACCAAGCCCGCGATCCTCACCGGCAAGCCCGCGGACGAGCCCGCCGCCACGCCGTACCGCTACCTGATCATGCCCATCCGGCTCTCCAGCTAACCCCGTCCCCACAGGGGTTTTCCACATCCTCCGGGGGAGTTCCCCGCCCCCCGGGGGTTCGTCCACAGCCGCGTGTACGGCTCCCGCGTCCGGTACGGCCGTCGCGCCCGTACGGCCGATGCCGCGGTATGGCCGCCGCCGCGATTCGGCGGGAGCCGTACCGCGGGGCGTGGGATCGCCCTGGCGGGAGCCGTGACGCGGCGTGAGGGGCCCCTGAGGCGGGAGAGGTCTTCCGGGGCCTGGAAGGCGCAGGTGGCGTCTCAGGCCGTTCTGGAGCCTCTCCCGGGGGTGGGGTCGCAGGGCCGCCCCGCACGACATCCGCCCTTCGCGGCGGATGTCCCCGGATCTCCCGCGGATGTCCCCACGGGCCCCGGGCCTGTGGCCGTGTCGACGTCGAGCGAGTTCCCACAGCGGCGCGACTCCAGGTCCCCACCGTCTGTGGACGGGGGAGGAAGCCCAGCCACCTGTCCACAGACGATCGCGGACATCCACGACGGGTACCCGCCCTCGCCCACCACGGCCCGTACGGCTCGGCGCCGTGGCTGTGGACGTCGGCTCGGGATGGGCGGTGCGTGGACGTTCCCCGCGACTGAGCCTCTGTGCGTCCCGGCCGGCGGCTGTGGATGGAAGACGGGATTCCGCCCCGGGCGCGGCCGGAGGCCCTCCGGCGACCGCGCGCCGGCCCGGGCTCGCGCCGGCCTGGGCGCGAGCCGTACGCCCAAGGATGTGGACGGACACCGGGGCGCGGTTTCCACAGGGTCGGGTGGGGAGGGTTCTGGGTGAGATGGCTGGCCGCGCGGGCATGACCGGCTCGCACGGCAGGGCACGCCCGGGGCGCTCGGCGGGTTTGTCCACAGCGCTGTGGACAAACTCTGGGGATAAGACCCCGCGGTTCGGAGTGGTCCGGTGATCCGGAATGATTGGGAGATGGGGGTGATTCCGCATGCAGATCGGCATGATCGGCCTGGGCCGCATGGGCGGCAACATGGCCGAACGGTTGCGCAGAGGCGGCCACGAGGTGGTCGGCTACGACGCGAATCCTGAGGTCAGCGACGTAGCGAGCCTCAAGGCACTGGTCGAGGCGCTCGCCGCGCCGCGCGTGGTGTGGGTGATGGTGCCCGCCGGGGAGCCGACGAGGCTGACCCTGGAGGAGCTCGGTCAGCTCATGAGCGCGGGCGACATCGTGATCGACGGTGGCAACTCGCACTATGTGGATGACCGCGTCCACGCCGAGCAGCTCGGCGGCAAGGGCGTCGGTTTCGTCGACGTGGGCGTGAGCGGCGGCGTCTGGGGTCTCCAGAACGGCTACGCGCTCATGGCCGGCGGCGAGACGGAGCACATCCAGCGCCTGATGCCGATCTTCGAGACCCTCAAGCCCGAGGGCCCGGACGGCTTCGTCCACGCGGGCGACGTCGGCGCCGGGCACTTCGCCAAGATGGTCCACAACGGCATCGAGTACGGCATGATGCAGGCGTTCGCCGAGGGCTACGAACTGCTTCGCGCCTCCGACGCCGTCAAGGACGTGCCGGGGATCTTCTCGAGCTGGCGCACCGGCACCGTGATCCGTTCCTGGCTGCTCGACCTGATGGTCAACGCGCTGAACGAGGACAACGACCTGTCCGGCATCCGCGGCGTCGCCCAGGACTCCGGCGAGGGCCGGTGGACCGTGCAGGCCGCCGTGGACCACGCCGTGCCGCTGCCGGTGATCACCGCCGCCCTGTTCGCGCGCTTCGCGTCGCGCCAGGACGACTCCCCCGCCATGAAGGTCGTCGCCGCGCTGCGGAACCAGTTCGGCGGGCACGCCATCACCTCGGCCGCCGGCGAGGTCGGCAAGGGCGCGGACTCCCCCGGCGCCGACGTCGCCCCGCCTCCCGAGGCCCGCTGACACCCACGGCTCCACCCCCGCTCGCCCACGGCCTGTGGATCCCGCTCACGGAAATCCACAGGCCGGTCGACGGCGCACCGCCGCCCTGGGCGTACGGCGTGGACCCGAGCCCGGCGCGCCCGATCAGCGGCCGGTTCACAAGCGGCGCGGGACGCGTCCGCGCCCGTTTCGCGGCGTCCGGGGTGACTCGCGGCCCGCGCTCCGGCTCCTCCCGAAAGAAGTCCCCGGGAGTGAGGGGCAGCCACATGCCTGGCCTGAGCCCGGGCGAGGAGCGGACCCGCCCTGTGGACAGCGTCGCGCAGAAGCCGGATGTCCACATGTCCACAACCCCGGCGCCTCCGGGAGTCCGGCAGGGATCGGGGCACGGACCTCGGCGGGAACGTGTAGGGCCATGAGCGTGATTGCCCGGGAGGCGGAGGCACACGACGCGGTCCGCACAGGTGGCGGCACCTGCGCACAACGCCATACCCGCACACACCAAGGCTCGCTTGTCCACAGGGCGTGAATCTCCGCCGGGGACAGCGACGTAGCCCGTCACTCATCTTCTCCACCTGCGGCGACGATGGCCCGCCGCCCCGCACCCCACCGGGCGAGCCTGTCGGCGGGAGCCGTACGGCGTGAGCCAGGCCGCTGTGGACGAGCCGGGCGCCCGTGGACGAGACGACGCCGCTGCCCACAGCGGCCGCCGTGTCCACAGGCGGCCTCGCCCGTCGTGGGGACACGGATCGCCCGGGCACGCGGGGCGTCCCGTCGTCCACAGGCGGCGGTCTCCGGGCCGGGGGCAGGGGGCCGCGGCGACTAAGCTCGGGCGGGTGCACGTCGCCCATCTGTCGCTGACCGACTTCCGGTCGTACGCCGAGGTCGAGCTCCCCCTGGAGCCCGGCGTGACCGCGCTCGTCGGACCTAACGGGCACGGCAAGACCAACCTCATCGAGGCCATCGGATACGTCGCCACCCACGGCAGCCACCGGGTCGCCTCCGACGCCCCGCTCGTACGGCACGGCGCCGCGCGGGCGATCGTCCGCGCCGCGATCGTGCACGAGGACCGCCGGGCGCTGGTCGAGCTGGAGATCAACCCGGGCAGGGCCAACCGGGCCCGGCTGAACCGCTCCCCCGTCCCCAGGCCGCGCGACGTGCTGGGGATGCTGCGCACCGTGCTGTTCGCGCCCGAGGACCTGGCGATGGTCAAGGGCGATCCCGCCGAGCGCCGCAGGTTCCTCGACGACCTGCTGGTGGCCCGGGCGCCCCGGTTCGCCGGCGTGCGCGCCGACTACGAACGCGTGCTCAAGCAGCGCAACGCCCTCCTCCGCTCGGCCGCCAAGTCCGGCCGCACGCGGGCGGGGGCGCTGCCCACCCTCGACGTGTGGGACTCCCATCTCAGCCGCGCCGGCGCGGAGCTCCTCGGCGCGCGCCTGGAGCTCGTCGCCGCCCTGCGCCCCCTGGTCGCCACGGCCTACTCCGCGCTCGCGCCCTCCTCCGGCGCCGCCGAGTTCGACTACAAGTGCTCCACCGAGCTGCCCGACACCACCGACCGCGAGGTCCTGGCCGCCGCGCTCCAGGCGGGCCTCGCGGCCGTACGCTCCAACGAGCTGGAGCGCGGCATCACCCTCGTCGGCCCGCACCGCGACGAACTCGCCCTCCGCCTCGGCCCCCTGCCCGCGCGCGGATACGCCAGCCACGGCGAGTCCTGGTCCTACGCCCTGGCCCTCCGCCTGGCCGCCTACGAACTCCTCCGCGCCGACGCCGGCGACCCCGTCCTCATCCTCGACGACGTCTTCGCCGAGCTCGACACCCAGCGCCGCGCCCGCCTCGCCGACTTCGTCGCCCCCGCCGAGCAGGTCCTCATCACCGCCGCCGTCCCCGAGGACGTCCCCCCGCGACTCGCCGGCGCCCGCTACGACATCACCGAAGCCACCGCGACCCGCACCCCCTGAAACCCCCAGGCCGGGACCGACGGCCGAGCAAGGGCAGACGGTGCGGACCGGGACAAGCCCCGCATGCCGTACGGCTGGCGCGGCCCCCGACCTTGATCCCCAGTCCCGAGCGGCCGCCCCCACGCGAAAACCTCGACAGCGCCCCCGAGTGCGCACTCCCTCCCATCGAAGCCCGAACGCCCCCCGCCACCGCTAAGAACGAGGAGAAACCACCTCGGCATCCCACCCCTCACGTTGATCTTGTGATCTCACACCATCCCCGACATCACCTGAAGCCTCGGGCTCGCGGCGGGGGTGCGGGATCGCAAGATCACCCGGGCAGGGGGGCAGGGGCCAGGGGGCAGGGGCGCGGGGCGGTGGGTGGTCGCGGCTCGCAGAGGAGCGGTCGGGCTCGGGCCGGAGAGACGCCGCGGACCGGGCTTCAGGCGGGGAGGCGGCTGGTGAGGCCGTCCAGGAGGGCCTGGAGTCCGTAGTCGAAGGTGGGTTCGCCGGGCTCGCCGGCCATCGACTCCTCGGTGCGGGCGCGCAGGCGGGGGAAGCCCCGGGCGATCTCGGTGATGTACTCGACGGTCTCGCGGGCCTCGCGTTCCTCGTCGGCGCCGGCGCGGCGGAGGTGGGCGCGCCAGGCAGCCTGGGCGGCCTCGCCCTGGGCGGCGCCGATCACGTACATCAGGACGGCGGCGGCCGCGTGGTCGGCGTGATGGCCCGTGAAGCCCGCGGACTCGTAGATGGCCAGGCTGTGGTCGTCGTAGCGGGCCTTGCCGGGGCCGTAGATGATGTGGGTGCTCATCGCGGGGAGCAGCCAGAAGTGGCGCGCGATCGTCTCGTAGGTGCCGTGGGCGATCCGCGTCGCCGCCTCCCGCCAGCCGACGGCGTCGAGGTCGGGCAGCGGGATCTCCGCGAACACGTGGTCCGCCGCCAGCACCACCAGCTTGTCCTTGCTCTTGACGTGGTAGTACATCGCGGTCGCAGCCGAGCCGAGCTGGGCGCCCAGCCGGCGCATGTTCAGCCCGTCCACGCCTTCGGCGTCCAGGACTTCGACGGCGGCCTTGACGATCTGCTCTTTGGTGAGGGTGTCTCGCGGCATGGGGCCAGCATAGCGAGGGATTTGCACAAAGTTCGAGAGCCTTCTTGAACTTTGTGCGATCCTCCGTCTATCGTCGAACTAAGTTCAACAGCCGACCCGCGAGGAACCCTCATGAACCCCCGCTTTCGTCCCCGGCCGGTGATCGCGGCGGTGGTCGTCCAGGCGCTGACCGTCGTCCCGTTCCTGATCGGGATCCTGGTCGTCCTCCTGTACGGCGGGCGCGCGCAGTCCGCCGCCGAACGCGAGATGCGCCGCCAGGGCCTGTCCGCCACGGCCCTGACCAGGAACGGCGTGGACTTCGGCGGCAGCGAGGGACTCGCCGTGCTCATCGTCCTGCTCCTGGTGGCCGCCGCGCTGCTCGTCCTGGCCGGGAAGCGGGCCGGCCGCCTCCTGTCCTGGGTGCTCCACCCCGTGCTGTTCGTCCTGGGGATCGTCATCGTCCCCGTGCAGTTGTTCACCGCCCGCTTCCTCGCGTCCTCCTTCGCGGACGCGGGCGACCCCGAACTCGCCCGCGTGGACGTCCCCGCCCTGGTCGCGGCGGCCGCCCAGGCGATGCCGGCCTGGCTGCCCGCCGTGAACGCCGCCAAGCTCGTCCTCACGACCCTGGGCTCCCTCGCCGTCGTCGTCCTGCTCGCCCTCCCCTCCGCCCGCGCCCACTTCCGCAAGCCCCCAGCCGCCGCCTGACGTCAGCCGCCCCTCCCGCCGCTGCCTCATCACGTGGACAGCGGGAAGAGGGCGTCACCGCGGCTCAAAGGGGTGGGGATCGCGGCTGTGGACACCGGCGGCGCCTGGTCGCCCCCGCCGTGTCGTGCACAGGCCCGGCCCGCCTCCTGTGGACGGGACGTCGTACGCCACGGGAGCGGGGCGCCTCGCCGTACGGCGGCAGCGGGGCCGGGGGGAGGTGCGCGTGTTGGGCGGATTGAGGGGAGGGGGTGGCGTAGCCTCTCTGGTCTCGGGGGCCGGCGTCGGCGATGGGAGGGTTGTGATGGCCGAGGAGGCGGAGCGTCCGGTGCTCAGTGGGGCGGCGCTGGCGCGGGAGAAGCTGGCGCAGGCCAAGGCGGACGCTGCGCGCCGGGGACAACTGCCCAGGAGCGAGCCGCGCCGCCGTGCGGCCGGGCCGCGCCGCGACGCCGGCGACCCCCAGCTCCTCGGGCGCGCGATCGCCGACCTGCTGGCGGCCCGCGGCTGGGAGCAGCCCGCCGCCGTCGGCAACGTGTTCGGCCGCTGGAAGGAGATCGTCGGCCCCGACCTGGCCGCCCACACCAAGCCCGAGTCCTTCGAGGACGGCGAGGTCATCGTCTCGGCCGACTCCACCGCCTGGGCCACGCAGGTGCGCCTCCTGGCCGCCACCCTCGTGCGCCGCCTCAACGAGGAACTCGGCGAGGGCACCGTCAAGCGCGTGAAGGTCCGCGGCCCCCGCCTCGGCCCCAAGCCCCGCGGCGGCCTCCGCGTCACCGGCAGCAAGGGCCCCGGCGACACCTACGGCTGACCGTCCACACCTCCCTGTGGACAACCTCTTCCCCGGCGCACTCCTCGAACGGCGTGAACCGGCCCCCGGGCGCCCTCCGCCGGCTTCGCCCACCCGCCCACCCCGCCGACTCCCCCGCGACCATCCGCGCGTCCCATCGTTCGTCCGCGCCTTCCCCACCTCGTTCCAACCCCGCTCCCGACCCGCACCCGACCCCGAGACGGACGCGCCACACCCTCACCCGTCCAGGAGCCGCAGGCCCGCGTGCTTGCCCGCCCAAGTTGTCCACACCCTGTGGACAACTTGGGGACTATCGCGGCCCTCTAGAACGTTGTGTCTAGTACCGGAAATGTCCGGGTGAGCGCCTAGAGTCGCGCTCGCGCATCCTCTTCCCCCGGAGCCTCATCTGGTAAGGGCGAGGGTCTCATCGCTTTCTTGAGCGAAGCGACCCCGTTCCCCGTGGGGGGATGCTTGCGCGGGGGGTCGGGCGATTACAGGCCACCACAGGCCCTGTCATTGCCCCCTCCGGCCCTCTGGGCAGGTAGAATGAAATCGGATTCCGGACACGTCCGTGGGCGCGTCACGCCGCACTCCACGGCTGGCCGCACGGGGTGACCGGCGCGGGCCGGAGCGTGAGCGACAGGCCCGGGCCGACGGTCAGAAACAGGCAGTACGACGGTGACGGGCAGGGTCGGGGCAGGCGAGGCCGAGAGCACGCCGCCCGGGCACGTGTCCGCGGCAGGAGGATCAGCACTTGTCCTACGACGCAGGCTCAATCACTGTCCTGGAGGGTCTTGAGGCCGTCCGCAAGCGCCCGGGCATGTACATCGGCTCGACGGGCGAGCGCGGCCTCCACCACCTCGTGTACGAGGTCGTCGACAACGCGGTCGACGAGGCGCTGGCGGGCTACGCCGACACCATCGAGGTGACGCTGCTGGCCGACGGCGGCGTCCGCGTCTACGACAACGGGCGCGGCATCCCGGTCGGCATGCACCCGGTCGAGAAGCGCCCCGCGGTCGAGGTCGTCCTGACCGTGCTCCACGCCGGCGGCAAGTTCGACGGCAAGTCCTACGCGGTGTCCGGCGGCCTGCACGGCGTCGGCGTCTCCGTCGTGAACGCCCTGTCCACGCGCCTCGAGGTCGAGATCTGCCGCGAGGGCCACGTCTGGCGCCAGCAGTACGCCAACTCCAAGCCGGTCGCGCCGCTGAGCAAGGACGAGGAGACGGCCGAGACCGGCACCACGGTCACGTTCTGGCCGGACGAGGAGATCTTCGAGACCACCGTCTGGAGCTTCGAGACGCTGTCGCGGCGGTTCCAGGAGATGGCGTTCCTCAACCGGGGCCTGACGATCTCGATCCGTGACGAGCGGGCCGACATGGTCACCACGGAGGACGAGGGCGCGGAGGCCACCGTCAAGGAGGCCACCTACCACTACGCCGACGGCATCGCGGACTTCGTGCGGCACCTGAACGCCAAGAAGGAGGCCGCGCACCAGTCGGTCATCGAGTTCGGGGCCGAGGGCGAGGGCATCTCGGTCGAGATCGCGATGCAGTGGAACCAGTCCTACTCCGAGTCGGTCTACACCTTCGCCAACACGATCAACACCGCGGAGGGCGGCACCCACGAGGAGGGCTTCCGCTCGGCGCTGACCAGCATCGTCAACCGCTACGCGTTCGAGCAGAAGCTCCTGCGCGAGGGCAAGGACGACAAGCTGACCGGCGAGGACATCCGCGAGGGCCTCACGGCGATCATCTCGGTGAAGCTCGCCGAGCCGCAGTTCGAGGGTCAGACCAAGACCAAGCTGGGCAACACCGAGGCCCGCTCGTTCGTGCAGAAGGCGTGCAACGACCACCTGCGCGACTGGTTCGAGCGCAACCCGGGCGAGGCCAAGGAGGTCGTGCAGAAGGCCAGCCAGGCCGCGCGCGCCCGCATCGCGGCCCGCCAGGCCCGTGACCTGACGCGGCGCAAGAGCCTGCTGGAGACCAGCGGCAGCCTGCCCGGCAAGCTGGCCGACTGCCAGTGGACCGACCCGGAGAAGTGCGAGCTCTACATTGTCGAGGGCGACTCGGCGGGCGGCTCGGCCAAGGGCGGCCGCGACTCGCGGTTCCAGGCGATCCTGCCGCTGCGCGGGAAGATCCTGAACGTCGAGAAGGCCCGGATCGACAAGGTCCTCAAGAACAACGAGGTCCAGGCGCTCATCACCGCGCTCGGCACGGGCGTCCACGACGAGTTCGACATCTCCAAGCTGCGGTATCACAAGATCATCCTGATGGCCGACGCCGACGTCGACGGCCAGCACATCCGCACGCTGCTGCTCACGCTGCTGTTCCGCTTCATGCGGCCGCTGATCGAGGCCGGTCACGTCTACCTGGCCCAGCCGCCGCTCTACAAGATCAAGTGGGACCGGAAGGGCGACGTCGCCGACTACGCCTACTCCGACCGCGAGCGCGACGAGATCATCAAGCAGGGCATCGCCCAGGGCAAGCGCGACCCGCGCCAGCACGACGGCATCCAGCGGTTCAAGGGTCTCGGCGAGATGAACGCCAGTCAGCTCTGGGAGACCACGATGAACCCGGAGACGCGACTCCTGCTCCAGGTCACGCTGGACGACGCGGCCCAGGCCGACGAGCTGTTCAGCGTGCTCATGGGCGAGGACGTCGAGGCACGGCGCTCCTTCATCATCCGCAACGCGCGGGATGTGCGCTTCCTCGACGTCTGACCGGCTGACGGGGCGACGGCAACACCGCCCCGCTAGCGCCCGCGTCAGCCGTACCGAACGAAAGAAAAGGATCTGCAACCCGTGACGGACGTGAACACGCCGCCGGCAGACCGCACCGAGCCGATCGACATCCAGTTCGAGATGCAGCGCAGCTACATCGACTACGCGATGTCGGTCATCGTGAGCCGGGCGCTGCCGGACGTGCGCGACGGTCTCAAGCCGGTGCACCGCCGCGTTCTCTACGCGATGTACGACGGCGGCTACCGGCCCGACCGCGGCTACTTCAAGTGCGCGCGCGTCGTCGGCGACGTCATGGGGACCTACCATCCCCATGGCGACAGCTCGATCTACGACGCCCTCGTACGGCTGGCGCAGAGCTGGTCGATGCGGTACCCCCTGGTGGACGGCCAGGGCAACTTCGGCTCCCCGGGCAACGACCCGCCCGCCGCGATGCGGTACACCGAGTGCAAGCTCGCGCCCATCGCGATGGAGATGCTGCGCGACATCGACAAGGAGACCGTCGACTTCGCGCCGAACTACGACGGCAAGTCGCAGGAGCCGAAGGTCCTGCCTTCGCGCATCCCGAACCTCCTGGTCAACGGCGCCGGCGGCATCGCGGTCGGCATGGCGACCAACATCCCGCCGCACAACCTGCGCGAGGTCGGCGAGGGCGTGCAGTGGGCCCTCGACCACCCCGAGGCCACGGACGAGGAGCTCCTCGAGGCGCTGATGCAGCGCATCAAGGGCCCCGACTTCCCGACGTACGGACAGATCGTCGGCCGCCGCGGCATCGAGGAGGCCTACCGCACGGGGCGCGGCTCGATCACCATGCGGGCCGTCGTCAACGTCGAGGAGGACGCCCGGGGCCGGCACCAGCTCGTCGTCACCGAGCTGCCGTACCAGGTCAACCCGGACAACCTCGCGCAGAAGATCGCCGAGCTGGTCCGCGACGGCCGCATCACCGGCATCGCCGACGTGCGTGACGAGACCTCGTCGCGCAGCGGCCAGCGCCTGGTCATCGTGCTCAAGCGCGACGCGGTCGCCAAGGTCGTGCTGAACAACCTGTACAAGCACACCCAGCTCCAGGACACCTTCGGCGCCAACATGCTGGCGCTGGTGGACGGCGTGCCGCGGACGCTGCGGCTCGACCAGTTCGTGCGCCACTACATCGCGCACCAGGTCGAGGTCATCGTCCGGCGCACCCGGTTCCTGCTGCGCAAGGCCGAGGAGCGGGCGCACATCCTGCGCGCGCTGCTCAAGGCGCTCGACCGGCTCGACGACGTCATCGCCCTCATCCGCGGCTCCGAGTCGGCCGCGTCGGCGCAGCAGGGCCTGAAGACCCTGCTGGACATCGACGACATCCAGGCCCAGGCCATCTTGGACATGCAGCTGCGCAAGCTGGCCGCCCTGGAGCGTCAGGCGATCACCGACGAGTACGACTCGCTGATGGCGCAGATCGCCGACTACAACGACATCCTGGCCTCCGACGTCCGCCAGCGGCAGATCGTCGGCGAGGAGCTCGCCGAGGTCGTGGCCAAGTACGGCGACGAGCGGCGCACCCAGATCGTGGCCTACGAGGGCGACATGTCCGCCGAGGACCTGATCCCCGAGGAGGACGTGGTCGTCACGATCACGCGCGGCGGGTACGCCAAGCGGACCAAGACCGACCTCTACCGGGCGCAGCGGCGCGGCGGCAAGGGCATCCGGGGCGCGCAGCTCCGGCAGGACGACATCGTCGACCACTTCTTCGTCACCACGACCCACCACTGGATCCTGTTCTTCACGAACAAGGGGCGGGTCTACCGGCTGAAGGGGTACGAACTGCCCGAGGCCGCCCGTGACGCCCGAGGCCAGCACGTCGCGAACCTTCTGGCCCTCCAGAGCGACGAACAGATCATGGAAGTCCTGGACCTGCGCGACTACGAGGTGGCTCCGTACCTCGTGCTCGCGACGCGCTCCGGGCTCGTGAAGAAGACCCGCCTGTCGGAGTACGACTCCCCCAGGTCCGGCGGCCTGATCGCGATCAACCTGCGTGACGACGACGAGGTCATCTCGGCGCGGCTGGTCTCGGAGTCCGACGACCTGCTGCTGGTGTCGCGGAACGCCATGGCGATCCGCTTCACGGCCAGCGACGAGTCCATGCGCCCCATGGGCCGCGCGACCTCCGGCGTCATCGGGATGCGCTTCGTCAACGGCGACGAGCTGCTTTCCATGGACGTCGTGCGCGAGGACGAGGATGTCCTGATCGCCACCGAAGGCGGTTATGCGAAGCGAACCCCTGTTGATCAGTATCCGGTGCAAAACCGGGGCGGAAGGGGGGTCCTGACCGCCAAGATTGTCGCAACTCGTGGCAAGCTGGTCGGGGCCCATGTCGTCCACCCCGGCGACGAGATCTTCGCGATCACGTCGGCGGGCGGTGTCATCAGGACCAACGCCAGCGAGATCAAGAGGTCTGGCAGGCAAACGATGGGGGTACGCCTGATGAATCTGGCGGAAGGTGACAGCGTGGTGGCGATCGCCCGCAACGCCGAGTCACTGGAGGACCCCGAAAACGGGGGAGGAGAGTAAGCGGTGAACGCCAACGTCGGCCCTGGTGCCGAAACCGGGAAAAAGCAGAAGACCGGCAAACCGGGTGCGCCTTCAACAAACGGGGCGAACCCCGGCGGCCGCGTCAGCCCCGGGGCCGACCGTGGTGTTGACAAGGCCGGGCCCGCCTCCGAGCGTGGGACGATGAACAACCCCGCGAAGGGCCCGGCCAAGGGTCAGGCGGCCAAGGGAGCCCCCCAGCCGGGCAAGGACGCCAAGCCCGAGTCCGTGGGCGCCCCGCCCAGCGCGCCCCGCACCGCGGCCGCGGCCCCGGCCGCGGGGGCTGCGTCGGGTACGGCCGGCGCGGCGCGGACCGGCGCCGTGGCCCCGGCCGCCGCGCAGACCCCGACCCGCCCGGCCAAGCCCGCCGCCGCGGCGACCACGGCCGCCGCCGCGGCCGAGTCGGGCAAGGAGGGCGCCGCCGGCAGCCGCGCGCCGCGCAAGGCCCACCTGGTGCTCCGCCGGGTCGAGCCCTGGTCGATGATGAAGTTCAGCTTCGTCGTCTCGCTGGTGTGCTTCGTCATCCTCTTCGTGGCCGTCGCGGTGCTGTACGGCGTGCTGTCCGCGCTGGGCGTGTTCGACTCCATCGCCGAGACCGTCAACACCCTCCTCAGCAACCCGGAGGGCAAGAAGGTCGGCGACATCAACGCCCACGAGTGGTTCTCCGCCGTCCGCATCCTCGGCTACACCGCCCTGCTGGGCGCCCTGAACGTCGTCCTCATCACCGCCCTGTCCACGGTCGGCTCGGTCATCTACAACGTGGTGGCCGACCTCGTGGGCGGCGTCGAGCTGACGTTCAGCGAAGCCGAGTGATCCCGTCGATGTCACATTAGGTCGCCGGGGAAGGTACCCTTATTCCAGTCGGAACGCCGGATTCGCAACCGGCCCCGACATGCGATAGCCTTCCTCGGCACCCGCAACACGGGGCTATAGCTCAGACGGTTAGAGCGCTTCCCTGATAAGGAAGAGGTCCCTGGTTCAAGTCCAGGTAGCCCCACCAAGAAAGACCAGGCAGAAGGCCCGCCCCGCGAGGGGACGGGCCTTTCTCGTCATCCCCTGGGAGGAACCCGGGAGATCGACTCCGGCGCGCCCCCCAGTACGGCCGCTCCTGAGCCGCGCCATCAGTTCCTCGCGCGGTCCGGCGGGAACGGCGGGCCGCCCCCAGCGTGTCCCCACGGGGGACGTGCCTAGGTGACCGTCCATTCGCCCGTCTCGCCGGCGAATCCGGAGTTCAGCGTGAACTGGAACGTCGCGATCTTCGCCTTCTTGGGGACCTCGAACACCAGATACCCTCGCCGCCGATCGCCGGGGCCGATCTTCGCCGTCGAGAGCGGCTGGCCGCCGCTGACCCGCTGGTAACTCGGCATGTACTGCTCGCCCTCGGCGTCCACGAGAACGGCGCCGTTCTCGGGGCTGTCCTGGTAGACGATTTGCCCGGAATTCTTGAGCGTCACCTGGATCGCGACGAATCTCTTTCCTCTCTCCGGCGTGGTGTACTCGTCCTCGCCCCTGGCGTTCTGGAGGACCTTGTTCACGGTCACGTCCATCGTCAGCCCTTCGGGATCGCCCTTGAGGGTGAGGGTGTCGCCGGCGCTCGCCACGCGCTTCTGCGAGGCCGGGCTCTCGGCGGCCAGGTCTTCGCTCTGGGTGGGTTCGACGGACGGCTGGGCGTCTGGGGGCGGTTGTCGATGGAAGGCGTGCCGCAGGCGGTGACCAGGGCGACGAGCAGGGCTCCGGAGGCGAGGGTGAGCTTCTGTGGGTAAGGACGCATATTCGATCTCCGTGCGCTCAGTGAGGCGATGGATACGTGACGCGCGGAGCGAGATGTGGGGTTACCGGAGTTATCTCTAGGTAAGTGACCTCTCACTTGTCGGCCCTGTCGTCTCCTGTGCCAAGGGGGCCAGACCCGGCTTCGTATCCCGGCCCGTGAGGAAGCTCATCCTTGGAGGCGCTGCGTGAACTCGAAGACGATCCCACCGCTGAGTTGATCGCGGGTACGGCTCGCGGTGCCGTACACCTGGAGATGACGCGCCACCTATGTCCCCCGCGACCCGGGCTTCCGCCGCCTGCTGGAGACCGGCGACCTCGATCACTACGGCTTCAGTGAGCCGGTGTGGGCCTGGAGTCGGCCGGCGGCCTTGGAGTAGAGGTGAGGGGCGCCTGCGCGTGTGGTCGGCGGCAGGCGGCCCTCACCGCGAGGCGATCGCGAGGCCCCCTCCAGGCAGTGCTCTCGCCTCGGTGTATTCATATCAGTGATCGAGCAATTGCACGGTGCAATCGCCTGATCTGGTCTGGCCGGTGCTTCATGACCTGGCGGGTTGCTCCTCGGCCAGACGGGCGGCGTACGCGCCGGCCTCCTGGCGGGTGTCGAAGATGCGCAGGCGCCGGCGTAGCCCGGTGCGGGTGAACATCTCCTGGCAGTGGCCGGGGAGGCCCGCCAGAAGGAGGTGGCCTCCCCTCTCCCGCAGCCGTTTGGACAGCAGGATGACCGTTGCCAGGCCGGTGGAGTCGAAGAAGCTCACCGCGGTGAAGTCCAGGACGACGATCCGGACGCCGAGATCCTTCGCCATCGCGGCGACTCTTTCGCCTGCTCGCGGGGCCGAGATGATGTCCATGTCTCCGACGAGGAAGACGAGCAGGTACCACGGGGCCGGTTTGAACATCATGACCTGCAGCAGCGCCTGGCCTGAGTACGTCTCGTGGGGGCTGACCACGTGTGTCTCCTCAGTGACGCAATGGAATGCCGGTTGTACCCCCCGGTGCTCAACGCATGCCGTACCACCACGAAAGTGGACGTGGCATGCCGTTTCCTCGCGACACACTCCGGCCGGAGCGGGACTCACCCTCGACGCGCGCGGAGGGCGAGGTCCGCTACATGACGCTGCGCCGCGAAGACCTGGAGACCCGCTTCCCGGGCGTGCTGGGAACCATCCTCGCGGCCACTCCCCCACCCGCGTAGCGCCCATGGACAAGATCCGGTCGGTGGCGGGGCGTGGGACCGTTGGAGGATGGCGATCGACTGGTCTCGGGCGGAGATCCTTGACCTGGCCCGGGAGTTCCTGCTGGGCGAGGGGGCGGTGACGGACGGGTACACCGGTGTGGACGTGGCCGCCGAGGGAGATCGGCTGGTGGTGACCTTCCGGTGGCGGCGGGATCCGAACACCTACGCCATCGAGGAGGCGTTCCCGACGGAGCCCCGGAGCCCGTGGACCGGGATGCGGGTGAACTCGGCCCGCGAGTGGGTGGGGGACGTCTGGTCGCGGATGCGGGAGGAACTGAAGACCGGGCTGGTCTGCCGCAGCACCCGGAGCGTCCGGGACGGCCATGTCCTGCTGAACTACCGTGGCGTTCCGCGTGTCACCCCCGCTGGGTACTACATCGATGCGGTTCCCCTTGACCGGCTCGCGCGCTGCCCTTCGCCACCGCATGACACCGAGGACGTGGACGGGGACGGGGAGGTCAGGCACTACGTCGTTCTGTCGGCGGAGTCGCTGGAGAGGATTCCCCTGGCGCCCTCCGAGACCGGGACGTGGCCGGCCGCGGCGGGGATGGACGTGGCAGTTCCCCGGCGGCGGCTCGCCGAGGGGACGCTCGCCTGCTGGCTACAGGCCTACGTCGACAACGCGGACGGGGAGCCCGTCGCCGGGCATGTGGTCATGTCCTGGGAGGACGAGGGGCGTACTGTCGCCCGGCTCGACCTCGCCCATATCCAGCCGGGGGTTCCGTCGGAGGTTCGCGCCGCTCTGGTGCACTTCGCCCTCTGTGTCGTGATCGAGGAGGGGGCTCTGCGCGTGGTCACCGCGCTGGACTTCTCCGCGCTCCGCGAGCTGGGGTTCCGGCCCGGGGAGGGGGCCGGCCTCGCCCTTCACACCCGCCTCGCCCCCTCCGCCCGCTGAGCGCGCCGCTTTCCCCGTCGTACGGCCACGAGGCCGCCGCGCCGACCGTACGGCCACGAGGCCGCCGCGCCGACCGTACGGCCACGGGGGCGCTGCGCCGACCGTGCGGCCCGGACGCCGCTCCGGGCCGTACGGCGGCTGCGCCACTGGCGCCCGGCCGTACGCCTTGGGGCGCGCCGCGCTCGCCGTACGGCTGCCGCTAGCCACGGCACGCGGCCGCGGTGGCCGTACGGGCGGATGGGTTACTGCGGGAGGGGGGTGCCTGTCTCCAGGAGGGTCTTGAGGGCGGAGATGAGGTGGGGCCAGGCGGTGGACACCATCTCCCGGAGGGTGCCGCCGTCGGCGAAGCCGTCGTGGACGACGGTGAGCTTGACGACCTCGCCGAGCTGTTCGAGGTCGAACGTGACCTTGCTGCGCGGTTCGGCGGCCAGGCGGGCGCGGAGGTCCTCGGGGATGCCGCCGGCCTTCGCCCACTCCGGGGTGAACGTGTGCCAGGTGTACGAAAGGCGGCGGAAGGGGTCGGACTCCAGGACGACCTGCTCGGGGTCGGCGATGCGGTTGCCGTTCTCCGTCCAGGTCATCGGGGAGCCCGGCGCCCAGTCCGACTCCAGTTCGGCGCCCCAGTAGCGGCGCGTGAAGGCCGGGCCGGTCAGCGCCTCCCACAGCCGCTCCGGGGTGGTCTTGATGTAGGTCGTGTAGACGAACGCGGTGTCGGCCATGGTCTCCTGCTCCAATGCCGTCTTCAGGTCGGCGAGGACGCCGGCGCGCCGCCGGTCGTACCGGCTGATCCAGCGGTCGGCGATCGCGTTGACGGGGGCGGCGTCGAGGTAGTGCAGCTTCTCCCTGCCCCGCCACAGCGTCGTGACCAGGCCCGCGGCCTCCAGGACCGCCAGGTGCTTGCTGACCGCCTGCCGGGTCATGTCCAGCCCCGCGCACAGCTCGCGCAGGGTCTGCCCGTTGCGGGCGTTCAGCCTGTCGAGCAGTCTGCGGCGGCTGGGGTCGGCCAGCGCCTTGAACACCTCGTCCATCGCCTCCGCCAGAGATGAATGCAACCGACTGGTTGCATGACAGAGGATATGCAGCCGTTCGGTTGCGCGTCAACGTGGCGGAAAACGTCACCTTCGTGTCCTTGCTGCCACTCCAGCCCTGACGCGAGGATCGAGGGGTGAGTGAGCGGCTGGTCGTGTTCGTCATCTACCCCGGGTTCCAGGTCCTGGACCTCACCGGGCCGCACGAGGTGTTCTCGCAGGCCGTACGGCTGACGCCCGGCTCCTACCGGATGGAGACCGCCGCGGCGGCGGGCGGCGCCGTACGGGCCGGGAGCGGGCTCGGCGTCGTCGCGAGCATGACGACGGCCGAGTGCGCGGGGGACATCGACACGCTCGTGGTCGTCGGCGGGACGGGCCGGGACGAGGCGGTGCTGGACGGCGAGCTGATCGGGTGGATCGCCTCGGCCGCCGGGCGTTCGCGGCGCGTCGCCTCGGTGTGCGGCGGGGCGTTCCTGCTGGCCGCGGCCGGGCTGCTGGACGGGCGCCGGGCGGTGACGCACTGGGCGGGGTGCGAGCGGCTGGCGAGGGAGTACCCCCGGGTCACCGTCGATCCCGACCCGATCTTCGTCCGCGACGGGAACGTCTGGACCTCGGCCGGGATCACCGCCGGGATGGACCTGGCGCTGGCCCTCGTCGAGGAGGACCTGGGGGCCGAGACGGCGAGGGCGATCGCGCGGCGCCTGGTGATGTTCGTCCAGCGCCCGGGCGGCCAGGCGCAGTTCAGCGCGCAACTCGCCGCGCAGGCGCCCAGCCGGGAGCCGCTGCGTGAGCTGGTCGCCTGGATCGCCGAGAACCTGGACGCCGATCTCAGCGTGCCGGCCCTCGCGGAGCGCGCCGGGATGAGCGAGCGCCACTTCGCGCGCGTCTTCGCGGCCCAGACCGGGCGCACTCCCGCGGCGTACGTCGAGGACGTACGGCTCGAAGCGGCCCGCCGCCTGCTGGAGACCACGGGGACCACGGTGGATCGGATCGCCCGGACCTGCGGGTTCGGCACCTCCGAGACGATGTACCGCGTCTTCCGCCGCACGGTCGGCGTCTCCCCCGGCCAGTACCGCCGCCACTTCACGTCCCGGATGTCCGCAATCTCCTGAGGAGTCGCCATGCTAGTCGCCGTTCCGCTGTTCGATCGCTTCACGTCGCTGGACGCCGTGGGGGCGTACGAGGTGCTGAGTTTCCTGCCGGACGTCGAGGTGGTGTTCGTGGCCGCCGAACGGGGTCCGGTGCGGGACGTCCGCGGGTGGCTCGCGATGACCGCCGGGGCGACGTTCGACGAGGTCGAGTCGTGTGACCTGCTGCTCGTCCCCGGCGGCCCGGGGACGCGGGTCCTCCTGGAGGAGAACCCGCTGCTGGACTGGATCCGCCGGATGGACGCCACCAGCGAGTGGACCGCCTCCGTCTGCACCGGCTCGCTCCTGCTCGGGGCGGCGGGCCTGCTCACGGGGCTCAAGGCCACCACCCACTGGGCCTCCGCCGAGCTGCTGGAGTCCCTGGGCGCGTCCTACACGACCGACCGGGTGGTGTTCCAGGGCAAGGTCGTCACGGCCGCGGGGGTCTCCGCCGGCATCGACATGGCCCTGGCCCTGGTCGCCCGGCTCACCGACGAGCTGACCGCCCGCGCCGTCCAGCTCGGGATCGAGTACGACCCGCAGCCGCCCTTCGACTCCGGCTCCCCGCTGACCGCCACCTCCGAGATCCGCGCCCGGTTCCGGGAGCTGGCCGCCCAGCGCGCCAGGGCGTCCTGACGTACGGCGGCGCGCCCGCCTCGGGTGGGGTTGGGCGGTTCGGGTGGGTTGGGCGGGCTGGGTGGCGCTGGGGCGTTTGCGGCCGGGGTTGGGCCGCCCGGGTGAGGGTGGTCAGGCGTGATGAGGGGTTTCGCGTGGTGTGAGCGGGGTCACCCTGGGTGCGGGTTTGGATGGAACATATGGGGTCCGTGGGGCGTTGCACATAGTCACATTGCCTGGATTTTGGGCATGTGAGCTGGGCTTTCGCCCGGCGATCGGGGCTTGTCCCGCTAGCTGAGAGCACCGATCAGGCCGCCCGCGCCCTTGTTCGCGCGGGGAGTCCCTCCACGTGACTGAAACCGACCGAGTGGTCGGTATGCACGGACGCGTTCGACGCGTGTGGAGGGCCGGGCCACGTCCCTGTCTTCTCATGCGAAGGTTCTTTTCTGATCATGCGCGCCCGAACTCTTTCCACCACCCTCGGACTGACGCTGGCCGCCGGCATCGCCGTCGCCACCTCGTCCGCGGCGCTGGCCATCGACGTGACGGCCGACACCCCGCCGGTCGCCCGGAACGCCACCGTCCCGGCCCCGCCGGCCCCCGTGAAGCCCGTCGTGCCGCCGAAGCCGGTGGCCGGGCAGGTCGGGCCCGTCAAGCCCGTGGCCGCCAAGCGCGCGGCCGAGAAGCCCGCTGCCTCGCAGGCGCTGCTGACCGGGTCCACGAAGGCGTCGTACTTCTGGGACGACGCCTCCGGCCGGGCCGGTGACACCGGTATGCCGGCGATCGGCAAGCCGATGCAGAAGGGGCTGTTCTCCAGCCCGTCGTGGCCGCTCGGGACCGAGGGTTACGTGACGTACAAGGGCAAGAAGGCCGAGTTCTTCATCGGCGACCGCGGCCCGGGTGAGCCGTCGGACCGCGGCGTGATGCTGGACATCGACGCCAAGACGTTCGCCGACCTGGCCGGCGGCGAGTTCAACCCGGACACGCTCATGGTGGACGGCGCCGGCACCGGCCACATCAACGTGAGCTACACGATCACCAAGTGGGGCCCGGGCAAGGGCACCAAGGGTGAGCCCAAGCCCTTCTCCACCGGCGCCTGGGCCGCCGCCTCCGGGTGACCCCGGCGTCCCTCCGGTGACCCGCACGACGAAGACCCCCGCCACTCCGGCGGGGGTCTTCGCGTTGTCCACGACCTCGTCCCGATGTCCGATGTCCCCTGGCCCGAGTCCCGATGGCTCGATGTCTCGATGTCTCGATGCCGAGGGGCTCTCCGCCGCCGGTGTCTCGATGCCGAGGGATCTCCTCCGCCCGTCGGTGTCTCGACGTCGAGAGGCCCGGGCGGGTCAGAGTGTCTCGTCCTCAAGAGACCGGAGGGCCTCCGAGAGCCGTTCCATGGATTTGAGGATCGCGTACAGCTCGTCCTCCCCCAACCGCTCGGCCAGCTTCACCGCGAGCGTCCGCTGGTCCGGGCCGATGCGTCGTACGGCCTCCAGGCCCGCATCGGTGGGCTGGAGCAGCTTGGCGCGGCGATGGGCCGGGTTGGGGCGGTATTCGGCCAGGCCCTTCTCGACGAGGAGGTCGGCGATGCGCTGCACGCCCTGCCGCGTCATCCCCATCACCCGCGCGATCTGCGCGACCGGGAGCGGCTCGCGCAGCACCGCCCCGAGCACCTGCCACCAGGCCGCCGTGAGCCCTGCGGGCCGCGCGAGCCGTTCCGCCGCCTCCAGGAACTGACCGTTCAGCCGGAACGCGGTCAGCGCGGTCCCCGCGAGCAGCTCGGGGACCTCCGGCCGCTCACTCGCCATCGCCCGCCGCCGCCATGAGCACCGGGTAGGCCGAGGGGTCGCCCGCGCTGAACAGGCGGTACCACGCGTCGAGCACCTCCGGCGTGTAGATCCCGAGCTTGGCGAAGATCTCGCGGGCGAACTCCACCGGCGCCGTCGGCCCGGCCGTGATCAGGTCGCCGCCGGTCACCGCCGGCTCGTCGCGGTAGTGCTCGGCCCCGCCGTACCCGAAGGCGAGCAGGTAGTCCACCACGGCGCTCGTGTGCTCGCGGTCGTCCAGCAGCCCTTCGCGCGCCAGCCCGGCCGTCGCGCCGCAGATCGCCGCCACCGGCACGCCCGCCTCCAGGAAGGCGCGCGCCTTCTTCGCGAACGGCTCCAGCGCCCCGGCGTCCCAGATGTCCGAGCCGGCCAGGATCAGCATCGCGCTGTCCGCGGGCGACAGCGAGTCCAGCGTCACGTCGGGCAGGATCCGCATCCCGCCCATCGTGGTCACCGGCTCCGCCGACATCCCCACGGTCACCACGTCGTAGCGCGGACCGTGCTGCCACTCGCCGTTCCGGATGTGGGCGGTCGCGTGCCCGATCTCCCAGTCGGCGAACCCGTCGTACACACCCACGTGAACGGTCTTGCGCTCCATGTCACTCTCCTGCCCTCGTTCCGCTTATGTAAATATGCTGTCATATCGGCAACCTCTTGTCAATATGACAACTTCTTGTCATTTGTGGATCATCATCGCGGGCTGACCGGCCCGAGCACGCCGGGGTCCCCGGCCACGTGGATCGGGTCGGCTGTGGAAGGCCGGGTCGGCTGCGGAAGACCAGGCTGGCTGCGGAAGACCAGGCTGGCTGTGGATGGCCGGGTCGGCTGTGGATGGCGAGGGCGGGCTGTGGATGGCGAGGGCGGGCTGTCGAGGGCGGCGGCAGGTCGTGGGGTGCGTGTGGGCGGGCGTGGTGGCGGGTGCGGGCGGTGGGACGAGGGGCGGGGCGGTCACGTCGTGGCGGGCTGGGCGGAGGTGGGGAGGGGGAGCATGACCTCGACCCGGGTGCCGCCGCCGGGGACGGGGGCGACGATCGCGATGCCGCCGAGCTCCGCGGCCCGCTCCCGCATGGAGCCGAGGCCGACTCCGGGGCGGTGGTCCGCCGGCAGGCCGCGTCCGTCGTCGGTCACCAGCAGCCGCAGGGCCGTCCGCTCCCGGCGCAGCTCCACCCGGACGCGGTTCGCCTGGGCGTGCCGCCGTACGTTGGTCAGCGCCTCCTGGACGATCCGGTACACCACGACCTCCACGGCCGCGGGCAGCACGCTCAGGTCGCCCTCGGCCGTCACCTCGGTGTCCGCCTCCGGGAGGGTCTGCCTGGCCAGGTCCGTCACCGCCCCGGTCAGCCCGAGGTCGTCGAGGACGGGCGGGCGCAGGCCGTACACCAGTTCGCGCACGTCGCCGGTGACGGCGTCCATGCCGGCGCGCAGCTCCCGCAGCAGGGCCTCGGCCGACTCGGGCGAGTCCTTGAGGCGCTTGCGCGCGATGTTGATCGTCATGGCCATCGCGGCGAGCGTCTGCCCGAGCCCGTCGTGCAGGTCGCGCCGCAGTCTGCGGCGCTCCTCCTCCCGCGCCGTGAGGATGCGCTCGCGGGAGCGCTGCAGGTCGGCGGCCATCCGCACGGCGTGCGCCACGTCGGCGGCGTACGGCGTGAGCGTGGCCAGGACCCGCTCGTCGTGGGCCGCCGGGAAGCGGCGCGGCCCGGGCCGCCCGACGAGCAGGCGCCCGACGACCTCCCCGTGCCACACGAGCCGCACCTCGCGCGCGTCGGGCCCCACCGGCCCGCTCTCGACGTAGCGGGGCTCGCCGTCGGCCACCTCGACGGCCACGCCCTCGACCGCCAGCCCGTCCCGCAGCACGCTCACCACGGACGTCAGCGCCTCGGCCGGGTCGCCGCGCCGCAGCGCCTGGGTCAGCCGCGCGGCCAGGACGCGCGGATCGCCGACCTTGCCGTACAGCATCCGGTCCACGACCCGCTGGAGCGCGCGCCGCAGCGGCTGGAAGAACGCCCCCGCGAACAGCGCCGCGGCCAGCCCGGCGATCTGGTGGTACCCGGAGACCAGCAGGCTCGACAGCGCGCCGACGCCGAAGTAGACCGCGCCGACCACGACCAGCACCCCGGCGGCCACGAACGTCCGGCTGATCACGGTGTCGATCCCGTAGAGCCGGTACCGCATCACCGAGAACGCCACCGCGACCGGGATGAGCGCCGCCCACCCGATCGCCAGCCACATCAGGCCGGGCACGAACGCGCCCGCGACCAGGAACACCACGTACCCCGCGAACGCCAGCAGCGGCCAGCCGATCTGCCGCTTCCCCACCGGGTCCGCCCGCCTGAGCCGTACCAGCAGGGAGAGCGCGGCCAGCGCCATCGCCGTGTAGATGCCCGCCCACGCCACCGAGGAGATCAGGTCGTTGTACGGCGCGAGCGCCCGGATCTGGAGCGGGTTGGGGATCACGGCCGGGAACGGGTACCCCCGGAGGGGCGGGTCCGGCCGGAAGATCGTGCGCAGCATCTCCGTGGCCAGGGCGGCGGCCCCGAGCAGGACGACGGGCCGCCAGCGCGGCGAGGGCAGGCGCCCGTCGGGCGAGAAGAGCGGCAGCAGCGACGTGAGGGTGAACCCGCACAGCGCCCAGCCGAGCGTTCCCGGAAAGCGGAGGTGCCCGGCCAGGGTCAGGTCACCGTTCGCGGCGGCGCGGAACATCAGCGACTGCGCGAGGTCGCTGACGCCCGCCGCGAGCCCGCCCACGCACATCAGCCACGCCATGTTGAGCCGGGGCCGCTGCGCGATCAGGAACGCGCCCACGGCCGGGAACGTCAGCGCGGCGGCGGACTGCGGGGTCACGGTGACCCGGGGCAGCCACTCGGCGGGCAGCCCCGCGTAGACCAGCCACGACGCCACCTCCAGAACGGGTGACAGCACCGCCGCGACGACCGCGACGCCGACGGCCGCCACCCGCCCGGTCCGCGCCCGCATCTCCACCTCGGACGTACGCCGCACAGCACCTCCCGGACCCACGGGTTCCGCCCCGCCGGGCCGACCCCAGCATCCCGCACCCCGAGGATGGCCGTTTCACCCGATTCGCGCCACGCCACCCCCGCCCACGCCCCTCCAGCGGATCTTGTACGGCCGGCGCCGGGACGGACGAGATGGGTGCCGTTCTGGTCCCGCTCACGCCCGTCCAGCGTCCCGGCCCCGTCCTTCGTACGGCTGGCGCCGGGGCCGACGAGAGGGGTGGCGTGCCGGTCGGGCCCTGGCGGGCAGTGACACCTCGGCGAGAAGCGGGCCGGGCACGTGTCGCCCGCCTGCCCCGCCCCTCCGCCTCCACCACCCGCCAAGCTCCCCGCGCACCGATACGCCCACCCGAACCCGCGGAAGCCCCGCCCATGTTTCACGTGAAACATGGGCGGGGCTTCCGGCGCGAGCCGTACTGACAGGGCGGCAAGCGCGAGCCGTACACACCCCGGCAGATCTCGCGGTCCTGAGCAGCCGGTGGTGAGGGCGGCGGGCGCCAGGTGCGTTGAGGTGGTCAGGCGGCTCTCATGTAGGTGCGGCGGTACTCGGTGGGGGTGACGCCGACATGGAGGGCGAAGTGGCGGCGCAGGTTGGCGGCGGTGCCGAGGCCGCTGCGCTCGCTCACCTGGTCGATGGACAGCGTGGTCTCCTCCAGGAGGGACTGGGCGCGGGCGAGGCGCTGGTTGAGGAGCCACTTGTGCGGGGTGGTGCCGGTGACGGCCTGGACCTGGCGGAAGAAGGTGCGCTCGCTCATCCCGGCGCGGCGGGCGAGGCCCTCGACGGTCAGGGGCCGGTCGAGGTTCTCCAGGGCCCACTCCAGGACCGGGCTGAGGCTGTCATCGTCGCGGATCGGCACGGACAGGTCGATGAACTGGGACTGCCCGCCGGCGCGGTGCGCGGGGACGACCATGAGGCGGGCGAGCCGGTTGGCGACGTGCGCGCCGAGGTCGCGTCGCACCAGGTGCAGGCACAGGTCCAGGCCGGCCGTCATCCCGGCGCTGGTGAGCACGTCGCCGTCGTCCACGTAGAGGACCGAGTCGTCCACCTCGACCCCGGGGTAGCGCCGGGCGAGGTCCCCGGTGTGCTTCCAGTGCGCCGTGGCCCGCCGCCCGTCCAGGATCCCGGCCTCGGCCAGCGCGAACGCGCCCGTGCACAGCGACACCATGCGCGCCCCCGCCCGGGCTGCCGCGCGCAGCGCCTCGACCAGCTCCGGATCGACCGGCGCGCCATCCTCGACGACCGCATCCGGCACCGATGGGACGATCACCGTGTCGGCGGTGACCAGATCCTCCAGCCCGTACGGCGTGCTCAGCGAGAACCCCGGCAGCCCGGGCGCCGCCCTCCCCCGGGGAGCGCACAGCCGCAGGTCGTACCAGGGGTCGGCCAGCTCCGGCTGCGGCTTGCCGAACACCGCGCACGCGATGGCCAGTTCGTACACGTCCCACAGGTGCATGTCGGAGTCGTCCACCACGGCGACCGCGACCGTTCCAGCGCTCATGCCGTACACCCTATGGCGGGAAATTTGCGAATGTGGTCAGTCCTGCCACTGTCGGGGGCTGTCGGGCCGGTGGAAACCTTTGAGTCAGATGATCGCAGCGCTGACGAAACCTCAGGAGAAAACGATGCGTGAAACCGATGTGACCGTGCTCGGCCTCGGCCTGATGGGCCAGGCGATCGCCGGGGCGTTCCTCAAGGGCGGCCGGGAGGTCACCGTGTGGAACCGGACCGCGGCCAAGGCGGACGCCCTGGTGGCCCAGGGGGCCCAGCGTGGCGAGACGGCCGCCGAGGCGGTCGGCGCGAGCGGGCTGGTCGTGGTCGTCCTGACCGACTACACGGCGGTGACCGGCGTGCTCGAGCCGCTGGCGGACACCCTGGCCGGCCGCACCGTGGTGAACCTCACCTCGGGCACCGCCGCCCAGGCCCGCGAGTTCGCCGAGTGGGCCGCCAAGCGCGACATCACCTACCTCGATGGCGCGATCATGGCGATTCCCCAGGTGGTGGGCACGGACGACGCCTTCCTGCTGTACGGCGGCGCGAAGGAGGTCTACGACGCGCACGAGGCCGTCCTCCGCGACCTCGGCGCCTCCGGCACCATCCACCTCGGCGCGGACCACGGCCTGGCCTCGCTGTACGACGTGGCCCTCCTGGGGATCATGTGGGGCACGCTGAACAGCTTCCTCCACGGCGCGGCCCTGGTGGGCACGGCCGGGGTGGACGCGAAGGGCTTCTCGGAGTTCGCCAACAAGTGGATCGGCGCGATCACGGGCTTCGTCTCGGCCTACGCCGCCCAGATCGACGAGGGCTCGTACACCGCCCTCGACGCCTCCATCGACACCCACGCCGCGACCGTCGACCACCTCATCGAGGAGAGCGAGGCCGCGGGCGTCAACGCCGAGGTCCCCAAGCTCGTCAAGTCCTTCACCGACCGGGCCCGCGCCGAGGGCCACGGCCTCGACAGCTACGCCGCCATGATCACCCAGTTCCGCCGCCCCTGACCGCGAGAACCTCCCGGCGCCCGCGCCCCGCACAAGGGGGACCGCGGGCGCCTCGCCGTCCCCCGCCCTCACGCCGCCGGCAGGGCGAGCGGCCTCCCGCCACTCCGGGGAGAGGAAGCGCCCTCACGCCGGTGGAGGGGCGGGGCTTGGCGGCGGGGAGGCGGGTTCCAGCCCGGGATCAAGGCCGAACGCGGCGCCAGCCGTACGAGACCACTCCCCCGCGAGCGAGCCGGACGAGAGAGGGCGGTTGACGGTATCTCGGGGGCGGCGGATCCTGTGGGCCGGAGTGCTCTGGCGAAGGGAGCCCGCGTGTTCGGCATGGGCTGGATCGAGATGGCCGTGATCCTGTTGATCCTGTCCCCGCTCGTCGCCGTGGCGGCCGTCCTGGTGCTCCGCCGCCGCTGACGGCCCCGCCGAGCCGATCCCAGCCCGTCCCCGCCCCTCACACCACGAACGAACGCCCCGGTCCATGATCAGGATCGGGGCGTTTTGCCTGGTGGAGCTTAGGGGACTCGAACCCCTGACCCCCTGCTTGCAAAGCAGGTGCTCTTCCAGCTGAGCTAAAGCCCCTTGGTCGTCAAGGAAAGCCTACCGGGCGGGAGAGGCTGGGCGGTGCGGGGACCGGGGGGTTTTCCGGAGGGAGGTCACGCGGTCGGGGCGGGGGCCAGGTGGCGTTCGAGGATGAGGGTGGGGAGGTCGGCGATCGAGTCGAGGATGTGGGTGGCGCCGGCGGCGCGGAGGCGGGTCTCGCTGTGGACGCCGGTGAGGACTCCGGCGACGATCGACGCGCCGGCCCGGCGGCCGCAGCTCATGTCGCTCTCGGTGTCGCCCGCGACGGCCACCTGACGCACGTCGTCCACGCCCAGGCGGAGCACGGCGGTGAGGACGAGGTCGGGCCAGGGCCGGCCGCGGCCGGCGTCCTCCGGGGAGAGCGCGAGGTCCACCCGGTCCCACCAGCCCAGGGTGTCGATGACCTGGCCCAGGGTGGCGCGGCTGAAGCCGGTGATGAGGCAGACGCGGACGCCCGCCGAGGAGAGCTTGTCCAGGACCTCGACGGTGCCCGGCAGGGGCACCAGGCCGGTGCGCTCGATCGCGGACTCGAAGGACCGCTCGAACGCGAGGTTGGCGGCCTGGGCCTGGGCCTCGTTCCCGGGGAAGAGCCCCCGGAAGACGTCGATCTTGGGGCAACCCCGGGACCTGTGCACGTGGACCATGGCCCGCGCGTACGCACTGGTCCCGGGGACGATGCCCTGCGTCGCGATCGCCTCGGCGAACGCGCGCTCCACCATGGCGATGTCGCCGACGGTGGTGCCGGCCAGATCCAGGCAGGCCAGCGATATCGGTGTCACGTCGGCCACGCGCACACCCCCGCCGTCATCGGCTCGCCGTTGGCCGGCAGTCGATCAGTTGTCTCCGCCGGTGGCCTCGGTCCAGAGGTCGAGCTCGGCACGGTCGGCCTGAACCTTGCGCCAGACCAGGAGCCCCCCAATGGCGACCAGCGCCAGGACGAGCAGCTTCTTCACTGTGTGACCCCACTTCGTCGCGTTCCTCGGTGCCGGCCTCACCTTGTGATGTGAGTACAGCGCCCACTCCTACAGATGGTTGAAGCCTAGCAAGCCACGGGGTTGCCGCTCGGGTTGGATAACAAGCGAGTACCCCAAAAGAGCGCTTAAGGACCTTCCACTGCCTACTTGCGAAGAGCGTCACGTCCTTCTCACGGCCCCCTCCGGTCACGCCGCCGACATCTCCGGTCACACCGCCGGCTCCTCCGGTCACGCCGCGCCGAGCGCCACACCGGCCGCCCAGGCGATGTAGAGGAGGTTCACGGCGACGCGCCCCGCCACGCCGTACGGCCGCCACAGCGGGCTGGGGTGGTCGCGCCGGGCGTGCCGCGCGGCGTCGAGGTGCGAGGACAGGTAGCCGGTGATCAGCGCGGCGGCGGTCCACGCGCCGAGCGCACGGGTGGCCGGCACGGCGACGAGGACGCCCGTGACGATCTCCGCGACGCCGCTGAGGGCCACGAGCGCGCCGGCGTGCCGGGCGAGCGGGGTGGGGACGAGCGAGCGGAAGTACCGGGGTGCGAGGAAGTGCGTGACGCCCACGGCGACCAGGAAGACGGCCAGCGCGGCGGTGGCGATAGCGTGCATGGCGCGATGCTCCCGCCGCCGCGCTCCTGGGCGCTTGAACGGAACGATCGCCGCCTCGGGTTCGCCCGCGCGGCGGGGATCACGCTGTTCGCGGAGAGCCGGGGGTACGGCGTCGCGTGGCACACGCATCCGGCGTGGAAGATCGTGCTCGCGCTGGGCGAGGAGGACGGCCGGTCAGGCGGGGGCGAGCAGAGCGGTCGGCTGGGCGGGGGCGAGGAGGGCGGGCGGCTGGGCGGGGGCGAGGAGGACGTCCGGCCGGGCGGGGGCGAGGAGTACGGCGGGCCGGGCGCGGGCGGCCGGGGCGCGATCTCGGTTTCCGTGGCGGGCGGCCGGGCTATCCGGGCCCCGGGGGTCATCGTGCCCCCGCTGGTCCGGCACGCGTCGGCGTCCTCCGCCGGATTTGTCGCGCTCTTCCTGGATCCGTGGGCGCTGCCGCCCGGATTCCCGCTGACCCCGCTCGACCCCACCGCGGTACGGCGGGCCCTGGCGGCCCTCGGGCCCGGGGCGGCGGAGCCGGGGCGCGGGACGCCCGACCTCGCCGCCGCCCGCGCCGAGATCGCCGCCCTCGCCGGGCCCGGCCGCGTCCCCGATCCGCGCGTGGCTCACGCCGTAAGGCGCAGCGGGGGCGCGCGGTTCCTGGCCGACGTCGCGGCCGAGGTCGGGCTGTCGCCCCCGAGGCTGCGGGCGCTGGTGCGGGAGGAGGCGGGCGTTCCGCTGGTACGGCTGCGCGCCTGGGAGCGGCTGCGCGACGCGGTGGCCCGCCTCGGCGCCGCGCCGGTCGCGCCGGCCGCCGCCGACGCGGGCTTCGCCGACCAGGCCCACCTCACGAGGACGGCCCGCGCCCTGATCGGCCGCACCCCCGCCACCTTCCGCCCCTGACGCGAGCCAGGCCGGGATCCGGGGGGCGCCCCCGTTGGTCAGGTGGCGGCCGGAGGGTGACGCAGGGCCCGCCGGGCGGGGAGGACGCTCGCCAGGAGGGCCAGGACGAGGCTCAGGGCCACCACGGCGAGGATGACCGGGACGGGGATCACCAGGGGGACCTCGCCGATCTCGCCGGCCAGGCCCCGGTGCATGACCGTCAGGCCGACGGCGGCGATGGCCAGGCCGAGGAGAGTGCCGACGCCCACCACCAGGGCGGACTCGGCGGCGACCGTGGCCAGGACCTGGCGCGGCGTCGCCCCCGACAGCCGGAGGGTCCTGAAGTCGCGCAGGCGCGAGGCGGTCGCCATCAGGAGCGTGTTGGCGATGGCGAGGGCGCTGTACCCGGCGCTGATGCCGACCAGGATGACCGTGAAGATCCACACTTGCCGGTCGTCGTCGGTCTCGGCGATCCGCGTGTACTCCGCCGGAGTCACCACCTCGGCCCCGGGGCCCGGCGGGGCGTCCGGCGGGCCGCCGAGGTAGGCGACCGGCGCGAGGGCCGAGGGGTCGTGGGCGCGTACGGCGGCGCGGGGCAGCGCCACCGGCGCGGGAGCCTCCGAGTCCGGCACCACGGCGGCCACCGGGACGGCGATCGCGCGCCCGTCCTCGAAGGTCACCTCGGCCACGCCTCCCGCGCGCCAGCCGTACCGCCGGGCCGTGGACTCGGCGGCCACCAGGAACCCCGTTCCGGGCCCGGCCTCCTTCCCCGGAGCGTCGCCGCGCGGCGGGGCGGGGAGGTCGGCGGGGTCCAGGCCGAGGGCGGGGATGGGGTCGCGGCCCCGGTAGACGGTGGTGGGGAGGGGCGACCGGGCGCCCTCGGCGGCCGTGTCCGGGAGGCCGGGCGTGTCCTTCGGGGTGATCACGGCCGCGGCGCGGGCGGCGGTCGTGTCGCGCTGGGCGTAGGCGGCCGTGGTCGTCTGGACCATGCCGGTGACCAGCACGGAGAAGCCGACCGTGAGCAGGATCGGGGCGGCGGTGGAGGCCGTGCGGCGCACCGACGTCAGAGCGCTCTCGCGGACCAGCAGCCCGATGGCCCCGCGCGCCAGGGGGCGGGTGAGGAGGCGGGCCGCCGGCGGGATCACGACCGGGGCCAGCAGGGTCGCCGCGATCGTCACGGCCATCGCCGTGAACAGGCCGTACGCGCCGATGTTCCGCGCGTCGGCGGTGGCGGCGGCCACGCCGAACGGGACGGTGAGCGCCAGCGCCAGCAGGCCGAGGACCCAGCGGGAGCGGCTCATGGGGCGGGTGTCCACGGCGGCCTCGCGCAGCGCCTCCAGCGGGCGGGCGCCGGCGGCGCGGCGCGACCCCGACCAGGCGCCGAGCAGGGCGACCACCAGGCCGAGGAGGAACGCCGCGATCGGCGGCCAGGGCGAGAACCCGACGGTGAAACTCGGCGGCTGGAGTTCGGCCTCGACCAGCAGCCCGCCGAGCACCGGGGCGGCCAGCGCGCCGAGCGCCACGCCGAGCGGGGCCGCGACCAGCCCGACCGCGAGCGCCTCGCCGTACACCGTGCGCCTGATCTGGCGCGGGGTGGCCCCGACGGCGCGGAGCAGGCCGAACTCACGCCGGCGCTGCGCGACCCCGAACGCGAACGTCGAGGCGACGACGAAGACCGAGACGAATCCGCCGAGGGCGGCCACCGCCGTCAGCACCTGCAGGCCGATCCAGCGCAGCTTGCGGTCTCCGGCGGGCTCGGCCTCGGCGCGAGCGTCCCCCGTGAGCACGCTTCCCGCCCCGCCCACGATCGCTCGGGCGGCGGCCGCGACCGCCGCCTCGTCCGCGCCCGGGGCCGTGCGGAGCCCGATCACGCGCACCCCGCCCGCGAGCCGCGCCGCCGCCGCGTCCCCGACGTACAGGCCGGGGCCGTCCGTGACCCCGCTGACGGTGTACGGCGCGGGCCCGGCGGCGGTGAGCACGGTGAGGCGGGAGCCCGGCGCGAGCCCGAGCGCGGTCCCGGCGACGACCTCGCGGTCACCGCGCGGCGGCGCGCCCCGCACGATCCGGTACGGCGAGAGCGCCGCGCCGGACCAGGCGCGGCCCGTGACCTCCCCCGCGACGGGACGCCCGCCGACGACGGGCTGGGCGTAGAAGGAACGGTCGGGGACCGCGGCCGCCACGCTCGGAATCCCCCGCAACCGGGTGACCAGCGCGGACACCGTCTCCGGCGACCACGGGACCGGCTCGGCGAAGACCCCCTCCCCCTGGGCGGCCGCGGCCGGGGCGCGCACGAGAACCGGCGCGGCGGCGTAGTGCTCCGGCGGCCGGGGCGCGGCTGAGGTCAGCATGAGCGCGGACAGGGACAGGATCGCGGCGCCCAGGACCAGCGCGACGAACGAACCGGCGAACGCGGCGCGGCGGCCGCGGACCATGGCCAGGCTCAGCACGCGTCCTCCAGGTGGGCCAGGCGGGCGGCGATCGCCTCCGCGTCGAGGTCGCCGGACATCTCCCCCGCGACGCGGCCGTCGGCGAGCAGGAGCAGCCGGTCGGCGTACGCGGCGGCGACGGGGTCGTGGGTGACCATGACGACGGTCTGGCGGTGCTCGTCCACCAGGCGGCGGAGCAGGCCGAGCACCTCGCGGGAGGTGCGGCTGTCGAGCGCCCCGGTGGGCTCGTCGGCGAAGAGCACGGCGGGGCGGGTGATCAGGGCGCGGGCGATCGCCACGCGCTGCTGCTGGCCGCCGGACAGCTCGCTGGGCCGGTGGCCCGCGCGCTCGGCCAGGCCCACCTCGGCCAGCGCCGCGCGCGCCCGCGCGGGCTCGGGGCGGCGGCCGGCGAGGCGGAGCGGGAGGGCGACGTTCTGCTCGGCGGTCAGGGCGGAGACCAGGTTGAACGCCTGGAACACGAACCCGACGCGCTCGCGGCGGAGCAGGGTGAGCGCGGTCTCGTCGAGGCCGCCGAGGTCGGTCCCGGCGACGATGACCTTGCCGTCGGTGGGCCGGTCGAGGCCGGCGGCGCAGTGCATGAGCGTGGACTTGCCGGAGCCGGAGGGGCCCATCACCGCGGTGAAGGTGCCCTCGGGGAAGCCGGCGGTCACGTTGTCGAGCGCGGTCACCGGGGAGCCGCCGGCCCCGCCGTACACCTTGGTCACGGACCACAGCTCCACGACGTCGCGAGGGGTGTTTGTCATGCCCCCAAGCCCATCGGAGCCGGGGCCGCCGGTCATTGGCGCTGGGGCGAGTCCCCGCGGTCACCCTGGGGCGAGGGGGAAAGGTATACCTGGCACTACCGACCGGGCTCGGGGCGGCGGGTAGCGTCGAGGGGTGTCGAGCGCTTTCGAGGCCATGACCAGGAGTCCCGTCCCCTTCCTCACGTCGTCGTGGCCGTGGCGCTCCCTGGCGTACCTGCTCTCCGGCGGGGTGCTCGGGATGGGCGTGCTGATCCCGGTCGTGGGGTTGGTGCTCACCCAGACCGTCGCCGGGCTGGCCGCCGTGGCCGTGATCGGGCTGGTCCTGGCGATGGCGGCCGGGCCGCTGGTGATGCGGTTCGAGCGGTGGCGGCTGCGGCTGCTGGACCCCGCGCCGCTGCCCGCGGGACCCTCGCACGGGCCGTGGCGGACCCGGCTGCGCGACTCGTCGATGTGGCGGGAGCTGGGGTACACCTTCGCGTCGATGCTCGCGCTGTGGTGGATCGACCTGGGCATGCTCATCCTCGCGGTGGGCATCCCGAGTTCGCTGATGACCGCGCCGTTCCAGCCGGGCTCGCCGGTGTTCCTGGACGTGATGGCGCCGCTCGCCGGGCTGGGCACGCTGCCGCTGGCCGCCTACCCGATCACCGCGTGGGCCGGGGGCCGGGCCGCGATGACGCGGGCCCTGCTCGTCCCCCGCGAGGCGGAGCTGGGCGAGGTCGTGCGGTCGCGGGCCCGGCTGGTGGACGCGTTCGAGGTCGAGCGCCGGCGCATCGAGCGCGACCTGCACGACGGCGCGCAGCAGCAGCTCGTGGCGCTGACGGTGACGCTGGGCCTGGCCCGCCTCGACCTGCCGCCCGGATCGCCCGCCGCCGACCGGGTGGAGAAGGCCCACGCGCAGGCCAAGCGGGCGCTGGCCGAACTCCGCGAGCTGATCCGCGGCGTCCACCCCCACGTCCTCACCGACCGGGGTCTCGCCGCCGCCACGCGGGACCTGGCCGCCCGCTCCCCCGTCCCGGTCGAGGTGGACATGGAGTTCCCCTCGCGCCTGCCCTCCGCCGTCGAGGTCGCGGCCTACTACGTGGTCTCCGAGGCCCTCGCCAACGTGGCCAAGCACAGCGGCGCGACCCGCGCGTGGGTGAGGGGGCGCCTGTCCGCCCAGGGCACGCGCCTCCTCCTGGAGATCCGCGACGACGGCAAGGGCGCCGCCGACCCGGCCAGGGGAACGGGCCTGACCGGCCTGGCCGATCGCGCCGCCGTACTCGACGGCACCCTCGCCCTCTCCAGCCCCCCGGGCGGCCCCACCCGCCTGACCCTGGAGATCCCCCTTCGCCAGGAGACCTAGAAACCACTGCCCGGCCCAAGGAGTCCCAATGTTTCACGTGAAACATGGGAGATCACCCGGGTAGCCGGGGCACCGACGTATCGCCCAGCGAGATGTGACGACCAAGGCGAAGATCCCGTACGGCTGGCGCCGGGCCCGACCTTGATCCCCTCGCCGAAGCCGCCCCCCAGCACCCGAAACCTCGGCCCACCCCCCGCGAGGGCTCTCCCTCTCTAGGGAGTGGTGCGACCCCCCTCGCCCGGTCGCGCAACCCTCGTCCGCTCCCAGGGCGAATCCTCCGCGCCCCCTGCCACGTCTGACCCGGCGCGATGCCGGCACGTCTACGGACCAGGAGCGGGCGGCGGGACCACCACTCCGCAGAGAGGCAGCGCCCTCACGGGTTACGGCGTGGGGGATCGCGCGTCGGCGGGGGTGCTTCAGCCTGGAGATCAAGGTCAGCGGGGCGCCAGCCGTACAGAACCCCTGGTAAGAGACGGGACCCCCGGCAAGAGACGGGAACGCGGCAAGGGACGGGACGTCGGCGGAAAACAGGAAGGCGGCAAGGGACGGGACGGTGGCAAGAGGCGAAGCTTGGCAAGAAGCGGAACTCCGGTAAGAGGCGGAACTCCGGTAAGAGGCGGAACCCCGGCAAGAGGCGAAGCTTGGCAAGAAGCGGAACCCCGGTAAGAGGCGGAATCCCGGGCGAAAAGGAGCAGCGGTGAAGGAGCCGGGGCGGGCGGAATAGGGTGCGGGGATGAGCGGGGTTGGAGCGGGGTTCGACGGGGTGGCCGGGGAGTACGACGGGGACTCCTTTCACCGGGTGGTGGCCTGGCGGCTGGTGGAGACGGTGGCCGGGGACGGGCCGCCGGGGACGGTGGTGGACGCGGGCACCGGGACCGGGGACGCGGCCTTCGCTGCGGTGCGGGTGCTGGGGGCGCGGCGGGTGGTGGCGGTGGACGTCTCGCCGGGAATGATCGCGGTGGCCAGGGAGAAGGCGGCGGCGCTGGATCCGGAGGGGCGCATCGAGTGGCGCGTGGGGGACGCGGTGCCCGCGCCCGTGGACGTGGCCGACCTCGTGGTCTGCGCGTCGGCGCTGCACTTCCTGGGACGGCGGGCCGTGCTGGACTGGGGGCGCGTGCTCCGGCCCGGCGGACGCGTCGCCTTCACGCTGCCGTCCGCGGAGACGTTCCGGCCGTCCGCGGAGATGGCCGCGCTCCTCGCCCCGGACATCCCGATCCCGGCGAGCGTGGAGGAGGCCGTGGCGGTGGCCGCCGAGGGCGGGTTCCCTGACGCGGCCGGGGCGCGGATCGAGGCCGGCGGGCGGGCGGTGTTCCTCGTGCGCGCCACGAAGACGGCTTGACCTCTAGTTCGGTTGAGGTTTCATGATGGGCTTCCCAGTGGCGACGACGGGGAGTTGATCATGTTCGCGATTCGGCAGTACGAGTTCGGCCCGGCGGAGAACCTCCGGTACGAGGAGGTGGCCGATCCGGAGACCCGGCCGGGCACGGTGCGGATCTCCGTGCGGGCCGCCGGGGTGCACCTGGTGGACACGAAGATCCGGCAGGGCGGCGCGGGCGGGCCGTTCGCCCTCCCCGAGCTGCCCATGACGCCGGGCCGGGAGGTCGCGGGGGTCGTGGACGCCGTCGGGGACGGCGTGGACCCCTCCTGGGTGGGCAAGCGTGTCGTGGCGCACCTGGGGATGGCGAGCGGCGGGTACGCCGAGAAGGCCGTGCGCGAGCTGGAACACGTGCACGAGATCCCCGCCGACCTGTCGTACGAGGCGGCGGTGGCGATGATCGGCACCGGGCGCACCACGATGGGCATCCTGGAGGCGGCGGCGCTGACCGCCGACGACGTCGTGATCGTGACGGCGGCGGCCGGCGGGATCGGGAACCTCCTGATCCAGGAGGCCCGGCACGTCGGCGCCACGTCGGTGGGGCTCGCGGGCGGACCCGCCAAGGTCGAGCTGGTGCGGGGGCTGGGCGCGGACGTCGCCGTGGACTACACCCTGCCGGACTGGGAGGACGAGGTACGCCGGGGGCTGGCCGGCCGCGAGCCCACGGTGCTGCTGGACGGGGTCGGCGGCGACGCGGGGAACCGGGCGCTGAAGCTGCTCGCGCAGGGCGGGCGGATCATCATGTTCGGCTGGTCGGGCGGCGGCCCGCTGGAGATCACCACCGAGGTCCTGTACGCCGGGGGCCTCACCGCGTCGTTCGGCATCGGCCCGCGGGTCAACCGGCCCGGCGGGATGCGCCCCTTCGAGGAGGCCGCGATGCGGGCGGCGGCGACCGGCCGGCTCGTGCCCCTGATCAGCGAGCCCTTCGCGCTCAAGGACGCCGCCGCCGCCCACACCGCCCTGGAGAACCGCGCCACCACCGGCAAGGTCGTCCTCATCCCCTGACCTCGCCATCCCCCGGCGTCGGGCCGGCGCCACGCCCCGCCGCCCGCGTGACCACAGGGCTCCGCGCCCCGCCGCCCGCGTGACCGCAGCCCACCGCGCCCCGCCGCCCGCGTGACCACAGGGCTCCGCTCCCCGTCGCACGACCACGGGTCACCGTCGCGCCTCGCCACCCGCGCGATCACGAACGTCTCCCCTCGCGGGGTGGCGGACCTCCGTCGTACGGCCGGGGTCCGATGGCGGGGCCGGGCGGCGGGATGAGTGAATAGGCCCACGGCCGGCGAGGCCGATGTTTCACGTGAAACACCTGAGCGAATGGTGCTCTCATGGATGAGTCGCAGGTAGAGGCGTACCTCGCCCGCATCGGCGCCGAGCGGCCCCAGCGCCTGGACGGGGACGCGCTGCGCGAGCTCCAGACGCGCCACCTGGACACCGTGCCGTTCGAGAACCTGTCCATCCACCTCGGCGAGGAGATCACGCTCACCGAGGAGGCCCTGTACGACAAGGTCGTCGTACGGCGGCGCGGCGGCTTCTGTTACGAGCTCAACGGGTTGTTCGCCGCGCTCCTGACCGCCCTCGGCCACCGCGTCGAGCGCCTGGCCGCCCGCGTGCACGCCGACGGCCGCCTCGGCCCGCCGTACGACCATCTGACGCTGCGCGTGGAGACGCCCGAGGGGAACGACGGGCCGTGGCTGGCGGACGTCGGCTTCGGGCGCTTCGCGCGGCACCCGCTCCTGTTCGACGGCCGCTCCGACCAGCGGGACCCCGAGGGCGTCTTCCGCCTCGCCGAGGCGGGGGACGGCGACCTGGACGTCCTGCACGAGGGCGTGCCGCAGTTCCGGCTGGAACGGCGTCCCCGCGACCTCGCCGACTTCGAGGCCACCTGCTGGTGGCACCGCACCTCCCCGAAGTCGCACTTCACCCGCTCCCCCGTCTGCTCCCTCCCCACCGAGGGCGGCCGCGTCTCGCTGAGCGGCCGCACCCTGATCACCACCACGCCGCAGGGCCGCGAGGAACGCGTCCTCACCAGCGACGCCGAACTCCTCGCCGCGTACCGCACCCACTTCGGCGTCGAACTGTCCCACCCGCCGACGATCCCGCAGCCCAAGCCCTGACGCCCCGCGCCCCGGGCCGTACGCCCCACGCGCCCCGGGCGGCACCGCACGCGTCCGGGCCGTACGGCGCGCTCCGGGCCAACGGCACGCCCCGGGCCGTGCGCCACGCGGCCCCGGGCCGTACGGCACGCGCCCTGCCGTACGGCTCACGGGCCGGAGTCAGGGGAACGCCGGCTCAGGGGAACGTCGGGTCAAGGGACACAGGGTCAAGGGACGCCGGCGCGGGGGGAGCCGGGTCAGGGGAAGCTGGGGTGGGGGCCGAGGGCCCAGTACTCGAAGAGGCCATAGCCGACCTGGCCGTCGTACTCGAAGCGGCCCACGGCGTCCACCATGCCCCACATGCGGGCGGCGTCCCCGGGCTCGCGCGTGTCGTAGACGACGCTCTGGACGACCGGGCCCGGCCCCTGGTACATGCCGTGCTTCCAGTCGGGCTCCAGGCCGTACCCGGTGCCGACCATGAGGTGCACGGGGAGGATCGGGGTCGCGCGCACCTCGAAGGGTTTGCCCCCCGGCGGGTTGTACGCGATCGTCGCGGTGACCACGTCGCGGGTGCCCGCGGCGTAGACCGGGAGGTATTCCGGCCGGCCGAGATACTCCTGCTCGCGCTCCGGGTCGTTCCAGACGCGCACGGCCTCCTCCAGCACGCGGCGGCCCTTCTCGTCCTCCTGGATGATCGTGAGGATGGCGTGGTCCTCGAACTGCATCGGCGCGTACAGCCAGTAGAACGTGCCGGCGTTCTTGACCATGATCCCGGGCGGCTCGGGCTCGCCAACCGGGCGCACGCCCCAGGAGCGGTCGCGGGTGCCCCACCAGTGGTCCGGCGTGACCGCGATGGTCTCCCCGCCGACCGTGAGCTCCCCGGTCCAGCGGCCGGTCTGCGCGAGCCGCATCGAGTCGAAGACCACGCGCTCCTGCCAGCGGACGTGGTGGCGGGGTTCGAGGGTGGCGGGGATCGAGCCTTCCCAGGTCAGGTCGAAGGACAGGTCGTGCTCGCCCGGCTCCAGCACCACGCGCAGCCGCTTGAGGCCCTCGATCACCTCGACGCGGAACGGCCCGACGGCCGTGTTCATGCGGTCGTCGCCGAGTTCCCTGGACGCGCGTACGACGGTGTGGAGCGGGCCCCGGCGCACGCACGCGAACGCGTCGGTGACGCCGAGGTTGGGGTACTGCCCGACGCCGACGATCAGCATGAGGTCGTCGGAGCAGGGATGGCAGTTGAAGTAGTACCGGTCGTAGAAGTTGCGGTCCGAGGTGGCGACGTGCCGCATCACCTGCGGCGCCTGGTGGACCGGGTAGTCGTCGAGCGGCGAGAGGGTCATGGCTCGCTTGTAGCAAGCGCTTGGTAAAGGCGTCAACGCCTGGACCGCCCGAGCGTCAACGCCTGGACCCGCCCGAGCGTCAACGCCTGGCCCGTCCCGCTGATGACGCGGCGGGCGGCCGCCCGGCGGGAGACCACAGGCGGACGGCCCCGGAGTCGGGGGGAGTCCGGGGCCGTCCTGTGGGTTACATCAGTGCCGGTCGTCAGTGGACCGGCTCACGCGGTCGGCCGCGCGCTCGGTCATCTGCTCGACCTTGTCTCCAGCCTGTTCGATCTTCTGGCCGGCCCAGTCCGCCGCGTCCGCCTTGGTCGCGTCGGACCACTGCCCGCCTGACCTGCGCTGCATGACGATCCCCGCCACCGCCGCGGCCGAGCCCACGAGCAGCACCATGAGCGGCCAGCGCCGCCGCTGCCTCATGCGCCTCGGCTCGATGCGGTGAGCGGTGTTCGACATGAACCTGGCCATGCGCGGAGCGATGTCGCTCTCGAGCGATTGGGCGGCACGATCGATACGCGGCGCCATCCACGCCCGTGCGGTGAGCGTCATAGGGCCTACACGCTGGGAGACTGCTTGCGCGCGGTCCACGACCTGGCCTCGGACCTGGTCGAACCGCGCCTGGCGAACGGCGTCCTTCGCCATCCGCCGACCTTTCTTCATACTGAGGGACACGACAACCTCCCCTGTCGTTGAAACCCCACAGCCCCCTTCCCGGTCAGACCCGGCTCAACCATCGGGCTCCGTGGGAGGATGCTGGAAACACCGTCTGACTTCGAAGGGGGCAGCCCGACGTGGCTGAGGAACTTTTCGCGAATCTGCGCACCAACCTGGGCACCATCAAGGTCCGGCTCTTCCCGACCAAGGCGCCCAAGACCGTGCGCAACTTCGTCGAGCTCGCCGAGGGCACGCGGGAGTGGACCGACCCGGAGACCGGCGAGAAGACCACCCGTCCGCTCTACAACGGCACGATCTTCCACCGCGTGATCGACGGGTTCATGATCCAGGGCGGCGACCCGCTCGGCCGGGGCGTCGGCGGCCCGGGCTACAAGTTCGACGACGAGATCCACCCCGAGCTCGTCTTCAACCGCCCCTACCTCCTGGCGATGGCCAACGCCGGCATCCAGTTCGGCCGGGGCACCAACGGCTCGCAGTTCTTCATCACCGTCGTGCCGACCCCGCACCTCAACCGCAAGCACACCATCTTCGGCGAGGTCGTCGAGGGCCAGGAGGTCGTGGACCGCATCGCCAAGTCCGAGACGTACGGCGAGCGCCCGGTGAGCGACGTCGTGCTCGAAGAGGTCACGATCGACCGCGTCGAGGTCTGACCGGGAATCCGTGGGCGGGCTCATCCGTTCGACACGGGTGAGCCCTCACGTTTTCCCGCGCGTATCAGTCTCCGAGGTCAGAGAGGTGCCGGCTCCATGACCGATCAGCCCCCCGCGGCCGGACCGCAGCCCAGGGACGCCGTCCCCACCTGCTACCGGCATCCGGGGCGGGAGACCTACGTGCGCTGTCAGCGCTGCGAGCGGCCCATCTGCCCCGACTGCATGCGCGAGGCCGCCGTCGGGCACCAGTGCGTGGAGTGCGTCGCCGAGGGCAACCGGGGCGTGCGCCAGGCCCGCACGGTCTTCGGCGGCCGGGTGACCAGGAGCGCCGGGGTGACCTGGGCGCTGATCGCCGCCAACGTCCTGGCCTTCATGGCGCAGTACGCCGTCCCGGGCTTCACCGAGCGGTTCCTGATGTCCACGATCCACGTGAACGTCCTGGGCGAGTGGTGGCGGCTGCTCACGAGCGCCTTCCTGCACTCCCAGACGGCGATCTACCACATCGTCGGCAACATGCTGGCGCTGTACCTCTTCGGGCCCGAGCTCGAACGCCGGCTCGGCCATCTCCGCTTCGCGGGGCTCTACCTGCTCTCGGCGATCGGCGGGGGCGTGGCGGTCTACCTGTTCGGCGCGGCCGCCCTCGGCGCGTCGGGCGCCGTCTGGGGCCTGCTCGGCGCGGTGATCGTGTTCGGGCGCAAGCTCGGCTTCGACGCCCGCTACGCGCTCGTGCTGCTGGCCATCAACGTGGTGATCACGTTCGTCGTCCCGGGCATCAGCTGGCAGGGGCACCTGGGCGGCCTGGCCGTCGGCGTCGCGGTGGCCGCGATCTTCGCCTACGCGCCGGCGAAGAACCGCCAGGCGATCCAGCTCGCCGGAGTCCTGGCGGTCCTCGTCGTGCTGATGCTGGTCGTGCTGGCCGCTCCGCCGTTCGACGAGACCGTGCGCTGGCAGCTCGAACGGCTCGGGCGCCCCATCGGCTGACCGGTGGACTTTCCCCAGGCTGTGGATAAATTCTGTGGAAACGGTGGCGCGTTTAGCCCGGGTGAGCTAGGGGTAGAACCTAGCGCCACCTCGTGGACAGCACCACGCCGAAGATGATGAACGCGAACCCGATCAGCAGGTTCCAGTTGGCCAGGTCGGCCATGAACTTGATGTTCGGGCCGGCGATGTAGTAGACCGCGATCCAGATGATGCCGATGATCCAGGCGGTCACCATCGTGGGAGCCAGCCAGCGCGGGCTCACCTTCACCGACTGCGCCTTCGGCGGCGGAGTGTAGACCGACTTCTTGCGGGTCTTGGGCTTCGGCACGGCGAACTCCTGTGATGTTGCGATCCTCGGTCGCCCTTGGAGGGGGACCGCGACCGGCGGGCACGCGGCTCCACGGCCGGTTCCGCCTCCGCGTGGTCTGGGGGCTAGCGTAGCCGCTGGTGACCAGCGCTGTGTGCACACGTGCGCCCGCGCGCGGCCCCGCGGCGCACGGACCCCTCCGCGGCCCGCCGTACCCTGTGGAGACGACACCCGGGTCCGACCTGCCCGGATTCCACCGCAAGCCCCCCGAGCGGACCCCGATGCCCATCCACATCCTGGTTGTGGACAACCATGACAGCTTCGTCCACAACCTCGTGCAGTACCTGAGCGAGCTGGGCGCGCGCTGCGACGTGCGCGACCGTGACGACGTGCGCGTGAGCGACGTGGACGCCTTCGACGGCGTGCTGATCAGCCCCGGTCCCGGCGCCCCCGAGGACGCCGGGGTGAGCGTCCCCCTCGTGCGCCACGCGGTCGAGCACGGCGTCCCCCTGCTCGGCGTCTGCCTGGGCCACCAGGCCATCGCCGTCGCCCACGGCGCCACCGTCGCCCGCGCGCCCGAGCCGATGCACGGCCGCACCAGCCGGATCCACCACGACGGCCGCGGCGTCTTCGCCGGCCTGCCCGATCCGGTGCCCATGACCCGCTACCACTCGCTCGCCGTCGTCCCCGAGACCGTCCCAGGCGACCTGGAGGTCACCGCGACCACGACCGACGGCGTCGTCATGGGCCTGCGCCACCGCGCCGCGCCCGTCGAGGGCGTGCAGTTCCACCCCGAGTCCGTGCTCTCCGAGCAGGGCCACCGCCTTCTTTCCAACTGGCTCACGCGGACGGTGTAACACCCGCCCTCCCCGGAACGAACATCTGAGTGAGGGTCTCCGCCGTTGCCCCCGAGCGGCGGAGATCCTCCCTTTTTGTGCCCGCGCCCCCGCCGCCCCGGTACGGCTCCCGCCGAGCCTCCCGGTCCCCCGCCGCCGGCCGTACGCCGCGGGCCGCGCCGGGCCGTGGGCCGTACGCCATGGGCCGCCGTACGCCATGGGCCGCGCGGCGTCGGTCGGCAAGGGGCGGGAACGCCGGAAGGGGCGGGAACGCGAAGGGGCGCCTCCGGTGGGGAGGCGCCCCTTCGGGGTCGAGCCGGTCAGTTCTTGCGGTTCAGGCCGAACTCGTTCAGGCCGAAACCGTCGTTCCCCTCGCCGTCCTCGGGCGGCTGCTCCGTGGTCGGCGGCTGGGTCGGCGGGAACGGCTCGTCCGTCGTGGGCGGCGGCTCCGTCGCCTGCGGCCCGGTGGACACGTAGATGACCACAGTCGAGTTCGGAGCCAGCTCACGGCCGCCGGACGGCGTCTGCCGGAAGACGATGCCGGGGTCCTTGTCGCTCGGCATCTCGCGGACGGCGACCTTGAACTTCGCGCCTTCGAGCTGCTCGATGGCCTGATCCTTGGTGAGCCCGACGACGTCAGGCACCTTCGGCTGGCCGCCGGAGACCGTGATCGTCACCGTGGAGCCCTCGTCGACCTTCTTGCCCTCCCTCGGGCTGACCTTGAGGACCTCGCCCTCGGGCTTGGACGACGCCTGCGTCTTCGTCGAGACGTTGAAGCCCAGCCCCTCCAGCTTGCTCTTGGCCTCGTCGCGGGTCGAGCCGACGATCCCCGACGGGACCTCGACCTGCTTCTTGCCCGCGGACACGAGCAGCGTCACCGTGGACCCCTTCTCCACCTGCGTGGTGACCTTGGGGTCGCTGTCGAAGACGATGCCCTTCTCGTACTCGTTGTTCGGCTGCTCCTTGACCTGCGGGACCAGACCGGCGTCCTTGAGGGCCTTCTCGGCCTCCGACTGCTTCATCTCGAGCACCGGAGGCACCTTGACCTTCTCGGCGGTCGTGTTGTTCGAGCTCAGGACATACCAGCCCACGCCTGCGAACGCCGCGATGATCAGCAGCGGGATCAGGATCCACAGTGCGGTCTTCCAGCCGTTGCCGCCGCTCGACCGGCGCCGTCCCCGGCCGCCGCCCGCGCTCGTGGGCGGGCCGCCGTCCGCGGGGCCGTACTGGTAGGCGGGTAGCGCGGTGGTGCTCTGCGCGGCCGGGGCCTGCGCGGTCATCTGCCGCGTGCCCTGGAACGCCATCGTCTGCTGCGCCTCGACCGGCATGCCCTGGAGCGCGCGCTGGATGTCGGCGCGCATCTCGCCGGCGCTCTGGTAGCGCTCCCCGGCGTCCTTGGCCATGGCCTTGAGCACGATCGCGTCCGCCCAGCGCGGGATCTCCGGGTCCACCTGCGACGGCGGGACCGGGTCCTCCTTTACGTGCTGGTAGGCGATCGCCACCGGCGAGTCGCCGGTGAACGGCGGCTGCCCGGTCAGCAGTTCGTACAGCACGCAGCCGGTGGAGTAGAGGTCGGAACGGGCGTCCACCCGCTCACCGCGCGCCTGCTCCGGAGAGAGGTACTGCGCGGTGCCGATGACCTGCGCGGTCTGCGTCATGGTCGCGGCGGAGTCGGCCACGGCGCGGGCGATGCCGAAGTCCATGACCTTGACGTCGCCGGCGCGCGTCAGCATGACGTTCGCGGGCTTGATGTCGCGGTGCACGATGCCGCCGCGGTGGCTGTAGTCGAGGGCGCGCAGGATGCCGTCCACGATCTCCAGCGCCCGCTCCGGCATCAGCCGCCGGTCGGCCCGCAGCAGGTCGCGCAGAGTGCGCCCGTCGACGTACTCCATGACGATGTACGGCACCGCCGTGTCGTTCACCATGTCCTCGCCGGTGTCGTACACGGCGATGATGGACGGGTGGTTCAGCGACGCGGCCGACTGCGCCTCGCGGCGGAACCGCGCCTGGAAGGTGGGGTCGCGCGCCAGGTCGGAGCGGAGGGTCTTGATGGCGACGACACGATCCAGCCGTACGTCGCGCGCGCGGTAGACCTCGGCCATACCGCCGCGCCCGACGACACCGTCGAGCTCGTATCGATCGCCGAGTACCCGGGGCTGAGTCATGTCCTGCACTGTCCCTTGCCGTTCAATTTGTGCCAGCCCTCCTCATCATCGACCCCTCGTCCTAGTTTTGGCCGCCGGTTGGCGTAATCGTGCCGTCCCCGGGCCCGGGCGTGTCGCTCGGGGTCTCCGAATCGTCCGGATCCGGGGACTGGGTCGGCTCGGGTGCCGTGGGGGAGGGTGACGGTGGTGTTGGCCGCGGAGCGGTCGACGGCGACGGCTTCGGGGGCAGGGTCGCCCCCGAAGGAGCCGTGCTCGGCGTCGGCACCGCCCGGCGGGTCTGGGTGGACCCCGGCAGCTTGGTGTTGTTGTGACCGGTAGGGGGCGTGTCCGTGTGCGGGGGCTGGGTCGGCGAGGAGCTCGTCTCCGAGCCCGTGTCGGCGCCCCGGGATTTCTCCCGATCGCCGGTGAACGCGCTGACCATGATGACCCCAATGACGATGATCGCTAGGCCGGCCGCGGCGAGCACGGCCAACGCGCGTCGCCTTCCGGCCGCCCCCGGCGCGCCCGTCGCCGGCGGGTGTCCGGCGATCTCCGTCGCGGGCCCGACGGGGGACTGCGGACCCGTCACGGCCGGGTCCGCCACCACGTCGAGACTACTCAACCCGCCCGTGGTCAGCGAATCGCGCAGGACGTAGGCCCGGTCGGCCAGCTCCTCGGCGCTGCTCGGACGGCCTTCCGGCGTCTTGGCGAGCGTGGCGAGGACGAGGTCGCGTACGGCGGGCGGGACCTCGGCGGGCAGCGGCGGCGGCTCCTCGTGCAGGTGCTGGAGCGCGATGGCCACGTGGGTGTCGGCGCGGAACGGCGGATGCCCGGCGAGGCACTCGTAGGCGACCACACCGAGGGAGTACAGGTCGGTGGAGGGGGTCAGCGGCAGGCCCTGCGCCTGCTCGGGGCTGACGTACTGCGCCGTGCCCATCACCGTGCCGGTCTGGGTGAGCCCGTTGGCCTCGGCGGCCCGGGCGATCCCGAAGTCGGTGATCTTCACGGCGCCGGTGTCGGTGACCAGCAGGTTGCCGGGCTTCACGTCGCGGTGGATCACGCCCGCGCGGTGGGCGGCGGCCAGGGCCCGCGCGGCCTGGTGCACCATGTCGAGCGTGACCTCGGGGCTGAGCGGCCCCATCCGGGCGATGATGGCCGACAGCGGCTCCCCCGCCACCAGCTCCATCACCAGGTAGGCGATCTCGTCCTGCTCGCCGTAGTCGTAGACCTGGGCGATCCCGGGGTCGGACAGGCCCGCGGTGATGCGCGCCTCCGCCCGGAACCGCTCGCGGAACTGCGCGTCCGCGGCGACGTGCGGGCGGAGCAGCTTGACGGCGACCTCGCGGCGCAGGAGCTCGTCCTCGGCGCGCCAGACCTCGCCCATTCCGCCCGCGGCGATGCGCTCGACGAGCTTGTAGCGCTCACCGAGGACGATGCCGGGGCCGGGAACCATCAGTCCACCACAGCCTTGATGACCTCGCGGGCGATCGGGGCCGCGGTCTGACCGCCGGAGGCCTCCGTGCCCGCGCTGCCCGACTCGACGATCACCGCGACGGCGACCTTGGGGTCGGAGGCGGGCGCGAAGGAGATGAACCAGGCGTGGGGCGCCCGGCCCGGCTCGGTCTGCGCGGTGCCGGTCTTGCCGGCCACCTCGACGCCCTGGATCTGCGCGGCGCTGCCGGTGCCCTGGGAGACGACGGCCTTCATCATGTCGCGGAGCTCGTGCGCCACCTCGGGGGTGACCGCCTCGGACAGCTCGGAGGGCTCGGTGGCCTCGATCTCGGAGTTGTCCGGGCCGACGACCTTCTTCACGAGGTACGGCTTCATGACCTTGCCCTCGTTGGCGATGCCGGCCGCGACCATGGCCATCTGGAGCGGCGTCATGGAGACGCTGAACTGGCCGATCGAGGACATCGCGAGCGAGGCCTGCGTCATGTCGGCCGGGCCGAAGTCGCTGCGGTCCACCACGGCCGGCACCGACAGCGGCTCGCCCACGCCGAACTTCTTGGCCTGCTCGTTCATCTTGTTGTAGCCGAGCTCCATGCCCATCTTCGCGAAGGGCGTGTTGCACGACCGCTGGAGCGCGTACATGAGCGTCACCTGGCCGCTGCCGCACGCCGCGCCGCCGGAGTTCGGCAGGTTGTGGCTGGTCTGCGGCAGGTCGAGCGAGGTCGGCGCGTCCACCTGCGTCTGCGCGTTACGGCCCTCGTCGTCGGACAGGAAGGCGGCGGCGGTCACCACCTTGTAGGTGGAGCCCGGCGGGTAGGCCTGGTTCAGCGCCCGGTTGAGGAGCGGCTTGTCCTTGTCCTTGTCGAGCTTGTTGTACGCCTCGTTGACCTTGGCCTTGTTCGCCGGCGCGAGCTGGTTCGGGTCGTACGTCGGGACCGAGACGAGCGTCAGGATCGCGCCGGTCTTCGGGTCGAGCGCGACGACGGCGCCCTTCTTGCCGCTGGCCTTGAGGGCGTTGTAGGCGGCCTTCTGCGCCTTGGGGTTGATGGTGACCTCGATCGTCGCGCCTTTCGGCGGCTTGCCGGTCACCATGTCCACGAAGCGGCTGACCGCCAGGCGCGAGTCGGAGCCGTCGAGCATGGAGTTCTCGGCGCCCTCGACCCCGATGGCGTTCTCGGGGCCGAAGAAGCCCGTCACGTGGGCGTACAGCGGGCCGTGCGGGTAGTTCCGCTGGTACTTGAACTCCCCGCCGACCTCCTTGGACTCGGCCAGCGTGACGTTGCCCGCCGTGATGGACCCCCGGTCCACCTTGTAGCGGGCGAAGAAGTTGCGGCTGTTGCGGCTGTCCTTGCGCAGGTCCTCGGCCTTGATCGCCTGAAGGTAGTTGGCGTTCACGAGCAACAGCCCGAACATCAGCAGGCACGCGATCGCCACGCGCCGGATCGGCTTGTTCACGGCCCCCCCTCGGTCCGGTTCATCGCTGGAACACCTGCGTCATCCCCTCGTCCTGGATCGCCTGCGGCGGCGGACGGCGGGCGGTGTCCGACATCCGCACGAGCAGCGCGATCAGGATCCAGTTGGACAGCAGGGCCGAACCGCCCTGCGACATGAACGGGGTGACCAGGCCGGTCAGCGGGATCAGGTTGGTGACGCCGCCGACGATGATGAACACCTGCCAGGCCAGGATGAACGCCAGACCTCCCGCGAGCAGCTTGGTGAACGGGTCGCGCGCCGCGATCGAGATGCGCAGCCCGCGCTCCACGATCAGGGCGTAGATCATGATGATGGCCATGATCCCGGTCAGGCCCAGCTCCTCGCCGGCCGCCGCCAGGATGAAGTCGGAGAACGACAGCGGGATCAGCGTGGGGTTGCCCACCCCGAGCCCGGTGCCGAGGATGCCGCCGGTGCCGAACGCGAACAGGCCCTGCATGAGCTGCTGGCTGCCGCCGAGCTCCCGGTCGTAGAGCTCGGGGTCCTCGGGGTTCAGCCACACCTGGAGCCGCGCGTCCACGTGCCCGAAGGCCGGGATCTTGGACGCGAGGTAGGCCCCGCCGATGAACAGCAGCAGCCCGATCAGCACCCACGACGTGCGCTGCGTGGCGATGTAGAGCATCGCGATGAACGTGCCGAACAGCAGCAGCGAGGAGCCCAGGTCCTTCTGGAGCACCAGGACGCCGAGGCTGACGATCCAGGTGATCAGGACCGGGCCCAGGTCGCGGGCGCGCGGCAGGTCGATGAACAGCAGCCGCCGCCCGGCCAGGGCCAGGACGTCGCGCTTGGCCACCAGGTAGCCGGCGAAGAACACGACCAGCGCCAGCTTGGCGAACTCGCCCGGCTGGATCGAGAAGCCGCCGATGCCGATCCAGATGCGCGCGCCGTTGATCTCCTTGCCGATGAACGGCAGCAGCGGCAGGATCAGCAGCAGCAGCCCGAGCGCGCCCGCGGTGTAGGTGAGCCGCTGGAGCACCCGGTGGTCGCGCAGCACGACCAGGGTCACCGCGAACACCACGATGCCCAGCGCCGTCCACATGAGCTGGGTGGGCGCGGACGCGCCGTTCCTGCCCGCGTGGTCGATGCGCCAGATGAGCACGAGCCCGAGCCCGTTGATCACGGTGACCAGCGGGAGCAGCAGGGGGTCCGCCCACGGCGCGAACTTCGCCAGCGCGATGTACGCCACGGCCATGAGGGCGCCGAGGCCCAGGCCGTACGTCAGCATGTCGCCGGGGACCTGGCCGTCCTGGCCGAGTCCGGCGATGGCGTAGGCGGCCATGACGATCGCGACGGCGAACGTCAGCATGAACAACTGGGTCCCCCGACGCTTGGCCGTCATGGGGACCGGGTTGGCCTCAACCGCCGGTGCCGTCACGCGATCACCTCACCGCGCGCGCGGCGCTCGTTTCGCTCGGACACTAAGGCGCCCCCGTTGGTCGCGTCTGTGTGGTCGGGTCCGGCGTCGGGCTGCCCGTGGCGTCCGGGCTGTCGTCGCCGGCCGGCGGCGGGGTGTCGCCGGAGGAGGCCCGCAGCTTGTCCACCTGCTGCTCGGCGGCCTCGCGGCTGTCGGCCCTGATGCCGTCCTCGACCATCTTCTTCTGCGTCGCGGGCAGCCCGGCGAAGGAGATCGTGGTCGCCTTGTCCAGGGTGAACAGGTCGAACCCGAAGATCGACTGGTCGATGCCCTGGAATATCGCGACCACGGCGCCGTCGCCGCTGTCGTGCTTGCCCACGAAGAACTGGTCCCGGGTGTACTGGTAGCCGAAGTACCCGCCCACGCCCAGCGCGCCCAGCAGCAGCACCAGCGTCACGAGTACGGCGGGCCATAAACGCCTGCGCCGCGCGGGAGGGTCCTCGGCGCGCGGCGGCTCCGGCTCGTCCTCCTCGGCCACGGGCGGCGAGCCGATGGACTCCCCGGAGGTCAGCGCGCTGGCGCGGCCCGCGGGGGTGTCCGGCAGCGGGCTCGGGCCCATGCGGTTGTTGCCCGCGGCGCCGACGACGGCCACTTTGGCCGGCGGCCCCGGCTCGCCCGGTCCCAGCTCGATCACGTCGGCCACGACGCAGGTGATGTTGTCCGGTCCCCCGCCGCGGTTGGCCAGGTCGATGAGCTGGCGTACGGCGGCCTCGGGGTCCTCGAGCGTGCTCAGCGTCTGGTGCAGCGTCTCGGGGCTGATCACCCCGGACAGGCCGTCGGAGCAGAGCAGGTAGCGGTCGTTGACCTGGGCCTCGCGCAGCGACAGGTCGGGCTCGACCTCACCGCTTCCGTCGAGGGCGCGCAGCAATATGGACCGCTGCGGGTGTGTGGCGGCCTCCTCGGCCGTGATCCGCCCGTCGTCCACCAGCGACTGGACCAGCGTGTGGTCGTGCGTGATCTGGTAGAGCTCGCCTCCGCGCAGGAGGTAGGCCCGGGAGTCGCCGACGTGGACGAGCGCGACCCGGCGGCCCGACCACAGCATCGCCGTCAGGGTGGTGCCCATGCCCTTGAGGCTGGGTTCGCGCGCCACGATCTCGTGGAGCCGTCTGTTGGCGTCGCGGACGGCGGCCTCGATCGCGCCGAGCAGGTCGGCGTCGGGGGCGACCGCCTCGTCGAGGCTCGCCATGGCGGCGATGGCGACCGAGCTGGCCACCTCGCCGCCGGCGTGGCCGCCCATTCCGTCGGCGACGGCGAGCAGGCGCGGCCCGGCGAACGCGGAGTCCTCGTTCCCCTCGCGGAGGAGGCCCACGTCGGAGCGGGCTGCGTAGCGGAGTGCGATTGTCATTTGCGCAATTCGATGACGGTCTTGCCGATGCGGATCGGTACGCCGATGGGCACCGGAGTCGGGCGGGTCACTTTCGAGCGGTCGAGATAGGTGCCGTTGGTGGAACCGAGGTCCTCCACGATCCACTGACCGTCCTGTGGGAAGAGCCGGGCATGCCGGGTCGAAGCGTAGTCGTCGTTGAGCACCAGGGTGGAGTCATTCGCCCTGCCGATGGTGATCAACGTGGTTTCCGTGAGGTTGAGCGTCGTGCCGTTCAAAGGACCTCCGGTGACGACGAGCTTCTGCGGCTCACCCCGCCGTGACCGCATCGCCGGCTTGGCCTGCTTGGCAGGCTTTCGCGCGGTGTTGGCCGGGGCGGTTTTGGGGCCGAACAGGTCCGTCCTGATCACACCGACCGCGGCGATCACGAAGAACCACAGCACCGCGAGGAACGCGAGCCGGATCAGCAGCAGTGTGAGCTCGGACATGGACCGTGTATCTATCCCTAATCGCGCCGGAAAACCAGTGTGGTGCGGCCAAGCGTCACGCGAGTCCCGTCGTGCAGCGAGACCCGGCGCACCGGCTGGCCGTTGACGAAGGTGCCATTGGTCGAGCCTAGGTCGACGAGGACCACCTCGCTGCCTTCCACCCTCAGCTCGGCGTGGTGGCGTGAGACCCCGGGGTCGACGAGACGCAGATCACAGTCGGTCCCGCGGCCCAGCAGAGTCACCGGAGTGGTCATCTCGTACGAGCGCTGGCTGCCCGGATCGTCCGCCGTGGAGACCAGGAGCCGCGGGCGTCCCGCGAACCCGCCCCCCGGCGACGGCACATCGCTCGGCGGCTGGCGCACCTCGCCCTGCTCGACCGTGGCGCCGCGGATCACGCCCGACCGGATGCGGAACATCCCGGTCGTCAGATCCTCGGCGTTCTCGAAACGCACCCGGACCGGTCCCACGAAGGAGTAACCCTGCTCCTTGGCGTACTCCCGGGCGAGGTTGGCGAGCTCGTGGCTGATGCTGTCGGCGTAGACCTCAAGCCGCTCACCGTCGGCGAGTGAAAGTTCCACCACGAAGTCGTTGGGAACGAGCGTGCGGCCCTGTGCCACGATCGCCGCTCGTTCGTCCATCTCCCGCTGCACCGCGCTGGCGACCTCGACCGGCTGAAGCTCCGACTTGAACGCCCGCGCGAAGGCACCCTCAACCAGACCCTCAAGCCTTCGCTCGAAGCGTTGCAGGACTCCCACCGGGTACCTCCCTTCCGCATCGTCTAGGACGATCGTATCCGGGTTCCTCCGTGCCCGGTTCTGAGGTGGCGCAGGATTCGTGCTAACCTTTGTCGGCACCCAGGGGCGGGTGGCGGAACGGCAGACGCGCACGGTTCAGGTCCGTGTGTCCGAAAGGACGTGAGGGTTCAAATCCCTCCTCGCCCACACAGGCGGGTCGCCGCGGAAGCGGCAGACCCACAGTGACGAAACAGACCCCGGTTCGCAAGAGCCGGGGTCTTTTTCTTTCGTACGGCAGGCCAAGCCCGGCAAAAGGTAAAGATTCGATAAACCTGGAGAAGCCGGGACGCCAGGGCGCGTGTGTGCTTCCAGGGACTCGTACGCCGGGGGATGAACCGCCACAGAGCGGACGGGAGACGTGCGAGGCGCGTCTGGAGGGCGTGCGTGCCCTCCGCGGGCGTCAGTCCTCTTCGCAGTCGACGGGGTCGTCGGGGGCGATCCGGCTCAGCATGTCGGTGAGCAGGACGCGCTCGGCCGGGCTCAGGCCGGCGAAGAGCTCGCGCTCGACCTCGGACACCGACCGCTCGACGACGGACACCACCTCGCGGCCGCGCTCGGTCAGCTCCACGATGTGCCTGCGCCGGTCCGACGGCTCGCGGCGGCGGCGGGCCAGCTCCCGGCGCTCCAGCTCGTTGAGGATCGACACCAGCACGCTCGGGTCGACCTGGAGGGCCTTGGCCAGGGAGAGCTGGCTCATCGCCCCCGACTCCGACAGATGCAGCAGGGCCAGGCACTGCCGCGGCTTGAGCCCGGTCACCGACATGGCCGCCTGCATGCGGGCGTTCACGGCGAGCCCGAGGCGCGCCAGCGTGAAGCCGAGGCAGCCCATCGCGCCGGCGTGCTGTTCGGTGCGGAGCTTCTCGGCGGCCATGTCTCACACCCTACCCAAGTAAGCGATCCGACTCCTTCAATCATTGACACACTTCAATGATTGGCTATAGTCAAGCACATGTCCGAGGTCACGCCGAGCCGGGAGGCTCACGCCGATTCGCCGCTGATGGCCGAGCTGCTGTGGGTGCACGACTGGATCCGCCGCGATCTGCGGCGGTGCCAGGAGCTCGCCAGGGCGGTCCGGGCGGGCGCCGCGGCCGACCAGGTGCGAGCCGAGGTCCGGGAGCTGCGCACGGCGGGCCCGCTGTGGCGGCTGCGGGCCGGGTGCCTGCGCTACTGCGCGCTCGTCCACCACCATCACCGGCTGGAGGACGCCCACATGTTCCCCGCCCTCCGCCGCTACGCCCCGGAGCTCGCCACGACCCTCGACCGGCTGGAGCGCGACCACGCGGAGGTCTCCGACGTGCTGGACGAGGTCGAGGCGGCCACCGAGACGCTCGCCGGAGACGGCGGCGAGCGGCTGGCCGCCGCGCTGGACCGGCTCGCCGATCACCTGCTGGACCACCTCGACCGGGAGGAGCGCGCCGTCGCCCCGGTCTTCGCCCGGAACCGGCTGACCATGGACGACCTGTTCTCGTGACCTGCCCCGATCCCCTCTGGCACGAAAGGAATCGACATGCACCTGCTCCGAGTCGACGCGAGCATCCAGCGGGAGTCGTCGGTGTCCCACGCGGTCGCCGACAGCTTCCAGCGCGCGTGGACGGCCCTGCATCCGGACGATGAGGTGACCGTGCGCGGCCTCGACCCCGACCCGCTGCCCTACCTCACCCTGGAGCACGTCCTCGCCGCCGCCACCGAGGCCGACCGGCGCACGGCCGAGCAGCGGGCCGCCGTCGCCGTCGGCGCGGAGCTCGTCGACGAGGTGCTGGCGGCCGACGTGGTGCTGATGGCCGTGCCGCTCTACAACTGGGGCGTCCCCGCCCTGTTCAAGAGCTGGCTCGACCACGTCCTCAACGAACCCCGCGTCGCCGCGGCCCAGGCCCTGTTCGCCGGCCGGACCGGCGTGGTCGTGAGCGCCCGGGGCGGCTCCTACCGGCCCGGCGCGCCCCGCGAGGGATGGGATCACGTGGAGCCCTATCTCCGCCACGTGGTGGGCGAACGCCTCGGCCTCGACCTGCGGATCATCACCCCCGAGTTCACCCTCGCCGACGTCAAGCCCGAGCTGGCCATGTTCAGGGACGAAGCCGCCCGCTCCCTGGCCGACGCCCACAAGGCCGCCGAACACCTGGCCGCCGCCCTGACCCCCGCCCCCTCCCTGACCCCCTGACCCGGCACGCCCCCGTTTCCCGACGCCACGGCGACTCGTGCCCGGACATGTCCTCGTACGGCGGGGCCGTGGCTCGTCACGGGCCCCCGAGGCCGGTCGTAGGGCGGGGCCGAGTCACCCGATATAGGGGTCCGTCCGGCCTTCCACGAAGTGACGGAGACGCAGGCGCTGGGTCGGGTGCATGTCCAGCGCCGCCGTCTCCTCGGGACGCAGCCAGCGGACCTCGCTCGCCTCATCGCCGGGACGAAGGGTTCCGCCCACCGGGCGCGCCAGAAAGCAGATGTTGAACTGCTGGCGCACCTCGCCGTCGTCGTAGGCGATCACATGTCGGGGATCGCTGTAGATACCGATCAGCCGCACGATCTCCACGGAGATCCCCGTCTCCTCGGCGACCTCGCGAGCGACGGCCTCGGCGATCGTCTCCCCTACGTCCATGACCCCGCCGGGCAGGGCCCACAGCCCGCTGTCCCGCCGCCGATGCAGCAACACCCGTCCCTGCCCGTCCACCACCACCGCCGACCCCCCGGGCACGAGGGAGTTGGCCTCGGGAGCACCGGGATCGTCGTAGTAGTCGACCCGCCCCATGGGCCATCCACCTCCGGCGGCGGGGTCTTCCTCAGACCCGGTGGTCGAAATCGCCGGCCTTCACGGCGAGGGTGAAGGCACGCCACTCATCGAGTGAGAAGCGGAGGGTGCCCCGGCCGGGTCCTTGGAATCGCGCACCGCGACGAGCGAGCCGTTGCCGTCCTCCTGCCCGGCTCCCCGGCGATCTGTCTCGACTGAGGCGATCTCCACGCAGTTGCTGCCGCCACCGCTGTGGCTCGACTTGCGCCATCTGATCACTTGTACTCCTCGGCCGCCGTCGCCACCAGCGTCCTGCTCTGCTCGGGCGTGAGGGCGGCTTCTTCGATGAGCTTGAACGCGAGCGTATAGCGCGTGTGGGCGGCCACGTGTCCGGAACAGGTAGGGCGGTACGTCGAAAGTGCTCTTCGGTGGGTGGGAGGGCCGGACTAGCCTGAAGGCTGCGACGTGGTTCAGGAGGTGCAGGACCATGCCTGACGGCAGCACGCCCGACGAGACGACTCGTCGCATCGGTCAGAACGTCCGCATGTTCCGCCGCTACCGGGGGCTCCCGATCGGGACGCTCGTCGACCTCATCGGGCGGTCCAAGGGATGGTTGTCCCAGGTCGAGAACGGCAAGACGCGGCTGCGCCCGGTCGGGTGCATCACTCGCCGCTGATCCGCGAACTCGTCGCCGACCTGGTGATCCGGGCCCGGCGGCGCGCGGAGGGCCGTGAGCTGCGCGGGCTCGCGTGGCGCATGGGCGTCATCTGACGCCGGTTCACCTTCCTGAACCTCCCGGCCGGAGGCGCGGCTCGGCGTCGGCGCGAGCGCGAGCGGAGATGAAGGCGTCCTGTGGCCCTCGGGTGTTCTCGGCCACGACCACCCCTCAGACCCCGTCACACGCCGGCAGGTCATCCGTCGCGCCGACCTCGCCCAGAGCCGGGAAGGAGCAGAGATGACCACGGCCCGGGCGCGCGCCGAGCGGGAACGCCGCGAGCGCGAGGAGCGGCGCCCTGCGGTGGACCGCCCGTCCGCATGAGCGATCGCCGCCCCCGGGAGCGGGGACGGCCGATCGGCGGTCGCTCGTAGGTCTGCCGGTCCTGCCGGTCCTGCCGGACTCGTCAGCCTGGTGAGTCCGTCAGCCTGGTGAGTCCGTCAGCCTGGTGAGTCCGTCAGTCTGGGGAGTTCGCCAGCCTGGTGGGTCTTGTCAGCTCTGGGGGCTGGTGAGGGTCTGCTCCAGGGAGCGGCCGTCGGTGAAGGTGTGCCACAGGGCGTGGAGCTTCATGATGCGCTGGAGGTTGGGGCGGCCGTTGGTGCCGTCCGCGTCCACGAGCGTGGGGCAGGAGACCCCGGGCTGGTTGCCCCAGGAGTAGGCCATCTCGAAGGCCGGGTTCGGGAGCAGGCGGTGCCAGATGAGGAGCATCGTGATCATGTCGCGCTCGGACGGGAGGCGGTAGCCGTTCTCACCGCCGGTGCAGTCCTGGCCGAAGGTCTGGTACTTGGGGACCATGACCGCGCGCGGGATGCCCGCCGCCTCGGCCTTCTTGAACTCGCGCTCGATGAGGCCGAAGTCGCACTGCTGGAGCCAGGGGCGGCAGGGGTAGGGGTTGATGCCGACGTAGTCGACGTGGGAGCTGGCCGGGGCCGCCTGGGCGTACGCCGTGTCGGCGGCGACGATGAAGGACTTCTGGCGCGGAGCCTTGGCCCGGATGTAGTCGGCGCGGCGCTGGATCTCGCCCAGCACCTCGGGGCACTCGGCGACCAGCGGCTCGTCGGAGATGAACCAGCCGAAGACGCGCGGGTGGGCCGCCAGCCGGTCCACGTGCTGGGTGAACTCCTCCCAGGGGTACTGGAACTCCGAGCACTGCGTGTTGCCCGCCCAGATGAGCGCCTGCGCGCCGGCCGGCAGCGCGTCGATGTGCTCCTCCCACGGCCCCACGTCGAGCAGGTCGAAGCCGACCGAGGCGGCCTTCGACCACTGCTGCGGGTCGTCGCCGAGGTTGAGCGTGGCCTGCCGGGTCCGCCGGAGCCCCGTCGCCTCCTCGGGGGAGGCCGGAGCGGTCGCGGACGTGGGGGCGGGTGCCGGTGCGGAGGTGGGCGTCGGTGTGGGCTCGGCGCTCGCGGGAGCGGTGAGGAGCCCGGCGGTGACGATGGACAGGACGAACCAGAGAACTGGCCGCTTCTTCACATGTGCCTCCCGACATGCTGGATCACCGTGAGCGGCGTGGTGATCACCCCGATGCTCCTGCGAGGTTAGTCATGGAAGGCGGCGAATTCCTAGATCATCCGGAGAAGCGTAAGAAATTCAAAAATGCCGCGAAGAATGGGATTCGCCCCAAAGCGGGAAATAACGGCAGTAACTCCTGTGGCCGGGGGGCGAGCCCTGGCCGCGTCCCCCCGGAGCGCCGCCGTGGACGCTCCGGGGAGCGCGGGACGTCAGTCGCCGGGGAGTTCGCCCAGGCGGACGTTCGCGGTGGATTCCTGGCCGTTGCGGCTGTACTGGACGCGGGCCGTGTCGCCCGGCTTGAGCCCGGCCAGGGCCTCGGAGAGCTCCTGCGTGGTGGGCGTCTCCTTGTCGTTGACCGCGAGGATGACGTCGCCGGGGCGGAGACCGGCCTTCTCGGCGGCGCCGCCGGGCTCGACCTGGGCGATGCTCACCCCGGCCGGGCGGCCCGAGCGGTCGGCGACCGTGACCACGCGGACGTTCAGCGCCGCGCGATTGGTGTCGGTGACCCTGCCGTTCTGGATGAGCTGGCGGGCCATCTCGGTGATGGTGTTGCTCGGGATGGCGAAGCCGATCCCGGGCGCGGCGCCCTCGCCGAGTTCGGGGTCCCGCGCGGCCAGCGTCGGCATGCCGACGACCTCGCCGGACAGGTTCACCAGGGCCCCGCCGCTGTTGCCGGGGTTGATCGGCGCCGAGGTCTGGATCATGCCGGTCATGGTGGCCCCCTGGCGGCCGCTGCGGTCGCCCGGCTCGGTCACGGTGCGGTCCAGGGCGCTGACGATGCCGTTGGTGACGCTGCCCGACAGGCCGAGCGGGTTGCCCATGGCCATCACGATCTGGCCCACGCGGAGCCTGCCGGAGTCGCCGAAGCGGGCCGGCTGGAGCTGCGAGGCGCCCTCGACCCGGATCACCGCGAGGTCGCCGCCGGGGTACGTCCCGACGAGGCGGGCGCTGAACTGCCTGCCGCCGCTGGCCAGCCGTACCTGGAACGTCCGGGAGTCGCCGACCACGTGGGCGTTGGTCACGACGTGACCCTGCCCGTCGAGGACGATGCCGGAGCCGAGGCCGGACTCGGTGTTGATCTGCACGACAGAGGGCAGCACCTGGCGCACGACCTGCTCATAGGCCCGTTCCAGCGCGACGGCGTCGCCCGGCGGGGCCTGGGTGGCGGCCGGGGCCGCCGGGGCCGTCGTGCGGGCCGCCACCGGCGCCGCGGCCTGAGGCGAGGCGCCGCCCCCCGCGCAGGCCGTCGAGACCGCGATCACCGCGGCCGCGGCCAGTCCTGCCCCTGTCAACGTACGCGTCTTCATGAAGCACCCCCTGCGAGGGTCCCTACCCACACGATGCAGTGAACGTCATGCCGCGTAAGAAGCGCGTTAACCGCGCCCCTGTCCTGACGACGTGTGAAAGGGCCAGGTGGTTCCGGCTTCGGCGGCGCCGTTCCAGGCTCGGTGGCGGGCCGGGCGGCCGCGCGTGACGGCCGCCCGGGGGTTCTCAGGCCGCGGCCGGGGCCGTGTCGAGCAGCGGGCCCAGCAGGTCCGAGAGGCTGACCAGGCCGACCACCCGGCCGTCGGGCCGGACGACCAGCCCGAGCTGCGACCGCGCCTCCCGCAGGTCGGAGACCGCCTGGATCACCGGCATCGAGCAGGGCAGGCGCGGCAGCGACCGCGCGGCCTCCCTCGGCGAGCACTCCGGGTCCACCAGGGCCTCGCGCGCGTGCACCACGCCCAGCACCCGGTCGCCCTCGGTGACCAGCACCCGCAGGTGACCGCTGCGCCGGGCCGCCTCAAGCACCTCGGGGGTGCCGGCGTCGGCGGGCACCGAGGCGGCGGCGGAGATCGGCACCATGACCCGCTCGACCGTCATCGACTCGACCCGCAGCGCGCGGGTGAGCAGGTCGTGCTCCTCCCGGTCGAGCAGGCCCATCCGCCCGGACTCGGCGACCAGGATCGCGAGCTGCCCGGACGTACGGCTGACGCCCAGCTCGTCGCGCGCGTGCACGCCGACGAGCCGCAGCAGGCCGTTGGTGGCGGCGTTGAGCACGCGCAGGACCGGCCGCATGACGACCAGGAACCCCTGGAACGGCAGCGCCAGCCACAGCGCGGCGCGGTCGGGGGCGGTCAGCGCCCACGACTTGGGCGCCATCTCCCCCACGACCATATGCAGGAACGTCACGATCGCCAGCGCGATCACGAACGCGATCGGGTGCTGCGCCGCGGGCGGGAGGCCGACCGCCGACAGCAGCGGCTCCAGCAGGTGCGCGATCGCGGGCTCGGCGACGACGCCCAGGCCCAGCGTGCACAGCGTGATGCCGAGCTGGGCGCCGGCGAGCATGAGCGACAGCTCGCGCACGCCGCGCACGGCCGTGCGGGCGGCCGAGCGGACGACCCGGCCGCCGCCCGCGGCGAGCTGCTCCAGGCGGTGGCGGCGGGCGGAGACCAGGGCGAACTCGGCGGCCACGAAGAAGCCGTTCCCGGCCAGCAGCAGCACGCCGATCAGCAGCGAGAGCCAGATGTTCATCGCTCACTCCCGAGGGAGGTGCGGCTCAGGCTCGTCACGGGCTGCGCCAGCGACAGGTGCAGGATCGAGGGCACGCGCCGGTTCACGGCCGCGACCGTCAGGACGGCCTCGGCCGGCTCCAGGTCCTCGGCGAGCAGGTCCTCGGCCGGCAGCTCCAGGCGCACCTCGTCGCCCTCGACGGGCAGGCGGCCGAGCAGGGCCAGGACCAGCCCGCCCACGGTCTCGTAACCCTCGCCGCGCGGCAGCCGTACGCCGGTGGCGCGCTCGGCCTCGTCGAGCCGGAGCACGCCGGCCAGCACCCACGAGCCGTCGGGCAGCTCGGTGACGCCGGGGGGCTCGGGGTCGTTCTCGTCCACGATCTCGCCGACGAGTTCCTCGGCCATGTCCTCCAGCGTCACGACGCCGGCGAGCCCGCCGTACTCGTCGATGACGCAGGCGAACTCCTCCCCGGCGTCGCGCATCTGCTGGAGCAGGCTGGGCAGCGGCGCGGTCGCGGTCACCAGCAGCGGCGGGCGGGCGATGTCGCCGATCGTGGCCCCGGGCCGTTCGACCCAGGTGAGCAGCTCGCGGACGCCGAGCACGCCGAGCACGTCGTCGGAGTCCTCACCGAGCACGGGGTACCGCGAGTGGCCGGTACGGCGGAGCGTGGCCAGGGCCTCGTCCACGGGGCAGCGGGCGCGCAGGGACACGACCTCGGGGCGGGGGACCATGACGTCCTCCGCGGTCATGTCGCCGAAGTCCAGCGCGCGGTCGAGCAGCTCGGACAGGTGGTGCGGCAGCTCCCCGGCGCGCTCGGACTCGGCGATGATCCGGTCCAGCTCCTCGGGGGTGGCTCCGTGCTCCACCTCCTCGACGGGCTCGACGCCGACGCGGCGCAGCAGCCGGGTGGCCGCCGAGTCGAACAGCCGGATCACCGGACCGGCGATCTTCAGGTAGAGGAGCGTCGAGGAGGCCAGGGCCTTCGCGACGGGCTCGGGGCGGGCGATGCCGAGGTTCTTCGGCGCCAGCTCACCGAAGATCATCCCCAGGATCGTGGAGATGATCAGGCCCAGGGCCAGCGCGATCGCGTCCGTGGCGGACGGCGGCACGCCGAGCGCTCCCAGGCCGGGGGAGATCACGTCGGCCACGGCGGGCCGCGCGATGAAGCTGACGATCAGGGTCGTCACGGTGATGCCGAGCTGGGCGCCCGAGAGCATGAAGGAGAGGCGGCCGGTGACGGCCAGCGCGCGGGCGGCCGCCTGATCGCCCGCCTCCGCCTGCTGGCGGAGGGCGGACCGGTCGGCCGCGACGAAGGCGAACTCCTGGGCGACGAAGTAGCCGGTGAGGACCGTGAGGAGGAGTACGGCGAGAAGGCCGAGGGCGGCGTTCATCCACGCCCTCCGGCGGCGCCGAAGCGGGCGGGGGTTCCCGTGCCGGGGCACGGGCGTCTATCGCCTGGGTCCGAAGCGGACACGACCATCCTTCCTGACGTAGGGGTTACAACCGTAACGATCGTGAGAGCCGTGATGTTTCCCCTGGTCCTGGAGTCATGCCGAATGTGTATTCAGACGTGGTGCGGGGCAGCGGATCGGGGCGATAGTTTGGCGCGTTATCTAAACGCGACATACGGTCGTGGTGATAGCGAGGCCGGCGCCGGGGACCTGCGGCGCCGTGAGAACAGGGGGTCGCGGCATGGGTGACTGGCCCGAGGGCTGGACTCGCGGGGACAGGCGGGGCGAGGAGCCGTCGCCCGACGACCGCACACAGATCATGCCCCGCGACTCCGTCCCGCGTCGCCCCTCGTCGGGGACGCGCAAGCCGCTGCCCCGCAGGGAGGAGTACGGCGCCCCGCCCGAGGCCCCGACCCGCGAGTACGGCCGCGACCGCGTCCCCGAGCCGCCCCGCCGCACCACCTCGGCGGCCGCGCCGGGCGGCGCCACGCCCCGTACGGCCGGGGGCGGCGGCCGCCGTACGGGCCAGGGAGGCCAGGGGGGTTCGGGCGGCGGCGGGTTCCGGCCGCCCCGCCGTACGTCGTCCGGGGGATCGCGGCCGCGCGTCAGCGGGCGGACGGTGCGGCGGGGGCTGCTCGTCGCGCTCGTGGCGCTGCTGGTGCTCGGGGTCGCCGGGTTCGTGACGCTGGACTCCAAGCTGCACCGGATCGACGCGCTGGCCGACTACGACGGCCGCCCGGCGGAGACGCCCGGGCAGGACTGGCTGCTGGTCGGGTCCGACAGCCGCAAAGGGCTGAGCGCGGAGGACCGCAAGAAGCTCGCGACCGGCCGCGCCGCCGGGCAGCGCACGGACACGATGATGCTGCTGCACATCCCCGAGGGCTCGGGGAGGCCGACCCTGGTGTCGCTGCCGCGCGACTCCTACGTGTCGATCCCCGGCAAGGGCCGCAACAAGCTCAACGCCGCCTACACCTTGGGCGGGCCGAAGCTGCTGGCCCGCACGGTGGAGACGGTGACGGGGATCCGGCTCGACCGGTACATGGAGATCGGGTTCGCCGGGTTCGTGGGCATCGTGGACGCGATCGGCGGCGTGGAGCTGTGCCCCAAGGAGTCGATCAAGGACCCCAAGGCCGGGCTGAACCTCAAGAAGGGCTGCCAGGTCATGGACGGGCCGACCGCGCTGGGATACGTCCGCACGCGCGCCACCGCCCGCGCCGACCTGGACCGGGTCAAGCGGCAGCGGCAGTTCTTCGCGGCGGTCGTGTCGCAGGCGACCTCGCCCGGGGTGCTGCTCAACCCGTTCCGGTCGGTCCCGCTGGCGTTCAGCGCGGCCGACGCGGTCAGCCTGGACGGCTCGGCGCACGTCCACAACCTGGCCGGGCTGGCGTTCGCGATGGGCGACGGGCCGATCACGACCACGGTCCCGGTCGCGAGCACCCCCACGCTGCCCGGCGTCGGCTCGGTGGTGCAGTGGGACCGGGCACGGGCGCTGCGGCTGTTCGAGGCCCTGGCCGCCGACCGCGAGGTCCCCAAGGACGTGCTGGTCACGAACTGAGCCCGGTTAGGACGGCAGGTGTCCTGACCCGTTCCTAGAGTCCTCCCCGAAGATCGCTTCCGACGGGAGAGAACTCGTGACCATTCTCGTGACGGGCGCCACCGGGAACGTCGGCCGCCACCTCGTGACCCGGCTCGCCGGGACGGGGCACCACGTCCGGGCGCTGACCCGCGACCCCGCCCGCGCCGCCTTCCCGGAGGGCGTGGAGGTCGTCCGCGGCGACCTCGCCGTGCCGGAGACCGTGGCCCCGGCGCTGGAGGGCGTGACCGGGCTGCACCTGATCACCTTCGGCGGCGACGACTACGCCGAGCTGACCACCGGGCCCGAACTGGCCTCGCTGGCGGCCGGGGCGGGCGTGCGGCGGATCACCGTGCTCGCCGGAGACGTCGAGGAGTCGCCGGTGGAGAAGGCGCTGCGCGACGCCGGCCTGCCGTTCGCGCGGCTCGCGCCGGTGGAGTTCATGGCCAACGCGCTGTCCTGGGCGGACCAGGTGCGCGCGGAGGGCGTGGTGCGCGAGCTGCCGGACCGGCACCTCAGCCCGATGATCCACGAGGCCGACATCGCGGATGTGGCGGCGGTGGCGCTCACCGAGGACGGCCACGGCGACCGGGAGTACTGGCTCACCGGCCCCGAGGCGCTGACCATGCGCGACAAGCTGCGCATCCTCGGCGAGGCGGTCGGCCGCGAGATCGAGCTGGTCGAGCTCACGGTGGACCAGGCTCGCGAACGCTGGCGGGCGGAGGGCTACGGCGACGAGGACATCGAGTTCTTCCTCCGGATGTGGTCGAACCCGCCGGAGGAGGCCCGCGAAGTCCTGCCCACGGTCGAGGAGGTCACCGGCCGTCCCGCCCGAACCTTCGCCCAGTGGGCCCGCGAGAACGCCGCCGCCTTCCGCCCCTGACCCCCGCCTGCGCGCCCCGCCGCCGCCGCGCGACCCGAGCCCCGCCGCCCGCCGTACGGCCTGGGCCCCGCCGTACGGCCTGGGCACTGTCGGACGGCGGGCGGCAGCCGTACGGCAGGGGGAGGCCGGGGCACGGGGCGAGGGGTGGCGGGAAATGCGGGAGAATGCGGACTCGTGAGGCTTTCCGAGGAACTGCACCGGATCGGGCGACCCCTGCTCGACGCCCAGCTCGCCCACCCGACGGTCGCCGGCATCGCGCGCGGCGACCTGCCCGAGCCGGTGTTCCGCTCCTGGCTCGAACAGGACTACCTGTTCCTCCTGGACTACGTGCGCGTCTTCAGCCGCCTCGCCTGGCAGGCCCCCGACGCGCACCTCGGTGACCTGGTGGACCTCGCCCACGCGACCTATCACGACGAGCTGGAGCTGCACCGCTCCCTGAGCGCCGAGTTCGGCGCCGACCTCGGCGGGGCGCGCAAGGGCGGCCCCTGCGAGGCGTACACCGCCTTCCTCCTCGGCTCGGCGGAGAACTACGCGGAGGGCCTGGCGGCGCTCTACCCCTGCATGTGGGGCTACTCCACGCTCGGGGCCATCCTCGCGAAGAACCCGCCGGACGAGCCCCGCTACCGCCGCTGGATCGACACCTACGCCGACCCCGGCTTCGCCGCCCTCACCGAGCGCATCGCGCAGATGATCGACGAGTCCGAGCCCGGCACGGAGGCCGGCCGCGCCCGCTCCCACGCCCTCTTCCGCGAGGGCATGGCCCACGAGCTCGCCTTCTGGGACGTCCCGCTCTAGACCCCCCGGATCTGGAGGCACGGACGGCCCCGCTCAGAGGAGGACTTCGAGTTCCAGCTCGTGGCGGATGGGGATCGCGTCCCGGCCCTTCTGGTCGCCGGGGTGGGTGTTGCGGTGGAGGGCGGCCAGGTCCCAGCCCCGGGCCTGGTAGAAGCGCAGCCCCTCGATGTTGTCGTTGGTGAGGGTCTGCCAGAGCCGGGTGCAGCCGTTGGACCGGGCCTGGGCGGTCACCGCCGACAGCAGGGAGGTGGGCACGCTCAGGCCGGGAAGCCGGGAGTGGGTGGCCAGGAGCCGGCAGTGGTCGCCGTCGAGGCTGTAGACGGCGAAACCGACGCGCTCAAGACCGTGGTGGGCGACGAACGCCGCGGGATCGCTGATGTAGCCGAGCCCTTGTATCCAGGACCGGTCGTCATCGGTCGCGGGGCGCACTGAAAGCAGCACGCGCATAACCTAGTACCGGTCGGACGGGATTCGGCAGGGGTCGCGGGGCATCGATTTCCGCCGGTTACCCTGGCGACATGCCGGAACTACCCGAGGTCGAGTCGCTGGCGGAGTTCCTGCGGGCGCACGCCGTGGGACGCACCGTGGCCGGTGTGGACGTCGTGGCCTTCCAGGCCCTCAAGACCGTGGACCCGCCCGTCAGCGCGCTGGCGGGCCTCACCGTGACCGGCGTCGCGCGGCACGGCAAGTTCCTGGACCTGGACTGCGACGGGCTGCACCTCATCACCCACCTGGCGCGCGGGGGCTGGCTGCGCTGGCGCGCCGACCTGGGCTCGGTGCGCCCCGCCCGCCCGGGCAAGGGCCCCCTGGCCGCGCGCGTACGGCTCGCGCCCGAGGGCGACGAGCCCGAGGCCGGGTTCGAGCTCACCGAGGCGGGCACCCAGAAGCGGCTGGCGATCTACGTCGTGCACGACCCGGAGCAGGTCCCGGGCATCGCCGGGCTCGGCCCCGACCCGCTCGCCCCCGGATTCACGGCCGAGACCCTGGCCGGGCTGCTCCGCGGGCGGCGCACCCAGGTCAAGGGCCTCCTCCGGGACCAGAAGGTGATCGCGGGCATCGGCAACGCCTACTCCGACGAGGTGCTGCACGCCGCGAGGATGTCCCCGTTCAAGATCGCGGACAAGATCACCGAGGACGAGGTCCGGGTGCTGCACGACGCCATCGTCACCACGCTGCGGGAGGCCGTCGAGCGCAGCCGCGGCCTGGCGGCCAAGGACCTCAAGGCCGAGAAGAAGTCCGGCCTGCGCGTCCACGGCCGCGCCGGGGAGAAGTGCGACGTCTGCGGCGACACGATCAGGGAGGTCTCCTTCGCGGACTCCGCCCTGCAGTACTGCCCCACCTGCCAGACCGGCGGCAAGCCCCTCGCCGACCGCCGCCTCTCCCGGCTCATCAAGTGATTCTGGTCATCGCCGAGTAAAAGCCGCGGATCGCCGCACTGCGCTACCTTGCCGACCATGGAGTGGCGACAAGACCCGCACGGCACCCCCGGCTCACCCGCCCCGCAGGGCGGCACGCCGGGCACCCCCTCCCAGCCCGGTCCGTACGGCGTCCCGCCCGGTCAGTCCGGTCCGTACGGCGGGCAGCCCCCCTCGGGCCAGACCGGCCCGTACGGCGTGAGCGGCGGAGGGCCGTACGGCCCGCAGCCCACCCCGGGGCAGACCGGACCCCTGGGGCGGACCGGGAACACCGGGCAGTACGGCGGCGGCTATCGCATGCCCGGCCAGCCCGGCCAGCCCGGTCAGCCGGGGCAACCTGGCGAGCCCGGTCAACCTGGGCAGCCCGGCGGGTACGCGGCGGGGCCGTACCAGATGCCGGGCCAGCCGACCGTGCCCGGGACCACCCGCCCCCGGCGCGAGCGCAACAACGCCATGATCATCGCGTTCACGCTGGTCGGCGCGCTGGTGCTGACCGCCGGAGCGCTGGGCTTCGTCGTGCTCGGCAACGACGGCGACAAGGACCCGGACCCGGGCAAGGCCCTCCCGCAGTTGATCGACACCCCGGCCCCGGCCCAGACCGCCGGCCCGGCGACCAGCCCGACCGCCGCCGGCAGCCCGCCGCCGATCCCGACCCCGAACCCGCCGCCCCCGATGAAGCCGACCGTCGCGGGCTGGCAGGCCGTCTTCTCCACCAAGCGCCAGATGGCGTACGACGTCCCGTCCCGCTGGCAGGTGAGGACCCCCACGACGATCATCGGTTTCGAGGACGCCGACGGCAAGCCGCTGGTCGGCATGAGCGGCGCCGCCAAGCTCTACAAGGGCAAGTGCGGCGGCGAGGACCGGTCGCTCGGCGGCGCGGGGGTCCAGGAGGCAGACTCGAACGACTCCGCCGCCGTCGCCCGCTTCTTCGCCGGGCTCTGGGCCGACGCGGCGTACCGGACCGAGGACGATGAGCGCCCGCAGGTCACCCTGGGCCCGCCCAAGCCGATCAAGCTGGACGGCCGCAAGGGCCGCGTCGTGACGGCGACCGCCGTGCGCGCCCGGAGCGAGAAGTGCGAGCCCCCGCGCGGCCAGGTCTACGTGGCGGCCATCCCCAAGGCCGAGGGCGACGGCAACGTGGTCCTCATCATCTACGCCCACCGCGGCGTCGCCGACTCCATCCCCGAGTACGAGATCAACAAGATCATCTCGACCTTCCGCGACGCCACCACCTGACCCCGCCCGTCGTACGGCCCGGCGGCGGGGCGCGGGCCGTACGGCGGGACGCGCTCCCGGGCAGGGTGGATCTCCCGGACAGGGCGGATCAAACGCGCGCGGGAGGGCATGTCCATGAAAGGACGCATGGGGGAGGTGAGGGCCTTGAGGCGGGAACTCGGCGCCGACAGCGAGGTCGGGCGGTTGCGGACGGTCTTGTTGCACCGGCCGGGGGACGAGCTGAAACGCCTCACGCCGCGCAACAACGACAAGCTGCTGTTCGACGCGATCCCCTGGGTGGACCGGGCGCGGGACGAGCACGACGCCTTCGCGCAGACGCTGCGGGACAACGACGTCGAGGTGCTCTACCTGGCCGAGCTGCTGCAGGACACCCTGGAGTACGACGACGCGCGCCAGGAGATCATCACCACCGTGCTCGACGACCCCCGGCTGGGCGACCGGCTGCGGGCGATCGCGTGCGACCACCTGGAGGGGCTGCACCCGGAGGACCTCACCCGCACGCTCATCGCCGGGCTCGCGCACGACGAGCTGAAGACCGGCGCCGGGCTGGTGTACTCCCTGATGAGCAGGCACGACTTCGTGATCCACCCGGTGCCGAACCTGCTGTTCACGCGCGACTCCAGCGTGTGGGTGGACGGGCGCGTGGCCGTGACCAGCCTCGCCATGCCCGCCCGCCGCCGCGAGACCCAGCTCACCGAGCTCGTCTACACCTACCACCCGCGCTTCTCGGCCACGCCCCGGCTGTACGACCCGGGCCTGGAGCACCTGGAGGGCGGCGACGTGCTGCTGCTCGCCGACGGCGTGGTCGCGGTGGGCACCGGCGAGCGCACGACGCCCGCCGGGGTGGAACGGCTGGCGCGGCGGCTGTTCGAGAAGGAGGTCGCCCACACCGTGCTCGCGGTCCCGATCGCGCAGCAGCGGGCGACGATGCACCTGGACACGATCTGCACGATGGTGGACGTGGACACCGTGGTGATGTACCCCGCCGTGGCCTACTCCCTGACCGCCACCACCGTCACCCCCGGGCCCGGCGGCGAGCCGCGGGTCTCCCGCGCCAAGCCGTTCCTGGAGGCCGCCGCCCGCGCGATGGACATCGACCGCCTCAAGGTCATCGACACCGGCCTGGACCCGGTGACGGCCGAGCGCGAGCAGTGGGACGACGGCAACAACACCCTGGCCATCGAACCCCGACGCTGCATCGCCTACGAGCGGAACACCGAGACCAACGCCCGGCTGGAGATGGCCGGCATCGAGGTCATCCCCATCGCGGGCAGCGAACTGGGCAGCGGCCGGGGCGGCCCCCGCTGCATGTCCTGCCCCATCAGCCGCGACCCCGCCGCCTGACCCCTCGCGGGCGCTTCTCGGGGGTCTCGCCGCGAGCCGCCTCACGGCGGCCTTCGCGCGGCCTCCTCACGGCCTTCCCGCAGGCTTGCCGGGGGCTTCTCGCGGGCTTGCCGGGGGCTTCTCGCAGGCGTCCCGGGGGGCTTCTCGCAGGCGTCCCGGGGGCTTCTCACGGGCTTCTCGCGGGCTTCTCCGAGGGCGCGGCGGCCCGCCGTACGGACGGCGCGTCGAGGCGCGTCAGTGCTCGGCGAGCTCTTCGGCGGCCCGGGCTATTTCGGTCATGGCGGAGACCCCGTTCGGGGCGGGCCGGTCGGGCGAGTCGACCGCCGCCACCTCGGCCCAGACCGTCGTGATCGGCCCTTCGTGGGCCACCCCCCAGCTTTCGGACAGATGCTCGACGATGTCCAGCCCCCGGCCCCCCAACGAAGAGAGCCCCGGACGTCTCGCCCGAGGCTCCGTGGCCGCGCCCCCGTCGCTCACAGCCACCCTCACCCGGTCACCGGTGCAGGTCCAGGCCACCTTGACCTGCCCGGATGGAAGTGGGCGCGCGTGGCGCAGCGCGTTGCTCAGCAGTTCGCTCACCACGAGCACCGCGTCGTCCACGGCCGCTTCGCAGTGCCCCTGAGCCGCGAGATCAGCGGTGAGCCGTCGACGAGCGACGGCGACGCTGGACGGCACGTGGGGCAGCAGCATGACGCTCGACGCCCTCACCTCCCTGCGCGGCGACCCCGTCGGTAACTCCAGTCCACATGGTCCGAAATGCCCAATTTATGGTGTCATGAAACACCAGTGCTCAGGCCTCCCGCACCTCACGGGTCAGATCGTTCCCTGCTTGACGCAGTACCAAGCGCATCCGTGTGCCCGCCTTCTCGCGAGCGTGCGCGGTGACGTCCCCGCCCTGCGCCCGGGCCAGGCTCCGCACGATGTAGAGGCCCAGTCCGACCCCGCCGAACCGCCGCCGGTCACCCGCCTCACCCTGCGTGAACCGCTCGAAGACGCGCTCCCGGTCCGCCGCCGCGATGCCGATGCCCTCGTCCTCCACGTCCACCACGACGGACCCGTTCTCCGCCCACGCGCTGATCCCGATCAGGCCGCCGTCGGGGGAGTACTTCAGGGAGTTCTCCAGCAACTGGCCGAGGATCACGTCCGTCGCCAGGTTGTCCCCGCGCGCCAGCGGCAGCCCCGGCTCGACCCGCAGCTCCACCCGATGCCGGTCCGACAGCGCCGGCAGGCCCGCCGTCACCTCGTGCAGCAGCCGCGACACGTCGAACGGCCCGTCGGCCACCGCCAGCTCGCCCGTGCCCGCCCGCGACCCCAGCAGCAGGTGCTCCACCAGCCGCGACAGCGCCCCGGCCCGGTCGGCGATCGTGCGCACCGCGTCCCGCCGCTCGGCGTCGGTGAGCATGTCCCAGCGGGCGGCCAGCGTGCTCGCGAAGCCCCGGACCACGGTGATCGGCGTGCGCAGCTCGTGGGAGGTCGTGGCCAGGAACAGGTCCTTGGCCTCCTCCAGCTCCTTGGCCCGGGTCACGTCGCGGAAGTCCACGACCGTCTCCCCGGTCTCCTCGATCTCCGCGCGCAGGACGTCCAGCCACCGCCCGTTCGCGAGCTGGCAGGTCAGCTTCTCCCCCGGCGCGGGCAGCGGGAACGGCGGCGGGTGCCCGAGCACGTCGGTCCGCGCCAGCCCCGTCAGCTCCCGCGCCGCCGGGTTCCACTGGCGCACCAGGCCCGCGTCGTCGAGTACGGCGATGCCGTCCGCGCTGGCGTCGAACACCGCCCGCTCGTGCGCGCGCTGGCGCACGGCCTCCTGGTAGGCCATGGCGTTGCGGACCGCGATGCCCGCGTGGGCGGCGAGCAGCTCCAGCAGCTCCAGCTCGACGTGGCCCACGCGGCCCTTGGCGAAGAGGGCGTAGAGCGCGCCGTACGGCCGCCCGCCCACGGTGGTCAGGCCCAGCGCGATCGTGTGCAGGCCGGGGAGCTGCGACCAGATCAGCTCGTCCAGCGGCGCGTTGTCGTGGGTCGCGAGCATGACCGGCTTGCCGGTGCGCAGCAGCTCGCCGACCAGGCTGCCGTGCAGCGACGCCGTGGCCCCGCGCAGCGGCTCGGGCATGCGGTGCGCGCCGACCAGGCGCAGCCGGTCCCCCTCGATCTGCACGAAGCCGCCCGCGTCCGCCCCGGTCAGCTCGGTCAGGCTGGCGGCGATGCGGTCGAGCACGGCGGGCAGGTTGAGCGCGGAGTTGATGTCGCCCACCACGTCGTTCAGGCGGCTCACCAGGCGGGCGCGCTCGGCCATGCGGTGGCCGGCGACCTCCTCCTCCGCGACCGTGTGGTAGACGCTCACCCAGCCCATCTGCTCGCCCGCCGCGCCGAGCAGCGCGCTCGTGTCCACGCGCACGTCCAGCAGCGTGCCGTCGCGGCGCAGCCGCCGGGTGCGCAGCGAGACCGACCCGCCCGCGCGGACGCGTTCGAGCACCGCGCTGCGCTCGGCCATCAGCTCTGTGGGCACGATCGGCAGGCGGCGGCCGCGTACCTCGCCGGCGGACCAGCCGAACAGCCGCTCCGCCGCGGGATTCCAGACCAGCACCGTGAGGTCGTCGCCGACGGCGACGACCGCGTTCGCCGCGCTAGCGACGACCGCCTGCTCCACGTGGAGGTCGAGGGTGCGGTCCACAGCCCTAATCGTGCCCCTTCACGAATCTTGATCATGTCCTTTTTCGGACATCCGTTGACGCGCGCGAGCGCCGGACATGAAAGGGTAAGCAGCATGTCATCCGGCGACCTTGAGGCCCTCCTGAGGGTCACCGCTCCCGGCTACCAGCCGGAGTCGGCCCCCGACACCGCGTTCGGGACGGCCGAGACGCCCGTGGGCGTGCTCGTGGTCGCCGTGACCAACCGCGGCGTCGTGGCCTGCAGTTACGAGGACGAGAACGTCGTCTTCGAGCGCCTGGTCCGCGAGGTCGGCTCCTTCATCGGCCCCGACCCGCGCCGCATCGACCCGGTCCGCCGCGAACTCGACGCCTACTTCGCCGGCCGCCTCCGCACCTTCTCCTCCCCCATCGACCTCCGCCTGGCCTCCTCCTTCAGCCGGGCCGTCCTGCAGTCGCTGGCCGCCATCCCGTACGGCGCCACGCAGACGTTCGCCGACGTCGCCGCCCGCCTGGGCCGCCCCCAGGCCGTACGCGCGGTGACCAACGCCGTCACGGCCAACCCGGTCTGCCTCCTGGTCCCCTGCCACCGGGCCGTCGAGTCCCCGGACAACCCGGGCGCCTACGCCGGCGGTCCCGAGGCCAAGCAGCGCCTCCTGGCCCTCGAATCGGCCCGCTAGCCCCGCCGGCCCCTCCCCGGACGCTCCGCGCGACTCGCCCGGGAGGGCGGCTCGCGAGATTTCCTTCCCTCCCCTCCCCGGCGCGGGTCGGCGCCGTCTCGGAGATCGCATGACCCAGGGCGGCCCGGGGTCCGCCGGGCCGCCCGTGACATCGAGCCCGCGGCTCAGTCCTCCTTCACCGAGCCGGCGGAGGCCCGGCGGAAGGGGGCGAGGAGAAGGGTCACCAGGCCCGCGACCAGGAACGCGGCCAGGGCCGCGCTCATCCAGGGCCGCGGGGTGAAGCCGATGAGGTCGCGCGCGCCGTTCCAGACGGAGGCCCACCAGGAGATCGCGGAGGGCGGCGTGATGAGCCAGTACGCCGCGAAGCCCAGCAGCCACGGCAGGAGCATCAGCGGGCGGGACGGGGCCGTCGCCGAGGTGTTCCAGCGGGTGCGGCCGCTGAGCAGGAAGTAGTCCACGACCAGCACCGCGAACATCGGGACGAACACCGAGCCGATCATGGCGAGGAACGCCATGTAGTCGTCCAGCGTGACGGTGATCGCCAGGACCGTGGTGATCAAGCCGATGACGACCGACAGGACGCGGCGGTCGGCGAGCGGGCGCAGGTTCTGCACGGACACGGCGGCGGAGTAGACGTTGGCGAACGACTGGTCCACCTCGCGCAGCACCAGGACGCCGAAGAAGATCCCCAGCCAGAGCGGCGTCACGAACGGGTCCCACACCTTGTTCGCGTCGTTGCCGACGAGCGCGAGCGCCCCGACGCCCAGGACCAGGCACGCGACCTGCGCGATCGTGTACCCGCCGACGGCCCCGGCGAAGGCGGCCCGGCTCGACCGCGAGTGCCGCGCGTAGTCCGCCGCGACCGGCACCCACGACACCGACAGCGCGATCACGTAGTCCACGGCCGCCGGGAACCCGGTCCACGACCCGGTGGGCAGCGACGGCCCCCGGGAGAAGACCGCGATCGACAGCACGACCATGGCGACGACCACGCCGGCCGTGACGTACCGCCGCAGGATGCGCACGGCCCCCAGCGGGCGGATGGTCAGCGCCGTGGTGATCACGCCCGCGAGCACGACCCAGGCCCACCGGGGAAGCGCGTCCCCGAAGATCGCCTCGGCCCCGCCCGCGATGACGACCAGCTCGAACGTGCCCCAGCCGAGCATCTGCACGATGTTCAGCACGGTCGGCACGTACGACAGCCGGGCCCCGAAGAGCCCCCGCAGCAGCACCATCGACGGCGCTCCGGTCCGCGCCCCGGGCACCGCCGCGAGGCCCACCATGGCCGTCCCGATCAGGCTGCCCACGACCGCGGCGGCGATCGCGGCGGCGAACGTGAGCGCCGGCAGCGACGTGCTCGGCGCGATCAGCGACACGGCCCCGGAGAACCCCAGCAGGCTGACCCCGAGGTTCGCCCAGAAGGCCCCTTGGTCCAGCACCCCGAGCGTCTTCGGCGGAGCCTCCGCCAGCGTCAGCGGAACCTCGGCATGCTGGGACTTTTCGACGACAGCGGTCATCGCACGCTCCCTACGCCGGCATTACCCGGACAGGTTCTGCGGTCGGCAGCGGCGGTAGCTGCCCTCTCAGCCCGGTTGCCCCGGACTCCCGCGGTGGTTGTGAAGGTTGTGGCCCAATGATGCCCCATCGTCCGGATACGTGACCACACCCCCCTGCCCGCCGTACGGCACGGCGCCGGCGAGGCGATCGCGAGGGGCGGGGGTCGGGGCGGGTGTTCTGGGTACGCGAGCGGAGGTACGGACGTTCGGGGGGGTGCGTGGTGATCGTCGCTATCAAGGGCGCCGGCAGGATGGCGCGGGGCATCGGGACGCGGGCGCTGGCCGGAGGGCACGAGGTGCACCTGCTGGACGACGACCCGGAGCGGGCCGAGCGGCTCGCGGCGGAGCTGGCGCCGCACGCGGCGATCGCGCAGGTCCAGGCCGTCGCGGACCTGGGCGACGCGGACCTGGTGGTGGTCGCGACGCCGTATCCGGCGGGCCGCGACTACGTGGCCGGGCTCGGCGACCTGGTGAACGGCGCGGTGGTCGTGGACATCAGCAACCCCGTGGACTTCACCACGATGGACGGGCTCCGGACGCCCCCGGGGACGTCCGCCGCCGAGGAGATGGCCGCCGCGAGCCCGGGCGCGCGGGTGGTGAAGGCGTTCAACACCACCTTCGCCAAGACGCTGGAGACGGGCGAGGTGGCGGGCAGGCCGCTGGACGTCTTCCTGGCCGGCGACGACACGAGGGCCAAGGAGATGGTCGCCGACCTGGTGGAGTCGGGCGGCATGCGCCCCATCGACGCCGGCCCGCTGCGGAGGGCGCGCGAGCTGGAGGCGTTCATGTTCCTCAACCTCACCCTCCAGGACCGGCTGGGCCTGAACCAGGAGAGCGCGATCAAGATCCTCTCATAGCCCGGCGCGCCACCTCGGGCGGCGAAGGGGACGCCGGACGGCGAAGAGGGCGTCAGGCGATGAAGGGGACGCCGGACGGCGAAGCGGGCGTCAGGCTACGAAGCGGGTGTCAGGCGACGAAGGGGGCGTTCCCGCCTTCGCTCTCCATCTCACGGCCCGCCGACGCCCAGCCCTGCATGCCGTCGCCGACGTTGACGGCCTTCCAGCCCGCGTTGTTCAGCGCGGCGGTCACGGCGGCCGAGCGCGCGCCGGACCGGCAGATCACGTAGACGTCCCGGTCCTGGGGGATCTCCCCGGCCCGCGCGTTCAGCTCGCCCATCGGGATGTGCACCGCGCTCCCCGCGTGGCCCGCCGCCCACTCGTCGGGCTCGCGGACGTCGAGCAGGTAGGCGTCGTCGGGTACGGCTGCCGCGGGCACGGCCGGGACGTTGTTCATCCCCCCATTATCGGCGAGGGGTCAGAGCTTCTTCGACTTCGCCACGGCGATCACCACCACGGCGACCACGACGGCGACGAGGCCCAGCATGAGCAGGAACTTCAACGCCGTGAAGACCCACCCCAGCATCCCGAAGAACACGTAGACCGCGAGCAGGACGCCCAGAATCATGAGGATTTTCCGACCCATCCCGCCACCGTACGCCCCCGGCCCCCGCCCCGCGACCCCAAGATCGTCTCTCCGTCTCTTCCCGGTCGGCCCGTCCCCGGTCCTCGTCTCCGGTCCCCGTCTCCGGTCCTCGTCCGCTGGGAGCCCGGCCTCCGGAGTCGTCGCCCGCGCCGTCCTTCCGCCGCGATCCCCTGTGGTGCCCGGAAGCGGGCGAATCTTACGGAGTCATGACGAGGCGGCGATCGGGCCGCTTTCAGGGCATACCGTGGGCCCCAGGGCGTCCCCGGCTCCGCCGAGGGCCGCCCGCCGTACCGGGGCGTGCGGGAGCGGGCGGGACCGGGAGGATGGTGGCGATGGGTGGCGGCTCCGCGGCCAGGATTCTCGTGGTCGAGGACGATCCGACGGTGGCCGAGGTGGTGACGCGGTACCTCGAACGCGACGGGCACCGGGTCGAGTCCGTGGGCGACGGGGCCGAGGCGCTGCGGCGGGCCCTGGCCAGCCCGCCCGACCTGCTCGTCCTCGACCTGATGCTGCCCGGGGTGGACGGCCTGCAGGTGTGCCGCAAGCTGCGGGAGCGCTGGCCCGTTCCGGTGATCATGCTGACCGCCCTGGGCGAGGAGATCGACCGCGTGGTCGGGCTGGAGACCGGCGCCGACGACTACGTCACCAAGCCGTTCAGCCCGCGCGAGCTGGCCCTGCGCGTGCAGTCGGTGCTGCGGCGCGCCCGCGGGGCCATGGTCACCGGCGGCACCGGGGTGCTGCGCGACGGGAACCTCCTGGTGGACGTGGGGGCGCACGAGGTACGGCTCGGCGCGGAGGAGATCTCGCTCACCGCGCGGGAGTTCGACCTGCTGGCGTTCCTCATGCGCAACCCGAGACAGGCGTTCAGCCGGAACGCGCTGCTGGAGCAGGTCTGGGGCTGGTCCTTCGGCGACTCCTCCACGGTCACCGTCCACGTCAGGCGGCTGCGCGAGAAGATCGAGAAGGACCCGACCGCCCCCGCGCGGATCGTCACGGTATGGGGTGTCGGCTACCGGTACGAACCGGAGGACGACGACTGATGCCGATGCCCCTCGGGGAGATCCTGTGGATCGTCTTCGTCGCCTGCGGGGTCGGCGGGATCGGGCTCGGGCTGGGCCTCGCCCTCCTGCGCGCCACCCGGCACCGCTCGATCGCCCACATGCTGTGGGTCGTCGCGGTCGTCACGGTCGTGTCCATGCAGGCCGGAATCCTGTGGATCACGTTCGAGATGATCGTCGAGGGGCACGCGAGGGATCTCGTCCTCACCGTGACCGTCGCCGCGGGGCTCGTCGGCGCGGCCGTCTCCGCGGCGCTCGGCCGCAAGATCGTGGCCGCCAACCGCCGCCTGCTCGCGGCCGTGCGCGACGTGCCGGACGGCGGCTTCGTCCCGCCCGGGGGCACGCTGCCCGGCGAGCTGGCCGCCCTGTCGGACGCGTTCGCGGTGACGTACGAACGGCTCGGCGAGGCGCGCTCCCGCGAGCGGGCGCTGGAGAGCAGCCGCCGCGAGCTGGTCGCCTGGGTGAGCCACGACCTGCGCACCCCCCTCGCGGGCCTGCGCGCCATGGCCGAGGCGCTGGAGGACGGCGTCGCCGCCGACCCCGAGACGGTCACGCGCTACCACTCCCAGATCCGCCAGGAGGCCGACCGGCTGGCCGCCATGGTGGACGACCTCTTCGAGCTCTCCCGCATCCACGCCGGGGCGCTCCGCCTCTCGCGCAGCCGCGTCGGCCTCGACGACCTCCTCGCCGACACCCTCGCCGGCGTCGAGCCGCTCGCGCGGGCCAAGGGAGTGCGCCTGACCGGCTCGGCCGAGCCCGCCCTCCCCGTCGAGGTCGACGCCGCCGAACTGGGCCGGGCCCTGCGCAACCTCGTCGTCAACGCGGTGCGCCACACCCCCGACGACGCCGCGGTCACGGTCTCGGCCACGGCCCGGGGCGAGACGGTGACCGTGACCGTCGCCGACTCCTGCGGCGGGATCCCGGAGGAGGATCTGCCGAGGGTCTTCGACGTCGCCTTCCGCGGCGAGGCCGCCCGCACCCCCGGCGGCGGCGCCGGCCTCGGCCTCGCGATCGCCCGGGGCATCGTCGAGGCCCACGACGGCGTCATCGGCGTCACCAACACCGGCCCCGGCTGCGCCTTCACCATCCAGCTCCCCCGCTCCGCCTGACCCGCGCCGCGCCTGACCCGCGCCGCGCCCGCCCCGCGCCCGCACCGCGCCTGCCCCGCGCCCGCACCGCGCCCGCGCCGCGCCGCGCCGCGCGTCGCCGTACGGCGCGACGCCCGCGCCCGCCCGCCGTACGGCATGACGGCTCGCCCCTGGCCGCGGGTACGGCGTGACGCCCCGGACGCCTCGCCGTACGGCATGACGCCGCGGCGTGGCCCGCCGTACGACGGGACCGTCCGGCCCGGTTCGGGGAAGGAGCGCGGGCTAGTCGGTGATGCCGAGGGGGAGGTCGTCGTCGCGGGGGCCGAGGGTGGCGATGAAGTCGCGCATGCCCTCGTGGAAGCCCACCGTCGGGCGAAAGCCCAGGTCGTGCGTGGCGCGGGCCGGGGAGGCCACGATGTGCCGCGCGTCGCCGAGCCGGAACGCCCCGGTGATCAGAGGGGCCGGGCCGCCCGTGGCCGCCGCGAGGGCCCGCGCGACGTCGGCCACCGTGTGGGGTTCCCCGCTGGCGATGTTGTACGGCGTGAGCCTGCCCTCGGCGCCGCCGTCCAGGGCGCACAGGTTCGCCGCCGCCACGTCGTACACGTGGACGAAGTCCCGCATCTGCGCGCCGTCCTCGTAGACGCGCGGCGCGCGCCCGGCCGTGAGGGCGTCGCGGAAGGTCGCCACCACCCCGGCGTACGGCGTGTCGCGGGGCATGTGGGGCCCGTAGACGTTGTGATAGCGCAGTGCGACGGCCGTGCCCCCGGTCTCGCGGGCCCAGACGCCGGCCAGGTGCTCCTGCGCGACCTTGCTCGCGGCGTACCCGTTGCGGGGCTCGAGCGCGGCGTCCTCGTCGATCGGGGCCGGGCGCAGCGCCTCCTCGCACCGCGGGCAGCGTGGCTCGAACACGCCCCGCGACAGGTCCCCGACGTCGCGCGCCCCCGGCCGCACGCGCCCGTGCTCGGAGCAGTCGTAGGAGCCCTCGCCGTACACCACGACCGAGGAGGCCAGGATGAGGCGCGGCACGCCCCGGCGGGCCATCGCGGCCAGCAGGGTGGCGGTGCCGAGGGTGTTCGCCGAGGCGTACGCCGGGAGTTCGGTCACGTCGAGGCCGAGGCCGACCATCGCGGCCTCGTGGAACACCGCGTCCACGCCGTCCAGGAGCTCGTCGAGCAGGCGCTGGTCGCGCACGTCGCCGACGCGAAGGTCCAGCTCGCGCGGGAGGTGGCGGGGCGCGGCGGGGTGGGCCGCGGGGTGGAGCGAGTCCAGGCCGAGCACCTCGTGACCTCTTGCGACGAGGTGCCCGGCGAGGTGGCCGCCGATGAATCCGGCGGCCCCGGTAACGAGCACTTTCACGGTTCGAGCCTAGGTAGCCGGAGGCGCCGGCGCGCGTTCAGGCCGTGCCGGTTCCCGATCCGTAAGGAGTCCGGTCGCCGAAGCACTCGCGGATCGCGCGGTAGGTCGGGCACGGCCAGCGCCACATGCAGCTCCGGCAGCGCAGGATCGGATTGCGTGTGTCACTGGTGATCCCGCCCGCGTCGCGCGGCCGGTGGAGCTCGAGCAGGCGCAGCCCGAGCGAGGCCAGCGCGAGCAGCTCCTCGCGTGCCGTTGAGAGGAACAACAGGTCTTCTCTGGCGAGTTTCGCCGATACCTGGACGTATCCCTCCCGATTTATCAATCCCTGTAATCGTCGCGTCTCGGCGCCCCAGGGCGCCGCCTTCTCCGTGTTGACGAGGACCGCCTCCAGCCGCTCACGCAGCCGGTCGCGCTCCGGATCGCCGGGCTCTTCGGTGTTCATGCTCTCCAGTCGGCCCCCGTGTCGTCGGTCGTCCACGCCTGCCTCCCGGGCGTCCGATCAGCCGTACGGCGTCGCGGGGCCGGACCGGGGAGTCGCGCGCCTTGTCCCCGGGCCGGCCCAACATCCCGCCGGGGGTGTGCAGGGAAACGACAGGCGTCGCGCCCGGCGCTCCAGGCGGGGCTTGCTCTGGGTCAAGATTCGCATACCCAGTGTTATCCCGTTGCCCAAACGCCCCATCCCCTTGTCGATCTTGTGGATGAAGAAGTGAGAAAGCACGCATCACGGCAAGGACGTGGCCTTGAGGCCTCTTCGCGCGTTACTGTGCCCGCGTGGAGCTCAAGGTCTCGACTCGGTCTCATGCCGGCAACACGATCATCGCTGTATCCGGAGAAATCGACCTATATACCGCACCCCGTCTCCAGGCGGAGTTCACCCGGCTGCTCGCCGAACGACCCGACCGTGTCGTCATCGACATGGCCGGGGTCGAGTTCTGCGACTCGACGGGGATGAACGTCCTGCTCTCCGCCCTGAAACGGCTCAAGGAGGCCGGAGGGGTGCTGGAGGTGGCCTCGCCCCGCCCCGCCGTACGCAAGATCCTCCAGGTCACCGGCCTGGACTCGGTGTTCATCGTCCACGACGAGCTGCCCGCGGAGTTGTCCCAGCCCTGAGGGGCGCGTGTGGCCGTTACCATCACTTGACATGGACTCCGCTGGCGACATCGCCGTAATCATCCCCGCCAAGGACGAGGCCGACCGCGTCACCGCGACGGTGTCCGCGGCGCGATCGCTGCCCGGAGTCGATCTGGTCGTCGTCGTCGACGACGGCTCGGACGACGCCACCGGCGAGGCCGCCCGCGCGGCCGGGGCGCGCGTGATCCGGCACAGCCGCAACAAGGGCAAGGCCGCCGCCATGGAGAGCGGCGCGGAGGCCGTGCGCCTGCTCGACGAGGGCCGCGACCGCCCGCGCCACCTGCTGTTCCTGGACGCCGACCTGGGCGAGTCCGCCAAGGCCGCGGCTCCCCTCATCGAGCCCGTGCGCGCTGGCGAGGCCGACATGACCATCGCCCTCTTCCCCGCGGACCGCCCCAAACTGGGCGGTCACGGCTTCGTCGTACGGCTGTCGCGCGACGGCATCCGCCGCGCCACCGGCTGGGAGGCCGCCCAGCCGCTGAACGGCCAGCGCTGCCTGACCCGCGCGGCCTTCGACGCGGCGCTCCCCCTGGCGCACGGCTTCGGCGTCGAGACCGCCCTCACGATCGACCTCCTCCGCAAGGGCATGCGCGTCCAGGAGGTCGAGGTCCCCCTGTCCCACCGCGCCACCGGCACCGACTGGCGCGCCCAGGCCCACCGCGCCCGCCAGTTCCGCGACGTGGCCCTGGCCCTGGCCACCCGCGAGCCCACCGTCGCCCGCAACCTCGCCAAACTCAAGCCCTCCGCCAAACCCCCCCACCCCACCCCCTGAAGTCCCACGCCCCGTCCCGAACTCCGCCCCCAGATCCCGACCAGAGATCGCACGCCGAAACCACCGAGAGCGCCTCCTCACGGAGCGCTTCCCCCATGCGCCTTCCTCGGACGGCGCTACCCCGCGGCTCTTCCCCACGCGGAGTTCCCTCGCGCGGAGTTCCCTCGCGCGGCGTCCCCCCGTGCGGCGTTCCCTCGCGTGGGGGCGCCTCGCGGGGGCTCCCCTCGCGTCTCACGTTCTCTCGTCGTGATCATGCAGTTTTAATCACAGGGTGTGCGTAAAACTGCATGATCACGGCGAGGTTCGGGCTGCCGAGGAGTCGGCGCGGGCGAGCGTGCTCCCCTCGGGAGCCGCTTCCTCGGGCCGCGCTTCCTCGGGCCGCGTTTCTGGGGGCGACGCTTCCCGTGGTGGCGTTTCCTGGGGTGGCGTTTCCGCGCGCCGTGTCTTCCCTGGTGGCGCTTCCTCGCGTAGCGCCTCCTCCCGTGAGGCTTCCTTGGGCGGGGCTTCCTTGGGTGGCGCTGCCCCCGTGGGGCTCCCCTTGCGTGGGGCTCCCCTTGCGTGGGGCTCCTCTCGTGGGGGGCTTCCTCGGGGCTCGCGTTCTCTCGGCCTGATCTTGCAGTTCTGATCACAGGGTGTGCGTGAAAGTGCACGATCACCGGGGGGGCGGGGTGGCGGGAGTCGGCGGGGGTGAGATCCGCTGCTCGGGGTGCTTCCTCGGGGTGGCGGGTCGCGGGGGTGGGAGCTTGGGTGGCGTATTCTCGCGGCGCGTCTTCGGGTGGGTCTGGGAGGGCAGGGGGTGGCGGTGAGCGGGCGTGGGTGGGGACGGGTGGCGTTCTCGGCCGTCGGGGTCGCTGTCGGGCTCACCGTGCTCATCGGGGGCCTGGGGGCCTCGGCGATGGTGCCCCGGCTGGCGGGGGCGGGGTGGGAGCCGCCTTACTCGCTGGACGTGCGGCCCTCGGCGTACCTGGTGATCTCGATGGCGGCGCTGGCGATCCTGGCCGGGACCGGGGGGCTGGCGGCGGGGCTCGTCGCGGTGCGGCGGGGGTGGGACGCGCGCGGGCTGTCGGCGTTCGGGGCGCTTTCGGCCGTCGTGCTGGGGTTCCTGCCGCCCTCGGGCTCGTCCGACCACCTCAGTTACGCGGCGTACGGCAGGATCGCGGTGCTCGGGCTGGATCCGTACGCGGTGCCGCCCGAGGGGGTCCCCGGCGATCCGGTGACCGCCGACGTGGAGGAGTGGCGCGGGACCACCAGCGTCTACGGGCCGGTCGCCACGGCGGTGCAGGCGCTGGCCAGCCTGGTCGGCGGCGACTCGGTCCGGCTGACCGTGTTCGGGCTGTCCGTCGCGAACGTGGCGGCGTTCCTCGGGACCGGGTGGCTGCTGCGGCGGCTCTGGGCCGATCCGGAGCGGCGGCGCCGGGTCGCGCTGCTGTGGACGGCCAATCCGCTGCTGCTGTACCACCTCGTCGCGGGGGCGCACGTGGACGTGCTCGCGCTCGTCTTCGTGGTGGCGGCGGTCGTGACGTTCGGCCGGCTCCCGGTCGTGTCCGGCGCGCTGGTCGGGCTGGGCATGGCGGTGAAGCTGCCGGTCGGGCTGGTCTCGCTGGGGATCGCGTGGGCGCTGCGCCGGGACGTCCGCCGGCTGCTGGCCGTGGCGGGCTCCGCGCTGGTCGTGCTCGTCGCGGCGTACGCCCTGGTGGGCGGGCACGCCCTGGACCAGGTACGGCGGGCGAGCGAGTTCGTGTCGCTGGCCGTGCCGTGGCAGCTCGTGGACGGGCGGCGGCACGGTTTCGGGCTGCCCCGGGACGTGATCAGGTTCGCGTGGGTGGCGGTGGCGGTGCTGCTCGCCTGGCTGCTGCTGCGCGCGCTGCCCCGCGCCTACCCCGCCGGGGCACGGCCCGCCGGGGCGCCGCCGTACGGCGAGGGCGCGCCGCCGGACACCGGTGAGGACGCGCGGTCGGCGGCGGCGCGGGTGGGGCTGGCGGTGGTGTCGGCGTGGCTCCTGGCGGCGCCGTACTCGCTGCCCTGGTACGACGGGCTGGGGTTCGCGCTGCTGGCGATGGTGCCGGCGTCGGGGTTCGACGGGTTCGCGGTGGCGCGGACCGGCCTGCTGTCGCTGGCCTACCTGCCCGCGCGGGAGGCGGGGCGGCCGCCCGAGCTGGACTGGCTGGTGACGGTGGTGCGATCCCAGGTGGTGCCGTGGGCGCTCACCGCTCTGCTGGCGGGGCTGGTGTGGTGGGCTCTCGCGAGGCGGCCACGGTCGCCGTCAGGACCAGCGGGACCGCCACCGTCAGCGCCATCGCGGGGATCGCGATCCCCGAGTCGTTGACCAGCAGGCCCGCCACGGCGGTCGTCAGCGCGCCGAACAGCGCCGGGCGCAGGGCGGGCGCGCGCCCGTAGGCGCGGTCCAGGGCGCTCACGCCGAGGGCGGAAGGACGCACGAGCACGAGGTACAGGAACGCCAGGCCCGCGACGGCGATCAGGGTCAGCTCGGCGTTGCCCAGCGTGCCGAGCATCGCGCCGAGCTTGCGGCCGAGGACGCCGACGGCCTCGCCGGTGAGGAGCTGGTCGAAGAACGCGCCCAGGTGGGTGCGCTCGTCCGCCGGGCGCAGCCAGTCCAGCCAGGCGGCCAGCAGCGTGAGCCCGGCCGCGCCCGCGGCGATCGCGAGCGCCAGCCGTACGGACAGCCGCAGCCCGGCCAGCATGACCGCGAGGATGGCGACGCCGGGGACGAAGGACAGGACGCCGCCGAAGTCCGCGCCCCAGCCGGGCCAGCCGTCGATCACCACGGCCAGGCCGCCCAGCGCGACGGTCGCGATCATGCCGGCGCGGCGACCGGCGTACTGCGCCAGGCCGCCCAGCGCGAGGATCACGCCGGTGGCGTACACGGCGAAGGCGATATTGCTGAAGCCGTAGAAACGCCCACCGGTGACCGGTTCGTACCCGGTCACGGCGTTGACCTGGAGCCGCGAGCCGGTCACCACGTCGATCGCGAGCGCGACGGCGGTGATCGCCGCGACCGCCGTGAGCGGGCCGAGCACGTGCCGCCGCCAGGGCCCGGCGAGCGCGATCGCGGCGATCAGCGCGGCGAAGCCCAGGATCGACGCGAGCACGCCCAGCATCGGCCGGTCCCACCGCCACCACGGCACGAGCTGCGCCAGGAACGTCGAGACCCCGATCGCCCCGCTGACCAGCGCGACCGCCGTCGTCGCCCGCAGCGTCCAGCGGCGTACGGCTCGCGCCCGCGGCCCGCTGCCGGGGCGGGCGCCCCGCCGTACGGCGATCGCGGCGAACAGGTAGAACAGGAGCTGGGCGGCCATGAAGACGATGAAGAACGGGCGGCGCACCTCGCGCATGACCTGGCTGGCCCGGTCGGCCGAGGCGAGCGTGTCGGCGATCTGGGCGGGGGTGTCGGGGGTGGGGCGGCTCTCCCACTGGCGGCCCACGGCCCCGGCGGGACGGTCGAGGCCGAGCGCGGACAGGGCGGTGACGGTCAGGTCGGTCAGCGTGACGAGCTGCTGCTGCCGGGTGGAGGCCGAGGTCAGGTAGCCGCGGCGAGCGGACGCCCCGGTTCCGGAGGCGGTCCCGGTGGTGCCAGAGGCGGCCCCGGCGGTCCCGGTGGTGCCGGTGGCCAGGGCCAGGTTGAGGTGGGCGAGGGTGGAGGTGTCCGACACCCCCGCGACCAGCACCTTCCGGCCCGCTCCCAGCGCGGACAGGACCTCCCCCGCCCGCGCGTCCGCCTGCCGTACGGCGTCGCGGCGCTGGGCGGCGGTCAGGTCGCGGCCGGGGGGCAGGGCGAGCCAGGCGCGGGCGAGGGCGTCCGCCTCGGCCACGACCAGGTGGAAGTCGCCGCGCAGCCCGGCGGGCTCGTCCGCGTATCCGTCGAGCCTGCCGTTCTCGTCGGCGGCGGCCAGCGCGGCGCCCGGCCCGACGGCGGCCGTCCGCAGCCCGGCCCGGCGTACGGTCCCGCCCAGCAGGCCGGCCCGCGCGGCGAAGGAGGTGGCCCGGTTGGCGGCGGCGAGGGCGGCGTGCCCGGGGATGGACGCCCCGGCGCCGTCCCGGCTGACCGGGCCCGGCGGGCGGCAGTTCCCCCCGCCCTCGGTGGCGCGCTGGCCGGCGGAGACCGTGAGCCAGCCGGCGACGGGGCAGGTCTGCGAGTGGCCGGAGGAGGGGACGGCGCGGGTGCTCATGGAGGCCGCGGAGCCGGTCGCGAGCAGCCTCCACAGGTTCGGGGTGCCTTCGGGCGAGACGTCGTCCCACCGGAGTCCCGGCACGCCGAGGATCAGCACTCCGCCCGAAGCGCCCCCCGGAACACCCCCCGGAGCGGTCCCCGGAGAACCCTCCGGAGCGGCCTGTGGAGCGGCCTGTGGAAAACCCGCGCCCTGTGGAGCGCGCCCGGACTGTGGAAAACGCGTCCCCACCGGGGAAACCGCGCCCTGTGGAGAAGGAAGCGCCTGTGGAGAATGCCACGACGTTATCCCCAGGTTGTGGATAACTTGTGCGGAACTCCCGCCAGACAGGGACAAGACGCCAGTGCAGGCTGTGGACAGCACGATCAGGACGCGGAGCAGTCCATCCACAGCTCGGCGCACCCCACCTGGTCTCGGCATCCGCTCACGGTAGCCTCTCCGCGAGCCGGAAGCGGGACCGGAACCACGGGGGGAGGGAGATCGGTGCGAACCACCCGCGCGCTTCTCACGCGGTGGCTGCCGGGCGTGCTGCTGGCGGTGGCCGCGGTCGCCCCGCTGGTGATCTACTGGACGACCAACCCGGACGACCAGCGCCTCGTGGACCTGGAGGTCTACCGCCTGGGCGGCGAGATGGCGCTCACCGGGCGGCCGGTCTACGACGCGTTCACGCCCGCGCCGCAACTGCTGCCGTTCACCTACCCGCCGATCGCCGCGCTGCTGGCCGTACCGCTCGCGCTCATGTCCTGGCCGGTCGCGCAGTGGGTCTGGATCGCGCTGATCTACCTGACCCTGGCCGTCACCGTGGCCTACTCCTTCCGGCGGCTGCTCCCCCGCGCCGGCGCCTGGGCCCCCGTCGCGTGCGGCGCGCTCGTGGCCGCCACGGCGTACCTCATGCCGATCCGCGACCAGACGAGGTTCGGCCAGGTCGACGTCATCCTCGTCGCGCTGTGCCTGGCCGACTGCGCCGCCCGCAACCCCCGCTGGCCGCGGGGCCTGCTCATCGGCATCGCGACGGCGGTCAAGCTCACCCCCGGCGTGTTCCTGATCTACCTGTGGATATCCGGCCGCCGCAGGGCCGCGGTGGTGGCCGCCGCCACCACCGCCGCGCTCACGCTGCTGCCGTTCGCGATCATCCCGGGCGACGCCGCCGACTTCTGGTTCTCCGCGCTGCTCGACTCCGAGCGGCTGGGCGCCAACAAGGCCACCACCAACCAGTCCATGCGCGGCATGCTGCTCCGCCTCTACCTGCCCGAGCCCCTGTCCACGCTGATCTGGCTCGCGCTCGTGGCCGTCGTCGCGTGGTACGGCTTCCGCGCGGCCCGCAGGGCGTCCCTCGACGGCCACGAGATCACCGGGGCCGCGCTGACCGGGCTGATGGCCGTGCTCCTGTCGCCGGTGGCCTGGATCCACCACCTGGCCTGGATCGTCCTCGCGCTCGGCGCCCTGGCCGGCGAGGGCCGCGACCGCGCCCGCCTGCTCATGGCCGCCGCCGTCGCCGTCTTCTACACCGTCCCCGTCCCCTGGTACGGCGTGAGCCTGCTGACCATGGCACGCGACACGCCCTGGCTCGTCGTGCCCGGAAAGATCGTCCAGGACGGGTACGGCCTCGGGGCCCTGGCGCTGGTGTGGATACTCGCGGTGTGGCTGCGCGGGCGGCGGCCGGAGGTGGCGGTCGGCCCCGCGGGCTCGGCGCGGGAGTGACGGAATCCGGCGGAATCGGCCCGGATTAGTCGGCCCCGGTATCAGCGCCCGGTCCGACCAATGACTACGCTTTGTTAGGTGTTGCTTACGAGCGTGGCCCTAGTGGCCGGTCTAGCGGGTCTGTTCGCCGGGTTGCTCGCCTACAACAAGGCCCGGCGCGTGGTCGCCGACGCCCTCGCCATGCTCGCGCGCCATTCGGCCGCCGAGGGCACGGTGGACCCCCGGGCCATCCGCGACGTCGCCGTGTCGCGCTACGACGCGCTCGCGGAGATGACCGGGCGGCTCTCGTTCTCCGTCGCGATGCTCAACGGCATGGGCGACGGCATCGTCCTGACGTCCATCAACGGCCGCTCCGAGACGCGCACCTACGTCCGGCCGATCGTGGGCGGCGAGGGCGTGCAGCCGCTGTCGCCCGAGGAGGAGCACGTCGTGCGCGCGGCGCGGCTGGGGCAGGGTCCGGATGTCGGCGCCGCGAACGCGTGAATCTCGTAACCTGGACCCCATGTCTACCCTCGCCTACCTCGGACCCGAAGGCACCTTCACCGAGGCGGCCCTCCGGTCGTTCGCGCCCGACGCCCCGCGCATCCCGTGCGCGACGGTCGGCGCGGCCTTCGACGCCGTACGGCGGGGCGAGGCCGACGGGGCGGTCGTCCCCCTGGAGAACTCCGTCGAGGGCGCGGTCAACGCCACCCTCGACGAGCTCGCCGCCGGGGAGCCGCTGCTGATCCACGGCGAGGTGCTGCTGCCGGTGTCGTTCGCGCTGCTCGCCCGGCCCGAGACCGAGCTGGAGGACGTCAAGCGCGTCGTCACCCACCCGCACGCCCACGCCCAGTGCCGGGGGTTCCTCGCCGGGACGCTGCCCCGCGCCGAGGTCTTCACCGCCGCCTCCACCGCCGCGGCGGCCATGGCGGTCTCCGACCCGACCTCCCACTACGACGCCGCGATCGCCGCGCCCATCGCCGGTGAGCACTACGGCCTGCGGGCCCTGGCCACGGGCATCGGCGACCGGCCCGACACGGTCACCCGCTTCGTCGTCGTGCGTCGCCCCGGCCCCCTCCCGCCGCCCTCCGGCGCCGACCGCACCACCCTGGTCGCCTTCATCGCCGACGACCACCCCGGGGCCCTGCTGGAGATCCTCTTCGAGTTCGCCGTGCGCGGGGTCAGCCTCACCCGCATCGAGTCCCGGCCCACCGGCGACGGCATCGGCCGTTACTTCTTCCACATCGACTGCGAGGGCCACGTCTCGGACGCCCGCGTCGGCGAGGCCCTGACCGGGCTCCGCCGCATCTGCGCCAACGTCCGCTTCCTCGGCAGCTACCGCCGGGCCGACGGGGCCGCCCCCACCCTCCGCCCCGGCACCACCGACCCGGACTTCACCCGGGCCGCCGCCTGGCTCACCAGCATCCGCGCCGGCCAGGTCTGACCCCGGCACGGCCGCGCCCCGTCCCCCCGGGACCCGCCCGCCGGAGCCGTGATGAGGACCCGGCGGGCCGGTGAGCCGGATCAGCGCCCCTCGGCCTCGGAGAAGACCGCCAGGGCCTCGGCGTCGGAGTAGGTCCCCGTGATGTATTCGGCGACCCAGGCCGCCGCGTCGCCGTACCCGCTGGCGGCGACGATCCGCCGCGCCGCGGCCTCGCGGTCGTAGAGGGTCCGGCGGAGGCTCACCGCGCCGGTGTCGCCGTCGAGGAGGGCCCAGTGGGCGCCCGCCGTGCCGTACGGCATGCCGACGGAGCCGGGGTTGACCACCAGGGTGCGGTCGGCCAGGCGGGTGAAGGGCATGTGGGTGTTGCCGAGCACGACGGTGTCGGCGGCGACGCCCGCGAGGATCTCGGACCAGCGGGACATGGGGCTGTCCACGAGGATGATCTCGTCGTCGCGGCGCGGGGTGGCGTGGACGAAGAGGGTCGTGCCCAGCCGGCCGAGGTCCACCACCTGGCGCGACGGGAGGCCGGCGAGGAGCCGCACCTGGTCGTCGCGCAGCTCCCGCGCGGCCCAGACGGAGATCTCGAACTCGCAGGGCTTGCCCTCGACCACCTCGACCAGCTCCCGGTCGGCGTTGCCGCTCAGCCAGCGCGCCCGGTCGCCCAGGGACACCAGCAGATCCAGGGTCTCCACCGGCATCGGCCCCGCGGCCAGGTCCCCGGTCAGCACGAGGAGGTCGGCGCTCGCGACGTCCGGCTCGGCCAGTACCGCCTCCAGCGCCGGAAGAACCCCATGTATGTCGGACAAAACGGCGACTCGCATGGCCCCACCCTGCCCTCCGCCACACCCTCTGTCACCACCGTTCGCCCACCGCGCAAACCGCGCCCCTGACCCGCGCGCGCCCCTGACCCGCCCCTGGCGCGAGCCGTACGGCCTCAGCGCCCCGCCCCGGCGGCTCGGGCGCCCCGAAGCCTCCCGCGAGGCTCACGCCCCGCTACGGCACCTTCCGGCTCCTCTCCCTCCTCCTCCCTCGCCGTGATCATGCGGTTTCGCGCACACCCTGTGTTCAAACCGCATGATCACGGCGAAGGGGGAGGACGCGTGCCGCAGGGCGCCGCGCGGGGTCGGGGCGGGGACGGACGGCGCGGGCTGCGAGAGGCGTGCCGGGGCGATGACGGGAGCCGTCCGGGAGGGGAAGGGGTGTGGGCTGGGCTGGGGCGCGCTGGGGGGATATCCGGGCGCGGGCGGGAGGGCCGCACCGGTAGCCTTCGGTTTGTGATTGACCTGCGTACCCTTCGAGAGAACCCGGACGTGCTGCGGCACTCCCAGCGGATGCGGGGCGAGGACGACTCGGTCGTGGACGCCCTGCTGGACCTCGACGAGCGGCGGCGTGGCGCGCTGTCGCGGTTCGAGTCGCTGCGGGCCGAGCAGAAGAGCATCGGCAAGTCCGTGTCGCGGGCCTCGGGGGAGGAGCGCGACGCGCTGCTCGGCCGGGCCAAGGAGCTCGCGGGGCAGGTCAAGGCCGCCGAGGGCGAGGCCGAGGAGCTGGGGCGCAAGCTCGACGAGCTGCTCTACACCGTGCCGAACATCGTCGAGGACGGCGTGCCGCCGGGCGGCGAGGACGACTACGTCGTGCTGGAGCACGTCGGCACGCCCCGCGAGTTCGACTTCGAGCCGCGCGACCACCTCACGCTGGGCGAGATGCTCGGCGCGATCGACATGGAGCGCGGGGCCAAGGTCTCCGGGGCGCGGTTCTTCTTCCTGACCGGCGTCGGGGCGCGGCTCCAGCTCGGGCTGCTCAACATGGCCATGCAGCAGGCGATCGAGGCCGGGTTCGTCCCGATGATCCCGCCGGTGCTGGTCAAGCCCGAGGCCATGGCCGGGACCGGCTTCCTCGGGGCGCACGCCGCCGAGGTCTACAACCTGCCCGGCGAGGACCTGTTCCTCGTGGGCACGTCCGAGGTGCCGATGGCGGCGTACCACGCGGACGAGATCCTCGACCTCGGGGGCCTGCCGCGCCGCTACGCCGGCTGGTCCTCCTGCTTCCGCCGCGAGGCCGGGTCCTACGGCAAGGACACCCGGGGCATCATCCGGGTGCACCAGTTCGACAAGGTCGAGATGTTCTCGTACTGCCGGCTCGAGGACGCCCGCGAGGAGCACCAGCGGCTCCTGGCCTGGGAGAAGGAGATGCTCGCCAAGATCGACGTGCCCTACCGGGTGATCGACACGGCGGCCGGCGACCTCGGCTCCAGCGCGGCCCGCAAGTTCGACTGCGAGGCGTGGGTGCCCACCCAGGGCCGCTACCGCGAGCTGACCTCCACCTCCAACTGCACCGACTTCCAGTCGCGCCGCCTCAACGTGCGGACGCGCGGCGAGGACGGCAAGACGCGGCCGGTCGCCACCCTCAACGGCACCCTGGCCACCACCCGGTGGATCGTCGCCATCCTGGAGAACCACCAGCAGGCCGACGGGTCGGTCGTGGTCCCCGAGGCCCTGCGGCCGTACGTCGGCCTCGACGTCCTCCGCCCCATCGCCTGACACACGCCTCCCAGAGGGCCCGGCTCAGCGCCGGGCCCTCTTTCCTTTCCCCGGTGGCCCGTTGCCGGCGGCGGCGGTCGTGGGACGGGCGGAGGCCCGCCTCAGGCGCGGGCGGGGGCCGGACAGGAGGCGAGGCCGTGCGCGGGCCCGGCCCGGGCCGGGCCGTGCGCGGGCCCGGCCCGGGCCTGGGCACAGGCCGGGGCCTGGGCAGAGGCGGAGGCGGCGGGACAGGGGGACGCGTGGGCTCAGGCCGGGTCGCCGAGGGCGGCGACCTCCTCCAGGACGCGCGGGTCCGCCTGATAGGGGCCGTCGGGGCGGGGCCAGTGCAGGACGACGTCCGTGATGCCCAGCTCGCCGTAGCGGCCCGCGTAGTCCTTGAAGGCCTCGACCGAGGCGAGAGGGCGTTCGGCGGGTCCCGCTCCGGCGGCGATCAGGCGGCGCGGCGGCTCCCCGGCGGGCCGCGTCTCCGCGACGATCTCGGAGAGGCGTTCGCACTGGCGCCGTACGTCGGAGAAGCCGCCCACGTCCTGGGTGATCCAGGTCTGGGCGAAACGGGCGGCCAGGCGCATGCCCCGGGGACCGGTGGCGGCGATCGCGAACGGGAGGCGCGGGTCCCGGCCGCCGATCCCGGCGTTCTCGGTGGACCAGAAGCGGCCCGTGTAGGTCGTCGTGCCCTGGCGGAGGAGGAGGTCGGCCATCTCGACCCACTCCTCGAAGCGGTCGGCCCGCTCGCGCGGGGTCGCGGGCTCGCTGCCGAGGATCCCGGAGTCGGACGTGCCCGCCGCCGCGCCCACGCCCAGCGTGAAGCGGCCCCCGGACATCATGTCGAGGGTCATCGCGGACTTGGCGGCGTTGACCGGGTGCCGGAGGCGGGGCGTGGTGACCATGGTCCCGAGGCCGATGCGCGACGTGACCGCGGCGGCCCCCGCCAGCACGGCGAACGCGTCGTACCACGGGCGAATGTCACGCCACGCCACGTGATCGAACACCCACGCGTGCGCGAAGCCGTACTCCTCGGCCCGCCGGAAGTTCGCCGAGATTTCATCCCACGGCTCAGAAGGCCACAGAAGCACACCTATGCGCATGAACGTGATTTTTTACCGTAAATAAACGAACAGGGCGGGTGTTCGCTTGACGCGAACACCCGCCCTGTCGGGTCTTAGGTCAGAGACCGCGAACCTGCGAGGCCTGCGGGCCCTTCTGGCCCTGCGTGATCTCGAACTCGACTCGCTGGCCGTCCTCCAGGCTGCGGTAGCCGGAGCCGACGATCTCAGAGAAGTGAACGAACACGTCCGGCTCGCCGCCGTCGGGGGCGATGAAGCCGAAGCCCTTCTCGGAGTTGAACCACTTGACAGTACCCTGAGCCATTAAAGCTCTCCCTACGGGATCGATCTTTGGGACCCGCACCGCGCGGATCCCGGGTTGTGTCGTACAGCTCCCGGGTGGCTCAGACAGTCAAGCTGGTTTTCACTTCGGGAACAGCTAATACAACGCCATCACATCTAACACCATGAGGGCGGGCCTGTGTTCCCTTCCCGGCGAACTTTTCCGAACCGGCCACTCGGGCCAGCCCATCCCGGTCTCACCGACGTGCGGATCAAGAGGGCAGACTAGGACTGCCATGCACAGTCACAGCCCCGAAGTCCGCCTCGTCGCGACCGATCTCGACGGTACGGCCGTGCGCTCGGACGGCACCATCTCCGACCGCACCATCACCGCGTTCGGCCGCGTGGAGGCCGCCGGGGGCACGCTGGTCATCGTCACCGGCCGGCCCCCGCGCTGGATGCACGAGGTGGCGGCCGCCGTGCACCACCGGGGCCTGGCCATCTGCGCCAACGGGGCGCTGGTGTACGACCTGCACACCGAGCGCATCGTCCACGCCGACCTGATCGAGCCCGAGGTGCTGGACGAGGTCGTACGGCGGCTGCGGGCGGCGGTGCCGGACCTGTCGTTCAGCGTGGAATACGAGGGCGGGTTCGCGCACGAGCCGGGGTTCCGCGTGGGCGGCTGGGACCTCGGGGCGGTCGGCGGGCTGCTGGTGGGCACGGCGACGCTGGTGTCGCGGCCGGCGGCCAAGCTGCTGGCGCTGCACCCGGACCTCGACCCCGACGTGCTGCACGGCCTGGTCACCGAGGCGGTGGGCGACCTGGTGACGGCCACCCACTCCAGCGGGCGCGCGCTGATCGAGATGAGCGGGCTGGGGGTCACGAAGGCGTCCGCGCTGGCGGAGCTGGCCGCCGAGCGCGGCGTGACGAGCGAGGCGGCCATCGCGTTCGGGGACATGCCGAACGACCTGCCCATGCTCACGTGGGCGGGCACGTCGTACGCCGTCGCCAACGCCCACCCCGCGGTGCTCGCCGTCGTGGACCACGTGACGGCGAGCAACGACGAGGACGGCGTGGCGCAGGTCCTGGAGAAGGTCTTCCCCGGCACGCGCGGGCCGCGCGGATAGCCGCCCGGGATCCCGCGGACGGCCGCCCGGCCGGGCCTCCGCCTGCCGGGATCGCTCCGTCTACAGGTAGGGGCCGGTCACTCCCCGCGGGTTCTCCTGCGCGGCCTGCTGCTGGGCGATGCCCCCCGGCAGCGCGCGGCGCATCTGCTCGAGCTGCGCCCGGGCGGCCATCTGCTGCGCGAACAGCGTCGTCTGGATGCCGTGGAACAGGCCTTCCAGCCAGCCCACGAGCTGCGCGTGAGCCACCCGCAGCTCCGCGTCGCTGGGCGGGGTGCCGTTGTCGTCGGTGAACGGCAGCGACAGGCGCTCCAGCTCCTCGACCAGCTCCGGCGCGAGGCCGTCCTCCAGCTCCTTGATCGAGCTCTGGTGGATCTCCTTGAGCCGGGCGCGGCTGGCCTCGTCGAGGGGCGCCGCGCGCACCTCTTCGAGAAGCTGCCGGATCATGCTGCCGATGCGCATGACCTTCGCCGGCTGTTCCACAAGATCGGTGATCGGACGCTCGTCCGAGTCGCCGTTACCGCCGCCGATCGTCATGCCCTCCGGGCCCACGACGACGATCTGCGGGTCGTTGTCCTGCTCTCTGTCCATGGGCTGCTCCATGAGTCCAAGTCTGTCCCACTCAGCGGGTGAGAAGCACCTTGCCTACGTGTTCGCTCGCCTCGACGATCCGGTGGGCCCGCGCCGCGTCCTCCATCGGCACCGTCGTGTGGATGATCGGGCGTACGGCGCCGGTCGCCACCAGCGGCCACACGTTCTCGCGCACGCCGCGCACGATCTCGGCCTTCTCGGCGAGCGGGCGGCTGCGCAGCGTCGTGGCGTGCACGCTCGCGCGCTTGGTCAGCAGCGCCCCGAGGTCCAGCTCGCCGCGCCGCCCGCCCTGAAGGCCGATCACCACGAGCCGGCCGCCGATCGCCAGCGCGTCCACGTTCCCGGGCAGGTACTTCGCGCCCATGATGTCCAGGACCACGTCGGCCTCGCCCCTGACCCGCTCCGCGAAGTCCTCCTCGCGGTAGTTGATCACGACGTCCGCGCCCAGTTCCTTGCACCGTTCGAGCTTCGCCGCCGACCCGGCCGTCACGATCACCCGCGCGCCGTACGCCTTGGCGAGCTGGATCGCCAGCGTCCCGATGCCGCTCGCGCCGCCGTGCACGAGCAGCGTCTCGCCCTCGCGCAGCCCGGCGACCATGAACAGGTTGGACCACACGGTGCAGGCCACCTCGGGCAGCGCCGCCGCCTCCCGGACCCCGGTGTTCCCGGGCACCGGCATGAGCTGCTCCTGCGGCACCGCCACCCGCTCGGCGTACCCTCCGCCGGCGAGCAGCGCGCACACCTCCTGCCCGATCTCCCACTCGGTGACGCCCTCGCCGAGGGCCGAGATGTACCCCGAGCACTCCAGCCCCGGGTACGGCGGCGCGCCCGGCGGCGGCGGGTAGTGCCCCTGGCGTTGCATGAGGTCGGCGCGGTTGACCGCCGTCGCGGCCACCTCCACGATCACCTCTCCAGGCCCGGCCACCGGCTCGGGCACCTCCTGCCACCGCAGGACATCGGACGCGCCTGGCTCAGAGATCACGATCGCACGCATGCGCCCACGCTACCGACCCCCCACCCCCTGCCCCAGACCGCATCCCCACCAGCCCCCAAACCCTCCAACCCACCAAACCTTCCCGTGCCGGGGTTGGGGTTCTCGCGGGGCCGGGTTTCTCCTGGGTTGGGGGTTGTGGGGTGGGTGGGGGTGTGGTTTGTGGGGGGATTTGGGGGATGGTGGGCGGGAGCGCGGTGCGTAGGGGATGCTGGGCTTTGCTGGACTAGCCTGGGTTCGGGTCTTGTACGGCTCGGACGATGGTTGCCCCGACACCTGGCCTGAGGGGGACTGGTGGCGAAGCACGACCGGGAGGATCCTCACTCGCTTGAGGAGCAGCTCGCCTGGCTGGACGCGCTGAGCAAGGAGGGCGCGGCGGAGCCGGGCAACGGTGTGCCCGCGGAGGGGGAGGTCTCCCCCTATCCGCGTGACCCCTGGTCGGCCGTGCCCGCCGTACGCCCTCCGGTGCCGCCGCCGATGTTCCGGGCCGGCGCCGAGACCGCGCAGTCCATGGCCGAGCCGCCGGGGCCGAACCCCTTCGGCCGCGCGGGCGTCACCACCCCGGGCACCGTGGAACGCGACACCCGCCCCGCGCCCCCGGCTCCCCCCGCCCCGCAGCCGCCCTCCGCCGCGTCGCCGCCGGTGGCCCCGCCGGAGTTCGGCTCCCGCGCCGCCGGTCCCGTCGACGCCAGGGCGTACGGCGGGCCTGAGCCCTCTGGCCGCGCCGCCGTACCCCGGCCTGACCCCCGCGCGGCCGAGCACCCGCCCCACGGCGCGGAAACCCGCCCGCCCGCCACGCCCCCGGGCTCCGATCCCCGTACGGCGGCGCCGGGCGCTCCCGCCGTCCCCGGGGCCGCCGCCCCGCCCCCCGGTCCGGCGGCGCACGGCGCGGACGCGCCCCCCGCACCCGGGACCGGCGGCGCGGAGACGCCCGCCGTACCGGGGACCCCTGCCGCGGAGGAGCGCGGCGGGCACGCGGCGGCCCCTCCGCCGCCCGGCGAGGCGGAAGCCCGGGCCGTGCCCGGCGCTCCTGACGTGGAGGCCGGTCGCGGCTCCGCGGACGCCACCGTCGCCGACGCGGCCCGGCCGGAGTCGCCGCCCACGGCCGCGACCGGCGCGGAACCCTCCGCCGGCCCCGATCCCGCGACCCCTGACGCCACCGGCCTCCGCGCCGATGACGCACGCGCCGATGACGCCCGTGCTGATCCCGCACGCGCTGGTGAGGCCCGTGCTGGTGAGGCCCGTGCTGGTGCCGCGCCGCGCGCTGACGCCGGAAACCGGGTCGATGCCGGCGCCGGGGTGGACGTGCCGGCGGGTGCGGGGAGCGAGGCGGGCCGGGGCGGCCGGTCCGAGAGTGAGGGCGTGCCGCCGTCCGGCCACGACGCGAGGGCCGTCGCGGACGCCCCTCCCGGCGCTCGTCACGGGGCCGACGCCCGGCCCGGAGCCGAGGCCGCCGGGCCCGGATCCGTCGCGCCTCCCGGAGCGGGCACTCGTCCCGCCGCTGACGTCCGGCCCGGAGCCGACGCCTACTCCCGGGCCGACGCCCACCCCGGCACCGGTGCTCCGGGCGCTCCCGCGACGAGTGTGCCGGGGCCTCGCACGGGGGACGGCGGCGGGCTGGAGCCGTTGCCGCCGGAGGAGTTCCCCGTGCGGGACGTCTATCCGGCGGAGGCGTCCGCCGGGCCGTACGCCGTCACGCGCGAGGACTACGAGCGGACCCGCCCCACGTACGAGCCGCCCGCCTACGCCCCGCCCACGCCCCGCGCGGGCGAGCGCCCCGAGCCCGGCGACCGCCAGGTCTATCCGCCCCCGGCGAGTCCGGCCGCGTACGTCCCGCCCGCCTACGAGCCTGCCCCTGCCCCGTACGAGCCCGGCCCCCCGGCCTACGAGCCGCCCACCGGGACGCCGGCCTACGAGCCCCCGCCCGCCTACGACGCCCCGCCCCCGGCGTACGACCGGCCGGCCGGCCGCGGGGCCGGGGCCGGGGCCTACGAACAGGCCCCCGGCCACCCGGGGTACGCCTACGACCGCCCGGCGGCCCAGGACCGGCCCGGTTACGAACCGCCGCGCGGGACCCCGTCGTACGAGGCCCCGGATCGGCCCGGCTACGCGGGGGGCGGCTACGGGCGCGGGTACGACCGGTCGTACGACGCGTACACCGACTACGACCAGCCGAGGCAGCCCGGCGCGGACGTGCCGCAGACGGCCGACAGCCTCGACCCGATGACCCTGCTGCGGGACCGCCCGACGCCGCCCTCCACGGGCTGGCGGCGGCTGGTCTACCGCGCCAGCGGCGGGCTGATCCGCCCGGGCGAGTCGCCGGTGCAGCTCCGCCGCCGCGAGCTGATCATGCGCGCCCGCACGCCCGTCGCGGGCGGTCACCACCGCGTCGCCGTGCTCAGCCTCAAGGGCGGCGTCGGCAAGACCACGACCACCGTGGGCCTCGGCGCGATGCTGGCGCAGATCAGGGGCGACCGCGTGATCGCCGTGGACGCGAACCCCGACCGGGGCACGCTGTCGGACAAGGTCGAGCTGGAGACCGCCGCGACCGTCCGCGACCTGCTGAACGAGCGCGAGCAGATCCAGCGGTACGCCGACGTGCGGGCGTTCACGTCGCAGTCGAGCAGCCGCCTGGAGGTGCTGGCGTCCGACCGCGACCCCGCGGTGTCGGAGGCGTTCAGCGAGGCCGACTACCGCGCCGTGGCGCGCGTGCTGGAGCACTTCTACTCGATCTGCATCACCGACTGCGGCACCGGCCTGCTGCACTCGGCGATGTCCGGCGTGCTCGGCCTGGCCGACCAGATCGTCCTGGTCAGCAGCCCGTCCGTGGACGGCGCGCGCGCCGCGTCGGCGACCCTCGACTGGCTGGAGGCCCACCACTACGGCGATCTCGTCCGCGCCGCGACCGTGGTCCTGTCGACCGTGCGGCCGCGCTCGAAGTCCACCGTGGACCTCGAACGCCTGGAGGCCCACTTCGCCTCGCGCTGCCGCGCCGTCGTGCGCGTGCCGTACGACTCGCACCTGGAGGAGGGCGCCGAGATCGACCTGGAGCTCCTCCAGGCCCCCACGCGCGAGGCGTACCTCCAGCTCGCGGCGACGGTCGGCGACGGCTTCGCCCGCCTCCCCCGGACCTGACCCCGCCGGGCCGCACGACCTCGGCCGGGCGGTACGGCATCCGCCGGGCGGTACGGCATCGGCCGGGTCCCGGCCGGCGGGTGTACGGCTCGCGCCGGGTCCGGGCGGGCGCGAGCCGTACGGGATCCGGGAGGCGTCAGCTCATGAAGCGGACCAAATCGATCAGCCCGCCGCGCACGCGGTAGGCCACGAGGACGCGCACCGGCTCCTCCGCGACGTCGTGCGCGACCTCGTGGTCGATCACCCAGTCCCCCTCGGTCAGCCGCCCGACGATCTCCGCACGGCAGCGCCCCTCCGCGAACTGGTCCTCGTACGCCTCGCGCAGGCCCGCCCGCCCCTCGATCACGGCCCCGTCGCGCCGCTCGATCCGCACGTCCTCGGCGTACGTCGCCGCGAAGCCCTCGAGATCGTGCGCGTTGTACGCCGCCAACTGCCGTTCCACCACATCAACCGGCTGACTCATGCCGCTCATTCTTCCGCCGCTCCACGGTGACGATCGCCGTGTTCACGGCCGCCACGACCGCGAACGCCAGGCCGAGCAGGCCGTGCCCCAGGCCGTACAACGCCGCCGCGGCGCTCCCGAACACGAGCGCCTTCACCACGAGGACCCCGGGGAGCGGCGCCTTCACACGGGCTCGGGGCGCGGCGAACAGGCCCCACAGGACGGCGGCGGCCAGCGGGGCCCCGATCCCCAGCGCCACCCGTCCCGCCACCCCGGCGTCCTGGGCGAAGCCCCACCAGCACAGCACGGCCAGCGCGGCGATCTCCAGCAGGAACGCCACCAGGTCGTGAATCGATATCCGAGTCATGGAGAGCATGATCCCGGGCGGCTCTCAGCGGCGGGAGGCGAGCAGGGGGGCGACGCCGCTATCGTGGATCTCGCACTGGAGGGTTCGCATAGTGGACGAGTGCAGCCGCCTTGAAAGCGGCCAGGGCTGGTGACAGTCCTCGTGGGTTCGAATCCCACACCCTCCGCTGGACCCAGACCCGCCAGGGCCGCTCTGACCTGGGCGGATAAGCTGAGCACATGGCCGTGTTCGGACTCCACGCGAAGTTCACCGCGCTTCCCGGCAAGCGGGACGAAGTGGTGGACATCCTGCTCAAAGCCGCATCCCTCATGTCCGACGCGGAAGGCTGCGAGTTCTACGTCGTCAACCTGGTCCCGGCCGAGCCCCAGGACGTCTGGATCACCGAGTTCTGGGCCAGCCGCGAGGCGCACGAACGCTCCCTCACCCTCCCCGGCGTCCGCGACCTCATCGACGACCTGATCCCCCTCCTCCAGGGCCGCGGCGAACGCGTGGAACTCCTCCCCCAAGGCGGCCACGGCCTCCCCCCGTCCTGATCCGGCCGGCGCCCGCGCCGGTCCCAGGGCGTACGGCCCGAGCGGAGCACGTCAGGGGCGCGTCAGCGCGGGTCATGGTGCGGCGGGGTCCGGACGGGCGGCCAGGCGGTCGAGACGGGCGTCGATCCTGCGCCGCACCGCCGCCACCACGACGCCCGCGATCGCGAGGAGGGCGAGCCAGGGCCAGACGGTGTGGCGGACGGACAGGATCGCGGCGACGGTGGGCTGGCGGAGCGAGGTGGCCCGGACGTCCAGCGAGACGGCGTGGTCGTCGTACGCCGCGGGCTCGCTCACGTCGATGACCCGCTCCTCCCGGCCGCCCGAGATCTCGGCGGGGGTCGAGGCCGGGGTGGTGGCCTCCACGGCGAGGCGGGGATGGCGGAGGACGACCTTGGAGCCCGGCCCGGGGATGAGGAGGACCGAGAAGGGGATGCGCCTGGCGTCCCCGGTCCCGGCGGTCTTCCGCCCTCTCGCCAGGGCGGCTTCGGCGGGCGTGAGGCGGGTTTCGCCGAGCGAGCGGAGGCCCTCGACCACGGGCGGGACGGGGACACGGTGGGCGACGGTGACGGGGAGGCCGGCCGGGGTGGGCGGCTGGGAGAGGCTCACCTGCCGGGTGTACGCCAGCGTGGTGACCTCGCCGAACTGGGCCGGGGACGGGCTGGGCCGCCAGTCGTCCCCCAGCAGCGCGTCGAGGGACTTGGCGAGGCGGGGGATCTTCGCGGGGACGGTGACCACGATCTTCTCGACGCCGGTCCAGCGCTCGCAGGAGCCGGTGCAGGAGAGGTGGCTCGTGTAGCCGGCCGAGAGGTGGATCGTGGGGATCCTGGTCGGCCGGGGGAAGCGAATCGAGTCCTGGCTTCCCAAGGTGGTGAGCAGCGCCACGGCCGTCGATGTGGCCAGGGCGAGGCCGAGGGCCGCGGCCCTGCGGACGAGGCGCGACCAGCGGGCGCCGGGCAGTCCCGCCATCGGCGGGAACCCGGCGTCCCAGGCGTCGTAAGCCCGGCGGGTCGGCCGATCTCCGGGAGAGGGAGGCGCGGGACCCCAGCGGACGCCATCCCAGTGCGGCGGTCCCGTCCCGCTCGGCGGTCCCGTCCCGCCCGGTGTGTCCTCCCGGTCCGGTGTGTCCTCCCGGCCCGGTGTGTCCTCCCGGCCCGGGGCGGCCGGCTCGTCCGGCGCGGAACGGTCCATGGGCCACCTCCAGCCCGGTCGGTGCTCCCTCGACGACGTCCGGGGGCCGGATCGTTCCAGGCGCCCTCACCCGCAGGCTACTCGCGCTTTCCACCGGGGTCCCGGGATTCCGGCCCGGTCCCGGGATTCCGGCCGGGCTCCCCGGATTCCGGCCTGGGCCCCCGGCATCCCGGCGCCCCGGATTCGGGCCGGGGCTCCGGCGTTCCGGCCGGGGTAGGCGGTTTCCGGCTGGGGCCGTCCCCGGCCTATTCGTAGGTCTCGTCGGGTTTGGTGAGGCGGCGGAGGGTGGTGGCGGCCAGTTCCGGGGGGACGGTGCCCTTGGGGAGGCCGCCGGTCTTCGGGGGGATCCAGGTGCCGGTGACCTCGACCCAGGTGTCGCGCGGCGGGGCCTTGACGCCGCGGACCAGGACTTTCAGGGCGAACGCGTCGGCGGCGCAGCAGTTCATCTGCATGCGCGCGACGTACCAGGCGCCCTTGCGGCCCGGGACGACGAAGCCGGTGAGGGCGACCTGCCGGCCGGTGAGCGAGCCCTTGCCGTCCCAGGCCCGGCCCACGAACTCCCCGACGGACATCGCCGTCAGCCCCGTGTTCAGCGGCTTGTACGCCGTCACCGGCACCGCGGGGCGCGGGGCCGACCGGGAGGCCGCGTCGGAGCCCAGCGGCGGGGGCGCGATGAGGAGGATGGCGAAGACCGGGAGGGTGAGGAGCCAGGCCACCCGCGGCGCGTGCCCCGCCCTGTCGCGCAGGATCCCGACGACGCCGAGCACCACCAGCACCACCCCCGCCGCCACCAGGAACCACCGGAACCCGGGCTTGACGTAGTTCAGGTACGACGTGGTGAACAGCGACACCCACAGCACGGCCCCGCCGAGCAGGGTGACGAGCAGGTTCTGCGACGTACGGCTCACAGCAGGGCCCATCCCGTCAGTACGGCGACCGCCACCGCCAGGCAGAAGGTCAGCGGGACGAACCGCAGCGCGAACGCCCGACCGAACGTGCCCACCTGGAGGGCGATCAGCTTCAGGTCCACCATCGGTCCCACGACCAGGAACGCGAGCTTGGCCGTGGGCGAGAACGACGCCAGCGACGCGGCCACGAAGGCGTCCGCCTCCGAGCAGATCGACAGGATCACCGCCAGCAGCGCGAGCACCAGCACCGCCAGCCACGGCACGCCCGCGACCGTGTCGAGCCAGGCGCGCGGGACCACCACGTTCAGCGTCGCCGCCGCGAGCCCGCCGACGACCAGGAACCCGCCCGCGTGGAGCAGGTCGTGCAGCATGGCCTGCCGGAACGCCTCCCAGCCGGTCTCGGCGCCGTGCCGCGACGGCACGCGCAGCCAGCGCGCCCGCCCGAACCGCGCCCAGACCCACCCGGCCAGCACGGCGACCGTCAGCGAGGCCGCGAACCGCGCGAGCACCATCATCGGCTGCCCCGGGAACGCCACCGCCGTGGCCACCAGCACGATCGGGTTGATCGCCGGCGCCGCGAGCAGGAAGGTCAGCGCCGCCGCCGGGGCCACCCCGCGCGCCATCAGCCCGCCCGCGACCGGCACCGACGCGCACTCGCACCCGGGCAGCACCGCGCCCGCGACTCCCGCCACCGGTACGGCCGCCGCCGGGTTCTTCGGCAGCGCCCGCGCCCAGAACGACGCGGGCACGAACGCGGTGATCGCCGCCGACAGCGCGACGCCGAACACCAGGAACGGCAGCGCCTGCACGCAGATCGCCACGAACACGGTGGCCCAGGTCTGGAGCGCCGGCCAGTCGATCGCCGGCGCCAGCCAGACGCGCCCCGCGACCAGCCCGGCCACGAGCAGCCCGAAGCCCCACAGGACCCGGGCCCGCCCGGACCCCGTCCGCCGCCCCCACGAGTCCGGGGGATACAGATCCTCCGCGTCGGCCCCGGGGCCGCGCGGGAGCCGGGTCGCCGTCACGTGAGCTGGTCGAGGAGCCAGCGCGGGCCGATCACCTCGGCGCCGAGCGCCGCGCAGCGCTCGCGCAGGCCCCGGTCCGCGGTCACCACCAGGACGCGCTCCCACGGTTTCGCCGCGCGCACCGTCTCCACGATCGTGTCGTCGCCGCTGCCCTCGGCCGCGACCACCTCCACGTCGCCGACCGGCCGCACGCCCTTCGCCGCGCCCTCGACGATCATCGTGACCCGGGGGTACCACCGTTCGAGTGTCCCGCCGGGCAGTCCGCGCAAGCCGTACTCGAGCTGCGCGGACACCTGGCCGAGCAGGCGCGCGGTCGCCCCGGCGCGGTCCTTCCACCAGCCGTCGGCGCGGGAGCCGACGATGTTCGCCGCGTCGAGCACGAGGAGCACCGGGTCGATCGCGCCGCTGACCGCGGGCCAGGTCTCCGCGAAGCCGGGGTGCAGCTTCATCCCCGCGGCCTCGCCCACGGGGATCCACTCCAGGGCCGAGCTCTCGGAGTTGGCCGGCTTGGCGTCCAGCCGTACGGGAGCGGTCGCGATCACCGTCTCGAACGCCCAGCCGCCGTGGTCGTCGTGGTAGACGCCCTCGACGCGGATGTCGCCGGGGTCCACCCCGGCCTCCTCGAACGCCTCCCGCAGCGCGGTCTGCACCGCGGTCTCGTGACTGTCGCGCGCGCCACCCGGGAGACCCCACGTCCCCCCGTGGTGGCTCCACCACGATCTGCGCTGGAGCAGGACGTGCGGATCGCCGCCCTCGCTCCGGTGAACGATCAACAAGCCGGACGCGCCGTGGATCCCCCAGTGGCGATGTCCTCGCTCACAGATCGCCCACCCGTCTCCGTCCTTCGCCGCCATGCCAGTCATCTTGCCGCACGGCCCGGGCCCGGAACCCCGCCCGGCCCCTTCGGTGATCATGCGTCCAGGGGGCTGACCTGCTCGCTTGTGCTGGTTTCGGGTGTTTCGCCCGTTGAGCCTCGGTAGTGTGGTCCGAGTCATGCATCCCTCCGGCTCACCCTCGTCGCCCTCGTACCGCGGACCCCACCTGGCGCTCGTCGCGGTCGCCCTGGCGTACTGCGCGACCGTCGTGCTCACCACCTCGCAGTCGGTGGTGCTGAGCTGGGATGAGGTGATCTACGCCAGCCAGGTCGCCAGGGACGTGCCCGCGACCGAGTTCTCCGCCCCCCGGGCGCGGGGGATGTCGCTGGTGGTGCTCCCGATCGCGGCCATCACCTCGTCCACCGAGGCCATCCGGATCTACCTCACGCTCGTCTCGGGGCTCGCGCTCTACCTGGCGTTCCGCCCCTGGATCCGGCTCGTGGGCTGGGCCGCCCCGGTCGCCGCCGGCCTGTTCGCCACCCTGTGGACGACCCTGCTGTACGGCAGCCGCGTCATGCCCAACCTGTGGGTGGCGCTCACCTTCACCGGCGCGCTCGGCTGCCTCCTGCTCGCGATGCGGTACGGCTCGCGCCGGCCGCTGTACGGCGTCGTCGCGGGCCTCGCGCTCGCGTCGCTGGTGCGGCCGACGGACGCGCTCATCCTGGCGGGCCCGGTGGGCCTGTACGTCCTGGTCAAGAGGTACTGGCCGGGCGTGATCGCGATGTCGGCGGGGCTCGCCGTGGGATGGGGCTCGTGGGCGGTGGAGGCGTTCGCCCGTTTCGGCGACCCGGTGCGGCGGTTCAAGTCGGGCGCGGGGACGCAGGACAGCATCGGCTTCTACCTGTACCAGCACCTGGAGGGCGTGGACGGGCCGTACATGGTCTGCATGCCCACCACCCTGTGCGCCGGTTTCCGCTGGTCGGCCGTGCTGTGGTGGCTCCTCCTCCCGGTCCTGGCCGCCGTCGGCGTCGCCGTGGCCCGCCGCGGCCACCGTTCGGACCACCTGCTGGCCATCGCCGCCGCCCTGACCCTGGCGGCCTCCTACATCCTCGTCTTCAGCTTCGGCAACTCCCGGTTCCTGACCCCGTCGTACGCCCTGCTGGCGATCCCGGCCGCCGCCGCCTTCGTCCACACGGTACGGCGGCGCGCGGTGTGGGCCCGCGCGGCGGCCGCGGTGGCCGCGACGGCCCTGGTGGGAGCCCACTTCGTGGTCCAGCTCCAGACGATGGACCGGGTCATGGCCACCCGCGAATCCAGCGACGACGCCGCCGCGACGCGAGCCCGCTACATGGCGGACCGGCTCGGCGTGAAGCCGCCCTGCCTGGTCTGGGGCGATGTCGCGGTCACCTTCGCCTACCCGATGAAGTGCCAGGCCATGGTCCCCTGGGGCCCCGACGCCACGGACGAGGCCACCGCCCGCCGCGCCCGCGCCACGACCCCCCACACCGTCGTCCTCACCGAGGGCCGGACCCCGCCCCCGCCCGACGCCGCGAACTGGGAGAAGCACCGCCTCCCCGGCAAACGCGACCTCTACGCCTGGGTCTCCCCCTCCCGCTGACGTACGGCGTGGCCCGTACGGTCCCCGGCCGGCGCCGAGCCGGTGGCGGGGCGGGACCGGGCCGGTGGCAGGGCGGGGCCGGAGCCGGGGACCTGGGCCGGGGACCGGGGCCGGGGACCGGGGCCGGGGACCTGGGCCGCTCCGCGTATCCTCGTGGCCCGGCGATTCAGGGGGTTCGGTGGCTGTGCGGATGCGGTTGACGGCGATCACGCTGGACTGCGCGGACCCGATGGCGCTGGCGGCGTTCTACCGGGACGCCACCGGGCTGCCGCTCGACCCCAGGTCCACGGAGGAGTTCGCGGGGCTGCGCGCGGAGGACGGGTTCTTCATCGGGTTCCAGCGCGTCGAGGGCTACCGGCCGCCGACCTGGCCGGGCCAGGACACGCCGCAGCAGCTCCACGCCGACTTCGACGTGGACGACCTCGACGAGGCCGAGGCGGCCGTGCTCGCCCTGGGCGCCACCAAGCCCGCCCACCAGTCCGGCGGCGACCGCTGGCGCGTCTTCCTCGACCCGGCGGGCCACCCCTTCTGCCTCACCCTACGGAAGAACCCCACTCCGCGGGCCTGACCCTGACCAACGGTCGTGCCGGCCGTTCGCGCCGACCAGGGCGGCCGCGGTGAGCATCTCATCGTGCCGGCCGTGGGTGAACGCCTCGCGGGCGAGGCCGGCCGGCTCCTGACCAGCGGGTGCCTTCGCGAGCCCCCTGGCAGGGCTGATGAACCCGGGACGCTCCGGGCCGGGTTCATCAGGCGGGGATTTGACTCCGGGTCGGGCGATCCAGGTCGGGCGATCCGGGTGGGGACGCCGGGTCGGGCGATCCGGTGGGGACGGCTCCGGGGCCGGGTGGGTCAGGCGGGGAGGGACTCCGGGTAGGGGCCGTGGAGGGGCGGGTAGTGCTGGACGCCCGCCGCCTCGGTCGCGTCGATGTAGTTGGCGAGCGCGTGGCGGGACTGGGCGAGCCTGCGCATCTGGTCGTCCAGGCGGCGCAGCCGCGCGCGCATCATGGCGAGCAGCTCGGGGCATCCGAGCAGGTCCGGGGCCTCGCCCTCCGCGCAGGGCAGCAGGTAGGCGATGTCCTCGGAGGACAGCCCGGCCCCGAGCAGGTGGCGGATCTGCTTCACCCGCAGCACGGCGCTCTCGTCGTACTCGCGGTAGCCGTTCGCGCCGCGTTCCGCCTCCAGCAGGCCCTGGGCCTCGTAGTAGCGGAGCTGGTGGGCGTTGACGCCCGTCCGGCGGCTGAGTTCCCCGATCCGCATCGCAACCTCACTTGACCTTCACACCGGTATCAACGTTGACGATGCTGCCATGAGCAACGAAACCCGTACTTCCGTGACCGTCATCGGACTGGGACTGATGGGCCGGGCGCTCGCCGCCGCGTTCCTGCGCGCCGGGCACTCCACGACCGTGTGGAACCGTACGGCCGGCAAGGCCGACGAGCTGGTGGCCGAGGGCGCGCGCGTGGCGCCGACCGTCGGCGACGCGGTCGAGGCGTCCCCACTGACGATCATCTGCCTCACCGACTACGACGCCGTGCGCGGACTCCTCGGCGGGGACGACGCCGACCTGACCGGCGCCACGCTGGTCAACCTCACCTCCGGCACCTCCGCCCAGGCCCGGGAGGCCGCCCGGTGGGCGGACCTGCGCGGCGCCCGGTACCTGGACGGCGCGATCATGGCCGTCCCCCCGGCCATCGGCACCGCCGAGGCGGTGATCCTGCACAGCGGGCCGAGGGCGGACTTCGAGGCGCACGAACCGGTCCTCGGCGCGCTCGGCACGGTCACCCACCTCGGCGAGGACCACGGCCTGGCGTCCCTGTACGACGCGGGCGGCCTGGTCATGATGTGGAGCGTCCTGAACGGCTGGCTCCAGGGCACCGCCCTCCTCAGGACCGCCGGAGTCGACGCCGTGACCTACGCCCCCTTCGCCCGGCAGCTCGCCGCCGGCGTGGCCGACTGGCTCCCCGGATACGCCGAGCAGATCGACCGGAACTCCTACCCCGCCGAGGTCTCCGCCCTGGAGACCGACGTCAGGGCCATGGAGCACCTGATCGAGGAGAGCGAGGCCGCGGGCATCAACACCGACCTCCCCAAGCTGCTCAAGGCCACGGCCGACCGAGCCATCGCCGCAGGCCACGGCGGCGACCAATACCCCGTCCTGATCACCCAGTTCACCACCCCCACCCCCTGACCCACCCGGTTCCTCCACCCGGGCTCCCCCGTACTGCGCGGCCCCCGGACATTGCGCGGGGCCGCGCCGTACGAGCCCGCCAGACGACCTGGGTGAATCCCCCGATTGCGAGAGTCGCGCAGGCGGGGGCCGTCGCGGCCGAAAGGGCCGGCGGCGAAGGTCCACAAGGCGGCGAAGGTCTACAAGCAGCGGACCCAAGCGCCCGGACCGTGGCCAGTTCGACGCGCTGGCCGTATGTGCCGGGGCGGACGCACGCGGGGCGGCTGCCGGCGTGCCAAACCCCCTGGCGATCGATCCAGTGGGCCATGCCGATCTCGACGCCGATGCCCTCTCCGGCCGGCCCGGTGTGCCCGTCGGGCCGGAACGCGATAGCCGTGGCGTCTTCAGTGGCCCCCACAACCGTCCCTCGCTCAACGGTCGGCGCCTTGGTGCCGAAAGGCAGCCAGTAAACGATCGCGCCACCGACGAGGCCGCCGACCAGCAGTGACCCCACGACCCGGAGCACCCGACCGCGAACCACCCCCGACGCCGACGAAGCGCGCAACCGAGCAGGCGCCATATCGGCAGGCTATCTGGCAGGCGCGGCCTCTCCTGCCGGTGAGTCCTCGGGCCTGCCGGGATCGGCGGACGCCGACGCGTGCCGGCGGTTCGACACCGCGATCAAGCCCCTGGCCGACCTGGTCCGGAAGGGCTTCCTGCCGGACTCCATCCTCGACCGCGCCGCCGAGACCAGCTCGAAGAATCTGGAGCAGCTCGCCGGTCAGGCGAGCGGAGAGGTCCGCGCGGCGATGGGTGGGACGGTGAGCGCCATCACGCGCGTCCGGGTGAAGCTGAAGGTGTTGGGGGACATCCCGGGCGATCTGGCCGAAGAGATGAAGGCGGTCCAGCAGAGCACGAAGAAGGTGCGGGAGGCGTGCCAGGCCGAGGACGTCGAAGTGGCCGGCATCGCGGAGTGAGAACAGAGCCCTGAAGTCCGGTGATGCGGCGCCGAGGGCGTGCCGCTCGGCCGCGGCCCTCCGGGAAACCGCGGGGTGAGCGGGTTGTGGTGGGATGTGGCGATGCGACTGGAGCGGGTGCGGCAACTGGTGGGCGAGGTGCTGCTCTGCGGCTTCGTCTTCGTCCTTCTCAGCGGGGCGTTCCTCGCTCTTCACTACCGGCCGGGCGGGCAGGTGGTGTACGACGGCGCCTATGAGCCGCTGCGCGGTGTTCCGATGAGCGGGGCGTACGAGTCCGTGCTGCGGATCGGCTTCGAGGTTCCTGGGGGCCTGCTCGTCCGGCGGTGGCACCACGATTCCCTGGTTCTGCTCGGACTGGGGACGGTGGTCTGGGCTCTGCTGGGCCGGTACCGATACGCGCTGACGGTGCTGGCCCTGGGCGCGATCGCCGGTCTCTCCGGCTACGCCTCCGCCGACGACGTGCTCAGCGGAACGCCCTTCGCGGCGGTCGCCATCCCCTGGTGGTACGCCCTGCACATCCTGGCGACCGCGGCCATGGGCGTCGTGCTCCTGGTCTCCTCCCGCCGAGAGGCGGCCCAGCAGCCCAGGACACTCCCCTTCGCGACCGCGACCGTCGGCGTCATCATCCTGGCGACCCTTCTCATCTGAGCCGCCTGAGTGCGGGAAGGACTCGTGGCGCGGCAGGCCGGTCTCGTCGGGGTAGGCGCATGCCAAGGCCCCCGCCGCCGGGTGGTTCCGGTGGCGGGGGCCTTGGCTGCTGTTCGTGCGGGGTGACCCCGGGGGGTCACCCGTTGGTGTGGGCGTAGGCGCCGGTGGAGAAGGGCTTGGGGGTGCCCTTGGTGCCCTTGCCGGG
>NZ_QZEY01000051.1 GCF_003594875.1 Bailinhaonella thermotolerans
CCCAGGTGTGTCTCCAGGATCTGGCCGACGTTCATGCGGCCGGGGACGCCGAGCGGGTTGAGGATGATGTCGACGGGGGTGCCGTCCTCCAGGAACGGCATGTCCTCCACCGGCAGGATCTTGGAGATGACACCCTTGTTGCCGTGCCGGCCGGCGAGCTTGTCCCCATCGGTGATCTTGCGCTTCTGCGCCACATACACCCGGACCAGCTCGTTCACACCCGGAGGCAGCTCGTCCCCGTCCTCACGGGAGAACACCCGCACCCCGATGACCTTGCCCGACTCACCATGCGGCACCTTCAGCGAGGTGTCCCGGACCTCCCGGGCCTTCTCCCCGAAGATCGCCCGCAGCAGCCGCTCCTCCGGCGTCAGCTCCGTCTCCCCCTTCGGGGTGACCTTGCCCACCAGGATGTCGCCCGTGGTCACCTCCGCGCCGATCCGGATGATCCCCCGCTCGTCCAGATCGGCCAGGACCTCCTCCGACACGTTCGGAATGTCCCGGGTGATCTCCTCCGGACCCAGCTTGGTGTCCCGCGCGTCCACCTCGTGCTCTTCGATGTGGATCGAGGACAAAACATCATCCTGCACCAGGCGCTGCGACAGAATGATCGCGTCCTCGTAGTTGTGACCCTCCCACGGCATGAACGCCACCAGCAGGTTCTTGCCCAGCGCCATCTCACCGTCATCGGTGCACGGCCCATCGGCGATCACCTGCCCGGCCTCCACCCGGGCGCCCTCGTCCACGATCGGCTTCTGGTTGAAACACGTGCCCTGGTTCGACCGCTTGAACTTCGCCACCCGATACGTCGTCCGGGTGCCGTCATCGTTCATCACCGTGATGTAGTCGGCCGAGACCTCCTCCACCACCCCGGCCTTCTCCGCCGTGATCACATCACCGGCATCGGTCGCCGCGCGGTACTCCATGCCCGTGCCCACCAGCGGCGCCTCACTGCGCAGCAACGGCACCGACTGACGCTGCATGTTCGAGCCCATCAGGGCCCGGTTCGCGTCGTCATGCTCCAGGAACGGGATCATCGCCGTCGCCACCGACACCATCTGCCGCGGCGAGACGTCCATGTAATCCACCTCATCAGGGCGGATCGCCTCGAACTCCCCGCCCTTACGACGGACCAGCACCCGCTCCTCGGCGAAACTCCCATCCGCCGTCAACGGCGCGTTCGCCTGCGCGATGACGTACCGATCCTCCTCATCCGCCGTCAGATAGTCGATCTGCTCGGT
>NZ_QZEY01000052.1 GCF_003594875.1 Bailinhaonella thermotolerans
GTCCGGCGGCGTCCTACTCTCCCACACCCCTTCGAGTGCAGTACCATCGGCGCTGACGGGCTTAACTTCCGGGTTCGGAATGTGACCGGGTGTTTCCCACATCGCTATGGCCGCCGAAACAAACTTCGACCCTTGCTTGAGGATCGTATAGTGGACGCGAACATCTCAAAATTTGAGGTGTGGTCAAGCCCTCGGCCTATTAGTACCAGTCAACTCCACACCTTACGATGCTTCCATCTCTGGCCTATCAACCCAGTGGTCTACTGGGGGCCTTACCCCATCACGTGGGTGGGAGACCTCATCTTGAGGTGGGCTTCCCGCTTAGATGCTTTCAGCGGTTATCCCGTCCGAACGTAGCCAACCAGCCGTGCTCCTGGCGGAACAACTGGCACACCAGAGGTCCGTCCGTCCCGGTCCTCTCGTACTAGGGACAGCTCCTCTCAAGTCTCCTGCGCGCGCAGCGGATAGGGACCGAACTGTCTCGCGACGTTCTAAACCCAGCTCGCGTACCGCTTTAATGGGCGAACAGCCCAACCCTTGGGACCTACTCCAGCCCCAGGATGCGACGAGCCGACATCGAGGTGCCAAACCATCCCGTCGATATGGACTCTTGGGGAAGATCAGCCTGTTATCCCCGGGGTACCTTTTAGCCGTTGAGCGACACCACTTCCACACGTCGGTGCCGGATCACTAGTCCCAGCTTTCGCTCCTGCTCGACATGTCTGTCTCACAGTCAAGCCCCCTTGTGCACTTACACTCGCCACCTGATTGCCAACCAGGCTGAGGGAACCTTTGGGCGCCTCCGTTACCCTTTAGGAGGCAACCGCCCCAGTTAAACTACCCACCAGACACTGTCCCTGATCCGGATCACGGACCCAGGTTAGACATCCGAAACGACCAGAGTGGTATTTCACCAATGACTCCACCCGCACTAGCGTGCCGGCTTCACCGTCTCCCACCTATCCTACACAAGACGTTCCAAACACCAATGTCAAGCTATAGTGAAGGTCCCGGGGTCTTTCCGTCCTGCTGCGCGAAACGAGCATCTTTACTCGTAGTGCAATTTCGCCGGGTCTGCGGTTGAGACAGCGGGGAAGTCGTTACGCCATTCGTGCAGGTCGGAACTTACCCGACAAGGAATTTCGCTACCTTAGGATGGTTATAGTTACCACCGCCGTTTACCGGCGCTTAGATTCTCAGCTTCGCG
>NZ_QZEY01000053.1 GCF_003594875.1 Bailinhaonella thermotolerans
CTAGGGCGTGTTTTGTGGATCGGTGGATGTGGATCTGGTGGTCGGGTTGTGATGGTCTGATGGTGCGTCGTCATGAACTGACCGATGAGGCCTGGGCCAGGATCGAGCCGTTGCTGCCGGTCAACGCCGGGCCGGGTGGCCGGTGGCGGGATCATCGCCAGGTGGTCAACGGGATCGTGTGGAAGATCCGCACTGGCGCCGACTGGCGTGACGTGCCCGAGCGGTATGGTCCCTGGCAGACCCTCTATCAGCGGTTCCGGCGCTGGACCGCGGATGGGACCTGGGACCGGCTGCTGGCCTGTATCCAGGTCCACGAGGACGCGGCCGGGGCGGTGGACTGGTCGGTCACCTGTGTGGACTCCACCATCGTGCGGGCGCATCAGCATGCCGCCGGCGCCCGCAAAAAGGGGAACGGCCGGGGACGAAAGCCGCATCGCACGCCCAGGCGCTCGGACGGTCCCGGGGCGGGCTGACCACCAAGCTCCATCTGGCCTGCGACGGGCACGGCCTGCCGCTGGCGTTCGTCCTCACCGCCGGAAACGTCAACGACTGCACCCGGCTGATCGAGGTGGTCCAGGCCATCACGGTGGCCCGGCCCGGGCCGGGGCGGCCCCGCACCCGCCCCGGACACCTGATCGCCGACAAGGGCTACTCCACCCACATCATCCGCGCCTACCTGCGCAGCCGCCGGATCCCCCACACCATCCCCGAGCGAGGCGACCAGCTCGCCGCCCGGGCCCGCCGCGGGCACCGCCGGTGCGGGTTCGACCCAGCCCTCTACCGGCGCCGCAACCTGATCGAACGCTGCTTCAACCAGTTCAAGCAATGGCGCGGCATCGCCACCCGCTACGACAAACTCGCCACCCACTACCGCGCCGCCATCACCATCGCCAGCCTGATCATGTGGCTCAACCAAGAACCACAAAACACGCCCTAG
>NZ_QZEY01000054.1 GCF_003594875.1 Bailinhaonella thermotolerans
CCGCCCGACTCGAAGCGGAGCATCCGCAGGGCGTCATGCCGTACGGGCCGCAGCCGCAGCCCCCGCGGGTCCTCCCGGTGCGGCCCGTTGCCGCGCACGTCCAGCCGTTCCAGCTTCGGGAACGCCTCCAGCAGCGGGGTCACGTCCCCGTGCTGGATCCACGAGATCTGGTCGCCGGCGCTCTCCGGGGCGAGGAAGATCGCCCGCAGCTCCGGGAACTCCGCCGCGTGCGCGGTGAACAGCTCCACCACGATGTCGGAGGAGGTGTCGAAGTTCCACTCCTGAACGAGGACCGCGCGAACCCGCCGCACGTCCACGCTGTCGAGGAACCGCCGGAACTGCTCGGAGAACTCCTCGTCGTGGTAGTGCTCGTTGGCGAACAACTGCCAGGCCACCGCGGCGGCGTCCGGGAGTTCGTCCCCCTCCGCCGTCTCCCAGAACTGCTCGATGGGCAACCCCGCGTACGACTCGTAGAACGCCGCGTACTGCCCGTGATAAACACCGAGGTCAGGCGTGACCCCGCCCGTCCCGCTCACTCGCCCACCGCCACGTAGCGCCAGGACTCGCCGCCGTCGTCGTCGGGTTCCTGCCGGTCGGCCAGATTCACCTCGGTGCCGGAGGCGGCGAAGGCCCGCCGTACGCGCTCCTCCATCGGCTCGGTCAGGTAGTGGTGGGCCAGGTCCAGGCGGGCCAGATGGGTGAGGGGCTGTCCGGCGAGCAACGCCTCGGCGCCCGCGTCGCCCAGGACGCCGAGGCCCAGGCTCAGCGTCTCCAGGCGGGACACCACGGGCGCGGCCGCGACCGCCGCCGCGATC
>NZ_QZEY01000055.1 GCF_003594875.1 Bailinhaonella thermotolerans
CGTGCTCGACGTAGTTGATTTGACCCATACGTACGGCAGTGGCCCGACGGCGCATCAGGCGCTGGGGGGGATCGATCTGCAGGTGGCCGAGGGTGAGCTGGTGTGCATCGTGGGGCCTTCGGGCGCCGGGAAGTCCACCCTGCTGCGGTCCATCGCCGGGCTCCTCAAGCCCACCGGCGGGCGCGTCCTGATCAACGGCCGCCCGGTCGAGCTCACCCCCGACGACCTGGCCGTCGTCTTCCAGGACTACAGCCGGTCCCTGTTCCCCTGGATGACCGTCGCCGACAACGTCGCCCTGCCCCTGCGCCGCAAAGGCATGGACAAGGCCGCCCGCCGCAAGGCCGCCGACGACGCCCTGGCCGCCGTCGGCCTGGACGGCGCCGCCAAGAAATACCCCTGGGAACTGTCCGGCGGCATGCAGCAGCGCGTCTCCATCGCCCGCGCCATCGCCTACCGCCCCGCCCTGATGCTCATGGACGAACCCTTCGGCTCCGTGGACGCCCAAACCCGCGAAGACCTCGAAGACCTCACCCTGCGCGTCCGCCGCGAACACGGCATGACCATCGTCCTGATCACCCACGACATCGACGAAAGCGTCTACGTCGGCGACCGCGTCATCGTCCTGTCCAAAGCCCCCGCCACCGTCGCCGGCGACCTCAAAGTCACCCTCGGCGACCACCGCGACCAGATCACCACCCGCCAGCACCCCGACTTCGTCCACCTCCGCGCCGAAGTCGGCCGCCTCGTCCGCGGCCCCGCCGACAACACCGCCCC
>NZ_QZEY01000056.1 GCF_003594875.1 Bailinhaonella thermotolerans
GTACTTCAATCCCAAGCGCTACGACCTGGCCAAGGTCGGCCGCTACAAGCTCAACAAGAAGCTCGGGCTCGACGCCGATATCAACGAGGGCACCCTCACCGAAGAGGACATCGTCGCCACCATCGAGTACCTCGTCCGGCTGCACGCCGGCGAGGAGGAGATGCCCGGCGCCGGCGGCACCCCCGTGGTCGTCGAGGTGGACGACATCGACCACTTCGGCAACCGGCGCCTGCGCACGGTGGGCGAGCTGATCCAGAACCAGGTCCGGCTGGGCATGGCCCGCATGGAGCGGGTGGTCCGGGAGCGGATGACGACGCAGGACGTCGAGGCGATCACGCCGCAGACCCTGATCAACATCCGGCCGGTCGTCGCCTCCATCCGCGAGTTCTTCGGCACCAGCCAGCTCTCGCAGTTCATGGACCAGGTCAACCCCCTGGCCGGGCTGACCCACAAGCGCCGCCTCTCCGCGCTCGGCCCGGGCGGTCTGTCGCGTGAGCGCGCGGGCATGGAGGTCCGTGACGTCCACCCGTCGCACTACGGCCGCATGTGCCCGATCGAGACCCCGGAAGGCCCGAACATCGGCCTGATCGGCTCGCTCTCGTCCTACGGGCGCGTCAACTCCTTCGGCTTCGTCGAGACGCCGTACCGCAAGGTCGTCGAGGGCCGGGTCACCGAGCAGATCGACTATCTGACGGCGGATGAGGAGGATCGGTACGTCATCGCGCAGGCGAAC
>NZ_QZEY01000057.1 GCF_003594875.1 Bailinhaonella thermotolerans
GTACTTCAATCCCAAGCGCTACGACCTGGCCAAGGTCGGCCGCTACAAGCTCAACAAGAAGCTGGGTGTGAACGCGGAGATCACCCAGGGCACGCTCACCGAGGAAGACATCGTCGCCACGATCGAGTACCTCGTGCGCCTGCACGCCGGCGAGGAGACGATGCCGGGCGCCACCGGAGAGGTCGTCGTCGAGGCCGATGACATCGACCACTTCGGCAACCGGCGCCTGCGCACGGTGGGCGAGCTGATCCAGAACCAGGTCCGGCTGGGCATGGCCCGCATGGAGCGGGTGGTCCGGGAGCGGATGACGACGCAGGACGTCGAGGCGATCACGCCGCAGACCCTGATCAACATCCGGCCCGTGGTGGCGTCGATCCGCGAGTTCTTCGGGACCTCGCAGCTCTCGCAGTTCATGGACCAGGTCAACCCGCTGGCGGGCCTGACGCACAAGCGGCGGCTGAACGCCCTGGGCCCGGGCGGTCTGTCGCGTGAGCGCGCGGGCATGGAGGTCCGTGACGTCCACCCGTCGCACTACGGCCGCATGTGCCCGATCGAGACGCCCGAAGGCCCGAACATCGGCCTGATCGGGTCCCTGGCCTCCTATGCCCGGATCAACGCCTTCGGGTTCGTCGAGACGCCCTACCGCCGCGTGGTGGACGGTCGCGTGACCGAGCAGATCGACTATCTGACGGCGGATGAGGAGGATCGGTACGTCATCGCGCAGGCGAAC
>NZ_QZEY01000058.1 GCF_003594875.1 Bailinhaonella thermotolerans
GCGTGCCTTTTGAAGAATGAGCCTGCGAGTTATGGTGTGTGGCGAGGTTAACCCGGGTGGGGTAGCCGTAGCGAAAGCGAGTCTGAAGAGGGCGTTTGAGTCGCATGCTGTAGACCCGAAGCGGAGTGATCTACCCATGGGCAGGTTGAAGCGCGGGTAAGACCGTGTGGAGGACCGAACCCACCAGGGTTGAAAACCTGGGGGATGACCTGTGGGTAGGGGTGAAAGGCCAATCAAACTCCGTGATAGCTGGTTCTCCCCGAAATGCATTTAGGTGCAGCGTCGCGTGTTTCTTGCCGGAGGTAGAGCACTGGATGGCCGATGGGCCCGACAAGGTTACTGACGTCAGCCAAACTCCGAATGCCGGTAAGTGAGAGCGTGGCAGTGAGACTGTGGGGGATAAGCTCCATGGTCGAGAGGGAAACAGCCCAGACCACCGACTAAGGCCCCTAAGCGTGTGCTAAGTGGGAAAGGATGTGGAGTTGCTGTGACAACCAGGAGGTTGGCTTAGAAGCAGCCATCCTTGAAAGAGTGCGTAATAGCTCACTGGTCAAGTGATTCCGCGCCGACAATGTAGCGGGGCTCAAGTACACCGCCGAAGTCGTGGCATCCACACGTCAGCCTAGCCTTTGTGGTTCAGGTGTGTGGGTGGGTAGGGGAGCGTCGTGTCGCGGGTGAAGCCGCC
>NZ_QZEY01000059.1 GCF_003594875.1 Bailinhaonella thermotolerans
TGGAGGCCGTGCAGGAGAACGAGGAGGTGGTACCCGTGAACGCAGTATCGACATGGGTGCTCCCCTCTGGGGTCACGGTCGGGCGATAGGTCGTCCGGGAGCGCCGTTCACGCGCATACCCGGAAGGCACGACCTTGCGATTCACTTCTCAGCAGCGCCTCGACGACGGCGTCGCCGAACGCGAATTCACCCTCGGCGAGATCCCCGGCATCCTGTGGACGCCCGCATCGGCGTCCGCGTCCGCGCCGGTCCCGCTCATCCTGCTCGGCCACCCCTCGCCCGGGCTGCGCAGGATGTACCCCCGGCTGGTGGCCCGGGCCCGGCGCGCCGCGGCCGACGGCTTCGCCGCCGCCACCATCGAACTCCCCGGCAGCGGGGACCGTCCCCGCCTGCCCGGCGTCGAGCAGGCCGGCGCCGACCTGCGCCGGGCCCTCCAGGCCGGCGACCCGGTCAGCGACGAGATCATCGACGCCCTCGTCCTCCCGCTGGTCGACAAGGCGGTCCCGGAATGGCAGGCCACCGTGGACGCCCTGCTGTCGCTGCCCGAGATCGGCGGCCCGGTCGGATACTCAGGGGGAGTGATCTCCATCGGCATCCGCCTTGCGGTGGCCGAGCCGCGCATCGTGGCCGCCGGCCTCTTCGCCGGGAGTTTCGTGCCCCGCAC
>NZ_QZEY01000006.1:0-346773 GCF_003594875.1 Bailinhaonella thermotolerans
CAGGAACCCCGCCAACCGGCCCGCCTGCGCCCGCAGCGCCTCCTCCGACTTCGCCGACACCACGACCGGCACCGGCAGCACGCGCGGCGACGCCGTACCTCCGCCGGACGGCTCCCCGGCGGGCGGCTCGGACGGCTCGGACGGCTCGGACGGCTCGGACGGCTCGGACGGCTCCTCGGCGGGCGGCTCCTCCAGGATCACGTGGGCGTTGGTGCCGCTGAAGCCGAACGACGAGACGCCCGCCCGGCGCGGCCGGCCCTCGGCGCGCGGCCACTCGCGCGGCTCGGTCAGCAGCTCGACGGCCCCGCTGGACCAGTCCACCTTTGACGACGGCGCGTCCACGTGCAGCGTCTTGGGCAGCACCCCATGGCGCATCGCCTGCACCATCTTGATCACACCGGCGACCCCGGCCGCCGCCTGGGTGTGGCCCAGGTTCGACTTCACCGAGCCCAGCCACAGCGGCCGCCGCCGCCCCCGGCCGTAGGTCGCCAGGAGCGCCTGGGCCTCGATCGGGTCGCCCAGGGCGGTGCCCGTGCCGTGGCCCTCGACCACGTCCACGTCGGCGGCCACCAGCCCGGCGGACGCGAGCGCCTGGGTGATCACGCGCTCCTGGGACGGCCCGTTGGGCGCGGTCAGGCCGTTCGACGCCCCGTCCTGGTTGACCGCCGAGCCGCGCACCACCGCGAGCACCCGGTGCCCGCGCCGCCGCGCCTTCGACAGCCGCTCCACCACGAGCACGCCCGCGCCCTCGCCCCAGGCCGTGCCGTCGGCGGCGTCCGCGAACGCCTTCACCCGCCCGTCGGGGGCGAGCCCGCGCTGCCGGGCGAACTCGGTGAACGTCTCCGGCGTGGACATCACGGTCACCCCGCCGGCCAGCGCCAGGTCGCACTCCCCCGTGCGCAGCGCCTGCACCGCCAGGTGCAGCGCCACGAGCGACGACGAGCACGCCGTGTCCACCGACACCGCCGGTCCCTCCAGGCCGAGGGCGTACGCCACCCGGCCGGAGACCACGCTCCCGTGCGATCCGGTGCTGAGCAGGCCCTCGGCCTCGGGCACGTCCCGGCCGTAGCCGATCGCGTAGTCCGGGGCCATGACCCCGACGTAGACGCCGGTACGGCTGCGCCGCAGCCCGGTCGGGTCGATGCCCGCGTGTTCCAGGGCCTCCCAGGACGCCTCGAGCAGCAGCCGCTGCTGCGGGTCGGTGGCGGTGGCCTCGCGCGGGCTCATCCCGAAGAAGCCCGCGTCGAACTCGCCGGAGCCCTCCAGGAACCCGCCGCGGTCGACGTAGCTGGTCCCGGGGCGGGTCAGCTCGGGGTCGTAGAGCGCGGCCAGGTCCCAGCCCCGGTCGGCGGGGAAGCCGGAGATGCCCTCCCGGCCCCCCGCCACCAGGGCCCACAGGTCCTCGGGCGTGGTCACCCCGCCCGGGTACCGGCAGGCCATGCCGACGATCGCGATCGGCTCCCGGGCCCGCTCCGTCACGTCGCGCAGCCGCCGCCGGGTCTCCTGGAGATCCGCGGTGGCCCTGCGAAGGTAGTCGCGCAGCCGGTCGTCGCCCGCCATGAATCATCCCCCCAACTCAGGCCGGCCCGTCCGGGCCGCCCAGCTCACCGTCCAGCACCGCGAACAGCTCCTCGTCGGTCGCCGCGGCCAGATCCGGCGCCCCGTCGCGCGCAGCGCCGTCCCCGCCGCGGTGCGCCTCCCGCCACCGCCGGGCCAGCGCCTCCAGCCGGGCCGCCACCGCCTCCACGTCGGCCTGCCCGGGCGCGGCCTCGGCGATGGGCTCGGCCATCGCCGCCTCCAGCCGTTCCAGTTCGTCGAGTACGGCTCGCGCCGGGTCGGCGTGTTCCGGGTCGAGTTCCTCCAGGAGGAACGTCACCAGCGCCTCCGGGTTGGGGTGGTCGAAGACCAGCGTCGCCGGCAGGCGCAGCCCGGCGGCGGCGGCCAGCCGGTTCCGCAGCTCCACCGCGGTCAGCGAGTCGAAGCCCAGTTCCGCGAAGGCCCGGTCGGCCGCGATCGCGTCCACCCCCGCGTGGCCGAGCACCGCGGCCACGTGCGAGCGGACCAGGTCGAGGAGGATCCGGCGCTGCTCGGCCGGGAGCAGCCCCGAGAGCCGGTCGGCCAGCGACTCCTCCGCCACGGGCGCGCCCGCCGCGGCCCGCCGCCTGGCCGGGGCGGTGACCAGGCCCCGCAGCACGGGCGGCACCGGCCCACCGGACAGCGCGGCCGTGTCCACGTCCGCGGCGAGCACCACCGGGGCGTCCCCGCCGACGGCGGCGTCGAAGCGGCGCAGCCCGGTCTCGGTGTCGAGTTCGCGCAGCCCGGTCGCGGCCAGCCGCGCCGAGTCGCCCGCGCCCACGTGGGCGGTCATCGCGCTGCGTTCGGCCCACAGCCCCCAGGCCAGCGAGTGCCCGGGCAGGCCGAGGTGCCGGCGGTGCTGGGCGAGCGCGTCCAGGAAGGCGTTGCCCGCGGCGTAGTTGCCCTGCCCGGGCGCGCCGAGCAGCCCGGCGGCCGAGGAGAACATGACGAACAGGGCCAGGTCGTGCCCCCGGGTCAGCTCGTGCAGGTGCCAGGCGGCGTCGGCCTTGGGCCGCAGCACCGTGGCCAGCCGGTCCGGGGTGAGCGAGGTGATCGTGGCGTCGTCGAGGACGCCGGCCGCGTGCACCACCCCGGTCAGCGGGCGCTCGGCCGCGACGCCGTCGAGCAGCGCGGCCAGGGCGTCCCGGTCGGCCACGTCGCAGACCTCGACGCGGACCGAGGCGCCCAGCCCGGCCAGTTCCTCGCGCAGCTCGGCCGCGCCGGGCGCGTCCAAGCCCCGGCGGGTGACCAGCAGCAGGTGGCGCGCGCCGTACCGGGTCACCAGGTGGCGGGCGACGTGCCCGGCGAGGACGCCGGTGCCGCCGGTGATCAGGACGGTGCCGTCCGGGTCGAGCTCCCGGGGCACGGTCAGCGCGAGCTTGCCGACGTGCCGGGCCTGCTGGAGGTGCCGGAAGGCGTCCTGGGCGCGCCGGGCGTCCCAGATCGTGACGGGGGGCGGCCGCAGCACACCGCGTTCGTGCAGCCGGACCACCTCGGCGAGGATCTCCTGGACGCGCTCCGGGGTCCCCTCCGGGTGGTGGGTGCGCGACTGGGCCACCATGTCGTAGGCGCGGTAGACGACGCCCGGGTGGGCGGCGGCGACCTCCTCGGCCCGCCGGATGTCGGTCTTGCCCATCTCCAGGAAGTGTCCGCCGCGCGGCAGCAGGTCCAGCGAGGCGTCGACGAACTCCCGGGCCAGCGAGTTGAGCACGACGTCCATGCCAGCCCCGCCGGTGGCGGCCAGGAACTTCTCGCGGAAGCCGAGGTCCCTGGAGGAGGCCAGGTGGGCGTCGTCCAGGCCGAGCGCGCGCAGCGCGGGCCACTTGGCCGGGGACGCGGTCGCGTAGACCTCCGCGCCCAGGTGCCGGGCGAGCTGGATCGCCGCCAGGCCGACCCCGCCCGCGCCCGCGTGCACCAGCACCCGGTCCCCGGGGCGTACGCCGGCCAGGTCGACCAGCCCGTAGTAGGCGGTGAGGTTGACGATCGGCAGCACCGCGGCCTCGGTGAACGACCAGCCGTCCGGGATCGGGACGAGCAGCCGCCGGTCGGTTATGGCCACGGTCCCCGCGCCGCCGTCGACCAGGCCGGTCACGCGGTCGCCCGGCCGCAGGTCGGTGACGGCGGAGCCGACCTCCAGCACCACGCCGGCGGCCTCGCCGATCAGCCCGTCGTCCTCCTCGGTGATCATGTCGAGGGCGACGACCAGGTCGTGGAAGTTGATCCCGGCGACCCGGGGCGACAGCCGTACCTCGGTGGGGGCCAGCGGGCGGGCCGTCTCCGGCGCGGGCGTCAGCGCCAGGTTGGACAGCGTGCCCTTGCCGGTGGTGGCCAGCCGCCACGGCCCGGCCGGGGGGACGAGCGCGCCGGCGTCGCGCGCCAGCCGCGGCGCGTGGAGCGTGCCCGCGCGTACGGCCAGCTCCGGTTCGCCGGCCTCGGCGGCCGCCCGCACCTCCGCCCACGGCGGGTCCTGCCCGTCGAGGTCGAGCAGGACGAACCTGCCGGGATGCTCCGCCTGCGCGGCGCGCACCAGGCCGGCGGCGGCCGCCTGGGCGGGGTCGGCGTCCTCGCCGGGGAGGACCGCCGCCGCGTGCCGGGCCACCACGACGAGCCGGTCGTCGCGGTCGCCGGACAGCCACTCGCGCAGCGCGGCCAGGGTGGCCCCGGTGGCCGTGTGGGCGGCGGCGGCCGGGTCCTCGTCCCCGTCGCCGGGCACGTGGAACACCTCCAGCCCCGGCGGCACGGCCTCCGCGGGCTGCTCGGGGGCGGCGAGGGCCGCCGCCGCGCCGGGCCGTGCCGCGCCGGGGGCCGGGCCCGCGCCGTTGCCGCTGGGTTCGGCCGCGTCCGGTCCCGCCCCGTTGCCCCGCGACTCGGCCCTCGGGGACAGCTCACCCATCGGGGACAGCTCACCCATCGGGGACGGCTCGCTCATCGGGGACGGCTCGGCCATCGGGGGCGGCTCCGGCGTCTCGGGCGTGCCGGCCGGAGTGTGCGGCTCGGCGGCCGGGGACAGCGGGATCCAGGTGAGCCGGGGCGGCGCGACGTCGGCGGCCGGCGTGCGGGCCAGGTCCCCGTCGCTCACCGGGCGCACCACCACGGCCTCCACCGAGGCCATCGGGGCCCCTTCGGCGTCGGCCAGGTCCACGGCGAAGCGGTCCGTCGAGCCGTTGAGCTCGCCGCCCGCGCCGCGCAGCCGTACCCGCGCGGTGGTCGCGCCGACGGAGCGCAGCCGTACGCCGCGCCAGGTGAACGGCAGCCGGGGCGCGCCTGAGGTGTCGCCGTCGAGGATCCCGGCGGCGTGCAGCGCGGCGTCCAGCAGCGCCGGGTGGACGCCGAACCGGTCCGCCTCGGCGGCGGCCGGCTCGGGCAGGGCGACCTCGGCGAAGACCTCGTCGCCGCGGCGCCAGGCCCGGCGCAGCCCGCGGAACGCGGGCCCGTAGCCGTACCCGCCGGCGGCCATGGTCTCGTACAGGTCCCCGGCGTCCACCGGCCGCGCGTCGGCCGGCGGCCAGGCCGGGCCGGGCGTGTCCGGGGCGGGCCCCTCGGCGGGGGCGGTCGCCAGGGCGCCGGTCGCGTGCCGGGTCCAGGCGGCGACGGCGGTGTCCCCCGACGCCGGGGCGGCGTGCACGGAGATCGGCCTGCGGCCGTCCTCGGCGGCGCCGACCACCACGCGCACCCGGGCCGCGCCGTCGTCCGGCAGCACCAGCGGGCGCTCCAGGGTCAGCTCCTCCAGCAGGTCGCAGCCAGCCCGGTCGGCGGCGTGCAGCGCCATCTCCACCAGCGCCGCGCCGGGCACCACGATCCGGCCGGCCACCCGGTGGTCGGCGAGCCAGGGCTGGCTCGCGACGGAGAGCCGGCCGGAGAAGACCAGCCCGTCGCCGTCCGGCTCGTCCAGCACGGCGGCCAGCAGCGGATGACCGGCGGGGTCCAGGCCGGCCGCGGCCAGCCCGGCCGGGCCGGACGACGTGGCGGGCTTCCAGTACCGGTCGTGCTGGAAGGGGTAGGTGGGCAGATCCACGCGCCGCCGCGCGGCGGGCAGGACCCTGTGCCAGTCCACCGGCACCCCGCGCAGCCACGCCTCGGCCAGGGCGACGGGGAACCGGCCGCCCTCGTCCCGGCGCAGCGTGCCCATTGCGGCCACGTCCACGCCGTCGGCGGCGGCGGTCTCCTCGATCGCCGGGGTGAGCATGGGGTGGGGGCTCATCTCCAGGAACACCCGGCGGCCCCGGGCCAGCAGCGCCCGGGTGGTCTCCGCGAAGCGGACGGTGCGCCGCAGGTTGGTGTACCAGTACTCGGCGTCGAGCCCGGCGGTGTCCAGCTCGGCCGCGACGACGGTCGAGTAGAAGGGCACCCGGGCGGTCCGGGGGCGCAGCCCCGCCAGGTCGCGCAGCAGCGGCTCGCGCAGCACCTCCACCTGCGCGCCGTGCGAGGCGTAGTCCACGGCCAGCCGCTTGACGCGCGTGCCCTCCGCCCGCAGCCGGGCCTCCACCGCGTCCAGCGCCGCGCCCTCGCCGGCCAGCACGACCGAGCCGGGCCCGTTCACCACGGCCACCGACACCGCGTCGCCGTACTCGGCGAGCAGCCCGGTCATCCGCTCGGCGGGCAGCGCCACCGACATCATGCCGCCGTTCCGGCCGGACAGGCGCTCGGCGACGGCGCGGGACCGCAGCACCACGACCCGCGCCCCGTCGGCGAGCGACAGCGCCCCGGCCACGCAGGCGGCGGCGATCTCGCCCTGGGAGTGGCCGACCACCGCGGCCGGCTCGACCCCGGCGGCGCGCCAGGTCTCGGCCAGCGCGACCATGACCGCCCACAACACGGGCTGTACCACGTCCACCCGGTCGAGCAGCCGCGCGTCGGCCAGCGCGTCGCGCACCCGCCAGTCCACCAGCGCCTCGACCTCCGCGGCGCAGCGTTCCAGCGCGGCGGCGAACGCGGGCGAGGAGTCCAGCAGGTCGACGGCCATGCCCGGCCACTGGCCGCCCTGCCCGGGGAAGACGAACACCGGCTGGTCGGCGCCGTCGTGCACGAGACCGCGGACCAGCTCGGCGGCCGGTTCGCCGGCGGCCAGCGCGCGCAGCCCGGTCACGGCGGCGTCCCTGGTCCCGCCCAGTACGGCGGCGCGCCGGGGCAGACCGGCCCTGCGGGCCAGCGCGGCGGCCACGTCCGGCGTCCCGGCCTCGTCGTGCCCGGTCAGGAAGCCGGCCAGCCGGTCGGCCTGCGCCCGCAGCGCGGCCTCGCTCTTCGCCGACACCAGCAGCGGCACCACGGGCGGCGCGGGAGACGCCTCCGTCCCGGCGCCGGGAGCGGGTGCCCCGGCCGCGAAGACGGCGGGCGGCTCGGCCGCGCCGTCGGCGGCGGGCGGCGGCTCCTCGGCGGGGGGTTCCTCGATGATGACGTGGGCGTTGGTGCCGGAGATGCCGAACGACGAGACGGCCGCCCGGCGCGGCCGTTCCCCGGCCCTGGGCCAGGGCCGGGGCTCGGTCAGCAGTTCCACCGCGCCGCCGGACCAGTCCACCTTGGACGACGGGGCGTCCACGTGCAGCGTCTTCGGCAGCGTCTCGTGCCGCATCGCCAGCACCATCTTGATCACACCGGCGACGCCCGCCGCCGCCTGGGTGTGGCCGAGGTTGGACTTGACCGAGCCCAGCCACAGCGGCGACTCCCGGTCCTGGCCGTAGGTCGCCAGCAACGCCTGCGCCTCGATCGGGTCACCCAGGGCGGTGCCCGTGCCGTGGCCTTCGACCACGTCCACGTCGGCCGGGGTGAGCCCGGCGGCGGCCAGCGCCTGGGTGATCACCCGCTCCTGGGCGGGCCCGTTGGGCGCGGTCAGGCCGTTGGAGGCGCCGTCCTGGTTGATCGCGCTGCCGCTGAGCACCGCCAGCACCTGGTGGCCGCGCCGCCGCGCCTCCGACAGGCGTTCGACCACCAGCACGCCGACGCCCTCGCCCCAGGCGACCCCGTCGGCCGCGTCGGAGAACGCCTTGCACCGGCCGTCGGGGGCCAGGCCGCGCTGCCGGGAGAACTCCACGAAGGCCCCCGGCGTGGCCATCACGGTCACGCCGCCCGCCAGCGCCAGGTCGCATTCGCCGCGCCGCAGCGCCTCGGCGGCCAGGTGCAGCGCCACCAGGGAGGACGAGCAGGCGGTGTCCACGGAGATCGCCGGTCCGCGCAGGCCCAGGGTGTAGGAGACGCGCCCGGAGACCGTCGCGCCGCCCGCGCCCGCGGGCACGTAGTCGTGGTACATCACGCCGGCGAACACCCCGGCGCCGGTCTCGCGCAGCGACGTGGGGTCGATCCCGGCCCGCTCCAGCGCGGTCCAGCACACCTCCAGGAACTGCCGCTCCTGCGGGTCCATCTCCGCCGCCTCGCGCGGGCTGATCCCGAAGAAGTCCGGGTCGAAGCCGGCCGCGCCGTACAGGAACCCGCCCTCCTTGACGTACGAGGTCCCCTCGTGCCCGGGCTCGGGGTGGAACAGCGACCCGAGGTCCCAGCCGCGGTCGGCGGGGAACTCCCCGACCGCGTCGCCGCCCTCGGTGAGCAGCCGCCACAGGTCCTCCGGCGACTCCACGCCGCCCGGATACCGGCAGGCAAGCCCCACGATCGCGATGGGGTCGTCCGCGACCGCCGCCGGGCCCGCCGGCCGGACGGCCGGGGCGGGCTCGGGCCGCCCGCCGGACCGGTCCGCCAGGAAGCCGGCCAGCGCGGTCACCGTGGGATGGTCGAAGACCAGCGTCGCGGGCAGCGCCACGCCGACCCGCCGGCCCAGCCGGTTGCGCAGCTCCACCCCGGACAGCGAGTCGAAGCCCAGCTCCTGGAAGGCCCGGTCCACCGGCACCGACTCGGCCGCGCCGTACCCCAGCACCCCGGCGGTCTCCGCGCGGACCACGCCCAGCAGCAGCTCCCGCCGCTCGGCGGGCGACAGCCGGTCCAGCCGGTCGGCGAGCGAGCCGGGCCCGGACGCGGCGGCGCGGGCCTGCCTGCGGCCGGTCAGCGCGCGCAGCACCGGCGGCGGCTCGGCGTCCCGGCCGCGCAGCGCGGCCAGGTCCAGCCGGCAGGCCACCGGCGCGGGGTGCCCGGCGGCCAGCGCCGCGTCGAACAGGGCCAGCCCCTCGGCGGCGGTGAGCGGCCGCATCCCGGAGGCGGCCAGCCGGGCCGTCTGCCGGTCGTCCAGCCTGCCCGCCATGCCGCGTTCCGTCTCCCACGCGCCCCAGGCGATCGAGGTCGCGGGCCGTCCCCCGGCGGCCCGCCGTACGGCGAGCGCGTCGAGCGCGGCGTTGGCCGCCGCGTAGTTGCCCTGCCCGGCGGCGTCCATCAGGCCGGTCGTCGAGGAGAACAGCACGAACCTGCGCACGTCGCCGGCCAGCTCGTGCAGGTGCCAGGCGCCGTCCACCTTGGGCCGCAGCACCCGCGCCATCCGCTCCGCGTCGAGCGCCGGGATGGTGCCGTCGTCCAGCACTCCGGCCGCGTGCACCACGGCGGTGAGGGGACGTTCCCGCGGGATCCCGTCCAGCAGCGCGGCGAGCGCGGCGCGGTCGGCGGTGTCGCAGGCGGCCACCGTCACCTCGGCGCCCAGCCCGGCCAGCTCGTCGCGCAGCTCGGCCGCGCCGGGGGCGTCGAGGCCGCGGCGGCTGGTCAGCACCAGGCTCCGCACCCCGTGCCCGGCGACCAGGTGCCGGGCCACGAGCGCGCCCAGCCCGCCGGTCCCCCCGGTGATCAGCGTGGTGCCCTCGGCCGGCCAGGCCGCGCCGTCCTCGTCCGGTACGGCGGAGCGGCCGCCGTCCGGCGCCGGTCCGCGGTTCGCGTCGAGGCGGGTGAGCCGGGGCACCCAGAGCCGGCCGCCGCGGACGGCGGCCTCGGGCTCCCCGGCGCGCAGCGCGGCCGCGGCGGCCGCGTCGATCGCGGCGCGGCCCGGCCCCGCCCCCGCCCCCGGGTCCAGGTCCAGGTCCGGGTCCAGGTCCAGGTCCAGGTCCACCAGGACGATCCGGCCCTGGCTCTCCTCCCTGGCGGCCCGGGCCAGCCCCCAGACGGCGGCCTGCGCCTCGTCCGGGGCCTCGCCGTCGATCGCCACCGCGCCCCTGGTCGCGATCACGAGCGTGTCCTCGGGGGTGGGCTCGGCGGCCAGCCAGCCCCGCACGCGGTCCAGCGCCGAGGTGACCGCGCGCCGTACCCGCTCCGGCGGGGCGGCGTCCGCCCCGGTGCCGTCTGCGGTGCCATTTGCGGTGCCATTTGCGGTGCCGTCTGCGGTGCCGTCCCAGGCGGCGTACACCTCGACGGTCCCGGCGGCGGCGTCCCGCGCGGGCGGCTCGTCCGTCCCGGCCAGCGGCCGCCAGGCCACCTCGTACAGCCCGCGCGCCGCCGTGCCGCCGCCCGCGCCGGGGCCGGCGGCGAGCGGGCGGGACTCCAGCGAGGTCACGGTGGCCAGCGGGCGGCCCGACGCGTCGGCCAGGTCGAGGCGTACGGCTCCCGCCCCGGCGGTCTCGTCAGGGCGCAGCCGTACCCGCGCGGCGGCGGCGCCGGTGGCGTGCAGTTCGACCCCGCGCCAGGCGAACGGCACCACCGGCCGCCCGTCCCCGCGCCCGTCCGCGTCCGCCGCCTCGGGCAGCAGGCCCACCCGCAGCGCGGCGTCCAGCAGCGCCGGATGCGCGCCGTACCCGGCGGACTCCAGCCCCTCGGGCAGCGCCACCTCGCCGTAGAGCTCGTCGCCGCGCCGCCAGGCCGCGCGCAGCGCGCGGAACGCCGGGCCGTACTCGTAGCCGCGCTCGGCCAGCCGGTCGTCCAGCCCGGCGACGTCCAGGGGGTGCGCGTCCGGGGGCGGCCACGCGGTCAGGTCCGCGCCGTCGGCCGTGGCGGGCGCCAGGGTGCCCCGGGCGTGCCGGATCCAGCCCTCCCCCGCCGCCGAGTGGATCTCCACGGCGCGGTGGCCCCGGTCGTCCGGCGCCGCCACGGTGACCTGTACGGCCACGCCGCCCGCGGCGTCGCCCCCGGCGGCGTCGGCGGCGGGGACGACCAGCGGAGTCTCCAGGACGAGTTCCTCCAGCCGGCCGCTGTCCACCTCGTCGCCGGCACGGATCGCCAGCTCCACGAACCCGGTCCCGGGGAAGATCACGGCGCCGTCGATCGTGTGGTCGGCCAGCCAGGGCTGGGCGCGCGGGGACAGCCGCCCGGTGAGGGTGACGCCGCCGTCGGGGTGGGTCACCGCGGCGGCGAGCAGCGGGTGCTCGACGGGGACCTGGCCGGCCGCCGACACGTCGCCGGACCGGTGCGCCTCCAGCCAGAACCGGCGCCGCTGGAAGGGGTAGGTGGGCAGGTCGACGTGGCGGGGCCGCGTGGCACGGCCGGCGAACCAGGCGGACCAGTCCACGGGCACGCCTCCGGCCCAGGCGGCGCCGAGGGCCGCGCCGAAGTGGGCCTCCTCGTCGCGGTCGCGGCGCAGCAGCGGCACCACCAGGTCCGCGTGGCCGTCTCCGGCGAGGGTCTCCTCGACCATCGGGGCGAGCTGCGCGTCCGGGCCGACCTCCAGGAAGCGGGTGACCCCGCGCCGCCGCATGACGCGGACGCCGTCGGCGAACCGCACCGGCCGCCGCACGTGGTCCACCCAGTACCCGGGCCGGGTGATCTCGTCGCCGGCCAGGTCGCCGGAGACGTTGGACACCAGCGGCAGCTCCGGCGGCCGCAACGTCATCCCCGCCACGACCTCGCCGATCTCGGCCAGCATCGGCTCCATCAGGGGCGAGTGGAACGCGTGGGAGACGCGCAGCGGCCGGGTGCGGTGGCCCCGCCCGCGCGCCCAGTCGATGATCTCGGCGACCTGGGCGGCCGCGCCCGAGACCACCACCGAGCCGGGCGCGTTGACCGCCGCCACCGAGACGTCGCCGGTCAGCAGCGGCGCGATCTCGTCCTCGGCGCAGCCGATCGCGGCCATCGCGCCGCCTGCGGGCAGCCGCTGCATGAGGTGGCCGCGGGCGGCCACCAGCCGGCACGCGTCCGCCAGGTCCAGCACCCCGGCGACGTGCGCCGCGGCGATCTCCCCGATGGAGTGCCCGGCCACGTAGTCCGGCCGGATCCCGAACGACTCCAGCAGCCGGAACAGCGCCGTCTCCACGGCGAACAGCCCCGCCTGCGCGTACACCGTCCGGTCCAGCGCGCCGGCCGCCTCGTCGGTGTGCGAGCCGGAGGCCAGCACCTCGCGCAGGCCGGGCTCGTGCGTCCCGCCGGAGACGGCGGCCAGCTCGGCGGCCAGGAGCTCGGCCGCCTCGTCGAAGGCGCGCGCGAACACGCCGAAGCGCTCGTGGAGGCCGCGGCCCATGCCGGGCCGCTGCGCGCCCTGCCCGGAGAACACCAGGCCCAGCCGCCCGGACCGGGCGGTCTCGACGGTCACGCCGGGGGGCGGCTCGCCCTCCGCCAGGCCGCGCAGCGCGGCCAGCAGGCCCTCCCGGTCCTCGGCCACCAGCGCGGCCCGGTGCGGCAGCGCCGCCCGCCGGGTCAGCGCCCAGGCCACGTCCGCCGTCTCGACGCCGGCGCCCCGCTCGGCGAGGAATCCGGCCAGCCGGCCGGCCTGCGCGCGCAGCGCCGCCTCGGACCTGGCCGACACCACCACCGGCAGCGCGCGGGCCGCCGCGGAGGGCGCGGCCGGCACGGCCGTACCGTCTCCGGGAGAGGGGGCCTCGCCCTGCGGGGCGGCCTCGTCGGGGGCCTCCTCCAGGATCACGTGCGCGTTGGTGCCGCTGACCCCGAACGCCGAGACGCCGGCCCGGCGCGGGCCGCCGTCGCGCCGCCACGGCCGGGACTCGGTCAGCAGCTCCACCGCGCCGGCGGACCAGTCCACCTCCCGGCTCGGGGCGTCCACGTGCAGCGTCCTGGGGAGCGTGCGGTGCCGCATCGCCAGCACCATCTTGATGAGCCCGGCGGCGCCGGAGGCCGCCTGGGCGTGGCCGATGTTCGACTTCACCGACCCCAGCCACACCGGGCGGTCGCGGTCCTGCCCGTAGGCCGCGAGCAGCGCCTGCGCCTCGATCGGGTCTCCCAGCGCGGTCCCGGAGCCGTGCCCCTCGACGACGTCGACGTCCGCGGGCGACAGCCCCGCCGCGGCCAGGGCGGCGGCGATCACGCGCTCCTGGGACGGGCCGTTGGGCGCGGTCAGGCCGCTGCTGGCGCCGTCCTGGTTCACGGCGGAGCCGCGGATCACGGCCAGCACGGGGTGGCCGTTGCGGCGCGCGTCGGAGAGCCGCTCCAGCAGCAGCAGGCCGACGCCCTCGCCCCAGCCCACGCCGTTGGCGGCCGCGGCGAACGACTTGCAGCGGCCGTCCGGGGAGAGCACGCCCTGCCGACCGGAGTCGACGAACAGCTCGGTGGTGGACAGCACGGTGGCGCCGCCCGCGAGCGCGAGCTCGCACTCGCCGCCGCGCAGCGCCTGCGCCGCCAGGTGCACCGCCACGAGCGATGACGAGCAGGCGGTGTCCACGGTGACCGCCGGCCCCTCGAAGCCGTACAGGTAGGAGACGCGCCCGGAGGCCACGCTGCGGTGGCTGCCGTGCGCGATGAATCCCTGCACGCCCCGGGGGATCCGGTCGCTGCGCGAGCCGTAGTCGCCGTACATCACGCCGACGAACACGCCGGTGGCGCTGCCGCGCAGCGCGGTCGGGTCGATCCCGGCGCGCTCCACCGCCTCCCAGGTGGTCTCCAGCAGCAGCCGCTGCTGCGGGTCCATGGCGGTGGCCTCGTTGGGGCCGATGCCGAAGAACTCCGGCTCGAAGTCGGCCACGTCGCGGAGGAAGCCGCCCTCCCGGGTGTAGGTCTTGCCGGGCTTGCCGCGCTCCGGGTCGTAGATCCCGTCGACGTCCCAGCCTCGGTCGGCGGGCATCGGCGTGATCGCGTCCACCTCGTCGCTGAGCAGCCGCCACAGGTCCTCGGGCGTGGTCACCCCGCCCGGGTACCGGCAGGCCATGCCGACGATCGCGATCGGCTCCGCGCCGGCCGGGCCCGCGCCCAGCTCGCGCAAGCGGTCCTCGGCGGCGCGCAACCGCCGCCGGGACTCCCGCAGATCCGCCGTCGCTCTTTTCAGGTAATTGACAAGCTTCTCTTCGTTGCCCATTACCCACCTAAAAATATTAAGAGAAGTTGAACGGCCTGAGCCTGGCGCTACTCGCCCTTTCGGCGCCGTAACCAAGCTACGAAACGTTCGGGGCCCGACTAACCCCTATGCGCCCCCTAAGACCAATTGTTGTCGGCGCGCAGCAGCTCGCCCGCGCGCTCGGTGAGCGCCTTTCGGTCCACCTTGCGGTTGGCGTTGAGGGGGAGTTCTCCGAGGTGGTGATAACGCTTGGGCACCATGCCGTCGGGCAGGGTGCGCCGCAGCCGGTTGGCCAGCTCGACCGGCGGGCGCGCCTCTCCGGTGTAGAACACGACGAGCTCCGTGCCCGCCGCGCCCTCCACCCCGACCGCGGCCGCCTCGGCCACCCCGTCGCCGACTGCCAGCAGCGCGTGCTCGATCTCCGCGAGCTCCACCCGCCAGCCCTGCACCTGCACCTGGGCGTCCCGCCGGCCCAGGTAGCACAGCTCGCCCCCGGGCAGCCTGCGCACCCGGTCGCCGGTGCGGTACCAGGTGCGCCCCGCGTGCCGGAGGAACCGGCCCGCGCCGTCCGCCGGGTCCAGGTAGCCCGGGGTGAGCTGGGGCCCGGTCACGCACAGCTCCCCCTCCTCCGCGTCGGTGACCCGGCCGTCCTCGGTGACGAGCAGGATCTCGTGCCCGGGGTGGACGGAGCCGATCGGCACCACGCCGTTGACCGCGAGCGCCGCCGACCGGTCCGGCAGCCACCGGTGCCCGGTGATCGTCACGGTCAGCTCGGTGGGCCCGTACAGGTTCTCCACCGCGGAGTACGGCGCCGCCCGCGTCCAGTCCTCGACGTCGGCGCAGCGCAGCGCCTCCCCGGCGAAGAAGCTCCAGCGCAGGCCGGGCAGCGCCCCCGGGCGCAGGGCCCCGAGCCGGCGGGCCAGGGTGATGCCGCTGGGCGTGGAGAACCACACGGTCACCCGGTGGCGCTCCAGGAAGGCGGGCAGGTCGGCGTGGCCGCGCGGGGGCACCGGCACGGCCGCGGCCCCCGCGCCCCAGGCGCAGAACAGGTCGAAGATCCCGCAGTCGAAGGTCAGGTCGAAGGTCTGCGAGAAGGCGTCGTCCGGGCCGAAGTCGTAGCGGCCGTCCAGCACGCCGAAGTAGTGGCACAGGTTGGCGTGGGTGAGCACGACGCCCTTGGGCCGCCCGGTCGAGCCGGAGGTGAACAGGGTGTAGGCGGGGGCGCCGGGCGGCACCGCGCGGGGTTCGGCCGGCGCGTGCGCGGCGGCCACCGGGATCGCGCCCTCACCGCCGCCCCGGGGCAGCAGCGCCTCCCCTCGGTAACCGCGTTCCCGCAGCTCGGGCAGCAGGCCCGCGCCCCGCGCGTCCGCGATCACCGCGGTGACCCCGGCCGCCGCGGCCATCCGCGCCGTCCGCTCGGGCGGGAAGTCGACGTGCAGCGGCACCACCGGTCCCCCGGTGTACAGCGCCGCGAGCACCCCGGCGTAGGCCGTGGTCCCCTTCTCCGCCAGCACCCCTACGGGGCCCGTGACACCGGCGCGCAGCAGCGACCCGGCCCAGACGAGGGCGGTCTCGTGCAACTCCGCGAAGGAGACCGCGCGGTCGCCGAGGCGCAGCGCGGCGCCGCCGTGCGGTGCGGCGGCGAGCCCGCGCAGAAATCGCCCGTGGAGGTTCCGGTCAATATCTTCGCCCATTTTCTTCTCCCCCAGCGCGAGTTATTGAGGCATAATCCAGGCCATGTGGGACGAACAGTTTGAGGCCCTGTTAAGGCGGCACCTTTCCTTGCTGCCGCCCGGCGACGAGCTCACCGCGGACACCAACCTCCGGGAATTCGGCCTGGATTCCATGGGCGCGGTGGAACTGCTGAGCGCGCTGGAAGCCGGCTACTCCGTGCAGTTCGACGAGGAGGCCCTCGTCCTGGACACCTTCACCACCCCGGGGGCCCTGTGGTCCGCGCTCAGCACGGCCCGGCCGGCTCCCTGAGACGGCCGGGCGACCCCGCGAGGCCGCCCGCCGGGCCGCGCGCCGCGCCGGGCTCCGCACCGGCCGGTCAGCGGGGCCCGGCGACGCGGTCCGCGCCGAGGAGCGGCCGCTTCGGGCCGACCGGCACCACCTCGAAGTTCCGCGTCGTGGCCGGCACCCGGCCGAACAGGCCGTCCGGCCCGGCCACGCAGACCGTCCGCACTCCCCTGCCGCGCAGCGCGGCGACCGTCTCCGGCCAGTGCATCCGCCGTACGAAGCCGTCCAGGAGCAGGGCGCGCACCTGCTCCCCGGTGGTCAGCGCCGACCCGTCGTGGTCGGAGATCACCGGCAGGCGCGGCTCGGCGAACTCCAGCTCGGCCAGGACCTCCTTCTCCGCGCGTTCCCGCAGGCGGGCGAGGGCCGGGGAGTGCATCGGCGGCCGCATCGTGTAGAGCGACAGGCCGCCGGCGGCGCGGATCGCCTTCTCCAGCCCCGGCAGGTCGTCGGCGGACAGGGTGACCATGAAGAAGTCCCGGTCCACGCGGCAGGCCACGTCCGCCCGCCGTCCCCGCGCCGTCAGCTCGCCGAACATCCGCTCCGCCGTCTCCGGCGCCACCCGGACGAACGAGTGGGTGACCAGGTCGCCGTGCTCCCGGCTGAAGTAGTCCGCCACGCACCGCGCCAGCCGCGCGGTCATCCACACCGCGTCGGCGAAGCTCAGGCAGCCCACGTAGGCGGCGGCCGCCTTGCCGCCGAAACTCGGCCCCGCGCACAGCCCAGGGCGGGCGGGAAGCGCCTCGCGCTCGGCCCACTCGGCCAGCGCCAGGCAGGTGACCAGGAAGGCGACCTGGGCGTACTCGGAGTAGTCCCCCTCCGCGTCGCGGAACCGGTCCAGCACGGGGTAGCCGAGCGCCTCATCCGCCTCGGCGAACAGCCTGCGCGCCACCGGCACCTCGGTCGCGAACCCCTCGACGTCGGCGAACGCGGTCGGCCCCATCCCCGGGAACACCATCGCCATCTCGTGACTCGCTGCATCGCTCACCAGCGCACGCTAACCGCGACCGCCCGGCCGGCCACACCCCTAAAACCCCTCACCGTGACCCTGCCGGACCCCAGCATCCGGGCGCGGTCCCGGCGGCGCGAGCCGTACCCGCGGGCCGCGGATGCCGGGTCCTTCCCCGCGTGCCGGGGCCCGGCGGCGCGAGCCGTACGGCGGGGCCTCAGCCCTCGCCGTCGTGCCTGCGCCGGACGTAGTGCAGCGCGTCCAGCAGCTCCGCCGAGCCGACCGGGCGGGAGCGGCGGCGCGGCACCAGCCCGTCCAGCGGCAGCGCGCCGACGTCCGCCCAGCGCAGCGTCCCGTCGCCGTCGATGTAGCTGCGCGCCGCCCCCCGGTTGTCCGGGTGCACGCAGTAGGGGATGTCCAGGTACCCCAGCTTGAACGCGCGCAGCAGCGCCCGGCCCACGTCCCGGTGCAGTTCCAGCGTCGCCTCGATCAGCCGCCGCGCCTCGGCGTACACCTGGGAGTCGGCACCGCCCGGCGGCGGCGGGACCGGCCGGGCCGCGCGCGCCGCCGTACCGGCCAGCTCCAGCGCGGCCACGTTCTCCGAGATCGTGGGGATGCGCCGGGACTCCGCCTCGGTCTTGACGATGAGCCGCTCCGCGCCGGTGCGCACGGCCAGCTCGGCGGCGGCGGTCAGCAGCGACGCCGCCCCGCGCGGGGTCTCGGGGTAGACGCCCATGTACGCGTAGACGACCACGTGCCAGCGGACGCCGCCCAGGAACTCCCCGGCCAGCGCGCGCAGCGCGAGCACCGCCTCGGCGTCCTGCCCCGGATCGGTCTGCTGGGCGTAGCTCAGCGAGATGTCGCGCAGGCCGCGGGCCCGGAAGAACACCGCCTCCAGGACGCTGAGCGCGACGAGCTGGCTGGGCGGGCAGAGCTGGCCCAGCACGCAGCCGCCGAAGGTCTCCAGGTGGGGCTCCCTGCCCGCCTCCCGCCCCCGGGCGGCCAGCAGCTCGCAGCCGCGCGCCCAGTGCTCGACCGCCTGGCTCAGCGGCATCCGGCTGTACGGCAGGCAGTAGGAGACCGGTCCGCCCTCGGTGGCGTCCAGGCCGGCGTCCAGCAGCGCCTCGAAGATCTTCCCCGGGTCGGCCGAGCCGTGCCGCACCTGCACCGGGAAGGTCGCGTCCCGCACCCCGCGCAGCATCCGGCGGTTGGTCTCGGCGCCATGGCTGACCAGGGGATACCCGTTGAGCGCGGCGCCCGCGGCCAGCGCGGCGGCAGCCGACTCCAGGTCGCCCACCCGGGTGTAGCTGTCCACCGTGATCGTGCCGGCGGTCGCCGCGCGGGCGCGTTTGGTGGCGAGCAGCCCGGACCGCATGGCCGCCACGTCGCCGAACCCCATCCGGGGCTGCACCACCAGGTCGCCGGCCGCGGCGGTGGCGGCCACGAAGCCGCCGAATCCCGCGGCCACCGCGGGCTCAGCGGAGCCGGACCGGCGCCCGCGAGGCCGCGCCGTCGGCCGTACGGGAGGCCACCTCGGCGGCCAGCGCCCGGAACTCCTCCAGGTCCCCCGGCCCGCCGTCGAAGACCCGGTCGCAGCCGGCCGCGACGAGCCGGGCGGCGGGGCCGTCCTCGCGGCGCCCGGTCACGCCGAGCCGGCCGCCGATCACGATCCGGGTGCCGGCCAGCTCGGGCCGGGCCCGCAGCCTGGGGACGACCCGCAGGCCGTCCCGGTAGCCGTGCCCGTTGACGCTGCTGATGACCAGGAGGTCGGGGCGCTGGTCCACGCACTCGCCGACCAGCAGGTCGTCCGGCACGCACGGGCCCAGGTTCACCACGTCCAGCCCGGCCTCCTCGCAGACGAGCTGCAGGAAGACCAGGTTCCAGGTGTGCGAGTCGGACGCCACCCCGCTCACCATGGCGCGTGGGCGGCGCGTCCGCGGGCGCGCTTTCGGGTCGGGATATATGGGGATCACGTCTGGCTCCCTGTCACGACGTCGCTTGAGTCGGCCCCTGCGCGGGCCCCGTGCACGGTGGCCAGGTAGGCCACCATCACCTCCCGGAACCGGTCGGGCTCCTCCAGGTGCGGGAGGTGGCTGGAGTTCTCGAGGATCTCCCAGCGGGAGTCCGGGATGAGGTCCCGGAACGGGCGGACGGTCTCCGGCGTCGCCTCGTCGTGCCGCCCGGAGATGATCAGGGTGGGCACCTGGACGGACGGCAGCAGGTCCTCCACCGACCAGTCGCGCAACGTGCCCACGACGTGGAACTCGGTCGGCCCGTTCATCGTGTAGTAGACGGTCGGGTTGTTGTGCATCTCCATGAAGGACGCCCGGTACTCCCGCGGCCACGGGTCCAGCCGGCACACGTACCGGTCGAAGAAGACCCGCATGGCGTCGAAGTACTCGCGGCTGGCGGTGGTTCCCGCGGCCTCGTGCCGGGCCAGTGCCGCCTGCACCTCGGCGGGGAGCGTGGCGCGCAGCCGTACCATCTCCGCCCGCCAGGTGGGCATCGAGGCCGGGGAGTTCGCGATGACCAGCCCGCGCAGCCCGGGCGGGCGGCCCGCGGCGTGCGCGGCGCCCAGCATGCCGCCCCAGGAGTGACCGAAGATCACGTACTCGTCGGCGACCCCGAGCCGCCGGAGCAGGTTGTCCAGCTCGTCGAGGAACAGCCGCACGGTCCAGAAGTCCGCGCCCTTCTCCGGCAGGTGCGTGGAGCCGCCGTTGCCGAGCTGGTCGTAGTGGATCACCGGCCAGCCCGCCTCGGTCAGCGCGCACAGCGGCAGCAGGTAGTCGTGCGTGCTCCCCGGCCCGCCGTGCAGCACCACCAGCGGCGGGCGCTCGCCGGACAGCCGCCCGCTCACCCGGTACCAGGTGCGGTACTCCCGGAACGGCACGGTCCCCTGCGTGGTCGCCCGCCGGCTCATCTCAGCCACCCGATCACCGTAGGACCCGCTCCACCGCCCCGGGATCCCCTATCGGACCGGGGTAACCCCCTGACTTGCCCGCGCGATCCTCGGCCACCAGGCGCTCCAGCCGGGGGACGAGCTCCGCCGGGGTGGGCTCGGCCAGCATCTCGCGGCGCAGCCGGTCGGCGGCGGCCCGGGGGCCGGGGTCGTCCAGCAGCGCCGCCAGCGCGGCCCGGAAGCCGGCGGCGTCGAGCTCCGGCGGGGCGATGTAGCGGCCCGCGCCCTGGGCGGCCAGCCGCTTGGCCTTCACCGGGCAGTCCCAGGTGTTGGCGATCATCAGTTGCGGCACCCCGTTGAGCAGCGCGGCGCTGAACGTGCCGGCCCCGCCGTGGTGCACCGCCACCGCGCAGGTCGGCATCAGCAGGTTCATCGGCACGAAGTCGACGACGCGCACGTTGCCCGGCAGCGGCTCCAGCGCGGCGCGCTGCTGCGCGTCGAGCGTGGCCACCACCTCCACGTCCAGCTCGGCCGCCGCCGCCACCAGCTCGGCCGGGCCGAGCTTCCAGTCGTGCAGGAAGTCCGCCCCGGTACGGCCCAGCGTGAAGCAGACGCGCGGGCGCGCGGGCGGCTCGGCCAGCCAGCCGGGCATCACCGAGCGCCCGTTGTACGGCAGCGCCCGCATGCCCACCACGGGCACCCCGGCCGGCAGCCGCAGGCTCGGCGGCATCGTGGTGTCGATGGTGAGCCGCCCGGTGACCGCCTCCTCGGTGAACGGGCGGGAGTACCGCCCCAGGGTCAGCGCCAGCCACTCGCCCACCGGGTCCTCCCAGTGGGCGCGCGGCTGCCGGTCGCGCAGTTCCAGGAAGGCGCGGCGGGCGCTGCCCAGCACGTCGAGGCCCCACAGCGCCCGGACGTGCGCCGCCCCGCAGGCCTCGGCCGCGACGGCCCCCGCCAGGGTGAACGGCTCCCAGATCACCAGGTCCGGGCGCCACCGCCGGGCGAAGGCGACCAGTTCGTCCACCATCGCCGTGTTGTTGGTGGCGGCGAGCAGCAGCGGCGCGATCACCGTGTCGAAGTCCAGGGCCTGTTCCCAGGTGACCGGCTCGTCGCGGTCCTCGTGCACGCGGGGCGGGCCCATCGCCGCGCCCGGCCGCTCCCGCACCTCGTCCAGGGGCGGGTCGGTGCCGACCGGGACCGCGGTCAGCCCGGAGGCGGTGATGGCGTCGGTCAGCGCGGGCTGGCTGGCCACCCGGACCTCATGCCCGGCGGCGGCCAGCGCCCAGCCGAGCGGCACCAGGCAGTTGTAGTGCGAGGCGAGGGCGAACGAGGTGAGCAGGACACGCATCAGTTCTCTCCAAGCCCGAGCACGGGCAGCTCGACGGGGCCGCGCGCCACGGGGGCGCGCCGCCGGTACACCGGGGCGCCGGCCGGCCGCAGGTCCGGCCGTTCCTCGGCGAGGACCCGCAGCGCCACCTCGGCCTGCGCGCGCACCACCGGGGCGGCGGGGAGGTGGTGGAGGCCGCCGGCGAACGCGAGCGGCGCGGGCCCGGCCTCCCGGTCGAGGCGGAAGCGGTCCGGATCCGGGTGCCGGGCCGGGTCCCGCCCCGCGGCCGCGGTGATCATCACGAGGTGGCCGCCCGCGGGCAGCTCCGTTCCGGCCGTTTCGACGGGGGCCGCGGCCACCCGGGCCTCCGCCTGCACCGGCGGGTCGTACCGCAGCGTCTCCGCCACGGCGGCGCCGGCCAGCTCCGGGTCCCGGCACAGCGCCGCCCACTGTCCGGGCTCGGCCAGCAGCGCGCGGACCGCGTTGCCCACCAGGTGCGCGGTGGCCGGGGCGGCGGTGGTGGACAGCAGCACGCGTACGGCCCGGCCGGGCTCGTCCGGGGCGTCGGGGGCCTCGCCGAACAGCGCGTCGAGGCCGGCCACCGCGGCCTCGACCCGGCGGACCAGGGGCAGCGGCTGGGCGGCGAGCAGGGAGTCCGGCAGCGCCGCGGACTCCGCGCAGCACTCCGCGTACCTCGGCAGCGCGGGGCCGGGGACGCCGAGCAGCGCCCCGGTGGCGGCGGCGGCCACCGGCCAGGCGTACCCGGCCATGAGGTCGCCGCCGGTGACCCGGCCGAGGGCGGCCCGGCACTCCCGTTCGACGGTCTTGCGATGCGCGGCGAGCGCCTCCTGGTCGACCAGGGGCCGCCAGTGGGCGCGCAGCCGCTCGTGCTCGCCGGCCTCGGCGCCCAGCGTGCCGTACCCGTAGAAGGGCAGCGGCTGCTCGGCGGCGGGCGCGCCGTCCGGGCCCGCCATCCGCCAGCGCGAGTCGGCCAGGGCCCCGGCGATCACCTCCGGGTCCGCGGTCACCCAGCTCCCTGTCGCGCTGCGGTGGATCGGGCCGCGCTCGCGGATCGCGGCGTAGTGGGGGTACGGATCATCGGCGCCGCGCAGGACCAGGGCGTAGGGATCGCCCAGGCTGCCCAGCACCCGCTGCGTGGCGCGGATGTTGAGCAGGCGCAGGCCCAACTCGTAATCGGCTACTGGGTTGGCGCCCTCGGGCATGGTGCCTCCACCTCGCCGGCGATCAGATCGACGATCGCCACGGTAGGTGCGTCCATCGCCCCTAGATCAACCCCTAATGGGCCTCACCCCGGCCCCACGAACCAGGTGTGGGGGCCGGGGTGAGGCCAGGGGGAGCCCGGGCACGGCGCCTTCACCGCACGTCAGCGCGCCCGCGCCACGCGACGCCGCCGCGGCGCCACGCGGCGGGCTCGGCGCTGCTCAGCACGGCTCAGCGCGACGCACACGGCTCAACGCCTCGGAGCCGTTTCCCGGGCCGCCCCTCAGTGGACCTCGGTCTCCGCGTGCTTGATGGTGGCGCCGCGCAGCGCGAACAGCGCGACGGCGGCCAGCGCCACCATGAGCGCCGCGGTCACGTAGAGCGGCACCTGCATGCCGAGGGTGAACGCCGACCGGGCGGCCGCGGCGAGCTGGGCGCCGAGCTGCCCGGACAGCTCGCCGGCGATCGCGAGCGCCGCCGAGAGGGTCTCGGACGCCGCCGCGGTCTCGGCCTCGGGCAGCCCCTCGGGCACGGTGTCCAGCAGCGTCCGGCTGTAGACGGCGGTGCTGATCAGGCCCATGAGCGCGATGCCCAGCGCCGTCCCCAGCTCCAGGCTGGTCTCCGACAGCGCGGAGGCCCGCGCGGACCGCTCGGGCGGGACGCTGCCGAGGACGATGTCCACCGCCACCGTGGCCACGATCCCGGTGCCCGCGCCGACCAGGATCGTCCCGGGCACGAGCACCGCCAGCCCGGAGTCCACCTGGACCTGCGCCATGAGCAGCAGGCCGGCGCCCATGAGCAGCGGCCCGGCCGCGAAGATCGGCCCGGGCCGGACCCGCTGCGCGAGGTAGCCGGCGACCACCGCCGCGACGATCACCCCGGCCCCGGCCGGCATCTGCCACAGCGCCGCGGGCAGCGGGCTCAGCCCCAGCACCTGCTGGAGGTACGGCGAGGCGAGGTAGGTGCCGCCGGTGAGGGCGAACATGACCAGCGCGTAGCCGCTCACCGCGGTCGCGAAGACGGGCCGCCGGAAGAGGTCGATGTCGATCATCGGATCGGCCAGCCGGCGTTGCCTGCGCACGAACGCCACGCCGAAGGCGACACCCGCGGCGAGCGCGCCGACCGCCCAGAGCGACGGCTCCTCCAGGGCGAGCTGCTTCAGCCCGTAGATCAGCGGCAGCACCGCGGCCAGCGACAGCACCGCGCCGAGCAGGTCGAAGCGCCCCTTGCGGGGGTCCATGGACTCCGGCAGCAGCATCACGCCGGCGATCAGCAGCAGCACCATGAACGGCACGTTGATCAGGAAGACGGAGCCCCACCAGAAGTACTCCAGCAGAAAGCCGCCCAGCGGCGGGCCGAGCACCACGCCTCCCGACGAGCCGGCGGTCCAGATGCCCACCGCCATCTTGCGCTGCCCGGGATCCCGGAACAGCGTGCGGATGAGCGCCAGCGTGGACGGCATGAGCGTGGCCGCGCCGACGCCCAGCAGCACCCGCGCGGCGATCAGCAGTTCGGGCGAGGTCGAGTAGGCCGCGGCGGCCGAGCCGACGCCGAAGACCACGGCGCCGCCCAGCAGCACGCGCCGCCGGCCGATCCGGTCGCCCAGCGCGCCCATCGTCATCAGCAGACCGGCGAGCACGAACGTGTAGATGTCCATGATCCACAGCAGTTCGGTGCCGGTGGGCCGGAGCCCCGCGGTGATCCAGGGGACGGCGAGGAACAGGATGGTGATGGAGTTGGACAGCAAGATCACGGGAATGGTGAGTACGGCCAGGCCGAGCCACTCGCGAGGTCCCGCGCCGGCGGGAGTCATCTGCGCCATGCCCGGAATTGTACAACCGTATAGGACGGACGTATGGATAGATGGTAGAATCTCGACCATGGGACATCGGGAGCAACTCCTCGAAGGCGCGAAGCGGTGCATCATGGAGCGCGGCTACGCGCACACCACCGCCCGGCACATCGTCGCCGCCTCCGGGGCGAACCTCGCCTCCATCGGCTACCACTTCGGCTCCAAGGAGGCCCTGCTCCGCGAGGCCCTCATCGAGATGACCCAGGACTGGGTCGACCTGTGGCGGGTCGCCGTGCCCACGCACGCCGCCGACCCCCTGGAGGGCTTCGAGAAGACCTGGGCGCAGGTGGTCGAGAGCTTCGCGGAGAACCGCCCCCTCCTGGCCGCCAACTTCGAGGCGCTCACCTGCGCCGAGCACGCCCCGGACCTGCGTGAGCGGCTGAGCGACGCCCTCGAGTCGGCCGCGGCCCCCGACGGCCTGGCCAACCTGCTCGGCGTGGAGGGGGCGCTCGACGAGGAGTCCGCCCGGGCGGTGGGCAGGCTCTACCTCACCCTGCTCCAGGGGCTGATGGCGCAATGGCTGATCAGCCCCGACCTGGTCTCCGTGACCGATCTGACCGACGGGCTGCGCGTGCTCCTGCGCCAGCCCCCCATCCACCGGCGCGGGGGGCACCCGCGCCCCGAGCGCGAGGTACTCGGCACCGCATCGTCGGCGAACAACGGCTGAGCTGATTCGGGGGACACTGATGTTCCAGAAGCCACTATCGTCCGTCACCACGCCGTTCACCCTCGCCGGCAACTCCGACATCCCGGATCACTGGACCGGCCGCGACCTGCTCACCTCGGTCATCCTCTGGTACGGGCTGGACCCGGTGCTGGCCGCCCAGCGCGCGGAGGAGCTGCTCGGCCCCTGGGAGCTGGCCGAGGCGGAGATCACTCCCGTGCGGGAGTACTCCCCCGGCATGGTCAGGAAGATGAGCCTGCTGGTCACCCTGCTGCCCGAGCCGCAGCCGCTGGCGCTCGACGCGCTGCTGACCGACGCCGACCACGCCTCGCGCTCGTGGATGACCGCGTGACCGCCGCCACCCCGTCCGGCCCACCCGGACAGTCCGGGCGGTCCGGACAGTCAGGGTCGTCCGGGAAGTCCGAGCCGTCCGGGTCGTCCGGGCCGCTCCGCGTGTCCGTCCCCGCCGGCGCGCGGGGCGGCGCGCCGGCGGGGGCGGCTCTCCCGCCGGGCGTGGCGGGGCCGTCCTCAGACGGGATAGGTCTCCTTCGACGAGTCCCGTACGCCCAGGGACAGCTCGGTCGGCAGGTCGGCGCGCCGCTTCACGTTGAGCTTGCGGTACACCCGGGTGAGGTGCTGCTCCACCGTGCTGACCGTGATGAACAGGCGCTGGCTGATCTCCCGGTTGGTGTAGCCGAAGGCGGCCAGCGAGGCGACGCGGCGTTCGGCGTCGCTGAGCGCCGCCACCTCGCCCATGCCGCCGCCGCTGTCCTCCTCGCGCGGCTGCAGCCGCGCCGACAGCGGGCCGGCCTCGCACGCCTTGGCGATCTGCTTGGCCCGCCGGGCCATGAGCCGGGCCCGGGTGATGTCGCCGAGCTCCTGGTAGGCGTCGCTGAGATCCGCGTACGCCCAGCCGAGCTCCAGCAGGTCCCCGGAGCGCTGCAGCAGTGACATCGCCTCCTGCAGCCGCGCCGGCCGCTGCCGCAGCTCGGTGACCGACGCGAGCAGGCGCAGCGCCCTGCCGCGCACCCGCGGGTGGGTGCCGCCGGGCATCGACAACTGCTCGGTGATCTTCTGCCGGGCCTCCTCGACCGCGCCGATCCGCAGGTACATCCGGGCGACCGCGCAGCGCCAGTCCGCGAGCGCGGGGATGTCCAGGTCCCACGCGCGCAGCAGCTCGCCGCACTCGTGGAAGTCGCTCAGCGCCGCCCGGGTGCGGTCCGTGGCGAGGTAGTACTCCCCCCTGGCCTGCAGGAACAGCGGCCACAGCGTGGTATGCGGCAGGTCGTCGGGGATTCCGCGCTTGATGATCTCCGCCGCCTCGTCCAGGTCCCCCATGGCGACGGTGGCGCGCAGCAGCACCGTCAGCGGCAGCCCGAGGACGACCCCCCAGCCGGTCCGCGACATCCCGCTCAGCGCCTGCCGGGCGTACCTCCTGGCGTCGCCCAGCTCGCCGTTCTGCACGGCCAGCCACGACCGGATCCCGGCGAGCGCGGCCGTCCAGCGCGGGAACCCCCGCGCCGCCCCCTCGGTGCCGAGCGACTCGCACCACCGCACCGCCTCCTGGCGGCGGCCCGCGTGGGCCAGGGTGAACAGCGCGCCGACGACGGCCTCCAGCTCCGCCTCGGCCAGGTTGCAGCTCTCCAGCAGCTCCTGGGCGGCGCCGACGACGTCCTCCTCGGCCTTGCCCAGCAGCACGTTGCGCAGCGCGAACTCCCGCGCGTCGCCGCCGCCCGCGGGCTCGCCCGCCTCGCCCTCGACGAACAGGGAGGGGAAGATCAGCCGCACCCACTCCCGGGTGAGGCAGAGCCGGTCCTTCCCCCGGGGCGGGGTATCGCGCGAGGGCGCCGTCCAGTCGTAGACGCGGGACGCCCGGCGGATCCGGCCATGCCACAGCAGATACCTGCTCAGGGCCCGGGCGTCGGCGTCGGCGAGCCGGCCGCGCCCGAAGGCGTCCTCCAGCGGGGCCAGGAAGCGCAGCGCGGCGGCGGGCCGATGGCACCAGTTCGCCCTGGCCAGCTCGGTCAGGATCGCCGCCCGCGCCGGCTCGTCGTCGCAGATGCGCCGGGCCAGCTCCAGGCAACTGATCGTCCGGTCCGGGTCGTCGTGCACGAGCGCCGCCTGGGCGGCCTCGCGCAGCACCGCCACCATCCACGGCTCCCCCTCGGCCGGGGTGGCCGGGCTGGCGGTCAGCAGGTGTTCGGCGATGTCCCCGGCCTCGGCGCCGAGCTGGTACATGATCCGCGCGGCGCGCATGTGCATCACGGACTGGCGGTCGGGGCTCAGGTCCCGGAGTACGGCCTTGCGCATGGTCGGATGTCGGAACTGGTTCGCCCGCAGCAGCCCGGCCCAGTCCAGGGCCTCCAGGGCGGGCAGCACGTAGGCGGGCTTGACGCCGAGCAACTGCGCCACCGACCCGGTGCTGGCCGAACGGCCCAGCAGGGCGACGCCGCGGGCCGCGTCCAGGACCCGTGGATCCCAGCGGTGCAGGCAGGACAGGACGGCCTGGTGGAGGTGGCGGCCGACGCCCGGCTGGCAGCCCTCCGGCGACCAGCCGCCCTGCGCCACGTCCCAGTAGTCCTGCACCATGGCGTGCAGGAGGAGCGGGTTCCCGCCGCTGAGCCGGTGGTACTCCGGGGCCAGCCGGACGGCCGGCTCGGCGCCCACCGCGTCCCGGAGGAGTTCCTCCACCCCGCCCTGCGAGAGCCCGGTGACCCGTACCTGGACGCAGTTGGGCTGCCGCGTGAGCTCGGCGCTGAACAGGGAGTTCACCGAGCGGCGCTGCGACAGCGAGGTCACGGCCAGCAGCAGCGGCGCGTTCGCCATGCGCCGCTGGATGTAGAGCAGGGCCTGCAGGCTCGGGCCGTCCGCGTAGTGCACGTCGTCGACGGCCAGCAGGATCGGCTGCCGCTTGGTGAGCTCCACGAGGACCCCGCACAGCCGGGCCGCGACATGGGTGAGATTCTGCCCGAGCACCACGGGGTCGGGCACCCCGGAGATTCCGTTGACGGGTTCTGGGACGAGTGTCTGCTCCACCTCGTCGGTCAGTTCCTGGGGCAACTCCGCGGACCGGAACAACTGTCCCAGAGTCCCCAGGGGAAACATTCGTTCCGCCCGCGAGCCGGCGCTTTTCATGAGGAAAAACCCCGCCGCGGCCGCGTCGTTCGCACAGGCCTGCAGTAACGCGCTCTTGCCCATGGCGCCGGGACCGGTTATCACCATGACTCCGCCGACCCCGCGCCGCGCCTTCTCAATTAGGCTGTGGAAGTTCGCCAGCGCCTCTGCACGTTCGATGAGCTGCATGGCCCAGACCTCCAGCCGGCCACCCTAGTTGTTGCTCTCGATCAGTCGCTTTCGCTTTCCGGTGAATTTCCGCGATGTTCCCTCGGCCGTCCCTCGCCGGAGAGAGGGATTCACGGCGGCCATTCCCGCCGTGGACGGGGACGCCGGGCACGGCGATCCGGCCGCTGACATCGGTGACACCGCGGCGGGCGGCCTGACGGGCGACGACTCCGGAGAGGATCTCGGCAGGCCCGGGCCGGGCGCGGGCGGGCGAGGTGACGCGCGGGGCGATACGACGGCGTCCGGCCGGCCAGGATGTGACGTCGGGGCGCTTGCGCGTGACGCTGTCGTCGCGGACGATGTGCGGACCGCCGCCGGCCTCCAGCCGTTCCGGCGGCGACCCCCAACCGGCCGCCATGATCTCCCCCTGGTTCACGAGGCATGCCGCGGGTATCCCGCCCCCACCGTAGGCACGCCGCCCCCTGTCCGTTCCACCGCGACGGTGTGCGGCCAGCCGTCAATCCCCACCAGCACGATCCGCGCCCGCCGCGTCGCTCACGGCGGCACATTCCGCGCCGAGGCCGACCGCCGCGGCTCTTCTTCTCGCTCCCGCAAGGGACTGCCGCCGCAACCCGCATCCTCCAGCTCCGTCAATACGGATAGTCACGGCCCCCCGAGACAATCCTGGGATCGCCCCTCTCCTTCCCGCTCCACCCTGTCAGACAGCATGATTAATGGATCTTTCGGACAACATGATGACTGTATCCGGCAATACGACCCCTCTCGACCCCTAAAGGCCCCCTATCTCCCCCCTTCGAGGGACCAACTAGGACATTCGATAGTTATGGTGTGGATGACATGAACCTGCTGGCGATCAGCGACCTGCACGTGGCGTTCCCCGAGAATCGGTCGCATCTTCGTGACCTGCGGCCCATTTCGGAGTCGGACTGGCTCCTGGTGGCCGGCGACGTGGCCGAGCGCATGGACGACATCGAATGGGCGCTGCGACTGCTCGGCGACCGGTTCGCCACCGTGGTGTGGGCCCCGGGCAACCACGAGCTGTGGTCCTTCCCCGACCGCCCCGACGAGCCCCGCGGCGCCGCGCGCTACCGCGCCCTGGTCGAGCTCTGCCGCCGGCTCGGCGTGCTGACCCCGGAGGATCCGTACCCGGTCTGGCCCGGCCGGGACGGCCCGGTGACCGTGGCGCCGCTGTTCCTCCTGTACGACTACAGCTTCCGGCCCGACGGCGTCGCGTCCAAGGCCGAGGCGCTGCGGCTGGCCCACGACGCGGGCGTGGTCTGCACGGACGAGGTGCTCCTGGACCCCGATCCCTACCCGAGCGTGGACGCCTGGTGCGCGGCCCGCCTCGCCGTCACCGAGCGGCGCCTGGCCGAACTGCCGGACGGCGCGCGGACGGTCCTGGTCAACCACTACCCGCTGGTCCGCGAGCCGACCCGGGTCCTGCGCTACCCGGAGTTCGCCCTGTGGTGCGGCACCGAGCGCACCGCCAAGTGGCACCTGCGGTACAACGCCGCCGCCGTCGTCTACGGGCATCTGCACATCCCGCGCACCACCTGGCACGACGGCGTGCGGTTCGAGGAGGTCTCGCTGGGCTACCCGCGCGAGTGGCGGCGGCGCGGCGGGCCCCGCCACCCGGTGACCATCCTGCCGGAGGACCCGTGATCGAGAGGCTGCTGCCGCCCTCGGCCGTCGCCGTGGAGGCGTACGACGACGCCGCCGACGCGCCGCTCTACCCCGAGGAGCGCGCCCACGTGGCCCGCGCGGTGGAGAAGCGGCGGCGCGAGTTCGCCACGGTACGGCGGTGCGCCCGCGACGCGCTCGCCGGGCTGGGCGTCGCCCCGGCGCCGATCCTGCCGGCCGAGCGCGGCGCGCCCGCATGGCCGCCGGGTGTGGTCGGCAGCATGACGCACTGCGCCGGCTACCGGGCCGCCGCCGTGGCCAGGGCGGCCGATCTCACCGCCATCGGCATCGACGCCGAGCCCCACGCGCCGCTGCCGGACGGCGTGCTGGAGGCGATCTCGCGCCCCGACGACAGGGCCGGCCTGGCGGCCCTCCCGCCGGGCCAGGTCTGCTGGGACCGGCTCCTGTTCTGCGCCAAGGAGGCGGTCTACAAGGCCTGGTTCCCGCTGACCCGCCGCCCCCTCGGCTTCGAGGACGCCTCCGTGGACATCGACCCGGCCCCCGAGGCCACCGCCTCCGAGGCTCGCGAGGGGGCGTTCCGCGCGCGGCTGCACACCGAGGGCCCGTGGCGTACGCTCACGGGCCGCTGGCTCGCCACGGGCGCCCTCCTCATCACGGTCATCACCGTGGAGCGGTGACCCGCCCGCCCGGGAACGCGGCGCACCGCCGTACCGCGATCCCCGGGCGGGCCCTCAGCGGACGGTCAGGCCGGTGACCGCGCGGCCGATGATCAGGCGCTGGATCTCCGACGTCCCCTCGAAGATGGTGTAGATCTTGGCGTCGCGGTGCCAGCGCTCCACCGGGTGGTCGCGGGTGTAGCCCGCGCCGCCCAGGACCTGGATGGCCTGCTCGGTGACCCAGACGGCGGTCTCGCCCGCCACCAGCTTGGACATGGAGCCCTCGGCCTGGGCGAAGGGCCGGGCGTTGCGCGCCATCCAGGCGGCCCGCCAGGTCAGGAGGCGGGCGACGTCCACCTTGGTGGCCATGTCGGCCAGGAGGAAGGCGATCGCCTGGTTCTCGCCGATGGGACGGCCGAACTGGTGGCGCTCCACGGCGTAGTCACGGGCGTACTCGTAGGCCGCGCGCGCGATGCCCACCGCCATCGCGGCGACGCTGGGGCGGGACGCCTCGAAGGTGCGCATGGCCGCCTGCTGGCCGCTGCGCCGGCCCTCGCGGGCCCGGGCCAGGCGCTCGTCGAGCTTCTCCTTGCCGCCCAGCAGGCAGCTCCCGGGCACCCGGACGTTGTCGAGGACCACCTCGGCGGTGTGGCTGGCGCGGATGCCGTGCTTCTTGAACTTCTGGCCCTGCGACAGCCCCCTGGTGCCCGGCGGGATGATGAAGCTGGCCTGGCCCCGGGTGCCCAGGTCGGGGTCCACCGAGGCCACGACGATGTGGACGTTGGCGATGCCGCCGTTGGTCGCCCAGGTCTTCACACCGTTGATGACCCACTCGCCCGCCGCCTCGTCGAAGACGGCGCGGGTCCTGATCGCCCCCACGTCGCTGCCGGCGTCGGGCTCGGACGCGCAGAACGCCCCGAGCTTGACGTCGTCGGGGGTCCCGAACATCTGCGGGATCCACTCGCCGACCTGCTCGGGGGTGCCGTTGGCGGTGACCGAGACGGCGGCCAGCCCGGTGCCGACGATGGACAGGCCGATGCCCGCGTCGCCCCAGAAGATCTCCTCGAACGCCACGGGGATGCCGAGGCCGCTCTCCTCGAACCACTGCTGCGCGAAGAAGTCGAGCGAGTAGAGCCCGATCTTGGCGGCCTCCTGGAGGATCGGCCAGGGCGTCTCCTCACGCTCGTCCCACTCGGCCCCGGCCGGCCGGATCACGTCCCTGGCGAACTCGTGCACCCAGTCGCGCACCTCGCGAATTTCCTCGCTGAGCTCCATCGAGAAGCCGCTCATCTAACCCACCCCTCGGCGAAAAGTTACCGGCGGTAACACCCTACCGCGCGGCCACCCCGGCAGCACTCCCCCGGCCCTGGCCGCCGCGCCCGGCTTCCCGCCCCGGGCCGTACGGCGGGGCGGCCTCGGCCACATCCGCGCGGGGCGCGGGCGCCCAGGTCACCGCATCCCGGGGCGGATCGCCGTACGGCCTCCGGCGGGCGGGACCGGCGGGAGCGGCCCGGGCGCGCGGGCGGCGTCCGGCGCGGCCCCCACCGTCCGGCGGCCCCACGGCCGGCGGCCCAAGGGTCCGGCGGCCCCTACCGCCCGGCGGGCGCTCCGGCGCGGCGGGCCGCCACCAGGACGATCGCGGCTCCGGCGGCCTGCACCAGCGCGACGGCGGCGAGCACCACGGCGAAGCCCCCGGCCGCCGCGAGGCCGCCCGCGAGCTGCGGGCCGAGCGCGGCCCCGGCGAAGAGCATGAAGGTGAACAGCGACACCCCGGTGCCCCGCGCCGCCCCGGCCCACCGCCCGACGGTCTCGACCATCGCGGGGGCCGTCGCCGCGATCGCGCCGGAGAACAGCGCCAGCGCCAGCGCGAGCCCGACGACGTTCGACGAGGTCAGCACGGTCAGCGCGGTCAGCCCCGCGGCGGCCGCGGCGAGGAGCAGGCCGAGGCCGGCGCGGCGGGGCGCGGGCACCCTGGCCAGCCAGGGCATCAGGAGCGGCACGGCCACGATCGCGGGCAGCGCGGTGGCGCGCAGCGCGAGCAGCGGGCCGGGGGCCCATCCGGCGAGCTGGAGGCCGGTGTAGACGCCGACGAACCCGGTGAGCAGCGTGGTGGTCGCGAGGTACAGCGGCGGCAGGCCCGGGGTGCGCAGCAGGCCGGGGACCGCGCGGTAGACCGCGAACGGCGACCCGGCGGCGTTCTCGGCCGGCGCGTCGGGGAGCAGGACCCGGCGCACGGCCAGGGCGAGGAGGGCGAATCCGGCCGCGGAGGCCAGGAAGAACACCCGCCAGCCGGCCACGGCCAGCACGCCCTGCGCCGCGACCTGGGCGACCACGGCCGAGGCGAGGTAGGCGCTGGTGAGAGCGGCCAGGGCGGGGGCCCGGCGGTCCGGGTCGAAGCGCTCGGCCACATAGGCGAACGCGGCGGGCGGGAACGCGGCGGCGGTCACGCCCTGGAGCACGCGCAGCCCGATCGCCACGCCGAGGCCGGGCGCGGCGGCGACGAGGGCGGTGGTGACGGCGGTGGCGGCGAGCCCGGCGACGATCACCCGGCGGCGGCCGTACCGGTCGGAGACGGGGCCGAAGAGCAGGAAGCCCGCGGCGTACCCGGTCGAGAACGCGGTGGCCAGCCAGGCGGGGGCCGAGGGCGCGACGGCCCACTCGCGCGCGAGCGAACCGAACATCGGGATCACGGCGTAGAGCTGACCGGTGAGCAGCAGCGCGACGCCGACGAGCACCGGGAGGGTCCGGGCGAAGGCCGCGCGAGCCGGCCCGGCGGATGCGATAGCGGTCATGAGGAGAACGCTATACCAACCAACTAGTTGGATGCCAACTGGATGGTTGGGATAGTCTGTCGTCATGCCGAAGGACACGACCGCCACCCGGGACGCCCTCCTCTGCGCCGCCCGGGCGGAGTTCGCCGAGCACGGGATCGCCGGAGCGCGTGTGGACCGCATCGCGCAGCGGGCCGGCGTGAACAAGGAGCGCATCTACGGGCATTTCGGCAACAAGGAGAAGCTGTTCGACGCGGTGATGCGGGACGCGCTCGACGAGGTGGCCGAGTCCGTGGCGTTGCCCGGGGACGACCCGGTGGACTACGTGGGCCGCATCTACGACTTCCACCGCGACAACCCGACCGTGGTGCGCCTGCTGATGTGGGAGGCGCTGCACTACCGCCAGGAGGCGCTGCCGGGCGAGGCCCAGCGCGTGGCCCAGTCCGCCCGCAAGGTCGAGTCGCTGGCGCGGGGCCTGGGCCGCGACCCGTCACCGGACGTGGCGCGGCTCGTGCTGACCCTCATCGGCCTGGCGGTGTGGCCGAACGCGATGCCGACGGTGGCCCGCCTCATCGTCGGCCCCGAGGCCGACACCCCCGAGGGCAAGGACCGGATGCGCGATCACGTCGTCGAGTTCGCCCGCGCCGCCCTGTCCTGACCATCACGCCGTACGGCCAGCGCGGGCCGGGGCATCCCGGGAACGGCGCCGGCCGCTACGCCGCGCCCAGCCGTTCCCGGACCTCCCGCATCGGGGGGCGTTCGGCCACGGCCACGTCGCGGACCGTCACGCTGTGCCCCGCGGGGGTGCGGCGGAACTGGGTGAGGCTGGCGGCGGGGGTGTGGAGGGGGACCAGCTTGCCGTGGCGTTCCAGGCGGGACCAGGCGGTGTGGAGGAGCTGGGCGGACATCGCGCCCAGGGCGTCGATGCCCTGGTGGGAGTGGACGCGGGTGCCCAGGTCCACCTGGGCCAGGGCGTCCAGGCCGCACAGTTCCAGGAGGTCGATGAGCAGGGCCAGCTCGACGCCGTACCCCGTCACGAACGGCACGCGTTCGAGGACGTCGCGGCGCGCGGCGTACTCCCCCGCGAGGGGCTGGACGAAGCCGGCCAGGCGGGGCCAGTGCAGGTTGATCAGCGGGCGCGCGACCAGCTCGGTGACCCGGCCCCCGGCGCCGCTCTCGCCCGCGAGCGGCCGGTCGTAGCAGCCCTTGACGAACGCGACGGACGGGTCGGCCAGCAGCGGCCCGAGCAGGCCGGTGACGAACGACGGGGTGAAGTTGAGCAGGTCGGCGTCCGCGAACACCACGATGTCGCCCGAGGTGGCCGCGAGCGACTTCCACAGCGCCTCGCCCTTGCCGTCCAGCGGCTTGAGATCCGGCAGCACCTCGTCCTGGGCGACGACGCGGGCCCCGGCCGCGCGGGCGACGGCCGCGGTGTCGTCGGTGGAGCGGGAGTCCACCACGACCAGCTCGTCCACCAGGGGCGCGGCCTCCATCAGCTCGCGGCGGATGACGCCCGCGATGACGCCGACCGTCTCGCGCTCGTTCCTGGCGGGCAGCACGACGCTGACCGTCCGCCCGCCCTTGGCCTCCAGCAGCCCGGCCAGGGGCCAGCGGGCCGCCGAGGAGGTGCGCGCGGACGTCCAGGCCTCGACCTCAGGCAGCACGCGCCCGCCCCCTCGTCCCGTTTCTCACGTCAACACCGTAAGGCTTGTCCAGTACGTCCAGGTTTCCCAACGACGACCGGCCCCCGTCTAATCCGCGCCCGCCGTACGACCGCGCAGGTCGGCGGCCGGTCGGCCCCCAGGCGGCGGCTACCGGCCGGCGGCTACCAGCCGGCGGCCACTGGTCGGCGGCCACTGGTCGGCGGCCACTGGTCGGCGGCCACTGGTCGGCGGCCACTGGTCGGCGGCTACTGGTCGGCGGCCACTGGTCGGCGGCCACTGGTCGGCGGCCACTGGTCGGCGGCCACTGGTCGGCGGCGTGGCGCTCCAGGAAGCCGTAGACGTCGGCCTCGTCCACGCCGGGGAACGAGCCGGGCGGGAGGGCGGCGAGCACGTGGGAGTTGGCGCGGGCCGACGGCCAGACGTACCCCTCCCAGCGCTCGGCCAGCTCCTTGGGCGGTCGGCGGCAGCACTCCCCGGTGGGGCAGTTGGACTTGGTCCGGTTCGTGGTCTCGCGCCCGCGGAACCAGCGCGACTCCTTGTACGGCACGCCCAGCGTGATCGCGAAGTCCCGCTCGCGGCTGGGGTCCACGTGGGCCACGCACCAGTACGTCCCGGTGGGGGTGTCGGAGTACTGGTAGTAGAGCGAGAACCGGTCGGGCGAGGTGAACACCTGCCGCCCCGACCACTGCAGGCACATGCGCTGCCCCTCGATCGCGCCCTGCTCGTCGGCGGGCAGCAGGATCCCGTCGTTCTCGTACGCCTTGTAGATGATCCCGCCCGCGTCGTTGCGGACGAAGTGGCAGCGCAGCCCCAGGTGGTGCGTGGCCAGGTTCGTGAACCGGTGCGCGGCCATCTCGTACGACACCGCGAACACGTCGCGCAGGTCCTCCACCGACAGCGACCGCTCGGACTTGGCCTCCAGCAGGTACGGCACCGCCGAGGTCTCCGGCACGAGCACGGCCGCCGCGAAGTAGTTGGCCTCGACGCGCTGGCGGAGGAAGTCGGCGAAGTCGCGCGGCTTGGCGTGGCCGAGCGCGAGGTGGCCGAGGGCCTGGAGCAGGATCGTGCGCGGGGTGTGCATGCCGAGCTGCTCGCGCTTGAGGTAGATCCGGCGGTTGCGCTGGTCGGTGAGCGAGCGCACGGTCCGCGGCAGGTCCTGGACGGTATGCAGGGTGTACCCGAAGTGCGTGACCAGGGCCAGCACGGTGCTCTGCGACAGGGCCCCGCCCCGGTAGCCGACGGCCTCCAGCGCGGCGGCGGCCTGCCGTTCGATCTCGGGGAAGTAGTTGTCGCGCTCGCGCATGCGCCGCCGCAGCTCGGCGTTGGCGACCCGGGCCTCCTCGGGGGTGGCGGTGCCCTTGGCGGCCCGGCGGCGCAGCTCCTGGTAGAGGCCGAGCACGTGCTCCAGCACGTCGTTGGGCACGCGGGCGGAGACCTTCAGGTGCGGCAGCCCGAGGCTCGCGTAGATGGGGTCCCGCTGGGCCTCCTCCAGCGCGATCTCGAGCTGGGCGCGGCGGTTCGGGGCCTGCCGGCGCAGCATCTCCTCCACCGGGACGCCGAGCGCGTCCGCCAGGGCCTTCAGCAGCGACAGCTTGGGCTCGCGCTTGCCGTTCTCCATCAGGGAGAGCTGGCTGGGCGCGCGACCGACGCGTTCGCCCAGTTCGGAGAGGGTGAACCCGCGGGCCTTGCGCAGGTGCCGGAGCCGCTGGCCAAAAGCCAGCAGATCCAGCTCGTTCGACAAACTCAGCGAGTCTTCACCCAGCAACGTTGCCATGCGTCGATCCTAGGCGGAAGAACCGCCGTTCTTGCGCCAACCCCCTAACTTCGGTCCAGGCCACTGGACTAGACCATAGGGAAAGACCAGCGAATCTTCACTTCGCAAGAAGGCATCGACTTCCTCTGGACAGAATTTTCGTCAATCTTCGCTCGGTTCCGCGCTTGTTAACCCACCAGTAACGGGAAGAAACTCCAACCAAGCGCCCAGGGGACGACATAGGGAGTGAATTTCGATGAACGATCGCCTCAAGGGAGCGGCCGAGGAACTGCGGCGTGAGTGGGAGACCAACCCGCGCTGGCAGGGAGTCGAGCGGTCCTTCTCGGCCGAGGACGTTGTGAAGCTGCGCGGTTCGGTCCAGGAGGAGCACACGCTCGCCCGGCTCGGCGCGGAGCGGCTGTGGGACCTGATCCACAACGAGGACTACGTGAACGCGCTCGGCGCGCTGACCGGCAACCAGGCCGTGCAGCAGGTGAAGGCCGGCCTCAAGGCCATCTACCTGTCCGGCTGGCAGGTCGCGGCGGACGCCAACCTGAGCGGGCACACGTACCCCGACCAGAGCCTGTACCCGGCCAACTCGGTGCCGGCGGTGGTCCGCCGCATCAACAACGCGCTGCTGCGGGCCGACCAGATCACCTGGGCCGAGGGGGACGAGAACGCCCCGCACTGGCTCGCGCCGATCGTGGCGGACGCCGAGGCCGGCTTCGGCGGTGTGCTCAACGCGTTCGAGCTGATGAAGGCGATGATCGCGGCGGGCGCGGCGGGCGTCCACTGGGAGGACCAGCTCGCCTCCGAGAAGAAGTGCGGCCACCTCGGCGGGAAGGTTCTCATCCCGACCGGGCAGCACATCAAGACCCTCAACGCCGCCCGGCTCGCCGCCGACGTCGCCGGCGTGCCCTCGCTGATCGTCGCGCGGACCGACGCCCAGGCCGCGACCCTGCTGACCAGCGACGTGGACGAGCGCGACCGCAAGTTCGTGACCGGCGAGCGCACCGCCGAGGGCTTCTACCGGGTGCGCAACGGCATCGAGTCCTGCATCGCCCGAGGCCTGGCGTACGCGCCGTACTCCGACCTGCTGTGGATGGAGACGTCCACGCCGGACCTGGAGGTCGCCAAGGAGTTCGCCGAGGCGATCAAGGCGGAGTACCCCGACCAGCTCCTCGCCTACAACTGCTCCCCGTCGTTCAACTGGAAGAAGCACCTGGACGACTCCACCATCGCCAAGTTCCAGCGCGAGCTGGGCCACATGGGGTACAAGTTCCAGTTCATCACCCTGGCCGGGTTCCACTCCCTGAACCACTCCATGTTCAACCTCGCGCGCGGCTACGCCGAGGAGGGCATGACCGCCTACGTCGAGCTCCAGGAGGCCGAGTTCGCCGCCGAGTCCCAGGGCTACACCGCCACCCGCCACCAGCGCGAGGTCGGCACCGGATACTTCGACCTGGTCAGCACGGCCATCGCGCCGGACTCCTCCACGACGGCCCTCAAGGGCTCCACCGAGGAGGAGCAGTTCGAGGCTCACTGACTCGATGCGCGCCGCCGCGCATCCGTGCGGCACCCACGGCACCACCCCTTGCGAAGCCAGGTCGAACGCGTCAGCCCCGCCCGGATGCGGCTCATCCGGGCGGGGCTGACCGCCGTCCGGGGCGGGCGTGACGCCCGCTCGCTCGTGAAACCGCAGGTGGGGAGCCCCGTCAGGTGTTACGCCGGGGATCGCGGGTAGAGCGGCCTGTAGTGCGACATTTCGGGGGGAATCATGATTAAGGCTCTTCACAAGATGGGCATCCGCTCGTCCATGATGTACGGCCTCGGCCTGGGCTCCATCGCCCTCACCGTGGCCTCCTGGGCGACGTCCAAGCGCTTCGAGGCCCGGGGAATCGAGCGCGCCGACCACTGGGGCCTGTTCATCGGCGAGTGGGCGCCGACCTTCTTCGCGATGGGCGTCGCCCTGCGCATCGAGGAGCAGGCCGACGAGGAGCGCCACGCGCACGAGAGCCTCGGCCACGCCCGCTCCCCGCAGATGGCGAACGTGGGCTGACCCGCCGGGCCCGGCCCGCGCCGAGTGCCACCGCGCGCGGGCCGGGCCGGCCGGTCACCTCCGGCGACCGTGCAGACCTTCCTGCCGTACCCCGACTTCGCCGAGACCGCCCGGGTCCTGGACCGGCTCCGGCTCGGCAAGCAGCGGGTCGAGACGCTGCAGGTCCTGCGCGCGCTGACCGTCGCCGGGTACGGCTGGCGCCACCACCCGGCCGTGCGCATGTGGTCCGGGTACGAGGAGGCCCTGGTCCGGTACGGCCTGGAGATCTGCCGCGTGTGGTGCGCCGCCGGGCGGGCCGACACCACCGCCGCGACGATGACCAGGGAACTGGCCGACCGCTGCGGGATCGGCCATCCCCGCGGCCAGAACGCCCTGGCCCGCGCCTCCGCCCTCCCGCCGTGGCTGGGCGACCCCGGCTTCCACCGCAGCCACCGCTCCGCGCTCCTGCGCAAGGACCCCGCCCACTACCGCCCCGTCTTCGGCGACGTCCCCGACGACCTGCCCTACGTCTGGCCCCGCTCCGACCGTCCGCCCACCTGCCCGCCCTGACGGGCCCGGCCCCGGTGGAACGCCGCGCGGGGCGCCCCGCCGTACGGGGGTCAGGAGGCGGACATGACCAGGGAGACCAGGTCGGCGACGGCGCCGTCGGCGCACGCGCCCACGGTGATCTGGGCGCGGGCGCGGACGTCGGGATGGCCGTCGCCCACGGCCGCGCCCAGGCCGGCCACGGCGAGCATGTCGAGATCGTTGGGGTTGTCGCCGATCGCGGCGACCTGGCCGAGCGGGACGCCCCGGGAGGCCGCCAGGAGGCGCAGGGCCTCGCCCTTGGTGGCGCCCTCGGGCAGCAGCTCCAGGTACGTCGCCTCCGACTTGACCGCGGTGATCCCCGCGATCGGCGGGTCCGGCAGCGGGTCGCCGATCAGCATGCACTTGGTGAACCCCTCGGCCGGCAGGTCGTGCCAGCTCCCCGGGTCGCGCAGCGTGATGCCGTCGCGGCGGGCGAAGTCCCGCAGCTCGGGCGCGTCGTCCACGGCGTAGGCCGCACCGTCGCGGAAGGCGACCGGATGGACGCCGGACGGGAGCTCCCCGAACAGCGCGAGCAGTTCCTTCCACGCCGCCGCGGGCAGGTGGCGCTCGTGCAGGACGCGGCCGGTGGCCAGGTTCACCGTGCGGGCGCCGTTGTAGAGGATGGCCTCCCCGGTGAGGTCCAGTTCCTCGTAGAAGCGGCGGGCGGAGTCCTCCATGCGGCCGGTGGCGATGACCACCTCGCCGCCCGCGGCGGTGAAGCGGCGCAGCGCCTCGCGGGAGGCGGGCACCATGGCCAGGTCCCGGCCGACCAGCGTGCCGTCCAGGTCGGTCACGATCCACCGGATCACGACAGGGCCCCGGCGGAGGACTCGCGCCCGCTCTCCCCGGCCGCGGTCGCGGCCGGCGCGCGCGAGGTGTTCACGTCCATGTCGCCTCCAGCAACGCCAGCAGGCCGCGCGGGTCCTCCACGGTGACCCCGGGCCGCTGCCGCACTTCGTAGGGGATCCGCCCGGTGCTCCGGGACACCATGAGGACCGTGGTCCCGGCCCCGGCCCGCGTGCCGCACAGCACGTCGCGGTCGTGGTTGTCGCCGACGTACCAGGTCCGCGCGGGCGTGACGCCCAGGGCCCGGCAGGCGATGTGGATCATCTCGGGGTTGGGCTTGCGGACGCCGGCCTCGTCGCTGTAGACCTGCACGGCCACCTGCCGGTCCAGGCCCTCCAGGGCCAGGTGGTCCCGGTGCACCGCGCCGCAGAGGGCGTTGCTCACGATCGCGGGCACGACCCCGTGGGACCGGCAGGCGGCGAGGAGCTCCTTGATCCCGGGCCTCGTGACGCGCTCGCGGCTCAGCTCGCCCATCCGCCTGCACAGCGGGGCGGCCTCGGCGGTCACCAGGGCGCGGGCCCGCTCCGGCCAGTCGGCCGCCACGAAGTCCGCCCAGAAGCGGCGGTGGGTCATCTCCTCCGGGGCGTACCGGCGCGAGGCGGAGTCCTTCCAGTACCGGCAGGCCGTGGCCCCGGCGCGGATGTCGGTCTCGACGTCCGTCACGGTGAGCCCGGCGAACCCGGCCCGCGCGAGGAGCTCGTGCACCTCGGCCGCCAGCTCGCCCGCCCACCCGGGCCGGCTCCGGGTCTCCACCACCACGCCGCCGAAGTCGAGCAGCAGGGCCCGGGGCGTGAGCGCCGGCTCGGCGCCGGAGCCATCAGAGGTAGGGCCGCTGATCACGCTTGGCCTCCTCGTAGCGCTCGCGGGCCTCCCGGACCCCGGCCAGCCCGGACGCGCCGGCCACGGGCACGTCCCACCACGCCTGGGCGTCCAGGCCGCCGCCCGGCTCGGTCCTGGCGTATACGACGGTGGTGCGCTCGGCGGCGACCGCCTTGACCAGCGCCGCGCGCAGCGATCGGGCGTCCTCCGCCCTGAGCACGTCGGCGCCGAGACTGGCCGCGTTCGCCGCCAGGTCCACGGGCAGCGGCGGGCCGTCGAGCCGCCCGGTGATGCCCCGGCCCCGGTGGGCGGTGCCGAGCCGCTGCGCGCCCACCGCCTCGCTCAGCGAGCCGATCGAGGCGAAGCCCTGGTTGTCCACGAGGACGACCACGAGCTTGACCCCCTCCTGCACGGCGGTGACGATCTCCTGGGCCATCATCAGGTACGACCCGTCGCCGACCAGCACGATCACCTCGCGCTCGGGGGCCGCCAGCTTCACCCCGAGCCCGCCGGCGATCTCGTAGCCCATGCAGGAGTAGCCGTACTCGACGTGGTAGCCGCGGGGGTCGCGGGCCCGCCACATCCGGTGCAGGTCGCCGGGCATCGACCCGGCCGCGTTGACCACGACGGCGTCGCCGGTCTCGTTCGCGACCTCGTTGACCACGCCGAGCAGGACCGGCTGGGTGAGGCCGGCGCCGCCGTACGCCCGGTCCACCTCGGCGTGCCATCGCCCGGCCAGCTCGGCCGCGCGCCTGGTCCACACGGGGGCCGCCCGCCAGTCGCCCGGGTCCAGCGCCGCCAGCGCCGCCCGGGCGTCGGCGACCAGCGTCTCGCCCGCGTGCTTGGCCGCGTCGAAGGCCGCCACGTTGACGTTGAGGAACCGGGCCCGGCCGAACAGGGTCCGCGAGGCCGTGGTGAAGTCGCTGTAGCGGGTGCCGATCCCGATCACCAGGTCGGCCTCGCGCGCCAGCTCGTTGGCCGCCGCGGTGCCCGTGTGCCCGATCGCGCCCACCGCGCACGGGTGGTCGTACGGCATGACGCCCTTGCCCGCCTGCGTCTCCGTGACGGGGATGCCGTGGCGCTGCGCGAACCGCAGCAGCTCGCGCCACGCCTCGCTGTGCACCACGCCCCCGCCGGCCACGATCAGCGGCCACCGCGAGCCCCGCAGCAGCCGTACGGCCCGCTCCAGCGCCGCCGGTTCCGGCGCCGGGCGCGGCACGTGCCAGACGCGCCGCGCGAACAGCTCGTCCGGCCAGTCGAACGCCTCGGCCTGCACGTCCTGCGGCAGCGCGATCGTGACCGCGCCGGTCTCGGCCGGGTCGGTGAGCACGCGCATGGCCCCCATGAGCGCGGACGGGAGCTGCTCGGGCCGGTTGACCCGGTCGAAGAAGCGCGACACCGGGCGCAGGGTGTCGTTGACGCTCACGTCGTACGACCTGGGGTCCTCCAGCTCCTGGAGCACCGGGTTGGCGACGCGGGTGGCGAAGACGTCGCCGGGCAGCAGCAGCACGGGCAGCCGGTTGATGGTCGCCAGCGCCGCCCCGGTGACCAGGTTGGTCGCGCCGGGGCCGATCGAGGTGGTGCAGGCGAACGCGGACAGCCGCGAGCGGGTCCGGGCGTAGCCCACGGCGGTGTGGACCATCGCCTGCTCGTTGCGGGCCGGGTAGTAGGGCAGCTCGTCGCGCAGGCCCGCGCCCTGCTCGGCGAGCGCCTGGCCGATCCCGGCGACGTTGCCGTGGCCGAAGATCCCCAGGCAGCCGGCGATCAGGCGCTGCTCGGTCCCGTCGCGCTCGGTCCACTGGCGGGACAGGAACCGCACGAGCGCCTGGGCGGTGGTCAGTCTCATCGGGAACCTCCGGGGGATCGGCCCGCCCCCGTCACCGGGACGCGCGGGTCGGTGGGCAGCCCGGCCCAGGACGCGCGGACCCAGGCGTGGCGGGGGTCGTCGCGGCAGGCCATGGTGCGCTCGTCCGCCGGGCCCGCCAGCACGTTCAGGTAGTACAGGTCGTATCCGGGGGCCGCCATCGACGGCCCGTGGTAGCCGTGCGGCACCAGCACGACGTCCCCGGCGGACACCTCGGCGAGCACGTCGATGGGCCGCTCCGCCGTGCCGTACACCCGCTGGTAGCCGGGGCCGCCCTCGAAGTAGTAGATCTCCTCCAGGACGGCCTCCCCCTCCGCCTCGGTGTCGTGCTTGTGCGGCGGGTAGGACGACCAGTTGCCGCCGGGCGTCAGCACCTCCACCGCCACCAGCCGGTCGCACTCGAAGGCCTCCGGCGCGCAGAAGTTGTTCACCTGCCTCGTCGCCGGGCCCGCGCCGCGCACCTCGACCGGCACGTCCCCGGCCGCGCCGTACCTGACGGGCAGCCGGCGCCCGGCGAGCGCGGAGGGGAAGGCGACGCGGCCCCGGCCGGTGACGGTGACCTCCGTGCCGATCGGCAGGTAGGCGAAGTCGGTGATCCCGGCGAAGACCGAGTCCCGCCCGGCCAGCTCCAGCCGCACGCCGTCCGCGACCACCTCACAGGAGCCGGACAGGGGCAGGACCAGCGCCTCCGCCGGTCCGGTGGAGAACGTCAGCGCGCCGCCGGTCAGGTCGGCCACGCGCAGGCCGCAGTACGTCCAGCCGGCCGAGGCGGGGGTGATCTCCACGTCCCACGGGCCCGCGGCGGCCTTTCCCCGGGGCAGGTGCGTCATCGTCCCTCCAGCAGGCCCACCGCGGTGTCCACCGCGGCGGCCACGTCGTCGTCGGGTGGGTAGAGCAGGGCCCGGCCCACGACGAGGCCGCGGACGCCGGGCAGTTGCAGGGCCTTGCGCCAGGACGCGTAGACGCGGTCGGGCGCCTCGGCCGGGTCGCCGCCGAGCAGCAGGGTCGGCAGCGTGGTGGCCGCCATCACCCGCTCCATGTCGTCGATCACCGGGATCTTCAGCCAGGTCCGGGCGGAGGTCGCGCCGAGCGCCTGGCCCACGGCGATGGCGTGGATCATCGCCTCGGGCGACAGGTCGTGCCGCACGTGCCCGTCCACCCGGCGCGACCAGAACGGCTCGACCATCGCCATCAGCCCGTGCCCGGCCAGCCGCGTGACGGCCCGCCCGCAGCTCTCCAGCGTCCCGGCGGTGGCCGGGTCGTCCGGCCCGATGCGGCAGAGCATCTTGCCGCCGTCGAGCCCCGCCGCCGCGATCGACTCGGCGTCGTAGGCGGTGAACCTGTCGTCGAACTCGAAGACCGTGCCCTGCACGCCGCCCCGGTTCATCGAGCCGAAGACGAGCTTGCCGTGCAGCGCGCCGAGCAGCAGCAGGTCCTCCACGATGTCGGGGGTGGCCAGGACGCCGTCCACGCCGGGCCGTTCCAGGGCGGTGACCAGCCGGTCCAGCAGCTCCGGGCGGCTCTCCATGGCCATCGGCCGCCCCCCGGCCCCGAGCGAGCCGCGCGCGGGGTGGTCGGCCGCGATGATCAGGAGCTGTCCCGGGCCGAGGGGGTGCGGCCTGCGCACCCGCTCGGCCGCCGCCTGGGCCACCCGTTCTGGCCGCCAGGCCCGGTCGTCGAGCAGCCGCCGGTAGTCCTCCTCACGCATCGTCCCGGCCCCCCTCGGCGATCTTGGCCGTCACCTCGTACTCGGCGGGCATGTCCGGCGCGCAGGCCAGGCGGCCGGCCACGATCGCCCCGGCCGCGTTGGCGAACCGCAAAACCCGGTCCAGCGGCCAGCCCGCCAGCAGCCCGTGGCACAGGGCCCCGCCGAAGGCGTCCCCCGCGCCGAGGCCGTTCACGACCTCGACCTTCACCGGCGGGACTTCGACGGTCTCGCGCGCGGTCATGCCGAGCACCCCCGCGGGCCCCCGCTTGACGACCGCCAGCTCGACGCCGGAGTCCAGCAGCGCCCGCGCCGCCGCGTACGGCTCGCGCGTGCCGGTGGCCACCTCCACCTCGTCAAGGTTGCCGACGGCCACGGTGACGTGCTCCAGCGCGGCCCGCACCTGCTCGGCCGCCGACGCGGGGCGCTCCCAGAACATCGGCCGGTAGTCCAGGTCCAGCACCGTGTACGGCGCGCGCCCGCGGGCCCGCCACGCGGCGAAGTGCGCCGACCGCGACGGGTCCTGCGACAGCCCGGTCACGGTCGCCCAGAACAGGCGGGCGCCGGTGATCGCGGCCAGGTCCAGCTCCCCGGGGAGGATCTCCAGGTCGGGCGCCTTGGGGTAGCGGTAGAAGTAGAGCGGGAAGTCGTCCGGCGGCCGGATCTCGCAGAAGGTCACCGGAGTGGGCAGGCCGGGCACGTCCAGGACGTGCGCGTCGTCCACGCCGTACTCCCGCAGCGCGTCGTGGACGAACAACCCGAAGGGGTCGCGCCCGGTGCGGCTGATCAGCGCGCTGGACCGGCCCAGCCGGGCCGCGGCCACGGACACGTTGGCCGCGCTGCCCCCGAGGTACTTGCCGAAGGTCTCCACCTCGCGCAGCGAGACCCCGACCTGGAGCGGGTAGAGGTCCACGCCGACCCGCCCCATCACCATCACGTCGGTCACCCGAGGCCCCCCAGGGCGGCCACGCTCGCGCGCACGTCCTCGACCGGGCCCGCGCCCTCGGGGGGCTCGGCGTCCAGGACGACGTCCTGCTCCATGACGTACCAGCCGTCGTAGCCGGCGCCGCCCAGCGCCGCGACGATCCCGGCCACGTCCACGTCGCCCCGCCCCAGCGGCCGGTACATCCCGGCCCTGACGGCCGCGGTGTAGGTCAGCACGCCCGCGCGGACCCGGGCGGCGAGGGCGTCGTCGACGTCCTTGAGGTGGACGTGGGCGATCCGTCCCGGGGCCCGGCGCGCGAGGTCCAGCGGGTCGGTCCCGCCGGCGAGCAGGTGCCCGGTGTCCAGGCAGAGGGCGGCCTCGCACCCGTCCAGCACCCGGTCCACCTCCTCCCGCGTCTCGACCATCGTGCCGACGTGCGGGTGCAGCGTCACGGGCAGGCCGATCTCCCGCCGGATCCGGTCGAGGTTGCCCAGCAGCGTGCGCCAGCCCCCGGCGTCCAGCTCCGGCCGGACGTCGTAGCCGTCGGCGCCGGTGGCCGCGGCGAGCACGACCACCATGTCCTCGCCGAAGCCGGCCAGGGCCTCGCGCAGGCCGGGCAGCGGGTCGTGCCCGGGTTCGTGCAGCACGACCGGGACGAACCCGCCGACGGCGCGCAGGCCGTACCGGGCGAGCAGCGCGGACCGCTCGGCGGGGTCGGCGGGCAGGAAGCCCTCGGGGCCCAGTTCGGTGGCGGTCAGGCCGAGCCCGGCCATCTCCGCGAGCACCCGCTCGGGGGCGAGCTGGTGGCCCCAGCCGGGCACCTCGCACACGCCCCACGAGATGGGGGCCGCCGCGATCCTCACTTGGTCACCTCCACGAGGCGCACGGGACGTCCCACCCGCAGGGACAGGTCGGCCGCCTCTGCGATGTGGAGGGCGGCGAGGGCGTCCTGGACCGTGCACGGGCTCTCCCGCTCGCCCCGCGCCGCCGCCAGGAACGCCGTCATCTCCGCGGCGTACGCCTCGGCGAAGCGCGCCTGGAAGTCCGGCCAGGGTTCGCCTGCGGGCGCGGGCCCGTCCGCGGGGCGCACCGGGGTGCGGTCGCCGAGCCCGGCGGCCCAGGTGGCGCGGGTGCCGGCCAGCTCCATCCGGACGTCGTAGCCGGCCCCGTTGTAGCGGGAGCCCTGGAGCGTGGCGAGCGTCCCGTCGTCCATGGTGATCACGGCGGCGCTGGTGTCGACGTCCCCGGCCTCGGCGAAGAACGCCTCGCCGCGGTTGGCCCCGGTGGCGTAGACGGTGTCGGCCTCCCGGCCGGTGACCCAGCGCAGGATGTCGAAGTCGTGGATGTGGCAGTCGCGGAAGATGCCCCCCGAGAGCGGGATGTAGTCGGGGGGCGGGGGCGCCGGGTCGGCGGTCACCAGGTGGACGCGGTGCAGGTCGCCCAGTTCGCCCGCCGCCAGCGCCGCGCGGGCGGCGGCGTATCCGGCGTCGAAGCGCCGCTGGAAGCCGATGTGCACCATCACGCCGCTGCGCGCGACCGCGTCGGCCACCCGCCGGGTCTCCTCCGCCCCGGCCGCCGCCGGCTTCTCGCAGAACGCGGGGATCCCCAGGTCGCACGCCCGGGTCAGCAGTTCCGCATGCGTGGACGTGGGCGTCGCGATCACCACGGCGTCCGCGGCGAACGGATCTCCCACCCGCGCTCCGAACCGGGCGGCCGCGTCCTCGGCCCTGGCCCGGTCCGGGTCCGCCACCACCAGCTCGTCCACGAGGCCGGAGAGGGTGGCGGCATGGAAGGCGCCGATACGCCCCAGGCCCAGCAAGCCCACACGCATGACGAAACTCCTTGTCGAGGGGTCTTCAGTTCTAAAGGAGGCACAACGGACGAGTCAATACTTTGTCCTGACATAAGGACGAGCTATCAATGCGCGCGTTCAACACCCCAGGTCGGAGCGCTCGGGGCGCAAGGCGGCCGGGGGTCGTGATCGGCACGCCCGGAGTGCGCGTTATGTCAAGACGTCTTGACAATCACTCCTGATCGCGTCAACCGCCGCTGACCGGTCCACCCCCTGCCGGAAGGCCCCCGGCGCGGGGTGCGCCGGGGGCCTTCTCGCGCCGGGCGGGTGCCGGCGGCGGGTGTCAGCCGGGGTTCCGGTCGTGCCGGTCGCGCCTTCGTGCCCGTCGCGCCCGTCGTGCCGGTCGCGCCGGGCGTGCCGGGCGTGCCGGGCGTGCCGGGCGTGCCGGGCGTGTCAGTCGCGCGGGTCGTGGCCGTCGGTGTCGACGTCCAGGTCGAGCGGGTCGGCGATGTCGTCCCACTCGGTGTACTTGAAGTTGGTGTTCTCCCGGTCGGGCACCGCGGGGGCGTTCTCGCCGTCGTGCGTGATGAACACGCCCTCGTCGAAGTCGCCCAGCGGCACGTTCAGCACGGCCGCGCCGTCGCTGTGCTGGACGCCGTCGGGCCCGCCGATCCGGAACCGCCCGAGGAAGGCGTTGGCGCCCTCCTTGCGGTACACCGCGAAGGTGCTGTCACCCTGGCTGGACGCCAGCAGGTAACCCTTGCCGCCGTCCCGGTAGTAGATCGTCAGCCCCTCGGCGTCGGCCGAGATGTGCCGCCCGCCGAACCCGGGGTCGGGCCCGGCGACGCACTCCTCCGTCTCCGGGTCGAACGTGCCCGGCACGCCGTACTCGCGGACCTTGTCCATGAGCACGGGGGCGCCGGTCAGGTCGGCCCGCATGCGCCAGATCCCGACGTCCTCCTGCGCCGCGTAGAGCACGTCGGTCTGCTGGTCCACCACCATCCCCTCGACCTGGGGCAGCTCGCCCGGGTCCTCGCAGGGGGTCCAGGTCTGCCCGTTGGGGAGGGTGAACGACGCGGGCAGGTCCAGGGTCCGCACGACCCGGTAGCCGACCTTGCCGCCCGTCACCGGCTGGAGCTTGACGAGCGCGATCGAGGTCTTGTGCCGCCGGCTCACCAGGGCGTACGTGCCCGTGGAGTCCTTCCAGGTCGTCAGGCCGTAGACGGTGGCGGCCTCGTTGACCTCCTCCTGGGTCGCGTTGAACACGAACGGCGCGGCGGGGTCCGTCACGTCGGTCAGCCGCCCGTCCCTGACGGAGTAGACGCGGAGCTGGTCGCGGCCCCGGTCCGACACGACCGCCAGGTCCTTGCCGGCGAAGCCGTACGTGACGTCCACGTTGTTGAACCGGCCCGGCTCGTCGTCGGGGCCGGGCGGGGCGGGCGCGGGGATGTGCTGGACCTGCCGCCCGTCGAGGTCGTAGACGTACAGGCCGCCCTCCTTGGCGGTGGCGACCACGACGCTGTCCTCGGAGTCGTCGGGGTCGACCCAGATCGCCGGGTCGTCGCCGTTGGCGTTGCCGCCCGCCTCGTCGTCGAAGAGCGCCGGGGTCTCCACCCGGGGCGTCACGGACGGGACGTCCTGCGCCGCGGCCGGCGCCGCGAGCGCCGCGAGGAGCACCGGCATCAGCAGCAGCACGGACGGTTTGGACAAGGGACGCATCGCGCCTCCTCGGTCGGGGGTGTTGCGGGCCGAAAGTAATGACAGATTGTCTCAAATTCAATAGGACGTCCATATGTCATGACATATTGATCCGGACGAGTGCCTGGGGGAGCATGAGGACGGGCGCGCGGCGGCGCCCGCCCGTCCCCGGCGACCCCGCGCGCCCGGGAGGCGGATCCGGCGGGAGACGGAGGACCGATGCCCCGACCCCCTCGCCCGGGAACGGCCCAGAGCGCCCGCGCGCCGCCGTACCCCCACACGCGCGGCAACCCGGGGCCAAGGGTGGGTCTAGGGCGCTCGCGCCGCGAGCCGCCCCCGCCGCGCGTGTGATGGCATCCGGCCCATGAGCAGCACTCCGGAGCCGTTCGAGCCGTCACCCGGCGAGGCCCGCCGGCTCGGCATGGACAGACCGATCACCCGGCGCGACTTCTTCGACGGGGTGGCCCTCGCCGTGGGCGCGACGGCCCTCGGCGCGGCGGCGGGCTGCGCCGACGAGCCCGACCGGTCCGGAATGATCGGCACGCCCCGGCTTGAGGTGCCGGCCCACCGGGCGTATCCGCCCGACCTGCAGGGGCTGCGCGGCAACACCGATCCGGCGCTCAGCGTCCCCCACGCCCTGCGCGACGACCGGTTCTGGGGCCGGGCCGGCCGGGCGCACCCGACCGGGGAGCACTACGACCTGGTCGTCGTGGGCGCGGGCATCAGCGGCACGGCGGCGGCGTACCTGTGGGCCAGGCGGCACCCCAAGGCGCGCGTCCTCATCCTGGACAACCACGACGACTTCGGCGGCCACGCGCGCCGCAACGAGTTCCACCCCAAGGAGCGGAGCGGCCCGCTCATCGGGTACGGCGGCTCGCAGTCGATCGAGGCGCCCAAGGCGTGGACGGCCGAGGGCAAGGCGCTGCTCGCCGACCTCGGCGTCGACCTGAAGAAGTTCGGGAGGTTCTTCGACCAGAAGCTGTACGGCTCGCTGGGGATGAACGAGAGCGTCTTCTGCGACCGGGAGACCTTCGGCAGGGACCACCTGGCGATCCAGGACGGGCGGAAGACGCCGGAGTTCGTGCGCGACATGCCGATCGCCGAGCAGGCCAAGAAGGACATGGTCATGCTCTCGGACCACCCGCGCGACTGGTTCCCCGGGCTGTCCGACGAGGACAAGAAGAACAAGCTCGCGACGATGACCTACGCGCAGTTCCTCAAGGACGTGTGCAAGGTCCACCCGGACGTCGTGAAGTTCTACCACACGCAGTCCAGCGACGAGTGGGCGTACGCCACGGACGCGATGGGCGCGCACGACGCCTGGGCCAGCGGCTATCCCGGCTTCGACGGGATGAAGCTGGACGACTCCAAGCCCTTCCGGCTCTGCTCCCCGTCGATCATCAAGGAGTGGGACGACGAGTCGGCCTACATCGACCACTTCCCCGACGGCAACCACTCGCTGGTCCGGCTGATGCTGCGCTCCCTCATCCCCGGCCTCGCCCCCGGCGGCACCATGGAGGACGTCGTCACCGCCCGGTTCGACTACGGCCGGCTCGACCAGCCGGGGAGCCGGGTGCGGGTACGGCTGTCCAGCCCGGTCGTCCGGGTCGCGCACCGGGGCGACCCGGCCAGGTCGCGCACGGTCGAGGTGGCGTACTTCGACGGGCGGCGGGTCCGCTCGGTCACCGCCGGGAACGTGGTGATGGCCTGCTGGAACATGATGATCCCCTACCTCTGCCCGGACGTGCCCCCCGACCAGGCCAAGGCGCTGCACGAGGCCGTCAAGATGCCGCTGGTCTACGCGATGGTGCAGCTCCGGGACTGGCGGGCGTGGGTGCGGCGGAAGGTGCACCAGACGCGCTTCACCGGGGCGTACTGGTGCGTGGCCGAGCTGGACTTCCCGGTCAGCATGGGCTCCTACCGGTGCCCGAGGTCGCCGGACGAACCGATCAACGTGCACATGATCCGCATCCCCACCAAGCCGGGCATGTCCCCGCGCAACGGGGCCGTCGCCGGGCGCTACGAGCTGCTGCGCACGAGCTTCTCCTACTTCGAGTACTCCATCCGCGACCAGCTCAACCGGCTCCTCGGCCCGGGCGGGTTCGACGCGGCCCGGGACATCGAGGCGATCACCGTGAACCGCTGGGGCCACGGGTACGCGCCGGAGTACACCCGCCCCTGGGACCCCTGGTACCCCGACGGGCCGCTGCCCGCCGACACCGCGCGCCGCCGGGTGGGCCGGATCGCGATCGCCAACTCCGACTCGGTCCCCGCGGCGTACGCCGACGCGGCCATCACCGCGGCCACCCGCGCGGTCGGCGAACTCCAGTCGAGCTGACCCGGCCGGGGGCGGGCCCGCCCTGATCCGGTTCCCTTCCCGCTCCGGCCGCCCGGGGCCGCCCGCTACTCGGGGCCACCGGGCGGGATGGAGGTCGGGCTCGCGCTGGGGCTGGGCTGCTCGAACGGGTCGGGGAAGAGCAGGCACAGCGACGGCCGCTTCTTCTTTTTCTTCTTCTTGCACACCGGCGGCGGCTCCTCGGCCGGCGGCGGAGGCGTCGAGGTCTCGGTCGGCCGGGGCTCCTCCGCCGGAGGGCGGCCGCCCGTCGGCCCCACGGTCGGCGTCTCGGTCTCGGTCACGGTCACCGAGGGAACCGGCCGGTCCACCGGCCTGATCGGCACCCTGATCCGGTACGACGTCGCGTCCGGCTCGGGCAGCGCCTCGTTCAGCACGGTCGGGCTGCGCCCGTCGGGGGTCCCCATCACCTCGTCGCCCGGCCGCGGCGGCGTCTCGAACCCCGCCTGCGCCGCGACCACCGTCAGCGAGGCCAGCGCCAGCGTCGCCACCGCCGCCATCCCCGACACCCGCGCCGGGCGATCATCGCGTCCGCGCCGCCGCCGCCCGCCGGCCTTCCGTCCCCGGCCGCCCCCGTCCGCCGTCCGCTCCGCCTGCGCCGTCCGCTCCGTACGCGGCAACCGCTCCGCCTGCGCCGTCCGCTCCGTACGCGGCAACCGCTCCGCCTGCGGCAGCCGCTCCGCCTGCGGCCCCCGCGCCGGCCGGGCGGCGCGCGCCGGCCGCCCGCGCCGCCGTGCCCCGGCGCCGTCGTCGCGTCTCCGCGCGTCCCCCGCGTCCCCCTCGCCACCCGGGGCCCCGTCGCCGCCGGCGTGGGCGCCGGCTTCGCGGGAGGGGTTCGCGCCGCCGGTCCCGTCCGCGCGGGCGGGGCGGTCCCCGAAGAGCCAGTCCGCCGCCTCGCTCCCGAGCGGCCCCGGGCCCGCCGTGCCGGAGCCGAGCGCCACGCGCCCGGGATCGGTCACGGCGTCCCCGGCGCCGTCCTCCCCGCCGGCCTCCGGGTGCGGGCCGGGCTCGTCCGCCCGGGCGGGGAACCAGGGGAAGCCGCCGGACTCGTCGACCGCGCGCGCGGGCTCGGGGACGCGGCGCCGCCGCCACGCCGTACGGCTCCCGCCGCGGCGGGCGGGCTCGGCGGGGGGAGGCGGCTCCGGCACGTTCCAGATCCGGGAGAGCACGGCCGCGACCGCCTCGCGCGGGGGCAGGCCCGGGTGGCGGCCGGCCAGCAGGGTCCGCAGCAGGTGCGAGGCCGGCGGCCGGTGCTCGGGGCGGCGGGCCAGCGCCGCGGCCACCAGCGGGCGCAGCGAGCCCGGGACGTGGGCCAGGTCGGGTTCGCCGCCGAGGATGCGATGGGCCAGGTCCTCCGGCGCTCCCTCACCGAAGGGGTGCCGCCCCGTCGCCGCGTAGGCCACCAGGCAGCCCCAGCCGAAGACGTCGGCGGCGGGCATGGCCTCGCCCCCGGTCAGCCGTTCTGGAGCGATCCAGCCCGGACTGCCCATGACGACCCCGGCCTGGGTGTGCCCCATGGCCACGTCCACCTCGCGGGCGATCCCGAAGTCGATCACGCGGGGGCCGTCGGGCGCGAGCAGCACGTTGCCCGGCTTGATGTCGCGGTGGACGAGCCCCGCGGAGTGGATCGCGTCGAGGGCGGCGGCGACGCCCAGCGCGACGCCGTACGCCATCTCCGGGCTCAGCGCCCCGGTCAGGCCGACGACGCGGCCCAGGTGGGGTCCCTCGATGTACTCGGTCACCAGGTAGGGGCGGCCCCGGTCCACCCCGTGCTCCAGGACCCGCGCCGTGCAGAACGGCGCGACCCGCAGTGTCAGCCCGACCTCCTCGCGGAACCGCGCCTGGTGTGTCGGGTCGGCGGCGTGCAGCGGGTGCAACGTCTTGATCGCGACCGGGGCCCCCTCCGGCCCGTGGGCGAGATACACGACCCCCATGCCGCCGCTCCCCAGGCGGGCGCGCAGGACGTAACGGCCGATGACGGTCGGGTCACCGGCGGTGAGCGACTGTGCGGGTTCCGGAATGCCGTTCGCGGCAGGTGCCATGACCCGTTCGCCTCTCTGTAGGGGTTCCCTACCCCTGGCACAGCGTGGCGCAGAAGTTGCACCTATATGGCGAAACCTGAGTATTTTCTGGGCGGAGTGAGGTGACTACTACCTCTTGGCTAGTGCGCGGAGAGTCACGCCGCCCGCTCCACCGGCTCGGGCCTGCCCGTCTGGGCGTGCACGGCGGCCAGGAACCGCGAGACGTGCCGGAAGGCCAGCCGCGCCTCGGGCAGGACGTCCGCCATGATCGGGAAGACGTGGGGCATCCGGTGCCACTCCTCGTAGGTCACCGGCACCCCGGCCACCCGGGCACGCTCCGCGACCAGCCGGCCCTCGTCCCTGAGGATCTCGGTGGACCCCACGACGATCATCAGCGGCGGCAGCCCCGTGTAGTCGCCGAACACCGGTGACACGAGGGGGTCGCGGGACTCCAGGCCGCGCGTCCAGTGGCCGGCGACCCAGTTGATGCGGCCGGCGGGCAGCATCGGGTCGGCCCAGCGGTTGCGGCGGCGGCGGTAGTCGCCCGAGGCGGTCAGGTCGGCCCACGGGGACAGGCAGATCGCGGCGCGGGGCAGCGGCAGCCCCCGGTCGCGCAGCGCGAGCATCGACGCGAGGGTGAGGTGCCCGCCCGCCGAGTCGCCCGCGAACAGGACGTCCTCCGGGGCGTACCCCCGCTCCAGGAGGACGCCGTACGCCGTGAGGGCGTCCTCGAGCGAGACCGACAGCCGGTGCACCGGGCCCTGGCGGTAGGCGATCGCGAGCACCGGCCGCCGGGCCGCGCGCGAGAGGCGCCAGGTGATGGGCCGGTGGGTGGCCGGCGAGCACACGAAGTAGCCGCCGCCGTGGAAGTACAGGAGGACCTTGCCCTCGTCGACGCCGCCGCCCCACCGCACCCACTCGCCGTCGAAGTCGCCGAAGTCCTCCGGCCGGACGGTGACGTGGCGCGGCAGCCGCCCGGGCAGGGAGCCCGTCGCGTCCACGAGCGCGCACAGCGCCCGCATGCTGCCCTGCCCGCGCAGGAACACGGTCCCGAGCGGCTTGACCGTCCCCCGCAGCACGCCGTTGACGGCGCGCGCCTGCCAGCTCAGGGGATAGGCGGGGTGGATGTCCACATCGAGATCACTGCGCATCGGCGGCCTCCGCCCAGATCGTTCCCGCCCCGGACACCGTTGTATCGGCAAGTAAGCAGGAAGTGCCGGGCAAGCCAGTAAAACCCCACAGCCCACCCGAAATGCCAACGAAACCCATCAGAGGCAGCGGCCCGGGCGGGCGGCGGCGATCAGTAGTAGGTCTCCTCGACGGGCTCGTGGAGCTGGAGGTCGGGCTCGCGGCGGCGCCAGCGGGAGGGCATGAAGACCGGGATGAGCAGCGCGGCGCCGAGGAGGGTGTAGATCCCGCCGCCGAGCAGGGCGAGCATGCCCGGGGTGGCCTCGCTCACCGGGACCAGGCGGATCGCGCCGGCCCGGTCCAGCAGGAAGTACCCGGTCCAGCCGAGCAGCGCCAGCGCGGGGACCAGGGTGGCCAGCGGCGAGACGCGGCCGGCCACGACCAGGCCCAGCACCAGCCCGGCCCCGGCCAGGGCGGCGAAGGCCAGCAGCAGGCGGGTGTCGCCGAGGGCGTTGTTCACCGGCGGCTGCGGCCCGGGCGCGACGCGCTGCTGCCCCCATCCGGCCCCGAACAGCAAGACCGCCGCGACCACGAGCCCGACGAGGAAGCCGACGAGGTGCCGCATGTCCTCACCACCCTGTTGTCCGGCCGGTTGCCCGGCGCCCGATGACAGTATCGGGATGATGACGCCATCGGCCCTCAAATCCCGTTAACTCCCAGGATTCCCCGCAAGACGCCGCCACGGGGACGCCGATCCGGCCGAGGTGAGACGATTGACGGCGTCATGACTGCTCAGCCCGTGTTCCGCCTCGCCAGGGCGGCGGTCTTCTCCGCCGTCTGCGTGCTGCTCGGCGTGCTCGGGCATGTCTTCGCCGGGGGCGGCCTGCCGGGCTGGGCGGCGCCGGCGGGCGTGGGCGCGCTGGTGCTCGCCGCCGCCTACGCGCTGGCCGGCCGCGAACGGTCCCCCGGGCTGATCGTCGGCTTCCTGCTGGGCGCGCAACTGCTCTCGCACGAGCTGTTCCGGCTCGGCGCCCCCGCGCCCGGGCCCTCCGCCGCGCATGACCACGGCGGCTCGGCGATGCTCCTCGCCCACCTGGTCGCCGCCGCCCTCGCCGGGTGGTGGCTGGCCCGGGGCGAGGCCGCGCTGTGGTCGGTGCTGCGGCGGCTCGCCGTACGCCTGCTCGCGGTGCTGGCGTCCCCCGCCCCGATCCCGGCCCCCGGGACCGCCCCGCGGCCGGCCGGCGGCCCCGTCCGCCCGGCCCGGCTCACGCTCCGGCACTCGCTCACCCGCCGGGGTCCTCCACCGTGTGCCGCCGCCCGTCCCTGGGCGGCCCCCGTCACCGGCCGGTAGCCCGTTCCCGCGGCGCCGCGCCGTCCCTCGTCATCCCCTCACACAGTGGAGATCTCCCCATGTCGAACACGCGTGCCTCCGTCATGCCCGGACGCGCCCCCGCCTTCGGCCGTACGGCGATGCGCCGGGCCGGGACCGTCGCGGCGGGCGCGGCGGCGCTCTGCCTCGCCCTCGCGCTCCCCGCCTCGGCCCACGTCACGATCAACCCGGGCACGGCCGAGCAGGGGTCGTTCAGCAAGGCGGCGTTCCGGGTGCCGAACGAGCGGGCCGACGCCGCCACCACGCGCGTCGAGGTCACGTTCCCCAAGGACCACCCGCTGGCGTTCGTCTCCGTGCGCCCGGTGCCGGGCTGGCAGGTCCAGATCACCGAGACCAGGCTGAACCCGCCCGTCAAGACCAAGGAGGGCGAGCTGACCGAGGCGGTCGGCAAGGTCACCTGGTCCGGCGGCCGGATCGAGCCCGGCCAGTTCCAGGAGTTCGAGGTCTCGATGGGCGTCCTCCCCGACAACGCCGCCTCGCTGGCCTTCCCCACCACCCAGACCTACTCCAGCGGCGAGGTCGTCAACTGGGCCGACGCCCCCAAGCCCGACGGCACCGAACCCGAACACCCCGCCCCGCTCCTGAAGCTCGTCCCCAAGGCCGCCGCCACCCCGTCCCCCGCCCCCGCGCGCCCCGCCGCCGCCCCCGACACCACCACCCGCGCCCTCTCCATCGCCGCCCTGGTGGCCGCCCTCCTAGGCGCCGCCACCGGCATCCTGGCCCTCACCCGCACCCGCCGCTGACCCCATGCCCCGAGCCCTCCGCCGCCGTGATCACGCACTCTCAAGCACCCGCTGCGCGAACCGCGTGAGCACGGCGGGGAGGCCGCGCGGCCAGGACCAGGCCCGGCGGGAGACGCCCTTGCGGCGAACCTCCTGCGGCACCTCCCCCGGCGCCCCGCAACGTGGGCGAACGCCGACGGCGGCGATACGCCGGGGGGAGTCCCTCGCCGTGATCACGCACCTTCCAGCACCCGGAGTGGGCGAAACCGCACGATCACGGCGAGGGGTCGGGCGGTGCCGGGCAGGCCCGCCCGGCGTTTGTGTTCCTGGGTGGGGGGTGCCGGGGAGGAGGGGCGGGGTCAGGTGGGGGGGTGGAGGCGGGTGATGGTGCTCAGGGCGGTGCGGGCGGCCTTGGCGTCGTGGACGCGGAAGACCCGGGCGCCCTGGACGGCGGAGATCGCGAGCGTGGCCGTGGTGCCCGCGGCGCGCCGGTCCACGGGGAGGCCGCCGAGGGTCTCGCCGACGAAGTCCTTGTTGGACACCGCGACCAGGACCGGCCAGCCGGTGGCCACCAGCTCCCCGAGACGACGGCTGACCTCCAGCGAGTGCCGGGTGTTCTTGCCGAAGTCGTGAGCGGGGTCGATCAGCACGGCGTCGCGGCGCACGCCCAGGGACACCGCGCGCTCGGCCAGCTCGGTGGTCAGCGCGACCACGTCGGCCACCACGTCGGCGTACCCGATCCGGTGCGGGCGCGTGCGCGGCGTGACCCGGCCGGCGTGCGCGCAGACCAGGCCGATCCCGTGCTTGGCGGCCACCTCGGCCAGCTCCGGGTCCGGGCCGCCCCAGGTGTCGTTGAGCAGGTCGGCCCCCGCCTCGGCGACCACCTCGCCCACCGCCGCGCGCCAGGTGTCCACGCTGATCACCACGTCGGGGTGCCGCTCCCTGACGGCCGCCACCAGCCCGGCGACCCGCCGCAGCTCCTCGGCCACATCCACGTCGTCACCGGGCCCGGCCTTGACCCCGCCGATGTCGACGATGTCCGCGCCCTCCTCGACCGCGCGGTCCACCGCCTCCAGCGCCGCGCCGAAGCCGTACGTCCGCCCCCGGTCGAAGAACGAGTCGGGCGTGCGGTTGATCACCGCCATCACGGCGTACTCCCCCGCCGCGAACTCCCGCCGCCCGAGCCGGAGCACGCCCCGCCGATCCACATTGCCGCCCATCCCGCCCAACCTACCCGCTCCCCCGCCGCCGATCCCGTACGGCTCACGCGCCCGCGCCGCCCCGCCCGTGCCGTACGGCGGGCGCACGGGTCACACGGATCACGCGGGTCACGCGGCGGAGCCGCCCTCGGCCAGGGCGACGAACTCCTGAGCGACCGGGGCCAGGCGGCGGCGGGCGTGGATCAGGGCGATCACGCGCCGCACCGGCGGGTCCAGCGAGCGCACGGCGAGTCCCGCGCGGACGGCCTCGGTCGCGATCGAGCGGTACCACAGCAGCGACACCGACCGGGCGCGGACGGTGGTCAGCCAGGTGGCCCGGTCGTCGGACTCGGCCGCGGCGGCGGGCTTGACGCCGTACCGCGTGAACATCGCCTCGAACTCGGCGCGGCGGGGCGTACCCGGGCAGGGCAGCAGCAGCGGCAGGTCGTCGAGCCGCGCCATCGGCACCGGGTCGGGCAGGTCCATGCCCGGCGGGGAGACGAGCACGATCTCCTGGCGTTCCAGCGGATGGGTGACCAGGTCGGCCGGCACGGGCAGGTCGGTGAGCCCGAGGTCGGCCTTCTTGTCGCGGATCGCGTTGACCACCCCCTCCCTGCCGTCGCAGCGGACGATGTGCACGCGCACCTCGGGATGGCCCGAGGCGTACGCCGGGAGCAGCCGCCCGGCCAGCCCCGCCTCCAGGGTGGGGGTGGCGGCGATGCGCAGCTCGACGGGGCCGCCCTGACGCTGGGCGGCGAGCTCCTCGATCTCGTGGATGGCGTCCAGGGCCTCGCGGGCCAGCTTGACCACGCGGCGGCCCGCGGGGGTGACGACGACGCCGCGGCCGGACCTGGCGAACAGGGTCATGCCGAGTTCCCGCTCCAGGTCGCGTATCGCGCGGGACAGGGCGGGCTGCGCGATGTACAGCGAGCGTGCCGCGTCCGTCATGGTGCGGTGCTCCGCCGTCGCCACGACATAGCGGAGCTGCTGGAGATTCATGCCCCGAAGTTATGGCACAAAGGGCGCATCGGTCTGGAACATCGCGCAGCTCGTCCCCCTTCAATTGCACGCACAGGGACCGGAATCGCTACAGTTTTGCCGGAATTGATCGCATTCCTCCGGTGGGAGTGCGTGAAAGGGGGCAGTCCGTGGCTGGTCAGGGCCCGTATCCGCCGTACGGTCCACAGGGTCGTCCGCCCTCCGGACCGCAACGCCCCCCTTACGGAAGTCCGCAACCGCCCCGCCGGGCCACGCCCCCTCCGCCCGGGCCGCCCGGCGGTCACCAGCCGCCCCCCGGGCCCTACGGGCCACCCCAGGGACCCCCCGCCGCGCCGGGCCCGCACGGCCCCGCGGCCCCTCCCCCGCCCCCCTCCGGCCACCCCTACGGCGGGCCGCCCGCGCCCGGGTACGGCCCGCCTCCCCAGCGCCCGCCGTACGGCGGACCGCCCCGGGGACCGCACGGCGGGCCTCCGGGACCGCCGGGACCTCCTGCGCCTCCTGGGCCTCCCGGTCCGCCCGGGCCTCCGGGACCGCCGTGGCCGCCAGGTCCCGCGGGTCATCCCGGGCCCTACGGGCCGCGGCCCTGGCGTCCCGCGCCCCGGCGCAAGTCGGGCGCGGCGGCTCTCGTGGCCGGGCTGCTGGGGGCCGTGGCCGCGCTGTTCGTGCTGGCCATCGTGGGCGTGGCGGTGTTCAGTTCGGCCGACGACGACCCGGGGAGCTCGACGGCGCTGCCGTCGTACACCCCGCCGCCGCTGCCGACGTTCCCCGGCGACGACCGCGACACCGGCGAGACCCGCCGGCCCGGCGACGACTCCACGCCGCGCCCCCGCTACACCCCGCGCCCCCGGGACACCTCCTCGTCCCGTCCGTCGGACGAGACGTCCCGGCCGCCGGTCACGCTGGACACGAGCCTGGAGCGGAACACCGTCTACACCGCGGGCACGCTGCCCAAGGTCAAGTGCCCCGGCGCCGCCGTGAACATCTACAACAACACCCAGCTCCGCAACCTGATCCTGCGCACCGGCCGCTGCATGGACCAGGCGTGGGCCCCGGCGCTGCGCCGGGTCGGGATCGACTGGGAGCCCCCTGGCTGGGCCATCGTCTCCCGCAAGGGGCGCGGAGCCTGCGGCGACTTCCCCCAGCGCGGGTCCTACGTGCCGTACTACTGCCCCCGCAACATGACGATCTACGCCTCCACCTCGGCGCTCGCCCGGGGGTACGGCAACATCACGACCTACCACGGAGCGATCGTCGGCATGATGGCGCACGAGTACGGCCACCACGTGCAGACGCTGACCGGGCTGGGCATGTCGCACTGGCGGCTGCACCTGCGCTCGAACCGCAACACCCAGCTCGCGCTGAGCCGCCGCTTCGAGCTCCAGGCCAACTGCTTCGGCGGCATGGCCATGCGGGCGATGGCCGGGTCGTACCCGATCGGGCCGAACCAGCGCCGCACGCTCTACCACTTCTTCTCGAACGTCGGGGACTGGCCGGGCCGCCCCCGCGACCACGGCTCGCCGCCGAACAGCGGGCGCTGGTTCCGGCAGGGGTTCGAGCGGACGGCGGCCTACCAGTGCAACACGTGGCGGGCGCCCTCCTCGACCGTCTCCTAGAGCCGCCAACCACCATCGATCCGGATATATCAGCAGATCCGAATATGCGACACACGCGATCCGCACCAACCTGTCGCAGGCATCGCATGTCACGCTTTCATCGAGCGTTAAGACGACGAGAGGGGAAAACTCAGCCCGGATCTGGCCTACTATCAGGGCGGATGCCTGCACGTCCGATCCGTCGCATGTGTCGTTCATGCCCGGGTATGGAGCGTAGAATCCCTGGCAGACTCGACGGGGGCCGGTTTGGAGGGACCCTGCTGTTCCGGGTCGATGGTCCCCCAGCACCAGCGCGAGAAACGGAGTTCCGATGGGCTTCAGACGAGGCGCGGGTGATGCCCGTCCGGAGCCGGACGACTCCTCCCAGGAGCCCGGTGACGTCCCCCTGATCCACGCCGGCTCCGCCCCGACCCCGCGGGACGCCACCCCCGCCCCGGGTACGGCGGCGCAGGACGGCACGGCCACGCGGGAGCCGGGCGACGGCGAACGGGCGGAGAACGCCGCGGACGCCGAGACCCCGGAGACCTCCGGGAAGCCGGAGAAGCCGAGGAGGCCGGGGAAGGCGGAGACCACGGGCAAGACCCCGACCCCGAAGACCCCGGGACCGAAGGCCCCGGCAGGCGAGGGCGCGGCGGGCGCCACTCCCGCGGCGGACCGCCCGGAGGCGCGGACCGATTCCGCGAAGGACGAGGCCCCCACGACCATCGGCCGCCCCCCTGCGGCGGACGGGCCCGGCGGCGAGGACACCGGCAAGGCCGCGGCGTCGGCCGAGACGCCCGGGAAGACTCCCGCCAGGCGCCGTCCCACCCCGTGGGGCATCGTCGGCTGGACCGCGCTCTCCATCATCGCCCCCGGCGCCGCCCACCTGCGCGCCGGCCGCAAGCGTCTCGGCGCCGCGATCCTGGGGACGTACCTGGTGGTCCTGCTCGGGGTGGCGGCGTTCGCCCTCAGCCAGGACCTGGGCTCGCTCGGCGGTTTCGCCATCCGCGACAGCACGATCATGGTCGTCATCGTCGCGGCGATCGTGCTGGCGCTGGTGTGGTTCGTGCTCGTCCTGTCGTCCTACATCGTGCAGGATCCGGACCGGCTGACCGGGAACAGCCAGATCGGCTCGGGCCTGGCCGTCGGCGTGCTGTGCGTCGCCGTGATGGCCCCGTTCGGGCTGACCGCGCGCAACGTGATCAGCACCCGCAACGACCTCAACGACATCTTCCCCAGTTCGCCGGGCGGCGGCGTGGCGGCCAAGCCCATCGACAAGAAGGACCCCTGGGCGGGGTACCAGCGGGTGAACTTCCTGCTGCTCGGCGGCGACGCGGCCAGGAACCGGGTCGGCGTGCGCACCGACAGCATGACCGTGGCCAGCGTGGACGTGAAGAGCGGCAACACCGTGCTCTTCAGCCTGCCGCGCAACCTGCAGTACGTCCGCTTCCCCAAGGGCCACCCGCTGCACCGGCAGTTCCCGAACGGCTTCCAGGGCGAGCCGGGCTCGGGCGGCCTGCTGAACGAGGTCTGGGAGTACGCCGACGCGCACCCGGAGGTCATGGGCGCCAAGCACACGGGCCCCGAGGCGCTCAAGACCGCCATCGGCCACACGCTCGGCCTCAAGATCGACTACTACGCGCTCGTGGACATGTGGGGCTTCGCCGAGCTGATCGACGCCATCGGCGGTCTCACGGTCAAGGTCGAGCAGGACGTGCAGTACGGCCCCTACGGCCAGTTCAGCGTCAAGAAGGGCACCCGGCTGCTCAGCGGCGAGGAGGTGCTGTGGTACGGCCGGTCGCGCACCAACAGCAGCGACTACGTGCGCATGGGCCGCCAGCGCTGCCTGCTCGGGGCGATCGCCAAGCAGGCCAACCCCGCCCTGGTGCTCACCCGGTTCGAGAAGATCTTCGGCGCCGCCAAGCGCATGTTCAAGACGGACATCCCGCGCGACCTGCTGGAGCACCTGGTCCCGCTGGGCCTGAAGGTCAAGGACGCCAAGATCACCAGCCTGCAGTTCGTGCCGCCGCTCATCTCGACGGGGAACCCCGACTGGGCCAAGATCCGCCGGGAGACGCTGAAGGCGATCAAGCAGTCCGAGGCCGCCTCGGAGACGGTGGCCGCCATCGGCACCGCCGCCCCCGACCGGCCGGCCGCGACGCCGTCCCCCGGCGCCCCCAAGCCCACCAAGACGCCCAAGCCGAAGCCCACCGGCACCGGCGGCTCCTCCGCCCCGGACGACAAGCCGGCCAAGCGCCTCGACGAGGTCTGCGCCTTCTGACCCGCCCGCGCCCCGCCGTACCCTCACCCGGGTGCGGCGGGGCGGGGTGAGAGCGCGAGGGCTCCCAGGTAGAGCAGGGCGGCGACCGCGAGCAGCGCGGGATAGCCGACGACCAGCGCGAGGTACTCCAGGCAGCCGCCGACCATGGCCCCGAGCAGGTTGGCGCCGAAGGACACCGTGGGGTCGGCGGCCTGGGCGAAGCGCTTGGCGAACACCACGTTCGCCGCGAAGATCGGCAGGAACGCCACGGCGACCGCGACCACCGCGCGCACCGGCACGGGCAGCCCCAGCAGCCACGCGTCCGGCACCGCCCAGGCCAGGACGAGCCCGCCGAGCAGCACGCCGTACATCACCGGCACGGGCGGGGTGGGCAGCCGCCGGGTGACCTCGACCGCCGCCAGCACGGCCACCAGCACCCCGGCGAACACGACGGCGTTGACCACCCACGTGGTGCCGAACAGCAGCGCGAACCCGGTGACGCTCTTCGTCTCCAGCAGCAGGAAGGCCACGCCCAGCAGGAACAGGTCGGCGTAGGGCCGCATGCGCCGGTACGGCCCGGCGAGCACGCGCACCGCGACCAGCGACACCAGCAGGATCAGCCCGATCGTGACCAGGTACAGCGCCGGGATGGACGTCCCCGACAGGTACAGGAACGGGCGGGCGTCCGTCGCGGGCGGCGGCGTCCCCGCGACGGGGCCCGCCCACGGGACCCCGCAGCGCTGCGCCGCCGGGTCGCGCTCGGCGGTGATCACGGCCTGGTGCCACCCGCGCGAGACCACGTCCACGCACGGCTCGTGCCCGAACGCGGCCCTGACCGTGAGCGCGAGCCGGTCGGCCAGCCACGGCTCGCGGTAGTAGTTGTACATGGCGAACGCGCCGCCCGGCTTGAGCCGTTCCCTGGCCGCCCGCAGCGCCTCCTCGGTGAACAGGTAGCTCTCCAGCCGCAGTGAACTCGCCCCCTGGACCAGCGTGAGCGAGTCCGGCAGCGCGAACAGGATCAGGTCGTAGCTCCGCCCCGGCCGTTCCAGGAAGGCGCGCCCGTCGGTGATGTGGGTGGTCACGCGCGGGTCGGAGTACGGCCGGTCGGGGTGGTGCCCGGCCCCCAGCTCGCGCAGGCGCGGGTCGATCTCCACCGCGTCCACGCGCCTGGCCCCCCTGGCCAGCGCGATCGCCACGTCCGTGCCGCTGCCCGCCCCGACGATCAGCACGTCGTCCACGGGCCCGCTGCTCCGTTCGTACGGCAGGGCGTACTGCCGCTCCAGCCGCACCCGCGTCGCGGCGGGCATGGCCTGCTGGTGCGGGACGCCGTTGACCGCGATGTTCAGCACCGGCACCCCGTGCTCGACCTTCGACTCGGCCGTGACCTTGTAGTACGGCGACCAGCTCGCCCCGGCGGCCACGGTCTCGAAGGCGAGGGCGGCCACGACGACGACGGCCGCGGCCAGCACGACGAGGTGGCGCCCGAGCAGCGTGACGTAGGCGGCCGCGGCGATGGCCCCCCAGGCGACGGGCGGCGCGCCGGTGAACGACAGCGCGGTGAACACGGCGATCCCGGCGAGGCTGCCGACCAGGTCGTACCGGTAGGCGTCGAGCCGGCCCAGCTCCCGGAAGCAGTCCGCGACCAGCTCGGCGGGGCCCATGAGGACGATCGCGGCGGCGGCGAACACGACGGGCAGGATCAGCCAGGCGGGCGGCCCGCCGGTGCTCAGGCTCGTGAAGTAGACGACGCCCTCGGCCTGCCGGTCCACGGTGACGGGGACCGCGAGCACCAGGGTGACCAGCGCGGCCAGCGCGACCGGTGAGTAGAGCGGTGGCAGGCGGCTCCTCCCGGACCTCAGGAACCCCAGTCCTATCCCGAGAAAGGAGCCCAGGAGCACGAAATTGGTGAAATAGCTTAAATGCACGATGTTCGAGCCTGTCCATCGAATGAGGGCAAGCTCCAGGAAAAGCATGAACGCACTGCTGAGCACCAGACGGGGGGCCGCTCTCACGCGGCGCAATATTACTGTTCAACCCGTGAAAACGATAGACGCCGGAGTCACGAAGGGGAATGGTGTCATCACAGGGTCCGTCTATACCTTGGTGGTGAAGACATGCGCGTTCTGATCCAGCTCCGCCCCTCCCCCGACGTCGTGGCCGCGGTCGCCGACCCCGCGACCGCCACCCCCGCCGCCGCCGACGTGGCCGCGCGACTGCCCGGGGTCGCCCTCGACGAGGGCTACACTCCGGTGGCCCTCCCCCGTCCCGTCCCCACCGGACGCGACGCCGACCCGCTGTCCATGGACCAGGAGCTCGACTTCTCCCTCGCCGCCTCCGACGCCACCGTCCTGGTCCGGGGCGAGATCTCCGACCGCGACTTCGGCGCCCGCCTGAGCCTGCTGTCCTCCGCGCGCTCGGACGTCGTGGGCGTGTTCTCCGACCCCGTCATCGAGACCTGCCCGACCTGCGGCGGCGATCCACCGGTGGGCGACTGGCGGGACGTGGGCCACCTGCTCAAGGTGGCGGACCTGCGCGCCGAGGGCCTGGACGGCGACGGCGTGCCGCTGGCCGTGCTCGACACGGGCATCAACGCCAAGCACGTCACCCAGGTCATGGGCGAGCAGATCAAGATCGACGCGAAGAACAGCTGGAACCCCACCGGCGTGAAGGGCAAGCCGGGCGAGTTCAAGGTGGACCACGGCACCATGTGCGCCTTCGACGCCATGATCGCCGCGCCCAAGGCGTCCGTCATCGACATCCCGCTGCTGCGCTCCCAGCGGCGCGGCGGCTCGGCGCTGGACGGCCTGCTGTCCGACGCGGTCGCGGCGTTCGCCCACCTGCGCACCGTGCTCGACGCCCTGCCCCAGGACTCCAAGCGCCTCGTGGTCAGCAACAGCTGGGGATCGTTCTCGCCGGCCTGGGACTTCCCCGTCGGCCAGCCGGGCAACTACTCCGACAACGCCGCGCACCCGTTCAACGTCGCCGTCGCCAGTTTGGAACGTGCCGGAGCCGACGTCCTGTTCGCCGCCGGCAACTGCGGGCGCGACTGCCGCGACGGCCGCTGCGCCTATCCCGACCGCCCCATCGTCGGCGCCAACTCCCACCCGTCCGTGCTGTCGATCGGCGGCGTGGACGTCCGCAACGAGCGCGTCGGCTACTCCTCCCAGGGCCCGGGCCGGCTGTCCCGGCGCAAGCCCGACATCTGCGCCTACACCCACTTCTCCGGGTCCAAGGCGTTCGGCGACGGCGAGCCCGACTCGGGCACCTCCGCCGCCTGCCCGGTCGCCGCCGGGGTCGTCGCCGCGATCCGCACCAAGTGGCCGGTGTCCAAGCTGTCGCCCGCCCAGCTCCGCACCTTCATCCAGCGCACGGCCGACGACCGCGCCGACGCCGGGTTCGACTTCGACTACGGATTCGGCATCCTGGATGTCATGGGAGTGCTGCAGGCCCTCCAGCGCAGGGCCAAGAGAGTGTCGTGATGTCCGCGGACGAGCCCACCGTGCTGATCACAGTACGGCTACCGCGCGGGGCCCGTCTGCGCGACGCGATGGACCGGCTGGAGCTGGACCGGGACGAGGTCGACGTCGAGTACGGCCTCGTCCCGGTCGATCCCGACGACGGCCTGTACGCCCTGCGGGTGACCCGGGCCGCGGCCGTGCGCGCCGGTCAGCGGCCCGACGCCGAGGGTCCCTTCGCCGACCCCCGGATCGAGCCCTTCGGCCCTCCCGAGCCCCGGGAGGATGATTGACCGAACGCTTGGTTGGTTCTAGTTTTGCCGCATGGATCTCAAGGCCCGGATACGCCCGCTGCTGGAGCGCATGGCGACCTCCGGCTGGTTCGCGAAGGTCGGCCCCAAGGTCGTGCCCAGGATCGACCGGGGGCTGAGCCGCCTCACCGGGGGCCGTGTCCTGATGAGCGACGGGATGATCCCGACGCTGGTCCTCACCACGACCGGGCACAAGAGCGGTCAGCCCCGCCAGGCCCCGCTGGCCTGCCTGCCCGAGCCTGAGGGAAGCTTCATCGTGGTGGGCAGCAACTTCGGCCGCGCCCATCACCCGGCCTGGAGCACCAACCTCCTGGCCGACCCCGCCGCCCGCGTGCGCTTCCACGGCCGCGACCTGCGCGTCCACGCCACGTTGCTGGAGGGCGAGGACCGCGCCGAGGCGTGGGAGCGCGTGCTCAGGCTGTGGCCCCCCTACGACCGCTACACCGAGAAGTCGGGCCGCGAGCTCCGCGTCTTCCGCCTCAGCCCCGTCGACGAGTGAGCCTCCCGTACGGCTGACGCCGCCTTTCCCGGCCGGTCCCCCGCACGGCTCCGCCCGCGACGCCGGGCGGCACGCCGTACGGCTCCCGCGTGGGACGCCGTACGGCTTGGCGGGACGCGGCCGGCGAGCGCCGTACGGGTCGCCGCCGGCGGGGCCTCGGGGTCTCAGGGGCGGGTGCCGTTGAGATGGGCGAGGACGGCCAGGACACGGCGGTTGTCGTCGTCGGAGGGGGCCAGGCCGAGCTTGGCGAAGATGTTCGCGGTGTGCTTGCCGACGGCGCTCTCGCTGAGGTGGAGGCGGGCGCCGATCGCGGCGTTGGAGCGGCCCTCGGCCATCAGCTCCAGCACCTCGCGCTCGCGCGGGGTGAGGCGGCCGAGGGGCTCGCTGCGGGCGTTGCTGGCCAGGAGCTTGGCGATGACCTCGGGGTCCATCGCGGTGCCGCCGGCGGCGACGCGGCGGACGGCGTCCACGAACTGGGCCGCGTTGAACACGCGGTCCTTGAGCAGGTAGCCGACCGCGCCGGTGCCGTCGGCGAGGAGTTCGCGGGCGTAGAGCTGCTCGACGTGCTGGGACAGGACCAGGATCGGCAGGCCGGGGATCCTCGCGCGGGCCTGGAGCGCCGCCTGGAGTCCCTCGTCGGTGAACGTGGGCGGCAGCCGCACGTCCACGATGGCCACGTCGGGGCGGTGGCCCACCAGGGCCGCCACCAGCTCCGGGCCGCTCTCGACCGCCGCCACGACCTCGAAGCCGTGGGCCTGGAGCAGGTGGGTCAGGCCGTCGCGCAGCAGGTAGAGGTCCTCGGCCAGCACCACCCGCACCCGTCAGCCCTCCGCCCCGCCGTACAGCTTCCTGCGCTTGGCCAGGATAGGGGCGGAGACGGCCATCCCGTAGAGCCCGAGGCCCAGGGCGATCATGAGGACGATGATGGCCGACCGGAACGGCTCGGGCGTGTGGAAGGCCAGCGCCCAGCCCATCTCGTCCTCGCTCCCCGAGAGCTTCAGGATCAGCGGGACCAGTCCCTGCGGGAAGAGCGGCAGCCAGCCCAGGCTCCAGCCGGCGGCGATCGCGACCTTCTCCCGGGTGGTGAGCCTGATCTCGTCGCGCTCAGGGCCGGGGCGGGAGGTGGGCAGGTCCATCGAGAGCATGGTGGGGCCGCCCTCGGGGCTGTTCACGACCAGCACGCCGTCGAAGGCCGCCAGGCGCTTCTCGACGCCGCGCAGGCCGCTGCCCCTGGCCGGGTCCGCGCCGCCGTCCCCGTCGTCGGTGACCACGATCCGCAGGGAGTCCCGGGCGAGGCGCAGGTCCACCCAGGCGCGGGCCGCCCCGCCGTGCCGGGCCGCGTTGGTCAGCGCCTCGGCGATCGCGAAGTAGGCCGCCGACTCCACGGACGCTTCCAGGCGCCGGTCCAGTTCCGCCGTCACCTCGACGTCGAGCGGGCTGTCCAGGGCCAGGGCCCGCAGGGCGTCGGCGAGACCGCGTTCGGCCAGCACCGGCGGGTGGATGCCGCGCACCAGGTCCCGCAGCTCGGCAAGGGCCTTGGCGGAGGACTCGCGGGAGCGGGCGAGCAGCGCCTTGGCGGCGGCCGGGTCGCGATCGATCAGGTCCTCGGCCGCGCCGAGCGTCATGCCCATGGAGACCAGCCGCGCCTGGGCCCCGTCGTGCAGGTCGCGCTCGATCCGCCGCAGCTCGGCGGCCTGCTGGTCGGTGGCCTGCGCGCGGGCGCCGGCCAGCCGCCGCAGGCGCGCCCGCATCGCCTGCCCCCGCGTCGGCCCGAGGAGCGAACGCCACCACAGGCCGTGCCAGCGCAGCACCCGCCGGCCGCCCACCACCGCCGCCAGCGCCAGGATCCCGCCGACCACCGGGTCCACCAGGAACCACACGAGGTCGCGCCAGGTGCCGGCGTCGGACATGCGCCACTCCAGGCGCGCCTGCCACCGCGGCCAGAAGGGCGTCCTGTAGAGCGACCGGTCCTTGCGGTACCACCCGTCGGGCTGCCGGACCGGCGGCGGCGGCTCCGGCAGGTACGGCGGCGCGATCGGCACGCCGCACCACCGCTCCGACAGCTCGCGCATCCGCGCGGTGACGCCCCGGTGCACCCGCGTGACCGGTCCCAGCAGGAACACCATCCCCAGCGTGAAGTGCAACATGATCAGCGGCACCGACAGCAGTCCGACCAGCAGCTCGGCCGGCTTCATCAGCAGCAGGGCCAGCGCCCGCGCCCGAGGAGACATGCCCCAACTATGAACCGCGCCCCGGCCCCGCCGGAATGACTCCACCCCCCGCCCCGGGGTGCGCCCAGCCCCACCCCCGCCGGGGATGGCGCGGTACGGCGGGGCGTCCGGCGGGACCCGGACGCCATGCCGTACGGCGGGCGCGCGGCGCGCGGCGCGCGGCGGGCGGCGGGCGCGCGGCCGTACGGGAGGGTCAGGCGCCGGGGAGGATGACGGCGCGGCCGCGGATCCGGCCTTCGTGGAGGCGGTGGTAGGCGACGGGGGCGTCGTCGATGGGGTAGGTCTCGGTGTGGACGGAGACCAGCCCGGTCCGGGCCAGGTCGAGCACCTCGATGAGTTCGCCGCGGCTGCCCCAGTAGGGGGAGGTGACGGTGGCCTCGTACGGCAGCGCGCCGAAGCCGACCGGGAGGCGGCCGGGGCCGAGGCCGACGATCACGACGTCGCCCTCGATCGCGACGCAGGCGCCGGCGATCGCGACGGTGGGGGTGGCGCCGACGAAGTCGAAGACGGCCTGGGCGCCGACTCCGCCGGTCAGGTCGCGGACGAGGGCGGCGGCGCCCTCGTCGGAGGGCAGCGCCTCGTGCGCGCCGACCTCGCGGGCCAGGTCGAGCTTCTCCTGGCTCACGTCCAGGGCGACCACGCGGACGGCGGTGAGCGCGCGGAGCATCTGGATGGCGACGTGGCCGAGGCCGCCGGCGCCGATGACGACGGCCGTGGCCCCGGGCACGAGCTTGGGCAGGGAGCGCTTGATCGCGTGGTAGGGGGTGAGGCCCGCGTCGGTGAGGGGCACGGCGCCGACCGGGTCGAGGTCGCCGAGCGGGACCAGGTGGCGGTCACTGTCCACGATCATGTACTCGGCCATGGCGCCGGGCGCGCCCAGCCCCGGCGGGAAGATCCCCAGGCGGCGGGCGTTCAGGCAGTAGTTCTCCTTGCCCTGCGCGCACTCGGCGCAGCGGCCGCACCCCCACGGCCCGTAGACCGCGACCGCCTCCCCCACCTGCACCCCCGTCACCCCGTCGCCGACCTCGGCCACGGTGCCCACGCCCTCGTGCCCGAGGGTCAGCGGCAGCGGGAACGGCAACTGGGCGTCGGGGATGCTCATCACCGCGATGTCGGAGTGGCAGACGCCCGCCGCCGTGACCCGCAGCAGCACCTGCCCCGCCCCCGGGACCGGCCTGGGGACCTCCACCACCACGGGCTCCGCCCCCGCCCCCCGGTACTGAACCGCCTTCATCCGCTCGCTCACGGCGCGCTCCCCCCGTTGTCTCCCGCCGGCTCCCCTTGCGACCCGGCGACCACGCTCCCCCACCCCCTTCCCCGGATCCACCCGCGCCAACGCCCCGGCCCCGGCCACCTCCAACACCTCGGCAACCCCGCGTGATCGCGATTCCGCACCACGCAGACCCACCCCGGGGCCTCAGGCGGTGCCCCCGGGGGTGCCGGAAATCGCAAGATCACGGCACGGGGATGGGCGGGCCGTCCGCTTGGGCGAGCGGCGGACGGCACGTCCGCCTGGGCGATGGGGGCGGGACCACCAGGCGCGGTGGGGATCAGTACTGCCAGGTGGGGATCAGTACTGCCAGACGGCGTTGTGGCGGTGGCGGGTCGGGGGGACGTCGATGTCGCCGAGGGGGCCGGAGGCGAGGTGGCTTCCGCGGGCGGCGTTGATCCGGCGGCGGGCTTGGTCCAGCGCGTGGCGCACGCGGCGGCGCTCCTGGCGCTCCTGGACTCGCGCCCGTCGGGCGACGGAGCGGTCGCGGACGTGAGCCCTGGCCCAGGTGCGGACCTCGGCCCTGTGGCGGAGGGACGACGGGCGCGGGCGATGGCCGGCGCGGCACGCCCGCCGCAGGCACGCGGCGCCGTACCGCAGGTCGGTGATCGTCACCGACCGCCAGGGGGCTCCCCTGAGGCCGGCCCGGGCGAGGACGGTCGATGTGGTGGGCGGTGCGGGACACAGCGGCTCCCTGGGACGGCACCGCCAGGTGTCTCCTGGCGCTACCCGAAGCCGGCGGGTCCCACCGCTCGCTCACGCGTCATGGCCGGGACCCTAGCACCGCGAGCGGTTTCCCGTCAGAAGGGCGGGGCGGGGAGGAGGCGGTCGAGCTGGGCCGTCAGGGGCGGGGCGGCCAGGCGGTTGTCGATCTCGATGTGGGGCACGGCCGGGGGTTCGTCCACGCGGACGGCGCGGAGAAACTCGGGGAAGCGGGCCAGTTTGCCGGCGTCACGGTGGGAGGCGCGGGCGGTGAGGCGGCCGCGGAGGGTCTCGGCGTCGCTGCGGACCCAGACGAGGCGGACGGGGTCGCCGCCGAGATCGGCCACCCAGGAGCGCCAGCGCGCGGCGTCGTGGACCTGGCCGGTGAAGGGGCCGGACAGCAGGACCGGGCAGCCGTGGGAGCGGATCTCGCGGGCGGTGGCGGTCAGCCCGGCGTACTCGTGGGCCTTGATGTGCTCGTCGTACCAGGGGCCCTCGCGCTCGCCCGGGTCGCGCCCGTGGGAGCGCAGCGTCGCGGCCACGAAGTCCCCGTAGACGGTGTCCTTGTCCAGCAGCGCCGGCACCGGCCGCAGCCGCTCCAGCAGCATCGCCGCGACGGTCGTCTTCCCCGCGCCCGGAGGCCCGGACACCACCCAGACCTCCGCGGGCTTCCCATTCCCCATGATCCACCCATCCTGCCGGATCCCCGGCTCCTCCGCGCCCCTTCTGCGACCGGGACGCGGGGTCTACGCTCGGTCCAGCGGTGGCCGCGCGGGCGGGCCTTCTCGCGTTGAGGGGCGAGATCGCGTGTGGGATGATCACTCCGGCTCGCGCCGGGCGACCGCGGCCGGGGGCGCGGAGTGCGCCGCCACGAGCCGTCGCCCCGGGCCGCGACCGGGATCCGCGCCGGCGACCGGCGGCGGTATCCGTCGAGCCGGAGAAGGAACCATGAGCCATCCCCCGCACAGCCCGTACCGGCAGACCGTCTACTACCAGCCGGGCGGCGCCGGGCCCGGCCCCGAGGACGAGCGGCGCAAGCCGCCGGGGTCGATCCTGGTGCTGGTGGCGGGGGGCGCGGGGGTCGTCTGCTTCTTCCTGGGCCTCATCCTCGGCGCCATGGTCGGCGCGCCCGCCCTCGGCCAGAACGCCGCCGCGGCCCCCACCGTCACGGTCACGGAGTTCGCCGGCCCCGCCGAGGACCCCTCCGCCCAGGACCAGCCCCCGGCCGACCAGTCCGGTGGCCAGTACCCCGCCGACCAGGCCCCCGTCCAGGACCAGCCCGCGCAGCAGCCCGCCCAGCGCCAACCCGCCGAGCAGCAGCCGGTCCAGCGGCAGCCCGCCCAACAGCAGCCGGACGCGGGAAGCCCCGCCACCGGCACCATCCGCGGGGAGGGGATCTTCCTCGTCGGCAAGGACGTCCAGGCGGGCACCTACGCGTCGGCCGGCCCGGCCTCCGGCAGCCCGGCGTGCTACTGGGCCCGCCTGAAGGGCGTGAGCGGCCAGGCCTCGGACATCATCGCCAACGGCTACCAGAAGGGCCCCCAGACCATCACCATCGACCCCGCCGACAAGGCCTTCCAGTCCATGGGCTGCCAGGACTGGTCCCTCCGCTGACCCTCGGGCGGCCGCACGCCCCGGCGAGCACCCTCCACCGCCACGCACCCCGCTGACGACGCCCCACGCCGCGGCGGGCTCATGCCGTACGGCACGGCGCGGGCGCCCTCCCGCCACCGCGACCCGGCGACCCCGCCGCCCGGCGACCCCGGCTCCCGCCACCCGGCGGCCCCGGCTCCCGCCACCACCCCGGGCGACTCCGCCGCCACGCTCACCGGCCCCTGGGACGCCGGCCACCTCCTCGCCGTGAACCGAGGGCGGCTCCCGCGCGCGCCCGTCCCCGGGCGGGCGTGCCGGGTGGTGGCCCGGGGTGCGGCTCCCGCGCGCCCGTCACCCGTCCCTCGCACGCCCGCTCAGGGGATCGATCCACTTCTTGTGACGCGCGTCACGCACTTTGTCCTGCTGGATGCGAAAGTTCGCGACTCAGCGACGAAATGGGTCTTCCGCCGCGGCGAAAGGTGGGCTACGTTCGGCGCACCCGGAAGTCCCCGCGATGACGGAGGGACGGCGTGAAGAGGTTGACGGTGCGACCCGAGAACCGGCATCAGGCGGCGCTGCTCCGGCTGCTGCGCGACGGCGAGCGCTCCCGCGCGGAACTGGGCGACGTCGTGCGGCTGTCCCGCTCGAAGCTCGCGGTCGAGGTGGACCGGCTGGTCGCGCTGGGGCTGGCCGAGCAGTCCGGGCTCGCCGCCTCGCGGGGCGGGCGCCGGTCGGGCCTGGTACGGCTGTCGCCCCGGCTGCGCTTCGTCGGCATCGACGTCGGCGCGACCTCCATCGACGTGGCGGTGACCGGCGGCGACCTGGAGGTGCTGGGCACGGCGAGCGAGCCGTGCGACGTGCGCCAGGGCCCGGCGGCGGTGCTGGACCGGGCGATGGAGATGGTCGCCAAGCTGCGCGCGCAGGGGCTCGCCGAGGAGGTGCACGGCGTCGGCGTCGGCGTGCCGGGACCGGTGAGCTTCCGCGACGGGGTCCCGGTCGCGCCGCCGATCATGCCCGGCTGGGACAGGTTCCCGGTCCGGGAGGCGGTCAGCCAGGAACTGGGCTGCCCGGCCCTGGTGGACAACGACGTGAACATCATGGCCCTCGGCGAGCTGCACGCCGGGCTCGCCCGCCAGGTCGCCGACTTCCTGCTCATCAAGATCGGCACGGGCGTGGGCTGCGGGATCGTCGTGGACGGCAACATCTACCGCGGCGTCTCCGGCAGCGCGGGCGACATCGGCCACATCCGCGTGGACGACTTCGGCCCGGCCTGCGCCTGCGGCAACACCGGCTGCCTGGAGGCGTACTTCGGCGGCGCCGCCCTCGCCCGCGACGCGCTCGCCGCCGCCCGCGGCGGGCAGTCGCCGTACCTCGCCGAACGGCTGGAGACCCGCGAGACGCTAACCGCGGCGGACGTGGGCGAGGCGGCGGCGGCCGGGGACGCGGCGGCCGTGCGGCTGGTGCGCGAGGGCGGGCGGCGCGTCGGGCTCGTGCTGGCCGGGCTGGTGAGCTTCTTCAACCCGGGGCTCGTGATCATCGCGGGCGGGGTGGCCGGGCTCGGCCACACGCTGCTCGCCGAGATCCGCAGCGTCGTCTACCGCCGGTCGCTGCCGCTGGCGACCGGCAACCTGCCGATCGTGCTGTCCGAGCTGGGCGGCACCGCCGGGGTCGTGGGGGCGACCCGGCTGATCAGCGACCACGTGTTCTCCGTCGACTGACACCCCGGCCGGCCGGGGCACCGGCCGGCCGACGATCCCCCGGAGGCCCCCGTGCCGCTCCTGCGGATGCGCGGCATCACCAAACGTTTCCCCGGCGTACGCGCCCTGGACGGCGTGGATCTGGAGGTCGAGGCCGGCGAGGTGCACTGCCTCCTCGGCCAGAACGGCGCCGGGAAGTCCACCCTGATCAAGGTGCTCTCCGGGGTGCACCAGCCCGACGAGGGCGAGGTGCGCTTCGGCGGCGAGCCCGTACGGCTGGCGGGCCCGACCGCCGCGATGCGCCTCGGCATCGCCACGATCTACCAGGAGCTCGACCTGGTGGACGGCCTCTCGGTCGCCGAGAACGTCTTCCTCGGGCACGAGCGGGCGTCCTACGGGTTCGTCCGCCGCCGGGAGGCCGCGCGGGCGGCGGGCGAGCTGCTGGCCCGGCTCGGGCACCCGGAGATCCCGCCGAACCGGCTGGTCGAGCGGCTGTCCCCGGCGGGCAAGCAGGTGGTCAGCATGGCGCGGGCGCTGTCGCACGACGCCCGGCTGATCATCATGGACGAGCCGTCGGCGGCGCTGGCCCACGACGAGGTGGCGAACCTGTTCCGGCTCGTGCGCGAGCTGACCTCCGCCGGGGTCGCGGTGATCTACATCTCGCACCGGCTCGAGGAGATCCGCGAGATCGGCGACCGGGTGACGGTGCTCAAGGACGGCCGCACGGTCGCGGTCGGGCTGCCCGCCGCGACCACCCCGACGCCGGAGATCGTGCGCCTGATGACCGGCCGCTCCGTCGAGTACGTCTTCCCGCCGAGGCGCCCCCGCCCCGCCGTACCGGAGGCCGGGGGGCGCGACCCCGAGGCGGACGGCCTGGGGACGGAGATCCTGCGGGTCGAGGGGCTGACCGTGCCCGGGGAGTTCGCGGACGTGTCGTTCTCGGTCCGGGCGGGCGAGATCGTGGGGCTGGCCGGGCTGGTCGGCTCGGGCCGCACGGAGATCCTGGAGACGGTGTACGGCCTGCGGCGGCCCTCGGCGGGGCGCGTCCTGCTGGACGGCAGGCCGGTACGGCCGGGCAGCGCGGCGCGGGCCGTACGCCTCGGCATGGGCCTCGCGCCGGAGGAGCGCAAGAGCCAGGCGCTGCTGCTGGAGGACTCCCTCGCCGACAACATCACGCTCGCCGGGCTCCCCCGCTACAGCCGCCTGGGGTGGCTGGACCGGCGGCGGGCGCTGGCCGACGCGGCGGAGCAGATCGCGGCGCTGGACGTGCGCCCGGCGGACGCGCGGCGGCCGGTGAAGACGCTGTCCGGCGGCAACCAGCAGAAGGCCGTGCTCGCCCGCTGGCTGATCAACGGGCGGCGGCTGCTGCTGCTCGACGAGCCCACCCGCGGCGTGGACGTGGGCGCGCGGGCGGAGCTGTACGCGCTGATCCGGCGGCTGGCCGACGCGGGGCTCGGCGTGCTGCTGGTCTCCAGCGAGGTCCCCGAGGTGCTGGGCCTCGCCGACCGGGTGCTCGTGGTGCGCGAGGGCCGGGTGATCCACCAGGCGGACGCGCGCGACCTCGACGAGCACCGCGTCCTGGACATGATCATGGAAGGAAGCCTCTCGTGAACGAGGCCGCGAACGACGCCGCGGGCCGCGACCCCGCCTCCGCCCCCACGTCCGCCCCCGGACGAGCCGACCGCCCCGGCGTCCAGCCCGGCTCCCCGCCCGGGGAGCGACCCGGCCCCGCGCCCGCAGGCCGTACGGACGCGGCGTCGGCGTCGGCGTCGGGGTCGGCGTCGGGGTCGGCGAAGCTCCCCGCCCTGGCGCGGTTCCCGCTGCTGGCCCGGGCGGGCGAGGTCCGGCACCTCGGCCTGGTGGCCGCGCTGGTGCTGCTCGCGCTCGTCGGGCTGGCGACCCGTCCGGAGACCTTCGCGACGTACTCCAACCTCGTCACGATCCTGTCCCTGGCCGCCACGATCGGCGTGATCACCGTCGGCATGACCTTCGTGATCATCGGCGGCGGCATCGACCTGTCCGTCGGCGCGATCATGGCGCTGGCCTCGGTGTGGGCGACGACGCTGGCGACCCAGTCGTACGGCCCGGTCGTGATGGTGATCTGCGCGCTGCTCGTCGGGACCGGGACCGGGCTGGTGAACGGGCTGCTGATCTCGTACGGCCGCGTGGTGCCGTTCATCGCGACCCTGGCCATGATGGTCGCGGCGGGCGGGCTGGCGCAGCGCATGTCGGACCGGCGCACCCAGCTCGTCCGGCCGGAGAACTCGGCCATCGTGGACCTGTCCACCGGACGGGTCCTGGGCATCCCGCTCGTGGTGTACGTGTTCGCGGCGGTCGTGGCCGCCGGGTGGGTGCTGCTCAACCGCACCACCTTCGGCCGGCGCACGTACGCCGTGGGCGGCAACCCCGAGGCGGCGCGCATCGCGGGCATCGACGTGCGGCGGCACACGGTCCTGCTGTACGGGCTCTCCGGCCTGTGCTGCGGCATCGCGGCGGTCATCATCATGGCGCGCACGACCACCGGCTCCAGCACCCACGGCCACCTCTACGAGCTGGACGCCATCGCCGCGGTGATCATCGGGGGCACGCTGCTGACCGGCGGCAAGGGCACGATCATCGGCTCGATCCTGGGTCTGCTGATCTTCACGGTGATCACGAACCTCTTCATCCTCAACGGCCTGAACACCAGCGACCAGCTCATCGCCAAGGGCCTGATCATCGTCGTCGCCGTGCTGCTCCAGCGGCGCGGCCTCGGCTCCCGCAGTCCCTGACCCTCCCTGCCCATCCCACCCCCGAACCCCCGAACCCCCTGATCTGTAGGAGAGACCATGCCCGAGAACGGTCCGCTCGGCCGCCGGGGATTCCTGCTCGGCGGGGCCGTCGTCGGCGCCGGCGCGCTCGCGACCGCCTGCACCAGCAACGAGCCGCCCGCGGCGAGCAAGCCGGCCGCCTCCCAGGCCCCGGCCGCCGGGAGCGACAACGACAAGCCCGGCAAGCAGGTCACCATCGGCTTCTCCGCGCCCGCCGCCGACCACGGCTGGATCGCGGCGATCGCCAAGAACGCCCAGGCGGAGGCCGGGAGGTACTCCGACGTGACCTTCCGGCCGGTCGAGCCCACCAACGACATCAACCAGCAGATCTCCGCGGTCGAGTCGCTCATCCAGCAGAAGGTGAACGTGCTCGTGCTGCTCCCCAACGACGGCGAGCAGCTCAACCAGGTCGCCCGCCGCGCCATGGACGCCGGGATCCCGGTGGTCAACCTGGACCGCGTCTTCCCCGACAAGCTGTCGTACCGGACCTGGATCGGCGGCGACAACTACGGCATGGGCGTCGCGGCCGGGCACTACATCGGCAAGAAGCTCAAGGACAAGGGCGTGTCCAACCCGGTGATCGTGGAGATCCAGGGCATCGCCACGCTCCCGCTCACCCAGGACCGCAGCAAGGGCTTCGCCGACGCGCTCAAGTCGTACGGCTTCGGCGTGACCGCCAAGCAGGACGCCAAGTTCACGGTCCAGACCGGCAACGAGGTCGCGGGCAACCTGCTCCAGGCGCACAAGAAGATCGACGCGCTGTGGAACCACGACGACGACCAGGGCGTGGGCGTCCTCGCGGCGATCAAGCAGGCGGGGCGGAACGAGTTCTTCATGGTCGGCGGCGCCGGGTCGGCGAACGCGATGCGGGAGATCAAGGCCGGCGGCGTGCTGGAGTGCACCGTGACCTACTCCCCCACCATGGCGTCGTCGGCGATCCGGCTGGCCCGGCTGATCGCGCAGGGCAAGGGCATGGGCGACCTGGTCGAGAACCAGGTGCCGCAGTCGATCACGCTCGCCTCCGAGACCATCACCAAGGAGAACGTGGACGCCTATCTGCCGCTGGGCTTCGAATCGTGAGCCCGGTCATCGGGGACCCCGGCCCGGCCGTACGGCCGGAGGCGGCCGGGGAGGACGCGGAGCGGATCGGCGTCGGCATGGTCGGGTACGCGTTCATGGGCCGGGTGCACTCCCAGGCGTGGCGCTCGGCCGCCGCGTTCTTCGACCTGCCGCTGCGCCCGGTCATGGCCGCGCTGTCCGGCCGGGACGCCGCCCGGGTCACCGCCGCCGCCGCGAAGCTGGGCTGGGCCGCGGTCGAGACGGACTGGAAGGACCTGGTCCACCGCGACGACGTCCAGCTCGTGGACGTGTGCACGCCGGGCGACAGCCACGCCGAGATCGCGATCGCCGCGCTGGAGGCGGGGCGGCACGTGCTCTGCGAGAAGCCGCTGGCGAACACGGTGGCCGAGGCCGAGGCGATGGCCGAGGCCGCCGGCCGGGCGCGGGCCAGGGGCGTCCGCTCCATGGTCGGCTTCAACTACCGGCGCGTGCCCGCCCTGGCGTACGCCCGGGAACTGGTGCGGGCCGGGCGGCTCGGTCAGATCCGGCACGTCCGCGCGCAGTACCTCCAGGACTGGATCGTGGACCCCGCCTTCCCCCTGGTCTGGCGGCTGCGGCGGGAGCGGGCGGGCTCGGGCGCGCTGGGCGACATCGGCGCGCACATCGTGGACGCGGCCCAGTACGTCACGGACGACCTGCTCGCCGGGGTCTCGGCGATCACCGAGACCTTCGTCAGGGAGCGCCCCCTGCCGGAGGGGACCGGGCGGGGCGAGGTGACCGTGGACGACGCCGCGCTGTTCATCGGGCGGTTCCGGGGCGGGGCGCTGGCGTCGTTCGAGGCCACGCGGTTCGCCGCCGGGCGCAAGAACGCGCTGCGCCTGGAGGTCAACGGGTCGCTGGGCAGCCTGGCGTTCGACTTCGAGTCCATGAACGAGCTGTGGTTCCACGACCACGCCGGGGACGCGGCCGAGGCGGGTTTCCGGCGGATCCTCGTCACCGAGCCGGGCCACCCCTACGCGGGGGCGTGGTGGCCCCCGGGCCACGCCCTCGGCTACGAGCACACGTTCACCCACCAGGCCGCCGACCTGCTCCAGGCCGTGGCCGCCGGCGCCGACCCCCTCCCCTCGTTCGCCGACGGGCTCCAGGTCCAGCGCGTCCTGGCGGCGGTCGAGGAGAGCGCCGCGAACGAGAGCCGCTGGACCCCCGTCCCCGGCTGACCCCACCCGGTACGGCTCGCGCCCCGCGTGCGGCGTGAGCCGTACTCCCGGCGGGGGCGGGCGGGAGCCGTACCGGGAACGGGGCCGGACGACGGAAGATCTGTGGAGGTATGAGGACATGGCACGACCGATCACGTTGTTCACCGGCCAGTGGGCGGACCTGCCGTTCGAGGAGGTGTGCCGGCTCGCGGCCGAGTGGGGCTACGACGGGCTGGAGATCGCCTGCTGGGGCGACCACTTCGAGGTGGACCGCGCGCTCGCCGAGGACGACTACGTGGCGCGCAAGCGGGAGACGCTGGCCAAGTACGACCTGAGCGTCTACGCGATCTCGAACCACCTCGTGGGCCAGGCCGTCTGCGACCACCCCATCGACGCCCGCCACGAGGCGATCCTCCCGGCGCGGATCTGGGGCTCCGGCGACCCCGAGGAGGTGCGGCGGCGGGCCGCCGAGGAGATGAAGGACACCGCGCGGGCGGCGGCGCGGCTCGGCGTGACCACGGTGGTGGGCTTCACAGGCTCGTCGATCTGGCACACCGTCGCGATGTTCCCGCCGGTGCCGCCCGCGATGATCGAGGCGGGGTACCAGGACTTCGCGGACCGCTGGAACCCCATCCTGGACGTCTTCGACCGGGAAGGCGTCCGCTTCGCCCACGAGGTGCACCCCAGCGAGATCGCGTACGACCACCACACGACCACGCGGGCGCTGGAGGCGGTGGACCGGCGGGAGGCGTTCGGCCTCAACTGGGACCCCTCGCACATGGTCTGGCAGGACGTGGACCCGGCGAACTTCATCCTCGACTTCGCCGACCGCATCTACCACGTGGACTGCAAGGACACCCGGATCAGGCGCGCGGACGGGCGGCGCGGGCGCCTCTCCTCCCACCTCCCCTGGGCCGACCCCCGCCGCGCCTGGGACTTCGTCTCCACCGGGCGCGGGGACGTGCCCTGGGAGGACTGCTTCCGCGCCCTCAACGCCATCGGCTACCAGGGCCCCATCTCCATCGAGTGGGAGGACGCCGGCATGGACCGCCTCCAGGGCGCCCCCGAGTCCCTGGCCTTCATCCGCGCCCTGAACGCCATCGAACCCCCGTCCACCTCCTTCGACGCCGCCTTCTCCAAGGGCTGACCGGGCGCCGCCCGCACCGTCTCGGCTACGCCGGACGCCCGGCGGACGGTGCGGGCACGGCAGCGGCCCGTGCCGCGGCCGGGGCGCGCCCCAGTTCCCGGCCGCCGCGCGCGGCCCAGACCGCGACGAGCGCGGCGTGCGCCATCGCGGCGGCCATGAGGGCCGGGCCGAGATACGGGTCGGCCGCCGCGGTCAGGGCCTGGGCCGGGATCTCGCGCGCGACGAGGAGCACGGTGAGGCCGCCTGCCCCCAGCGTGACCGGGGACCACCGGCCGTCCCGGCCCATGGCGACGAGGACGAGGATCAGCCAGAGCGCCAGGGCGAGGAGGTCGAACGGCCAGACGCGGGTCAGGAACCTCCCGGCCGCGTCCTCGAACGCGCGCGGGATCAGGGATGCCAGGAGCAGCCCGTACAGCCCGAAGCACACCTGGACCGGCAGCCCGGCGGCGATCAGCGCCCGGCGCGGGCCGCCGCGCGCGAGCGCCCGGGGGACGAGCACCGCCAGCACCACGACCAGCGCGCACGCGTAGACGTCCGCGCCGGTCAGGAGGAGGCCGCCCGGGGCCGGCCACGACCGTCCCAGGGCGAAGAGCAGGCCCTGCGTCAGGACCGGCTGGAGGAGCGCCAGGACCGCGGTGACGTACAGCACCCACCGCAGCGAACGGGCGGATCCGCCGAGGCGCACGGGCGCGTCTCCCGTCCGGGGCCCGCTGACGATCTCCCGGATCGCCCACGCCTGGAGGCCGCCCGTCACCAGGAGGAGCGCCGCCGCCCAGGGCTCCATCCCCGCCGGGGCCTCCGTCGGCCATCCCAGGGCGAGCGTCCAGACACCCGGCCACCAGGCGCCGCCCAGATACGCCGCCGCCGCCGCGACCACGACGGCCGCGTACGCCGCCGCGAGGACCGCCGCGGCCGTGCCGTACCGATATCGCCGCACAGCGCCATCCTCATGATCGACGGGGCGAATCGCCCCACGGTCCCAGAAGGACGCCCCTCTCGCCACCCTGCCGGATCACTTTCCGCCCGTACGGCGGCGCGGGGGCGCGCCGTTCGCGGCGGGCGCCGGGCCTCCGGGCCGTGGCCGGGCGACGGCTGTGGCGGGCCGACGGCTGTGGCGGGCCGACGGCTGTGGCGGGCCGACGGCTGTGGCGGGGCGACGGCCGGGGCGGTGGTCGCGCCGGCGCGTGCTCGCGGCGTGGGGAGAGCGGGGGCTCGGGGTTGTCCACAGAACGGGGTTCGGGGGGTCGCGGGAGGCCGTGATCGTGGTCAGGTGAGGAGGTCGCGGCGGGTGAAGGAGGTGGTGGCGACGGCCAGGAGGAGGGCGGTCAGGAGGGTCAGGGCGAGGGGGGCGGCCGGGGCGGGCGTGATCGTGGGATGCGCGTAGGCGAAGGGGGTGAGGAGGAAGGCGGCGCGCGGGATGACGGCGGCCTCCCAGAGGGCGATCGCCAGGGCCGACACCGCGAGGAAGGCCCAGGCGGCGGGAGCGGCCAGCCGTGGCCGCAGGCCGTACACCGCGAGGGCGACGGCGGCGACGGTCCAGGCGGCCGGGATGAAGTGCGCGGTGGCGGCGAGCTGGGCGGGGAGCGGGGCCGCGCGGCCGGTGGCCAGGGCCGCGGCGAGCCCCGAGGCCAGGCCGGTCACGGCGAGGAGCGCCGCCGGGGCCGCGAGCGAGAGGAGGAGGTGGGCCGCCAGCCAGCGGGGGCGGGACACGGCGGCGGCCAGCACCGCGCCGGCGTGCCCGCGTTCCTCCTCCGCCAGCGGGGTCAGCGCGACGACGACCGAGAGGGCGGCTATGACCAGGCAGAAGACGTAGGTGAAGATCGCCAGGAGGGCGTCGCCGGGGGACTGGGCGGCCAGGCGGCCCAGCAGGCGGCGGATCAGGTCGCTCTCGGCGAAGGTGGCGTCGAGGGTGACCGAGACGGCGCCCACCGCGGCCCCGACGACCGCGAGCGCGGCGGCCCAGCTCACGAGGCGCTCCCCGGACGTGCGCCAGGCCAGCGCGAGGGGGCCGGACAGGCGTGGCGTGGCCGCGGCGGGACCGGTGGTCCCCGCGCGGTCGGGCAGGAGGCCCGAGCCCAGGTCCCGGCGGGCCGAGACGGCGCACGCCGCCGCGGCCAGGATCGCCGCGGCCGCCAGCGGGACGAGCGGGGCCCACCAGCGGGCGTCGGCGTACGGCCGGGCGAGGCGGGGCCACTCGGCGGGCAGCGGCCAGGGCCGCGCGCCGGCCACGAACGGGCCCAGGCTCGCGGCGAGCGCGCCGATCGCCAGGGTCCTGGCGAGGGCGGCGGTCTGCGCGAGCTGGGCGGCGAGCGCGCCCGCCGCCGCCAGCGCGGTCCCGCCCGCGGCCGCCGTGAGCCCGAAGAGCAGGGACCCGCCGAAGGGGAACCCCGGGCCGAGCGCGAGCGCCGCCGCCGTGAGCGCGGCGACGGCGAGGTTGACGGCCGCCGTCACGGCGAGGACGGCCGTCAGCGGGGCGTGCCGGCCCACGGCGCACGCCGCCACGGCCTCGCGCCGCCCCGCGTCCTCCTCGGCCCGCGTGTGCCGTACGGTGAAGACGATCCCGGCGACCCCGGTCACCAGCAGGCTCTGCAGGCCGGACCGCCAGGCCACCACGCCTTCGAGGCTCGTGTCCGAGATCGGCCCGAGGAGCACGGCCACGACCGGGTTGCCGTCGCTCCCCGCCGCGAACACCTCCCGCGCCTCCGGCGTCGGCAGCAGCGCGCCCAGCGAGTACGCGTTGAAGACCGGCAGCCCCGCGCCCAGCGCGGCCCAGGCGGCCAGCCCCGCCCGGTCCCGCCGCGCGAGGAACCGGACCAGCGCCCCCGTCCCCGCGAGCGCCGCCCCCCTCACGACCGCTCCGTACGGCTCTCGCGCCCGCCCACCGGCGGGGCGGCGCCGGCGGACCGGGCGGCGTCAGCGGATGAGCCGACGTCCGCCGGCGGCCCGGCGTCGGCGGACGGAGCGGCCTTCGCGGCGGCGTCGGCGGGCGGAGCGGCGGCCGCGGCCCCCGCGGCGTCGGCGGGCGGGGTGTAGTGGCGGAGGAAGAGGTCCTCCAGGGTGGGCGGCCGGGCGGTGAGGTCGCGGACTCCGGCGGCGGCCAGCCGGGCGAGGATGGGGCCGAGGCGGGAGCGGTCGGCCTGGAGGGTGACGCGCGGGCCGTCCGCGCGCAGGGCGTGGACGCCGGGCTCGGCGGCGAGGTCCGGCGGCGGGGCGTCCAGGTCGGCGGTGATCGTGGTGCGGGTCAGCCGGCGCAGGTCCGCGAGACGGCCCGACTCCACGACACGGCCGGCCCGGACGATGCTCACGCGGTCGCACAGCGCCTCGACCTCGGCGAGGACGTGGCTGGACAGGAGGACCGTCACGCCTTCGCGGGCGCGTTCGGCCAGGCAGCGGCGGAACTCGACCTCCATGAGCGGGTCGAGCCCGGTGGTGGGCTCGTCCAGGAGGAGCAGCTCGGCCCGGGAGGACAGCGCCGAGACGAGCGCGACCTTCTGCCGGTTGCCCTTGGAGTAGGCGCGCGCCCGCTTGGAGGGGTCGAGCCCGAAGCGTTCCACCAGCTCGTCGCGGCGGCGCCGGTCGAGGCCCCCGCGCAGACGGCCCAGCAGGTCGATCGTCTCGCCGCCGGTGAGGCCGGGCCACAGCGCCACGTCCCCCGCGACGTACGCCAGCCGGCGGTGCAGCGCGACCGCGTCGCGCCAGGGGTCGCCGCCGAGCAGCCGGACCCGGCCCCCGTCAGGCCGGATCAGGCCGAGCAGGACGCGCAGCGTCGTCGTCTTCCCCGCGCCGTTGGGGCCGAGGTAGCCGTGGATCTCTCCGGCGGCGACCTCCAGGTCCAGGCCGTCCAGGGCGCGTGTCCGGCCGAACGTCTTGACGAGTCCGGCCGCCGAGATCACGGTCGCCATGTTTTGCACGCTAATGCAAGCTTGCATGACTGTAAACATGCATGGGCGTGAACTAACATGAGCCCATGTCGCTGCGCGAGCGGAAGAAACAGCGGACCCGGCAGGCCCTCGTCGACGCGGCGGCCCGGCTGTTCGAGGAGCAGGGATACGACGCGACCACCGTGGAGCAGATCGCCGCCGCGGCTGACGTCTCCACCCGGACGTTCTTCACGTACTTCCGCAGCAAGGCCGACGTCGTCTACCACAACAGCGCCGAGCGGCTGGCGGTCGGCGAGCGCGCGATCGCCTCCCGCGAGCCCGGCGAGCCCCCGGCCGAGCTGCTGGCGCGGGCCTTCGCGGCGATGCTGGAGGACAGCTGGGAGATGGGCATGACGGCCGGCATGATCGGCAACGCCCTGACGCTGCCGATCCCCTCCCCCGGCGCCTATCTGGCCTGGTCCGACACCCGCCTGGAACGCCTGGGCGGCGCGCTCGTCGCCGCCTGCGCGGGGGAGGTCGACCGCGTGACCGCCTTCGCCATGGTCGCCGCCGCGACCGGGGCCGTCAGCGCCGCCGTCGCCGTCACCCTGAGCGAGGGGCACTCCGACGAGGAGGCCCTGGCCGCCGGCCTCACCGCCTGCCGCCGCGCCCTCGCGGGCTTCTCCCGCCCCGCCTCCTGACCTCTCCCGCCAGCCCCCTGCCCCCCGCGCCGCCCCGCGAGTACGGCGCGCGGCCGTACCCCGGCGGAACGCGGAAGGGCGCGGGACGCGATCGCAAGATCACGCCGGCGAACCCCCGCTCCCCGGCGTGATCATGCCATCGCGCCCCGCGCCCGTCGTGTGAGCACCGCGCCTCCGCCCCCGACCGGGGCGACGGTCAGGGGCGGAGGGCGGCGGCCTCGGCGGCGAGCGCCTCGATCCGGGCGTAGTCGCCGGTCTTGAGGGCCTCGGCCGGGGTGAGCCACGTGCCGCCGACGCAGGCGACGTTGGGCAGGGCCAGGTAGTCCGGGGCCGTCGCGAGGCGGACGCCGCCGGTGGGGCAGAAGCGGACCTGCGGGAGCGGGCCGCCGATGGACTTGAGGAAGGGAACGCCGCCCGCGGCCTCGGCCGGGAAGAACTTCATCTCGGTGATGCCCTCCTCCAGCAGCGACATCGCCTCCGAGACCGTGGCGACGCCGGGCAGGAACGCCAGGCCGCTGCCGAGGGCCGCCGAGACCAGGCGCGGGGTACAGCCGGGGCTGACCAGGAAGCGGGAGCCGGCGTTGCGGGCGTCGGTGACCTCGGCCCGGGTCCTGACGGTGCCCGCGCCGACGACGGCCTGCGGCACCTCGGCGGCGATGCGCTCGATCGCGTCGAGGGCGACCGGGGTGCGCAGCGTCACCTCGATCACCGGCAGGCCCCCGGCGACCAGGGCGCGGGCGAGCGGCACCGCCGTGGAGACGTCGTCGATCACGACGACGGGGATCACGGGGGCCAGGTCGAGCGGGTTCACGGGGTCTCCAGGTTCTGTTCCAGCCAGGCCGCCGTCCCGGCCAGCGCGGGCAGCGGAGCGACGATGAGCACGGTGGCGATCGCCGCGAGGTAGTCCTCCAGGCGCGGGGTGTCCTCGAAGCGGCGCCGGAAGTCGGAGGCGGCCAGCCGCCCGGCGATGCGGGGCAGCACGCCGCCGCCGAGGAACACGCCGCCGCGCGCGCCCAGGGTGAGCGCGACGTTGCCCGCGAAGGTGCCCAGGAGACCGCAGAACACCTCGACGGTCTCCACGCAGCACGGGTCGGAGGAGGTGCTGATCTCCGCGGCGCTCAGCACGGGCGCGTCCGCCACGCCGTCCACCAGCGCGAGGCCCCGGTGGAGCAGGGACAGGCCCGGCCCGGAGAGCAGGTTCTCGGCGACGAGCGCGCCCTCGGGGGTGAAGCCGGAGCCCCGCAGCGCGCGGACGACCTCGACCTCCCGCGCGGTGATCGCGGGGACGGAGACGTGCCCGCCCTCGCCCGGGATCGGCACCCAGCCGCCCACGGGCGCGGGGACCAGCCCGGCCACGCCGAGGCCGGTCCCCGGGCCGAGGACGGCCTTGATCCCGCCGGCCGGGGGCAGCCCCGGCCCGCCGATCCGCACGAGCTCCGACGGCTTCAGGCGCGGCAGGGACATCGCCAGCGCCTCGAAGTCGTTGAGGAGCCCGATCCGCTCGATCCCCAGCGCCCGGGCGGTGTCGGTGATCGACCCGCTCCACCCGGCGTTCGTGAGCCGGTAACGGTCGCCGTCCACGGGTCCGGCCATCGCGACGCATCCGGCCACCGGTCGCACTCCGCGGGCGTGTTCCGCCAGATACGCGGCTACGGCTTCGGTGAGCCCGGCATGGTCGGCGTCGTGCAGGACCGCGACGGACCGCGGTTCCTCCCCCGCCCCCTCGATCAGGCCGAAGCGGGCGTTGGTGCCGCCGATGTCGGCGACGAGCCAGGGACGTTCAGGAGTGGGCTTCACGCCACTTCTCCTGCCACTCCGAACGTCCCGAACACACCCGCGCCGCGTTCGGCCGGCCCCGCCGTACGGCGGAGCGCCTCGAACAGCTCCCGGCCCGTCCCCGACCAGGGGCGGGCGGGCGCCGGCACGGGCTCCCGGTCCTCGAAGTCCTCCGCGAGCACCGCGAGGGTGCCGGCCTCGGCGTCGAGGCGGATCAGGTCGCCGTCGCGGACCCTGGCCAGCGGGCCGCCGGCCGCCGCCTCCGGGGAGACGTGGATCGCGGCGGGCACCTTGCCCGAGGCCCCGGACATGCGCCCGTCGGTGACGATGGCGACGCGGCGGCCCCGGTCGAGCAGCGCGCCCAGCGCCGGGGTGAGCTTGTGCAGCTCGGGCATGCCGTTGGCGCACGGGCCCTGGAAGCGGATGACGGCGACGAAGTCCTCGTCCAGCTCCCCGGCGGCGAACGCGGCCAGCAGGTCGGCCTGGTCCTCGAACACCTTGGCCGGGGCCTCGATCACCAGGTGCTCCGGCTTGACGGCCGAGGTCTTGGTGACGGCGCAGCCCAGGTTGCCGTTCAGCATGTTCAGCCCGCCGTGGTGCATGAACGGCTCGGCGGCCGGGCGCAGCACGTCCAGGTCCTCGCTGCCGGCCGTACGGGCCGACCAGAGCAGCTCGCCCTCCTTGAGACCGGGCTCCTCGCGGTAGGCGTCCAGGCCGCGCCCGGAGGTGGTGAGCACGTCGCCGTGGAGCAGCCCGGCGTCGAGCAGCTCGCCGATCAGCACCGCCATGCCGCCGGCGGCCTGGAAGTGGTTCACGTCGGCCTGGCCGTTGGGGTACATCCGGGTGAGCAGCGGCACGACCTCCGACAGGGCGGCGAAGTCGTCCCAGGTCAGCTCGATGCCCGCGGCGGCGGCGATCGCGACCAGGTGCATCGTGTGGTTGGTGGAGCCGCCGGTGGCCAGCAGCGCCACGACGGCGTTGACGATCGCCTTCTCGTCCACGACCTCACCGATCGGGGCGTCCCCGCGGGACAGCTCGACGATGCGGCGGCCCGCCTCGCGGGTCAGCGCCTCGCGCAGCTCGGTCCCGGGGTTGACGAAGGTCGCGCCGGGCAGGTGCAGGCCCATGACCTCGACGAGCACCTGGTTGGAGTTGGCGGTGCCGTAGAAGGTGCAGGTGCCGGGCGAGTGGTAGGACTTGGACTCGGCCTCCAGCATCTCCTCGCGGCCGATCCTGCCCTCGGCGAAGAGCTGGCGGGTGCGGCCCTTGACCTTGTTGGGCAGGCCGGACGGCATGGGCCCGGCGGGCACGAACAGCGCGGGCAGGTGCCCGAACCGCAGCGCGCCGATCAGCATGCCCGGCACGATCTTGTCGCAGACGCCGAGCAGCAGCATCCCGTCGAACATGTCGTGCGCGAGGGCGACCGCCGTGGACATGGCGATCACGTCCCGGCTGAACAGCGACAGCTCCATGCCGGCGCGGCCCTGGGTGATGCCGTCGCACATCGCGGGCACCCCGCCGGCGAACTGCGCGACGCCGCCCGCCTCGGCCACGGCCGCCTTGAGCGTGGCCGGGTAGGTCTCGTACGGCTGGTGCGCCGAGAGCATGTCGTTGTAGGACGACACGATCGCGATGCCCGGCTTCACGTCGCCGCGCAGCGCCAGCTTCTCGGCCGGGGAGCAGGCCGCGAAGCCGTGCGCCAGGTTGGCGCAGCCGAGCTGGGTGCGCATGGGCTTGCCGGCCTTCTCGGCCGCCGCCGCCCGGATGTGCTCCAGGTAGGCCGCGCGGGTCCGCGCGCTCCGCTCGATCACCCGCTCGGTGACCCGCTGGATGACAGGGTTCACGCTAGCCCTCCTCGTGCCAGGTGCGGCCGCCGCGGCCGATCAGCTCGTCCGCGGCCGCGGGCCCGGTGCCGCCCGCGACGTACGGCTCGGGGATGGTGCCCTCCCAGGCCGACAGGATCGGATCGATCCAGCGCCAGGCCGACTCGACCTCGTCGCGCCGCATGAACAGCGTCGGGTTGCCGGCGAGCACGTCCATGAGCAGCCGCTCGTACGCCTCGGGGACGCGCGTCTCGAAGGTGTCGGCGAAGCTGAGGCTCAGCGCCACCGGGCGCAGCCGCAGCTCGCCGGACCCCGGCTCCTTGGCGACGAGGTGCATGTGGATGCCCTCGCTCGGCTGGAGCCGGATGACCAGCCGGTTCGGCGCCCCGCCGGGGAAGATCGAGTGGGGCACGTCCTTGAACTGCACCACGATCTCCGTGCGGCGGGAGGCCAGCCGCTTGCCGGTGCGCAGATAGAAGGGCACGCCGGCCCAGCGCCAGTTCTCCACGCGCGCCTCGATCGCGGCGTACGTCTCGACCTCGCGCGACTTGTCGGTGGGCGGGGTGCTGCCCGGCTCGTCCAGGTAACCGGGCACCTCGGCGCCGCCGGACACGCCCGCGGCGTACTGGCCGCGCACGGTGTGCAGGGCGACGTCGCCGCCGGTGAGCGGCCGCAGCGCGCGCAGCACCTTGACCTTCTCGTCGCGCACGGCCTCGCGGTCGTTGCGCAGCGGCGGCTCCATCGCGGTCAGGCAGAGGAGCTGGAGCAGGTGGTTCTGGACCATGTCGCGCAGCGCGCCGGAGCCGTCGTAGTAGCCGCGGCGGCCCGCGGTGCCGACCGTCTCGGCGGCGGTGATCTGCACGTGGTCGATCCAGCGGGAGTTCCAGATCGGCTCCAGGAAGGTGTTGGCGAAGCGCAGGACCAGCAGGTTCTGCACCGTCTCCTTGCCCAGGTAGTGGTCGATCCGGAAGATCTGGTTCTCGTCGAAGATCGCGCCGACCTCGTCGTTGATGCGCTGCGCGCTCGCCAGGTCCTTGCCCAGCGGCTTCTCCAGCACGACGCGCGAGGCCGGGGTGACCAGGCCGGCCTCCTGGATCGCGCGGCAGAACGGGCCGAAGGTCATCGGCGGGGACGCGAGGTAGAAGACGCGGGCGCGGTCCTCGTGCCCGGCCAGCAGCGCGCCCAGCTCGCCGCCGAGGGGCTCGCCGCTGCCGACGTCCACCGTGACGTGGTGCAGGCGCGCCCGGAACCGCTCCCAGGCCGCCGGGTCCTCGTCCGGCACGGCCCCGGCCAGCCGTACCTCGGCGTCGACCTTGCCCCGGTAGTCGGCGTCGTCGAGACCGCCGCGCGAGAGCGCGATGACGCGGGTCTCGTCCGCGAGCATGCCGTCCAGGTCCGAGTGGAACAGCGCCGGCAGGAGCTTGCGCATGGCCAGGTCGCCGGTGCCGCCGAACACGATCAGGTCGGCGGCGTGAGGCTGGGACATCGGTCGTCTCCGGTGCGTGCAGAGGGGTGGAGAGAGGGGTCTCACGGGCTGGTGGTGCGAGATTGGAACGGTAGCGGGGGTTCTGCTCTTACACAAGCGTAGTTTTGTAACTTGAGATGAATAAGTTCGCGGACTTCGTGAACTTCCACTCGCGTAATGGATGTGCTTCACTGTGTCAATGGCCCGACGCCCCGCCTCCGATCTCGCCACCAGCGGCGAGGTCTTCCACCTCATCCGGACCGGCGAGGCGGTCACGCGCGCGGAGATCGGCCGCATCACCGGGCTGTCCCGGCCGGCGGTGGCGCTGCGCGTGCAGGAGTTGCTCGCGCACGGGCTCGTCGTGGAGCGCACCGACGGCCCCTCCACCGGCGGGCGGCCCCCGGTCCGGCTGGAGTTCAACGCCTCCGGCGGCGTCGTCCTCACCGCGGCGCTCGGCGTCAGCCGTACCCAGATCGCGGTCTGCGACCTGGCCGGGGACGAGGTGGCGCGCAGCGACGGATACCTCGACGTGGAGGAGTCCCCGTCGGTCATCGTGCCGATGATCCTCGACGAGTGGGACGCCCTCCTCGGCCAGGCGGGCGTGCCCGCGTCGGCCGTGCGCGGCGCCGCGATCGGGCTCCCGGCGACCGTGGAGTTCGCGGCGGGCCGGGTCCAGAGCACGCGGGTCATGGCCAAGTGGAACGGCGTCGCGATCCCGCCGCTGGTCGCCGAGCGGTTCCGCGTGCCGCTGTTCGTCGACAACGACGTGAACATGATCGCGCTCGGCGAGCACCGGCTCGTCTACCAGGGCGACGCCGACGACCTGCTGTTCGTCAAGGTCTCCACGCGCATCGGCGCGGGCGTGGTCGCCGGGGGGCAGGTCCAGCGCGGCGCGCTCGGCGCGGCCGGGGAGATCGCCCACATCCCGGTGCGCGAGGGCCTGGGCGCCGAGTGCCGCTGCGGCAACGTGGACTGCCTGGAGGCGGTGGCCAGCGGCGCGGCCCTGGCCGCCCGGCTGCGCGAGCTCGGCCGCACCGCCATCCGCGCCCGCGACGTGGTGGCCCTCCTCCGCGAGGGCGACCCCGAGGCCGAGGCCCTGGTCCGCGACGCCGGCCGCCGCCTCGGGGACGTCGTCTCCATGGCCGTCAACCTCCTCAACCCCGACGTCGTCGTCCTGGGCGGCGACCTCGCCGACGCGTTCGACCCGCTGGTGGCCGGGGTGCGCGAGGTCGTCTACCAGCGCGCGACCGCCCTGGCCTCCCGCCGCCTGCGCATCAACCCCAGCTCCCTGGGCGAGCGCTCGGCCGTCGCCGGGTGCGCCGTCCTCGTCCTGGACCACATCCTCGCCCCCGACGCCGTGACCCACGCCCTCCACGCCGCGCCTCCGGCCGCCGCCGTCCCCGCCCGCTCCGCCGTACGCGCCTGAGCGCCCCAGGGCACGCCTCGGCCGCGCACCGGCGGCCCACCCCGGCCGCCCCCGGCCCGTTCCCCTCTCGCAGCGGCCTCGGCCGGGCGGCGCGGGCTCCGCGGCGTGCGGGCGGGCGAGGGAGACGCGGGGACATCCGCCGGGGGCCGTCTGACGAAGTAGGGGTGTCCATCACCTCGACGGGAAGACGAACATGACCGACACACTCACGAAGATCCCCCGCTCCACCCCGGTCACCACCGAGGACGCGCAGCGCGTCGTGGACCAGATCTGCGCCGACGACGAGCTCGCCTGGCAGGTCGCGGCCGAGCTCGACCGGGACCCCCGCCGGCTGCTGGCCAAGCTGTTCGCGCTCACCCCGGCCCGGCAGGCGGCGGTGCAGCGCATCAAGCTGGAGCGTGCCAGATCCACCTTCTCCCTGGTGGCGCGTGCGCTGCGCGAGGGCGACCGGGTGATCGTGCGCGTCAACGAGGTCGCCGACGTCGCCACGGCGTTCAAGTGCTCCATCAGCGCCTCGATGGAGATGAGCCTGACCGGCGGCTCGACGGTCACGGTGGAGGCCGTCATCTCCAGGTGATCCACGCCGCCCGGCCAGGGCCCGCGTCCCGCCCGCCGCGGGGCGCGGGCCCTTCCCCGTCCGCCGTGCACGCGGCTCCGTCCCGGCCGGAGCCCGCGGGCCCGCCCCTGGCGGAGCGGGACTTCGGTGATCTTGGGGGGCGGAGATCCACTAGGGTCCTGGAGCGTGAGTTCGGAGCCTCTCGTCCCGGCGCCGCCGCGACCGGCCGTCCTCTCGCGGGAGCGGGTGCGCGCGGCCGTGGAGTCCCGGCGCGCGCAGCGGGTGATCACGGTGGTGATCCTGGTCAACGCGGCGACGCTCGGGATCGAGACCTCGCCGGCCATGCTCCGGGAGTACGGCGGGGCGCTGCACGCGGTGGACCACGCCGCGCTGTACGTGTTCGTGGCGGAGCTCGCGGCCAAGGTCTACGCCTACCGGCTGCGGTTCTTCCGCGACCCGTGGAACGTGTTCGACTTCCTCATCGTGGGCATGTCGCTGCTGCCCACGACGGGCGGGCTGTCGGTGCTGCGGGCGCTGCGGATAATGCGGGCGCTGCGGCTGATCTCGGTGGTGCCGAGCCTGCGCCGCGTCGTGTCGGCGCTGCTGACCGCCGTTCCCGGGATGGCCTCGATCGGGGTGCTCCTCGCGCTCGTGCTCTACGTCGCCGCCGTGATGGCCACCAAGCTGTACGGCGCGGCCGCCCCGGGCTACTTCTCGGACCTGGGGACGTCGCTGCTGACGTTGTTCCAGGTCATGACCGGGGACGCGTGGTCGGACGTGGCGCAGGAGGTGATGGCCAAGCACCCGTCGGCCTGGGTGTTCTTCGTGGTCTTCATCCTCGTGTGCACCTTCGTCGTGCTGAACCTCTTCATCGCGGTCGTCGTACGCGCGATGGAGGACGAGACCGCCGCCGACTCGCGGGCGGCGTCCGAGAAGAATTCCGCGGACCGCGACGACCGGATCCTGGCGGAGCTCGCGAGCCTGCAAGCCGAGGTCAGAGCACTTAAGGACACCCTGAATGGGGGTCTTGGGGCGGAAAAAGTGAGAAGAGAAACGGCTGCAGTTCGCGACATTCGTAACGGTTGACCGCTAGCATCCCCTTGGTCCCATGGGTTATCCGACCGGGGAGGTTACGGTCCGCTGATGGACACCGAGTCGCCGATCTGCCTGAGCGATCTGGTTCCGGCGCTGCGCTGGAGCCACCCGGCGCAGATCGCCGAGGCCCTGGCCGACCCCCGCCTGCCCGCCGGCTGGTGGATGTCGGTCTCGCTGCCGCGCGTCACCACGACCACCGGCGTCGAGTGGCTGTGCGACCGCCTGGCCCGGCTCGCCGCCGCACAGTGGGACCACCTCCCGCTGAACTACATCGTGCCCGCGCTGATGGTGGCCGACCTGGAGCCGGCCATGTCCGGCTGGCCCGCCCCCGTGCGCGAGGCCGTGTCCGGCAACGTCGGAAGCTGGGACGGTCTGCGCCGCCTCACCCCCGCCGACCTGCGCCGCTGGTCCCATCCCACGCCCGCCGACCCCGCCGCCGTGATCGTCTCGGTGCTGCGCGAGGTCTTCACCCGGGTCAGCGCCGTCCGCGGTCCCCGCGAGAACACCGGCCCGTTCCGCCAGGTCTCGCGCAACGCCACCGGCCCGCAGCCGGTCGTCCGCCGCGACGTGACCGGGCCGCAGCCCGCCGTACGGCGTGACGCGACGGGACCGCAGCCGGTCGTGCACGGCAGCCACACCGGGCCGCAGCCCGTCGTCCGCGACCCCGGCGCGCGCCCCGAGGCGCCGCTGAGCACGCCCGCCTCCACCGGCCTGGTCGATCTCGTGGACCGCGCCTTCCGCGGCTGGGACCAGTTGGAGCACACGGTCGCGGTGGAGCGGCTGTTCGCGTCCGAGCCGGTGAGCCTGCGGGCGCTGGCGCCCCGCCTGGGCGTGGACCGCGAGCGGCTCCGCCGCGCCCAGCGCTCCGCCGAGGAGCGCGTGATCCGCTGGCTGCGCTCGCCCGAGGCCGCGCCCCTCACCCGCCATCTGTTCGCCCTCACCGAGCGCCTCGGTGTCGCCGCCACGGAGGAGCAGTTGATCGCAGCCGACGCGGCGCACCCGACCATCGTGCCGACGCTGCGGACGGCCCTGTGGCGCGTCCTGGTCGCGCTCATGCCCGACCGGCGGATGTACGACGGCTGGCTCATCGTCGGCGATCCCCGCGCGCTGCGGGAGCGCACGCGCCAGCTCCTGTCCACCCGGCAGCCCGGCGCGGACGTGATCGAGTTGCTCGGCCAGATCGGCATCCGCCCGCACTCGGCCCGCCAGTGGCTCTCGACCATCCCCGAGCTGCCCGCCGAGCCCTCCCCCGGCGCCGCCGCCTCCTCCACGGGCGCCGCGACCGGCGGCTCGTCCTCGCCGTCCTCGTCCTCGCTGCCGTCGCGCAAGCCCGGGGCCAGCGGCCTCGGCCGGCGCGACGACGGGAACGGGGCCGCCCGCCCTCCTGAGCCGCGCGCCAGCGTGCAGGAGTCCCCGCGCTGCTTCCTGGCGCCGGACCATCGCTGGTGGCACCGCATCGACGTCACGGTGGACCACCTCCGCGGCGGCCCGGTCAGCGTGCCCGACGGGTACGCCGCCCACCACGGCCTGCGCCCCGGCAGCGTGCTGTCGGTCACCGGCCCCGGCGGCAACGCGATCGTGCTCGTGTGGCGCGACCACCCGGCGTTCGACTCGGTCCAGCCGCTGCTGCGCCTGCTGAACGCCGAGCCGGGCGACCACGTCTTCGTGGCCATGAAGGACCACCGCCTGGACGTGCACCGCCTGCCCGGCCTGGCCCACCTCAACGGCAACGGCCCGACGCCGCTGGCCCGCGCCCTGCGCCTGGTCGGCCACACGGCTCCCGCCACCTTCGACGAGGCGGTCCGCCTCATCGCCCGCCGCATCGGCGACAACGAGAACGACGCCGACCGCGAGCGCCTCTTCACCCGCCTCCGCCACCGCGGCGATCTCGACATCCTCGCCCACCTGAGCGCCGAGAGCCGCGTGGGCCAGCCCCTGGCCCCCTGACCGGGGCCACCCGCCCCTCGCCGGACCCCCGATGGCGCGAGCCCCCGTCCCCCGGGGACTCGCGCCATCTCGATCCCGTACGGCGCCGAGGTCGCGGGGCCGCTCCCCCTCCCCCTTGATCGTGATCGTTCACGCCCCGGGGCCGCGCCTCAGAGAGCGCCGGCTCGCAAGATCACCGCGGGGAATTCCCGTCCGGCACCACACGAAGGAACGACGTGCCCACACACGAGCAGATGGCGGCTCTCTACGGTCGTGAGAACCTCTTCACGGCGACGGCGGCGCAGCTCGAGAAGTTCGGGCTGACGCCGCGGGACGCCGAAGCGCTGGGGACCGTCGGGCTTCCCGTCGGCGGCTCCCCGTTCTTCACCACCGAGGTCGTGGGCGGGCCCAGGTTCCTGGCCACCTTCGACGTCACCACGTCCAACGGCGTGAACCACCGAGAGGTGATCATCGGAGGCCCGCCCGGCGACTCCGGCCTGCGGTTCTCGCTGAGCGCGTACGAGAGCTTCGTCATGCTGGTCCAGTTGAACGGACCTCGCCCGAAGGGCGAAGTCGTGAACAACAACCTGGGCGAGTTCATCGAATTCCTCTACCAGATCAAGATCCACGAAGTCCGTTCCGCCGAGGACCCCGCTGTTCGGGACGAGTCCTTCCGCGAGTTGTCGAGCCGGCTGAGGGCCCTGGATCCGTTCTCCTTCGAGGAGCCGGACAGTTGGTGGTCCATGGCCCTGGAATTCTGCCGCCGGGGCGGTTGAGGGGCGCACGATCGGCACGTCCACGGCTGGGCGTCGCGGGCGCGGGCCGGGAGCTGAGGGCCACGCGGCCGGCGAATCGCCGTACGGCCGCCGCCCGCCGCCGCGTCCCCGATCCGGGGACCGGGGACGCGGCGGGACGCCGTACCGGAGCTCAGGCGGCGGCGCGGTCCGCCACGGCGCGGCGGCGGAGGGAGACGTCGGTGAGGGAGACCGGCCGCCAGGAGCCGTCGGGGTGGTAGAGGTCGGTGCCGGGCGGGACGATCTCGTCGACGCGGTCCAGGGTGGCGTCGTCGAGGACGAGGTCGGCGGCCTTGAGGAGGGACCGGAGCTGACCGGGCGTGCGGGGGCCGATGATCACCGACGTCACGGCCGGGTGGACGGCGGGGAAGGCCACGGCGAGTTCCGGGAGGGTCCGGCCCAGGTCCGCGGCGACGCCGAGCAGGGACTCCACGGCGTCGTACTTGGCGGCGTTGCCGGGGATCGACGGGTCGAAGCGGAACGGGACCAGGGCCGGGCGGCCGCTGGTCAGGTCCACGGGCTCGCCCTTGCGGTAGCGGCCGGTCAGGAAGCCGGACGCCAGCGGGGACCAGGTCAGCACGCCCATGCCGTACCGCTGGGCCGTCGGGAGCACGGAGGTCTCGACGCCCCGGGCGAGCAGGGAGTACGGCGGCTGCTCGGTGCGGAACCGCGCCAGGCCCCGGCGCTCGGCGACGTGGTGCGACTCGGCGATCTCCTCCGCGGGGAACGTGGAGCAGCCGAACGCGCGGATCTTGCCCTGCGTCACCAGGTCGCCCAGGACCGACAGGGTCTCCTCGATGTCGGTCCGCGGGTCGGGCCGGTGGACCTGGTACAGGTCGATCCAGTCGGTGCGCAGGCGGCGCAGGCTCGCCTCGACCTCCCGGACGATCCAGCGCCGGGAGTTGCCGCCGTTGTTGGGCCGGGGGTCGTCGTGGTCCTCCCCCATCGGGAAATGGACCTTGGTCGCCAGGATCACCTCGTCGCGGCGGCCGGCCAGGGCCTTGCCCACGATCTCCTCGGACTCCCCCAGGGAGTACATGTCCGCCGTGTCCACGAAGTTGATCCCCGCGTCCAGCGCCGTGTGGACCATGCGGGCGCACTCGTCGTGGTCGGGGTTGCCCACGGTCCCGAACATCATGGCGCCCAGGCAGAAGACGCTGACCTCCATGCCCGTGCCGCCGAGAACGCGATAACGCATGCCGTGCTCCTCAGATGCGATGCCGTACGCCCGCGGCGGGGGTTCCGCCGCGAACGCGTCGCAGCCTAGGAGTTCGAGTCGGCTCTAGCTCAAGTCCGTATGCTGGGCGACATGTCGGGAGATCTCACGATCGGCCAGGTCGCCGGGCGGACCGGGCTGAGCGTCCACACCCTCCGCTTCTACGAGCGCGAGGGGATCCTGGCCGATCCGGTACGGCGTGAGCCCGGCGGGCGCCGCGTCTACGGCGAGCACCACGTGGAGTGGCTCAACCTGTGCGTGCTGCTGCGCGCCTCGGGGATGCCGCTGCCCGCGATCCGGGAGTACACCGAACTGGTCCGGCGCGGCGGGCACACCGCCGCCGAGCGCCTGGCCCTCCTGCGCGCCCACCGCGATCGCGTGCGGGAGCGGATGGCCCGCCTCGACGAGTGCATGGACCTCATCGAGTTCAAGATCCGCGTCTACGAGGACCACCTGGAGCAGGGCCCGCCCGAGGGCGAGCACCTCTGCGGCGCCCCCGCCGAGGAGCCCGCGGCCCATCCCGCCGCCTCCTGAGCCCACGCCGTACGGCCGGGCGGGGCGCGCCCTCGGTCACCGCCGCATCGCCGCACCGCCGTACGCCGTGCGAGCGAGCGCCGTCGTACGCCGTGCGAGCGAGCGCCGCCGTACGCCGTGGGAGCGGACGCCGGGGAGGCGGGCGCCGCCGGTACGCCGGGGGAAGCCGGCGCGCCGCCGTACGTGCCGGAGGCGGGCGCGGTGCGCCGTACGGGCGGCGGGGTCGTCAGCTCGGCGGCGGGGCCGGTCAGCCCCGGCGGCGGGCGCCGGAGCGGAGGCGGTCGGGGTCCACGTCGCGCTCGGGGTAGCGGCGGAGGTACTCCTCCTCCAGCTCCTGCGTGCGCGAGGTGTGGCGTTCGAGCGCGTCGTCGGAACCGTGCAGCAGGGTGTCCGTGCGGGTCTCGTGGAGGTGCTGGAGCTCCCGGAACAGATCCTCGTCACTGAGTTCCCGGGGGTCGACTCCCTCGGTCATTACTGCCCTCCCGATGTGACGTCCGGTGATCGTGCCCCGGGTTCCTACCCCGCCAGCGCGGCCCTAACGTCCGCCGCCCCCGCGCTCGGCCGGGAGGGCGGGGGCGGCGGGCGGGGTCAGCGGGAGTAGTGCTCCACGACGAGCTGCTCGTCGAACTCGACCGGGATCTGCGCGCGCTCGGGCCGGGAGACCAGCGTGAACGTCAGGTTGGGCAGGTCCACCGACAGGTACGGCGCGACGCGCTCGTCGGCGTGGACGCCCTCGGCGGCCTCGACGAACGGAACCATCTTGCGCGAGCGCTCGCGCACGCCGACGACCTGGCCAGGACGGACGAGATAGCTGGGGATGTCCACCTTGCGGCCGTCCACGGTGATGTGCCCGTGGGCGATGAACTGCCGCGCGGCGTAGATCGAGGGGGCCAGTCCCGCGCGCAGCACGAGCGAGGCGAGCCGGCACTCCAGCAGCGTCACCAGCTCCGCGCCCGCGCGGCCTTCCAGGCGGCGGGCCTGGTCGAAGGTACGGCGGAGCTGCCGCTCGGACAGGTCGTAGTACCAGCGCAGCCGCTGCTTCTCCATCAGCCGCACGCCGTAGTCGCCGGCCTGCCGCCGGTTGGTCTTGCGGCCGTGCTCGCCCGGCGGGTACGGCCGCTGCTCGAAGTAGCGCACCGCCTTCTTGGTCAGCGGGACGCCCGCCCGGCGGGACAGCCGCACCTTGGGACCGGTATAGCGCAACAGAACCCCTCTGTGGTTAGGTAATCCTTACTTAGGTATGCCTAACCTTATCGAAGGAGACCCGGTTTGCGCCAGAATGCCGTTGGATCGCGGGTGCGCACCCTCGCGGCGGACGCCGTTCCCACCCGCCTCGCCCTGGCCGACGCCCCCTCGGCGCTCGTCGGCGCCCGCGGCGCGGTGGACCGCGCGGGCCGCCCGCTCCTGCTGCTCAAGCCCGGCGAGCCGCTGCGCTCCGCGCTCAACGCCGCGTGCGACGCCGCCGTGACCGTCAACCTGGCCGTGACCCGCCGCATCGGAGACGAGGAGCGCCCCCGCGCCCTGCTGCGTATCCAGGGCTGGGCCGCCCCCGTGCCCGCGCCCGAGCGCCGCGAGGCCGCCGTCCTCATCGCGGAACGCCACCCGGACGAGGATCTGTTCCTGGCCCTCGAATATCCCGGCGAGCCCGCGTTCCCGCTGCTCGCCCGCGTCGACGTCGCCACCGTGATGTACGTCGCGGGGCGCGACCACGGCACCCTGGACGCCGAGGACTACCTCGCCGCCGAGCCCGACCCGATCGCCGGGGCCGCCGAGCGCATGCTCGCCCACGTGAACGAGTCCCACCGCGAGAGCCTGGCCCACGCGATGACCCACGCCCTGCGCAGGCCCGCTCCCCCGGCCGAGGTCTGGCTCTGGGAACTCGACCGCTTCGGCGCGACCGTCCAGGTGGGCCCCGACCAGATCCGCTTCCCCTGGCCCGAACCCGCCACCTGCCCCCGAGCCCTGGAACACGCCCTCCAAACCCTCCTCACCCCCTGACCTCCCACCACCCCGCACACCCCCGCCCCGCCCTCGACAGCCCCGCGACCCGCACCCCTCACGGCCCGCCCCCTCGCCGTGATCACGCGGTCCCAAGCTCAGGGTGTGCGCGAAACCGCATGATCACGACGCCGCACCCACCCCGGCCGCACACCGCCGGCGCTTCCCCACGCCCCCGGAAGGGCGCCACAAGCGAACCCACCCAGGATCTCCCCATCTCGGGATCGAGGGCCGGTGGCGGGGTCACGAAGGAATCCGCGCCCGGGACGCCCCCGCCCCCCGGCAACTCCTCGCCGTGATCATGCAGTTTTGAGCACAAGGTGTGATTAAAACTGCATGATCACGACGACGGATCCACCCCGGGCGCATATACCCCCGGCGCCTCCCCACGCCGCCGAAGGGCACCACGAGCGAGCCCACCCAGAGCCTCCCCACCCCGGAATCAAGGGCCGGTGGCGGAATCGCCGGGCAACCCACTCCGAGACCGCCCCCGCCTCCCGGCAACTCCTTCGCCGTGATCATGCAGTTTTGAGCACAGGGTGTGATTAAAACTGCATGATCACGGCGAGGGGGCGCTCCGGGGGGCCGGGGCGCGAGGGGTTGGCGGCGCGGGTCGGGGGGCGCTGCCTGCGGCGCCGTACGGGGGGTGGGGTGGAAAAAAGGGGGGCTGGGGTGTCGAGGTTGGGTGGGGGTGTTCGTGTAAGGGTGGGGCGGCTCTTTGGAGGGGCGGCCGAGAGGTGGAGGGGTCATGGAGATCGATGTGCGGTTCGACGCCGAGTTGCGCAGGAGTCCGGCCAAGGGCGGGCACACGTTCGTGGTGTGGCCGGAGTCGGCGGCGTTCTTCGGGACGCGGGGGCTGGTGAAGGTGCGCGGGACCATCGACGGGCACGCGTTCGAGAGCGCGTTCATGGCCCTGGGGGACGGCACGCACAAGCTCCCGGTCAGGTCCGAGGTGCGCGCCGCGATCGGAAAGGAGGCCGGCGACACGGTGTCCGTGGTCCTGACCGAGCGGATCTAGCCCGGCCCCGCGGCAAACGTGGGCACATATCGCCATATAGTCGGCGGGTGGACTTGCGGCACTGGGTGGAGCGCGGCATCGCCGCGGTCGAGGCGTGGCAGGCGGGGTTCGGGCGCTACGAGGCCCACCCCTCGCTGGAGGCGGATCTGGAGAAGGCGTTCGGGGAGTTCACCGAGCGCCTGACCGACAACTACCCCTTCTTCCACCCCCGGTACGCCGGGCAGATGCTCAAGCCGCCGCACCCGGCCGCCGTGGTCGGCTACCTGACGGCGATGCTCATCAACCCGAACAACCACGCGCTGGACGGCGGCCCGGCCACGGCGCGCATGGAGAAGGAGGTCGTCGCCCGCCTCGCGGAGATGTTCGGCTTCGGGACCCACCTGGGCCATCTCACGAGCAGTGGCACGATCGCCAATCTGGAGGCGCTGTTCGTCGCCCGCGAGTCCCATCCCGGCCGCGGCGTCGCCTACAGCGCCGACGCCCACTACACGCACTCGCGCATGTGCCACGTGCTCGGCGTGCGCGGCCACGCCGTGCCCACGGACGCGCGCGGGCGGATGGACCTGGACGCCCTGGAGTCACTGCTGCGCACGGGCGAGGTCGGCACCGTCGTGCTCACGGCGGGCACCACCGGGCTCGGCGCGGTGGACCCCATCGACGAGGCCCTGGCCCTACGGGAGCGGTACGGCGTGCGCCTGCACGTGGACGCCGCGTACGGCGGGTTCTTCACGCTGCTGGCCGGGGACCTGGTCGAGGAGGGCCCGTGGCGGGCGATCGCCGGGTGCGACTCGGTGGTGATCGACCCGCACAAGCACGGGCTCCAGCCGTACGGCTGCGGCGCGGTGCTGTTCCGGGACCCGGCGGTGGGCCGCTTCTACGCGCACGACTCGCCGTACACGTACTTCACCTCGGACGACCTGCACCTGGGCGAGATCAGCCTGGAGTGCTCGCGGGCCGGGGCGGCGGCGGCCGCGCTGTGGCTCACGTTCCAGGTGCTCCCGCCGACCCGCGAGGGCCTGGGCGAGGTGCTGGCGGCGGGCCGCCGGGCGGCGCTGCGCTGGGCGGACCTGCTGGAGGAGTCGCCGGAGCTGGCGCCGTACCAGCGGCCGGAGCTGGACATCGTGACCTACTACCCGCGCCGGGACCGGCTGTCGGCGATCGACGCGGCGTCCGCGCACGTGCTGGACGCGGGCATGCGGGACGCCGAGGTGTTCGTCTCCACGATGCGGGTCACGGCGGAGGCGTTCGCCGCGCGCGGGCACCGGGCGGCGGCCGACGCCGACGGCGTGCGCGTCCTGCGGAGCGTGCTCATGAAGCCCGAGTCCGAGACGTACGTGACCGACCTGCACCGCCGGGTCACGGCCCTGGCCCGCTGACCCGGCGGCCCCACCCGGCGGCCCCACCCGGCGGCCCCGCCCAGCGGCCCGCCGACCCACCGAGCCACCCCGCCACCCGACCAGCCGCGCCCGCCGGCCCGCCGACACGAGCGGGCGGGCCGGGGGCCGGGGGCCGGGCGCGGCGTCAGCTCGTGCGTTGGGTGATCAGCCGGGCCAGGGTGGCCAGGTCGGCGGCGGGGCCCGGCGACGGGACGGCGTCCGCCAGGTCGCCCATGGCCTCGCGGAGCAGCCGATCGGCCTCGGCCTGGGCCCACGCGCGCCCGCCCGCGGCCTCGACGAGCGCCGCGACGTGCCGGAGCTCGGGGTCGGCCAGCGGGTTGACCCGGTGGTAGGCCGCGGCCAGTTCCTTCCCCGCGTCGGTGCCCGAGGTGAGCGCGAACACCACGGGCAGCGACTTCTTGCGGTTGCGCAGGTCGGAGTAGACCGGCTTGCCGGTGACCTCCGGATCGCCCCAGATGCCGAGCAGGTCGTCCACGAGCTGGAACGCCAGGCCCAGCCGCGTGCCGAACCCGGTCAGCCGGGCCACCTGGTCGGCCGTGCCGCCCCCGAAGCTCGCCCCGAGGCCGCACGCGCAGCCGATCAGCGCCCCGGTCTTCTCCCCCGCCATGCGCACGCACTCGTCGAGGTCGACGTCCGAGCGCGTCTCGAACGACATGTCCGCGGTCTGCCCGTCCACCAGTTCCCGCACCGCCGTGCTCAGCGTCGCCACGCCGTCCCGCGCCGCCGGGTGCCCGGTCGCCGCCAGGACGGCGAAGCCCTGGATGAGCAGCGCGTCCCCGGTCAGGATGGCCGGGTTCAGGCCGAAGACGCTCCACGCCGTACGGCGGTGCCGCCGCATGACGTCGCCGTCCATCGCGTCGTCGTGCAGCAGGGAGAAGTTGTGGACGAGCTCCACGGCGACCGCCGCCGGGACCGCCTTCTCGGCCGTGCCGCCGACCGCCTCCGCGGCCAGCAGCACGAGCGCCGGCCGGATCGCCTTGCCGCCGTCGCCGTCGCCGGGCCTCCCGCGTTCGTCCCACCATCCGAAGTGGTAGCCGGCGACGTGCCGGGTGGCCGCGGGAAGGCGTTCGACGACCTCCCGCAGCCCCGGCTCCAGCAGGCCCCGTGCCCAGGTGAGCACCTCGCGGGCGTCGCGCGCGGTCCTCGTCTCTTCGCCGTACGGCATGTGCCAGACCCCCCTGGTCAGCGTGAGAGTTCCACATCGTCGAGGATCCCGAGCGCGTCGGGCACGAGCACGGCGGCGGAGTAGTAGGCGCTGACGAGGTAGGTGGCGATCGCCTTCTCGTCCACGCCCATGTGCCGCACCGACAGGCTCGGCCGGTGTTCGTCCGGGATCCCGGTCTTGTGCAGGCCGATGACGCCCTGCTCCTTCTCCCCGGTGCGCATCACCATGATCGAGGTGGTCCGCGACCGGGTGATCGGGATCTTGTCTGAGGGCAGGATCGGCACGCCCCGCCACGCGGTCAGCCGTTCCCCCTCGATCTCCACGTCCTGCGGCGACAGGCCGCGCCGGGTGCACTCCCGGCGGAAGGCGGCGATCGCCTTCGGGTGCGCGAGGAAGAACCGGGAGCCGCGGCGGCGGCACAGCAGCTCGTCGAGGTCGTCGGGGGTGGGCGGGCCGGTGCGGGTGCGGATCCGCTGCCGCGGGTCGGCGTTGTGCAGCAGGCCGAACTCGCGGTTGTTGATCATCTCGTGCTCCTGCCGCTCGCGCAGCGCCTCGACGGTCAGCCGGAGCTGCTGCTCCACCTGGTCCATCGGGTCGTTGTAGAGCTCGGAGACGCGCGTGTGGACCCGCAGGACGGTCTGCGCGACGCTCAGGGAGTACTCCCGGGGCGAGAGCTCGTAGTCCACGAACGTGCCCGGCAGGTCCGGCTCGCCGGAGTGCCCGGCGGCCAGCGCGATCTCCGCCTCGCCGTACTTGTTGCGCGGGGCCCGCCGCCCCGCCCGGACCGCCGCCACACGCTCCCGCAGCGCGGGCGAGACGTCGGCGATCTCGGCGAAGGCGGCCCGGTCCAGCACCAGCGCCGTGACGGCCGTGACCGCCCGCGCCTCCGCCTCCCACACCGCGCCCGGATCGGTCAGCGCCCGCTCGCCGAGGAAGTCCCCGCCGGCGAGCACGCCCGCCTCGGCGCGGTCGCCGTACGGCCCGGCGGCGGTCTTCCCGACCCTGCCGTGCGCGATCAGGATCAGCCGGTCCACCGGCCCGCCCTCGGCGGCGATCACCTCCCCGGGGGCGTACTCGACCTGGGTGAACCGGCCGGCCAGGGCCTCCAGCGCCTCGTCGTCGCCGAACCCGCGCAGCAGGCCCAGCTCGCACAGCTCTCGCGGGATGACGCGCACGGCCGCGCCGTCGTTCGTGAACGTGACCCGGCCGTCGCCGACGGTGTAGGTCAGGCGGCGGTTGACCCGGTAGGTGCCGCCGCGCACGTCCACCCAGGGGAGCATGCGCAGCAGCCAGCGGGAGGAGATCTCCCGCATCACCGGCTCGGTCTTGGTCGTCGTGGCCAGGTTCCGCGCCGCCGCGGTGCCGAGCGCGCGGCGCGGGTCCCGGACGTCCGCCGGTCCGGTCACCGGCGATCACCCCCTGTCATGGCGCGTGCGGGGATCACGCCGCGCCGTGGGCGATCTCGACGTTGTCGAGGATCCCGAGGGCGTCGGGGACGAGGACGGCGCAGGAGTAGTAGGCGCTGACGAGGTAGGAGATGATCGCCTTCTCGTCGATGCCCATGAAGCGGACGTTCAGGCTCGGCTGGTACTCGTCGGGGATGCCGACCTGGTGCAGGCCGACCACGCCCTGCTCCTTCTCCCCCACCCGCATGACCATCATCGAGGTGGTGCGCGCCTTGCTGATCGGGATCTTGTTGCAGGGGAAGATCGGCACGCCGCGCCAGGCCGGGACGTGGTGGCCCATGATCTCGACGCTCTGCGGGTAGACCCCGCGCCGGCTGCACTCGCGGCCGAACGCGGCGATCGCCTTGGGGTGGGCGAGCACGAACGTGGGGTTCTTCCAGACCATGGACAGCAGGTCGTCCAGGTCGTCGGGGGTGGGGGCGCCGGTGCGGGTGTGGATGCGCTGGCGCAGGTCGGCGTTGTGCAGCAGGCCGAACTCGCGGTTGTTGATCATCTCGTGCTCCTGCCGCTCGCGCAGCGCCTCGACCGTGAGGCGGAGCTGCTGCTCCACCTGGTCCATCGGCTCGTTGTAGAGGTCGGCCACACGAGTGTGCACCCGCAGGACGGTCTGCGCGACGCTCAGTTCGTACTCCCGTGGCGAGACCTCGTAGTCCACGAACGTGCCCGGCAGGTCCGGCTCGCCGGAGTGGCCCGCGGCCAGCGCGATCGCCGCCTCGCCGTGGTCGTTCTGGGGGACGTTCCGGCCCGCGCGGTACGCCGCAAGGCGGCGGGTCAGGTCCGGGGAGTTCTCGGCGACCTCGGCGAACGCGGCCCGGTCCAGCACCAGGACGGTGCAGGCGGTGGCGGCCTTGGCGGTGAAGTCCCAGTCGCCGTCGTCGTCGATCAGGGCCCGCTCGCCCAGGAAGTCGCCGTCGGCCAGCACGTCGAGCTCCACCGGGTCGCCGTAGGGGCCGGTGCCGATCCTGGCGACCTTGCCGTGGGCGATGAGGATCACGCGGTCCACCGCGTCGCCCTCGCTCACGATCACCTGGCCCGGTTCGTACTCGGCCTGGGTGAACCGGTCGGCCAGGGCGGCCAGCACCTCGTCGTCGGGGAACCCGCGCAGCAGGCCCAGCTCGCACAGCTCGCCGGGGATCACGCGCACGGCCGCGCCCTCGTTGGTGAACGTGATCCGGCCGTCGCCGACGGAGTAGGACAGGCGGCGGTTGACGCGGTAGGCGCCGCCCTTGACGTGGACCCACGGCAGCAGGCGCAGGAGCCAGCGGGAGGAGATCTCCTGCATCTGGGGGACGGACTTGGTCGTCGTCGCGAGGTTCCGCGCCGCCGCCGTGCCCAGCGACCGCCGCTGCTCCTCCTGCCGAACCTCGATGCCCGCGGACTCCGACATGGCACACCACCAATCAGCGATTGCGAACGTGAATGGTCCGGACGCGCGAATTCACGATCGCATCGCCGGGGGGACCGGCGAAATCGCGCGCCCTTTGACCCTCACATTACGTGGCGTTAACGCGGATCACAATGGGTTGTCGAAGCCCTTTTCAGAGGCGTGATCAGCGAGAGTTCCTCACAATTGAACAGCCCTCAACCGGGACATCCAAAACAATTCATGTGAACGCGCCGCGGCGGCCATGAATTGTCACCGGGAGGAAAAGGCGATGCCCGTTCCGGCGGCGATGGCCGTGACGACGGCGACCAGGACGACCACGCTGGCGAGCGCGTGGCGGCGGCGCGGCGCCGGCGCGGCGTCCGCCCGCCGCCGCTGCCACCGCTCCGGGGGCGAGGGCCGCGCGGACTCCGCCGGGCGCTCGGCCCGCGGCTCGGCCGGGGGCGCGGCCGGGCGCACGATGGGCCGCGCGATGGGCCGCGCCGGGGGACGCGGGGCGGGCACGGCGGGACGCGCCTCCGGCCGCGGCTCCGGGGACGGGACCGGACGGCGGGGGCGGGAGCACGCGGCGTACGGGTCGCTCTTGCTCACGCTCGTGGGGTCGACGTCCACGCACCGGGTCTCGGGCTCCGGCCGCCGGTCGGGGTCCACGGGCTCGGGCGGCGGGGGCGGGGGCGCGAGGGGGTTCGGCGTCACCCGCACCGTCACGCCCCGGGGCGGGAACAGCCGGACCCGCACCTCGGGCCGCACCGGGCGGCGGCTCCCCGGGCGTACGGCGTGCGCGGGCCCGGGCCGTACGGCACGCGGGGTGTGACGGCGGACCGAGCCGTCGCGGCCGGGGTCGGCGCCGTCAGGACGGGGCTCGGACCGCGCGGAATGGTCCCGGGACTGGGCCGGGGCGCGGCGGTCGGGCGGATCCGGAGGGGCGGGGGCGACGGCGAGGACGGCGAAGGCGGCCGCGACCAGGAGGGCGGCCCGGCGGGGGCGCATCTCAGCCGCCCGCGGGGATGCGCTGGAACTCCTGCATGACCGCGGTGAACGCCTCGGGCTGGACCGCGAGCGGGCCGTCGAAGACCCGGGCGATGTCGTAGGTCACGAAGACCCCGAGGCCGACGAGCGCCGCGGTCGCGATCATGGGCAGGATCGCCAGGCGGCGCGGGCGCGCCCCGGCCATGAACGGGAAGAGCACGACGAGCGCGCCGGTGACCGCCGTCAGCTCCAGCAGCCCCGACGGGGGCGAGGCACTGGCGTCCAGGCCGCGCTGACGGCGGGCCGCGGAGGCGTCGCCGAGCTTCTCCAGCACGTCGGCCTGGGCGTCCTTGGCGTCGTCGCCCTCCACCTTGAGGCCGTCCACCCGGGCGCGTATGGAGTCGAGCCGGGTCCAGCCCTCGGAGCTCAGGTGGCCGCGCCGCATCATCGGCCACTCGCGCTCGGCGACGAAGCGGACGTATTCCCGCAGCTCGCCCTGGATCTGGCCGGCCGCGGGGGACGGCAGGCCGCCCGCCGCCCAGTACGCCTCGGCGATCGCGTGGCTCTCGGACCCGGTGTTCACCCTGGCGGCGTCGGCGGTCGTCCAAGGGACCACGATCGCGATCGCGAAGACCAGCAGGAACAGCGCCGACAGCATGGCGCCGGCGTGCCCCGCGGTGGGGCCGTCCGGCTCCCCGTCGTCGGTGGCCCGCCCGACCTTCCGGAAGATCAGCGCGGCCACGACCACGGCGAGCACCGCGGCGAGGGCCGCCAGCGCGGCTACCAGCATGACGTCCTCCAGGACTTCCGGACTGTCGGTCGCTTACCGTCAGATTGCTATCACATTAAGTAGCCACACCGGCCTCTGTACAGAGAACCCCTCACATCCGTCCTCACTCCGTCCCCGCACCGCGTCCGCCCCCGTCTCCGCCCCGCTTCCGCGTGGGTACGGCGGGCGCCCGCCGTACCCGGGGCACTGCGCGGGACGAGTGGGATGAATAGGGTGTCTTTGGCCGAACAAGATCGGACAAAGGCGGAGAATTCACATGCCCCTCCAGATCACCGGAGCACCCGGCGACCCGGCGCTGCTGAGCCTGCCGTGGCACCTTCCGCTGGAGGACTGGCCGGAGCACCTGATCGTGCCGCTGCCGCGCGGCATCTCCCGGCACGTCGTGCGCTTCGTGAAGCTGTCCGGGAAGGTCTACGCGATCAAGGAGATCGGGGAACGGCTGGCCAGGCGGGAGTACCAGCGGCTGCGCGACCTGGCCAGGATCGACTTCCCCTCAGTGCGCGCGGTGGCCGTCGTGACCGGCCGCACCGCCGACGACGGGCGCGAGCTGGACTCCGCGCTGGTCACGCACCACCTGCAGTTCTCGCTGCCGTACCGGGCGGTGTTCTCCGGCACGCTGCGGCCGGACACGATCACGCGGCTGCTCGACGCGCTGGCCGTGCTGCTCGTGCGGCTCCACCTGACCGGCTTCTACTGGGGCGACTGCTCGCTGTCGAACACCCTGTTCCGGCGCGACGCGGGCGCGTTCGCGGCCTACCTGGTGGACGCCGAGACGGGCGAGCAGCATCCCACGATCAGCGAGGGGCAGCGCCTGCACGACATCGAGGTCGCGCACGTCAACATCTTCGGCGAGCTGCTGGACCTGGAGGCGGGCGGCGCGCTGCACCCCTCGATCGACCCGCTGGAGACCTCCGAGGAGATCTGCCGGCGGTACACCGCGCTGTGGAACGAGCTGACCCAGCCCGAGGTCGTGGACATCGTGGAGTGGCGCCGGGTGGACAAGCGCATCCGGCGGCTGAACGAGCTGGGCTTCGACGTGGCCGAGCTCCAGGTGCGCAGCAAGCCGGGCGTGGCGCGGGTGATCGTCCAGCCCAAGGTCGTGGACGCCGGGCACCACCAGCGGCGGCTGCTCCGGCTGACCGGCCTGGACGTCGAGGAGAACCAGGCGCGGCGGCTGCTGAACGACCTGGACACCTTCCGCGCCCGGCTCCCCGCCCACGAGCGCTCCGACAGCGAGGAGATCGTGGCGCACCGCTGGCTGGCCGAGATGTTCCACCCCACGGTGGAGGCCGTGCCCAAGGAGCTGCGCCACAAGCTGGAGCCGGCCCAGCTCTACCACGAGGTCCTGGACCACCGCTGGTTCCTGTCCGAGGCGGCGGGCCACGACGTGGGCCTGCCCGCCGCCACCCGGTCGTACGTGGAGAACGTGCTCGCCTTCAAGCGCGACGAGAAGGCCATCATCGGCGACCCCGGCTGGGACGACGCCGCCTCCTCCGCCTGACCCCGCGCCCGGCCGCCCTCACCCGTGCCGCCGCGTACGGCCTCGCCCGGCGTTCCCCCGTGCCACCGCCGTCCTCGGCGTTCCCGTCCGGCACGGCGTGGCCCGCGCCGGCCGTACGGCGTGCGCGCGGCGGGCCGGCGGCCGTACGGCGGGCCCGTGGCCGTACAGCGCGGGCGGCGCGGGCGGCGGAGGCGCGGTGACCGGCCAGGATGTTTGGGAGCGCTCCCATATACCCCCTCGGAGCCCGCCCGAATGGGATTCGAAGGCCCGGTAACGGTTGGATTTCAGGCTATTGACGCCCGTGTGTCGCCTCGGATTCACTTCGTGGGAGCGCTCCCACATACGCGCACACCGCGTCACCGGACGATCGGGGACGGGCCGGAGGCGGCTTCAGCACCAGTTGGCAGAGACCTGAGAGGGGTCCGCGATGAGGATCGACAGGCGGCACGGAAGATTCGCCGCGGTCGCGGCGGCGCTGACCGCCCTGCTCGCGGCCGCGGCCTGCGGCGGCGGCGGCGAGAGCGGCGGCGGCGCCGGCAAGTCCGGCGGCGAGAGCGGCGGGAAGATCACGCTGACGCTCGACACCTTCGGCAACTTCGGCTACAAGGCGCTGATCGACCAGTACCAGCAGGCCCACCCGAACATCAAGATCGAGCACCGGATCGTCCAGCGGTTCGAGGACCAGTACCTCCCCCGCATGACGCAGTGGCTCAACGCCGGGCGGGGCGCGGGCGACGTCATCGGCATCGACGAGGGCGCGATGGGCCTCATGGCCGCGAACCCCGGCTACTTCACGGACCTGGCGCAGTTCGGCCTGGACAAGCGCGAGTCGGAGTTCCCGCCCTTCAAGTGGCAGGCCGGGATCAACTCCGAGGGCAAGCTGTTCGCCCTCGGCACCGACGTCGGCGGCCTGAACATGTGTTACCGCAAGGACCTGTTCGAGAAGGCCGGCCTGCCCACCGACCGCGAGGAGGTCGCCAAGCTCTGGCCGGACTGGAACGGCTACCTGGAGACCGGCAAGAAGTTCGCGGCCAAGAACACCGGCAAGGACGACCCGAAGTTCGTCGACGGCCCGAACACGGTCTATGAGGCCGTGCTCGCGCAGGAGGCCGCCAAGAACGGCAACATCACCTACTTCGACAAGCAGAACCAGCTCGTCGTGGACAAGAACCCGGCGGTCAAGGCCGCGTTCGACTACGTGCAGCAGGTCAGCAAGGCCGGTCTGACGGCCAAGCTGCGCGCCTTCGACCCGACGTGGGACACCGGCTTCAAGAAGGGCCAGTTCGCCACGATCGCCTGCCCCTCGTGGATGCTCGGCATCATCGAGGAGAAGACCGGCGCGGAGGGCAAGGGCCAGTGGGACGTCGCGGCGGTCCCGGGCGGCGGCGGCAACTGGGGCGGCTCCTGGCTGGCGGTGCCCAAGCAGAGCAAGCACCCCAAGGAGGCCGCGGACCTGCTGAACTTCCTCACCAGCAAGGACGGCCACATCGGCGCCTTCAAGGAGGCCAAGGGCCTGCCCAGCTCGCTGCCCGCCCAGCAGGACGCGGCGGTGACCGGGCTCACCAGTGAGTACTTCAACAACGCCCCCGTGGGCAAGATCTTCACCGCCTCCGTCACCAGCCTCCAGCCGGTCTTCCTGGGCAAGGACCACGCGGCGGTGAAGGCCGCGGTGGGCCGGGTGGTCGAGGGCATGGACCAGGGCTCGATCAAGTACGACCAGGCCTGGCAGCGCTTCCTCGACGCGGGCAAGAGCGCGGCGCGCTGACCGGAGCCGCGCCTGGGGTGACCGGCCCGGCAGCGGGCCGGTCACCCCAGCGCACGTCGAAAGGACCACGATGACCCTCCACGTCGCGGCGCCGCCCGCCGAGCGCGCGGCCCCGCCCCCTCCCGCCCGCGGGCGGCGCCTGCTGTCCTGGCTGGACCTGCGCGCCAGCGGCTACGTCCTGGTCGCGCCGTACTTCCTGCTCTTCGCGATCTTCGGCGTGTTCCCGCTGGTCTACACGGCCTGGGTCTCGCTCCACGACTGGGAGCTCGCCGGGGACAAGACGTTCCTGGGCCTGGAAAACTACGGTTACCTGATCTCCGACCCGGTGTTCTGGAACGCCGTCCTGAACACCATCGGCATCTTCGCGCTGTCCACCGTCCCGCAGCTCGTGCTGGCGCTGATGCTGGCCAACGCCCTGAACAAGCGGCTGCGGGCGCGGCTGTTCCTGCGCCTTTCCATCCTGCTGCCGATGGTGACCTCGGTCGTCGCGGTGGCGGTCGTGTTCAGCCAGCTCTACCAGCGCGACTACGGCCTGATCAACTGGTTCCTCGGGCTGTTCGGGGTGGACAACATCCATTGGCAGGGCGAGAAGTGGTCCTCCTGGATCGCGATCGCGTCCATGGTCGACTGGCGGTGGACCGGCTACAACGCGATCATCTACCTCGCCGCCATGCAGACCATCCCGCGCGACGTGTACGAGGCGGCCGAGCTGGACGGGGCCTCCCCCCGCCGGCAGTTCTGGCAGATCACCGTCCCGATGCTGCGCCCCACGATCATCTTCACGGTCTTCGTCTCCACGATCGGCGGCTTCACCCTCTTCGCCGAGCCGATGATCTTCGACGGCGGGCTCGCCGACGGCGGCACCGACGGCCAGTTCCAGACCGTCGCGATGCTGATCTACAAGGAGGCCTTCCGGGAGTTCGACTACGGGTACGGCGCCGCCGCGGCCTGGCTGCTGTTCGCGCTGATCCTGATCGGCGCCCTCGTCAACTACTCGCTGGCACGACGGATCGGAGGCGGAAAGTGAGCACCGCGACCGGGAGTCGCGTCTGGCACGCCGGCCCCCTCACGAAGATCACCCTCGCCCTCGGCGTCCTGCTGTCGGCGTTCCCGCTCTACTTCATGATCATCATCGCGACCCGGACCAACGACGAGGCCGTGGACGTGCCGCCCCCGCTGCTGCCCGGCGGCCGGCTCGGCGAGAACGTCCAGCGCCTGCTGGACGCCGAGGAGGCCCACTTCCTGCTGGGCCTGGCCAACTCGTTCATCGTGGCGGCCACCGTCACCCTGTCGGTCGTGGCCATCTCGACGCTGGCCGGGTTCGCCTTCGCCAAGCTCCGCTTCCGCGGCGCGAAGGTGCTGCTGCTGACGATCCTCATCACGATGATGGTGCCGCTCCAGCAGATGGGCGTCGTCCCCCTCTACCTGATGATGGTGGAGCTGGAGTGGAACGGCACGCTCAAGGCCGTCATCCTGCCGTTCCTCGTCAACGGCTTCGGCGTCTTCATGATGACGCAGTACACCACCCAGGCCGTGCCCGACGAGCTGGTCGAGGCCGCCCGGGTGGACGGTGCCGCCACGATGCGCATCTGGTGGAACGTCGTGCTGCCCGCCGTACGGCCGGGCATGGCGGTGCTCGCGCTGCTGGTCTTCATGCAGACCTGGAACGAGTTCATGTGGCCGCTGGTCGTGCTGGACCCGCAGAACCCGACGGTGCAGCTCTCGATCAGCAACCTCAACGGCCAGTACACCAACGACTATCCGCTGATCTTCATGGGCACGGCGCTGTCCGTCGTCCCCCTGCTCTTCATTTTCGTCCTGTTCGGCCGCCAGATCGTCGGCGGACTCATGGAAGGTGCCGTGAAAGCGTGACCACGCAATGGACCCCCGGCCGCGTCGACGCCCCGCCCGTGCTCCCCACCGGGTTCACGCTGGGCGCCGCCACCTCCGCCTACCAGGTGGAGGGGGCGGTCTCCGCCGACGGGCGGGGGCGCTCGATCTGGGACACCTTCGCGGACACCCCGGGCAAGGTGGTCGGCGGCGACACCGGCGAGGTCGCGTCCGACCACTACCACCGCTACCGCGAGGACGTGCGGCTGATGGCCGAGCTGGGCCTGACGGCGTACCGGTTCTCGGTGGCCTGGCCGCGGATCGTGCCGGCGGGCTCGGGGGCGGTGAACGAGGCCGGGCTCGACTTCTACCGGCGGCTCGTGGACGCCCTGCTGGAGGCGGGCATCGAGCCGTGGATCACGCTCTACCACTGGGACCTGCCGCAGCCGCTGGAGGACGCGGGCGGCTGGCCGAACCGCGACACGGCGTACCGGTTCGCGGAGTTCGCCGACGTCGTGCACGGCGCGCTGGGCGACCGCGTGTCCAACTGGATCACCGTGAACGAGCCCTGGTGCGCCGCCTTCGTGGGGTACGCCTCGGGTGAGCACGCCCCGGGCCGCCGGGAGCCCCGCGCCGCCGTACACGCGGCCCACCACCTGATGCTCGGGCACGGCCTGGCGGCGCAGGCGATCAGGGCGCGCAGCGCGAGCGCGCGGATCGGGGTCGGGCTGAACTTCTACCCGGTGGCCCCCGCCAGCGACAGCGAGGCCGACCGGGACGCGGCCCGGCGCATCGACGGGCTGCAGAACCGGTTCTTCGCCGACGCGGTGCTGCGCGGGGCCTACCCGGCGGACGTGCTGGAGGACCTGAGCGCCGTGACCGCCCCCGAGGAGTTCATCCGCGAGGGCGACCTGGCGACGATCTCGGTCCCGATCGACACGCTGTGCATCAACTACTACAGCCGCTACCGGGTGAGCGGCACGCCGGGCACCGGCAAGGAGAACGCCTCGGCGGCCCCCACCGGCGCCGGCTCCCCCTGGGTGGGCAGCGAGCACGTGAGCTTCCTGTCCAACGACCTCCCCGTCACCAACATGAACTGGGAGATCGACGAGACCGGCCTGTCGGAGATCCTGGTACGGCTGGCGCGGGACTACCCCGGCGTCGAGCTGGCGGTGACGGAGAACGGCGCGGCCTTCGACGACGAGGTCTCCCCTGACGGCGAGGTGCACGACGGGGAGCGGCTGGCCTACCTGGACGCCCACCTGCGGGCCTGCCGCGACGTGGTGGAACAGGGCGTGCCGCTGATCGGATACTTCGCGTGGACCTTCCTCGACAATTTCGAGTGGGCGTGGGGCTACGGCAAGCGCTTCGGCCTCGTCTACGTTGACTTCGCGACCCAGCGACGGATCCCCAAGGACAGCGCGCGCTGGTACGCGGAGGTGATCAAGGCGCGCCGGGCTCCGGCAGAATGAGCGTTTCGGAAGGGGGGCGTGCGGTGGGCGCGGAACACCAGCCGGTGAGCGGGCGGCCGACCCTGGAGGCGGTCGCCGCGCGGGCCGGGGTCGGCCGGGGCACGGTCTCCCGGGTGATCAACGGGTCGCCGAAGGTGAGCGCGAAGGCCCGCGACGCGGTGCTGCGCGCCGTCGAGGAGCTGGGGTACGTCCCCAACCGCGCCGCGCGGTCGCTCGTGACCCGCCGTACGGACACGGTCGCGCTGGTCGTCTCGGAGTCGGAGGAGCGGATCTTCGCGGAGCCGTACTTCGCGGGGATCATCCGCGGCATCGGGTCGGCGCTGTCGGAGACCGGGCTGCAGCTCATCCTGGCGATGGCGCAGACGCGGGAGGACCACGAGCGGCTGGAGACCTACCTGGCGGGGCGGCACGTGGACGGCGTGCTGATGATCTCGATGCACGGGGGCGACCCGCTGTGGGAACGGCTGGAGCGCATCGGCGTGCCGGTCGTGCTCGGCGGGCGTCCCCCGGGCGCGGCCAGCGTCAGCTACGTGGACGCCGACAACCGGGCCGGCGCGCGGCAGGCGGTGCGCTACCTGGCCGAGCGGGGGCGGCGGCGCATCGCGGCGATCGCCGGCCCGCAGGACATGGGGGTGGGCGTGGACCGCCTCGCCGGGTACCGCGACGCGCTGGCGGCTGCGGAGCTGCCGGAGCTGGTGGCGTACGGCGACTTCAGCGAGCAGAGCGGCGTCGAGGCGATGCGCGCCCTGCTGGCGGAGCACGGGGACCTGGACGCGGTGTTCACGGCCTCGGACCCGATGGCGGTGGGGGCGATGCGGGTGCTGCGCGAGCAGGGCCGCAGCATTCCCGGGGACGTGGCGGTGATCGGCTTCGACGACTCCCCCGTCGCCGCCCACGCCGACCCGCCGCTGACCACCGTGCACCAGCCGGCCGAGCAGATGGGCCGCCAGATGGCCCACCTGCTCGTCACCCGCATCAACGGGGAGCGCTCCGAGCAGTCGGTGCTCATACTCGACACGCACCTGGTGGTCCGCGCCTCCGCCTGACCGCCCGCGCTCGCCCCCGGCCCCGCGCCCGTACGGCCCGGGGCCGTGTGCCCGTTACGGCGCGGGCCCTACGGCCGTACGGGCGTCAGGTCGCGCGGCCGCGGGGCCGTACGGCCGGGTCAGGCCCGCTGGGCGACCGGGGCCGGGGTCAGCGCCTCGGGGGTGCGGACGTGCTCGGGCAGCACGCCGTGGCCGACGAACAGCGGGATCAGGTCACGGACCAGCGGCACCCGGGGGATCAGGCGGAACACGGCCGGGGGCGGGGTGTCGCCCTCGAACACCCGCTTGATCACCTGGTTCTGCACGAACCGCTGCGCCTCCTGCGTGATGACGGTCGGCGGCATGCGGCGGCGCTGGATGCGGGCGAGCACCGAGCGCGGGACGGGTCCCCCGCGCCGCAGCGGCCCGGCCAGCGCGTTCGCGGCGGCCACGGCGTCCTGCACGGCCAGGTTGATGCCGACGCCGAACACCGGCGACATGGCGTGGGCGGCGTCCCCGATGCACAGCAGCCCCTCCCGGTGCCAGCGGCGCAGCCGGTTGACCTGCACGCGCAGCACGCTCGTGTCGTCCCAGGCCCGGACCTGCCCGACCCGGTCGCCGAGGAACGGCAGCAGCCCGCGCACGCGGTCGCGGAACGCCTCGACGCCGGCCTCGCGCAGTTCCCCGGCCGCCCCCTTGGGGATGATGTAGGCGAACTGCCAGTAGGATTCGCGGTTGATCGCCGCCATCATGTAGCCGCTGGAGATGCGCAGGAACGAGTCGGGCGGGTCGCCCTCGCCCCGGTCGACGCGGAACCAGACCACGTCCATCGGCGCTCCGATGTCGGTGGGCACCAGCGCGGCCATCCGCCGGATGCGGGAGTCGCGCCCGTCGGCGGCCACCGTGAGCGTGGCGCGCAGCTCGTGCTCGCCCTCGGCGTCGCGGTAGCGCAGCCCGCGCACGGCCTGCCCCTCGCGGATCACGTCGTACGCCTCGGCCCGCATGACCAGCTTGAACGTCGGGTAGCGCTTGGCGTTCTCGGTGATCATGTTGAGGAAGTCCCATTGCGGGACGAACGCGACGTACTTGTACTTCCCGGGGATGTTCTCCAGCCCGGCGAACGGCTGGATCCCCTCGTCGGTGTAGACGCTGATGCGCCGCGTCTTGCGGTGCGGGATCCGGTGGAACTCCTCGGCGAGCCCCAGCTCGTCGAGGACCTGCAGGGTCGAGGGGTGGATGGTGTCGCCGCGGAAGTCGCGCAGGAAGTCGGCGTGCTTCTCCAGCAGCACCACCTCGACCCCGGCGCGGGCGAGCTGCAGCGCCAGCATCGCCCCGGCGGGCCCGCCCCCGGCGATGGCCACGGTCGTCGTCTCGATGCGCCCCATAGCGCACCTCCCGGACTAGGAATTCAACGCCTGATGAATAACATCATCACACCCGACCCCTGCCCTGTCCACCCCCGTCCTCCCCTCTTCCCGCGCCCCCTCCTCCCGGTCCCTGAGAACGGAAGCGCCCCCCGCGCGGGGGGCGATCGCCTGCTCCCGGGCCCGGTCAGGGGATCAGCCGGGCCATCTCGGCGGGTGGCAGCGAGGGGTTCGCGGCGGCGGCCTCCGCGACCGCCTCGTCCTCGTCGCCCAGCAGCGCGACCAGGACCGGGACCGGGAGGGCGGGGTGGGCGGCGGCCAGGGGGCGCGCGTACTCGTCGGTGAGGCACACCGCGAGGGCCGCCGGACTCGCGTTCGGATGGCGGGCGACCCGCTTCAGCGCCTCGCGCGCGGGCGCCCGCCGTACCACCGCCTCCAGCAACCCCGCCGAGGCGCCCGGATTGCCCGCGACCCCCGCCGCGACCCCCCACCCATGCCGTCCCAACATCTCGCACAGCCGCTCACCCGCGAGGCACGGACGGCTCTTCCCCGGCGTGGTGCTCCGCCCGCCCGAGGTGTGTGGCCGGTGCTTCCGGTGGTGTACGGCGCCGCCGGGCCCTCCCGGGGCGTACGGGGGCGTCGGGGGTGGAGATGGGGGCGCCCCCGGCTCCTGGTGGAGGCGGGGGCGCCGGGCGGGGTGGGTCAGACGACGGCGCCGGAGTCCCGGCGGTCGGCGTAGCGGGTGGGCTTGGGCTTGGCGGCGCGGACCGGCTTGGGCGGCGGCGCGGAGTTGCGCTTCTCCAGGACGATCGCCAGGGGCGTGGCGGTGAAGGCGGAGGACCAGGTGCCGACCCCGATGCCGACCAGGAGGGCGATGGCGAAGTCGCGCAGCGAGTCGCCGCCGAGGACGGCGAGGGCGGCCAGGATGAACAGCGCGCCGAGGCCGGTGTTCACCGTACGCGGGACCGTCTGCAGGATCGCCGAGTTGGCGATGCGGGCGAAGATCCCGGTGCGGTCGGCCCCCCACATCTCGCGGACGCGGTCGAAGACGACGACCTTGTCGTTGACCGAGTAGCCGACGACGGTGAGGATCGCCGCGAGGAACACGCCGTCGATCGGCTTGCCCAGCCAGGCGAAGACGCCGACCACGATCGCCACGTCGTGGAACATGGCCAGCACCGAGGCCAGGCCGAACGTCCAGCGGAACCGGACGGCCAGGTAGAGGAGCTGGGCGAGCAGGGCCACGGCCAGGGCGATGAGGGCGTTCTGCCGGAGCTCGTCGCCGAGGGACGGGCCGATCAGCTCGTCGCGCAGCTTGACGACGTTCCCGCCCTCGGTGGCCAGGGCGGCGCGGATGCGCTCCTGGTCGTCGTTGCCGATCTGGCCGGTGCGGACCGAGATGCCGTCGTCGGAGTTCTGCACGACGGCGTTGGAGAACCCGGCCCCGCTGACCAGCTCGCGGGCACGGTCGGCGCTGAGCGTCTGGCTGGTGGAGTACTCCATCAGGCGGCCGCCGGTGAACTCGATGCCCAGGTTCAGGCCCTTGACCGCGATGCCGGCGACGGCGAGCACGAGGGCGGCCCCGGAGATCGCCAGCCACAGCTTGCGCCGGGACATCAGGTCGAAGTTCCGGCGGGTGAGCCACTGGCGGACGGCGCCGGTGTTGCCGATGCCGGTGATGACCGGGCGGGTGCCGACGAAGCGGCGCTTCATCGTCGTCTCGGTCAGGACGCGGGTGATCAGCATGGCCGAGACCATGGAGGCGAGCACACCGATGGTCAGGGTGACGCCGAAGCCGCGCACGGGGCCCGAGGCCAGGAAGAACAGCAGCCCGGCGGCGAGCACCGTGGTCACGTTGGAGTCGGCGACGGCGCTCCAGGCGTTGCGGAACCCGGCGAGCAGCGCCTTGTGCAGCCCGCGCTCGGGTTTCTCGGCGTACTCCTCCCTGGCGCGTTCGAAGACCAGCACGTTCGCGTCCACCGCCATGCCGATCGCCAGGACGAACCCGGCCAGGCCGGGCAGGGTGAGCGTCGCCCCGAGAGCGACGAGCACGGCGTAGGAGATGAGCGCGTACGACGCGAGCGCGACCGTGGCCAGGAACCCGGACAGGCGGTACATCACGATGATGAACAGCCCGGTCAGCGCGACGCCGATGATCCCGGCGCCGAAGCTGGCGTCGATGGCGGCGGCGCCCAGCGTGGGGCCGACGGTCCGCTGCTCGACGATGGTGACGGGCACGGGCAGCGCGCCGCCCTGGATGAGGATGGCCAGCTCGTTGGCCTCCTCACCGGTGAACGAGCCGGTGATCTGGGTGGTGCCGCCCTGGATGCCGACCTGGCACTGGATGGACTCGGTGACCTGCGGCGAAGAGATGATCTTGTTGTCGAGGACGATGGCGACGCGCCGGGCCGGGTCGCCCGGCTGCTTGCACGCGGCGTCGCCGGTGAGCTTGACCCAGGCCTTGTCCCCGCTGTCGCGGAACTGCACCTGGACGAACCAGGCGCCCGTGCCCTGCGAGTCGATGCCGGCCTCGGCCTTGCTCACGCCGTCCCCGGTGAGGGCGGCGGGGCCGAGCAGCAGCTTCTGCCCGCTCTCGTCCGCGACGAGCTGCTCGCCGGGGCCGGGCTTGGTCTTGTCGTCGCCGACCCCCTTCACGGCGTGGAAGGTGAGCTGGGCGGTCTTGCCGATGACCTCGGCGGCCTTGCGGGGGTCCTGGACGCCGGGCAGTTCGACGACGATGCGCTTTTCGCCCGAGCGCACGAGCGTGGGCTCGGCGACCCCGAGCGCGTCGGCGCGCCTGCGCAGGACCTCCAGGGTGCGGTCGGTGGACTCGGCGTTGGCCTTGACGGTCGGCGAGTCCTTGGTCTCGAAGACGAGCTGGGTGCCGCCGCGCAGGTCGAGCCCTAGGCGCGGCGATTGGGTGAGCGTGATCCACAGGGATCCCGCGATGACGGCAAGCGCGAGGAGCGCCCGCACCATGGCGGCGCGAGACACGAGAGCCTCCACGAATCGGTGACGGTCTGGATCTTCGGTACGGCGGAGCGCGCCGCTCCCGGCGAGGTGTCGCGGGGGCCGCGGCGCGGTCGTACGGCGTCGCGTCCACGGCTCGGGGCGCGGCCGCGCGGCCGCCCGGTCAGGCGGTACGGCGGGGCGCCCCGGCCGGGGTGCGGCGCGGGGGACGGCGGCGCGCGTCGCCGGTCAGGGGCGGCGCGCCGGACGCGTCAGGGATTCGCGGCGCGCGGCGGGGACCGGCCCGGCGTGGCGCCCACATGCACGGACGGGAGCGCGTCCGGGCCCGTAGCGGGCGCGGCCCGGTGCGCGCGGCCCGGCCCCGCGGGCCGGGGGGACGGGGTGAGCAGCCCCGCCGGCGAGGCGTGCGCGCCGGTCTGCACGGCGTGGGCCAGGACCCCGGCGTGCTTGGCGCTGCGGATGGGCGCACCGGCCGCGTTGTCGGCGGGCTCCCCCGAGGTGTCCCAGGCGGGGCCGTTGCCCGCCTGGACGGCGGCCTCGGTGGCGCGGTGGGCCAGCCCCGCGAGGCCGGACGAGAGCAGGATCGCGAGCAGGGCGCGGATGAGGGCCGCGGGGAACGCGCGACGACGCTCCACACCCGCCTCCTGATCACGTGCCCGCCGCGCCGCTCGCGCCGGTTGTCCGCACAGCCTAGTGCCGTGCCGGGCCCCCGTCCTCTTCCGATGCCAAAGATCCCTTCTATCCGGGTTCTGGTCACGGCGAGGGTTTTGGCCAAATCAGTAAATTTCGAACTTTTCCGGCATACGCCGGTAACTCCGCGGAAACGTATCCAGGTCACACTCGGTTGCCCAGGACGCCAGACGGAGGTGAGGCAGTTGCTGCTGCGGCTCAGGGTCTCGATGCCGGACCGGCCGGGCACGCTCGGGCACGTCGCCCGGGTGCTGGGCGTGCTCGGGGCGGACATCCTGCAGGTCACGGTGCTGGAACGGGAGACCGGCCGAGCCGTGGACGACTTCACCGTCTCCCTGCCGTCCGCGTCGATCGTGGCCGGCCGCGACCCCGGCGCGGATGTGGCCGAGCGGATCGGCGCGCTCCCCGGGGTGCGCGTGGAAGGGAGCTGGGTGGCCCGGGAGGCGCCCGGCGCGCTGCCCGACTACGACCTGTTCGCCCACGTCGCCGCCGAGCCCCAGCGGGCGCTGCCGGCCCTGGTGGACGCCGTGCCGCACCTGGTCAGCGCGGACTGGGCGGTGGCGGTGTCCGGGGACGGCGCGGTGGCGCACCGGAGCTGGCAGGCCCCCGACGAGCCCGTGCTACCGGACTCCTCGCTCCCCCGCCCGCAACTGCACAGCCGGGGCGGCGTGCACTACATGTGCGTCCCGCTGGAGGAGGCCCGCGTGATCGCCGCCCGCGAGTCGGGGCCGTCCTTCCACCCCGCCGAGCTCGAACGCCTGTCCCGCATCGCCGACCTCGTCGCCGTCATGGCCCCGGCCCCCGCCCGGATCTGAGGCGGGCCCGGCCGCGCCGGGATACCGTGTGCCTCGGCGCCGCCCGCCGTACGGCCCCAGGGCGTACGGCGGAGCGGGGCGCGGCGGTGCGGCGGCGACGCCGGCGCGGGACGGAGGGCGGAGTGCGGGATCTGGACGTCGAGGTGTGGTGGGCGCCGCGCGGCGCGGCCGGGCCCCATCTGCTGCCGCTGCTCGACCCCGGGGAGCGGGAGCGCTGGTCCCGGTTCCGGCGGGAGGAGGACCGCGACCGGTATCTCGCGTCGCACGCGCTGGCCCGCCTGCTCCTGGGACGCCGCCTCGGGATCGAGCCGGCCTCCGTCGAGTACGTGGTGAGCTGCCGCACCTGCGGCGCGTCCGACCACGGCAAGCCCGCGGTGGACGGGGGGCCCGCGTTCTCCCTGTCCCACTCCGGCGAGGCCGTGGTCGTCGCGCTGGCCGGCGACGCCGGGGCGGGGGCTGGGCGGGACGCTCCCCCGGGCAGGGGCAGGGGCAGGGGCACGGGCGCGGGCGCGGGTGCGGGTGCGGGTGCGGGTGTGGGCGCTGACGCAGGCGCGGGTGCGGGTGTGGAGCTGGGCGTGGACGTGGAGCTGGTGAAGACCCTCGGCGACCACTCCTCGCTGGCGCGCATGGCCCTGTCGGCGCGGGAGCGCGAGGAACTGGCCGGGCGGCCTCCCGCCGACCCCGTCCTGGCCCTGCTGACCTCCTGGAGCCGGAAGGAGGCGCTCCTGAAGGCCACCGGCGACGGCCTGTCCGGCGGCCTCACCTCGCTCACGCTCACGCGCGGGGACGAGCCCCCGCGCCTGCTCTCCTGGCCGCACCGGCCCAGCCTCGACGTCGCCCTGCGCGACCTCACGCCGCCCCCGGGCCACGTCGCGGCCCTGGCGGTCCTGGGCGCCGAGCCGCGCGTGAGCGAACACGACGGCTCGGCCCTCCTCGCGCCGGGCTGATCGCCCTCCTCGGAACCGGGTGGTCAGGACACCGTCACTGGCACCGGTCCCAGACGACGCGGATGCCCCGGCTGCCGCCCCGCCAGGAGAAGACGACCGTCGCCGAGCCCTCGCCGCAGCCGGACACCACGATCCGGATGCTGCGGCTCTGGCCCGCGCCCAGGCTGCCGCCGCCCGGGCTGGCGAACGCGCCGCCGCCGGACGCCGACCAGCTCACCGGCCCGCCCACGGCCGTGATCGTGACCGGCGCGCTGCGGACCGAGCCCATGCCGATGTACGCCGTGGACAGCGCCAGCCGGCCGGACGAGACGGGCTTGCGCGGCTTGGGGGGCGTCTTGGGAGGGGTCTTGGGCTTGACCGGGGAGCGCCGCTTGGGAGGCGGGTCGTCGCGGGAGGGGGTCCTGGCCGCCGGGGCCTTGCCGGTGGGACGGCCGCCCTGGCTCCGGGCCGACGCGCCCTGGCCGCGCTCGCCCGCCTTGCGCTCGGGGGCCTTGCCCGCCTTCGCCTTCACCGGCGTGAGCACCGCCGTCTCGGGGGCGGTCGGCTTGGGGAGCACGAGGCGCGGCGCGGGCGAGGCGGGCGGCGGCTCGGCCGGGGCGGAGGCCATCGGCGCGGGCGTGAACAGCGGCGGCCGCAGCGCCGTGCCCTGGGCCCGCGGCCCGGCGCTCTGCGGCGGCCGGACCGGCTCGCTCTCCGGGGTGCTGGTCGCGTGGGCCAGCGGCGACACCGCCGGGGGCCGGTCCGACTCGCCGCCCATGACCAGCGCGAGCCCGACCACGAACGTGGAGGCGGCGGCCACGACGACCAGCGGGCGCACGCGCAGCCGGCTCTCCGGGTCGCTCTCGTCCGCCGCGACCGCCCAGAAGTCCTCGTCCGGGTCGTCCGGAGCGCGCACGGGCATCCGCCGCAGCGGCAGCCGCCGCAGCAGCGCCTGCGCGGGCACGCCGAGGCGCGGGGCCCGGTCGCAGACCTCGCAGAAGCGCACGTGCCGGCTGAGCTGGGCCCGCAGCGCGGGCGTCGGCTCGGCCAGCCACTGACGCACCAGCTCCGACAGGGGGACGCAGGGCGAGCGCCCGTCGCGGGCGAGCACCACGGCCGCCATCCAGCGTTCGAGGCGGTCCTCGGCTCCGGCGAGCAGCCGCCGCGCCGCCTCGGCGTCCACGCCCAGCACCCGGCCCACCTCGTCCGGGCGCAGCTCATGCCGTACGGACAGGTCGAGCGCCTCGCGTTCGACCGGGCCGAGCCCGCCGAGCCCCTCGGTGACCAGCAGGGCCATGGGCCGCCCGTCGTCGGTGGCCTCGGCCGCCAGCTCGCCGCGCGGCCCGGTCTCCTCGTCCAGGCAGGCGGCGCGCGCCCGGGCGTACACCTCGGCGCGCAGGCCGCGCGGGTCCTCCTGCAGGGCGGGGTCGCCGCGGGCCTGCAGGAGCGTCGCGCGGGCCACGCTCTCGGCCCGTTCCACGCTCAGGTGGGACCGGCAGTAGTCGTACAGCCGGTCGGCGTATGCCTCGATGAGGCCGGCCGGTGCCACAGGCTCATCTGACATGTATCGAAGCATAGAAAGAGCCACGATCTCTGTCAGGACCCGTTAATTGCTTATTTTTCAGATGAGTCAGAATCACCCGGGAGTGCTCCCCCGTCACACCGGGAAAACGATCTAGATATCGGCGGCGCCGCCGCCCGCGCCGTACGGCGGGCGCCCGCGACGTGCCCACGACCGGGGCCGCCGCCACTCATCGGAACTCCCGGAAATCACCCGGACCGTGGGCGGGCTCGCCGCGGCGAACCGCCCGGCTCCGTTTCACGCGGGAACGCGGAGGGCGGGGATACGGACGCGGAGAGGTCATGACCGCGCGAGTCAACCTTCCGGTCACCGCCCGGCCGCCCGGAATTCACGCCGGAATCCCGGTTACGGTCGTCCGCCTTTCGGAAAAGGGGTCGGGCGGCCGTACGGCGGGCGGCGTGGCCGTTCCGGACGGGCCGGATTCTCAGCACCTGGACGCCGTTACCCGTGGGACGGGCGCTGCAATAACCTGGTCCATCGTGAGCGTCCTTCCGACCAACAGCAACCTCGACACCTGGCGTGACCTCCCCGCCGTCCAGCAGCCGGAGTGGCCCGACCCGGGCGAGCTCAAGGCCGTCGTCGACGAGCTCTCCCAGCTCCCGCCCCTCGTGTTCGCCGGCGAGTGCGACCAGCTCAAGGACCGGCTCGCGGCCGTGGCCCGCGGTGAGGCGTTCGTCCTCCAGGGCGGGGACTGCGCCGAGACGTTCGCCGGCGCGACCGCGAGCGACGTGCGCAACAAGCTCAAGACGCTGCTCCAGATGGCGGTCGTCCTGACGTACGCCGCGAGCGTCCCGGTGGTCAAGATCGGGCGCATCGCGGGCCAGTTCGCCAAGCCGCGCTCCAAGCCCACCGAGACGCGCGACGGCGTGACGCTCCCGGCGTACCGGGGCGACATGGTCAACGGGTTCGAGTTCACCCCCGAGGCCCGCACGCCCGACCCGCGCCGCCTGCTGCGCGCCTACCACTCGGCGGCGGTGACGCTGAACCTCGCGCGGGCGTTCACCATGGGCGGCTACGCCGACCTGCGCCAGGTCCACGCCTGGAACCAGGACTTCGTGGCCGAGTCCCCCGCCGGGCAGCGCTACGAGCGGCTCGCCGGGGAGATCGACCGGGCGCTGACGTTCATGCAGGCCTGCGGCGCGGACCCGGCCGAGTTCCACACCGTGGAGTTCTACTCCTCCCACGAGGCGCTGATCCTCGACTACGACCGGGCGCTCACCCGCACCGACTCGCGCACGGGCCTGCCGTACGACGTGTCGGGGCACTTCGTCTGGATCGGGGAGCGCACGCGCCAGCTCGACGGGGCGCACGTGGAGTTCCTGCGGCACATCCGCAACCCGATCGGCGTGAAGCTGGGCCCGACGACCACGCCCGAGGAGGCCCTGGCGCTCATCGAGAAGCTCGACCCCGAGCGCGAGCCGGGCCGGCTGACGTTCATCACCCGCATGGGCGCCTCCCGCGTGCGCGACGCCCTGCCCACGCTCGTCGAGAAGGTCACCGCCACCGGGGCGAAGGTGGCCTGGATCTGCGACCCGATGCACGGCAACACCTTCGAGGCCCCCAGCGGCCACAAGACCCGCCGGGTCACCGACGTGCTCGACGAGGTCGCCGGCTTCTTCGAGGTCCACCGCGCCCTCGGGACCCACCCCGGCGGCATCCACATCGAGTTCACCGGCGACGACGTCACCGAGTGCGTGGGCGGCGGCGCCGAGATCTCCGAGGCCGACCTCCACGAGCGCTACGAGACCGCCTGCGACCCCCGCCTCAACCGCAGCCAGTCGCTGGACCTCGCCTTCCTCGTGGCCGAGATGTACCGCCAGACCCACTGACCCCCGAGAGCCCGCCACCCGCCCCGCCCGGGGCCCGGTGGCGGGCTCTCGCATGCCGCGCCGACCCCGGAAGGGAGACGCTCGGTGCCGCACCGCCCCCCAGGGCCACCGGAGCCGGGCGAATCCCGAGAATCCACGCGCCCCGCGACCACTCCTCAGGTGGTTCCCCCTCGCCGTGATCATGCGGTTTTACGCACAGGGTGTGCTTGAAACCGCGTGATCACGGCGACGGAGGGGGCCGAGGGGGCCGGGCTCAGGAGATGGGCTGGGGTTTCGGGCGGTCTTGAGGGGGCTCCGCGGGCCTGGGGAGGCCCGGCGCCTGGAGGTCCTCGGAGGTCTCGGGGAGTTCGGCGGGGACGGGAGGCGGGTGCGGAGGTGAGGCGGCGGTGGCGGCCGCGGAGAGGGTGAGGGGGAACGCGAGGAGGAGGGCGAGGCCGGGTACGGCGGCGCCGGAGTCGTTGAGGGCGAACCCGGCGGCGATGGTGAGCCACACCGCGAGGAGCGCGTGGCGCAGGGCGGGGGCCTGGGCGTAGGCGGCGCGCAGCGCGGGCGGGGCGGCGCGGGTGCCGTACGCCATCGCGAGCGTCAGCGCCAGGACCGGGAGGACCACCAGCAGGGTCGCCCACGGGCCGCCGAGGGAGCCGAGCATCATGGCGAGCTTGCGGGTGATCGTCTCCCCGGCGCGGCCGGTGACGAGTTCGTCCCAGAAGAGGCCGAAGTGCGTGGGGCTCGGGCGCAGCGAGTCCAGCCAGGCCAGGCCGAGGACCGCCACCGCGCCGGCCGCGACCGCGCCGCCGACGCGGCGGACGGTCAGCCGGACCCGCGCCGTGAGCAGGGTCAGCAGCAGGACGCCGGGGGTCAGCGCCAGCACGCCGCCGAAGTCCGCGCCCCACGAGGGCGACCCCACGACCGCGACCGCGCCCAGCCCGGGGACGAGCACGGCGGCGGCGGCGAACCGGGGCCTGCCCGCCGCCCGCAGGCGCTCCCCCAGCGCGGCCAGCGCGAGCAGGACCGCCGTGACGTAGACCGCGAACGCCTCGTTGCCCAGGCCGAAGGACCGCCCCGCGTTGATCGGGTACAGCCCGTTGAAGTTGTCGATCTGCAGGTTCGACCCGGTCAGCAGGTCCAGCGTGATCGTGCCGGCCGTCACCGCCGCGATCGCCACCGCCGGGCCCAGCGGCCCGCGCCGCCCGCGCGCGAACGCTGCGACCACCGCCACCACCAGCGCGATCCCGGCGATCAGCCCGATCCCGGGGACCGGCGCGAGCGACCACGGCAGCAGGTTCACCAGGTGCATCGCCACCGGCACCGCCCCGAGCACCACGGCGGCCGTCCGCGCGGCGGCGAGGACGCGTTCGCGCCGCGGGTTGCCCGCCGTGCGGCCGGGTCCCCCGTGCCCGCGCGTACGGCGGTACGCCAGGGCCAGCAGGCCGTACGCCAGCAGGTGCGCGATCCCGACGGCCACGAAGAACGGCCCGGCCAGGTCCTGCACGGTCCGGGAGCGGCGGTCGGCCGAGGAGAGGAGCCCGGCGGTGTCCGGCCCGCGCTCGACGCCGGAGGGCCGCCAGGCGACGTCCGCCAGGCCCTCCGGCCGGGGCGCGCCCGCCGCGTCCAGGACGGTCGAGGTCAGGTCGGTGACCTTGACCAGCCCGGCGCGCCGGGTGCTCGGCGAGGTCAGCACGTGGGACCCGAACTCGCCCCCGCCCGGCGCGGGGCCGAGCGCGAACGCCGGGCGCAGGTGCGGCCCCTCGGTGTCGGAGACCGCCGTGACCAGCCGCGTCGCCCCTTCCGGGGCACGGCCGAGGGCGGCGGCGACGGTCGCGTCCGCCCGTCGTACGGCCTCGGCGCGCCGCGCGGCGGTGACCTCCCGGCCTCCGGCGTACGCCTCGGCGATCTCCCCGGCGGCCACGATCGTGACCGGGCACGCGGCGAAGTCGGCCTCGGCGACCGTGCGGGCGTAGCGGGCGACGCGCCCGGTGGAGTCGGCGGCGGCGAGCGCGGCCCCGGGGCCCACGGCGGTGACGCAGCCCCCCGCGCGGGCGACGGCGTCGGCCAGGCGGCCGAGCGGGGGCTTCCAGATGGTCGCGCCGTTGACCGCACGCAGCGTGTCCCACCCGGGGACGCGCAGGTCGGGGCCGGGTTCGCGGGGCGAGGGGCAGGAGGCGTCGGCGCCGTCGGCGAGCGTCCCGGCGGAGATCGTGAGCCAGCCGTCGACCGGGCAGGAGGGGTTGGCGACGGCGCGGGCGGAGATGCCGCCGGGCGAGGCCGACGCCGTCAGGGCGTGCAGCGCCGGGGCGCCTTCGGGGGTGATGTCATCCCAGGCGAGCCCGGGCACGCCGATCAGGACGACCCGCGGCCCGGCGGCGTGCGCCGGCACGGGCGCGATCACCGTCCCCCCGAGCGCGATCGCCAGCAGTACGGTGAACAGCCTGACCAGGCGCGCGATTTCGATGGCTACACAGTAATAGATGGCACTTTCCGCTTTTACCGGACGCTGTCACGGTTTGATGTCGCGGAAGTCCCTCTGACCATCGGGGCCCTTCGGGAGATACGGTTGGGGCAAGGGGCTCCGGGAGGCCGATGCGATGGACTCGTGGATCATCTGGCTGATCGTGGCGGCGGCGCTCGGCATCGCCGAGGTGTTCACGCTGACCGCCTCACTCGGGCTGCTCGCCGTGGCGGCGCTGCTCACGGCGGGAGTCGCGGCGCTCGGGCTCGGCGTGGGCGTCGAGCTGATCGTGTTCGCGGTCGCCTCGCTGGCCGCGCTGATCCTGGTGCGGCCGCTGACCAAGCGGTTCCTCCAGCAGCCGCAGGCGCAGCGGTTCGGCGTGCAGGCCCTGGTCGGGCGCAGCGCGTACGTCGTCCAGGAGGTCACCGGCCGCTCCGGGCGCGTGCGCATCGGCGGCGAGGAGTGGTCCGCGCGCGCCTACGACGAGACCCTGGTGATCCCGCCGGGGGCGACCGTGGACATCATGGAGATCGAGGGCGCCACGGCCCTCGTCTACCCGCGGGAGTAGTCATGGAGATCGCCGGCCTGGTCGCCGGAATCGTCGCCGCGCTGATCGTGATCATCACGGTCCTGCGCACCGTGCGCATCGTTCCGCAGGCGCGCGCCGCCAACGTGGAGCGCCTGGGCCGTTACCAGCGCACGCTGACGCCCGGCCTGAACTTCGTCATCCCGTACATCGACCGGGTGCGCCCGCTGATCGACCTGCGCGAGCAGGTGGTCTCGTTCCGCCCGCAGCCGGTGATCACCGAGGACAACCTCGTCGTCAACATCGACACGGTGCTGTACTTCCAGGTCACCGACCCGCGCGCGGCCTCCTACGAGATCGCCAACTACATCCAGGCGGTCGAGCAGCTCACGGTCACGACGCTGCGCAACGTGGTCGGCGGGCTGGACCTGGAGAAGACGCTGACCTCGCGCGACCAGATCAACAGCCTGCTGCGGGGCGTGCTCGACGAGGCCACCGGCAAGTGGGGCCTGCGCGTCAACCGGGTGGAGATCAAGGCCATCGACCCGCCGGCGACGATAAAGGAGGCCATGGAGAAGCAGATGCGCGCCGAGCGGGACAAGCGCGCCGCGATCCTCACGGCCGAGGGCCAGCGCCAGGCCAAGATCCTCACCGCCGAGGGCGAGAAGCAGAGCGCGATCCTGACCGCCGAGGGCGAGCGCCAGGCGGCGATCCTGCGCGCGGAGGGCCAGGCCAAGGCCATCGAGAACGTCTTCCAGGCCGTCCACGAGAACGAGGCCGACCCCGGCGTCCTGGCCTACCAGTACCTCCAGACCCTGCCGAAGATCGCCGAGAGCCAGGGGAACACGTTCTGGGTCATCCCGGGCGAGGTCACCTCCGCCCTCCAGACGATCACCAGCGCCTTCACCGGCACCGGCGAGCTGGCCCCGGCCAAGCCCCGCCGTACGGACGAGCCGTCCGCCGCGGGACGGGACGAGGAGGACACGCCGCGCGAGATCGAGTCCCGGCGCGCCGGACAGGCGGCGTTCGACGCCTCCGCCGGCCCCTCCCCCGCGACCGCCGAGCGCCCGTCCACGGACGGGCCGGGTCGCGACGTCTGACGGCCCCGTCTGACGACCCGGAGCGGGTGCTGAACAGCCGGCGCGAGGTTGTACGGCTGGCGCGAGGTTGAACGGCGGGCGCGACGCCTCACGGCGGCCCGGCTCGCGGCTGGACGGGCGGCGCCATGAACGACGGCGGGCCGCTTCCTCGCCGGTCGGGCGAGGGCGGCCCGGGAAGTCGTCAGGTCGCCGGCGGTGTCACTGCCGGGTGTCGGGGTTGGCGGAGCCGGTGGGGTCGTTGGCCGCCATGTCCTTGCGGATCTCCTCGCGGATCGCGTCCATGTCCAGCGCGCGGACCTGGCCGATCAGGTCCTCCAGGGCCTCGGCCGGAAGCGCGCCCGGCTGGGCGTAGACCACGATGCCGTCGCGGATCGCCATCACCGTGGGGATCGAGGTGATCTCGAACCCGGCCGCCAGCGCCTGCTGCGCCTCGGTGTCGATCTTGCCGAACTTCACGTCGGTGTGCTTCTCCGAGGCCTTCTCGAAGATGGGCCCGAACATCCGGCACGGGCCGCACCAGGCCGCCCAGAAGTCGAGCAGGACGATGCCCTCGTCCGCCACCTGATCGAAGTTCTGCTCGGTTACCTCGATTGTCGCCATGCCCCCTCCAACACGCCCTTCGATCCAGGGATTCCCCGCGGCGGGCCCGATTACCGTCCCGAGGAGAGATCTTCGCCGTCCCCCGGCCGCCGGGTCAACGCCCGGCCGGTACGGCTGACGCCGGCTTTACCGGCTTTACCGGCTTTACCGGCTCCCGCGACGGCCCGCCGTACCCCCGGATCCGGAAGTGCCGGGCGCGAGGCCGTCGCGGCGCCGGCGCGGCGGGCCCGGTCACCCCGGCTGCGTCAGGCCGTTCTCGTAGGCGAAGACCACCGCCTGGACCCGGTCCCGCAGGCCCAGCTTGCTCAGGATCCGGCTCACGTGGGTGCGGACCGTGCCTTCCGAGAGGTACATCCGCTCGGCTATCTCCGCGTTGGACAGGCCCGCGGCGATCTCGGCCAGGACCTCGCGCTCGCGGGGGCTCAGCCGGGACGCACGCTCGTCCGGGGCGTCGTCCCGGCCGGGCAGGCGCGGGATGAAGCGGGTGATGAGCCGGCGCGTGACGGAGGGCGCGATCACCGAGTCGCCCGCGTGCACGACGCGGATCGCCTCGATGAGGGAGTGCGCGGCGGTGTCCTTGAGCAGGAAGCCGCTCGCCCCGGCCTTGAGCGCGTCGAAGACGTACTCGTCCAGGTCGAACGTCGTCAGGATGAGCACCTTGGGCAGCGGGCCGCGCGCGCAGAGGCGGCGGGTCGCCTCCAGGCCGTCCATCTCCGGCATGCGCACGTCCATGACCACGACGTCGGCCTCGACGGTCTCCAGCAGGTCGAGCGCGCGCCGGCCGTCCGCGGCCTCGCCGACGACCTCGACGCCCTCGGCGCCGCGCAGCACGAGGCGGAAACCCGTGCGCACGAGTTCCTGGTCGTCCACCAGGACGACACGGATCACGTCCACGGCACCAGCGCCCTCACCCGGAACCCGCGGGGCCGCAGCGGTGCCGCCTCGACGACGCCGCCGAGCGTCTCGGCGCGTTCGCGGATGCCCGCGAGGCCGTGCCCCGCTCCGGGGAGCCTCGGGCGGTCCGGCCGGTTGCGGCCGCCGTCGTCGGCCACCTCGACGGCCAGGCCCTTGTCTGTGTAGCTGAGCTGCACGGTGGCGGTCGCGTCCTTCCCAGCATGCTTGAGCGTGTTGGTCAGAGCTTCCTGGACGATGCGGTAGGCCGTCAGGGCGGCCTCCTCGGGGATCTCCCGGGGAGGCGGTTCTATATTCAATCGCACATCCAATGGCAGGCGGTCGGCGAGGTCGGTTATCGCCTCGATCCCCGGCCGCGAATCGACCGGCGCGTCGCGCAGCACCCCGAGGAGCATGCGCAGCTCGTCCAGCGCCGTCGTGCCCAGCGACCCGATCGCCTTGAGCGCGACCGCGGCCTCGGCCTCGTCCCGGGACCGCAGCGCGGCCGAGGCCGCCGCCGACTGGATGACCATGGCGCTGACGTTGTGGGCGACGATGTCGTGCAGCTCGCGGGCGATCCGCACTCGCTCCTCGGCGAGTACGGCCTGAGCGTGGTTCTCCCGCGCGCTCTCGGCGGCGGCCCGCTGGATCCGCAGCGCCCGGCCCACGCCCCACACCCCCGCGCAGAGCAGGAACGACAGCGGGTAGGACTGGGGCGGGTTCGGCGGTGGCACGAACGCGGGCGTCTCCACCCCGGCCGCCTGCGCGAGCGCCACCAGCGCGGGCGCGAGCGTGGCCGCCAGCACCACCTGGCTCCACCGTGAGCCGGACCAGTTGGCGGCGGTGTAGAGCGTGTACATGAGCGCGGTCGGGGTGCCCAGCTCGGCCCAGGTCCCGTTGAACTCCGTCCACACGTCCCACCGGCCGCTCGCCAGCCACAGCCCCCAGACGAGCACGAGCACCGGGATGGGGTACCTCCGCCGCAGCGCCAGGCTGGCGTACGCCGCCAGGTCGCCGAGGAAGCTCCAGGGCACGCGCGCGGTGATGCTGTGCCCGGAATACGGCACGTGAATCAGCAGGAAGACGCAGACCCCCGCCGCCAGGAGGGCGTCCGCGAGCTGCCAGTGATCGCCGATCCACCCCGACACGCGCCGCACCACCGATTTCGGAGGCGGCGTCCCCTCGAATTCGCGCATCATCCTCACGGCATAGGTCGGCCTACGCATATACGCGGACAGGGGTAGACCTTACGGCATACAACTGACGGAAGCCGAAAACCGGACCGCCGGAATCGGCGATCCCGGGTACGGCGGGGCGCCCCGGCTCCGGACGCCCGCCGTACCCGGGTCGCCGGGTTCAGCCGGGGGCGTCCTCCCGTACGGCGAGAACGCGGGCGATGACCAGCGCGACGCGGCGCGGGTTCCCCACCGGGCCGATCCGGTCGCCCCAGCTCCAGACGTACGCGCCGGTCGCGCAGCTCACGTTCTCGGCCATGGTCTCCGCCTCGGGGTTGACCACCCGCAGATAGGGCCAGCCATTCCGCTCGGCGCACACGCGCGCCCGCAACCCGAATTCGGCGACCTCGTCGCCCAGCCTCCTCAGATGCGCGACGAGCTCTTCCCCGGCCATCGGCCCCACCACCTCGAATCGTTCGCGTTTCCCTTCGTGTGGCCATATGACCACGCCCGCGATACGCTCCGCACACACTCCATAACTCCATCCCCCTCCATTTCCACCCCCCTTTCCCGTAGGCGAGATGTAGTTTCCGCGTATCGGAAAAGCGCTCTTACCGGAAGGTGAGTCATGCCCAAAAGCGATAATCACCTGCGCTGGTTCGGCGAGGAGCTGCGGATCTGGCGCCAGCAGGCGGAGATGTCCCAGGAGCAGTTGGCCGCCCGCATCGGCTACTCCTCCAGCCAGGTCGGCCACGTCGAGACGGCGCGCCGCGCCCCCGACTCCACGTTCGTCGACCACTGCGACCGGGTCCTCCAGACCGGCGGCGCGCTCACCCGCCTCTGGGAACGCACCCGCGCCGCCGCCTACCCCGCCTGGTTCCGCTCCTGGTTCGAGATCGAACAGGAGGCCTACCGGCTGCGCTCCTGGCAGCCCCTCGTCGTCCCCGGGCTCCTCCAGACCTACGAGTACGCCCACGCGCTCTTCAGCGTGGAATCGGACAAGTCGGCCGAGGAGGTGGAGAGGCTGACCCAGGCACGCCTGGAGCGGCAGGACATCCTCTCCGGCGGCGACGCCCCCATCTTCACCGCCCTGATCGACGAGGCGGCGCTCCTCCGCCCGGTCGGGTCGGCCGCCGTCATGGCCGGTCAGCTCGCCGCCCTCGTCGAGGCCGCCGTGAGACCCCGGCTGACGATCCAGCTCATCCCGTTCGACACGGGAGCCCACGCGGGGCTTCCCGGGCCGTTCGCGCTCGCCACGCGCCGCGGCGACAACGGGCGCGATAGCGTCTACTCTGAGGGTCCCTTCGGCGGCACCGTGACCGACCGAGATGAGGACGTAGCAGCAGCCAACGTCAGGTTCGACGCCATCCGGGCCGTCGCGCTTCCGGCCAAGGCGAGCGTCGACCTGCTCCGCGAGATGGAGAAGGCATGGACGCAGATGGCACGGTCTGGCGCAAGTCCCGGCGCAGCGGTTCCACGGGCGGGGATTGCGTCGAGGTGACGCGGGTGGCGGCCGGGGAGGTGGACATCCCACACAAGGCCGACGCCGAATACCTCTACCTGATGCGCGACTCCAAGAACCCCGACGGCCCCGTCCTCGCCTTCACCCCCAGCGAATGGGAGGCCTTCACCCTCGGCGTCAAGGACGGCGAGTTCGACGACATGGTCGAGGACTGATCCGCCGTACGGCCCGCGCCAGAGCGGGCGCGGGCCGTACGACCGTGATCAGGCCAGGCGGTAGAAGGCCGGCATGGAGCCGGTGCGGTTGAGCAGGAGGTTGGCCGAGACGTAGGAGCGGAAGCTCGGCTTGGCGAAGGCGCGCGCGGCGAAGCGCGGGAAGCTCACGTCCCAGCGCGCGTGGTTGACGAAGGTGTAGGCGGACTCCCCGATCGGCTGGAGCAGGGTGGAGTTGTCCAGGCCGGTCTCGACCACGAACCAGCCGGCCAGGTGCTCCCACAGCTCCAGCGCGACGCCGGGGTCCTCGGCCACGAAGTAGTTGAACAGGAACAGGCCCTGCCGGTTCTTGTCCACGTCGCCGAGGCGGCGGGCGCACCGCGCGTTCATGACGTGCACGTCCTTGGTGACGCCCTGCACCGCCTGGAGCATCTGGCGGTACGGCTCGCTGTCCTCGACCGCGCCGATCACGTCCGGCGTGGCCGTCTCGACCAGCACGACCACGTCGTACCGGGCGGGGCGGGCGGCGGCGATGCGGGCGTAGCCGGTGACGACGGGCGGGATGACGACCGCGCGGTAGACGGTCGCCTTGACGACGTCGCCGAGGTCGTCGAGGTCGTGCGCCAGGGTCTTGAGCCGGGCCAGCAGCGCCTGCTTCCCCGCCCCCGTCCCGGGGCGCGGCACCCGCCCGGACGGCGGCCGTACGGCGGCGGCGAGGTGGATGTAGCCGTTGGGGGACGGCTCCTGGAACGGCACCATGCGGTACCTGGGCTGGGGGTTCAGAATCTTGAGTTCCATGGCGACTTCCACCGTCGGAGGGAACGGTCAACCGCCCCGCATACCCCGACCGGTCCCCCCTGAACATCCCCGGGCCCCGTGGCACATCAACGCCGCCCCATCGGTCTTCCTGGAATATGGATGGGTACGGCCCCCGCCACGGGGCGGGGGCCGTACGGGATGGCGGGTCCGGTCAGCGGCGGCGCAGGTTCAGCGCGATCAGGACCGGGTCGTGGTCGGAGGAGCGGAAGGCGTCCGGGGTGTAGAAGTCCGGCTGCTTGTCGTCCTTGTAGATGTTGTAATCCTGGAAGGCGGTCTCGTCGCTGTTGATGTGCCAGATCGTCGCGCCGGTGACGCGGGCGCTCAGGTTCCCGCCGGTGAGGGCGTGGTCGAGCTCGCCGAGCTGGCCCTGGAACAGGTAGCTGTACCGGAGGGGCGCCGGGACGAAGCGCTTGGTGACGCTGCGCAGGCCGGCCTTCTCCAGGGTCTTGATCGGGTCCTCCTCGCCGTAGGCGTTGAGGTCGCCGAGGACCATCGGGTTGGGCAGCTTCTTCCCGGCGATGAAGGCGTTGATCGCCTCGGCCTGCTTGACGCGGGTGGCGTTCCAGCAGCCCTGGCCGTGGTCGGCGTCGGGGCCGGTCGCGTCGCCGCAGCCCTTGGACTTGAAGTGGTTGACGATCAGGGTGAACGGCTCGCTGCCGCCGGCGCGCTGGAACGTCTGGGCGAGCGGCGGGCGGCTGTAGACCGGGTTCGGGTCGGAGATCGCCGCGCCGACCGGGGAGACCTTGGCCGGCTTGTACATCATCGCGACCTTGATCTGGTCGGTGCCCGGGAGCGGGTGCGTGATCCCCTTGTAGGTGCCCGCGCCCAGCTTCGCGTTGACGGCCTCGACGAGGGCGTTCAGCGCGGTGTCGCCGTTGTTCTCGACCTCCATGAGGCCGACGACGTCGGCGTTCAGGCCCTTGATCGCCGCGACCAGCTTGGCGAGCTGGCGCTCCCGCTCGGCGGCGTTGTTGGCGCCGCGCCCGGGCGGGTTGTCGGTGGTGAACCAGTTGAGCGTGTTGAAGCCGGCCACCTTGACGTTGCCGAACAGCGGCAGCGGGGCGGGCAGGCGCGGGTTGGTGCGCAGGAAGTCCACGCGCTTGGTGGGCAGCAGGCGGTGCCCCTTGAACTCGCTCATCACGCCGGTCACGCCGAGGGTGGTGTCGCCGAGGCGGACCACGCGCGGGGTCGTGTGCGGGATCGTCGCCGGGAACGTGCCGGGCGCGGCGTCGTCGATGACGAGGGTACGGCGGGCGTTGAGCTCCTTGGAGACGCCCTCGCGGTCGGTCGGCTGGAAGACCCGGCCCTCGGAGGAGACGGCGATCTCGCCGTACTGCCCGAGGCGGTAGTGGTCGGTGACCGTCAGCGGCTCGCGGAAGGTCGTGAGCATGCCCTCGACCGGCTCGAACGTGACGCCCTCGGGCCGGGGCAGCTTGTACGCCAGGGGGCGGACGGAGCCGGTGCCGCAGACGTCGAGGTCGCTGACGGAGGTCACCTCGGTCAGGCCCTCGTACTCCTTGACCGTGCCGGAGACGCGCACGCGGTCACCGGGCTTGACATCGCCCGCGGAGGCCGGGGCGTGGACGAACAGGCCCTCGGAGGTCCTGGGGTCCGCGTCGGGGGTGTCGTCCTGCACGTAGAAGCCGTTGAGCTGCCCGGGGGCCTGGAAGTCGGCGGTGACGACGCCCTCGACCCGGACGGCCTTGCCGGCCAGCGGGCTCGCGTCGCCCGTGCCCTGGACCTCGGCGATCTGGTGCGTGACCGGGGTGTCGCAGTCCGGCGAGGCCGTGGGGGACGGCGTCGGGGTCGGGGTGGCCGTCGCCGTGGGGGTCGGGTCCGGGGTGGAGCCGCCGCACGGGGCGGCCGGGGAGGCGGAGTTGCGCGGCGCGGGGGCGCCGGCCTCGACGTCGGCCGCGTTGTCGTCGGTGTCGGCGCAGCCGCCGCCCTTGCGCAGGCCCGCCGTCGTGTTCGACAGGGCGGGGGCCGGGCCGGTGCCCTCGTAGAAGTCGGCGGAGCCGTACGCCACGAGGTCGCGGATCTGGGCGAGCTGCTCGGGGGTGCACGGCGCGGACCTGCCGTTGCAGGCCAGGCCGTCCGCGGAGCCGACGAGGGCGACCTTGCCACCGGTGCCGCCCATCGCGATGCCGCCCGTGGTGTCGGGGGCGGGCAGGGCGGCGCCGTTGCCGGCGCCGGCGCCGAGCTGGACGAGGTGGTATCCGCCGGGCGCGACGGTGCCGGACAGCGCGACCTTGTTGGCCGCGAAGTGCCCGGTGCCGGCGGCGCTGGTGTACTGGACGGTCCAGCCAGCCAGCGACACCGGGGCGGAGCCCCGGTTGAAGAGCTCGACGAAGTCGTGGGTGTAGGGGGCGCCGGAGTTGCCGCCTCCGCCGTACACCTGGCTGATGACGACGGCGCCCGGCTCGGCGGAGGCCGGGGCGAGGTTGAGGGAGACGAGGCCGCCCACGGCGAGACCCGCCGTGGTGAGGGCGGCCGCCGCCCGGGAGAGAAGACGCATGGTCGGGAGCGTATGGGTGGGTTTCGACGATTTCGCAACTTTCCGGCGAATTTGGCGTAACCTGCCGAACACCCTCCCGCGTCTCCCAGGACGACGGCGCAGACTTGCCAAGCCGTACGGGAACAAACCCCTCACACCGGAACTAGGTCCCCCAGTACTCCGCCTTGAGGAGCCGCTTGTAGAGCTTACCCGTGGGGTGCCGGGGCAGCTCGTCGCGGAAGTCCACCGAGCGCGGGCACTTGTAGTGCGCGAGCCTCTCCCGGCAGTACGCGATCAGCTCCGCTTCCAGCTCCGGCCCCGCCTCGCCGGGGGACGCCGGCTGGACGACGGCCTTGACCTCCTCGCCCATCTCCGGGTGCGGCACGCCGAGCACGGCCACGTCCGCCACCTTGGGGTGCACGGCGAGCACGTTCTCGGCCTCCTGCGGGTAGATGTTCACCCCGCCCGAGATGATCATGTACGACCTGCGGTCGGTGAGGTAGAGGAAGCCCTCCTCGTCGAGGTACCCGATGTCGCCGAGGGTGGACCAGCCCCGGCCCTTGGGGTCCAGCGAGTCCGCGGTCTTGCGCGGGTCGCCGTGGTACTCGAAGCGCGGCCCGTCGGAGAAGTAGACCGTGCCGTGCTCGCCCGGGGGCAGCTCGTCGCCGTTCTCGTCCAGGATGTGCACCACGCCGAGCAGCGGCCGGCCGACCGTGCCCGGGTGCGCGAGCCAGTCCCGCGGCCCCGCGTACAGGAAGCCGTTGCCCTCCGTCCCGGCGTAGTACTCGTGCACCACCGGCCCCCACCAGTCGAGCATGGCCCGCTTGACCGGGATCGGGCACGGCGCGGCGGCGTGGATGGCGTACCGCAGGCTCGACAGGTCGTGCTTCCGCCGCGTCTCCTCCGGCAGCTTGAGCATGCGGATGAAGTGCGTCGGCACCCACTGGCTGTGCGTGACGCCGTACCGCTCGATCGCGGCGAGCGCGCCCTCGGCGTCGAACCTCTCCATGACGACGATGGTCGCGCCGAGCCGCTGGAACGTCATGCAGTACCGCAGCGGCGCGGCGTGGTAGAGCGGCGCCGGCGAGAGGTACACCGAGCCGGGCGCGGGGTCGAAGAGGAACTGGATGAGCTGGAGCAGCGGGCCGGGCGTGCCCATCGGGGCCCTGGACAGCGTGGGCTTGACCCCCTTCGGCCGCCCGGTGGTGCCGGAGGAGTACAGCATGTCCACGCCCTCGCACTCGTCCGGAAGCGGCTCGCCGGGGTGCGCGGACACGGCCTTCTCGTAGGAGTCGAACCCCTCCGCGACGCCGTCCAGCATGAGCCGGCGGGCGACCCGGGGCGTGCCGGCGGTGATCGAGGTGGCGACGCCGGCGAGCGCGGCCGAGGAGACGAAGACCTTGGCCTCGCAGTTGTCCACGATGTAGGCCAGCTCGTCGGCCTGCAGGCGCGGGCTGATCGCCGTGTAGTAGAGCCCCGACCGTTGCGCCGCCCACGCGACGGCCAGGAACAGCGGATGGTTCTCCAGCATGAACGCGATGTGGTCGCCGGGGCGCAGGCCCTCGGCGTGAAGCAGCCGGGCGAGCCGGTTCGACTCCTCGTCCAGCTCACGGTAGGTGATGACGCGCCCAGAACCCGCCATGATCACGGCCGGCCTGTCGGGCGTCTGCGCTGCGACGGCTCCGAGGTGCATGAAACCGAACGCTACTCGGTTTGATCCTCGCTGAGAATAGGCTTCGTGCTCGAACGACTCCGCGAGACCTTCCTCGCCTGCGACTACACCATCGACGGCGTACGGCGGCGCCTGGGCGACGCCGCCGCGACCGCCCTGTCCAGGGAGGAGATCGTCCCCGCGCTGCGCGCCACGGCCGACCTCGACCCGCTGGGCGTGCTGATCCGCCTGTGGTGGCTGCAGGTCCCGGTGGGCGCGGCCGACGCCCGGCGGGTGCTCGGCGACCTCCCGCCGGGCCTGGTGACCGTGGCCGGGGACGAGGTCCGCGCGGCGGTGCACATCCAGCCGTGGGAGGACGGCGACGAGACGTTCTACCTGGTGTCCGACCTCAAGGTACGGCCCGGCGACCCCGCCCTGCGGCCCGACCACGTGGTCGGCGCGGGCGGCGCGTCGGCCAACCTGGCGCAGCTCGCCGTACGGCACGGCGTGGAGACCGCGCTCGACCTCGGCACCGGCTGCGGGGTGCAGGCGCTGCACCTGTCCCGGCGGGCCGGGGCCGTCACCGCGACCGACGTGAACCCTCGCGCGCTGGAGCTGTCCGCGCTGAGCTTCGCGCTCTCGGGCGTCGCGAACGTGGAGACGGCGGAGGGCTCGCTGTTCGAGCCGGTGGCGGGGCGGCGGTTCGACCTGGTGGTGTCGAACCCGCCCTTCGTGATCTCGCCGCGCGGGCGGTTCACGTACCGGGAGTCGGGGCTGAACGGCGATGACGTGTGCGCCGAGCTGGTGCGGGGCGCGCCCGGCCACCTGGAGCCGGACGGCTGGTGCCACCTGCTGGCGAACTGGCTGCACACGGACGCGGAGCCCTGGCAGGACCGGGTGGGCGGCTGGCTGGCCGGCACCGGGTGTGACGGCTGGGTCGTGCAGCGCGACGTGCAGGACCCCGCCGAATACGTCGAGCTGTGGCTGCGCGACTCGGTCGAGGCCGGGACCGCGCGCTACACGGAGCTGTACGACTCCTGGCTCGGCTGGTTCGACTCGCTCGGCGTCACCGGGATCGGCTTCGGCTGGATCAGCCTGCACGCCTCCGGGGCGCAACGGCCGGTGGTCCGGGTCGAGGAACTGCGGCACCGCGTCGAGCTGCCCGTCGGGGCGTACGCCGGGGACGTGTTCGGCGCGTTCACCACCGCCGAGCGCGTGGAGTCCTGGGACTCGGTGGTGCTGCGCGCCGCGGACGGCCTCGTCGAGGAGCGCGTGGGACCGCCCGGGGCCGAGGACCCCGAGCGGATCGTGCTGCGCCAGACGCGGGGGCTGATGCGGTCCGCCCAGGTGGGGACGGTCGAGGCGGCGCTCGCGGGGGTCTGCGACGGCACGATGCCGCTCGGGCCGCTGCTGTCCGCGATCGCCCAGCTCACCGGGGAGGACGAGGCCGCGCTCCGCGACCGCGCCCCAGCCGCCCTCCGCCCCCTCGTCGCCGACGGTTTCTTCTCGGTCGCCGGGGACTGATCCCTCCCCTTTCCTGAGCGCGGTGCAGCGCGCGGCGGTCCTCGCCGTGCGCGCCGCTGGCCGTGCGCGCCGCTCGCCGTGCGCGCCGCTCGCCGTGCGCGCCGCTCGCCGTGCGCGCCGCTCGCCGTGCGCGCCGCTCGCCGTGCGCGCCGCTCGCCGTGCGCGCCGCTCGCCGTGCGCGCCGCTCGCCGTGCGCGCCGCTCGCCGTGCGCGCCGCTCGCCGTGCGCGCCGCTCGCCGTGCGCGCCGCTCGCCGTGCGCGCCGCTCGCCGTGCGCGCCGCTCGCCGTGCGCGCCGCTCGCCGTGCGCGCCGCTCGCCGTGCGCGCCGCTCGCCGTGCGCGCCGCTCGCCGTGCGCGCCGCTCGCCGTGCGCGCCGCTCGCCGTGCGCGCCGCTCGCCGTGCGCGCCGCTCGCCGTGCGCGCCGCTCGCCGTGCGCGCCGCTCGCCGTGCGCGCCGCTCGCCGTGCGCCGCCGCCTGTGCGCGTCTCCGGGACGCCCGCGCTCGCCGTACGGCGTGGGCCCGGCGGGCGCCCGGCAACGGATTTGGGCCCGGGCGGCGTGGGAAAGCGCAGGTGAGAGGGCCTGATCTTTAGACTCGCCGGGGACGGGTGGGGCCTTACCGGGGGGAAGGTGACGCGTGACGGCACTCGTCGCCGCGCTCTTCGTCGTGGCGCTCGCCGCACCCTGGGTCGTGCGGTCCATCGGGCGGAACGCCTTCGTGCTGTTGTCCGTGCCGCTGTTCGCCGCGCTCTGCTGGCTGCTCGCGACCCGGCGCGGGCTCGACCTGATCCACTGGGTGCCGTCGTACAACCTGAACCTGGCCTTCCGGCTGGACGCGCTGTCGCTGCTGATGGCGGCCCTGGTCACCGGGGTCGGCGGGCTGGTGGTGCTGTACTGCTCGCGGTACTTCGAGGCGGGCGAGGAGGGCCTGCCGAGGTTCGCCGGGTACTTCCTGGCGTTCGCGGCGTCGATGCTCGGGCTGGTGCTCGCCGACGACCTGGTGCTGCTCTACGTCTTCTGGGAGCTGACCACGGTCTTCTCGTACCTGCTGATCGGGCAGGACGGGGGGCGGCTCGAGGCCCGGCGCTCGGCGCTCCAGGCCCTGCTCGTGACCACGTTCGGCGGCCTGGTCATGCTGCTCGGGCTGGTCATGCTGAGCACGGTCGCCGAGACGTGGCGGCTCTCGGTGATCGTGACCCAGCCGCCGCGCGGGCCCGAGGTGACCGCCGCGCTGGTGCTCATCCTCGTGGGGGCGCTGTCGAAGTCGGCGATCCTGCCGTTCAGCGTGTGGCTGCCGTCGGCCATGACCGCGCCCACCCCGGTCAGCGCGTACCTGCACGCCGCGGCGATGGTCAAGGCCGGGGTCTACCTGGTCGCGCGGCTGTCCCCGGCGTTCCACGACGTGGCCGCCTGGCGCGTCACGGCGATGGCGCTCGGCGCGCTCACGATGGTGCTGGCCGGGTGGCGGGCGCTGCGGGAGACCGACCTGAAGCTGGTGCTGGCGTACGGGACGGTGAGCCAGCTCGGGTTCCTGACCACGCTGGTGGCCACCGGCACCCGGGAGGCGGCGCTGGCGGGCGTCGCGCTGCTGCTCGCGCACGCGCTGTTCAAGTCCACGCTGTTCCTGGTCACCGGGATCATCGACCACGCCACCGGGACCCGCGACCTGCGGAGGCTGACGGGGCTGCGGCGCGAGCTGCCGGTGCCGTTCTGGGCCTCCGTGCTCGCCGCGGCCTCGATGGCCGGGCTGCCGCCGCTGCTGGGCTTCGTCGCCAAGGAGGCGGCGTTCACCGCCTACACCCACGACGGCACGACGGCCACGGTGACCCTCGCGGCGCTGGTGGCCGGGTCGGTGCTCACGTTCGCCTACAGCGCCCGCTACCTGTGGGGGGCGTTCGCGCCCAAGCCGGGGGCCGAGCCGCGCGAGGTCCACCGCCCCGGCCCGCTGTTCCTCGCCGCGCCCGTGGTCCTGTCCCTGGCCGGGCTCGTCGCCGGGCTGGTGGCGGGCCCGCTGAACGCGGCGCTCACGCCGTACGCCCGGACCTTCCCCGAGGGCGACCGGCCGGTGGAGGGGCTGGCGCTGTGGCACGGCGTGGGCGTCCCGCTCGCGCTGACGCTGCTCGTGATCGCCGCCGGGACGGGGCTGTTCCTGGCGCGGGAGCCGGTGGCCCGGCTGGGGGCGCGGCTCGCGCTCGCGGACGGGCAGGAGGTGTACCGCGACCTGCTGTACCGGGTGGACCGGGCCGCCCTCCAGATCACCGGGTACACCCAGCGCGGCTCACTCCCGTCGTACCTCGGCGTCATCCTGGTCACCGCGATCGTGCTCGTCACCGGCGCGCTGCTGCTGGGCTCGCCGTGGCCGCCGGCGATCGCGCACGTGTGGGACGCCCCGGCCCAGCTCGTGCCCGCGGGCTTCGTGATCGTCGGGGCGGCGCTGGCGCTGCGGGCCCGGCGGCGGCTCACCACCGTCGTGCTCGTCGGCGTCACCGGGTACGGCACGGCGATGCTGTTCGTGCTCCACGGGGCGCCGGACCTGGCGCTGACGCAGTTCCTCGTCGAGACCCTCAGCCTGGTGATCTTCATCCTGGTGCTGCGGCGGCTGCCGGTTCACTTCACCGAGAAGCTCTCGCCCGTGCGCCGCGTGACCCACTCGGTGATCGCGGTGGCGGTCGGGGTGGTGGTGGTCGTGGTGGGCGTGCTCGCGACCGGGGCGCGGTCGCTGCCCCCGGTCTCGGTGGTGTTCCCCAAGACCGTGGCCGACCTGCATGAGCACAACATCATCAGTGCCCTGATCGTCGAGATCCGGTCGTGGGACACGCTGGGCGAGAGCGCGGTGCTGGGCATCGCGGCGGCCGGGCTCACCAGCCTGATCTTCCTGCGGCACCGCGCGCCGCGGCACCTGCCCGACCCGGCCGCCGAGACCTCGCCGCGGAACGTGTGGGCCTGGTCCCCGGAGGGCGACGAGGAGGAGCCGCCGCCGGAGTGGAGCCAGGCCAAGGCCGACCGGCCCGAGCGGCCGTGGCTGCGGGGCAGCGAGACCCTGGCCGACGAGCGGCGCTCCCTGATCTTCGAGGTGGTCGCCCGGCTGGTGTTCCCCCCGATCATCCTGCTCTCGCTGTACCTGCTGTTCAGTGCCGGGAGCAGCCCCGGCGGGGGCTTCGCGGCGGCGATCGTGGCGGGCTTCGGGCTGGTCATCCGGTATCTGGCGGGCGGGCGGTACGAGCTGTCGGAGGCGGCCCCGGTCGGCCCCGGGCTGCTGATCGGCCTGGGCCTGGCCCTGTCCTGCCTGACCGGCCTGGCCGGGCTGCTGTTCGGCGGGTCCGTGCTGACCCTGGGCGTGTGGGAGGGGGCCGTCCCGCTGCTGGGCAAGGTGCACCTGTCGTCCTCGCTGTTCTTCGACCTCGGCGTCTACCTGCTGGTGACCGGGCTCGTCCTGGACATCCTGCGCAGCCTGGGCGCGGGCATCGACGGGCAGGTCGAGCGCGAGGCCCGGCCCGGGGAACGCCGCGAGGAGACGGTCGTATGACGACCTCCCTCGTGCTGCTCGTGACCGCCGGGGTGCTGGCCGCCGCCGGGGTGCACCTGATCCTGGACCGGATCCTGACCCGGGTGATCATGGGCATGGTGATCCTGGGCAACGCCGGGAACCTGCTGCTCCTGGCCGCGGGCGGGCCCGGCGGGGGCGCGCCCGTGCTGGGGGTGACACCGCCGGACCGGATGTCCGACCCGCTCCCCCAGGCCATGATCCTCACCGCCATCGTGATCACGATGGGCATGACCTCGTTCCTGCTGGCAATGGCGTACCGGGGCTGGCAGCTCTTCGGGGACGACGAGGTGCCCGACGACGTCGAGGACCGGCGCATCGTCACCAGGACCGAGCGCGCGGAGGTCCGCGAGCTGCTGCGCGAGGAACGCGAGCGGTTCCGGCGGCGGTCGGCGGAACGGCGCGAGGGCCTGCGGCGGCGTTTCGAGGAGGTGCGCGCCGAGGAGCGCGAACGGCGGGCGGAGCTGGAGCGGCTGCTCGCCGAGGCCCGCGAGCGCGTGGAGCGCGTCGAGGCGGCGCCCTCGGACGACCCGGAGACCCGCGAGAGCGCGGAGCGGGACCGGCTGGAGGCCCTGTCGGAGTACGCCCGCCACGAGCGCCGGATCGCCGCCGCCGAGCGCGACCTGCGCGACAAGATGCGCTGGCAGCGCCGCCGGGAGCGGGAGGCGCGCCGGGCCATGTTCTGGGAGTGGCGCGCGGCCCGGCGCGAGCTGCGCAGGCACATCCGGGAGTCGCGCGTCCACCAGGCGCGGGCCGAGGACGTCGAGGACGAGGAGGAGCTGTGAAGGTCGAGTACCTGATCCCGCTCCCCGTGGTGCTGCCGCTGCTCGCCGCCGGGGTGAAGTTCATCATCGGGCCGCGCGGCAACCGGCTGCAGGGGCTGATCAGCGTCGTCGTGACCATCGTCACGCTCCTCACCGAGATCGCCCTGCTCTTCGCCGCGGACGACCGCGACGGGCCGCTGGTCCTCACGCTCGGCGGGTTCTCCCCGGGCGTCGGCATCACCATGGTCGCCGACCGGCTGTCGGCGATGATGCTGGTCATCACGTCCACGGTGGTGCTGTGCATCCTGATCTACTCGATCGGCCAGGGCGCGGTGGACCAGGGCGCGTCCGGCCCGCTGACCGTCTACCACCCGACGTTCCTGATCCTGGTCGCCGGCGTCTCCGACGCGTTCCTCGCCGGGGACCTGTTCAACATGTTCGTCGGCTTCGAGATCCTGCTCGTCGCCAGCTACGTGCTGATCACCATGGGCGGCACCGGCCCGCGCATCCGGTCGGGCGCGACGTACGTGATCGTGGGCATGCTGTCGTCGCTGTCGTTCCTGGTCTCCGTGGCGATGATCTACGCGGCGACGGGCACGGTGAACATGGCGCAGCTCGCCGTGCGGATCGCGCTGCTGCCGCCCGACGTCGCGCTGGTCCTCCACGTCATGCTGATCACGGCGTTCGCGGTCAAGGCGGCGGTGTTCCCGCTGTCGATGTGGCTGCCGGACTCCTACCCGACCGCCCCGGCCCCGGTGACCGCCGCGTTCGCCGGGCTGCTCACCAAGGTCGGCGTGTACGCGATCATCCGCGCGCAGACCCTGCTGTTCCCCGGGGACCGGCTCGGCCTGCTGCTCATGGTCGGCGCGTTCCTCACGATGATCGTCGGCATCCTCGGCGCGATCGTGCAGGCCGACCTCCGCCGCATGCTGTCGTTCACGCTGGTCAGCCACATCGGCTACATGATCTTCGGGGTCGCCCTCGGGACCGTGGACGGCATGTCCGGCGCGATCTTCTACGCGTTCCACCACATCACCGTGCAGGCCACGCTCTTCCTGGTGACCGGGCTCATCGAGCGCCGCGGCGGCAGCACCAACCTCGGCAGGCTGGGCGGCCTGGCGCGGGTGTCGCCGCTGATCGGGGTGGTGTACCTGGTCCCGGCGCTCAATCTGGCCGGCATCCCGCCCATGTCGGGGTTCCTCGGCAAGCTGGGACTGCTCCAGGCGGGCGCGATCATGGGCACCCCCGCGGCGTACGTCCTGCTGGGCGCGGCCATCGCGACCAGCCTGCTCACCCTGTACGCCGTGAGCCGGGCGTGGGGGGCGGCGTTCTGGCGCAGGCCCCGGGGGCCGGTCGCGGAGCCGGGCACGGTGGTCTCCTCGCCCGGGCCCGAGGAGCACGCGGCGCGGAGCCCGGAGCTGCGCACCGACACCACCGGGCTGGGCGAGAGCTCGGTGACGGCCGCGCGGTTCCCCCGGCTGATGCTCGGCTCCACGATCGCGCTGGTCGTGATGAGCCTGGCGTTCACCCCGTTCGCCGGCCCGCTCATCGCCTACGCCGACCGCGCCGCCACCGAGTCGCTCCGGCAGGACGCCTACATCCACGCCGTGTTCCCGGGGATCGGCCGGTGAGCGGGCGCACGCGGCGCGGCACGATGACGCCCGGGTTCACCCTGGGCATGGTCATCATCTGGGTGCTGCTCTGGGGCGACCTCAGCGTCGCGAACGTGCTCGCGGGCACGGCGCTCGTCGTCCTCATGGCCCTGCTGTTCCCCCAGCCCCCGCCCGAGCGGGGCCAGCACCTGCGCCCGCTGGCCTGCCTGCGCTTCCTCGGCCGGTTCGCCGTCGAGCTGGTCCAGGCGAGCGCCCAGGTCACCCGCGCGATCTTCCGCTTCGGCCGGGAGCCGTCCTGCGCGGTGGTCGCCGTGGACCTGCGCAGCCGCTCGGACCTGATGCTGACCCTGATCGCGCTCGCGCTGTCGCTGGTGCCCGGCAGCGTGATCATCGAGGTGCGCCGCGCCACCGGCACCCTGTACGTGCACTCGCTCGACGTGTCGGACCAGGAGGGCATCGAACGCGTCCGCCGCCAGGTGCGCGACCTGGAGCGGCGTCTCGTCCGCGCCGTCGGCTCCACCAGCGATCTCCGGAGGGTCGAACGCTCGTGACCGTCTTCTACGCCGTCGCCGTGCTCCTGCTCACCGCCGCCGCGACCATGGCCGTCGCCCGGCTGGCGCGCGGCCCGTCCATGCTCGACCGCGCCGTCGCCCTCGACGCCATGGTCGCCGTGGTCATGGCCGCCGTCAGCGTGGAGGCCGCGGTGGGCCGCCACGACACCACGCTCCCCACCCTCATCGTGCTGTCCGTCCTGGGCTTCACCAGCTCCGTCACGGTCGCCCGGTTCGCCTCCCGCCCCGACAGGAACGCCACGTGACCGGCGCCCTCGACGCCGCGGCCGGAGTCTGCCTCGTCCTCGGATCCCTGCTCAGCCTCATCGCGGGCGTGGGCCTGCTCCGCTTCCCCGACACCCTCACCCGCATGCACGCCGCCGCCAAGCCCCAGGTCCTCGGCCTCCTCCTCGTCCTCGTCGGCCTCGGCCTGCGCCTGCGCGACCCCGCCGACATCTGCATGCTCGTCCTCATAGCCGCCTTCCAGCTCCTCACCGTCCCCGTCGCCGCCCACATGGCCGGCCGCGCCGCCTACCGCACCCGCAGGATCCGCCGCGACCTCCTCATCTCCGACGACCTGGCCGGCACCCAACCCCCCCAGAACAAACCCGGCCTCTGACCGGGCCCGGCGGCCGTGTGCCGTACGGCCCGAGCCTCCGCGTCCCCGCCCGGACGGCATGACCCGCCGTCGGGCGCGTGCGTGGCCCGCGGGATCCGGGGCGTACGGATCCGAGGGCGTACGGATCCGAGGGCGTACGGATCCGAGGGCGTACGGGATCCGGGGCCTGCGGGATCCGGGGCGTATGGGATTCCTCGGGGGAAGCGGGGCGATTAGGATTCCGGGCGTGGGAGGGGACGCGGTCGGGGGCTTCGTGCGCGAGCTGGACGAGGTCCTGTACGGGCCTCGGCGGGTGCGGCGGGACTTCGTGGCCGAGGTGCGCGACGGGCTGGAGGACGCGGCGGAGGCGCTGGTCGCCGAGGGGATGCCGGAGGCGGAGGCCCGGCGCCAGGCGGTGGCCGAGTTCGGCGGCGTGGGTGAGGTCGCGGCAGGGTTCCAGGCGGAGCTGACGGCGGCGCAGGGCCGGTGGACGGCGCTCGTGCAGTTCTTCGCGCTGGTGGGCAGCGTGCTGATGTGGTGGGGGGTCTGGCGGGTCTTCCCCGGCGGGGGCGGGGCCGGCTGGGACGACGGGGCCGAGTGGGCGCACCCGCTCGCGCGGGCCCTGGACTACCTGCAGGCGGGCGTGGCGCTGGCGTCGGTGGCCGCGGCGTACGCGTTCCGGCGGGGCGGGCCCGCGCGCACCCGCGTGGTGACGCGGGCGGTCGGGATTCTGGCCATCGTGCAGGTCCCGGTGATCTACCTGCTGTCGGCGGCGCTCTCGGCGGGCGTCGCCCCGGCCCCGAGCACGCCGGCGACGATCGCCTCAGGTGTGAGCGCCGCCCTGAGCGCCTGGGCCGTCCTCAGCGGTGTGCGCTGCGTGCGCGCCGCCCGGAAGGCCGCCGCCTACGCCTGACCGCTTCCTCGCGCCTGACCGTCTCTCACGCGTGACCACCTCTCACGCGTGACCGCCCCTGACGCCTGACCGTCCTTCCGTCCCAGGACGTCCTCCGTACCAGGGCGTGCCTCACGCCGGGCCGGACTTGGTCTCGGGGTCCAGGACGCTGCCGATGGCCGAGGTGAAGTCGCGCCAGGCGGCGCGTTCCCCGGCCAGGGCCTTGGCGCCCGCCTGGGTGAGGCGGTAGGTGCGGCGCTTGCGGCCGCCCACGACGGCCCACTCGCCGGCCAGGTGGCCCGCGCGTTCGAGCCGGCGCAGGGCCGGATAGACCGTGCCCGTGGGGACGGTCAGCGCTCCCCCGCTCCGTTGCTGGAGCGCCTCGATGATGGCGTAGCCGTGCAGGGGCTCGGCCTCCAGCACGGCGAGTATCAGCGCGTCCATGTGCCCACGCAGGGAATCCGCGTTCACACCGAATGAGTCTAGAGACACCGGCCACCCTCGCTCTCCATACGTAGACAACCTACATGTAGAGTGTCTACGTATCCAGCCTGACGAGGAGACGCGGATGGACGCACTTGAGCTGTCCCGGCTGCAGTTCGCCCTGACCACGAGCCTGCACTTCCTGTTCGTGGTGCTCACCCTGGGCCTGGCGCCGCTGGTCGCGATCATGCAGACCCGGGCGCACTTCGGCCGCGAACCGGTCCTGGAGCGCATGACCCGTTTCTGGGGCCAGATCTACGTGATCAACTACGCCCTCGGGATCTTCACCGGCCTGGTGATGGAGTTCCAGTTCGGGATGAACTGGAGTGGCCTGTCGCACTTCGCCGGCGAGGTGTTCGGGGCGCCGCTGGCCCTGGAGACGCTCGTGGCGTTCTTCCTGGAGTCCACGTTCCTCGGCCTGTGGATCTTCGGCTGGAACCGGATCCCGCGCGGGCTCCACCTGACGCTGATCTGGCTCGTCACCCTCACGGCGTACGCCAGCGCCTTCTGGATCATGGTGGCGAACTCGTTCCTCCAGAACCCCGTCGGCAGCGTCCTCGCCGGCGACCGCCTCAAGCTCGTGGACTTCGGCGCCCTGCTGACCAACCCCAACCTCGGCATGGCCCTCGGCCACGTCATCGGCGCGAGCATGTGGGCGGCGAGCTTCGTGATCATCGGCGTCAGCGCGTACCACTTCCTCAGGCGCACCCCCGACCCGGAGTTCTTCGTGCGCTCGACCCGCCTGGCGGCGACGGTCGCGATCCTCGGCGGCGGCGTCGTGGTCGGCTTCGGCTACGCCCAGTTCGGCGTCGTCGGCGGCACCCAGCCCGGCAAGTTCGACACGGTCGGGGACCACCTCAGTCTCATGATGGCGCTCGGCAACCTGCTCGCCCTGGTGTCCACCTTCGTGCTGCCGTTCATGCTGTTCGGCCGCTGGTACGCCCGCCGGCGGCTGTTCCTGCGCTTCCTGATCCTGCTGGTCCCGCTGCCGTTCGCCGCCTCCATCCTCGGCTGGCTCGTCCGCGAGATCGGCCGCCAGCCCTGGCTCGTGTACGGCCGGCTCACGGTCGCCGACGCCGTCTCCCCCGGCGTGACCCGGGAGATGGTCCTCGTCTCCCTGGTCGGCTTCACCGCCGTCCTCGGCCTGCTCGCCCTGATCGACTGGTTCCTGATCATGCGCGCCGTACGGCGGGGCCCCGGCGACGTCGCCCTCGGCGCTCCCCCGCCCGCCGAGGCCGACCGCCGCGCCCCCGCCCTGACCTTCTGACCCGCCCGGACCTTCCGAACCGCCCGGACCTTCCGAACCGCCCTGCCCTTCTGACCCGCCCGGACCTTCCGATCCGCCCTGGCCTTCCGGTCCGGCCCGCCGAACGAGTTGTGAGGAGTACGTCGTGGACGTCGTCTGGCCGTCGCTGTTCGGCCTTCTGCTGGCCGGCTACTTCGCCCTGGAGGGCTTCGACATCGGCGTGGGCCTGCTCCTGCCCGTGCTCGCCCGCACGCCGGAGCGCCGCGACCGGCTGATCGCGGCCGTGGGGCCGTTCCTGCTGGCCAACGAGATCTGGCTGGTCGCCCTCGCGGGCGTGTTCGTCGGGGTCTTCCCCGTCCTCGAAGGCGAGGTGCTGAGCGGCCTCTACCCCGCGTTCGTGGCCCTCCTGCTCTCCTGGGTCGTGCGGGACGCGGGCTTCTGGTTCCGCCTGCGCGAGAAGAGCCCGGCCTGGCGGCGCACGTGGGAGGCCGCCGTCGTCGCCGGCAGCGCCGGGCTCACCCTGAGCTGGGGCTTCATCCTCTCCGGCGCGATCGGGGGCGGCCTTCTCACCGGCGTGGCCTACGGCGCCGCCCTGGCCGCCCTCTTCGCCGCCCACGGGACCGGGTTCGCCGCCCGCCGGCTGCCCGCCCCCGGCGGCGGGCCCGATCCGCTGGCCGGGGCCGTCGCCCGGCGCGCCGCGCTCCCCGCCGTGCTCCTGACCGCGGTGGCCGCCGTCCCGGTCGTCCTCGCCCACCCCGGGGCGTGGCCCGCGGCCGTGCTCGCGGTGGCCGCCGCCCTCCTCGCCACGCGTTCCTTCCCCGCCACCGCCCTGGCGGCGGCCGCGCCCGCGCTGGCCACCTTCGGCGCGCTCCTGCCGTACCTCCTCGCGCACACCGCGAGCGCCTCCACCCTCGGCGCGATGTCGCTGGTCGCCCTCCCCCTCCTCCCCTTCATGGCGGCCGCGCAGTGGTGGGTGTGGCGAGCCTTCCGCACGCCGGTGGCCCGCTCCTTCTTCTGACGCGGCCCGGGGCTCGGCGGCTAGTCGCAGGCGATGCCGTCGCCGTCGCGGTCCAGGTCGTAGACGTCCTCGCCGATCACGCGGACCGGCCCGGAGACATAGGCCGGGCCGTTGCCGCCCCCGCCCGCGCAGTCGACGTCGCTGGCGATGGGGACGCACGCGCCGCCGTAGTTCGGGTGGCACCGGGGGGCCTGGGGCCGCTTGGTACCGACGACGACGATCTGGGTGACGGGCTTCCTCGTGACCGTCTCCCCCAGCAGCTTGCGGCCCTTGCTCACGCCGTTCTCGACGGTGACCTCGTACCTGAGGGTCCTGACCCCCGGGACGCCGCGCCGCCTCACCTTCGTGACGCCCTCGGCGAGCGCGGGGTCCCGCACCCTCCTGACCGGGAAGGGGATCTTCCTGGTCTCCGTGACGGTGCGCGTCTCGGAGGCCGGCGTCACCGGGGCCGACGCGGCGGGCGAGGCGGCGGCGGACGCGGACTGCGGCTCGGCGGCCGGGGACGACGACGAGCGGTCGGCGGCCAGGCTCGGCTCGGCGGCCGGCGGGTCGGGGGCCAGCGCCCCGGCGATGAGCAGGATCACCACCACCACGGCGACGGCGGCGCCCACGATCGCGCCCATCGGCGCGGGCGCCTCGTCCGGCCGGGCCGGGGGCGGCGGCTGCGGGCGGGCGCGCCGGCAGGCGTCGAGCAGGCGCTCCAGGTGGGCGACGAACCCCGCGCGGTCGCCGGCGTGCTCGGCCAGGCCGAGCGTGCAGGCGAAGCGGAACCCGGCGGCGTCGCCGGGGTCGAGCAGGATCCCGGACACCTTCTTCCGGTTGCCGACCCGCATCAGCGTGTACGGCAGGCGCGGGTCGTGGTGGAGGCCGATGAGCTTGGCGTACGACCATTCGCGGTTGGCGCGCGCCCCCTGGAAGATCACGCGGCGGTCGGTCACGATCACGGTGCCCTGGTCGCGTACGGCGGGCGGGGGCGGCCCGGACGCGGCCCGCAGGCGTACGGTCTCCAGCGAGAAGCCCGCGTGGCCGACGCCTTCGAGGGGCCCGGGGGCGGCCGGCTCCACCATCGCGGCACGCGGGCAGGCCCAGCGCGGGGTCTCGCCGCGCCGCAGGTCGGCGGGGTGCGGGAGGCGGGCGGGCCGCGGCGAGCGCGCGGCCTCGGCCATCGCCCGCAGTTCCGCCTCGTCGGCCTGCCACCGGGCGAGGGCCGCCGCGTGGGCCTGCTGCCGCCGGTGGTTCTCACGTTCGGCCCAGCGGGCCCGCCGCCCGCCGGCCGGAGCCGTACGCTGCTCCATGATCCGCTCCCTCAACGCCGACCGAGCGCGAAACATGATCACGGGCAGTCGGGGAGATCAGCACCACATTGCTCACTGGCGCACCTGGCATCCCAGTATGACGCCGGACAGCCCTTTCCACCGCATCATTCGCCTATTTCACGAACACCGGGATTAAGGATGTTTCCCCAGGCCGTAATACCTTTTCCGGCGATTCCACATCCCCCGCCCCTCGCCCCCTCACCCTCCCCCTCGTCGTGATCATGCAGTTTTAAGCACAGGGTGTGCTTAAAACTGCATGATCACCGCGAGGAAAGGGCTCCCGGGGGTGAGGGCCGCAGGGGAAACGGGCGCCGGAGGCGGGGCCGCGCGAGGAGGGGCACCGGGGTGCGGCCGGGGCGAGGAGGGAGCTCCGAGGTCTGGCCGCGTGAGGGGGCGGTGCCGGGGATGTGGCCGGGCGAGGGGGCGGTGCCGGGGATGTGGCCGGGCGAGGGGGCGGTGCCGGGGATGTGGCCGGGCGAGGAGAGGCACCGGGGGTGAGGCCGGACGAGGAGAGGGCGCCGGGGGCGGGGGCGGGCGAGGAGGGAGCGCCGAGGTTCTGGGCGGGCGAGGAGGCGGTGCCGGGGGCGGGCGAGGAGGGTGTCTCTGGCGGAGGGGTGGGCGGGCCCGGCTAAGGGGTCAGGGGAGGGGCCGGAGGTAGCGGATGGCGGGGCGGCCGTCCAGGTCGAATTCGGCGACCGGGCGGAAGCCGGTGCGCTCCAGGACGCGGCGGGAGCCGATGTTGTCGAGGTTGGTCACGGCGCGCAGTTCGCGCAGGCCGTACTCCCCGGAGGCCAGCGCGAACACGCGGAGCACGCCCTCGGTGGCGAGTCCGCGCCCGGCGGCCTTTTCCGCGATCCGGTATCCCAGTTCCGCGGAACCCTCCGCCAGGTCGATGAGATTGATGCGCCCCAGGATCTCCCCCGCCGGATCCACCAGCACGTGGAACCGGATCGTCCCCGTCTCCTGCTCCTCCAGCAGGGCCCGGTGGCGCTCCTCGAACTCCGCGAAGTACGCGTCCCCCCGGTCGGGGATCGACGCCGCGAAGTAGGCGCGGTTCTCCAGTTCGAAGGCGAGCAGCGCCGCCGCGTGGTCGGCCCGGAGCGGTTCCAGCGAGATCATCAGGTCACCTTAGCGGCTTCGAACAGGGCATGAGGACGCCGCCCCGTGTGGGTTCCCCCTTCCACACGGGGCGGCGCGTTCTCGGGCGGCTCGCCGTACGGCGGGCCGGCGCGGCGGGCGCGGCGGGCGCGGAAGGCGCTCGCCGCGCCCCGGGTCAGGCGGCCGCGGCGGGGGCCGCGATCCGGGCGGGCTCCAGGGCCAGGGCCAGGACCTCGCGGACGTCGCTGACCGCGTGGACCGTGAGCTGCGACAGGACGTCGGCGGGGACGTCGTCCAGGTCCGGCTCGTTGCGCTTGGGGATCAGCACCGTGGTGATGCCGGCGCGGTGAGCGGCCAGGAGCTTCTGCTTGACGCCGCCGATGGGCAGGACGCGGCCGGTCAGGGAGACCTCGCCGGTCATGGCCACGTCGGAGCGGACCGGGCGGCCGGACAGGAGCGACGCCAGGGCGGTCGTCATGGTCACCCCCGCCGACGGGCCGTCCTTGGGGATGGCGCCCGCCGGGACGTGGATGTGGACGCCGCGGTCCTTCAGGTCGCCCACCGGGAGCTCCAGCTCCGCGCCGCGCGAGCGCAGGTAGGACAGGGCGATCTGGGCGGACTCCTTCATCACGTCGCCGAGCTGGCCGGTCAGCGTGACGCCGGTCGAGCCGGTCTCCTTGTCGGCCAGGGACGCCTCGACGAAGAGGACGTCGCCGCCGGCCCCGGTGACCGCCAGGCCCGTGGCCACGCCCGGCACCGCCGTGCGCTCGGCCGTCTCGGGCAGGTGGCGCGGCCGGCCGATGTAGCCGACCAGGTCGTCGGCGCCGACCGACACCGGCAGCTCCTTGTCGCCGAGCGCCACACCCGCGGTGATCTTGCGGAGCACGCGGGCGATCGCGCGCTCCAGGGTGCGGACGCCGGCCTCGCGGGTGTACTCCCCGGCGAGCTTGCGCAGCGCGTCGTCGGAGACCGTCACGTCGGTCGCCGTCAGACCGGCCTTCTCCAGCTGGCGCGGGAGCAGGTGGTCGCGGGCGATCGTGACCTTCTCGTCCTCGGTGTAGCCGTCGAGCTGCACGACCTCCATGCGGTCCAGCAGCGGGCCGAGGATGGCCTCGATGACGTTGGCCGTGGCCAGGAAGAGCACGTCGGACAGGTCCAGCTCGACCTCGAGGTAGTGGTCGCGGAACGTGTGGTTCTGCGCCGGGTCGAGCACCTCCAGCAGCGCGGCCGTCGGGTCGCCCCGGTAGTCGGCGCCGACCTTGTCCACCTCGTCCAGGAGCACGACCGGGTTCATCGATCCGGCCTCGCGGATGGCGCGGACGACGCGGCCGGGCAGCGCGCCGACATAGGTGCGGCGGTGACCGCGGATCTCGGCCTCGTCCCGCACGCCGCCGAGGGCGACGCGGACGAACTTGCGGCCCATGGCGCGGGCGACGGACTCGCCGAGCGAGGTCTTGCCGACGCCGGGCGGGCCGGTCAGGGCGAGCACGGCGCCGCTGCGGCGGCCGCCGATCACGCCGAGGCCCTGGTCGTGGCGGCGCTTGCGCACGGCGAGGTATTCGACGATGCGCTCCTTGACGTCGTCCAGGCCCGCGTGGTCCTCGTCGAGGATCCGCCGCGCCCCGGCGATGTCGTAGGTGTCCTCGGTGCGTTCGTTCCACGGGATGTCGAGGATCGTGTCGAGCCAGGTCCTGATCCAGCCGCCCTCGGGCGACTGGTCGGAGGACCGCTCCAGCTTGTCGACCTCCTTGAGGGCGGCCTCGCGCACCTTCTCGGGCAGGTCGGCGGCCTCGATGCGGGCGCGGTAGTCGTCCTCCTCGTCCGCGGGGTCGCCGTTCAGCTCGGCCAGTTCCTTGCGGACGGCGGCGAGCTGCTGGCGCAGCAGGAACTCGCGCTGCTGCTTCTCCATGCCCTCCTGGACGTCCTTGCGGATCGTCTCGGCGACGTCCAGCTCGGCCAGGTGGTCGCGGGTCCACTGGACCACCAGCTCCAGGCGGGCGAGCGGGTCGGCGGTCTCCAGCAGCTCGACCCGCTGCTCGGTGCTCAGGAACGGCCAGTAGCCGGCGTTGTCGGCCAGCTCGCCCGGGTCGTCGATCTGCTGCACGACGTCGACGACCTGCCAGGCGCCGCGCTTGGAGAGCAGGGCGGTGGCCAGCGCCTTGTACTCGCCGATCAGCTCCTCGGCGCGACCCGGGGCGTACGACGGCTCCTCGACCTCGGTGGCCTCGACCCAGAGGGCGGCGCCGGGACCGGTCACGCCGGCGCCGACGCGGACGCGGGACACGCCGCGCACGACCACGCCGGGCTCACCGCCGGGGAGGCGCCCCACCTGCTCGACGACGCCGAGCGTGCCGACGGCGGCGTAGCGGCCCTCGACGCGGGGCACGAGCAGCACGGTCGGCTTGCCGGCGGAGCGGATGCCGGGGCCCTTCGGGCGGGAAACGGCCTGGGCCGCGTTGACCGCGGCGCCGATCTCGGATTCGGACGTGTCCAGCGGGACGACCATGCCGGGCAGCACGACCGCGTCGTCCAGGGGGAGCACGGGGAGGGTCAAGATCTCGCTCATCACAGTCCATCCTCACTTGAGTCTGATTGGCTCAAGTTGTTTCAGTCCCGCATTGTTCCCGAAGTTGCGCCTGTTCGCTGTAAGCGATCTCAGCCCCGGGCGGATACCCCCTACAGCCATCCCACCCCCGCCCCTATTCCGGCGGTCCCGTCACCCTTTCGGGTGACCCGCCGGGATCACCCTCAGGGGGCACGCGCACCCCGGCATGTCCGGCATATGCTGCTGCGGTGTTTGGCGTGCCCGAGTTCGCGGTACGGCTGGCGCGCCCGTTCGCGGAGGCCCTGGCGACGGGAGAGGCGGATCCCGCGCCGTCCCCGTCCGGCTGGGGGTCCGTCCAGGTGCCGCGGTCGCCCCGGCTGCTGGGGCGCCGCCTCGACGTCCTGACGGCGTTCGAGGCCGTGGTCGCCTGCCTGGTCTTCCTGGTCACCTTCAACAGCCTGGCGGCCACGCAGAACGGCCTGACGCCTTACTGGGAGCGGACAGGGATCGGGCCGCCGTGGAGCGATCTCACCTTCGCGCTCGTGGCGCTGGCCGGATCGGCCCCGCTGGTGTTGCGCCGCCGGTGGCCGCTCGGAGCCTGGCGGGTGGCCCTCGCCGGGATCGCGATGTCCGGGTGGGTGAACAAGTCCCTCTTCCAGATGTACGACGTTCTCGTCATCGGCGTCTACCTGCTGTGCCTGTACACCCTCGCCGCCCGCTGCCAGCGGCGGATCACCGTCGCCGCCTGGTCCGCCTCGGTGATCGGCACCTTCGTGATTCACCCGATCTCGCTGCCGATCGCGGTGCTCGTGCTCACCCCGATCGCCCTGCTCGGCTACAACGTGCGCGTACGGCGTTCCGCCCAGGTGCGGCTGGCCGAGCAGCGGCGGGCCACGGAGGAGGCGCGGGCGGCGGGAGCCGTACTGGAGGAGCGGGCCAGGATCGCGCGGGAGCTGCACGACGTGGTCGCGCACCACATGTCGGTGATCGCGATTCAGGCGGAGGCGACGCCGCTGAGCGCCCGGGACGACCCGGAGAAGCTGAAGGCGGGGCTGGCGGAGATCCGGACGATGTCGCTGGAGGCGCTGACCGAGATGCGGCGGGTGCTCGGGGTGCTGCGTGACGGCGACGGGACGGGCGACACGGCTCCGCAGCCGGGGCTGGACAGGATCGCGGAGCTCGTGGAGACGGCGCGGGGCGCGGGGCTCGACGTGACCGCGCGCGTCTCGGGGCCGGAGCGTGAGGTGCCGCCCGGGGTGGGGCTGTCGGCCTACCGGATCGTGCAGGAGTCGCTGAGCAACGCCATGCGGCACGCTCCCGGCTCCCGGGTGCTGGTGCACGTGCTGCACGGGCGCGGGCACCTGCGGCTGCGCGTGGAGAACGGACCGCCTGCGGCCGAACCCGCCCCGCCCGCGCCGGGGACCGGGCACGGGCTGGTCGGGATGCGGGAGCGGGCCGCGATGCTGGGCGGGAGCGTGACCGCCGGGCCCCGCGCGGACGGCGGGTTCGTCGTCACCGCTACGCTCCCCCTCCAGGAGGGCGAATGACGATCCGGGTGCTGATCGCGGACGACCAGGGCATGGTGCGGACGGGGTTCCGCGTGTTCCTGGGCACGCAGCCGGACATCGAGGTCGTGGGCGAGGCGGCCAACGGCGAGGAGGCCGTGCGGGCGGTCGCCGAGCTGACTCCCGACGTGGTGCTCATGGACGTGCGGATGCCGGTCATGGACGGCCTGGCGGCCACCCGCGCCATCCTCGGCCCACGCGAAAGCGAGGGCACAGCCGAGGGCGCAGCCGGGGGCACAGCCGGGGGCGGGGACGCGGGCGGGAGCGGGGACGCGGGCCGGAACGGCGGCGGCCCGGTCCGGGTGCTGATCCTGACCACCTTCGACCTGGACGACTACGTGTACGAGGCGCTGCGGGCGGGGGCGAGCGGGTTCCTGCTCAAGGACGCGTCCGCGCAGCAGCTCGCCGAGGCCGTGCGCGTGGTCGCCGCCGGGGACGCGCTGATCGCGCCCTCGGTGACGCGGCGGCTGATCGCGGAGTTCTCCCGCCTCGGAGCCCGGCGCGCCCCGGCGCGGCAGCGGCCGGCGGCGCTGACCGAGCGCGAGAGCGAGGTGCTGGGGCTGGTCGCGCAGGGCCTGTCCAACCAGGAGATCGCGGCCGAGCTGGTCGTCTCGGACCAGACCGTCAAGACCCACGTCGCGCGCGTCCTGGCCAAGCTGGGCCTGCGCGACCGCGCCCAGGCGATCGTCTACGCCTACGAGACCGGCCTCGTCAGGCCCGGGGAGTAGCCGCGGGTCTCACCCGCGTCACCCGCGCGGGTGACGCGGGGATTGCGCCCTCGCGGGGGACGCGGGCGAGGCCCCCCGATTCCTAGCTTTTCCGTCGTGACCAGCCATGACAGGAAGAGCCCGGCCCGTCCCCGGTTCCTCGCCGGCGCCCTGATCGCGCTGCCCGTCCTGGCGGCGGTCGCGCCCCCCGCACCGGATCCCGGCGACGCCGTACGGCGGGAACGCCGGGTCGAGGTGGTCGGGGACGCCGCCACCGCCGACCGGGTCGTGGTGGTCGTGCCCGGCTCGGACATGACCACGCGCACCTTCGACCGCCAGCTCCGCGACGCCCGCGCGCTGTACGGCGAGGCCCTGCGGCAGGACCCGTCCGCGCGGCTCGCGGTGGTCGCCTGGCTCGGCTACACCACGCCCCGCGCCAAGAGCGCCGAGATCCTGACGGACGCGATGGCGGCGCCGGGCGCGGACGCGCTGCGGCGCTACGTGCGGGGCTTCGCGTCCTCCTCGCGGGCCCGGATCGGGCTGCTGTGCCACAGTTACGGCTCGGTGGTCTGCGCGAAGGGCCTGCGCGGCCTGCCGGTGACCGACGTGGCGTTCTTCGGCAGCCCCGGCACCGGCGTGGACACCGCCGCGGACCTGGGCACCACGGCGCGCGTGTGGGCGGGCCGGGGGACCTCGGACTGGATCCGCCTCGTGCCGAACGTCCGGCTGGGCGGGGTCGGGTTCGGCGCCGACCCGACCTCGCGGGAGTACGGCGCGGGGGTCTTCGACGCCGGCGACGCCGGGCACAGCGGCTACTTCGCCCCGGGCTCCCCCGCCCTCGCCAGCCTCGCCCGGATCGCGCTGGGCCGTACCCCGGAGGCGGCCCGATGACCGGGCCCCGGCCCGCTGCCCCCTCCCGGAGCGGCGGCGGGGCGCGGCGGGGCGTGCGCGAGGTCCTCGGCGGGATCGCGGAGGCGACGCCGGCGGGGCGGGACCGGGGCGTGGACGCGCTGCGGGCGGCGGCGATCCTGGGCGTCGTCCTCGGGCACTGGCTGGTCAGCGCGTTCCGGCCCGCCGCCGGAGGCGGCCACCTGACGGACAGTCCCCTGGCCCACATGCCGGAGCTGTCGCCCGTGTCGTGGGCGCTGCAGACGCTGGCCGTGTTCTTCTTCGTCGGCGGATACGTCGCGACCCGCGGGGTCCGCGGGGTCCGCGCGGCCGTGCCGTACCGCGACTGGGTGGCGGCGCGATGGTCGCGGCTGACGCGGCCGGTCGTGCCGCTGCTGGCGGCGTGGGGGGCGCTGCTGGCGGCGATGGCGTACGCCGGGGTCCCGGCCACGACCATGCGCGCGATGGCGATGACGGGGCTGGGGCCGCTGTGGTTCGTCGCGGTGTACGTCCTGGTCACGGTGTGCACGCCGATGCTCATCCGGGCGCCGCGCGGGGTGGTCGCCGCCTCGATGGCCGGCGTCGTGCTCGTGTCGGACGTCGCGCGGTTCGGGGCCGGCGGGCCCGCCTGGGCCGGGGCGGTGAACGTGGTCGCCGGGTGGCTGGTGCCGTACGCCCTGGGGAGCGACCTGGCGCGCGGCGGGCTGGGCGGGCGGCGGGCGGCGTGGGGGCTGTTCCTCGGCGGGGCGGCCGTCACGGGCGCGCTGATCACGTGGTTCGGCTATCCGGCGAGCATGGTGGGCGTGACGGGGGCGCGGGTGTCGAACCTGGATCCGCCGTCGCTGGCCGCCGTCGCCTTCGGGTCCGCCCAGGCCGGGCTGGCGCTGCTGCTCCGGGAGCCGCTGGCCCGGCTCATGCGGCGGCCCCGCCTGTGGGGCGCCGTGGCGCTGGCGAACCTCGCGGCGATGCCGGTGTTCCTGTGGCACCAGTCCGTGCTGGTCCTGGCCGTGCTGGTGACGCTCCCCGGCGCCCCGCTGCCGGGCCTGCACGCCGCGCCCGACTCGCCCGACTGGATCGCCGCGCGGCTGGCGCTGCTGCCGGTGTTCGCGCTCGGGCTGGCCGCGGTCGCGGCGGTCTCGCTGCGGCGCACGGCCCGGCCGTTCCTATGACGACGTTTATATGACGACGTGTCGTCACCATCTTGCGAGGCCCTCCAGGTTTTGCGACACTGTGTCGTGAAACGCGCGGCGAGGCGGGAGGAGTCGATCGTGGGCGAGGGTCCGTTCTCGGAGGTGCTCAAGGAGTCCACGTGGCCCAGCCACGAGGAGGCCGCCGACGGGCGCTACATCACCTGGCTGCTCGGCGGGCGGCTGAGCCGCGACGGCTACGCCGAGATGCTCGCGCAGCACTACTTCGCCTACGCGGCCCTGGAGACGGCGGCGCGCGACCTGGCCGGCCACCCGGTGGCCGGCGCGTTCGTGATCCCCGAGATCTACCGGGTGCCCGCGCTGGAGCGCGACCTGGAGTTCCTGTACGGCGCGGCGTGGCGCGACCGGATCTCCCCCTCCAAGCCCACGCGGACCTACGTCGCCCGCATCGAGCAGGTGGCCGAGTGGCCCGGCGGCTACGTCGCGCACCACTACACCCGCTACCTGGGCGACATGGCCGGCGGCCAGGTCATCCGCCGCCGCATGCGCGAGACGTACGGCCTGGAGCGGCGCGGGCTGGAGTCCTACGTGTTCGACGACGTGCCGAGCCTGCCGGCGTTCCGCAAGGACTACCGGGCCCGGCTCGACGCGCTGCCGTTCGACGAGGCCGAGCGGCGGCGGGTGATCCGCGAGACGCGGCTGGCGTACCAGCTCAACATCGAGATCATGGACGAGCTGGCGCGGGTCACGCGGGAGCACCTCGTCGCCTGACCCGTCCCGCTGTGCGACGATGAGTGCATGCCAAGGATCTCGGCGGCCACGATCAGCGAGCACCGCGCCCAGACGGAGGAGCGCATCCTCGCGGCCGTCTCGCGCCTGGCCAGGGAGCGGGGCATCGACGAGATCTCGATGACCGAGGTGGCGGCGGCGGCGGGCATCACCCGCACGGTCCTGTACAACTACTTCCCCGACAAGGCCGCGCTGCTGCTGGCGTTCACCGAGCGGGTGACGTCCTACTTCATCCAGCGCTACGAGGCCGAGCTGCCCACCGACGCCACGGCGGCCGTGCGGCTGAGCGCCTTCGTGCACCTCCAGCTCGAAGGGCTGATGGCCCACCCCCACCCGGCCGCCGCCGAGCTGGGCGCCACCCTCGGCCCGGACGCCTACCAGGCGCTCGCCGACCACGTCGCCCCGATGCAGCGGGTGCTGTGCGACATCGTGCAGGCCGGGATGGACTCCGGCGAGTTCGACGAGACCGACGCGGAGGGCGCGTCGCGGCTGATCCTGGCGGCCATCGGGGCCCAGCGGGTGCCCCTGCTGCGCGGGCAGACCACGCTGGACGAGGCGTGGGCCGCGGTGGCCCGCTTCACCCTGCGCGCCCTGGGCGTGGACCGCGCCGCCGTCGCCGAACTGGTCGCCCCGCCCCGGTCCTGAGCCGCCGCGCGGCCCTCCCCTTCCTTCCGGCGGTCGCCCCGTGGCCGCGCCGGTCCCGCCCCGCGTGAGCCGTACGGCACGGCGGGGGGCGGACGGCGGAAAAGGCGGCCCGGAAAAAGGGGTACGGCCCCGGCGGCGGAGTGCCGGGGCCGTACGGACGCGGCGGACGTCAGCCCATGTGGGGGTAGGCGTGGTCGGTCGGCGGGACGAAGGTCTCCTTGATCGTGCGGGCGTTGACCCAGCGGATCAGGTTGAACACCGAGCCGGCCTTGTCGTTGGTGCCGGAGGCGCGGGCGCCGCCGAAGGGCTGCTGGCCGACGACCGCGCCGGTGGGCTTGTCGTTGACGTAGAAGTTGCCCGCCGAGAAGCGCAGGGCCTCCGAGGCCGCCGCGATCGCGTGCCGGTCGCGGGCGATGATCGAGCCGGTCAGGGCGTACGGCGCGATGTCGGCCGCCTGGGCCAGCACCCGGTCGTAGTCGGAGTCGTCGAAGACGTGCACCGCCAGGATCGGGCCGAAGTACTCGGTGGTGAAGACCTGGTCGGCGGCGTCGCGGCACTCCAGGATCGTCGGCTGGACGAAGTACCCGGTGGAGTCGTCGCAGGTGCCGCCCGTGAGCACGTCGATCGAGGCGGTGGCGTGCGCCCGCTCCAGCGCGGCCTTGTGCTTGGCGAACGCGCGCCCGTCGATGACCGCGCCCATGAACGTGGACAGGTCCGCCGCCACGTCGCCCACCGTCAGCGACTCGGTGACCGCGACGAACTCGTCCCGCATGCGCGACCACACCGAGCGGGGCACGTAGGCGCGGGAGGCCGCCGAGCACTTCTGGCCCTGGTACTCGAACGCGCCCCGGACCAGCGCGGTCCGCAGCACGTCGGGGTCGGCCGACGGGTGGGCGATCACGAAGTCCTTGCCGCCGGTCTCGCCGACGAGCCGGGGGTAGGACCGGTAGCCGGAGATGTTCGCGCCGACCGCGCCCCACAGGTGCTGGAACGTCGCGGTCGAGCCGGTGAAGTGGATCCCGGCCAGCTCCGGGTGCGTGAGCGCGACCTCGGAGATCGCCTGCCCGTCGCCGGTGACCATGTTGATCACACCCGGGGGCAGGCCCGCCTCCTCCAGCAGCCGCATCGTGAAGTGCGCGGCGAACTGCTGGGTCGGCGACGGCTTCCACACCACGACGTTGCCCATCAGCGCCGCCGAGGCCGGGAGGTTGGCCGCGATCGCCGTGAAGTTGAACGGCGTGATCGCCAGCACGAAGCCCTCAAGGGGGCGGTACTCCATCCGGTTCCACACGCCGGGCGAGGAGATCGGCTGCTCGGTCATGAGCTGCCGCGCGTACGCCACGTTGAACCGCAGGAAGTCGATCAGCTCGCAGGCGGCGTCGATCTCGGCCTGCTGCACCGACTTCGACTGGCCCAGGATGGTCGCGCCGTTGAGCGTCTGCCGCCACGGCCCGGCCAGCAGCTCGGCCGCCTTCAGGAAGACCGCCGCGCGCTCGTCGAACGACAGCGACCGCCACGCCGGGGCCGCCGCGAGCGCCGCGTCGATCGCGCCCTTCACGTCGGCCGCCGTGGCGTTCGCCGTACGGCCGAGCACGTGCGCGTGGTTGTGCGGCTGCACCACGTCGATGAGGTCGCCGCCGCCCATCCTCTGCTCTCCGCCCACGGTCATCGTGAGCTCCAGCTCGGAGGCCGTCAGCCGCTTGATGGCCGCCTCCAGGGAGGCGCGCTCGGCGCTGCCGGGGGCGTAGCCGAGGACCGGCTCGTTGGCGGGGACGGGAACGTTCGTCACAGCGTCCAAGGGGACCGCCTTTCTGAAGGTGTACGGATGATCGGGGTGCCGCGGGCCGGATCGGGGCCGCGGCGTGAGGGGAAGGCGGGCCGGCCCCTCCCCCGCGCCGGTCAGGTGATCCCCGCCCACGCCGTTGGAGGCGGAAATCACCTGACCGGCGCGGGAAGGGGCCCGCTCCGCCGGTCGTCGCGAGGTGGCCGCGCGAGACCCGCGCGCGAGGTCAGCCGCGCGAGACCAGGGCGCGGAGGAAGAAGCCCACGTTGGCGGGGCGCTCGGCGAGGCGGCGCATGAAGTAGCCGTACCAGTCGTCGCCGTACGGGACGTAGACCCGCATGCCGAAGCCCTCCCTGGCCAGGTCGCGCTGCTCGTCGGCGCGGATGCCGTACAGCATCTGGTACTCCCAGGAGTCCCGGGAGCGGCCGGCGTCGCGCGCGAGGAGCCCGGCGATCGCGATCAGGCGGCCGTCGTGGGAGCCGATCATGGGGTAGCCCGCGCCGTCCATGAGGATGCGCAGGCAGCGGACGTACGCGGCGTCCACCTCGCGCTTGTCCTGGTACGCCACCGAGGCCGGCTCGGCGTACGCGCCCTTGACCAGGCGGACGCGGGATCCGGCGTGGGACAGGTCGCGGCAGTCGGACTCGCTGCGGAACAGGTACGACTGGATGGCCACGCCCGTGTCGGGGAAGTCCTCCCGCAGCGCGTGGAGGATCTCCAGCGTGGAGTCCACGGTGGTGTGGTCCTCCATGTCGAGCGTGACCGTGGTGCCGGCCTCCTTGGCCGCCACGCAGATCTCGCGGGCGTGCTCCAGCGCGATCTTGTCGCCGTCCGCGCCGAGCGCCTGCCCGACCGCCGACAGCTTCACCGAGACCTCGGCGCGGGTGCCCAGGCCGAGGCCGGCCAGGTCGCGCAGCAGCTCGCCGTACGCGCGGGCGGTCGCGGCGGCGGCCTCGGCGTCGCGGGTCTCCTCGCCGAGGTGGTCGAGGGTGACGTCCAGCCCGCTCTCCGCGAGCCGCTTGGTGGCGGCGATCGCGTCGGCGCGGGAGTCCCCCGCCACGAAGCGGTCCACGACCGAGCGCGTGACGGGGACCCCGGAGACGAGGCGTCGTACGCGCGGGCTCCGGGACGCTGCGAGTAGTACCGATCCAAGCATGACTCAACACTAAATACCCAGGTCAGCGCGATATATGGACATCCGCCACTTCTTGCGTCCCAAGCATTCAGACATCTGTATGACAATGATCGGGTGATGCAGGAGACGGTGGACGAGGCGGCCCGGGTCACCGGCGCGCCCGCGACGCTGGAGGACCGCGCCTTCAACCTGCTGGCGTCCAGCGCGCAGGACCGCGAGATCGACTCCGTGCGCCAGGAGTCCATCCTCCGCCGGCGCGCGTCTCCCGAGGTCAGGGCCTACTTCGAGGGGTTCGGCATCGGCACGGCCGAGCACCCGGTCCGCGTGCCGCCCAACCCCGGGCTGTCGGTCCTGGGCCGCCTGTGCGTGCCGGTACGGCGGGCCGGCGTGACGTACGGCTACCTGTGGCTCCTCGACGACGCCGGGGAGATCGACGAGAACCGGCTGCTGCCGCTGCGCCCGGCGATCGACCGCGTGGCGCTCCTGCTCGCCCAGGAGGCCCGCGCCCGCCAGGACCGGGGCCGCCGCCTGCGCGACCTCATCTCGCCCTCCCCCGACGTGCGCGAGGCGGCCGAGGACCTGGTCCCCGCCGGGGCGGAGGTCACGCTGATCGCGGTGACCCCCGCCGCCACCCCGATCTGGACCCCGCCGCACGGCGTGATCGCCGACACCTCCGAGACCCCGTACGCCGTCCTGGCCCCCTCGCCCCAGGCCGGGCGCGTCGCCCGGGAGCTGCTGGAGGCGTACGGCGTGCGCGACCGCGCCGCGTCGCCGCCGGGCCGGGCGCTGGCGGGCATCGGCTCCGCCGCCCACCGCGAGGACGCGTGGCGGAGCTGGCGGCATGCCGTGCTCTCCCTCCGCGTGGCCACGGCCGTGCCCGGCATGGGCCCGGTCGCGAGCTGGCCGGACCTCGGCGTCTACCGTCCCCTGTCCCGCCTCTCCCGCTCGGAGCTGCGCGACCTGGCCGCCGACCCCCCGGCGTACCTCCTGCTGGCCGAGGGCGACCGCGACCTCATCCGCACGGTGGAGACCTACCTCGACAAGGCCGGCCACGCCCAGGAGACCGCCACCGCCCTCAACATCCACCGCCAGACCCTCTACTACCGCCTCTCCAAGGCCGCCCGCGTCACCGGCCTCAACCTCGCCAACGGCGAAGACCGCCTCCTCCTCCACCTCTCCCTCAAAGCCCGCCACCTCCTCACGGACTGACCCCACGGGAATCCGCCGCGATCGCGCTCAAGATCACCGCGGGGATTCTCCGCCCCCGGGCGCGGGGCGGGCCCTCACAGGGGCGCGGCGAGGACGCGGCGGAGGTCCCTGACCTGAGGCAGGGACCGGCGCCCCGGAGGCACGGCGTGCAGGACCACGCGGGCGCTTTCGAGGATGTGGTGGCTGCGGTAGGCCGGGGCGAGGGAGGCGACCAGCTCGGTGGCCTGCCGTACGCCTTCGGAGACGCCTCCGGCGGCGACGGCGCACCACGCGGCGTGGAGCGTGACGTTGGCGCGGTACTGGTAGTCGCGGGCCAGCGAGAGCACCCTGTCCCGCGCGGCCCCGGCGGCGTCCTCGTCCCCGCGCGCGGCGTGGACCCAGCTCTCGGCGAAGTGGACCTGGTCCGGTTTCCAGAAGCCGACCGGGTCCCCGTCAGCCCCCCGGTCCGCCGCGTCATGCAGCGCGGCGAGCCCCGCCCGCGCCTCGTCGTGCCTGCCCAGCATCGCCAGTGCCTTCAACCGCGTCGTCACCAGCCCCACCGAGGGGCGGCCCGCGATCCGCCCGGCGTCCTCGACCAGCCGCAGGACCGTCGCGGGCTCCCGCTGGCCGTACAGCCCGTGCCCGGCCTCCTCGTCGCGGACGAGCAGCCGGATCCCCGGCTCCCCGCAGGCGTCGGCGGCCCTCCGCGCGGTCCGCCACCACCGGATCGCCGCCCCGTGGTCACCCAGCCTGGTCAGGGCGTTCGCGTGGACGGCGGACAGCATGGCGGCCACCCGCCACAACTCCCCCACCTCACCCGAGCGGGCCGTGTCCAACTGCCCGCGCAGCACCCGCAGATCGGCGAGCAGGTCGGCCGCCACCCCCGCCGGCGCCCGGGTGCGCAACCCATGAAGATGGTCCGCGCACGTCAGCTCCCACTCCTCGACGCTCGGCCCCTCCGCCCCGAAGGACAGCTCGAGCAAACGCCGCGCCTGCTCCGCCGGCACCCCGAGCGCCCCCGCCCCGGCACCCGCGGCGAGCCCCAGCAACCGTCGCCGTTCCGTGGCCTCCTCCTCTCCCGGAGAGCCTTCCCTCGCCAGCGTACGAAAGCGCTCCAGCTCGACGACAGTGGCGTACAGCGCCGAAAGCTGTCCGCCCGCGCCGAGTGCCGCGTCCATGTCCGCGACCGCCTTCGCCGACGGCCGGGCGAGCCCCCTCTCCCACTTGGATAAATCCCCGGAGTCCACATATGCGGCCTTCGCGAGTCCCGGCTGCGAGAGGCCCCGGACCTCATCGCGCCAGTGCCGAATGGCGGCTCCGAGCAGGTGCCAGGGAGACAGCGCCGGATTGACCGGTGTGAGCGGGCGCGGCATGTGCGGCTCCGAGTATCTGGTGATGGCTGGAGGCCGAGGCTCCAGCATCGGGCTCTTGGTCTGATCCCCCACCCCCGGCCACCATGAGACCACAGGTCTCACACTCCGTGAGGAGTCCTGAACCCAACGCAGCGAATTCACCGCCGCGACGAGATTCCCGACCAGGAAGGTGGCAGAGCCGTGTCCGAATCCACGTCCTTCCCCGGCCCCCGAGCCGGTGTCCCGGTCATCGCGCAATCCCCCGAAATCACCATCGCCTCCCTGGCGGAGGAGTTTCCGGGGTGGGTGGTGTGGCGGAGTGACGCGGGGAGGGTCTGGGCCACCTCGCGGCGGGGGTTGAGCGGGGAGGAGATGGCGGAGGGGTGCGCGCGGGTGGTGGACGGGGACGATCCGGGCGGGCTGGCGGCCGTGCTGCGGGAGCAGGAGGTGCGGCGGGCCAGGGCGGCGCGGGTCCGGGCGGACCGGGAGCGGGCGGCGCTCGGGCTGGGGTGGGTGGCGCCGTGAGCCGGTGGTGGAACGACCCGGGGGCGGGGCTGGGGCCCGGGGACCGGGTGCGGCTGGACGCGCTGGCGGCGCTCTACCCGGTTTGGGAGCTGAGCCGGGAGAACGGCGGCGGCTGGAGCGCGGTGCGGCGCGGCGTCCTCGGTCCCCGGGAGGCCGCCGCCGGGCTCGTGGGCGCTCTCTCCGCCGCGAGCCTGGCCGAACTCGGCGCGAAGCTCGCGGCCCAGGACCGGCTGGCCGCCGCCTGGAGTCTCCTGGCCGTCTGCGATCCGCAGGACCCCGCCGAGCGCCCCGCCGGGCCGTACGGCGGGAGCGGGGGGCTGCTCGGGCCGGGGGCGCTGCCGTACGGCGTGGCGGAGGGGGTGCCCGTGGCGCGGACGGTGGAGAAGGCGCGGCGGATCCTGCGGGGGATGACGGAACGCGCCCGGCGGGAGGGGGGATAGGCGGCGCGGGCATGGGAAAGCCGCCGGGGCCTCATGCCCCGGCGGCTTCCCTGGAAGACCTCGTCCTCAGGTGCGGGCCGCGTGGTGCCAGGTCAGGACCCGGCGTTCCACGCGAAGGAGGATGAAGTTGAGAAGGAGGCCCAGGATGCCCAGCAGGACGATGCTGGACCACAGGCCGCCCATGTCCATGCTGCCCTGGGCGAGCATGGCCAGGTAGCCGATGCCGTCGGTGGAGCCCACCAGCTCAGAGATGATCATGAGGATGAGCGCGGTGGACATGCTCAGGCGCAGGCCCGCGAAGATCTTCGGCAGCGCGGCCGGGATGATCACGCGGAACAGCCGGACGCTCCGCGAGAAGCGGAAGACGTCGCAGGTCTCGAAGTACAGCCGCTCGATGTAGCGGGCGCCGTCGATCGAGTTGAGCAGGACCGGCCACACCACGCCGAACACGATCGTGGCGAGCTGCATCTCGGCCCCGATGGTGAAGATCGCGATGAAGACGGGCACCAGCACCGGCGGCGGGATCGCCCGCAGGAAGTTGATCAGCGGGTCCACGTAGTCGCCGAGCCGGCGCGACCGGCCGATGGCCACGCCCAGCAGGACGCCGAGCACGCACGCGATGAGCCAGCCGAGCAGGAGCCGCTGCAGGCTCGGCAGGATGTTGCCGATCGCCTCGTCGGTGAGGAAGAGGCGCTGCGGCGGGCCCGAGAACCACACCTCGTGCATGTGAGCGACGATCTTCGTCGGCGGCAGGAAGAACGGGTCCTCCTTGAGCCGCGTGATCACCTCCCACAGGACCAGCACCGCCGGGACGATCCAGAGGTGGAGAAGACGCCTCACGCCCGGCCCCCCTTCGCCTTGGCGATGTGCCAGCGGAACATCCGGCGCTCGGTGAGGGCCAGCGCGGCGTTGGTCACCACGCCCAGGAGCCCGGCCCAGAGCGCGGCGGCGACCAGGGTGTCCAGGCTGTCCAGCCCGGACTGGGCCTGGATCAGGAAGCCGCCGATGCCGGAGCCCGGCCCGAGGAGCTGCGCGCTGATCGCCGCGATGAGGGCGATGGCGGCGCTGAGCCGTACGCCCGTCGCGATGAACGGCGCGGCGCTGGGCAGCGACACCCGCCACACGACGGCGGCGGGGCTGAAGCCGAAGCTGCGCAGCGTCTCCTTGGCCACCTTGTCCACGTCGTGCATGCCGTAAATCGTGTTGATCAGCATCGGCCAGGTCGCGGCGTAGACCACGATGGTGATCTGCATCCGCTGCACGTCGCTGATGAGCAGCATCGCGAGCGGGATGATCGACACCGCGGGGATCGGCCGGAGGAACTCCACCAGCGGCCGCAGCGCCTTCTCGACCGGCCGCAGCGATCCCATGAGCGCGCCCAGGGGGATCGCCACGACCGCGGCGACGAGCAGGCCGATGGCCCAGGTGACCAGGGTCTCGCCGACGTAGCCGAGGAACTCGGCGTCCACGGCGAGCTCGGCCGCCCGGGCCAGGGTGACGGAGGCCGGCGGCAGCAGGTCGGGGTCGATGACCCCGATGCGGCAGCAGGCCTCCCAGAGGGCGAAGAAGACGACGAAGCCGATGGCCCCGCGTGCCGTCTTGCCGTTGAGCAGAGTGTTCATTACTTCGGCTGAGGGGCCATCATCTGCTGGACGTCGAGCTTGTTCTTGAGGTAGCCGAACTGGTCGAGCATGTCGGCGACCCGCTGGAGGCGCGCGGGCTCAAGAGTGGTCGGGTAGGTGCCCAGGGCGATGATCGAGACGGTGTCGGCCTTGATCGTGGTGTACGACGGGATGACCTTGACGACCTCCTGGCGGTCCTGCGCGACCTTGAGCGCCTTGGCCAGGGCGCGCTGGAAGGCGGCCACGGTCTTGGGGTTCTTGTCCACGAAGGAGGCCAGGCCGCCCCAGCCGGCGACGGGGAAGTCGGCCGTCGGGCCGCTCACCAGGTCGGCGACGATGCGGGCGCCGATCTTCTTCTGGGCCTCGGTGATGAAGGGCTCGACCGCCGCGATCGCGTCCACGGTGCCCTTGTCGAGCTGGCCGATCATCTCGGGCAGGCCGACCTTGACCGCCTCGAAGTCGTCCTTGCCGATGCCGTCGGCCTGGGCCGCCGACTGGGCGAGCAGGTGGGTGATGGACTGCGGCGCCGGGACGGCGACCTTCTTGCCCTTGAGGTCCTTCGCCGTCTGGATCTTGGAGTCCTTCTTGGCGAGGAGGGCGAAGCCCTTGGGGACGCCCTGGTAGGCGTCGGAGACGAACTTGAACTTGACCGCGCCCTGGCCCTGCGTCATGAACGTGGAGACGTAGTTGAGCAGGGCGAAGTCCATCGAGCCGTTCTGCATCAGCGGGGTGGCCGCGCCCGAGACCGGGATGGGGGTGAACTTGACCGTCAGCCCCTCTTCCTTGAAGAAGCCCTTCTGATCGGCGATCACCGCGGCGGCGGAGTCGGGGACCGGGACGAGCCCGATGTTGAGGTTGGTCTTCTCGAGTCCCTTGGGGTTGTCCCCGCTCTTGGCGGAATCGGAGCCGCCGCCGCACGCGGTCGCGGTCAGGGACAGAGCGAGGGTGAGCGCTACGAGACCGGCGCGGCCGAGCCTCATCGTGGACCTCCTAGTCACAGCACGCCCCAGGTCAGGGGGTCTGTGGTTGTATGTACCCGCATGATCGATAGCGGTGGATCAGGCTAGTGCACCCGGCGGACGGTGCGCCAATAACAATAAGGAAACCTCTCTTACCGAACCTTCTTCGCCTCTCCGGCAAACCTCCTGCGACCTGGGCTTTCTCCTGGGTACGCATAAACCAAGGGGTAACCGCGGCTTCCGCTCCCCCTTCCCGAGAGTTGATCGGATCGTCACACTTGGGAGGTGGTGTGGAACCGGCGCTTTGACCGGAAGAGGGCGGCATGGTTCCTGGGCGGCACAGGCTCGGCCTGATCACCGGGGCGGTGCTCATCGGACTCGCGATCACCGGGGGCACTCTCTCGCCACCGGCGTTCGATCCCCCGCCGTTGCGGGCGGAGCCCCGGTACTCCTCCCTGCCCCCGATCCCGCCCGCCGAGCAGGTCCGCCCCGCGCCCCTGGCCCCCGTGCGCCAGATCGACCTGCGGATCCCGGTCAAGGGCACCGTCCTGGAATCGACGATCTACTACCCCGCCTCGCCCGGGCGGCACCCGGCCATGGTGTTCGTGCACGGGTCGGGCAGCGCCAAACGGTCGGAGTTCGTCGGGCAGGCGCGGCGGCTGGCGGCGGCCGGGATCGTGACCATGTCGTTCGACAAGCGCGGGGTCGGCTACTCCTTCCGCCACCGCGACTTCCGGCTGCTCGCCGACGACGCGCTCGCCGCCCTGCGGGTGCTGCGGGCGCGGCCCGACGTGGACCCCTCGCGCGTCGGCCTGTGGGGCGTGAGCGAGGGGAGCTGGGTCGCGCCCATCGCGGCGGCGCAGAGCACCGAGGTCGCCTTCCTCATCCTGGTGTCCGCGCCCAACGTGTCGCCGCTGCGCCAGGTCGCCTGGGCGATGAACGAGCAGCTCCGCAGGCTGCACGCCCCCGACGGCGCCCGCCAGATGCTCGGGCGGGCGATGGGCCTGGCCGAGTTCGACTTCCTGCGGTACGACCCGATCCCGGTGCTGGAGCGGATCCGGCAGCCGGTCCTGGCGATCTACGGCACGGCGGACCCGGCGATCCCCTTCATCGAGAGCGCCCGCGCCCTGTCGGACGCCCTCGACCGGGCCGGGAACACCTCCTACTCCATCCGGTTCATCCCGAACGCCAACCACGGCATGCGCATCCCGGGATCCGGCTTCGTCCCCGGCTACCTGGAGAGCATGGCCAACTGGATGCGCGGCCTGCCGGCCACCGCCGCCCCCGAGCCCCGCGTCGCCGGCGGCACCCCGGTCCAGCGGTACGCCGCGATCGACGTGCCCCAGACCCCCTGGTACGGCGGCAGCTCGATGGCCTTCGCCGCCGTGATCCTGGCCTGCGCCGGCTACCTCGCCTGGCCCACGGCCGCCCTGGTCTCCCGCCTGCGCACCCGCGACGGCCGGGGCCGCTCCGGCGACGGCGGTCTCCCCTGGGCGACCCTCAACCGCCGCCTGCTCCGCCTGGCCCTGAGCGGCGTCGCGTTCATCGTCGCCTTCCTCGGCTTCATCGCCACGGTGGTGCTCTTCTCGATCCATCAGGCGGGGTCCTTCGTCGGCCTCCACCTGGGCTGGATCACCCTGCGCGGCACCACCCTGCTCATGCTCGTCCTGCAGGTCACGACCGTCGCCGCCGTGATCGAGGGGCTGCGCGAGGGGTGGCGTCTCAGCCGCCGCCAGTACCTCGCCGTCCTCGGCCCCGTCGGCGGCACCGGCCTCCTGATGCTCGCCGCCAGCTACTACGGCCTCTACGCCTACCCCTGGTGACCCACCGCCCCTGGTGACCCGATCCCCCCTGATGACCCGCCGCCCCTGATGACCCGCCCGTACGGCCCCGCTCCTCCGGCCGTACGGCACCGCCGGCCCCCGCCTCGCGGTACAGCGCCGGGCCTCCGCCGTACGGCGGGAGCGTCCAGGGCGATTCGCCGTACGGCGGGGACGCGGGTCAGCCCTGGGGGACCGGCTCGGACTCCTGCGGGGACGCGGGTGACGGGGCGGGGTCGCGCCGGGTGAGGGTCAGGGCGGCCAGGGCGCCGAGGGCGCACAGGACGGCGGTGATCAGGAAGATCTCGCGGTACTCGGTGTGGAGGGCCGTCTTCACCGCGAGCTGGTACTCCGCCAGCCTGCGGGCGTAGTCGGCGGGGTCCACGCCGAACGGGAGCGGGGTGTCCAGGTGGCCGGTCAGGGCCTGGAACCGGTGGAAGCCCCAGGCGGACAGGGCCGCCACGCCGAGGAGCATGCCCATCATGCGGGCGACGACGATCGCGGCGGAGGCGACGCCGTGCCGGGCGGGCGGCACGGCGCGCAGGATCGCCGACGAGACCGGCGCGATCACCAGGCCCAGGCCCAGGCCGCAGATCACCAGGTCCAGGGTCAGCCGCCAGCCGGGCACCGCCAGCGGCCACGACGACACCAGCAGGTATCCGGCGGCGGCCATCGCGAACCCGCAGCACGCGGTCGGCCGGTCGCCGATCCGCCGGGCCAGCGCCCCGCCGAGCACCGCCGCCACCGTCAGCGCGACCAGGAACCTGGCCAGCACCACGGCCCCGCCCACGGCGTCCTCGCCGAGCATCGTCTGCGCGACGAGCTGCACGTCCACCAGCGTGACCATCAGGGCCGCCCCGGCCAGGAAGCTCACGCCGAGCGCGCCGAACACCGGCGCGCGGCGCACCCCGGTCAGGTCCAGCAGCCGCACCCGCGACCGCGTCTCCCACACCGCGAAGGCCGCGAGCGCCGCGGCCCCGGCCGCCAGCACCGGCAGCCCCCAGGAGGGCAGCACCGCGTGCTGCGGCTCGGGGTTGTAGACGGCCACGACCAGCAGCCCCAGCGCGAGCGCCAGCAGCGCCCCGCCCACGACGTCCACGCGCCCGCGCCCGCCGTACGGCGACTCCGCCCCCGGCCGTGACCCGGGCGGGGACTCGGGCGGGGACCCGGCCGGGGACGGGGGCCGGGACCCGGCCGGGGACGGGGGCCGGGACCCGGCCGGGGACGCGGGCCGGGACTCGGCCGGGGACGCGGGCGGGGGCTGGGTCAGGGACGGGGCGGCGGGCCTGCCGGGCGGGACGGCGCGGTGCACGGCGACGGCGGCGACCACCGCGAGCGGCAGGTTGACCCAGAAGACGCCGCGCCAGCCGACGAGGGCGGCCAGGCCCGCGCCGTACAGCGGGCCGAGGACGGCGCCGAGCTCCTGCGCCGCGCCGACCGCGCCGAGGATGACGGGACGGCGGCGCTCGTCGAACATGTCGCCGACCAGCGCCATCGTGATCGGGAGCAGCGCGCCGCCCGCGACGCCCTGGAGCGCGCGCCCGGCGACGAGCGCGGGCATCGCCGTGGCCAGGGCGGTCACCGCCGACCCCGCGGCGAACCCGGCGAGGCACGCGTGGATCAGCGGGCGCCGGCCGTACCGGTCGGAGAGCTGCCCGAGCAGCGGCATCGCGGCGACGTACCCGAGCAGGAAGCCGGTCACGACCGGAGTGGCGCGCTCCAGGTGGTTCACCGGCACGCCGACGTCGCGCACGATGTCGATCAGCAGGGTCACCACGACGTACGCGTCGAGCGCGGCCAGCAGCACCGCCACCCCGCCGACCGTGATCGCGACCCCGGGCCGCCCGCCCCTCACCCCGCCGGCGCCCCTCACCCGGCCGGCGCCTTGATGTCCACGGGCGCGTCGAAGTCGCTGAAGTGCACGACCACCGCGCCCGGCGCGACCGGCAGCTTCGCCTTGAGCAGGCGGTTGTCGGCGCTGTCGATCCACATGTCGCCGGTGATCGGCGCGGTGATCCCGGGCACGAGCGCGCCCAGCGTCTGCTGCGCCAGGGTCCCGTTCACGCGGTACGCCGGCCGCCCGTTGACGTCCTCCCTGGCGGCGGTCTTGGCGTTCGTGGCGGTGGCGAGCAGCTTGGGCACGCCCCGCTCGGCGTCGAGGATCGCCGCCGGGTCGTAGATCGCGGTCGTGAGCTGCCGGGGCTGCTTCTGGTAGCCGCCGGTCGGCCCCTTGAAGTACACGTCGTCCCCGACGACCACGAACTCCATCTCCATCCGCTGCCCGAGCTGGTCCATCTGCAGCGACCCCTGGGCGTCGCCGGAGGCGGCGAGCCTGCCCTCGGCCCGCTTGAGCGGGACCGGCGCCTCCCCCTCGGTCTCGATCCGGAACCCGACCGACTTGAGCCCGCTCATGGCCGTCGCCGACTTCTTCAGCAGATCCCCCGCCGGCGGCAGCGTCTCCCCGGGGCGTTCGCCCCCGCCCGGGGAACACCCGGCGATCGCGGTCACGGCGAGGACAAGCCCCAATAAGCGAACCCTGATACCCGACATGCTCGGCATGCTAACGACCCGCTCCGATCCCCCGCCGCATCCCACCCGTATCGATTTGACGAATTAACCGGCCGCTCCGCCCGGCCGCCGGAACCGGGGACGACTGCGGACGACCATGTTTAGAAGCCGCGAATCCCGGAAAAACCCCACTTACCCCAAATGTTGGGACAGGATGGACAATCCCACTAGGAGGCCCCATGCCAGCGCTCGCTTAAGGAGCGATGGAAAGGGGCCCGCATGCACTTCCTCGTCAGCCACGCGCTCGCGGCGGGAATCGGCTTCTTCGCCGCCCTCATGCTGGTCATGGCATGGGGGATCCGCAGGGAGGATGCCACGGCGAAGGAGGCGGGGAAGCTCGATCACGAGCCTCTCGGCCCTCTCCTCAGTGGGACGCGGCGACTTCTCGGGCTGCGCGTCCACCGCGGTCCCCGCCGTCGCGCCTGACCTCATGCCCGAATGGCACTCGCGCCTTCCCGCGGAAGGGCTCACACATCGGGCCCCAGGCGCCGCCTCTGCCTATGCCGCCGCCGTCATAGGCAGGGGAAACACTTCGCGCCCGCCCCGCGCGCCCCCGGCCGCCGAGGTCTTCCGAATGCCCCCGGAGCATGGTTACCGATTCATCCGGAATCATCCCTTCCGATGGCTAGACTTCCGATTATCAGGGTCGTTGGGATAGGTGGGAGAGCTCCCGATGGGTGCCCAGCCGCTGTGGCGCGAGATCGCCGAAGACCTCCAGCAGCAGATCGAGAGAGGCGAGTGGCGGCCCGGGGCCCTGCTCCCGCCCGAGGTGGAGCTCAGGGCGAGGTACAACGCCTCCCGCAACACCGTCCGCGACGCCCTGAAATGGCTCTCGACCAGGGGCCTGGTCCAATCCCGAGCAGGCCGGGGCACGTTCGTCGCCGAGACGGTCGACCCCTTCGTCGTCACGATGACGGCCACGGGTCCAGGCGGCGGCGAGACGGACCCCTACCTGGAGGACAGCCGCCTCCAGGGACGCGACAGCACGCTCACCACTCCGCGCGTGGAGATCCAGAAGGCCGACGCCGACGTCGCGGCGGGGCTGCGGATCGGGGAGGGTGAGCTGGTCGTGCTGCGGCACCAGCAGCGCATGGTGGACGGGCGGCCCTGCTCCCTGCACACGACCTTCTACCCCCACCGGCTCGTCGAGGAGGGCGCCGAACGCCTGCGCGTCGCCGACCCGATCCGCGAGGGGGTGTCCCGGTACCTCGACGAGACCCTGGACCTGCGCGAGACCGGCTTCCGGGACCGGCTCATCGCCCGCCCCCCGAACAAGATCGAGAGCATGTTCTTCCGGATCCCCGACGACGGCAGCATCTCGATGATCGGCGTGACCCGCGTCGGCTTCGACCAGCACGGCAGGCCGCTGCGCCTGATCGTCACCGTCTACGCGGCCGACCGCAACCACCTCGTCTACGACATCGGCCAGGTCCCGCCCGCGACCTGACCCCCCGCCGTCCGCGCCCGTACGCCGCACGCCCGTACGCCGCACGCCCGTACGCCGCACGCCCGTACGGCTCGCGCCCGCCGTACGGCCGTCGCGGCGCGCCCGCCGGCCGTACGGCCCGCACCGGACGGGACGGGGCGGTGGCCGTACGGCGTCAGGGGGCGGGGCGGGGGGCCGGGGGGATCGGGTGGGGCGCGGGCGGGGCGGGGCGGCGGGAGAGGCGGCGGCCGAGGTTCTGCATGGGGGCCTCGATCCAGCGGTAGGCGGCCGCGCTGGCGGTGAGCAGGACCAGGAGCGCGAGGACGCCGAAGGCGAGGCGGAGGGACAGGGGCAGGGCCGCGGGGTCGGCGATCAGGCCGTCGAAGGTCTCCATGACGAGGGGGTGGAGGAGGTAGACGGAGTAGCTGATCATGCCCAGCCAGGTGAGGACGCGGGGGATCTCGCGGCCGCGGAGGGCCATCCCCGCCAGGAAGACCGCCCAGGCGACGACCACCGCGCTGGACCAGGTCCACAGGAACACGCCGCGGTCGGAGTCGGTGAGGGACCAGCCCGCGGAGAGCCAGATCGCGGCGGCCACCGACAGGACGGGCACGGCCGCCACCAGGGGGACGCCCCGCCACTTGGGCAGCGTGCCCCGCTCCAGCCGGTAGAGGGCCGTGCCGGAGAACATGGTGGCGAGGATCAGGAACGCCTCCCAGACCCCGACCCGGCTGTTCACCGCCAGCAGGGTCAGTGCCAGCACGCCCAGCACCGCCGCGCCGTACCGCCGGGTCCGCTCGCGGAGCAGCAGGACCATGCCGGCCGCCATCAGGGCGCTCACGCCGTACACGGTCCAGGAGACGCCCAGGGTGCGGGAGATCCAGGCGGCGGGGAGCACGGCGCCCAGGGCCAGGGCTCCCGCCGCGAAGGCGAAGGCCGTCTCCGCGCTGCGCCGGTGGACGCCCGCCACGAACATGGCCGTGACCAGCAGATAGAAGACCATCTCGAAGGACAGGGTCCACAGCACGTTCAGGGCGTTGGGCACGCGGAGCATGTCCTGCAGCATGGTGAGGTGGGCCAGGACGGTGACGTCCGGGCGGTCGGTCATGTCGCGGCCCATGGGGTCCAGGCCGGTGACCGCGAGGAGGATCGCCCCGGCGATCGCGACGAGCCAGAGGGGGTAGAGGCGGAAGAGGCGGCCGGTCCAGAAGGCGCGCACGTCGCCGCGGCGCTCCAGGGACGCCGGGACCACGTATCCGCTGACCAGGAAGAAGACGAGCACTCCGCACTTGCCGGCGTCGAACCACGGCTTGCTGATGGAGAACATCTCGGGGTAGAGCGGGTCGATCGAGTGCTCGAAGACCACGATCAGCGCGGCGACGCCGCGGAGGGCGTCGAGCCAGGCGAGCCGGCGGGGCGCGGGGGGCTGGGGCCGCGCGTCTCCGCGCGGCAGCGTGCTCGTCGCCATCCGCCCAAGAATATTGCCGGACACGCCTAAAATGTCCCGACTGCACAGAACGAGGGGGTGGGCTCGGGTGAACGAGCGTCTCAACACCGGAAGCCATGATCTGCCGGTGCCCGCGGCCTTGGCGGACTTCATGATGACGGGCTGGGCGGACACCACCGCGCCGGACGTCGAGACCGTCCGCGTCGCGCCGTACACCGCCAAGCGCCGGGCCGCGCTGGCCGCGCGCTTCCCGGGAGAACGGCTCGTCATCCCCGCCGGGGGGCTCAAGGTGCGCAGCAACGACTGCGACTACCGCTTCCGGCCGTACAGCGCCTTCGCCTACCTCACCGGCGCGCAGGAGCCGGACGACGTGCTGGTGATCTCGCCGGAGGGGGACGCGACGCTCTTCATGCGGCCCCGGTCGCCGCGCGACGGGCAGGAGTTCTACCGCGACCGGCGGTACGGCGAGTTCTGGGTGGGGCGCCGTCCCGACCTGGCCGAGGCCGAGGCGATGTACGGCATCGCGTGCGCCCACATCGACTCCTTCGACGCGAAGGCGCCGGCCCGGGTGGCCGGGGAGGACGCGGAGCTGACCACGTTCCTGTCGGAGATGCGGCTGGTCAAGGACGAGTTCGAGGTCGCCGAGCTGCAGCACGCGGTGGACGCCACCGTGCGCGGGTTCGAGGACGTCGTGCGCGCGTTCCCCGAGGCGTCGCGGCACCCGCGCGGCGAGCGGTACGTCGAGGGCGTGTTCGGGCTGCGCTCCCGGCTGGAGGGGTACGGCGTCGGCTACGAGACGATCGCCGCGGCCGGGGCGCACGCGTGCGTGCTGCACTGGATCCGCAACGACGGGCCGCTGCCGCGCGGGGACATGCTCCTGCTGGACGCGGGCGTCGAGACCGACTCCTTCTACACCGCCGACATCACCCGCACGCTGCCCGTCTCCGGCACGTTCAGCCCGGTGCAGCGGCAGGTCTACGAGCTGGTGTACGAGGCGCAGCAGGCGGCGATCGCGACCCTGCGGCCGGGTGCGCGCTTCCGCGACTTCCACCTCGCCGCGATGCGCGTCATCGCCGAGGGCCTGCGCGAGTGGGGCGTCCTCAAGATCTCGGCGGACGAGGCGATGGACCCGGACTCGGGCCTGCACCGCCGGTACACCCTGTGCAGCAGCGGCCACATGCTCGGCATCGACGTCCACGACTGCGCCCAGGCCCGCGCCTCGGCGTACCTGGACGGCGTGCTGGAGGAGGGCCAGGTCCTCACGGTCGAGCCCGGCCTCTACCTCCAGCCCGACGACCTCACCCTCCCGGCCGAGCTCCGCGGGATCGGCGTCCGCATCGAGGACGATCTGGTCATCACGGCCGACGGGGCCCGTCTCATGTCCGGCGCCCTCCCCCGCCACCCCGACGAGATCGAGTCCTGGATGGCCGACCTCCTCCCCTGAGCCCCTTGAGCAGAGGAAGCCCGCGCCCCCCCGGTCACGGCGCCGGGGGGCGGCCGGCCTGTTTCTCGGCCTCCAGGCGGAGGGTCTCGGGGCTGGGCGGGGTGGCCAGGAGTGCGGTCACCAGGTCGATGAGGTGCTCGGTGAAGAGGCGGTCGTCGGTGTGCGGGGCGGTGCGGGCCCGGCGGGCGAGTTCGCCGACCGTGAAGCGGTAGGCCACGAAGCGGCGGTGGAGCCTGAGGGCGTCCTCGGTCAGGTGGGGGGCGACCATCATGCGCCAGCGGTACATGCTGTTGGAGGGGTCGTCCAGCGCGGCCGGGTCGATCCAGGGGCGGGCGCGGTTCATCAGCTCGGCCTGGATCCGCAGGTAGGCGGGGCCGCCGTCGGTGTCGGCGAGTTTCGCGGCCAGCGGGCGGACCAGGATGGCGGCGAGGTCGCGCAGGGAGGGGTCCCGCGCGGCGTCCAGGAGGGCGTGGCGGCGGGCGTCCACGCCGGCGTGGTGCTTGGCGAGGAGGGCCGCGACCAGGCCCTCGCGGTCGCCGAAGTGGTACTGCAGGGCCGTCACGTTGCGCGCCCCGGACGCCCGCACGATCTCGCGCAGGCTGACCGCGTCCACGCCCTCCTCGGCGAACAGCTCCTCCGCCGCGGCGATCAGCCGCTCGCGCGTCCCCGCGCCCCCGCCGGCCCGTCCTCCGCGCTCCCCGGTCCGCATCGCTCCCCCGCCCTCGACGTCTAATGCACGCGCATCATACGGTCCCGCGCGCGCCCGCGAGCGGACTCCCCGATCTCGTCGGAGGCCCCCTCCGCCGTCCAGGGGCGTACGGCGGGACGCCCGGGGCGGGCGCCCGCCGTACGGCCGGGCGGTCAGCGGGGGTTGGCGGCGGCGCCGGCCAGGCTCTTCTCGCCCGTGTGCGGGGCGGGGCGGGTGACCTCGACGACGTCGATGACGACGCAGGTGATGTTGTCGGGGCCGCCACCCTGGTTGGCCAGCTCGATCAGCCTGCGGACGGCCTCCTCGCGGTCGTCCACGTCGGTGAGGATCTCGTGCAGCGTCTCGGGCTGGACGACGCCGGACAGGCCGTCGGAGCAGAGCAGGTAGCGGTCGCCGGGCACCACGGTGCGCATCACGAGGTCCGGCTCGGCCGAGCCGGTGCTCTGCAGCGCCCGCATCAGCATCGAGCGGCGGGGGTGCTCGGCCGCCCGCTCGGGGTCCATCCGCCCGTCGTCCACCAGCGACTGGACCAGCGTGTGGTCCCGCGTGATCTGGTACAGCTTCCCGTCGCGCAGGAGGTATCCCCGTGAGTCCCCGACGTGCGCCAGCGCCATGCGCCCGTCGTGCCAGAGCACGGCCGTCAGCGTCGTGCCCATGCCTTCGAGGGACGGGTTGCGCTCGGCCAGGTCCTTCAGCCGGTGGGAGGCGTCGGCCACCCCGGCCGACAGCGCGGCGATCAGGTCCACCCCGCCCAGGTCCTCGGGCAGCCCGTCGTCCAGGTCGGACAGCGCGGCCACGGCAACGGAGCTGGCCACCTCGCCCGCGGCGTGCCCGCCCATCCCGTCGGCCACCGCGAGCAGCCGGGGACTCGCGTAGGCCGAGTCCTCGTTCAGCTCGCGGCGGAGGCCGGTGTCGGACCCGACGGCGTAGCGAAGCTCAAGCAGCCCGTTGTCTGTCATGGTGGAAGTGAACCACTGGTTGAATGAATTCACAAGCAGAGACTTGGTGGACCGTTCGCACGCGATCCCCTAGGGTGGGAGTGGTGAGCAACCAGGACCCCACCGTGAACGCGGGCGACATCGCCCGGCTGGCCGACGTGGGGCGCGCCGCGGTGAGCAACTGGCGCAGGCGGCACGAGGACTTCCCCCGTCCTGTCGGGGGCACCGCGTCCAGCCCGCTGTTCTCCTTGCGAGAGATTCAAGACTGGCTGCGCCGCAACGGCAAGCGACACCGCCTGTCCGACGCCGATCTGGCCTGGCAGCGCCTCCGCGCCTCCGGCGACGACCTGCGCCTCGGCCACCTCGTCGGGCGCGCCGGGGCCTTCCTGCTGGGCCTGCGCGACCCGGCCCTGCGCAAGGGCCTGCCCGGCGACCCGGGCGACCTCGACGACCCCGGCCTCGCCCGGCTGCTCACCGACCTCGCCGAGGAGCGAGGCCACCGGGAGGCGTTCGAGTTCCTCTGCGAGCGCTACGCCGAGGCCCACTCCCGCCAGCTCTTCGTCACCCCGGCCCCCACCGCCGCGCTCATGTCCAGGCTGGCCCTCCCCGCAGGCGGGGGCACGCTGCTCGACCCCGCCTGCGGAGTCGGCACCCTGCTCCTCGCCGAGGGCGCGCCCGGCGGCCGTCCCGCCCGCGCCCTGGGCCAGGAGCTGGGCGAGGCGGCGGCCCTGATCAGCGCCGTACGGCTGCGCCTGGCCGGGCTGGAGGCGCACATCGTCGCCGGGGACTCGCTGCGTGACGACGCTCTGGACGGCGAACTCGCCGACGCCGTCGTGTGCGACCCGCCCTTCAACGAGCGCGCGTGGGGGCACGCCGAGCTGACCGGCGACCCGCGGTGGGAGTACGGCACCCCGCCCCGCGGCGAGCCGGAGCTGGCCTGGGTCCAGCACTGCCTGGCCCACGTGCGCCCCGGCGGGCTCGTCGCGATCCTCATGCCCACGGCCGCCGCCGGCCGCCGCCCGGGCCGCCGCATCCGCGCCAACCTGTTACGGGCCGGGGCCCTGCGCGCCGTCGTGACCCTCCCCGGCGGCGGGCCCGACCTGTGGCTGCTGCGCCGGCCCGTGCCCGGCGAGCGGCCCCGCTCGCACATCCTGCTCATGGAGGCGGAGGACCTCTCGGCGGTGCCCGCCGCGTGGGAGGCGTACCTCGCCGACCCCGAGGCGCCGCCCGCCGTACGGATCATCGAACTCCTCGACGACGACGTGGACCTGAGCCCGGCGCGGCAGCGGCTGCGCGAGCGGGGACCCGACCTGGGGGCGGACTTCGCCGCGGCGCTGGAGGCGTTCTCCGCGCCCTCGGCCGGGCCGCCGGAGCTGGACGTGCTGGACGAGCCGCAGCGCCCGCCGACGACGACCATCGGGGAGCTGGCCAAGGCCGGGCTCGTCACCGTGCACCACTCCCCCGTGCGGCCCCCGTCCGGGGACGGCGAGACGCCGGTGCTGCTGGCCGACGACCTCGTGGAGGGCACGACGCCGACCGGGCGCGCGCCGTACGACTCGGGGCTGACTGAGCTGCGGGCCGGGGACGTGGTGGCCTCGCCGATCGGGCACGTGCGGGTGCTGGGCGAGGACCTGGAGCCGGGGACGGTGCTCGGGCCGAACCTGACGCTGTACCGGGTGGACCCCGAGCGGCTGGACGCCCACTTCCTCGCCGGGTTCCTGCGGTCGGCCGACCTGCGGCCCAACGTCAGCCACAGCCGCCTGGACGCCCGCCGGACCCGCGTGCCCCGGCTGAGCCTGCGCGGGCAGCGGGCGTACGGCGAGGCGTTCCGGCGGCTGGCGGCGCTGGAGGACGAGGTGCGGCGGCGCGCCGAACTCGGGCGGACGCTGGTCCGGCTAGGCTTTGACGGTCTGATCGACGGCCATCTGCGGCCGAGAAGCCGGCCCGAGGTCCCGCATGCTCATCGCTGACCGATACGAGCTGGACGAGCTCCCGCTCGGCCAGGGCGGCATGGGCGCGGTCTACGGCGGCCACGACAAGCACCTCGACCGCCGGGTGGCGGTGAAGTTCCTCCAGCTCCCGGGCGGGCGCGACGCCGAGCTCGAACGCCGGTTCATCAGGGAGGCCCGGATCCTGGCCCGGCTGGAGCACGCGGGCGCGCCCATCCTGTACGACTTCGGGATGTTCGAGCACCGGTTGTACCAGGTGATGCAGTTCATCGAGGGCGTGACGGTCGCCGACCTGGTGAGCGAGCACGGCCCGCTGCCGGTGCCCTGGGCGGCCGCGATCGCCGCGCAGGCGTGCGCCGTGCTGGCCGCCGCCCACTCGCTGTCGATCTGCCACCGCGACCTCAAGCCGACCAACCTCATGCTGTGCCCCGACGGCGGGGTGAAGGTGCTGGACTTCGGGCTGGCCATGCTGCGCGAGACCGACGTCGCGCAGTTCACGCGCAGCGGGCAGATCCTGGGCACCCCCGCCTACATGGCCCCCGAGCAGATCCAGCGGGGCGTCGCCGGGCCGCGCAGCGACCTGTACGCCCTCGGGTGCGTGCTGCACGAGATGCTCACCGGGCGGCAGCTCTTCACCGGGCCCACGGCGTACGCGATCTTCGAGAAGCAGGTCAAGGAGCCGCCGCCGCGCGTCCCGGGCGCGCCGGCCGAGCTGGACCGGCTGCTGTCGGCCCTGCTGGAGAAGGACCCGGAGAACCGGCCCCCCGACGCCGGGTCGCTGTTCGAGCGGCTCCAGCCGTTCGCGGTGGACCTGCCCATGCTGCCGGGGTTCCTCACGCCGCCCTCGGTCCCGAGCCCGGGGCGGATGTACGCCCGCGTCCTCGGCCGGGTCCTCCCCTGCGACTGACCTCCCGCCGCCGGAAGCCCGGCTCATGCCGTACGGCGGCGCGTGCCGTCCCGTGGCTCATGCCGTACGGCGGCGCGTGCCGTCCCGTGGCTCATGCCGTACGGCGGATGGACGGGGCTCATGCCGTGCTTTCCGGGCGGAGACCGGGGGTGCGGGGGGCGTCCGGGGAGAGGGTGTTCACTCTTAGGTGAGGCGTGACTACACCGGGTTCCGGAGATGTCTCCGCCGGAGGTAGGGGATCCTCTCCCGGCCCGGAGAGCAGGGCTTTCCCTCGTGCCACGATGACCGCGTGGATGAACTCGCCTACTTCCCCGCCCACCGGCTGGCCCGCATGATCGCCGCCGGAGAGATCGGCTCGCGCGAGGTGCTCGGGATCTACCTCGACCGCGTCGAGAGGATCAACCCGCACGTCAACGCCATCGTGACGCTCGACGCCGAGCGGGCGATGGAGCAGGCGTTCCGGGCCGACGAGATCCGGGCGCGGGGCGGTTCGCTGGGGCCCCTGCACGGGGTGCCGATGACGGTGAAAGACAGCGTGGAGACCGCCTGGGTGCGCACCACGTGCGGGCTGCCGGGGCTGTCCGACCACGTGCCCGCCGAGGACGCGCCCGTGGTGGGCCGGCTGCGCGCCGCGGGGGCGGTGATCTTCGGCAAGACGAACACCCCCGCCCTGGAGTCCATGGCGATCACCGAGAACCCCCTGTTCGGCGTGACGCGCAACCCGTGGGACCCCACGCGCACCGCCGGGGGCTCCTCGGGCGGCTCGGCGGCGGCCCTGGCGGCCGGGCTGACCGCCCTGGAGCTCGGCGGCGACGACGCGGGGTCCAACCGCATGCCCGCCCACTTCTGCGGGGTCTTCGGGCACAAGCCCACCCACGGGTTCGTGCCGACGCTCGGCCACATCCCCCCGATGCCGGGCAGCCACGCGCAGCCCGACCTCGGCGTGCTCGGCCCGCTGGCCCGCTCGGCGCGCGACCTGGAGATCGCGCTGCGCGTGACCGCGGGCCCGCTCGACGACCAGGCCCTGGCCTGGCGGCTCACCCTGCCCGCCGCCCGCCCCTGGCCGATGCGGGTGGCCTACTGGTTCGACGACCCCTACACCCCGCTCGACGACGGGGTGCGCCTGCGCCTGGAGACGGCGGTCAAGGCGCTGAAGGACGCGGGGGCCGAGGTGACGCAGGTGCACCAGCCGATGGGGAGCCTCGCGGCCCACCACCGGATGTTCACGGTGCTCAGCGCCTCGCTCTTCAGCCACGTCCTGCCCGAGGAGGAGTTCGCCGGGCACGTGGCGCGGGCGTCGGACCAGGGCAGGGCGGGGGACTACGCCCGAGGCGTGCTCACGAGCAAGCGCGAGTGGAACCTCGCGGACGAGGAGCGGTGCCTCCTGCGCGCCCGCTGGGCCGACTTCTTCACCCACTACGACGTCCTGCTCACCCCCGTCGTCCAGGCCACCGCCTTCCCCCACCCGCGCGACCCCGGCGAGCGCCCGATCACCGTCAACGGGCAGCGCGTCTCCCCCGACATCCCCATCAACGCCTGGACCGGCCTGGCCAGCGCGGCACTCCTCCCCGCCACCGCCGCCCCCGTCGGCCTCAGCCCCGACGGCCTCCCCGTGGGCATCCAGATCATCGGCCCCCACCTGGAGGACCTCACCACCCTCACGCTCGCGGCCCACCTCGAAGCCGCCCTCCCCCCGTCCTTCCCCGCCCTCTGATCCACCTCCACCCCTCCCACCACCCGCGCGGCCCCTCCCCCCGGCCGCGCGGGTGGGCATATCCGCGCCTCCGCACCGCATCACGCCGAGCCGCCATCGCGAGGCCCGCCGTACCGGACCGGCCTCGCGATGGCTGGGCGGCCAGGTTTTCCCGCTTTGCCGGCGAAGCCTGTCATTTGCAGTGATTACATGATTTCATCGGGCTCGTGATCGTTGAGTACATCCGCTACCGCGTCCCCGACGGCGGCGGGGACCGGTTCGAGGACGCCTACGCCCGCGCCGCGACGTCGCTGGCCGCCGCCCCCCAGTGCCTGGACTACGAGCTCAGCCGCTGCGCGGAGGAGAAGGACGTCTACATCCTGCGCATCACCTGGACGTCCGCCTCCGACCACCTGGACGGCTTCCGCCGGGGCGAGCACTTCCCCGCCTTCTTCGCCGAGATCAAGCCCTACGTGACGGCCATCGAGGAGATGCGCCACTACGAGCCGACCGGGGTGCGCGGCACGGGCGGCGCGGTGCCCACCCTGTACGCCTGGGCCGGCGGCGCCGAGGCGTTCGAGCGCCTGACGGAGATCTTCTACCGCCGCGTCCTGGCCGACGACCTCCTGGAACCCCTCTTCCGCCACATGGACCCCGAGCACCCGCGCCACGTCGCCCACTGGCTGGCCGAGGTCTTCGGCGGGCCCGCCCGCTACACCGACGAGCACGGCGGCTACCCCCACATGCTCTCCAAGCACCTGGGCAAGGGGATCACCGAGGCGCAGCGCCGCCGCTGGGTCGCACTCCTCCACGACGCGGCCGACGACGCGGGCCTCCCGACGGACCCCGAGTTCCGCGCCGCGTTCGCGAGCTACCTCGAATGGGGCACCCGCCTGGCCCTGGCCAACTCCCAGCCCGGCGCCACCCCGCCCCGCAAGGCCCCCGTCCCCCGCTGGGGCTGGGGCGTCGCCCCGCCCTACCAGGGCTGACCCGGTCACCGTACGGCGGGCGAGCCCCCGGCCCGAGGCATGCGCCCCGCCGCACCGGGGCGGACGCCTCTCGCCGTACCCGGGGCGGACGCCTCGCCGTACAGCCTGCGCGGGCGTCTCGCCGTACAGCGGGCGGGCGTCTCGCCGCGAGCCGGCGCCCCTCCGGACGTACGGCGGCCGCTTCCGGCACGCGCTCCGCCCGCCGTACGGCAGGCCGCCCGTCCCCCGGCGCGGGCGCTCGCGGCGAGGCGGACCCCACCCTTCGCGCAAGAGGCTCAGTGCCCGCCGTACAGAGGGGCGGGGAATGGGCGGGGATGTCGTCGATGGGGTGGTTTCCCGGGAAAGTGGTGTGATCTTCTTTCCCCATGACGGATCCATTGGAGGAGCGGCGGCTCGCGGGTGAGGCCGTGCGGGTCGTGGCGGACGCGGCGGGGCCGTACCTGGAGTCGCTGGCCACCCGGCCGGTCAACGACGCGGAGGCGGCGGGGCTGATCGACGGGCTGGGCGGGCCGTTGCCGGAGAAGGGCGACGGGACGATGGAGAGCGTCCGGCGGCTGGTGTCCATCGGCACGGCGGCCGCGACGCATTCGAGCGGGCCCCGGTTCTTCCACTTCGTGGTGGGCGGGACCACTCCGGCGGCGCTGGCCGGGGACTGGCTGACGTCCCTGCTCGACCAGAACCCGGGGAACTGGATCGCCTCCCCGCTGGCGACGACGGCCGAGACCGTGGCGCTGGGCTGGCTCAAGGAGTTGTTCGGCCTGCCGGAGTCGCACGGGGCGGTGCTCACGCCGAGCGCCACGTTCGCCAACTTCACCGGCCTGGCCTGCGCGCGCCACTGGTGGGCCGAGCGGCACGGTGTGGACGTGACGGCCGACGGGCTGGCGGGGCTGCCGCCGATGCCGGTGCTGTCCAGCGGGTACGTGCACGTGAGCAGCCGGAAGGCGCTCCAGATGCTGGGCCTGGGCCGGGACACCGTACGGCGGTTCGCCCGAGACGACTCCGGGCGGGTGGACCTGGCGGCGATGGAGCGGGCGCTGGCCGAGCTGGACGCCCCCGCCGTGATCATCGCCAACGCGGGCGAGGTGAACACCGGGGACTTCGACCCGATCGACGCGATGGCCGACCTGGCCGAGCGGTACGGGGCCTGGCTGCACGTGGACGGCGCGTTCGGCCTGTTCGCGGCCGTGTCCCCGCGTACGGCGCACCTGCTGCGCGGGGTGGCGCGGGCGGACTCGGTGATCGGCGACGGGCACAAGTGGCTCAACGTGCCGTACGAGAGCGGGTTCGCGTTCGTGCGCGACGTGACGCGGATGGGCCGGGCGTTCGGCGCGTGGGACGCCCCCTACCTGCCCGGCGCGGGCGACGACCACCTCAACTACGCCTTCCTCGGGCCGGAGTCCTCGCGGCGGGCGCGCGCCTTCCCCATCTGGGCGGCGCTCCGGGCGTACGGCCGCGAAGGGCACCGCGCGATGGTCGAACGCCACCTCGACCTCGCCCAGCGCCTCGGCCGCCTCGTCGAGGAGGCCCCCGACCTGGAGCTCCTCGCCCCGGTCCGGCTCAACATCGCCTGCTTCCGCTACCACCCGCCCGGCGTCCCCGAAGACCGCCTCAACGACCTGAACAGCCGGCTCGGCGCCGCCCTCCTGGCCGACGGCCGCGTCTACGCCGGCACCACCGTCTACCGGGGCAAGACCGCCCTCCGCCCCGCCATCGTCAACTGGAGCACCACAGAGGCCGACATAGACCTCCTGATCAAAGTCATCCAAGACCTGACCCCCACCCTCACCCCCTAACCCCTCAACTCCACCATCCCCGCCCTTCGCTCATCGCGTCCCCGCCCTAGTCCCTCGCCCACCCCCGGCCCACCGCCCCCGCTCATCGCTCCGCGCCCACGCTCACGTTCCCCACTCCCCGCTCGGCCCTCCCCGCCCGACTTCGCCGGCCTCCCCTTCGCCGTGATCATGCAGTTTTAATCACACCCCGTGCGCAAAAGTGCATGATCACGGCGAGGAGGGGCTCGGAGGCTGGGGGGTGGGGGTGGGGGTGGGGGTGGGGGCGGCCGGGCGTTGGGCTTGGTGGGCTAGCGCTTGGTTGGTTGGTCGGGTCATTATCGGGGGGTCTCGTAGGGAGGAGTCGCTGTGGGTGAGGACGCTGGGCCGGGCGGGGGCGGCGGGCGGCAGGATTATTCGGGGGCGTTCGATCCGGACTTCCGGTATGAGGATCTGTCGAAGGAGGCGCTGGTCCGGCTGGTGCGGGAGTACGCCCTGATCGTGCATCTGCTGGACAGGTCGGTGTTCGCGGCGATCGGGATGCGGTACGGCCAGCAGGCGGTCGAGGAGATCGCCATCGACGAGTGGCGCGGGGCGAGCCCGATCTACGGGGAGCGGCTGCGGCGGATCCTCAACATCGAGGGCGACGACTGCGCGGCGATCTTCAAGGTGCTCCAGGTCGACCCCGGCTTCCCGCACCACTACATGGACGTGCGCTACGAGGTCGTGGACGAGAAGCACGGGTACTTCGAGCTGAAGTCGTGCGGGGCGCTGCTCGACGTCGAGCCGTGGGGCGAGCGCGCCGTACGCGGGATGTGTCACACGATCGAGGACGGCACGTTCGACGTGACCGCGCAGGCGATCAACCCGAAGGCGCGCATCCGGGCGGTGCACCGGCCGCCGCGCGACCCGGCCGGCCGCGTGCCGCACTGCCGGTGGGAGCTGACCATCGACGACGACACCGAGGTCCTGCCCGAGGCCGACATCACCCGCCTGACCAGGGGGACCACCGCCGCACGCGCCGTCTTCCCGCCGATGCGCGACGGCACCCCGCACATCCCGGAGCCGCCGTCCGCCGGATGAATCCCGCTTTGGGCCTTGTCAGTCCTCACTTACCGGACTACTTTCCGGACAGGTGTCCAGTGAGGGAGCGCAGCCCATGCCCGAACCCCTTCTCGGTACGGCGGAGCCGGGCGGCGTCCCGGGCGCGGCGCGCGAGGCCGTACCGGAGGAGGCTCCCCGGCGGCGGCTGACCGGGCGGCAGGCGGCCACGGTGGGGAGCCTGGTCGAGGCGGCCGTGGCGGAGCTGCGGGAGCACGGGTACGACGGGCTCACCGTGCGGAACGTCGCCCGGCGCGCGGGGGTCGCGCCCGCCACCGCGTACACCTACTTCGGCTCGAAGGACCACCTGGTCACCGAGGTGTTCTGGCGCCGGTTGCGCGCGCTCCCCGACCCCGCGCCGGGCCCCGGCGACTCCCTGGCCGCCCGGGCCGTGGCCGCGCTGCGGGACGTGGTGCTGCTGGTCGCCGACGAGCCCGCGCTCGCCCGGGCCTGCACCGCGGCGATGCTCACGAGCGAGCCCGACGTGCGCCACCTGCGCGAGCGCATCGGCGGCTGGATCCACCGCCGGCTGGCCCACGCGCTCGGGCCCGCCGCCGCGCCCGGGGTGCTGGGCGCGCTGGAGCTGGCGTACACCGGCGCGATGGTGCAGGCGGGCATGGGCCACCTCACCTACGAACGCATGGCCGACCGGCTGACCGAGGCCGCCGAGCTGATCTGCGGAGGCACCGCGTGAGGTTGCGTTACAGCCCGTTCGACTACGCCGTCCACGAGGACCCGTACCCGATCTACGCCCGCCTCCGCGAGGAGGCCCCGCTCTACCGCGACGAGGAGCTGGGCTTCTGGGCGTTGTCGCGCCACGCCGACGTGGTGGCGGCGTTCCGCGACTCCGAGACGTACTCCAGCGCCAACGGCGTCTCCCTGGAGCCGACCGCGTGGGGCCCGCACGCCCACCGGACCATGTCCTTCCTGGCCATGGACCACCCCCGGCACACCCGCATGCGCGCCCTGGTCAGCCGCGGTTTCACCGTACGGCGGGTGCGCGATCTGGAGCCGCGGATCCGCGAGCTGACGCTGCGGCACCTGGAACCGGCACTGGAGAAGGGGTCCTTCGACCTGATCGCCGACTTCGCCGGGAAGCTCCCGATGGACGTGATCTGCGAGCTGATGGGCGTTCCCGGGGCCGACCGCGACGAGCTGCGCGCCCTGGCCGACGTGGTCGTGCACCGCGAGGAGGGACTCAACGACGTGCCCCCGGCCGGCATGGAGGCGTCGCTGCGCCTGGTGGCGTACTTCGAGGAGCTCATCGCCGAACGCCGCCGCGTCCCCCGCGACGACCTGACGAGCGCGCTCCTGCGGGCCGAGATCGACGGCGACCGCCTGACGGATCGCGACGTCATCGCCTTCCTCTTCCTCATGGTCGTCGCGGGCAACGAGACCACGACCAAGCTCCTGGGAAACGCCTGGTACTGGGCGTGGCGCAACCCGGACCAGCGGGCGGCGGCGTTCGCCGGCGCGATCGACCCGTGGATCGAGGAGACCCTGCGCTACGACACCTCCTCCCAGTCCATCGCCCGCACCCCCACGCGCGACCTGGAGCTGTACGGCTCCCGCGTGCCCGCGGGCGAGCCGATGGTCCTCATCGTGGGCTCGGCCAACCGCGACCCCCGGGTCTTCCCCGACCCCGACCGCTACGACCTGACCCGCGACACCTCGCAACTGGTGAGCTTCGGCAGCGGCCGCCACTTCTGCCTGGGCGCCTCCCTGGCCCGGCTGGAGGCCCGCGTCGCCCTCACCGAACTGGTCCGCCGCGTCAGGACGTACGACATCGACCCCGAGGGCGCCCGCCGAGTCCACTCGGCCAACGTCCGCGGCTTCGCCACCCTCCCCACCACCGTCAAGGTCCCCTGATGCCCAGATCCGCCATCAGCGCGTACGGCCCGGCGCCCTCCCTCCCCGCGCCCGTGACCCTGCAATGCCGCCCCGCCCCCGGCCCCACCCGAGGCCCCGGCCGGTGTCCACCCGGGGGCGGAATCGCAAGATCACGAGAAGGGCCGGCGGGCCGAGGGGCGGGCCCGATCGCGGGCGGACGAGTGGGCGGAGGCGCGCAAGGGGGCGTGCGGGGGTCCCGGCCTGCGGGCGCTCGGGGGCGGTCTGTGGGTGTGGGGGTTCTGGAGGGGCTGCGAAGGAGGGCGGCGTGATGGGGCGGGAGCATCCGAGCGTGCGGGCGGCGGTGGTCACCGGGGGGTCGGCGGGGATCGGGGCGGCCATCGCGCGGGGGCTGGGGGCGGCGGGGCATCCGGTGGCGGTGGGGGCGCGGCGGGTGGAGCGGTGCGAGGAGGTGGCGCGGCGGATCCGCGAGGACGGCGGGACGGCGGTGGCGGCGGCGCTGGACCTCACGGACCCGGACTCGGTGAAGCGGTTCGCCGCGGTGGCCGAGGAGGCGCTGGGGCCGATCGAGATCGTCGTGTCGAACGCGGGGGCACTCAGCCCGGACCCCGTGGGCGACCTGGACGCCGACCGGTTCCGGGCCCAGCTCGACGTGAACCTCGCCGGGCCGCAGCGCCTGGTCTCCCTGCTGCTGCCGGGGATGCGGGAACGGCGGCGCGGCGACCTGGTGTTCGTCAGCTCCGACGTGGTGCGGGCGCCGCGGCCCCGGATGGGGGCCTACATCGCGGCCAAGCACGCGGTCGAGGGGCTGGCCCGCACGATGCAGATGGAGCTGGAGGGCACGGGGGTGCGCGCCTCGATCGTCCGGCCGGGACCGACGGGCGGCACGGAGATGGGCGCCGACTGGGACCCCGCGACCCTGGTCGAGGTGCTGGACGAGTGGGTGCGCTGGGGCGTGGCCCGGCACCAGCGGTTCCTGTCCCCGGACGCGGTCGCGGCGGCGGTCCTGGCCGTCGTCTCCGCGCCGCCCGGCACCCACCTGACCCTCGTCGAGGTGGAACCCGAGGCCCCGCTGCGCAAGAGAGCCCCGGCGGACGACGGCCCGCACGACCAGAGATCACCGCGACCCGGGGAGGGGTGACCGCGTGACCGGCACGAGCGTGCAGAGTCCTCCGAAGGTCTCGGGGGACGACCACATGGAGGAGTTCCGCACCGACCCGATCTCGCTGATGTGGCGGGTGCGGCGCGAGTGCGGCCAGGTCGGGGAGTTCTCCCTGTCCGGGCGGCCGGTGGTGCTGCTGACCGGGGCCGAGGCCAACGAGTTCTTCTTCCGCGCGCCGGACGAGGACCTCGACCAGGCCGAGGCGTACCCGTTCATGACGCCGATCTTCGGCGAGGGCGTGGTGTTCGACGCGCCGCCGGAGCGCCGCCGCGAGATGCTGCACAACCAGGCGCTGCGGGCGCAGCAGATGCGCGGGCACGCCGAGACGATCGAGGCCGAGGTCCGGGAGATGACCGCCGGCCTCGCCGACGAGGGCGAGTTCGACCTGCTCGACTGGTTCGCCGAGCTGACGATCTACACGTCCTCCTCGTGCCTGATCGGCCGGAAGTTCCGCCGCTCGCTGGACGGCCGGTTCGCGCGCCTCTACCACGACCTCGAACGCGGGACCGACCCGATCGCGTTCGTGGACCCGTACGCCCCGATCGAGAGCTTCGCCCGCAGGGACGCGGCCCGCGCCGAGCTGGTCAGACTGGTGCAGGAGATCATGGACGCCCGCGAGAGGGACCCGGGCGAGGACCGCGACCTTCTCGACGTCCTGATGTCGATCAGGCACGGCGACGGGACGCCGCGCTTCTCGGCGGACCAGGTCACCGGCATGTTCATCTCGATGATGTTCGCCGGGCACCACACCACCTCCGGCACCGCCGCCTGGACCCTCATCGAGCTGCTGCGCCGCCCCGACCTCATGGCCGGCGTGGTCGCCGAGCTGGACGAGCTGTACGCCGGGGGCGCGGCGATCAGCTTCCGGGCGCTGCGGGAGATCCCGCTGCTGGAGTCGGCGATCAAGGAGGCCCTGCGCCTGCACCCGCCGCTGATCATCCTGATGCGCAAGGTCAAGACGCCGCGGACCGTCCTGGGGTACGAGCTGGCGCCGGGCAAGCTGGTCGCCGTCAGCCCGGCGGTCTCCAACCGGCTGCCCGGGGACTTCCCCGACCCGGACGGGTTCCGGCCGGAGCGGTACGCCGAGCCGCGGCAGGAGGACCTGGTCAACCGGTGGACCTGGATCCCCTTCGGGGCCGGGCGGCACCGCTGCGTGGGCGCGGCGTTCGCGATGATCCAGCTCAAGGCGGTGTTCTCGGTACTGCTGCGCGACTGGGAGTTCGAGCTCGCGCAGCCGTCCGAGACGTACCGGAACGACCACAGCAAGATGGTCGTCCAGCTCGAACAGCCCTGCGCCGTCCGCTACCGGAGGCGGCGCGGAGCGGCGGGCCCGCGAGCCGGCGGCGCGGGACGAGCGTCCCGGGGGACGGCGGAGGAGGAGCGCGCGGGACGCGGCGCGTGGATCCGCCTGGACCGCGACCTGTGCCAGGGCCACGCCGAGTGCGAGCTGGCCGCCCCCGAGGTCTTCGCGGTGCCCAAGGGGGGCGTCGCCGAGATCCTCGACCCCGAACCCCCCGAGTCGCTGCGCGCCGCCGTGCGCGAGGCCGTCCGTAACTGCCCCACCCAGGCGCTCAGGCTGGAGGACTGAATGCCCGCCTACCCCCGTGAAGAGCTGGAGGAGATGGTCGAGCGCTGGCTCGCCGCCAACCGCGAGTGCGAGGCGCGCGGCGACTGGCGGCCGCTGGCCGATCTCTACACCGAGGACGCCACCTACGGCTGGAACCTCGGGCCGCGCGACGAGTTCATGGCCGTCGGCCGCGAGGAGATCCGCGACGTCGCGCTGGGCCTGGAGATGGGCGGCCTGGACGGCTGGAGCTACCCGTACCAGCGGATCCTGATCGACGACCGGCAGGGCGAGGTGGTCGGCTTCTGGAAGCAGGTGGCCGACGCCAAGCGCCCCGACGGCTCGCCGTACGAGGTGCCGGGCATCGGCGGGAGCTGGTTCCGGTACGGCGGGGGCGGCAGGTGGTCGTGGCAGCGCGACTTCTTCGACGTGGGCAACGCGACCGCGCTGTTCGTGGAGATGATGGAGGCAGGGACGCTCAGCGACGGCATGAGGCGGCGGATGGACCGGCTGGCCACGCGTCCGCCCGGCTGGTACCGGATCGGCCGCGCCCCGGCCGGGTTGTGGGACTGACCCGTGCTGATCGACGGGAAGATCCGCCCGGGCGAGTCGGTCTTCGACTCGATCGACCCGGCGACCGAGGAGGTGGCCGCGACCGTCGCGGACGGCACCGCCGCCGACATGGACGCGGCGATCGCGGCGGCGCGGCGCGCGTTCGACGAGGGGACCTGGGCGGCCGACCTGGACCTGCGGGTGCGCTGCCTGCGGCAGTTGCGCGACGCCCTGCGGCGCAACGCGGCCGAGCTGCGGGAGCGGACGGTGGCGGAGGTGGGCTGCCCGGTGCTGCTCACGCGCGGGCCGCAGTTCGACACGCCCGTGGCGGACCTGGGCTGGTTCGCGGACCTGGCCGAGGCGTACGCCTGGCGGACCGACCTCGGGGAGGCCGCGCCGATGGGCATGCGCAGCCGACGGTGGGTGCTGAAGGAGCCGGCCGGGGTGGTCGGGGCGATCACGCCGTGGAACTTCCCCCACCAGATCAACCTGGCCAAGCTGGGCCCGGCGCTGGCCGCGGGGAACACGGTCGTGCTCAAGCCCGCGCCGGACACGCCGTGGTGCGGGGCGGCGGTAGGAAGGATCATCGCCGAGGAGACAGAGATCCCACCCGGGGTGGTAAACATCGTCACCTCCTCCTCGCATGAGCTGGGCGCGCGGCTCGCCGCCGACCCCCGGGTGGACCTGGTGTCGTTCACCGGATCCACGGCGACCGGGCGGGCGGTCATGGCCTCCGCCGCCGCCACGATCAAGCGGGTCTTCCTGGAGCTGGGCGGCAAGTCCGCGTTCGTCGTGCTCGACGACGCCGACCTGGCCGCGGCCTGCGCGACGGCGGCCTTCGCGGTCTGCGCGCACGCCGGGCAGGGCTGCGCGATCACCACCCGGCTGCTCGTGCCGCGCGCCCGGTACGCCGAGGCGGTCGAGGCGACGGCCGAGACGATGCGGGCGATCGGCGTGGGCGACCCCCGGGACCGGGGCACGATCTGCGGGCCGCTGATCTCGGCCCGGCAGCGGGACCGGGTGGAGGGGTACCTCCGGCTCGCCCGCGAGGAGGGCGGCGGCTTCGCCTGCGGGGGACGCCGCCCGCCGGATCGCGACCGGGGCTTCTGGATCGAGCCGACGCTGATCACCGGGCTGCCCAACGAGGCGCGGGTCGCCCAGGAGGAGATCTTCGGCCCGGTCCTCGTGGCGATCCCGCACGACGGCGACGACGACGCCGTGCGGCTGGCCAACGCCTCGCCGTACGGGCTCTCGGGGGCGGTGCACTCCGAGGACCCGGAGCGGGCCTGGGCGGTCGCGCGGCGGCTGCGGACCGGCACGGTCAGCGTGAACGGCGGCCAGTGGTACGGCGGGGACGCCCCGTTCGGCGGCTACAAGCAGTCGGGCGTCGGGCGCGAGATGGGCGTGGCCGGGTTCGAGGAGTACCTGGAGACCAAGACGGTGGCGGAACCCGCCTGAGAGGTGTGCGATGGGGAGATTCGAGGGAAAGGTCGCGATCGTCACCGGGGCGGCGCGCGGGATCGGCGAGGCGTACGCGCGGGCGCTGGCGGGCGAGGGCGCCTCGGTGGTGGTCGCGGACCTGGACGCCGAGCGCGGCGCGAAGGTCGCCGAGGCCGTGGGCGGCGTGTTCGCGCGGGTGGACGTGTCGGACCCGGACTCGGCCCGGGCGATGGCGGACCTGGCCGTGGAGCGGTACGGCGGGATCGACTTCCTGGTCAACAACGCCGCGATCTACGGCGGCATGCGGCTCGACCTGCTGATCACGGTGGACTGGGACTACTACAAGCGCTTCATGGCGGTGAACCTGGACGGCGCGCTGAACTGCGCCCGCGCCTGCTACCCGCACATGCGGCGCGGCGGCGCGATCGTCAACCAGTCCTCCACGGCCGCCTGGGTGTACTCCGGCTTCTACGGCCTGGCCAAGGTCGGGGTGAACGGGCTGACCCAGCAGCTCGCGCACGAGCTGGGCGGGCGCGGCATCCGGGTCAACGCCATCGCGCCCGGCCCCACCGACACCGAGGCCACGCGCACGGTCGTGCCCGAGCCGTACATCGGCGACCTGGTGAAACAGTTCGCGATCAAGCGGCTGGGCACGCCGGCGGACCTGACGGGCATGCTGCTGTTCCTGCTGTCGGACGAGGCGTCCTGGGTCACCGGCCAGGTCTTCAACGTGGACGGCGGGCAGGTGTTCCGGGCATGAGCGAGCACGCCGCCCCCCGAAACGGCGGGCCCGCCGCCCCCGGGGCCCGCGAGCACGCCGCGAAGAGCGTCACGGCCGTGCGGGCCGGGTTCGTGGGGCTGGGGCAGATGGGCGAGCCGATGGCGCGGCGGCTGCTCGGCCGCGACGGCGGGCTGGTCGTCTGCGACGTACGGCCGGAGGCGGTGCGGCCGTTCGCGGAGGCGGGGGCGCGGACGGGGGCGGACCCGGCGGCCGTGGCGGCGGCGGCCGACGTGATCTTGGTGATGGTGCGCGACGACGCGCAGGTCCGGGAGGTGGTCGCCGCGATGCTCCCGGCCGCCGCGCGCGGGACCGTGATCGCGATCCACTCCACGATCGCCGACGGCACGGCCGAGGAACTGGCCGCGCGGGCGGGGCCGTACGGCGTGGAGATCGCGGACGCGCCGGTCAGCGGCGGCTTCATGGGCGCGCACGAGGGGAACCTGGCGGTCATGCTCGGCGCGTCGGAGGCGGCGGCGGAGCGCTGCCGGGCGGTGTTCGGGGCGTGGGCGGGGCTGATCGTGCGCGTGGGGCCGCCGGGGGCCGGGACGCGGGCCAAACTGGCGCGGAACCTGCTGCAGTTCGTGGCGTTCGCGGCGGCGTTCGAGGCGCAGCGGCTGGCCGAGGCCGCGGGAGTGCACCTGCGCGACCTGGCCCGGGTGGTCCGCCACTCCGACGCGGTGACCGGCGGTCCCGGCGCCATCATGATCCGCGACACGACCGCGCCGGCGCCGGAGGGCGACCCGCTGCGCGACATCCTCCTGCACACCCGCGCCCTGGCCGAGAAGGACCTCTCCCTGGCCCTCGACCTGGCCGCCGACCTGGACGTGGACGTGCCCCTGGCCCGCATCTCCCGGGCCCGATTCGCCCGCGACCTGGGAGTCCCCCACCCCTGACCCGCCCCGGTCAGACGCGGCGCACGCCCCGGGGAGCCGGCCCGGAAGCCGCGCGGGGCCGGACCGCGGGAGACCGGAATCGTGAAGGAGGAGGCCATGGAGGGTGACGCGCGGGCCCGCGGGCTGGCGAAGATGCGCGAGGTGTACGGCTGGGACGTCGGCGACGGGGATCACGGCGACTTCGTGCGGATGACCGTGGACCACCTGTTCGCCGAGGTGTGGAGCCGGGAGGGGCTGTCGCTGCGGGACCGGCGGCTGCTGCTGGTCGGGCTGCTCGTGGGCCAGGGCCTCGACGACGTGACCGCCCTGCAACTGGACTGCGCGCTCAACCAGGGCGACCTGACCCCGCGGGACCTCCGGGAGATCGTCCTCTTCCTGACCCACTACGCCGGCTGGCCGCGCGGGGCCAAGCTCAACCAGCAGGTGGAGGATCTCCTGGCCCGCCGCCACCGCTGACGCCGTACGGCACGCGCCACCGCTGACGCCGTACGGCACGCGCCACGCCGGGGCGGGCCGAAACACCGCCACGGCGGAGGCGGGCCGAAGCGCTCACCGGGGCGGGGCTCACCGAGCCGGGCCGGGGCCGGTCAGGGGGCGGGGATCCGGGAGAGCATGCGCTCCATGCCGTTGACCCAGTTGTCGCGCAGGGCCTCGGCGGCGGCGGGGAGGTCGCCCTCGGCGAGGTGCTCGGCGATGCGGCAGTGCTCGGCGGCGGCGCGTTCGAGCGGGGCGTCGTCGCCGGCCAGGAGGTGGGTGTAGCGGCGCATGCCGGCCTTGACGCTGGTGATGAGGTCGAGCAGGCGCTCGTTGGGGCAGCCGCTCAGGAGCAGGTCGTGCCACTCGTCGTCGTGGCGCTCGATGACCTGCCGCTCGGCCACCGCGTCGGGGAAGCCGCGGGCCAGGGCGAGCAGTTCGGGGGCGACGCGCCGCAGGTAGGCCGGGTCGGACAGGCGGAGCGCCAGCGTCTCCAAGGCGGCGACGATCTCGCACAGCTCCCGGAACTCCTTGCGGCTGACCGGGGCGAACCGGAACCCCCGGCCCTGGTTGCTCTCCAGCACCCCCTCCCCGGCCAGGGTGATCAGGGCCTCGCGCAGCGGCGTGCGGCTGACGCCCAGTTCGGCGGCGAGGGCGGCCTCGTTGATGTCGGTGCCCGCCGCGAAGTCGCCGCGGTCGAGCCTGAGCAGCAGCTCCTCCCTGATCTGCTCGCGCAACGGCCGCCGCTCGATCCCCATCTCCACTCCTCCTGACCGGCGTCCCGGCCGTCCGGATCCCGCTCTTGACGACGTCCAAAATACTGCACTAAGAATTCTGCATACAAAATATTACATGTCACATTGAGGAGGTGGCGGCGTGCTGACGCGGGTGCCTGGCCTGCTGTTCGGCGGGGACTACAACCCCGAGCAGTGGCCGGAGGAGGTGTGGGCCGAGGACGCCCGGCTGATGGCCGAGGCCGGGGTGAACATGGCCACGGTCGCCGTGTTCGCCTGGTCACGGCTGGAGCCGCGCCCCGGCGAGTACGACTTCGGCTGGCTGGACCGGGTCCTCGACCTGCTGCACGCCCACGGGATCGCCGCCGACCTGGCCACCGCCACCGCCACTCCCCCGCCGTGGCTCGTCCGCGACCACCCGGAGGCGATGCCGGTGGACGCGGCCGGCACCCGCCTGGAGTTCGGCTCCCGCCAGGGCTACTGCCCCAGCTCCCCGATCTACCGGGCGCACGCCGTACGGCTGGCGCGCGCGATGGCGGACCGCTACGGCGGCCACCCGGCGCTGGCGATGTGGCACGTCGGCAACGAGTACGCCGACCACACGCTCGAATGCTTCTGTGAGGAGTCGGCGCGGCACTTCCGGCGCTGGCTGACCGAGCGCCACGGCGACGTCGCCGGGCTCAACGCGGCGTGGGGCACCTCCTGCTGGGGCCAGCACTACACCTCGATCGACCAGGTGAACCCGCCCCGCAAGGCCCCCGGGCCGATCAACCCCGGGCAACTGCTGGACTGGCGCCGGTTCTGCAGCGACGCGCTGCTGGAGTGCTTCGAGGCGGAGAAGGCCGTGCTGCGCGAGCTGACCCCGGACGTTCCGGTCACCACGAACTTCATGAGCCTCCTGCCCGGCCTGGACTACTGGCGCTGGGCCGAGGCCGAGGACCTGGTCAGCGACGACGCCTACCCCGACCCGGCCGACCCCGCGTCCCACGTGGCGACGGCGCTGAGCTACGACCTGATGCGCTCGCTCAAGCGGCGGCCCTGGCTGCTGCTGGAGTCCGCGCCGAGCGCGGTGTCCTGGCGCGAGGTCAACGCGCCCAAGCCGCCCGGCGTCATGCGGCTGCACAGCCTCCAGGCCCTCGCGCACGGCTCCGACGGCGTCATGTTCTTCCAGTGGCGGCAGGCCAAGTACGGCCCGGAGAAGTTCCACTCCGCGCTGCTCCCCCACGGCGGCACCGCGGCACGCGGCTGGCGCGACACCCTCCGCCTGGGCGACGACCTGCGGAACCTCCACGAGATCGCCGGGACGGGGACCGACGCCGACGTCGCGATCGTGTTCGGCTGGGAGAGCCTGTGGGGCCTGGAGGCGCCGGAGTCCATGCCGTCGGACCGGCTGCGGCTGAAGGATCTGCTCCTCACGTGGTACCGGCCGCTGCACGAGCGCGGCGTCGCCGTGGACCTCGCCCCGCCCGGCCGCGACCTGTCGGGTTACCGGCTGGTCATCGTGCCCAACCTCTACCTGTGCACCGAGGAGCACGCGAAGGCCCTGGCCGCGTACGGCGGGCGCCTGATCGTGGGCCCGTTCAGCGGGGTCGTGGACGCGGCGGACCAGGTGCACGAGGGCGGCGCCCCCGGCCCGCTGCGCGACCTGCTCGGCGTCGCCGTGGACGAGTTCTGGCCGCTGCCCGACGGCGAGACCCAGTCCGTGCGCCTCGTGCCCGGGGCCGTGCGGCCCGGGACCGCGGAGGGCGGGGAGCCGCGGCTGACCGCGCGCACGTGGGCCGAGTGGGTCCGCGTGCTGGACGCCGAGGTGGTCGCCCGCTACGAGGGCGGGGAGCTGGACGGGCTGCCCGCGATCACCCGCAAGGGCGGCGCGACCTACGTGAGCTGCCTGCCCGAGGACGTGACGCCGATCCTGGACCACGCCCTCGCGGAGACGGGCGTCGCCCCGGTGGCCGCGGTGCCGCCCGGGGTCGAGGCCACCCGCAGGGGCGGCTACCTGTTCCTGCTCAACCACACGACCGAGCCGGCGCGGCTGGCGCTGCCCGCCGCCGGGTTCGACCTGCTGTCGCGGCGGCGGCTGGACGGCGAGATCGTGCTCGCCGGCCGCGACGCGATCGTGCTGCGGATCGAAGGAGAGAAGTGACCCACCCCTACATCCCCAACGCCGAGCCCGGCGCGCGGGCCTCGATGCTCGCCGCGATCGGCGCGGAAAGCGTCGGGGAGTTCTACGCCGACATCCCGCCGGACCTGCGCCTGGACCGGCCGCTGGACCTGCCGGCCCCGCTGGTGGCCGAGCACGACCTGGTCCGCCACATGCGCGGCCTGCTCGACCGGACCACGGACACCACGCGCGCGCTGAGCTTCCTCGGGCACGGCTGCTACCCGCACCACGTCCCGGCCGTGTGCGACGAGGTGAACTCCCGCAGCGAGTTCCTGACGGCGTACGCGGGCGAGCCGTACGAGGACCACGGCCGGTTCCAGGCGCTGTTCGAGTACGTCAGCATGATGGGCGAGCTGCTGGAGATGGACGTCGTCAACGTCCCGACGTACGACGGCTTCCAGGCGGCCGGGACCGCGCTGCGCATGGCCTGCCGGTACACCGGGCGGAGCAAGGTGCTGGTCACCTCGGCGATCGCGGCCGACAAGCTGAGCAAGCTGCGCGACTTCCTCGCCCCCGACATCGAGATCGTCCTGGCCCCGGTCGCCGGGAACGGCGAGATCGGCGAGGTCGCCCTCGACGCGGGGTACGCCGCGGTCTACCTGGAGACGCCGAACGTCTACGGCGTGGTCGAGACCCGCGGCCGGGAGCTGGCCGACCTCGCGCACGCGCACGGCGCGCTGCTGGTCGTCGGGGCGGACCCGATCTCGCTGGGCGTCCTCGCGCCGCCCGCGGCGTACGGCGCGGACATCGCGTGCGGGGACATCCAGTCGCTCGGGATCCACCAGAACCACGGCGGCGGCCAGGCCGGGTACATCGCGACCCAGGACCACGAGCCGCTGGTGGCCGAGTTCCCCTCCCGGCTGTTCGGGATCGCCCCCACGAAGGTGCCCGGCGAGTACGGCTTCGGCGACGTGTTCTACGACCGCACCTCCTTCGCGCTGCGCGAGGAGGGCAAGGAGTGGGTGGGCACGGCCGCCGCCCTGTGGGGCATCACGGCCGGGGTCTATCTGGCGCTCATGGGGCCGCGGGGCATGCGCGAGGTGGGCGAGACCATCCTGGCGCGCACCCGGTACGCCATGGACGCGCTGAAGGCGGCCGGCGCGACCGTGCTGCACGAGGACGCGATCCACTTCCGCGAGTTCGCGGTGCGGGTGCCGTCCGCGGGCGCGCTGCTGGACGCGCTGCGCGCCCGGGACATCTACGGCGGCGTCCCGCTGGACGACCGCACGCTGCTGGTCTGCGTGACCGAGCGGCATTCCATCTCGGACATCGACCGGCTGGCCACGGCCGTGCGGGAGGCGCTGTGAGTTCCCACGGAGAGTCGTTCGCGGACCTGCCGGTCGCGCCCAAGCCGCCGCTGCGCCGCTTCCACCAGGCCCGCTGGGACGAGCCCATCATCTTCGAGCTGTCGCACCCGGGCCGCCGCGGCGTCGCCGTACCGGCTCCGGACGCCCCGCCCGTGGAGCTGCCCGAGGGCGTGCGGCGCGAGAACCCGCCGGCGCTGCCGGAGATGTCGCAGCTCCACGTGCTCCGCCACTACCTGCGCCTGTCGCAGGAGAACCTGGGCGTGGACCTCAACATCGACGTCGGCCAGGGCACGTGCACGATGAAGTACAGCCCCAAGGTCAACGACACGTTCGCGAACGCCGTCGCCGAGCTGCACCCGCTCCAGCACGAGGACACGGTGCAGGGCGTGCTGGAGATCTACTGGCGGCTGGAGCGCATGCTCGCCGAGATCTCCGGGATGTCGCGGGTGTCGCTGCAGCCGGGCTCGGGCTCGGCCGCGATCTACGCCAACATCGCGATGATCCGCGCCTACCACGCGGCCCGCGGCGAGGGGCACCGCGACCAGGTCATCACCACGATGTTCTCGCACCCGTCCAACGCGGCCTGCGCCAAGACCGCCGGGTACGAGGTCATCACGCTGATGCCGGACGCCGACGGGTACCCCGACATCGAGGCGCTGCGCGCCGCGGTCGGGCCGCGCACCGCCGCGCTGATGATCACCAACCCGGAGGACACCGGGATCTTCAACCCGCGCATCCGCGAGTTCGTCGAGCTGGTGCACGGGGTGGGCGGGCTGGCCTGCTACGACCAGGCCAACGCCAACGGCATCCTGGGGATCACCAGGGCCCGCGACGCCGGGTTCGACCTGTGCCACTTCAACCTGCACAAGACGTTCTCCACCCCGCACGCCTGCGGCGGCCCCGCGGCCGGCGCGTGCGGCGTCGCCCCGGAGCTGGAGCCGTTCCTGCCGGGGCCGGTGGTCTCCTTCGACGGCGAGCGGTACGGGCTGGAGACGCCGGAGCGGTCGGTCGGCAAGATCCGGCCGTTCCTCGGGGTCACGCCGAACATCGTGCGGGCGTACGCCTGGATCATGGCGCTGGGCGCGGAGGGGCTGCGCGAGGTGGCCGAGACCGCCGTGCTCAACAACAACTACCTGATGCACCAGATCCTCCAGATCCCGGGCGCGTCCGCGCCGTGGGACAAGCGGCGGGTCGAGCAGGTGCGCTACTCCTGGCGGGAGCTGGCCGAGGAGACCGGCGTGCACTCGGAGGAGATCGGGGTCCGCGCCGCCGACTTCGGCGTGCACTACTGGACCAGCCACCACCCCTACCTGGTGCCGGAGCCGTTCACGCTGGAGCCGACCGAGTCGTACTCCCGGGAGGACCTCGACGAGTACGCCGCGATCCTGGCCCACGTCGCCGAGGAGGCCCGCCGGGATCCGGAGTTCGTCAAGGGGGCGCCGTACAACCAGACGATCCACAAGATCGACCCGACGGCGCTGGACGACCCGAAGCGGTGGGCGCCGACCTGGCGCGCCTACGTCCGCAAGCACCTGTCCGGCTCCGGGTCGGAAGGCTGATCGTGTCCGGCGCGTTCACCGCGGGCCTCGTCGTCAACCCGGTCGCCGGGCTGGGCGGCCCGGCCGGGCTCAAGGGCAGCGACGGCGACGACGTGCAGCGCGAGGCCGTCGCCCGGGGCGCGGCCCCCCGGGCGGGCGCGCGGGCGGCGGAGGCCGTGCGCGCCCTGCTCGCCCGCCGCCCGGGCACCCGGCTGGTCACGGTCCCCGGGCCGATGGGCGAGCACAGCGCCTGGGCCGCCGGGGCCGACCACGACCTGGTCTTCATCGCGCCCCCCGCCGACGCCGTACGGCCCGCGCCCGGCGGGGCGGGCGGCGCCGCCGTACGGCTCGCGCCGGTCCCGGCCGCCATCGCGGAGGTCGGCGGGGCCGGGGCGGACGGCGGAACCGGGGCGGACGGCGGGGCCGGGGCGGACGGCGGGGCCGGGGCGGCGGGCGCGGGAGCCGTGGCGTGGGACGAGGTGGCCGGGACGACGGCGGCCGACACCCGGGCCGCCGTGCGCGCCCTGTCCGGCGTGGACCTGCTGCTCTTCGCGGGCGGGGACGGGACCGCGCGGGACGTGCTGGACGCCGTGCGCGAGCTGGGGGACGCCGCGCCGCCGGTGCTCGGGATCCCGGCCGGGGTGAAGGTCTACTCCGGCTGCTTCGCGGTGAGCCCGGCGGCGGCGGGGCTGCTGGCCGCCGAGTACGGCGAGTACGGCGAGTACGGCGAGCGCGCCGCGTCCCCGGGCCGCCGGGGCGCGGGCGGGCTGACCGAGGCCGAGGTGGTGGACCTCGACGAGGAGCCGTACCGCGCGGGCCTGGTCTCCGCCCGGCTCTACGGCACGCTGCGGGTGCCCGCCGCGCGGGAGCGGCTGTCGGGGCGCAAGACCGGCTCGGGGACCCTCGCGCCCGGCACGGCCGAGGGCATCGCCCGCGAGGTCGTGTCGCGGATGCGGCCGGGCGTGCGCTACGTGCTCGGCCCGGGCGCGACCACCGCCGCCGTGGGCAGGGAACTGGGGCTGCCCACCACCCTGCTCGGGGTGGACGTCGTCGAGACGGGCGGGGAAGGCCCCCGCCTGGTCGCCGCCGACGTCTCGGAGCGGGAGCTGTTCGAGCTGGTCACCGGCCGGGAGGCGGTCGCCGTCCTGTCGGTGATCGGGGGCCAGGGGTTCCTGCTGGGGCGGGGCAACCAGCAGCTCTCGCCCCGGGTGCTGCGCGCCGTGCGGCACCTGCTCGTGCTGGCCACCCAGCAGAAGCTGGCCGCGCTCGGCGGCCGGCCGCTCCTCGCCGACACCGGCGAGGAGGACACCGACAGAAGGCTCGGCGGGCACGTCCAGGTGATCACCGGATACCGCGAGAGCACGATCTACCGCGTCGCCGCGGCGAACGAGGAGCACATATGAACACCCTTGCCGGAAAGGTCGCGATCGTCACGGGCGGCGGGTCCGGGATCGGCCGCGCCACGGCGCTGCTGTTCGCCCGCGAGGGCGCGAAGGTCGTCGTGGCCGACATCGACGCCGACGGCGCCGCCGCGACGGCCGCCGAGATCGGCGCCGACGGGCTCGCCGTACCGGCGGACGTCTCGGACCCGGCCGACTGCGAGCGGGTCGTGAAGAGCGCGGTGGACGGCTTCGGCCGGCTGGACGTGCTGTTCAACAACGCCGGGATCATCCGCCGCACCACCGTCCTGGACCTGGACGCCGGGGAGTGGGACCGGGTCATGGCCGTCAACGTGCGCTCGGTGTTCCTGATGTGCAAGTACGCGATCCCCGCCATGACGGAGGGCGGCTCGATCGTGAACACGGGCTCCGGCTGGGGACTCAAGGGCGGCGGCAACGCGATCTCCTACTGCGCGTCCAAGGCCGCCGTCGTCAACATGACCCGCGCGCTGGCCATCGACCACGCGCGGGACGGGATCCGGGTGAACTCCGTCAACCCCGGCGACACCGACACGCCCATGCTGCGCGAGGAGGCGCGCCAGCTCCGCGAGGACTGGGCGGCGTTCGCGGCCGACGCGGCCGACCGGCCGATGGGCCGCGCGGGCTCCCCCGAGGAGATCGCCCAGGCCGTCCTGTTCCTGGCGAGCGACGCCTCCAGCTACGTCACCGGTTCGGCCCTCGTCGTCGACGGCGGCGGCCTCGCCTAGCCCCACGCACCATCCCCCGAAGGAGTAAGACCATGAAGCGTGCGTTAGCCGTACTCGCCCTGACGGCGATGGCCGCGGCCGCGTGCAGCGGCGGCGGGGGCACCGGCCCCGGCGTGCGGCAGGACGGCGGATCCGGCGGCAAGGTGACCATCCGGTGGTCCACCTGGGGCTCGGCCGACGACATCAAGCTGTACGAGGAGTTCACCCAGGACTTCGAGAAGCGCCACCCCAACATCAAGCTGAAGCTGGAGTCGGTGCCGAAGTACGCCGACTACCACCCCAAGCTGCTCACCCAGCTCACCAGCAAGACCGCCCCGGACGTGATCTTCGTCGGGGACGACAACATCGGCAAGTTCGTCACCGCGGGCGTGCTGACCCCGCTCAACGACAAGCTGGCCGGCCCGGACTCCAAGAGCCGTCCGGAGGACTTCGGCGAGGGCCTGTACGGCGGGGCCAAGCGCGACGGGACGATCTACGGCGTCCCCAACGACACCAACCCCGAGGTGCTCTGGTACGACAAGAAGGCGCTCCAGGCGGCCGGGATCACCGAGGACCCGGCGGCGCTGCACGAGGCCGGCCAGTGGACCATGGCCAAGTACCTCGACATGAACGCCCGGCTCAAGGCCGCGGGCAAGGCCGGGTCGCTCTTCTGGAACTGGTACGGCTCCACCTACAGCTTCGTCGGCGGCTTCGGCGGCAAGGTGTGGGACGGCGGGAAGTTCGTCGCCACCACCGACCCCAAGACCCGGCAGGCGCTGGAGACGCTGGCCAAGGGATATCAGGACAAGACGTTCCTGTGCGTGGACCTGCTCCCGGAGAGCGACAGCGCCAACACCCAGTTCGTCAAGCACAAGGCCGGGTTCTACGCGGGCGGCCGGTGGATGATCGACATCGTGAAGAAGGGCGGTGAGCAGGACAACTACGACATCGTCCCGTTCCCCTCCCCCGACGGCAAGCCGATGCCCGGCGCGGTCGCGGCGTCCTACCTCGCGCTGAACAAGGACACCGAGCACCCGAAGGAGGCCTTCACCTTCCTGACCGAGTTCGTCAGCAAGGAGGGGCAGCTCATCCGGCTCAAGAGCGGCGGCGCGGTGCCGTCCGTCAAGGGCGCCGAGTCGCTGGTGCTCGAAGGCGGCTACCCCAAGCACGCCAAGACCTTCATCGACGTGCGCGACACGGGCTTCGCCAACTACCCCGAGGAGGTCGCCGTGCCGGGCCTCACGTTCGCCATCAACGAGCACCTGCTCAAGGTCTGGCAGGGCAAGCTGCCGTTCGACCAGGGCATGACCGAGCTGCAGAAGCTCGTCGAGAACCACAAGGGCTGAGTCATGGCCCTCCTCACCCGGGCCCGCCCCCGGGCCGCCGCCGCCCCGCCCGCCGGGCGGGGCGTGCGGACCCGGGACGGCTGGTGGGCCGCGTTCTTCCTGGCGCCGCAGGTGCTCTGCCTGCTGCTGTTCCTGGCCTTCCCGCTGGCGTTCGCCCTGGTGCTGGCGTTCGTCCAGTGGGACGGCCTGGGCCCGGTCACCTTCGTCGGACTCGACAACCTGGGCGCGCAGCTCACCAGTCCCGCGTTCCTGGACGCCACCTGGAACACCATCAAGATCGCGCTGATCACGGTCCCCGTCGGGCTGGGGCTCGCGGTGGCCATCGCCGTGGGCCTGAACAGCATCCGCGGCCGGGCCGCGCACGTCTACCGGGTGCTGTACTTCCTGCCGGTGGTGACCAGCTCGGTCGCGGCGGCGCTGATGTGGCAGATCATCCTGGCCGACAACGAGAACGGGGTGCTGAACACCTCGCTGGAGCGCTGGTTCGGGATCAGCGGGCCGGACTGGCTGTTCGACCCGCAGTGGGTGATCGTCTCCATCTCCATCGTGACGATCTGGTCCTCGCTCGGGCTCAACGTGGTGATCTTCCTGGCCGGGCTCCAGACGATCCCGCCGCAGCTCATGGAGGCGGCCCGGATCGACGGGGCCGGCCCCTGGCGCACGTTCAGGTCGATCACGCTGCCGATGCTCTCGCCCACGGTCTTCTTCTCCACGATCGTCGCGGTGATCAGCTCTCTCCAGGCGTTCGACCAGATCTACGTGCTGGTCGACCCGTACAAGAACGAGGGCGCGCGCACGATCGTGTACCTCGTATGGCGCCTGGGCTTCCGCGAGTTCCAGCTCGGCCCGAGCAGCGCCGCCGCGCTGCTCCTGCTGGTGCTGACCCTGCTCGTCACGCTCGTCCAGTTCGCGGCGCAGAAGCGCCTCGTCCACTACGACTCCTAGGGGCGCGAGAACATGGCCGCGATCACCCCCACCCCCGGCACGCCCGGCACGCCCCGCCGCGTCCGTCCCGGGCAGGCGGCGCTGCACGCCGTGCTGCTGCTCGGCGGGCTCGCCATGCTGTTCCCGTTCGTCTGGATGCTGCTGACGTCCTTCAAGGGCGTGCACCAGATGATCAACAATCCGCTCGACTGGCTGCCGGACCCGTGGCGCCCGCAGAACTATCCCGACGCGCTGGGCAAGATGCCGTTCGGGCGGGCCTACTGGAACAGCCTCTACATCGCCGTCGTCACCGTGGCGCTGACGCTGCTCACGTCGGCGATGGCCGCCTACGCCTTCGCGCGGATCAGGTTCCGCGGCTCGGGCGTGCTGTTCGTGCTGTTCCTGGCCACCCAGATGGTCCCGATCCAGGTCACGCTGGTGCCGCTGTACCTCATGCTGGCCAGGATCGGCCTGGTGGACTCGCACCTGGCGCTGATCCTGCCGGCCGTGGCCAACCCGTTCGCGGTGTTCCTGCTGCGGCAGTTCATCCGGGCGGTCCCGGTGGAGCTGGAGGAGGCGGCGCGGATCGACGGCGCGGGCCGCTTCCGGATCTTCTGGAGCGTCGTGCTGCCCAACATCCGGCCCGGGCTGGGCGCGCTGGGCATCATCACGTTCCTGACCTCGTGGAACTCCTTCCTGATGCCGCTGGTCTTCCTCAACACCGAGGAACTGGCCACGCTCCCGCTGCTGCTCCAGCGGTTCTCCGGGGAGCACGGGGCGGTCGAGTACGGCCTGATCCTGGCCGCCTCGGCGATCGCCGTGGTGCCCACCCTGATCGCGTTCCTGATCGGGCAGCGCCGCATCATCAACTCGATGGCCGCCTCCGGCCTGGGAGGTCGCTGATGTCCGTGTCCATGACGCTCGACCTGCGCGAGCGCCCCTTCACCGACCGCGGGTCCCGGCTGCTGGTCATGGCCTGCGACGACGGCTCGCTGCGGATCGCGCGGGCGCTCTACGAGACCCCTCTCGCGGACACGACCGTGCTCACGGGCCTGCGGGTCCTCGCCGGCGGGGCCGAGGCCCGGGTACGGCGGGCCGCGCCGGACCGGGTGGAGTTCGACGGCGGGGCGTGCCTGGCGTTCGCCGACGCCGAGACGCTCGTGCTGACCGCCCCCGGCCCCGGGTTCGAGGCCCGCTGGGACGGCGGCGGGGCGGCCGTGGACGGCTGCCTCGCCCTGACCGGCGGCCCGCCCGGGGCACCGCCCGGCACTCTGTCCGGCACTCTGTCCGGCACTCTGTCCGGCACTCTGTCCGGCTCGGCGCGCCATGACGGCCCCGCGGTCCTGGCCCGCGCGGCGCAGCGGTGGGCCGCGTGGTTCGCGCGGATGCCCGCCGTACGGGCCGACCTGCGGGAACGGGCCGAGCAGGCGTGGTGGACGCTGGGCGTCAACCTGGTGGACATCCGGGGGCACGAGGCGCTCGTGCCCTCGAAGTACGGATATGTCGGGCTGTGGAACTGGGACGCCTGCTTCCACGCGGTCGGCCTGCGGCACGGCGCGCCGGAGCTCGCGCGCGAGCAGCTCCGCGTCCTGCTCGGCCACCAGCTCCCTGACGGGCTGCTGCCGGACGTGGTGCACGACCACGGCGTGCTCGCCGAGACCACCGACCTGCCCCGGTCCGACCACGCCCGGCTGGCCCAGCACGTCGGCGGGGCGCGCGAGGGCGACGGGCCGATCGGCGGCGTCGTCCCGGTGACCAAGCCGCCGCTCACGGCCTGGGCGGTCTGGAAGATCCACGAGGCCGACCCGGACCCGGCGTTCCTGGCCGAGGTCTACGAGCCGCTGGCGCGGGCGCAGGAGTGGTGGTTCACGCACTCGGACCCGGACGGGGACGGGCTGCCCGAATACCTGCACCCCTACTCCTCCGGCCTGGACGACAGCCCGATCTGGGACCACGGCCCCCGCGCCGAGCCGCCCGACCTCAACTCCTACCTCGCCCACCAGTACGACCGGCTCGCCGACATCGCGGAGGTCCTGGGCCGCGGCGCCGACGCGGCCCGCTGGCGGGAGCGCGCCGGCGAGCACACCGCCCTCCTGGTACGGCGGCGCTGGTCCGGCACGCGGTTCCGGACGATCGCGGCGGGCGGGTCGCCGTACGAGACGGTCGTGGAGACCCGGACGCCGCTGGAGCTGATGCCGCTGTTCACCGGGCGGCTGCCCGCCGAGATCGCGGACCGGCTGGTGGCGGACCTGCGCTCGCCGGCCTTCTGGGGCGAGCGGCCGGTGCCGACCGTCGCGTTCGGCGACCCGCTGTTCGAGCCGGACGCGATGTGGCGCGGGCCGGTCTGGCTCAACGTCAACCACCTGCTGATCGACGGGCTGCGCCGGTCCGGGCACGCGGGCACGGCGGACGAGCTGGCGGACCGCACCCTGGCGATGGTCCGCGACGGCGGCGGGCTTTACGAGTACTGGAACCCGCTCACCGGGGCCAGGGCCGCCCGCGCCACGAGCGGTTTCGGCTGGTCGGCCGCGCTGTTCCTGGACCTGGCCGCCGCGTCCGCTTGACGCTCCCGGGGCCGGGTGCTGGGTTGGAGGGCATGAAGGCCGAAGAGATCATCGAAGCCGCGCGGGCCCGCACCCGCCCCCAGCCGAACCGGTTCCTGGAGGAGCTCGCCGCCGGGCGGGTGACCGAGGCGGGGCTGCGGCGGCTGGCCGGGGAGCAGTACCGGATCCTGGTGAGCGACCGCCGCAGCTTCTCGCTGCTCGCCTCGCGCTTCCCGGAGAACCCGGCCGGGGACCTGTTCCTCGGGCTCGCGGCCGGGGAGGGCCGGGCGCTGACCCTGCTGCACCGCTTCGCGGGCGCGTTCGGCTGGGCCGAGCCGGACCTGACCGCCTACGAGCCGCACCCGTCCGCGCAGGCCTACCCGGCGTTCGTGGCCCAGTGCGCCGCGTACGGCCCGCGCTCGGCGATCGTGACGGCCATGCTCACCAACCTCGACGAGTGGGGCGGGTACTGCGCGCGGGTCGCGGAGATCCTGGCCGGGCCGTACGGCCTGGCGGAGGAGGCGGTGGAGTTCTTCCGGTTCTTCTCGGCCCCGCCGCCCGGGTTCGCCGCCCAGGCCACCGCGGTGATCCAGGCCGGGCTGGACGCCGGGGACGACCCGGCCGAGGCCGTGCGCGCCGCCCGGCTGCTGCACGCCTACGAGACGTGGTTCTGGGACTCGCTGCTGGAGCTGTGAACGCGGCGGGCGCGGCGGGCGGCTTGTCACCCGGGTGACAAAGGGGCCGCGAGAGTGTGAGTGCGGGCACGCAGATGCGCCCGCCGCGGCGGGGTACCGTGCGCTGACCGCGAGAGCTTTCCCCCGGGGAGGTCCGCATGTCAGCGCCGCCCGCGCCGTGGCCCGCTCTGTCGAGGGAGGTGGTGGACCGGCTCAAGCCGTACATGGCCGCGATCTCCGAGGAGATGATCGAGGAGATCTACGCGGGCATCGCCGAGTACGCCCGGCCGGGCGACGAGGCGTACGGCCACCACATCCGGCTCGGCGTCGAGCAGGCCGTGCAGCAGTTCATGGTGTGGGTCCGGGAGCCGGAGAAGTCCCGGGAGCGGGTCGCCGAGGTGTTCCACACGCTGGGCAAGGTCGAGGCGGCCGAGGGGCGCAGCCTCGACTCGCTCCAGCAGGCGATGCGCACCGCGTCCCGCATCGCCTGCCGCCGCCTCACCGAGGAGTGCGAGCGCCTGAACCTGACCACGCGCACGGTGGGCGCGCTCGCCGAGGCGATCTTCGTGTTCCTGGACGAGATCGCCGCCGCGGCCTCCGAGGGGTACGCCAAGATGCGCGCCCGCTCCGCCGGGGAGATGGAGCGCCGCCGCCTGCGCCTGCTCGACCTCCTGCTCGCCGAGCCCGCCGCCCCGCGCGACGCCGTCGCCGAGCTGGCCCGCCTGGCCCAGTGGCAGGTCCCGCGCACGGTCGCGGCGGTGGCGCTGGACGAGGCCGGATTCCAGATGCCCGCCCTCCCCGCCGACGTCCTGTCCGACCTGGGCCGGGCGCAGCCCTGCCTGATCGTGCCCGACCCCGACGGGCCCGGCCGCCCGCAGATGCTCGACCGCGCCCTGCGCGGCTGGCGCGCCGCCGTCGGCCCGACCATGCCCGTCTCCAGGGCCGCCCGCTCCCTCCACTGGGCCAGGCTGGGCCTCCAGCTCGCGCGGAGGGACGCGGGGGCCAACGGCTCGGGCGTCTTCCGCTGCCAGGACCACATGATCGACCTGATCGTGCACAACTCCGAGGAACTGGTGGACCTCCTGGCCGCCACCCGCCTGGCCCCGCTGGCCGACCTGCGCCCCCACCAGCGCGACCGGCTGTCGGAGACGCTGCTCGCCTGGCTCCAGCACAGCCGGGGCGCACCCGAGATCGCCGCCCGCCTCCACGTCCACCCGCAGACCGTCCGCTACCGCCTGCGCCGGATCGAGGAGCTGTTCGGCGACCAGCTCCAGGACCCCGACACCCGCTTCGAGCTGGAGGTCGTCCTCCGCGCCCGGCGCGACTGATCCGCGCCCGTCCCGGCGGCCGATCGGTCCCGGCCGCGTGCCGGATGACCTCGGCGTTCGCCCCGGCGGCCGGGGGTCCCCCCGCGCCCGCGGGTGTGAAACCGGTGGGGCGGGAACCGGGTTGGCATGCGGTATCACGCGCTGGCCTGTGACTACGACGGGACGATCGCGCACGGCGGGACCGTGGGCGAGGAGACGATCGGGGCGCTGGAGAGGGTTTCGCGATCGCGGCGGAAGCTCATCCTCGTCACCGGGCGGGAGCTGGACGACCTCTTCCGGGTGTTCCCGCACTGCGACCTGTTCGACCTGATCGTCGCGGAGAACGGAGGCGTGCTGTACGAGCCGGCCCACCGGACCGTACAGCCGCTGGCGGCGCCCCCGCCGCCGGCGTTCGTGGAGCGGCTGCGCGCCGAGTGCGCCTCGCCGCTCGGGGTGGGGCACGTGATCGTGGCCACGCGCGAGCCGTACGACAAGGCGGTGCTGGAGGCGATCCGGGACATGGGGCTGGAGCTCCACGTGATCTACAACAAGGGCGCGGTGATGGTGCTGCCGCCCGGGGTGAACAAGGCGAGCGGGCTGGCGGCCGCGCTGGAGCGGCTGAACATGTCGCCGCACAACGTCGTCGGGGTGGGCGACGCGGAGAACGACCACGCCTTCCTGTCCGCCGCCGAGTGCGGGGTGGCCGTCGCCGACGCGCTCCCCTCGCTCAAGGACGCCTGCGACCTGGTGCTGGCCCGGCCCGACGGGCAGGGCGTGACCGAGCTGGCCGAACGTCTCCTGGACGACGACCTCGCGGACGTGGACGTCTCCCGCTGGGACGTCGTGCTGGGCCACACGCGCGACGAGTCGGAGGTACGGCTGGCGCCGTACGGCTCGGGCGTGGTCGTGGCGGGGCCGTCGGGGAGCGGCAAGTCCACGGCGGCGACGGCGCTGCTGGAACGGCTCACCTCGCGCGGGTACCAGTGCTGCATCATCGACCCCGAGGGCGACTACGCGGAGTACCCCGACGCGAACGTGCTGGGCGACCCCGAGCGGGTGCCGACGGTGGAGGAGGCGCTGCGGCTGCTGGAGCCGCCCCGGCAGAGCCTGGTGGTGAACCTGCTGGGCATGCCGCTGCGCGACCGGCCGGCCTTCTGCGCCGAGCTGCTGCCCCGGCTCGCCGGGCTGCGCGCCCGGCTGGGCCATCCGCACTGGGTGATCCTCGACGAGGCCCACCATCTGCTCCCCGCCGAGCTGGGCGAGATCCCGCTGCGCTCTCCCGAGGACGTCGGCGCGCTCCTGATGATCACCGTGCACCCGGAGTCGATCAGCCCCGCCGCCCTCACGCAGGTGGACACCGTGGTCGCCGTCGGGGACGACCCCGAGCGGACCCTGTCCGCGTTCGCGGGCGCCCTGGACCGCCCCGCGCCGGAGCCCGCGCCCGGCTGGGACGACGCCGACCTGGTCCTGTGGCGTACGGCCGAGGGCGCGGCCCAGGCGGTGCGGCTGCTGCCGGCCCGGGTGCAGCGGACCCGGCACCGCCGCAAGTACGCCGCGGGCACGATGTCGCGGGACAAGAGCTTCTACTTCACCGGCCCGGACGACCGGCTGAAGCTGCGGGCGCGCAACCTCGACATGTTCCTGGAGCTGGCCGAGGGCGTGGACGACGAGACCTGGCTGCACCACCTGGAACGCGGCGACTACTCGTCCTGGATCCGCGACAAGGTCGGCGACGACGAGCTGGCCGGGCACGTCGCCGAGGTGGAGCGCGCGGGCGGCGACCCCCGCGAGACCCGTGAGCGCGTGGCCGACCTGGTCAACCGCCGCTACACCCTCCCGGCCGAGCCCACCGACTACGACCCCGACCACGACGACGACACCCGCTGAGCCCGCCGTCCTCACGACGCGTCCCCCGTGCCGTACGGCGGGCGCGGCGCGAGGTCCGTGCCGCCGTACGGCCGGCGCGAGGTCCGTGCCGCCGTACGGCCGGCGCGAGGTCCGTGCCGCCGTACGGCCGGCGCGAGGTCCGTGCCGCCGTACGGCCGGCGCGAGGTCCGTGCCGCCGTACGGCCGGCGCGAGGTCCGTGCCGCCGTACGGCCGGCGCGAGGTCCGTGCCGCCGTACGGCCGGCGCGAGGTCCGTGCCGCCGTACGGCCGGCGCGAGGTCCGTGCCGCCGTACGGCCGGCGCGAGGTCCGTGCCGCCGTACGGCCGGCGCGAGGTCCGTGCCGCCGTACGGCCGGCGCGAGGTCCGTGCCGCCGTACGGCCGGCGCGAGGTCCGTGCCGCCGTACGGCCGGCGCGAGGTCCGTGCCGCCGTACGGCCGGCGCGAGGTCCGTGCCGCCGTACGGCCGGCGCGAGGTCCGTGCCGCCGTACGGCCGGCGCGAGGTCCGTGCCGCCGTACGGCCGTGCCCGCCGTACGGCCAGGGGGCGGCCGGCGCGGCGCGGCTCGGCGCGGCTCAGGTGAGGGCGCCGACCCCGGCGAGGAAGACGCCCTGGCCGGTCGGCGGAGGGGCGTCGGCGCGCCACCGCTGGGCCGGGACCAGGCCCGGGTCGAGCAGTTCGAAGCCCTTGAAGAAGGCGGCGATCTCGGCCGGGGACCGCAGGTGCATGTTCGCGGTGCTGCGCCGCCACGCCTCGGCGGCGGCGGCCGCTCCCCCGGGGTTGCCGCCGGGGCTGGCGTGGGTGATGACCAGGTGGCTGCCCGGCGGCATCGCGGCGCGGAAGGTGTCCAGGACGCCCATGGGGTCCTCCTCGTCGGAGACGAAGTGCAGCACCGCCACGAACAGCACCGCGACGGGCTCGCCCAGCTCGAACATCGCCGCGACGCTCGGGTCGGCCAGGATCGCGGCCGGGTCGCGCACGTCGCCCTGGATCACCCGGGTGTGCGCGTCGCCCGCGAGGAGGGCGCGGCCGTGGGAGAGCACGATGGGGTCGTTGTCCACGTAGACGACGTGGCTGTCCGGCTGCGCGGCGCGGGCGATCTCGTGCACGTTGCCCTGGGTGGGCAGGCCGGCCCCCAGGTCGAGGAAGTACCGGATGCCCAGGTCGCCGGCCAGGTGGGTGACCGCGCGGCGCAGGAAGGCCCGGTTGTCCTTGACGGCGGCCAGGACCTCGGGCGCGGCGGCGATCACCCGGTCGCCGGCGGCGCGGTCGGCCGCGAAGTTGTCCTTGCCGCCCAGGAAGTAGTCGTACATGCGGGCGGGGCTGGGCACGTCGGGATCGATCTCGGCGGTGGGCGCGGCCTGCGGGATCTCCGACCAACGGGGGAAGCGGGTCATGATCGGGAACGTAGCACCGGCGGGCGGACGGCGAAGGGACCTTCCGGACATCCAACCGGAAACCCTTCTTACCCGGCGGGTCAGGAGACGTCGAGCTCCCGGTCCTCGCCGGACTCGGCGACGTCGGCCTCCAGCGCGGCGTACACCTCGTCCATGATCCGGGCCAGGTCCCGCAACGTGCCGGTGTCGAGGCGGTGCAGGACGCGCCGCTTGCGCTCGCGCCCGGCGTCGGAGACCTCCTGGATCACCCGCAGGCCCTCCCCGGTCATCTCGACCCGGCGGACGCGCCGGTCGCTGGGGTCCTCGCGGCGCCGGACGAGGCCGCGGGCGACGAGGCGGTCCACGATGCCGGTGGCGGTGGCCAGGCCGACGCCGAGGCGGCGGGCGAGGTCGTTGGCCGGGACGCTGTCCTCCATCTGGAGCACCATCAGCACCTTGAGCTGCTGCATCGTCAGATCCAGCGCCATCAGCCCGACCGACCGCTCCCGCGCGCTCAGGCGGAGGAACTGCCGCTCCGACCGCTCGATGGCGTCGATCAGCGCGTCCTTCTCTTCCATCAACACCTCTCTGTGCCCGGCTAAAGGTACCCGCTCCGGAACTGATGCAACGCCTCGCCCGTATAGTCAGTGTGGAGCGAAGTAATTTGCCGCTCCCGCGCCCGGACGGCGCGAGCCGTACAGCCGCGCCCTCAGGGCACACCGTGTCATACGCACAACCGTGTCATCCGCACAACACGAGGACATCCCCATGTCGAAGCTGGCCGGGCTCAGCCTTGCCAACCGCAGCCTGATCGCGCTGGCGACCATCCTGGTCATGGCGTTCGGGTTCGTGGCGACCGCCTCCCTGCGGCAGGAGCTCATCCCCTCGCTGGAGTTCCCGATCGCCGCCGTCGCCACGCCGTACCAGGGGGCCTCCCCCGATGTCGTGGAGCGTGAGGTCACCGAGCCCATCGAGAACGCGATCAAGGGCGTCGAGGGACTGGAGACGATCACCTCCACCTCCCGGACGGGCATGTCCAGCGTCCAGGTGGAGCTGGCGTACGGCACCGACCTGGACCGGGCCGTGCAGGAGATCCAGCAGGCCATCGGCCGCATCTCCGGGCGGCTGCCGGACAACGTGGACCCCGTCGTCCAGGCCGGCAGCTTCGACGACTTCCCGGTGATCCAGATGGCGGCCAGCGCGGGCATGACCCAGCAGGAGCTGTCCCGCAGGCTGGAGAGCGCCGTCGTCCCCGCGCTCAAGGGCATCGAGGGCGTGCGCGACGCGACCGTCACCGGCGTGCGCAAGCAGGAGGTCTCGATCCTGCTCGACCCGGAGAAGCTGTTCGACAAGGGCCTGAACAACCAGACGGTGACGCAGGCCCTGCAGGCCAACGGCCTGGTCCTGCCCGGCGGCAGCCTCGACGCGAACGGCCGCGCCCTGTCCATCGACGTGGGCCGCTCCTTCCGCTCCGTCAAGGACATCGAGAACATCTACCTCGCCCCGGCGCCCTCCCCCATGATCCCCGGGCTGCCGCCGCAGGCGCCGAAGAAGCCGGTCAAGCTCGCCGACGTGGCCACCGTACGGATGATCGAGGCCAAGGCCACGGCGTACACCCGCACGAACGGCCAGCCCACGCTGGGCATCTCGGTCACCAAGACCCGCGACGGCAACACCGTGCAGATCTCCGAGGAGATCCGCGAGAAGGTCGCCGAGCTGCGCACCACGCTCGGCCCGGGCGCGGACCTCACCGTGATCACCGACCAGGCCCCCTTCATCCAGGAGTCGATCGAGGGGCTGACGCACGAGGGCCTGCTCGGCCTGATCTTCGCGGTGGTCGTGATCCTGCTGTTCCTGTTCTCCTTCAGGTCCACCCTCGTGACCGCCGTGTCGATCCCGTTGTCGCTGCTCATCGCGATGATCGGGTTGTACGCCGGGGACCACTCGCTGAACATCCTCACGCTGGGCGGCCTGACCATCGCCGTCGGCCGCGTGGTGGACGACTCGATCGTGGTCCTGGAGAACATCAAGCGACATCTGGAGTACGGCGAGGCGCGCGGACCGGCGATCCTCACGGCGGTGCGCGAGGTGACCGGCGCGGTCACCGCCTCGACGATCACCACGGTCGCCGTGTTCCTGCCGATCGGCCTGGTCGGCGGGCAGGTCGGCGAGCTGTTCCGGCCGTTCGCGGTGGCGGTGACGATCGCGCTGCTGGCCTCCCTGCTCGTGTCGCTCACGATCATCCCGGTGCTGGCGTACTGGTTCCTCAAGCCCGGCCGCGCGGTCCTCAAGGCGCTGGACAAGGCCGGCGACGACCCCGCCGCGCGTGAGGCCGCCGTCCGCGAGATCCGGGCGCGCGCCGACGAGAAGGAGCGGCGCAGCCTCCTGCAGCGGTCCTACGTGCCGGTGATCCGCTTCGCCGTACGCCACAAGGTGATCACGATCGTGGTCGCCCTGGTGATCTTCGTGGGGACGTTCGGGCTGACCTCCGGGCTCAAGACCGACTTCCTCGGCGACGCGGGCGCGAACACGCTCAACGTCACCCAGCAGATGCCGGCCGGCACGTCCCTGGCGGCCACCGACGCCGCCGCCCGCAAGGTCGAGCAGGCCGTCAGAGAGCTGGACGGGGTCGACAACTACCAGGTCACCGTGGGCGGCAACGGCGGCGGCGTGTTCGGCGGGGGCGGCGGCAACCGCGCCCGGTACACCATCAACACCAAGCCGGACATCGACCAGACGGCGTTCGAGGACTCGCTGCGGCGCAAACTGGCCGGGCTCGACGGCGTGGGCACGCTCCAGATCAGCGAGGCCGGCGGCGGCGGGTTCGGCACCTCGATCGAGGTGCTGGTCCAGGCGCCCGACCAGGAGAGCCTGGAGGCGGCGACCGCGCAGGTGGTGACGGCGGTCAAGGGCGTCCAGGGCACCGCGGACGTGGCCAGCGACCTGGCCGCGGAGGAGCCGGGCGTCTCGGTGACCCCGGACCGGCGCAAGGCGGCCGAGGCGGGCCTGAGCGACGCCCAGATCGCCCAGGCCGTGCAGACGGCGCTGAACGGCACCCGCCAGAGCGCGCTGGTCGGCGGCGAGCAGCGCGACGTGTACCTGCGCTCGGGCGTGGTGCCGGAGACGGCGGCCGACCTGCGCAAGCTCGACATCACCTCGCCGACCGGCAAGACCGTGGACCTGGAGGACGTCGCGACGGTGCGCGAGGTGCGCCGCCCGACGCAGCTCAGCCGCGTGGACGGCGAGCGGGCCGCCAAGGTGACGGCCAAGCCGGAGGGCCGCGACCTCGGGACCGTCACGGCCGACCTGACCGAGCGCGTGAACGCGCTGACCCTGCCGCAGGGCGCCAAGGCCTCCATCGGCGGCGTCAGCGCCGACCAGCAGGAGTCCTTCGCCCAGCTCGGCATCGCCCTGCTGGCCGCGATCGCCATCGTGTTCCTGGTGATGGTGGCCACGTTCCGCAGCCTGATCCAGCCGCTCATCCTGCTCGTGTCGGTGCCGTTCGCGGCCACCGGCGCGCTGGGCCTGCTGCGGATCACCGACACGCCCATGGGCGTCGCGGCGATCATCGGCATGCTCATGCTGGTCGGCATCGTCGTGACCAACGCCATCGTGCTCATCGACCTCATCAACCAGTATCGCGCCGAGGGCATGGGCATCCGGGAGGCCGTGATCGAGGGCGGCCGGCACCGCCTGCGGCCGATCCTGATGACGGCGGTCGCCACGATCTGCGCGCTGCTGCCGATGTCGCTCGGCCTGACCGGCGGCGGGGTGTTCATCTCGCAGCCGCTCGCGGTGGTCGTGATCGGCGGCCTGGTGAGCTCCACGCTGCTCACGCTGGTGCTCGTCCCGACCCTCTACACGCTGGTCGAGGAGGTAAAGGAACGGGCCCGCCGCGGGCGCGGGCGCCGCCGCCCGCAGGAGCCCGGTCCGGCGGCCGAGAGCGCGCGTCCGGAGCTCGCCGCGCGCGCCTGATCACCGTCCCCGCGATCTCGCAGGAACCCCGGTGTCACCGGGGTTCCCGCGAGATCTTTTTTATGCGCCGAACCGTGATGTGACGGAGATCGACGATCTTTTCCGGACCGTGATACGACGCCGTGATCGCCGGAGTGGCAAGGTAGATCCTTTTTGGATTTTACCTATCCCGTTTTGGCAAATCGGGCGAAACGTTATTACAGTTCCGGACACAGGTCGGGTGTACGCCTTCGTCGGAGGCGCCCGGCCGACCGCCGAGTCCCGCGTCAGCGGGAGCCGGGGACCCAGGTTCCATTGGGGTGAATCCGCACGTCAGCGGTAGGGCTACTCCTGGCCCGAACCCGTCAGCTAACCCGGTAGGCGGCCAAGGAGGAGCAACGGCTTTTTTTCATGGATCCAATCTCTGAAAACATGCTGAAAGTGGTCTCGGAGCAGATCGGGTACACCGAGGGCCCCGGCGGCTACAGCAAGTTCGGCGACTGGTACAGCGTCAACATCGACAAGGACCCGGTGTTCAAGAACGCCGCGTGGTGCGACATGTTCCTCACGTGGGCGGGCCACAAGGTCGGGGCGCAGGAATACGTCGGCGAATTCGCGTACACCCCCTACCACGCGGCCTGGTTCAAGGAGCAGGGCGCCTGGACCGACAAGCCCGAGCCCGGCGCGATCGTGTTCTTCGACTGGGGCGGCTCCAAGGAGATCGACAACATCGATCACGTGGGCATCGTCGAGAAGCCCGGGGAGAACGGCAAGGTCCACACGATCGAGGGCAACTCCGACGGCATCTTCGTCAAGCGCCAGGTGCGCGACGAGGGCGACATCGTCGGATACGGCCTGCCGGCCAAGGTGAAGGAGCGGAAGGACGCCGAGGCCGCCAAGGCCCAGGCCCTGACCCCCACCGAGGCCCCCACCCCCGCCCCCGCCGAGGACGCCGCCCAGGCTCCCGCGCAGGCCCCGGCGGCTGCCGAGCAGTCGCTCGCCACCCTGTTCGGCCTCACCCCGGCCGGGAACCAGGCGGCCGCGCGGAAGGCCGAGGCGGACGCCGGCAAGACCGCGGCGACCACCCCGGACGCCCGGCCCCAGTCCGCGCGGAAGGCCGAGTCGTCCGACACCGCGGCCGTCCCGGTGAGCGGCGGCGGCAACGGCGGCAACGGCGCTGACGGCGGGTCGCTCCCGGCGCAGCAGGTCAGCCTCAACGGCGGCACGACGGCGCTGGCCGCGCACGCGATGCCCAGCCTGCCGCCGGCCGGCGACGCGGTGCAGTACTCCGCGGTCCCCGCGGGCGTGCTCACGGCGCTGCTCGCCACCGCGGTGATCGCCGCGCAGGTGCGCACCCGCAAGCTCTCCCTCGCCGCGCTCAAGCCGGCCGCGCTGGTCCAGCGCGTCCGCGGGAGCCGGCAGGGCCGCCACCACAGCGTGGACGAGTAGAGCCTCCCCGAGTCCGCGGGCGCGCCACCCACCCACTTCGCGCCCCGCGGAGCCCCGAGGCCGGGACGGTCCCCCGCCGTCCCGGCCTCACCCCTTTCTCCCGCCTTCCCTCACGACCTGGAATCCGCGGCCTGCCGGGCCCCGGGCTTTCCCGCGAGGCCCTGGCATTCAGCGGGGGCCGGCCGCTCAGCGGCGCGACAGCGTGCGGGCCACCCCGGCGGCGATGGTGGTGGCGAGCAGCCACCCGGCCGCCACCAGCCCGAACGCGAACCACTGGAACGCCCCCTCCGGGTTGAACGCCCGCTCCTGCCCCAGGTCCACGATGGGCAGCAGCAGGTCCAGCGTGTAGATGAGCGGGTTGAAGTGCGGCGCCTCGTTCTCCTTCAGCGCCTGCGGCTCGTTCGCCGCGTACACCCCCGTCCCCACGCTGAGCAGGACCACCAGCCACAGCGCCGCCCGCCAGGGCTGGAAGCCGTACCCCACGGTGACCTCCTGCAGCACGTTCCAGGCCCGTCCCAGCGGCCCGAGCGTGCTCCGCTGCCGCCGTTCCTTGGCGTACAGCACCCGCCGCGCGTCCAGGTGGTGCCCGATCCGGGTGTAGGTCGCCGCGAGCTGCTCGTACGGCTGCGCCGCGAACGGCCCGCGGGCCAGCCAGCGCAGGCGGTCGCGGGCGGGCAGCACCGGCTCCAGCGTCTCGTAGACGAGCCCGCCGGCCTCCAGCGTCTCCGGCCAGGTCTCCGGCCGGTCGCGCAGCACCGACAGCTTGGCGTGCCGCAGGTTCACCTCGCCCTCGGGGCGCTCGGCCGGCTGGAACTCGATCTCCTCGGCCGTGAGCGAGGGCGCCCGCAGCGCCGGCCCCGCCGGGTTGACCAGCCGCGCCCCGGACATCGTCAGCCGCCCGATCCGCGCCCCCGAGATGCGCAGCTCGCCGTGGAACACCGCCTGGTCGGCGAACCAGTCCGACCCGACCTCGATCCGTGAGGCGCGCACGGCGATGCCCCCGGGGTTCTCGAACCTCCCCCCGAACATCAGCACACGGCCCCCGACCCGCGCCGTGCGCAGCCGTACCTCGCCCTCGGCCCGCACGTGGTTGAGCATGAGCGCGTCCCCGACGACCATGCCGTCGCCGTTGATCGCGCGCCCGGTGGCGCCGCCGCCCGCCCTGGTGCCGTTCAGATCGACGCGGCCCTGCACCTGCAGGCCCACGAGGCGGATCTCCCCCTCCGAGACGAGGTGGGCCTCGACGTTGGCGATCGTGGCGCGCTCCAGGTTGAGCGTCAGGCCCCCGGGGTTGGCCAGGGTGGCGTCCTGGATCGTGAGGTTGCCGCTCAGGCGCGCGCCCGGCAGCCGCATCTCGCCCTCCACATGGAAGCCGCGCGAGCAGAACACGCCGCCCTCCACGACCGCGCCGCCCAGCCCGAGCGCGACGCTGCCGGGGTGGACCAGCCGCGCCCCGTTGAGGATCACCCGGCCGGACACCCGCGCGTTGTAGAACCGGATCCGCCCCTCCACCGACAGGCCCCGGGCGGCCAGGTCCCCGTCGACGGCGATGTTGGACGCGTTGACCGGGTCCTCGCCGGACGAGCCGATCTCGGTCTCGTCGAGGTAGAGCGAGCCGCCGATCCGGGCCCCGCGCAGGATCAGCGGGCCCGCGAACCGGCAATCGGAGAGCACCAGGCCCCCGTCCGTGCGGACGCCGCGGGCGTCCAGGCCGGGCAGGCGGCTGCCGCTGAGGTCGATCGCCTTGGTGCTCGCCTCCAGGAACACCGGGGCCTCGTCGAACTCGCACCCGCGCATCAGCACCGGCGCGTTGAGCTGGGCGTACGACACGTCCAGCGGGCCCGTGACCCGCGCCCCGAGCACCCGCACGGCGGGCACGCGGCCGGCGGCGGGGGTGCGCCCGCCGAGCAGGAGTTCGCTGACGAACTCCGCCCGCACCTCCTGCCCGGTCCCCTGGAGGTCGACGAGGCCGCCGTGGGGGAAGGCGGCCCACAGGGCGCGTTCGGGCTCGGAGAGTGCGTTCACGACATCGCCCCCAGTGCGTACGGCATGGGGACGATGGTGGCGGAAGAGCGGCGCGCGGGCCACCGGGCCGGCGGGCCCGTCCGGTCGCCGGGCCGCGCGGGCCCCGCGCCCGGCGCCTACTCGGGCCGGTAGACGCGCATCGCGTCCTCCTCGGCGGTGTAGCCGCCGAAGTCGCCGCCCACGTCCTCGGCGATCGCGTCGGGCTCGGTGTCGAGGTGCACGCCCTCGTCGGGCTCAACCAGCCGCCCCGCCGTCTCCCGCACGCTCCCGGCGTACTCCGCCTCGGGCTCCTCGCGCGACAGCCTGCGGTCCAGCGACTCGCCCTGGGCCTGCTCCTCGTCGGTCGTGCCGAACTCCTCCACGCCGGCCGGGCGCTCGCCCGGGATCGGCTGCTCCTGCGGGTCCACCGACCACATGCGCTCGGGGCTGCTGTCCTGCAGGTCCGGGATTCCCTCGTCCTCCTGCCGGGACCGGGGGTCGTGCTCGGTCATCGTCGGCCTCCCTCGTCACATCCTGATCAGTCGCCATACCCCCGATACGGGGATCTATCGGTCATCCCCGACCCTCCGCCGCCCATCGCGCGGCGAGACCGCCGTGCCGTACGGCGGGCCGCGGGCGTCCGAGACGTACGGGCTGGGCGGGGACTACTCGGCATTGCCAGAACATTCGGCGATATTCCCGGTAAATACGGGTAAAGGGCTCCGCAAACTCCGCAACCCCCTGGAAGGGAGTGCCATGTCGTCCGTAGCCAGGGTCACCGAGATCAGCGCGGTGTCCGAGATCAGCTTCGAGGACGCCGTGAAGACCGGGGTCGCCCGCGCCTCCGAGACGCTGCGGGGCCTCCAGTCGGCCTGGATCAAGGAGCAGGAGGTCGAGCTCAGCCCGGACGGGAAGATCACGGGCTACAAGGTGAACATGATGGTCACCTTCGTCCTGGAGTAGACCCCCGCCGAACCGGCGACGGCCGCCCGCGGACCACTCGCGGGCGGCCGTCGCGCCTTCCACCCCCGGCGCGCACCCCGCATTCCCGCCCCGGCGGCCCCTCCCCTCGCCGTGATCATGCGGTTCTGATCACAACGTGTGCGCGAAACCGCATGATCACGACGAGGGACAGGCGCCGGGGCGGTCCGCGGCCCGGTGAAGGGGCCCCGGTGAACGGGAGCCGGTTCGACCTGGCCGGCTCGCTGACCTCCATGCTCGGCATGAAGGGAACCCGGCACGGCGACCCGGTGAAGGGGCCGGGGGCTGGGGCGGGGGTGGGGTCAGGGGGTGGTCGGGGTGTTGGCGGAGGCCACGAACATGGGCATGACCAGGTAGAAGCGGCCGTCCACGTCCCGTTCCTCCTGCTCGGCGAGCCACGCCTTGGCCTGGGCCGGGCGGATCGCGCCGCGCTTGACCGCCGCCTCGGCCAGGCGGGGCAGCATCGCGCCGGTGTGCTCGATGTCGGTGTAGACCATCGGGTGGATGTCCACCGCCACGTTGACGAACCCGGCCCTGGTCAGCAGGTCGCGGTAGCGCCGCCCGATCCACGGCTGCGCGATCGCCCCGGTGTACCCCCGGGTGATCACGCGGGTGAGCTGCACGTCGTCGGCGTCCAGCCCCCACATGTCGTGGTCCTGGTCCAGCAGCACGATCCGCCCGCCGGGGACCAGCGCGCGCCGCGCCTCCGCCAGCGCGACCTCGGGGTTGGCCAGGTGCTGGTAGACGCCCTCGGCCCGGTACCGGGCCAGCGTGTGGTCGTCGTACGGCAGGCCCTCCACCGCCGCGATGCGGTACTCGCAGTGCGGGAACCGCCGTCGCGCGATCTCGATCATGCGCTCGGCCACGTCGATGCCCACGGCCTGCTGCCCCTGCTCGGTCAGCTCGGCCACCGCGCACCCGCCGCCGCTGCCCGCGTCCAGCGTGAGCCCCGCCGGGCCCTCCGCCAGCAGGTCGTAGGACAGCCGGCGCAGCCGTACGGCCTGGGGCGCCCACTCGATCCGGTCGAGGTAGCCGATGAACCGCTCGATCGGGTCCACCGGGGTCCGCTCCTCCAGCGGGATCTCGTGCTCGCCGGTCGCCCCGTGCTCGGGCGGGCTGGGCACGCCCACGTGCTCGGGGTGGCCGGGCACGCCCGCGTTCGCCGACGCCGGCGGGCCCTGCGGCGGCCGGGGCGCCTGCGACGGCTGAAGCGGCTGAGACGGCTGAAGCGGCTGGGGCGGCTGCTGCGGGGCCGGGTGCGGCGGTTGCGGGCGCGTCCCCCGCGGAGGCTGCCGGGGCGGCTCATACGGCGGCTGGGGGCCGTGGGGCGCGGGCGGCTGGGGCGGCGGCCCGGGCTGGGGCTGGTGCGGGGGAAGCGCGGGGCCCTCCCCGCCGGGCGGACCCGGCGGCGGGAGCGGGCCGGGGCCGGCCGGCTGACCGGGAGGCCCCGGCGGACCGGGAGGGCCCGGCGGACCGGGACGCGCGGGGACCACGCCGGGGGCCGCCGTGCCGTCGGGCGGCGGCAGCTTGCTCTCCCGCTTGGGCAGCGGCCCGCCGTACGGCGCCGCCTCGGCTGGGGCGGGAGCGGGTTCGTGGGGGTGGGCGGACGGCTGCGCGCCGGGGGGCGGGGTGCCGGGCGTGCCGGTTCCGGGGGTCGTGGAGTTCGGGTGCATGGCCGTCCTGGTGTTCCTCTTGATGCTTCGGCTGTGCCCGATCCTCGCGCATCCGACGATATTTGACATCCTGAACAACTAAACCGCGCGATGAGAGGAATGCCGGAACACGGCCCGCGCCTGACGCTCCGCCGACCTGCGACGCCGGTCCGTAGTCGTCTCTTTGGGTAATTGTCGCGGTTTCTTTGGGTAAGGGCCGTGCATGATGCGGTTGTTGACCGAGTGGACCCGGTTGCGGACCGGGATGGTGGTCGCGGCCCTGCTCATCGCGGTGACGGGGCTCTCCGGGTGCGCCGGATCCGCCCGCGACGCCGAGGCGGCGGACGCCGCCCGGGCCCTGCACGACGCGCTCGCGCGGCGCGACGGGAACGCCGCCTGCGCCCTGCTCGCCCCCCGCGCCGCCGAGGGACTGGAGACCGGTGGCGCGGTCTGCCGGGAGGAGATCCTCCGGCTGGACCTGGCGGGCGGCGACGTCCGGGAGGTGCGGGTCTGGGGTCGCGCGGCCCAGGTCCGCACGGCGGGCGACACGCTCTTCCTCACGCGCTTCGCGTCCGGCTGGCGCGTCACCGCCGCCGGCTGCGAGCCGCGCCCGGCCGAGCCGTACGACTGCGAGGTGGAGGCCTGAGATGCGCGCAACATTCACCCTGACGCTCGCACTGATCGCTGCGGGACTGGCCTTCGTGCTGGTCATCGGGCTGCTGCACCGATGAGCGGGCGCTTTTGAGCGGGCCGGACCCGATCCGGGAGGGCCGCGGGGCCCCGAGGGCCGGGCCCGGCCGGGAACTGATCGGGGAGGCACGATGAGACGTTTCGTCCGGGAGAACGCGCTGACGCTGTTCTTCCTGCTGATCTTCCTGCTCGCGCTGGCGGGGCAGGCGGTGACGGGCATGGCCCGGCTCAACCACGACCTGGTGGCCGAGGGGGCGGCGCCGGTCTCGCTGCTCGCCTACGTCACCTCCGGCGACTTCGCCGTGGACGTCGCGGAGAACTGGCAGTCGGAGTACCTCCAGTTCTTCCTGTTCATCGTGGTCACCGTCTGGCTGGTGCAGAAGGGGTCGCCGGAGTCGAAGCAGCCGGGCGAGGAGGGCGCCGGGTCCGACAAGGACGCGATGGTCGGGGCGTTCGCGCGGGCCGGGTCGCCCCGCTGGGCGCGGGCCGGCGGCATCCGGCGCTGGCTGCTGTCCAACTCCCTCGGCCTGGTCATGGGCGTCCTGTTCCTGCTGTCGTGGCTGGGGCAGTCCGTCGCCGGCCTGTCGGCGTACAACGCCGAGCAGCTCGGGGCGTTCGAGGATCCGGTGACGTGGGCGCAGTACGTCGGCTCGGCCGAGTTCTGGAACCGGACGCTGCAGAACTGGCAGTCGGAGTTCCTGGCCGTGGCGTCGATGGTGTCGCTGGCGGTCTTCCTGCGCCAGCGCGGCTCCCCCGAGTCCAAGCCCGTCGGCGCGCCCCACGGGGCCACCAGCGTCGAGAACTGAGCCCGCGCCGCCGTACCCCGGAGCCGCGGATACGCCCCGTTCGGTTTCGGTTTGCCGCGCCGATCCGTCACACTTGTGGCCTCTCGGAAGGCGGATGGGGCGCAGTGGTGGATCAGTCGGTCATCGCGGGCCGCTACGAACTGGTCAGCCCGCTCGGCAGGGGCGGGATGGGACAGGTCTGGAAGGCCTACGACACGCTGCTCGACCGCTCCGTGGCGATCAAGCTGATGCGCGACGACGGGTTCGCGGCCCGGCCCGACCGCGCCGACGACCTGGCCCGCAGGTTCCGCAGGGAGGCGTCGGTGACGGCCGGGCTGCGGCACACCGGGGTCCCCGCGGTGCACGACGCGGGCGCGTTCGAGGGCTCGCTCTACCTGGTCATGGAGCTGGTCGAGGGGCACACCCTGGGCCGCCTCATCGCCGAGCACGGGCCGCTGCCGGTGCCGTGGGCCGCCGCCATCGCCGCGCGCGTGTGCGAGGTGCTCGACGCCGCCCACCGGCAGTCGCTCATCCACCGCGACCTCAAGCCGCAGAACATCATGCTGGCCTTCGACGGCGCGGTGAAGGTGCTGGACTTCGGCGTCGCCGCGGTCCTGGACGCCTCCCGGATCACCCGCACGGGGGAGAGCGTGGGCACCCCGGCCTACATGTCGCCCGAACAGCTCCGCGCCGAGGACCCGACGGCCCGCACCGACCTGTACGCCCTCGGCTGCGTGATCCACGAGATGCTCACCGGCCGTCCGGTGTTCGAGGGCTCCCACCACGCGATGGCCTACCAGCACATGGAGAAGCCGCCCCCGAGGCTGCGCTGGAGCGATCCGACGATCCCGGCGGACCTGGAGGAGCTGGTCCTGCACCTGCTGGCCAAGGACCCGCGGCGGCGGCCGAGCGGCGCGGCCGAGGTCTACCGCCGCCTCGTGCCGCACATCACGTCCGCGCCGCCGCTCGCGGGCATCCGGCTCCCGTTCGAGCCGCGCCTCGGCCCCGCCCCCGCCGTCACCACCCTCCCCGAGGTGACCGCCCCGGCCCCGCCCCGCCCGGCGGGACCGGGCGGTCCGGCCGGTCCCGCCGCTCCCGGGGGGCCCGGCGCGCGGCCCGGTGCGCCGAGGCCGTCCGGCCTCACGGGTCCCGGGTACACGCCGCCGCGCCCGCCCGGCCGGCCCGCCGCCCCCGGGCCGTACGCCGGTGGGCCGTACCCGCCCTCCGGCGTCCAGCGCACGGGCCACGTCACCCCGCCGCGGGGGCCCGGCGGCCGGCCCGTCCCGCCCGGCGCGGGGCCGACCCCGCCCGGCGCCGGGATCACCCCTCCCGGAGCGGGCGTCACGCCGCCTGGAGCCGGCGTGACGCCTCCCGGAGCGGGCGTCACGCCGCCCGGGGCCGGCTCGGTTCCGCCCGGCGCGGGCTCCGTTCCGCCCGGGCCCGGCGTCACGCCGCCCACCCCGGCCGTGCCGTACGGCGTGCCGCCCACCGGCCCGCCGTACGGCGCCGCGCCCACGCCTCCCCCGGCGTACGGGAGCGGGCCCCTCGGGCCCGGCACTGCCTACGGGCGGCCGTACCCGGGCGGGAACCCGACGGCGGGCCTGCCCGCCGGGTGGAAGCTCGCGCACAGCCTCTGGATGCTGCCCGTGCTCCTCCTCGGGATGTTCACCTGGGTGTCCTTCCTCTACATCGGGGCGCGGGCCCGCAGGCGGGCCTGGCTCGTGTGGGGCGGGGTCTACCTCGTGCTTGCCGTCACGGGATTCGCCGCCGTCGCGAACACGCCCGAGGACCACTGGCTCTCCGACGCCGCGGTCGGGTTCGTGCTGGCCACGTGGGTCGGCGGCGTGATCCACGCGATGATCGTGAACCCCGAGCGCCTGCGGCTGCGGGCGATGGAGGAGCCCTCCCCGCCCCGGCGATGAATCATCCGGCCCTGCCGGGGAAGGCCCTGTGTCCGAACCGGCTGGGGAGGCGCGCGTGCTGCTGGAGAACGGGGCCCAGGATCCCGGAGGTCTCGCCGGATGGGCGTCGAGCGTCATGGAGTCGCTCGGGGCTCCGGGCGTGGGGCTGCTGGTCGCGCTGGAGAACGTGTTCCCGCCGATCCCGAGCGAGGTCGTGCTGCCGCTCGCGGGGTTCACCGCGAGCCAGGGCCGCCTGGGCCTGATCCCGGTGATCGCCTGGGCCACGGCCGGGTCGCTCGTGGGCGCGCTCATCCTGTACGGCCTGGGGCGCCTGGTGGGGCACGACCGGGCCGAGCGCGTCCTCGACCGGCTGCCGCTGGTGGACGTGGAGGACCTGGACAAGGCCGAGAACTGGTTCCGGAGGTACGGCGGCAAGGCGGTGTTCTTCGGGCGGCTCGCCCCCGTGGTCCGCAGCCTGATCTCCATCCCCGCGGGCACCGAGCGCATGCCGGTGACCCGGTTCTGCCTGCTGACGACGCTGGGCAGCCTCCTGTGGAACACCACGTTCGTCCTGCTCGGCTACGGCCTGGGCACCCAGTGGGAGCGCGTCTCGCGGTACGCCGACTGGTTCACCTGGGCCGTGATCGCCGTCATCGTCCTCCTGCTCGTCCGCTTCGTCGTCTCCCGCCTCCGCCGCTCCCGGGCCCGCCGCTCCTGACCCCCGCGCCCGCCGTCCCGGCTCCCGTTCCTCATCTCCCGGCCTGCTGGGTCTCCCCGCCTGCTGGGTCTCCCCGCCTGCTGAGTCTCCCCGCCTGCTGAGTCTCCCGGCCTGCTGGCCCCCTGTCCCCTGGCCGCCGCGCTCCGGCCGGTCCGCCGGCCGTCCCGGCCGCTCCGCCGTACGGCTCAGCGGGGGCGCGGGCGGGGCCGGGGGCGGGGGCGCAGGCAGCGCGGGCGGTGGGCGGACGGGGTGGAGCGGAGGTCCAGGGCGGGGTCGGCGCGCAGGATGGCGTGTTCGAGGCGGCGCAGCTCGGGGCTGGGCGCGAGGCCGAGGTCCTCGGCGAGGTGGGCGCGCAGGCGGGTGTACGCGGCCAGGGCGTCCGCCTGCCGCCCCGAGCGGTACAGCGCGAGCATGAGGTGGAACCACAGGCGCTCGCGCAGGGGGTGGGCGGCGACCAGGCCGCGCAGCTCGGGGACGGCCGCCGCGTGGTCGCCCAGGGCCAGCCTGGCCTCCAGGCAGTGCTCGACCACCGCGAGCCGCGACTCCTCCAGCCGGACGGTCTCGGTGTCCAGGCGAGGGCCCAGCGGGACGTCCGCGAGCGCCCGCCCCCGCCAGCACGACAGCGCGCGGCGGAGGCGGGCGACGGCGGTGCCGTAGTCACGGGCGCGCAGCGCCGTACGGCCGTGGGCGGCCAGCCGTTCGAAGACGAGCAGGTCCACCTCCTCGGGGCGGGCCCGCAGCAGGTAACCCCCGGGCCTGGCGAGCAGCCGGGGCTCGGTCTCACCCGCCCGGCCCAGCGCGCGGCGCAGCGCCGTCACGTAGCCCCGCAGGTTCGCCGCCGCCGAGGGGGGCGCGTCATCACCCCAGACCGACTCCACGAGCTCGGCGGCCGGCACGACCCGCCCCGCGCGCAGGGCCAGCGTCGCCAGGACGGCCCGCTGCCGTCCCGAGCCCAGCGGGACCGGCATTCCCCGGACGGTCAGATCGAGGGGGCCCAAAAGACCGAACCGCACGGACGACTCGGCTTGGGGAAAACGGCTTCCGGACAGGTGCGAGGTGTGCGGCCCGGAGGCGTTCGATGTGGCCATGCTTCCTGGATAACCCGTGGAACCCCAGGTTAGGAAGGGGGTACCACCCCGTCGATTGTGCGCCGTTTATGCAACCCGGATGCGTGACGGCAGCAGGATGGGTCCCACTCCAGGGCGTAATTCCGGTGCCCAGCCGCGGATTCCCGCGAATTCACTGGAAAGGCCCACAGACCCCATCAAGAGGAGGAACGCGTAATGAAACGACGCTCCGCAGCCGCCGTCATCGCGGGCGCCTCGGCCGCGATCATGTTCACCGCGACCGCGGCGTACGCCCACGGGTTCGACCAGTGGTTCAACGGCAGCGGCGAGTCACCGCGCTGGGACGTCGGCGCCGGGAAGCACAGCGGCCACATGACGGCCACCTGCCCGGGCGCGCAGATCACCGCCCAGCTCTACCGGGACCGGCCCTGGCGGCCCGATCCGCCGATCGGCTCCCTGATCGTGGTGCCCTGCAACCACCAGCGCCGTGAGTTCAGCTACGACCTGAGCGGCGGGAAGTACTACTTCATCTTCCGGTCGAAGGTCCGCTCCAACCACGTCTGGGGCGAGTTCAACTGACGCCGGCGGCCCGGCGGCGCCGGGGCAGGAGCCTCCTGCCCGCGCGCTTCGCCGGGCCGCCGGCCCGTGGTCCCAGCCGGAGCCAGAGCTGGACCCGCGCGCCCCCGAGCGAGGACCGGTCGACGCGCAGCGACCCGTCCGCCGACTCGGCCAGGCGCCGGGCGATGTCCAGGCCCAGGCCGGTGCCGCCGGCCCCGCTGCCTCCCCTCCGCAGCGCCGCGTCCGGGTCCGGGATCCCGGGCCCGGCGTCGGCCACCAGGATCCCGGCGACCTCCTGCCCCCGGTGCAGCGTGACCGTGAACGCGACCCCCTCCGGCGTGTGCCGGAACACGTTGCCCAGCAGGGCGTCCACCACCGCCGTCAGGTCCGCCGCGGACACGGGCACCTCCAGCGGCCCGCCGTCCGCCCCGATCAGCTCCCAGGGCCGGCCCTGGTCCTCGGCCAGCGCCGCCCAGAACTCCAGGCGGTCCCGCAGCACCGCCGCCGCGTCGCAGCTCGTCCCCTGGTCGCGGGACGGCCGCCGCGTCTGCGCGATGATCTCGTCCACCTCGTGCTCCAGCCGGTCCACCGCGAGCCTGCTCCGCTCCGCGGCCGGCCCGAGCTGGCCGAGTTCGAGCCGCAGCGCGGTCAGCGGGGTGCGCAGCCGGTGCGACAGGTCGGCGGCAAGCTCCCGTTCCGCGTCCAGGAGCTGGACGACCCGGTCGGCCATCGCGTTGAACGACCGGCCCGCCGCCACCAGCTCCGGCGGCCCCTCCGGCTCGATGCGCACGCGGAGGTCCCCCGCGCCCAGCGCCCCCGCCGCCGCCGCCAGCCGCCGCGAGGCGCCCACCACGCGCGAGGCCAGCCGGTCGGCGGCGAACACCGAGGCCAGCACGAGCACGACCGCCACGCCGGCCAGGACGGCCCAGGCGTGCCGCACGCCCCGGCTCAGGTCCCCCTCCGGCAGGTACACCTCGACCACCGCGACCCGGCCCCCGTCGAGCGCGACCGGCCGCAGCAGCGCGTATCCGTCGGCCGTGGGCGCGGCCAGGGCCCGCGTCAGCCGTACGGACTCGGCCACCAGGTCCGGGGCGGCGTGCGGACGGCCCAGCGGCGGCCCCTCCGGCAGGTGTACGGCGAGCCGCCCGGCGGCGCCCGCCTGGGTGCTGGCGATGGCCTTGACCAGGGCGGGCCGGTCGGTGGTGATCGCCAGGGCGGGGATGAGCGCGGCGGCCTGGCGTTCGGCGCCGGAGATCGCGCGGTCCTTGGCGATCTCCTTGACCGTGATCGACAGGGGGATCAGGAAGGCCAGCGCGACCAGCGCGGTCACCGCGAAGGAGACGAGCGCGAGGGTGCGCCTCATGGCGCGACGAGCTTGACGCCGACCCCGCGCACGGTGTGCAGGTAGCGGGGGCTGGACGCGGTCTCCCCCAGCTTGCGGCGCAGCCACGACAGGTGCACGTCGATGGTCTGGTCGCCGCCGTACGCCTGCCGCCACACCTCGCTGATCAGCTCACGGCGGCTCACCACCTGCCCGGCGCGCGCGGCGAGGTAGGCCAGCAGGTCGAACTCCCGCCGGGTCAGTTCCAGCGGCCGCCCGTCGAGCAGCGCCTCCCGGCGCTCGGGGGCGACCTGGAGCCCGCCGACGCGCAGCACCGCGGGCCGGGCGGCCGTGCCGCGGGCGCGGCGCAGCACGGCTTCCAGGCGGGCGTTGAGGTGGTCGGCGGAGAACGGCTTGACCAGGTAGTCGTCGGCGCCCGCGTGGAGCAGGCGCACGATCTCGGCCTCCTCGTCCCTGGCGGTGGCCACGATGATCGGCACGTCGCCGAGGCCGCGCATCATCTTCAGGGCCTCCGCCCCGTCGAGGTCGGGCAGGCCGAGGTCGAGGATCACGACGTCCGGCGGCGACTGCGCCACCTCGCGCAGGGCGTCCAGCGCGCACCCGGCGCTGCGGACCGCGTGCCGCAGGCGCGTGAGCCCCTGGATCACCGCCGCGCGCACGATGTCGTCGTCTTCCACCACGAGAACCGTCGCCATGGCACCGAAAGGTACGGCATCCCCCATAATTCAACGCATGCGACGGGCGATCGGGTATGCCGCGGCATGGCTCGGCGCGGCCGTACTCGCCTCCGGCGTTTCGTGGCTCGGCGTCCGCGAGGTCCTGCACGGCGCGGTCTTCGACGACCCCGGCGTGGTCACCGTGGTCCCCCGCGGGGAGCGCCCGCCCCTGGCCGTCAGCGAGACGACCCTCGCCTCCCCCGCCCCGCGGTCGCCGGCGCCGTCCCGCACCGCCGCCCCGCGCGCCCCCCGCCCGGCGCCCACCCCCACCCGTTCCCCCAGGCCCCGGGCGACGCCCCCGGCCCAGACCGACGTGCGCAGCTACACCGTCCGCGGTGGCCGGGTGGCCCTCGCCCTCGGTCCCCGTTCCGCCCGCCTGGTCTCCGCCACCCCCAACCCCGGCTACCAGGTCAAGACCTGGCGCAACAAGGGCTGGTTCCGCGTGGACCTCGTCAACGGCCCCCGCGGCTCCGCCGTCATCGCCATGTGGCACGACTCCCCCACCCGCGTCGAGGTCTACGAATACTGACCCCCGTACGGCCGGCGCCCCAGGCCCGCCGCCGGCCCGCCGCGCCGGCCTCCCGCCCCCGGACCCCGCCCCGATCCCCGGCACCCGATCCCCCGCGCCCGATCCCCGCCGTGATCCTGCGAGTCCGCGCCCCGCCCACCCCGCCCACCCCGCCCACCCCGCCCACCCCGCCCAAGCGTCTCGGCTGTGCCGGGGCCGGCGCGGAACCGCAGGATCACGGCGAGGCCGCGGGAGCGATTGCCGGAGGCGGGCGGGCCGCCTGGGGGCGCGGAAACGGCCGGACAAGGCCGGAGGGGGTCAGAGGGGGGTCAGAGGGGGCCGGAGGGCGGGGGGCCGGGGAGGCGGAGGCCGGGGGTGGTGGACCAGCCGGTGATCTCGATGAGCTCGCGGACGTGGCCGGGGACGGGGCCGAGGACGAGGGCGCGGTCGCCGCCGAGGCCCTGGGCGGCCGAGACGAGGGCGCGGATGCCGCCCAGGCTGATGAAGCGGACGCCGCTGAGGTCGGCGTGGACGTCGCCGGGCTCGCGGGTGGCGGCGTCGGTCAGGGCGCGCGACAGCACCGGGGCGGTGGAGTCGTCCACGTCGCCCTCCAGGCGCAGGCCGGGCGGGTCGCGCAGCGGGCGCACGCGGAACGCCGCGCGGCGGTCCTCGGCGGGCTGGAGGCGGACCAGGTCGTGGGCGCCGAGCAGGCGCAGCAGGTGTGTGAGCGACTGGGAGCCGAGCAGGGTGGTGGGCCGGTCCCCGCGCTGGGCGGCGAAGCGGGCGAACAGGCGGGCGCTGCCCACGTCGGCGAACTCGAGCCCGGTGGCGTCGATGAGCACGTGCCCGTCGGAGGGCAGCAGCGACGCGAGCAGCGCGGCCAGGGCGTCGCGGTTGGTGACGTCGGCCTCGCCCTCCAGCACGAGCCCGGGCGAGCCGGTCGCGCGCGCGAACCGCAGCAGGGCCTGGCCGGGGGTGACGGGGTGGGCGGAGCACACCCGGTGGAAGAGGTCGCCGTCGTACAGCCGCCGGTCGTACTGGCACACCGCCGACAGCCGCCCGTCGGCGAACAGGTCGTTGATCGACGCCTCGAAGGCGGGCAGCGCGTCCAGGGCGTACGGCTGCCGCAGCGCCCACGCCATGTCGGTGATCACCTGGAGGCCGGGATAGCCCCGGGCCGTCGTGTCGGCGACCACCCCGGCGAACGCCTCGCGCACCCGCGCGGGGTCGAACGTTCCCCCGGCGAGCTGCACCTCGGCGCAGGGCAGCACCTCGACCTGCCCCCGCTCGGCGGCCTCGGCGTATCCGGGGACGCGGGCGTGCAGCCAGGCGCTGGTGACCTGCGGGGTGAGCGACTCAGCGCAGACCATGACGCGGCGGCCGCGGCGCAGGGCGTCCGCCGCGATCTCCACGGTCGCCGCCAGCCGCTCGTCGTCGCTGATGAAGGGATGGCACACGTGGTCGCCCAGACGTAGGTCCGCGAAGGTGGATGGCACGGTCCCTCCACTGGCGCTCGTGAGCGTCTGCGCACCCGCGGGGGTGCTCGGCCGGGACGATGGGCGTGGGTCGAGTCTAGACACTCGGCCGCGGTGAGTGTAAGCGGAGCGATGCAAAGAGTGAGATTCAGATCAGGACCATGCTGATCGTGATCGAGGTCCCCGCGGGCCCGGTGGTGACGTCGACCTCGTCGCCGATCTGCCGGACGAGCCACAGGCCCCGGCCGCCGCGCGAGCTGTCCAGGCCGGGCTGCTCGGAGGGGAGGGTGCGGTCGCCCAGGCCGGGCCCCTGGTCGGAGACGGTGCACAGGAGCCGCCCGTCGTGGCGGCGCAGCGACACCCGGCCGCCGCCGCCCCCGTGCAGGATCGCGTTGGCCATGAGCTCGTGGACGGCGAGCACGAAGTCCTTCAGGCGCAGGCCGGTCAGGCCGGCGCGCGCGGCCTGCTCGCTCACGAAACCGCGGACCAGCACGAGATCGCCGAGGGTGAAGACCGCTTCGAGCAACAATCTCCCATGGCCGTCGGGTCGGCGCGGGTGTTGTACCTGGGGCATCGTCGTGTCAGTCAGAGGGTGGGCCGCTGGTTCCTGCCGGCCCGAGGCGCGTGACACCCCTCTGACCGTATCGACTCAGCCTATGTTCATCTTCCCTGTTGCGCACGGGCTATTCGTGTCCCCGGGGAGCCGAGCGAAACAAATCAGCCGAAAACGCCCCGGCCCCCGCCCCTCGGAGCGAGGGACGGGGCCGGTTCGCGTACGGCGCGGCGGGGCTCACGCCGTACGGCGGCGGCGCGGTGTCAGATCTCCTCGACCGCGGCGGCGACGCGGCGGACCGGGAGGGAGGGCAGGCCGAGCAGGCCGGCGACCGACACGCCGTTGATCCGGGCCAGGGCCACGGCGGCGAGCAGGGCCGCCCCGGCGGTGATCAGGCCGGAGATCTCCAGGGCGTTGCGCGGGCCCAGGTTGTCGCACATCCAGCCGAGCACGGGGCCGCCGATCGCGCCCGCGGCCGCGCCGACGATGCCGTTGACGGCCAGGATGCGCCCGCGCATCTTCTCGGGCGTGTCGAGCTGGATGCGGGAGCCGATCGTGGTGTCGATCACCACGCCGCCCGCGGCGATCGGCAGCATGACCATGGCGAACAGGCTCAGCACCGGCATCACGCCGCTGAAGGCCTGGGCGAGGCTGGTGACGATCGCGGTGGCCAGCAGGAGCCGCATGGTGAGCTGGGGACGCCCGGCGGCGGCGATCCCGCCGATCACGGTGCCGACGGCGAAGACCGTGGACAGCAGGGCGTACCCGCCCGCGCCGGCGGCCAGCGGCCCGGCGCTCATCGAGGCCATCGTGACCTGGTAGTTGCGGCCCATGCTGCCGAGCACGAGCGCCAGCCCGAAGATCGTCAGCAGCCACGGGGTGCGCAGCACGAAGGCCACGCCGGCCCGGATGCCCCGGCTCTCGCCCGAGGCGCGCTCCAGGACGTACATCTCGGAGCGGCGCATCATGGCCAGGGCGGCCAGGACGGCGAAGAAGCTCACCGCGTTGATCATGAACAGCCCCGGCATGCCCGCGACCGGCATCAGCACGCCGGCCAGGCTCATCCCGAGGATGCGCCCGGCGGAGTTGAGCACCGAGCCGAGCGACAGGGCGTTCGGCAGGTCCTCCGGCGGGACGACCTCGGCCCCGAACCGGCCCAGCGCCGGGCCGCCGAGCGCGGTGACCACGCCGCCGGCCAGCGCGACGCCGTACACGGCCGTGATGTTGCCGGGGTCCTTCAGGGCGATCATCGCCAGCGTGGCGGCGAGCGCGGCCTGCGCGATCTGCGAGGCGACCACGACGGGGCGGGACGGCAGCCGGTCGGCGAGCGACCCGCCCCACATGCCGAGGATCATCGTCGGCAGGGCGGTGAGCACGAGGCTGAGGCCGACGCTGGTGGCCGAGCCCGTGGCCTTCAGGATCAGCCAGTTGACACCGAGGACCTGCATCCACGTCCCGGTAACGGAGACGATGTCGGCCCCGGCCCAGAGCCGGTAGTTGCGATGGCGGAAGGCGCGCAGCGATGCCGCGGGGAAGCGCACGGGAAATCCTTAACCTTGACGGAACGTCGAAGGTGGAACGCCCGACTTTCCGCTGGACTTCCGGTTTGCCCTAAATGTTTACCAAGTCACACCCGAATCACGTTTATGCCGCTTTATACATGGTATGACTAGGAATTTCGCTGCGGTGCGTAGTTCTTCTCCTACTCCACGTCCCCTTTTTTCCACCTTCCGCCCGTACGGCTCGTGCGGGGCTCACGCTTCCGCCGTACGGCTCGCGCGGGGGCTCACTCGGCGAAGTCGGCGGGTGAGTACTCCCGGGGCTCGACGAGGACGAGCCAGTTGCCGGTGTTGTCGCGCATGACCGCCTCGACGCCGTACGGGCGCTCGGAGGGCTCCTGGATGAACGTCACGCCCTTGGCGCTGAGTTCCTCGTAGGTCTTGCGGCAGTCGTCCACGTGGAGGCCGAGGCCGCCGAGCGACCCCTTCTCCAGTTGCCTGCGGAAGAAGTCCGCGGCCTCGGGGTCGAGCGGCGGGCCCGGGAGCATCAGGGTGATGTCCAGCTCGGGCTGGCTCGGGTGTCCCACCGCGAGCCAGCGGTACCCCTCGCCCATGGTGACGTCGGTGCGGACCTCGAAGCCCAGGATCTCGGTGTAGAACTCCTTGGCCTTCTCCTGGTCGAGGCAGTAAACGGTGCAGAGTGAAACGTTCGTGATCATACGGCCGAGCGTACGCGCCCACCCTGACCTGGGGCTTCTCCCAAATTGCGCAACGTGCCGCGCCGCGCCGCCGCGCCGTCGCGCACGTCCGGGGAGTCCGGCGCGCCGGGGGAGGTGGGCACGTCCGGCGAGTCCGGCACCCGGGGCGACGCCGGCACGTCGGGCGAGTCGGGCACGCCCGGCGAAGCCGTCTCCTCCGGCTCGTCCGCCCCTCCCCGGTCCCCCGGATCGGCGGGCCCGCCCTCCCGGCCGGAACCGCCGGGGCCTGCCGGTGCCCCCGGCAGACCGGAATCGCGTGAGCCGCCCGAACCCCCGGAGCGGTCGGAACCCCCGGAGCCACCCGGGCCACCCGGGCCCCCGGAGCGGTCGGAGTCCCCGGAGCCGCCCGAGCTCCCGGAGCGGTCGGAGCCTCCCGGGCCGCCCGGGCCGCCGGAGCCCGGTACGGCGGCGCGGGGCGCGGCGGTGCCCGAGGGGTCGTAGACGCTGCGCATGAACAGGAAGCAGCCCGGGACGCGCGCCCCGCCGCGGGCCGCCCAGCGGTCGCGGTAGACGGCGGGGCTCTCCCCGACGAGCTGGGAGAACCGCGAGGAGAACGAGCCGAGGCTGGAGAAGCCCACCATCATGCACACCTCGGTGACCGTGAGGTTGGCAGCGCGCAGCAGGTCCTGCGCGCGCTCGATGCGGCGGCGCGTGAGGTAGCGGATGGGCGTCTCGCCGTACGTCGCCTCGAAGCAGCGGGCGAAGTGGTACTTCGAGACGCCGGCCACCCGCGCCAGCGCGTCGAGGTCCAGCGGCTCCCGGTAGTGCCGGTCCATGTGGTCGCGCGCCCGGCGCAGGCACGCCAGCAACTCCACCGGGACGCTCTGCCGCCTGCCCACCGTCACCTCCTGCCCACGGCCCGAGGCTACCCGCGAGCCCCGACGATCCACCCGGGCCCGCCCTCTCGCGCCGCCCCTTCCCCGCGCCCCCCGCGCCCCCCGCGCCCCCGCGCCCGCCGCGGCGAGAGCCGTACGGCCGCGGCGGGCGGGCCGGCAGGTTCAGGCGGCCACCGCGGCGGTGTCGCGGTCGTGGTGGCGGTGGGCCCTGATGGCGTCGGCGAAGGCCCCGACGAACGCCTCGTCCGCGTCCGGGGCCTCGACGACGCCGGACAGCGGCCCGGGCAGCGCCGCCGCCTCCAGGAGGCGCAGCCCCGCCCCCGCGGCGGCCACCGCCTTGCCGTGCTTGAACGCCTCGCGGACGAAGTGCACCGCGTAGCCGACCCCGGCGAGGGCGTCGCCGCCGGCGGCGAAGACGGCGTCGTAGAGGACCGAGCCCGCCGAGGTCAGCATCCGGTCGGCGGTGAGCTCGCCGACCGCTCCCTCGTGCGGGGCCAGCGCCTCGCAGATCGCGCCCCGCGCTTCGAGCCCCTGGCGTACGGCGGTGACCAGGGCGGCGTCCACGTCGTCGGTGACCAGGATCGCGACCTTGCGGGTGGCGATCGAGTCGAACGCGGTGCGCGCCTGGCTCAGCGCGGGCGAGCTCCGGTCGTGCACGGAGGTGACCGCGGGCGCGGGCAGGCCGAGCCCGGCGGCGACGCGCCCGGCCAGGTCCGGGTGGATCAGGCCCAGGTGCTCGACCATCCGCTCCTTGATGTACCGCCGCTCGACGTGGGCCAGCTCGAACTGGAACGCCGCGACGATGTGCTCCTTCTCCCAGCCGGACATGCTGTTCCAGAACAGGGTGGCCTGGCTGTAGTGGTCGCCGAAGCTGGGGCTGCGCCGGCGTATCTTGTGCCCGTCCACGCGCTCCTGGTAGTGCTGGAAGACCCCGTGCGAGCCGATGCCGGGGCAGCCGCCGCTGATGGAGTTGGGCGCGTAGTTCGTGCGCGACCGGTGGATGGTCATCTGGTGGTACGCGTCGCGGTGGTCGTTGTGGACGGGCGCGACCGGGCGGTTGATGGGGATCTGCGGGAAGTTGGGCCCGCCGAGCCGGATGAGTTGCGTGTCCAGGTAGGAGAAGTTCCGGGCCTGGAGCAGCGGGTCGTTGGTGAAGTCGATGCCGGGCACGATGTTGGCCGTGCAGAAGGCCACCTGCTCGGTCTCGGCGAAGAAGTTCTCCGGGTTGCGGTCGAGCACCATCTTGCCGATGGGCCGTACCGGCACGACCTCCTCGGGGATGATCTTGGTGGGGTCGAGCAGGTCGAAGTCGAAGTCGTGCTCGTTCTCCTCCGGCACGAGCTGGACGCCCAGCTCCCACTCCGGCGGCGTGGAGCCGCGCTCGATCGTCTCCCACAGGTCTCGGCGGTTGAAGTCGGGGTCGTTGCCCTGCAGGCGCAGCACCTCGTCCCAGACCAGCGAGTGCACGCCGAGCCGGGGCTTCCAGTGGAACTTCACGAACGTGCCCTCGCCCCGGGCGTTGACGAAGCGGAAGGTGTGCACCCCGAAGCCCTGCATGGTGCGGTAGCTGCGCGGGATGGCCCGGTCGGACATCAGCCACATGATGAAGTGCAGCGTCTCGGGCTGGAGCTGCACGAAGTCCCACAGCGTGTCGTGCGCGGACTGGGCCTGCGGGATCTCGTTGTGCGGCTCGGGCTTGAGCGCGTGCACGAAGTCGGGGAACTTGATCCCGTCCTGGATCGGGAACACCGGCATGTTGTTGCCCACCAGGTCGTACACCCCCTGCCGGGTGTAGAACTTGGTGGCGAACCCGCGCACGTCGCGGACGGTGTCGGCCGAGCCGCGCGAGCCCTGGACCGTGGAGAAGCGCACGAACACCGGGGTCTTCAGGGCGGGATCGGAGAGGAAGTCCGCGCAGGTGATGTCGGTCAGCGGCTCGTACACCTGGAAGTAACCGTGCGCGCCCGACCCGCGCGCGTGCACGACGCGTTCGGGGATGCGCTCGTGGTCGAAGTGGGTGATCTTCTCGCGGAAGTGGAAGTCCTCCAGGAGCGTCGGCCCGCGTTCCCCGGCGCTGAGGGAGTTGTCGGTGTCCGCGACGCGGACGCCCTGGTCGGTGGTGAGCGCCGTGCCCTCCTGGGACACGCGGTACCCATCGAGCTGGCGGTCCTTCGCCGTCCGGCCGCCGTCGCCCGTGGCCTTGTCCTCGGTCACGCCGGAATCCTCCTTTAACGCGGTATTAAGCGCGTTGCCGTAATTTCACGGGGCGCATCCCCTACCCCGGCCTCCGGGGCCTATACGCGCGGCCCCGCCGGGCAACTAACCGGGCAGGAAGGCGCCTGACCCGACGGGCGCCGGCGCGAGGGAAAGGCGATAGGGCGATCAACGTCGATCTGCGGTCACCCAAGGCGATCGAGCTGGCCGAACTCATCCGCCGCGAGGCACAGCGGCTGCGCCAGGAGATGGGCCCGCCCCCGAGCTCCCGGGAGGACGGCGGCGAGGACTTCGAGCGCGCGGCGAGCGTGCCGACGCCGGAGCGGGTGGAGGTGCCGGACTGGGTGTGCCGGGCCCTGGAGGCGATCCAGGTCTCCGGCGCGTACCTGCTGCCCATCAGGGACGAGGCGGGGGAGATCGTGGACTTCCTCGTGGCCGAGACCAACGACTGGGCCCGCGACGTCACCGGGCGCACCTCCGGCCAGATGCGCGGCCGGCGCGCGCTCGAACTGTGGCCGGGCAGCACCGGCTCCGGCATGTTCCACGTCTTCAAGCGGGTGTGCGTGAGCGGGCGGACGTTCGCCGAGGGCCCGTTCGAGTACATCGAGGCCCGCGACGACCGGCTGTGGCCCTCGGTGGTCACGATGCGCATCGTCGCCGCGGGCGACGGGCTGCTCATGACCTGGCGCGCGCACGACGACGAGCAGCGGCTGATCTCCGGCTGGGACCGGGCGCAGCGCATCGCCGAACTGGGCTGGGGCGAGTGGGGGTTCTACTCCGGGCAGGTGATCTGGACGCGGCAGATGTACGAGATCTTCGAGCGCGACCCCCTCGACGGGCCCGCCCCGCTGGAGGACCTGCCCTCGCTCGTGCTCTCCGAGGACCTGCCCATCCTGGAGGAGCAGCTCCGGACCCTGTTCGACTACCGCGAGGCCACCGACGCCGAGTTCCGCATCCGGCACCGGCACGGCATCCGGCATCTGCGGGTGGTGATCGAGCCGGTGCTCGACCAGCGCAGCATGCCCATCGCCACCCGCATCCTGGCCCAGGACGTGACGCGCAGCCGCCGCCGCGAGCGCGCCCTGGCCTCCGCCCACGAGCAGGCATCCCGGGACCGGCAGCGCGCCGAGGAGGAGCACAACGTCGCCGGCCGCCTGCAGAGCATGATCATGCCGCGGCGGCGCGGGGTCATCGACGTCGCCGGGCTGCGGGTGGGGGTGCGTTACCTGCCCGCCGGGCACCCCGCCCCGCTGGGCGGCGACTGGTGGAAGGCCCGCCCGCTGCCCGACGACCGCGTGCTGCTGGCCATCGGCGACGCGGTGGGCCACGGGCTGACCGCCGCCACGCTGATGTCGCAGATGAAGGCGGGCCTGGCCGGCCTGGCGTACACCGGCGCGTCCTCCGACCGGCTCGCCACCTGGCTCAACGAGCTGACCTTCCACACCGCGCAGTCGTTCACCGCCACCGGCACGGCGATCATCGGCCACTACTCCCCCGCCGACCACGTCTTCGCGTGGACCTCCTGCGGGCACCCGCCGCCGGTCCTGGTCAGGGACGGCGAGTCGAGCCTGCTCGAAACCGAGCCGGGCACGATGCTCGGCGTCTTCGAGGACGTGGAGTACACCCTGACCAGGACCGAGCTGCGGACCGGCGACATGATCATCCTCTACACCGACGGGATCGTGGAGCGCCGCGGCGAGGACCTGGAGGTCGGGGTCCGCCACCTCATGCGCGCCGCCGGCACGCTCGACGGCCACGACCCCGAACGCGACATCGACACCCTCCTCCGCGACCTGGGCGCCGAGGAGTCCGAGGACGACATCTGCCTCCTCCTCATCCGCGTCCTGTGACCCCGGCCCCGGCTCCGGCTCCGGCGGGAGGCGCCCCGGGCTCCGGCGCGGGACCGGCAGGGCCGGCGAGGTCGGCGGGGTCGGCGAGATCGGCGGGGTCGGCGAGATCGGCGGGGTCGGCGAGATCCGCGGGGCCGGCGGCGCGGTCGCGGAGGGGGGAGGGCGGGACGCGGAGGAGGCGGGCGGCCGGGGCCGGGAGCCACCAGTTCCACCGGCCCATCATCGCCACGGCGGCGGGCACCAGGAGGCCGCGGATGAGCGTCGCGTCGAGCAGTACGCCGAGGGCGACGCCGGAGGCGAAGATCGTGACGTCCAGTTCCCCGCCCGAGGCCATCGAGGCGAAGGAGCAGAACAGGATCAGCGCGGCGCAGGTGACGAGGCGGCCGGTCCTGCCCACCCCGCCGATCACCGCCGCCTCGGTGGACCCGGTCCTGTCGTACTCCTCCCGCATCCGGGCCAGGATGAACACCTCGTAGTCCATGGACAGCCCGTACAGGAAGGCGAAGAGGGTGATCGGGACGAACGTGCCGATCGAGCCGTCCGGCGCGACCCCGAACAGCGCCTCCGTCCCCCAGCCCCACTGCCACAGGACGACCATCGCGCCGAGCACGGCCCCGAGCGAGAGCAGGTTCAGCAGGATCGCCTTGAGCGGGAGCAGCAGCGAGCGGAAGGCCCGCGCCAGCATCACGAAGGTGACCAGGGACAACACCCCCAGCATCCAGGGGAACGCGCCGTAGGCGGCCTCGGCGTGGCCGAGTTGCTGCGTCACGTTGCCGCCCACCAGGACGCCTCCGGGCACTTCCCCGGCCACCCGGGCGACGGTGGCCTCCCCGGCGGGCGAGCCGCCCTCCTCACGCGGGAGCACCGTCAGGACCGCCGAGCCGTCCCTGCGCCACGCGGGCCCGCCGGGCGCCGCGACCGCGAACACCCCTTCGGTACGGCGGAGCGACCCCGCGACCGCATCCGGGTCGGCGCCCGGGGGCACGTACACGTCGAAGGACGTCAGCACGCCGGAGGGGACGCCGGCGCCGGTGAGCGCGGTCAGCCCCGCGCGGCCCGGGCCGGAGGCCGCGAGCCGGTCGGTGGTGGGCACCGACAGGTTGAGGCCGAGGGCCGTGACCGCCAGGGCGGCCAGCACGCCGCCGGTGACCACCACCACGGGCAGCCGGAAGCGCACCACGCGCCGGGCGACGGCGCTCCAGAACCGCCCGGCGGCCGCCTCCCGCTCCGGCCCGCCCCGCACCGGCCGGCCCGCCGCGCGCCTGCGGGCGAGGCGCCGGCCGGACCCGCTGAGCACGAGCGGCAGCAGGGTCAGCGAGACCAGGGCGCTCGCCGCGGTGACCATCATCCCGCCGACGCCGAGGCTGCGGAGCAGCGGGATCGGGAGGAGCACCATGGTGAGCAGGCCGAGGGCCACCGCGCCGGCCGAGAAGAGGACGGCGTGCCCGGAGGTCGCCATGGCCCGCCGTACCGCCGCGTCGCCGCGCAGGCCCCGGGCCTCCTCCTCGCGCCACCGGGTGACCAGGATCAGCGCGTAGTCGATCGCGATGCCGACGCCGAGCAGCGGCAACGTGATCACCGTCGTCTCGTGCACGGCGATGAACGGGCTGACCGCCAGCAGCCCCAGGAACGACACCGGCACCGCGACCAGCGCCGTGAGCAGCGCCACGAACGCCAGCGCGGACCGGAAGGCGTACAGCAGCACGACGATCGCCGCGCCGACGGTGACCAGCAGCTTGGCCGGCACGTTGAGGCCGCCCGCGTCCGCGCCGGTCGCCAGGGTGTCCAGGCCGGTCACCCGGACCTCCGCGCCCGCGGGCAGTTCGGCCCGCATCGCGCCGGCGATCAGCGGGCCGAGGGCCGGGGCCTCGCCCAGGGCGCTGCCCGGCAGCCCGCCCTGCTCGGCCGGCGGGCCGAAGACCAGGCCGAACGTCGTCCTTCCGGTCTCGCCAAGGAAGGCCGGGTCGCCGGTGTTCGCGTACGACGCGGCGCGTCCCCGCACCGCCCCGGCCGCCCGGTCGAACGCTCGGCCGAGGGCCTCCCGGGTCCCGGGGGCGTCGGCCCGTCGTCCCTCGGGGAACGTGACGACGGGGACGAACGGGCGCTCGTGGCCGCCGTTCCCGTAGGTCCGCATGATCTTCTGGTTCGCCTCGTAGGCGGGCAGCCCGGGATAGGCGTTGCGCTCGTCGGCCGCCGGGACCAGCAGCGCGATCGCGCCGGCGCCGGCCAGCAGCAGGAGGACGACGAGCGCCCACACGAGTCGTTTCCGTCCGAGGACGAGGTCGCAGAGGGTCTTCATGGCATCCAGGTCACCAGGCCGTTCTTCGGCCGCCCGGTGACCGTTCTTAGAGATCTCTGTCAATCGCCCGGCGGCTCCCCCGAACCCTCCCGAACCGGGTCACACTGGCTCCGTGACCTCTACGACGCTTCGTGTCCTGGTCGTCGACGACGAGAGCTACCTCGCCGACCTCGTCGCCACCGCCCTGCGCTACGAGGGGTTCCGGACGGCGGTGGCGGGGACGGGGGCCGCCGCCCTCGCGCGGGTGGCGGAGTTCCGCCCGGACCTGATCGTGATGGACGTGATGCTGCCGGACGGGTCGGGGTTCGACACCACCCGCAGGCTGCGGCACGGCGGATGCGAGGCCCCGGTGATCTTCCTGACCGCCCGGGACTCCACCGAGGACCGGATCGCCGGGCTGGCGATCGGCGGGGACGACTACCTCACCAAGCCGTTCAGCCTGGAGGAGCTGATCCTGCGCGTGCGGGCGGTGCTGCGCCGGACCGCGCACCCCGCGCGGCGCACCAAGCTGACCTTCGCCGACCTGGAGATCGACGACGAGGCGCACGAGGTGCGCCGCCACGGCACGGTGGTGGACCTGACGCCGACCGAGTTCAAGCTGCTGCGCCTCCTGGTGGCGCACGCGGGCCGGGTGCTGACCAAGCGGCAGATCCTGGAGCACGTCTGGGAGTACGACTTCGGCGGCAGCGACGCCGTCGTCCAGACGTACATCTCCTACCTCCGCCGCAAGATCGACGCGTACGAGCCGGCGCTGATCCACACCGTCCCGCGGGTCGGCTACGTGATCCGGGTCCGGGACGCGGAGCCCCGGAAGGCGGAGACCGCGTGACCCTGCGCGCCCGGCTGGTCCTGGTGCTCGCCGGGCTGCTCGCCCTGGGGATGGCGGTCTCCGTGGGCGCCACGTTCGGGGCGCTCCAGGACTGGCGGGGCGACCAGAGCGACGAGGTCCTGGAGGCGGCGGCGCTCCGGCTCCGCGGCCACCTCGCCGCGCGGCCCGGCGAACCGCTCGCGATCCCGGCGGCCGGGCCGCTGACGGCCGTCTGGGCGGCGGCGGCCGAGCGCGCCGACGTCCCCTCGTTCTTCCAGATCCGGACCCCGGACGGCCGGGTCAGGGAGACGGCCGGCTTCGGGGCCGCGCCCGGGCTGCCGCGCGTCCTCCCGCCGCCCTCCGGGGGCGGCCCGCGCGGGGGCGTGCTCAGCCGGACGCCCGGCTGGCTGCTGCACACGTCCCGCCTCCCCGACGGCCTGCTGATCGTGGGCATGCGCACCGCCGGGGCCGACGAGCTGATCTCCCGCACCGCCGTGGTGGCGGCCACCTCGGCCGCGGCCGCCCTGCTCGCGGTGACGCTGCTCTCGTGGCACGCCGTACGGCGGGGCCTGCGCCCGCTGGCCGCGATCGCCGACACGGCGGCGGCCATCGGCGGCGGCGACCTGTCCCGCCGCGTGCCGGAGGCCGGTCCGCGCACCGAGGTGGGGCGGCTGGGCGCGGCGCTGAACGCGATGCTCGGGCAGATCGAGTCCGCCTTCGGCGAGCGGCGGCGGGCCGAGGCGCGGCTGCGGCGCTTCGTGGCCGACGCCTCGCACGAGCTGCGCACTCCGGTGGCGGCGATCCGGGGGTACGCGGAGCTGTTCCGCCGGGGCGCGGCGAGCCGTCCGGACGACCTCGCGCGGGCGATGGCCAGGATCGAGGCCGAGGCCCGCCGGATGGGCTCGCTGGTCGAGGAACTGCTCCTGCTGGCCCGGCTGGACCAGGGCCTGCCGCTGCTCAGCGAGCCGGTGGACCTGACGGCGCTGGCGGCCGAGGCCGTGGACGACGCCCGCGTGCTCGGCCCGGCCCACCTGGTGTACCTGGAGACGGCCCCGGGCGGGCCCGTGGTCGTCCGCGGGGACGCCGACCGCCTGCGCCAGGTCGTCGCGAACCTGCTGGCCAACGTCCGCCACCACACGCCGGAGGGCACCGAGGCGCGGGTGCGGGTGAGCCGGGACGGCGGCCAGGCCGTCATCGAGGTGGCGGACGACGGGCCCGGCCTGGACGAGGAGCGGGCGGCACGGGTCTTCGAGCGCTTCTACCGCGCGGACCCCTCCCGCGCCCGGACCGCCCCGGCCGGCGGCGCCGCCCGCCCGGAGGGCTCCGGCCTGGGCCTGGCCATCGTCGCCGCCGTCACCGAGGCCCACGGCGGCGCCGCCGAGATCGACACCGCCCCCGGAAAGGGCACCACCCTCCGGATCCGCCTCCCGGCGCCCCCACCCGCGCCCCCCTCGCGCGCCCCCCTCCCGTGATCTCGCGTGGCGAGCCGTACGCCACGCTCCTGGGCCGGCGAGCGCCGTACGCCACGGGCCCGGGGTGGCGGAGCCGTACGGGAGGGGTCAGGGGGTGGTGCCGTAGCGGGGCTGGGCGGGGTCGGCGAGGCGGGCGGCCTGGGCCTCGACGCCGGACAGGAGGAGGTCCAGGCCGAAGGCGAGGTAGGCGTCGGGGTCGGGGGGCGCGGTGAGCGCGGGGGCGTAGGCCACGAGGTTCGGGTAGCGGTCGGCGGGGAGCATCTCCAGGCGGAGGCGGGCCTGGCGGGCGCATTCGGCGGCCTCGGCGTCCGTCATGCCGGCCGGCACCGCCGGGATGTTCTTGACCAGCTCGGCGACGCCGACCAGGAGATGACTGGCGATGAGGTAGCCCTCGGCCAGGGTGAATCCGGCCTCGGCGAGCACGTCGAGCGCGGTGTCGGTGGCCCGCCGGAAGGACTCGGCGCGGGTCTTGTCGACGTGGCCGAGCAGAACGGGCAGGCAGGGGTACCGCCGCATGGCGTCCACCAGCGCCTCGACCATGGCGCGCAGGCGGACGTCCCAGGGCTCGCCGGGGCGTGACCGGGCGGCGACGAGGTCGATGGCGTGGTCGGCCATGGCCAGCAGCAGCTCGTCCTTGTTCTTGACGTGCCAGTAGAGCGCCATCGGGGTCACGCCCAGTTCACCGGCGAGCCGGCGGATCGTGACGGCGTCCAGGCCCTCGCGGTCGGCGAGGTCCAGCGCCCGCTCCACGACGGTCTCTCGGGTCAGCTTCTCTGCGGCCACTTGCCAACTATACGTCGTACATGTTCTCCTATGCGACGTACATATACATCGTACAAGTACGTCGTAGAGGGGTGTCATGCAGCGCAAGTGGCTGGGATTGCTGGCCGTCTCACTCGGGACGTTCGTCTCGTATCTGGACAACAACATCGTCAACGTCGCCCTCCCGACGATCCAGCGGGACCTGGGGCTCACCCTCGGGGGCCTGGAGTGGATCGTGAGCGGATACGTCCTGGTCTTCGCCGCGTTGCTGCTCACCGGCGGACGCCTGGCCGACCTGTTCGGGGCGCGCCTGGTCTTCATGGCCGGGCTCGGGGTGTTCACGCTGGCCTCGCTGGCGGCCGGGCTCGCGGGCGACGCGGGCTGGCTGATCGCCGCGCGTGCGCTGCAGGGCGTCGGCGCCGCGATGCTCACCCCGACCGCGCTCTCGCAGCTTCCCGCGATCTTCCCCGATCCGCGCGAACGCGCGACCGCCGTCGGGATCTGGGGCGCGACGGGCGCACTGGCGATGGCGCTGGGGCCGTTCGCCGGTGGCCTGATCAGCGAGAACCTGCACTGGGGCTGGATCTTCCTGATCAACGTGCCGATCGGGGTCGCCACCCTCGCGCTGGCCGCGCGCGTGCTCCCCGCCCCCGCCCGCCGGGTCCGCCGCCGCCTGGACCTGCCCGGCATGCTGACCTCCTCGGCCGCCCTGGCGTCCCTGACGTACGCGCTCATCGAGGGCGGGACCCGTGGCTGGACCTCGCCAGAGATCCTGGGCGCGTTCGCGGTGGCCGCCGTGGCCGCGGTCGCGTTCGCGCTGGCCGAGCGCCGGACCGCCGACCCGATGATCGACCTGTCGCTGTTCCGCCGGCGGGCGTTCGGGGGCGGCACCCTCACCATGGGCCTGTGGTCGTTCGGCGTCTTCGGCATCTACTTCTTCACCGCGATCTACGTGCAGAACGTGCTCGGCTTCACCCCGATCCAGGCCGGCGCCGCGTTCGTCCCGATGGCGGTGGTCATGGCGGGGGTCGCCGTCGCCGCCCCCGCCCTGGCCCGCCGGTACGGCACGGCCGGCGTCGTCGCCGCCGGGGTCGCCCTGATGGCGGTCTCGATCTTCGCGATCTCCTTCGCCGGCGCGACCGCGGGCTACGGCGACCTGCTCCCCTGGTTCCTGGTGTACGGCCTGGGCGCCGGTCTCCTGATCCCCGTGACCAACACCATCGTCGGCGCCCTCCCCCAGGACCGCGCGGGCGCCGCCGCCGGGGTGCTGAACGTGTCCCGCGAGATCTTCGGCCTCCTCGGGGTGACCGTCCTCGGCGCGATCGTCAGCGCGAGGCAGAGCGCCTTCCCCGTGCCCGGCCTGCCCGCCTTCCTCGACGGTTACCAGTTCGCCCTGATCATCGCCGCGGCGATCGTGGCGCTCGGCATCCCCGTCAGCCTCCTCACCCTGCGCCGCACGGACACCCGGCCTCCCCGGCCCGCGGACCCGGCCTCCGCACGAGCTCCCGAACCCGCCGCCTGAGGCCCGACCCGCCCGCCCTCCCCTGATCCCGTGGCCCCGCCGCGGCCCATCCGCTGCGCCCCGGTCGCGAGGTCACGGGAGGGAGGAGGGAACGGATCACGGTCGCGCGTGGGTCACCGGGAACGAATGCCCCTGCCCGCGGTTTGCCGCCCCGAGAACGGATAGTGCCAGGTCAAGGGCTATACCCGGCCCAGCATCCCGCAGAGGCGGCGGTCCGTTCCCGCCGCGGCGGCCCGGGGAGCCGAGGCGGGTCCCATCCCGCTCCGGCCCCCACCCCGCGGGCCGCGACCACGAGGAGGTCTCATGTCCGATCACAAGCGCCCGCTCCGGCGGGCCACGGCCGTACTGGTGGCGACCGGGGCACTCCTGGCCGGCGGAGCCGCGACCGCCGTACCCGCCAGCGCCGAGCCCGACCCCATGACCCTCGCCCAGTGCCTCGAACGCGCCTTCAAGAACGGCGAAAGCCTGATCACGGCCACCACCAAGTGCTTCCAAGCCAAACCCTGACCATCCCCACCGACCCCGAACGCGTCCAGCCAAGGACCGGCTCCCTGATCGCCAAGGCACCCCGCCGCCGGAGCCGGTCGCCAGTGAGCCGGAGCGGCACGAGGCCGAGCCAGGCCGCGACGCCGTACGCCCGCGCCGCCGCCTGGGCGGTCGAGCGATGGCAAGCCACCGGCCGGCGGGCGACCGGGCGGGAGATCGCCCTCGCCCACGGATGAGAGGAGCGGTGGGGCCGGAACGTACGCCGCATCGCCGAAACCAGCGTCGCGCAGACCCTTACACCACGAACCGACGGCAGCCGTAGGGTGTGGACGTGATCAGGGCCGTGGTGTTCGACATCGGGGAGACGCTGCTCGATGACACGCGCGAGTGGGGCGCCTGGGCCGACTGGCTCGGCGTTCCACCGCACACCGTCTCGGCGCTCGTCGGCGCCGTCACGGCCCTTGGCCGGGACAACGCCGAGGCCCTTCGCCTCATCCGTCCCGGCCTGGACCTCGTGCGCGAGCGCCAGGCGCGTGAGGCGGCCGGACGGGGAGAGCGGATCGCCGAGGCGGATCTGTATCCCGATGTCCGGCCGGCCCTGGCTGCGCTGCGTGCGGGCGGGCTGTGGGTCGGCGTCGCCGGAAACCAGACCGCTCGGGCTGCGGAGCTGTTGCGCGCGCTCGACCTTCCGGTGGACGCGGTGGCGACCTCGGGAGAGTGGTCGGCGGCCAAGCCGGAGCCCGCCTTCTTCGAGCGGCTCGTCGCCTGGGCGCCGGGGGCGCCGGAGGAGATCGTCTACGTGGGCGACCACCGCGACAACGACGTGCTCGCCGCCCGGGCCGCCGGACTTCGCACGGCGCTCATCCGGCGCGGCCCCTGGGGCTACCTGTGGGCGGACGACGAGGTGTCGGCCCGCGCGGCGGACTGGCGTATCGATCGCCTCACGGAGCTTCCCGATCTCCTCCTGGGGCCGTCGAAACCGTGACGGCCCCTGCCGCATATCCCTCGCATGCAGTAAGCCCTGCGCCTAGCCTGAGATTGTCGAGGTCTCAGGAGGCGCAGGGCTATGCATGACGTTAACACCTCAGGCGAGCCGGGCGACCGACTCCGCGAACTTCGCCGCCGCCGGGGACTCACGCAGGAACGCCTGGCGGAGATGGCCGGGCTCAGCGTCCAGTGCATCAAGAAGATCGAGCAGGGCGGCAGCGCCCGCATGGAGACCTACCGGCAGATCGCGAACACCCTCGGCGTGACCACCGTCTGGTTCGTCGCCCCCGGCTCGCCGGAGCCCGTCCCCGAGACAGGAGATGTGGCGCTCCTCTCCGACATGCGGGCCGCGATCGCGCCCCCGGTCGGGCTGTCGGGCACCCCGATGTACGGCACCGCAGACGGCGACGACGTCGCCCTGCCCCGGCTCGCTGGCGCGGTCTCCGCCATCGCGATGGCATATCACGGCAACAAGTACGACCACCTCGCGCAGGTCCTCCCCGCGCTCATCCGCTCCGCCGGCTACCACGTGGCCCGGTTCGACGGCGGCGAGGAGCACCGCCAGGCGGTACGGCTACGAGGCGACCTCCTCGGGCTCGCCGGCCGGTACCTGATCCAAGTGCGGGCGCATGACCTGGCCCTCACCGCGCTCCAGCAGTCGGTCCGCGATGCGCTGGAGATCGGAGACATGCCTCTGGCCGCCTCCGGCGTGGGCAGCCAGGCGTGGGCGATGATGCGGCAAGGCCGATTTGCCGAGGTCGAGCGGTTGTGCGTGCAAGCCGCTCAGCAGATCGAGCCGCGCATGTCGCAAGCCACAGCAGGAGAGTTGTCTGCCTGGGGCTGGCTGCTGCTACGCGCCGCCGCTGCCGCCGTTCGCAACAACCGGACCGCCGAGGCTCGCGAGCTGCTGACGCTGGCGGACACGGCGGGGACACGCATGGAGCGCGAGCAGCAAGATCTGGAAGGGCATAAGACCTTCGGGCCGATATCGGTCGCGCTGATGCGGGCCGAGACGGAGATGATCGCTGGGGAGCCGGGCAGGGCCCTGGAGGTCATGGCGAACCTTCCACGCGGCATCGGCCGACCCAGCACCTCAACGTGGAACCGGGGCCAGTTGGAGAAGGCGCAGGCGCTCGTAGACGTGGGCGACGCCGACCAAGCCACAGAGGTGCTCGCGTCCCTGAAGGCGAAGGCGCCCGAGTGGCTGCGCTATCAGCAACGGGCACGGGACATCGCCGACGACATCCTGCGCGCGCGGACCAGGCTGCCCACGGCCGAGCAGCGCGAGATAGCAGACTTCCTCAGGGTCAAGCAGTAAGGGACTACGTTCCATAGCCCTTCCCGTCGAGGCGCAGTCGAAGGACTGCGCCTCGATGCTGTCGCGCTGTGTGACGGCCTTCTACCTTCCTTGTGTCGGAGGTGGGAGATGCGAATGCGACCACGGGATGCGGACCACAGCGGCGAGCGCGGCTGCTGGCCAAGCGTCGCGGAGGAAGTTCAGGCGCTGCACCTCGACTGGGTGATCGAACGTGAGCTCACCGAGGCGGGGCACGGCGACTGGCTGGCTATCCACCGAGACGACGAAAATCGCGTTCTGCGCGCTCCGGACATCGAAGCACTGCGAGATGTCCTACGGCGCGCGGACGCCTCCCCTTGAGCGGCGCGGCGAAGCGGCCCCCAGGTTCCCACCGCGAGCGGGCTGCCCGCCGCGCCCCCTATCCCCTCTCACCCGGAGGAGTCATGGTCACGTCACAGCAGGTCGCCGACCAGTTCCCCGGCTGGATGACCTTCCAGAGCAACGCGGGCCGATGGTGGGCATCGCTCCGGCGCGAGCTGACCCGATACGAGATGGCCGAGTGCTGCGACCGGATGGTGGACGCCGACGACCTCGATGGGCTCGCGGACAAGCTGCGCGAGCAGGAGCGCCGCCAGGCCCTCGCGGCGAGAAATCGGCGGACGAAGCCGGGCGTGCGGAGCGCGTCGTGACGCGCTGGTGGAACGACCCCGAGCTCACGATCGCGCCCGAGGATCTGCGGCGGCTGGAGGCGATGGCGGCGCTCCACCCCGGCTGGCAGATCACCCGGCGCGAGAACAAGACCTGGACCGCTGAGCGGCGCTGCCGCCCCACCCCGCGGCAGGAGAGCGACGGGCTCCTCGCGCGGCTGGACGCCGAGAGCCTGGCCGAACTCGGCGGGCTGATCGCCGCACAGGAACGCAAGGCCGCCGGGAACCGGCTCTGGCTGATCGCCGGGCCCGGCGTCCACCCCGGGAGGACCACATGACCCCAACCGCGCTCATGGACGCACTGCGAGAGCAGCTCGCCGCGCACGGGCTGTACGTCAAGGCCGCCGCGGTCCGCCTCGACGGCGACACCGCGCGGCTGCGGCTCGGCGACCAGGAGGTCACCGCCACCACCGAAGCGCTCATCTGGGACGGGCACGCCCACCCGGCCGAGCAGGTCGAGCAGGTGGCCAAGCTGCTCGCCGACGCCTACACGGTACACGTCCTGGGGTGGCTCAAATCCGCGTGCCCCGGCTGGCGGCACCACCACGACGCCGGCGCCTACCGCGCGACCTGGCTCGCCCCGGTGCCCGAGCAGCTCCGGCAGGCGGGATTCCGCGCCGAGGTGGCCGCACCGAACCTGGTCACCTTCGCCCGCGAGCTCCAGGAACAGCACATGATCGCCCACATGAACGGCCACTGACCCCCCGCGGCCGGGCGGGCCTGCCTTCTTTCCTTGGGGGATGGGGCGGGCGCTCCGGCCGCGGGGCCCAGACGGCGGCGGCGGCGCGGAGATCCTGCCTTGCCCTCGCGGGACGGCTCAGCGTCGCCGCCGCCGCCCACCACATCACAGCGGGACCGCCGTCACGGAAGCGGTCTACCGCTTGCAGATCCGGCCGGTCCTGCTCGCCGGCGCCACCGTCATGGTCGTCTCTTCGACGGGAGCCAGGACAGGGAGCTAGCGCGGCCGGAGAGGGAGGCAGTTGGTCACTCGCTTAGTCACTCAACGCGAAAAGGGGTCTTCCGTGATCACGGAAGACCCCTTCTGACCAGTCGGGACGGCGGGATTTGAACCCACGACCCCTTGACCCCCAGTCAAGTGCGCTGCCAAACTGCGCTACGTCCCGGTCGTTGCCCTCCCTCGTCGGGCTGGCGTGTACAACCTTAGCGTAGTTCTGGGCCTTCTCGCGCCGCTGATTTCGGGTTGGGGGCCTGTGGCGTCTGGCTCGGGCGGTGCGCCCGGGCTTGTCGCCGGCCGCTCGGGCTGATCTTCGCCCCCCACCTGGCGCTCGTTGTTCCGTCGCCTCTTTGCGTCTTGTCCGCACGCCTGTCTGGGGCCGGCGTGTTGGCCGCTCCTGGTCTTCGCGGGCTATGACCGAGGTTGCCGGGCGGCCGTACGGCTGAGCCTTGGGGGCGGGTCGGGAAATGTCGGGAAATGGGGGGTGGGGCCCGGGGTTGTCCCGTAGCATGCGTCACTCGGTCTTAGGCGAGACGTGGCGTATGTCCTGTTCGGCCTTCGCGTCGGCGGGCGGGCGAGGACGGGCTGATGCGGGGCTGGCTGCTGGCGGCGTGGGGGTTGGCGCGGCGGGCGGCGGGGGGCGCGCGGCGGCATCCGGCGATGGCGGGGGTGCTGGGGTTCGGGGTCGCGGTGCGCGTGGTGGCCTCGCTGGGGTTCTGGCCGGCGGTGTGGTTCGACGACGCGTTCGAGTACGTGGGGGTCGCGCTGCGGCCGGAGCCGTACCTCGTGCGGCCCAGCGGGTACTCCCTGCTGCTCTGGGCGCTGGGGCCGCTGCCCGGGTTCGCGGCGGTCATCCTGCTCCAGCACCTCACCGGGCCGGCGCTGGGGGTGGCCGTCTACGCGCTGCTGCGGCGGCGCTTCGGGGCCTCCCAGGGGAAGGCGGCGCTGTTCGCCGCTCCGGTGGTGCTGGACGCCTACCAGATCTTCTTCGAGCACACGGTGCTCAGCGACACCGTGTTCACGCTCACCGCGACGCTCGCCGTGATCGTGGTCCTGTGGGAGCCGCGGCTGAGCGCGCGGCGGGCGCTGGTCGCGGGCGGGCTCGTGGCGGCGGCGGCGCTCACGCGGTCGATCGGGCTGGCGCTGGGGCCGCTGGTGATCCTCGCGCTCGTGCTGCGGCGGGACTCGTTCCGGGCGGGCGCGGCGCTGGTGGTCGCGGCCGTGGTCCCGCTGGCGGCCTACGCGGGCTGGTTCGCGTCCGTGCACGGGAGGGCGGGGCTGACCGGGGGGAACGGCGTCTGGCTGTGGGCACGGGTGGCGCCGTTCGCGGACTGCCGGGTGATCTCGCCGCCGGCCGACGAGGCGGTCCTGTGCCCGGGCCCGGGGAGGCGGACGTCGTCGCCGCACTACATGTGGGGGCCGGACTCGCCGCTGACGCGGGTCCCGGGGCATCCGGTGGCGTACCCGGCCGACCGGATGGCCCCGGAGATCGACCGGAGGGCGCGGGGTCTGGCCCTGCACGCGATCGCCGCGCAGCCGGGCGACTACGCGCTCACGGTCTTCCACGACCTCCGGCGCACCTTCGCCTGGCAGGTCTGGAACCCCGAGCCCCGGCGGCCCCACGTCTACAACAAGTACTCCTGGCCGCCCGTCGAGGGCCCCCTCCCGGGCACCGTGCGCCTCCGGGGCGGCCTGCCCGCGCGCGAGGAGGCGGCGGTGTACGGCGACGGCCCGGCGAACACCCGGCTCACGCCGCCCTTCACCGAGGTCATGCAGGTCTACGAGCGGTTCGTGTTCCTCCCGGGGACCGTGCTCGGCGTCCTGCTGGTCGCGGCCCTCGCCGGTGGCCTGCGCCGCCGCCACAACCGCGCCGCGCTCTTCCCCGCCCTCACCGCCCTGGCCCTCATCACCGCCCCGCCCGTGATCACCACCTACGACCCCCGCTACCAACTGGTCGCCGTCCCCCTGGCCTGCATCGCCGCCGGAGCCCTCCGCCGCGCCCCCACCCCCGCCGCGACCCGCCCCTCCCAGACCACCCCCACCCCGCCCGTCCCCGCCCCCTGACCCCGATCCCCGCCTCCCCCGCACGCGCCGTACGGCTGGCGCCGCCTCCGACCTTGGACCCCCCGCCGGAAGCCGCCTCCCCAGGCCGTGACGGCCTCGCCCGGCACCGGCGCGGGGGCGCCACGCCCGCATCGGAGGTCGCCGCGAACCCCCTCCCCTCTCCGCAGACCTCCACCCTCACCGGCGGCAGGGGCGCGCGGTGGTGCGGGCGGCCGTCCAAAGGCGCTCGCGGTCCAGGGATGGCCGGAGCAAGCGCCCGCGATAAACGACGATCTCAGATACCAGGCCGCATTGTCCGGCGAACATGGAGAAAGTTCTCCGGACAATGCGGCGATGATCTGTGACGATTATGTGGTGACGGTTTCCCCGGATGGGCGACAGGGGCCGGATCACGAGCCCGACAACAGGTGGTCGTGGGTCGTCACCGTCATCTTCTCGATCTCGACGGCCTATCTCCTGATAATGGTCCCAACCCTGGTGGTCAAGAGCATCGAGGAAGGCTCGTCTCTTTGGCCCCAGCTCCCGTACGTGGCCCTCGCGCTGGCGAACCTGGTCATCGTCGCGGGCGCCGACCGGCGGCTCGGGAAGCGAATGACCGGCCGCCTCCTGGGACGCACCGCGGGGGAAGCCCCGAGGGGAGACCGGGACTTCGTCCTGTTCCTCCGCACGTTTCCCGTGGACGCGCTCTTGTTCGAGTCCGACCGGGTGGGCGGGGTGAACCTCCCGACCACCCTGGCGAGCGTGTTCAGCGTGCGCCATCCCAGGCACCTGGAGGACACCTGGGAGCGTCGCCTCGCCCACGTGTTCGAGCGATTCGGCTGGGTGCGGGCCGTCGACGATCCCGACAAGTCGTTCACGCCCCCAGGAATAGGGCGCTTCCCCCTGGGCAAGGAAGGCGACGTCTGGAAGGACAAGGTCAGCGACCTCATTCAGCGGGCCCGGCTCGTCGTGATCGTCGCCGCCGTCGGGAAGAACCCGGCCGGCGGCGAAGGGACCCTGTGGGAGTACTCCGAGGCGCTGCGGCTGCTGCCGCCGTCGCGGATCGTGCTGGTCTCCTGCGCGGGACGGGACGCCTATGAGCGGTTCCGGACGCGAGCCACCGATTACCACCGCCGCCGGGCCGCCGAACTGAAGGCGTCCGGGATCACGGTTCGGCCGCCGCCCGCCCTGCCCGCCTGGCCGGAGCCGCGACGGCCGCGGAAGGCGGGGAGGGGCTTTCCCTTCAACGGCGTCGTCACCTTCGCCGAGGACTGGACCGCACGGTTCGTGCATTTCGACGTCACCGCCGAACGCGGCCTCACGCCGTACGCGCGATGGCGCGGGGCACAGCGACATCAGATCAAGCCCTGGGCGGACGCGTTCGAGCGGCGACTGCCAGGGCAGGCCGTGCGCGCGACCGTCCGCCCGCACCCGCATTTCGTGGTGCTCGGGCTGCTGTTCCTCGCCTGGATAGGGCACTGGCTGGTGGAAGCCTGGCGCGACGGACCGCTCTGGCGGTTCACCGGCTTGACGCTGGCCATGTTCTTCGGGCTCATCGCGCTGATACGCACCCGGTTCATCGTGGGCGACGCTTTGATCGGGGTCCGGCTCCCCGAGGCGGCTCGGCTCGCCGAGGCGGCGAAGCGGGAACCACGGCCCGCTTCCGGCACCGCCGCCCCGCGACCGGGAACGAGGGGCCTCATCCGGGAGCACGTCGTGCGCTGGCCCGGGCCTCGCGGGCTGGGGCTCGCCGTCGTCAAGGAGCATTTCGACGAGGCGGGCGACGTCATTCCGGCGCCGCGGCCGTTCAGCGGCGTTCTCACCGTGCGGAGGAGCACGGTGTCGCGCGGGACCCACCCCGTCGTGGGCGGCGTCGTCGTGCGAGGCCGAATCCTGGTCGTCGACCGGATCGACGTGCACTCCGGCACCACGAGCCGCCAGTTCGCCACGCGCGCCCTGCACCACCTCCTCACCATCCCGGTCTCCGTCGTCCTCTTCGCCGTCGTCCTCGGCCTCGGCGCCGCCGGCGCCCTCCCCTTCGGCCTGCTCCACCGGCTGCCGGCGGAGCAGCTCGTGATCAGCGTGGCGGTCTTCCTCCTCCTGATGGCCCGGCACGCGATCGGGCTCCGCCGCAACGTCCGGCTGATGTACGAACGGCTGCTGCGGCCTCGCATCCCCACGGACCTGGTCCAAGAGCCCTTCAGGCTGTACCTGCGCCCGCACCCGGGCGACCCGCTCCCCTTCTCTCCCTGGGCGGGCCCGTTGGATCTCGACCTGAACGTGGTGCTCTCCGACGACAAGAGGCTGCTCCGGGTCGGGCACCTGCCGCCCACGGCACCGCCGACCGGACCGGCCCGGCTGCCGCTTCCCGAGGACGGCTGGAGGGAGGTGCTCACCAGGGCGCTCCCCTACGCCGACCTGGTCTTCCTGCCCACGGTCGGGACGGCGCCGGCGACCCTCTGGCAGTTCACCGAGGCGGTACGGCTGCTGCCGCCCCGCCGTCTGGTGCTGCTCGTCCCCTCGGGCGAGCAAGCCGACGAGGAATACGCGTCGTTCCGGGCGGCCGCGGGCCGAGCCCTCACCGAACGCCGCGCGGCCCTCTCCGGCGGCGAGCGGGCCGCCGTCGCCGACGTACTCCTGCCAGGGGAGCTCCCGCCGGTTCCCGACCCCGACCGGGAACCGGCCCTGCGCGCGGCGATCCATTTCGACGCGGACTGGACGCCGGTCGTCCTGCCGTTCGCCGAGCTCGGCACGTCCTTCGCCGATATCCCCCGGAACACCCAGCTTGAGCGCCTCAAGGAGGAACTGGAGGCGGCACTGCGGGCGAAGCGCGACTCGGGCCGGAGTGAGAGAGGCGAGGAAGACCGCCGCGGAGAAGCCGGCGCGCCGGCGGAGGAACGAGATTGAGGAGGCGCTCCGTACGATGAGCCCAGATCCCGGGCCCAGCCCCTCCCCGAAGGTCCCCGATCCCTCCCCAGAGGTCCCGGACCCCTCCCCAGAGATCCCCGGCCCCTCCCCAGAGATCCCCGGCCCCTCCCCAGAGATCCCCGGCCCCTCTCCGGAGGTCCCGGACCCCTCCCCGAAGGTCCCCGGCCCCTCTCCGGAGGTCGTCGATCTCTACAAGCTGGCCGTGGAGATGGCCGACCGGGTATCAGCTCGGAGAGGGACCTCCAACTCCTTCTTCCTGTCGGTGCAGACCGCCTTCGTCGCCGTGTTCGGCCTGTCGGCGCCTGAGCTCGCCCTGTCCATGTGGGCGTCCATCGCGGTGGCTCTGGCCGGCATCGCCCTGTCGGCGACCTGGTGGCTGCAGCTCAAGAGCTACCGCGACCTGAACCGGGCCAAGTTCGAGGTGATCAACAGGATCGAGGACCGGCTTCCCGTCAAGGTCTTCTCCGACGAGTGGTCGGCGCTCAAACGCGGCTCGGTGAAGTCCTGGCGCACTCGCTACGCCGAACTGGGAGTGAGCGAGCGTCTTATCCCATTCGTGTTCATAGCAGTGCACATTCTGCTTTTAGCGGGGAGAACCGTTGGATGACCTACTTGGAGAAGATCGCTCACCGCATCCGCGAGAATCTTCCCGCCGAAGCGCGCCCTCCGGCCGAAGCCGATGCCCTCTTTCTCATATACGCCGTTCTGGTGCGGGCCAAAGGCGTCGCGACGACCGCGGAGGACGTCCATGACGCGTGGGCGGCGTGGATGCTCACCGTCGATCCCGGCCACCGGTCCGTGCTCCCCTACGACGAGCTGAAGCCCGCCGTCCAGAACGACGACCTTCCGTATCTCGCGGCGATCCGGCGGACTTCGGCGGAAGAGGGCGCGCGCCGATCCTGAGGCCGCCGCCGCTCGGGCCTGGGCCCTGGCGCGCCTCGGCGGACGGCCTCCCCCTTGCGCGCCCAGCGGGGTGACGGGCGACCTGGGTCCTCGTACGGCTGGCGCCGCCTCCGACCTTGGACTCCCCGCCGGAAGCCGCCTCCCCCGGGCCGTGACGGCCTCGCCGGTCACCGGCGTGGGGGCGCTGCGCCCACATCGGAGGCCGCCGTGACCCCCCTCCCTCTCCGCGGACGTTCACCCGTACCGGGGCAGGGGCGCGCGGAGGTGCGGGCGGCGGGCCGGGGGCGCTCGCGGGAGGGTGGCCGGGTGGTGGGGGTTTTGTAGTTCCTTTCCTTACGCGGGTTGATCGGAGGGTTTGCGGGGATGTTGGGCGCGTGGACGTTGGGGAGAGGGTGCCTCGGCGGGGGTTTCTCATGGGAGTGGCGGGGACGGCCGCGCTCGGCGGGTGCGGGGACGCGGAACGCGGGAACGGGGGGCGGGCCACGCCCGCGGTGACGGCTTCAGGAACACCCGGCTCTCCCGCTCCGCGCGCGGCCCCGACGGGGCGGGGGGTGCCCTGGGGAGCGCTGGAGCGGGGGCTTGAGGGTCGGTTGATCCGGCCGGGGGACGCGGCGTACTCGCAGGCGCGGCGGCTGCACATGCCCCGGTTCGACGGGCGGCGGCCGGCCGGGATCGCTTACTGCGCCAACCCCGATGACGTGCGCGAATGCGTGGAGTTCGCGCGGCGGCACGCCGTACCTCCGGCCCTGCGGTCCGGCGGGCACGGGTACGCCGGGTGGTCCACCGGGCCGGGCCTGGTGATCGACGTGTCGGCGCTGGACCGGGTGCGGTACGACGCCGCGTCCGGGCTCGCCGAGGTGGGGGCCGGGACGCGGCTGGTGGACATGTACGCCCGCCTCGCGAGGGACGGCGTGAGCGTGCCGGGAGGCACCTGCCCCACGGTGGGCATCGCGGGGCTCGCGCTGGGCGGCGGGATCGGGGTGATGTCGCGGAAGTACGGGCTGACCTGCGACACCATTCGCGAGGTCCGGATCGTGACGGCGGACGGGCGGCTGGTCACGGCGGACGCGCGGCGGCATCCGGACCTGTACTGGGCCTCGCGCGGCGGCGGCGGGGGAAACTTCGGGGTCGTGGTGTCGTTCCTGTTCCAGGCGCACCGGACCCAGGACGTGACCATGTTCCGCGTGTGGTGGCCGTGGCGGCGGGCCGCCGCGGTGCTGCGGGCCTGGCAGGAGTGGGGGCCGGGGGCGCCGGCCGAGCTGTGGTCGAACGTCCAGCTCTACGGGCCGCCGACGATCGAGGTCATGGGTGTGTTCCTGGGCGACGCCGCCGACCTGGACCGCCACCTGGACCGGCTGGAGGCCCGCGTCGGCGCCGAGCCCGCGGGGCGCGTCGCCCGGCGGCGGTCCTACCAGGAGACCATGATGAGCGTCGCGGAGTGCTCGTCGATGACGGTCGAGCAGTGCCACCGCCGCGGGACCCTGCCCGGCACCACCCCGTCCGGCCGCTGGCCCCGCGCCGACTACACCGCCAAGTCCCACTTCGCGACGCGCCCGCTGCCCGCGCCGGCCGTACACGACCTCGTGCGCCGCGTGGACGGGCGGGGCCGCAGCGTCATCCTCGACGCCCTCGGCGGCGCGGTCTCCGGCGTGCCCGCCGGGGCGACCGCCTTCCCCCACCGCTCGGCGCTCTTCTCCCTGCAGTACCTCTCCTCCCCCGGCGACCGTCCCTGGCTCCGCGCCGTCCACCGCGCCATGGACCGCCACCTCGGGCCCCGCGCCTACGTCAACTACACCGACCCCGAGCTGCGCGACTGGCAGCGCGCCTACCACGGCCCCAACCTGCCCCGCCTCCGCCGCGTCAAGTCCGCCTACGACCCCGCCCGCCTCTTCGACTTCCCCCAGGCCATCCCCCCTGCCTGACCCGTCTCAGGTCGTACGGCCGGGGCGGGCGCGGAGGCCGCGGGGGCGGGGGCCGGGAGGTAGGGTCGCCGGTGTGGCGATCATGGTGAGTGGCGGGTCGGGCTCGCGGGCGGAGGGTGTCTCCGGGGCGGTCCCGCGGGATCGCGGCGCGGGGGCGGCGTGATCCGGGTCCTGATCGCGGAGGACATGCACATCCTGCGTGAGGCGCTGGCCGAGCTGCTCTCGCTGGAGCCGGACATCGAGGTCGTGGCGGGGGTCGCGGCGGGGACGGAGATCGTGCCCGCGGCGCTGGAGGAGCGGCCGGACGTGGCCGTGATCGACATCGACCTGCCGGGGATGGACGGGGTCAGCGCGGCGGCCGAGCTGGGGCGCGAACTGCCCTCCTGCCGGGTCGTCCTGCTGACGGCGCTGACCAAGCCGGGGGCGCTGCGCAGGGCGTTCGGCCTGCGGGCGGCCGGATTCGTCCCCAAGGACATCCCGCCGGCGGAACTGGCCGCGGCGATCAGGACGGTCGCGGGCGGCGGGCGCGCCGTCCACCCGTCGCTGGCGCTGGCCGCGATGGAGGCGCGGGAGAGCCCGCTGAGCCAGCGCGAGACCGAGGTGCTGCGCATGTCGGCGACCGGCGCCCAGCCCGTGGAGATCGCCGAGCGGCTGTTCCTCACCTACGGGACCGTGCGCAACTACCTCGCGTCGGCGGCGACCAAGCTGGGCGCCCGGAACCGGGTCGACGCCATCCGCATCGCCTCCGAGGCCGACTGGATCTGACCCGGGCCCGGCGCACGCGCCGTGGGCCTCCGCCGGGCCATGCGAAACGCATGCGGCTCCGATGACACCGGGCACTATCCGCCCGAATCCGGCGGATGTGACGATCTCGTGCGCCGGGCGTGCCGATCACGCACGCCGGTCGTCACACGAGCATCGACGCGTCGTTCGTCGAGGTGAGGAGGTCCGATGGGACAGTCAGCGAGCGCCGCGCCGAAGATCATGGCGATCGTCGCCCTGGTCTCGGTCGTCACGGTGGAGTTCGGCGGGCACGCGCTGCTCCGCTTCGTCACCACGGACCGGGGCCGGCTCGGCGCGTTCCGCGAGCGCTTCTTCCGCGCCGGGCACGCGCACGCCGGCGTCCTCCTGGTGCTGTCCCTCGTCTACCTGCTCCACCTGCCGCGCGCCGGGTTCCCCGCCGCCCTGGAGTGGCTGGCCGGGGGCGCGTTGCTGGCCGGGGTGCTGGCGCAGTCGGGCGGCTTCTTCCTGCACCTGGCCGTCGGCGAGGAGGGCGGGAGGTCTCCCGGCCTGCTCCTGACCCGCGCCGGGGCCCTGCTCATCGCCGCCTCCCTGCTCACCCTGGCGGCCGGCCTCGCCCTGGCCCTGTGAGGCCGCGCGACCCCGGAAGCGCCCGCGAGCCCCTGGGGCTTCCCGAGGCTCCGCGGGGCCAGGCTCCTCGCGGCTTCCCGCTGATCTCCGGTGATCCCCGCTGATCCCGCTGATCCCGCTGATCCCGCTGATCCCGCTGATCCCGGTGGATCTCCGAGGCTTCAGGAGGGACAAGTAGTAGACAAACAGATCGTCTTTTTTATAACCATCTGTTAAGGTCTCACTTGTCGTTCAACCTCCCACGCACAGGAGAAGCCATGTCCACGCGCGCCCTCATCGTCGATCCGTCCGCGCCCGGGAACATCGGGTTCGGGGAGATCCCCGAACCCGTCGCCGGGCCCGGCCAGGTGCTCGTCGAGGTGGCCCACGCCTCGCTCAACTACGCGGACCTCAACAACGCGGTCTCCGGGCGGATCCCGGCCGGCGCGCCGCTCGGGCTCGACGCGGCGGGGATCGTGGTGCGGGCGGCGGCGGACGGCTCCGGGCCCGCCGCCGGGAGCCGGGTCGTGCTGTTCGCGGACGGCGCGTTCGCCGAGCGGGTGGCCGTGGACGCGTCGTCGGTGGCCGAGGTCCCGGACGGCGTCGGGCTCGCCGAGGCCGCCGCCCTGCCCACGGCCGGCCTGGCCGCGCTCCGCTCGCTGCGGGCCGCCGGGGCCGGTCCCGGCAAGCGCGTGCTGGTGACCGGCGCCTCCGGAGGCGTCGGGCGTTACGCCGTACGGCTGGCCGCCCACGCGGGGGCGCACGTCATCGCCTCGGTCGGCTCCCCCGCGCGCGGCGAGGGCCTGGCCGGGGCCGGCGCCGCCGAGGTGGTCGTGGGCCTGGACGACGTCAAGGAGCCGGTGGACGTCGTGGTGGAAACCGTCGGCGGATCGCACCTGGTCACGGCCTGGGGACTCCTCGCCCCCGGCGGCAGCCTCCAGTCCGTGGGGTGGACCTCGGGCGAGCCGGCCGTCTTCCCGCCGTACGCCACGGTCGGGCCGCCCAAGACCCTCGTGTCCTACGTCAACGAGTTCGGCGCGGCCGGCGACCTGGCCGAACTCGTCCGGCTCACCGCCGAGGGCGTCCTGGCCCCCGAGATCGGCTGGCGCGGCTCCTGGGAGCGTTTCGCCGAGGCCGCCGACGCCCTGCGCGACCGCCGCGTGAGGGGCAAGGCGCTCTTCGACCTGAGGTGAGCCGGGGTCAACCCTGGAGCTGCGCCCGGCCCTGATCCGAGACGAACGTGATGATCATGTAGCGGCCGTTGGCGTAGCTGGTCACGGGGCGGCCGAGCACCTCGCCGGCCCGCCGGGCGACGTCCTGGAAGAGGTCGATCAGCTCCGGGGTGTCGGCGCTCACCCGGAAACTCCCGTCCGCGGTCAGCCGCTCGGTGACGAGCGGGACGAAGTTCGCCGCCGCCCGCGCCCTCTCGTCCGAGTCGAGGGGCGTGCGCTTGAGGGCGGGCTGGGCACCGGGGGCCTGCGACATCTGATCTCCTCGTGATCGCCGTCCCCCAAGGATGCACCCCCGAGGGCAGCGGCCGGACCGGTATGCGCCCTTCTCTCCCCGCTCCCGCCACCCCGCCGTCCCGCTGATGCCGTACGGCACGGCGGGGCACCGCGCCCGCCCCGCCGCCCGCGCCCCCTGCGCCGCCCGCCGTACGGCCGACTGCCGCGCTGGAGATCGCCCCGCCGCCTGACGAGGCCGGCCCTCCGGCCGGGAGAGGCTCGCGCCGCCGTACCCCGGCTCCCGACGGCGGCGCCCCGGCCCGGCGCGGGGCGGGCGGGCGGCGGTCCCGGCGGGGCGGGCATGGGGCGGGCATTGCCAAGACATGGGGCGCCGTCTCCGCTGGCAGGACGGAAAGTGGGCAGGTGACGGGGTGGACTAGGGAGGACCCACATGAGCGAACGCGACGATCGGAACAAGCGGCTCCAGGAGGTCGCGGCCGAGCACGTGCAGCACCTGTCCGGCGAGACCGCGCGGGGCGGCACCGATCCGGAGGCCCGCGGCCGGCGGTACAAGGGGGAGCAGCCGCCCAAGGACCAGGGCGACGCGCGCGGGCAGGTCGAGGGCATCGGCGACATGGGCGGCACCGGCACCCGGAGCGCGCTGGGCGACCAGAGCACGGGCGGCGAGGCGGCCCGCCAGTCGATCGGCGCCGACCCCGACCAGGCGGAGCGCGAGGTGCCCGACCGGAACACCGGGGAGACCACCCGCCGTCAGCTCCGTCAGGACCAGGGCGGCGACCAGTAGCCTTGATCGCGCGAGGACCACCGGGAGATAGTGGCCCGGTGGTCCTTTGACGAAACGGCCCGGGAACTCGCCGCGGTCCTGGACGAGATCTCGCAAGCCGTACAAATCGGCCTCCAGGGACAGCCCCAGAAGGTTCTGGCGAACCGCCTGGGCGTGAACCAGGGGCTGGTGTCGCTGTGGATGAAGGGGCGGGGGCAGCTCACCTCCGGCAAGAAGCTGCCCGGCGCCGGGGAGACCCGCGCGATCGCCGCCGCGCTGGGCCTGACCGGCCGCGCCGCGGACGAGCTGGAACGCCTCGGCCGCCGCGTCGACGACCTGCGCGCCCGGCTGGAGGCCGCAGACCGCTCCTGGCGCAAACGCGCCGCCGCCCTCCTCGGCCCGCCGGGCGCGTCCGGCCCGGGAAGCCCGGCGGAGACGACGAGCCAGGAGAACCCCGCGGACACGCCCGGTACGGCGGACGCGGGACGCTCGGGCGGTACGCCGGACGCGGGCGGCAGGGCGGGAGCGGGCGGCAGGGCGGACGCGGGGAGCGCGCCGGGCACGACCGGTACGGCTGATACGGCTGATACGGCTGATACGGCCGGCGCGGGGAGGGCGGCGGGGCCGGGGCCGGCCGAGACCGCGTTCGGGGACGGCCCGCCGCCGGAAGGGCCGGGGGAGGTCACCGCGCCGACGCCGGTGATCGTGCCCTGGCACGTACGGCTCGCGCGGTCGCGGCTGGTGGTCGCGGGGGTGGGCGTGCCGCTCATCGTGCTGGTCGCGGTCCTGCTGGGCCGTTCGATGTCCGGGCCCGGACCCGGCCCGGTGCCGCCGACGACGCCCCCGGTGCCGCCGTCGACCACCCCGTCGGTGAAGCCTCCGGCTTGCCGGGAAGGGGCGATCTGCCTGTGGCCGGAGCGGGCGTTCCGGGGCGAGATGCGGGTCTGGACGCCGGGGAAGGACCGCGACGGGAAGCTGCCCGCGGACCTGCGCGACCACGTGGGGTCGTTCGTGGCGTCGGCGCGCGCCTGCTTCCGGGACACCGAGTCGGGCGAGGAGCGCGAGACGGAGCCCACCGACTGGAGCGCCAAGTACACCGACCCCGGCCGCTTCGGCGCGCGCATGGACGCCATCCGGGCCTGCTGACCCCGCCGAACGGCCCGCACGACACCCCCACACGAGCCCCACGCGACAAGCCCGCCCGCACGACGCGGCGGGCCAGCCCTCGTAACGGGGAAGGGCCCCGCCCTCGTGACGGGGAAGGGGCCCCGCCCGCTCGACGCGGACGGGGCCCCGCCCCCGCGGATGGACGCGGTCAGACGCGCGACCGCAGACAGTAGATGGAGGTGGAGACGGAGCCGACGCCGCCCAGGCGCACGCTCGCGTGAGCCTGGAAGCAGCCGACGCTCACCGGGACCCACACTCCGCCGCTGCGCCCCTTCCGGACGCCGCTGAACGTGTGCCAGGCGCGGCCCCCGGCGGGCTGGAGGCACTGCCCGCTCTGCCTGCCGGCGCACTGCCTGATCTTGAGCCACATGCCCTTGGCCGTGCCCCAGGTGCGGTTGGTGGAGTTCAGGAAGGCGCAGGCGGTGCGGGTGCGGGAGTCGTAGTACAGGTGCAGGTAGGCGGCCGTCCGGCCCGAGACGGTCACGGCCTCCCTGGTGACGCGGTCGCCGGCGCACCGGGCCAGGGTCGGCGCGGACACGGCCCGCCCGCGCGGGGAGTTCGTCTCCGAACGGTCCCCGGGCGCGGCCTCACGCCCGCCCGGGTCCGACCCCGACCGGCTCCCCGGGTCGGACGCGGACCGGCTTCCGGGGTCGGACGCGGACCGGCTCCCCGGGTCGGAGGCCGAGCGGCCGGCCGGGTCGGCGGCGGAGCGGTCGCCCGGGTCGGCGGCCGAGGCCGACCGCGCCCCGGAGACAGAACCGGAGACGGAACCGGCGGCGGACCCGGCGGCGGACCCGGCGGCGGACCCAGCGAACGCGGCGCCGGCCGGGGCCGCGACGAGGGTGACGCCGAGCGTTCCGGCGGCGATCGCGGCGGAGAGCGGACGATGACGCATGGGACTCCTCTCAGAGTGAAGCGGATGGACGCCCCGCCCCCGGGGGCTCCCCCACCTTCTCCGCGCCCCTCCCGGCCCGGCCACAGCCCGCGGCGCCGACCTCTTGCGGCGCAACTTGCGCCGCTCCGACCTGCGTTTACACCGTCGCGGCGCAAGAACCCGCGACGCCGGTACGCCTCAGGCGGCCTCGGAGGACACCACGGGGATCCGGTGGTACCCCAGCAGCGCCACCGCGCCCACGGCGCACGCCGCCGCCACCGCCGACAGCACCACCGCGTACCCCGCCTCCTCGGCCAGGAGCGCCGCCGCGAGCGGGGCCAGCGCCGCGGCCACCGTGACCGGCAGGGCCAGGGCCCCGCTGAGCGCGCCGTACCCGGCGGTGCCGTACCGGTCCGCCAGCAGCGTGGGGCGGGCGATCGTGGCGACGCCGAAGCCCAGCCCGAACAGGACCACGGCCGCGATCGCCCCGGCGGGCGAGCGGCCGACCACGGGGAGCAGCGCGGCGGCGGTGGCCTGGAGGGCGAAGACGGCGGCGGTCACCAGCGCCACCGGGAAGCGCGTGCGCAGGCCCGAGGTGACCAGCCGCCCGGTCACCGACAGCACGCCCAGCAGCCCGGCCACGGCGGCGGCGAACACCGGGGAGTGGCCGAGCACGATCAGGTACGTCACGAGGAGGACGCCGACGACGGTCGTGGCGCAGGTCTGCGCGACGAACGCGGCGGCCAGCAGCAGGAACGCGCGCTCGCGCACCGCCCCGTTCGGCGGGGCCACCTCGGAACGGTCCACGGTCTTCCTCCGGCGCAGCACGAGCCCGTGCAGGGGCACCGCGACCACGCCGTACCCGAGGCCGAGGATCACCAGCGCGAGGCGCCAGCCGTACCGCTCGACGAGGAACCCGGTGAGCGGCACGAACACGGTGGAGGCGAGCCCGGCCACGATCGTGACCGCGAGCAGGGCCCTGGCGCGCCGCCGCGGGTCGAACCACCCGACCACGATCGTCAGCGCCGCGTCGTACAGCACCATCGCCGAGGCCACGCCGATGAGCACGAACACCAGGTAGAGCTGGAGCAGGGTCTCCACCCGCGACCACAGGAGCAGGCCCGCCGCGCCCAGCAGCGAACCGGCGGTCATCGGCCACCGCCCGCCCCACCGGTCCAGCCAGCGCCCCACCACCGGGGCGGCCATCCCGGCGACGACCCGGCCGAGGGTGAGGGCGACCGTCAGCGACGCGACCCCCGCGCCCAGTTCGCCCTGCATCGGCGTGAGGAACACCGAGAAGGCGTAGTACAGCGCCCCGTATCCCGCCGTCTGCGTCACCGCCAGCGCCACGACCAGGCGGCGGCCGTACCGGTCGTCGGCGCTCCCTCCCACCAGCACCGCTCCGAGCCTCCTCAGCGGTAGCTCCACCGCCGCCCCCTCACTCCACCGCGCGTGATCATGTACGGCATTCTGCCCTCTCCACCGCTTCCGACCCGCGCGAACCCGCACCCCCATCCCACCCCGTCCGCCGTACGGCGCGCCGCCCCGCCCCCACTCCACGAAAAGGACGGCCGTGCCCCCGCCTCCGATGCTCCGCGGCCTCGGCACCCCGCCGCGACGTCCTCACCCTGGCCGGAGCCGCTTCGGCGGGAACGGGCGGGGGCCGGCGGGCCGGAACGGACGGGCCGGTGGGGCGGAACGGACGGGGCTGGTGGGGCGGGAACGGGGCGGGGGCCGCGGGGCGGAAGGGGCGGCGGGAAACGCGGGGGAAATGCGTTGGCGTCGGGCGGCGGGCGGTGGCTAACGTCGGGCACTATGAAATTCGGGGTGAGGGAGCCGGAGCGGCTGGGGGCCGTACGGCTCGAAGACGGCAGGCAGCTCGGCTGGGCCCAGTGGGGACCGGAGGACGGGACGCCGGTGTTGTTCTTCTCCGGCTCGGCGATGGGACGCAGCCTGGGGTTCGGCGGTGACGTGCTCGGGCGGCTGGGCGTACGCCTGATCTCGGTGGACCGGCCGGGGCTGGGCTCCTCCGACGCCGACCCGGAGCGGTCGCTGACGGACTGGGCCGCGGACGTGTCGCAGCTCGTGGACGGGCTCGGGCTGACCGGGGCGCGCGGGGTCGGGTTCTCGCACGGCGCGCCGTTCACGCTGGTCTGCGCGGCGGCGGGGGTGCTCTCGGCGGCGGCCGTGGTCTCCGGGCTGGACGAGCTGAGCCGGCCGGAGCTCGCGCCGCTGCTCGACCCGGACGTCGCCGAGCTGGTACGGCTGGCCGCCGCCGACCCGGCCGCGTTCGAGGTGTCGTTCACCTCCCACGCCGACGCCGACATGCTCTGGGGCGTCATCGAGCGGTTCAGCCCGCAGCGCGACATGGAGATCTACGCGCACCCGGCCTTCGAGCCCGCCTACCGCCGCTCGCTCACAGAGGGCTTCTCCCAGGGCGCCGCCGGGTACGCCCGCGACCTCACCCTGGCCTACCGGCCCTGGCCCTTCGACGTCGCGGACATCACCGTGCCCGTGGACCTCTGGTACGGCGGCCACGACCCCGGCTCCGTCCACTCCCCCGACCACGGCGCCACCCTGGCCGCCCGCATCCCCAAGGCCCGCCGCCACGTCATCCCGGACAGCGGCGGCGCCATCCTCTGGACCCACGCCGAGGACATCCTCCGCACCCTCCTCGCCCGCTGACGGCGAGCGCCCGCCCCCCCCGCCGTCTTGCGATCCCGCGCCCACCCGCCAGGGCCCCGGCCCTCCCCGTGATCTCGCGATCGCGCGCCTGCCCGCCTACAGGCCGGGGCTTCGGCCAGGGCCGGCGCCGACGCTGGATCGCGAGATCACGGCGGTGCGGCGGGGGCCGCTCCCGTACGGCAGGCCCGTGCGCCGGCCGTACCGGAGCCGCGATCAAGGGGTGAGGGTCAGGCGCCAGAGGGTGGTGGTCTCGGCGGATCTGGCGGGGTGGAGGGGGTCTTCGGGGTCGGCGGCTCGCGGGTGGCGGGGGGTGGTGGACGTCGTGCCGACCACGCGGAGGGCGGAGCGGGCGAACATCTCGCGCAGGTCGGCGCGGGTGCGGAGGGCCAGGTGTTCGGCCAGGTCACTGAGGATCAGCCAGGCTTCGCCGCCCTCGGTCAGATGCCGGGGGACCCCGCTCAGGAAGCGGCGGAGCAGGCGGCCGTCCGGGTCGTAGACGGCGTGTTCCAGGGGCGAGGTGGGGCGGGCGGGGATCCAGGGCGGGTTGAAGACGATCAAGGGGGCCCGGCCGGGCGGGAACAGGTCCGCCCGCACGGCCGCGACACGATCCGCCAGGCCCAGCCGGGCGATGTTGTCGCGGGCGCAGTCCACCGCGCGGGGGTCCGCGTCCGTGGCGACCACGCGGCCGACGCCGCGCCGCGCCAGGAGGGCGGCCAGGACGCCGGTGCCGGTGCCCACGTCGAAGGCCAGGTCGTGCGCCGCGGGGAGGGGCGCGGCGGCGACCAGGTCCACGTACTCCCCTCTGACCGGCGAGAACACCCCGTAGTGCGGGTGGATCCTGGCGCCCAGGGCGGGGACCTCCACGCCCCGCCGCCGCCACTCGTGCGCGCCGATCACGCCGAGCAGTTCCCGCAGCGAGGTCACCGAGGAACCGTCCGCGGGGCCGTACGCCTCCTCGCACGCCCGCCGCACGTCAGGTGACCGGGGCAGCGCGAGCCCGTGGTCGGGCCCGAGCGGGACCAGCAGCATGCCGAGCACGCGGGCGCGGTGGCCCCGGGCGCGGCGGTGCAGGTGGAAGGTCTCGGCCGGGGTCTTCCCGCGCGGGACGGGCACGCGGTCCACGCGCCGGGACATCGCGCGCAGCAGCCGCCGCGCCGACTGGTAGTCGCCGCGCCACAGCAGCGCGGTCCCCTCGCAGGCCAGGCGGTACGCCACGGGGGCGGGCAGGGCCTCGTCGGCGGGCCGGACGCGGCGGGGCGGGGGCGCGCCGTTCTCGGAACGCCAGCGGGCGGTCAGCACGGCGCCGGACTCGGTCCAGCGGATCTCGGGCACTCGGGGCTCCAGGTGATCGGACGTGACGGGGGCACGTGATCACTTCGACGGGAGCCGGTGGTTCAGGTCGCGCGCGGCTCCGGCGTCGAAGCGCGGGCCGGGAGGTCGCCGAGCACCATGCCGAGTGTCATGGCCGACCTCCTTCCGCGGCGTTCTCCGAATCCCCACCATGCTACGCCCCGCCGCCCAGCCGAGATCAAACCCTTTTCCGCCCGCCCTGAGCCCACCGGCCCCGCCGTACGGTCACAACCCCGCCCTACGGCCACCCGCCGTACGGCCACCGCCCCGCCGTACGGCCGGAGCCCGACCGAGCGGACGAGGGCACGGGCAGGACCGGGCGGGACCGGGTCAGGGGGTGAGGGGGCGGGCGGCGGCGCGGAGGAGGGCGGCGCGGAGCGGGGCCTCGGCGAAGACGGGCAGGACGGCGGCGAGGTGGGCGTCGGGGCGGACCACGTGGACGCTGTCCGGCCCGGCGTGGAGGGCCTTGGCGGCGTACCCCTCCTCGTCGAACTCCGGCAGCGCCCGCGCGGTGACCGGCAGCCCCAGCCCGGCGCAGGCCCGCCGCACGTCCCCGGCGCGCCCGGCCGCGGCCGTGAACACGGTGAACCCCGGCCCGAGCAGCCGCCGCAGCCGCGTCCCGCGCCCGCCGCGGGTCACCGGCGCGTCCGGGCAGATCACCCCGGGCAGCGGTGGCCGCGCCTCCCCCGGCCCGTCCGGCACGGGCCCGCCGTACGTCGTCAGCGGCGAGTCGGTGTACCAGTACGGCTCGGCCAGCTTGCCGGAGTCGATCTCGCGGCGGGCGGACGGGTCGTGGACCGCGCGGGCGAGCGTCTCGCGCCGCCACGCCCGCCGTTCCTCGGTCTGCGGCACCAGGAACTCCATGGTCCGCCCGGTGACCCGCAGGTTCTCCAGCGCGGCGGCGCGGCGCTCGGTGTCGTAGGTGTCCAGCAGGTCCTCCCCGCCCAGCGCCAGCTTCCAGGCCAGGTTCTCCGCGTCCTGCGTCCCGGAGTTGAGCCCGCGCGCCCCGAACGGGGCGTACAGGTGCGCCGCGTCCCCCGCCAGGAACACCCTCCCCCGCCGGAACGTCTCGGCCACCCGCTCGTGGAACCGGTACAGCGTCACCCACACGATGTCGTACGGCAGAGCGCCCGTGATCCGGCGCACCATCGCGTCCACGTCGGCGGTGGCCAGGTCGAAGCCGGGCGGGACCTGCCAGTCGATGCGCCAGGTGGAGTCGGGGCACTGGTGCACGAGGACCTGGCGGCCGGGGTTCCACGGCGGGTCGAAGTAGAACCGCCGCTCGTTGGGGAACGGCAGCTCGGCCCGGATGTCGCAGATCAGGAACAGGTCGTCGAACGACCGGCCGGGGAAGGCGACGCCGGCGAGCCGCCGTACGGTGCTGTGGGCCCCGTCGGCGCCGACGAGGTGGGATCCGGTGACGACGCCGTCCGTGGTGACGGCCTCGACGCCGCCGCCGGTCTCGCGGTAGCCGGTGAGGGCCGTGCCCAGGCGCAGGTCCACGAGCGGCTCGGCGACCGCGCGCCCGGTCAGCAGCCGTTCCACCCGGGCCTGGGAGATGTTGATCCAGGGCGGCGGCGTCCCCGGCCCCGGGTCGGGGAAGGTCACGTGGAACAGCTCGTGGTCGCGGTAGTAGGTGCGGCCGGTGGTCCAGGTGACCCCCTCGGCCAGCATCGGCTCGGCGCATCCGGCGCGGTCGAACACGTCGAGCACGTCCCGCTGGAAGCAGATCGCCCGGGACCGGGCCTTCGCGCCGCCGGTGTCGGCGACCGGGTCCAGGACGACGCTCGGCACCCCCTGCCTGGCCAGCAGCAGCGCCGTCGTGAGCCCGACCGGCCCGGCCCCGGCGATCAGGACTGGAGCGCGTTCCATACGTCCCTGTCCCTCTCCGCCGTCCAGATCACGGGCCGCCCGACCCCCGACAGCTCGTCCCACAGCCGGGCGACGTTGAACGGCATGCAGTGCTCGAAGATCGGCCAGGCGCCGTAGCGGGGGGCGAGGGCGGCGCGCGCCGCCTCGAACGCCTCCTTCAGCGTCCCGCCCGCCGTGTGGACCCGGCCCACCTCGGCGAGCATGGTGCGCAGGAAGTCCCGCGTCTGGGCGATCGCCGCGTCCACCGCGTCCCGGCCGTGCGCCACCGGGCCGCGCCCGCCGATCAGCGCCGCGGCCTCCAGCTCGGCCACCCGGTCCAGCGTGCCCGCGGCCCACTCGCGGTGGTAGGCGTCGCCGGTGTACAGCGCGGCCCGAGCCTCCACCAGGTCCCCGGCGAACAGCACCCGCTGCCGGGGCAGCCAGGCCACGATGTCGCCCTCGGTGTGCCCCCGCCCGAGGTGGCGCAGCTCCAGCTCGCCCCGGTCCCCGCCGAGCTGGATCGTCAGCCGGTCGCCGAAGGTCAGCGTGGGCCAGGTCAGCCCGGGGATCGACGCCGGCTCCTTGAACAGGCGGGGCATCCGCGCCAGCTCCGACGCCCAGTCCTCCCGTCCGCGCTCGGCGATCAGCGCCCGGGTGTTCTCGTGCGCCACGATCACCTCCGCCCCGAACGCCGACGCCCCCAGCGTCCGCACCGCGTGGTAGTGCGAGAGCACGAGGTACCGGATCGGCTTGTCCGTGTGCTCGCGCAGCGCCTCCAGCCACTCCCGCGCCGCGACCGGCGTGGCCATGGCCTCGAAGCAGACGAGGAAGTCCTCCCCCTCGACCGCCCCCACGTTCGGGTCCCCCTCCGCGGTCAGCGCGTACACCCCGTCCCCGACCCGTTCCAGCGTCCGCCGCTTCTCCGCCAGATCGGCGGAGGACGCGAAGGGCCTGCCCACCATGCGACCTCCCGGTAGTCCGTGTACGGCTCCCGCCCCTACGATCCCCGGCTTCGCCGCCCCGCGCACGTCCTCCGGCGCACGGGTCCGGCGGGACCGCCGCGCTTCGCAACCGTTCTGAGACCCCTGGGCCCTGGAGCGGCGGTCGCACCGCTCCTACCCTTCCCTCACGTCGAGGAGAGGAAAGTGCCCATGGCGCAGAACCACGCCCCGAATCCGGCGATGCCCGGCCAGGTACGAGCCGTCCAGGTGCTGATGTGGATCGGCGTGGCGTTCGGCGTCATCGCCCTGGTCCTGACCCTCCCGCTGCTCCTGTCGCCGGGCAGCGCGTTCCAGGCCGCCGGGGTCGAGCCGCCCCCCATGGGCGCGCTCTGGGGCCTGACGATCCTCTCGGCGATCTTCCTCGTGGCCGAGCTCATCCTGGTCCTGCGCATCCCCCGCCGCCAGGCGAGCACCCGGACCGGCATCATCGTGTTCTTCGGCCTGTCGGCCGTCGTCGCCCTCGTCAACGCCGCCCTGTCGAAGTCCTTCGCCGGCGGCGTCTTCTCGGTGGTCGTCGCCGCCGTCATCATCGGCCTGCTCATGTCCGCCCCGGCCAAGGAGTACTTCTCGGCCTGACGCCGCCTCCGGCCGTACGGCTCGCGCCCCCGGCGCCCTCCGCTCGCGGTGATCACGCGGTTCCGCGCACACCTGGTGCTCCGAGCCGCGTGATCACGGCGGCGCGGGGGCCCGGGGTCAGGCGGCGCGGGGGCCGGGGTCAGGCGGGGCGGGGCGGCGCGGTGGAGGCGCGCAGGGTGACCTCCGCGGGGACCCGGTGGTGGCGACGCCTGGGAGCGGGGGCCAGGGCGAGGGTCATGAGGCGTTCCCCCAGGTCTTCCAGGGGGAGGGTGACCGTCGTCAGGGGCGGGGTGAGGTCGGCCACCACGGGGATGTCGTCGAATCCGGCCAGCGACACGTCCTCGGGGACGCGCAGCCCGGCCTCGCGGAACGCGGTGAGGGCGCCGATCGCCATGACGTCCGCGACCGCGAAGACGCAGGTCGGGAGGGGCCCCCGGGACAGGAGTTCGCGGGCCGCCGCGTGACCGCCGTCGCGGGTGAGGTCGCCGGTCACCACGCGGTCCGGCGCCGGCCGTACGCCCGCCTCGGCCAGGGCCTCGCGGAAGCCGCGCACGCGGTCGGCCACCGTGGTCAGCGCCGGGGGGCCGGCGAGGACGGCGAAGTCGCGATGGCCCAGGCCGAGGAGGGCCCGGGCCAGGGACGCCGCGCCGCCGCGGTTGTCGGGCAGGACGGCGTCGGCGCGGGCGCGGTGGCGGCTCAGCACGGCGACCCGGCCGCCCGCCTCCTGGTACGGCGTGAGCTCGGCGTCCAGGGCGCGTTCCCAGGCGGGGTCCTGGAAGGCGGAGCCGGCCAGGAGGATCGCGCGGGCCCGCTGGGCGCGCAGCGTGGAGACGTAGGCGATCTCGCGGTCGGGGTCGCGGAACGTGCTGGCCAGCATGACCATCAGGTCGTGGTCGGCGGCGACCCGCATCGCGCCCCGGGCGACGGCGGCGAAGTACGGGTCGCTCACGTCGTGGCAGATCAGCCCCACGACCTGGCTCGACGCGCGGGCCAGGGCCTGGGCGTGGGCGTTGGGCCGGTACGCCAGGGCCTCGGCGGCGGCCATCACCTTCTCGCGCAGGTCGGCCCGGACGGTGGTGGAGCCGTTGAGCACGCGCGAGGCGGTGGCGAGCGACACCCCCGCCGTGCGGGCGACGTCGCCGAGCGTGGTGTGGGTCACGGGCCTCCCTTGACGGCGGTACGGCAGGAGCCTACTGTACGCCGGGAAAGCGCTTTCTGAGAGCGCTTTCCCGTTCCCCCGCACTTCAGGAGCACCCGTGACTCAAGGCAGGAAGCCGGTCGTCATCGCCATGAACGGCGTGACCGGGCGCATGGGACACCGCCAGCACCTCGTCCGCTCCATCCTGGCGATCCGGGAGCAGGGCGGCCTGCCCCTCCCCGACGGCACGGTGCTGTGGCCGGAGCCGGTCCTGGTCGGCCGCAGCGAGGCCAAGCTGCGCGGCCTGGCCGAGACGCACGGCCTCACCCGGTGGACCACCGACCTGGCCGAGGCCCTGGCCGGGGCGGACGTCTACTTCGACGCCCAGGTCACCAACCAGCGCGAGAAGGCCATCCGCGCCGCGATCGCCGCCGGGAAGCACGTCTACACCGAGAAGCCGCTCGCCGAGGACCTGGCCGGCTCGCTGGAGCTGACCCGGCTGGCGAACCAGGCCGGGATCAGGCACGGCGTCGTCCAGGACAAGCTGTTCCTGCCGGGCCTGCTCAAGCTCAAGCGGCTCATCGACGGCGGATTCTTCGGCCGCGTCCTGTCGGTGCGCGGGGAGTTCGGCTACTGGGTGTTCGAGGGCGACTGGCAGGAGGCCCAGCGCCCCTCCTGGAACTACCGGGCCGAGGACGGCGGCGGGATCATCCTGGACATGTTCGCCCACTGGCGGTACGTCCTGGACAACCTGTTCGGCCGGGTCCGCAGCGTGCAGTGCCTCGGGGCGACGCACATCCCCGAGCGCGTCGCCGAGGACGGCACGCCGTACACCGCGACGGCCGACGACGCCGCCTACGGCCTCTTCGAGCTGGAGGGCGGGATCATCGCGCAGATCAACTCGTCCTGGGCGACGCGCGTCTTCCGGGACGAGCTGGTGGAGTTCCAGGTGGACGGCACCGAGGGCAGCGCCGTCGCGGGGCTGCGCCGCTGCCGGATCCAGCACCGCGCCACCACGCCCAAGCCGGTCTGGAACCCCGACGTCCCCGCCACGATCGACTTCCGCTCGCAGTGGCAGGAGGTCCCGGACAACACCGAGTTCGACAACGGCTTCAAGGCCCAGTGGGAGATGTTCCTGCGGCACGTGTACGCCGGGGAGCCGTTCGCCTGGGACTTCCTGGCCGGGGCGCGCGGCGTGCAGCTCGCCGAGCTGGGCCTGCGGTCCTGGCGCGAGGGCCGCCGGATCGAGGTCCCGGAGCTGACGGCGTGAGCGCGACCCTGCGCCTGCCGTACGGCGACGGCGGCCTGCGGCCGTACACCACGGGTGAGCCGCGGGAGTTCGCGCGGCCGTCCGGGGAGCCGCGGTCGCGGGTCGTGTACGCCGCCGCGCACGTCGTCGCCGACCCGCTCGCCGACAACACGCCGGGCGCTCCGGCCGTGCTGGACTGGGACGCCACGCTGGCCTTCCGGCGGCACCTGTGGTCGTACGGTCTGCGCGTGGCCGAGGCGATGGACACCGCGCAGCGCGGGATGGGCCTGGACTGGGCCGCGACCCGGGAGCTGATCGAGCGCGGCGCGGCCGAGGCGGCGGCCTGCGGCGGCGGCATCGCCTGCGGCGTCGGCACCGACCAGCTCGCGCCCGGGACCGGCACGCTCGACGACGTGATCGCGGCGTACGAGGAGCAGCTCGCGGTCGTCGAGGCGGCCGGGGCGGACGTCATCCTGATGGCGAGCCGGCGGCTGGCGGCGGTGGCGCGCGGCCCCGAGGACTACGCCGAGGTGTACGGCAGGCTGCTGGGCCAGGTGTCGCGGCCGGTGATCCTGCACTGGCTCGGGCCGATGTTCGACCCGGCGCTCGACGGTTACTGGGGGTCGGGCGACCTCGACGAGGCGACCGGCCACGTGGTCGCGCTGATCGGCGAACACGCCGGCAAGATCGCCGGGATCAAGGTGTCGCTGCTGGACGCGGGGCGGGAGATCGCGCTGCGGCGGCGGCTGCCTGCCGGGGTGAAGCTGTTCACCGGGGACGACTTCAACTACCCGGAGCTGATCCGCGGGGACGAGCGGGGCCACAGCGACGCGCTGCTGGGCGTCTTCGACCCGATCGCCCCGGCGGCGGCGGCCGCGCTCGCCGCACTGGACGCTGGTGATATTTCGGCTTATGACGCGATTTTTGAGCCGACGTTGCCGCTCGCCCGGAAGGTCTTCGAGGCGCCGACCTTCAACTACAAGACGGGCGTGGTGTTCCTGGCCTGGCTGGCCGGGCACCAGGATCACTTCCGCATGGTGAGCGGGCTGGAGAGCGCCCGCTCCCTGCCCCACCTGGCCGAGCTGTTCCGGCTGGCCGACGCCGCCGGGCTGCTGCCCGACCCGGACCTGGCGGCGGCCCGCATGCGCGCTCTCCTCGCCGTCGCGGGGGTGAGCGCGTGAGCGGGACCCGGTTCAGCCTCAACCAGTGGACCGCCCGCCACTGGCCCCTCCCGGAGCTGGTCGAGACCTGCGCCCGCGAGGGCGTCGGGGCCGGGCTGTGGCGCGAGCCGGTGCGGGAGTACGGCCTGGAGCGCGCGGCCAAGCTGGTGCGCGACGCGGGGCTGGACGTCACCTCGCTCTGCCGGGGCGGCTTCTTCACCACCGCGGCCGGCCTCGACGACAACCGCCGCGCGATCGACGAGGCCGCCGCGCTCGGCACCGCCGTACTCGTGCTCGTCAGCGGCGGCCTGCCCGACGGCTCGCGCGACCTCGACGGCGCCCGGGAGCGGGTCGCGGACGCGCTCGCCGAGCTGGCGCCGTACGCGGGCGAGCGCGGGGTGCGCCTGGCGATCGAGCCGTTGCACCCGATGTACTGCTCCGACCGCTGCGTGATCTCCACGCTCGGGCAGGCGATCGACCTCGCGTCCCGTTTCCCGGTGGAACAGGTCGGGGTGTGCGTGGACACGTACCACGTCTGGTGGGACCCGGCGGTCTGGGCGGACATCGCCCGCGCCCCCGGGCGCATCGCCGCCTTCCAGGTCGCCGACTGGACCACCCCGCTCCCGGCGGGCGTCCTGACCGGCCGCGGCCTCCTCGGCGACGGCTGCGTGGAGCTCCGCCGCTTCCGCGAGGCCGTGGACACGGCGGGCTACACCGGCCCGGTCGAGGCGGAGATCTTCAACGAGGAACTGTGGGCCATGCCCGGCGAGGACGTCCTCGCCCTGGTCAGGGCCCGCTACGAGGAACACGTCGTCTGACCTCCGGTACGGCTGGCGCCCGCCGGTGTCGCCGGGCGCCAGCCGTACGGGACACGGCGAACCCACACGTAAGGGTTGATCGGGGCCGGGCCGGGGAACGGCGGCCGCGGGGCTCCCGGCGCGAGCCGTACCGGATGATGGGCGGACAGGACGCCAGGGCGGCGAGCCTCCGCCGGGGAGGGGATCCATGACACGCTGGGCCTTCAGCACGCTGGGCGTGCCGGGCGCGCCGCTGGCCGAGACGGTGCGGCTGGCGCGGGAGCACGGCGCGGCGGGGCTGGAGCTGCGCGTGCACCCGGACGAGGAGGTGCGCCTCGGGCTGGACACGGGGGAACGCCGCCGGATCCGGGCGCTCCTCGCGGACGCGGGGCTGGAGGTCCCCTGCCTGGCCACCTACGTGCGGATATGCGGGGACGCCCCGGATCGGGAGGTGCTGGAGGAGGCGAGGGCGGCGATCGCGCTGGCCCGCGACCTCGGCGGAGCGGCGATCCGGCTGTTCCCCGGCGGCGTGGGTGACGGCGCGGACGAGGACCGGGCCGTCCGCCGGCTGGACGCGCTGGCGGCGGACGCGGACGCGGCGGGCGTGCGCCTCCTGGTCGAGACCCACGACTCCCACCCCACCGGCGAGGCGGTGGCCCGCCTGCTCGCCGGGACCGGCGCGGCCGCGATCTGGGATCTCCTGCACCCCTGGCGTCACGGCGAATCCCCCGGGGCGACGATGGCGGCCCTCGGCGACCGCCTGGCGTACGTCCAGATCAAGGACGTCGCCTCCCCCGCGGACCTCACCCCGATCCCGCTCGGGTCCGGCGCGGTCCCCCTGGAGGAGGCCGGCGCCCTCCTGCGCGGATCGGGCTGGCGCGGCTGGGTGAGCCTGGAGTGGGAGAAAGCCTGGCATCCCGGAGCCCTCCCCCTCCCCGAGGCGCTGCCCGGTGCCCGCGCCTGGACCGAGCGCCACCTCCCCTGACCCGCCCTGCGTGTCCCCGGCAGGCCCCGGGACCGGCCCCGAGATCGATAAAGGCACGGCGGCACCCCTGACACCGGACGCTCCGCCGTACGCCTCGGGGGCGGCGGGAGGCGGTGGCGCACGGGGGCGCGGGCGGCATCGTGAGCGGAGTGGGGGTCGTCGGGACCGGCGGAGGTGGGGCGGTTGCGCGTACTGGTCACCGAGACGGGAAGCGTGTCCGCGCGCCAGGTCGTCACGTGCTCGGCCTGGCCGGGCACCACGTCGAGGAGCTGGAGTCACGCCCGGGCGGCCTGCTGCGACATACGCGGTTCCCTCGGCGGCGGCACCGGGTGCCGAGCGTTCGGGGCCGATCCCGGCGGGTCGGTGGACGCGCCGGCCGAGACGGTGGCCGTACGGCTTCCGCCGTCTGGTGCCGTGGGGGCCGTACCGGGTGACGGGTTAGACGCGGGGGCCGGGGGCTCGGCGGAAGGTGAAGGGCCGGCTCTCCCGGCCGGGGATGACGAACCAGCATTCGCCGGTTCCCTCGCTGTCCAGGAGGGTGGTGAAGGTGTCCACGACCTGGCCGACCTCCAGGACGGGGAAGCCTATGCGCTCCAGGACGGCCTTTCCCTCGCCGAGGATCGCGGTGTCGGTGAAGCTGGGGCAGAGGGCCTGGACCTTGATGCCCTGGGGGGCCACCTCCTGGGCCAGGGAGCGGACGAAGCCGACCACCGCGTGTTTGTTGGCGGCGTAGATGGGGTCGCCGGGGATGCCCGCGATGCCGGCCATGCTGGCGGTGGCGACGATGGTGCCGCCGCCGGCGGCCTTGAGGGCGGGGAGGGCGGCCACCGTGCCGTAGACGACCCCGTCGAGGTTGACGCCCATGGCGCGGCGGTAGCGCTCGGGGTCGAAGTCGTCGCCGACGCCGCAGCCGGAGGCGATGCCGGCGTTGAGGAAGACCAGGTCGAGGCGGCCGTGGGCGGTCTGGGCGGCGCTCACCGCCGCCTTGTTGGCCGCGAGGTCGGAGACGTCGCAGTGGACGTAGGCGGCGCCCAGCTCATCGGCCAGGGCCTTGCCCCGGTCGTCGTCCACGTCGGCCAGGACGAGGGAGGCGCCGAGGTCGGCCAGGCGGCGGGCCACGGCGGCGCCGATGCCGTTGCTCGCGCCCGTGACCAGGGCGACCTTGCCGGGGAGGGTGCCGGTGCCGACCGGGCTCGGCACGGGGGCGGGCGCGCCGAGGCCGCTGAGGAGGCCGCCGGAATCGGTGTGGGTCACAGGGGGAGGCCTCCCGTCGCGGAGTGGGTGGTGCCGGTGTCGCGGTAGGCGGCGATCACGCGCTGGGCGATGCGCATCTGGTGGATCTCGTCGGCGCCGTCGGCGAGGCGGGCCCAGCGGGCGTGCTGGAACATCTTGGCCAGGGGCGTGTCGGTGGAGTAGCCGAGGGCGCCGTGGACCTGGATGGCGCGGTCGAGGATGCGGTTGAGGCTGTTGGCCACGAAGTGCTTGGCCATCGACACCTCGGTGCGGAAGTCCTCACCCTTGTCGATCTTGGACGCGGCGTGCAGGATCATCAGCTTGCACTGGTACAGCTCCATCGCCGAGTCGGCGATCATCCACTGGACGCCCTGCTTGTCGGCCAGGACCGAGCCGTGGCTGTACCGGTTGAGGGCGCGGTCCACCATCATGTCGAGCGCCGTCTCGGCCTGGGAGACCCAGCGCATGCAGTGGGCCAGCCGGGCCGGGCCCAGGCGGTACTGCCCCAGGCGGTGCCCGTTGCCGCGGCCGCCGAGGACGTTCGCGTCGGGGACGCGCAGGTCGGTGATGACGATCTCGCTGTGGCCGGTGGAGCCGTGCATGGTCTCCACCTCCCGCACGTCGTTCCAGCCCTCCGCCGGCAGGTCCACGAGGAAGGCGGTGTTCGCGCCCCGGTGGCCTTCGGGCACGTCGGTCTCGGTGCGGGCGATGAGGATGGCGAAGCTCGCGCGGCGGGCGCTGGAGATGAACCACTTGTGCCCGTTGACGACCCACTCGTCGCCGTCCTTGACGGCCGTCGTGCGGATCAGGGTCGGGTCGGACCCGGCGACCTCGGGCTCGGTCATGGCGAAGCAGGACATCTTGGTGCCCTCGGCGAGCGGGCGCAGGTAGCGCTCCTTCTGCTCGTCCGTGCCCCAGTGCAGCAGCGTGTGCATGTTGCCCTCGTCGGGCGCCATGCAGTTGAGGATCCACGGCCCGAGGCGGGTCTTGGCGGCCTCGGCCTGGACCATCGCCAGGGCCACGTGGCCGAGCCCCATGCCGCCCCACTCCGCCGGCATGTGCGGCAGCCACAGCCCCTCGGCCTTGGCCCTCTCGCGCAGGTCCAGGAGGGTCCGGATGTACTCCTCGCGGCTGGTGGCCTTCTCCTCGTCGTCGAAGTCCTTCACCGCGGGGATGATCGTCTCCTGGACGAAGGTCCGTACGCGCCGCCGGACCTCCTCCTGCTCCGGCGACAGCGTGAAGTCGATGGCCATGGGGGCTCCTACAGGTAGGTGTCCGCCTTCGCGAACAGGGCCAGGGTGATCGCGTGCAGGAGGTCCCCGACACCCTTGTCCGCCTTGCCCGCGCAGGCCCTGGCGTGGGTGCCCTCCAGGATGATGCCGCACTTGAAGCAGGCCAGGACGGTGTACCAGTCGATCGCGGACAGGTCGCGCGCGCTCCGCTCGGCGTACCGCGCGATCACCTCGCCGGGGCCGGGGAAGCCGCTCACGTCCGCCAGCGAGGTCGCCACGCCCAGCTCCGCGCCGCCCACCGGCCACATCGCCAGCAGCCAGCCCAGGTCCAGCAGCGGGTCGCCGATCGTGCACATCTCCCAGTCCACGATCGCGGCCAGCCGCGGGCGCTCGCGGTCGAGCAGCACGTTGGCCAGGTGGTAGTCGCCGTGCATGATCCCCGGCGTCCACGTCCTCGGCCGGTTGGCCTCCAGCCACGCCGCCACGCGGTCGAGCTGGGGGATCCGCGGCCCGCCGTACCCGTCCAGCTCGCCGTAGGTGTCCAGCTCGTGCATCCACCGGCCGACCTGGCGCTCCAGGAACCCGTCGGGCTTGCCGAAGTCGCCCAGGCCCACCGCCTCGTGGTCCACCGCGCCCAGCGCCGCGATCCCGTCCACCACGTCCAGCCCGGCCGCGTGCCGCCAGGACTCGTCCCGGGAGTACGGCGCGGGCAGCCCGGCGGTCGGGTTGAACCCGTCCACGGGCTCCATCAGGTAGAAGACGACGCCGAGCACGCTCTCGTCGGGGCAGGCGGCGATCAGCCCGGGGTGCGGCACGTCCGACCCGGCCAGCGCGGCGAGCACGCGGGCCTCGCGGCGCAGCACCTCGTTGCTCGCGCGGCGCAGGTGCCGGGGCGGCCTGCGCAGGACGTACTCCCGGCCGCCGCGCTCGAACCGCACGAGCACGTTCTGGGTGCCGCCGGCCAGCGTCTCGACCCGCCCGAAGGGGCCGGACGGCAGCCCCTGCGCGTCCATCCAGGCCGCGAGGCGGTCCAGGTCCACCAGTGCGGGGTCAACGCCGTCGGTCATGCGCCGCCTAACCTTGTGATGCGGATGCTCGACACTTTAAGTCAAGCGCCTGATCACCCTACCGAGGGGTAATCACCCTCACAAGGCATCCCCAGGGGCGACCGCCTCCGTGCCTCCCGCATGCGACGAAACCCGCGGCCCTCGCCAGCGCCACCCGAGGTCTCAGATGCGCCCAGGCCCGAGGACCCGGGCCGCATCCCGGGCCGTATCCGGCCCAGGCCCGAGAACCCGGGCCGTATCCGAGCCGTATCCGGGCCGGCGCGAGATCGCGAGACCCCGCGAACGGCGGCGCCGTCGCCCAGGCCGTACGGCATGAGCGGGCGCCGCCGGATCGCGCGGATCGCTTTCCGCTATGACAGGTGGGGACGGAGGGACGGGCCGGGACCGCTAGGGACGGTCGGCGGCCAGGTACTCCTCGGCGTCCTCGCCCACCTGGTCGGTGTCATCGCTTCCCGACAGCTCCTGACGGAGGCGGTCAAGATCGATCGAGTGCTCGGTGTACTTCAGCCTGCGAGCGACCTTCGTCTGCTTCGCCTTGGCTCGACCTCGCCCCATGGGCTCCCCCTCACACCGGCCGTGTCGGGCCTCTCGTCGTCCGGAACTTCGCGGTCCGGGACCACGGGGCTCCCGGCCCGCATGTGGCCCGGCCGAGACCCCGGGTGTCATCTGAAGAGTGGGTAAGCATCATACATTATGCGTTGGCAAGTTGAAGAATTCTGAAACTTGCCCCACGATGAAGAGATGATGCCTGGCGGGAAGCGAGGTCGGACCGGAGTCACGACGAGCGCACGAGCCACTCATGAACCCGGACCCGACCCGCGGCGCTGGAAGCCACACGATAGCGCTGGGGAGGCGACGAGCGGGCTTGGCAGGGCCTCCTGACATGTCCGTGCCGCTCTACCAGGCCAAGGCCGAGCTGTTCCGCACGCTGGGACACCCGGTCCGGATCCGCGTCCTGGAGATGCTGGGCGAGGGACCCCGCCCGGTGCGCGACCTGCTCGCCGAGCTCGACGTCGAGGCGTCGAGCCTGTCGCAGCAGCTCGCCGTGCTCCGCCGCGCGGGGATCGTCACGGCGACCCGCGAGGGCGCGACGGTCGTCTACGCCCTGTCCACCTCCGACGTGGCCGAACTCCTCGGCGCCGCGCGGCAGATCCTCACCGACATGCTCGACACCCAGGGCAAGCTCCTGGCCGAGCTCCGCGCCGAGTCGGGCGCCGGCTAGCGCGCCCGGGCGGCGGAAGGCCCGGCCGCCGTGTGCGCACGCCCCGGGCCGCTCCGGCATGCCCGGCATGCCCGGCTCCGCTCGGCGGCGGGGAGGTCTCACCCGGCCTCCCAGTCGGCGCGGTCCAGGGCGTACACCACCTCGCCGTGCTCGGAGCCCTCGATGGCCTCGGGCCAGTCCCCGAAGTACGTGCGGACGTAGGTCAGGCCGGCCTTCTCCATCACGCGGCGGGAGCCCTTGTTGACCGTCATGGTCTCGGCGACCACGCGGCGGGCGCCCAGCTCGGTGAACGCCTTGCGGACCAGCGCCCGGGAGCCCTCGGTGGCGTAGCCGGCGCCCCAGGCGGCCCTGCGCAGCCGGTATCCCAGCTCCGGCACCTCCGGGTCGTCCTTGGGGCAGAGCTCGAACCAGCCGAGGAAGCGCCCGGTGGCCTTCTCCGTCGCGGCGAAGTAGCCGTAGCCGGGGAACCTGGCGGCGCGGGCGAGCAGGCGGGGCAGGTGGTCGTTCCGGATCATCTCCGGCGGGGTGGGCCTGCCGCCGGTGAGGAAGCGCATCACCTCGGGGTCGGAGTCCAGCTCGATGAGCGCGTCCGCGTCGTCCTCGGTGAGCGCGCGCATCGTCATGCGCTCGGTCTCCAGATAGCCGTCCATCCCGTCCCATCTCTCGCTGCGGACCTGCCGGTTTGATAGCACGCGGCGACGTCGCGCGGCGACGGGTTTTCCGGGCCGAGCCGTACGGCGGACGCCTCGCGGCGGGGTGAGGCGGAGCGCGAGCCGTACGGCGGACGCCCCCCGGAAGGCCGGCGCGAGCCGTACGGCGGACGCCCCTGGCCGGATGGGGCGGGGCGCGAGCCGTGCGGGCATTCCCTCTCGGCGAAAGGCGGGCAAGCCGGGGCGTATGATCACCGTGGCCTCGGGAGGGGATTTCGCGTGATCACCGTTCGGCAAGCCGCGGGGAACGCCGACGCGATCGTGCCGGTGCTGGCGCGCGCGTTCTACGACGACCCGATCTGGAGCTGGCTCGTGGCCGATCCCGCGACCCGGATCGAACGGCTGAGCCGGGTGTTCGACCCCATGGCGCGGCACGTGCACCTGCCCCGCGGGCTGAGCGAGGTCGCCGGGCGCGACGGCGCGACCGAGGCGGTGGCGCTGTGGGACCCGCCCGGCACCTGGCGCGTGCCCCTGTCGGCGCAGCTCCGGCAGGCCCTCCCGCTCCTGCGCGCGTTCGGCCGCAGGACGCTGGCCGCGGCGCGCGCGCTGAGCGCGATGGAGGCGCGGCATCCGAAACGGCCGCACTACTACCTGGCGTTCCTGGCCACCGACCCGCCCGCGCAGGGCCACGGCCTCGGGGGCGCGCTGCTGCGATCCAGACTGGAGCGCTGCGACGCCGAACGCATGCCCGCCTACCTGGAGTCGTCCAAGGAGGCGAACGTGCCCTACTACGAGCGGTTCGGCTTCGAGGTGACCGAGAGGCTGGAGCTGCCCGGCGGGTGCCCGCCGGTCTGGCTCATGTGGCGCGACCCGCGCCCGGCGGACGGCTAACGCCGGAGCGGCTCCCGGCCGGAGTATCGGACCCTCGCGTGAGTACGGCCACCGGCCGCGTGCGGCCGCCTGCCGCGTGCGGCCGTCAGCCGAGTGCGGCCGTCAGCCGGGTGCGGCTTGTCAGTCGGAGTGGGGTTTCGGCCGGGGTGAGCGGTTCTGCTGCTTGCCCCGGTGGATCGAGGCCAGCCGCTCGCGGTGGTGGTGCGGGTCGTTGCGGGGCAGTTCGTGGCGCTGCTTGGACGCGCCGGTGGTCACGCCCTCCGCGCTGGGGCTCTTGCCCGCCTCCCGCGCCTGCCGCGCCGCCTTCCGGCGCTGCTGCTCGTCGCCTTCCACCTTCTTGCGGACCATGGTCGTCCCCCCGTTCCCGGACATTTCCGGCTATGTCGTGCGATACCCAAGGTCGTCCGCGTAACTCCTGTCCTTCTCCCGCGCGCCGCCTCTGGATCCGGTACGGCGGAGCGGCGTCGGCGAGGGCCGGCACGGCCGGGCGGGCGGGCCCGGGCGGCCGGGTCCCGGGGCGCCTTCGGGCGGCTCCCGGGGGCGGACGAGCGGTGTCACGGCACCTGGGTAGGAGGCGCCCCCTCCGTAAGTACTACCGGAGAGCCACGGCGGGGCCGCACCCCCGACCAAAGTGGGGATCCGGAACCAGACCAACGGGCGATGTGCCGCCGCGGGCCGTTCCCTAGGGTCGAAAGCGACACCCGCCCCTGAGTGATCTCGGGGATCCACGGGGGTCGATCAGGGGCGTCCCCGGATGCCCCGCCACCGCGCTCCCGGCACGCTGGGAGACCAGTCCACGCACCCCCGGGAGCCCCGCCGCATGTCGCATACCATCCTGGACCTGCTCCACCAGGTCATGTCGTCGCCCTGGATCTACCTGGCGTTGTTCCTGCTCGCGGTGCTGGACGGGTTCTTCCCGATCGTCCCCGCGGAGACGTCGGTGATCACGGCCGGGGTGTTCGCGGCCACCGGAGCCACGAACCTCGCGCTCGTGATCGCTGTCGCCGCCGCGGGAGCGTTCGCCGGAGACCACATCTCCTACCTGATCGGCAGGAAGGCCGGGTCCCGGCTGCGCGACCGGCCGCGCACCCGCAAGGCGTACTCCTGGGCGGCCAAGGCGCTGGCCGAACGCGGTGGTCTGGTCCTCATCGTCGCCCGTTACATCCCCGGCGGCCGCACCGCCGTCACGATCACGATGGGCGCGGTGGCCTATCCGAGACGCTCCTTCGCCTTCTTCGACGCCCTGGCCGCGGGCTCCTGGGCGATCTACTCAGGCTTGATCGGATTCTTCGGGGGAATGGCGTTCGAGCAGGACCCGATCAAGGGCCTCCTGTTCGGCCTCGGCCTGGCCCTGTCCATCACCGCGGTCGTCGAGGTGGTCCGCTGGGTCCGCAAGCGCCGCCGACCCGCCGCCGCCGACCCCCAGCACGAGCTCGTGGAGGCCTCCCGATGAAGTGGTTGTCGATCTTCGGCCCGCTGACCGCCCTGGCGGCGTTCGCCTACCCGCACTTCTCCCCCCACCTCTTCGCCCCGGCCCCGGTCGCGCTGCCCCTCCTCGGAGCCCTGGCCCTGGCCGCCGGGTGCCTGGCGCTGGCCTACGTCCTCGCCGAGCACGAGCCCGCCCGCGCCGCCGTCCCCCGCGTCTTCCTGGTGGCGACCGCCGCCGGCCTGATCGTCGCGGCGATCCTCCCCGACGGTGAGACCCACCGCTGGGCCACCGCCGTCGCCCTGGCCGCCCCGCCCATCGCCACCCACCTCCTGGCCCGCCGCCGCACGCCCGGCCACCAGGCCCTCCACGCCCTGACCGCCGCCTCGGCCCTCGCCCTCACCGCCTACCTCGTCACCCACCCGGCCAGCCCCCTCGCTCCCCTGCTCGGCGGCGTCCACCCGCTCATCGAGACCTACCTCCCCCTGACCCAGATCCTCCTCGTCACCGCCATGACCCTCACCACCCTCGCCGCCACGGCCCCCGCCCAGCCCCAGACCCCCGGCGTCCCCGCCCACACCCTCCCGGCCCCCGCCCGCCCCGTCATCGCGCAATCCACCCCCCGCCCCGTCATCGCCCAGTCCGCCTCCCGCCCCACCGCCCCGCGCATGTCCTGACCAGCACCGGGGATCCGCCGGCCCGCACGACCAGCGCCGCCCGCCCACTCGACCTCAAGACCGGCCCGCCTCCACCGCCCGTCGCATGGGCCGACGCTGTCGTTTCTCCGGTTCGTACGGCGGGCGCCGCCCCCCGGCCACCAGAGCTTCAAGAGCCGCCCACCCCACCCCCCATGCATCTGTCGGCGGCTGTCGTCTCCCCCGTTCGTACGGCGGGCGCCGCCCCCGGCCACCAGAGCTTCCAGAGCCGCCCGCCCCACCCCTCGCCTGTGTCGGCGGCTGCCGCATCTCCCGTTCGTACGGCTGGCGCCGCCGCCGACCTTGATCCCTCCGGGCGGAGCGGCCCCTCCCCTCCCCCAACCTCGACAGCACGCACCCTCGGGGCGCTACGCCCACTGACACAACGGGCCCACCCTGAGCTCTCCGCCCGGTGCTCTGGCCCGCTTCGCCCCCCTTCGAGCCGTCCCTTGAACCGTTCAGTGGGCGGCACGTTCCTCGCCTTCGCCGGGTCTCGTCGCACAGCCCGTCCTGCTCGCTCGCGGATGTGGGAGGCGTGCGGGGACGGCAAGGGGGCGAGGCGGTCCGTATGTCTGGGCGGAGGGGCGGGTGGGGCGTTGTGGCAGGGGAGGGTGCGCCCCGAGGGTGCGTGAGGGCGGGGGTTGGGGAACGGTGGGGCGTCTCCTGGTGGATGGTCCAAGGTCGGGGGCGGCGCCAGCCGTACGGCCCGGCGACGTCCATCGCACCGCCCGCGCGGCCGGGGACATCCATCGCACCGCCCGCGCGCTCGGGGACATCCGCCGTGTCGGCCCCTCGGCCGAAGGGGTCTGCCACGCCCGCCCGCGCGGCCGGGAACACGATCTAGGAGATGGCGGTGCGTGTGGTGAGGTCGATCCGGGTTCGGGTGCCGGAGGGGGAGAGGCAGAGGACGTGGTCGCCGGGGTTGAGGCGGGGGTCGGTGCGGTAGCGGGCGGCCAGGGTCTCCTCGGCCTGGTCGTCGCCCTCGTCGGCGGACAGGAGGAGGGCGGCTATCTCGTCGGTCAGGTGGAGGTCGGCCAGGGCGTCTTCCGGGAGGGCGCCCTCAGGGGAGGCGTCCCCGGGAGTGCCGTCTTCGCCCCAGGTGTCCCAGAGGAGGAGTTCGTCGCGGCGGCGGTGGGCGAGTTCCAGCAGGACGTAGTGGCCGATGAAGCGGGGGCCGGTGTACGGGGAGCCGGGGGCCACGCCGTACACGCCCGGGTCGATCTCGCCGCGGCGGTACGCGGTCCAGGCCCCGGCGGCGGTGGTGAAGGCGGCCTTGGTCAGGGGGCCCTTCTGGCGGGGGATGTCCAGGGGGTCGAAGGGCCAGGGCGCCGCGGGGTCGAGCTGGGCGTCGGCCAGGGCCCAGCGGTCACCGGTCCAGTACTCCGCGACCACGTGGTCGTAGACGAACCCGGCGCTCATGTAAGGGGCGAAGCCGATGCGGCTGCGCGCCGGCACGCCGCGCTGGCGGAGGGCCGCGACCGTGAGCAGCGTGTAGTCACGGCAGCAGCCGGCCACGCGGTCCGCCAGGGGACGGGGCTCGGCCAGGGGGACGCCGAAGCGGCTCTGGTCGGTGTCGAGGATCCGCTCGACCCAGCGGTTGTCGATCTCGGCCAGGCGCTCGGCGGTGAAGGTGAGCCCCGACCCCGTGTAGTGCACGATCACGTTGCGGACGACCTCGGTCAGCTCGGGCAGGGTGTCCGGCAGCGCGTCCAGCAGCCGGGCGTGCGGACCGGGGTCGGTGTACGGCGAGTGCGCGGCGTAGTCCAGGCTCATGCGGATCACTCTCCCGGCGTGTCGCCCGGAAGTTCAACCGGGCGGATCCCGGAATTTCAGACCCCTGCGGCCCTCACCACGGGCCGCGCTCCCGCCCCCTCCGGGCCCGCGCTCGCATCCCCTCCAGCCCACCAGCACCCGGGCCCGCGTCACAACCCCCTCCAGGCCCGCGCAGCCCACGTCACAGCCTCCTGGCCGCGCAGCCCACGTCACAACCCCCTCCGGACCCCGCCCCGCCCGCGCCTCACAGCCTCCGGGCCCCGCCCCGCCCGTGCCTCACAGCCTCCGGGCCCGCGCAGCCCACGTCACAGCCTCCGGGCCCCGCAGCCGCGCTCACAGCCCCTCCGGGCCCCGCAGCCCGCGCTCCCGGAAGACCGTGGGCGAGATGCCGACGCGGCGCGTGAAGACGCGGGTGAAGTACGCCGGATCGGGATACCCCACCCGCCGCGCGATCGCCGCCACCCCCAGGTCCGTGCCCGTGAGCAGCTCCTTCGCCCGCGTCAGCCGGATCGACAGGATGTAGTCCTTCGGGCTGCACCCGGCGTTGCGCCGTACGCTCTCGCGCAGCTCGGCCACGCTCATGCGCAGGCGGCGGGCGTGCTCGGTGACGGTCAGCGGCAGGAACGCGTTGCGGGCGAGGTTCGCCAGCACCGGATGGCCCTCCGGGTCGTGGTCCGCGCGGGCGTGACGCAGCGTGACGAGCAGCTCGTGCACCGCCGCCGACGTCTCGACCTCCACGTGCGGCCCGCCGCGCCGGCAGATCGCGGCCATCTTGCGCACCACGTGCTCGGCCGCCTCCGCCGACGACAGCGGCACCACGGGGTTCTCGCGGTCGATGAACCCCAGTTCCTCGTACGCCCCGGCGGCGGGGCCCGTGAAGTCCACGAAGCACTCCGACCAGCCCGGCTCGTACGGCCCGTAGTGGTGCTCCACCCCGGGGATCAGCCACAGCAGGGCCGGCGCTCGCACGTCCACCGGCGGCCGCCCGCCCCAGGAGAACCACCCCTCGCCGGAGAGCACGACGACGGCGACGTGGTTGGCCAGCACCCGGGGGCCGACGGCCGGGATGCGCCCGCGCTGCGTGCCGACGCCCAGGCACGCCAGGCCGAGACGGCGATGCGCGGGGCTGGGCGTGAGGTAGCGCCACCAGTGCTCCCAGTGCTCCCGGCCCTCGGTCCACTCGACCGGGCCCACTGGACGCCTCGATCCCTGCACTGGCCCTCCGTCCGGAACCCCGGTTTCCAAACGTCCAAGCACCCCCGCACGTTTGTCCATTATCAGGGGAAAGGCCCACTGTTATTCATGGGCGCGACGCTTGTTCCTCCCACCCCCAGGAGTCACCGCGATGCGTCCCCTCCGCCCGCGGGCGGCCGCGCTGTGCGTCGCCCTCGCGGCGTCCGGCACGGTCGCCGCCGCACCGGCGGCGGCCTCGGCCGCCCCCCTCACCATCTCCTCCCCCGCCCTCTCGGTCCGCGTGGACGACGCCTTCCCCCGGGTCATCGACTACACGGACCGGGCGAGCGGCGCCGTCATGCACGGCAACGAGGACCCCGTCACCCGGATCCGGGTGAACGGCGCCGACCACACCCCCGCCGTCACCGCGACCGCCGCCACCGACCGCGTGGACTACACCCTGACCTTCTCCGGCGTCACGATCGGCGCCCGGCTCTCGGTCACCGGCTCCGTCGTCGAGTTCCGCGTCACCAAGATCACCGACACGCCCTCGCTGCGCGTCCGGAGCCTGGCCATCCCAGGCCACAACCTCGTCTCGGTCCGCAGCGACCAGCCCGGGGCCGCGCTGGCCACCGCCAGGATGCACACGGCGACCACCGGCACCGGCGACACGTTCACCCCGATCACCGCCGCCACCCCGGCCGACGCGAGCCCGGCCACCGTGATGCTCGCCTTCGCCAGCACCTCCGCGCTCGCCGCCGCGATCGACTCCAACTCGGTGTACGACGCGCCGTCGGGCGGGACCGCCAAGGAGAACGGGCGCGTCGCCAAGCAGGTCGTCGCCAAGTCCTCCTACCGCCGCGCCGGGCTGTGGAGCGGCGACTGGCTGTACCGGGCCTCGGGAGCCGCCGACACCGACACCGAGCCCCTGCCGTACGCCAGGGTCGCGATCACCCGGGACCGCACCGGCGACGGGGCCGTGAACTGGCAGGACGCGGCGGTCGCGCACCGGGACATCTGGACCCCGCCGAAGGGCTGGGAGCACACCGCCGACCGGGTGGTGCAGCGCATCCCGTTCAACTTCGCCTCGCAGGCCACCCACCCGTTCCTGCAGACGCTCGACGAGACCAAGCGGGTCGCGCTGGCCACCGACGGGCTCGGGCAGTTCGTGCTGCTCAAGGGGTACGGCTCGGAGGGGCACGACTCGGCGCATATGGACTACGGGTACGTCGGGCCCAAGCAGGGCGGCGCGGCGGACCTGCGCACGCTCACCGAGAAGGGCGCCGCCTACAACGCCGACTTCGGGGTGCACGTGAACGCCACCGAGGAGTACCCGGTGTCGCGCACGTTCGACCCGGCCAAGCACACCGGGACGCTCGGCTGGGACTGGCTGGACCAGTCGTACCACGTGGACACCCGCAAGGACGGGCAGTCCGGCGACCGCCTGGCCCGCCTCAACGCGCTCAAGGCCGCCGCCCCCGGCCTCGCCTTCCTCTACGTGGACGTCTGGTACGGCGACGGCTACGTGTCCCGCAGGCTGGAGCGGGAGATCGGCGGCCTCGGCTGGCAGATCGCCACCGAGTTCCCCGACAAGCTGCTCGACCAGGCGCTGTGGACCCACTGGTCGGCGGACGTGAACTACGGCGGCAGCGACTACAAGGGCGTGAACTCCCAGCTCGCGCGCTTCGTGGCCAACCACGCCAAGGACGACTGGATCGTCCGGCACCCGCTGCTGGGCGGGGCCGAGCTGACGGCGTACGAGGGCTGGCAGGGCAAGAAGGACTTCACCGCGTTCCTGCGGACCACGTTCGCCGTGAACCTGCCGACCAAGTACCTCCAGTCGTCCCCGATCATCCGCTGGACGGCCGACACGATCACGCTGGCCAACGGGGTCACGGCCACCGACGCCGGCGGCACCCGGAAGATCACCGAGGGCGGGCGCGAGGTGCTGCGCGGGAACGCCTACCTGCTGCCGCGCGGTGGCAAGCTCTACCACTGGAACGGCTCCGGCGGCTCGACCACCTGGACCCTCCCGTCCGGGTGGACCTCCCCCAAGCTCTACCGGCTCACCGACACCGGCCGCGTGCACGTGTCCGACCTGACCGTCTCCGGCGGGCAGGTCACGATCAACGCGACCGCGAACACGCCGTACGTCGTCTACGACGGGGCGGCGCCGGCTGTGCCCGACCCGAGGTGGGGCGAGGGCACGCCGGTGAAGGACCCGGGCTTCTACGCGGGCGACCTGAGCCGGTGGACGGTCTCCGGCGGCGGCGCGTCGGTGGCGCGCAACGCCCTGGGCCAGAACGAGCTGCGCATCGCCGCGAACTCCGCCGCGACCGTGTCGCAGCAGCTCACCGGGCTCACCGCGGGCACGTACTCGGCGTCGGTGTGGGTGAGCACGGCCGCCGGGCGGCGCGCGACGCTCACGGTCACCCCCGCGGGCGGGAGCGCCGCCTCCGTCCACGCCGACTCCTCCCCGCTGACCAACCACGTCGGCGGCAGCGAGAAGAACGGCACGACGATGCAGCGGATGAAGGTGCTGTTCGACGTCCCGTCCGGGCAGAGCACGGCGACGCTGGCGCTGTCGGCGGCCACCGGCTCGGGCACGGTGGTGTTCGACGACGTGCGCGTGGTCCGCTCCGGCCGCACGCCGCAGGGGACGCACCTGCTGGTGGAGGACTTCGAGAACGTGGACGCGGGCTGGGGCCCGTTCGCGCACGGCGGCGCGGGCGGCGGCGCGAACGACCCGCGCACCCACATCGCGCAGCGGCACGCGCCGTACACCCAGGCCGGGTGGAACGGCAAGCTCGTGGACGACGTGATCGGCGGGGAGAACTCGCTGAAGTCGCACGAGGAACGCCAGGGCCTGGTCTACCGGACGCTCCCGCAGACGCTGCGGCTCACGGCCGGGCGGCAGTACCGCGTGACGTTCTCCTACGAGGCCGGCCACGGCGACGAGTACGCCTTCGTGATCGGGTCGGGCACGGCGGAGACGACCGTGAACCTCGCCCAGGCGCGGACCCCCGCCACGTTCACCCGGACGTTCACGGCCGGGGCGGACGCGTGGATCGGGGTGCGCAAGCTGACGCCGGAGGGCTCGCGGAACGAGGCCGATCTGATCCTGGACGACCTGGTGGTGGACGACCTGGGCGCGGGCGGCGGGCCCGGCCGCATCCCGCAGTCCGGCATCTCGGTCGAGTCGGTCAGCAGCCAGGACACCGCCACGAACGGCGGCGCGGCCAACGTCCTGGACGGCGACCCCGCCACCCTGTGGCACACGGCCTGGTCGCAGGTGGACCCCGACACCCCCTACCCGCATGAGCTGGTGCTCGACCTGGGCCGGTCGTACTCGGTGTCCTGCCTGCACTACCTCCCCCGCCAGTCGGGGGTGAACGGCCTGGTCGCGGGCTACGAGGTGTACGTCTCGGCGGACGGGGCCACGTGGGGCGCGGCGGCCAGGACCGGCACGTTCGCGGGCGGAACGGCGGAGCAGGACGCCTGCTTCACCGCCCGCCCCGGCCGCTACGTGAAGTTCCGGGCCGTGTCGGGCCAGAACTCCGGCCCCTGGGCGGCGGCCGCCGAACTCAACGTCACCGGGAGCTAACCGCCCTTTACAAAGTAGATCATAATGGTCGCCCGCTTCCCAGGAGGCGGGCGACCTCGCCGTACGGCTCCCGCACGCGAGATCCGGGGAGGTCAGCGGGGGCGGATGGTCATGGGCATGCCGTCGCGGGGTCGCAGGGACAGCAGGGCCCTGGGCTCCGCCGGGCGGGCGGGGGTGAGGGTGTAGCGCTGGAGGATCATCGCGACGGCGACGCGGATCTCCAGGGTGGCCAGATGCGAGCCGATGCAGCGGCGGACCCCGCCGCCGAAGGGGAAATAGGTGTATCTGGACGGGCCGGGGCGGGACGGGTCGAACCGGTCGGGGTCGAAGCGCTCGGGATCCTCCCAGGAGTCCGGGTCGTGGTGGGCGACGTAGGGGAGCATGAACACCGACGTGCCCTTGGGAATGAGGTGACCGCCGAGGTCCACGTCGCGCACCGCGCCCCGGGGGAACAGCGGGATCGGCGGGTGGAGCCGCAGGGACTCGTCCACCACCTGGCGGAGGTAGGGCATCTTCGCCAGGTCGTCGGCGGTGGGCGCGCGGCCCGCGAGCACGTCGTCGATCTCCGCGACCAGCCGCCGCCGCACCCGCGGGTGGGTGGCCACGGCGTAGAGCGCCCAGGCCAGCCCGCACCCGGTCGTCTCGTGCCCGGCGAGGAAGTGCGTCTTCAGCTCGTCCCGCACCTGCTCCCGCGTCCACGGCCGCCCCGTCGCCGGGTCCACGGCGTCCAGCAGCGCCGCCGCCAGCACCTGCCCCTCCTCAGGCCCGCCCGCGCGGCCCGCGCCGGCCTCCGCGACCCCGCCCGCGCGGTCCGCGCCCGCCCCTCCGTCCCGGCCCGGGACGGGCACGCTCGGCCCGTCGCCGGGCCCATCGCCGGGCCCGTCGGCCGTGCGGCCGGTGACGGGGCAGCGGGACGCGGAGTGCGCGTCGATCACCTCGTCCATGGCGGCGTCGATGACCCGCCGGCTCCAGCGCACGCGCCGGGGATAGGGGGCGGGGAACCAGGACGGGAGGAGCTGGCCGGGCGCGCCGGGGATCATGGCGGGGGCGGCGAAGGCCACCGCCGGGACCAGGTCGCCCGCGCGGGGACGCGGGTCCGCGCCGAGGATGACGCGCCCGACGACGCCCATGGCCAGGCGCATCATCTCCGGGACGATGTCCACGGGGCCGCCGCCCGCGGCCGGGCCCGCCCAGCGGCGGCGCAGGTCCTCGACGCACTCGGCGATCAGCGGGACGGACTCGTGCAGGACGCCGTGCCGGAAGAACGGCTGCGCGACGGCGCGCCGCATGCGCCAGGCCTCGCCGTCGGCGGTGAGGAGCCCCTCGCCGAAGAACAGCCGGAAGCGGTCGTAGAAGACCCCGCGCGTGAAGTTCTCGCCGTTGTCCTTGAGGACCCGGCGCACCAGGTCGGGCTCGGTGACCTGGTGGACCCGGTAGGGGCCGACGCGGTAGCGGACCACGCCGCCGTAGGTCCGGCGCAGCTCCATGAGCAGGCCGGCCTGGTCCTCGCGGAAGCGGCGGACCGGCACCCCGCCGCGCGGTCCCGGGGCGCGCATCAGCGGCCCCGCACGGTCTTGTCGAAGGTGCTCGGGAGCCGCCCGCCGGGGTCGTAGGCGGCCTTGAGCTCGCGGAACCCCTCGCCGTTGTAGAGCCGCCAGAACTCCTCCTCGGAGTAGTAGGCGGTGGAGTAGAGCGGCTTGAGCCCGCCCAGCTCGGTGATGCGCCGCTCGATGAGGCGGTCGTGGTGGCCGGGCTCCTGGCCGGGGCGCAGCTCGACCTTCCACCAGAAGCCGGCGCTGACGTAGAGGCGGCCGGGGTCCATGGGGTAGATCGTCATGGGCGTGCGGGTCAGCATGGGGCACAGCCAGACGGGCCGGATGCCGATCTCCCGGTCGAAGAACTCCAGGAAGTCCGGGACGGCCTCGGCGGGCACGTCGGCGTCCTGGATCACCCACTCGAACCGCCGCCCGCGCAGCCGGTTGGCCCGGTCGGTCAGGCCGAGGCGCCGGTCGAAGAACAGCAGCCGCCGGTAGACGTCCGAGCGGCGCAGCCGGCGCGGCCAGGCGCGGCGGATGAGGGGGCGCTCCAGGCCGAAGTAGCGCGCGGCCCAGAACATGTCGGTGTCCCAGCGCCAGAGGTAGTCGCGGAGCGTCAGGAAGTCCTCGGGGCGCTCGCGGATGGACCGGTAGTAGGCGCGCGAGCGGGTGTAGTCCGACACGCGGGGCGCCACGTCCGCCAGCGTGCCCAGCGTCAGGTAGAGCTCGGAGGGCGAGAACGCCACCCCGTCGAGGTAGTCCACCGGCGTCGACTCGAACGCCCCCTCGGCGGCCACCCGGCTCATCACCTCGGTCCACTCCGCGGCCGACCCGAGGCGCAGGTGCCTCAGCCGGACGTACGGCCGCGCGGGGTCGAGCCGGAGCCGCACCCGCAGGGCGTAGCCGAGCGAGCCGAAGGAGTGGGGGAACCCGTGGAACAGGGCGGCGTGCTCGTTGTCGCGCGAGGCGGTCACGACCCGCCCGTCGCCGGTGAGGACCTCCAGCTCCAGCACCGGGTCGTGCGGCAGCCCGGCGCGGAAGGAGGAGGACTCCGCGCCGAGCCCGGCGACCGAGCCGCCCACGGTGATCGTCCGGAAGTCCAGCACCACGGGGGGCACGACGCCGTGGGGCAGCGTGGCGTCCACGAGGTCCTCATAGGTGACCATGCCCTGCACCTCGGCCACCCGGGCCGCCGGATCGACCGACAGCACCCGGTCGAACCCGCTCACGTCCAGCCCCGCGCCGCGCCGCGGGTCGCGGGGGCGGAAGAGGTTGGACGTGGGTTTGGCCAGGCGGACCGGCTCCGACGCCGGGATCGCGCGGTAGCTCTCGCGGAGCCGCGCGACGGCCTTCTCGTGGGCCCGCCGCGGGGAGTCCTCGCGGGGCTTCTCGTCTGGGGGGAGAGGAACGGGCATGACCTTCCTCCGATCGAGTCGCCCTCAATCTACCCCACGCCGCCGACGATTTTCGATTTGTTTTCGATTCCCGTCGACGGGGCCGCCGATTGCCCATATCGATGCGGAGAGTAGTCGCGCCATCGCATACTGCTGTCATCGGTTACCGACTAGGAGGATCGATGCACGCACCCGTCCGTGTCCTCGGCGCGCTGGCCGCGTTCTCGCTGCTGTTCAGCGGGTCCGCCGTCGCGTCCGCGCACGCCCCCAAGCCCCCGCTCCCCAAGCCTCCCGGCCAGGCGAAGAGCCGGGCCAAGAGCGACGCCGCCGGGGTCGTCGGCGCCCCGGCCAAGGCCAAGCTCCGCCGGATCGTCTGCACCCCCAGGGTGCACAACCCTCACAAGTCCCACCACGTGCCCGGCACGGTCAACGTGGTCGCGACCGTCCAGTGCACCGCGCCCGTCCCCCTGATCGCCATCCGCACCGCGCTGTACCGCAACGGCCGGCTGGTCAAGGACTCCGGTCAGAAGAACGTCCGCAACGCCGCGAAGGCGTCGAACAACGCGGCCGAGAAGTGCCACAGCGCCGCCTACCGCGGCTGGATGGCCTACCACGTGCGCTTCCCCGCCGGATACCGCCCGCCGTCGGGCGGCAGCTCCGGCTTCGGGGCCGAGGTCCGCATCGCCTGCTGACCCCCTCCCCGCTCCCGGACGGCTCCGGTACGGCCCGGCGGACGCCTCCGCCGGGCCGTACGCGTGCCCTCGCGCTGTCCGAAACCCGGGTATCGGACTACTTCGCACGGTGAGCGCGCCGACTCCTACGGCGAAAATCCGCAAATCCCGGCGAACTTCCAGGTGGTGACTTCCATCGGGAACGGCCCCCGCCCGGAAATCTGACTTTCCTGAAATTCGTATTTCCGTCATAGGCCGACTAAGGCCAAATTTCCCGCTATCGACAGCCCGGGGTGCGGTCGGTATCAATAGTCGAGGATTCGACGAAGAGGTCTTCCGACGGCCTGCTTCCGTGGCGGACGATCCCCGCGCGGGCGCGGGTAGCGACGCGGGGAGTTGGATTTGGCCACAAGCCGAACGCCCGCACGGGAAGGCTGGTTCGGAGCGTTCCCCCCGCCGCGATCGGGGGATCCCGCTCTGTTCTGCCTCCCTTACGCGGGTGGTGACGCGACCGCTTTCTGGTCCTGGCGGGACGCGCCGGGGCTCAGCCCGCAACCGCTTCACCTGCCCGGCCGGGACGGCCTGAGCGCCCACGTCCCGCCGCCCGACCCCCGCGCGGTCGCCCGCGCGGTCGCCCGCGCGGTCGCGGAGCGCGTGGCGGGCCGCCGGCCGTACGCGATCTACGGGCACAGCATGGGCGCGCGGCTCGGCTTCGAGGTGGCCAGGGAGCTGCGCCGCGCGGGCGTGGCCCCGCCGCTGGCGCTGTTCGCCGGGGCCTCGCACCCGCCGCACCTGGACGAGCCGGTGGCCGCGCTCGCCGGGCTGGACGAGGACCGCTTCATCGGGCGGCTCATCGCCCGTGTCGGCGCGCCCGAGGCGCTGCGCGACGACCCCGACCTGCGCGAGATGCTGCTGCCCGCGATCCGCGCGGACCTGGCCTGGCTCCAGGGATACCGGTACGCCGAGGAGGAGCCGCTGCCCTCGCCGGTCGTGGCACTGGCCGGCGAGGACGACCGGGAGGTCCCGCCGGGCCTCATGCTGGGCTGGGCCCGGCACACCTCGTCCCGGTTCCTGCTGCGCACGCTGCCGGCCGGGCACTACTTCCTCAACACCCACCCGGACCTGGCCGCCGCGATGGTCGCCGCCGAGCTGGCCGGCGCCCCGCCGGGGCCGCCGGAGGCCGACGAGGTGCACGTCTGGCTGGCGCGGCTCGACGCGATGCCGGGCGCGTGCGCCGCCGTGGACGAGCTCTCCCCGGGCGAGGCGCGGCGGGCCGCCGGCCTCCCGCCAGGGACCGACCGGCGGCGGTACGTCGGGCGGCGCGTGACGCTGCGGCGGCTGCTGGCGCGCTACGGCGCGGACCCGGCGGGCGGGGAGATCCCGGTCGCGCCGGGCGGCGGGCCGTACGCCGGCGACCTGCGGTTCAGCGTGGGCCACTCCGGCGGGATCCTGCTCGTCGCGGTCGCCCGGGGCCAGGCGGTGGGGGTGGGCGTGGAGCGGCCGCGGCCGGGCGCGCCGGGCCAGGACGCCCCCGGCGGCGGGGAACGCGGCCCGCTCGGCGGGGCCCCCGGGGAGACGGAGACCCGGCTCGCCCTCCGGTCGCGGGCGGCCGCCGAGGCGCTGCGCAAAGCGGCCGGGGACGGGCCGGATCCGGACGGGTCAGGCGCCCCGCCCCGGACCCCGCGCGCCGCCGCCGGGCCGGAGCGGCCGGAGCGGCCTTTGGGGTGGCGGGTGACGCACCTGCCGCTGGACGGCGCGACCGCGGCCGTGGCCGTACGGCGGGAGCGGTGGCGACTGCGGTTCGAGACCCTGGTGGAGGACGCGCGACCGTGAGCACGCTGGGCGAACTCATCGTGGCGCAGGCTGCCCGCACGCCGGGCGCCGTCGCGATCCGGCAGTGGGACACCCGGATGACGTACGGCGCGCTCGCGGAGGCCGCGCTGAACCTGGCCGCCGAGCTGCGGCGGCGCGGCGTCGGGCCCGAGACGCGGGTGGGGGTCTGCGCGCGGCGCACGCCGCTCATGCCCGTCTCGGCGCTGGGGATCATGCTGGCCGGGGGCGCGTACGTCCCCCTCGACCCGGCCCACCCGCGCGACCGCCTCACCGGCGTCATCGAGGACGCCGGCATCGGGATCGTCGTCGCGGACGCCCCCGGCCGGGCGCTGCTGGCCGGGGCCCCCGCCGTCCTCCTCGACCCGTCCGCGGCGCCGCCCTCCCCCGGTTCGCCCCCCGGCCCGGCCGCAGGATCGCCCCCCGGCGCGACGCCGCGTGAGCCGTACGGCCCGGCCGGGCCCGGCAACGCCGCGTACGTGCTCTACACCTCGGGCTCGACGGGGCGGCCGAAGGGCGTGGTGGTGAGCCATCGCAGCGCGGTGGCGTTCGTGACGATGGCGGCGGAGTCCTTCGGCCTGGACGCCTCGTGCCGGTCGATCGCGTTCTCGGCGCTGGGGTTCGACGTGTCGGTGCTGGACATGTTCGCGCCGCTGACCCGGGGCGGGGCGGTCCAGCTCGTGCCGGACGAGGACCGGGTGGACCCCGGGCGGCTGCGGCGGTTCCTGCGGGAGCACGACGTGACGTGGGGGTTCATCCCGCCGGCGCTGCTGCCGCTGCTGGACCCCCGGGAGCTGCCGGAGCTGCGGGACCTGGTGACGGCCGGGGAGCCGCCGGGGCCTGAGCAGGTGGCGCGGTGGGCGGCCCCGGGACGCCGGTTCCACAACTGGTACGGCCCGACCGAGACCACGGTCTGCGTGGTCGGCACCGAGCTGACCGGCGAGTGGGACAGGCCGCTGCCGATCGGGCACGCCCTGCCCGGCTGCACCGCGCACATCCTGGACGAGGACATGCGCCCGTGCCCGCCGGGCGTCGCGGGCGAGCTGCACATCGGCGGCCCCCAGGTCGCGCGGGGCTACCTGAACCGGCCCGGCCTGACCGCCGCTCGGTTCGTGCCCGACCCCTTCTCCGGCGAGCCGGGCGCGCGGCTGTACAAGACGGGCGACCAGGTGCGGTGGGAGCCGGACGGGCGGATCGGGTTCGTCGGCCGGCTCGACCGCCAGGTCAAGATCCAGGGCCAGCGCGTGGAGCTGGGCGAGGTCGAGTCGGTCCTGCGCGCGCACCCCTCCGTGCTGCAGGCCGTCGCGGACGCCTCCGGGGGCGAGCTGGTCGCCTACCTGACCCCGGCGGACGCGCCCGATCTGCCCGGGGTGCGGGAGTACTGCGCGCGGCGGCTCCCGCCGTACATGATCCCCACCCGGGTGGTCCGGCTCGACGTCCTCCCCCTGAACCCCTCGGGCAAGGTGGATCTGCGCGCCCTGTCGGCCCCGCCCGCAGGCGGCCCGCCCTCCGGCGCGTCGGAGCTGGAGGAGGAGCACGGCGGGGCCGGGGCCGCCGTGACGCGGATCTGGGCGCGGGTGCTGGAGGTCGCGGGCGGGCCGGACCCCGCCGACGGCTTCCTCGCGTCCGGCGGGCACTCGCTGCGGGCGATGCGGCTGGTCTCGGCCGTGCGCGAGGAGCTGGGCCGCGAGATCGGCGTCGAGGACGTGTACGCCGCGCGGACCCTGGGCGGGTTGATCGAGCGGGTCGCCGCGCTGGAGGAGGGCTCGCGGGCGGCGATCACCACGGGGAACGCGCCCCGGCTGACGGCGGCGCAGCGGCGGATGTGGTTCGTGGAACGGCTGGCGCCGGGCACCCCCGCCCACAACATCGCGATGGCCGAGCGGATCCGGGGACCGCTGGACGCCGGGGCGCTGCGGCGGGCGCTGGGCGCGGTCCTGGCGCGGCACGAGGTGCTGCGCTGGCGGGTGCCCGAGCGGGACGGCATGCCGTACGTCGAGGTGGCGCCGCCGGGCGAGGCCGGGCTCCCGGTGGAGGAGCTGCCCGAGGAGGCCGTGGAGGGGCTGCTCGCCGCCGAGGCCGCGACGCCGTTCGACCTGGCCCGGGGGCCGCTGGTGCGGGCCCGGCTCGCCCGGCTCGCGCCGGACGACCACGTGCTGGCGGTGACCGCGCACCACATCGTGTTCGACGGCTGGTCGCAGGACGTCTTCTACCGCGACCTGGCCAGGGCGTACGCCGGGGAGGCGCTGCCCCCTCCGGAGACGGGGTTCGCCGACTACGCGGCCTGGCTCGCCGGGCGCGAGGCGGACGCGGACCCGGCCTGGTGGCGGGAGCACCTGGCGGACGCGCCCACCGCGCTCGACCTGCCGCTGGACGCCGAGCGCCCGGCGATCCAGACCTTCCGGGGGGCGGCGGCGCGCGGGGCGATCCCGCCGGAGACCGCCGCGGCCGTGCGCGCGGTGTCGGCCCGGGCGGGCGCGACGCCGTACGCCGTGCTGCTGGCGGCCTTCGGGCGGCTGCTCGGGCACCTGACCGGGCGGGACGACCTCGTCGTGGCCGCGCCGTACGCCGACCGGGCGCACGCGGCGTTCGAGCCGCTGGCCGGGTGCCTGCTCCAGATCCTGCCGCTGCGGCTGCGGCTGTCCGGGGCGGCGAGCTTCACCGAGCACGTGAGGGGGTGCGCGCGGGAGCTGGCCGAGGCGGTGGCGCACTGCGACGTGCCGCTCCAGCGGATCGTGGACGAGCTGGGCGTGCCGCGCGACCTGGCCAGGTCGCCGCTCACGCAGGTCATGTTCAACATGTACAACTTCGCCGGGGCCCGGCTGCGGCTGCCCGGCTGCGAGGCCGAGCCGCTGGCGCCCGGGCTGCCGGGCTCGCTGTTCGACCTCACGCTGTACGTCAGCGAGGACGACGGCGGCGGGATGGCGCTCCAGGCGGTCTACAACCCCGACCTGTTCTCGGCGGCGCGGATCGAGCGGCTGCTCGCCGACTACGTCGCGCTGCTGGGCGCGCTGGCGGCCGACCCCGAGCGCCCGGCGGGGCGGTCCGGGCCGCCCCCGGCGGTGGACCGCTCGCGCCCGCTCCCCCGCGCGGCGGCGTCCGCCGGGTCCGCCGGGTCCGCCGGAGAGCCGGGGGTGGTCGAGCTGGTGACGGCCGCGGCGACGACCGGGCCGAACGCGGCGGCGGTGAGCGGGGCGGGCGGCGTCCTCAGCCGGTCCGGCGTGCTGGCGCTGGCCCGCCGTACGGCCGTCGCCGTGGAGAAGGCCGGGCTCGCGCCGGGCAGCCCCCCGGACGGGGAGCCGGCGTGCGTGGGCGTGGTGGCCGCACGGGACGCCGCGCTGCCCGCCCTCCTGCTCGGGGTGCTCTCGTCCGGGGCGCGCTGGGCGGTGCTCGACGCCGCGCTGCCGCCCCGCGTGCTCGCCCGGCAGGCGGCCGCCGCCGGGGCCCGCGGCCTGCTGCTCTGCCCGGGCACGGCCGTGCCGGGCACGCTGGCGCACCTCCCGGTGATCGAGCTCGCCGAGAGCGAGGCCGACCACGCCCCCGCCCCGCCCGGGGCGCGCGGCTACCTCGCCTTCACCTCGGGCACCACCGGCGATCCCAAGCCCGTCGTCACGCCGGAACGGCCCCTGGCCCACTTCCTCGCCTGGTATCCCCGGGAGTTCGGCCTCGGCCCGAGGGACCGTTTCGCGATGCTGTCGGGCCTGGCCCACGACCCGCTCCTGCGGGACGTGTTCACGCCCCTGGCGCTCGGCGCCGCCCTGTGCGTGCCGCCCCAGGACCTCCTGCGCGACCCGGCCCGCCTCCTCGCCTGGCTCCGCGCGGAGGAGATCACCGTCGCCCACCTCACCCCCCAGCTCGCCCGGCTGCTGTACGGCGTGCCGGGGGCGGCGCCCCTCCCCCGGCTCCGGCTGGCGGCGCTGGCCGGAGACCGCCTGTTCGAGGCCGACGCCGCGCGGCTGCGCCGCCTGGCCCCGGCCGCCCGTCTCGTCAACCTCTACGGCGCGACCGAAACCCCACAGGCTCAGGCGTACCACGACATTCCTGACGTACCGGAAACCTCCCGTCCCATTCCGGTGGGCCGCGGCATCCCCGGTTCCCGCGTGTTCGTCGCCGCCCTCCCCCCGCCGGGCCGTACGGCGTGCGGGGCGGGGCCCGGCCGGGTCGCGGGCGTCGGCGAGCTGGGCGAGGTGGTGATCGAGGGGGAGCACCTGGCGCTGGGGTACCTGGGCGACCCGGAGCTCACGCGGGCGCGGTTCGGGGACGGGTTCTACCGGACCGGGGACCTGGGACGGCACCGCCCCGACGGGAGCGTGGAGATCGCCGGGCGCGCCGACGCGCAGGTGAAGGTGCGCGGGTTCCGGGTGGAGCCGGGCGAGGTCGAGGCGGCGCTGCTGGCGCTCGACGAGGTGAGCGCGGCGGCCGTGGTGCCGGTGCCCGACGGGGACGCCGAGGTGTCGCTGCGGGCCTACGTGGTGCCGTCGGGCCCGTCGGTCCGGGTCGCCGCGGTGCTGGAGCGGCTGCGGGAGACGCTGCCGGGGCACGCGGTGCCCGCGGAGGTAGTGCCGCTGCCCGCCCTACCGCTCACCGCCAACGGGAAGCTGGACCGGGCCGCCCTGCCCGCGCCCCGCGCCATCGCCGCGCCGCGCCCGGCCGGGGAGGCGGTCACCCCTGAGGAGCGCGCGATCGCCGCGGTGTGGCGGGAGGTGCTGCGGCGGCCCGTCGTGGGCGTGGACGACAACTTCTTCGAGCTGGGCGGGCACTCGATGGCGCTCGCGCAGGTGCAGGCGGCGCTGGGGCGGGTGCTCGGGCGGGACGTGCCGATGGTGGACCTGTTCCGGTTCCCGAGCGTGCGGGCGCTGGCGCGGCACCTGGCCCGCGAGGGGCCCGGCGACCCCGGGGGCGGCTCCCCGGGCGGCGGACACGACTTGGCGGCGGCGGCGCGCAGGAGTGCGGTGCGGCGGGCGCGCAAGCAGATGAGGATCCCGAGATCAGGAGGCAGTTGATGGCGTTCGACGAGGAGCAGCCGGCCGTCGAGCCGATCGCGGTGGTGGGGCTCGCGGCCCGCATGCCGGGGGCCGCGGACTGGCGCGCGTTCTGGCGGAACCTGTGCGACGGGGTCGAGTCGATCCGCTTCTACACCCTTGAGGAGCAGGCGGCGCTGGGGGTCGCCGAGACCCGGCTGAAGGACCCCGGGTTCGTCCCGGCGGCGGTGGTCCTGGAGGACCACGACATGTTCGACGCCGCGTTCTTCGGCATGTCGGCGCGGGAGGCGGAGCTGCGGGACCCCGAGCACCGCCTGTTCCTGGAGCTGGCCCACACGGCGCTGGAGGACGCCGGGTACAACCCTGAGGACTACGACGGCGAGATCGGGGTGTACGCCGGGATCGGGTCGCCGACGTACGCGTGGATGAACATCCGCCGCAACCCCTCGGCGTACGCCACGGCGGGCTGGCTCGGGGTCATGGTGGCCAACCACGCCGACTACTGCGCCACGCTCACGTCGTACAAGCTGAACCTGCGCGGCCCCAGCTACACGCTGCACACGGCCTGCTCGACGTCGCTGGTCACGGTGCACGTGGCGTGCGAGGCGCTGCGCGGCGGCGAGTGCGACATGGCCGTCACCGGCGGCGCGATGATCGAGATGCCGCAGGAGCACGGCTACATCTACGACGACGAGGGCATCGTCTCCCCCGACGGCCACTGCCGCACGTTCGACGAGAAGGCGGCGGGCACGATCTGGGGCAGCGGCGGCGGGGTCGTCGTGCTCAAGCGGCTGTCGGACGCCATCGCCGACGGGGACCACATCCGCGCGGTGATCCTGGGCAACGCGATCAACAACGACGGCGCGAGCAAGGTCGGGTTCTCCGCGCCGAGCCAGGAGGGCCAGGCCGCGGTGATCGCGCAGGCCCTCGGGGTGGGCGGCGTGGACCCGCGGACCGTGACGTACGTCGAGGCGCACGGCACCGGGACCCACATGGGCGACCCGATCGAGGTCGCGGCGCTGTCCAGCGTGTTCCAGCGGGAGACCGAGGACGCGGGCTGGTGCGCGATCGGCTCGGTCAAGACCAACATCGGGCACCTGGGCCAGGCGGCCGGCATCGCCAGCTTCATCAAGGCCGTGCTGGCGACCGAGAAGGGCGTGATCCCGCCGAGCCTGCACTACACCGCGCCCAACCCCAAGATCCCGTTCGGCGAGAACCCCTTCTACGTCAACGCCAAGCTGTCCGACTGGCGGCCGGAGGGGATGCCGCGCCGGGCCGGGATCAGCTCGTTCGGCATCGGCGGCACCAACGCGCACGCGGTGATCGAGGAGCCGCCGGCGGTGGAGCGGGAGCCGCGCGAGATCCGCCCCGCCCACCTGCTGCGGGTCTCGGCGCGCAGCGAGTCCGCGCTGACGGCGGCGGTCGAGCGGCTCGCCGCGCACCTGCGCGACAACCCAGACCTGGACCTGGCCGACGTGGCGCACACGCTGCGCGTCGGCCGCAAGGTCTTCGGGCACCGCGCGGCCGTCGCCGCCTCGGACGCCGCCGACGCGGCGGCGGCGCTGACCGACTCCAAGCGCCTGGTCAGCGGGGTCGCGCCGCGGCGTCCCGCGCCGGTGGCGTTCCTCTTCCCCGGGCAGGGCGCGCAGTACGCCGGGATGGGCGCGGAGCTGTACGAGCACGAGCCGGTCTTCCGCGACGCCGTGGACGAGTGCGCCGCCGTGCTCCAGAAGGAGCTGGGCGAGGACATCCGGGAGCTGATGTTCGCGACCGGCGACGAGGCCGAGGAGCGGCTGCGCCGCACGGAGATCACCCAGCCGGCGCTGTTCACGATCGAGTACGCCCTGGCGGCGCTCTGGCGCTCCTGGGGCGTCGAGCCCGCCGGGATGATCGGCCACAGCATCGGGGAGTACGTCGCCGCGACCCTGGCCGGGGTGTTCGCGCTGCCGGACGCGCTGCGGCTGGTCGCCACGCGGGGACGGCTCATGGGGAGCATGCCGCCGGGCTCGATGCTGGCCGTGCAGCTCGACGCGGACGAGGTCCGGGGGCGGCTGCCCGACGGGGTGTCGGTGGCGACGGTGAACGCGCCGGGCACCTGCGTGGTCGCCGGGCCGTCCGCGCTGGTCTCGGAGCTGGCGGTGCGGCTGGCCGAGGAGGGGGTCGGGGCCACGCGGCTGCGGACCTCGCACGCCTTCCACTCGGCGATGATGGACCCGATCCTCGGGGAGTTCCACGCCGCGGTCGCCGCCGTGGAGCGGCACGCGCCCGCGCTGCCGTTCTTGTCGAACGTCACCGGCGGGTGGATCACCGCCGAGGAGGCGGCCGACCCGGCGTACTGGACGCGGCACCTGCGCGAGGCCGTCCGGTTCGGCGACTGCGTGGGCACGCTGCTGGCGGACCTGGCCGGCGAGGGCGCCCCGCTGTTCCTGGAGTGCGGGCCGGGCGGGCAGCTCGGCGGCCTGGTCAGGGGGCGGCTGCCGCGCGAGGCGGCGCGCCCGCTGACCAGCCTGCCCAAGACGGCAGGGGGCGAGTCGGCGGCGATCCGCACGGCCGCCGGGGCGCTGTGGACCGCCGGTCACGCGCCCGAGGTCACCGCCGCCCCGGGGTACCGCGTGCCGCTGCCGACGTACCCGTTCGAGCGCAAGCGGTACTGGGTCGAGCCCGACCCCGGCGTCGGCGACCCGGAGAAGGCGGTCGAGCGCGCCCGCAGCGGGGCCCTGCCGCTGGAGGAGTGGTTCTCGCTGCCGTCCTGGCGGCGGCTCCCGCCCGTCCTGACCGCGGGCGAGCCGCTCGGCCGCTGCCTGGTGTTCGACGACGGCTCGGGCGTGGCGGAGGAGCTGGCCGCCGCCGGCGCGGACGTCGTCCTGGTACGGCCGGGCGCGGCGTACGGCCGCACGGCCCCGGCCGGCGGCGCCGTGAACGGCGCGGGGAACACCGCGGCGAACGGCACCGCGAACGGCACGGCGAACGGCACGGCGAACGGCGCGGGGAACGGCACGGCGACGGCGAACGGCGCGGGGAACGGCCACGGCGGGGTCCGCGAGACATACACGCTGCGGCCGGGGGCGCGGGAGGACTACGAGGCGCTGCTCGCGGACCTGGGCGACCCGCCCGCGCGGATCGTGCACGCCTGGGCGGCCGGCGAGGCTCCGGCACAGGGCGCGGAAGGCGTGTGGGAGGCGCAGGAGCTGGGCTTCTTCAGCCTGCTCGCGCTCGTGCAGGCGCTCGCGCCCGCGCAGCCCGCCGTGCGGCTGGACGTGCTCACCCGCGGCACGGTCGAGGTGACCGGCGGCGACCTGGCCCGTCCCGAGCACGCGACCGTCGCCGGGATCGCGCGCGTGGTGCCGCTGGAGGCGCCCTGGCTGACCGTCACCCACCTCGACCTGGACCCGGCCGCGCCCGCGGCGGGCCTGCTCCCCGCGCTCACCGCCGCCGGGCCGCACGACGACCTGGTGGCCCTGCGCGGCGGGCGGCGCTGGTCGCGGACGTACGAGCCGGTCGCGCTCCCGGAGAGCGCGGAGGGGGCCCCGGCGCCGCTGCGCGACGAGGGCGTGTACGTGATCACCGGCGGGCTGGGCGGCATCGGCATCACGATCGCCGAGGACCTGGCCGTACGGCACCGCGCCCGGCTCGTCCTGACCTCCAGGTCCGGGCTGTCGGGGGGCGGGGGCCGGGCCGCGCGCGCCCGCGCCGCCGTACAGCGCATGGAGCGGGCCGGGGCCGCGGTGCTCGTGCTGGCGGCCGACGTGACCAGCGCGGACGACATGCGGCGGGTGCGTGAGGAGGCCGTCGCCCGGTTCGGCCGGGTGGACGGGATCGTGCACGCGGCCGGGCTGCCCGGCGGCGGCATGGCCGAGATCAAGGAGCGGGCCGCCGCCGAGGCGGTGCTGAGGCCCAAGCTGCTCGGGCCGATCGCGCTGCGGGAGGCGTTCGGCGACCTGGACCTGGACTTCGTGCTGCTGTGCTCGTCGGTGACGGCGATCGCGGGCGGGTTCGGGCAGGTGGACTACTGCGGCGCGAACAACTTCCTCGACTCCTACGCGGCCACCTGGCCCGGCGCGGTCTCGGTCAACTGGGGCGCGTGGCTGGAGGTGGGCATGGCCGCCGAGGTGGACGCGCCCGCGGCCTTCCGGGGTCTGCAGCGCGGGGAGCGGGTCGAGCCGATCGACCACCCGATCCTGGAGTCCCGGCACGAGGGCCCGCCGGTCGCGTGCACCGCGACGATCGCGCCGGACACGCACTGGGTGCTGGACGAGCACCGGATGGAGGACACCGCCATCCTGCCCGGCACGGCGTACATGGAGACGGCCCGCTGCGCCTTCGCCGAGTCCTTCCCCGCGCCTGCGGACGGGATGGCGGTCGAGCTGCGCGACGTCGCCTTCCTCGAACCGCTGGCCGTCCCCGACGGGTCGTCGGCCGAGCTGCGGGTGGAGTTCGGCGACGCGGCCGAGGGCGTGGACTTCGAGATCACCAGCGACCTGGACGGCGTGCGGCGCACGCACGCGCGCGGCAACGCGGCCTGGGTCGAGCCGGGCCCGGCGCCGGTGACGGACCTGGCGGCGGTGGAGGCCCGGTGCGGGCTGGGCGGCGGCGAGGGCGGGGTCTCCCTGTCGAGCCTGCTGACCTTCGGGCCGCACTGGCGCAACCTGCGCCGCTGGCACGCCGGGCAGGGCGAGGCGCTGGCCCTGCTGGAGGCGCCTCCGGTCAGCGAGGACGAGCTGCACCGCTGGGTGCTGCACCCGGCGATCCTGGACGAGGCCACCTCGTTCGCGCGCAGCGAGGCCGAGGGTCACTTCCTCCCGCTGGGGTACGGCCGGCTGGTCGTCCGCGCGCCGCTGCCCGCCCGGGTCTGGAGCCACCTGCGGTTCCGCGACGCCGGGAGCGGCGAGGTGATCGCCTGCGACGTGTCGCTGCTGGACGACTCCGGCCGCGAGGTCGCCGGGATCTCCGAGTACGTCCTCCGGCGCATCGACGCCTCCGCCGTGGCCGCGAACGTGGCCGCCACCGAGGCGGCCGCCTCGTCCTCCCCCGCCGCGCCGCAGGAGCAGCAGGCCGCGCCCGGCGAGGGCATCCGCCCGGCCGACGGGGCCGAGGCGTTCCGGCGGCTGCTCGCCGTGCCGCTCGGCACGCAGGTCGCCGTGGTCGCCACCCCGCTGGAGGAGTTCGTATGGCGGGCCCGCGAGGTCACCCAGGACAAGGTCGAGACGGCGGCGACCGCCGCCGACCGGCCCGCCGCGGCCACCCGCGAGGGGTACGTCGCGCCGCGCACCGAGCTGGAGGCCGCGGTGGCCCGGCTGTGGGGCGCGGTGCTGGGCGGCGACATCGGGGCCGAGGACGACTTCTTCGACCTCGGCGGCAACTCGCTGGTCGCCGTGCAGCTCATCGCGCTCATCCGCAAGGAACTGGGGGTGCGGCTGCCGATGCGCAGCATCTTCGAGGAGCCGACGGTGGCCGGCGTCGCCGCGCTGGTCGAGGAGGCCAGGGCGGAGAACGCGCCGAAGCCCGCCGAGACCACCACGATCACCCGCCAGCCGAGGAGGGCCGATGTCTGAGCAGGTTCCCGAGCGGAAGTCCCAGCGGCAGACCGGGCAGCAGACCCAGCAGCAGACCGGGGAGCGGTCCGGGCAGGGGCCGCTGCACGCCGTCGTCGTGAACGACGAGGAGCAGTACTCCACCTGGTGGGCCGACCGGCCGCTGCCCGCGGGCTGGACGGCCACCGGTTTCACCGGCACCAAGGAGGAGTGCCTGGCGCACATCGACGAGGTGTGGACGGACATGCGGCCCAAGAGCCTGCGAGAGGCGATGGGCGGATGACGGGCGCTCCCGAGGACCAGGACGTCTTCCCGGTCTCCTCCGGCCAGGAGCGCATGTGGTTCATGTCCCGGTTCGAACCGGACCTGGCCGTGTACAACATCCAGTTCTGGCTGCCGATCGACCGGCCCGACCTGGTGGAGACCGCGCTCGCCGGGCTGGTCCGGCGGCACGAGGCGCTGCGCACCACGCTCGAACTGCGCGAGAGCGGCGTCGTGCAGGTCGTCCACCGGTCGGTGCCGATCACCGTCGCGCGGGACGACCTGAGCGGCCGGGCCGACGCCGACGCCGAGTTCCGGCGGCTCGCGCAGGAGTACGCCGCGCGGCCGTTCGAGCTGGCCGCTCCGCCGCTGTGGCGGATGCGGCTGGTCCGCACGGACGCGGACGGCTGGCGGCTGATCTGCGTCTTCGACCACTCGATCTTCGACGGGCTGTCCGTCGGGATCTTCATGACGGAGCTGGACGAGTTCCTGCTCGCCGCCGCCGAGGGCCGCGGGCCGGACCTGCCCGAGCCGGCCGTGCAGTACGCCGACTACGCGGTCTGGCAGCGGGAACGGCTCACGCCCGAGTTCGTCGAGCGCGAGCTGGAGTACTGGCGCGGGCGGCTGGCCGGGATCCCCGACGACACGGGCATCCCCACGGACCGGCCGCGCCCGCCGGTCCGGACGTACGGCGGGGCGCACCACGTGTTCTCGCTGGAGCCGGAGCTGCACGAGCGGGTGGAGGAGCTGGCGCAGCGGTCGGGCGCGACCACGTTCATGGTGCTGCTGGCGGCGTACAAGGTGCTGCTGGCCCGCTGGTCCGGGCGGTACGACGTGGTCGTGGCCTGCCCGGTCGCCGGGCGGCCGGTGCCCGAGGTCGAGCCGCTGATCGGCATGTTCGTCAACGCGCTGGTGCTCCGCACGGACCTGTCCGGCGAGCCGGGGTTCGCCGGGGCGCTGGAGCGGGTGAGCCGGACCCTGCTGGAGGGGCTGGACCACCAGGAGCTGCCGTTCGAGCGGCTGGTCGAGGCGCTCGCGCCGGTCCGCGACCCGAGCCGGCCGCCGCTGTTCCAGGCGCAGTTCAACCTGGTGCCGGGCGAGGCGGCGGGCTCGCTGACCAACGGCACGGCCAAGCTGGACCTGTCGCTGGAGCTGAACGTCCAGCGCGGGCGCATGTACGGCCGGATCGAGTACGCCACGGACCTGTTCGAGCCCGGCACGATCGCGCGGTTCGCCGAGGCGTACGTGCGGCTGCTGGAGGCCGCGGTCGCCGATCCCGCGCGGCCGATCACGGACCTGCCGCTGTTCGGGCCGGAGGAGCGGGAACGGGTCCTGACCGCGTGGAACGGCACGGACGCGCCCCTTGCGGAGCCCGAGGCGCTGCACCGGCTGGTGGAGGAGCAGGCCCGGCGCACCCTGGACGCGGTCGCGGTCTGCGGTGAGCACGAGACCCTGACCTACGCCGAGCTCGACGACCGGGCGAACCGGCTGGCGGCCTGGCTGGGGCGGCTCCGCGCCGGGCCGGAGACGCCGGTCGCGGTGTGCGCCGAACGGTCGCCGGACCTGGTGGTGGCCCTGCTCGCGGTGCTCAAGGCGGGCGCGTTCTACGTGCCGCTCGACCCGGGGTATCCCCGGGCGCGCCTGGCGCACATGCTGGAGGACAGCCGCGCCCGCGTCCTGCTCACGCAGAGCGTCCTGGCGTCCGCGCTGCCGCGCGGGGCGGCCAGGACCGTCCTGCTCGACCGCGAGGCCGACTGGGCGGGCTCGGCCGGAAGCGGGTCCGGGGGCGGGGCCGGAAGCGGGGCCGGGGCGGACGTCTCGCCGCACAACGCCGCCTACGCGATCTACACCTCGGGCTCCACGGGGCTGCCCAAGGGCGCGGTGATCTCGCACCGCGCGATCGTGAACCGGCTGCGCTGGACGCAGCGCGCGTACGGCCTGGGGCCGGGCGACGCCGTGCTCCAGAAGACGCCGGTGAGCTTCGACGTGTCGGTGTGGGAGTTCTTCTGGCCGCTGATCACGGGCGCGCGGCTCGTGCTCGCCCCGCCGGGGGCCCACCGCGACCCGGCCGCGCTGCGCGACGTGATCGTCAAGCACGACGTGACGACGGTGCACTTCGTGCCGTCCATGCTGGAGGAGTTCCTGGCCGGGGCGCGCGTGGAGGACTGCGCGTCGCTGCGGCGGGTCCTGTGCAGCGGCGAGGAGCTGCCCGCCCGGCTGGCACGGCGCCTCGCCGAGCGGCTCCCCGGCGCGGAGGTGCACAACCTGTACGGCCCGACCGAGGCGGCGGTGGACGTCAGCCACTGGGCCTGCCACGCGACGGTGGGCGAGCGCGTCCCGATCGGGCACCCGGTGGACAACACGCGGCTGCACGTCCTGGACGAACGGCTCGAACCGGTCCCCGTGGGGGTCCCCGGCGAGCTGCACATCGGCGGGGTCCAGCTCGCGCGCGGCTACCTCGGGCGGCCCGGGCTGACGGCCGAGCGGTTCGTGCCCGACCCGTTCACCCCCGGCGCGCGGCTCTACCGCACCGGGGACCTGGCGCGGCGGCGCGAGGACGGCGCGATCGAGTTCCTGGGCCGCGTCGACCAGCAGGTCAAGGTGCACGGCGTCCGCGTCGAGCCGGGCGAGGTGGAGGCCGCGCTGGCCGGCCACCCGCGCGTGCGGCGGGCCGTGGTCACCGTCCGCGACGACGCGCCGGGCGGGCGCGGCCTGGTGGCGTACGTGGACTGGGCGGGCGACCCGTCCGCGCTCACCGAGGAGCTGCGGGGGCTGCTGGTCAAGCGGCTGCCCGCGGCGATGCTGCCGCAGGCGTTCGTGCCGGTGGACTCCTTCCCCGCCCTGCCCAGCGGCAAGCTCGACCGGGCGGCGCTGCCCTCCCCGGCCGGGCGGGGCGGCCTGGGCGGGGAGTACGTCGCGCCGAGGACGCCGATCGAGGAGGAGCTGTGCGCGATCTGGCGCGACCTGCTGGGCCGCGACCAGGTCGGCGTCCGGGACGACTTCTTCGACCTGGGCGGGCACTCGCTGCTGGCCGCGCGCCTGGTCGCCCGGATCAGGGACGCCTTCGGCGCGGAGATCCCGCTGCGGCGCTGCTTCGAGCTGTCCACGGTGGAGGACTACGCCCTGGTGATCCTCGAGGACCTGCTGGCGGCCGAGGACGGCGCGGGCGCGCCGTACGACGAGACGGGGGCGGACGGCGCGGATGAGTGAGGTTCGGCGGCGGCTCGCCGGGATGGGGGCCGCCGAGCGGGCGGCGCTGGAGCGGCGGCTGCTCGGGAAGGGGCGGCCGGCCGCGGCGGGGATACCGCGGCGGGACGATCCGGCGGCGCCCGCGCCGCTGACGCCGGGGCAGGAGCGGCTGTGGTTCCTGCACCGGCTCGACCCGGCGGCCTCCTCGGCGTACAACATGCTGCTCGCCCAGCGGCTGCGCGGGCGGCTGGACACCGGCGCGATGGAGCGGGCGCTGCGGGAGGTCGTGCGGCGGCACGACGTCCTGCGCGCCCGTTTCCCCGCCGGGGACGGGCGGCCGGTCCAGGTGGTGGACCCCGGGGCCGGGCTGACCGTGGAGCGGCTTGCGGCGAGCGGCGAGGAGCACGCCAGGGAGCTGGTCGGGGCGCGGATCCACGAGCCGTTCGACCTGGAGCGCGGCCCGCTGGTGCGGGCGTGCCTGATCCGGCTGGCCGACGACGACCACGTGCTGCTGGTGGTGCCGCACCACCTGGTCGCCGACGGGCTGTCGCTGCGCGTGATCGGATCCGAGCTGGCCACGCTGTACGGCGCGTTCGCGGCCGGGCGACCGTCGCCGCTCGCGCCGCCGCCGATCCAGTACGCCGACTACGCCGCCTGGCTCGCGGGCCGGCCGCGCGACGAGGAGGGGCTGGCGCACTGGGCGCGCCGGCTCGACGGCGTGCCGCCGCTGGAGCTGCCCGCCGACCGGCCCCGCCCCGCCGTGCGCGGGGAGGGCGGGGGCCTCGTGCCGCTGGAGCTGGGCGCGGAGCTGACCGCGCGGGTGGAGCGGCTGGCCCGCGAGGAGCGGGCGACGGTGTTCGTGACGCTGCTCGCCGCCTTCGACGCGCTGCTCGCCGCGCACACCGGGCAGCTCGACTTCTGCGTGGGCTCGGTCGTCGGCGGCCGGGACCGGGCCGAGCTGGAACCGCTGGTCGGGTACTTCCTGAACACGATCGTGCTCCGCGCCGACCTGTCCGGCGACCCGCCGTTCCGGGAGCTGGTCGCGCGGGCCCGCCGTACGGTCCTGGACGCGTTCGCCCACCAGGACGTGCCGTTCGAGCGGCTGCTGGGCGAGCTGCGCGTGGACCGCGACCTGAGCCGGACGCCGCTGTTCCAGGCGATGTTCGTGATGCAGGACCCGGCGTCGGGGCTGGCGATGCCGGGTCTCACGGCCGAGATGTTCGACCCCGGGCCGCTGCCGGCCAAGTTCGACCTCATGCTCGACGTGCTGCCGGGGCCGGACGGGCTGATGCCGGTGTTCGGGTACAGCACGGACCTGTTCGAGCGCGCGACGATCGAGCGCCTGGCCGGGCACTACGCCCGGCTGCTGGAGGCCGTCTGCGCCGACCCCGGCGTCCGGCTGTCCGAGCTGCGGCGCGGCCTCCTGCCCCCGGAGGAGACCGCGCTCCTGTCCGCCTGGTCCCGCCCTTCCGGCGAGCCGGTCGAGGAGCGGACGGTCGTCGCCCTGTTCGAGGAGCGGGCCCGGCTCGCCCCGGACGCCGTCGCGCTCGCGGGCGGCGGGGCGGAGGTCACGTACGCCGAGCTGGACGCGCGCGCGGACCTGCTGGCCGCCCGGCTGCGCGAGCGCGGCGCGGGCCGCGAGACGGTGGTCGCCGTCGAGGTCGAGCGCTCCCCCGAACTGATCGTCGCGCTGCTGGCCGTGCTCAAGGCGGGCGCCGCCTACCTGCCGATCGACCCGGCGTACCCGGCCGCCCGCAAGGACTTCACGCGGCGGGACGCGCGCGCCGCGTTCACCCTCACCCGCGCGGACGTCCTCGCCGCCGCCCCGCCCGGCGCGCGGCCCGCCCCCGGCGGCGCCGCGCCCGCCGTACGGCCGGGGGCGGGGGACCTGGCCTACGTGATCTACACCTCGGGCTCGACCGGGCGGCCGAAGGGGGTCGGGGTGGAGCACCGGGCGCTGGCGGCGCGGGCCGGGTGGATGCGGGACCGGTACCGGCTCGGGCCGGGCGACCGGGTGCTCCAGCACGCGTCGGCGAGCTTCGACACCCACGCCGAGGAGGTGTTCCCGGCCCTGGCGGCCGGGGCGACGCTCGTCGTGCCGCCCCCGGACGTGGCGCTGCCCGATTTGCTCGCGACGCCGGAGGGGCGGCGGCTGACCGTCCTGGACCTGCCCACGTCGTACTGGCGCGGCCTGGCCGGGGCCGCCTGGCCGGAGTCGCTGCGCCTGGTGATCCTGGGCGCGGACCCGCTGCCCGGGCCCGCCCTGGCGGACTGGTACGCGGCCGTGGGCGAGCGGGCCGAGGTGGTCAACACCTACGGGCCGACCGAGGCCACCATCATCGCGACGGCGGCGTGGCTGTCGCCGGCCGACGCGGAGGGGCGCCCGCCGATCGGCCGCCCCCTGTCCGGCACCCGCGTGTACGTCCTGGACGACTCCCTCGGCCGGGTCCCCATCGGCGCGTCCGGGGAGCTGTGCGTCGGCGGGGCGGGCCTGGCGCGGGGTTACCTGGGCCGGCCGGGGCTCACCGCGGAGCGCTTCGTCCCCGACCCGTACGGCCCGCCGGGCTCGCGCCTCTACCGGACCGGCGACCGGGCCCGGTTCCGGCCGGACGGGTCGCTGGAGTTCCTGGGGCGGCTGGACGCCCAGGTCAAGGTGCGCGGATACCGGGTCGAGCCGGGCGAGGTCGAGGCGCGGCTCCTCGAACTCCCGGGGGTCGCCGAGGCCGCCGTGGTGGCGCGCGGCGACGCCCTGGTCGCCTACGTCACCGGCGCTCCGCCGGATCCGGCCGAGGTGCGGGCGCGCCTGTCCGCGCTGCTCCCCGCCCACCTGGTCCCGGCGGCCGTGGTGCCCCTGGACCGGATGCCGCTGACCCGCTCGGGCAAGCTCGACCGCGCCGCCCTCCCGGCCCCCACCGCCGCCCGGCCGGAGCCGGAGCCGCCGGCGACCGCCGCGGAGGAGCTGGTCGCGTCGGTGTGGGCCGAGGTCCTGGGGCTGGAGCGCGTGGGCGCCCTGGACGACTTCTTCGCCCTGGGGGGTCACTCCCTCCTGGCCACCCGCGTCGTCGTCCGCCTCTCCGCCGCCGCCGGCCGCCCGGTCCCCCTCCGCGCCGTCTTCGAGGCCCGCACCGTCCGCGCCCTGGCCGCCCGCCTGGCCGCCGGCGGCGCCGGACACGACGCCGGGCCGGGTCTCCCCGGGGCCGGCGAGCGGGCGCGGGCGGGCGCGGGCTCGCGGTCCGTGGCGGACCCTCCCGGCGGAGACGGATCCCGGTTCGAGGACGACTTCGCGCCGATCCCGCGGCGGGCGGCCGGGGTCCGGGAACTGCCGCTCACGCACGCGCAGGAGCGGCTGTGGTTCATGGAGGAACTGGCGCCGGGGACGGCCGCCTACGTGACGCCGGTGACGGCGCGGGTCGCCGCGGCGATCGCGCCCGAGGCGGTCGCGGCGGCGCTCCGGGCGATCGCCGCCCGGCACGAGAGCCTGCGCACGCGGTTCCCCGCCGGCGAGGACGGGCGGCCCGTGGCCGTCGTCGAGGACGCGGCGGACGTGCCCTTCACCGTCGTGCGGGCCCGCGACGCGCGCGAGGCCGGGGAACTGGCGGCGCGGGAGCGCGCGCGGCCGTTCGACCTGGGGAACGCGCCGCCGGTGCGGGCGCTCATGGTGCGCGTCCCCGGGGACGACTCCCTGCTCGTCGTGTGCGCGCACCACATCGTCACCGACGGCTGGTCCTCGCGGGTGCTGCTCGCGGAGCTGGCCGCGCTGCTCGCCGGGCGGGAGCTCGCCCCGCTGCCCGTCGGGTACGGCGACTACGCCCTGTGGGCGCGCGGGCGGACCGGGGACGCCGAGCTGGGGTACTGGCGGGACCGGCTCGCCGGGGTGCCGCCGCTGGAACTGCCCGGGGACCGGCCGCGACCGCCCAGGCAGACCTTCGCCGGGGCGACGCACGCCTTCCGGCCCGGCCCCGAGGTGCGCGAACGCGCCGCGCGGCTCGCCCGGGAGCACGGCGTGACGCCGTACATGATCCTCATGGCGGCCTTCCAGGCGGTGCTGGGACGGCACTCGGGACAGGAGGACTTCGCGGTCGGGACCCCGGTGGCCGGGCGGGTGCGGGCCGAGCTGGAGCCGCTGATCGGGCTGTTCCTCAACATGATCGCGATCCGGGCGGACCTGTCGGGCGACCCGTCGTTCGCCGGGCTGCTGGGACGTGTGCGCGAGTCCGTGCTCGGGGCGCAGGCGCACCAGGAGGCGCCGTTCGAGCGGCTGGTGGCCGAGCTGGACGTGGCGCGGGACGTGTCGCGGTCGCCGCTGTTCCAGGTGATCCTGGCCTGGCAGGGCGACGCCGGGGCCGGGCCCTCGCCGTACGGCGGCGCGCTGACGCCGGTGGCCGCCCCCGCCGAGGCGACGCGGTTCGACCTGGAGCTGTCCGTCACGGACGAGCTGGACTGCGCGTTCGTGTACAACCCGGACCTGTTCGACGCGGCGACCGTGGAGCGGCTGGCCGGGCACCTGACGGCGCTGCTCGACGCCGCGACGGCCGACCCCGGGCGGCGGCTCTCGGAGCTGGACCCGATGACCCCGGCCGAGCGCGACCTCGTCCTGCGCGCCTGGAACGCGACCGGAGCCCCCTTCCCCACCGGCGCCACCCTGCACGGCCTGGTGGCCGAGCAGGCGGCGCGGACGCCGGACGCGGTGGCGGTGGAGTTCGAGGGCGCGTCCCTGACGTACGCCGAGCTGGACGCCCGCGCGGAGGAGCTGGCCGCACGGCTGCGCGAGCGCGGCGCGGGCCCCGAGTCGGTGGTCGCGGTGCGCGCCGAGCGCTCGCTGGGCCTGGTGACCGGGCTGCTGGCGGTGCTGAAGGCGGGCGCGGCGTACCTGCCGGTGGACCCGGACTACCCGGAGGAGCGCCGCCGGTTCATGCTGAGCGACTCCGGCGCGCTCGACCTGGACGCCCTGCTCGGCGCCCCGGCCGGGGCGCCCTCCGCGCCGGACCCCGGCCGCGCGGCGGCCGGGCCGCGGAACGCCGCCTACGTGATCTACACCTCGGGCTCGACCGGCGTGCCGAAGGGGGTCGTGACCGAGCACCGGGCGATCGTGAACCGGCTGACCTGGATGCAGGACCGGTTCCGGCTCGGCCCCGGCGACGCGGTGCTCCAGAAGACGCCGGCGAGCTTCGACGTGTCGGTGTGGGAGTTCTTCTGGCCGCTGATGACCGGGGCGCGGCTGGTGCTCGCGCGGCCGGGCGGCCAGCGGGACCCGGAGTACCTGCGCGACCTGATCGCGCGCGCCGGGATCACCACGGCGCACTTCGTGCCGTCGATGCTGACGGCGTTCCTGGAGACCGGCGGGATCGGGCGGTGCGGCTCGCTGCGGCGGGTGGTGTGCAGCGGCGAGGAGCTGACGGCGGACGCCGTGCGCCGGTTCCGGGCGCGGCTGCCGCACGTCGCCCTGCACAACCTGTACGGGCCGACGGAGGCCGCGATCGACGTCACCGCCTGGGAGTGCCCTGGCGGGGAGGCGCGGGTGCCGATCGGGCGGCCGGTGGCCAACACGCGCCTGTACGTCCTGGACCGCCGCGGCCGGCCCTGCCCGCCCGGGGTCGCGGGCGAGCTGCACATCGGCGGCGTCCAGGTGGCGCGCGGGTACCTGCGCCGGCCCGCGCTCACCGCCGCCCGCTTCGTCCCCGACCCCTTCGGCCCGCCCGGCTCCCGGCTGTACGCCACCGGCGACCTCGCGCGGTGGCGCGCGGACGGGGTGCTGGACTTCCTGGGCAGGCTCGACGACCAGGTCAAGATCCGCGGGCACCGGGTCGAGCTCGGCGAGGTGGAGGCGGCGCTGCTCACCCTCCCCGGCGTCCGCGCCGCCGCCGCGGCCGTCCGGGACGACGGGACCGGGCCCCGCCTGGCCGCCTACGTCGTCCCCGCCGGGCGGTCCCCCGACACGCCCGCCGGCCCGTCCCCGGACACGTCCCTTGAGCGGTCCCCCGGTCCGCCCTTCGGTCCGTTCTCCGGGCCGGCCGCAGGGCAGGCCGGAGAGCAGGCCGCAGGGCCGGCCCGCGCGGCGGGAGGCGGGCGGGAGGTCCCGCGCGAGGAGCGGGCCGCGTGGGCGGCGGCGCTGCGGGAGCGCGTGCCCGAGCACCTCGTCCCGGCGGCGTGGGTCCTCGTGGACGCCCTGCCGCTCACCCCGAGCGGGAAGCTGGACCGGGCCGCGCTGCCGCCGCCCCGCGTCTCCGGCTCCGCCGGCGAAGCGGCGCCCGCCCCGCCGTCCACCGCCGCCGAACGCGCGGTGGCCGAGGTCTGGGCGGAGACCCTGGGCGCCGAGGGGTTCTCGGCCGAGGACGACTTCTTCTCCCTGGGCGGCGACTCGATCCGGGCCCTGCGCGTGGTGGCCGGGCTGCGGCGGCGCGGCTACGCCCTGGACCTGGTGGACCTCTTCACCCACCAGACGCTGGGCGCGCTGGCCGCCGCCCTCCGCGCTCCCGGGCCCGCCCCGGCGCCGGCGGCCCCCGCCGCGGCCTTCTCCCTCCTCTCCCCCGAGGACCGCGCCCGGCTGGGGGTGGCCTGATGCGCAGCGCCGTACGGCCGCCGCGCGCCGTACCGCCCGCGCGGGGCGCGCTCCGCGCGGGACGGGCCCGGGGCGGGACGGCCCGCGGGGATCGGGGCGGAGGGCGTTGACGGCGCGCGGCCGGAGGGCCGGGGGCGGATGTGGCGGAGCGACGGACGTGAACGAGGTGGACCGATGATCGAGGACGCGTATCCGCTGGCCGCGCTCCAGGCGGGGATGCTGTACCACAGCGAGCTGGAGGAGGGCACGCCCACCTTCCACGACGTGATGACGATGACGCTGCGCGGGCGCTTCGACGAGGCCGCGATGACCGCCGCGCTCGCGGGGGCGGCGGCGCGGCACCCGGTGCTGCGGACGTCGTTCGACCTGACCGGGTTCAGCGAGCCCGTGCAGCTCGTCCACGACGAGGTGACGATCCCGCTGGCCGTCCGCGACCTGTCGGGGCGGCCCGACGCGGCCGAGCGGCTGCGCGACTGGCGGGAGGAGGAGAAGCGGCGCGGGTTCGACTGGGCGAAGGCCCCGCTGCTGCGGGCGTTCGTCCACCTGCTGCCGGGCGGGGAGTTCGCGCTGACGCTCAGCTTCCACCACGCGATCCTGGACGGCTGGAGCGTCGCGGCGCTCACCACCGAGCTGCTGCGCCGGTACGCCGGGGGCTACTCCCCTCCCCCGCTGGGGCCCGCGTTCCGCGACCTGGTGGCCGCCGAGCGCGAGATCACCACCTCCGCCGAGGCCGCCGCCTTCTGGCGCGCGCGGGTCGAGGACGCCCCGGACGCCCGCCTGCCCAGGCTGCCCGCCCCGCCCCGCGAGCCGGGTGAGGCGGCCCGGGCGGTCGCCGTGCTCTCCGCCCCGGTGGGCCGCGAGACCGAGGAGGCCGCGCGGCGGCTGGCGCGCGAGGCGCGGGTGCCGCTGCGGACCGTGCTGCTGGCGGCGCACTGCCGGGTGATGGCGCTGATGACCGGCACGCCGGACGTGCTGACCGGCACGGTCGTGCACGGGCGGCCGGAGGACGAGGCCGGGGGCGAGGTGCTCGGGCTGTTCCTCAACACGGTGCCGCTCCGGGTCCGCGCCGACGCGCCGACGTGGCGGGAGCTGGTGCTGCGGGTGTTCCGGGCGGAGACGGCGCTCATGCCGTACCGGATGTACCCGCACTTCGAGATCCAGAAGGCGAGCGGGCGGGCGCCGCTGCTGGACACGCTGTTCGACTACCGCGACTTCCACGTGTACGACGGGCTCGGGGAAGGCCCGGGGCCGGTCGTGACCGGGCAGGAGTTCTTCGAGCAGACGGACCTGCCGTTCACGGCGGCCTTCGGGCGCGCGCCGTCCGGGCTGGTGCTCTCGCTCTCCTACGACTCGGCCCAGTTCACCGCCGGGCGGATGGCGGATCTGCGGGACCTGTACCTGCGGGTGCTCGCCGACCTGACCGCCGACCCGGACGCCGACCCCCGGCCCTCCGGCCGCTACGCGGGGGCGGACCTGATCGAGCGGTGGAACGACACCGGCCGGGACCTGCCGGGCGGCACCCTGGCCGAGCTCGTGTGGGAGCGGGCCCGCCGCGACCCGGACGCCACCGCGATCGTGTGGGAGGGCGCCGCGACCACCTACCGGGATCTCGCACGGCGGGCCGGGGCGATCGCCGTACGGCTGCGCGGACTGGGCGCCGGTCCCGAGCGGCCGATCGGCGTCTGCCTGGACCGCGGGCCGGACCTCCCGGCGGCGCTGCTGGGCGTGCTGGCCACCGGCGCGCCGTACCTGCCGCTCGAACCCGGGCACCCGGCCGCCCGCACCGCCGCGATGCTGGCCGACGCGGGGGCCGGCCTCGTCGTCACCACCCGTGACCTGGCCGCGGGACTCCCCAGCGGCGTCCGCACGATGCTCCTCCCCGACGGCGCCGCGAACGGCTCGGCGGACGTCGTTGCCAACGGCTCGGCGGGCGGCTCGGCGGACGGCTCGGCGGGCGTCGGTGCGAACGACGCCGCGGACGGCTCGTCCGGCGGGGCTACCGGCCGGGCTTCCGGCGGGGACCTGGATCCCGGGGCGGGCGGGCTCGGCGACCCCGTGCCGGCGCACCCGGACTCCCTGGCGTACGTGATCTTCACCTCGGGGTCCACGGGACGGCCGAAGGGCGTCGGGGTCTCGCACCGGGCGATCGTGAACCGGCTGCGGTGGATGGCGGACTTCTACGCGCCCGGCGACGTGGTGCTGCACAAGACGCCGTACACCTTCGACGTGTCGGTGTGGGAGCTGTTCGGCCCCCTGCTCACGGGCGCGGCCATGGTCGTCGCGCGCCCCGGCGGCCACCTGGAGCCGGAGTACCTGGCCGATCTCGTCGCCGCGACCGGGGTCACGACGCTGCACTTCGTGCCGTCCATGCTCGACGCGTTCCTGGAGACGCCGGACCTCGCCGCGCGCCTGGCGACCGTGCGCCGGGTGGTCTGCTCGGGCGAGGCCCTGCCCGCGCCGCTCGCCGCCCGCTTCGCCGTACGGCTGCCGCACGCCGAGCTGCACAACCTCTACGGGCCGACCGAGGCGGCGGTGGACGTGAGCGCGCACCGCTGCGAGCCCGGCGAGACGGTGGTGCCGATCGGCGGGCCGGTGCCGAACACGCGCCTGGAGGTGCTGGACGAGCTCCTCGAACGGGTCCCGCAGGGCGTGCCCGGGCAGCTCTTCATCGGCGGCGTCCAGCTCGCGCGCGGCTACGTGAACCGCCCCGGCCTGACCGCCGAGCGCTTCGTCCCCGACCCGTACGGCCCGCCGGGCTCGCGCCTGTACGCCACCGGCGACCTGGCCCGCCGGCTCCCCGACGGCGAGGTCGAGTACCTGGGGCGGACCGACCTCCAGGTCAAGGTGCGGGGGATGCGGGTCGAGCCCGGCGAGGTCGAGGCGGCCCTCCTCGCCCTCCCCGGCGTCCGCGCGGCCGTCGTCACCGCCCGCGGGGACCGGCTGGCCGCCCACGTCGTGAGCGACACGGAGGACGACTGGGCCGGCGCCCTCCGCGCGACGCTGCCCGACCACATGATCCCCGCCGCGTGGGTGCGGCTGGACGCGCTCCCGCTCACCGCGAACGGCAAGCTCGACCGCGCCGCCCTCCCCGAGCCGGGGATCGCGCGGAAGGGGTACGAGCCGCCGCGCGACGCCGTGGAGGCGCGGCTCGCGGCGATCTGGGAGGAGATCCTGGGCGTCGTGCCCGTGGGCCGCCACGACGACTTCTTCGCCCTCGGCGGGCACTCCCTGCTGGCGCTGCGGCTGGCCCTGCGGGTCCGCCGCGACCTGGGCCGCGACCTGCCGGTGGCGCGCGTGCTCACCGCGCCCACCGTGGCCGGGCTCGCCGAGGAGTTGCGCCGCCCGGACGACCTGGGGGCCGGGTCCCGCGTCGTGCCGCTGAACCCCGGCGGCGACCGGACCCCGCTCTTCCTGGTCCACGCGCTCGGCGGCCAGGTGTTCCGGTACCTCCCGCTGGCCCGCCGCCTGGGCGAGGACCAGCCGGTGTACGCGATCGCCGCGCGCGGGCTGGCCCCGGGCGAGGAGCCGCACTCCACCCTGGACGAGATGGTCGAGGACTACGTCGCCCACGTGCGCGCGGCCCGCCCGCGCGGGCCGTACGTCCTGGGCGGGTTCTGCATCGGCGGCGACATCGCGATGGAGATGGCGCGGAGGCTGCGCGCCGAGGGCGAGGACGTGCCGCTGGTCGTGCTGTTCTACTCCGACGCCGACGAACCGGTGATCAGCAGCTCGCTGGAGAGCGACACGGCGCTGATGATGCACGCGCTGGCCGGGGGCCCGCTGGAGGCCGACTTCGAGGCGCTGTCGCGGATGGAGCCCGACGAGCGGCTGCTGGCGATCATCGACGCGGCGTCCGCGCAGGACCGGCTCGCCCCCGACACCGAGGACCTGGAGCAGGCCCGCCGCTTCCTGCGGGTGTTCCGGGCGAACGCGCACGCCGTCGGCCGGTTCCGGCACCCGCCGTACGACGGGGACGTGGCGCTGTTCGCCCCGGACGGGGAGCGGCCGGACCTGGGCTGGCGCGCGATCGTCACCGGCCGGCTGGCGATCGCGCCGATCCCGCCGGCGCGGGTCACCGTCCTGTACGAACCCCTGGTCGCCGACGCGGCCACCACCATCCGGAAATGGATCGATCATGGCATCTGAGACCGTCGAGTCCGCCGCCGCGCCCGTCCCCGGGCTCTGGCGGCATCCCGACTTCCTGCGCCTGTGGACCGGGCAGGCGCTGTCGCAGTTCGGCTCGCAGATCACCCTCGTCGCGATCCCGCTGGTCGCCGTGGTGATGCTGAACGCCTCGGCGGCCGAGATGGGCCTGCTGGGCACGCTGGTGCGGTTGCCGCTGCTGGGCTTCCTGTTCTTCGGCGTGTTCGTGGACCGGATGCGGCGGCGGCGGGTGCTGATCTGGTCGGACCTGGGCAGGGCGGTCGTGCTCGCCGCGATCCCGGCGCTGTGGCTGGCCGACGGCCTGTCGATGCCGGCGCTGTACGTCGTGGTGTTCCTGCTCGGGCTGCTGACGGTGTTCTTCCAGATCGCCTACCGGTCGTACCTGCCGGAGCTGGTGGACGTGCGGCAGCTCGCCGACGGCAACAGCAAGCTCCAGCTCACCGAGTCGCTGGCGCAGACGCTGGGCCCGAGCGCGGCGGCCGGGCTGGTCCGGGTGCTGGCCGCGCCGCTGATCATCCTGGTGGACGTGGTGACGTACCTCGCCTCGGCGGTGGCCTGCGCCCTGATCCGCACCCCCGATCGCAGGCCGGCGGCCGAGGAGGACGGCGGCAACGTGCTCGCCGCGATCTGGGACGGGCTCAGGTGGGTGCTGCGGCAGCCGCTCCTGCGCCCGCTGGCGATCTCGGCCGCGCTGTACTCCATGTTCGTGATGGGCTCGCTCCAGGCGATGTTCGCGCTGTACGTCCTGGAGGGCGGGCCGAACGTGCCGGTCGAGTGGTTCGGGGTGATCCTCGCCTTCGGCGGCGTCGGCGCGATCATCGGCGCGTGGATGTCGGTGCGGGTGATGCGGCGGTTCGGGCTGGGCCCGGTGCTGCTGTGGAGCACGGTGGTCGGCAACCTGTCGCTGTTCCTGATCCCGCTGGCCGTGCGGCCGGTCGGGCTGGCGATCGCGATGCTGGCGGTGGCCGAGTTCGTCACGTGGATGGCCAACCAGGTCTTCTTCGTCGCGAACATGACGCTGACGCAGTCGATCACGCCGGGCCCGAAGCAGGGGCGCGTCATCGGCACGATCTACTCGCTCGGGCTCATCCCGGCCCCGCTGGGCACCCTCGGCGCGGGCCTGCTGGCCGAGGGGATCGGGCTGCGCCACACGCTCCTGATCGCGGTGATCCTGGGCGGCCTGGGCCCGATCCTGCTCCTGGTGTTCTCGCGGGTCCCCCGCCAGCGCGAGATCCCGGCGCCCGCCGAGGCCTGAGCGTGCGCGGCCCCCTGCCCGGCGGCCCCGCCCCGCCCCCGTCCCCGCCCCCGTCCCCGCCTCCGCCTCCGTCACCGTCACCGTCTCCGTCGCCGCCGGCGCCCGCCGTACGGCCGGAGCCGCCGGGGCGCCCGGGGGCGCCGGGGGTGACGCGGCGGGCGGTCGCCGCGTCGCTGGTCACGGCGGCGCTGCCGGTCGCCGCCTGCTCGCCCGCCCCGTCCTCGCGCACGGCTCGGCCCGAGCGGTCCGGCCCGGCGGGTACGGCCGCGCCGGGCTCGGCGGGCTCGGGGGGCGCGTCGCCGTACCGGAGCCGGTCGCGGGCGGAGGAGGAGGCGCGGTCGCTGGTCGCGGGCGGGCGGCCGGGCGCGGTGGTGTGGCGGCGCGACGGGGACCGCGTGGAGGTCGCGGCGGCGGGGTTCGCGGACACGAGGGCGCGGACGCCGATGACGGCCGGGCACCGGATGCGGATCGGGAGCGTGACCAAGACGTTCACGGCGGTGCTGGTGCTCCGGCTCGCGGGCGAGGGGCGGCTGCGGCTGTCCGACCGGCTCGGGCGGCTGCTCCCGGGGGTCCTCCCGGCGGCGGACGACGTGACGGTCAGGGACCTGCTCGGGCACACCAGCGGCATCCCCGACTACCTGCGCGAGCCCCGGCTGACCGACGAGCTGTTCTCCGGCGGCCACCTGAAGCGGAGGTCCCCGCGCTCGCTGGTGGCCTACGCGGCCCCGGGGGCCGGGAACGCCGGGCCGGACCGCCCCGAGTCGTACTCCAACACCAACTACGTCCTCCTCGGCATGATCGTCGAGCGGATCACGGGGACGAGCGCGGGCGAGCACCTGCGCCGCACCGTGACCGCCCCCCTCGGGCTGGCCTCCACGGCGCTGGCCGAGCGCCCGGTGGAGCGGGGCATGGCCCGGGGCTACACACGCCGCGTCGGCGGGGCGATGACGGACGTGACCGAGGTGGACCCGTCGATCTTCTGGACGGCGGGCGGCATCGTCTCCACCGCCGGGGACGTGGGCCGCTTCTACCAGGCCCTCTTCGCCGGGAGGCTCCTGCGGCCCCCGGAACTCGGCGCCCTCAAGGGCGGCCTGGGCGCCTTCCACACCTCCCTGCCCTGCGGCGACGCCTGGCAGCACAGCGGCTACGTCCTCGGTTACGTGGCCGAGGCGCTGAGCACGGGGGACGCCCGCCGCCAGGCGGTGATCCTCACCAACACCGAGCACGGCGGCCCCGCCGTACCCCAGGTCGGACGTCTGGCCTGCCTCGGCTGACCCGGTCAGGCCGCCAGTTCGGCGAGGAGGCGGAGCTGGTCCACCCGCTCGGGGAGGGAGGACGCGGCGTGGCCGGTGATGATCGTGGTCGCGCCCGCCTCGGCGTACTCGGACAGGCGCGCCGCCACCCGGGACGGGGGGCCGCAGAGGGTCATCTCGTCGATCAGGGCGTCGGGGAGGGCGTCCATGGCCTCGCCCCGGCGGCCGGACAGGTACAGCTCCTGGACCCGGGTGGCGGCGTCGGCGAACCCCAGGCGGACGGCGAGGCGGTTGTAGAAGTTCGCCTCGCGGGAGCCCATGCCGCCCAGGTAGATCGCCAGCATCGGGCGCAGGACGTCGCGGGCGTACTCCACGTCCTCGTCGACGTACGTCAGGAGCATGGGCGCGACGTCGAACCCGGGGGCGACCGGCCCGAGCAGGGCCTTCCCCTCCGCCAGGTAGGACGGCGGGCAGTGCATCGGCAGCCAGCCGTCGGCGATCTCCCCGGCCAGCGCGATCGCCCTGGGCCCCATCGCCGCCACGTAGACCGGCAGCCGCTCCTGGACCGGGCGGATCGTGGGCTTGAGCGGTTCCCCGGGCCCGTGGCGCACCGGCTCGCCCGCCAGCGCCGCCCGGACGATCCCGACCGTCTCGCGCACGGTCTCCAGCGGCCGCGTGTACGGCCGGCCGTGCCAGGCCTCGACCACCTGCGGGCCCGACGCGCCGAACCCGAGCCGGAAGCGCCCGCCCGAGAGGTTGTCCACCGTGGCGGCCAGGAGCGCGGCGGTGACCGGGCCGCGCGCGGTCGCCTGGAGCACTCCGGCCCCGAGCCCGAGCCGCGTGGTGTGCGCCGCCAGCCAGGTCAGCACCGCCCCCGGGTCGGCCCCGTACGCCTCGGAGGCCCAGACCGAGTCGTACCCGAGCCTCTCCGCCTCCTGGGCCAGCTCGGCCTGCTCCGCGGGTCCGAGGGCCGACGGCCCCCACGTCCCGATCGTGAACCCCAGCCGCACTCCGCTCATCTCCTCAGCCCGCCTCTCCCCGCGCCGCCGTCTCCGCCGCGCGGGCCGGCCCGGCGACCTCCTCGGTGAGGACCCGGGCCAGGTGCTCCGGGGCCTCCTCGGCCAGCCAGTGGGACGCCGGGAGCCCCCGCATCGTCAGGGGCAGGGCCGACTGGCGGCGCCAGCCGAGCAGCCCGCCGCGCGTGAGGGAGGCGTCGGCCTCGCCGTACAGGACCGTGATCGGCACCGGCAGCGGCGGCCCGGCGACGTGCCGGTAGCCCGCCAGCAGGGCGAAGTCCGCGCGCAGGGCGGGCTCCAGGACCGGCCGCAGCCCGACGCGCGCGGCCAGCTCCCCGGGGACGCCGCCCAGCTCCAGCAGCCGCTCCCAGAACAGCTCGGACGGCAGGGCGGGCAGCCGCCGCATGAACATCGCCACGTCCGGCGCCGCGAACGACCCGGCCAGCAGCCGCCCCGGCCGGCCGCCCAGCTCCACGACGCGGCGGCAGGTCAGGTAGGCCAGCATCGCCCCGCTGCAGTAGCCGAAGAGGGCGTACGGCGGGCCCGCGTCACGCCCGGCCAGGTCGGCGGCGAGGTCGTCCACCAGCCCGGGCAGGTCGGTGCGCGGGGTCTCGCGCAGGCGCGCCTGGCGGCCGGGCAGGTTGACCGACCACACCTCCACGTCCGGGCCGAACATCGGCACGAGCGGCGCGAACGAGGACGGGCCGCCCCCCGCGTGCGGGAAGACGTACAGCCGCGCCCGGGCCCCGGGCCGTTCCTCCAGCGGGACGAACCAGCTCACCGGGCACCTCGCAGGTGTGCGGCCAGCCCGGCCGGGCTGGGGTGGTCGAACACGGCGCGGACGTCCACCGGCCCGCCGGTCAGCTCCTCGATCCGGGCCGCGAGCCGCACCGCCAGGATGGAGTGCCCGCCGTGGACGAAGAAGTTGTCGCGCGGGCCGAACCCGGGGCGGCCCAGGGTGGCCCGGAACAGCTCGACGAGCGGCGCGACCTCCTCGTCCGCGACCGGCTCGGCGGTCGCGGGCCCGCCGCCGACGTCCGCGCCGTCCCCGGCCAGCGCCGCCAGCGCGCGATAGTCGATCTTGTCGTTGGCGGTCGTCGGGAAGCCCTCGACCAGCGCGAACCCGGACGGCACGGCGTAGTCGGGCAGCCGTTCCCTGGCGTACCGCCACAGCTCCTCGCGCGGGTCGCGGCCCGGGGGCGCGGCGGTCTGGACGAAGGCCAGCAGGCGGCCGTCGGACTGCGGGTCGCCGTCCACGACCACGGCGGTCGCGCGCACCTCCGGGTGCTCGTGCAGGACCGCCTCCACCTCGCCCAGCTCGATCCGGTGGCCGCGCAGCTTCACCTGGCGGTCGGCCCGGCCCAGCACCTCCAGGGTGCCGCCGGGGCGCAGCCGGGCCAGGTCGCCGGTCCGGTAGAAGCGGCCGTGGACCGGGTGCTCGCCGAAGCGCTCGGCCGTCAGCTCCGGCCGCCCGGCGTACCCCGCGGCCACCCCGTCCCCGGCGATGCACAGCTCCCCGGGCAGGCCCGGCGGCAGCTCGGCCGCCTCGTCCACCTCGGGGGTGGGCAGGCCGGGGTCGGCGAGGAAGACGCGGGTGTTCGCGATCGGACGGCCCACGGTCACCGGGTCGCGCGGATCCTCGGTGATCTCGGCGGCGGTGGACCAGATCGTGGTCTCGGTGGGGCCGTACACGTTGAACAGGCGGCACCCGGCGGCGAGCAGCCGGCGCGCGAGGGCGGCGGGCATCGGCTCCCCGCCGCACAGCACGATCCGGCCCGCCAGCGCGCCGCCGGCTCCGGCGGCGCCCGCCCCGGCGCCGGCCGTCCCCGCCGCGCTCGTCTCCCGGGTCCCCGCGCCGTCCGGCCCGGCGGGGTCCGGCTCGATGGGGTTCTGCCCGGCGGCGTTCTGCCCGGTGGGGTTCTGCCCGGTGGGGTTCTGCTCGGCGGGGTCCGGCTCGGGGCCGCCCAGTTCCGGGGCGATCAGGCGCCAGGCGGTCGGCGTCGCCTGGACCACCTCCACGTCGTGCCGCTCGATCAGCCCGAGCAGGTCGCGCGGCCGGAGCTGGGCCTCGTCCGGGGCGACCACCAGCCGCCCGCCGGTCGCCAGCGGCAGGAACAGCTCAAGCCCGGAGATGTCGAACGACGTCGTCGTGGACCACAGCGCCGAGCGCCCCTCGCCCAGCCGCCAGGCGAAGTCCAGCACGAGGTTGGCCAGGTTCCCGTGCCGCACCGCGACCCCCTTGGGCCGCCCCGTCGAACCCGAGGTGTAGATCACGTACGCCACGTCCCCGGCCCCGGGCCCGTCCGCGCCGTCCAGCCCCGCCGCGGGGTCCCCCTCCGCCCCACGATCCCCCTCGGGCGCACGACCCCCCTCGGGCGTACGGCTCGCGCCGGGTGCCGCGGCGGACGGCCAGGTCAGGACGGGTCGGTGCCCGGCCCAGTCCACGGGGGCGGCGGCCACGACCAGGCGGGCGCCGGCGTCCTCCACCTGGTACGACAGCCGGAGCGGGGGCTGGCGCGCGTCCAGCGGCAGATAGCCCGCCCCCGCCGCCCACACCCCGAGCACGGCGGCGGCCAGGGAGGCGGACCGGGGAAGGGCGAGCGCGACCACGTCCCCGGGCCGCACGCCCTCGGCGCGCAGCCGGTCGCGGACCCGCGCGGCCTCGGCGAGCAGGTCCGCGTAGGTGACGGCGCGGTCGCCGTCCACCACCGCGATCCGCCCGGGCCCGGCCCGCCCGGCCGCGATGATCCGCGGCAGGAGGGTCCCCGGCCCGGGCCACTCCCGCGCGGTGTCGTTGACGGCGGCCAGCGCGGCCCGGTCGGCGGCCGTGGCGAGCGGGAGGCCCCGCAGCGGCCGGTCGATCTCCTCGGCGGCCCGCTCCAGCAGCGCCGCCATCCGCTCGATGAACGCGACGATCTCGGCCTCGTCGTGGATCTCGGTGCTGTACCAGGCCCGCACGGTGATCCGGTCCGGCTCCGGCACCGCCACGAGCTGCAGGTCGACGCGGCTGCGGCCGTACAGGTCCTCGACGTACGAGACCGGGGCGCCGCCCATGGTGATCGTGCCGCCGGTCCAGGGCCGGTAGTTGAACATGTGCCGGAACAGCGGCACCCGCCAGTCGGACGTGCCGTGGCCGCGCTCGGTCACGATCGTCTCGGCGGACACCCCGGCGTGCTCGACGCCCTCCAGGAAGGCGTCCTGCACCCGCCGCGCCAGTTCGGCGAACCCGGCCTCCGGGTCGGCCTCGACCCGCAGCGGCATCGTGCTGAACCCGAGCCCGACGGCCCGCGCGCCGGCGGCCCGCCGTACGGCGACCGGGACGCCGACCACCAGGTCCGGGCCCGCCCCGTGGCGCAGCAGCGTCAGGCAGAACGCCGTCATCAGCACGATGTTGTCGGTGACGCGCAGCTCCTTGCGCAGCCGGTCCAGCGCGGTCCGGGCCTCCGGCCGCAGCTCCCGGCTGACGGTGTGCCCGGCGAACGTGGGCCGCCGCGGCGCGGGCCTGGCCCCGGCCAGCTCCATGGCCTCCGGGCGCACCCCGCGCAGCCGTTCGACCCAGTAGGCCACGTCCTCGGGGTCCGGCTCCGGCTCGCCCGGCATCGGCACCTCGTCGCGCAGTTCCGCGGGGATCTCCGCGCGCCGCGCGTGCACGTCGTACAGCCGGCACAGCTCCTCGTGCAGGATCTGGTACGACGGCGCGTCCGTCACGATGTGGTGCCCCGCGATCGCGACGACGCCCGCGCCGTCCGGCAGGGTGAAGCTCGCCACCCGGAACAGCACGTCCTTCGCGAGGTCGAACGGCCGGTGGATCCACTCGCGCACGTCCGCGACCAGGTCCTCCTCGGTGGTCCGCCGGGTCTCCACCTCGATCTCGGCCTCGTCGGCGGGCACGAGGCGCGGCGCGGGCACGCCGCCCTCCTCGGGGAAGCGCATGCGCAGCGCCGGGTGCCGCCGCAGCAGGTGCCGGGCGGCGGCGTGCAGCGGCCACCAGCGCGCGGGCCGCGCGATCCGCCAGGCCATGCCCACGTTGGACACGCCGGTCCCCGGGGCGAGCCGCTCCAGGAACCAGAACGCCCGCTGCGTCGGCGTCAGCGCGTCGCCGCGGACCGGGGGGTACCCGGGCGCGGGGACCCGGCGGAGCTGGTGGTCCCGGTCGAGCCCGGCCCAGTCCACGTCGTGCCCGCGCGCCCACAGCTCCGCGACGGCCTCCATCAGCCGCCGCTCGTCCCCCAGGCACGCCACCGGGCCCGGTTCGCCCGGCGCGGCCTCTTCCGTGTCCGCCGGGCCCGCGGGCTCGCCGAGGACGAGCACGGTGGCCCCCGGGGGCGGCGCGGGCGTCTCACGGGTGTACGGCAGGCCGCGCGCGACCAGGCGGACGGCCTCGCGCCAGGGCAGTTCCCCGGCGGCGACGGCGGCGGCGACGGGCTCTCCCGTGGCGGCGGCGGGCTCCACGCCCCAGTCGCGCCAGGCCGCGGTCAGCGCGTGCTGTACGGCGAAGCGCAGCGGGGCGCCCGCGGGCCAGTCGCCGTACAGGGTGACGCCCTCGTGCTCGAACGCCTCAAGGCACTCGTCGAACGTCTCGGTGAAGACCCGCTGCGCGCCGTACAGGCTCAGCCCCATGCGCTCGGGGCACCCGGCGGGGAAGTGGAAGACGACGGGGCCGCCGGCGCCCTCGCGGGCGGGGGGCGGGGCCGCCAGAGCCGCGGCGGCCTCCTCCGGCGACGCGCAGACGACCGCGCCGCGCGCCGGGTGGCGCGTCCTGCCCAGTTGGAGCGTCGCGACCGCGTCGGCGAAACGGTCGCCGCCGAGGCCGGCGAACCACGCGCCCAGGCGGCGGGCGCTCTCCCCGGCCGTCTCCGCGTCCAGCGCCGACCACACGACGATCCGGGGCCTGCCGAGGTGGGGCGTGTGGACGGGGTCGGGTCCCGGCTCGAACGCCAGGTCGGGTCCGGCGGTCAGCCGTACGTCGTCGCCGTCGAGGAGCGCGTCGCCGTACCGCCGGAGCACCAGGGCGCCCGCGCCGTCCACGACCTCGCCGCGCTCGGCCCTGACCCCGCACACCACCGCGAGGTCGCAGTCGCCGTCCAGGAGGGCGTCGGCCGCGTCGGCGAGCGGATCGTCCTCCTCGCCGGATCCGCCGTCCGGGCCGGGGGTGAGGCGCAGCGCGCGGGCGACGAGGCCGGCGGAGTCGCCGAAGACGCGGGCGCGGCCGCCGAGGCCGGTGACGTCGTATCCGGCGTCCTCCAGCGCGGCGTGCGCGCTCTCCAGCGTCATGCGCTCGCGGGCGTCGCGGGGGGCGGCGGCGAACAGCCGGGGGTCCAGCCCTCCGGCGGGCGGCCCGGCGGCCCCGACGACCGCGACGCGCTCGGCCGCGTCGCTCACCGGCCGGCCCCGCCGTCGCGGCGGGCGCGGGCCCGGGCGTCCCGGCGGGAGCGGGTCACGCGGGTGCGCCGGTCGGCCGCGCCCGTCATCCCGCGCTCCGCGCCGGCCGGCTGGTCCGGGTTCTCCAGGTATTCGGTCAGCGCCCGCAGGTTCGCGTGCGTGAACAACGTCGTCTCCGGCAGCTCGACCCCGAGCTCGGCGCAGATCTCCTCATGGAGCCGGACCAGCCCCAGCGAGTCGAACCCCGCCTCGAAGAAGTTCTCCTCCGGGCCGACGGGACGCCCGAGAGACGCCTCCACCAGCTTCGCGACCTGCGCTGACCGCACCGTTGCCATTAGGCGTCCTTTTGGGATGTGGACGGGGCCATCCATGATGATTCCGACACACCCCCACCCGGAGCAAGCCCCCGAATCCCACATTTAACGACACGCCCCGCAACCACCCTCCACCCCACCCCAGCCGCCCTCAGCGCCCCCGGACCGAACACCACGGAAAGGGCACTTCGACCTTCGGCATCTCCCCCGGCGACGGGCCCTGCCCACCGGCTCGTAACCCCCTCCCCCGGCCGGAGCACCGCGATCCCGATGCCATCGCCGTGCGGGAGGAGGGTGGGGAGGGGTTCGCGGGAGGGCTGGGGTGGGGGATGCTGAAGGGGTGCGAGGGATCGGGGGAGTCGTGGGCGCGGGGTCGCGGGGGCGGGTGTTGCTGGTCGCCGCGGGGGTGGCGGCGGTGCTGGCGGTGCTCGCGGTGGCGGCGCTGGGGGGTGGGTCCGGCGGCGGGCGAGTGGCCGGCGGGACATCGGCCGGCGCTTCCCGTACGGCGGCGCCCGAGGGGTCGCCTTCCGCCTCGCCTTCGGCGGTGCCCACCTGGGCGGGGCCGGCCATTCCGGGGCGGGAGGCGGCGCTGGCCCGGGGGCGGGCCGACGCGCCGGTGATGATCGTGGAGTTCGGGGACTTCACGTGCCCGAACTGCCGGCGGTTCGCGCGGGAGATCGAGCCGGAGCTGCGGCGGCGGTACGTCGACACCGGGATCGCGCAGTTCTACTGGCGCGACTATCCGGCGCTGGGCCGGGACTCGGAGCGCGCGGCGATCGCGGGGCGGGCGGCGGCGCGGCAGGGCCGGTTCTGGGAGTTCCACGACGCGATGTACGGCCTGCCGCGCGGGCGGGTCACCGAGGAGCGGCTGCGCGAGGCCGCCACCCGGGCTGGGCTCGACCTGGCCAGGTTCGCCGCGGACCGGAAGGACCCGGCGATCGAGGAGGCGGTGGGGAAGGACTTCACGTTCGCGACCCGCCTCGGCCTGCCCGGCACGCCCGCGTTCCTCATCGACGGGGAGCTGCTGTTCGGGGCGCAGCCGCTGGAGACGTTCACGGCGGCGATCGAGAAGGCGCGCGCGGGCCGGTGACCGGATACGCGGCCGCGTTCCTCGGCGGCCTGTTCTCGCTGCTCAGCCCGTGCGGGGCGCTGCTGCTCCCGGCGTTCTTCGCGTACGCCTTCCCGGGCGGCGGCGCGCTGCTCGGCCGCACCCTGCTGTTCTACCTGGGCCTGTGCGCCGTGGTGGTGCCGCTCGGGCTGGGCTCGGCGCTGGCCGCCCGGCTGTTCTACGGGCACCAGGACCTGCTGATCACCGTCGCCGGCGGGGCGCTGATCGCGCTCGGCCTCGTCCAGGTCGCCGGGTACGGCGGGGCCGCCGGGCCGCTGAACCGGCTGCGCGCGCGGGTCCGGGGCGACTCCGCGGGAGCCGTGCTGCTGCTCGGGGCGGTCTCGGGGCTGTCGGGGTTCTGCGCGGGACCGGTGCTCGGGGCGGTGCTCACGATCGCCGCCGCCTCGGGGAACGCGCTGCGCGGGGGCGCGCTGCTCGCGGTGTACGCGGCGGGGATGGCCGCGCCGCTGCTGGTCATGGCGCTGCTGTGGCGGCGGTTCGACCTCGGCCGCCGCGCCTGGCTGCGCGGCCGGGGCCTGCGGCTGGGGCCGCTGCGGGTGCACTCGACGTCGCTGCTGTCGGGGCTGACGTTCGCGGCGCTGGGTGCGGCGTTCCTGGTGACGGACGGCGGGCGCGGCCTGCTCCCGGCGATCCCGGAGTCCTGGGAGCACGGCCTCCAGGACGCCGCGACAGCCGTACAGCGCCACCTGCCCGACCCGCTCCTGCTCGGCCTGGCCGCGCTGACGCTGGCCGCGGTCACCGCCTGGCGGCTCCTGCGCCTCCGCCCGGCCGGACGTCCCGCCCGGCGCGCCGACGGCGTGAGCGGCGACCCGGCCGCCGACGGTACGGCGGAGCGCGGCCCGGCCTCGGCCAGGGCGGTGGGAGACGGAGCCGCGGAGGACGGAGCGCGCGGCTGACGGCCGCCGCCTGGGCGAGCGGGCCACCGTGGCCGGCGTGGCCGGCGTGGCCGCCGGGCAACTGTGGCCGGGCCCCGCCGGGGATCGGGATCCGGGCGGAGCCGGGCCTGTGGGGGCGGGGGCCGGGCGGCGTGGGGAACCGGGCGGCGCGGCCAGTCGTTTTCCCAGGCAGAGCTGCCCACGACGAAGGAGGGGGCATGGGCTGGCACTACCGGAAGACGTTGCGGGTGGGCCCGTTCCGGGTGAACCTGTCGCGGCACGGGGTCGGGCACAGTTTCGGCAACCGGCGGTTCCAGGTCACGACCACGCCCGACGGCCGCCGCCACGTGTCCGTCCGGCTGCCGGGCGGCTTCCACGTCGGCAAGACGTTCGGCGGCCACCGGCGCCCGTATGACCGCTGGCGACACTACTGATCCCTATAAACCCGCATAAAAAGGGTAAAGCCCGGTCGTGATATCCCAAGGAGGAATCCGATGGGCTTGAGTTACCGCAAATCCATCAAATTCGGCCCGTTCCGCCTGAACCTGTCCCGCCGAGGCGTCGGCCATAGCTGGGGCAACCGGGCCTTCCGCGTCACCCGCACGGCCGACGGCCGCCGCACGCTGTCCGTCAACCTGCCGGGCGGCTTCCACTGGCGCAAGACGCTCAGCGGCCGCCGCCGCTGACCGCGCGATCCGCGGCGGGCGGGCCCGGGCCTCCTCCGGCCCGGGCCCGTCCCGGCCGCCCAAGGCCCCCGCGGCGTCCCGGCCGGGCCGCCCCCGCCCCGCCGCGCGCCTCCTGACATAGACGGAAAACCGCCGCCCTGGCCGAGATCCCGGAGTCCGGGCGCGAGCGCCTGCGCCGCCTCGCCCGCCGCGAGAGGACCCGCGTGGACGACACCCGCCCCCCGACCCACGCGCGCATCCAGCGGTCACGCGGATGCCCCCCAGCGAGCCCCGCGTCTGGTCCGACAGCGCGGAGATCCTCGCCATCGAGACCGAACTCACCGCCCCCGCCGCCCGCGTGGCCCGGGCCATGGCCGACTCCGCCCGCGCCACCCTCTACGCGTGACCGCCCCAGCCTGAGCCGTCCGGCCACGGGAAGGGCCGGACGGCCGAGGCGAACCGCCAGGCACTCCCCCGCTGGGCGGCCCGCCTCGCGAGCCGGGACCCCGCCGTTCCCGGCCACCCGGGGGGGCGAACGGCCCGGCGGGGCGGGTGGGGTCAGGCGCGGCCGGTGCTGGTGTCGGGACGGTCGGGCTGGCCCGGGCGTCTGGCGGCGCGGCGGGCCCGGCGCGCCGGGGAGGGGCGGCGGGACGAGGCGGCGTGGCGGAGCAGGGCGGCGGTCTCCGCGGCCATCCGGCGGGCGTCGAACGCCTCCACGGCGCGGTCGCGGGCGCGCAGGCCCAGTTCGAGCCGGAGGCCGGGGTCGGAGCAGAGCCGGTGCAGCGCGGCGGCGAGCGCGGGCGGGTCGTCCGGCGGCACGACCAGCGCCGCCCGCCGTACCTCGGACACGGTGTCGCCGACGGGGGTGGTCACGCAGGGCAGGCCGTGGGCCATGGCCTCCAGCAGGGCCAGCGAGAGCGACTCGTGCCGCGACGGCAGGCAGAACACGTCCACGCCGCGCAGCAGCGCGGGCACGTCGCGGATGTGGCCGAAGAACGTGACGGGCAGGTAGCGGGCCTCGCGCGCGAGGTTCTCCGCCTCGCGCCCCGCCCCGGCGATCGCGACCCGGAACGGCGGGCCGGACCCGGCCATCATCCGGGCGACGGCCTCCAGCAGCACGTCGAAGCCCTTGCGCGGGGTGAGCCGCCCGACCGCGCCGATCACCACGGGGTGCTCGTCGCGGGTGGGCACGGGGCAGGGCGGCAGGTCCACGCCGCTGCGGACGCGCACGACGCGCTGGCCGGGCAGGAGCAGCCGGAGCTGGGCGGCGACCTCGACGGACGGCGCGGTCGCGAACGCGACGTCGCGGTAGGCCCCGGCCAGCGTCACCGGGAGCGCCCCCGTCATGTGGAGGGTCGCCACGGTGGGCGCGACCCGGGTCGCGGTCGCGAGCGCGGCGGTGTTGGACCCGGGATCGATCAGGTTGACGTGCACGACGTCGGGCGCGAGCGCGCGGAGCGTGTGCAGCAGTGCCGGGGCGGTCTCGCGGCCCCGGGTCAGGGGGACGGTGATCACCTCCGCGGCGCGGCCCACCGCGTCGCGCACGAGCGCGGCGACCGGCTCGCTCGCGACGATGGTGCGGCGGGCGTCCCCCGGCAGGTGGCGGGCCAGCAGGCCGGTGTGGGCCGCCGCGCCGCCGTAGGCGTCACTGTCGATCACGAACGCGACATGCCGCACGCGCGTCACCCCCTATGTACCCGCTACCCCCGCCCGGCCCGCTCACACCGCCGCCGCGCCGATCCACCCGCTTTGACGAGGCAAGACAGACCTGCGGTGAGATGTCACGGCGGGTACGGCGAAGCGGGGACGCTCCGGCGCGCGACCGGCGTACGGCGAAGCGGCGGGCGCTCCGGCGCGGCGCGCGGGACGGGGGCGCGCGGCGGGGTAGACCGGGGGGCATGTGGCACGACATGTTCGCCCTCGACGTCCCCACGCTGGAGAAGGTCCTGCGCACGGTGCTCGTCTACGGGGCGATCGTCATCCTGCTGCGGGTGGCGGGAAAGCGGGACCTGGCCGAGCTCAACACCCTGGACCTCGTGGTGATGCTGCTGCTGTCCAACGTCGTGCAGAACGCGGTCATCGGCGACGACGACTCGCTCGTCGGCGGGGTGCTGGGCGCGGCGGTGCTGATCGGGGCGAACAGCCTGATCGTGCGGGCCGGCCTCGTCGTCTCCCAGCGGTACCCCCGTCTCAACCGGTGGCTCGAGGGCACCTCGACCGCGCTGATCAAGAACGGGCGGGTGGACAGGAAGGCCCTGCTGCGGCTGGGCCTGCGCCACGGGGACGTGGTGGCCGCCGCCCACCGCCAGGGCGCGGACAGCGTGAACGAGGTCCGCGAGATGCTCATCTCCCCCGGCGGCACCATCCTCGTCCGGCTCAAGCCCGAGGAGGAGAGCGCCAACCGCGGCGACGTGGCCGACCTCCGCCGGCGCCTCATGGAGATCCAGTCCCGCCTCGACACCCTGGCCGCCCGCCTCCCCGGCTGACCGGTGGGCGAGCAGACCCGGCCGCCGGCCGTACGAGCAGCGGGCCCGGCCGCCGGCCGTACGAGCGGGCCCCGGGCCGTACGTGATCGCGGGGTCAGGAGAAGCGGAGGACGAGGCGGCGCTGCCAGGGGGTCTCGACGGCCCGGGGGGCGTAGTGCTCCCGGACGTAGGCGACCGCCCGCTCGCGGGGCACCCCGTCGAGCACGGCGAGGCAGGCCAGGGCGGTGCCGGTGCGGCCGACCCCGCCGCCGCACGCCACCTCGACCCGCTCGCCGGCGGAGCGCCGCCACGCCTCCCGCATCACCTCGGCGAACTCGTCGCGGTCGGAGGGCAGCCAGAAGTCCGGCCACCGCACCCACCGCGCCTCCCACGGGACGGCCTCCGGCCGCTTCCCCAGCAGATACGCCGCGAACTCCGGCTCCGGCCCCGCGGGGCGCGGCCGCCGCAGCCCGCGCCCCCGGACCAGCCGCCCCGAGGGCAGCCGCAGCACCCCGGCGGACTCCGGATCCCACGTGTCGATCATGCTCCGACCGTAGTCCGCCCGATCCCGGCCCGCGCGGCGCTTCGCGCGGGGCGAACCCCGCCCCGCCCCCACCACTTCGCGGCGGTATGCCCCGTTACGCGTCACCGGCGATGCAACGCCGTACGGCGGGGCACTGGAAAGTGGCGGGCCGACGCGGTGTGATGGCGGGTACGCGGCCCGCACGGCCAAGGGAGGCGCCATGCGCGAGCACATCGACCTGACCCGGATCCACGCGGTGATATTCGACACCGACGGCGTCGTCACGGACTCGGCCCGGGTGCACGCCGCCGCCTGGAAGCGGGTGTTCGACGAGTTCCTGCGCGGGCTCGACCGCCCCTTCGTCCCCTTCGACATCCGCGAGGACTACCTGCGCCACGTGGACGGCCGCGAGCGCCACGACGGGGTGCGGGAGTTCCTCCGCTCGCGCGGCATCGACCTGCCCGAGGGCTCCCCCGACGACCCGCCGGGCAGCCCCACGGTGCACGGCCTCGGCGCCGCCAAGGACGGCTACTTCCTCCAGCAGGTCCGCCGGTACGGCGTGGCGGCGTTCCCCCAGACCATCCGCCTGGTCTGCGAACTCCGCCACCGGGGCGCCCGGACCGGCGTGGTCTCCGCCAGCCGCCACTGCGCGGAGATCCTGTCCTGCGCCGGGGTGGCGCACCTGTTCGACACCCGCGTGGACGGCGTGGAGGCCGCCCGCCTCCGCCTCCCCGGCAAGCCCGACCCCGCCCTGTTCCTGGAGGCGGCCCGCCGCCTGGCGGTGCCCCCGGACCACGCCGCGATCGTCGAGGACGCCGCCCCCGGCGTGGAGGCCGGCAGCCGGGGCGGATTCGCCCTGGTCATCGGCATCGCCCCGGAGGAGACCGCCGAGGCCCTCCGGGCCCGCGGCGCCCACATCGTGGTGCCCACCCTGGACGACCTCCCGGTGACCGGCCGCACCCCCGTCCACGCCCCGTGACCCCCGCCCGCGGCGCCCGGCCGTACGGCGACCGCGCGGTGACGCCGCCCGCCGCGACCTGGCCGTGACGCGCCGGTGAGGCGGGGCGCCCGTCACGCCGGGGCGTCGGCCGGGGTGGCCGGGTCGGCGTCCGGGACCTCCCTGCGGGACGCGATCCTCGCGGCGAGGACGTGCTTGCACGGGCCCCTGGAGCCCCGGTGGTCCCACCACCAGGGGCAGGTGCACGTGCCCGCGGTGATCGTGACGTGCTTGAGGTCGCCGCCGGAGCGGACGTCGGCGGTGTCGTCCCCGGTGAGGGTGACCGCGCCGGACTCCACCAGGGCCCGGGCCGAGGTGAGGCGGGGGTTCAGGGACCGGACGCCCTCGCGGGAGTACGGCAGCTCGCGGTGGAAGTGGGCGGCCTCGGACAGGTCGTATCCGACCCGGCCGGCCACGCCGAGCTGGGTCAGGGCGGCGCGGACGCGGGGCAGCGGGAGACCCGACCGGTCGGCGAGGAGGCCGAGCTCCACCGACGGCTCGAAGTTGAGGAGCGCGCCCACCAGGTCGGCGTCGTCGGCGGCCTCGTCGGTGGACAGGTCGTCGAGCACGGCGCCCTCGCCGGAGAAGCCGCGCCAGGTCTCCGGGGAGAGCGCGAGGGTGTAGCGCATGCCGGGCAGCTCCAGCTCCCACGCGCTGCACTGGGAGCCGTCCGCCGGGCCGTACACCTTCAGCCCCTTGGCGAAGCGCAGCAGCGGGAGCATGGTGGCCAGCCGGGCGGGGTTCGCGACGCAGACGCCGGGCGGGCCCGAGGTCAGGCGCAGGTCGCGGCCGGCCGGGGTGACCCACAGGGTGCCCCGGCGGGGCAGGGAGCGCAGGAACCGCACGGCCTGCGGGGCGGCCAGCTCGGCGCGCAGGTCGAACCTCGCGGCGATCACCTGAACCTCGGCGAAGCCGCGCAGCCAGCGCTCGGGCAGCGGCACCTTCTTCTCCACGACCGCGCCGTCCGTCGTGGTCACGGTCAGCTCGTCGGGGCCGACCCCGAGGTGCAGCGAGTCCCGGCCGCCCACCCGCGCCAGCGCCTCGCGCAGCGGGTTGTTGACGTCCACGTTGGTGGTGCCGCGCTCGAACACCTCGCCGTCGAGGGCCCCGCCGAGCACGTCGAGCCGGGAGTACACCCCGCCGCAGGCCGAGAACGACTCGAACCGCAGCCGGTCCCCGTCGCACGTGACCACCGGGTCGCGCGACCAGCCGGACGCCCGGGGCTGGTGGTAGCGGGCCAGCGCCACGTCGGCCACGGCCAGCAGACCGGCCGCGGCGGCGGCGGGCCTGGTCACGACCCCGCTGAAGAAGCGGGGGTGGGCCAGGAAGCCCTTGGTGGTCGTGCCACCGGAGGTGGAGAGGCCGAGGTGGCCTTCGGACAACATGGAGGGTCCGGCGTAGGAGTACGCCTGCGTCGCGCTCGTCACACCGGGGACGTTAAAGACGACCACCGACAGATTCGGCCGCCCCCGCCGGACCGGGGGCGCGTGGCCCCGCCCCGGTGGTGTCCGCGGGCGTTCGCCGAGCGCCCGCCCACGGGTCGCACCCCGGCCGGACGCGCCTGGGCGCGGCGGGCCGGGCGGATATTCGGTGGCGGCTCGCGGAGGGGCGTCATTAGCGTTCGCGCATGGTTTCTCCGGAGCGTTTTCTGGCATTCGTGACCGCGGCCACCGTGATCATCCTGATTCCCGGGCCCAGCGTGTTGTTCGTCGTGGGACGGGCCCTGGCCCATGGGAGGCGGGTGGCCCTGCTGTCCGTCGTGGGCAACACGCTGGGGCTCGTGGCGATCGCGGCGGCGGTGGCGCTCGGCGTCGGGTCCGTCGTCGAGCGGTCCCTCGTGGCGTTCACCGTGCTCAAGTTCGCCGGGGCGGCGTACCTCGTCTACCTCGGCGTCCGCGCCTTCATGGCCCGGGGGAAGGCGGGGCTGGACGCGCTGGCGGCGGTCGCGGGGAGCGCCGGAGGGTGGCGGGCGCTGCGGGACGGGTTCGTGGTGGGCGTGACCAACCCCAAGACGCTGCTGTTCTTCGCGGCCGTGCTGCCCCAGTTCGTGGAGCGCGGGAGCGGGCACGTGCCGGCGCAGATGCTGGTGCTCGGGCTGGTCTTCGGCGTGATCGCGCTGCTCTGCGACTCCGCCTGGGGAGTGGCGGCGAGCGGGGCGCGCACCTGGCTCGGGCGCTCGCCCCGCCGCATGGCGATGCTGGGCGGCGCCGGCGGCCTGGCGATGATCGGCCTCGGCGTCACCGTCGCCTTCACCGGCCGCAGGGAGTGAATTCTTCTCTTCTCCATCTCTTCTTTCAGATCATTCGCTTCTCATCCACCCAGCCTCGCGGTCTCAGGGGCTGGGTGTTTCCTTTCCCGGCCGACTCCGCCCCCGATCTCGGTCCCGAGGTCACGGCGAGAGCGGGTGGTCCGGCGACTACCGCATCGGCACCCTTGCGGCCGACGTCGTCGCCGCGTCCGATCACCTCGGCTTCGCCCGGGTCCAACCCGCGCGTTCATCCGGGCGACGGTTCTTCTGCCCAGCCACGCTCCGGCGACGACGGCCGGGGTGAGGGCCAGACCGAGTCGGAGCCCCTGGAAGGACAGCAGGCTACCCGCACCGTAAGCGACGATCTTGGTGGTCAAGAAGTCCGGGAGGAGCAGCCATGCCGGACGGGGCAGGGCGCCGTCATGGCCGCGCTTCGTCCGGATGTCGGCCGACCGGCCCCGGCCGCCACGTCCGCGTGGCTGGGATGGACGGGACGGCCGCTCTGGTCGGCCTGAACCGCGCCCGGTTCTCTCAGCGGAAGTCCTCGACATGATCCCGCGCCCACTGCGCGAACGTCCGCGGCGGCCTGCCCGTCACGGCCTGCGCGGTGGGCAACGGGCCCAGGACACTCGGATCGAAGTCCTTGACCTCGGCCGGATCGGCCGGATTGCCATCGTAATCGGTGAACCCCAGCAGGAAGTCCGCGGCCTCGGCGGCGAATCCTCCGATCTTCAGGTAGATCTCGCGCGCCTGAGCGGGAGTGACCTCCTCGAACCTGACCTGTTCGCCGAGCGCGTCGGCGATGGCTTGGACCTGGTCGCGCAGGCTGATCAACTCCGGACCGTTGATGTCGTACGCCTTGCCGTGATGCCCCTCCTCCAGCAGGGCTTTCAGCGCCACGTCGGCGACGTCCCGCTCGTGCACCGGAAACCAGGCCGCGTCCGGATTGGCGTCCCTCACCAGCCGCTCGGCCCGGATCGACGGCCCCCACAGCGCGAGCTTGTTGGCCGCGAACTCGCCCGGCCGAAGGTGTGTCCACTCCAGGCCGGATTCCTGGACCGCCCGTTCGACCGGCGGATGGAATGTCGTGTCGAAACCGCCGGTCACCGCCCCCGATGAGAGCACGACGATCCGCTGAACACCCGCCCGCTTGGCACGTTCGGCGATCTCCTTGGCCGTGGACGGCTCCGGGAAGAGGAACATCCGGTCCACGCCGTCCAACGGCACGGTCTCCGGCTTGGTGAGATCTCCCTGCACGACCTCCGCGGCGGGCAGTCGGGCCCGCCCCGGGTCCCTGGTCAGCGCCCGCACCTGAACCCCGGCCTCGACCAGGCCTGCCGTCAGTGGCCGCCCCACGTTCCCGGTCGCCCCGGTCACCAGCACTCGCATGCGCGTCCTCCATTTCCGTACGTCCTACGGATAAGCAATACCGTACGATATACGGGAAACGGGAGGCTTGATGGAACGCAGCGGCGACGGAGATCCTCGGCAGACCTTGCGCCTGCTCTGGCCTTCCCCGCAGGCCCGCTCGGGCCGCGGCCGGCCACCCAAGGTCTCCCTGGACAAGATCGTCGCCGCCGCGATGGCCCTGGCGGACCGGGACGGACTCGCCGCCATGACCATGGACCGGCTCGCCGCCTCCCTCGGCGTCGGCACGATGACGCTGTACACCCACGTGCCCGGCAAGGCCGAACTGGTCGACCTGATGGTGGACTCCGCCTGGCGGGAACTCGACCTGACCCGATCCGGCTCGTGGCGCGACCAGATCGAGCACTACGCGAAACAGAACATGGCCCTGCACGAACGCCACCCATGGCTACGTAACGTGTCGACCGTGCGGCCACCCCTCGGCCCCGGACTGCTCGCCAGGTCCGACTTCCTGCTGGCCGCTCTGTCCACGCTCGGGCTGTCCGCCGCCGAGACGTCCGCGGCGAGCGACTCCATCGTCACCTTCGTCGACGCCGCCGCGGCCACCCTCGCCGAACACACCCATGCTGGACGGGTCAGCGGCCAGTCCGACGAAGACTGGTGGGCCGCCCGCCAGGTGTTCTGGGAAACCATCTTCGACCCCGCGCGATACCCGGCGATCGAACAGGCCTGGCATGACGGCGGCTTCAACCGCAGCCCGGCGGAGGCGGCGGCGAACGCCTTCGACCTCGGCCTGCGCGCCCTGCTCGACGGAATCGCCGCGATGGCCCAGCGGGTTCGATGATCGACCAGGTGGTCCGCGCAGGACCTCGTGGGGTTACCTCCCGAACAAGCGGGGCCCGGCGCCCTCGGCTGGGCAGGCCTGTTCGCGTCCCTCACCGCTGGGTTCTGCTCCATCGTCGCTGAGCCCCCTCGAAGCCGCCCCTTCCGACGCCGTGAATCCTCGCCGGTCGCCGCCGCGGGGGCGCTTCGCCGACGTCGGAGTGGGGGTGTAGCGGCTGTGACGCGGTGCGTAGGCGGG
>NZ_QZEY01000006.1:346783-352469 GCF_003594875.1 Bailinhaonella thermotolerans
CCCTCGAAGAGCCATCTCGCCTCACCTCCTTCTGGGACGTACCTTTGAGCGGTCGTCCACTCGTCCGATCAAGTACTTTTACAGTAAAGCCGCTCACTCGTCCGGACAAGTGGATAAGCGAGCGGCTTCTATAACGACTAGGTAACGGGATAGACGTCTTCGAGTTCGTGCAGCTCACCGGGCAGGCAGATGTCGGCCACGGCCAGCACTTCCCCGGCCGCGTCGTAGACGGTGGCGAGAAGGCCGAGTACCGGAGCGTTCGCGTCGAGACCGAGCCGTTCCTGTTCCTCCGTGCTGGGATGTCGCGCGGTGAGCCGTTCGGCGATGTGGTCGAACCGGAGTTGCTTGATCGCCTGGAGATGCTGGCGGACTCCCGTCCGCAGGCGGTCTGCCTTGTCCAGGTCCGTGCCGTAGGTGACCTCCAGCGGCAGCCAGAGCGATTCCAGGGCGATCGGGTTCCCCGACTGCCGGACGAGGCGTTGCCGTACGAGGGCCGGAGTCCGGGCCTCCACCTTCATCAGGGCCGCCACGTGCCGGGGAAGCGGCTCCCGTTCGACGCGCAGGATCTCCGCCTCGGTCTCCGCCTGGTCGAGGATGCCGAGACCGGTACGGCTACGCTCGCCCAACCGCGCCGGCACCCCCTTCACGAAGGACCCCCGGCCGTGCTCCCGCTCGATCCACCCTTGCATGGCGAGGATCTGGAGAGCCCGGACCACTGTCGTACGGCCTACGCCGAACTCGCGGACGAGCTGGGTCTCCGAGGGCAGCAGGTCCCCCGGCGCGTACTCGCCTGACTCGATTCGCTGGCTGATCGCCGTGACCACCTGCGCGTACTTGGGGGGAGCGAAGTCCATCCCACCCATACCTCCTCCTGGTCTACCACTCGACCGCACAAGCACACTAGCGCCCGACTCATCAAGGAGGAACCCGACTTCCCCAGAAACCCCGTTCCGTCGCCTCCTCCCCGCCGCATGACAGAACCCCCCACTACGTGCAGGCGATGTGGGGGGTTCCGCCGCCCCGGGAAGGGTCTCCTCGCCGAGCTCAGCCCTCGCGAAGGAGATGGGCGATCAGGAATTGCTCGTTCAGGGCAGTGATGAACTCGTGCAGAGTCGGCCGATACACCTCCGTGAGACCGCCGGCCTTCCGGAGGACCGGGGAGGGTTCGCCCCGCCGTACGGCACGGAAGCCGTTCTCATCCCGGCTGTACCTCCACCCTGGGTTCCTCCGTGCCAGCTCACGAAGGCAGTAGTCCTCCCGGGTCTTCGGCATCGCGGCCGCGAGCAGCTTGGCGACCAGTTCCACGTTCACGAACGGTTCCCGGTGGAAATCGCCGTCGATCCATTGGTATCCGCCGGCCATGACATCCACGACCAGCGCGGGCGCGAGCCAGAGCGTCGCGGAATCCTCGTAGACCCGTGCGTTGCGATCCTCGGTCGGCACTCCCCGCTGTGCCAGCGCCTCCCGAAGCGCCTGAATCGCGGCTCCGGGATCATTCGTCCCCATTGCCGTTCCCTCTCGTCCTGCCGCTTGCGGCGACCTCCTGATCTGTCGTTTTCTGGACGATCTGCCACCGCACCGAGCCGGCGGCGTCCAGTTCCGCGCGCCACACCTCGTAGCGGGAGCATTCCGGCGGAAAGGCGTTGTGGTCGTAAACCCGCTTACAGATCCGACCCCACGCCTCGGCGTCCGGCGGGAAGCGCCTGAGAGCCGTACGGAGCTGATCCATCGCGGTCGCCTGGAAGACGTTCACGCCGCAGGGGCCTAGCTTCTGCTCGCCCTGGTGGCTGTAGAAGACCTCCCACTCGAACCGCACCGGTTCCGAGCTCATCGGGGCTCACTGCCGCAGTAGAGACAGGTCGCCGGTGTGCTCACGCTCCCACCACCGGAGAGGAACATGCCCGTGACCAGCTTGCGCGCCGTCACGAGCTTCCAGCCCCGTCCGCCGCAGTGCCGACAGTCCTCGCCGTTGTCCGTCCGCCGCTCGTCCATGGAGCCAGAATCGGCATCCGCGTCTTCCGCGCCTATTCCACGCTGATATTGCACGATGAGATACGGCCCCTCAGGCTGGACTCAACCGGCGAGACCCCGCGCACGGAGGCACCCCGATGCCCGGATCAGCGTTCGAGCCCATCCGCCTTCCCGAATGGGTCTGGCACCAGGACGAAGTACGCGACGTCCTGCGCCGACGCGATTTCGGCGCGCTCTTCGAACTCGCCGCCAAGTACGGCGTGACGCAGACGCAGCTCAGCGCCATGACCGGCATTCCTCAGGGCCGGATCAGCCAGTACAAGAACAGCCGCGTGCAAATCAACAAATTCGACGTCATCGAGACAATCGCCGATGCCCTCGGCCTCCCCGACGACGCGCGCATGCTGCTCGGACTGGCCCCACTCCACCCCGAGATCGCCAAGCGCAACACCGAGGAGGAGGCCCGGCACGCCCAGCACGAGGAACTGCGCGCCCGGCTCAACGCCGCGTCCTCCATAGACCTGGCCCTGGCCGAGCTGATGGCGACCGAGACCGACCAACTGCGCCGCCTGGACCGCCGACTTGGGGCGCCGGCCCTCGCCGACAAGCTCCGTGCCCATGTGAACCAGGTCGAGACCGCCCTACGGCATGGAGTACGGCCCGGCGTGCGCCGAGCCCTCGCCCGCGTCCTGGCCGAGACCTCCTCACTGGCCGGTTGGCACGCCATCGACATGTGCGCCCTGGCCGACGCCTGGGAGCACTACGAGCGCGCCAAGGCCGCCGCGCGCGAGGCCGAAGACCTCTCAGTACTGGCCCACGTCAGCGGCGAGCAGGCGTACGTGCTCATCGACCTCGGCCGTCCCGCCGAAGCCGTCGAACTCCTCCAGGACCTGAACGCCGGCTACCGCAACCGTCTACCCGGCCGCCTGCAATGCTGGCTCGCGGCGGCCGAGGCCGAGGCCGCCGCCGTTCTGGGCGACGAGGCGACCTGCCGTACGGCCCTGGAGCACGCCGAGCGAGCCCTACCGGCCGGTGACGCCGACCCGGCCCTGCCGTATCTCACCCTCAGCGCCGCCCACCTCGCCCGCTGGCGCGGCAACTGCCTGGTCAGGTTCGCCGACACCAGCACCATCACCGACCTGCGCACGGCCCTCGCCGCCAAGGACAGCACCTTCAGCCAGCGAGCCGAGGCCGCCCTACGCTGCGACCTCGCTCACGCCTTGCTCGTGTCCAGCCAGGCCGACGAGGCCCGCGAGCACATCACCCGCGCCCGCGACCTCGCCACCACCGCGGGCTCCACCCGGCAGCGCCACCGGATCGAAGGCCTCGCACGCGCCGCTAGACGGTCCCTGAGTTGAGCCGATCCCGCAGGTACAGCAGCGCCACCAGCGTGCCCGAGTTCCAGATCTCGCCCCGAGCGATCATGTCGGGCACATCCGCGAGCGGAATCCACGCCAGCCGCTGAGCCTCCGTGACCTCGATCGGCTCTCCGATCTTCTCCGCGCCCCGCGCCATGTAGATCACGTGCTCGGAGTCCACCATCCCGACCATCGGTTGGAAGGTGACCAGATGCTGTACGCCCTTGGGCCGATACCCGGTCTCTTCCTCGGCCTCCCGTACGGCGGTCGCCTCGGCGTCCTCGCCGGCGTCGATCAGCCCGCCGGGAAGCTCCCATCCCCACCGGTCGAACACGAACCGGTGCCGCCACATCATCAGCACCCGGTCACTGTCATCGAGAATCGCCATGATCGCCGCTCGGTCCAGATGCACCACGTGATGCTCGAACCGATCCCCGTCCGGCAGCTCCACGTCCACCAGCGCGAGCCGTACCCACCGGTTGTCGTAGATCAGCCGCTCGCCATGCACGACCCAGCGCGTTTCCTGACCTTCATCGCTCACACCGCGACGCTAGCGCCCAAGACCACGACCCCGCGAGCCCTGCCGAATTGACCTTTTAGACATCAAGGGCGGCGGCGCAAGCGCCGCCGCGCGGCCCTCGCCCGGCCGCACGCTGCGCGTGCGGCCTGGGGGCCGTTCTCGCGCGCGGCCAGCTCCGGCCGCACCTTCCACCGAGGCCGAATCGTTACAAGGAGATTCTCGGCTCATACTCTGGAGATACTCGGATGCTCGTGACGCAGGCAGAGTTGGGGGCCGCAAGGGAGAGCCGAACGATCTGTCGAGGTCAAAGCTACGGATCCCCGCCGAGTATTCGCGAAATAACCGAGAGTTTCTGATACTCGCTAATTACTTCTTCCTAAGCCTGGAGCATTTGCGCAGGTGGCGAAGGTGCCGCACAGAGTACTCCAGAGCCAAGGCGCACTCGTTGACGCGCGCATGGTCCACAATGGGTCTGGTGGGAGCGGCGGGGCCGATCGCAAGCGAACGGCCCCCTGCGCCAACAGGGAGCCGTTCTCACGTCCCGCTTGCCTGCAAAAGGACGTTCCATGCACAGCTTATTCCGTAAAACGCGCCGGAATAACCCCGAGCCCGCCAACCAGGCCCCCGCGCGCTTCCCCCAGAGGTGGGCGCTCATCCTGTCCATTGCCACAGCGCTCGGTGTCTTGGTAGGCGTGACCAGTGCAAACGTAGCCAGCGGAATCGCTACGGGCGTGGCGCTCGTCGCTCTCCTGCACACCATCATCGAGTGACATACGCCTCCGGCGGAGGCGCTCCGGCTCCGGGATGATCCTCTTTGTAGCCCGGAGGTCTCGTGGGGCTGGGGTGCCTGATCGTCCCGTCGCCGGCGTCTCAGGCAGAGCCGAGCAGACCAGGAGGCAGGGGTCAAGGTCGTTCGTCCGGTGGGGCGCTCCACCTTGACCCCTGCCCCCTGGCCCGCTCCCCTGCGGGTGGGACGACGGCGACGGGAAGATCAGGCAGGCAAGGTGTGCGGCTTTCAGCCAGTTGGGCGAAGTAGCCTCGCTGCATGACAGAGGTCGTGCTAAGGCTCGATGTGGCTACCGCCGAGGTCATCCGCGACCACATCTACATGGTGGGTGAGCACTTCGCGGGCGGCTCGTCCGTACGCCGGTTCTCACGTGCCGACGAGGCGCGGCTCGCCGCCGTGATGTGCGCGTTGGACAAGGCCGTTGGCGGGCGAGGATGCATGGCCTGTGCGATGGCGCGGAGGTCGGTCCATACCGTTGAAGAGCCGGGAGTGACCGTCGTAGCCGATGCCGCCCGAGCCCATGACGGCCACCACCAGCCGGAAGCCTAGTTGCAGCTCTAGTTGCAGTCCTCTCCCGTTCGACGTCGTTCAGGAGAGATCGAGGAGGCCCGTTGGTCCATGTGGGATTGATCGGGACGGGGGTGACCCGAGCTGCTAATGCGGTTTGGGTTTACCGCCCATCCGGGGTTCAAATCCCCGAGCCTCCGCAGCTCAAAGCCCCTCTCCACAGCACCACGGAGAGGGGCTTTCTGCATCCCCGTGTCAGTACGGCTGGCGCCGCCCCGGCCTTGATCTCTCCACCAGAAGCCGCCTCGGCCGGGCCGTAGAACCTCGCCGGTCGCCGCCGCGGGGGCGCTTCGCCGACGTCGGAGTGGGGGCGTGTAGCGGCTGTGACGCGGTGCGTAGGCGGGGTGTGGTTGACGTGGGGGTTTGGGGTGGGCGTGGGGAACATATGGGGTGGGTGCGGTGTTGTAGATAGGTACATTGCCCCGCATGTGGGCGATATCGACCGGGGTCTTTGCCCCGGTCTCCGGCGCCGGCCATGACGAG
>NZ_QZEY01000006.1:352479-352791 GCF_003594875.1 Bailinhaonella thermotolerans
GGGTGTTGTAGATAGGTACATCGCCCCGCATGTGGGCGATATCGAACCGGGGTCTTTGCCCCGGTCTCCGGCGCCGGCCATGACGAGCTGAGAGCGCCGAACCCGGCCCCCGCCCCGGCCTTTCTCGTGGGCGAACCCCTCTTGTCTCCAACCCGTGCGGGTGACCCGCCGCGTGCCGTAGCCGCGCCCTGAGGCGGGCTTTACCCCCGGGGGGTGCTCGGGCCGTCTTCCTTCTCTCTGTCTTCGTAAGGACTGGTTCCGCCATGCGTAAGCGCACCATTGCCACCACCGTCCTGGGTCTGACCCTCACCG
>NZ_QZEY01000060.1 GCF_003594875.1 Bailinhaonella thermotolerans
GCGATCCCGGTGCACTTCGGGCAGGTGTTCCCGCACGGGTGCTACGCGGTAGGGCAGGTCGAGCCGGTGCGGGACTTCGACGCCTCGACGCGGGACCGGTTCGTGCAGGGGCGGGACGCGGCGACCGGTGAGCTGCTGTGGCAGGTCGAGGTGCTGGACGCCGACCCCGAGGCGCGGGACAAGACGGTCAAGGTCAAGCTCATCGCGCCGGTTCAGCCGGTGTTGCCGGACTCGGGCGGGGCTCCGTTCGTGCCGGTGGAGTTCGACGGGATGACCGTGACGCCGTGGGTCAACGGGAACAACCGGCTGGCCTACTCGATCAAGGCTCAGGCCGTGCGCGCGGCCAAGGCCGGCGCTCGTCCGCACGCGGCGACCGGTAAGGAGGCGGCGGCATGAGCCGGTTCAACGGGTCGTGGCAGATGACCTCGCTGCACGTGGACGGGCGGGGCCGGGCGGATTGCCTGATCTACCCGGCGCGGACTCCGATCTTGGAGGTGGCGGCGGGGCACGCCTCGATGAAGGTCACGCTCAACGCCGGTCGGGTGGAGTACTCGACGGTCGTCTTCGCGCAGGAACTCGCGCAGGCGGCCCGGCTCTTCGCGGCCGAGGTGGAGCGGATGTGGCACGAGTCGCACGCGGGCGGCGAGGAGGTGC
>NZ_QZEY01000061.1 GCF_003594875.1 Bailinhaonella thermotolerans
CCCACCTGGACTCACATTCTGACTCTCACGGGCGGGCTCATGTTGTCCGCGGAGGAACTCAGCCTCGGAGGCCATCGCGTTTTCCAGATCGTCAAGCTGGTCGAAGAGATAGAACCGCTCACTTACGCAATCGACGGGGTAAGCGCCGGGGAAATCTTCCCTTACGAGGAGTACAGCCCGTACTGGGAGGACATAAAATACACTCCAACAACGTCACTGGCGGCGGAACTGGATCAGTACTTAGTGATCATGGGGCGGCTCACCGGCCGCTTCCTCGACCGTGACTGGCTCGCTTCCCAGGGGCTGCTCGGCGAGCTTCCCCCAACCCGCTGACACCCTCTCAGCGACCTGGCGATACCGCCCGGTGACGGTGCGGCGAGAGGGCAATGTCCCGGTCGCCCAGTCACGACCCTTACGGCCCGCAGCGCTCGCGGACACCCCTGCGGCGCCCGCCGCGAAACGGTTGCCGCCCTGGGACCGGCCCGCACCTAGGGCGTGTTTTGTGGATCGGTGGATGTGGATCTGGTGGTCGGGTTGTGATGGTCTGATG
>NZ_QZEY01000062.1 GCF_003594875.1 Bailinhaonella thermotolerans
TCAGTCCGCCGCGAGCCCTCGGAAGGACATCTGTTGGCAGCCTCGCGCAACGCCTCCGCCGTACCCGCTGGTCCCCGCCGTGTTTCTTTCGCGCGTATCCAGGAGCCTCTTGAGGTTCCTGATCTTCTCGCGTTGCAGACCGAGTCTTTTGATTGGCTGCTCGGTAACGAGAAGTGGAAGGGCCGGGTAGAGGCGGCTCGCCAGGCCGGGCGCAAGGACGTCCCGGCCCAGTCCGGTCTCGAGGAGATCTTCGAGGAGATCAGTCCGATTGAGGACTTCTCCGGGACCATGTCCCTGTCGTTCCGCGATCACCGGTTCGAGCCGCCCAAGTACTCCGTCGAGGAGTGCAAAGACAAGGACATGACGTACTCCGCCCCGATGTTCGTGACGGCGGAGTTCATCAATAACACCACCGGTGAGATCAAGAGCCAGACGGTGTTCATGGGGGATTTCCCGCTCATGACGCCGAAGGCGACGTTCATCATCAACGGCACCGAGCGTGTCGTC
>NZ_QZEY01000007.1 GCF_003594875.1 Bailinhaonella thermotolerans
GGAGCCCTTGGTGGACCCGGTCAGCAGCGCCTTCTCACCCTTCACAGCCTTGGCCGCGGCGGCGGCCTTGGCGGCGTGCGCGGGGGCGTGGGCGGGGGTGTGGGCCACAGCGGCGGACGCGGCGGTGGCGGTGCCGAGGCCGGCGGTGAGGGTCAGACCCAGGACGGTGGTGGCAATGGTGCGCTTACGCATGGCGGAACCAGTCCTTACGAGACGGGGGGAAAGCGGGGGAAGCGGGCCGCGCCTCGAAAAAAGGGGGGGATTCGAGGGGCCGGGTTCGGCGCTCTCAGCTCGTCATGGCCGGCGCCGGAGACCGGGGCAAAGACCCCGGTCGATATCGCCCACATGCGGGGCGATGTACCTATCTACAACACCCCACCCACCCCATATGTTCCCCACGCCCACCCCAAACCCCCACGTCAACCACACCCCGCCTACGCACCGCGTCACAGCCGCTACACCCCCACTCCGACGTCGGCGAAGCGCCCCCGCGAGGGTGGACGGCGAGGTTCTACGGGCCTGGCCGAGGCGGCCTCTGGTGGAGGGATCAAGGTCGGGGGCCGCGCCGGCCGTACGAAAAGCTCAGGAGCGGAAAAAGCGAGAGGTTTTCGCGATGGGGACGTGGTTGTTTCTGCCCGCCCGCTTTCGCTCGTCTGGGTCTCGTGTTACGTCTGACGGATGAGGGAGCGGCATGGGGAGCATGACCTCGCGATCGATCCGGTTGCGCGGCGGGTGCTGGAGCGGGCCGAGGTCGAGGGGATCGAGCTCATCCGGTTCCTGTACGCCGATCACGGTGGGGTGATCCGGGGGAAGGCGTCGTCGCGGTCGCGGCTGGCGGAGCGGATCGGCACCGGGATCGGGCACACGGTGGCGATGATGGCGATGTCGATGCTGGACACGCTCCAGGACGTGGAGGGGCTGGGTCCGGTCGGCGAGGTGCGGATCGTGCCGGACCCGTCCACGTTCGTGCCGCTGCCGTACGCCCCGGGGGCGGCGGCGATGCTGGCCGACCTGCGCCTGCCTGACGGCTCGCCCTGGGAGGCGTGTCCCCGGACGTTCCTGAAGGACGCGGTCGCGGAGCTGGCCCGGGAGGGGTACGCCCTGGTGGCGGCGTTCGAGCCGGAGTTCACGCTGGGGCGGCGGCTGCCGGACTCCGCCGGCGGGCCGGACCGGCTGGTGCCGCTGGACGACAGCCTGTGCTACTCGACGACCGGGTTCGACCTCGCGCACGACTACGTGATCAAGCTGATGCGGGCGCTGGAAGCGCAGGGGATGCGGGTCGAGCACTACTACCCCGAGCTGGGGCCCGGGCAGCAGGAGCTGTCGATCCGGCATGCCGCGGCGTTGCGGGCGGCGGACAACCAGGTGCTCTACCGGGAGACCGTGCGCGGGATCGCGTTCCGGATGACGCTGTGGGCCTCGCTCGCGCCCAAGCCGATCCCGGGCCAGGCGGGGAACGGCGCTCACCTGCACCTGTCGCTGTGGGACGTGGGCGAGTCGGGGCGGGCGGGGCCGCACAACCTGTTCAGCGCGCCCGGCGACCGCCACGGGCTGTCGGCGACCGGGTACCACTTCATCGGCGGGCTGCTCGAACACCTGCCCGCGCTCACCGCGCTCACGAGCGGCACCGTGAACGGCTTCCGCCGCCTCGCGCCCCAGACCTGGGCGAGCGCCTACCGCTGCTACGGCCTGGACAACCGCGAGGCCGCCGTCCGCATCTGCTCACCGGTCGGCGCGGGCTCGGTGAACCTGGAGTTCAAGCCGTCCGACTCCTCCGCCAACCCCTATCTCTCCCTCGGCGCGGTGATCCACGCCGGCCTGGACGGGGTGCGCCGCGGGCTGGACCCCGGCGAGCCCATGACCGTGGACCCCGCCACCCTCACCGAGGCCGAACGCGCCAAGCTCGGCGCCACCCGCCTCCCCACCTCCCTGGACGAGGCCCTGGACGCCCTGGAGGCCGACGACCTCCTCATGTCCGCCCTCGGCCCCCTCCGCTCCCGCGCCTACCTGACGGTCAAACGCGCCGAGGCGAAGGCCTTCGCCGCCCACGACACCGCCTACGAGACCTTCCACCACTTCACCAAGTTCTAGGACCCCCGGCCCCACCCACGCGCTCCGCCCTCGCGGACGTTCGGCTCTGGACGAGGCCGCCCCGCCCACGTGCTCCGCGCTCGCGGGCGTTCGGCCCTGAACGAGGCCGCCCCGCCTGGGGCTTGGTCCGCTCATGCCGTACGGCCTCGGCCCGGCGGTGGAGGGCCCTCCGCGTGCCGCGCCGCGCGGCTCCGCTGCCGCGCGGCGGCGTACGACGCGGGGGCCGCGGGGCGGGTGGTGGGGGTGGGACGGGCGGGGAAGGTCACGAGGGAGTGACTCGGGTTACGAGATGTGGGGGTTGGCCGATAGCGTGCGCTCTTTAGTGCGTTTGTTTGGATTTGAGGCTCAAGGACGCTCATGACCAACCCCCCGCAGTTCCCGCCGCAACCTGGCCAGCCCTCTCCGGGGCAGGGGCACCAGCCGCAGCAGCCCTACCCGCCGCAGGGTGGCCAGGGCGGGCAGGGGTACCCTCCACCCGGCCAGCCGTACCCGCCGCAGGCTCCGTACCCGAACCAGGGCGGCCAGCCTCACCCCGGCGGCCAGCAGTACCCCCAGCAGCCCCCGCCGCAGCAGCCGTACCAGCCGCAGCCGCAGCAGGGCGGTTCGCCGTACGGCCCGCAACCAGGCGGCGACCCCTACGGGCCGCAGCAGGGCCGTGATCCGTACGGCCGTCCCCAGGACCCGTACGCGCCCCCGCCGCAGGGGGGCCAGCCTCCCCAGGGCGGTCAGCCTCCGCAGGGCGGTCCCCAGGGCGGGGACCCGTACGCGCGTCCCCCGCAGGGCGGCGATCCCTACGCGCCGCCGCAGCAGGGCTCCGATCCTTACGGCCGCCCGCAGGACCCGTACGCCCGGCCGCCCCAGGACCCGTACGGCCAGGGCGGGGCGCCGTACGGCGGCGCGCCGGGCGGCGGGCCCTACGGCGGGCCGGGTGGACCGGGTGGACCGGGCGGGCCGTACGGGGGGCAGCAGCAGCCGTGGCAGCCCCCGGCCGACTCGGGCCGCGGGCGCGGCGGGGCGCGCGCGGTGAAGTCCGCCGGCAAGACGGTCGCGCTGCGGATCGTCGCGGCCCTGGTCGGCCTGATCGTCGTGGGCGTCGGCGGGTTCGTGATCAAGAACCTGACCGGCGACGCCTCGACCGCCAAGGTCGGCGACTGCATGTCGCGCGAGGGCAGGGACGAGGTCAAGGTCGTCGAGTGCAGCGACCCCAAGGCCGTCTTCACGGTCGGGGCCAAGATCGAGGGCAAGACCGAGACCGAGTTCTCCACCGACGAGCGGATCTGCGCCGCCGCCCCCGGCGCCACCCAGCGCTACTGGCAGGGCAAGCGCGGCCGCGCGGGCTACGTGCTCTGCCTCGTCCCCAAGAAGTGACCCGCGTACGGCTCACGCCCGCCTGACACCGCGCGGCTCGCGTGCGGCACGGCTCACGCCCCGCCGGGCCCTCCGCAGCCGCGCGACGCCGTACGGCTCGCGCTCGGGGATCGCCCGGGCGGCGCGTGCTCAGGTGGTGCCGGGACGGCCCGGGAGCGCGGAGGGCCCGGGTCGGGCGGATGCGGGGTGGGGCAGGGCGCGGGCCTCGTCGAGGGTGAGGGCCGCGCCTTCGGCCGCGAGGCGGGCGTGGTCCTCGTCGCCGGGGGCCGCGCGGGAGCGGGACCGGCGCGGCCTCGCCCTGCCGGTGCGGACCGGGCAAAGATGAGGGAGAATGTCCCTATATGGCCTATTTCGCCTGCCGAGGCTGCCGGCAACCGCTCACCCCGCACCTGGTGGAGGTACGGCTGCCGCCCCTGGTCCCCGGTGAGAACGAGGCGGGCCGGATCCGCCCGCCGCGCGTGCCCCGGGGCGCCTGGGCCCTGAACCTCCACCCGGACGAAGGGCTCTACGAGCCCCGGGGCGTGGTGATCCACCCCGGCGACATCACCGGCACCCGCCGGCACCCCGACCCCGACCGCCTCGGCGTGGCGTGCTGCCGCGGCCCCTCCGGCACGGACGGCCCGAACCTGATCTGCTCCGTGTGCGAGGCCGACGTGGCCGCCGAGCAGGGCGACTGCTGGACCCAGAACCAGGTCGTCCTGGACCTCCCCCGCGTGATCCACTCCTTCACCGAGGACCCGGACCTCTGACCGCCCCGGCCTCCCGTACGACCTGAGTCCCGCCCCCGCACGGCCCAATCGCCGCCATGTCGCGCGGGCCGCCCGCCGTACTAGCCGGGCAGGACGCCGGGGCGGGGCTCGCGCCGCCAGGGCCGGCCGTACGTCGCCGACCGCAGGACCCACTCCACCGGGCCGTGCCGGTGCCGCCGCGTCCACCACGCGCTCACCGCGAGCTGCGCCGCGTAGACGATCACCGCGAGGGCGAGCACCACCACCGGCCTGAGCTGGTCGTACAGCGCCAGGCCGTACCCGGTGAACACCAGCGCCCCGACGACGGACTGCGCGACGTAGTTGGAGGCCGCCAGCCGCCCGGCCGGGGCGAACACCAGCCCGGCCCGGGGACGCCGCCGGACCACGCGCAGCAGCGTCGCGCAGTGGGCGGCGGCCAGCGCCGGCCCGGCCAGCACGTTCACCACCAGCACGGACAGATCGCTCTGGCCCCCCGCCACGATGACCACCGCCGCGGCGGCCCCCGCGGTGAACCCGATCACCTGAGCGCGCCCGAGCCACCGGTCCGGCGTGTCCTCCAGCAGGCGCGCCCGCCCCGCCGCCAGGCCGAGGAAGGCGACCATGAGCACCATGATCACGTTCGACAGGATCCCCGTCGGCAGCCAGGCCGGGTCCGCGTTCGCCAGGAACACGTCGGAGAAGTGCCCCCGGAAGGCGTCGAACGGCTCCGCCGTCTCGGGCGACCAGGGCGGCCCCGCGGCCTCGCCGATCTCGGAGGGCTCCCCGTCCCGGGGCGCGACGAACTCGGGCGTGATGATCTGGTCCTCAGCCGGCCGGTCGGGCACCTCGCCGCCCTCCGCGCCCCCGGCCCCCAGGCACGCGAGGAGCGCGGACCCGCCGGCCAGCCACGCCACCGGCAGGGCGAACAGGACGCCGCCGGTGATCGCCGCCGTCCGCGGCCGCATCCGCCGGGCCACCAGCAGGATCAGGCCCACCACGGCGTACGCCGTCAGGATGTCCCCGTCCCAGATCAGCAGCGCGTGCGCCAGCCCGACCGCGAACAGGGCCGCGCACCGCCGCAGCGTCCGCGCGACCACCGAAGCCCCGTCCCGCGCGGCCGCCTCCATCTGGAGCGCGAAGGAGTACCCGAACAGGAACGAGAACAGCACGTAGAACTTCCCGGTGAACAGCACGTCCACGACCGCCCGCGCCGCGTCGTCCACCGACCCCGGCGACCCGCCCGCTCCCTCGCCCCACTCCGACGTGGCCATGATCTGCAGATTGACCACGAGAATCCCGAACACCGCGAACCCTCGCAGAACATCGAGCTCAAGGATTCTGCGCCCAGGAGGAGTAATCACCGCCCAAATGTAAAGTCAACCCCCACCCCGCGCACCCCCACCCAGCGCCCCCTCCCCGTTACCCCCCATCCAGCGCACCCCACCCCGCACCCCGCTCCCCCGCACACCCATCCCTCGCGGTGATCACCCGATTCGCGCACAAGATGTTCGAAACCCCATGATCACGACGAGGAGCGGCGTCGGCGGCCGGAGGCTGAGGGCCGGTGTGACGGGGGGCGGGTGTCTCGGGGAGTGACACGGGACGGTGCGGTCGCGCAGGTCACCGGTAGCATCTGGGCGTGAGCAAGGAGAGGGCGCGGCGGAGGGCCGAGCGCGAGGCCGAGCGGGCCCGCGCGATGGCCGAGCGCGCCCGCAGGGAGGAGCGCGTCCGGCGGCGCCGGGAGCTGCGCGCCCGCGTGCGCGGCGCGCTGCCGCGGCGCGTGCGCGTGGCCAGGCAGCGCGGGCTGCTGGCGCGGCGGCGCAGGAGCCAGAACGCCGTGGCCGTGGTGCTCTTCCTGTTCGTGCAGGTGGCGGGCTGGTTCCTGCTCGACGGCTGGGCCGCCCGCATCGCCCTGTTCCTGTTCTCGCTGCTGTTGCTCCCGGTGTTCGTCACCCTCGCCTTCGACCGGAGGTCGTAAGAAATGTCGCTTGAGCTCCTGCCCGCCGTGGACGTCGCCGACGGGCAGGCCGTCCGTCTGGTCCAGGGCGCCGCCGGCACCGAGACGTCGTACGGCGACCCGCTCGCCGCCGCGCTCGCCTGGCAGGAGGCGGGGGCCGAGTGGATCCATCTGGTGGACCTGGACGCGGCGTTCGGCCGGGGCTCGAACCGCGAACTGCTGGCCGACGTCGTCGGCAGGCTGGACGTGAAGGTGGAGATGTCGGGCGGCATCCGCGACGACGAGTCGCTGGCGAACGCCCTGGCCACCGGCTGCCGCCGGGTGAACATCGGCACCGCGGCGCTGGAGGACCCCGCGTGGGTCGCCAAGATCATCGCTGAGCACGGCGACAGGATCGCGGTCGGCCTGGACGTGCGCGGCACCACGCTCGCCGCCCGCGGCTGGACCCGCGACGGCGGCGACCTGTGGGAGGTCCTGGCCCGGCTCGACTCCGAGGGCTGCCCCCGCTACGTCGTGACCGACGTGACCAAGGACGGCACGCTGCGCGGCCCCAACCTGGACCTGCTGCGCGAGGTCTGCGCCCGCACCGACAAGCCGGTGGTGGCCAGCGGTGGCGTGTCCAGCCTGGACGACCTGCGCGCCCTTTCGTCCCTCACCCCGATCGGCGTCGAGGGCGCGATCGTCGGCAAGGCGCTGTACGCCGGCGCGTTCACCCTCGAAGAGGCGCTGGAGGCGGTCCGTTGAGCGTCGCCGTACGCGTGATCCCCTGCCTGGACGTCGACGCCGGCCGCGTGGTCAAGGGCGTCAACTTCCGGGGCCTGCGCGACGCGGGCGACCCCGTCGAGCTGGCCCGCCGCTACGACGAGGAGGGCGCCGACGAGCTGACCTTCCTCGACATCACCGCCTCCTCGGGCGAGCGCGAGACGATGTTCGACGTCGTACGGCGCACCGCCGAGCAGGTCTTCATCCCGCTGACGGTCGGCGGCGGCGTGCGCTCGGTCGAGGACGTGGACCGGCTCCTGCGCACCGGGGCCGACAAGGTCTCCCTGAACACCGCGGCGATCGCCCGTCCCGAGCTGCTGTCGGAGGCGTCGGAGCGCTTCGGCGCCCAGTGCGTCGTGCTCTCGGTGGACGCCCGCCGCGCCGAGGGCACCGCGTCGGGCTTCGAGGTCACCACCCACGGCGGGAGGCGGGGCACCGGCATCGACGCGGTGGAGTGGGCCGCCCGCGCCCAGGAGCTCGGCGTCGGCGAGATCCTCCTCAACTCGATGGACGGCGACGGCACCAGGGCCGGCTACGACCTGGAGATGATCCGCGCCGTCCGCGCCGCGGTGACGCTGCCGGTCATCGCCAGCGGCGGCGCGGGCAGGCTGGAGGACTTCCCCCCGGCGGTCGAGGCCGGCGCCGACGCCGTCCTCGCGGCCAGCGTCTTCCACTTCGGCCAGCTCAAGATCTCCGAGGTCAAGGACACCCTCCGCGAAGCGGGCCACCCCGTCCGCTGACGGCGCCCCGAAAACATGTCGTGATCTTGCGATTCCGCCCCGCCGGGGGCACCACCCGGCGCCCGAAGGCGTGGGGCGGGAATCGCAAGATCACGACGAGGGTATCGGCAAGGAGGTCAGAGGGTCCCGAGCCAGTTGCGGAGGAGGGCCTGGCCGGCGTCGCCCGACTTCTCCGGGTGGAACTGGGTGGCCATGAGCGGGCCGTTCTCCACCGCCGCGACGAAGTCCACGCCGTGGTGGGACCAGGTGACCTTGGGCCTGGCGAAGCCGGGGCCGGGTTCGAGCTCCCAGTGGCGTACGCCGTAGGAGTGCACGAAGTAGAACCGCGTCTCCGGGTCCAGGCCCGCGAACAGGACCGAGTCCTCCGCCGCGCGCACGGTGTTCCAGCCCATGTGCGGCAGGACCGGGGCCTCCAGGCGGTCCACCGTCCCCGGCCACTCGCCGCAGCCGTCGGTGACCCGGCCGTGCTCCACGCCCTTGCCGAACAGGATCTGCATGCCCACGCAGATGCCCAGCACCGGGCGGCCCCCCGACAGGCGGCGGGCGATGATCCGGTCGCCGTGGACGCCCTTGAGGCCGTCCATGCAGGCGGCGAACGCGCCGACGCCCGGCACGACCAGGCCGTCCGCCTCCAGCGCCGCCGACATGTCGGACGTGACGGTCACCGCCGCGCCCGCCCGCTCCAGCGCGCGCTCGGCCGAGCGCAGGTTGCCCGACCCGTAGTCGAGCACCACCACGTCAGGTTTCACCATCGGAGCACCCCCGCCACGATCGCCAGTACCGCGCCGAGGCCGAGCACCACGGCGAACAACCTGATCCCCATCCGGATGAACGAGACCACGCCGCCGATCAGGAACAGCCCCAGGAAGATCAGGGCGATGGCGACCCAGTTCTCGGTCACAGCACGCCCTTGGTGCTCGGCACCCCGCTCGCGCGCGGGTCCGGCTCCGACGCCTCGCGCAGCGCCCGCGCCAGGGCCTTGAACTGGGCCTCCACGATGTGGTGGGCGTTGCGGCCGTACGGCACGTGCACGTGCAGGCAGATCGCCGCCTGGGCGACGAAGGACTCCAGGATGTGCCGGGTCATCGTGGTGTCGTACTCCGGCCCGATCATCGGGGCCATGCCCTCGGGCTCGGTGTGCACGAGGTACGGCCGGCCCGACAGGTCCACCGTGACCTGGGCGAGCGACTCGTCCAGGGGGCACGACGCGGACCCGAACCGCCGGATGCCCGACTTGTCGCCCAGCGCCTCGCGGAACGCGGCGCCCAGCGCGAGCGCGGTGTCCTCGATCGTGTGGTGGGCGTCGATGTGCAGGTCGCCCTGGGTCTTCACGGTGAGGTCGAACAGGCCGTGCTTGCCGAGCTGGTTGAGCATGTGGTCGTAGAAGCCGACGCCGGTGGCGACCTCGACCCGCCCGGTGCCGTCGAGGTTCACCTCGACGAGCACGCTCGTCTCCTTCGTCGTCCGCTCGACGCGTCCCGTTCTCACTGGATTACCTCCGTCAGGGCCGCGCGGAACGCGGCCATCTCCTCCGGCGTGCCGATCGTCACGCGCAGCCAGCCCTCCGGGCCGACCTCGCGGATCAGCACGCCGCGGTCGAGCAGGCGCCGCCACACGTCGTGGCGGTCCCCGAACTCGCCGAACAGCACGAAGTTCGCGTCCGAGTCGGCGACCCGGAGCCCCCGCCCGCGCAGCCACTCCACGGTGGCGTCCCGCTCGGCGCGCAGCGCGTCCACCGTGCCCAGCAGGGTCTCGCGGTGGGCCAGCGCCACCCGCGCCGCCGCCTGGGTCAGCGCCGACAGGTGGTACGGCAGGCGCACGAGCAGCAGCGCGTCGATCACGGCCGGGTGCGCGGCGAGGTACCCCACGCGGGTCCCGGCCATCGCGAACGCCTTGGACATCGTGCGGGTGACGATCAGCCGATCATGCCCCGGCAGCAGCGACAGCGCCGAGGCCGTGCCGGCGCGGGCGAACTCGGCGTACGCCTCGTCCACGACCACCATGCCGGGGGCGACCGCCAGCACCTCGGCGATGACGTCGAGCGGCAGCGCCGTGCCCGTCGGGTTGTTCGGCGAGGTCAGGAACACCAGGTCCGGCTCGTGCGCCTCGATCACGGCGATCGCGCGGGCCGGGTCGAGCCCGAAGTCCGCCTCCCGCTCGGCCGCGATCCAGCGGGTGGACGTGGACCCGGCGATGATCGAGTGCATGGAATAGGACGGCTCGAACCCGAGCGCGCTCCGCCCGGGCCCGCCGAACGCCTGCAGGATCTGCTGGATGATCTCGTTGGACCCGTTGGCCGCCCACAGGTTCTCCGCGGTCAGCCCGTGCCCGAGGTAGTCGGCCAGGTCCTTGCGCAGCTCCACCGCGTCCCGGTCCGGGTAGCGGTTCAGGCCCGCCCCGGCCCGCCGTACGGCCTGGGCCAGGTCCTCGACCAGCTCCGGGGTCGGGGGGTATGGGTTCTCGTTGGTGTTGAGCTGCACGGGCACGTCGAGCTGCGGCGCGCCGTACGGCGAGCGACCGCGCAGGTCGTCGCGGATCGGAAGGTCGGACAGACCGGTCACGAAGGGATCTCCCAGTCGAAGCGAGCGCGTACGGCGGCGCCGTGGGCGGGCAGGTCCTCGGCGTCGGCGAGCACGCAGACGTGCGCGGCGGCCTCGGCCAGGGCCTCGCGGGAGTACTCCACGACGTGGACCCCGCGCAGGAACGACTGCACGCTGAGGCCGCTGGAGTGGCACGCGCAGCCGCCGGTGGGCAGCACGTGGTTGGACCCGGCCAGGTAGTCGCCGAGGGAGACCGGCGAGTGCGGCCCGACGAAGACCGCGCCGGCGTTGACCACGCGCGCGGCGACGGCGGCGGCGTCGGCGGTCTGGATCTCCAGGTGCTCGGCGGCGTAGGCGTTGACGACCTTGAGACCGTCGTCGATCGAGGAGACCAGCACGATCGCGGACTGGCGGCCCCCGAGGGCGGCGGCGACCCGCTCGGCGTGCTTGGTGCGGGCGACCTGCTCGCGGAGTTGCTCCTCGACCGCGTCGGCCAGCGCGAGGGAGTCGGTGACCAGCACGGACCCGGCGAGGGTGTCGTGCTCGGCCTGGCTGATCAGGTCGGCGGCGACGTGCACCGGGTCGGCGGTGGCGTCGGCGAGCACGGCGATCTCGGTGGGACCGGCCTCGGAGTCGATGCCGACCCGCCCGCGCAGGTGGCGCTTGGCGGCGGCGACGTAGATGTTGCCCGGCCCGGTGACCATGGTGACGGGCGCGCAGTCCTCGGTGCCGTAGGCGAACATGGCCAGGGCCTGCGCCCCGCCCACGGCGTAGACCTCGTCCACGCCGAGCAGCGCGCACGCGGCCAGGATGGCCGGGTGCGGGGCGCCGGTGTCCCGCTGCGGCGGGGAGGCCAGCGCGATCGAGCCGACCCCGGCGATCTGCGCGGGCACCACGTTCATGACCACGCTGGAGGGGTAGACGGCGAGCCCGCCCGGGGCGTACAGCCCGACGCGCTCGACCGGGATCCACCGCTCGGTGACGGTCCCGCCCGGCACGACCCGCGTGGTCACGTCGGTGCGGCGCTGGTCGGCGTGCACGAGCCGGGCGCGCCGGATCGACTCCTCCAGCGCCGCGCGCACGGCCGGGTCCAGCCCGCCGAGCGCCGCGGCCAGCGCCGCCGCGGGCACCCGTGCCGTCTCCAGGTCCACCCCGTCGAAGCGGGCGGTCAGCTCCCGTACGGCCGCGGCCCCGCGATGATGCACGTCCTCGCAGATGGGCCGCACCTTCTCCAGGGCGGCCTCGACGTCGAAGTCGGCTCGGGGCAGCACGTCGCGCAGGTCCCCGGGCAGGGAGCCGCGCAGATCGATACGGGAAATCACCCAAGTCAGTCTACGGACCCGTCCACGTCCCCGCCGAACCCGTCCGCCATCCGGACCGGACGCGTGTCCGGGGCGGCGCCGGCGGGGGTTCTAAGCTTGGTCTGTGAGCGAGCGGCTGGCGATCTTCCCGTTGGGGACCGTGCTGTTTCCCGGCGTGCCGCTGCCGCTGCACGTCTTCGAGGAGCGGTACCGCCTGCTCGTGCGGCGGTTGCTCGGTTCCCCCGGGCCCCGGCGGTTCGGCGTGGTGTCGATCGTGCTGGGGCACGAGGTGGGGGCGGGCGCGGCGCGGGAGCTGGCGAGCGTGGGGTGCGTGGCCGAGGTCCGCGAGGTGGAGGAGCTGCCCGACGGGCGGTTCCGGGTGTTCGCGGTGGGCGGCGAGCGCTTCCGCGTCGGCGAGGTGGACGCCTCGGGGCCCTACCTCGAGGCCGGGGCGCACTTCCTGCCCGAGGAGGCGGGGCCGGGGGCCGACGAGCTGGCCCGGCGGGTGACCCCGGCCTTCCGGCGGTACTTCTCCGGCCTGGCGCGGGTGCGCGGCGAACCGGCCGTGACGCCGCCGGTGCAGCTGTCCGACGAGGACCTGCCCGCCGACCCGATCGCGCTGTCCTACCTGGTGGGGGCGGGGCTGCTGGTCGGGCGGGCCGTGAAGCAGCGGCTGCTGGCCGCCGGGACAGCGGCCGAGCGGCTGGCCGCCGAGCTGGAGCTGCTCGGCGCGGAGACCCGGCTGCTCACGTCGCTGCCGTCGGTGCCCGTCGCCGACTTCCTCGACAAAGGCGTCAACCCGAACTGAGACGCCGGCGCTGCCGCCGATGCCGCCGCGGGCCCGGCGCCCCGGAGCCCGCACATGATCAAGAAGTCCGCGAACGAAACCTCTCGACCAAGGGAGCCGACCGAGTTGAGCAAGCGCAAGACCGCCGGGGGCACCCCGGCGACCGTGGCCCTGACCGACGCCGGAGCCGAGTTCACGCTGCACCCGTACGAGCACGACGCGTCGGCCCAGGCGTACGGCGAGGAGGCCGCGGACGCCCTCGGCCTGCCGTACGACCGGATCTTCAAGACGCTGGTCACCGAGGTCGAGGGCGAGCTGGTGGTGGCGGTCGTGCCGGTGTCGGCCAAGCTCGACCTGAAGGCGCTGGCCGCGCACCGGGGCGGCAAGAAGGCCATGATGGCCGACGCGGCGAAGGTGGAGCGCGTGACGGGATACGTCGTCGGCGGCATCAGCCCGCTCGGCCAGCGCAAGGCCCTCCCGACCGTCGTGGACGAGTCCGCGCTGAACTTCGAGACGATCTTCTTCTCGGCCGGCCGCCGCGGCCTGCAGATCGAGACCGCCCCGCGCAACCTCATCGACGTCGCGGGCGCCACCACCGCCCCGATCGCCCGCTGACCCGGGAGGCGGGGGGCGGCGGCCCGGCTCAGGAGGCGGGAAGGGGCGGCGGCCCGGCTCAGGAGGCGAAGAACTTCGTCAGGACCGGCGCGATGGCCTGGGGCGGGATGTCGTGGGGCTCGTCCGGCAGGGACACCAGCGTGCAGTCGGGGATCACCTTCGCCAGCTCCCGCACCCCGGTGGCGAGCCAGGGGATGGACCCGCCGACCCCCACCAGGGCGGGCGTGCGCATCCCGGCGAGCAGTTCCCTGGGCATGGTGAAGTCGCCCAGCACGGCGGCGTCGTAGACCAGACCCTGCGCGTGCTCCTCCATCGCCGTCCAGAACGGCTGGCCGCGCATCGGCCCGATGTACTCGGCCGGGACGAGGACCACCTCGGTCATCCAGTATTCGAGCGCGTCGCCCCGCCGCCCCTCGGCGATCATCCCGGCGACCCGCGCGCCCCAGTCGGCGGGCACCGGCGGGCGCGCGTCGCCGACGACGTACGGCGGCTCCCAGGCCGCCACCCGCGTGATCGGCAGGCCGCGGGCGGCGGCCTCGAGCGCCATGCTCCCCAGGCCCGAGCTGCCGTAGACGCACGCGCTGCCGCCCGCCGCCCCGATGACCGCCGCCAGGTCCTCGAACTCGCGGTCCGCCGAGTGCGGCTCGGTGAACCCGCTCTCGCCCCGGCCGCGCCGGTCGTAGACGTACACGCTGAAGCCGCCGGCGAGTTCCCGGGCCAGCGGCAGCTCGCTCTCGTGCGTGGAGGGCCCGCCGCCGATCAGCACGACGGGCGGCCCCTCCCCCAGCCGCTCGTAGGCGATGGGCGTTCCATCCCTGGACGTGACCGTCCGCATGGTTCCTCCGGTGGATCCGATGATCGTCGTCGACCCCCGAGCCCTGCCGTTCTATCCCGGCCCGCCCGGACGCGTCCAGCGCCGGCGGCCGGTACGTCCGGCCGAGGCGCGTCCGAGGTCCCTAGGGCGTCTCGTCCTCGATCCCGTACGGCTTGCGCCGGCGCGACGCCCGGTAGGCCGCCAGCGACTCCAGCGCCCCGAACGTGATCACCGACAGGAGGGACCAGGACAGCAGCACCCCGGTGGCGCGCAGGTCCAGCGGCCCGGGGATCTGCGCGCCGAGCGCGGTGGCCCGCCGTACCGTGGCCTGGTCCACCCACTGGCCCAGCCAGTACGCCACGAAGGCGGCGAGCAGCCCGCCGGCCGTGAGCCCGAGCAGCACCGCGACGGGGCGCTCGCTCAGCCGGTAGGCCACCAGCCCGCACACCAGCCCGGCCAGCCCGGTGATCGCCGCGAACCACCCGTCGGCGGCGATCAGGGTCTGCGTCCCGGGGTCGGCGAGCACCGGCCCGCTCCTCGTCACGACGTACGGCGGGCGCGGCGCCGCCCAGGCCCACAGCGGGCCCGCGACGGTCCCCAGCAGCGTGAGCGTGATCATGGTCACGCCGAAGGCGCGCGCCTGCCGTATCAAAGCCGCCCCATCAGCACCAGAGGTCCCAGAACTGCCCGATCCTATCCAGCTCACCCCGCGTGGCACAGTCGTTCACCCGTGTGTCCCCTCCGCGTGCGCTTATGACCCGCGCGAGCCCAGGCCGTAAGCTCGGGAGCATGGTTGAACCGAGCACGACGACCGAAGAGGTTTGGCGCATCGAGCCCTCGGGCCGCCTTCAGGGGGACGTCTTCGTCCGCGGCTCCAAGAACGCCGTCACCAAGCACATGGTGGCGGCGATGCTGGGCAGGGGCGAGAGCACCATCCACAACGCGCCGGAGGTCGGCGACGTCGGCATCACGTCGGCGATGCTGGAATCCCTCGGCATCGCGGTGGAGGCCAAGGGCGACACGATCAGGATCACGCCGGGGGACACGATCGAGTCGCGGGTGCCGCTCGCGTTCACCGGTTTGAACCGCATCCCGATCCTGATGCTCGGCCCGCTGCTGCACCTGACCGGTGAGGCGTTCGTGCCGCTGGTCGGCGGGGACCCGATCGGGCAGCGCCCCGTCGACTTCCACGTGGAGGCGTTGCGGGCGATGGGCGCGGAGGTGGAGCTGGGCGAGGCCGGGATCACGGCCAAGGCGTCCCGGCTGCGCGGCGCCCGCATCGAGCTGCCTTACCCCAGCGTGGGCGCGACCGAGACGATCCTGCTGTCGGCGGTGCTCGCCGAGGGCAAGACGGTGGTCCGCAACGCCGCCATGGAACCCGAGGTGATCGAGCTGGCGCTGTTCCTGCAGCGCATGGGCGCGCTCATCGAGCTCAGCCCGGACCGCCGCATCGTGGTCGAGGGCGTGCCGCGCCTGCACGGGGCCTCCACGCGGCTGGCCGGCGACCGGCTCGAGGCGTTCTCCTACCTCGTGGCGGGCCTGATCAGCGGCGGCGAGGTCCGGGTGCACGGCTGCCACCAGGACCGCCTGGTCACCGCCATCACGACCCTGGCCCGCATGGGCGCGCAGTTCCACATCACCGACGACTGGATCAGCGCCTCCGCGCCCGAGCGGCTGCGCGGCGCCCCGGTGCAGACCGGCACCCACCCGGGGTTCATGACCGACTGGCAGACCCCGCTGATGGTGCTGTTCACGCAGGCCGAGGGCATGTCGGTGCTGCACGAGACCGTCTTCGACAACCGCCTGGTCTACGTCCCGGCGCTCCAGTCGATGGGCTGCGAGATCGAGGTCTTCTCGGTCTGCCTGGGCGGCCCGGCCTGCCGCTTCCACGACTCCAACTCGCTGCACTCGGCGATCGTGCGCGGCGTGAGCAAGCTGCGCGGCGCCGACGTCACCCTCCCCGACGTGCGCGCCGGGTTCTCCGCCGTCCTCGCGGCGGCGGTGGCCGAGGGCTCGACCACCCTGCGCGGGGTGCGCCACATCGAGCGCGGCTACCACCGCCCGTTCGAGCAGTTCACGTCCCTGGGGCTGCGCATCCAGAAGGACCAGGCGCCGGTCCACGCCGGTTCCTGATCCACGGCCCGCCGCGGCGGCCGCTCCCCGGCGGCCGCCGTCCCGCGCCTGCTCCTGGAGCCCGTCCCGGGCCCACTCCTGGAGTCCGCCCCGCGCCTGCTCCTGGAGCCCGTCCCGGGCCCACTCCTGAGGTCCGTCCCGCGCCTGCTCCTGCGGCCCGTCCCGGGCCTACTCCTGGAGCATCGGGCGGGCGGCCGGGGGCTGGACCTGGGGGTTCAGCGGGCCCAGCGCGGCGTAGCCGGGGTTGCGCGCCAGGTCGTCGCGCCCGATCGCCAGGTACGCCAGGGCCACGGCCGACCACGGCGCCCACGGCCCGGCCAGCCGCAGCGGCGCGTCGCCGTTCGCGAACGTGAACACCACCGAGTAGCTCTGCAACTCCGGCGAGATCTGCACGATCCGCCCGAGCTCGTACCCCGACCAGATCCCGTCCACCAGGCAGATGATCCCCGCCCGCGTGATGAACGTCCGGGCGGCGTACGGCTGCCGCCACTGCGGCGCGGACATCCGCTCGGCCCGCTTCGCGGCGATCTGGTTGCCGATCATGCTGCCGACGGCGGTCGCCATCATCCGCCCCGGGGTGTTCCCCATGATGAACGTCGTCTGCGAGGCCGGCCGCACGTTCGCGGCGTGGAAGCGCGAGTGCATCAGGACCAGGTCGGCGAAGATGTCCACCGGCGCCGGCAGCCGGAGCCCCACCGGCGGCGCCATCACCTGCAGATCGCCCCCGGCCACAAGGTGCCGCCGCAGATCACTGGCAGCTCGCCACCCCTGCTCATGCTCACCCGGCCGCCACACGACCCCTCCCACCGCTGAGAACCGTCCACCCGGAATCCGCGAAATCATAACCACGGTGATCCACGCCGTGAAAGTGATCGGGTACCACCAGCAGGCCGGAGGGGCCGGGTCCTCAGCGCGCCCCGTCGCCGCGCCTCTTCTCCCCGATCCTGGCGGGGCGGTTCCGTTCGCGGGATTTCACGCCGGCGGGGCGGCCGTGGCGGGCCCTGCCGTGACGGTCTCCGGTGCGGTTGGCGGGGCCGGGGGCGGTTGGTGCCTCGTCTTCGCCACCGGGGGCCTGGGCGGGGGTGTCCTGGCCGGGGTCGGCGCCGTCCTGGCCGGTGCCGGGGTCGTCGCCGGTCTCGGTCCGGTCCCGGTCGTCGCGGTCGTCGTCGCGGTCGTCGTCGCGGTCGTCGTCGCCCGCGGCGTCCGAGCGTTCGTCCTCGTCCCGGCGCTCGTCTCCGTCTGCTTCCTCCTCCTTGAGGCCGGGGGTGTGGCCGCCGCCGAAGCGGGACTGGTTCGGCGGGTGGAAGCCGGTGGCGGGGGTGCCGGCCAGGGCCTCGCGCATGGAGTCGAGCCAGATGGGGCCGGGGAGGGAGGAGCCCTGGACGTTGCCGTAGTGCCGGCCGCCGATGGTGACGTCCACCAGGGGATGGCGGTAGGCGCCGCGGATGTCCCCGACGGCGACGGCCGCGGCCAGGTCGGGGGTGTAGCCCGCGAACCAGGCCGAGGTGTAGCCGTTGTTGGTGCCGGTCTTGCCCGCCGCGTCGCGGCCGAGGTCCTGCCCCTTCATCGTGCCCTTGTCGAAGACGCCGCGCAGGACGTGGCTGACCGCGTCGGCCACCTCCGGGTCCATGGTCTGGCGGCAGTACGGCGGCACGCGCGTGCGGCGGCCGTCGCGTTCGACGATCTCGGTGATGGCGGAGGGGGCGCAGTACCTCCCGCGAGCGCCCAGGGCGGCGAACGCGGACGCGACGGTGAGCGGGTCCATCTCGTTCGAGCCGAGGGTGAAGGTGGGGACCTCGGACAGCGGCGCGCCGTCCGGGCGGCGGATGCCGAGGGAGCGCGCAGTCCTGACCGTGTCGCAGAGGCCGACGCGGCGTTCCAGCTCCATGAAGAAGACGTTCACCGACTTCCAGGTGCCGGTGGAGAGGCTGTGGGGGCCCGCGTCGCCCTCGCCCCCGGCGTTCTTGATCACGACGCCGGGGGCGTTGACCTTGCGGCCCCGGCAGTTCGTGAAGCCGTGCGAGGGCACGAACCCGGCGGACGTCGTGAACCCCTGGTTGAAGCGCCACCCCTCGGCCAGCGCCGTGGCCAGCGTGAACACCTTGAACGTGGACCCGGCCTGGAAGCCCTGCCCGCCGCCGTGCGCGGCGTCGGCCGGCAGGTTGTAGGTGGTGTACGGCCCGTCGTTGCGGTTCTGGCTGTTCAGGCCGTACCGCTTGCTCCCCGCCAGCGCCAGCACGCGCCCGGTGCCCGGCTTGACCATGGCCTCGGCCGCGACCACCGTGTCGGACGCGTGCACCCGCTCGCGGATCGCGCGCTCGGCGGCCTTCTGCGTGCGCCGGTCGAGCGAGGTCCGCACCACCAGCCCGCCCTGCCGGAACCGCTGCCGCCGGTCCTCCGGGGTCCGCCCGAACGCCGGGTTGGTCAGCAGCTCCCGCTGGACGTACAGGCAGAAGTACGGGAACTCGCTGCGGGCGCACCCGCCCGGCTGCCGCGTGATCCGCAGCCCCAGCGGCGCCCTCCGCGCCCGGTCCTCCTCCGCGCGTGAGATCCACCCCAGCTCGGCCATGCGGCCCAGCACGAGGTCGCGCCGCTCCCGCAGCCGCGTCCGCTGCCTGTCCCCCAGCGTCGGGTCGGTGAGGAACGGCTGGCGCACGGCCCCCGCGATCGCCGCCGCCTGGGGCAGGTCCAGCTCGCTCGCGTCCCGCCCGAAGAACCGCTGGGCCGCCGCCTGCACCCCGAACGCGCCCCCGCCGAAGTAGGCGATGTTGAGGTACCGCTCCAGGATCTGGTCCTTGGTGAGCTCCCGCTCCGTGGCCAGGGCGTACCGCAGTTCGACGACCTTGCGCGAGAGCCTGGGCGCGGTCGCCTGGGCGCGTTCCTCGTCGGTCCGCGCGCTCTCCAGCAGCACGTTCTTGACGTACTGCTGGGTCAGGGTGGAGCCGCCCTGCCGGATCCCGCCCGAGGTCAGGTTGCTGATGCCGGCCCGCAGCAGCCCGCGGTGGTCGAGCCCGCCGTGCTCGTAGAACCGCGCGTCCTCGATCGCCAGCATCGCGCGCCGCATCACCGGCGCGACCAGCCGCAGCGGCACCGACTGGCGGTTCTGGTGGTAGAACTGCGCGAACTGCCGCCCGTGCGCGTCCAGCAGCCGGATCCGCTCCGACACCCGCCGGGCGCTCAGGCTGACCCCGGGATCGATCATCGCGCGGGCCCCGTCCCGCGCCACCACGCCGCCCGTGACGAGCCAGGGCGCGACCAGCGCGGCCAGCAGCAGCCCGGTCCCGCCCGATAGCAGGACCAGCCGCCCCAATCCGCCCGGAAACCCCCGGCTCCCCCGCCGTTCCACAGCGTCAGCCTAGGCCCGCCCGCTGCCCCCCACCTGCCCATCCCGTGACCTCATCAGGCCCTTGACCAGCCCTTCCCCCAACCCGCCGCAAACCCTCCCCCCTCTCCCCCGCCCCCCGCGTGCCCCGCCCCCGGCCGAACCCCGCCCGAGATTTTCCCCATTCCGGATTGCCAACCTCTCGCCTGATTCACCCCACAAAGAACCAGCCCGAGGGAGACCTCCCGTGATCCCGCGATCGCGCGCCGCCGTCGCGTCCGCCGGGGTCCCGGGCATGGGGCGCGATCGCGAGATCATCGGCACGCGGAGAGTGCCCCCTCCCGGGCGCGGGCATGCGGATGCCGTACGGCCCGAGCGGGGGGCTCAGGCCGTACGGCGGGGCGGTGGGGTCAGCCGGCCTCGGCCTCGGGTTCCTCGTCCAGGTCCGGGGCCGGGTCCGCGGTCCGGTCTCGCTTGGCGGACTTGCGGGGCCGGCCCCGGCGGGGGATGCCGCCGGCGTTGTCCGGGAGGCGGTTGGCCTCGGACAGGGCGCGGCGGAGGAGGAACTCGATCTGGGCGTTGGTGCTGCGGAGCTCGTCCCCCGCCCAGCGCGCGAGGGCGTCGTGGATCGCGGGATCCAGGCGGAGGAGGACGCTCTTACGTTCAGCCACGATCAGTGGTACAGCGATCCGGTGTTGACGACGGGCTGGGTCGCGCGGTCCGAGCACAACACGACGAGGAGGTTGCTCACCATGGCCGCCTTCCGCTCCTCGTCCAGCTCGACGATGTCCTGTTCGGCCAGGTGGTCGAGAGCCAGCTCGACCATGCCGACCGCGCCCTCCACGATACGCTTCCTGGCCGCCACGACGGCGCTCGCCTGCTGCCGCTGGAGCATCGCGCCGGCGATCTCCGGAGAGTACGCCAGGTGGGTCAGCCGCGACTCGATGATCTTCACCCCGGCGGACTCGACGCGCGCGCCGATCTCGGCGGAGAGGCGCTCGGTGATCTCCTCGGCGTTGTCGCGCAGCGACAGCTTCTGCTCGTCGTCGTGGGAGTCGTAGGGGTAGCTGGTCGCGATGTGGCGGACCGCCGTCTCGGTCTGGATGCCGACGAACTCCAGGAAGTCGTCCACCTCGAAGACCGCCTGGGCGGTGTCCTCGACCCGCCACACGACCACGGCGGCGATCTCGATCGGGCTGCCGTCGGCGTCGTTGACCTTCATGACCGCGGTCTCGTGGTTGCGGATCCGGGTGGAGACCTTGCGGCGCACGGTGAACGGGTTGACCCACCGCAGGCCCTCGGTGCGGATCGTGCCGGTGTAGCGGCCGAGGAACTGCAGCACCCGCGCCTCACCCGGCGCGACCTGGGTGAGCCCGGCCCCGACCAGGACCGCCGCGGCCAGCAGCAGCACGCCGACCACCATCAGCCACAGGCCCATCGGGGCGGACCCGCCCGCGAGCACGGCCACGCCCCAGACCAGGAGCGCGATCGCCACGACGGCGGCCACGGCGACGAGCCCGAACACCGGCAGCCCGGAGGTGCCGAAGGCGGCCCGCTCCCGGATGCGGGGGCGCGGCATCTCGACCGGGACGTCGGGGGCGTCCGTCACGCTCATCGTTTTCTCCTTCTTGTCGAACCTGTTAGCGCGAGCCTAGCATTGTGATATCACTTTTTCCAAGCACCCGCCCGACGCCGACGAGAGGGGACGGGGATGCACCTCGCACAAGCCGAACACGTGACCTGCCGATTCGGGGCCGTGACGGCCCTGGACCGGGTGTCCGTCGAGATCCCCGAGGGACAGTTCCTCGGACTGCTCGGGCCCAACGGCGCGGGCAAGAGCACGCTGATCAACCTCTTCGCCGGCCTGCGCCGCCCCACCTCGGGCCGGGTACGGCTGGGCGGCCGCGACCCGCGCCACCCCGCCGCCCGCAGGCACACCGGGACGACGCCGCAGGAGACCGGCCTGCCCGCCGCGCTGCGGGTGGGCGAGTGCGTGGACTTCGTCGCCGCGCACTACCCCGACCCGATGCCGCGCGGCGAACTGCTGGAGCGGTTCGGCCTGACCGGGCTGGAGCGCCGCCAGACCGGCGGGCTGTCCGGCGGGCAGCGGCGGCGGCTGGCCGTGGCCCTGGCGTTCGCCGGGCGGCCCCGCCTGGTATTCCTCGACGAGCCCACCACCGGCCTGGACGTGGAGGCCCGCCACGCGCTGTGGGAAGGGGTGCGGGCGTACCACGCCGAGGGCGGCACGGTCGTGCTCACCAGCCACTACCTGGAGGAGGTGGAGGCGCTGGCCGAACGCGTGCTGATCCTGGACCGGGGCCGGGTCGTCCGCGACGGGACCGTCGAGGACATCCGCGACGCCGTACGGATCCGGAGGGTCACCCTGCGCGGGGTCTTCCCGCTGCCGCCGCTGTCCGGGCTGGCCGGGCTGGAGCAGGAGGGCGACGTGACGACCCTGCTCACCGCCGACGTGGACGCCCTCGTCCGCGAACTCGTCGCCGCCGGCGTGCCCCTGGCCGACCTGCGCGTGGACGCGGGCTCCCTGGAGGACGCCTTCCTCGCCATCACCAGAGCCGAATCGGAAGGGATCTCATGACCTCCCTCGCCCTCGCCCACGCGAAGTACGGCCTGCTCGAAGTGCTCCGCACGCCCGCCCTGCTCGCCGTGATCCCGGCCGGGCCCGCCGCGGGCATGTTCTTCTTCGTCGTGCCGAACGTCGGCGGCGACCCCGCCGCCGCGACCGCCATCTCCGGGTCGATGGCGACCTTCACCGCCCTGATCACGTGCCTGGTGTACCTCGGCATCCAGATCTCCGAGACCAGGAACGGCCCGTGGTACCCCTACCTGCGCACCCTGCCCGCCGGGCCCGCGCCCGGGTTCGCCGGCCTGGCCGCCGTCAGCCTGGTCCTGGTCGTGCTGCTCGCGGCGATTCCGGTCGGGCTGATCGCGGCGCTCTTCACCCCCGCGACCGCCTCCCCCGCGCGGCTGCTCCTGGCGCTCGGCGCGCTCACGCTCGGCACGGTCCCGTTCGCGCTCCTGTCCCTCGCCATCGCCCACGCGCTCCCGCCCAAGGCCGCGACGGCCGTGGCCAACGTCGTGATGATCCCGCTCGCGTTCGGGGGCGGCCTGTTCCACGATCCGCGCCACCTGCCGGAGTTCATCGAGACGATCTCCCCCTACCTGCCGACCCGCAGCGCGGCCGAACTGGTGTGGAGCGCCCTCCTGGGCACCCGCCCCGCGGCCGTCCCCCTGATCAGCCTGGCCGCCTGGACCCTCGCCCTCGCCGCCGCGGCCCTGTGGGCCCACCGCCGCGACGAGACCCGCCGCTTCCGCTGACCCGGGCCGAAAGGGAGAAGGGGGCGCCCTGGGCGGGCGCCCCCTTCCGGGTCAGCGGTCCTTGCGGAGCCAGCGGGTGATGCCGAGGGTCTCCAGGAACGGCAGGTCGTGGCTGACCACGACCAGCGCTCCCCGGTAGGCCGACAGCGCCTGGGAGAGCTGGCGGACGCTGGCCATGTCGAGGTTGTTGGTCGGCTCGTCCAGCAGCAGGAGCTGCGGGGCGGGCTCGGCCGACAGCAGCGCCGCCAGGACCGCGCGGAACCGCTCGCCACCCGACAGGGTGCCCGCGAGCTGGACCGCCCGGTCACCCCGGAACAGGAAGCGCGCCAGCCGCGCCCGGACCTCGGTCACCGGGGCGTCCGGGGCGAACCGCCGCACGTTGTCCAGCACGCTCAGCGACTCGTCCAGCAGGTCCAGCCGCTGCGGCAGGTACCGCACCGGCACCGCCGCCTCGGCCCGCCCGATCACCGGAGCCCCGTCCCCCGGCGTTCCGTCGCCCGGCGTTCCGTCGCCCGGCGTTCCGTCGCCCGGCGTTCGGCGCTCCCCGCCGGGCTCCGCCGCGCCGTACGGCCCGCCGCCGGGCGCCGTGCCGTACGCGGACATGATCGCGCGCAGCAGCGTGGTCTTCCCGGCGCCGTTGGGGCCGGTCAGGGCCACGCGCTCCGGGCCCCGCAGGACGAGCTCCTCGATCGCCTCGGCCTCGGAGTCGGGACCGCCACGCAGCTCGGACAGGCCCGGCACCCCCGCGAGGGTGAGGACCGTGCGTCCCGCGGGGACCTCGGTCTCCGGCAGGGACACGCGGATCTCGCGGTCGTCGCGGAGCGCCAGCTCCGCCTCGCTCAGGCGCTCGCGCGCCTGGTCGAGCTTCTCGGCGTGCATGTTCTTGTGCTTGCCCGCCGCGACCTGCGCCTGCCGCTTCCGCTCCTGCATGACGATCTTCGGCTCGCGCTTCTGGGCGTACATCTTGTTGCCGTAGCGAACCCGCCGCGCCAGCTTGACCTGGGCCTCCTCCCACTCGCGCTTCTGCCGCTTCACGTCGCCCTCGGCGACCCTGACCATGCGCTCGGCCGCCTCCTGCTCGGCGGCGAGCATCTCCTCGTACTCCGACAGGTTCCCGCCGAACACGCGGACGTCCCCGTCGCGCAGGTCGGCGATCTGGTCCACCAGGTCGAGCAGGGCGCGATCGTGGCTGACCACCACCAGCACCCCGGTCCAGGACTCCACCGCGGCGTACAGCCGCCGCCGGGCGTCCAGGTCCAGGTTGTTGGTCGGCTCGTCGAGCAGCAGCACCTCCGGCCGCCGCACGAGCAGCGCCGCCAGGCCCACCATGACGATCTCGCCCCCGGACAGCGTGTCCGCCGTACGGTCGAGCCCGACGTGGTCCAGGCCGAGCCGGTCCAGCTCGGCCCGGGCGCGCTCCTCGACGTCCCAGTCGTCGCCGATCACCTCGAAGTGGGCGGGCGAGACGTCCCCGCTCTCGATCGCGTTCAGCGCGGCGCGCTTCTCGCTGATCCCGAGCAGGTCGGACACGTCGCGGCCGGTGGTGAGGGGCAGGTTCTGCGGCAGGTAGCCGACCTCGCCCGCCACGCTGATCGACCCGGAGGACGGGCGCAGCTCCCCGGCGATCAGCCGGAGCAGGGTCGACTTGCCGGAACCGTTGACGCCCATGAGGCCGGTACGGCCGGCGCCGAAGGCGACGTCGAGGCCGGACAGGACCGGGGTCCCGTCGGCCCACTCGAAGGACACGTCGTCACAGACGATGGAAAAAGACATAAGGGCGGCTCCTCACCGTGTCTGGAAGTTTCAGGACACGTGGAGACACCGCGCGCGCAGGCCGCCGTACCGGATGGCCGGGAAGAGGATCGGGCGCCGTCCGCGGGAAGCGGAGAGAACGAGGCGTGGACGATCGTCTGAGGTCGGGCGTGCGCACAGCAAGGGGGCGCGGCGTCTCGGCCTCAGATCTCCAACAGATTCACCTCGTAGGACGGCGACAAAGCTCGATCAACGTACTCTCCAACCGCCGACCCGTCAAGAGCATTCCCCGAAATTCTCCAACCCTCGCCGTGATCACGCGGTTCTGAACACACGCTGTGCGTGAAACCGCATGATCACGGCGCGGCGGACCACGCGAACGACGCGCCCGGGAGCGGGGGTCAGGCGCCCAGGCAGGCGGGGCCGAGGAGTTGCTTCAGGTCGCCCATGAGGGCGGGGGACGGGGTGACGCGGAGGCGGTCATCCAGGCGGACGACCGTGGTCTTGGCCCCGTTGTGGAGCTGGAGGTGGACCTCCGTCGTGCCGGGATGGGTCGTCAGGACCTCCTTGAGACGGCCGACGACCGGCGGGGTGCAGCGCGCCGTGGCCAGGCTGACGACCAGCGGACCGCCCGCCTCCTGCGAGAGGTCGGGCGCCGTCATCTCCATCGCGATCAGCTTCGGGGTGTCCTCGCGCTTGTCCAGGCGGGCCTTGACCAGCACGATCGCGTCCTCGGCGAGCACCGTCGCGCAGAGCTGGTACGCCGAGGGGAAGATCATCAGGTCGATCGCGCCTTCGAGGTCCTCCAGGGTCACCATGACCCAGGTGTCGCCCTTCTTGGTGACCTTGCGCTGCAGGCCCGACAGGATGCCGCCCACGGTGACGATCTGCCCGTCGGCGCGGCCCTCGTCCTGGAGCGAGGCGATCGAGCAGTCGGCCGCCTTGGCCAGGATGTGCTCCACGCCGAAGAGCGGGTGGTCCGAGACGTACAGGCCGAGCATCTCCCGCTCGAACGCCAGCAGCGTCGTCTTGTCCCACTCCCCCGGCGGGATCTGCACGTCGAAGGTGGCGTCCTCGGAGCCCTCCACCGCGCCGAACAGGGAGTCCTGGCCGATGGCCTCGTTGCGCTTGATGTCGATGATCGCGTCCACGGCCTGCTCGTGCACCATGATCAGGCCCTTGCGGACGTGCCCGAGCGAGTCGAACGCGCCCGCCTTGATCAGCGACTCGATGACGCGCTTGTTGCAGACGATCGGCGGCACCTTGCGCAGGAAGTCCTTGAAGTCGGCGAACCGGCCCTTCTCGGTGCGCGCCGCGATGATGCCGTCCACCACGTTGCCGCCCACGTTGCGTACGGCCGAGAGCCCGAAGCGGATCTCGTCGTCGCCGCGCGGGGCGAAGTTGAACTCCGACTCGTTGACGTCCGGCGGGAGCACCTTGATGCCCATGCGGCGGCACTCGTTGAGGTAGAGGGCCGACTTGTCCTTGTCGTCCTTGACCGAGGTGAGCAGGGCGGCCATGTACTCGGCCGGGTAGTTCGCCTTGAGGTAGGCGGTCCAGTACGAGACGAGGCCGTATCCGGCGGTGTGCGCCTTGTTGAACGCGTAGTCGGAGAACGGCAGCAGGATGTCCCACAGCGCCTTGATCGCGCCGTCGGAGAAGCCGTTCTCCTTCATCCCCGACTCGAAGGTGGCGAACTGCTTGTCCAGCTCGGCCTTCTTCTTCTTGCCCATCGCGCGGCGGAGCAGGTCCGCGCCGCCGAGCGAGTAGCCGGCGACCTTCTGCGCGATGGCCATGACCTGCTCCTGATACACGATCAGGCCGTAGGTCGTGTCGAGGATCTCCTTGAGCGGCTCCTCCAGCTCCGGGTGGATCGGGACGATCTCCTGCTGGCCGTTCTTGCGGAGCGCGTAGTTGGTGTGGGAGTTGGCGCCCATCGGGCCGGGCCGGTAGAGCGCCAGGACCGCGGAGATGTCCTCGAAGTTGTCGGGCTTCATCAGCCGCAGCAGGCCGCGCATGGGCCCGCCGTCGAGCTGGAACACGCCCAGGGTGTCGCCGCGCGCCAGCAGCTCGTAGGTCGGCTTGTCGTCCAGCGGGAGCTTGAGCAGGTCGAGCTCGACGCCCTTGTTCCTGGCGATCGCCTTGAGGGCGTCGTCCATGATCGTGAGGTTGCGCAGGCCCAGGAAGTCCATCTTGAGCAGGCCGAGCGTCTCACACGTCGGGTAGTCGAACTGCGTGATGATCGCGCCGTCCGCCTCCCGCTGCATGATCGGGATGTGGTCGGTCAGCGTCTCGGCCGACATGATGACGCCGGCGGCGTGCACGCCGGTCTGCCGGATCAGGCCCTCCAGGCCGCGCCCGAGGTCCATGACCTGCTTGACGTCCACGTCCTCTTCGTAGAGCCGCCGCAGCTCGCCCGCCTCGGCGTAGCGCGGGTGGTCCTTGTCGAAGATGCCCGAGAGCGGGATGTCCTTGCCCATGACGGCGGGCGGGAACGCCTTGGAGACGCGGTCGCCCAGGGCGTACGGGAAGCCCAGGACGCGCGAGGCGTCCTTGATCGCCGCTTTCGCCTTGATCGTGCCGAAGGTGGCGATCATGGCGACCTTGTCGGAGCCCCACTTCTCCGTGACGTACCGGATCACGTCACCGCGCCGGCGCTCGTCGAAGTCGATGTCGATGTCGGGCATCGAGACGCGCTCGGGGTTGAGGAAGCGCTCGAAGATGAGGCCGTGGGGCAGCGGGTCCAGGTCGGTGATCCCCATGGCGTACGCCACCAGGGAGCCGGCGGCGGAACCACGGCCGGGGCCGACGCGGATGCCGTTGTTCTTGGCCCACATGATGAAGTCGGCGACGACGAGGAAGTACGAGGGGAACCCCATCTGGAGGATGACGTCCATCTCGTACTCGGCCTGGCGGCGGTGCTCCTCGTCGTAGCCGTCGGGGAAGCGCCGGTCCATGCCCGCCCAGACTTCCTTGCGGAACCAGGACTCCTCGGTCTCGCCCTCGGGCACCGGGAAGCGCGGCATGAGGTTCTTGAACTCGAACATGCCGCCCGTGTCGACCTTCTCGGCCACGAGCAGCGTGTTGCGGCAGCCCTCGGCCCAGATGTCGGAGGAGTCCACGCCCCGCATCTCGTCGGCGCTCTTGAGGTAGTAGCCGGAGCCGTCGAAGCGGAAGCGGTCGGGGTCGGAGAGCTGCTTGCCGGTCTGGATGCACAGGAGAGCGTCGTGGGCCGCGGCCTCGCTCTCGTGCGTGTAGTGCGAGTCGTTGGTGACGATCGGCGGGATGCCGAGTTTGCGGGAGATCTCGATCAGGCCGTCGCGCACCCGGCGCTCGATGTCCAGGCCGTGGTCCATCAGCTCCAGGAAGTAGTGCTCCTTCCCGAAGATCTCCTGCGCCTTGGCGGCGGCGGCCAGCGCCTTGTCGAACTGGCCCAGCCGCAGCCGGGTCTGCACCTCGCCGGAGGGGCAGCCGGTGGTGGCCATCAGGCCCCCGGCGTGCTCGGCGATCAGGTCCAGGTCCATCCGGGGGTACTTGACCGCGTAACCCTCGGTGTAGGCGCGCGAGGTCAGCCGGAACAGGTTGTGCAGGCCCTCGTTGTTCCGCGCCCAGATCGTCTTGTGGGTGTAGAGACCGCCGCCGGAGACGTCGTCGCGCTTCTGGCTCGGCTCGCCCCAGTGGACGCGGGCCTTGTGCATGCGCGACTCGGGCGCGACGTAGGCCTCGATCCCGATGATCGGCGTGACCCCGGCGTCGCTCGCCTTCTTCCAGAAGTCGTACGCCCCGTGCATGTTGCCGTGGTCGGTCATCGCGATCGCCGGCATCTTCTGCCGTTCGACCTCGGCGAACAACTGCTTGAGCCTGGCCGCGCCGTCGAGCATCGAATACTCGGTGTGAACGTGCAGGTGCACGAACGACTCGGCCATGTGGGCGACCCCTCCTCTGGTACCGCGCTCCGCTGCCCCCGAAGCCTAATCCGAACCGCGGGCCGCCGCGCCCGGCGACGCGCATTGGAACAAGTTCCACTCCAGCCCCGCGGGCCCCGGCCGCCCGGCCGCTTCGCGGTTCCCGCTGGACTCACGAACCCGCACGTGACAACGTGTTCCACTCGGGGTGCCGGGGCAGGGGTTCACGGGATTCACGAGGGGGCACGGGGTGGCGGAGGGGCGGAGCGACCGGGTCGCGCTGACGGTCCTCGGGGCGTTCGCGGCGTTGTCGGGGCTGCTGTGCCTGGTGGAGGCGGGCGACGCGGGCGTGGGCTATCTCGGGCCGCTCGTGCTCGCCGTGGGGATCGGCGCCGGCTGGCACGTGGCGGGCGTGCGTCAGCGCGTCGCCGCGCGGGAGAGGAAGGGCACGGCCTGGATCCTGCCCGTCGTCGTGTGGACGGGCGCGGCGCTGGGGATCGCCGCGGTCCTCATCCGGTACGCCGTGCCAGCGCCGGAGGGCATGAACCCGCGCGACGTGGCCAACCGGCTGCCCCAGCCGTACGGCGGGTACGCCCGGGCGCTGGGGTTCGCGCTGGGCGCGCTGTTCTGGCACTTCGTCCTCGGGGCGTACCTGCGGAGCCGCCGCCTCGCCGCCGCGGGCCCGGACGGCCCGGGCCGCCGGGGCCGCGCCGGCGACCCGGACGACCCGCACGACCCGGACGACCCGGACGACCCGCACGACCCGCACGACCCGCACGACCCGGACGACCCGCACGACCCGGACGATTCGGGTGGCCCGGACGATTCGGGTGGCCCGGGCGGCTCGCGGGCCGTACGGCGGGGCGCGGCGGCGGAGCCGGGGCGGGCGGTCAGGAAGAGGCGCGGAGGGACTGGACGTGCCAGCGGCCGTCGAGGTGGTGGACCCGCAGGGGGCGGCCGAAGCAGGCGCTGAGGCCCTCGTCCGTGATGGTCTCGTGCGCCTTGCCCGCCGCCAGGACCCGGCCCCCGCGCAGCAGGAGGGCGTGGGTCGTGGTGGACGGGACCTCCTCCAGGTGGTGGGTGACCGTGATCGTGGTGAGGTCGGGCCGGGACCCGGGCAGCGCCTGGAGTGAGTCGAGCAGGTCCTCGCGGGCCGGCAGGTCGAGACCGGCGAACGGCTCGTCCAGGAGCAGCAGCGCCGGGTCGGGCATGAGCGCGCGGGCGACGCGGACGCGGGCGCGCTCGCCCTGGGAGAGCACCCGGAAGGGCCGCTCCGCCAGCGCGGCGCACCCCAGGTCGGCCAGCAGGCGGCGCGCCCGGTCGCGGGCGGCGTCGTCGTAGCGGTCCCACAGGGGCAGGCTGGTGCCGGTGTGCCCGGTGAGCACGACCGTGTGCGCGGTCGCCCCCTCCCCTTCGAGCAGTTCCTCGTCCACCAGGCGCTGACTGGCCGCGACCAGCCCGATGTGGCTGCGCAGTTCCCGCAGGTCCACCCGGCCGAGGCGGCGGCCCAGCACCTCGGCGGTCCCCGACGAGGGGTGGCGCACGGCCGAGGCCACCGACAGCAGGGTCGTCTTGCCGGCGCCGTTGCCGCCCAGCACCACCCAGTGCTCGCCGTACTCCACCCGCCAGGTGATCTCGTGGAGGAGGGTGCGCCCGGTCACCCGTACGGACACGCCGGCCAGGTCGAGGGCGGGGCCCGAGGGGGAGCCGGAGGGAGGACTGCCGAGATTTGGTGGGTTTTCCAGCATGCGCCGATCTTATTGACGGCACAGTGGGTAATGTCCCCGTCGCGAAGCGTCATGGCGAGGGGGGATCCGATGAAGAACGAGCCGGTCGCGGCCACCGACCGGGGGTACGCTCCCGCCCTCGGCAACCGCCAGGTGCAGATGATCGCGATCGGCGGGGCGATCGGCGTCGGCCTGTTCCTCGGCTCCGGCGGCCGGTTCCAGCAGGCCGGGCCGGGGCTCGTCCTCGCGTACGCCATCGCCGGGTTCGCCGCGTTCTGCGTGATGCGGGCGCTGGGCGAGCTGGTGCTGCACCGGCCCACCTCGGGCAGCTTCGTCGAGTACGCCTACGAGTTCATCGGCCCGTGGGCGGGCTTCGCGGCGGGCTGGATGTACTGGGTGAACTGGGCGTTCACCGGGGTCGCCGAGCTGACCGCCATCGGGATCTACGTCCACAAGTGGCTGCCCGACCTGCCGCAGTGGATCACCGCCCTGGTGGCGCTGGTCGCGGTGCTCGCGGTGAACCTGCTGTCGGTCAGGCTGTTCGGCGAGCTGGAGTTCTGGTTCTCGGTCCTCAAGGTGACCGTCATCGTGCTCTTCCTGGTCACGGCCGTCTTCCTGGTCGTCACGACCGCCAAGGTGGACGGCGGCTCGGCGGGCGTGTCCAACCTGACCTCCCACGACGGGTTCTTCCCGCTCGGCCTGGCGCCGGTCCTGATGAGCCTGCAGGCCGTCGTGTTCGCCTACTCCGCGATCGAGATGGTCGGGATCGCCGCCGGGGAGACCAAGGACCCGCGCAAGGTCCTCCCCCGCGCGATCAACGGCGTGATCTGGCGGATCGCCGTCTTCTACGTCGGCTCCATCCTGCTGCTGGCCATGGTCCTGCCCTGGACGCTGTACGGCGAGGCCGAGAGCCCCTTCGTCACCGTGTTCTCCCGGCTCGGGGTGCCGCACGCGGGCGACGTGATGAACCTCGTGGTCATCACCGCCGCCGCGTCCTCCTGCAACTCCGGCCTGTACTCCACCGGGCGCATCCTGCGGGCCATGGCGCTGCGCGGCGAGGCGCCGAGGCTGACCTCCCGGGTCGGCTCCCGGCACGTGCCGTACGGCGGGATCCTGCTCACCGCCTGCGTCTACGTCGGCGGCGTCGTGCTGTACTACCTGGTCGGCCCCGACACCTTCCACATCGCGACCGCGGTGGCCTCGCTCGGCGTGCTGTCCACGTGGGGCACGCTGGTGTTCTGCCAGATGCGGCTGCGCAAGGCGGCGCTGCGGGGGCAGCTCCAGCGCCCTTCCTTCCGGCTGCCGGGCGCGCCGGTGACCGCCTGGCTGACGCTGGGCTTCCTGCTGCTGGTGCTGGTGCTCATGGCGTTCGCCGACCTGCCCCAGCGCATCGCGTTCTGGTCGCTGCCGGGCCTGGCCCTGGTCATCGCGATCGGCTGGCGCGTGGTCTCCGCCCGCCGCGCCACCGCCGAGGCGGCCGGGTCCTCCGGGCGGCCCGGGCGGCCCGGGCGGGCCCGGCGGCCTGCCCGCCCGGCTCGACGGCACGGCCCTGGACGCCGCCAACCCCGCCAAGCCCCCCGAGGGCGACGCCCTGGCCTGACCCGGCACGCCGGGCCGGCCGATCCCGTACGGCTCGCGCCGCCACCCGCCCCGGCGCGGCACGGCCGCGGCGCGGCACGAGCGCGGCGCGCCGACCGTACGCCGGTGCCGGGGCGCGCCGGCCGTACGCCGGGGCGGGGGAACGCGGACGGAACGCGGACCGGGCGCGGGCGGGGCGCGGGCGGGGCGGTCAGGCGGCGGGGCCGGACTCGGCGAGGTCGAGGCCGGCCTCGATGACCGCGTTCATGATCGGGGCGAGGCGGCGGACCCCGAGGCGGGGGGCGCGGACGGCCATGGCCTCGACGAGGCGGCGCTCGCGGTCCATGTCGCGCCCGGCGAAGCCGCCCACCGGCTTGAGCCGCTGCACCACGCCCGCCAGCTCGGCGCGCCGCTCCAGCAGCGTGGCCAGCGCGGCGTCCACCCGGTCGATCGCGCCCCGGGCGGCGAGCACGGTGGCGGGGGCCTCGGGCCGGGCGAGCGCGCCGAGCACGGTCACCGCGTCGCGGGCGGGGGCGGCCGGGACCCCGGCGGACAGCAGCAGCCCGTCGGCCCCCGCGGCGATCGCGGCGGCGGCCAGGGCCGCGTCGCCGTCGAGGCGGGCCAGCACCGGGCGGCCGGAGCGCTCGCGGGCCGCGCGCAGCAGCGCCAGGTCCAGCGCCACGTGGGCGTGGTGGGTGCGGGTGCCGCTCTCGCAGAGCACCACCCGGTCGTTGCCCTCGGCCACGCAGTACTCCACGATGGCGAGCCACTCGTCCAGGGTCGCCGCCGGGCCGCGCTCGACCAGCACCGGCAGCCCGAGCCGGGCGACGGCGCGCACGAGCTGGAAGTCCTGCATCCAGGCGGCTCCGATGACGACGCCGTCGGCGAGGTCGGCGATCGCGGGCAGGTCGGCGGCCGAGAACGGCTCGGCCAGCAGCGGCCCCGCCCAGCCCGTGCGGGCCGCGCGGATCGCCTCCTCCGCGCTCACCCCGCCGTGGTGGTCGCGGAGGCTGAGCCAGAGCGCGTCGCCGCCGCCCGCCGCGCCGGGCAGATCCCCGGCGATCACGACGGCGGGCCCGTCTCCGCCCACGGCGAGCGTTCCCAGGCGTACGGCGGCGCGGTCTGTCTCGACTGCGGAAGGCGCTGTAGACATCGGATCCTCTTTCGGGGGACGGCCGGCTCCCCTGACCGGAGCCGGCTCTGGACACATTCGCTGGAAACAGTCCTGAGAAACACGAAGGGCAGAGGCGTTCTCGCCTCTGCCCTCAGCCGGCTCCGGGTGGTCGTCAGCTCACGTTCGCACGACCGGCTCTCCCGGAGCCGGCCACATAAACGCGAAGTAACGGGTCACGACAGCCACTCTAGGCCACCTCCCCGCGTGTCTGCCACTTGCTGGTACACCTGTCCCAGAATATGAACGCCCGTCGTCGCCGCCGTTCGGCAGGCGGCCGTGGGTATGGGACGATTCTTACCGTTCCTTACTAGTCCTTGGTTCTTCATGGCCTGAGGGGGTACACGGCCGGGTGATGTCCGAGTCTCGGATGGACGGGCGCGTCGTCGCCGGTCGTTACCGCCTCGCCGAGCCTCTCGGCAGGGGCGGGATGGGCGTGGTCTGGCGGGCCCACGACGAGGTCCTCGACCGCGTGGTCGCGGTCAAGGAGCTGCTGATCCCTCCCCAGATCACCGACGAGGAGCGGAGCAACTTCAACCGGCGCACGCTGCGCGAGGCGCGGGCCGCCGGCCGGCTGAACCACCCCGGTGTGATCGTCGTGCACGACGTCATCGAGGAGGACGGCCGCCCCTGGATCGTGATGCAGCTCGTCGACTCGCGGTCGCTCGGGCAGATCCTCAAGGACGAGGGGCCGCTCCCGCCGGGGAAGGTCGCCGACATCGGCCTGCAGGTGCTGGGCGCGCTCAAGGCCGCCCACGACTCGGGGGTGCTGCACCGCGACGTCAAGCCGGAGAACGTGCTGATCTCCGAGGACGGCCGGGTGGTGCTGACCGACTTCGGCATCGCCACGATGGAGGAGGAGACCTCCCTCACCCGCACCGGCACCCTGCTCGGCACGCCCTCCTACATCCCGCCCGAGCGGGTCAGGGGCGGCGCGGCGCAGCGCGAGTCGGACCTGTGGTCGCTGGGCGCGACGCTGTACGCCGCCGTGGAGGGCCGCCCGCCGCACGACCGGGGCAGCCCGCTGCCGACGATCGCGGCGGTGCTGAACGACGAGCCCGACCCGCCCAAGCTGGCCGGTCCGCTGGCGCCGGTGCTGATGGGGCTGCTGCGCAAGGACCCCGAGCAGCGCATGGAGTTCGCCGAGGCCGCGCGCCTGCTCGCGCTGGCCCGGGGCGACTCCCCGCAGCGCGCCACCCGGCCGATCTCCGCGCCCGCGCCCACGTCGGTGCTGCCCGGGGCCGGGGAGGAGGCGCGCAAGCGTCCCCTGCTCGCGCCGTGGCGGCGCGCCCCCGAGGCGGCCGCCCCCGCCGCCGCCTCCGCCGCGGCGGCGTCCGCCGCGCCCGCCCCGCCGTCCCCCGCGCCGGAGGCCGCTCCCGGCGACGCGAAGCCGTACGGCGAGACGCCCGCCGCGCACCGCGAGTCGCCGACCCGCCCGAGCCCGCGCGGGGAGGAGGAGTCCCCGGCGAGGCCCGCCCCCGAACCCGCGCGGGCGACGCCGCCCGCCCCCGCCGTACGGCCGGAGAAGGCGGCCGACGAGCCGCCGGCGCGCCGCGACACGCCGCCGGAGCCCGTGGAGCCGCCGGAGCGCACGGGCGCGAGCCCGCTGCGGCGCGGCCTGTGGGTGGCGGTCCCGGCGGCCGTGCTGGTCGCGGTCATCGCGGGGTACCTCGGCGTGAAGTCGGCCCAGGAGCAGCCGCGGAGCAACGCGACCCAGCCGGCGGCGACGAGCCCCGCCCAGCAGCCGCCCGCCGGGGGATCCCCCTCGAGCCAGGCGGCCCAGACCGCGTCCCCCGCGCCCACGCCGACCCCGTCGCCGAAGGACGAGGGCGTCCCCGAGGGCTGGCGGATCCACAAGGACCGGACCTTCTCGGTGGCGCTCCCCAAGGACTGGCGGGTCTGGAAGCGCAGCGGGCCGCAGACCTTCTTCCGCGACCCCGATGACACCAGCCGCTACCTGCTGATCGAGTACACCACGAACGTCAAGTCCGACCCCGTGAAGGACTGGAAGGACCAGGAGCCGGTCGCCCGGCCCCGGTTCCCCGGGTACAAGCGCATCCGCATCGACCGCGTGGACTACATGAAGGAGGCGGCCGACTGGGAGTTCACCTTCGACGGCCGCGGCGGCCGCACGAGGGTGCTCAACCGGGGCTTCGTGGCCAACGACACGTACGGCTTCGCGATCTACTGGAGCGCGCCCGAGCGCACGTGGGAAGAGGACTACCACCACTTCGAGACGTTCGCCCGCACGTTCAAGGCGGCGGGCGACTGAGCCGTGGCCGACTCGGCCAGGTACTGGCGGCACCCCGGGGTCCCCGGGGTCGATCTGCTGCGCGCCCGGTACGTCACCCAGGTCTTCGGGCGGCACACGCACGACACGTTCGCGATCGGGTTCATCGAGTCCGGGGTCGAGGAGTTCGCCTACCGGGGGACGACCCACCGCGCCCCGCAGGGCAGCGTCGTGCTGGTCATGCCCGACCAGGTGCACACCGGCCACGCCGGGACCCCGGACGGCTGGCGCTACCGCATGCTCTACCCGTCCGTCGAGCTGATCGCCTCGATCGCGGGCACGCGCGGCGTGCCGTACTTCCCTGACGCGGTGGCCCACGACCCGGCCACGGCGCTGCTGCTCGGCTCGGCTCACCGCGCGGCCGAGGTCGGCGACCGGCTGGCCGCCTCCACCCTCGTGCGCGGCGCGTTCGCCGAGCTGCTGCGCCGCCACTCCGCGCACCCCCCGCCCGCCGAGGCGCGCCGCCCGGGCTCGCGGGCCGTACGGCTGGCGCGCGAGCTCCTGCACGAGCGCCTGGTCGCGCCGCCGTCGCTGGAGGAGCTGGCGTCGAGCGTGGGCGCGCGGCCGTTCCCGCTGCTGCGGGCGTTCAAGGCGGTCACCGGGCTGCCCCCGCACGCCTACCTCAACCAGCTCCGCGTGCGGCGGGCCCGCGAGCTGCTGGACGCGGGCCTGCCGCCCGCGCGGGTCGCGGCGGAGGTGGGGTTCGCCGACCAGGCGCACCTGACGCGGCACTTCAAGCGGGCGCTGGGCGTGCCGCCGGGGGCCTACCAGCGCAATATCGTTCAAGACGGGCTTTCCGGGCGTCCGTAACCTGCGGGTATGAGTGAAGTCTCGTCCGCGCGGCGGGACGGCATCGGAGTCGGCGTCGCGGTCGGCGTGTCAGGGGTCGCGTTCGGCTCCGCCGCCGTGACCGCCGGGCTCGATGTCGCCCAGGCCTGCGTGCTCAGCCTGTTCGCGTTCACCGGGGCGTCCCAGTTCGCGCTGGCCGGGGTGGTCGGCGGCGGGGGGAATCTGGTCGCGGGCACCCTGGGGGCGCTCCTGCTCGGGGCGCGCAACACCTTCTACGGCCTGCGCCTGGCCGACCTGCTCGCGGTGCGCGGGCCCCGGCGCTGGTTCGCCGCGCACGGGGTGATCGACGAGACCACCGCCGTGGCCACCGCCCAGCGCACCCCCGAGGGCTCGCGGGCGGGGTTCTACGCCACGTTCGCGGGGGTCTACGTGTTCTGGAACCTGACGACGCTGGCCGGGGCCGCGTTCACGCGCCAGATGGCCGACCCGTCCCTGCTCGGGCTGGACGCGGTCGGGCCCGCGACGTTCCTGGCGCTGCTGTGGCCCCGGTTCCGGGAGCCGGGCACGCGGCAGATCGCGGTGCTGGGCGCGGGGATCGCGCTGCTGTCCACCCCGTTCCTGCCGCCCGGCGTGCCCGTGCTGCTGTCGGCGGTCGCCGTGCTGGCCGGGTTCCTGAGGAGCGGGACGCGGGGCCCCGGGCGGGACCTCGCCGAGAAGGAGTCGGTGTGAACCTCTGGATCGCCGTCATCGCGACCTGCGTCGGCTGCTACGCGCTCAAGATCGCGGGGCTGGCCGCGCCCCGCCGGCTGCTGGACCACCCGGGCGTGCGGCGGTTCGCCGCGCTGGTGCCGATCGCGCTGCTGTCGGCGCTGATCGTGGTGCAGACGTTCGGCCAGGGCCAGTCGCTCACGCTCGACGGGCCGCGCCTGGCGGGGCTGGGGGCGGCGGTGGCCGCCCTGCTGCTGCGCGCGCCGTTCCTGGTCGTGCTGCTGGTGGCGGCCGCCGTCACCGCGGCCGTCCGGCTGCTGGTCTGACACCCCGGCGCGGACCCCGGCGCGGGCGGGCCCGCGGTCAGAGCTCGCGGGAGTCCTCGGCGGCGCGGAAGGCGGTGTCGAGGGCGGCCCGCAGCCGCGCGTCGCCGGGATGGTGGCCGGCCACCGTCGGCCCGTCCTCCAGCGTGATGTGCAGGTGCCGGCTCGCCATGAGCACCCGCACCGGCCGGGCCAGCAACTGCCCCGCCAGGTGCGCGGCCTGGTTCAGCACGACGTACTGCTCATGCCCGGCGTATCCGGCGCAGACGCCGCCGCTCCGGTCGAGCTCCCGGGCGAGGAGGCGCGCGAGCGCTCCGCACTGCTCCACCGTGCCCTCCGACATGTCCGTGCACGATCCGGCCACGCGGTCACCTGGCACTCCCGGCCCCTCGCCCCGGTGCCACGGCTCCGGGCACGGGCGTGGCCGGACGCGCGGCGGCGGCGTGAGGGGTGGCGCTCCGGGGCGTACACGCGCACCGGTTGGACACCCGACGTTACGGCATGAGCACTACTCGTGAAAAGCCCCCGACCAGCGGCGGGCTACGATTCGTCGCGCACGAGTTCCAGCGCGCGGGCCAGGTCGGCCGGGTACGGGCTCTCGAACGTGACCGGCTCCCCGGTCGCGGGGTGGTCGAAGCCGAGGCGTACGGCGTGCAGCCACTGCCGCGTCATGCCGAGGCGCGCGGCCAGCGTGGGGTCGGCGCCGTACTGCAGGTCGCCCACGCAGGGGTGCCGCACCGCCGACATGTGCACGCGGATCTGGTGGGTGCGGCCGGTCTCCAGCCCGATCTCCAGCAGCGACGCCGCCCGGAACGCCTCGACGGTGTCGTAGTGCGTGACGGACGGCTTGCCGCCCGCCACCACCGCGAACCGCCCGTCGCCCGACGGGTGCCGGTCGATCGGCGCGTCGATCGTGCCGCGCAGCGGGTCCGGGTGCCCCTGCACCAGTGCGTGGTACCGCTTGGAGACGGTCCGCTCCTTGAACGCCCGCTTGAGCCGGGAGTACGCCGTCTCGCTCTTGGCCACCACCATCACGCCGGTGGTGTTCGCGTCGAGCCGGTGCACGATGCCCTGCCGCTCGGCCGCGCCGCTGGTGGCGACCCGGTGGCCCGCGCCCAGCAGCCCGCCGAGCACGGTCGGCCCGGTCCAGCCCACGGTGGGGTGCGCGGCCACGCCGATCGGCTTGTCCACCACCAGGATGTCGTCGTCCTCGTACAGGACGGTCATGCCCGGCACCGGCTCGGGCACGGCGACCACCGGCGCGGGCGGCGGCGGCAGCGTCACGTCCAGCCACGCCCCGCCGGACACGCGGTCCGACTTCGAGCTCGGCACGCGCCCGTCCACGAGCACGTCCCCGGCGGTGATCAGCTCCGCCGCACGGGTCCGCGACAGCCCGAACAGCCGGGAGAGGGCGGCGTCGAGCCGCTCCCCCTCCAGTCCGTCGGGCACCGGAAGGCTACGGTGATCGCTCAAAACTCTCCGCTCGTCTTTCCCTCGGCACGGCTCGCGCCGCGCCCGGGCGCGCCGTCCGCGCCCGCCTCGTCCGTACGGCTCGCGCCCGGCCCCTCCCCCGGCGCACGGCCCGGGGCGGCCTCCCCGGCCGCGCGGCCCGCGTCGTCCCCGGCGGCGGCGCCGTCGCCCGCGCCGGGCGCGCCGTCACCGTCGCCGGTGTCGCGGGTGCCGTCGAGCTGGTAGCCGCGCCAGGCCAGGAAGACGGCGAGCACGCCGCCGCAGACGATCGCCGAGTCGGCCAGGTTGAACACCGGCCACTTCGGCAGCTCGATCCAGTCCACCACATGTCCCTGGAACGGCGACGGCGGACGGAAGATCCGGTCCACCAGGTTGCCGACCGCCCCGCCGAGCAGCAGGCCCAGCGTCAGCGCCCAGGGCAGGCTGCGCAGGTTGCGGGCGTAGCGCAGGATCGCGATCACGACCCCGATCGCGATCAGCGTGAGCACCAGCGTGAAGCCGGTGCCGATGCTGAACGCCGCACCGCTGTTGAAGGTCAGGGTGAGCTGGAGGATCTCCCCCAGCACGGGGATCCGCTCGCCGGGCTCGACGTTCGCCAGCACGATCTCCTTGCTGGTGAAGTCGAGCGCCAGGGCGACGGCGGCGGTGACGCCGAAGACGCCCAGGCACCGGCGCCGCTTCGAACGCGGCCCGGTGCCGGCGGAGTGCGGCCCGGGGGCTTGCGCGCCCGGGCCCTGCGTGGTCGTGTCCTCGCTGTTCAGCGGCGTTCCTCTCGTTGCTTGCAGGATACGCACAGCGTCGCCCTGGGGAACGCCTGCAGGCGCTCCTTGGCGATCGGATTGAGGCACGACTCACAGGCCCCGTAGGTGCCGGCGAGGATGCGCTCGATCGCGCGCTCGTTCTGGGCGCGCAGCTCCCGCGCGTTGAAGGCGAGCGAGATCTCGTGCTCCCGCTCGAAGGTCTTCGCCCCCGCGTCCGCCTGGTCGTCTCCGGCGCCCTCGGTCATGTCCCCCGACGCGATCCCGGATTCCGCCCGCGCGATCTCTGCGTTGAGCTCGGCGATCTCGACTTCGAGACGAGACCGCACCTCCGCGAGCTCCTGCTCGGTCCACCCCGATGCGGTGCCCTCGTTCACCGTAGTGGCCATGATGTCCCCCTTGTTGCTGATCACGCCGCTTGGCAGTGCGGGCAGCATAAGTCGCCCCGAAATGCTACGGCAAACGACTCGCCCGCGGCTTCGTCGGCGGCCCCCCGATCACCCGCGCGGGCCCTCGACCCCGACTATTTCTCCCGCATATGACGTCGGAAACCCTCTCTTCCCGCCCGCCTCCGCGCCCCCCGCGGCGGGTCCCGGGAACGGCGGGCGGGCTCACGCCGTACGGCCGCCGGGACGGGACACGCGCGGATCGGGGGGATATGGGGAAGCGGCGGGCTCGCGCGTGCGTTATCGTCTCTGGGGTAAGACTGCAAGGCGTTGATGGGGACGAGTACCTCTCGAACAGCCGCCACGAGCGATCCGGGGACGGTGTGAGCCCGGAGGCCGGCCCGGGAGGGAAGATCACCCCGGAGCCGCTGGGAGAACGGCGCGCCACGCGCTCAGTAGATCCGGCAGCAGGCGCACTCAAACGAGTGGGCGGGGCGGCAGCCCCGTCAAGGAGGGTGGTACCGCGGGAACGGCTGGTCTCCTCGGAGAACCAGGCGCTCTCGTCCCTCCGGGTCCACGGCACATCACCAGTGGAGGGTCCACCCGTCATATGTCAGGTCAGTATTTCCGCCCGCTTCCCGCGCAGGTAGACCTGCCCGCGCTCGAACGCGAGACGCTGGAGCGCTGGGACGCCGACAAGGTGTTCGAGCGCTCGCTGGAGCGGACCGCCGGCAACTCCCCCTGGGTCTTCTACGAGGGCCCGCCCACCGCGAACGGCATGCCCGGCGTGCACCACGTCGAGGCGCGCGTCTTCAAGGACCTGTTCCCCCGCTACAAGACCATGCGCGGCTACAGCGTGGCCCGCAAGGCCGGGTGGGACTGCCACGGCCTGCCCGTCGAGGTCGCCGTCGAGAAGGAGCTCGGCCTCTCCGGCAAGAAGGACATCGAGGAGTACGGCGTCGCGGAGTTCAACGCCCGCTGCCGCGAGTCCGTCCTGCGGCACGTGGACGCCTTCGAGGCCCTCACCCGGCGCATGGGCTACTGGGTGGACATGTCCCAGGCGTACAGGACGATGGACCCCGAGTACGTCGAGGCCGTCTGGTGGTCGCTGAAGGTCATCTTCGACCGGGGCCTGCTGGTCCGCGACTACCGCATCACGCCGTACTGCCCGCGCTGCGGCACCGGCCTGTCCGACCACGAGCTGGGCCAGCCCGGCGGGTACGAGACGGTGACCGACCCGTCCGTGACCGTGCGCATGCCGGTCAGGACCGGGCCCGTCGAGGGCGCGGACCTGCTCGTCTGGACCACGACGCCGTGGACCCTGGTGTCCAACACCGCGGTCGCCGTGCACCCGGACGTCACCTACGTGGTGGCCGAGCGGGACGACGCCGACGAGGACGAGCGGCCCGTCGTGGTCGCCGAGCCGCTGTTCGCGCAGGTGCTCGGCGAGGGCTGGAGCGTGCAGCGGCGCCTGCCCGGGCGCGAGCTGGAGGGCTCCTCCTACGAGCGCCCCTTCGACTTCGTGGAGATCCCGGACGCCCACCGGGTCGTGCTCGCCGAGTTCGTCACCACCGAGGACGGCACCGGCCTGGTGCACATGGCCCCGGCCTTCGGCGCCGACGACATGCAGACCGTGCGCCGCTACGGCATGCCCGTGGTCAACCCGATCGCCGCCGACGGCACCTTCCTCCCGGACGTGCCGCTGGTGGGCGGGCAGTTCTTCAAGAAGGCCGACCCGCTGCTGGTGGAGAGCCTGCGCGAGCGCGGGAAGCTGTTCCGGGCCAAGACCTACGAGCACTCCTACCCGCACTGCTGGCGCTGCCACACTCCGCTGCTCTACTACGCGCTCCCGTCCTGGTACATCCGCACGACGCAGCTCAAGGAGCGGCTGCTCGGCGAGAACGAGCGCACCAACTGGTTCCCCGCCACGGTCAAGGAGGGCCGGTACGGCGAGTGGCTGCGCAACAACGTGGACTGGGCGCTGTCCCGGTCGAGGTACTGGGGCACGCCGCTGCCGCTGTGGGTCTGCTCCTCCGACGAGTCCCACATCACCTGCGTGGGCTCGCTGGCCGAGCTGGGCTCGCTCGCCGGCCGGGACCTGTCCGCGCTCGACCCGCACCGGCCGTACGTCGACGACGTGGTCTTCCCGTGCCCGAGCTGCGGTGAGGAGGCCAAGCGCGTCCCGGACGTGATCGACGCCTGGTACGACTCGGGCTCGATGCCGTTCGCCCAGTGGGGGGCGCCGCTGCGCAACGCCGAGGCGTTCGACAACGCCTACCCGGCGCAGTTCATCTGCGAGGCCATCGACCAGACGCGCGGGTGGTTCTACTCGCTCATGGCCGTGGGCACGCTGGTGTTCGACCGCTCGTCCTTCGAGAACGTGCTCTGCCTGGGCCTGATCCTGGCCGAGGACGGCCGCAAGATGAGCAAGCACCTGGGCAACGTGCTGGAGCCCATCCCGCTCATGGACAAGCACGGCGCCGACGCGCTGCGCTGGTTCATGGCCTGCTCCGGCTCCCCCTGGGCGCCGCGCCGCGTGGGCGACGCGATCCTGGAGGAGGTCGTCCGGAAGGTCATGCTGACCTACTGGAACACCGCCTCGTTCTTCGTGCTCTACGCCAACGCCACCGACGCGGCCGACCCGGACGCCCGCCCGTGGACGCCGACCCGGCTCGCCGAGGCCCCGCCGTACGCCGAGCGGCCGCTGCTGGACCGCTGGATGCTGGCCGAGCTGCACCGCACGATCACGGTGGTCACCGAGGCCCTGGACGCGTTCGACACGGTGGCGGCCGGGCGGCGGCTGACGGAGTTCATCGACGACATGTCGAACTGGTACGTCCGGCGCTCGCGGCGGCGGTTCTGGGCCGGGGCCGCGTCGGCGGACTCCCTGTCGGCGTTCGCGACGCTGTACGAATGCCTGGAGACCGTGACGAAGCTGATGGCCCCGATCGCGCCGTTCACCACCGACTACGTGTGGGACGTGCTGCGCGGCGTGGACGCCCCCGCCTCGGTGCACCTGGCGACGTGGCCCGAGGCGAACCCCGAGGCCCTGGACCCGGAGCTGTCCGAGCGGATGGCGCTGGTGCGCCGCCTGGTGGAGCTGGGCCGCGCCGCCCGCGCCACCTCCGGCGTCCGCACCCGGCAGCCGCTGGGCCGCGCCCTGGTCAGCGCGCCGGGCTGGGACACCCTCCCGGAGTCGCTGCGGGCCCTGGTCGCCGACGAGCTGAACGTGGCCCGGCTCGACGACCTGTCCCAGGTCAGCGCGGACCTCGTGACGTACACCGTCAAGCCCAACTTCCGGGCGCTGGGCAAGCGCTTCGGCAAGGACACCAAGCAGGCCGCCGGCGTGATCGCGAACGCCGACCCGGCCGCCGCCGTGCGCGCGCTGCGCACGACGGGCACGCTCATCGTGGGCGAGCTGGTGTTCACCCCGGAGGAGGTCGTCGTCACCGAGCAGCCCCGCGAGGGCTGGGCGGTGGAGACCGCCGCCGGTGAGACCGTGGCGCTCGACCTGGCGATCACGCCGGAGCTGAAGGCCGCGGGCCTGGTCCGCGAGGCGATCCGCCTCATCCAGGACGCCCGCAAGTCCAGCGGCCTGCACATCACCGACCGCATCGCCCTGTGGTGGACCGCCACCGACGGCGAGCTGGCCGCCGCCCTGCGGGCGCAGGCGCGGACCGTCGCCGCCGAGGTCCTGGCCACGGTGTTCGAGGAGGGCCGCCCGGCGGGCGAGTCCCCCGAGCCGCTGTACGAGCACCACGACCAGGAGGCGGGCCTCACGTTCCGCTTCCGCCGCAACCCGGCCTGACGGCCACCCGGAGGCCCCGGTCACCCACGCGGTGACCGGGGCCTCCGCGCGTCCCCGCCCATCCCCACGCCGGCCCCGCCCGCGCCGTACGCCGGGACGGCGGACGGCGGCCCGCTCATGCCGTACGGCGGGGCGGGGGCGGCCCGCTCGTGCCGTACGGCGGGAAACGGGACAGCCCCGCACAGGCGAACCTGTGCGGGGCTGTGCCGCGCTCTCGTGAACCGGACGGTCCATGTGCCGGGCTCGGGGGCGTCCGCGTCCCACCCCGACGCGGAATCCCCTCTGGGCCGGGTGATTCCTCCCCTAGCCGACCTTGGCCCGGTCGTTCTGGCAGACGGAGCACTGGCTGAAACCCTCGGCCAGCGCCTTCTCCAGCGGCATGGACTGCACCTTGTCCTCGTCGGCGCCCTTGAGGAGGGCGCAGCCGAGATTGTGGTACCGGCGCGTTCCGGTGATGATGCGCACCGTGTCGTCCGGCTCCTCCGGCTTCTCCGGCTCCGCGGCCTTCTCCTCCCCGGGGAGGTCGGCGGCCGTGTCGCCGTCGTCGCTGATCCGGTCGCCCGGTCCGGAGACCTCGTCCCCGTGGTCGGACTCCGCGGCGTCCCGGCTGGGCGCCTCGTCGTCGGGGACCTGGGATGCGGGGTCCTGGACGTCCCGGTCGTCCCGGTCGTCCTGGTGTTCGTCGCGGGCGGTGGCGTCCGGGGCGGACCCGGACTCCACGGCGGCTCCGGAGACCCCCTCCTGTGCCTCCGCCTCCGCCTGCTCGGGCTCTCGGGCGTCACCCCGGTGCCCTTCGCCGTCCCGCGAACCGTCCTCGGCCTGGACGCCGGTCCCGGCCTCGGCCGGCCTCCCCGCCTGGGCGTCGGTCTCGACCTCGGGCCGGGCCTCTGCCCTGGCCCCGGTCTCGGACCGATCCCCCGGCTTCTCCTCCGCCTCGCCCGCCGGAGTCTCCTGCGAGACCTCGGCGCGCTCGCCGGCCCGTCCGATCGCGTCGACCACCTGGGTCTCCGCGGCCGCCTCGTCGGCCTGCGGCGCCGGTGTCTCCACCGCCGCGGGCACGGCAGGGGGCGGCACCACGGGAGGCGCGCTCCTGCGCGGCATCGGAGCCGGGCGGCGGACGGCCGCCGGGTTCGAGCCGAGCACCGAGTCGGGGTGGCACGCCGTGCAGGCGCTGAACCCCTCCTCGATCGCCTCCTCGTAGGTCAGCTCCTCGTGATCCCGTCCGGACAACTGACGGCAGGTGTCCACGTGGTAGCGCTTGCGTCCCGGGATGACCAGCACGATGGCGTCCGGGGGCACGGGGCCCGCCGGAGCCGGCGCGGGCGCCGGGGCGGCCTGTCGCGGTGGCATCGGCTCCGCCGCCGGAGGCGGGCTCACCACGGTGGCGGTGGCCGGAGGCAGGCTCGCGGGCACCGGCACCACGGTCGCCGGCGGGGGCATCGGAACCGCCTGGGGGGCGGCTTTCTGCCCGTTGCCGAACAACTCGCCACGACGGAGGAAGGCGCCGATCAACAGGAACATCGACGACGCCACGCTGACCGCGATGGAACCGATGACGAGGAAGGGCTTCCCCATCAGGACGCCTGCGATCAGCAGACCGATCGCCGCCACTACGAGGACCGCGCTGATAAGGATCACGGGGGGCTCCAGGAACGGGTCTGTCTACGAAGCGGTTGACCCGATACCTTACCGGCGATCGTGCGGCGGGTTGTCGGCCGTCTGGAAGGCGCCGGTGTGCTGCGGAGGCTCGGTCACGAACGGGTTCGGGCCGCCGGGAAGCGAACCCTGGCCGTTGCGCGCCTCGGGGTGCTGCAGACCGCCCTGCATCGACGGACCGCCGTGGCCGAAGCCGGAGTCGGCGCCGCCCGCCTCGAGCTCCCGGAGCTGCGTCTCGAGGTAGACCTTCAGCCGGGCGCGGTACTCGCGCTCGAAGGCGCGCAGTTCCTCGACCTTGCGCTCGAGCTCGTCGCGGGTCTGCACCAGCGAGCCCATGGCCTGGCGGTGACGCTCCTGCGCGTCGCGCTCCAGGGTCTCGGCGCGCCCTCGGGCGTCACCGATGATCTGCTCGGCCTGGCGGCGGGCCTTGCCGAGGATGTCGTCGGCCTCGCGCCGCGCGCGGGTCACGGTCTCGTCGGCCTCGCGGCGGGCGTCGGCGATCGCCTGGTCGGCGGTCTGCTGGGCCAGGGCGAGAACGCGGGCGGCCGTGTCCATGTTGTCCTCGGCCGGCGGCATGCCCATGCCGACCGGAACCGGCTCGGGCGCCTTCATGGGCTCCGGAGCCTTCATCGGCTCGGGGGCCTTCATCTCGGGCTTGGGCTCCACCACGGGGGCGGGCGCCATGCTCATGCCGCCGGGGACCTTGCCCCGGAGGCACTCGGCGAGCTTGGCCCGGAGTTCCTCGTTCTCCTGGATCAGGCGGTCGAGCTCGGCCTCGACCTCGTCGAGGAAGGCGTCAACCTCTTCCTCGTCGTACCCCGGCCTCAGCCGGGTGGTACTGAACTGCTTGTTCCGCACATCGGCGGGGGTCAGCGGCATGTTGGTCTCCTTGGCGCGCTCGGAGGTTACCGAAGCGACGGTACCCGATCAGAGCGCGGACACGACTTGGATCATGACCAAGACCACAATGAACAGCACTGTGAAGCTCAGGTCAAAGGCCACCGTACCCAACCGTAGCGGCGGAATGAAACGGCGGAGGAACTTCAGCGGAGGATCGGTCACGGTGTACGTGGCCTCGGCCAACACCAGGACGCCACCCCGAGGACGCCAGGCGCGCGCGAACGCCTGGACGGTTTCGAAGATCATCCTTCCGATCAGCAGCAGAAGGTACATGTAGAGGAGGAAGACCAGGATCTGTACTACAACGCCCACGGTCGTGCCCCGCCTCCGATGCCCTGCCGCCGCCCCTGTGGCTGGTCGCTGCTCATAGATGGAACTCTAGCTCTGATTGAAGAAGCCGCGTTCCGCGATACGGGCTTTGTCCTCGGCGGTCACCTCGACATTGGCTGGGGACAACAGGAACACCTTGTTGGTAACACGTTCAATGCTGCCATGTAGGCCAAAGACAAGACCTGCCGCGAAATCCACGAGCCTCTTCGCGTCGCTGTCCACCATCTCGGTGAGGTTCATGATCACCGGGGTGCCCTCGCGGAAATGCTCGCCGATGGTCCGCGCCTCGTTGTAGGTGCGCGGGTGCAGCGTGGTGATACGCGCGAGATCGGTCGTACGCCGCTCCAGGGTCGCCGTGGCCCGCCGCTCGACGGGCATGACGGTTTCGGGGGACTCCTCGTGCACCTCGGGCACGCGCACGACGTCGTCGCCGAGCCGCCGCGACTCGTCGTACTTCTCGTAGTCGTCGTACTCGTCGTATTCGTCGAACTTGTCGTAGCGGTCGTCCTCCACGAGACCGAGATAGACCGCCATCTTGCGCATCGCGCCTGGCATCGTGCTCGTCCTCCGTCGTCTGTCTCAGCCTGAACCTGGGCGGCCCAGCGGACACCACTACTTGGATACGAAGCCTCCAAGGTCCCCTTGGACGGACATTACCTGACGAACGGCTTGCGACGGCCGAGCAACGCCGTACCGATTCTCAGGTGTGTCGCGCCGTGGGCCACGGCCTCTTCCAGGTCCCCGCTCATCCCCGCCGAAATGACCCGCGCGCCCGGGTGCTCCTCCCGTACGGCCCGCGCCACCTCGGCCAGCCGCCCGAACGCCTTGCCCGGGTCGCCGCCGAGGGGGGCCACCGCCATCACCCCGCCCAGGGCCAGGCCCTCGGCGCGCGCGATCGCGCCGGCCAGCCGGAGGGCGTCCTCAGGGCGCACGCCACCGCGGTCCGGGTCGTCGTCGAGCGCGACCTGGACCAGGCAGCGCAGCTCACGTCCCCCGTGACGCCCCGCCGACACCGCGGCCCTGCTCAGGGCCCCGACCAGCCGTTCCCGGTCCACAGAGTGCACCACATCGGCGTAGGAAGCCACTGAACGCGCCTTGTTGCTCTGTAACTGGCCCACGAAATGCCAGGTGAGCGGGAGATCGGCGCACTCGGCGGCCTTCGGCGCGGCCTCCTGGTCGCGGTTCTCCCCCACGTCGGTCACGCCGAGCCCGGCGAGGAGCCGTACGTCGGACGCGGGATAGGTCTTGGTCACGGCGATCACCGTGACCTCCTCGCGGGCTCGCCCGGCCGCCGCGCAGGCGGCGGCGACGCGGTCTTCCAGGGCGGCGAGGTTGCGGGATAACTCGTCTCTTCTCACTTTTCCAGCCACACGTATCCGGCGAACCGCCCGGTGAGGCGGTCGCGCCGGTGGGAGTACAACTCGGGTGACTCCATCGTGCAGCGTGCGTCGTGAGAGATCTCACCCACCCCCGCCTTGGCGAGCTGCTCGGCGACCCCGGCCCGGATGTCCAGGCCCGGCGTCCCCGCGCGGGTGGTGGCCCAGGCGGCGGGCACGGCCCGCGCGACGTCCTCGCGCATCTCGGCGGAGACCTCGTAGCAGTCTCCGCAGGCGCAGGGACCGATCACGGCGATCATCCGCTCGGGGCGGGCCCCGGCGCGGACCATCTCCTCGACCAGCGCGGGCGCCACCCCGGCGGCCATGCCGACGCGCCCGGCGTGGGCGGCACCGACCACCCGGGCCACGGGGTCGGCGGCGAGCACGGGCGCGCAGTCGGCGGCCAGGCTGCCCAGCGCCAGGCCGGGCTCGGTGGTCACCACCGCGTCCACCTCGCCGGGGCTCGCCGTGCCGTCCACGCGGACCGCGTCGGCGCTGTGGATCTGGCGCATCCACACGACCCGCGCGGGGTCCAGGCCGTGCGAGGCGGCCGCCCTGCGCCGGTTCTCCAGCACGGCCTCCGGGTCGTCGCCGACCGATCCGCCGAGGTTCAGGCTGTCGTACGGCGGCGCGCTGACCCCGCCGTGCCGGTCCGTGAAGAACGCGCCGACCCCCGGTCCCAGGTAGACCACCCGCGGCCTACTTGAGGAAGTCGGGGACGTCGAGGTCGTCGTCCTCCTCGAACACGACCGGGCGGCGGCGCGCGGGCTCGGCCGGGACGCGGCTGCCGCCGAGGGGCGACTCGCCGGTGGCCGGGCGCGGCACCGAGGCGTGCGCCGTGTGCGTGGTGTGGGCGGGCTGCGTCTCGGCGGGCTTGGCCTCGGCGGGCTCCGGCTCGGGCGCGGGCGTGGTCTTCAGCTCCGGCTCGGCCTCGGGCTCGGGCTCGGCGACCGGCGACGGCGCGGCGGCGAGGTTGCCGGTGACCGGCAGGCCCGGGCCGCCGTGGGCGGACGGGCCTGACGGGCCTGACGGGCCGGACGCCTGCGGCGAGGACGGCTGCGGCAGCGGCGACACCGAGGACACCGGCGCGGCGGGCTGCGGCGCGGCCCGGAACGGGCCCGCCTGCCCGGTGGCGGGCTGGGCGGGCTCGTGGCGGACCGGCTCGGGCTTGTTCACCGGGGCCGAGACGGACGGCGCGGGCGGAGCGGCGGCCGCGCGCGGGGCCGGCGCCGAGGGGCGGGTCTCGCGCAGCGGCGGCATCACGGTCTTGACCGGGGCCACGTCGTCGAAGCCGGCCGCGATCACCGTGACGCGCACCTCGTCGCCGAGGGCGTCGTCGATGACCGCGCCGAAGATGATGTTGGCGTCGGGCGCGGCGGCGTTGGACACGAGCTGGGCGGCCTCGTTGATCTCGAACAGGCCCAGGTCGGACCCGCCGGAGATCGACAGCAGCACGCCGTGGGCGCCGTCGATGCTGGCCTCCAGCAGCGGGCTGGAGATCGCCATCTCGGCCGCGGCCACGGAGCGGTCGTCGCCGCGGGCCGAGCCGATGCCCATGAGTGCCGAGCCCGCCCCGGACATGACCGACTTCACGTCGGCGAAGTCCAGGTTGATCAGGCCCGGCGTGGTGATCAGGTCGGTGATGCCCTGGACACCGGACAGGAGGACCTGGTCGGCCGCCTTGAACGCGTCGAGCACGCTGACCTGGCGGTCGCTGATCGACAGCAGGCGGTCGTTCGGGATGACGATGAGGGTGTCCACCTCGTCGCGCAGTGTCTCTATGCCGGCCTCGGCCTGCATCGCGCGGCGCTTGCCCTCGAAGCTGAAGGGGCGCGTCACGACGCCGATGGTCAGCGCGCCGAGGCTGCGGGCGATGCTGGCCACGACGGGCGCGCCGCCGGTGCCGGTGCCGCCGCCCTCCCCGGCGGTGACGAAGACCATGTCGGCGCCCTTGAGCACCTCTTCGATCTCCTCCCGGTGGTCCTCGGCCGCCTTGCGGCCGACCTCCGGGTTCGCGCCCGCCCCGAGCCCGCGCGTGAGCTCCCGGCCGACGTCGAGCTTGACGTCGGCATCGCTCATGAGCAGCGCCTGGGCGTCCGTGTTTATCGCGATGAACTCGACGCCCTTGAGGCCCTCCTCGATCATCCGGTTGACGGCGTTGACTCCGCCGCCGCCGATGCCGACGACCTTGATGACCGCGAGGTAATTCTGCGGTGCTGCCACGACGAGGGGCCTTTCCGCTAGCTAACTATCAATACGTACAAGGTGCGGTTCACCGGGCGGTGGGCCGCACCCCGAAGGTCTTTGGTCCGTCTGATTCTCAACTCTCACCCTCAAGTTGAGATTTAGAGTTATGTCAACCTGAGGATTGATACGGACAGTAGGGTTGCCGCCTCCCCAGGGTCAACTAACCACGCACGAACCGCCCCGGCGTGTCGCGGACTGCCCTCTTTGCGGACTCACCCGAAACCCCCGTCGCCAGGTGCCGAATCGCCGTCTCCACGCGGCTCCCGCCGCCCTCGGGCCCGGCGGGGACCCGCGGGGCGCTCCATGCCGGCCCGGTGGTTCACCGTACCGACACGACCTCGGGAGCGCTGACGTCGAACGTGCGGCCCCGGTGACCCAGGAGCCGCGACAGGATGCGCAACTTCTCCTCCGCGCGCTCGGCGCCGCCCCAGACCACGGCCCTGCCGTCCCTGAGGACCAGCCTGACGCCCTCTGGAGACGGTACCTGGATCTCGTCCACCCGCGCACTGAAATCCCTTGGCAGAGAGGCGATGACGGCCAGCCCGGTCCTGGTCTCGGCGCTCTCCGGGGAGAGCCGCGGCACCACGAGCGCGGGGAACGGCGGGCGCACCTGGCGGACCTCCAGGACCACGCCGAACCGGTCCACCAGCCCGTACCGGTCGCTGATGCGCGTGGTCAGGACCGGGGTCCGCTCGCGTACGGCGATGCGCACGGTGCCCGGCCAGCGCCGCTCGACGCCGACCTCCTCCACGCGCCGGATCCCGGCCACCCTCCGGCCGATCTCGGCGGTGTCGAGCCAGACCATCGGGGTGCCCGTGGCCACCCCGGAGGCGCGCACGACCTCCTCGCGCGCCAGCCGGTCCAGCCCGCTCACCTCCACGGCGCGCACGGCGAGCAGGTCCGAGAAGCACACCGCCCACACGATCGCCCCGGCGGGCACGAGCACGGCCAGGATCCCGAGCGCCCACTTCAGCCGCCGCCCCACGCCCGCCTCCCCTCACCGTCCGCCCCCGCCGCCGGTCGCCCGCTCTCCGCCCGCGCCGGGGCGGGCCGGAGCCGCGCGACCGGCGCGCGGGGGGTTCGTCGTCCACGAAACCGCATCCGGGCGAGTCAGCGGGCGAGCGCCTCGACGATCAGCGGGCCGAGGTCGGTGACGTCGCCCGCGCCCATGGTGAGGACGATGTCGCCCTCCCGCGCCAGCCCGGCGACCGTCTCCGGCACCCGCGCGCGGTCCGGGACGTAGGTCACCCGGTCGTGCGGGACCTTCTCGGCCACCAGCGCGCCGCTGACGCCCGGCTCGGGGTCCTCGCGCGCGCCGTACACGTCCAGCACCACGGCCTCGTCGGCCAACCCCAGGGCGGCCCCGAACTCCTCGGCGAAGAACCGCGTGCGGCTGTACAGGTGCGGCTGGAAGACCGCGACCACCCGCCCGGCGTCCCCCACCACGTCGCGGGCGGCCCGCAGGTCCGCCGACAGCTCCGTGGGGTGGTGGGCGTAGCTGTCGTAGACCGACACGCCCGCGGCCGAGCCCTTGGCCTCGAACCGCCGCTTGGCGCCCGTGAACGCCGCCAGGCCGTCCCTGATGCCCTCGAACGGGAAGCCCAGCTCCACGGCCACGGCGACCACGGCGGTGGCGTTGACGGCGTTGTGGCGGCCGGGGACGGTGAGCGAGAAGTCGCCCAGCCCCTCGATCGCCGCCGACACCCCGAACCCGCGCGGCGCGACGCCGGTCACGCGGTAGTCGGCGCCGGGGCTCTCGCCGTACGTCCTGACCGTGAGGCCGCGCGCGCGGCCGACGTCGGCCAGCGCGGCCGAGCCCGGGTCGTCGGCGCAGACCACCAGCAGGGAGCCGACCCGCTCGACGAACCGCTCGAAGCTCGCCACCACGGCCGACACGTCGCCGTAGTTGTCCAGGTGGTCGGCCTCGACGTTGGTCACCACCGCGGCCTCGGGGGCGAGCATGAGGAACGAGCCGTCGCTCTCGTCGGCCTCGGCCACGAACACGTCGCCCGCGCCCTCGTCGGCCCCGAGCCCGGTCGTCACGAGCTGGCCGCCCACGACGTAGGACGGGTCGGCCCCGCACTTCTGGAGCGCCACGGTGAGCATCGAGGTCGTGGTGGTCTTGCCGTGCGTGCCGGCGATCGCCACGCCGCGCCGTCCGGCCATGACCGAGGCGAGCGCGGCGGCCCGGGGCAGCACCCGCAGGCCGCGCCGCAGGGCCTCGCCCAGCTCGGGGTTGGAGTCGCGGATCGCAGTGGAGACCACGACCGTGTCGGCGTCGCCGACGTGGGAGGCGGCGTGCCCGACGTGGGTGACCGCGCCGAGGGAACGCAGCTCGGCCAGGACGGCGGACTCGCGGGCGTCGCTGCCCGAGACGAAGACGCCGCGTTTGAGCAGGATGCGCGCGATGCCGGACATGCCCGCGCCGCCGATGCCGACGAAGTGCACCCGGCCGAGTTCCTCGGCGGGCACCGGGCCCACCAGCTTGACCAGGCTCATCGGTGGTTCACCACTCCTCGTGTGCTCATGGGGAGCGACCGGCTCATCCGCCGGCCCGGCCCGCCCGGACGATCTCGATGACGCGCCGGGCGAGCGCCACGTCGGCGTCGCGGCGGCTCATGCGCGCGGCGGCGTCGGACATGGCGGCCACCCGCTCCAGGTCGGCCAGCACCGGCACCAGCTCGTCGCGGACCCAGTCGGGCGTCAGGTCGGCGTCGTCGACCATCAGCCCCGCGCCCGCCTGCACGATCGGCATGGCGTTGAGCTTCTGCTCGCCGTTGCCGTGGGGCAGCGGGACGTAGGCCGCGGGCAGCCCGACGGCGGTCAGCTCCGCGCAGGTCATGGCCCCGGCGCGGCACACCGCGAAGTCGGCTGCGGCGTAGGCCAGGTCCATGCGGTCGATGTAGGGCAGCGTGACGTACTGCGGGCCGCGGCCGGTCGGCAGCGGCTCCTCGACGGTGTTCTTGGGGCCGACGACGTGCAGCACCTGCACCCCGGCCTGGCGGAGGTACGGCGCGGCGCCCAGCAGCGCGCGGTTGAGCGAGCGGGCGCCCTGGGAGCCGCCGAACACCAGCAGCGTGGGCCGGTCGGTGTCGAGCCCGAAGTAGGCGCGGGCCTTGTCGCCCATGGAGAGCCGGTCGATCCCGGCGATCTCGCGGCGCAGCGGGATGCCGATGTACTCGGCGTGGGGCAGCACGGCGTCGGGGTGGCCGGTGAACACGTGGTCGGTCAGCCGGGCGCCGAGGCGGTTGGCCAGGCCCGGCCGGGGGTTGGCCTCGTGGACGACCAGCGGCACGTGACGGCGGCGCGCGCCCAGGTAGGCGGGGGTGGCGACGTATCCGCCGAAGCCGACCAGGACGTCGGCCTCCACGCGGTCGAGCACCCCGGCGGCGGCGTTGATCGCGCCGGCGAGGCGCCCGGGCACGGCGAGCAGCCGCGGGGTGATCGCGCGGGGCAGGGGGACGGCGGGGATCAGCGCGAGCTCGTAGCCGCGGGCGGGCACCAGGCGGGTCTCGAGCCCGCGCTCGGTGCCGAGGCAGGTGATGCCGATCCCGGGGTCCTCCCGGCGCAGCGCGTCGGCCAAAGCCAGCGCGGGTTCGATGTGTCCAGCCGTCCCGCCGCCGGCGAGGACAACCCTCATTTGGGGCTCCCTGTTCTCTGGTTACTCGGTTTCTGCTTTCCCAGGCCCAGCCAGCTTAGAGCCCGCAGCACCGGTCCGGGTGCACGAGCGGCAAGAGCCTCCTGGGCCCCGGGCTCGCGTTTGGCGAAGGAGAGCAGCATGCCGAGGGCGGCCAGGGTGGGGAGCAGGGCGCTCCCGCCGTACGACACGAGCGGGAGCGGGATGCCGGTGACGGGGAAGACGCCGATGACCGCGCCGATGTTGACGATGGCCTGCCCGGCGATCCACGCGGTCGCGGCGGCGGCGGCCAGCCGCATGAACGGGTCGTTGACGCGCTTGGCGACGCGCAGGCCGGTGTACCCGAGCAGGCCGAACAGCCCGACGACGATGAGCGTGCCCATCAGGCCCAGCTCCTCGCCGATGATCGAGAAGATGAAGTCGCTCTCGGCGTGCGGCAGGTAGTTCCACTTGGCGCGGCTGGCGCCCAGGCCGGTCCCGAACCAGCCGCCGGAGCCGAGCGCGGTCAGGCCCTGGACGAGCTGGTATCCCTCGTCCGTGGCGACCGCCCAGGGGTCCCAGAAGCCGGTGAGCCGGTCCATGCGGTACGGCTCGACGACGATCATCGTGGCGGCGGCCAGGGCGAGCACGCCGAGGATGCCGGCGAAGATCCGGATCGGCGCGCCGACGACCCACAGCAGCGACAGGAAGATCAGCATGAGCACGAGCGTGGTGCCCAGGTCGCGGCCGAGCATGACCAGCACGGCCAGCAGCCCGGCGCCGGGCATGAGCGGGATCAGCAGGTGCCGCCACTCCCCCAGCAGGCCGAGCTGCTTCTTGCGGGCCAGCAGGTCGGCCCCCCACAGCACCAGGCCGAGCTTGGCGGGCTCGGAGGGCTGCACGTAGATGGGCCCGAGGTCGATCCAGCGGGTCGCGCCGAGCGCGGTCGTGCCGACCCCGGGGATCAGCACGAGCACCAGCGCGAAGATCGCCAGCGCGATCACCGGGTAGGCCACCATGCGGAAGACCCGGACCGGCAGGCGCGAGCAGATCCACATCAGCGGCACGCCGAGCGCCGCCGAGAACGCCTGCTTGGTGAACATGGCGAACGGCGACTGCGCCCGCTCCATCGACGGGATGCTGGAGGCCGACAGCACCATCATCAGCCCCAGCCCGAGCAGCAGCGCGCTGCACCCGACGATGAGGTAGTACGACGTCAGCGGCCGGTTCATCAGCTCGCGGAGGGTCGCGACCTGCTCCCGCCAGCCGGGCCTGCCGCCGCGCGCCACCGCGCTCATGCGGTCTCCGCGGCGCCCGTCTCCCCGCCCGCCGGCGCCGGCCCTTCCTGGAGTCTCCGCACGGCCCCGGCGAAGGCGTCCCCGCGCGCGCCGTACCCGGGGAACATGTCCATCGACGCCGCGGCGGGCGCGAGAAGGACGGTGTCCCCGGGGGAGGCGAGCCGGGCGGCCTCGATCACGACACGATCCATCGCCCCAGTGTGGGTCTCCGCGACCTCGATCACGGGGACATTCGGGGCGTGTCTCTCCAGAGCCTCGCGAATCCGCTCCCGGTCGGCCCCGAGGAGCACCGCGCCGCGCAGCCGGGGCGCGGCGTCGCGGACGAGGCCGTCCACGTCCGCGCCCTTGAGCAGTCCCCCGGCCACCCACACGACCGAGGGGTACGCGGCCAGCGAGGCCGCCGCCGCGTGCGGGTTGGTGGCCTTGGAGTCGTTGACGTACGCCACCTCGGCGACCTCGGCGACGTGGGCGACGCGGTGCGGGTCGGGCGTGAAGGCGCGCAGGCCCTCGCGCACGGCCTCGGGCGGCACGCCGAAGGCGCGGGCCAGGGCGGCGGCGGCCAGGGCGTTGGCGACGTTGTGCGGCGCGAACGGGCGCACGTCCGACAGGCTCGCCAGCTCCTCGGCGGTGCTGACCGGGTCGGGCGTGAACGCGCGGTCCACGAGCAGGTCCTCCACGACCCCGACCTGGCCGGGCGCGGGCACCCGCAGCGTGAACCCGACCGCCCCGGCGTACGGCGCGGCCAGCTCGGCCACCTGCGGGTCGTCGGCGTTGTAGACGACCGTCCCGGCGCGCTCGTAGACGCGGGCCTTGGCGGCGGCGTACGCCTCCGGGGAACCGTGCCAGTCCAGGTGGTCGGGCGCGAGGTTGAGGATCGCGGCGGCGCGGGGCGCGAGACTGGCGGACCAGTGGAGCTGGAAGCTGGACAGCTCGACGGCGAGGACGTCGTGGGGCTTGCGCACCGCGTCGACGATCGGGGTGCCCACGTTGCCGACGGCGACGGCGTCGTGCCCGGCGGCGGTGAGCATGGCGGTGAGCATGCGCACGGTGGTGGTCTTGCCGTTGGTGCCGGTCAGGGCCAGCCAGGGGGCGGCGCCGGGACCGCGCAGCCGCCAGGCCAGCTCCACCTCGCCGATGACCTCCACGCCCCGGTCCCGCGCCTCGCGCAGCAGCGGGGTGTCCGGCCGCCAGCCGGGGGAGGTGACGACCAGGTCCGTGTCGTCCGGCAGCCCGGTGGCGTGCTCCACGCCCAGCTCGCGGGCCCGCTCGGCGGCGTCGGCCCGGTCGTCGAAGGCGCGGACGACCGCCCCCCGCTCGGCGAGCAGGCGGGCGGCGGCCGTGCCGGAGACGCCGAGGCCGGCCACGAGCACGCGGCGGCCGGCCAGTGGGTCGTGCGTCACTTGGGCATCCACTCCACGTAGAAGGCGCCGAGGCCGATGGCGGCGCACAGGGCGGCGATGAGCCAGAACCGCACGACGATCGTGGTCTCGGCCCAGCCGGACAGCTCGAAGTGGTGCTGGAGCGGGGCCATCTTGAACACGCGCTTGCGGGTCATCTTGAAGAAGCCCACCTGGATGATCACCGAGGCGGTGATGATCACGAAGAGGCCGCCCAGGATGAGCAGCAGGAGCTGGGTGCGGGTGGTGACCGCCAGGCCGGCGAGCACGCCGCCCAGGGCCAGCGAGCCGGTGTCGCCCATGAAGATCCGGGCGGGGGGCGCGTTCCACCACAGGAAGCCCACGCAGCCGCCGAGCACGGCCGCCGCGACGACGGCCAGGTCGAGCGGGTCGCGCACCCAGTAGCAGTTGGGGCCGAGCACGGCCTCGCAGCTGTTGCGGAGCTGCCAGTTGCCGATGAGCACGTAGGACGCGAGCACCATGACCGCCGCGCCCGACGCCAGTCCGTCCAGGCCGTCGGTCAGGTTCACGGCGTTGGAGATGCCCGCGATCAGGATCAGCGCCCAGATCACGAACAGCGCCACGCCGATCGGCGGCCCGAAGTCGCGCAGGAACGACAGGTACGGCGCGGCCGGCGTGGTCCCGTAGGAGTTCGGGAAGCGCAGCACCAGGATCGCGAAGACGACGCCGACGAGCACCTGGCCCATCAGCTTGGCGCCGCTGCGCAGGCCCAGGCTCCGCTGCTTGTAGATCTTGATGAAGTCGTCGAGGAAGCCGACCGCGCCCAGGCCCGTCATGAGGAACAGCACGAGCAGGCCCGACGCCGTGGGCGGGGTGCCCGAGGCTAGGTGCGCGACGCCGTACCCGATCAGCGACCCGACGATGATCACGGTGCCGCCCATGGTGGGCGTGCCGCGCTTGTCGTGGTGGCCGGACGGGCCCTCCTCGCGGATCATCTGGCCGTATCCGCGGCGAGAGAACAGCCGGATCGCGAGCGGCGTGCCGATTAAGGCGAGGACGAGCGCCACCGCCGCCGCGATGAGGATGTCCCTCACTGACCGACCTCCAACAGACTCTGGGCGACCCGTTCCAGGCCCGCGACGCGGGGGCCCTTCACGAGCACGACATCACCGGGACGCAGTCTGCCGGAAATCTCGGCGGCGGCCGACTCGACGTCGGGGACGTGGACGGCGTCCGGGGCCCCCGCGAGCATCGGCTCCGCGCCTTCCCCCACGATGAACAGCGCCTCCAGGCCCTGGGCCGCGGCGTGCGCGGCCACCTCCTCGTTGAGGGCGTCGGCCTCGTCGCCGAGCTCCTGCAGGGCGGCGAGGACGGCGTACTTGCGGCGGTCGCCCGCGATGCCCTGGAGCGCGGCGAAGGCGGCGCGGACCGAGTCGGGGTTGGCGTTGTAGGCGTCGTTGATCACGGTCACGCCGTCGGGGCGCTCGCGCACCTCCATGCGCCAGCGGCTGCGCGGCTCGGCCTCCGACAGCACCGCGGCGATGTCGGGAGCGGCCATGCCCAGCTCGTGCGCCGCGGCGGCGGCCGCGAGGGCGTTGAGCACCGCGTGGGAGCCGTGCAGGCGCAGCGTGACGGGCGCGCGCCCGCCGGGAGTGACCAGGGTGAAGGAGGCGCACCCGCGGGCGTCCAGGGTCTCGTCCTCGGCGCGCACGTCCGCCTCCGGGGACCGGCCGAAGTACGTCACGCGGGCGCGGGTGCGCGAGGCCATGGCGCGGACGAGGTCGTCGTCGTGGTTCAGCACGGCGGCGCCGTCCTCGGGCAGGGCCTCGACCAGCTCGCCCTTGGCGCGCGCGATCTGCTCCTTGCCGCCGAAGACGCCCAGGTGGGCGGTGCCGACGTTGAGCACCACGCCGACGCGCGGCGGGGCGATGCGGGCCAGATAGGCGATGTGGCCGACGTTGCGGGCGCTCAGCTCCAGCACCAGGTAGCGGGTGTCCGCGTCCGCGCGGAGCACGGTCAGCGGGTGCCCGATCTCGTTGTTGAACGAGCCGGCGGGCGCGATCGCCGGGCCCAGGCGCTCGGTGAGCTGGGCGAGCAGGTCCTTGGTGGAGGTCTTGCCGGCGGACCCGGTGACGCCCACGATCGTGACCTCGGGCAGCTCGCGGACGACGGCCGAGGCCAGCGCGGCCAGCGCGGCCTGGACGTCCTCGACGACCACGCAGGGCACGCCGACCGGGCGCGTGCACAGCACGCCCGCCGCCCCGGCCGCCACCGTCCCGGCGGCGAAGTCGTGGCCGTCCACGCGGGCGCCCTTGATCGCGACGAACAGCGCGCCCGGCGCGGCCTCGCGCGAGTCGATCACGACGGGACCGGTCACGAGGACGCCGGGGTCCTCGGTGACGCCTCCCGTGACCTCCGCGATCCGGCCCAGCGTCAACGGGATCACCTGGACATCCTCCTTTGAATCGATTCGCGGACGACCTCCCGGTCGTCGAAGGGCAGCACCTCGCCGGCGACGTACTGCCCCTGCTCGTGGCCCTTGCCCGCGACGACGATCACGTCGCCGGGGCGCGCCCGCTCCACGGCCAGCTCGATCGCGGCGCGCCGGTCGGGCTCGACCACGATGTGCGCGCGCTCGCCCTCGGGCACCTTGGCCGCGCCCTCCAGCATGCTCGCCAGGATCTCCAGCGGGTCCTCCGAGCGCGGGTTGTCGCTGGTGAACACCGCGCGGTCGGCCAGCCTGGCCGCGGCCTCGCCCATCAGGGGGCGTTTGCCGCGGTCGCGGTCGCCGCCGCAGCCGAGCACGATCACCAGCTCGCCCGCGGTCACCTCCCGCAGCGAGTTCAGCACCGACTCGACGGCGCCGGGCTTGTGAGAGTAGTCCACGACCGCGGCGAAGTCCTGGCCGGCGTCCACCCGCTCCATGCGGCCGGGCACCCCGGCCAGCGAGCCCACGCCGGTGACGGCGGTCTGGAGCGGGATCCCGGCCTCGACCAGCGCCACGATCGCGCCGAGGGCGTTGGCGACGTTGAAGGGGCCGGGCAGCGCGATCGACGCGTCGGCCTCGACCCCGCCGGGGCCCACGACGCGGAAGGTGCTGCCGTCGGCGCCCAGCCGCACGTCCTCGGCCCGCCAGTCGGCCTCGGGGTCGCCGGTCGCCGAGATCGTGGTCATCGGGATCTCGGCGACGCGCTTGAGCTGCCGGCCGTGCGCGTCGTCGATGTTGGTGACGCCGCAGCGGGCGTGGCCCAGCTTGAACAGGCGCGCCTTCGTCTCGAAGTAGTCGCGCAGGTCCTTGTGGAAGTCCAGGTGGTCCTGGGAGAGGTTGGTGAACAGCGCCACGTCGAAGGAGACGCCCGCGACCCGGCCCAGGGCCAGCGCGTGGCTGGACACCTCCATCGCGGCGGCGGTCACCCCCTCCTCGCGCATCCGGGCGAACAGGCCGTACAGGTCGCACGCCTCGGGCGTGGTCAGCGAGCTGGGCACGCGCTTGCCGGCCACCCGCATCTCCACGGTGCCGACCAGGCCCGTCTCGTGCCCGGCGGCCCGCAGCCCGGCCTCCAGCATGTACGCGGTGGTGGTCTTGCCGCTGGTGCCGGTCGCCCCGATCAGCAGCAGGTCCCTGGCGGGATCGCCGTACACCCAGCGGGAGACGGAGCCGATCACGGCGCGCGGGTCCGGCACGACGAGCACCGGCACGCCGGTGGCCTCGGCGGCGGTGCGGCCGGCCTCGTCGGTGAGGATCGCGGCGGCGCCGGCCCCGACGGCCTGCGCGGCGAAGTCGGCGCCGTGCGCGTTGCTGCCGGGCGCGGCGATGTAGAGGTCCCCGCGCTCGACGCGGCGCGAGTCGATCGTGACCCCGGTCACGGCGCCGCGGGGCAGGGCGGATATTCCGAGCACTCCCGCGAGGCCCGACAGCGGGCGGGCCGGAGTGGTGGACGGTCGTAGTGGCGAGGGCGGTTGCACGGCGGAGAGCGTACCCCTAGTCGTCAGCGGGCGGCGTGAATGCGCAGGGGTGGCGCGGCGGTTCCCGTGGGGGGAATTTTCCTGGTCTTGAGCGCGAACGACGTCACGTCCCGGAACACCGGGGCGGCGACGTCCCCGCCGTAGTAGCCCTTCTTGGGATCTTGGAGTACGACGAGCGTGACCAGGCGCGGGTCGTCCGCCGGGGTGAAACCGGCGAACGAGGCGGTGTACCCGTGGTAGCCGCCGCGATCACTGTCGTACCGCTGGGCGGTGCCGGTCTTGCCGGCGATGCGGTAGCCGGGGATGCGCGCGGCGGCGCCCGTGCCCTCCGAGGAGTCGGTGACGCCCTCCAGCATGCGGGCGATCTCCCTGGCCGTGCGCTCGCTGATCACCCGGTGCCGCTCGGCGGCCGGGGCGGGCGTGAACCGCTTCCTGCCGTCCACGGTGCCGGCGACGAGCTGCGGCTCCACGCGCACGCCGCGGTTGGCGATCGTCTGGTAGACGCTCGCCATCTGCATCGCCGTCACCGACACGCCCTGCCCGAACGCGACCGTGCAGACCTGGCTGCCCGACCACGTCTCGGGCTTGGGCAGCAGCCCGGCGGCCTCGCCGGGGAAGCCGAGCCCGGTCTTGCGCCCGAACCCGAACTTGCGCATGAAGTCGTACAGGCCCTGCTTGCCGACGCGCTCGGCCGCCTGGAGCGTGCCCACGTTGGACGAGGTGGCCAGCACCCCGGCGAACGTGAGGTGCTGCACCGGGTGCGGGTGGGAGTCCCGCAGCACCCGGTCGGCGCACTTGTAGCGGTCGGGTACGACGAACGTCGTCTCGGGCCGCACGCCCGCGGTCTCCATCGCGGCCGCGGCGGTGATCACCTTGTTGGTGCTGCCGGGCTCGAACACCTCGGCCAGGGCGCGGTTGCTCAGGCTCTCGGCGGGCGCCTTCTCCCAGTGCTCCAGGTCCAGCCCGGGGGCGTTGGCCAGGGCGAGCACGTGGCCGGTGCGGACGTCCATGACGATCACCGTGCCGCTGCGCGCCTGGGTCTTCGCCACCTGCTCGGAGATCGCGCGCTGGGCCTCCCACTGGATGTCCCGGTCCACGGTCAGCCGGACCTCCGTGCCGGGCACGGCGGCCTGCTGGCTGCTGCGGGTCATCGGGATGCGGTGGCCCTTCTGCCCCTGCTCCACGCTCTGGCGGCCGTCCTGGCCGCGCAGGGTGCTGTTCCAGGCCGCCTCGATGCCGCCCAGGCCCGTGCCGTCCTGCCCGACGTAGCCGATCAGGTCGGCGGCGAGCTTGCCGTCGGGGTAGACGCGGCGGTAGGTCGGCTCCGAGCCCACGCCCCGGATCTTGCGGGAGATCAGCGCGCTGGCCACGCCGGGCTCGACGTTCCTGGCCACGACCTGGTACTGGCTCTCGGTCCGGCCCAGCTTCTCCAGGATCGGGCCCGGCGGGATGTTCAGGGCGCGGCTGAGCAGCGCGGCGACGGCCTGCCGCTTGTCCGCGCTCACCATGGTCGGGTCCACGAAGATCGTGCGGGCGTCGGCCGTCATCGCGAGCACGTTCCCGCCGGCGTCGCTGATCGTGCCGCGGCGCGCGGGCACCACGGCCTCGGTGTTGCGCTGGCGCTCGGCCCGGTCGGCGTACACCTTGGAGTCCAGCCCCTGGAGCTGCACGAGCCGCCCGGCGAACAGGCTCAGCACGAAGGCCATGGCGAGCATGCCGGCGTTGATCCGCCGATGCGAGCTGCCCAGCCGCAGCACCGGCCTGCGCTTCGGCGGCCTGGGGGGCTTCGGCGGCTTCGGCGCCTTGCCGGGAGGGGGCGTGCGGCGCCCGCCGCCCTGTCCCCCGCCGCCCTGTCCCCCGCCGCGCGAACCCCCGCGGGGCGCGGCCGTACGCGAGCCGTCGCGCGGGGAGCCGCCGCGGGACGAGCCCGCCGGGTCGCGGCGTGAGGCGCCGGGGCCCTCCCGCCGGGGCGGGTCGGCGGGCGGCTGCCGCCGGGGCGGCTCCGGGCGCGCGGAATCGCCCCGCGGGTCCCGGCCGGAATCACGGCCGCCCGGATCACGGCCGGGGTCGCGGCGCGGGGGCTCGCGGCGCGGCGGGGCGCTGCGGGGCCTGCGGCCGCCGGGCGGGCCCGACGCGCCTCCGCCCCGGCCCGGCCCCGAGCCGCGCCCTCCCGGATCCCTCACGGGCCGGTGACCCTCTCGGGCGCGCCGCCGTTCCCCGTCGTGCCGGCGCCGCCGGTCGCCCGGGTGGCGGCCCGGCCCTGGTCGTTCTTCACGCCGTCGTTCTTCACGCCGCCGATCTTCTCGCCGGTCCGCCCGTCGACGAATTGCGGGGGCGTCTTGGCGCTGGGCCGCAGGCCGGACTCCAGCGCCTTGTCGGCGATCCGCTGCGAGGTGTTCAGCTTGTCGTTGTCCTGCTGGAGCTTCTGCTGCTGGAGGCCGAGCTGGTGCACCTCGCGCGCGAGGTTCTGGGCGCGGATGGAGTCCTGCGCCAGCACGGTGTTGATCAGGAGCAGGCTGACCAGCCCGCCGCCGAGCAGCCCGAGCAGCAGCAGCACGAACGGCGTGCGGGGCGAGCCGCCCCGGCCGGGCCGCGACGTCCCGTCACCCGCGGCGCCCCGCCGCGTGGCGTCGCGCCGCTTGGCCGGGCGGGTGACCGTGGTCTCGGCGGGGGCCTCGGCGACCCCGGCCCGCGACCCGAGCATCGACGCGGACGACGACCGCCTGCGCGCGGCCGTCTCGCGGGCCCCGGTCTCGGCCGCGGAGTCGGCCCGCGCGGCCGTACGGCGCGGCGCGGCGGCGGCCGGCCGGCGGCGCGCGGCCTCCTCCGGCGCGGCGGAGCGGGCCGCCGAGCGCGCGGACGGCGCGCGCCGGGACGAGGCCGTCGTCTTGTTCTCCCCTTCGGCGCGGCGCGGCGACGCGGCGGGCGCGCGGCGGAGCGGCGAGGAGCCCCCGGCCGGGGCCGCGGCGGAGCGGCGCTCGGCGGAGGCGGGCGCCGGGGAGTTCCCCCGGCGCGCGGTCCCCTCGGCCGGCGTGCGGCGGGACGACGCGGCCTGCGGCGCGGCGCGGCGCGGCGTCGCCTCACGCGAGGACGCCGGCGCCCCCGGGGTCCCGGCGGACGCGGCCGGCGTGCGGCGGGACGCTCCCCCGGCCGGGACGCGCCCGGCGGACCCGGTGGACTTGGCGGACCCGGTGGACCTGGTGGACCCCGTGGACCTGGCGGACCCGGAGCCGCCCGTCGCGGCGGCGTCCGCGGACCTGGCGGCGGCCGTACGGCGCGGCGCGGCCTCGGCCGCCCGGCGCTGGGACGGGACCTCGGGAGGTTCGGAGCGCGTGCGCGCCTGGCGGGGCACGCGGCCGGCCACGTGGCCGCCCTGCTGGGCGCGGGGCACGGCGCGGCGGGGCCGCGCGGCGGCGCGCCTCGCGCCGGTGTCCGAGGCGTTGTCCAGGTCGGCGTCCAGGTCCATGTCCACGTCAATCACGAATCCTCTCGGCGGCCCGCATGCGGGCCGAGGCCGCGCGCGGGTTGCGCTCGACCTCTTCCTCGCTCGGCGGCTCCGCGCCCCGGGTGAGGAGGCGGAACCGCGGCTGGTGCTCAGGCAGGGGGACGGGGAGCCCGGGCGGGCTGGTGTCACGGGTGCGGGCGGTGAGGACCTGCTTGGTGATGCGGTCCTCCAGGGAGTGGTAGGAGAGCACGACGACCCGGCCGCCCACGGACAGCGCGTCCAGGGCGGCGGGCAGGGCGCGCTCCAGCGCGGTCAGCTCGGCGTTGACCTCGATGCGCAGCGCCTGGAACGCCCGCTTGGCGGGGTGGCCGCCGGTGCGGCGCGTCGCGGCCGGGATGGACTCGCGCACGATGTCGGCCAGGCGCGCGGTCGAGGTGATGCGCTCGCGGGAGCGTTCGCGCACGATCGCCTGCGCGACGCGGCCGGCGAAGCGCTCCTCGCCGTACGTGCGCAGGACGCGCGCCAGCTCCCCCGCCGGGTAGGTGTTGACGACCTCCTCGGCGGTGAGCGGCTGCGTGCGGTCCATGCGCATGTCGAGCGGCGCGTCGTAGGAGTAGGCGAAGCCGCGCCCGGCCTCGTCGAGCTGCGGCGAGGAGACGCCCAGGTCGAACAGCACGCCCTGGGCGCGGCGCCCGCCGAGGATGTCGGGCAGCTCGTCGGAGACCGCCTTGACGATCTCGACGCGGTCGCCGTACGGCGCGAGGCGCTCGGTGGAACGTTCGATGGCGAAGTCGTCGCGGTCGATGCCGATCAGGCGCAGCCGCGGGTGGGCGCGCAGGAGGGCCTCGGCGTGGCCGCCGAGGCCGAGATTGGCGTCTACGAGGAGCGGACCCGCCCCCGGTGAGTCGTCGGCGGGCGGGCCCGCGCTGAGCGCGGGGTCGAAGAGGTCGAGGACGCGGTCGAGCATGACCGGAACGTGGCTGGCCCCGTTCGAGTCGTCACCGGTGCTGGCGTGCATTGATTACCCCCTTTCGCCGCCGTGCTCGCGGAAATGCGGCCTCCCGCGCCGTCGGCTCGATCCGAAAATGTCTGGGCCCCCACCCCGCCGCCCGGCCAGGTCCCCATCCGCGTCCCCGTCTCGTGTCGCCACCTGACACCGGGGAAGGTGCATCAGGAGGCACGTGAGCGCGGGTGGAGACCTCGCCGAACGACGTCGAACCGACGAGCGGTGTCTCAAAGAACCCCGGGCAGCACCTCCTCGGACAGATCGGCGAACGCCTGTTCCTGGTCCGAGAGATAGGCCTCCCACGCCTGGGCGGCCCAGATCTCCAGCCTGGTGTTGGCGCCGATGACGGCGCAGTCACGGGTGAGCCCGGCGTAGTCGCGCAGGCTCGGCGGAATGGTGACACGTCCCTGCTTGTCGGGCTTCTCATCGGAGGCGCTGGCGAAGAAGACGCGGCTGTAGTCACGGACCGCCTTGGCGGTGACCGGAGCCGTGCGCAGGGCGTCGGTGATGCGCTGGAACTCCTCCACGGGGAAGACGTAGAGGCAACGCTCCTGCCCTTTGGTGATCACAAGTCCCTCCGACAGCTCCTCGCGATATTTCGCCGGCAGGAACAGCCGTCCCTTGTCGTCCAGGCGCAGGTTGTGCGTGCCGAGAAACATCGGCAACACCTCCCGCGCCTCGTGGAGCAGTCAGCGCATGTGTCCCCTGTCCTCCACTGCGCACCACCATACTCCACTCTCCCCCACCGTCAACCAATCAAACGCCCCGGCGTGGCCGTACTGGTCCGGAAAAGTGCAGGTCAGAGGCGGTGGAGCGAAGTGGAGCGGCCGGAGGCCCCGGCGCGTCGCGAATAGCGCGATATCGGGGAGTTCGCCGTGAAACCCGTCACAACGTACTGTCGGTACACACAATTGATAGAGACGGATCTCCGCGACGCCATCGCGCGCACGGAATTGCACCCCCCAGGAGGCCTGGTGGCAGTCGGCTCACAGGACGGCACGCCTCACCTGAACGCCCCGGCGCATCTGAATGCCCCCATAAGCGCGCCGGGCCTGGGCGGCCCGCTGGACGAGCTCGCGGACACGGCACGGCGCATCCACGACGCGATCGAGTCGGTGATCGAGGGCAAGAGCGCGGCCGTACGGCTCACGCTGACGGTGCTGCTGGCCGAGGGGCACCTGTTGATCGAGGACGTGCCCGGGGTCGGCAAGACGATGCTGGCCAAGGCGCTGGCACGTGCCATCGACTGCCCCGTGCGGCGCATCCAGTTCACGCCCGACCTGCTGCCCAGCGACATCACCGGAGTGAGCGCCTACAACCAGCAGCTCCGGGAGTTCGAGTTCAAGCCCGGCCCGGTGTTCGCGAACATCGTGGTGGGCGACGAGATCAACCGGGCCTCCCCCAAGACCCAGTCGGCGCTGCTGGAGTGCATGGAAGAGCACCAGGTCACCGTGGACGGCGTGACCTACGAGCTGGAAGCCCCCTTCATGGTCATCGCGACCCAGAACCCCATCGAGATGGAGGGGACGTACCCGCTGCCGGAGGCGCAGCGGGACCGCTTCACCGCCCGCATCGCGATGGGGTACCCCGAGCCGGCCGCCGAGCTGGAGATGCTCGACGTCCACGGCTCCTCCTCCCCCCTGGACAAGCTCCAGCCGGTCGCCACCTCCGCCGAGGTCTACCGGCTGATCGAGGCCGTGCGCGGGGTGTACGTCGCGCCGGGCATCCGCCGGTACGCCATCGACCTGGTCACCGCGACGCGGCAGACGCCCGAGCTGCGGCTGGGCGCCTCCCCGCGAGCCACGCTGCACCTCGTGCGCGCCGCGCGGGCGCACGCGGCGCTGTCCGGGCGCGACTACGTCATCCCCGACGACCTCCAGGACCTCGCGGTGCCCGTGCTGGCCCACCGCCTGCTGCCCAGCTCCGAGGCGCAGGCCGGGCGGCGGCACCCCGAGCAGGTCGTCGTCGACCTGGTGCGCCGCGTCCCGGTGCCCGAGCGGTCATGAAGGCCGGGCTCGGCGCCCTGACCGTCCGGGGCCGCTCGTTCCTGGCGGCCGGCGTCGCCGCCCTGGCCTCCGCGTTCATCCTGGGCGAGCAGGACCTGCTGCGCATCGCCGTGCTCATCGTCGCCCTCCCGCTGCTCGCGGCCCTGACCGTGGTGCGCACGCGCTACCGGCTGGGCTGCGGGCGGCGGCTGGAGCCCGCGCGCACCCCGGTCGGCACGGAGACGACGGTGACGCTGCGGCTGGACAACGTGACGCGGCTGCCCACCGGCCTGCTGCTCATCGAGGACCAGATCCCGTACGCCCTGGGCGGCCGCCCCCGGTTCGTGCTCGACCGGATCGAGCCGCTGGGCACGCGCGAGATCTCCTACCGGGTCCGGTCGGACGTGCGCGGCCGGTTCCGGATCGGCCCGCTGACCGTGCGCATCGCGGACCCGTTCGGGCTGGTCGAGCTGGTGCGGTCGTTCAGCGTGACCGACGACCTGATCGTCACGCCGGAGGTCGTCCCGCTGCCGCACGTACGGCTCAGCGGGGAGTGGACCGGCGGCGGCGAGAGCCGTACCCGCAGCGTGGCCGCGGCCGGGGATGACGACGTGGCGCCCCGGGAGTACCGGCAGGGCGACGACCTGCGGCGGGTGCACTGGCGGTCCACGGCGCGGCACGGCGAGCTGATGGTGCGCCGCGAGGAGCAGCAGTGGCAGAGCCGGGGCGCGCTGCTGCTGGACACGCGCCGGCACGCGCACCGGGGCGAGGGCCCGGGCTCGTCGTTCGAGGTGGCCGTCTCGGCGGCGGCCTCGATCGGGGTCCACCTGTCGCGGGAGAGCATGGGCATGCGGTTCGTCACCGACGCCGGGGGGGTGCACCTGCCGGACACCCAGCCGGGCGGGGCGCTGCTGGACACGCTCGCCGTGGCGCGGGCCTCCGGCAACCGGGACCTGTCGGCCGGGATCGCCGCGCTGCGGCAGGGCGGCGGCGACGGGCTGATCGTGGCGGTGCTCGGGCAGCTCGGCGCCGAGGAGGCGCGGGCGCTGGCCCGGGTCCGGCACGGGACGATCACCGGCGTCGCGGTGCTGCTGGACGTGCTCACCTGGTCCGACCGCGCCGGGCAGCACGGGTCGCACGAGATCGCGGCGACCGTGCTGCGGGACGCCGGGTGGCGCGTGGTGGAACTGTCCGCCGGCGTGCCGCTGGCGTCGGTGTGGGCCGCGGCGGGCGGTGACGGGCGCGTCTCCTCCGCCCCGTCCGGGTCCCCGCTGGCGGGCGGCTCGCCGTACACCGATCTGGGGAGCGCGCGATGAGGTTGCCGATCACGGCCGGGGTGGCGACGGCGGCGGTCGCGCTCTCGTTGTATCCCCTGTTCGACGGGTGGAACTGGCTGTGGTCCGCGCTCGGCGCGATCGTCGCGGTGATCGCGGCCGCCACGCTGACCGCCCGCGCGCCCGTGGCCGCGCCGTTCGCGCCGATCGCCGGGGTCGCGGGGCTGCTCCTCTACCTGACCGCCTCGTTCACGGCCAAGCACGCCTTCCTGGTGTTCGTGCCCACGCCGTCGTCGCTGCGCGCGCTCGCCCGCATAGCGGCGGCCGGGTTCCAGGACATCCAGCGGTTCGCCGCGCCGGTGCCGGAGAAGACCGGCGTGGTGCTGATCGCCGCGGCGGGCGTGGGCCTGATCGCGCTGCTCGTGGACATGTGCGCCGTACGGCTGCGCCGGGCCGCGCTGGCCGGGCTGCCGCTGCTGGCGCTGTTCACCGTGCCGGCGGCGGTCCTGCCGGACGCGGTGCCGTGGCCGGTGTTCGTGTTCGGCGCGGCGGGGTTCATCGCCCTGCTGATCGCCGACGGGCGCGAACGCCTGGGGCAGTGGGGCCGGCCGGTGCTGCTGCACCGGACCCACCGCGCCGAGCGGGCCGACTCCACGCCGCTCGGGGTCGCGGGCAAGCGCATCGGGTTCGCCGCCGTCGGCCTGTCGCTGGCGGTGCCGTTCCTCACGCCCGCGCTGGAGCCGAGCCCGCTGTTCGGCTTCGGCGTCGGCGGCTCCGGGCCCGGCGGGAACACGATCACTATCCCCAACCCGATCGTGGGGCTGCGCGGCACGCTCACGCTCCCGGCGAGCGCCACGGTCCTGACGTACAAGTCCAGCGACAACAAGCCCCGCTACCTGCGCATGCACTCCCTCGACAAGTTCGACGGGGTGAACTGGACGATGACGCCCGCCGACGGCCGCGCCGAGCACCGGGTCGCCGACTCCGACGTGCCGGAGCCCGAGGGCCTGAGCACGCAGGTCCCGGTCACCCCCGTGACCACCGAGGTGAAGGTCGCGGACCAGGTGCCCGAGCTGCGGTTCCTGCCCCTGCCGTACCCTCCGCGCCGGGTGCGCGCGGACGGGGACTGGCGCGCCGACCCCCGGACGCTGGTGGTGTGGTCCTCGCGCGCGGAGGCCGGCGGGATGACGTACCAGGTGGAGAGCCTGGACGTGAAGCCGACCGCCGAGCAGCTCCGCGCCGTCGGGCGGCCCCCGCGCGACGTGCAGCGCAGGTACTCCTTCACCCCGGAGGTGTCGGAGGAGTTCCGCGCGCTCACCAGGAGGGTGGTCGCCGACGCGGAGACGCCGTACGAGCAGGCGATGGCGCTCCAGCGGTTCTTCACGGGCTCCGGCGGCTTCACCTACAGCCTCCAGGTGCCGGAGGGGCACAACGCCTCGGCGCTGGAGGAGTTCGTGATGCGCAGCCGCACGGGGTACTGCGAGCAGTTCGCATCGGCGTTCGCGCTGATGGCGCGGCTGCTGCACATCCCCAGCCGGGTGGCGGTGGGCTACACCGGCGGCTCGCTCGCCGGGGGCGTGTTCGAGGTGCGGACGCACGACGCGCACGCGTGGCCGGAGCTGTACTTCGACGGCATCGGCTGGCTGCGTTTCGAGCCGACCCCGAGCGGCGCCACCGGCCAGGGCACGGCGAGCCCGCCGGACCACTCCCTGCCGGTCACGCCGACCGGCGACGCGACCTCCTCCCCCACCACGCCGGAGGACACGGCGAGCGCCGCCCCCGCGACGCCCGGCGTCCCCCGGGGCGACAACGACCCGGACGCGCGCCGGGGCCGCGACGACCGCGGCGACGGCCTGCTCGGCCAGGACGCCCTCCAGGAGGAGGGGCTGCCGGTCGCGGCCCAGGTCGGCCTCGGCCTGCTCGCGGTGCTGCTGGTCGCGGCCCTGCCCATCCCGTTCCGGCTGGCCGTACGGCAGCGCCGCAGGCTCGCCGGGACGGTGCACGCGGCCTGGGACGAGCTGCGGGACACGCTGGAGGACCTGGGGATCGCGCGGGAGCCCAACGAGAGCCCGCGCGCCCTGGCCCGCCGGCTGACGGAGGCCCTGGGCCTGGACTCGGACGCGGCGGACGCCCTGCGCCGCCTCGCCGAGGCGGAGGAGCGCCTGCGCTACGCCCGCGCGGGGATCCCGCAGCGCGTGGCCCCGGGCGACCTCCCGCTGGTCCGCGCCGCGCTTCTCGCGGCGGCGACCCGCTGGCGCCGGGCGCGGGCGTTCGCCGCCCCCGCCTCGACCCTGCGCCGTCTCCGGGGCCTGGGCACCTATCTCCTGGACGCCTTCGACCGCCTCGACAACATCCGCATCCGTCCCCGCCGCACCTGACCCCTCTTCGCGGTGATCATGCGGTTTCGAGCACATCATGTGCGCGAAACCGCAGGGTCACGGCGAGGGGGGCTGGCGCGTCCGCCGTCTCGCCGCCGCCAGGTGGGACCGATGGCCGCCGTACGGCCGAAGGCCCCCGCCTTCTCTCTTTGTGAGAGGGCGGGGGCCTTCGGGGTGGTTCGCGGGCCGGGGATCGTTCCGGGACCCCGGCGGGTGACGACGCTCGCGCCCGCCGTACGGGAGGGAGGCCCGGGGGCCGCCGCGCGGGGGGCGCGCTCGGTTTGGGGGGATATGGGAGAGTGGCCGCGGGGTTAGGCGCGGAAGAGCGCGGTCCGGCGGAGATCGTCTCCGGGGAGACGGTCCGCCGGATCACAGATGGCGGTCAGCGCTCCTCGTGGCGGCGCCGCCAGCGCTCCTCCATGCGTTCCATGAAGCCTGGGCGCTGGGCGCGCTGGCGACCGCCGGGCTGGCGCGGCTGGTCCGCCGCGTCGGCCCCGAGGCCGTTCATGCGCTTCCAGCTGGACAGGCCCCACAGACAGCACACCAGCATGACCACGAAGCCGCCGACGCCGAGCGGGATGTTCTGCACGACGACGCCCACCATAAGAATCACAACGCCCAGCACGAAGCCGATCGACGCCTTCACGAGCCGGCGCTTGTAGTGGTGGTGCGGGTCGGTCACCCGAACCGCGTTGGCGAACTTCGGGTCCTCGGCATAGAGGGCCTGCTCGATCTGTTCGAGCAGACGCTGCTCGTGCTCAGACAGCGGCACGGCGCCTCCCAAGGACGGCCCCTGGACGGGGAACACGGTGACGGACAGGGTGCGTCCGAACCTCGCGGTCGGTTAATCCCCAGAATACGGGCCCGTAGACACCCGCGAAAGAAAACCTCTGACAACCGGCCGACACCGGTCCAAGCCCCCGCAACCTAGAAGTCATCCCCGCCCCAGCCGTGGTTCGTCGTCACCCTCGCGACGGACGAGCGCCGCCGGCCGTACGATGCCCGCGCCGAAGCGGCGGACGGCCTGGTCGACGGCGAGTTCGGCCTCGCGCCAGCCGGCCTCCCGCTCGCCCAGCGCGAGCTGGCGGGCGGAGTGCTCGGCGGGGACGAGGTTCTCCACGCGGACGCCGACGAGGCGCAGGCGCACGCGCTCGAGACCGGCGGCTTCGTACAGGGCGCAGGCGGCAGAGTAGATCTCCTTGGCGATGTCTGTCGGTTCCCGAAGCGTACGCGATCGATTGATGGTGGAGAAATCGGATCGTCGCAACTTCACACTTACGGTCCGGCCGACATGGCCCGCGGCGCGCATGCGGGCGGCCACGCGCTCGGAAAGCCGCAGCAGCTCGCGGCGGATCGCCTCGGGGTCGTCCACGTCGTAGGAGAACGTCTCCTCGGCCCCGATGCTCTTGTCCGGCTGGTGCGGCGTGACGGGCCGCTCGTCCCTCCCCCAGGCGAGCGCGGCCAGGTGGCTGCCCACGGCGACGCCCAGCTCGCGCTGGAGCGTGGTGGGCGGGATGCGGGCCAGGTCGCCCACGGTCTTGATGCCGAGGCGGCGCAGGGCCTCCTCGGTGCGCTCTCCCACGCCCCACAGCGCCGCGACGGGCAGCGGGTGGAGGAAGTCCACGACGCCGTCCGCGGGGACCACGAGCATGCCGTCGGGCTTGGCCTGCCCCGAGGCCAGCTTGGCGACGAACTTGCTGCTCGCCACCCCCACCGAGCACGTGATGCCGAACCTCTCTGCCACCTGCGCCCGGATGAGCGCCCCGATCCGGGCCGGGGAGCCCAGCCGCCGCCGCGCGCCCCCCACGTCGAGGAACGCCTCGTCGGTGGAGAGCGGCTCCACCTCCGGCGTGATGGACCGGAAAATCTCCATCACGCCTTTGGAGATCTCTCCGTATTTGCCATGACTCGGGGGAATTATCACCGCATGAGGGCACATCCGACGCGCCCTGGTCATCGGCATCGCCGAGTGCACGCCGTAGGCCCGGGCCTCGTAGGTCGCGCTCAGCACCACCCCGCGCACGCCCGGGGACCCGATGATCACGGGCCGCCCCTTCAGCTCGGGGCGCTCCAGCAGCTCCACGCTCGCGAAGAACGCGTCCATGTCGACGTGCAGGATGTGGCACCCGGTGTCGTCGGCCGGCCGCCCCCCGGCGGGGCCGAGCCGTGGCACCTGCTGCTTCCGCGACATGCCCCCAGTCTAGAACACGCGTTCGATGCTCAGGAGATGGTCCACTCCCGGACCTTCCCGTCCGCGCCGCCCGCGATCAGGGTACGGCCGAGCTGCCCGAACGCCAGGGACGTGACCGGCGACGGGTTCGTGACCGGGGCGTAGGCGGCCCCCTGGGAGTCCGTGCCCCGGAACCGGACGACCTTCTCCCCCTCCGCGGCGGCGGCCAGGCCGTTGCCCCACGCCAGGGCCCGCACGGGCCGGCCGTGCTCCCTGCCCTCGCTGACCGGCGCGCCGTTCCGGTCCCACACCCGCACCGACCCGTCCGCCCATCCGGCGGCCACGTGATCCTCCGACACCGCCAGCGCCAGGGCCGCCCCGCCGCCCCCGGTCAGGGTGCGGTGACTGCTCCGGCGGGCGAGGTCCGGGCGCCGCTCGAAGCCCTCGCGGGTGTCCTCCACGTTCCAGAACCGCACGGTCCCGTCGTCGCTCGCGGCCACGAGCACGGAGGAGGACCGGTCGAACGCCACCGCGCGGACCGCGCCCCGGTGTCCCCGGAGGTCGGCGATCCGCTCGTGGGTCCGCACGTCCCACAGGCTCACGGTCCCGTCCTCGCGGCCCGCGGCCACGACGCCGCCGTAGGCGTTCACGGCCACCGCGCGCACGCGCGCGCCCTGGACGACCCCGAGGGAGCGCCCCGCCGGGGTCTCCCACAGGCGGATGTCGCCCCGGCTGTCGGCCGAGGCCAGGATCTTGCCGCCCCCGCCGAACGCCACGGCGACGACGGCTCCGGAGTGCCCGGGGAGGACGGCCACGGGCGGGCTCCCGTCCCTCACCCCGTCCCACAGCCGAACCGTGCGATCGTCGCCGCCGGTCGCGACCGTGGAGCCGTCCGCCGCGACCGCCAGCGCCCGCACCTGCCCGTCGTGGGCGTCGGCCGTACCCGTGAGCGTCCAGGTCCGGGGCCGGGGCGAGGAGGACCGGCCCGGCGACGGCGAGGCCGCGCTCCCGCCGCCTCCGCCGGGCTCGCGGCGCAGGAAGATCCCCACCGGGACCCCCACCGCCGCCAGCGCCGCCAGTCCCCCGGCGATCAGCACCCCGCGTCGGGACCGCCGCTCCTCCTCTTCCGGGAGGGCCTTGGTGACGTGCGCCGTCGGCTCGGCGACGACCGTGGGCGCGGGGCCCGGCCGCCCGCCGGAACCGCCGGCGGGCGCGCCGGCTGAGGGCGCGCCGGGGGGCGCCGGCCCGGGAGCGCCGCCGGACCGGCCGCCCTCGACGTCCCTGGACCCGGCAGGGCCTCCGCCCGCACGCGGTACGGCCGGAGCGGCGTCCGCCTCGCCCCCGGCGGATTCCGCGGGGACGGCGGGTCCGGCGGACGCCGTGGGCGTGGCGTCCGGGGCGGTGGGCGTGGTCGCGGCGGGCGCGCCGGGGACGGAGGCGTCCGGAGCGGGGCGGGCGGCGATCGGGGCGGCGCGGGTGACGGGCGCGGTGGGGGCCGGGGCGGGCCGGGTGGAGGGCATGGGGGCGGTCCCGGCGGGGGCGGTCCCCTCGGCGGCGTCCGGCCGGGGCGGGGTGATCGCGGGAAGGGCGGCGAGGGCCTGGCGGGCCGTGAGGCGTTCTCCGGGGTCCTTGCGGAGGAGGCCCCGGAGGAGCGGGGCCAGGGGGCCGGCGTGGACCGGCGGGTCGGGCTCGCGGCCCATCAGGGCGGCGATGGCGGCGATCGGGTTGGCCGCGTCGTACGGCGGGCGGCCCTCGACCGCGGCGTACAGGGTGGCGCCCAGCGACCACAGGTCGGCGGGCGGGCCGACGTCACGCTCGCGCACCTGTTCGGGGGCCATGAACGCCGGGGTGCCCATGAGCGCGCCCGAGAGGGTCAGGGTGGTGTCGTCGGTGAAGCCGGCGATCCCGAAGTCGGTGATCACGGCGCGCCCGTCCACGAGCAGCACGTTGGCGGGCTTGAGGTCGCGGTGCACGATCCCGGCCTCGTGCGCGCGCTCCAGGGCCTCCAGCAGCATCCGGGCGATCGCGGCCACGCGGTCCGGCGGCAGGCGGCCCTCCCGGGCGATGGCCTGGGCCAGGGAGGGCCCGCGCAGGAGTTCCATGACGATGACGGGAGAGGAACCGCGCATGATCACGTCGTGGACGGTGACGATCCCCGGATGGTTGAGCCGGGCCGCCGCGCGGGCCTCGCGGAGGGCCCGCCGGGAATACGCGTCGCGCTCCTCGGCCGTCAGTTCCGGCGGGAAGAGGATCTCCTTGACCGCGACGTCGCGTCGCAGGAGTTCGTCCCGGCCCCGCCAGACGCGCCCCATGCCGCCCTGCCCCAGAACCTCGGCCAGTCGGTAGCGCCCGGCCAGCGGTTCCTCCTCCGCCTCCGTCACGATCACGACGATAACCGGACGACTCCCGCCGAGGCAGGGCGAAACGGAGACTGGTCTCTTCCCGCCTCATCCCCCGCACGGTCACGCGCGCCCCGCGCCCCCGCGGCCCGCACGCCGTACGGCCTGAGCGGGCGGCACGCGAAGACGCCCGCGCGCGGGAGGCCGGGCCGTGCGGCCCGAGGCGGGGTCAGGGGGTGGCGAGGACGTGGAGCTGGGCGGCGATCTGGCGGAGGGCGGGGTGGGTGGCGGCGGACCTCTCCAGGGCCACCAGGGAGTCGGTGGCGCGGGGCTCGCCGTCCACGAGGCCGCTCGGGAGGAGGTCGGCGAAGACGCGGACGCCGTGGACCTCGGCGGGGCGCAGCCCGGCCTCGGTGATGATCGCGAGGAGGGTGTCGGCGGTGAAGCGGCGGGGCAGCGGGTCGCGTTCGCCCCAGCGCCCGGCCGGGTCGGACAGGACGCGCAGGGCCTCGTCGAAGCGGCCGGTCACGGCCCGGTTGATCACGGCGGCGACCTGGTTGGGGACGAGCACGCTCACGGCGGCGCCCTCCCTGAGCAGGCCGCGGACCGCGCCGAGCGCCGCCGCCGGGTCCTCGACGTATTCCAGCACGTTGTGGCAGAGCACCAGGTCCGCGCCCTCGGCGGGGACCAGCTCGGCCAGGTCGCCGGCGTCGCCCTGGATGGCGTGGACGGAGACCCCGGCCTCGGCGGCGCGGCGTTCGAGCGCGGCGAGGGAGTCGGGGCTGGGGTCCACCACGGTCACGGCGTGGCCGAGCCGGGCCAGGGGCACGGCGAAGCCGCCGGTGCCTCCCCCGGCGTCCACGATGTCGAGCCGGTCGCGCCCGGTCTCGCGGGAGCGGCCGTCCAGCACGCCCCGCAACGCCTCCCACACGACCGCGTCGCGTACCGCCCGCTGTCCGACCTGAGCCACTGCCTCTCCTCGCCCCGTCCTCAACCGCGGCCCGGCGGCCACGGCAGCGCCCAGCTTAGGGGCGCGGGGCGCCCTCCGGCCACGCGCCCGTCCGGCCTGGCCCCCCGCCGTACGGCGCGAACGCGGCGGAACCCGGGCGGAAACGCGGCGCGACCCCCGGCGGAGTCCCGCTGGCAGCCCCGGCGCGACCCCGCTGGCAGCCCCGGCCCGACCCCGCTGGCAGCCCCGGCCCGACCTCGGTGGAAACGCCGCGCGCCGGCCACGCGCTCTCCGCCCCCGGCGGTGGGGGCGGGGCCGCGTGGACGGCGCGGGAGGAGGAACCCCGGGTCAGAGGGTGAGCTGGGGCTTGAGCTGCTTGAAGCGGCCGAGGAGGCCGTTGACGAACGTGGCGGACTCGTCGGTGGACAGCTCCCCGGCCAGGGCGACGGCCTCGCTGATGGCCACGCCCTCGGGGACCTCGCCCCAGAACAGCTCGTAGGCGCCGACGCGCAGGATGTTGCGGTCGACCACGGGCATGCGGTCGAGGGTCCAGCCCTCGGCGTACGTCGAGATCAGGTCGTCGATGCGGGCGCGGTGCGCCTGCACGCCGTCGACCAGGGCCCGGATGTAGGGGTTGAGCGGGGGCCCCTCGGTGCGCCGGACCCGCGCGGCGAGGATGTCGGAGGGGTCCTCGCCGCGGACCTCGGCCTCGTAGAGGACCTCGACCGCGCGTTTGCGCGCCTTGGAGCGGGCCGACACCTCAGGCCCGGCCGAGGTAATCGCCGGTGCGCGTGTCGACCTTGACCCGCTCGCCGGTGGTGATGAACAGCGGCACCTTGATCTCGGCGCCGGTCTCCAGCGTGGCGGGCTTGGTGCCGCCGGTGGAGCGGTCGCCCTGCAGGCCCGGCTCGGTCTCGGCGATCACGAGCTCGACGGCCGCGGGCAGGTCGACGTAGAGCGGGTTGCCCTCGTTGAACGCGACCGTGGCGGTGCCGTTCTCCAGGAGGTAGTTGGCGGCGTCGCCGACGGTCTTGCTGGAGACGTTGACCATGTCGTAGGTCTCGGTGTCCATGAAGACGAAGTCGTCGCCGTCGCGGTAGCTGTAGGTCATCTCACGCTTGTCGACGTTGGCCACGTCGACCTTGACGCCGGCGTTGAAGGTCTTGTCGACGACCTTGCCCGACAGGACGTGCTTGAGCTTGGTGCGGACGAACGCGCCGCCCTTGCCGGGCTTGACGTGCTGGAACTCCACGACGGACCAGAGTTCGCCGCCGTCGAGCTTCAGCACCATGCCGTTCTTGAGGTCGTTCGTCGTCGCCACGTGGGTCTCCCGCGTACGGCCGCTCGGCTAGAGAACGAGCAGCTCCTTGGTCGTCTTTGTGAGGAGCTCCGGCCCGTCGGGGCGCACCACCACCGTGTCCTCGATGCGGACCCCGCCCTTGCCGGGGAGATAGACCCCGGGCTCGATGGTGATCGGAACTCGGTCTTCGAGTGTACCGGCCTTGTGGGGGCCCAGGAACGGAGCCTCGTGGATCTCCAGGCCCACGCCGTGCCCCAGGCCGTGCTCGAAGTGGTCGCCGTAGCCCGCGTCGGCGATCACCGAGCGCGCGGCCGCGTCCACGTCGTGCGCGGACGCGGCCGGGTGCGCGGCGCGCCGGCCGGTGGACTGCGCCTGCCGTACCAGCTCGTAGATCTCCCGCTGCCAGGCGGCGGGCTCCCCGAGCGCGACGGTCCGCGTCATGTCGGCGTGGTAACCGCGGTAGACCGCGCCGAAGTCCATGGTGATCAGGTCGCCGCGCCGCACGGGCCGGTCGGACGGCGAGTGGTGCGGGATGGCGCCGTTGGGGCCGGAGGCGACGATGGTGTCGAACGCGGTCCGCTCCGCGCCCAGCTCCATCATGCGGAACTCCAGCAGCCGCGCGATCTCCCGCTCGGTCACCCCGGGCGCGATCCGGGCGACGGTGTCCTCCAGCGCCCGGTCGCTGATCTCGCAGGCGGCGCGCAGCAGCTCGATCTCGGCGTCGTCCTTGACGGCGCGCAGCCCCTCGACCGTGCGCACCTGCGGGATGAGCTGGAGCGGGCCGGCCTGCCTGGTCATCTCGCCGTGCAGTTCCACGGTCACCGCGTGCGCCTCGAACGCCAGGCCGCCCGCGCCGCCCTTGCGCGCCCGCTCGATCAGCGTCGCGGCCACCGCGCGGTCCTCGACGAGCGGGAGGTCGGCCGCGACCTGCCGGGCCGTCCCGGCGTACCGCGAGTCCGTGGCGAGCACCGCGCGCCCGTCGTCGTACACCAGTACGCCGGCGTTGCTGCTGGCCAGGCCGGTGAGGTAGCGCACGTTGACCGGGCGCATGACGAGGATCGCGTCCGCTCCGCCCAAGGAGAGCTCGGCCGCCAGACGGGCACGCCGCGCCGCGTAGGGGCTTTCGGCGATGTTCGAGGCCATGTGCATGACTGTACGGCCATCGCCCCCATTTGACCGAACCGAACAACCGCGAACATTGGATCTTGCCCGGTCCTGACCAGCTTTCATACCTTTCCGCCACATTTGCGGCACCCTTCCCTTCCGTACGGCTCGCGCGCCGGATCACCCCCGCGGCGTACGGCTTGCGCCGCGACCCGGCCGGCGGAGACACGTCTTCCGCCGTCCCCCGCCCCGCACCGTACTTCTTCCACCCGCCGGTCCGCCCGCCCCCGCCGGAACATCCACCCGTCCGGAGCCGGTACGGCGTGAGCCCCGCCCCCGCCCCGCCCCCGCCGCGCCGCCCCCGCCGTGCCGCCGCCGGCGGGCTCCGCGGCACCCGGGGCCGCCCGGGGCTAACCGGGGTCGTCCGCGTGCGGGAGGCTCGCGGTGACCACCAGGCCGCCGCCTTCGCGGGGACGGGCGCGCAGGTCGCCGCCGTGGGCGCGGGTGATGGACCGGGCGATGGACAGGCCCAGTCCGGCGCTCGGGGCGGTGACGACGCGGTCGGCGCCGTACCTGCGGAACGGCTCGAACAGGCCCGGCACCTCGTGCCCGGGGACCTCCGGCCCGGTGTTGGACACCTCGACCTCCACCCGGCCGCCGCCCGCCGTACGGCTGCGCACGCGCACCCAGCCCCCGGCGGCGTTGTGCCGCACCCCGTTCTCGACCAGGTTGTGCACCAGCCGCTCCAGCAGCAGCGCGTCCCCCCGCGACGGGGCGGGCCCGGCGTCCTCGTGCACGGCGACCCCCGCCCGCGCGGCCTCGTCCGCCGTCTGCGCGACCACGTGCGCCACCAGGTCCGCCAGGTCCACCGGGGACCGGTCGGCGACCTCGCGCTCGGAGCGGGCCAGGGTCAGCAGGCCCGCGATGACGCGCTCGTGGCGGGCGTTGACCTGCAGGAGGTCCTCGGCCAGCCGCCGCAGGTCCGCGGAGGCGCCCTTCCGGTGCAGGGCCATCTCGATCAGCGCGCGGGTCAGCGTGAGCGGGGTGCGCAGCTCGTGGGAGGCGTTGGCGACGAAGCGGCGCTGCCCGTCGAAGGACCGGTCGAGCCGCGTGACCATGGTGTCGAACGCGTCGGCCAGGTTCTTCACGTCGTCGGGCGGGCCGGGGAGGGCGATGCGCTCGTGCAGGACGCGGTCGGCGTCGGGCGCGGCGGCGATGCGGCGGGCGGTCTCGGTGACGCGGTGCAGCGGCGCGAGCGCGCGCCCCGCGACCAGCCAGCCGGCCCCGGTGGCCAGGCCCGCGACCAGGGCGAGCGCGATCGCGCCCTGGGTGAGCAGGGAGGTCGTCGCCGCGTCGCGCAGCCCGGCCTGCTGCTCCTCCATCCAGCGGATGGCCGCCTTCCCCGTGAGCGTGTCCCCGTCCCGCGTCTTGATCAGCACGTCGCGCCCGGGCCGGGGGGTGCCCCCCGCGAAGAACTGGTCGAGCTGCTGGTGGAACAGCACGTACGTGACGCCGAGCAGGGCCAGGCTCCCGGCGAGGAAGAGCCCGCCGTACACCAGCGTCAGCCGGGCCCGCAGCGTCCGCGCCCTCACGGGATCCGGTACCCCACGCCCGGGGCGGTCTCCACGACCGGCGGGTCGCCCAGCTTGCGGCGCAGCTTGAGCACGGCCAGCCGGACCGCGCCGGTGAACGGGTCGGCGTGCTCGTCCCACGCCTTCTCCAGCAGCGTCTCGGCGGACACGTACGCCCCGTCCGCGCGCATCAGCTCCATCAGGACGGCGAACTCCTTGCGCGACAGCGGGACGTACCTCCCGTCGCGGTACACCTCACGCCGCGCCGGGTCGAGGGTGATCCCCGCCCGCCGCAGCACCGGGGGCATCGCGGGCCTGGCCCGCCTCCCCAGCGCCGTCACCCGCGCGGCCAGCTCGTGGAACGCGAACGGCTTGGTCAGGTAGTCGTCCGCCCCCAGCGTCAGCCCGGTCACGCGGTCCCCGATCCCGGCGGCGGCGGTGAGCATCAGCACCCGGGCGTCCGCCTCCGAGGCCACCAGTTCCCGGCACACGTCGTCGCCGTGCACCCGGGGCAGGTCCCGGTCCAGCACCACCACGTCGTACGCGTGCACGCCGATCCGCTCCAGCGCCGCCGCCCCGTCGTGCGCGACGTCCACCGCGTGCGCGTCCTCACGCAGCCACTCGGCGATGGCCCCCGCCAGCACCGCCTCGTCCTCCACCACCAGCACTCGCATCCCGCGCGAACCTCCACGAACCGCCTCGGTCGGAGCCGATCGTGACGCATGCGCCGTGTGGTCCGCGTAAGGACGCGCGAGCGCGGCGGGACGACCCGGCCCCCGCCGCGCCGCCGTCCCGCCCGGCCCGCCGTACGGCGGGGGCGCGCGGCCTGCCGTACGGCCCGCGGTACGGCACGGGCCGGGCGGCGGGATGGAAACGCCGGGGAAACGCGGGGACCCGTTCCATGACGTTCCGGGCGGTAGGCCACCCGGTGGCCGCCGCACGAGACGACGAGGACGAGACGGGGAGACGGCCCGATGCGGTTGACGACGATGAGAACGACGAGGAAGCGGGCGGGACGGCTCGGCGCGCTGGCGGCGGTCCCGCTGGCGTTCACGCTGGCCCTGGGCGGCTGCGGGGGCGGCGGAGGGGAGGGTGGCGACGTGCCCTCCGCCGGCGGGAGCGGCGGGAAGCCGGCGGCGGCCGCGCCCACGCCGACGCAGGACCAGCACGACCTGGGGCTCAAGTACGCCCAGTGCATGCGGGAGAACGGGGTGGAACTGCCCGACCCCGAGCCGGGCAAGCCGTTCACGATGCGGTTCGACGGGAGCGTCCCCCGGGAGAAGGTCCAGAAGGCGATGGACGCGTGCAAGCGGTTCGCGCCGTTCAAGGAGGGCGCCGCCAAGGACCCGAAGCGGGCGGACGCGATGCGCGCGATGTCGCAGTGCATGCGGGACAACGGGGTGGAGAAGTTCCCGGACCCGACCGACGCGGGCGGCATCCAGATCGGCCCCGAGGTCGGCGACGACCCCGACTTCCAGGAGGCGCAGAAGAAGTGCCAGCGGGACTTCCCCGCCCCGGGGGCGTCCTGATGGGGTCCGCGACGCTGGAGGAACGGCCGGGCGCGGAGGCCTCCCCCGCCCGGCCGCGCCGCCGCCGGGGCCGGGCGCGCAAGGTCGCCGGGGCGCTCGCCGCCGTGGTGGTGACCGGGGCCGCCGCCGCGACGGCGTACGGCCTGGACGGGCTCGGCGGGGGCGCCCCCGGGGCCACCCCGGCGGCCGCCGCGCCGCCCGCGACCGCGAAGATCACCCGCGAGACGCTGCGGGACACGCTGGACGTGGACGGCGAGCTGGGGTTCGGCCCGGACAACACCGTGACCGGCCGGAGGCCGGGCACGATCACCTGGCTGCCGGCCGGCGGGGCGACCGTCAGCCGGGGCAGGTCCCTCTACCGGGCCGACAACGACCCGGTGGTGCTGATGTACGGCACGATGCCCGCCTACCGCGACCTGAAGCCGGGGGCGGAGGGCAAGGACGTGCGGCAACTGGAGGAGAACCTGCGCGCGCTGGGGTACGACGGGTTCACGGTGGACGACGAGTACACCTGGGAGACGGCCGAGGCGGTCGAGGAGTGGCAGGACGACCGGGGGCTCACCGAGACCGGGGTCGTCGAGCTGGGGCGGGTGGTGTTCGCGCCGGGCAAGGTCCGCGTGGACGCCGTGCACGCCGAGGAGGGCCAGCCCACCGGCCCGGGGCAGAAGGTCCTGACGTACACCCGGACGAGCAAGATGGTCACGGTGCGGCTGGACGCGACCGAGCAGCGGCTCGCGAAGACGGGGGCGAAGGTGACGGTCGAACTGCCCGGCGGCACCCGCGTGAACGGCAGGGTGACCGAGGTGGCCACGGTGATCGAGCCCGGCCAGGGCCAGGGCGCCGAGCCCGAGACCAAGATCGAGGCGCTGATCTCGATCGAGCGGCAGAAGGCGGCGGCTGGGCTCGGGGCGGCGGCGGTGGAGGTCACCTTCACCGCCTCCACGCGCGAGGACGTGCTCACGGTGCCGGTCGCGGCGCTGGTCGCGCTCAAGGAGGGCGGCTTCGGCGTCGAGGTGGTCGAGGGCGGGCGGTCCCGGTTCGTCCCGGTGAGGACCGGGCTCTTCTCCGGGGGCCGGGTCGAGGTCGGCGGGGACGGGCTCGCCGAGGGCATGACCGTGGGGATGCCGAAATGATCTCACTGACCGACGTGACCAAGTCGTACGCCGGAGGGGTGACGGCGCTCGACGGGGTGTCGCTGGAGATCGAGCGGGGCGAGCTGGTCGCCATCGTCGGCCCCTCGGGCTCCGGCAAGTCCACGATGCTCAACATCGTCGGCACGCTCGACCTGCCCACCTCGGGCACGGTGCGCATCGACGGGTTCGACGTCTCGGACCTGTCCGACAACCAGCTCTCCGGGCTGCGGGCGGCGACGATCGGCTTCGTGTTCCAGCAGTTCCACCTGGCGGCCGGGGTGTCGGCGGTGGACAACGTGGCCGACGGGCTGCTGTACTCCGGCCCCGCCCTCGGCGAGCGCCGCCGCCTGGCCGCCGCCGCGCTGGAGCGGGTCGGGCTCGGCCACCGCCTCCACCACGAGCCGCACGAGCTGTCCGGCGGCGAGCGCCAGCGCGTGGCGATCGCGCGGGCCGTCGCCGGGGACCCGCCGCTGCTGCTGGCCGACGAGCCCACCGGAGCGCTGGACTCGGTCTCCGGCTCCGGCGTGATGTCGCTGCTGCGCGACCTGAACGCCGCAGGCACCACCGTGGTGATCATCACGCACGACCGGGAGATCGCCGCCGCCCTCCCCCGCCAGGTGCGGATGCGCGACGGCCGCCTGGTCGAGGACTCGGCGGCCCGCCGTACGGCCGGCGCGGGGGTCGGGTGATGGCCGTGAGCACGCGCCCCGCGCCGCGCCCGGAAGCCCGGCGCCCGAAGCCCTCGGCGTCGCGGCTGCGGCCCCGGGACGTGGCGCGGGTCGGCGCGGTGGGGCTGCGGACCCGCCCGCTGCGGGCGTTCCTGTCCGCGCTGGGCATCGCGATCGGCATCTCGGCGATGGTCGCGGTGGTCGGGATCTCGTCCTCGTCCGGGGCCGAGCTGGACCGCACGCTGTCGGCGCTGGGCACGAACCTGCTCACCGTCGGCCCGGGGCAGACCATCCTGGGCGAGGCGGCGAAGCTGCCGACGGACGCCGAGGCGATGATCGAACGGCTCCCGCCGGTCAAGGCGGTCTCGGCGGTGGGCAAGGTGCCCGACGCGAAGGTGTACCGCTCGGAGGAGATCCCGGAGGCGCAGACCGGCGGGATCAGCGTGCTCGCCGCCCGCGAGGACCTGCCGGCCACCGTCGGCGCGACCGTGCGCGGCGGGACCTGGCTCAACGGCCTCACCGCCCGCTACCCCGCCGTCGTGCTGGGGGCGAGCGCCGCCGAGCGGCTGGGCGTGAGCGGGGCGGGCCCGGACGCGCAGGTGGTCGTGGGCGGCCGGAGGTTCACGGTGGTGGGCGTCCTCGCCCCGGTGCCGCTCGCGCCGGAGCTGGACCGCGCGGCCCTGGTCGGCTGGCCCGCCGCCGAGTCCGAGCTGGCCTTCGACGGCCACCCCACCACCATCTACACCCGCTCGGACGAGGCGCGGCTGGAGTCGGTGCGCGCCGTGCTCGGGGCCACGGCCAACCCCGAGGCGCCCAACGAGGTCGAGGTCTCCCGGCCCTCCGACGCGCTCGCCGCCAAGCAGGCCACGAGCCAGGCCTTCAACGGGCTCCTCCTGGGGCTGGGCGCGGTGGCCCTCCTGGTCGGCGGCGTGGGCGTGGCCAACACCATGGTCATCTCCGTGCTGGAGCGCCGTCCCGAGATCGGCCTGCGCCGCGCCCTCGGCGCGACCAGGGCGCAGATCCGCACCCAGTTCCTGGCCGAGTCCCTGCTGCTGTCGGCCCTCGGCGGCGCGGGCGGCCTGGTCCTCGGCATCGGCGTGACGCTGGGCTACGCGGTGTACCGGGGCTGGCCCGCGGTCGTCCCCGCCTGGGCCACGGCGGGCGGGCTCTGCGCCACCCTGGTCATCGGCGCCGCGGCCGGCCTCTACCCGGCCGTCCGCGCCTCCCGGCTCTCCCCCACCGAGGCCCTGGCGTCCCGCTGACCCCCGCCCCGCCGTACGACCCCGCCCGGGCCGTACGGCGGGGCGCCTGGCGTGCGGCGGGGCGCCGTGTCACCGGGTCACCGGGTCACCGGGTCACCGGCGCGGGCGGCGCGGGAGCCGTGCCAGCCGGGCGAAGTTGACCGAGTAGCCGATCCCGAAGGCGTGCGGCTGGATCAGGGGCCCTTCCGGGTTCCACACCGCCCGGCGCAGTCTGGCGGGCGTCGGCGGCCGGAAGTCGTACGGCAGGCCGGCCACCCGCCCGTGCCACTCCCGCTCCCGGGAGGGCTTGCGCAGTTCCCTGACCACGGCCGCGGCCACCAGCCCGGCACCCGCCGCCATCGCGGCACGCCTGAATCGTCCAGCCATGACTCGAACCTACGCCCGGCGTCCGGAGCGGAGGAGACCGCCCCCGGATCCCGCCGGGGCCGCCGCCGGCCGGCGTGCGAGGGCGGGGGCGAGGGCGCGGGGCAGCGGAAGGCGGGGGCGCGCGGGGGCGGGAGGTGGGTGGTCCGCGAGGCCGAGGCGCCGGCGGAGGCGGGCCAGGGGCGCCGGGGCCCACCAGTTGGCCGGGCCGGTCAGGCGCATGAACGCCGGGACCAGGAGGCCGCGCACCACGGTGGCGTCCACGAGGACGGCCAGGGCCAGGGCGAAGCCGTTGACCTGGAGCACCGCCACGCTCGCGAAGACCAGCGACCCCACGGTCACGGCCACGATGAGGGCCGCTGCGGTGACCAGGCGGCCGGTCCTGGCGATCCCGGCGACGACCGAGGCGGTGTGGTCGCCGGTGGCGAGGTACGCCTCCCTGATCCGGTCCAGCAGGAAGACCTCGTAGTCGATGGACAGGCCGAAGGCGACGGTGAGGGCCAGCAGGAGGGTGTTGGCCTCCAGCAGGCCGGCCACGTCGCCGGTGAGGGCGGACAGCCGGCCGTCCTGGTAGACCGCGACGACCGCGCCCAGGCCGGCGGTGAGGCTCAGCAGGCCCAGGAGCAGCGCCTTCAGCGAGGCCAGCAGGCCGCCGGTGAACAGGAACAGCATCACCAGCGTGGTCCCGGCGACGACGAGCAGCGCCGCCGGGAGGGCGTCGCCCACGGCGGACAGCGTGTCCACGGCCTGGGCCGCGCGCCCGGTGACCAGGCGGCGGCCCGGGGCGGGCAGGTCGCGGACGCGTTCGACGAGGCGTTCGGCCCGGCGGGACTGCGGGTCCGCCGCGCCCGAGACCGTGATCATGGTGGCGTCGCGGACCGCGAGGGCGGCGTGCGCGGGGCCGGGCGCCTCCACCCGCTCCCCGCGGGCGTATCCGCCGGTCGCCGTCCTGACCAGGAGGACGTCGGGCACGGCGGAGATCCACCGGGCGTACTCCCCCGCCCGCTCCGGCGGGACGCGGCCGGGGAGCACGACCACGAGGTCCCGGTCCACCGGCCGGTCGAAGTCGCGCCGCAGCCGGTCCGCCGTCGCGTGCGCCTCGGCGTCGCGCGGCAGCACCCGCTCGTCCAGGACGCCGAACCTCGCGTGGGCGAACGGCGCCGCCAGCAGCACGAGCAGGAGGGCGCAGCCCCCGCCCAGCGCCACCGGCCGCCGCGTCGCCGCCGTCGCCAGCCGCCGCCAGAACGCGCTCTCCTCGCGGTGGCCGTCCCGCTCCAGCCGGAACGGGGCCCACCCGCCCCGCGCCCGGCGCACCCGCCACGGGAACGCGCGCCGCGCCAGCCGTACGGCCAGCGGCGGGCGCGGCGCGGGGCGGCGCAGGCGGGCGAAGGGGTCGAGCCGGTCGATCCGGTCCCCGATCACGGCGAGCATCGCGGGCACGACCACGACCGCCGAGGCGGCGGCGGACAGCACCAGGATGATCGCGGTCCAGGCCAGCGAGCGCAGCGCCTCGACCGGGAACACCAGGAGCCCCGACAGCGCCACCGCGACCGTCGCCGCCGAGAACAGCACCGCGCGCCCGGCCGAGCGCATGCTCTCCTCCACCGCGCGCGGCACCGGCCGGCCCCGGGCGATCTCCTCCCGGAACCGGGTGACCAGGAACAGGCTGTAGTCGATCGCCAGCCCGAACCCGAGCGCGGTGGTCAGGTTGGGCGCGACCGCGGGGACCGCCATCGCCGACGACAGCAGCCGCAGCGCGGCCAGGGTCGCGGCGACGGCCAGCACCCCGATCACCGCGGGCACCAGCGCGGCGAACACCGACCGGAACGCGATCAGCAGGATCACCACCGTCAGCGGCGCGACCACGAGCTCCGCCACCCGCTGGTCGTCCCGGCTGCGCTCGATGATCTGCACGGTGGCCCAGGTCGGGCCGGCCGCGCTCACCCGCAGCGGCGGGGCCCGGCGGGCCACCGCGGGCACCAGGCGCTCCGCCGTGCGCGCGGCCGCCGCGGGGTCCCCGCCCAGGTCCACGGTGATCAGCGCGCCCCGCCCGTCCTTCGAGCGCAGGTCGGGCCGCCCCGTCGTCCAGTAGGACCGTACGGCGTCCACGCCGCGCCAGGCCGCGACGCGCCGCGTCAGCTCCCGGCCCGCCCGCGCCGTCCCGGGGGCGTCCACGGGCCCGGGCGCCCTGGCGTACAGCAGCAGGTCGGGCGGGCGGGCGCCGAACCGCTCGGCCAGCAGGCCGTCCGCCTCGCCGGACTCGGTGCCGGACGCGGTGACCTCGCCGTTGGACAGCCGCTCGTCGAGATCCGCGCTGAGCGCGCCCAGCGCGAGCCCGGCGAGGGCGGACACCGCCAGGAGCGGGACCGCGTGCGCGACCGACCAGCGGGCGAAGGCGGCGAGCGTCCCGGGCGCGCGCCGCCTCACGCCCGGGACGGCGCGAGCGCGGCGAGCGTGTGGGCCTCGTCGGCGAACGCGTCCGCCAGCGGCGAGAGGTACGGCCGGTGGGCCCCGTCGCCGGTCAGGCACAGGGTGTAGGCGTCGCGGTAGCGCATGAGGACCTGGAGGAAGCCCATGCGCGGGGTCAGGCAGCTGAACCCGCTCACCTCGCGGAGCACGGCCCCGCCCATGGTCATCGGCCGCGAGACCGGGACGTGCGAGCACAGCGTGGACCACAGGTGCGGGGCGGCGGCCCGCGCGGCGACCAGGGGCTGCGCGCGGGGCCCCAGGCGGGCGCCCAGGGCCAGGATGTCGGCCATCCCCGCGCTCGCGTCACGCTCCTTCAGGCGCGTGGTCGCCGCGTGCACCGCCCGCAGCCGCTCGACCGGGTCGGCCACGTCCACCGGCAGCCGCACGCGCAGGGTCGTGATCAGGTTGCCCACGGTGTTGTGGGCGTCCAGCGGCCGGATGTCGGCGGGCATGGCGCAGTGGACGCGGTCGTCGCGGTGCGGCGGGCCGAGCGCGCCGCGCACGCGCCGCAGCGCACCGGCCACGCAGGCGAGGTAGGCGTCGTTGGGCAGCGCCTTCACCCCGGGCAGGGCGCGGGCGGCGGTGTCGAGCACCTCGCGCGGCACCCGGGACCGGGCGACGGCGCGGTCGCCGTCCACGGGCCGGGTGCAGCGGTACGGCGCGGCGGGGACGGACAGCTCGGCCAGCACCGCCGCGGCCCGCCGCACACGCGTGGCCAGGGGCGCCGCGGCGGCGGGCAGGACGGGCACGTCGGAACGCGGCGGGCCGGGGGGCCGGTCGCAGATCTGCCGCACCAGCGTGACGAGCGAGATGCCGTCGAGCAGGGCGTGGTGCGCGAGGAGGATCAGCGTGAACTCGTGCCCGGCCGGGGCGGGCACGAGGTGCAGCCGCCACGGCGGCAGCCCGGGCAGCTCGGGCAGGGTCTGGGAGAGCAGGCGGCCGAGCAGGTCCTCCAGGGTCGCGCCGTCCGGGATCGGCGTCTCGACGACGCACCGGTCGAGGTCCGGCGCGGGCCCCTTCTCCCAGGCGTACGGCGGGCGGCCGCGGACGGGCCGGGCCATGCGCAGCCGCAGCCGGGGGATGCCCGACCAGCACCGGCCGACGTGCTCCCGCAGCTCCTTCAGCTCGGGGGGAACGCCGTCGAAGCCCAGGACGATGCAGATCGTCGCCGGGCTGCCGAAGCGGTCCTGGAACGCGGTCAGGATCGCCTCGGGCGTCGTCATCGGGAGGAGGCTACTGGGGGGCACGGGGCTCCTTCACTGGCCGGTGGCTGGATCGGGGACGTCCGGGAGGCCGGGGACGCCGGGGCTGTCAGGGATGTCGGGGCTGCCGGGGCCGCCGGGGCCGCCGGGCAGCAGGGGGATGACCTCGTCGAGGTGGTCCACGGTGCGCCAGGCGTAGGTGGCCAGCGGCTCGTTGCCGGGGCGGCGCACCAGGACCCCGTTGTCGGTGCCGGCGAACAGGCCGAGGTCGTGCTCGGAGTCGCCGACGACGAGCACCTCGCCGGGGGTCAGGCCGCGGCGGCGGCAGAAGGCACTCAGGTGACGGCACTTGGCCTGGCCGGGGTCCGGCTCGAACACGATGTCGGCCAGGCGGCCGTCCGCGTCGAAGCGGGCCGAGCAGCCGCTGTACCAGTCGCCGATGCCCAGCCGCCGGGCGATCGCGCGGGCGTAGACGTCCATGGAGGCGGTGATGAGGCAGATCGGCCAGCCCAGGGCGCGGGCGTGCCCGACCAGCCGGGACGCCTCCGGCCGGAAGGGGACGTACCGGAAGATCCCCTCCATGAGCTCGCGGGTCGCGCGCTCGCGGTCGGGCCACGACCGCATGAGGTCGGCGCGGACGCGGTGGTAGTCCATCTCCGGCGGTTCGGAGCCGCGCAGGTTGCGGAAGAAGACGGCGATCGCCTCGTCCCGCATGCCGAGGGCGCGCAGGATCAGCGGGTAGTAGTCGCCCTCCGTCAGCGTGCCGTCGATGTCCAGGGCGAGGCCGCGGAGCCGTCTCGCCCCGCGCGGCGCCCGCTCCGCCGCCGTTTCCCGGTCTCCCCCGATGACCTCGTGACGAGTCACGCGCTGCTCCTTCCCCTCGGGCGCGACTGGCGTGATGAGACGGAGCACGGCCGGACCACCGGCCTCCCCCGCGACCATCCCATTACCCACGGTCATCAATAGTAAACGGAAAGTAATCTCAACCTCATGCGCAACCCATGAACGCGCGTGTCGGCGAGGTCGAAACCCCCACGCGATCAGGGATGATGGCGGTACGTTACCAATCCATTACCGTGCCGTTACCGTCCGCCACGCTTCCTTCCGGAGGTCACCCGTGCGTGCCCACCCCGGCGTCGCCGCCGTCACCGCCGCCGTCTGCGGGGCCCTGCTCCTCGCCCCCGCCCGCCCGGCCCGCGCCGAGGACCCGCCGCCCTCCGGCAAGCCGCTCGCGAACTTCCCCGCGACCGTCGCGCTCTCGATGACCGACCCCGAGCGCTCGCCCGCGGGGGCGAACGACTGGTCCTGCCGGCCGACGCCGCGCCACCCGGAACCCGTCGTGCTCGTCCACGGGACCTGGGCCAACGCCTACAACTCGTGGAGCTACATGGCCCCGGCCCTGCGCCGCGCGGGCTACTGCGTCTTCGCGCTGAACTACGGCGCGCCCCGGGGCCGCGTCTTCAAGGCCACCGGCGACATCCGCCGCTCCGCCGCCGAGCTCGGCCGGTTCGTGGACCGCGTGCGGACCGCCACGGGCGCGCGCAAGGTCGCGCTGGTGGGCCACTCCCAGGGCGGCATGATGCCCCGCTGGTACCTCCGGTACGGCGGCGGCGCGAACCCCGCCGACCCCTCCCGCAACAAGGTCTCCCAGCTCATCTCGCTCGGCGCGAGCCACCACGGCACGTCGCTGAACGGGATCGGCAACCAGTTCCAGATGCTCGGCCTGGAGCGGCCCACGGGCGCGGCGCTGGGCACGGCCGCCCGCCAGCAGCTCGCCGGCTCGCCCTTCCTCGTCGAGCTCAACAAGGGCGGCGACACCGTGCCCGGCGTCCACTACACCGCGATCGCCAGCCGCTACGACGAGGTCGTGAACCCCTTCCGCCTGGCGTTCCTGTCGGCCGGGCCCGGGGCGACGGTGGACAACATCCTCCTGCAGGACGGCTGCCCGGCGGACCTGGCCGACCACCTCGACCTGATGTACGACCCGCGCGTGCTCCACCACGTCGAGCGCGCCCTGGCCGCCCGCGGTCCCCTGCCCCGCGGGTCCCGCGACGCCGTCTGCCGGCCCTTCCTCCCCGTCGCCGGCGTGCCGCTCCACTGACCGCTCTTCCCTCGGCGTACGGCCTGGGCCCGCCCTCCCCTGGGCGTACGGCGTGAGCGGGTCTTCTCCGGAGCGCACGGACCGGGGCGGCGGGGTCCGGGCATGAGAAAGCGGGAGGACCGCCCCGTGGGGGCGATCCTCCCGCTCTCCGGTGCGGCGGGACCAGGCCGTGCGCCGTGGCCGGTCCCGCCGGGCCCTCGTCAGGCGAGGGCGGGTTCCTTGCGCTTGGTCCCGGACTCCTGGCCGGCGTCCCCCGCCGGGGTGTCCAGGGTGTCGGCCGGGGCCTCGTCCAGGGCCTTGGGCGGCGCGTTGAAGATCGCGTCGTCCAGCAGGCCGTCGGAGCGGGCCACCAGGACCGGGACGACCGCCTGGCCGGTGACGTTGACCATGGTCCGCATCATGTCGATGACGCGGTCGATCGCGATCAGGTAGCCGATGGCCTCCAGCGGCAGGCCCGCCGTGGTCAGGGTCAGCGTGAGCGCCACGATGGCCGGGCCGGGGGTGCCGCCGGTGCCGAGCTGGCCGATGACGGCGGCGAGCGCGATCAGCAGGTACTGGCCGAGGCCGAGCTCGATGCCCTGGTACTGGGCGATGAAGACCGCCGCGACCGCCGGGTAGATCGCGCCGCAGCCGTCGAACTTGATCGTCGCGCCGAGCGGCACGGCGAAGCTGGCGTACGACCGGTCCACGCCGTTGCGCTCGACGGTGACGCGCTGGGTGATCGGCAGGGTGCCCAGGCTGGAGGCGGACACGAACGCGAACTGCATCGCGGGCCAGGAGTTGCGGAAGAACTTGACCGGCGAGACGCGGCCGAAGACGCGCAGCAGCACCGGGTAGCCGACCAGCAGCATCAGCGCGCCGGCGATGTAGATGGCCACGATGAACTTGGCCAGCGGCGCCAGGGACTCCGGTCCGTACGTCCCGACGACCCAGGCCATCAGGAAGAACGAGCCGATCGGGGTGAGCCGCACGACCCACCAGACGATCTTGCCCATGACCGCGTAGAAGTCCTCGAACAGGGCGGTCAGGCGGGCGCCGCGCTCGCCGACGGCCACCAGGGCCGCGCCGAGGATGGCCGCGAAGACCACGACGCCGAGCACGTTGCCCTCGGCCATGGCCTTGACGATGTTGGAGGGCGCCAGGTTCTTGAGCACCTGGACCCAGGTGACGGTCTCCGGCTCGGTGGTCTCGACGGCGAGCTTGCCGACGCCGGTGCCGGGCTTGAGGATCAGCGCCGTGGCCAGGCCGATGGCGACCGCGATCGCCGAGGTGATCACGAACCAGCCGAGGGTCTTGAGCGTGAGCCGGGCGACGTTGCCGACGTTGCGGAGCCGTCCGACGCTCACCACGATCGCGGTGAACACCAGCGGGACGACGACGAGCTTGAGCAGGCTGACGTAGACGTCGCCGATGGGCTTGAGCCAGTCGGTCGCCGCCTCGTCGCCGAAGACCGGGCGGATGACGGCGCCGACACCGGCGCCGAGCACGAGCGCGAGCACTGCCTGCTGCCAGAACGGCAGCTTCCAGACGCGAAGGTTCACTGAGGGAACTCCGAGGAGAAAAGGGGGAAATGGCGTCGAGGGAGGATGAATCCCGGACCATCGCCAGATGTACGGCGGCGCGACGCGGACGCGATCACGGTCAGGTGAACGGGTCGCACGGACCTCGATCAGCGTGAGCCGGTCACGTGAACCCGGTCACGTGGACTCGGTCACGCGGACGCGGTCACGGGGACCTGGTCCGCCGCGGGCACACCGTACAGAAGGAGAACCGCCGCGAACGGGACGGGGCGGTGCGAGAGAGGGCCCGGGCCGGAAACCCGCGCCGGAGAACTAGAGGCCGGCGTTCGGGTGGGAGGCTCGACACAGCACGCTGGCGACGCGGCACAGATCGACGTGCCGCCGCTCAACGAGCCAGACGCTCACCACGGAAAACCTCACGAGTAGATCCAACACCATCTCGCGCGGTGAATGTTCCCCAAACCACCCCAAATCAGGTCACAAAACGCACACAATCCCCCGAAGCCCTCGGACCGGCGAGCCCGTCTCCCTGGCCCGTCCCCGGACCGCGGCCTTCGCGGGGGGGCGGGCGGGCCCCGGGCACGAGGTGCGACGGGCCCCGCCGGACCCGCCCTCACCGGGCCCGGCGGGGCGGAACGGTGATCAGCGGGCTGAGATAGCCCGGCGGAGACGCCTCGCCGACGGGCAGGCCCTCCGCCTCGACCCAGGCGTGCGCGCCGAAGGGCGGCTTCGCCCGGACGCCGGCGCACCAGGTGGGCCACACGCCCCACATCCGGCAGAGCAGCGCGGTGGCCAGCGATCGGGGGAGGCAGCCCTGCGAGCCCAGGCAGGCCAGGCTCACCGCCAGCACGGCGTCCCTGGCGGCCTCGGCCCGGGCGTGGTCCGCGGGCCGGGCGCCCCGGCTGACGAGCGCGAGCACCGCGCGCAGCCGGCGGGGCGGCAGCCGGCTCAGCGGGAACGCCAGGCTCACCGCCGCCCGGGCCGCCAGCCGCCGCCGGAACGGCACGCCGTCCGGGCGTTCGAGCGCGCCGGGGACGCTCACGACGTGACCAGCCCGGCGGCCCGCAGTTCCTCCAGCAGGTCGCGCACGTCCGCCGCCGCCTCGCCGAGCCCCACCCCGAACTCCTCGGCCAGCGCCGCCGCGGCGCGCTCGGGCGGGTCCCCGGCCAGCAGCCGCCGCACGACGAGCGCGCCGGTCGGGTTGAGCTGCCAGTAGTCGCCGCTGCGCTGGTCCAGCAGCACCATTCCGTAGTCGGTCTCGGCGGTGGTCACGTCGGCGCCCAGCCGCAGGCTCATCGCGCCGCCTCCTTCCCGGCGTGCTCCAGGGTCCGCAGCCAGACCTCGCAGCCGATGGTCGAGTAGAGGACGGCCTGGCGCAGCTCCGGGGCGTCGGGGCGGCCGGCCAGGTCGCGCAGCGGGGCGGGGTCCACCAGCCCGAGCCGGGCCAGCCGGGAGTCCTCCCACAGGACCCGCAGGTCGGGGGCGTGGCGGCGCAGCCCGTCGGCGGCGTCGAGCGCGGCGGCCGCCTTCGTCGCGCGCCGCAGGCACTCGCCGGGCACGACATCGCGCATCGCGGCCGCCAGCAGCGGCTTGTAGCGCCACGGGCTCACCCGGTCCCCGGGGCGTACGGACAGGCACGCCTCGATCACGCGGTCGTCGAGGTACGGGGAGGTGAGCGGCAGGCCCGCCCGGGCACTGGCCTGCTCCCACTGGCGGATGACGCGGGAGCAGTCGTGGATGGAGTGCAGGTCGGCGTGGGCCCCGCGGTCCGGCGCCAGCGGCTCCGCCCCGGCCGCGGCCTCCGAGATCGCCTCGGCGGCCAGCCGTACGGCCTCGGCGGTGACCCAGCCGAAAAGGCGCGGGGGCGCGCCCCAGCCCAGCGCCCCGGTCACGGGAGGGGGCAGGGGGGCGCGCAGGTCGGCGGCCGAGTCCACCAGCCAGCGGCGGTAGGGACGGGAATCGGCGAGCGCCCGCGCCATCGGCCCCGCGGGCCAGTGGAACAGCGCCCGGAACCCGCGCAGCCGCCCGAGCGCCCACAGCGGACGGCGGCGCAGCAGCCCGTGGTAGGCGGCCTCGGAGCACCACGCCACGTGGTCGCCGCCGATCCCGGTGACGTGCAGCCTGCTGCCCATGGCGGCCAGCCGCGGCGCGTGCGCCAGCACCCGGGCCCGGTCCATCACCCCGATCGTGGGCTCGTCGAGCGTGTCGTCGATCTCCAGCAGGCCCGCGTAGACCAGCGGGGACTCCTCGGGGGGCCAGACGACGTGCTCGACGCCGGGCAGGCGCGCCGCCGCGCGCCGCGCCCACTCCAGGTCGTCGTCGGCGGGGTCCCGGCCGGGCCAGGTGGAGGCGATGAGCCGCGCCTCCCGCCGGGCGGCGGCCAGGAAGCACAGCGAGGTGGAGTCCAGGCCGCCGGACAGGTCGAGGCTGACCGTCCCCCCTCCCCGGGTGCGCACGGCGACCGCCTCGTCGAGCGCGGCGCGGACGCCGGGGGCGGCCTCCGCCAGAGTCCGGACCGGCTCGGGCGGAGCCCACCAGCGGCGGTGCCGGGTGGTGCGCCCGTCACGCTCGACGAGCAGGTGATGACCCGGATCGACCGCAGTGACACCGTGCCACAGCGGCGTCCGGCCCAGGGGGTGCGGCACCGGCCAGAGCAGGCGCACGGCGACCTGGCGCTCGTCGAGCCCGGCGCCGATCGCGGCGGCCAGCACGTCGGCCCGGTCGGCGGCGACCGCGAGGCCGTCCACGAGCGCGTGGAACACCAGCCGCAGCCCGGAGGCGGTGCCCTGGACCCGGCACCGGCCGCCGAGCGCGGCGACCAGATGGAAGCAGCCGGGCAGGGTGAGCGCGAGGGCGTCCAGGGCCGCCAGGTCGCGCAGCCGTGCCGCCTCCGCGGCCAGCCGTCCGGCCGCGGCCGGGCAGCGGCCGATCACCGCCAGCCGGGCGTCGCCGGCCTCGGCCACCGCGATCTCGTCGTCGGGCCAGCGGCCGACCAGCCAGGGCCGCCCGGAGGGGTGGCGGAGGACGCGGGTGTCCGGGCCGCTCAGCACGGTGGCCACGGCGGGGCCGGGCGCGCGGTCGGGAAGGACCGCGAAATAGGCCCCGCCGTGGCCGGGCCGGCTCAGCACGCCCACCGGCGTGGCAGCCGGGTCACGGGGATCGCCTCAGTTCTTGCTGAGGATCAGCCGGTCGTTGCCGCTCCGCTGCAGCAGGCCGGTGACCTTGCGGAAGGAACCGGCCGGTGTCAGGCGGGGCTTCTCGTAGCGCTTCATGTGCTCCCTTTCCGTCGAACGGGCGGCGGCGATGTCCGCGCATCACGCCTGGTGCCCGGCGCCGCCTGAGCCGGGCGGCGCGATCGCGGAACCGGGTCGATTCTCACGCCGCCACCCAGCCGCGGTCGAGCGTGCCGACAATTCACGAAAGGGCATGGAAAGGGAGCGATATATGGTTTCAATTTCGGCCGGATAATCGCCGTGAAACGTACGATCAGAGCGGCCGGCGGCGAGCGAAGTGTCACCTGTCGGCGACAGTCGCCCGTCAGCCGGGGCCCACGGTCAGGAGGCCATCTCCTTGACCTTCTCGATGAGGCGGATGCGCTCCTCGTGCGTGCCGGCGACGGGGGTGACGTTGAGGGTGGTGACGCCCGACTCCTTCATGGCGGCGATGCGGTCGCGCACGAAGCCCTCGGAGCCGACCAGGGACATCTTCTCCAGCAGCTCGTACGGCACGAGCTTGGCGGCCTCGTCCTTCTTGCCCTGGAGGTAGAGGTCCTGGATCCGCTCGGCCTCCTTCTCGTAGCCGTAACGGCGGGCGAGGTCGTTGTAGAAGTTCTTGCCCTTGGCGCCCATGCCGCCGATGTACAGCGCGAGCATCGGGCGGCCGAACTCCAGGTACCCGGACACGTCGTCGCCGATGGCGAGCGTGGCCTGGGCGACCACGTCGAGCTCGCCCAACTCCGGGTCGCGCTTGGCCTTGCCCGCGGCGAGGGCGTCGCCCCACACGTCGGCGGCCTTCTCCGGGACGTAGAAGATCGGCTCCCAGCCCTCGGCCAGCTCGGCGGTCATCTCCACGTTCTTCGGGCCGATCGCCGCGACGATGATCGGGATGCGCTCGCGCACGGGGTGGTTGATGAGCTTGAGCGGCTTGCCCAGGCCGGTGCCCTGCCCGGCGGGCAGCGGGATCTGGTACTGCCTGCCCTCGTGGACCAGGCGCTCGCGCTTCCACACCTTGCGGCAGATCTCGATGATCTCGCGGGTGCGGCCGAGCGGGGCGGTGTACGGCACGCCGTGGAAGCCCTCGATGACCTGCGGCCCGGACGCGCCGAGGCCCAGCACGAACCGCCCGTCGGACACGTAGTCCATGCCCGCGGCGGTCATCGCGGTCAGGGTCGGCGTCCGCGTGTAGATCTGCAGGATGCCCGAGGCGATCTGGAGCCGCTCGGTCCGCGCGGCGATGTAGCCCATCTGGCTCACGGCGTCGAAGCTGTACGCCTCGGCCACGAAGACGATGTCGAGCCCGGCCTTCTCGTAGTCGGCCAGCTCGTTGACGGTCTCCTTGAAGCCCCCGGAGTAGTTGAGAGCCATCCCGATGCGCATCCGCGACTTCCTTCCGCCCGGGCCAGAATCTTATTCGGTTTCCTGTGCCACGAAGCGTATCGCGCCCGCGCCGCGCTGCCAACGAACGCCGGGCGTGCCGTACGCCACCCTCCCGCCCCAGCTCACGCCGTACGGCTCGCGCCGGCCGCTCATCACGGCTCACCGCCGGCGCGGCTCGTGCCGTACGGCTCGCGCGAAGGCCCGGCGGGGCGCGGCGGGTGTGAGGGGCGGGGGCCGGCGGGCATACGGGAGGGGGGTTCGGGCGGGTTGTCCACAAGTGGGGCCGGGCGATTCGACGGCCCGCGGGCCGGACGCCTAGCCTTCCAGGACGGGGTCGGGGAAAGGAGCGGACATGCACAGGGGTCCCCTCATCGGGGTGGTCGCGGGCCTCCTGACGCTCGTGCTGGTCGGTCACGGCATGCTGCCCGCGCTCAACGGCGTGACGACGGTGATCGAGAGCTTCCTGCCCTGGCTGGGTCTGCTGGTGCCGGTGCTGCTGGCGGCCGCGATCCACGCCCGCTCGGGGGCGGCCCTGGCGATCGTCGCGGTGTCCGCGCTGGTCTGGGGGGTCATGTTCGTCCCCGACATGCTGCGCGGCGAGCGCGGCGGGCCTTACGACGTGCGCGTGGCGACCGTCAACGTCGGTGCGGGCAACAAGGACCCGCGCGCGACGGTCCGCGCCGTCGCCCAGGACAAGCCGGACATCCTCGCGGTCCAGGAGATCACCGCGGCCTCCCGCGAGCCCGTCCACAAGGTCCTGGAGAAGCGTTTCCCGCACCACTACTCGGTGGGCACCGTCGGCCTCTGGAGCCGCTGGCCGCTGCGCCAGACCCAGCGCGTGGACCTCGGCCTGTCGTGGACCCGCGCCGTCCGGGCCGAGGTCGCCACGCCCAAGGGCCCCGTCACCGTCTACTCCGTGCACCTGGCCTCGGCCCGCCCCGGCGAGACCGCCGACCGCGACAAGACGCTGACCGCCGCCGCCCGCCACGTGAAGGCCGACAAGAGCGCGCGCCTCATCCTCGCCGGCGACCTCAACACCGCCACCACCGACCGCCGCCGCGCCGACCTGGTCCCCCCGCTCAAGGACGCCCAGGAGGAGTCCGGCACCGGCCTCGGCTTCACCTGGCCCGCCGCCTTCCCCATGACCCGCCCCGACCACATCCTCTACCGGGGCCTCGCCCCCGTGAGCGCCAAGGTCATCAAGGCCCCCAACACCGACCACCGAGCCCCCATAGCCGACCTCCGCCTCACCTGACCCCGCCCGCCCCGCACAGGCCGGGCCGAGGGATCACCACGCCTCGTGATGACGCGGAGGCCGATCGTGGCCTGACCGAGACGGACGGCTGGCCCGAATCGAATCGCGGGCAAATCGCGAGCATGTAGATTTACTCCAGATTTGTCCGGATTTCACCAGGTCGGTCTTAGCCAAGAGAGGGACATGCCGCCCTTCCTCGTCGCCGTCATCGCCTTCGTCATCGCCACGATCCTCCTCATGGCAGGGGTCGTCGCCCTGGGGGCGCTCGTCGGACCGGTCGAACTGTCCCTCATCCCGTTGATCTCGCTCGCCGTGGCCGTCGTCGCCGCCCGGCGCACCCGCCGCTCCCAGCGATAACCCCGGCGAACCGGCGCGCCCCGCAGGGCCATGCCACCCGATCGCGCGCCCCCGAGACCGGCGCAACAGACAGTCCCACAACCTCCGGCCCGGCCCCTCGACCAGCAATGACCCAAGCACCCCCAAGCGCCCCCTCTCCTCGCCGTGATCATGCAGTTTTAATCACACCCTGTGCGCAAAACTGCATGATCACGACGAGATGAGCGGACCGCCGCGCCCCCGCACGAGGTTGGTGGGTTATGTGTTGAGGGCCTTGCCTTGCTTGATCGCTTGCACGAAGGCTTGCCACTCGTGCCTGGTGTAGGACAGCACCGCCCCGCCGGGATTCTTGCTGTCCCGTACGGCGACTCCGCCCGCCTGCCATGCGATCTCGACGCACTGGTCGGCCTCGCCGCTGTACGAGCTCTTAACCCACACGCGCTCTTTCGGCTCCTGGCTCATTTGACGTCCCCTTCCGAACCAGCTGATGGGTATGTCCGGCGAGGTGGTCGCGGTCGAATCAGCTCTCCTTGATCACCCGCAGGAAGGCTTGCCACTCGTGCTTCGTGTAGGACAGCACCGCCCCGCCGGGATCCTTGCTGTCCCGTACGGCGACGCCGGCCCCGGGACAACGTGACCACGACGCAGCCCTCGGTCTCGCCGCTGTAGGAGCTCTTCATCCAGGATTCTCTGGCCACTCGCGGCGAAGTCAAGGTGTGTTTCGTTCCGTCCGCGAGTCTTGTCGCATCATCGCTAGGCGTTCTCGGTCGAACTCGCCCTCCTTGACCGAGCGTACGAACACATCCCACTCATGATCCGTATACGCCAGCACGGCCCCGCCGGGATTCTTGCTGTCGCGTACGGAAACGCCGTCCTCGGTCACCGTCACCTCGACACAGCCCCCCGAGTCTCCGCTGTAGGAGCTCTTCACCCAGACACGATCCTGCGATCCATGGCTCACGCGACGTCTCCCTCCGGCACCGGTCAGAGCTCATCGGCTTTGGCCTGGATCAGCTCTGCCGACCGCTCAGGCGAGAGTGCGATCCCGGCCAGTTGGCCGAACATAAGCGTATATCGGCGCACATCATCAGGGTCTTCCAGCGCGAGACCGCTCGTGGCCTGTTCCAGGTAGACCACATCCGCGTCATCGGGATCGGGAAACTGCATGATCGAGAAGTCACCTTCCATCGACGCGTGGGCGCCTGCGGTGAACGGCAGTACCTGAATCGTGATGTTGGAGTGCCGGCCAAGACGCAGGAGCTGGTGGAGTTGCTCCCGCATCACCTCCGGACCACCCACCCTGCGGGCGAGCACGGCCTCGTCGATGACGACCCACAGATGAAACCGCTTCTCGTCGACAAGTCGCCGCTGCCGCACCTGCCTGACACGGACGCGCTCGTCAACCTGCTCTTCGCCCAGGGTCAATTCGATGGCGCGGATCACGGCCCGGGTGTACTCCTCCGTCTGAAGCAGGCCGGGGACGAGTTGGCTGTGATACTTCCGAACCGCCTCCGCCTCGGACTCAAGGCCGAGGTAGACGCCGAAGCCGCTCTTCAGCGCCATTCTCATCGGCCACCACCAGCCTCGCTGCCGAGCGTCTTTCGCCAGAGTCATCAGGTGTTCTCGCTGCTCGTCGCCCACCTGGTAGATGTCCAGCAGCACCCGCAGGTCGGCAGGGCGTGGGATGCGATCCCCGCTCTCGTATCGCGCGACCGTCGAGGCGTTGAACGCTTTCCCCGACCGGGCCACTACCTGTTCCAGGGTCAGGCCGTGCCTGTCCCGCAACTGGCGGAGCTGCTGCCGTAACCGTCGAGCGCGAACAGTGGGACTTGACCTGTCGGCCATGGGAAACCTCCGGGGCGACGCCTGCTCCGCGGGAGCCAACCACTAGAAAGTGGGAACTTTCCAAGTTGGCTTGCTCCATGTGTTTACGGTGTGCATGCTTATGGTGCCACTCCGTGACAGCGATGCGTCGCGGTTATGGGAATCTTCCAGGCACTGCCGCTAACGACGCCGAGGGAGGCGCAGCATGCAGCCCGCCAGCAGCCCGGTTCTTCCGATGATCAGTCCATCTCCTCCCCTGCCCTTGGACGAGGAGTTGCACATCATGGTCAGGCCCCTTCTTCCGGGTACGGCGGCGCGGGAGGCTCGGGGGGTGGTGCGGGGGGAACTGGAGCGGGAGGGGATTCCGCCTGACGCGGTGTCGGACGCGGAGACGGTGGTGGCGGAGCTGGCGGGGAACCTCGAACTGCACGGCGCGCCGCCGTACGAGATGCGGGTGCTCAGGCTCGGCCGGATCCCGGCGTGGTGCGAGGTGGTGGACAGCGATCCCGACCTCGGCGAGATCCCGCGCATCCTGGCCCGGCTCGGGGCGCCGGGGCCGCCGGACCTGCTCACCGAGTCGGGGCGGGGGCTGCTGCTGGCGCACGCCCTCACCGCCGGGCACTGCCGGGCCTACCGGACGCGCACGGTGTCGCGGGACACTCCGGCGAAGGCCGTGGCCTTCTCGCTCCCGACCGCCGCCGGCCCCCGCGTGCTCTGCCCGCCCCTCCTCGACTTCGGGCGGCGCCTGCTCCGCTTCGCCTGATCGGCGACCGCCGCGCCGGGCCGTCGCCCGCCGCCGCGCCGCGCTCACGCCGCGCAAGGGACGGGACGCCGCCGCGCCTCCCGGCGTCGGATGCCACCGTGCCGCGCCCCGCCACCTCGGCCGCGCCCCCGCCACCTCGGCCGCGCCCCGCCACCTCAGGGCACGGGACGCCGCCGCGCCTCACCCACGTCGGATGCCCCCGGGAGGGGGTGCTCGCCGGGGGTCAGCTCGCGGCGGTGGTGAGCTCGGCGATGGCGTGGAGGGCGAGGCGGTAGGACATGAGGCCGAAGCCGGCGATCGTGCCGGTGGACACCGCCGCCACGACCGAGGTGTGGCGGAACTCCTCGCGGGCGTGGGGGTTGGAGATGTGGACCTCGATGAGCGGGGCCGTGCGCTGGGCGATGGCGTCGCGCAGGGCGTAGGAGTAGTGGGTGAACGCGGCGGGGTTGAGGACGACCGGGGTCTTCCCGTCGATGGCCTCGTGGATCCAGCGGACCATCTCGGACTCGTCGTCGGTCTGCCGGACGTCCACGGACAGGCCCAGCCCGCGGCCCGTCTCGCGGCACATCTCGGCCAGGTCCGCGAGCGTCTGCGAGCCGTAGACCTCGGGCTCGCGCAGGCCGAGGCGGCCCAGGTTGGGGCCGTTGAGCACAAGGACCCGGGTCATCGCGCGATCTCCTGGTAGGCGGCCTCCAGGAGGGACTCGGCGGGGTCCTCCAGGCGGCCGGGGCGGGCGAGGTCGTCGAGGACGACGAAGCGGAGCATCGCGCCCCGGTTCTTCTTGTCCACGCGCATGTGGTCGCGGAGCGACGGCCAGGCCGCGCCGCCGTACGCCGTGGGCAGGCCGACCGAGGTCAGCGCCTTGCGCTGGCGTTCGACCAGGTCGCCGGGGGTACGGCCGGCGAGCAGGCCGAGGTTGGCGGCGTACGTCATGCCGATCGCGACCGCCTCGCCGTGCCGCATGCGGTAGTCCTCGGCGCGCTCGATCGCGTGGCCGAGGGTGTGGCCGTAGTTGAGGATCTCGCGCAGGTCGCTCTCGCGCAGGTCCTCACCGACGACGTGGGCCTTGACCCGGATCGAGCGCTCGATCAGCTCCCGGGTGTGGCGGCCGTGGGGGACGCGCGCCCCCTCGGGGTCGTCCTCGACCAGATCGACGATCGCGGGGTCGGCGATGAACCCGGCCTTGATGATCTCGGCGAGACCCGCGACGTAGTCGGCGCGCGGCACGGTCTCCAGCGTGGCGAGGTCGCACAGGACCCCGGCCGGGGGGTAGAACGCGCCGACGAGGTTCTTGCCCTCGGGCGTGTTGATGCCGGTCTTGCCGCCGACCGCCGCGTCCACCATCGCCAGCAGCGTCGTGGGCACGAGCACGACGCGCACCCCGCGCAGCCAGGACGCGCCGACGAACCCGGCCAGGTCGGTCGTCGCTCCCCCGCCCACGCCCACCACGGCGTCGGTCCTGGAGACCCCGTGCCTGCCCAGCTCGGACCAGAGCGCGCCCGCGACCTGGAGCGACTTGGCCGCCTCCCCGTCAGGGACCGGCAACGGGACCACGGTGTGGCCGGCGGAGGCCAGCGCCTCGCACACCGGCCGCGCGATCATGCCCAGCCCCTCGCCGTGCACGACCGCCACCGTGCGCACGCGCTCGCCGAGCAGGGACGGCAGCTCGCCCAGGACCCCGGTCCCGACGACCACGTCGTACGGCCTCTCGCCCCGCACGGTGATCCGCGTGGCGCTCACATCAAGCTCCTCGAAGGTTGGGGTAGGGACGGCTCGCGCCCGGCTCAGGCGAGGGCGTCGGCGACGGCCTCGGGGGTGAGCCCGTCGGTCTTGACGGTGATCGTGGCCAGCCGCTCGTAGATGGGGCGGCGGGCGTCCATGAGCCGCTTGAGCTGGCTGCGCGGGTTGAGGACCAGGAGCGGGCGGGCGCTGCCGAGGCCGACGCGCTGGACGGCGTCGGACAGGCCGACCTCCAGGTAGGCGACGCGGTGCCCGGCCAGGCGGGCCTGGGTGTCCTCGTTCAGGACGGCGCCGCCGCCGAGGGCCAGGACCCCCGGGTGCTCCTCCAGGGCCCGGCGTACGGCCTCGGCCTCCAGCTCGCGGAACCGCTCCTCGCCGTCCTCGACGAAGATGTCGCTCACCGGCTTGCCGGCGACGGCCTCGACGTCTTCGTCGGTGTCGCGGAACGGCACGCCGAGGCGCTCGGCCAGCAGCCGGCCGACGGTGGACTTGCCGGAGCCGGGGGCCCCGATCAGGACGAGCGCGGGGCGGGTCACTTGATCACCCATGTCACTTGATCACCAGGGAGGACAGGTAGCCGGACAGGTTGCGGGCGACCTCCTCGACGGAGTCGCCGCCGAACTTCTCGACCGCCGCGTCGGCGAGGACCAGGGAGACCATGGCCTCGGCGACGACGGCGGCCGCGGGGACCGCGCACACGTCGGAGCGCTGGTTGATGGCCTTGGCGGGCTCGCCGGTGAGGACGTCGATCGTGGACAGCGCGCGGGGCACCGTCGAGATGGGCTTCATCGCGGCGCGGACGCGCAGCGGCTCGCCGTTGGTCATGCCGCCCTCGACGCCGCCCGCGCGGTTGGTGATCCGGCGGACGCCCTCGGGGGTGTTCTCGATCTCGTCGTGGGCGGCCGAGCCCCGGCGGCGGGTGGTCTCGAAGCCGTCGCCGACCGCGACGCCCTTGATCGCCTGGATGCCCATGAGCGCGGCGGCCAGGCGGGAGTCCAGGCGGCGGTCCCAGTGGACGTAGCTGCCCAGGCCGGGCGGCAGGCCGTACGCCAGCACCTCGACGACGCCGCCGAGCGTGTCGCCGTCCTTGCGGGCGGCGTCGATCTCCTCGACCATGCGCCTGGACGCGTCGGGGTCCACGCAGCGCACCGGGTCCTCGTCCACGGCGGCCAGGTCGCCCGGGCCGGGCACGACGCCGTCGGGGGCCTCGGCCGTGCCGATCGACACCACGTGGCTGACCACGGAGACGCCGAGCGCCTGGTGGAGGAACCGGCGGGCCACCTCGCCGAGCGCGACGCGGGCGGCCGTCTCGCGCGCGGAGGCGCGGTCGAGGATCGGGCGGGCGTCGTCGAAGCCGTACTTCTGCATGCCGGACAGGTCGGCGTGCCCGGGGCGGGGCCGCGACAGCGGGGCGTTGCGGGCCTGGCTCGCGAGGACCTCGGGGTCCACCGGGTCGGGCGACATCACCGTCTCCCACTTGGGCCACTCGGTGTTGCCCACGCGCACCGCGACCGGGCCGCCCTGGGTGCGGCCGTGCCGGACGCCGCCGACGATGCTCACCTCGTCGCGCTCGAACTTCATCCGCGCGCCCCGGCCGTAGCCGAGACGGCGGCGGCGCAGCGCCTCGTCGATGTCGGCCGTGGTCACCCCGACCCCGGCGGGCAGCCCTTCGAGAATCGCGACGAGTTCAGGGCCATGCGACTCACCCGCGGTCAACCAGCGCAGCATGGGACAAGTCTGCCAGCAGCGGGGAGCGCCCCGTGCCCGGCGTTCATCAGGCGAGATGCGCGCCGCGGCGTCGTGTGGCTTTTGTCACTGTTCGCCATAGGCTTCCCCGCACCCGGTGGCGATAGTTGGGCGGGGGCGGCAGGACTGGAAGCTGGGGGCGTATGCGTTTTCGCGTGCTCGGCCCGCTGGAGGCCATCGGCCCGGCGGGCGCCGCGGACCTCGGAGGACCCAAGCAGCGGGCGGTGCTCGCGCGGCTGCTCGTCGCCGGGGGCCGGGCCGTCCCGCTGGACCGGCTGATCGACGACGTCTACCGGGGCGCGCCGCCGGGGAGCGCGGTGGCCACCGTGCAGGGGTACATCTCCCACCTGCGCCGCGCCCTGGAGCCGGACCGGCCGCCGCGCGCGCCCGCCCGGCTGCTGGTCAACCGCGCCCCGGGGTACGCCCTGCTCGCCTCCGACGTGGACGCCGCCGCGTTCGCGTCCGCCGTGGCCGAGGCGGGCCGGCTGCTCGCGGAGGGCGCGGCCGAGGGGGCGCTCGCGCTGCTGACCGAGGCCCTGGGCACGTGGCGCGGCGAGCCGTACGCGGAGTTCGCCGGGGAGCCCTGGGCCGTGGCCGAGGCCGCGCGCCTGGCCGAGCTGCGGCTCACGGCCCTGGAGCACCGCGCCGACGCGCTCCTCGCGACCGGCCGTCCCCGGCTGGCGGCCGGGGAACTGGACGGCCTCACGCGGCGTCATCCGCTCCGCGAGGGCCTGTGGCGGCGGTACGCCCTGGCGCTGTACCGCGCGGACCGGCAGGCCGACGCCCTGGCCGCGATCCGCCGCGCCGGGCGGCACCTGACCGCCGAGCTGGGCCTGGCCCAGTCGCCCGGGCTCCGCCGCCTGGAGCACGAGATCCTCACCCACGCGCCCTCGCTGGCCCGGTCCCCGCTCCGGCCCCGGGCGGCCGGGCCACCCGCCGACATCCCGGCGCCCATACCGCCCGCGGATCACCCGGCGGCCCATCCGCTCGCGGATCACCCGGTGGCGGAACCGCCCGCCGGTCCCCCAGGGCGCGCCCGGGCCCGCGTCGGGGCGGCGGGCGAGCGGCTGGGCGCGGCGGGCGAGCGGCTGGTCGTGGGGCGGGAGGACGCCCTGTCCCGGCTCGCGGGGCTGGCCGCGGCCGCCGATTCCGGCCGTACGGCCGTGGGCGTGCTGCGCGGGGAGGCGGGGATCGGCAAGACCTGGCTCGCCGAGGCGTTCGCGGAGGCGTGGGCGGCGCGCGGCGGGCGCGTCGTGTGGGGGCGGTGCGCGGAGACGGAGGGCATCCCGGCGCTGTACCCGTGGCGGCTCGTCCTCGGCGAGCTGGGCGTCCCCCCGGACGACGCCCTCGCCCCCCTCCTCGGCCCGGCCGCCCCCGGCGTCCCCGGTCCCCCCGGGCCTGCCGTACGGCGGGGCGGGGCCGGTCGGGGCGCGGCGGCCGTACGGCGTGAGCCGCGCGAGGACCCGGCGCGGGCGGCGCGGCGGCCCACCGGCCCGGCGGCCGGGTGGGATCGTTCGGCGGCCTGGTGGGATCGGCCGGGGGTGCGGCCGCACGGGGCCGGGGCGCGGCTGGCGCAGCACCGGGCCGTGGCGGCGGCGCTGTCCGGCGCGGCGCGGGAGCGGGCGCTGCTGGTCGTGCTGGACGACCTCCAGTGGGCGGACCCGGACTCGCTGGACATGCTGGCCGACGTGGCGGAGTTCGCCCGGGGGCCGGTGGCGGTGCTGGCGGCGTTCCGGGCCGCCGAGGAGACGGCGGCGCTGCGCGGGCTGCTGGGGCGGCTCGCGCGGCTGGACCCGGTGCGGCTGACCCTGCGGGGCCTGGACGCGGAGGCGGTCGTCGGGCTGGCGCGGCACCTGGGCGTGGCGCTGGACCGGGACGCGGCCCGCGCGCTGACCGAGCGGACCGGGGGGAACCCGCTCTTCGTCCGCGAGTCCCTGCGGCTCGCGGCGGCGGAGGGGACGACACGGGCGCTGGCGACCGTGCCCGAGAGCGTCCGGGACGTGCTGCGCAGACGGGTGGCCGCCCTGCCCGAGGGGGCCGCCGGAATCCTGGGCGTGGCGGCCGTGGCGGGACGCGTGGTCGATCCCGCCCTGGTGACCGAGGTCGCGACCGCCGCGGCGTGCCCCGGGCCCGCGAGCACGACGAACGCGGCGGATCCAGCGGGTCCGGCGAGCACGGCGAGTCCGGCGAGTCCAGCGAGTCCAGCGAGTCCAGCGAGTCCAGCGGGCACGGATCGCTCGGCCGACGCGGTGTACGACGTGCTGGACGCCGCCGTCGTGGCCGGGCTGCTCGTGCCCGGTGAGCGCGGGGGGCTGCGGTTCGCGCACGACCTGGTGCGGGAGACGCTCTACGAGGACGTCCCGCCCCTGCGGCGCGCCCGCCTCCACCACCGGTTCGCCCGGGCCCTCGCCGTACGGCCGGGCAGCGACGTGGCCCTGGTCGCGCGGCACGCGGTCGAGGCGGGCCCGGCGGCGTACGCCGAGGCGGTGCGCTGGGCGTCGGCGGCGGCCGAGGACGCGGCGCTGCGGCCGGCCTACATCGAGGCGGCGGCCTGGTGGGCGCGGGCGGTGGAGGCGCACGGGGCGCTGTCGGGCGATCCGGCGCGGCACGTGGAGATGCTGCTGCGGCAGGTCCGCGCCCAGCTCGACGCCGGTGACCTGCTCGGGGCCCGGGCGACCCGGGCGGCGGCGATCCGCGCGGCGGACGCGACGGCGGACCCGGAGCTGACGGCGCGGGCGCTGACCCCGCTGGACGCCCCGGCGATCTGGACCCTGCGCGACCCGTACGAGGCCGTGGAGCCACGCCTGGTCCACCGCTTCGAGCGCGCCCTGGCCGCGGCGGAGGACCCGGCGACCCGCTGCCGGCTGCTGTCGGGCCTGGGCATGGAGCTGTACGACGGCCGTGACGACCCCCGCTGCGACACGCTGACCGCCGAGGCCGTACGGCTGGCGCGGCGCACCCGCGACCCCGGGCTGCTGGCGGCGGCGCTGAACGCCCGCTACCTGGCCCTGCCCCAGTCCGTGCACCTCGACGAGACCGTGCGCATCGCCGACGAGCTGCTGAACCTCGCGGAGGCGCACCGGCTGCCCGCCGTGGAGCTGCTGGCCTGCATGCTGCACACGCACACCTTCACCGAGCGGTTCGACCTGGTGGCCGCCGACCGGTGGGCCCGGCGCTGCGACCTGCTGCTGGAACGGCTGCCGCTGCCCTGGCCGCGTTTCCAGCACGTCCTGTGGCGGGCGGCCCGGCTCACCTTCGCCGGCCGGTTCGACGAGGCCGAGGAGGCGTACGGCGTGGCCGGGCGCGCGGCGGAGGACATCGGCATGTGGCACCCCGCGCAGGTGGTGGCCTCGGGCCGGATCTGCCTGCGGTACCAGGCGGAGGCGATGGCGGACGCGGGCGGCCTGGTCGAGACCATGCGGACCGCGCACCCGACCGTGGCCCACGACTTCGCGATCCTGGTCGCCGAGGCGCGGGGGCTGCCGTGCGCGCCGGGCGTGTGGCCCGAGGGGCGGACGCCGGGCGCGTGGCCGGAGGTGCCGCGCGACTGGTCGTGGCTGGCGGCGACCTGCGTGCAGGCGGCGGCGCAGGTCGCGGCGGGCGACGAGGCGGCGTGCCGGGAGACCTACCGGCGGCTGCTGCCGTTCGCCGGGCGGCTCTGCCTGGGCGTGGGGATCACGCCGATCGGGCCGGTGGACTGGTTCCTCGGCCTGCTCGCGGGCGCGGTGGGCGACCCGGGGGCGCGGCAGGCCCACCTCCGCGCCGTCGCGCGGCGGGCGGCCGCCGCGGGCATGACGGCGTGGCGCGCGCGGGCCGAGGCGGAGTTCATCCGGGACCGGCCCACAGCACGGCGCCGAGTGTCCCTAGGAGCATGAAGGGCCCGAACGGGAAGTCGCTCTTCAGCGTGCCGCGCCGGGTGGCCAGCAGCCCGGCGGCGTACAGCGCGGCGAGCAGGTGCCCGCCGAGCGCGCCGGCCACCCACGCCTGCGCGCCGAGCGCGCCCAGCGCCATCCCGAGCAGCCCGGCCAGCTTGACGTCGCCGAAGCCCAGGGAGTCCGGCCGGGCGAACCACAGCGCCCCGTAGAGCAGGAGCGCGGCGGCCCCGCCCAGCAGCGCGGGCCAGAACCGGGGCCCGGCCAGCAGCGCCGCCAGGACCGGGTACGCCGGGAGCGTCAGCGCGTCGGGCAGCCGCCGCGTCCGCGCGTCCACCACGCCCAGCGCGACGCCCGTGACCGCGAGGAACAGGAAGGCGGGGTCGGCGCCGGTCCGCCAGGCCACCAGCCCGAGGACCGCCGCCGTCAGCGTCTCGGTGTACGGCGGGGCGTGCGGCACCGGGAGCGTCCGCAGCCGCCCGAACGCCTCGCGCGCCTCGGCCCGGGTGTCCGGCGGATCGGCGCGGAAGCCGCGCGCCAGCTCCCTGACGTACACCCCGAGCAGGAACCCCAGCCCGGCGGCGACCAGGGCGGCCACGGGCGAGGGGGGCCGGCTCAGGGGGGCCGCCACCAGGGCTGCCGCGGTGAGGGGGGTCATCGGCCGGTCGCGGCGGCGGCCAGCTCGGCCGACAGGCGCGCGATGTCCGGGGGACGGCCCGCGACCAGCGCCCGGTGCACCTCGCGCCGGAACACCTCGCTGAACCGCTGGTAGGACGGCAGCGCCGGGCGCGCCCGCGCGGCGTCCACCTCGCGCCACACCTCGCGCAGGAACGCCTCCCACTCCTGGCAGGCGGCGGCGGTGTGGCTCGCCTCGGTGCACCTCTCCAGCACCGGCAGCGCGCCCGCGTTCCTGGGCTGCCCGTCCGCGGCGTTCCCGCCGCAGCCGGACACCTCGCCCCACGGATAGTCGTAGACCGAGTGCCGTGTCGGCGCGAACCCGCCCTCGCGCATCAGCCGCCGCTGGCAGTGCTGCCCGGTCAGGAACCGGATCAGGTCGATCGCGTCGTCGCGCCGGGGCGAGCCCTTGGCCACCGCCAGGTTCTGCCCGCCGAGCGCGGTCGCCGACGGCCGGGCGGCGGTGCCCAGGCCCTGCGGCGGGCGAGGCAGCGCGGCGACCTTGAACGGCGGGGCCTTCTCGTCGCCCCGGAGCACGTGGTAGGCGTACGGCCAGTGGCGCAGGAAGGCGACCTTCCGCTCGGCGAACATCCGCAGCCCGTCGGCCTCGCGGTGGTCCAGGACCTCCCGGGGGATCGTGGTCCCGATCTGCGCGGCCAGCGCCTTCAGGGACTCCTCGTTGCGCGGGCCGGACAGGACCACCTTCCCTCCCGCGAGCACGTCGCCGCCCCCGCCCCAGATGATCTCCAGGGCGTTCACGGTCAGCCCCTCGTACTCGGCGAACTGCCCGGCGTACCCCGCCTCCAGCTCCGGGTGCTCCGCCTTCAGCCGCCGCGCCGTCTCCCACAGCTCCGGCCAGCTCCGGGGCGGCGACTCCACCAGGTCGGAGCGGTAGTAGAGCAGGCCGGTGTCGGCGTTGAACGGGTAGGCCATCAGCGCGCCGCCGTACCGCGCGGCCTCCATGGGGCGGGCGAGGAAGTCCTGCCCGTCCTGGCCCTCCGGCTCGGGAAGCTCCTCCAGCAGCCCGGCGGCGGCGAACTCGGCGGTCCACATCGTGTCGAGGTTGTAGACGTCGTACTCGCCGCGCGCCCCCGCCATCTGGCTGCGCTGCAGGTCGGCGACCGGGCTCAGCTCGACGATGCGGGCCTGGCGGTGGCGGTTGCCGGGCATGGCGTTCCAGGCGTCGATGAGCTGCTGGCGGATGCGGACCGGCGAGACGTCGGCCCCGCTGGCGACCACGATCGCGCGCGGCTCCTCCGCCGTGCACGCGGCCATCCCGAGCGCCGCGACCATGGCCAGGACCAGCGCCGCCGCCCTGGCGCGGGCGCGGCGCGCCCGGGGGGAACCCGCCGGCCCTCGCGCGCGCGTCATCAGCTCACCCCCCACACGGTCCGCAGCATGTCGCCCACCGCGTCGTCCAGGGTGTTCACCGTGACGTTGCGGCAGGTCACCTCGGGCGCGCCGGTGAGCCCCACCTTGTCGCAGGGCCGGTCGCCGAGCACGGCCAGGAAGACGCGCGGCGCGACCCCCTGCTCGCGCAGCCGCGCCAGCTCGTCGAGCACGGCGGCCACGTCGCGCCCGCCCTCGGCGTCGTTCACCCCGTCGGTGAAGACCAGCAGCGTCCGGACCGGCGGCGGAGCGCCGGGCTCGCGGGGCGCGGACCTCGCGAGCTCGCGGCTGCCGTCGGCGATCGCGTCGTACAGCGGCGTCCACGGGGCCCGCGCCGAGACCCCGGCGAGCGCGCGCTCGAACCGCGCCCGGTGCCCGGGGAGCTGCGCGGCCCTGGCGGGCCCGATGGGGACCAGCTCCCGGTGGCTCGCCGGCCCCTTGCCCGGGTCGGAGAACGACCACAGCCCGGTCTGGTCGCGCGGCCCGACCTGCCGCATCATCGACCGGGCCCCGAGGACGGCCACGCTCAGCCTGCTCGTCCCGCCCCGCATGACCTCGCGCATGCTCTCGGACGCGTCGATGGCGACCAGGATCCGGGCGGGCCGCCGCGCCCCCGCCAGCCGGTCCAGCGTCTTCAGCAGTTCCCCGGCGGCCGGGGCCGCCGTCGCGTGCGGCACCGCCCGCTCGACGTCGCCGGACGGGCCGGGCGAGCCGGACAGGTTGCCCTGCGGGTCGCGCAGCCCGGGCGGCGGCTCGCTGAGCCGCGTCCACTCGCAGAACGCCTCGGCCCAGCCCCGGCGCACCTCGTCCTGCCCGTACGGCGGGGCGGGCACGCACGGGAAGTCGAGCCGGGCCACGTCGCGCGGGTAGTAGGCGACCAGGCGCGGCGGGGACCCCTCGGCCACGCGCGGGCAGGAGCCGATGGCCTCGCCCCGGTTGTAGGCGAGCATGAGGTACTCCGGCACGAGCGCGGCCACGTCGTCCCGGCGGCGTTCGCGCAGGTCGCACAGGAGCGCCCCGGCGTCGGCGGTGTTCAGGTCGGTCCGGCCGAGCCGCCGCTCGAACGCGGCGGGCTCGTCCCCGAGCATCCCGGCGTACACCCCCTGGGTGTGGAGCAGGGCCGAGGTGGAGGTGACCGGGTCCGGCCGGGCGAGGCCCACCCCGGTCTCGCCGAGGCGGGCGAGCAGTTCCGCGATCGTCGCGCCGGTGTGATCGGGCCCCATCGCCTGGGCGGCCCGCTCGGGCACGGCGAGCACGAGCGGCGAGGATCCGAGGCTCCCCGCCGGGTTCAGCGCGCGCCCCGCCGGGGTCTCGCGGCCGACCAGCCGCAGGTCGGCGGCGGAGTCGGGGAGCACCAGGTCCGGCCGCGGCCCGATCAGGGCGAGGTGCGCCTCCGGCCAGCCCTCCCGCAGCGCGTCCCGCGTCTGGGCGCCGCCGGGCGCGGCGTAGACGGTGAACCGCACCTTGCGGCACTCCCCCGGCCGCTGCCGCGTGTCCGCGAACCGGTCGGCCGCCGCCCGCGCGACCTCCAGGTTCTCCCGGGAGGCCAGCACCCGGACCTCCTCGGGCGGCGCGCACACGGCCGCCGCCCCGGCCCCGACGAGCGCCGCCGTGGCGACCGACCCGACCAGGACGAACATCACGGCGGCCGTGAACAGCGCGAACCGCGAGATCGGGATGCCGATCACGCTCCCGGGCAGCCTGCGGCGGACCGCGGCGGCCGTGCGGCGCAGCCCCCGCGGCAGGCGCAGGCCGTCCACCTCGCGCGCGGTGGCCAGGATCAGGATCACCACCGCCACGCCGATGATCGCCCAGGCGGCCTCGCGCGGGAGTTCGAGCACGTCGTCGAGCTGGGAGTTCGCGACGGCGTAGATCACCGCGGAGGTGAACGCGAGGATGGCCAGATAGACGCTCGAAGCGCGCTTGGGCTTGTCGTCGTTCGGCCACGGCATGACGCGTCGGATCACCTGTACCCGGGTCGCTTTACCCGGGGATCATAACCCCATGTGACCTGGACCACTCGTCCGTGCCCCAACTCGGACCCCCGGCGCGCCCCCGCCCCTGGTCGCGTTCGCGCGCTTTCCCGCACCAAAACAGCATGATCGCGGAGAACAAGGGGCGGCGGAGCGACCTTGGCGGCGTCAGGCGGTGTCGGGGCGGATCTCGATGCCGCGGGTGAGGCGGCCAGACAGGCGCCCGGACAGCGCGGCGCCGAGGCGCTGGGCGACGTCCGCCGGGTCCGCGCCGTCCGCGACGCGCAGCCGTACGGCGAGATCGCCCTCGTAGCCAGGGCCGAGGCGCACGGAGACGACCTCGGGGACGGTGTCCACGGCCTCCTTGACCAGGCCGAGCACCTCGGGGTCCTCGTGGAGGCCGGGGGCCGAGGCGGCGGCGCCCAGGGCGGCCAGCGGCGCGCCCTCGATCACGAACGGGATCGGCCCGGCGACGTCCAGCACGACGGCGGCGGCCTTCTCCCCCAGCGCGGCCTCGCAGACCTGCTCGGTGGTCACCTGGATCGGGCGCGCGTCCGCCCGCCACCGGGCCAGCGCCTCGGCCGAGGTGAACGCGGGGACGGCCTCGCGCCCGTCGTTCCCGACGAGCTTGGGCAGGGCCATCTCGCTCTCCTTCTCCTGCCGCAGGCCGTGCTCGCCCACCTCGGAGGAGGTCAGCAGGGCGACGACGGGGACGAGCAGGCGGGTGCGGCTCAGCGCGGCCAGCACGTCGCTGGCCGAGGCCGTGCCGGCGGAGAAGGACGTGAGGGCGGCGGCCACGCCGGAGTCGGCGCGGCCGTCGTCCTCAGGGACCAGAGGCTGCGGAATCGAAGGCACGAACCCCGAGGTTATCGGAGTCCGGGCCGCGGGGCCCGCGCACGCGCGGGGCTCACCCCAGCGGCACCCTGGCCGTGTAGATGTCCTGGTCGTTGGCGAAGCGGGCGTTGGGCGCGGAGGCCGTGCACAGGCGGGGCGGGCCCCCGCCGGGGCACGGGAACAGCGCGCGGGCGCGCGTGTCCACCCAGACCGGCAGCGCGTGCGTCGCCGTGGCGGTGACCGCGATGTAGTCGCCGTAGAACGCGGTCGGGTCGAACTGCGTCGGCGGCGGCATGCTCGACGAGGTCACCCGGCGCGTGTCGAACCCGGCGCCCCGCCGTACGGACATGGACAGGTCGGAGAAGCCGGTCGTGGCGTCGTCGCCGTACTGCCGGTCGTAGTAGGCCACGGCCAGCCTTCCGGTCGGGCTGTAGTCCAGGCCCTGCCACCACTGGTCGGTGCGGCGCTGCCCGGCCTCCTCGCTCACCACGGGCAGCTCGCGCACGTCGGTCGCGCTCCCGGTGAACGTCGCGCCGCCGTCGGCCGACTCCGACAGGACGATGTCGTTGTTGCAGCCGCCGGTCTTGACCCCGTCGTACAGGTTGATCCCGGTCACGGGCGAGAAGCCGGCGGGCGCGCAGCCGGAGGCCTCCCGGGAGTGGCGGCCGATGTAGGAGCCGTACGTCACGACGACGTGGCGGGGGTTCTTCGGGTCCACGACGCCGTACGGGTAGTTGGCGGCGCGGAAGAAGGAGTTCGCGGTGGGGCCCTTCTCGGGGACGCAGGCGACCCCGGCGTTCTTGCCCTGGTACGTCAGGCAGTCCGGCAGGTCGTAGAAGTCGCCGACCTTGACCGGGGCGGAGAACGACGCGCCGCCGTCGGTGGACCGGACCAGCAGCACGCGGTTGCGGTTGTCGGCGCCGGTCACGGCGGTGTTGTAGTTGTCGAAGACCACGTAGAGCGTGCCGTCGCCGCCGACGAACGGCTGCGAGAACTGGTTGACGCTGCACCGGCCGCGCGGGGCGGGCAGGCCGAGGGCGTTGTCGCAGTGCGGCGAGTCGGTGCTGACCAGGACCGGCGCGCTGAAGGTCTCGCCGTGGTCGGCCGAGTAGGCGCCGTAGAGGTAGGCGGTGCCGTCGGAGGCGAAGTCGGTCCACGTGACGTAGATCCGGTCGCGGTACGGGCTGCCGGCGTGGTGGTCCACGGCCATGAGCTGCTTGTCCAGCAGGTGGGCGTTGGTCCCGGACGTGCCGTCGCTCTCGGCGGTGACGCGGGCGGGGAAGTTCCACGAGGCCCCGCCGTTCCCGGTCGAGCGGAACAGGTACAGCCCGCGCGAGACGTCGGCGTCCGGCGAGGTGGCCGCGCCGCGCTTGAACGCCAGGCACGAGAAGTACACGTTCCCGCGCGAGTCCCACGCGGTGGAGGGGTCGCCGCCGGCCTGGTAGTACTGCCGGGGCCTGCCGAAGGCCGCGCCGCGCACGAACCCGTTGGGCAGCGTGGAGTCCGCCCAGGTGCGCCCGCCGTCGCGGGAGTAGGACGCCCCGCAGGTGGAGTCGCCGCGCCGGTAGTCGTTGTACCCGGCCACGACCTGGTTCGGGTCGCGCGGGTTGGCTGCGATCCACGGCTCGTTCTGGGCCTGGCCGCGCCCGGCGAGGTCGGGGTCGGCGACGTTCAGGCAGTCCTGGTTGACCTTGACGTTGGAGCCCCGCCGCTCGTCGCACCCCGGCGCGGTCCCGGGCGCGAACCCGGTCAGGGCGCTCCTCCGCGACCTGGCGGCCTCGGCGGACGGGACCGGCTCGGTCAGGACCCCCGAGGCCAGCCGCTTCTGGAGCGGGGTGAGGTCCTGGTAGCCGAACGACCGCGCTCCGGCGGTCGGCGCGGCGACCGTGAGGCCGCCGATCAGCAGCACGCCCGCGGCGAACGTGCCGAAGAGACGTCTGGCGCGCATCCTGCCTCCCACCGCCCGCGCGCGGGCGACGCCGTACGGCGTCCGCGCCGGGCGGCACTCGGGACGAATGTGAGGGATGGGCGCCCTGCCCGGACGCTAAGCCTCCGCGCCCCCGCTGCCTAGCCCCGCCGGTGACCGGATCCGGCCATTCCGCCCGCCCCCGCGCCCCGCCGCCCCGTACGGCACGGCCGGCGCCGGCGGGAGCCGTACGGGATGCCCGGCGGGAGCCGTACGGGATGGCGGCGGCGTACGGCGGGCGGAGGGCGTCAGGCGGTGACGCGGACGCGGAGGCGGCGGGACCTGACCGCGGCGCGGATGGCGGCGGCGAGGCGCTGGAACTCCGGGGCGCGCGCGGTGGAGGCCCGGTAGGCCAGGCCGACGCGGCGGGAGGGGGCGGGGTCCGCGAACCGGCGGACGCCCAGCGGGACGCGCTTGCCCGCCTCCACCGGGACGGCGGAGGACGGCAGGAGGGTCACGCCGAGACCGCCGCTGACGAGCTGGACCAGCGTGGGCAGCGAGGTGGCGTAGGTGGTGGAGGTGGCGCGGGCGCCCGCCTCGCGGCAGACGTCGATGGCCTGGTCGCGCAGGCAGTGGCCCTCGTTGAGCAGGAGGATGTCCAGGTCGCGCAGGACGTCGCAGGACAGCGGGCCGGTGTCGTCGGCCAGGGGGTGCCCGGCGGGGACGGCGAGCACGAAGTCCTCGTCGTACAGCGGCTCCTCGACCAGGCCGGGGGTGTCGGCGGGGAGGGCGAGGAGCGCCAGGTCGAGGCGGCCCTCGCGCAGCTCGTCCAGGAGGTAGCCGGTCTGGGCCTCGTGGACGTGCAGCTTGAGCCGGGGGAACTCGCGGGCGAACATCGGCAGCAGCGCCGGGAGGAGGTACGGCGCCACCGTGGGGATCACGCCGAGGTGGGCGGGCCCGGTGAACGGCCGGCGCGCGGTCGCGGCCTCCTCCACCAGGTCCTCCACGGCGGCGAGCACCCGGGCGGCGTGCTCGGCGACGCGGGCGCCCGCCGGGGTCAGCATGACCTTGCGGGTGGTCCGCTCCAGGAGCTGGGTGTCCAAAATCTCTTCCAGGGCGGAGACCGCGCCGGACAAAGCCGGTTGGCTCATCTTGAGCGCGTGGGCGGCCTCGCGGAAGTGCAAGTGGTCGGCCACGGCGAGGAAGGCCCGCAGTTGAGCCAGGGTGGGACTCGGGTGACTGATAGGTCTCACCTTTCAGTCTGGTCAGCTTGGTTGATTTCTCTAATCAATACCACAGCGGGCACTCTAGGTGACCGGAACGGTCCAACGGACCGGTCCGACGACGACTCGACGGCCGCGCCGGGCGATCACGCCGCGCGGCAGACCGCATCTGAAGGGGGACGGAAACTTGCTCACCGTCGGTGACAGCTTCCCGGAGTACGACCTCACCGCCTGCGTCTCGCTCGACCCGGACAAGGCGTTCGCCCAGATCAACGACAAGTCCTACGAGGGCAAGTGGCGCGTCGTCTTCTTCTGGCCGAAGGACTTCACCTTCGTCTGCCCGACCGAGATCGCCGAGTTCGGCCGGCTGAACGGCGAGTTCGCCGACCGTGACGCCCAGGTCCTCGGCGTCTCGATCGACTCGGAGTTCGTGCACCACGCCTGGCGCCGGGACCACGCGGACCTGCGCGACCTGCCCTTCCCGATGCTGTCGGACATCAAGCGCGAGCTCTCCGCCGCCTGCGGCGTCCTCGGCAAGGACGGCGTCGCCCAGCGCGCCACCTTCATCGTGGACCCGAACAACGAGATCCAGTTCACCATGGTGACCGCGGGCTCCGTCGGCCGGAACGTCAAGGAGGTCCTGCGGGTCCTCGACGCCCTCCAGTCCGACGAGCTCTGCCCCTGCAACTGGAACAAGGGCGAGGAGACCCTCGACGCCCAGAAGCTGATGGCGGGCGTCTGATGAGCGTCGACACCCTCAAGGAGGCCCTGCCGGCGTACGCCAAGGACCTCAAGCTCAACCTCGGCTCGCTCACCAGCACCTCGTCGCTGACCGAGCAGCAGCTCTGGGGCACGGTCGTGGCCTGCGCCATGTCCACCAAGAGCGCCAGGGTCATCGCCGAGCTGACCGAGGCCGCCGCCGACTTCCTGTCGGAGGAGGCGTTCACCGCCGCCAAGGCCGCCAACGCGATCATGGCGATGAACAACGTCTACTACCGGGCGACCCACCTCATCGGCGACGAGACCTACGCCACGATGCCCGCCAAGCTCCGCATGTCGGTCATCGCCAACCCGGGCGTGGACAAGGTCGACTTCGAGCTCTGGTGCCTGGCGGTCTCCGCCATCAACGGCTGCGGCCGCTGCCTGGAGTCGCACGAGAAGGTCATCCGCGACGCCGGGCTGCCCCGCGAGCAGATCCAGGAGGCCCTGCGCCTCGCCGCCGTCATCAACGCGGTGGCCGCGGTCCTGGAGTCCGAGTCCGCCCTCGTGGCGGCCTGACCCCTCCGCCCCGAGAGAGGGCGGGCACCCCATCCCGGGGCGCCCGCCCTTTCCGCGTTCCCGGCCCGCGTGCCCGGCCCCGCCCCCCGTGTCCGGCCCGCCCCCCGGCCCGCGTGTCCGGCCCCGCCCCCCGTGTCCGGCCCGCTTCACCGGCCGGGTCCCCCGCCCGGTTTCCCGGCCGGGCCGTACGGCGGAGCCGTACGGGAAGTCAGGCGATGTGGGCGAGGTCCGCGGGGCGGACCTGGCCGCGGAGGGGGACGCCGCCGAGGAGGCGGAGGGTCTCCTCCACCGCGTACTCGCCGAGGAGGCGCAGCTCGCGGCCGTGGGCACCGGCCAGGTGCGGGGTGATCAGGACGTTGGGCAGGCCGATCAGCGGGTGGTCCGCGGGGAGCGGCTCGGGGTCGGTGACGTCGAGGACGGCGTCGACGCGGCCCGCCGCGCAGTGCTTCGTCAGCGCGTCGTGGTCGACCAGGGAGCCGCGGGCGGTGTTGACCAGGATCGCGCCGTCGCGCATGAGCGACAGGCGGCGGTCGTCCACCAGGTGCCGGGTCTCCGGCAGGGCCGGGGCGTGCACGGTGACGACGTCCGCGCGACGGAAGAGGTCGTCCGTGCCCACCAGTTCCGCGCCCAGCGCGGCGGCGCCCTGACGGTCCAGGTACGGGTCGCTGACCAGGGTCGTCACCGGGAGTCCGGCGAGGCGGTCCAGCACGAGCCGCCCGATCCTGGACGCGCCGATGACGCCGACCACGCTGCCGTCCAGGCCGATGTCGTCCCCGGCCGGGTAGCTCGCCGCAAGCCCGCCGGCCGGGAGCACGGGCCCGCCGGGGCGGCGCGCCATCGGGAACACCCGCTTGGTGGCCAGCACGATCACGGCGACGGTGTAGTCGGCGACCGGGCGGGCGTTGGCCTCGGCGGCCGAGGAGACGACGACGCCGCGGGCGAACAGCTCGGGCGAGACGAGGTCCTTCACCGAGCCCGCCGCGTGCATCACGCCGCGCAGCCGGGGCGCGGCGTCGAGCACGGAGGCGTCGACCCGCGGGCAGCCCCAGCCGGTGATCAGCACGTCGGCGCGGGCGAGCAGGCCGCGCGCCCGCTCCCCCTCGAAGCCGGGCAGCGCCGCCGACGGGTCGAAGTCGGCGGCCTCGCGCAGGCGGGCGGCCACGCCGGGCGGGAACAGGTCGCCCGCGAGGTGCGGCGCGAAGGCCGCGACGACGACGGCCCGTTCGGCCATGTTCCACTCCATCGCTAGAAATCACCGGAAGTCACTAGAAACCGCTTTCCTCCCCCGCGGGACAGACGCCTCCGCACGAGGCGGAGCGCCGTTGACCCCCGGGGGCCTGTCACTCTAGCCTGCCGCGAGAAAGCGTTTTCTCAAGGAGTCCCAGGATCGTGATCCCCCTGCCGCCGGAAGACCGGTCGCTCAGCCCGCACACCGGCTGGACCCGCGCCCACTGGGAGGCGGTGGCCGACGGGCTGCTCGCCGCCGTCGGGCCGTACCGCTCCCCCGACGGGGCGCTCATCCGGCTCCCCGGCCGCGCGAGCCGGTCCGGCTGCGACGCGCTGGAGGGGTACGCCAGGACGTTCCTGCTCGCCGCGTTCCGGGTGGCGGGCGGCGGCCCGCCCGCGCTGCTCACGCCGTACGCCGAGGGGCTGGCGGCGGGGCCGGACGTCTGGGAGCCGATCGCCGACCGGAGCCAGCCGATGGTGGAGGCGGCCTCGATCGCGCTCGGGCTCTGGCTGACGCGGGAGCGGCTGTGGGACGCGCTGCCCGATCGCGACCGGGAACGGGTGGCCGGCTACCTCGCCGGGGCGCTGCGGCACGAGCCCGTGGACAACAACTGGCACCTGTTCCCGGTGATGGTCGGGGGCTTCCTCGCCGCCGCCGGGTTCGAGACCGCGGCGGCGGGGGCGGCCGTGGAGCGCGGGCTGGCCCGGATCGAGGACTGGTACGCCGGGGACGGCTGGTACCGCGACGGGGACGTCCCCTCGTTCGACCACTACAACGGCTGGGCCATGCACCTGTACCCGGTGCTGTACCACCTGCTCTCGGGGTCCCCGCCCGGGGAGCACGGCGAGCGGCTGCGGGAGTTCCTGCGCGGCTACGCCCTCACCTTCGGGGCCGACGGGGGCATGCTCTGTCACGGGCGCTCGCTGACGTACCGGTTCGCCTCGGCCGCGCCGCTGTTCGCCGGGGCGCTGGCGGGGGTCACCCCGCTCACCCCCGGGCAGACCCGGCGCGCCGCCTCCGGCGTCCTGCGGTACTTCCTCGACCGCGGCGCGCTGTCGGCCGGGGGCCTGCTCACGCTGGGCTACCTGGGGCCGCACGAGCCGACGCTCCAGCCGTACTCCGGCTCGGCCTCGCCGTACTGGGCCTCGAAGGCGTTCCTCGGCCTGCTGCTGCCCCCGGACCACCCGGTGTGGACCGACCCCGAGGAGCCGGGCCCGGAGGGGGCGGCGGCGCTGCCCGGGCCGGGGCTCGTCGTGACCAACGCGGGCGGGGTGGGCAGGCTGCTCAACCACGGATCCCGGCACCATCCGGGCGACCCCCTCTACGACCGCGTCTCCTACTCCACCCGCACCGGGCCCACCGGCGGCGAGGACACCGCCGACAACCACTGCGGGGTGCTCGGCGAGGACGGGTCCGTGACCGCGCGGGGCGAGTTCCGCCCGCTGGGCGCGGGGGTCCTGGGCGACGCCGCCTGGGCCGCGTCCGAGAACGGCCACCTGCGGAGCCTTTCGGTCACGCGCGGCCGGGTGGAGGTCCACGCCCACGTCGCCGCGCCCGGCTCCCGCCTGCGCGCCACCGGCTGGGCGCTCCCTGACGCCACCGCGACGGTGGGCGGCGCGTCCGTCACCGTCCGCGCTCCCGGCGGGCTCACCTCCGCGCTGACCCGCCTCCACGGCCACGCGGAGCCGTCGGCCGAGCCCGCCCCCGCCGGGACCGCGTTCGGCTCCCGCGCCTCGGTGCCCGCCCTGACCTTCACCGCGGAGACCGGCCGGATCGTCTACGCCTCGGTCCTCACCGACGGCCCCGCGCCGGACCTCCCCCTCGTGGAGTTCACCGGGGACCTCGTCCTCACCTGGCCGGACGCCACCCGCACGGTGTTCGCCGCCGACCTCACCCCGCTCCCCGCCCCCTGAACCCGCCCGCCCGCCGTACCGGGGACGACGGGCGGCCCGGGACGGACGGGCGGCCCGGGACGGGCGGGCGTGCGCTTCCCCGGGGCGGACGGTGAGCCGGGGGCGTGCGCTCCCCCGGGGCGGAAACGGCGCGAGCCGTACCGGAAGGGGCGTCCGGGCAGGGTCTGGCCCGGACGGCGGGGGCGGAGCCCGTCCCCTCGGGGGCCGTGGGGTGCAATGGTGGGGGGAGGCCGGCGAAAGGGCGGGTGCATGGAGCGGGAGAAGGTCGATCTGACCGGGGCGCCGGAGACGATGCTGGCCACGCTGTACGGCAGGGCGCTGGACTTCCGGGCGCCGGACCCGATCCTGGGGGACGCGGCGGCGGACGAGGCCGTGCGGCGGATCGAGTACGACTGGAAGCGCACCGGGATGAACGCGACCCAGGCGGCGGGGGTCGCCCTGCGGGCCAGGCGGCTCGACGAGTGGACCGCCGAGTTCCTCGCCGAGGAGCCCTCGGCGACCGTGCTCCACCTGGCGTGCGGGCTGGACTCCCGCGTCCTCCGGCTCGCGCCCCCGCCGTCGGTGCGGTGGTTCGACGTGGACTACCCCGAGGTGCTCGAACTGCGGGAGCGGCTGCTGCCCCGGCCCGCCGGGAGCTACCGCACCGTCGGCGCGTCGGTCACCGAGGACGGGTGGATGGAGGAGATCCCGGCGGACCGCCCGGTGGTGGCGGTGTTCGAGGGCCTGACGATGTACCTGCGCGAGGAGGACGGCAAGCGGCTCATCCGGCGCGTCGTCTCCGACTTCCCCGGCGGCCGGCTCCTCTTCGACTGCTACGGCACCCTCGGCATCAGGCTCCAGAAGCTCGTGCCCGCCGTGCGCAACTCCGGCGCCACCCTCCACTGGGGCATCGACCACCCGCGCGACCTGGAGTCCCTGCACCCCGGCCTGACCCTGCTCGACGACCTCCGCAGCGTGGACATGCCCGGCGTGGAGCGCCTCCCCCGCGCCGGCCGCCTCCAGATGCGCGTCCTGGCCCACCTGCCCGGCTTCCGCGACATCGGCCGCATCCTCCGCTACGGCTTCTGACCCGCGCCTCCCGGCCCGCACGGCTCCCGCCCGCACGGTCCCGGGACCGTACGACTCCCGGCCCGCACGGTCCCGGGCCCATACGACTCCCGGCCCGCACGGTCCCCGGCCCGCGCCGGGCCTCGTCCCCGGCTGGTCCCCGCCCCCGACGAAAGTCAGGGGCGGGGCCGCACTTTCGCGCGATGTGGCGGCATGCCCGCGATCACTAACTTCGTCACCGTACGTAGCGAGCGATCGAGGGATGAATCATGCGAAACAGAGTCGCCGCCGCCGTGACGGCATTGCTGGCCGCGGGCGCGGTGGTCGCCCCGGGGAGCGCGTCGGCCGCCGTCGCCCCAGCTCCTGCCGGGTTGACCGCGAGCGCGGTGGACGCGTACGTGAAGGACTACATGGCGCGGACCGGGTTGCCGGGGGCGGTCGTCGCCGTCACCAAGGGTGATCAGGTCGTGCGGACGGCCGGGTACGGGCACGACGCCGGCGGGAAGGCCCTCACGGAGGCGAGCCCCATGCCGGTGGCCTCGATGTCCAAGTCGTTCACCGCGCTCGGCGTGACGCGGCTGGCCGAGGCGGGGCGGGTGGAGCTGGACGCCCCGGTGCGGAGGTACCTGCCGGAGTTCCGGATGGCGGACCCGCGCGCCGAGAAGATCACGGTGCGGCAGTTGCTGGAACAGACCTCGGGCATGGCCGACTCGGAGTACCCCGAGCTGGCGCTGGCCGCCCCCGGCACGCTCAAGGAGGCCGTCGCGAACCTGCGCGGCGCGTCCCTGGCCGGGGCCCCGGGCGAGAAGACGCGCTACCACAACCCGAACTACGCGGTCGCGGCGCGGCTGGTCGAGGTGGTGACCGGCCGGGACTTCGCCGGGTACATGCGGGACGCCGTCTTCACCCCGCTCGGCATGCGCGCCACCACCACCGTGAACACCACCGACGAGCTGCCCGGGGCGGGGCGCGGATACGTCCGGGCCTACCGGCGGGTCATCGAGCGGGACCACTCGACCATGTTCGTCAACGGCGCCTTCGGCGTGGTGAGCACCGCCGGGGACCTCGCGCGGTGGCTGATCGCGCAGAACGGCGCCGACCCGGCGGTGAAGGCGACGCACGGGCCGCCGGGGGCGCCCGACCACACCTACGGGATGGGCTGGTGGACCGGGAAGACCCCCGGCGGGTCCCCGCGGCTGTCGCACACCGGCTGGCTGCTCACCCACAACTCCGCGCAGATCGTCCTGCCCGCCTCCGGGTACGGCGTCGCGGTGGTGGCCAACACCGGTTTCATCTCCGGCGACGACGCGCTGCTCATGGCGGAGGAACTGGCCGAGCTGGCCGAGGGCCGTACCCCCTCCGGGAGCGAGCCGTTCACGATGACGGCCGACCCCGTGCTCGCCGTGCTCACGCTGGTCGCGCTCGCCCTCGGCGTCCTGGGCGTCCGCAGGTCCCGCGCCTGGGCGGGCCGCCGCGCCGCCCGGCCGCTCTGGCGGGCCGCCGTACGGCTCGCGCCGCACGCGCTGCCGGTCGCGGGGTTCCTCGGGCTGGGCGCGCTGTTCGGGCTGCTGATGAACCGGGCGGCCACGCTGGGGATGATCACCTACGCCTGGCCCGCGCTGTACGTGTTCTTCGCGGCCATGTCGCTGGCCTCGGTGTCCGTGGTCGCCGCCCGCCTGGTCCACCTGGTGCGGCTCCGCCGCGCGGGCGCCGTACGGGCCGGTCACGCGGTGAGCGGGGCCGCGGCGGGACGGGCCCGGGTGTGATCGATTCGGCGGGCGGGGCGGTCGTCGGTGATGCTGGGGCGGTGCGCTTAGACGACCGCTCTGGCCGGTATGCCCGGTTGGCCGACCTCGCGGTGTGGCTGCTCGTGATCGCCCTTCCCGTCGCGCTCGCCGTCACCGACGGGGGGCGGGCGGTGGCGGAGGCCGCCTTCGCCGTGCCGCTGCTGGGGGTGGCGACCCTGCTGGCCCGCCGCCGGCCCCTCCTGGCGCTCGCCGTGCCGGTCGCGCTGAGCCTGGCCGTGGACGTGGAGATGTTCGCGCCGTCCTGCTGGACCGCGCTGGCGGTGTTCGGGTACCTCGCGGGGCGGCGCATGCCCGCCGCCCGGCCCGCGCTGGTGTTCTTCGGCGCCGTGGCGCTGGCGGGGCTGCCGCTGGTGGCGCTGTTCTCGCCCGACCGGCTCTGGGGCTGGCCCGCGATGCTGCTCACGCTCCTGGCCGCGGTGGAGCTGCCGTGGCTGCTGGGGCGGTACCGGAACCAGTACGCCGAACTGGTCGGCGCCGGCTGGCGGCTGGCCGAACGCATGGAACGCGAGCAGCGCGACGCGGCCGAGCGCGCCCGGCTGCGCGAGCGCGCCAGGATCGCGACCGACATGCACGACTCCCTCGGCCACGACCTGACCCTGCTCGCGGTCCGCGCGGCCGCCCTGGAGATCGACCCGGGCCTCGACCCCCGCCGCCAGGCCCTCGCCGGGGAGCTCCGCAGGGCCGCCGGGGAGGCCACCGACCGCCTCCGCGAGATCATCGGGGTGCTGCGCCCCGACGACGCCCCGCCCGGCGGCCCCCGCGGCGAGGCCCTCGGCGCGCTCGTCGAGCGCGCTCGTGCCGCCGGCCTCGACGTCACACTCGACGTCGCCCCTGACGTCGCCCCCGAGCTCACGTCCGAGGTCACCTCCGAGGTCACCTCCGAGGTCGCTTCCGGCCTCACCCGCGACCGCGCCTCCGGCCTCCCCGCCGGCGGCGCCGCCCCGCTCCCGGCCGCCGCGGCCGATCCGCCCGCGCGCGCCGTACGGCCTCCCGAGATCGCCGCCCCGGCTCCGGCGGGCACGCCGTCACACGTGGGATCCGGCACGCCCAGCGCGAGCGCGGACGCGGGCGGGACCGGCAGCGGTTCGCGCGGCCCCGGCCTGACCGGGGAGGACCTGGCCCCGGGCCCGGGCGGGCCGGCTCCTGGCCCGGGCGGGCCGGCTCCTGGCGCTGACGCGCCGGCCGTGGCGGCGGACGGGCCGGCCGTGCGGGAGGAGGCGCCGGGCGAGGGCGACCTCGCGGGCCTGCCGGAGATGACCGCGCTGGCCGTGCGGCGGGTCGTGCAGGAGGGGCTGACCAACGCGGCCCGGCACGCGCCCGGGGCGGCGGTGCGCGTACGGCTGGCGCGGCGCGCGGACGCGGTCGTGGTCAGCGTGGTCAACGGGCCGGGGACCGGCGTGTCCCCGGGGGTCTCCCCCGGCGGGACCGGGCTCGTCGGGCTGGAGGAGCGGGTGCGGCTGTCCGGCGGGACGCTGCGCGCGGGACGTGCCCCCGGCGGCGGGTTCGAGGTGCGGGCCGAGCTGCCCCTCGGCCCCGGGGCGGCGGCCCGGCCCGCCTCGGGCATCTCCGCGCACCTCGCCCGGACCGAGCGGGAGGTGCGCCGCAGGCTGATCCAGGCCGTGGTGGGCCCGATCGCCGCGCTGGCCGGGATCCTCCTGCTCATGGCCCCCGTCAGCCTGGCCAGCACCGCCCTGTCCATCCTGGACGAGGACGAGTACGCCGCCCTGTCCGCGGGCCTCACCCGGGCCGAGGCCGAGCGGGTCCTGCCGCCCTTCACCAAGGACGGCCCTCCCGACGACGCCCCTCCCCCGCCCCCCGGCGAGGACTGCGCCTACTACAACACCGGCATGTTCGCCGGGGACGCCTACCGCCTCTGCTTCCGCGCGGGCCGCCTCACCTCCAAGGCCGTCGTCGGCCACCGCTGAGCCGTACCGCCATCGCCTGCGATCGCCTCCGCCGGGCCGTGCGGCGACGGCGGTGGGGCGGGCCCGCGGAGCCGTACGGCGACCGCCGGGGGCGCGGATGCGGATTCGCGGGGGCCCTGCGGGGAACGCCAGTCGGAACGATCGAGGCGTGGAGCGAGGTGGGTGCCGTGGCGGAGCGGGAGAGCTGGGATCACGACGTGTGGGGCGGGGACGGCCTCGGGCGCGACGCGCAGGGGCTGAGCGACGCCGACACCGCCGTGTACGAGGCCGCCGTGACGCTGGCCACGGACTCGCGGGCGACGGCGGACGGGCTCGCGCGGCTCACCGGGATGGAGCCCGCGGCCGTGGAGAGCTCCCTGGGGCGGCTGGTCGATCGCGGCTGGCTGAAGCGCGAGAGCGACTCCGGCGAGGACTTCTACACCGTGGGCCCGAACGACTGGACCGTGGCCGGTTCCTGAGCCGGGCGAGGGTTGCCCAGGAGCGGAGATCGCTTGGGCAAGGATCGCCAATGAGCCCGGGCGCGGGACGCCGCTAGCGTCGGACGCGTGACCGGCGAACGGGTCCTGATCGCGCTCGGGGGCAACGCGATGACCGGTCCCGACGGGAGCGCGGGGCCGGAGGCGCAGCGCGCGGCGGTCGAGGAGGCGATGGAGCAGGTCGCCGGGCTGGTCGCGGCGGGGCTGCGGGTGGCGCTCACGCACGGCAACGGGCCCCAGGTGGGCAATCTGCTGATCAAGAACCAGCTCGCGGCCGCCGTGGTGCCGCCGGTGCCGCTGGACTGGTGCGTGGCGCAGACGCAGGGCTCGATCGGCGTCCTCATCCTCGACGCCCTGGAGCGGGCGCTCGCGGCGCGCGGCCTGCGCGAGACCCGGGTGGCCGCGCTGGTCACGCGGACGCTCGTGGACCCCGGCGACCCCGCGTTCGCCGACCCCGCCAAGCCGGTCGGGCGGTACTACGGGGCAGCCGAGGCGCGCCGCTTCATGGCCGGGGGGCAGACCTGGCGGGAGTACGGCTCACGCGGCTGGCGGCGCGTGGTCGCCTCCCCGGAACCGCGCGAGATCCTCGACGCCCCCGCCGTGCGCGCGCTGCTCGGCGCGGGGTTCGTGGTGGTCGCGGCCGGCGGCGGGGGCGTGCCCGTCGCGCGCGGGCCCGGCGGGGCGCTGCGCGGCGTCGAGGCCGTGATCGACAAGGACCTGGCGGCCGCCCTGCTCGCGCGCGAGGTGGGCGCGTCCACGCTGGTCATCGCGACCGACGTCGAGCACGCGGTGGTCGGTTTCGGAACGGCGGACGCCCGGCCCCTCGGCCGTACCAGCCCGGGCGAGATCCGGGGCTTCCGCGAGCACTTCGGGCCGGGCAGCATGGGGCCGAAGGCGGAGGCCGCCGCGCGGTTCGCCGAGGGCGGCGGGCGCGCGGTGATCACGGCGCTGCGGCGTCTCGGGGAGGCCGTGCACGGACAGGTCGGAACGATAGTGGAAGGCGGCTCGTATGCCCGATCCGGTTGAGGTGCGCAAGGTCCCCATCGAGAGCGTCACCGACGCCTCGGGGCTGGCCCGGCTGATCGACGAGGGCGTGATCGAGGCCGACCGGGTGCTCGCGGTGATCGGCAAGACCGAGGGCAACGGCGGCGTCAACGACTACACGCGCATCCTCGCGGACCGCGCCTTCCGCGAGGTGCTCCTGTCCCGGGGCACCCGCACCGCCGAGGAGATCGCCCGCGTCCCCCTGGTCTGGTCCGGCGGCACGGACGGCGTGCTCAGCCCGCACGCGACGATCTTCGCGACGGTCCGGCCGGAGCGCGCGATCCGCACCGACGAGCCGCGCGTGTCGGTGGGCGTGGCGATGAGCGAGGTCATCCTGCCCGAGGACATCGGCCGCCCGGCGATGGTGGACAAGGTCGCGGCTGGCGTGCGCGAGGCCATGAAGGCCGCGGGCATCGACGACCCCTCCGACGTGCACTACGTGCAGACCAAGACCCCGCTGCTCACGCTGGAGACGATCACCCAGGCGCGGAACCGGGGCCAGGGCGTGGTCACCGAGGACACCCTCAAGTCGATGGACGTCTCCAACTCCACGACGGCCCTCGGCATCGCCGTCGCGCTCGGCGAGATCGAGCCGCCGCGGGCCGACCAGATCCACCGGGACCTGTCGCTGTACTCCACCGTGGCGTCGTGCTCCTCCGGGGTGGAGCTCGACCGCGCCCAGATCGTGGTGGTGGGCAACGTGCGCGGCGTCGGGGGCCGGTACCGCGTCGGCCACGCCGTCATGCGCGACGCCCTCGACGCCGACGGCATCTGGGACGCCATCCGCTCCGCCGGGCTGGACCTGCCCGCCCGCCCCCACCCGTCCGACCTGTTCGGCCGCCTGGTCAACGTCTTCATCAAGTGCGAGGCCGACCCCTCGGGCCGGGTCCGGGGCCGCCGCAACATCATGCTCGACGACTCCGACGTCCACTGGCACCGGCAGATCAAGGCCTGCGTCGGCGGCGTCGCGGCCTCGGTCACCGCCGACCCCGCCGTCTTCGTCTCGGTCGCCGCCGTCCACCAGGGCCCCTCCGGCGGCGGCACGGTCGCCGCCATCGCCGACCTGGGACCCTGACCCCGCGCCGCCGTACACCCGCGCAAAATGATTGGCGGGCGGGACCCCGCGCGCACGACCATGGCACGCGTGAGCGACCAACCCGAACGATGGACCCAGGCGACCGTCTACCCCGACATGTGGGCGGACCCCGACGACGATCCCCGCAACCGGCACGGCGACAGCCCCGAGGGCGAGCTCGCGACGCTCCAGGACTTCCTGCGGGACTACCGCCTGACCCTGCGGCTGAAGTGCGAGGGCCTGACCCCTGAGCAACTGGCCCGCCGCTCGGTCCCCCCGTCCACCATGTCGCTGCTCGGCCTCATCCGGCACCTGGCCGAGGTCGAGCGCGACTGGCGCAACTGGCTCGCCGAGGGCGACCCGCTGCCCAAGCTGTACGGCGACCCCGACGGCGACTTCGACGGCGCCGTGGCCGACCAGGCGGTGGTCGACGACGCGTACGCCACCCTGGAACGCGAGCAGGCCGCCACCGACGCCGCCCTCGCCGCGCACCCCGACCTGGGCGAGCGCGTGGGCAAGGACCGCATCGCCATCCGCGAACTCCTGGTCCACCGCATCGAGGAGTACGCCCGCCACTGCGGCCACGCCGACCTCCTCCGCGAGTGCGTCGACGGCCGCGTGGGCCAGTGACCGCCCGGTGGTCCCGGGCTCCTCCGCCGTCTTCCCCGCCATCGGCTCGGACCGGCTCGGGTCGGGCCGGGGGGCCGGGCCGTCGTAGGCTTTGGCGCGTGACTGAACCGTTGGTGCGGCGTATGCGCGGGTACGGGACGACGATCTTCGCCGAGATGACGGCGCTGGCCGTGCGGACGGGGGCGATCAACCTCGGGCAGGGCTTCCCGGACACGGACGGGCCGCCGGAGATGCTGGAGCGGGCGGCGGCGGCGATCCGGGAGGGGTTCAACCAGTACCCCCCGGGGCCGGGCGTCCCCGAGCTGCGGCAGGCCGTGGCCGACCACCACAAGGAGCGGTACGGCCTGGCCTACGACCCCGACTCGGAGATCCTGGTGACGGTCGGCGCGACCGAGGCGATCGCGGCGTCGGTGCTGGCGCTGGCCGAGCCCGGCGACGAGGTGGTCGTCTTCGAGCCGTACTACGACTCCTACACGGCGATGATCGAGCTGGCGGGGGCCGTACGCCGGCCGGTGACGCTGCGGCCGGTCGAGGGGCGGTTCACGTTCGACCCGGACGAGCTGCGCGCCGCCGTGGGGCCGCGGACGCGGGCGATCCTGCTCAACACCCCGCACAACCCGACCGGCACGGTGTTCACGCGGGACGAGCTGGAGGTCATCGCGGGGCTCTGCCGGGACCGGGATCTGGTGGCGATCAGCGACGAGGTGTACGAGCACCTGACGTTCGACGGCGCGGAGCACGTCCCGATCGCCACCCTCGACGGGATGCGCGAGCGCACCGTCATGATCTCCTCGGCGGGCAAGTCGTTCTCGGTCACCGGGTGGAAGACCGGCTGGATCGCCGCGCCCCCGGCGTACGTCCGGGCGGCGCAGACGGTCAAGCAGTTCCTCACGTTCACCGCGAGCGCCCCCTGGCAGCGCGCGGTGGCCTACGCCCTGCGGGAGGAACTGCCCTGGGTGGCCCGGCTCCGCGAGACCCTGCAGGCCAACCGCGACCGCCTGATCACCGGCCTGGCCGCCGCGGGCTTTCGGACCTACACCCCGGCGGGCACGTACTTCGTGCAGACCGACATCCGCCCGCTGGGCTTCGACGACGGCCACGAGCTGTGCCGGGCGCTCCCCTCCCTGGCGGGCGTGGTCGCGATCCCGACCCAGGTCTTCTACGACGACCCGGCGGCCGGCCGCCACCACGTCCGCTTCGCCTTCTGCAAGCGCCCCGAGGTCATGGACGAGGCCGTGGCCCGCCTCGCCGCCCTCTCCCGCTGACCCCGCACCCCGCCCGCCCCGTCCCGCCCGTCCCCTCTCCCACCGGCCCTCTCCCGCCCTGACCGTCCGCCTCCCCCGCCGGCCGGTCAGGGCGGCTCTCCCCCCGCGCCTCCCCCTGAGCACCTGGCGCCTGGGGGCCCTCGCCATGGGCGGCGTCCCGGGGTGCTCGCCCTTTCGCGATCTTGTGATTCCGTGCCGCCGCCGGTGCCACGTGAGGCGTCGGCGTCTGTGGAATGGGCGCGGAATCGCGAGATCACGGCGGCTCTCCCCCGCGAACCCCTGGCGCCCAGGGGTGTTTGCCGCCCATACTGTTCTAGAACTCTTCGCCTAGTTATAGAACGGATGATCACATGATGGGAGACGTGGCGACGCGGGCGGCGGCACCGCGCGCGATGGGGGTTCCCGGCGAGCGGGGGAGGTTCGGGGACCACGGCGGGCGGTACGTGCCGGAGTCGCTGGTGGAGGCGTGCCGGGAGGTGGAGGAGGCGTTCCGCGAGGCGTGGGCGGACCCCGGCTTCCGGGGCGAGCTCGCGACGCTCCTCGCCGTGCACGCGGGCCGGCCCACCCCGCTGACCCCGGCGTGGCGGCTGTCGGCGGAGCTGGGCGTCACCCTGCTGCTCAAGCGGGAGGACCTGGCCCACACCGGCTCCCACAAGATCAACAATGTGCTGGGGCAGGCGCTGCTGGCCGCGCGGATGGGCCGGACCCGGCTGATCGCGGAGACCGGCGCGGGGCAGCACGGCGTGGCCACGGCGACCGCCGCCGCCCTGCTGGGGCTGGAGGCGACCGTGTTCATGGGCGAGCGCGACGTCGAACGGCAGGCGCTGAACGTGTTCCGGATGCGCATGCTCGGCGCCGAGGTGGTGCCCGTGCGCGCCGGGACCCGCACGCTCAAGGACGCCACCAGCGAGGCCATGCGCCACTGGGTCGGCGTGGCCGGCTCGGCGCACTACTGCGTCGGCTCGGTCATCGGCCCCAGCCCGTACCCCTACATGGTCCGCGAGTTCCAGCGGGTCATCGGCGACGAGGCGCGCCGCCAGTGCGCGGCGGCGCTGCCCTCCGCCGTGCCCGACCACGTCGTGGCGTGCGTCGGCGGCGGCTCCAACGCGGCGGGCACCTTCGCGGGCTTCGCCGACACCCCGGCCCGGCTGTGGGGCGTGGAGGCGGAGGGCGGCGCGGGGGCGGCGCTCGGGCGGCCCGGCGTGCTGCACGGGTTCCGCTCCCTGTTCCTCCAGGACGACGACGGGCAGATCAGGGAGGCCCATTCCATCGCGGCCGGCCTCGACTACCCCGGGGTCGGGCCCGAGCACGCGCACCTGCGCGACCTCGGCCGGGCCCGCTACGTCACCGTGGACGACGGGGAGGTGACCGCGGCCGCCGTACGGCTGGCGCGCGCGGAGGGCATCGTCCCGGCGCTGGAGTCGGCCCACGCGGTCGCCTGGGTGATCCGCGCGGCCGGGTCCGGGGAGCTGCCCGCGGGCTCGACCGTGCTGCTCACGCTGTCCGGCCGGGGCGACAAGGACGTCGCGACGCTGATGGAGGTGCTGTGAACGCCCTCGAAACCCGCCTGCGGGCCCGCCGCGACGCCGGGCGCAAACTGCTCATGCCGTACGTCACCGGGGGGATCACCCCGGACTGGACGGAGTACGCCCGGGCTTTCGCGGCGGCGGGCGCGGACGCGATCGAGATCGGCGTGCCGTTCTCCGACCCCACCCTCGACGGGGTCACCATCCAGGAGGCGTCGCACGCGGCGCTGACGCGGGGCGCGACCCCGCGCGGGGTCCTCGCCGGCCTCGCCGGCCTGGCGGACCTGGACGTGCCGCTGGTCGTCAGCACCTACTGCAACCTGGTGTTCCGCGACGGCCCCTGGGCGTTCTGCGCGGCGCTGCGGGAGGCGGGGGCGAGCGGGCTGATCGTGCCCGACCTGCCGGTGGACGAGGCGGACGAGGCGGCGGACGCCGCGGCCGGGGCGGGCGTGGACCTGGCCCTGCTCGCCTCGCCGGCCACGCCCGCCCCGCGCCTGGCCGAGATCTCGCGCCGCAGCCGCGGCTTCGTCTATGCCGTCTCGCTCATGGGCACCACCGGGACGCGGAGCGCTCTCGGCCCGGCCGCCACGGCGCTCGCCGGGCGGATCACCGGCCTGTCCGACCGCCCCGTGTTGTTAGGCTTTGGTATTTCCACGCCCGGCCAGGCGGTGGAGGCCGCGCGCCGCGCCGACGGCGTCGTCGTGGGCGCCGCGATCATGCGGCGGGTGCTCGCCGGGGCGCGGCCGGACGAGATCGGGGCCTTCCTGACGGCGATGCGGGAGGCCCTGGACGACCCAGGAGCGTGATGCAGCACGATGGCCCGCGACGCCGGACACGAGACGCGGTACCACGCCATCGCCGCGGACCTCGCCGAGAAGATCCGGGCGGGCCGTTACGCCCCCGGCGAGGCGCTGCCCTCCCAGCGGGAGCTGAGCGCCGCGTACGGCGTCACGCTGATGACGCTCCGCCAGGCCCTCCGGCTGCTGAGCGATGAGGGACTGATCGTGCAGCAGGCCGGGCGGGGCACGTTCGTGGCCCCGCCCCACCTGGCGTACCGGCTCGGCCCGCTGCGGAGCCTCGCCGACGACCTGGAGCGGCAGGGGCACCGGGTGCGCACCGTCGTGCTCGGGCGGGCCATGCGCCGCCTCCCGGCCCCGGTCGCCGCGCGCCTGCGCGCCGCCCCCGGCGAGACCGCGCTGCGGCTCGAACGCGTCCGCGAGTTCGCCGGCCGCCCCGCCGTACACCAGGTCTCCTGGGTGCGTCGGCCGGCCGCGGACCGGATCAAGGACCGCGACTTCGGCGCCGAGTCCCTCTACGCGGCGCTCGCGGACGCGGGCGTCGCCGCCGCGCGCGCCGCCGAGACGGTACGCCCGGGCCTGCTCGACGCCGCGGCCGCCCGCCACCTGGGGGAGCCCGAGGGCGCCCCGGTGTTCGTCAGCGAGCGCGTGACCTACACGCTCGACGGCGCCGCCGTGATCGCCGACCGGGCCACGATCCTCGGCAGCATGATGGAGATCCGCGCCGACCGGGCCGCCGGCGGCCTCTCCCTCACCTGGGGGGCCACCGGCTGACCCCGGCGGTCTCGCGTCGCCCGGGCCGGGCGCTAGCCCGCCGTCAGGCCGGCGCGGTGGCGGGGGCCGTGCGCCTCGGGGCAGTCCTGGCCGGCGTCCCCGTGGTCCACCTGGAGCGTGGTGTGGGCGATCTCGAACCGGTCGCGGAGGAGGGCGGCGAGCTCCTGCCGTACGGCGTGGCAGTCGCTGCCCGGCTCCACGATGACGTGGGCGGACAGGGCGGGGTAGCCGCTGGTGACCGTCCAGATGTGCAGGTCGTGGATCTCGACGACGGCGGGCTGGGCGGCCAGGGCCGAGCCGATCTCGTCGGGGTGCAGGCCGGGCGGGGCCGCCTCGAACAGGATGCGGCCGGAGTCGCGCAGCAGCGACCACGCGGCCTTGGCCATGAGCCCGGCGACCACCAGCGCGGCGATCGCGTCGGCCTGGGCGAACCCGGTCGCCCAGACAACGGCGCCGGCGATCGCGGTGGCGATGAAGCCGTACATGTCGTTGAGGATGTGCTGGAACGCGCCCTCGACGTTGAGGCTGGACCGGTTCGCCTTGGACACGAGCCAGGTGGCGGCCGCGTTGACGGCGATGCCGGTGATCGCGGTGACGAACACGACCGGCCCGCCGACCTCGGGCGGGTCGAGCAGGCGGTGGACCGCCTCGTAGACGAAGTACACCACCAGCAGCACGAACGTCAGCCCGTTGAGCGCGGCCGAGACGATCTCCGCGCGCCGCCAGCCGAAGGTGTACGCCCCGGCGGCCGGGCGCGCGGCCAGGCGCATCGCGATCAGCGCGAGCACGATCGCGGCGGCGTCGGTGAGCATGTGCCCGGCGTCGGAGATCAGCGCGATCGAGTTGACCGCGAAGCCGATCACGACCTCGACCGCCATGTAGGCGGTGAGCAGCGCCAGCGCCGCGACGAGGTACTTCTTGTCCGACGCGGCGCTCGCGCCGTGCCCGTGGCCGTGCCCGTGTCCCGCGCTCATCTGACCTCCCCCAGTACGGCGGCCGCCGGCTCCTCCCGGTGCGCGGCGTCCGCCCGCTCCGTCTCCCTCAGGTGCTCCCGGCTCAGGTCCAGCAGCAGGCGAACGTGGGCGTCGGCGAGCCGGTAGTAGATCATCCGCCCGTCGCGCCGGCTGGCCACGATGCCCGCCGTGCGCATCAGCCGCAGCGCGTGCGAGACCGCCGTGTCCGAGACGTCCACCGCCGCGGTGAGGTCGCAGACGCACAGTTCCCCGGCCTCCAGCAGCGCGTACAGCAGCCGGGCGCGTGTCTGGTCGCCCAGGAGCCGGAACAGGTCCGCCAGCCGCGCCGCCTCAGCGGGCGTGACGAGGCGGTCCTTGGTCGCCGCGACCTTGGCGGTGTCGGGGGCGAGGGTCGTGCAGGCGTCGAGACCGGTAACCGTTGTCATAACCGTAATCCTTGAACAGATGCTCAGGTGTCGCACAGAACATACCGGCAGGGGGTACCACCGCGCCAGTCCCGATCCGCGGAGATTTCCCCGGCCGTACGGCAGGCCCACGCGGACCCCGGGAACGGCGGCGCCCGCCGCACGGGCACGCGAAGCCGTACGGCGGGCGAGAACGCCGGGGGCGGGGCCGTCCGGAGAAGGGCGGCTGGAAAAGGGCGGCCGAGAAGGGCCGCCCGGCGATCGGTCAGAAGGGACCGGTCAGAAGGGACCGGTCAGGAGAGGTCGGTCAGGAGAGGACGCGGTTCTTCAGGCCGCGCAGGAGGCGGTCGGCCTCGGTGCCGAACGGGTTGTCCTGGACGAGGTAGGTCCAGGTGGCGGTGGGACGGCGGAGGCCGGCGTCGGCCAGGGCCGCGCCCTCGGCGGTGACCTCGACGGTCTCGAAGGTCTCGGCGGTGCGGGCGGTGGCCTCGGGGAGGAGTTCGGCGAAGGCGGCCACGGCGGCCTTGTGGAACTCGTCCAGCGGGTTCTGGCGGCCGAGGACGCGCAGGTGGATGCCCTCGCGCAGGTCGGCCAGGAACGCCAGGTGCTCGGCCCAGCAGCGGTCGAGGTGGAACAGCGCGACCTGCCGGGCGGCCCGGGCGACGGCCTCCTCGCCGACCGACGCGGTGAGCTCCTCGACGCGCGCCGGGCACCGCACGGTCATCTCGCGCAGGGCGGCGTCGCCGTGCAGGACGGCGTCGCGGTGTTCGAGCAGCACGCCGCGCTGGAGCTCGATGAGCTTGTTGTAGCGCCAGGTGTTGCGGTGGATCTCCAGGTTCGCGCCCTCGGCGACGCGCTGGGCGTGGTCCACGGTCCAGCGGGCGCGCTTGTCGGTGACCAGGCCGTCCTCGTCCGGGGTGAACGACATCCGGGCGGCGTCGGGGGCGTAGGAGGTGACCAGGGCGTCCTCCAGGCTGGTGAAGAACACCGAGGTGCCCGGGTCGCCCTGGCGCCCGGAGCGGCCCCGGAGCTGGTCGTCCAGGCGGCTGCTGGCGAAGCGGCCGGTGCCGATCACGTAGAGGCCGCCGAGCCTGGCGACCTCCTCGCCGCCGAGCTTGATGTCGGTGCCGCGCCCGGCCATCTGGGTGGACACGGTGATCGCGCCGTGCGCCCCGGCCTCGGCGACGACCTTGGCCTCCTCGGCGTCGTTCTTGGCGTTGAGCACGACGCACGACAGGCCCGAGGCGCGCAGCCGCATGGCCAGCCGCTCGGACTCGGCCACGTCGAGGGTGCCGACGAGGACCGGGCGGCCGGTGGCGTGGGCCTTGACGATCTCCGCGACGACGGCGTTCTCCTTGTCGCCCCGGGTGGCGTAGAGGCGGTCAGGCTCGTCGGCGCGGACGCAGGGCTTGTTGGGCGGGACGACGCCGACCTCCAGGCCGTAGAACTCGCGGAGCTGCTCGGCGACGGCGACGGCGGTGCCCGTCATCCCGGACTTGGTCGGATATTTGCTGATCAGGGCCTGGACGGTGATGGAGTCCAGGATCTCCCCGCTCTCGGTCTGGACCAGCGCCTCCTTGGCCTCCACGGCCGCCATGAGCCCGTCCGGCCAGCGCTGGAGCCGCGCCACGCGGCCGCGCGACTCGTTGACGAGCTGCACCTTCCCGTCGCGCACGATGTAGTCCACGTCGCGCTTGAGCAGCGCGTGCGCGTGCAGCGCCACGTTCACCGCGGAGATCACGCCGTTGTCGCCCCCGGCGTACAGATCGACCCCGCCGAGCGCCCGCTCCACGGCCGCGATCCCCTCCGAGGTCAGGTGGACGGCCCGGCCCTCGTCGTCGATCTCGTAGTCGCGCCGCGCCCGCAGCGACCGCACGATCTCGGCCAGCGCCGGATCGGCCGCCCCCACGCCCGCCGCGCCCGCGAGCACCAGCGGCACCCGCGCCTCGTCCACGAGCACCGAGTCGGCCTCGTCGATCACCACGACGTCGGGCTCGGGGACCACCCGCCGGTCCGCCTCGGTCCGCAGCCGGTCGCGCAGCACGTCGAACCCGATCTCGCTGACCGGCGCGTACGTCACGTCCCTGGAGTACGCCTGGCGGCGTTCCTCGGGCGAGGAGCCCTGCCCGACCCACCCCACGGAGACGTCCAGCAGCTCGAACAGCGGCCCCATCCACTCGGCGTCCCGCCGCGCGAGGTAGTCGTTCACGGACATCACGTGCACGCGCCGCCCGTTCAGCGCGTATCCGGCCGCGGCCATGGCCCCGGCGAGGGTCTTCCCCTCCCCGGTCGCCATCTCGACGACGCGCCCGTCCATCAGCCCGAGCATCCCGAGCAACTGCACGTCGTACGGCCGCAGGCCCAGCGCCCGCCGCGCCCCCTCGCGCATGAGGGCGCAGAACTCCCCGAGGTCGCCGCGCGAGCGGGCCTCGCGGGCCCGGGCCCCCAGGTCCGCGTCCGCCAGGTCCCGCACGGACGGCTCCAGCTCGTTCGCCCGCACCACGTGCACCCGCAGCGGCCCCAGGTCCACCGTGCCGGGCCGCTGCAGGAACCGCCGGATCCGCTCCCTGATGCTCACGCCGTACCTCCCGGGCTGATGGGCGGGCGGGACGACGCGGCACGGCGCAGCCGTACGGCGGACGCGCCATGAGCGGCGCCAAGAGTGGGGCGAAAAGCGGCCATATCCCCTTCAACGTGCCAGACCGGTCGCACGTGCCGAACGACCACCGTTGCCTGAAGCGTACTCAAGTGCGGGCGGGCTCCAGGCGGTTGCCGGACCCTCCCGCCCGCGCGCTCCCCGGCGGGGCGACGCCAGGCGCTCCCCGGCGGGGGCGATGCGAGGGGGCTCTCCCGGGGGGCCGGGGCGGGCGGGCAGACTTGGGGGGTGACGTCTTTCGCGCTCTGTCAGATCCCTGTCTCCTCCGACCCCCGGATCAACCTCGACCGGGCGGTGTCCGCGATCCGGAAGGCGGCGACCGGCGGCGCCGACGTGGCCGTGCTGCCCGAGGCGTCGCTCACGTGCTTCGGGCCCAAGCTCCGGGAGGCCGCCGAGCCCCTGGACGGCCCGTTCGTCACCGGCCTGGCCAACGCGGCCCGCATCCACGGCATCGGGGTCATCGCCGGGGTGTTCGAGCCCGCCCCCGACGGCCGCGTGTACAACACGGCGGTGGTGCTGGACGCCGCCGGGCGCGTCGCGGCGACGTACCGCAAGATCCACCTCTTCGACTCCTTCGGGCAGCGCGAGTCCGACGTGGTGGCCCCGGGCGACGCCGTACGGGTCGCCGAGCTGGCGGGCCTCCGCGTCGGCCTGGTCACCTGCTACGACATCCGCTTCCCCGAGCTGACGCGCGCCCTGGTCGAGGCCGGGGCCGAGGTCCTGGTCGTCATCGCCGCCTGGGGCTCCGGCGTCTTCAAGGAGGAGCACTGGACCACCCTGGTCCGCGCCCGCGCCATCGAGAACACCTGCTGGGTCGTCGCCGTGGACCAGTCCCCGGGGCCCGACAGCCCCTTCGGGGTGGGCCGCAGCATGCTCGTGGACCCGCTGGGCGTCGTGCGCGCCGACCTCGGCCCGCACCCCGGCGTCCACGTGGGCGAGATCGACCCCGAGGTCACCCGCGAGGTCCGCGCCCTGCTCCCCAGCCTCCAGCACCGCCGCCTCACCGGGCTCGGGCGGGAGACGCCCGTCTCCTTCCCCGGCTGAGCCCCCGGTCCCCCGGCCGTGCCCCGGCCGGGATCCGGCCCCGGCCACGGGTGAGGCCCGCGTGGGATCCCGGGCTTGTCCGGCGAACCCGTGGTCGTGATTTGTCCGCCCGTTACTGTGTCCGTAGGAGAAAGGAGACACCCATCAGGACCGCACCCCCCACGCTGCCCGGGGCCTTCCGCGCTCGTCCTCCCCAGCCCCCGACCACGCGCCGCGCCGCCGGCCGGGCGACCCCCAGGAGCCCGCGGTGACGGACGCGGGGGAGGCCAGGAGGGCCCGGGCGACCCTGATGCAGAAGGTCGTGCCGCCCCGGCTGCTGGTGCCGTACCTCGCCGGGGAGCGGACGGTGATCGCGGGATACGTGTACCGCGTGCAGGACTCGGAGCTGACGACTCCGTGGGAGCTGTTCCAGGGACTCGACCTGCACTTCGAGGGGTCGGAGCTCACCGCCGGGACGCCCGAGCTGTACGTCATGCGGTGGTACGCCAGGGACACCGACTCCTACCAGGTCCCGTACGGCGCGCACATGGGCGGTGACTGGAACGACGCGCAGCCGTTCGCGGGCAACGGGTTCACGACCTCGCGGGAGTACGTCGTGCCGCAGTTCCACACGCAGCACGTCCCGCTCCCCGCCGGGGCGCAGATCTACCGGGTGACGGCCGAGGGCGAGCGGCTGTTCGCCGTGTACGACGGGCTGACCTGGCAGCGGCCGGCGGCGGAGTCGCTGGAGGAGATCCTCGCGGACAGCGCCGAAGAGGCCGGGGCGCCCCAGGAAGCCGAGCGATGAACCCGCAGAACGGCTTCATAGCCCACTACCGGGGCCGGACCTACGCCGCGAACGTCGGGCCCGGCAGCGGCGACGTCGTGCTGTTCACCGGGGACGAGCCCACGGAGGAGGGGTTCGAGCGCGCCCACGGCTACTGGCGCAAGCGCGTCCCCCGCACGGACCTGTCCTGGCTGGTGCTCCTGCGCACCGTCGGGATCTTCGGCGGCGAGCCGTGCGTGGTCCTGGCCGAGGAGTCGGACGGGCTGCACATCGCCTACGCCGGGCACGACGGGCTGCGCGCGCGCAAGCTGGGGTACTGGCAGGTGGACCACGGGGCCCACGAGGTGGTCGTCGCCCCGGAGGAGGTCTACGCGATCCGGGTCGAGCGGCTGGACTTCCCCGCCGGGCCCGACTGGCACCCCCACTCCGCCCCCGCCTGAGACTCCCGCCCCGAGCCCCCCGCCTGAGGCTCCCGCCCGAGTCTCCAGCCGGAGCCCCTGGCCCGAGTCGCTCGCCCGAGCCCCTCGTCCGAGGCCCCCGGGTGAGGCCCCCGGGTGAGGCCCCCGGCTGAGGCCCGGCCCGGACCTGGGCCGTGGCCGGGCCGGGGCCGCCCGGGGCCGGGGCGGTCACCTTCCCGGAGCGCGCGGCGTCGATGTGGTGAGGACGTCGCGCACCGGGAGGACTCATGAACGCGACCCAGATGATCGTCATACTGGCCGCAGCCGTCGCCAACGTGGCCGCCGCCGCCGTGGACTTCGCGCGGGTGGCGTGGATACGCGGCAACATGGCGGCGTACGGGATCCCCGAGTCGTGGCTGTTCCCGCTGGGCGCGGCCAAGGCGGCGGGCGCGCTGGGGCTGCTGGCGGGCATCGCCCTGCGGCCGCTCGGGCTCGCCGCCGCGCTCGCGCTGGTGCTCTACTTCGCCGGGGCCGTGGCCGCCGTCCTGCGCGCCCGCGTCCACTCGCACCTGGTCTTCCCCGGGGCGTTCCTGCTGCTGTGCGCCGGCGCGCTGGCCGCCTTCGCCTCCGCGTGAGGCCCCGCTCCCCCGCCCGGTGCGGAGAGCCGGGCTCCAGGCCGTACGGCGGGGCGGGCTCCAGGCCGTACGGCCGGGCGTCGGGCCAGGTGGCGCGCCGGGGCGTCAGGCCGTGCGGCGGCCGGCGGGGAGGGCCGACAGGTCGAAGGCGGCCAGTTCGCGGCGCGAGGCGACGCCGAGCTTGGGATAGGCCTTGTAGAGGTGGTACTCGACGGTGCGGGGGCTGAGGAAGAGCCGCGCGGCGATCTCGCGGCTGCTCGCGCCCTCGGCGGCCATGCGGACGACCTGGAGCTCCTGCGGGGTCAGCCGGCCGAGGAGCTCGGCGGCGGCGGGGCGGGCCGGGGCGCCGCCGGTGACGCGCAGCTCGGCCTGGGCCCGGGCGGCCCAGGGGGCGGCGCCGAGGCGTTCGAAGACGCCGAGCGCGGAGCGCAGCGGCACGCGGGCGTCGGCGCGGCGGCGGGCGCGGCGCAGCCACTGGCCGTACAGCAGCTCGGTGCGCGCCCGCTCGAACGGCCGGGTCGCCCTCTCGTGCAGCCGTACGGCTCGCGCGTAGTGCTCCTCCTCGCCGGTCAGCAGGGCCAGGCAGCGCTCGGCCACGGCGAGGGCCCAGGGCAGGCCGCCGGCCTCGGCCCAGGCGCGGAAGCCGCGCAGCGGGCCCTCGGCCAGCTCGGGTCGGCCGGCCTGGACGGCGGCCTCGACGAGGTCCCCGGTGGAGGCCATCAGGACGCCCGCGTGCGCGCCCGGCCCGCGCGCGGACTCGATGAGGCGGCGCAGCGCCCGGTCGGGGCGTTCCAGGCCCAGGTCGAGCACGCTGAGCATGGTGTCGGCCGCGACCCTTCCGGTGCCCTTGGCACGGGCGGTCAGCGCCAGCACGCGTTCCTCGTCGCCCTCGATCGCGGCGATCCTGGCCAGGACGGTGTCGAGCTGCCCGGCGCGGTGCCGCAGCCCGGTGTCGCGGGCGATCGCGGCGGCCTCGGCGTCCCGGTGGAGCCCGGCGACCACCTGGGCCTGCGCGAGCGACTGCAGCGCCTGGGGCAGCGCGCCCACCAGCCCCGCCCGGCGGCGGTGCGCCACCTCGGCCGCGGCCGAGGACAGCGTCAGCTCGTCGTCACCGATGATCAGCCCGATCCGGGCGTCCCGCATCCGGTCCGTCCCGGGCACGCCCGTGGCGGCCCTGAGCAGCCGCACGCCGCCGGGGTAGTCGCCCTCGGTGAGCCGCGCGAGCCCCAGCGTCGCGTCGTCGGGCAGGCCGAGGGCGGTCAGCAGCCGGGCGGCCTCGCGCACCGTGTCCGCCGCTCCCGCGAACCAGCCGTATCCGGCCGCCGTGCGCGCCATGCCCGCCGCGACCTCGGGGAACCCCTCCGGCGCGGCGTCCAGCAGCACGCGCGCCGCGTCCGCCGGGTCGCCGCGCTCGAACTCCACCTCCGCGCTCACCCGGGCGAACCCGGCCCGCCGCACCGGGTCGGCGGTCAGCGCCCGCGCGTCGGCGGCCAGGCGGAGCGCGCGGTCCATCTCCCCCGCCGCCAGCGCGGCGTCCGCCGCCTCGCCCAGCCGTACGGCGCGCGCCTCCGCCGAGGGGGTGAGGCGGGCGGCCTGCTCGTAGAGGGTGGCCGAGGAGGCGCAGGCGGTCCTGGCGCGGGCCCGCGAGGCCGCCGCGGCGAGTTCGGCGGCCACGCCCTCGTCCGGCTCCATCGTGATCAGCGCCAGGTGGCGGGCGCGGGCGTCGGGGTCGGCCGCGGTCGCGGCGAGGGCGCGGTGGACGGCGATGCGGCGGGCCAGCGGCGCCGGGTGGTACGCGGCGGCGGCGATCAGCGGGTGCCGGAAGGCGATCCGGTCGCCGTCGAACCGCAGGAGCTGAGCGCGCTCGGCCGCCTCCAGCCCCGCGAGCCCGGCCCCGAGACGCCCGGCCGCGGCCAGGACGACGCGCAGGTCGCAGTGCCCGGCCGCGGCGGCGACCAGCAGCACGGTCCCGGCGGACTCCGGCAGCGCGGCGATCCGCGCCTGGAAGGCGGCCAGCACGCGGTCGGCGACCGGGAGCGGGCCCGCGTCCCGCGCGTGCGGCACGGCGAGGGCGAGCTCGCGCAGGGCCAGCGGGTTGCCCTCCGCCTCGGCGAGCACGCGCTCGCGCTGCGCGGGCGTGATGGCGTACTCCCCGAGCACCCGGCCCGCGTCCTCCTCCCCCAGCCGGTCCAGGCACAGCTCGGGCAGCCCGGGCACGGCGAACCCGCCCGGCCGCGCGGCGAACACCACCGCGACCCCGTCGGCCCCGAGCCGCCGGGCCGCGAACGCCAGCGCCTCCGCCGACGCCCGGTCCAGCCAGTGCGCGTCGTCCACCAGGCACAGGACGGGGCTCTCCTCGGCCAGTTCGGCGAGCAGGGTCAGCAGCCCGAGCCCGATCAGGAAGCGGTCCCGCTCTCCCGCCGTACGGCTCGCGCCCGCCCCGTCGGCTCCTGTGGTTCCGGTGGTTCCGGTGGTGCCGGTGGTGCCGGTGGTACCGGTGGTACCGGTGGTACCGGTGGTACCGGTGGTACCGGTGGTACCGGTGGTACCGGTGGTACCGGTGGTACCGGTGGCCTCGGCGGTTCCGGGCGCGTCCGGGTCCTCCGGAGAACCGGGCGCGCCGCCGTACGCCGGGGGGCCGGCTCCGGGCGGGACCGGGTGCCCGGGGAGGGGATCGGCGAAGACGGCGCGCAGGGCGGCGGCCTGCGGGGCGGGGAGGGCGCCGAGGCGGTCGTGGAGGGGCCACAGGAGCTGGACGAGCCCGGCGAAGGCGAGGTCGGCCTCGGGCTCGACCCCGGCGGCGCGCAGGACGCGGAAGCCGTGGCGCGTGGCGGCGCTCGCGGCGTGGTCGAGGAGCGCGGACTTGCCGATGCCCGCCTCGCCGCGCAGGACGAGGGCGCCGCTGCGGCCCTCGCGGGCCCCGTCGAGCAGCGCGTCGAGGGCGGCCAGCTCGGCGCTCCGGCCGTACAGCATCGCCGCCTCCTCCAGTAACGGAACCCCGAAATCTTACTGATTCAGGTGGCCTGTCCCCTTCTTACGGTGGGCGAGCTGCCTTGATTGAGGGGTTCCGGACATGACACTCACACAGACGCCACGCCTGGGCGCGAGCCTGGGCCTGCTGGCCTTCGCCAATCTGATCACCTCGCTCGACTTCACGATCGTCTACGTGGCCCTGCCGGACATCGCGCGGGACGCGGGTTTCAGCGTGCACTCGATCCAGTGGGTCGTGAGCGCGTACGCCGTGGTGTTCGGCGGGTTCCTGCTGCTCGGCGGGCGCCTGTCCGACCTGCTGGGCCGCCGCCGCCTGTTCGCCGCGGGCATGCTGCTGTACGGCGGGGCGTCCCTCCTCGGCGGGCTCGCCGAGGGGCCGGGAACGCTGATCGCCGCCCGCGCCCTCCAGGGCCTCGGCGGCGCGATCCTGGCCCCGGCGACGCTGGCGCTGGTCAACACCATGTTCACCGAGCACGCGCAGCGGACCCGGGCGCTGACGGTGTGGGCCACCGGGGGCGCGGCGGGCCTGAGCCTGGGCGCCCTCCTCGGCGGGGCGCTGACCAGCGCGCTCGGCTGGGAATGGGTCTTCTTCGTGAACGTGCCGCTGGCCGCGCTCGGCCTCGTGGCGGCGCCGTACCTGCTCGTCCCCGACGCCCCCCGGGCGCGGGGCACCGGTTTCGACCTGCCCGGCGCGCTGACCGGCACCGGCGGGGTGACCCTCCTGGTCTTCGCGATCGCGCAGGGCCCGGAGACCGGCTGGGGCTCGCCGACCGTGCTCGGCGCGGCCGTCGCGGGGCTGGTCCTGCTGACGGTGTTCGTCCGGATCGAGGGGGCCAGCCGCCATCCGCTGCTGCCGCTGCGGCTGTTCCGGGAGCGCGGCCTGCCGGCGGCCGCCGGGGTCATCCTGCTGTTCGGCCTGACACTGCAGGCGGTGCCGTACTTCCTGACGCTGTACTTCCAGGACGTCCTGGGCTACGACGCCCTGCGGACCGGCGTGGGGTTCCTCGGCCCCACCCTGACGATCACCCTGGGCAACACGCTGAGCGACCGGCTCATCCCGCGCTTCGGCACCCGCGCGACGCTGGTCTCCGGGCTGCTGACCGGCGGGGCCGGGGCCGCCCTCCTCGCGGCGGGGATGCGCGCCGACGGCTCCTACCTGACGGTCCTCGCGGGGATCGTCGTGGTGGGGCTGGGCATGGGCCTGATCTACCCCGCGATGTTCAACGCGGCGGGCGGCGGCGTCGCGCCCGGGGACGCGGGCGTGGCCTCCGGCCTGGCGAACACCGCGCTCCAGGTCGGCTCGGGGGCCGGGCTCGCCGTCCTCGTGGCCGTGGCCACCGCGTCCCTCCCCGGCCTCACCGGCGAACCCCTCCGCGAGGCCACCGCCTCCGGCCTGGCCACCGCGGGCTACGTCGCCGCCGCAGGCGTCCTCCTGGCCGTGCCCGCCGCCCTGCGCGTCCCGTCCACCCGCCGCCCCTGAGGGCCGTACGGCGTGAGCCCCCGCGGCGTGAGGCCGCGGGGGCTCACGCCGTACCGGCGAATCAGGTCGATCCAGGTCAAGTCAGAGCGAGTCAGACATCCGGACCGTGCAGGAGGCGGCGGGCGGACTCGGGCGTGGCCACCTCCTCGGCGGCGGTCCGCAGGGCCGTGACCACGGCGTCGGCGAACACGGCGGGCCCGCCCAGCGCCGCGACGGTCTCCGGCGGGAGGAACTTGATCAGGAGGGCCGAGGTGCCCGGGGGCATGCCTGCGAAGTGGACCGTGAGGAGGCCGTGGTCGCGGAGGAGGACCATCGCCAGGGCGGCCGTGGCCTCGACGGGGGCCAGGTCCAGTCGGGGGCGGCCGGACCTGGCCGTCAGCTCGGCGAGGACTGCCTCGCCGGGCAGCCGGGTGATGAAGGGGGTCGCCTCCACGGCGTCGCCGAGCCGGGCGCGCAGCGCGTCGCCCACCTCGCGGGTGACGGCGACCAGCTCGCGCACGCGCTCGGGGCGGTACGCCGCGAGGCAGGCCGCGACGGCCGGGTAGAGGACCGGCCGGCACTCCGACCCGAGTTCGAAGGCCCGCGCCCGCGCCTTCGCCACCAGGTCCGCGCGCCCGCCCAGCAGGCCGACACGCGGGCCCGCGACGCCGTACTTGTCCAGCCCTGTCGCACCCAGGTCCGCGCCCAGTTCGAGGGTGCGAGGCTGGCCGAGCACCGCGGGGCCGACGCGTGCGCCCCCCGCGTCGTCCACCACGACGAGCGCGCCGCGCCGGTGGGCGCCGTCGATCACCTGGCGCAGGTCGCTCTCCGGCAGCGCCTCGTACGTCACCGCGAGCCGCGTGACCACGACCACCGACAGATCGGTGACCGTTCCGAGCGCCGCCTCGAACGCGTCGGCCCCGGCCGCCTCCACCAGCCGCCCGCCCGCGTCGCGCACGCCCCGCACGACCGCCGGGTGGCTGTAGGAGGGCGAGACCCCGATGACGTCCGACCCGGGCCGCACCGTGACCTGCAACGCGGCGAACAGCGCGGCCGTCGTCCGGTTCGCGGCGAACACGTCGTGCTCCCCCGGCGTCCCGCCCAGGTGCGCCAGCCCCAGTTCCCGCACCCGGCCGTCGTACAGCGCGCCCGCCCACTCGTCGTCCAGCTCCCACGCGGGGGTCCCCACGGGCATCGGCAGCCCCCGTTCCAGCCCGCTCACGTTGTGCAGCGGCAGCCCTGCCTCGCGTCGCCGCCGCACATGTCCCCACGCCACCTCCAGCTTCCGCAGGTGATCCCGCGTCCCGCCGAGGATCGCCCCCGGCGCGTAGGGAAGCCCGCCCGTGAGCACCGTGGTCATGAGCACTCCTCCGATCCCGGAAGCCTCCAGAAGATCACCTCCCGGACTCCCGGACAACCCCCGCCGCCGCGGCCAGGCCCTCGACGTCCGCGGGCTCACGGCCCTGTCCCGCGACGCCGTCGAGCGGTACGGCGGGTACGGCGGGGGCGGTCAGATGGGTGTCATTCGTGCGAACGGCTACTAATGGGACAATTCCCCTCTCAGTGACGCGTGAGGATGGGAGAGAGGCATGTCATTCCAGGCTTATCTGGACAACATCGAGGAGAAGACGGGGCTGACGCCCCGGCAGTTCATCGCGCTGGCGAAGGAGCGCGGGTACGACGATCCGGGCACCAAGGCGGGCGTGATCGTCGAATGGCTCAAGCAGGACTACGACCTCGGGCGCGGGCACGCCATGGCCCTGGTGCACGTGATCAAGAAGGGGCCGAAGATCGACGCCAAGCACGTCGGGACCACGGGCTCCCACCGGGACGAGTCCGACACCCTCTGGCTCGACGGCAAGGCCACCCGCCCCTGACGCCCGGAGCGCCCGGCCCGCCACCCGGCCGGAACGCCACGGCACGGAACACCACGCAACGGCCTGATCCGGCCCGGTCCGGCCCGGTCCGCTCCGGCCTGCCGTGACCGGCCTGGTCCGGCCCGGTCCGCTCCGGCCTGCCGCGACCGGCGCGGGCGGTCGCGGGGTCAGCGCAGGTCGCGGTATCTGCGGAGGCGGGCCTCCAGGCGGTATGCGGGAGCGGCGGCCAGGAGAACGGCCAGCTCATGGTCGAGGGCCCGGGCGACGCGGCGGCTGAAGGCGGCGGGCTCGTCGGCGGCGTCCGGGCGCTCGGGGATGATCCGGTCCACGATGCCGTCGCGCCGCAGGTCGGCGGCGCGCACGCCCTGGCGTTCGGCGATCTCGGGGGCGAAGTCGGTCGCGCGGTAGAGGATCGCGGACGCGCCCTCCGGCAGCAGGGGGGACAGCCAGGCGTGCTGGGCGCACAGCACCCGGTCCGCGGGGAGCAGGGCCAGCGCCGCGCCGCCCGCGCCCTCGCCGAGCAGCAGGCACACGGTCGGCGCGGTGAGCGTGACCAGGTCGGCCAGGCACCGGGCGATCTCCCCGGCGAGGCCGCCCTCCTCGGCCTCCTTCGACAGGGCCGCGCCCGCCGTGTCCACGACCGAGACCAGCGGCAGGCCCAGCTCCGAGGCCAGCCGCATGCCCCGCCGGGCGACCCGCAGCCCCGCCGGGCCGAGCGGGACCCCGTCGCGCTGCTTGCGCCGGTCCTGCCCGATGACGACGGCGGGGGCCGTGCCGAACCGCGCCAGGGCCAGCAGCAGCCCCGGGTCGCTCTCCCCCGAGCCGGTCCCGTGCAGCGGCGTCACGTCGGCCGCGCCGTACCTGAGCAGTTCCCGCACGCCGGGCCGGTCGGGCCGCCGCGACCTCGTGATGGCGTCCCACGCGGGGATCCCCTCCGCGTCGGCCTCCTCCGGCTCCGGGCCCGGGTCGAGCCCGTCCCGGGGCGCGCACAGCACCGACAGCGCCCGGATCGCGATCTCCCGGGCCTGCGACGCGTCCACCACGGCGTCCACCAGCCCGTGCGCGAACAGGTTCTCCGCCCGCTGCACGCCGGGCGGGAACGGCTCGCCGTACAGCGCCTCGTAGACCCGGGGCCCCAGGAACCCGATCAGCGCCCCCGGCTCGGCCGCCGTCACGTGCCCCAGCGACCCCCACGACGCGAACACCCCGCCCGTGGTCGGATGCCGCAGGTAGACGACGTACGGCAGGCCCGCCGCCCGGTGCAGCCGCACCGCCGCCGCGATCTTGATCATCTGGGTGAACGCGAGCGCCCCCTCCTGCATCCGGGTCCCCCCGGACGCCGGCGCGGCCAGCAGCGGAAGCCCCTCGGCGGTGGCGCGCTCGACGGCTGCGACCAGCCGCTCGGCCGCCGCCACCCCGATGGACCCGGCCAGGAACGAGAACTCGCACGCCATCACGGCCACCCGCCGCCCGCCGAGCAGCCCCTCCCCGGTGATCACCGACTCGTCGTACCCGCTCCGCTCCCGCGCCGCCGCCAGCTCCTCGCCGTACGGCGTGCCGGCCGCGACGGGATCGCGGGGCGGCGAGTCCCAGGACCGGAACGTCCCGGGGTCCAGCACCGCCCTCACCAGAGCCCGAGCATCAGGCCGCCCGCCCATCAACCCTCCCAAGACCCGCTGACCCCGATCATCCCCCGTCCCCCGCCCCGAGCCCGCGCCGCCCCGCCCGCAGCGGCCCGTACGGCCCTGCGGCCCTGCGGCCGTGCGCCCGCGCCCACGTCGTACGGACGAGCGGACGGGCTCAGGCCGTACGGCGGCACAGCCCGCACGGACCGGATCAGGCCGTACGGGCCCCGGGCCGTACGGCGAGCGGCGGGGGGCGCTCAGCCCTGGGCGGCCTCGCGGGCCGCGAGCCAGGCGAGGACCTCCTCGGTGTGCTCGCCCAGCCCCGGGGGTGCGGTGTGCCGGGCGGGCGGCGCGCCGTCGACGCGGAGGGCGGGCCCCGGCAGCTCGATCGGGCCCAGGACCGGGTGGTCCACCGTGATCACCAGCCCCTGCGAGCGGGTCTGGGCCCACTCGTAGACCTCGTCCAGGGTGCGGATCGCGCCGGCCGGGACGCCCAGGCGGGACAGCTCGGCCAGCCAGTGGGCGCGGTCCATCGTCCGCAGGACCTTCTCCACGTCGGCGATCACCTCGTCGCGCACGGCGAAGCGGTCGCGGTTGGTGGCGTACCTCGGGTCGTCGATGCCCAGGAGGCCGGCCAGCTTCGCCCACTGCGTCTCGTTGGCCACCGCGATCTGGATCATCCCGTCGGCGCAGTGGAACGCCCCGTAGGGGGTGATGGAGGAGTGGTGGTTCCCGGCGGGCCCGGGGACCCGGCCCGCGACCGTCCAGGCGGTGCCGTGGTAGGCGTGGACGCCGACCACCGAGGCCAGCAGGGACGTGCGCACGACGCGGCCCCGGCCGGTGCGCTCGCGCTCGTAGAGGGCCGCGACCACGCCGTACGCGCCGTGGAGCCCGGCCAGCAGGTCGGCGATGGACGCCCCCACCCGGTACGGCTCGTCCGGGGAGGGGCCGGTGAGGCTCATGAGGCCCGCCTCGCCCTGGGCGATCTGGTCGTAGCCGGGCCTGCCGCCCTCGGGCCCGTCGTGGCCGAACCCGGTGATGGACAGCACGACCAGGCGCGGGTTCAGCTCGTGGAGGCGGGACACCGGGAAGCCGAGGCGGTCCAGGACCCCGGTGCGGAAGTTCTCGATGAGGACGTCGCTCTGCCGTACCAGGCGCTCGATCAGGTCCCGGCCCCCGGCGGACTTCAGGTCCACCGCGATCGACCGCTTGTTCCGGTTGCAGGACAGGAAGTAGGTGCTGATGTCGTTCTCCGGCCCGACGAACGGCGGTCCCCAGCCCCGGGACTCGTCGCCGCCCGACGGGTGTTCCACCTTGATCACGAAGGCGCCCAGGTCCCCGAGCAACTGGGCGGCGTGGGGGCCCGCGAGGGCCCGGGACAGGTCCAGCACGACGACGTCGTTCAGCACCGTCAGCCTCCAAAGGGGGTCTGGCGCCAGAGTGCCAGCCCGGGCGGCGGCGGGGCCAGAGGCGCGTGACACGATTCCCCGATGGGCGTTATCAACGGCGCGCCGGGGCCTGGCGCCGTCCTGACGTACTCCTGGCTGGCCGGGCGGGTGCGCGCCCTGCCGCCCTCGTGCGGCCCGGTGCGGCTGGTCGCGGTGGACGGGCCCGGCGGCTCGGGCAAGACCACGTTCGCCGGGCGGCTCGGGCGGGAGCTCGGGGCGCGGGTGGTGCACAGCGACGACTTCCCGGTCGCCTGGGACGACCCGGTGAGCTGGTTCGGGCTGCTGGAGACGCAGGTGCTCGCGCCGCTGGAGCGCGGGGAGGCCGGCCGGTTCCGGCGGTGGGACTGGCCGCGCGGGGAGTACGACGGGCCCGTGACCGTGCCCCCGGACCCGGTGCTGGTCGTCGAGGGCGTGAGCACGGCCCGGCGGAGCGCGGCGGGCCTGATCGCGCTCGCGGTGTGGGTGGAGGCCCCGCGTGAGCTGCGGCTGCGGCGGGCGCTGGCGCGCGACGGGGAGGAGTACCGCGCGCAGTGGGAGACCTGGGTGAGGGCGGAGGATACCTTCTTCGCCGCCGACGGCACACGCTCCCGCGCCGACCTCCTCGTGGACGGGGACCCGCGCGTCCCCCACGATCCCGAGAAGGAGTTTGTCCTCCGCTGAATCAGGGTTGACCGGGCGCTCTCCTGGGGAAACGCTCTGTTATCAGTAATCACGGAGGGTAATCGAGATGTCGAAGCACCGTAAATATCCCAGCTTGCGCGCCCGGCTGGCCGGCATCCTGATACTCGGCTCCTCCCTCGCGACCGCCGCCGCCCTCGGTCACGCGGGGGACCAGTCCAGCCGGCAGGCGTCCGGGCGTTCGGGGAACGCCTCCCTGGCCGCCTCCACCCGCCCCACGCTCGCCGCTCCCCCGACCCGCGCCGAGCTGACGCGCGCCACCGAGCTGCTGATCGCCCACCCCAAGCTGGGCCGGAGCGTGGCCAAGGCGTACAAGGAGGCCACCGGCGAGAAGCTGGACTCGGCCGCCGACCTGCGGCCCCAGGGTTCCCTGTTCCACGCGGCCCAGCTCCGCAAGACCAACGAGGACCTGGCGGCGTGCGGCAGCCAGCGCTGCGTCCAGCTCTTCGTCCGCCTCCCCGACGGGAGCTGGGCCGAGACCGACCGCGTCGTCGTCAACCTCGCCAGGTCCAAGGTCGAGCGGCTGAAGTGGTGACCCGTCAGGCGGGTCACGGATGCGGGTGACCCGTCAGGGCGGATCGCGGAAGTGGTGAGCGGTCAGGGCAGGTCCACGGCGGGGTACGGCAGGCCGCCGGACAGCCGCGCGTAGCCGGGGCCGCGGTCGAAGAACGGGCGCGCGGCCGGGCGGGCCGCGCGCAGCCGCGCCCGCTCGGCCGCGGTGGCGTCCGCGTCCGCCTCGCCGTCCGCGGTGAGGATCACGCCGTAGTCGGCGCGGGCGCCGCCCGCCGAGACCTTGCCGTCGCGGACGTCGGCGGCCACCCTCGCGGGGTCGCGGTCGAGCGGGTCGCCCCAGCCGCCGCCCCCGGTCGTCCGGATGCGGATGACCTGCCCGGCGCGCACCGGCTCGCCGTCCACCAGGCCCTCCATCTCGCGCCCGTCGATCGTGACGCGGAACGGCCGCCCGGCCGCGCCGCCGTTCACGCCCCAGCAGGACAGGATGGACCGGTCGGCGATGGACATGTAGCGGGCGTCCTCCAGCATGCGGATGTGCTTGTCGTAGCCGAGCCCGCCGCGGTACTCCCCCGGCCCGCCCGAGTCCACGGCCAGCCCGAGCCGCTCCACCCGCAGCGGCCAGCGCGCCTCGGCGAACTCCACCGGGATGTTCCGCGAGTCCGGCACCACGTGGATCGTGTCCTCCCCGTCGGCGTACCACCGGCCGCCCGAGCCCCCGCCCAGGACCTCGCGCATCAGGTACGGCGTCCCGCCCGCCTCGCCGTACACGCCGGTGTAGCGGATGGTCTCCTGGTCGGCCGGCATGCGCCCGCCGGTGGCCTTGGCCAGGACCCCGGCGAGCACGCCGAGCAGGCGCAGGATGACGAACGTGCGGGCGTTGGTGGGGGCCGGGAAGACCGGGGTGAGCAGGGTGCCCTTCTCCGGGAAGACCATCTCGATGAGGGGGACGACGCCCTCGTTGACGTCGAGCTCGGCCATGTGCTCGGGGGTGTCGGCGAGGTTGCGCAGCACGGGCGCCAGCCACTTCTTCAGGAACACGCCGTCGGCGTAGTCGCCCGCGTGGTTGATCGGACCCTTGGCCTGCGGCGACGTGCCGGTGAAGTCGATGATCAGCTTGTCGCCCGCCCGGGTGAGCGTGATTCGCTGGGTGTGCAGGCGCGGCTCGTCCACGCCGTCGTGCTCGGCGTAGTCCTCCCAGACGTACACGCCCTCGGGGATCTTCGACAGCAGCTCCCTGCGGAACGTCTCGGTGGTCTTGGCGATGATCGCGTCGAAGCAGCGCTCGACGGGCGCCCTGCCGTACCGCTCGAACAGCTCGGCGAGCCGCCGCGCGCCCATCAGGCACGCCGAGCACTCGGCGTCGAGGTCCCCGGCCAGGGAGTCGGGCATGCGGGAGTTGCGGGTCATGATCCGCAGCGCGGCCTCGTTGGGCACGCCCCGGTCCCGCAGCCGGATCGGGGGGACCATCAGGCCCTCCTCGAAGACGCTGGTCGCGTGGGAGGGCATCGAGCCGGGCACGGAGCCGCCGATGTCGTCGTGGTGCCCGAACGCCTGCACGAACGCGACGACCTCGCCCCGGTGGAACACCGGCACGGTCACGCACAGGTCCGGCAGGTGGCCGATCCCGCCCTCGGAGAGGTAGACGTCGTTGTGGAAGTAGACGTCCCCCTCGTTCATGGTCCCCACGGGGAAGTCGCGGACGACGGGCTGGACGAGCGCGGAGTACGACCGGCCGGTCAGCTTGCGCAGCCGCACGTCGTGGATGCCGGCGCGGAAGTCGTGCGCGTCCCTGATCATCGGGGAGCGGGCGGTGCGCGCGATCGCGGTCTCGACCTCGCGCTCGACCGACGCCAGCGTGCCCTCGACGATCTCCACGAGCACGGGGTCCGGCCGGTCTCCGCCGGGGAGTGTGTCAGTCACGGGTCACCACCAGGTTCGCGTGGTCGTCCACCCGGGCGCGGAAGCCGGGGTGGACCGGCAGGGTCGAGCCGAACTCCTCCACGATCGCCGGGCCGCGGACCACGTCGCCGGGCCCCAGGTCCGCGCGCCGGTGGACCGGCGTGTCCACCCAGCCGCCCGCGAAGAACGCCCGCCGTACGGCCGGGGCCGCCGGGGGCCCCTCGCGGCGGGGCGGCCGGCGCAGCCTCGGGCGGGAGATCGGGCCGACGCCGGAGACCCGCAGGTTCACCCACTCCACGCGGTGCCGGGGGTCGTCGCGGTAGCCGTACCCGTAGAGCCGTTCGTGGGCCTCGTGGAACCTCGCCGTCACGGTCTCCCGCCACCGCGCGTCCACGGGACCGGCGGGGGCCGGGACGCGGACCTCGTACGCCTGGCCGTGGTAGCGCAGGTCGGCCTCGCGCAGGTACACGTGGCGCTCGCGCGGGAAGCCCTCCCGGCCGAGGGCGCCGGCGGCCAGCGCCTCCAGCTCAGCCAAGATCGCCTCCGCGCGGGCGGGGTCGAGGTCGTCGGTGACGTACGTCCGGACGTAGTCGTTCTTGACGTCCACGGTGAGCAGCCCGAACGCGGAGACCGTGCCGGGGCTCGCGGGGACCAGGACGGCGGGCGGGCCGAGGATGTCGATCAGGCGGCAGGCGGCCAGCGGGCCGGAGCCGCCGAAGACGACCATGGGGAAGTCGCGCACGTCGAGGCCGCGGCGCACGGTGACCTGGCGGATGGCGTTGGCCTGGTTCCAGGCGTTGATCTCCAGGACGCCGGTGGCGGCGCGCTCGGGGGCGAGGCCGAGCCCGCCCGCCAGCGCCTCGATCCCCTCCCGCGCCGCGTCCGGGTCGAGGGGGATCCCGCCGCCGAGCAGGCGGGGCGGGACGCCGCCGAGCATGACGTGGGCGTCGGTGACCGTGGGCTCGGCGCCGCCCCTCCGGTAGCACATCGGGCCGGGGTCGGCCCCGGCTGATCTGGGGCCGACCTTGAGCGTGCCCTCGGGCGAGATCCACGCGACGGACCCGCCGCCCGCGCCCACGGTGACGATGTCGATCATCGGGATCTTGCAGGGGTAACGCCCGACCCCGCCCTCGGTGGTGATCGCGGGCTCGCCGTCCTGGACGATCGCGACGTCGGTCGAGGTCCCGCCGCCGTCCAGGGTGATCACACTGTCGTACCCGGCGGTGCGGGCGATCAGCGCGGCCCCGAGCGCGCCGGCGGCCGGGCCGGAGAGCACCGTGGTGATCGGCTGGCGGGCGACCTCGCGCGCGGAGAGCATCCCGCCGTTGGACTTCATCACGTGGAGCGGCCGGTCCAGCTCGGCCGCGATCCGCCCGATGTACCGCGACATGTGCGGCTTCACCGCGGCGTCCACCAGCGTGGTGACGGCCCGTTCGTACTCCCGGTACTCCCGCAGCACCTCGCTGGAGATCGACACCGCCACCCCCGGGCACTCCCGCGCCAGCACCTCCCGCATCCGCTCCTCGTGCGCGGGGTCGGCGTAGGAGTGCAGGAAGCACACCCCCACGGCGCCGACCCCGAGCTCCCGGAACTCCCGCGCGACCCGCACCGCGCCCTCGTCGTCGAACGGCCGGACCTCCCGCCCCCGGTGATCGAGCCGCCCGCCCACGCCCCGGACCAGCCGGACCGGCACGATCCGCTCCGGCTTGACCCAGAAGTAGGAGTTCCCGTACCCGTCGGGCACGCTCTGCCGCCCGATCTCCAGCAGGAACTCGAACCCCTCCGTCGTGACGAACCCGAGCCCCCCGACCCGCCCCTCCAGCAACCGGTTGGTGGCCACGGTCGTCCCATGGCACACCGCCCCGACCTCCCCGGCCTCCCCGCCCGCCCATCTCAGCCCCGCGAGGAACGCCACCGCCGGATCCTCCGGCGTCGAGGGCGTCTTGGTGACCCGCACCTCCCCGGTCCCCTCGTCGAACGCCACCACGTCCGTGAACGTCCCCCCGGTGTCCACCCCAACCCGAATCATGCCTCCACCCTGACCCACCACCCCCACCCCCGCCCCGGCGATCCCTGCCCACCCCCACCCCCCACCGTGGTCACCCCTGACCCCACCCCCAGCTCACCCCCCTCCCCCGCCGCCCACGCGCCCGCCGTACGGCATGAGCCCGCGGGCCCGCGCGCGCCGTGCCGGGATCCGGGCGAGGGAGATCGATGCCGGGCGGAGATCATGAGGGGATGGATCTCGACGTGGTCTTCACGGGCCGGGGGCTCGTTCTCCCCGCGGGGCAGAGGGGCCTTCCTGGGCTTCCGGAAGACGGGGAGGTCCGCCTGGAGGACATCCGTGACGCGGACCCGGACGCCGCCCCGCCGGAGGTCCGCACCGCCGGCGGGCTGACGCTCTTCGTGACGGCCCTCCAGCGCCGGGAGCTCACGGCCTTCTGCGGAAGGCACGCGGTCCCCCTCCGGCGGCGTCCCGACGTCTGGGCGGACCTGCTGGGTCCCTTCCTCGACACCGAGGAGACCGCCGGGCAGCGGACCGCGGCCCTGGAGCGCCTGAGCGCGATCGGCCTGGACGAGGCCCGCGTGACCCGGATACGGGAGCGCGTGGCCCCGCTGATGATCGCCTACAACGCCCTCCACTGGGACTGGCACCACCTCGGGCTGTGCGATCTCCTCGACGCGGCGGCCGCTCCCTGGATTCCCGAGCGTGTGCGGCGCGGGCTCGGCGACCTCGGCGAGTTCCGCGTCTGGGCGATGCGGATCGCCGACATCCCCACCGCCCCCTGAGCGTCCCGCCGTACGGCCCCGGGCCCTCGCCCGCCGTACGGCGGGGGCGTGGGGGTTCTGGTGGGGGTTCTCTCGGAAGTGCGGGGCGGGTGGGGGCGTAGGGTCGGGATGTGAGGTATGTGGGGAATGGGCTGAGCGGGCTGGAGCGGGTGGACCTCGGGGAGGTTCCGTACGGCGAGGCCGTCGCGGCCATGGCGGAGTGGGTGCGGGAGCGGCGGGAAGGGGAGGCCGGGGATCGGCTGTTCCTGCTGGAGCATCCGGCGGTGATCACTTATGGGACGCGAACGCCGCCGGCCGAGTTGCCGGCGCGGACGGGGATACCGGTGGTGGAGGTCGACCGGGGCGGGCAGGCGACCTATCACGGGCCGGGGCAGCTCGTCGGGTACCTCGTGGTGGACCTGCGGGAGCGGGGGCCCGCGGACGTGGTGCGGTGGGTGGAGAACGCGCTGATCGCGGCGCTGGGGACGCTGGGCTTCCCGGCGATCCGGCGGGACACGCCCCGGGGCGGGCAGAGCCTCGTGGGGGTGTGGACGCCGGACCTGAAGAAGATCGCGTCCATCGGGATGCGGATCAGGGGCGGGGTGACCAGCCACGGGTTCGCCCTGAACGTGGATCCCGACCTGGGGGTCTTCGACACGTTCGTCGCGTGCGGGCTGCCGGAGGCGCCGATGACCTCGCTGGCCGAGCAGGCGGCGGCGCTGGGCAGGCCCGCGCCCGCCGAGGACGAGGTGCGCGACGCGGTGGCCGCCGCGTTCGGGGCCACCGCCCGCGCCGGGGCGCGCTAGAAGGCCGCGACGGTCGCCGGGGCGCGTTCGGCCCGGCTCAGGGCGCGGAGGACGGCGACCGGGCCGTGGCGGCGTACGGCCAGGCGGGCCAGCAGGTCCACGACCCGCTCGGTGGCGGCGGCGGGCAGGGGCGGGGTGGGCAGGTCCACGCTGACCGCGAGGTCGTCGCAGTGCACCGCCATCTCCAGGGTCCGCGTGAGCAGCAGGTCGTCCAGCCGCAGCGACCACGAGTCCCACAGCGGGATGTGCACCGCGCGGTTCTCGGCTCCGGGCAGGACCTCGCCCAGCTCCTCCAGCGCCGCCTCGACCCGCGCGGACAGCGCCCCGGGCCCGTCGGCGGCCAGCCGGTCGCCCCCGCCCCGGATGCGCAGGTTGATCTCGTCGTCGATGTCCGCCTCGATCCAGCGCACGCGCGCGTAGTGCCCCATCACCGGCACGGTCTCGTGAACGGGCGCCGGCCCCGCCATCGCCTCGGGGACGACCAGCACCTGGTACGCCAGATGCCCCGCGAGCCCCCCGACCGTGAACCTCGGCAGCGCGCTCGGCTCGTCCCACGCCGACACCACGGCCGGCTCCCGCAGCAACCCCGCCGACACCCGCGCCGCCGCCAGGAAGTCCTCCCGGATCCCGCCCATCCCGCACCCCCTCCATCCCGACCCGTCCCCCCGACCGTGACACCCCCACCACCCCGCATCCAGGTCCAATCGCCGGTCAATTGGCCTCAGATTCCGCCGGTCGCCGTACGGCGAGCGCTGACCTCGGGCTCCACGGGGGCCGACGTCAGGGGTTCCAGGGACTGCCGGCGAGCAGGCCGCCGTCGACCAGGATGCTCGCGCCGGAGATGAACGAACCGGCGTCCGAGGCCAGCAGCAGGCACGCTCCGACCAGTTCCTCCGGCCAGCCGGGGCGGCGCTGCGGGCATCGGGCCAGGATCCACTTGGCGCGGGCTTCGTCCTGCCACAGCGGCCTGGACAGGGAGGTCATCAGGAAGCCGGGTGAGATGCAGTTCACCCGGATCCGGTACTTCGCCCACTCCACGCACATGGTCTTGGTCGCCTGGGCGAGCGCCGCCTTGTGCGCGCCGTAGACCGACACGTCCTCCACCCCGATCTCGGCGTTCACGGACGTGATGTTCACGATGGACCCGCCGCCGGTCTCCCGCATCGTCAACATGGCCTCGCGTGCCAGGAAGTACGCGGCCCGCAGGTTCACGTCGGCGATCGACGACCAGACCTCGGGATCGGCATGGGCGATGGGCCTGCGTTCGTTGACGGCCGCCGCGTTGACGACGACGTCGAGCCTCCCGAACCTGGACAGGACACCCTCGACGATGAAAGGGGGAGCGGCCGGATCACGGAGATCCGCCGCGACGACGTGGTGTTCCTTCCCCCCGGCCCCCAGGCGCTCGGCGATGCCCGCGCAACGCTCCCCCGTGATGTCGCTGAGCACGACACGCGCGCCCGCCGCCGCCAGCCCGAGGGCGAGCCATCCGCCCACCCCGCCCCCGGCTCCCGTGATCAAGGCCACTTTGCCGTCGAGGGAGAACAGCCGCTCCGGGCGCAGCGCTTCCAGGTCGCCCCGGCTCTCCACCTCCCATTCGCTCGTCACGCGCGTCCAGTCACCCTGGTCGGTCAGCTCCACAGCATGACTCCATCCGACTCCCCGCCGATCCCGAGAAATCCCGAAATCGTGATTCGACGCCCCTCGGCCGTCGCGGCCACCGCGTGCAACCGCGTCGATCTCACCATGATCAGGTCGCCGGGAGCGGGCTGAATCACCAGGTCGGGACGCGGGAGCCGGTGAGGGTCGAAGCCATAGGCGTCCTCCTGCGCCCGATGGCCCGCATCCAGCAGGGCCGGCAGCGTGACGTTCCACACCAGCAGCTCACCACCGCGCTCGGGCGTCTCCAAGTACACGTTGACCCCGAACTGCTCCTTGAACGCGAGGCCGCCGAGCGGCGCGGCCCCCGATCGCTGGATGATGTCGAAATGCGGGAGTGCCCGCATTCCCGGATCCCAGCTTCGGAGCATCCCGAAGACCACCGGACGGCCGTCCAGGTGGAGGAGCCGCGCGCCCCACGGTGACAGCTCGTCGATCTCGGCGCGGAAGACGTCCGCGGGGTTGGCGTACGGCTGGAACGCCAGGCGCATCGCCCGCAGTACGCTCCAGGAACGGCGCAGATACGCCTCCCCCTCGGCGGGACCGCCTCGGGCGACGGTGCTGAACGCCGGTATCTGACTGCGGTATATCCGCCGGACCGAACCCCGCAGCAGGCGCGGGATCACGTGTTCGCGGGCATGCCTGAGAACGTCCTCCGGCGCGTAGCCCCGGACGTGGATCGCGAGGATCTCCGAGTCCTCGAAGAGGGCCCGCCGGCACGTCTCCAACGAGTCCGACCGCACGATCATCATCACTGCCGGGGCCGCCGCAATTGGTCGAGTGTCGCCTTCGCCCCGGTCGCGACGTGCCCCGCGTCCGAGCCGATCGCCAGCAGCAGCGTCCTCATTCCCAGCTCGGTGTTCGCGGCCTCCGGATTCGGACAGAACATACCCAGCGGCATTCCCTTGGCCTGGCAGGCCGCGCGCACCCTGTCCACCATCTCGGCCAAGGCGGGGTTGGAGAGCTCTCCCAGGATCCCCAGGCTGCCCGAGAGGTCGTAGGGTCCGACGAATATCGCGTCGATGCCGTCCACGGCGAGGATGGCATCGATGTTCTTCACCCCCTCGACGTCCTCGATCTGGGCTATCACCGCGATGCTGTCCGTCGCCTCGCTCAGGTACTCGTGAAAGCGCGCCCCGTATCCCTGCGCCCGGGAGATGCCCACGCTCCGGCCGCCCGCGGGGGGGTACTTCGCGGACCTCACGACGCGCTCGGCCTCCTCCGGTGTGGAGACATGCGGCACGATGATGCCGTCGCATCCGGTGTCGAGGGCGTGTTTGATCCAGGTCTCGGAACCGTCCGGCACCCGGATGACGGCGTATCCGCGCGGCTGAAGGACCTCGATGATCCGTTGGGCGCTTTTCAGGTCGAGAAGCGCCGAATGCTCTAGATCCAGGAAGAACCACGAGAACCCCGCATGCTGCAGGATCATCGCCAGCTCAGGCGAGTCGAGGGAGATGAGGGTGCCGAGCAGCGCTTCGTCCGACCGAAGCCGCCTGCGCAGGTTGTTCACGTCAGCACGCCCTTTCGCAGGGTCTGGTAGAAGGAATTCAGCTCGATGTCCGGGTTGAGCTGCGCGAGCCTGTCGAGGCCGGCCGCGCGGACCTGCCGCCCCTCATTTATCTTCAGCGAGTCGTGCCAGAGCAGGTTGTAGTAGTCGAGCATCACCTTTCCGAGCACGGGGTCGGTGATGAGCATGGAGTCCATCGACCCCGTGAGATTCACCGGCGGAAATATGAATACGTGCAGATTCCCGTTCTTCTGGGTGATGTGCAGACTCAGCGGATGCAGCAGCGGGCGGATGCGATCCTGATCGAATATGGCGAAGGAGACGCGCCCGGTCTGGAGCAGTTCACAGGATCTCTCCACGAGCCACTTGGATTTGCTGATCGTGTCCACGCTGGCGATGCTGCGAAAGCTTCTCAGCGGACTCCGGCGGTTCTTGACGTCCCGGTGAACCTCCTCGAAGTAGCGGTCGAGCTCGGGATGCTCGCCGCGGGGCGGCGAGAGGTTGAGAGTGCTCACGGTGGTCGCCCCCACTGTGATCTCGACCAGTTTGCGCAGGAAATCCTCGCTCGTGGTGAAAACCTCGACCCCGCGAGCGGGCTGGTTCAGCAGCCGGCGCTGACGCTCGGATATCGCGCTCAGCTCTCCGTAGACGTAGGCGATGAAGCTGGCGAGGGTGCCGAAGAGGTAGGCCGCGACCAGGTCCAGCGGCATCGGCACCGGCCGCGGCAGGAGGAGGTTGGCGACTCCGACGATCAACGCGACCACGGCGAAGATACCGGCCAGCCAAATTGATATTCGACCGGCCAAATGTGTGGATTCGTCACTGAGTCTTGGCATCAGGAAGTCCATGCAGAGATCGAGCAAATGAGGCGACACGGGTGAGTGAGATTGTAGATTCACCCCCGCGGCATCGCCAGCGCGCCGCCATACCGAGGCCCGGCGAGCCATATAGATCGTTTTTCCCGCCACCCCAGGCCGACGCCCCCGCCCGCGATGCGTGCCCGATCGCCCGCCCGGACCCGCCGTCATGCCGAGGAACGGATGCCGATCATTACGTAACGGATCCACATGATTCACAGCCCGCAGAAATCAACATCCGGAAATTACCGGAATTCCGTTGACCGGAGCCCCGATGGGGCGCGGTCGCGCCTCCACGTCGGATGTCACCCCATCATCCCCTCTGTCCGGAGTTCAGGAATTGTTACCTAAGTGACAGATGTGAAGAAGATGTTGCTCTAGCATGATCGAGTGTCTGGGTCCTCACTGGTCGGCCGAGTGGCTCCGCTTGTGCGGAGTGCGGGGTTCTGGGCGTGGGCGGGGCCTTTGGCGGTAGCGGGGATGGGCGCGGGGCTGCGGTTCGAGCGGGTCTGGGAACCGCGGGAGATCGTCTTCGATGAGACCTATTACGCGAAGGACGCCCTGTCGCTGCTGCGGTTCGGGGTTGAGCGGAAGACGGTCGGGACGACCGAGGACCCGGTCGCGGACCGGATCCTGAACGCCGGGGGGACGGACCTCTGGGTCCAGTGCCCGCCCCGGCCGGAGGCGGAGTGCCTGTCGTTCGTGGCGCACCCCCCGCTCGGGAAGTGGATGATCGCCGCCGGGGAGTGGCTGTTCGGGGCGAATCCGCTGGGGTGGCGTTTCGCGGTGGCGCTGTTCGGGAGCCTGACCGTGCTGATCCTGGCGCGGACGGCGCTGCGGATGACGCGGTCCACGCTGCTGGGGTGCCTGGCGGGGCTGCTGCTGGCGCTGGACGGGCTGCACTTCGTGCTCAGCCGTACGGCGCTGCTGGACGGGCTGGTGACGTTCTGGGTGGTCGCGGCGTTCGCGTGTCTCGTCGTCGACCGGGACCGGGCGCGCGAACGGCTGGCGCTCGCGCTGGAGGACGTCAGGAACCCGGTGGACGGGAAGGTCCGGGCGGACGCCGTACCGTGGCTGGGGTGGCGGCCCTGGCGGGTGGCGGGGGCGGCCTGCCTGGGGGCGGCGGTGGCCACCAAGTGGAGCGGCCTGTGGTTCCTGCTCGCGTTCGCCGTGCTGACCCTGGTCTGGGACGCCGGGGCGCGGCGGGCGGCGGGCCTGCGGCGGTGGGGTGCGGACCTGCCCGCGGCGCTGCCGACGCTGGCGCTGGTGCCGGCGGTGGCCTACCTCGCGTCGTGGGCGGGGTGGTTCGGTTCGCCGCTCGGCTGGGGGCGGAACTGGGACCGGTCCTCGGGGCTCGCGTTCCCGCTGGACTCGCTCTGGTCGTGGTTCCAGTACCAGCGCGACATCCTGGACTTCCACGACGGGCTGGCCGACGGGCACCTCTACCAGTCGTGGCCGTGGAGCTGGCCGGTGCTCGCCCGGCCGGTCGCCTTCTACTACCCGGAGGGCGTGCGCGGCTGCGGCGCCGACGACTGCTCCCGCGCGATCCTGGCCGTGGGCACGCCGGTGATCTGGTGGGGCGGGATCGCGGCGCTCGTGGCGATCACCGTGTGGTACTTCCGCGCCCGGGACTGGCGCGCGGCTGCCGTGCTGGTGTCGTACCTGGCCGGCTGGCTGCCGTGGTTCTTCTACGCCGCCAGGGGCCGCACGATGTACCTCTTCTACGCGCTGCCCACGCTGCCGTTCCTGATCCTGGCGATCGTGCTCGCCGCCGGGTGGCTGATCGGCCCGGCGCGCGCGGGCTCGACGCGCCGCACGGTGGGCGCCGTCGTCGCGGGGACGTTCACGCTCCTGGTGATCGTCAACTTCTGGTGGCTGCACCCGGTGCTGGCGGGCGAGGTGATCACCTACGAGGCGTGGTACTCCCGGATGCTCTTCCGGAGCTGGATCTAGCCGGGAGCCGCGCGCCGGCCCCGGATCACCGCGGGCCGAACCCTGGCCGCCGCGGCCCGGTCCGGGTCGCCGCGCGCCGGCCCCCGGATCGGACGCCGGCCCGGGTCAGGGGGCCTGCCGGTGCGTCGCCGCCGTCTCGTCCGGGCGGTCCCTGCGCGGGCCCATCACGGCCGCGATCACCGGCTCGGCCTGCGCGGCGGGCACGTGGGCGGCCAGCCGTACGGCGACCTCGTTCATCCGGCGCAGCTCGGCCTCGGCGCGCTCCTTGCCCGCCTGCCCGGTCTGGATGCCGAAGTACGCCCCGATGATCGTCCCGACCACCCCGGTCAAGCCGCCGAACAGGACGGTCATGTCGCCGTCCACGATCACGCCCACGACGAAGCAGATCAGCACGACCGCCAGCCCGGCCATCACGACCCACAGGCCGTTCTGGCCGCGCACCTGGTCCGGGTCCGTCTCCGCGTCCACGCCCGCTCTCGGCCGTAGGGGCAGGGTCATCGCACCTCCCGCAGTCGTCGTCCTCGCAATCTGCCACGGCGGGGAGCGGGCGCGCCACGGGGGCGGCGTCCCTGTCGCGTGATCGTGACTTCCGCGCCCGTACGCCACGGGAGCGCTCTCCGGGACCGGCGCCCGTAGGCCACGGGAGCGCGCCCCGGGACCGCGTCCGTACGCCACGGGAGAGCGTCCCGGGACCCGCCGCCGGTCAGGACAGGATCTCCTCCAGGCGGGCCGCGAGGTGCTTGGCGTCCTGCTCGACCAGCGCGGAGGCGGCGCGCCACCAGCCGAACCACTCGCCGCTGCGCCACATCCAGTCCACCGCGCCCACGGCGGCGATCACGTCGCCGACCGTGGACCACCCCTCGCCCACCTCGGCCGGGGTCGCGCCGTGCCGCAGCGCCCACGAGCGCAGGATCGCGGCGGCCTCCGGGTCGACGGCCTCGGCGTAGGGGTCGGGCACCTCCCCCGGCAGCCGGTGGGGGCCGAGCCCGAGCGCGGTCTCCCAGGCCCACGACGCCTCGGCCGGGCCGGAGTAGCGCAGCGAGTCGAAGTCCAGCTCCGTGCCCGGGGAGCCGTCGTCGCGGCGGACGACCACCGCGTCCACCCGGCCTCCGGTGTCGAACGCGGCCACCAGCCGGTCCCCCGGCTCGGCGCCGGGCGGCGGCGGCACCCGGTCGGCGGCCCGCCAGGAGTTGAGGTCCACCTGCCCGGCGGGCGGCCCCCACCGGGCCTCGGCGACGTCCTCGGCGATCCGCGCGGCCAGCGTCTCCAGCGCGGCCGGGTCCGCCGCGTCGCCGCCGCGCAGCACCTCGTCGGGCGTGCCGCCGGGGCCGGGCCGCGCCCACCAGCCCGCGCCGATCTCCCGGGTGCCGGCCGTCAGGGCCGCGACGGCCGCGAGGCGCTCGGCCCTGCGCGTCAGCGCCCCGCGCCGCACCAGCTCGGCGCACCTGCCCGCCCGCTCCTCGCCGAGCACCGGCTCGGCCGTCGCGAGCAGCGACCCCGCCGTCGGCGGGGCCCCCTCGACCATCGCGCGGACCACCCGCATCGCCTCTGCCTTGGCGTGCTTGGCACCAGGACGGCTCATGCCCCAACGCTACGTCGCCGCGCCCCGCGGCTCCACCACGATCACCACAATCGGTCAGACCCGCGAGGCGAGGCCGGGCGTCCGATACCCGCGCCCCTCCGCGGGGCCCGGGCCGTACGGCGGGCACCGGCCTCAGAGGAGGAAGCCGCCCGTGGCGCGGAGGTTCTGGCCGGTGATCCAGGCGCTGTCGGGGCCGGCCAGGAAGGCGACCACGGCGGCGATGTCGGCCGGTCGCCCCAGGCGGCCGAGGGCGGTCCAGGCGGGGGTCTGCTCCAGGGCCTCGGGCGGATTGGTCGCGCGGAGCAGGTCGGTGTCGGTGGCGCCGGGGGAGACGGTGTTCACGGTGATGCCGCGCGGGCCGAGCTCGCGGCTGGCGACGGCGGAGAACTGCTCCAGGGCGGCCTTGCTGGCGGAGTACAGGATCAGGCCGGGGGCCGGGAGCGCGGTGTTGAGGGTGGAGATGTTGATGATCCGGCCGCCGTCGCGCATCACGCGCGCCGCGTGCCGCATCGCGAAGAAGGCGGCCTTGGCGTTGACCGCCATCACGTGGTCGTACGTCTCCTCGGTCACCTCGGCCAGCGGCGTGACCGGGTTGATCGCGGCGTTGTTGACCAGGATGTCCAGTCCGCCGAGCAGCCGGACCGCCTCCTCGAAGGCGCGCTCCAGCTCGGCGAGGGACGCCTGGTCCGCGCGGATCGCGAAGATCCGCTCGCCGGCGGCCTCCTTGGCCGCGGCGTCGTCGCTCCGGTAGGTGAAGGCCACCGTCGCGCCCTCCCGCGCCAGCCGTTCCGCGATCGCGCGCCCGATGCCCCGGGATCCGCCGGTGACGAGCGCGGCCTTGCCGTCGAGAGTTCCCATGCGATCACCTCGCGCCCATCTTGCGCACAATCCCCGCCCGGGGTCCAGAGCCGCCCGTTGACCTTAGGCTTGGTTGAGGTTTTAGCGTGAGATCATGACTGAGACCAGCATAAATCCGGTGCCCCGGCGGGCAGGACGGCGGGAATGGACGGGCCTGGTCGTGCTCGTCCTGCCGACGCTGCTCCTGGCCATCGACGTGAGCGTGCTGCACCTGGCGGTGCCCCAGCTCAGCGCGGACCTGCGGCCCAGCTCCGCCCAGCTTCTGTGGATCAACGACATCTACGGATTCCTCATCGCCGGATTCCTGATCACGATGGGCGCGCTCGGCGACCGCGTCGGGCGGCGGCGGCTGCTGCTGATCGGCGCGACCGCGTTCGCGGCGGCGTCGGCCCTGGCGGCGTACGCCCCCAACGCCGAGCTGCTGATCGCGGCGCGGGCGGTGCTGGGGATCGCGGGGGCGACCCTGATGCCGTCCACGCTGTCCCTGATCCGCACCATGTTCGCCGACCCCGCCCAGCGCACGGTCGCGATCAGCCTGTGGATGACCGGCTTCACCGGCGGCATGGTGATCGGGCCGCTGGTGGGCGGGCTGCTGCTGGAGAACTTCTGGTGGGGCTCGGCCTTCCTGCTCGGCGTGCCGGTGATGGCGCTGCTGCTCGTGGCGGGGCCGCTGCTGCTGCCGGAGTACCGCGACCCCTCCCCCGGCCGGCTCGACCTGGTCAGCGTGGTGCTGTCGCTGGCCGCGGTGATCGCCGTCATCTACGCGGTGAAGGAGATCGCGGCGTACGGCGTGGGCGCGCCCGCCCTGGTCGCGCTGCTCGCCGGGGCCGTGCTCGCGGCGGTGTTCGTGCGGCGGCAGCGGACGCTGGCCGACCCGCTGGTGGACCTGCGGCTCTTCGCCGAGCGCCGGTTCAGCGCCTCGCTCGGGATCCTGGTGCTCGTCATCCTGGTCGGGCCGGGGATGGGGTTGCTCAGCGCGCAGTACATGCAGCTCGTCGCGGGCCTGTCGCCGCTCCAGGCCGGGCTGCTGACGCTGCCGCAGACGGTGACGCTGATCATCGGGTTCACGGCCGCCCCGAGGCTGGCCGCGCGGTTTCGGCCCGGGCCGGTGGCCGCCGCGGGGCTGCTGGTCAGCGCGGCCGGGATGGTCGTGATGGCGACGGCGCCCGGTCCCGGCGGGCTGGCGGCGGTCGTGGCGGGGCAGGCGCTGTTCTTCCTCGGCGGGTCGCCGCTGCTGGTGCTGGGCACCGACCTCGTCGTCGGCTCGGCGCCGCCGGAGCGGGCGGGGGCGGCCTCGGCGTTGTCCGAGACGGCGCAGGAACTCGGCGGCGCCGTGGGCCTGGCGGTCTTCGGGAGCATCGCGACGGCGGTCTACCGGGCGGGGGTGAGCGTGCCCGCCGGGCTGCCGGCCGAAGCGGCGGAGGCGGCCAGGGACACCCTGGGCAGCGCCGCCCAGGTCGCGGCCGAGCTGCCGGCGCGGGCGGGCGAGGCGCTGCTCGCCTCCGCGCGGGCCGCGTTCGGCGCGGGCCTGCAGGTCACGGCCCTGTCCGGGGCCGTGCTCGTGGGCGTGACGGCGGTGCTGACCGCGATCGTCCTGCGCGGCGTCACCGCCCCCGGCGTGGCGGACCAGCCAGCGGCGGAGGACCAGCCGGCGGCGGAGGACCAGCCGGCGGCGGAGAGCCCGCAGGTCGCCGGGGACGCCGGGCGCGCGGACGCGGCGGGTGTACGGCAGGCGGGGTGACGACCCCGCCCCGCTCGGAGCGAGCGGGTGCTTGGGCCGGCGGGGTTGCTTGGGGAGCGGGAAACCCAACCCCGCCGGTCCTGGAAATGTAGACCCGTTATCGATGATCCCGGGGGCGAACGCCGGCAGCCGCGAGGTATGCGGGCAGATCCCCGAATTCGTAACCTCTGCGGTGAATCTTCCGGATCAGCCGCTTGAAGTCGGTCGCGAGGCCGGGCCGGAAGTGCATAAGGATGATGTCGCCGGGACGCAGCTTCTTGTCCGGCACCTGGTAGGCGATCTTGGCGTCCTTCTGCACGGTCGCCGTCCACATGATCAGCGCCCCGATCCCGCACTCCTTCGCCGCGACCCTGGTGGCGGTGTTGTGGTTGCCGAACGGGGGCCGGAACAGCCACGGCCGCCTGCCGGTGCGCTGCTCGATCCGCTTGGACATGCCGCAGATCTCGGCCTTCTGCGCGGCGGGGCCGAGCAGCCGCAGGTTCGGGTGGGTCAGCGTGTGGTTCTCGATCGGCACGCCCGCGTCGCGCAGCCGCGTGAAGTACGGCCAGCCCTCCGCCGCCGTGTACCGACCGCCGCCCGCCGCCGCGTCCGCCCGGCCCTGCCCCTCGACGGAGTCCCGCGTCACGAACGCCGTCACGGGCACGCCGCCGCGCCGTACCTCCTCCACGAAGCCGGGGTCCTGCTCCCAGCCGTCGTCGATGGTGAGGAAGACGACCTTGCGCTTGGTGGGGATGTGGTCGATGACCGGCGGCAGCGACTCCACGGGAATGCGGGACACCTCGCCCGGCCGCGGCAGGGCGCGGTTCGGGCGCGGGGACGGTGACGCGCCCGGGGTCTCGGCGCCGGGCGGGTCCGCGGCCCGGCCGGTGGGGCCGCCCGGGGCGGCGGGGCCGTCCTGCCCGGTCCCGCCCGCGCAGGCCGTCGTGATCGCCGCGAGCGTGAGCGCGGCCAGCGCCCGCCTCGCCGCGCCGCCCCGTCGAGCGGCGTGCATCCCCCGCATCCCCCGAGTCCTCCTTCGCCGCCCGGCTCATGATGGTTCGCCGGGACTGTTCGATTAGACGCCGCCGTGCCGCCGATGGTTTGCCAAGCGGGGCGACCCTCGTGAGCAGATGTTGCCGTTCGGGGAGGAGGGAGCGTTCCTTAGGGTGCCCTCATGAAGCTCACCGGCCATGCGATCCTCGCCGTTCCCCGTCCCCTGGTGTGGGACGCGCTCCGTGACCCCGCCGTGCTCGCCCGGACGATCCCCGGCTGCGAACGGCTGGAGGCGCTCGGCGGCGACCGTTACCGGATGACCGTCACCGCCGGGGTCGCCTCGATCAAGGGGGTGTACCGGGGCGAGGTCGAGCTGCGGGACCCCGAGCCGCCGGAGCGGGTGGTGCTGCGCGCGCGGGGCCAGGGCGCGCCGGGCACGGTCGAGGCGACCGCGCACGTGAAGCTCTCCGACGCGGAGGGCGGCGGGACCCGGATCGACTACGACGCGGACGCCGTGGTCGGGGGCATGGTCGGCGGCGTGGGGCAGCGCGTGCTCGCCTCGGTCGCCCGCCGCACCGCCACCGAGTTCTTCGCCGCGCTGGAGCGCGACCTCACCGCGGCCCCTCTCCCCTCGCCCGGCGACGCCGCCGTCCCCGGCATGGCCGGCGCGGGGGCCGGTCCCTCCCCCGCGATCTCCCCGGCCGGCCCGCCGTACGCCTCGGGAGTGCCGGAGGCCGCGGACGCGCTCCTCGGCGCGCCCGGCGGGCCGTACACGGCGGGCGGCACGCGGGACGCGGTGGGCCGTGCGCAGGAGGCGGCGGGCGGCTCACAGGACGCGGCGCGGCCGGTGACGGGCGCGGCGGCGGAGGTCGTGCCGGGCCAGGTGTTCGAGCGGCCCGCGAAGGCGCGGCCCCACGAGGTGCGGCCGTGGACGATGCTGGCCGCCTTCGGGATGGGCGCGGGGGTGGCGCTGGGCAGCGCGGTGATCGGGTGGGTGCTCGGGCGCTCCTCCCGGAGGTAGCGCCCGCGCGGAAGACCGACGGGGAGACCGACGAGAAGACGGCGAGAAGACGGCGAGAAGACGGCGAGAAGACGGCGAGAAGACGGCGGGAAGACACGGGAAGACGAGGTGAGGAACATGCGGGCTTGCACGGTGGCGGCGGTCCAGATCGCGCCGGAGCCGGGGCCGCTGACGGCGCGGAGCGTGGCGGCGAACCTCGCGAAGGCCGTCCGTCTGGTCGAGGAGTGCGCGGCGGCGACCGGGGCCGAGCTGATCGTCCTCCCGGAGTCGTGCACGACCGGGTTCACGCCCGGCGTCCCGGCGCGCGAGCTGTGGGACCTGGTGTCGGTGGTCCCCGGCCCGGTGAGCGAACCGCTCCAGGAGGCCGCGCGCCGCCTCGGCACGCACATCTGCTTCGGCACGTACGAGCGCGGGCACTCGCCCGGCGTCGTCCACAACGCCGCCGTGATCGCCGGGCCGTCCGGCGACGTGATCGGGGTGTACCGCAAGAGCCATCCGTACGTCACGGAGGACGCGGCCCGGGGCGGCTGGGTGACGGCCGGGTCGGACGTGTGCGTGGTGGACACCGCGCTCGGCCGGATCGGGATGGCGATCTGCTTCGACGGGGACTTCCCCGAGCTGTGGCGCATCCAGGCGGCGCGCGGCGCGGAGATCATGTGCCGTCCCTCGGCGCTGCTGCGGTCGGCCGACATCTGGGAGCTGACGACGCGGGCCAGGGCGTACGACAACCACGTCTACGTGGTGGCGGCCAACGCGGTCGGCGCGGATCCCGCGGGCGTCCTCTACTTCGGGAACTCGCTCATCGTGTCGCCGATCGCCGAGGTCGTCGCGCGCGCCGCCACCCACGAGTGCTGGGTCTCGGCGCGGCTGTCGCCGGAGTCGGCGCTGCGGTCGCTGACGCCCGGATCCTCGGTGCCCCAGCGCTTCGACCACCTCGCGGAGCGCAACCTGGAGCTGTACACCCGCTACTCCGGCGATCTCCTGGGCCCCGCGGCCACCCAGTTCCCCTACGCGAAGCCCTGATCCGGGACGGATCGAAGGCCGGCCGGGGGCGGGACGGCACCCGGAGCCGGACACCGGGGCCCCGGCGAGGCGGACGCGGTCGGTCCCCGCCTCGCCGGGCACCCGGACTCGGGCGCGGGCGCTCCCGATCACGCCGGCCGGCGCGGCCGGCGCGCGGTCGTCCCCGGGCGAAGGGCGCGCGGCCCGCGAGGGCGTGGTCACCGCTGCCAGGTGACCGGCCGCCGCCGGACCGCCCGCCGGGGACGATCAACAACCGGACGTGGCCTAGTGCGCGGCCTCGTACTTGGCGATCAGGTCGGCCGGGATGCGGCCGCGCTCGTTCACCGGGTGGTTGTTGGCCTTGGCCCAGGCGCGGATCTCCTTGGACTTCTGCCGCGAGAGACCGCCCTCACCCGCGCCTCGGCGGCGCGAGGCCGTCCGCGACGTGCGCACCGGCCGGGCGTGGTCGATGAACGGCTTGAGCGCGTCGCGCAGTTTCTTGGCATTGGACGTGTTCAGGTCGATTTCGTAGTCGGAGCTGCCCAACCCGAACCTGACCGTCTCATCGGCGTCGCCCCCATCGATGTCGTCGATGAGAAGCTCCTGAATTTTTCTGGCCATGTGTTATTCCTGATTAATAGAGAACGCGAGATCTATACGCGCTATAAACATAACCCGCGCGACCCCCGCTTGCCCAACATCTCGGCTCTGTTTCGCACCGGCGCGCCATACAGAAGGCGCCCTGCGGGTACTTCGACCGCTCCAGAGACGAGGAATACACCATACTTCTCACGAAGCGCCCGAGCCCCCTCGTGCGACAGGCCGCCGGACTCCGCCCCCTCGGGGGCGGCCGCCTCCCCTGCCAGGCGGAACCCGGGCAACCGTACAACCCTCCGTTCGGACGATAAAACCCGCCCCCGCCGTTCCCTTCCCCGCCCGGCGGCCTCTCTCCGCCCCGTCCGCCCGCCCGGTACGGCTCTCGCGGAGGCCCGCCCACTCCCCGCGCGCCGGGGCCGGGATCGTGTGAACCCCCGTCGCCCGCGCGTGTTGACGGGCTTTCTCGATGAGCGCGGTGAGACGCAACTCGGCCGGTTCCACATTCTGGACGTCGGCGTCATCACGGCCGGCGGAGGACGCGTACTCCGGCGCGCCCCGCGAGCACTTCCCGTCGCGGCGCGCGTTGCCGGGACCCGGCCCGCCGTCCCCGGAACACGCGGGTTTCTTCACGCCGCCCGGACGCGAAGAGGTTCACGGGCGGCGACTTCACGCGTTCTGGCGGGGCGGGATCCGCTCGATTTGCGCCCGGGAGGCCCGCGCTATCGCCCGACTTCGTGATTCCCGCGCCTATCCGGCCGCGCTCCCGCGCTTCTCCTCCCGGCCCCCGCGCGTCTCCGGCCCGCCTCCGCGCGTCTCCGCCCCGTCCCCGGATTCCCCCGCCCCGCCGTACGGCATGGCGGCTCGCGGGGCGGGGAGCGGCGGCCGGCCAGCGCCGTACGGCGGGCGAACGACGAACGGGCCGCACCCCCCGGGGAGGGGGTGCGGCCCGCGGTGATCCCGGGGTCAGGGCTGGGCGACCAGCGCGAGGACGAGGCAGGCGGTGGCGGCGAGGGCCGCCACCGTGCGGACGTGGTTCCAGGCGGTCCAGACGGAGGCGTAGCGGGCCCAGGCGCCGGCCGAGGCCGGGTCGGACGGGTCGAGGGCCGCGAGCGCGTTGTTGCGGGGCACGTGCACGACCGCCGTCTCCACGAAGACGCCGACGAGGTAGAGCGCGCAGCCGGCGAGGAGCCAGGCCATGCCGTGCTCCAGGCCGGTGACCAGGGCGGTGACCGCGGTGGCGGCCGTGAGCAGCGTGGTCCCCATGAATCCGGCCATGAAGCCCGGGGTCACCGCCGTGACGTTGATCGACTGCATGGCCGCCAGTCCCCGCTCGGGCGGCAGCGCCGTCAGCCCCCGCATCACGAAGCTGGAGAAGGCGTAGAACGCGCCCGCCACCAGCGCACTCCCCAGCGCGGAGATCAGGGTCAGGGTGAAGAGCAGTGCGTTCATGAGATCCTCCTCGGGGGATTGACGGGGGTTCAGCCGCGCCAGACGCCGGTGGCGGCGGTACGGCGCGCGTAGTCGGCGAAGTCCGCGGGCTCGCGCCCGAGCGCCTGCCGCACACCGTCGGACAGGTGCGCGTTGCGGCCGTCCAGCACGCGCGTGAACAGGCCGGTGAGCGCCTCGGCCTCCTCGGCGGGCACGCCGTGGCCGATCAGCGCCTTCGTGTACTCATCCGGTGAAACCGGGACGTACCGTACCGCGCGCCCGGAGGCGGCCGCGATCTCGGCGGCGGCGTCGGCGAAGGTCAGCAGGCGCGGCCCGCTCAGCTCGTAGACCCGCCCGGCGTGCCCGTCCTCCGTGAGCGCGGCCACCGCCACGTCGGCGATGTCGTCGGCGTCCACGAACGGCTCCGGCACGTCCCCGGCCGGCAGTGCGATCTCGCCGCTCAGCACGGGCGCGAGAAGATGGCTCTCACTGAAGTTCTGGTTGAACCAGGCCGCCCGGATCACCGTCCACTCCGCGCCGGACCCGGTGACGCCGCGCTCGCTGACCCTGGCGTCCTCCTCGCCGCGGCCCGACAGCAGCACCAGCCGCCGCACGCCGGAGGCGACGGCGACCCGCGACGCCGCCTCGATGGCCTCGGCCGCGCCGGGGAAGGCCAGGTCGGGCTGGTAGGTGACGTACGCCGCGGTCACGCCGCGGAACGCCGCCTCCCAGGTGCCCGGATCGTTCCAGTCGAACGGCGGCTCGCCCGAGCGGGAGCCGATGCGCGTGTCCAGCCCGCGCGCCGTGAGCCGCTCCGCCACCCGGCGGCCGGTCTTGCCGGTGCCGCCGACAACCAAGATCGTGTTCTGCGTCATGTCTTCAGTCTTCAACGGATCACTGAGACGGACCATGGCCAGGAGACTCGTGCGCATAAGCGAGCGTCTACAGTGGACGCATGGACGCACTCGCGGGATTGCTCGACGGTCCTCGCGCCCGGGGCGCCTTCCTGTTGCGGGCGGTGCTCAGCCCGCCGTGGTCCATCCGGGTCCGTGACGAGGCCCCGCTCACGCTGATCGCGCTGACCGCCGGCGAGGCCTGGGCCGTCCCCGACGCCGGCGACCCCGTACGGCTGCGCCCCGGCGACGTGGCGATCATGCGCGGTCCCGGCCACTACACGGTCGCCGACGACCCGGAGACCGAACCGCAGGCCATCGTGCACCCGGGCGGGCGGAGCACCACGCTCGACGGCGAGGAGCTGTGCGAGGCGCTGAGCCTGGGCGTCCGCACCTGGGGCCACAGCCCCGACGGCGGCACCAGCATGCTGATCGGCACCTACCAGCTCCCCGGCGAGATCAGCCGCCCCCTGCTGCGCACGCTCCCGCCGCTGCTCGCCGTGCCCTCGGACGCCCTCCGCAGCCCGCTCATCCCCCTGCTCGCCACCGAGATCTCCCGCGACGAGCCGGGCCAGCAGGTCGTCCTGGACCGCCTCCTCGACCTGCTCCTCATCGCCGCCCTCCGCGCCTGGTTCGCCGCCCCCGAGACCGACGCGCCCACGTGGTACCGCGCCTACGGCGACCCGGTCGTCGGCCGCGCCCTGCGCCTCCTGCACCACAACCCCGCGCACCCCTGGACCCTCGCCGAACTGGCCGAGCGCTCCGGCGTCTCCCGCGCCGCCCTCGCCCGCCGCTTCTCGGCCCTGGTCGGCGAACCCCCCATGGCCTACCTCACGGAATGGCGCCTGTCCCTGGCCGCCGACCTCCTGCGCGACCCCGGCACGACCCTCGACTCCATCGCCCACCGCGTCGGCTACGGCAGCGGGTTCGCCCTCAGCGCCGCCTTCAAGCGCGTCCGCGGCCTGTCCCCCCACGAGCACCGCTCCCAGGCCACCGCCGCCTCCTGACCCGCGCCCGCCGTACGGCCCCGCACGCGCCGTACGGCCTCGCCGGGCCTCGCTCATGCCGTACGGCTGTCGCGCGCGCGGCCCCGCGCGGGACGGGCCGGGTCAGGGGGGCGGGGCGTGGCGGAGGTGGTGGAGGTCGGCGGGGGACAGCGGCATCCGGGTGATCGGCAGGTCTTCGGCGTCCTCGATCGCCGAGGCCAGGACCGCGCTCACGGGGATGACGCCCGCCTCGCCCGCGCCCTTGACGCCGAGCGGGTTGAGCGGACTCGGGGTCTCCAGGTGGGCGGTCTCCACGTGGGGGATCTCGGTGGCGTAGGGCATCAGGAAGTCCATGAAGGAGGCGTTGAGGAGCTGGCCGTGGTCGTCGTAGGCCATCCGCTCGTAGAGGGCGCCGGCCACGCCCTGGGCGACGCCGCCGTGGATCTGGCCCTCGACGATCATCGGGTTGATGAGGCGGCCGCAGTCGTGGACCACCGCGTAGCGCAGGACGCGGATCTCGGCCGTGTCCTGGTCGGTCTCGACGACGGCGGCGTGCATGCCGGCGGCGAACGTGGAGCGCACCGGGGAGTAGTAGCCGCGCGCCTCCAGGCCGGGCTCCCCGGTGAGCGGCGGCTCGTCGGGCGAGGCGGGGGCCGCGAACTGGGTGGCCCGGGCCGCCTCCTCGTCGAAGGCGTACCGCAGGGGGTTGGCCAGCACCGCGACCGTGGCCAGGGGGACGCCGCTCCCCGGGACGCCGGCCACGCGCACCTCTCCGCCGGCGATCTCCAGGTCGCGCGGGTCCGCCTCCAGCGCCTCGGCGGCGACGCGCAGCGCCTTCTCCCGCACCTCGCGCGCCGCGAGCGCGATCGCGTTCCCGCTCATCACCGCCGCGCGCGAGGCGAACGTGCCCACGGCGTACGCGAACCTGCGGGTGTCCCCGGTGACCACGGTGACGTCCTCGACCGGCACGCCCAGCTCCTCCGCCACGATCTGGGCGAACACGGTCTCGTGGCCCTGGCCCTGGGAGGTGAGGCCCGTGGAGACGTGCACGCGCCCGTCGGTGGTGACGTGCACATGGCCGCCCTCGTACGGCCCGACGCCCGTCCCCTCGACGTAACAGCCCAGGCCGATGCCCAGCCGCCGTCCCTCGCGCGCCGCGGCCGCCTTGACCTCGGGGAACCCGTCCCAGCCGATCAGCTCCTTGAGCATGCGCAGCGCCTCCGGGTAGTCGCCGGAGTCATAGATCAGCGGCCGCCCGTCCTGGAAGGTCAGCCCCTGGTCGTACGGGAACTCGTCGGGCCGGATGAAGTTGGCCTCGCGCACCTCCGCCCGGTCCAGCCCCAGGTGGGCGGCTATCCGGTCCATCGTGCGCTCCATGCAGAACACCGCCTGCGGCCGCCCCGCGCCCCGGTACGGCGTGACGATCACGGTGTTCGTGTAGAGGGAGGTGAACTCGACCCGGTACGCCCCGATCTTGTACGGCCCCGGCACCTGGGTGGACGTGATGATCGGGACGATCAGGCCGTACGGGATGTAGGCCCCGTTGTCGTGCAGGATGTTCACGTCGAGCCCGAGCACCCGGCCCGCGTCGTCGAACCCGACCCGGACGTACTGCACCTGCGCCCGCTCGTGCGCCGACGCCACGAAGTGCTCCCGGCGGTCCTCGGCCCACTTGACCTCGCGCCCGAGCCGCATCGCCGCCCACGGCACGAGCACCTCCTCCGGCCACGGGTGCATGATCTTCACGCCGAACCCGCCGCCGACGTCCGGCGCGATCACCTCCACCTTGGGCAGCGGCAGCCCCAGCTTGGCCGCGAGCGCCATCCGGACCGAGGTGGACGTCTGCGTCGAGGAGTACACCCGCAGCGAGGCGTCGTCGGCGTCCCAGCGGGCGTACACGCCGCGGCCCTCCAGCGGCGTCGAGGCGCTGCGCTCGATGTCCAGCCGGAACGCCAGCGTGTGCGGCGCGGCCTCGATCGCCGCCCGCGCGTCGCCGTTCTCCTGCGTCATGCGCGCGGCCACGTTCCCCGGCACGTCCCCGTGCACCAGCCGCTCGCCCGCCGCCGCGTTCTCCACGCCCACGACCGGCGGCAGCGGGTCGTACCCCACCTCGACGAGCCCGGCCGCGTCCTCGGCGAGGTACCGGTCCCGCGCCACCACCATCGCCACCGGCTCGCCCACGTGCCGCACCACGTCCCGGGCCAGCGCGTACGGCGTCCGCCCCGCCGTCAGCTCCGGATGCGGGATGAGCAGCGGCAGGGGTTCGGCGACCGGTCCCTCCAGGTCCTCCCACGTGTAGATCGCGACGAGCCCGTCCACGTCCAGGGCACCCGACACGTCGATCCCGGTGATCCGCGCGTGCGCGTGCGGCGACCGCACGAACGCCGCCGCGAGGGCGTCGTGCCCCAGGTCGTCCAGGAACCGCCCCCGCCCGGTGAGCAGCCGCGGGTCCTCCTTGCGCCGCACCGGCCTGCCGAACATCTACCCCTCCCCGGCCATCAGCTCGGCGGCCCGCCGTACGGCGCGCAGGATGTTCTGGTAGCCGGTGCACCGGCACAGGTTCCCGGACACGCCCTCCAGCACCTCCTCCTCGGTGGGCCGGGGGTTGTCGCGGAGCAGCGCGGTCGCCGTGCACAGGAACCCGGGCGTGCAGAAGCCGCACTGGAGCGCGTGGCACTCCGCGAAGGCCCGCTGCACCGGGGACATCTCCTCGCCGTCCGCCAGGCCCTCCACCGTGGTGATCGCCCGCCCGGTCACGGTCACCGCCAGCGTCAGGCACGACCGCACCGGCTCCCCGTCCAGCAGCACCGTGCAGCACCCGCAGACCCCGTGCTCGCACCCCACGTGCGTCCCGGTCAGCCGCAGGTCATGCCGCAGGAAGTCCGAGAGCAACCGCCGCCCCGGCACCCGCGCCCCCCGCACCACCCCGTTCACCTCGACGACCACGGAATGCCCCTCCCCCGTCCCGCCAGGGGCCACGGCTCCCGGGCCCGCCCCCTCGGACCCGGCGTGGAGCGAGACTTCCGCGTGCGGGAGCGTTCCCCCGGCGCCGGCGGGCGGCGCGGGTGGTCCTTCGGCGGGGCGGAGGAGGGCGGCCTCCGGCCCGGCGGCCGGCGGCGCTGAGCCGGGGCGGCGGGAGGTGGGAGTGGGGGGAGGAACCGCGGGGTGGGCGCGGGCCCTGGTGGTGGCGGCTCTGAGGGCGCGGCCGGTGAGGACGGCCGTGAGGTGGCGGCGGTAGTCGGCGGTGGCGTGGATGTCCGTCTCGGGCGCGATCGCGGCCTGTACGGCTCGCGCGGCGTGCCGCCAGTCCGGCTCGCCCGCCGGGGCGGCGGCGCCGTACTCCGTCACGTCCAGACGGATCGGGACCGGGCCGACGCCGACGCAGGTCACGGCGGCGTGGGTCACGTGGCCGCCGGGGTCCAGGGTGACCCTGGCGGCGACTCCGGCCAGGGCGAAGTCGCCGTGGCGGCGCGCGATCTCCTCGAAGGCGGTGCCCGTCCCCGGCCGCAGGGCGGGGAAGAAGACCGAGTTCACCAGCTCGCCGGGCTCCGCCGACGACTCCAGCGGGCCGGTGAAGAAGTCGGCGGCGGCGACCGTGCGGCGGCCGCCCCGCCGTACCAGCTCGACCGTGCCGTCCAGGAGGACCAGGACGGCCGGGATCTCGGCGGCGGGGTCGGCGTGCGCGACGCTGCCGGCGAGGGTGCCGCGGTTGCGGATCACCGGGTGGGCGACGAGGCGGAGGGCCTGGCGGAGCAGCGGCTGGAGCGCGTGCACGCCGGGGTCGCGTTCGGCGCGGCTGTGGCGCACCAGCGGGCCCGCCGTCACGCCGCCGTCCAGGCGCAGGGTGTCCAGGCCCGCGACGCGGTTGATGTCCACGATGTGCGCGGGCGCGGCCAGGCGCATGTTGAGCAGGGGGATCAGGCTCTGCCCGCCCGCGAGGATCTTGCCCTCGGGCCCGGCCTCGGCCAGCGTCTCCAGCGCCTCGTCCAGCGTCGCGGGCGCGTGGTACACGAACGGCGGCGGCTTCACCCGGCCCCCCGGCCCGCCGCCCCCTCCGGCCCGGCGGGCCCGTCGCGGTCCCCGGGCGGCACGGCCGCGCCGCCCTCGCCCCGCCGTACCGGATCGGCGGCGGGCGGCGGCGCGGGGTCGCCCGGCGGGCGGGCCGAGGTGCCCCGGGCGCGGGCGACGACGCGGAGGAGGTGGTAGCCGGCGAGCAGGACGATCGTGCCCAGGGCGATGCCCTCCAGGGCGAACTCCCCGCCGATCTCGTGGCTGACCGGGCCGATGGCGAGGATGATCCCGGCGCCGATCGGGACCATGTTCACCGGGTCCGCGAAGTCCACCCGGTTCTCCACCCAGATCTTCGCGCCGAGCAGGCCGATCATTCCGTACAGGATGACCGTGACGCCGCCGAGCACCCCGCCGGGCGTGGCCGCGACCAGCGCGCCGAACTTCGGGCACAGGCCGAACAGGATCGCGATCACGGCCGCGATGTGGTACGCGAGCGTGGAGTAGACGCGGGTGGCGGCCATGACGCCGATGTTCTCGGCGTAGGTGGTGGTGGGCGAGCCGCCGACCGCACTGGCCACGGCGGTCGCGACGCCGTCGGCGGCCACGGCGCGGCCGAGGTAGGGGTCCACGTCGGTGCGCGTCATCTCGCCGACGGCCTTGACGTGGCCGACGTTCTCGGCGATGAGGGCGATCACGGCGGGCAGCACCAGCACGACCGCGCCGAGCCTGATGTCGGGCGCGTGGAAGTCGGGCAGGCCGATCCACGGCGCGGTGGCGACCTGGTCCAGCGAGACGCGCGGGTGCTCGTCCACGCGCTGGGTGGCCGGGTTGAAGGAGGTGATCGGGCCGAGGGCCAGGTCCGCGAGCCAGGAGAGCGCGAATCCCAGGATCAGCCCCAGCAGAATCCCGACACGGCCGGCGAACCCCCGGAACGCCACGATGATCAGGAAGGTCGCGAACATCGTGATCATCGCGATCCAGTGGTCCTGCGGCCAGTACGTCCGCGCGACGACGAACGCCAGCCCGAACCCGATCAGCATGACCACGGCCCCGGTCACCACCGGGGGGAACACCGCGTGGATGAACCGCACCCCGAGGACGTGGATCGCCACCCCGGCCAGCGCCAGCACCAGCCCCGCGACGAGGATCGCCCCGGTGACCACGGCGTCGCTGTCCTGGACGGCCCGGATCGCGACCACCCCGCCGACGAACGAGGCGCTCGTGCCCAGATAGGACGGGATCCGCCCGCGCACGATCAGCAGGAACAGGATCGTGGCGACCCCCGACATCATCACCGCGACGTTGGCGTCGAGCCCCATCACCAGCGGGAACACGAAGGTCGCGCCGAACATCGCGATCACGTGCTGCGCCCCGAACCCCACCATCCGCGGCATCGACAGCCGCTCGTCGGGGCGCACCACCTCCCCCGGCCCCAGCGTCCTCCCGCGATCCCGCACCTTCCAGCCGAACGCCATGGCCAGCCCTCCCGCACGCCGCCGCCCGGAGAGCCCCCGCCCCTCCTCCCCGGCACGCTAAACCCCCCGCCCCACCTGGCACACCGTCCAGATCTGCCAATCCTCTCCCCGCCCTTCGGCACCGCCCGGCGGGACGCCGGGGCCCGGCGCCGCCTGGTGGCGGGGCGGGGTCAGATGCCGCGCATGCGGAGGACGTGGAGGGCGAGGGTGAGGTTGAGGCGCAGGTGGGGGTCCTCGGTGAAGGGGCCGAGGAGGCGTTCGAGCTTGCCGATGCGGTAGCGGAGGGTGTTGTAGTGGAAGTGGAGGCGGCGGGCGGTCTCGGCGACGTTGAGGTTGGTCTCCAGGAGGACCTGGAGGGTGCGGCGCAGGTCCGGGTTCTCGGGGTCGGCGTCGCCGGCCAGGGGCCCCAGGGTCTCCTGGACGAACGCGTGGAGCTCGCCGGTGTCGTTGACCAGGGAGAGGAGCCGGTAGACGCCGAGTTCGTCGAAGTGGGCCACGGCGCCGGGCCCGTGGAGCTGGCGGCCCACCTTCACCGCCTTGCGGGCCTGGGCGTACGCCTCCGGGAGGGAGCCGGGTGAGGCGGCCACGCGGCTCATGCCGGTGCAGAAGGTGGTGTCGGTGAACGCGGCGGCGGCGTCGCGGGCGACCCTGGCGGGGTCCAGCGAGGCGCCGACGATGGCCACGACCTCGTGGGAGAAGCCGGCCACGGCCCCGGCGGGGTCGTGGCGGCGCACGGCGGAGGTCCAGGCGGCGAGGAGCCGGTCGGCGGCCGGGCAGTCCTCGTCGAGCTCGGCGGTCACGACGGTGACGGGGCGGGCGAGGTCCCAGCCGAAGGCGCGGCTGCGCGCGGCGACGCGCTCGCGCCCCCCGGCCCGGTCGGTGAGCACGTCGCGGAGGAAGTCGGCGCGGTACTTGCTCTCTACGGCGGCGATCGCCTCCTGGCGGGTGATGACCAGGGCCGCGACGGTCGCGGCGCGTTCGAGGATGCTCACGTCGCTCTCGCGCAGCGCCCCGGCGGGGCTGTGGGCGACGATGCGGCCGTGGTGGTGGCCCGCGGCCACGATCGGCACGACGCAGTGGTGGGCGCTGTGCTCGGCCGGGTCCGCGGCGCGGAGCGCGGCCAGGTCCTCGCGCGGGCCGCTGGCCGCCAGCACCTGGCCCGACCCGTCGGTGGCCACGACCGCGACCTCCAGCAGCGCCGCGACCTCGGCGGTCACCTCGCGCAGCCCGCCCCCGGCCAGCACGACCTGCACCAGCGCCCGGTGCGCCTCCTCGGCGCGGGCCAGGATGCCGGCCTGCCGGTTGAGGATGTCGGTCAGGACCTGGTTGAGGATGTCGTCGAAGGCGACGTCGTTGGGCAGCAGGATCAGCGGGAACGCCAGCCGGTCGGCCTGCTCGGCCATCTCGGCGGGCAGCTCGTCGAGGTAGCGACCGAGCTTGATCGCCAGCGCCGCCAGGCCCCGCTCGTCCAGGTCGGCCACCAGCCGGCCGAGCGACTGCGGCGTGTTGCGCAGCGGGTATCCGGTCGTGAGCAGCAGCTCGTGCGGCTTCACGAACGCCAGGATGTCGGGGACCTCCATGACGTTGAGCCGCTGCACGATGCGGCCCAGACCGGCCTCCCCCGCGATCAGCCGGGCGTCGGCGAGCGAGGACCCGCCGAGCACCTCTCCCACGGACACGCCGTGCAGGATCGTGCCCGTGGTCGCGAGCCGCATCGCCGGGGGGAGCGGGTCGCTGCTCATAGGCGGATTGTGCACCGGAATCCGACTGTCAGGAAGAGCCAAGCATCGGCCGCACCCTTGGCAGCTTTCTCCGTACGGACCGATCACGGCCTCGGCATAGCGTCACCTCCATGAGGACGTCCCTGCGCCGGGCCCCCGCCCGCGTCCGGATCAACGGGGCGGCGAGCGCGGCTCTCCGCGCCCCGCTGGACTTCCCTCGCCGGCCGGGGCGGGTGCTCGCGGCCTTCTCCCTCGGGGTGTACGTCGAGGTGCGCGCGGAGGCCGAGCCGTACGTCATCGCGGTGCTCGACAGCGCGGCGACCCGGCTGCCCAACGCCGTGGTGATCGGCGGGGGGACCGCGATCACCGCGGACGTGGGCGACGAGGCGGCGGTGGGCGACGGCCGCCTGCTGGTGGGCGACGCCGAGATCCGCGTGCGGCGCTGGTGGGACCCGGCCCCGGTGGTCGCCCCGGTCGCCCCGGCCCGGCTCGCGGCCGCGATCGAGATCATGGCCGCCGTCTGCGACCGCTCCCCCCGGCGGCCCGGGCTGGGCGATCACTCGTCGGCCCTGCGGCTGGCGGCCGCGTGCGCCGGCGACGACCTTCTGGGCGCCACCGTGGCCGCCGAGGAACTCGTCGGCCTCGGCCCCGGGCTGACCCCGAGCGGCGACGACATGCTCGCCGGCCTCCTCCTGGGCCTGCGCGCCCTCGGCCGCGCCGCCGGCGCCCCCCGCGCGGCCCGGCTCGCCGACTGGCTGGGCGCCGCCGTCACCTTCGACGCCCGCGCCCGCACCACCGCGATCTCGGCGACCCTGCTCACCTGCGCCGCGCGGGGCGAGTCCTGCGCGGAGGCCGCCGCCGTCCTGCACGCCATCCCCGGCCGCGCCCCTCTCCTCCCGGCCCTCCACCGGCTCCTCCACGTCGGCCACACCTCCGGCGCCGACCTCGCCTGGGGCCTGCTGACGGCGGCCCGCGCCGTGAGAGCGCTCGCATGACCCCTGCCTCACCCGGCGCCGGGACCACCGGCTCCGGAGGGGAAGGCGGGGGCGGGCACGCCCGGGCGGCGGATGAGGTGCTCGGTGCTCTGTTCGGTGCTCTGTTCGGCATGAGGCCAGGGGACCACGCGGAGCCCGCGGGCCACTCGGCCGAACGGCGTTCTGTGGACAAGTCCCCGATGAACGCAATTCTGTGGACGGCCGGCGGGCGGGGGACGGCATGAGCGCGTTCGTGGAGGTGCGCGGGGGGATCTACCGCGACTCGGTCGGGTTGCTGCGGATCAGCCGGGAGCTGCGGGAACGCGACGGGGTCGAGACCGCGCTGGTGGCCATGGCGACCGGGCTGAACCGGGCGATGGCCGAGGGCATGGGGTTCGCCGTGCCGGAGGGCGCGGGACCCGGCGAACTGCTGGTGGCGATCCGCGCGCGGGACGACGCGGCGCTGGAGGCGGCGCGGCAGGCCCTCGACGCGATGCTCGCCGAGCGGCCCGCGGCGTCCGGGGGGAACGGCGACGAGCCGCCCCGGACCGTTCGCGCGGCGGCCCGGCGCGGAGGCGGGAACCTCGTGCTGGTGTCCGTTCCCGGGGAGCACGCGTTCGCCGAGGCGCTGGACGCGGTCGAGGCGGGGCTCGACGTGATGGTCTTCAGCGACAACGTGCCGGTCGCGCAGGAGGTGGCGCTGAAGCGGCGCGCCGCCGAGCGCGGGGTGCTGGTGATGGGCCCGGACTGCGGGACCGCGATCGTCGGCGGCGTGGGCCTCGGCTTCGCCAACGTGGTGCGGCCGGGCCCGGTCGGCGTCGTCGCGGCCTCCGGCACCGGGGCGCAGCAGGTCGCCTGCCTCCTGGACCACGCGGGCGTGGGCGTCAGCCACGTGCTCGGCGTCGGGGGGCGCGACACGTCGGCGGAGGTCGGGGGCGCCTCCACGCTCCGCGCGCTCGACCTGCTGGAAGCCGATCCCGCCACCCGCCTCATCGTCGTGGTGTCCAAGCCGCCCGCCCCCGGGGTGGCCGCCGAGGTGCGCCGCCGCGCCGCCGCCATGGCCACCCCCGTCGTGCCCGCCCTGCTCGGCCCCGGCGAGGACGACCTCACCACCGCCGTCGAGAAGGCCCTGCGCGCGCTCGGCGCCCCCGTCCCCGCCTGGCCCTCCTGGCCCGCCCCGCCGTACGGCGACGCGCCCCGCCCGCCGAAGGCCCCGCGCCCCGCACCCCGAGCCCCCGCCTCCCCGCCCCACAGTCCCGGCTCCGCGCAGCTCAACCCCGGCTCCGCGCCCCACTCCCCCGGCTCCGCGCCCCACTCCCCCGGCTCCGCGCCCCACTCCCCCGGCTCCGCGCCCCACTCCCCCGGCTCCGCGCCGCACTCCCTCGCCTCCCCGCCCCGCGGTCCCGGCTCCGCGCCGTACGGCGGCGCCGGGGCGGGCGTTCCGCCGTACGAGGGGGTCCGGGTCCCGGAGCGGAGGGGGCTGCGCGGGCTGTTCGCGGGCGGGACCCTGTGCGCCGAGGCGGAACTGATCGCCCGGGAGGCGCTGGGCGAGGCGGCGGGATCGTTCACCGACTTCGGGGACGACGCCTTCACGCGCGGCAGGCCGCACCCGATGATCGATCCCGGACCGCGGCTGGAGCGGCTGGCGGCGGACGCGGACGACCCGGCGTGCGGCGTGCTGCTGCTCGACGTGGTGCTGGGCCACGCCGCCGAGGAGGACCCGGCCGCCCGGCTCGCCCCCCTGGTCACGCGCGCCCGCCGCAACGGCGCGCACGTGGTGATCTCCCTCTGCGGCGCCCGGGGAGACCCCCAGGACCTGGCCCGCCAGGCCCGGGCGCTGAACGACGCCGGCGCCGCCGTCTTCGCCTCCAACGCCGCCGCCGCCCGCCACGCCGCCCTCCTGGCCACCCCCGCGAAGACCCCCTCGCCCCCTCCCGCCCCCGCTCCCCCCTCCCCCGGCGAGCCGCCTCCCGGCGGTGGCCCGCTTCTCGGCCCCGGGCCGCCGTCCGCCCCGGGTCCCGGCGGCGGATAGGTCTCCGGGGCGGGCGGGGCGGGCGGGTCGGTCTCAGACAGGGAGGTTCGGTGTTCGGTCAGGAGCCGCGGGTGATCACGGTGGGGGCCGCCGTGCTGGGGGAGGCGCTGGACCGGCAGGCGGTCCCGCGCACGGCGGTCGAGTGGCGGCCTCCGCTGGACGGGACGCGGGAGGCGGTGGCGCGGGTGCTGGCCGATCCGCGGCACGCGCCGGCGAACCGGGTCGCGGTGGAGCGGCTGCTGAACGCCCGGCCGGTGCTCATGGACGTGTGCCCGGCGCGGGAGGCGCTCGGGCTGGGCGGGGGCGAGTTCCTGCACGCCGGCCCGCCGATCGGGTGGGAGCGGGCGTCCGGGCCGCTGCGGGGCGCGCTGATCGGGGCCGCGCTGTACGAGGGGCTGGCGGCCACGCCGGAGGAGGCGGGGCGGCTGCTGGAGCGCGGCGCGGCCCGCTGGGAGCCGTGCCACGGCCACCGGGCGGTCGGGCCGATGGCCGGGGTGGTCAGCCCCTCGATGTGGGTGGCCGAGGTGCGCGACGCCGAGGGCGGCGGCACGGCGTACTGCTCGCTCAACGAGGGCCTGGGCCGGGTGCTGCGGTACGGCGCCTACGGGCCCGAGGTGATCGGCCGCCTGCGGTGGATGTCGGAGGTGCTCGGCCCGGCGCTGCGCGAGGCGGTCCGGGCGTACTCCGGGGACCGCGGCCCGCTGGACCTGCGCAACCTGATGGCGCAGGCCCTCCAGATGGGCGACGAGCTGCACAACCGCAACCGGGCGGCGACGTCGCTGCTGATCAGGGAGCTGGCGCCGTACCTCGCCCAGCGGCCCCGCGCCCGGGAGGTCCTGGAGTTCGTCCACGGCAACGACCACTTCTTCCTCAACCTGGCGATGGCCGCGGCCAAGGCGAGCGCCGACGCCGCCCGCGACGTGCCGGGATCGTCGCTGGTGGTGGCGATGGCCCGGAACGGCACCGACTTCGGCGTCCAGCTCTCGGGGACCGGCGACCGCTGGTTCACCGCCCCCGCGGGCACCCCGGACGGCCTGTACCTCGGGTCGTACGGCCCGGCGGACGCCAACCCCGACATCGGCGACTCCACGATCACGGAGACGGCGGGGCTGGGCGGGTTCGCGATGGCGGCGGCGCCGGCGATCGTGCGCTTCGTGGGCGGCGAGGTGGGCGACGCATTGGCGGCCACCCGGCGCATGTATGAGATCACTTTCTCCGAGCATCCCGCGTATCAGATCCCCATCCTGGGCTTCCGCGGCACGCCCGCCGGTATCGACGCCGTCATGATCGCCAGAACCGGTTTGCTGCCCGTTGTCAACACGGGAATCGCCGGGCGCGTCGCGGGGACCGGCCAGGTGGGCGCGGGCCTCGTCGAGCCTCCGGCGGCGGCGTTCGCGCAGGCGGTGACCGCCCTGGCGGAGGCCGTACCCTCACAGGAGGGCTGACTCTGGCATTACCGTCAGAGGTCACTTAGGTGTCGTGCTTCACATTGTGGAAGAATTCGCCGCCGGAGGGGATCGAACGTGCGCGAATTCATGCTCAGGCACAGAAGCAGCGAATTGGGTGACCGCGGATGACGCGGGATCCTTCTATGGATAAGGTCCGCTCTATGCCTGAGGGCCAAGGGCGGATGGGGGCCATGCCGGAAGGACAGGGCCGCCTCGTCGGCCGCCGATACCGCCTCCTGTCACCCGTCGGCCGGGGCGGCATGGGGGTCGTGTGGCACGCCCACGACGAGCTCCTCGACCGCGACGTCGCCGTCAAGGAACTGATGCTGCCCTACGGCCTCGACGCCGGCGAGCAGGCCTCGGCGCACCGCCGCATGCTCCGCGAGGCGCGCTCGGCCGCGCGCCTGAGCCACCCGTGCATCATCACCGTGCACGACGTGGTCGAGGAGGACGGCCGCCCCTGGATCGTGATGGAGCTGGTCCGCGCCTGGTCCCTGGAGCAGGCCATCCGGCGGAGCGGCCCGCTGCCGGTCCCGCAGGTCGCCGAGATCGGCGTCCGGGTGCTGGACGCGCTGCGGCACGCGCACGCCGCCGGGGTGCTGCACCGCGACGTGAAACCGGGCAACGTGCTGCTCACCTCCGACCGCGTGGTCCTCACCGACTTCGGCATCGCCGCGATAGAGGGCGACGCCACCATGACCCAGACCGGCCTGCTCATGGGCTCCCCCGCCTACATCCCCCCGGAGCGCCTGCAGAGCCGCACGATCACCCCCGCCGCCGACCTGTGGTCGTTCGGCGCGACGCTGTACGCCGCCGTCGAGGGGCGCCCGCCGTACGACGGGCACGACGGGGTCGCGGTGCTCGGCGCGATCATGACGCAGGAGCCCGCTCCGCCGGAGCGCGCGGGCATGCTCAAGCCGGTCATCCAGGGGCTGCTGCGCAAGAACCCCGCCGAGCGCATGAGCGCCGCGCAGGTCTCGGAGCTGCTGGACCGGATCGTGCGCACGGAGAACCGGGCCGCCGCCCAGGCCACCGCGCGGCAGCGCTCCCAGGCCACGACGACCGGCCCGACCTCGCTCGACATGATGCCGCCGCTGGACCCGCCCACGATGGGCGTGCCGTCGCGGGTGATCGAGACGCCGTCCGGCCCGGTGCGGGTGCCGCTGAACCCCGGCGACCCGCTGGGCTCCCCCTCCGGCGCTCACGGGCAGCCGGGCGACGTGCTGGCGGGCCCGCCGTACGGCGGGGACCTGCTGGCGGCGCCGCCGTACGGCGGGGACGTGCTCGCGGGGCCGCCGATCGAGGGCGGCTCCGACGTGCGCACGGGCGGGCAGGCGTACCCGGCCCCGCTCCCCGGGCACACGACCGGCGACGTGCTCGCCGCCCCTCCGGCCGCCCCGCGCCCCGCGGGGGCCAACCCGCCCGCGCCGCTCCCGCCGCCGCCCCCCGGCGGCCCGGGCCAGGCGGGTCCGGGCGGCCAGGCCGGCCCGGGCGGTCCCGGCCTGGCCGGCGGCCCCGGCGTCCCGGGCGTGCCCGGGGTCCCGGGCGCGGAGGCGAACCGAGCGGCCCCCGCTCCCGGCCAGGCGCCCGCCGCCGGCGAGGGCGGGCGGGGCAGGCGACGCCGCGACGGCGCCGCCGACGCTCCCTCCTCCCGCGACTACTCGCGCCCGCCGCGTGACGGCGCGCCGCTGTGGCCGACCGCCCCGCCCGGGACCGAGTCCGCCTTCGACGACTCGGGCGCCGACTCCGGCGAGCAGTCCCGCACCGGCGGCAGGCGCACGGGCGGGCGGCGGCGCAGCACGGACACGACCGGTTCCGTCTGGATGAAGGACGGCCGCCCGACGCAGCGCACGTGGATCGCGGCGGCGGGCGCGGCCGGGTTCGCGCTGTGCGTGGGGCTGGCGCTCGCGTTCAGCTCCGGCGGCGAGGAGACCCCGGCGGCCAAGCCCAGCGCCCCGGCGACCGCCCTGGAGGAGGGCGTCGCCGCCTCCGCGCCCGCCAAGTCCCAGCCGGGCCCCACCCCGCCGGGGTACACCCAGTTCTCCAACAAGGACTTCGCGCTCCTGGTGCCGGAGGGCTGGAAGCAGACCTCGGCGTACGGGCTGATGACGTTCAGCGGCCCGGCCGACTCCGGCAAGCGCATCGAGATCCAGCCGGTCCCGGCGACGCCCGGCGGCGAGCTGGCGACGCTGACCAAGGCCGAGAAGAACCTCAAGCTGACCGACTACTCCCGGCTGACGTTGGCGAAGGCGGACCACCACGGCCTGCCGGCCGCCGACTGGGAGTACACCTTCGTGGCCCTGAACGGCGACAAGCTGCACGTCCTGCGGCGGCACGTGACGGTCGGGGGCAAGCGGGCCTTCAACATCATGGTCCAGCTCCCCGACGCGGAGTGGGACAGCGAGCGGCGGATCGTCAAGACGCTGCTCGACCACTTCAAGCCGGTGAAGTAGGCGCGGCCCCGCGAGTGCCCGGGTCCGGATCGCCAGACCTGGGCATTCGCCCACATAGGGGATCATAAGTGGGTGACGACCCAGATCCCCCTTGAAGATGATGTTTCGGTATTCGCCCGGGTCCAGCGGCGCGTCATCGCCGTCCTCTGCTCGGCGCAGATCGTGGGCGGGATCGGCATGGCCGTCACGTTCGCCATCAGCCCCCTGGTCGCCGCCCGGCTGTCGGGGTCGGACATCATCGGCGGCCTCGCCGGCACCGCCACCACCCTCGGCGCGGCCCTGCTGGCCATCCCCACCGCCTGGGCCGCCTCGCGCGGCGGCCGCCGCGAGGGCCTGGCCTTCGCGTACGGCGCGGGCCTGGTCGGCGGGCTGATCTCGGTGGGCGCGGTCGCGATCGGATCGTGGCCGCTGCTGCTGGCCGGGCTCGTGCTGTTCGGCGGCGGCACGGCGGCCAACCTCGCCGGGCGGTACGCCGCGACCGACCTGTCCGCCCCCGGGCGCGGCGCGCGGGACCTGTCGATCGTCGTCTGGGCGACCACGATCGGCACCGTGCTCGGCCCCAACCTCGCCGCCCCCGCCGACTCCCTGGGCGTCTCGCTCGGCCTGCCCGCCGACGGCGCGCCGTTCGCGGTGTCCGCGCTGTCCTTCGTGGTCGCCGCAGTGATCGTCTTCGCCGGGCTGCGCCCCGACCCGCTGCGCCTGGCTCGCGGGCGCTCCGCCGTACCCGCCGGGCAGCGGCCGAAGGGGTCGGCCCTCGCCGTGCTGCGGACGTCGCGGGGGGCGCGCAACGCGCTGATCGCGATCACCGTCAGCCACACGGCCATGGTGTCGGTCATGTCGATGACCTCGGTGCACCTGGGGCACGGCGGGGCCCACCTGTCGGTCATCGGGCTCGTGCTGAGCCTGCACATCGCCGGGATGTACGTGCTGTCGCCGCTGGTGGGATGGCTCGCGGACCGGATCGGGCGCGAGCGCGTGGTCATGCTGGGCATGCTCCAGCTCATCGCGGCGGCCGCGACCGCGGGCACCGCCTCGCAGCACGACGTCGCCCAGGTCACGATCGGCCTCGTGCTGCTCGGCACCGGCTGGTCCTGCGGCCTGGTCGCGGGCTCGGCGCTGCTGACCGAGTCCACCCCGCTCGACCGGCGGCCCGCGGTGCAGGGCCTGTCGGACATGCTCATGAACGGCGGCGGCGCGCTGGGCAGCGCGGGCGCGGGCACGCTCGTCGCCGCGGCCGGGTACGGCGGGCTCGCCACCGCCGTGGGCGCCCTCGTCGCCGTGGCCCTCGCCTGGACGTTCCTCACCCGCGCCCGCTGACCGCCGCCCCCCGCGCCCGGACCCGTAACGGCCGGCGCCGGGCCGTACGGCGTCACGCCCGGCCGCCCCAGCCACGCCCGGCCGCCCCAGCCACGCTGGGCCGTACGGCTCGCGCCGGGCCGCACGGCTCGCGCCGGGTCTCAGGCGGTCGCGTCCGGCCGGGGGTGGCGGAGGAGGGTGCGCAGGGTGGCGAGGTCCTCGCGGGTGTCGATGTCGGCCGGGCTGGCGACGTCGTCGCAGGCCACCTCGGTGACCAGCGCCGGGTTGGCGCGCAGGAACGGCCGCGCCCCCACGTCCCCCTCCGCCAGTTCCGCCGCCTTCGCCCAGTGCTCCCGCGCGAGGAGGACCGGGTTGCGGCGCTTCCCGCCGTACGTCGCGACGGCGACCTCCGCGCCGGACCCGATCAGGCGGCGCACCGCCTCGGGCCCGACGAGCGGCTGGTCCACCAGGGCGATCACCACCGCCGTGACGTGGCCGGGGAGGGTCGCCAGGCCGAGGCGGAACGAGGAGCCCATCCCCGTGCGCCAGGCCGGGTTGTGCACGACCACCGCCCCCGGCACCTGGGCGTCGGCCGCGCCCAGCACCACGACCACGGGATGGCAGCCGGCCTCGTGCAGCGTGCGCACCCCCCGGTCCACCAGCCGGGTCCCGCCCAGCTCCACCAGCGCCTTCGGCTCGCCCAGCCGCGATCCCTCCCCGGCGGCGAGCAGCAGGCCCGCGACGTCATTCACGCGTTGCATCACCCCACTAAACCGGATCTGCCCCGCCGGGACGTGGACCCGCGCGCGCCTCCCGGCGGTTCACCCCCCGCCAGGACCTCCGCCAGCTCCTCGTACGCCGCCAGGCTGTGCCCGGCGACGAAGTGGTCGACGTGCGGCAGGGCGGCCCGCATCCCGGCCGTGAGCGGTTCGTACCCCGCGTGGCCCTTGTGCGGGTTCACCCAGATCACCCGGTACGCCAGCCGCGACAGCCGGGCCATCTCGCGCGAGAGCCGCGCGGTGTCCCCGCGTTCCCACCCGTCGGAGGCGATCACCACGAACGCGCCCCGGGCCGTCCCGCGCTGCCCGAAGGCGTCCAGGAACTCCTTCAGCTCCTCCCCCAGCCGCGTGCCGCCGCTCCAGTCGGGGATCGCCGCCGAGGCCGCCGCCATCGCCGCGTCCGGGTCCCGCGTGCGCAGCTCCCCGGTGATCCTGGTCAGCCGCGTGCCCACGGTGAACACCTCGGTCGCGCGCGGCTCCCGCCGTACGACGGCGTGGGCGAGGCGCAGCAGGGCGTCGGCGTAGGGCGCCATCGACCCGCTCACGTCCACGATCAGCACGGCCCGCCGCGCCCGCGAGCCGGGGGCCCGGCGGCGGACCGCCGTGATCTCGCCACCGCGCCGCAGCGCCTCCCGCACGGTCCGCGCGGGGTCGGGCCGGCCGCGCCGCGCGGGCCGCAGCCGCCGCGAAGGGCGTTCGGCGCGGCCGGCCGCCAGCAGCGCGATCATGCGGTTCACCTGGTCGCGCTCGGCCGCCGTCAGCCGCGACACGTCCCGGCGCCGCAGCACCTCGGCGCGGCTGGCGGTGGAGGCGACCGGCCGCTCCCGCCGCCCGCCCGCCCCGCCCGGCCCCGGCTCCGCCACGCGCCGGGTGACGGTCACCCGGGCGGGAGGACGGCGGGCCGGTCCCGCCCGCTCGCCGCCGAAGTACGCCGCGAACACCCGGTCGTACACCGCCAGGTCGTCGCGCCGCGAGCACAGCGTCACCCGCCCGGCCCAGTACACGTCCCGCGCGTCCAGCACGTCCAGGTGCTCCAGCGCCGCCATCAGCGTGTGCGCCCGCTCCGGGTCCGCCGCCACCCCCGCCGCCCGCAGCGTCCGCGCGAACCCCACCGCGGTCTCGACGAAGTCCCGCACGTCAGGAGCCGTTGGGGGACGGAGCGAGGAGCGCGCCGAGGGACCGCCGGATCCGGTCCTGGTCCTCGCGGTGCTTCAGGACCGCGCCGAGGGTCAGGGCCGCGGCGGCGGGGTCGAGGTCGCGGGCGCCCAGGGCCAGCAGGGCCTCGGTCCAGTCGAGGGTCTCGGCCACGCCCGGCGGTTTGAGGAGGTCCTCCGTGCGGAGGGCGCGGACGGCCCGGGCGACCCGCCCGGCCAGGCGCTCGGAGGCGGCGGGGAGACGGCGGCGGATGATCTCCACCTCGCGCTCGTAGGAGGGGTGGTCGAGCCAGTGGTAGAGGCAGCGGCGCTTGAGGGCGTCGTGGACCTCGCGGGTGCGGTTCGAGGTGATCACCACCGCGGGCGGGGTCCGGGCGCGGATGGTGCCCAGCTCGGGGACCGAGATCGAGAAGTCCGACAGCACCTCCAGGAGGAACGCCTCGAACTCGTCGTCGGCCCGGTCGATCTCGTCCACGAGCAGCACGCACTCGGTCTCCAGGGCGCGCAGCAGCGGCCGGGCGATCAGGAAGCGGCGGTCGTACAGCTCGGCCTCCAGCTCTGCCACGTCGCCCGCGCCCGCGCTCTCGGCCGCCTTGAGGTGCAGGATCTGCCGGGGGAAGTCCCAGTCGTAGAGCGCCTGGGAGGCGTCCAGGCCCTCGTGGCACTGCAGCCGGATCAGCGGCACTTCCAGCACCGCCGCCAGCGTCTTGGCCAGCTCGGTCTTGCCGACCCCGGCCTCGCCCTCCAGGAACAGCGGCCGTCCCATGCGCAGCGCGAGGAAGCACGCCGTGGCGAGCCCCTCGTCGGCGAGGTAGGCCCGCCGGTCCAGCAACGACCCCAGTGCCGCGGGCGACTCCACGCCCGGCGCCCAGCCCGTCATCATCTCAGGCTACGCGCCGCTCCCCCGCCGCGCCCGCCCCGATCTCGTACGGCGAGACGCCCGGCGGGCGGCCGGGTCAGAGGACGCCGTCGTGGCGGGGCTCGTCGGCCTCGCCGTACTTGCGGATCAGGGCGCGCAGGTCGGCGACGGCCTGGAGGGCGAGGTCCCCGTCGGCGCTCTGGATGCCCAGCGCGCCGAGGGTGTCCCCGTCCGACAGGTCGAACCGCGGCCAGGAGTCGCCCCGCACGAACCGCACGTCGACGATCTCCGCCCAGGCCAGCCGGTGCGTCCGCGTCGGGTTGACCACGGTCACGCCCTCGGCGGACGCCTCGACCCTGCTGCGGGCCAGCACGTGCAGCAGGCCCGCGACGAGCAGGCAGAACACGATGATGCCGAGCCGGTCGGGCAGATGGAACGAGGCCGGGAGCAGGAGCGCGAGCACGACCGACCCGGCCACGACGAAGACCGCGAAGCCGTACGACACGATCCTTCCCCTGCGGGGACGCCAGGTGACGGGCAGGGTCGGGACGTGCTCCATGGCTCTCGGTCAACCTCTCCGGTCTTCGGGTCCGGTCAGGGACGCGCCGGGGCGGCGCGCAGCTCCCGCAGGGTCAGCGCCGCGTCGAGCGCCGCCACGGTCGCCTCCCAGCCCTTGTCCTCGGAGGCCCCGGGCAGTCCGCACCGGTCGTACGCCTGCTCCAGGTTGTCACACGTGAGCACCCCGTTGCCCACGGGGGTGGCCTCGTCGAGCGCGATCCGCGTGAGCCCGGCCGTGACCGAGTCGCACACGTAGTCGAAGTGCGCCGTCTCGCCGCGGATCACCGCCCCGAGCGCGACCACCGCGTCGTGGGTGCGGGCGAGCTGCTGGGCCACCACGGGCAGCTCCAGCGACCCGGCCACGCGAACCACGGTCGCCGTGGCCCCGCACGCCTCGGCCGCCTCCACGGCCCGCGTCACCATCGTGCCGGTGATCTTCTCGTGCCACCGGGCCGCCACCACGCCGACGGTCATCCCGCGCGCGTCCACCGCGTCGGACGCCGCCCTTCCCTCGCCGCTCACTCGCCCCTCCTCGCCGTCGGATCCATGCTCGCGCCCCCGTGGTACGGCTGTCGCGCGCGGCTCGCCGGGCGGGCGTGCGCGGCGGCCGGGCCGGAGACGGCGCTCACGCCGTGCTCTCCAGCGACGGGCCGTCCAGGGCCGGGGCGGCGTTCCGGGCCGGGGCGGCGTCCAGGGCCGGGTCGTCCAGGACGGCGGCGGGGATCTCGTGGCCGAGCCGTTCCCGCTTGGCCGACAGGTAGCGGCGGTTGTGCTCGTTGACGCTGACCGGCATGGGCTCGCGGCCCAGCACCTTGATGCCGTAGCCGTCCATGCCGCGCACCTTGGCCGGGTTGTTGGTGAGCACCCGCACCGACTTCACGCCGAGGTCGGCGAGCATCTGCCCGGCGTTGGAGTACTCCCGGGCGTCGGCCGGCAGGCCCAGCTCCAGGTTGGCGTCCACCGTGTCGTGGCCGTCGTCCTGGAGGCTGTAGGCGCGCAGCTTGGCCAGCAGCCCGATGCCGCGGCCCTCGTGCCCGCGCAGGTACAGGATGACGCCGCGGCCCTCGGCGGCGACGGCGGCCATCGCGGCGTCGAGCTGCACGCCGCAGTCGCAGCGCATCGAGCCGAGAACGTCGCCGGTCAGGCACTCGGAGTGGGCGCGGACCAGCACGTCCTCGCCGTCGCCGAGGTCGCCGCGCTCGCCGTACACCAGCGCCAGGTGCTCGCCGCCGTCGAGGTCGCTGGCGTAGCCGTACGCCCGCCACAGGCCGTGCCGGTTGGGCAGGCGGGTCTCGGCGACGCGGCGCACCATGCGCTCGGAGCGGCGGCGGTACTCGATGAGCTGCTCGATCGAGACCAGCGCCAGGTCGTGCTCGTCGGCGAACTCGCGCAGCCGGGGCAGCCGCGCCATCGTGCCGTCGTCGTTGACCACCTCGGCCAGCGCGCCCGCCGGGGTGAGCCCGGCCAGCCGCGCCAGGTCCACCGACGCCTCGGTGTGCCCGGGCCGGCGCAGCACGCCGCCCTCGTGGTAGCGCAGCGGGAACACGTGCCCGGGGCGGACCAGCTCGTACGGCTCGGTCGCCGAGTCGGCCAGGGTCCGGATGGTCCTGGCCCGGTCGGCGGCGGAGATGCCGGTGCTGACGCCGTCGCGGGCGTCCACGCTGACCGTGTAGGCGGTGCGCATGCGCTCGCGGTTCTGGGTCACCATCAGCGGCAGGCCGAGCCGGTCCAGCTCCTCGCCCTCCATCGCGACGCAGATCACGCCGCTGGTGTGCCGGATCATGAAGGCGAGCAGGTCGGGGGTCGCCTTGGACGCGGCGAAGATGAGGTCGCCCTCGTTCTCGCGGTTCGCGTCGTCCACGACCACCACGGGCCGCCCCTCGGCGATCTCGCTGATCGCGCGCTCGATCGGGTCCAGTCTGATCTCGCTCATGCACGCACCGCCTCGGCGGCCTCGACGGTGCGCCGGTGCTCACGCCGCCAGCCGCGGTAGCCGATCATCACCATCACGAAGAACACCGCGTAGACGGCGCCCGAGACGTACAGCCCGGACGAGAACGCCAGCGGCACGCCGACCAGGTCCACCGCGACCCAGATCAGCCAGAAGTCGGTCAGCGCCCGGCTCTGCGCGAACGTCGCGACGGCGCTGCCGACGAAGATGTAGGCGTCCGGGAGCGGGTTCCACGACAGCGACGGGAACAGCGTGAACACCCCGGCCACGGCCAGCGTGCCCGCGACCATGGCGCCCAGCAGGACGAGCCGCTCACGCGAGGTGGCCGGGCGGACCGCCAGCGGCGCGCCGTCGCGCATGCCCCGCGTCCACCTCACCCAGCCGTAGACGGCCAGGACCGCGAACAGCACCTGCTTGAGCGCGTTGCCGGTCACGTGGGCGCCGACCGAGGCGATGAACAGCAGGATGGTCCCGGCGAGCTGGACCGGCCAGGTCCAGATCGTGCGCTTGTAGGCCAGCCACACCGTGGCCAGCGCTCCCGCGTTCCCGGCCAGGTCCGTCCAGAGCACCTTGTGCCCGAGGACGTCGAAACCCGCTTCCCACCAGTTCACCGTGTCACCAGCTTCTCGACGTACTTCGCGACGACGTCCACCTCGAGGTTCACCGGGTCGCCGGGCTTCTTGTGGCCCAGCGTGGTGAGGGCGAGCGTCGTGGGGATCAGCCCCACGCTGAACCCCTCGTCGTCAACAGCGACCACCGTCAGGCTGATTCCGTCCACCGCGATCGAGCCCTTCTCGGCCACGTACCTGTTGAGGCCGGCCGGCAGGGTGAACCGCACCACGTCCCAGTGCTCGGCGGGCTCCCGGGACACGATCACCCCCGTGCCGTCCACGTGGCCCTGCACGATGTGCCCGCCCAGGCGCTGGTCGGCGCGTACGGCGCGCTCCAGGTTCACCCGGTCGCCGGGCGCGAGCACCCCCAGCGACGTGCGGTCCAGCGTCTCCTTGATCACGTCCGCGGTGAACACGTCGGCGTCCACGTCCACGACGGTCAGGCACACGCCGTTCACGGAGATCGAGTCGCCGTGCTTCGCGTCGCCGGTCACCACCTTGCCGCGTACGGCGAGGCGCGCGGCGCCGGCGTGCGGCGTGAGCGCGACCACCTCGCCGAGTTCCTCAACGATTCCGGTGAACATGTCGTTACTCCTCTTCCTTCGCCGCGGGGACGGCGATGACCCGGAGGTCCGGGCCGACGGGGGTGACGTCCTCGATCCGCAGGCGGTGCGCCTCGGCGAGGGTGGCGACTCCGGCGTCGCCAAGCGCGGCCCGGCCGGAGCCGAGCAGCGTGGGGGCGAGGTAGGCCACGACGCGATCGACGTAGCCCCCCGCCAGGAACGACCCGGCGAGCGTGGGGCCGCCCTCCAGGAACACGCCGACCACCTCGCGGCGGTACAGCTCCTCCAGCAGCGCCCCGGGGTCGATCCCGCGGCCCGCCGCCCGCGGCAGTCGTACCACCGCCGCCCGGCACTCCAGCGGGCCGGGCTCGGCGTCCTCGGCGACCGCGACGAGCGTCGGGGCCTGCGCGTCGAGCACCCGCGCGGTCAGCGGCGTCCGCGCGTCCGAGTCGAGGACCACCCGCAGCGGGGCGCGGCGGGCGGCGCGGCCGGAGGGGCGGGCGGTGAGCAGCGGGTCGTCGGCGAGGACGGTGCCGACGCCCGCGACGATCGCGTCGGACTCGGCGCGCAGGCGGTGGACGTCCTCCCGGGCGGCCGGGGAGGTGATCCACTGGCTGGTGCCGTCGGCGGCGGCCGACCGGCCGTCCAGCGTCGCGGCGAACTTCCAGGTGACGTGCGGCCGGCGGGCCCGCGCGTAGGTGAGCCAGGCCGCGTTGACCCGCTCGGCCTCGGGGTCGGGCAGGAACTCGACCTCGACGCCGGCCGCGCGCAGGGCGTCCGCGCCCCCGGCGGCGACCGGGTTGGGGTCGGCCACGCCGTACACCACGCGGGCGATCCCGGCCGCGAGCAGGGCGGACGTGCACGGTCCCGTGCGCCCGGTGTGGGCGCAGGGTTCGAGCGTGACGACGGCGGTGCCGCCGCGGGCGCGCTCCCCGGCCCTGGCCAGGGCGGCGACCTCGGCGTGCGGGCCCCCGGCGTACGCGTGGTGGCCCTCGCCCGCGATCTCGCCGTCCGGGGTGAGGACGACGCAGCCGACGACGGGGTTGGGACTGGTGGAGCCGCGGCCGAGCGCCGCGAGCCGGATGGCGCGGCGCATCGCGTCGCGCTCGGCGGTGCTGATCACCCGGAGCCTCCTACTCGCCGGTAACCGATAGGTCGGCGAGCTCCGGGGGTGATACGAGAACGCACGGCCCGCGCTCCCCGAGGGGTGCGCCGACCGTGAGCGCGCTGCCTCCCATCCGGACTTTCACCGTCGGTCCCGGAATTTCACCGGGTCCACCGGCCGATGGATTCGGCCGGGTCGCGGACTGTCACCGCCGGTTCGGAATTTCACCGACCCCGGAGCACGCTTGCTCGGCTTTCAGTGTGCCACGTCCGTTTCGGGACTCCGACACACCCCCCACTTTAACTACCAAGCGCCCGCTTGGGAAGCGCCGGGGCCGATGAGCGCCGTCAGCCCGCGAGGCTCGCGGTGAGCTCGCGGGCGCGGCGGGAGTCGGGGCTGTAGCGCAGGCGGTCGGGCAGGATGAGCGTGCCGCGGTGGAGCGCGGACAGGGCCAGCGTGGCGCCCAGGTCGCCGACCGGGTTGCCGGGCAGGCCGTACAGCCTGCGCGCCCAGCGGGGCAGGGTGGCGAAGCCGAGCAGCGTGATCAGCGGGAACGCCGGCTTCAGCGGGGTCAGGCGCCGGGGCAGCGGCGCGTTGACCGACTGCCGCAGCGGGTGCGGGGCCTCGTCGACGAAGTACAGCCTCGGCCGCATCGAGCGGATGTACTCCCGCATCTCCCCCACCGAGCCGGGCACGTCCGCCGGGTCCAGCCCCACGACCTGCGCCGCGCGCCGCCACTCGGCCACGAACGCGTCGGCGTCCTCGTCGCTCAGCCGGACCCCCGCCCGCCGGGCGACGTCGAGGTAGGAGTCCACCTCGCCCACGTGCACCCACAGCAGGGCGTCGGGGTCGTCGAGGCGGAACCGCTCGCCGGTGTCCGGGTCGTACGCCGTGAGGGTCGCGTGGATCTTGCGGACGCGCGCCCCGGCCCGCTCGACCTCGGGCAGCGTGCCGTACGTCCGGACGCGCACGAACTCGACGGTCCGCTGGAGCCGCGCCCAGGACTCACGGGGGTCCATCAGCGAGGAGTTCTGCGCCACGCCCCGCATCGCGCGCGGATGCAGCCCCTGCATCAGCAGCGCCCGGAACCCGCCGATCACCTGGATCGGCTCGCCCATCACCCGCCAGGTCACCGAACCGGGTCCGAACAGCCCGTAGTCCTCGGCCATGCTCACCCTCCCGCCAGACCGGTCATGCAAGTGCTTACTTACCCTACCGAACGCGGGATCACTCCGAAGATCCCCCTCCGGTACGGCCCGCCGCGAACGCCACCGGGTCCCGGCGGGCGCGCCGCGACGGCCGTACGGCACGCGGAAGCCGTACGGCGCGGGCGGCGTGCCGTACGGCGAGCGGACGACGGGGGGAGGCGGGGAGGCCGGCGTGGTCAGGAGGCGGCGGTGGCGCGCTCGGCCTGGGCGCGGAGGTTCTGGACGGCCTGGGCGGGGTCGTCGGCCCCGTAGACGGCGTTGCCCGCGACGAAGACGTCCGCGCCCGCCTCGGCGCAGCGCTCGATGGTCTCGGCGGAGACGCCGCCGTCCACCTGGAGCCACACGCCGCGGTCGCCGATGAGCCTCCTCGCCCGGCGGATCTTGGGCAGCACGATGTCGAGGAACCTCTGCCCCCCGAAGCCCGGCTCCACGGTCATCAGCAGCAGCATGTCGATCTCGGGCAGCAGGTCCTCGTACGGCTCCACGCCCGTTGCGGGGTTGAGCGCGAGCCCGGCCCGGGCCCCGGCGGAGCGGATGGCGCGCAGCGTGCGCACGGGGGCGCGGGCGGCCTCGGCGTGGATGGTCACGCTTTCCGCGCCCGCCTCGGCGTACTGCGGGGCCCAGCGCTCGGGCTGCTCGATCATCAGGTGGCAGTCGAGCGGCAACGAGGTCGCCTTGAGCAGCGCCTCGACGATCGGGAGGCCGAGCGTGAGGTTCGGCACGAAGTGGTTGTCCATCACGTCGACGTGCAACCAGTCGGCCGCGCCGGCGACCGCGGCCGCCTCGTCGGCCAGCCGGGCGAAGTCCGCGGACAGGATGCTGGGCGAGATCTGTACTGCCATGATGCGAAAGTCTATTTCCGCCGGACATGCGCGCACGCCCCGGCCCTGGTCATCCGCGCGGTTCCGCCGCGATCGACCGGGCGCCGGGCCCCACGAGCCCCAGGCGGAGGAACAGCAGCGGGGCCCCGAGCTGGACCCAGAGGGTGAGCAGGGCGTAGCGCGCGTAACGAAGCACGTCGGCCAGGACCGAGTCCCCGTCCGGCAGGACCGCCTTCAGCCCGGCGTAGATCACCGCGACCCCGGCGGCCCCGACCACCAGGCGCAGCAGCCGCCGCCAGAGCGGGCCCGAGGCGTCGAACCAGCCCAGCCGGTCCATGTACGCCGCCCCGGCGAGCATGCCGAACAGCGCCCCGCCCATCGCGATCAGGCTCTCCAGGCTCTCCGGGTCCACGGCCTTGGCGCCCGTCCAGGTCGCCGGGAGCCGCCACCCCTCGTACGCCGCCAGGGCCAGCGCGCCCGCCAGGATCAGCCCCCAGGAGACGCCCGCCGCGAGCGCGAGGCGCCCGGCCGTCCCCAGCCCGCGCCACCACGCGACCGCGCGCTCCTCCAGGGCCAGGAACGCCCACAGCGTCAGCAGCCCGAGCGCGAACCCGGCGATCACGTCCGAGATGAAGTGCACGCCCAGGTAGATCCGCGACAGGCCGATGACCAGCGCGAACGACGCCGCCCCCGCCCACGCGGCCCGCCTGCGGGTGAGGGCGGCCACCGCGCCCCACACGTTCGCCGAGAGCTGGGCGTGGCCGGACGGCATCCCGAACGACGACTCGGCCGACAGCGGGAGGACCCGGGGATCGATCCAGTACGGCCGGGGCGCGTGCGCGGCGAGCTTGGCCACCGCGTTCAGCCCGCCCGCGACCAGCACGATCAGCCCGACGCGCAGGCCGGCGGCGGGGCTGACGCACCAGTAGAGCACCGGCAGCAGCACCAGGAAGAACGTCTCGGTCCCGAAGAACGAGGCGGTCTCCATCACCGGTTCGAGCCAGGCGCCCCATCCCTGGATCCAGACGATCGGGTCGATCTCGGCCTCGCGCAGCCCGTCCAGCAGGTCCATCGGCCCACGAGATCACATCCGCCGAACCACGTTCAAGAGCGGCGGCTCCCCCACGTCGTCGCCCGGAGTCGGCGGCCCCCCGCGTCGCCCGCGGGCGCGGGCGTCCCGCCGGCGTGGGCGGCCCCGTCAGCCCGCCGTTCGGCGGAGCAGCGCGAGGAACATCGCGTCGGTGCCGTGCCGGTGCGGCCAGAACTGGGCGTACGGCCCCGGCCCGAGGCCGGTGACCTCGGGGAGGTACTCCCGCGCGTCCAGCACCTCCACGTCGCCACGCGCCTCCGCCACGTCCGACACCACGACGCGGGTCTCGGCCAGGTGCGGCGAGCAGGTCACGTAGGCCACGACCCCGCCCGGCCGCACGGCGTCCAGACCGGATTCGAGCAGCCGCCGCTGGACCGGGGTCAGCTCCGCGACCGAGGCGGGGTCGCGCCGCCAGCGCGACTCGGGCCGGCGGCGCAGCGCGCCGAGCCCGGTGCAGGGCGCGTCCACGATCACCCGGTCGAACGCCCCCGCGCGCCACGCGGGCACGGCGCCGTCGGCCACGATCGCCGGGCCGCGCGCCGCCCGCCCGGCCATCCGCGCCCGGTGGAACTGCAGGTCGGCGCCCAGCACCCGGGCTCCTCGCCCGGCCGCGACCGCGCCGAGCAGCCCGGCCTTGCCGCCGGGGCCCGCGCACATGTCCAGCCAGGCCCGGTCGTCCCCCTCGACGGGGACGCGGGCCAGCGCGAGCGCGACCAGCTGGCTGGCCTCGTCCTGTACGGCGGCCCGCCCCTCGCGCACCGCCGGGATGTCCCCCGGATCGCCCTCGGGCAGGTAGGCGGCGTACGGGGAGAACTCCCCCGGCTCGGCCCCGGCGGCGACCAGCTCGTCCACCTCGGCCAGGCCCGGCCTCGCCACCAGCGTCACGCGCGGGCGCGCGTTGTCGGCCGCCAGCAGGTCATCGATCTCCCCGGCCCCCACGGCGTCGCGCAGCGCCGACACGATCCATTCCGGATGGCTGTGCACCACCGCGAGGTGCCCCACCGGGTCCCGCCCGGCGTCCGGGGCGAGGACGTCCAGCCAGGCGTCCAGGTCCCGCGCCGCGATCTTCCGCAGCACGGCGTTGGCGAACTTCGCCGGGCCCTGGCCCACGCGCCGCCGTACCAGGTCCACGGTCGCGCTCACGGCGGCGTGGGCGGGGACGCGGGTCCGCAGGAGCTGGTGCGCCCCCAGCCGCAGCGCGTCCAGCAGCGGCGGGTCCATCTTCCGCAGCGGCCGGTCGCTGCACGTCGCGATGATCTCGTCGTAGGTCCCCAGCCCGCGCAGCGTCCCGTAGGCCAGCTCGGTCGCGAAGGCCGCGTCCCGGCCGCCGATCCCGCGCTCGCGCAGCAGCCCCGGCAGCAGCAGGTTGGCGTACGCGTCCCGCTCGTCCACCGCCCGCAGCAGGTCGAACGCCGCCTCCCTGGCCGGGTCGCGCGGCGTCCGGCCCCCGGCCTTGCCGCCGCGGCCCGCACGGCCCGAGCCCGCGCGCGGACCCGGCGCGCCCGATCCGGTACGGCCGCGGGCCCGGCCCTCCCCCGCGCCCGCGCGGCCGGGAGTGCCGCCGGTGGCGTCCTCGCGCGTGTCGGCGCGGCCGCCCGCCGTACCGCCGGAGCGGGGGGTGTCCCGGTCCCGGCGCGGGGTGTCGCCGCGCCCGGTGTCACGGCGCGGGGTGTCGCGGCGCGGGGTGTCGCGGCGCGGGGTGTCGCGGTCGGTCGCGCCGCGGTCGCGATTCGTGTTCGCGCGGCGGGTGGGGCGGTCGCCTCGGTGGTTCATGATGTGATCAGGCCAGTCGGTCGTCGTCGGTGAGGCGGGTGCCGCGGGCCCATTCGGCGGCGGTCATGCGGCGCTTGCCCTGCGGCTGGACCTCGCCCAGCTCGACCGGGTGGGTGCCGGTGCCGATCAGGACGGAGTTCTTGCCGACGGCCACGCGGCCGGGCTCCAGGCCGTTGCAGCCGGAGCCGGAGCCCAGGTCGTTGCCGGGGCCGGGGATGTCGGGGCGCGGGCGCACCGGGCCCAGCTTGATCCGGGTGTCGCGGAACGTCGTCCACGCGCCGGGGGCCGGGGTGCAGGCGCGGATCAGCCGGTCCACGCGCATCGCGGGGGCCGTCCAGTCCACGCGGGCGTCGTCCACCTCCAGCTTCGGGGCGAGCGAGACGCCCTCGGCGGGCTGTGGCCGGGCCTCCAGCGCGCCGTCGGCGATGCCGTCGAGCGTGGCGGCGAGCAGGCCCGCGCCGGACACGGCGAGGCGGCCCAGCAGCTCGCCGCTGGTGTCGGTCGGGCGGATGGTCTCGGTGGTCACGCCGTAGACGGGCCCCGCGTCCAGCTCCTTGACGATCTGGAACGTGGTCGCGCCGGTGATCTCGTCGCCGTGCAGGATCGCGTGCTGCACGGGGGCCGCGCCGCGCCACGCCGGCAGCAGGGAGAAGTGCAGGTTGATCCACCCGTGGCGGGGGATGTCCAGCGCGACCTGCGGCAGGATCGCGCCGTAGGCCACCACGGGGCAGGCGTCCGGGGCGATCTCACGCAGCCGGTCGAGGAACTCCGGGTCCCGCGCCTTGGCCGGCTTGAGCACCTCCAGGCCCGCCTCGGCCGCGCGCGCCCCGACCGGGCTCGGCAGCAGCCTGCGCCCGCGCCCCGCGGGGGCGTCGGGGCGGGTGACGACGGCGACCACCTCGTGCCGCTCGGACTCGAGCAGCGCTTCGAGGGCGGGCAGGGCGATCTCGGGTGTCCCGGCGAAGACCAGACGCAACGGTTACAGCGCCTTCCCTTGGGTGGAGTGCGGCGAGAACTTGACCGTCGGCGCGCTCAGCCCGGACCACTCCGCCTCGCGGATCGCCCTCATCGCGGCCTTGCGCTGCTCGGGGTCGAGCCGGTCGATGAACAGGATGCCGTCGAGGTGGTCGGTCTCGTGCTGCACGCAGCGCGCCAGCAGGTGGGTGCCCTCGATGGTGACGGGTTCACCGTACATGTTGAAGCCCTTGGCGACCGCGCTGATCGCCCGCGGGGTCCTGAACGCCAGCCCGGGGATGGACAGGCAGCCCTCGTCGTCCTCCTCGATGTCCTCGGAGAGGTTCAGGTCGGGGTTGATCAGGTGCCCGAGCTGGTCGTCCACGTAGTAGGTGAAGACCCGCAGGCCCACGCCGATCTGCGGCGCGGCCAGCCCGGCCCCGGGCGCGTCCAGCATCGTGTCGGTGAGGTCCTTGACGAGCTTGCGCAGCTCCTTGTCGAAGGTCTTCACCGGCTCCGCGGGGGTGCGCAGCACGGGATCGCCGAACAGGCGGATCTCCTGGATGGCCACGGGGGCTCCGTTTCACGGTCGTACGTCGGAACGCCCCCAAGTCTACGGTCCCGCGAACGCCCCGCCGCGCCTCCCTCGGCGGCCTGGGCCGCGCCGCACGGCCTCACACCACGGCCTCACACCACGGCCTCACATCGCGGCCTCACATCGCGGTCTCACATCACGGCCTCACCTCATGCGCCCGCCGGCCAGGACGCGGAGGAACCGGCGGCGGAACTCGCGGGCGTCGTTCCCGCGCGGGAAGGGCGCGTCCGGCACCGGGACGCCGAGGAACGCGCACAGCGGCTCCCAGCCCTGCCGTACGTCGTAGACCAGGAGGCGGTCGGCGGGCACCCCCGCCAGGACGGCCTCGTTGTGCGCGACGAACCACGCGATGGCCCCTTCGCGGTCGAAGCGGGTCATCCCGATGTCGCGCCCCACGGCGTCCATCATCGAGAACAGCCCGCGCGGCGTCGGGTGCAGCGTGACCAGCGCGCGCAGCGGCGGGCCGGCGACCGGGCGCCGCGTCAGCAGCGGGATCCGGAAGATCGTCTTCCGCGCGCTCTCGTACCACTCCTCCGGGTCGCGGGTGGTGTGCACCACCTTCGCGTCCGGATACCGCTCCATCAGCGGCCGCCAGTACGCCCCGGCCGGGAAGTCGGTGGTCGAGCGGTACCCCCGGAACACCTCCTCCCAGTCCACCGGCCTCCCCCGCGCGACGTCGATCCAGTGCCGGTACCGCTCGGGCCGCCCGATGACCTCCTTCATGTGGTACGTCGGCCCGAACCCGAGCAAGTCCAGCGCCCGCCGCAGCGAGTCCGTGCCCGTCCGCCCGTGCCCCGAACCGATCACCTCGAGCACCGCGCTCCTCCTCCCGCCGCCGTCCCTCCCCGGATCATCCACCCGCCGGGCCGCCCGGGGAACCTCCCCCGGACCCGGCGCGGCCTGTCGATCCCGCGGCCGGCCCCGCGCGGGCGGGTGACGCGGCCCCGGGGGTCAGGACCCGGGGGCCGTGAAGGCGCGGCGGAGTTCGGCGCGTACGGCGGTGCGCCCGAGGGGGGTCAGGCCCACGCCGGTGGCGGCGCGGCCGACGAGGCCGCAGTACGCGAGGACGTCGAGGGCCTGGTCGATGGCCTCCGGGTGGCCGAGGCGGGCGACCGGGACCGGCTCCCCCTCGGCGTACAGCATGGTCAGGAGGTCCACGAGCCCGGCGTCGATCTCGGCGGAGCCGGTGAGGCCGAAGTCGGCGCGGTCGAGCACGTCCATGACGACCTCGTCCCAGAAGGCCAGGAGCTTGTCGGGCTCGCCCACGGCCAGCTCGCCGACGCGGGGGCCGGGGCGGGCGACGCCGCGCTCGACGCGGACCAGGCGGGTGTTGACCACGACCACCCAGAGCACGTGGGGCGGGCGGGGGCGGGCCAGTTCGTCGGCGGGGAAGCGCAGGCCGAGCGTGCGCACGGCCTCGGCGGCGTCCCCGGCGCTCAGCACCCCGGCGGGGGTCAGCGGCCGTTCCCCCGTCCACACCGCGAGCCGCCAGGCGTCCTCCACCAGCGGCACACGCAGCACGCCCCGCGCCAGCTCAGCCGTCATCCGATCTTCCGCCCCTCCGTCCCGGCGTACGTCGTCGCGACCACCGAACCTATCGTCAGACGGGGGCGCGCGTGCGTCAGATGAGGTCCAGCGGGTCGATCCGCACGCGCACGACCTCGGGGGCCTTCCGCGCCGACCGCACGCCGGAGGCCCCCTTCAGCGCGCGCGCCAGGGCGGTCCCGGCGGAGCGCGGCACCCGGACGAGCGCGCGTTCCTGTCCCGCCTCGCCGACCGGCACCGGCCCGAGCACCTGCGCCTCGGGCGGCAGCCGTACCTCCGTCAGCAGGTCGCGCACGCCCTCGGGCGAGCCGGTCAGGGTGGCCATCCGCACCGCCGGGGGGAAGCCCAGCTCGGCGCGGTCGGCCAGCTCCCGCTCGGCGTGCGTGACCGGGTCCCACCGCAGCAGCGCCTGCACCACCGGCAGCGCGCCGTCCGCGAGCACCACCAGCGGCGCGCCGGGCCGGGCCAGCGCGCCCGCGTTGAGCCAGCGCCGCAGCGCCTCCTCGTTGACGCGCAGGTCGGGCCGGCCGAGCAGCGCCCAGCCGTCCAGCAGCACGCACGCCGCGTAGCCGCCCTCGGCCACCGGCTCGGCCCCCGGCGTCGCCACGATCAGCGCGGGCTCGGGCCCGACCCGGTCGACCACCGCGTCCCGCCCCGAGGTCCGCACCTTCGTGCTCGGGAAGGCCCGCCCCAGCTCCTCGGCCGTACGGCGGGCGCCCACGACCACCGCGCGCACGTGGTGCCCGCCGCAGGAGGGGCAGCGGAAGGCGCCCTCGATGCGCCCGCACCAGCGGCAGTACGGCGCGGCGTGCCCGCCTCTGAGCGCCAGCGGGCCCCGGCAGTGCGCGCAGCGGGCGGCGGCCCGGCACCGCCGGCAGGCGAGCGCGGGCAGGTAGCCCCGGCGCGGCACCTGCACGAGGACGGGCCCCTTCTCCAGGCCCGACTTCAGCGCCCGCCAGGCCATGGTGGGCAGCCGCGCCGCGCGGGCGGCCCCGTCCCGGGCCAGCTCCGCGTCGTCGCCCAGCGGCACCACCCGGGGGGCCCGCGCCCGCAGCCTGGAACGGTCCGGCGTGATCGCGTGCGCCCATCCGGAGGCGACGAGCTGCGTCCCCTCGGCCGTGCGCGCGTGCCCGCCGACGAGCATGCCCGCCCCCGCCCGGTGCGCCCGCAGCCCCAGCACCTCCCTGGCGTGCGGGTAGGGCGCGTGCGGCTCGGCGTGCAGGTCGTCCCCGTCGTCCCAGATCACGGCCAGCCCCAGGTCCCTGACCGGCGCGAACATGGCCGCGCGGGTCCCCACGACGGCCCGCGCCTGCCCGCGCAGCACCTTCAGCCACCGCCGGTACCGCTCGGCGGGGCCCAGGTCGGCGGTCAGCGCGACGTGCCCCGTGCCCCGCAGCGCCTCGTCCACGAGCGCGACGTCCCGCCCGTCGGGCACCACGACGACGGCGCCGCGCCCCCCGGCGAGGGTCGCCCGGACGGCGACGGCCACGGCCTCGGCCCATCCGCCGGGCAGCGCCGTCCACACCGCGCGCGGCCCGCGGCCCTCGGCCAGCGCGCGCAGGAACGACGCCCCCGCGGGGTACTCGGCCCACGGCCCCGGCCCGGGCGGCGCGACGTCCTCCGCCCGCGCGGCGTCCGCCCCGGGCTCCGGACCGCGCTCCCCGTCCTCCTCCTGCGCCGGCCCCGGATCCCCGCCCGGCCGCGCGCCGCCGCCCGGGCGCTCCCCCGGTACGGCGTCGCCGGCGGCGGCCTCCGGCCGTACGGGCCCGGCGGCCTGGGCGGCGGCCCGGGCGGCCTCGGCCTCGACGCGGGCGTGGCGCGGGGGCACGGCGAGGCGGAGCACGTCGGCGAGCGTGCCGGCGTAGCGGTCGGCGACCTCGCGGGCCAGCGCGGCGATCTCGGGCGTCAGCACGGGCTCGGGCGAGATGACGCGCTCCAGCCGGGCCAGCCGCCCGTCGTGCCCGCTCTCGGCCGCCCGCTCCAGCAGGAACCCGTCCACGAGCTTGCCGGCGAACCGCACCCGCACCCGGCATCCGGGGACGGCGGCCTCCGCGAGCGACGCGGGCACGAGGTAGTCGAAGGGCCGGTCGAGGTGGGGCAGTTGCGTGTCCACCACGACCCGCGCCACGGGCAGCTCGGCCGCGACCTCGCCGCCCGGCCCGCCGGCCCGGGCGGCCCGCCCGCCCGCGACGCGCCCCTCGCGCGCCGCGCCCTTCGCCCGGCCCCCCTCGGGCACGGCGAGCAGCGCCTCCTGGGCTCCGGGCTGGGACGTGGGCTCGCTCACCCCCCTGTGATACCAGACCCCCCGCACCACCCGATCCGGTCCGGGCCCGGGACCTGCGGGGACGAGGGATCACGGGAGCGCGGGCGCCCCGGGACCGGCCTTCGGACCCGGTGCCGGGGCGCGGGTTCACCGGGACCGCGCGGCTACCGGATTCCTATCTTTGGGCGGCCGGAAAGCGAACAATCGGTCGGTCCCCTTCCCCTCCGGGCACGCGGCGACACAAGATCGACGACAGCGGCGCCGCGAACCGTTCCAACGAGAGGGGTAATGATGAAGAACCTGATCAAGACGGCTGTGGCGGGCATCGGTGTGATGGCCGGGAGCCTGCTCCTCGCGCAGCCGGCCTCGGCCGCCTCGTTCACCTGGAACGTCGGTGACGGCCAGGTCGTCTACAACGACAGCACGGACCAGATCTGCGCCCAGGCCTTCAACACGGAGGGCCCGCGCTGGGTCGAGGTGCAGCTCGCCCCGGTCAACGGCGGTGGCCCCTCCTACACGTGGAAGGACTACAACAACTCCTACGGCAACCCGGGCAGCACCTGCCGGAGCCTGGCGACCGCGTACGAGGACACCCAGTACCGCGCCACCGTCCGGACCTACTGGGGCGAGCGCGGCACCACGGTGAGCCGCGGCTCCCGCACCTTCTACAGCTGATCCCGGCCTCGCCCGGTCACCCGGACTCCCCGTGCGCCCCGGCGCGCGGGGAGTCCCGCGTTTCCGGGGCTCTTACAGGGCACTCAGCCCCGGAGCCCCTCGCCCCCGGAACCCCTCAGCCCCGGAGTCCCGCGGGCCCCGGCGCCGGAGGGCGGGGCGTGGAGACGGCGACGGCCGTCCCCGGGGCGGGGACGGCCGTCGTACGCGGGACGAGGGGGCGGCTCAGACGCCGGTGGCCTGGCGCAGGGCGTCGGCGCGGTTGGTGAGCTCCCAGGAGAAGTTCGGCTCCTCGCGGCCGAAGTGGCCGTAGGCCGCCGTCGGCGAGTAGATCGGGCGGAGGAGGTCCAGGTCGCGGATGATCGCGGCGGGCCGCAGGTCGAAGACCTGGAGGACGGCGTCCTGGATCTTGGTGACCGGGATCTTCTCGGTGCCGAAGGTCTCGACGAAGAGGCCGACGGGCTGGGCCTTGCCGATGGCGTAGGCGACCTGGACCTCGCAGCGGTCGGCGAGGCCGGCCGCGACGACGTTCTTGGCGACCCAGCGCATGGCGTAGGCGGCCGAGCGGTCCACCTTGGACGGGTCCTTGCCGGAGAAGGCGCCGCCGCCGTGGCGGGCCATGCCGCCGTAGGTGTCAATGATGATCTTGCGGCCGGTGAGGCCGGCGTCGCCCATCGGGCCGCCGATCTCGAAGCGGCCGGTCGGGTTCACCAGCAGGCGGTAACCCTCGGTGTCGAGCTCCAGGCCGGCCAGCACCGGGTCGACCACGTGCTCCTTCATGTCCGGGGTCAGCATCTCCTTGAGGTTGATCTCGGGAGCGTGCTGGGTGGACACGACGACGGTGTCGAGGCGGACGGCGCGGTCGCCGTCGTACTCGATCGTGACCTGGGTCTTGCCGTCGGGGCGCAGGTAGGGCACCGTGCCGCTCTTGCGCACCTCGGAGAGCCGGCGGGCGAGCCGGTGGGCCAGCGTGATCGGCAGCGGCATCAGCTCGGGGGTCTCGCGGCAGGCGTAGCCGAACATGAGGCCCTGGTCGCCGGCGCCCTGGCGGTCGAGGTCGTCGGCGCCCTCGCCCTCGCGGATCTCGTAGGCGTCGTCCACGCCCTGGGCGATGTCCGGCGACTGCGCGCCGATGGACACCGACACGCCGCAGGAGGCGCCGTCGAAGCCCTTCTTGGACCCGTCGTAGCCGATCTCCAGGATCTTCTCGCGGATGACCCCGGGGATGTCGATGTAGGTCTCGGTCGTCACCTCGCCGGCGACGTGGACCTGGCCGGTCGTGATCATCGTCTCGACTGCGACCCGGCTCTTCGGGTCGTCCTTGAGCATGGCGTCGAGGATCGCGTCACTGATCTGGTCTGCCATCTTGTCGGGGTGACCCTCGGTGACAGACTCCGAGGTGAACAGGCGACGGGACAACTGGGAAGCTCCTCATGCAGCGGCTGCTGGCGATTCTCCGGGGGGCGAGCCTCCGCCGTGACGGAGATCTACCCACGATGCTGGCCCGAGTTTAGCCCCAAAGCCCAGGCCGCCGCGTATCCCTCCCCCAAACCGGACACCCGCCCGCGCGCGGCGCGGTACCCCGCGGGGACCGCGTGAACCCCGTCCCCGCCGGGCTTCCCGGCCTCCCCGCCCCCGGATCGGGCTTCTCGAGATCGCGTACGGCGGGCGCCCGCCGTACGGCCCGCGCGGGGGCGGGAGGGGTCACAGGCGGGGGGCGACCAGGTTCCAGACGGCGTCGGCCAGGGTGTCCTTGGGGCCGCGGGGGACCTCGACCGGGTCACCGCCCGCGACCAGGATGGTGGCGGCGTTGTCGGGGGTGCCGAAGGCCAGGCCCGGGCCGACCTGGTTGACGACGAGGAGGTCGCAGCCCTTGCGGGCGAGCTTGGCCTGCCCGTTGGCGAGCACGTCGTCGGTCTCGGCGGCGAAGCCCACGATCACCTGGCCGGGGCGGGGCCGGGCGGCGGAGATCTCCGCGAGGATGTCGGGGTTCTCGGCGAGCTCGATCGGCGCGGGACCGGCGGCCGTCTTCTTGATCTTGCTCTCGGCCCGGGAGACCGGGCGGAAGTCGGCGACCGCCGCGGCCATCACGACCGCGTCCGCCGACGCCGCCGCCCCGACGACCGCCTCGCGCAGCTCCAGCGCCGACTCCACGCGCACCACGCGCGCCCCGGCCGGGTCGGGCAGGGCGACGTTCGCCGCCACCAGGGTCACGGTCGCGCCGCGGGCGACGGCCGTGCGCGCCAGGGCGTACCCCTGCAGCCCCGAGGAGCGGTTGCCGATGAAGCGGACGGGGTCGATGGCCTCGCGGGTGCCCCCGGCGGAGACGACGACGTGGCGGCCCTCCAGGTCGCGCGGCGCGCCGCGCAGCACGGCCAGGCAGGTCTCGAAGATCGCGGAGGGGTCGGGCAGCCGGCCCGGGCCGGTGTCCGCGCCGGTGAGGCGGCCGGACGCGGGGTCGATCACGATGGCGCCGCGTGAGCGCAGGGTGGCGACGTTCGCCCGCGTGGCCGGGTGCTCCCACATCTCGGTGTGCATCGCCGGGGCGAACACGATGGGACAGCGCGCGGTGAGCAGGGTGTTCGTGAGCAGGTCGTTCGCCAGGCCGTGGGCGGCGCGGGCGAGCGTGTCGGCCGTCGCGGGGGCGACGACGACGAGGTCGGCGTTCTTGCCGATGCGGACGTGCGGGACCTCGTGGACGTTCTCCCACACGTCGGTGGCGGCCGGGCGGCCGGACAGCGCCTCCCAGGTGGGCGCGCCGACGAACTTGAGCGCGTCGCGCGTCGGGATCACCTGGACGTCATGCCCGGACTCGGTGAAGAGCCGCAGCAGCTCGCACGCCTTGTAGGCGGCGATTCCGGCGCTGACGCCGAGGACGACCTGGGGCAACTAGCCCTCGATGGGCTCGGAGGTGAGCAGACCCTCGCGGACCTCGCGGAGCGCGATCGACAGGGGCTTCTCCTGCGCGTGGGTCTCCACGAGCGGGCCGACGTACTCCAGCAGGCCCTCGCCGAGCTGGGAGTAGTAGGCGTTGATCTGGCGCGCGCGCTTGGCGCCCATGATCACGAGGCTGTACTTGCTGTCGACGACCTCAAGGAGCGAGTCGATCGGCGGGTTGGTGATGCCTTCGGCAACCGGGGCAATGCCTGCCACGTCAGACCTTTCCTTGATGATGCGCGGATGCTGGAGCGACGTCCTCCGACGCCGCGGTCACCAAGGTTATCAGCCGCAGCAACACGTCCTGGACGGACGTGTTGACCAGGGTGACGTCGAACTCCTTCTCGGCGGCCAGCTCCTCGCGGGCGGCCTCCAGGCGGCGTTCGATCACCTCGGGCGGCTCGGTGCCGCGCCCGACGAGCCGGCGCACCAGCTCCTCCCACGAGGGAGGCGCGAGGAAGACGAACCGGGCCTCGGGCATGACCTCGCGGACCTGCCGCGCGCCCTGGAGGTCGATCTCCAGCAGCGTCGGCACCCCGGCCGCGAGCTTCTCCTCGACGGCCCTGCGGGGCGTGCCGTAACGGTTGCCCGCGAACTCGGCCCACTCCAGCAGCTCGCCGGCCTCGACCATGCGGTCGAACTCGGCGTCGTCGGCGAAGTAGTACTCCACGCCGTGGGTCTCACCCGGGCGGGGAGCCCTGGTCGTCACCGAGACCGACAGCCACACCTCGGGGTGTGCCCGCCGGAGCTCGGTGACGACCGTGGACTTGCCCACGCCCGACGGCCCCGAGAGGACCGTCAGGCGAGTCGGGGGCATGCCGGGATCGCGATTCGTCCCACCTGCGCCGGAGTCGGTACGGCCCCGTTCAGGCCAGGACACCTCGGTCACCCTGCTACCCCCCGAATTCGTTGCGGCTCAGCGGTCGCCGCCGCCGAACTCGCGCTCCAGAGCGGACCGCTGGTTCGCGCCGAGACCCCGCACGCGGCGGGACTCGGCGATGCCGAGCCGCTCCATGATCTGCTTGGCACGGACCTTGCCCACGCCGGGGAGCGACTCGAGAAGCGCCGACACCTTCATCTTGCCGATGACGTCGTCGGCCTGCCCATCTTTGAGCACCTCAGCCAGAGAAACCGCACCGTGCTTGAGCCGGTTCTTGACCTCGGCACGCTCTCGGCGGGCCTTGGCAGCCTTCTCAAGGGCTGCGGCGCGCTGCTCAGGGGTCAGGGGAGGAAGAGCCACGCCGGGTCACCTCGAATTTCTGTCGATGTACTCGGACGGGAGGGGAAACTAGCTGCTCTATGCCCTGTCAGGCAACGTCAAGACCTGTTTCTCTCATCACAAAATCTACTTCATGACTCGGTGGAGCGGTTCCGTTACGCTGTGTCGATGAAAACGGCCTCTTGAAGACGTTTTCCCGAGCCAGACGCCCAACGCGGGCTTCTGGCTCGGCGTGTCGCGACACGCCGACGACACGCCGGAGGACACCGGTTCGCCCCCGGCCCGCCCGGGCGGACCCCCATGACCCGATCACTCCGGGCTTCGGGCACAATTACAAGATCGAAGCCGCCCGGCGGCCTCGCCGCGCGCCCCTGCCCTGGGGCTCCGGCGTCCCGGGCGCGCGCGGCATGCCGTACGGCTCGCGCTCGGTGACGGCTCGCGTGGCTCGTACGGCCCGCGTGGCGTGACCGCTGCGCGCCTTGCCGTACGGCTCACGCGGGGCGACCGCCCGCGCGGCGTGGGCCGCCCGGATGGCGTGCCGGACGCCTCGCGGCGTGGCGCGGGCGCGGAAGGGCCACGGCGTCCCGGGGCGCGCGGCGGCGGGGGCCGCACGCCCCAGGACGCGGGCCCGGCGTCAGCGGGCGGGGGCGGCCGGGGTGCGGCGGATCGCGGCGGCGATGGCGGCCGCGGCGGCGCCCGGATCGGCCGCGCCGGTGATCGGGCGGCCGATGACGAGGAGGTCGGCGCCGTTGGCGAGCGCCTCCTCGGGCGTGGCCACGCGCACCTGGTCCTGCGTGTCCGCGCCGGCGGGGCGCACTCCGGGGGTGATGAGCGTGATCTGCGGGCCGACCTCGGCGCGCACGGCGGCGACCTCGTGCGGCGAGCACACGAGCGCCCGCGCGCCCGCGCCGACCGCCAGGACGGCCAGGCGGCGCACGGCGTCGCGGGCCGGGCCCAGGAACCCGACCGCCTCCAGATCGGGCTCGGAGATGGACGTCAGGACCGTCACGGCGGCGATCTGGGTCTGCGGCGCGGCCTCGGCCGCGGCGCGGATCATCGCGGCCCCTCCGGCCGCGTGGACGGTCAGGTACGACGGCCGCAGGCGGGCCACGGCCCGGGCCGCCCCGGCGACGGTGTTCGGGATGTCGTGCAGCTTCAGGTCGAGGAAGACCTGGACCCCGCTGGCGCCCCGGACGGAGGCGATCACGTCCGGGCCGTAGCGAAGGTACAGCTCCAGGCCCACCTTGACGGTGCTGACGTGCGGGGTGACCAGACCTGCCCAGGTGGCGGCGGTCTCCAGGTCGGGGGCGTCCAGGGCCACGGCGATCGGCGCGGGCGAGCTCACTTCGGTGCCTTTCGGTGTGTTTCCTCGCCCCGGCGAGCGCCGGGGCGTCTGTCGTCGGCGGGCGCGCTTGCCGCGCGCCCGGTTCAGCGGGGCTGTCGCTCGGAGGGGCGGTGGGCGAGGCCGATCGCCTCGGCGGCCCGTTCGATCCCCCGGGCCGTCAGGGCCTCCTCCAGCTCGCGCAGGATGCGCGGGCAGGCGAAGGGGTCCTGGAAGTTGGCCGTGCCCACGGCGACCGCGCAGGCGCCCGCCAGGATGAGCTCCAGGGCGTCCCTGCCGGTCATGACGCCGCCCATGCCCACGATGGGCACGCCGGGGAGGGCGGCGTGGACCTGCCAGACGCACCTTACGGCAAGGGGCCGTACGGCGGGCCCGGACAGCCCCCCGGTCACGGCCGCGAGCGCCGGGCGGGCGGCGTCGACGTCGATCGCCATGCCCGGCACGGTGTTGATCAGGGACAGGCCCTCGGCGCCCGCGGCGACGCACGCGCGGGCGATCGCGACGACGTCGGGCACGTCCGGGGCGAGCTTGGCGAACACCGGCACGTCGAAGCGGGCGGCGGCGCGCACGGCCGTGATGACCTCGGCGCTCGCGCTCGCGTCGGCCGCGAAGGGCCTCCCCCGGTCCTCCATGCTGGGCCAGGAAAGATTCACCTCCAGGACGCTGACCCCTGGCTGCTCGGTGAGGCGCTTGGCCAGTTCGACGAACTCGGCCACCGAGCCGCCCGCGATCGAGACCACCGCCCGCGCGCCCTGCTGGAGCAGCCAGGGCAGGTCGGACGTCAGGAAGGCGTCCACGCCCGGCCCCTGCGCCCCCACGGCGTTCAGGACGCCCGAGGGCGTCTCGGCGGTGCGCGGGGTGGGCCTGCCCGCCCTGGGGGCCAGCGTGATCGAGGGGGTGGTCAGGGCGCCGAGCCGGGACACGTCGTAGAAGACCGACAGCTCCCGGCCCGAGCCGCCGCACCCGGCGGCGGTCAGGATCGGGTTCGGCAGCTCCACGTGGGAGAGCCGGGTCCGCATGTCAGCGCTCACGGAACCCCTCCACAGGGCCGCGCGCCCCGGGGGCGCCGAGCGCGTCGAACGGGATCGTGCCCACGTCGTCGAAGCGCAGCCGCTCGCCCCGGAACACCGGGCCCTCGACGCAGCTCCGCACCATGCGGGTGATCCCGTCCTCCCCGATCACGGGCAGCACGCAGGACATGCACACCCCGGTGCCGCAGCCCACGATCTCGCGCACCGCCACCTGCGACGGGATGGCGAACTCGGTCGCCACCGCCGCCACCGTCCGCAGCATCGCCATGGGCCCGCAGGCGTACACCACGTCGCCGCGCGCGTCCTCGATGACCTGCGGCAGCACGTCGGTAACCCGGCCGCGGACGCCGAGCGAGCCGTCCTCGGTCGCGAGCGTCGCGGTCTGCCCCATGCGGCGGGCCCGCAGCGCCCCGAACACGCGGTCGGCCGAGGTCGCCCCGAGCACGAAGTCCACCCGGCTGCCGCGCTGCTGGAGCCGGTCGGCGAGCATGAAGAGGCCCGCCGAGCCGTACCCGCTGCCGACGAGCACGCAGTGGACGGGGTCGCGCGGCACGGGAAAGGGCCGGCCGAGCGGCCCCACCAGGTCGAGCGAGTCGCGCACCCGGCGCTCGGCGAGCCAGCCCGCCCCCGGCAGGTCCGCGGGGAACACGAACTCGACCGTGCCGCCGTAGTCGGGCTTGACGTCGTGGATGGGCAGGCCGCGCCGCATCAGCATGGGAGAACCCGTTCCCCCCACGGAGATCGCCACGAACTGGCCCGGCCGGAAGCGCTCGGCGATCGCGGGCGCCACCACGGTCATCGCGTGGTAGGCGTCCACCTGCCGAATCGTCAGCACGGTGCCCGTCACCCGAACCGGCGTAGCGACCGTCGCCCTCACCTCCGTCAGCCCAGCCCCATCCCCCAGACTGCCCGCTGAACACGTACTCGGGCCAGCGCCCACGCAGCGCCATTTGCCAATCCCCGCCCTCACCGCGCCCACCCCGCGCCGATCATGCGGTTTTGATCACATCCTGTGACCGAACGGCATGATCGGCGCGACGGCCGGAGCGGCGGGCGGCCCCTCCCCGCGGTGGTCACGCGGTCCCCGGGCACGGCCCGCGCGCGACCGCGTGACCCGCGGGAGGGGCGGGGCGCCTCAGGCGCCGCGGAGGCGGGCGGCGTGCTCCTGGAGGGAGCGGACGCCCACGTCGCCGCGCACGATGGCCTGGATGCCCTGTACGGCGGCCGCGAGGCCCTGGACCGTCGTCACGCACGGGACGCCGCGCAGGACGGCCGCGGTGCGGATCTCGTAACCGTCCAGGCGGGGGCCGGACTGGCCGGGGCTGCCGAACGGGGTGTTGATGATCAGGTCCACCTCGCCGTCGAGGATCCGGCGCACGATCGTGGGCTCGCCGTCCTCGCCGGGCCCGGCGCTGTGCTTGCGCACGACCGTGGCGCGGACGCCGTTGCGGCGCAGCACCTCGGCGGTGCCCTCGGTGGCCAGGATCTCGAAGCCCAGGTCGGCCAGCGCCTTCACCGGGAAGATCGCCGAGCGCTTGTCGCGGTTGGCGACCGAGACGAAGGCGCGGCCCTTGGTGGGCAGCTCGCCGTACGCCGCGGACTGGGACTTGGCGTAGGCGGTGCCGAAGACCTCGTCGATGCCCATGACCTCGCCCGTGGACCGCATCTCCGGCCCCAGGACGGTGTCCACGCCGCTGAACCGGTTGAACGGCAGCACGGCCTCCTTGACGGCGATCGGCGCGTCCAGCGGCAGCGTGCCGCCGTCGCCCTCGGCCGGGAGGATGCCCTCGGCCCGCAGCGAGGCGATCGTGGCGCCCATCGTGACGCGGGCGGCCGCCTTGGCCAGCGGCACCGCCGTGGCCTTGGACACGAACGGCACCGTACGGCTCGCGCGCGGGTTGGCCTCCAGGACGTACAGGACGCCCGCGGACAGGGCGTACTGGACGTTCAGGAGCCCGCGGACGCCCACCCCGGCGGCGATGGCCTCGGTGGCGGCGCGGATGCGGTCGATGTCGGCGCGGCCCAGGGTGATCGGCGGGAGCGCGCACGCGGAGTCGCCGGAGTGGATCCCGGCCTCCTCGATGTGCTCCATGACGCCGCCGAGGTACAGCTCGGACCCGTCGTAGAGCGCGTCCACGTCGATCTCGATGGCCTCGTCGAGGAACTTGTCCACGAGCACCGGGTGGTCGCTCGCGGCCCCCGCGCGCTCCATGTACGTCGAGAGCGTCTCGTCGTCGTACACGATGGCCATGCCGGCGCCGCCGAGGACGTAGGACGGCCGGACGAGCACGGGGTACCCGATCTCGTTCGCGATCTCCAGCGCCCCGGCCACGTCGGTGGCGGTGCCGTGCCTCGGCGCGGGCAGCCCGGCCTCGGCCAGCACCCGCCCGAACGCGCCGCGCTCCTCGGCCAGGTGGATCGACTCCGGCGAGGTGCCCACGACCGGCACGCCCGCGTCCTTGAGCGCCTGCGCCAGGCCCAGCGGCGTCTGCCCGCCGAGCTGCACGATCACGCCCGCGACCGGGCCGGTCTCCTGCTCGGCGTGCACGACCTCCAGGACGTCCTCCAGCGTCAGCGGCTCGAAGTAGAGCCGGCCGGAGGTGTCGTAGTCGGTCGAGACGGTCTCGGGGTTGCAGTTGACCATGACGGTCTCGTAGCCGGCCTCGGCCAGCGCGAACGACGCGTGCACGCAGGCGTAGTCGAACTCGATGCCCTGCCCGATGCGGTTGGGCCCGCTGCCGAGGATGATGACCTTCTCGCGGTCGCCGCGCGGGACCTCGGTCTCCTCGTCGTAGGTCGAGTAGAGGTACGGCGTGCGCGCGGCGAACTCGGCGGCGCAGGTGTCCACCGTGTTGTAGACGGGCCGCAGGCCCAGGGAGTGCCGCAGCGCGCGGACCTCCTCCTCCGAGCGCCCGGTGATCTCGCCGAGCTGCGCGTCGCTGAACCCGTGCCGCTTGGCCTCGGCCAGCACCGACGGGTCGGCCGGGGACGCGGCGACCGCGCGGGCGATCTCGTCGAGCGCCGCGATCTGGTCCAGGAACCACGGGTCGATCCGCGTGGCGGCGTACAGGTCCTCGACCGTGGCGCCGGCGCGCATGGCCTGCTGCACGGTGCGCAGCCGGCCGTCGTGCGGGGTCGCGGCGCGCCGCAGCAGCTCCTCCCGGTCGCCGGGCTCGCCGGCCCAGGAGAAGGACGAGCCCTTCTTCTCCAGCGAGCGCAGGGCCTTCTGGAGCGCCTCGGGGAAGGACCGGCCGATGGCCATGGCCTCGCCCACCGACTTCATGTGCGTGGTGAGCGTGCCGTCGGCGCCCCGGAACTTCTCGAAGGCGAACCGCGGCACCTTGACCACGACGTAGTCGAGCGCGGGCTCGAAGCTGGCCGGGGTCTCCTTGGTGATGTCGTTGGGGATCTCGTCGAGGGTGTACCCGATGGCGAGCTTGGCCGCGATCTTGGCGATCGGGAAGCCGGTGGCCTTCGACGCGAGCGCCGAGGACCGGGACACGCGCGGGTTCATCTCGATGACGATCATGCGCCCGGTCTCCGGGTGCACCGCGAACTGGATGTTGCAGCCGCCGGTGTCCACGCCGACCTCGCGGATGACCGCGATCGCGACGTCGCGCATGTTCTGGTACTCGCGGTCGGTGAGGGTCATCGCCGGCGCGACCGTGACGCTGTCGCCGGTGTGGACGCCCATCGGGTCGATGTTCTCGATGGAGCACACGATCACGACGTTGTCGTTGCGGTCGCGCATGACCTCCAGCTCGTACTCCTTCCAGCCGAGGATGGACTCCTCCAGGAGCACCTCGCTGGTCGGGGACGCGTCGAGGCCGGCCCCGGCGATGCGCCGCAGGCCCTCCTCGTCGTGGGCGAAGCCGGAGCCCACGCCGCCCATGGTGAACGAGGGCCGCACGACCAGCGGGTAGCCCAGCTGGGCCGCGCCGGCGAGCACCTCGTCCATCGTGTGGCAGATCACGCTGCGCGCGGAGGCGGCGTTCAGGCCGGTCTCGCGGGCGACCTTGGCGACGATCTCCTTGAACCGCTCGCGGTTCTCGCCGGCCTGGATCGCGTCCACGTCGGCGCCGATCAGCTCGACGCCGTACTTCTCCAGGACCCCGGCCTCGTGCAGCGAGATCGCGGTGTTGAGCGCGGTCTGCCCGCCCAGGGTCGGCAGGAGCGCGTCGGGGCGCTCCTTGGCGATGATCTTCTCGACGAACTCGGGGGTGATCGGCTCGACGTAGGTCGCGTCGGCGAACTCGGGGTCGGTCATGATCGTCGCGGGGTTGCTGTTGATCAGGATGACCCGGAAGCCCTCGGCGCGCAGGATGCGGCAGGCCTGGGTGCCGGAGTAGTCGAACTCGGCGGCCTGCCCGATGACGATCGGCCCGGACCCGATGACCAGGATCGACCGGATGTCCGTGCGCTTAGGCACTCTTCTTCTCCATCAGCTCGCAGAAGTCGTCGAACAGGCCGGCCGCGTCGTGGGGACCGGCGGCGGCCTCGGGGTGGTACTGCACGCTGAACCCGGGCGCGTCGAGCAGGCGCAGTCCCTCGACGCAGCCGTCGTTGAGGTTCACGTGGCTGACCTCGGCCCTGCCGTACGGCGTCGCGAAGGGGCCGTCGGCCGGGGCGTCCACGGCGAACCCGTGGTTGTGGCTGGTGATGTGGACCCGGCCGGTGTGGCGGTCCCGCACCGGCTGGTTCACGCCGCGGTGGCCGTACCGGAGCTTGTAGGTGCCGAGGCCGAGCGCGCGGCCGAAGATCTGGTTGCCGAAGCAGATGCCGAAGAACGGCACCTTCGCCTCCAGCACGCCGCGCAGCGCCTCGACGGCGTAGTCGGCGGTGGCCGGGTCGCCCGGGCCGTTGGAGAAGAAGACGCCGTCGGGGTTCACCGCGAGGATGTCCTCGGTGGTCGAGTGCGCCGGCAGGACGTGCACCTCGCAGCCGCGCTGGGCCATCCGGTACGGCGTCATCGCCTTGATCCCCAGGTCCACCGCGGCCACCGTGAACCGCTTCTCGCCGTGCGCCTCCACGACGTACGGCTCGGCGGTCGAGACCTCGGGCGCGAGGTCGGCGCCGACCATCGACGGGCTCCGCCGCACGCGCTCGACCAGTTCCTCCCCGGCGGCCAGGGCGTCGCCGCTGAACACGCCGGCGCGCATGGCGCCGCGCTCGCGCAGGTGGCGGGTGAGGGCGCGGGTGCCGGGCATGGCGATGCCCACGACGCCCTGCTCGCGCAGCGCCTCGTCCAGGGTGCGCCGGGAGCGCCAGTTGGACGCGACGCGCGCGGGCTCGCGCACGACGTATCCGGCGACCCAGATGCGGCCGCTCTCGGGGTCCTCGTCGTTGACGCCGGTGTTGCCGATGTGCGGCGCGGTCATCGCGACGATCTGCCGGTGGTACGACGGGTCGGTCAGGGTCTCCTGGTAGCCGGTCATGCCGGTGTTGAAGACCATCTCGCCGAAGGTCTCGCCCTCCGCGCCGTAGGCGGAGCCGCGGAAGATCCGGCCGTCCTCCAGGACCAGTGCTGCCTCGGTCACGCGATCTTCCCTTCGAGGACGGTGGGGCGGCCCCGCAGGAACGTCGCCACCACGCGTCCGGGGAGCGACATGCCGATGTAGGGGGTGTTGCGGCTCCTGGAGGCGAACGCGGTGGGGTCCACCGTCTCGCGCACCGAGGGGTCGTAGAGGGTGATGTTGGCCGGGGCGCCCGCCTCGATGGCGCGGCCGTGGCCGGTCAGCCGGCCGATGCGGGCCGGGCGGTAGGACATGCGGTCGGCCACGCCGGCCCAGTCGAGCAGGCCGGTGTCCACCATGGTCTCCTGCACCACCGACAGCGCGGTCTCCAGGCCGATCATGCCCATGGCGGCCGCCGCCCACTCGGTCTCCTTGTCCTCGACCGGGTGGGGGGCGTGGTCGGTGGCGACGCAGTCGATCGTGCCGTCGGCCAGCGCGGCGCGCAGCGCGGACACGTCCTCGGCGGTGCGCAGCGGCGGGTTGACCTTGTAGATCGGGTCGTAGGTCTCGGCGCGCTCGTCGGTGAGCAGCAGGTGGTGCGGGGTGACCTCGGCGGTGACGTTCCAGCCCTTGGACTTGGCCCAGCGGATGATCTCGACCGAGCCCGCGGTGGAGACGTGGCAGACGTGCAGCCGGGAGCCGACGTGCGCGGCCAGCAGGCAGTCGCGCGCGATGATCGCCTCCTCGGCGGCGGCGGGCCAGCCGGCCAGGCCCAGCCGGCCGGAGACCTCGCCCTCGTTCATCTGCGCGCCCTCGGTGAGCCGGGGCTCCTGGGCGTGCTGGGCGACGACCCCGTCGAAGGCCTTGACGTACTCCAGGGCGCGGCGCATCAGCACCGCGTCGTTCACGCACAGGCCGTCGTCGGAGAAGACGCGGACACGGGCGGCCGAGTCGGCCATCGCGCCCAGCTCGGCCAGCCGCTCGCCCTTCAGGCCGATCGTGACCGCGCCGACGGGCTGCACGTCGCAGTGGCCGGCCTCCTGGCCGAGCCGCCAGACCTGCTCGACGACGCCGGCGGTGTCGGCGACCGGGGAGGTGTTGGCCATCGCGTGCACGGCGGTGTAGCCGCCGCGGGCCGCGGCCCTGGTGCCGGTCTCGACGGTCTCGGCGTCCTCGCGGCCGGGCTCGCGCAGGTGGGTGTGCAGGTCCACCAGGCCCGGCAGGGCCACCAGGCCGTCGGCGTCGACGGTCTCCCCGCCGCTCAGGCCGGTGCCGATCTCGGCGACGGCGCCGTTCTCGATCCGGATGTCGGCGGGGTCGCCGCCGAGGATCCGGGCGTTCTTGATCGTGATGCTCACAGCTTCTCCCCGGAGGCTCACAGGGTCCCCCCGATCGCGGGCTCGGACCCGCCCAGCAGCAGGTACAGGACGGCCATGCGGACGGTCACGCCGTTGGCGACCTGCTCGACGATGGTCGAGCGGGCCGAGTCGGCCACCTCGGCGGCGATCTCCATGCCCCGGTTCATCGGGCCGGGGTGCATGACGATCGCGTCGTCGTGGATCCGGGCCATCCGGTCCCGGTCCAGGCCGTAGCGGCGGCTGTACTCCCGCGCGCTGGGGAAGAACGCGGCGTTCATGCGCTCCTGCTGGACGCGCAGCATCATCACCACGTCGGACTTGGGCAGCACGGCGTCCAGGTCGTAGGACACCTCGCAGGGCCAGGCGTCCACGGCCACCGGCAGCAGGGTCGGCGGGGCGACCAGCGTGACCTGCGCGCCGAGCGTGTGCAGCAGCAGCACGTTGGAGCGGGCGACACGGCTGTGCAGCACGTCGCCGACGATCGCGACGCGGCGGCCGGCCAGGTCGCCCAGGCGGCGGCGCATGGTGAACGCGTCGAGCAGGGCCTGCGTCGGGTGCTCGTGGGTGCCGTCACCGGCGTTGACCACCGACCCGCTGACCCACTGGGTGAGGTTCTGCGGCGCGCCGGAGGCGCCGTGGCGGATCACGACCGCGTCGGCGCCCATCGCCTGGAGCGTGAGCGCGGTGTCCTTCAGGCTCTCGCCCTTGGACACGCTCGACCCCTTGGCCGAGAAGTTGATGACGTCGGCCGACAGCCGCTTGGCCGCGGCCTCGAACGAGATCCGCGTGCGGGTGGAGTCCTCGAAGAAGAGGTTCACGACCGTGCGGCCGCGCAGGGTGGGCAGCTTCTTGATCGAGCGCTCCGACACCTGGGCCAGCTCCTCGGCCGTGTCGAGGATGCGGAGCGCGTCCTCGCGGCTGAGGTCGGCCGCGGAGATCAGGTGCTTCTTCACTCCGCCTCCCCCTTCATGAGCAGTACGGCGTCACGCCCGTCGATCTCGCGGACGTGCACCTTCACGGTCTCGGACTTGGAGGTGGGGAGGTTCTTGCCCACGTAGTCGGCGCGGATGGGCAGCTCGCGGTGGCCCCGGTCGACGAGGATGGCGAGCTGCACGGCCGTGGGGCGGCCCAGGTCGTTCAGGGCGTCCAGGGCGGCGCGCACGGTGCGGCCGGAGAAGAGCACGTCGTCGACCAGCACGACGGTCTTGCCGTCGACGCCGTCCGGCGGGAGCTCGGTGCGGCCGAGGGCGCGCGCGGGGCGCATGCGCAGGTCGTCGCGGTACATCGTCACGTCGAGCGAGCCGTGCGGCACCGGGAGGCCCTCGACCCGCTCGATGCGCTCGGCCAGGCGCCGGGCCAGGATCGCGCCGCGCGTCGGGATGCCGAGGAGGAGGATGTTCGCGCCGCCCTTGGTGCGTTCGAGGATCTCGTGCGCGATGCGGGTCAGCGCCCGCTGGATGTCGGGCTCTTCGAGGACCGCGCGTTCGCGCGCCTCCGCTCCGACCTGATTCCGGGCATCAGACATGAAAAAGGGTCACCACCTTTCCCGCCTCACGGGACGGGCCTTAAAGGGGAACTGTCTCGACCACAGTATCAGGGGGTCCCAAACTCCCCCATGCCCACCTGCGGCGATGCCTTCCGGGAGGTGGCGGGGTTGCCGGGGCCCGGGCGGGGAAGGGGCCGGGCGTACTCGGGGAGGGAAGTTGGCGGCTCAGCTCAGGATCATCCGGCAGCGGATCAGGTCGGTCACGTCCACCGCGAAGATCACCCGGGCGCAGGAGCTCATCGCGACGGCCCGGGTGCCGCGGGCGCGGGACCGGCTGGAGGCCGCGCGGCCGTACACCAAGGCGATCACGGAGGCGGTGTCGGCGCTGGTGACGCACCATCCGGGGGTGGACCACGCGCTGCTGAACCTGCGGCCGGACGCCTCGCGGGTGGCGGTGCTGCTGATCGCCGGGGACCGCGGGTTCTGCGGCGGCTACAACCAGGCGGTGATCCGGCGCGGCGAGGCGCTGCGCCGGCTGCTCGCGGACGAGGGCAAGGACCCGGTGTTCTACCTGGCCGGGCGGAAGGTCGAGGAGTGGTTCAGGTTCCGCTCGCGGCCCTACGTCCGCGCCTGGACGGGGAACTCGGCCCAGCCCGCGTACGCCGACGCCGCCGAGATCGGGCGCGAGCTGACCGGGCTGTTCGACCGGCCCACGCGCGAGGGCGGGGTGGGCGAGGTGCACGTCGTCTACACGTCGTTCGTCTCGATGATCGCCCAGCGCGCGACGGCGCACCGGATCCTGCCGATCGAGATCGAGGAGCGCGAGGCGCCCGGCGGGGAGGGCGGGGCCGGGCCCGCTCCCCCGCCGCCGCAGTACGACTTCGAGCCGTCACCGCAGGCCGTCCTGGACCGGCTGATCGTGCAGTACGTCAGGGACCGCGTCTGGCACATGCTGCTGGAGTCGTCGGCGTCGGAGCACGCGGCCCGCCGTACGGCCATGATGTCGGCCACCGACAACGCCCACGAGCTGATCGGCCGGCTGACCCGCGAGGCGAACCAGGCCCGGCAGGCGGCCATCACCGGCGAGCTGACGGAGATCGTGAACGGCGCGGGCGCCCTCGGCTGATCGCGGCCGGCTGTTTCACGGCGGGCTCGGCGGGGAAGCGCTCACAGGGCGTGACGTGGGGGAACGCGGTTACACGTGTCGGGGGGCACGCGCATGGGAGAGCATCGACGGGGCAGCCCGTGGGCGGCCGGCGGGCCGGGGGCCACGAGGGCGGACGAGGCGGCGCGCGACGCCGATCGCGCCGTCCCCCGGCAGGTGGGCAAGGCGCCCAGCCCGCCGAGGAAGACCGTGGAGCCGCCGCGGCAGGGCGGCACGCTCGGCCTGCCGATGGCCACCGCGCTGGTCGTGGGCAACATCGTGGGCACGGGGATCTTCCTGCTGCCCGCGACGCTCGCGCAGTACGGCGTGGTCAGCCTGGTGGCGTTCGGGATCGTGACGATCGGGGCGCTGGCGCTGGCGGTCGTGTTCGGGCGGCTGGGCTCGCGCGTGCCGGCGGCGGGCGGGCCGTACGCCTACGCCCGCGACGCCTTCGGGGAGTTCCCCGGGTTCTGGACGGCCTGGTCGTTCTGGATCACCGCGTGGGCGGGCAACGCGGGCATCGCGGTGGCCTGGGTGGGCTACGTCAACTACTTCCTGCGCTGGGAGTCCACGCTCGGGCACATCGTGATCGGGCTGGTCGCGGTGTGGGTGCCCGCGCTGGTCAACCTGACCGGCGTGAAGAACGCGGGGAGCTTCCAGCTCGTCACCGCGATCCTCAAGTTCGTCCCGCTGATCCTCGTGGGCGTCGTCGGCCTGTTCTTCATGAGGGCCGAGAACTTCGGGCCGTTCAACGCCACCGGCGGCTCCCTGCTCGCGGCGATCTCGATCGCGGGGGCGGTGCTGCTGTTCTCGTACTCCGGCGTGGAGAGCGCGTCGATCGCCGCCGAGAAGGTGCGCGACCCGGCCCGCAACATCGGCCGGGCCACCATCCTCGGCACGCTCGCCTGCGCCGCGCTGTACCTGCTCAGCACGGTCGCGATCTTCGGCACCGTGCCGCACGGCCAGCTCGTGAGGTCCGAGCGGCCGTTCGCCGACGCGATCGACCACATGTTCGGCGGCGGCGTCTGGGGCGCTCTGGTCGCCGCCTGCGCGATCATCTCGGGCATCGGCGCGCTCAACGGCTGGACCCTGCTGGTCGCCGAGATGCCGCGGGCCGCCGCCGCGGACGGCCTGTTCCCGCGCGTGTTCCAGCGGCTCGAACGCGGCAACGTGCCGTTCGTCGGGATCATCGCCGGCGCGGTGCTGACCTCGCTGACGCTCCTGCTCAACTACCTCGGCGGCGGCGGCGACCAGGTGTTCCAGAACATCCTGCTGCTGGCCACCTTCACCACGGTCATCCCGTACTTCTTCGCCGCCTGCGCCCAGCTCTACTGGCTGACCACGGAGGGGCGGCGGGTCGACCACAGGCACCTGGCCAGGGACGTGATCCTCGCGGTGCTGGCCATCCTCTTCTCGCTGTGGATGGCCTACGGGGCGGGGCCGACGGCGGTCTTCCAGGGCGTGCTCATGCTGCTGGTCGGGGTGCTCGTCTACGTGTGGGTCAAGGCCGCCAAGGGCCGGTACGGCGCGGCCGTCTGATTCCGGCCGCCCGCCCGGAGGCCGGTTCCGGCCGGTCTCCGGGGGGGCGGGCCGGACGAGATCTGGGGAGGACAGCATGACATTCCACGTCGACTCCGAGGTGGGCACCCTGCGCGAGGTGCTCGTGCACAAGCCCGAGTTGTCGCTCAAGCGGCTCACGCCGACCAACAAGGACGACCTGCTCTTCGACGACGTGCTCTGGGTGCAGCGGGCGATGGAGGAGCACGAGGAGTTCCAGGAGGTGCTGCGCGGCCGCGGCGTGCGGGTGCACCTGCTGCTGGACCTGCTGACCGAGACGATGGACATCCCCGAGGCCCGCGCGCACGTCCTGGGCCAGGTGGTGGACGAGCGGTTCTTCGGCCCCGCGGCCGTGGACTCGATCCACGGCGCCCTCGCGGCGATGCCCGCGGCCGACCTGGCGCGTCACCTGGTGGGCGGGCTGACCAAGGCCGAGCTGCTGGAGCACGTGGACGAGCCGCGCAGCATCGTGCTGCGCATCATGGGCCCGGAGGACTTCATCCTCTCCCCGCTCCCGAACCACCTGTTCACGCGGGACACCTCGTGCTGGATCTACAACGGGGTCTCGATCAACGCCATGCGCAAGAAGGCGCGCATGCCGGAGACGGTCAACCTGGAGGCGATCTACCGCTGGCACCCGATGTTCGCCTCCGGGTACGGCAGGCCCGAGGGCTTCCAGGTGTGGAACGAGGGCCAGTCGTCGGCCCCGGCCTCGATGGAGGGCGGCGACGTGCTGGTCATCGGCAACGGCGCCGTCCTGGTGGGCATGAGCGAGCGCACGCAGCCGCAGGCCGTGGAGATGCTCGCGCAGCGGCTGTTCGCGGCGGGGTCCGCGACCCGGATCGTGGCGCTGCTGATGGCGAAGAAGCGGGCGTTCATGCACCTGGACACCGTGATGACGATGATCGACCGGGGCGTGTTCACCAAGTACGCCGGCATGGGGATGCTCCCCTCGTTCGTCGTCGAGCCGGGTGACGCGGAGAAGGAGCTGCGGATCACGCCGCGCCCGCCCGAGGACATGCACAAGGTGATCGCCGAGGCGCTCGGCCTGGACGAGATCAGGGTGCTCACGGCCAAGCAGGACGTGCACGCGGCCGAGCGGGAGCAGTGGGACGACGGCTGCAACGGGCTCGCGGTGGCCCCCGGCGTGATCGTCGCCTACGAGCGGAACACGACGACCAACAACTACCTCCGGGCCAGCGGCATCGAGGTGCTCACGATCAGCGGCAGCGAACTGGGGCGCGGGCGCGGGGGCCCGCGCTGCATGAGCTGCCCGCTGGTGCGCGAGGCCTGAGCGGCGGCGCGGGACGACAGGGGGGACCATGGCAGTCAACCTGCGGGGGCGCAGCTTCCTCAAGGAGCTGGACTTCACCGGCGAGGAGCTGAAGTTCCTCGTCACGCTCTCGGCCGCCCTGAAGGCGGCCAAGAACGCCGGGACGGAGAAGCCCCGGCTCACGGGCAAGAACATCGCCCTGATCTTCGAGAAGACCTCGACGCGCACCCGCTGCGCCTTCGAGACCGCGGCCTTCGACCAGGGCGCGAACACCACGTTCCTGGACCCGCAGTCCTCACAGATCGGGCACAAGGAGTCGGTCAAGGACACCGCCCGGGTGCTCGGGCGCATGTTCGACGGCATCGAGTTCCGCGGCAAGGCGCAGAAGCACGTCGAGGAGCTGGCGGAGTACTCCGGGGTGCCGGTGTGGAACGGGCTGACCGACGAGTGGCACCCGACCCAGATGATCTCCGACATGCTCACCATGCGGGAGCAGAGCCCCGGCAAGGACTGGCTGGACCTGTCGTTCGCCTACCTGGGCGACGCCCGCAACAACATGGGCAACTCGCTCACCGTCACCGGGGCCAAGCTCGGGCTGGACGTGCGCATGGTCGCCCCGCGCGACCTGTGGCCGGGCGACGAGGTGGTGGGCCCGGCGCGCGAGATCGCGGACCGGACCGGGGCGCGGATCACCCTCACCGAGGACGTCGCCGAGGGCGTGCGCGGCGTGGACTTCGTCTACACCGACGTGTGGGTCTCCATGGGCGAGCCCAAGGAGCGGTGGGACGAGCGGATCCGGCTGCTCAAGCCGTACCAGGTGAACCGGGACGTGATCGCGGCCACCGGCAACCCGCGGGTGAAGTTCATGCACTGCCTGCCCGCGTTCCACAACCGCGAGACCCAGGTGGGCGAGGAGATCTACCAGCACACCGGGCTGGACGCGCTGGAGGTGACCGAGGAGGTCTTCGAGGGGCCGCACTCGATCGTCTGGGACCAGGCCGAGAACCGGCTGCACACGATCAAGGCGATCATGGTCGCCACCCTGGGGAGCTGACGCGGATGCGGGTGGTGGTGGCGCTCGGCGGCAACGCCCTGCTGCGGCGGGGCGAGAAACCCGACGCCGACGTGCAGCGCCGCAACGTCGCGGCCGCCGTGCGGTCGCTGGCCCCGATCGCACGCGAGCACGAGCTGGTGGTGACGCACGGGAACGGCCCCCAGGTCGGCGTGCTGGCGCTGCAGAGCGCGGCCGACCGATCGCTGTCCCAGCCGTACCCGTTCGACGTCCTCGGCGCGGAGACCCAGGGCATGATCGGCTACTGGCTGCTCCAGGAGCTCCAGAACGAGCTGCCCGACCGGCAGATCTGCGCGCTGATCAACCAGACGCTGGTGTCGATGGCCGACCCCGCGTTCGGCAACCCGACCAAGTTCGTCGGGCCCGTCTACACCGAGCAGGAGGCCCGGACGCTGGCCGCCGAGCGCGGCTGGGAGGTGCGCAGGGACGGCGACCACTGGCGCCGCGTGGTGCCCTCGCCCCGGCCGCAGCGGGTGATCGAGACGCGGGTGATCCGGCGGCTGCTCGGCTCGGGCGCGATCGTGGTGTGCGCGGGCGGCGGCGGGGTCCCGGCGATCCGCAACGAGCGGGGCCGCCTGGAAGGCGTCGAGGCGGTCGTGGACAAGGACCTGACGGCCTCGCTGCTGGCCGAGGCGCTGGAGGCCGACGCGCTGCTGCTGCTCACCGACGTGCCGCGGGTGATGCGCGGCTTCGGCACCGACCACCAGGAGGAGATCGGCAAGACGACCCCGGCCGCGCTGCGCCGCGAGGAGTTCCCCGCGGGCTCGATGGGGCCCAAGGTGGACGCGGTGTGCCGGTTCGCCGAGCTGACCGGGGACATGGCGGCGATCGGGGCGCTGGAACAGGCGGCCGACATACTCGCGGGCCACGCGGGAACGATCGTCACGCCCACCGGTCGTTACCCGCAGACCCCGGAAGCCTGATCATGGCATCGACGTTGCGACGGCTCCTCCGCACCAAGCCCATCGACGAGATCGTCCAGGAGGGCGGCCAGGGCGAGGGCGGCGAACTGCGCCGCACCATGTCCCTGCTCCAGCTCACGATGTTCAGCGTGGGCGCCACCCTGGGCACGGGCATCTTCGTCGTGCTGGGCGAGGCCGTCCCGCTGTCCGGGCCCGCGATCGTGGTCTCGTTCGTGCTGGCCGGCCTGACCGCGCTGTTCTCCGCCCTGTCGTACGCCGAGCTGGCCGGGACCATCCCGGTGTCGGGCTCGTCGTACTCCTACGCGTACGCCACCCTCGGCGAGATCATCGCCTGGGTCAGCGGCTGGTGCCTGATGCTGGAGTACGCCGTCTCGGTGTCGGCGGTGGCCGTGGGCTGGGGCCAGTACATCAACGAGTTCGTCGGCAAGCTCTTCGGCGTCCGGCTGCCCGAGGTGCTGTCCAACCCGCCGGGCGAGGGCGGGGTGTTCAACGCGCCCGCCCTGGCCGTCGTGCTGATCGCGGCGTTCCTGCTGCTGCGCGGCACCTCGGAGAGCGCCACGGTCAACACGATCATGGTGTTCATCAAGATCGTGGTGCTGCTCTTCTTCTGCGTGATCGCGTTCACGGCGTTCCGGGCGGGCAACCTCGCGCCGTTCGCGCCGATGGGCGTGGCGGGCATCAGCGCGGCCGGGGCCAAGGTCTTCTTCTCCTACATCGGCTTCGACGCCGCCTCCACGGCGGGAGAGGAGGCCAAGGACCCGCGGCGCGACCTGCCCCGGGCGATCGTGCTGTCGCTGGCGATCGTCACGGCCGTCTACGTGCTCGTCGGGCTGGCCGCGGTCGGCGTGCTGCCCTGGCGCGAGTTCGCGGGGGCCGAGGCGTCCCTGGCGATGGTGCTCGACCACGTCACCGGCGCCGCCTGGCCGTCGATCATCCTGTCCTTCGGCGCGGTGGTCGCGATCGCCAGCGTCGTGCTGACGGTGATGTACGGCCAGACGCGCATCCTGTTCGCGATGTCCCGCGACGGGCTCATCCCGAAGGTCTTCCAGCGGGTCAGCGCCCGGCGGCAGGTCCCCACGGCCAACACGCTCATCGTGACGGCGTTCGTGGGGCTGCTCGCCGGGCTCGTCGAGCTGGGCCGGCTCGCCGACGCCACCAGCATCGGCACGCTGTTCGCCTTCGCCATCGTCAACGTCGGCGTGATGGTGCTCCGCCGTACCCGGCCCGACCTGCGCCGGAGCTTCCGGACGCCGTTCTTCCCGATCACGCCGCTGCTGGGCGTGTTCTTCTGCGCCTACCTGATGATCAAGCTCGACTCGGGCACCTGGACGGCCTTCCTGAGCTGGATGGCGCTCGGGCTGGTCATCTACTTCTCCTACAGCTACCGGCACTCCCGGCTGGCCTCCCAGTCATGAGGCTCTCACCATGAAGTTCGACCACGTCCTCGTCGGATACGTCCCCGACCGCCGCGGCAGGGACGCTCTCGCGCTCGCCGCGCTGATCGCCCGGACGGCGGGCGCCGCGCTCTCCGTCGCCCACGTCAACCCGGCCGCCTGGGACACTCCCTCGCCCGGCCGGGTGGACGCCGAGTGGCGTTCCTACCTGCGAGAACGCGCCAAGTCCGCGCTGGAGGAGGCGGCCGGGCTGCTCTCGGACGCGGAGCTGCCGCACCCGCCCGACCTCGTGGTGCACGCCCACCGCGGCAGCGGGCGCGGGCTGAGCGAGGTCGTCTCCAAGGTCGGCGCGGACCTCGTCGTGATCGGCTCGGCGCCCGGCCGCTCCGCCGGGCACATCACCGTCGGCAGCACCGCCGACCAGCTCCTGCACGGCTCGCGGGTGCCCGTGGCGCTCGCCCCCAAGGGGTACGGCGAGCGCCCGCCGCGCGAGCTGGAGCGGCTGAGCGTGGCCTACCGGCGCGAGCCGGAGGCCGATGACGCGGTGGCGCTCGCGGCGCGGGCGGCGGGGCGCTACGACGTGCCGCTGCGGCTGCTGACGCTGATGGTGCGGCGGGCGGGGGCCACCCGGATCGAGGGCGAGATGCTGGACCTGGCGCACGAGCAGCTCGAGGCCGACCTGGCCGCCTCGGCGAAGGAGAGCCGGCGCCGGGCCACCGTGACGACCGAGGTCCTGGAGGGACCGAACGTGGCCAAGGCGCTGGCGGGGACCGAGTGGCTGCGCGGGGAGATGCTGGTCTGCGCGTCCAGCGCCAGCGGGCCGATCCGCAAGGTCTTCATGGGCGACATGTCGCTGAAGATCCTGCGGGCGGCCACGATCCCGGTGATGGTGCTCCCCCGCGCCGCCGTCAGGACCAGGTGAGGGGAGGTGAGAGGGGCGTGAGGGCCGTGCGGGGCGTCGCGGGCCGTGCCCACTCTCCGCCAAGCGGGACGTTCGGGACCGGACGGATGAGCTGTGTTTTTTCCAATCAGCTTGACCTTCGGGCTCCACGGCTTTACCGTCACTGTCCGTAACCACTCCTCGTGGCGTACCCGGACATACCGGACCCCTCGGCTGGGCTTCCCCCGCCCCGCCGACACCGGGTGCGTGTTCTCCGCGGGGTGGAGCACAATTCCATTGAAACCGCACACAGAGAGCCGGGGGGCCAAACGATGCCGTCTGAGTACGCCAAGTCGCTGGGTGCACGACTCCGCGCCATCCGCACCCAGCAGGGACTGTCCCTACACGGAGTCGAGGAGAAGTCCCGCGGGCGCTGGAAGGCCGTGGTCGTGGGTTCCTACGAGCGCGGCGACCGCGCCGTGACCGTGCAGAAGCTGGCCGAGCTGGCCGACTTCTACGGGGTGCCCGTCTCCGAGCTCCTGCCGGGAGGCGCCGCGCCGAGCCCGCTCGGCCCGACCCCCAAGCTGGTCATCGACCTGGAGCGGCTGGCCCAGCTCCCCAAGGAGAAGGCCGGTCCCCTCGCCCGCTACGCCGCCACGATCCAGAGCCAGCGCGGCGACTACAACGGCAAGGTCCTGTCCATCCGCCAGGAGGATCTGCGCTCCCTGGCCGTCATCTACGACAAGTCGCCCAGCGAGCTCACCGAGGAGCTCATCAGCTGGGGCGTCCTGGACGCCGAGGCCCGGCGCGCCGTCGAGGCCTTCTGACGACAACCACCCCTGGCACCACGGGGCCGGACCGCTCACCGCGGTCCGGCCCTTTCCCTTTTCCGGCCCGGCTCCCCCCGCCCGGTCACGTGCGGCTCGCGCCCCCGCCGCTCGTGAGGCCCGCCCCCGCCGCCCGTACGGCTCGCACCGCTGAGACCCGCCCCCGCCTCCCGTACGGCTCGCGACGGCGCCTCCTGTACGGCTCATGATCGCGCCTCCCGTGCGGCTCGCGACCGCGCCGCCTCCGACGTACGGCGCGGATGGGACCCGGGGCGCGGGGTCAGGTGACCTCGGCCGGGGTGCCCCCGGTGACGCGGACCAGTTCGTCGAAGGTGGTCGGGAAGACCGTGTGAGGGTGGCCCGCGGCGGCCCAGACGGTCCCGTGCTTCATGAGCCAGGTGTCCACCAGCGTGCGGAGCGGCGCGGGGTGGCCAACCGGCGCGACGCCGCCGATGGGCTGGCCGGTCGCGGCCCGGACGAACTCCGGGGTCGCGCGGCGCACCTTCTCCACGCCGACGAGGGCGGCGACGCGGGCGGTGTCCACGCGGTGGGCGCCGCTGGTGAGGACCAGCAGGGGGTCGCCGCCGGCGTCGAAGACCAGGCTGTTGGCGATCGCGCCGACCTCGCAGCCGAGCTGGGCGGCGGCCGCGGCGGCGGTCGGGGCGGGCTCCGGCAGCACGACGACCTCGCCGGTCACGCCGAGCGCGACCAACCTGTTACTGACGTGCAAGGCGTTCGCAGGCAACTTTTCAGGCACGAAGACAACTCTAAGTGTGTGAACGTCCCCCCCGAGCGCGACAATCGTGACCCACGGGGAGTTTGTTACATATGTGAATGGGGTCTGATTTATGCGTACATCTAGGAAGGTTGCCGGACTCGGTGCCCTGGCCGCCGCGATCGTGATGATCACCTCTGGGGGCGCCGAGGCGGCCGCCGCCAAGCCCTCCCTCGCGCCGGTGACGGCGGCCGCTCCGGTGATCCCCACCGCCACGGCCGAGCCCGCCCCCACGACGGCCACCGCCCCCGTCAAGCGCAAGACGCTGCGGCCGGGCATGAAGGGCGCCGAGGTCAAGGCCCTCCAGCTCCGCCTGCAGGCGCTCGGGTACGACCCGGGCAAGATCGACGGGAGGTTCGGCGACGCCGTGCGGATGGCCGTCTGGGCGTTCCAGAAGGTCAACGGCATCAAGCCGAGCGCGGCCGTGGGCACCAAGACGTGGAAGGCGCTGGACAAGCCGCGCACGCCCAAGGTCCTCGTGCCCAAGGGCAAGCCCACCCGCGTCGAGGTGGACCTGCGCAAGCAGGTCATGTACCTCTACAAGAACGGCCGCCTGGTCCAGATCAACCACATCTCCTCCGGCACGCGCGTGCCGTACTGCGAGACGGTGACCTACCAGGGCAAGAAGATGCGCAACTGCGGTGACGCGATCACCCCGACCGGCAACTTCAAGACCGGCCGCCGCGTGAAGGGCTGGCACGTCGCGCCGCTGGGCCGGCTGTACAACCCGATCTTCTTCGTGGGCGGTATCGCGTTCCACGGCTCCGTGGGCAACAACGTGCCGCTGTACCCGGCCTCGCACGGCTGCGTCCGCGTCCCGATGCACATCGCGGAGAAGCTGCCGAAGATCCTCGGCACGGGCGTCCCGGTGCACGTCCGCCGATAACGCCTCCCAGCCCGCCGGCCTCGCCACCTCCCATCACCCTGGCGAGGCCGGCGCCATGTCCGGGGTCCTTCTGCCGCCGCCCCTTCCCGGAGGTCCCCGCCGCCCCTTCCCGGAGGTCCCCGCCGCCCCTTCCCGGAGGTCCCCGCCGCACCCCTCCGGCGGTCCTCACCGCGCCCCTTCGCGCCCCTCCGGAGGTCCCCGCCACGTGCCCGGCCGGCCGTACGCCCGGGGAGAGGCCCGCCCCGCCGTACGGGCCGCGTCATCCGGCGGGGGCGCGCAGGCGCTCGCGGACGCGGTCGAGGTGCTCGCGCAGCTCGGGCGGGCCCTCCAGGGTGAAGTCGGCGTCCAGGGAGACCAGCTCGGCCGCGATCCGGTTGAGGGAGTCCGCGCCGAACCGCACCCGGCAGGTGCGCGTGTCGATCGGCTCGACCCGGTCCCGCACGGGCAAGGGCAGCCGCGCCAGCACGGTCTCCGCCGGGGCCGAGACCGTCGCGACGGCGCGGTAGCGGTACGGCGTGAGCGCCACCGTCCGCGCGACGTGCGCGACCGGGTCCGGCGCGGGACGCCGGGTGAACCGCCACCGCACGGGCCGCGGCTCGCTGATCCGGTCCACCCGGAAGACCCGCCAGTCCGCCCGGTCCGGGTCGTAGGCCAGCAGATACCACAGCCCGTGGATGCTGACCAGGTTGTACGGCTCGACGCGGCGCGAGGTGGCCGTCCCGGCGCGGCTGCGGTGCCCGAACGCCACCATCTCCCGGTCCCGGATCGCCGACGCGAGCACCCCCAGCGCCTCCGGGTCCACCCTGGGCAGTCCCGCCCGCTCCACCGGGGTCACGGTCTCGGCGATCGCGTCGAAGCGGGCGCGCAGCCGTACCGGGAGCACGTGGCGCAGCTTGGCCAGCGCCCGCGCGGACGGCTCCGCGAGGTCGGCGACGCTCGTGCCGGACGCCGTGAGCAGCACCACCGCGACCGCCACGGCGACGGCCTCGTCGTCCTCCAGCAGCAGCGGCGGCAGCGCCCGGCCGGAGGCCAGCCGGTATCCCCCGGCGGTGCCCGTCGTGCTCTCCACCGGATAGCCCAGGTCGCGCAGGCGGTCCACGTCCCGGCGCACGGTCCGGCCGCTGACGCCCAGCCGTTCGGACAGCTCCGCGCCCGACCACTCCCGGCGGTTCTGCAGCAGCGACAGCAGGCGGAGCAGGCGGCCCGGCAGGTCCTTCGTCATGTCCCGATTCTCGCTCGCTTGCGGACAGGTTCTGGCCTCAAGGGCTCCTAGCGTGGGTCCCGACCGACCGATCGAGGGAGAGGACGAGGACATGATCCGCGTGGAGGGTTCCGTCTACCGGCCCGGCGACCCCGGATACGACGCCGAACGCGACGGGTTCCAGCTCCATGGTCAGCACCGGCCGGACGTGATCGTCGCCGCCGCGGGGGCCGCCGACGTGCGCGCCGCCGTGGAGTACGCCGTGGAGCGCGGGCTTCCCGTAGCGGTGCAGGCCAGCGGCCACGGGCTCGCGGAGACGGCCGAGGGCGGCGTGCTGATCAGCACGAGGGCGATGGACGGCGTGCGGGTGGACCCGGCGGCGGGGACCGCGTGGGTCGAGGCGGGCGCGCGCTGGGAGAAGGTGATCGCCGAGGCCGGGCGGCACGGGCTCGCGCCACCCTCGGGCAGCTCGCCGAACGTCGGCGCGGTGGGATACACCCTGGGCGGCGGCATGGGCCTGCTCGCGCGGCAGTACGGCTACGCGGCCGACCACGTGCGCGCGTTCGAGGTGGTCACGGCCGACGGGCGGGCGCGCCAGGTGACGCCCGGCGACGAGCTGTTCCGCGCGCTGCTGGGCGGCGGCGGCAACTTCGGCGTGGTGACCGGGATGGAGATCGGGCTGCTGCCGGTCGCCCGGCTGTACGGCGGGGGCCTGTACTTCGACTCCACGGCCGAGGTGCTGGAGGCGTGGCGGGCCTGGACCGAGACCGTGCCCGACGAGCTGACCTCGGCGATCGCCATGGTCCCGCTGCCCGACGCGCCCGTCATCCCCGAGCCGCTGCGCGGGCGCCACGTCACCCACGTCCGCGTCGCGTACACCGGGGACGCCGAGTCCGGGGAGCGGCTGGTCGCGCCGTTGCGCTCCGCCGGGGAGGTCCTCATGGAGCGGCTCGGCGACATGCCGTACACCGAGTCCCACACGATCAGCGACGACCCGCCGCACCCGCACGCGTACGCCGGGGCCGGGACGCTGCTGACCGAGCTGGACAGCGCGGCGGCGTTCGCGGTGGCCGGGCCCTCGGCGGAGGTGCCGACCGTGCTCCAGGTCCGCCACCTGGGCGGCGCCCTCGCCAAGCCGTCGCCGGCGGTGATCGGCCACCGCGAGGCGCGCTACGTCCTCCACGTGGTCGCCGGCCTCGACGACCCGGACACCCCCGGCGGCCCCGGCGCCCAGGACGTGGAGGCCGTGCGCGCCTACCAGCGCCGCCAGATGGACGCGCTCGGCGGGGTCGGCACGTTCCTCAACTTCCACTGCGGCCCCGCCACCGAGTCCGAGGTCGCCGCGGCCTACGACCCCGACGTCTACCAGGACCTCCGCCGCCTCAAGGCCACCTACGACCCCGCCAACACCTTCCGCCTCAACCACAACATCCCCCCAGCCTCCGCATAGCGCCCTCCTCACCCCAGCCCCGGGCCCCTCTCCCCCCGCCCGGGGCTCCGTCGCATCCGCAGCCCCGTTCCCTCACCACCACGGCGGCTTCGCCATACGCCCGCCACCCCCACTCACGCGCGCCCCGCCCCTCCCGCCCCGCCGAGAACGCCGCCCTCCCCCGCGCGAGCCCTCCCCCGCGACGCCCCCACCTCGCCGTGATCATGCGATTTCGATCACAAGGTGTGCGCAAAACCGCATGATCACGGCGAGGGAAAGGGGGCGGGAGGAGGTTCGGGGGGCGCGAGGCCCTGGGCATGGCGTCCAGGGACGTAGAGGCCGGGAGCGTGGAGAGCCCCGCCGCGCGGGGCGCGGGGGCCAAGGGGGCGGGCGTCGGGGGGCGGTGGGGTGGGGTTGTTGACAGGCGGGGTGGGGGTGGAGTTGAGGGCGGCGGAAATGTCGGTGGGGATGGATATGTTCGCAGGAGTGGAGGGCATGGATCGAACGCCTGTTCGGAGTTTCGCTTGACTTGATCTTGCGATCGAATCTATGTTCGAAGAAGTGGTGCGGGACTCGCGGCCCGCGCCTGGGCAGTGGGTCCCGGTGGACCGCCGTCGGCGGAGGCGGCGAGCCGGGTCCCATCGGCCGGACGGGGAGAGGGGAAGCTCCTCGTCCGGCCCCGCCCCGGCGTGGAGCGATCCGGCATACGTGCTCCAAAGGGGAGGCAGCACAATGGCTCGACCGACCAGCGACCTGGCCCGCCCCCGGGTCTCGGAGACGGCACTCGCCCAGCTCGACGACGCACGCACCCTTCTCGCCGACGCCCGCGAGGCCCGTGCCTCCGCGGACCGCTACTCCATGGCCCACCGCGCGGCCCTGCGCGCCACCGCCGCCGTCCTCTCGGTCAAGGCGCGCCCCACCGCCAGCCGCCGCCTGCGCAGCGCCTGGGAGCTCCTCCCGGCCGCCGCGCCCGAGCTCACCGAGTGGGCCTCGTTCTTCGCGACCACCGCCGTCAAGCGCGCCTCCGCCGAGGCGGGCGTCCTCCACGCCGTCACCCCCGTCGAGGCCGACGCCCTCATCCACGACGTGGAGACCTTCATCAACACCGTCGAAGCGCTCCTCGACATCCCCAGCCAGCCGGTCCTCCCCATCCCCCTGGCCGGCTGACCCCCGCGGCCGGCCAGGCCCGCGGGCCCGCCCTCCCACTCAGGGCGGGCCCGCGGCACCCCCGCCCCGGCCCCCACGCCACCCGGCACTCGGGGCGCCCCGGCTCGTCCCGCACCCGTCACCAGCCCTCCACGGCGCAGGTGACGCGCTCACCGGCGCCATCGCGCGCACACCGCGAACCCACGCGACACGCCGACTCGAACAGCGGCGGTCCGGCGGCGCCGGAGAAGCGGCCGCATCCCGATGGCTCGCACCCCGACCCACCGCCCGGCCGAGGCCGGGCGGTGGATCTCATGGCGGCGGAGACCGGGGAGCCCGCGGGCGTCAGGGGGCGGCGGCCATCCAGTGGCGGGTGGTGGTCCAGCCGCGGAGGCGCCGGGCCTCGCCGGCGGTGCCGTCCGGGGCGAACTCACCGCCTGCCGCCACGTGCCGCAGGCCCGCGACGGCCGGGGTGAGACGCGCGCGGGTGGGGGCCGGGACCGCGGCGAGGCGGCGGTCCAGCTCGTCCGCGAAGTCCAGCGGGTCGCCCGCGCCGGGCAGGGACAGGAAGAAGATCATGTGCCGCCAGGCGTACGCCGCGTCCTTGATCGTGGACAGCGGTCGCGGGTTGCCCCGCACCCGCCCGGTGAGCGTGACCGCCGTGGCGAAGGCGCGCAGCGCGAGCTCCCGCCAGCCCGCCGCCGGCCGCGCCCCCGCGCGGAGCACCAGCGTGGCGAGGTTGTGCGTGGTCAGGATCTGCGCGTTCTCGATCACCACCCCGTTCTCGGCGGGCCTCCCCCACGAGCCCGTGGACCCGCACATCCGGTCGAACTCCGCCGAGGTCGCCGCGCCCCGCCCCGCGCCCCGCCGTACGTCGGGGACGGCCGCGACCGCCGCGTAGTCGATCCCGTAGTACCGCTCGTAGAGGCCGCCGCGCAGCAGCTCCCCGGCGATCTTGGCCGCCGCGGGGAACTTGCCGGAGAACGTGCCCATGAAGATGTCGGCGGCCAGCTCCTCCACCCACGGCAGCCGCTCCCCCGCCTCCTCGGACAGCGCGGCCAGCTCCCGCACGAACGGGTTCGGCGGCAGCGTGCCCGGGAACGCGTCGAGCGCCAGCTCCCCGAGGCGGCGCAGCGCGGCGTGCGCGTCGTCGCGCGAACCCGCGTCCGCGGCCCGGTGCCGGGCGGCGGCCCGCACCCACGGCAGCTCGTCCAGCCGCACCTGGTGCTCCAGGTTGAGCAGCAGCAGCGACCGGCGGCGGCGGAAGGCCAGGTAGTTCGCGGCCATCAGCGACCGCAGGGCGTCGTCGGCGTACGGCGCGGCGGTGGCGGCCGCGGCGATCCGGGGCACGAGCGTGGCCAGCACCTCGGCGGACGGCACCACCCCGGCCTCGATCAGCTCCTCGGCCGTGCCGGCGTACGCCCGCCGTACGACGCGCGCGATCGACGGCGGGATCGGCGTCCCCGCGGGCACGCCCGGCGCCTCGCCCTCGCGGGCGGGGGCGAGGACGGCCTCCACGTCGCGGATGCCGTGGTCCGGCGGCAGGTCCGCCAGCCGGGCGACGACGACGCGGGCCAGCAGGTGGTGCGCCGGGATGGACGCCTCGGCCGCCTGCCTCGCCCGGAGCGCGGCGTGCCGCTCCTCCCCCGGCCGCCCGCGCCGCGCGACCATCGAGTCCACGGCCCGCTGGAGCAGCCCGGCGGCGCGCGGGGTGAGCGCCCGCCCCGCCACGGTCTCCTCCAGCGCGGAGCGCAGGATGGCCAGGTTCTCCTTGGGCTTGCGGTGCTTGGCGCAGCGCGTGTGCGCCGCCGCCAGCTCCCGGTAGCGCGCGAGCAGGGCGGCGGCCCGGTCCCGCCACTCACCGTCCGTCCGCGCGCCCACGCGGCCGTCCTCGGCCGTGTCCAGCCACAGGGCCAGCAGTTCGTCGGCGAACGGGTTCCAGACCGTCAGCGCCTCGCGCATCGTCTCGACCCGCGCGTTCGGCTCGCACCCGGACACGCCGTCGCGCGCCTCGCCCGCCGTCTCACGCCACATCACCTCGGGGTCCGGCGGCGGGGCGTCGGCCGGGGCGGGGGCGAACCGCAGCAGGCCGGCGTACGGCGAGACCGCCTCCAGCACCTCCAGCGCGCCCTCGCGGTCGCCGGCCCGCAGCAGCCAGGCCACGACCGGCAGCGCGGCCTCCTCGGGGAACTCCACCCGGTAGGCGCCGCCGTCGAGCAGCTCGCCGAGCCCGGCCAGCCCCTCCTCGGTGAGGTGGTGGGCGAAGAGCGCCTTCCGCTCGGGCCGCACCCCGGCGCGCGCGGCCAGTTCCGCCTCGTGCCGTGTCAGCGGGCCGCCCGCGGCCGGGGTCCCGGTGGCGAACCCGCCCCGGACCACCTCGGGCGTCACCCACGCGGGCAGGTCGGCCACCGGCGTCCGCGACCCGACGGTCAGCCTCCCCGAGAGCGTCCCCCCGAGCACCGCCGCCCAGCGCCGGACCCGCTCGCCGGCCCGCTCCCGGGTCGCCGCGTCCTCATGCGCCGCCGCCGTGAACAGCGCCTTGGCGAGCTGCCCCGCGGAATACCCGGCACCGGTGTGCCTGTCACTGCCTTCCATGCCAGCGTGGCGGGACTCGCACCCGCGCCCTCCGGGTCCCGAGCCCGGTGCTCCGCTGCTGAGCTACACGCTGATCGCGCCGGCCCCGGCGCTCCCCCGACGATAAGCGCGCGACCCCGCGCCGGCCACCCGATTTCTCCCCTTCGACCCCATCCGCCGCCGTCGTACGGCACGAGCCGGCGCGCGGGACGAGCACACGGGCCCCGCCGTACGAGCCCCGGCTCGTCGATCCGGCCGGCGTGGCGGGACTCGCACCCGCGCCCTCCGGGAGAAAGCCCGGTGCCCTGCTGCTGAGCCACACGCCGATCGCGCCCGCCCGGGCGCGGCCCCGATCCTAGACCGCCGGGCCCGCCGAGGTCATCCCCGTTTCCGCGACGCCGCCGGAGAGACGGACAGCAGGAAGGCCGGAGAGCCGGCGAAGCGGGGACGGGCCCCCGCGCCGGCGGCCGATCTCGGGCCGGCGTGGCGGGACTCGCACCCGCGCCCTCCGGGAGAAAGCCCGGTGCCCTGCTGCTGAGCCACACGCCGATCGCGTCATTTCCACGCGTTCCCTACGGTACGCCCCCGCCGTCCACGGCGTCCCGGATCTCGCCCGCCAGCGCCGTACGGCCGCCCGGGCGGGGGCCGTACGGGGGCCGTGCGGGGGCCACGGGTTGGGGGTCGGCGGGTATCGGTTTCGTCAAAGCGGGTGATAACCGCTATCCGGGCTGGAAGGCGGGTTAGTCTCGCGGCGTGGGCGAGGCGGAGTTGCAGCGGGTGGGCCGGGAGGGGTTTCCCGGGGTGCTCGACAGTGTGCTGGCGATCTACTCGGCGGCGATGCGGCCGCCGGGGGAGCAACTGGCGGGACGGCAGAGCATCATGCGGAACCACTCGGGCTATCCGGGGTTCTCGTGCTGGATCGCGCTGGAGGACGGCGCGCGCGTGGGGTTCGCGTACGGCTTCCACGGCGCGCCGGGCCAGTGGTGGCACGACGTCGTGCGCCGGGGGCTGGCCGAGGTGGGCGGCGAGGCGGCGGCGCGGGAGTGGTTCGCCGACCCGTTCGAGATCGCGGAGATCCACGTGCTGCCGGAGTACCAGGGGCGGGGCCTCGGCCGCCGCCTGCTGCACCGGCTGACCGGCGACCGGACGGAGCGGACGGCGCTGCTGTCGACGCACGACAGGCTCAGCGCCGCCCGGCATCTCTACCGCGACCTGGGGTTCGTGGACCTGCTGAGCGACTTCGAGTTCCCCGGCGGGACCGAGAGCTACGCGATCATGGGGGCGCGGCTGCCGCTGGCGGTCCAGCCGTCGAGCCGGCGGTAGACCTCGCGCGTCGCGCTGGACTTGTTGAACGTGATGAAGTGGATGCCCGGCGCGCCCTCGTCCAGCAGCCGCTGGCACAGCTCCGCGCCGTGCTCGACGCCGAGCCGCCGCACCGCCGCCGGATCGCCGGACACGGCCTCGAACCTCGCCGCCACCTCGGGCGGGAACGGCGCCCCGGAGAGCTGCTCGGACCGCGCGATCGTGCTCATCTGGGTGACCGGCATGATCCCCGGGATGATCGGCACGTCGCAGCCTCGCGCCGCCACCCGGTCGCGCAGCCGCAGGTAGTCCTCGGCGCGGAAGAACATCTGGGTGATCGCGAAGTCGGCCCCGGCGTCGCACTTGCGCACGAAGTAGTCGACGTCGGAGTCCACGTCGGGCGACCTGGGGTGTTTGTACGGGAACGCGGCCACGCCCACGCAGAAGTCCCCGGACTGGCGGATCAGCCGGACCAGGTCCTCGGCGTAGTGGACTCCCTCGGGGTGCGCCACCCACTCGCCCAGCGGGTCGCCGCCCGGGGGGTCGCCCCGCACGGCCAGGATGTTGCGCACGCCCGCCTCGGCGAACCGCCCGATCAGGTGCCGCAGCTCCCGGACCGAGTGGTTCACGGCGGTGAAGTGCGCCACCGGCGTCAGCGTCGTCTCCGTCGCGATCCGCTCCACCAGATCGACCGTGCGGTCGCGGGTCGAGCCGCCCGCGCCGTACGTCACGGACACGAAGGTCGGCCGCAGCGCCTCCAGCTCACGGATGGTGCGCCACAGGTTGCGCTCGCCGTCCTCCGTCTTCGGGGGGAAGAACTCGAACGAGAACGACCGCCCTCCCGCGGCGAGCAGCTCGCGGATCGTGGGCGGACGTCCTGGCAGGACCGAAGAGCGACCTAGCGACATGCCCTTTAGCGTAACGGCCCGCCCGTACCCCGTCCTCCGCCGCGTCCCGTCTTTCGGACCGGCCCCGTCCACTCCTTGGTACGGCCGCGCGGCGACGCCGTGCCGGGCGCCCGGCACGGGGGCGGCGACGGCCGCACGGTACGGCACGGCGGCGGCGCCGTGGGGTCGCGAGACGCGCATGCCGGGACGGGCACCGGGGTGCCGCCGGCCCGGCCGCGCCCGCCGTACCGGGCCGCTCAGGTCCTGCGGGAGGTGGCCGCGACGGCCAGGGCGTGCAGGGCCTCGCGGGCCTCGGCGGTGATCGGGGCGGCGGCGAGCCCGTCGAGGGCCGTCTCCAGGTATCCGGCGATCATGCGCTCCCCCGCGTCGAGGGCGCCGGTCTCGACGATGATCTCGCGCAGGGTCTCGACCCCGGCGACGTCGAGGGCCGGGTCGCCGAGGAGGGCGCGGACGGTGGCGGCCTGGGCGGGGGTCGCCGCCTCCAGGGCGCGGGCGATGAGGATGGTCCGCTTGCCCTCGCGCAGGTCGTCGCCCGCGGGCTTGCCCGTCTCGGCCGGGTCGCCGAACACGCCGAGGATGTCGTCGCGGAGCTGGAACGCCACGCCCACGTTGGTGCCGTAGGCGGCGCACAGCTCGTCGATCCAGTCCTCCGGCTTGTGGCCGAGGGCGGCCGTGGCCAGCATGAGGCCGATGTGCAGGGGGCGCTCGACGCTGTAGCGGGCGCTCTTGTGCACGGCCACGCGGTAGGCGCTCTCGACGGTGCCGGCCTCGCCCTTGGCCTGCTCCAGCAGGTCGAGGTACTGCCCGCACATCAGCTCGGTGCGCATCCGGTCGAACACCGGCCGCGCCGCGGCGAGCACCTCGCCGGGCAGCCCGGAGCCCTGGAAGAGCTGGTCGGACCAGACCAGGAACAGGTCGCCGAGCAGGATCGCGGCGCCCTCGCCGAACCGGCCGGGGCTGCCCTGCCACCCGGCCGCCCGGTGCAGCGCCTCGAACTTGCGGTGCGCCGACGGCATGCCGCGCCGCGTGTCGCTGCCGTCCATCACGTCGTCGTGCACGAGCGCGCTGCCCTGGAGCAGCTCCAGCGACGCCGCCGCCGCGAAGATCTCCGGCCGCCGGTCTCCCCCGGCGGCGCGCCAGCCCCAGTAGCAGAACGCCGGGCGCAGCCGCTTGCCCTCGGCCAGCAGATCGACGGCCGCGGCGTGCATCGGCGCCAGGTCCGGCCACCCGTCCATCCCCGGCCCCATGGCCTCAAGCTGAAGGTCCATGAACGCCCTGAGGGCGGCGTCGACCTCCGCGCGCACGTCGCGAAGGGGCCCGGTTCCGGTCATGCTCTGAGCCTAACGTCGTGGTACGACGCTCTGGCCCCGCGTCCCTCGCCCGCGGGGTGTGGCCCCCGTCACCGCCCGCCTCCCAGGTCGTACGGCCGCCGCCCGCGGATCAGGGCGGGCTGACCGACAGGCGGCGGGCGAACTCCTGCGCGGCGGCCCTGGGGTCCTCGGCCTCGGTGATGGCGCGCACGACGACCACGCGGGTGGCGCCGGCGGCGAGCACCTGGTCGAGGTTGGTCAGGTCGATGCCGCCGATGGCGAACCAGGGGCGGTCCGAGTCCAGGCTCGCGGCGTAGCGCACCAGGTCGAGTCCGGGCGCGTGGCGGCCGGGCTTGGTCGGGGTCGGCCAGACCGGGCCGGCGCAGTAGTAGTCCACGCCCTCCTCCTCGGACGCGGCCTTGGCCTCCTGCTCGGAGTGCGTGGACCGGCCGATGAGGATGTCCGGGCCGAGGATGTCGCGCGCGTGCCGTACCGGGAGGTCGTCCTGGCCCAGGTGGAGCACGTCCGGGCGGGCGGCGTGCGCGACGTCGGCCCGGTCGTTGACCGCGAGCAGGGTCCCGTGGCGCTCGCAGGCGCGCCGGAACACCTCCAGGAACTCCAGCTCCTGGCGGGCCTCCAGGGTCTTGTCGCGGAGCTGGACGATGTCCACCCCGCCCGACAGCGCCGCGTCGAGGAACTCCTCCAGGTCCCCCCGGTCGCGGCGCGCGTCGGTGCAGAGGTAGAGCCGGGACTCAGAAAGCGAGCGCTTGGGCACGCCGGTTCACTTCGCTGTGGCGGCCGGCCACGAGGGCCTCCGCCGGGGAGCCGGGCAGGGAGTCGTCGGCGGTGAAGAGCCACCGCAGCGACGCGACCTCGTCGTAGCCGGCGTCGGCGAGCACGGTGAGCGTCCCCGACAGGCCCTTGAGGATCTGCCCGTCCTTGATGAAGACCGCCGGGACGCAGAGCTGCCGGTCGCGGTGGACCCCGATGAGCTTGCGATCGCGGAGGTACTGCTTGGCGCGGCCGAGGGAGATCCCGAGCTGCTGGGCGGCCTCCGGGAGGGTGATCCACTGCCCGACGAGCTGCTCGGTCTCACGGTCGATCTGCGCAACTGAAAGCGTCACGCCACCACAACTACCACGCCGCGAGCCGCGGCAAACAACCCCGAGGTCCGGGAACGGGGCGTGACGATCACTGAATGCGCCCGCCCGTAAGCGCGAGGGATAAACTTGGGCGAAGCGCCGTGGTCCTCCGGGTGGGCCGTTCACACTAGCCCCGGTTCGCCCGGAGGGTCACGCGCCTTCCTGCACCACGCGCGGGAGCCCGGCGGGACCGGGCTGAGAGGAGGGCTGTCCGGCCCTCGACCGCCGAACCTGATCCGGGTCATACCGGCGAAGGGAGCGACCTGCGTTGACCCATGACGTGATCGTCGTCGGCGGCGGGATCATCGGCCTGTCCGTCGCCTGGCGCGCGGCGGCGGCCGGGCTGTCCGTCGCGGTGATGGACGCCCACACCGGCGGCGGCGCCTCGCACGCGGCGGCGGGCATGCTCGCCCCCGTCAGCGAGGTCACCTACACCGAGGAGCCGCTGCTCCGGATCGGCCTGGCGTCCCTGGACCTGTGGGGGGAGTTCGCCGCGGAGCTGGACGATCCGGCCACCCCCCTGGACTTCGGCACGTCGGGCACGCTGGAGGTCGCCGCGAGCGCGGACGACCTGGCCGTGCTCGACGACCTGGCCCGCTTCCAGGACAAGCTCGGCCTGCCGGTCGAGCGGCTGACCGGCCGCGAGTGCCGCCGCCTGGAACCCATGCTCGCCCCCGGGATCACCGGCGGGCTGCTCTGCGCGCGGGACGCCTGGGTGGACCCGCGCCGCGTCGTCACGGCCCTGCGCGTCCGGCTCCGGCGGCTCGGCGTCCCGCTGATCGAGGAGCGGGCCGAGCGCGTCGAGGACATCGACGCCGGGGCCGTCGTGCTCGCCGCGGGCTCCTGGTCCGGCGGGCTCGCCGCGCTGCCCGTACGGCCGGTCAAGGGCCAGATCCTGCGGCTGCGCGGGCCGAAGGGCTTCCTCGGGCGGACGGTGCGCGGCCTCGTCCGCGGCTCGCACGCCTACCTCGTGCCGCGCGGGGACGGCGAGCTGGTGCTCGGCGCGACCCAGGAGGAGATGGGCTTCGACACGACCGTGACCGCGGGCGGCGTGTGGGAGCTGCTGCGCGACGCCCGCGAGGTGGTGCCGGGCATCACCGAGCTGGAGCTGGCCGAGACCTACGCGGGCCTGCGCCCCGGCACGCCCGACAACCTGCCGCTCATCGGCCCGGTGCCCGGGACGCGCGTGATCGCCGCGACCGGGCACGGCCGCAACGGCGTCCTGCTCGCGCCCTTCACGGCCGAGACCGTCGTCCGCACGCTGACCGGCGGCGAGCCCGGGGAGCTCGCCGCCGCCTGCGATCCAGGGAGGTTCGCCCCATGAACGTGACCATCAACGGCGTCGGCCACGAGCTGCCCGACGGCGCGACCGTGGCGCAGGCCGTGCGCACGCTCACCGACCAGCGCAGCGGCGTCGCGGTCGCCGTCAACGACACGGTGATCACCCGGGGGACGTGGGACACCACCCCCCTCACCGAGGCGGACCGGGTCGAGGTGCTCACCGCGGTCCAGGGAGGCTGAACGTGGACGACCTCAACGGCGCCGGGGGCCTCCCCGGCGCGGACGAGCTGGTCATCGCCGGGGAGAGGTTCGGCTCCCGGCTCATCATGGGCACCGGCGGGGCCCCCAGCCTCGACGTGCTCGACCGGGCGCTCGCCGAGTCCCGCACCGAGCTGACCACCGTCGCGATGCGGCGGCTGGACCCGGAGGCCCCCGGCTCCGTGCTCGACCTGCTGCGCAGGCGCGGCATCAAGGTGCTCCCGAACACCGCGGGCTGCTACACCGCGGGAGAGGCGCTGCTCACGGCCCGGCTGGCGCGCGAGGCGCTGGAGACGCCGTGGGTGAAGCTGGAGGTCATCGCCGACGAGCGCACGCTGCTGCCCGACCCCGTGGAGACGCTGGACGCGGCCGAGAAGCTGGTCGCGGACGGCTTCGTGGTCCTGCCGTACATCGGCGACGACCCGATCCTGGCCCGCCGCATGGAGCAGGCCGGGTGCGCGGCGGTCATGCCGCTCGGCGCCCCCATCGGCTCCGGCCTGGGCATCCGCAACCCGCACAACATCGAGCTCATCGTCGAGTCGGCGGGCGTGCCCGTCATCCTCGACGCCGGGCTCGGCACCGCCAGCGACGCCGCCCTGGCGATGGAGCTCGGCTGCGACGCCGTGCTCCTCGCCTCCGCCGTCACCCGCGCCCAGAACCCCGCCCTGATGGCCGCCGCCATGCGCGACGCGGTCGTCGCCGGGCGCGCCGCCCGCCTGGCCGGCCGCATCCCGAGGCTGCGCCACGCCCAGGCCTCGTCCCCGTCCCGCTGACCCGCCCGCCCCCTTCTCCTCCGGGCGCGGGCCGCCCCGCCGTACGGCCCCCGCGGGCCCCCGCCGGGCCGTACGGCCGCCGCCGCGCGGCGCCCGGGAGAAGGGGGCGGACGGCCGGGGCCGGGACCTGCCCGGATCCCCTGCGGCATCGGGGATGTCACCCGCGCGTCCGCCGTCAGACCTGTCCAACTTGCACCGGACCCGTAAACTCACACTCGTGGACACGACGCTTGCGGACCCCCTCGTCGGGCAGACCCTCGACGGGCGCTATCGCGTTGAGTCCCGGATCGCCCGGGGCGGGATGGCGACCGTCTACCTTGGCACCGACACGCGTCTGGAGCGCACGGTCGCCCTGAAGGTCATGCACTCGACCCTGGCCCAGGACCCCGACTTCGTCCGCCGGTTCATCGGCGAGGCCAAGTCGGTCGCGAAGCTCTCGCACCCCAACGTGGTCTCGGTCTACGACCAGGGCGCGCACGACGGGGTGGCCTACCTGGCCATGGAATACGTCGCCGGGCGCACCCTGCGCGACCTGCTCCGCGAGCGCGGGCGGCTCGGCCCCCGCGAGGCGCTGGAGATCACGATCCCGGTGCTCGCGGCGCTCGGCGCCGCGCACCAGGCGGGGCTGATCCACCGCGACGTGAAGCCCGAGAACGTCCTGCTCACCGACGACGGCCGGGTGAAGGTCGTGGACTTCGGGCTCGCGCGGGCCGTGGAGTCCACCAACCAGACCCGCACCGGCGTGCTCATCGGCACCATCGCCTACCTGTCGCCCGAGCAGGTCACCACCGGCCACGCCGACGCCCGCAGCGACGTCTACGCCGCCGGGATCATGCTCTTCGAGCTGCTCACCGGGCACCAGCCGTACAACGGCGAGACGCCGATGTCGGTGGCCTACCGGCACGTGCACGACACGGTGTCGCCCCCGTCCAGCCTCGTCCCCGGGGTGCCCCCGGCGCTCGACGGGCTGGTGTGCGCGGCGACCGACCGCGACCCGGACCGCCGCCCCGCGGACGCCTCCGCGATGCTCGTGGCCGCCGTCTCGCTGCACAAGTCGATGCCCGAGGACGACCCCTCGCTGCTCTCGGTCGCGGCCGCGACGCCGCGCGCGCAGCCGACCGTCCCGCCGTCCCCCGCCGGTCAGACCACGGTCCTGAACCGCGGCGACACCACCGTCTTCTCCGGTCCCCCGGCCGCGCCGCCCGCCCCGCGCGGGTTCCTCGGCGGCCCCAAGCGCTGGCTGCTGGTCACGCTGGCCCTCGTCCTCGTCGCCGGGGTCGGGTTCTCCGGCTGGTGGTTCACCAGCGGGCGCTACGTCTACGTCCCCGACCTCGTCGGCCAGGACGTCGACGCGGCCGCCGCCGAGGCGCGCGGGCAGGGCTTCACGGTCGTCATCGGCAACGCCGTGCACGACCTGAAGGTGAAGTCCGGCCGCGTGCTGCGCATGGACCCCCAGCCGCAGGCCAGGGTGCTGCACGACGCCAAGATCACGCTGATCCCGTCCGCCGGGCCGCGCAAGATCGAGGTGCCCAAGCTGGAGGGGCTGACCCAGGACCAGGCCCGCGAGGCCCTGGCCAAGGCCGGGCTCAAGCTCGACGACGTCAGGAACCAGGGCAGCAACACCGTCCCGCGCGGCCAGGTCATCTCCAGCAGGCCCGCCGCGGGCACGCGGCTCAACGAGGGCGGCAAGGTCGACATCACCGTCAGCCAGGGCCCGCTGATGCCCGACCTGATGGGGATGATGCGCGACCAGGTCGAGCAGTGGCTCCGGGAGCGCGGGTTTCAGAACATCGTGATCGTGGAGCAGCAGGACGACGCCCCTCCCGGCCAGGTGATCGCGCAGGACCCGCCCGCGTGGCGGCCCGTCGCGTTCACCGATCCCGTCCAGCTCACCGTGTCCAAGGGCAACGGCGGCTTCCCGTGGCCGTGGCTGCGCGGCGACAAGGACAAGGACAAGGACCTCGTGGACGTGCCGGACACCCGGTTCAAGAACGTCTCCGACGCCCGCTCCGACCTCCAGGCCGCCGGCTTCAAGGTGAAGGTGAAGTCCCTGGTCGGCGGGAACCTGGTCAAGATGCAGAGCCCGCTGGGCAAGGCCCCGCGCGGCTCCCAGATCACGCTCTGGAGCTGACCCTCCCGGCCCCGGCCGATGGCCGGGAGCACGCGCCGGGGTCGCCTAAGCTGGGGCCACCATGACTTCCCCGACTTCGCCCATCGGCGGGCACGTGCTGATCTCCGGCGGTCTCGCGACCGGCGGGCTGAAATACGGCGCGGAGATCGGCGCCGAGACGATCCAGGTCTTCGTCACCAACCCGCGCGGCTGGGCGCTGCCCGCCGGCAAGCCCGACGAGGACGCCAGGATGCGCGCGGCGGCCGAGGAGCTGCCGGTCTTCGTGCACGCCAACTACCTCGTGAACTTCGGCTCCCCCAGCGAGGGGACCGTGGAGAACTCCGTGGCGACCGTGCGCCACACGCTCCGGCGCGCCGCCGCGATCGGGGCGCGCGGCGTCGTCGTGCACACGGGCTCGGCCGTGAGCCAGTCCTACGACGACGCGATGAAGCAGGTCCGCGAGAACCTCCTGCCGCTGCTGGACGAGATCCCCGAGGACGGGCCCGACCTGCTGCTGGAGCCGATGGCCGGGCAGGGCAGGATGCTCTGCGCGACCGTGCAGGACCTCGGCCCCTACCTCGACGCGCTCGACCGGCACCCGCGCGCCGGCGTCTGCCTCGACACCTGCCACGCGTTCGCGGCCGGGCACGACCTGGCCGCCGAGAACGGCGTGCGGGACACCCTCGACGCGCTCGTGGCGACCGTGGGCGAGGGCCGGCTGAAGTTCGTGCACGCCAACGACTCCAAGGACGTCTGCGGCGCCGCCAAGGACCGGCACGAGAACATCGGCAAGGGCCACATCGGCGAGCGCCCGTTCGCGGAGCTGATGCGCCACCCGGCGATGGCCGGCGTGCCCGTCTGCATCGAGACCCCCGGCCCCGCCGAGAAGCACCGCGAGGACATCGAGACCCTCAAGCGCCTCCGCGACGGCTCCTGACCCGATCCCGTACGGCCTGAGCCCGCCGTACGGCCTGAGCCCGCCGTACGGCCTGAGCCCGCCGTACGGCGTGGACGCCCGCGCGGCCGGGGCACGGCGCGCTCGTGGCGGGAGCCGCGCCCCGGGATCCCGGGCCTTCGTGGGGAGTGGGCGAAGGCCGGATCAGCCGACCAGGGCGGGGGCCTCCCCGGCGAGGTCCGGGCCGAGCGTGAGGGCGCGGCCCATCGCCTCGGGGAAGGTGCGCATGACGCGGGCCAGCTCGGTCAGGTCGCCGTCCACGAGGGCCTGCGGGCCGTCGCACAGCGCCTTCTCCGGCTGCGGGTGCACGTCGATGATCACGCCGTCGGCGCCGACCGCGATCGCCGCGCGGGTGAGCGGGAGCACCAGGTCGCGCCGCCCGCCCGAGTGCGACGGGTCGATGATCACCGGCAGGTGCGACAGCCGCTGCGCCACCGGGACGGCCGACACGTCGAGGGTGTTGCGGGTCGCCTTCTCGAACGTGCGGATGCCGCGCTCGCACAGCACGATGTCGAGGTTGCCGCGCTGGGCGACGTACTCGGCCGCCATCAGCCACTCCTCGATCGTGGCGGTCATGCCCCGCTTGAGCATGACCGGCCTGCCCGCCGCGCCGACCGCCTGGAGCAGCGCGAAGTTCTGCATGTTGCGCGTGCCCACCTGGAGCATGTCGGCGTAGGAGGCGACCAGCTCCACGTCGTGCGCGTCCACGACCTCGGTGACGATGGGCAGCCCGGTCTCCGCCCGCACGTCCGCGAGGATGCGCAGACCGGCCTCGCCGAGCCCCTGGAAGGCGTACGGCGAGGTGCGCGGCTTGTAGGCCCCGCCGCGCAGCAGCGTCGCGCCCGCCGCCTTGGCCATCTGGGCCGCGGCGAGGGTCTGCTCGGGCGTCTCGACCGCGCACGGCCCGGCGATCAGCGTCACCGAGTCCGGGCCGATCGGCACGCCGCCGACCCGCACGGTCGAGCGCGCGGGGTGGTTCTCGCGGCTGACCAGCTTGTACGGGACCGAGATGCGGACGACGTCCAGGACGCCGGCCATGCCGCGCAGGTTCAGCGCCTCGAACTGGTCGAGGTCTCCGACGAGGCCGACGATCGTGCGGTTCACGCCGCGGCTGACGAACGCCTCGCCGCCCGCGGTCGTCACGAGCCCGACGACCTCGTCGAGATCTCTCTGGGTGGCGTCGGGCGCCATCACGATGACCATGTGCTCACTCCCCTGGTTGTCCGGTCACGCCTGGAACCGCGGCGGAGACCGGTCCGGAAAACGACGAAGACCCCGGGTCGGTGGTCCGACCCGGGGTCTTCGATCGATGCCTGTCAGCGCAGCGTCTGATGGGCGACCGTCCGATCCTCGGGCCGGTAGCCATAGCTAAACCAGTACGCAGTACGCATAGGTGGAGAGCGTACCGCATGCGCCGGGAGCCCTGGACGGGTGGGCGGATCCACGCGCCCCGGGAGGCGGTGGCAGTATGAGGCTTCGATGGAGCCCGCACGGGCGACAGGACCGACGGGGAGCGTGATGAGCACGGAGGAACCGGAGAACCGTCTTCCGCCGGGGCAGTACGTCCCGCGGGGACGCCCGGTGATCCATTACGGCCGGGTGCCGAGGTTCCGGGAGGAGACCTGGGACCTGCGGATCACGGGGGCCACGGCCTCCGGGAAGGAGCACCGCTTCACCTGGCCGGAGTTCCGCGAGCTGCCGGCCAAGACCGTGCTCGCGGACTTCCACTGCGTCACGAAGTTCTCGATCATGGGCAACCTGTGGACGGGGATCCACCCCTCCACGATCATGCGGATCGCCCCGCCCGCCCCCGGCGTACGCCATGTGCTGATCTACGCCGAGTACGGCTACAGCGCGAACCTGCGCATGAGCGACTTCGAGGCCGAGGACACCCTCTTCGCCCTGGAGCTGGACGAGAAGCCGCTCAGCCTGGAGCGCGGCCACCCGGTCCGCCTCGTGGTGCCCCACCTGTACGCGTGGAAGAGCGTGAAGTGGGTCCGCGGCGTGGAGTACCTCACCGAGGACCGCCGCGGCTTCTGGGAGGAACGCGGCTACCACAACATCGCCGACCCCTGGAAGGAACAGCGTTACTCCTATCAGGAGCTCCCGGGAGAGGGCCCGGCGTAGCCGCGAGCGGCCGCCGGCGACCGGTCCTCTCGCCGGGAGCGCCGTTCGGCGGTTCCGGGATGAGTTCGGCGGAACGAACACGGGCCATGACAGCCGGTGAGGATGTACGGTGGCGGCCATGTTTTCTCGGCGGCACCGGGTGGCGACGGGCGTCGAGGAGGCGACCTTCGCCACCCTCCACATCGCGGGGCAGGCGGCGCCCTCCTTACGTGCCGGACTCACGCGTGACAGCGCCCGCAAGGCCGGGCGGCACCTGCGCGCCCTGCTCGGCGCGCGCGCGGTGGCGATCACCTCGGACGAGCGCCTGCTGGCGTGGGACGGGATGGGGGCGGCGCACGGCGAGCAGGCGATGGACCACGTCCGCGCCGCCCTGACGTCCGGCCGCACCCACGCGATCAAGGACCTGACCTGCGACGACGAGTCCTGCCCGATCCGGGCGGCCGTGGTCGCGCCGCTGTTCGTGGACGAGCGCGTCGTCGGCGCCCTCGCGGCGTACGGCGAGCACGCCTCCCCCGTCGTCGTGCGCACGGCGGGCGAGGTGGCCGGCTGGGTGTCGGGACAGCTCGAACTGGCCGAGCTGGACGCCTCCCGGGCCCGCGCCCTGGAGGCCGAGATGCGGGCCCTGCGCGCGCAGATCTCGCCGCACTTCGTCTACAACTGCCTGACGGCGATCGCGTCGTTCGTGCGCACGGACCCCGAGCGGGCCCGCGCGCTGCTACTCGACTTCGCCGACTTCGCCCGGTACTCCCTGCGGCGGGTGCGCGACTTCACCACGCTGGCCGACGAGCTGGGCTGCGTGGACCGGTACCTCCTGCTGGAGCGCGCCAGGTTCGGCGACCGGCTCCAGTTCACCGTGCAGGTCGCGCCCGAGGTGCTGCCGGTGGCCGTGCCGTTCCTGTGCGTGCAGCCGCTCGTGGAGAACGCGATCCGGCACGGCATCGAGGGCGACGGCTCGGGCCACGTCACGATCATCGCCAAGGACGCCGGGCCCGAGGTGCACATCCAGGTCGAGGACGACGGCGTGGGCATGGACCCCGAACGGCTGAGCGCGGCGCTGACGGCCGGGACCGGGGGGATCGGCCTGGCCAACGTGGACGAGCGGCTGCGCCAGGTCTACGGGCCGGACTTCGGGCTGGCCGTGGACAGCGCCCCGGGGCGCGGGACGAAGGTCCGGCTGCGAATCCCCAAATTCCGGGCAGGCGTCCTCCCCGGTGTCACCCTCGGCGGTTGAGCGGGCACTGACTGTTGCCGAATCGCTTGCGTGACAGGGCGTCTGACCGGCAACTTTGACTCATGCTGCGTGTCCTCGCCGTTGACGACGAGGTTCCGGCGCTGGAGGAGATCGCCTACCTCCTGCGCCAGGACTCCCGAATCGAGCACGTCGCGACGGCCTCGGACGCGGTCGCCGCGCTCCAGGACATCGTGCAGATCCACGCCGTGGGCGAGCGGCTCGACGGGGTCTTCCTCGACATCCGCATGCCCGGCCTGGACGGCATCGACCTGGCCCGGCTGCTGGCGGGGTTCCCCACCCCGCCCCGGGTCGTGTTCGTGACCGCCCACGACGCCGCCGCCGTGCAGGCGTTCGAGCTGGAGGCCGTGGACTACCTCCTCAAGCCGGTACGCCCGGAGCGCCTGGCCGAGGCCGTACGCCGCCTGGACGGGTCGGTGCAGAAGCGGGGGGAGGAACGCGAGGACGTGATCCCGGTGGAGCTGGCCGGGCGCACCCGGTTCGTCTCCCAGGTGTCGGTGCTGTACGCCGAGGCCAAGGGCGACTACGTCCGCCTGCACACGGCCGAGGGCGGCTACCTGGTGCGGATGTCGCTGGCGGCGCTCGCGCGGCGCTGGGGCGACGCGGGCTTCATCCGCATCCACCGCAGCACGCTCGTCGCCACCCGCCACATCAGTGAGCTGCGCTTCGACGAGGGCCGCGCGTGGGTCCAGGTGGGCGGCGAGACGCTGCCCGTGAGCCGCCGCCACACCCGCGAGGTGCGCGAGCTGCTCGTCCGGCAGTACCGCCCCGACAAGCGCAAATCGTGAAACGCGGCCTCGTCGGCGCCCCCCGCCGCCGGCGCTCCCAGGTGCGCGTCAGGGAGGCCGACGAGGAGCTCGACCGCGCCGTGCGCGCCGTCGTCCGCGCCCAGCTCCGCCTCGCGCTGACCACCTGCGGCCTGGTGGCCGCCGTGCTCGTGCTCCTCACCGCGACGTTCGCCCTGGTCCCGGCCGTCCGGGCCGCGGACGTGCTCGGCGTGCCCCTCCCCTGGGTCGTGCTGACCATCGTGGTGCACCCCCTCTGGTTCGCGCTCGCCTGGACGCATGTGCGGCGGTGCGAGCGGCTCGAACGACGTCTTCCCACCCTGCGATCGAACGGACCCCCATGACGCTCGTGCTCGCCGCCACCCTGGCCGGAATCGTCCTCGTCCTGGCCGGATCGGCGGTGGCCGGCACCGTGCGGCCGCGCCGGTTCGGCGGAGCGTCGGAGTTCTACGTCGCGGGGCGCGCGGTGACCCCGTGGTCCAACGCGGCGGCGATCGGGTCGGAGTACGTCTCCGCGGCGGCCTTCCTGGGGCTGGCCGGGCTGGTCGTCGCCTACGGCGCGGACATGCTGTGGTACCCGATCGGCGCCGCCGCCGGGTACGTCGTGCTGATCGCCCTGGTCACCGCCCCGCTGCGGCGGTCGGGGACGTACACCCTGTCGAACTTCGCCGAGTGGCGGCTCGGGTCGTTCCCGGTGCGGCGGCTGGTCACGTTCTTCGTGGTCTTCGTCGGGCTGGTCTACCTGCTGCCGCAGATCCACGGCGCGGGCCTGACGCTGCGGCTGCTCGTCGGGGCGCCGCTGTGGGTGGGCTGGGTGCTCGTGTGCGCGGTCGTGCTGGTGGTCTCGGTCGCCGGGGGCATGCGCAGCATCACGCGGGTGCAGGCGCTCCAGTTCTGGCTGAAGCTGGGCGCGCTGGTGTTCTGCGCGCTCGTGCTCTTCTTCGTCTGGCGGGCGGACGGGTCGCCGCTGCCGGCCGCCGGGAACGTCCCGGTGTTCCCCAAGGCCACCGAGGTCGTGCTGGACACGCGGACGGAGGTCGGCGTCGCCCAGCGGGTCGAGGTGAACGTGGTCGGCACCCTCGACGGGCAGTACTACGGCGGCTCCTCGGTCACGCTCACCCCCGGCGACCACGTCTTCGCCGCCGGGACGCGCGTCATGTTCGCCGCGGGCGCCGCCGTGCCGCACATCAAGGGGGACGACCCCGAGCCCGGGGAGCTGTGGGCCACGCCGTACAGCGGGGCGCGCGACGACTCGTGGTTCGACACGATCTCGGTGCTGGTCGCGGCCGTGCTGGGCACGATGGGGCTGCCGCACGTGCTCGTGCGCTTCTACACGAACACCGACGGCGCGGCGGCCCGCCGTACCGTGGTCATCGTCCTGGGGTTCGTGGGGCTGTTCTACCTCCTGCCGCCGCTGTACGGCGTGCTGGGGCGGCTCTACGCGCCCGAGGTGCTGATGACGGGCCGGACCGACGAGACGATGCTGCTGCTGCCCGTACGGATGATCGAGGGGCCGCTGGGGGAGGTCCTGGCGGGCGTCCTGGCGGCGGGGGCCTTCGCGGCGTTCCTGGCGACGTCCTCGGGGATCGTGGTGGCGCTCGCCGGGACCCTGTCGACGTACCTGCTGGGCGGGGGCGTGGCGAGCTTCCGTACGGCGGCCGCGGGCGTGCTGGCGGTGGCGCTGGGGCTGGCGGCGGTCGTGGACCCGGTGGGCTCGCCGCTGCTGGTCATGCTGGTGTTCGCGGTGTCGGCCGCCACGTTGTGCCCGCTGCTGGTGCTGGGCATCTGGTGGCGGCGGCTCTCGACGGCGGGCGTGGCGGCCGGGCTGGTCAGCGGCGGCGGGCTGAGCGTGGCGGCGGTGATCCTGGGCTGGCTGGACCCGCCGTGGCTCCAGGGGCGGTGGACCTCGCTGATGCAGCACCCGGCGCTGATCACCGTGCCCGTGGCGTTCGCGGTGATGGTCGGGGTCTCGCTGCTGACGCCCGGCCGGGTGCCGCCCGGCGTGGGGCGGATGATGGCGCTGCTGCACGTGCCCGAGGGGCGTGCGACTTACCCGAGCGACCGTTCGTCGCGCGAAGACGACCGTTCGCCGTGACGGGCGGCTCCGTATACCGCGAACTACGGACCGTTCATCGCGTGAATCGGATTCTCTGTATCCATCCTGTGATCACTCCCCGTAATGTTGCGGACGTCGGAAGCTACACCGCGTAAACGGGGGGAACGAGCCGGCTGGCTTGTGGCTCACGGTCGCCAGGGGGGTTGGCGGACGTGGCCCGGATACGCGGGTCGTGGGCGATCGCGGCCGTGAACGCCGTCACTCGCGAAGGTGCCGCGAGCGTGGCGGCGGGAGCCGCTTGATCGCCTGGCCGTCGGGCCCCTGACCGGGGGGGTGGGGCTCGGCGGCCCCCGACGTGGAGGGGTGTCCGCTGCCGCGGAGGCCAAGGGGGGCCGATCCGGGCATGTCTGTCAGGTCCGGATCGCAGGCGGACACCCCTCACGTCCGTGGGCCCGGCTGACCGGGGGTGTGTGCGAGGGGTGTGTGCGAAACGCGCGCACCCCTTTCGCCATTCCGGGACGACCCCGTTCCGGACTCTCCTCGTTCCGGGACTCCCTGTGCCGGGACTTCCCCGTCCGGGACTTCCCGTCCCGGGAAAGGGAACGGGCCCGCGCCGTACGCCCGGGGAGGGGACGGCGGGGCCCGCGGAGGCGCCGGGCGGTCAGGCCCGGGTGGCCGGCTCCGAGGTCGCCGGGGCGGCCTGGCCGGAAGCCTGGTCCGTGGTCTGGTCGAGGCGGTATTCCTGGAGGTTGTCGGCGAGGCGGACGGCGACCTCCTCGGCGTCGAGGCGCTTCTCCATCTTGCGCAGGTCCTCGATCTTGGCCTTGGTCTCGGCGCGGCGCGGCGCGAGGAGGCTGCAGCAGTCCTCGTCGGGCAGCTCGGAGATCGCCAGCGTGCGGATGCGGCGGGCCTCGGCCATGATCTCGGTCTTGTCCATGCCGATCAGCGGGCGCAGCACCGGGATGTCCACCGCGTCGTCCTGGGCGGTGATGTTGGTCAGCGTCTGCGACGCCACCTGGCCCAGCGAGTCGCCGGTGATCAGTGCGCCGGCGCCGAGGCGGCGGGCGACCTCCTCGCCGGTCTTGAGCATGATGCGGCGCTGCGCCATCACCTGCAGGCGATCCTCGCCGGAGGACTTGATCTGCTGCTGCGTCTTGCCGAACGGCACCACGAACAGGCGCGAGCCGCCCTGGAACCGGTCGAGCTCGCGGACGAGTCCGTACGCCTTGTAGATCGACTCGGCGGTGGTGAACGGGATGCCGGAGAAGTGCAGGAAGTCCACCTTGAGGCCGCGGCGCATCATGCGGTAGGCGGCGACCGGCGAGTCGATGCCGCCGGACATGAGCACGAGGGCCCGGCCGCTCATGCCGACCGGCAGGCCGCCCTGGCCGGGGATGCCGTCGGTGAAGACGAAGACCTCGCTCTGGTCCACCTCGACGTGGACGGTCAGCTCGGGGTCCTTCAGCCGCACGGGCAGGCCGTAGGTGTCGTGGATGGTGCCGCCGACCAGCCGGTCCAGCTCCATGGACGTCAGCGGGAACCGCTTGTCACGGCGGCGGGACCGCACGGCGAACGTCGCCCCGCGGGCCACCTCGGGCCGCCCGGCGACCAGCTCGACGGCGGCGGCGACGACGGCCTCCGGCTCCTTGGCGACCCGCCAGGCGCGGTGCACCCACACCAGGCCCATCACGTCGGCGGCGCGCTCGGCGACCTGGTCGGCCTGCTCCACGGTCGAGCCGTCGGGCAGCCGCAGCACGATCACGCCCGAGCGCTGCTTGATCTCGACCTTGAAGTCCAGGCCCCTCATCGCGGCGCGGATGTTGTTCTGGAGCCGGCGCTCGAAGATCTCGCGGTTCTTGCCCTTGAGCACGACCTCGCCGAGCTTGAGCAGCACGCAGGGCTCGCCCAGGACGCTCCTGGGGGCGGTCTCGACGGCCGCTGTCTCGATGGACATGGTGCTTCCTCCGGGCGCTGGGGGTGGACCTTCTCAATTTAGTGGACTCCACGACCTCAGGTTTCCGGGCGATTCTCACAAGGAACGACAAAGACGACGATTCCTCGGGGGCTGACCCTCGGAGAAGCCATGCCCGCCCAGGGTTCGCCGGCACGCGCGTGCGCCCTCATGCTCGCCGCCTCGCTCGTGCTCGCCGCGCCCGCGTTCGCCCGCCCGGCCCGTGGGTCCCCCATCCCCAACGCCTCCTCCTCCCGATCCGATTCCGCGCTCCCCGGTCCCGCGCTCCCCGGTCCCGGCCTCGCCGGTTCCGCGCTTCCCGGTCCCGGCCTCGCCGGTTCCGCGCTCCCCGGTTCCGGGCGTCCTTCGTCCGCCGGCCGGGCCCCGGGCCTGCCCGCCGCGGCGTGCGCGGTCTTCGGCCCCCTGGCGTACGGCGGGTGCCCCGGCCCGCGGATGTGCCCGGCGCACGGCGGATGCGCGGCGGAGGGGCCGCCCCGGCCCGCGCGGACCGCCGCGCCGCGGGAGTTCACGGTGGTGGCCACCGGCGACGTGCTGGTCCACGGCACCGTCGCCGAGCAGGCCCGCCGCGACGCCGGCGGCCGGGGGCGGGACTTCCGCCCGATGTTCGCCGCGATCCGTCCCCTCGTCGAGCGCGCCGACCTGGCCGTCTGCCACCTGGAGACCCCCGTGGCGCCGCTGGGCGGGCCGTACCGGGGGTACCCGCTGTTCAGCGTCCCGCCGCAGGTGGTCCGGGCCCTCGCCGACACCGGTTACGACACCTGCTCCACCGCCTCCAACCACACGCTGGACCAGGGCGAGGCGGGCGTCCGCCGTACCCTCGCGGCCCTGGACCGGGCGGGGCTGCGGCACGCGGGCTCGGCCCGGTCCCGCGCCGAGGCGGCCGCCCCCACGATCCTCGACGTGCGCGGGGCCCGGGTGGCGCACCTGTCCTTCACCTACGGCTTCAACGGCATCCCCCGGCCGCCCGGCAAGAAGTGGATCGCGAACCTCCTCACGGCGGACGCCGTGCTGGGAGCGGCCCGCCGTGCCCGCGAGGCGGGGGCCGAGGTGGTGATCGCCAGCCTCCACTGGGGCGAGGAGTACCGGCACCGGCCGAGCCCCTCCCAGGTCCGCCTGGCCCGCGAGATCCTCCGCGGCGACGAGGTGGACCTCATCATCGGCCACCACGCCCACGTGGTGCAGCCCTTCGACCGCGTCCACGGCAACTGGGTCGCCTACGGCCTCGGCAACCTCCTCGCCAACCAGGGCGCCGACGCCGGCCCCAAACACGAGAGCGCCCTCGCCCACTTCACCTTCGAGCGGAGAGCCGGCGCGTGGCGAGTGACGAAAGCCCAGTTCACCCCCCTCCTCATAAGAACCACCCCCCGAATCCGAATCCACCCCGACCCCCCGGGCCACCCCTCCCACCGCACCACCCGCATCATCCGCAGCCAAGGAGAACCCGTCCCCCGAACCCCCACCCCCGACTTCTGATCCGGTGAGAACAAGCGCTGAGAAACCCACCACCGCCCACTTCACGAAAATTCACGCCATTCGTTCTTCCATGCCCGGTACGCCCAGGGGCCAGGGCGACATCGGCGAGCGAAGCGGGCCGTGGTGAGGCGGGGGCGGGGTGGGTGGGGTCAGGGGGTGGGGGGTGGGGGGTTGAGGTCGGTGGTCAGTTCGGCGGCGGTGGCGAGTTCCTTGGCCAGGGCGCGGCGGTCGGCGGGGGTCAGGTCGAGGGACTCGGCCTCGGACAGGAGGGCGGCGGCGGTGGTGTGGTCGCCGGTGCGGAAGCGGAGTTCGGCGAGGTAGACGAGGGCGGGGAGGCGCTGGGCCGCGGGGGCGTCGGCGTGGCGGGCCAGGCCGGTCTCCAGCATGCGGATGCCGGCGTGCTCGTCGCCGTGGGAGTCGGCCTGGCGGGCGGCGGCGGCCACCACGCGCGCCAGGCGGCCCTCCTCGGGGCTCGGCTCGTCGGCGTCCTCCTTGTAGCGGCTGATCCGCACCCAGTTGCCGCCCGGGTCCACCACCATGAACCCGCCCGCCGTGCCCTGCATGCGCCGGGGGCGGGTCATGCGCGGGATCCCGGACACCGGGATCTTGCCGTACGCCGCCCGCAGCCCGGCCGCGAACGACGCGTGCAGCGCCTCCGTGTCCGGGACGAGCACGATCACGTTGCCCAGGGACTGGGTGGGGTCGAACTCCGGGAGGCCGAAGAAGTGCAGTTCGATGCCCTCGCGGACGACCGCGGCGTAGGGGTTGGGGCGTTCCTGGCGGTAGGTGACGTCGAAGCCGAGCGCCATGTAGAACGGCAGGACGTCGTCGAGGTGGCGGCAGGGCAGGCACGGTATGACGGTCTCGCTGCGCATGAAAACATCGTACGGTGTTCGGAGTATTTTGGCGGAGGATTCTGGATGGAATACGCGGGACGGGGCGACCCCGCACGCACTATGGCGCTGCTGTGGGACGGGCTGCCCGCCCCCCGGCGCGGCCCGCGGCAGCGGCTGGAGCTGAGCCGCGTCGTGGACGCCGCCATCGCCCAGGCCGACCGCGCCGGTCCGGCGGCCCTGTCGATGCGGGCGCTGGCCCAGGAGCTCGGCGTCGGCACCGCGTCGTTGTACACGTACGTGCCGGGCAAGGCCGAGCTGCTGGAGCTCATGGTGGAGCGCGTCGCGGGGACGCTGCCGCCGCCCGACGCCTCGCGCGGCTGGCGGGCCGGGCTGCGTGAGGTGGCCGCAGGGGACCTGGCGGCGTACCGCGCCCATCCCTGGCTGCTGCAGGTGTCCACGTCCCGGACCGTGTTCGGCCCGAACGTCCTGGCCCGGTACGAGGCCACGCTGGCGCTGCTCGACGGGCACGGGCTGGCCCCCGCCCACATCGTCGGCTGCGTCGCCGCCGTGGAGTCCTACACCCGGGGCGCGGCGTCGGCGGTCGTCGAGGCCGAGCGGGCCCCCGACGCGACCGGGAGCAGCGACGAGGAGTGGTGGGAGGGGCGGGTGCCGTTCCTGGAAGAGCGGATGGACGGGCGTTACCCGCTGTTCGCCGCGCTGGAGGAGGCGGGGGCGTTCGCCGTGTCGGACACGGCGCTGCCGTACACGGTGCAGCGGGCGCTGGACCGCTTCGACTTCGGCCTCGACCTGGTCCTCGACGCCGTCGCCGCGCGCATGACGTCCTGAGGGTCAGTCGCTCTCGATGACCGGGACCTCGGGGGCGAAGGTCGCCACGGCCACCTCGAGGCGGTGGCGGTCCAGGCGCCACCCGCTGACGGGCCGGCTGGCGTTGACGATGTCGGCGGGGACGTCGGGGGCGAGGCGGGTGGCCACGCGGACGCCCCGGGGCTTGGGCAGCGGGGGCAGGCCGTCGGCGCGCCAGAGGCCGATCCGGGAGAAGCGGGGTCCCACCGGGAGCTCGTTCTGCCAGAGGACGATGGCGTGGATCTCCGGCCAGGGGACGGCGGCCGTGCGGGGGCGGAGGGTGGAGCTGCCCAGCGTGACCCCGGTGGCGTCGACGCGGAGGGCGACGCGGCGGGTGGCCATCGCGACGAGCAGCGGGGCGCCGGGGATCGCCAGCAGCAGCAGGACGGCGATCCCGAGCGCGAGGGTGACCGCGAAGGTCACCAGCAGGAACAGCGCGGCCACGAGCGCCAGCGTGACCACGGCGGGCCGGGTGAACCGGTAGTGCTCCTCATAGGCACCTGACACGCCCCGGGGGTTTCCCCGCTTCGGCCGATTCATGCCGCTCCGGCGCCACCGGGTTTCCCGAGTTCCCGAACCCGGCGCCCCGCCCCCGCCGTACGGCCGCCGACCGTCCCCGCCGTACTGTCCGGCGGCGGAGACGCGCGGCAGGCCGTACGGCGTGATCGCCCGCCCCGGCGGACGCGGCGGAACGGGCGATCCGCGAGGCCGGCGGGGTCAGCCGAAGAAGACCTCGGCCTCCTCGTAGCGCTCGTAGGGGACGGTCTTGAGCTCGGCGGTGGCCTCGGCGAGGCCGACCCTGACGATGTCGGTGCCGCGGAGGGCGACCATCGTGCCGAAGTCGCCGTCGTGGGCGGCGTCGATGGCGTGCAGGCCGAACCGGGTGGCGAGCACGCGGTCGAAGGCGGTCGGGGTGCCGCCGCGCTGGATGTGGCCGAGGACGGTGAAGCGGGCCTCCTTGCCGGTGCGCCGCTCGACCTCGTCGGCGAGGCGCTGGCCGATGCCGCCCAGGCGGACGTGCCCGAAGGCGTCGCGGCCCTGGTCCTGCACCTCCATCTGGCCCTCCAGCGGGTGGGCGCCCTCGGCGACGACCACGATGGGGGCGTAGCGGGTCTCGAAGCGCTTCTCGATGTAGTGGACGACCCTGTCGATGTCGAACGGCTTCTCCGGGATGAGGATGCAGTTGGCGCCCGCGGCCATCCCGGCGTGCAGGGCGATCCAGCCGGCGTGGCGGCCCATCACCTCGACGATCAGCGTGCGGTGGTGGGACTCGGCCGTGGTGTGGAGGCGGTCGATGGCCTCCATGGCGATGTTGACGGCCGTGTCGAAGCCGAAGGTGTAGTCGGTGGCGTTGAGGTCGTTGTCGATCGTCTTGGGCACGCCGACCACCGAGACGCCCTCGTCGTACAGCCGGCGGGCGACGCCGAGGGTGTCCTCGCCGCCGATCGCGATGAGCGCGTCCACGCCCTCCTTGCGGAGGTTCTCCTTGATGCGCTCGACCCCGTCGTCCAGCTTGAGCGGGTTCGTCCGGGAGGAGCCGAGGATGGTGCCGCCGCGCGGGAGGATGCCGCGCACGGCGGCGACGTCGAGCTGCTGCGTGTCGCACTCCAGGGGCCCGCGCCAGCCGTCGCGGAATCCGACGAACTCGTGCCCGTATTCGCCCACCCCCTTCCGGACGACCGCCCGGATGACGGCGTTGAGACCGGGGCAGTCGCCGCCCCCCGTGAGCACTCCGATTCGCATGGCGCGTTCCCTCCACCTGATTGGCGCGACGGGCCAGACTGGTAACCGCTCGCCTCGATTCTGCCCAAGCGCCGAGCCATTGGTCTAGACCATCTGGAAAGTGTCCCCGCGTGAATGCGCGGGCCGAATCGCGGTGCGTGATCATCCGTGGGAAACGAGGCAGAATTTCCGGTTAACTGCGGAAAAATCAGTCAATAGATGCTTTTCGGGAAAGGAGTGCGGGGATGGGCGTACTGGCGATCGACGCCGGGACGACGGGCGTCACCGCCCTGGTCGTGACCGAGGACGGGCGGGTCGCCTCGCGGGGCTATCGCGAGTTCCCCCAGCACTTCCCGAGGCCGGGCTGGGTCGAGCACGTCCCCGAGGAGATCTGGCAGGCCACCCTCGCGGCGTGCCGCCACGCCCTCGACGGGACGGCGGAGACCCCCACGGCGGTCGGCATCACCAACCAGCGCGAGACCGCCGTCCTGTGGGACCGCCGCACCCTCGCCGCGCCCCGCCCGGCGATCGTCTGGCAGGACCGCCGCACGTCCGGCGTCTGCGACCGGCTGCGCGAGGCGGGCGCCGAGGAGCGCGTGTCCGAGGTGACCGGCCTCCGCCTCGACCCCTACTTCACCGGGACCAAGCTCACCTGGCTCGCCGAGAACGACGAGCGCGCCTGGGAGGGCGTGCGCCAGGGGCGGGTGGTCGCCGGGACCGTGGACGCCTACCTGGTCGCGCGGCTCACCGGCGGCGCCCGCCACGTCACCGACGCGACCAACGCCTCCCGCACGCTGCTGTTCGACCTGGCGCGGGGCGAGTGGTCGGCGGAGATGTGCGAGCTGTTCGGCGTCCCCGCCGGGGCGCTGCCCGAGGTCGTGCCGTCGTACGGCGAGGTCGGCCGCACCGACCCGGACGCGTTCCTCGGCCTGGACCTGCCCATCGCGGGGATCGCCGGGGACCAGCAGGCGGCGCTGTTCGGCCAGACCTGCTTCTCCCCCGGCGACGTCAAGTGCACGTACGGCACGGGCTCGTTCGTCCTCATCAACACCGGCCCCAAGCTGGTCCGGTCGAACGCCGGGCTGCTCACGACCGTCGCGTGGCAGACCCCGTCGGGCGAGCTGACGTACGCGCTGGAGGGCTCGATCTTCGTCACCGGCGCCGCGCTCCAGTGGCTGCGCGACGGCCTCGGCATCATCGACGCCGCGCCCGCGTCCCAGGCGATCGCCTCCTCGGTCCCCGACACGGGCGGCGTCGTCTTCGTCCCCGCGCTGACCGGGCTGGGCGCGCCGCACTGGGACCCCGACGCCCGAGGCACGATCCTCGGCATCACCCGCGGCACGACCTACGCCCACCTGGTCCGCGCCGCGCTGGAGGCCATCGCGTTCGAGGTCCGCGACGTGGTCGAGGTGATGACCGGGGAGGCCGGGCTCGCGGTGCCCGCGCTCAAGGCCGACGGCGGCGCCTCCGCCAACGACCTCCTCATGGCGATGCAGGCCGACCAGCTCGGCGTCCCCGTGGACCGGCCGGTCGTGCAGGAGACCACCGCCCTGGGCGCCGCCTTCCTGGCCGGCCTCGGCACCGGCCTGTGGACCAGCCCGGACGACCTCCGCCAGACCTGGACCCTGGACCGCCGCTTCGAGCCGGGCCCCCCGGACCCGAAGGCGTACCCCCGGTGGCGCGAGGCGGTCACGAGGGCCCGGGGCTGGGCCAGGCTCACCTGACCCGGCCGGACCCCGCTCACGCCGTACGGCGGGCGAGGCCCCGCTCACGCGATACGGCCTGCGGCGGCTCGCTCACGCCGTACGGCGGCGCGGTGTTCCGCCGGGCGGAACGATCACGGGCGGGGGCGGGTCAGGGATCGGGACAGCCCGAGGGCCGCGGTCTTGACCGCGGGGGCCAGCCGCGCCGGGGTGAAGCGGGACGTGGGGACGGCCACCGACAGCGCGGCCACCGCCAGGCCGCTGACCAGGACCGGCGCGGCGATGCAGCTCACGCCGGGCTGGGCCTCCTCCTGGTCGTAGGCCAGGCCGGAGGCCTGGATCTGCCCGATGACCTCGGCGAACCGCCGGGGGTCGGTGATCGAGTGGGGGGACAGGCGGCGCAGCGGGCGGGACAGCACCTCGTCCATGACCTCCTGCGGGGAGAAGGCGAGCAGGGCCTTGCCGACGCCCGTGGCGGACAGCGGGAGGCGGCCGCCGATCCGGGACGGGAGGTCGATGGCCGTGTGGGCCCGGATCTTCTCGACGTAGACCACGTCGAGCCCGTCGCGGACGCCCAGGTGGATGGTCTCGTGGGTGGCCTCGAACAGGTCGTGCATGTGGGGCAGGGCCGTCTCGCGCAGGTCACGCTGCACCGGCACCATCGAGCCCAGCTCGAAGAGCTTGCGGCCCAGGTGGAAGCCGTCCTCGCCGCGCTCGATGACGCCGGCCTCGACGAGTTCGCCGGTCAGCCGGTGCACGGTGGTCTTCGGCAGGCCGGAGCGGCGCACCAGGTCCGTCAGGCGGCAGGGCCCGCCGGTCGGGCGGAAGGCCTCGACCACGAGCCACGCCTTGCCGATGACCGAGATCTCGTTCCGTGACATGGAACGGATTTTGCCGGTTGAGAGCGCTCACGGCTATACCGGCCATATGCCAGATCTTCCCCATTTCATCGGCGGCGAGTTCGTGGCGGCCGGGCCGACGTTCGCCAACCACGATCCGCTGACCGGGCTCAGGACCGGCGGGGTCCACGAGGCCGATGCCGGGACCGTGGACCGCGCGGTCGAGGCCGCCCGCCGGGCCGCCCCCGGATGGGCCCGGACGCCCGCCGCCGAGCGCGCGGGCCTGCTGCGGCGCGTCGCCGACGAGCTGGAGCGCCGCTTCGACGACCTGGTCGCGGCCGAGGTCGGGGACACCGGCAAGCCCGTGTCCCAGGCCCGCGAGCTGGACGTCCCGCGCGGGGCCGCCAACTTCCGCACGTTCGCCGAACTGGCGGCCAACCAGCCGGGGCAGGTCTTCGAGACCGTGACCGCCGCGGGCGAGCGCGCGCTGAACTACACGCTGCGCAAGCCCCTCGGCGTCGTCGCGATCATCGTGCCGTGGAACCTGCCGTTCCTCCTCGCCACCTGGAAGATCGCGCCCGCGCTGGCCTGCGGAAACACCGTGATCGTCAAGCCGTCGGAGGAGACGCCCTCCTCGGTCACGCTGCTCGCCGAGATCATGCGGGACGTCGGCCTGCCCGACGGCGTGTTCAACGTGGTCCACGGCTTCGGCCCGGGCTCCGCCGGCCAGTACCTCACCGAGCACCCCGGCGTGGACGCGATCACCTTCACCGGCGAGAGCCGTACCGGGACCGCGATCATGCGGAGCGCGGCGCGGCGGGTGAAGCCGGTGAGCTTCGAGCTGGGCGGCAAGAACGCCGGGCTGGTCTTCGCCGACGCGGACCTGGACCAGGCGGTGGAGGGCGCGGTCCGCTCGGTGTTCACCAACGGCGGCCAGGTCTGCCTGTGCACCGAGCGGCTGTACGTCGAGCGTCCGGTCTTCGAGGAGTTCGCCGCGCGGCTGGCCGAGCGCGCCGCCGCCCTGCCGTACGCCCGGGCGGGCGAGACGGACCGGAAGGGCGTCACGATGATGCCGATGATCTCGGCGGGCCATCGGGACAAGGTGCTCTCCTACTACGAGCTGGCCCGGAGCGAGGGCGCGACGACGCTGGCCGGCGGCGGGGTCCCGGAGTTCGGCGACGAGCGCGACGGCGGGTACTTCGTCGAGCCGACCGTCTTCACCGGCCTGCCGCCGGCCGCCCGGCTCAACCGCGAGGAGGTCTTCGGCCCCGTCTGCCACATCGCCCCCTTCGACACCGAAGAGGAGGCCGTACGGCTGGCCAACGACAGCGAGTACGGCCTGGCCGCGACCGTCTGGACCTCGAACCTGGACCGGGCCCACCGGGTCGGGGCGTCGCTGGAGGCCGGGATCGTCTGGGTGAATTGCTGGTTCCTGCGCGACCTGCGCACGCCGTTCGGCGGGGTCAAGCTGTCCGGGATCGGGCGCGAGGGCGGCGAGCACTCCCTCGCCTTCTACTCCGAGCCCACCACCGTCTGCGTCAAGCTGGGAGACTCATGAGCATCGAGAAGGCCGCCGCGCGGCTGCGCGAGGCCGCCGGGACGCGCACCCCGTGCGCCCCGGTCCGCGACCTGATCGGCACGGTCGAGGAGGCGTACGCCGTCCAGCGGGTCGCCGTCGAGCACGGGGTCGCCGAGGGCCGCCGCCTGGTCGGCCACAAGATCGGGCTGACGAACCCGGCGGTGCAGGCGCAGCTCGGGGTGGACACGCCGGACTTCGGCGCGCTCTTCGCCGACATGGCGTACGCCGACGGCGCGCCGATCCCGACCGGCGCGCTGCTGCAGCCGCGCGCGGAGGCCGAGGTGGCGCTCGTGCTGGGCCGGGACCTGCCGGACGGGCCGTGCACGGTCGCGGACGTCATCCGGGCGGCGGACTTCGCGCTCCCGGCGATCGAGATCGTGGACAGCCGCGTCGAGAACTGGGACATCACCCTGGTGGACACGGTGGCCGACAACGCCTCCAGCGGCCTGTTCGTGCTGGGCAACCGGCCGGTGCGGCTGGAGGACGTGGACCTGGGGCTGGCCGGGATGGTCATGACGCGCAACGGCCGGGAGGCGTCGGTCGGCGCGGGCGTCGCGTGCCTGGGGCACCCGCTGAACGCCGCGCTGTGGCTGGCCAACACGATGGCGGCGGCGGGCGAGCCGCTGCGCGAGGGGGAGATCCTGCTCACCGGCGCGCTCGGCCCGGTGGTCCCGGTCGAGGCGGGCGACGTCTTCGAGGCGCGCGTCGCCGGGCTCGGCTCGGTGCGGGCGGTGTTCGCGTGACCGCCCCGGTCTCCGCCGGGCGGGCGGGCGCGGGCCGTGCCGGATCCGCCGGGAGGACCAGGGTCGCGGTGATCGGGTCGGGGAACATCGGCACCGACCTGATGTTCAAGATCAAGCTGTCGAAGACGCTGGAGATCGTCGCGATGGCGGGCGTGGACCCGGCCTCGGACGGGCTCGCGCGGGCCCGGCGGATGGGCGTGGCGACGACCGCCGAGGGCGTGGAGGGCCTGGTCGCGCTGCCGGAGTTCGCCGGGGTGGAGATCGTCTTCGACGCGACGTCGGCCGCCGCGCACGGGCGCAACGCCGAGGTGCTCGCCGCGCACGGGCGGCGGGTCGTGGACCTGACCCCGGCGGCGGCCGGGCCGTACGTCGTGCCGCCGGTGAACCTGGACGCGCACCTCGACGCCCCGGACGTGAACATGGTGACCTGCGGCGGGCAGGCGACGATCCCGATCGTGGCCGCGGTCGCCCGGGTCACGCCGGTGCACTACGCCGAGATCGTGGCGTCGATCGCCTCGCGGTCGGCCGGCCCGGGCACGCGCGCCAACATCGACGAGTTCACCGAGACCACGGCGCGCGCGATCGAGCGGGTCGGCGGCGCGCGGGAGGGCAAGGCGATCATCGTCCTCAACCCCGCCGAGCCCCCGCTGATCATGCGGGACACGGTGTACTGCCTGGTCGGCGAGGCGGACCGGGAGGCCATCGCGGCGTCGGTGGCCGAGATGGTCGCGGCGGTCCAGGCGTACGTGCCCGGATACCGCCTCAAGCAGGACGTGCAGTTCACCCGGCTGGCGCCCGGCGAGCCCGTGCCCGGCTCCGGGGACGGCGTGCCGGAGGCGGCCTGGCAGGTCAGCGTGTTCCTGGAGGTGGAGGGGGCGGCCCACTACCTGCCCGCGTACGCCGGGAACCTCGACATCATGACCTCGGCCGCCCTGCGCACGGCCGAGCGCATCGCCGAGAGGATGAGCGCCCGATGAACGAGACGAGCGGGCCGGGCCGGGCGACCGGGACGAGCGGGACGAGCGGGACGACCCGGGAGGGTGACGCCAGCCGGGCGGGCGCGGGGGCCCCGGGGCGGATGTACGTCCAGGACGTGACGCTCCGGGACGGCATGCACGCCATCCGCCACCGGTACACCGTCGAGCAGGCGCGGGAGATCGCGCGTGCGCTGGACGCCGCCGGGGTGGACGCGATCGAGGTCGCGCACGGCGACGGCCTGGCCGGGTCCAGCTTCAACTACGGCGCCGGGGCCCACACCGACTGGGAGTGGATCGAGGCCGTGGCGGACGCCGTACGGCGGGCCAGGCTGACGACGCTGCTGCTGCCCGGCATCGGCACCGTCAAGGACCTGCGGCGCGCGTACGACCTCGGGGTGCGGTCGGTCCGGGTGGCCACGCACTGCACGGAGGCGGACATCTCCGCGCAGCACATCGCGGCCGCGCGGGAGCTGGGCATGGACGTGGCCGGGTTCCTGATGATGTCCCACATGGCCCCGCCGGACGAGCTGGCGCGGCAGGCGAGGCTGATGGAGTCGTACGGCGCGCACTGCGTGTACGTCACGGACTCCGGCGGCGCGCTGACCATGGACGGCGTGCGGGAGCGGTTCGCGGCGTTCCGCGAGGCGCTGGACCCGGCGACGCAGACGGGCATCCACGCGCACCACAACCTCGGGCTGGGCGTCGCGAACTCCGTGGTGGCCGTCGAGGGCGGCGCGACCCGGGTGGACGCGTCGCTGGCCGGGATGGGCGCGGGCGCGGGGAACTGCCCGATCGAGGTGTTCATCGCGGTCGCCGACCGGATGGGCTGGGAGCACGGCTGCGACCTGTTCGCGCTGACGGACGCGGCCGACGACCTGATCAGGCCGCTCCAGGACCGGCCGGTGCGGGTGGACAGGGAGACGCTGACGCTCGGGTACGCCGGGGTCTACTCCAGCTTCCTGCGGCACGCCGAGGCCGCCGCCGAGCGGTACGGGCTGGACACGCGCGAGATCCTCGTGGAGGTGGGCCGCCGCCGGATGGTGGGCGGCCAGGAGGACATGATCGTCGATGTGGCGCTGGACCTGCTGAAGGCCCGGGAGACCGCCGGCGACGGAGCGGGAAGGTGAGCATGATCGACCCGGTGGAGCTGGCCGCGCGGCTGGACGAGGCCGCCCGGACGCCGAAGGCGGTGCCGCAGCCGGAGCAGGCGTTCGACGTGTCCACGGCGTACGCCGCGCAGCGGGAGCTGCTGGCGCTGCGGCAGGCGCGCGGGGAGCGCCTGGCGGGGGTGAAGATGGGCTTCACCAGCCGGGCGAAGATGGCGCAGATGGGCGTGTCCGACCTGATCTGGGGGCGGCTGACCGACGCGATGCGGGTGCCCGACGGCGGGACGATCGACCTGTCGGCCTACGTGCATCCGCGGGTGGAGCCCGAGGTGGCCTTCCTGCTCGGCGAGGGCGGGTCCGTCGAGGCGGTGGCCCCGGCGCTGGAGATCATCGACTCGCGCTACGAGGACTTCCGGTTCTCGCTGGAGAGCGTGATCGCCGACAACGCCTCGTCGTCCGGGTTCGTGCTCGGCCCGTGGTCGCCGGTCCCCGAGGGGCTGGAGAACCTGGGCGTGGTCATGAGCTTCGACGGCGTCCCGGTCCAGGTCGGGTCCACGGCCGCGATCCTCGGGGACCCGCGCCGCGCCCTGGCCGGCGCCGTACGGCTGACGCGGGACGCGGGCCTGGCGCTGGAGCCGGGCTGGGTCGTGCTCGCGGGCGCGGCGACGGCGGCCGAGGCGCTGCGCCCCGGCGTCCACGTGCGCGCCGAGGTCGCCCGCCTCGGCGCGGTCGAGTTCAGCGTGGAGGCGTCGTGAGCACGGCCCCCGGCGGCGGCCGTACGGGATCGGACCGGGGGCTGCTCGTGGCGGGCAAGGCCGTGCCCCGGGGCCGGTTCCCGCACGTGCGGCGGGCCGGCGACTTCCTGTTCGTGTCCGGGACGAGCTCGCGGCGGCCGGACAACTCCTTCGAGGGCGTCGAGGTGGACGAGCTGGGCACCACGCGGCTCGACATCCGGGCGCAGACGCGCGCGGTGATCCGCAACATCGACGACATCCTGCGCGCGGCCGGGTCCTCGCTGGCCGACGTCGTGGAGATCACCGCGTTCCTCGTCGACATGAACGACTTCGGCGGCTACAACGAGGTCTACGCCGAGTTCTTCGACGAGGACGGCCCGGCGCGGACCACCGTGGCCGTCCACCAACTCCCCCACCCGCACCTGCGCGTGGAGATCAAGGCCATCGCCCACGCACCGGCGGACCGACCCCCCTTGGAGGCCTGACATGGCGCTGCCCACGCTGTCGTTCGGACAGCCGTTCAACTTCGAGCGCTGGATCGAGGAGCACCGGGACCTGCTGAAGCCGCCGGTCGGCAACGTGCAGGTCTGGAAGGACGCCGACCTGATGGTCACCATCGTGGGCGGCCCCAACCAGCGCACCGACTTCCACGACGACCCGATCGAGGAGTTCTTCTACCAGCTCAAGGGCAACATGGTGCTGCGCGTGATGGAGGAGGAGGGCAAGCCTCCGGTGGACGTGCAGATCAACGAGGGCGACGTCTTCCTGCTCCCGCCGCACGTGCGCCACTCCCCCCAGCGCCCCGAGCCCGGCTCGATCGGGCTGGTCGTGGAGTTCGCCCGGCCGGACGGGCACAAGGACGCGTTCGAGTGGTACTGCGTGGAGTGCCACCACCTGGTGCACCGCGCCGAGGTCCAGCTCACCTCGATCGTGGACGACCTGCCCCCGGTCTTCCAGGGCTTCTACGACGGCGACCGCACGTGCCCGCACTGCGGCGCCACCCACCCGGGCCGCCAGTGGCCGGACTCCCTGGCCCCCCGCACGGCGCCGCGCGCCTGACGTCCCGCGAGGACGGCCGAGGGCCCGGCACGGCTCGCCGTGCCGGGCCCTTCCGCGTCCGCCGGTCCGCGCGGCCACGAGACCGGCAAAACGTTGACAGTGTCACCGTCATGGTGACACTGTCAACGTATGGAGTGGACGATCGGGGAGCTCGCCGAGCGGGCCGTGGCCGCGCTCACCTCCGACGACGCCCCCTCCATCGACAACCGCCGCGTCCGCGACCTCCCGAACGAACGGCTCATCCGGTGGTACACCTCCACCGGTCTCCTGGACCCGCCCGCCCGCCGGGGCCGCGTCGCGCTGTACGGCCCCCGCCACCTCCTCCAGTTGGTGGCGATCAAACGCCTCCAGGCCGAGGGCCTGTCCCTCACCGCCATCCAGGCCCGGCTGGCCGGCGCCACCGACGCGACGCTCACCCGCGCCGCCCGCCTCCCGGCCCCGCCGCCCTCCTCCGCGCGCGCCCGCCGGGGGACGCCGCCCGCGCCGTCCCCCGGCGCCCCGCCCCTCGACGCCCCGCCCATCGACGCCCCGCCGCCGAGCCCGGCACCGCCCGCCCCGCCGCCGGGCACCCCATCACCACTCGCTTCGCCGCCTCCCGCCCCGTCAGGCCCCTCCCCCGCCGCCCCGGCCGCGCGTTCCCCCCGGTACGGCGGGCCGCGCCCGGAGTCATCCGTACGGTGCGACGACGGGTCCGTCACCTCCCCGCCCGCGGGACCGGGCGAGGACGGCCCGGCGCCCGGCCGCCTGCCCGGACGGGAATCCCGGCATGAAGACCGGCCGGAGCGGGCATTCTGGGCCGAGCCGCCGGGACTGGTCCACGGCGTACGGCTGGCGCCCGGCCTGACGTTGCTGCTGGAGGCGGGGCGCGCGCCGGGCGAGGAGGACGCGCGGGCCATCGCGGCGGCGGCCCTGCCCCTGATCGACGAGCTCACCCGGAGGGGACTGCTCCCATGATCATCGCACCGCTCCCCGAGACCCCGCCCCTGCCGGACGCCGGCCTCGGCGCCCTCGCCACCGAGCGCGGCAACCTGCCCCTGGACAGCGTGGACGTCCACGCCGTGATCACCGGCCCGGCCGCGGCCGTCACCGTGACCCAGGGGTTCCGCAACCCCTTCGACCAGCCGCTCGAGGCGACCTACGTCTTCCCCCTCCCCGCCCGCGCGGCGGTGACGGCCATGCGCATGGAGGCGGCCGACCACACCGTGGAAGGCGTCCTCAAGGAGCGGGCGGAGGCCCGGGCCGAGTACGACGCCGCGATCGCCGCCGGGCACCGCGCCGCCATCGCCGAGGAGGACCGGCCCGACGTCTTCACCATGCGCGTCGGCAACATCGCCCCCGGCGAGCGGGTGACCGTCCGCCTGGCCCTGACCCAGCCCCTCCCCTACGAGGACGGCGCGGCCACCTTCCGCTTCCCCCTGGTGGTCGCCCCCCGCTACGTCCCCGGCGCCCCGATCGACGTCACGCCGTCAGGCCAGGGCGTCGAGCCCGACACCGACGCCGTCCCCGACGCCTCCCGGGTGACCCCGCCCACCCTCCTGCCCGGCTTCCCCAACCCGGTACGGCTGTCGCTGACCGCCGAGCTGGCCCCCGGCTGCCCGCCGTACGACAGGATCGAGTCGGCGCTCCACGTGGTCGCGCGGGACGAGCGCACCATCAGCCTCCAGCCCGGCGAGCGCCTCGACCGGGACTTCGTCCTGCGCCTGCGCGCCGCGCCCGGCGCGACCACGCTCACCCTCACCCCCGACGCCGAGGACGCCGGCGGGCGGGAGGGCGGCGACCGCGCGGACGGCCCCGGCGAGGGCACGTTCACGCTGACGCTCATGCCGCCCGCCGGCGAGACGGCCGGGCGGGAGCGGGACGTGGTGCTGGTCCTGGACCGGTCGGGGAGCATGGCCGGGTGGAAGATCGTCGCGGCGCGGAGGGCGGCGGCCCGGATCGTGGACACGCTCACCGAGCGGGACCGGTTCGCGGTGCTGGCGTTCGACCACCAGGTCGAGGCCGCCCACGACGGGCTGGTGGCCGGGAGCGACCGGAACCGGTTCCGGGCGGTCGAGCACCTGGCGCGGCTGGAGGCGCGGGGCGGCACCGAGATGGTCGCGCCGCTGGAGCGGGCCGTCGCGCTGCTGTCCGGCGGCGCCGCGCCGGGCTCCGGCGGGCGTGACGCGGTGCTGGTGCTCGTCACGGACGGGCAGGTGGCGAACGAGGACCAGATCCTGCGGCGGATCCCCCTGGCCGGGGTGCGTGTGCACACGGTGGGGATCGACCGCGCGGTGAACGCGGGGTTCCTCGGGCGGCTGGCGATGCTCGGGCGGGGCCGGTGCGAGCTGGTCGAGTCGGAGGAGCGGCTGGACGAGGCGATGGAGCACATCCACCGGCGGATCGGGTCGCCCGCGCTGACCGACGTCCAGCTCGCGGCCGGCGGGTTCGAGGTCGTCGAGGGCACGGTCACCGGCGGGCGCGACCTGTTCCCCGGGGTGCCGCTGGTGATCCGGGGGCGCTGGCGCGGGGCGGCCGGGGGCACGCCCGCCGTCCGGGCCGTGACCCCGGACGGGGAGCCGTGGGAGCGGCCGGTCGAGGCGCGCGCCGCCGACGATCCGGCGGCGGCCGTGCTCTGGGCGCGGGCGCGCGTGCGGGACCTGGAGGACGCGTACGCCACGGGGCGGCACGAGCTGCGCGACGAGATCGTGGCGACGTCGCTGCGGTACGGCGTGCTGTGCCGGTTCACGGCGTTCGTCGCGGTGGACTCGCGCGCCACGGGCGCCGAGGGATCGCCGCACCGGGTGATCCAGCCGGTGGAGCTCCCCTCGGGCTGGGAGATGCCCGCGCCCGCCGCGCCGGGAGCCCGCGGGTTCGCGGCGGAGGCGGCCGCGTTCACCGCGGGGACCTTCGCGGGCGGGGCGACGCTCCCGCGGTCCCTCTCCGTCCCGCCGGAGAGCCCCCCGCTCGCCGGCGGCCCGGGCACGGCCGCCGGGCCGTTCCCCGCCCGCCGCGCCGCCGCCGAGGCGCCCGCGGCCAAGCGCCGGGCCATGCCGCCCGGCAGCCGCCCGGTCGGGGCGGAGGTGGTGCGGGAGGTGCTGCGCGAGGAGCTGGCCCGCCTGCACGACCTGGAGACGGCCCCGCCCGCCGAACGCCGGAGCCACCTGTCCGACCTGGTCACCCGCCTGGGGGCGTTCCTGCGGGACTGGTGGCCCGCCGATGAGGAGACCGCCGAGATCCTGCGGGACCTGGAGAGCGCCCTCCCCCGCCTCGACCCGGCGGCCCCCTCGGCGGACCGCTCCGCCACGGACCTGGCCACCCGCTGGGCCCACGCCGTCCAGGTCCTCGAAGCCCACCTCACCCCGGGCCGCCCGGGCCCCGCGCCGGACGCTCCCCGCGAGTTCTGGACCTGACGCGGCCGCCGTACGGCGAGAGCCCCGCCCTCCGGTCTTCCGGCCGGGGGACGGGGCTCTCGCCGTACGGCGGCGCGGGGCGTCAGTCGGTGGTGACGGCGGTCTGGTCCTCGGCCTTGGTGGCGCCGGTGCGGGCCTCCTGCTCGCGGGCGGCGCGAATCATGTCGATCTTGGCCTTGGTGGCGTACTTGTCGACGTACTCCTGGCCGGAGAGCTCCATCAGGGCGTACATGATCTCGTCGGTGACCGCGCGGAGGACGAGCCGGTCGGACTCCAGGCCGTAGTAGCGGGAGAAGTCCAGGGGCTTGCCGAAGCGCACGCCCGGGCGGACGCGGAAGTTCGGCATGAGCTTGCCGGGGGGCTGCAGCTCGTAGGTGCCGACCATGGCCATGGGGATGACCGGGACCCGGGCCTCCAGGACGAGGCGGGCGACGCCCGTCTTGCCCTTGTAGAGGCGGCCGTCGGGGGTGCGGGTGCCCTCGGGGTAGATGCCCAGCAGCTTGCCCTCGCGCAGGACGCGCAGGCCCGTCTTGATCGCGCGCTCGCCGGCCTGGCCGCCGGAGCGGTCCACCGGGATCACGCCGACGCCGCCCATGAAGCCCTTGCTGATGAGGCCCTTGATCCCGCGCCCGGTGAAGTACTCCGCCTTGCCGATGAACCACACCTTGCGCGGCAGCGGCAGCGGCCCGAAGAAGTGGTCGGAGAAGGACAGGTGGTTCCCGGCGATGATGGCGGGACCTTCGCGGGGAACGTTCTCCACGCCTTCCGCCCAGGGACGGAACACCAGGTGGAGGATCGGGCTCAGAATGGCCTTCACCACCCAATAGAACACTCCCGACCCCTTCCATGGATCAAAGCGCGATATGTGCGAACATCTTCGCACCCTCGCCCGCCAACACCTACACCTGGATTGCCGGGATCGCCCGTGCGACGATGCGATCCGTGCCCCAACGAGCCGAGGGGAGGCATCCGATGCCGGTGATGCCCGGCGCCGAGCCGTACCACCACGAGGGCGGTCCGGTCGCGGTCCTGCTGTGCCACGGTTTCACGGGAACACCGCAGTCCTTACGCCCATGGGGAGAATACCTGGCCGCGGAGGGGCTGACGGTTGCCTTGCCGCGCCTGCCCGGCCACGGCACCACGTGGCGGGAGATGGCGCGCACCCGCTGGGAGGACTGGTACGCCGAACTGGACCGCGCCTTCGAGGAGCTCCACGCGCGCAGCGCCGACGTGTTCGTGATGGGTTTGTCGCTGGGCGGCTGCATGGCGCTGCGGCTCGCCGAACAGCGCGGAGAGCAGGTGCGCGGCGTCGTCGCGGTGAACCCCTCGCTCTACCCCGACCACCCGCTGCTGAAGGTCGCGCCGCTGCTCAAGTGGGTGATCCCGTCCGTGCCGGGGGTCGCGAACGACATCAAGAAGCCGGGCGCGGAGGAGCTCGCCTACGACCGCACGCCGGTCCGGGCCGCCGCCACACTCCCCAAGCTCTGGGCGCGTACGGTCGCCGGTCTTGGGCAGGTGAAGCAGCCGGTGCTGGTGTTCCACAGCCCGCAGGACCACGTGGTCGGGCCGAACAGCGTGCGCCTGCTGCGAGAACGGATGACCGGGGGGAATCTGGACGTGCGCGAGCTGACCGACAGTTATCACGTGGCGACGCTGGACAACGAGGCGCCGGTCATTTTCGCCCAGAGCTTGGAGTTCATCCGCACGAATGCGTCGGTACCCTTGCAGAGTAGGGGTGGACGAGAGCGAGAAGCTTAAAGTGACGAGCCCAGAGTGACGAGCCAGCGCGACCCACAGCGAGACGAGGACGAGGTCTTCCGGCAGATCGTCGCGTCCTTCGACGAGCCGGCGGACGGCGATCAGCCGTGGCCGGAGCGGGAGAACGTCCCCGCCGAGCCGACCCGCCGCGTCGTCAAGAGCGCGGACGAGGCGCCCGGTGCCCCCGGCGTGCCCGGTGTGCCCGGCGAGGCCCCGGCGCGCGCCGAAGGCGACGACGAGGGCCACTACGAGCCGCCGCCCCCGCCGCCGCTGCCCAAGCTCGACGTGATCAGCAAGGTGGCGTGGCTGGCGCTCTTCGGCGGCCCCGCCTACCTGCTGATCTTCACGATGTTCGGCTGGGACATCCCCAACTGGGCCGCCTTCTGCGCGGTGGGCGCGCTGATCGGCGGTTTCGTCACCCTCGTCGTCCGCATGGGCGACGACCCCCCGCGCGACTCCGGCTGGGACGACGGCGCCGTCGTCTGACCACGCCGCCTGACCACGCCGTCTGACCACGCCGTCCTCCGGCCGCCCTCATCCGCCGTCGTCCCGACCGCCCCCAGCGTCCCGCCCGTCCCGTACGGCCCGGGGCCGGGGCACTGCGACGCGCCGGAGCCCTGCCGCGCGCGCGGGAAGGCTCTGGGGCCGTTCCCAGGCGTGGGGCCGGCGAGGGTTCGGGCCGGGGTTCAGGCGCGTTCAGGCGGGCGGGGTGAAGCGGGTGACCAGGTCCGTGTAGCGGTCCGCGGGGTCCACGGAGTGGCCGACGGCCCAGGCGGCGTCGTGGCCGGGGACCTGGCTGACGGACTGGACGCGGACCAGGGAGCCCGACGGGGCCGGGCTCGTGTGGACCGCCTTCCACTTCTTCCCGTCGAAGCGGAGGAAGTAGGCGGTCTCCGGGCGGTCCGGGTCGAACCCGGAGATCCACAGGTGCCCGTCGCCGTCACCGGTGAGGGAGTACAGCTCCGCGCGCGCGGTCGGGATGGTGACCTTGCTCCAGCGCTTGCCGTCCCAGCGGAGCACGAGGGGGCGGATGCGGCCGCCCTCGTAGACGCCGCCGATCGCCCAGGCGCGCTTCTCCCCCTCGGCGTACACGTCGCGCAGGAACCCGCCGGGCACGTCCGGCGCGTCCACGGTCTTCCACTTCGTGCCGTTCCAGCGCATGATCAGCGGCTCGGCCCCGGTGTCCCCGACCGCCCAGGCGTGGTCGCGGCCGGTCAGCGTGACGCCGTACAGCGCGCCCGGCGTCTTCTTGGGGGAGAACGTCCACTCGCGCCCGTCGTATCCGGCGATCAGCGTCTCGCCGTCGCGTGTGCCCACGGTGAACACGCGCCCGGGCACCGCGTCCACCCCGGCGAGCCAGGACCCGTCGAGCAGGCCGGGCACGTTGACCCGGTCCCAGGTCGCGCCGTCGCCGTGGACGATGTACGGCTGGCGGTCGTGGCCCTCGCCGATCGCCCACAGCTCCTCGCGGGACGCGGCGGCGACCGCGCGCAGGTGGTCGGCCCCGATCGCGTCGTTGCGGATGGGGACGGAGGTCCAGCTCTGGCCGTTCCAGTGCGCGATCACCGCGCGGGTCTGCCAGACGTCCCACACGGCCTGGTGCCCGACCGCCCACACGTCCTGCCCGCCGACGGCGACCACGTCCGACAGCGACGCGTCCGCCCGGAGCTGCCCGGTGGACGAGCTGCGCCACGCCTCCGCGAGCGCCGGCTCACTCGGCCGTACGGCTCGCGCCCGCCCCGGCGCCCCGGCCCCGCCCTCCGGCCGTGCGGCCTGGTCACGGGGCTGGGCGACGGGCCGAGCGACGGGGTGAGAGGCAGGCTGGGCGACGGGCTGGGCGGCGGCCCGCCCGGGAGACCGGCCGGACCCGTCGGGCCGGTGTACGGCCTCGGCGGGGGCGGACGCGACGCAGAGCAGGGCGGCCGCCGCCAGCCCCGCCGCAACACTCCGCCCGCGTCCCAACCCGGTCCGCCCCCCCGTCTCCGATGGTCGTGGCGCCGCTCACCGGCGCCGGCGCACGTCCTAGCCTGCGAGATTCTCCGGCCGCGTGCGCGAGGAAGTCCTAATGCGAGAATCGTACGGGTATCTCCGGCCCGGAGGGCGCGGACCCCTGATCCGGTTCGACCTCGGCCACCACCGGGAGGTGGTCCGACGCCGCCCGCAGGTCCCCGGGATCGGCCCGCGCGACCCCGCACGACACCACCCGCAGGCCCTCCCCCACGAGGATCCCGTCGATCCGCGCGCGCGGCCCCCGCGCCGGGAACGTGAGGTTCCCGCACGCCGCCCCCGCGTCGGCGTACCCCCGGCCCAGATACCTCCACACCGGCCCGTCCGGCCCCTCGTTGAGGTCCCCGGCGAGTACGGCCCGCGCCCCGTGCGCGCGCCGGAGCGCCGCGACCCGCCCGGCGATCTCGGCGGCGTGCGCCAGCCGCGCCCCGCCGTGCAGGTCGAGGTGGACCGAGCCCACCACCAGCCGCTCCCCGTCCACCTCGACGGCCGCCAGCGCCAGCGCCCGCCGTTCCAGCCGGGCGAACCCGCGCAGCGGGGCCGAGGCGTCCGCCAGCACCCGCACACGCGGCGAGACGGCGACGGCCACCCCGCCCACGCGCACGCCCGCGGCAGGCCGCAGCCCGGCCGACTCCGCCAGCAGGGCGCGCCGCCGCCGCCAGAACGCCAGCCGCGGGACCTCCTGGAGGCAGAGCACGTCGGCGCCCAGGCCCCGGATCACCCGGAGCAGCGCGGAGCGGTCGTCCCGCAGGCCGCGGACGTTGTAGGAGGCGATCCTGATCAGGGTCAACGCTGACGGGCGAGGTCGGCCGCCCCGATCACGCCGGCCTCCGCGCCCAGCTCGGCCACCCGGATCTCGGCGAGCGGCCGGTGGGAGCGCGCGGTCAGCGACTCGGAGAAGGTCTTCCTGGCCGGTTCCAGCAGCAGCTCGCCGGCCTCGCTCACCCCGCCGCCGATCACGAAGCAGGCCGGGTCGAGCATCGCCGCGATGTCGGCCAGCCCCTGCCCCAGCCAGTCGCCCAGGATCCGGAACGCCTCCAGGGCGAGCACGTCGCCCTCCAGCGCCGCCGAGGTGATCTCCGGCCCGGTCACGCCCTCCGGCGTGCCGTCGCCCAGCTCCAGCAGCCGGTCCGCGCGCAGCGGCTCGGCGCGCATCAGCTCGCGCGTGTTCTCCACGAGCGCGTTGCCGCTGGCGTACTGCTCCCAGCAGCCCCGGTTGCCGCAGCCGCACAGCCGCCCGCCCGGCACGACGGTCAGGTGCCCCATCTCGGCGCCCATGCCCCAGCGGCCCCGGTAGAGCCGGCCGTCGAGCACGATGCCGCCGCCGATCCCGGTGCCGACCGTCAGGCACACCAGGTGGCTCTGCCCGCGCCCCGCGCCGAACCGGGCCTCGCCCCAGGCCATCGCGTTCGCGTCGTTCTCGACGACCACCGGCAGGTCGATGCGGTCCTGCACCTTCTTGCGCAGCGGCTCCTCGCGCCAGGCGAGGTTGGGCGCGAACCTCACCACCGAGCGGGTCTCGTCCACGAACCCCGCCGCGCCGATGCCGACCGCCTCCACCCGATGGCGCTCGCCGAGCCGCTGGACCACGGTCGCGATCGTGTCGGAGATCTGTTCCACGTTGTTGGACGGCGTGGGCAGCTTGAGGTTGTCGACCATATGGCCGTCCTCGTCGACCACCCCACCGGCGACCTTCGTGCCGCCGACGTCCACACCGATCGTCAGGCCCACTGCCACTCCTCAACTCCGCGCGCGCCGCACGGCCCGCGAAAATCCTCCCCAGGCTGGCGATGGCGTAACGTCAGCCCAGGTCGATGTGCTCCACACCCTGGTCCCGGCGCTGCCGCGCGGGCTTCTGGTAGGCCTCGAACGCGTCCCGGAACGCCGCGAACAGCTCGCCGCCCGCCGCCATCAGGTGCGACGCGACGTCCGGGCCCGCCTCGCGGCCGGCGGCGATGGCGCGGCAGACCGGGCAGGCCCGGCAGACGTACTCCTCGCCGTGCGGCTCCCTGACCGCCTCGCCCCACACGTCCCTGGCGCGGTCGCCGGGCCGGTCACCGTGCCGGTCGCCGGGCCGGTCGCGGCCGCCGCGCGCCGCCGCGCGGGCCGCCTCGCCCAGGCCGCCGCCGAGACCCCCGAGGCCGCCGCCCAGGCCGCTGAGCCCGCCGCGGACCACGCCCTTGCCGAACTCCCGGCCGAGCCGCCGCTGGAGGGCGTCCACCAGGCGCATCGCCTCCTCGGCCGCCGACCCGAGCCCCTCGCCGATCGCCGACGCGCGGTCGGACGCGCCCTGGGAGGACCGCGAGGAGCCCGCGGCCACGTTCTCGTCGGGCGTGGGCCCGGTCGGGACGGACCTCTCCTCGTCCGCGCCGGAGCCGGCGTCGCGTACGGCCGCGCCCCACACGTCCGCCTCCGCCTCCCTGGACCACCCGCCGCGCTCCGGCGAGCCCGCGTCGTCCAGGCTGCCGGGGACGACCGGGTCGGCGCCCCCGGGCTCGGCGCCGGGGCCGGTGGCGGCGTAGGTCTGGTCGGTCAGCGCGTCGCGGACGGCCTCGCCCCACACGTCGCCGTGACCGTTCCCGGTGTGGGCCCGGTCCCCGCCCGCCGTGCCGCCGGATCCGTGCTCGCCCATGGCCGCCTCCCTGTCACTGATGATCGCCGTCCCGGCGTCTCCGTTACGTGCCGTCTCGGTGCGCGCCGGCCACGCCGCGCGGTGCTCAGTCCGCGGCGGGCCCGCCTGTCTCGAACCGTACCCGCAGCGTCCCGTCCCTGAGCGAGGCCGCCCCCACCGTCCGCCGCGCGAGCACGCCGGGCAGCGCGAGCACCCGGCGGTACGACCGCGCGGTCACGATCAGCTCGTCGGCCTTGCGCGCCAGGTCCACCTCCTCGCGCGAGGCGAACGGCAGGTCCAGCAGCAGCTCGTAGTCCTCGCCCGCCGGGACGACCCGCAGCGGCGGCTCGGCCTCGGGCGGGGCGAACGGGTCCGCGTCGCCGTACAGCCGCTCCCCCACCGCCGCGAGCTGCTCCGCGCCCACGGGCTCGGCCGGCAGGTAGGGCACGGTGTAGATGGGCAGCGGCGCGAACGAGTGCTCCACCTCGGCCATGCGCGCCGCCTGCGCGTCCACCCAGGCCCGGCGCCACTCGTCGGCCCCCTCGGCCGGGAAGACCCGGTTCGCGATCACGCCGTCCACGCGGTAGCCGTACAGGGACAGGGACGTGAGCGTACGGCGGGCCTCGGCGACGACGACGGACTCCGGCGTGAGCACGAGCCGCACGGACGCGTCGTCCCCGGCGAGCAGCGCGCGGACGTCCATCAGGCCCCGGTGGAACCGCTCCCCGGCGGAGATCACCTCGTCCTCGGGCATGGACACCCCGGCGACGCGCCGCAGGACCGGCCCGAACGCGCGCACGACCCGCCGCCCGATCGGCAGCAGCCGGTTCACGTGCCAGTCGAGCGCCTCGGGCAGGGCCAGCAGGCGCAGGGTCTCGGCGGTGGGCGCGCAGTCCACCACGATCACGTCCCAGCGGCCGGTGCGGGCCTGCTCGCGCAGCTCCAGCAGCGCCATGACCTCCTCGGCGCCGGGCAGGACCGTGATCTCCTCGGAGGTGATCTCGTCCAGGCCCAGCTCGGCGAGCACGCCCAGGGCGTACCCCCGCAGGTCGCCCCAGGAGCGCTCGACCGCCTTCTGCGTGTCCACCTGCTGCAGGAACAGGCCGGGCGCGATCTCGGCGGGCTCGGCGGACGGGGGCACGTCGAAGGCGTCCGACAGCGAGTGCGCGGTGTCGGTGGAGACGACCAGCGTCTTGTGGCCGCGCCGGGCCGCCAGCGTGGCGGTCGCCGCGGCGGCGGTCGTCTTGCCGACGCCGCCCTTGCCGGTGAACAGCAGAACTCTCATGGATTCATCGGTTCTCGACGCGTTTCTTCAGCCCCTTGAGCGCCGTGTCGATGATGACCTTTTCCGCCTTGCGCTTGATCATGCCGATCATCGGGATCCGGATGTCCACGGCCAGCTCGTACGTGACCTCGGTGGCGCCGCCGGACGGGGCCAGGCGGTAGCTGCCGTTGAGCTCGGACACCACCGCGCCCCCCTCGACGACGTGCCAGGACACCTGGTCCTCGCCCCAGTCGTAGCCGAGGGTGTACTCGTCCTTGATCACGCCCGCGTCGAGCGCGAACCGCACCTTCGAGGCGCGGCCGTCCGGCCCCTCCTCGACGACCCGCACGCCGCGCACCTGGCCGGCCCACTCGGGATAGGCCGGGAAGTCGGCGATCACGGACATGATCTCGGCGGCGGGCGCGTCGATCACGATTCTGGAGGTGGTGCGATCCGCCACGAGCAGCCTGCTCCCCACGTTGCGATCCCCACCGGTCCCGCCGGGGCCGCGATGGACCGGCGGACCGGGGAGTACCGGTTCGGATCGGTCGATCGGTTCGGAACGGCGCGGATCGGTGCTGCCAGGAAAACCGTACCCTTTACCACTCCAGCGCGTAGGGACGGCCACGCCCGCGGAAATGCCCCACGTTCACGCATTCGGTACGGCCGATGCGCACGCGCGAGGCCAGCGGCTGGTGCACGTGCCCGAACAGGACGTACCTCGGCTGAGTCTCCCTGATCGCCTCCAGCACCGCCTCGCTGCCACGCTCGAAACGCCGCGCGACCACGTCGTACAGCAGGTCGGGCACGGCCGGCGGGATGTGGCAGCACAGGACGTCCACCTGGCCGACGGCGGCGACCTTGGCGGCGTAGGCCTCGTCGTCGATCTCGTTGGGCGTGCGGTAGCGCGTGCGCAGCCCGCCGCCGACGAAGCCGAAGGTCAGCCCGCCGATCTCCACGGTCTCCCCGTCGAGCACGCGGTGCCCCTCGCGCAGGTGCTCGCCCCACAACGCCGGCACGTCCACGTTGCCGTAGGTGAGGTAGGCGGGCGCGGGCATCGCCGCGAAGATCTCGGCGTACTGCTCGCGGACGGCCCGCTCGATGTGCTCGCGGGGGTCGCCGCCGAGGCCGGCCCACAGCCGCGCGGAGAAGTCCCGGGCCTCGTCGAACCGGCCCTCGGTGCGCAGCCCGATGAACCGCTCGGCGTTCCCGGCCCCGAACAGGTCGGGGAAGATGCCCTGCGCGTGGTCGTCGTAGTCGATGAACAGGATCAGGTCGCCGAGGCAGATCAGCGCGTCCGCGCCCTCCCCGGCCCCGGCGAGGGCGTCGGTGCGCCCGTGGACGTCGCTGACGACATGGACCCGCATGACCGCCCATCGTAGGCGACCCCGGCGAAATACCAAGCGGGCGCTTGGGTGATCGCGATGGAATGCAGGTCGCCCGGCATGGGCGATACTGGAACGGTGCAACGGGGCACACCCCTACCCATTGGTAACCATACGCGATAACCTCCGGGGCGGCCCTGACAGAGCGTGCACCGACGAGGAGTTACCGTGCGCGAATACAGCGTCCCCCTCATGGTGGACGTCGCCGAGTCCGCGAACCTCACCGACGCGGTGTTCGATCGCGCCGAGACGGAGGCGGACGCGGTGGGCTTCCGCCGCAAGACGGCCGCGGGCTGGACCACCGTCACGGTCGGCGAGTTCCGCGACCAGGTCGCCGCGCTGGCCAAGGGCCTGATCGCCGCCGGGGTGGAGCCCGGCGACCGCGTGGCGCTGATGTCGCGCACCCGCTACGAGTGGACCCTCGTCGACTACGCGATCTGGTCCGCCGGGGCGGTCACCGTGCCGATCTACGAGACGTCCTCCGCCGACCAGGTGCGCTGGATCGTCACCGACTCCGGCGCCCGCGCGGTCTTCGCCGAGGGGTCCGCGGTCGCCGCCACCGTGCGCGAGGCCGTGCCCGACCTGAAGGACCTGTGGGAGATCGAGGCCGGCGCGGTCGACGACCTGTCCGCGCGCGGCACGGGCGTGTCCGACGAGACGCTGCGCGAGCGCCGCCGCTCCCGCACCGCCTCGGACCTGGCCTCCATCATCTACACCTCCGGCACCACCGGGCGGCCCAAGGGCTGCCGGCTGACCCACGACAACATCCTGTTCATCGTGCGCAACACGGTGTTCGGCGGGCTCAGCAAGGTCCTGGCCGAGGGCGAGGGCCGCTCCACGCTGCTGTTCCTGCCGCTGGCCCACGTCTTCGCGCGGATAATCCAGGTCGCCTGCGTCGAGGGCGGCATCGTGCTCGGCCACACGCCCAACATGAAGGACGTCGTGCCCGACCTGCAGGCGTTCGGGCCCACGTTCCTGCTCGGCGTGCCGCGCGTCTTCGAGAAGGTGCACAACGGGGCCGAGCAGAAGGCCATCGCCGACGGCAAGGGCAAGATCTTCCACATCGCGGCGGACACCGCCATCGCCTACAGCAAGGCCCTCGACGGCGGCCGGCCCGGCCTCGGGCTGCGGATCAAGCACGCCGTGTTCGACAAGCTCGTCTACGCCAAGCTCCGGGCGGCCACCGGCGGCCGGCTCACCCACGCGATCTCCGGCGGCTCCGCGCTGGGCGACCGGCTGGGCCACTTCTTCCGCGGCGTCGGCATCGAGATCTACGAGGGCTGGGGCCTGACGGAGACCTCCGCGCCGTCCTCGGTGAACACCCCCGAGCGCAACAAGGTCGGCACCGTCGGCCGCCCGCTGCCGGGCGTCGCCGCCCGCGTCGGCGACGACGGCGAGGTGCTGATCCGCGGCCGGCACGTGTTCGACGGCTACTGGAACAACGACCAGGCCACGGCCGAGGCGATCGACGACGAGGGCTGGTTCCACACCGGCGACCTGGGCGAGATCGACGACGAGGGCTTCATCCGCATCACCGGCCGCAAGAAGGAGATCATCGTCACGGCGGCGGGCAAGAACGTCGCGCCCGCGCCGCTGGAGGACAGCCTGCGCTCCCACCCGCTCATCGGCCAGTGCATGGTGGTGGGCGAGAACCGGCCGTTCGTCGCCGCCCTGATCACGCTGGACCCCGAGGCCCTCGAACCCTGGAAGGCCCAGCACGGCAAGAGCGGCGGGGTGAGCGAGCTCCGCCGCGACCCCGAGCTCCTGGCCGAGATCCAGGGCGCGGTGGACAAGGCCAACACCACGGTCTCCCGGGCCGAGTCGATCAAGAAGTTCGAGATCCTCGACACCGACCTGACCGAGGAGAGCGGCCACCTCACCCCGACCCTCAAGATCAAGCGCAACATCGTGCTCCGCGACTTCGCCGCCGAGATCGACGCCCTCTACCAGCACTGACCCCGGGCCCGGCGCGCTCACCCGCGCCGGGTCCCGTCACGTCCCGGCCTCCCCGCGCCGCCCGTACGGCTCCGCGCCGCGCCCCAGCCGCGCCGCGCCCCGCCGTACCGCGCCGTGCCCCAGCCGCGCCGCCCCCTGCCATACCGCGCCGTACCGCGCCGTACCCTGCCGTGACGTAGCGCCGGCCGTGCCGTAGCGCCGGCGTGGCCGTACGGCTCGCGCCGGCGGCCGGCTCAGGCGCGGGAGACGGCCGGGGCGAGGCGGGCGGCGGAGGTGCCGAGGCCGGAGGGGCGCGTGAGCAGGCCCTCCCGGTCGCGGCGGAGCGCGGCCTCGGTGTAGCGGGCGCACCTGCGGTGCCACTCCAGGATCCCCGACATCCAGTTCTTCAGCCGCTCGGCGTGCCGGGTGAGGATCTCGCGCACGGACGGGTCGAGGTCGTGCTCGTCGAACATCGCGGGCAGCTCCTCGGCCACGATGTGCTGGAACTGCCGCATGCGCGCCGTCATCAGGTCCGCCACCACGTCACGGGCCCGCCAGCGGTCCACGCCGAGGAAGTTCTCGATCACCAGCACCAGGTTGTGCATCTCGCCCTCGAACTCGATCTCCTTCTGGTAGGAGAACAGGTCGTTGGTGAAGCAGGCGTAGTCCTGGGCCGCCGTCTCCAGCTCCCGCATCGTGCGCGTGAGGTACAGCTCCTCGGGCACCTCGTCCCAGTGCGCCAGCCGGGCCAGCCCCATGGTCATGTCCGAGCCGAACGTGCGGCGGCGCATCTCGACGTAGTCGATCGGGTCCGGGATCCGGTTGGCCGCCTGGTTGGCCAGCTCCCACAGCCAGCTCTCGGTCATCGTCTCCACCGCCGCGCGGAAGCGCCGCCGCGCCCCCTCGGGCATCGGCCCCGCCGTACGCCGCCACAGGTCGGCCAGGCCGCGCTCGATCGCGTTGGCCGGGACGGGGGTCTCCCCGGCGTCCAGCGGCATGAAGGCGGGCAGCCGGTCGGTGCAGGCCTTGGCCGCGGCCAGGTCCCGCGTGGCGCCGAAGACCACCGGGTAGAAGTCGTCGCCGTAGGTGCCCCAGGTCAGCCAGTCGGCCGACAGGTTCAGCCCCGCCGGGTCGGCGTCCGGGTGGATCATGGCCGCGCAGTGCGCGAGGTCGATCTCCCGCATGCGCCGCTCGTCCCAGACGCCGCCCAGCTCCATGCCGGGCACCGCGTCGAACATGCCCATCTCCCGCGCCCACTCCACGCAGTGCTCCCGCGCGGCCCCGAGGTGGGGGCTCATGCGGATGGGGTACGGCATGAGCGGCTCGCCCGGCGGCAGGTGGCCCACCGGCCGGAACGGCACGAAGGCGTGCTGCCGCAGCCGCCGCTCCAGGCCGAGCCGGCCCGGGGTGATCACGGCGGCGGAGGTGCCCAGCCCCGTCGGGCCGCCCAGCACGACCTCCGGCGAGGCGCTGGGGATGATCCCCTGGTTCATGTACCGGCTGGAGCGCGCGTGCCACTCGTGGCCGCCGGCCTGCCAGTCCTGCAGGCCCTTGGCGTACGCCGTCACGGCCGCGGCCGCGGCCTCGCCGGGCGGGGCGGCGCGCTCGGCGAGCAGCGCGGGCACCTCGGTCAGCGCGGTGTGCTCGAACTGCTGAAGCCGCGAGGTGAGCAGGTCGTTGACCAGCTCGGCGGCCTCCTGGGTGGGGCAGCCGAAGAACGTCTCGAAGACCAGCACGGCGTTGGAGTTCTCGCCCTCCTGGCGCACCTCCCGCTCGTAGGAGAACAGGTCGTTGCGCAGGTGGACGGCGTCGGAGAAGGTGTCGGTCAGCACCTCCAGCGGGCGCGTGCCGGCCAGGGACGCGGGGACCTCCCCGCCCACGGCGTACTCGACCAGGTTGGCCGACCAGGGGGCGCCGCCGACGCGGCGCCGCATCTGGACGTATTCGATGGGGTTGGCGATCCGGCCCCGGTCGATGTTGTCCAGCTCCCACATCGACTCGACCATCAGGTTGCGCGTGCTGCGCCGGAACCGCCGCCGCCAGTCCGCCGACATCGCCGGGACCGTGCGCGCCCACAGGTCCCTGAGCCCGGCCTCGGCGGGGTTGCGGGGTTCGGGGGGCTCCTCGCCCTCCTCGGTCATGAACGACTCCAGCCGGTCCAGGTGGGCCCGCGCCCCGGCCAGGTCCCGGGAGTACTTGAACAGCTCCAGGAAGTGGTCGTCGAAGAAGAACACCCAGACGTACCAGTCGGTGATCAGGTCCAGGGTGGGGCCGTCGCAGTCGGGATGGGTGTAGGCGCACATGAGCGCGTAGTCCATCCGGTCGAGCGCCTCCTGATCCCAGACCAGGCCGCCGCCGGGCTTGGGGGTGTCCAGCATCCCCATCTCGCGGGCCCAGGCGGAGCTGTGCTCGCGGGCCCGCTCCACGTGGGGGTTGAGGCGGGCGGGATACGGCAGGTAGAAGTCGGGCAACACGAAAGCCTGCATGGGGGGTGCCTACTCTCTCGGGCCGAACGTCTTCCTCTCACTATCGGTAATCACCCTGACACTTCTCGTTGCCCCCGGCAACACCCCGCCCCTTCTCTCCCTCCCACCCCGCCGCGAGGCCCCGCCGGCCCCTCCCCCTTCGCGCCGATCCTGCGGTTTTGGGCACCCGGGGCGTCCGGCGGGGAGGGGCCGAGGCCGCGCGGAGGCGGACGGGAGCCGGGATGACGCGAGCGGCTCCGAGCGGGAGCCGGGCACACGGCCGGACGGGGACGCGCGAAAGCCGCGCGGAAGCCGGGCGGGGACGAGCGGCCGGGTCAGGCGGGGCGGTCGCCGGTGGGGTGGGCGGTCAGCAGGCCGGCGAAGCGGGCGGCGACCAGGTCCCAGTCCCACTCGGCCTCGATCCAGGCGCGGCCCCGGGCGCCCATCGCGCGGGCGCGGCCGGGGTCCCCGAGCAGGCCGGTCAGGGCGCGGGCGACCGCGGGCGGGGAGGCCCCCTCCACCACGAGGCCCGTCTCGCCCGGGATCACGGCGTCGGGGGCGCCGCCGGAGTCCCCCGCGACCACCGGCAGGCCGCAGGCGGACGCCTCCAGGTAGACGATGCCCAGGCCCTCCACGTCGATCCCGCCCAGGCGGGTGCGGCACGGCATGGCGAACACGTCCCCGGCGTCGAAGTGCGCGGGCAGTTCCTCCCACGGCACCGGGCCGGTGAACCGCACCGACGCGGTCACGCCGAGGGAGGACGCCAGGCGCTCCAGCGACGGGCGGTACGGCCCGCCGCCGACCAGCAGCAACGCCGCGTCCGGCACCGCCTGCAGCACCCGCGGCCAGGCTCGCAGCAGCGTGTCCTGGCCCTTGCGCGGCACCAGCCGGGACACGCACACCACCACCGGCCGGTCCGCCAGCCCCAGCCGCGCCCGCACCTCCGCGCCGCCGCAGCCGGGCCGGAACACGCCGGTGTCCACCCCGGGGGCCAGTCGCGTCAGCCGGGCCGCCGCCCGCGGGGACAGCGCCCGCGCCAGCCGCGCCCGGGTGTACTCGCCCAGATAGGTCAGCACGTCCACGCCGTCGCCGATGCGCCGCAGGAGCCCCCGGGACAGCGGCAGGGACGCCCAGGAGGCCTCGTGGCCGTGGGTGAGGCCCAGGCGGCGGCTCACCGGGAGCGAGGGCGCGAGCAGGCCCAGCGGGGCCGCCGCGCCGAAGACCACCCCGTCACAGCCCTCCGCCCGCGCGATCTCGGCCGCGCGCCGCCGCACCGACGGCACCGGCACCATCAGCGAGGACGAGTGCCGGATCACGGGGTACGGCTGCGCCGCGTCGAACCGGGCCGCCCCCTCCCACGCCGGGGCGTACACCACGACCGACCCCGGCGGGCGCCGTACGGCCAGGGCGTGCACGAAGGCCTGGATGCCGCCGGGCCGGGGCGGGAAGTCGTTGGTGACGAAGAGAGTCTTGATCACGGCTCCGGCAGCTTGTGCAGGCGTGCCCACGAACGCGCCGCGGCGATGCGCTGCGCGGCCGTGGGATGCGAGGAATAGACCGCATATTCGATCATATTCGGGGACAGGTCGGACAGGTTGCTCGTCGCCAGCCTGCGCTGCATCGCGACGAACGTGCGCGGGTCGCGGGTGAGGCCCAGCGCGTGCGCGTCGGCCCGCGCCTCGATGGCCCGGCTGACGAGGTTCTGCGCCGGGCCGCCCAGCGTGGTCCCGAGCGTGATCAGCCCCACCAGGAGCGCCGCCGCGCGCGGATCCCCCGCCCCGGCCCGCAGCGCCGTACGGCGGCGCAGCCGCGGCGAGGTCGTCAGCAGGTACAGCAGGCAGGCCCCGCAGGCGACGCCCAGGCCGCCCACGAGCGTGCCGTAGAGCACGTCGCCGCGCTTGGCGTGCCCCAGCTCGTGCGCCGCGATCAGCCGGATCTCGGCGGGCGAGGCGCTCTTGAGCAGCGTGTCGTAGACGACGATGCGGCGCGTCGCCCCGAAGCCGGACACGTAGGCGTTGAGCGCGGTCGTCCGGCGGGAGGCGTCGGCCACCAGCACGTCGGTCACCGGCACGCCGTCGGTCCGCGCCAGCTTGAGCAGGTCGTCGCGCAGGGCGGAGGCCGGCATGGGCCGGAACTCGTTGAACACCGGCTCCACGACCACCGGGTAGACGAACGAGACCGCCAGCGTGAACGCGAACCCGCCCAGCGCCGCCGGCAGCCACCACCTCCGGGGGAACCGCCGCGCGAGCGCGACCACGGCCAGCACCAGGAGCGCGGTCAGCAGCGTGCCCACCACGAAGTTCTTGAACCGGTCGATCGACCAGCTCCACCAGGTCTGCGTGGACAGGCCGAAGGCGCGCTGCTCTATCTCCGACCACACGCCGAGCGGGATCGTCAGCACCTCCGACACCGCCGCCACCAGGAAGGTGCCGGTCACCACGCGGACGGGCCGGGGCCCGCGCAGCCGGGCCAGCACCCGCGCCCCGACCGGCGTCAGCACCAGGACGAGCGCGAGCACCAGGGACAGCCCCAGCGAGATGTACGCCGGGGGACTGATCGCCGCGTCGAACGCCGCCGAGCGCGCCAGCTCCGCCGCCGAGAAGTCCCGCGCCGGGTCGGGCGTCACCCCTGGCGCGTCCGCGGGCAGGGCGCGCCAGGGCGTCGTCCAGGCCACCACCGCGGCCAGCAGGGCCACCAGCGCCGCCAGCGCCCCGAGCGCGACCGCGCGGTCGCGCCGGCTCACCACAGGGTCGCCGTCAGGTGCTCCCGCCACAGCCGGGTGAGCTCCGGGGTGCCGATCCCCAGCACCCTCCGCAGCGTCGTCTCCGAGGGGTCCCGGGCCATCTGGCCGTACAGCCTGACCAGCACCGTCTCCCCCCACCTGTCGGCGATCATCCTGCACGCGAGCCACGCCTCCTCGTACGCCTGGGGCAGCCGTGCGGCGTGCGCCTCGAACGCCGCGCGCCCGGGCAGCCGCTCCGGCGACCGGCCCGCCCGCACCTCCTCGGCGAGCTCGCGGGCGGCGACCGGCACCGGGATACCCGCGTCACGGTATCCGACGTAGTCGGCGAACCCCTCCAGCAACCAGCCGGGCAGCGACGGCGTGTTGGCCGCGCGGGTGGCGACGTGGGCCAATTCGTGCCGCAGCACCACGCGCCGCCCGGCCGGGGACAGCCGCCCGAACGGGCCGGGGGCGAGGACGACGCGGTCCCCGCCCGAGGCGATCGCCGCGAACTCCCCCGCCTGGGTCCCGGCCAGGGCCGAGGCGTGGTCCCGGTCGCGGGCGAGGAACAGCACGACCCGCCGGGGCCACTCGCCCCACACGCGGCTCACCGCGTCGATGCCCGGCTCGACCTCGGCCGCGATCTCGCGCAGCAGCGACTCCGGCTCGCCGACCAGGACGGCCCGCGCGGTGGTCACCACCGCCGGGCGCGGCCCTCCCGCCGCGGTGTACGCCCGCAGGGCCTCCTCGGCGGCTCCGGGGGCCGTCGCCGGCGCCGGGGGCGGCACGGCGTGCGGGGGGTCGAACCGGGGGCCGGGGTCCGCGGCGCGGCGGACGGCCACGGGGGCGGCCTCGGGCCGGGGCGTGCCGGCCAGCGCCGGGGCCTTCGGGGCGCCCGCCGCGGGGAGCACGATCAGCGCCGTGAGCATGCCGATCACGAGCGCGCGCCGCCGTTCCATGAACACCGATGGTAGCCAGAACGGCCCCGCTTCCCGAGCGGGGAAGCGGGGCCGTTTCACGGACCGGGTCCGCGGGCTCCTGGAGGCGGCGCGGAGGAGCGCCGGGCGCGGGGCGTGCCCGCGGGCCTGTCAGTAGCCCGGGCGGACCGCGCCGTTGAAGCTGCGCTTGCGGTAACCGCCCAGCTTCTCCTTGCGCACCTTCTTGCCGGAGCTGGGCGAGTGGATGTAGTAGCCCTTGCCCACGTAGATGCCGACGTGGCCGTCACCGCGGAAGAACATCAGGTCGCCGGGCTGGAGGTTCTTCCAGGAGACCTTCTTCTTGACGCCGCGGTGCTGGGCGTAGGTGGTCCGGGGGAGCTTGACCCCGGCCTTGCGCCAGACGTACTGCGCCAGGCCGGAGCAGTCGAAGGCGTTGGGGCCGCTGGCGCCGTACCGGTACGGGTCGCCGATCTGGGCGTAGGCCGAGCGGACGGCCTTGGCGGCCTTGGCGCGCTGCTTGGCGGCCCGGCTGAGCTTCTTCTTGGCCGCCGGCTTCTTGGCGGGCGCGGCGGCCGGCTTCTTGGACTGCTCGGCCGGCTTGGCGGGGGCCTCGGCGCCGGTGTACGACCACACGGTCGGGGGCGGGACGGACCCGGTGACCACGGACTCGGTGGCGGCCGTGGCGGGAGCGGGGGCCTTGGCCTGCGCGGGGGAGATCCCGAGGAGGGCGACACCTCCCGAGACCGTCAGACTGAGCGCTGCGCCGCCCAGCACGAAGCGGGCACGGCGGGACTGGGGGGTTTCACGCGAGGTAGACAGAACGAATCCTTTGTTCTTCCGCTTACGCCTACCGGGTTAGCTGACGGGTTCGGGCAGGGAAGGCGCCCTACGACGCGACGCGTCGATTCACCCCAGGTGCATGGTGGGTCCCCGGCTCCGTGCCTCCTGACTGCACGGACTCGGCAGGTCACCCGGGCGGCCTCCGGCTCGCACCGCCGCGTGCCGCGGGTGACTCCTTATTCAGATGTGGTTCGCTGGGTGCCATAACGTACAGATGTGATCAAGGAAGGGCAAAAGCGAAGGCAAAGAACGATCACCTTTAAGATCGCGGACCTACGATGCCGCACCCTCCTGTGCAGCGGGTTCCCTTTCACGATGTGAACCAGCTCACATTTTCCGCGGAACCTGAAACGCGGGGCTTCTCCACCGCCCCGGATCCCTCGCCCCGCCTCCACCCGCCGGACCCGGATCAGGGCCGGTCCGGCACCGGATCAGGGCCGGTCAGCGCCCCGCGCGGGAACGGCGGAGCCCCGCCCTGCCGTACGGCGGAGCGGGGCGGCCCGCAGGCGGGTCGCAGGGCGGAGCGGGAGGCCGTCGCGGCGGGGCCCGCGGGGAGCCCCGCCGCGCGGAGAGCCCTGACGCCCGCTGAGAGTGCTGACGCGCGCTGAGAGTGCTTAGAGAGTGCCGGGAGTGCTTGAGTGCCGGGACGCGCGACGCGGGCCCCCAGGCCCAGGAGACCCCCCGCGAGCCGGAAGCGGCACGCGAAGGGCCGTACGGCTCACGCGGGAGCCGTACGGCGGGCCTCGCGGGGGCTCAGGGGCGGATGGCGCCGAGGAAGCGGCCCATGCCGTACTGGGAGAGGGTGACGACCTTCACGACGTCGCCGGTGCGCGGGGCGTGGACCATCTTGCCGTCGCCGGCGTACATGCCCACGTGGCCCAGGCCCTTGTTGAAGAGCAGGTCGCCGGGCTCCAGCGCGTCCATGGGGACGCGGCGGGACGCGCCCCAGGCCCACTGCTGGGTGGTGGTGCGGGGCAGGGAGACGCCGCCCTTGGCCCAGGACGCCTGAGTGAGGCCGGAGCAGTCCCAGGAGTCGGGGCCGGTGCCGCCGTAGCGGTAGGGCTTGCCGATCTGCGCGTAGGCGAAGTCCAGCGCGGCCCTGGCGTTGCCCGAGGCGGGCCCGGTGTACTTCTGGCCGGGGCTGTTCGGGTCCCCGGGGTTGAGCGGGCCCAGCTTGCGGAGCAGCTTGAGCTGCTCCTTGATGGCGCGCTCGACGGTGGCCTTCTGCCCGCCGAGCTCCCTGCGCGCCTCCGCCGCGGTCTTGAGGGCCGCCTGGGCCTCCTCGCGCTGCTCGCGCAGACCCTTCAGGGCCTCCTCGTAGGCGGCCACGGACGCCGCGCGCCCGTCGGACAGGTGGGTCAGCGTCGCCGCCGACCCGAGCATGGCCTCGGGGTCGCCGCCCACGACGAGCCCGGGCATGGTGAGGACCGCGCCGCCCTGATACGCCGAGACGGCCAGCGTGACCGCCTGGGCGCGGAAGGCCTCCGCGCGCTCCTCCTCGGCCGCCAGCCTCTTGCCGATCTTGTCCGCCTTGGCCTTGGCGGACTTCCATTTGGAGTTGGCGGCGTTGTAGCGGTCGACGAGCACGTCGACCTGGTCGTTGAGCTTCTCCAGCTTGGCCTTGACCTGCTTGATCGTCGGCTTGGGCTCTGCTCCTGCCGCTCCGGCGGGGATCACCAGGGCGGCGGCCAGCCCGAGCCCGACCAGCGCTCGGGCGGCGAGCCCGCCCCGGGCGCGGTGGAACAGACGGTGGGCGCCGCGGAATGCCACTGGGACGAACGCTCCCTCTCGTACATGTCGCCTGCGCGACCATCGACATCGACAGATGGCGCGAAACAACAGACCTGGGGCGAGACAGTACTGAAGGGACAAGGTCCCAGCAAGCGATTCGCCCTGATCCGCCGGACTTATCCTGACCGGCCCGGACCACCGCGGAGCCCGGGCGCCGTCACGGCGACACGAGAGGGTGGCGCTACGAGGCCCGCGCCTCGGGCAGCGCCAGCCGCAGCGGGGGCACCATGCCCACCTCGGCCAGCGCGTCCAGCGCCCGCAGCTCCCCCTCCCCCAGCTCGAACGGCCGCCGGCCGAAGGTCAGCACCACGGGCACGACGCAGTCGCCGCAGCCCAGGTCGCGCAGCTCACACCGGGCACAGTCGATGACCATCGCTCCTCCTCGGTAACGCGGCGTCATCACTCCCGGACGTTACGAGGCCCCACCGACATTTCGCGGCGCGGCGGGGATCAGGCGCGGCTCAGCCGTTTCAGGAGGAGGGTGGAGGGGACGGGGCGGGCGCCGTCGCGGCGGACGGAGTCGGCGACCTCGCGGTCGGCGGAGAAGACCACGACCGGGCGGCCCTGGGGCTCGGCGCGGACGAGCTCGCGGATGAGGTCGTCGGCGGTCTGGCCGGGGGCGCTGAAGCGCACGCGGACGCCGCGCGGGGCCGGGACGGACACGGGGGCGCCCAGCTCGGCGCCGTCCCACACGCACGTGACCTCGGCGCGGATCTGGGTGGCCAGCGCCGACAGCCCGGTCAGCAGGCGGGCGCGCTGGTCGGCGAGGGTCAGGTGGGGGTACCCCGTCTTGGTCACGTTGTAGCCGTCCACGATGAGGTGGACCTGGGGCAGGGCGAGGAGCTGGTCCAGCAGCGCCGGGTCGTCGTCGGACAGCGCCCGGGCCGGGATGCCGCGCACGCCCGGCGACTCGGGCGAGATCGCCTCCACGCTGTCCGCGGGCCGCGTGATGCTCGTGGGCAGGGCCAGCTCGCGCCGCAGGCCGGCGGCGGCCTCCTGGAGCGTGTCGAGCAGCACGCGCAGCCGGGCGTCCTCCAGCGAGCGCTCCCCGCGGGCGACCCTGCGGCCGGACTCCAGTTGCCGCTCGGCGTCGGCCAGCCGCTCGCGCAGCCGCCGCAGCTCCGACTCGGTCGCCCCGGCGGCGGTGGCCGCCGCGGCCCGCTCGGCGGTGACCTGCTGGAGCAGGTCCTCCCGGTCGCGCTCCGCCGCGCGCGCCCGCTCGCGGGCCTCGTGCAGCTTGCGGCGCAGCTCGGCGTTCTCGGCCCGGGCCGACCGAAGCTGCTCGCGCAGCCGTTCGGTGTCCTCCTTCAGCGCGGCCTTGGCGGCGGCGAGCTGCTCGCGCAGCCGGGCCGCGGCCTCCTCCGCCGCGTTGCCCTCGGCGACCGCCGCCGCCCGGTCCAGGTCGGCGCGGGCCACCTCGACCGTGTCCTGCCACCCGGCCGGCCGTACGAGGTAGGCGGCGGAGGCGAGCACGACCGGGTCGGCGGCGGCCGGGAGCCTGCCCTCGCGCAGGGCGGCGACCAGCTCGGGAGAGCCGGCCTCCAGGGCCTCGGCCACGCGCTCGCGGAAGTCCTTGTCGGCTTCGAGCTGGGCGGCCAGGTGCGGGGCCGCGAGGCGGGCCCGCCGCCGCGGCTCGAACCTGGCGAACGGCTTCAGCGTGGCGGGGAGCTGCTCGGCGGGCAGGGTGCCCAGGGCCTGGGCGGCCAGTTCCACGACGTGCTGGCGAACCGCCTCGGGCAGAGGGCGGTCAAGTCCATCGGGGGAAGAATTCATCAGATATCTGGTCACGTCGCAGGAACATGGGTCTCACATACACGCTCGTACCCCAAGCTGCCCAAATCCATGACAAGAGCACCATGAGGTCCCGCTAACTGTACGGCCAGCAGGCATGCAACGTTACTGTCCAGCCCTCGTGGACAAGCGCTTGCTAGGGGTGTACCACTGTCACAGGTCCCGTGAGCGGAGGTCCCCATGAGCGCGCCAGGCGAGGAACGGCTCCGGACGAGCACGCGGGATCTGTCGGTCCTGCGCGGTCAGGTCGAGGACTGGCTGCGGGGCCGGCTGCCCGGCGCGAGCGGCGTCACGGTGTCCGAGCCGGAACAGCCCGGCGGCAACGGGATGTCCAGCGAGACGCTCATGTTCACCGCCTCCTGGACCGAGGCGGGGACCCCGCGCACCGTGGAGTGCGTGGCCCGGCTCGCCCCCGCCGAGGAGGCCGTGCCGGTCTTCCCGGCCTACGACCTGGGGAGGCAGTTCCGGCTGATGCGGCTGGCGCGCGAGCGGGCGGGGGTGCCCGCGCCGCGCGCGCTGTGGTTCGAGACCGACCCGCGCCACCTGGGCACGCCGTTCTTCGTGATGGAGCGCGAGCGCGGCCTCGTCCCGCCCGACGTGCTGCCGTACACCTTCGAGGGCTGGCTGCTCGACGCCTCCCCCGCCGAGCGCGCGCTCCTCCAGCGCGAGTCCGTGGCCATCCTCGCCCGCCTGCACGACGCGCCGTACGCCGACGGGGAGCTGGCCTTCCTCGGCCCGGCCGACCACGCGCTGCGCCGCCACGTGGACGAGCAGCGCGCCTACTACCGGTGGGCGCACGCCGAGCGGCCCATCCCGGTCCTGGAGCGCGCCTTCGCCTGGCTGGAGGACCACTGGCCGGAGGACCCCGGTACGGCGGTGCTGAACTGGGGCGACGCGCGCATCGGGAACGTCATCTACCGCGACTTCCGCCCGGCCGCCGTGCTGGACTGGGAGATGGCCGCGCTGGCGCCGCGCGAGGTGGACCTGGCCTGGATGACCTTCCTGCACCGGTTCTTCCAGGACATCGCCGAGGCCCTGGGCCTGCCCGGCCTGCCGGACTTCATGCGCCCGTCCGACGTCTGCGCGCAGTACGCCGAGATGACCGGGTACGAGCCGCGCGACCTGCGGTTCTACGAGATGTACGCGGCGCTGCGGCACGGGGTCATCATGGGCCGGGTCTGGCGGCGGCGGGTGCGCTTCGGCGAGCAGCCCGAGCCCGAGGACCCCGACGACCTGGTCATGCACCGGGCCACGATCGAGCGCATGCTCGACGGCCGCTACTGGGCCTGACCTCGCCCGGCCCGTGACCGGCACGGCGCCCGCGACCCGGCCGTGGCCGTACCGTGCCCGTATCGCGTCCGGCCGCTCGGGAAACTGTCGGTGGCGGCCTCTAGGGTCGGGCAGCGTGGTGGCTGTTCAGGGGACCTTCGACGAGCTCGGCACCCCGCTCGCGGAGGTGACGTTCGTCGTCTTCGACCTGGAGACGACGGGCGGGTCGGCCGCCGACAACGCCATCACCGAGATCGGCGCGGTCAAGGTCAGGGCCGGCGAGATCCTGGGCGACTTCGGCACGCTCGTGGACCCCGGCGGGCCGATCCCGCCGTTCATCAGCGTGCTCACCGGCATCACCGACGCGATGGTGATGGCCGCCCCCAAGATCGGCGAGGTGCTGCCGGCGTTCCTGGAGTTCATCCGGGGGGCGGTGCTGGTCGCCCACAACGCCCCCTTCGACATGGGCTTCCTCAAGGCCGCCTGCGCCGCGCACGGCTACCCGCCCCCCGCCAACCCGGTCGTGGACACCGCCGACCTGGCCCGGCGGCTGCTCAGCCGCGACGAGGTGCCCAACTGCAAGCTCTCCACCCTGGCGCGGGTGTTCCGCTCCTCCACCGAGCCGTGCCACCGCGCGCTCGCCGACGCCCGCGCCACGACCGACGTGCTCCACGCCCTGATCGAGCGGGTCGGCTCCTTCGACGTGCACACCCTGGAGGAGCTCAAGGGCTTCGTCCGGGCCCCCACCCCCGAGCAGCGGCGCAAGCGCCACCTGGCCGACGGCGTGCCCGCGAGGCCGGGGGTCTACGTCTTCGAGGACGAGCGCGGCGAGGCGCTCTACGTCGGCAAGAGCACCAACCTGCGCAACCGCGTGCGCTCCTACTTCACCGCCTCCGAGACCCGGCCCCGCGTCCGCGAGATGGTCGGCATCGCCGAGCGGGTGCGCACGATCGTGTGCGCCACCGCCCTGGAGGCCGAGGTCCGCGAGCTGCGCCTGATCGCCGCGGCCAAGCCCCGCTACAACCGCCGCTCCCGCTTCCCCGAGAAGGCCGTCTGGCTCAAGCTCACGACCGAGGTGTTCCCCCGCCTGTCGATCGTGCGCGAGGTCAAGGACGACGGCGCGGCCTACCTGGGGCCCTTCGGCAGCGGCCGGGCCGCCGAGGACGCCCGCGCGGCGCTCCACGAGGCCGTGCCGCTGCGCCGCTGCAACGACCGCCTCTCCCCGCGCCGGCCGACCCCCGCGTGCGCCCTGCACGAGCTCGGCCGCTGCGGCGCCCCCTGCGAGGGCCGCGAGACCCCCGAGGCCTACTCCGAGCACGTCCGGGCCGCCCGCGCGGCCATGGAGACCGACGTGCGCCCCGTGGCGGCGGCCGTGCAGACCCGGATCGACCGGCTGTCGGCCGAGCTGCGTTACGAGGAGGCCGCGGCCGAGCGGGACCGGCTGGCCGCGTTCGTGCGCGCCGCCGCCCGCATGCAGCGGCTGGTGTCGCTGACCCGGCTGCCGGAGTTCGTCGCCGCCAGTCCCACCTTCGACGGCGGCTGGGACATCCACGTGGTGCGCCACGGGCGGCTCGCGGCCGCCGGCACCATGCCGCGCGGCGCCCACCCGGTCCCGTTCGTGGACGCGCTGGTGGCCACCGCCGAGACCGTCGTCCCCGGCCCCGGCCCCACCCCGGCCGCGACCGCCGAGGAGACCGAGTGCGTGCTGCGCTGGCTCGACACGCCCGGCGTGCGCCTGGTCCGCCTCGACGAGGGCTGGAGCCAGCCCGTCCACGGCGCCGAGCGCCTGCGGGCCCGCATCGAGCGCGCCTACGCCTCCCCCGGCCCCCGCAGCCCCCGCGAAGGCCGCCCCCTGCGCTGACCCGCCCGGCCCCGCGCACGCCGTACGGCGCGGGCGCGAGCCGTACATCCGGGACGCGGGCCCGGGAACGGCGAAGCCCCCGGCGGATGATCCGCCAGGGGCCTGCCGGTGGCGTCGGAGCCTTCGGTTTCCGGTCAGTCGCGGCCGGTCAGTGCCGGGTGATCCCCTTCTGGGGCTCGCCCGCCAGGACCTCGCCGTGCTGCTCGCCGTGGCCGTCGTGGTGCTCCTCCAGGGGCACGTCGTCGGCCGTGTAGGCGTGGTTGAGCTTCACGCGCATCTTGCCCATGAGACCGCGCATGCCCGGCGCGGGCACCCCGCCCTCGTCGGCCGTGGTGTCCGGGAAGCGCTGGATCTCCTTCTTGCCCTTGATGTGCTCGGCCATCGGCTCGGAGGCCGGGGCGTGCACCTCGATGAACTCGCCGTTGGGCAGCCGCTTGATCACGCCGGTCTCCACGCCGTGGCCGATCACGTCGGCGTCGCGGCGCTGGAGGCCGATGCAGATCCGGTACGTGATGATGTACGCGAGCACCGGGCCCAGGAAGATCATCACGCGGCCGAAGTAGGTCGTCGCGTTCAGCGAGATGTGGAAGTTGGCCGCGATCTCGTCGTTCGCGCCCAGCAGCCACAGCAGGCCGTAGAAGGTGACGCCCGCCATGCCGATGGAGGTGCGGACCGGCGCGTTGCGCGGGCGGTCGCACAGGTGGTGCTCACGGTTGTCCCCGGTGATCCACCGTTCGACGAACGGGTAGACGCCCAGGCCGGTGAAGATCAACCCCAGTGGCACCAGCGCGGGGATCAGCACGCTGAGCGGCAGTGTGTAGTCGCTCGCGATGTTGATCTCCCAGGGCACCATGATGCGCAGGGAGCCTTCCAGGAAGCCCATGTACCAGTCGGGCTGCGATCCCGCCGAGATGTCCGCCGGCGTGTACGGCCCGAACGCCCAGATCGGGTTGATCTGGAAGAACGCGCCGAGAAGCGCGATCACGCCGAAGGTGAACAGGAAGAACGCGCCGCCCTTGGCCATGAAGGCCGGGTAGAAGGGCGCGCCGACCACGTTCTTCTCGGTACGGCCCTTGCCCGGCATCTGCGTGTGCTTCTGCACCCACATCAGGATCAGGTGGGCCGTGACCAGCCCGAGCAGGATGCCCGGGATGAGCAGGATGTGGATCGTGAAGAACCTGGAGATGATGTCCTCGCCGGGGTACTCCCCGCCGAAGAGGAAGAACTGGATGTACGTGCCCACCAGCGGCAGCGACACGATCACGCCCTGGGTGATGCGCAGACCGGCGCCGGAGAGCAGGTCGTCCGGCAGCGAGTAGCCGGTGAGGCCCTCGAACAGCGCCAGCGTGAGCAGGCCCAGGCCGATGAGCCAGTTCAGCTCACGCGGCTTGCGGTACGCCCCGGTGAAGAACACCCGGAGCATGTGGATCATCATCGACGCGACGAAGAGCAGCGCCGCCCAGTGGTGCATCTGCCGCATGAGCAGGCCGCCGCGCACCTCGAACGAGATGTGCAGCGACGACTCGTAGGCGGCGCTCATCATGACGCCCTTGAGCGGCTCGTACGACCCGTCGTAGACGACGTGCTCCATGCTCGGCTTGAACCAGAGCGTCAGGAACGTACCGGTCAGCAGCAGGATGATGAACGAGTAGAGCGCGATCTCGCCCAGCAGGAACGACCAGTGGTCGGGGAAGACCTTGCGCAGGTTGCGCTTGAGGAAGTCCCCGGTCGGGATCCGCTCCTCGATGAACTTCAGGGGTCCATCGGCCGCTTTGGGAAGTTCGGGCTTGACAGTCGGCTGACTCATGCCTTCTCTCCTTCACGGACCTTCTTCTCGGCGTCGCCGCGCTCCCAGAAGCTGGGCCCGACGGGCACCTCGAAGTCGCTCAGCGCGATGAGGTAGCCCTCGTTGTCCACGCCGATCGGAAGCTGCGGCAGCGGCCGGGCGGCGGGGCCGAAGACGACCTCGGCGCCGCGGGTCGCGTCGAAGGTGGACTGGTGGCACGGGCAGAGGATGTGGTGCGTCGTCTGCTCGTACAGCGCCGCCGGGCAGCCCACGTGGGTGCAGATCTTGGAGTAGGCCACGATGCCGTTGACCGTCCAGTTCTCCACCTTGGTCGGCGGCTGGATCTCCTCGGGCCGGAGCTTGATGAGGATCAGCGTCGCCTTGGCCAGGGCGTTCATGTCGTGCTCGTAGCCGTGCGGGACGACGGACAGGATGCCGCCCGGCGAGTTGAAGTCCGCCGCGCGGATCGGCTGCCCCGTGCCCTCGACGACCAGGCGCAGGCCCTTCTTCCACACCGTGTGCCGCAGCGCGGTCTTCGGCATGGGGCCCAGGTCGCGCAGCAGCACGATCGGGAGCAGGCCCAGCGGGGCGGCCGCCAGCAGCAGCGTGCGGCGCACGAGCTTGAAGCGGCCGAGACCGCTCTGCTGCGCGCCGTCGATGATGATCTGGTTCAGCTCGGACCGCTGCTCCGGCGAGGGAGCCAGGACCTTCCGCTTCTCGGTGATCTCGTACTTCGGCATGATGCCGCGCACCCACAGGGTGATGCCGACGGCCAGGCCGAGCAGCGCCAGGGCGAGCGTGCCGCCCAGGGTCGCGTTCGAGACCGCGGTGCTGTCCAGGTCGCCGACCTGGAAGACCACGTAGGAGACGATGAAGCCGATGCCCGCGAGGAACGTGATCAGGAAGGACAGCGCGATGTACTTCTCGGTACGGCGCGCCTTGTCCGGGTCCTGGACGTAGATGCCCGGGGCCTCACGCGACTCGTCGATCTGCTCCCCGTGGACGAGGTACCCGCCCTCGGAGGGCGGGGTCCCCAGGATGCGCTTGGGAACCCGCTCTTCGCCCGGCTCGTTGATGTCGTTGGTGTTGTCAGTCATGCTGCTTCCGCTTCGCGGTGATCCACATGGCGGCGAGGACCAGGAGAACGATGCCGACCAGCCATGCCGCGAGGCCCTCGGTGACGGGGCCGATGCGACCGAGTCCGAAGCCGCCCGGGTCGGTCTGCTCGCGGACGCCCACGATGTAGGCGATCATGTCGCGCTTCTGCTCGGGCGTGATCGTGGTGTCGTTGAACACCGGCATCGCCTGAGGTCCGGTGACCATCGCCTCGTAGATCTGCTCGGGCGTGGCCTCGTTCAGGTTCGGCGCGTACTTGCCGCGCGTCAGCGCACCGCCCGCGCCCACCCAGTTGTGGCACTGGATGCAGTTGGCGCGGAACAGCTCGCCGCCGCGGGCCTGGTTGCCCTTGGCCGGGTCGACCATGTCCCGCGAGGGAACGGCCGGCCCGCCGCCGAGGGAGTCGACGTAGGCCGAGACCTGGCGGATGGTGTCCGCGTTGACCCAGGCCGGGACGTTCTTGCGCGGCATCTGGGCGCCCGGGTTCGCCGCGGGCATGCGCCCGGTGCTCATCTGGAAGTCCACGGCCGCGGCGCCGACGCCGACCAGGGTCGGGGCCTGCGGCGTGCCCTCGCCGTTGAGCCCGTGGCAGCTCGCGCAGCTCGCCTCGAACAGCTTCTTGCCGGCGGCCACGTCGTCGGCCGCCTTCGTCGAGACGGCGCTGTTGGCCTCGGCGCGGTCGCCACCGGGCGCTATCACGGCATAAACCCCGCCGATGAGGGCGAGGGCCAGAAGGAGGACGGCGTATCTCGCGAGGGGATGCCGCCGCCGCGCCGCCGCCCCCCTGTGGAACCTACTCACAGAGTTCCCCGTTCGGGTCATCGGATGATGTAAATGGTCGCGAAGAGGCCGATCCAGACAACGTCAACGAAGTGCCAGTAATAGGACACCACGATCGCGCTGGTCGCCTGCTCGTGGGTGAAGCGCTTCGCGGCGTACGTGCGTCCCAGCATGAAGAGGAACGCGATCAGCCCTCCGGTCACGTGCAGACCGTGAAAGCCCGTGGTCAGGTAGAAGACCGAACCGTACGCCCCAGAGGAGAGCGTGGTGCCCTCGTGCGCCAGTTCGCTGTACTCGTACAGCTGGCCGCCGATGAAGAAGGCGCCCATGAGGAAGCTGACGATGTACCAGAACCGAAGCTTCCCGACCTGACCCTTTTCGGCCGCCCACACGCCCATCTGGCACGTCACACTGGACAGGACCAGGACAATCGTGTTGAACGTCGCGAACGGGATGTTGAGGTGCGCGTCCGGCCACGGCATGCCGCGGCCGATGCTCACCGACCGGATGGTGAAGTACACCGCGAACAGCGCCGCGAAGAACATGAGCTCAGAGGACAGCCAGACAATCGTCCCCACGCTGACCAGGTTCGGCCTGCGGGACGAGTGCGGTGTCGTCGTCGTAACTGCGGATGCTGTCGCCACGTGCAGCATTATTGCGTCAACCCATGCCGGGATGCCGCGCGACCCCCCGCTTGGGCGCATCACGGTCAGGACACGTCTCGACAAGCAGGGCATTTCACGTCAAACCGCGTACTGCCCTGACCCTACATCGTCGGCGACCGGTAGCATCCGGAGTGACCGACCCGGCCGACGACTGGATTGCCACGAGATGACCGAGCGCAGCGACGAAACGATGAGGGTTCTCGTCTACAGCGACGACGCCAGCACCCGCGCCAAGGTGCGGATGGCGATCGGGCGCAGGCCCGCGGCCGACGTGCCGCTCGTCGAGGTGGTCGAGTGCGCGACCGAGCCCGCGGTGTTCAAGCACCTGGAGTCCGGCTCGATCGACGTCGCGGTCCTCGACGGCGAGGCCGTGCCCGCCGGCGGCATGGGCGTCTGCCGCCAGGCCAAGGACGAGATCTACCGCTGCCCGCCGGTGTGCCTGCTCATCGCGCGCCGCGACGACCGCTGGCTCGCCAACTGGTCCCGCGCCGACGCCGTCGTCGCCCAGCCGCTCGACCCGATCGTGCTGGCCGAGAACGTCGCCGAGCTGCTCCGCCGCCGGGCCGCCCTGCCCGCCGGGTAAAAACCGCCCCCCGCATCGCCCAGGAGATCTACATGGACGCGCGCACCACCTGGCCCGCGTTGCTGACCGCCCTGCTCTCGGGGGAGTCCCTCAGCGCGGACGAGACCGCCTGGGCGATGAACGAGATCATGTCCGGGGTCGCGACGCCCGCCCAGATCGCGGGCTTCGCCGTCGCGCTGCGCGCGAAGGGCGAGACGGTGGCGGAGATCACCGGCCTGGCCAAGGGCATGCTCGACCACGCGACCCCCATCTCGATCTCCGGCCGCCTCGTGGACGTCGTGGGCACCGGCGGTGACCGGGCTCACACTGTGAACGTCAGCACAATGGCCGCCATCGTCGCCGCCGCGGCGGGCTCGAAGATGGTCAAGTACGGCAACCGCGCGGCCTCCTCGGCCTGCGGGAGCGCCGACGTGCTGGAGCGGCTGGGCGTCGCGATCGACCTGCCCCCGGAGCGCACCGCGCAGGTCGCCGAGGAGGTGGGGATCACCTTCTGCTTCGCGCCGATCTTCCACCCCTCGTTCCGGCACGCCGGGCCTCCCCGCCGCGAGCTGGGCGTCCCCACGTTCTTCAACTTCCTGGGCCCGCTGACCAACCCGGCCAGGCCGTCCGCCCAGGCCATCGGCGTGTTCGACGAGCGCATGGCCGGGGTCGTCGCCGGCGTCTTCGCCGACCGCGGGGTGTCGGCGCTGGTCTTCCGGGGCGACGACGGCCTCGACGAGCTGACCACCACCACGACCTCCTCGGTCTGGGTGGTCCGCGACGGCACGTCCACCCGCACCACCTTCGACCCGGCCGACCTCGGCATCCCGCGTTCCACCCCGGACGCCCTGCGCGGCGGCGACGCCGACTACAACGCCCAGGTCGTCCGCGACGTCATGGCCGGCGCCGAGGGCCCCGTGCGTGACGCCGTGCTCCTCAACGCGGCCGCCGCGCTCGTCGCCGACGCCACCCCGGACGGCGACCTCACCGAGGCCCTGCGCGCCCAGTACGCCCGGGCGGCCGAGGCCGTCGACTCCGGCAGGGCCACCGCCCTGCTCGACCGCTGGATCGAGCGCAGCCGCTCGCTCCGCTGAGCCTCTCCCCCGCCCAGGTCACGCGGCTCCCGCCCGGCGTCGCGTGACCGTCCCGGCCTGGGCGTGCGCGCCCGCATGCCGTACGGCTCGCGCCGGGCCCGGCCTTGATCCCACCCCGGCGGCCACGCCCACTCCCCGCGCCGTCCCTCGGCCGGCCGCGGCGGGGACGCGCTTCCTCCCCCCTGCCCCACGCGCCCCGACGCCGCGCAAGGCCGTACACAAGCCGCACAGGAGCGCGGGCGCCCCAAAGGGACCGGGAACACCAGGAGTGACGCGAAAGGCCCCCTGGAGCGTCCAGGAGACGCCAGGAGGCCTCGGCGAGCCCGCCCCTCCCCCGGGTCCGGCGGCGGGCCGGCAGGCGGGCGGGCGCGGTGAACGGAGACGCGCGATCAGTCGGCGTCGGGGAGGCCGATCGAGAAGGCGGCGTCGAGGTCGTGCTTGGAGTAGGCCCGGAAGGCGATGTGCGTCTCGGTGTGGAGGACGCCGGGGACCTTGTTGAGGCGGGCCGGGACGACCTCGGCGATCTGCTCGTAGCGGGGGACCCGGACCATGGCCAGCAGGTCGTAGTCGCCGGTGATGGAGTAGACCTCGCTCACGCCCTCGAGTTCCGCGATCGTCTGCGCGACCTCGGGGATCTGCGCCACGTCCGTCTTGATGTGCACGATCGCGGTGACCACGCTGTCCTCCCAGGATCGTCCTGATCGCTTGCTTCTGGCGGAAGTGTAACCAGTGGGACCGGTTCGCCGCGCGGCGGAGGGCGCCGGGCACTTTTTCCGGTTGTGGTGGGACGGCGCGGATTATTGCCCCGTCAGTGGGCATTGCTGATGTTGCGCGATGATCAGGCGGATTCCTCAACCCCTGCCTTGGTTGTGGGGATTCGTCCGCGCGGGGACGGCCCGCGCGCCGCGGCCGGGCCGTCCTGCCAATCGACAGACAATCGGGGGATTGAAGAATGCTCAGGAAGATCGCGATCACGGCGGCCGCGGCGGCCGCCCTCGGAGGCGTCGGACTGGCGTCGCCCGCCCTGGCCGGGCCCTGGCCCGGGCACTACTCGTCCAGCCACAACGAGTGGTCCTACAAGAACGTCGTGAAGAAGGACCGCGACATCCAGACCAACAAGCAGATCGCGCCGATCCAGATCTGCAACGTCGACCTCGACATCCTCGCCGAGCTGCTGGCGATCGGGAACAGCTACGACAACGGCAGCCACTGCGTCAACGGTTCCGTCCAGATCATCGGCGGCCGCTGACCGGGGGACCTGGGGAAGGGGCCGGGCGACCGGCCCCTTTTCTCGTGCCCTGCCCCCGCTCCACCGCCCCTCGCTCCCACGCGAGGCCCCCGCCCGTGCCGTACGGCCGGCCGCCCGCGTCCGCCGTACGCCGGGCGTGGCGTGCCGCCGTACGGCGTCCACGTCCGGAGCCCCCGCGCTCAGGTCAGGGGAACGGCGAACGGCCCGCCTCCGGAGAGGCGGGCCGTTCGCTCGCGTGTGCGGGACCGGGCGGGCTCAGGCGCCCGGGCTGCCGGTGGCGGTGGGCGTCGCGATGGTGTCGGAGCGCTCCGGGGTCTTCTCGGGCGTGGGGGTGACGTTGTCGCCGGGCTTGACGCTGGTCTTCAGCGCGCTGCCCTTCACCCAGTTCTTCCAGGAGATCTCCCAGTGCGCCCAGCCGTTCATGTGCTCCAGGGGGCGTCTGGTCCCGGTCACGTTGATCGGGTCGCCGCGGAGCGTGGTGTTCATGAACCACTTGGCGTTCTCGGTGCTGGCGTTGATGCAGCCGTGGCTGACGTTCGCCCGCCCCTGGGAGCCCACCGACCAGGGCGCGCCGTGGACGTACTCACCGCTGTCGGAGAACTTGACGGTGTAGTAGACGTCGAGGCGGTAGTAGTCGGGGCAGCCCTTGGGGCAGCCGAGCGTGCTGGAGTCCATGACCACGTGGTAGGACTTCTCCATCGCCAGGTGCTTGCCGTTCGTGGTGATCCACTTGTACTTGGCGCCGCTGCCCGCGCTGATCGGGATCTTGCGGATGACCTTGCCGTCGCGCTTGACGGTCATGTAGTGCGAGCGGGTGTCCACGGTGCTGATCTGCGACCGGCCGACCTTGAACTCGCGCACGTAGTCCTTGGTGGCGTAGGTGCCCTTGGCCCCCCGCACCCCGGCCAGGTGCGCCATGAACTTGACCTTGGTGTTCTTCGGCCAGTAGTGCTTGGTCCGGAAGTCCACCCGCTGGTTGTCGAACCAGTGCCAGGCGCCCTCGACCGGCTTGGACATCTGCACCTCGAGCGCCTTCTCGACCTCGGCGCGGTTGTGCACCGGGGCGTCGAAGCGCACCATGATCGGCATCCCGACGCCGACCGTCTCGCCCTGCGAGGGCGTGATGTCGGCGATGCCGAAGGTCTTGCTCGGCTTGAGCGTGCTGAAGGTGCTGGTGACCTCGGTGGTCTTGCCGGCCTCGTTCACCGCGGTGGCGGTGACGGTGTACGTCGAGGAGGGGTGGAGGTTCCACTCGCTGCGCCAGCGCGTCTTGTCGTCGCTCATCAGGCCGCCCTTCTTGGCGCCCTTGCCCTGGACCTTGACGCTCTGCAGCCTGCCGCCCTGGGCCGACACGGTGATGCCCTTGTCGGGAAGCACCTTTTTGGCGCCGTTGACCGGGGCTATCGCGACCGTCGCCGGCGCGGGTTCCTTCTTGACCGGACCGATGCCGCCCCCGCCGGACTTGCCGCCGCCCCCTGAGCACGCGGACAGCAGCAGTGGGATCCCCGCCACTGCGGCCAAGAGCCGGATCGTCCGCTTGCTCCGGACGCCTTTACGCACCGTCGTCCTCCTGTCAGCAGGTCAGCCGTTGCTTGCCTACCCACTCATGTCCCCGTACCACCCCGAGCGGGCCGCACACGGGGCAGAGGTTACCTTCTTCTGACGCCCGCTACGGCCAAGAAGTTCTGTATCAAACAGTATCGCGGGAGACCGACACATCCTTCCCGGGATGTGCCGGTCCCCCGCGACCAGGTGCGAACGGGACTTCTCAGTGCGAGAAGTGCCCCCGGTAGTACTGGAAGACGAAGCCGATCGTCGTCATCAGCACCGCGGCGACGCCGATGATGAACAGCCACCAGCCGATCACGAAGCCCACCGTGGCGAGCGCCGCGGCCAGCGCCACGAAGAGCGGCCACCAGCTGTGCGGGCTGAAGAAGCCGATCTCCCCGTTGCCGTCGCTGACCTCGGCCTCCTTGTTGTCCTCCGGCTGCGGGCCGATGCGCCGCGCGGTGAACAGCAGGTAGTAGCCGATCATGAAGGCCAGGCCGACGGTGATGCCGAGGGCCGTGGTGCCCGTCGGGTCCTTCGACCAGAACCAGTACACGACGTCGGTGGCGGCGAAGAAGATGCCACAGATCAGGAACAGCCAGCCCTGAACCTTCATCGGTCAGTCCCTTCCGTCACGGAAGCAGCGGTGGCGGAGGCGGCGACCGGGGCGACCCCGGTCACGTGCGGGTAGTGCAGGTCGAACGCCGGGCGCTCGGAGCGGATGCGCGGCAGGCTCGTGAAGTTGTGCCGCGGCGGCGGGCAGGACGTCGCCCACTCCAGCGAGTTGGCGTAGCCCCACGGGTCGTCGACCAGGATCTGCTCGCCCTGCTTGTGCGTCCGCCACACGTTCCAGAAGAACGCAAGCGTGGAGGCGCCCAGGATGAACGCGCCGACCGACGAGATGAGGTTCAGGTCGGTGAAGCCGTCGTTCGGGGCGTAGTCGGCGTAGCGGCGCGGGAAGCCCTCGACGCCGAGCCAGTGCTGGACGAGGAACGTCAGGTGGAAGCCGAAGAACAGGGTCCAGAAGTGGACCTTGCCCCAGCCGTCGTGGAGCATCTTGCCGGTGAACTTGGGCCACCAGAAGTAGAAGCCCGAGAACATCGCGAAGACCACGGTGCCGAAGAGCACGTAGTGGAAGTGCGCCACGACGAAGTACGAGTCGGTGACGTGGAAGTCCAGCGGCGGCGAGGCCAGGATGATGCCGGTCAGACCGCCGAAGAGGAAGGTCACCAGGAAGCCGATGGCGAACAGCATCGGCGTCTCGAACGTGAGGTGGCCGCGCCACATCGTGCCGATCCAGTTGAAGAACTTCATCCCGGTGGGCACCGCGATGAGGAACGTCATGAAGGAGAAGAACGGCAGGAGCACCTGGCCGGTCGGGAACATGTGGTGCGCCCACACGGTCATCGACAGGCCGGCGATGGCGATGGTCGCGCCGACGAGGCCGGTGTAGCCGAAGACGGGCTTGCGGCTGAAGACCGGCAGGACCTCGGTCACGATGCCGAAGAACGGCAGGGCGACGATGTACACCTCGGGGTGGCCGAAGAACCAGAACAGGTGCTGCCACAGCATGGCGCCGCCGGTCTCGGCGTCGAACAGGTGCGCGCCGAGCTTGCGGTCGGCGGCGAGGCCGAGCAGGGCCGCGGTCAGCACCGGGAACGCCAGGAGCACCAGCATCGAGGTGATGAAGATGTTCCAGGTGAAGATGGGCATCCGGAACATGGTCATGCCCGGGGCCCGCATGCAGACGACCGTGGTGATGAAGTTCACCGCGCCCAGGATCGTGCCCAGGCCGGACAGCACCAGACCCATGATCCACAGGTCGCCGCCGACGCCCGGCGAGGAGATGCCGTTCGACAGGGGGGTGTACGCGAACCAGCCGAAGCTCGCCGCGCCGCCCGGGGTGAAGAACCCGCTGATCGTGATGATGCCGCCGAACAGGAACAGGTAGTAGCTGAACATGTTCAGGCGCGGGAACGCCACGTCGGGGGCGCCGATCTGCAGCGGCATGATCACGTTGCCGAACCCGACGAACAGCGGCGTCGCGAACATCAGCAGCATGATCGTGCCGTGCATGGTGAACAGCTGGTTGAACTGCTCGTTGCTCGTGAACTGCAGGCCCGGCTGGGCCAGCTCGAGCCTGATCACCAGCGCCATCAGGCCGCCGATCAGGAAGAACACGAACGACGTGATGAGGTACATGTACCCGATCACCTTGTGGTCCGTGGAGGACATCCACGAAACGATGATCGAACCCTTGCGGGAGGGGCGCCTCTGCGCGCCTCCGGCGGTAATCGCGGTCACTGGGCTCTCCCAGCCTGGCTCTGGATGTACTGGTCGAACTCACCCGGCGGGACGAGCTTCACGGTGAACAGCATGCGCGCGTGGTCGGTGCCGCACAGCTCGGCGCACCGCCCGGCGAAGACGCCGTTCTTGTCCAGCGTCTTGAGCTGGAACGAGTTGTGGACCCCCGGGATGACGTCGCGCTTGAACAGGAACGCGGGCACCCAGAACGAGTGGATGACGTCCGGCGACTCCAGGTTGAAGCGGATGTTCTTGCCGCCGCTCGGGAGCACCAGCTGCGGGTCCTGGCCCGGCCTGCCGACGACGGTGACCGTCTTGCCCTGGGTCTCGGTCGTGAAGCGCCAGCTCCACTGGAACCCCTCGACCTTCACGGTCACGTCCGGCTTGGCCTTCATGTCGTTCAGGTAGTCCTGATCGCGGGCGGTGAAGTAGAAGAACACCGCGATCATGATGAACGGCAGCACGCTGTAGAGGATCTCGATCGGCAGGTTGTACCGGACCTGCGGCGGAAGCTCCTCGTAGCGCTTCTGCTGGGCGCGCTTACGGTGGAAGACGCACGCCCAGATGATGAGGCCCCAGACGACCACGCCGACGGCGAACGCCGCGATCCACGAGCCCTGCCACAGGGACAGGACGCGTTGGCCCTGCTCGGTGATCGGCTCGGGCATGGCCAGTCGGCCGAACTCGTTATCGGAGGCGCACGCCGTCGCGCCGGCCAAGACCAGCGCGAGAGCGGCGGCGCTCGTCGCCTGACGTCGGGCTCTGCTGCGCCCGGTCGCACGGCGGGTCGGACTCACGGATCGCCTACCCCACTCAAATTCGCCCAAGGGTCCCTCCCCTGGGCGGATGTTTCCTTGGATCATGGAATTCAGAAGTCATGCGATGGACACATTAGCGCGCACCGCCACCGGTACTTCGCGCAGCCCCCGTTAATGTCGCCCTGTGGCGTACTTCGACGCGGCCTCCACGGAGCCGCCGCACCCCTCCGCACGCGACGCGCTGATCGAGGCGCTCGGCTCCGCGTGGGCCGACCCGGCGAGACTGTACGGCATGGCGCGCCGCTCCCGCATGCTCTTGGACCGGGCCCGCGCCGACGTCGCCGCCGAGCTGGGCGCGCGGCCCGACGAGGTGTTCTTCACCACCTCCGGCACGCAGGCCGTGCAGCTCGGGCTGCTCGGCGTGTTCCGGGCGCGCCGCCGCGCCGGCCGCCACGTCGTCGTGAGCCGGGTGGAGCACTCCAGCGTGCTGCACGCCGCGCGCGCCGCCGAGGCCGAGGGCGGCGAGGTGACCGAGGTGGGCGTGAGCCGTACCGGGCGGGTGGACCCGGCGGAGTTCGCGGCGGCGCTGCGGCCGGACACGGCGGTGGCCTGCCTCCAGTCGGCGAACCACGAGGTCGGCACGGTGCAGCCGGTGGAGGAGGTCGCGGCGGCCTGCCGCGAGGCCGGGGTGCCGCTGCTGGTGGACGCCGCGCAGACGATCGGGCGGGCGCCGCTGCCGGGCGGCTGGTCGGCGCTGGCCGGCAGCGCGCACAAGTGGGGCGGGCCCGCCGGGGTGGGCGTCCTGGCCGTGCGAAAGGGCACCCGCTGGCGGTCGCCGCTGCCGGAGGACGAGCGGGGGTACGGCAGGGTGCCGGGGTTCGAGAACGTCGCGGGCGCGGCGGCCGCGGCGGCGGCGCTGCGCGCGCGGGCGGCGGAGATGGCGGCGGAGTCGGCGCGGCTGTCGGCGCTGGTGGACCGGATCCGGGCGGAGATCCCGGCGCGGGTGCCGGACGTCGAGGTCCAGGGCGACCCGGTGCACCGGCTGCCCCACTTGGTCACGTTTTCGTGTCTATATGTAAACGGTGAGGCATTGCTGACCGAGCTCGACCGGGAAGGATTCCAGGTCTCCTCCGGCAGCTCCTGCACCGCGAGTACGCTACAACCGTCGCATGTCCTTGAGGCGATGGGCGTGATTACGCATGGGAACGTCCGGGTATCGCTGCCCCGTGGGACTCCCGCGGAGGCCGTCGAGCGGTTCCTCGACGTGGTTCCGGGCGTCGTCGGCAGGCTGCGCGAGTCCATGCGCGGATCGGGGGTGAGCGGGTGAACTCCGGGAGCGTCACCATCGACGCGCTGGGCCGCAAGTGCCCCATCCCGATCATCATGCTCGCCGAGCGCATCAACGAGGTGCCGCTCGGCGCGGTGATCACGGTCCTGGCCGACGACCCCGCCGCCTACACCGACATCCCCGCGTGGTGCCGGCTCAAGTCGCACCAGTTCGTCGGCAGCCTGGAGATCAAGCCCAGGGGCTGGGCCTTCAACGTCCGCCGCTCCTACTGACGGAGCCGGGCGCGCCTCCGGGAGCACCGGGCCCGCCTCCGGGAGCACTACCGGCCCGTCTCCGGGGAGCGCCGGAACGCCCCGCCGGGCGCACCCCGAGCGCCCCGGGCCTGCGCCGGGCCCGTGGCGTACGGCGGGCCTAGACGACCGGCGCGTCCTCGGCCAGCGCGGCGCGGGCCAGGGCGAGGTTCTCCCTGGCCACGGCCGTGATCGGGTGGTCGGGGTCGAGCACGGCCTCGCTGTCCGCGAGCGTCCGCTCGTGCAGCAGCACGGCCTCCTCCAGCCGCCCGGCCGCGCCGTACGCGCTGGCCAGATTGTTGCGGGATCGCAGCGTGTCGGGATGGTGCAGCCCGAGGACGCGCTCGCGGGCGGCCAGCGTGCGCTCGCACTGCCGGACCGCCTCGGCCGTCATCCCGGCGGCCTTGTAGGCGTAGGCGAGGTAGTCGCCCGACCGCAGGGTGTCCGGGTGGTCCTCGCCGAGGACGCGCTTGCGGTCGGCGAGCACGCGCTCGCTCTGGCGCACGGCCTCGCCGAGGCGCCCGGCCGCGCCGTACGCGTAGGCCAGGTTGCTCCGGGATCGCAGCGTGTCGGGATGGTCCACGCCCAGGACGCGCTCGCGGGCGGCCAGCGTGCGCTCGCACAGCTTCACCGCGTGCGCGGACCGGCCCGCCGCCCGGTAGGAGTGCGCGAGGTTGCTGCGGGTCCGCAGGGTGTCGGCGTGGTCGGGGCCGAGCAGGCGCTCCTGCTCGGCCAGGGTGCGTTCGGCCAGCTCCACGGCGGCGTCCAGCCGCCCGGCCGCGCGGTAGGCGGAGGCCAGCGTGTCCCGCGCGCTCAGCGTCTCGGGGTGGGTCTCCCCCATCAGCCGCTCGCGGTGCGCCAGGGTGCCCTCGCGCAGCTCGATCGCCTCGTCCACGTAGCCCGCGGCCTGGTAGGCGTACGCCAGGTTGTCGCGCGCGGCCAGCGTGCCCGGGTGCCCGGCCCCCAGGACCCGCGCGGAGTCCGAGACGACCGCCTCGCCCAGCGCGATCGCGCGGGCGGTGTCGGCGAAGCCGTTCAGGTGGAACAGGACCCAGCTCCGCAGCGACAGCACCTCGGCGGCCAGCTTCAGCAGATCGTCCGGGGCGTCGCGGGGGTCGTCGCCCAGCTCGCCGTCCACGTGCGCCCACAGCTCCTCGGACTGCTCGGCGAGGACGGCCACGACCGCGCGCTCCCCCTCCGCGCCCGATCGCGTCAGCCCGCGCACGATGCCCAGCGCGCCGGCCGCGGCGGTCATCGCGTCCACGAGCGTGCCCTCGCGGCGGGCCCGGTCGCGCGCCACGCGCTGGCCCAGGCCGTGGGCGAGCACCCAGAATCCGTTGAGGCTGTACGACAGGAGGGCGGCGTCCTCCAGGCGCGCGAGGACCTCCTCCGCGTCGCCCTCGGCGAGCTGCCGCAGCAGGTCGCGCGGCACGCCGGCGGGCGACAGCACGGCGAGGACCTCCAGCAGGGCGCGGGCCTCGCCGCCGCCCAGGCACTCGAGCGAGAGCAGCACCGACTCGGCCACGCCCCAGGGGTACGCCGGGGAGCCGGAGCGCGGCAGCAGCCTGGCCACGGGGGTCGCGCGCAGCCGCGCCAGATAGCCGGCGCAGGTCAGCCGCCGGGCGTTGATGACCGCGGCGGCGTGCGCGAGCGCGAGGGGCAGCCCGCCCAGCTCGTCGGCCAGGGCCCGGGCGTCCTCGGTGACGCCGGCCGCCTCCCGGAGGTAGACCAGCGACTCGCGCGGGGTGAACGGCTCGACCTCGACGACCGCGCCCAGCCGGGAGAACGCCCGATCCGTCGCGGTGATCACGACCTGCGCGCCCCCGGCCTCCGGCAGCCACGGCCGGACGACCTCGGGGTCCACCGCGTTGTCGAAGACCACGAGGTACGGCTCGCGCCGCCGCTCCAGGGCCCGCCGCACGCGCCGGGCCGACTCGGCGGAGGACTCGCCGTCGGCGCGCAGCCCGAGCTGGGCGGCCAGGGCGTCCAGGCCGCCGAGGATCTGCTCGGGCGTCTCGGCGGGGATCCAGGCGACCGGCACGCCCTCGCCGTGGCGCTCGCGGGCGTAGGCGGCGGCGAGCTGGGTCTTGCCCGTCCCCGGGGCGCCGACGAGGGCGCAGACGGGGTGGGCCCGGATGCGGTCGCGGAGGGCGCGGCGGGGCTGGAAGGCGTACGGCGCGGCGGGCAGGCCCCCGGTGAGCACGTCGGCGGGCGGCCCCCCGGCGGTCTCCGCCGTGCCGGGGGCACCGGGGTTCCGTATGTCCGCGTGCATGTCAGGCACCCGCATCACCCGTTCCGTCGCGCCGGTCCGCGACCAATGATCGGGCAAAAGACCGATCAGGGGTAGTGGCAGCGCACGTGCTGGGCGACCTCGTCCGCGGCCTCCTGGCCGTACGCCTCGGCGAGGCGCGTCAGGAACCTCTCCTGGCCGAGCTGGTACTCCTGGGTGCCGACGGTCTCCAGGACGTAGACGGCCATCAGGTTGCCGACCTGCCCGGCGCGCTCCAGGGACAGGCCCCAGGCCAGCGCGGACAGGAAGCCGGCGCGGAAGGCGTCGCCGACGCCGGTGGGCTCGACGCGCTCGACCTCGGGGACGGCGGGGACGTGGATGCCCTCCTCGCCCTGCCGGTCGATCACGACGCCCTTCGGGCCGAGCGTGGTGACCCGGACGCCGACGCGGGAGAGGACCTCCGCGTCGGTCCAGCCGGTCTTCTGCTCGACCAGGGCCTTCTCGTAGTCGTTGGTGATCAGGTAGGCGGCGCCGTCCACCAGGGCGCGCACGTCGGCGCCGTTCATGCGGGCGAGCTGCTGCGAGGAGTCGGCGACGAACGGGATGCCGCGCTGGCGGCACTCGTCGGTGTGCCGGAGCATCGCGTCGGGGTCGTTGGCGCTGATGACCACCAGGTCGAGGCCGCCGATCCGGTCCGCGCACGGCTGCAGCTCGATCTGGCGCGCCTCGGCCATCGCCCCGGTGTAGAAGGAGGCGATCTGGTTGTGGTCCTCGTCCGTGGTGCAGAGGAACCGCGCGGTGTGGTGCAGGTCGGAGATGTGGACCGACTGGCAGTCGACGCCGTGGCGCTCCAGCCAGGAGCGGTAGTCGTCGAAGTCGGCGCCCACCGCGCCGACGAGCGCCGGCTTCAGGCCGAGCATCCCCATCCCGAAGCAGATGTTCGCGGCGATGCCGCCCCGGCGGATCTCCAGTTCGTCCACCAGGAAGGACAGCGAGACCCGGTGCAACTGGTCGGGGATGAGCTGGTCGGCGAAGCGGCCGGGGAACTTCATCAGATGATCGGTCGCGATGGAACCGGTCACGGCGATGCGCACGGGTTCTCCTATTCGGAGTCTGTCTCTACGCGGAACCCGGCAAGCTTACCCGCGCATGCGAAACCCCGTCTCCCACCAGGAGGGAAGACGGGGCTTGCGGGACGGCCGCGGGCGGCCTCGGACGTCTGCCGGCCGCGGACGCCCGGTCGGCCGCGGACGCCTAGTTGAACGAGTCGCCGCAGGCGCACGAGCCGGTGGCGTTCGGGTTGTCGATGGTGAAGCCCTGCTTCTCGATGGTGTCCACGAAGTCGATGGTGGCGCCCATGAGGTAGGGGGCGCTCATCCGGTCGGTGACCACGCCGACGCCGCCGAAGTCGGAGACCACGTCGCCGTCCATCTTGCGGTCGTCGAAGAAGAGCTGGTAGCGCAGACCGGAGCAGCCCCCGGGCTGCACGGCCACCCGAAGCTGGAGGTCGGGCTCGCCCTGCTGCTCCAGGAGACTCTTGACCTTGGCGGCTGCCGCGTCGGTCAGGATGAGCCCCTGCTGGGTGGTCTTGCTCTCAACCGTCATGTGCTGACTCCTGCTGCGTCGCGTGACCGCCCCACACGGCGGTCCCTTTCAACAACCTTGCAACACGCGACGTGCCTCGCGCATTCCTCACCATGCTCGCACATCTTCCGGGCCTCTCGCCAGGCGGTGGCCCGCTTCCGCCCGGTGAGCGTTTCCCCTGGTCGTACGGCTGCCGCCGGACGAGCCCAGGGGCCGGAATAAACCGGGCGAAGCGTGTGTAATCATTAGTCGTCAATCCGACGAAAAGGGGGTGTGGCGTGACCGCCGCACAGGATCTGGGACTGCCGCTCTTCATCCTGGGACGGGAGTCCGACACCCACAGCGAGCGGGGCGTGGACTGTCCGGGGTCCCTGCCCCCGGCGTCCGACCCCGCGCTCGTCGAACGCGCCCGCGCCGCGAAGGCCGCCCTCGGCGACCGACTCTTCGTCCTCGGCCACCACTACCAGCGCGACGAGGTCATCCAGTTCGCCGACGTGACCGGCGACTCCTTCAAGCTCGCCCGGGAGGCCGCCGCCCGTCCGACGGCCGACTACGTGGTCTTCTGCGGCGTGCACTTCATGGCCGAGTCCGCCGACATCCTCACCGCCGACCACCAGCAGGTCGTGCTCCCCGACCTGGCGGCCGGCTGCTCCATGGCCGACATGGCGACCTTCGACCAGGTCGAGGAGGCCTGGGAGGAGCTGGAGGACGCCGGGATCGCCGACGACGTGATCCCCATCACGTACATGAACTCCTCGGCCGACATCAAGGCGTTCGTCGGCCGCCGCGGCGGCGCCGTCTGCACCTCCTCCAACGCCAGGCGGGCCCTGGAGTGGGCATTCTCACAGGGCTCGAAGGTGCTCTTCCTGCCCGACCAGCACCTCGGCCGCAACACGGCGGTCCTTTCGATGGGCCTGTCGCTCGACGACTGCGTGGTCTACAACCCGCACCGCCCCGGCGGCGGCCTCACCCGCGACCGGCTCCGGGACGCCACGATGATCCTGTGGCGCGGCCACTGCTCGGTCCACGGCCGGTTCAGCAGGCAGTGCGTGGACGACGTGCGGCAGCGCATCCCCGGCGTGAACGTCCTGGTGCACCCCGAGTGCCGCCACGAGGTGGTCGTCGCGGCCGACCACGTGGGCTCCACCGAGTACATCATCAAGAAGATCGAGGAGGCCGAGCCCGGCTCCGCGTGGGCGGTCGGCACCGAGCTCAACCTCGTCCAGCGCCTGGCGAACGCGCACCCCGACAAGACGATCACGTTCCTCGACCGCACGGTCTGCTACTGCTCCACCATGAACCGGATCGACCTGCCGCACCTGGTCTGGTCCCTGGAGTCGCTGGCCCGCGGCGAGGTCGTCAACCGGATCCAGGTGGACGCCGACACCGCCCACTGGGCCAAGGTCGCCCTGGACCGCATGCTCGCCCTGCCGTAAGCGCCGCTCCGGGCCGCACGCCGTACGGCGGGGCCACGCCGGCTCCGCCGTACCGGCTCCGGCCCGGATCCGGACGCGTCAGCACGGACACGGACGGATCAGCACGGACACGGACGGGTCGGCACCGACACTGACGGGTCAGCACGGACACGGACGGGTCAGCACGGACACGGACGGGTCGGGACGGACCCGGACCCGCCGGCGCGGGCCGGAACGAGCGGTCACGGCCGCGGCGGTCACGGGCCGGAAGCGGTCACGGCCGCGGCGGGATCAGACGCGGGCGCGCCCGGTCCACCAGGTGAGCAGGGAGGCGTCGCCCTCCACCGTGTAGCGCGGGCCGTCGATGGGGCGGCGTCCCCACACCGCGAGCAGCAGGTCCGTCGCGTTCGCGGCGCGCACGGTCACGTCGCCGGGCTTGCCCGAGCGCTCGTGGCCGAACCCCTCCGGCGTGAGCGTCACCACCCAGCCGGGGCGGTCGCCGTACTGCCAGGACAGCGTCTCACCGCGGCCGTCGCCCGCGCGCAGCTCGCGCACCTTCCGGTTCCACCGGGCGTACGGCAGGACGTCGAAGAACTCGGCCACCCCGTCGTCGGCGACCTCGGCGTCGATCACGGGCTCACGCCCCAGCGCCAGCTCCGCGTCCGCGCGGTGCACGGCCGTCTCGTGGAGCTGCCGCCGCGACCAGAACCGCACGTGGCGGTCGCCGCCCCAGGACCACACGGCCTCGGCCGGGCCCGCGTCGCGCAGCGCCGAGATCAGCGGTACGGCGCCGGCGCCCAGCCAGTCGGCCGCCTCCCGGTCCTCGGCGGGGAACTTGGGGTCCACCGTCGTGCGGTCGATGAGCTCCGGGGTCCGCGTCCGCACCACCAGGGCCGCCCACCGGTGCACCCATCCGGTGTGCCGCACCAGCTCCCGCAGGTCCCAGCCCGGGCAGGTCGGCACGGGGACGTCCAGATCCATCCCGCGCACCGCCCGCGCGAACGCCTCGATCTCCCGCGCCAGCGCCTCCGTGTGCGCCCGGTGAGTCCACTCCACGCCCGGCACCTCCCATCGCCCGCGCATCGTCTCACGCGGCCGCCCGGCCGTACACCGCCGGCGGGGATCAGAGGCCGGGGGCGCCCCAGACGGGGAACCAGCGGGTGAGGTCGGGCTCGATGCGCAGGTCGCCGGCCAGGGTGGAGCGGATCTGCAGCTCCAGCGGGTTGTCGCGGCGCTCGCCCGGCAGCGGGGCGAAGGGGTAGAAGTTCCCGCGCTTGTAGAGGTAGACGAGGGCCAGCCGGCGCAGCTCGGCGTCGGTGAAGGTGACGAGGGAGCACAGGAGGGAGGGGCCGAAGCCCGCTCCCTCCAGGGTGGAGTTCACCGCGTGCAGGTCCGTCACCAGGCCCTCCAGGTCGGACTCCGGGCGGCGCAGGAGGAGCCAGGTGTAGCCGTAGGCGTCCGTCGAGCGCTCGACCGGGGTGTCCAGGCCGACCAGCTCGCGGGTCTCGCGTTCCAGGCTCGCGAAGGCCCCTCCCTCGGCGGCGCGGAAGGCGACCGAGCCGGCGCCCGTGGGCTTGAAGCCGGTGGCGGCGGCGAGGGTGACCGCCGCCGCCGGGAGGGCGAAGAGCTGGTCGAGATCCGGCCTGGCCGGCTCCGACCGGCCGAACAGCGCGTCCAGCCAGCCCATCACACGCCCCGGCTGAGCTGGGCGGAGATCTGGCCGAGCTGCTCCAGGCGGCGTTCGAGCGGCGGGTGCGTGGCGAAGAGCGACGTCAGGCTGAAGCCCTGCGCGAACGCCGGGACCAGGAAGAACGCGTTGAACGGCTCGGCCTGCCGCAGGTCCCGGGTGGGGATCTGGGCCATGTCGCCGCTGACCTTGGTGAGCGCCGACGCCAGGGCCGAGGGACGGCCGGTGAGCAGGGCGCCCGCGCGGTCGGCGGACAGCTCGCGGTACCGCGACAGGGCCCGCGTGAGCAGGAAGCTCACCGCGTAGACGACCGCCGACACCAGGACCACGACCAAGAACACCGGCACCGCGTTGTTGCCGCGCCGGTCGCGCCCGCCGACCAGGCCGAACTGCAGCCCGAACCGGGTGATCAGGCCGGCGACCAGGCCCAGGAACGACGCGATCGTCATGACCGCGACGTCCCGGTGCGCGACGTGCGACATCTCGTGCGCGAGCACGCCCTCCAGCTCCTCGGGCGTGAGCCGCCGGAGCAGGCCGGTGGTGACGCACACGACCGAGTTCTTCTGGTTGCGCCCGGTGGCGAACGCGTTGGGGACGTCGGAGTCCGCGATGGCCACCCGGGGTTTGGGCATGTCGGCCATCGCGGACAGCCGGTCCACGAGCCCGTGCAGCTCAGGAGCCTGCGCGGGCTCGACGACCTTCGCGTTCATGGCGAAGAGAGCGATCTTGTCGGACAGGAAGTACTGCAGCAGCAGGAACCCGACCGCGATCACCAGGACGGTGACGGCCTTCACGCCGAGGGCGATGAGGACCGCGACGAACACGACGTAGAGCAGTCCCAGCAGGAACATCGTCGTGACCATGCGCCTGGTCAGCCCCTTGTCCGGGGCGAACCTGCCAGATGTCATGTCAGCCGGGGATGAGCCCGGAGTCACCCAGCATCTGGCGCACCTCGTCCATGGAGGCGTCGGCCGGCGGCAGGATCAGCTCGGACGGTTCGAGGCTGTCGTCGGGCAGCGGCTTCCCGACGTGGCGGACGCGGTCGAGGAGCGCGTGCAGCTTCTCGCGGAAGACGCCCTCGTCGCCGGACTCGATCGCGGACTCCAGTTCCCCGTCGAGCACGTTCAGGTCGTCGATGTCGGAGTCGGCGATCGTGACCTGGCCCTCGCCCATGATGCGGACGATCACTGGCCCTCCCCAGGCCGGTTGTACTGCTGGGTCTGCTGCTGCGGCTGCGCCTGCTGCCCGGGCTGGCCCGCCTCGATGGCGTCCTGCGGCCGCGGCCCCTGGCCCAGCTCGGCCTTCATCTTCTGGAGCTCCAGCTCGACGTCGTTGTTCGCGCCCATGCGGTCGAGCTCGGCCTGGATGTCGTCGCGCGGCCCGGTGAAGTCGTCGAGCGCGCCGCTGGCGAGCAGCTCGTCGATCGCGCCCGCGCGCGCCTGCATCTGCGCCGTCTTGTCCTCGGCCCGCTGGATCGCCAGGCCCACGTCGCCCATCTCCTCGGAGATGCCGGAGAACGCCTCGTTGATCCGGGTCTGCGCCTCGGCGGCGGTGTAGGTGGCCTTGATGGTCTCCTTCTTCGTGCGGAAGGAGTCGACCTTGGCCTGGAGGCGCTGCGACGCGAGCGTCAGCTTCTCCTCCTCGCCCTGCAGGTTCTGGTACTGCGTGCGCAGGTCGGCGATCTGGGTCTGGAGGCCGGAGCGGCGGGTCAGCGCCTCGCGGGCGAGGTCCTCGCGACCGGCCGCGAGCGCCTTGCGGCCCTGGTCCTCCAGCTTGCGGGACTGGCCCTCCAACTGGTTGATCTGGAGTTCGACCCGCTTGCGCGAGGTGGCGACGTCGGCCACTCCACGGCGCACCTTCTGGAGGAGCTCCAGCTGGCGCTGGTAGGAGTAGTCAAGGGTCTCGCGCGGATCTTCCATCTTGTCCAAGGCCTTGTTGGCCTTCGACTTGAAGATCATGGAAAGTCTCTTCATCACGCTCATGCGCGTCGGCCGTCCCCTTCTGTTCGGCACCCAGCCCTTGTGCCTCTATCGCTGGGTTCACCCTACGCATAACGCACGGGGCCGTCACTAAGTTGCCGCCCCGGTACGCTGAACGGCGTGTTCCGACGTCGCTCCCAAGCCCCCTCGGACGAGGCCGTCACGACGCCCGCCGAGGACCAGGCTAACGCCCAGGCCAAAAAAGGCCGCCCCACGCCCAAGCGCCGCGAGGCCGAGGGCCGCCGCCGCCAGCCGGTGGCCGCGCCCAAGGACCGCAAGGAGGCCTACCGCCAGCTCCGCGAACGCCAGAAGGTCGAGCGCGAGCGCGCCCGTCAGGGCATGCTGCGCGGCGAGGAGCGCTACCTGCCCGCGCGGGACAAGGGCCCGGTGCGCAAGCTCGCCCGCGACTACGTGGACGGCCGCCGCACCTTCGGCGAGTTCTTCCTGTTCATCTCGCTGGCGATCCTCGTCGTGGCCTACCTGCCGTCCGCCGCGGGCGCCGCGATCACCATCGTCTGGCCGCTCATGATGCTCCTCATCATCGGTGAGTCGATCTTCATCGCGCGCCGGGTCAAGAAGCTCGCCGCGGAGAAGTTCCCCGGCGAGAGCACCAAGGGCGTCGGCTTCTACGCCGCCATGCGGGCCCTGCAGATCCGCAAGCTCCGCTTCCCCCCGCCCGCGGTCGGCCCCGGCGGCAAGCCCGTCCCGCCCAAGAAGTAACCGCTCCCGTCGGAACCCCGCCGCCCGCCGCGCCTCCCGGCCCGGCGGGCGCGACCCATGCCCGCGGCGCCCTTCCAGGCCCCGCCGCCCCCTCGCGTCCTTCCGGCGCCGCGCCCCCGGGCCCCGCGCGCTCCCCTCGCCGTGATCATGCAGTTTTGAGCACAGGGTGTTCGAAACCGCATGATCACCGGGAGGGTTTCCGGAGAGCCGCTGGGCTCCCGGCCCGTTCCGGGGGCACGGCGGGCGGGGCTATTCGAGGTCCCAGTCGAGGCGGCCGTCCCTGACGACGGGGCGGTCGCCGCGGAGGCGCCGGCCCTTCTCCAGGGAGCGGGCGATGTCACGGAGCATGGCGAGGTAGGAGGGCCAGCCCCGGTCGCCGTCGAACGACAGGCCCTCCTCGTTGTAGTAGTTCCCGACCGCGCCGTTCCGGGCGTCGATCACCTGGTTGCCGCCGTCGCCGGCGGAGGCGAAGGGGATCATCTTGCCGTGCCACCAGGTGTCCACGGCCTCGATCGGCCCGTCGGCGAGGATGCCGCAGAGCATGCGCCAGTCCGACACGATCACGTCCAGATCGGACAGATCGTGGAGCGCGTCCATCGGGAACCCCCCGTCGTGCCGCAGCAACGACGCCTTCAGGCCGTCAGGGAAGCGGAGCCCCATGGCCGCCTCGGCCCTGGCGATCCGCAGGGGCGTGGCCGGTTCGCCGAGCGTCCGGTAGGTCCCGGGGGCCCGCCGCCGCAGCCAGCGCTCGATCCTGTCCCACGCCCGGTCCACCGCCGCCTTCGTCCGCGGGTTCACCGGCCGCACGACGGGCCGCCGCTTCGCGGGAGCGCACCCGGCCCGCCGTACCTCCCCTGGGGTCAGGCTCTCCTCCCGCGGCGGAGGCGCGGCCTCGGCCGGGGTGGCCGGCGGCGGGCGCGTCTCACGGCCGGGCCCGGGCAGGGCGAGGTCGGATGCGGCCAGGACCGTCGCGAGCAGGAGGAACGCGGTGAGGCGCGCGGGGCCGTACCGGCGGCGGGCGGGGGCGGGGCCGGTGGCGGGGAGGGGCGGGGCGAGGGGGGCGGCCGAGCGGCGGCGGGACTCGCGGACGGCGAGCGCCAGGACGGCCAGCGCGACGACGGCCGGCGCCAGCCGTACCAGGAACAGGTCCCACATTCGGGGCACCGTACAGCAAATCACCCGCCCGGATAGGGTGCTGACCATGGAATTCCGCCGTCTGGGCCGCAGCGGTCTCAAGGTCAGCGAGATCAGCTACGGCAACTGGATCACTCATGGCTCCCAGGTCGAGGAGGACGCGGCGCGCGACTGCGTGGCCGCCGCGCTCGACGAGGGGATCACCACGTTCGACACCGCGGACGTCTACGCGGGCACCAAGGCCGAGGAGGTGCTCGGGCGCGCGCTCAAGGGCCAGCGGCGCGAGAGCCTGGAGATCTTCACCAAGGTCTACTGGCCGACCGGGCCGACCCCCAACAACCGCGGCCTGTCCCGCAAGCACATCTTCGAGTCCATCCACGGCTCGCTCCGCCGCCTCCAGACCGACTACGTGGACCTCTACCAGGCCCACAGGTTCGACTTCGAGACCCCGCTCGAGGAGACCCTGCGGGCGTTCGACGACCTGGTACGGCAGGGCAAGGTGCTCTACGTCGGCGTGTCCGAGTGGACCGCCGACCAGATCGCGCAGGCGCTGCGCATCGCCGACGAGATGGGCTTCGACCGGCTCGTGTCCAACCAGCCGCAGTACTCCATGCTGTGGCGGGTCATCGAGGAAGAGGTCGTCCCGCTGTGCGAGAAGGAGGGGCTCGGGCAGATCGTCTGGTCCCCGATCGCGCAGGGCGTGCTCACCGGGAAGTACCTCCCCGGCCAGCCCCCGCCCGCCGGCTCGCGCGCGACCGATCCGAGCGGCGGGGGGTTCATCGGCGCCATGCTGACCGACGACCTGCTGACCCGCGTCCAGGGGCTCAAGCCGATCGCCGCCGACCTCGGGCTGAGCATGGCCCAGCTCGCCGTCGCCTGGGTGCTCCAGAACCCGAACGTGTCCTCGGCGATCATCGGCGCGTCCCGGCCGGAGCAGGTCCGCGACAACGTGAAGGCCTCCGGCGTCAAGCTCGACGCCGACGTCCTCGCGAAGATCGACGACGTCCTCGGGCCGGTGGTCGAGCGCGACCCGCGCAAGACCGTCAGCCCCGCGCGGCGTCCCTGACACCCGGAATCGCACCCCCCGCACGGCGTCCCCGACGCCCGGCGGCCCGCGGCGGCGCCCCCCGGCTTTCCGGGGGGCGCCGCCGCCTTTTCCGGGGATCTCTCCCGCGCGGAACGGAGCGCCTTATCCGGCTCATTCACCGGTCATGGTCCGCCGCGCCGCGCACTTTGGCGAAATTTTACTTTTCCCCGTTCCGATCACCCCGGGGGCGTTTTCGCGGGACGCGTCACTCCGCCGGGCGCAGGCTCATCCCGGCGTACTCCACGCGGTCGTCCTCAAGCAGTGTGACCTGCTCGACCCCGCTTTCCAGCAGCTCACGCCAGGTCTCTCCGAGCCAGGTCTCCGCGTCCGCCTGGGTCGGGAAAGTCTCGCGGGCGATTCCCGTGCCCGCGACCTCGGCGCCGTTCGCGTCCTCGTACCGCCATCTCCACGTCATGCCATACGCTCCTTTGTCGCGGGTTCACGTCTTCGTCAACATCATCCGCTGTTCTGATCATTTATAGATCATCGGGAGGCGCCGGATGCCGGCCAGTAATCGATTCGGGAAACGACGCGACGCCGTTCTGTTCACCACGGCACTCCTCCTCATCGCGCTCGCCGGACTCGGCACGGCCGCCACCGCATCCGCATCGGTCTCCGCGCCCGGCGCCGACTCCGGCACCGGGTCCGGCACCGGGTCCGGCACCGGGTCCGGCACCGGCTCCGCCGCCGGTTCGCCCTCCCTCGCCGCCCCGGCCGAGCCCGCGCCCGCGCCGGTCCCGACCGGCACCGGCCTGTGGGGCCACCACTACGGTGACGGGCTGGCCTGGATCCCGCAGCAGGTCGGGCCCCGGAAGAACCAGCCTAAGGACGGCAGCGTCGAGGGCTGGCGGTACGGCCTGGCCGAGGACGTCCGCTATCCCCTCCCGCCCGAGGTCATGACCGACTTCGAGGAGATCTGCGGCAAGACGCGGGTCACCGCGGGCGCCAAGCGGGTCGCCCTGGTGATCGACTACGGCGACGCCGAGGACTCCCCCGGAGTCACCCCGCCCTCGCCGCGCCTGGTGAAGAAGTGCGCCGTGGTGGACGCCGGGGCCGACAGCCTGCAGGTGCTCGCCTCCGTCGCCAAGCCGCGCACCGACGCCGCCGGCAAGGTCTGCGCCGTGAACGACCACCCCAAGGCGAACTGCGGCGACGCCGTGGCCGCCGCCGCGACGGAGGCCCCGGCCGAGTCCGGGAGCGGCGGCGTGGTCCTGTACGCCGCGGGCGGCGCGGCGGTCCTGGTGCTGATCGCCCTGGGCGGTTTCCTGGTCGCCAGGAGGCGTAAGCTCACCTGACCGTGAGAATCCTCGGCACGGCGGGCCCCGCGGGCTGGCCGGAGGCGGGCTGCGGCTGCGTCTCCTGCGAACGCCTGCGCTCCGCGGGAGAGCACCGCTCCCCCACCCGCGTCGTCCTCCGTGACGGCCGCGAACTGCCCCCGGGCGGCTCGGCCCCCGGCGTGCTCCACGCCTCGCCCGACCCCGTGCCGTACGGCGGGGCGGGGCCGTACGACGTGGTGGTGTTCGACGTCTCGCGGCCCGAGACGCTGGGCCGGCTGCGGCGGGACGGCCTGGCCGGCGACGCCACGGACGTGATCGCGGTGGGACTCGACCACCGGCTCCCCTCCATGGCCGAACTGGAGCGGCGGCTGCGGTTCTGGGGCGCGCGGGCCGTGCCCGACGGGACGGAACCGGCCGGCGAGGTCCCCGCGCGTCCCGCGCCGCCGCGCCGGACGCTGATCCTCGGCGGCTCCCGGTCGGGCAAGTCCGCCGAGGCCGAGCTGCGGCTGCTGGCCGAGCCGTACGTCACCTACGTGGCGACCGGCCCGGCGGCGGGCGACGACCCCGGCTGGCGCGCCCGGGTGGCCGCGCACGTGGAACGCCGCCCCGCGCACTGGGAGACGGTGGAGACGACCGACCCGGTGCCGCTGCTGCGCGAGGCGACCGGGTGCCTGCTGATCGACGGGATCGGCACGTGGCTGGCCGCCGTGCACGACGAGTGCGACGGCTGGAACGGCGGCGACGTCACGCCCCGCGTGGAGGAGTTCGTGGAGGCGTGGCGGCGGACCCGGGCCCGGGTGGTCGCCGTGAGCGACGAGGCCGGGATGGGCGTCGTGCCCGCGACCGCGAGCGGGCGGCTGTTCCGCGACGCCCTCGGCCGCCTCAACCAGCGCCTGGCCGCCGAGTCCGAGGAGGCCGCCCTCGTCGTCGCCGGCCGCGTCGTCGCCCTGTGACCGGGGCGGCGGCGGGGAGGGGCGGCGTGACGGGGAGGGGCGGGCCGATGGCGGACGGCGTGCGGCTGGCGTTCGGGACGCTGACGGTGTTCCCGGTGCGGGTGTCCGCGGTGGACCGGCGCACGGCGGGGCGGGCGATGGCGTTCGCGCCGGTCGTGGGGCTGGCGCTCGGGGCCCTCGGCGGGGCCGTCCTGCTGGGCGCCGCCTGGTGGTCGGACGCGCGGCTGCTGGGGGCCGCGCTGGCCGTCGGGCTGCTGGCGTGGCTCACGCGCGGGCTGCACCTGGACGGGCTGGCCGATCTCGCGGACGGCCTGGGCAGCGGGAAGCCGGCCGAACGGGCGCTCGACATCATGAAGAAGTCGGACATCGGCCCGTTCGGGGTGATCACCCTGGTGGTCACGCTGCTCGTGCAGGTGGCCGCGCTCACGCGGGCGGGCCCGCTCGCGCTCGTGGTCGCGTGCGCGGCCGGGCGGCTGGCGATCACGTGGGCCTGCCGCCCGGGGGTGCCCTCCGCGCGTCCCGGCGGGCTGGGCGCGATGGTCGCCGGGTCCGTACGGCTCGCGCCCGCCCTCGCCGTGACCGCCGTCGTGCTGCTGGTCGCCGTCCCCGCCGGGTTCCCCGGCGTTTTCGCGCCGGTCCCGGGCGGGATCGCCTGGCTCTCCCCCGAGTCCGGGGCCGCCGGGGACGCCGCCGCCCCTCCGGGCTCCGGCCCGTGGGCCGCGGCCGCCCTGGCCGGTCCCGCCGCCGTCGCCGCCGGGCTCGCCGCCGCGTGGTGGCTGCGGCGGCGGGCCGTACGGCGGCTCGGCGGGATCACCGGTGACGTGCTGGGGGCGCTGTCGGAGACGGCGACGACAGCGGCTCTCGTGGTCCTCGCACTCTGAGCAGGGCCACCGCGACCAGGGCCATCAGCACCCAGCCGACCAGGCCGAAGGGCCCGGCCAGCGCGGTGTTCGGCGGCTCGCCGGGCGCGGCGACGACCAAGACGTAGGGGGCCGAGGCGTTGAACGCGCCGTGCGCGACGACCGCCGGCCACACGCTGCCGGTGATCATGCGCAGCCGGCCGAGGACGGCGCCGAAGATCACGCAGAAGCCGGTGAAGAAGAGCGCTCCCCACGCCCCGAGCGCCGGGTAGTTGCGGCCGAGCAGTTCCAGCGGCGCGTGCCAGAGCCCCCAGATCACCCCCGACCCCACGAGCGCCGCCGCCGTGCCGTACGGCATGAGCCGGGGCAGCAGCCAGCCGCGCCAGCCCCACTCCTCGCCCAGCGAGGGGATCGCGTTGATCGCGGGCGCGATGAGCAGGCCGAAGACCTGGGCGGCGACCAGCGCCTGCGGCGGGACCTCCGCCCCGGCGCCCGCGGGGACGCGCGTCAGCGCCGACAGGTCCAGGTCGAGCAGCCCGAGCCACGCGCTGACCGCGATCGCCGCGAAGCCGAGCGCGGGGATTCCGGCCCAGGCGGCGGCGGTCCACGCGATCGTGCGCCCCCGGCGCGGCCCGAGCGTGAGGCCCGTCTCCCGCGCCCACCGCCCCGCGGGCGTCCGCCGCATGAGCCACACCGCGAGCACCGCGACGGTGGGCGTGAGCATCATCCCCGTGGCCAGCAGCGGGCCCCACGACGGCGCGGCGCCCCGGCCGCTCACCCAGATCGGGATCGCCACCAGCCACGCCAGGCCGTACGCCACCGCCACGAAGACCGGCAGGTCCTTGTTCCGCGCCCTCTCCCCGCGTCCTCCCGCCCCTCCGCCGGCGCGCGGCGCGCCCTCAGACACGGGCGCCGTCGGCGGCCAGGGCGTTGAGGAGGGCCGCGCCGTTCTCGGCGTCGTCCACGCTCACCGCGAAGGTGCCGCCGTCGCGGAGCCGGACCACCAGGCACCGGCCGCCGCGGATCATGACGGTGGTGGCGCCGGGCAGCCCGCGCACGCCGTATCCGCCGGCCCGCATCGCCGACCGGTCCTCGGTCCAGGCGCGCTCGATCCGGTCCAGCGCGATCCGCCGGGCGGGCCACCCGAACGGGCCGAAGCCGACGCTCAGCCCGTGCTCGTCGGCGCGGACGCGCACGGTGGACAGGAACGCGCCGACCACCGCGATCACGAGCACCGGGCCGACGCTGGCGGCGGCCGCGGCCTCGGCCGCCGCCATCGCGAACACCGCCGCGGCGACCGCCAGGGCGGCCCCGCCCGTCGCCAGCCACAGGTTGGAGGTGCGGGAGACCCAGACGGCCCGCTCCCCCGGCCGCAGCACGATCGTCGGGCCCGCCTGCGCGTCCGTCTCCGGCGCCCGGTCCGGGCCGGGGGTCCCGGCGAGCCACCCCGCGAGGACGCCCAGCGCCGCGGCGCCGATGACGTACCCGAACCCGATCGCCGGCAGCCGCGCCTCCCGCCAGTCGGCCAGGTCCAGGTTCGCGAGCAGGGTGATCGCGTACATCGCGATCACGAACCCGCCGGCGCCGAAGACGTACGCCAGCAGCCTGCGCCGCGCCGCGCGCCGGGCCGCCACCAGCGAGCTCAGCGCGGGCGGGATCGCGACGACGGCCATCACGCCCCAGAAGACGAGCGTCTGGGCCAGGAAGGCGCCGGTGGACTGCGACCGGTCGGCGCCGCTTCCGCTCCAGTGCACGGCGACCGCTCCCGGGAGCCGGTCCGCCAGGCCGGTGTGCAGCGCGGCGATCACTCCCGCGACCAGCGCCGCCCAGGCGGCGACGACGCCCAGCAGACGTCCCCTCATGTCAGCTCTCCGATCATCTTGATCACGTCCTCCCGGCGGTAGCCGTACCGCTCGGCCTCGCGCAGCAGGCCCCGGATGCGCTCCAGCAGCGCGGACCGGTGGTCGGCCTGGTGCATCACCGTCACTCCCCGGCCGCGCCGGAACTCCAGGACCCCCTCGTCGCGCAGTTCCCGCAGCGCGCGCAGCACGGTGTTCGCGTTGATCCCCAGCGCCCCGGCCAGGTCGCGGGCGGGGGGCAGCCGCGAGCCGGGCGGATAGGAGCCCTCGGCGATCGCCCTCCTGATCGCCCCGGCGACCTGCTCGTGCAGCGGCCGTGGATCGTTCAGGTTCAATTTGAGAAGCATAGTGCTAGCGACATTAGCACCATTCGATTAAGAGGGGTACCTCCTGGTACGAACACCTTCCCGGTCCCGATAGCATCGGCCTACGTGACCACTGTGAGCCGCACCACCGCAGATCTTCAGTCCGTCGACGCCGACGCGCTCGTCATCGGTGTCCACGCCGGCCCGGACGGTCCCCGCCCCGCCGCCGGCGCCGAGTCCGCCGACGCCGCGCTCGGCGGGCGGCTCGGCCAGACGCTTTCCGCCATGGGCTTCTCCGGCAAGGCCGGGGAGATCGCCAAGGTCCCGACGTTCGGCGCGCTGCCCGCCACGATCCTCGTCGCGGCCGGCCTGGGCGACGCCCCCGCCGAGGGCCCCGTCGACAACGAGACCCTCCGCCGCGCCGCGGGAGCGGCGGTCCGCGCGCTGGCCGGCACGGCTCACGCCGCCCTCGCGCTCCCCGCGGCCTCCGACGACGCCGCCGAGGCCGTCACCCTGGGCGGCCTGCTCGGCGCGTACGCCTTCGGGCGCTACCACACCACCGGCGACCGCAAGGCCCCCGTCGAGCGGCTCACCGTCGTGACCGAGGCCGGCGAGGCCGCGCTGAAGCGCGCCGAGGTCGTCGCCGACTCCGTGACGGCGGTGCGCGACCTGGTCAACACCCCGCCGTCGGACCTGTGGCCGGACCGCTTCGCCCGCATCGTCGAGGAGCGCGGCCGCGAGCTGGGCCTGGACGTCGAGGTGCTGGACGAGAAGGCGCTCAAGGAGGGCGGCTACGGCGGCATCTCCGGCGTCGGCCAGGGCTCGGTCAACCCGCCGCGCCTGGTCCGCGTGGCCTACTCCCACCCCGAGGCCGCCAGGACGCTCGCGTTCGTCGGCAAGGGCATCACCTTCGACTCCGGCGGCCTGTCCCTCAAGCCCGCCGCCTCCATGGACTGGATGAAGTCCGACATGGGCGGCGCCGGGGCGGTCTTCGGCGCGGTCTCCGCCGTCGCCAGGCTCGGCCTGAAGGTCAACGTGATCGGCTACCTGCCGCTCGCCGAGAACATGCCGAGCGGCACCGCGCAGCGCCCCTCCGACGTGCTGACCACGCTCTCCGGCAAGACCGTCGAGGTGCTCGACACCGACGCCGAGGGCCGCCTGGTCCTGTGCGACGCGATCACCCGCGCCACCCAGGACGACCCCGACCTGATCGTCGACGTCGCCACCCTGACCGGCGCGCAGATCGTCGCCCTCGGCTGGCGTACCGCGGGCCTGATGTCCAACGACGACTCCGCCCGCGACGAGGTGCTGGCCGCCGCCGCCAAGGCCGGCGAGCCGATCTGGGCGATGCCGCTGCCCGAGGAGCTCCGCAAGGGCCTGGACTCCCCCGTGGCCGACCTCGCCAACCTCCAGCCCGAGCGCTGGGGCGCCATGCTCACCGCGGGCATCTTCCTCCGGGAATTCGTGCCCGCCGGGCAGCGCTGGGCACACATAGACATGGCCGGGCCGGCGTTCAACAAGGGCGAGCCCTACGGCTACACGCCGAAGGGCGGCACCGGCGTGACCACTCGCACCCTGATCGAGCTGGCCACCGAGTACGCCCAGGCGTGACGTGACCGGTCGGCGCGAACCCCGGCCGACCGGTCACCACAAGTGAAAAACTGCGAGCGAGCACCAAATGCGAGCACAACATTTCGGACAAGGAGACCCCTGTGGCTGATGGCAGCGGCCCCTACGACCTGGTCGTCCTGGGGGGTGGGAGCGCCGGCTACGCCTGTGCCCTGCGAGCGGTCGAGCTGGATCTGCGCGTAGCGCTCATCGAGAAGGACAAGATCGGCGGCACCTGCCTTCACCGCGGATGCATTCCGACCAAGGCTCTTCTGCACTCGGCCGAGATCGCCGACCAGGCGCGCGAGAGTGACAAGTTCGGGATCAAGGCCCGCTTCGAGGGCGTCGACATGCCCGGCGTGAACGCCTTCAAGGACAAGATCGTCACGCGGGCCTGGAAGGGCGTCCAGGGTCTCCTCAAGGCCGGCGGCGTCACCGTGATCGAGGGCGAGGGCCGCCTCACCGGCCCGACCCAGGTGACCGTGCGGACCGCCGAGGGCGAGCAGGTCGTCGAGGGCGCGCACATCGTGCTCGCCACCGGCTCCGAGCCGCGCTCCCTGCCGGGCCTGGAGTTCGACCACGAGCGGATCATCTCCAGCGAGGACGCCCTGCGGCTGGACCGGGTCCCGGGCTCGGTGGTCATCCTGGGCGGCGGCGTCATCGGCGTCGAGTTCGCCAGCGTGTGGCGCTCCTTCGGCGCCGAGGTCACCATCGTCGAGATGCTGCCGCACCTGCTCCCGCTGGAGGAGGAGTCCAGCTCCAAGCTGCTGGAGCGCGCCTTCCGCCGCCGCGGCATCAAGTACGAACTGGGCGTCCGCTTCGAGAGCGCCAAGCCGACCGAGAACGGCGTCCAGGTGACGCTGGAGGGCGGCAAGACCCTCGACGCCGAGGTGCTGCTCGTCGCCGTCGGCCGCGGCGCGGTCTCCGCCGGGCTGGGCTACGAGGAGGCCGGCCTGCAGGTCGAGCGGGGCACGGTGAAGGTGGACGAGCTCTGCCGCACCAACGTCCCCACGATCTCGGCCATCGGCGACCTCATCGCCACCCCGCAGCTCGCCCACGTCGGCTTCGCCGAGGGCATCCTCGTCGCCGAGCGCCTGGGCGGCCTCAACCCCGCCCCGATCGACTACGACGGCGTGCCCCGGGTCACCTACTCCGACCCCGAGGTCGCCTCGGTCGGCCTCACCACGGCCGCCGCGCGCGAGCGGGGTCACGACGTCGTCGAGGCCGTCTACGACCTCGGCGGCAACCCGAAGAGCCAGATCCTCCAGACGCAGGGCGCCGTCAAGGTCATCGCCCAGAAGGACGGCCCGATCCTCGGCGTGCACATGGTGGGCGCCCGGGTCGGCGAGCTGATCACCGAAGGCCAGCTCCTCTACAACTGGGAGGCCCTGCCCTCCGAGGTGGCCCAGCTCCTGCACGCCCACCCGTCCCAGTCGGAGGCCGTCGGCGAGGCCGCCATGGTGCTCGCCGGCAAGCCCCTGCACGTCCACAACTGATAAGCCCTCACAGAAACGCGATAGGAGCACTGCGAACCATGCCGGTCTCCGTAACCATGCCCCAGCTCGGCGAGAGCGTCACCGAGGGCACCGTCACCCGTTGGCTCAAGAAGGAGGGGGAGCGCGTCGAGGCTGACGAGCCGCTCCTCGAGGTGTCGACCGACAAGGTCGACACCGAGATCCCCTCCCCCGCCGCGGGCGTCCTGCAGAAGATCGTCGTCGCCGAAGACGAGACGGTCGAGGTCGGCGCCGAGCTGGCCGTCATCGGCGAGGGCGGCGAGGCCCCGGCCGAGCAGGCCCCCGCCCCGCAGGCCGAGCCGGAGCCCCAGCCCGAGCCCGAGCCCGAGCCGCAGCCGGCTCCCCAGCCCGCTCCCCAGCAGGTGAGCGCGCCGCAGCCGCAGTACCAGCCGCCGGCCCCGCAGTACCAGCCGCCGGCGCCGCCGCAGCCCGCCCCGGCCCCGCAGCCGCAGGCCCAGGCTCCGGCGCAGGCCCCGGCCGCGACCTCGGGTGACAGCCCGTACGTCACGCCGCTGGTGCGCAAGCTCGCCGCCGAGCACAACGTGGACCTCGACTCGCTGACCGGCACCGGCGTCGGCGGCCGCATCCGCAAGCAGGACGTGCTCGAGGCCGCCCGCGCCCAGCGCGAGAAGGCCGCCCAGGCCCAGCAGCAGGCCCCGGCCGCCGCGGCCCCCGCCGCGCAGGCCCAGCCCGCCGCCCCGGCCCAGCAGCAGGCTCCGGCCGCCGCCCCGGCCCCCGCGGTCGAGGTGGACACCACGCTGCGCGGCCGTACCGAGAAGATGTCGCGCCTGCGCCAGACCATCGCCAAGCGCATGGTGGAGTCGCTCCAGACCTCCGCCCAGCTCACGACGGTGGTCGAGGTGGACGTGACCCGCATCGCGCGGCTGCGCGAGCAGGCCAAGGCCGACTTCCAGCGCCGCGAGGGCGTCAAGCTGTCGTTCCTGCCGTTCTTCGCGCAGGCGGCGATCGAGGCCCTCAAGGTCCACCCCAAGCTCAACGCCGTCATCGACGACGAGACCAACGAGGTGACCTACCACGAGGCCGAGCACCTGGGCATCGCGGTGGACACCGACCGCGGCCTGCTGGTGGCGACCGTCCGCGACGCGGGCGACCTCAACATCGGCGGTCTGGCCCGCAAGATCGCGGACCTGGCCGAGCGCACCCGCGCCAACAAGATCAGCCCGGACGAGGTCACCGGCGCGACCTTCACGCTGACCAACACCGGCAGCCGTGGCGCGCTGTTCGACACGCCGATCCTGTTCAAGCCGCAGGTCGGCATGCTGGGCACCGGCGCCGTCGTCAAGCGCCCGGTCGTCGTCGAGGACCCGGACCTGGGCGAGGTCATCGCCGTCCGCTCGATGGTCTACCTGGCCCTGACCTACGACCACCGGCTCGTGGACGGCGCCGACGCCGCCCGCTTCCTCACCACGATCAAGAACCGCCTGGAGGAGGGCCGGTTCGAGGCCGCGCTTGGGCTAGCGTAGCCATGTGAGGATTGTGGTGACCGGTTCCTCCGGTCTGCTCGGTTCGGCCCTCGTCCGCGTTCTGCGCGGCGAGGGCCGCCGTGTTGTGAGCCTCGTGCGCCGCGCGCCCGCGGGCGCCGACGAGGCCCGGTGGGACCCGCGCGGCGGCGAGGTGGACCGGTCGGCGCTCGACGGCGCCGACGCGGTCGTCCACCTCGCCGGCGCGGGGCTCGGGGACCGCCGCTGGACCCCCTCGCGCCGGCGGGAGATCGTCGCGAGCCGGGTCGAGGGCACGCGGACGCTCGTGCGCGCGATGGCCTCGCTCGACCGGCCCCCGCGAGTGCTCCTCTCCGGCTCCGCGATCGGCTTCTACGGCGACACCGGCGACCGGGCGGTGGACGAGACCGCCCCGGCGGGGACGGGCTTCCTGGCGGATCTGGTGCGCGCGTGGGAGGCCGAGGCGATCGCCGCCGAGGAGTTCACCCGGGTCGTACGGCTGCGCACGGGGCTGGTCCAGACGGCGCGGGGCGGGTCGCTGCGGCGGATCCTGCCGATCTTCCGGCTCGGGCTGGGCGCCCCGCTGGGCTCCGGGCGGCAGTACTGGAGCTGGATCACCCTGCACGACTGGGTGGGCGCGGTGTGCTTCCTGCTGGAGTCCGAGGTCTTCGGGCCAGTGAACCTGACCGCGCCCGAGCCGGTCACCAACGCCGAGTACACCCGGGCCCTGGGCCGCGCCGTACGGCGTCCCACGTGGCCGATCCGGGTCCCGGGGTTCGCGCTGCGGGCGGCGCTCGGGGGGTTCGCCGACGAGGGCGTGCTGATCGGGCAGCGGGTCCTGCCCGCGCGGCTGGCCGAGGCGGGCTACGCGTTCCAGCATCCGGGCCTCGGCCCCGCCCTGCGGGCCGTACTGTGATCTGCCGTCACTACGCAAGAAGCACCATGCGGTGCGCCGACGCGGGGAGAAGAACATGCTTGGCCAGTCGCACATCCTGGCGATCGGGGGCGGGTCGTTCCTGCCGTCCGACCGTTACTCGTTCATCCGCCCGAGCGGGCTGCTGCGGTACGCCCTCGACCTGACCGGGCAGGACCGGCCCAAGCTGTGCCTGGTGGCGACGGCGCTGGGCGACGAGCACTCGCGGCTGCTGCAGATGTACGACGCGTTCCGCGACTGGGACGTCGAGGTCAGCCACCTGACGGTGTTCCCGATGCCGAACGTGCCGGACCCGCGCGCGTTCCTGCTGGAGCAGGACATCGTCTACGTCACCGGGGGCAGCGTGGCGAACCTGATGGCGCTGTGGCGGCTGCACGGCCTGGACGAGGCGTTCACCGAGGCGTGGCGCGCGGGGGTGGTGCTGGCCGGGCAGAGCGCGGGGGCGCTGTGCTGGCACGTCGGCGGCAACACCGACTCCTTCGGGCCGACGCTGCGCCAGTGGGACCAGGGCCTCGGCCTCCTCCCGTACTCCTGCGGCGTCCACTACAACTCCGACCCCCAGCGCCGGACCCTCCTCCACGAGGCCGTCGCCGCGGGCACCCTCCCCCAGGGCTACGCCGCCGACGAGGGCGTGGGCCTGCACTACGTCGGGACCGAGCTGGTCCAGGCGGTGACCATCGACCCCGAGGGCCGCGCCTACCGGGTCGAGCCCGACGGGGCGGGCGGCGCCAAGGAGTCCGTCATCGAGGCCCGCCTCCTCACCTCCTGACCATCCCGCTCGCCGGGATACCGCGATCCCGCGCCCGCCCGCGTCGTCCCCCGGGGACCTGAACGGCGTCGGCGTGCGCGGGATCACGATCCGGGGAGGCCCCGCGGCCGGGGCCGGGACGCCCTGGGAGGGGCCCGGGGAGCGGGCCGTGGGACGGCGTGTCGCGCCTTCGTCTAACCTGGACGCGTGACCAAGCTCGCGATGGTCCGGCTCGGTGTGGACGTGCCCTACGAGCAGGCGTGGGACCTGCAACGCAAGGTGCACGAGCGCCGGGTGGCGGACTCGCTCCCCGACACCTGCCTGCTGCTCGAACACGCCCCGGTCTACACGGCGGGCAAACGCACGGACCCGCTGGAGCGGCCGATGGACGGCACGCCGGTGGTGGACGTGGACCGCGGCGGGAAGATCACCTGGCACGGGCCCGGCCAGATCACCGGCTACCCCATCGTCCGGCTGACCGACCCCATGGACGTCGTGGCCTTCGTCCGGCGGCTGGAGGAGGCGCTGATCAACGTCTGCGCCGACTTCGGCGTGGTCACCGGGCGTGTGGAAGGCCGCAGCGGCGTGTGGGTGCCCGCCTCGGGCGGCCGCCCCGACCGCAAGCTGGGCGCGATCGGCCTGCGCGTGGCCAGGGGCGTGACGATGCACGGCTTCGCCCTCAACTGCGCGAACGACCTCAACTGGTACAACCGCATCGTCCCCTGCGGCATCGCCGACGCCGGCGTCTCCAACCTCAGCGAGGAGGCCGGGCGCCGCATCACCGTGGACGAGGTCCTCCCCTACGTCGAGAAGCGCCTGGCCGAGGCCCTCGACGCCGAGATGGTCGACCTCCACGAGGAAGAGCTCGAACGCCTCCTCCGCTAGACCCGCCGGGCGGCGGGCGCGGCCCCTCGCCGCGCCGGCCGCCCGCCGCGCGTCTCCGCCCGCCTCCGGACCACCGCCCTTCCACCGGAGCGCCGCCCGCCGGGCCGGGTCGCTTCCCTCCGTACGGCGAGCCGCCCGCCCCGGCCGCGCGCCGCCGTACCCCGGGACGGGCGCCGCGCCCGCCGTACGGGGCGTGCGACGCCGGCCGGGAGGGCGCCTGGCGCGTCGTGCCTGGACAGGGGTGGTGAGGGGGGCGCGGTGTGCGCGGTGGGTGTGGTGGGGACGTAGGCTGATTCTCGTGACAGTCGCTCCTGAAGGCCGCAAGCTTCTCCGCCTGGAAGTACGCAACAGCCAGACCCCCATTGAGCGCAAGCCGCCGTGGATCAAGACGCGGCTCAAGACCGGACCCGAATACACCGAGCTGAAATCGCTGGTCCGGCGCGAGGGGCTGCACACCGTTTGCGAAGAGGCGGGGTGTCCCAACATCTACGAGTGCTGGGAGGACCGCGAGGCGACGTTCCTGATCGGCGGCGACCAGTGCACGCGGCGCTGCGACTTCTGCCAGATCGACACGGGCAAGCCGGCCGAGTTCGACCGTGACGAGCCGCGCCGCGTCGCCGAGTCGGTGGCGACGATGGGGCTGCGCTACGCCACCGTCACCGGCGTGGCGCGCGACGACCTGCCCGACGGCGGCGCGTGGCTCTACGCCGAGACCGCCCGGCAGATCCACGCGATGGTGCCCGGCTGCGGCGTGGAGCTGCTGATCCCGGACTTCAACGCGATCCCCGAGCAGCTCGACGAGGTGTTCTCCAGCCGCCCCGAGGTGCTGGCGCACAACATCGAGACCGTGCCGCGGATCTTCAAGCGCATCCGCCCGGCGTTCCGCTACGAGCGCTCCCTCGAAGTGATCACCAAGGCCCGCGAGGCCGGGCTGGTCACCAAGTCCAACCTGATCCTGGGCATGGGCGAGGAGCGCGAGGAGATCGTCCAGGCCATGCGCGACCTGCACGAGGCGGGCTGCGACCTGCTGACGATCACGCAGTACCTCCGCCCGTCCCTCCGCCACCACCCCGTCGAGCGCTGGGTCAAGCCGGAGGAGTTCGTGGAGCTCCAGGCCGAGGCCGAGGCGATCGGCTTCGCCGGCGTGCTGTCCGGGCCGCTCGTGCGCTCGTCCTACCGCGCCGGCCGCCTCTACCAGCAGGCCGTCGAGAAGCGCGGGGTCGCGTCGGCGCAGGCCTGACGCGCCGTCTCACGTCGAGGGCCGCCCTCCGGGTTCACCGGGAGGCGGTCCTCTCGTTTCCGCGCGCCCCGCTCCCCCGGCGCGTAGTACGGCGGGCGCCGGCGCCCCGCGCTCCGGGGGCGCCGGCGTCGCGCCTCCGGGGACGGACGCCGCCGTCGCGCGCGGGCGCGTGCCGTACGGCGGGGGCCTGGCGCGGGGTCAGAGGCAGCGGCGCAGGTCGGCGTGGGCGGCGCCGCCGCGGACGACGGTGAGCCTGGCCGTCTGGGTCAGCAGGCCGAGGGGGCCGCGGCAGGTGATCGTCCAGGATTCGGCGTGGTGGGCGGTCGCGGTCTGGCTGGGACGTGGCGACGGGTTGACGTGCCAGGTGAAGCGGCCGTCCCGGGGGACGGTGATCGACGAGGTGAGCTCGACCGGGTACGTCAGCGCCGGGCCGGTGGAGCCGTCGGGCCGGGCCACCGGGGACGTGGACATCGTGAACGACTTCGTGAGCGTGAGCGTCGCGCCCGGCGTGGAGCGGCCGCTGATCACCCCGTGCCCGGCCGGGTCGGCGGCGGCCTCGAAGCCGGTCAGGAAGGCCTCGCGCGCGTCGGAGCCGGGGTACGCGCCGATGCCGAGGTACTGGTCGATGACGTACTGGTACGGCGGGTGGAAGCCGCGGCCGCCGGGCGTGTGCTCGAACGTGAAGCCGTACGCCCCGGTCGTGTAGTAGACGGTCTCCTCGGTGGTGCCGCTGGCCGCGTAGTAGATGTCCGGCCACGGCCCGGCCGGCCACTTCATGATTCCGCCGAGCCGCTGCGCGAGGGCGTCGTACGGCACGGCGTCGGCGGGGACGGGCTCGTTGGGGGCGCTGGGCGCGCGCAGGACCCGGGCGTCGGGGGTGTGATTGCTGAAGGCGACGGTGATCTGGTTCGTGTGGACGAGGTGGCGGATGTTCTGGATCTCCGGTTCGGAGAACGGGCCCTCGCCCCGGTAGTTGCTCGCGTTCTCGTCGTGGCTCGCGCCGGGCCCGCCCCAGAACGCCCCGTAGTTCCGGTTCGGGTCCACGCCCTTGGCGAAGTTGGCCGGGTCGGCGCACTCCTCGCGGGTGGGGACGCGGCCGGGGTTCACGCGGCAGTTCTTGCGCTTTTGCTCCTGGGTGAGGCCGCGCGACATCTCGAACCCGTCGGGGTTGACGATCGGCACGACGATCATCCGGGCCCGGTCGAGCAGGGAGGTCACGCGCGGGTCGCGGCCGTCGTTCTGGAGCACGTCCCAGGCGAACTCCATGGTCAGCTCGACCGTCGGCCATTCGCGGGCGTGGTGCAGCCCGGTCATCAGGAACGCCGGCTTGTGCCCGGCCCGCCGTACGTCCCGGGAGATCTCCGCGGCCCACACGGTGTGCCCGAGCAGCGACTTCAGCGGCAGCGCGAACCGGCGCACCTTCCCCGGATGCTCCCGCTCCAGCCGCGCCAGTTCCTCCGCCGTCTCCTCCAGGGTGCGATAGGTGACCCGCCCGGTGGGCAGCCGGGACGCAGTACGGCGGAGCGCCCGCGCCTCCTCGGCCCGCCGCGCCTCCCGGTTGCGGGCGGCGACGTCCGGCACCACCACGCTCACCGGGAGCCCGGTGGACCGCAGCCGGGCCTCGTCCGCGCTCCCGTGCAGCATGACGTGGACGTTCTCGCGGTCCCCGTCCATCACATCCAGGTCCAGCCGGAGCAGCCGCTCCCGGTCGGCCCGGTCGGGCGCCCTCACCCGGACGATGGACACGACCTCGGCTGCGGCGGCCGCCTCCCGCGCGGGCGGCGCGGCGAGCGCGGGCGCCCCCGCCAGCGGGAGGATCAACGGCGCCAGCGCCGCGATCGCGACGAACCGGACCTTGCGCGGGACGCGGACAGCCATCAGAACCACCCCGGGCCGAAGGGCGGCGACCCCTCCCCCGCGCAAGATCACCGAGACCACCCCGACTATCGCCCGCCCCCACCCCCCTGTCAACGCCCCTACCGCCACCCGCCCGGGCCGCCGGCCCCGACCTGGGCCTCCCGCCTTACTCCCGCTGTGACAGGTTCCGCCTGCGCCGGGACAAGGCGGGCGGGGCTCTTGTCCCCGCCGTGTCGGTGAAGGGGTGGTGTGTACGGCCGGGGGCGGTCGGTGCTCCGGGTATGCGCATGCGGAGGCCCCCGCTGCCGGGTGTTCCGGTGGCGGGGGCCTTGGCTGCTGTTCGTGCGGGTGTGTGGGGGTGACCTCGGGGGGTCAGCTGTTGGTGTGGGCGTAGGCGCCGGTGGAGAAGGGCTTGGG
>NZ_QZEY01000008.1 GCF_003594875.1 Bailinhaonella thermotolerans
TACGGCGGAGGCGTTGCGCGAGGCTGCCAACAGATGTCCTTCCGAGGGCTCGCGGCGGACTGACTACACGCACGCCAGATGGCTCCCGCCACCCGCGGTGAATCGCAGCAGGTCAGAGGTGACAATCCACAGCAAGCACACACGGGCGATCATGAGCCATCAAAGGGCAGCGCAAAGGGGCAGTGTAGCCGAAGGGCATACTGCTGTCCAGTCCACTCTCGCTATGCGCTCCACGTTGCCCGCAGCATCGCTCGTCCGCGCGGAAACGTCAAGCCCGAGAAGCGACATTTCGGCCAACTGATAGCCAACACGCTGGGAACATGAGTCACGGGGCCGCCCACGGGCCGCCCGGGTGGTTGCGCTGCCAAGATCCCGTACGGCTCGCGCGCGGCGCCGCGGGGGATCCTCGCGTTGCCGGCGATCGACGTTGACATGGCCAGAAGTTCCCCGCGCACAGAGCTTTCAATCCTCTTACTTTGCCAACAATTTCATAACGCGACGCACCGTCGGCCCCGTGCGTCCCGTCCGTCCCACCTGGCCGGCTCACTCCGGATCGGACGTTCCCGCAGGTCACGAGGGCCCTGCCGGAGCGCTGCCGTACGGCGGGCGTCACCTCGGCGGGGAGCCGAGGAGGGGGTTCATGTCGGCGACGCGCCAGCGGCCGTCGCGCTCGACCATCACCAGCCGGGCCCGCGCCTGGACGAGCCGCCGGCCGTCGTCGCCGGTCAGCGTCATCTGGTTCACGAAGAGCAGGATCTCGACCCTCCCCGGCTCGGCCCGGGACACCGCTCCCCCGGCCACCACGGTCTGCACGCTCACGCGCTCGCGCCGGGCCTCGGGGACCGTCGCGGCGGCGAGCTTGCGGTAATGTCCCGTGAGCGGGCCGGTGGTGTGGGACTGCGCGCGGGCGAAGTCCTGTTCCACCGTACGATGATCAAAGGACAACAGGTCCGGCGCGACGGCGCGGGCGGCGGCGAGCGCCTCGTCGGCGGACCTGCGTCCGGCCTCCAGATCCCGGAGGCTCCCCCACAACACGGCGGCCACCACGGCGAGGGCGGCGGCGGCGACGGCGGGCAGCGCAACCAGCCGGCGCACGCGCACCTCGGCCGGCCTGGTCACGGGACCGGCTCGATCTTCGCGACCAGCCAGCGTCCCGAGACCCGGGCGAGGTCGATCTTCCAGCGGTGGAACTCCTCGCGGGGGCCCGCCGCCGACGTGGTGGTCACGCCGTCGGCGGCGGCGAGCACCCGGGCGCGGTCCCCCTCCAGGGACACGAGCCCGCAGGCGCGGACCGCGCCGATGCGGACGCTGCGCTCCCGCGTGACGCGTTCCCTGACCGTCGCCGCGTTGCGGGCGTACTCCTCCCGGGCCGCGCCCGTGGATCCCGACAGGATCCGCCCGAGGTCCCGGTCCACCGTGCGGTGGTCCACCGACAGCAGCTCCACCACGTGCCCGCGGGCCGCCGCGATCGCGGCCTCACCGTCGGCGCGGGCCTCGCGGAGTTCCAGGACGCGCAGCCCGAGGAGCACGATCGCCGCGGCGAGCCCGGCGATGACCACCGCGCCCGTCGCCAGGATCGCGACCCGCAGCCTCACCGGGCCTCACCCGCCGCCGGGAGGGCTCGTGGCACGGGCCGCCGCGCTCACCCCCGGGACCGGCCCGAGGCCATGAGCAGCTTGGGGTACTCCTCCACCCAGTCGCGGCCCTCGTCGTCCACGAACGAGCCGGGGGGCGCGGTGACGCCGTGACGCGCCAGCCACTCCCCCGGGGGCCGCATGGTCGGGCGGAGACGGCCGTCGGAGGGCAGGAGCTGCGGCGGGATCGGCGGCAGCCGGCCGGGGTCCTGGCCCATCGAGGCCTCGGCCTCCAGCTCGGAGACGTCCTTCTCCTCGGACATGCCGATCGGGCCGTGCCTGCGGGCGTTCAGGAACTGCCGGACCACCGGCTCGTCGCTGGACAGCAGCATCTCGCGGGGGCCGAACATGACGAGCTCGCGGCGGTAGAGCATGCCGATGTCGTCGGGCACCGTGCGCGCGGTGTTGATGTCGTGGGTGACGATGAGGAACGTCGCCTGGGTCTCGGCGTTGAGGTCCACGATGAGCTGGTTCAGGTTGGCGGTGCGGACCGGATCGAGGCCGGAGTCCGGCTCGTCGAACAGGATGATCTCCGGGTCCAGCACGAGGGCGCGGGCGAGGCCGGCGCGCTTGCGCATGCCGCCGGAGATCTCGCCGGGCAGCTTGGCCCCGGCGTCGCCCAGGCCGACCAGCTCCATCTTCTCCATGACGATGTCGCGGATCTCGCGCTCGCTCTTCCTGGTGTGCTCCCGCAGCGGGAACGCGACGTTGTCGTACAGCGACAGCGACCCGAACAGGGCCCCGTCCTGGAAGAGCACGCCGAACAGCCGGCGCAGCTCGTAGAGCTTGTTCTCGCTGCAGTTGGCGAGGTCGTGCCCGTCGATCCAGATGTGGCCGCGCTCGGGGCGCAGCAGCCCGACGAGCGACTTGAGGAAGACGGACTTGCCGGTGCCGGAGGGGCCGAGGAGCACGGAGATCTTGCCCTCGGGCAGCGTCAGCGTGACGTCCTCCCAGATGACCTGCTTGCCGAAGGCCTTCGTCAACCCTTCGACGGCGATCTCAACGCCCAACTCGTCACCTTCCGCTGCGCCGGAGGAAGAGCCACCGGAGGGTCGAGCCACACGCGCCGCCGTACGGCGAGGCGCGATCTTAGCTCCCGGGTGCCACCACGGTAGCCACGAAATCGGGCCGCGGTAGAGATTCCCGGAGGACATTGTTACCGCTCGGTTATAAGACGCGAAGTCCAAAGAGCGGGCCTCCCGTCACCCTCGTCCGGTACGGCGTCCCGCCCGCCGCCGACGCGGGGCGCCCCGCCGCACGGCGATGGCCCACCGCACGCAAGCCGAAGGGGCGGCCACCCGAAACGGGTGACCGCCCCCAGGCGGATCGGCCGGATCCGAAGAGACGCGTCAGGTCACTTGACGGTGACGGTGGCGCCGGCGCCCTCGAGGGCGGCCTTGGCCTTGTCGGCCGTCTCCTTGTTGACCTTCTCCAGCAGCGGCTTCGGCGCGCCGTCGACCAGGTCCTTGGCCTCCTTGAGGCCGAGGCTCGTCAGGGCGCGAACCTCCTTGATGACCTGGATCTTCTTGTCGCCGGCGGCCTCGAGGATGACGTCGAACTCGTCCTTCTCCTCCTCGCCACCAGCGGCCTCGCCCGCGCCACCGGCGGCGGGAGCGGCGGCCACGGCGACCGGGGCGGCGGCCTTGACGTCGAAGGTCTCCTCGAAGAGCTTCACGAACTCGGAGAGCTCAAGAAGGGTCATCTCCTTGAACGCGTCGAGCAGCTCGTCGGTGCTGAGCTTCGCCATGATGGTTCCTCCGTTAAGGGGTCTTGCTACTGCCTGCAATGGGGACCGCGGGGACCGGCCTTACGGCTCAGCCCTCAGATGCGTTCTCCTCCGCGCCTGCCTCCGCGGGAGCCTCGGCCTCGGCGGCCGGGGCCGTCTCGCCGCCCTCGGCGCGCTTGGCGCGCAGAGCGTCGGCGAGCTGAGCCATGTTGGTGGGCAGCGCGTTGAACACGGCGGCGGCGTGAGCCATCTTCGCCGTCATCGCGCCGGCCAGCTTCGCGAGGAGGACCTCGCGCGACTCAAGGTCGGCAAGCTTGGTGATCTCGGCCGGGGTCATCGTCTTGCCGTCGACGACACCACCCTTGATCACCAGGAGGGGGTTGGCCTTGGCGAAGTCACGCAGACCCTTGGCGGCCTCGACCACGTCGCCCTTGACGAACGCGATCGCCGACGGGCCCTGGAGCATGGAGTCCAGCTCCGAGACCCCGGCCTCGTTGGCCGCGATCTTGGTCAGCGTGTTCTTCACCACGGCGAACTTCGCATTCTCACCGAGAGAAACGCGCAGCTCCTTGAGCTGAGCGACGGTGAGCCCGCGGTACTCGGTCAGCACGGCGCTGTGAGAGCTCTCGAACTCGCTCTTGAGCTCGGCGACCGCCGCAACCTTGTCCGCCCTCGCCATGGGCCTCCTTCCAGATGTGCCACCGGCGAGGGCCCGGGAAAAACGGAAAGCCCCGGCGCGGGCGCACGGGGCTCATCAGACACGCAGCGCTCCCCCGGGGAGGGAGACGCACGCATATGGGAAGCTCACATCACACCTGCGCTGGCCATCCGCGTCACGCGGAACCTTCGGCCGCGGTGCGTTGGGCACACCGCGACGACCGGCGGTCTTCGGCACGAGACAGGTTACGCGCTCCGCACGCGAACCGCCAAATCGCCCCGCCAGGCCCCCTTCCGGTCCCCGCCGTGCCCCCTCCCGGCCCGCGCTCACCGGCCGTCCGCCCCGCCGCCTTTCCGGACCGCCGCCTTTCCGGGACCGCCGCCTTTCCGGACCGCCGCCTTTCCGGACCGCCGCCTTTCCGGACCGCCGCTCCCCGCGGCGCCCGCGTGCCGCCTCCCGTTCGCGGCGTCCCGGCCGCGCGAGCCGTACGGCGGTGCGGGCCGGGACGCCACCCGGGCCCCCTCGGCCGTACGGCTCGCGCCCGGCCCCCGGAGACGGGAAAGGGGCCCCCGGGGCGGCGCGCGGCCGTCCCGGGGCCCCTCAGGGCCTCTCAGAGCCTTTTAGAGCCCTCCCGGCCCTCTCAAGCGCTCAGCGCGGCGTCAGCTCGCGTGGGGCTCGATGGGACGCTCGGGCATCCGGTCCACCCGGGGCTGGCCGCCCTGCGGCGGGACGGGGTGGACGCGGGGCAGTTCGCCGACCTGGTTCGCCGGAGGGGCGACGACGTTCACGGGCTTGTTGAAGTCGTTGAGCAGCGCCGTGGCGGTCATCGTGCCCTCCTGCGCCGTGCCGGTCAGGGTGATCTTCCGGGGCAGGCCCTGGGCGTCCACCCAGACGTCGAACTTGGCGTCCTTGACCTCCTTGAGCGCCCGCTCCAGCTTGGCGCGGACCCGCTCGTCCACCTGCGGCAGGGCCGAGGGGACGTCGATGGTGCCGGCGTAGTGGGTGGTCTCGACGCCGCCGACGGTCTCCTTGCCGACCTCGCGGGCGTCCTTGGAGGTGGTGATCATCTTGGTGTTCGCGGCCAGGTCGAAGCGCTGGACCTGGGCGATGATGGTGTTCAGGTCGTACCCGGCGCGCTGGGCGGCCTGGGCGAGATCGACGCGCAGCCAGGGCTTCGCGCCGCCGTTGAACATCTTGAGCAGATCGGACTTGACGTAGGCCACGTTGTCACGGACGATCAGCCGCGCCCCGCCGGGCAGGTTGGTGCCGTTCATCGTGACCTGGTTGAGGTTCACGTCGGCGGCGACGGCCGGCTTCTGCTGGTAGAGCACGGTGCCCCGGACGTTGCCCGGGCCGTGCTCCTTGCTCCGCACGTCCACGACCACGCTGGCGCGGTAACTCGTGACCTCGGCGGCCTTGTTCGCGCTGGCCGCGAGCGCCTCCGCCGCCACGAGGCGGGCCTTGCCCAGGTCCGGGCCTGTCGATGTGCCGCCACAACCGGTGAGCGCGAGCGCGAGAGCCGCGCCCGACACGACGAGCACTGGAGTGATTCGGCGCATGGTGAGGATTCCCTCCTGGATGGCCGGCGTTGACATCAACTACGACGATCGAACACCAAGGCACGTTCCCAGGAAAGAACGTCCCAAAATCGAGAAAAGTCCCCGCCCTGGTCAGGGCGGGGACCTTCACGAGATTTTCACATCCGGCGGCGCCGGTACGGCGGGCCGCGCCGGGCGCCGGCCGTACGCGGATCAGGCCTCGTCGATCTCCGCGGTCAGCGCGCGGGTGATGTTCGGGTCCACCGGGATGCCGGGGCCCATCGTCGTGGTGAACGAGACCTTCTTGAGGTAGCGGCCCTTGGCGGCGGACGGCTTGAGACGCAGGATCTCGTCCAGGGCGGCGGCGTAGTTCTCCACGAGCTGGCGCTCGGTGAAGGACGACTTGCCCAGGATCAGGTGCAGGTTCGCGTGCCGGTCGACACGGAACTCGATCTTGCCGCCCTTGATCTCCTCGACGGCCTTGGCGACGTCGGGGGTCACGGTGCCGGACTTGGGGTTCGGCATGAGGCCACGGGGACCGAGCACGCGGCCCAGGCGGCCGACCTTGCCCATGAGGTCCGGGGTGGCGACCACGGCGTCGAAGTCGAGACGGCCCTTGGAGACCTCGTCGATCAGCTCGTCGGCGCCGACGATGTCGGCGCCCGCGGCGCGGGCGGCCTCGGCACGGTCACCGGTCGCGAAGACCAGGACCCGGGCGGTCTTGCCGGTGCCGTGCGGGAGGTTGACGGTGCCGCGGACGATCTGGTCGGCCTTGCGCGGGTCGACGCCGAGCCGCAGGGCGGCCTCGACGGTCGAGTCGAACTTGGTGGTCGCCGTCTCCTTGGCGAGACGGACCGCGTCGAGCGGGCTGTAGAGCTTGCTCTTGTCGATCTTCTCAGCCGCTGCGCGGTGAGCTTTGCTGCGCTTCACTTGCACTCCTGTTGCTGAGTGTCGTGGTGCGGGCCAGCGCCGGCCCATCCCACGGTGGGAAAGTTCCTAGCCCTCGACCGTGACGCCCATCGACCGGGCGGTGCCGGCGATGATCTTCTCGGCCGCCTCGACGTCGTTGGCGTTGAGGTCCTTGAGCTTGGTCTCGGCGATCTCGCGGAGCTGAGCCTTGGTGATCTTGCCGACCTTGTTGCGGTGCGGCTCACCGGAGCCCTTGTCCAGACCGGCGGCCTTCTTGATCAGCTCAGGCGCCGGGGGCGTCTTCGTGACGAAGGTGAACGACCGGTCCTCGTAGATCGTGATCTCGACGGGGATGATGTTGCCCCGCTGGGCCTCCGTGGCAGCGTTGTACTGCTTGCAGAAGTCCATGATGTTGACGCCGTGGGGACCGAGGGCGGTGCCGACGGGCGGGGCGGGAGTGGCCTGACCGGCCGGAAGCTGCACCTTGACGAGCGCAGCGACTTTACGCTTTGGAGGCATTTGTCCTTCTCCGGGTCCTGTTTTCCTTCAACCCTCGCCGCCCGCGCCCGGACTGCTCCGGTACGCGGGTGCGAGGACGTCTTGAAATATACGCGGCCGTCGAAGATGCGGCGGCCATCGGCCGGGGCCGCACGCGGCGGCCGTACGGTCAGAGCTTGGAGACCTGGTTGAACGAGAGCTCGACCGGGGTCTCGCGGCCGAAGATCGACACGAGCACCTTGAGCTTCTGGGACTCGGCGTTGATCTCGCTGACCGTGGCGGGCAGCGTGGCGAACGGGCCGTCCATGACCGTGACGGACTCGCCGACCTCGAAGTCCACGGTGGCGCGCTGCACCTGGGGCGCGGCGCCGGCCTTGGCCTCCTCGGGCTCGGGCGCGAGCAGCTTAGCGACCTCTTCCAGGCTCAGCGGGCTGGGCCGGTTGGACAGGCCCACGAAGCCGGTGACGCCCGGGGTGTTGCGGACGGCGGCCCAGGACTCGTCGGTCAGGTCCATGCGGACCAGCACGTAGCCGGGGAGCACGCGCTCCTTGACCTGCTGGCGCTTGCCGCCCTTGACCTCGGTCACCTGGTGGGTCGGCACCTCGACCTGGAAGATGTAGTCCTCCATGTTGAGGGACTGGGTCCGGCTCTCGATGTTGGACTTCACGCGGTTCTCGTAGCCGGCGTAGGAGTGGATGACGTACCACTCGCCGGGCATCATGCGGAGCTGGCGCTTGAATTCCTCGACCGGGTCGACCTCGAAGGCCGCGACCGCGTCGGCGGGCTCGCCCTCGGCGTCCTCACCGGCGTCCTCGGCCTCGTCGCCCTCTTCGTCCACGCCTTCGACCGCGGCGCCTTCGACCTCGTCGGCGTCGCCGGCATCGGTGTCGAGCTCGTCGAGCTCGGCCTCGGTGGCGTCGCCCGCTGCGACCGCCTCCTCCGGCGCGGATTCCTCGCCGGCGGGCAGTGGGGTCTCGGACACGATGATTCGTTCTCTCTCGTCGACGGCGGTTGGCTTGCTGTTCGGGGGATTTTCGAAGGCGTGCGGTGCCGCGATCAGCCCGAGCCGAACACCTTCAGGATGCCCTGGGAGAACAGGAAGTCCAGGCCGGACACCAGGCCCACCATGATGAGCACGAAGATCAGGGCGACCGTGGTGTAGGTGACGAGCTCCTTGCGCGTGGGCCAGATGACCTTGCGCAGCTCGGCGACGACCTGCCGGTAGAAGGTGGCGGGGGAGGTCCGCTTCTTCTTCGGGGTCGGCTGCTCCGGCCTGTCGGCGGTCGCCCCGCGAGTCTGGGTCGCCATGTCCTCACCTGATCCGGGTCGTGTCCGTCGCCTCTGAGGCGCGCGCTTGTCGTGGGCCCCGAGACCCGTTCGGGCCTCGATCTCCCGGTATACGGCACGCAAATGGGGGTGCGCGGACCGCACTTCGCAGGGCAGGAGGGACTCGAACCCCCAACCGCCGGTTTTGGAGACCGGTGCTCTACCAATTGAGCCACTGCCCTAAGCCATGATTCAGGCACGCTTGCGCCGTGAACCACTCGGTGAAGTGTACGTGCAGCGAGCCCGTTCGTCGAACCGGGCGGCGCCGCCGTACCTTCAGATCAACATCGTAGCCGCCCCGCGGGGCGCGCGGGCCCGTCCATATGCTGGATATTCCCCGTGTCCGCCGCACAGCCTCTGGAACGATAGGACCATGCCGCAACCCCGCATCTCCGCACGCATCTCCGCGATCTCCGAGTCGGCCACCCTCGCCGTGGACGCCAAGGCCAAGGCCATGAAGGCCGAGGGCCGCCCGGTCATCGGCTTCGGCGCCGGCGAGCCCGACTTCCCGACGCCCGACTACATCGTCGAGGCCGCGATCGAGGCCGCCAGGAACCCGCGGTTCCACAAGTACACCCCGGCCGGCGGCCTGCCCGAGCTGAAGCAGGCGATCGCGGACAAGACCCTCCGCGACTCCGGCTACTCGGTCGGGGCCTCGGAGGTGCTGGTCACGAACGGCGGCAAGCAGGCGGTCTACGAGGCGTTCGCGACGCTGCTCGACCCGGGCGACGAGGTCCTGGTGCCCGCGCCGTACTGGACCACCTACCCCGAGTCGATCAAGCTCGCGGGCGGCGTGCAGGTGGACGTCGTCGCCGACGAGACCACCGGCTACCTCGTGACCGTGGACCAGCTCGAGGCCGCGCGCACCGAGCGCACCAAGGTGCTGCTGTTCGTCTCGCCGTCGAACCCGACCGGCGCGGTCTACTCCCCCGAGCAGGTCGCCGAGATCGGCGCGTGGGCCGCCTCGCACGGCCTGTGGGTCGTCACCGACGAGATCTACGAGCACCTGGTGTACGGCGACGCGACGTTCACCTCGATCGCGACCGCCGTTCCTGAGCTCGCGGACAAGGTCGTCATCCTCAACGGCGTGGCCAAGACCTACGCCATGACCGGCTGGCGGGTGGGCTGGCTGATCGGCCCGTCCGACGTGGTCAAGGCCGCCACCAACCTCCAGTCGCACGCCACCTCCAACGTCTCCAACGTCGCCCAGGCGGCGGCGCTGGCGGCGGTCTCCGGCGACCTGTCGGCCGTGGCCACGATGCGCGAGGCGTTCGACCGCCGCCGCCAGACCATGGTCCGCATGCTCAACGAGATCCCCGGCGTGTTCTGCCCCGAGCCGCACGGCGCGTTCTACGCGTACCCGACGGTCAAGGACATCCTGGGCAAGGAGATCCGGGGCCGCCGGCCGCGGACCTCCGCCGAGCTGGCCGAGCTGATCCTCGATGAGGCCGAGGTCGCCCTCGTCCCCGGCGAGGCGTTCGGCACCCCCGGCTACTTCCGCCTCAGCTACGCCCTCGGCGACGCCGACCTCGCGGAAGGCGTCGGCCGCGTGGCCAAGCTCCTCGCCGAGGCGCGCTGACCGCTCACGCCGTACGGCTCCCGCGGCACAGCGCACACGAACGGCCGAACGGCCCCTCCGGCTTCCGGAGGGGCCGTTCCGGTTCACGCCGCCGCCGCGCCGGCGGGCACCGCCGGCGCGGCGGATCGGGGTCACGGCCGGCGGACGGACGCGGCGACCTTCAGGAGTTCGGCGTCGGAGCGGTATCCGCGCGCGCGGACCTGGATTCCCACGCCGGGTTCCGGGATCCAGGTCAGGATCCGCGTCCGCCCCGGTTCCCCGGACAGGACGCCGTCCTCGCCGCCCACCCGGGCGCGCACCGGTCGCCCGGTCCCCGGCGCGGACTCGGCGTGCAGCCGCGCCTCGTCCCACGAGCGCGGCACCTTCATCACGTACACGGTCAGCCGCGGGCCGCGCTCGGACCAGTCTTCCTGCGGGGAGTACCAGCGGGCCTCCACCGCCTTGACGCCGACGCGCCCTCCCGCCTCCGGGGAGCCGTCGAGCGGGCCCCGCTGGAGACCCGGCGGGATGTGGGCGACCTCGAAGTCGTCCACCAGGGCGTCCCCCGGCCCCATCCCGGAGCGCGCGCCCTTTTCCGAGGGGTCGTCCGAGGTGGTGGGGTAGTAGGTGAGGCTCCGGGCGATCTTCAGCAGTTCCCCGGCTGACGCGGGTGTCATCGCCACGTGGAGCGCCACGCCGGGCCGGACGAGCCACAGCATCTGCGTCCCGTCGGGCTTGCGGAGCGCGGGGCCCGCGGGCAGGGGCACGCGTTCCCAGGAGGAGACGCCGTCGAACGGAGGCAGCCTCTTCAGGTCCTCGGGACCGGCCAGGGGCGCTCGGAGGATACTCAGGGTGAGGCGGCCACCACCGGGCATGGTCCAGGTGCCTTCGACGCTCGTCCACGCATCGCTCAGGCTGGTGACGCTCCCCTCGTAGACCGCGCCTGCGGGGAGGTAGGCGGCGTCGATCGCGCCGCCCTCGCCCAGCACGACGCCCTTGCCGGTCCCCGCCCTGGCGCCGGGGTCTCCGGGAGGGGAGACCACGTTGTGCGCGGGCGGCTCCGGCGCGGCGGCCTGGTACGCGGGGTACGCGGCGACCGCCACGGCGGCGGCGAGCAGGGCGGCGGCCGTACGGCGGCGGCGGCGGGTGCGCCGGGTGTGGGCCGTGCGCACGCGGTCCACCAGGTCGGCGCCGACGCGCAGGCCGTGCGTGTCGGCGCGCATGGCCCGGCGCAGTTCGTCCTCAAGCTCCAGCGCCATGGGACACCTCCCTCAGGTCCGTTCCGTGGGGCTCGATCAGGGTGCGGAGGCGGGCCAGGGCGCGGGACGCCTGGCTCTTGACGGTGCCGACCGTGACGCCGAGCGCCTCGGCCGTCTGGGCCTCGGTGAGGTCCTCGAAGTAGCGGAGGACGAGCACCGCGCGCTGTTTCGGGGTGAGCGCCCGCAGGGCGCGCATGAGCTCGTCGCGCAGTTCCAGGGAGGGCGCTCCGTCGTACGCCGGCCGGTCAGGTGGCGTCGCCGTGGGCAGGATCCGCAGGATGGCCCTGCGGCGGGCGCGGCTGATCGCGGTGTTGACCACGATGCGGCGGACGTAGGGCTCGGGGTCGGCCCCGGATTCGATGCGGGCCCAGGAGCGGTAGGCCCGCTCCAGGGCGGTCTGGAGCACGTCCTCGGCCTCGTCCCGGGAGCCGCAGGTCAGGTACGCCGTGCGCAGGAGGGCGGTCCCCCGTGAGGCGACGAACTCCGCGAAGGAGTCCTCATCCCGTTTCATGCCCTTTCATACGCCTGAAGGCGGGCGAGGGTTGGCGTCGCCCGCCAAGTCGTTCGCCAAGCCGTTCGCCGGGTCTTCCGCCAAGTCGCCCGCCGAATCGCCCGCCACGTCGTTCGCCGGGTGGTTCGCCGGGTCGCGCGAAAGAGACGATCCCGTACGGCGAAGCCGCCCGCGTCCTCGGGGAGCGGGCGGCTTCGCCGTACAGGATCTCTACTTCGTGGGGTCTACTTCGTCTCGATGGACTCGGCCACCGCGCGGACCTCGGACTCGGCCACGTCGTGGGAGAGGATCTCGATGCCGTAGCCGGGCTGGGTCCAGGCCAGGACGGGCTGGCCCTTCTCCATCAGCAGGCCCATCGCCTCGCCGGTGCGGACCTGGAAGGCCTCGTGCCCGTTGATCCGGATGGGCTTGGCCCCCTGCTCCCGGTAACCGGCCAGGCGCGCGGCCAGATCGCCGACCGCGGCGCCCCGGTAGACGATCACCTGGACCCACTTCTCGCCGTCCACGCCCCACATCCGGGAGTAGGTGGAGGGGGCGCTGCCGAAGGTGTTCTCCAGGGTCTGGCCGTTCCACTTCAGGCCCCCGGGGATGTGGCCGATCGCGATCCCGCCGTACTCCCGCCCGTCCCCCGCGGGCGCCGGCGTGGCCTCCGGCTCGGCGGTGGCGGTCACCTCGAAGGGGCCGGTCTCGGGCGAGAACGTCGCGGTGCTCTCGTCCCGCTTCCCGTCCGGGGCGGACACCCCGGGGCTCGGGAGCGCCGGCTCCACGCCCCCGGGGGTGGGCAGGGCCGGATCGGGCGACCCCCCGCCGCTCAGCACGGGGGCCTGCGGCGGGGCCGTGAGCGCCTGGTACGCCGGGAACGCCCCGGCGATCACCGCCGTGGCCGCCGCCACCGCCGCCACGCCGTACCAGGTCCTGCGGCGCGCCCGGCGCCGCCGTACGGCCTGCGCCAGCCCCGCCGGGGGCCGCACCTCCGCCACCCGCTCGTCGATCGCCTTCCTCAGCGTCTCCTCGACGTTCATCCGGTCACCTCCGCGAACACACTCGGGTCCAGGTACGTGCGCAGCCGGGCCAGCCCCCGTGAGGCCTGGCTCTTCACGCTGCCGGTCGAGCAGCGCAGGGCCGCCGCCGTCTCCGCCTCCGACAGGTCGAGCCAGTACCGCAGCACCAGCACGGCCCGCTGCCGCGGCGGCAGCTTGAGCAACTCGGCGACCAGCACGCTGCGCAGGTGCACCGAGTGGTCCTCGGGCACCGGGGTGTCCGGCGGCGCCGCGACGTTCACCTCGCGCAGCAGGCGGCGGCGCCGGGCGCGGCTGATCGCGGCGTTGACCAGCACACGCCGGGCGTACGGCTCTGGATCGTCGGCGCTGACGCGGTCCCAGTGCCGGTACAGCTTCTCCAGGGCACCCTGGAGCAGATCCTCGGCGTCGTGGTGCGATCCGCCGCAGACGAGGTACGCGATGCGCATGAGCGAGGTGCTCCGCGCGGCGACGAACTCGTCAAAGGATCTTTCGTAGCTTTCACGCATTCCGGACTCCCTTCACCCCCCACTCACGCTCGGGACGCCCGGAAGGTTGAGCGTTTGCGGCACCCTATGGTCATGTCGCGTCCGCTCGCCGCTTTACCGAAGGCCCACCTCCATCTGCACTTCACCGGTTCCATGCGCCACTCCACCCTGGTCGAGCTGGCCAAGGTCCACGGCGTGCACCTGCCCGACGCCCTCGAACAACACTGGCCGCCGAGGCTGCGGGCCACCGACGAGCGCGGCTGGTTCCGGTTCCAGCGCCTCTACGACATCGCGCGCTCGGTGCTGCGCACGCCCGACGACGTACGGCGGCTGCTGCGCGAGGCGGCCGAGGACGAGGCGGCCGAGGGGTCGCGCTGGCTGGAGATCCAGGTGGACCCTTCGGGATACGCCGGCCGGTTCGGCGGGCTGACCGAGACCCTGGAGATGGTGCTGCGGGCGGCCTCGGACGCCGCCGGCGCGGCCGGGATCGGCATCGGGGTGATCGTGGCCGCCAACCGCACGAAGCACCCGCTTGACGCCAAGACGCTCGCCCGCCTGGCCGCGCAGTACGCCGGGGACGGGGTGGTCGGCTTCGGCCTGTCCAACGACGAGCGCCGGGGCCGGGCCCGCGACTTCGAGGGGGCGTTCCGCATCGCCCGCCGCGCCGGCCTGCTGAGCGTGCCCCACGGCGGCGAGCTGTCCGGCCCGGTCAGCGTCCGCGAGTGCGTGGACGACCTGGACGCCGACCGCGTCGGCCACGGCGTCCGCTCCGCCGAGGACCCGCGCCTCATGGAGCGCCTGGCCGACCGTCAGATCACCTGCGAGGTCTGCCCCACCTCCAACGTCGCCCTCGGCGTCGCCCCCACCCCCGGCGACGTCCCCCTCCGCGCCCTCTTCGACGCGGGGGTCCCCATCGCCCTCGGCGCCGACGACCCCCTCCTCTTCGGATCCCGCCTCCTCTCCCAGTACGAACTGGCCCGCGTCGCCTACGGCTTCACCGACGCCGAACTGGCCGAGCTGGCCCGCATGTCCATCCGCGCCTCCACCGCCCCCGAGGCGACGAAGAAGGAGCTCCTGCAAGCGGTGGACGCCTGGCTCACCACCCCCGCCTGACCCTCCTCGGCCCCCGTGATCTCGCGATGCCGCGCCCCCGCCGGCACCGCCCGGGCCCTCGGCCACGGCCGGGGAAGGCGCGGGATCGCCAGATCACGGAAGAGGGAGGACGACGCCCCGGCGGGCCGGGGTCATCGGTGGGGTCGTTGGTGGGGTCATCGGTGGGGTCATCGCAGGGTGGCGGCTATCCGGGTGGCTGCCCCGGAGGTGGGAAGCCCTTCCAGGCGGAGACCCGTCCCGCCGTGCTGCCAGATGAGGGTGGGGCCCGCCCGGCGTTCATAGGTCAGGGGGCTCTGGGAGCCCTCGGGGTAGTACGTGAGGCCGTGGTCCCGGGGGATCCACAGGGCCGTGCGGGTCCCGGCCCTGACCTCCTCCGGGTACGGCGGGCCCAGGTCCTTGCGCCAGACGGGTTCCACCCGGCCGGCGAACTCGTCCAGGCGTACGGCGGGGCGGCCGGGGCGGGCACGCCAGTGGAGGGTGACCACGCGGTCGCCGTCGGCCAGCCGTACCTCGTCGGGGGCGCCCAGGGCGGCGGGGACGAGGACGCGGAAGGGCGCGCGGGCGCGTGCCTCGGCCAGGGAGACCCGCCGCTCGCCGGGGAGGGCGGGGGACGAGGCCGCGGGCGAGGGGGCCGGCGACGGGGCCGGGCGGGGCGCGGGGTCCACGTGGATCTCGACCCCGGCGAAGCGGAGGACCGTGGCGACGGCGGCGCGGCCCTGCGGGGTGGCGCCGAGCAGGATCGCGGTGACCAGGGCGACCCCGATCGTGACCGGCCGCCACCCGGGGCGGAACCCCCGCCGGCCGCGGGGCCGCTGCAGGCGGCGCCGTACGGCTCGCGCGACCTCGGGGGCGGGCGGGGGCGGAGGGACGTCGAGCTCGGCCCCGAGCGCGGTCAGCTCGCGCTCCAGGTCCGGCATGTCCGGCATCTCTGGCGTGTCAGGCGTGCCGGGCCGGTCAGTGGGCATCGTCCACCTCCTCCCCCGGGCCGAAGCGCTCCCGCAGCCGGGCCAGGCCGCGGGACGCGCGCGACTTGACCGTACCGACCGGCCAGCCGAGCACCTGGGCGGTCTCCGCCTCGGAGAACTGCAGGAGATACCGGCAGACGAGGACGCGGCGTTCCCGGTCGGGCAGTTCCCGCAGCGCCGCGAGCAGCCGCGCGCGGCGTTCGTCCTCGACCACCGTCCCCGCCGGGTCGTCCCCCACGACGGTCTCGCGCACCTGGGCCAGCCGCAGCGCCAGCTCCGCGCGCCTCCCCCGCGAGCGGGTCAGGTTGTGGGTCTCGTTGGCGACGATGCGCAGCAGCCAGGGCCGGAAGGGGGAGTCGGTACGGTACTTCGCCAGATGGCGGTACGCCTTGACGAACGCCTCCTGCACGACGTCCGCGGCCTCGTCCCCCGCGCCGAGCAGGGCCGCCGTCCGGTGTGCGACCGCGCTGTAGCGCTGGACCAGCACCTCGTAGGCGTCCAGGTCGCCGGCCAGCGCCCTGGCCACGGCCTCGTGATCGTCCGTCTCTGGGCTCCTCCGGGTTCGGCGCGCACCCCTCTTCTACCGCCTCTCCCCCGTCCGGCGGAACCCCGGCGACGCCCTTCCGGCGGTCCGCGACACCCGTACCGGCGATCTCGGTATGCCCTTTCGGTAGTTCTCCCGATGTTGGGCCGGGGTGTCCCGGGCCAGGCTGGAATCGGTCATCGGGTTCGGTGCCGTCGATGTGTGAGAGCACGTCCGGGCGCCCATCGACGGCGCGCGCGCCGGGCCCGGTGACCCTTCCGGGAACACTCACACCCCGTGTCACCGCCGTACGGCGCAGCCCCCCGGCCCGCCGTACGGCGGTGGCGCCCACGACGGGACGCCCTGCGCGGGCCCCGCGGCGCGACGCTCCGGGGCCGCCGCGTCGCAGGGCCCGGAGCGCGAGGCGCCGGCGCGGCACGAGCCCGGGGCCGCCGGGCTCAGGCCGTACAGGAGGCAGGCCGTACCGGGGCTCAGCCGTGCGGAGGCTCAGGCCGTACCGGGGCTCAGGCCGTACCGAAGAAGACGGAAGGGGACGGGCGCGTCAGCGGCGGCGGGCGGCCACCCACGCGGCGATCTGCGCGCGGGTGGAGAAGCCCAGCTTGGCCAGGATGTGCTCCACGTGCGAGTCGGCCGTGCGCTTGGCGATCACCAGCCGCTCGGCGATCTCCCGGTTCGACAGGCCCTCGGCCACCAGCAGCGCGATCTCCTGCTCGCGCGGCGTGAGCGGCGCCAGCGGGTTCCCTGCCGGGGACGGGCGCGGCCGGCCCAGGGCGTATTCGGCCGCCTCGGAGCGCTCGGCCCGGGCCCCGCGCTGGTAGGCGGCGTCGAAGGCGGCGTCGCCGAGGGCCGCGCGGGCGCGCTGCTCGGCGTGTTCGCGGATGGCGATGAGGCTGGCCCAGGAGAAGCGCGGGTCGCCGAAGCCGCGCCAGACCGTGTCGCCGAACCCGAGCAGGAACGCGGCCTGCTCGCCGCTCCGCTCGGGGTTCTCCCCGTCGTCGCCGGCGAGCGCGGCCAGCGTGAGCGCGTCCAGGCACAGGGCCAGGCCGAGCGCGTCGCGGAACTCAAGCAGCCGGCGCAGGGCGAGCCGGGCCTGCCGCCGGGCCTCGCCGCCGCGGCCCTGGAGGGCGAGCAGGAAGGCGCGGGCGGAGTGGCCGTAGGAGTCGATCCAGCGTTCGCCGGCCGCCTCGCACTCCTCGTCGAGCGCGTCGAGCACCGAGTCGGCGCGCTCGGTCTCGCCGGCGGCCGTGAGCAGCAGGGCCAGGGTGGCGGCGGACATGAGCCGCGCCGAGTGCCAGGTGGAATGGGCGACCTTGGCCTCGGGGTAGGTCTCGACGGCGGCGGTCAGCTTCTCGACGCCGCGGGCCAGGTCGCCGCCGAACCCGGCGGCGGTGCCGTCGAGCTGGTCGACGTAGGCCCCGACGCGCATCTCCGGGTGGCTCTCGGCGAAGACGCGCACCGCCTCCAGGGCTTGGGCGGCGCGGCGCAGGTCGCCCTGGACGGCGGCGAGGGAGCCGAGGACCCACCAGGCGCGCGTGCGGAACCAGGTGGTGTCGCCGGGGATGGCCAGGAAGCGCTCCAGCCAGCGGCGTCCCTCGCGGAGCTGGCCGCCGGGGATCCAGCACGGCCACAGGTAGCTGACCAGGCCGAGCCCGGCGTCGACCTCGGCGGGGTCGCCGGGGTCCTCCAGGCAGAACTCCAGGGCGGAGCGGAGGTTGCCGAGGTTGCGGTTGAGCCAGCGCATGAGCCGGAACTGCTCGGAGCCGACCCACGCCTCCTCGACCTCCTCCGCGCGGCGCAGGTAGTGGTCGCGGTGGCGGCGCCGGATCTCGTGCTCCTCGCCGAGGTCGGCCAGCCAGTCGGCGCCGTACTCGCGGATGACGTCGAGGAGCCGGTAGCGCACCCCGTCGGCGTCCTCCTCGCAGACGACGATGGACTTGTCCACCAGCCCGGCGAGGTGCTCGTAGATCATGTCCTCGTCGAGCCCGGGGCCGGAGCAGACGTCCTCGGCGGCGGCCAGGTCGAACCCGCCGGAGAACACCGACAGGCGCGCCCACAGCCGGCGTTCCTCCTCGTCGCACAGCTCGTGGCTCCACCCGATGGCGGTGCGCAGGGTCTGGTGCCGGGGGAAGGAGCTGCGGCTGCCCCTGGACAGGATGCGGAACCGGTCGTCGAGGCGTTCGAGGATCTGCTCGACGGAGAACGCGCGCCGGCGCACGGCGGCCAGCTCGATCGCCAGCGGGATGCCGTCGAGCCGGTGGCACAGCGCCGCCACGGCCTTGACGTTGCGCTCGTCGAGGGCGAACCCGGGCACGACGGCCGAGGCGCGCTCGGCGAACAGCGCGAGCGAGGGGAAGGAGCTCAGGCCGGCGCCCTCGTGGTCGGGGCCGGGCACCGGGAGCGGGGCCAGCACGAGCGTGTGCTCGCCGGGCACGTCCAGGGGCTGGCGGCTGGTGGCCAGCACGCGCAGGCCGGGCGCGGCCCGCAGCAGCGTCTCGGCGAGCGCCGCCCCGGCGTCCACGACGTGCTCGCACGTGTCGAGGATGAGCAGCAGCCGCCGTCCCTCCAGCCACTCGGCCAGCACCTCGGCGTGGGGCCGGGTGGACTGGTCGGGGATGCCGAGCACGTTGCCCACGGTATGGGCGAGGAGTTCGGGCTCGCGCAGCCCGGACAGCTCGACGAACCACACCCCGTCGGGGAAGGCGTCGCGCAGCTCGGTCGCCGCCCGGAGCGCGATCCGGGTCTTGCCGACTCCGCCCACCCCGGTCACGGTCACGAGCCGTGCCGTCTCGATGAGCCGCTTGAGTGCGGCGAGTTCGTCGCCGCGTCCGATGAAGCTCGTCACCTCGGCCGGGAGATTGCCCGCCTTCTCCCGCGCCTGCTCAGAAACCGCTGTCGCCGTCACCCGCCACCGCCTCAGTCAGGACGACCCCTCCCCATGCGCGCGCGCCGCGCTCGTATCGTACCCAGCCGAAGGTCACCGTACGAGACCCTTTCATGACCATCCGTTGTCCTCCCGCCCGATCCCGTCACCGATTCCCCCGCCCCCTTGACCCGGTACGGCCCCCGGCGTGGCCCCGGAGTGGCCCGGGTGTGGCCCGGGTGTGGCCCGATGTGGCCGGTGCCCCGGTGTGGCCGGGTGGGGCGTCCCGCCGCGGCGCGCCGCCCGGCGCGCGGCGGGCTCAGGCCGTACGGCGGGGCGGGGTCAGCGGCGGGGCGGGGTCAGCGGCGGCGGGCGGCCACCCACGCGGCGATCTGGGCGCGCGTGGAGAAGCCGAGCTTGGTCAGGATGTGCTCCACGTGCGAGTCGGCCGTGCGCTTGGCGATCACCAGCCGCTCGGCGATCTCCCGGTTCGACAGGCCCTCGGCCACCAGCAGCGCGATCTCGCGTTCGCGGGGGGTGAGCGGGGCGAGCGGGTCCTCGTCGTCCACCGGCGGCGGCTCGGGATCCAGGCTCAGGGCGTAGGCGACGGCCTCCTCGCGGCGCATCTCCGCGCCCTTGCGGCACGCGGCCTCGAACGCGTCGTCGCCGATCTCCTCGCGGGCCCTGGCCTCGCAGTCCGCGCGGATGGCCAGCAGCACGTCCCAGGAGAAGAGCTGGTGGCCGAAGGAGCTCCACGCCTGCCGCCCGGCGCCGAGCAGTACGGCGAAGCGCTCGTGGTCCCCGGTGGCGAACGCGATCCAGGCGAGCACGTCGAGGACGGCGGCCATGCCGACGGCGTCGCGGAAGGACCAGAACGTGGCCAGGGCGGACCTGGCGACGGCCTCGCCCTCTTCGGCCCGGCCCATCGACAGCAGCACGAAGCCGTGCACGCTCTCGCCGTAGGCGCGGCTCCACTCCTCGCCCAGCCGGTCGCACTCCTCCAGCAGGCCGCGCAGGACGGCGAACGCCCGGTCGACGTCGCCGTTGACGCACAGCATCAGCGAGAGCATGGCCTGCACGGTCAGCCGCCCGGGCGCGGCGGCCTCCCCCTCGACCGAGGGGTACGTCTCGACGGCGCGGGAGAACGCCTCGACGCCGCGGACGGGATCGCCCCCGAACCCGGCGGCCATGCCCTCCAGGTGGTCCAGGAACGGCTGGAAGCTCGCGCCGCCCGGGTGGCACGCGGCGAGGGGCCGCAGCTCGGCGAGGGCCCGCGTGCCGCGCTCGATGTCGCCCTGGAGCACGGCGATCAGGCCGCAGAGCCACAGGGCGCGGACCCGGTTGGGGGTCGGGGCGTCGGTGAGGGCGAGCATGAGCTCGGTCCAGCGGCGCCCCTCGCGCAGGTGGCCGGCGGGTATCCACAGCGCCCACAGCGACCCGGCGATGCCGAGGCCCGCGTCGGCCTCCTCCGGGTCGGACGCGCAGAGCTCCAGGGCGACCCGGAGGTTGGCGTGGTTGTGGTTGAGCCAGGTCAGCAGCTCGTGCTGGCCGGGCCCGGCCCACGCCCGGTCGATCTCGCGCGCGCGGCGCAGGAAGTGGTCGCGGTGGCGGCGGCGGATGCGGTGCTCCTCGCCGAGGTCGCGCAGGCGTTCGGCGCCGTACTCCCGGATGACGTCGAGCAGCCGGTAGCGCACCCCGTCGGCGTCCTCCTCGCACACCACGATCGACTTGTCCACGAGCCCGGCGAGGTAGGTGCAGACGCTCTCGGCGGGCAGGTCCGGCCCTGAGCAGACCTCCTCCGCGGCGTCCAGGTCGAAGCAGCGGGCGAAGACCGAGAGCCGCGCCCACAGCACCTGCTCCTCGGGCTCGCACAGCTCGTGGCTCCAGGCGATGGCCGTGCGGAGCGTCTGGTGCCGGGGGAAGGAGGTGCGGCTGCCGCGGGCGAGCAGGCGGAACCGGTCGTCGAGGCGGGCGAGGATCTGCTCGACGGACAGGGCGCGGCGGCGCACGGCGGCCAGCTCTATCGCCAGCGGGATGCCGTCGAGCCGGTGGCACAGGGCGGCGACGGAGCGGATGTTGCGCTCGTCCAGGGTGAAGCCGGGCACGACCGCGGCGACCCGCTCGGCGAACAGCGCCAGCGACGGGGACCCGGTCAGGGAGGGCGTCTGGTGCTCGGGGTCGGGCACGGGCAGGGGGGCCAGCGCCAGGGTGTGCTCGCCGGGGACGTCGAGGGGCTGGCGGCTGGTGGCCAGCACGCGCAGGCCGGGCGCGGCCCGCAGCAGCGTCTCGGCGAGCATGGCGCACGCGTCGAGCAGGTGCTCGCAGGTGTCGAGGATGAGCAGGAGCCGGCGTTTCTCCACCCAGTCGGCGAGCACGTCGATCTGCGGCCGGGTGGACTGGTCGGGCACGCCCAGGGCGTTGGCGACGGCGTGGGCGAGAAGCTCGGCCTCGCGCAGGCCCGACAGCTCGACGAACCACACCCCGTCGGGGAAGGAGCGGCGCATCCCCGCGGCGGCGCGGACCGCGATCCGGGTCTTCCCCACCCCGCCCACGCCCGTCACGGTCACGAGGCGGGCGGAGTCGAGCAGGCGGCGCAGGCCGGCCAGCTCCTCCTCGCGCCCGATGAAGCTGGTCATCTCCGCGGGCAGGTTGCCCGCCCGCTCCCGATCCGCTCGTTCGGACACTGTCGCCGTCACCAGCCACCGCCTCCGTCAGGCCGACCCTCCCGGCGCGCGATAACGATCGTACCCCCGCAATGGTCACCGTAAGAGAGACTTCCATGACCATCGGTTGATATTCCCGTTCGGACTGGAATCCCCGGCCCGCCGGCCCCGCCGGGGCGGGAACGGCGAAGCCCCCGGAGGCCGGGGGCTTCCGGGGGCCGTTGAGACTTCTGGCCTTCTGTGACTTTCCAGGACCCGCCGGGACCGGCCGCGCGGGCCTTGCGCGGCCTTCTGGTCGCGGCGGGGGCGTCGGGCGAGGACGTCAGGCGGGGACGCGGGCGACGCAGAAGACGGTCTGACCGAAGGGCGGGGTGATCAGCTTCTCGATGAAGCGGGTCGTCGGGACCACCGTGCGGTCGTAGATCTTGACCAGGCGCGGGTCCGGGTAGCCGACGCCGCCCTTGCGCACCGCGACCCACCAGGCCAGCCCGCCGAGGAAGTTGATCGGCTTGAGCACCTGGGGGCGCAGGCCGGCGGCCTCGACGGTGGCGCGCAGGGTCTTCGGGGTGTAGCGGGTGACGTGGCCGACCTTGCGGTCGAAGTCGCCGTAGAGCTGCATGTAGCCGGGCACCCAGATGACGATGCGGCCGCCGGGCTGGACGACGCGGGCGAGGGACTTCAGCGCCTCGACGTCCTCCTCGATGTGCTCCAGCACGTTCATCATGACGACCGTGTCGACGGGCTCGGCCAGCGGGATCTCGGTGGGCAGGCCGAACTGGAGCACGTCCACGTCGGAGCGGTCGGCGAAGCGCTTGCGGAGCTGCTCGACGCAGTAGGGGTCGAAGTCGCTCACGACCAGCCGGTCGAGCCGGGGCAGGAACTGCTCGGCGAAGTCGCCGAGGCCGGAGCCGATCTCCAGCAGGGACCTGCCCACGTGCGGCGCGACGGTGTCGAACTCGTAGCGCCGGTAGTTCTTGGCCTCCTCGCCGCCGAGGTGGTTCTCGAGGGCCTCGTCACCGGCGGCCGGCTGCACCACACGGTCGTATCCAGACATGCATCACGCCTTGAGTTCGCTGGTCGGTTCGCGGCGGCGCCGCGCCCGCGGGGTCAAGTCAATGGTCCGGAAGTTTAGTCGGCCTCGGGCCGGGGCGTGTTCGGCTTGTGCCCATCCCCGCCGTTTCCACCCCGACTTCCACTCCGACTCTATGTCGTACGGCCGGGCCCGCGCGGGGCGCCGCGCCGCTCCCCCGGCCGCCCGGCGGCGGGCGACGAGGCGGGCGACGAGGCGAACGACGAGGCGAACGAGGTGGCGGACGACGAGGCGGGCGAGGTGGCGGGCGAGGAGGGCCCGGTCAGCGGCTGAGGAGGAGGGTACGGCTGACGCGCTCCGCGGCGGCGCGGAGCCGGTCGGCGGACTCGCGCACGCGCGGCAGCTCGGACGGGCGGAACGACACCGCGAGCGCGCCCGGCCCCGCCCCGTCCCCGACGGGTACGGCGGCGCACGCGGTGCCCACGGCGTACTCCTCCAGCTCCACGGTCAGCCCGCACGGCTCGTCCAGCCTCCGCAGCAGCTCGTCCACCCGGGTCACGGTGTTGGGCGTGAGCGCGTGGAGCTCGTGCCGGGAGAGGTAGTCCCGCCGGCCGTCCGGGTCGAGCTGGCGCAGCACGCACTTGCCGAGCGCGGTGGCGTGCCCGGAGTCCTCGCAGCCCACCCACAGGTCCACGCGGGGCGTGCGGGGCCCGTCGGCGATGTCCACGACCCGGATCTCGCCGTCGAGGTAGAGGGCCAGGTACGCGGCCACCTGGAGCTCGTCCCTGAGCGCGACCAGCACCGGGTGCACCCGCCGTACGAGCGAGTGCATGCGGCCGGTCTCGCGCAGGGCCTCGACGCGGTCGCCGAGGACGTAGCGGCCCTCGGGGGTGCGGCGCAGGTAGCCGTCGTGCAGGAGCGTGCGCAGCAGGTGGTAGGCGGTGGACAGGGACAGCCCCGCCTCGCGGGCAAGCTGCTTGGCGGGCGCGCCGTTGTCGTGGCTCGCGGCCGCCTCCAGCAGGCGCAGGGCGCGTCGCACCGAGGAGATCAGGGTCGGCCGGTTGGGGCCTTCCATAACACGGTCAGTGGAACCCGGGGCGCGGGGACGGGTCAAGGGGGCTGTGCAATTGCTTGGTGCTCCTTGCACGAATCGCCGCCCGGCCCTGCCGCCACCCGGCTCCGGGCCTACCCGCGGGTAGCAAAGGGGCGTAGCGTCGAATGAAAGCGCGCGAACGGAGCAGGAACGGGAGAGAGCGTCACGCAGGTGCGCGGAAGGAGCGCGAGGATGACCACGTCCTACGAGAAGGCCCGTGAGGTCGCCGAGCAGGCGCGGGAGGCCGAATGGCACAAGCCCAGCTTCGGGCGGCAGCTCTTCCTCGGGGACTTCCGCCTCGACCTCGTGCACCCGGCCCCGGGGCTGCCCGCCGAGGACGTGGCCAAGGGTGAGCGGTTCCTCGCGGCCCTGCGGGAGTTCTGCGAGACCAAGGTGGACGCGCAGGCCATCGAGCGCGACGCCCGCATCCCGGACGACGTGGTCAAGGGCCTGGCCGCGATCGGCGCGTTCGGCATGAAGATCGACGAGCGGTACGGCGGGCTCGGCCTCAACCACTACTACTACGGCCGCGCGCTGGTGCTGGCGTCGTCGGCCTCGCCGGTGGTCGGGGCGCTGCTGTCGGCCCACCAGTCGATCGGCGTGCCGCAGCCGCTCAAGCTGTTCGGCACCGAGGAGCAGAAGCGGCGGTACCTGCCGCGCTGCGCGGCCGGCGCGGTGAGCGCGTTCCTGCTGACCGAGCCCGACGTCGGCTCCGACCCCGCCCGGCTCGCCACCACCGCCACCCGCGACGGGGACGACTACGTGCTCGACGGGGTCAAGCTGTGGACCACCAACGGCGTCGTCGCCGACCTGCTCGTGGTCATGGCGCGTACGGCCCGGGGCATCTCGGCCTTCGTCGTCGAGGGGGACGCGCCGGGGATCACCGTGGAGAACCGGAACGCGTTCATGGGCCTGCGCGGCATCGAGAACGGCGTCACCCGCTTCCACCAGGTCCGGGTGCCGCGCGAGGCGATGATCGGCAAGGAGGGCCAGGGCCTCAAGATCGCCCTGACCACGCTGAACACCGGCCGGCTGTCCCTGCCCGCGACCTGCGCCGGGGCCGGGAAGTGGGCGCTGAAGATCGCGCGCGAGTGGTCGGCGGTCCGGGAGCAGTGGGGGCGGCCGATCGGCGAGCACGAGGCCATCGCCCGCAAGATCGCCTTCATCGCGGCGACGGCGTACGCCATGGACAGCGTGCTCGACCTGTCCACCCGGCTCGCGGACGACGAGCGCAACGACATCCGCATCGAGGCGGCGCTGGCCAAGCTGTACTCCTCGGAGATGGCCTGGCGCGTCGCCGACGAACTCGTGCAGATCAGGGGCGGGCGCGGCTACGAGACCGCCGCCTCCCTGGCGGCGCGCGGCGAGCGCGGCGTCCCGGCCGAGCAGTTGCTGCGGGACCTGCGCATCAACCGGATCTTCGAGGGCTCGACCGAGATCATGCACCTGCTGATCGCGCGGGAGGCCGTGGACGCGCACCTGTCGGCGGCGGGCGAGCTGGTCGATCCCAAGGCGTCGCCGGGCACGAAGGCGCGGGCGGCGGCCAAGGCCGGCGGCTTCTACGCGCGCTGGCTCCCCTCCCTGGTCACCGGCTCCGGGCAGCGGCCCGGCTCCTACGCCGAGTTCGGCCCGCTGGCCGCCCACGTGCGGTTCGTCGAGCGCACCTCGCGCAAGCTCGCCAGGTCCACCTTCTACGGCATGTCCCGCTGGCAGGCCGGGCTGGAGCACCGGCAGGGCTTCCTCGGCCGGATCGTGGACATCGGGGCCGAGCTGTACGCCATGACCGCCGTGTGCGTGCGCGCCCGCGAGGACGGCGGCCGGGAGCACCAGGAGCTCGCCGACGCCTTCTGCCGGCAGGCCCGGCTGCGGATCGCCACCCTCTTCGACCGTCTCTGGGAGAACACCGACGCCCTGGACGTACGGCTCGCGCGCCGCGTCCTGTCCGGCCGCTACACCTGGCTGGAGGACGGCATCGTGGACCCGTCCGTCGAGGGGCCGTGGATCGCCGCCGCCGACCCCGGCGAGTCCCGCCGCGAGAACGTCCACCGCAGGATCACGAACGCCTGACCCCGCCCGGGCTTCATCGGCTCGTAAGGAATGGCGGCCTGCCCGCGGCCTACGTTGATCGCGTAACCATCGGGATCGGCGTGGGAGTGGTCATGGTGAGAATTCGGGGCGCGGCCGTGCTGGCCGCCGCCGGTGTGCTCGCGGCGGCATGCGGAGGCGCCGCCGGGGGCGGCTCGTCGATGGACGACGCGGCCACGCCCGCTCCCCCCGCGTCGAGCGCGCCCGCCGCCGGTTCCCCCGCGGCGCCGGGGACGGCGTCGCCGGGGACCGCGGCGGCGGTGCCCGAGAAGCTGCGGTTCACGGCCGCCACCCTGGACGGCGCGCCGTTCTCCGGGGAGTCGCTGGCGGGCAGGCCCGTGGTGTTCTGGTTCTGGGCGCCGTGGTGCCCCAAGTGCCGGTCGGAGGCGCCGGGGGTCAAGGCGGCCAGGGAGAAGTACGCCGCGCGCGGCGTGGAGTTCGTGGGGATCGCGAGCCTGGACAAGCTCCCGGCGATGAAGCGGTTCGCGAAGGACACGGGCACGGACGCGATCACGCAGCTCAACGACGAGAAGGGCGCGGTCTGGACGCGGCTCGGCGTGAGCGAGCAGTCCACGTTCGTGTTCATGAGGCCCGACGGCTCGGCCACGAAGGAGTCCGGCCCGCTGGACCCCGAGGAGCTGACCGGGCACGTCGAGAAGCTGCTCGGCGATGGCTGACCTGCCGCTGGCCCTGGCGCTGGCCGCCGGGCTCGTCGCCGCGTTCAACCCGTGCGGCTTCGCCCTGCTCCCGGCGTACCTGACGGCCCTGATCGCCGACCCCGCCCCCGCGGAGGGCCCGGGCGGGAGCCGTACGGCGGAAGCGGGCGGGAGCCGTACGGCCGCTTCGGGGACGGGCGGGGCCGTGGGGCGCGCGGTGCGGCTCTCGGTGGCGATGACGGCCGGGTTCGTGACCGTGTTCGGGGCGTTCGGGCTGGTGGTGACGCCGCTGGCGGTGTCGGTCGGGGAGTACCTGCCCTGGGTGACGATCGCGATCGGGGTCGGGCTGACGGCGGTCGGCGGCTGGCTCGTGAGCGGGCGGGAACTGCTGTTCCGGACGCCGAAGATGAGCACGGGGCGGGTCACGATGTCGCCGCTCTCGCTGTACGGCTACGGCCTGTCGTACGCCGTGGCGTCGCTGTCGTGCACGGTCGGGCCGTTCCTGGCGGTGGTGTCGGCGTCCCTCACCAGCGGCGGGGTGCTGGGCGGGCTGGCGGTGTTCGTGGCGTACGCCGTGGGCATGGGGCTGGTGGTCGCGCTCCTGTCGGTCGCGGTGGCGCTGGCGCGGGCCTCGCTGGCGGCCCGGATGCGGCGGGCGCTGCCGTACGTCTCGCGGGTGAGCGGCGGGCTGCTGCTGGCGGCGGGGGTGTACGTCGTCTACTACGGGTGGTACGAACTGCGGGTCTTCGCGGGGGCGGCGGCGGACGACCCGGTCGTCGGGGCCGTCACGGCGGCGCAGGGGGCGGTGTCGCGGGCGGTGCAGGGAGCCGGCGCGGGGTGGATCGCCGGCGCCCTGCTCGCCCTCGTCGTGATCAGCGCCCTGCTCACGCGGCGGGTCCGCGCCGCCCGTCGGCGCGCGTCCGGGACTCCAGATCGGCCAGCCGCCTGAGGGCCTCGTCGCGCTCGCGTTCGAGCTCGGCGACGCGGCGTTCGAGTTCGAGGATGTGGCGGATGGCGATCAGGGTCATGCCCTCGTCCACGAGCCGCACGACGTAGCGGACGCGGTGGACCTCCTCCCGCGAGTAGCGCCGCTGGCCTCCGGCGGACCGCCGCGGCCGCACGACCTCGTGCTCGTCCAGGCGCCGCAGGAAGGACTGCTGGACCTGGAGCATCTCCGCGACCTGTCCCACGGAGTAGAGCGGGGCGCTCGCGTCGTCGAACGGCAGTCCGGCCATCGGTTCACCCCCGTGAATCGTCCCCCCAGGGGGATCACCGTGTGCTCGGGGAGCAGGCCGAGCCCCAGGTGAGTCAGTGGAGCGCCTTCACATCGACGTTCTTGATCTCGACCTTGCGCGGCTTGGCGGCGTCCTGCAGCGGGATGCGAACCACCAGCACGCCTGAGGCGTACCCGGCTTCGATCTTCTCGGTGTCGAGGTTCTCCGCCAGGTAGACGCGCCGCGTGAACGTTCCGAGCGGGCGCTCCCGCATGATGACACTGACGTTCTTGTCGAGGTTCTCGGTGCGCTGCGCGGTCACGGTGAGGACGCCGCGGTCCACGGTCACGTCCACGCTGTCGGCGTCGGCGCCGGGGATGTCGAAGCGGAGGAGGACGTCGTCCTCGCGCCGGAAGGCGTCCATCGGCATGACGCTGCCGCGGGCCGCCTCGCCCCATCCGAACATCCGCTGCGAGAGGCGGTCCATCTGCCGGTCGAGCTCCTGCGCCAGCGGGTCGATCGAGGTCAGCAACATGGGGTTCACCTCCGATGGTGTCCGAGGTTGTGCCGTCGTTATCTATATAACTCCGCGCACAGAGAACTTCAAGTTGAAGTTGGAGGTTTTCTCTTACTCCCCGGTGAAGTCCGGCTTCCTCTTCTCCAGGAAGGCGGTGATGCCCTCGCGCGCGTCGGCCGTGGCGGTGACCTGGGCCAGGCCCTCCAGCAGCCGCGCGATCTGCTCCTCGAAGGGCAGGTCGCGCGTGGCGAAGTACGCGTCGCGGCCCAGCCGCAGCCCGATCGGGCTCTTGGCGGCGACCGCCGCGGCGAGCTCCGCCACCCGCGCGTCCAGGTCCGCGCGCGGCACGGCCTCGGTGATCAGGCCGATCTCCTCGGCGCGCGCGGCGGTGATCGGCTCGCCGGTGTAGTAGAGCTTGAACGCCTGCTTGGCCGGCACGGTCCGGTTGATGATCGCCATGATCATCATGGGCCAGAGCCCCACGTTCACCTCGGGCGTGCCCAGCTTCACGTCGTCGGCCGCGATCACCAGGTCGCAGGACGCCGCCAGCCCCAGCCCGCCCGCGAGCGCGTGCCCGGCGAGCCGCCCGATCACCGGCTTGCCGAGCGTCGTGAAGCCCGTGAAGAGCCGGTACGGCGCGCTCGCCGTCACGTCCCCCGACGCCCCCTCGGCGACGCGGTCCATCCCGCCCAGGTCGCCGCCGGAGCAGAACACCCGGTCCCCCGCCCCGGTCAGCACGACGACCCGCACGCCGCGGTCCGCCCGGATCCGCTCGAACGCGTCGAGCAGCTCGGCGGTCATCTCCGCGGACAGCGCGTTCCGCCGCTCCGGCCGGTCCAGCGTCACCGTCGCCACGCGATCGGCCACCTCATACCGGATCTCCCGATACACCAGCCCTCCAGAACGAGACTCCGCGTACGGCGGAACGACGAGCGACGGACGACGACCGACCCGACGACCGACGACCGACGGACGACGGACGACGGACGACGGACGACGGACGACGGACGACGGACGACGACGAGCGACCGACGACCGACGAAGACGGCTCGCGCCGATCACGCGGCGATGGGCACGGGCCGTGCCCGGAACCGCGTGATCGGCGCGAGGGGACGGGCCCGGGTCAGAGGCGCTCGATGATGGTGGCGTTGGACTGGCCGCCGCCCTCGCACATGGTCTGCAGGCCGTAGCGGCCGCCGCTGCGCTCCAGCTCGTGCAGGAGCTTGGTCATGAGGATCGCGCCGGTCGCGCCCAGGGGGTGGCCGAGGGCGATCGCGCCGCCGTTCGGGTTGGTCTTCTCCAGGGAGGCGCCGGTCTCGCGCGCCCACGCCATCGGGACCGGGGCGAACGCCTCGTTGCACTCGAAGACGTCGATGTCGTCGATCTTGAGGTTGCCCCGGGAGAGGGCCTTCTCGGTGGCCGGGATCGGGCCGGTCAGCATGTAGACCGGGTCGGAGCCGACGACCGACAGGGTGTGGACGCGGGCGCGCGGGGTGAGGCCGTGCGCCTTGACGGCCGCCTCGGACGCGATGAGCACCGCGGCGGAGCCGTTGGAGATCTGCGAGGAGTTGCCGGCGTGGATCACGCCGCCCTCGCGCAGGGTCTTGAGCCCGGCGAGCGTCTCGACGCTGGTGCCCGGCCGCACGCCCTCGTCCTTGGCGACGCCGTTGAGGGGGGCGATCTCGCGCTCGAAGCGGCCCTCCTCGATCGCGCGCTCGGCGCGGGCGTGGCTCTCGGCGGAGTAGGCGTCCAGCTCCTCGCGGCTGAAGCCCCACTTCTCGGCCATCAGCTCCGCGCCGCGGAACTGCGAGATCTCCTGCTTGCCGTAGCGCTCGCCCCAGCCCTCGCCGTACGGGAAGGGCATGCCCTTCTCCAGGGCCATCATGACCGAGGAGCCCATGGGCACGACGCTCATCGACTCGACGCCGGCGGCGACGACGAGGTCCTGGGTGCCGGACATGACGCCCTGCGCGGCGAAGTGGATCGCCTGCTGGGACGAGCCGCACTGGCGGTCGATGGTGACGCCGGGCACGTTCTCGGGGAGCCCGGCCGACAGCCAGGCGGTGCGCGCGATGTCGAGCGACTGCGGGCCGACCTGCATGACGCAGCCCATGATCACGTCTTCCACCGCGGCGGGGTCGACGCCGGTGCGCTCGATGAGCGCCTTGAGTGTGTGAGCGGCCAGATCGGCGGGGTGCACCGTGGACAGGCCACCCTTCTTGTTCCCGACCGGGGTACGGACCGCCCCGACGATGTACGCCTCTGCCACAACGCCTCCAGCTCTCGCAGGTTCCGCCCCTGACTCTAACCGAACAACATTCGGTGTGCCGACCCTAACCGAGCATTGTTCGGTTGTCAGTGTCAGGTTACACAACCCGGTTTCGCCGGGGTTGTGACACTCCTCTCTTCCTCCCTCTCCCGCCGCGCCCGCAGGCGGTGCCGTACGGCCTGCGCGATCGCGACCAGGAGCAGCGCGAGGAACACCCAGACCGCCGGGTTGACCCAGCCGGGGACCAGGTCCACGCGCACGCCGTCGTTCACGCAGACGGGCTTGCCGAGGGGCCACAGGCTCGCGGGCGCGTGGGAGTAGGTGTGCAGCTCCATCTCCTCGCGCGTGAGGTACATGCACAGCTCCTCGGGCTCCTGGCTGTAGAGGAGACCGCCGGCGGCCAGGCCGTACCCGTAGGACATGATCGCCGCGTAGAGGGCCGCGAACGCGGTCCCCGCCCAGGCGGCGGCTGGGGTGGGGCGCCGCCCGCGCGCGAGGGCGATCCCGGTCCGCACGGCCATGACGATCAGTGCGATGCCCCACAAAGGTATCGAGAGCATGAGCAAAACCAGCAAAAGCCCCATAGTGCTCGCACAGTACCTGGTGGGGGGCGGGATCATTGGAGGATGCGCAGCGGGCCGCGGGGGCGGCGGAACGAGCGGGCCGCCGGGGCGGAGCGGGTCGGGAAGCTGATCGAGGACCTGCGGGCCGGGCGGGGCGGCGCGCTCGTCGTGCGCGGCGAGCCGGGTATCGGCAAGACCACCCTGCTCGACGACGCCGTACGGCGGGCCGCCGCCGTACGGCGTGACGCGGGGCCCGGCGGGGACGTGCGGGTGCTGCGGGCGGCCGGGGTGGAGGCCGAGGCCGGGCTGCCGTTCGCGGCGCTGCAGATGCTGCTGCGGCCCGCCCTGGGGCGGCTGGACGCGCTGCCGGACACGCAGGCGGCGGCGCTGCGCGGGGCGCTCGGGCTGGCGGCGGGCGCCGGGGCGGACCGGTTCCTGGTCGGGGTGGCCGTGGTGGGCCTGCTGTCGGAGCTGGCGGCCGAACGGCCGGTGCTGTGCCTCGTGGACGACGCGCACTGGCTGGACCCGGCCTCGGCCGAGGCGCTGCTGTTCGCGGCGCGGCGGCTGACGGCCGAGGCGGTGGCGGTCGTGTTCGCGACGCGGGACGGGTTCGAGGCCCCCGGGCTGCCGGAGCTGGAGCTGACCGGGCTGGACCCGGAGGCCGCGGCGGCGCTGCTGGCCGAGCACGCGCCGGACCTGTCGCCCGCCGTGCGGGATCGGGTCATCGCGGAGGCCGCGGGGAACCCCCTGGCGCTGCTGGAGCTGCCGGCCGGGCTCGACGCCGCGCAGCGGGCCGGGATCGCGGCCACGCCCGCCGCGCTGCCGGTGACCGGGCGGGTGCTGGCGGCGTTCGGGGCGCAGATCGGGCGGCTGCCGGCCGGGGCGCGCACGGCGCTGCTGGTCGCTGCGGCGGAGGGCACCGGGGACCTGGGGACCGTCCTGCGGGCGGCGCGGGCGCTCGGGGCGTCGGCGGCCGACCTGGAGGCCGCCGAACGCGCGGACCTGGTGCGGACCACGGGGGTGTCGGTGGCGTTCCGGCACCCGCTGGTGCGGTCCGCCGCGTACCAGGACGCGCCGCTGACCGCCCGGATCGCGGCGCACGAGGCGCTGGCGGGCGTGCTGGACGGGGACCGGCGGGCGCTGCACCTGGCCGCCGCCGCGACCGGGCCGGACGAGGCGATCGCGGCCGAGCTGGAGCGCGCCGCCGCGAGCGCCGGGGCGCGCGGCGCGCTGGCGTCGGCCGTGCCGATCTACGAGCGGGCCGCCGGGCTCAGCCCGGACCCGGGCGAGCGGGCGCGGCGGCTCACCGTGGCCGCCCAGTCGGCGATCACCTCCGGGCTCACCGAGCAGGCGGGCGCCCTGGCCGAGCGCGCGGCCCGGCTCACCGCCGACCCCGCGCTGCGGGCCGGGCTCGCGATGGTGCGCGCGACGGTCGAGTTCGAGCGCGGGAGCCCGCGCGGGGCGGCGCGGCACCTGCTGGAGAACGCCGAGCCCATCGCCGGGGAGGATCCCGGGCTGGCGCTCGTCCTGCTCGTGCTGGCCGCGGGCGACGCGTGGGCGTCCGGGGAGGAGGCGACCCTGCGGGCGGTCGCGTCCCTGGCCGCCGCGCTGCGGCCCGGCGGCACGGCGGCGACCGGGGCGGTGCCCGGCGGTCTCGTGGCCGGCGATCCGCGGGTCACCGCCTCGGTGTCCGGGCACGGGTCCCCCGCGACCGGGCCGGACCGGATCGCGGCGTCCGTCGTCGCGCTCGCCGGCCTCGCCGCCGGGGACTTCGCCGGGGCCCTGCCCGTGCTGCAGGAGCTGGTCACCGCGTCCCGTACGGCGCCCGCCCCCGGGCTCATCGCGCGCATCCACGTCTGCGGGATCGCCCTCGCGCTGGGCGACGACGAGGCGGCGCTGGAGCTGGCGGCGCACGACATCGGGCGCAGCAGGCGGCGCGGGACGACCGGGGCGCTGCCGACCATGCTCCTGGCGCAGGCCTGGGCGCAGCTCGGGGCCGGGCTGCACCCGGACGCGGAGGCGTCGGTGGACGAGGCGCTGCTCTTCGTGCGCGACACCGGGCAGAACCACCGCTTCGCCCGCCTCGGCGCGGTCACCGCCCGGCTCGCCGCGATCGAGGGCGACCAGGCCCGGTGCCTGGAGTCGGCCCGGCGGACCGGCGCGTGCCCGGGGAACGCGGGCGGCGGGATCGCCGAGACCGTGGCGGCGGGCGAGTGCGCGGTGGGCCTGCTCGACCTGGGCCTGGGGCGGTACGCCGAGGCGGTGCGGCGGCTGTCCGCGGTGGCGCGCGGCCCGGTGCGGTACACCGCCGCCGCGCTCAACGCCGTCCCGGACCTGGTGGAGGCGGCGGCGCGGGCCGGGTCGCCCGAGGCGGGGCGGGAGGCGTTCGCCCGGTACGCCGCGTGGGCCCGGGCGAGCGTTCACCCGTGGGTGAAGGCGGTGGCGCTGCGGTGCGAGGCACTGCTCGCCGGGGAGGACGCCGGCGCCGGGGAGCTGTTCGCGGACGCCGTACGGCTGCACGCGGAGGGCGGGCGGCCCTTCGAGCGGGCGCGCACGGAACTGGCCTACGGCGAGTGGCTGCGGCGGGCCCGGCGCCGGTCGGACGCGCGAGGGCCCCTGCGGTCGGCCCTGGAGATCTTCGGGCGCCTGAACGCGGCCCCCTGGGCCGAACGCGCGCGGACCGAGCTGCGCGCCACCGGGGAGACCGCGCCCGCGCACCGGCCGGGCGAGGACGTCCTGGACCGCCTGACCCCGCAGGAGCTCCAGGTCGTACGGCTGGCCGCCGGGGGCGCGAGCAACCGCGACATCGCGGCCCGCCTCTTCCTCAGCCACCGCACGGTGGAATACCACCTCTACAAGGCCTATCCCAAGCTGGGCGTGACCTCCCGCACGGAGCTGTCCCGCCTCCCCGCCCTCGCGCGGGCGGCGGACCCGGCCTGAGCCGCCGCCCGCGCCCGGACCCGCGCCGCGCTCCCCGCCCTCGCCCTCGCGCACCGCTCCCGGTCCCGGCCCCGCTCCCCGCTCCCCGCCCTCGCCCTCGCCCTCGCACACCGCTCCCGGGCCCGCGAGGACGGGCCACCGGGGTCCACCGTGGTGACTACCGTGGCGTCACGGATTCGGGGAGCCGGCCCGGCCTCCTAGTGTCCTGGTCATCAAGATCCTGCTGGTGAGGGAGCGAGCGATGAGCAAGGCGATCGGGTTCTACGAGCCGGGCGGCCCCGAGGTGCTTCAGGTGATCGAGCTGCCGGAGGCCGAGGCCGGGCCGGGGCAGGTGCGGATCGCGGTGCGGGCGGCGGGCGTGCAGCCGTACGACGTGGCCGTGGTGGAGGGGTGGCTGCCGGCCGGGGTGGACCCGGCGTTCCCCCGCGTTCCCGGCAACGAGTTCGCGGGTGTGATCGACCAGGTGGGCGAGGGCGTCACCGGGTTCGCGCCGGGCGACGAGGTGCTGGGGTTCGGGCAGGTCGAGGCGTACCGCGAACAGCTCGTGATCGCCGCCGACCAGGTGACCGCGAAGCCTGCGGCGATGCCGTGGGCGGTGGCCGGGGGGTTCTCCGCGGCGGCGCAGACCGCGCACATCGCGCTGCGGGAGATCGGCGTCGGCGAGGGAGACACGCTGCTCGTCCACGGCGCGGCCGGGGCGGTCGGGACCATCGCGGTACGGCTGGCGCGGCACTGGGGGGCGCGGGTGATCGGCGTCGCGCGTGAGCCCGGGCACGAGTACCTGCGCTCGCTCGGCGCGGTCCCCGTGGCGTACGGCGAGGGCTTCGCGGACCGGGTGCGGGAGCTGGCCCCCGAGGGGGTGACGGCCGCGCTGGACGGGGTCGGCGGGCACGCGCTGGACCTGTCCCTGGAACTGGTGAAGGACCCCGGCCGCGTCCTCACGCTGGTCGAGCACGCCAAGGCCGCCGGTCTGGGCGTCAAGGTCACGCCGCCGGGCCGCTCCGCCGCGCGCCTGGCCGAGCTGGCCGACCTGTACGCCCAGGGCGTGCTCACGCTGGAGACCCGGACGTTCCCCCTGGAGCGCGCCGCCGACGCCCACCGCGCGTACAGGGCCGGCGGCAACCACGGCAAGATCGTCCTGACGGTGGGAGACGCCCGATGATCGCCGACATCTGGTTCGACGTCGCCTGCCCCTGGTGCTACATCGGCAAGCGGAACTGGGAGGAGGCGCTCTCCCGCTTCCCCGGCGAGGTCGAGACGCGGTGGCGGGCCTTCGAGCTGCGCCCCGGGTACTTCACCGAGCCGGGCCCGGCACTGCGGGAGATCATGTTCACGGAATGGGGCATGACGGAGGAGGAGATCCGGGCGGTCGTCGAACGGGTCACGCGGGCGGGGCACGCGGCGGGGGTCGAGTGCCGGATCGGGGAGGTGCGGCCGGTGAGCACCTTCGACGCCCATCGCCTGGCCAAGCTCGGAGCCGGGTCCGGCCTGGCCGGCGAGGTGATCGAGCGGCTGTTCCGGGCGTACCACACGGACCTGGCGAACGTCGCGGACCGCGGCCTGCTCACCGAGCTGGGCGTGGCGGCCGGGCTCGCCCGGGCCGAGGTGGAGCGGCTGTGGGACGGCGACGCGTACGCCGGGGAGATCGCGGCGGACCAGGCGCTCGGGAACGAAGCGGGCGTGACGGCCGTGCCCTCCTACCGCGTCGGCGGCCACGCCCGCGCGAGGAACGGCGCGCTCTCGCCGGGCGACCTGCTCGCGCTGCTGCGTTCGGCGGCGGCCGCCTCCGGGTGAGCCGCGCCCGCCCGCCTCGCGCCAGGCGGCGTCAAGCGGCGTCAGGCGGCGTCAGGCGGCGGGGCGGGTGGCGGTGAGGGTGGCGTAGACGATGATGTTGTCGCGGTAGGAGTGGACGCGGCGGTTGTAGGTGCCGCCGCAGGTGACCAGACGCAACGTCGCGTTGCGCTGGTTGCCGTAGACGCGGAGGCTGGGGAACGTCCTCTTGTTCACCTGCTCCACGCCGTCCACGACGAACACCGCGACCGTCTTGTCCGACCGCACGACCTCGATCTTGTCGCCGCGTCCCACGTCGCGCAGCCGCCCGAAGACGGCGGGCCCGTTGCGGTTGCTCACGTGGCCGAGGATGACCGCCGGTCCCGCCTGCCCCGGCGTCGGGCCGTGTTTGTACCACCCCGCCAGGTTCTTGTACTTCAGCGGCGGGACCTGGATCTCCTGGTTCTTGTCCACGCCGAGCGAACGCAACGGCGCGTTGACCTTGATCTTGGGGATCACCAGCCGCGTCGGGACGGCCTTCGCCAGCGGCGCCGCCGGGGCCTGGTGCGGCACGGGCGGCGGCGCGTCCGGCCTGGCCGCGACCAGCGGCACCCCGGCCCCGCCGGGGCCGACCTGCCCCGGAGCCCCCACCTGCACGGCGGCCGGGGCCGGCTCGGCCGTGGGCGTGCCCTCCCCGCCCGCGCCGCTGGGCAGCCCCAGCGTCTCGACCAGCGTCATGCCGAGGCCCACGAGCACGGCCGCCATCCCGGCCAGCCCCGACCCCAGCAGGATCACCGGCAGCGCCTTCCCAGGCTTGGGCGCCTCCGGCGTCTCCGGTACGGCCTCGCCCTCGGGCTGCCCGGGCGTCCCCGGCCGCTCGTCGCTCATTCCCCCGCCTCAGTCCGCCGTGCCGAACCCGCGATCCCGCTCACCGCGCCGCCGCCGGAACTCCAGCCCGGCCAGGGCCGATCCCAGCATGAGCGAGGTCCCGCCGGCCATCAGCAGGGTAGGGCCGTTGGAGCTGACCGGCGCCTCCCCCGTCTTCGCCCCGCCCTTGGGCGTGATCGTCACCTGGGCCGCGGGCCCGGTCACGGTGGCGGTCGCGGTGGCCGTGTGCGTCCCCGGCGGCGTGCCCCCGGGCGTGCTGGTGACGGTCCCCGACGTGCTCGGATTCGGATTGGCCGTCACCGTCACGGTGTGCGTCGTCCGCGGCGGATCCGTCGGACTTCCAGTGTCGTCCGTTTCTGTGGGGGTTGGCGTGAGCGTCGCGTCCCGCGTGACCTCGATGGTGGTGGGCTCGGAATTCCTTGCGGTGCAGGTCGTCTTGTCCAGCGGATCCGTCGCACCGAGCACTCTGAACCCATCGACGAACATGCGTCCGCTGGATGCCTTCCTCAGCTCGAGTACATGGTTCTTGTTCTCGAGACCGTGCTGGCTCCAGACCACTTGCCCGAACCGCATCTCCGGATCCTCGCCATCGGCCAGGGTCGGATGAATGGTCTTCTGGTAGCGACCATCGAGATAGACGTCCACCTTGGCCATGTCCCTGGGGAACTTGCCACCGATGTAGTCGATCCCCGTGCCCTTGAAGGTGAACTTCACGTCGGCTTCGGCATCGACCCCGGCTCCTCTCCTGAGGACCTGAGCCTTCCCCTCATGCCACGGGCCCTCGTCGTTGACATCCCAGAGGGCGGAGTTCGTGTATTCGACCGCCGAGTCGTCATCGTCGGTCACCTTGAGCCTTTCCGCAGGCGTCAGTCGCGCTTCGAACCTCCGGGGAAGGAGCTCGATCTCTCCCTCCTCCATGGGCGCTGTGAACTGTCCGCTCAGTTCCGGCAGCAGGAGTGGCTCCCCTTGCCTCAGCTGCGGCTGGACTGCCACCCCAACTCCCCTGATGCGCTCCTGCCGCTCCGGCTCTTGACCATTTTGCGTCCGGTGCCAGCCGATGTTGCCGCGTAGTTCGAGGTCAGCGCCCTCCGGGTATGGCTGCGGAGCTGTCAGGAGAGGGTCAGCGGCGTTGTCCGCGTAACTCCAGACGACATCCACTTTCGCTCCGGGCGGGACCTCCCTCGGAACGGACATCACCACCCGGATCGTCCGTGTCTGTTCATCGCTCAGAGAACCGGCGCAGGTGTAGTCGACGGCGGGCTCAGCCACGGCCGGCGCCGCGAACGCCGGGTCGAAGGCGTCTGTGGGGAGGTCGGGGTTGGCCATGGCGACGGCGCCGGCCCACAGGCAGGTGGCTCCGCCCGCTATGAAGAGGGCCGACATGATTCCGCCGATTCGTCGCATCGCTCTCGGCTCGCCCACTGCGATCGACTCCCGTTTCCCGAAGCGTAATCCGCCCCGCCCGGCAGGCAAGGCCACACATGTCGCTTCGGAGATCTTAGTGATTTGGGATGTTAAGGGGGAGAAAGTGGCGAAGATCCTTTACGGAGGAGGCGAGGTTTGGGCCCCTCGGGGGTACACCGACAGGTAACCGAACCCTATTCTGTTTCTGCCGATCCACCGTCTCAGATCCGCTTCCGCTCCGGAGGAGCCCATGCAGCGAGACCTCTTCGACGAGGAACACCTCCTGTTCCGCGAGACCGTGCGCGAGTTCATGAACCGCGAGGTCGTGCCCAACCACGCCAAGTGGGAGCAGGACGGTATCGTGCCCCGCGAAGTCTGGCTCAAGGCCGGCGAACAGGGCTTCTTCGGGTTCTCGGTGCCCGAGGAGTACGGCGGCGCGGGGGTGAAGGACTACCGCTTCAACGCGGTCATCGTGGAGGAGATCATCCGCGCGGCGGCCAGCGGCCTCGGGTTCTCGCTGCACAACGACGTGATGGCCCCCTACATCGTGGACCTGACGAACGACAAGCAGAAGAAGCGCTGGCTCCCCGGCTTCGTCAGCGGCGAGCTGATCACCGCGATCGCGATGACCGAGCCCGGCGCGGGCAGCGACCTGCAGGGCGTCCGCACGACGGCGGTCCGCGACGGCGACCACTACGTGGTGAACGGTCAGAAGACGTTCATCACCAACGGCATCAACGCCGACCTCGTGGTCGTCGTGGCCAAGACCGACCCCGACGCCGGGGCGAAGGGCACGACGCTCCTGGTGGCCGAGCGCGGCATGGCGGGCTTCGAGCGCGGCCGCAACCTGGAGAAGATCGGCATGCACGCCCAGGACACCGCCGAGCTCTTCTTCGACAACGTCCGCATCCCCGTCGAGAACCGCCTCGGCGAGGAGGGCATGGGCTTCATCTACCTGATGCAGAACCTCCCCCAGGAGCGCCTGTCCATCGCGGTCGCCGCCGTCGCCGCCGCGGAGGCCGTACTGGAGCAGACGATCGAGTACTGCAAGACGCGCACGGCCTTCGGCCGCCCCATCGGCAAGTTCCAGCACAACCGCTTCCTGCTCGCGGAGCTGGACACCGAGGTCGAGATCGCCCGCCACTACGTGGACAAGTGCGTCAAGGCGCTCAACAGGGGCGAGCTGACCGTGGTGGACGCCGCCAAGGCCAAGTGGTGGACCACCGAGCTCCAGAACAAGGTCATCGACCGCTGCCTCCAGCTCCACGGCGGCTACGGCTACATGACGGAGTACCCCGTGGCCAAGGCGTGGATGGACAGCCGCGTCCAGACCATCTACGGCGGCACCACCGAGATCATGAAGGAGATCATCGGCCGCACCCTCGTCCCGTAGCCCCGCCCGCCCCAAAGGCCCCGCCCCACGGGGCCTTTCCCACGCATACGGCGGACCGGGCGCGCGGCCGCCGTACGCCGAGAACCCGGCGCATGCCGCACGACGGGCAGGCGGGCTCGACGCGCGTACGGCGTGCCGGGGCGAACCCGACGCCCGTACGCGAGCGAGGCGGGCGGGCCCCGGCGCGCGTACGGCGAGCAGGGCCCGGGGGAGGGGGCGCGAGCCGTACGGCGGGGGCGGCGCGTCACAAGTGGACGGCAAGCGGGAGGGGGAGACTGGCGGGACCGGCGAGCCCGCCGGTGGCGCGGAAGGGGGGTCGGGTTGACCGGCGACGTGGTGGTGAGGACGGGGCGCGGGGCCGTGCGCGGGACCGTCGCGGGCGGGGTGGCGGCGTTCCGGGGCATCCCGTACGGCGCGCCGCCGGAGGGCGCGTTGCGGTTCGCCGCGCCGAGGCCCGCCGAGCCGTGGGACGGGGTGCGGGACGCGACCGCGTTCGGGACGGCCGCGCCGCAGCTCCCGCCCGCGCCCGGCGCGCCGGCCGTGTGGTCGCCCGGGGACGGGCTGGACTGCCTGTCGGTGAACGTGTGGACCCCGGACCCCGGCGGCCCGGGCCTCCCGGTGATGGTGTGGCTGCACGGCGGGCGGTGGACGCACGGGTCCCCGTCGATGCCGCAGTTCGACGGGTCGGTCCTGGCGGGGGCCGGGGTGGTCGTCGTGACGGTCGGCTACCGGGTGGGGTTCGAGGGGTTCGGCCACCTCCCGGGCGCGCCGGACAACCGGGGGCTGCTCGACCAGATCGCCGCGCTCGACTGGGTGGCGGAGAACATCGCGGGCTTCGGCGGCGACCCCGGCGCGGTCACCGTCTTCGGGCAGTCGTCAGGGGCGGTGTCGGCGATCCTGCTCATGGGCGCGGCCCGCGCGGAGGGGCTGTTCCGGCGGGTGATCGCGCAGAGCCCGCCTGCGGGGCAGCTGGAGCCCGCCGAGGCGTACCGGGTCACGCGGGTCCTGGCCGGGGCGGCCGGGGTCGAGCCGACGCGGGAGGGTTTCGCCTCGCTGCCGGCGGAGGCGATCCTGGCGGTCGGGGAGGCGTCTGGCGTCCAGGGGAGCCCCTTCGCCCCCGTCACCGACGGCGAACTCGTCACCGGCCCGTACTGGGACTCCGCGCCGCGCCCCGAGGTGGACCTGGTGTGCGGCTTCACCCGGGAGGAGTACCTCGGGATCGCGCCCGTCCCGCCCGACCCCGATCCCGGCGCCGCCGCCGCCGCGTTCGGCCTGGACCCGGCCCCCTATCTCGCGTCTGGGCCCGGCTGGTTCGTCGCGATGGCCTCCGACGCGCTCGTGCGGATCCCGGCGCTGCGCGCGGCGGACGCGCACGCCTCGGCCGGGGGGCGCACCTGGGTGTACGACTTCGCCTGGCGGGGGCCGGCCGGGGCGGCGCACGGCGTGGACGTCCCGGTCGTCTTCGGCACCGAGGCCACCCGGTACGCCGCCCGGCTGCTCGGCTCCCCGCCGCCGCCGGAGTACCCCGCGTTCGCCGGGCGCGTGCGCCGGGCCTGGACGTCCTTCGCGGCCTGCGGCGACCCCGGCTGGCCCCGATACGACTCGGCCGGGCGTACGGCCCGCGTCTGGGCGGCCGACCCGCGCGACGAGCGGGTGCCCCCGGTGGCCGGGGGCGATCTGGGTTCCGCGCGCCGGTGAACGGTGCCGGGTTCCAGGGCCGGCGAACGCCCGCCTCACCGTCCCGGTTCGGTGGGATGTTCGGTCGCTTTGCCGTCTGGTGTTGGAATGTCGGCATTAGGGTGGGGGCGAGGAGGGCACTCTCATGGACTCCGGCATCGTTCTGCTGATCTTCCTGGCGGTCCTGACCGCGTGGGCGATCAACTGGGCCGCGCGCCGCATGCGGCTGAAGAAGATCGGCTATGCGGGGATCATCATCGTCTTCGTGCTCACGATGATCGCGCTGTACGGCCAGACCGTCGGCAGCCGCTAACGGTGCGAGCTGCCGTCGAGCAGCACCCGCGCCACCAGCTCCGGATCGTCGCTCATCGGCACGTGGCCGCAGCCGCGCAGCCGGATCACCCGCTGGCCCAGCCAGCGGGCCGCGCGCACCGCCTGCCGCCGCGGCATCAGCCGGTCCCGGTCGCCCCAGGCGATCAGCACGGGCGCCTTGGGGTGCGCCGGAGGCGGCATCGAGGCGAACGACGCCAGCGTCGGGGCGAACCCGATCGCCTCCGCCAGCGCCGCCGTGGCCGCTGCCGCCGCCTCGGGCGACAGCCGTTCCGGCCGCGCGACCACGAGGCCGAAGGCCGCCGCGCGCCCGGCAGGGGTAGCGGCCAGGCGGGACAGCGTGCGCGGTGACATCGACCGCGCGCTGCGCCGTATCGCGCGCAGCGCCGTCGTCAGGTAGACGCGCTCGGGCGGCGACCAGAACGCGGTGGGCGACAGGGCCGTGGCCGAGGCGGCGCTCCCCCGCGCGGCCAGTTCCAGCGCGACGTACCCGCCCAGGGAGTTCCCCGCCACGTGGGGCCGCTCCACCCCGAGCCGCGCGCAGAAGGCCTCGACCGCGTCGGCGAGCGTCTCGGCGGTGTACGGCGTGCCCTCGGTCAGCGGCGGCGACGCCCCGAACCCGGGGAGGTCCACCGCGATCACGTCGCGCGCGGCCGCCAGCCGGTCCATGACCGGCAGGAACCCCTGCCAGTGGTGCCCGATCCCGTGCAGCAGCACCAGCGGGGCCCCGGAGCCGCGCCGCTCGAACGCCAGGTCCATACCCGCAACCTAAGCACCCGCCCCCGCCCCTGCCTAGCCGTACGGCGGACCCGCCCGCCCCCACGTTCCACGGCCGCCGCCGGCCTGGCGAACGCGCGAACGGCCCACGCCGTACGGCGAACGCGCGAGGGCCCACGGCGTACGGCGAACGCGCGGGGCTCACGCCGTACGGCGGACGAGAAGCAGGGACGAAAAGGAGGGGCGAGGGGGCGAAGGGGGCGGGGTCAGCGGCCGGAGATGGGGATCTCGAACCAGACGGCCTTGCCCTCCTCGGTGGGGCGGGAGCCCCAGCGGCGGGCGAGCTGGTCCACGAGGTACAGGCCGCGGCCGCCCTCGTCGTTCTCCCCGGCGCTGCGGATGCGGGGCAGGCGCAGGTCCTGGTCGAACACCTCGACCCAGATCGACCGGCCGCCGCGCCGCAGCCGCAGGGTGAACTCCTTGGCCTGCGGCAGCGCGGTCTCGTCGCCGCCGGGCAGGTCCCACGCCTCGTCGAAGCCCAGGGGCGGCCCGTCCAGGACGAGTTCCCGGCGGGGGGCGGGGGCGGCGCTGGCGTGCAGGACGACGTTGGTGACGACCTCGGAGACCAGCAGGCAGGCGAGTTCGCCGCGGTCGGAGCTCATGCCCCAGCTCGTGAACGTCTCGGCGGCCATGCGCCGGGCCTCCCCCACCATGATCGGCTCGGCGGGGAACGTGCGCTCGTGCATCATGAGGTCGCCCGGGTCGGAGCGGACGACGAGGATGGCCATGTCGTCGTCGATCTCGCCGGGGACCGCGCGGGTGGCGGCCTCCGCGACCTGCTCGACCCCGCCGTCCGCGGCCGCCTCGCCGATCGCCTCGCACAGCAGCCGCAGCGACTCCTCGTCACTGTAGATCTTGGTGTCGGCGTCGCGGGCGGGGCGGCGGTCCACGAGCCCGTCGGTGTAGAGCACCAGCGCGCCGCCTGCGGGCAGGCGCACGGACTGCTCCTTGTAGACCAGCTCGGGGTGCATGCCCGAGGCGCGCACGCCGAGCGGCTGGCCGACGTGGGCGATGTCCAGCTCGCTCACCTGGTCGCCGATCACGACCAGCGGCGGGGCGTGCCCGGCGTTGGCGAAGGAGAGCTGCCGGGACCAGGCGTCGTAGACGAAGTACTGGCAGGTGACGATGGGCGGGCTGCTGACGTCCGCCCCGTAGGCGTCGTGCTCGGGGTCGGCGATGACGCGCACCCACTCGTCGAGCCGGGCCAGGATGTCGGCCGGGGACTTGTCGTCCTGGGCGAAGGCGCGCAGCGCGGCGCGGAGCTGGCCCATGATCGCGGCGGCCTTCGCGCCCCGGCCCTCGACGTCGCCGATGACGATGCCGACGCGGCCGGCGGAGAGCGGGATGACGTCGTACCAGTCGCCGCCGACCTGGGTCTGGATGCCGTGCCCGCGCGAGGCCAGCGGCGCGGCCGGGCAGTAGCGCACGGCGATGTCGAGGCCGTCGAGCGTGGGCAGGTCGCGCGGGAGCAGGTGGGTCTGGAACGACTCGGCGGTGTGCCGCTCCTCCTCGAAGAGCAGCGCGTTGTCCACGGCCACCGCCACGCGGGTCGCGATCGCGCCGACGAAGTCGCGGTCGAAGGCGTCGTAGTGGAGCGTGTCGCGCTCGGTGAGGCCGCTCGACAGCCCGAGGTACATCAGGCCGAGCAGTTCCCCGCGCGCGCACAGCGGGGCGGCGATCGCGGAGGTCATGCCGACCTCCCCGCACAGCTCGGCGCTGCCGGGGCTGGTCGGGGGGAAACCGCCCAGCGTGAGGTCTTCGACGAGGATCGTCTCCTGGCGCTTCATCGCCAGGTCGCAGTAGTGGCCCGGGGGGTACGACACGGTCGCGCCGACGGGCTTCCACGTGCCGGGCGGCGGCCGGAACCCCGGCACGTGGTGGGAGACGCGGCGGACCAGGCGCTGGTCCTTGACCAGGTCGATGAAGCAGTGGTCGGCGAACTGCGGCACCAGCATCTCGGCGACCCGGCGCAGCGTCTCCTCGACGTACAGCGACCCGGCCAGGCGCTCGCCGATGCGCTCCAGCAGCCCGAACCGGTCCTTCTCGCGCTCGTTGCTCTTCAGCGCCTCGCGGGCGGTGATCACGATGCCGGTGACCGCGCCGGAGGCGTGCCGCAGGGGCACGGCCTGGGCGCGGACGTAGACCGTCGTGCCGTCGCCGCGCACGACGTCGAAGGTGCCCTCCCAGATCCCGCCCTTGAGCACGTGGCGGGCCAGCTCCACGGCCTGGGGGTGGTCCTTCTCGGCGATGCCGAGCTGGAGCACCGAGCGCGCGGGGCCGGTCCGCCCCGGCGCGCCCCTCCCCCGCCCGAACAGCTTCTCCGCGAACGGGTTCCAGTAGCGGATGTTGCTGAACCGGTCGGTGACGACGACGGCCATCTCCATCTGGTCCAGCACCGCGACCTCCGAAAGCGGGTCGGCCGTGTCGCGCGAGACGTCACCCCAGCGTTTCATCGGCACGTCTCCATGTGGTCGCACGGAGGTCGGAGGAAGGCCGCTGTCGGGTGGGCCACTGTCGCTCCTGCTGAGACGGTGACGCGGGCTGCCCCGCCGGTGTCTGACGAGGAAGGGATGCGCGCGGAGCGCTCAGCGTCTGGCGACGAACACGTGTGCGGCGACGTCACGCGGAAGCTCCGCGCGGTTCTCATCGACGTCGTCGCCACCTGTCACCCGCACACCGTCGTCGCTCGCCGCGAGCGTCACCTCGCGTCCGGGTTGTATCCCAACTTGCTTGAGTTTAAGCATCACGGCGGGATCGCTTTGCACTTGTTCGCTAATTCGGCGAACGACAACGGGTACGGCCCGCGCGCCAATCACATCAGTCATGGCGGAAACGGACTCTTCGCTTGCCTCCTCTTGACCCCGATCCCCCAATCCCAGCTCCGACAGGCCGGGGATGGGGTTGCCGTGGGGACACGTGGTGGGGTTCTCCAGCAGGGACACCAGCCGGGCCTCGACGGCCTCGGACATGACGTGCTCCCACCGGCACGCCTCGATGTGCACCTCTTCCCAGGGCAGCCCGATCACGTCGGTCAGCAGACACTCCGCCAGGCGGTGCTTGCGCATGACCCGCGTCGCGAGCGTGCGCCCCAGGTCGGTCATCGTCAGATGGCGGTCGCCCTCGACCTTCACCAGCCCGTCCCGCTCCATGCGGGCGACCGTCTGGCTCACCGTGGGTCCGCTCTGCTTCAGGCGCTCGGCGATGCGGGCGCGCAGGGGGACGATCCCCTCTTCCTCAAGCTCGTAGATCGTACGGAGATACATCTCCGTCGTGTCGATCAGGCCGTGTGCGGTCAAAGCTCCTCCCGTCCTGCCCCGATGCTACGTCTCATGTGCCATGGACTGGGAACGCTTCCGGCAGGCGAAACCATCCTCGGCACCACTGTGACCGGCGGGTCCCGGCAGCTACAGGGAGGCGGACGGCGATGGCGAGAAGCGGCGAAGCCCGGTCGGCGGCGGAGTTCGTGCCCGCCGGCGCGGATCTCGAAGGTCTACGGCACGCGGCACGAGCATGCCAGGGATGCGACCTGTTCCGCGACGCGACGCAGACCGTGTTCGGCGAGGGCAGGGCCCCGGCGCGCGTGATGCTGGTCGGCGAGCAGCCCGGTGACCAGGAGGATCGCCAGGGGGCGCCGTTCGTCGGACCGGCGGGCCGGATGCTGGACCGCGCACTCGAAGAGGCCGGGATAGATCGGGACGAGGTGTACGTCACCAACGCCGTCAAACACTTCAAGTTCACGACAAAAGGCAAACGGCGAATTCACAAATCCCCGACGGTGGGAGAAATGAAAGCGTGCCGCCCGTGGCTGGACGCGGAGTTGGAACGCGTGGAGCCTGAGATGACGATCACACTCGGCGCGACGGCGGGGAAGGCGCTCCTCGGCTCGTCGTTCCGCGTGTCGGAGCGGCGCGGGCAGATCCTGCCCTGGGAGGACGGCCGTCTCATCCTGGCCACCATCCACCCCTCGGCCGTCCTGCGCGGGGACGACCGGGAGGCGATGTACCAGGGGTTCCTCTCCGACCTGCGGGTCGCGGCCCAGGCCCTCAAGTGAGCGGGCCCCAGGCCCTCAAGCGAGCGGCCCCAGGCCCTCAAGTGAGCGCGCCCGGGCCCCGAGTGAGCGGGCCCGGGCGCCGGGCGGTCACCGGGCGGGGTGCGCGGCCTCGGACCGGTAGCGCCGGAAGGCCGGCACCGCGAACCCCGCCGCGAGCACGGCGGCCGCGCACAGCAGCCCGCCGCCGACCCAGGACGCGGTGACGCCCGCCGCCGTGGCCACCGCCCCCGCCCGCAGGTCGCCCAGGCGCGGCCCGCCCGCGACGACCACGATGAACACCCCCTGCATGCGCCCGCGCATCTCGTCGGGCGCGTGGGTCTGCAGGATCGTCTGCCGCCACACGGAGGACACCAGGTCGGCGGCCCCGCCCACGGCCAGCAGCAGCACCATCAGCCAGAGCTGGGACACCGCGCCCGCCCAGGCCACGACGAGCCCCCACAGGCAGATCACGAACGTCAGCGCGAGGCCCTGCCTGCTCACCCGGCCGATCCAGCCGGAGAACAGGCCCATGATCACCGACCCGATCGGGATCGCCGCCGACAGCCAGCCGTACGCCAGGGGCGAGCCGCCGAACCGCTCCGCGACGACCTCGGGGAACAGCGCCTTGGGCAGCGCGAACGCCATCGCGCAGATGTCCACGACGAACGACATCAGCACGACGGGGTGCCCGCCGAGGTACCGCAGGCCCTCGATCACCGAGCGCAGGCCCGGCCTGCCGACGCCCTCGGCCGGGGGGATCGGCGGGAGCCGTACGGCGGCGTAGAGGCCCACGGCGAACAGGACCGCGTCGATGGCGTAGGCGCCCTCGAAGCCCGCGCCGGCCAGCACGACGCCGCCGATCAGCGGCCCGACGGCGGCGCCGAGGCTGCTGACGAGGAAGTTCAGCGTGTTCGCCGCGGGGACCAGCTCGACCGGGAGCAGCCGCGGGATGATCGCGCCGCGGGTCGGCGAGGTGAACGCGAACCCGGTGGCCTGCACGGCCGCCAGGACGAGCATGAGCACGGGGTTGTCGAGGCCGGTCACCGTGTTGAGGAGCAGGCCCAGCGTCGCGCCCCAGCTCACCAGGGAGCCGGTGAGCAGCAGCCTGCGGCGGTCCACCGCGTCGGCCACGGCGCCGCCGTACAGGCCGAAGACGAGCAGCGGGACGAGGCTGGCCAGGCCGAGCAGGCCCACCCACAGGGACGAGCGCGTGACCTCGAAGACCTGCAGGGCCAGGGCCACGCCGGTGAGCTGCAGGCCGATGAAGGACACGCCCTGGCCGATCCAGAGCCGCCGGAAGTCGGCGTGCCGCAGCGGGCGCACGTCGGCCAGCCAGCCGCGGCGGGCCGTGGGCTCACCGCTCACGGGGACAGCCTCTCGACGGTCCACGCGCCGCCCTCACGCCGGTAGCGCAGCCGGTCGTGCAGGCGGTTGGGGCGCCCCTGCCAGAACTCGACGGTCTCGGGCACCACCCGGAAGCCGCCCCAGAAGTCCGGCGCCGGCACCTCGTCCGGCCAGCGCCCGGCGAGTTCGGCGTACCGCTCCTCCAGGACGTCCCGGCCCGGGATCACCTCGGACTGGCGCGACGCCCACGCGCCCAGGCGGGAGCCGTACGGGCGGGACCGGAAGTAGTCCTCGCTCTCCTCGCGCGACAGCCGCTCGACCCGGCCCTCGACGATCACCTGCCGGTGCAGGGGGTGCCAGGGGAAGAGGAGGCTCGCCCACGGGTTGGCCGCGAGCTGCCGCCCCTTGCGCGACCCGTAGTTGGTGAAGAAGTCGAATCCGGCGGGTCCGTAGTCCTTGAGCAGCACCGTTCGCTGGCTCGGGCGTCCCTCGGGGGTCGCCGTGGCAAGTACCATCGCATTCGGCTCAGGCAGCCCGGCCGCCAGGACGTCGGACAGCCACGACGTGAATTGCTTCACGGGGTCGGCCGCCAGGCCGGACTCGTCCAGCCCTCCCGCGTCGTAGTTTCGGCGTAGTGCCGCCAGGTCCAGTCCGCCCCGGTCGTCAGGGCTGTTCGAGCCGTCCACGGGTCGGTATTCTCCCGCGCCCCACGAGGGGACACGCGGGCACCCCACCCCTCCTTAGAGGGGTCCCCCCGAACGACCACCATCGGGCAGGGGGTTGAATATGACCCGCCGGTATCTCGACATCAAGGTTCCTGACACCACCGGGACAGAACAAGGAGAGGGAGGCGGCCCACTAATGTCCGACTTCAAACCCGGGCTCGAAGGCGTCGTCGCGTTCGAGACCGAGATCGCGGAACCGGACAAGGAAGGCGGTGCCCTTCGGTACCGCGGCGTCGACATCGAGGAACTCGTCGGGCGCGTCTCCTACGGCAACGTGTGGGGACTGCTCGTCGACAACAAGTTCCAGCCCGGGCTGCCCCCGGCGGAGCCGTACCCCATCCCGGTGCACAGCGGCGACATCCGCGTCGACGTGCAGAGCGCCCTGGCGATGCTGGCTCCCGCGTGGGGTCTGAAGCCGCTTCTGGACATCAGCGACGAGCAGGCCCGTGACGACCTGGCCCGCGCCTCGGTCATGGCGCTGTCCTTCGTCGCGCAGTCCGCCCGCGGCATCGGCGTGCCGATGGTGCCCGAGTCCCGCGTGAACGAGGCCAAGACCATCGTCGAGCGCTTCATGGTGCGCTGGCGGGGCGAGCCGGACCCGCGTCACGTCAAGGCGATCGACGCCTACTGGACGTCGGCCGCCGAGCACGGCATGAACGCCTCCACCTTCACCGCCCGCGTCATCGCCTCGACCGGCGCGGACGTGGCCGCCGCCCTGTCCGGCGCGGTCGGCGCGATGTCCGGCCCGCTGCACGGCGGCGCCCCGGCGCGCGTGCTGCACATGGTCGAGGGCGTCGAGAAGATCGGCGACGCCACGACCTACGTCAAGCAGGTGCTCGACAAGGGCGAGCGGCTCATGGGCTTCGGCCACCGCGTCTACCGCGCCGAGGACCCGCGCGCCCGCGTGCTCCGCCGTACGGCCAAGGAGCTGGGCGCGCCCCGCTACGAGGTCGCGGCGGCGCTGGAGAAGGCCGCGCTGGAGGAGCTGCACGCGCGCAAGCCCGACCGGGTTCTCGCGACCAACGTGGAGTTCTGGGCCGCGGTCATCCTCGACTTCGCCGAGGTCCCCGCGCACATGTTCACGTCCATGTTCACCTGCGCCCGTACGGCCGGGTGGGCGGCCCACATCCTGGAGCAGAAGCGCACGGGCAGGCTCGTCCGCCCCAGCGCCCAGTACGTCGGCCCGCCGCAGCGCTCGGTCACCGAGGTCCCCGGGGCGTCCGAGGTCCTCGACCGGCTCTGAGCAGTACCATCCGAGCACGCCGATCTCGCGCCTCCCGATCGGGGCGCGAGATCGGCGCTTTCACGGCCCTCCCGGTACGGCTCCCGCCGGCTCAGGAGGCGGGGCGGGGGGCGGCGGGGATGTCGCAGGGGTGGTCGGAGGTGGTCGTGAGACGGCCGCAGACGGCCACCAGGCGCTGTTCCTCGCCGGTGACGTGGACCAGGAAGACGGCCTTGTTCACCGGGTCGTGGCTGCGGGCCTCGCGGCCGAAGTCGATCAGCCCGGTCGTGCCGTACGTCGCGCCCTGCTCCAGGTAGGTGTTGCGCAGCTCGTACAGCACCGTGCCGTACGTGGGCGTGTTGCCGCGCTGCAGGCGCATCGCGCGCTGCGCCGCCTGGGTGAACGCCAGCGCCGCGTCGTGGCCGAGCATGGCGTGGCTCTGGGAGGAGACGATGTCCGGCCCGATCTGGTCGCGCATCGCGTCCAGCTCGCGCAGGAACGAGGGGGCGGGCACGTCGGGTCCCACCCAGGGCGCCTGCCACGCCTGGCGGGCGGCCAGCGGCGTGTAGTGCAGGACCAGGCTCTCGTCCCCGCCCAGCGTCTTGCCGTGGCTGGCGACGTACCGGCTCACGTCGTCGCCCGCGAGCACGTGGAGCCGGCCCTCGCCGCCGCACGTCGAGGAGCGCAGGTCGTTGAGGAAGGCGGGGAACTCCGACGCCCTCCCGGCGTAGTAGTACAGGTCCGGCCGCTTCTTGCAGGCCTGGTCCACGGCCTGCTGGAGCTCGGCCTGGCCCCGATAGGGGAACAGCTCGGCGGCCGGCTCGCCGAAGCTGGCCTGGAAGTCCCGGGCCAGGTTGGGGCTGTAGAGGTCGCTGGGCGAGGCGTCGTAGAGCACGGCCGCGGTCTTCGCCTTGTACGCCCCGCCGCCGCGCGCGTCCCGCGGCAGCCCGGACCTGGCCCAGTACGCCGCCGCGGCCGCCTGCCGGGAGTTCGGGGGCGCGACGCGGAAGTAGAACGGGGAGGTGCCGACCTCGGTCTCGGCCGTCCGGTCGTAGGTGTTCACGGTGCCCACGATCGGCAGGCCCGCGTCGGCCAGCGCCTGGATGGCGCGCTGCGTCTCCAGCACGCTCTGGCCCAGGCCCACGACGCCGACGATCGAGGGGTCCCGCCGGGCCCGGTCCACGATGCTCCTGGCGACCGTGTCGGCGAACCGCGAGCGCTCGCCGACGTTGGCGACCAGCACCTTGAGCTTGAGCTCCTGGGCGCTGTTGCGGGCGCGCTGGTGGGCGGCGATCCCGGCCAGCTCGCTCGGCGACCCCGGGAGCAGGCCGCGGCCCTTGTCCCGCACGCTCATCGGCCCGGCGTACACCAGCGTGATGTGCGGCTTGTTCCCCACCTCGTCGTTCTGCCGCTTGATGACCTTCTGGACCGGGTCCATCAGCCGGTCGAACGCGAACCCGCCGTCCGTGACGCCGACGCACTCCTCCCCGCCCCGGTCCCGGACGCGCACGATGTCCGGCTTGAGGCAGTACTGCGCGCGGTCCCTCGCCCGCTGCGCCTCGACCCGCTCGGCGTGCTTGAGGTCGTTCCAGGCGTCGAGGCCGACGTATCCGATGGCCACGGCCATGAGGGTGCCGATGGCGGCCCAGTGGACCGGCCTGCGCGCCGGGAACGGCACGCGGGGCAGCTTGCGGTCGCGCTTGTCGTCGAGGAGGCGGTGGCTGCCCGGGGCCAGCCCGATCGACAGGTAGCCGCCGCCGTACGGCCGGGTGGCCCGGCGCAGCCAGCGCTCGTAGACCTTCCTGGCGTCCCGCATGCCGGCGGCGAACGGCCGGACCGGGTCCGGCCTGGGGGCGGGGTCGCGCTCGCCGGAGCTGACGATGACCAGCGGGTCGATCTCGCCGGTCTCCTCCCTGACCGTGTTGACCAGCCGCATGAACCGCGCCCCGGCGTCGCCGGGCTCCACGGCGTCCAGCCACATCACGCAGTAACCGGTGCGGGCCCAGGGGGCGCGGCGGCGGCGCCGGCGGCGGTACGCCTGCCGCAGGTCCTCCAGGAAGGCGTGGACGAGCAGCTTGTCGAACTCCTCGGTGTGCCGCCGCTCCACCGCCCGCACCGCGAACCGCTCGAACCGCCCCCGCCCGGACCCGCTCCCCGCGAGGTACGGCTGGCGCCGCGGGTCGAGGAACCAGGCGTAGCGGCGGCGGCCGGCCCAGTCGCGGGTGCGGATCCAGGTCTGCAGCAGCCAGCCGGAGACGCCCACGACCAGCACGACGAGCATCGCCACGACGCTGACGACCTTGCCCAGGGTCGCCCCGACGACGGCCGCCCCGGCGAGCCAGGCGGCGAGCGTGCGGTCGAGGTACTCGATGACGCTGTCGCGCCGTTTCATGCCGGGCAGGAGCTGGGTGCGGCCGCGGTTCCTGATCCGCTCGCGCATCTCGCGGGCCTTGGCGGCCTCGTCGCCGCCCGGCTCGCCCAGCTTGGCCGCGCCGGAGCCGGCGCCGAGCGGTTCGGTGTTGCAGAGCCAGAGCAGGAACGTCACCAGCGGGAACCGGGGCGCGGGGCCGACCTGCCTGATCCCGGTGCGGCCGAGCTCGCCGCAGGCCTTCACCAGCAGGCCGCGGAGCTGGTCGCGGTCGCCGAGGGCGGTGACGTTGATGTCGGTGTAGGGAACCTTCTCGTTGTAGTAGTGCGCGAGCCGTACGGCGACCTCGGACGCGGTGCCGGCCTCGGGGACCGTGACGGGGTCCTCCGCCTCCCGGGAGCGGGCCTGCTCGGCGGTCTCCTCCCCGCCGCGTCCCGCCAGGCGCTCCCGCCACCGCGGGCGGCGGGGCCCGCCCGTCCCGGTACGGGTTCCCCCCGCGAGGGAGATGGGCCCGCGCACGGCCGCGGGGCGCGCGGCCGGCGGGCGGGCTCCGGCCGTACGGCGGGCCTCGGCGGCGTCGTCGTCGACGTGGAAGCAGATCAGCGGCAGCGGGCGGTCGCCCTCGCCGGGGTGGCGGGCGCGCAGGCCGAGGAAGCCGAGGAGGCGGGAGAGCGGGCCGCCGGTGAAGGCCGGGGGACGGCGGACGATCTCGTCGAACAGATCGTACAGATCGTCCATCTTGGGCTGGGGCACGGTCACGTCCTGATGTGTCGAGCCTCGGGCCTCGGGGCGAAACCCTATGTATCGCACTATTGGCGATGATTGGCGGCTTCATCGTCAACAGTCATTTGAAAGACGCCTGAATGGCCGCCGGAGTTCTCGGTCTCAGGATCCGGACCCGGGCGCGCTCGGTATCGGCAGGTCAGTACGCTGTGCAGGGTGGCTGACATCGTTATCCCCGAAGACATCAAGCCCGCGGACGGCCGTTTCGGCTGCGGGCCCTCCAAGGTCCGTCCCGAGCAGCTCGCCTCGCTCGCCTCCTCCGGCGCGGCGGTCATGGGCACCTCGCACCGCCAGGCGCCCGTCAAGTCCCTCGTGGGGCGCGTGCGCGAGGGCCTGTCGCGGCTGTTCGACCTGCCCGAGGGTTACGAGGTGGTGCTCGGCAACGGCGGCACCACGGCCTTCTGGGACATCGCCGCGTTCGGCCTCATCCGCGAGAAGTCGCAGCACCTCAGCTTCGGCGAGTTCTCCTCCAAGTTCGCCGCCGTGGCCAAGGGCGCCCCGTGGCTGGCCGAGCCCACGATCATCAAGTCCGAGGTCGGCACCCACCCGGCCGCGCGCCCGGAGGAGGGCGTGGACGTCTACGCCCTGACCCACAACGAGACCTCCACCGGCGTGGCCATGCCCATCGCCCGCCCGGCCGCGGACGGCCTGGTCCTGGTGGACGCCACCAGCGGCGCCGGCGGCCTGCCGGTCCAGGCGTCGGAGTTCGACGTCTACTACTTCGCCCCCCAGAAGTGCTTCGCGGCCGACGGCGGCCTCTGGATCGCCCTCATGAGCCCCGCGGCCCTGGAGCGGGTCAACGAGATCGCCGCCTCGGGCCGCTACGTCCCCGAGTTCTTCAGCCTCCCCACGGCCGTGGACAACTCGCTCAAGAACCAGACCTACAACACCCCGGCGGTCGCCACCCTCTTCCTCCTGGCCGACCAGATCGACTGGATGAACGGCCTGGGCGGCCTCGCGGCCACCACGACCCGCACCGCCGACAGCGCCTCCCGCCTGTACACCTGGGCCGAGAAGACGGAGTACACCTCCCCCTTCGTCGCCGACCCCGCCCAGCGCTCGTCCGTCGTCGGCACCATCGACTTCAAGGACGAGGTGGACGCCTCCGCCGTGGCCAAGACGCTCCGCGCCAACGGCATCGTCGACACCGAGCCCTACCGCAAGCTCGGCCGCAACCAGCTCCGCATCGGCATGTTCCCCTCCATCGACCCCGCCGACGTGGAAGCCCTCACGGCCTGCGTCGACTACGTCGTGGAGCGCCTCTAATCGTCCCCGCGAGCCGTACGGCCCCCGCCACCCCGGCCGAGGCCGTACGGCTCTCGCGTATCCGCCCGGGGAAGGGCGCCCCGGACCGGGAAGGGGTACCCCGGAACGCTTTTTCCGGCGCGGCGACAGCCGGTGTGTCACCGCGACCCGGATGCCTTCCCGTCATGGCGCCGGGGAAAGCCGGTCCGGGGACCTGGCGTTCCAGAGCGGGTGTTTTCCCGTGGGCGGCGGAATCCGGGGGTCAGATATGTTCGCGGGATCTGAAGTAGGCGGCGATCTGGACGGCCGCCCGCGGAATATCGTCGGCGGGGCAGGACTGGCGGCTGAAATTCCAGCAGAATCGCGTGCGGTCGAGGTACACGTCCACCGGGAAGGCCGCCGCCGGGCGATAGGTGAGCGCCCGCTGAGCGGGGTCCAGCTCGGCGTGGATCAGGTGCCGGGCGGACAGTTCCGCGCGCAGCTCTTCGAGCGGGCGAAGGTGCGGGGGAATCCCGATCACGACCCGGCCGCCGATCCCCGCAGGACCTTCCTCAGCAGCCGCGCGGCCTCGCCCTTCTCTCCGGCCGGCGCCATCTCCTCGCCCCAGCTCCAGTAGAACCGCCCCGCCGAGCACCGGACGTTCTCCGCGAGCGCCGCCACCTCCGGATCGACCACCCGCAACACCGGGCGCCGCTCCTTGTCCCGCGCCATCACCGCCACCAGCCCCCCGGCGTTGACCTCCTCCATGAGATCGCGCAGGAACCCGAGATCACGCTCATCCGAGAACTCCCCCCAAGGGAATTCGCCGCTGTCTGAATCCTCGAAAGCGCTCGACGTCGCCTCATTCACTGCCATGCCGCTATCCGACCACCCACTAAAAGCGGAGGCCAGCCCCAGTTATTGGCACTTGAGGCCGGTGCCGCCGGAAGTATCAGGCCGTTGGTACTTCCGAACTCCGGGCGGCTGAAGTATCAGCACCGGGCGACTGCGGCCCAGTATTTCGACTAATTCTGGACGCCGACAAATGCCGCGATATCCCGCATTTCATCTGTCAGCGTTCGCCGTCTGTCGACGATGTGCCGGACGATGTCGGTCGCGTAGCGTTGCTGGACGAGCCATTCCGGCGCCTCCCGCCGAATCGCCTGGAGCGCCTCCAGCGCCTGCGGGTAATGCCGCAGCTTGGCATGGGCGAAGGCCAGGTCCAGCCGGTGCCGGTTGAGGTTGGCGGTGGTCGGCCGGAGCCCCTGGGTCGGGACGGCCCTCGCCAGTGCGAGAACCTTGTCGGGCAAGTCTTCGATCATCGCGTTCTCGGTGCGCTTCAGGGCCACCGTCGTCGGCCCGAAGGTTCGGACGGCGTCCTCCCGCGCGGCGTACTCCCTGCCCACCCGTACGGCCGCCGCCTGGGCCAGCCGCATCGCGTCCCTGGCCTCGCCCATCTGGTTGTCCCGGGACGCGTTGTTGCTGACGCGCAGCAGCAGAGAGCCCCAAACGGCCAGTTCCGTCAGGGTGGCACGGGAGAGACGTGGCTCGATGTCGTCGGCCCAGCGTACGGCGAGCCGCCGGGTCTCCGTCAGCCGCCCGCTCCGCAGCATCAGCCAAGAAAGCGTGTTGACGGTAGCGGCGGCGTCGAAACGGTCGCCGGCGATGTCCAGAGCGCGGCGAAGCGTGTGCTCCGCGGCGTCGAACTGCTGCGTCTGGGTGAGCAGCCATCCGGTGAGCTGCAGCAGTCGCAACCGCACGTGCCGCTCCTCCGCCCCCTCCGGCAAGGCCTCCGCGTCCCGCAACAACCCCGGCAGGATCGCCGCCAGTTCCCTGTATCGAGCACTCCGGAACAACGGCATGACCGCCTCGACCGCCGCCGCCACGCTCTGCACCGTGACCGCCTCGTCCGGCTGCCGCTTCGGCTCCCGCAGCGCCCGCCGTACGGGAGCCCAGAGGTCGATGGTCTCCGGTGTCGGCTCGGGCGCGTCCGCGAGGATCAGGGTCGTGGTGGGGACCTTGAGCGCCACGGCCAGCTTCCGCACCGTCACGAGCCGCGTGTCCTCCTGCCTCCCCTGCTCCAGCAGCCGAATCAGAGAAAGCGAGACACCTGACGCCCGCGCCAGCTCTCGCTGTGTGAACCCCACCTGCTTGCGAACGGCCCGCAGCCGTTCACCGATCGTCTCCGTACCGGGCATCGGCCGCCTCCGAACGTCGGCTGGTCATTCCCACTCTAGCCACGCCCCTCGCGAGCCAGAGGCCAGACGAGACCGCGACGAGGACCGGCCGGGCCGGACCCCGGTGGTTGAAGCGTCCGGCCGGGCGGGGTCAGGGGGTCGTGGATTGGAGCAGGCGCTCCTCTTCGGCGGCTCGGCGGTCGTATTCGGAGCGGGCGGCGGAGATCTGCTGCTGGTGCTCCTCGGTCCAGATGACCAGGGTCTTGATCACTTCGTGGAGCGAGATGCCCAGCGGGGTCAGCTCGTAGTCCACCCGGGGCGGCACCACGGGGTAGACCGTCCGCTTCACCAGGCCGTCCCGCTCCAGTTGGCGCAGCGTGACCGTGAGCATGCGCTGGCTCACGCCGTCCACGGCGCGGCGCAGCTCGGTGAAGCGCATCGTCCGCCGGTCGAGGAGGGCGATGACGAGCAGCGACCACTTGTCGGCCACGCGGTCGAGGATGTGCCTGACGTCGCAGTCCGCCCGGACGTCCCACTGTCTGGCCTGGTCGTCCTCGGTTCCCGTGCAGTAACCCGGTGCCTTTGAAGTGCCGTCTTCCATGACTCCCAATGGTGACGCAAGATTCCTGCGTTACCAAAGAGAACCGTGGGAGAGATTCTTGTGACCACCGTCGTCGAACGCCCGGCGCCGTCGCCGCGCCTGACGCCCCGGGCCTGGGGGATGCTGCTCGTCCTGTGCGGGGCGATCTTCCTGGAGGGCATCAACGTCGCCATGCTCAACGTGGCGCTGCCCGCGATCCGCGCCGACCTCGGCCTGACCACCGGTGAGCTGCAGTGGGTGATCAGCGCCTACGTCCTGGGCTACGGCGGGTTCATGCTGGTCGGCGGCAGGGCGGCCGACCTGTTCGGGCGCCGCCGCATGTTCCTGGCCTGGCTCGCGGTCTTCCTCGTCGTGTCCGCGCTGGGCGGGATGGCCGGCGAGGGCTGGACGCTCATCGCGGCCCGTTTCGTGGCGGGCGTCGCCGCCGCCGTCATGACCCCGGCCGGACTGTCGATCATCACCACGAGCTTCCCCGAGGGGCCGCAGCGCAACCGGGCGCTGCTGGTCTACTCCGGCACCGCGGCCGGGGGCTTCTCGCTCGGGCTGGTCCTCGGCGGGCTGCTGGCCGCCGTGAACTGGCGGCTGGTGCTGTTCGCGCCGGCCGTTCTGGCGCTGGTCATCCTCGCGCTGGCGGTGCCGCTGATCCCGAAGACCCCGGCGGAGCGCCCCGCCGACCGGCGCGTGGACGTGTGGGGCGCGCTCACCATCACCGCCGCGATCATGCTGCTGGTGCTCGGCGTCGAGCGGGCCGCCCACGTGGAGATCGGCTGGACCGCCGCCATCGTCGCCGCGGGGCTCGCCCTCATCGCCCTGTTCGTCGTGATCGAGCGCCGCTCCCCCGCGCCGCTGCTCCGGCTGGGCATCCTGCGCTCGGGGCCGCTCGTGCGGGCCAACCTGGCGGGCCTGCTGTTCGCCGGAGCGTTCTTCGGCTTCCAGTTCATCGCGGTGCTCTACCTGCAGGAACTGCGCGGCTGGAGCTCGCTGGAGACGAGCCTGGCCATGCTGGCGATCGGGGCTGACGCCGTCCTCGCCCCGACCCTCACGCCCCGGCTGGTCGACCGCTTCGGCAACGCGAAGGTCATCGTGGGCGGGCTGGTCCTGGCCGTGCTGTCCTACGCGCTGTTCCTGCCGATCGGGACGGATACCGTCTACCCGGCGATGTTCCCCACCATGATCATCCTGGGCGTCGCCTTCGCCCTCGCCTACGGGCCGCTCACCATCGTGGCCACCGAGGGCGTCGAGGAGAGCGAGCAGGGGCTGGCCGGGGGGCTGCTCTACACCTCCTTCCAGTTCGGCGCCGCGCTCGGCCTCGCCGCCAGCACCGCGGTCATCGTGGCCGTCACGGACGGGTCCGATCCCGCCGGCCTGCTCGGCGGGTACCGCGCCGCGCTGGCCGTCCCCATCGCCGCCGCGGTCCTGGCCGCCGTCGTCAGCGCCTCCGGCCTGCGGAAGGAGCCGGTCCGATGAGCCTGGCCGTCAGGTCCTTCGCCGAGATCGAGAGCGAGTTCAACGCCTACGTCGGCGCCATCGTGTACGCCACCATGGTCACGATCGACTCGCGGAACCGCCCGCGCACCCGCGTCCTCATCCCCATCTGGGAGAACGCCGGCGGGCGGCCGCGCGGCTGGCTGGCCACCTACAAGACCCCGGTCAAGGCCGCCCACCTGGCCGGCAACCCGAACACCTCCTTCTCGTACTGGCGGCCGGGCAACAACTCGGTCGCCATCGAGGCGGTGGCCTCCTGGGTCGAGGACCTGGAGGTGAAGCGGCGGGTCTGGGACCTCTACCGGGCCGGCAGCCCGCGCGGCGCGGGGTACGACCTGGGCGGCTTCTGGCGGTCCCCCGCCGACCCCAAGCTCCACGTCCTGCGCCTCGAACCCTGGCGCGTCCAGGTGATCCGCGGCATGGACCTGCGCAGCCGCATCTGGACTGCGCCGGAGGCGTGACCGGCGGCGTGACCCGTCGGGGCGGCGGCCCGGTCCGCCGCGCCCGCCGCGGCGGGCCGGGCGGACCGGGCGCGTCACCCCTCCCCGACGATCGCGCGGAGGGCGGCGATGTGGTCGCGGTAGGCGGCGCGGCCGGACCTGGTGAGGGAGAGCCACACCCGCTGCCGGGTGTCCCGCACCGCCTTGTTCTGCTTGACGTATCCGGCGTCCATCAGCACGCTCACGTGCTTGCTCAGCACGGAGGCGCTGACCCCGAGCCGCTCCTGCACCACCGCGAACTCGGCCTCCTGGACCCGGTCCAGCAGGGCGCAGATGCGCAGCCGGTTCGGCGCGTGGATGGTGGCGTCGAAGCCGTCCGCCGGGCCTTCCTCGGTCTTCATCGAGCGCGCCGCGCCCGCCGCGTCCAGAAGGCTCCGTAGCCGAGGACCCAGACCGCGGTGATGGCGGCGAGGACGGCCCACAGCCAGGGCCGCCCCTCGTCGAGGAACTGCCCGGCGACCCAGAGGAGCGCCACCGGCAGGGCCAGCGCCACCTGGTCGGCGGGAGAGACGCGCGGCTTGACGCCGAGGCGGCGGTCGCGCCGCTCTCCGGCGCTCACCGCGAACAGCAGACCGGCGAGCACGGCCAGCGCGGCGACCGCGCCGACGGCCGGATGCCACCAGTCGGCCTGGAGCAGCATGACCGCGGCCAGCAGGACCGCGGTGGCGGGAAAGGCCCATCCGGGGAACGGGGTGTCCCCCGCGGCGCCCGCCTCGTCGGCGGCCGCGAGCGCGGCGGCGGCCTCCTCGGGCGTGGGGCGCCCGATGCCCTCGTTGGTTTCCATACTGGAAACTGTCGCCCAGACTTTCCAACTCGTCAAGACTAGACTTTCCAACACGGAAACCGAGGGCGCCGCCCGGCAGGCGACCGGCCGCCGGACCCGGGCGGGGCTCCGGGCCCGCCCCCGTTCCTACCCGTACGGCGGGGGCACGGCGCCGCGGCTCCTACCGCGCGGACGCCGCCCCTACCGCGCGACGCCGCCCTGCCGTACGACCTCGTCCCGGGACGGTCCGCCACCCTGGCGTACGGCATGAGCGGGCGGGACCGGCGGCGCCGGCACGGGAGCGGGCTCGGAGGCCAGGGCAGGCGGCGCCGCCGTGCGGAGGCGGCGGCGGGCCCTCCAGCGGGGGGAGGCCATGTGCCACAGCAGGCCGAGCGCCAGCGCGACCGTGACCGGGAAGAAGACGAACGGCACCCGGGTGACCGACAGGCCCACGACCGCCGCGCCGAACAGGAACGTCCACGCGTACATGATCAGGACCGTGCGCCGGTGCGAGTGCCCGATGTCCAGCAGCCGGTGGTGCAGGTGCCCGCGGTCGGGCGCGAACGGCGACATGCCCCGCGACAGCCGCCGCACCACCGCGAACAGCAGGTCCATCAGCGGCAGCACCATCACCGCGAGCGGCAGCAGCAGCGGGAGCAGGACCGGGAAACGGTTCAGCGCGGTGGAGTCCGCCGAGGGGATCTGCGGGATGATCGTGATCATCGAGGAGGCCAGGACCAGCCCGATCAGCATCGCGCCGGTGTCGCCCATGAAGATGCGCGCGGGGTGGAAGTTGTGCGGGATGAAGCCGGCGCAGACCCCGATGAGGACGGACGTGACCGCCGCGGTGACGTTGATCCGGCTGTCCTGCTGGTCCCAGGACAGCACCAGCGAGTAGGCCCAGGTGACCAGCGCGGAGATGCCGACGATGCCCGCCGCCAGGCCGTCCAGCCCGTCCACGAAGTTGATGGCGTTGATCACCACGACCACGACGAGCACGGTGACCGCCGGGGACAGCAGGCTGTCCAGGGAGTAGCTGCCGCCGAGCGAGTCGGGCAGCGGGATCCACGGCAGCGCGAGCCCGCAGGTCGCGAGCACGAGCCCGGCCCCGAGCTGCCCGGCGAGCTTGACGAACGGGTCCATGCCCCGCCAGTCGTCCAGGAAGCCGAGGAGGGTGATCAGGCCGCCGCCCGCGATGAGGGCGACGACGGTGTTGCCGCCGGCGGTCTCCGGGTCCGCCAGCGCCCTGCCCGCGTGGGGCACCAGGCTCGCGACGACGAGCCCCGCGACGAGCCCGCCGTACATCGCGAGCCCGCCCAGCCGGGGGGTCGGGTCGGTGTGGACGTCGCGGTCGCGGATGGCCGGCACCGCGCCGAGCCGTACGGCCAGGCGGCGCACCGGGGGGACGAGGACGAAGGTGACCGCGGCGGCGACCACCGCCATCAGAAGATATTCGCGCACAGATCACTGACCTCGACGAGAAGACCCCGGTCGGGCGTTCGGGGGGTTCCGGGCGGCTGAAACCTGCGCACATGCTACCGGCCCCGATTGGCCGTTCGTGACCGTTTCGTGATCCTCTCTCGGAACGGCCACGTCAAGGGCACGGCGGGCGCCCGCGCCGGACGCCCGCCGTGCGGCCGGGGTCACCGGCCGGACACGCCGGCCGAAATCACCAGGTGGTGGGCTTGGTCGTGGTGAAGAGCCAGGTGTGGAAGAAGGAGTCGAGCTGCTGCCCCGAGACCTTCTCGGCCAGGTCGATGAACTCGTCGGTGGTCGCCGTGCCGTACTTGTGCTCGGCGGTCCAGCGGCGCATGACGGTGAAGAACTTCTCGTCGCCGATCTTGACGCGGAGCTGCTGGAGCGTCATGCCACCGCGGGTGTAGACCGCGCTCTGGAACATGTGGTCGCGGGTCGGGTCGCCGATCCGGTAGGTCCAGAACACGTTGTCGGCCGGGGTGGAGTTGTAGGCGTTGAGGAAGGCCTGCTGGGCGGGGATGCCGCCGTGGGTCTCGTCCCAGTACCACTGGACGAAGCGCGCGAAGCCCTCGTTCAGCCAGATGTGCTTCCAGTCCCGGACGGACACGCTGTTGCCGAACCACTGGTGCGCGATCTCGTGGACGACCGTGGTGAAGTTGCGCGGCCGGGTGTAGACGGGGCGGCTCTGGGTCTCCAGGGCGTACCCCAGGCGGCCGGCCTCGTTGTCGTCGGTGATCGAGCCCGTCGTCGTGAACGGGTACGGCCCGTAGACGTCGGCCAGCTCGTCGGTGGACTGGCTGGTCGCGGCCGGGGTCGCGATCGCGTCGGGGTGCGCGGCGGCGTCGGGGTCCACAGCGTCGAGCTGCCAGATCCCCTTGCGCGTCCGCGTGGTGCTCACGTTGAACTTGCCGATCGTGGCCGTGGCCAGGTAGGTCGCCATCGGGCGGTCCTCGAACCAGGTGAAGCTGGTCTTGTCGCCCCGGTCGCGCTGGGCCAGCAGCCGGCCGTTGCCGATGGCCGCCAGGCCCTTGGGCACGGTCATCGTGACCGTGAACGTGGCCTTGTCCTTGGGGTGGTCGTTGGCCGGGTACCACGTGTTCGCGCCGTTCGGCTCGCAGACCACGACCGCCCCGTCGTCGGTGTGGACCCAGCCGTACGGCAGGCCGAAGATGATCGGGCCGCCGCGGGTCTGCGGCACGCCGCCGTACTTCACCGAGACCGTGAAGGGCCGGTTCTTCTTCAGCCCGGTCCGCGGGGTGATGACCAGTTCGTCGGCCTCACGGGTGAACCTCGCGGGGGCGCCGTTGACGCGCACCTCGGAGACGGTCATGCCGTGCAGGTCGAGGTTGAAGCGGGACAGGCGCTGGGTGGCCGCGGCCGCGATCTTGGCGCTGCCCTCCAGCCGGTCGGTGGCCGGGTCGTACGCCAGGTCCAGGTCGTAGTGCTTGACGTCGTAGCCTCCGTTGCCGAGTTCGGGGAAGTAGGAGTCCCCGAGCCCCGGCGCGCCGGGGGTGTACGGCGCTGCCGCCGCGGGTGGCGCGATCGCGATCAGGCAGGCCGCCGCCGTGCCGAGCGCGGCGAGGAGACGTGTGGGTGCCGCCATCGAGGTTCCCTTCGCACGGGATCGTCCGGGCATCTAGGAGGCTGACCGCCGCCCGCCGCCCCGGCATCGGCAAAGGTTGACAATCTTCGCAATAGGCTTGATCACCGACTGCCCCGAAAAGCACCAGAGGTAACACCTGTGACGACCGACAACCGGAGCTCTCTGCGCGGCCGCACCCTCGGCCAGTTGCTCTTCGCCAGCCGATGGCTCCAGGCGCCGCTGTACGTGGGGCTGATCGTGGCCCAGGGGGCCTACGTCTGCAACTTCATGCTCGAACTGTGGCACCTGCTGGACGTGACGTTCAGCGGCGGGCTGCCGGCCGGGGAGCGCGAGAAGGTCATCATGCTCACGGTGCTGGGCCTGGTGGACGTCGTGATGATCGCCAACCTGCTCATCATGGTGATCGTGGGCGGATACGAGACGTTCGTCTCGCGCGTGCGGATCGACGGGCACCCGGACGAGCCCGAGTGGCTGTCGCACGTCAACGCCAACGTGCTGAAGGTCAAGCTGGCCACCGCGATCATCGGGATCTCGTCGGTCCACCTGCTCCAGACGTTCATCAACGCGGCCAAGGTCCCGCCGCAGACCATGATGTGGCAGACGATCATCCACCTGGCGTTCGTCGCCTCCGCGATCGCCCTGGCGCTCATCGACCGCATCATGACGCCCCCCGGCGGCCACGGCCACGCGCAGCCGCACCGCGCCCCGGCCGAGCGCCCGCGTTCCTCCGGCGCGGAGCCCGAACTCGCCTCCCACTGACCCGCCCCGCCCCGCGCCACCCGTCCCGTGCGGCTGGCGCCCGCCGTACCGCCCCACGCCGTACGGCGGGCGCGAGCCGTACCGCCCCCGTGCCGTGCGGCGGGAGCGAGCCGTACGGCACGGGCAGGGGCGTCAGGGGCTAGCTGTAGGGCGACGGGCCGGTGGGGTAGGGGGCGGGGCGCGCGCGGGGGCGGCGGAAGACCCAGCCGGCGAGGACGCCGCCCAGCAGGCCGAACAGGTGGCCCTGCCAGGACACGCCCTCCTGCGTGGGCAGGACGCCCCAGATGATGCCGCCGTAGAGCAGGACGACGACGATGGCGAGCGCGATGTCGAGCGTGCGGCGGTCGAAGACGCCGCGCGCGAGGAGGAATCCGAAGTAGCCGAAGACGAGGCCGCTCGCGCCGATGGTGACGCTGTTCGGCGGGCTCGTGAACCAGACGCCGATCCCGCTGACCATGATGATCACCAGGGAGGCGCCGAGGAAGCGGCCGACGCCGCGCAGCGCCGCCATGAAGCCGAGCACGAGCAGCGGCCAGGAGTTGGCGATCAGGTGCTCGAAGCCCAGGTGCAGGAACGGGGCCAGGAAGATGCCGATCAGGCCGTCCGTGGTGTACGGGCGGATGCCGTAGGCGTCCAGCGGGTTGCCGAGCACGAAGTCGACGATCTCGATCGCCCAGAGCGCCGCGACCAGTGAGACCAGGAGCACGCCCACCCGGAGGGCGCTCGCCGCGCCGCGCGTGACCGGGGAGGAGGGGCGGCGCCCGGCGGGAGGAGTGACGTAGCCCATGCGCCCAAGGTACTTCGCGGTTCAGCGAAGAGCGCACGATCGATCACGAACTGGGCCCCCGCCGGGATCGGCCGATCCCGGCGGGGCGCCCGGGGCTACTCGCCCTTCCAGTCCGGGGCGCGCTTCTCGGCGAACGCCGCCGCGCCCTCCATGGCGTCCTTGGAGCCGAACACCGGGTTGATGATCGCGCCCTGCCTGTCCCACATCTCGTCCTGGGACCAGTCGGCCGACTCGACCACGACCCGCTTGCTGGCCAGCAGCGCGAGCGGGGCGTTCGCCGCGATCTTGGCCGCCAGCTCCCGCGCGCCCTCCAGCGCGCCGCCGGACGGGGTGACGCGGTTGACCAGGCCCAGCTCGTACATCCGCGAGGCCGGGTAGTGGTCGCCGGTCAGGATGATCTCCATCGCGACGTGGTACGGCACGCGCCGGGGCAGGCGGAGCAGCCCGCCGGCGCCGCAGACCAGGCCGCGCTTGGGCTCGGGCACGCCGAACTTGGCGTCCTCGGCCGCCACGACCAGGTCGCACGCGAGGACCAGCTCGCACCCGCCCGCCAGGGCGTACCCCTCGACCGCCGCGATGATCGGCTTCTTTGGCGGCTGGTTGGTGATGCCCGCGAACCCGCGCGTCTCGTGGATCGGCACGTCCCCGGTGAGGAAGCCCTTCAGGTCCATCCCCGAGCTGAACGTGCCGCCCGCGCCGGTGAGCACGTACACCGACACGTCCTTGCGCTCGTCCAGCTCGTCCAGCGCCGCCGCGATCCCGCGCGCCACCGCGCCGTTGATCGCGTTGCGCGCCTGCGGACGGTTGATCGTGAGTACGGCGACGCCGCCCTCGACTTCTACGAGTACCTCGTCAGACATGGCTGCTCCGGTCAGGAGGAGGCGGTCACTTGGGCTGGAAGCGGATGCCGCCGTCGAACCGGATGGTCTCGGCGTTCATGTAGTCGTTCTCGATGAGCGCCTTCACCAGGTGGGCGAACTCGGCCGCCTGGCCCATGCGCTTGGGGAAGACGACCGGCGCGACCAGCTTCTTCTTGAACTCCTCGGCCATCTCGCCCTGACCGTAGATCGGGGTGTCGATGATGCCGGGGCAGATGGTGTTGACGCGGACGCCGATCGCGGCGAGGTCGCGGGCGGCCGGGATGGTCATGCCGACGATGCCGCCCTTGGAGGCGGAGTAGGCGATCTGCCCGGTCTGGCCCTCCAGCGCGGCCACGGACGCCGTGTTGATCACGACGCCGCGCTGGCCGTCCTCGTCCACCGGCTCGGTCTTGGCGATCGCCGCCGCGCCGATGCGCATGAGGTTGAAGGTGCCGATGAGGTTGATGTCGATGACGGTCTTGTACGGCTCCAGCGGGTGCGGGCTGCCGTCGCGGGCGACGGTGCGGGTCGCCCAGCCGATGCCGGCGCTGTTGACCACGACGCGCAGGGGCTTGCCGGTCGCCACCGCCGCGTCCACGGCGGCCTGGACCTGCGCCTCGTCGCGCACGTCGGTCTTGGCGAAGACGCCGCCCAGCTCGTCGGCCAGGGCCTTGCCCCGCTCCTCGTTGACGTCGGCGATCACGACGGTCGCCCCGGCCGCCGCCAGCGCGCGCGCCGTGGCCTCACCGAGCCCGCTCGCGCCACCCGAGATGATTGCTGCTGCTCCGTTCACGTCCATGAGCGGAGATTACTGCGTCAACCGAATGAAGTTCTACATCGGGGGGAGAGTGAGGCGCGTCACTTACTTGGTGTTTGCCGCGATGGCCGTCTCGACGTCGGGGTAGACCGGCAGGCGGCGGTCGAGGCCGGTGGTGCTGAGCACCCGGGCCACGGGCTCCTGGGGGCCGGCGAGCGTGACCGCGCCCCCGGCCGCCGAGGCGACCCGCCACGCCTCGATGAGGGCGGACAGGCCGCTGGAGTCCATGAAGTCCACGCCGCTCAGGTCGAGCACCAGCCGCGACCCGTCGTTCTCGATGGCCTCGGTGGCCTCCTCGCGGAGCAACGGGGCGGTGAACAGATCCAGTTCCCCGAAGGCCGTGACGACCACCGCGTCACCGACCGAGTGACGCTTCAGCCGCAGCTTCATCCGGTGCCTCCTCCGCGGTGATCAGGCATGCTCACCCTGCGTTCCGCACTTTTACCCACGCCGTACGGTCCTTACCATCCGTTGCGCCGACCTTCACCATAGGCCCACGCCACGCCCCGTCCGAAATCGGGCCGTCACCCCGTCGTACTGCTCCATTGTGCTCGCCTCCGGACCCCGGACGGCCCGATTCAACCCAACGGCTCCGGATTTCCCGTATCCGCCCCCTGGATCCCGCCCGACTAGAACGAGCGTTTTAGTCGTGCTACGCTCTCCTCACTAGATAGAACGCTCTATCCAATCCGGAGGACTTCCCATGAGTGACAAGCGACCCGTCACCGTCATCGGACTCGGCCCCATGGGGCAGGCGATGGCCGGCGCCTACCTGGACGCCGGGCACGAGGTGACCGTCTGGAACCGCACCCCCTCCCGCGCCGACGCCCTGGTCGAGCGCGGCGCCGTCCGCGCGGGGACCGCCGAGGAGGCGCTGCGGGCGAACGAGCTGGTGATCCTGAGCCTCACCGACTACGAGGCGATGTACGCCGTGCTGGAGCCCGCCGCGCACGCCCTGCGCGGACGGGTCGTGGTCAACCTCAGCTCGGACACCCCCGAGAAGACCCGGGCGGGGGCGCGCTGGATCACCGGCCACGGCGGCGTGCACCTCACCGGCGGCGTCACGGTCCCGCCCTCGGGGATCGGCCGGCCGGAGTCGTCCACCTTCTACAGCGGCCCCGGCGGGGCGTTCGAGGCCCATCGCGCGACGCTGGAGGTGCTGACCTCGGCGGACTACCGCGGCGAGGACCCGGGACTGGCGGCGCTGTACTACCAGATCGGCATGGTCATGTTCTGGACCTCGATGCTGAGCTACTGGCAGGCGATCGCGCTGGCCGACGCGAACGGCCTCAAGGCGGCCGACATCCTGCCCCACGCCACCCAGACCATGGCCGACATGCCCGGGTTCCAGGAGTTCTACGCCGCGCGGATCGACGCCGGCGACCACACGGGCGACGTGGACCGCCTGGCCATGGGCCTGGCCAGCGTGGAGCACGTCCTGCACACCAACGCCGACGCGGGCGTGGACACCGCCCTCCCCGCCGCCGTGGTGGACCTGTTCCGCCGGGCGATGGACGCCGGCCACGCCGGGGATAGCTTCTCCAGCATCGTGGAGCTGATGAAGAAGAAGTAGCCGCCCCGGACGGGCCCGGCCCGGGGCCGCGCGATCCCGGTCTCGCTTCGATCACGGTCGTTAAAATTTGTACGACCTTGGGCATGATCGGGACGACGTGATCGAGTCGTCCTCGGAGGAGAACCGCATGCCCCTCTCCCCGGCCCGGGCCGCCCTGACCGGCGTGGCCGTCGCCGCCGTCACCCTCGCCAATGTCACCCCCGCGGCGGCGGCCGCCCCGCCCCCGTCCCCGCCCTCCAGCGCCTCACCGCGCGTCTCCTCGCCGCACGCCCCCTCGCCGCAGGCGCCCTCGCCGTACGCCCCGGGGCCGTCCGCGGGCCGTACGGCGAGCGCGCCGGCCGGGGAGAGCGTGGACCGGCGGGTGCTCCTGACGAAGGAGGAGCAGCCGCCGGTCGGCGACACCTGGAAGGCCCCGTGGATCAACCCCTACTTCGAACCGGCGATCACCGGGCCGATCTGCTGGGAGTACGGCGCGCCGACCGGCGCGACCGGCGGCCTGAGCGCGAGGTTCGACACGTCGCTCTGGTTCTACAACTACAACGACGTGTGGGTCTTCCCTGACGCCGCCGCGGCCGCGGCCTTCGAGAACCGGTGGCGGGAGTACCTGACGACGTGCGTGGAGCGGCACCCGCCGGGCGAGCACGGGACGCACATCCGCGACATGGCCAAGGTGGGCGTCGCGGACGGCGTGGACGTCTGGCACTTCACCACCGCCGTCAACCCCTACCACACGATCACCCAGCACTTCTGGACGGTGGTCGTGCGCCAGGGACGCGCGGTGTACGCCATGGACCTGCTCGACTACCGCGACGGCGAGCAGTCGCCGCCGTCCTTCGCCGCCTCGGTGGCCAAGATCAAGGAAAGGCTGGCCGCCTACTATCCCTGATCTCCCCGAACCGGGTCTGGCGGATCCTCATCCGGAAGTGTCACTGTTGCGAATGACTCGCAACTGGTACTCGGTTTCATGACCGGTGCGTCACCGGTCATGACCGGGTAGAGCGGACACCTCGGAGGGGACCGTGCACGTACCCGATGGGTTCTTCACCACCCCCGTGTCGATCGGAGCGGGCGTCGTCGCGGCGGCCGGCGTGGCCGTCTGCCTGCGCGGCGCCCGCCGGGAACTGGACGACCGCACCGCGCCCCTGGCCGGCCTGGTCGCGGCCTTCATCTTCGCCGCGCAGATGCTCAACTTCCCCGTGGGCGCCGGGACCAGCGGCCACCTGCTCGGCGGGGCCCTGGCCGCGATACTCGCGGGGCCGTACACCGGGGTCCTGTGCGTCACCGCGGTGCTCCTCGTGCAACTGCTGTTCGCGGACGGCGGGCTCACCGCGATCGGGGTCAACGTGACGCTGATGGCCCTGGTCACCGTGGTCGTCGCCTGGGGGGTGCTCCGGGGGATCACGAGGGTGCTGCCACGCGGCCGTGCCGGCCTCCTCGCCGCCTCGTTCGCCGCGGCGATGATCTCGGTGCCGGCGTCGGCGCTGGCGTTCGTCGGGCTGTTCGCGATCGGCGGGACCACCGCGCTGGACGTCGGCACGGTCGCGCTCGCGATGGGCGGGATCCACCTGCTCATCGGCGTCGGCGAGGGGCTGATCACCGCGCTGACCGTGGGCGCCGTGCTGGCCGCCCGGCCCGACCTGGTGTACGGCGCGCGCGGGCTGACCGCGCCGCTCCGCCTGCGCGCCACGCCGGGCGCGCCGGGCCCCACGCCGAGCCCCGCGCCGGGCACCGCCACGAGCACCGAGGGAGCCTGACCCATGAGGCGTTTCATGATCGCAGGGGTGCTGGTCACCCTCGTCCTGGCCGGGATCGTCAGCTTCTACGCCAGTTCCAGCCCGGACGGCCTCGAATACGTCGCCGAGAAGCACGGCTTCCTGGAGCGCGCGCAGGACCATCCGCTGGCGGACTCGCCCGTGGCCGACTACGGCGTGCGGGGGGTCGAGAACGAGCGGGTCTCCGGCGGCCTGGCCGGCGTGGCGGGCGTCGCGGTCACGCTGGTGCTGGCCGGGGGCCTGTTCTGGGTCGTGCGGCGCCGCGGGCAGTGACCGCGGGTGCGTCGGCTCCACCGGCCGGGTGACACCCCCGTCCACCGGCTCCCCCCGCAGTGCAAGCTGCTCGCGGTGCTGGGGTTCGCGCTGGCCGTCGTCTCCACGCCGCGCGAGGCGTTCTGGGCGTTCGCGGGCCACGCCGTCCTGCTGGGGCTGGTCGCGGCGGCCGCCCGGGTGCCGCCGCCGTTCGTCGTCCGGCGGATGGCCGTCGAGACGCCGTTCGTGCTGTTCGCCGTCCTGCTGCCGGTCGTCGGCCGGGGGCCGTACACCGAGCTGTGGGGCGTGGAGCTGAGCGTGGAAGGGCTCTGGGCGGGCTGGAACATCCTGGCCAAGGCCAGCCTGGGCGTGGCCGCCTCGATCCTGCTGGCGGCCACCACCGAGCCGCGCGCCCTGCTGCTGGGCGCGCGGCGGCTGCGGCTGCCCGCCCTGCTCGTGCAGATCGCGACGTTCATGCTCCGGTACGCCGACGTGGTCCTGGGCGAGATGCGCCGGATGCGGATCGCCCGGGAGTCGCGGGGCTTCGCCGCGCGGGACGTGCGGCACCTGCCCGTCGTGGCCAAGTCCGCGGGGGCCCTGTTCATCCGGTCGTACGAGCGGGGCGAGCGGGTGCACCTGGCGATGCTGAGCCGGGGCTACGACGGGGTCATGCCGGCGCTCTACGATCCCCCGGCGAGCGCGCGGCAGTGGGCCGTGGCGGCGGCGCTCCCCGGAGCCGCCTGCGCCGTGGCCCTCGCCGCCTGGATCGAGGTCTCGGGGATCGGGGTCCCGGGGATGGGAGTCTCGGGGATGGGAGCGGGATGACCGAATCGCTGGCGGTGCGCGGCCTGGCCTACGCGTACCCGGACGGCACGCAGGCCCTGTTCGGCGTGGACCTGACCGTCGCCAGGGGCGAGCGGGTGGCCCTGCTCGGCCCGAACGGCGCCGGCAAGACCACGCTCGTCCTGCACCTCAACGGCATCCTCACGCCGGGCCTGGGCGGCGTGAGCGTGGGCGGCCTCCCGGTGACCAAGGCCAACCTCAAGGAGATCCGCCGCCGGGTGGGCCTGGTCTTCCAGGACCCGGACGACCAGCTCTTCATGCCGACGGTGCGCGAGGACGTCGCCTTCGGCCCGGCCAACCTGGGACTGCGCGGCGAGGAGCTGGAGCGGCGGGTGACCTGGGCCCTCGACCGCGTCGGCATGCTCGGCGAGATCGACCGGGCGCCGCACCACCTGTCCTTCGGGCAGCGGCGGCGGGTGGCCGTCGCGACGGTGCTGGCGATGGAGCCGGAGATCCTCGTGCTCGACGAGCCGTCGTCCAACCTGGACCCCGCGGCCCGCCGCGAGCTCGCCGAGATCCTGCGGAGCCTGGACGTGACCGTGCTGATGGTCACCCACGACCTGCCGTACGCCCTGGAGCTCTGCGAGCGGTCCCTGATCCTGTCCGGCGGGGTGATCGTGGCCGACGGCCCCACCCGCGAGCTGCTCGCCGACAGCGCCCTGCTGGCCGCGCACCGCCTGGAGCTGCCGTACGGCTTCGCCGTGCCCGCGAGCTAGCCGGGGCGCGCCCGGCTCCGGCCGTACGGGGCGGGGGTGCCGATCGGCACGTCCCGGCCGTCCCGGCGCGCCGGAAAGGGGCCGATCGGCACATGGGCGAGGCGCGGGCGCGCCCGGAGGGTGGAGTCAGGAGCCGGATCACCGGCGTTCACCTCGAGGGAGTCAGCATGCGAAGTCTCGTCCGCCGCCAGGCCCGCGCGGCCGGGCCCGCGAGTGTCGCCGTCATCGCCGCCCTGGCCGTGGCCGGGCCGCTCGCCGTCGCCACCGCCGTACCGGCGAGCGCCACCGGATCGCCCGCCGCCGGTTCGCCCGCCGCCGCCCGGCCGCCCGCCGCCGTCGCGCCGGTCACCGTCTCGCAGGGGAAGGGGGCGGGCGATCCGGGGATGCCGCCGCCCGTGCCCGCCACCCCCGGCGCCCGGATCGGCGGCGTCGGGCACTTCACCTACGACGAGCCCGGCGTCGAGGGGCACCGGATCCGGTTCGCCGTCCACGCCCGGGTCGCCGCGGACGGCACCGCGCGCGGGGCGCTCACCTACCGTCACCTGCTGCCGGACGGGAAGCTCCTCGGCCGTGGCCGGGCCGACGTGACCTGCGTCAACGTCACGGGTGACACGGCGCTGGTGACCGCCGTCGTGCCCGAGGGGCAGGGCACGGTGCGCAACCACGCCTTCTACCTCAAGATCATCGAGGGCCGCCCGGACCGGATCGAGACCCTCCAGACGAACAACGGCCCCGTCCGCCCTCCCAGCTACTGCGCGGACCCCGCCTTCAACCCCGACATCAGGCGCTACCCCATCGAGCGCGGCGGTTTCCGCTTCACCGCCTAGCCCGGCCGGTCCGGACGTCCGGGGCGGGGACGCGCCCCGCCCCGGACGCACCCTCGCCCGGGCGCGCTCCGCCCGGGCGGGGGTGTCAGCGGGCGCGGCGCAGGAGGCTCAGCGGGCTCCGCGAGGTGATCTTGAGGGAGAGGTTGCCGTGGGGGTTCGTGGCGTACGGCCGGGCCGTGCGCAGCCGCAGGCCCTGCCGCCAGGTCGCGGGGGCCGGGAGCGGGACGCCTGAGACGGGCAGGCGCCAGCGGTGCCCGTTGCCGCCCAGGTCGGCCCAGAGGTAGGCGTCCCACGTGCCGGACGCCAGGGGGATCGGGTCCAGCACCGCGGCGAGCCCGGACGGGCCGGAGGTGACCGGGATCCTGACCGTCTCGTCCGTCGCCCGCTCGACCAGGAGCAGGGCGAGCGGCGTCCCCTCGCCCGGGGCCTGGCCGGAGATCGACAGGGCCGCCTCGATCTGGAGGCGGCGGCCGATCCGCGCGGCCCGCGTCAGCCGTACCGAGGGACGGGGGCTGACCTTGCGCCCGCCGATGTCGATCGTGAGGTTGCCGTAGGGGGTCGTGTAGTAGTGCGCGGTGAAGCCCTGGGGCAGGACGCGGGCGGGCGGGCCGGTGCGGGACTCGTCGCGGTCGGCGCCCAGGCGGCCGGTGCGCTCGATGCCGGAGACGCGGGAGGTGACCGAGACGTCCCACAGGCCGGGGGCGGCGGGGAGGTCGATCTCGCAGGTGAAGTCGCGGCCGGTGGACTCGGCCGGGTAGACGTGCGTCTCGTCGGTCTCGCGGTCCCGCAGGACGAGCTCGATCTCGCTCCCGTCCGGGTCCAGGTGCTCGATGTAGGCGTGGCCGCGCAGGCGCAGCCGGTCGCCGGACCAGTCGAGCTCGTCCAGGCGGCGCCAGAGGTACAGCCGCCGCAGCTCGAACAGCTCGTCGGGGAAGCGCGGGTCTCCGTGGTACGGCAGGCCCGCGTAGGCCCGCCCGTCGCGCACCGAGGCCGTCCCCGCGGTCGCGGTCAGGATCTCCGCCAGCTCGTCGAGCAGGCCCTCGCGCGCACAATGGACGCGCAGGCGGTCCAGCGGCGGCAGGCGGTCCAGCACGCCCGGCGTGAGCCACTCCCCGCACAGCGCCGCGACCGACTCCGCCAGGGCCGTACGGCGAGCGGAGTCCGACGCGACGTAGCGGTCGTCGAGCTTGGCCAGGATGTCCCAGCGGAAGTGGCGGGTCAGGAGGTGGTCGCGCAGCTCGCCGGGCGGGACGTGGGCGGCCATCAGATCGATGGGCTCGCGGATCAGCGGCAGGAGCGCCAGCGGATCCCGGCTGGAGTCCTCCTGGGTGATGCTGGTGCCGTCGGGGCGGCCGACCAGGTGGTAGCAGTCGTGGGAGGCGACGACCGAGATGACCTCGGCGTGCAGGTAGGCGTGCGCGGCGAACAGCAGGTCCTCGCCCAGGCGGCGGTCCTCGTCGAAGCGCAGCTTGTGCCGGTCCAGGAAGTCGCGGCGGAACAGCTTGAAGATCGCCAGGCTGTTGTAGACCGTGCTGTCGAGCAGGGTCGTGCGCTCCCGGTCGATCTTGAACATGGAGACCGGCGTCGAGCGCCCGACCCCGACGATCTTGCCCAGGACGATGTCGGAGTCGTTGCGGTCGGCCATCGCGACCATGCGCTCCAGCGCCTCCGGGCCCAGCCAGTCGTCCGCGTCGCAGAAGAAGACGTAGCGGCCCCGGGCGTGCTCGATCCCCAGGTTCCGGGGCCGGGACGGGCCGCCGGAGTTCGGCTCGCGCAGCACCCGGACCACGCCCGGGTGCCGGGCGGCGTACTCGTCCAGGACGCCGGCGCTGCCGTCCGTCGAGCCGTCGTCCACCGCCACGACCTCCAGCCGGCCGGTCCCGATGGACTGGCCGACCAGCGAATCTATGCAGCGCGGGAGGTACTCCCGGCAGTTGTAGACGGGCACGATCACGCTGACGTCCGGCACCGCGACTCCCCTCCCCCTGGGGTCACCGCGACGCCTGGTGCCGCGGCTAACTCTTGGTACGAGAGTTAAGTATCCGGGACAGCTTGGCCTGAATGAGCGACTCGATCACAACGATGAGGTTTCCGTCCCGTGACGCGCCCTCGTAGCCCGGCCGCGCGACCCGGCCCCGCAGCCCGCGCCACCACGAGCGGGGACCCGGCGCGGTGGCCTTGCCGGCGGACCTGTCGGCCCCGAGCGGCAGCCCGGCCTTGCCCTCGCCCAGGTCGAACTCGGCGTACAACGCCCAGGTGCCGGGGCGTTCGGGCATCGGGACGGCCGTGCTGAAGCCGGTGGCGGGCACCCGCACCTCGCCCTCGCCGTCCTGCCGCCGCCACACCAGGGAGTGCACGATCGAGGCGGGCGGCCGCTGGCGGCCGAACTTGACGTCCAGTCCGACCACGAGCCGGTTCCGGTCGTCCCAGGCGGCCTTGGTCAGCTTGAGGTGCTTGTCCAGGGTGAAGGAGTTCTCGCCCACGTCGATCGACAGGTTGCCGTAGGGCTCGGTGTAGTACGGCTGGACCACGCGCTCGCGCGACAGCCGCGGCGTGCCCACGGTGGAGTCCGCGTCGCGTTCGAAGCCGAACCGCACGGTCCGCTCGAACTCCCCGGCCCGGAAGACCAGGAAGGCGTCCCACACGCCGTCGGCCAGCTCCCCCGGGTCGACGGCCGCGACGAACCCGGCGTCGCCGTAGTCCACCCCGTCGTCCGGCGTGGCCGAGGTGGGCTCACGCCGTACGGCGAACCGCTTCTCGGCCTTGGACTCGCGCTCGGTCAGCAGCACGGCGATCTCGGTGCCCTCGCCGGGCAGGCCCTCCATGTACGCGTGGCCGGCGATCTCCAGGGCGCCCTCGGCGGTCCAGGACAGGCGGGTGAGGCGGCGCTGGAGCGGGAGCTTCCTGGTCGCGTCGTAGCGGTCGTCCGGCACGCCCCACTCACGGAAGCCGGGCAGGAGCTGGTAGAGCCGGTCGCCCTCGACGAGCACGCGCGGGGTGCCCTCGGCGGCCACGACCTGGCGTAGCTCCTCGATCCGGTCCTCCCGCACGAGGTGCGCCCGCAGGCGCGCGCCCGGGTCCAGGCGCTCCCACACCCCCGGCGTGAGCCATTCGGGCAGGTCGGCGCGGACGGCCTCGGCGACCTTGCGCTGCTCGGACTCGTCCAGCCGCAGCCAGTACCCGTCGAAGAAGCGCAGGTAGCCGCGCACGACGTTGCGGTAGACCATGAAGTCGCGCCCGGGCCCCGGCTCGGTGTGCGCGACGATCATCTCCATCAGGGACTTGGTGCGCTGCGCCCCGGCGACGTAGTCCACGCTCCCGGCGACCATGTTGGAGCCGTCGTCGCGCATGCGGATGAAGACGTAGTCGTAGTCCGACAGCACCGAGATCGTCTCGGCGTGCAGGTAGGCGTGCGTGGTGAAGGGCTCGTCCTCGCCGAAGTGGTGCGGGAACCGCAGCTCCAGCCGGTCGATCAGCTCACGCCGGAACAGCTTGGTCGCCGAGCACGTCCAGTAGACCTTGGACGTGAACAGGTCGGCCTTGGGCTGGTTGTAGCCGAACATGGACTTCGGCGCGGGGTAGCCGGAGACGCTGATCATCTTGCCGAGCAGGATGTCCGAGCCCCACTTGTCCGCCTTGTTCACCATGCGGCGGAGGGCGTCCTCGCCCAGCCAGTCGTCGGCGTCCAGGAAGTAGACGTAGTCGCCGCGCGGCCCCATGTCCAGCGCGGTGTTCCGCGGGCGGCCGGGACCGCCCGAGGGCGCGTCGTGGTGGTGGACGCGCACGATCTCCGGATGGGCGGCGGCGTACTCGTCCACCAGCTCGGCGGAGCCGTCCGTGGACCCGTCGTCCACGAGGATGAGCTCCAGCGCGTCGGTGCCGATCGTCTGCCCGAGCACGGAATCCACGCTTTTGGGCAGGTATGACCGGCAGTTGTACACCGGAATGATGACGCTTACCCGCACCCGTTTCCCTTCGGTCACGCGAGCAAGGATAGATCCCGGAGGGCTCCGGTAAAGCCCTCGCGACGTTTCGGTTCCCGCCGCCCCGCGACCGGCGTGTCAGCGGAGGATGGTTCGCACCAGTTTGCGCAGGCGGGCGCGGAGCAGCGGCTCGACGCTGACGCTCAGCCCGCCGTCGTCGTACCCGGTCCGCGCGACGCACCTGCGCGCCCCGGCCCGCGTCTTGTACGCGGGTGGCCGCGTCGCCTTCCCCGCCGCGCGGCGTTCGCCCGCGCGCACCAGCCTGGTCTCCTCCCCCAGGGCCACCTCGGCGTACGCGTGCCACACGCCAGGGCCGGGGAACTCCACCGCCGCCGACCCCGGTTCGGCCGCCTCCGCCCGCACCCGCGCGCCGTCCCCCTCGCGCCGCCACACCAGGGCGCGTACGGCTCCCGCCGGCGCCGGCCGCCGCCCGAAGGTGACCTCCCACTCCACGGCGAGCCTCCCGGCGGCGTCCGGGGTCACCCGCGTCAGCCGTACGGCCCGCGCCAGCGGGAACACGCGCTCGCCGACGTCGATGGACAGGTTGCCGTAGGGGTCGGTGTAGTACGGCTGCGCGACGTGCCCGGCGGCGAGGCGGGGCGGGGGGACCTCGGTGCGCTCGTGGTCGCGGTCCGCGCCGAGCCTGCCGGTGCGCTCGACCGCCGCCACGCGCACCGCGACGGACACGTCCCACACCCCGGGGGTCAGCCGGGCGGGGTCCAGCGGGCCGGGGCCCGGCTCCAGGATCTCGCCCGTCTCGCGCTCGGTGAGCGTCAGCCGCACGTCGTCGGCGGCCACGCCGGTGAGCCCCGCCTCCCAGCCCACGGCCAGGCGGCCGTCCGCCGTCCAGTCCAGCGACGTGAGACGGCGCCAGAGCGGGATGGCGCGCGTGGCGTCGTAGCAGGTGTCGGGCACGCCGGCCTCGCGGAACCCGGGGTAGAGCTGGAAGAGGCGGTCGTGCTCGGCGCGCACGGGGACGTTGCGGGCGGCCACGATCTCGTCGAGCAGCCCGAGCAGGCGGTGCTCGACGCAGTAGGCGCGCAACCGGTGGTACGGCGACATGCGCGCGCGGATCCCGTCGTCCAGCCACCGGCCGAGGGACGCGGCGACGGCCTCGACCAGGCGTTCCTTCTCCTCGCGCGACTGGGCGAGGTAGCGGTCGCCGAACCGGCCGAGCGGCCCGTGGACGAGATTCCGATAGATCATGAAATTTCGTCCTTCGCCGGGTGGGACGGACGACGTGATCAGCTCGCAGATCTCGTCGTAGTGCCCGACCCTGGCGACCTGGTCCACGGGCCCGGCGGTCATGTTCCCGCCGTCCTCGCGGCCCCGGAGGTAGAGGCAGTCGTAGCTCGCCAGCACCGAGATCGTCTCGGCCGCCAGGTAGGCCCGCGTGCTGAAGAGCTGGTCCTCCCCGTAGTGGTGCGGGAAGCGCAGGCCGGCGATCAGCTCCCGCCGCCACAGCTTGCACGCGCTGAGCGACCAGTAGACCCGCGAGGTGAACAGGTCGGCCCTGGGCTGGTCGTGGCGGAACATCGTGACCGGCACCGGGTAGCCGCCCACCCCCACCATCTTGGCCAGCACCACGTCCGAGCCCCACCTGCGGGCGGCGGCCACCAGGCGTTCCAGCGCCTCGTCGCCCAGCCAGTCGTCGGCGTCCAGGAAGAAGACGTACTCCCCGCGCGGGCCCAGGTCCAGCGCGGTGTTCCGGGGCCTGCCGGGGCCGCCCGAGGGCTCGTCGTGGTGGAAGACCCGCACCACCCCGGGGTACCGGCGGGCGTAGTCGTCGATCAGCTCGCCGCTGCCGTCCGTGGACCCGTCGTCCACGAGGATGATCTCCAGCTCGCCGATCCCGATCGTCTGGTCGAGCACGGAATCGACGCACTGTTTCAGATAGCGCGCGGCGTTGTGAACCGGAGTGATGACAGTGACAGCCGGTGTCTCCCCCACACGCGCCCCCGCGTCCTCGGGTTAACTACTCCTCTGTCGCACCGTACTTCCGGAACGGGCCATAAGGCGACGGATGCCGGAGAAATACCTGCGGGCGACCCGCTTGGCCTTCTGGGTCGTGGCCGACTGGGCGATCGTCAGCCGCAGGTTGCCCTTGCCGTCGTAGCTCAAGTGGGCCGAGTCGCGCAGGAAGCCGCGGCGCACCTGGCCCCGCGTGACGTTGGAGGCCGTCTCCGGCGCGCGCTTGGGGCCCAGCCGCACCGTCTTTCGCAGCCCGCGGGACTCGATGCTCACCGAGATGTTCCACGTGCCCCGGGGCAGCGGGCGGCCCGCCCCGGCCGTGGCCAGGTCGATCGCGACGCGGAAGCCGGCGTGCGGGTAGGCGTGCCGGCTCGGCTTGAGGTCGGGGGTGTCCACGGTGACCACCGGGAACCGGTGCTCGGTCTCGGACTTGGGGTCGCGCAGCACGATCTCGACCTCGCCGCCGTCCACCCCGATCACCGACAGGTAGGCGTGGCCGCGCATGTAGAGGACCGGGCCGTCGATCGTGGCCTCCTCCAGCCAGTGCCGCGCCTTGACCTGGTGGGTCAGCTCGAAGCACTCGTCGGGGATGCCGCTCCCGTCGCGGAAGTGCGGGTATCCGGCGAAGACCCGCCCGTCCTCCACCGTGACGTCCGCCTCGGCCTCGTACGCCGGGCACAGGGCGATGTCGGTCAGCTCCGGCAGCAGCCCGTGGCGCAGGCAGTACGCCCGCAGCCGGTCCCAGGGGCCCAGCCGCTCCTGGATCCAGTCGGTGTGCCAGGCGTCGATCAGGGGCTTGGCGGCGTTGAAGACGGCCTCGCGCTCCTCCGGCGGCCACTCGGCCCAGCGCAGGTTGAACCGGCTCAGCACCTCCAGCCGGATGTGCCGCAGCATCAGCCGGTCGCGGTTCTCGCCCGGGTCGGTGTGCCCCGCGACCAGCTCCATCACCTCGGCCGTCTGCGGCATGCGCTCCAGCGGGTGGATGGGCGACTGGGTCGCGCTGACGTGCCCCTCGCGGTGGGTCGCGTAGTAGCAGGGGTAGTCGGCGACCACCGAGATCACCTTGGCGTTGAAGTAGACCCGCGCGGTGAACGGCTGGTCCTCGCCCGAGCGCACGTTCTCCGGGAAGCGGAGGCCCAGGCGCTCGATCAGCTCGCGGCGGAACAGCTTGGTCGGCGACAGGGTGTTGTAGACGCCGTGCTTGAAGAGGTCGGCCCGGTCGCGGTTGACCGTGAACATGCTCTTGGGCACCGACCGGCCGCCCACCCCGACCATCTTGCCCAGCACCACGTCGGAGTCGTTGCGCTCGGCCATCGCGACCATGCGCTCCAGCGCCTCGGTGCCCAGGTAGTCGTCGGCGTCCAGGAAGAAGACGTAGGTGCCCCGGGCGATGTCCAGGCCCACGTTGCGCGGCCTGCTCGGCCCGCCGGAGTTCTCCTGGTGCACCACGCGCACCACGCCCGGGTGCCGCTCGGCGTACTCGTCCAGGATCGCGCCGCCGGCGTCGCGCGAGCCGTCGTCGACCGCGATGACCTCCATCCGGTCGTGCCCGATGCTCTGGGCGAGCACCGAGTCCAGGCACTCGCGCAGGAACGGCTCGGCGTTGTACACCGCGATGATCACGGAGACCAGGGGCCCGGCCACCCGAGCACCTCCTCAGACGACGACGATGCGGGGGAACTGCGCGCGCACGCCCGCCGTACAGGAGGACGCGGAGAGGGAAGTCGAGAGCCGACGAGGGGAATCGAACCCCTAACCTGCCGCTTACAAGGCGGCTGCTCTGCCGATTGAGCTACGTCGGCGGGTGCCACGAAGTCTAGTGCCCTCCACGCCGCTTACGGGCAACCTCGTACAGGGCGATGCCCGCGGCGACCCCGGCGTTGAGCGACTCGGCGGCGGCCCCCATCGGGATCCGCACGACCTGGTCGCAGGACTCGCGGACGAGCCGCGACAACCCCTTGCCCTCCGAGCCCACCACGATCACGAGCGGGTCCGCCGCGAGGTCCACCGCGTCGATGTCGACGTCGCCCTCGCCGTCGAGGCCGATGACGAACAGGCCGCGCTCGCGGTACTCCTCAAGGGCCCGGGTCAGGTTGACCGCGCGGGCCACGGGGGTGCTCGCCAGCGTGCCTGCGGAGGTCTTCCAAGCCGAGGCGGTGACCCCGGCCGAGCGGCGGGACGGCACGAGCAGGCCGTGCGCGCCGAACGCCGCCGCCGAGCGCACGATCGCGCCCAGGTTGCGGGGGTCGGTCACGCCGTCCAGCGCCACGATCAGCGGCGTCTCGGCGGCCTCCCTGGCCCGGTCGAGCAGGTCGTCGGGGTGGGCGTAGGAGTAGGCCGGGACCTTGAGCACCAGGCCCTGGTGGGAGGCGCCGTCGGTGAGCCGGTCCAGCTCGGAGCGGGCCGCCTCCATGAGCGCGATGCCCCGGTCGGCCGCCAGCTTGATCGACTCACGCACGCGGTCGTCGTTGTCGATGCGCTGGGCGACGTAGAGCGCCGTCGCAGGCACCCGCGCCCGCAGCGCCTCCACCACCGGGTTGCGGCCGCTGACCACCTCGGGGGCGTCGGCGGACCGCGTCCTGGACGGGGTGCGGCCGCCGCCGCGCGCGGCGGGGGCCGGGGCGGCCTTGCCCGTCGCACGGGCCTCGCGCCGCTTCTTGTCCGAGAACCACGGGCGCATGCTCGCGGGGGGCGTCGGCCCCTTGCCCTCCAGGGCGCGGCGGACGTGCCCGCCCGTGCCCTTGCTCGGGCCCTTCTTGCGGCTCCCGCCGCTCTTTCCGCCAGCCATGTCCCCCACCTTGCTAGAACGCGGCATACCTTATCGGAACCTGAGCGATGCTCGATGCGGCCGCGTCTCTTCCGACGCGGCCGGGGCCGATTTGGTTGCGCGTTATTACCGTTTTCTTGTCGTCTGTGCCCGCCCGGGCTGGTTCGATCCCGGGCGGGCGTCGCGTCAGGCGCGGGTCGGCGCCCCGTGATCTCGCGGTGGGCGCCGGTCAGCGCCGCGCGATCTCCCAGCGCGGGCCCTGGGCGGTGTCCTCGACCGTGATCCCGGCGGCGGCCAGGCTGTCGCGGATGGCGTCGGCCGCGGCGTAGTCCTTGCGGGCCCGCGCCGCCTGCCGCTGCTCCAGGGCCACCCGGATCAGGGCCTCGATCGTGTCGTGCAGGTCGGTGTCCACGTGCCCGGCCCCGCTGCGCCACTGCGGCGAGCGCGGGTCGAGGCCCAGGACGTCCATCATGTTCTGCGTCTCGGCCAGGTGCCGCGCGAGCTGCTCCTTGTCGCCCACGGCCAGCGCGTTGTTGCCCTCGCGCACCACCTCGTGCACGACGGCGAGCGCCTGCGGCGTGGCCAGGTCGTCGTTCATGGCGTTGACGAACGCCTCCGGCAGCGGGGCGTCGGCGTCCACGTCGTGGATCATCTCCGAGGCGCGGGTCACGAACCCCTCGATGCGCCGGTAGGCCGCCGCGGCCTCGGCCAGCGCCTCGTCGGAGTAGTCGATCACCGAGCGGTAGTGCGGCGCGGCCAGGTAGTACCGCAGCTCGACCGGCCGGACCTTCTCCAGCAGGGACGGGATGAGCAGCGAGTTGCCGAGCGACTTGCTCATCTTCTCGCCGCCCACGGCCAGCAGCCCGTTGTGCATCCAGTAGCGGGCGAACCCGTCACCGGCCGCCTTGGACTGGGCGATCTCGTTCTCGTGGTGCGGGAAGATCAGGTCCATCCCGCCGCCGTGGATGTCGAACGTCGAGCCGAGGTACTTGGTCGCCATGGCCGAGCACTCCAGGTGCCAGCCGGGCCGGCCGCGCCCCCACGGGGTGGGCCAGCTCGGCTCACCCGGCTTCTCGCCCTTCCACAGCGCGAAGTCGCGCGGGTCCCGCTTGAGCGAGTCGGTGTCGGTGTCCCCCGCCTCGCGCATGTTCTCCAGCCTCTGGTTGGAGAGCGCGCCGTAGCCGGCGTAGGACTTCACGTCGAAGTAGACGTCGCCGCCCGAGGCGTACGCGTGGCCGCGCTCGATCAGCCGCTGCATCAGCTCGACCATCTCGGTGACGTGGCCGGTCGCCCGGGGCTCCACGGTCGGCGGGAGGCAGCCGAGGGTGTCGTACGCCCAGGTGAACGCGCGGGCGTAGCGGCTGGAGACGGCCCACCACGGCACGCCCTCCCGCCAGGCGACGTAGAGGATCTTGTCGTCGATGTCCGTGAGATTGCGGCAGAACGTCACGTCGTAGCCGCTGCGCAGCAGCCAGCGGCGCAGGACGTCGTAGTTGACGCTGGACCGCACGTGCCCGATGTGCGGGGCGGCCTGCGGCGTCGCCCCGCACAGGTAGATCGACACCCGGCCGGCCTCGACCGGGACGAAATCACGGACAGTGCGGGTGCTGGTGTCGTATACGCGCAGGCTCACGCAGGCAAGGCTATTTGATGCCGGCTCAACTCAGGTGCCGAACCTGCCCAGGACCCGCGTAATGGACGACTTTCTCCGGCACGACGCGCACGATGACCCGCACCTTGTCCGGCGCCTCCTGACGGAACGGCTTCCCGGTGTACGCCAGGGCCAGCTCCTCGATCAGCGTCCGCTCAGGGTCGTCGCTCAGCGCCGCCCTGCCCCGCACCTCGACGTACCGCTGCGGGTCCTCCGGATCCTGCACGATCAGGCTGACGCGCGGGTCGCGGGCCAGGTTGGCGTACTTGCGGCGGTCCTTGAGCGTGGAGAAGTAGACCGCTTCCTCGTCCGACTTCACCCAGACGATGCTGGTCTGGGGGGAGCCGTCGGGCTGCAGGGTCGCGACGAATGCGAAGTTGGGCGCGGTGAGCAGCGCTCGCGCCTCTGCTGGGAGTGCCATCCCCGGAGTGTAGCGAGCGCCCGTCAGTCGCCCCGGACCACCACCTTGCGGGGCGTGATGCGGATGATCACCCGCTGCGCGCCGGGCGGGTCGTTCGTGTAGTCCGCGCCGGTGTACTTCCGCGACAGCTCGTTGATGAGGACGCTCTGCGGGTCGTCCTCCACCGTGACCTCGCCGCGCACCTCGGCGTAGTGGTACGGGTCGGCCGGGTCGAACACCAGGACCGTGGCGCGCGGGTCGTACTGCAGGTTCTGGTACTTCCTGCGGTCCTTGGTGGTCGAGAAGTGGACCTCGTCGTCCTCGGTCTTGACCCACACCACCGACGAGTGGGGCGTGCCGTCCGGTTGCAGCGTCGTGACCGTGGCGAAGTTCTTCGCGTCGAACAGTTTGCGCGCGTTGTCCCCGAGCTGAGCCATGCGTTCCCCCGATACGCGTGATTCGTCTGTTCCGATTCTGTCATCCGGGCGGGACGCGCCCCCGCCCGCCCCGTTCGGTTACGGTCGGGGCGTGCACACGCTCTACACCCGCCTCGTCGACGATGCCGCTCTCTTTCCCCCGGGGAACGCCCCCATGCCCGCCGCCCTGCGCGGGCACCGGGAGGCCAAGGCCGGGACCCACGCCCCGCTCGTCGGCCGTTTCCTGTGCCCCTCGTCCCGTCTGGCCGAGATGCGCGACCTGCTCGTGCCCGAGGACCTGATCGAGCTGGGGCTGATCGCGGACACCGGGCTGCCGGGACTGCCCGCCGCGCTTTCGGCGATCGCCGCCGAGCCCCGCGTGCGGATGACCGGGCTGGAGATCGCGCTGCCCCGCGAGGCCGACCAGGCCCGCGCCGCGACCGTGACGCTCGCCTCGCTCCCCGCCGACCTGGGCGAGGACGTGGACGTCTTCATCGAGCTGCCCCGCCTGCCGGGCTGGCACGAGGCCCTGGAGCGCGTCGCCGCGGCCGGCCGCGGGGCCAAGCTGCGCACCGGCGGGCTGTCGGCGGACCTGTTCCCCACGCCCGCGGAGGTCGCGGCGTTCATCGAGGCGTGCGTCGCGCTGGGCGTGCCGTTCAAGTGCACGGCCGGGCTGCACCACGCCGTACGGCACCGCGCGGCCGAGACCGGGTTCGTCCACCACGGCTTCCTCAACATCGTCCTGGCCACGGCCGCGGCGGTGGCCGGGTCCGGCGACGCCGCCGACATCCTGGCGTCGGAAGACGCGGACGCGCTGGCGAAGGCGGCGCGAGCCGTGCCCGGGGAGACCGCGGCGAGGACCCGTGCGCTGTTCGCCGGCTACGGCTCGTGCAGCCTGGCCGACCCCATCACCGACCTGCGCGCCCTCGGCCTCATCGACTGAATCGACTGAATCGACCGGGCCGACCGGATCGGCTGAATCGACCGGCTCGACCGGCTCGACCGGCTCGACCGGCTCGGCCGGCTCGACCGGCTCGGCCGAGCGCCGGCGCGGGTCTCCCGCGCCGGCGCCGTACGGCTCACGCGCCCCCGTGAGGGGGCCGCAACGCGGGACGGTGAGGGGGCCGCAACGCGGGACGGCGGACCGGGAACCCCGGTCCGCCGTCCTCGTGCCTCTTGCTAGAGATTCGTTCTGCGCCTGCTGAAGCCGGCGACGATCGCCACGCCGACGGCCGCGAGCACCACCTGGAGGAGTATCTCGATCCAGTCGATGCCGGGGGTGGTGGCCACCCCCAGGTACTGGGCTATCCACGTGCCGAGAAGCGCGGCCACGATGCCCACGACGATCGTCAGGATGATGCCGACCGGCTGCCGGCCCGGAAGGACCAGGCGGCCGAGGGCTCCGACGATCGCGCCGATCACGATCGCGCCGATGATGGTCTCGGGTGACATGACGGTTCCTCCCTGTCCAGTGACCCTGTCACCGTCGCTCCCGGGGGTACCCGTTTCCCGGCGAACCATCCAAAAAAGTCGCTGTCCTGCAAAGATCGGTATGGATTACGTGATCCCGGGCCCGCGCGGGGCTCTCAGAGGCCCGCGGGACGCCGTACGGGAGAAGCGGCGGAAGATGATCGCCGAGGGCGCCGGAAGATCATCTGGAGGCGGCGCGGAGGCGCGCGGGGGAAAGCGGAGCGGCGCCCCGATCCGCGCCGGCGGGACGCCGCTCCACAGATGACGGATTGCCGAACACGCCGGACATTCCATCGAATATTTGACGCACGTCGCGTCGAGGTGGTTCACCGGAAATCCGTAGCGATTCCCCGCCAAAGGTCCGGCGAATGTCAGCCGATTTCGATCACCAGGGCGGTGGCGATCGCCGCGATTCCCTCGCCGCGGCCCGTGAGCCCGAGCCCGTCCGTGGTGGTGCCGGAGATCGTCACCGGGGCGCCGGCCGCGTCGGTCAGCGCGCGCTCGGCCTCAGTACGGCGGGGCGCCAGCTTGGGGCGGTTGCCGATGACCTGGATCGCGATGTTGCCGATCTCGTAACCGGCCTCGCGGACCCGGCGGGCGGCCTCCTTGAGCAGGACCACGCCCGCGGCGCCGGCCCAGCGGGGGTCGTCGGTGCCGAAGACCGCGCCGAGGTCGCCCAGACCGGCGGCCGAGAGCAGCGCGTCGCAGGCCGCGTGGCAGGCGGTGTCGCCGTCGGAGTGGCCGGCCAGGCCCGTCTCGCCGGGCCAGTGCAGACCGGCCAGATGCAGCGAACGCCCAGATGAAAACGGGTGGACGTCGACTCCGACGCCCACCCGGGGAAGCTTCGCGCTCAGTTGGTCAGCACCTCGTCGAGCAGAGCCTCGGCCTTGTCCTCGTTGGTCTTCTCGGCCAGCGCCAGCTCGCTGACCAGTATCTGGCGGGCCTTGGCCAGCATGCGCTTCTCGCCGGCGGACAGGCCCCGCTCCTTGTCCCTGCGCCACAGGTCGCGGACGACCTCGGCGACCTTGTTCACGTCACCGGAGGCGAGCTTCTCAAGGTTGGCCTTGTAGCGGCGCGACCAGTTGGTCGGCTCTTCTGTGTGCGGTGCGCGCAGCACCTCGAAGACGCGCTCCAGCCCTTCCTGGCCGACGACGTCGCGGACACCGACGAGTTCCGCGTTGTCCGCGGGCACGCGAACGGTAAGGTCGCCCTTGTCGACCTTCAGGACCAGGTAGGTCTTTTCCTCACCCTTGATGGTGCGAGTCTCGATGGCTTCGATCCGAGCAGCCCCGTGGTGGGGGTAGACGACGGTGTCGCCGACCTGGAAAGTCATGTGACAAGTACCCCTTCCGCTGTACTCAAGGGTACCACGTGATTTGCCGGGCTCGGAACAGAGAAAAGTATATAACTGCAGGTCAAAGCCGCAATTAGGGACTTGACAAGTGGGCGACTCCGTGAAACTCCACGACTGACACATGCCTCTGACCCCACCGGCCAGTCGCCGCGCGGATATCACGTCGCATACTTGTGGGACCCGCCGCAAGCGATCTGGCCGGGAGGTGCACCACATGAACGGCCATGACAAGGACGACTCCGGTCTCCCGCCTGTTCACGTGGTGATTCCCGACGATCTGCGCGAGCTCGACCGCGAGGTGCGCGCCTACCACCGGGAGCAGCGGCACCGGCGCCGGGCCGAGTGGTGGCGGCGGCTCTCGCGGCGGCTGGGCCCGCTCGGGCCGATCCTGGTCGGCGCCGTCGTCATGGTCACCGCCTCGGCCACGATGATGATCGCGTTCGCGCCCCAGGCGGGCGGTCCCGCGCCGGCCGTCTCGTCCTACGCCTCGCCCGGCCTGAGCCGCACCACGGGCTCCCCGCTGCCCGCGATGACCCTGACCGTGAACGGCCGGCCCACCGCGCTGGCGGCCCTGCGGCCCGCCGTGCTCCTGCTGCTGCCCGACACGGACGCCGCCGAGACGTCCGCCGCCGTCGCCGAGATCCGCCGCCTGGCGGAGCGGGCCGGAGTCCGCGCCTACACCGTGCGCGGCTCCGGGGCCGACATCGCCGACCCGCAGGGGGCCCTGCGCGCGGCCTACCACGCGGGCTCGTTCACCGCGGTCCTCGTCCGCCACGACGGCGTCGTCTCCGCCGTCGTGCGGTCCTCCCGCCCCGACAAGGCCCTGGCCGACCGCATCGCCCGCCTGCGCCCCTCCTGACGTACGGCGGGCCGCCCCAGGGGGCCGGAGGGGGACCTGGGGCGGGGGCGGGCGCGGACCAGTGGTAAGGGGTCGCTATCTTGTGTCTGTCGCGTTCCATCCCAAGGTAGCGATGTGCCCTGGCTTCGCCCGGGATCACCTGGGACAGGCAATGGGCGGGTCGATCCAGGCCCCCGGCGCGGCACCCCCGTAATCCTCTCGGTAAGGAGAAGGCGAACCGTGATCCGCAGCAGCCGACGCAGGGCTCTCATCGTCGCAGCGGCTCTCGCGCTGGCCCCGGTGACAGCGGGCTGCGCGGCCGGTTTCGACGCCCAGACCAGCGCGTTCTACGCCCCCGTGGACGGCCTCACCGCCAAGTTCCGCGGCATCACCATCGCCGACGCGTTCGTGCTGGGCCCGGCGTCGGGGCAGGTCCTCCCGGCGGGCTCCCCGGCGCCGCTGTACATCACGCTGTCCAACGGCAACGGCGCCCCCGACACCCTCACGGCGGTGGCGGCCCCCGGCTTCGCGGGCCAGGTCAAGGTCACCCCGGTCCCGCTGCCCCCCAAGGCTCTGGTCAACCTGGCCAAGCCGAGCCCGACGGTGATCCTGGACAAGCTCGCCACCCCGGTCCGCGGCGGCGAGAACGTCAAGGTGACCCTCTCCTTCGCGAACGCGGGCACCACCACCGTCACGGTCCCGGTGATCGCGCGCAGCGCCCACTACTCCACCCTGCCGACGGCGCCGGGCGCCCCGGCGGCCTCCTTCGTCACCCCGGCCCCGTCGCCCACCCCGGCCGCCACCGCCGGCGGCCACGGCGCGGGCCACTGACCCGCGAGGGCTCGCAGGCGCACGCAAGGGCCCCGCGGACTCCTGTCCCAGGAGTTCGCGGGGCCCTTCGCCGTGTCCGGCCCCGCCCACCGTACGGCGGGGCGGGCACCGCGGGTCAGTCCTCGGCGGGCTCGAACTTGTAGCCGAGGCCGCGGACGGTGAGGATCGAGCGGGGGTTGCCCGGGTCGGTCTCGATCTTGGAGCGCAGGCGCTTGACGTGGACGTCGAGCGTCTTGGTGTCGCCCACGTAGTCGGCGCCCCAGACGCGGTCGATGAGCTGGGAGCGGGTCAGGACCCGGCCGGCGTTCCGCAGGAGGAACTCCAGCAGCTCGAACTCCTTGAGCGGGAGCTGCACCTGGGAGCCCCGCACGGAGACGATGTGGCGGTCCACGTCCATGCGCACCGGACCGGCCTCCAGGACGGCCGAGACGGGCTCCTCGGCCTCGCCCCGGCGGCGCAGGACGGCGCGGATGCGCGCGACCAGCTCGCGCGAGGAGAAGGGCTTGGTGACGTAGTCGTCGGCGCCCAGTTCCAGGCCCACGACCTTGTCGATCTCGCTGTCCTTCGCGGTCAGCATGATCACCGGGACGTTGGACTTCTGCCGGAGCGTGCGGCACACCTCGGTGCCGGGCAGGCCGGGCAGCATCAGGTCGAGCAGCACGATGTCCGCCCCCGACCGGTCGAACGTCTCCAGCGCGTCCGGGCCGGTCTCGGCCACGGCGACCTCGAAGCCTTCCTTGCGCAGCATGTACGACAGGGCGTCGGAGAACGACTCCTCGTCCTCGACGACCAGCACGCGGGTCACTTCGCCGCCTCCAGTGGGGTGGGTACGTCCGCGGCGCCCACCACGGGCAGCCGCAGGGTGAAGGTGGATCCGGAGCCCTCCTTGCTCCAGACCGTCACGTCGCCGCCGTGCGAGACGGCGACGTGCTTGACGATCGCCAGGCCCAGGCCGGTGCCCCCGGTGGCCCGGGAGCGGGCCGCGTCGACCCGGAAGAAGCGCTCGAAGATGCGTTCGAGCGCGCCCTCGGGGATGCCGATGCCCTGGTCGGTCACCGCGATCTCCAGGCGGTCCTGGACCTCGCGGACGTTGATGACCACGCGGGTGCGGTCGGGGCTGTAGGCGATCGCGTTGTCGATCAGGTTGCGCAGGGCGGTGACGAGCAGTTCCTCGTCGCCCCAGACCTGCTCGCCGGTCAGGCCGCCGATCACCAGCGCGATGTTCTTGGCCGAGGCGCGGGTGGAGCAGCCGTCCACGGCCTCGTGCACGACGGTGTCCAGATCGACGAGGCGGGGCGTGGGCATCGGCTCGCCGCCCTGGATCCGGGACAGCGTGATCAGGTCCTGGACGAGGCTGGTCAGCCGGGTGGCCTCGTACTGCATGCGCCCGGAGAACCGGCGCACCGCCTCGGGGTCGTCGGCGGCGCCCTCGACCGTCTCGGCGAGCAGCGAGAGCGCGCCGATGGGGGTCTTCAGCTCGTGGCTGACGTTGGCCACGAAGTCCCGCCGGACCGCCTCGACGCGGTGACGCTCGGTCTGGTCCTCGGCGAGCACGAGCACGAGCCCGTGGGAGCCCAGCGGGGCCACCCGGACCGCGAAGCTCGTCCAGTCCTGGCCGAACTTGTTGCCGAGCACCTCGATCTCGGACTCGCGGATCTCGCCGTCCCTGCGCACCTGGCGGGCCAGCGCGAGCAGTTCGGCGACGACCAGCTCGTCCCCGCGCACCAGGCCGAAGGCGCGGGCGGCCGAGCTGGCGCGCAGCACCCGGTCGTCGGCGTCGAGCACGACCGCGGAGGAGGGCAGCACCGACAGCACCGAGGCGATGCCCGCCGGCAGCGCCGCGGCGCCCGGTTCGGCCTCCGCGTCCGCCCGGGACCGCGGCTCATTCGGCCGTATGGCGAGCACCGTGACCACCCCCACGACGAATCCGACCAGTGCGGTCATCACCGCCACCAGTTCTCCGTACACGCTCCGATGCTAGGTGGGATTCGGCGCTTTGTTGCTGGTTGGTCGGTCCCTGAGCTTGGGTTTCCCGAAAAATTCACCTTGGTGACGGATGTCGTTCACGGGTGGCGGAATAGCTTTGTCCGCATGCGAGACGCTTTCCACGAAGAGCTCGACGGTCTCACCGACCGGCTCGTCGAGATGACGCGGGTGGTCCGGTCGGCCATGGCACGGGCGACGACGGCGCTGCTCGACGCCGACCTCCAGCTCGCCGAGGGGGTGATCTCCAAGGACGCGGAGGTGGACCAGCTCTTCGCGGAGATCGAGGCCACGATATTCGAGCTGATGGCGCGCCAGCAGCCGGTGGCCGTCGACCTGCGGATGATGATCGTGGCGCTGCGGGTGGGCGCCGACCTGGAGCGCATGGGCGACATGGCCGAGCACGTCGCCAAGATCGCCCGGATGCGGCACCCGGACTCGGCGATCCCGCCGGAGCTGCGCGCGACCATCCTGGAGATGGGGCACATCGCCGAGCGCCTGGTCACCAAGGCCGGGACGTGCATCGCCACGCGCGACGTGTCCACGGCGCTGGAGCTGGAGACCGACGACGACGCGATGGACAAGCTGCACCGGCGGCTGTTCCACGTGCTCATGGCCCCCGAGTGGAAGCACGGCGTGGAGCCCGCGGTGGACGTCACGCTGGCCGGGCGGTACTTCGAACGCTACGCGGACCACGCGGTGCGCGTGGCCCGCAGCGTCGTCTACCTGGTCACGGGGAACCGGGCGCCGCAGGCCCAGGGGTGATCCCCGGCAGGCCCGCCCGCCCTGTTCTCACTTGCCCTGGTTCTTGACGGCCTCGATGGCGGCCTGGGCGGCGTCCGGGTCGAGGTAGGTGCCGCCCTGCTTGACCGGGAGGTAGTTCTCGTCCAGGTCGTAGAGCAGCGGGATGCCGGTCGGGATGTTCAGGCCGGCGATCTCGTCGTCGGAGATCTTGTCCAGGTGCTTGACCAGGGCCCGCAGCGAGTTGCCGTGGGCGACCACCAGGACGGTGCGGCCGGAGGCCAGGTCCGGCACGATCGAGTCGTACCAGTACGGCAGCAGGCGCTCGACGACGTCCTTGAGGCACTCGGTCCGCGGGATGAGCTCCTGCGGCAGGGTCGCGTAGCGCACGTCCTGGACCTGCGACATCTCGTGGCCGTCGGGCAGCGGCGGCGGCGGGGTGTCGTAGGAGCGGCGCCAGAGCATGAACTGCTCGTCGCCGAACTCCTCGCGGGTCTGGGCCTTGTTCTTGCCCTGGAGCGCGCCGTAGTGCCGCTCGTTGAGCCGCCAGGACCGGCGCACGGGCAGCCAGAGCAGGTCCGCCTCGCCCAGCGCGGCGTTGGCGGTCTGGATCGCCCGGGTCAGGACCGAGGTGTGCACGACGTCCGGCATGACGTCGTTGTCCACGAGGAGCCGCCCGCCCCTGCGGGCCTCCTCCATGCCCTTCTCGGACAGGCCGACGTCCACCCACCCGGTGAACAGGCCTTCCGCGTTCCACACGCTCTCGCCATGTCGCAGCAGCACCAATGTCGCCATGGCCGAAGCCTATCGGCGCCGCCGCGCCACGCCCTCCACGGCCCGTGCCCCGCGCGCCCCCCGCGCCGGGTACCCCCGCGGGGTTGGGAGGGCTTGTCCACAGAACGCGGCTCGGGCGCCTCGCGGGGCGGGGCGGGGGGCGAGCATCGGGGGCATGCGGATGTCAGTCGGCCGGTTGGGCGAAGCGGGCGAAGGCCTGGAGGTTGGCGGTGGACTCGCCGCGCTTGAGGCGCCATTCCCACTCGCGCCTGATCGAGGAGGCGAAGCCGATCTCCAGGGCACGGTCGAAGTTCTCGTCCGAATACGTCAGGACGCAGCCGAGGAGGCGGTCGATCTCCTCGGGGGTGACGGCCGGGAGCGGGATCCGCCCGACGAGGTAGACGTCGCCCACCGGGTCGAGGGTGAAGCTCACGCCGTACATCGAGCCGTTCTTGGTGAGCAGCCAGCGGTAGAACTCCTCGTGGTTCTCGTCCGGCTGGCGGCAGAAGAACGCCTCGACGTGCAGCGCCTGGTCGCCGACGATGAGCCAGGTCATGGTGGCGAGCTTGTGCTGCCCGGGCAGCTTGGCCAGGAAGGCGCCGGGGCGCGGCCGCTCATAGGAGATCTCGGCGGCCTTGAGCGTCTCCTCGATCACCTCGGCGGGGCCGGCGCTCATTGGTTGGCCACCAGGGGAAGGGTGCTGTTCTCGACCATGGCTCCGGTATATACCTCCGCGAGCCTGCCCGCCGTCGCGGACCAGCCGAACATCGACGCGTGCGCGATCGCCGCCCGGCCCAGCTCGTCGCGCCAGGCGGGCTCGCGGGTGAAGCGCAGCAGCGCCCGCGCCCAGTCGCCCGGGTCGTGCCCGTCCACGAGCACGCCGGTGATGCCGTCGCGCACGGCCGTGCGCAGCCCGCCGACCGAGGCGGCGGCGACGGGGGTGCCGCAGGCCTGCGACTCCAGCGCGACCAGGCCGAACGACTCGTTGTACGACGGCACGACGGTCACGGTCGCGGCGCGATACCAGTCGGCGAGGTCGGCCTGCGGCATCGGCGGCTCGTTCCGCACGACGTCCTCGATGCCGAGGGAGGCGGCCAGCTCGCGCAGCCGGTCGGGCTGGCACAGGCCGGCGCCGCTCAGGCCGCCGACGCAGGTCACGACGAGGCGGGAGCGCAGCGACGGGTCGGCCTCGAGCATGCGGGCGGCGGCCTGCAGGAGCACGTCCGGGCCCTTGAGCGGCTGGATGCGGCCGACGAAGAGCAGCACCACGGCGTCCCTGGGCAGGCCGAGCCGGTCACGGGCCCCGCCCTGCTCGCCGGGCTGGAAGGTGCCCAGGTTCACGCCGGGGTTGACGACGGCGACCCGCTCGGGCGCCGCGCCGTACAACGAGATCAGCTCGGCGGCCTCGGCGTCGGTGTTGGCGATCAGCCGGTCGGCGACGTCCACGACCTGCTCCTCGCCGATGACGCGCGCGGCGGGCTCGGGCTTGTCGCCCTCGGCCAGGGCGAGGTTCTTCACCTTGGCCATGGTGTGCATCGTGTGCACGAGCGGCACGCCCCAGCGTTCCTTGGCCAGCCAGCCGACCTGCCCGGACAACCAGTAGTGCGAGTGGATCACGTCGTAGTACCCGGGCTCGTACATCGCCTCGGTGCGCAGCACGCCGGACAGGAACGCGCAGAGCTGGGCGGGCAGTTCGTCCTTGGCCAGTTCCTCGTACGGCCCGGCGGTGACGTGGCGCACGAGCACGCCGGGGGCCAGCTCGGTCACCGGCGGCTGGTCGCGCGCGGTGTGCCGGGTGAAGATCTCCACCTCGACGCCCAGGTGGGCCAGGCGCTTGGCGACCTCGACGATGTAGACGTTCATGCCGCCCGCGTCCCCGGTCCCCGGCTGGTCGAGGGGAGAGGTGTGCACGCTGATCGTCGCCACCCGGTTGACGCGACGTCTTGACACACCTGCTCGCGGTGCGAACGGCACGGGACACCACCTCCAACTTGCTCACAACCCAGCCAAGGTTGTGAGGATTCCCCTGATATGTCGCGATAGGCACCATAGGGGCTCCTGAGAAGGCGTCTGCCAGGATGTAAGCGTGACGAAGACAGCAGTGGTGACCGGCGCGAGCGGCGGCATCGGGGAGGCGACCGCCAGGCGCCTCGCGGCCGAGGGTTTCGAGGTCGTGGCGGCGGCGCGGCGCCGCGAGAGGCTCGACAAGCTGGCGGCCGAGGTGCCCGGGATCACACCCGTGACGCTCGACGTGACGTCCCCGGAGTCGGTGGCGGCGCTGGCGGAGTTTTTGCCCTCGTGCGACGTGCTCGTGAACAACGCGGGCGGCGCGATCGGGCTGGAGCCGGTGGCCGAGGGCGACCCCGCCGACTGGCGGGCCATGTACGACTCGAACGTCATCGGCTCGCTGCGCGTCACCCAGGCGCTGCTGCCGAAGCTGCTGGCGTCCGGTGATGGCGTGATCGTGATGCTGACCTCGATCGCCGGGGAGGTGACCTACGAGGGCGGGGGCGGCTACACCGCCGCCAAGCACGCCCAGGCCGCGATGACCGAGACGCTGCGGCTGGAGCTGGTCGGGCGGCCGATCCGAATCGTGGAGGTCGCGCCCGGCATGGTCCACACCGAGGGCTTCTCGCTCAACCGGTTCCGGGGCGACGCCGAGCGCGCCGCCAAGGTCTACGAGGGCGTGCCCGACCCGCTGACCGCCGACGACGTCGCCGACTGCATCGCCTGGTGCGTCACGCGTCCCGCGCACGTCAACATCGACAAGCTCGTCGTCAAGCCGCGCGCCCAGGCCGCCCCGCACAAGGTCCACCGCGTCACCGGCTGACCTGGCCGCGAGAGGGGTGAGGCCGTGCCCAGGCCGGTCGGGGAGATCACCCGGGGGACCACCGCCCCGAACCGCCTGCGCCGCGTGGACCGGTGGATCGCCGCCGTGTACGGCCGCCGGCTGCCGGGGTCCCTGGTCGTGGACCTGGGGTACGGCGCCTCGCCGGTGACGACCCTGGAGATGTTCGTGCGGCTGCGCGCGGTGGCCCCGGACGTCTCCGTCGTCGGCGTCGAGATCGACCCGGAGCGGGTCGCGCAGGCGCTGCCGTACCAGCGGCCGGGGCTGTCGTTCCGGCTGGGCGGGTTCGAGCTGCCGGTGCCGCGCCCGCCCATGCTGGTGCGGGCGTTCAACGTGCTCCGGCAGTACGGCGAGGCCGAGGCGTGGACGTTCTGGGACTCGCTGCGGCGGCGCGTCCACCCGGACGGGGTGATCGTCGAGGGCACCTGCGACGAGCTCGGCCGCCGCGCCGTCTGGGTGGCCCTGGGCGCCGAAGGCCCGCGCACCGTCACCTTCGCCGCCCGCCTCGCGGGGTTCACCCGCCCCTCCGACCTGGCCGAGCGCCTCCCCAAGACGCTGATCCACCGCAACGTCCCCGGCGAGCCGGTCCACGCGTTCCTCACCGCCTGGGACCGCGCCTGGGACATCGCCGCCCCCTTCGGCGCGTACGGCAAGCGCGCCCGCTGGATCGCCGCCGCCGAGACCCTGGCCGCCACGTGGCCCGTGGCCGTGCGCCCGCCGCTGGGCGGCCGCCCCCGCTGGCGCCTCGGCGAGCTCACGGTCCCCTGGCCCGCCGTCGCCCCCCGCCCCTGACCGCACCCCGCCGCGACCGCGCCGCGCCGAGGGCATCCGCATGACCGGTTCGCTGACACCCTGTGCTCAAAACCGCGTGATCGCCGCGAAGGGGCGCACCGGGATCTTCCCGCTCTGGGCGGGGACGGCCGGGCAGGGGTGGGCGAAGGACTTCCGTGCCTGGGCTTGAGGGCCCGGCAGGAGAGCGGCCCCGGGCGTACGCCGGGCCGTTTCCGCACGGCGCCCGGGGGGTCAGGCGCTGAGGGCGCGGGTGAAGGCTTGGTGGGCTTCGGGGGTGAAGAGGACGAAGCGGGCTTCGGTGACCGAGGTGGGGGTGTCCCGGACGGTGGTGATCGCGATGCGGGCGGCGTCGTCGATGGGCCAGCGGTAGACGCCGGCGGAGACGGCGGGGAAGGCCACCGTGCGCGCGCCCAGCTCGTCGGCCACGCGGAGGGACTCGCGGTAGCAGGAGGCGAGGAGGGCGGAGCGGTCCTCCGACGCGGAGTGGACCGGGCCCACGGTGTGGATCACCCAGCGGGCGCGCAGCCTCCCGGCCGTGGTGGCGACGGCCTGGCCGGTGGGCAGCCCGTCCCGGTAGCGGGAGGCGCGCAGCTCACGGCACTCGGCGAGGATCTCCGGGCCGCCCCGCCGGTGGATCGCGCCGTCCACCCCGCCCCCGCCGAGCAGGGAGGAGTTGGCCGCGTTCACGATCGCGTCGGCCTCCTCCTCGGTGATATCCCCGAGCTTGAGGGTGATGCGTGTCATGGTCATCCGCCTCCTCCCGCCGATTATGCCCAGGTCCGCGCGGACGCGCCCGGACAGGGGGCTCCCGACCCTATCTCTTAGGTAAGGCTCTCCTAAATTTTGCCCCCATCTCCCTCTTGATGATCATAATTAGGTAAGGCTAACCTAAACGTTCGCACAAGGGTCATAAGCGGACGGAGGGTTCATGGAGCCGGGCATCTCGGGGGCACACGCGTTCGTCACGGGGGCGGCGCGGGGTATCGGGGAGGCCGTGGCGCGCACCCTCGCCGGGTACGGCGCGAGACTCAGCCTCCTGGACCGCGACCCCGGCCCCCTGGCGCGCCTGGCCCGCGAGCTGGACACCCCGAGCGCCCACGCCGCCGACGTCTCCGACGCCCGGGCGGTCGAGAAGGCGGTCGCGGAGGCCGAGGACCGGCTCGGCCCGATCGGGATCCTGGTCAACGTCGCCGGGGTGCTGCACACCGGCCCGGTCGCGGAGTTCGGCGACGAGGAGTGGGCGCGGACCTTCGCCGTGAACACCGGCGGCGTCTTCCACGTGTCCCGCGCCGTCGTCCGCCGCATGATCCCCCGCGCCGCCGGCGTGATCGTCACCGTGGCGTCCAACGCGGCCGGCGTGCCGCGCGCCGAGATGGCCGCCTACGCCGCGTCGAAGGCCGCCGCGACCATGTTCACCAAGTGCCTGGGGCTGGAGGTCGCGCGGTACGGCATCCGCTGCAACGTCGTCGCGCCCGGCTCCACCGACACCGCGATGCAGCGGGCCCTGTGGACGGACGACCGGGCCGCCGAGCGCGTGATCGCGGGCGTCCCCGAGGCGTACCGGACGGGCATCCCGCTCGGCCGCATCGCCGAGCCCGGGGACATCGCCGACGCCGTCGCCTTCCTCGCCTCCGACCGGGCCCGCCACATCACCATGCACGACCTGTACGTGGACGGAGGCGCGACCCTCCGCGCCTGATCATCCCCCACTCCCGAAGGAAGCCCCGTGATCCTCGCTCCCGACCTGGCAACCGCCGAGGACCTGCTCGCCGGCTATCCGGGCCCCGCGTCGTTCTTCTTCGCCTCCCCCCGGGGCGCCTTCCGCACCGACGGCGCCTACCTGACCGTCCCGCCGTCCCTGCGTCCCGACGCCCACGCCGACCTCCCCGGTCGCGTCGCCGCCGCGCTCGGGCTCGCCCGGGCGGCCGGGCACGAGTCCCCGATCGCGGTCGGCGCGATCCCGTTCGCCCCGACCGCCGACGCCGCCCTGGTCATCCCCGAGCGCGTACGGCGGGCCGCCCCCCTGGCCGGCCCGGACGCCGCCCCGCCGGACGATCCACGGCCGCCCGCCCCGCCGTACGGCCCGGCGGACCGGGGGGCGTACCGGGTGGAGGAGGTGCCGGGGCCGGGGGAGTACGCCGAGGCCGTACGGCGGGCCGTCGCGCGGATCGAGGACGGGGAGCTGCGGAAGGTCGTGCTGTCGCGGGCGCTGCGGGTCGTGGCGCGCGGCGGGCACGAGATCGGGCCGCTGGTGGCGGCGCTGGCCGGGCGCGATCCACGGGCGTACACGTTCGCGGCGGACCTGGGCGGCGGGCGGACGCTGCTGGGGGCCAGCCCCGAGCTGCTGGTGACCAGGACCGGCGGGAAGGTGGTCGCCAACCCGCTGGCCGGCTCGGCCCCGAGGTCGGCGGACCCGGAGGAGGACCGGCGGCGGGCGGAGGCGCTGCTGGCCTCGGCCAAGGACCGGCACGAGCACGCCCTGGTCGTGGACGCGGTCGCCGACGCGCTGCGCCCCCTGTGCACCGCGCTGGACGTGCCCGCCGAGCCGGAGCTGATCCGCACCGCCGCCATGTGGCACCTGTCCACGGTGGTCGAGGGCGTGGCGGCGCCCGGCGTGACCTCGCTGGCCCTGGCCACCGCCCTGCACCCGACCCCCGCCGTCTGCGGCACCCCGGTCGAGGCGGCGCGCACGGCGATCGCCGAGCTGGAGCCGTACGACCGGGGCTTCTACACCGGGATGGTCGGCTGGGAGGACGCCGACGGCGACGGCGAGTGGGTGGTCACGATCCGCTGCGGCGTCGCCGAGGGAGACCGCCTGGACCTCTACGCCGGGGCGGGGATCGTCGGCGCGTCCGACCCGGCGGCCGAGGTGGCCGAGACCGGCGCCAAGTTCCGCACGATGCTGACCGCCCTCGGCCTGGAGACCGCCGATGCCCGCTGACCGGATCGACCACGTGCCCTATCCGCCCGAGTTCGCCGCCCGCTACCGGGAGCGCGGCCACTGGCGCGGCGAGACCTTCGGCGGGCTGCTGCGCGAGTGGGCGCGGCGGTACGGCGACCGCACGGCGATCACCGCCGCCGACGGGACGGGCCTGGGCTACGCGGAGCTGGACGACCGGGCGGACCGGCTGGCGGCCGGGTTCCACGGGCTCGGGGTGCGCGCCGGGGACCGCGTGGTGGTGCAGCTCCCGAACGTCCCCGAGTTCTTCGAGGTGGTCTTCGCGCTGTTCCGGCTCGGGGCGCTCCCGGTGTTCGCGCTTCCGGCGCACCGGGCGGCCGAGATCTCGTACTTCTGCGAGCACACCGAGGCCGTGGCGTACGTGACCACCGCCGTCCACGAGGGGTTCGACCACCGGGAGCTGGCCCGCGAGGCCGCGCGGACCGTCCGGCACGCGGTGATCGCGGGCGAGCCCGGGGAGTTCACCGCGCTCTCCGGCCTGTACGCCGAGCCGCGCGACCTGCCCGGGCCGGAGCCGTCGGACCTGGCGTTCCTCCAGCTCTCCGGCGGGAGCACGGGCCTGCCCAAGCTGATCCCCCGGACGCACGACGACTACATCTACAGCGTCCGCGCGAGCGCCGAGATCTGCGGGCTGGACGAGGACAGCGTCTACATGTGCACGCTGCCCGCCGCGCACAACTTCCCGCTCAGCTCCCCCGGCACGCTGGGGACCTTCTACGCCGGGGGCCGGGTGGTCCTGTGCCCGCGCCCGGACCCGGGCACGGCGTTCGCGCTGATCGAGCGGGAGCGGGTCACGATCACCGGGGTCGTGCCGCCGCTCGCGCTCGTGTGGCTCGACGCCGCGCCGCGCACGCCGTACGACCTGAGCAGCCTGGAGATCCTCCAGGTGGGCGGGGCGAAGTTCGCCGAGGAGGCGGCGCGGCGGGTGGAGCCGGTGCTCAAGTGCCGGCTCCAGCAGGTCTTCGGGATGGCCGAGGGGCTGGTCAACTACACGCGCGACGACGACCCCGACGAGATCGTGACGACCACGCAGGGCCGCCCGATCTCCCCCGACGACGAGATCCGCGTCGTGGACGACGAGGACCGCGAGGTGCCGCCGGGGACGCCGGGGCACCTGCTCACGCGCGGGCCGTACACGATCCGGGGCTACTACCGGGCGGAGGCGCACAACGCGACCGCGTTCACCGCCGACGGGTTCTACCGGACCGGCGACATCGTCCGGGTCACGCCCACCGGCCACCTGGTGGTCGAGGGGCGGGCGAAGGACCAGATCAACCGGGGCGGGGAGAAGATCGCCGCCGAGGAGGTCGAGAACGTGCTGCTCGGCCACCCGGCCGTGGCGGACGTCGCCGTGGTCGGCATCCCGGACGACTACCTGGGCGAACGCACCTGCGCCTATGTCATCCCCCGGGGCGAGGCCCCGAGGGCCGCCGAGATCCGGGCGTTCGTGCGGCGGAGCGGGCTGGCGGCGTTCAAGGTGCCCGACCGCGTGGAGTTCGTCGAGGCGTTCCCGGTGACCGGCGTCGGCAAGATCAGCCGCCGTCGGCTCCGCGCCGCCCTCCGAGCCCGCCTCGATGAACCCGGTGGACCCGGCGAAAGCCCCGGCGGGCCCGGCGAGAGTACGGGCGGGCCGCCGGACGACCGGCCCGCCGAAGCGTCTTCCCCCATCGCGCCCGGAACTCACGAAGAGAGGTGAACCCCCCGATGGCCATCCCGGCGATCGCCCCCTACACCCTGCCCACCGAGGCCGAGCTGCCGGAGAACAAGGTCACGTGGCGGCCGGACCCGCGGCGGGCCGTGCTGCTCGTGCACGACATGCAGAACTACTTCCTCGCCCCGTTCACGCGGGGCGCGCCCCCGCTGGGCGAGGTGATCGAGAACATCGCGCTGCTCACCCGGCACTGCGCCGAGCTGGGCGTGCCGGTGATCTACTCGGCCCAGCCGGGCGGGCAGGCGCCGGAGGACCGCGGCCTGCTCACCGACTTCTGGGGGCCGGGCCTGGCCGCCGACCCCGAGGCGACGGCGATCGTGGACGCCCTCGCCCCCGGAGACCCCTCGGCCGTGCTGACCAAGTGGCGGTACAGCGCGTTCGTGCGCACCGACCTGGCCGAGCGCATGGCCGGGCGCGACCAGCTCGTGATCACCGGCGTCTACGCGCACATCGGGGTGCAGGCGACGGCGACCGACGCGTTCATGCGCGACATCCAGACGTTCGTGGTGGCCGACGCGGTGGCCGACTTCTCCGCCGCCCACCACCGGGACGCCCTGGCGTACGTCGCGCAGCGCTGCGCCGCGCTCACCACGACCCACCGGCTCGCCGACGACCTCCTGGGAGTGATGAAGTGACCGTCGAGGACCTGCGGGCCCAGATCGAGGAGCTCATGGGCGAGGCCCCGGAGCCGGACGAGAACCTCGTGGACTGGGGGCTGGACTCCATCCGGCTGATGACGCTGGTCGAGCGCTGGCGCGAGGAGGGGGTCGAGGTCGCCTTCGAGGACCTGGCCGAGAACCCGACCCTCACCGGCTGGGCCGAACTCCTCCGCACCCCGTGATGGCGGCGGGCGCGGCGCCGTACGGCACCGCCGGGCACTCCACGCCGCCGTACGGCGGAGCGGCGGACGGCGGAGCGGCGGAGCGGGAAGGCGGCCGGGCGTGAGGCGGCTGGCGATGACGGCGGCGCAGGCGGGGATCTGGGCCGGTCAGCGGCTCGATCCGGCGAGCCCGGCCTACAACGCGGCGGAGTACGTCGAGATCCCCGGGGCCGTGGACCCGTGGCTGTTCGAGAGCGCCGTACGGCTGGCGCTGACCGAGGCCGAGGCGCTGCACGCGCGGTTCGACGGCGAGGCGCAGGTGCTCGACGTCGGCGCGGACTGGCCGTTCCACCGGCTGGACGTGCCGGACCGGGAGGCGGCCGAGGAGTGGATGCGGGCGGACCTGGCGGTCCCGGCCGACCTCGCCCGGGGGCCGGTGTTCACGCAGGCCCTGCTCACCGCGCCCGATCGCGTCTTCTGGTACCAGCGCATCCACCACATCGCCGCCGACGGGTACTCCTTCTCGCTCATCGCCCGCCGGGTCGCCGCGACGTACAGCGCCCTGCTCCGCAACGAGCACCCGGGGCCGGGCTTCGGCCCGCTCGGACCGGTCGTGCGGGAGGACGCCGCCTACCGGGACTCCGAGCGGTTCGCCCGGGACCGCGACTTCTGGGTGGAGCGCTGCGCGGGCCGGGCCGAGCCGGTGACCCTGGCCCCGCCCGGGCCCGCCTCGCACCCGGCGATCCGCCGCACGGCTCCGCTGCCCGCCGATCTGGCGGCCACGCGGGGCCGGGCGAGCTGGGGAGACCTGGTGATCGCCGCCGTGGCCGCGCTCCTGCACCGGGAGACCGGGGCGGGCGAGGTGACGCTCGGGCTGCCGGTGATGGGCCGGATGGGCTCGGCCGCGCTGCGCGTGCCGTGCATGGCCATGAACATCGTGCCGCTGCGGATCCCCGTCGATCCCGCCGGGACGCCGCGCGCGCTCGCCCTGCGCGTGGCCGCCGAGCTGCGCGCGACGCGGCCGCACCACCGCTACCGGTACGAGGACCTGCGCCGCGACCTGGGGCTCGTGGGCGGGGACCGCCGCCTGTTCGGGCCGGTCGTCAACATCATGCCGTTCGACGACGAGCTGCGCTTCGGCGACGCGCGCGGCGTCGTCCACCGCCTGAGCGCGGGGCCCGTGGAGGACCTGTCGGTCGGCGTGCGGCCGGACGGCGCGGGGGGCCTGCGGCTGGACCTGGAGGCCAACCCGGCGGCGTACCGCGACGAGGACCTGGCGGCCGTCGAGCGCGGCCTGCTCGACCTCCTCGCCGACCCGGACGGCCCCGTGACGCGCCCGGTCGTCCTGTCCGGCGGCCCGCTCCGGGAGCCCGCCCGCCCCGTCCTCGACCTGATCGCCGCGCGCCCCGCCGGCGCGACCGCCCTCGTCCACGCCGGCCGCGCCGTGACGTACGGCGAGCTGCGGGCCGCCGCGGGCGACTTCGCCGGCCGCCTGGCCGGGGCCGGGGTGCGGCCCGGGGACCTCGTGGCCCTGCGCCACCCGCGCGGCGTGGAGGCGGTGACCGCGATCCTCGGCACCCTCGCCGCCGGCGCGGCCTACCTCCCGCTCGACCCGGACGGGCCCGCGTCCCGCGAACGCGACATCCTCGCCGACGCCCGGCCCTCCCTCCTGTCCACCCCCGGCGGGCTCCGCCCCCTGCCCGATCCCGCCGATCCCCTCGATCCCGACCGAGGGACCCCGGACGCCGGGGACGGGCTCGCGTACGTGATCTACACCTCGGGGTCCACCGGAACGCCCAAGGGGGTCGCGGTCGGGCGGCGGGCGCTCGCGAACTTCGTGGCCGGGGCCCGCGAGCGGTACGCGATCACCGAGCGCGACATGGTGCTGCAGTTCGCGCCGTTGCACTTCGACGCGAGCGTCGAGGAGATCTTCGTGACGCTGTGCTCCGGCGGCACGCTGGTCATCCGCACCGGCGAGATGCTGGAGTCGATCCCCCGGCTGCTGGCGGCGTGCGACGAGGCGGGCGTGACCGTGCTGGACCTGCCCACGGCGTACTGGCACGAGCTGGCCTACGCGGTGTCCACGGGCGCGGCGCGGCTGCCGGGGCGGCTGCGGCTGGTGATCATCGGCGGCGAGGCCGTGCTGCCCGAGCGGGTGGCGCGGTGGCACGAGGCGGTCGGCGGCGCGGTGACGCTGCTCAACACGTACGGGCCGACCGAGGGCACCGTCGTCGCGACGGCGGCGGAGCTGACGCCGGGCGATCCGGAGATCACCATCGGCGCGCCGCTCCCCGGCGTCCGCGTGGCCGTGGCGGGCGGGGAGCTGTGGCTGCTCGGGGCCGGGCTCGCCCGGGGGTACCTGGGCAACCCGGCGCTGACGGCCGAGCGGTTCCCGGCGGTCGCCGCGCTGGGCGGGGAGCGCGCGTACCGGACCGGCGACCGGGTACGGCCGCGCCCCGACGGCCGGCTGGTGTACCTGGGCCGGATGGACGACGAGTTCAAGATCAGCGGGCACCGGGTGGACCCGGCCGAGGTCGAGAACGCGCTCCTGAGCCATCCGTCCGTCCGCGAGGCGGCGGTGGTCGGGCGCACCGGCCTGGGCGGGGCGAAACGCCTGGTGGCGCACGTCGTGGCCGAGGACGGGCTGGAGGTCGCCGCGCTGCGGGAGCACGCCCGCGAGCGGCTGCCCGCCGCCGTCGTGCCCTCGGCGTACGTGCTCGCGGAGCGGCTGCCCCGCACGCCCAGCGGCAAGATCGACCGGTCGGCGCTGCGCGAGACGGCGGCGGAGGCGGCCGGAACCCCGGCCGCCGGGGACGCGGGCGTCGCGGCGAACGGGCTCGAACGGCTCATCCTGAGGATCTGGGCCGAGGTGCTGGGCCCCGGCGCCTACGGCCCGTCAGACGACTTCTTCGAGCTCGGCGGCCAGTCGCTGCAGACCATCCAGGTCGCCAACCGCCTCGGGGTCGAGCTGGGCCGCGAGGTCCCGGCGGCGACCGTCTTCCGCCACCCCACCCCCGCCGCCCTCGCCCACGCCCTCGGCCCGCGCCCGGCCGAGCCGTACGCCGGGGGGAGCCGGGCGCGGGAGCCGTACGTCGAGGACGCGGAACTGCCCGGGGGCCTCGTGCCGCCGGCGGTCCGGGCGGCGCGCCCCGCCGGCCGGGTGCTGCTCACCGGCGCGACCGGCTTCGTGGGCGCGCACCTGCTCGCCGAGCTAGCCGCCACCGGCGCCCGCGTCGTGTGCCCGGTCCGGGCGGGCGACGAGCGCGCCGCGCGGGAGCGGATCGGCGCGGCCCTCGGCGGGTACGGCCTGCGGGTGCCTCCCGACCTGGTGGAGGCCGTCCCGGCGGACCTGGCCGACCCGTCCGACCTGGCCGGGCTGCCCGGGCGGGCCGGAGAGGTGGACGCCGTCTTCCACGCGGCGGCCACCGTGAGCCTGCTCCGGCCGTACGGCAGCGTGCGCCGCGCCAACGTGATCGCGACCCGGGAGCTGCTGCGCGCCGCCCTGGCCGGGGGCGTGCCGTTCCACCACGTCTCCACGGTCGCGGTGGGCGCGTGGCGCGAGGACTTCGTCGGACCCCATGACGGGCTGCGGGACGGTTACCAGCAGAGCAAGTGGGCCGCCGAGCACCTGGTCCGCCAGGCGGGCGAGCGCGGCCTCCCCGTGGCCGCCTACCGCCTGGGCCGCGTCGTGGGCCCGACCGCCACGGGGTACGTCAACCCGCAGGACATCGTGTGGCGCATCCTGCGCACGGCCGTCGAGGCCGGGGCGATCCCCGACCTGCCCGTGGCCGAGCCGTGGACCCCGGTGGACCACGTGGCGCGGGTCCTGGTGCGGCTCGCGCTCGGCGGGGCCACCGGCGTCTTCAACGTGGTGCCCGCCGAACCGGTCCGCTTCGCCGACGTCGCCGCCTGGACCCGGGAGTACGGCTACCGCCTGGACCCCCTCCCGCTGCCGGCGTGGCGCCGCCGCCTGGAGTCGTCCGGCATCGACCCGGCCACGCTGGCGTTCTTCGACCTGCACGCGGCCCCGGCGGCGGACCCGGTCCCGGCGGACGTGATCCCGGCGGACGCGATCCCGGCGGACCGGCTGGCGCGCGAGCTGCCCGGCGCCGCCTTCCCCGAGATCGGCCGCGACGCCGTGCACGCCTACCTGGACCACTGCGTCAAGACCGGCCTCCTCCCCCACCCGTCCCCCGGCGCCGGGGAGACGTCCCGGGACGGCGCGAGGTGAGCTCCGCGCCCGGCCGGGGCGTGAGACCCCTCACTTCTTCGACAACGCGTAGTACTACCGCATGTAAAGTGGAGGGGTGAAGGGCCTCGGTGATCTCGAACGCAGTGTCATGGACGTGTTGTGGGCGCACGCGGGACCGCTGACCGCGCGGGACGTCAGCAAGGCGATGGCCGACCGGGATCTCGCGCCCACGACGGTGATGACCGTGCTCGACCGGCTCACCCGCAAGGGTTTCCTGCTGCGCGAGCGCGACGGTCGCGCCTGGCGTTACCGGCCGGCCGAGAGCCGTGACGCCTACGTCGCCGAGCTGATGCTGGGCGCGCTGGACATGACCGGGGACCGGGACGCCGCGCTGGCCAGGTTCGCGCAGTCCGTCACCGGCTCCGAGGCCGAGACCCTGCGCCGCGTCCTCGCGGAGCTGGAAGAGAAATGATCGTCCTCGCGTTCGCCGTGCTCGCCGCGATCTGCGTTCTCGGGGCGGTACGGCTGCGCGGCGCGAAGTGGCCCTGGCGCGACCCCCGGCCGGTGGTCGTGCTGTGGCAGGCGCTCGGCCTGACCTGGGGACTGGCCACGACGGGCGCGCTGTTCGCGTACGGCGTTGAGCCGTTCGGCCTGGGCGTGTTCCGCGGGCTGGTCGCGCTCACCGCCGAGACGGTGGTGTCCGGGCCTCCCCCGCTCGGCGTGGACCACTACGTCGCGCTCCTCCTGGGCACCGGGCTGCTCGGACTGCTGGTCGGGGTGCTCGCGGTGGCCACGGTCCATGTGTTCCGCGCCCGCCGCCGCCACCGGGCGATGCTGTCCCTCGTGGGGCGGGGCACGCCCGAGGTGCCCGGCGTGCTCGTGCTGGACCACCCGGCCGCCGCGGCGTACTGCGTGCCGGGCCTGCGGCCCCAGGTCGTGATCAGCGAGGGCACGCTGCGGCTGCTCAAGGACGCCGAGCTGGCCGCCGTCCTCAGCCACGAGGAGGCGCACGTCCGGGAGCGCCACGACCTGGTGCTGCTGCCGTTCGCCGCGCTGCGCAAGGCCCTGCCGTTCTCCGAGGTGGTGCGCGAGGCGCAGTCCTCGGTGGCGCTGCTGGTGGAGATGTGCGCCGACGACCACGCCCGCAAGCGCCACGGCCCCCGGCTGCTGGCCACCGCGCTCCTGCGCTTCGGCGCGGCGGGGCACACGCCGGCCCCGCACGGCGCGCTCGGCACCGTCGGCTCCGCCCAGGGCGAGATGCTGGCCCGGGTGGACCGCCTGCTCACGCCGGGCCCGGCGCTCCCGCTGCGCCTGCGCCTCGGCCTGTTCACGGTGTCCACGCTGCTGCTCCTGGCGCCGCCGCTGCTGTGGTTCCTCCCGGCCTGACCGGTCGTCCCTGACCCGGCCCGGGGATGCGGCTCGGGCCGTACCCGCTCACACTCAAGGTGCTTGCAAGTGTTAGCCGTGGAGTTTGCAATAGCAAGCAGAATGACGCAGACTGGGGTCATGGCGACACTGAAGGTCGGCTCGATCGGCGAGTACATCCGCGAGCAGCGGCAGCAGGCGAAGATCTCGCTGCGCCAGCTCGCCGCGCAGGCGGGTGTCTCCAACCCCTACCTCAGCCAGATCGAGCGGGGACTGCGCCGTCCCAGCGCCGAGATCCTCCAGCAGATCGCCAAGGGTCTGCGGATCTCCGCTGAGGCGCTTTACGTGCAGGCGGGCTTCCTGGACGAACGGGAGCCCGACAGCAACGTGCTGGCGGCGATCCGGGCCGACACCGCGATCACGGAGCGGCAGCGGCAGGTGTTGATCGACATATACGAGTCGTTCCGCAAGGAGAATCGCGCGGGGGAAGCCGGGGAGACCGCCGACGACGAGGGCGAGGACGCCGTCGCCGTCGATCCCCGGGAGAACGGCGAGATCAAGGCAGACACGAACATCCAGGAAGGGTGACCCGTATGACGCTCGCCTCCGAAGTCAAGAAGATCACTGAGTCCAAGCCGTTCTACGCGGCCGCGGGCATCGGCGACCTGGCCGTCGAGAAGCTGCGCGAGCTGCCCGACCGGCTGGCCAAGCTGCCGCGCACCCGCGAGCAGATCCGCGCCGAGTTCGGCGACCTGCCCGAGACCGCGCGCCGGTACACCACCACGGTCACCGACCGCGCGGGCAGGATCTACGAGGACCTGGCCGCTCGCGGCAAGGACATCGTGGAGCGGGTGAACCGCCAGGCCGCCACCCAGCAGCTCGAGGCCTCGGCCAAGTCCACCGCGCGCAAGGCGGGCGCGACGGCCGAGGAGGCCAAGACGACCGCCAAGACCGCGGGCAAGGCCGTCAAGGCCGGCGCGAGCAAGGTCGGCGACTGACGCACGAGCGCGAGGCCCGTCCCGGTTCGGGGCGGGCCTTCCGCGTCCGCGGGGCTATACGCTGGGATGGGAAACCGAGCTGACGGGAGGCGGCTGGATGATCGCCGTGCATGGTGTCCTCCACATCATCTTCTGGGCGCTGGCGATCGCGGCGTTCGCCTTCGAGGTCTTCGCGCTGGTCCACGCCATCCGCACGCCCGCGAACTCCTTCGTGGCGGCGGGCAAGCAGACCAAGAACCTGTGGCTGATCATCCTGGGCCTCGCCACGCTGTTCGGCTTCTCCGCCGCCGTCCAGTTCCTCGAACCGCTGAACATCTTCACGATCGTGGCCTTCATCGCCGCCGCGATCTACCTGGCCGACGTCCGCCCCGCCGTCAGCGGCAGCCGCGGCGGCTCCAGCCAGGGCCCCTACGGCCCCTGGTGATCCGGCGGCCGGCGATCCGGCTCGCGGCGATCCGGACCCTGCCGGTCCGGCCCCTGGCGGTCCGCCCCGTGGCGATCCGGCTCGGCCGGGCGCCCCGCGCGCTCAGGCCGTACGGCGGTGCCGGGCAGCACGACGCCGGTCGGGCCCGGGCGTAGCAGGTCGGGGATCGGGCCGGTCAGGGTCAGGCCCAGGCGGCGCAGGGCGTCGGTCAGGCGCTCGGCCAGGCGGCGGTGCCCCGCGTAGGTCGGGTGGACGCCGTCGGGCAGCAGGAACCTCGCCGCCTCGCTGCGGCCGTCCCCGGGGTCGCCGCCGATCCAGCGTTCGCCGACCGGGTCGATGAACGGCACCTCCATCTCGGCCGCGGCCCGCGCCATCGCGTCGCGCACCCCCACCGCCGCCTTCGGCGGATCCCCCACCCACAGCGGCCCCACCAGCGCGGCGGGCACGCCCGGCCAGTGCGACTCGATCCGGCCCAGCAGGTCGGCCACCCCGTCGGCGATCACGCTCGGGTGGTGCCTGCGGTCGTTGTGACCGCCCGAGACGATCACCAGGTCGGGTGCGGGACGCCAGGACAGCTCCCGCTCGAACGCCGCGCGGAAGTCCTTGCCCGCCCGCCCCGGCTCCACCAGCCCGGTCCCGGAGGCCCCGGCCGTGATGATCTGCCAGCCCAGGGTGCGGGCGACGGCCGCGGCGTAGGTCCGCTCCCCCGGCACGCCCCGGTGCCCCACGGTGAAGCTGTCGCCGATCACCATGACCACCGGCGCGCGGCGCGGCGGCGCTGGACGGTCGGCGTACTCCCGGTGGGGAGCCTCCTGGGCGCAGGACGTCAGCGTGATCAGGGCGAGCGGAACCGCCGCCGATGCCACCCTCCGCATGCGTCCCCTCCGACTGGATCACACTGGCTAGGCTGGATCACATGAGTGATCGCCGGGCCGACCGCTACGGGCGCACCGAGCGCCTCGAACTCGCCGACCAGTCGCTCCGGGACTGGGAGGCGGTCACCCTCGACTCGTCGCCCGAGGGGATAGTCCTGAGCAGATCGGCATTCTATCCAGGTGGGGGCGGTCAGCCGGCGGATCACGGCGTTCTCCTGTGGCAGGGTGTCGAGACCCGGATCGCGGGCGTGCGCAAAGGGGACGATCTCTATCTGATCCCCGCCGAGGGCGACCCGATCCCGCCCCCGGGGACGGTCGTGCGCGCGGCGGTGGCCGACGAGCGCCGCAGCGCGCTCATGCGCACCCACTCGGGGCTGCACGTGCTGTGCGGGGTCGTGTTCCGCGACTACGGCGCGCTCGTGACCGGCGGGAACATGGAGCCGTTCACCGCGCGCATGGACTTCAACCTGCCCGAGGTGCCGCCCGGCTTCAAGGAGGCGGTCGAGGCGGCCTGCAACGCCGAGGTGGTCGCCGACCGGCGCATCGACGTCAAGGTGCTGCCGCGCGCCGAGGCGTTCGAGATCCCCGACATCATCCGGACCGCGACCAACCTGGTGCCGCCGGAGGTCGAGGACGTGCGGATCGTGGACATCGTGGGCCTGGACACGCAGGCGGACGGCGGCACGCACGTCGCCTCGACCAGGCAGATCGGGCGCATCAAGGTCGCCAAGATCGAGAGCAAGGGGCGCGGGTTCCGCCGCCTCCGCATCCAGATCTCCGACTGATCTATAGCGATTTCTCCCGCCCCGCTAGGCTTCGCTGCCATGGCGGGAACCCGAGCACTTCGCACGTTCAGCGCGCTGCTGACCCTGGGCGCGGCCCTCGCCGCCCCCGCGTCGGCGTTCGCCTCAGCGACCGGGGAGGCGGGCGCGGGCCGTACGGCGGGCGCGGTGGGCGCGAGCCGTACGGCGGGCGCGGCGGGAGCCGTCCCGGCCGGGCAGGCCCAGGGCGCTGCCGCCGGGAAGGTGGTCAGGGACGAGATCACGCTGGAGCTGGACAAGAGCGGGCTCGTGCGGGTCACCGAGAAGGCCGTCGTGGAGGGCGCCGGGTTCGAGCGGGCGCTGGTCACGCGGACCCGGCTGAACGACGAGCACGACCGGCTCTACAAGATCTCCAATATCCGGCTGACGCGCGGCCAGGCCGCCGTGAAGCCCGAGGTGGACGTGCGCGGCGACAGCACGGTGATCAGGGCGCCGGGGTCGGGCCGCCAGGAGTACACCCTGAAGTACGACGTCAGCGGGGTCGTCGCACCGGTGCCCGGGGGCGAGGAACTGCGCTGGCACGCCGGCGGCGGATGGGCCGTCCCCGCCGAGGCGGTCAAGGTCAAGGTCACCGGGCCCGCCCCGGTGCAGAGCGTGAACTGCTTCGCCGGGCACCTCGACTCGGCGGTCGGGTGCACGGGGATCTCGATGGAGCACACCGGCCTGGCGGCGGACTTCGAGCAGGGGAAGCTGGCGCCCGGCGAGGTCATGACGGTGATCGTCGGCTATCCCTCGGGCGCGACGGGGGCCCGGCCGCTGCTGGAGCGGCGCTGGACCTTCCAGAGCGCGTTCACGCTGAACTGGGTCACCGGCGGGGCGCTGCTCGGGCTGGTCGCGGTCCTGCTCGGCGGCGTCGGCCTGCTCGTGTGGACCCGCGGCCGGGACGAGCGCGTGGTCGGGGCCGAGACCCGGGCGGGCGACCACGCGCCGATCTCGCGGGACGGCGGTCGCACCGAGTTCGCGCCCCCGGACGGCGTGCGGCCGGGGCAGATCGGCACGCTCCTGGACGAGCAGGCCGACGTGGTGGACGTGACCGCGACCATCGTGGACCTGGCGGTGCGCGGCTACCTGATGATCGAGGAGCAGCCCCGGCGGGCGTACGACGCGCCGGACTGGAAGCTCGTGCGGAACCCGAACGCGCCGGTGGGCGCGCTGCTGCCGTACGAGGCGGCGCTGTACGACGCGATCTTCGACGGGCGCGGGAGCGTGCTGCTCTCGCAGCTCCACGGCTCGTTCGCGAACGGCCTGGGCAAGGTACGCGACGAGCTGTACGACGACGTCGTGCGCCAGGGCTGGTTCGCGCGCCGCCCCGACGCGGTCCGCACGCGCTGGACCACGATCGGCCTGGTCATCGCGGTGCTGGGCATCGCGGTGACCGTCGCCCTGGCCTGGTTCACGACGTACGGCCTGCTGGGCCTCGCCCTGATCATCGCGGGGGCGGCGCTCGCGGTGGGCGGCCAGTACATGCCCGCGCGGACGGCCAAGGGCGCGGCGGCGCTGGCGCACACCCTCGGCTTCCGCGACTACCTCTTCCACGGGCGGGTCGAGGACGTGCCGGCGGACAAGCGCGTGGAGCTCTTCTCCCGCTACCTGCCGTACGCCGTCGTCTTCGACAACGTGGACCACTGGGCGCGCTGCGTCGCCGAGTTCAGCGGGAACGGCGCCGAGGCGGACCACCTGTACTGGTACCACGGGCCCGCCGAGTGGGACCTGTCCAGGTTCGCCGACAGCATGCGCACCTTCACCACGACCACCTCGGGCGCCATCTCCGCGGCGCGGGCCCTGCGTTCCTGACCCGTCCCCGCGAGGCCGCGAGGACGGAGCAGGGCAAAGGACACGAGGGGCGACCCCGGAGACGGCTCAGCGGCCGCTCAGGGGCGTTTCAGCGCCCGCCCAGGGCCGTTTCGGCGGCCGTGTCGGCGTCGTGGTCAGGGGCGGCCCTGGGTGAGGGTCTGGGCGCTCACGTGGCCGACGGGACGGCCGCCGCCGAGGATCGCGGGGGCGGCCAGCTCGGCCAGCTCCGGGGCGTCGAAGTCCAGGTCGCGCAGGAGGGCGACGGTGGCGGGGACGCGGGCGCGGACCGCGCCGTCCTCGACCTTGATCGCGCCGGCCCGGCCGTCGGCGTGGGCGAACACGTCCACGCCCTCGGCCCCGGACTTCAGGAGGAGCCCGGGCAGGGCGCGCATCAGGGCGGCCTCGGGGCGGGTGGTGCCGGAGGTCCACTCCGGATGCGCCCGCATCGCGTCGGCGACGCGGCGCTCAGGCGTCCCCTCCTCGGCGAGCACCAGGTCGCGGAACGCGTGGGCGACCGCCGACAGCGACACCACGAACAGCGGCGCGCCGCAGCCGTCCACGCCGGTCGCGGCGATGCGCTGGCCGGTCAGGTCCTCCACGGTCTGGCGGATGACACGCTGGAGCGGGTGGGCGGGGTCGAGGTAGCTCTCCAGCGGCCAGTCGTTGGCCACGCAGGTCAGCAGCATCGCGGCGTGCTTGCCCGAGCAGTTCATGCGCAGGCGGCTCGGCCGGCCGCCGCTCGCCAGCAGCCGGTTGGCGACCTCCGGGTCGAGCGGGAGGTCCACCGGGCACTGGAGCGCGTCCTCGGTCAGGCCCGCCGAGCCGAGGATCTTCAGGACGCCCTCGACGTGGAAGTCCTCGCCCGAATGGCTCGCCGCGGCCAGCGCCAGCAGCTCCCCGTCGAGCTGGAGCCCGGCGCGCAGCATGCCGAGCGCCTGGAGCGGCTTCATCGCCGAGCGCGGCGAGACGAGCGCGCCCGCCTCGCCGTACTCGATGACCCGGTCCCCCGAAGCGCCGAGCCCGATCGCCCGGACCCGATGCCGGGACTCCACGAATCCCGAGCGCACCACCTCAATGATCATGCAGGTAACGGTACCCCGAAAAGCGCAAATCGCCCATCCAACCCCATACTCCGTGGTAGGGGTCTACCTGGCCAGGCGGTCCACTTGACCCGGCGGCCCGCTCGGTCCGGCGGCCTGCTTGACCGAGAGGTCTACTTGACCGAGAGGAACTCGCGGGCGCGTGCGGGGTCCATCGGCGGGCGCTGGATGAGACGTGCCGCCTCCGCCGCCCGCGCGACCAGTTCCGCGTTGTCGCGGACCGGCCGGCCCCTGGCGTACGTGAGGGTGTCCTCCATGCCCACGCGCAGGTGCCCGCCCGCCGACAGCGCCGCGAACATCACCGGCAGGGTGGTGCGCCCGATGCCGGTGGCCGACCACGTCGCCCCCGCCGGGAGCGCCCGCACGGCCGCCGCGAGCGTGGCCGTGTCGCCGGGCATGCCGCCGGGCACGCCCATGACCAGGTCGCAGTGCACGTGCCCGCCGTACGGCTCGCCGTACTCGTCCAGCAGCCGGTGCAGCGCGGCGACGTGGCCCAGGTCGAACAGCTCGAACTCCGGCACCACGCCCTTGGCCTGGGTCGCCCGGTAGAGCTCGGCCATGAACGGCCAGGGGTTCATGAACACGTCGTCGCCGAAGTTGACCGTGCCGCAGGTGAGCGAGCAGGCGTCCGGCGCCGCGTCGAGCACGCGCAGCCGGTCCTCGTAGGAGTCGGTGACCGCGCCCCCGGTCGAGAGCTGCACGATCAGGTCCGTGCTCTCCCGGAGCGCGGCCACGGTGTCGGTGAGCCGGGCGAGGTCCAGCGTGGGCCTGGCCGCGGCGTCCCGGATGTGCACGTGGATCACCGCCGCCCCGGCCGCCTCGCACCGCCGCGCGGTCTCCACCAGCTCCTCCAGCGTGACCGGAAGGGCCGGGACCTCCGCCTTGTCCGCCTCGGCGCCGGTGGGCGCCACAGTGATCAGCGTCTCTGCCGTCATACCTGCGACAATGCACCCCATGCGCGCCGTAGTCCAACGTGTCAGTTCCGCCCGTGTCGTCGTGGACGGCTCGGTGACGGGCGAGATCACCGGCCCCGGCCTCATGGTCCTGGTGGGCGTGACCCACACGGACACGCGGGCCGAGGCGGCCAGGCTGGCCGCGAAGCTGTGGGGCCTGCGCGTCCTCGAAGGCGAGAAGTCCTGCTCCGACGTGAATGCCCCGCTCCTGGTCGTCAGCCAGTTCACGCTGTACGGCGACGCCCGCAAGGGCCGCCGCCCCACCTGGCAGGCCGCCGCCCCCGGCCCCGTCGCCGAGCCCCTGGTGGACGCGGTGGTGGAGGAGCTGCGCGCGCTGGGCGCCCACGTGGAGACGGGCGTCTTCGGCGCGGACATGAAGGTCACCCTGACCAACGAAGGCCCGGTCACCCTCATCCTCGACCTCTGAGCCGGACATGGGCCACCCCGCGACGAACCACCGTGACGGGGTTACTAGTGTCCAGGTATGAGCCACTTTGACGTCGTCGTTCTCGGCGCGGGCCCGGGCGGCTACACCGCCGCGGTCCGCGCCGCCCAGCTCGGCCTGCGCACCGCGGTGATCGAGGAGAAGTACTGGGGCGGGGTGTGCCTCAACGTCGGATGCATCCCGTCCAAGGCGCTGCTGCGCAACGCCGAGCTCGCGCACATCTTCACCAAGGAGGCCAAGACCTTCGGCATCAAGGTCGAGGGCAGCGTCACCTTCGACTACAACGAGGCGTTCACGCGCAGCCGCAAGGTGGCGGACGGCCGGGTCAAGGGCGTCCACTACCTGATGAAGAAGAACGGCATCACCGAGTACGACGGGCGCGGCGAGTTCCTCGACGCCAACACGATCCGCGTCAACGGCGAGACCGTCACCTTCGACCACTGCATCATCGCGGCGGGCGCGACCACGCGGCTGCTGCCCGGCACCAGGGTGTCCGACCGGGTCGTGACGTACGAGGAGCAGATCCTCAGCTCCGACCTGCCCGGGAGCATCGTGATCGCCGGGGCGGGCGCGATCGGCGTGGAGTTCGCCTACGTCCTGCACAACTACGGGGTCAAGGTCACGATCGTGGAGTTCCTCGACCGGATCGTGCCGCTGGAGGACGAGGAGGTCTCCGCCGAGCTGGCCAAGCGGTACAAGCGGCTCGGCATCGACGTGCTCACCTCGACCCGGGTGGAGTCGATCGACGAGTCCGGGCCGAAGGTGCGCGTCACCGTCTCCTCCAACGGCGAGCAGAAGGTGCTGGAGGCCGACAAGGTGCTCCAGGCGATCGGATTCCAGCCGCGCGTCGAGGGCTACGGCCTGGAGAACACCGGCGTGAAGCTGACCGACCGCGGCGCCATCGACGTGGACGGCCGGGGCCGCACCAGCGTGCCGCACATCTACGCGATCGGCGACGTGACCGCCAAGCTGATGCTGGCGCACGCCGCCGAGTCGATGGGGATCATCGCGGCCGAGACCATCGCCGGGGCCGAGACCATGGAACTCGACTTCGCGATGATCCCGCGCGCGACCTACTGCCAGCCGCAGATCGCCAGCTTCGGCTTCACCGAGACGCAGGCCCGCGAGCTGGGCTACGACGTGAAGGTGGCGAAGTTCCCGTTCACCGCGAACGGCAAGGCGCACGGCCTCGGCGACACCGCGGGCTTCGTCAAGATCATCTCTGACGGCACGCACGGCGAGCTGCTCGGCGCGCACCTGATCGGCCCGGAGGTCACCGAGCTGCTGCCCGAGCTGACCCTGGCCCAGCAGTGGGACCTCACGGTCCACGAGGTCGCCCGGAACGTCCACGCCCACCCGACCCTCGGCGAGGCGGTCAAGGAGGCGATCCACGGCCTGGCCGGCCACATGATCAACATGTGACCCACGCGCTGTGAGCGGGCCGGGATCCGTCCCGGCCCGCAGCCTTTCCCGGGCGTACGGCTCTCGCCGGCCTCCCCGGGCGGCTCGTGCCGGGCCCGCGCGGCCGTACGGCTCGCGCCAGGGCCGCCCCGGCGCGAGCCGTACGGCCGGGGCGGGAGCGGCCTCCGCGGGATGCGGGAGCGGCCTCCCGGATGCGGGAGGGGTCAGCGGATGCGGCGGCGCAGGCTGGGGTCGATCTGGACGTTGCGGCCGGCGTCCGGGGGGACGATGACGTCCTGGGTGGCCGCGACGCCGCCCGCCAGCAGGGTGGCGTCCACGGGGACCGTGCGCTTGACCAGGGCCAGGGCGATGGGGCCGAGCTCGTGGTGGCGGGCCGAGGAGCCCACGAAGCCGACCTTGGCGCCGTCCAGCTCCACCTCGGCGCCGTGCGGGGGCAGGGTGTCCACGCTGCCGTCGAGGTTGAGGAAGACCAGGCGGCGGGGCGGGTGGCCCAGGTTGTGGACGCGGGCGACGGTCTCCTGGCCCCGGTAGCAGCCCTTGGTGAGGTGGACGGCGCTGTCGATCCAGCCCACCTCGTGGGGGATGGTCTTGTGGTCGGTGTCGAGGCCGAAGCGGGGCCGGTGGGCCTCGATGCGCAGGGCCTCGAACGCCCAGATGCCCGCCGGGCGCAGGCCCAGCTCGTCCACGACGGCGGCGAGGCGGTCGCGCGGGACCAGCAGGTCGCGGCCGACCGCGATCGCGCCCGGGACCTCGGCGTCGGAGGACACAGTGACGACCGCGCGCTCGGCGGTGACGTCGGTGACCTCGACGCGGAGCATGAAGCGCATCGAGTCGAGGTACTTCACCAGGGGCCCGGCGGAGCCCGGCTCCACGTGCGCCCACACGGACTCGCCGTCGTCCACCAGCGTCAGGTGGTGCTCGACGTGGCCCTGGACGTCCAGGATCAGCGCCTCGGCCGGGGTGCCCGGCGCGAGGTCGTCGAGCTTCTGCGACGTGAGGTCGTTGAGCCACCGCAGCCGGTCGGCCCCGGACACCCGGACGACCTCGCGGTCGCCGCGATCGACCAGCCCCTCACCGCGCACCAGCGCGCGCTGTTCGGCGAAGGGGTCCCCGTAGTGCGCGGCGACGCCCTCGTCGGGGGACGAGGCGGCCACGGCCCCGGGCAGGCTCAACAGTGGGCTCTCCATGACTCCAAGCCTATGAGGTGATCGCGATGGTCAGGCTGAGCCGGCGCGGCAGTCGCTGCAGCGCCCGAAGACGGTCAGGTGGTGCACGTCGGTCTCGAACCCGAGCCGGGAGTCCAGCTCGGCCACCAGGCCCTCGACGATCTCCGGCTTGACCTCGGTGACCTTGTCACAGTCGCGGCACACCAGGTGGACGTGGTCGGCCTCGGACGCCAGGTGGTAGGTCGGCGCGCCGTGCCCCAGGTGGGTGTGCGTGACCAGGCCCAGCTCCTCCAGCAGCTCCAGCGTCCGGTAGACCGTGGAGATGTTGACGCCGCGGGCCGTGCGCTGCACCCGCGAGCAGATCTCCTCCGGCGTGGCGTGCTCCAGCTCGGCCACGGCCTCCAGCACCAGTTGCCGCTGCGGGGTGACCCGGTAGCCCCGCGCCCGGAGTTCCTCATGCCACGTCTCGGCCATGACGCCGAGTCTATGGCGTCCTTCACCCGCTCCGGATTCCGTCCGCGGCCGGGGGGGCGGCGAACCGGCCCGCGCGCCCCGCATAGCGAACACATAGCGGACGTATATGCCGTAACAGGCAGACTTCTCTCACACCGAACGACGAGGGAGAACACCGTGAGCGAGACCACCACCGCCTACGACGGGTTCACGGCCGAGGAGCGGGCCGCGATGAAGGACCACGCCCAGGAGATGAAGAAGGCGGCCCGCCGCACCTCGGCCGCGGAGAAGGCGGCGGAGGCCGCGCGGGACGTGCTCGCGAAGATCGCCGAGCTGGAGGGCTCGGACCGGGTCATGGCCGAGCGCGTCCACGCGGTCGTGACCGCCGCCGTGCCCGCCCTCGCCCCCAGGCTCTGGTACGGCCAGCCGGCCTACGCCCTGGACGGCAAGATCGTGTGCTTCTTCCAGCCCGCGTCGAAGTTCAAGACGCGCTACGCGACCCTCGGCTTCAGCGACCCCGCCCGGCTCGACGACGGCCCGATGTGGGCCACCGCGTTCGCCCTGACCGAGGTGACCCCCGAGGTGGAGGCGCGCATCGCCGATCTCGTCAAGCGCGCGGCCGGCTCATGACGACGAATCATCCGACTCATCCGACCAGGAGACCCGCGCCCACTCCGGCGGATCCACGTCCCAGTCCTCCAGGTACGGCAGGGCCAGCCCGTCGAGCCCGTCGAGGGTCTCCCGGGCCTGCCGGAGCAAGTCGTCGAGCGGCGCGAGCCGTACCTCCGCCGGGGCGAGGACCTCTATGATCCGCCCCAGGGCCTTCCGGTGTTGCTCGACGTAGCGCCGCATCGCCTCCTCGGGATACCAGAACTCGGGTGCGCGGAAGTAGCCGAATTCCGGGACGTCCTCATCCCGCGCATACGGCCACTTGTGCGCCAAGGACGACCGCTCCTCGCGTACCCTCCCGGCGAACTCCTCCAGCTCCGCCTGGACGTCGGCCGGCGTCTCCACCGTCGGCCGACCCGACATGGAGGTGTGCCAGTACACGGCGAGCCAGGGGCCGGCCAATGCCCGATCTCGGCCGTCGTACACCAGGCGTGGCCGAAGGCGGTAGAAGATCCTGCCAGGGGAGGCGCGCGTCTCCAGCCGCACCTGGAACCGGTCCACGTCCCCGCCCCTGATCACCTGTGAGAGCGGCACGGCGACCGTCGTCCCCGCGGCCTCGGCGACCGGGGGCAACAGGGCCTCGTACGTCTCGGAGGCGGGCACTCCCCCGCGTATCCCCCCAAAGCCGCACCAGGGCAGGAAGGGATTGCGGGGGGACGCGGCGTCGGCGATCTCCAAGTCCAAGCGCTTGAGGAACGCGGGCTGCCCGCCCAGGTTCCGCAGCTTGACGTCCAAAGTCGGAGGTGACGGCGGCCAGGCCTCCTCGTCATCGCGGAACAGGCCGACGTCGACCAGCTCCAGTTCGGACTCGCTACGGTCGCGCGCCCGCAACGCGGCCCACGCGCCCACTCCGGCGGCGGCGAGACCACCGGCGACGCCCAGGATCTCGGGGAGCATGGGGCGAACGTATGTCAGGTGCGCGGACCCCGCGAGGGGCGAGAGGAGGGGTGTTCGCCACCGGAAAAACACTTGCCTCCCTTCTCGTCCCTCGCATAACGTGCAAGCACGCGGAAAGGAGGTGGTCCAAACAATGGTTGATCATAATTGGACTAGCGAGGTGGCTGTCCGCTAGGTCGCCGACTCCGGACCCGTCCGGGCGTTCGACGCCTGGCGAATACACGGCAATCACCGGACCCCCGAACCACCGGCGGGCATTCGTGCCCATTGGTCCAGCCGGTCCTCCCAATCCCGGGAGGAGCAGTTCGGGGGTTTTTATATGCCCTGATCTGGGATCGTTGGGGGACTGTCCCCTCCCCCTGTGAGGTTCCATGGAGCCCACCACCGTCTTCGCGCTGGTCCTGGCGGTCCTCGGGGTCGCCGCCATCGCCTGGGGCGTGACCGCCCAGATCCGCCATCGGGCCATGGCGGCCGCCCCCACGATCGGCTGCGGCGACGTGCGCGACGTCGCCGACGACACGGGCGCGGTGACCTGCGAGGTCAAGGGCACTGCGGGCCCCGGGCCCGGCGGCCTCCTCAAGGCCCCCTTCTCCGGCACCCCCTGCCTGTGGCACCGCACCGTCGTCAAGCGCCGCTACCGCGCCACCGAGCGCGACAGCCAGGGGCGCAGCCGTACGGTCACCAAGTCCGAGACGGTGAGCGACGAACGGTCCTTCGAGCCCTTCCGGATCACCGACGTGAGCGGCGAGGTCCTGATATATCCGGAGAAGGCGGGTGTGGACCGGCCGACCGAGTCCGTGGACAGGTTCGAGCGCAAGGCCGCCGAGCCGCTCCCGGCCGACGGCGGCTTCGGGGAGATCGCGCTGGCCATCGGCGCCCGGCTGCTCGACGGGGACGACACGATCGGCTTCGAGTACCACGAGTGGATCCTGACCGAGGGCACCCCCGTGTACGCGCTCGGCGCCGCCACCCGCGACCTCACCCGGGACGCCGTCGCCATCCGGCCGCCCGCGCGCGGGCCGTACATCATCTCCACCCGCACCGAGGAGCAGCTCGCGGGCAGCTCCCGGATCCAGATGTTCGCCGGGTACGGCCTCGGCGCGGCCCTGCTGCTCGCCGCCGCGGCCCTGCCGACCGTCTTCGCGGTCCACCGGATACCCCTCTGAGACGCCCCGCTGAGCTGCCCCGCTGAGCTGCCCCGCTGAGAGGCCCCGCTGAGAGGCCCCGCTGAGACGCCCCTTTGAGCTGCCCGGCTGAGCTGCCCGGCTGACGCCCGGCTGAGATGCCGCGCCGAGCCGCCGCGCAGCCGTACGGCCGGGCGCCGCCGCCGTACGGCCGGACGCGGCGCCCGGCCGTACGGCGGCGGGACGGACGGCGGCGGGACGGACGGCGGTCAGACGGGGACCACGTCGAAGTAGGCCTTGTAGGACGAGCCCTCACCGGTGAACAGGCGGCTCTCGAACTTGTACGAGACGCCGTGGGTGCTCTGCCAGGGGGCGTGGGCGAGCGCGGTCAGGCGGTCGCCGGGCAGCAGGATCGTGTCGTGGCCGAGCTGGTCGTCGCCGGTGTCGAGCAGGCTGTTGATCGCGTCGGTGATGTCGGGCGCGAACTTGGCCAGGATCGCGGCGACGGGCGGGCCCAGCTTGGGGCCGCCGATCGCGGTGACCGCCGCCACGATGGCGTCGCTGGCCTTGGCCACGCCCTGGGCGACCTGGTCGCGGTACTTGTTGGGGTCGCCCTCGTCCCGCTCCATGCAGACGACGCCGAGCGTGAGGCCGTACGCCGGCCCCCGGTAGAGCTCCTGCTCGTCGGGGCGGCCCTCCCCCGCGTCCACGTCCTCGTAGACGCGGCTGGTGACGGTGCCGGGGGGCCCGTCGGGGCGGATCACGGTGGTGATGACGTACGGCTCGTCGGAGTCCGACATCTGGTCCCAGTCGGTCTCGCCGAAGCAGACCAGGCCCCGGTACCGGACGGCGACGTTGATGGGCGGCGGCTCGTACCAGTAGGCGGCCTGCACCGCGCCGTCCGGGGCGACCCACCAGAACTCCATGCTCTGCGGGATGCGGGCGACGGCGCTGATGCCGCCCTGCGGGGACATGCTGCCCGGCCCCGCGAGGGTGTAGCGCTGCCAGGCCCCGCCCTCGTACCAGTAGGCGGCGTCCACGGCCCCGTTCGGCGTGGCCCACCACAGCTCCATGCTCTGCGGGATCCGGGACACCGACGTGATGCCGCCCTGCGGGGACGCGCTGCCGGGGCCGGCGATCGTGTACCGCGACCACTGGTGCCCCTCGTACCAGAAGGCGGCGTCCACGGCCCCGTTCGGCGTGATCCACCACAGCTCCATGCTGCTGGGGATGCGCGAGACGGACGTGATCCCGCCCCGGGTGGAGACGGTGCCCGCGCCGCCGAGGTTGTACCGCTGCCACTGGCCGCCCTCGTACCAGAACGCCGACTGGAGGGAGCCGTCCGGGCCGGGCCACCACAGCTCCATCGTGTTCGGCTTCCGGGAGAGCGCGGTGATCTGCCCCTCCGGCGCGATGCTCCCGGGCCCGGACAGGGTGTACCGCGACCACTGGTGCCCCTCGTACCAGAAGGCGGCGTTCACGGACCCGTCAGGCGCGGCCCACCACAGCTCCATGGTGTTCGGCCTGCGGGAGAGCACGGTGATCCCGCCGTCGGGCGAGGCGCTGCCGGGGCCGGCGAGGGTGTACCTCGACCACTGGTGCCCCTCGTACCAGAAGGCCGCGTCCACGGCCCCGTCCGGCGTGATCCACCACAGCTCCATGCTGCCGGGGATCCGTGAGACCGCCGTGATGCCGCCCTGGGGCGAGACGCTGCCCGCCCCGGCCAGCGTGTACTGCTCCCACCGGCCGCCCTCGTACCAGAACGCGGCGTCCACCGCCCCGTTCGGCGCGGCCCACCACAGCTCCATGCTGCGGGGGATCCGGGACACGGACGTGATCGCGCTCTGCGGCGCGGCCCCGCCCGCGCCCTCGATGGTGTACCTGTTCCATCCCATGTCGGCCCCTCCTCGGGTCTCGGTAGCCCTCAGGCTCCGGCCGGGAGAGGCCCGGGTCATGAGTAGCCCCCTACCCAAAACCCGGCTCGGGTTCAGTGCGCCGCCGCCACCACGCCCTCGGTCACCCGCGCCGCCGCGTCCTGGGCGAGGCGGAGGCTCCGCCGTACGTCGGGGACGAGGGCGCCCGCGCGCTTGACCACGCGGCCCGCGACCAGGACGGTGTCCACGTCGCCCGGGTTCGCGGCGGTGACGACCGCCCCCACCGGGTCGTGCACCGGCGCCAGGCCGGCGGTCCCGGTGCGCAGGAGGACGACGTCGGCCTGCTTGCCCGGGGACAGGGAGCCGATCGAGTCCGCCAGGCCGAGGGCCCGCGCGCCCTCGATCGTGGCCAGCCGCAGGACGTCCCCGGCGGTCGGCGGCGTCTCGCCGTTCGCCAGGCACCGGGCGCGCTCGGCGGCGAAGGCGGCCCGCATCACGCCGAACATGTCCGCGGCGGCGCAGGTGACGGTGTCGACGCCGAGCCCCGTGGGGACGCCGTGCGCGCGGAGCCGCCCGGTCTCGGGGAGGCCGTGGCCCATCTGGCATTCGACGACGGGGGCCACCGAGGCGGCGCCGCCCGTGTCGGCGATCCGCCGCAGCGCCGCGTCCGGCATGCCGTTGCAGTGCACGAACAACACGTCGGGCCCGAGCAGCCCGAGCCGGTCGAGCAGTTCCACGGGCTCCGGCCCCATCGCGTGCAGGCTGATCCGCAGGCCCAGTTCCCGCGCCAGGCGCCAGTCGGCGGCGGTCGCCCCGGCCGTGCCGTACACCGGGCCCCAGGCGGCGAGGGCGGGGGTGAGGAGACCGGCCGCGGGGAAGTGCTCGGCCAGCACCCGGCGCACCTCGCCCTCCTCGCGGTCCTCGTCGCGGGTGCCGCGGTGCGCGTACCCGAAGACGGCTCGCACGCCCGACTCCCTGAGCCCGGCGACGGCGGCGTCGGTGTGCGCGGGCGTGAGCTGGATCTGCGACCAGTCGTAGACGGTGGTCACGCCCGCGTCGAGGGCCTGCAGCGCGCCCCACAGGTTCGCGGCGTACACGTCGTCAGGCCGGAACGCGGGGGCGAGCCGCCCGATCACCAGCGCGAAGTAGTCGTCCAGGGTGGCGTCGGGCGCGATCGAGCGGAGCACGCTCTGCCACAGGTGCCGGTGGGTGTCGACGAAGCCGGGCAGCACGAGGTGGCCGGCGGCGTCGATCACCTCGTCGGCGGGAGTGCCACCCAGACCGGGGCCGACCGCGCTGATCACGCCGTCCTCGATCAGCAGATCGGTGCCCGGCAGGGCGCGGGGGCGGGACGGCACGGTGTCGATCAGCACGCCACCGGTGATGAGCACGCGCATGGGGTCTCCCTCGGGGGACGGAAGAAGCTGTCGTAAAAGCTTTTGAAAAAGCTATCGCGAAAGCTATCAGTGCCCGGGATTATCCTCAACCCCATGGCCGAGGATCCGCAGCGGAGACGTGACCGCGTCGACGAGATGGTCGAGGCGTGGCGACGGGAGCTCCCCGAGGCGGCCACGGTCGAGTTGGAGATCGTCAAGCGCCTGGGCCGGCTGTCCGGCCGCGCCGAGTTCGCGACACAGGAGGTCCTGGCGGCCGCCGGTCTGACGTACGCCGAGTTCGACGTGCTCGCCACGCTCCGCCGGGCCGCCCCTCCCCACCGGCTCAAGCCCGGTCAGCTCGCCGCCCGCTCCATGCTCACGACGGGCGGCACGAGCAACATCCTGCAGCGGCTGTCCGCCGCGGGTCTCGTCGAGCGCGAGGCCGACCCCGCGGACCGCCGCAGTTCCTGGGTACGGCTGACGCCGCTCGGCGTGCGGCGGGCCGAGGAACTGGCCAGGGCGACCGGGGACGCGCACGGCCGGCTGTTCGCCCCGGTCCCCGAGGCGGACCTCCGCGCCCTGGCCGACCTGCTCCGGGACGTGCTCGTGTCCCTCGGCGACGCGCCCCCGGCCCTCCCCGGCGAGGGCTAGCCGACCTTCTTCAGGTGGGCGGAGGTGTGCGACTGGAGTTGCTGTCCCATCGCCGCCATGTCGAAGGCGTACATCAGGTCGCCCTCGACCAGGCCGTACAGCCGGTGGCCCGCGGTGTACTCCTTGGCGGACTCGGTGCGTGCGACGACGTCCGTGCGCAGCTCGATCTTGTGGAAGACGACCTCGCCGACGTAGATCTCCACGATGCCGGTCGGGTGGGACAGGAGCACCTCGATCTGCCGGTCCTTCTGCGCCCGCCAGAACCCGGTCTCCGTCGCCAGCGGCCGCACCTTGTTCCCCTCGTCGTCCAGCAGCCAGGTGCGGCTGGTGTACGACAGGAACGGCTTGCCGTTGTGCTCGAAGACGACTTCCTGCCCGAAGTTGAAGCTCTCGATCGTGGGGTAGCCGCCGACGCCGGCCCCCTCCCAGCGCCCGACGAGGAAGGCGATCGGCTCCAGGTCGGGGTGCAGCTCGGGCACGGCCGCGTGAATCTCAGGTTGCTCCATGTGACCACAGCCTACGACCCCCGCCACCCTGGCCGTTCCCCCCGTACGGCGCGCGCCGCCGGCCTCCCGGCGGGCGTACGGCGTGCGCGAGGCGTACGGCGTGGGCCGCGGGCGTACGGCGTGGGCCGCGGGCGTACGGCGTGGGCCGCGGGCGTACGGCGTGGGCCGCGGGCGTACGGCGTGGGCCGCGGGCGTACGGCGTGGGCCGCGGGCGTACGGCGTGGGCCGCGGGCGTACGGCGTGGGCCGCGGGCGTACGGCGTGGGCCGCGGGCGTACGGCGTGGGCCGCGGGCGTACGGCGTGGGCCGCGGGCGTACGGCGTGGGCCGCGGGCGTACGGCGTGGGCCGCGGGCGTACGGCGTGGGCCGCGGGCGTACGGCGTGGGCCGCGGGCGTACGGCGTGGGCCGCGGGCGTACGGCGTGGGCCGCGGGCGTACGGCGTGGGCCGCGGGCGTACGGCGTGGGCCGCGGGCGTACGGCGTGGGCCGCGGGCGTACGGCGCGCGCCGCGGGCGTACGGCGCGCGCGGGGCGTACGGCGTGGGCCGGGAGGGTCAGTAGACCAGCGAGCGGGCGCCCTCGGCGAAGATCTCCTCGATGAAGGCGGGGGCGCCGGCGATGCGGACGCCGTCGATCACGTCGTCCACGGTGATGTCGCGCCGGGCGGCGCACTGGGTGCACAGGGTGACCCGGCCCCCGGCGAGGATCGCCGACAGCAGGTCCTCCAGCGGGGCCGCGTGCGGGAGCGAGAACTCCTTGGCGCGGCCGGGCAGGGCGAACCAGGACGACTCCCCGGTGAGCCACAGCGAGACGGGGATCCCGCTGGCGAGCGCGGCGGCGGCGACGGTGAACGCCTGGTTGCACCGCTCCGGGGCATCGGCCCCCGCGGTCACCTTGATGACCAGAGAACGAGACATACCGAGACCTTAGGACACCGGCCCCCACCCGTCAGCCACCGCCCCGCCCGCCGTACGGCTCGCGCGGGCCGTACGGCTCCCGCCGCCCCGCCGTACGGCTCCCACCCGCCTCCGGAGCGGAGGGGCGGGGACGACGGGTCAGGGGCGCACGGCGGCGAGGCGCTCGGCGCGGAGCCGCTCGTGCCAGGTGTCGTCGATGGGAGGCAGCTCGGGGCCGACGATCCAGCGCAGCAGCAGGTCGGCCAGGCCCGGGTTGCGGGCGAGGGCCGGGCCGTGCAGGTAGGTGCCGATCACCTTGCCGGCGTAGCAGCCCTCGGTGCCGTCGCCGTTGCCGGTGCCGACGACCGTGCGCGACAGCGGGCGGACGCCGGGACCCAGGTGGGTGACGCCCATGTGGTTCTCGAACCCGGTCAGCGTCGGGACGCCCAGCTCGGGGGCGGTCTCGGCGACCAGCTCGCCGACGGCGCGGCCCTGGCCCCGGCCGCTGGAGATGTCCAGGATGCCGACGCCCTCGACCGGCTGGCCCTCCTCGCCGCCGAACACCGACCCCATGATCTGGTATCCGGCGCAGACCGCGAGCATCGCCGCGCCCCGGTCGAGCGCGCGGCGCAGGCCCGGGTCGCGCTTGAGCCGCTGCGCGCCGAGGATCTGCGGCCGGTCCTCGCCGCCGCCGATCAGGTAGATGTGGCCGTACTCCGGCACCGGGTCGGACGACCGCACGTGCACGGTCTGGACCGGGATGCCGCGGCGGCGCGCCCGCTCCTCCAGGACCAGCACGTTGCCCTGGTCGCCGTAGGTGCTGAGCAGGTCCGGATAGATCCAGACGATGGACAGGGCGTTGTCAGACGGCACGGCCGAACTCCGCTCGGATCTGCTGGAACGCGGTGTAGTTGGCGATCACGTCCACCTTGCCCGGGGGCACGGCGGCGAACGCGTCGCCGATGTGCTCGGCGAGCTGGAAGGGCACCTGGGCGACGTCGAGCCGCAGCGCGAGGTCGAGGCGGCGCTCCCCGGTGACGTAGACGGGCCGCCCGCGCAGCACGCGGTAGTCGACGTCCCAGAGCCAGGAGGTGTCGCGGCCGTCCGGGCCCTGCGCGTTGACCGACAGGATCACCGGCACCGGCGGCGGGTCGAGCACGTCGAACGCCTCCAGCCAGCCCGCGGGGTTCTTGGCCAGCAGCAGCCGGATGACGCGCCCGTCGCGCTCGACGGTGGTGTAGCGCCCGGCCACCGACTTGACCTGCCGCAGCCGGTCCAGCGCGGTCGAGGGCGCGAGCCCGAACAGGGCGGCGGTCGCCAGCGCCATCGCCGCGTTGGAGGCGTTCGCCCGGCCGGGGAGCTGGAGGTGGAGCGGCCAGCGCTGGCCGTACGGGTCGATGACCAGGTCGTTCTGCTCGTCGAGCCACCAGGTCGGCTGCGGGCGGCGGAACGCGCACTCGCGGCAGGCCCAGTCGTTGTCCTTGCGGTCGAGCGGGCCGCCGCACTCGGGGCAGCACCAGGAGTCCTCGCGCCAGCGCTGCCCGCCGGACACCCAGGTCACGTGCTGCGCGGTCGAGGCGCCCCAGGCGACCAGCGGGTCGTCGGCGTTCGCGATGACGTGGGTGTTCTTCCCGGCCAGGGCGCGGCGCCACTTCTGCGCCAGCAGCCAGATCTCCGCCGCGCGGTCCATCTGGTCGCGGCTGAGGTTCATCAGCACCACGACGCCGGCGCCGGTCGTGTCGATCACCTCGGGGAGGTACTTCTCGTCCACTTCGAGGACGGCGTAAGGCGCGTGCTTGTCCTGCGCCAGCGCCGACACGTGCCCGGCCGGCATGTTCGCGCCGAAGGCGTTGCTGGCGACGTCGCCGAGCTCCTGCAGCGCCGACACGATCAGGCGCGTGGTGGTCGTCTTGCCGTTGGTGGCGCTGACCAGCACCAGCTTGCGGTCCTTGGCCAGCTTGCGGAGCAGATCCGGCTCCAGCACGAGCCCGACCCGCCCCCCGATCACCGAGCCGTCTCCCCGCCCGGTCATCCGCGAGAGGGTGGCGGCGGTGCGGCCAAGCGTCGCCGCAAGCTGCGCGCGCAACGGTAGCTGGGTCATGCCGACAAGACTATCCACCCCCTCCGGTCCCGGACGCCACGTCCCCGCATCACCCGGCCCCGCCCCTTCGCGCGCGGCCCCGCCCGGCCAGCCGTACGGCTGCCGCCGGCGGCCGCGGCGGGCCGGGTGGCGCGGGCGGGGCTGGGCGGGCGAGTCAGGCGGGCGAGCCGGACGGGCGGGCCAGGCGGGCGGGCGAGCCGGACGAGCCGGCACGGGGCGGGGCGGAACCCGGGGGCGGGCGCGGGCGTTCCCCCTTCGAGGTGCGGCGCCGGGAGCGGCCCGCGGTCGGGGGGCCGCCAGGACGTGCCCGGGTGTGCCACGACACCCCGGGCCGGTTGCGACCGGGAGGCCGCGATGAAGGCGATCACACAGGATCGGTACGGCTCCACCGACGTCCTGAGATTCCGGGAGATGGACGCCCCGGTCCCCAAGGCCCGCGAAGTGCTGGTGCGGGTGCGCGCGGCGGGGGTGGACCGGGGCGTGTGGCACCTCATGCGGGGCCTGCCGTACCTCGTCCGCGTCGTCAGCCCCCGCCGCCCCGTCTCACCCGTCCCCGGCATGGACCTCGCCGGGGTCGTCGAGGCGGTCGGGCCGCAGGTGACGCGGTTCCAGCCGGGCGACGAGGTGTACGGCAGCGGCACCGGCGGCACGTTCGCCGAGCTCGCCCGCGCCCGCCAGGACCGCCTCGCCGCCAAGCCCGGCAACCTCACGTTCGAGCAGGCCGCGGCCGTCCCGACCTCCGGCTCGACGGCCCTCCAGGCCCTCCGCGACCAGGCGCGGGTACGGCAAGGCCAGCACGTCCTGGTCATCGGCGCGAGCGGCGGCGTGGGCGGCTTCGCCGTACAGATCGCCAAGTCGCTGGGCGCGGAGGTGACCGGGGTGTGCGGCCCGGCCAAGGCCGACCTCGTCCGGTCCCTCGGCGCGGACCACGTGATCGACTACACGCGCGACGACCTCACCGCGCCGTCCGTCCGCTACGACGCCGTCATCGACATCGCCGGGAACCGGCCGCTGTCCCGGCTGCGCCGTCTCCTGACCCCGCGCGGCACGCTCGTGATCGTCGGCGGCGAGGAGGGCGGGCGCTGGCTGGGCGGCATGGAGCGCAACCTCCGGCTCCTCCTGCTGTCCCCGTTCGCCCGCCACCGCCTCCGCGCGCCGATCGCGCTCACCCGCACCCGCGACCTCGACGAACTGCGCGGGCTGATCGAGTCCGGCGCGGTGACCCCGCACGTGGACCGCGCCTACCCGCTCCGCGAGGCCCCGGAGGCCATCCGCCGCCTGGAGCGGGGCGAGGTGCGGGGGAAGCTGGTCATCACCGTCCCCTGACCTCCAGGCGGCGTACGGCCCGGGCGTCACCTGACGGACCCGGGGCCGGCGGACGGGCGCGGGGTCACCGGGCCTCGCCGGACAGGAGGGCCTGCCACATCCGGTGCCCGGCCGCGCAGGTGACGCGGGCGGTCTCCCGGACCTCCCACGCGCCGTCGCGCTGCACGGTCCTGCGGACGAACGCGCTGCCGCCCACCTGGCACAGCTCGTAGAAGACGGCGCGGCACGGGCAGGTCCAGGCGACGACGCGCACCCGCTCCCCGCCGGGCGGCGCCCACACCCAGCGCTCGCAGTCCGGCCGCGGCAGCGCCACGTGCGGGTCCAGGCACGCCTCCCCGGGCGGCGTGGGTACGGCCACGCGCCCGGCCTCCCCGGCCGCCGCCGTCATCCCGCGCCGCCTGTCCGCCGCTCGCGTGACCAGGACCGCCGCTCGCGTGACCAGGGCACCGCGAGCGCGTCCTGCGCCGCCAGTTCCCGGCCGAGCCCCGGCAGGCCGCTCGCGGACACCTCGGCCACGAGCCCCAGGTCGGCCTGGCGTCGCGTCGGCGGCGTCCGGCGTACGGCCCGCCACGTGCCGTCCGGCTCCTTGGCGAGGTCCCAGCCGGGGAACAGCGCGGCCAGCGCGTCCCGCCGGTACCGCTCGCTCTCCGGCAGCGGCTCGGCCCACCACCGGCTCACGACGCCGCTCCCCGCCGGGCCGCCGTCTCCCGCAGCCGCCGCAGCCGCCGCGCCTCGGCCTGCCTGCGCCGCTGCTCCTCCAGCGCCTCGGCGAGCCTCCGCGCGTCGTCCCCGTCCACGGTCCGGGAGCACCCGGCCTCCCACTCCTCCCCGGTCAGCCCCCGCCGCAACGTCGCCCAGACCCGCCCGGCGTCACTACGCCAGACGGCCCACTCAGGAAACCCCTCCACAACCGCCCCGAGGGTGACCTCTGATCTCTCCGCGCCCGTTTGGTAGCCGTCGGTAATCATGGGAGGACGGTAGGACGTGGCCTGCGGCGGCTGGTTTCCTCGGGGAAACGTGGGTCAGATCACGCCCATGCGGTAGGCGAGGCCGCGCAGTTCCCTGCCGCCGGCCGCCCGGCGATCGCGTTCGAGCTGGGTGGCCACGAGCTCGCGGGCGAGCGGATTGTTGTGGAGGCGGGGGGCCGACAGCCGCTCCGCCATCCGCAGCTCGTCCACCGACTCGCGCACCTGGCCCAGCAGGGCGTGAGCGCGCGCCTTCTCGATGTGCAGCGCGGAGCGGCGGCCCTTGCTCACGAACCCGGTCTCCCTCACCCTTCCGGCGTGATGAAGGGCCTCGCGGGGCTCGCCCGCCTCGACGGCGAGGAGAGTGCGCCAGGTGGCGACGTTGTTGGGCCCGAACCATTGCCAGGAATCCGCGTGCTCGCCGACGCGTTCGGCGACCCGCTGCGCTTCGTCCGCCTGCGTCCGGGCGGCGTCGTGGTCGCCGTTCACAGAGCGGGCGAGTGCGGAGGAAAGCCGCAGCATGCCGTACACCTCGTGTGTCAGGCGGTCGCGGCGCAGGTGGGGCTCCAGGGCGTCGGCGACCCGCTCGGCCCCGCGGAGCGCCCGTGTCATGGCCGCCGAAAAACGGCAGTGCGCTTGGGCGAAGGTGGCCGCCCCCGTCCACACGGGGTCGTCGAGGAGTTCCGCCGCCTGGCGCGCGCGGTCGGCCGCGATCCAGGCCAGGTCCGCCTGGCCGTTGTTCTTGAGCAGGAAGGTGGCCGCGGTGCAGGCGTCCACCAGGAGGCGCAGCGCCTGAGCCCTCTCCCCTTCGTCGCCGGTCGCCACATGCACGTGGAGCTCCGCGACGATCTCCGGGAGCACCCGCCCGAGCGTGGCGTGGTCAGCCGCCTGCCGCGCGGCCAGAATGGGGCCCTCCCAGTCCGCCGACAACTCGCCCAGCGATCGCGCCCGCGTATCCGGAGGGTCGCTCAGCGCGGTGTCCAGGAGCACGTCCCGCAACCGCATGATGTCCCCGTGCCGTTGCACCCGGGGAATGGTGGAGGTGGGCTCTCCCTCCAGGTCCGACGCGGACACATCGAGCACCTGCGCGATCCGGGCGATGTCCGACCGCTTGTCCAGCGGAAGCAACCCGTTCTCCACCTTGGACAGCCAGCTCTTCGACCGCCCGATCAGCCCGGCCAGTTCGTCCAGGCTCTTGCCCCGATAGCGTCGCGCCCGCCGTACGTTCTGCCCCAGCCGCCGCCGGGCCTCGGCACCGAAATCAGCCACGTGCGACACCTCCAATCGTCGCCCCCTCAGGCTACGGCGAGCCCAGCCGATCCGCAGGCTCCCCGCACCCCCAATCCCAGCCCAAGAAACCAACCCGCCCATCCCTCGCCGTGATCATGCAGTTTTAAGCACACCCTGTGCACAAAACTGCATGATCACGGCGAAGAAAGGGACGCGGACGGAGACCCAGGAGCCAGGAGCCAGGAGCCGAAGGATCCACACGCGGCCCCGGAGCAACGGCCGCCAGAAACCGCCCACAAGAAAGCGACGCACAGAGAAAACGGCGCGGAGTAAGCGACACGCAGACAAAGCGCGCAGAAACAGCGCGCATGAAGGAAGCGACGCGCAGAACGGCGGGCGCGGAGAAAGCGACGCGCAAAGGGAGCGGCGCACAGAGCGGCGCACGGGGTAAGGGGACGCGCAGAGTAAGCGGCGCACGGTGTAAGGGGCACACGGAGTAAACGGCGCGCAGAGTAAGGGGCGCACGGAGTAAGGGGCCCGCCGGGGAGAGATCACTCCCTCCCCCGTACACGTCACAAGCGCACAACCTCGCCGTGATCATGCAGTTTTAAACACACACTGTGCGCAAAACTGCATGATCACGGCGAGAAAGGGGTGCGGGACGGGGACGGAAGGGGCCTGGGGGGGACGACCACCATGAGGGCGTCGGAGTAAGGGGTGCGTGGAGAGCGGCGCGGAGGAGGGGGCGGCGGTGGGGTGGGTGGGGGGAGTGGCAGGTAGGGGGGTGTGGGGTGGGTATGGAGGGCGGGAGGGGGGTGTGGGGTGGGTATGGAGGGCGGGAGGGGGTGATGTGGACGTGGCGGGGCGGGAGCTGGTCGTGGCGGGGGTGCGGGGCCGGGGGCTGGATGATCTGACCGACGCCGGGGCCCTGGTGGTGGACGAGCGCGGATTGATCATCGAGGTGAACTCCGTGGCCGTGCGGCTGCTCCGCCGTACCGCTGACGAGCTGCTGGGGCGGGACGCCCACGAGCTGCTGCACCGCGGCAAGCACGGCGAGACCCTTCCACCGAGCCACTGCCCGCTCCGGCGGTCCCGCGTCACCGGCGGCACCGCCCAGGGCGACCACGCGTGGTGGGAGCGCGGGGACGCGACCCTGATGGCGACCTCCTGGACGTCCACCGCCTGCCTGATGGACAAGGGGGCGATGGGCGCGCTGGTGCTCTTCCACGAGACCGCCTCGACCGCGCGGGCCGAACGCGCCCCGGAGTCGGCGGCGTCGTCGCTGTCCGAGCTGGACCGGCTGGCCCTGCTCGCCGAGACCACTACGACCCTCACCGCGAGCCTGCACGTCGGCGAGACGCTGCGCCGCCTGATCCGCCTGGTCGTGCCCCTGCTGGCCGACTGGCTGGTCGTGGACCTGCTCACCGAGGAGGGCGGGGTGTCGCGCCAGGCCGTGGTCCACTGGGAGGGCGGCACGGTCGTGCACCGCGAGGACCTGGAGGGGCCGATGCCCCCGGTCCCGCAGGAGTCCCCGATGCCCCTGTCGCGGGCGCTGCGCGGCGTGACCGCGACCCTGGCCGGCCCGCAGGACTACCAGGGGCCGCCCGACTCGGGCATCGCGGTCATCCAGCGGGAGCTGTTCGAGGCGACCGGCATCCACTCGGCGAGCATCGCGCCCATCCGGGGCGTACGCGAGGTGATCGGCGCGCTGACCCTGGGACGCGCCGAGCGGGCGGGCGCGTTCACCCCCGCCGACCTGCTGCTGGTCGAGGACATCGCCCGGCGGGCCGGGCTGGCGCTGGACAACGCCCGGCTGTACGAACGGCAGCGCCGGGTCGCCGAGACGATGCAGCGCCACCTGCTGCCCCGGCTGCCGCGCGTCCCCGGCCTGGAGATGCGCGAGTGCTACCTGCCCGCCCCGCACGCCTCACAGGTCGGCGGCGACTGGTACGACGCCATCGTCCTGCCCGACGGCGCGACCGGCGTCGTGATCGGCGACGTCACCGGCCACGACCTGGACGCCGCCGCGGGCATGGCGCAGGTCTGCAACATGCTCAGGGCGTACGCCGGGGAGCTGGACGAGTCCCCCTGCAAGATCGTGGAACGGCTGGACCAGGCGATCTCCCGCATGGCCCAGTCGGCGATGGCCACCATGATCTTCGCCCGGCTGGAGTGCGCGGCCGGGAAGTGGCGGATGCGCTGGACCAACGCGGGCCACCCGCCGCCGCTCCTGGTGGAGCACGACGGGCGCACCCGCTTCCTGGAGGACGCGGCGGGCCTGATGCTCGGCACCGGCCTGCCCAGCACCCGGGAGGACGCGGTCATCGACCTGCCGCCGCGCAGCACCGTGCTGCTCTACACCGACGGCCTGATCGAGTCCGCGGGCCGCCCCTTCGACCAGGGCATGACCGTGCTGCGCCGGCACGCCGCCGCGCTCGCCCACCGCCCGCTGCGCTCGGTCTGCCACACGCTCCTGACCCGCGTCCGCCCCTCCGACAACGACGACGACGTGGCCCTGCTCACCCTCCGCATCCCCGACCCCGACCGTGAACCCGGCCGGCATCGCGAGCGAGACCCGGCCGAGAACCCGGGCGAGAACCACGCCGGTGTCCCGGCCGAGGTCCCCGGCTGAGACCCCGGCCCGGACGCGCCTCCCCGCGCCGCGATCCGGCTACTCCCTGATCGCCGGGGCCGGCGGGTCCGCGTCGGTCCACTCGGCGCGTTCCACGACCCGCTCGGACAGCACGACCCCCGCGGGGTAGGCGTCGCCCCGGGGGCCCTTCTCCGGCGTCGTCAGGACCTCCCGCACGCCCAGGGCCCGCCCCCGGCCGTCCAGGATGAGCTGGACCTGCGTGACACCCTCCGCGCGCCGCCCGGGGGCCGCCAGCGCCGTGCCCGCGCGGCCCAGCGCGTCCGTGGTCCCGCCCAGCGACCGCACCTGCGGCAGGTCGGCCAGGATCCGGTACGTCGCCGACCGCGTCTCCGGCGTCACGGGGGCGCGGACGACCAGTTGCAGGCCCGTCCGCCACATCCACTCGTCCCACGTGGCGGGCTCCCACGCGGCGGGCTCCGCCTCGCGCCCGAGCCGCTCGTAGGCCCGCCGCAGGTGGGCGCGCAGTCCGGCGGGGTCCCCCGGCAGGCGCGTGATCTGGTCCAGGGTCAGCGGGAGACCGTCGATGAGCCAGAAGGAGGACCTCTCCCCCGGCTCCCACACCCTGGGCGGGGCGGGCGGGCCCACCCGGCGGCCCCGGCAGAGGTCCGACTCGTCGTCCGCGGCGCAGTGACCGTTGTGCGTGGAGACGTACCACCACGAGCGCGGGGACCCGTTCCGCCGCCACGCCGCGCGGTCCTCCTCCCGCAGCGGCGCCGCGCCCAGGTTGACGTCGCCCATGCGGTTCGGCGTGCGGGGGTGATCCGGTGCCAGCCACATCTCGACGCGGACGCGCTCCCCCACGACGTACCGGTCGTTCCTGGGCCCGACGAGCAGCGCCTCGGTGAGAACCTGCCGCATGGACCAGTAGCGGCCGGTCGAGGCCGACCCGGCGCCGTCCGCCGCCACCAGCAGCGCGGACCGGGCGGAGAGCGCGACCGGGGCGCTCTCCGGCTCCGGCGGGCCAGGCGCCGCCACCAGCAGCGCCACGACCGCCACCAGGGCCGCCGCCGTCACCCCCGAGAACCCGAGCGCGATCCGCGTACGGCGCCCGCGGCCCGAACCGGCGGCGCGAGCCGGACCGGCGGCACGGCCCGGACCGGCGGCGCGAGCCGTACGGCGGGCGGGCGGCTCCTCCATCGCGGCGGCCAGGCGGTCCGGCAGGCGGCCCGGCGGGCGGGGCGGCCCCGGGGGGTCGAGGCGGGCCGGGCGGGCCTCGGTCAGCGCCTTGAGCGCGTCGTTCTTCATCGCCCCTCCTCAACGGGCACGAGCACGGGGACGGCCGGGGGCTCCTCGGCCGCGGCCAGCGCCGCGTCCAGGCGCCGCCGGGCGCGGTGCAGCCGCACGAAGTACGCCGCTCGCGAGCAGCCGAGGACCCTCGCGGCCTCGGCGCTGGTCAGGCCGTGCCAGGCGGCCAGGGTCAGGACCTCGCGGTCGGCGTCACCGAGCGCGGCGAGCGCGCGCAGCACGGCGGCGCGCTCGGTCACCTCGTCGGCGACGTCGCCGGAGGCCGTCTCGGCCCAGATCCGCATCTCCGCCGCCAGCGAGTCCCGCCGCACGGTGGCCCGGAACTGGTCGCGGAGCACGTTGCGGGCGACCGTGAGCAACCACGGCAACGGCGCGTCCGGCACGTCGTCACGACGGCGCCAGGCGACCAGGAACGTCTCGCTCGTCACGTCGTCCGCCAGCGGCCGGCCCGCCCGGCTCACCGCGTAGGCGTACACCTGGTCGTGGAAGTCGTCGTACAGGGCGGTGAAGCGCCGAACGTCCTCTTCGTACCCATCTGTCACCTGCCATCCCCCATTGCTGGAAATTACCTTCACAGGGGAATGGCGGCGCAGGGCGGGTTCTTACCCGGGCCCCGGATGGTCGCCGAAGAAGGTGAGTTCGGCGTCGGTGTCCTCGAAGGGGAGGACGAAGCGGCGGGGCCAGGACAGGACGGTCTCCAGCCAGCCCGCGGCCATGGTCTGGGCGACGTGGCGGATCCGGTCCTGCGGGTCCACGCCGATCGAGACCGTCGTGACGTCCCGCTGGAAGGACTCGTGCTCGTCGTCGCCCAGCAGCACGCCCCAGGCCAGGGCGCGGTTGCGCTCCACCTCCATGGACAGGGGGTGGTGGCGCAGCGCGCGGGCCCGGTGGCCCAGGAGCTCCTGCTGCGGCAGCGTGACCGCGGGCGAGGACGGACGCGCCGCCGGCACCGTCACCAGGGTGGGCGTGCCCGGCGACGAGGACCGCGCCGCCGGGTTCGCCCTGTCCGGCGTCGCGTCCGCACCGAAGAGGGCGTACTCCATGGGCGGGGCGGGGCTGCGCAGGTCCGGCGGGCGGTGGCCGTACGGGAAGAGCCTGTCCACCTCGTGCAGCCAGCGGACCTGCGGTATCACCCACTCCGGGCCCTGCCGCGTGCCCGTCGGGCGGCGCTCTCCCCCGGCCAGCAGCTCGGCCGCCACCGAGGACGCCTTCTCCGTCAGCAGCGACGGGTCGAACCAGGTGCGCAGGGCCCAGGAACGGCGGGCCACGGCGCGCTCGACCACGGTGGCCAGGAGGCATTCGCGGCGGCGCTCGGGCAGCTCGGTCCAGATGTCGCCCAGGGCGCGCGGCACGCCGGGCAGCGGCCGGTTCGTGCAGAACGCCAGCGTCAGCGAGTCGGCCCAGATGCGCAGCCAGGCCCACTCGGGCGCGGCGGCGAGCAGGTCGGCCTCACGCAGCTCGTAGAGCGTGCAGGCGCGGCCGGTCCGGCACTGGTTCCCGCAGGCGGCGGAGCGGCGGCCCTTGATCGGCGGGTCCATGTTGGGCTGGGCCGGCAGCAGCCGCTCACGGGCCTCCCCGAGGGGGACGCGCACGCGCAGCGGCCGGTCCATGCCGTCGGCGAAGACCGCCGCGACGCCCGGGTCCAGCGAGACGACCTGCCGCGACTGCTCCTCGTCGAGGTTCATCGCCGCGCCGACCACATGGCGGTCGTCGTGGGCCGGGAGCCGGTGCACGACCTTCAGCGCGGTGTTCTTGACCACGTCGGGCACGAGCTTGGTGGGGATCTGCTCGGCGACGATGATGCCCTCGCCGTACGCCCTGATCTCGGCGAGCATGCCCGCGAACAGCTCGACCGCGTGCGCGCTGGCCCGGTGCTCGCCCCGGTCGCGCAGCAGCCGGTGCGCCTCCTCGATCACGATCACGTGGCGCAGGCCGTCGGCGCGTTCCTTCCTGGCGCGCATGCGCAGGTGCTCCACGATGCGGATGATCAGCGTGCCCATGAGGAACGCCTTGTCCTCGTCGTTGGCGACGTCCTCGATCGCCAGCACCACGTTGCGCCGCAGCAGCTCGCCGATGTCGCCCGGGTGCCCGCCCTCGAAGAACCGCCCGGCCGAGCCCACCCGCAGCGAGCGCAGCCGTACGCCGACGAAGCCCTCGACGTTGGCCTGCACCTCGCGGCCGTACCCGATCTCGCGGATGACCTCCAGCGCCTCGGCCTGGAGCTGCTCCAGCGTGGGGATGGCCGGGCGTACGGCGGCGCCGGGTATCCCGGCCCCCGTCACGACGTCCCAGCCGTTCGACTCGTAGACCCGCTGGAGCGCCTGCGACATGATCTGCGGGAACGGCTCCTCGGCGTCGAACGCGGCCTGGAACAGCGCCCGCACCATGTCGATGTGCGCCTGGACGGGGAACCCGGGCTCGGGCGCGAGCGGGTTGACCGACAGCGGCACCGCGTCGGGGTCCGCCGGGTTGATCACCGTGATCTCGGCGTCCGGCTCGACGCGCCCGGCCATCGCGGCGTACTCCGACTTGGCCGGCTCGATCGCCAGCCACGGGATGCCCTCGATGGTGAGCTGTTCGAGCAGGTGGCGTACGGTCTGCGACTTGCCGGAGCCGGTCGCGCCGGTGACGAACGCGTGCCGGTTGAGCGTGGCCAGCGGCACCCGGAACGCGCCCACGGCCCGGTCCTGCCCGTCCACGATCGCGCCCAGGTCCACCGACGACTCGCCGGGGTCGCGGGCGTCAGCCTCGCTGGTCACGTCGAAGAACCCGGCGTCCAGCACGCGGACGCCCGGCACCTCGCGCCGCGGCAGCCCGGCCAGCGCCGCCAGGGCCCCCGCGGTCGCGGCGAACGGCGCCCCCGCCCCGTCGGCGGCGTCCTCGACCTCGGCCCGCAGCGCCTCCGCGAAGCCGTACACCTCGCGGGCGCTGCGCAGCCGGTAGGGGTGGTGGCTCAGCTCGACCGACCCGACCAGCACGGGCGCGATCTGGCGCAGCTCGTCGGGGTTGGCCGCGCCCGCGAGCACCCGGACGTTCCACAGCCCGGCCTCGCGGAACGCGTCCAGCTCCTGCATGCGGCGCTCGGCCCGCTCCACGTCGAACCGGTGCCGCTCGGACGCCTCGGCGTACTGCCGCAGCACGTTGAGCTGGGTGCGCAGGTGCGCGACCTCCTCGTCCAGCAGCTCGGTCGGCTCGGCCGCGACCACCCACGCGAACGGCCGCGACATGAGGGTGACCAGCGTGGACTCGAACAGCGTGGGCCGCCGGGCGTCCTGCGGCTCGGGCTCGCGCGACCCGCCGAGCGGCGGCGCCTGCCGTCCCGGGCACGGCGTCCACACCAGGTCGGCCAGGTCCTCCAGCCAGTCGTCCCCGATCGGGACGCCCCGGGCGCCGTTCGGGAAGAGCAGCGGCTGCGGCGCGGTCCCCGCGGCGCCGGGCGGCGGCACGGCCGTCGGGTCGGGCGCCACCGTGCGGGCGCGGCGCGGCGGGCGGGGCGGCGTGAGCGGCCCGGCGTTCGTGATCAGTTCCAGCGGGGCCCCGCAGCCGCGCGACAGCCAGCCGATCACGAACGGCTGCCCGCGCTGGGCCGCGCTGAGCACGGCGGGCAGGACCGTGACGAAGTCCCACTCGGCGGAGGAGATCCGCGAGGGGGCGGTGATCGCCTGGATGCGGTACCACGGCCCGCTCAGCGGCGGCGGAGGCGCCGACGGCTGCGCGGACGCCGACGCGGACGACGACGACGCGGACGACGACGACGCGGATGACGCGGACGACGCCGCCGATGACACCGATGACGCCGACGCTCCCGGCTCGGACGCCGCCGACGCCGCCGACCCCGGCGAAGACGAAGACGACGCCGGCGAAGACGAGGCGAACGGTGACGCGGACCTCGGCGTGGACGGCTGTGTGCTGGACACGTCCGCCTGCATATCAAGCACCCGCCCCTCGCGCCATCGCCCTTGGCGAGGCGGTTACCCGCCGTTGACGGCGTGTGACCCCGCCCTGGGAACCGTCCTTCATGACACCCCCGAAACCCCTGCCCCCGGATACCCCGTCCCACCGTACGACCACAGGTCGCACCGGCACAGGCAAACGGCGGGCCAGGCCCCGCGCGTGCGACGGGCGGGGCCGCGGATGAGGCGGGCGGGGGCTACGCGAGCCACTCCCCGGTCTGGACGCTGACCAGTCCCCCGCGGGCGACGGCGAGGACGGCCTCGCGCTGGGAGTGCACGCCGAGCTTGGTCAGCACGCTCTGCACGTGGGTGCGGGCGGTGCTGCGGCTCACGCCCAGGGTCCTGGCGAGGCTGGTGGTGTTCTCGCCGCGGACCAGCGCGGTGACGACCTCGCGCTCACGCGGGGTGAGGTAGGCGGCGAGCCGCTGGATGTCCCGGTCGGCCGGGGGCGGCTCCGGCGCGGCGGACCCGCCGGGGCGGATCACGACCTCGCCCGCGTGGACGCGGGTGATGAGGTCCACGATCTCGCCGAGCTGGAGGGTCTTGGCGGCGAACCCGCGCAGCCCGGCCTCCCGGCCCGCCTCGACCACGGACGGGTCGAGCAGGCCGGACAGCAGGACCGGGCGTACGGCGGGGGCGGCCGCCAGGATCTCCGGCAGCCGCTCCAGGGCCGTCTCGCCCGGGTAGTTGAGGTCGAGCAGGCACACGTCCACCGGGCGGGAGCGCAGGACCTCGATCGCGGCGGCGGGAGAGCCCACCACCGCGACGACCTCGCACCCCGCCTTGCCCAGCACGAGCGCCAGGGACTCGGCGAAGACCGGGTGGTCGTCGCAGACGAGCACCCGGATCGCCGGGGACTCCGCCCCGTGCCCGGTACGGCGGGCGCCAGGAGCACCCGCCGTACCGGCGGAGCCGGGCGCACCCGCCGTACCCGCCGTGCCGGGCGGGCCCGCCGTACCGTCGAGGAGACCGGGGGAACCGGGGGGATCCGCGGTCATGGCGCTCAGGCGGCCGCGGGCGGGGGCGCGGCGGGCAGGACGATGCGGACGCACGCGCCGCCCAGCTCGCTCTGCCGCATCTCCAGGCTGCCGCCGTGGGCCGAGACGAACTCGTGCACGATGCCGAGGCCGAGGGAGGCCATGCCGCGCGAGCCGAACCCGAAGCCGGGCCCGTCGTCGTCCACCTGCACGATGGTCCAGCCCCGCTCGCTGAACACGCGGACGGTGACCTGCCCCCCGGGCCCGGCGACCCGGCAGGCGTTGTCCATGACGTTGCGCAGCGCGCGCCACATCGCCAGCCGGTCCACGTGGGCCCAGGCCGGGATGGACTCGTAGGCGACGCGGGTGGAGCGCGACAATTTGATGGCGTCGACGACCTCCCCCACGAGGGTGTCCACGCCCAGGCGCTCGGTGATCGGGCCGACCTGGTCGGGCACCACGTCCTCGTCGAGGCGGCGCAGGAGCTGGTCGAGCCAGCGGGTCTCGCCGAGAAGCTGCTCGATGCGGGTGCGGCTCTCGGGCCCGACGTCGTCGGAGACGGCGACCGCCGAGGCCAGCATCATGATCGTGGCGAGCTCGTGATGGATGTCGTGACGGATCTGCCGCCGCCAGAGGTTGGCGTCGGTGGCCGGGGCGAAGCCCCGCTGGTCACCCTCCCGGGCCGGGGCGCCGTTGACCGCCGGCTCCCGGGAGTCGATGGGAGCCCCGCCGTCACCCGTGGACGGAACGGGACTGATGGTGCGGTACTCGGACGTCACCGGACGTTCCCCCGTTCGATGTCAGACGTCGGAGTGATTGACAAGCGGATGCCTTGGACCTGATCTTGTGTCCTGGAGCGTCGCTGCTCGGTGGGCATGAAGATCCCTCGCCATCCCTTCACCCTCGACCCGTAGACGACTAACTGCGTGCACCGCGCGAGACGGCCCCCCGCCCCCGACCCCACTCGGAGAGCCGCCGGCTCGGTCCTGCCACTGACTGCATTCGCACATCTATCGCCGGGCAAATTTATCGAGAGGTCCGTTCGATTTACTGGTTGATATTGAATTTTGTGATGTTCGGCTCGGTTCGGCCACCCCGCGTTCACACACTCTCACTCTCAGACTCCGTCCAGGGGCCGCAAGGGCGACTGCCAGGACCGAAACCGTGAACGCGAGATCCGCGGGGTGCCCATGTCAACCTGTTGGACGCCGGGGCCTGAGGGGCGGATGACCTACCAATGGTCACGAACCAATAACCTTCGGACGCATGCCGCTACCTTCCGCAACACACCGTAACGGACATTGTCCATTCAGCACGTGGAGTCACGAAAACCTCATTCGTCGCATTACGCAATCCTCGCAAATATGACAAATCACCCCTCGTCCGTCGTACGGGGATCGTAGGCGTGGTGCGGATTTCGGCTGATGTGACCGGGAGGGCCGGCCGGAAGACTCCTTCTCATGGCCATCGTGACTTTCCTCGGACACGCCGGTCTCTCGGTCGAGGCGGCGGACTTCACGCTGCTCTGCGACCCGTGGCTGGATCCCCGGGGCGCGTATCTGGGCTCCTGGCACCAGTACCCGCGCAACGACCACCTCGACGTCGCCGCGCTGGCCGACGCGGACTGGGTAGCCGTGTCCCACGAGCACCTCGACCACATGGACCCCTGGTTCCTCTCCCAGCTCTCGCCGCGCACCCGCGTGCTCATCCCGAAGTACCCCGCGAGCGCCTATCGCGACCGCATGATGGCCGCCGGCGTGCGCAACCTCGTGGAGATCGAGCCGTGGGAGCCGTTCGCGCTGGACAACCACGGGTCCTGGATCACCGCGATCCCCGAGGTCTCCCCGATGTGCCACGACGCCGCGTTCCTCGTCGTCGCCGACGGGCACTCCGTCCTGAACTGCAACGACGCCCGGCTCACCGCCGCGCAGGCCCGCCGCGCAAAGCACCTGGCGGGCGGGAAGCTGGACCTCATGGGCGTGCAGGCCTCCGGTGCCGCCTGGCACCCGATGACCTACACCAACTACACGCCCGAGGAGGTCGCGCGGATCGCCGCGGAGAAGAAGCTCGCCAAGTTGCGCGCCGTCTCCCGCCTCGTCCGCTCCACCGAGCCGGTCATGGCCGCGCCGTTCGCCGGCCCGCCGGTCTTCCTCGACCCGGAGCTCCAGCGGTTCAACTGGGTGCTCGACCGGGGCGACGCGGGCGCGTACTGCGACCCGGAGGAGGCCGCCGAGTGGCTCTCGGAACGGCTGCCGCGCGTGCGCTGGCACGCGTTCAAGCCGGGCGACAAGATCGACCTGGCCACCGGTGAGATCACGCCGGACCCGGTGTCGGCGAAGTTCAGCTTCACCGAGGGCCGCGACGAGTACATCCAGCGCTACGCGAACGACCGGAAGACCCAGATCGCGCGCATCCACGCCGAGAACCCCGAGCCCGGCGACGAGCTGTACCCCCTGTTCGTCTCCCACTTCGAGCGCCTCGGCACGCTCAGCGAGTACTTCAACCGCAACATCGACATGACCGTGCGGTTCGACGTCACCGGTCCGGGCGGGGGCCGGTGGGACGTGGTCTTCGCGCCCGGGGGGATCACGGTCGGCGAGGCGCGGGAGGAGAAGCCCGGCTACGTCATCACGGTGGCCGGCCGCTGGCTGATGCCGGTCCTCAAGGGCGAGATCGCCTGGGAGGACCTGATGATCTCGATGCGGCTGAGCTTCTACCGCGACCCGGACGTCTACAACGACTACCTGGTCGGCCTGCTCAAGCACGCCAACGAGGACGCCCTGCGCGCCGTCGAGGAGTACGAGACCGGGCGCGACGAGTCCGAGCGCATCGTCGTCACCGGCGATGACGGCACGTCGTACGAGATCGGGCGCTACTGCCCCCACGCCGGCGAGGACCTGTCCGTCGGCGCGGTCGTCCGCGACGGCCAGGTCTGGTGCCTGGGCCACAACTTCGCCTTCGACCTCAAGTCCGGCGAATGCGTCAACGCCCGCTGCCTCCCCCTCGCCACCCGCGCCATCACCCCCACCACCACCTGACCCCCCAGCGCATGACGGCCCCCCGGGAGCCCCGCTCCCGGGGGTCTCTTCCTGTCCGCGCCCCGCACACCGCCGCCCGCGTCCCCCGCGCCGCGCCGTGTCCCCGTCCCGCGCCGTGTCCCCGCGCCGCGCCGCGTCCGCCGGCGTTCCAGGGGCGTCCGAGCGGCGTCGCGCCCGCCCCGCGTCTCGTCTCCCGCGCGCCCGTGCCCGCCGTACGGCCCGGGCCCGGCTGGGCGGGGCGGGGAGGTCAGGCGGCTTCGTGGGCGGTGGTCTTGTTGCCGCGCCGGCGGACGGCGGCGGCGACGTCGCGGCCGAGGATCATCATGGCGGTGTCCCAGAGGACGCCCAGGGCGGCGCGGAGCGTGGCACGCTCCAGGAACTCGGCCTCGACCCGGAGGCGGGCCGGGACGATCTTGTTGATGTAGACGTGGAGGTCGACCTCGGACTCACCGGGGGCGAGCACGTCGAAGTCGCGGAACCGCACCTGGGACGCGCCGGTCAGGCCGGGCCGGTGGGCGAAGACCCAGCGCAGCTCCTCGGGGTACATCATCGCCAGCGACTCGGTCTCAGGACGCGGCCCGACCAGCGTCATGTCGCCCTTGAACACGTTCCAGAGCTGCGGCAGCTCGTCCAGGGAGGTACGCCGCAGGAAGTGCCCGATCGGGGTGATGCGCGGGTCGCGGTCGGCGGTCACCTCGGGCCCGGCCACGTCCGGCCGCATCGACCGGAACTTGTAGATCTTGAAGTGGCGGGCGCCCTGGCCCAGCCGGACCTGCGCGAAGAACCCCGGGCCCGGGCTGGTCAGCCGTACGATCGCCCACAGCACGAACAGCGGGATCGCGAGCAGCAGCAGCGCCACGCCCGAGGTCACGATGTCGAACAGGCGGCGCGGCAGGTTGGGCGAGACGCCCAGGCTGGCGCGCACCGGCCCGTGGTCGGGCGGGTCGGGCCGCTCGGCCGCCGGCGGCGGGGCGGACGGGTACACCGGCGCCACGCGCTGGTCGGTCCGCGGGAGCTCGCGCGGCTCCGGGGGGCGCTGCGCGGGCCAGGAGGCGACCGTCGAGTGGACGGGCGGCGCCCCCACGTGGTGTTCTTCCACAACCTGTGGATGGACGAGGCGCTGGTCCGCCTGCGGCCGCCGGCGCGACCGGGGCGGGATGACCTGGCCCTCCTCGTCCACGAGGACGACCATGAGCGGCATGGTCATGGCGGACGGGTCGTCGTAGTCGGCGTCGGGAACGTTCGCTCGCTGCTCGTCGGGGCGACTCACGTCATCCGTGGCGGTCATCGGCTATCCCACTCCTGCCCACATGAACACGTCGGAGAAGACGGCGCTCATCTCCTTCAGGTCCTGCTTGATCCCGACCTCCATCGCGCCGGGGTTGCACTGGACGGACATCCGCGCGCCCGCGGCCTTGCGGGCCTTGAGGCGCTCCCACAGCGCGTTCGGCTTGTTGCCGGGGTCCATGAGCCGGTGGATGGCGCCCTCGTAGTCCTGCCGCCAGGTCCACAGGTTGGCCATGCGCGCCCCGCCCTTCAGGGCGAGGTCGACGCGCAGCCGTACCAGCGACTCGGCCTGCTGAGGGGTCAGCGTGGAGGCGTCCTTGTGGGCCAGCTCGGCGTCGCGGGAGTAGAGGACGACCTTCTTGTCCCAGCCGCGCCGCTTGACCTCGCGCCAGTGCGCCTCGTGCGCCTTCTCCGGGGGCAGACCCCATTCGCGGTACTTGTCCACGAACAGGTCCGGGCTCAGGTTGACCGCGTCGGTGTAGCCCGTGAGCAGGTACTTCTCGGCGTTCTCCACCCGGATCAGGGGGTAGTCGCCGCGCATCTCGGCGCGGCACTCCTGCGGGCCGTCGTCGTCGCTGCCCGGCACGCAGCCCAGCTCGGGCACGAACATGTCGACGAGCAGGAGCTTGCCGGGCGCGGCCCGGCGGAGCGCGGCGGAGGCCTCGGACAGGAACCTCGTGATCTGCTCGGGGCTCTTGAGCGGGTCGGCCCAGCCCACCTCGTCGGTGTACTTGATGCCGACCACGCCGGGCCGCCTGGCCTGCCGCGCCAGCTCGGCGACGGCCTTGTCGAAGTCGGCCTTGCCGCGCAGCCACGGGTCGATCAGCTCGGCCTCCAGCCAGACGCGCATGCCCAGCCGGTCGGCCTCGTCGATGAACTCGTCGTGCTCGGTCTGCGCCGGGGGCGTCGTGTCCGGCCGCGGCACCCGGTCGAACTCGGGCGGCTGCTCACCCCGCGCCGGGGAGCTGGGGGCGGGCGTGCCGGGGGACGGCGGCGCGGTGGGGGTCGGCTTCGCGACCGGCGGCTTCTCGGGCTCGTCGTCCCGGGTGATCAGTACGACCACGGTCGCGACCACCGCGATCGCGGCGACGGCGGCGACGATGAGCAGGATCCGCCTGTTCACGCGGGAGCCCCTTCTCTCAGCATGGAGGCGCGGACACGGACGAACCAGCCGATGAGCATGCCGGTCGTGACGAAGTAGCCGATGGAGGTGGCGATCGCGGCGCCGACCACCCCGAACGGACCGATCAGCGAGACCTGCAGCACGGCCACGACGACCAGGCCGACCCCCAGCGAGATCGAGGTCAGCCCGGGGCGGCCGACGCCGAGGAAGTAGCCCATGAGCAGCCCGGTGACCCCGTCGCCGAGCAGGCCGACGATGAGGATCCAGGCCGGCACGATCGCGGCGTCGAACTCCGGCCCGAACACCCACGGGATGAGCAGCGCCCCGGCCGCCAGCGGCACGGCGGCCGCCACGACCGCCCCGAGGAACAGCGGCATCATCCGCTGCGTCTTCCGGGTCGCCGCGGCCCTCCCCTCGGCCGCGAAGACCGGATAGAGGACCTGCGGCCCGGTCAGCCCGATCACCCGCAGCAGCTCGGCCACCTTCGCCGCGACCTGGTAGACGCCGAGGATCGCGGTGCCGCCCAGCGCCCCCAGGATCAGCGCGTCCAGCCGGCTGTTCAGCAGGTGGAACAGCCCGCCGATCTCACTGCGCGTGCCGTACTTCACGACCTGTACGGCCAGGGCCCGGTCCGGCGGCCCCCACCCGGAGAAGTAGCCGACCTTGCGCAGCCGTACGGCGGAGCCCGCGGCGACCACGACGTCGGCGAGCACGAGCGCGACGAGCAGCCAGGCGGCGTGCTTGCCCACGGCGGCCGGGTCGCCCCAGGCCGGGGCCACGGTGAGCACGATCAGCCCGTAGATGGGCAGGAACGCGAACTCCTCGAAGAACAGCGCCCCGTTGCCGCCCTTGATGTCGCCCATGCCCTGCAGGAGGGCCCGCGTGTTGGCGACGTAGAGCTGCGTGGCCACCGGGATCGCGCAGGCCAGGGCCATGGCCAGACCGAGGCCGGGCTCGTCGCGGAACCAGACGAAGTACCACAGCGGAGTCAGGACCAGCCAGAGCACCCCGGCGAAGCCGGACCCGAGCACGGTCAGCATCGCCAGCGTGGACTTCACCCGGTCGCGCGGATGCTCCTCGCCGGCCAGGAAGTACGGGATCGCGCTCTGCTGCCCGCCGCTGGAGATCACGGTGAAGACGCCGGGCAGCATGCGGATGAGGAAGAACACGCCGACCAGCGCCGCCCCGCCGACCCGGCCGACGAGCACGCTGGCCAGGCCGAGGGAGCCGAGGGCGCCCACCCGCGCGCCCGCGTTGCCCAGCAGCAGCCCGACGAGCCGGCCGCCGCCGGGGGCGCCCGTCTCCGGCTCGGCCGCCTGCCGAGTGGTCACAGCTCCACCTCCGACTTGCGTCCCCACACGTCGGCGGCGGCGAGCAGGCCGAAGAAGGCCCACACGTGCCGGTAGTGGAGGACCTCGTAGAACAGCCCGGAGATGAGCACGGCGATCACGGCCGCGCCGAGCAGCTCGGGTCTGGGCAGGATCTGGGCGAACCCGGGTTTCAGCACGCCGGAGCGGGCGATGCGGCGCGCGTGCACGAGCAGCGTCCAGCACAGGAAGACGACCGCGACCGCGCCGAGCACCCCGCGTTCGATCAGCGCGGCGACGTAGTCGTTGTGCGCCTCCTTGGGGTACTCCGCGTTCATGTCCTTGAGCACCTGCTCGGTGCGGGCCGCGCCGTGCCCGAACGGCGTGTCGTGGTACAGCCAGAGCTCCATGTTCTGGGCGAAGATCTTGGCCCGGCTGTCCGCGCTGCCGGTGTCCCCGGCCGCGACCTGCCGGCCGATGGAGTCGCGCAGCATCGGGTGCATCTGGGACACGTCACGGATCACCGCGTCGGTGTCCACGAACCCGATCACCGTGCCCGCGACCACCGTGACCAGCGACGCGCCCGCGATGCCCGCGGCGGTCCGGCCGCTCCTGATCAGGTAGAACATGGCGCCGAGCACGCCGGCCACCACCAGCGCCAGGAGCGCGCCGTTCGAGCCGGTGAAGAAGATCGCCGCGGCGAGCCCCGCGCACGCGGCCCAGTTGATCCACCGGTTCCTCGGGATCTGGGTCGCGCGCAGGATGAAGATCGAGATCAGGAAGTAGTTGGAGGCGTAGTTCGCGTCGCCGAACGTGCCGCCGGCCCGCTCCCCCTCCAGGACGGTACGGCCGGCCAGCGCGTCGATGCCCAGGACGACACCCGCGACCAGCATGGCCCCGTAGAACAGCGAGGACCACACCCAGGCCTTGACCATGACCGAGTACAGCTTCAGGGTCCGGCCGTGGTTGACGATCACGATCGCCCACCCGAAGACCAGGATGTCCTTGAGCATGTTGACGAAGTCGGCGTCGCCCACCGCCAGCCCGGCCAGGCCCGCCGCGATCAGCGAGAGCCCGATCGGGAAGACGTACGGCATGCGCATCGGGAGCCCGCGCGCGGCCGCCCACACGATCGTCAGCAGCAGGAACCCGATCAGGGTGGCGTCGGGCAGGGCGGTGTTGGACGGGCCGGCCGGGCGCAGCAGCGGGAGCGAGCAGATCGCGGCGACGGCCGACAGTGAGAGGATGTCGCGCCGCGCCGCGTTCCTGACGCGGGCGAGCGGGGACACGCGTCCCCCCGCCGCGCGGTCCAGGCGCGCTCCGCCCAGCAGGCCGTTGGTGATCATCCGGTCCGGACCGCCGTCTGTCCGGCCTCCTCCGGGACGGGGGGAAGCGTGCGCGGCTTGGCGGGCGCGGGCCGCTGGGAGCGGCCGTGGTAGGTCTCGTCGAGGGTGCGGGCGAGGCGGGCCCCGCTGAAGCGGTCGCCGATGGACAGGCGGCCTGCCTCGGCCATCCGCCGCGCCTCCTGGGGATGACCCAGCATGAACCGCAGCGCCTCGGCGAACAGGTCGGGCCGGGCGGGCGGGGTCAGCAGCCCGGTCTGGCCGGGCACGACCACGTCGGGGACCCCGTTGACGGTCGTCGCGACGACGGGGAGCCCGGCGAGCATGGCCTCGCCCAGCACGCAGGGCACGCCCTCGTAGTTGCTGGACAGGGCGAACACGTCGAACGCGGGCAGCAGCGAGGCCACGTCGCGCCGGTAGCCGGTCCACACCAGCCGGTCCTGCACCGCCGCCTTGCGGGCCATGGCCATGGCGCTCTCCCGGTCCGGCCCGTCGCCCACCCACACGCCGTGCACGTCGGCCGGGAGCTGGGCCAGGGCCTTGACGAACGTGTCGGGGCCCTTGGCGAACGCGATGCGGCCCACCGTGCCCACGACCCGCGCGCCCGGCGGCAGCCCCAGCTCCGAGCGCGCCCGGGCGCGGGCGGCGTTGCCCGAGGCGTACTCCGCGGGCTCGGCGACCGAGTCGATCACGCGGACCCGCTCGGCGTTGGTCAGCCCGAGGCGCATCGCCTCGATCGCGATCTGCTTGCCGACCGCCAGGAACGCGTCGGTGTGGCGCGAGGCGTACCGCTCGGCCCGGATGTAGATCTGCCGCCGCCACCAGGGCATGAACTGGTGGAACGGGAAGCCGTGCCAGGTGTGCACGATGCGCGGCGTCCCCGCCCGCGCCGCCGCGACCCGCCCGAGCAGGCCGGCCTTGGGGCTGTGCGTGTGGACCACGTCGTACCGGCCCTCGGCCAGGATCGTGGTGAGGAGCCTGAGCGCGGCGGGGTCGGCCTTGCGGGAGATCTCGGTGACCAGCGCGGGCACCTGGATCACCGGCATGCCCGCCTCGAACGCGTCGCCGATCATGTCGTGCTCGGGGGCGTGCTTGACCGCCTCGGCGCCGTGCCTGACCACGTCGAGCGCGCCGGCGGCGCCGCTCTCCCCGTCCACGCTGTCCGCGCCGGCGATGAAGGTCACCTCGTACTCGTCGGGGTCGAGTCCCAGGGCGCCCTGGAGGGCGACGAGACCCGCTCCCGCCGTGAACTTGGTGATCACGTTTGCCACACGCAGCCTGGTCACTGGTCGTGCTCCTTGGGGGGATATGGAGATCTAGAAGCCGTCGGGGTAGGGGGCGCCGACGCTCGCGGAGGTCTCGGGGCGCTGGGCCGGCCGGTACTCCGGCAGGATCCGCCGCATGAGGGCCCGCGCCCGGATGTCGTCGTTGATCGCGGCGGCGTCGTACAGCTCGCCGAGCAGCTTGTCCAGGCCGGGCGGGGGCGGGGTGGCGCGGGTGGCCCAGACCTTGGGGTGCGCGGTGGGGACCCGCTCCTCGGTCTCGGAGAACAGCTTCTCGTTCAGCTTCTCGCCGGGCCGCAGCCCGGTGAACTTGATCGTCACCTCGGGGACGTTGAGCTGCTCGGTGTAGTTGTGGACCAGGTCCACGATCGCCACCGGATCGCCCATGTCCAGCACGAACGTCTCGGCGTACTCGGCCATCGCCGCCGCCTCGACGACCAGCGCGGCGGCCTCCTCGATGGTCATGAAGAAGCGGGTGACGTCGGGGTGGGTCACGGTGATCGCCTCGGACCTGGACACCTGGTCGGCCAGGACCGAAAGGAGCGAGCCGCGCGAGCCGAGCACGTTGCCGAACCGCACCGAGGCGACCCGCGTCGGCCCGTCGGCGGCGGCCTGCACGACCAGCTCGGAGAGCCGCTTGGTCGCGCCCAGCACGCTCGCCGGGTCCGCCGCCTTGTCCGTGGAGATCAGCACGAAGCGCTCCACGTCGTACTTCTGCGCGGCCTCGACCAGGTGCTGGGTGCCGAGGACGTTCGTCTTGACGCCCTCGCAGGGGTGGCGCTCCAGCAGCGGCAGGTGCTTGTGCGCCGCCGCGTGGAACACCAGCTCGGGGCGCAGCTCGGCGAAGAGCTGGTCGATCCGGTTCCGGTCCCGGATGTCGGCGATGATGATCTCGTTGGAGTCGAGCAGCCCGCTCCCGTTGAGCTGCAGGTGGAGCTGGTGCAGGTTGGACTCGTCGTGGTCGAGCAGGTAGAGCGCGCTGGGCCCGTGCCGCTTGACCTGCCGGCACAGCTCCGACCCGATCGACCCGCCCGCGCCGGTGACCAGCACCCGGCGGCCGGTGATGAGCTGGCGCGCGCGCTCGCTGGCGACGTGCACCTCCTCGCGGCCGATCAGCCGGGGCAGGCTCAGCCGCTGCAGGTCGGTGACGCGCATGTCGCGCTCGACCGCGGCCAGGAACGACGGGAGGTAGCGCACCAGCAGCCCGGCCGCCGCCGCCTGCTCGATCAGCGCGGCGATCTTGGAGGGGGTCAGGGACGGGATCGCGACGAGCGCGGCGCGGGCGCCGGTGGACCGGGCGATCTCGGCCACGTCATGGGTGCGGCCGAGGACCGGCAGGCCCGCCGCGCGGCGGATGCCCTGGTCGTCGTCCAGGAAGCCGATGGGGGTCAGCCCGTAGCTGGGGCTCGACCGCAGCGCCCTGGCGAGGGTACGGCCGGCCTCGCCCGCGCCGATGATCAGCGTGGGCAGTCCGGACTTGGCCGACTTGCGGAACCGGGGGATCAAACGCACTGTGCACTCCTTCGGCGCAAAGCGCTCGTCAGGGCCGAAACCACCTGGCCCTGGTCCTCGTCGGACAACGACGGATAGAGCGGGAGGGACAGCAGTTCCTCCCCGAGCCGGTCGGTGACCGGCAGCTCCCGCGCTCCGGGCAGGTCGCGGTAGGCGGTGAGGTGGTGGACCGGGATGAAGTGCACCGAGGTGGCGACGCCGGCCTCGGCCAGCTCCGCCATCACGGCGTCCCGGCCGGGCACCCGGATGACGTACAGGTGGTTCGCGTGCCGCTCCGGGTCCGGCCGGGCCGGCAGCCGTACCAGCTCGCCCAGCTCGGCGTCGTAGCGGGCGACGAGCTTGGCGCGCCGCTCCTGCCAGACCGGCAGCTCCTTGAGCGCGGCCCGGCCCAGCGCGGCCTGGAAGTCGGACAGGTTGGCCTTGAGCCCGATCTCCTTGACGTCGTATCGCCAGCTCCCGCCGGGCAGGTAGCGGCGCCAGGCGTCCTTGCTCATGCCGTGCAGCCGCAGCGCGCGCAGCCGGTCGGCGAAGTCCCCGTCGTACGTCGCGATCGCGCCGCCCTCGCCCATCGCCAGGTTCTTGGTGGCGTAGAAGCTGAAGCACGCCGCGAAGGACCGGGCCCCGGCCTGCTCGCCGCGCACGGTCCCGCCGGGCCCGTGCGCCACGTCCTCGACCACGCGGTTCAGCGGCAGGCCCGCCGCCTCGGCGATGGCCGCGGGGTCCACCGGGTACCCCGCCATGTGGTTGACCATCACCGCGCCCGGGCTCCCGTGCAGGCGTACGGCCCGCGCGATCGTCTCCGGGGTGACCACGAGCGTGTCCTCGTCCACGTCCACGAGCACCGGCTCGTGCCCGGCGTGGACGATCGCGGCGACCGCCCCGCAGAACGTCAGGGAGGGGGTGAACACCCGCGTGCCCGGGGGCAGGTCCAGGGCCCGCATGCACAGCTCCAGCGCCGCCGTGCAGGAGGAGACGGCGAGCACGTGCTCGGCGCCCAGGTAGGCGGCGAACTCCTTCTCGAACGCGGCGTTCTGCGGTCCCGTGGTGACCCAGCCGGACCCGAGCACCTCCAGCACGGCCGCCGCCGCGCCGTCGGCGAACGCCGGAACCGTGAACGGAACGCTCATCTGCGGACCCTGTCTCTCCCCGGCGGAGCCCCGCCGTCGTCGGTGGTGGTGCGTACGTGTGCGTTGTGCGTGATGCGTCCGGGCGCCGGCCGGCGCGAGCCGTACGGCTAGCGGCGGCGGAACAGGCCCCGGCCGCGGTCGCCGAGGATGCCGAGCAGCGGCCAGCCGGACAGCTCCATCAGGTCGGAGACCGCTCTGACCCGGGCCAGCTTGGAGGACTTGGGCGCGACCACGACGAGCCCGCAGCGGGCCTCCTCGGTGGCCGGGTCGAGCTCCTCCAGCGCCATGACCCGCAGCCGGCGCTGGGCGGTGGCCTGCTGGCGGGGCGGGGCCGCCGAGAACGGGCCGGAGGAGACCTCGCCGCCCTTCTTCAGCACGACCGCGGGCGTCTTGACGTCCTCGTCCCCGCCGGCCTCGCCGGTGGACCAGCGGGCCAGCGCGGTGGAGCGCGCCGCCCCGCGCGCGGCGGAGCCGTTGGCGCCGCTCTGGGCGTCCTCGCGGCTCACGATCGGGATCGCCTGGGTGGAGGTCACGTCGTCGGCGGGGGCCTCCAGGAACGCCCGGTCGCCGCCCTTGCCGACCACGTCGGCCAGGCTCCGGGCCGCGCCGGCCTTGGCCTTGCCGTCCTCGGACTCCCAGACCTCCAGGCCCGGCACGTCGTCGCCCCAGGCGGCCTCCTGCACCTTGACCACGACCTCGGCGGGCACCGGGCCGTTGACCCCGGCCAGCACGATCGTGTCCACCTTGGCGCGCTTGGCGGCCAGCCGGAGCTTGCGGCCCACGTCCGCGACGTCGGCCTTGCGGCCCCGGACCCGGCCGAGCAGCGGCTCGCCGAGCAGCCGGGCCACCCGGCGCTCACCGGGCACCGACGGGCTGGCGATCTCGGTGACCGCCGACACCAGCAGGCCCAGGATCAGGCCGAGCACCCCGGCCAGGGCGATGAGCTGCACCTTCACGTCGGTGTCGGGCTTGTCGGGCAGCGCGGCGCGCTGGATGTGCTGCGCGATGTTGGGCTTGTCGCGCTCCTGGAGCAGGGTGTTGCGCTGCGCCTGGAGCCCGGACAGCTCCGCCTGGGTGTTGGCCACCTGGAACGACAGCACGGTGTTGGTGGGGTTGCCGGTGAGCTGGGTCTGGAGCCGCGTCAGGCGGGTGTTCAGCTCCTTGACCTTCTTCTCGATCGGCGCGAGCTGCTTGAGGACGCCGCTCTTGTTCTCGGCGTTGATCCGGGTGACCACCTCGTTGCTGATGTGGGTGGCCAGCACGTGGGCGACCTTCGGATCGGTGTCGGTCACGGCCAGCGCGACCGTGGCCGAGGTGCCGAGCCCGGTGATCTTGATGTCCTCGTCCAGCTTGCGCATGTCGCGCTGGACGCCCGCCGCCTTGAGCGCGCGGTTGAGCACGTCGCGGCTGGTGGCGATGCCGTCCACCTTGGAGACCAGGCCGGTCGCCTCGATGTCGGACGCCGGCACGGTGTCGTCGGCCTGGACGCGCGCCGTGGACGTGTACTGCGCGGGCTGGCCCTTGGTGAACTGGTAGACCCCGACCAGCGGGATCACCACGCAGAGCACGATGACCCACCAGTGGCGTCGTACGAGTCGAGCGAACGCTTCGTCAATCTCCATGGGGGAACCCCCGGCCTCATTCCCTGGTAGGTCGCAGGTCTGCTCTGACTGTCACAAGTCGTCCACTCGACCGTAGGTAGCGGCGTGCTCGGCCGGATCGGTCAAAGTGACCACCGCCGACTACGGCATCTGGGGGACCTGCGGACCGGCACCCGGGCGAAGGACCGGGTGAACCCGCTCCCGCGCGGCGCTCCGGGGCGCGGGGGCTTCCGGCGCGGGGCTTCCGAGCGGGGGTTTCAGGGGTGAGCGGGGGGTTTCAGGGGTGAGGGGTTCCGGGCGCGGACGCTTCCGGGCAGGTGCGTCGGACGCGGGGTCTCAGGCGGAGGGGGACTGGGCGCGGAGGGCGATCGTGATCGCCTCCAGGGCGGTGCGCACGTCGAGCTTGCCCATGATGTTCTGCGTGTGCGTGCGCACGGTGTGCACGGACATGCCGAGCGCCTCGGCGATCTCCGGCCGGCTGAGGCCGTCCACCATGCACTGGAGCACCTGCCGCTCCCGCGCGGTCAGCACGGCGAGCGGGTCGGCCCGCTCCGGCTCGGGCTCCCCCTCGGCCAGCCGCCGCAGCACGTCGGCGAGCAGCCGCGGCGGGATCCACGCCTCGCCCCGCATGACCCCCCGGATCACCCGGGCCAGCTCGTCGGCGCTCGTCGTCTTGGGCAGCCACGCCACCGCGCCCCGGCGCACGGCCTGGGTGACCGCCTCGCTCCCCGGCACCGCCGTCAGCATCACCACGCGCGTGCCCGGATGCTCGTCGCGGACGCGTTCCAGCACCTCGAAGCCGCTGTCCTGGCCCAGGGTCAGGTCCAGCACGACGACGTCCGGCCGTTCCGTGGACAGCAGCGCGCCCGCGCGCCGCGCGTCGAACGCCACCGCGCGCACGTCCAGGTCCGGTTCGGCGCCCAGCCGTACGGCCAGCGCCTCCGCGAACAGCGCGTGATCATCGACGATGAGTACGCGGATGCCACCCATGTCACAACGATGACAGAAGATCTACGGAATTCCCGCGCCCCCAGGGCTTTGCGGGGATTTCACGGGATTCATCTGCCTTTGCGCCAGTCGAGGCGGGGCGGCGGCGGGCCGAGGTTCGGCGGGAACACCTGCTCCCCGTCGCGGTCCTTCCGCGCGCCGTTCTCACCGCCCTGACCCGCCCGGCCGCCGGCGCCGCGCCCGTCGCGCCCATCGCGCCCATCGCGCCCATCGCGCCCATCGCGCCCATCGCGCCCATCGCGCCCGTCGCGCTCGTGGTCGCCGGGGTCCGCCTCCTCGCGGGGGCCGGGCACCGGCCGGAGCCCGCCGTACGGCCCGCGCGTCCGCGCCCCGCCGGTCCGGGCGGTCTCCGAGCCGCCGGTCCCGGGAGCCTCCGCGCCGCCGGTCCGGGTGTACGGCGGCCGCGCTCCGGGAACGCCGTCACGCGGTTCGCCGTCGCCGGACGCGCGCGGCTCCGCCGTACCGGATTCCGGGCGGGGCTCATCGGCTCGGGGTCCGGGGCGCTGACCGCTCGCCCGGGACCCGGGGCGCTGGTCGGACGCCCGGGATCCGGGGCGGGACCCGGTCGCGCCGGGCCGTCCGGGACCCGGCTGGTCGCCGCCGGACGCGCGCGGGCCCGCCGTACCGGACCGGGACGGGCGCGGGGACTCGTACGGCGGGCGGGTGTCGGGGCCGCCGCCGGCGGGACGGGCGTGGCGGCGGCGCGGCGTCTCCTCGCCCTCCTCGGGCTGGTCCGCGAGCGTCCACTCCACGGGCGCGGCGGCGATGGCGGCCTGCCGCGCGTCCTCCAGCTCGCCCAGCGTGGTGCGGGGGAACGTCAGGATCGCCGGGTTGGAGTCGGCCAGGACCACGCGGCGGCCGCGCGCGGTGGCGTGCGTGACGATCACCGAGGTGGTCGGGAGCTGCTGGAGCTCGTGCGGCTCGACCAGGAACTCCCGGGACCGGTGCATCGTGACGCCGCCCTGCCCCGGCGTGGCGGCGGCCCGGCCCCAGGCGGTGGACGCGGTCACGGCCGCGATGTCGGGGGCCTCCTCCCCCGGCTCGTCGTGGTCGCACCGGCCCAGCCAGGGGTCCTCCCCGGCGCCCCCCGCGCCCGCCTCCAGCGGCTCGGCCGGCCCGACGGTCGAGGTGTACGCCTCGGGGGCCTCGGCGGCGGGCGTGTCCTCGGTGAGCTGGGCGAGTTCGAGGCGGTGCTCGGTGCCGACGTGCTCGCTGGCCACGCGGGCGTCCTCGGCGTTGCCCAGCCGCATGAACGCCACCGCGGCGTGCCCGCGCCCGAGGCGTTCGCGGATGTGCGGGGCCAGGGAGCGGTAGGTGAGCACGAGCCCGGTCCGCGAGGTCTCGCACGCGTCCATGAGCCGGTCGAGCACGTCTCCCCGCAGCTTGTCCGCCCCCGCCACGATGATCGTGTGCTGCCAGGGCCGCTCCGCCGCCGGGGCCTGCCGCAGGACGTGGGTCAGCGCCGTCGCGACGTACGTCCCGAGGACGCGGTTGCCGAACACGCCCGCGTGCCGGTCCATGGACACCACCCGCAGCCGCGCCGGCGGCAGCCGCACGGCCTGGGTGCCCAGCGTCTCCAGCTTGCGGAGCTGCGACTCCAGCGCCCACGCCCGCTCGATCACCACGCGGTCGGTCGCGCCCCGGCCGAAGAGCGTGCCGATGCGTTCGAGCTGGGAGGCCGTCAGCAGGCCGTACTTCAGGTCGTCGCGCGGGTCGCCCACCTGCGCCAGCGCCCGCAGCGCGGCGGTGACCTGCTGGATCGTGGCGTGCGGGCCGAGCACCTCCAGCACCCGCTCCAGGATCGCGTTGTCGAACGACAGGTCGCGGTTGGTCCTGGTCTCCTCGCTGACGCTGACGACGTGCGCGAGTACGTCGGAGAAGGCCTCGGGCGGGAGCGAGGCGCCCAGGTCGAGCCGGGGCAGGTCCACCGGGAGCACCCAGACCAGCGGGTCGTCGCCGCCGCGCCGGGCCAGCTCGATCAGGTCCTTGGCGATCGCGCCCTCGGACAGGTCGAGCACGGTCAGGTGCCCGCCGCTGTAGAGCCGGGTCGCGCCGAGGATCGTGATCAGCGCGGACCATCCGGCGAGCGTGCCCCCGGCGACGTCCACGCGGTCGATGTCGTCGGGCAGCGCCACGGCGTACCAGTTGACCTGCTGGTCGAAGGCGTTCTTGCGCGCCTCCCACTCGCGGTAGCGCCGGGCGTGCTCCTCCTGCGCGGCGAACAGCTCCCGCTCGCGCTCGGCCCGCTTGCCCTCGACCTTGGCGCGCTCCTCGGCGATGCGCGCCTTCACGGCCCGCTCCCCCTGGTGCACGGCCCACCCGGCGATCCCGCCCACGACCAGCGAGGCGACCAGCCCCACCAGCGCGAACGGCCACGCCAGCAGCCCCGAGAGCAGCAGCACGACGAACAGCAGCGCGATCGTCAGCATGACGCCGCAGAAGAACTTCACCGGCCGGTTGAGAAGGCTCTCCTCGCGGTAGCGCTCCTTCACCCACTCCGGGTCGAGCGTCTGCCCGTTGTCGGGTGGTGTGGGCCGTTTCGGCGGCGGCCCCGGATCGGTGTGGAGCAGGGCGTACTGCCACCCCAGATAAATCCGGTCGGCCTGGAGCTGCGCGTGCTGCGCCGGGTCCCCCGGTGTCACCTCGGCCACCTTCGAGACCTCCGCCAGTACGGATCGTTCCTCCGTGACAGCGTATGAGCTAAGACCCTTTCCGGGCAGCCTTCTCACGAAAACGGTTCGCCACCCCGTAAGGGACGAACCCGACAAGTGCCACAGGCGCTCCGACTAACATCTCCTGACGTGACGTCTCCCGCCACACCAGGCACCCCCGGCCCGGGCTCCCCCCAGGAGAGCCCCGAGACCCCTGCGCAGCCGAGCGCCGAGGCCCCGCGCCGCCGCCCCGTGGCCCTCCTGGTCACCACCGCCCTGGCCACCGCCGCCCTCGCGGTCACCGCCGCCTTCGGCGGCCTCAAAGAAGCCCCCAAACCCCCTCCGGAGCAGCTGAAGGCGGGCGACACCTTCGACCACGGCCAGTTCGAGATCCAGTACGTCGAGGCGGTGGCCCGCAAGAAGTCCATCCTCGGCGGCAGGCCGGCCGAGCCCGGCGAGACGATCCTGGAGATCATCCTGCGCCTGACCAACAAGGACAAGCGGACGGTGAAGATCGGCCTCCCCCCACGGGCGCCCGGGGAGGCCAAGATCGGCCCGAGCGCGGTTCTGCGCAAGGTCGCCCCCCTGGACCAGGCGGCGGTCGAGACGGGCCAGATGAAGCGCCTGGGCAAGAACACCACCAGCGATTCGGTGAATCCCGGCGGCCCGTACACGCTCGTCGTCAGTTACCGGCTGAAGACGCCGCCGCCACCTCAGCTGAAGATCGACCTCGGCGCTTTCAGGTGGTACTCCACTCCCCTTCAGGACCAGTCGTACTGGGAACTTCTGTGGGAGGAGAAGGTGATCAATGGGAAGAAGCAGCACGTCGGCGTGATCAAGGCTCAGGTGACGCTCCCCGTGCGGATGGAGAAGGTGTCATGAGCATCCCCCCGCCGCCTTCGGTGCCCCCGCCCGGGCGCGACCTCCGCCCGGGCCCGCCGCGATCTCCGGCCCCTCCGCCGCAGGGCGAGTCCGCGCCCCCGTGGCCGCCCCAGCAGGCCCCGCAGTACGGAGCACCCGGATCACCGCCGCCCGCGGGCGGAGCGTGGCCGCCCGCGGCATCCGCTCCCCCCGGGGCCGCGGCGCCCCCGGGTGCCGGACCGGCGGCGCTGGGCGGAGCGGCGCCGCCCGCGCCCGTGCCGCCTGGTTCGGCGCCTCCGGGCGGCAGGCCTGGTCCAGGCGCGACCGCGACGTTCTCCATCCCCCAGGAAACGCGTACCGACGAGGGCGCGGACGCGTCCGCCTCGCCGCCCGGAGGCCACCGGACCGGGCCAGGCCCGGCCCGGTGGCGCCGCTTCGGAGCCGGCGTGCTCGGCGTGCTCCTCGCGGCGGCCGCCGCCTGGGTCCAGACGCTGGTCTACGAGCCGGGTGAGGCCACCCAGCCGGTGATGACCGACGGCGGTCTGAACGAGGTGATCTCGCGGGCCGACTACTCCGTCAAGCTGGAGGGGATCGAGGCGGCCCGTTCGCTGAAGATCGTCAAGAAGGGCCTTCCCGCCGACGTGGTGAAGACGGACAGCCTCTTCCTGATCGCCAAGGTCGCGGGGATGGCGACGAAACGTCCCACCAAGCTGGGGACCGCCTACCTGCTCACCGAGGACGGGAAGCGGTACGACACGACCGACATGCTGCCCGCCGGAGTGTCCCTCAACACGAGATCCGTGCAGGTCGGCTGGTGGTTCAGGGGCCTCTACTTCTTCGAGGTGCCGAAGGAGGCGCTGCCGGGGGCGCGCATCGTCGTCGGTCCCGAGCCGAGCCCTCTGTTCGGCGAGCAGTTCCAGTTCTACGCGCGCATGGACCCGGGCCTCGACGAGGACAAGGCCGCGAAGCTCGCGGCGCAGGCGAAGAACGACTACCAGGTGGTGAGACGATGACGGACCCCGCGGACCGCCGCCCTCCGTACGGCGACTCCGATCCCGCCGGGGGCCCGGTCTGGCCGCCCTCGTCCGACGGGCGCGACGCGGTCCCGCCCTCCGGCCGCCCTCCCGTGCCGCCCCCGGGCCCGTCCTGGCCCGGGGCCTCCGCCCCGCAGCGGCACGGGAGCGTGCCACCCGCCGCGCCGCCCTACCAGGGGATGCCCGCCGATCACACCGGCGCCCCTCTCGGCGCACCCGCCCCGGGCCACCACGCCCCCGGGTACGGCGCGACGCCCGCTCCGCCTTCCGGGTACGCCCCGCCGCCTTCCGGCTACGGCGCCGCGCCCGCGCCTCCGAGTCCGCCGGCACCCTCGGGCGTGCCCGGCGGTTCGCCGTACCAGAACGAGCCAGGGCCGGACGCGCGGACGCCGCCGGCGCGGCACCACATGCCCGCCTCGGCCGAGCCTCCGCCGGCACCGGTCACAGGACCCCAGCCGCAGGCCACGTCGAGGCGCGGAACCCGGCGGAAGCCGGCGCCCAACCCGATGGCCAGGGTCGGCGTTCAACTGCTCGCCGTGCTCGTGCTCCTGGGCGGGCTGCTCGGCTGGCAGCTGACCGAGGCGTACGCGGTCTACAAGGACCGGGAGCCGGTCCAGCGGGTCCACGTGATCCCCGCCGGGCAGGAGGCCACGCACAAGAACGCGCGGTGGAGGCCGGTCGTCCAGGTGATGCCGGACAACCCGAAGAACCGGATCCTGCCCGGCCTGAAGGTTCTGAGGATCACGCTGCACGTGACGCCGCTCAACGCGAAGGGCGCAGAGGAGGCCACGTACGGCGTCTTCTTCCAGATGCGCGACAAGAAGGACAGGGCGTGGCTCGCCGAGGAGAGCACCCGGCCCTTCGCGCTCAAGCCCGGGAAGTCGGACAGTTACCAGTTGCTCAGCGTGGTGCCGGCGCAGCAGGCGTCGGAGGTTGAGCTGGTGATGGGGGATTCGCTGAACCTGGACCGGGGGGATCTTCTCCGGTTCGCGCGCTGACCGCGGCGTTCCGGGCGCGCTCGCGGGTGGCCGCCAGGTCGAAGGTCGCCGCCAGCAGGGCGATGGTCAGCGTCGTCCGTACCAGCTCGCCGAGGAAGTCGAAGGGGATGAGCGCGACGTTCCAGAACATGAACGGATGGTCGTCCCCGATGATGTGGATCCCGGCCCGGAAGATCCGCTCGCCGAGAACCTGGATGCACACGTAGCAGAGGGCGAACAGCCCGAACAGCGGCGCGCCGGCCCTGACCGTGAGGCGGAGCGTGTTCGCCAGCGGGGTCCACTTGCCCCAGCGGCCGACGAACCGCGCCAGCGCCTTCCGCGTCCAGGTGTGCGTCCGCTCGGCCATGAGCGCCTGCCCCCGGGTCGCCACCGTCTCCAGACGCGTTCCGGCGATCACCTCGCGCGCGTCCTCGGCGTACGCACCGTAGATCAGGATGGCCACGGTCAGCCAGACGAGCGACATCACCACCGAGTCGAACACGTAGGGCCGGACCTCGCCGACGAGGTTCCAGAACGCCTCCCAGCCGGGGATCGCCTTCCTCAGCTCTTCGGTCACCTCGCCCAGCCAGACCGTCACCGCCCGGCTGCCGACCCATTCGGACCGGCCGCCCACCAGCGTGATCATCGCGTTCATGCCGATGTACGTGAAGATCAGCTCGAACAGCGCGGTCAGCGCCGCGGCGGGCCCGCTCTCACGCCGCTCGTGCCACTGCTGGGACAGATACCGGATGACGAACGCGCCGCCCATGAGGTAGAGCGAGAGCTCCCAGTCCAGGCCGGTGATCCCCTGGGCCGTGGTCCGGTCGAGCCACGCGCCGAGATAGCCCTTCTCGGCGCTCTGACGCGCGACGTCCATCTGGTAGAAGTCGATCACGTCCTGCTTCGCCAGGCCCCAGGTGAGATAGAGGCCCACGAAGACGATGATCGCGCGGCCGAGGCCGCCGATGAACGGCTCGTCGCTCTCGCCGTCCTCGCGCCGCGCCCTGATCTCCCACATCCCGCCGCGCAGCGAGTACAACATGCCCGCCGTGACGATGAGCGAGAGCATCACCATCAGGCAGAACAGCAGGATCACGAAGACCAGCCGGAGCTGCCGCATCGATCCGTGGGACAGCTCGGTGGCGGCCACCAGGAGGCCGTGGCGCGCGAGCTGCCCGGCCGTGAACCAGATGAGGAGCGGCAGGATGCTCCGGCCCAGCAGGCGCAGGGTGTGCAGCGGCAGGGACCAGACGGAAGGCATGGGGGGCGCGGATCTGGACATCTGGTGCATCGTATCGGGGGGCGGTGACGAGGTGGGGGAGACCGGAGGGATATCGGGGAACGACGAAGGACCGGCCCCCCGGTTGTGGGAGGGGCCGGTCCTCGCGTCGTTCGCGTCCCGAGGGAGGGGGGCGCGATACGTGGTTACAGGGTTACCTGGAGCTGGGCGACCTCGCCGAGGTTGGCCTGGACGCTGGTGTCCTTGGTGCGGCCGCCACCGGCGATCACACGGACGGTCCAGGAGCCGGGGGCGGCGAAGAAGCGGAAGATGCCCTCGTCGTTGACCACGACCTCACCGGTGAACTCGCCGGTGGAGTCGAGGAGGCGGGCGTACGCCGTACCGGAGGAGCCGGTGACGACGCCCTGGATCACGGCCTGGGTGGACAGGTCCACGCCGGCCGGGAGGGTGGCGGTGACTTCAGGGGCTCCGCAGCCCTGAGCAGCGGCGGTGGTCATGTTAGCGGGCCTCCCCGAGTTCGATCGGCACGCCGACGAGCGAGCCGTATTCGGTCCACGAGCCGTCGTAGTTCTTCACGTTGGGCAGGTCGAGGATCTCGTGCAGCACGAACCACGTGTGCGCCGAGCGCTCGCCGATGCGGCAGTAGGCGATGGTGTCCTTGGAGAGGTCCACGCCCTCGCCGGCGTAGAGCGCCTTGAGGTCGTCGTCGGACTTGAACGTGCCGTCGTCGTTCGCCGCCTTGGACCAGGGGATGTTGCGGGCGGTGGGCACGTGGCCCGCGCGCTGCGCCTGCTCCTGCGGGAGGTGGGCCGGGGCGAGCAGCTTGCCGGTGAACTCGTCGGGCGAGCGGACGTCCACGAGGTTCAGCTTGCCGATCGCGTTGACCACGTCGTCGCGGAAGGCGCGCAGGGACAGGTCCTGGTCCTTGGCCACGTAGGACGTCTTCTCGCGCTGCGGGACCTCGGTGACCAGCTCGCGGGAGTCCAGCTCCCACTTCTTGCGGCCGCCGTCGAGCAGGCGGACGTTCTCGTGGCCGTAGAGCTTGAAGTACCAGTAGGCGTAGGCGGCGAACCAGTTGTTGTTGCCGCCGTAGAGCACCACCAGGTCGTCGTTGGCGATGCCGCGCTCGGACAGCAGGGCCTCGAACCCGGTGCGGTCCACGAAGTCGCGGCGCACCGGATCCTGCAGGTCCTGCCGCCAGTCGATCTTCACGGCGCCACGGATGTGGCCCTTGTCGTAGGCGCTGGTGTCCTCGTCGACCTCGACCAGGACGACCTTCGGGTCGTCGAGGCGGGCCTCGACCCAGTCGGCGTCCACCAGTACGGCGGAACGGCTCATGGGGGAACCTCCGTTTTGTATTCGTCTATCGGTTTCGGCGGGTGTTATCCGTCGGTGAGGTGCGGGACGCGGCCGGCGTGGATGGCCGGGGACCGCGTCACAGAGGGCCACGAGGAGGCATGGACGCCGTCGTACGCCACGGGAACCCGCGGCCGCGCGAGAAGGGCGGGCGGGTGACCGGTGGTTGAGATCGCGGCGGGACGTGCGCCGCTTGGATCGACGCGCATCACGGGATGCTCCTTCGGGACCTGAGTTCGCGGAGTGTGCTCCGCTGCGGGAATCGCCTCAGGCCGCGCGACAGAGCGCGGTGGCGACGCGGCAGAAGTCGACCGCGCGCCGCTTCGTCAGCAGCTCTGTCCTCGGATGCATGGGCACGACGCTACACGGCGTCTCGTCATCTGTCACATGTGGTCCGGTTCCTGAGACGGCGCCGGAGGTCGGCGGCCCGCGCCGGGCCGGACAGGCGCCCAGGTCAGGCGGCCGGGTCAGGCGGCCGGGTCAGGCGGCCGTGCCGGGCTCGATGGCCTCGCCGAGGGCGGCGAGCACGTCGAGCTTGCGCGGCTGGCCGGCGGCGTGCCTGGTCACCCGGCCGCGCGCGTCGAGCACGAACACCGCGGGGGTGCTCCGCACGCCGAGCGAGCGGACCAGGTCGAGGTGCGACTCGGCGTCGATCTCGACGTGCCGCACCCCGGGCACCAGCGCGGCCACGTCGGCGAGCACCCGCCGGGTCGCGCGGCACGGCTGGCAGAACGCGGTCGAGAACTGCACGAGCGTCGCCCGCTCCCCCAGCTCGGCCCCGATCTCCGCCGCCGTGATCACCCGCTCGCCCTCCACCCGTGACCTCCCGGAACGCCGTCCCCTTCGCGATCGAGGCTACGCCACCGGCCCCGCCGGCGCGTGTACGGCTCCCGCCGGGGCCTCCCGCCGCCTCCCCCACCCCCATCCGCGCGGTTCACCCGCACGCCGTACGGCTCGCGCGGGGCGGCGCGAGCCGTACGGGACGGGCGGGGGTCAGGAGGCGGGGACGGTGTCCACCCAGGGGACGGAGTCGGCGCGGTAGCGGCCGACGCGGGCGAGGACGTCGGCGGGGGCCACGACCTCGTTCTTGGAGTGGTAGAACCAGTCCACCTGCTGGACGTAGTGGCGCGGGGTGGACGAACCGAGCAGGCCGCCCGAGATGAACCACAGGTTGAAGTTCACCGACTGGACGGTCTCGGGGTAGTAGTCCCCTCCGTGCTCGGCGAACAGGGCGCCGTCCACGTAGTAACGGATCCTGCCGTCGGCCACCTGGAGCACCAGGTCGTGCCAGCCTTCGTAGCTCTGGCGCACCTCGGTGTGGACGTTGACGGCCTGCCAGGGCTCGTTGCGGTAGGTCTCCCAGCTCGTGGCGTAGAGGATGTTGCCCGGTTCTCCCCAGCCGCCGTTCGGCAGGTACTCGAAGTCCTGCTCGCTGTAGTCGGGGTCCAGGTCGTACCGGAGCGGGGTGATCGTGAAGAACGTCTGGACGACGTGGTCGCCGTCGGGGCCGGCGACGGGCGCGTCGGAGAACCTCACCCGGGCGGCGTACGTGCCCTCCAGGAACTTGCGCTGGTGCAGCACCTCCGACTGCGTGGTGCCCGCGGCCGTGCCGTCGGTGCCGGCGCGGAGCTGGAGCGCGCGGTTCCCGCCGGACAGGACCGGGAACGAGACGTTCTCCCTGGGCCAGGAGGCGCCGGGCACGCCGGGGCCGCCGGCGTTGGTGCGGACGGTCCAGTGGTGGGCCGAGAGCGCCGGGTCGTCGGGGCCGGAGTAGGCGAAGTCGTCGAACACGACGCCGGAGCCGCCGGGCGGCCCGGTGGGCGTCACGGTCGGGGTGGGCGTCGGCGTGGGGTCCGCGCCGCCGGGGGCCTCGCCCCAGACGCGCTCGCCGCCCCGGTAGACCGCGACCTTGGTCCAGTCGCCGTACGTCGTGCGGGCCGGGCCGAAGGAGAAGTCGTCGCTCTGGGTGAGCCTCTGCCAGTCGGAGCGGTGGAAGCGGAGCTGCATGTCGCCCGTGCGCGCGCCCGCGGCCAGGTGGCCGGAGGTGAAGCCCACCTCCAGGTAGCGGTCGGCGGTGGGCGTGGCGGGGGAGACGGCGCCGAACGTCCCGGTGATCCGGGAGCAGGACACCACCGCCCAGGAGCAGGCGAAGCGGTACTGCTGCGCCGGGGAGTCGGCCCGGAAGAAGTAACGGATCCTCACGTCTGCGAGGGAGACGGGGGACGTCCCCTCGTTGATCAGGTCGAACCAGGGCTCGGCCTGGTCCGCGGTGGCGCCGGGCGCGCTCGTCTTGTACTGGAGCCGCAGCCCGGGCGCGGCGCCCGCCGGGCCGGCGGCCACGGCGGCGACGGTGGCCAGCAGGGCGGTCAGCACGCCGCCCAGCAGCAGGTTCCTTCCTCGTGACATCTCCTGGCTCTTCCTTCCTCGTGGGGGACGGGAACGGCTGAGGGATCAGGGCCCGCGTCGCGGGTGACGGGAACGGCCGGGCGGCGACGGCGGGGCGAGGGGGCGGGATCGGCTAGGGGATCAGCGGGCCCGCGTTGACGCCCTGGGCGCGGAGGCGGTCCAGGTGCGGGCCGAGCCGGGCGAGGAATTCGCCGTAGTCGCCCGCCGTGCCCCAGGCGACCTCGGCGAACGCGCACAGGCGGGGGAAGGCCATGTACTCCACCCGCTCCGGCGCGGGCATGTACTCCGTCCAGAGCTGGCACTGCACCCCGCGCACGCCGGGGTCGGGCGCGAAGCCGTACACCTCGGCGAGGGGCAGCACCGGGGCCGGGGCGGGCAGGCCCCCGGGGTCCTCCGGCGAGGGGCGGTAGTCCAGGTAGGTCCTCGTGTGCGGGGTGAGGACGACGTCGTCGCGGCCGGGCCCCGCCCGTTCCTCCAGCCACACCATCGCCGTCGTGCCCGGGGGCGGCGGCTGGGCGGGGTCGTCCCAGCTCACCAGGCGCCTGCCGCGCGCGGCCAGGTGCTCGGCCATGCGCCCGACGAACCAGCCGCGCGCCGCCTCCGGGCCGCTCAGCCCCAGCTCCCCGATCCGCCGGAGCGCCCGGGGATCGGCGGCCCACTCGGCGTGCGGGCACTCCTCACCGCCGACGTGGACGAACTCTCCGGGGAAGAGCTCGATCACCTCGTCGAGCACGTCCCGGCAGAACGCGAGCGTGCTCTCCTCCAGGTTGAACACGTGCTCGCTGATCCCCCACCCGTCCCAGACGCCGAGCCGCCGGTCCGGGTGGTTGCCGAGGCGCGGGTACGCGGCGATCGCCGCCTGGGCGTGGCCGGGCATCTCGATCTCGGGGACGACCGTGACGAACCGCTCGGCGGCGTGGGCGACGATCTCGGCGACGTCCTCGCGGGTGTAGAAGCCGCCGCCCGCCGCGCCCACCTCGGTCAGCCTCGGGTACCGCTTGATCTCCAGCCGCCAGCCCTGGTCGTCGGTCAGGTGCAGGTGCAGCACGTTGAGCTTGTGGGCGGCGATCAGGTCGATGAGCCGCAGCACGAACTCCTTGGGCATGAAGTGCCGCGCCACGTCGAGCAGCACGCCGCGCCAGCCGTACCGGGGCCGGTCCTCGATCGTCCCGTACGGCACCGCGGGCCCGAACTGCTCCAGCGTGCGCAGCCCGTAGAAGCGCCCGGCGGGACCGCCCGCGGTCAGCAGGACGCCGGGGGGGCCGGCCTCGACGCGGTACCCCTCCTCGCCGAGCGCGGGGTCGTGCGGCGCGAGCCGTACGAGACCAGGGTGGACGGCGACGGACCCGTCGCGGAGGGCGGACGAGCGCGGCCGGGGAATGATCACGTTGCGGATCCCTTCACGGCGTGCGCGGGCACGCCGAACGGTCGGAGGGTCGGAGGGTCGGAGGGTCGGAGGGTCGGAGGGTCGGAGGACGCCGGGACCACCGGGCCCGGCGCCGGGACGTCCGGTACGGCGGCGCCCCAGGGCCCGCAGGGCGCGGCGGTGCCCTGGCGCCCCGCCGTACCCGGACCGGTCAGCCCTTGACGGCGCCGGCGAGGGCGCCGGTGACGACGCGGCGTTGCAGGACGAGGAAGACGAGCAGCACGGGGAGCATGAAGAGGGTCGAGGCGGCCATGGTCGCGCCCCAGTCGGTGCCGAAGACGTTGGAGAACGACGAGAGCCAGACCGGCAGGGTGCGGTCGTCCTGGTTCTTGATGATCAGCGTGTTGGCGAAGGCGAACTCGTTCCAGGCGGTGATGAAGCCGAGCAGCGAGGTGGACATCAGCCCGGGGGCGAGCAGCGGCAGCACGACCCGGCGGAACGCGGCCGGCCGGCTCGCCCCGTCGGTGAGCGCCGCCTCCTCCAGTTCGGGCGGGATCGAGGCGAGGAACCCGCGCAGGGTCACGATCGCGATGGGCAGGGTGATCATGAAGTAGACGAGGGTGAGCATCGCCGCCCGGTCGAGCATGTTCGTGTCCCTGGCGATGATGAACATCACCGTGAGCAGCGCCTCCCACGGGGCCATCTGCGCGATGAACACCATGAGCACGAACGCCCGCCGCCCCCGCCACCGCAGCCGCGCCACGGCGAAGGCCGCGAGCAGCGCCACGGCCAGCGACAGCAGTACGGCTCCCGCCGTGACCAGCAGGCTGTTGCGCCAGAACCCCCAGAACCCGTCCGCGGCGACGGCCGTGGCGAAGTGCTCCAGCGTCGGGCGGGAGGGCCAGAACGCCGGGGTCTCGGACGTGATCTCAAGGGTGGGCTTGACGGCGGTGACGACCATCCAGTACACGGGGAACACCGAGACCAGCAGGATCGCCAGCGCGAGCGCGTTGAGCAGGACGCGGCGGATCATGGCGGCTCTCCTTCGTGCCGGTGCAGGCGCCGCAGGTGGAACAGCAGGAGGGTGACCAGCATCAGCACCGTGAGCGTGGAGATCGCCGCCCCCAGGTCGTACTTGTTCAGCGAGCGCGCCACCTGGAAGGCGTACACGGGCAGGGTCGTGGTCGCCCCGTCGGGCCCGCCCTTGCTCACCGCCCAGATCTGGGCGAAGCACTTGAACACCCAGATCACCTCCAGCGAGGTGATCAGCCCGAACAGCGGCCGCAGGATCGGGAACGTGACCAGGCCGAACAGCCGCCACGACCCCGCTCCGTCGATCCGGGCCGACTCGTACAGCTCGCCGGGGATCGTGGTGATCCCGGCGTAGAGCGTGAGCGCGACGAACGGCACCGACTGCCACACCACGAGCAGGACGAGGATCACGAACGTGGAGGTCCCGTCGGCGAACCAGGTGTGGCCCCGGAACGACTCCAGGCCCAGCGCGGTCAGCAGCCAGTTCACCACGCCGAGGCGGGACTGGAAGAGCCACTGGAAGACCGTGGTCGCGGCGAGCACGGGCACCGCCCACACGAGCACCATCCCGCTCATGAGCGCGAGCCGCATCCTCCGGCCGAGCGCCGCCAGCACGAGCGCGGTGAGCGTGCCCAGCACCATGATCGAGACGACGTTGACGCCGGTCCAGACCAGGGTCCGCCGGGTCACCTCCCAGAACTCGGGGTCACCGAGCACCCGCCGGTAGTTCTCCAGCCCCACGAAGGCGGCCCCGCCCCGGATCAGCTCCCCGGCGCGGAAGTGCTGGAAGGAGATGACCACGTTCCGCAGCAGCGGATAGAGCAGCAGGTATCCGGCCCCTGCCACGGTCGGGGCGATGAGCAGGTACGGCCACAGGCCGACCAGGCGCGCCGCCCGCGCCGGGACGGGGGCGGGCGGCGCGGACCGGGCCCGGAGGGGCGGCCGCCCGGCCCCGGATCCGGGCCTCACGCCGGTCCCTGTCCCGGTCCCGGAGCCGGAGCCGGAGCCGGGACCAGGGCCGGAGCCGGGGCCGGTCCCGGGGTCGGTCAGGGGGGTCGTCGGCAACGTGGGTCCCTACGACCTGGTGTTGAGGATCTCGGTGATGACCTGGCTCGCCCTGGCGGCCTCGGTCCTGGGGTCGCCGCCGGTGAGGACCTTCGTCATGTACTCCTTGATCACGCCGCGGGCCTCGACGGCGGCCCACTGCGGCGTGTTGGGGGTGGCCCGGCCGTTCGCCGCGCCCGCCGCCATCGCGGCGCCGGCCTCGTCGTTCTTCAGGGCCCCGGCGAAGGCGACGCGGTTGGGGACGTACTTCATCTCCACGGCCATGTCGGTCTGGAACCTCTCCCCCGCCAGGGCCTTGACCACCTCGTAGGCCGCGTCGTGGTGCTGGGACGCCTCGGGGATGACCAGGTCCGAGCCGCCGGTGAAGACCGCGCCGGGCTTGTCGGCGGTCTTGCCGGGGATCGGGAAGAAGCCGAGCTTGCCCTTCATCGCGGGGTTGGCCCTCTCGACCGCCGCCGCGCCGCCGGGCACGGAGATGATCTGACCGACGTCGCCCTTGGCGAACACCTCGGCCTGGAGCGGCTTGGCCTCGTCGGCGTCCTTCGGGCCCTTGCCGAGCGCCTGGAGCCGCTTGTAGAAGTCCATCCCGGCCAGGGCCTGCGGGGTGTCCAGGGCGCCCTTCCACCGGACTCCCTCGTTGACGGCCAGGTCGCCGCCCTCGTCCCAGACGAACCCGGCGAGGGCGTACCACGTCTGGCCGGACAGGTAGATCCCCTGCGCCCCCGACCCGTTGACCTTCCCGGTCACCTTGAGCCACTCGTCGCGGGTCTTCGGCGGCTCCTTGACCCCGGCCTTCTCGAAGACCTCCTTGTTGTAGATCACCACGCGGTTGGCGGCGTACCACGGCACGCCGTACTGCTTGCCGTCGATCTCGCCCGGCTCGGCGAGGCCGGGGAGCCAGTCGGAGCCGCCCAGGTCGACGGTCTTGTCGGTGAGGTCCTTCAGGCCGCCGCTCGCGGCGTACTCGGCTACCTGGGTGTTGCCCACCTCGATCACGTCGGGCGGGTCGTTGCTGGCCAGGGCGCTGGTGACCTTCTGGCCGATGCCGTCCCACTCCTGGATCTGGATGTCCAGCCGCACATCGGGGCGGGTCTTCTCGAAGTCGGCCTTGAAGCGGGAGACGAGCGCGTCGGAGAGGGTGTCGCGCATGAACCACACGGTGAGGGTGACGGGCCCCGCGTTCTTCTCCCCCGCCGGGGGCCCGGCGGGGGAGCCGCAGGCGGCGGCGAGCAGGGCGGTGAGCGCCAGCAGGGCGGGGGCGGTGCGGAGGCGATACCTCATCTGCGCTCCATAGGTCAGATATTGGTAAATTATTGGCCTTGGACAGGTAGCATGTGTCTTACCAGTTGTCGCGTCAAGACCTGGATATGACCGGAATTCCGGATCAGGTGGTCAGCTCAAGAGGTAAGATCTTGGTAAGGTTGACGGTGTGACTCTGAACCTGCCGGCCGGGCTCAAGCGCGATCGGGTCCGTGACTTCCTGCTCGACCTCATCGCGGACAAGAAGGCGGGCGAGGCGATCCCGTCCGAGCGGGCGCTCTGCAAGGAGCTCGGCGTCTCCCGGCCCACGCTGCGCGCCGCCATAGACGACCTGGTCAGGTCCGGCATGCTGGTCCGCGAGCACGGCCGCGGCACCTTCACCGGCCCGCGCCGCGTCGTCCAGGCCCTCCGCGGCACCGGCACGAACGCCTTCTACACGCCCCCCGCCGAGGGTCACTGGCTCAGCCGGGTCCTGGAGTTCGGGGTGATCCCCGCGGGCGCCCCGCTGTCCGCCAGACTCCAGATCTCCCCGCCCGACCCCGTCGTCCGGATCGTACGGCTGCGCCTGGTGGACGACGAGCCCATGTCCATCGAGCGCCTCCACCTGCCCCACGCGCTGATCCCCGGTCTCGAACCCGCCGACCTGGAGTCGGGGGTCTTCTACCGCGTCCTGCGTGAGCGTTTCGGCGTGGACGTGAGCGGAGCGGTGCAGACCATCGAGGCCACCGTCACCGACGAGACCGAGGCCGGGCTGCTGCACGTCCCCCAGCACGCCCCCGCCCTCCTGGTCGAGCGCACCACCCGCGACACCCTCGACCGGGTCGTGGAGTTCACCCGCTCCATCTACCGCGGCGACCGCTACCGGGTCACCTCCGAACTCCACTTCGACGCCGCCTCCGGCTGACCCCCGCACGCGCTCCCCGCACGCGCCCCCCGCACGTGCCCCCCGCGCGCCCCCGCCGTGCCGCCTCCGTCCGCGCCCCTCGCGTACGGCCCCTCGCGTACGGCCCCTCGCGTACGGCCACGCGGCGGGGCTCTCCGGTCACACCGGGCGGGCCGGAGGAGGGCCGTCAGGCCGCGGAGGAAGGGCCCGCGCCGCCGGCCGGAGGAGGACGCCTCGCGCCCTCAGGCGGGGATGCGGAGGAGGGTGCGGCCGTCGGCGGTGACTATCTCGAAGGCCTTGATCTGGTCCCGGGGGAAGCTGGTCATGCCGGTGTAGCGGGCCGGGCCGTAGTAGTCCACGAACCAGCTCGACGTGTACTCGCGGCCGTCGTCCCGGCTGACCGCGACCAGGCTGCACCGGGTGCCCCTGGGGACCCCGCGCAGCCGTACGACGAGGTCGGTGCCGTTGGCGCGCGGGCGCATCTCGACGGAGGCGGCCACGCGGCCGTCGGCGGCGCCGGCCGAGACCACGGGGGCCGGGGCGCCGGACGGGGCCGGGGTGGGCGGCCGCGTCGGGACCGGGGCGGGGGTGACGGGGGCGGGCGAGGTGATCGCGACCGGCGGGGTCCGCGCCTCGCGGGGGGCGAGTCCGGCGAACGCGGCCACCGCCGCCGCGACGGCGGCGGCCGCCGCGGCCGCGACCACGCCGAGGCGGGCGCGCTGGCGGCGGCGCTCGCGGGCGACCTCGGCGAGGAGCCGGTCCAGCAGATGCGCCGGGGGCTGGACGGCGGCCTGCTCCACGTCGCGCTCGGTGACCTTGGCCAGGAGGCCGGGCAGCGGCGCGAGCACGGCGAGCTCGGCGGCGCAGGCGCGGCACTCCGCCAGGTGCTCCTCCACGCGGGCGCGCTCGCCGGGGTCCAGCGCGCCGAGGACGTGCGCGCCGAGCGCGGTCCGCACCGCGGAGCAGTCGATCATGGCGCCAGCCCCCGTTCCTCCAGGGCGAGGCGCAGGGCGCGGAGGGCGTAGTACGTGCGCGACTTGACCGTGCCCTGCGGGATGCCGAGCACGTCGGCGGCCTGCTTGACCGACCGGCCCCGGTAGTAGGTCTCGATCAGCACCTCCCGGTGCTCGGGGCGCAGGTCGGCCAGGGCCTCGGCGACCGCCCAGGACTCCACCGCGCGGTCGAGGTCGTCGTCGGCGGGGAGTACGGCCAGCGCCTCGTCGCCGATCTCCCTGGGACGGGCCAGGCGCGCGCGGTGCCCGTCGCGGACGAGGTTGCGGGCCACGGTGAACAGCCACGGGCGGGCGGGCCTGCCGGCCAGGGCCTCGGGGTGCCGCCAGGCCCGCAGCAGCGTCTCCTGGACGATGTCCTCGGCCCGCTGCCGGTCGCCGGTCAGTCTGATGACGTAGCCGAGGAGCGGGCGCGCGTGCTCGTCGAAGAGCGCTCGCATGAGGTCTTCGTCCGCGCTGGGAGCTCGGCCCACACCTCACACACGTACGCCCGCCCCGATCGGTTCACAAGCCCCGCGGATCACCCCGGGGACCGCGAAGGACCCCGTGAAGCCCCGAAGAGCCCCGAAGGCCCTCGAAGGCCCGGAAGGCCCCGGAGGCGGCGCCTAACCCCGGAGCGGGACGTTCTCGCCCACGGCCTTGACCTCCAGGCCCTCGGAGGTGGGCCGGGCGCCGGTGACCTTGAGGCCGAGCGGGAGGTTGCGGACCGGGACGAGGTAGGTCATCCGCGCGTAGAACGCCCTGGGCACGGGCACCCCGCCCGCGTCCACCTCGGTCGGCGTGACCTGGATGCCGCCCTCGGTGGTCGTGACCTTGAGCTCGGCCTTCACCGGCACCTCGCGGCCGAGCAGGTTGAGCTTGCCCGAAACGGTGAGCGCGTCGCCGTTCCCGCCGATCTCCATGCCCTGGGGGGCGCGGGCGGCGATGGTCTCGCGCGAGATCACGGCGCTGCCCTCCACCCGGTCCGCCACGATCTTGGTGGCGCCGGTGCTGCTCAGCAGCTCGGACAGCGGGGCGCGCACGCCGTGCAGGGTGGCGTCCACCCGGGCCAGCTTCACCCCGTCGCGGTTCATCGGGCCCATCTTGACCGCGATCTCGTCGTACGTGCCGCCGAGCGCCTGCGTCAGGAAGGGGATGCCCCGGATGTCCACCTCGGGCTGCTGCGAGAGCTTGTAACGCGAGGCGACCTGGCGGGCTATCTCCTTCTCCGCCCCCGCGACGGCGACGCGGTCGACCACGCCGACCACCACGGCCAGGAGCACCAGCACGACGAGCAGCTTACGCATCCATCACTCCTTCGGCCCATGACGAGGCAACATTACCCGCGAGGCCGCCCGCCGGGCTTCCCGCGCGGGCTTCTCGCCGGGGTCAGCCGCCGGCGAAGGGCGGGAGGACCTCGACGACGGCGTCCGCGGGGAGGCGGACGGACTCGTGCGGGCGGGTGCCGACCGGGTCGCCGTCCACCAGGTACGAGCTGAGCCCGAGCACCCGCGCGAACCGCTCGTCGCCGGGGCGCCGCCGTACGGCCGCCGCGAGCGCCTCCGCGAGGGTCTCCTCGGCGAAGGGCTCCTCCGCCACGCCCGCGGCGTCCTTGGCGGCGGCCCAGTAGCGGATGGTCCCCATCACGCACTCCTCTCCTGACCTGCGGCGATAGCGCCGGGTCTCGCGGGTCGGACGCGGCGTGAGCACCGCGCCCCCGTCGGATATCCTCGCGTAAGAGAGGACTCGGGCGACGCTGCCCCCGGGTCCTCGTGCCGTTTCTGAGAGGAGACGCCGGTGAGCAACCTGCTGTTGCTGACGAACGCGCTGGAGCCGTCCGCCCAGGTACTGCCCGCGCTGGGGCTGCTCCTGCACTCGGTCCGGGTGGCCCCGGCCGAGGCGTCGGCCCTGCTGGACGCTCCCCCGGTGGACGCGGTCCTCGTGGACGCGCGGCGCGACCTCGTCCAGGCCAAGAGCCTGTGCCGCCTCCTCCAGACCACCGGCGTGGACTGCCCGATGTTCGCGATCGTCACCGAGGGCGGCCTGGCCGCGATGACCGCCGAGTGGGGCGTGGACGACGTCCTCCTCGACACCGCCGGGCCCGCCGAGGTCGAGGCCCGCCTGCGCCTGGCGATCGGCCGCCGCGACCTCGCCGCCGTGGACGACGCCCCCGACGAGATCCGCAGCGGCGACCTCACGATCGACGAGGCCACCTACTCCGCCCGCCTCCGCGGCCGGGTCCTCGACCTCACCTTCAAGGAGTTCGAGCTCCTGAAGTACCTGGCGCAGCATCCAGGCCGCGTCTTCACCCGCGCCCAGCTCCTCCAGGAGGTCTGGGGCTACGACTACTTCGGCGGCACGAGGACCGTGGACGTCCACGTGCGCCGCCTCCGCGCCAAACTGGGCGCCGAGTACGAATCCCTCATCGGCACCGTCCGCAACGTCGGCTACCGCTTCGTCCCCGACCGCGGCGACCACGCCGAGGAGCCCGCCGCCCGCCGCTGACCCCCGGAGAGCCCCTCGCCGACCCCCGGAGAGCCCCTCACGGCCGCCGCCGACCCCCGGCCTTCTCACCTGCGCCGCCGCTCCCCGGCCTTCCCACCGAGGATCAAGCCCTCTCACACCCCGCCGAGGATCGTCAGCTCCTCCTCCGTGAGAGTCAGGGACGCCGCCGCGGCGCTGTCGCGGATGGACTCCGGGCGGGTGGAGCCGGGGATGGGGACGACCCGGTCCGAGAGGGAGAGGTGCCAGGCGAGGGCGACGCGCTGCGGGCTGACCCCGCGCTCCCTCGCGACGTCGTGGAACGGCGTCCGCGCGGCGGGCCCCTCCGCGTCGAGGGCGCTGCGCGAGATGCCGCCGAGCGGGCTCCAGGGCAGGAAGGCGACGCCCAGCTCGTCGCAGAGACGCAGCTCGGGGGCGCTGTCGCGGACGGCCGGGGAGAACCGGTTCTGGACCGAGGCCAGCCGCCCGCCGAGGACGTCGTACGCCTCGCGGATCTGGTCCTCGTCCACGTTGGAGATCCCGGCCATGCGAATGTCGCCCTCGTCGAGGAGGTCGCGCAGTGCCCCCACCGACTCGGCGAACGGGACGGCCGGGTCCGGCTTGTGGAGCTGGTAGAGGCCGATCGCGTCCACGCCGAGGCGCTTCAGCGAGCCCTTGGCGGCCCGCCGCAGGTGGCGCGGGTCGCCGTTCACGGTCCAGGAGCCGTCGCCGGGCCGTCCCCTGCCGCCCTTGGTGGCGACCAGGACCCCGCTCACGTCGCCGCCGTACGCCGCGAGGGCGCGGGCGACCAGCAGCTCGTTGTGGCCCTCCTCGCCGGCGTGCCAGTGGTAGGAGTCGGCCGTGTCGATGAGGGTGACCCCCGCGTCGAGGGCGGCGTGGATGGTGGCGATGGCCCGGCCCTCGTCCGGGCGGCCCTCGATGGAGAGGGGCATCGCGCCCAGCCCGACCGCGGCCACCTCGGCGTCTCCGATGACGCGGATCTCGTTCATGGCACCCGATCCTGCCCGCCTATAGTCACCAGCGGTAGTGATGACTTCCTTAACCCGTCGTAAGGAGAACTGTTGATCGACGTCCGCAGGCTGGCCGTGCTCCGCGAGGTGGCCAGGCACGGGAGCTTCAACCGCGCGGCGGCGGCCCTGCGGTTCACCCCCTCGGCGGTGTCCCAGCAGGTCGCGGCCCTGGAGCGGGGGCTCGGCACCACGGTCGTGGAGCGCAGCACCCGCGGGGTCACCCTCACCGAGCCCGGCCGGCTCCTCGTCGAGGCGGCCGAGGCCATCGACGCTGAGCTCGCCGACGCCCGCGAGCGCATCGATCGCCTGTCCTCGGCGCGGGAGCGGCTCACGATCGCCGCCTTCGCCAGCGGCGGCCGGATCCTGCTGCCCCCGGCGCTGGGCCGCTTCGCCGCGGCGCACCCGGAGGTGGAGCTGACGATCCTGGAGCGCGAGCCCGAGGACGCCCTGCCCCTGGTCGCCCAGGGCCGCGCGGACCTCGCGCTGGCCTACCACTTCGACGGCCCGCCTCCGTCCCGCCCCGGCGACCGCGCCCGCTTCGACTGGACGCCGCTCCGCCGGGACCCCCTGCGCGCCGTGCTCCCGAGCACGCATCCCCTCGCCGCCCGGGACTCCCTCCACCTGGCCGAGCTGGCGGAGGAGCGCTGGATCCTGGGCTGCCTCAAGACCAACGACCTCCTCGCCAGGTACGCCCACCTCGCCGGCTTCGAGCTGACCGTCGCGTGCGGCGCCACCGACTACTTCTTCGCCCAGGCCCTGGTGACGGCGGGCGTCGGCGTCGCCCTCATCCCCGAGATCGCGCTGTCCCCCGACCCCGCCCTCACCGCCGTCCCCCTGGAGGCCCCCAGCCCCTCCCGCTTCATCGGCGTGGCCACCCCCCGCCGCCCCGGCCCCCTCCACCCCTACGTGGACGAGCTCCGCGCCCTCCTGACCGCTCCCTGACCCCGCCGGGCGCCTCCCCGCCCGCCGTACGGACCGAGGTCGAGGGCGACCGGCTCGGGCACTACGGGTCGGCCGGGGAGGGCTGATCGTCCGCGCGGGCGCGGCGGCGCGGCCGGGTCGGGGTCGCGCGGAGTTCGCCGGTGGCCGAGCGGTAGGCCCCGGCGAGGCGGACGAAGATGTCCAGCAGCAGGGGGACCTGCTCCTCGGTGTAGTGGGCGCCGAGCTCGAACAGGTGGCGGCGTGAGGGCTCGGCCGCGGCCTCGTAGTCGTCCAGGCCGCCCTCGCGCAGTTCCACGATGACCGTGCGGCGGTCGCGCTCGCCCCGCACCCGCCGTACGTAGCCGGCCCTCTCCAGCCGGTCGATCACGCGCGTCGTCGTGGCCGAGGGCAGCGCCAGCTCCTCGGCGATCGCGCCGACCGGGAGCGGCCCGCGCATCTCCAGCAGGACCAGCGCGGCCACGTCCACCACCTGCAGCCCGAGCCGGTCGGCGACCGCCTCGTTGTGCAGCAGGATCGCGATCAGGAACTCGCGCCAGATGTCCACTTCGGATTCCTCGTCGGCCACCTTCCCAATCTACTCCAGTTCGAGATATCTTCATATAGGAGATACTCCGACTTGGAGGAAATATGGACGTCATCGTCATCGGCGCCGGGATCGGCGGCCTCGCGGTCGCCCGCGCGCTCCTGCCCGCCGGGCACAACGTGCGGATCTACGAGCAGGCCCCCGCCCAGCGCACCGGCGGCGCGGGGCTGACGATCTTCTGCAACGGCGCCGCCGTCCTGCACGACCTGGGGGTGAGCCTCGACGGCGTCTCCGTCCCGGTCGACACGATCGACGCCCTCACGTCCGACGGCCGCCTCCGCATGCGCGCCGACCTCCGCCACGCCGCCGAGCGCTACGGCTTCCCCACCAAGTCCGTGTCCCGCCGCGAGCTCCTGGAGCTCCTCTCCGAAGGACTCCCCGAGGACCTGGTCCAGTACGGCAAGGCGTGCCGCGGCGTGACCCAGACCGCCGGCAAGGTGACCGCGTCCTTCGCCGACGGCACCAGCGACACCGCGGACCTGCTGATCGGCGCGGACGGCCACCACTCCGTCGTACGGCGGGCCCTGTGGGGCGACGGCGTGGTGAAGCCGGCGACCTACGGCACCTGGCAGGCGTTCAGCGAGATCGACATCGACATCACCGACACGGGCCTGCACCTGATGATCACCGGCAAGGAGGGCGCCTGCGGCGTCATCCCCGCGGGCGAGGGACGTCTGCAGTGGTGGTTCGACGTCCGCTGGTCCCCGGGCGACCCGCGCCCGGCGAACCCCCTGGCCGACCTGCGCCGCCGCTTCGGCCACTGGGCCTCCCCGGTCCCGGAGATCCTGGCCGCCGCCGACGAGTCCGACCTCGACTTCTTCGGCCACCACTGGAACAAGGTCCGCAAGGTCTGGGGCGAGGGACGCGTCACCCTCCTGGGCGACTCCGCCCACACCATGCCGCCCACCCTCGGGCAGGGCGCGAACCAGACCATGGAGGACGCCTGGGTCCTGGCCCGCGAGCTCGCCAAGCCCGGCCCCGACGTCCCCGCCAAGCTCCGCGCCTACGAGCGGGCGAGGTACCCCCACGTCAACCTGGTCTCCCGCATGGCCAGGCGCAACCCCGCCAACGTGCGGATCCCCCCGGTCATCGGCCGCCTGCTCCCGGAGACGGGCCACTCGAACATGCTGGCCCGCTTCAGCAACCGCCTGACGGCCCAGCAGAACGGCACCGCCCCCACGAGGACCCACGCCGCCCGCTGACCCGCGGCAGCCGCCCCGGGGGCCGGCTGCCGCGTCCAGAGGCGGGCCACCGCGTCCAGAGGCGGGCCACCGCGTCCCAGGCGGGGCTACCGCGTCCCGATGCGGTGCTACCGCGTCCAGAGGCAGAAGGGGTGGCCCGCCGGGTCCAGGAGGACCAGGACGTCCTCCTGGGGCTGGTGGCCTGCCCGCTTCGCCCCCAGGGCCTCCGCGTGGGCGGCGGCGGCCTCCAGATCGTCCACCTCGATGTCCAGGTGCATCATCATCTGCTGGTCACCGGGGCGCGCGGGCCACTTCGGGGGGACGTACTCCGCCTCGGCCTGGAACGAGAGGCCCACGCCGCCCCCGGGCGGGACCAGCCGCAGCCACTCGTCCCCGTCCTCGGCGACCTCCCACCCGAGCAGCCGCCGGTAGAACCCGGCCAGTTCCCGCACGTCCGGCGCCCCCAGCACGACCGCCGTCAGCGCCGTCCACGGCCTCCCGCCCGCGCCGCCCGTCCCGCCCGCGCCGTCCCTGCCGCCCGCGCCGCTGGTCCCGCCCGCGCCGTCCCTGCCGCCCGTGCCGCCCATGCCGACCTCCCCGGCCCGCCGAAGTCGCTCCGGGACCGGTCTTCCCCGCCGCCCGCCGAACCCACCTCCCGGTGAGCCCCGCCGAGCCCGCCCCTCTCGTCCGGCCCGCGCCCGCCTGGGGCCGTACGGCGCGCCGGCCCGTCCGCACGGCTCGCGCCGGCCCTGGCCCGTACGGCGCGGGCGGGCTCCGGCCGTACGGCGGGAGCGGGGCGGGACGTCGCGGGCGGCCGCGGGGTCAGGTGGTGCGCTCGAACCAGGCCCGGGGGGTTCGGACGAGCATGGCGTCGATGTCCTTCTCGTCGAGCCCGCGCTCCCTGAGGGCGGGGACGACGTCGCGCAGGACGTGGAGGTAGTTCCAGTTGGGCAGGGCGGGGAGGAAGTCCGGCTGGACCCAGTCGATGAGGCAGGCGGTGTCCTGGGAGAGGACCATGCGGTCGGCGTAGCCCCGGCGGGCCATCTCGGCGACGATGGCCACGCGGTCCTCGAAGGGCAGCTCGACATCGATGCCGAACCTGTCCATCCCGAGGATGAAACCGGACTCGGCGAGTTCGGTGAGGTGGTCGGCGTCGGTGGTGTCGCCGCTGTGGGCCAGGATGACGCGGCCGGGGGGCACGCCCTCCTCGGCGAGCACCCGGCGAACCGCGAGGCCCGTGCGGGAGCGGGGATGGGTGTGGACCATGATCGGGACGCCGGTCTCGCGGTGGGCCCCGGCGGCGGCGCGCATCACCCGCTCGACGCCCGGGGTGAGGCCGTGGGAGTCGATCGCGCACTTGATGAAGGCCGCCTTGGAGTCCGTGCCCTGGATCCCCTCCCGGATGTCGCGGACGAACAGCTCCACCATCGGCTCCGGCAGGCCCGGCAGCAGCCCCGGCCCCCGGAACCGGAAGTACCCGGGAACGTCGGCGTAGGTGTAGATGCCGGTCGCGACGATGATGTTGAGGCCGGGGACCCGCTCGGCGATGCGCCGTATCCTCGGCACGTCCCGCCCCAGCCCGTCCACCGTCGGGTCCACCAGCGTGGTGATCCCGGCGTCCCGCACCTCGCGCAGCCGCCGTACGGCGTCGGCGACGCGCTCCTCCTCGTCCCAGGCGCCGGCCTCCCAGTTGGCCTGGCTGTCGGCCGTGAGCACGAAGACGTGCTCGTGCATCAGCGTCGCGCCCAGCTCCGCCGTGGGCACCGCCCCGAGCACCGTCTCGACCTGGGTAACGCCCATGCCCGCCTCCCGCCGCCCGAAAGCTCCCCCAAACCGTAATCCGCCCCCCACCCCCGAACAAGATTCGGCCATCACCCGCGTGGGGCCAGGGGCGGGCACGCCCGTACGGCGGGGGCCGGGGCGGACCTCGCGGCGGGCGCGGAGGGGGCTCGGCGGGGATCGCGGTCGCCGTGGGGGGTCAGGGGCCGGGGTTCCGGGGTGTGGGGGCGGCGAACCATTCGCGGCCGAGGAGGAGGGCGAAGATCGGGAGGGGGAGGCGGAGGAGGAGGCGGTAGAGGGGCGCGACGCGCCCGCGGCCGGTGTACTGGGAGCGGTGGGCGGCCAGGGCGGCGCGCTTGCGGCGGGCGTAGCGGGTGACGTTCACCCGGTGCGTGATCGCCGAGGACGGGCTGTAGAAGCCGGTCATCTTCTCCAGGTCGTAGCGGCGGGCCAGGCCGAGGCGCTGCGCGACCGACAGCACCCGGTACGCCAGGTCGCGGGGCATGGTGGACTCGAGGACCACGCGCGTTCCGGCGAGCTCGGCCGCGAGCCGGCCCACCTCGTGCACCCTCACGTGGTCGGGGTGCCCGTAGCCGCCGTTCGCGTCGTAGCTCAGCAGCACCTCCGCCCGCTCCTCGCGCAGGATCGCGGCCAGCCGCCCGGCCGCCTCGCCGGGGTCCGCGCGCACGAAGCGCCGCCGGTCCGCCGGGTCCGGGTACAGCACCGGGCCGTGCCCGCTGTCGGCGTACCCCAGGTGCTCGACCCGGGCCACCCCCAGCGCCGCCGCACTCTCCCGCAGCTCGGCCAGCCGGGGCGCGCCGCCCTCGGGCACCTCGCCCATCAGCCCGTCGCAGGCGACCACCAGCACGACCCGGTGGCCCTCGTCCGCCGCCCGCGCCAGCGTCCCCGCGTTCAGCAGCACCTCGTCGTCCGGATGCGCGTGGAACGCCACCAACGTCACCATCGCCCCAGTCTCACACCCGGCGCGGCCCGGCGAGAGCCGTACGACCGAAAACGATCACGGCCGGGAGAGGCCCCTGAACGGCGGAAGGCCCCGCCGCACGGCCGCGGATGGCCGTACGGCGGGGCCGCCGTGAAGAGTCGCCCGACTACTTGACCGTGATCCGGTCGGTGGCCGGGGGCGTGATCGGGGAGTGGGCCTTCAGGTAGGCGGTGAAGGCGTCCAGGTCGGGCATGCCGATCCAGCGGTCCTTGCCCTTGGTGAAGGCGGTGAAGCTGTCGCCGCCGTCCAGGAGGAAGGCGTTGGCGGCCACGCGGATCTGCTGGTCCGGCGTCACGGCCTTACCGTCGATCTTGATGTCGGAGATGCGGGAGCCGGCCGCGGCGGACGGGGTCATCGTGTAGCTGAGGTTCGCCGAGGGGGACATCACGCGGTTCTTGGGCGTCTGGAACTGCTGCTCCAGGAGCTCCTTGAGGTCGGCGCCGGTCAGGGTGACCACGCCCATCAGGTTGCCGAACGGCTGGACGTCGAAGGCCTCGCCGAAGGTGACGTTGCCGTCGCCCTCGCCGTTCTTCTGGGCGTACGCCAGGTCGGCGCGCACGCCGCCCGCGTTCATCAGCGCGATCTCGGCCTTGCCCTCGGCCTTGGTGGCCTCGAGCTGGGCGTCGGCGATGACGTTGCCGAGGGGGGTCTCACCGGAGGGCCCGGCCTTGCGGTCGAGGGTCGCCGTGATCTTGCCGATGACCTTGTCACCGACCTCGGAGACGTGGGCCTTCCACTTGGCCACGAACTTCTCGGTCTCCGGGTCCGGCGCGATCGTCTGGGTGACGACGTGGTTGTCGGCCTTGACCGTGGAGCGGACGACGTCACCGGTGCGGCGGTCCACCTTCAGGTCCACCTGGGTGATGACGCGCCCGTTGGAGCCGCCCTGGGAGTACACCCGGTTCGCGCCCGCGGGGTCCTTGACCTGGCAGATGTAGGCGTTGTGCGAGTGGCCCTCGAGGATGACGTCGATCTCGGACGCGGACTGTGTCGCGATGCGGTAGCCGGGGCCGGGCTTGGCCGAGCACGCGTCGGGGCTCTTGCCGGTCTCGATCTGGTCGCCCTCGTGCACCAGCACGACCTGCGCGCGGACGCCCATGCGGCGGAGCTGCGCGGAGGCGCGGTTGACGGCCTCGACCTCGTCGGTGAACTTGAGGTCCTTGACGCCGGACGGGGTCACGATCGTCGGGGTGATCTGCGTGACGGCGCCGATGAGGCCGACCTTCACGCCGTTGACCTTGCGGATCGTGAACGGCGCGACCGCGTGCTTGCCGTTCTTCTTGTAGAGGATGTTGGCCGCGACGTAGTCGTACTTCGCGCCCTTCCACTTGCCCTCGGGCGAGCAGCCGTCCACCGGGTGGCAGCCGCCCTTCATGATGCGCTGGAGCTCGGCGAAGCCCTCGTCCAGCTCGTGGTTGCCCACGGCCGAGGCGGTGACGCCCACACGCCCGAGGAACTCGACGCTCGGCTCGTCGTGGTACGCCGCGGAGATCAGCGGGCTGCCGCCGATCATGTCGCCCTGCGCCACGGTGAGCGTGTTCCGGTCGCGGAGCCGCTTGAGGTGGGCCGCGATGTACACCGCGCCGCCCGCCTTCACGGTCTTGCCGTCCTCGTCCACGATCTCGCCGCCGCTGCCGCTGGCCGGTTCGAGGTTGCCGTGGAAGTCGTTCAGGGCGAGCAGCCGCACCGGCACCTCGCGCTTGAAGGGCAGGCTCTCGGACGGCTGGCCGGGCTGGATCGGCCGGTCCGGGTTCGCGCCGGCCGGGAGGGACGCGAGTCCCAGGCCGGATATGGCGATAGCACCGGCCGCCAGGAGCCGGACGATGTTGCGAGACGTCATGAGGTCTGAGAGTAGGGGGCAAACCCTTCCGGCAAGTGTCACAAACATAACGATTCATCGCATTACGGAATGTCGTGCTTTGCCGTACCACCAGGTCAGCGCGGTGATCACACGGCGCAATAGGCTGCTGAACATGGACGTTTCCACCGAGATTCGCAGTGTTTTGACCCCGGACGAGCAGACGGCCGCGCTCGCCCTGATCGAGGCCGCCGCGCGGGCCGACGGGGTCGGGCCGATCTCCGAGCACGGCATGTTGTGGATCCGGTACGGCGGGCCCGCCCGGGCCCTGCTGGTGTACGCCGACGGGGAGCTCGCCGGGTACGCCCACGTGGAGCCCGACGGCACCGAGTTCGTGGTCCATCCCGGGCGGCGCGGGCAGGGCCTGGGCCGACGCCTCCTCGACGGCGCCCTGGAGCTGGGCGCGAAGAAGATCTGGGCCCACGGCGACCACCCGGCCGCCGCCGCGCTCGCGCGGGCCGCCGGGCTGGACCGCGTACGCGCGCTGTGGCAGATGCGCCGCCCGCTGGCCGAGCCGTTCCCCGAGCCGCGCCTCCCCGAGGGCGTGCGGCTGCGCGCGTTCGTGCCCGGCGCGGACGAGGAGGAGTGGCTCGGAGTGAACTCCCGTGCCTTCGCCACCCACCCCGAGCAGGGCAAATGGACGCGGTCCGACATCGACCAGCGCGAGGCCGAGGCGTGGTTCGACCCCGCGGGGTTCCTGATCGCCGATCGCGGCGGGCGCATGGCCGGATTCCACTGGACCAAGGTCGAGGACGGCGTCGGGGAGGTCTACGTCGTCGGCGTGGACCCGTCCGAGCAGGGCACCGGCCTCGGGCGGGCGCTCACGCTGGCGGGCCTGGCGCACCTGCGCGACCGGGGCCTGGAGCTGGTCACGCTCTACGTGGACGAGGAGAACCGCCCCGCCGTGAAGCTGTACGAGTCGCTCGGCTTCGAGCACTTCGGCACCGACGTCATGTACGCCTAGGACCGCGTCTCCCCCACCGCGCGCCTCCCGCCTGGCGTCCGCGCCCCCGCGGCGGCCGTACGGCCTGAGCCGTCCCGCGCGAGCCGTACGGCCTGAGCGGCGCCCCGCGCGAGCCGTACGGCGTCCGCGGGGCCCGGGTGGGCCCGGGTAGCGGGTGGAAGGCCGGGCGGGAGCGCGGGAGGGCGTGCGGGGCCTCTCGGGGCCGCATGGGGCCAGGAGGTCTTCCCGGGCCGGCGGGGAACCGGCGGTGGGCCGGGCGGAACGAGACGCGCCCCGCGGCGCCGTACGGGACGGGCGGGCGGGGCGCGGTCGGCGTCGCTCCGGCTAGACGATCAGGTCGGAGATGAAGAACGTCAGCGCCGCGATGATGCCGGCGCCGGGGAACGTGAAGATCCACGCGCCCACGATGTTGCCGGCGACGCCCCAGCGGACCGCCGAGATGCGCTTCGTCGCGCCCACGCCCATGATCGTCGAGGTGATCGTGTGGGTCGTGGAGATCGGCAGGCCGAAGTTGGCGGCCACGTAGAGCACGGTCGCCGCGGCGGACTCGGCCGCGAAGCCGCGCGGGGGGTCGAGCTCGATGATGCGGCGCCCGAGGGTCCGCATGATCCGCCAGCCTCCGGCGTACGTGCCGGCGGCGAGGACGCCCGCGGTGAGGAAGTAGACCCAGAGCGGGATCGTGTCGCCCTCGTGGAAGTCGCCCACGTTGAGGGCGAGCACCACGATGCCCATGATCTTGGCGGCGTCCTGCATGCCGTGGCCGAACGCCATGGCCGCCGCCGACAGGGTCTGCGCCAGCCGGAACCCGCGGCTCACCCGTCCGGGATGCGCCTTCCGGAACAACCACAAGATCCCGGTCATCACCAGGTAACCCAGGATGATCCCGACGATCGGGGAGACGATCATCGGGACGACGATCTTGTTGAGCACGCCGTCCCACAGGACGGTGTGGGCCGCCGCCAGCGTCGCCCCGACCATGCCGCCGATGAGGGCGTGCGAGGACGACGACGGCAGGCCGAACCACCAGGTGATGAGGTTCCAGGCGATCGCCCCGATCAGCGCCGCGAAGACGATGACCAGGCTGTCCTTACCGTCAGGCAGGTCGATGATGCCCTGCCCGACGGTTTTGGCCACGCTCGCGCCGAAGAACGAGCCCGCCAGGTTCATCACCGCGGCCATCGCCAGCGCCGCCCGGGGCGTCAGCGCCCGGGTGGACACCGAGGTCGCGATGGCGTTCGCGGCGTCGTGGAACCCGTTGGTGTAGTTGAAGCCCATCGCCACCGCGATGACGACGACGATGCCGATGAGATCAGCGGACAAGGTGCTCAGGACTCCTTGACCGCGATGCTCTCGACCGTGTTGGCCACGTGCTCGAAGGCATCGGCAGCGCTTTCGAGCTGGTCGATGACCTCCTTCATCTTGAGCACGGTCAGCGCGTCGTAGTCACCGCTGAACAGCTTGGCGAGCAGCCGGCGGTAGACCTGGTCGCCCTGGTTCTCCAGCCGGTTGATCTCGATCCAGTACTCGTTGAGGTTCTTCATGGACCGCAGCCGGGGCATGGCCTCGGCGGTCAGCTCGGCCGCCCGCTCCAGAACCTCGACCTGGCGCACGACCTCCTTCGGCAGGTGGTCGATCTGGTACAGGACGACCAGATCCGCCGCCGCCTCCATGTAGTCCATGCAGTCGTCGAGGTTCGAGGCGAGACGGTAGATGTCCTCGCGGTCGAACGGGGTGATGAAGCTTTCGTTGAGGCGCCGCATGATCGCATGCGTACGCTCGTCACCGGCGTGCTCGCAGGCACGCATCTTCTCGGCGATCCCCTCGCGGTCGGCTCCCTCGCTGATCAGTTCGACCAGCAATCGGGACGCCGTCACGAGGTTGCCCGCAGAGTCGGCGAACAAGTCGTAGTAGCTGTCCTCACGCGGCGTGAGACGCAGGCGCACGTCATACTCCTGATGTGCGGGAACGATCCGCTGAGGATGCTACGGGCAACCAGCGGAAATGCGAACTTCAGGGCCCGCATACCCGTTCGTCACCCTCTCCTCACCCAACAAGACTGCCCGTCTCTTGTACCTGGATGCGGGAGACACGCTCAAGTTGCCGGTACCCTTACCCGCTTTTCCACCCCTTCGCCGGAAAAGTGGACATGGGAGCGTCCGGAATGCGGACGCTTGCGGGGGTCACGACGCGGCGCCGCGCGACGGAAGGGGCGGTGCGCCGGTTCGCCTGCGGGGCCGGGGCTGAGAGCTTCCGCCGCAGGTGATTCGATCTTCTTTGAGCGATTTGCGGCCCTTGACGGCGTACGTCCGGAGAGGGGCGCGAACGGGAGCTCCGGCACCGCCGCCGAGGTGGCGACGCTGGATGATCTTGGACGATGACGGGGACGCCCCAGGCCCCCGCGGACCCGCTCGCGACTAGTCGATCTTGCGACGAGCGCTTCGCGGGCCCGCGCGGCTGTGGGAATCATCACACCGCCCCGGACCCGGCGTGAGCCGCTCCGAGCCCGCCCCGCGAGTACGCCCGAGGATCCCGCCGCGAGAGCCGTACGGACCGGGCGAGCGCCGCACGAAAGGGAGCGGCCGGGCGCGAACCGGGGAGGACCGGGCCGAGCCGGGGAGAGCCGGGCGCGAACCGGGGAGGACCGGGCGCGAACCGGGGAGGACCGGGCCGAGCCGGGGCCGGGCGCGCGCCGTACGGAACGAGGAGACCGGGCGTGAGCCGTACGGCTGCCGCGGCGGCACGCCCGCCGAGAGGGAAAGGGCCGACGGACGGCCGGCTCAGACCTCGGTGCGGTGGAAGTTGAGGTAGGAGCGGGAGGGGGTCGGGCCGCGCTGGCCCTGGTAGTGGCTGCCGTAGACCGCGGAGCCGTACGGGTGCTCGACCGGGGAGCTGAGCCGGAAGAGGCAGAGCTGCCCGATCTTCATCCCCGGCCACAGCTTGATCGGCAGGGTGGCGACGTTGGACAGCTCCAGCGTCACGTGGCCCTCGAACCCGGGGTCGATCCACCCGGCCGTCGAGTGCGTGAGCAGCCCCAGCCGCCCCAGCGAGCTCTTGCCCTCAAGCCGCCCCGCGATGTCGTCGGGCAACTGCACCAGCTCGTAGGTGCTCGCGAGCACGAACTCCCCGGGGTGCAGGATGAACGGCTCGTCGTCGGCCGGCTCCACCAGCCGCGTCAGGTCGGGCTGCTCCTGGGCGGGGTCGATGTGCGGGTAACGGTGGTTCTCGAACACCCGGAAGTACCGGTCCAGCCGCACGTCCACGGAGGACGGCTGAATCATGGACGCGTCAGACGGATCCAGCCGGACCCGCCCCTTCTCAAGCTCAACTCGAATGTCGCGGTCAGAGAGCAGCACGCTCTGCAACCTACCAACCCCCCACAGCGCAAGCCCCCGCCCAACGGCATCCCGTCCCCGCCCGCCCAAAATTCCGCTAGTATGACGAGGCGGTAAGCGCCAAGGCGCGACCCCCGCGGGTGTAGTTCAATGGCAGAACGGCAGCTTCCCAAGCTGCTAGTGCGGGTTCGATTCCCGTCACCCGCTCCAACAGAGCAAGGCCCAGGTCCTCAGGACCCGGGCCTTTCCGCTGTACGGCGAGCCCGCCGTACAGCGCCCCCAGCACCGACCAAAAAGCGACCCCAACGCCCCCGGCCGTACGGCGAACCCAACGCCTTGGTCGTACGTCGGAGCCCGGGCGAAGCGGGCAGGAAAGCGGCCACCCGAAAGCAAGGTCCTCGCGAGAGAGCGCTCCGCGCGACCGAGCTCAGGCCGCTTTGTGTGGGGGCAAGCCCCCGCACCCCCGGCGAGGGGCTGCCGCCCCTCCCCCTCCCCGCAAACCCCGACCGACGCGAAACCGAAAGACGCGTCGGCAAGAACGCGAACGAGGATCCGCACGGAGGCGAGGCCGGGCGCCAGGACCGGGGCATCGCCGAAGAAGCCACGGTGAACGCCCAGCCGCCGAGCTGTCGTGCCTTCACGGCAGCCATGTCCCATCTCGTCGCGCGAACAGCCCTCTGGCCCTGGAATCCCTCGTTACGGTGCTTCCACCGGTTCACTTCGTGTCCAGGCGGCGCCATGACCGAACAACCGACCCGTTGAAGACGCTCATGCGGGAACGTCATTGCCGGCCCACCCCGGCCGAGGCCGTCCGCCTGCTCGCCCAGGCCCGTTGCCTCCTGCTCGACTTCGACGGCCCCGTCTGCGCCGTCTTCGCCGGCCTCCCCGCCCCCACGGTCGCCGCCCGGCTCCGCGACCACCTCGCCCAGTTGGTCCCCGACGTACCACCAGGCGTCAAGAGACCGACCCGCTTGAGGTCCTCCGCTTCGCCGCCACCGCAGGCCGCGAGGTCAGCGACCGCATCGAGGCCGCCCTGCGCGCCCTGGAAGTGCAGGCGGTTCCCTGCGCCACGCCCACACCAGGCACCGCCGACGTGATGGCCACTGCCCACCGGGCCGGAAAGCGCCTCGCCGTGGTCAGCAACAACTCCGACGCCGCCGTCAAGCTCTACACCGACAGCCACGGCCTGTCCGGCCTCATCGACGTCATCTCAGCCCGGGGTATGGCATCCGACCCCGGGCTGCTCAAGCCACACCCCCACCTCGTGCGCCAGGCCATCGAGGGCTTGGACGCCGATCCCGCGACATGCGTCCTCGTGGGCGACTCCACCGCCGACATCCTCAGCGCCCACAGCGCAGGCATCCCCTGCATCGGCTACGCCAACAAACCCGGCAAGGCCGACCGCCTCAGCACCGCCGGAGCCGACACCATCATCACGCACATGACCGACCTCCTCCCCGCCACGACCTGACCAGCGATCCACGCCGAGCACTGCCCAATTTGGCTTCAGAAATCAAGGCGGCGGCTCCGCCGACGCCGCCCCCGCTGTTCCGGCTAACGTCGGGATCATGAGCGACCCCGGCACTCCGCCCATGACGCGTGCCCGTGCCGCAGGGGGCGCGCTCTGATCTGGCGGCGGTGGGCGGGGGAGAGAGTGCCGCCGTCGAAGACGAACGGGACTTTGTCGCCTTCCTGGGGATGGGGTGGGGCTGCCGCCCCTCCCCCTCCCCGCAAACCTCGGCAGACGCCACAGGGGGAAATGCCGCGACCGTTACAGACAGGGCGAGGCGGCTATCAGCGAGCGTCACGCGAGAGGCGCTCTTAGACCAATCCGCGGAAGCATTACCGGTGGCCGGTTCGGGGCGGCGGCTGGTGACGTGAAACCCGGTCGCGTGTGCTGCTGGGGCCGGGCACACTTCAGGCATCGAGATCGCGGCTATTCCCGATCTTTGAGCACGTTTACGCAGGTCTGTGTGCTAGGAGTAGGCCAGTTTGAGGACGGATCACCGGTCGCTGCTCGCCGTCGCCGAGGAGGCGGTGGACATTGCCAGCGATCTCGCGAGAAGTGAACTGCCCGGCGTGATCACCGGCAAGGGCGACCGGGATATGGCCTCGGAGGTCGATTTCGCCATTGAGCGCGCGGTGCGTGAATTCCTGCGGGAACGCACGCCGGAGGTGACGTTTCTCGGCGAGGAGGAGGGCGTCTCGGGCGAACGCGCCTATCCGATGTGGGCATTGGATCCGATAGACGGGACCGCGAACTTCATACGCGGCATCCCGCTCTGCGGCATCTCCCTCGGGCTTGTCGAGCGGACCGGCTTCACCGTCGGCGTGGTCGATCTGCCGTTCCTGGGCTCGCGGTACACCGCCGTCGTCGGCGAGGGCGCCTCTCGGAACGGCGCCCCGATGAAGGCGAGCCGCGCGGAGGACCTGGGGGACGCGATCGTGGCCATCGGCGACTACGCCGTGGGGAACGGCTCCGTGGAGAAGAACCGGCTGCGCCTCGCCCTGACCCACCAGCTCGCCGCACGCGCGCAACGTGTCCGGATGCTCGGTTCGGCCGCGGTCGACCTCTGCTGGGTGGCGGAAGGAAAGATCGACGCGAGCATCATGCTGAGCAACAAGCCCTGGGCCACGAGCGCGGGGGTCGTCATAGCCCGCGAGGCCGGAGCCGCCGTGGTCGACAGCGGCGGCAGCCCCCACACCCCGGCCTCCCAGGCCACCATCGCCGCCGCCCCCGCCCTGATCCCCCAGATCCTCGACGCCCTGCGAGCCGCCGAAAGCTCTCTGCCGCCGGATTGACCTCCGCCGCCCGCTTCAAGCACATAAGGCCCGGGCCTCACGCCTCCGGCTGTTCGAGACGCCGGTTGCACGCTCGTTCACGGAGCTCCCGCTCGGCCCGTGCCCGCGCGGTCATTCGCTGCAACAGCGCTCGTGCCTTGGCGATCGTCTCCGTCATCGTCACGTGCCGGATCGCCTCCAGCGAGCGCTCGTCGAGGGGCCATCCCGGTTCGCGCATGCCTGCCTCGCCTCCCAAGCCGGACCCGCCGGTCACCTGCCGATACCGTTGATCCACGCGGCGCGCCGCCGTCGCCGGGCTGTCGGCCACGCCGTACGTGTAGATCCGGCGCCCCGACTCCGAGACACGCCCTGTCCACCAGCGGAACAACGTGCCGTTCGTCCAGACCACGACGTCGGCCCGTGCGCCGACCCAGACCACCGCCACTCCGAAGCCCTCATGGACTTCGCCCGAGAGACCGCGAAGCGCCAACTGCTCGGCCAGCCCCAGAGCGGCCCGGCGGGCGGCCATCGCCGGGCGCCCGCCGCTCGTCCGCGCGACCAGCCCGCCCCGGAACGATCGCGGTCCCGGGCGTGGCACGTCGTTCATGCCGTGTCCCTCCGTTCGGCTGCCGGCCATGTCCTCTCCCCGCGTCTCCGGCTGGGCCGGGGCTGATGTCGTACGGTTGTCGGTAGACGGCCAGACAATCAGCGATCGCCGGAGCGAGGACCCGCTGAGCGGCCCCCCTCTTACCCCCCTTTCCGCACCCCCCTTTTGAGCTTCGGAAGGTGAGTCGATGGGCAGGCCCGTGCCGAATCTGCGGCTCAGAGCGTGGCGGAACACTCAGCACCTGACCCGCGAGGGATTCGCGAACGCGATCAACCGGACCCCCACGGGGATGGCCCAGAAGCTGGAGTGCGACGAGGAGCGGGTACGCCGTTGGGAGACCGGCGAAGTGCGCTGGCCCCGCGCCCACTATCGGCGGGCCCTCGCCGAGCTGACCGGACGGCCTCCCGAGTCCCTGGGCTTCATCCCGCCCGGCGGCGGACACGGCTCAGCCCTGATCGCCGGGGAGGTCATGCCGCGCGACGCGCTCAACGCCGAGGCCGAGCTGTTCGACACGATGGAACTCGCCCAGCGCCTTCAAGCGTCCGACGTCGGCACCGGGACCCTGGAGGCGTTGCAGGAGGCTGTTGACCTGCTATGCCGCGCCTATCCGGTGACACCCGCCCCAGCCCTGCGCGCCCGCGCCGTCCGCCGGTTGGCGTACGTCGACAAGCTGCTCAGCGGCCGCGTCACCCTCGCCCAGCACCGCGAACTGCTCGTGATCGCCGGTTGGCTCACCGCGCTTCTGGGGTGTGTGCACTACGACCTCGGTGAACGGGAGGAGGCCGAGGCGTCGCGCCGGACCGCCTACAACATGGGCCGCGAGGCCGGGCACGGCGAACTCATGGGGTGGGCGCACGAGATGGCGGCCTGGTTCGCCCTCACCGAGGGCCGCTATGAGGACGTGGTGGCCCAGGCCCGCGCCGGACAGGACATCGCCGGTCCCACGAGCGCGCAGGTCCAGCTCACCCTGCAGGAAGCTCGCGGACTCGCACGCCTGGGCGACCGCGGGGAGGCCGACCGCGCTCTCGCCAGGGGAGCCGACGTCCTCGCGACCTTGCCCCTGCCGTCCAACCCCGACCATCACTTCGTGTTCGACCACTCGAAGTGGATCTTCTACGCCGCCACCTGTTATGCCTGGCTGGGGGACGACGACCGCGCCGAAGAGCACGCGCTTGAGACCATCGACCAGCACACCCGCCCGGACGGAACCAGCAACGCGCCGATGCGGATGGCCGACGCGCACATCGACCTCGGCATGGTCTACGCGCGGCGGGGCGAACTCGAAGCCGCCGTGGACCACGGCATGACCGCCCTCGACTTCGAGCGCCGATCCCTGGTCGACCTGGTCAACCGCGCCGGAGACCTCGACCGCATCCTGCGACGCCGCTACCGCCGCGAGCAGCTCGCCCAGGAGTTCCACGACCGCTGCCGCCAGGCCCGCCACGCCATGAACACCCGCCGTCCCCACCTACTCGGCTGAACGACGCACACCCACTCCCCCATGCGGGGTTCTCGTTCGCGTTCTGGATTTCGCGTCTTTCGGTCTCGCGTCTTTCGGTCTCGCGTCGGTCGGGGTTTGCGGGGAGGGGGAGGGGCGGCAGCCCCTCGCCGGGGGTGTGGTGGCTTGCCCCCACACAAAGCGGCCCGCGCTCGGACGCGCGAAGCGCTCTCTCGCGAGGACCTTGCCTTCGGGCGGCCGCTTTCCTACCGGCCTCGCCTCGGCATCCCCGTACGGCCCGCGCGTTGGCCTCGCCGTACGGTCGGCGCGTTGGCCTCGCCGTACGGCCTGCGGGTTGGCCTCGCCGTACGGTCGGCGCGTTGGCCTCGCCGTACGGCCTGCGGGTTGGCCTCGCCGTACGGCCTGCGCGTTGGCCTCGCCGTACGGCCTGCGGGGGACTTCGGTGTGCGACCTGTGCGCTGTGGCTAAAGAGGTGTGCGCTCAGGTGGAAGACGGGGGCGGGGCTGGGGTGGACGCTCTCAGGGATGGAGTGACAGGGCCGGAGGGGCTGGGAATGCCTGGGTTTCTCGTGCTGGCCGGGGTGCCGGTCGTCGCCGGGGTCGTCGCCGGGTTCTGGAGGGGCGGGAGCCTTGACGGGATCGCCGGCGGGTTTCGGGGGCTCTGGCTGTTGTGGCTGGCCGTGGGGACTCAGGTCGCGCACGCCTACCTGGGCGGCGGGGCGGCGTTTCTCGCTCTGACCTTCCTCATCGTCCTGGGCTGGGTGGCGGTCAATCTGGCGGGCTTCTCGCCGGGGATGCGCGGGGGCGCGGGGCTGGTGCTGGGGGGCGCGGTCATGAACGGGGTCGCGATCGCGGTCAACGGGGCGATGCCGTACTCGGCCTGGGCGGCGGAGGTCATCGGCCTGCCCGCCGGGAGCGCCACGGCCAAGAACGAGCCCGAGACCGCCGGCACGCGGCTGATGTTCCTGGCCGACGTCATTCCCGTTCCCGGGCTACAGAAGATCGTCAGTTTGGGAGACGTCGCCATCTCGGTCGGCTCCGCTCTGCTCATCGCCGCCGCGATGCGGCGTCACCCCCGCAAGGAAGGCGAACCATCATGAAACGCATCACCAGCCGTCCCCGGGTCGCGCAGGCCGTGTGCGCGCTCTTCGCGCTCGCCACGCTGCTCTACACCGTGGGCGCGCCCTGGGACTCGCACTGAGCGGGCGGCCGTGTGCCGGTGGCGTCGCCGTACGGCGGCGCGGTCACCCGGCTCCGGCGCCGATCCCCCGACCTCACCGCTGAGGAGGCCAGCATGGACGGCAAGGTAAACACGATCACCCTCGTCCGCGACGACGACGCCGGGCAGGGGGCCGCGACGGTCACGATCACGGTTGACGGCGCCCAGGTCACCGAGACGGTCACGCTGAACGGCGTGGCCGACAAGGAGACCCACAGGTTCGCCGGCGCCGCCGAGGCCGACCGGTACCTCCACGACCGCCGCGTCGCCCTGATCGCCGACGGTTACCACGATTCGTGACCCACGGCACGAAGCGGCCCCGCACTCCCGAGGGGGGAGAGCGGGGCCTCTTCACGCCCGAGGGGATCCTGGAGCGCCGCCTCGATCACCCACCCGGTGGCGGATGAAACCGCCTCGCCGGCGGGGCCGGGCGTTCTGCGGTCCTCAGCCGGCTGCCCTGCGCACGAGGTCCCTCAGGGTGGCCTCGGCGGACTCGGTCAGGGTGGTCAGGGCGAAGGCGGTGGGCCAGAGGCCGATGGGGTCGTCGAGCGCCGCCTCGGGGCCGAACCCGAAGGTCGAATACCGCTCCTTGTCCAGGTGGCCGCTGCGGAAGAAGCAGACGACCTTGCCCGCCTTGGCGTAGGCGGGCTGGCCGTACCAGAGCCTGGGGGCCAGTTCCGGGGCGGCGGTGGTGACGAGGGCGTGCACGCGTTCGGCCAGGGCGCGGTCCGGCGGGGCCATCTCGGCGATCGCCGCCAGCACCGCCGCCCCGTCGTCGGCCGCCTTCTTCGAGCCGCGGCGGGCGCGTGACCCGGCCTTGAGCTCTCTGGCGCGCGCCTTCATCGCGGCGCGCTCCTCCTCGGAGAAACCCTCCTTCGAGGGCTCGGCCCGGGACTCCTCGCCGGCCTTCGACGTGCCGCTCATGTGCGTCGATCCTCCTCAACACGGCAACGGTGCCCCTTCACGCTAGGGGCCGCGGCGCAGGCGGGACTTCTCGAATCCTGACCACCTCGACGACCCGCGAGCGGAAGGCGGCGTACGGCGACCGCGGGCGTACGGCAGGCGCCCCGTATGACGATCACGGCGTACGACGATCCCGGCGTACGGCCGGCGCGGGGTGAAGCGGTCAGGAATCGAGAAGCCGCGGGCACTCGGCGCGCCTAGCGTGAAAGCCCGTGTACGCCCAGGCTCCAACGGCGTCCCGGCGGAGTTCCGGAGGAGGAGGTATCCATGAGCGGAAACAACCGGGTCCGGCAGGTCCATCGGTGGTTGTCGATCGTGTTCACGGTGACCGTCCTGGTGGCCATCGTCGCCGGGCTGCAGGAGAAGCCGGCCGAGTGGCTCTACTACGTCCCGCTCTTCCCGCTCGCCCTGCAGATGTTCACCGGCCTGTACCTGTTCGCCCTGCCGTACGTCGCCAGACGCCGCGCCGACCATACCGCTCGCGAGGCGTGACCCACCCGCTCGCGAGGCTGGGCCCACCGCTCGCGAGGCGTGACCCGGGGCTGGGCGTTCAGGCGGAGTCCGGCGGGGGCGACCCGCGCCGCGCCCTGACCCGCTGGTAGTGGCGGGCGGCCTTGGCCCGGTTTCCGCAGCCCTGCTTGGTGCACCAGCGGCGCAGGTGGCGGCGGTCGAGGAAGAGCCAGCCGCAGTTGTCGGCCTGGCAGACGGAGACCGAGCCGAGGTCGGCCGACGTGAGCAGGTCGGCGGCCTGGCGGGCCACGGTCCAGCCGACGATCGCGGGGGAAGCCGGGTCGTCCCAGCTCCAGGTCAGGTCGGGGGCCACGAGGACGTGCGCGAGCGCGGTGCGCAGGTGCGCGTTGAGCGTGGCCAGGTCGGCCGGGGCGACGGCCTCCCCCCTCGTCGCCGCCAGGAACGCGCGGAACAGCGCCTCCCGCAGCTCCCGGGCCTCCGCCAGGTCGGCCTCTCCCCCGACGGGCGCGGGGATGCCCGCCTCCCGCGCCCATTCCGCCAGGTCGGCGGGGGTGCGCAGATGGTCGTACGGCTCGGGCCCGGTGTGCCAGCTCACCGTGTTGGCGAAGTCGAGCGGGAGCGAACCGGCGACGAACGTGAACGGCATCCTCTAACTATAAAACTTGACAGAAGGGGTTAGAAGGGACATCTTCTAACCCCGTGATGCTTCTCAAGGGGGTAGAAGGCCGGGACTTCGGCTCACTGTGGGCCGCGCAGTCCATCTCGCAGGTCGGGTCCCAGATCACCACCGTGGCGCTGCCGCTGGCGGCCGTCGCGCTGTTCGACGTCGGCCCGGCCCAGATGGGGCTGCTGAACGCGGCCGTGTACCTGCCCGCTCTGCTGCTCACGCTGCTCGCCGGGGTCTGGATCGACCGGAGCCGCCGGCGGCCGCTGCTCATCGGGGCCGACCTGGGCCGGGCGGTGGCGATCGGGCTGATCCCGGCCACGGCCCTGGCCGGGCTGCTGGGCGTCGAGGGGCTGTATCTGCTGGTCCTGGTCAGCGGGGCGCTGACCGTGCTGTTCGACACCGCCTACCACGCCTACGTGCCCACGCTCGTGCCCGGCGGGGGCCTGGTGCGCGCCAACAGCCGGCTCCAGTTCAGCGTCTCGCTGGCCCAGATGGCCGGGCCGGGGCTGGGCGGACTGCTGATCCAGGGGGTCGGCGCGCCCGTCGTGCTCGCCGTGGCCGCCGCGTCGTTCCTGCTCTCGGCGCTGTTCCTGGCCCGCGTACGGCATCGCGAGCGGCGGCCGGAGCGCGCGGCGGGGCGGCGGATCCGGCAGGAGATCGCCGAAGGGCTGCGCGCGACCTTCGGGAACCGGCATGTGCGGCCGGTCGTCCTGGAGGCCGCCACGTTCAACTTCTTCTTCCAGTTCATCGCCTCGCTCTACATCCTTTACGCGGTCCACGATCTGGGCCTGTCGGCAGGGGTCATCGGGGCCGTCGCCACGGCGGGGGCGGCCGGGGCGATGCTCGGCGCGCTCGTCACGGAGCGGCTGGTGCGCCGCATGGGCTTCGGCCCGGCGCTGATCACGACCATGGTGATCGCCTCCACGCCGCTCGTCGCCATCCCGCTGGCGACGGGCCCGGCGAGCCCGTTCGTGCTGGCCGGCGCGTACTTCACGCAAGGAATCGGCCTGGCGGTGTCGGCCTCGCAGGCGGTGACGCTGCGGCAGGTCGCGGTGCCGCCCGCGGTGGTCGGCCGGGCGAACGCCGCCTACCGCACGCTCTCGTTCGGGGTGCTCCCCCTGGGGGCCCTGACCGGCGGCCTGCTGGGCGACCTGATCGGCCTGCGGGCCGCGCTGGTGGTCGGCGGCGTCGGCCTGGCGCTGGCTCCCGCGTGGGTGCTGCTGTCGCCCGTGCGCCACCTCCGCACCGCCGAGGAGGCGCGTCCCGGCGAACCCGGCGCGGCCGTTCCGCCGCCGGCCCCCGCGCACGCCCCCTGATCGGCGGTGACCGGGCGATAGCATCGAGATCATGATGAAATGGGCGGTTCGTCCGGCTTTGGCGGAGGATGTTGAGACGGTGGCGGAGTTGCGCGCCGTCGTGTTGCGGGCGGACCTCGAACGGCTCGGGCGGTATGACCCGCACCGGGTGCGGCAGCGGTTCCGGGACGGGTTCGAGCCCGCGCACACCTGGGTGATCGAGGTGGACGGCGGCCCCGCCGGGTCGGTGGCGCTGCGGCCGGAGGACGACTGCCGCTGGCTGGAGCACTTCTACCTGGACCCGGGCCTGCAGGGGCGGGGCATCGGCACCGCGGTGCTGGGCGAGCTGCTGGAGCGCTGCGACCGCGAGGGTGTCACCGTCCGGCTCAACGTCCTCCAGGGCAGCGCCGCCCGGCGGCTGTACGAGCGCCACGGCTTCACCCTCGAGACCGAGGACGAGGTGGACGTGTTCATGGTCCGCCACCCTCTTTCCCGTACGGCCTGAGCCCGCCCCCACCGCCGCAGGGGGGCGCGCGTCAGGACGGTGGGTAGGCGGCGGCGAAGAGGGCGGGCATCCGGGCGAGCAGGCGGGTGTAGGCGCCGGTGTCGAAGGTGGCCTCCGGCCCGTTCGCCATCTGCTGGCTCATCGGGCCGGTGATCAGGCTCGCCAGGAGGTTCAGGCCCTCCTCCCCCGCCGCGGCGGGGGCCAGCTCGCCGCGTTCGACGGCGGCGCGCACCATCCCGGCGTACAGGTCGCGGGTCTCCAGCGCGGGGCCGTACGACTCCGGCGAGGGCGTGAAGCCGGGGACCGGGCGCCAGAAGAGGAGCTGGGCGAGGATCTGGTTGTCCATGATCCACCGGCCCCCCGCCTCGAAGGCGGCGGCGACCTGCGCCAGGCCCGGCGGCTCCGCGCGGGCGGCGGCCTCGGCGATGACGTCGCGGTAACGGCGCTGGCCCAGCGCGAAGAGGGCGTCGTAGACGGCGTGCCGGGACGGGAAGTACTTGTACAGCGACGGCGGCTGGATGCCCAAGCGCCGCGCGATCGCCGACAGGCTGAGGGAGGCCGCCCCCTCCTCGGCCATGAGGTCCAGCGCGATCTCCAGGATCTCGGCCTTGGTCTCCGCGCGCCGCCTCCCCCGCCGGTCGCCCGCGCCCGCCGCGTTCCCCGAACCACCCGCGTTCCCCGAACCAGCCGCGTTCCCCGAACCAGCCGCGTTCCCCGAACCAGCCGCCCCCGCCGTACCTGCCGCGTCCGTCACCTCTGCCACGTCCTCAGCATACGATGGCGTTAGCTTAAGCTATAGCTATTAGCCATAGCTGAGGGGGAGCATGAGGGACATCGTCGTCAAGGGCGCCCGGCAGCACAACCTCAAGAACGTGTCGCTGCGCGTGCCCGGCGAGCGGATCACCGTGTTCACGGGCGTGTCCGGGTCGGGGAAGTCGTCGCTCGTCTTCGGGACGATCGCGGCCGAGGCGCGGCGGCAGCTCGCCGAGACGTTCCCGTCGTTCGCGCGGCACCGGCTGGAGCGGCCCGAGCGGCCGGAGGCGGACCTGATCGACGACCTGCCCGCGGCGATCGTCGTGGACCAGCGGCCGGTGGGCGGCAACGCGCGGTCCACCGTCGGCACGATGACCGAGGTCCACCCGATCCTGCGCGTGCTGTTCTCGCGGTACGGCAGGCCGAGCGCGGGCCTCGCGTCGGCCTACTCGTTCAACGACCCCCAGGGCATGTGCCGCGAATGCGACGGGCTCGGCCGTACGGTCAGCCTCGACGTGGACCGGCTCATCGACTGGGACAAGAGCCTCAACGAGGGCGCGATCGGCTTCCCGGCGTTCGCGGTGGGCAGGCCCTCCTGGCAGTTGTACGCCGAGTCCGGCCTGTTCGACCCGGACAGACCGCTCAAGGACTTCAGCCCCGGGGACCGCGAGCTGCTGCTGCACGGGTCCGGGTTCCGGGTACGGCGGGCCAGCAGGCGTGGCGTGTACCAGAACGAGTACGAGGGCGTCGTCACGGTCATGCGGCGGCGATACCTGACGAAGGACCCCGAGAAGGTCAGGGACGCGCGCACGCGCGAGGCGCTGGAGCGGGTCTCGCGCGCCGGGGTGTGCCCGGAGTGCGGCGGCGCGCGGCTCAACGCGGCCGCGCTCGCCTCGAAGATCGGCGGTAGGAACATCGCCGACCTGGCCGCCCTGGAGATCTCCGACCTGATCCGGGAGCTGGAGGCCATCGACGACCCGGTGGCCACGCCCATCGCGGACGCCGCGCTCGCCGCGCTCCGCCGGATCGAGGACTTCGGGCTGGGGTACCTCAGCCTCGACCGCGAGACCTCGACCCTGTCCGGCGGCGAGGGCCAGCGCCTCAAGACCGTCCGCCATCTCGGCTCCGCGCTCACAGGCATGCTGTACGTCTTCGACGAGCCCACCGTCGGCCTGCACCCCCGCGACGTGCACCGCCTCACCCGGATGCTCACCGCGCTCCGCGACAAGGGCAACACCGTGCTCCTGGTCGAGCACGACCGCGACGCGATCGCGGTGGCCGACCACGTGGTGGACCTGGGCCCGGGCGCGGGCGCGAACGGCGGCGAGATCGTCTACGAGGGTCCGCTCGCCGGGCTGTACGCCGCGGACACCGCGACCGGGCGCGCCCTGCGCGAGCCGTACGGCCTCAAGGCGGCGGTGCGCGAGCCGGCGGGGTGGCTGCCGATCCGCGGGGCGAACCTGCACAACCTGCGCGACGTGGACGTGGACATCCCGACGGGGGTGCTCACGGCGGTGACCGGTGTGGCGGGGTCGGGCAAGAGCACACTGATCGCCCGGGTGCTGCCGGAGCGGCACGAGGGCGTGGTGCTGATCGGGCAGGGCGCGATCGGGAGCTCGTCGCGCTCGACGCCGGCCAGTTACGTCGGCGTGCTCGACCCGATCCGGCGGCTGTTCGCCCGGGCCGGCGGGGTGGACGCCGCGCTGTTCAGCTTCAACTCGGCCGGGGGCTGCCCGGCGTGCGGCGGGCGCGGGGTGGTCACGACCGACCTGGCGTTCCTCGACCCGGTCACGACGGTGTGCGAGGTGTGCGAGGGCCGCCGCTACCGCCCCGAGGCGCTGGAGCACCGCTACGCCGGGCGCACGATCGCCGAGGTGCTGGAGTCCACGGTCGAGGAGGCGCTGACGTACCTGACCGAGGACTCGGTGCGCCCCGGCCTGGAGCGCCTGGCCGAGGTCGGCCTGCCGTACCTCACCCTCGGCCAGCCCCTGTCCACGCTGTCCGGCGGGGAGCGCCAGCGGCTCAAGCTGGCCGACCGGCTGCGCGAGACGGGCCTGGTGTACGTCTTCGACGAGCCGTCCACCGGCCTGCACCCGGCGGACGTGGGGACCCTGCTCGCGCTGCTCGACCGGATCGTGGACGCCGGCAACACCGTCATCGTCATCGAGCACGACCTCGACCTGGTCAAGCGCGCCGACTGGGTCATCGACCTCGGCCCCGAGGCCGGGCGCCACGGCGGGCGCGTCGTCTTCACCGGCACCCCCGCCGCCCTGGCCCGCGCGGAGGGCTCCCACACCGCCGACCACCTCCGCCGCGACCTCGCCGCCCGTCTCCCCGCCGCGCCCTGACGGCCCACGCCGTACGGCTCGCGCCCGCCGCCCAATGCCGTACGGCCCGCCGGCCCATGGCGTACGGCGCGCGGGGGCCACGCCGGGCCGTGGGCCGCCGGCCGTGGGGCGGCGCGGCGTGGAGCGGCAGGGCGGCGGAGCGCCGGGCGGCGGGGCGTGGGCGGCGGGACGGCGGGACGGCGGGGCGGCGGGACGGCGGGACGGCGGAGCGTGGGGAGGCGGGGCGGCGACCACGCGGGGGAAGCCGGACACGCGCGCCTTAGGGTGTGTTTCCCGGCATTCCTTCTATTTCTTCGGGTGGCGCTGTGCTGATTCTGCCTTGGGACGCGGCCGTGGACGACGGCGAGTGGAAGGCGTGGCTGGCGGGGCGGGACTTCGGGCAGCTCACCGCCAACGGCGTGGACGGCGGGCCGCCGGTCGTGGTGCCCACGCCCTTCCTCTTCGACGGCGACGCGACGGTGCTGCTGCACTTCGCGCGGCCCAACCCGGTGTTCCCCGCGCTGGCCGCCAATCCGGCGGTGACGCTGAGCGTGTTCGACCAGTGGGCGTACGTGCCCACGACGTGGCGCGCGCCCGACGACTCGCCGGACGGGGTGCCGACGCAGTACTACGCGGCGGTGCAGCTCGTCGGGCGGGCGGAGGTCGTGGACGACCGGGAGGGGAAGGCCGAGATCCTGCGGGCGCAGCTCGCGCACCACCAGCCGGACGGAGACCACGGGCTGGTCGCCGTGGACGAGGGCCCGTACCGCAAGATGCTGTCGGCCATCCGGGGCGTACGGCTGCGCGTGGACGAGGTGAGGGCCAAGTTCAAGTACGACGACCACAAGCCCGCCGCGTTCCGGGCCCGGATCGCCGACCGGCTCGCCGAGCGCGGCCTGCCCGGCGACGCGGGCGCCCGCGCCCAGCAGCTCCGCCGCCTGGACCTGCTGACCGGCGACGGAAGCTGACGGCGTACGGCCAGGCCCGGGCCTCCGAAGTCAGATCGCCTCGACCAGGCGGTGGGTGAGGCCGGTGTGGCGGCGGCCCGCGCCGGGGGTGCGGACGGCGGCGGCCAGCGCGCGCCGGGAGCCCACGAGGACGACGAGCCGCTTGGCCCGCGTGACCGCCGTGTAGAGCAGGTTGCGCTGGAGCATCATCCAGGAGCTGGTGGTCAGCGGGATCACGACCGCGGGGTACTCACTGCCCTGGGAACGGTGGATCGTGATGCTGTAGGCGTGGGCCAGCTCGTCCAGCTCGTCGAAGGCGTAGTCGATCGACTCGTCCTCGTCGGTGAGCACGGTGAGCTGGTGATCCTCCAGGGAGATCGCCGTCACGATCCCGACGGTGCCGTTGAAGATCCCGGCCTCGCCCTTGTCGTAGTTGTTCCGCATCTGGATGACCTTGTCCCCCACGCGGTACACCCGCCCGCCGTACCGCCGCTCGGGCATCCCCTCGCGGGAGGGGGTCAGGGCCTCCTGGAGCAGGGTGTTGAGGTTGCCCGCGCCCGCCGCGCCCCGGTGCATCGGGGCCAGGACCTGCACGTCGCGGCGCGGGTTGAGGCCGAACTTACGCGGGATGCGGTTGGCGACCACGTCCACGGTGAGCGCGGCGGCCTCGTCGTTGTCCTCGCAGCCGAACCAGAAGAAGTCCGGGAAGCCCGACAGGCGCGGGTGGTTCCCGCTGTTGATCCGGTGCGCGTTGACCACGATCCCCGACTCCTGCGCCTGCCGGAAGATCTTGGTCAGCCGCACGCGCGGGATCGCCTCCTCGGCGGTGAGCAGGTCCCGCAGCACCTCGCCCGCCCCCACCGAGGGGAGCTGGTCCACGTCGCCCACGAGCAGCAGGTGCGCGCCGCGGGAGATGGCCCGCACCAGCTTGTTCGCCAGGATCACGTCCACCATCGAGCACTCGTCCACGACGATCAGGTCCGCGTCCAGCGGGTTCTCCCGGTCGTACTTGGGGTCGCCTCCGGGCTGGAGCTGGAGCAGCCGGTGCACCGTGGACGCCTCGTGCCCGGTCAGCTCGGCCAGCCGCTTGGCCGCCCGCCCGGTCGGGGCCACCAGCACGACCTTGGCCTTCTTCGCCCGCGCCAGCTCCACCACCGACCGCACGGTGAACGACTTGCCGCAGCCGGGCCCGCCGGTCAGCACCGCGACCTTGCGCGTGAGCGCCAGCCGTACGGCCTGCTCCTGCTCGGGGGCGAGCTCCTGCCCGGTCCGGCCGCGCAGCCACGCGAGCGCCTTGTCCCAGTCCACGTCGCGGAACGCCGGCATCCGCTCGGCCCTGGTGTTGAGGAGTTCGAGCAGCCCGTACGCCAGGGAGCGCTCGGCCCGGTGGAACGGCACCAGGTAGATCGCGGGCACGCCGGTCGGCAGCGGCTCGCGGACGACGCCCTCCTCCGCCACCAGCGCGTCCAGGCACGGCGGCACCAGCTCCCGGTCCACCTCCAGGATCTTCACGGCCTCGGCGACCAGGTTCGGCTCGGGCAGGAAGCAGTGCCCCGCGTCCGCCGCCTCCGACAGGGTGTACTGGATGCCCGCCTTGATCCGCTCGGGGCTGTCGTGCGGGATGCCCACCGACCGCGCGATCGCGTCGGCCGTCTTGAACCCGATGCCCCACACGTCCGCCGCCAGCCGGTACGGCTCGGCCTTCACGACCTCGACGGCCTCGTCGCCGTACTGCTTGTAGATGCGCACGGCGAGGGAGGTGGACACCCCGACGGTCTGGAGGAAGAGCATGACCTCCTTGATCGCCTTCTGCTCCTCCCACGCCTTCGCGATGCGCTGGGAGCGCTTGGGCCCGAGGCCGTACACCTCGGCGAGCCGCGCCGGCTCCTCCTCGATGATCCGCAGGATGTCCACGCCGAAGTGGTCCACCATGCGCTCGGCCATCTTCGGCCCGATGCCCTTGATCATGCCCGAGCCGAGGTACCGCCGGATGCCCTGGACCGTCGCCGGGAGCACGGTGGTGTAGGTCCGGACCTCGAACTGCTTGCCGTACTTCGGGTGCGAGGACCACCGCCCGGTCAGCCGCAGGCTCTCCCCCACCTGCGCCCCGAGCAGCGCGCCCACGACGGTCAGCAGTTCGCCGCCGGACCGCTCGGTGGCCACGCGCGCCACGGTGTACCCGGTCTCCTCGTTGGCGAACGTGATCCGCTCCAGCACGGCGTCCAGCACCGCTTCCCTGAAACCGCTCTCCGGCTGCACGTCCGCCATCATGCCGTCTCGAACCACCCGTTACGTCACGACCCGTCCCGCACGCCCGCCGTACGGCATGAGCGGGCCGTCAGGCGGTGTCCACGGGGGCGGAGACGATCTGGTCCCGGAACAGGCCGACGCATTCGACGACGACCTCGGCCTCCTCCGCCGTGGCGCCGTGGGCGCGCAGGGACTCCGCGAGGTGGGCGACGGCACGGTCGAAGTCGCCGTCGGTGATCCCCAGCCGCCGGTGGGCCCCGGCGAGGTCGACGTCCCGCCCCATCGGCGGACCGCCCATCAGCGCCCCGAGGAACTCGAGCTGGCGGCAGGCCAGCCGTCCCACGTCCACCCCGCGCAGCCGCCCCGCCAGCGCGGAGTCGGTGAGCAGCCGCACGTAGAAGTGGGGGATCACCCGCGCGAGGGTGTAAGAACCCCCCAAGCGCTCGTACACGCTCAAATCCATCTCCTGACTGACACCAAGTCAGAAGCTTCCGTCAGCCCGCGAGTCTAGCCCTCCCCCTCCCGCCCCGCGAGGGATTCACCCGCTCCGCCGCCGCCCCCGCTGCGGCCACGACGACCCGCCTTTACTCTCCGTGACTATCACTCCGCGACGACCTGCGACGAACGGCGGGCCGGTTCTCCAGATCACCACGGAGCGTGACGGCGTGTCCGCTGGTCGCACCGCTCATGCCGTACGGCGCAAGGCCCGGGTCGGACCGGGCGAGGAGTGATCGCGATGCGGAACATGAACACTACGGGTGGCACATCGAGGAAGGATGCCGAATGGACACGCACCGGCACGCCCAGATGTTGAGCCGACTGGCGGGCGGCCTGACCGACGACTCCCGCTTCACCGCGCGGTTCCTCCGCCGCGGCGACCAGGTCCTCCTCCGCGTCGAATCCCTGGAGTCCACCCTCAAGGACGACGTCTCCATCCGCCGCCAGTCCGACGGCCAGGACTGGTTCGTCTGGAGCTGGGGCCACCCCATGGTCCCCGTCACCGAAGTGGACCAGGCCGTCGACCGCATCATGTACGTCCTCACCCCCCTCGCCACCACGACCCCCGCCGCCCCCTGAACCGACCCGACCCGGACCGGCCCGGACCGACCCGGACCGGACCGCGCCCGGCGCGGCGGCCCGGGGCGCGCGCCGCGCCGCACACCACCCCGCGAGGACCGGGCCGCCCGAGGCCGGCCCCCTCCGGCCACTCCGCGAGCCGACGCTCCGCCCGCGTGGCCCCGTAATGGGTGGTCAGGCGGCGGCGGGGTTCTGGAGCCAGGATTCGAGCAGGTAGCGGCCTATGCTGTCCGGGCGCTGGCGGGTCAGGAGGGCGGCGGCCTGCGGTTTGGTGAACCAGCGGGCCTCCTCCAGTTCCCCGGGGTCCACCTTGATGGATTCGCCGAGCGCCCGGGCGCGGAAGCCGGTCATGAGGCCGGCGGGGAAGGGCCAGGCCTGGGAGGCCTGGTAGACGACGTCCTCCACCTCCACGCCGGCCTCCTCGTGGATCTCGCGGCAGACGGCGTCCTCCAGGCTCTCGCCGATCTCCACGAAGCCCGCCAGGAGGCTGTAGGCGTTCTCCGGGGCGCCCTTGTGGCGGGCGAGGAGGCAGCGGCCGGCGTCACCGGGGGCCTCGATCAGGGCGATGACCGCGGGCTCGATGCGGGGGAACAGCACCTTGCCGCAGCCCTGGCAGGCCCGGGCCGCGCCCGCGTGGTGGCTCTCGGTGGGGCTGCCGCAGGCGCCGCAGTAGCGCTGGTTGCGGGCCCAGTGGAGGATCCCCCTGGCGTACGCCAGGGTGCCGGCCTCGGGCGGGGTGAGGCGGGCGACGAGGGCGCGGACGTCCATCGTCGCGGTGGCCGCGGCGAGGGCGAGCGCGTCGGGCTCGGAGAGGTGGGTGAGGTCGGCGGCGAACACTCCCGCGTCGCCGTCGAGGCCGAGGAGGACGGGCTCGGCCCCCTCGGGGAGAGTGGACGGGGTGAGGCTCACCGGCTGGTCGTCCTTGGCCAGGCAGCGGTCGTTCCACATGGGGATCACCCGGGTGGAGGGGGCTGCCAGGATTCGGTTCACCCAGCGGGGGTCGGTGCGACGACCGGGGGCGCGGTCGAGCCAACGGCCCGAGTAGGGCAGCACTTCGATCACCGATTCGGCTGGTACGGGAAACGGGTCAGTAAATCCGACTCTACTCGTCGGATGGGAGTTCTTCCCAGGTAACGGCTCTTTCCGGCCAATTCGCCGTGCCACCCGCGCGGAGGACGCAGAACTCGTTCCCGAGCGGGTCGGCGAGCACCCAGCCCTGGTCCTCGAAGGGGCCGACCCGGGTCGCGCCCAGCTTCTCCAGCCGGCGCGTCTCCGCCTCCACGTCGTCGGTCTCGATGTCCAGGTGCACGCGCGCCTTGCACGTGTGCGGCTCGGGAACCTTCTGCAGCAGCAGCCGCACGCCGTCCCCGATGACGCCGGGGATCATCGCCCACTGCCCGTCGTCGTCCGGGGTGGGCACGCCGAGCACGCCCGCCCAGAACGTCTTGCCCACCGTGAGGTCATCGCAGTCGATGACCACGCTGCCGACCCTCGACCTGTGCATGCCGTACGGCTTCCCCGCCCGCCGCCCGTCATGCGCGCGCCACCCGGATCCGCCCGGCCCAACGGATCACCCGGTCGTCACCGGGCACGCGGCGCGTTCCCGCCGACTTCGTCACGTCGTTCCGAGCCGGTCAGGAGGTGCGGAATCCCACGAGGTCGGCGAGCAGGGTGATGCTGTGGTCGAAGAAGACCGCGTCGTCGTCGAAGGCCCCGTCGAGGTGGCCGAAGAGTTCCATGCTGACCGCGCCGAACAGTTGGGTGTAGGCGCTCACGGCGCGCATCAGCAGCGATGGCGGCACGTCAAGGAGACCGGTTGCCCTGGCGAGGGTGGCGGCGTTCGCGGCGACCTCATCCGACCAGGGCTCCTCGGCGGGTTGGGTGAGTTGTCCCGCGCGCCACGCGTCGCACGCGATTCCCAGCAGGAGCGCTGGAATTCGGGCGGCCGGGGCGATGGTGTCCTGGGGCGCCTGGTAGCCGGGCACGGTCGTGCCGTACAGCAGGGCGTACTGGTGGGGACGGTCGAACGCCCATTCCCGCACGCCACGGCACACCGCCAGCCAGCGGTTCCGGTGCGTCTCCTGGGTGGCCGCCGCGGCGTCCAGATGGTCGGCGAGGGCGGTGTAGGAGTCGATGATCATGGCGGTGAGGAGCTGTTCGCGGCTGGGGAAGTAGCGGTACAGCGCCGAGGGCACCATGCCCAGTTCACGGGCGATCGCCCGAATCGTCAGCCCGGCGGAGCCGTGCGCCGACAACTGGCGGAACGCCTCCGCCTTGATCTCCTCGACCAGAGCCGACCGGGCCCGCTCCCGGGCGTTGCGAATCGCTGCCACACCCCCAGCATGCCACAGTCGAGAACACCCGACTCACAACGAGAACACCGTTCTTGACGATCTTCCATGAATGTGACTACTGTTCTCAAGCGAGAACACCAGTCACGCTTTAGGGGGATCCAGATGTTCCAGGAGATGCGCTACCGCGGACCGTCGCTCGACGAACTGCACGACGCCTACGCGAAGCGGCACCGGATCGACGAGGCCGCGCCCATCCGGTCCGCGCACGAGGTGGTGATCGACGCACCGGCCGAGCGGGTATGGGCCCTGCTCGCCGACCCCTCGGGCTGGTCGGCGTTCAACCCCGCCATTCGCGGCGTGCGCATCGCCGACGACGGCGCCGTCAGGGTGGACACGCGGTTCACCTGGGTGAACGGCCGCACGACCATCGCCTCACGGTTCGCCGTCGTCGAGCCGCTCGGCGAGCTCACCTGGACCGGCAGCGCCATGGGCTCACGCGCCGTGCACCGGCACCTCATCACCGCCCGCGAGGACGGCACCACGCTCCTGCGCACCGAGGAGTCCATGGCCGGCACCCTGCTCGGGCTCTTCTACGACAGCGCCAAGCTGCACGCCGAGCTGACCCGCTGGCTCGACTCGATCAAGACCGCCGCGGAACGGTCATGACCAGGACCGCACCGGGCAGGCGCGGTGGTCAACGTACGCGTCACCCCGGCCCGGATCCGGGTGTCGTACGGCTGGCGCCGGGGTGGGTCCGCGCGCTTGCGCCGTACGGCCCGTGGCCTCCGTGCGACCTGACGTCATGCGCAGGCGGCGGCAGCGGGCACTATTGACGGATGAGCCTTATCGACCGGATTCCCGCGAACCCCGACCCCGACGAGTTGTTCGAGGCCTTCGCGGGCTGGACGGAGGGCCGGGGCATCACGCTGTACCCGGCCCAGGAGGAGGCTCTGATCGAGGTGGTCTCCGGGGCGAACGTGATCGTGAACACGCCCACCGGGTCGGGCAAGAGCCTGATCGCGGCCGGGGCCCACTTCGCCGCGCTGGCCAGGAAGGAGCGCACGTTCTACACCGCGCCGATCAAGGCGCTGGTGTCGGAGAAGTTCTTCGACCTGTGCGAGGTGTTCGGCAGCGAGAACGTCGGCATGATGACCGGCGACGCGAGCGTGAACCCGCTGGCCCCGATCGTCTGCTGCACCGCCGAGGTGCTGGCCAACATCGCGCTGCGCGACGGCGACCGGGCCGACATCGGCCAGGTCGTGATGGACGAGTTCCACTTCTACGCCGAGCCCGAGCGCGGCTGGGCCTGGCAGGTGCCGCTGCTGGAGCTGCCGCAGGTGCAGTTCATCCTGATGTCGGCGACGCTGGGCGACGTGACCAGGTTCGAGGAGGACCTGACCCGCCGCACCGGCCGCCCGACCGCCGTGGTCAAGAACGCCGAGCGCCCGGTCCCCCTCGTCTACTCCTACCGCGTCACGCCGCTGCACGAGACCATCGAGGAACTCCTCGGCAACATGCAGGCCCCGGTCTACGTCGTGCACTTCACGCAGGCGGCGGCGATCGAGCGGGCGCAGGCGCTCATGAGCGTCAACATGTCCACGCGCGCCGAGAAGGACGCGATCGCCGAGCTGATCGGCAACTTCCGCTTCACCACCAAGTTCGGCCGCACCCTGTCCCGCCTGGTACGGCACGGCATCGGCGTGCACCACGCGGGCATGCTGCCGAAGTACCGCCGCCTGGTCGAACGGCTCGCGCAGGCCGGCCTGCTCAAGGTCATCTGCGGCACCGACACCCTCGGCGTCGGCGTGAACGTGCCCATCCGCACGGTGCTGTTCACCGCGCTGTCCAAGTACGACGGGTCGCGGGTGCGGCGGCTGCGGGCGCGGGAGTTCCACCAGATCGCCGGGCGCGCGGGCCGGGCCGGCTTCGACACCGTCGGCTACGTCGTCGCGCAGGCGCCCGAGCACGTCGTGGAGAACGAGAAGGCGCTGGCCAAGGCGGGCGACGACCCGAAGAAGCGGCGCAAGGTGGTGCGCAAGAAGGCCCCGGAGGGCTTCGTCTCCTGGGACGAGGAGACGTTCAAGAAGCTGATCGACGCCGAACCGGAGCCGCTGAAGTCGCGCTTCCAGGTCAGCCACGCGATGCTGCTCAACGTCATCAACCGGCCGGGCAACGCGTTCCAGGCCATGAAGAAGCTGCTCACCGACAACCACGAGGACCGCGCGGCGCAGCGGCGGCACATCAGCAAGGCCATCGCGATCTACCGCTCGCTGCTGGACGGCGGCGTGGTCGAGCAGTTCGACGCCCCCGACGAGGAGGGCCGGTACGTCAACCTGACGGTCGAGCTGCAGTCGGACTTCGCGCTGAACCAGCCGCTGTCCACGTTCGCGCTGGCCGCGTTCGAGCTGCTGGACCCGGCGTCCCCGACGTACGCGCTGGACGTCCTGTCGGTGATCGAGGCGACGCTCGACGACCCGCGCCAGATCCTGGCGGCGCAGGAGAACAAGGCCAAGGCCGAGGCCGTCGCGCAGATGAAGGCCGACGGGATCGAGTACGAGGAGCGGATGGAGCGGCTCCAGGAGATCACCTATCCCAAGCCGCTGGAGGAGCTGCTCGAAGGCGCCTACGACATCTACCGGCGCGGGCACCCGTGGGTGGCCGACCACCCGCTGCGGCCCAAGTCGATCGCGCGGGACCTGTTCGAGCGGGCGATGACGTTCACCGAGTACATCGGCCAGTACGAGCTGGCGCGCACGGAGGGGCTGCTGCTGCGCTACCTCGCCGGGGCGTACAAGGCGGTGCAGCAGACCGTGCCCGACGACATCAAGACCGAGGAGCTGAACGACCTGGTCGCCTGGCTGGGCGAGCTGGTGCGGCAGGTGGACTCCAGCCTCCTCGACGAGTGGGAGCAGTTGCAGAACCCCGACCCGGAGGCGCGGGCCGAGATCGAGGAGCGGGCCACGCCGGTCACCGCGAACACCCGGGCGTTCCGGGTGCTCGTGCGCAACGCGATGTTCCGCCGGGTCGAGCTGGCCGCGCTGGAGCGGTACGACGAGCTGGGCGAGCTGGACGGCGACGACGGCTGGGACGCCGACCGCTGGGCCGACGCGATGGACGAGTACTTCGAGGAGCACGACGACCTGGGCACCGGCCCGGACGCGCGCGGCCCGAAGATGCTGCTCATCGAGCAGGAGCCGGAGATGTGGCGGGTGCGCCAGATCTTCGACGACCCGGCGGGCGACCACGACTGGGGCATCAGCGCAGAGGTGGACCTGGCCGCCTCCGACGAGGCCGGCCGCGCGGTGATCCACGTGGTGGACGTCAACCGCATGGGCTGACTCCGCTCGCGCCCGCTACCTGGGGCGATGGGGAAGTGGTTCCCCCGAAGCGGCGGGAAGTGGATCTGCGGGTGGTCCACTTCCCGTTGGTACGTTCCTCCGCATGACTGTGAAGCTGCCCGAGCCCGTGGTGCTCGAAGGTGCCCATGTCCGCCTGGAACCGCTGACCGAGGGGCACGTCCCCGACCTGTTCGCCGCCGGGGGCGGGGACGACGAGGTGTGGCGGTGGCTGCCGGCGGCGACGCCGCGCACCGAGGGCGAACTGCTGGCGATCGCGCGGCACCTGCTGGGCTCACCGGAGGAGTACACGGCGTTCGCGGTGATCTCCCGGGAGACGGGGCGGGCGGTGGGCTGGACGACGTTCTGCGACGTGCCCGGGTTCGACCTGAGCCTGGAGATCGGGTGGACGTGGTACGGCAGGGCGGTGTGGCGGACGGCGGTGAACACCGAGGCCAAGCTGCTGCTGCTGACCCACGCCTTCGGAACGGGCGACTACAACCGCGTACTGCTGAAGACCGACCACCGGAACGAGCGCTCCCAGAAGGCGATCGCGCGGATCGGCGGGGTGTACGAGGGCACGCTGCGCCGCCACCGTCTCCGCCCGGACGGGACCTGGCGGGACACGGTGTGCTTCTCGATCCTGGACGAGGAGTGGCCGGCCGCGCGCGAGGCCCTCGTGGCCCGGCTGGAGCGCGGGGCGCGCGTGCTCGACGAGGCGCCCGCGTAAGCCTCACCCGAACACGGCACATCAAGAACATTTTTCTTGCCGCATACCGGGATTCCCATGGACACCACAAGTGTCATACGGTACGACGGTTGAACCGGTGTTCTCGGAGCGGAGAGAGGACACATGGCGTCGTCGGAAATCGCCGAATTCCGGGCGGACATGGCCGCGGTGGCGGACGCGGTCGAGGCGATCGCGGCCGAGCTGGGCTCGACCTCGGCCCTGCTCGGGACGCAGACCTGGCGGGGTGGGGCGGCCGACGCCTGGGCCCGCGACTGGACGGCGCGGCGGGCCCGGCTGCGCGCCCTGCTGCGGGCGGTCCTGGAGGAACAGCCCGACCTGCTGAGAAGAATGCGGGACCATGGCTGATTTCGCCGGCGTCGATCCGGAAAACCTCGAACGGCTGGCGCGGCGGCTGGAACGCCTCCACGAGACTCTCGCCACGAAATCCCCGATTATCCTGACCAAAATGAGCAAATGGGGCAGCGAGCTGAACCTCGTCCAGCTCCGCCGTTTCGTGGAGGAGGCCCAGGCCGACGCTCGCGACATGGCCGCCCGCTGCCGCCGCGCCCGCGACCTCGCCCTCCAGGCCCCCGCCCCCGAGGGCGTACGGCCCGGCCACGCCGCGGCCCCGTCCGTCCACCTGGACTGGACCGCCGACGCCGAGCCCACCGACCCTGCCGAGCCCACCGAGCCGGCCGGGCCCGCCGACCCGGCCGAATCCACCGACCCGGTTCGGCCTGCCGAACTCGCTGCGGCCGCGCGGGAGCCCGGGGAGGACTCCGCGACAGCCGTACCCGAGGCCGCGCACGGCCCCGCGACAGCCGTACCGGAGACCTCTGGCGGCCCCGTAGCGGAGACCGCGGGCGGGCAGGCGCGGGAGGAGGTCGCGGCGGAGGAGCTGGCGGAACGGCTGCGGGATCTCACGCCCGGGGAGCACGCGCGGTTCTGGGAACAGGCCGGGCCCGAGGCGCTGCGGGCCGCGGCGGCGAGCGCGGACCCGGCGGCGCTGTCGGCCCTCGGGGTCTCCCTCGCGGCGGCGGCCCGGGCCGGGCGCGACGCCAAGAAGGCGCTGTCCCGCCAGGCCAGGGACGCCCTCCTCCGCACCGCCGGAGGCGACCTGTGGTCGGTCGGCATGCTCTTCAAGTACGGCCCGCACGGCGCCGACTGGGACGACCTCTTCCTCGCCGAGATGGTCCGCACCATGCTCGACGCCCGCCGCGACGGCCTCATCAACCCGCCCGTCCTCCTCCCGCCCTACTCCGCGGCGGTGACCGGGAGCCCCGGGCTCGGGCAGGGCGAGCGGGAGGAGGCGCTGCGGCACGCGCGGCTGGCCGAGTTCGACCCGGCGGCCGCCGTGCTGGACCGGGCGACCGAGAACGGCGGGGCCGCGCGGCACGTGCTCGGGGACGAGAAGCGCGGGCTGGACTACGCCCGGGCGCTCGTGGACGACACGTGGCACACCCCGGGCGGGCGCATCGACCTGTCGGCCCACCCGGCGGCGTTCCTGCGCGCGGCGACGCGGGCCGACGGCGACGACCCGGCCGGGGCGCTGGAGTCGGCCCACGCGGCCGTGCACGTCGTGCAGGCCGCCGCCGAGTTCGACGAGGCCGCCGACGGGCGCCCTCTCCCCTGCGAGATCCGGCTGGCGCTGGTGGACATCGCCGACCGCCGGCTGCCCGACCTCACCGAGCCCTGGACCGGCGGCACCCCCACCCACCTGGAGGGATTCGTGCGCCAGGCGTTCCACTCCCCCGCCGCGCGGCTGTCCGCCGGCTCGCGGTGAGCCGGGCGGCCCGCCGTACGACATGAGCGGGGCGGGGACGCGTCGCACGTGCGGGTTCGCACTAGGCTGACTCGGCGTGAACGCTTCCACCGCTTGGGGCTTCGGCCTCGCCACCGTCGCCGACGATCAGGTACTCGACGTCTGGTTCCCGAAGCTGGGGCTCGGGGAGCCGCCGCGGGACGACCTGCCGCAGCCGTCCACCCCGCTGCCGGCCGCCGCCGCCACGGAGCTGCTGGGCGTCCCCGAGGGCGTCCTCGGGCCGCGCGCGCTGCCCGGCGCGGAGGTCGTCGGGGTGTACGTCACGACCGACCTGGCCGACAAGCCGGGCGACACCTACGACGTTTACCTGCGCCTCCACCTGCTCTCCCACCGCCTGGTGAAGCCGAACGGCGCGAACCTGGAGGGCGTCTTCGGGCTGCTCGCGAACGTCGCGTGGACCTCGGCCGGGCCGTGCCCGCCCGCCCGCGTGGACGAGCTGCGCCTGATCGAGCGCGCCGCCGGGCGCACCCTCGCCGTCTACGGCGTGGACAAGTTCCCGCGCATGACCGACTACGTGACGCCGTCGGGCGTGCGCATCGCCGACGCCGACCGGGTACGGCTCGGCGCCCACCTCGCGCCCGGGACCACGGTCATGCACGAGGGCTTCGTGAACTTCAACGCGGGCACGCTGGGCTCGTCCATGGTCGAGGGCCGGATCTCGCAGGGCGTCGTGGTCGGCGACGGCACCGACATCGGCGGCGGCGCGTCCATCATGGGCACGCTGTCCGGCGGCGGCACCCAGGTCATCAGCCTCGGCGAGCGCTGCCTGCTCGGCGCGAACGCGGGCATCGGCATCTCCCTCGGCGACGACTGCGTGGTCGAGGCCGGCTGCTACGTCACCGCCGGGACCAAGGTCACGCTGGTCGGCGAGCTGGCCAAGCGCTCGGACCGGCCGGTGGTCAAGGCCCTGGAGCTGTCCGGGGCGAGCGGCCTCCTCTTCCGCCGCAACTCGGTCTCCGGCGCCGTCGAGGCCGTCGCCCGCCAGGGCCACGGCATCGCCCTCAACGCCGCCCTCCACGCCAACGACTGACCCGCCCCGGGGTACGGCCGCCCGGCCGTACCCCCTGGTGGCGGCGCGTGGGGCGGCGCGCGAGAGCATGGTCGGCGTGCACCACGGATTCGAGCTGACCCGGGACGACCGGATCGCCACGCTGACCCTGAACCGGCCCGAGAAGCGCAACGCGATCAACGCGGAGATGTGGCGGGCCATCCCCGGCATCCTCGCCGGGCTCGCCGCCGACCCCGGGGTGCGGGTCCTGGTCCTGACCGGGGCGGGCGGCACGTTCTGCGCGGGCGCGGACATCTCGGACCTCGCGGGGCTCGCCGAGGACGAGGACGACACCGGGGTCACGGTCGTCGCCGAGGAGGCCCTGGCGGCGTTCCCCAAGCCGACCATCGCCATGATCGAGGGCTTCTGCGTCGGGGGCGGCTGCCAGCTCGCGGGGGCCTGCGACCTGCGGTTCGCCGCCGGGACCGCCCGCTTCGGCATCCCCCCGGCCAAGCTCGGCCTGGTCTACCCCGCGAGCACGACGCGCCGCCTGGTCGGCCTGGTCGGCCCGGCGACCGCCAAGCGCCTCCTCTTCTCCGGCGACCTCATCGACGCCGCCCACGCCCTCCGCACCGGCCTCATCGACGAGCTGCACCCGGCGGAGACGCTCGCCGAGGCCGTGTACGGCTTCGCCCGCACGCTCGCCTCCCGCTCCCAGCTCTCCATCGCCGCCGCCAAGGAGCTGATCAACCTGATCGCCGCCGACGAGCCCGTCGGGGAGCCCTTCCGCGCCTGGCAGAAGCGGGCCCGCCACGCGGAGGACCTCCACGAGGGCGTGGCCGCCTTCCTGGAACGCCGCCCCCCGAACTTCACCTGGACCCCGGGCCGCTAGGCGGCCGGTCGTCTCAGCCGAGCGGGTCGCCCGGCTCCAGGTCGTCCCAGATGAAGTCGAGGGACGGCAGCCGCAGCCAGACGTCGGGCGGCCCGAAGACGGCCCGCGCGTCGGGAAGCCGCATCCCGGCCTCGAAGACGGTGAACGCCACCGGCTCGAAGTGGTACAGGTACTCCGTGAGGATCTCGGCCGCCGCCATGTCGGGGTCCGCGCCACCGCCACCGGGGAAGCCGTCGTGGTACACACGCTCGCCGTCCCGGCTGAGGCAGCCCTGCGGCCCGCTGGACGGGTTGGCGTACATCGCGGCGCAGAGGGTGCCGGCCGACAGCCGCCGGACGGCGCCGGAGGCGGAGGCGGCGTAGCCCCAGGGCTGGCTGAGGACGCATCCGCCGGGGACCCCGGTGGCGCCGACGACCAGGATCGGGCCGTCCTCGATGTCGCCGCTGTACGGATCTTCGAGGATCTCCTCGACCTCGTCCTTGTCGGCGGGCACGGCGTGCAGGCGGCGGGCAGCCTCGTCCACGGTGATCCCCGGGGCGCAGGCCAGGGACAGTCCCATGATGTCGATGCCGGGGTCGCCCAGGGCCGCGACCAGGCTCCGCGCGTATTCCGCCGCCGCGGTCTCCTCCTCGGACAGGCCGGGCGCGTCCGGCGGCAGGGGGAACAGGTCCGGCGTCGGCCCGGCCAGGCTGAGCCGCCCCGGCGACCAGCCGTTCATCATCGGCCGCCACGGGTCGGCCCCGGCCTCGGCCAACGCGCGGGCGATCTCCGGCCGCTTGTCGAACACCGCCGTCCACAGGGGTGTGCGCCCGTGGTGCTCGGCGTCCACGTCGTCCACCCGCCGCGCCAGCTCCGCCACCGCTCCGAGGGCGCCGACCCGGACCGCGTCGTGCAAGGGACCGCCCGGCCCCATCCCCGTGTTCGGGTCCGCGCCCGCCTCCAGCCGGGCCCGGACCTTGCCCAGGTCATGCCAGTCGTACCGGCCGAAGCCGGCCCATCCGTCGGCGGTCACGCGCACTCCTTGATCGATGGCGAGTGCGCCGGACGCTAGTCCCGGGGTGTGACATTCAGCGACCTGATCTGCTCCTCCGCCCATTCGGCCCATTCGCGGCGCAACTCGCTGGCGCGGAGGCCCCATTCGAGGGCGAGCCGGCCGTACACCGACAGGTTGTCGTCCTGGCACTCCACGTGGGGCACCAGGGACCGGAGGTGGGCGAGGTCGTTCTCGGCGTCCCGGGCGAGGCTCCGCAGGTAGGCGACGGCCTGGTCGGCGGGGAGCGCGCCCAGGAAGAAGACGCGGAGCAGGACGTCGCTGCGCGGGACGGTGTTCGGGGGGACCTCGGCGATCCAGTGGCGCAGCTCCGCCAGGCCCGCCTCGGTCACGCGGTACTCCTTGCGGCCGCGCGGGCCCTCGGCCGCCACCTCGATGAGGCCGGCGTCGGTGAGTTTGCCCAGCTCGCCGTACAACTGGCTCTGGGTGGCGGGCCAGACGTTCGCCAGCGACATCTCGAAGATCTTCAACAGGTCGTATCCGCTGGCAGGCGCCTCGGAGAGCAGACCCAGGACGGCGTGTCGGAGACTCATGTTCCTATTGTGACATATCTAGAGAGGAATATTTTCGTCTTGACATGTCTGTCATGGAAGGTTCATGCTCGACATGTCTCCACTGGAATGTCGAAGGGAAGCCCCTATGCTCCGCGGTCTGATCCACTTCATCCCCTGGATCGCCTACGGGTTCGTCGCCACGAGCGACGAGTGGCGGCTGGGGGCCGTCGTCGGGCTGGTCGCCGCGGTCGCGCTCGTCGCGTTCGACCGGCGGGGCGGCAAGGGCTGGGACCAGATGGTGATCGGCCTCAGCGCCGTCGCGTTCTTCGCGCCGCTGACCGTCTACTCGTTCGTCCAGCCCGGCTCGCCGCTCACGATGTACGGCCCGGCGCTGGTCAACGTGTGGCTCGCGCTCACCGCCTGGGGCTCCCTGATCATCCGCAGGCCGTTCACGCTCGGGATCGCGCGAGGCATGGCGCCGCCCGAGGTGTGGGCGTCCCCCGTCTTCTACCGCGTGAACGTGGTCATCACCGCCGTCTGGGCCGTCTCGTTCACGATCGCGGCCGCGGTGCTGGCCGACGTCCTCGTCGTGAACCCGCACGCGACCGCGCTCCTCATCACCGTGAAGGCCGCCTCGTTCGCCGTGCCCGCGCTCTTCACCGCCAGGTACCCCGGCATCGCCCGCAGGCGCGCCCGGGCCGCCGCCCGCGCCGGGGGCTGACCCCGGCGCCGCCCACCCGCCCACCACGCCCACCCCGCACCCCGAACGCCGCCGAACTCTCCATCGACCGCGACACCCCGACCGCAAGGAGCGACGATGACCGGCGCCTACCTCACCGGCCACCTGGCCCCCGTCCCCGACGAGATCACCGCCGTGGACCTGCCCGTGACGGGGCAGTTGCCGCCCGAGCTGGAGGGCCGCTACCTGCGCAACGGCCCCAACCCCCGTCCCGGCGAGGACCCCGGCCACTGGTTCACCGGCCACGGCATGATCCACGGCGTACGGCTGCGCGGCGGCCGCGCCGAGTGGTACCGCAACCGCTGGGTCCGCACGCGCCGGTTCACCGAGAACGCCCCGTACGTCACCGACAAGGGCCTCGACCTGACCTCCGTCCAGGCGAACACCCACGTCATCCAGCACGCCGGCCGGATCCTCGCGCTCGTCGAGGCGGGCCTGCCGTACGAGATGACCGGGGAACTGGACACGGTCGGGCCGTGCGACTTCGGCGGCCGGCTGGGCACGGCGATGACCGCGCACCCCAAGGAGCTCGACGGGGAGCTGCACTTCTTCGGGTACGGCTTCGCGCCGCCGTACCTCACCTACCACCGGCTCGACGAGAAGGGCGAGCTGGTGGAGAGCCGGGAGGTCCGCGTGCCCGGGCCGACGATGATGCACGACTTCGCGGTCACGGCGAACCACGTGGTCTGGCTGGACCTGCCCGTGGTCTTCGACCTGGCCGCGGTGGGCTCGGGCATGCCGTACCGCTGGGACGACGGGTACGGCGCGCGGCTCGGCGTGATGACCCGGGCCGGGGACGTGACCTGGTTCGACGTGGACCCCTGCTACGTGTTCCACGTGGGCAACGCGCGGGAGGACGCCGAGGGGCGGGTCGTGCTGGAGGGCGTCAGGTACGCCCCGGCGTCGTTCCGGGCGTTCTGGGAGAGGGCGGGCGGCCAGGACGCGCGACGGCCCGTGGAGGCGGCGCTGGGCGGCGTCCTGCACCGGTGGACGCTGGACCCGCGCACCGGGCGCGTCGCGGAGGAGCGGATCGACGACCGGGCGGTGGAGTTCCCGAGCTTCAACGAGACCGGGCTCGGCCGGTCCGCCCGCTACCTGTACACCGTGAGCGGCGGCTCCGTCGTCAAGTACGACCTGGAGACCGGCGGCGCGATCGAGCGCGAGGTGGGCGGCCGCGCGGGCGAGGCGGAGTTCGTCGCCGCCGAGGGCGCGCGGGCCGAGGACGACGGCTGGCTGCTCACGATCAACGGCGAGGAGCTGGTCGTGCTGGACGCCGCCGACCTCGCGCGCGTGGCGTCGGTACGGCTGCCGCGCCGCGTGCCCGCCGGGTTCCACGGCTCCTGGATCCCCGACCACGCCTAGAGCCCGCGGCGCGGACGGCGCAAGGCGGGCGGGGCCCCGGACGGAATTCCGCCGGGGTCCCGCCCGCCGCGCGCGTGCCGGGCCCTCAGATGCCGGCCCTCAGATGCCGGAGCCCTCAGATGCCGGGGCCCTCAGCCCCACTCGCGGTAGTACACCCCACCCGGTTTGAAGGGCTTCGTCCCACGGAGCTGGGAGACCGTCACCAGGCGGTAGCCGCGCCGCTTCAGCTCGGGCAGCACCTTCTTCATCGCGTCCACGCTGGACCCGAGCGTGTCGTGGAGCAGGATCACGGCGCCGGGCGCGGCGATGTCCAGGACCCGCCGCGCCACGACGTTCGCGTCCCGGTCGGCCCAGTCGCGGGTGTCGCTGCGCCAGAAGATCTGCGGCATGCCGACCGCCTTGGCGACGCGCTCGTCCGTCGAGCCGTACGGCGGGCGCATGGTGCGCGGGGCGCTGCCGACGGCCTTCCTGACCACGTCCTGGGTGCGCCGGATCTCGCTCCTGATGCGCTCGCTGGACAGCTCGACGAGGTTCGGGTGCCCGTAGGTGTGGTTGCCGATCTCGTGGCCCTCCGCCGTCATGCGGCGCAGCAGCCTCTCCTCGCCCTTGGCGCTCCCGCCCAGGACGTAGAACGTGGACGGGGCGTCGTACCTGCGGAGCATGTCCAGCAGCCGGCCGGTGTGCTCGCCCGGGCCGTCGTCGAAGGTGAGCGCGAGGCACTGCACGCGGGCGCAGTCCACGCGCGGCACGCTCCTGGTCGGCAGCGGCTTCGGGCTGGGCTTCGGCTTCGCGGTGGCGGGCGGGCTCGCCGGCCTCGCCGGGGCGGTGGCCCGCGCGGCCACCTTCCCCTCCCGCGCGCCGCCGTCCCCTCCGCAGCCGCCCGCCGCCAGGGCCGGGAGCAGGCAGACCGCGACGGCCGCCCACATGAGTCTCTGGTTCATGGCACCCCCGGTCACACCCCGTACCCACCCTCCCTTCAGCGGATGGCCGATAAGTCAAGCTATGACTGATTCCTGATTGAACGGAACCTGAGAGTTGACTGAGTCTCAGCCACACGCGGATTGCAAACAATCCGCAGTTCTGGCAGCGTGCAGCCCACAATGGACCATCCAATCATCACCGGGCTGCTGCTCGTCGCCGGGTTGCTACTCGCCGTAGTCGCCCAATGGCGGGGCTGGCGGCCCTCTTTACGCGCCGCGCTCGTGACCGGAATCGCCGTCCGGCTCGCCATGCTCGTGCTGTCCGCGATCAGCGACTGGCAGCCGGTGGACTTCGTCGAGAGCTTCAAGCCCGCGGGTGAGGCCATCCTCGAACGGGTCGATCCCGTCCTCCCGCCCAGGGAGGGCTGGCACTTCCTGCCGACCTCGGCGTACGTCTACGCGTTCGCGATCTGGACCGGGCTGCCCTGGGAGATCGGCGGCCGGCTCTACCCGATGATCGCCGACATCGTGCTGATCGTCCTGGTGGGCAAGCTGGCCGGGGAGAAGCGCGAGGCCCTGGCCCGCTTCCAGTACGCCGTGAACCCGCTCGCGCTCATGGTCTCCACCCTGCACGCGCAGCTCGAACCGGTGTCGCTGGTGTTCCTGGCCGGCGCGTTCGTGGTGGTCCGCAACCGGCGGATCCCGTTCACGCCCCGGCGGGCGGTCTACGCGGGCCTGCTCATGGGCATGGCGCTGTCCTCCAAGAGCTGGCCGGTGATCCTCATCCCGGTGCTGCTGATGTGCGTCCCGGACTGGAAGAACCGCATCCGCACGTTCGTCGTGACCGGGCTGGTGCCGTTCTTCTTCCTGATCACCATGCCGATCGGCACCAACACGCCGATCGAGCGCATGCCCGAGGTCATCAGCATCATCCGCGGCGTGCGTCCCATCGTCGGCGAGTGGGGCTGGACCGCGATCACCGCGGGCGGCCAGTGGGAGCTGGACGCCACGGCGGCGCGCATCGGCCAGGTCGTGCTCTACAGCACGCTGCTCCTGGTCATGTGGCTCTGGCGCAAGGCCGACCGCCTCGACATGGTGACCGCGATGCTGCTGGCGTTCATGGTGGTCACGCCCCGCCTCGGCGCGCAGTACCTCCTGTGGTTCATGCCGTTCCTGATCGCCAGGCCCACCCGCTGGATGTGGCCGGCGATCACCGCGGTGTCCCTGTGGGCCGGCGCCGGCTACATCTACCTGACCCAGTTCGAGACCGACGACGCCTGGTGGGCGGCCCACATCCCGTGGGCGTACAGCTCGCTGGCGGTCATCCCGTTCCTGGTCCTGGCCATGCCGTGGGCGCGGCGCGTCCCCGGCCCCGAGCGCCCCCCGGCCGCCGAGGCCGAGGCCGCCCTGATCCCGCGCTGACGGCCCGCCGTACGGCCCCGGGCGCGCGAGTACGGCCCGGCCCCGCCGTACGGCCCGGGCGAGCCCGTACGGCCTGAGCGCGCCGTACGGTCTGAGCGCGCCGTACGACCTGAGCGGACGGCGAACGGCCCGCCCCCTCCACCGAGGGGGCGGGCCGTTCCGTGCGCGGGGCGTCAGGCGTGGGCGCGGGTGACGGCGGGGCTCTCGACGATGACCTCGGACAGGGGCTTGCGGCGCAGGTCGGGCACCTCGGCGTCGGGGGCGGCGTAGCCGATCGGGAAGAGGATGTAGGGCCGCTCGTTCGCCGGGCGCTCGCAGATCTCGCTGAGGAACGCCATCGGGTTGGGCGTGTGGGTGAGCGTGCTCAGGCCCATCGTGTGGAGCGCGGTGATGAACATGCCGCAGGCGATGCCCACGCTCTCGTTGACGTAGTAGTGCTTGCGGCGTTCGCCGCCGGGCAGCAGGGAGTACTTCTCGGCGAAGCAGACCACGATCCAGGGCACCACTTCGAGGTACCCCTTGTCGGAGTCGGTCTCCAGCGGCGCCAGCGCCTCGCGCCACTCGGGGGTCAGCCGGCCGCCCTCGTAGTTCTGCCGCTCCTCCACCTCGGCGGCCTCGCGGATGCGCCGCTTGGTCTCCGCGTCGCCGATCACCACGAACTTCCACGGCTGCTGATGGGCCCCGGACGGCGCGGTGTTGGCCGCCTCGATCGCCAGGTCCACGCACTCGCGGGGCACCGGCTCGTCGCTGAAGAACCGCACGCTGCGCCGCCGGTCGAGCAGGTCCGCGAAGGCCCGTCCCCGCGCCACCATCTCCGCCTCGTCGTAGCGCACCGGCCGGTAGGGCACGAACGGGTGGGTGTGCTGGCGGTCCATGGCGGCCTCCTCGGGGCGGTCATACGGGTGCGCGTAGTCTCGGCGCCCCCCGGCGCCCCTGACAAGTGACCACCGCCGCCACCGGGCAGATCCCCGGCCGCAGGGCTCCCCGGTTGGGCAGTTTGCGCAGCCGTACGGCCCGGCTAGGGGCGCACGGGGATCGGGGTGGGCGGGAACACCCCTTCCAGGCCCGTCAGGCGCAGGATCTTGCGCAGGTTGTCGCTCACGCCGCTCAGCCGCAGCGAGCCGCCGATGCGCAGCAGCCGGTTGCGGGTCGCGACCAGCACGCGCAGCCCGCTCGCGTCGCAGAAGCGGACGCCGGAGAAGTCGACGACCAGACGGCGGCGCCCCCCGTCGATCTCGCGGTGCAGCCTCATCCGCAGCACGCCGGCGGTGGAGATGTCCACCTCGCCGCAGACGCGCAGCTCCGCGGAGTCGGCGGTGCGCCGCACCACCGAGACGTCGATGAGCTCGACGTCTCTGCTGAGTGTCCCCCTCGATACAGCCACCCCCTCAGCCTAGGAAGCCCGTGACCGTCCCGTAACCCCACTGAGGGTCTGAGTTCGTCTCCTACTTGGGAACGAAACCCCAGGGGACCGTCACCCCTGGGAGCCACGTGGCAGGAGCGCGGTCACGTCCTGATAGGAGGGGATTTCCCCGTCCCCGGCGGGCTCCCCGGCCCTGATCGCGGCCGCCGCCGCCACCGCCGCCCCGACCGCGACACGGTAAAGGTAGGACCCGGTGCTGACCCGGGCCACGCCCAGCTCCGCCAGCCGCGCGAGGCCGATTCCGTTGCCGTAGAGGACGTTCAGCGGCCTGTCCAGCCGCTTTACCAATTCCGCGATCGCCGCCTCGTCCGCGACCCCGGGGACGAAGAGCCCATCGGCGCCCGCGTCGGCGTATTCGGCGCATCGCCGTACGGTCTCCTCCAGGTCCGGGCGGCCCAGCCAGTACGTGTCGGCGCGGGCGTTGACGAACACCCCGGGCACGCGGGCCTTGACCGCCGCCACGATCTCGCGCAGCGCCTCGGGCCCGATCGCGCCGTCCTCCAGGTTGACCCCGGCCACGCCGAGGTCCGCCAGCCCGGACACGTAGTCGGCCACCCCTTCCGGAGACCTGCCGAACCCGCCCTCGACGTCCACCGTGACCGGGAGGGGCAGCCGGGACAGCGCCCGCGCCAGGTCGCGTGTCTCGTCCTCCGTCGCGCCCTCGGCGTCCGGCTTCCCGGCGGCCGCGGCCACCCCGAGGCTCGTCGTGCCCACGGCGGGGAAACCCCGTTCGGCGAACAGCGCCCCGGAGCCGAAGTCCCACGCGTTGGGCAGCAGGAACGGCTCCCCGGGCCGGTGCAGCGCCGTGAACTCCTCGAACCTGGTCATCGCAGTGCCTCCAGCACGCCTTCGGCGATCGCGATCGCCTGCTCCCGCCCGGGGCAGGGCCGCCGCCCCGTCCCGAACGCCGTCTCCCCCGACGCCACGAGGTCGAGCACGATCTCCGTCCCCGCCTCGACGGACCGCCCGTCCAGCTCGGCGGTCTCCGCCGCCACCCGCCGCATCGCCTTCAGCGGCGGGTCCCGCTCCAGCGCCTCGCCGACGCCGCCCTCCTTGAGCGCGTTGAGGATCAGCGCCGCCGTGGAGTCGTACGCCTGCACCAGCACCGCGATCCGGGCCGCGACCGCCTCCCCGGGCTCCACGCCGTCCCCGTCCCGCTCCGCCGCTCCCGCGTCCCCTCCCGCGTCCCCGGCGTCCTCCCGGGTGCAGGCCGCGACCAGACGTGCCACGGCCGCGTCCGCCCGCCGTACGACGTCGTCGGCCGCCCCGGGGAAGTAGGCGGCGGCCACGTCGGCCACGTCGCGCACGCCGGCCCGCAGGTCCAGGGCCTCGGCCAGGACCGTCACCGGCACCGTCCGGGCCACGTCCTCAGGCTGGTGGCAGACCATCGCCGCGGCCCGCTCCCTGGCCGTACGGCGCAGCGCCGCGGGGTCCAGGCGGTCCAGCTCGGCCACCGCCAGGGCGCGCCGCCGGGCGTGCGCCTCGCCCTCCGACCACCGGGAGACCGACGCCCGCAGCCAGGCCATCGTGCCCGGCCGGCCGCCGGGCGGGGCCACCGGCACCGCGAAGCGGGCGTCGGCGAGCACGGCCCGGACCTCCCCCGCGTTCTTCAGGGTCACCATGCGCACGACGCTATGCCCGAAACGTTTCGCCCCCCACCGAAACGTCCCCGCCCTCCCACCCCCACCCCTCGCCGTGATCACGCGGTTTTGCGCACACCCTGTGCTTGAAACCGCATGATCACGGCGAGGAAGGGGGGCCGGGGGCGGGGACTCGTGGAAGGAGGCGCCGGGGAGGGAGAGGCGCATGATCGGCGCGAGGGAGATGGGCGATGTCTCCGGCTCGCGCCGATCATGCGGTTGGTGCCCGCCGCCCGCGCGTGTGAGGTCGCGCGGGGGCGGGGGTCAGCGGTTCTTCTTGTGGCGGCCCGACCCGCCGCGACCGGCGGCGTGCCTGGGGCCTGGGCGGCCGGAGGCGTGCGAGCCGGTCTCCCGGGAGCCGGGCTCGCGGGAGCCGGTCGCCGGCTGCGGGGTCACCGCGGGGGCGACGGCGGCCGGGGAGCCGCCCACGGTGGCGGGGGCCGGGGCCCCCGCGGCGGCGGCGGAGCGCAGCGGGATCTCCTTCATGAGCAGGGCCGCCACGGCCGCCAGGACGGCCACCGGCGCGCCGAACTCGAAGACCCGGTCCATCGCGTCGCTGAAGGACTCCAGCACGATGTTCATGATCGGGCCGGGCAGGTTGTGGATCTCCTCGGGGCTGCCCAGCGTCGCGCCGCCGCCGGCCGGGACCTTGATGTGCGCGGCGGCGAACCGCTCGGCCAGCTCCGTGCCGAGGCGGTTGGCCAGGATCGAGCCGAACGCGGCGACGCCGACCGCGCCGCCCATCGAGCGGAAGAACGAGACGCCGGCCGTGGTCGTCGCCATGTCGGCGCGCGGGACGGCGTTCTGCGCGGCCAGGATCAGGATCTGCATCGACGAGCCCAGGCCGATGCCCAGCACCGCCATGTCCACGCCCACGACGACCAGCGAGGTGTCCACGTGCAGGCGGGACAGCAGGAGCAGGCCCGCCGCGACCAGCAGCATCCCGATGACCGGGAAGATCTTCCAGCGGCCGGTGCGGGTGACGATGCGGCCGGTCGTGATCGAGGCGGCGAGCAGGCCGAGCACCATCGGCAGGGTCATGAGGCCCGAGTTGGTCGGGGACATGCCCTTGACGATCTGGAGGTACTGCGGCAGGAACATCATCGCGCCGAACATGGCCGCGCCGACCAGCAGCGAGGCGATCGAGGAGAGCACGAACGCGCGGTTGCGGAACAGCCGGGGCGGCAGGATCGGGTCGGCGGCGCGGCGCTCGGCCACGACGGCCAGGCCGAAGAGCACCAGGCTCGCGGCGCTCAGGCCGTACGTCCAGGCGGAGTTCCAGTCGAACTCCTTGCCGCCGAGGGACAGCACGAGCATGAGCGCGGTGGTGCCGCCGGTGAGGAACGTCGCGCCCCACCAGTCGACCTTGCTGTCGCGCTTGACGAAGGGCAGCTTGAGCACCTTCTGGATCACCGCGAAGGCGATGACGGCGAGCGGCACGCTGATCCAGAAGCACCAGCGCCAGCCGAGCCAGTCGGCGTCCACGATGAACCCGCCGAGCAGCGGGCCCGCGACGGTGGAGACGCCGAAGACGGCGCCCATGTAGCCGGAGTAGCGGCCGCGTTCACGCGGCTCGACCACGTCGCCCAGGATGACCTGCGGCAGCGCGGCCAGGCCGCCGGCGGCGATGCCCTGTACGGCTCGCGCGGCGATGAGCTGGCCCATGTTCTGGGAGAACCCGGCGGCCAGCGACGAGGCGATGAAGAACAGGATCGCGATCTGGAACATCAGCTTCCGGCCGAACAGGTCGGACAGCTTGCCCCAGATCGGGGTCGAGGCCGTCATCGTCAGCAGGGTCGCGCTCGCCACCCAGGAGAGCTGGTCCTGCCCGCCGAGGGTCCCGACGATCGTCGGGAGCGCGGTGCCGACCACCGAGGTCGCGACCATCGAGGTCAGCATGCCGAGCATCAGCCCGACGAGGATCTCCAGGACCTGCTTGTGCGTGAACCGCGGCGCCGTCGCGCCCGCCGACCCGGGCTGGGCATCCGTCGTCGGCTGTGCCGTCATGTGACCTCCCTGAAGCATGTACGGTGCACATAACGCGCCACAATCCCGTTTTACTCCGCCCGATCCCGGCGGATTGTGTAACAACCCGGATAAGCCCGCCCGCCGGCGAGTACCCGCGGCCCTACGCCACGGGCTCGTCCACGGACCGCGGCCGCTCCAGCGGCAGGGAGAGCACGAAGCGCGCCCCGTCGTCGCAGTCCTCGGCGGTCAGCGTCCCGCCGTGCCGTACGGCGACCTCGCGGGCGATGGGCAGGCCCAGGCCGCTGCCTCCGGCGTCGCGCTCGCGGGCCGGCACCAGCCGGGCGAAGCGGGTGAAGATGAGCTCCCGGTCGCGGAACGGCACGCCGTCGCCGTCGTCGCGCACCTCCAGCACGGCGCGTTCGCCCTCCCGCCGCAGCGTGACCGTGACCAGCGCGGACGCGTGCCGTACGGCGTTGTCCAGGACGTCGCGCAGGGCCCGGGCGAGGCGGCCGCGGTCGCCCTCGACCACCACGCCGGGCGTGAGGTCGGTCTCGACGCGGATCCCCCGCGGCAGCCGCCGCACCTCGTCCTCCACCAGGGCGGCCAGGTCCACCGGCTCGCGTTCGCCGGGGGCGCCGAGGCTGGAGAGCACGAGCATGTCCCCCACCACCGAGTCCAGGTGGTTCACGCAGTCGAGCATCTCGCGGCCGGCCCGTTCCCAGCCCGCGTCGTGCGCCATCGCCGCCCGGATGTGCCCGCGCAGCGCGGTGAGGGAGCCCTGGAGGTCGTGGGCGGCGTCGCCGGTGAAGCGGCGTTGTTCCTCCAGCCCCGTCTGGAGTCGGTCGAGGGTGGCGTTGACGGTCTCGGCGAGCCCGGCCAGTTCCTCGTCGTGCACCGGCACCGGCACGCGCCGCCCCGGGTCGGCGGGGCTCACCTCGGCCAGCTCCCGCCGGATGGCCTCCAGCCAGCGCAGCGGGCGGCCCACCAGGCGGGAGGTCAGCAGGCCCGCGAGCGCGGTGAGCGCCGTCACCCCGGCGACGGCGGCGGCGAGCCAGCCCGGCCCGGCGTACGCGGGCGGGGCGGGGCCGAGCGTGTAGATCGTGGCCCAGCCCGAGGGCGCGTGCACGCGCAGCGCGACCACGACGTGGCACACGCCGCGCCGCCCGGTCAGGTCGCAGCGCTCGGCGTCGAACCGGTTGTCCTGGTCGGAGGGCCGCTCGCGGGTGAGCGCCGGCGACCCCGCGAGGGCGGAACTGGCCGCGACCACCGCGCCCCGGTCGTTCACGATCTGGACGAGGCCGCCCTCGTCCCGCAGGCTCTCGGCGCTGAAGCGCCCTTCACGCAGGTAGAAGGCCAGCCGCCGGGCGGCGGCGGCCTGCCGTTCGATCTCCTCGCGCACCTCGTGGTCGCGGCGGGCCAGGGTGAGGCCCACGGCGACCGCCGCGCTGACGGCCAGTGTGACGGCCATCGCGGCCAGCGTGGCGCGGGTGCGGATGGACGAGCCGTTCCGCCCTGTCACCTCAACGTCACCTCAACTGTCGCCCCGGCGGACGGGACGGCACGGCCCCGGGCTCCCCCTCCCGGCGCCGTGCCGTCCCGGTTCGCGCGCCACGTCCCTGCGACCGGAGCCGCGCCGGGCGTGGCCGGCGCGGCTCTCCGGGGACCGGTCCGCGGCCGGTCACCGTGCGGTCAGGACTCGGTCGGCGAGGGCGACGGGCTCGGCGTCGCGGTGCCCGTCGCGCCGCCCTGCTGGGCGTTGATGTTGAGCTCGCGCTTCTGGTCCTGCTCGTCCACGAGTTCGGTCTCCCAGACGACCTTCTTGTTCTCGCGGTCGAGGTTGAGCTCGGTGATCCGGGCGCCGGGCACCTGGGTGAGGGCCTTGCGCGCCGCGCCGACGTAGTCGAGCTTCGCGCCCTCGACGAGCTCCCGGTTCCGCTTCTTGTCGGAGTCCTCGGTCTCCGGGCCCGACGTCACGCGGCCGGTCTCCGCGTCGACGTCCATCTCGTGGGCGGTGCCGTCGCCGGTGACGACCGTCACCTCCCAGAGCTTGCCGTCCTCCTCGGCCTCCATGCAGGTCAGCGTGCCCCCCTGCACGGCGCTGAGGGCCGCCTCGCCGACCTTCTCGATGACGGCGAGGTTGTCGGCCTCGGCCGTGCCCGTCGGAGCGGCGGTCTCACCGCCGGGCGCGGTCACCCCCTCCGTCGGCTGGTGCCGGATCGCGACCTCCTGGGCGGGTTCGGCCCCTCCACAGGCAGCGGCCGCGACCGCCGTGGTGCCGATGGCGAGACCGGCCAGCAGGATGCGTCCCCGTCGTTGCAACATGATCCCCCCTGGTGTCTGTACCGGGGCTGTCTACCCAACGACGTTGCGTCTACCCCACGTCAGGACGGAACCTAACGGACCTCTTCCACCACTCCTACCAGGGACTTCTCGGGCTCGGAGCCTCCTTCGGGGGCCTCCCCCGCGCCCTCCGCGGCGTCCTCGCCGGGCTCGCCGTCCGGGCCCGCCGCGGGGCTCTCCTCCGTCTCGCCGGATTCGCCGACCAGGCGCAGGCGGCCGTCGGGGAGCAGTTCGATGCGCGTACGGCTGTGCCCGGCCGCGAGCTCGCCGTCCGCCAGCCGGTGGGCGTACGACAACTCGACCTCGCGCTCGACGCGGGTGCCGACGAAGCGGCCGTGGGTCACCTCGCCACCCCGGTAGGTGCCCCACACCACACCCCCGGCCTCCCGGGTCAGGAATTCGGTGGCGTTCTCGGGTGCGCTCTCGCCGTCCGCCGTATTCACGATCACGAAACGGCGGCCGTCGAGGAGTTCTCTGTCGTTCACGAAAGGACATAATGCCCTCTAACCATCAAAAGCCCCAAACTAGGTAACAATTCACTAAACCGGACATGATTCGGAAGGTCGCGGCGCGCCCGGGGCCACACGCCCCAACTCCCCGCATAATCGGTGCATGAGCGACCACGGGACGCCATAGATGGCCGCGGAATCGGCGCAGACACTGGAGAGGGGCCTGCGCCTGCTGCGGCTGCTCGCCGACGACAAGGGCGCCCGCACCCCGACGGAGCTGGCCGCCGCCCTCGAACTCAGCAGGCCCGTGGTCTACCGGCTGCTCACGACCCTCCAGGCCGAGGGGTTCGTACGGCGTGACGCCGAGGGCCGCGTGCACCTGGGGTTCGGGGTGCTCCAGCTCGCCCGGTCGGTGCAGCCCCTCCTGCGCGCGGCGGCCATGCCCGTGCTGCGGCGCCTCGCCGAGGAGGTGGGGGCGACCGCGCACCTCACCGTGGCCGAGGGCGACGACGGGCTGGCGATCGCCGTGGTCGAGCCGTCGTGGACGGCGATGCACGTCGCCTACCGCGAGGGCGCGCGGCACCCGCTCGAACGCGGGGCGGCGGGCCTGGCGATCCTGTCCCTGCGCGAGGCCGGGCACGGCGGCGGCGACCCCCTGTTCGGGCGGGCGCAGGCGCCGTACCAGGTCAGCCACGGGCAGCTCCAGGAGGGGGCCCACGGGATCGCCGCGCCGGTGCGCGGCCTCCCCTGGCTGGAGGCCAGCGTCGGCGTGGTCACCTTCACCGCCCTGGACGTGGAGACCGTCGCCCCGCGCGTCGTGGAGGCCGCCGGCGAGCTCTGTTCCGCGCTCCGCTGACCCGGCTCCAGGCCCTTCCTCATCGGCCGGCGCGGGGTTCCGAGGGCGGGCCGCGCTTGAGACCGCGCGTTCGGGGTGAGCGGCGGGACCGGGGGCAGGGAGCACGTTGACACCCGGGCGTGGCCGTACCATCGTGGTAGCCGACTTACAGATAGCGGACGATGGCGTCCGATATGCGGACGCGAAGGAGGTAGCGCTGATGCCGCACTACCGAGTCGTGGGCGAGGTGCCGCGCAAGCGCCACGTGCAGTTCCGGCGGCCCGACGGCGGGCTCTACGCCGAGGAGCTGATGGGCGAGGAGGGCTTCTCCTCCGACTCCTCCCTGCTCTACCACCGCCACCTGCCGACGGCGATCGTCAAGTCCGAGGCCGTCGAGGACACCTCCGCCGGGCGGCTGGCCCCCAACCTGCCGCTGTCGCCCCGCCACTTCCGCACCCAGGACCTGCCCACCGGCGGCGACCTGGTGACCGGCCGCCAGCTCCTCGCGGGCAACGGCGACGTCCGGATGTCGTACGCCGCCGCGGACGCGCCGAACGAGCTGTACCGCAACTCGATGGGCGACGAGGTCGTCTACGTCCAGTCCGGCAGCGCGCGCTTCGAGTCGACGTACGGCGCGATGGACGTGGGCGCCGGCGACTACGTCGTGATCCCGACCGGCACGATCCACCGCTTCGTGCCGATCGAGGGGCCGGTCAAGGCGCTGGTCATCGAGGCCTCCGGGCACGTCCGGCCGCCGAAGCGCTACCTGTCCAAGCACGGCCAGTTCCTGGAGCACGCGCCGTACTCCGAGCGCGACCTGCGGGCCCCGTCCGAGCCGCACCTGGTCGAGGACGGCGAGACGCCCGTGCTGGTCCGCACCCGCGGCGGCCTGACCCGGCTGACGTACGCCCACCACCCGTTCGACGTCGTGGGCTGGGACGGCTTCCTCTACCCGTACGCCTTCAACATCAACGACTTCGAGCCGATCGTGAAGCGCACCCACGCGCCGCCGCCGGTCCACCAGACCTTCGAGGGGCCGAACTTCGTGATCTGCTCCTTCTGCCCGCGCCCGCTGGACTTCGACGCCGAGGCGATCCCGATCCCCTACAACCACCACAACGTGGACTCCGACGAGCTCATGTTCTACGTGGGCGGCGACTACTCCGCGCGCAAGGGCTCCGGCATCGACGTCGGCTCGATCTCCCTGCACCCGGCCGGGTTCACCCACGGGCCGCAGCCGGGCGCCGTCGAGGCCGTCATCGAGGCCGTGAAGCAGGGCCACGACCGCACGACGGAGATGGCGGTCATGGTGGACACCTTCCGCCCGCTGGACCTGGGCCCGGCCGCGCTGCGCACCGAGGACCCGGACTACGCGTGGACGTGGGCGCGATGAGCCTGTCGTCCTGGGTCCCGGGCGCGGACGCCTCGCCGTACAACGCCTCCTGCCTGCCGTACGGCGTGGCGGACGGCTCGGTGGTCGTCCGGATCGGGGACCACGTGCTGTTCCTCGACGGGGTGTTCGGCGGCGGGGTCTTCGCCTCGGCGAGCCTCAACGCGTTCATGGCGTCCGGGCCGCACGAGTGGCGGGACGCCCGGGAGCGGATCCAGCGGCTGCTGACCGACGAGCGGTTCCGGGGCGCGGCCGAGCCGCACCTCAAGCCGCTGTCCGAGGTGACCCTCGGGATGCCGTTCGAGGTCGCCGACTACGTGGACTTCTACTGCTCCCTGGAGCACGCGTCCAACCTCGGGCGCATGTTCCGGCCGGACGAGGAGCCGCTGAAGCCGAACTGGCGGCACCTGCCCGTCGGGTACCACGGCCGGTCCGGGACCGTCGTGCCGTCGGGCACGCCGGTGCGGCGGCCGTCCGGGCAGCGCGGGGCGGGCGACTTCGGGCCGTCGCGCAAGCTGGACATCGAGGTCGAGCTGGGGTTCGTGGTGGGCGTACCGGCGGAGGGGCCGGTGCGGACGTCCGACTTCGCCTCGCACGTGTTCGGCGTGACGCTGGTCAACGACTGGAGCGCGCGCGACATCCAGGCCTGGGAGTACGTCCCGCTGGGGCCGTTCCTCGGCAAGTCGTTCGCGACCTCGGTCTCGCCGTGGGTCGTGCCGCTGGACGCGCTCTCGGCCGCCCGCGTCCCCGGCCGCGGCCAGGACCCGGCGCCGCTGCCGTACCTGGAGCGGGCCGAGCCGTGGGGGCTGGACCTGGGGTTCGAGGTCGAGCTGAACGGCGAGGTCGTCTCGCGCCCGCCGTACGCCGGGATGTACTGGACCCCGGACCAGATGCTCGCGCACATGACCGTCAACGGGGCCACCATCCGGACCGGGGACCTGTACGCCTCGGGCACGGTCTCCGGCGAGGACGCGGCGCAGCGCGGCTCGTTCATCGAGCTGACCTGGAACGGGGCCGACCCGGTGAAGCTGTCGGACGGCTCGGTGCGCGCGTTCCTGGAGGACGGCGACACCGTGACGATCACCGCCACGGGCCCCGGGGCCGACGGCGTCCCGATCGCCCTGGGCGAGGTCAGCGGCACGATCACGCCCGCCTGACCCGCGCGGGCCGCCCGGCCTACGCGGGCCGCCCGGCCCGCTTCTCGCGCCGATCCCGGGGTCTCGTCCACACGATGTGGAGGAGACCCGGGGGTCGGCGCGCGGCGTTTTCCGGGCGGTTCCGAGGGACGGCTCCGGGGGTTTTCAGGGGGCGGTTCCCCCGGGGTTGCGGGGCGGTTCCCGGGCGTTCCGGGCGTTCCGGGGGTTCCGGGGGTTTCGTCAGGAGGTCCCGCCGTCGGCCGGGATGTAGGTGGAGAGCCCCCGGATGAACAGGTCCAGGCCGAACTCGAAGCGGGTCTCGTCGTCGCCCTGTCCCAGGGGGCCCACCAGGGCGGTCGTGTGGGGGAACCGGTCGGGCGGCAGGCTGCGGAAGTACTGGATGACCCCCGCGTAGTAGGCCGCGATCTCCTCCGGTGACCCGCGGCCCCTGCGGGCCTCGTAGGAGACCTCGAAGGCGTCCGCCGTGATGTAGAGCGACAGCCGGTCCGCGGCCCACGCCACCTGCTGGTCGGGGATGCCGGCCTCGCGCAGGACGCCCAGCATCGCCTCGCTGAGCCGCAGGCCGTTCGGGCCGAGGGGCACGACCGCCAGCCCCACCTGGGCGATGTCTCCGTGGGAGATCAGCACGCGGCGGACCTCCCAGGCGATGGCCTTGAGCTTGGCCGTCCAGTCGCCCTCCCCCTCCTCGGGCACCCTGACCTCTCCGAGGACGTGGTCGAACATCATCTCCAGGAGCTCGTCCTTGTTCGCGAAGTGCGCGTAGAGCGAGGCGGGACCGGTGTGCAGCTCCTGGGCGACGCGGCGCATGCTGACGCCCTCAAGCCCCTCCTCGGCGAGGATGCGCAGCGCGGCGCGCAGGATGACGTCCTGACTGAGCGGCTTCCTGGCCTGGCCGGACTTCGGCGTGGTGCGCCACGGCGGCACCGGGACGTCGGACATGTTCGCCTCACCTTCCTCCAGCTCACGGCGCTGCCCCCGTCGAGCTTCACGAACACTGTACTTCCGACGAACAGCGTACGTTCAACGAACCTCGTTCGATACAACGAACGACGTTCTTGACACGAACGTCGTTCTTCCGTAGAACAGTGTTCGCAGCAACGAACACCATTCGTTCGGCAAACACCGTTCGCCCACCCGAAGGGGGAGATCATGGCAACGACGCTCCAGGCGTCACGCCCGGCCGGAGAGGCGCAGCCGTACCGCTGGCGCTGGATGGCCCTCGCGGTCGTGCTGATCGCCGAGATCATGGACCTGCTCGACGCGACCGTCACCAACATCGCCGCGCCCGCGATCCGCGCGGAGCTGGGCGGCGGGAACTCGCTGATGCAGTGGATCGGCGCCGGATACGTCCTCGCGTTCGCGGTCGGGCTCGTCACCGGCGGGCGGCTCGGCGACATCTACGGCCGCCGCCGCATGTTCCTGATCGGGACGGCCGGGTTCACCCTCTTCTCGGTGCTGTGCGGGCTCGCCCCGTCGCCTGAGCTCCTGATCGTCTTCCGGGCGCTCCAGGGCGCGGCCGGCGCCGTGCTGATCCCGCAGGGCCTCGGGATCATCCGGGACAGCTTCCCGCCCAAGGAGCTCGCCGCCGCGATGGGCGCGTTCGGGCCGGTCATGGGCCTGGCTGCCGTCGGCGGGCCGGTGCTCGGCGGCTACCTGGTGGACGCCGACCTCTTCGGCACCGGCTGGCGCATGATCTTCCTGATCAACCTGCCCGTCGGCCTGCTCGCGTTCGCCGGGGGGCTGCGGTTCGTCCGCGAGGCCCGGGCCGCCCGCCGTCCCCGCCTCGACCTGATGGGCGTCGCGCTCCTGTCCGCCACGCTCCTGCTCGTCATCTACCCGCTGGTCCAGGGCCATGAGCTGGGCTGGCCGGCCTGGATCTTCGCGCTGCTCGCGGCGTCCGTGCCGATGCTCGCGATCTTCGTACGGCACGAGCTGCGGCGGCAGCGCGCCGGGCTCGACCCGCTGGTGGAGATGTCGCTCTTCCGCAAGCGGCCGTTCACCGGCGGCCTCGTCGTCGGGCTGTCGTTCTTCTCCATCATGACCGGGTTCATGTTCATCGCCGGGCTGTTCTTCCAGCTCGGGCTGGGCTTCTCCCCGCTCGCCACGAGCGTGGCCCTCATCCCGGTGGCCCTCGGCATCGCGATCGGCGCGACCGTCGGCGGCGCCCTCACCGAGCGGGTCGGCCGGCGGCTGATGCACCTGGGCGCGCTGGCCGGGGTCGCCGGGCTCGCGGCGCAGTACCTCACGCTGCGCCAGACCGGCGCGGACGTGAGCGCCTGGCAGCTCGCGCCCTCCATGCTCGTGGTCGGCGTGGGGCTGGGCATGCTGATGACGCCGTTCTTCGGGATCGTGCTCGCCGGGGTCTCCGACGAGGAGGTGGGCTCGGCCTCGGGGCTGCTGCCCGCGGTCCAGCAGCTCGGGACCGCGCTCGGCCTCGCCGTGCTGGGCACGGTGTTCTTCGAGCTGGTCGGCGACGGCCCGGCGGCCTGGAGCCCGGCGGGCTTCGCCTCCGCCACCGGGACCGTGCTGCTCGTGCAGGCCGGCGGGCTGGCCCTCACCTTCGCGCTGACCTACCTGCTGCCCAGGCGGGCCCGCGCGGACGTGGAACACGGCTGAGGCCGCCGCGCACTCCTCCGCATCGCTTTCGCCAAGTGTCCGATCATCCCGGCCGGTTTCCGGCAGGGTTGATCGGACACACCGCTATGCGGGAGGTGGGAGATGACGGACGAGCGCCGCTGGCCGCTGCCCCGGGCCTTGATGCTGCTGCTGGGGCTGGCCTCGGCCTTCATCGTGCTCGCCGGGCTGCGCGAGGTCTCCTCGATCGCGGGCCCGGTCTTCCTGGCCCTGGTCATGACGGTGACGGTGAGCCCGCTGCGCTCCTGGCTCGCCCGCCGGGGCGCGCCGGTCGTGGTGACCGTGGGCGTGCCCATGCTCGTCGTGTTCCTGGTGCTGCTGGCGCTGATCGGCGCCGTCGCGCTGGCCGGGGTCCAGCTCGCCGGGGTGCTGCCGAACTACACCGACGAGTTCTCCCAGCTCATGAACGACGCCACCCGCTGGGCGGACTCGCTGGGCGTCCGCCGGGACCAGATCCAGAAGGCGCTGAACACCCTCGACCCCAGCCGGCTGTTCGGCCTGCTCCAGGGGTTCCTGTCCGGGCTGACCAGCACGCTGTCCATGTTCCTGCTGATCGTGATCGTGGTGTTCACGATGGGCCTGGACGCCCTCAGCACCTCCCGGGTCATGGACCACATCGCCCGCAGCCGGCCCGACCTGGTCACCGCGCTGAGCTCGTTCGCCCGCTGCACCCGCCGCTACCTGTGGGTCTCCACGGTCTTCGGCGCGATCAACACGGTCCTGGACGTGACGGCCCTCTACATCCTGGGCGTGCCGCTCCCCCTCCTGTGGGGCATCCTCGCCTTCATCGCCAACTACATCCCCAACATCGGCTTCTTCCTGGCCCTCATCCCGCCCGCCCTCATCGGCCTCCTCGACGGCGGCGTGTCCACGATGCTCGGCGTGATCATCGCCTACATGCTGATCAACTTCGTGGTGCAGTCGCTGATCATGCCCAAGTTCCTCGGCGACGCGGTGGGCCTGTCCACCACCCTCACCATGCTCAGCCTCCTCGTGTGGGCCTACGTCCTGGGCCCCCTCGGCGCCCTCCTGGCCATCCCCCTGAGCACCCTCGTCCGCGCCCTGCTCGTGGACGCCGACCCGAACGCCAAATGGCTGGCGCCCCTCATCTCCGCCGACGCCCCCGACGACGATCCCAAAACCGGAAAGACCGGAAAGGCCGGAAAGACCGCCGAGCGGGACGCCTCCAGGAATTCCCAGAACCCCCCGGGGAACCCCCAGAGCCCCGATCGTCCCTGACGTCTTCCCCGTCCCCGCCGTCGCGCGTTCACGCGCTCTCCGGCCCGCCCCGGGCTCGAAACCGCCTGATCATCGTGACGGCGGCGGGACGGGGCCGGGTGTTCGGGGATGGGGACGGGATTGTCATCGGGGTTATAAGTGGCACGATCCGAATGCGCCGGGGTTTCGCAGCGGGAGGCGGATATCTGCCGTAGTTTCGGCCAGATCCGTGTGCCGCCGCGAGGGGAGTGCGCATGTCCTTGCTGTCTCTGGGTGCCGAACCGCTTGTCGGGCGCGTCGCGCGGTGGGCGCAGGAGAGGCCGGGGGACCCCGCGTACACGTTCGTCGACTACTCGGAACGCCGCGAGGGGACACGGCGCACGCTCTCCTGGGCCGAGACGCACCGGAAGGCGTCGGCGCTGGCCGTACGGCTGCGCGAGGTGACCTCCGAGGGCGAGCGGGCGGCGATCCTGGCGCCGCAGGGGCTGGACTACGTGGTCGCCGTGCTCGGATGCCTGTACGCCAAGGTGATCGCGGTCCCGCTGTTCGCGCCGGACCTGCCCGGGCACGGGGAGCGGCTGATCCGCGCGGTGGACGACTCGGCGCCCGAGGTGGTGCTGACCACGGCGGAGGCGCGGCCCGGCGTGGAGCGGTTCCTGGAGGAGCACCCGGTCAAGGAGGTGCTGACGCTCGACGCGATCGACGACGCGCTCGCGGAGCGGTGGACGCCCCCCGCGATCGCCCTCGACGACGTGGCCTACCTGCAGTACACCTCGGGCTCGACCCGCGCCCCGGCCGGCGTGGAGATCACGCACCGCAACTACGGGTCGAACGCGCTCCAGCTCTTCGACGCCTTCGACGCCGACCCCGCGACCTCGACGGCGGTGCTGTGGCTGCCGCTGTTCCACGACATGGGCCTGATCGCCACGGTGGCCGCGCCGCTGGTGGCGGGGAACAACGCGGTGTTCATGGACCCGGTGGCGTTCATCATGCACCCGCTGCGCTGGCTCCAGGTGCTCAGCGAGTACGGCGACGCGTTCACCGGCGGCCCCAACTTCGCCTACGAGTACTGCGCGGGCCGGATCACCGAGGAGCAGAAGGCGTCGCTGGACCTTCGCGGCGTGCGGGTCTTCCTGAACGGGGCCGAGCCGGTCCGGCCGAGCACCCTCGCGCGGTTCCAGGAGGCGTTCGCGGGCTGCGGGCTGCGGCCGGAGAGCCAGACCCCGGCGTACGGCCTGGCCGAGGCCACCGTGTTCGTGTCGAACGGCCGCTGGGACGCGCCGGCGAAGATCACCGTGTTCGACCGCGACGAGCTGACCCGGGGCCGCGCCGTACCGGTGGGCGAACCGGCCGGGGACGGCGGCGACGAGCGCGTGAGCCGTCTCGCGTCCGCGGGCGCCGCGACCGGGCAGCACGTGCTGATCGTGGACCCCGCGACGCGCCTCGCCCGCCCCGACGGCGAGGTCGGCGAGATCTGGGTGCACGGCCCGAACGTGGCCCGCGCCTACTGGAACAACCCCGAGCGCAGCGAGGAGACCTTCCGCGCCCGCCTCGCCGGGCCCGTGGCCGGCCTGCCCGAGGGGCCGTGGCTGCGCACCGGCGACCTGGGCGTGGTGCACGAGGGCGAGCTGTACGTCACCGGGCGGATCAAGGACGTCATCATCGTGGACGGCCGCAACCACTACCCGCAGGACGTGGAGGTCACGGCGCAGGAGGCGCACGAGGCGATCCGCACCGACCACGTGGCGGCGTTCGCCGTGCCCGGGGAGGAGACCGAGCGGCTGGTCATCGTCGCGGAGCGCTCCCGGCGCGCGCCCGAGGACCTGGACCCGGCCGAGCTGGCCAAGGTCGTGCGGCGGGCCGTGAACGCCCGGCACGACCTGCGGCTGCACGACTTCGTGCTGGTCCCGGCGGGAACCGTGCCGCGCACGTCGAGCGGCAAGATCGCCCGGCAGGCCTGCCGGCACCGGTATCTGGACGGCACGCTGCAGGGATAGCCGGAGCGCCGCTGTCGGGAGGCACGCATGTTCGAGACGCTCGGGCGGCTCGTCTACCGGGCGCGCTGGAGCATGCTCGTCATCGGGCTGATCGTCACGGTCCTGTCCGGGGTGTGGGGCTCCGGGGTGTTCGGGCAGTTGAGCGACGGCGGCTTCGAGGACCCCCGGGCCCCGTCCACCCAGGTCCGGCAGATCGTGGACCGGTGGTTCGGCGGCGGCGGCGCGGACGTGGTCGTGCTCTACCGCCACCCGACGCTCCGCGTGGACGACCGGCGGTACCGCGAGGACGTGCAGAAGTCGCTGCGGGCCCTCCCGAAGGAGCACGTCAGGCGGCATACGACGTACTGGGGCGGCAAGGCCGCGGAACTGGCCTCCAACGACAGGAAGGCGACGTACGCGGCGATCCGGCTCCGCGGGCAGGACGAGACCGCCAGGAAGCGGGCGTACGCCGCGATCCGCGACCGGCTCGACATCCCCGGGTACCAGGTGACGGTGGGCGGCGACGTGCCGCTGCTGGACGACCTCAACGCCCAGACCGCCCGCGACCTCACCCGGGCCGAGCTGATCTCGCTGCCGCTGCTGCTGATCCTGCTGGTCGTCGTGTTCGGCAGCCTCGTGGCGGCCGCGACGCCGCTGGTCGTGGGCGTGGTGTCGATCGCGGGCGCGATGGCGCTGCTGCGCGGCCTCACGATGGTCACCGACGTGTCGGTGTTCGCGATCAACGTGGTCACCATGCTCGGGCTGGGCCTGGCGATCGACTACTCGCTGTTCGTCGTCAGCCGGTTCCGGGAGGAGCTGCGCGCGGGCGCGGACGTCGAGAAGGCCGTGGTCGTCACGATGCGCACGGCCGGCCGTACGGTCGCCTTCTCCGGGCTGACCGTGGCCACCTCGCTGTGCGGGCTGCTGTTCTTCCCGCAGATGTTCCTGCGCTCGATCGGCGTCGGCGGGGCCGCGGTCGTGGTCGTGGCGATGCTGACCGCGCTGCTCGTGCTGCCCGCGCTGCTCGCCGTGCTCGGGCACCGGGTGGACGCCCTGCGCGTACGGCGGGCGCGCCGGCCCGGTTCGCGGCGGCGGGGGCACCGGCACGGGCGGGAGCCGGAGGGCGTGTGGGTACGGCTCGGCCGCAGCGTGATGCGGCAGCCGGTGCTGTACCTCGCGGCCGTGACGGTGGTGCTGCTCGGGCTGGCGGCGCCGTTCCTGCACGTGCGGTTCGGCGGGATCGACGCGCGGGTGCTGCCGGAGCACTTCGAGAGCCGGAAGGTCGCCCAGAGCATCGAGGAGGACTTCACCCGGAACGCGATGGCGCCGATCGACGTCGTGGTGATGCTGGAGCGGGAGTTCACCGGCCCGCCGGGCAAGACCCCCTACCCGGGCGCGCCCACGCCCGAGGTCATGCGCACGTCGCCGGTCGGCACGGAGGACGTCGGGAAGTACCTCTTCCGGCTCCGGCAGCTCAACGGCGTCACGGGAGTGCAGGTCACCGGGGTGTCCGAGGCCCTGGGCGCGGTGCGCCTGGCGGTCCGGTACCACACCGACCCCATGTCCGACGCGACCCGTGAGCTAGTCACCAAGATCCGCGGCCTCTACGACGAGCCGGGCTTCCGCCAGGTGCTCGTGGGCGGGACCACGGCGGCGCAGCTCGACCTGATGGCGAGCCTGACGGACACCCTGCCCAAGACCGGCCTGTTCGTCTTCCTCGTCACCGCCCTGCTGCTGTTCGCCGCGTTCGGGTCGCTGGTGCTGCCGCTCAAGGCGATCGTCATGAACGTGCTCTCCCTGGGCGCGTCCTTCGGCGTGATCGTGTGGGCGTTCCAGGACGGGAACCTCGCGGACGCGCTCGGCTTCACCCCGACGGGCACCATCGAGGCCACGGTGACGGTGCTGATCCTCGCCGTGGTGTTCGGCCTGTCCATGGACTACGAGCTGTTCCTGCTCAGCCGGGTCCGCGCCGAGTGGGACCGCACCCGGGACAACTCCGTCGCGGTCGTCCGGGGTTTGCAGCACACCGGCGGCATCATCACCAGCGCCGCCCTGCTGCTCCTCGTCGTCATCGCCGCCTTCTCCACGGCCGGGATCACCGTCGTCAAGCTGCTCGGCGTCGGCCTCTTCGTCGCGATCGTCGTGGACGCCACCCTGGTCCGCGCGCTGCTCGTCCCCGCGACGATGCGCCTGATGGGCGAGGCCAACTGGTGGCTCCCGGCCCCGCTGCGCCGTCTGCACGACCGCATCGACCTGCGCGAGCACGATCCCTACGAGGTCAGCCACGAGGCCTTCCGGCAGGCCCCCATCACGCCGGTGGCCTGGCCGCATCCGGAGCCGGAGTTCGTCTCCTTCGTCCGCCCGCCGCTCCTGCCCTCCCTCCCCGGGACCGCCTACGCCGCCCTGCCCGCTTCCCCGATCCGGCTCAGGCCCGAGCCCGTCGCGGTCAACGGCGCGTCCGCAGCGCGGCCGGCCGGGGGCGGCTCCGCGCCGGTGCGGCCGGGCGGCGTCGCCACGCCCCCGCACCACGCCCCGCCCGCCCCGTGCGCGCCCGTGCCCCCGTCCGCGCCCGTCCCGGCGGCTCCGGAGGCCCCGGGGGTCCGGCCGCCGAACGGCCACCGCCCCGGCGCCGTGCCGTACGCCGCTGACCCGGCCGAGCCCCCGGAGGCCGGGGACGCCCGCACCGGAGCGGCGTCCCGCCAGGCCCCGGCCGCGTCCGGTACGGCGGAGCCCGCCCGGGCTCCCGAGCCGGAGAAGACGCGCGGCCAGACGGACGCCACCCCGGGGAAAGCGCCCGGCGGTACGGCGGAGCGCGGTGCGCGGGAGGACGCGGCGGCGGCGAGCGCCCCCGGCACGGCCGCAGGCGAGGGCGGGCCGGTCTCCGGCGAGGACGTGCGCGGCGGTACGGCGGAGCCGGGCGCGGGGAGGCCGCGGCCCGGCGCCGGGAAGGCGGGGCCCGGCGCGGGGAAGGCGGGGCCGCCCGCTCCGCCCCGGGTGGAGCCGTTCCCGCCGTTCGGGCCGGAGGAGTTCACCGTGCTCACGCCGCCGCTGCCGGGCGGGAAGGCGGCGGGGGCGCGCGCCGGGGCGGGCGAGGAGCGCTGGGCCCGCAAGGTGCAGCGGGTCGTGGTGCCCAACGAGGACGGGCCCGGCTGGCACTGGGCGGAGATCGTCGAGGAGGTCGAGGTCGGCGTCGAGGTCCCGCCGCCCCCCTCCCCGCCCCGCCACGACGAGCCCGGCGGCGGGCCGTACGACGCGGGCCCGGGCGGCGGGCCGTACGGCGAGGACGCCGGCGGCGACGCGGGCCAGGCGGGCGACGCGGGCGCGGCGGACCCGCCCGGGCGCGGGGACCCGCCCGCGCCCGCGAACGCGCCGGGCCGCGAGCCGGACGGGCCGGCGCGGGCGGCGGAGCACCGGGGAGAACGCGAGGCGGAACCGGGCGGGGAGCGGGAGCCGCTGCCGGACCTGCTGTCCGAGCTGATCTCGGAGTTCTCGCCCGAGGGGCGGGAGGAGGCCGCGCCGCCCGCCAGGCCGGGCACGACGCCGGGGCGGCGGCGCGTCCGGGTCGTCGTGCCCAACGCCGACGGTCCCGGGTGGCACTGGGAAGAGCGCGAGGAAGAGAACGAGGAAGAGCGCGAGGAAGCGGGCGGGTGACATGGGCGCACAGGGCACCACGCCGGTCAGGGTCGCGCCGGCGTTGACCGTGGTCGGGGTGGCGGGGTTCGTCACCACCCTGGACAACACCGTGGTCACCGTGGCGCTGCCGACCATCCAGCGCGACCTCGGCGCGTCGCTGGCGGGCCTGGAGTGGGTGATGACCGCCTACATCCTGGTCTTCTCCGGGCTGATGCTGGCGGGCGGGCGGCTGGCCGACGTGTTCGGGCGGCGGCGGGTGCTGCAGATCGGGCTGGGGATCTTCACCGGGGCGTCGCTGCTCTCCGGGCTGGCCGGGAACCAGGAGCTGCTGATCGCGGCGCGGGCGGTGCAGGGGGCGGGCGCCGCGCTCGTCATCCCCACGCTGCTGGCGATCATCGCGATGCTGGGCGGCGAGCGGGCCCGGTCGGCCGGGGTCGCGGTGTGGATGACGGCGAGCGCGGCGGCGCTGGCGCTGGGCCCGGTGACCGGCGGGCTGATCGCCCAGCACTGGGACTGGAGCTGGATCTTCCTGATCAACGTTCCGCTGGGGATCGCGACGATGGCGGGCGCGGCGTTCGCCGTACCCGAGTCGCGGGATCCGAGAGCGGCGCGGATCGACCTGCCGGGACTGGCGACCTCGGGGATCGCGCTGGTGGCGGGCACGTTCGCGCTGATCCACGGGCGGGACCTGGGGTGGGGGTCGCCGGTGATCGTCGGGGCGCTGCTGGTCACCGTGCTCGGCGCGGCCGGGTTCGTGGCCGTGGAGTCGTCGGTGCGCGCGCCCATGATCGACATGGCGCTGTTCCGGGCCCCGGCGTTCTCCGGCGGGGTGGTCGCGCAGGTGCTGTGGGGGCTGGGCGTGAACGGCGTGTTCTTCTTCACCGCGCTCTTCCTCCAGGGCGTGCTGGGGTTCTCGCCGACGCTGTCCGGGCTGGCGTTCCTCCCGCTGGCGGCGATGGTCGTGCTGGTGACGCCGTTCGCGCCCAAGGTGTCCGAGCGGTACGGCGCGGCGCGCACGGTGGCCGCCGGGCTCGCGCTGGTGGCCGGGGGGATGGTCGCGGTGGCGTTCCTGCGGCCGGGGGACGGGTTCGCGGACCTGATCCCGGCGGTCACCGCGATCGGGGTCGGGTCCGGGCTCACGATGCCGCTCGGGTCGGCGGTGCTCGGCGCGATCCCGCCCGAACGCGCCGGGGTGGCCGGGGGGATCTTCAGCGTCTCGCGGGAGGTGTCCGGGGTCTTCGGGATCGCCGCGATCGGGGTCGTCGTCACCTCGCTCCAGGAGGCCGCGCGGGCCGAGGGGGCGGCGCACGCGGACGCCTTCATGCGGGGGTACTCCGTCGGGCTGGTCGCGGCGGCGGCGCTCGTCCTGCTGGGCGCGGTGGTCAGCCTGCTCACGCTGCCGGGGCGCACGCCCGGGGCGGTCGCCCTGCCCGAAACGCGAGGAGCCTGATGCCACGGAAGATCATCGTCTACGCGTTCGGGTCGCGCGGCGACACCCAGCCGTGCGTGGCGCTCGGGGCCGGACTCCAGGCGCGGGGCGAGAAGGTGCGCGTGGTGGCCAGCCGCAGGTACGCCTCGCTGATCGCGGCGGCGGGGCTGGAGCACGAGCCGATCACGGTGGACCCCCTCGACATCCTGGAGAGCGAGGAGGGCCAGCGCTGGCTGGGCGGCGGGCACAACCCGGTGGCGTTCATCCGGGGGTTCCGCCGGGTGGTCGAGCCGATGGCCGAGCGGCTGCTCGTCGAGGTGGAGGCCGCGAGCGAGGACGCCGACGTGATCCTGTCCCCCGTGCTGGGGTTCGCCGGGCACCTGTTCGGGGAGCGGTTCGCCGTGCCGTACGCGCTGCTGCAGTTCCAGCCCGGCGAGCCCACCCGCGAGTTCGCGAACCCGCTGGTCCCGCGCTCGCTGGGGCCGCTCGGCAACCGCCTCAGCTACACCGCCGTGGAGCAGGTGACCTGGCAGTTCCTGCGGCCGTTCCTGAACCGCTGGCGCCGGCGGCGGCTGGGCCTGACCGCCATCCCGGTGTCCGGCCCGTTCCGCCGGGCCCGCAGGGAGCGCCGCCCGGTCCTCGTCTCGGTGAGCCCGTCCGTGGTGCCCCGGCCGCGCGACTGGCCGGCGTACGTCCACCAGACGGGGTACTGGTTCCTGGACGCGCCGTGGACCCCGCCGGACCCGCTCGCCGGCTTCCTCGCGGCCGGGCCGCCCCCGGTCTACGTGGGGTTCGGCAGCATGATCCCGCGCGACCCGGCCCGGGTAGAGGAGATCGTCCGCGCGGCGCTGCGCCGGGCGGGCGTGCGCGGGATCCTCCTGGGCGGCTCCGGACCGGCGACCGACGACCTCCTCCCGGTCGAGGACGCCGCGCACTCGTGGCTGTTCCCCCGGGTCGCCGCCGTCGTCCACCACGGCGGCGCGGGCACCACCGCCGCCGCCCTCCGCGCGGGCGTGCCCAGCGTGATCTGCCCCTTCTTCTCCGACCAGCCCTTCTGGGCGCGGCGCGTGGCCGCCCTGGGCGCCTCCCCCGCGCCGCTGCCGATCGAGCGCGTCACCCCCGAGTCCCTGGCCCGCGCGATCCGGCGCGCGGTCACGTCCCCCGCCATCGGCGCCGCCGCCGCCCGTCTGGCCGCCCGGATCCGCGCCGAGGACGGCGTCGCGGCCGCCTGCGACCTGATCGACACCCAGGTCGCCTGACCCCGCTCCGCGCCGTTCGCCTCCGCCACGCCCGCCCGGGCTCAGGCCGTACGCCCGGGCTCAGGCGGACGCCCGGGCTCAGGCGCACGCCCGGGCTCAGGCCGTACGGCGGCAGCGGCGGGTCAGGACGCGGGGACGGGGGCGGCGCGGGCCAGGGCGGCGATGGAGTCGGCCAGGGCCGCCAGGGGGCCGGGGACGAGGGAGTAGCAGATGGTGGTGCCCTCGCGGCGGGTGGTGACCAGGCCGGCCTCGCGGAGGACCTTGAGATGGGCGGAGATCGTGGGCTGGGACACCTCGAACTCGTCGGTGAAGTCGCAGGCGCAGATGTCGGGCTCGGTGGCCAGGCGCCGCACGATGCCGAGGCGGACCGGGTGGGCGAGGGCGCGCAGGACTTCTGTCTCCACGCCCCAGAGTATATCGTTCGCGCTCTATATAGAGTGATCCCTATATAGGGAGGAGTCGATATGGATCTCAACGCCGAACGGCTGGACGAGGCCCTGGCACGGCTCGCGCCGACGGGGCCGGAGTTCCGGGGCGGGCTGTCCAACCACGGGCCGATGGTGGCCGAGGCGCTGGTACGGCTGGACGCGGCCGACGCCGTGCCGGGATGGGTGGACGGCTACCTGCCCCTGCTGGAGGACGCGCCCGGCGGCGGGGAGCGGATCGGCGACTGGCGCGCGGCGCTGGGCGACATGCGGCGGGTCGCGGACTGGGAGCGGTACTTCCGGGAGCGGCTGGCCGAGGCCCCCTGGCGCGACGTCCTCGCCGAGTGGTGGCCGCGGCTGACCCCGGGGCTGGCGGCCGGGGCCACGCACGGGGTGATCCGCACGGCCCACGCGGTGCGGGCGCTGGCGGAGCGGGAGAGCGGGCCCCGGCGCGGGGAGCTGGCCCGCGCGCTGGCCTACTGGGCGGCGGGGTACGCCGAGCTGCCCGGGCGGCCGCTCACCGAGGGCGTGCGCACGGTGGAGCAGGCGGTGGCCGTGCTGCCGATCCTGGAGCTGGCGCCGGTCACGCTGATCGTGCCCCACCTGCGCAAGCTGGCCGGCCTGCCGGGGTTCGCCGAGACCGTGTCGTCGGTCCGCCCGCCCCGGGACGTGCCGCGCGACCTGGACGAGCTCACGCGGGTCTTCGCTCGGGTCTTCGTGACCCACGGGAGGCACGCCCCGATCGACTTCATCCACGCGGTGACCGCGCCGACGGCGGTGGCGTCGGTGCTCGGGGAGCTGCCCGAGACCCTGCACCGGCCGGTGTACGACGCGTTGTGGCAGGTGGCGGCGGCCCTCTACAGCGGTTACGCGCACGGCGCGACGATCGAGCCGGTTCCGGACGGCGACCCCCTGGACCCGGCCGAGCTGTCCGGCCGCGCGGCCGAGACCGGCGACGCGCACGCGATCAAGATGACCGAGGCGTGCCTGCGCCAGTACGCCCGCCTGGGCGACCCGCTGTTCCTGCACGCCTCGGCCCGCGCCGTCGAACTGCTCCCCGGCTGACGGCCGCCCCCGCTGACTGTTCCCCGCTGACCGGCTCCCCGGCTGACGGCCGCCCCCGCCCGGCGCCGCGGCCGGGGCTCACGCCGTACGGCCGGGCTCAGGCCGTACGGCGGGGCGGGGGGCGGCAGGGGGTCAGGCGTGGAAGCGGTTCAGGCGCGGAAGCGGTTCAGGGTGGCCTCGCCGATGCGCTCGCGCAGGGCCGGGTCGGTGACGCCGAGGCCGTCCTCGGGGGCCAGGCAGCGGACGGTGACCTTGCCGACGTGCTGGTTGGTCTGGACGGCGCGGGTCGCCTCGGGGGCCTCGTCGAGCGGGTAGACGGCGGAGACCGTGGGGTGGATCATGCCCAGGCTGATCAGCCGGTTGATCTCCCAGCACTCCTGGTAGTTCGCGCCGTGGGACCCGATGATGCTCTTGAGGTTCATCCACAGGTAGCGGTTGTCGTACTCATGGGCGTAGCCGCTGGACGAGCCGCAGGTGACCACGGAACCGCCGCGCCGGGCCAGGTAGACCGACGCGCCGAAGGTCTCGCGGCCCGTGTGCTCGAAGACGATGTGCGGGTCCTCCCCGACCTGCCGCCGGATCTCCTCGCCGATCTTGCGCCACGCCTTCACGTTGCCGGGGCCGCCCAGCTCCAGCTCGGCCCGGTTGATCACCGCGTCGCAGCCCATCGCCCGCAGCAGGTCGGCCTTCTCCCCGGAGCTGACCACGCCCACGGGCACGCCCCCGCCGTTCTTGACGAGCTGTACGGCGAAGCCGCCGAGCCCTCCCGTCGCGCCCCAGATCAGCACGATGTCGCCCTGCTTCATCCGCGCGCCCCTGTCGCTGACGAGCATCCGGTAGGAGGTGGACGCGCACAGCATGTAGGACGCCGCCTCCTCCCAGGTCAGGTGGGCCGGCTTGGGGAGGAGCTGGGTCGCCTTGACCACCGCGAACTCGCCGAGCCCGCCGAAGTTGGTCTCGAAGCCCCACGCCCGCAGGTCGGAGGCGAGCATGCCGTCGTGCTGGGTGATCGGGTCCTGCTCGTCGATGTACGCCGGGGAGGTGACCACGCGGTCGCCGACGTTCCAGTGCCGCACGTTCGCCCCGGTCCGCACGACCACCCCCGAGGCGTCGGACCCGAGCACGTGCTGCGGCAGCGCGTGCCGCGCCGCCCAGCCGCCCTGGCGCGCGAACCGCTCCAGGAAGGCGAACGTCGGCAGCGGCTCGAACATCGCCGACCAGACGGTGTTGAAGTTGATCGCGCTGGCCATGACCGCGATCAGCACCTCGTCGGGGGCCAGTTCGGGCATGGGCACCGGGCCCACGTGGAGTGACCTGCGCACGTCCTTGTCCACGGTCACGCCGTCGTGCGGGCCGACGTCGCCGAACAGCCCCACCTCGTCCTTGAGCAGGTGGGCGGCGCGGTACCGGGAGGGGATCTCCTGGGCGAGCAGTTCCTCGGCGGGGGCGCCCTCGATGACGGCCTGGGCGAGGTCTGACATTCGTCGCTCCTGGGGGAGGGTTGGCGGAATGGATGACTTGCCGGACTCCAGGTGGTGCTAGGCGAGCAGGCCCGAAAGGTGCTCCGCGATCACCTGCACCGCGGGCGGGTCGAGCAGGTTCAGGTGGTGTCCCGGCACGTGGACGATCTCCAGCCGGGAGCAGTGGGCGTCCCACCCGCGCGCGTCGTCCCGGTGGTCGTACCGGGGGTCCTGCACGGCCCAGGGCGTCGGCTCGGTGGCGCGGTACAGCACCACGCGCCCGTCGTACGGCTCGGGCCGGTACCGTTCGAGCGCCCGCGTGTCCTCGTGGGACGTCTGCTGGTGGCGCAGGATGGCCGGGGTCAGCGAGTCGAGCAGGCCCGCGTCGCCCGCCCGCGCCATGACCAGCTCGATCTTGGCGTCCTCGTCGAGGGGGAGCAGCTCGTCCAGGGTCAGCCGGACGGGCTTGCCGTACGTCTCGGACAGGTAGTCCGCGAAGCCCATGATGCGGGTGGACAGGTGGCGGCTCGCCTCGTCCGCGGAGATCGGCAGCGGCAGCCCGGAGTCCAGCATGGCGACCAGCTCGACGTGGTGCCCGAGGGCCGTGAGCTGGACCGCGATCTCGTAGGCGAGGACGCCGCCGAAGGACCAGCCGCCCAGCCGGTACGGCCCGGCGGGCTGCGCGGCGAGGATCTCGGGCACGTAGCGCGCGGCGCGGGCCTTCACGTCGAGCACGTCGTCCTCGATGCGCTCCAGGCCGTAGAAGGGCTGGCCGTCGCCGACCAGCTCGGCGAGCTGCCGGTACTGCCCGGTCGTGCCGCCGGCCGGGTGCGCGCAGAAGAACGGCCGGCCCGTGCCGCGCGTGCGCAGCCGCCGTACCAGCCCCTGGGCGGCCTCGGCCTCGTCGAAGGCGCGCACGAGCCCGGCCACGGCCTCGGCGCTGGCGGCGCGCAGCACGTCGCCGGGGTCGAGACGGTGGCCGATCTCGGCGCTCAGCCGCTCGGCGACGGTCGCGGCGGTCCCGGCGTCCAGGACCGCGTCGGTCACCGACACCGGGCGGCCCAGGACGTCCCGGAAGACGCGGAGCGCCTGCCGCTCGGCCGCGTCCCTGGCGTCGACCAGCACGTCCTCCGTGGGGGACGCGTCCGGGGGCGCGGCGGCGGCCGCCGCCTCGCCGAGGCCGAGCCCGTCCGCGACGAAGCGCTCCAGGTCCCGCAGGGTGCCGCCCTTGAGCAGCAGCGGCGGCGGCACGGCGACCGCGAAGTCGTGCTCGACGGTGTTGCGGATGCGCGTGGCGATGAGGGAGTCCAGGCCCAGGTCGGTCAGCGGCACGTCCGCGTCCAGGCGGCCCGGCTCGAACCCGAGCACCGCCGCCGCCCGCGCCCGCAGCCGCTCGGACGCCAGCTCGCGAGCCCGCCCCGAGGGCATCTCGCGCAGCCCGGCCGGTCCCGGCCAGGCGTCCCCGGTCTCGCCGGGCCCGGCGGCCGGGCCCATGAGCGCGGAGAAGAACGGCATCTCCCGGATCTCCGGGAAGAACGCGACGGCCGCCGCCGCGTCCAGCCGTACGACGCCGGTCGCCGCGCGGTCGTGCTGGAGCAGGGCCTCCAGCGCCTCGGCCCCCTCGGCGGGGGTGATCGGCTGGAGCGCGGGCATCGGGTTGTCCGCCGCGCCGCCCACGTCCGCCCAGGTGCCCCAGTTGATCGTGGTGGCGGGCAGGCCGAGCGCGCGGCGCCGGGCCACGAGGGCGTCGAGCCAGGCGTTGGCCGCCGCGTACGACGCCTGCCCCGGCGAGCCGAGCAGGGCCGCCGCCGAGGAGAACGCCACCCACCAGTCCAGGTCGTGCCCGAGGGTGGCCTCGTGCAGCCGCCACGCGCCGTACGCCTTGGGCAGCCACACCCGGCGCAGGTCCTCCTCGCCCAGGTCGGCCACCAGGCGGTCGGCGAGCAGGCCCGCCGCGTGGACGACGCCGCACAGCCGCACGCCGCCCTCGATCGCGGCGGCCACCAGGCGTTCCGCCGTGCCGTCGGCGGCGATGTCGCCGGTGACCACCTCGACCTCGGCGCCGTGCTCGCGGATCTCGGCGATCAGCTTCTCGGCCTCCGGGGGCGGGCCGGAGCGGCCGCCCAGCACCACGCGCCCGGCCCCGCGCTCGGCCAGCCTGCGGGCCACGACCAGGCCCAGCCCGCCGTACCCGCCGGTGATCACGTAGCCGCCGCCGCGCCGTACGACGTGCCTGTCCACCGGGTCGCCCAGCGTGGCCGCCGCCAGGTGCCCGGTGAAGCGCGCGCCCGACCGCCAGGCCACCTCGTCCTGGACGGCGTCGGCCCGCAGCTCGGCGGCGAGCTGCCCGGGCTCCTCGACGCGGACCAGCGTGGCGCGCAGGGCGGGGTGCTCGAACGCCAGCACCCGGACCAGCCCGCGCAGCGCGGCGGCGGCGAGGGAGTCGCCGCGCGCGGCGAACCACAGGCGGGCGGTGCTCCCGGAGCCGGCGAGCGTGCGGGCCACCTTCGCGGCGGTCAGCACGAGCTCCTCGGCGGCGGCCGGGTCGTCGCGGCCCGCCGGCACGGGGAGCACGACGCCCGCGACGCCCGGACGCGCGTCCAGCGCGGTCGCCAGCGCCTCCGGGGTGGTCAGGATGGCCCGGTCCAGCCCGTTGACCAGGTCCGGCGGCTCGTCCCCGGTCACCACGAGCCAGGCCCGCGAGGTCTCCGGGGTCTCCAGGGTCTCCAGGGTCTCCGGGGTCTCCGGCAGGGGGTTCTCCAGCCACGCCAGCTCGAACAGCTTGCCCGCGAGCGGCACCGGGACCCGCGTGGGCTCGACCTCGCGCAGCTCCACGCCGGTCACCGTGAGCAGCGGGGTCCCGTCCGGGCCGCTCAGCGTCAGCTCGCCGATCAGCCGCCCGTCGCGCTCCCCGACGCGGGTACGGCACAGCCCGCCGCGTGAGCAGTCGCCGTGCACGCGTACGGCGGCCGCCGACATGGGCACGGCGGCGGGGTGGAGCGCGCGCAGGCAGGCGTCGAGCACGAGCGGGTGCGCCCGGAAGTACGGGCTGCGGGTCGCGGGCTCGGGCGCCTCCACCGTCACCTCGGCCTCGCTCACCCGCTCGGCGACGGGCGGCGGGCCCGCCTGCTGGCGCGCCGGCGCGAGGGCGCCCGGCGCGACGGGCGGCCCGAAGGGCCCCGGCGCCGCGGGCGGATCGAAGGCGGCCGGCGGCGTCCCCGCCCCCACCGCGACGGGGGGCGTCGCCGAGGCCACGGGCGGCGGCGAGCCGATCCGCGGAGCGACCGCCCCTCCCGGCCCGCCCGCTCCCGGCCCGCCCGCTCCCGGGGCGGCGGCGAGCAGGGTGCGGACGGTGCCCGCGTCCAGGGCGGAGACCGCGTCGCGGGTGGCGGCCTCCAGCTCGGCGAGCGCGGCGGGCGAGGGCCGGTCGGCGGGGCGGTAGGGCGCGACGACCGCCGTGCCGTACCGCGTCCAGGCCCCGGCGGCGTCCCGCCCCTGGATCTCCACCTCGGCCGACCCGCGCGGGCCGGGCACGAGCGAGGTCGTGAGCAGCGTGTCCCCGGTGAGCGGGAGGAACCCGGTCAGCTCGGCGTCGGTCACCGCGAGGTCGTCGCGCCCCAGGGCCCGCGACGCGGCGGCGAGCGCCATCTCGGCCACCGCCGCCAGCGGCAGCACCTCCACGCCGTGCACCCCGGCGAAGCCGGTCAGGGCGGGCACCCCCTGCCAGACGTGCCGCTCCTCCCCCGGCAGCTCGACGTGCGCCCCGAGCAGCGGGTGCGTGTCCGGGCGGCGGTCGCGGCGCGGGCCCTCGGCCCAGTGGCGCTCGTGCCGCCAGCGCGGCGAGGGCACGTCCGCGATCCGGCCGGGGATCGCGAGCGGCAGGCCGTTCGCGTGGAGGACGGCGCGCTGCCCGTGGAAGGTCTCCGCCTCGCCGGCCCCGCGCTTCAGGCTGTGTGTGACGAGCGCCCCCGGGACGATCTCGCCGAGCGGGTACGCCACCAGCGGATGCGGGCTGACCTCGACGAACACCGTGTGCCCCGCCTCGGCGGCGCGGCGCACGGCGTCCAGGAAGCGCACCGGCCGCCGCGCGTTGGCGGCCCAGTAGGCCGCGTCGAAGGCGGGCGTCTCGCCGGGGGTGACCGTGGAGTAGAAGGCGGTCTCCGGCTCGCGCCCGATGATCTCGGCCAGCTCGGCGGCGAGCGCGGGCAGCAGCGGGTCCACCTGCGGCGAGTGCCCGGCGCCCTCGGCCGTCAGCAGCCGCGCCAGCAGGCCCCGCGCCTCGACCTCGCGCGCCAGCTCCGCCAGCCGGTCCGGGTCGCCGGTCACCACGGTCTGCCGGGGCGCCGCGTACACCGCGACGTGCAGGCCGTCGGGCACCTCGTCGGCCGGGATCTCCAGGACGGCCATGGCCCCGCCGCCGCCTATCGTGCCGAGCAGGCGGGCCCGCCGTACGATCACCTTCACGCCGTCGGCGAGCGACAGGCCGCCCGCGACGACCGCCGCCGCCACCTCGCCCATCGAGTGGCCGAGCACGGCGGCGGGCGCGACGCCGTACGACCGCCAGAGCCGGGCCAGCGCGACCTGGATCGCGAAGATCACGGGCTGGACCTCCGCCACCCCGCGCACCTCGCGCCCGGTCTCCACGATCTCCCGCAGCGAGTGGCCGGTCTCGGCGGCGAACAGCGGCTCCAGCTCGTCGATCGCCTCGCGGAACACCGGCTCGTCCCGGTAGAGCCCGCGCCCCATGCCCGCCCACTGCGAGCCGTACCCGGAGAAGACCCAGACCGGCCCGCTCAGGGCCCGCGCGGCCCCGGTGACCGCCCCCTCGGGGTACGCCCGGAGCCGCTCCACCAGCTCGCCCCGGTCGCGGGCGGCGATCACCGCGCGCGCCCGGCCCCGGCCGTACCGCCGGGCGAGGGTGTGCGCGACGTCCGCGAGCGGCACGTCCTCCCGCTCCTCGATCCAGTCCGCCAGGTCGCGGGCGTGCGCGGCGATCCGGTCGGCGGTCACGTCCGACAGCGGGAAGAGCAGCGTGCGGTCGCCGTACGGCGGCGCGGGCGGGAGCGGTTCCGCGCGCTCCAGTACCACGTGGGCGTTGGTGCCGCCGAAGCCGAAGGACGACACCCCGGCGCGGGGGCGCGCCGACGGCCACGGGGTGGGCTCGGTGACCACCTTGAGGTGGTCCCAGGGGATGTGCGGGCTGGGCTCGCCGAAGTTGAGGCTGGGCGGCACCACGCCGCGGGCCAGCGCGAGCACCGTCTTGATCAGCCCGGCGGCCCCGGCGGCGGGCTCCATGTGACCCAGGTTGGTCTTCGCCGAGCCGAGCAGCAGCGGCCGGCGCGGGTCCCGGCCGCGCCCGAGCACGGCGTCCAGGGCGCGCGCCTCGATCGGGTCGCCCAGCAGCGTGCCCGTGCCGTGCGCCTCCACGTAGTCCACGCTCGCCGGGTCGATCCCCCGGTACGCCTCGCGCAGCAGCGCCTCCTGCGCCTCGGGGTTCGGCGCGACCAGGCCGTTCGAGCGGCCGTCCTGGTTGACGGCGGTGTTCCTGATCACCGCGAGCACCCGGTCGCCGTCGCGGAGGGCGTCGGAGAGCCGCTTGAGCACGACGACGCCGCAGCCCTCCGCGCGCACCATCCCGTCGGCCGCCGCGTCGAACGCCTTGGTCCGCCCGTCAGGGGAGGTTCCGCCCGCCCGGTCGAACGTCATCGTGATCATGGGTGAGAGCAGCACGTTCACCCCGCCGGCCAGCGCGAGGTCGCTCTCCCCCGCCAGCAGGGACCGCACCGCCAGGTGCGTGGCCACCAGGGACGACGAACACGCCGTGTCCACCGCCAGGCTCGGCCCGCGCAGGTCCATCAGGTACGACAGCCGGTTCGCCGCGATGCTCATCGCCGCGCCGGTCGCCGTCCACGCCTCCACCCTCGTCAGGTCGGACGCGGTCAGGTAGGCGTACTCCGTCGCCGAGATGCCCACGAACGTCCCGGTACGGCTGCCGCGCAGCGCGGGCGGCGCGATCCCCGCGTGCTCCAGCGCCTGCCAGGCCACCTCCAGCAGCATCCGCTGCTGCGGGTCCATCGCGGCGGCCTCGGTCGGCGTGATCCCGAAGAACGCCGCGTCGAACCCGGCCACGTCGTCCAGGAACCCGCCGCGCCGCGTCACGGTGGTCAGCAGCTCGGCGACCTCGGGCGATCCGTCGTCGAAGGCGTCCCAGCGCCCCTCCGGCACCTCGCCCACGGCCTCCCGGCCGTTGACCAGCAGGTCCCAGTAGCTCTCGGGCCCGGTCACGCCGCCGGGGAACCGGCAGCCGAGCCCGATCACCGCGACGGCCTCGCCCGGCTCCGCCGTACGCTCCCCGCCGGCGGGGGCGGCGTCCTCATCCGGGACGCCGAGCAGGCCGCGGACCAGGCGGTTGATGGTGGGGTACTCCCACACCAACGTGGCGTTCAGGGAGCGGTCGAGCAGTTCCTCCAGCTCACCGGCGATGGCCACCGCGTCGCGGGAGGCGAGGCCGAACTCCTCCAGCGGCCGGTCGGGGTCGACCTCCTCGGGCGACGACCCGGAACGCTCCGCCACCCGGCCGACGAGAAAACGGCGGAGCGTTTCTTCCGAAGGGGGATTCACAGACGCGGCGGAGGGCACGGTGGCGGCTCCCGAATCCGATGTGCGGGGGTGGCCTTTTCAGGCTGATCGATCAAGCTACAAGCGTCACCGCGCGCAGAGCAGATAGTGCGGCCACATTCCCCCGTAAGGCTTTTGTCATGACCTTTACAACCAGATCACGGAAGTGCGCGCGGCGAGATCGACAACGTGGCGGCCACCTCGGGCTTTTGTCCAGGGCCGCGAAAGCCGCGCCAGGAAACGTTGGCGGGCGCTATAGAAGAGATCCGGAGAAAGCCGTACGGTCGCGGCCTGCGGCCGGCGCACCAGTCACACCCTCCCCACGCGTCGGACGGCAGGACGCGCAGTAAACGCGAAGGGATCTCAGCATGCTCGGTGGCCTCCGACCCCGGCGCGCGCTCACCAGGCTCACCGCGGTCACCGCGGGAGTCCTGGTCGCGGCGGCGATGACGGCCCAGCCCGCCTCGGCCGCGGCGCCGCCCAAGAACGCCGTCGCCCCCAACGGCTCACGCGTGGTGGCCGAGAAGAAGGTCGCCAAGAGCCGCGCGGTGGACCTCACGGTCGCCTCCAAGGCGATGCGCAGGAACATGCCCGTGCGGGTCCTGCTGCCCAGGGGCTGGAAGGCCACCGCCAAGCGCACGTGGCCGGTCGTGCTGCTGCTGCACGGCGGCGCCGACAACTACACCTCGTGGACCAAGAAGAGCGACATCGCCAAGTTCACCGAGAAGGACGGCGTCATCATCGTGATGGCGGAGGCCGGCCGCGCGGGCAACTACACGAACTGGCACAACTACGGCAAGGGCGGCCCGCCCGCCTGGGAGACCTTCCACCTGCGCGAGGTGCTGCCGATCATCGAGCGCGCCTACCGGGGCAGCACCACCCGCGCGATCGTCGGCAACTCCATGGGCGGGTACGGCGCCGCCGCCTACACCGCGCGCAACCCCGGCATGTTCCGCCACATGGCGTCCTTCAGCGGCATCGTCGCCACGCAGCTCCCGTTCGTGCCCGCGATCATCATGAAGGCGCAGAAGCAGGAGAAGACCGACCCGTACGCCATGTGGGGCTACCCGCGCGTCAACAAGTCGGTGTGGGACGCGCACGACCCGCTGCACCTGGCGGCCAACTTCCGCGGCACCAAGCTGTACTTCTCCAGCGGCACCACCTCCCTGCGCGGCGAGCTCGACCCGCCGAACCAGAAGTGGCACCCGGCCAGCCTCGGCGAGCCCACCTCGGCGTATACGATCCGGGCGCTGACCGCCAAGCTCAAGTCGCTCGGCATCCCCGCGACCGTCAACCTGTACGGCAACGGCAGCCACAGTTGGCCGTACTGGCAGCGTGAGCTCCACCGCGTGTGGCCCTCGATCATGAAGACCCTCGGCGCCTCGCGCGCGTCCGCCGCCCAGGAGGCCCCGGCGGACGACAGCGCCGGCTGGAACCTCCTCCCCAAGGTCCCCGACCTCCGCGACACCCCCATCGCCCCCCGCCTCGGCGGCGGCGACCGGCCCAAGGACGAGGACCAGAACGACGAGAACCAGAACGACGAGGGCCGGAAGGACGAGGGCCGGAAGGACGGGCCCCGGGAGGACGGCGACCTCCGCGACCGCCTCCCCCTCCCCGACATCTTCTGACCCGCTCTGACCCGCCTCTGAACCGCCTCTGAACCGCCTCCCGGGGTCCGCCTCTCCGGAATCAACCCCGCGCTACCCGTCCCGAGAGCCGACCCCGGGGGCTCACCCCCGCGCTACCCGTCCCGGAGGCCAACCCCCGGGGATCACCCCGCTGCCCGTCCCGGAGGCCAACCCCCGGGGATCACCCCGCTGCCCGTCCCGAGAGCCGATCCCGGGGGCTCACCCCCGGATATCCATCCTCTCGGGGCTCGGCCTCCCCGCGTGACCCCTCTCCGGGCCCCGACCTCGCCGTGATCATGCAGTTTTAATCACACCGTGTGCTTAAAACTGCATGATCACGGCGAGCTTCCGGGCCCGGGGGAAGGGGCGGCAGGAGGCCGGGGGCGGGTCAGGAGGCGTCAGGAGGAGGTGGGCTGGGCGGGGGCCTGGGCGCGGAGATGGCGGGCCCGCAGGACTATCTCCAGCTCGAAGCGGAGGTCGGGGTCGGTGAGCTGGTCGCCGTACAGCTCCTCCAACTGGCGCAGGCGGTAGCGGACCGTCTGCGGGTGGACGTGGAGGCGGTTGGCGACCTCGTTGGCGTTGTGGCCGTTCTGGAGCCAGGCCAGCAGCGTCTCGGCGAGCCGGTCCTGCTGGCCGGGGCGCAGGTGCGAGAGGGGGGCCAGGCGGTCGGCGGCCAGCGCGTCCACCAGGTCCTCGTCCTTGAACACCACCAGCGTGGACATGTGGTCGGCGCAGCGCACCAGGTGGGAGCCCCGGTGCGGGATCACGCCGCGCCGGGCCAGGGCCAGCGCCTCGCGGGCCCAGCGCAGGGACTTGGCGACGTCGGCCAGCGGCACCGTGGGGCCGATCACCGCGTCCCAGTCGCGCAGCGCCACCTCCAGCATCTGGCGGCGGCCGGGCCCTTCGGGATCGGGGACGACCATGCAGGGCTCGGGGCGGTGCAGGTCGAAGAGCACGTCGGGCGGGAGGGACGGGGCCCGGAACTCGTCCTCGCGCTCCACCAGCGCCACCCCCGCGACCGACTTGGGCAGCCGCCACTGCGCCGCCCTCGCCAGGTCGGCGATCGCGTCGGGGGACGCCGGCGGGTCGATCAGCACGAGGTCCAGCAGCCTGCGGCGGCGGCGCTCGGACTCCCCCGCCGCGTGCGCCTGCGCCTCGGCGTATCCCTCGGCGGCGGCGTCGGCCATCTCGTCCATCAGCACGAAGATGGCCTCTCCCAGGGCGTACAGCGCCTGCGGGTTGAGCCCGAGCCGGTCGGCCTCGGAGGCCAGCCGGCGCCAGCCGACGCGGGCGCCGAGCCGCAGCGCGGTCTGGAGCGGGTCGAGGCTGCGGCCCTCGGCCGCCTCGCCCCGGCCGATCGTGCGGTAGATCTCGGTGGTGTTCTCCCAGGGCCCGTAGGGGTCGCCGATGCGGTCCACGAACTGCCGCAGCGCCTCGGCCACGGCCTGCCGCAGCGTGCGGACGTAGGTCTCGTCGAGGGGGCGGGCGTATTCGGGGACCCGGTTCTGGATCTCCCGGATCATCTCGGCGGCCATCGGCTCCAAATGCGGGCGGATCTGGTCGGCGAGCTCCGACGGCACGGCGTCCCAGGGCTGAGCGGAGACATCCTCGGAACCCGGGTTGACAACCATCCACATCCTCCGAACCGCACGAATCGTCAGCGGGGAAGTCGCCTAGACGGCCAGACTGCACCTTTCACAGAAGATCCGCTAGCCCCATTTGTCACTTGAATGCGAAAGCATCCGGGGACACATGCGCAAGTGGCCTCCAAGAAACGGAAACAAGTGGATCTAAGTGACTAACAAGACAGCGGATTAGCGTCGGTTCCCATGTCCGAGCACGCGCGTCTCCTTCGCGCCCTTCACGCCTCCGAACGCCCCCTGGTCCTCCCGAACGCCTGGGACGCCCGCTCCGCCCGCGTCTTCGCGGCCGCCGGGTTCCCCGCGCTAGCGACACCCAGCAGCGGCATCGCCGAGAGCCTGGGCTACGAGGACCGCCAGGGCGCGCCCGCCGCGGAGATGTTCGCCGCCGCCGCCCGCGTCGCCCGCGCGGTGGACGTGCCCGTGACCGTGGACGCCGAGGGCGGGTACGGCCTCGCGCCCGCCGAACTCGCCGAGCGGCTGCTCGCCGCCGGCGCGGCGGGCTGCAACCTGGAGGACAGCCGCCAGGACGGCGGCCCCGGCCTCCTCGACGCCGATGAGCAGGCCGCCCACCTGGCGGCGGTACGGCGGGCCGCCGGCGACGCCCTGGTGGTCAACGCCCGCGTGGACGTGTTCCTCCGCCGCCTCGGCGGCACCCCGGAGGAGCGGATGGACCTCGCCGTCGAGCGCGCGACCCGGTACCTGGAGGCGGGGGCCGACTGCGTCTACCCCATCGGCCTCCTGGACGAGGACACGATCGCGACCCTGGTGAAGCGCGTCCCCGGCCCGGTCAACGTCCTCTTCCACGACCGCGGCCCCACCCTGGCCCGGCTGGGCGAGCTGGGCGTCGCCCGCGTCACCTTCGGCGGCGGCCTGTACGACGCGGTCATGGCGGGCGTCGGCGAGATGGCCGCCCGCATCCGCGCCGGGGAGAGCCCGTACGCGTAGCCGGGAGAACCCGCGCGCGTATAACCCGCGTGACAACCCGCCCGCCCCGAAATCGTGCCCGCGTGACCAGCGGTTCCGCGGGCGCGAGCCGTACCGTCTGACCACATGGCCGCGACGGGAGACGACGGGAGACGCGCGGATGACGGCAGCGCCGACAGGCCCCACAGCGCCGACGGACCCCACAGTGCCCACGAACCCCACAGTGCCCACGAACCCCACAGCGTCCACGGACCCCACAGCGTCCACGGACCTCCCAGCGCCGGAGGCGACCGCGCGCTCGGCCCCGCCGGGGTCCTCGGCACCGGGAGCGGCGGGCCGGGACCGGAGCCGTGATCTGTCGGCCCAGCCCGCGCCGCGCCTCGAACGGGTGATGGTCGCGCTGTTCGTGCTCGTGCCGTTCGCGGCCGTGCTCGGGGCCGTGCCGTTCGCCTGGGGGTGGGGCCTGGGCTGGACCGACGTCATCCTCTTCGCGGTCTTCTACCTGATCACCGGGTTCGGGATCACGGTCGGCTACCACCGGCACTTCACGCACGGCTCGTTCAAGGCGAAGCGGCCGCTGCGGATCGCGCTGGCGATCGCGGGCGGCATGTCGCTGCAGGGGCCGGTCGTGCGCTGGGTGGCCGACCACCGGCGGCACCACATGTACTCCGACCGCGAGGGCGACCCGCACTCCCCCTGGCGGTTCGGGCCCGGGTGGAAGGGCCTGACCAAGGGGCTGATCCACGCCCACGTCGGCTGGCTCTTCAGCGGCGAGCGCACGTCGCGCCGCCGGTTCGCGCCGGACCTGCTCGCGGACCGGGACATCCGGCGCATGTCGCTGGACCTGGCGTACGCGCCGGTCATCCTGGCCTCGCTGGCGCTGCCGACGCTGCTGGGCGGCCTGATCACGATGTCCTGGAAGGGCGCGCTCACGGCGTACTTCTGGGCCGGGCTCGTCCGGATCTTCGCCCAGCACCACGTCACCTGGTCGATCAACTCCATCTGCCACACCTTCGGCGAGAAGCACTTCGAGGTCCGCGACCGCTCGCGCAACGTCTGGTGGCTGGCCGTGGTCTCCCTCGGCGAGTCCTGGCACAACCTCCACCACGCCGACCCCACGAGCGCCCGCCACGGCGCGCTCAAGGGCCAGGTGGACCCCAGCGCCTGGCTGATCAAGGTCTTCGAGCGCCTCGGCTGGGCCCACGACGTCCGCTGGCCCAACCCGGACCGCCTCGCCGCCAAGCGCCTCTGACGGTCCCCGGCGGGCGGCAGCCGTACGAGATCGGATGAAATAGCCGGTTGCCCGGCAAAGAAGGCGTGGCGGTACCTTCGGGACATGAGCTCGGAGTTGAACGTCATCGGCGCGTGCCCCCTCGACTGCCCCGACGGGTGCTCATGGACGGTCACGGTCAAGGACGGCGTCGCGACGAGGCTGCGCGGCAACCCCGACCACCCGTACACCCGCGGCGCGCTGTGCGTGAAGGTCAACCGGTGGCTGGAGCACGCCGCCGCCGAGGACCGCATCCTGTACCCGATGCGCCGCGTCGGGGCCAAGGGCGAGGGCCGCTTCGAGCGCATCACCTGGGACGAGGCCCTCGACGAGATCGCCGTACGGCTCCGCGCGATCATCGACGAGCACGGCGGCGAGGCCATCTGGCCGTACTTCGGCACCGGCACCCTCGGCTTCATCCAGGGCGAGGGCTCCTACGCGGGCCGCGCGCTGTGGAACGTGCTCGGCGCGTCCCACCACGACCTCAACATCTGCTCCGCCGCCGGCAACACCGGCATCCGGCAGGCGATGGGCAACCCCGGAGGGCTGGACCCGCAGGACCTCGCCCACTCCCGGCTGATCCTGCTCTGGGGCACGAACACCCTGACCAGCGGCCACCACCTGTGGAAGTTCATCCAGGACGCCGACCGGGCGGGCGCGCACATCGTCGCGATCGACCCGATCCGCACCCGCACCGCCGACCGCGCGCACGAGCACCTGGCCCCGCTGCCCGGCACCGACGCCGCGCTCGCCCTGGGCCTGATGCACATCGTCGTACGCCAGGGCGCCCACGACCGCGAGTTCATCGAGAACCACACCGAGGGCTGGGACCGCTTCGCCGAACGCCTCGCCGAGTTCACCCCGGCGCGGACGGCCGCGATCACCGGCCTGCCCGAGGAGCGCGTCGTCGCCCTCGGCGAGCGGCTGGCGGAGACGCGGCCGACCGCGATCCGGGCCACGATGGGCGTCCAGCGGCACGCGGGCGGCGGCGCGGCGATGCGGGCGCTGGCCTGCATCCCCGCGGTCACCGGCGACTGGCGGCACCGCGGCGGCGGCCTGTCGTACTCCACCTCCGGCCACTTCCCCCTCAACACCGGCGCGGTCATGCGCGACGACCTGCTCGAACGGCCCGTCCGCACGCTCGCCATGACCCGGCTCGCCGAGGGCCTGCTGGACCTGTCCGACCCGCCGGTCAAGGCGCTGATCGTGACCGCCGCGAACCCGGTCGCCAGCACCTCCGACCAGAACCGGATCCGGGCGGGCCTGTCCCGCGAGGACCTGTTCACCGTGGTCATGGAGCAGTTCCCGACGGACACCGTGGACTACGCCGACATCGTGCTCCCCGCGACCATGCAGCACGAGCACACCGACCTGAACAACGGCTACGGGCACCTGTACCTGAACTGGAACGAGCCCGCCGTCCCGCCGCCGGGCGAGTGCCTGTCCACGACCGAGACGTTCCGGCGTCTCGCGCGGCGCCTGGGCCTGACCGAGCCCGCCCTCTACCGGACCGACGAGGAGATCGCCGAGCTGCTGCTGTCCTCCCGCCACCGCGCGCTGGAGGGCATCACGGTCGAGCGGCTGCGCAAGGAGGGCTTCGTGCGGCTGTCGCTGCCCGAGCCGTTCCTGCCGTACGCCGAGGGCTTCCCGACCGACACCGGCAGGCTGAAGTTCGTCTCGGAGGACGCGGCGGCACGGGGCCTGGACCCCGTCGTCGGCTACACCCCGCCGGCGGAGGCGCTGGACACCGCGTCGCCGTACCCCTTCGCGATGATCACCCCGGCGTCGCACACGTTCCTGAACACGGTCTTCGGCAACAACCCCGAGCTGCGGCGGCGCGCCAAGGGGCCGCGCGTGATGGTGCACCCGGACGACGCGGCGGCCAAGGGCCTGGCCGACGGGCAGCGCGTGCGCGTGTTCAACGCCCGGGGCGGCTTCGAGGCCGAGGTCGAGATCACCGACCGGGTACGGCCCGGCGTGGTGGCCAGCCCGAAGGGGCACTGGCCGAAGCTCACCGGGGGCGCGAACGTCAACGCGACCGTGGACGAGCGGGACGCCGACCTGGCGCGCGGCCCGCTCTACCACGACAACCGCGTGGACCTCGCCGCGATCTGACGCCCTCGGAGGAGGCTGACGGGGCCGGAGGGGATCTGACGGGGTCCGGGGGGCCGGCTGGGTCTGGGGGCTGGCGGAGGTGCCCGGCGGCGATCCGCCGGGGGCCTACAGGGCCAGCTTCAGCCCCTCGTGGGAGGCGGTGAAGCCGAGGGACTCGTAGAAGCGCAGCGCGTCCGGCCGCTTCTTGTCGGTGGTGAGCTGCACCAGCCCGCAGCCGCGCTCGGCGGCCCGCGCGATCCCCCACTCGATCATGGTCCGGCCCAGGCCCTCGCCGCGCCGGTCCGCCGCCACGCGCACCGCCTCGATCTGCGCCCGCAGCGTCCCGCTCCGGGACAACCCCGGGATGAAGGTGAGCTGCATCGTGCCCGCGACCTCGCCGCCGGCGTCGGCGACGATCAGTTCGTTGTTCGGGTCGGCGGCCACGGCGTCGAAGGCGCGAAGGTATACGTCCAGGTCGGCGGCGGCCTCCCGGCCGGCCCCGAGGACGTCGTCGGCGAGCAGGGCCACGATCGCGGCCACGTCGTCACGACGGGCGAGTCGGAAGATGACGGACATGGGGAGAGCCTAGGGGAAGGCTCAGGGGCTTCCCTGATGTGGTCATGGACCCCGCGGGCGCACTCTGGATGGCATGAACGAACTGTCTCGCCGTGAACCGTCCCGCCGCGAAGAGATGTCCCTGTCCGGCGCGGCGCTGCGCGGCGCCCCGTGGAAGGCGGCGGCGATCACCGGCGGCGGCGTGGCCGCGATCTCGTACGCCATCGGGGTCGTCCTGCCGGGCGACGCCAGCCTCGGGAGCGCGGCCGGCTTCGGGCTCAGCCTGTTCTTCCTCGTCTCCTCGATCGGCGCGGTGCGCAACGCCGTCGCCCCCGACAGGGTGACCGACCGCGCCCGCGCCTGGGCGCGGGAGAACCCGTGGCGCTTCGCCCTGTGGCCCGCCGCCGCCACGGCCGCGCTCAACTACCCGCTCCAGCTCGTGACCGGCGCGGAGGGCCCGTTCGGCGCGATCTGGGACTCCCTCTGGCGCGCCCTGTTCGTCCTCGTCGTCGTCGGCGTCGCCGTCGCGGCCACCCGCAAGCGCGGCCCGCGCTAGCCGTACGGCGGCGCGGGCCCCGGCGGGGCGCCCTAGGGCACCAGGGCGATCTTGCCGGTGGTACGGCGGGCCAGCAGGTCCGCCATCGCCCGCCCGGCCTCCGCGAGGGGGCGGACCTCGGGCGCGACCGGGGTCAGCAGGCCCCCGGCCGCCATGCCGAGCAGGTCCGACAGGAGGGCGGCCTGGTCGGCGGGGCGGGACATCGACCACGCGCCCCAGTCCACGCCCACGACGGAGCGGTTGCGCAGGAGCACCTGGTTGAGCGGGAGCGCGGGGATCGTCCCTGAGGCGAAGCCGACCACGAGGAACCGGCCGCCCTCGCGCAGCGCCCGCAGCCCGGCCTCGGCCAGCGGCCCGCCGACGGGATCGACGACCACGTCCACACCCCAGGCGCGGGCCACGGCCTTCACGTCCTCGGCCGCGGTGTCGAGCACCTCGTCGGCCCCGGCCTCGCGCGCGAGCGCCCGCTTGGCCGCCGAGGAGGCCCCGGCCAGCACGTCGGCGCCCATCGCCTTGGCCACCTGCACGGCCGCCAGCCCGACGCCGCCCCCGGCGCCGAGCACGAGCACCCGCTCGCCCTCGCGCAGCCCGCCCCGGTCGCGCAGGGAGTACAACGCGGTGGAATAGCTCTGGATGAACGTGGCGGCCCGGGTGACGTCCAGATCGTCCGGCACGGGCACGGCCTGTGCCGCGGGCACGACCACGTGGGTCGCGAACCCGCCGAGGCCGCAGAAGACCACGACCCGCGTCCCGACCGGCCCGTCGCCGGCGGTGATCACCCCGGCGACCTCGCTGCCCGGCGTGAACGGCAACGGCGGCTTGAGCTGGTAGCCGCCGCCGACCATGAGCCCGTCCACGTAGTTGACCCCGGCGGCCTCCACGGCCACGAGCACCTGTCCAGGGCCCGGGACCGGCGTGTCCACCTCGGTCAGCGTCAGCTTCTCGGGCGGCCCGAACTCGGCGCAGACGATCGCCCGGCTCACGCCGCCTCCGCCACGCGCCCGAGCCCCCTGGACCGCCGGGCGGCGCCGATGGCGCGCACCCGCGGATCCGCGATCCCAACCGGCGCCGAAGCGCTCGCCTCTGTCACGGCGTCAGCGAAGCACGCCGGACGAGGTCCGGGCAAGGGCCTGATGATCAGTCGTTGACGCGCTCGTGGTTGCCGCGCACGACGCAGAACTCGTTGCCCTCGGGGTCGAGCATGGTCACCCAGCCCTTGCCGTCCTCGGTGCGGAAGTCGCCGAGGGCGGTGGCGCCCAGCGAGAACATCCGCTCGACCTCCTGGTCACGGGACCGCCCCGCGCTCGGCATGATGTCGAGGTGGACCCGGTTCTTGGCGATCTTGCCCTCCGGCACCCGCTGGAACAGCACGGGCGGCGACCCCTCGGGGATCAGCCACACGTCGTCGGCGCCCGGCTCCGAGCCCTCCTCCATCGGCCAGCCCATCGCCTCGCTCCAGAACGAGGCGATCTTGTACGGGTCGGCGACGTCGAACGTGATCGCGTGAATCTCCATGGGGCAACCCAACAGCGACACCGGTAAACGTGTCAAAACGGGTTGCGTCCGTGTCGCGCCGGTCCCGGAGACCGCCTCAGTGAGCGCCCGCGAGATTGAGGCCGATGACCCCGAGCACGATGAGGACCAGGGACGCGATCTTCAGCGGCGACGCCTGGTCGCCCATGAGGAGGATGCCGAGCACCGCGGTGCCCAGCGCGCCGATGCCGGTCCACACGGCGTACGCCGTGCCCACTTCGAGCTGCCGCAGGGCCAGGGCGAGCAGGGTGAAGCTGAGGCCGCCGAAGCCGAGCACGCCGACGGCCGGGAGCCAGCGGGAGAAGCCGTCGCTGAGCTTGAGGCAGAGCGCCATGCCGACCTCGAACAGGCCGGCCAGGATGAGCAGGAGCCACGCCATGGTGGTCGTCCCCCTTCGATGACGAGTCCTGCGGGGGATCGGTCGATCACACCCCGCGAGCGTCGTCTTTCGAACCGGGTACGGCGCTCACTCCTCGTCCGGGACGCCCCGTGGCACGGAGGCGTCATCGGGCTGAACGTCCCACCACAGCGTCACTGTTCCCGACGGGGGCTCCGGCCACATGCCCAGCGCCTCCACCACCCGCGCCACCTCCGGGGCCCGCTCCGGCGGCAGGCACAGCCGCCGGGCGGCCTGGGCGGCCCGATCGTCCAGGGTCTCCCCGGGGTCGGGCGCCCGCTCGGCGGTCTCGACGCGCACGGCGTGGCCGAGGGCGCGGGCGATCGCAGCCGCGTCCTCGGCGGTCGGCGAGACCGGCCGCTCCAGGTCGTGGAAATGCTTCCACAGCGGGTTCAGCCAGCTCATGGGGTGCCGCGGGGTCAGCTCCACCACGACGCGGCGGCGTGCCCTGGCGGACAGCGCCGCGAAGAACTCCGGCAGGTCCGGCACGTTGTAGACGACGTGCGCGCAGACCACGACGTCCGCCGCGCCCGTCTCGCCGGCCACGTCGGGCCAGCGCCCCTCGACCGTCTCCACCCGGACCCCGAGCGGGGCGGCCTTGCGGGTCAGCTCGGCCAGCATCTCGGCGGAGGTGTCCACGGCGATCAGCAGCCCGGGCGCGAGCGGCAGACTCGCCGCGCCCGCCCCCGCGCCGACGTCGAGCACCGTGCCGCCCTCCGGCAGCGCCTCTCTGGCCCGGTCGTGGGTGGGGCCCCCGCGGCGGGCGAGCGCCTTCTCCGCCCGCCGGGCGAACCGGCCGGGGCTGTGCCGCCACGGCGACTCGGCGGCCTGGGCCAGGATCTCCTCGGGGATCCCCCAGCGGCCGAGGTCCTCGCGCCAGCGGCGGCCGAGCGCGGCGAGGCCGGACTGGTCGGCGGTCTCCATGCCCGCGACCCTAACCCCCGCCCCACCCGCCCCGCCGCCCCGTCCGCCGTGGGCGTACGGCCTTCGCCGCGGTCTCAGTGTGCTTCGCCGCCGCCTCGGCGCGGCCCGGCGGGCGCTCGCCGTACGGCACGGGTGACCGCTCGCCGTACGGCACGGGTGACCGCTCACCGTTGCGGCACGGGCGGGCGGACGCCCCGCCGTACGACCCGGATCACGGGCCGGCGTGCCGTACGGCGGGCGCGGGGCGAGGCCGGGACGGGCGCGGGTCAGGACGGGGTGAGGGTCATGCAGGCGACGCGGGCGCCGGCCATGCCCGCCTCGCCCTTGCGCGTCCTGGTCTTCTCGGCGTGGATGACGAGGGCGCGCGGGATCCGGTCCGCCTTGAGCGGCCAGTCCTGGCTGGCGGTGGTGGCCGCCTCGCCGTTCTCGTCGGTGCGCACGTCGAGCCAGACCTCGTTGCGCGGGTTGGCGTAGGCCGGGTCCACCGACATGCCCTGGTGGGGGTGCGGGTCGGCCTTGTGCTGGAAGTGCGGCCCGGCCGCCTTGGGGTCGCGCCCGCACGGATTGACGTGCAGGTGCACGCCGTAGTCGCGCCCGGGCAGCAGCCCGTGGACGCTGAACGAGGACACGGTGCCCCCGGCGAAGGAGGCGACGCTGACCGTGGCCCGGGCGTCCCGGGGCACGAGCTTCTCGTCGTACGCGATGTCGTCCACCCCCTCCGACCAGGGGCGGAACGTGCCTGCCGCCGACAGCTTGACCGGCTGCGGCGAGACGGTGGGGCGCGGGGTGGCCTTCTGCGGGCGCCCGGCCTCCAGCGGGGCGTTGCCGCCACCGCATCCGGCCGCCGCCACCAGGACCGCCGCGATGAGGATACGCATGCCCACACTGTCACACAGTGATCATGTGATCACCCCGCGAAACGCCCGGCCGGTACGGCATTCGCTAGGTCAGCTTGGCGATCTGGTCGATGAGGGTGACGACCGAGAAGTACCCGAAGAACGCGAACACGACGAGCACGACCACGAGGCGGTACCCCCGGATCCGGATCGGGCCCGGCAGCGCGCGCCGGTTGAGCCAGGCCAGCAGGGCGGAGTACAGGAACATCATGATCCCGCCGACGCTCGCGGAGATCACCAGGAGCGTGAGCGGCTGGTCGAACCCGAGCGTGATCATGGCGATGCCGAAGAGCACGATGAACCACACGACCAGGGAGTAGATCCGGCTCTCGGTCCAGACGCGGCTGCCCGACAGGTAGACGGTCTTGAGGATGTCGGCGACCATGCGGCCGACGTAGTCGCAGATGCCCATGCTCGCGGCGAACAGCGAGACGGCCCCGATCGCCCAGAAGAACGTCCCGAACCCGCTCACCCGGTCGTTGAGCACCTGCCCTTCGGCCCGCAGGAACGTCACGTCGTTCTTCACCCCGGTCCCGAAGACCGTGGAGTAGGCCAGCAGCGACATCAGGAAGATCGTGAAGATGGTGATCGCCACGAACGAGACGAGCTGCTCGGTGTTGGCCACCTTCCACCAGCCGCGCCACCGCCGCAGGTTCTCCTCGTCGGGCCGGAAGACGTACCCGGTCGCGGGGGCCGCCTGGTCCTCGCCGGTCACGGGCGAGACCAGGCGCGGGATCCGGGCGCCCATCCCGAAGCCCTTGTCGCGGATCCAGTTGCTCTGCACGAGGTTCTGCCCGCCGCCGGCCCCGGCGAAGGCCATCGCGCCCAGCACCAGCGCGGCCCCGAGCCCCGCGGGTATCTGCCCGGCGTGGGTGACGGCCTGGCCCAGGCCGCGCCAGGCGTCCCCCGTGACGACCAGGAAGACCGCGATCACCAGGAACACCACGACCGCGCCGACCTTGAGGAACTGGGTCGCCTCGACCGTGCGGTAGACCACCGGCGACAGCGTGAGCGCGAGCCCGATCACGACCAGCTCGGCGACCGCGACGAGTGTGATGTCCCACCCTCCCGTGGCGTACGACAGGACGGTGGCGGAGCTGGTCGCCCAGCCGGGCCAGATGTTGGCGAGCACGGCGAGCAGGGCGAAGAGCAGGCCCCAGTGGCGCCAGAGGCGGCTGAAGCCGGTGAGGGCGGTCTCGCCGGTGGCGAGGGTGTAACGCTCGATCTCCATGTTGAGGAAGTACTGGGCGGTGACCCCGACCACCGCCGCCCAGAGGAAGACGAGTCCCACATTCGCCGATATGTACGGCCATATGACGAATTCGCCGGATGCCAGGCCGACCCCGGCCGCGATCACCCCGGGACCGAGGGCCCGGCGCAGCGGCTGGGGTTCGGGCAGGTCGGCGACCGCGGTGTCCGGCAGCCGGCCCTTCGCCGTGGGGAATCGGGGGACGACGTCTGTGGCGCGCATTCAGGCCTCCCGGGGGTCGTCCGGGATCTCTACCCTCGCGTGTGCGTCATCCCACCTGCCGGTGGTTGCCAGTGGTTACCCGTGGGTAGCATCATGAGTAAGGTTACTGACCAGTACGTAACATCCCCGTCTCCCGCGGCGGGCGCCCCCGGTCAAGGAGAGAGCCTCATGGGCCACTACAAGAGCAACCTTCGGGACACCGAGTTCAACCTCTTCGAGGTCTTCGGTCGCCAGGAGATCCTGGGCGCCGGCCCGTTCGCCGAAGTGGACGAGGACGTCGCCAGGGAGCTCCTCAAGGAGATGAACAACCTGGCCACCGGCGTGCTGGCCGAGTCCTTCGAGGAGGGCGACCGCAACCCGCCGGTCTTCGACCCCGAGACGAAGACGGTGAAGGTCCCCGAGGGCTTCAAGAAGTCCTACCAGGCGCTGATCAACGGCGGCTGGGCCCACCTCGACCTGCCGCAGGACCTGGGCGGCCCCGGCATCCCGCGCACGCTCGCCTGGTCGCTCGCCGAGATGGTCCTGGGCGCCAACCCCGCGCTCTACATGTACGCCGCGGGCCCGAACTTCGCGTACACCCTGTGGAAGCTGGGCACCCCGGAGCAGAAGCGCTTCGCCGAGCTGGCGATCGAGCGCAACTGGGGCGCCACCATGGTCCTCACCGAGCCGGACGCCGGCTCCGACGTGGGCGCCGGCCGGGCCAAGGCCGTACAGCAGCCCGACGGCACCTGGCACATCGAGGGCGTCAAGCGCTTCATCACCAGCGCCGAGCACGACATGTCGGAGAACATCTTCCACCTCGTGCTGGCCCGCCCCGAGGGCCACGGCCCGGGCACCAAGGGCCTGTCGATGTTCCTCGTGCCGAAGTACCACGTGGACCTTTCGACCGGTGAGCTCGGCGAGCGCAACGGCGTCTACGTCACCAACGTCGAGAAGAAGATGGGCCTGAAGGTCTCCACGACCTGCGAGGTCACCTTCGGCGAGACGCACCCGGCGGTCGGCACGCTCGTGGGCGACGTGCACGAGGGCATCAAGCAGATGTTCATGATCATCGAGCACGCCCGCATGATGGTCGGCACGAAGGCGATCGCCACCCTCTCCACCGGCTACCTCAACGCGCTCGAGTACGCCAAGGAGCGCGTCCAGGGCGCCGACATGACGCAGATGACGGACAAGACCGCGCCGCGCGTCGCCATCACCCACCACCCGGACGTGCGCCGCTCGCTGATGCTCCAGAAGGCGTACGCCGAGGGCATGCGGGCGCTGGTCCTCTACACCGCCACCTTCCAGGACGACGTGCTGCTCGCCGCCGCGCGCGGGGAGACCGACCACGACGCCGAGGCCATGAACGACCTGCTCCTGCCGCTGGTCAAGGGCGTCGGCTCCGAGCGGTCGTACGAGCTGCTGGCGACCTCGCTGCAGACGCTCGGCGGGTCCGGGTACCTCCAGGAGTACCCGATCGAGCAGTACATCCGGGACGCCAAGATCGACACCCTCTACGAGGGCACGACCGCGATCCAGGGCCTGGACCTGTTCTTCCGCAAGATCCTCCGCGACCAGGGCCGCGCGCTCGGCAGGCTGGCCGAGGAGATCAAGGCGTTCGCGGGCTCCGAGGCCGGCAACGGCCGCCTCAAGGAGGAGCGCGCCCTGCTCGCCGCCGCCCTCGCCGACGTCAAGGCCATGGGCGACACGATGGCCGGCTGGGCGATCGGCTCGCTGGAGAACCCGCGCGAGGTCTACAAGGTGGGCCTGAACTCCACCCGCTTCCTGCTCGCCCTCGGCGACCTGGTCATCGGCTGGCTCCTCCTCCGCCAGGCCGAGGTCGCGCTCGCCCGCCTCGGCGAGTCCGACAACGACAAGGCGTTCTACACCGGCAAGGTCGCGGCGGCGTCGTTCTTCGCCCGCTCGGTCCTGCCCCGCCTGGCGAGCGAGCGCGCCATCGTCGCCGGCACCGGCCTGGACCTGATGGACCTCCCGGAGGAGGCCTTCTGATCGGTGGGCGGCCCCGGATCTGATCTCCGGGCGCCCCCGAACGGGAGCCGGGCGTGGCCTTACGGAAAGTACTGCAAGATCACGCCCGGTTGGTAATGTGAGCGCGGATGCCGTCGGCGTCCGCGCTTTCACCATTTGGAGGTCGCGGTCATGGGCATAGGCGTAAGCATCTTCCTGATCACCCTCGGCGCGATCCTCCGCTTCGCCATAACGGCCGAGGTCCCCGGCATCGACATCCAGAACATGGGGGTCATCCTCATGGTCGTCGGCGGGATCGGGGTGGTCCTCAGCGTCCTGTTCATGACCCGCCGGGGCCGCACCGCCGAGGACGACCTCATGAACAACGAGGGCCCGCCGCGCGTCTAGACCTCGTACTGCACCGACGCCCGCTCCGCCACGATCGGGGCGATGAACTCCGCGATCACCCTCCGGTGCTCCGGATGGTCCCGGTACACCAGGTAGTCGTCCACGCCGTCGAAGTCCGCGACCAGCGCGAAGTCGAACGTCCCCTCGTTCACCCCCGCGTCCGCCCCCATCTCGTAGCGGCGGATCTCCCCGATGATCCCCGGCAGCCTCCCCAGCTCGGCCGCCACCCGGCTCCGGGCCTCCTCCGACGCCTCGTCCTTCCACCGGAACACCACGACGTGCCTGAACATCAGTCCTCCTCGGTTGCGAACGACAGCACTGTACGGCTCCCGCCCCCGCCGCCCCGGCCCGCCCCCGCCCGCGCCTGACGTGCGGCTCCGGGCCCTGGCGTACGGCGGCCGCGGGACGGGTCACCAGACCCGGGCCGTGGCTCCCTCGACGACCAGGGCCTGACCGTCGCGCAGCGCGTGCACGGGCACGCCCCGGGCGCGATGCTCGGCGGCCAGGGCGGTCAGGACCGGCGACTCCGGGTGGTCCGGGGAGTCCACGTGGGGGATGAAGGGGCGGTCGAGGACGCCCAGGCCGGTCCAGATGGGCGGAGCCGGGGCCTCGGCCGGGTCGTCGCAGCGGTCGAGGCCGCGCAGGTCCGGGGACAGCACGCAGGGGCCGGCGCTGTACCCGGCGTAGACGATGGCGTCATCGCGGATGAGGGCGGGCAGGACCCGGTCGGCGCCGCTGCGGGCCAGGGCGTGGCGGAGGACGAAGACGTTGCCGCCACGGACCCAGAGGGCCGGGGCGCGGGTCAGGGCCCGGCGGATCTCGGCGGGCGAGGCGCCGTAGTGGTCGCGCAGGTCCAGCTCGAAGGGGCGCAGGCCCAGACCGGCGAGCGCCCTCAGCTCCCGCCGCACCCCGGCCTGGCGCTCCCCGGGAGGCTGGGCGTCCATGGCGTTCGCGATCACCGCGATCCCGGCGGTCTCAGTGGTCCCGACGATCCCCGCTCCGGCGGTCCCGGCGGTCTCAGTGGTCCCGGCGGTCTCAGCGGTCCCGGCGGTCTCAGTGGTCCCGACGATCCCCGCGCCGGCGGTCCCGGCGGTCCCGGGTTCGGCGGTCCCGGCGGTCCCGGAACCGGTCGCGCCGGCGAGCAGGGCGAGGAGGCGGTCGGGGCGGTCTCCGAGGCGGAAGGAGGACAGATACAGCCGCATCCGGGAACCCTAACCGGGGGTGCCGGTCCCGCCGGTCTGGTACGCCTGGAAGCCTCGCGGTGATCATGGGAGGACGTCGTGACCGACTGGGACCGCATTCTCGGGCTGCTCGACCCGGCGCCGGAGCGCGCCGACGTGTCGCGGGGCTACCTGGACCTGCTGGGGACGCGGCCGGACCCGCCGAGCGGGCTGGGCGAGGCGCTGATGCGGACGCGCGTGGTGCCGCTGATCTACGAGCGCTACTGGCGGCCGCTGCTGGCCGGGCTGGCCAAGGGGGTGACCGGCCCGACCACCGCCCAGGAGTACCGCCTGGCGCGCGAGCTGCTGGCCGTACGGCCGGGCGACACGGTGCTCGACGTCGCCTGCGGGCCCGGCAACTTCACCCGGGAGCTGGCGCGCGCCGCCGGGCCGGACGGGCTGGTCGTGGGGCTCGACGCCTCGCCGCCGATGCTGGAGCGCGCGGTCGCCGGGACCTCCGCCCGCAATGTGGCCTATGTCCGGGGTGACGCCGTGGAGCTGCCCTTCTCCCCCAGGACCTTCGACGCCGTCTGCTGCTTTCTGGCGCTCAACATGTTCGACGAGCCCTTCCGGGCGCTCGACCGCATGGCCGGGGTGCTCGCCCCCGGCGGCCGCATCGCCATCATGACCTCCTGCGCCCGCGGCCCCGAGCCGCTGCACACCCCGCAGCGGCTCGTCGGCGCCCTGGCCGGCATGCGCGTCTTCACCGGCTCCGAACTGGTCTACGCCCTGGCCGACCGCGGCTTCACCGCCATCCGCCGCCGCGCCTACGGCCTCACCCAGATCATCGGCGCCCGCCTCACCCCCTGACCCGCCTCACCCCCTGACCCGCCTCACCCCTGGCCGTCTCACCCCCCTGACCCGCCTCTCCCCCGACCCGGCGGACCGGCGCGGCCCGGCGGAGCCGTACGGCACGGCGGGCGCGGCCGTACGCCCGCGCGGCGCGTGACGGGCCCGGACGCGCGGAAGCCCGCGCCCCCCGGGGGGACGCGGGCTTCCGGGGCCGGCCGCCGGCGAGACGGCCGTCAGTCGAAGATGGCCGGGAGGGTGGACGTGTGGGTCTCCCGGAGTTCGGTGATCGAGATCTCGAAGAGGTCCTCGATCACGAGGGCGTCGCCGCCGGTGCGGCCCAGTTCGGTGACGGCGATCCCCGCGGCGAGCTCGGCGAAGCGGGACTCGGCGCCGGGCTTGACCGCGACCAGCATCCGGGCCGTGGACTCGCTGAAGAGGGTCACGAAGGGGTCGGCGGGGAGGGTCACGCGGCAGCCGTACCGGCCGGTCAGGCAGGACTCGGCGAGGGCGATCGCCAGGCCGCCGTCCGACAGGTCGTGCGACGCCAGGAGCAGGCCCTCGGCCGCGGCGGCGGCCATGAGCTCGGCCAGGCGGCGCTCGGCCGCCAGGTCCACCGCCGGGGGCAGGCCGCCGAGGTGGCCGTGGGCCACGTGCGCCCACTCCGAGCCGCCGAACTCCTCCCGGGTCTCGCCGAGGAGGAGCACGGTCGCGCCCTCCTCGGTGAAGCCGGGGCGCACCCGGTTCGTCACGTCGTCGATGACGCCGAGGACGCCCACCACCGGGGTGGGGAGGATGGCCGTGGAGCCGGTCTGGTTGTAGAAGCTCACGTTGCCGCCGGTCACCGGGACGCCGAGCGTCTGGCAGGCGTCCGCCAGGCCGCGCACGGCCTCCGCGAACTGCCACATGACCTCGGGGTCCTCCGGGGAGCCGAAGTTGAGGCAGTTCGTGACCGCCAGCGGCCGCGCGCCCACCGCCGCGACGTTGCGGTACGCCTCGGCCAGCGCGAGCTGGGCCCCGGCGTACGGGTCGAGGCGGGTGTAGCGGCCGTTGCCGTCGGTGGAGATGGCCACGCCCCGGGTGGAGGGCTCGGCGCCGGGCATGACCTCGTCGATGCGCAGGAGGCCGGCGTCGGCGGGCGTCGCCAGGACGGTGTTGCCGCGGACGTACCGGTCGTACTGGGCGGTCACCCACTCCTTGGACGCCAGGTTGGGCGAGCCCAGCAGCCTCAGCAGCTCGGCGCGGAGGTCGTCGGGCCGCGGGAGCCCGGCCGGGTCGCGGCGCTGGAGCTCGTCCTGGTCGAGCGGGCGAGAGTACGGCCGGTCGTAGACGGGGCCCTCGTCGGCGGCGGTGCCCGGCGGGATGTCCACGATCAGCTCGCCGTGCCAGGTCATGCGGAGGCGGCCGGTGTCGGTGACCTCGCCGATGACGGTGGCCGGCATGTCCCACTTGGCGCAGATCTCCATGAAGCGGTCCACGTCCTCGGGCGTGACGACCGCCATCATGCGTTCCTGCGACTCCGACATCAGGATCTCTTCGGGCCGCAGCGTCTCGTCGCGCAGCGGCACCAGGTCCAGGCGCACGTCCATGCCGCCGGTGCCCTTGGCGGCCAGCTCGGTCGTCGCGCAGGAGACGCCGGCCGCGCCGAGGTCCTGGATGCCCACGACCACATCGGCCGCGAACAGCTCAAGGCAGCACTCGATCAGCACCTTCTCGGTGAAGGGGTCGCCGACCTGCACGCTCGGGCGCTTGGCCTGGGACTCCTCGTCGAAGGTGGCCGACGCCAGGACGGACGCGCCGCCGATGCCGTCGGGGCCGGTGCGGTTGCCGAAGAGCACGACCTTGTTGCCGGGCCCCGGCGCGGTCGCCAGCTTGATCTGGTCCTTGCGGAGCACTCCCAGGCACAGCGCGTTGACCAGCGGGTTCCCGAGGTACGACTCGTCGAACACCACCTCGCCGCCGATGTTCGGCAGGCCCAGGCTGTTGCCGTACCCGCCGATGCCGGCCACGACGCCGGGCAGCACGCGCCGGGTGTCGGGGGCGTCGGCCGGGCCGAAGCGCAGGGAGTCCATGACCGCGACGGGCCGCGCGCCCATCGACATGATGTCGCGGACGATGCCGCCGACCCCGGTGGCCGCGCCCTGGTACGGCTCGACGTACGACGGGTGGTTGTGCGACTCGATCTTGAAGGTGACCGCCCAGCCGTCGCCGACGTCCACGACGCCGGCGTTCTCCCCCATGCCGACCAGCAGCGCGTCCGACTCGGGGGCCTTCGTCCCGAACTGGCGCAGGTGCACCTTGGACGACTTGTAGGAGCAGTGCTCGCTCCACATCACCGAGTAGATCGCCAGCTCACAGGAGGTGGGGCGGCGTCCCAGGATGTGCTTGACCCGGACGTACTCGTCGGTCTTCATGCCGAGTTCGGCGTACGGCTGGCGCTCGTCGGGCGTCTCGGCGGCACGCGAGACGGAATCGATGTGCGGGGCGCTGCTCATGCGTTGACAAGCCTCTTCAGGACGGAGGTGAAGAAGGGGAGCCCGTCGGTGCCGGGCCCGGTGAGCTCCTCGATCGCGTGCTCGGGGTGGGGCATCAGGCCGACGACGTTCCCGGCCTCGTTGGTGACGCCCGCGATGTCGTTCATGGAGCCGTTGGGGTTGACGCCGAGGTACCGGGCGACGACCCGGCCCTCGCGCTCCAGTTCCGACAGGGTGGCCGCGTCCGCGACGTACCGGCCCTCGCCGTTCTTGACCGGGATGACGACCTCCTGGCCCGGGGAGTACTCCGAGGTCCAGGCGGTCTCGGTGTTCTCCACGCGGAGGCGCTGGTCGTGGCAGCCGAAGTGGAGGTTCTCGTTGCGGATGAGGGCCCCGGGCAGCAGGTGCGACTCGCAGAGCACCTGGAAGCCGTTGCAGATGCCGAGCACCGGCAGCCCGGCGCGGGCCGCGGGGATCAGCTCCTGCATCACGGGGGCGAATCGGGCGATGGCCCCGGCGCGGAGGTAGTCGCCGTAGGAGAACCCGCCCGGCAGGATCACGGCGTCCACGCCGTGCAGGTCGGGGTCCGCGTGCCACAGGGGTACGGCCCGCGCTTCCGCCAGCCGTACGGCACGCGCCGCATCGCGATCATCAAGAGAGCCGGGGAACGTGATGACGCCAACCCGGGCAGTGCTCATGGTGCTGTCCTTAGGAGGTCCGGCAGCGGTCCGCCCAGGTTATCGGGTGGGGAATCGTGCCCGCGCAGGGGATGGCCGACCCGCCGCGCGGGAACGGCCCGGCGCGGGGGCGGCGAGAACCGGGGCGGCGAGAAGAAGAGAGAACGGAGGGCGGCGCGGGGAGCGACGAGGGAAGGGGAGAGCCGGGGGCGGCGCGAGGGGCGCGGCGCCGGCCGGCCCGGGTCCGGCGGGGAACCCGGGTCAGCTCGCCAGGGCGGCGAGTTCGCGCTCGAGCTGCGGCAGGGGGGCGTCCTCCTGCCAGGCGAGGTGCTTCCTCAGCCACACCGTGGTGCCGGCGCCGGGGGTGTCCTCGAACGCCACGTCGTCGACCACGGCCTTCATGATCTGGATCCCCCGGCCGTTCTCCGCCTCCGGCGGCGGAGGAACCATCTCGTCGGGCACCACGGACAGCCCCCGCCCGCGATCCCTGATCTTCAGCACGCACCGTCCCCCGTCGAGACGGAAGTCCACGTCGTAACGCGCGGTCGGCCCGCCGTGGCGCACCGCGTTGGAACACGCCTCGGAGGTGGCCAGGAGAATATCCGCCACGCATTCCTCGGCCACCCCGACGGAACGCAGCGCGTCTCCCAGCAGCCGGCGTACGACGGGAATCCCCGCCGGCTCACGCGGCAGGGTAAGGGAGAATCGGATGTCCACGACCCCCTCCCGCTGTTGCAGAGTCACCTTCCAAAGGTTTCCCCGCTGCGGCGGCGGTAATCGCTGAATGACCGCCTTGTTATTCGACCCGGAGGGTGAAGTCCTCAATCACGGTGTTGGCCAGGAGCGTTTCGGCCATCTTGCGGACTTCGGCGAGCGCCGCGTCGTCGGCGGGGCCGTCGATTTCGACCTCGAAACGCTTGCCCTGGCGTACCGAGGCCACGCCGGTGAAGCCCAGCCGGGGCAGCGCGCGGGCGATGGCCTGCCCCTGCGCGTCGAGAATCTCAGGCTTGAGCATGACGTCGACGATGACGCGCGCCACAGGGTTCCTCCTGGTAAGCGGGGGTGGTTACGCCCCGCAAGCGTACGCCAGGGAAGGGTGCGCGGGCGTACGCGACCCCGTGTGCGACCCCCTCGGCCGGGGCAAGTCCCAGGTATGAGCCGGATCGCCGACAGAGAGCACAAGGTTCGCATTCTCCGCGAACGGGGTCTTGCGCGCACCGGTGTGACCTCTGCCACGATGACGGTAGGCGGCCGTCCCACGTCGAACCGGGGGCGGACCGGAGCACTGGCCGGCGCGACGGCAATCCCGACCGCGCGGGCCCCGAGGCACACCAGGAGTGGCACGTGACCGTCGACGCCTCTCGCGGTGCAGACGCACCCCCCGAGCTCGTCCAGCTCCTCACCCCTGAGGGTGAGCTGGTCGAACATCCCGACTACGAATTCGACCTGACGGCCGAGGACGTCAAGTCCCTCTACCGCGACCTGGTCCTGGTCCGCCGCGTGGACCTGGAGGCCGTCGCGCTCCAGCGCCAGGGCGAGCTGGGCATCTGGGCCTCGCTGCTGGGCCAGGAGGCCGCGCAGATCGGCTCCGGGCGCGCGCTCACCGAGCAGGACATGGCCTTCCCGACGTACCGCGAGCACGGCGTCGCCTGGTGCCGCGGGGTCGATCCGGTGAAGCTGCTGGGATTGTTCCGCGGCGTCAACCACGGGGGCTGGGACCCGGCGGAACACAATTTCCACCTCTACACGATCGTCATCGGAAGCCAGACGCTGCACGCCACCGGATACGCGATGGGAATCCAGCGCGACGGGGCCGAGGCGGCGACCATCGTCTATTTCGGTGACGGCGCGACTTCGCAAGGTGACGTCAACGAGTCGTTCATCTGGGCGTCGGTGTTCAACGCGCCCGTGGTGTTCTTCTGCCAGAACAATCAGTGGGCCATTTCCGAGCCGCTGGAGAAGCAGTCGCGCATCCCGCTTTACCGCCGCGCCTCGGGATTTGGTTTTCCCGGCGTCCGGGTTGACGGGAACGATGTCTTCGCGTGCCTGGCCGTCACGAAGAAGGCGCTCCAGGCGGCCCGCGAGGGGCAGGGCCCCACGCTCATCGAGGCGTTCACCTACCGCATGGGCGCGCACACCACCTCCGACGACCCCACGCGCTACCGGCTGGAGACCGAGCTGGAGGCCTGGAAGCTCAAGGACCCGATCGAGCGCGTGAAGGCCTACCTGTTCAAGAACGAGCTGGCCGACCAGGAGTTCTTCGACCGGATCGAGGCCGAGGCGGCGGAGCTGGGCAAGAGCGTGCGCACGCGCTGCCTGGAGATGCCCGACCCCGACCCGATGGAGATGTTCGAGCACGTGTACGCGCACCCGCACGTGCTGCTCGCCGAGGAGCGCGCGCAGTTCGCCGACTACCTCGCCGGTTTCGAGGAGGAGGTGGCGTGAAGATGACACAGCTCACGCTCGCGCGCGCGATCAACGCCGGGCTCCGCCGCGCCATGGAGGAGGACCCGAAGGTCCTGGTCATGGGCGAGGACGTCGGCAAGCTCGGCGGCGTCTTCCGGGTCACCGACGGGCTCCAGAAGGACTTCGGCGAGGACCGGGTGATCGACACCCCGCTCGCCGAGTCGGGGATCGTCGGCACGGCCATCGGCCTGGCCCTGCGCGGGTTCCGCCCGGTGTGCGAGATCCAGTTCGACGGGTTCGTGTTCCCGGCGGCCGACCAGATCATCACGCAGCTCGCGAAGATGCCGATGCGCTCGCTCGGCGCGATCAGGCTGCCGATCGTCGTGCGCATCCCGTGCGGCGGCGGCATCGGCGCGGTCGAGCACCACAGCGAGTCCCCCGAGGCGTACTTCACGCACACCGCCGGCCTGCGGGTCGTCGCCTGCGCGAACCCCGTGGACGCGTACACCATGCTCCAGCAGGCCATCCGCTCCGACGACCCGGTGATCTTCTTCGAGCCCAAGCGGCGCTACTGGGAGAAGGCCGAGGTCGACCTGGAGATGGACCTGGCGGCGGCCATGCCGTTCGACCGCGCCTCGGTCGTACGGCAGGGCTCCGACGTGACCCTCCTGGCGTACGGGCCGATGGTGAAGACCGCGCTGGAGGCGGCGGTCGCGGCCGAGGAGGACGGGCGGTCCGTCGAGGTCATCGACCTGCGCACGCTCTCCCCGCTCGACACGGCCACGATCTTCGATTCGGTGCGCAAGACCGGGCGCTGCGTGGTCGCGCACGAGGCGCCGGTGTACTCCGGTCTCGGCGGCGAGATCGCGGCCCGGGTCACCGAGGCGTGCTTCTACCACCTCGAGGCCCCGGTGCTGCGCGTCGGCGGCTTCTCCACGCCGTACCCGCCCTCCCGGCTGGAGGAGCACTACCTGCCCGACCTCGACCGCGTGCTGGACGCCGTGGACCGGACCTTCGCGTACTAGAGGAGCGAGTCAGTGATCAAGGAGTTCAAGCTCCCCGACGTCGGCGAGGGCCTGACCGAGGCCGAGATCGTCAAGTGGCACGTGCAGCCCGGCGACCGGGTCGAGGTCAACCAGACGATCGTGGAGATCGAGACCGCCAAGGCCATGGTCGAGCTGCCCTGCCCGTTCGAGGGCGTGGTGTCGGCGCTGCACGTCGGCGAGGGCACGACGGTGGACGTCGGCACGCCGATCATCGCGGTGGACACCTCCGGCGACGGCTCCGCCGCCGTGGCCGCCCCGGCCTCCGAGCCGCCCGCCCAGGCGGCCGCGCTCAAGGACGACATGGTGCCGTCCCCGCCCGCCGAGGGCGCGATCGAGCCCGGCATGCACGGGAGCCCCGCGCCGAAGGCCAAGGAGGAGCGCCAGCCCGTCCTGGTCGGCTACGGCGTCAAGATGACCAGCGCCAAGCGCCGCCCGCGCAAGGCCCCCGCCGGTTCGCAGCCCTCCGCGAGCGCGGCGGCGCAGGCCCCCGCGCAGGCCGCTCCCTCGCAACCGGCCCCCGCGCCGGCGGAGCCCGCGCGGCCCGCCCCGGCGCCCGCGCGGCAGCCCGCTCAGGCCGTACCCGCTCAGGCTCCCGCGGCGGGGGCGGGCCGGGTGGCGGTGCTGGCCAAGCCGCCGGTGCGCAAGCTCGCCAAGGACCTCGGCGTGGACCTGTCGGCGATCACCGGCACGGGCCCGGGCGGGAGCATCACCCGCGAGGACGTGCACGCCGCCGCCGGAGGTCAGGCCACGGCCCCCGCGGGGCAGCCGCGCGTGGCGGCGGAGGCCCGCGAGGAGCGCATCCCGATCAAGGGGGTGCGCAAGCACACGGCCGCCGCGATGGTCTCCTCGGCGTTCACCGCGCCGCACGTCACCGAGTTCCTCCAGGTGGACGTGACGGAGACGATGGCGGCCGTACGGCGGCTGCGCGCGATGCCCGACTTCGAGGGCGTCAAGGTGTCGCCGCTGCTGCTGGTCGCCAAGGCGCTGCTGGTCGCGGCCCGCAAGCACCCCATGATCAACTCGTCGTGGGAAGAGCCGGACATCGTCGTCAAGCACTACGTGAACCTGGGCATCGCGGCGGCGACCGACCGCGGCCTGGTCGTCCCCAACATCAAGGACGCCCACACGCTGTCCCTGCCCGACCTGGCCCGGGCGATCACCGCCCTCACCGAGACGGCCCGCGCGGGCCGCACCCAGCCCGCCGACATGAGCGGCGGCACCATCACGATCACCAACGTCGGCGTCTTCGGCGTGGACACCGGCACGCCCATCCTCAACCCCGGCGAGTCCGCCATCTTGGCCATCGGCCAGATCCGCGACATGCCCTGGGTCGTGGACGGCGAGCTCGCGGTCCGCAAGGTGACCACCCTCGCCCTGTCCTTCGACCACCGCGTCGTGGACGGGGAACTCGGCTCCTACGTCCTCCGCGACGTCGGCGCCATGCTGGAGGACCCCCTCCGCATGCTCGCCTGGTCCTGACGGACACCGGAGGAGCCCGGTCCTGACGGGCGTCTGAGGAGGGGACGGGGAGAGGGAGCCCCGTCCCCTTCCGCCGCGGGTCCCTGGCCGGATCTCCGCGCGGGATCGATAATCGGTGCGGGGGTGCCGCGCCGGGCGCACGGCCCGGCGCGGGAGTGGCCTACCTGCGGAGGGCGGCTTGGCCCGATCCGATCCCATCCGGCCCGACGTGGCGCGGCGTGAGGCCGCGGCCCGCGGGCGGAGCTCGCGCGAGCCGTACCCGCAGAGCCGCGCGGACGGGTACCTCCCGCCGGCCAGGCAGCCGGTGCGGGCCGTGGTGTGGGCGATCCACCTGGCCGTGCCGCTGCTGGGGCTGTGGCTGCTGCTGGCCAACCCGGAGCGGCTGGACGTGCCCTGGGCGCACGCGGGCGCGCACTTCTGGCTGGTGCTGACCGTGGCGGCGGTGAACGTCGCCGTCGGGGCGCTGATGAGCGAGGCGGCGGCGCAGCGGGAGGACGCCCGGCTGTTCCTGGTCTCGCTGGTGTTCCTGCTCACCGCCGGGTTCTTCCTGCTGCACGCGCTGGCCACGCCGGGGGTCCTCGTGCCGGGGGGCAACGCCGGGTTCGACATCGCGCAGCCGACCGGGCTGGCGCTGGGGTCGGTGCTGGCGTTCGTGTCGTCGCTGCCGCTGGGCCCCTGGGTGCTGCGGTACCGCAGGTGGCTGCGGGGCGGGCTGGTCGGGCTGCTCGTGGCGTGGGCGGCGTGGTCGCTGGCGCTGCTGCCGCCGCTGGACCGGCCCATCGGGGAGGGCGGGCGGGCGATGCTCGCGCTGGGCGTCGTCAGCGTGGTGTTCTACGCGGCGGCGGCCTTCCGGTACCACCTGATGCACCGCCGCCGCCCCGCGGCCATGCTGATCAGCATCGTCACCGCGTTCGCGCTGCTGGCCGAGGCGATGGCGGCGGCCGTGCTCGGGCGGAACTGGCACCTGTCGTGGTGGCTGTGGCACCTCCTGCTCGTGTTCGCGTTCGGGTTCGTGGCCTACAGCGCGTACATCAAGTTCCGCCGCGAGGGCTCCACGGCCGGGATCTTCGACGCGATCGCGCTCGGCGGCACGGCGCGGCGCGTCCGGGCGCAGTACGCCCAGGCGCTGGAGGAGCTGGTGCTGCGGCTGCGGCGCGGCGAGGACACCGGCGTGCTGCCCCGGCTCGCGGGGGCGTTCGGGCTCACCGAGGGGCAGGCGGCGGTGCTGGGCCGGGCCGGGCGGGCGCTGGCCACCGAGCGCGAGGTGTCCGAGCGGCTGGCGGCGCTGGTGGACATCGGGCGGCAGGCCCGGGTGGGGCTGTCCGAGGGCGAGTTCGTGACCCGCATGCTGGACCGGGTACGGCAGGCGTTCGGCGACGTGCGGATCGGGCTCGTGTCCGGGGGCCGGCTCCGGATCGGCGCCGACACCTACACCACGGGCGAGCTGGCCCGGCCGGTGATCCGCGGCGGCTACGTCGTGCACCCGCTGACCGTGAAGGGGGAGCCCGCGGGCGCGCTGGAGGTGCCGGTCTCGCGGACGGCGCAGGACGAGGCGCTGGCGGCGATGCTGGCCAGCCAGTTGTCGATCGCGCTGGAGAACGCCCGGCTCTACCGCGAGCTGGAGACGCTGTTCCGGCAGTACATGTCCCCCGACGTGGCCGCCAAGCTGCTCGCCGACCCCGACCAGGCGGCGCTGGGCGGCTCGCTCAAGGAGGTCACGGCGCTGTTCGCGGACCTGCGCGGGTTCACGACGTTCTCCGAGCGGGTGGAGCCGGGCGAGATCGTGGACATGCTGAACGCCTACCACACGGCCGCCGTGCCGTGCGTGCTGCGCAACGGCGGCACGATCGTGCAGTTCGTGGGCGACGCGCTGCTGGCGCTGTTCAACGCCCCCGCCGACCAGGAGCACCACGCGCGGCACGCCGTACGGGCCGCGCTGGAGATGCAGCGCGCGGTGGACCGGATCGCGCGCGGGCGGGCCGACTGGCCGAGGTTTCGGGTCGGGGTGAACACCGGGCCCGCGCTCGTCGGCAACATCGGCAGCCCGGAGCTGCGCGGCTTCAACGCGATGGGCGACGCGGTGAACGTGGCGGCCCGGCTCCAGGGGCTCGCCGAGCCCGGCCAGGTGGTCATCGGCGAGGCCACCCGCGCGGCGCTGGGCCGGGCCGCCGAGGTCACGCCGCTCGGGGACCTGAATCTCAAGGGCAAGACCCGGCCGGTCAGGGCGTACGTCCTGACCGCGCGGGCCGACATCTGACGACCGGGCACCGACAGGAGACGCGTATGACAGCCCGCCCGCCCGGCCCCGGCACGCTTCCCGAGGAGGGCGGCGACGTGGAGTTCCTCGACGAGCTGACCCCCGGCGAACGGGACGAGCTGGTCCGCTGCGGCAGGAGGCGCCGGTGGGAGCGCGGGGCCACGCTGATGAGCGAGGGCGACCGGGCCGAATGGGTGCTCATCCTGACCTCGGGCCGGATCAAGTGCTCCTCCCACACCGAGGCCGGCGGCGAGGTCATCCTCGCGGTCCGCGGCCCCGGGTCGCTCATCGGGGAGCTGTCCTCGATCGACGGCGAGCCCCGCTCGGCGACGGTGACCGCGCTGGAGCCGGTGGAGGGGGTGGTCGTCCCGTTCGCGGAGTTCTCGGCGTTCCTGCGGGACCACGGGCGGGTGGCGCTGCTGCTCATCCGCATCGTGACCGGGAAGCTGCGGGACGCGGACCGCAAGCGCATCGAGTTCGGCGCGTTCGACACGACGGGCCGGGTCGCCACCCGCCTGCTGGAGCTGGCCGAGCGGTACGGCGAGCCCGTGCCGGGCGGCGTCCGCGTGGCGCTGCCCCTGTCGCAGGACGAGCTCGCGGGCTGGACCGGCTCGTCCCGCGAGGCCGTCAGCAAGGCCCTGCGCGGCCTGCGCGAACGCGGCCTCATCGAGACCGGCCGCCGCCGCGTCGTCATCCACGACCTGGAGGGCCTGCGCCGCCGCGCCCGCTGACCGGCACGGCGGTTCGCGCTCCCCGGGGTAGGGGACAAAGCGGGCGTACGCCGTACGTCATGATGGAGGACATGGTCGCCGCCCCCCAAGCGACCTCGCCGCAGGACGCGCCCGGGACGCCGGAGTACGCCGCCCGGATGCGCTACGCGTGGCGGGTCTGCTCCGTGACGAGCCTCGGGCTGATCCTGATCGGGGTCAACGGCAGCACGCTCAACGTCGCCCTGCCCGAGGTGGTGCGCCACTTCGACGCCGGGCCGTTCGCGGCGAGCTGGATCCTGCTGTCGTTCCTGCTGGTCAACACCGCGTCGCTGGTGTTCTTCGCGCGGATCGCGGACCTGTTCGGGCGGCGCGAGACGTACCTGCTGGGATTCGCGGTCTTCACCCTGGCCGCGCTGCTCTCGGGGTTCGCGCCGAACGTGTGGGTGCTGATCGCGCTGCGGGCGGTCCAGGCCCTCGGCGCGTCGATGATCCTGGCCAACGGCACGGTCATCATCACGGGCGCGTTCCCGCCGGACCGGCTGAGCGAGGGCATGGGCGTCTACATGGGCACGCTCTCCGTGGCCCAGCTCGCCGGCCCGACCGTCGGCGGCCTGATCGCCGACACCCTCGGCTGGCGCGGCGTCTTCTGGTTCAACGTGCCGTTCGGCCTGGCCGCGCTGGTCTGGGGGCTGATCGTGCTCCGGCGTGTGCCCCGGCGCGAGCGCGAGCCCGTGGACGCCCTCGGCAACCTGCTGATCTTCGTGGCGCTGAGCGGCGCGCTGGTCTCGCTCTCCGAGGCGGGCTCCGGCGGCGTCGGCCCGCTCGTGATCGGGGGCGCGGCGGCGTTCGCGGTCCTGCTGCCCGTGCTGCTCCTCGTCGAGCGGCGGGCCGCCAACCCGGTCCTGGACCTGCGCCTGTTCGGGGAGCGCTCGCTGGCGTTCGCCAACCTGGCCTCGTTCTGCAACGCGCTGGCCAGGTCGGCCGTGGTGCTGCTGCTGGCGCTCTACTTCCAGGCGGTGCGCGGCATGAACGCCTTCGAGGCCGCCCTCGCCGTCCTCCCCACCGCCGTCGGCATGGCGATCGCGTCCCCCGTCGCGGGCCGCCTGGGCCGCCGGGTCCGCCCGCACGCCCTGGCCGTCGCCGGCGCCTCCCTGTCGGCCGCGGGCCTGCTCGTCCTCCTCGTCTCCGCCGGGCCGCGCACGCCGTACGCGGTCCTGGCCGCCGGCCTCTTCCTGGCCGGGTGCGGCAGCGGCGCGTTCCTCACCGGCAACACGACGCAGGTCATGAGCGAGCTCCCGGCCGACCGCCTGGGCGTGGTCAACGGCTTCCGCGTCATGGTCATGAACGTGGGGATCGTGCTGAGCGTCGCGCTCACCCTGAGCCTGCTGACCAGCGCCCTGACCGGCCGGGACAAGGCCCTCGTCTACGCCGGGACCCTCTCCCGGCTCTCCCCCGAGGCCGTCGAGGGCCTCGTCACCGGCTACCAGCGCGCCCTGGCCGCTCTGGCCGCCGTGGCCCTCGCCGCCATCGTCAGCGCCGCCCTGGCCCGCTCCAGGCGCTCCTGATCCCTCCGCCGTGCCCGCCTCGTACGGCCCCGCCCCGCGCGGTTCCCGGGAACGGCGCGGCCCCCCGCCGCTCTCCTTCGTGCCGGGAGCGGCGGGGGGTCGGCGGGCGCGTGGCCGTACCGGCCCGGAGGCGGGAGCCGGGCCGTACGGCGCGACGGGCCCGGGCTCAGGCGCCGATGTGGCGGCCGTGCTTGTGCCAGGCGACCACGACCGAGGGCCGGGGCTGGGAGGAGCCGCCGTCGGGCCAGTGGCTGGAGGGCGTGTCGGGGCTGGCGCCGTCGGTCTCGCCCGGGTGCTGGACGGCGACGAAGGCGCTGCGGCCGTCCGCGGTGATGAGCGGGCCGCAGGTCTCGGCGCCCACCGGGACCGTGAGGAACTGGCGGACGTGACCCCGGTCGCGGCCCCGCACGGGCATCGCGAACAGGCCGTCGTTCTTCTTCAGCGCGTTGCCGTCCGTGGAGATCCACAGGTTGCCCCGCGGGTCGAACGCCAGGTTGTCCGGGCAGGAGATCGGCGAGACCTTCGTCTTGTCGAAGCCCGCGAAGTACGTCGAGGGGTCGGCCGGGTCGCCGCAGACCAGGGGGATGCTCCAGGCGAAGCGGGTGGACCCCGCGTCGTTGCCCGCCTCCAGGATCTCCAGGACGTGGCCGTGCTTGTTGGCCGCCCGCGGGTTCGCCTCGTCCACCTGCGCAGCCGTGCGCGAGGAGTTGTTGGTGAGGGCGACGTAGACCGCGCCGGTGACGGGGTTGCGCTCGATGTCCTCGGGGCGGTCCATCTTGGTCGCGCCCGCCTTGTCGGCCGCGAGGCGGGTGTGGACGAGGACCTCGGCCGCGGTCATGCCCTCGACGTGGCTCTTGTCGCCGGTGACCAGCGGGATCCAGACGCCGGAGCCGTCGAACGCGCCGTCCGAGGGCGGCTTGCCGGTGCCGTCGATCTCGGCGGCGGGGCTGTCGCCGGTCAGCTTCGCGACGTAGAGCGTGCCCTCGTCCAGCAGCGTCCGGTTGTGGCGGTCGTCGCCGGGACGGAAGCGGCCCTTGGACACGAACTTGTACATGTAGTCGAAGCGCTCGTCGTCGCCCATGTAGACGACCACGCGGCCGTCGCGGGCGAGCGAGGTGTTGGCGGCCTCGTGCTTGAACCGGCCCAGCGCCGTGCGCTTGATCGGCGTGGAGTCCGGGTCGAACGGGTCGATCTCCACGATCCAGCCGAACCGGTGCGCCTCGTGCGGGTGCCTGCCGAGGTCGAAGCGCTCGTCCACGCGGTCGAACCGGCGGTTGCCGCTGTCGTACGGCTTCGAGACGTCGATGCCGTAGCGCTTGAGGGACGGCTTCAGCGCCTCGGGGGCCTTGTCGGCGCCCACGAAGTACTGGTTGAAGTTCTCCTCGGCGGTGAGCACGGTCCCCCACGGGGTGGTGCCGCCGGCGCAGTTGTTGAGCATGCCGAGCACCCGCGTGCCGGTCGGGTCCGCCGCCGTCTTCAGCAGGTCGCTGCCCGCCGCGGGGCCGGTGAACCGCATCGGGGTCTCGGCGGTGATCCGGCGGTTGTAGCGGCGGCGGCCCTCGGTGACGAGCTTCCACCGGCCGGTGCCGCCCACGCGCGCGATCTCCACGACGGAGCCGCCGTGCGCGGCCATGCCGATCTTGATCTGCTCGATCGTGGCGTTCGTCCCGCCCTTGTAGCCGCGGAACATGAGCTGCTCGTCGCTGTACTCGTGGTTCACCCACAGCAGCGCCCGGTCCCGGCCGAGCGGGTGGAACGACACGAAGTCGCAGTTGTACCCGAACTGCGCGGCCTGCGCGGCGGCCGTCTGCCGCTCGAAGTCGAAGGCGGGCGCGTCCGGCAGCACCGGGTCGCCCCAGCGCACCACGACCGCGTGGTCGTACCCCTCGGCCACCGTGACCCGGTCCTCGGTGTTCGGCGCGACCGGCTCGAAGGTCAGCCGCCCGCCGATGCCCGGCCCCTCCCCGGGCTGCCGGGGCAGGTCCGGGTTCGCGTACGCCGTGCCGGCCAGGGACGCCCCGGCGCCCACGACGAGGGCTCCGAGCGCGCCCGCCCGCAGGGCGCCCCGGCGGGACAGGGCCTTGGCGGCGATGTCGCCGAAGTAGGCGTTCTCGCTCGTGTTCGGCACGTCGTGGTCACAGGCGTTGCCACAGCGGAACTGGCAGGTCAGCGCGCTGCGCCCGGAATGCTGGGTCAGCAGCGGGAGCAGTCTGCGGGCGGGGGGATTCGGCACCGATCCTCCAGGTTTGGCGCTTTTGGTACGGCCGGGAGGCTACGGATCGCGCCGTAACCGGAGGTGAACACGGCTCGCCGGGCAGATGAACCTCTCCCGCCGGGGATGGTGGAATGGACCCCGTGCCACCGAAACGCCCCGATCCCGAAGCCGTCCGCGCCGCCCTCGACGAGCAGCTCGCCGAGCTGGGCGAGCCGCCGTACGACGGCCCGTCCGACCTCGGCGTCCTCCAGCGCGCCTGCGTCGCCGCCGCGCTGCGGGCGTACGCCTCGGGCGGGAAGCCCGTGCGCCCGGCGCTGCGGTTCGCCGTGCGGTCCCTGCTGGACGAGCTGGCGGCGCGCGCGCCGGGGCGGGCCGTGGAGGTCCGGGTGCCGCCGCTGGCCGCCGTGCAGTGCGTCGAGGGCCCCCGGCACACCCGGGGCACCCCGCCGAACGTGGTCGAGACCGACCCCCGCACCTGGCTGGAGCTGGCGACGGGCGCGCTGAGCTGGGCCGACGCGACGGCGGGCGGCCGGGTCGGCGTGAGCGGGACCCGTGCCGACCTCAGCCCCTACCTGCCGCTGACGTAGCCGGGGCGGCCCGCCCCCGGCGTCCGCCTGCCGGGTCCCGGCGGCCCCGGGGCGGGCCTCGGCGTCCGCCGGCTGGGCCTCGGCGCCTGCCGGTCGGATCACGGCGTCTGCCGAATGGGGCACGGCGCCTCCCGGGCGGGGCACGGCGCCTCCCGGGCGGGGCACGGCGTCTGCCGGCTGGGGCACGGCGGTCACGGGACGGGCCTCGGCTTCTACGGGCTGGGCTTCGCGGCTACGGGGTGGGCTCCGCGCTGCGGAGCATGGGGAGCTTGTCCTGGATGCAGCGCTCCTGCGACGCCTGGTCCGGGTAGCGGTTCTTGTCCGCGCACTCGGTGACCGGGCTGATGAAGGAGGTGTACGCGATGATGCCCAGGATCAGCCCCAGCACGGACATGACGATCCCGGCGATGCCGAACCCGCGCCCGCGGTTGGTCGCCGCGGACACCACGCCGAGCACGATCCCGGCGGCCGAGCCGATGAAGCACAGGCTGCACGTGATCAGGGAGACGATCCCGAGCACGAGCGCCGCGATGCCGAGGCCCCGCCCGCGCGGCGGCTCGGCCTGCGGCGGCCACTGCCCGGGCCCGCCCGCCGCGCCGCCCCCGCCGTACTCCTGACCGCCGCCGTAGCCCTGCCCCCCGCCGTACTCCTGACCGCCGCCGTAGCCCTGCCCGCCGCCGTACCCCTGGCCGCCGCCGTACTCCTGCCCGCCGCCGTACCCCTGGCCGTACGCCGGGGGCTGGTCCCCGGCGTGCTGGCCGCCGTACTGGTCTCCGTATCGGGGCCCGTCCTGCGGCCCGCTCGTGCCGAAGGCCGCCGTCGGCTCGTCCGGCCTGGCCGTGGCGTACGGCTCCGCGGACCCCGCCGCCCGCGCGGTGGAGCCGTAGTCCGCCGTCGGCCCCTCGGGACCCCCGGAGCCTTCGGGCGCGCCGAGGCCGGTGGGCCCGCCGGGACCGCTCGGGCCGGCGGATCGGCCGGGGCCGCTCGGGCCGGCCGATCCGGCAGGCGCGCTCGGATCGGCGGAGCCGCCGGGGCCGGTCTCCGGGAAGGCCGCGGTGCCGCCGGGACCCGTGCCGCCCGACGGCCGCTCGGATTCCCCGGACCCGCCCGTACCACCCGACGACCCCCCGGATCCCCCGGATCCCCCGGATCCCCCGGAAGCGCCCGTACCGCCCGACAGCCCCCCGAGCCCCCCGGAAACGCCCGTACCACTCGACAGCCCCCCGGACCCCCCGGACACGCCCGCGCCGTACACCGCGGTCGGCCCGCCGTACGCCCGCTCGGCCCCGCCCGCCGGCGGGTCCCCGTCCCCGGGTGCCTGCGACGGCCCGCCGTACGGGCTGTGGGTCTCCCCCTGCGCCGGCCCGCCGTACGGCGTGCTCGCCGCGCCCTCGGCCTGGCCCCCGAAGAGCCGCTCGCCGGTCTCCAGCGGCCGCGTGCCCGTGCCCTCCGGCGTGCCGTGCCCGGGCGGCTCGACCCGGATCGTCTCCTGCCCGGGCCCGCCCGAAGCGGCGGAAGGACCCGAGGAGCCCGAGGAATCCGAGGAATCCGAAACGTCCGCCGCGCCCGAGGAGTCCGGGGAGCCCTGGGCGTCCGCCGTGTCCTCGGCGTCGGGCGCGTCCGCCTCCCGGCCGGGCCGGGGCGGCGGGCCGGGCTCCCCGCCCTCGCCGGGCCCGGCCGCGCGCAGGTCCTCGCCGTCCTCGCGACGTCGCTTGCTGGGATCGTCAGGGGTCGTCACGCTGATCTCCCACGGGGTTGGAGCCGACACATCCGGCGTTTCAAGCCGACACTTCAGCATCCCCCGAACCGGCCCTCCTAGACGCGCGGGGTCATTAAAGGTCGGTTATCGGCTTCCCCCCAGGTTCCCGCCCCCCTCCCGCTCCCGGCAAGATGGCAGGGTGTTCGAGACATCGGTGAGCTACCAGCTCATCCGCCTGCTCAAGGCGCACCGGCAGCGCCTCGCCGAGGACCTGGCCGGGCTCGGGCTGCACGTCGGGCAGGAGATGCTGCTCGCCCGCCTGTGGGAGCGGGACGGGCTGTCCCAGTCCGAGCTGGTCGCCCGCCTGGGCGTGGAGCCCCCCACCGTGACCAAGACCCTCCAGCGCCTCGAACGCGCCGGTTTCGTACGGCGTGAGCCCGACCCGGGCAACCGCCGCGTCTCCCGGGTCTACCTCACCGAACGCGGCCGGGAACTGCGCGGGCCCGTGGAGCGCGCCTGGAACCGCATGGACGACGCGATGCTGGCGGGCCTCGACGGGCCCGAGCGCGAGGCCCTGCGCGCGATGCTCCCGCGCATGGCGGCCGGGATCGCCGCGGCCCCCATCGACGGCCCCTGCGGGGGCTGAGGAGACCCCTTGCCTCCGGCTCCGGGCGCGTGCTTTCATTAGCCGACTAATTTAGCCAGCTAATGAGGAGATCTCCATGGACCTCGGACTCCGCGACCGCACCGTGCTCGTGACCGGCGGCTCATCGGGCATCGGCGCGGCCACCGCCGTCGCCTTCGGCCGCGAGGGCGCCCGCGTGGCCCTCACCTACCGCGACCGGAAGGACGCCGCCGAGCGCGTCGCCGGGGAGGTCGAGCGGGCCGGCGGCCAGGCCCTGGCCCTCCCCCTCGACCTGGGCGACCCCGGCTCCGTCCGGGCGGCCGTCGAATCCGTCGAACGCCGCTGGGGCCCGGTCTCCTCACTGGTGGGCAACGCCGTGAACTGGGGCGCCGACGGGCCCGACCTGAACGCGCGCTTCGAGGACGTCCCCCACGAGACCTGGCTCGCGATGCTCGGCTCCAACGTGGCGGGCAACGCCGCGCTGGCCGCCGCCGTGCTCCCCGGGATGCGCCGCGCCGGCTTCGGCCGCGTGGTCTTCGTCTCCTCCGGCGTGGCCGAGGAGGGCCTGCCGGGACCCGGTCCGTACGGCACCGCCAAGTCGGCCCTGCACGGCCTGGCCCGCGCGCTCGCGTGGAACGCCGGCCCCGACGGGGTGCTGGTGAACGTGGTCGCGCCCGGGTTCACGCTGACCGACCGGGGCTGGGAGCCGCCGCGGGAGCTGCTGGAGACGATGGCCTCGCGCACCCCGTCGCGGCGGCTGTCCACCGCCGCCGACGTGGCCGGCCTCATCGTGTTCCTGGCCTCGGCGGCCAACGGCAACCTCACCGGCGAGCTGATCCGCGAGGGCTCGTCGGCCGGGCGGTCCGGGCACACGGTGTGACGGCGCGGGCGGGGTTACGCTGGGGGCGAGTCCCCGGCATCAGGCGGTCCCGATGGCGGAACACTTCAGCAGGTTCGAGGCGGCCGGGCCCCAGGTGGTCGAGCTCGCCCCGCCGTGGAATCTCGCCCGCGGCCTCAGCATCACCTTCGACGTGCGGCTGACCGCCCTCCCCTCCGGCACGTGGCGCACGCTGTTCCACCGGCCCGTGGCCCGGGGCGACGCCCGCGCCCTGGGCCTGTGGGTCTTCCCCGACGCCCCGCGCCTGCGCGCCCAGGCGTTCCACGAGCGGGGCCCGGAATGGGTGGACAGCGAGGCCGTGCAGCTCGACGTCTGGACCCCGATCGCCGTCATCGCCGACGCCCGGTGGCTGCGCGTCTACCGGGCCGGGAAGGTCGAGGACGCCGTGCGCCTCCCCCGGGCGCTGCTCCCCGCCTTCGGCCCCCTCCACGTGCTCCCCTCGCCCGCCCCCGACGTCGCCCTGCGGGACCTCCGCGTCTACGACCACCCGATCGACGAGCCCGCCATCCGCGCCCTGAGCGCCCGCTGACCCCGCGCCCAGGGCCGACGGAACGGAACCCGGTGTCATCGGTCGATGACCCGGTGTCATCGACCGGGGCGGGGCCGCGGAGGTCCGAGGGGGCACCTAGACTGGGCGGGTGCTCAAGGGCGACGGCCGACTCAGCCATGACCTGGACCCCCATGATCACGCGCCGAAGGACGCCTGTGGCGTCTTCGGGGTGTGGGCACCAGGCGAAGAAGTCTCGAAACTCACCTACTACGGGCTTTACGCGCTGCAGCACCGCGGGCAGGAATCCGCGGGCATAGCGGTCAGCGAGGGCAGCCGCATCCTCGTCTACAAGGACATGGGGCTCGTGTCCCAGGTCTTCGACGAGTCCGTGCTGACCACGCTCAAGGGGCACCTGGCGGTCGGGCACTGCCGGTACTCCACGACCGGCTCAAGCGTGTGGGAGAACGCGCAGCCGACGCTGCGGTCCACCGACGAGGGAGGACTCGCGCTCGCCCACAACGGGAACCTGATCAACACCGCCGAGCTGGCGGCGCGACTGCCCGCCGGGAAGCTGGCGGCCACCAGCGACACCGAGGTGCTGACCGCGCTGCTCGCCGGCGAGGGCGGGTCCTCGGTCGAGGACGCCGCCGCCGAGATCCTGCCGCAGGTCAAGGGCGCCTACTCGCTCGTGTTCATGAACGAGCGCACGCTGTACGCCGCCCGGGACCCGCAGGGCATCCGGCCGCTCGTGCTCGGCCGCCTGGAGCGGGGCTGGGTGGTCGCCTCCGAGACCGCCGCCCTGGACATCGTGGGCGCCCACTTCGTGCGCGAGGTGGAGCCGGGCGAGTTCCTCACCATCGACGAGGACGGCGTGCGGTCGCGCCGGTTCGCGCTGGCCGAGCCCAAGGGCTGCCTGTTCGAGTACGTCTACCTGGCCCGGCCCGACACCACCATCGCGGGGCGCGGCGTCCAGGTCACCCGGGTCGAGGTGGGCCGCAGGCTGGCCCGGGAGCACCCGGTCGAGGCCGACCTGGTCATCCCCACGCCCGAGTCCGGCACCCCCGCCGCCATCGGCTACGCCGAGGAGAGCGGCATCCCGTACGGCCAGGGCCTGGTGAAGAACTCCTACGTCGGGCGGACGTTCATCCAGCCGTCGCAGACGATCAGGCAGCTCGGCATCCGCCTCAAGCTCAACCCGCTCCGCGAGATCATCGAGGGCAAGCGCCTGGTGGTCGTGGACGACTCGATCGTGCGCGGGAACACCCAGCGCGCGATCGTGCGGATGCTGCGCGAGGCCGGGGCCGCCGAGGTGCACGTGCGCATCTCCAGCCCGCCCGTGACCTGGCCCTGCTTCTACGGCATCGACTTCGCGACGAGGGCCGAACTGATCGCCGGGTCCCTGTCGGTCGAGGAGATCCGCCAGTCGCTCGGGGCCGACTCCCTCGGCTACATCTCGCTGCCGCAGCTCGTGGAGGCCACCACGATCCCCGAGGACAAGCTCTGCCGCGCCTGCTTCGACGGGAAGTACCCCATCTCGATCGACGACACGAAGGTCGGCAAGTACGTCCTCGAGTCCACCAGCCAGTGAAAGACCGGAAAGACCCAGTGAGCGATCAGCCCGAGACAGTTTCGTACGCCGCGGCCGGAGTCGACATCGAGGCGGGTGACCGCGCGGTCGAGCTGATGAAGTCGAAGGTGGCGCGCGCCCGCCGGCCGGAGGTGGTGGACGACGCCAGCGGCTTCGCCGGCCTGTTCGACGCCTCGGCGCTGACCCGCATGCGCCGCCCCCTCCTGGTCACCTCCACCGACGGCGTGGGCACGAAGGTGCTGCTCGCGCAGGAGATGGACAGGCACGACACCGTCGGGATCGACCTGGTCGCGATGGTGGTGGACGACCTGGTGGTGTGCGGCGCCGAGCCGCTGTTCATGACCGACTACATCGCCACCGGCAAGGTCGTCCCCGAGCGGATCGCGGCGATCGTGGGCGGGGTGGCCGAGGGCTGCCGGCAGGCGGGCTGCGCGCTCAGCGGCGGCGAGACGGCCGAGCACCCGGGCGTCATGGGCGCCGACGAGTACGACCTGGCGGGCGCGGCGACCGGCGTCGTGGAGGCGGACCGGCTCCTCGGCCCCGACCGGGTGCGGCCGGGCGACGTGGTGCTGGGCCTGGCCTCCTCGGGCGTGCACTCCAACGGGTTCTCCCTGGTCCGCTACGTCCTGAAGCGGGCGGGCCTGGCGCTGGACGCCGACCTGCCCGAGCTGGACCGGCCGCTGGGCGAGGAACTGCTGACCCCCACCCGGATCTACGCCCTGGACTGCCTGGCGCTGGCCGCGGGCGTCGAGGTCCACGCGTTCGCCCACATCACCGGCGGCGGCCTGGCGGCCAACCTGGCCCGCTCCCTCCCCAAGGGCGTGGACGCCGTGCTGAACCGCTCCTCCTGGATCGTCCCGCCGATCTTCCAGGTCCTCCAGGGCCACGGCGGCGTGCCGGACGAGGAGATGGACCGCACGTTCAACCTGGGCGTGGGCATGTGCGCGATCGTCCCCCGCGAGTCGGCGGACGCCGCGATCGCCCTGCTCGCCGACCGCGGCCTGCCCGCGTGGGTGCTCGGCGACGTCATCCCCGGCGAGGGCCGCGCCATCCTGTCCTGACCGCCGCCGTCCGCCCGCCGTACGGCCCGGGCCCGCCCGCCCCGCCGTACGGCATGGCGGACATGCGCGGACATGGGGCGGACATGGGCGAACGCGGTCGTACGGCATGGGCGGGAAGCCGTGCGGCGCCCGGCGGGTGAGCCTCGGTACGGGGGCGAACACAAACACCCGGCGGGCCCTCTCGGGCCGGCCGGGTGCCGTGCGCGTTCTGACCGACTGGATCGTCAGCGGCGCGAGGTCTGGTCCTCGCGATCGTCCTCCTCGCCGTCGTCGGCGTAGTCGGAGTATCGCTCGGCCAGCTCGTCATAGGGGTCGTAGACGTCGTCCTCCTGGGTGGAGTCCTCGTCGTTTACGCCCAGCTCCTCGCGCAGTCGATCAAGATCTGTGCCGCCGCTGTTGTACTTCAGCCGGCGAGCAACCTTGACCTGCTTGGCCTTGGCTCGGCCGCGCCCCATTGGCTCGACCCCCTCATGCGGGGCCGTGCCCGACCCCTCGTCGCTAGCGCTATCCGAACGCTGACGCACCCTGACCTCTGGCGTCAGCCCATGTTCGCCTACAACCGTACCTGTTTTGAGCCCAGCTCGGTACGCCGTATGGGGCGCGGCGGTCAGTTGCTAAGCCAAATGCCCCTAAGACGCCCGACTTCCGACATTCTTCTCTCTGCCAGACGATCCGCGGCGACGGCCGGAGGTACGTCCTCTTCCGCCGCGATGGTGAAGATCCTCCGGGTGATGTCGAAGATCTGGCTCGCCTTGGACCGCGCGCGGTCCATGTCGAAGCCCTCGATCTCGTCCGACACCTGGATGACCCCTCCGGAGTTCACAACATAGTCCGGGGCGTAGAGAATTCCCCGGTCAGCGAGTTGCTTCTCCACCCCGGCGTGCGCGAGCTGGTTGTTCGCGCCGCCGCAGACCACCTTGGCCCGCAGGCGCGCCACCGTGTCGTCGTCCAGCGCCCCGCCGAGGGCGCAGGGGGCGTACACGTCGATGTCGGACGCGGTCAGCGCGGCCTGGTCGTCGACCACCTCGACCTGGGGATACAGCGCCCTGAGCCGCTCGATCGCGCGCTCGTCCACGTCGCAGACCACGACCTCGGCGCCGTCCTCGATCAGGTGCCCGACGAGCCGGTGCCCGACCTTGCCCACGCCCTCGACGCCGACCCGGCGCCCGGACAGGCTGGTCGCGCCCCACGTGTGGTCGGCCGCGGCCCGCATCCCCTGGTAGACGCCGTACGCCGTGAGGATGGAGGAGTCACCGGCGCCGCCGTGGGCCGGCGTGCGGCCGGTCACGTAGCGGGACTCGCGGGCGACGATGTCCATGTCCTCGCTGTAGGTGCCCACGTCGCAGGCGGTGTAGTAGCGCCCGCCCAGGGACTGCACGAACCTGCCGTAGGCCCGCAGCAGCGCCTCGGACTTGTCCCGCGACGGGTCGCCGATGATCACGGCCTTGCCGCCGCCGAGGTCGAGCCCGGCCATCGCGTTCTTGTACGCCATGGCCCGTGAGAGATTGAGCACATCGGCGAGCGCGGCGGACTCGCTCTCGTAGGGGTAGAACCGCGTCCCGCCCAGGGCGGGGCCGAGCGCGGTGCTGTAGATCGCGATGATCGCGTACAGTCCGCTGCGCTCGTCCGAGCAGAACACAACCTGCTCGTGGCCGTTCGGGGTGCTGTTGGCCCCGGGATTTCTGGGCTGCCCGGAGGTTTTGGGCAGGCCCGGGAAGACGTCAGTCACGGTGGTGACTCCCGGTCGTTCGGTCCGCCACTCCATCGCGGCGGCAACTGATGCCAGCGTATCCGCGCCTCCGTTGATGATCACGCCCGAGGGCCGTCCGTCCCACCTCGTGAGATGCGGGGCCGCGATCCCGCCGGGTTCCCTCCCGCTTCCCTCCCGCTTCCTTCCCGCGCGGGCCCGAGATCGGCGAGGATGGAAGGGGACCAACCGGCCGCGAACGCTACTCTTGCGCACGGAGCACTCCCAGGCTCACCCCGCCAGCCACCCAGCGGGCCCGCTCCCGAGGCGGGCCGGACGCGCCAGAGGAGGACACAGGTGCTGCCCTATAGCGCGTACCTCCGCGTGTACGAGCCGCTGTCCGCCTTCACCGACCCCGAGCGCACGGCGTGGGCCGCCTACGCCGTCTCCGAGACCCGCCCCCGCCGCGCCGAGTCCCTGTCCGTCGAGCACCGCGACGCCGTACGGCGGCTGCTGGCGGTGCCGCCGATCGTCGCGCCGGACCGGGAGAGCCGCAACGCCTACCTGCGCCGCATCGAGGACCGGCTGTACGTCTGCCCGTGGCAGACGCGGCTGCGGTCGTGGCTGGAGTTCACGCGCTTCCGGGGCAGCGTGCCGGCGAACCTGCTGGAGTCCTTCGTGCCCGCGCCGGTCGTGGAGATGGTGGCCTCGGACTTCGAGCGCTACAAGGAGCGGGGCGGGGCGTCGGCGCTGCGCACCCACATCCTCAGCAGCAACTGGAACGTCCCCACTCCCTGGTTCGTGCCGTTCGACTCCTCCGAGCGCTGGCTGGTGCTCGGCGGGCCGGCCGCGGCGGAACAGCAGCAACAGCAGGCGGCGGCCCGGGACTCGGGGGCCACGACCGCGACCCCGACGCGGAACCTGATCTACGTGACGTCGATGGCGGACGCGCGGCGGCGGGTGGCGCGGGCGCTGGGCGTGATCCGCCGCAATCTGGGCGAGATCGTCACGGTGACCCAGGTCGAAGAGGTCGGCCGGTGGCTGGAGGAGTTCCACCCCCACTCGCTCGTCGAACTCGACTACGGCGGCCTGGTCCACCTGCTCGACGACGAGGCGCTGCGGAGCGACCAGTCCGTGGCCGAGGTGACCGCCGCGCTGAGCGGTCTGGACGCGGGTCAGGAAGAAGTAGCCGTCGCGATGTATCAGCGGGTAACAGCCCGTTGGCGCGCCGTGCAGGCGCTGGAATCGGCCAACTAGCAACAAAACGCCCACGGTCCGCCCCGCACGGATAGAAACTCCGTTCTGCGACCTGACCGGTTTTGCGGTTTTCAACGCGATACCACGAATCGTGTCGCTAGAATCACGCAGCGTGACAGCAACACGTCGGCGACTGTTTACGCCCAAGGGCTCGCCAATCGCACTACGTGGTTGTATGGTCACATCGGGTGATGCCGCATATGGTCCCGAAAAACCTCACACACGGGCCCATAGGGGGACATCCGTGCAAGCGCCAAGTTAGTCGCAGGATCGCTGTCGCCGGTCCACACGGAGGAGAGGCCGCACACATGTCAGCTCGTACACCCGAGGCCGAGCCACTGCTCACCCCGGCTGAGGTCGCAACGATGTTCCGCGTCGACCCCAAGACCGTCACTCGGTGGGCGAAGGCGGGCAAGTTGACGTCCATCCGGACCCTCGGCGGGCACCGACGTTACCGCGAGACGGAGGTCCGCGCGCTGCTCGCGGGCATCCCGCAACAGCGCTCGGAGTAACGGCGGAACCAGACGTAGGGGGGAACACAGGCGCGCTCGCACCCCGCGGGCGCGCCTGCCACGTTCCGCCCGCGCTCCCCGCCCGCCGCCGATCACCGGTGGTCACCGCCGCCGGTCGCCGTACGGCGCCCGCCCCGCGAGGTGCCGGGCTCAGGCCGTACGGCGGGCTCGCGAGCGCGGGGAGAACGCGGCGGGGCGGCTAGTCGAACTGGTCGTGGATGAGGCGGTCGAAGAGCTCGTGGACCTCGGGGTCGTGGTTCGCGGCGACGCCGAGCAGCGCGATCATGTAGTCGACCAGCATCTTCTCCAGCCGGGGGCGCTCGACGTCGCGGTGCTCCAGCCAGTCCAGGCCGGCGGTCTCCACGGCGGCGATCCAGGACCGGAGGGTCGTGCGCAGCACCGGGTTGGACGTCGGCGCGGACATGTTCTCCAGGATCATCGTGAACAGGCTCTGGCGGACGTTCTCGATCGTCTCGCCGACCTCGCCCGCCCGGTTGCTCGGGCCGCCGCGCAGCAGCGCCGCGAACCCGGCCTGGTGGGCCTCCACGAAGTCGAAGTAGCGCGTCAGCCCCGCCGCGAGCTGGTCCAGCGGGCGCCCGGGCGCCTTCGGCCGCAGCCGCTCCTGGAGCTCCTCGGCGGCGCTGTGCAGCGCGGCCATGTAGAGCTCCTGCTTGCCCCCGAAGTAGTGGTAGACCAGCGCCCTCGACGCCCCGGCCAGCGCCGCCACGTCGTCGATGGACACGCTCTCGGCGTCCTTGGTGCTGAACAACTGGAGCGCCGCGCTGATCAGCTCCTCGCGCCGCCGATCGACGCTGAGCCGCCGCCGGGCCGGGCGTTCGGAATCCCTCCGGCCGGGCCTGGGCGTATCGGCCGATCGCGATGTGGCTGCCACACATGCAGGGTATCCGAGAGAGATCCGCCTGCCGGTAAACGCGGGACAGGGCGTGCGTCACGACGGGAACTCCCGTCCCGGAAACAGAGATCGGACTCACCCGTACCCTCTGGAGCAATCGGTCGTTTGGTGTAGTGACGACGCCGATTCCCGTGGGAGAGCCATGTCGGGCACAAAGGTGAAAGCGCGTGCATCCGCCGAGGACGGTCCGCTGAACCCGCCTGAGAACGAGGTGTTCCCCGCGCCGCGGCCCCGGCCCACGATCCGGAACGTGGCCGAACGCGCCGGGGTGTCCAAGTCGCTGGTATCGCTGGTGCTGCGGGGCTCGCCGCATGTGAGCGAGCACCGGCGCGAGGCGGTGCTGCGGGCGGCGAGGGAGCTGGGGTACCGGCCGAACGCCGTGGCCCGGAGCCTGGTCGAGGGGCGCACCCACCTGATCGGCGCGCTCGTCGCGGACCTGCACAACCCGTTCTTCGCCGAGTTCCTCGACGGGCTGCAGGAGAACCTGCACGGGGAGGGGCTGCGGCTGCTGATCGGCAGCGGCCGCTTCGACCCGATGTTCGAGGCCGAGGCCGTGGACGCGTTCCTGGAGCTCCGCGTGGACGGGCTCGTGCTCCTGGGCGTGGTCCCCGCGAGCGAGGCGCTGGCCGACGCCGCGGCCTACACCCCCACCGTCGTCGTGGGCGAGCGCGAGGTGGACCTGTCCGGCGTGGACATCGTGGTGGACGACGGCGAACTCGGCGCCCGCCTCGCCGTGGAGCACCTGACCCAGCTCGGCCACCGCCGCATCGCCCACATCGAGGGCGGTGCCTCGTCGGCCGCCCGCGCCCGCTGCGACGGGTACCTGGACGCGATGCGCGCCGCCGGGCTCACGCCGTACGTCCTGGTGGAGTCGGGGGACTTCACCGAGGAGGGCGGACGGCGGGCCGCCCGCGCCCTCCTGGCCCACGACCCCCGCCCCACCGCGATCTTCGCCCCCAACGACGTCGCCGCCGTGGGCGCCCTCACCGTGGCCGCCGAACTGGGGCTGCGCGTCCCCGAGGACCTGTCCGTCGTGGGCTACGACAACACCCACCTGGCCTCGGTCAACCACATCTCCCTGACGAGCGTGGACCAGCCGCGCCGCTCCATGGGCCGCGCCGCCGCCGCCCTCCTCTGCGACCGCATCGCCGACCCCGCCAAGTCCTCGCGCCTCCGCCTGGTGACCCCCCGCCTGGTGGTCCGCCGCAGCACCGGCCCCGCCCCCGCCTGACCCACCCGCCCCCTCCACCGCCCCCCTCCGCCGCCCCCTCCGCCGGCTCAACGAAGCGACCCCGTCCCCAGGCGAGCCTCACCCGACGACCCGCCCGTCCGCCAGGGTGCCCGCCTGCCCGTCCGCTTGTCCGTCCGTCCGCCGGCGTGCCCATCCGCCGGTTCGCCCCGCCTCCTTCCATTCGCCCGCCTGCCGGGCCGCCCGCCCGCCCGGCCCCGCGCGACCGCCGGGCCCGCCCATCCGCCGGTCCGCCTGCTCACCCGTCTGCCCTGATCGCGCCCTTCATTCCGTACGGCTGACGCCGGGTGCGGCCGACGAATCTCTGGTGTCCGCGTGGACCCCTGGCGGGCACGCCGGCCTCGGCATGGAGCGGCCCCGGCGTGCCTGGCTCCCCGTTCCCGGCGCGGACCGGCACACCTCGGGACCGGTCCCACCCACGTCCTTTCGCACGCCCACCGCTCGCCCCCCGCCGGGCTCGCTCGCGCCTCCGCCTCTCCCTTTCCCTCGTCGTGATCATGCAGTTTTAAGCACACGGTGTGCTTAAAACTGCATGATCACGGCGAGGGTCGGGGCCTCGGGGCGGCGGGGGCTCGGGTGAGGGGTTGGGTGCATTCGCGGAGGAATGCGGGCGGATCGGGCAGGGCGCGGATGAGAGTCGGAGATAACCCGGCGCGGGGCCGGACCGGCGTGCTATCACTGCCGGTGGCGCCGCGAACGGCGCCCGGACGGGGAAGCACTGGGGGGTCCACGTGCGAAATCCAGAACTGGTGTCCTGCGCGCAACGGGCGGCGGCCGAGCTCGAAAGGGCCTGGGCGCATTGGCGCGCGATCCGGGGCGGAGGCGGTGGCGGCGAGAGCGTGGCCGGATACGTCACGCACTCCATCGACCACCCCTTGGGACGCCCGCGCGTCCTGCTGGGGCTGGACGCCGAGGACGCCACGGCCCTGGCCGCCGTCCTCGCCGCCCTCCGCGCGCCCGCGCCCGCCGAGCACTCTCCCCCGGGTCCGGGGGCCGCCGGGGAGCACGCGCCCCGGCCCGAGCCCGAGCCCGCCGAATCCGCGGCCGAGACCTCCGGCGAGGCGGACGGAGCCCCGGCCGCCCCCGGCGAAGACCGCCAGGTCCCCGCCTCAGGAAAGGCCCGCCCGAGCCCGGCCGACCGGCCCGACGCGGCGCCCGCCGCCCAGGCCCGCGCCACCGACGAGGCGCCCGCCGTACCCGCCGGCCGGCCCCATGCCAGGCCGGCCGACCAGTCCCACGCCAGGCCCGCCGACCGTCAGACCAAGAAGCCCGCCGCCAAGCACGCCGACCGCCCGGCCCGCCAGACCTCGGCGAAACAGGCCGAAGCCGCCGCCGCGTCCTCCGCGAAACGCTCCACCCACACGCCCGAACAGCCCGCCGCCGGCCCGCCCGCCCAGGCCCCCGCCACCCCCGTCCCCGACTGACCGCCGGCCCCGGGCCCGGCCCTCGCCGTGATCGCGCACTTTGATCACGCGCTTTGATCACGCGCTCCGGCCGGGCGGTCGCCTGTGGCTTCGGGGTGGAGGGTTTGGGGTGGGGTGTACGGATCGGGTGGGGATGGGTGGGGTGATTTCGCCTCGGTCATTACCTGTGCGAGCGTAGGTTGGATGATTGACCATGGGCGGCGACAGGTGGGGGCGACGTTGAGAGGGCGTGTGATCGGGGCGCTGCTGGCGGGCGCGTGCGCGCTCGGGGTGGCCGGGTGCGGGGGCGGTGAGAACGGGGCCGGGGAGTCTCCCGCGGCGTCCGCGGGCTCGTCGGAGGTGTCTCCGGCGGGGCGGCTGCCCGTCGTGCCGTCGCCGTCCGCGCCCACGGCCCCGCGGACGATGGCCGAGGAGGGCTCGCTGCGCGGGAAGTCGGTGGTGATCGACCCGGGGCACAACGGGGGCAACGCCGCCCACCCGGAGATCATCAACAAGCAGGTGGACGTGATCACGCAGCGCAAGCCGTGTGACACGACCGGCACGGCCGGGGGCAGCCTGAGCGAGGCGTCCTTCACCTGGGACGTGTCGCAGCGCCTGGCGAAGATCCTCAAGGCCGAGGGCGCGAAGGTCGTCATGACCCGCAAGAACAACTCCGGCGTCGGGCCGTGCATCACCGAGCGGGCGGCCATCGGCAACAAGGCCAAGGCGGACGTCGCGATCTCCGTGCACGCCGACGGCGCGGGCGCGGGCCAGCACGGGTTCCACGTGATCGGGCCCAAGCCGGTGAACGGCCCGGTGGACAAGGTCGTCAAGCAGTCGCAGCGGCTCGCCTACGACATCCGCGACGCCTTCCACGAGGCCGGCTACGCCTACTCCACCTACATCGGCAAGAAGGGCCTGATCTTCCGGGACGACCTGGGCGGACTCAACCTGTCGACCGTCCCCAAGGTGTTCCTGGAGTGCGGGAACATGCGGAACCAGGGAGACCTCGCCAAGATGCGCACCCCGCAGGGGCGCCAGCGCATCGCCGAGGCCATCGCGGATGGGCTGCGCGACTACCTGACATGATCTGAACATGCATGACCTGCTCCCCCCGCCCCGTGTGGCGCGCCCTGAACCCGGTGAGTTCGTCTTCTCCTCCTCGGCCGGGGTCTCCGGCCCCTTCGCCGACGCCGTACGGCTGGCGCTCGCCGTGCTCCCGCTCGGCGACGGCCCAGGCATCACCGTCGCCGAGAAGGACGAGCTCGGACCCGAAGCGTACGAACTGACGATCACCCCCGAGCGGATCGAGATCCTCGCCGGAGACCGGGCGGGCGCGTTCTACGCCGCCCAGACCCTGCGGCAGTTGCTCCCCGACGACGCGTTCCGGGCGGCGGCGCTGCCCGGGGTGCGGTGGGCGGTGCCGTGCGGGCGGGTGGAGGACTCCCCCGCCCACCCGTGGCGGGGCACCCACCTGGACGTTGCGCGGCATTTCTTCCCCAAGCGGGAGGTGCTGCGCATGATCGACCTGATGGCGGTGCACAAGCTCAACCGGCTGCACCTGCACCTCGTGGACGACCAGGGCTGGCGCGTGGAGAGCCGCCGGCACCCGCGCCTGCACGAGATCGCCTCGCACCGGCTTGAGACCGTGGTCAGCCACAAGGGCGAGCCGCAGGAGTTCGACGGCACCCCGCACGGCGGCTTCTACACCCTCGCCGACCTGTCGGAGATCGCCGCGTACGCCCGCGCCCGCTGCGTGACCGTGGTGCCGGAGCTGGACGTGCCCGGCCACGCCGCCGCGCTGTTGGCCGCCTACCCCGAGCTGAGCGCGCGCCCGGGGGCCGAGCACGCGGTGTGGACCCGCTGGGGCATCTCGCCGGACATCCTGTCGCCGCTCCAGCCGACCGTGGCCTTCCTGGCCGGGGTCATCGAGGAGTGGATCGACGCGCTCGGGCCCACGCCGTACTTCCACCTCGGCGGCGACGAGTGCGTGCTCGACGACTGGGCGGCCAACCCCGAGATCGTGGCCTACCAGCGTGAGCTGGGGCTGGCCGGGCCGGGCGACCTGCACGCGCACTTCCTGCTCCAGCTCGCCGACGTGCTCAGCGCGCACGGGAGCCGGGCGGTGGTGTGGGACGAGGCGTTCGTGAGCGGGGCGCTGCGGCCCGACTCGATCGTGATGGCCTGGCGCGGCGAGGGCGTCGCGCGGCGCGCCGCCGAGGCCGGGTACGACGTGGTGATGACGCCGGTGCTGCCGACGTACTTCGACTACTCGGAGGTCGAGGGCCCGGACGAGCCGCTGGCGATCGCCGGTCCGCTGCCGCTGTCGGCCGTGGCGTCCTTCCGGCCCGTCCCGGCGGAGTGGTCCGCCGAGGCGGCGGAGCGGGTGCTGGGCACGCAGTTCCAGCTCTGGTCGGAGCGCATCCCCGACGCCCGCACGCTGGACTACCGCGCCTGGCCGCGCGGCTGCGCGCTGGCGCAGGTGGCCTGGTCGGGCCAGGCGGCGGACGTGGAGGAACGGCTGCCGCGGCACCTGCGGCGGCTGGACGCGCTCGGGGTGGAGTACCGCCCGCTCGACGGGCCGCGCCCGTGGCAGAAGGGCGGCACGGGCCGGCGCCGCCACCGCGCGAACGACTTCGTCACCGAGGACGTCATGCGGCACCTGGACGAGCTGACCCTCGCCGCCGACTCCACCCGCCCGAGCTGACCCCGCCGGACCCCCCGGATCCGGCGGACCGTCGGGTCCGGCGGGTCCACGCCGACCGGTCGAGCGCGAGACCCGCGGCCAGGCAGGCCGCGGGCACCGCGGGCATGGCGTAGCGCAGGTCGAAGCCGACGATGAACGGCGGCAGCGCCAGCAGCGCCACCGCCGTGGCCCACGGCAGGAGGATCTCGGCCCGGCGGCGGCTGATCACGATCCCGCCCAGGCCGGCGAGCAGCAGCGCCGCCAGCGCCGGCCCGGGCAGGTACCCCCAGCGCTGGTAGGCCCGCAGCCACCCGGCGTACGGCTCGGCCACCCGGGTCTCGGGCGGCCCGTCGTGGTAGGCGCGGGCGGCCTCGGCGGAGGCGCCGCGCAGGGGACGGGACGCGCTCGGGAACTCGTAGGGGTTGCCCGGGATGGGCACGGGGTCGCGGCGCGGCCAGCGGAAGACCGGCGCGAGGTCGGCCAGTCCGGCGCGGAGGAAATCGCCGGGCTGGGCGAGGATGGCGCGGCGGGCGAAGTCCCCGGCCAGGCCGTTGCGGTCGGAGCCCTTCGGCAGGTGGTTGAGCGGCGAGGACGCGTCCCAGATCCAGCGGGCGGGCTTGGGGCGGGAGCCGGGCGGGGTGCCCGGGCACAGCCGGGCCTCGGCGGGCGGGGGCCGCATCCGGTCGCAGTCGGCGAAGGTGGTCGTCCGCGCGTACAGGAAGATCCCCTCGGCCTGGGACAGCGCGAACACCCCCCGCTCCACGCGGAACCACGTGAGGTACGCCACCAGCGGGACCGCCGCCGCCAGCGCCCCGGCGAGCACCGGCCGCCACCCGGCCCGCCGTACCAGCAGCCAGGCCAGGGCCAGGAGCACGAGGGGCAGGGCGACGGTGCGGACGGTCACGGCCGCGCCCAGCATGGCCCCGGCGGCGACGGCGTCCGCGACGCCCGGCCGGGGAGCGCGGAGCAGCACGGCCACCGCGCCGGTCACGAGGGCCGTGAACAGCGTCTCCGCCATGATCATGTGTTCCAGCAGGATCTGGAACTCGTCCAGCAGCAGCGGCGTCACGAGCAGCGTGGCCGCCCACCCGGGCAGGGAGCGCCGCAGCAGCGCGTAGACGACGACCGCGAGGACCAGGCCCATGAGGTGCTGGAGTACGGCGACCGCGCCCGCGTCGTGGAGCGGTTCGAGCAGCTTGAGCAGGAACGAGTAGCCGACGGTGCGGTAGGCGGCCGGCTCGGGATCGAGGGCGGCCCGGACATAGGTGAACGAGTCCGCCCAGAACCACAGCGCGGGCGGATATCCGAGCACGGCCAGGGCCCGCAACGCCAGCGCCAGCGTGAGCGCGGCGAGCATCGCGCCATGCCCGCCTACCGCCGCGCGCACCCCGGCTCCCCCGGCCACGCCGAGAAGACGGGCCGCCGCGGTCCCCCGGGTCTCTCGGGTCTCTCGGGTCTCTCGGGCCCCTCTGGCCTCTTGGGCCTTTCCTGCCTGCACGTTTACCCAACGTACCCAACGTACCCAGCGGCCCCGCCGCTCCCGCGGGTTTCGGGCCTGGCCGGGTCCGGCGGCCCGCTCTAGTCTCGGGGCGGGACATCCGCCGCCGTGAGGGAGGCACGTCATGGCCGAGCAGAAACCCTTCCGCGTCGAGGTGAGCGTGGGCGCGCCGCGAGAGGCGGTGTGGCGGGCGCTGACCGAGCCCGCCGAGATCCGGCGCTGGCACGGGTGGGAGTACGACGGCCTGGACGAGGAGATCCGCTTCATCTACGTGGACCACGCCAAGCCGAGCCCGCCCGGCGAGATCCTGCTCGACGACGGGGCCCAGGGACAGAAGATCACCCTCCTCGCCGAGGGGACCGGCACGCTGGTCCGGGTGGCCCGGCCCGGCTCCCTGCCCGACGACGGGGCCTACGACGACATCGAGCAGGGCTGGGTGTGCTTCCTCCAGCAGCTCCGCCACTACCTGGAGCACCACCCCGGCGAGGACCGCGCCACGCTCCGCCTGGAGGGCCTGGCCGCCCCGGACGCCACCCTGGCGGCCGTCCGCGACCGCTTCCCGGGCGAGACCCGGCACTCCGGCCGCTTCCAGCACGACATCGCCACCGCGCGCCCCGGCCGGGGCCTGCTGGTCTTCACCTCCCACGCGCCGCTCGACTCCTCCGCGCCGGCCCCGGTGACGCTCACGCTGACGGCTCACGGCCCCGGCGAGCGCGAGCTCACCGAGGCCCGCGAGGACCTCCGGTCCTGGTGGTCCTCGCTCGTGAGCGACCCCCGGACCGTCCCGCCGGGCTAGACCCCGCGGCGGCGTCCCCCCGCCGGACGCCCGGGCGCCCGCCGTACGGCTGGGCGCTAGGCGCCCGCGAGGGCGGTGGTCGGGGGGAGACGCGCGGCGCGGACCGCCGGGTAGAGGCCGGCGACCAGGCCCGCCGCCAGCGCCGAGGCCAGGGCCGCGCCGAACGCCCAGAGCGGCAGCACGGCGGGCAGGCCGGTGGCGATCGCGTACCCCGCCCCGACCAGGGCGCCCAGGAGCACGCCGAGGACGCCGCCGAGCAGGGTGAGCAGCAGGGCCTCCGTGAGGAACTGGATCCTGATCTGCCCCCGCGTGGCGCCGAGGGCGCGCCGGAGCCCGATCTCGCCCCGCCGTTCCAGCACCGAGACGACCATGGTGTTGGCGACGCCGACCCCGCCGACGAACAGGGCCACCGCGCCCAGCCCCAGGAGGAGGTCGGTGAACGCCGCCCCGGCCGCCGCCTTGGCCGCGAGGGCGTCGGACGGGCGGCTGACCTCGACCTGGCCGGGGTTCTCCGGGTTCACGGTGCGGGGCAGCACGGCCCGGACCTCCTCCACCGCCGCGTCAGGGGAGCGTTCGTAGATCGTCGTCGGGTGGCCGTCGAAGCCGAGGTACGCCCTCGCCGCCGGGGCCCCGACCAGCGCCGACCGCTCGATCTCCGGGGCCAGCGGCATCGGGTCCAGCAGTCCCGCGACCGTGAACCAGCGGTCCCCGAGCCACACCACGCGCCCCGGCTCCAAGATTCCCAGCCGTTCGGCGGCGACCGAGCCGAGCACGACGACGGGGTACCGCTCGGTCGCGGCGTTCAGCCACGTCCCGGCCCGCACGCTCCCGCCGAGGGTGCCCAGCAGGTCCCCGGTGACGGCCTGGACCGCGATCCCGCCGGTCTCCGCCTTCGGGATCCGGTCGCTCCGCAGCACCGCGGCCTCGGTGCGGCCGACGGCGGCGACCGAGGTCACCGGGGCGATCCGGGCGACCATGCGCTCGGCCCCGACCGGCAACCGTGACTCCTCGCCGGTGAACGACCGGGCGGCCTGGACCCGCAGCAGGTTGGTGCCGAGCGTGTCCAGCCGCCGCAGCAGGTCGGCCCGGGACGACTCGGAGATCGCCACGACCGCGATCATCGTGGCGATGCCGATCGCGATCCCCAGCGCCGACAGCACCGCCCGCCCCGGCCGCGTCCGCAGCCCGGTCATCCCCAGCCTGGCCAGGTCCGACGCCCGCAACCGCGCGGGCGTCAGCCGTTCCCCCACCGGCTCTCCGGGCGTCATCGCGCTCCGCCCTCCTCCGCGGACACGGGCGGGGCAACCGGCGGGGTCACGGGCGCGGTCACCGGCGGCGGCCCGGCGGGCGGCGGCTCGCCGGGGGCCGGGTCCGCGCCGATGAGCCGCCCGTCGCGTACGGCGGCGCGGCGGCCGAAGCGGGCGGCGACCTCGGGGTCGTGGGTGATGACGACGAGCGTGGTCCCCTGCTCGTTCAGCCGGGTGAGGATCTCCACGACCACCTCCCCCGCGACCGAGTCGAGGTTGCCCGTGGGCTCGTCCGCGAGCAGGATCGGCGGGTTCCCGACCACCGCGCGGGCGATCGCGACGCGCTGACGCTCCCCACCGGAGAGCTGGTCGGGCCGGTGCCCCAGGCGGTGCGCGAGGCCCACCCGCTCCAGCGCCTCGGCCGCGCGGTTCCGGCGCTCCCCGCGCGGGGCGCCGCCGTACAGCAGCCCCTCGGCGACGTTCTCCAGCGCCGACAGGCCCGGGGCCAGGTGGAACCGCTGGAACACGAACCCGATGCTCCGCGCCCGCAGCGCCGACATGCCCCGGTCGGACAGGGTCCCGACGTCGTGCCCGGCGATGGTGACCGTGCCCGAGGTGGGCCGGTCCAGCGTGCCGACGATCTGGAGCAGCGTGGACTTGCCGGACCCGGACGGCCCGACGACGGCCAGCGACTCGCCCCGCTCCACGGTCAGGTCCACGCCGCGCAGGGCCGTGACGTTCCCCGGATAGACCTTGGTGACCCGGGACAACGAGATGACGGGGCTCATCGCGCCGGCACCCCCGCCTGCGCTCCCTCGGTCACGCCGGGCCCGCTGACCTCGACCCGGCCCCCGCCGTACGCGCCGGGGGTGACGGGGACGACGCGGCGCCCGCCGGGACCGTGCAACTCGACGCCGTAGCCGCCCTCGCGCAGCGCGAGCAGCGCCTCCACCGGCACGGACAGCACGCCGCGCCGCAGCCTGATGCTGAACCCCACGACCACCGGGGCCTGGTCGAAGCCCCCGGCCAGGCGCGCCGGGACGTCGATCTCCACCCGCACGACCAGGGCGTTCTCCTTGGCGGTGGACCGTACGGCGACGCGGCCCACGCGGGCGACCTCGCCGGCGACGCTCCGCCCGCCGGGCAGCTCCACGTTCACGCGCGCCCCCTTCCTCGCGACCTCCCGGCGGCTCACGTCCAGCTCGACGGTCACCGTGCGCCGGGTGCCGGTGACGGTGAGCGCCGCCGCCCCCGCCGAGACCTTCTCGCCCACCGCGAGGCGGGCGCGTGCCAGCCGTACCGGACCGGGCAGGAAGACGACCTGGGCCGCCGTCACCTCGCCGGTGCGGGGCAGGCCGGCCGCCTTCTGCCAGCGGCGTACGGCTCGCGCCGTGCCGAGGGAGAAGTGCCGGTCCACGGTCAGGCCGTCGCCGTGGCCGAGGGCGCGGAGGTTGCGTTCGAGCTGGCGGACGTCCGGGCCGTCCTTCACCCCGTGCCGCAGGTCCCGGTAGAGCGGGAGCGTGCCGTACATCAGCACGACGGGCTCGCGGTCCACCCGGTACAGCGCCTTGCCGCGCCGGATCAGCGTGCCCTCGGCGGGGACGGAGGTGACCACTCCGGCGCGGCCGGCGGCCAGGTCGCGCCGGTCGGCGTAGCCGAGGGTCCCGCCGGCCGTGACCGTGTCCACCAGGTCCCCGCGCGTGATGGGGACGGTCGCCCCCGCCGGGGCGGACGCGGGGGCCGCGGCGGTCGGCGTCGTCGCCGAGAGCCGCCACACGGTCACCCCCGCGCCCAGCACGACGAGCGCGGCGACGGCGAGGAGGATCCTCCTCACTTCCCCGCCCTGAAGGGCGAGCACGCCTTCTCGGCCGCGTCGTGCTCGGCCTCGGAGGCGGCGCCGAACCGGATCTCGCCGTTGCTGGGGTCGGGACCCTTCACCTCGATGCCCCGCTTGCGGTAGCACTCGGCGTACTTCGTGAGCCGGTCGAGCTCGGCGGCGTCCGGCGGCGGGGCGGCCTCCCGCCCGGCCTCCATCTCCTTCATGCAGGCCTTCATCGCCTTCTCGTACCGGACGCGCACGGCCTCGTCCGGGGGCGGCGTGGAGTACTTGCCCTGGTCGGGCGAGCCGGGGTCGGGGTAGTCGGCGACGCCCTCCCGCCGCATGCACTTGGCGTGGGCGAGCATCGGGTCGTCCCCGGAGCCCTTCGCGGCCGGGGACGCCGGCGTCTTCGTCCCGCCCGCGCTCGCGACCTCGGAGGCGGGCGCGGTGCCGCCGCAGGCGGACACGAGCAGCAGGGCGGCGAGGGCGATCCTCAGTTTCATGCGGGCCTTCTTCCACAGGATGTGAACTTCGGTACGGCTCCGCCGGGCGGCGGGCCGGTGGGCCGGGCGCGCCGTTCGCGGGCACGCCGGACAGAGCTCACGGCGGGACTCCACCGGAGCGGCGGATCAGCGGTTCAGCGGGTCGGAGATCGGAAAGGGGCGGAGATCGGAAAAGGGGGCGGCGGGCGGACCCGGTCAGGTCAGACCGGACCAGGCCAGGTCGGCAGGGTCGGCAGGGTCAGCAGGGGATCTTCATGCGGGAGGCGCCGGGAGCGGGTTTCGGCACCCGATCGACGACCTCGATGGACAGTTGCGCCTCGGAGACCAGCGTCAGGCCCGCCGGCCGGACGAAGGAGGGGCCGCCGATCTCGATCGTGTGCTCCCGCGTGCTCGTCAGGCGCTGGCCGAGGTACCGGTACGTCTCCCGGTCGAAGATCATTTCGCTGCGGACGCCGTCCTCCTCCTCCATCGCGACGCCGATCCCGCGCCGGCCCGCCGCGTCCGCGGTGTCGGGCACGACGGTGACGCCGTCGATCCCCGCCGCGACCGTGAACAGCGCGCTGCGCAGGCTGGGCCGCAGGTTGTCGCCGGCCAGGGCGGTGACCTGTCTCCACAGCCGCACCGCGTCGGGCCGCCCGGCCATCCCGCCCTTGGCGCTGACCGCGAGCAGGCGTTCGCGCAGCCGTACCGGATCGGCCGGCCACTCACCCGCGCGCTCGCGCCACAGCTCGGGCGGGGTGCCGGTGGTGCAGGCGTCGTACACGATGTCCGAGGTCCTGTCCTTCGTCCTCCACGCCTCGGGGGGCAGGGGGTGGCCGGGAAGGGGTTCGGGGGCGTTCTCCACCTCACGCCGCAGCAGGACGCCGGAACCGCCGGCGGGCAGCCACTCCTGGATCCGGCCGCCGCCGATCCAGGCGACGGTCTTCTTCCCGGTGTGCGCGTAGACGGTGTACTTCTCCAGGCTGACGGTGTGGACGTACTGCCCGGGCTTCGGCGTCAGCTCCGGCTCGGCGGCGGCGGCCGCCGCGGCCCGCGCGAGCAGGTCGCGGGCCCCCGGCCGCGTCCCCGGGGCGCCGCCGACCACCACGGGCCCGGCCGTCAGGGCCGCCGCCAGCGCCCCCGCGACCGCCAGCCGCGCCCCCATCCGGCGCCGCCGCGCCACGCCGTACGGCGCGCGGCCGGGCAGGAGTCGGGCGCGGCCCGGGCCGTACCGCGTGAGCAGGGCGGACAGGCGGGAGCGCGGGCGCGACTCGGCCTCGGCGGCGCGGAGGAGGCCGGCGCGGGCGCGGGACAGCGCGTCCTCGCCGGGCTCGGGGACGCCGGACCAGAGGCGGCGCACCCGCTCCAGCTCATCCATGACGGTCCTCCAGCTCCTCGCGGATCTTCTTGCGGGCGCGGTTGAGCCGGGAGCGCACGGTCCCCACGGGGATGCCGAGCGCGGCCGCGGTCTCCTCGTACGACAGCTCCGCCCACGCCGTCAGCAGCAGCACGTCCCGGTCCCCCGCCCTGAGCCGCAGCAGCGCGGCGGCCAGCGGCCGGTTGACCGCCAGGGTGTCCGCCTGGTGCTCGACGAGTCCGCCGGACACCTCCGCCGGGTGCACGCCGCTGCGGACGTACGCCCGGTACAGCGAGACCTCGTCGCGCCGGCGCTTGCCGATCACGTTCGAGGCGATGCCGTACAGCCAGGGCCGCGCGTCCGCCCGCTCCAGGTCGTAGCGGTGCCGGTGCTGGAACGCGGCGAGGAACGTCTCGGACACCACGTCCTCGCCCGCGTCGGGACCGAGCCGCCGTACGGCGTAGCGGTGCACCGCGGGCGCGTACCGGTCGAACAGCTCGGCGAAGACCTCGGGCTCGGTCAGGGAGCGCCGGATCAGCGTGGCGTCGTCGGCCGCGGGCGGCGCGGGGACGCACACAGCGGTCATTCGGTGATCGCTCCTTCGGGTGAGCGGGGCGCGGTCTCGCGTTCCGCCGGACACCTGTGATTACCGCCGCGGCCGGAAAAGGTTCACGAACCACCCGAAAAGATCCCGGGAACGACGACGCCCCCGCGGTGAGCTGCCGCGGGGGCGTCCGGAGGAGGAGGCGTCAGGAGGCGTAGAGACGGTCGGCGTAGCTCGGCCCGTAGTAGGCGGTCAGCTCCTCCAGGGACTCCTCGGCGTGCTGCACCGCCTTGACGATCTCCGGCATGCCGGGAACGGCCGCGGGGTTCCAGGTCTCGCTCTTCCACAGGGAGGAGCGCATGAACGCCTTCGCGCAGTGGTGGAAGATCGTGTCGATCTCGACGATCAGGGCGAGGCGCGGCCGGTGGCCCTTGACGATCATGTCGTCGAAGAACGGGGCCTCGCGCACGAGCGTCGCGCGGCCGTTGATCCGCAGGGTGTCGGGACGGCCCGGGATCACGAAGAGCAGCCCCACGTGCGGGTTCTCAAGGATGTTGCGGAAACCGTCCGCGCGGCGGTTGCCCGGCCGGTCCGGGATCGCGATCGTGGTGTCGTCCAGGACGTGGACGAACCCGGCGGGGTCCCCCTTCGGCGAGACGTCGCAGTCGCCCTCCGCGCCCGCCGTGGCGATCAGGCAGAACGGCGAGGCCGCCAGCCACATCCGGTCCAGCTCGTGCAGCCGCTTGCGCTCCTTGGCGATGGCGCGCGGCATCGGCTCCCCGAGCAGTTCGCGCAGCTCAGCCGCCGACCCGACCTTCACAACCCCGTCCATGTATGCCCCTTCTGTCACATATGCCCGGAGTCCGAGGATAGATCAGCGGCCTCTACCCGGCCGGGGTCCGGGGGGCGATCAGGCCGGACTCGTAGGCGTGGATGACGAGCTGGGCCCGGTCGCGGGCGTTCAGCTTGGTCATGGCCCGGCTGACGTGGGTCTTGGCGGTGAGCGGGCTGATCACCATCTTCGCCGCGATCTCCTCGTTGGTCAGGCCCCGCGCCACCAGGGCCACCACCTCGCGCTCGCGGTTGGTCAGCACCTCCAGCGCGTCCGCCGACACCGTGCCCGGCGGGCGGGAGACGAACTCGCCGATCAGCTTGCGCGTGATCGCCGGGGACAGCAGCGCGTCGCCTCGGGCGGCCAGCCGTACGGCCTGGAGCAGGTCCTCCGGCTCGGTGTCCTTGAGCACGAACCCCGTCGCGCCCGCCCGCAGCGCGTTGAAGACGTACTCGTCCAGCCCGTAGTTGGTCACGATGACCACGCGCACCCCGGCCAGCGCCGGCTCGGCCGCGATCCGGCGCGTCGCCTCGATCCCGTCCATCACCGGCATCTGCACGTCCACCAGCGCCACGTCCGGCACCAGCGCGCGGGCCATCTCGACGCCGCGCGCCCCGTCCCCGGCCTCCCCCACGACCTCGATGTCGTCCTCGGCCGACAGCAGCGCGCGGAACCCGGCGCGCATCAGTGCCTGGTCGTCCACCAGCAGCACCCGGATCACCGCGCCGCGCCCCCCTGCTCCCGGTCGCCCGCGGCCGTCCCCTCCGGCGCCGCGTGCACGGGTACGGCTCCCGCGCGCTCCTCCCCGGTCGCGGCGGCCCCGGGCCGTACGGCGACGGCGGAATCCCCGGCGGGCGGGGCGTCCACCGCGGGCAGCGCCTCCTCTGCGGGCGGAGCGTCCGCGGCGGGGGCGTCCGCGGCGGGGGCGGGGAGCTCGGCGCGGACGCGGAAGCCGCCGCCGGGACGGGGACCGGCGGTGAGCCGCCCGCCGAGGGCGGTGACGCGCTCGCGCATGCCGATGAGGCCGACGCCGGGGACCGCCGAGGGGTCGGGCTCGGCCGTGCCCGCGTCGTCCACCTGCACGACGAGGCGGTCGGCCTCGTAGGTGAGCAGGACGGTCGCCGGGGCGCCGCCGGCGTGGCGGGTGACGTTCGTGAGGGATTCCTGCACGATCCGGTACGCCGCCTGCTCCACCGGCTCGGGCAGGGGCCGGCGGGGGCCGCGCACGGAGAGCGTGGTCGCGAGCCCGGCGGAGCGGAACCGCTCGGCCAGCTCGCCGAGGCGGTGCAGCCCGTTCGGCGGGGCCTCGTCCTCGGGCCGGCGCAGCACGTCGAGGGTCGCGCGCAGCTCGCGCATCGCCTCGGTGCTGGCCTCCTGGATCGCCAGCAGCGCCTCGGGCACCTCCTCGCCGCGCTTGCGGTGCAGGTGAACGGCCACTCCCGCCTGGAGCTTGATAATCGAGATGTTGTGGGTGAGCGAGTCGTGCAGCTCCCGCGCGATGCGCAGCCGCTCCTCGCCCGCGCGGCGCAGCGCCGCCTCCTCACGCGTGCGCTCGGCCTCGACCGCGCGCTGCTCGACCTGCTCCAGGTACGCCTGGCGGTGACGGGACACCACGCCCGCGACGATCGCCGCGACGAACCAGCCCATCGCGAGCCCCAGGCGCTCGGTGATCTGCCGCGCGGGCCGGCCGTCGGCCACCCCGAGCAGCTCGACCGCGAACGAGGCCGACAGGAACAGCAGCCCGGCCACGGAGGAGAGCACGAACGTGCCCGCCCGCACGGCCAGGAAGATCGCGACCAGCACGGGGACCATCGCGGAGACGCCGGGGTCCGACCGCAGCGAGTACGCCACCATCGCGGCGGTGGAGACCACCAGCGCCACCGCGGGCACGCGCCGCCCGACGACGAGCACCCCCGCGCCGGCCGCCATGAGCAGGTAGTCCAGGAGGTCCGCCGGTTTCTCCGCCAGGACCAGCGAGTTCACCGCCAGGGTCACGGCGAGCCCGCCGCCCAGGGCCAGGTCGGGCCAGTTCTCCCGCCACGCTCGTCGCCCGTTCATCTTCCGCACATTAGCCCCAAAACCCCCCGGCCACCTCCCGCCGGGGGAGTGCCCCGCGGCTACTCCCCCCGCAGTAGGCGCCCCGCTCCGCCCCTGGCGGGAGTAGCCGCGGGTGCCTCCGGCCGTACGACGACCCGGAGGGGGCCGCGCGGCGAGCATCGGAGCACACCGACAGCAAGGGGGATCCGATGCTCGACACCCGCATCCGCGACTTCGCCGGCGAGATCCACCGCCCGCTCACGCCGGGCTACGAGGCCCTGCGCCGACCGTGGAACCTGCGCCTGGACGCCCACCCCGCGCTCGTCGCCGAGGCCGCCGACGCCGAGGACGTGCGGCGGGCCGTGCTGGCGGCGCGCGAACGCGACCTGCCGTTCGCCGTCCAGTCCACCGGGCACGGCACGCTCGTGCCCTGCGACGGCGGCCTGCTGCTGCGGACCGGCCGGCTGGCCTCCGTCGAGGTGGACCCGGCCCGCGCCATCGCCCGCGTCGGGCCCGGCGCGACCTGGGCCGACGTGCTCGCGGCGGCCGAGCCGTACGGCCTGGCCCCGATCTCCGGCACCGGCTCCGTCGGCGTGACCGGGTACACGCTCGGGGGCGGCGCGGGCTGGCTGTCCCGGCTGTACGGCTACGCGGCCGACAGCGTGGTCTCCGCCGAGGTGGTGACGGCGGACGGGCGGCGGCTCACGGCGAGCCCCGACGAGAACCCGGACCTGTTCTGGGCGCTGCGCGGCGGGAGCGGCAGCTTCGGCGTCGTGACGTCGCTGGCGTTCCGGCTGTACCCGGTGCGGTGGGTGTACGCCGGCCTGGCGATGTACCCGGTGGAGCGGGCGGCCGACGTGCTCGCGCGCTACCGCGAGTGGGCCCCGGCCGAGCCCGACGAGCTGAGCACGGCGGTGCTGCTGATGCGCATGCCGGACTCGCCGCAGGTGCCCGAGCCGCTGCGGGGCCGGCCGGTGCTCGGGATCCGCGTCTTCCACGTGGGCACGGAGGAGGCCGCCCAGCGGTGGCTGGCCCCGCTGCTGGAGGTCGCCGGGCCGCCGCTGGCCCCCGGGTTCGCGGAGATGACCTTCGGCGAGGCGAGCCTGGCCCTGGGTGGGCCGCCGCACCCGCCGATGGCCGTGCGCCAGCACATCGACCTGTTCGACGACCTGCCCGGCGGCCTGACCGACGCCCTGTGCGCCGCCCTCGGCTCCGGCGGCCCCTCCGTCTCCGCGATCGAGGTGCGCCACTGGGGCGGCGCGATGGCCAAGCCGGGCCCGGACGCGGGACCGGCCGGGCACCGCGACACGCCGTACTCGGTGATCGTCAGTGCCGTCTCGGGCGGGCCCGACGGCCCGGAGTTCGCCGCGGTGGACGGGGTCGCCGGGGCGATCGCGCCGTACGCCACGGGCGGGTCGTTCCTGAACTTCCTCACCGACACCTCGCGCACGCGCAGCGCGTTCACGGAGGCGAACCACGCCCGGCTGGCGCGGATCAAGCGCGACTGGGACCCGGGGAACCGGTTCCGCCTCAACCACAACATCGTCCCCGCCTGACCGCGCTCCCGGCTGAAAGGTTCGAGATGGCCTCGCGGTACCGCTACGTGACCCCGGTGGACCCGGCCCGCGCGACGGGGCTGGTCGCGCGGGTGTACGCACAGATCGACCGGGACTTCCCGACGTCCCGGCCGCCCACGATGCTGACCCTGTCCCCCGCCCCGCGGGTGCTCGCGGCGGCCTGGGCCCTGCTGCGCGAATCCCTCTTCGCCGGGGACGCGCCGAGACTCGGCAAGGAGGCCGTGGCCGGGGGCGTGTCGCTGGCGAACCGCTGCCCGTTCTGCGTGGACGCGCACAGCATGCTCGTGCACGGCCTGGGCGACCGCCGCCTGGCCGAGGCGATCGCCCGCGACGAGATCCCCGACGACCCCGGGCACGCCCGCCTGGTCGCCTGGGGCAAGGCGACCCGCACCCCGTCCGCGCTCCCGCAAGCCCCGTTCCCCGCCGCGCACGCGCCGGAGTACCTCGGCACGGCCCTGGCCTTCCACTTCATCAACCGGATCGTGTCGGCCCTGCTCACGCCGGACGTCCTCCCCGGCAACGCGCAGCGCTCGGCCGTGGTCCGCGCCGCCGCCGGCCGGGCGCTCTCCCGCGCGATCCGCCGCCGCGTGGAGCCGGGCGCGAGCCTCCCCCTGCTCGCCGGGTCGCCCCAGGTCCCCGCGTGGGCCGGGCGGTCCCCGGTCGGCATCGCGTTCGCCGCGCTGCGCGCCGAGGCCGGCGACGTGGGGGACCTCCTGTCGGCCGGGACGCGGGCGGTCATCAGGGACTCGGTGGCGTTCTGGGACGGGGACCACCCGTCGTTCGGCTCGTCCTGGCTCGACGCCCCGCTGTGGGCGGCCGCCGAGGAGGACGTCCCGGCGGCGCGGATCGTCCTCCTGACCGCCCTGGCCCCGTACCGCCTCACCGACTCCGACGTGGCCGCCTGGCGGGCGGCGTCCCCGGGCCGCGACGCGGACCTCGTGCGGCTGGTGGCCTTCGGCGCGCTCACGGCCGTCGAACACGTGGAGGCCGGCCTCACCCGCGCCCCGTCAGCCGCCTGACCCCCGCCCGGCCATCCCCGACGCCATCCCCGACGCCATCCCCGGCGTCTTCGTCGTCGTCTTCGTCGTCGTCCTCGCCGTCGTCATCGTTCCGGCCCCGGCTCTCGCGCCGATCACGCGGTCTCCGCCCGTTTCCCGATGAGCGGAGACGGCGTGACCGGCGCGAGAGCCGGGGCCGCTTCCCGTCCGGGCCTGCCGCCCTTGAGCCCGCGTGGCGCGTCGCCCGCCGTACGGCGAGAGCCCGGCGCGGGGGGCGGGGCGGTTCAGGCGCGTTCCAGGGCGACGAGGGGGATCACGCGGGTGGTGCGCGGACGGAACTGGGCGAAGTCGGGCTCGACGGCGATCTGGCGGGCCCACAGCTCGTCGTACTCCCGCTCGTCGATCACGGTCGCCCGCGCGGTGTACCGGTCGTCTCCCACCTCGACCGTGACCTCGGGGTTCGCGAGGATGTTGCGGAACCACGCGGGGGCGGTGGGCGAACCGCCGTTCGAGGCGAAGACCACCAGGCGGTCGCCGTCGGGCAGGTACATCAGGGGGGTCGTGCGCGGCAGGCCGGTGCGCGCGCCGGTCGTCGTGAGGAGCAGCAGCTTGGAGCCGGGGAAGCGGGACACGTGCCCGGCGTTGGCCCGGAACTCCTCGATCACCGCGCGGTTGAAGGGATTGGGATTGAGGGTCTGAGTCGTTGTCATGTGAACGAGGCTAGAATCTGCCATCGATGTGAGATTCAAGGGGATGTGAGGTGGATCACATGAAGATCGGGGACCTCGCCCGTGAGACCGGCGTGAACCCGCGCCTGCTGCGCTACTACGAGGAGCAGGAACTCCTCGTCCCCGAGCGCACCGCCAGCGGCCACCGCCGCTACGGTCCCGACGCCGTCGTCACCGTGCGGAACATCCGCACCCTCCTCGCCGCCGGCGTTCCCACCCGCCTGATCCGCGACATCCTCCCCTGCGTCCACGGCGAGGTCCCCGACATCGACGCCTGCGTCAGCGACCACCTCCGCGTCCTCCTGGGCACCCTCGACACCCAGATCGCCGACCTCCAGCGCACCCGCTCCGCCCTGGCGAACCTGATGACCGCCGCCCACCTCCCCGCCGCCTGACCCCGGACGCCGGCCCCCGCGCGAAGCCGTCACCGGTTCCGTTAACGCTCCGGGGGCTGGACGCGGTAGAGTTCGGCGACGGATTCGGGAGGTTCTCCTCCCGGACGCCTGGTCCTGTGGAGCAGTTTGGAGTGCTCGCCACCCTGTCAAGGTGGAGGCCGCGGGTTCAAATCCCGTCAGGACCGCAATCCCTTCCCGATCACGCCTCGGCCGCCCCTCGCGGCCGGGGCGTTCCGCTTTCCGTACGGCCGCGCCCCGGCTCGCCGGATCCGCACGGCGCGCGCCGGATTCGCACGGCCGCGCCGCAGGTCCGTACGGCCGTGCCGTGGTCTCGCCGCGCCCGGCTTCGCCGTGCCCAGGGACCGTGCCCGGCTTCGCCGTACCCCGCGGGGTCGCGCCCGGCTTCGCCGTACCCCGCCGTCAGGGGGTGCGGAGGGAGGCGTAGTGGTGGGCGAGGTAGGCCCGGTCGGCGGGGTCGAGCGGGGGTGTGACCCCCGACGAGGACCAGGGGACGGGGCAGGGACCGGGGTGTTCCGGGTCCGGGCAGACGGCCCTGGTCAGGGCGTCCAGGAGGACGCGGGCCTCGGGGAAGGTCGCGAGGACCCCGGCGCGCAGTTCGAAGACGGCGCGCTCGCCCGGGGACTCGGCGGGGTGCTCGGCGCGCCACTGGACGGGAAGCTCGGCGTAGAGGTCGGCGACGGTCAGCTCGTCGTCCACCGGATCGTCCGCCTCGGCCGTCAGCAGCTTCCAGCGGCCGGGCGCCTCCGCGTCCAGGAGGGCGCGGAACTCCCCCAGCAGGCGTTCGCGGTCCGCCGCCGTGCCGTACAGCCCCAGGCGCAGTTCGTGAAGGTCACGGCTCGTGGGATCCATGGGATCACCGTACGGACACCCCCGGCGGGTGTCGCCGTCCTTTCGGCCGATCCGCCGGGCCCCGGCTCGGCCGTACGGCGGAACGGCGACCGCCGGGGATACCGAGAACGAACTAATAGGAAAGTTTCTTGTAAGAAAGCGTTGACTGGGCCGCTCACGCCGACGTAGCTTCGCGGCAAGGCCCTGGGGGCGGGCTTCGGAGTCGGTTCCGACTGTCGGAGGTGCCCTTCATGTCTTCACGCTTGTGGTCGGCGGTAGCCGCCGGCGGGGCCTCGCTGGCGCTCGTCGCCGGGGTCCTCAGCGGGCTACTCGGTACGGCGGGCGCGTCCGCCCGGGCCGGCGATTCGGAGGCTTGCCGGCCCGACGGGCTCTACCGCACCCCGGGGGTGGAGGTGCCCTACTGCCTCGCCTATGACGAGAACGGGCGAGAGCGGATGGGCGCCGACCACCCCCGGCGGATCATCGGATACTTCACCGGCTGGCGGCACGGGAAGGACGGGCGACCGGCCTACCTCGCGAACAACGTGCCGTGGGGGAAGGTCACCCACATCAACTACGCGTTCGCGCACGTGGACGGGTCCAACAAGATCTCCGTCGGCGGGAACCGCGCGGACAACCCCGCGATCGGCATGGAGTGGCCGGGCGTGCCCGGGGCCGAGCTCGACCCCGCGCTGCCGTACAAGGGCCACTTCAACCTGCTCGCCAAGTACAAGAAGCGGTTCCCCGACACCAAGACGCTGATCTCGGTCGGCGGATGGGCGGAGACCGGCGGGTACTTCGACGACAGCGGCAACCGGGTTGACTCCGGCGGCTTCTACTCGATGACCACGAACGCCAACGGATCGGTCAACCAGGCCGGGATCGACACGTTCGCCGACTCGGTCGTCGCCTTCCTGCGGACGTACGGCTTCAACGGCGTGGACATCGACTACGAGTACCCGACCTCGATGAAGGACGCCGGGAACCCGCTGGACTGGACCATCGCGAACGCCCGCCGCCCGCACCTGATGAAGGGCTACGTCGCGCTCATGAAGACGCTGCGCGAGAAGCTCGACCGGGCCGCCGCGGCCGACGGCAGGTACTACATGCTCACCGTCGCCGCCCCCGCCTCGGGGTACCTCCTGCGCGGGATGGAGGCCTTCCAGGTCACGCGGTACCTCGACTACGTCAACATCATGTCGTACGACCTGCACGGCGCCTGGAACGAGTTCGTCGGCCCCAACGCCGCGCTGTTCGACGACGGCAAGGACGCCGAGCTGGCCAAGTGGGGCGTGTACGGCAACGCGTCCTACGGCGGGATCGGCTACCTGAACACCGACTGGGCCTACCACTACTTCCGCGGCGCCATGCAGTCCGGCCGGATCAACATCGGCGTGCCGTACTACACGCGCGGCTGGAAGAACGTCAACGGCGGGACGAACGGCCTGTGGGGCACCTCGCACGGGCCCGCCGGAAGCTGCCCGCAGGGCCTGACCGCCTGCGGCGACGGGGCGCGCGGCATCGACAACCTGTGGCACGACACCGAGAACGGCAAGGAGGTCGGCGCGGGCTCCAACCCGATGTGGCACGCCAAGAACCTGGAGAAGGGCATCGCCGGGTCGTACGGCCCCGCGTACGGGCTCGACCCGGACAAGGACCCCGAGGACAAGCTCACCGGGACGTACACCCGCCACTACGACACCACCCTCACCGCCCCCTGGCTCTGGAACGCCGGCAAGAAGGTCTTCCTGTCCACCGAGGACGAGCAGTCCATCGCCGCCAAGGCCGACTACGTGAAGGCGCGCGGCCTGGGCGGCATCATGATCTGGGAGCTCGCCGGGGACTACCGGTGGGACGCGGGCAAGGGCGAGTACTTCATGGGCGACACCCTGACCTCGCTCATGCACGACCGGTTCAGGACCGCCTCGCCGTACGGCGCGACGCGGGCGAAGACGCCGGCGCCCGCCGAGAAGATCGACGTCACGATCGAGTCCACCGGCTTCCCCGTGGGCGACAGCAACTACCCGATCAGCCCGAAGCTGGTGATCACCAACCGGTCGCAGGTCACGATCCCGGGCGGGGCGGAGTTCCAGTGGGACTACGCGACCTCCGCGCCGAACAACGCCAGGGACCAGTCCGGGTTCGGGCTCCGGGTGATCAGCAGCGAGCACACCGGGCCGAACGTCGGCGGGCTCAAGGGCGACTTCCACCGGATCTCGATGAAGCTGCCGACGTGGCAGACGCTCGCGCCGGGGGCCTCGGTGACCGTGGACTACGTCTACTACCTGCCGACGCCGGGACAGGCCAACCACACGCTGACCTTCGGCGGGAAGACGTACGGCCTGCCGCAGGACCTGGCGCGGGGAGGCGCCGGCCCGACCCCGACGCCCACGCCGACCGTGACGCCGACGGGGACCGCGACCCCGACGCCGACTCCGACCCCGACGCCGACTCCGACCCCGACTCCCACCCCGACCGGCGGGACCTGCGCCGCCGCGCCGTGGAGCGCGGCCACGGTCTACAACGGCGGGCAGCGCGTCTCGCACAAGGGCCGCACGTGGGAGGCCAAGTGGTGGACCCAGGGCGAGGAGCCCGGCACCACCGGCCAGTGGGGCGTCTGGAAGGACCTCGGCCCCTGCTGATCACCTGATCCGGCCGCAGACCGGCGCCCACGGCACGGGATTCCCGCCTCCCTCACCCCGTGAAGCGCCCCCGGTACGGCGGGCCCTCACCGGGCCCGCCGTACCGCGTTCCGGGCGGAAGCACGCCGGACGGCCCCAGGCGGCGAACTCCGGGCCCCGCCCCGGCCTCCGGACCCCGGGCCCCCGGTCGCGGGCCCGGTCGCGGGCCGCGCTCCGGGCTCCGGGTCAGGGGTGGGTCAGTGGGGGCCGCCGAGGTTGATGGAGCCGTGGATGTCACCGGCCTGGATGACGGGGCCGGTGACGCGCGCGTCGCCGGAGATCGTGTTGGTGACGTCGCGGCGCTGCTGGACGAGGGCGGAGGCGTCGCGCATCCACTCCGCGAGCGCCTCGCCGAACTCCGGGTCCGCCCCGGCCCGCCACACCAGCCCGGCCGCGGCCTCGTCCGGGGGACGCCGCTCCAGTTCCGCCGAGTCGTCCCCGAACCGCCTGCGGACCAGCGCGGTCAGCGAGTTCCAGGCGCTCTTCCCGGCCTCGCCCGCCGCCCCTCCGGCCAGCGCGGAGATGATCGCCGCCAACGCCGTGGCATCCATCCGGCCCTCCTCACGTCGCCTCCCCCAGCGTAAGCGCCCGCTTCCCGGAACATCCGGACTTCCCCGGCCCTCGGGCGGTCGCGGGCTCCCCGGGAGGGCGGGCATCAGCGCGAGCGGCAAAGGGGAGCCGGGCGCGCCGGGTCGCTCCATTCACGGGCGGACCGGCCGGAGGGACCGGCGCGGGCATCAGGGACTCCGGCGCCGCGCCGGCCGTACGGCGTCCGCGCCGGCTTCGGCGGCCGATTCAGGGCTTGAAGTTCGTGTACCGAACCAATATGGTTCGGGTAGCGAACAAGCGGTGGTGCGATGCGAGGAGCGGAAATCATGGGAAACGGCGGCGGCGTGGCCGGCGGGCGCGGCTCAGTTGTCGCGGGCCGCCACCGGGGCCTCGTCGCGCTCGGGGAACACCGCCGGGACGCGGTTGTCGCTGACCACGCGGCCGAGCAGCGCGCCCAGCGTCTCCCGGTCCCCCTCGGGCAGGCCCGCGGACAGCTCCTCGACCCGGCGGCAGGTCTCGGCGTAGAAGACGTCGGCGAGTTCGGCGCCGCGCTCGGTGAGCGCGACGCGGACGACCCGGCGGTCGCGCGGGTCGGACTCGCGCTTGACCAGGCCGCGCTGGGCCGTGCGGTCCACCAGCTCGGTGAGGCTCGACTTGGCCAGGCGCAGCACGCCGCCCAGCTCGCTCATGCCGTACGGCTGCGCCATCAGCACGCAGAGGAGCTGCCCCTGCTGCGGCGTCAGGCCGTATTCACGGGCGGATTCGGCGTAGACGCTGTTGACCAGGAATGCGGCCCGCACCAGGCCGCTCACGACCCCGAGCTCTTCCGCGGCTTTACCCATTCATCAAGGTTAGCACTCTGACGATTGTTCGTTCGCCATACGAATGAGCGTGTCCGGGGCGTGCCCCGGAAAGGAAGGATCCACGATGCGAGAACTGTACTTCGGCGCCGGGGTCAGCACCGCCCTGGCGGGCGCGGCCGACACCTTGCGGCACGTGAGCCTGCTGGACGACGCGGGACTGGACGTGTTCACCGTCTCCGACCATCCCTATTTCGGCGACCGGCTGGACGCGTACTCCATGGTCGGCGTGGCCCTGGGCCGTACCGAGCGCATATCGGGCCTGGTCAACGTGACGAACCTGCCGAGCCGCCCAGCCCCGATGCTCGCGCGGGCCATCACCTCGCTGTCGGCGATGTCCGGCGGGCGGGTGATCCTGGGCATGGGCGCCGGCGGCTCCTGGGACGACATCGCCCGCCTCGGCGTGCCCAAGCTCCCGCCCGCGGCGGCCGTACGCGCGATGGAGGAGGCGATCATCCTCATCCGCGCCCTGTCCGGCGGCGGCGAGCCGCTCACCTTCGACGGCGAGTTCTACCACGTGAAGGACCTGCCGCCCGCCCCCGTCCCGGCTCCGCCCGTCTGGACCGGCTCGGTCGGCCCCAAGTCCCTGGCCGCCACCGGGCGCGTGGCCGACGGCTGGATCCCCGGCCACGCCGCGGACTGGCTCAGCCCCCGCTACCGGGAGTCCCGGCCGGTGATCGACGAGGCCGCCGCCGCGGCCGGCCGCGACCCCGCCGACGTGATCACCGTCTACAACCTCCCCGGCGTGATCACCGACCGCGACCTCCCCTCCCCCCGCGACGACCAGGGCCGCTGGCGGGGCGGTTCGGTCAGGCAGTGGACGGAGGAGCTGACCGGCGCCGTCCTCGACCACGGCGCCTCCGGCTTCACCTACTTCGCCCCGGGCCACATCCCCACCGACAAGCACCTGTCCCGCTGGGCGAACGAAGTGGTCCCCGCGGTGCGAGAAGCGACGGCCGCCCGCAAGTGAAGCCGGTCCGGCCCGGCCCAGGCCCCCGACGCCGACCCGGCGCGCAGGGGGCCTGGCTGTACAGCGGGGACGGTTCCCTGGGGCCGCCGGACAGCGGGGACGGTTCCCTGGGGCCGCCGGGCGGGCGCGTGGGCGGCGCCCTCATGATTCGTAGAGCGTCCGGTCCTTGATGGTGACCAGGGTGATCGGCTGCGGGGCCGGGAGGTCGAAGGTGCCGGCGCCGTGGTACTCGCGGAAGACGGCGTGGCCCTCGATCTGGGTCGTGAGGAAGACGCTCTTGGAGTCGTCATCGTTGACCACGGACGCCGTCCAGCAGGGGGCGCCCGCGGGCACCCCCGTCTCGGTCACGGTCGCGAGCACCTTGCCCGTGCCGCCGGGCTCGCCGTACAAGGACACCGCCATCGGATAGCCTCCCGCACGTGTCGTCGCTCATCGATCAATGTCCGCGGCCGCACGGGTGGTGTCAACCACGGGACGGCTGAGCCGTGCGCGGGCTAGATCGAGTCGGGGAAGAGCTCCGCGAGCGCTCGTGCCCGCTGCTCGATCACCCGCATTCGCGCCGCTCGCTCCGTCTCGTCCATGTGCGCCGCCTGGCTCGTCACCTGGCCCGGCCACTTCCGGTAGAGAAGACCGGGCTCGGCGGAGAAGTAGCCCGTGCTGACGGCGCTGGCCGCGATGAGGAGTCCGGTGTCCTCGGAGGCCGGCAAGGCCATCCAGCCTCCGAGGGCCAGGAGCAGGTCCCGCCGGACGCACAGGGACGCCGGGTGGACCGGGGCGCGGTGGTCATGGGCCAGCCAGCGCTCCAGCACGGCCCCGCGCGCGATGGGGCCTTCCGGCGGGTCTCCCTCGAAGCCCACGGTGGAGCCGTCCGGGAGGAGGTCCAGGACGCGAGAGGTGGCCCAGCCGATGCGGGGGTCGGCCAGGGCGTCGATGTCGCGGGCGAGGGCGCCCGGAGTGAGCTGGTCGTCGGCGTCCAGGACCTTGACGAGCCGCCCGTTCGCGCGGGACAGGGCGAGCGTCCGGGCGACGCCGGGTCCGCCCCGGCGGCCCTGGCCGGGGCTGACGCGAGGGTCGGCGGGGAGGAGGGAGGACAGGACACCCGTCTCTCCGTCCTCCTGCACCACCCACTCCCACGACCAGCCGGCGGGGAGCTTCTGGGCGGCCAGCGAGTCGTACGCGGCCCGGAGGAATCCGGGGACGGGCTCGTAGGCCGCGGTGACGATCGAGATCAGGCCGCTCATCCGGACCACCTCTCAAGCCGCGTCGTGTACACGAGTTCGGTGCGGTCGCCGGGCAGGACGGTTTCCGCGACCTCGGCGACCCGGCCTTCCGTGTCCACCGAGGTCTTGCGGAGAACCAGGACGGAGACGCCGGGCCCGATGTCGAGAATGTGAGCCTCGTCCGGCTGAGGCGGGCGTGCCGTGATCTCGTCGATGACGTGGTCGACCTCGATCCCCAGCGTGTGGAGCTGGTGCTGCGTCCCTCCCGGCCACGGCTCGTTCGCGGCGTCCAGCAGGTCGGGATTCGCCGCGGCCACGTCGTACACGAGCCAGGAACGGGCGAGCGTGAGCGCCGCCCCCTCCTTGACGGAGCTGGTCCAGTAGACCCGGTGGAGAAGCCGGGTCCCCACGGGCACCTGGAAGCGTTCGGCCAGGTCCGCGCCGGCCTCGACCGTGGAGTACTCGGCGTGGAACTCCAGGTCGTCGACCTTGAGGCCGGTGTCCTTCTCGGTGGCGCCCGCCGTACGGCGCTCATGCTCGGGAAGACGCACCCGGTCCTTCTCCCACTGGTAACGCTCGGGGGTGCGCCGCACGCGCTGCCGCTGAGTGCGTACGCGGGTCCCGCGCCCCGGCTCAGCACGCACCAGGCCCCAGTCCCGGAGCAGCTTGATCGCGTCGCGCACGCTCGTGCGCGACAGGTGGTAGCGCTCCGCGAGAACCGGCTCGCCCGGGAGGGGATCTCCCGCCGCCAGGTCCCCGCGCAGGATCTCGTCTCGCAGGTCCTCCGCCACCTGTAGGTAACGGGGCCGGTAGTGGCGCCGACCGGTCACACGGCTCACGGTATCGCCTCGCTGTCTCCTGCCCGCCAGACCTGGCGGACCCGGGTCACAAGTGGCTGAGGTGCGGGAACGCCCCTACCCGGAAGAGAACCCGATGCTGCCGCCGCCGAAGCCCCAAGCAGGCGAATCACCCGGACAAACACGAAACGCCCCGTCCACGATCTGCTGGACGGGGCGTTTTCATAGGTGGTCAGGGGCAGGGTCGAACTGCCGACCTTCCGCTTTTCAGGCGGAGCAACCACCCTGCTCGACTGATCTCAGACCGTGACCAGGCGCGTGTGTACGGTCGGACGGATGCGTCGGCGTGTGGGGACACCTTCACTTGTGTCAGCTGGCTGCGAAGCCTGGAGCTTCTGTCGGCCTCCCTCCAGGGGGCGTGGTGTCGGGCCATCGAGGTTGGTCCGGACCCGAACTGGGGGCGCCGCTGCCTCCACCTCCAGCCGTCCGCCATGGGCAGCCTCCGCTGCATGGCCCGCACCAGCTTGCAAGGCGCGCCAGGGCGGCAAATAGGCCAGGCCATTTTGGGAAGGAGTTTCTATTAAGCAGTTTCCGATTTCTTTAAACACTGATAATGTCGCGGAGATCACAGAACATGGCTCGACCCGGCGACATTGCTTGTCCAGAGCTCCGTATCGCCGGGCCGATCCCCTACTTGGCAGACCCGCGGGTCCGTAGGAACGAGGTTATCGTGACCGCCACCTCGACGGACGTCGAGCAGTTGCGCGCCAAGCTCAAGGGCAAGAGGCCCATCCGCTTCGAGCGGATCGCCTTCATGTCCCGGGCCGGCAAGCTGGACAAGCTCACCTGGTCCGAACCCATGCCGGCGCTGGCTGAGCTGTGGAACTTCGAATCTCTGCTCCAGCGCAACGACTATGACCTGGACGACACCAGCCGTCCGGGACAGCGAGATGTCTACGAGTCCCACATCAAGAAGATCGCCGAGGGTATTCGTACGTCCGACCGCCCGTACTTGGGAACGCTGGTGATCGGCATGGACCGGAACCGGGAGTTCGTGGAAATCGAGGAGATCCAGGAGCTCGCCACCGGTGTGACCCTGGTCAAGATCACCGTGTATGAGGGGGCGCCGGTCGCGTGGTCCGTCGACGGACAGCACCGCGAGATCTCTCTGAGCCGGGTCTGGGCACTGGTGCGAGACGCCGTTGAAGGTGACGAGCTGGTGGTCCGCGAGTATCTCGAACAATCGTCTGTGGAGATGACCCTGCTACTCGAAGGCGACCCCGACATCCTGTCGACGCTATTCATCAAGATGGCGAGCACCAAGCCGATCTCGCCCTCGCTGATCGCCGTCATGGACAAGGGGAGCATGCAGAACCGGCTCGGCCAGTACGTCATCAAGAATGCGGCGCTGTTCCAGGGCCGGATTACCTACCTGGCCAACGCGTCGCATAAGAAGCGCGCAGGCAGAAACGGCAGCAAGTTCGAAGGCCTCTATCCCGCGTCCGCGGTCCGCTCGGCCGCTGCCGCTATCGCTGGCGTAGGTGTCCGTGACCGCACCCCCGACGCCCGCGAGGAGCACCTAAACGAAGTCATCAAGCAGCGCACGACCGAGAAGGGCATTTCTGGCGAAGAGGCACTCGTCGAGATTGGCACGGAGATCGTCGAGCTTCTGGACTATGCCCTCCGGAACATCCCTGGTTGGCGGGAGATCAACGACAGCACCCTGACCGTCACCGAGTTCCGCGAGAACTATCTGCACTCGGCAGCGGCCGGTCTACACGTCATCGCCAATACCATTGCCGCCGCCCGGATGGCCGGCGTGTCTCCGCACAAGGCTATAGACGCGCTCGCCGAGCTTCCTTGGCGGCGCGACGCTTTTAAGACGAGCGACGACGATGACAAGGCGATGACGCACAAGTTCTTCGAGGGCACCCTCGCGAAGACCACGTGGGACCTGCGTGGTCTGCGCTGGCGGGCGGGCGCGAGCGGCGCTACCCGCTCGAACTACGAGGCGGCCATCAGCAACGTGCTCACGCATGTCACCCAGAAGCACCCCGAGCTCAGTGCCCTGGGAACGGACGAGACGTTCACTAAGCTCGGCCTGATCGCGCGCAAACGCGGTCGTGGCCGTCCGAAGAAGATCGCGACCGCCGCACAGTAAAGCTCACCTACAGCGGAATCCCCTGTGCCCCTGGCGGGTTCACGTGGTTGGAGGAAAGTGCTCGGGAACGCGATGAGCTGTTGAGGTTGGTCGATGCCGGGGTGCCGGTGCGATCGGCGGCAGGGATGTCGAGTTCCGGCATCGTGTTAGCCCTCCCTCGACTCGTCCAGCGTGATCCGCAGTGCCAGTCAGGCGCAACGCCGACCAGGACGCCGCCGATTCCAGGCGGAGCCAGACGTGCAGAAGTGCAGGAGCACCGACTCCACGGTTAAAATGGCCGCGGCAACCACAGCTAAACACTGATATCCAGGCGGGAAAGATTCATTATCCGACTATCGAACGTGTCCAAGGCAGCGTTGGCAACCCTCAGACTACCAGGAACTGCTAGCGTGATCTCCGCTAAGCCGGAGCGTTCGCAGGCCTACGGGTTGTACAATACCGCAGGACGTTCTGACATAGCGGCACGTAAAGCGAAGGTGTGAACCAGCGATAGGCAGGCGATGACCCCTTTGGATTTGATGCTGGCGGATTTCAAGGAGAAGTACGCCGCTAAGAGCCCGTCGAAGGCCTTCGCCCGCCTATACGACGACTCCGAACTCGGATCCATGTTCGCATACTTCCACGAACAGTTAACCGAGCACTTCGATAGCATTAACGGCAGGGCCCGCAGCACTCGACACTACTGGGCAGATAACAGTCGGGAACTGATCGCACTGGCTGACGAGCTAAACCAGGCCCTCCTGGCATTGAAGGCCGTTGGCGTCGATGTGCAGTTCGACGATCGGTACCAACAGGCTGTCGACCGGTGCCTGCCGTGGCTGTCGATGAGCGGCGGCAGTACCGTCCCGGATAACTTCGAGCCGGTCGTGCTAGTGCGGTACGAGCCCGTGTTCCTCCGGGCGGCGACGACGACCGTTCTAAAGAAAGACCGAAGACGGGTGAACCTGAAGATGGAAGGGGAGGGATCGTACGCGATCGTTTACTCGTACATCGACCCGGACTACGGTATTAAGTTTGCAGTCAAACGTGCAAAGAAAAGTATTAGCAGCCGCGATCTAGCACGCTTTAAGAATGAGTTCGAGACAATGAAACGGCTGAGTTACCCGTATATTCTCGACGTGTATCAGTATGACGATGCCCGCAATGAGTACCGAATGGAGTTTTGTGATGCCACTCTGAGATCGTTCATTGCACGGCGCAACAGCAGCTTGTCCTTTGCATCACGTAGGCGGATCGCACTGCAGTTCCTGTACGCGATCAGCTATCTGCACAGCCAGCCTCTGCTGCACCGTGACATCAGCCTCCAAAACGTCCTACTGAAGGTTTACAAAAGCGGTGCGGTCCTGGTAAAGCTATCGGACTTTGGCCTGGTCAAGGACCCGTCGTCCACGTTCACCCGGACCCAGACGGAGATGCGTGGCACCATCCGCGACCCGCTTCTCCACGACTTCCGGCAGTACGGAGTCCTCAATGAGATCTACGCCATCGGTTGGGTGCTGTCGTACATCTTCACTGGCCGCGAGTCGCTGTCGGCCACCGGGGATGCGGTGAGCCGCATCGTGCAGAAGTGCACAGCGCATGACATCGCAAGCCGGTACCAGACGGTCCGTGACCTGATCGCTGACGTCGAGCAACTCAGCGCGCCGCCGGTGGACACATCCGCGAGAGGGTGAGCACCAGCGAGGACAGGATGACCGCGATCTCAATCCAGTCCCGACGCTGTCAACCAAGTCGGGCGGTGCGCTCTCACGACCGACATGCCGTGCTCGTCGCAGTACGGGTCTCCTCATCGCCTCGCGATCGAAGCCGCGGATGTAGGCGCCCGCCTCGGAGAAGACGATGGAGTATTGCCCCCGACCTGCTGCGCATCGAAGCCATTTCCTCCCCAGCGCCCAGGCAGCGTTACCGGAGAAGTAGCGGTTGGCCATTCCGGGCTCAGAATGGCCTCAATATGGCCATGGACCGGCACAGATCGCGGAGCTTCGGGATGTCTGGCAGCAGGCGGGCCACATCGTGAGCGGTCATGAGCCTCATCCAAGCGTTGACGAGGCCAGAACCTGTGGCATGAATCATGACTCTCTCGTCCTTCTTCGTCATCTGCTGGAGGCACTAGCTTGAGCTCCGCCTCAAGTCCCTGGTCAACCTGGTGCAACGCGGGACCGGAGTTGAGATCGACGTCCCAGTACTCACAGTCTGGCCAAGTTGTGGGAGAAAGCTGTGGCCTGGTTGATGAGATGGGCGCCTTCGAGATGACAAGTCAACCTAACATGTCAGAGGGTTGAGACTCCAACTGCACGCACTGGACCCTCCGGCGCAAGAAGCTCGATACCCGGTCATAACCAAGGGCTTGCCGGCCTTCGACAAGGTAGACAGGCTCGACATGCGCACGATCCAGGAAGCGATGGGCGGCATAGCCGATTACCTCACTGGTAAGGACATGAGCCTCACCGAGCACTTCAGATTCCGCCAGGAACTCGCCGAAGAATATCGATACGCCTGATGACGTTGCTGTCAGCGGACACCAAGAGCCCCGAACGATAATCCGTTCGAGGCGTTCTTGCTGCTGAAGCGTGGTGGTCAGGGGCAGGGTCGAACTGCCGACCTTCCGCTTTTCAGGCAAGTGGAACGCGCGTTCGGCCTGTGGCGGCGTGTCTCGTGAACAGGCGAAAGGCTCCGCGAACGTCCGCGAAGATCCGCCGGAGACCGCTGAGGTTGTCGCTCAGTTTGTCACTCAGGAAGACTCGTAGAGCGTCCGTTCCTTGATGGTGACGAGGGTGATGGGCTGCAAGGCCGGGAGGTCGAAGGTGCCCGCCCCGTGGTACTCCCGGAAGACTGCGTGGCCTTCGATCTGGGTCGTGAGGAACACGCTCGTGGTGTCGTCGTCGTTGACCATGGACGCTGTCCAGCAGGGTGCGCCAGCCGGTACGCCGGTCTCGCTCAAGATCGCTAACGCCTCTCCCGCGCCACCGGGCTCGCCGTACAAAGACACCGCCATCCGTCACCTCCCGCACATAGTGGCTTCAGTGATCAATGTCTGCGGCTCACCGCCGAGTGTCAACTGTCGCTGGCGGAGAGATTGTCAGTGGCTTCGGCGGATCGTTTGTCAGTGGGGCGGGCCCAGCTTTCGCT
>NZ_QZEY01000009.1 GCF_003594875.1 Bailinhaonella thermotolerans
CCGCCATCACCATCGCCAGCCTGATCATGTGGCTCAACCAAGAACCACAAAACACGCCCTAGGGCTTGCGGGCGACCGCTCCGAGGAACAGGTGGTGGCCGCGCCCGCGGACGAGGACCTCATCGGGGTCCGGGCGCCATTCCGGCAACGGGACGAGCCCCGGCTCCAGCACCTCGAAGTCACCGAGATACGACAGGATCTCGCCGCGCGCGCGCCACCGCCCCGTGCCCAGGGTCTCGCTCAGGACCCGCTCGCATTCGGCGGCCAGCGCCGCGTCCTCGGGCCGCTCCTCGCCGGGGTTGCAGAAGTGCGAGAGCGCCAGCATGCTCCCCGGCGCCATCCGCTCCCGGACGCGCGCCATGATCCCGGACGGGTCCTCCTCGTCCCGGACGTGGTGCACGACCCCGAGCAGCAGCACGCCGACCGGCCGACCGAGATCGAGGTGCTCCCGGATCAGCGGGTCGTCGAAGATCTCCTCGGGCTTCCGCAGGTCCCCCTCCGCCGCGAGGGTCCCCTCGGCGCGTCCCAGCAGCGCCCTGGCGTGCGACAGCACCATCGGGTGGTTGTCCACGTAGGCGACGCGGATCGCCGGATCGACCTCCCGCGCCACGCCGTGCACGGTCTCGTCCTCAGGCAGCCCCGCCCCGATGTCGAGGAACTGCCGGATGCCCGCGCGCGCCATGCACGTCACGGCCCGCCGCAGGAACGCCCGGTTGGCCCGCGCGCCCGTGCCGCTGTCGGGGAGGATCTCGGCGCACCGCCGTACGACGTCCCGGTCCGGGGCGAAGTTGTCCTTCCCGCCCAGGAAGCTGTCATAGACCCGGGCTATGCCCGCCCGGCCCGCGTCAGCGCCCCCGGCTTCGCGCGGCATCTCTTCCAAGACGGGCCTCCCAGCACTCGGAGCGACAACGCGATCCTAATGACCCGAACCCCCGTGAATCCCGCGAACGTTCCAAGCCATCACTCCCCGTTCACCCCCGGCGAAACAGCGCGGATGCCACCGGCCCCGGCGCGGGAACGGGTACGGCTCCCGCCGGGGGGTTGGCGGGAGCCGTACGCGCTGGACGGTCAGGGGCCGGGGACGAACTCCGGGGCGGGGGCGCGGTCCACCGGGCGGTGGGGCTCCCACAGGTCGGTGATGCCGGCGGACTGGGACACCTCGTCGTGCAGGGTGTTCCAGAACGCGAGCTCCTCGTCCTCCTCCAGGTGGGCGATGCGGCCCCAGAACTCGCGGTCCTCGGCGGCCTGCGCGGCCTGCGCGGAGATCGCGGGCATGATGAACGTCTGGGCGCCGGCGTCCTCCAGGTCCTCGACGGTGACCTCGGCGGGGAGGGAGACCGGGGCGGCGACCTTGTGGTGCGCGCCGCGCTTGCGGATGCGGACCGGTGGAGCGTTCCGGAGCTTGGACGCGCGGTTGCGGCCCACGGCGATGGCCACGGTGCCGAAGAGCACGGCGGCGAGGAGGCCCCCCAGGATCGCCTCCTGGTGCTGGGCGAAGGACTCCTGCGCCGAGAGGCCGTCCTTGCCGATCGTGCTCACGGTGTCGGGCGTCGCGTCGTTCAGGGTCTCGGCGGCGGGCGCGGGGGCCGCGTGGCGCGGGACGTACTTCTCGACGGCCGGCGCGGGGGCGGGCTCGGCGATGACCTTGACCTGGGAGGGGTACCCGTAGCCCACGATCTGGTCGGCGTCGCGGATCTTGCGCTTGAGGTGGACGCGGTCGGTGTTGCCCTCGATCGTGTGGATCTGGCCGCCGACGACCTTCTCGACGATCCCGACGTGCTGGATGTCGTCCAGGTCCTTGGAACCGGCCCAGTTGAAGAAGACGATGGCGCCCGGCTTGGGCTTGGTGCCCCAGGCGTCCTGCTGCTTGAACCACTTCGCGTGCTGGATCGTCGAGGCGAACTGCCCCGCCTGGTGCTCGACCCCCGCCCGGTCCGCGGCCCACGCGAGGAACATGTCGCACCACGGGGCGGTCTTGAAGTAGGGCTCGTTGTCGCCGTCGATGTTCTTCATGTACCACTCGCCGAACTTGGTGTATCCGTCGGCTTTCTCGCGGTAACCGAGCTGGCTCTTGGCGACGTCGAGCAGCTTCTTGCCTACTGGGTCCATCCGGCCTTTCTCCCTCGGCTGCCTACCGGGTTAGCTGACGGGTTCGGGCCAGGAGACGCCCTACCGCACGTGGCGGATTCACCCCTGAGACTGTTGGGTCCCCGGCTCCCGCGACGCCTGCTGCGCCGCGCGGACTCGGCGATCGGCCCGCTACCTCCCGGCTGGAGGTAAGGTCACGGGCCGATTGCGGAGCAATGTAGTAGAGGTAACGCGTTCACGGCAAGCGGAAGCAAAATACTCATCAACGGTAGGTCATGGTCGCCAATGCCCCAGCCACCCCCAGACCACCCGCGCGCCCTCGCCCCGCCCGCCGACTCCACCCCGCTCCCGCCCGGAGGGAAGCGGGAAGAGGGCGCGCGGGCCGTACGGCGGGCCGGGGGGAGGGCCGGCCGTACGGCCGCGCGGGGTTTCCGCGGCGCCGGGGGGCGCCGCGGGCGTCACTTCGAGTGGACGGCCAGGCCGGGGAAGTCGTAGCTGGCCGCGTTCTTGGGGGGACGGAAGCGGTAGGCGAGCTTGAGGTTGGGGCGCAGGACGGTGAACCAGCGGGTGCCGTCCCGGGCCTCCACGAGCATGGCGGGGCCGCTGCCGGAGCTCGGGAAGTAGACGGACTGGGCGCGCCCGCCGGTCTCGGCGCGCAGGACGCGGTGGCGGGGGGCGTCGTAGATCTCGTAGCCGTACTCGGGGACGTTGCCCTTGCGCGCGTCGCCGGACGCGCCCGCCCCGCTGAAGGTCATGCCGACGGCGAACCAGCGGTCGTCCGGGGAGTACGGGCCGATCAGCTCGGGGAAGCGCCCGGCGGGGACGGGGACGGGACGCACGCCGGTGCCGTCGGGGCGCATGGTGACGAGGCGGTCGCGCAGGAGGAGGATGCGGTCGGCCCGGGAGTTGACCCCGGGGGCGCAGCCGCGGGTCTTGGTGGTCAGCACGCGGCCGCCGGCGCCGTCGGCGCCCACGATCCGGATGTTCGCCCTCGTGGCGTAGGCGAGGCGGGTGTCGCCGACCCAGCGGATGGAGTCGCACTGCTCGCCCGTGACGCCGGTGGCGATCCGGCGGAACCCGCGCCCGCTCAGGGGGCCGACGGCGAGGTCGTACCCGCCCTTGGCGTTCGGCAGCTTGGTCGCGATGCGGGTGCCGCCGGGCGAGAGGTTGATGCCGACGTGCCCCTCGGGCATGCGGCCCGCGCGGACGAGGTGGCCGTCCGGCCGGCGGAAGTACAGGGTGGTGCCGCCCTGGGCCGCGTCACGGTGGATGGCGACCAGCGGGAGCCGCTGCGGCGCCCGCCGGTCCTCCTTGAGCCCGCCCAGGGCCTGCCCCACGATCGGCCGGAGCGCGGAGAGGGCGGGGATGTCGTTCAGCCCGGGCAGGTCGCTCCCGGCGCCCGACGCGGTGGCCGAGGCCGGGGCCGCGGCGGCGACACCGGCGAGGACGGACGCGGCGGCCACGGCGGCGGCGAGCAGCCGGCGGCGGGCGCGGACCGGTCGGAGTGTGCTCATTGGATCCCCCATCGATGGTCCCGGGTTCCCCCGGTTCCCCGTTGTCTGTGCAGGCCAGAGCGTACTGGCGAGATGACTCTAAGTGACCGTGGCCCGTCGCGCCGCGAATGCGCGGGGATTGGGTCACGGCTTCGGCCCGCCGTACCCCGATGGCGGGCTTTTCCTTTCTATCCGGCAAAGGCTGCTTATGCGGGAGAAAACCAAAGATTAAGAATGCGGGGAAACGCTCACGGCGAGCTCTTCCCTCCCCTCCGGAGCGCTTTACGCATGCCGCCCTTCGTTCACATCACCCTCATGACCTGGGCGATCAGCGCATAACGGGTGGATAAGAAGCGGCAGCAGGGGCAGGAGTAGCCCATGAGAATCGGGGGAAAGCCCGGCGGATTGCGCCGCCTTGCGATCATCTTGGGCGATGACAAGCCAAATTCCGATATCGAGGTCCTGCTCGACGTGGTCGCGGCGGCCGGTCACGAACCGCTCGTCCTGCCCTGGCCGACGCTCAGCGTGGCCCTCTCCGAGAACGGCGCCCGGCTCTGCAGGGAGGGGCGCCCGCTGCACGTGGACGGCATCATCCACCAGATGTCCACCGACGCGCGGGACGGCCTGGCCCTGCTCGCGTCCGTCGAGGACCAGATCCCGCACCTCAACGGCGTGGACGCGGTGCTGCGCTCGGCCGACAAGTTCGCCACCGGGGTACGGCTGCGCGAGCGCGGCATCCCGACGCCGGACACCGCGTTCGTGAGCGACGACGCGGAGCTGACCGCGTGGGCCCGCGCGTACGGGTACCCGGTCGTGCTCAAGCAGCCCGACGGCGCGCGCGGGACCGAGGTCACGCTGGCCCGGCACGAGGGCGAGCTGATCGCCAAGGCCGAGTCGATCCGCGAGCGCGGCGTGCCCCTGATCGTGCAGCGGTTCGTGGCCGAGGCGGCGGGCCGCGACCTGCGCGTCATCGTCGCGGGCGGCCGGTTCGTGGCCGCGATGGAGCAGCGCGGGCCGGAGGGCGACTTCCGCTCCAACGGCCACGGCGACACGATCCACCCGGTCACCCTCACACAGGAGGAGATCGAGGTCGCCGAGCGGACCGCCCGCGCGACCGAGCTGGACCTCGCCGGCATCGACATCCTGCGCGGCGCGGACGGCCCGGTGGTGATCGAGACGAACTCGTTCCCCGGCCTGGGCGGCTTCGACAAGGAACAGGTCTGCGAGGCCATCCTGGACGCGATCGAGCGCAAGATCGCCGCGAGCGAGCCGCTGGGCCCGGCCCTCATCCTCGACGCCCGCCCGCCCGCCGAGCTGGCCACGGCCACCGCGGCCCCCGCGCTGCCGGTGCCCGCCGCGGTCCCGGCCCCCGAGGAGCCGGGCCCGGCGCCCGTGGCCGCGGAGCCCACCGCCGCGGCTCCCGCGGCGCCGAAGCCCACCGCGATCTGACCCGACGTGATCGCGGAGGGTGTCTTACCTGGCACGGAGCGTTGACAGCGGGTGGTGACCGGCGCTTTGCTGCTCCCATGGATCCCCTCGTCATCACGTCGGCCGGGCGCGCGCGAGGACGCTGGGACGCCGGGGTGGCGCGGTTCCTCGGCGTCCCCTACGCCGCGCCGCCGGCGGGGCCGCTGCGGTTCGCCGCGCCCGCTCCCCCGCCGTCCTGGGACGGGGTGCGGGAGTTCGAGACGTACGGCCCCACGGCGCCGCAGGCCGGCGGGGACGGGCCGCGGATCCCGGGGGACGAGTTCCTCAATCTCAACGTGTTCACGCCGGAGCTGGGGGCCGCCGGGCTGCCGGTGATCGTGTGGATCCACGGCGGCGCGTTCCGGGCGGGCGGCAACGCGAGTCCCTGGTACGACGGGACGGCGTTCGCCCGCGACGGCGTGGTGTTCGTGGCGATCAACTACCGGCTCGGGGTTGAGGGGTTCCTCGCGCCTGAGGGGGCGCCGCCCAATCTCGGCGTGCTGGACTGGGTCGCCGCGCTGATCTGGGTCCGCGACAACATCGCGGCGTTCGGCGGCGACCCGGGCAACGTCACGGTCGGCGGGCAGTCCGCGGGCGGGCAGGCCGCCGCGACGCTGCTCGCCGTGCCGCGCGCCCGGGGGCTGTTCGCGCGCGTCATCGACATGAGCGGCGGTTCGATCACCTGGGAGCCGCTGGAGCGCGCCGTCGAGGCGACCCGGGCCCTGGCCCGCCACCTGGGCGTACGGCCGACGCGGGAGGCGCTGTCGGGGTTCGAGCCGGGCCGGCTGGTGGCCGCGTACGAGGAGCTGGGGGCGGCCCCGCGGCGGGAGGAGGACTCCGGCTCGCCGCTGGACGCGATCTTCGGGGCGGGCGGGGCCAAGGGGTTCAACCCGGTGAACGACGGGGAGATCGTGCGGCGCTCGCCGTACGACATGATCCGCGACGGGAGCGCGCATCCGGCGGCGCTGCTGATCGGGACGACCTCGGAGGAGTTCAACGAGAGCATGCGGTCGCTGCCGGAGATCGGCGAGCGGGACTACGCCGAGGCGCTGCGGCGGCAGGAGGTGGACGACGAGGCGCGCGCGTTCTACGAGGGGCGGTTCGGGGAGCCCCGCGAGGTGCTCGGGCAGGTGCTGACCGACCGCATCTTCCGGGTCCCGGCGGTGCGGGTCGCCGAGGCGCACGCCGCGTCCGGGCGGCCGGCCTACGTCTACGAGTTCCGGTGGCGCTCGGGGGCGAACGCGGGCCGGGCGGGCGCGGGGCACTGCGTGGACCTGCCGTTCGTGTTCGACACCCTGGCGGGCAACGGCGTGGAAGGGGTCTGCGGTGAGGATCCGCCGCAGGAGCTGGCCACGCGCATGCACGCCGCCTGGGTGGCGTTCGCCGACTCCGGCACCCCCGGCTGGCCCGCCTACCGCGAGCCCGAGCGGATCACGATGGTGTTCGACACCGGGAGCGGCCTGGTGGAGGACCCGCTGCGGGTGGAGCGCCGCCTCTGGCCCCGCGTCCGCTGACCGCCGCCCCGCCGTACCCCCGCCGGCGCCGTACGGCACGCGGAGACGGCGCGCGGAGGCCGGTGTACGGCGGGCGGCGGGCCGCGGCAGGCGGGCGGCGTCACATGCTGGTGAAACCCCCGTCGGCGACGAACTCCGAGCCGGTGGAGTAGCTCGACTCGTCGGAGACGAGGAAGAGGACCAGCGCGGCGAGCTCGTCCGGCCTGCCGGTGCGCCGGAGAGGCTGGATCGCGGCCATCTGGTCCACGCCGGTGCCCTCGGTCATCTCGGTCGTGACGAAGCCCGGGTGCACCGAGTTGACGCGGATGCCGAGCGGGCCGAGCTCCTGCGCGGCGGCCTTGGTCATGCCGCGGACGGCCCACTTGGACGCGACGTAGCCCATGATGCCGCTGAAGGCGATGATGCCGCCGATCGAGGAGATGTTCACGATCGAGCCGCCGCCGGCCTTCTTCATCGAGGGCACGACGGACTTCATGCCGAGGAACACCGCGACCTGGTTGACGTCGATGACCTTGCGGTAGTTCGCCTCCGAGAGCGTCTCCATGCTCTCCTCGTGCACGATGCCCGCGTTGTTCACCAGCGCGTTCACCGGGCCGAACTCCTCCTCGGCGAAGGCCACCGCCCGCTGCCAGGCCTGCTCGTCCGTCACGTCCAGCTTCAGGAACCGGGCCTGGCCGCCCAGCCTCTCCACCAGGGCCCTGCCCTCGGGCTCCAGCAGGTCCGCCACCACGACCCGCGCGCCCTCGGCCACCAGCGACGACACGATGGCGGCGCCCAGGCCCCGCGCGCCGCCGGTCACGATCACGGTCTTCCCACTGACTCTGCCCATGTCGGCCACCCCCGATGAATCGTTCGCCGATCCGAGTCTAGAAACCGGCTGACCGGCCGCTTCTCGCGGGGGCACGCCCGGGTCTCACGGGCAAGCACGGTCTCACGGGCACGCCCCGGTTCTCGCGGGCACGCCCCGGTTCTCGCGGGCACGCCCGGGGTCAGCGCGGCGCGTAGGCGTCCGTGGCGTAGTCCGCGACCGGCGCGTAGCCGATGGCCTGGTAGATGGAGTTCGACGTGGGGTTGGCCAGGTCGGTGAAGAGCACGACGTCCTCGGCCCCCGCCGCGAGCGCCGCCAGGGTCACCGCGTGGGTCACCGCCGCGCCGTACCCCCGGCGGCGGAACTCCGGCGGCGTGTAGACGTGCCCCACCCGCGACATCCCCGCGACGGGCGTGGAGGCGGCGGCCATGGCCACGGGCCCGCCCCCGGCCTCCCACAGCGTCACCTCGCCCAGCCCGACCCGGACCCGGGCCTGCCCGGCCGGGTCGCCTGCCTCGCCGGGCAGGGACTCCGCGAGGAACGCCGCGAACCAGCGCGTGACCAGGTCCAGGTCGCCGGGGCCCGCCCGCCGCGGCGAGCCCTCGGCTCCGGGTTCGGCCGGCGCCCGCAGGCCGTACAGCCGCATCGCCATCCGGCTCGCCACGGCCCTGCCGTACGACCGGGTGAACGCCTCGACGAGCGGGAGCGGTCCGTTCACGCCCGGCAGGTCGCGGCCCGCGAGGGCGGAGGCGAGCGCGGGGACGGACTCGGGCGGGATGTCGCCGAGCACGAGGTGGTGCGGCGGGGTGTGGACGACGACGCCGCGCACCCGCCCGTCGTCCACGAGGCTCCCGAGCAGCAGGTTGTCCCGCCACAGGTTGTGGTGCGCGATCTGGTGCAGGACGGTGAGCGGGACGGTGTTGCGGATCGGGTCGCGCCGGAGCCAGGACTCGGCGTCCGCGGGCAGGCCGGAGGGGTCGGACACGAAGATCCACCGCATACCGGGAGTTTAGGGCGCGGGGCGGCGATCCGGACAGTTACGAACGCGGGGCGCTGGGTAGCTGTCCATCCTGTCGCCGACTTGAGATGACTCGGGGGAATCATGCCGGTGCAGTACAGGGAGCTGCTCGACTCGGTCTGCCGGATGACCGGCCTGGACTCCGGGGCGGCGCGGGCGGCCGCGGAGGCCACCATCACGGCGCTCGGCCGCAGCCTGGGCGAGCCGGAGCGGGGGCGGCTGCTCAGCGAGGTGCCCAACGAGCTGACCAACGACTTCCCGATCGACGGCGAACCGCAGGACTACGACGAGGCGGGGTTCGTGCGCGCGGTGTCGCTGCTCGGCCGCCGCCCGCCGGAGCAGGCCCGGCTGCGGGCCCAGGCCGTGCTGTCCGCGCTGGTGGAGCAGGAACCGAAGCTGGTCGAGGAGCTGCGCGTGCCCCCGGGCATCCGGCCGCTGTTCGAACCGCCCTCGGCCGGGGGCGGCCTGACCGGCCCGGTGGGCGGGGCCGCCCCGCTGACCGAGGAGGAGGTCCGGGCCGGGCTGGAGGGGCTGCCCGACTGGACCGGGGACTGCCACGGCATCCGCCGGACGCTGACCCTGCCGGAGGACCAGCTCGACCGGGTGCTGGAGCGGGTCGAGCGGATCAAGACCGGGCCGGCCCGCCGCGCCCCCATGATCACGCGGCACCCGGGCGGCGTCGCGGAGCTGGAGCTGTGCACGTCGTCGGTGAACGCGGTCACCGTGCTCGACCTCGACCTGGCGGACACGGTGGACTCGGTGATCGCCGACGCGGCGGGCGGGATCGGGTCCCCGTATGGCTCATGAGCTGACGGCCTTCTGGATCGACGCGGGCGTCTCCGGCGGGAAGAGCGCGCAGGAGCGGTACGGCGAGCGCCTGCGGGCGTGGCGGCACGGCTTCACCGCCTCGGACGAGACGCGGGCGGACGGCGACGTGACCGCGAACCCGCTCCGGTTCGCCCTGGCCGCCTGGGACGTCGCGGTCGGGCCGGGCGCGGACCCGCCGTACGTGCGGCACCATCCGCGGGTGCTGTCGGTGGCGTGCCACCGCCCCTCGGGGACGCACCTGGTCCTCGCGGTGATCGAGCTGGCCATGCCGCCGCCGGGCGAGCTGCCGCCGGGCTGGCACACCTGGCGGCGCGAGGAGGGCGTCGGCACGGCGCGCGTGGCTCCGCCGTACGACGCGAAGGCCGCGCTGGGACGGCTGGAGCTGCGGGTCCCGATCCTGGAGGAGCGCATGCCGACACCCACCGCGTCGCAGGCGGAGGGCCTGCCGAACCTCGTGGACGCCCAGGCCTCGCTGGAGGCGATCGTGAACGAGCTGAACGCGGCGGCCGGGCCGTTCCTGCGGGAGTTGGAGCGCGATGCGTGACGGGACGGGCGGGCGGCTGCTGAGCGGGCTGGCCGCCGGGGCCGCCGGGGTGACCGCGCTGAACGCGGTGACGTACCTCGACATGATCATGCGGTCCCGGCCCCCGAGCCAGGCGCCGGAGGAGCTCGTGGGCAAGACCGCGGGCGCGCTGGGCGACCACGACCAGGACCCGAACCGGCGCTCCGGCGTCGCGGGCCTGCTCGGCATCGCCACCGGCGTCGTCACCGGAGGGATGTACGGCCTGGCCCGGGCGGCGCTGCCGGCGCGCACGCGCGTCCCGGTCCCGATCGCGGCGCTCGCGCTGGGGGCGGCGGCGCAGGCGGCCAGCGACGTGCCGCTCACCGTCACCGGGATCAGCCGCGTCAGCACGTGGAGCGGGTCGGACTGGCTGAGCGACGCGATCCCGCACCTGGCGTACGGCGTGGTCGCCGCGATCACCTTCGAGGCGCTGACGAGCTGAGATCCGGCCGCCCTCGCCCGCTTGCGGAGAACCGGAGATCAACGGCAAGTGGGCTGCAGGCGGACATCAAGCGCGGTGGGCTCCAATGAGGGCGTAAGCGCACGGAGGGCCACTCAGGAGGCCACCATGACCAGGACCCCTCGGACCGGACCCCGCCGCCCCTGCCCGCACTGCCGCGGCTCGCTCGACGCGGGCCCGGTGGTGTACCACTGCTCGGGCTGCTCCCGCGCGGTCTACGCCGCCGACCTCGACTTCGAATACGTCCCCCCGCGCCACGCCACCGCCTGACCCTCGCCGGCTCCCGGGCGCGGCGGGGGCGGGGGCGGGCAGGCGGGCGGCCCGGCGCGAGGGCCGGGCCGTTCCCGCTGGGGCTCAGCGCCCCTTCTTGGCCTTCTTCTTGGCCTGCTCCGGGCTCTTGCCCCGCTTGGTGTCCCGCAGCGCGCCCCGCAGCTCACCGGCGGTCATCTTCGAGCTCCCCTGGATGCCCGCCTCGTGCCCCTTCTTCCGAAGGTCGTGAAGCTGCTCTCGATTCTCGGCCATGATTCCCCCCATGTCGGCCTTTCGTGCGATTCTCTGACTTCCCCCCAGAAGTGCAGATAACCCCAGAAAGCACGCAAACCGAACAGAGCAGCCTTCGCGCGGCGGGGCCTACCGCATCGACTTGGCCAGCTTGGACACGCCCACCACGAGCAGCGCGATGAACCCGACGATGAGCGCCCACTTGAGCGCCGTGAAGAACAGGCCGATCACGGTGCCCAGCACCATGAACCCGACGACCACGGCCGCGATGATCAGAAGAATTCGTCCCATGCGTCCAAGCTAGGTCCCGCCACCGCCCGCCACCAGGCCGGAGCCCCGAACCCAGGGACAACTCAGGGACACCCCCCGGCCCCCCTCGGGGACACCCCGCCACACCCCGTCCGGGGCCGGGGGCTCGTTCCTCAGGCGGTGAGGAGGTTGTGGAGGACGTCGACGCCGAACTCCAGGCCCGCGACGGGGACGCGCTCGTCGACCCCGTGGAACATGGCGAAGTAGTCCAGGTCGGGGGGCAGGAGGAGCGGGGCGAAGCCGTACGACGGGATGCCGATGCGGGCGAACGCCTTGCCGTCGGTGCCGCCGGACATGACGTAGGGGACGGGGGCGGCGGCGGGGTCGGCGGCGCGCAGGGCGGCCCGCAGGTCGGTGAAGAGGTCGCCGTCGAGGTTGGAGTCCGGGGCGTCCTCGTAGGAGACGAACTCCCGGGTGATCTTGGGGCCGAGCAGGCGGTCCAGGGTCTCGAAGAACTCCTCGCGCTGCCCGGGGAGGAAGCGGCCGTCCACGTGGGCGCTCGCGGTGCCGGGGATGACGTTGACCTTGTAGCCGGCGTCGAGCATGGTCGGGTTCGCCGAGTTGCGGATCGTGCCGCGGAACAGGTCGCCGACCGGGCCCAGCCGCTCGGCCTCCTCGTCCAGGCGGTCGTGGTCGATGGACTCGCCCAGGGCCTCGGACAGGCCCGCCAGGAGGGCGCGCACGGCGGGCGTCAGCCGTACCGGCCACTCGTGGGAGGCCAGGCGGGACAGGGCGTGGACCATCTCGGCCACCGCGTTGTCCTTCGCCGGCTTGGACCCGTGCCCGGCCACCCCGTCCGCCGTCAGACGCATCCAGGCGGTGCCGCGCTCGCCCACCGCGATCGGGTAGATCCGCAGGTCGTCGCGCACGTGGACGCTGAAGCCGCCCGACTCGCTGATCGCCTCGGTGCAGCCCTCGAACAGGTCGCGGTGCTCGGTCACCGTGTGCAGGCTGCCGTACTCCCCGGTGGACTCCTCGTCGGCGAGGAACGCCACGACGACGTCGCGCTTGGGCCGGGACCCCTCGCGCGCCCAGCGGCGCAGGAGCGCCAGGGTCATCGCGGCCGAGCCCTTCATGTCCACCGCGCCCCGGCCCCACACCGCGCCGCCGTCGATCTCCCCGGAGAAGGGGTGGATCTTCCAGTCGGCGGCGTCGGCCGGGACCACGTCCAGGTGGGCGTGGATGAGGAGCGCGTCCGGGCTCTCCCCGGGGACCCGCGCCACCACGTTGGTACGGCGGGGCGCGGACTCGAACACGACCGGCTCGGCCCCCGCCTCGGCGAGCAGCCCGGCGACGTGCTCCGCGGCGGCGCGCTCGTCACCCCGGCCGTCCCCGAAGTTGCTGGTGTCGAAGCGGATCAGGTCCGAGCAGATGCCGGCGACCTCGTCCGTCATGAGGTGTCCCCCGTGCCTTTCCCTGGGCTCTCGCGGTTCCTCTGCGAGCTTCCCCGACTTTTCTCCGATATGCCCGGCTTCTCCGATACGTCCGGGTCAGCCGAGGCCCGCGGAGCCTCCGGAGCCGAAGATCTTCTCATAGAAGGCCAGCTCGGCCTCCAGCGAGGCGACCATGGTCTCCTCGCGCCGCCAGCCGTGCTGTTCCCCGGGGAACGTGATGAACTCGCACGAATGGCCCGCGTCGCGCATCCCCGCCACGAACCGCTCGGTCTGCGCGAGCGGCACGATCACGTCCTCCAGCCCGTGCATGAGCAGCGCCGGGCCCGAGGCGCGCGCCGCGTGCGTGGTGGGCGACCGGTCGGCGTACCGCTCCCGCGTCTCGGGCAGCGGCCCGATCAGGCCGTCGAGGTACCTCGACTCGAAGTCGTGCGTCTCCCCGGCCCACGCCTCCGCGTCCGTGATCGCGTAGAACGCCACCGCGCACCGGAACACGTCGGTCCGCACCAGCGCGCACAGCGAGGTCCAGCCGCCCGCGCTCCCGCCCCGGATCGCCAGCCGCGCCGGGTCCGCCAGCCCCTCGGCGACCAGCCCCCGCGCGACCGCCGCGCTGTCCTCCACGTCCACGAGGCCCCACCCGTGGCGCAGCCGCTCGCGGTACGCCCTGCCGTACCCGGTGGAGCCGCCGTAGTTGACCACGGCGACGCCGATCCCCCGGCTCGTGAAGAACGCGACCTCCAGGTCCAGCCCCAGCGGCCAGCACCCCGTCGGCCCGCCGTGCACGAAGATCAGGTACGGCTCGCGCCCGGCGGCCTCCGCCGGCGGGTACACGTGGGCGTGGACCGGGCGGCCGTCGGCGCCGGGGTACGTCGTGGCGCGCGGCGTCGGCAGGTGCTCGCGGGGCGGCGGGTCCTGCAGGCGCGACAGGCCGCGCACCTCGCCGGACTCCAGGTCCACCTCGATCACCTGGTACGGGGAGTACGGCGTCGAGGCCACGGCGACCGCGCGGGATCCCCGGACCGAGATCGTCGAGCCCCAGGCGGTGTGCGGCGACCCGACGTCGGTGATCACGCCGGTCGCCGGGTCGAGGACGCCCAGCGCCTTGCCGTCGCCCGTGCCGTGGATCGCCGCGACCCTGCCGTCCCCGGTGAAGCCGAAGTAGGCGTAGCCCAGCTTCCACGTGCCGGTGCCGAACTCCTCCTCGCGCGGCGCGAGGTTGCGCGGCGGGCGGCCGTCGAGCGGGATCTCGTAGAGGTTCCACCAGCCGGTGGGGTCGGTGACCGCGTACAACGTGTCGTCGTCGCGCCATTCGGCCTGGACCACGGATTCGTCCGCGCCGCCCGCCACCACGCGGCGCTCGCCGGCCGTGCCGTCCTCGCGCAGCGGGGCGACGCACAGCTCGGTGCCGTCCCAGGGCATGTTCGGGTGGTTCCAGCCGATCCAGGCGACCCGCGTGCCGTCCGGGGACACACGCGGATTCATCAGGAAATCGTGCGACGTGAGGACGGTCCGCAGGCCGCCACCGTCGAGGCGCACCGCGACCAGGTCCCGCCGCGGGCCGCGCTCGCGCACACACCACACCTCGTCGCCGCGGACCACCAGGTCGCCGTAGTGCGACCCGTCGCCCGGCGTGAGCGCGACCGGTTCCCCGCCCTCGCGGTGCAGGTAGAGGCGCTGGTCCGCCCAGTTCGTGAACACCACCCCGCCGCCGGGGACCGGCCGCCACGACCGCCCGCCGTACTCGATGAGCCGGTTGCGCGCGTTCCAGCCCGGCGGCAGCACGTCGCGGATCTCGCCGTCCGGCGTCAGCCGTACGACGCAGCGGCGGCCGCCCTCGTGGGGGCGCGGGTCGTCCCACCACACCTCGTCGCCGACCTGTTCCACCCACAGTGGCGCGGAATCCATCCGCGCCACGTCCAGGGCGCTGATCGGGGAGCGGCGGAACACGGTCACCGGCTGTCCTCCTGTTCGGAGACGGAATCCAGGGGCGGGAGAGGGATCTCGGGCGGGCGGACGATGTAGACGATCCCGCCGCTTCCGGACGAGCGCAGCCAGACGTTCTCGAACGCGGCGCGCGGGTAGACGCGGCGGACGGTCGCGTCGTCGGGCGCGGCCGGGTCGTTGGCGATCACGTCGCCGGCCGCGGTGAAGCCCGTGACGACCATGATGTGGCCGCTCGTGGAGTACCCGGAGCCCGGCAGCTCATGCTCGCGGAAGGCCTGGGACGTGATCACCGGTATGCCCGCGGCGATGAACGACTCCACCTCCGTGAGGGACCGCAGCCGCGTCACGAACGCGTCGAGGCCGAAGCCCCCGGCGTACGCGGTGCTGAACGGCCAGTTACCGGTGCCCTGGTACCCGTGGTCGTACATGTGCCGCGCCGCGTGGTCCACCGCCGGGTGCGGGTCGCCGGGGTCGATCCAGGTCAGCTCGGCGGGGTCGGGGCGGCGGCCCCAGTACTCCAGCACCATGGTCACCGACGCGGGGCTGCACCAGTTGTCGCCACCGCCGTCCCACTGCGGGAAGTGCCCGGCGTGGACCTTCTGCGAGCGGCACGGCACGGCCAGCTCCAGTCCCGCCGCCGGCCCGGGCGGGCTCACCGGCACCGGGGCCGGATGGTGCACGGCGGAGGCCATCACCCGCAGCGACCGCAGCCGGGGCCACGCGCGCGCCCCGACCAGCCGGTGCGCGGTCACCCGCAACCGGTAGGACACCACGGGCCGCACCGCGACGAAGGTGTCCACCGCGACGTCGCCGTCGGCGTCCCCCTGCCCGGGCAGGGTGGTCCGGTGGACGGCGTCGCCCGAGGTCCAGCGCCCGAGGACGTACCACTTGGTCAGCGTGTCGTCCACGGTCCGCGCCCGCAGCCCCACCTCGATCCACGTGCCGCCGGGCGTGTCCGCGATCCAGGACGGCACCAGCTCGGTCGCGGGGAAGCCGATCTCGCACTCCTCCCCCGTCCACCGCGCCACCTCCCACGTACGGCTGCCGCCGCCGAACGGGTCGAGGTACTCGGCCAGCCCCTCGGCCTCGCCGTACGCGGGCAGGCCGGAGAACCGGTGCAGCACGATGCTCGCCGTGGTCGGCTGGGCAGACATCACCGCTCCGATCGCGGGACTGGGGTGGGGACTGGGACGTGGACGGGTGGGCGCCCGCGGCCGAGCGAGAACTGTAACGGGGACGGCCGCGGCGGGCGGGCTCTGGGTGGGCGGATTCCGGGGGCGGGTTCTGCGGTGGACTCTGGAGCGGGCTCTGAGGTGGACTCTGGGGCGGGCTCTGGACGCGGGCTTTGGACGCGGACTCTGGGGCGGGCTTCGGGACGGGCGGGCTTCGGGGCTTGGGACGCCGGGGCGGCCGGGCCCTGCGGGCGGCCGGTGACGACGCTCAGACGGTAGGCATACCGGCGGCCAGGCACATCGGATGTTTTACGTATCCCTCTCGCCCGGGGCTCCTGAGCGGTCGTTTCACCTCGATCGCCCCGGGTAGCGCTGCCGCATGTCGCAAGCATCCGATCCCACACCGCCGCCCCAGCAACAGCCGTACCCCGGCGACACCGCCGGCATGGACCCGCCTCCCGCCGACGAGATGCGCGACTACGTCGGCCGGGACCTCCTCGCGGGCAAACGCGCCCTGATCACCGGCGGGGACTCGGGCATCGGGCGCGCGGTCGCGGTCGCGTTCGCCAAGGAGGGCGCCGACGTCGCGATCGCCTACCTGTCCGAGGACGACGACGCCCGGCGCACGCGGGAGCTGGTCGAGGCCGAGGGGCGGCGCTGCGTCGCCATCCCCGGCGACCTCACCGACCGCTCCCACTGCGAGGAGGTCGTCCGGCGGACCGTGGCCGAGCTGGGCGGCCTCGACGTGCTGGTGAACAACGCCGGCACGCAGACGCCGGTCCAGAACCCCGAGGACATCTCCGACGAGCAGTGGACGCGCACGTTCGACCTGAACATCCACGCGTACTTCCGGGTGACCCGGGCCGCGCTGAGCCACCTGCCGCGCGGCGGCGCGATCATCAACACGTCGTCGATCAACGGGCTGCGCGGCAACAAGACGCTGATCGACTACTCGGCGACCAAGGGCGCGATCCTGGCCTGGACGTACTCCATGGCGCAGGCCCTGACCGAGCGCGGCATCCGGGTCAACTGCGTGGCGCCGGGGCCGGTGTGGACGCCGCTGATCCCCTCGACGTTCCCGGCGGAGAAGGTGGACCAGTTCGGCTCGCAGGTGCCGATGGGGCGGATGGCCATGCCGGACGAGATCGCCCCGTCGTACGTGTTCTTCGCGTCGGAGCGCCTGTCGTCGTACTACACGGGCGAGGTGCTGGCCCCGATCGGCGGCGAGACCCTGCCCGGCTGACGGGCTCGCGCGACTCCGCTCGGAATACCCATCGGGGGTATATGGTTGCACTGGGTGCGCCGAGCCGAGGAGGAGTACGCCGATGACCGCCTACGCGCATGACAAGGCCGACTACAAGCGCCGTCTCAGCCGCATCGAGGGCCAGGTGCGGGGGTTGCAGCGCATGGTCGAGGAGGACCAGTACTGCATCGACATCCTGACCCAGGTGTCGGCCGCGACCAAGGCCCTCCAGTCGTTCTCGCTGAAGCTCCTGGAGGAGCACATGGCCCACTGCGTGGCCGAGGCCACCGAGAAGGGCGGCGAGGAGGCCCGGCTCAAGGTCAAGGAGGCGTCCGAGGCGATCGCCCGCCTCGTCCGCTCCTGAGCCTCGCCCTTCCGCGCGGCCGCGGTGCGCCCCGTGCGCTCCAGTGCGCCCCCGTGCACCCCGTGCTCCGGTACGCCCCGGTACGCCCCATGTGGTCCGGTACGCCCCGGGAGGCGCGTCCCCGACGTACGCCTCCCGGGGCGCGGCGCGCGGGGCCGCGCCCGGCCGTACGTCTCGATCTTGGAAGGGGCGGGGCGGGCATGATCGCGCTTGACGCGGGCAGGGGCCGGGCATGACGCAGAATCCGGAAGACAGCGGCTTCAGGGGGGACTCCCTCGTCCCCGAACCGGGCGGAACGGGCGGCCAGCGCGTCGACGACACCCCCGGATCGGCCGGGTCGGTGACCGAGGTCTCCGAGCCCGGCCTCAGCCAGAACCCGCCCGAGCAGGCCGAGGGCGCGGCCGAGCGGCTGCCGCCCACCTCCACCGACCGGGGCGGGCCGTCGCCCCGGCAGGAGGCGCGGATCTCGGGCGAGAGCGAGACCGTCGCCGAGCGGGCCGGCGGGGAGCTGGGACCGGGCGGGCCGCTCCCGCCGCCGGAGGCCGCCGAGGGACGCGGCCGCGGCAAGCCCGAGGGCGACACCGACGAGTCGGACATGCCCCGCCCCGAACCCGACATCGGCCCCACCTCCTGACCCGCGGAGGGCCCCGGAACCACCACGGGTCCGGGGCCCCGCAAGGGCCCCACACGGGCCCCGTGCGGCGTCAGGCCGTCAGCGGAGGTACTGCTCCATGACCGGGCGCAGGGACTCCTTGAGGTCGGGGTCGCGCAGGGCGGCCTGGAGCACGGTCTCCAGGTAGGACTTGAGCGTGCCGGTGTCGTGCCAGATGCCCTCGATGACCTGCCCGTACATCGGGTTCCGCCGGGCGTACCGGTCGAGCGCCGCCGACAGGTAGACCTCGCCGGACTCGTCCGGCCCCAGCCGCTCCAGCTCCTCCATGATCGGCGGAGTCACGACGTAGCCGCCCACGCAGGCGTACTCCGACGGCGCGTTCTCCACGGCGGGCTTCTCCACGATCTCCTCGACGCGGAACAGCCGGTCCCCCGCCTCCTCGCCCAGCCGGGCCATGCCGTACTTGCTCGCCCGCTCTCTCGGCACCGGCGTGAGCGCGATGACGGGCGCGTTCACCTGGTCGTACGCGTCCACGAGCTGGCGGGCGCGCGGCGTGTCCGACTGGAAGAAGTCGTCGCCCCAGAGCACGATGAACGGCTCGTCCCCGATCACCCGGCTCGCGTTCAGCACGGGCGTGCCGTTGCCGTACGGCCCCTGCTGGTAGAGGTAGCTGATGCGCACCTCGGTCCAGATGCGGCGGATCTCGTCGGCCTCCTTGTCCTTGCCGAGGCTCCGCAGCTCGTTCTCCAGGTCGGGGTCCGGGGCGAAGTGCTCCTGGACCAGGCTCTTGCGCAACGTGGTGACGATGTAGACGTCCTCCACCCCGGCCGCGACCAGTTCCTCCACGAGGAGCTGGATCACCGGGCGGTCCAGGATCGGCATCATCTCCTTGGGGAGCGCCTTCGTCAGGGGCAGCAACCGGGTCCCCAGACCGGCGACCGGGATGACGGCTTTGCGAATCATGTCGGATCTCCGCTGGTGAGGCAGGGTTCAACGGCTCGGCGGGGGGAGGACGGCCGATTTGGCTTTCCCTGGCCTCCCCCGCCAGCATGGATCTATGCGCGCGGTGTTCGTCCTCGTCCACAGCCCGGCGGTCGGACCGCTCACGTGGCGTCCCGTCGCCCGCGAGCTGCGCGAACGCGGCCACGAGGCGATCGTCCCCAGCCTCCTCGACGCGGTCGCGGCCGGCCCGCCGTACTGGCCCCGCGTCGTGGACGCCGTGCGCCAGGCCGTCGAGGGCGTGAACGCCCCGCTGGTCGCGGTCTGCCACAGCGGCGCCGGTCCCTACGCGCCCGCGCTGGCCAGCAGCCTGGGCGGGCGGCTGGCCGCGACGGTCTTCGCCGACGCGCTGCTGCCCGCCGAGTCGGGCTCCAGCCCGCTCGCCACGCCCCGGCAGCTCGGGTTCCTGCGTGACCTGGCCGACGACGAGGGGCTGCTCCCGCCGTGGACCTCCTGGTTCGACGAGCGCCACATCGCCCCGATGTTCCCCGACCCGGCCCAGCGTCGCGCCGTCGAGGCCGAGCAGCCCCGCCTCCCCCTGGCGTACTTCGAGGCTCGGATCCCGGTCCCCGCCGCGTGGCACGGCCATCCCTGCTTCTACCTGCGCTTCTCCCCCGCCTACGCCGAGGCCGCCGAGGAGGCCCGCCGGCGGGGCTGGCCGGTCGCCGACCTCCCCGGCACCCACCTCCACCAGCTCACGGCCCCCGGCGCCGTCGCCGCCCGCCTCCTCACCGTCCTCCCGAGGGTCACCCCGCCCGCCTCCTGACCACTCACCGGCCCGCCCCGCGCACACGCCGTACGGCAAGGCGCCCCGGGCGTCGGGCGCGATTCCGCCCGCGGGGTGTGGCGGAAATCGCCTGATCGGCGCGAGAGTGGAAGGTGTCCGTCCACAGGGGCGTCACGGGGCCCCGGGTTCCCCGGGGCCGTGCCGGAGACGGCCGGATCCGGAACTCCGGGGCGGAGTTGCGCGTAATCTGTGGTGACTGGAGTCGGCCGGAGCGAGGATGGACCGTTGACGTCGGAGCAGCAGCACGAACGCCGCTTGGAGGCCGAGGGCAAGACCCCGGTGCTCGACCCGCGCGACGGCGATGACCTCCTCGGCGGCATCGCCGGCCGCCTCGGGTTCCGTGACCGCCTGCGCCAGAACCCGACGCTGAACCTCGCCTACCGGATCGGCGTGGGCGTCCTCGGCGGCCTGGTGCTGGTCCTCGGCATCGTGCTGATCCCGTACCCCGGCCCCGGCTGGCTCGTGGTCTTCGCCGGCCTGGCCATCCTCGCGACCGAGTTCTCCTGGGCCGAGCGCGTCCTGCGCTTCGCCAAGGGCAAGTACGACGCCTGGGCCGCCTGGCTCAAGCGCCGGCACGTGGCCGTCCGCCTCCTGGTCATGGGCCTCACCGGCCTCATCGTCGTGGCGACCCTCTGGCTCCTCAACGTCTTCGGCCTCCTCACCGGCCTGGTGGGCCTCGACATCCCCTGGCTCGTAACCCCCATCCCCTTCCTGCAGTGACCCCCGCCCGCCGGCGCGCGGGTGCCACCCGCCGCGGCGCGCGTGCGGCCACGGGCGGGACGGCCGGCTCCCGCGTCAGCGGAGTTTGGGGTCCAGGGCGTCTCTGACGACGTCGCCGAGCATGAGGAAGCTGAGGACCGTGGCGGTGAGGAAGAGGCCGGGGAAGATCAGCAGGTGGGGGAACTCGAAGAAGAAGCTGCGGGCGACGTTGAGCTGCAGACCCCAGCTCACCTCGGGGAACTGCAGGCCCACGCCGAGGTAGTCGAGGGTGGCCTCGCCGCTGATGACGTTGCCCACGTTGAGCATGGCGACGATGAAGACCGGGGCGATGGCGTTGGGGAGGATGTGCTTGCGCATGATGCGCAGGTCTCCCGCGCCCAGGCCGCGGGCGGCTCGGACGTAGTCGGTGTCCTTCACGGCCAGGACCTGGCCGCGCATGATGCGGGTCATGGTGGTCCAGCCGAGGAGGACCAGGACCAGGGTCATCGCCCAGATGCCCCGCTCGGGGAAGGCGATCAGGACCACGGTGGCGCCCAGGACGAACGGGATGCCGAAGAAGATGTCGGTGAGCCGGGAGATCAGGCCGTCCACCCAGCCGCCGTAGTAGCCCGCGAGCAGGCCCAGCACGATCGCGATGAGCAGCGAGAACACCGTCACCGCCAGGCCGATCAGGATCGAGGGGCGCGCGCCGTAGACCACCTGCGACCAGTACTCGCAGCCCTGGTTGTCGAAGCCGAAGATCGCGGCGTCGGACGGGCGCACGCGGGCCCGGCGCACGTTGCAGCCCTCGTTGGGGCCGAGCGAGGTGAACAGGCCGGGGAAGACGGCCATGGCGACCGCCACCGTCAGGATCAGCGCGGACAGCCAGAACGTCACGCGGCGGCGGAGCTGGTGCCAGGCGTCCTGCCAGAGCGAGCCGCGCTGCGAGATGGGCTCGACCTCACCGGTCGGCGGGGCCGCGATCGCCTCAACCATGGCTGATCCTCGGGTCGAGCACGCCGTACAGCAGGTCGACGAGCAGGTTGACGAGGAGGTAGACCAGCACGAGGAGGCTGACCACGCCGACCACGACGGTGCCCTCCTGGAGCTGGATGGACTGGAACACCTGCTGGCCGATGCCGGGCAGGTTGAAGATGCCCTCGGTGACGACCGCCCCGGCCATGAGGTTGCCGAAGTCGACGCCGAGGTAGGTGACCACGGGGATCAGCGAGTTGCGCAGCGTGTGCACGCCGATGATCCGTCTTCGCGCCACGCCCTTGGACTGGGCGGTGCGGACGAAGTCGGCCCGGAGGTTCTCGATGAGGCTCGCCCGCGCCAGCCGCGCGACGTAGGCGATGCCGAACGAGCCGAGCACCATCGCGGGCAGGATGAAGCTGCCGGGCCAGTCGCCCTCGTAGGAGGTCGGGAACAGCCCGAGGTGCAGCCCCAGCACGATCTGCGCGGTGTATCCGAACACGAACACCGGGATCGCGATGATGAACGTCGTGCCGCCGAGCACGAGCGTGTCGATGATCCCGCCGCGCCGCAGCGCCGCGATCACGCCGAGCGCCACGCCGGCGACCAGCTCGAACACCCACGCGGTCAGCGCGAGCTGCAGCGTCACCGTCCACCGGTCGCTCAGCAGCTCGCCGACCGGCTGCCCGGTGAACGTCTCCCCCAGGTCGCCCTGGAGCAGCCCGCCGATGTACTTGCCGTACTGCACGATCAGCGGATCGTCCAGGTTGTAGCGGTCGTGCAGCGCGTTGAGCACGGCCGGCGGCAGCGGCTTGTCCCCCGCCAGCGCCAGGATGGGGTCCCCGGGCAGCGCGAAGACCATCGCGTAGATCAGGAACGTGGTCCCGAAGAACACGGGGATCATCTGCAGCAGCCGCACCACGACATAGCGCCCCACCGGTCCCCTCCTTCCCTGCTCGCTCCCGGATCGCCCGCTCCGCACGCTACGCCGGAGCCCGGCCCCGCGAAGGCCGTCACGCCCGGCCTGTGGACAACGAAACGCCTGTGGACAACCTCGCCCCCGCCGTACGGCTCCCGCCGGCGCGCCGCCCCGCCGTACCACCACCTGCCGTACGGCCGGCGGTGTCGGCGGCGAGGCGGTCCGGCGGGGACGTGAACGGGCGGAGAGGGCGCGGGCCGCCGGGACCCGCGCCCTCCTGTCGCGCCGCTACTTCTTGACAGTGATCTGGTCCAGGTTCGCGCTGTAGGCGTCGATCGTGACGTTCTCGATGTTCTTGGAGTAGCCCGCCTGGTCCTGCCAGTTCCACAGCGGGGCCATCGGCATCTCCTTGATCGCCAGGTCCTCGGCCTGCTGGTAGAGCGGGATGCTGGCCTCCATGCTCGGCGCCGAGTTGGCCTTCTCGATCAGTTCCTGGAACTCCTTGTTCTCCCAGCCCATGCGGTTGCCGGCGCCCCACATGGACTCCAGGTAGTTCTGCGGGCTCGGGTAGTCCATGACCCAGTTGTTGCGGTACGGCCCGTCCTGCTTGTGCTCGCGCAGCGTCTTCAGGTAGTCCGCGGCCGGGATCTTGCGGAACTTGATGTCCTTGATCCCCAGGTTCTGCGTGAGCTGGTTGGCGACCGCCTGCATCCACTGCTCGTAGCTGGGGTCGGCGTTGGAGAAGTACAGGTTGAGCGTGCCCGTGAACCCGCCGGCCTGGTCGAAGAGCTGCTTGGCCTTGGCCGGGTCGAACTTGCACGCCTCGCCGCAGATCCCCTCGCGGTATCCCGGCACGAGCGGCGGCACCAGCGAGCCCATCGGCTTGTACGTCCCGTTGAAGACGGCCTGGACAATGCCCTCACGGTCGATCGCCATCGAGATCGCCTTGCGCAGCTCGGGCTTGGCGTACCGCTTGTCGTACACCGGGAAGCCCAGGTAGTCCATGGTCCCGCCGGGGGTGGAGACGAACCGGTCGCCCAGCAGGCCCTTGGCCTCGCTCACGTTGGCGGCGGGGATCGTCGTGAGCAGGTCCACCTTGTTCGCCCGCAGGTCCACGTAGGCCGTGTCCCGGCTGGCGTAGATCTTGAAGTCGATGCCCTCGGACTTGGGCTTGCGCGGCCCGCCGTACTCCTTGAACGCCTTGGTCTTGATCAGCCGGTTGCGCTGCCACTCGCCGTCGAGCATGAACGGCCCGTTGCCGATCGGCTTGACGTCGTACGCCTTGAGGTCGGCGAACGCGGCCTTCGGCATCGGCGCGAAGCCGGTGTAGGCGAGCATGATCGGGAACTGGCTGAACGGCGCCTTCAGCGTGACCTCGAGCGTGTTCGGGTCCACGACCTTGAGCCCGGAGAGCTTGTCGGCCTTGGGCTTGGCGCCCTCCTCCTCGGGGTTGAGGTCCTCGTAGCCGACGACGTTCTCGAAGTAGTAGTTGTTGGTCCAGCCGTTGGGGGCGTACGCGGTGGCGTTCCAGGCGTCGGCGAAGCTCTCGGCCGTGACCGGCTCGCCGTTGTGGAACTTCTGCCCCGGCTTGATCTTGATCGTCCAGACCTTCTGGTCGGTGGACGTGATCGACTCGGCCGCCAGCATGACCGGCTTGCCGGTCTTGGGGTCGATCTCGACCAACGGCTCGAAGATCGCCTGAAGCACGGTGATCGAGTAGCTGCTGGACGTGGCGCCGGGGGTCAGATGGTCGGGCTCGGTCAGCGCGACGGAGAACCTGCTCGCCTTCTGGCCCTCACCACCGCCGCCGCCCCCGCCTCCGCAGGCGCCGGCGACGAGTGCCGCCGCGGTGAGGACCGCGGCCCAGCCCGCCCTCCGGACGACATTCTTCATTGGTCACGACCCTTCCGTTGATTCGGGTTCGCCGGGGATCGCACCCTTTGCGGCCCCCCTGTCCGGACCCCCCTCTCCGGCCCTCCGGCGTGATGCCGGAGAGGGTAGGTAGTCGTGTCACAACCGCACATCGGAAGGTTTACGTATTCTCCCGGGGGCCCGTCTTCCGCCACCCTGGACCCATAAGCTCGGCACAGCGCCGGTTGTCGGCTCATGTGCTCGGCTCGCCGCGCCGTGCTCGCGCGACGCGGCAGGCCCGAGGCGGAGGGTCATGAAGACAGTCCTCGATGCCCGGATGACGCTCAGCGGCCGCCACCTCAGGGCGTTCGCCGAGATCGGCGTGCATGTGGCCGGCCTGCCCGGGGCGGCCGGGGGGCGCGCGGCGATGACCGCGCTGCGCCAGGTCGTGCCCCTGGAGGCGTACGAGTTCGTCGCCTACGACCCCGCCACCGGCCTGCACGAGAGCCTCGTCTCCGACGGTTACCCGCGCGTCGACGAGGACGCCGCCGAGGAGTTCACCCGCCTGGAGTCCTACCGTGAGCTGATGCGCCGCCGCACGCCGGTCCCGATGGACCCCGGCACCGTCTACTACCGGCGGCACCTGGAGCCGTACGGCTGGCGCGCCGGCCTGACCGCCGCGCTCTTCCTCCCCGAGGGCCGCTACACCGGCCTGCTCCACCTCAACGCGCGCGATCCGGACGCCTTCGGCGAGACGACGCTCATGGTCATCAGCGCGGTCTGCCCCGCGCTCGCCCAGGTCACCGATCTGACCCGCTGCGTCGTCGAGCCCCTGGGCCTGCCCTCCGGGTTCAGCGCCGTCGCCTTCGAGCGCAGCGGCCGCCGCCGCCCCGTCGCGGGGTGGCCGGAGTCGGAGGTGATCGCCGCCGAGCCCGCGATGGCCGAGCTGGCGCGCGAGTTCATCGACTCCCGCGAGCTGGGACGGCGCGGCCTGTGGCTGGCGGGCGACGGCGAATGGCGCGAGGTCCGCCTGCTCCGCGCCGGCGTCGGCCTCCACGGCTCCATCCAGGGCGTGATCATCGCTGAGCGGCGCCGGGGCCTGCCGTACGGGCTCACCTACCGTGAGCTGGAGGTCCTGTCCCGCGTCGCCCGGGGCGACTCCAACCCCCAGATCGCCGAGGCCCTCGTGCTCAGCGTGCGCACCGTCACCACGCACCTGGAGCGCATCTTCACCAAGCTCGGCTGCGACAGCCGCACCCGCCTCACGGCCAAGGCCCTGGCCGAGGGCCTGCAGACCCTCACGCTCCCGCCCTCCTGACCTCCGCGGGCCGCCCCCGTACGGCCCGGGCGGGCGCCGTCCGTACGGCTCGCGCGCCGCGCCGACCCCGAGTTATCCACCGACGAATCGGGGCGAATCGCGTTGTCCACAGAATGGGGTTCGGGCCCGTGCCGGAGCCGGGCGGTTGGCGATCCTGGTCGCCAGTCGTCCCCGGAACGGAGGTCCCCCGATGTCACCTCACTTCCCCGCGCGTCCCCTCGCGACGGTCACCGCGGCCGTGGCGGCCGGCGCCGCCCTCGTCACCGAGCCCGCCGCCGCCTCCCCCTCTCTCCCCCGTCCCCACCGCTGCGAGGCGCCCGCCCATCCGCCGGTCCCCCGCGCCGACCCGCCGCCACCCGCCCCCGCCTCGGCCGACGCCCCCTCCGGCCCGCCGCCGCTGCCCGCCCCCGGCGAGGTCCACGGCACCCCACCGGCCGCGACCGGCGCCGACGCCCCGCTGCCGGCGCCCGCCCCGGCGTTCGCCCCGTCCCCCGCACCCGCGTCCGCCCAGGAGGGCGGCGCTCCGGGCCGGTCCCGCGACTCCGGCCCACCTCGGCCTGTTCGCGGGCTGCCCGGGACCGGGCGGGGCGGGCAGGCCCCGGGCGACGCGCCTTCACCGGCGGCCTCGGTCGCGTACGGCGAGGCGCCCTCTCTCCCGCGCGCGCCCGTCCCGGGACTCGCCGCGCCCGAGACGAGCTTGGCTCGCGGCCTTGAAGAGGCGGCCGCCCCGTCGCGCACGCCGGGGCCGTGGCACGGCGCGCCCGGCGATGGCGGGGGCGAGCGGCGGGGCGAGCGGACGGCCGCTTCACGTCCCTCCGCGCCGGGGCGCGACGGGCCCGACGGGAATCGGAGCGCCGGTGATGGGGGTGCGGTCGCCCGGTCGGACTCATACGCGCCCGGGCTCGGCTCTGCCGTGCGGGCCGGTGCCGTCCATGGTGCGGAGCCGCCCGTGGACGGGCCGGGATCCGGAGTGCGGGCGCCCCGGTGGGCGGTCGTCTCCGTGGGCGGGGCGGGGGCCGGGCCCGTGGGGGTGTGGACGAGGTGGATGCCGCCGCCGGGTCACGGGCCCGCGGAGACGAGCGCGGATGACGGTTGCCCCCAGGCGGTGGAGGGCCTGCCTCCGTCCCTCCAGCCGCCTCCCGAGGACGAGGGGCCGTTCCTCCCGGCCCCTCCGGAGGACGCTCCACCCTGGCCGCTGCCGGGGAGGGACCTGGTCAGCCCGCCTCCCCATGTCCCGGTGGTCCCCGCACCTCGCGCCGTGGCCGGCATCCCGCTTCCCCACATGCCCGCGCCGGGCGCGGCCCCGGACGCGCCCCCGGGCGGCGTCACCGGCGGCGATGACGTGGAGGGCGCGGGTGGAGCCCACGGCGACTCGGATGGAGGCATGCCCGGCGGCCTGGGCGGGATCGTCTCCGCCGGCCCGGGCGAAGCCCCTGCCGGCGGCCCGGGCGAGGGCCTTGCCGGCGGCCGGGAGGCCGGCGCGTACGGCGGCCTGGAGGAAGACTCCTCCGGCGGTCAGGGCGCCTTCGGCGGAATGGGCGGAGGAGTCTCCAGCGGAGCGGGCGAGGCGCGCGGCGGCCGGAGCGGGGTGAGCCGGCCGGGAAGCGTGAGCGCCTCCGGCGGTTCCGGCGGCGCGGGTCCCCGGGGCCGGCCGGCTGAGAGGGCCGGGGCGGGACGAAGGGGCGCGGCCGCCCGGGGCGAGAAGGCGGGCGGGGACGCGAGGAAGGCGAAGCGGCCACAGCGACGGCAGATGCGGCGGGTGTCACCGGGGGAGGTCGCCGCGCGGGCGGCGTTGCGCTGGCTGGGCACCCCCTATACCTGGGGTGGGGGCGGGACGGCGGGGCCCACGAGGGGGGTCGCGCACGGGGCGCGGCGCGTCGGCTTCGACTGCTCGGGGCTGACCCTCCACGCCTGGTCCAAGGCGGGGGTCAGGCTGGGCCACTACACCGGCGCGCAGTTCCGACACGGCAGGCGCGTCCGCTTCTCCGACCTGCGCCGAGGCGACCTCGTCTTCTTCGGCGGAGGTTCCCGGGGCGCCCCCACACACGTGGGCCTCTACCTCGGCCGGGGCGTCATGATCCATGCTCCCCGCACGGGCGACGTCGTCAGGCGCACCCGGTTCACGCACTCCCGCCACTACGCCTCCATCTATCGGGGAGCCGTCCGGCCCCGGCCCTGACCGCGTGGTTCTCGGGGCAACGTGAGTGTTCGCCGCGATGCGGGCGCACGGGCGGTGTGAAATAGAGGGGCCCACCGCGCGGGGCTGCGACGCGGAATGGGGCGAGAAGGGGCAAGAATGGCGTAATGTCGCCATTCGTACCGGGTTTTCGCGGGAAGGGATGGCATGGGGTCGACCGCCAAGACCACTGTCGAGTTGCTGCACGCGCTGGAGCCCGTCGTCGAGACGGAGCTGAACCGCCACCTCGCCACGGCGAAGGAGTGGTTCCCCCACGACTACGTGCCGTGGAGCGAGGGGCGCAACTATGACGGGCTCATGGGGGGTGAGGCCTGGTCACCCGAGGACTCGGACATGCCGACGACGGTGCGGGACTCGCTGATCGTCAACCTGCTCACCGAGGACAACCTGCCGAGCTACCACTTCGAGATCGCGACGACGTTCGGGCGCGACGGGGCCTGGGGCACCTGGGTGCACCGGTGGACCGCCGAGGAGGCCCGGCACGGCATCGCGATCCGCGACTACCTGACGGTCAAGCGCATCGTGGACCCGGTCGAGCTGGAGCGCGCCCGCATGAGCCACATGCAGGAGGGCTACACCAACGACCACGACGGGCAGATGCTGCACGCCCTGGCCTACGTGTCGTTCCAGGAGCTCGCGACCCGGATCGCCCACCGCAACACGGGCAGGGCCGCCGGCGACCCGCTCTGCGAGCAGCTCCTCGCCCGCGTCGCCGCCGACGAGAACCTGCACATGCTCTTCTACCGCAACCTGCTGAACGCGGCGTTCGACATCTCCCCGGACCAGACGATGCGCGCGGTCACCGACGTCGTAAAGGCATTCCAGATGCCGGGCCACGGCATCCCCGGCTTCACCCGCAAGGCGTTCAACATCGCCATGGAGGGCATCTACGACCTGCGCCTCCACCACGACGACGTGCTCTCCCCCGTCCTCCGCCAGTGGAACGTCTTCGACCGCACCGGCCTGTCCGGCGACGGCGAGCGCGCCCGCGAGGAGCTCGCCACCTTCCTCGGCGACCTCGACAAGACGGCGACCCGCTTCGAGGAGCGCCGCGAGGCCCGCCGCGCCCGCCTGGCCGCCACCGCCGAATCCTGACCGACCACCGCACACCGCCACACGCACCCCCGGACCCGGGCCACAGCGCAACCCGCCCGCACCGGGTCCCGGCCACGGCGCGTCCGCACCCGGGCCGCGCCGGGCCCCCGCCGGAGCGCCGGGCGCGTCACCGGCCTCGCGGCCGTACGAGGACGGAAAAACGGCGTGGAGGGGGCGCTACGCTCTGAGGATGGCGCGTGATGAACGTGGGGTGACCCCCCAGAGCGAGGACTTTTCCGCCTGGTACAACGAGCTGGTCGCCAAGGCCGGCCTGGTGGACCGGGGGCCGGTCAAGGGCACGATGGTCATCCGGCCCTACGGCTACCGCATGTGGGAGCTGCTGCAGGCGGAGCTGGACGGGCGCATCAAGGAGACCGGGCACGAGAACGCCTACTTCCCGATGCTCATCCCGGAGAGCTACCTGAAGCGGGAGGCCGAGCACGTCGAGGGGTTCGCGCCGGAGCTGGCCGTCGTCACGCACGCGGGCGGCAAGGAACTGGACGAGCCGCTGGTGGTGCGGCCAACCTCCGAGACCGTCATCGGCGAGATGATGTCGAAGTGGATCAGCTCCCACCGGGACCTGCCGCTGCTGCTCAACCAGTGGGCCAACGTGGTGCGGTGGGAGCTGCGGCCGCGCACGTTCCTGCGGACCACCGAGTTCCTCTGGCAGGAGGGGCACACCGCGCACGCCGGCGAGGACGACGCGATGCGCGAGACGATGCTCGCCCTCGACCTGTACGACGACGTCGCGACCAACCTCGCGGCCCTCCCCGTCGTGCCCGGGGAGAAGACCCCGGGCGAGCGGTTCGCGGGCGCCGCGCGCACGTTCACGATCGAGGGCATGATGCGCGACGGCCGCGCCCTCCAGGCCGGGACCTCCCACTACATGGGCACGAACTTCGCGCGCGCCTTCGACATCCAGTACACCGGCGAGGAGGGCCGCCTGGAGTACTGCCACACGACGTCCTGGGGCATGACGACCCGCATGATCGGCGCGGTGGTCATGACCCACGGCGACGACAAGGGGCTCGTCCTCCCGCCGCGTCTCGCGCCGCACCAGGTCGTGATCGTCCCCGTCGGCCGCGACGCCGCCGAGGTCATGCCCGCCGCCGTGGAGCTGGCCGCGTCCCTGCGCACGGCGGGCGTGCGCGTCCACGTGGACGACCGCACGCACCTGTCCCCCGGCTTCAAGTTCAACGACTGGGAGATGCGCGGCGTCCCGGTCCGCCTCGAACTGGGCCCCCGCGATCTCGCCGCCGGCACCGCCGTCATGGCCCGCCGCCTCGGCGACCACCCCAAGGAGCCGGTCCCGCTGGACCGCCTCCCCGGGATGATCACCGGCGTGCTCGACGACTTCCAGGCCTACCTGCTGCGGCGCGCCACCGAGTTCCGCGACGCCAACACCGCGACGGTGGACGACTGGGACTCCTTCGCATCCGCCGTGTCCACCGGCTGGGCCCGCGCCCTGCACTGCGGCGTCCCCGCCTGCGAGGACGAGATCAAGGCCGAGACCAAGGCGACGCCCCGCTGCGTCCCCCTGAACGCCCCGGAGGAGACGGGCGAGTGCGTCCGCTGCCACCGCCCGTCCGCCTACGGCAAGCGCGTCATCTTCGCCCGCGCCTACTGACCGGCCCCGGCCCCCGAGCCCAGGAGGCCCCGAGCCTCCGGAAGCCACGAGCCCCGGAGGCTCGCCGGCCAGGAAACCCGGGAGCCCGGGAGTCCAGTGAGCCCAGGAAGCCACGAGGCCACGAGACTCCGGAGGCCACGAGCCCCGGAGGCTCGCCGGCCAGGGAACCCGGGAGCCCGGGGAACCGGGAGCCCAGGAACCCCCGAGCCCAGGAGGCCACGGGCCCCGGAGGCTGCCAGCCAGGGAACCCGGGAGCCCGGCGAGGCCGGGAGCCCGGGAGCCCGGGAGGCGTGAAGCGGATCAGACCTCGGGGTCGCAGATGAACGGCGCGCAGGGCTCCCCGCCCCGAGCCCCCACGCCGGACAGCACCGCCGCCGGATCGGAGCTCGCCGACGGGACGTCCACCGGCAGCGGCTCGGCGTCGCCGTCCGCGGCCTCCGCCGCCTCCTCGGGGGCGGCGGCCGGGGCGGCGGCGGCCTCGTTCTCCGAGGCGGCGGCGGTCAGGAGCCTGCGGGGACCGGGACCGTCGTCGCCGAGCGTGTCATCGCGGTTGGCCAGCTTGCACCGGCCCAGCGACAGGCACCCGCAGCCGATGCACTCGGTCAGGTCGTCGCGGAGCCGGGTGAGCTGGTCGATGCGCTCGTCCAGCTCGGTCCGCCAGACCGAGGAGAGGCGGATCCAGTCGCGGCGGGTGGGGGTCCGCTCCTCGGGGAGCCGGTCCAGGGCCTCCCGGATGGTCTTCAGGGGGATGCCCACGCGCTGGGAGACCCGGATGAAGGCCACCCGGCGCAGGGTGTCGCGGCTGTAGCGCCGCTGGTTGCCCGCCGTGCGGCGGCTGCGGATCAGGCCCTTGGCCTCGTAGAAGTGCAGGGCCGAGACGGCGACGCCGCTGCGCGCGGCGAGCTGGCCGACGGTGAGCTCGTGGACGTCCGCGGGAAGGTGAGCCATGCCCGCCATGCTAGCCAAACCTCAGCCAAGGTCGAGGGTCTCAGCCGATCTCCTCGATGAACCCGGACAGTTGCCGCACGTTGCGGCACTCGTGCATGGGAATGATCTCGCCGTACGGCGTGGCGGCCGAGTCCCCCGTGTCCCAGTCCCTGCGGGGCTCGGGGTTCAGCCAGTACGCGCCGCGCGCGGCGTCGGCGAGGCGCCGTACCACCGGGAGGGACAGCTCGGAGTAGTTGGACCGGGCGTCGCCCAGGACCAGCAGCGACGTGCGGGGGCCGACCGCGTCGCCGTACCGCTCCTCGAAGACCTTGAACGCGTTGCCGTAGTTGCTGTGGCCGGTGATCCACACCAGGTCGGCCTCGCGCGTCATGCGCGTCATGGCGTCCACCACGTCCGCGCCGGGGGCGAAGAAGCGGGTGATCTCGTCCACGGTGTCGATGAACGCGAACGCGCGCACCTTGCTGAACTGCTCCCGCAGCGCGAACGTCAGCAGCAGCGTGAAGTGCGCGAACGAGGAGACCGAGTCGCTGGCGTCGCACAGGATGACCAGTTCCGGCCGGTGCGGGCGGCGCGGCCGGTGGTGGGTCACGACGGGGACGCCGCCGGTGGACAGGGAGGCCCGGACGGTGCGCCGGAAGTCCAGCCGCCCGCGCGCGCCGTGCTTGATCCGCAGCCGGGCCGCCAGCCGCCGGGCCAGCGGCTGCACCTCGCGCCGCAGCCGCGCCAGGTCGGCCCGGGTCGCGCGCAGGAAGTCCACCTGCTCCAGCGGCGGCTTCACGGCCGTCCGCGCGATCTTCTCGATGCCCGAGTCCTCCGCGATGCGCCGCCGCACCTCGGTGCCGACCAGGTCCTCGAACCGCCGCATCCGCGCCCCGAGCCGCTGCCGGGCGACCCTCTCGGCCAGCCCGCCGCGCTCCTGCCCGGTGAGCACCTCCGCCAGCAGCCGCGACATGAGCGTCTCGGGCGACAGCTCGCGCATCACGTCGTAGGAGAACCACGCCTGCCGCCCGCGCTCCGCCGGCGCGCGCCCGAACAGCCGCACCGCCTCCCGCGCGAACCCGGCCAGCGCGGCCTCGTCCCCGCTCAGCAGCAGCTCGGCCAGTTCGTCCCGCATCGCCGCGACGTCCCGGTCGCGGTCCCGGTCGCGGCCCCGCTCGCCGTGCCCGGCGATCCGGTACGGCGTGCCGTCCCCGACCGCCGCCGGGAACCACAGGTCGAAGAGCGTGTCGAACGCCGGCCGGTGCGACGCCCGCTTCACCAGGGTCGCGGCGTACGCCTCCCGGAAGGCCCACCGGTCCGCGACGTCGATCACCGCGAGCGCCCGCGCCGCGTCCAGCCCCTCGGCGAGCGAGACCGGCACGCCCGCGTCCCGCAACGCCCCGAGGAACCCCACGTGCCGCTCCACCAGCGGCCCCGCCCCCGCGACCGCGGGCCGGGACGGATGATCCCGGGACTCGCCCGCGAAGGCGGCGGCGGGCGAGACCCCGGCCCGGGCCTCGGACGGCGAATCGCGCGGCTCGTCCGCGGAGGCGGAGGCATGCGACGCCACAGGCAGTACCCCGGGCGGGGCCTCGGGCGGGCGCCCGCCGGAATTCCCCGGCAAGGTCTCGTGCGGGTTCCCGCCGGGGAATTCTCGCCGTGACTCGACGGGGGCGGGCGGGGCCTCAGACGGGACCTCAGACGGGACCCGGGTCGGGACCTCGCGCGGGGCCTCGGGCGGGTGGCCGGCAGGGTTCCCCGGCGGGGCCTCCGCCGGGCGCTCGCCGGGGGACTCTCGCCGTGACCGGCGGCCGGGGCGGTCAGGCATCGAGGGCGAGTTCCTTCACCGCGCGCTCCTGGTCGCTCGCGTGCTTGAGGACCACGCCCAGCGTCGCGGAGACGGCCGCGGCGTCGAGGGCGGGGAGGGAGAGGGCGATGAGGGTCCGGGCCCAGTCGATGGTCTCGGCGATCGAGGGCGACTTCTTCAGCTCCAGGGAGCGGAGGGTGCCCACCATGTTGACCACCTGCGCGGCCAGCGACTCCGAGATCCCCGGGACCCGGGTCAGCACGATGTCCCGCTCGCGGTCGGCGGCCGGGTAGTCGATGTGGAGGAACAGGCAGCGGCGCTTCAGGGCCTCGGAGAGGTCGCGCGTGGCGTTGGACGTGAGGACGACGAAGGGCGTCGAGGCCGCCTTGATGGTGCCCAGCTCGGGGATCGTGACCTGGTAGTCGGACAGGATCTCCAGGAGCAGCCCCTCCACCTCGACGTCCGCCTTGTCGGTCTCGTCGATGAGCAGGACCGTGGGGCCCTCGCGGCGGATGGCGGCGAGGAGCGGGCGTTCCAGCAGGAACTCCTCGGTGAAGATGTCGTCGTGGACGTCCTGCCAGGTCTGGTCGTCGGGGGCCGCCTGGATGCGGAGGAGCTGCTTCTTGTAGTTCCACTCGTACAGGGCCCGGGGCTCGTCCAGGCCCTCGTAGCACTGCAGGCGGACCAGCTCCGCGCCCGTCGCGGCCGCCACCGCCTTGGCCAGCTCGGTCTTGCCGACGCCGGCCGGGCCCTCGACGAGCAGCGGCTTGCCGAGGGCGGCGGCGAGGAAGACGGTGGTGGCGATCGCCTCGTCGGGGAGGTATCCCGCCCTGGTCAGGCGTGCGCGGACGTCGGCGGGGGACTCGAACATCGGACCTCCAGGCGGGGCGACCTTGATCGACGGTACCTCAGACCCGGAAGAAGACCGTCTCCCGGTCCCCCTGCAGCCTGATGTCCCACCGCAGATCATCCCCGTCCCCGGCGGCGACCAACGTGGCGGCCCTCTCCCCGAGGGATTCGAGCAGTTCGTCCCGCGCCCCGGGGAAGTAGACGCGGGTGACCAGGTGCCGCAGCAGCCCGCGCGCGTTCACGATCACGCTGAGGTGCCCGGCGTCCGGCCGCGCGGTGACGAAGTGGAAGTTCCCGGACTCGTCCGTCTCGCACCGGCCGTACCCGCCGGGGTGGTTCACCTCGATCAGCGCGTCCGGCACCGGCTCCCCCGCCCCGTCGTACACCGTCCCGGACAGGCGCACGGTGCCGCCCTCCCCGACGTGCGGACCCTTGTCGTACGGCAGCGCGAACTTGAAGAACGGGCCCACGGTCTGCGACGGCGTGATCACGAGTCCTCCATCGGGGTACGGCCGAGCACGATGTCGAACCGGTAGCCCAGCGCCCACTCCGGCACGGTGGTGTCCAGGTCGAAGCGGGACACGAGGAGGTCCCTGGCCTTCGGGTCGCGGATCGAGTTGAAGATCGGGTCGTGCTCGAAGAGCGGGTCGCCGGGGAAGTACATCTGCGTGACGAGCCGCTGCACGAACGCCGTGCCGAAGACCGAGAAGTGGATGTGCGCCGGGCGCCAGGCGTTCTCGTGGTTCCGCCACGGATAAGCGCCCGGCTTTATCGTGATAAATCGGTACGCCCCATCGTCGTCGGTCAGGCACCGCCCCACGCCGGTGAAGTTCGGGTCCAGCGGCGCCGGGTGCTGGTCCTCCTTCTGGACGTACCGCCCGGCGGCGTTCGCCTGCCAGACCTCCACGAGCTGGTTCCGCACCGGCCGCCCGTCGGCGTCCGTCACCCGCCCGGTCACGATGATCCGCTCCCCCAGCGGCTCCCCCGCGTGCTGCCGCGTCAGGTCGTGGTCCAGCTCCCCGACCCGCTCGTGCCCGAGGTACGGCGACGCCAGGTCGGCCGCGCCCAGCCGGGGCTGGACCAGCGGGCGCTTCGGGTGGCGCAGCCGCGTGGACCTGTAGTCGGGCCAGTCCAGCGGGGGGTGGACGCCCAGCTCGTCGAGCTCGTCCATCAGGCTCCTTCGAGTACGACGGCGAGGCCCTGGCCCACGCCGATGCAGATGGCCGCGAGGCCGTAGCCGCCCCCGCGGCGGTGCAGCTCCCAGGCCAGGGAGCCGAGGATGCGGGCGCCGGAGCACCCGAGGGGGTGGCCGAGCGCGATGGCCCCGCCGTTCGGGTTGACGATCTCGGGGTCGAGGTCGGGCCACTCGGCCAGGCAGGCGAGCGACTGCGCGGCGAACGCCTCGTTCAGCTCCACCACCGCCAGGTCGCCCCAGCCGATCCCGGCCCGCTTGAGCGCGATCCGCGCCGCCTCGACCGGCCCGACTCCGAACAGGTGCGGCTCCACGCCGGTCGCCGCCCGCGCCGCGACGCGCGCCAGCGGCGCCTGCCCGGCCTTGGCGGCCCCGCGCTCGTCGCCGACGAGCAGCGCCGCCGCGCCGTCGTTCAGCGGGGAGGAGTTCCCGGCGGTGACCGTCCCGTCCTTCCTGAAGACGGGCTTCAGCCGGGCGAGAGCCGCGAGCGTGGTGTCCGCTCGCACGCTCTCGTCGCGATCCAGCCCGTCGAGCGGCCGGATCTCGTCGGCGAACCGGTCCGCTTCCCAGGCCGCCGCCGCCCGCTGGTGGCTGCGCAGCGCGAACTCGTCCTGCGCGGCGCGGCTCAGGCCGTACCGGCCGGCCAGGATCTCCGCGCCCTCGCCGAGGGCCACCGTCCACTCCGCCGGCATGCGCGGGTTGACCATGCGCCAGCCCAGGGCCGTGTCGTACATCGTCCGCGGGCCGCGCGCGAACCCCTTCTCCGGCTTCGGCATGACCCACGGCGCGCGGCTCATCGACTCGGAGCCGCCCGCGATCACCAGCTCGGCGTCCCCGACCGCCACCGCGCGGCTCGCGCCGATCACGGCCTCCAGGCCGGACCCGCAGAGCCGGTTCACGGTCGTCCCCGGCACCGTCGGCGGCAGCCCGGCCAGCAGCGCGGCCATGCGCGCGACGTTCCGGTTGTCCTCGCCCGCGCCGTTCGCGGCCCCGAAGAACACGTCGTCCACGGCCGCCGGGTCCAGCCCGGGGCCGCGCTCGGCGATCCCGCGCACCACCTCCGCCGCGAGGTCGTCCGGCCGCACGTCCGCCAGCGCCCCGCCGTACCGCCCGATCGGCGTCCGCACCGCGTCCAGGATGAACACGTCGTTCACTTCGCCCTCCCTGAGCCGTCCGTACGGCTTCCGCCCGCCTTCCCGGCGGGGCGCGGCCCGCTCCGCCGCGGGGCCCGGCCGCCCGCCGTACCGGAGGCGCCGCCGCTCATTCCAGGTTCCGCAGGGCGGTCAGCTCCGCCTCGGTGGGAGGCTCGGTGACCGCCAGGCCGGGGACCGCCGAAAGGTCCCAGCCGGTCTTCTCGCGCGCCTCCTCCAGGGTGGCACCGGGGTGGAGCGCGGTCAGGCGGAGTTCGCGGGTCTCCGGGTCGGGCTCCAGGACCCCGAGGTCGGTGATCACCGTGAGCGGGCCGCGGATGACCGAGGTCACGAAGTCCACCCGCTCCACGAAGGAGCGCGGCGTCTGGCGCACGATCACGATCACCTCGCGGCAGGCCGAGGCGATCTCGGGCGCTCCGCCGGCGCCGGGGAGGCGGACCTCGGGATCGGCGTAGTCGCCGATGACCGTGGTGTTGACGCGGCCGTACCGGTCGATCTGGGCGGCGCCGAGGAAGCCGACCTCGATCCGGCCCGGCTGGAGCCAGTAGTTGAAGATCTCGGCGACGCCGACCACGGTGTCGGCGGTCTCGGCGAGGTTGCCGTCGCCGATCGACAGCGGCAGCCGGTCCGGCTTGGCCCCGATCGTGCCCGACTCGTAGATCAGCACCAGCTCCGGAGCGTGGGTGCGGCGGGCCAGGTTGGCGGCGGTGCTCGGCAGGCCGATGCCGACGAAGCAGGACCGGCCGTCGCGCAGCCGGCGGGCGGCGGTGACGGTCATCATCTCGTCGGGGGTCACCGGGCCGCCCGGGGTCAGGGGATTCTCGGCGCTCACAGGACGTGCTCCCTCATCCAGGCGGTGAAGGCGTCGCGGTCGCGGCTGATCGCGTCCCAGGCGACGTAGAAGTCGTTGTCGCGGACGGTGTATCCCAGGCTGTACGACGGGTGCGAGCCGCGCGGCGCGTGGCTGACCAGGGAGATCGCCCACGAGGGCAGCACGATCGCGCCGCGCCGGTCGTCCAGCTCGTCCACGACCTCCTCGACGGTCACCAGCGACCTGCGCGCGGCCAGCACGGCCTCCTTCTGCACGCCGGTGATGCCCCAGAGCTGCACGTTGCCCCGCCGGTCCGCGCGCTGGGCGTGCACGATCGACACGTCCGGGTTGAGCGCGGGCACCGCCGTCAGCTCCTCGCCGGTGAACGGGCAGGTGATCGGCTTGACCGTCTCCGTGTGCTCGGCCAGCCCGGTCCCGGCGTACCCCCGGAGCACGGCGAACGGCAGGCCCGACGCGCCCGCGACGTACCGGTTCACCATCCCGGCGTGGCTGTGCTCCTCGATCTCCAGCGGGCGCGGCCAGGAGTTCTGCACGGCGTCGCGGAAGCGGTGCAGCGAGCCCACCCCCGGGTTGCCGCCCCAGGAGAAGACCAGCTTGCGCGCGCACCCCATGCCGATGAGCTGGTCGTACACGAGGTCCGGCGTCATGCGGATCAGCGTCAGGTCACGCCGCCCCTGCCGGATGATCTCGTGCCCGGCCGCGAACGGGATGAGGTGGGTGAACCCCTCCAGGGCCACCGAGTCCCCGTCGCGCACCAGCTCCGCCACGGCGTCCGCCAGCGGAACCACCCGAGCCACGCCGCCTCCTCCGTGTTCGCCTGTCGAACCGACGTTCTCTACGCGAACCTACTCAGCTCCGAGTGACGGGGTCAAGGACTCGGGGTGGTCACAAAGTCGGGGGATTCTCCGGAAATCACGAGAATTGCGTCCTATAAAGGGGTCTGTGACCAGAACGCGACCGCGACGTGTTTCCGTGAGATCGTGGCGAACAGGAGTGTGAGCGTGAATCCGGGCATCGTCGGCTTCCAGGAGATCCGGGAGCTCGACCGGGGCGGTTCCGGCCGGGTGGTGATCGCCCGCCATCAGGACAGCGGCGCGCTCGTCGCGATCAAGCAGTTGCCCGCCGAGCTGATCACCGTCCCCCGGTTCCTGGGCGACGTCGAGAAGCGCGCCCGGCTGCTCGCCTCGGTCGAGGACCCGCACGTCGTCCGCGTCCGCGGTTTCGTACGGCATGAGCGCGGCGCGGCGCTGGTCATGGAGCTGGTCCAGGGCGTGTCCCTGCGCACGGTGCTCTCCGCGCGCGGCCCCCTCGGCCCCGAGGCGGCGGTCGTGCTGCTCGGCCAGGTGCTGCGCGGCCTGGGCGCCGCCGGCGACGCCGGGCTGCCGCACCCCTCGCTGACGCCGGGCAAGATCCTGCTCGACTCGCGCGGCACGGTCCGGCTCAGCGGGTTCTGCCTGGACGTGCCGTCCCTGGAGCGCAACCCCTACACCGCGCCCGAGCAGTGGGCCGAGCGGCCGGTCACCCTCCAGACCTCGATGTACGCCGCCGCGGCCGTCTTCTTCGAGTGCCTCACGGGCGCCCCGCCGTACGTCGGGGACGACCCGCGCGGGCGGCACGAGCGGGCCCCGATCCCGGTGGAGCGGGTGCCGGCGGAGCTGCGGCCGGCGGTCCGGCGCGGCCTGGCGAAGGAGCCCTCGGCCCGCCCCGCGGACCCCGAGGTGTACCTCGCGGAGCTGGAGGACCTGGCGGACCTGCACCTCGGGGCCGACTGGCGGCGGGTGGGCGCGGCGGAGCTGGGCATCCGCGCGACGCTCCAGGCCACCGAGTTCCCCCGGGCGCTGCTGGCCGGCCGCGAGACGATCATCGGTCCGCTCCGCAACGCGGCCCTGCGCGTGCTGGCCGTGGCGTCGGCGACCGCCGTGGCCTTCTACGGCGGGAGCGCCCTGGCGGAGCGCACGGGCGCCGAGGCCCGCCCGGTTGCCACCGCCCCGGGTGACACCACGACGGTCGTCCCCCTCTCCGCGACCGGCACCCCGGTGACCGCCCCGGCCTCGCCCAGGACGCCGAGGCCGGCCCCGGCGGGGGCCACCACCGGCGCCCCGGCCTCCCCGCCCCGCTCCTTCGCCGACCGCCCGGCGGACCCGGCCCGCGCCGCCGCCCCCACCGCCAGGCCCAAGCCCACCGGCAAGCCCACCGGCCGGCCCAAGCCCTCGCAGAACCCCAAGCCCTCGGAGACCCCCAAGCCCAGCGAGAGCCCCAAGCCCTCCGAGTCCCCGAAGCCGGACGAATCCCCCAAGCCGGACGACTCTCCGAAGCCGAGCGACCCGCCCAAGCCGGACGACTCCCCCAAGCCCGAGCCCAGCGACGCCCCCAACCCCGCCCCCACCGAGAGCTGACCGCGCCGGCCCCGCCCGCGCCGGCCCGCGGCCCGCCGACCCCTACACCACCCCCGCGCCCCCGCCCACCTGCGACGGAAGAGCCGTCGCGGGGAGGGGTCGAGGGTAGGGGGTACTGCTGGGGTAGATGGGAGATGGCTCTGCGAGGTGACGTGCTGAGCTGGGCTGATGCGTACCGTTCCGGTCCATAGAGGCCTTGTCGGACTTCAGGACGGAGCGAAAGTGCGGGAACAGACAGCGGTGATCGGGACTCGCCGGGGGAGCGACTTCGCGGAGCTCTCCCAGCGCATCAAGCGGGCCGGGCTGCTGGAACGACGACCGGGGTACCACCTCGCCCGGGCCGTGTTCGTGCTGGTGATGTTCGTCGGCGGCTGGGCGGCGTTCTTCGTCGTCGGCGACTCGTGGTGGACGCTCGCCGTGGCGGTCGTGCTGGCGTACGCGTTCGCGCAGGCGGCGTTCCTCGGGCACGACATCGGGCACCGGCAGGTCTTCAAGTCGCGGCGCACGGCCGAGAACGCCGGCCTCCTGGGCAACATCGGCATCGGCCTCGGCTACGGCTGGTGGATGGACAAGCACAACCGGCACCACGCCAACCCCAACCACGAGGAGCGCGACCCCGACGTGGCGCCCGGCGTGCTCGTCTGGACCCGCGGCCAGGCCCGCGGCCAGGGCGGGCGCGGCGTGGTCGGCTTCATCAACCGCCACCAGGCCCCGCTGTTCTTCCCGCTGTGCCTCCTGGAGGGGCTCAACCTGCACCTCGGCGCCATGCAGGCGCTGTTCAGGGGCGTCGTGCGGCGCCCGCTGCTGGAGGGCGGCCTCCTGGTCGGCCACTTCGTGACGTACGTCGGGGCGCTGGCCCTGGTGCTGCCCCCGGGCAAGGCGCTGGCGTTCGCGGCCGTGAACAAGGGCCTGTGGGGGCTCTACATGGGCTCGGTGTTCGCGCCCAACCACAAGGGCATGAAGATGGTCGGCCCCGAGGAGGAGCTGGACTTCCTGCGCCGCCAGGTGCTCACCTCGCGCAACGTCCGCGGCGGGCGCCTGACCGACCACCTCATGGGCGGCCTCAACTACCAGGTCGAGCACCACCTCTTCCCGAGCATGCCGAGCGGCAACCTGCACCGGGCCCAGCCCATCGTGCGCGCCTACTGCGAGGAGGTCGGCGTGCCGTACACCGAGACGAGCCTGACCGAGTCGTACCGCGAGATGCTGCGGCACCTCCACGACGCCGGGACGGACCTGCGGGCCGGGACGGACCTGCGAGCGGCCGCCTGACCGACCTCCTTAACCCTGCCCGACCCCTTACGGATATTGTTCTCCCGGCTGATTTCGCGTCGGCCGGGAGCCCGGCCCGAGCGAGGGGGAGACGATGGCGGACACGAACGAGTACGCGGCGACCTTCCAGTTGGTCGACACCGACGGCGACGGACGGATCTCCGCCGAGGAGATGCAGCGGCTGATGGCCGCCCTCGGCCTGGAGTTCAGCGTCGCCGCCGCCCTGGAGGCGGTGGCGAGCATCGACCGGAACGGCGACGGGCGGATCTCCCTCGACGAGTTCGCGACGTTCATGTCCAAGGCCCAGTACCGCGGCCGGCACGCTCAGGGTTAGTCACAGGGTTCAGTAAGGAGATCACGTTGCTCGTCCTCGACCGTGCGGAGTTCTTCGTCGTCGGCTACGCCGTGCGCACCTCGAACGCCGCGGAGGCCGACCCGGCCCGCGCCCTGCTCCCCGCCCTGTGGGGGCGCGCGTCCCAACCAGGCGCGTTCGCGCACGTGCCGGGCCGGATGGACGAGAACCTGTACGCCGTGCTGACGGACTACGAGAGCGACCACCGCGGGGCCTACACCCAGATCGTCGGAGTCGCGGTCACCTCGCCCGCCGCGATCCCGGAGAACCTGGTCGCGGTCCGCGTCCCGGCGGCGCGCTGCCTGCGCCTCTCGGCCCGCGGCCCCATGCCGCAGGCGCTGCTCGACACCTGGGCCGAGGTCTGGAAGCACACCGAGTCGGGCGGCTCGCCCGCCCGCTCCTTCACCACCGACGTGGAGATCCACCACGAGGAGGGCGCGGACCTCTACCTCGCCATCCGCTGACCCTCCGGTACGGCGGGGCGCGCGGCGGCGGAGGTCAGCGGGCGGCCGGGCGGCGTGCGGGGCGGTCGTAGCGGTAGAAGCCGGCCAGGCCCTTGACCGCGGTGATGGGGTCCACGCGGACTACGGTCCCGGTCTTCAGGGCGTTGATCATGCGGCCGCCGCCGATGTAGACGCCGACGTGGTGGGTACGGCGGCGCGGGGTGACCTGGCCGTAGAAGACGAGGTCGCCGGGCACCGCCTCGTCCGCCGGGACCCGCCGGAGCCGGGCGAGGTGGTCGTTGGTGTTGCCCGGCCCGAGCACGTCCCGGCCGTGGGCGAGGTGGTAGACCCAGCGCGTGAGACCCGAGCAGTCCAGCCCGCGCGTCCGCTCCGCCGGGCAGGGCCGGATGGAGCCCCGGTACCCCCGGCAGGTCCCGGTGGAGGGCCCGGGGGCCTTGGCGTGGCCGCCGCCCCAGGAGTACGGGATGTCGCGCCCGTCCCAGTCCGCGGGTTCGACCCGGCCGGTGAGGACCGCGTGCGCGAAGGCCACCACCCGGTCCTGCGTGGACTCCCGAAGCGGCGCCGACGCCACCACGACCAGCGCGACCCCCGCCAGGATCCCCGTGAGCGCCCTCATGATCCGCACCCCCTGAGGCGCGATCCTCTCACCGAATCCCACCCTATGGACCGCTCCGCCCGAAAATGCCCCCCCGCCGTCCCTCCCCCTCCCCTCGCGGGGAGGGACCTGGCGGGGCGGGGATCAGGCGGTGGCGGCGCCGTCCATGACCAGGTCGTGGCCGACGGTGTAGGCCGAGTCGGGGCCGGCCAGCCAGAGGATGCCGGCGGCGGCCTCCTCCAGGGTGCCCACGCGGCCGATCGGGGACTCGTCCTTCATGCGGGCCACGCGCTCGGCCTCGCTCTCGCCCGGGTAGAGGGACATGGCGGTGGCGTGCGGGCCGGGGCTGACGGCGTTGACGCGGACGTTCTCGGAGATGTACTCCAGGGCGGCCGCGCGGGTGAGGGCGCTGACGGCGGCCTTGGAGGCGGCGTAGGCCCCGAGGCCGGGGAGCCTGCGGTGGGCGCCGATGTTCGAGGAGACGTTGACGATGGTGCCGCCGCCGTTCCGGCGCATGTGGGCGATCTCGTACTTCATGGCCAGCATCACGCCGGTGACGTTGACCTCGAAGGTGCGGGCCCAGTCGGCCTCGTCGATCTCGTGGACCCGCCCGGCGGTGAAGATCCCGGCGTTGTTGACTGCCACGTGCAGGCCGCCGTGACGGGCGACGGTCTCGGCGACCAGCCGCTCCATGTCGGCCGCCCGGGTCACGTCGGCGGTGATCGCGTCGGCCCGGCCGCCCTCCTCCGCGATCAGCGCGACGGTCTCGTCCAGGGCCTCGCGCCGGCGGCCCGCCACGACGACGGTCGCGCCTTCCCGCGCGAGCGCCCGCGCGGTGGCCTGCCCGATGCCCGACCCCGCCCCGGTGACCAGCGCGACCTTTCCGGTGAACCGCATCTTCCCGCTCCTTCGCCTCTTATTTGACCGATCGTTCTAGATAGAGCCGCGGCGAGTCCCGCGCCTCATGACGGACCCTAGCCGTATCTAGAACGATCGGTCAAATAAGGTGGCGCGCCGCCCGGGGATCCGGCCCGGCGGGAGCCGTACGAGAAGGGGGTGAAAAGGAAGAAGGCGCGGGAACGGGTCCCGCGCCTGCGCTGGTCCGGGGGGTTACGGGAGGCGCCAGTCGATGGGGTCGGCGCCCTGCTGGGCCAGGAGCTCGTTGGTGCGGCTGAAGGGGCGGGAGCCGAAGAAGCCGGAACGGGCCGACAGGGGGCTCGGGTGGGCGGACTCGATACAGGGGACGGGCTTGAGGAGGGGGGCGAGGTTGCGGGCGTTGCGGCCCCAGAGGATGGCGACCATCGGGCGGCCGCGCGCGGCGAGGGCGCGGATGGCCTGCTCGGTGATCTCCTCCCAGCCCTTGCCCTGGTGCGAGTTGGGCTTGCCGGGCATGACCGTGAGCGCCCTGTTGAGGAGGAGGACGCCGCGCTCGGCCCACGGGGTGAGGTCGCCGTTGGAGGGCATCGGGTAGCCCAGGTCGGCGACGTACTCCTTGTAGATGTTGACCAGGCTCGGCGGCAGCGGGCGCACGTCGGGGGCGACCGAGAAGCTCAGGCCGACCGCGTGGCCGGGGGTCGGATAGGGGTCCTGGCCGACGATCAGGACCCGGACGTCGTCGAAGGGCTGCTTGAACGCGCGAAGGACGTTCTCGCCCGCGGGGAGGTAGGACCGCTGGGCGGCGAGTTCCGCCCGGAGGAAGTCGCCCATCGCGGCGATCTTGTCCGCGACCGGGTCGAGGGCCTTGGCCCAGCCTTCTTCGACGATTTCATGGAGAGGTCGTGCCGCCATGGGCGCTCACTCTACTGCCGAACGAGGGCTTCGGGGATGCGTTCGAGCACCGCGTACGGAACCAGCCCGTAGTGGTAGAAGTCCACCGCGTCCGCGCCGGCCGCCCGTGCCGCCGCGACCTTGGCCCCCAGGTGCTCCGCCGAGTCGGTGTCGGGCGCGCCCGGCCGCAGCACGACGCGCAGTTCCGTGCCCGCGCCCAGCGAACGCCGGTAGGCCGACACGTCCCCGCCCACCCGGCTCGGGTCGCGGGCGTAGGCGCGCACGCCGTACGACGGGACGATGTCGCCGAGCGCGACCACGTCCACGCCGAAGCGCCACGCCTCGTGGGCGGCGTACGGGCCGGTCGGCGCGCCGTCGGCGGACCCCTTGGCGGCCCCGGCCGGGTCGAGGTACACCAGCCTCGCGCCCTCGGCCCGCACCGCCGCGGTCACCTCCGAGACCAGCGAGGTCACGGTCTCGGTCCGGGCGCGGGCGTAGGCGACGACCTCCGGCCCCGCGTACGCCGTGAGCGCCGCCCGGGTGACGGCCCCCTCCGCCGGGGGCCCGCCGTCGAGCACCGCGCCGACGACGCGGCGGCACTCCTGGCGCGCGGCCGCGGCGTCCACGCCGAAGTCCTCGGCCTGCCGCAGGCACCACTCGCAGAAGCACAGGCCGAACAGGAAGGCGTCCATCGGCCCCAGCGGGACGGCGCACGCCTCCGCGCCGAACTCCCCGAAGTGCAGCGCCTCGGCGGCCACCGTGTCCACGCCCTGCCGCGCCACCGCCCGCGCCAGGTCCACGGCGTACTCCCGCACCGGCGGGTTCGCCGGGCACAGGTCGGCCGGCGCGCCCCGGTCCCCGAAGCAGTCCTCGGGGGTCAGGTCGGGGTGCGCCTCGCCGAGGGTCTCGTTGCGGAGGAACACCGCCCACCCGTGCAGGGCCGCGCCCCGCCGGGCCGTCTCCCGCCGCGCGTCGTCGAGGGGGCGCCCCTCCGCGCCGGGCTGGACCGGCGGCCGCAGGCGTCCCGTGAACAGCCCGTCAGGGATCGGGAAGTGCGCCCCGTCCCGCCGCGGGGTCACCCGCCGGGCCCCGTGGGGCGTCACGTCCCGCGTCCGGTGGTACGCCGCGCCTACGGTCACCCCGCGCACGCCGTACTCCCCCACCGCCCGGTCCACCACCGCCGCGGCCCCCTCGCCGCGCAGATCCTCCACGAAGACGTACAGAGAGCTGTCCACGAGAACGCCGGGGACCCTTTCGTGCGGAAAACGGTGGGCTTCACTGTACGTCCCCTTCCGCCCCCTCAGGCCCCGGCCCCACCCATCCCCGGACCCCCCGCCCCGGCCCGCCGTACGGCGTCGCGCAGTGGGGGGCGTGGCCGCTCATCCTCGCGGGCTGGATGCCGGCGACCACGATCGCGGCCGGCATCACCCGGGTCCTGTCCCGGCGATGATCGTCATAGGTTAGGCTTCCCTAACATGAGGACCCTGTCACGGACGGCGGCGCTCGATCCCCTGCTCGACCTCCTGGCCGAGGCCGAGCGGCTGCGCGGCGCGCCCCTGGGCGTGCACGCGCCGCTGGTGGCCGCCGACCCCGGGGACTGGTCCTCCCCCGCGGATCTCACGCCCGGCCTGGTGACCTCCCTGTCCGACGAGATCGCCGCGGGCTACGGCGCTCCGCGCCACGTGGGCGCCTCGTTCCTCTGGAAGTCCTACGCCTACTGGACGGCGTACCCCATCGCCCTCGGCTGGGCCCTCAACCGCCGGGTCCCCCTGTTCACCTGGGACAACGCGGTCTTCCGGGTGGGCGACCCGCGCGTCTCGGTGGCGATCCGGGCGCCGCGCGCGGCCCTGGTGGCCGGGGACGCGCACGCCGACGGGCCGGGCACGGTCGCCGTGCCCTCCGGCCGGGCGCTGGCCGGGGTGATCCGGCGCGAGATCCTGGAGGGCCACTTCACGCCGCTGATCAAGGTCATCAACGCGGCCACCCGGGCCGGTGAGCGCAACCTCTGGGGCACCGTGGCCGAGGCGTTCGCCCACCCCCTCCTGAGCCTGGCCCCCCTGATCCTCGACGGCGACGGCAGGCGCGAGGCCGAGGAGCTCCTGTCCCTCCTGGCCCTGGACCACCTGGTCGAGTTCGCCCCCGAGTTCCGCCGCCGCACCTGCTGCCTCTACGTGACGGTGCCCGACGCCAAGGTCTGCGCCACCTGCTGCGTCCGGCGCTAGCCGTACGGCCGCCGCGATCGCCTCGGCTCAGCCGCGGGCGCGCCGGGCCCAGAAGGCGTGGGCGGCCGTGGCGAGGGCGGCCCCTACGAGGTACCAGAACAGGTCGGGCGCGTTGAAGGTGCTCCCCAGGACGGGCCGCAGGACCGCCGGGATCTCCCCGAGCTGCGCGAACTCGATCACCCAGCAGACGGCCGCCGCCAGGCCCCCCACGACCGGAGGCCGCCACCGGGGCCGGCAGAACAGGATCACCCAGTGGACGAGCACCGCGTAGAGCAGGTCCCCGCCGTACTTGGCGACCCCGCCGTCGAGAAGCGCCCGAACCCCCAGCCCCGCCGCCACGGTGACCAGCGCGGCCAGCAGAACCGACACCCGAGACATCCCCCGACCCTACCGGCCCCGGTAACGCGCTCCAGGCGAAGCCGACCCGCTCATCCGGTGAGACCGCGGGTCACCCCTTGATCCGCCCCAGGAACTCGCCCCACTCCCCCCGCGTGAACTCCAGCCACGGCCCCTCCGGATCCTTCGAGTCCCGCACGGCCACCGCCGCCCCCACCCCGGCGACCTCCACACAGTTCTCACCATCCGGCTGACTACGCGAACTCCTACGCCAAACGATCATTCGAAGCGTCCCCTCGCTCACATCTCCGCCAGCGACCGCCGAATCAGTGCGATGGATTCCTCGGGATCCATCGCCTCCTTCACCAGTACCGAAAACTCCTCCCTATAGCGAGCCACATCCGTCTCGGCTTCAAGGAAGAGGTGGCCGGTGAGGTGTTCCAGGAACACCACCCCGAGCCGGCCGCCCTCCGCGAGATCGAGGAGCACGAAGGAAACGCCCCTGCCCGCGTGTGATCCCGAGTTCGAGGGCAGGATCTGGAACGACATCCAGGGCGACTCGGCGAGTTCGATGAGATAGGTCAGTTGGCCGCGCATGACCTTCCGTCCGCCCACCGGCCGCCGTAACACCGCCTCACCGACCACCACCATCAGGCGGGGCGGATCACTCCGAGTGAGGATGGCGCGCCTTTCGGCGCGGGCCGCGAGACGGCGCTCGATCTCCGCGTCGCGCAGGTCCGGCCGGCAAGCCCGGAGAAGCGCCGTCTGGTAGTCCGCCGTCTGCAACAGGCCCGGCACGAGATCGCTCTCGTATGTGGAGATGGTCACGGCGTCCGCTTCCGCCGTGGCGTACGCGCTCCTGAAGACCTCAGGGTAGGCGTGCCACCATCCCTTTCTCCGGGCGGCTCGCGCCAGCTCGACGAGCTTCTCCCGGGTTGCGTGATCGCGCACGCCGTAGACGTCGAGGAGGAGGCGGACGTCGCTGGGGCTCACGCCGTTCCGGCCGGACTCGATACGCGAGATCTTGGACGAGGACCAGTCGAGTTCGGCGGCGACGTCGTCGAGGGTCAGCCGTGCGGTCGTGCGGAGGCGCAGGAGTTCCAGGCGTAGCTGGCGTGCGCGAAAGGTCTCCGCACGCGCTGCGACCATGCCATCACCTCCAGTTGCGCCAGAGAGCAGTGTCCCGAGGCATCGGACGGCGGGCAAGCCGTTCGGCATTTCTGGCCCAATTTCTCAGGCAAGGTTGCCATCCACAGACTTGCCTGCGACTCTTTCCGTGTCGAATCACTCACTCCATGTGATCACGAGCAGGTGAGAGCCCCGGTATCACGCCTTGGGCCGCTCGCCGGTCCCCGGCAGGCGCGTCGCCGGGATGGATTCGTGCTCCGCGCTCCTTGTATCCCGGAAGCTTCTGGAGGCTCGTATGCCCATCGACGTCATCCGCCGGAACGCCGACGCCGCACTCCTCCCCTCCCCGAGGTACGGCGGGCCGCCGTACGGCCGGGGGGCGCGCGCGGAGGGGGAGTCCTGGAGGCGCGCTTTCGCGGGGGATCCGCGTGAGGCGGGGGCGGCGCGCGGGTTCGTGCGGTTCCTGCTGGAGGGGTTCCCCAGGCGCGATGACGTCGTGCAGGTCGTGGCGGAGTTCGTGGCCAACGCGCTCCAGCACACCGCGAGCGGGGCGCCCGGCGGCGCGTACGTCGTGGAGGTGTGCCGCTGGGGCGACGCGGTCACCGTGGCCGTGTCCGACGAGGGCGGGGAGAGCGAGCCCTCGCCCCTGCCGTACGCCCGCTCGGCCGACGAACTGCGCGAGGGCGGGCGCGGCCTGCTCACGGTCGCCGCCACCGCCTCCGAGTGGGGCTGGTACGGCAACGCCCGCGGCCGCACCTTCACCGCCCTCTTCCACGGCTGAGGCGGGCCGGGCGCGGACCCGGCCGGGTCAGGCCAGGCCGGCGTCGTGGGCCAGGAGGGCTATCTGCGTGCGGTTGTCCAGGTCCAGCTTGGTGAGGATGCTGGAGACGTGGGCCTTCACGGTGGTGACGCCCATGGCGAGTTCGGCGCCGATCTCGGCGTTCGACCGGCCGTGCGCGATCGCGAGGGCCACCTCCCGCTCGCGCGGGGTGAGAGCGGCCAGCGCGGCGCGGGCGTGCTCGTAGGCGCCGGCGCGGGTGAGGGCGTCGTCCATCAGCCGCCTCGTGACCTGCGGGGACAGGATGGGGTCTCCCTCGGCGACCCGCGTCACGGCCTCCACGATCCGCTGCGGCGGGGTGTCCTTGAGCAGGAAGCCGCCGGCCCCCGCGCGCAGTGCGAGCAGGATGTTCTCGTCGGTGTCGAAGGTGGTCAGCACGATCACCTCCAGCGGGCGGGCGCGGGCGCGCAGCCGCCGGGTGGCGGTGATGCCGTCCACGCCGGGCATCCGCAGGTCCATCAGGACGACGTCGGGGGCGTGGGCGTCGACGGCCGCGATCGCCTCCCCGCCGTCGCCAGCCTCGCCGACGACGGTGATGCCGGCGACGCCGTCCAGCATCATGGACAGCCCCGCGCGGACCAGGGCGTCGTCGTCGACCAGGAGCACGCGGATCACGCGGGCCATGGTAACCGGGCCCGCAGCCGGAACTCCCCGCCGGCGCGCTCGTGGTCCAGCCGCCCGCCGGCCAGCCGGACCCGTTCGGTGAGCCCGACCAGCCCGAGGCCGCCGCCGGGCGGCTCGTCCCCCGGGAACCCCACGGCCGGGGACGTCTCCGGCAGCGGGTTGCGGATGCCGATCTCCAGGTCCCCGCCGGGAGCGCCGCGCAGCAGCACCTCCACCGGGCGGCCGGGGGCGTGCTTGCGCGCGTTGGTCAGCCCCTCCTGGACCACCCGGTAGCCGGTCCTCCCGACGGCGGGAGGCGGCTCCTCGCCGGTCTCGTCGCGGAGCCGCACCTCCTGCCCCGCGTCACGCGCCTCGGCGACCAGGCGCGGCAGGTCGGCCAGGACGGGCGGGGCGGGCGGGGACCCCGGCCCGTCCGTGAGGTCGCCGTCCTCGCGGAGCAGGCCGATGACCTGGCGCAGTTCCTCCAGCGCCTGGCGCACCCCGGCGCGGACCACCCCGGCGGCCCGGGCGAGCTGTTCGGGCGAGGAGTCCGGGCGGTACTCCAGCGCCCCGGCGTGGGTGGCCACCAGCGACAGGCGGTGCGCCAGCACGTCGTGCATCTCCCTGGCGAGCCTGCGGCGCTCGGCCATCCGCGCCTCGGCGACCCGCCTGCCCTGTTCGGCCTCGGCGCGGCGGGCGCGCTCGCGCAGCGAGTCGAGCAGCGCGCGGCGGGACCGGGCGAGCGCGCCCCAGCCGAGCAGCGCGCCGTAGGCGGCGCAGATCAGCAGCAGCCACCAGCCGAGGGAGATGCCGGAGTTCGGCCGCCACAACCCCTGGACCAGGTGGGCGCCGACGCCCGCCGCCGCCACCGCCGCGGCGACGGGCGGCCTCCTGCGCTGGGCGGTCTGCAACGCGCCCAGCGACGCGGCGGGGGTGGCCGCCGGGGAGAGCGCGGCCAGGACCGTGGCGGTCAGCGCCCCGGAGACCGGCCACCACAACTGGGCGACCGCCGAGGCCAGCCCCGCCGCCGCGGCCACGGCGTCCAGGCCCGTCATCCGGCCGCCGGCCGGTCCCCACAGCGCCAGGCCGGTCAGCGCGCCCACGCCCAGGACCACGGCCGCCACGGCCGCGGGTCCCGGGGATCGCCTCTGTCTCACCAGCTCAGGCTAGTCATGCGGGCGGCGGGGCCGGCACCTACCGAAGTAGGACCCGGGGCCCGCCGGGGAAGGACGGGCCGCGACCGCCCGGCCGATGCGGGCGGCGGCCGCGCCGGGACAGGGTGCCGGTGTGAGAACCCCCAGCAGAAAGGCGCGGCGATGACGATTCCCTACGGATACCTGGCCACCCTGGTCCCCATCGCGGCCGCCACCGTGTTCGCGCTGGCCGCGCCGCGCGGGCCCCGGCCGCTGGCCGCGCTCGCCTTCCGCCTCGGGGTGGCCCTGAACGAGCTGCCCTTCCTGGCGGCGGCCTACCTCCTGACCGCCACGTCCCTCGCGCTCGCCGAGGGTGACCTCTCCTCGCCCGTCCTCGCCGGGGCGGCGGCCGCGACCACGGCGGGCCTGGGCCTCGTCGCCTGGCGCGGCGTCCGGGCGCTGCCCGCCGTACGGCGTGCCATGGGGCCGGTGCCGGTCTCCGGGCGCATGCCGTACGCGCGCATCGCGCTCGGCCCCTTCCTGCGGCGGCACCGCGCCGTCGAGCGGATCGCCGACCTGCCGTACGGCCCTGGCGGGCGGCGCAACCTGCTGGACGTCCACCGGCACCGGTCCCGTCCCTCCGGCGCGCCCGTCCTGATCCACCTGCACGGGGGCGGCTACACGGCCGGTCGGAAGAACAGCCAGTCGCTGCCGCTCCTGCGGCACCTGGCCGGCCGGGGCTGGGTGTGCGTCAGCGCGAACTACCGCCTGCGCCCGGACGCGGGCCTTGAGGACCACCTGATCGACGCCAAGCGGGTGATCGCCTGGGTGCGGGAGCACGGTCCGGCCCACGGCGCCGACCCCGGCCGGATCTTCCTGGCCGGCAGCTCGGCCGGGGCGCACATGGCGGCCCTGGCCGCGCTGACTCCGGACGACCCCGCCCTCCAGCCCGGCTTCGAGGAGGCGGACACGTCCGTGTCGGCGGTGATCGGCCTGGGCGGCTACTACGGCCCCTACTACGGCCGGGGCCAGGAGACCTCGCCCGTCGCGCGGGTCCACCCGGACGCGCCGCCGTTCTTCCTCGCCCACGGGGACCGCGACACCGTGGTCCCGGCGGAGTCCGCGCGGTTGTTCGCCGGACGGCTGCGCGCCGTCTCGGCCCGGCCGGTGGTCTACGCCGAGCTCCCCGGCGGGCAGCACGCCTTCGACCTGTTCGACTCGGCGCGCTTCCACGCCGTGATCAACGGGATCGAGGCGTTCGCCGCGCGGGTCGTGCCGTCCCCGGGCACGGTGCTCAGATCTCCTCGTCCCTGAGGCGGTGGAGCAGGGCGAGGGTCTCGTCGGGCATGGTGGCGGTGGTGCTGAGGCGCGTGAAGGCCTTGTGCCCGGACTCGACGTCGGAGGGGTTGGTGAGGAGGACGTCGGACTCGAAGGAGTGCATGCAGAAGACCTCGGGGGCGTACGGCCGGGCGAAGCGCATCAGGGTGAAGGGCCCGCTCCTCGGGAGGTAGGCCGGGGCCTCCATCGGGGCGATCTGCAGGGTGATCCTGGGGTTCTTGGCGTGCAGGATGAGGGCGTCGAGCTGGCGCTGCCAGGGGCCGGGGCCGGTGAGGCGGCGGCGCAGGGCGCTCTGGTCCACGATCGCCCAGATCACCGGGCTGTCCTGGCGGATCAGGAGGTCCTGGCGGGCCAGGGTCAGGCGGAGGCCGGCCTCCACCGACTCCGTGTCGAGGGGCTGGGACGTGGCCGCCGACACGACCGCCCTGGCGTACTCCTCGGTCTGGAGCAGCGGCGGGATGAACTGCGTCTGGTAGGTCCGGATCACCGCCGCCTGCTGCTCCAGGCGGCACGTCGTGGCGAGCCACAACGGGATCACGGGGTCGTCGCACCAGAGCGGCTCGCGTTCGCCCCGGGCCAGGGACAGGACGCATTCGCGCTGGTGGGGCTCGCGGACGCCGTACAACGTGAGCAGCCGGCCCACGAGGGTGGGGGTCGGCTCGGCGTCGCCGTTCTCGAGGGCCGACAGTACGGCGGGCCGCCGGCCGAGCGCGTGGTCCACCTGGGCCGGGGTGAGGGTGGCGGCCTCGCGGAGGGCGCGGAGGCGGCCGGCCAGGACGGCCCGGCGGTGGCGGATCGGGGAGGAGACCGGATCGGGATTTCCGTTGTGCTCTCCGGCGGACCGCTCGCGGTGTAGCTTGACCCACAGACGGCGGGCGTACGCCGCGTCGGCTGCGGGCGTGTTCAGGAAGTAGTCGGGGATCTCGCCGAACCAGGAGGCGATGGCCTCGGCTCGTTCGATTGTCGTGGTCTGCTGGCCGCCGTGGCGGAGCTTGTGCAACAGGCCGATCGCGACCGAGACGCCGGTCTCGGCGGCGATGCCCTCGGACACCTCGCGGTAATGGTGTTCGCGGCGTCGCCCGGTCGCCCTGTCGGTCGTCAACGTCGTGGTGAACAGCAGATCCAGCTTGTCGGCGAAGGTCGGGCGCAAGTGATTCTCCGAACGGTCGGGCCCCCGCTGCCTGCGGGCCGACGTGATCAGGCTAGTGAGGCTGGGGCGGATCTTCAACGGCGGGGCGCGCGCCGCTCCGACCTGTGCCCATGACCGCGCTTCACCAGCCTCTTGACACGATCGGCGCATGTCCACCACCATGTCGATCATTTCAAAATAGTGAACAGGCCCGCGTACGGCTCTTCCGCGCGCGCAGACCATGCGATCGTGGTGAACGTCGCCCGCTCACCAGCCGTTTTCCCGGACAAACACGGACGAGGCCGCGACGGCCGAGGCGCGCGAGAGGAGAACAGATGGTTTCGGTGATATGCGGAGGATGCGGGGAGGCGCACACACTCCGCGAACCCCGTGATCTGGCGCACTGGACCTGGGACGCCCCTCAGCCGGAGTTCGCCCACTCCCCCCTCGACTGGTGGCGTCCGCGCACGATCTACTACTGCCCGGCCTGCTCCAAAAGCCGCGAGAAGAAGCCCTCGCCGCCGGGCTCGCTGATGGTGGCCTGAGCTTCGCCGACGGCGGCCCGAGCCGGAGGGGCGCGTCCGCCGGTCACCCGGCCGGCAGATGCCTCGTGTCCACCCGGTGCCCGGCGTGCTCCAGCGCCGCCACCGCCTCCTTCGCCCGGTGCTCGGGCACCAGCACCAGGTCGGCGTGGTAGGTCGAGGCCACGAAGGCGGGCATCTCCTCCAGCGGCTCCAGCATCGCGAGCAGCACGCCGGCCGCCCCCGGGCCCGTGCCCGGCTGGGTCGCGTAGAACCCCACCCAGCGCTCCCCCGCGCCGGTGGGCCACGTCTCCCGCACCACGGTCAGCCCCTCGGGCGCGCGCACCAGCGCGACCCACTCGTCGTCCTCGGGGAACGTCGCGTGCGGCAGATGCTCCACCGCGAACACCGAGGGAACCACACTGAGCCGCAACGACCCCGCACTCCGCATACCCCGCACCCTAACCGCCCCCACCGACAGTCCCGCCGCACTCCCCGCCCCCACCGGGTCCCGGCACGGCCGGCGCGACGCCGTACGGCGGGGCACGGGGCAGTACGCAGGGGCGCGGGCAGTACGGCGGGCGCGGCGCCGTACGGCCGTCAGCGGGGGTAGACGGCCGGTGCGTAGGCGGGCAGGCCGAACACGCGGCGGGCCTGGGCGTGGAGGAGGTCGCTGTTCGTGCCCCCGTGATCCAGGCGGAGGGCGCGGTGCACGGCGGGCGGGGTGAAGGCCCGGGTGATCCAGGCGTGGTAGTCCGGGCCGTCGGGCGGGAACTGGGCGTCCCGCACCTGGAACCGGCCGCTGGGGGTCTCGTGGAGGGAGAAGAGGTAGAGGCGGGCGAAGCCGGAGCCGACCATGAGGGCCTCGCCGGAGCGGGCCAGTTCCTCGCAGAAGGCGTAGACGGCGAGGAGCCGGGCGGCGGCCACGCGGCGGGTCTCGATGAACTCCACCCGGCAGAAGGTCCGGGGCTGGAGGTAGGAATGCCTCGTCGCGAGGAGGCCGTCCGCCGTCTGGGCGGGGTCGCCCTCCAGGTAGCGTTCCGCCGCCCTGACCAGGGCGCGGCGGGTCCTGTCGTCCACGCGCTCGGCCACGGGCACGGGCGCGACGGCCGAGGGCGGCGGCTGGGCGCAGGACGTCAGCGCGCCGGCGGTGACCAGCGCGACCAGGAGCTTTCCGGCCCGGAGCACGTACCCACCATTCCAGTTCCGGCGGTCCGGGAAACGCGACCCGCCGACTCGCTATGTCACGGTGGGCGACAGATTGCTTACCTATGGCGAAATCAGGCGGGCTCCGGGGCCTGGGCGGCGATCTCGCCGCGGTAGTGCATGGCGCGTTCGAGGAGGCCGACGGCGACCACCCCGACGAGCCGGTCCCCGCGGAAGTAGCCGACGACCACCTCACCGTCCAGATCGCCCTCAAGCACCCGGGGCTCCCCCAGGTCGGGCGCGCCGAAGGACTGGATGCGCAGGCCGTACTGGTCGCTCCAGAAGGACGGCATCGGCGCGAACGGCGTGGCGGGGGCGGGCTCGCCGCGCAGGTGGGCCGCCAGGACCGGACCGGCGCGCTTGGCGGTGTCGGTGGGGATGTTCCAGTGCTCGACGCGGCGCGGCACGTCGTCGAAGAGGGGGTTCGGGAAGCGGGCGACGTCGCCCACCGCGACCACCTCGGGGCGGGACTCCACGCGCATGTGGTTGTCGCAGAGCACGCCGTCGGACAGGTCCAGGCCGTTGCCCTCCAGCCACTCGACGTTGACCAGCGAGCCGAGCGCCTCGACCAGGACGTCGCAGGGCAGCGCGGTGCCGTCGTCGAGCACGACCCCGGCCACCCGCAGGCCCCCGTGGACCTCGGTGATCGTGTGGCCGAGCCGGAAGCGCACGCCCTCGCGCTCGTGGCGGCGGCGCATGGCCTCCCCCAGCTCCGCGCCGAGCGGGCGGATCATGGGGGTGGGGTCCGCGGCGACGACCTCGACGTCGCAGCCCAGCTTGACGGCGGTCGCGGCGACCTCGCAGCCGATGAACCCGGCCCCGACGATCACCACGCGGGCCCCGGGCGTGAGCGCGGCCCGCAGCCGGAGCGCGTCGTCGAGGGTGCGCACGACGTGCCGCCCGTCGCGCGGGCCGGGCAGGCCGAGGGAGCGGGGGCGCAGACCGGAGGCGACGACGAGCCCGTCGTAGGACAGCTCGGAGCCGTCGGCGAGCACGACACGGCGCTCGCGCAGGTCGGCGCGCAGGACGGCGGAGCCGAGCCGCCAGGTCACGTCGGCGACGGTCTTGCGGCGGCGCAGCTCGACGGTCTCGAACGGGACCTCGCCGGACAGCGCCTCCTTCGACAGCGGCGGCCGGTTGTACGGCATGTGGGGCTCGTCGCCGATCACGACGATCTCCCCGTCGTACTTGGCGGCGCGCAACTGCTCGGAGCTGCGGAGCCCGCCCAGGGACGCTCCGACGACGACGACGCGATGACCCAAGGTGCCACTCCACGATCTCGTTTGACCTGTCGAGACTACTTCCTCATACCCGGTGGGCCGGGTGTCGCCTTCGTCACCCCCGTCCCTTCGCCCCGACGCTGCCGGGCGGCCCGCCCCGCGCGCCCGGCGGCCCGCTCCGCCGTACGGCCGGCATACGGCCCGGCGTCCGGCCCGGCGGCGCGGCGGCCGTACGGGATGTCAGGGGGTGGCGCGGAGCTGTGCGCGGCGGCGGGGGCCGTCCTCCTCCAGGTGGCCGATGATCGCGCGGAGGGTGGCCGCGAGGCCGTCCGCGCCGGGGCCGTCGAGGGGCTTGAGGACGTAGGTCTCCTCGGTGTTGAAGCGGGGGAACATGTCCTGCATGAGACGGCTCCCGGCGGGGGTCAGGCCGAGCAGCACCAGCCGCCCGTCCGTGCTGTGCGGGGTGCGGGCGACCAGGCCGCGGGCCTCCAGCGTCTTCATGACGCCGGTCAGGGTGCCCTTGGAGATGCCGGCCTCGGCGGCGACGTGCCGGGTCTCCATGTCGCCCCAGATCCAGATCACCCAGAGCACGACGAACCCGGTCCAGGTGAGGTCGGCGTCCTTGAGGACGGCCTGTTCGAGGTGGTTGCGGATGGCGTTGACGGCGCGGTGCAGGTTGGAGACGGCGGCCATCGCGCGGAAGTCGAGCGGGAGGTCGCCGAGCCGCTCGTGGACGGCGCGCTCGGTCTCCGTGAGGGTGTGGTGGCCGGTCATGGACGCTCCGCCTCGGTGAGGTGATCATCCGGTCCGAAACGACCGGGGAAGCTCAAGAGTAGATGGATCTCGACCCGTTTCAACTCCCATCTCAAGAGCAACATGGCCGTCATCGGACAGTCCGTCTTGACCCTCTTCACAAGCTAGTTGTACTTTGCGTCTAATAGCGGTCCGGGCGATGCCCGGGCGAACAGCGGCTCAGGCTGGGGGACGTCGTGAAAGCCGACCTCGAACGCGCCGATCTGGACCGGCACAGGCGGGTGCAGCGGCTGGCGTACCGCTGCGCCGAGGAGGTGGCGGCCGGGCTCGAACCGGGGGTCACCGAGCGCGAGACCACCCGCCGCATGCGCCGCTGGCTCCTGGCCAACGGCGTGGACGACTGGTTCCACGTGCCGTTCGCGTGGTTCGGCGACCGGACCGCCTTCCGCGGGTTCCGCCTGCCGCACCAGTTCCTCCCCACCGCGCGGCCGCTGGCGGAGGGCATGCCGTACGTCCTGGACGTGGCCCCGATCGTGGACGGGTACGTCGCCGACATCGGGTACTCCGGGTGCCTCGGGCCGAACCCGGTCTGGGAGCGGCTGTACGCCGACCTCGCCGAATACCGGGGGTTCATCCTGGACCTCGTACGGCGGCGCCGGCGGTTCGCGGAGATCTACGACGAGGTGGACGCGCTCGCGACGCGGCAGGGATACGACAACCGGCACCAGGTCTACCCCGGGAGGGTGATCGGCCATCAGGTGGGGCGGCTGACCAGCCGGCTGCCGCGGGTCGTGGTCGCGCGGTCGTTCGGGCTGCGCACCCTGGAGACGATCGGCCGGGAGCTGGTCAAGGAGCGGTTCGAGGGCCGATCGCCGCTGTGGAACAACGCCCGGTCGTCCGATCACCCGCCGACTCCGGGCCTGTGGGCGGTCGAGCCGCACATCGGGTTCCGCACCCGCACGCCCGGCGCGGTCGGCGCCAAGTTCGAGGAGCTGCTCGTGGTCACCGAGGACGACGCCCACTGGCTCGACGACGACCTGCCGCACGTGCGCCGGTGGGCGGCCGGCGAGGTGACGTCGCGTGCCTGACAGCCGGGTGGTGGTGATCACCGGGGCCGGCGGCGGGATCGGCCGCGCCACCGCGTTCGCGTTCGCCGAGGCCGGGGGCGTGGTCATCGCCGCCGACATCGACGAGGCCGCGGCCCGCCGCACCGCCGAGCTGGCGTCCCTGCTCGGCCGGCCGGCCCGCGCCTACCGGGTGGACGTCTCCGACGCGGCCGCGATGGAGGAGTTCGCGGACGCCGTACGGCGTGAGCACGGCGCCCCGGGGGTCGTGGTCAACAACGCCGGGATCGGGGTCTCGGGCTCGTTCCTCGACACCGGGCCGGAGGACTGGCGGCGCGTCATCGGCGTGAACGTGTTCGGCGTGATCCACGGCTGCCGCCTGTTCGCCGCGCAGATGGTCGGCGCGGGGCGGCGCGGGCACATCGTCAACGTGGCCTCCGCCGCCGCGTACCTGCCGTCGGCGGCCATGCCCGCCTACGCCACGACCAAGGCCGCCGTCCTCATGCTGACCGAATGCCTGCGCGCCGAGCTGGCGGGCCAGGGCATCGGCGTGACCGCCGTCTGCCCGGGCGTGGTGAACACCGACATCACCCGGACCACGCGCTTCGCCGGGGTGGACGCGGCCCGCGAGGCCGAGGCGCGGCGCAGGCTCCAGAAGGCGTACCGCCGCCGCGGCTACCCGCCGGAGAAGGTCGCCGACCAGATCGTGCGGGCCGTGCGCCGCGACCCCGCGATCCTGCCCGTGACCCCCGAGGCCCGGGTGGGCCTCGTCCTGTCCCGCCTCTCCCCCGGCCTGCTGCGCCTGGGCGCCCGCCTCGACCCGGGCGCGTACCTCACCCGCGGGAAACCCTCCCGATGAGGCTCCCGCCGTACGGCCCCGTGCGCCCGGCCGTGCGGCGGGACCGCCCGCGCGGACGGTCGCGGGCGGCCACGATCAGTCGCGGGCGGACGCGGTGGTCGCGGGTGGTCGCGGTGGTCGCGGGGGTGCGGTCCGCCGCCCGGTCAGGGGAGGTCGGGGAGGCGCAGGGAGCGGCCGAGCGGGGGGAGGGGCTCGGTGGAGTCGGCGTCGGCCAGCCGGAGCTGGACGCACCCGTCGGCCACGTAGGTGGTGACGGGCCTGCGCAGGATGCGGGCGGCACGGCGGCCGGCCTCACTGAGCAGGGCGTGCTGGCGTTCGCTCATGTAGCGTCGGCGGACCGCGCCGAGGTGCTGAAGTTCCTCGGCGAAGAGTAGGGCGAGCGCGTCTAAATAGGGCTCACTCATCCGCCCCTGCCAGCGGTCGGTGCCTCCAACGCGCCACTCTACGCCCGCCGCCTGCCGCGATCCGCCCCCATGACGGTTACAGCAGGTCGCGCGCGGGACAGAGGAACGCAGCCCTCGCGCCAACCGGCCGCGCGCTTCGCCCGCCCGGATCGGGGTACCCGCCCCTCCCCGCCGCGCCCTCCCGCCCCCGGCGTACGGCGGGCGAGGTCAGCGCGGGGGGACGGCGCAGTCCGGGTGCGAGCGGGCGGGGCGGGTCACGAGCAGCGCCCTGGCATGGTCGCGGGCCAGGTTCCACGAGCCCCACGAGCCGGGTTCGCGCAGGTGGCGGCTGTGCGCGATGCGCGAGAGCACGCAGCCCCGGTACGGCTCCGGGAGCCGGTCGGCCGCGGGCACCGCGTCGGCCGACAGACCGGCGAGGTACAGGTGGTCGGCGCGCGCGGGGCCCCGGGCGGCGGTCTGGGTCTCGGCGATGCGCAGGTCGGGGTTCCACCCGACGAAGGCGACGATCGCCACCCCCGTCATGAGGGCGGCCGAGCGCGGCAGCCAGCGGGCGGAGCGGCCGGCCAGCCGCGCCGCGCCCGCGACCAGGACCAGCAGGAACGTCGCGCCGATCCACCACACCGCCGCCGCGACGGACGCCCGCAGCCGGGTCAGCCCGTAGACGTCGGTGTAGAGGCCGAGGCGGTGCAGCGCGGACGCCAGGATCACCAGGGTCAGCCCGCACAGCAGGCCGAGCAGCCCGGCCAGCAGCCACCCGTCGGTCCCGCGTCTGCCGGGCACCAGCCAGGAGGCCAGCGCCACGATGCCCAGCACGAACACGCTGACCGCGACGAGCTGGAAGAACCCCTGCCGGGCGTACTCGGCGTAGGTCAGCCCCGCCGTCTCCACCACGCGCCGGCTCCCGCCGAACAGCACGGTGATCTGCACCGTGACGAACGCCGCGAACAGCGCGTTCAGCGCCGCCAGCGGGACCAGCCAGAGGGTGCGGCCGAGCGCGGGCCGCACGTGGGCCCCCTCGGGCTCGGTGGCCGGGCGGAGCGCCGTGAGCACGCCGGACGCGGCGAGCACCATCACGGCGACGGCCGCGAAGAGCCGGCCGGGCAGCGAGTCGGCCCAGTCGGGCGCGGTGAAGATCCGGCGCGCGATGTCGGCGAACACCGCGTCCGCCGACGCGAACAGCAGCCCGAAGAAGGCCAGCAGCACGAGCGTCACCCCGGCGCTGAGGACCCCCGGGAGGAGCCTGCGACGCCCGGCCAGGCGCTTGACCGGCTGCGCCAGGAACCACGGCACCGGGAACGCCGACACCACGAGCGACAGCCCGCCGAGCAGCAGCCCGAGCCAGGTCCGGCCCGCCCCGGACACCGCGAGCGCGGCCATCCCGAACGCCCCGGCCACGGCGACCAGCGACACCCACTCGGAGTCGCGGTAGAGCAGCGTCGCGACCAGCGTGTACGCCACGAGGCCGTACGCCACCGACCACGGGTTCAGCCGCGTCCTCACCGCCACCGGCAGCACGACCAGCCCGGCCGCCACCGCCGCCAGCACCATCCCGAGGCCGGCCGAGTGCCCCGGCACCGCGACCGCGGCCAGCGCGCCGACCGCCGCCAGCGCGCCCAGCAGCCAGCCGGGCGCCTCCGGCAGCTCGGGCCGGGGCAGCAGGGGCGGCGGCACGTAGGCGGGCGGCTGGCCCGCGACCCCCCGCGCTCCCGGATATCCGGCGTCGGGCCGCCGGGGATCCCCCGGCCGCGCCCCCGCCGCCCGGCCCGCCCCGGACGCCGCGAGGGGTCCGGCGGCGCCCGGCCGGGTCGCCGCCGGACGTCCCCCGGTCCCCACCGGAACCCGTTCGCCCTGGTCACGCCGCGAGGCGTCGCCGCCCGTGCCCGGCGTCCCCGACGCGCCCCGCACGCCCGCCCCCGCCGGCCCGGCCGGTCCGCCCGATGTGTCCTGCGCGGCCGATGTGTCCTGCGCGCCCGGTGCGGGCGGTGCGCCGCGTCCCGCTCCGGACGCCGCCGGGCGCTCGCCCCCTGAGGCGTCGCCGCCCCGCCCGGTCGCACCGTCCCGCGAGGCCGAGCCGTCCCGCGGGGCCGAGTCGCCCCGGTCGGGCGATTCGCCCCGATGAGCCGATTCGCCCCGATCGCCGTGACCCATGCCGGCCGCCTCTCCCGTCCGCTCCTCCGCCGCTTCCCGTGCCCGGCCTCCCCCGGGCTCGCCGATCGTCGCCGCCGCCCGCGCGCCGCCGGGTCCCGCCGCCTCGGCCCGCACGGCGGGGCGCGAGCCCGCGGGGCCCGGGACCGGAAGCGGGCCGGGCGGGGTGTGGTGGCCCTGGTGGGCGAGGTGACCCTGCGGGTGCGGGTACGGCGCGTGGGAGTACGGCGGGCGCGCCCCGGCCGGGGCGCGCCCGATGGTGGAGCCGAGCAGCGCGCCGCCGCCCAGGCAGGCCACGAAGACCAGCAGCGCCGCGGAGGTCCCGAAGAACAGCCCGAAGACCAGCGCCCCGATCATCCCCGCGGCGAACCCGAACACCAGCCCCAGCACCACGGCCAGCACCGAGCTCCCGTGCCGCGGCTCCCGCCACGGGTCCCCGTGGAGCACCGGCGTCCACTCCCCCGGCCCCCCGCCGCCCCGGCGCGCCGCCTCCGGCCGGGCCGGACCGGCCCCCTCGTCCCGGTCCCGCTCGGCCGCGCCCCCGTCCGGCGCCGCGGACGCGGCCGACGCCTCGGCCCCGGCCGTGCCCCCGGACGCGTCCCCGGCCGTGTCCCCGGACGCGTCCCCGGCCTTGTCCCCGCCGGCCGCGGAGTCCGCCGCCGCCCCGGGCGCCCGCCGTACGGCGTCCGCGCGGACCTCGCTCCGCCGTACCGGATCCCCGGCCGGCTCGCGGGCCTCCCCCGGCCCGGCCGGATCCGCGCCCCCCGCCCGGCCGCCCGGCTCATCGGGGACCGGCACGGACCTGGCCTCCTCGGCAGGCACGGCCCGGCTCGGCCGAGCCCCGGCGGGCGCGCGGCCCGCCGGTTCCGCGGGGACGCCGGCCCGCTCGAAGCCCGGCACGCCCGGGACCTCGCCGGACGGGCGGCCCGCGAGGGCGGGCGGCGGGGACGAGGACGGCGGCGCGGGGACGACGAGGGAGATCGGGAGGTCCACGGTCATCCGGCAGCCGCCGGGGTCGCCGTCGGCGGCGTGGATGGCGCCGCCGTGCAGTTCCACGATCTCGCGGGCGATGGCCAGGCCGAGCCCCGCGCCCCCGGCGTTGGCGGCGCGGCCGGCGTCCAGGCGGGAGAAGCGCTCGAAGACGCGGGCGCGCTCGCCCTCGGGGATGCCGGGGCCCTCGTCGGTGACGGTGATGCGGACGACGTTCTCGCGTTCGCGGGCGATGAGGGTGACCTGCCCGCCGGGCGGGCTGTGCCGTACGGCGTTGTCCAGGAGGTTGGCCAGGACCTGCGCCAGCAGCGCGGGGTCGGCGCGGATCGTGAGCGACCTGGGCGAGACGGCGCTGTAGATGGCCACGGCGTCGCCGGTCATCTCCGCCTCGCGCACGGCCTGGGCGCAGAGGGGTTCGAGCTCGACGGCCTCGGGCTCCAGCAGGGTCGCGCCGGAGTCCAGGCGGGACAGGTCGAGGAGCTGGGTGACGAGCTTGCCCAGGCGCTCGGTCTGGGCCAGGGCGGTGCGCAGCGTGCCGGGGTCGGGCTTGGACACGCCGTCCACGACGTTCTCCAGCACGGCCTGGAGCGCGGTGATCGGGGTGCGCAGCTCGTGGCTGACGTTGGCCACCAGCTCGCGGCGCTGCCGGTCCACCTCGCCCAGGTCGGCGGCCATCGAGTTGAAGGCGCGGGCCAGCTCGCCCACCTCGTCCCGCGACGTGGCCCGCACGCGCAGGCCGTACCGGCCGCGGGCGATGGTCTGGGCGGCGGCGGCCATCTCGCGCAGCGGCTTGGTCATGCCCCGGGCCAGCACCTGCACCATGACCAGGCTGAGCAGGGCGGCGATCGCGACCCGGAAGGGGCCGTCGAAGCCGAGGGCGTATCCGAGCTCGTTGACCACGAAGGCGGTGGCCACCGAGAGCAGGATGACCAGGCCCAGCTTGACCTTGATCCGGCCGAGGAAGTCCAGGGGGCGCATCAGGAGGGCCCCTTCGACAGGGCGTAACCGACGCCGTGGACGGTGCGCACGACCTCGGGGCCGAGCTTGCGGCGCAGCGCGCGGACGTGACTGTCCACGGTGCGGGTGGCGGCGGCCTCGGTGAAGCCCCAGATGTCGGACAGGAGGCGTTCGCGCTCGTAGACCTGGCCGGGGCGCTCGGCCAGGCGGCGTAGCAGGTCGTACTCGGTGCGGGTCAGGTGGACCTCCTCGCCGTGGAACAGCACGCGCCGCTCGGCCGTGTCGATCTCCACCGGCCCGACCCGGATCGTGCTGTCCTCCTGGGCGAGCTGCGAGGCCCGCTGCACCCGCCGCAGCAGCGCGTGCGTGCGCGCGACCAGCTCGCGCATGCTGAACGGCTTGGTCATGTAGTCGTCGGCGCCCACCCCCAGCCCGACGAGCAGGTCGGTCTCCTCGGCGAGCGCGGTCAGCATGAGCACCGGCACCGGGCGGGCCGCCTGGAGCCTGCGGCACACCTCCACCCCGTCGATGCCGGGCAGCAGCCGGTCCAGGATCACCGCGTCGGGCTCGAAGGCGTCGAACGCGGCGAGCGCCGTCTCGCCGTCCGCGGCGACCCGCACCTCGAACCCTTCGGCGGCCAGCCGCGTGTGGACGGCGGCGGCGATGGTGGCGTCGTCCTCGACGACGAGTACGCGCTTTCGGGGGACTTGACCTGCCATGGCACGCAGCCTAGGGGCCGCGGGTGCAGAGGTCCCGGGGGAGATGTTCAGGTTTTGTGGAGTCCGGCGGACATTTCCCGTCTTCGCGCTGGAACCGGGGACGCGCACCGGGCGTTGCGATGGGTGGAGGGTGTGCCCGCGAGGGGTCCGGGATCATTGGGGGATGTCCCTGACCCCTCCGGGCGTCCTCCTGGCGGAGAATGAACGCAGGGGGGCGGCTCCGCCCCCGTGAACGGAGGGTTCGTCCAATGTCGCCGGTCGCCAAGTACGCCCTGGGGGCGGGAGCGGTCGCGCTCGTCTCCTGGTTCCTCTTCCCCAACCTGATCGCGCTCCTGATCACGGCCGGCCTCGTCGCGGCCCCCGTCGTGGCCTACTTCATGCTCGACGAGTCCCAGCGCGCCCGCCTCAAGCGCGTGCGGCGCCGCCAGCTCGGCCGCTGAACGCGGCACGGCCCGTCACCTCTCCGGTGACGGGCCGTTTGTTTCCTCGGTCGTACGGCTCGCGCCGCCGGTGCCGCCGGCGCGCCGCCGTACGGCTCACGCGGCAGCCGCGGCTCACGCGGCCGGTACGGCTCACGCGGACGTGCGGGCGGGGGCGCGGCGAGCTCCGGTCAGGCCGTGCCCTCGGCGGTGGCCGCGGCCCCGTCCTCGGCGAGCGCGCGGGCGGTGACCTTGCGCTCGATGACGAAGGACAGGAACGGGATCGTGCCGGCGATCAGCACGCCCACGATGTAGATCCAGGACCAGCGGGCCTTCAGGCCGAGGTTCAGCGCGGCCAGCAGGTAGACGGCGTACAGGAAGCCGTGGACCGGGGCCACGATCGCGATCATGCCTTCCTGGCCCAGGCCGTACTTCAGCACCATCGCGACGACGAGCAGCAGCAACATCACGCCGACGATGTAGGCGAGGATTCGGAACGGCTTCAGCGCGGATCGCAGCATCGGGAGGCACCTCGTTCGGGGTTATGACACCTCACGATATCCGGGCCGGGCACCGGTCCGTGACTCGCCTCCGCATGTCAGCGCGGTGCGGCGGCGAGCAGCGCGGGGTCAGGCCGGCGCGGGGTCAGGCCGGCGCGGGTGCCTGCGGCTGTGCCCCCTCGGCCCCCTCGGCCTCCCCCGGCTCCCCGGCCTCCCCGGCCCGCTCGCGCGCGGCGGCCTGGCGCACGGCGTCGCGGACGAAGTGGAACCACATGTAGACGGCGAACAGGCCGAAGATCCACCACTGGGCGGCGTAGGCGAGGTTGCGCCAGTTGAAGGAGGCGATCTCGGCCGGGGGCAGGACCTGGACCGGGGCGCGGGCGGCCTGGTCGGCGACGAAGCCGTCGCGGACGGGCACGCCGGGCCAGAGGTTGACCAGCTCGCCGGTGGAGACCGAGTAGACCTGGCCGGGCGGCAGGGCCCCCTTGCGCCGCACGGTGTCGGTGGGCTCGGACGGCTGGAGCCGCCCGGTGACCGTGACCCGCCCGGACGGCACCGCCACCGAGGGGTCCCGGGCGTCGGCGACCCAGCCGCGCACGATCGGCATCATCGAGCCGTCGGACAGCCGGAGCGGGGTCAGGATCCAGTAACCGTCGCCGGGGTTGCCCGGCTTGACCGAGCGGTTGGCGACGAGGAGCTGCCGGTCGGCGACGTATTCGCCGGTGGCCGTGACCCTGCGGCCGACGCCGTCCTTCAGCATGGCCTGGCCGACCTTGCTGAGCTGGGTGACCGCCACGGGCGCGGGGTCGGTGTCCACCGCGGCCTGCCCGGAGTCCTCGAAGCGCCCGAGCTGCCAGTTGCCGAGCAGGGTGAACGACACGAGCACCCCGATGACCGCCACGTGCAGGCCGAGCAGGCGGAGGGAGAACAGGGTGCGCAGCATGTCCTCCACGGTATCGGCCGGAGGGCGCGCCCGACACACGGGAGGGCGTGCTACCCCATCCCGGACTCCCTGGTTAAAGTCGGATCATGTCCAATCCTGAGAACGATCCGGCGAAGAACACCCAGCAGTTCAAGGCCTTCGCCCAGCGCGGCGACGACGAGAAGCAGCCCCAGCGCGAGGGGCGGGTCGTGTTCATCACCGCCGGCATCTTCGCGGTCGTCATCGTCATCGGGTTGATCTTCCTGTACATCTTCGTGCTGAGCTGACCGGCTCGCCCGCCGCGGCGTCCGCTCCGCCGCGCACCGCACCGCCGTACGCCCCAGGGGTCCGGCGGCATTCGGCGTTCGGGCGGCTTCCCCGGCCCCCGATCCGCCCCGGAACCTGGTAAGAAATCAAGAATTCCCGATAGTCCCCATACGTTCAACAACACCCCCTTCGAGGCCCGTCACCCCAGGTGGCGGGCTTTCTCCGTTTCCACGGTCTCTCCGCCGGCGCCGCGCAAGATCATTGTGAGCGGGTTCACAGCCCGTCTCGTCTGGTCAATCCCGACTTGAGCCACTTACATTGGATGCGATGTCCAATAAGGCGTGAGCCGCGTCCTCCCTGCCGCGCAGTCCCCCGGTCCGGAACCCCTCAGGAGAGCGCATGACCGTCACCACGGCCACCCCCGCCATCACGATCATCGGCTCCGGGTTCTCCGGGCTCGGCATGGCCATCAAGCTCAAGGAGGCCGGGTTCCACGACTTCGTCATCCTGGAGAAGGCGCCGGACCTGGGCGGCACGTGGCGGGAGAACGTCTATCCGGGCTGCGCCTGCGACGTGCCCTCGCACATGTACTCCTTCTCCTACGAGCTCAACCCCGACTGGTCCCGGATGTTCGCTCCGCAGCGGGAGATCTGGGACTACATGCGGCGCACGGCCGACAAGCACGACCTGCGCCGCCACCTGCGCTACGACGCCGAGGTCGTGGGCATCGAGTACGAGGACGAGACCCGCAAGTGGCACGTGTCCACCCGGGACGGGCGCGTGTTCGTGTCCAACGCGGTGGTGTCGGGGATCGGGGCGCTGCACGTCCCGTCGTACCCGACGATCCCGGGGATGGAGTCCTTCCGGGGGCGGGCCTTCCACTCCTCGCGGTGGGACCACTCCTTCGACCTGACCGGCAAGCGGGTCGCGGTGATCGGCACCGGCGCGTCGGCGATCCAGTTCGTGCCGCGGGTGGCCGAGCGGGCCGCGCGGCTCACGGTCTTCCAGCGCACGCCCCCGTGGATCCAGCCCAAGCCGGACTTCCGGTTCCCCCGCGCCGCCCGGGCCGCGTTCCGCCGGGTGCCGGGGCTCGCCCGGGCGTTCCGGAACGGGATCTACTGGACGCTGGAGGCGCGGGCGCTGGGCTTCACGATCGACCCCAGGCTGATGAAGGTCCAGGAGATCGTGGCGCGCCGGCACATCGAGCGGCAGATCAAGGACCCCGAGCTGCGCCGCAAGGTCACCCCCGACTACACGATCGGCTGCAAGCGCATCCTGCTGTCCAGCGACTACTATCCCGCGCTCGCCAGGGACAACGTCGAGCTGGTGACCGACGGCGTCACCGAGATCCGCGAGCACTCGATCGTGGACGGGCAGGGCCGGGAGCACGAGGTGGACGCGATCATCTACGGCACCGGCTTCAAGGTCACCGACGCGCTGAACGAGCAGCGGATCGTGGGCCGGAACGGCGTCAAGATCCAGGACGCCTGGCGCGACGGCATCGAGGCGCACTACGGGATCTCGGTCTCCGGCTTCCCCAACCTGTTCCTGCTGCTCGGCCCCAACACCGGGCTGGGCCACAACTCGGTCGTCTTCATGATCGAGTGCCAGGTCCGGTACGTCATGGAGTGCCTGCGGCTGCTGTCGAGGGAGAAGGCCCACGCCCTGGACGTACGGCAGGGCGCGCAGGACCGCTTCAACCGGCGCCTGCGGGAGCGGCTGGACCACCTCGTGTGGAACGAGGGCGGCTGCCGGAGCTGGTACCTCGACGAGAACGGCGTGAACCGCACGCTGTGGCCCGGCTTCACCTTCGAGTACTGGGCGCGCACCCGGAAGGTGAAGCCGCGGGCCTACGAGATCATCAGGTAGCTAGTGCCATTCCCAGCGCACGCCGTGGACCCCCGGTCTCGCGTCCAGCTCCATGAGGTGGACCGAGTGCCAGTTGTCCGGGCGCAGCTCGCGCACGTCCTCGACCGCCGCCCCGATGTCCGGGCGAAACGTCCGGTAGCAGCGGGGCGGCACGGCGGCCGGGTCGAAGCGCACCTGGAGGAGGTACTCCCGCGCCGGGAACCGGAAGCCGCGGTGGTACTCCACGGCGGCCGGCCCGGGGCGTTCGTACCAGAAGGAGTACTCCAGGACGTACGTCTCCCCGCTCGTGAGCGGCCGGTCGAAGAGCACCTCCAGGGCGATCAGGCCGGCGCGCTCGTCGGTGCGCACCCGCCCCGCCCTGGCGTACTCCACGCGCCAGCCGTCCGGCAGCATGCCGTGCGGGTTGTGGTGGATGGCCACGAAGCGGTCCACCCCGTCGGACAGGGCGCGCACGACCATGCGGCTGTGCGCCCCCCGCTCCTCGCGGAAGGGACCGACCGTGTAGTACTCGTGGTGGCTCAGGGTGGCGAGTTGCCCGTCGACCGGGTTCTCGATCTTCTGGAGCAGATCGCCGAGGCTGGCGTGGACCGGGCAGACCTCACGGTAGGTGAGCGCGCCGGGCACGCGTTTGAGCCAGCGCCCGCGTGGACGCCGCGGTCCGAGCAGCATCACCAGCGACTCCTCGGGCAGTCCGAGGATCTCCTCCAGGGCGCGCACGGCTCGCAGGGAGTCGTGGCGCTCCGGACGGCAGCGCCCCCGCTGCCAGTAGCTGAGGCTGGCCATGCTGACGGCGACGCCGCGTTCGAGCAGGCGTGCGTGGAGGCGTTCCAGGCTGAGGCCCCGCGCCTGGATCGCGAGTTGGAGTGCCCGGCTGAACGGACCCGCGCGCAGCGCGTCCTCCAGCTCGGGCCGCAGGGTGTCGCGTCGACTTGATGCCCCCGTGAGCTGTACCTGTTGTGGCATCGAAGTCCTCTGTGACGAGAGTGCGCCCGCCGGATTTGTCTGGATTCTTGCCTGTTCAGCAAATTGAATCCTTTGAGATAACAGCACATCCGGCGGGCCTCGTCGAGATGACTTCCTCGCTTTGCGGGATTTAACGGATTTTGTATCGTTCCGATGCCCGTATGGTCTGTCCGCATCTCAGAAGGTGAGGTTCCAGGCGTCGATGTAGCCGCTGTCGTTGACCGACACGTCGGCGGCGCGCAGCCGCCACACCCCGTTGGCGACCTCGGCCGACGCGTCCACGGTGTACGTCTCGTGCAGGATGTCGCCGTCGTCGTCCGGGTCGGGGCCCTTCATCCGGTAGGCCGTCCCGTCCGGCGCGACCAGGTCGAGCGTGACGTCGCCGATCCAGGTGTGGTGCACGTCCACGTACACCGACAGCCGGCTCGGCGCGTTCCCCGGCACCCCGGAGACGGTGATCGGCGACTCCACCTGACCCTGGTCCGGGATGGTGTGGTTCGTCGTGTTCTCGAAGTACCGGCCGTCCTCGGGGCCGTAGTTCCGCAGCAGCCCGCGCACGCCGACGCTGGTCCCGCCGCGCCGGGCGCCCCCGCCGTACGCCGAGGAGCCCTCGTAGTAGGTCCAGCCGCCGATGACCTTGTCCTGGAGCGGGACGAACGAGCCGCCCTGTTTGAGGCCGAAGTGGACGTGGTTGCTGCCGGCCGACCCGCCGCACGGGATGCGCGTGCTGGTCATCCCGAGGTACGCGCCCATGGCGACCTGCGTCCCGTTGGGCCGGATCTCCTGCGCGAGGTGGTAGTACTCCGTGGTCCAGCCGTTGTCGTGGATGATCCGGATGTGCCCGCCGTTCCCGCAGATCCAGTACGCCCGGCCGGACTGCGCCGCGAGCACCTCGTAGCTGCCGGAGCCGAAGGTCTTGTTCAGGTCGATCGAGCTCCACGGCCGGGGCTGCCCGCTCCACCCGTGCGGCCCACCGACGATCGCCCAGCTCTCGCCCACGGGGTACGGCAGGGACAGGCCGGTGGGCACCGCCGCCGCGTTCCGCGCGTGGTTCTCGAACGTGCGCTTCTCCCCCGCGCTCACGACGCTCTCCGGCGCCGTCTTCACCAGGGCCGCGAACTCCGCGCTCCCTTCGAGCCCGACGGTCCACGTCCCGCCCTGCCGCCGGGCGGTGAACAGCCACCCGTCCGGCGCGGCGTGCGCCCCGCGCGCCACCGTCAGCACCCCGGACCCGAAGGCCCAGTCCCCCGCCGCCCGCTGCACGTTCACCTGCGTCTCACGCCCGGCCGCCACCAGGGTCCGCGCGGACTGGCCGGAGGCCGCCAGCATCGCCCCCACGACCGCGTCCTCCAGCCCCCGCGCGCTCCGCCCGGCCTCCGCCGCGCCCGCCGCCCCGCTCCCGGCCTGCGCCGCCACGTCGTCCCCCGCGTACGCCGTCGCGGTCCCGGCGTACGCCGGGGGCCCCGCCGTCCCGGCGAGCAGGCATGCCCCGAGCACGGCGGCAGCCGTACGCCCTCGCAATCCCATGACGCGCTCCCTTCGCCCGACGGGCGGCGCCCGCCCGTCGCCCCGCAGCGTCCCCGCGCCCGCCACCAGCGACAAGAGCCCTGTTGACACCTGAGCCAATAAAGTGAAGGCGCGACGCCCTCCACTCCCCGCAGGCTCGGCCGCCCCCCGCCTGATCACGCCCTCCGCACCGCGCTCGCCTCCTCCCGGCCCCCTCCGTCACCTCCGCTCTGATGTTTCAAGGACTTGAAAGCCCCAATTCCCTGAAGACGAGGATCGGCGGCAGGCCGCTTCCACGTCTCGCCACGTGAAAGCGGCTCAGGGCGGCGCGGGCGGCTTCCGGGTCCGCCTCGGGCGTTCCGAGGGCGGCGTGGGTGAGGCTCACCCCGTGTCTCGGGGTGAGCCTCGCGGGGGCGGGGTCAGCGGGCGGGGATGACGACCAGGGCGCTGCCGCCGCCTCTGCGGGTGGGTTCGGCGACCGCCTGGACCCGGGTCCTGGTGAGGAATTCGAGGGCGGTGGCGGCGCCGATCTGACCGGCGGGCGGGCCGGGGAACGGGTCGATGACGTGGCCGCGAGCGCGCAGGGCCGCGCCGTACTCGCTGATGAACCCGGCCTCGGCCAGGGTCGCCGCGGTGTTGCGCTGGGTGGCGCGGGGGGCCGCCACGGCCTCCGGGAGGTCCATGCCGAAGTCCACGCGGTTCAGCAAGATCTGCAGGACGGTGGTGATGATCGTGGAGCCGCCGGGGCTGCCCAGGGCGAGGAGGGGGCGGCCGTCCTTGAGCACGATCGTGGGGGCCATCGAGCTGCGGGGGCGCTTGCCGGGGGCGGGGAGGTTGGGGTCCACGACGCCGGGCGGGGCCGCGAAGGAGAAGTCGGTCAGCTCGTTGTTGAGCAGGAAGCCCCGGCCGGGGACGACCATGCCGTTCCCGCCGAACTGCTCGATCGTGATGTTGTAGGCGACGACGTTGCCCCACTTGTCCGACACCACGAGGTGGGTGGTCTGCGGGCCCTCGTACGGGTCGGCGGTCCCGGCGCCGCTCACCGCCGCGCAGGGCTCGTAGGAGCCGTCGGGCGAGCCCGGGGCGGCCGGGTGCGCCATCGCGGTGTCCCCGATGAGGCAGGAGCGCTCGCGGGCGAAGCCGTCGGACAGGAGCTCGCGCAGCGGCACGTCCACGAACGCGGGGTCCCCGACGTACCGGTTGCGGTCGGCGAACGCCAGGCGGGACGCCTCCAGGTACCGGTGCAGGGCCGTCACGCGGTCGCCGGACAGGCGGAACCGTTCGAGGATGTTGAGGGCCTCGCCCACCGTCGAGCCGCCGGAGGACGGCGGGGCCATGCCGTACACCTCAAGGCCCCGGTAGTCCGACCGGGTCGGCTGCCGGTAGGGGGCGCGGTAGGCGGCCAGGTCGCCGGGCTCCATCAGGCCCGGGCGGACCTTGAGGGTGGAGCCGGGAACCAGCGGCGGGTGCTTGACGGTCTTGACGATCTCGCTCGCGACCGGGCCCTCGTAGAACCAGTCGGGACCGCGCCGGCCCAGCTCGCGGTAAGTGCGCGCGAGGTCGGGGTTCCGCATCCGGGAACCGACCTCGGGCAGCCGCCCGCCGGGCAGGAACAGGTCGCGGGTGGAGGTGAACTGGCGGAACCTCGCCTCGTTCACCGCCGTCTGCGCGCGGAACTCCTCGTCCACGACGAACCCGCGCTCGGCCACCCGGATCGCCGGGCGCAGCGTCTCGGCCAGGCTCATCGAGCCCCAGCGGTCGAGGACCTGCTCCCACTTGCGCACCGTGCCCGGGACGCCCACGGACAGGCCGCTGGTGATGGCCTCGGCGATCGGGATCGGCTGCCCGTTCTCCTGGAACGACGTCGGGGTCATCGCCTTCGGCGCGGTCTCCCGCCCGTCGATCGAGTGCACCCGCCGCGTCTTCGCGTCGTAGTAGAGGAAGAACCCGCCGCCGCCCAGCGCCGCGACGTAGGGCTCGGTCACCCCGAGGGTCGCCGAGGCCGCGACCGCCGCGTCCACGGCGTTCCCGCCCCGCGCCAGGATCTCGATCGCCGTGCGGCTGGCGTCCAGGTCCACGGTCGACACCGCCCCGCCGTACCCGGTCGCCGTGGGGCGCTTGCCGTACGGCGGCGCGTGCGGGGCGCCGTGACCGGCGGCGGAGGGGGCGTCGGCCTGTGCGGGGATCGCGACCGGCGCGCTCAGCGCGGTCAGGGCGAACACCGTGGCGGCGAGCCGGCGAGGTCTCATGGGCGTCCCTCCGGAAGGCGCGCGAGAATCCCGGGGGGCCAGGCTAACCCCGGCCCCGGAGTACGGCGGGGCACACCGGGAAAATGACCGGTTCCGGTCAATCCCGGTATGGCTACGCCACCGGGAGTAGCGATGACTGCACCCGGCGGGCGATGCCGTACAGGCGGGATATGACCTAGCGTGAAGGGTGCAAACGCGGCGACCGGTGAACACCGGCGGCGCTCGGCGCGGCTTGGAGGCATGGGAGACATGGAGGCGGGGAGCCGGCTGGGGCTCCTGCGGCGGCTGGACGGGCCCAAGGATGTGCTGATCCCCGTCCTGATCGGCGTGCTCCAGGTCATGGGGACGCGGGTCGTCCAGACGCCGCAGCTCAGCGACGGCGTGCTCGACCGCGTGCCCCTGGACTGGCTCGGCTACGCGCTCCTGGTCGCGGGGCCCGTCGCGCTGGTGCTGCGCCGGGTCCACCCGACGGCCGTGCTGCTGACGGTCGTCGGGATCACGTCGGTCTACGCCGTCCTCGGGTACGCCTACGGGCCGTGTTTCATCGCCCTCATGGGCGCGTTCTACGCCGCGATCGTCGCCGGGCGGCGGCAGGTCGCCTGGCTCACGGCCGGGTTCTGGTACGTCGGGCTCGTGCTCTACCTGCATCTCACCCGGTCCACGCCGGGGTTGTTCCACGACATCGCCGTCGCGTCGTTCCTGCTGCTCGTGCTGGTGCTGTCGGAGGTCAGCCGGATCAAGCACGAGCGGGTGGCCGAGCAGGCGCGGCGCTCCAGCGAGGAGGCGCTGCGGCGGGCCAGCGAGGAGCGGCTGCGCATCGCCCGCGAGCTGCACGACGTGCTGGCGCACAACATCTCACTGATCAACGTGCAGGCCGGGGTGGCGCTGCACCTGATGGACGAGAAGCCCGAGCAGGCGCGCACGGCGCTCGCCGCGATCAAGCAGGCCAGCAAGGACGTGCTCGGCGAGATGCGGTCGGTGCTGGGCGTCATGCGCCAGGGCGGCGAGCAGGCCCCGCGCACCCCCGTCGCCGGCCTGGACGGCCTGGAGGAGCTGTTCGCCCGGTTCCGCGCCGCCGGGCTGCGCGTGCGGCCCGAGACCCGCGGCACGCCCCGGCCGCTGCCCGCCGGGGTGGACCTGGCCGCCTACCGCATTGTCCAGGAGGCGCTCACCAACGTGACCCGGCACGCCGGCCCGCAGGCCACGGCCACCGTCCTCATCGAGTACGGCCCGCGCGAGCTGACCCTGCGCGTCGAGGACGACGGGCCGCCCGCGGCGGTGCCGTCGCGGACGCCAGGCGGCAACGGCATCCCCGGCATGCGCGAGCGCGCCGTCGCGCTCGGCGGCACCCTCGACGCCCGGCCCCTGCCGAGCCACGGCTTCCAGGTCGTGGCCCACCTGCCCATCCCTGCGTTCGCGGAGACACGTTGATCAAGGTACTGCTGGCCGACGACCAGGCCCTCGTGCGCGCCGGGTTCCGCGCGCTGCTGGACTCCCAGGACGGGATGACGGTGGTGGCCGAGGCCGGCGACGGGGCCGAGGCGGCGGCGCTGGCGCGGGAGCACCGCCCGGACGTGGTGCTCATGGACATCCGCATGCCCGGGGTGGACGGGCTGACCGCCACCCGCGAGATCACCTCCGACCCGGCGCTGACGGCGATCCGGATCGTCATCCTCACGACGTTCGAGCTGGACGAGTACGTCTTCGAGGCGCTGCGGAACGGCGCGAGCGGCTTCCTGGTCAAGGACACCGAGCCGGCCGAGCTGATCCAGGCGGTGCGCGTGGTCGCGCGCGGCGACGCCCTCCTGTCCCCCAGCATCACCCGGCGGCTGATCGAGGAGTACGCCAGCCGCGCCAAGGAGCCCCTGCCCACCCGGAACCTGGACTCCCTGACCGACCGCGAGCGCGAGGTGCTGGCGCTGGTCGGCGCCGGCCTGTCCAACGAGGAGATCGCCGAGAAGCTCTTCATGAGCCCGGCCACCGCCAAGACCCACGTCAGCCGCGCCATGATGAAACTCCAGGCCCGCGACCGCGCCCAGCTCGTCGTGACCGCCTATGAGTCCGGCCTCGTCCGCCCCGGCTGGCTCTGACCTCGCGCACCCACCCCGCCCCCGGGCTCGTCCCGTCGTCGTGATCATGCGGTCTTGCGCACAGGGCGTGCTCCGAAACTCCGTGATCGGCGCGAGTTTTGGCGCGGGGCGGTAATCGAGGTGTCACTTCGGGCGTCCGGACGGACACGTTACGTTGCGGGTGGAGGCGACGGAATCGAGGCTGTCATGCACACGCGCACGCCGAGCCGGGTCACCGCGCCTTGAGCGCGGGAGTCCTGTTCGCGAGCGGGTTCGCGGCGGGGGTGGTGGCGGGCAGCGCCTCGTGCACCGCGGTGCAGGGCGGGCTGCTCGTGGGGATGAGCGCGCACTGCCGGGACCAGGCCCCGCGCCGGGACCTGGCCGCGGTCGGCGGGTTCGTCGGCGGCCGCCTCGCCTCGCACGCTCTCGTGGGGGCCCTGCTCGGCTGGCTGGGCGCCGCCGTCACGCTGAACGCGCCGACCCGGGCGGCGCTGCTGGTCGCGGCCGGGCTCGCCGTGATGGCCTTCGCCGCGAGGCTGCTGGTCACCGGGCACGTGACCGGCCCGGTGGGCACGGCCTCGGCCCCCGACCTCGGGCGGGCGGTGGTCCTCGGGGCGGCGACCGTGCTGATCCCCTGCGGCGTGACGCTGACCGTCGAGCTGGTCGCGGTGTCGAGCGGGTCCCCCCTCGGCGGCGCGGCCGTGATGGCCGGGTTCGTGCTCGGGACCGCGCCGGCGTTCGCCGCGCTCGGGCTCGTGCTGCGGCGGGTCACGCGGGGGCGGGCGGCGGCGGTGGCCGGGGTGATCGCGCTGCTGGCGGGCGCGTGGACGGTGGTGTCCGGGCTGCGCCTCGGGGACTGGCTGCCGGAGTTCGGGTCGCGCGCGGCGGCGGTGACCGCGGCGACGGCCGTACGCCCCGACGGGACGCAGACGATCACGGTGTGGGCCACCGGGCGGGGGTACCGGCCGGGGTTCGTGAGCGCGCGGGCGGGGATGCCGACGGAGCTGGTGCTGCGGACCCACGAGACGAGCGGCTGCGCGCGGCGGCTGACCGTGGCCGGGCGCGAGGTGACGCTGCCCGCGACCGGGGAGGTCCGGGTGAGCCTGGGGGTCCCGGCGCCGGGACGGCTGCGCTACGTCTGCGCGATGGGGATGTACACCGGGTTCATCGACTTTCGAGGCGCTTCCTGAGGGCCGCGAGGCCGGGCGCGAAGATGATGTCCCGGAAGGTCACGACCATCTTCTCCGCGACGTCCGCGTCGCAGTCGAACCGCGCCGACCACTCCACGAACGCGCGGTCGCCCTCCGTCACCGGCAGCACGCGCACCCGGGCGCGGTAGTCCCGGATCGGCATGCGGGTGCTCTCGGAGGTGTAGGCGTAGGTGCGCTCGCGGTCGTCCAGCGCGGTCAGCCGGTCCCGGTGCCCGGGGCCGAGGACCGTCGTGAACACGCGGACGCAGCCCACCGCGTCGGCCGGGCCGCCGCCCTCGATCTCGCTGGGCGCCATCGCCGGATGCCACCGGCTCATCCCGCCGAAATCCCGCAGCAGGCCCCAGACCTCGTCCGCCGGGGCGTCCACGACCGTGCTCGCGACCACTTCGGGCATGGCCCCACCTCCTCGCCCCCACCGTAACCGCCCGGCCAAGCGCTCGGCCAGACAGATCGTCCCGGGGCGCGGCGGGAGCCCGCCCGGACGGCGGATCCGGTACGGCTCACGCGGGCGCGAGCCGTACCGGGCGCGAGCCGTACCGGGCGCGAGGCGACGGGTCAGGCGGCGATGGCCTGGGCTGCGGGCAGGTGCGGCAGGCCGTGGGCGACCGCGACAGGCTCGCTGTAGAGCTTGCCCGCGTGGGTGCTCAGGCCGAGGGCCAGGGCCTCGTCGCGGCGCAGCGCCTCCTGCCAGCCCAGGCCGGCGAGCTTGACGGCGTACGGGAGGGTGGCGTTGGTGAGGGCGTAGGTGCTGGTGTTGGGCACCGAGCCGGGCATGTTGGCGACGCAGTAGAAGACGGCGTCGTGCACCTGGTACGTCGGCTCGGCGTGGGTGGTCGGGCGGGAGTCCTCGAAGCAGCCGCCCTGGTCGATCGCGATGTCCACGAGCACCGCGCCCGGCTTCATGCGGGAGACCAGCTCGTTGGAGATGAGCGTCGGGGCCTTGGCGCCGGGGATGAGCACCGCGCCGATCACCAGGTCGGCGTCGAGCACGGCCTTCTCGATCGAGTAGGCGTTCGAGACCAGCGTCTTCATCCGGCCCTGGTAGATCGCGTCGATCTGGCGCAGGCGGTCCACGTTGATGTCCATGATCGTGACCTCGGCGCCCATGCCCACCGCGATCTGCGCGGCGTTCAGGCCGGACACGCCCGCGCCGATCACGACGACCTTGGCCGGGGCCACGCCGGGGACGCCGCCGGGGAGCACACCGCGCCCGCCGTTGAACCGCATCAGGTTGTACGCGCCCACCTGCGGGGCGAGGCGGCCGGCGACCTCGGACATGGGGGCGAGCAGCGGCAGGGTGTTCCCGACCTGCACCGTCTCGTACGCGATCGAGGTGACCTCGCGCTCCAGGAGGGCGTCGGTGCACTCGCGGGAGGCGGCGAGGTGGAGGTAGGTGAAGAGGAGCTGACCGGGCCGCATCCGGTGGTACTCCTCCGCGATGGGCTCCTTGACCTTGAGGATCATGTCGCTCTCGGCCCACACGGCGTCCGCGGTGTCGAGGATCTTGGCGCCGGCGAAGAGGTAGTCCTCGTCGGAGATGTGCGAGCCGAGGCCCGCTCCGCGCTGGACGAGCACGTCGTGACCGTGGCGAACCAGCTCGTGCACGCCGGCGGGGGTGGCGGCGACACGGTACTCGTGGTTCTTGACCTCGGCGGGCACGCCGATCTTCATAGCCGTTCCTTAGGGGGTGAAGGGGGCTTCGGTGCCCCGGGTAGGGGGTTACAGAAGGTTCGCGGCCTCGGTGAGCACGGCGCGGAGGATCGACTCCATCTCGTCGAACTCCTTGGGACCGCAGATCAGCGGAGGGGCGAGCTGCACCACGGGGTCCCCGCGGTCGTCCGCCCGGCAGTACAGGCCGGCGTCGTAGAGCGCCTTGGACAGGAATCCGCGCAGCAGGCGCTCGGACTCGGCCTCGTCGAAGGTCTCCTTGGTGGTCTTGTCCTTGACCAGCTCGATCCCGTAGAAGTACCCGGACCCGCGCACGTCGCCGACGATGGGCAGGTCGAGCAGGCGCTCCAGGGTGGCGCGGAAGACCGGCTCGTTCCGCTGGACGTGGCCGAGCAGGTCCTCGCGCTCGAAGATGTCCAGGTTGGCCAGGGCGACGGCGGCGGAGACCGGGTGGCCGCCGAAGGTGTAGCCGTGGGCGAACATCTCCGTGCCCGACCTGAACGGCTCGAACAGCCGGTCGTGCACGATCATCGCCCCGATGGGCGAGTATCCGCTGGTCAGGCCCTTGGCACAGGTGATGATGTCCGGCACGTAGTCGAACTTCTGCCCGCCGAACCAGGTGCCGAGGCGGCCGAAGGCGCAGATGACCTCGTCGGACACCAGCAGCACGTCGTAACGGTCGCAGATCTCGCGGAGCCGCTGGAAGTAGCCCGGCGGGGGCGGGAAGCAGCCGCCGGCGTTCTGGACGGGCTCGACGAAGACGGCGGCCACGGTCTCCGGGCCCTCCATCTCGATCGCCGCGGCCACCTGGTCGGCGGCCCAGCGCCCGAACGCCTCCTCGTCGTGGCCGTACTCCGGCGCGCGGTAGAAGTTCGTGTTCGGGACCTTGATCGCGCCGGGCACGAGGGGCTCGAAGACGGCCTTGAGCGCGGGGATGCCGGTGATCGACAGCGCGCCCTGCGGGGTGCCGTGGTAGGCGATGGCGCGGCTGATCACCTTGGTCTTGAGGGGCTTGCCGACGGCCTTGAAGTACTGCTTGGCCAGCTTCCACGCCGACTCGACCGCCTCGCCGCCGCCGGTGGTGAAGAAGACGCGGTTGAGGTCGCCGGGGGTCATCTCCGCGAGCCGGTGGGCCAGCTCGGCGGCCTTGGGGTGGGCGTAGGACCACAGCGGGAAGAACGCCAGCTCCTGCGCCTGCTTGTACGCCGCCTCGGCCAGTTCGGCGCGCCCGTGGCCCACCTGCACCACGAACAGGCCCGCGAGCCCGTCGAGGTACCGCTTGCCGTGGACGTCGTAGACGTACGCGCCCTCGCCTCGGGCGATCATCGGCACCTCGCCCCCGGCGTACGAGCTGTGCCGGGTGAAGTGCATCCAGAGGTTGTCCTGCGCGGCCCGGAGCACGGCGGGCGTGCCCGGGGGTTCGGGGGTGACGTCAGGCAGCGTCATTCACTTCAGTCCCTCATGGGTCGTCGGTTCTGCGCTCAGTGTGCAAGAAGGGCCGTTTCTTGACAAGGGATTGCGTAGGTAGAAAATCCGACATCTTCGGAATCCGAAAAATGACCATGATTGGGCGACCGAATCCGCAAGATGTCCGGCATGGCCCCCGGGCGCGTGACGCGCCGCGCGGGCAGGCGTGCCCACCTGCTCGGTTGTGGTGCAATGGATGCCATCGGACCCTGAGGGGAAGTTGAGGGAGATTAGGTGACTCCAGAGCAGATCGAGAGCGCGATCGCCGGCGGGATGGCGCAGGGCGTGGACGAGCTCGCGCGGCTGGTGAGCATCCCGTCGATCGCGTTCCCCGGGCACCCGGAGGAGCCGGTGCACGCCGCGGCCGCCTACACCGAGCAGCTCCTGCGCTCGGCCGGGCTGCCGCACGTCCAGCAGATCCCCGTCGAGAACAGCTTCCCCGCGGTGTACGGCGCGGCGCCCGCCCCGCCCGGCGCGCCCACCGTCCTGCTCTACGCGCACTACGACGTGCAGCCGCCCGGCGACCTCGCGCAGTGGCGCACGCCGCCGTTCGAGCCGGTCATCCAGGACGGCAAGATGTGGGGCCGGGGCGCCGCCGACGACAAGTCCGGCGTGATCGCCCACGTCATGGCGCTGCGCGCGTTCGGCGGCCGGTTCCCGGTGGGCGTCAAGGTCATCGTCGAGGGCCAGGAGGAATACGCCGGCGAGCGGCTGGAGAGCTTCGTCGAGGCCAACCCCGAACTGATGCGCTGCGACGCGATGGTCATCGCCGACACCGGCAACGCCCGCCTCGGCGACCCCTCCCTCACCACCTCACTGCGCGGCTTCGCGGCGTTCACCGTCGAGGTGCGCACGCTGCGCGAGGCCCTGCACAGCGGCGAGTTCGGCGGGGCCGCCCCCGACGCGCTCGCGGCGCTCATGCGCGTGCTGGTCGCGCTGCACACCGAGGCGGGCGACGTCGCGGTGCCCGGCCTGCCGCGCGGGAACTGGCTGGCCCCGGGCATGTCCGAGGAGGAGTTCCGGCAGACCGCCGGGGTGCTCGACAACGTGAGCCTGGTGGGCTCGGGCACCCTCGCCGACCGCCTCTGGGCCTCCTACGCCATCACCGTGACCGGCCTGGACGTGCCGTCGGTCTCCGGCGCGGCCAACGCCGTGCAGCCGGTGGCCCGCGCCCGCGTCACCGTGCGCGTGCCCCCGGCCGGCGACCCCAAGACCACGATGGACGCCGTCGTGGAGTACATGCGCCAGGTCGCGCCCTGGGGCGTCGAGGTCAACGTCTCCGACGCCGTCGTGGGCTCCGGCTTCCTCGCGGACAAGGGCGGCTCGGCCCGCGCCGCGCTGGAGCGCGCGATGGCCCGCGCGTACGGCCGCCCGGCCCGCGAGATCGGCTCCGGCGGGTCGATCCCGCTGGTCGCCACGCTGACCCACCTGTTCCCCGCGGCCGAGATCTTCCTGTTCGGCGCGGAGGACAAGGACGCCGCGATCCACGCCCCCAACGAGCGCGTGGACCTGGAGGAGCTGCGCATGACCGCGCTCACCGAGGCCCTGTTCCTCCAGGAGCTGGCGGAGAACATGCCCTCGTGACCCCGCCGGGGCTCCGCTGAGACTCCCCCTGAGGCTCCGCTGAGACGGAGACCACAGGCGAAAAGGCCGTCCGCGATTGGCGGGCGGCCTTTTCGCCGCCCTACAATTTGTACCGACTGGTCAGTACAACTCGGGGGTTAGATGCGCCAGTACGACGGAGTCCGCGTGATCGCGCGCGGCCTCACCTACGAGGGCCCGCACGGCCCCTCCTACCGGGACGTCTCCTTCGACGCCGCTCCCGGCACGGTCACCGCGCTGTACGGCGAGGCCGGCTCCGGCCGCACCTCGCTCCTCCTGACGCTGGCCGGGCGCTTCCGGCCCACCTCGGGCACCGCGGCGGTCGGGGGCCTGACCCTGCCGAAGGACGCGGGCAGGGTACGGCGGATCGCCGCCCTCGGCCCCGTCACCGGCGTCAACGACCTCGAACCGGCCCTCACGGTCGCCGAGCACGCGACCGAGCGCTTCACCCCCTGGACCTCCCGCCGCGCCCGGCGTGAGCGTCTGGCCCGGGCCCTGGAGGAGGCGGGCCTCCCCGATCTGGACGTGACGACGCCGGTCCGCGAGCTGGGCCGGCCGGAGCGCCTCCTGGTCGCGGTGGCCCTCGCCCTCCTGGACACTCCCCGCCTCCTCGTCGTGGACGACCTGGACGCGGGCCTCCCCGGCGACCGGCAGCGCGAGATCTGGTCCCGCCTCCACGCCCTCGCGGAGGCCGGCCTCACGGTCGTCGCCACGTGCGCCGACCCCGCGCCCGCCACGCCGTACGCCGGTCCCGTCCCGCTGGGCGAGGCGCGCTCTGACGACCACGACGGGGACGCGGCGGGGGCCGTACCCGGCGTGGACGAGAGCGCGACGGAGACCGCGGACGACGTGGACGTCGTGGACGACGTGGACGACGTGGACGACTCGGCCGGGGGCGCGGGCCGCGTGGACGGGGGCGCGGCGGGGGCCGTACCCGGCGTGGTCGGGGACGCGCCCGGCGGGGCCCGGGCGGACGAGGCCGGGACCGCCGGGCCGGACGACGAGGACGCGGCGGCCGACGACGGCGCGGCGGCCGGCGACGGCGGGGCGACCGACGACGGCGGGGCGACCGACGACGGCGATCTGGTGGCCGGCGACGGGCGGGCCGCGGACGGGGCCGGGGGGCCGGACGGCGGCGGTGCGGCGGACGGCGGGGCGACCCGTGGCGATGCGGAGCGGACGGAGGAGAAGGCGTGAGTCTGCGGGTGGGGTCGCTGGAGTTGCGGCGGTTCATGCGGGCCCGGATCACCCGGGCCGCGGTGGCGGCCGTCGTGCTGTTGCCCCTGCTGTACGCGGGGCTCTACCTGTGGTCGTTCTGGGACCCGCAGGGCAACGTGGACAACCTGCCCGTGGCGCTGGTCGTGGAGGACCGGCCGGCCACGGTGAACGGGAAGACCGTGGACGCCGGCGCCGACCTGCGGCGCGAGCTGCTGGAGCGCAGGGTGTTCGACTGGCGGGCCGTCAGCGCCCAGGAGGCGGCCCGGGGGGTGCGGGCCGGGGACTACTACATGTCGCTGACCATCCCCCGGGACTTCAGCGCGAAGCTGGGGACGCCGTCCGACACCGGGACGACCCCCTCCCCCGCCCAGCTCGGGGTCCGGGTGGACATGGGCCGCAGCTACATCGCCGAGACCATCGCCTCGACGGTGTTCTCCGAGGTGAAGCAGGCGGCCGGCCGTACGGCCATCAAGGACTACTTCGACCAGGTCTTCGTGTCCTTCGGGGACCTGCGGGAGCAGACGAGGAAGGCGGCCGATGGGGCCGGCGACCTCGCCGAGGGCGCGGCCGAGCTCAACGACGGCGCGGGCAGGCTCGCGGACGGCCTGGGCAGCGCCCGCAGCGGGGCCACCCGGCTGGAGAGCGGGCTGGGCACCGCCAAGAGCGGCGCCGAGCGGCTCGCGGACGGGGCCGGCAAGCTGACCGGCGGCGCCGCCAAGCTGAGCGAGGGCGCCGGGACGCTGGCCGCCAGGCTGGACGAGGCGCGCAAGGCCGCCAAGAAGATCGCGGACGGGAACGCCGCCGTCTCCGAGCAGGTCGGGAAACTGTCGCCGCTGGTGAACGACACCGCCGACAAGCTCGTGCCGTTCCTGGAGAAGGAGGCGCCGCGCATCCGGTCCATCGCGCTGGCCGTCGCCGACATCGCGGACGCGCTCGCCGACGCGCTCGGGACGCTGCCCGCCGAGGTCCGGCGGACCGCCGCCGACGCCGACCGGGCGTACGAACGGCTGGAGCGGACGCTCGGCGCGCATCCGGACCTGGAGCCGGAGGTGCGCGAGCAGCTCAAGAGCGCCGTCGCCCAGGCCCGGCGGGTGGCCGACGCGGCCCAGCGGCTCGACGGGTCGGTGAAGACGAGTTCGCTGGCCGACCTCCGGCGGCAGGCGCGCGAGGTGGCGGACACCGCCGAGGAGATCGCGCGGATCGCGCCGACGCTGGGCGGCCGGCTGGAGGACGCGCGGGGCCGGTTCAACAAGCTGAACGACGCGCTCTCCCGGCTCGCCGACGGGTCCGCCAAGCTGACCCGGGGCGTCGAGCAGCTCGGCGCCGGCGCCGGGCAGCTCGCCAAGGGCGGGCGGACGCTCGCGGGCGGGGTCGAGCAGCTCGGCGACGGGGCGAACGAGCTCGACGCCGGCCTGGGCAGGCTGCACCGGGGCGCCGCGGACCTGAGCTCCGGGCTGGGCGAGCTGGGCGACGGCGCGGGCAAGCTCGGGAACGGGCTCGGCAGGCTCGGGGACGGGGCCGACACGCTGTCCGACGGGCTGCGCGAGGGAGCCGGGAAGATCCCGGCCTTCAGCCCGGGCGAGCGCGCGGCCCGCGGGGACATGATGAGCGAGCCGGTGCGGCTGTCCACGGCGATCGACAACAAGGTGCCCAACTACGGCACGGGCTTCGCGCCGTTCTTCGTGCCGCTGGCGCTGTGGGTGGGTGGCATGCTGACCTTCATGCTGTTCAAGCCGCTCAACTCACGCCTGCTCGCGGGCACGGCCCCGCCCTGGCGCGCGGCGCTCGCGGGCTGGCTGCCCGGGGCCGCGATCGGGGTGCTCCAGGTCGCCGTGCTGCTCGCCGTGCTGCGCGCGGGCCTCGGGATGGAGTTCGCCCGCCCGGTGGCCACGGCGGGGTACCTCGTGCTGGCGTCACTGGCGTTCATGGCGATGATCCAGGGCGTGGTCGCGTTCTTCGGGGCGCCCGGGCGGGTGGTCGCGCTGGCGCTGCTCATGCTCCAGCTCACCTCCGCCGGGGGCACGTACCCGATCGAGACCTCGCCGGCGTTCTTCCGGGCGATCTCGCCGTACCTGCCGATGAGCTGGGTGGTGAGCGGGCTTCGGCGGCTGGTCAGCGGCGGCGACCTGACCGTGGTGTGGCAGGGGTGCGGCGTGCTCGCGGCGTTCCTCGCCGGGGGGCTGCTGCTGACGACGTTCGCGGCGGGCCGGTCGCGGGTCTGGTCGATGAAGCGGCTGCATCCGGAGCTGACACTGTGAGCCGGCGGGAGGGCACCCGGCAGAGGCTGTTCGCGGCGGCGGTGGACCTGATCGCCGAGCAGGGGTACGCCGCCACCACGGTGGACGCGATCGCCGAGCGCGCCGGGGTGGCCAAGGGCACGGTGTTCTACAACTTCGGCAGCAAGGAGGCGCTGTTCTCCGCGCTGCTGGAGGACGGCATCGCGCGGCTGGCGGCGACCATGCGCGAGACCGTGGCCGGGCTGGAGCCGATCGAGGCGCTGGACGCCCTGGTCCGGGCCGAGCTGGCGTTCGTGGACGAGTCCGAGCACTTCGCCCGGCTCCTGCTCGCGGAGATGTGGCGCACGGCGTGGCGCGAGGCGATGGGGGCGCTGCGCACCGACGTCATGGGCGTCTACGTGCGCGTGCTCCGCGACGCCGTGGACGCCCGCCTGCTCCGCGAGGACCTGGACGTGGAGACGGCCGCGGTCGCCGTCTTCGGCATGGTCCTCACCGTCGGCCTCTCCCGCCGCGCCGACGCCCTCCCCGTGCAGGACGCCCACGCGACTCTGACGGACCTGCTCCACGGCCGGATCGGGGGCACCCTCCGCCCGCCCGCCTGACGTCGGGGAGAATGCCGGATCATGGACACCCCCGCGGAGTTCCGGCCGCGCACGTCGTTCCCTCGGTTCGCGGCGCCGTTCCTGCCGCCGCTGGTGCTGTTCTTCCTGGTGATGCTGCTGCTGGGGGCGATCCTCACCGGGTCGTCGGCGGGCGGGGCCGCCGTCGGCGCGCTGGGCGTCGCCGTACTGGCGCTGGTGCTGGCGGCCCGGCACCGGGCGCTCACCGCCGGGACCGTCCTGCGCCTGGGGCCCGACGGGGTGACCCTGCGCGACGCCAAGGGCTTCCGGGTACGGCTGGCCTGGGCGGACGTGACGCGGATCGGCCCGGTGGAGACGCGGATGGCGAGTCCGCGGCGGATCGGGCGGCCCGGCGGCCTGCGGGTGCGGGCGGGGGCGCTGCGCTCGCACGGGCTGATCGGGTGGGGTGAGCGGGAGCTGCCGCCCCGGATCCCCGGGTGGCTCAGGGAGCGGCTGGCGGCGGTGCCCACGGAGCCGGGGACCGGGCGGCCGGAGGTGGCGATCCCGCTGGGCGACCTCGACCCGGGCTGGGCCGAGGGGCCGATCGGGGCGTGGGTGCGCCGCTACCGGCCGGACCTGCTCGGCTCCGCCCCCTCGGCCTCGGGCAGGTCGTAGACGCGGCGGACGCTGCTGCCGCCGGCCCGGGTCACGTCCGCGCCGTAGATGTGGATGGAGATCGCGGTCCCGTCGCTCACGTTGCGCACGCGGTGGATGTCGCCGGGCGGGGCGAAGCCGCTCACCTCGCCGGCCCCGTTGGTGCTCTCGCCGACGCGCACCAGCCGGTCGCCGTCGAGACGGTAGAGGATCTCGTGCTCCGCGCCCTGCACGACGCCGAAGGTGCACCACGCGATGTGGTCGTGCACCGGCGTCTCCTGCCCGGGCAGCCAGACCAGGCCGACGATCGAGAACCCGTCCTCGGCGTGCAGCACGCGGGACGTGTACCGCTCGGGGTCGCCTCGCCGCTCCTCCTCGGTCAGCACCTCCGGCCCCGGCAGCGCTCCGCCACGCAGCAGGTCGGCCACCAGCCAGGCCGTACGGCGGGCCGGGAGCCCCTGGTCCACGATCGCGCGGACACCATCGGCGAGCTCCCGGAGACCCGGGCGGGACACGGTTTCCTGCGTCATGAGAGCCATGTCTTCAGGTTCGCAGGAGTTGATCTATAGGTCTAATGCCTACTTTTTCGGACTTTAATAGATATGGTGGATGAATGCTTGACGTGACGCGACTGCGGGTGCTGGCGGCGGTGGCCCGGCACGGCTCGGTGACCGCGGCGGCCCGTGAGCTGCACTACACGCAGCCCTCCGTCAGCCACCACCTGGCCAAGCTGGAGGCCGAGACCGGGGCGAAGCTGATCCAGCGGGCCGGGCGCGGCATCCGCCTGACCTCCGCCGGGCGTCTCCTGGCCGAGCGCGCCGCCGAGATCCTCGGCCGCCTGGACTCCGCCGAGACCGAGCTGGCCGCCCACGTCGGGCTCCGCCAGGGCCAGGTGCGGCTGGCCGCGTTCCCCTCGGCGCTGGGCACCTTCATCCCGGCCGCCGCCGCGCGGCTCAAGCGGGAGTACCCGGGGCTGGGCATCAACCTGGTCGAGGCCGAGCCGCCCGAGGCGCTGCGCATGCTCCGCGCGGGGTACGTGGACGTGGCGGTGGCCTTCCGGTACGACGACACCGAGCCCGAGGACCGGGGGATCCGCACGACGCCGCTGCTGGAGGAGCCGAGCTACCTGGTCACCGGCGACGACCGCGACGGCACGGCGCTGACGGACCACCAGGACGCGGGCTGGATCGCCGGCTGCGACCGCTGCCGCAGCCACCTGCTCGACCTCTGCGCGCACGAGGGCTTCACCCCCACGATCGCCTTCACCACCGACGACTACGTGGCGGTGCAGGCCCTGGTCTCGGCGGGGATGGGCGTGACCGTGCTCCCGGCGCTGACGATCTCGGCGCACCGCAACCCCGCGGTCCGCTTCACCCGCCTGCCCGCCTCGCCGCGCTACGTCTTCGCCGCGACGTACGGCGCGCCGCCCGACCCCCCGGCCACGACGGCGCTCCTGGACTGCCTGCGGGACGAGGCGGCGGAGGCCGTGCACTGGCCCGCGGCGGCCACCGCCGCTCAGCCGTCGAGGTAACGGAGGATCGCCAGGACCCGCCTGCTGTAGACCGGGGTGGCGGGCAGGTCGAGCTTGTCAAAGATGGCGTTGATGTGCTTCTCGACCGTGCTGAGGGACAGGTGGAGGTTCGCGGCGATCGTCCCGTTGGCGTACCCCTGGGCGAGCTGCCGCAGCACCTCGGACTCGCGCTCGCTGAGCCGGGCCAGGTGGTCGGCGCGGGTGGTGCGGGAGAGGAGCTGCCGCACCACCTCCGGGTCGATGACCGTGCCCCCGGCCCTGACCCGCTCCAGCGCGTCCAGGAACTCCGCGACCTCCGAGACGCGGTCCTTGAGCAGGTAGCCGAGCCCGCCGGGCGTGCCCCCGAGGAGCGCGGCGGCGTACGTCTTCTCGACGTACTGCGATAGCACGAGCACGCCCACCTCGGGCCACCGCTCGCGGATCTCCAGCGCGGCGCGCAGCCCGTCGTCGGTGTGGTCCGGCGGCATGCGCACGTCCACGATCGCCACGTCCGGCCGGTTCCCGGCGACCGCGGCGACCAGCGCGGGCGCGTCGCCGACCGCCGCCACCACCTCGTGCCCGGCGTGTTCCAGCAGCCTGGCCAGGCCCTCGCGGAGAAGGACCGCGTCGTCGGCGAGGATCAGGCGCACGAGGGCTCCCGGGGCAGCGTGACCGACACCCGCGTCCCTCCGCCGGGCGGGCTCGACACCTCGAAGACGCCGTCCAGCGCCTCGACGCGGCGGGCCAGCCCGGACAGGCCGCCGCCGGCGGGGTCCGCGCCGCCCGCGCCGTCGTCGGAGACCACCATGCGCACCGTCCGCTCGTCCTCGGTCAGGACGATCAGGATGTCACGGGCGCGGGCGTGCTTGACCGCGTTGGTGACGGCCTCGCGCGCCGCGAAGTACAACACGGTCTCCACCTCCGACTCCGGCCGCCCGGACAACCCGTAGTGCACCGAGACCGGGGCGCCGGCCCCCTCGGCCATGCCCAGCAGCGCCGCGCGCAGCCCCAGTTCGTCCAGCGCGGTCGGATAGACGCGCCAGGCCACGCTGCGCAGCTCGTCCAGCAGCCGCCGCGACTCGCCGTACGCCTGCTCCAGCAGGTCGGCGGCGGCCGCGGGGTCGTGGCGGGCCCGCCCGAGCAGCATGGACAGGGCGACGCCGCGCTGCTGCACGCCGTCGTGCAGGTCGCGCTCGATCCGGCGGCGCTCCTCGTCCACCGCCCGCAGGACGCCCCGCCGGGTGGCGGTCAGCTCGGCGATGCGCCGCCGCATCAGCTCCCGCGACCCCGGCCCGAGGAACCGTACGGCCAGCCGCCGCTCCGCCCCGGCCACCGCCCACCCCGCGAGCGCGCCCAGGGCCAGGGAGAGGGAGCCGAGGAGCAGGCCGATCGCCCAGGTCTCGGTGATGAGCCGGATCCCGGGGAAGGCGAGGGTCACCGGCGAGGACACCCCGGCCACGGTCGCCCACACGGCCCCGGTCACGAACAGCGTCCCGACGGTGACCAGCGCGAGCACGACGTATCCGCCGAGCACCGCGACGACGGCCCGCAGCGCCAGGTATCCCGGCCCGGCGTCGCCGGCGTGCCCGTCCTGCCCGAGCAGCGCGGCCAGGCGGCGGCGTTCGAGCGCGACGGCGCGCGGGACCCACCGGCTCCGCCAGGGCCAGGCGAGCGCCAGCAACGCCAGCTCGGCCACGCCCGTGACCAGGCCGAGCAGGACTCCGGCGCACCGCCGCGCGAGTAGGACCACCACGGGCGCGCAGTCTAGGCGTCGCGGCGGCGGAGGACGGCGTGGCCCGCGGCCAGCGCGAGCGCCGCCCACGCGACGAGCCAGGCCAGGCCCTGCCAGGCCGGGTACGGGATCGGCCCGCCGGTGAGGTTGGACTCGCTGCCCATGAACGCCAGCCCGGCGAACAGCGGCAGCCGCGTCGCCAGCTCCACGGCGGCCTGGCTCCCGGTCATCATGAGCAGCAGCGGCAGCCCCATCATCAGCATGAAGACCACGCTCAGCGTCCCGGCGGCGCTGCGCACGGCCGCCCCGACGCCCACCGTGAGCACCCCGGCCAGCGCGCAGAACACCCCGAGCCGCAGCAGGTCGCCGGCCGTGCGGCCCGGTTCGAGCGTCCCGAACCCGCCGAAGACCGGCATGGCCAGCAGGGCGTGGTTGGCCACGGCGGCCAGCGCGCCCGACACCACCCCGGCGGCGAACAGCACCGGCGCGACCACCAGCGCCTTGGCGGCGAGCACCCGCCCGCGCACCGGCACCGCCTGGAGGGTCCCCCGGATCGATCCCGAGGAGTACTCCGAGGTGACCGTCAGCATCGCCAGAGCGACCAGCGCGAACTGCGCGAACGCCATCGCCGAGACCACGCCCTCCGTGGCGGGCAGCCGGGCCCCGGTGACCCCCTCCCGCACCAGCTCGGTCGCCCTGCCCCCGCCGAGGGTCACCGCGCCGAGCACCGTGAGGACGGCCCCCGCCAGCAGGCACGTCCACGTGGACCGCACCGTGCGCGCCTTGACCCATTCCGCCGCGATCGCCCCGCTCATCGCGCGCTCCCCTCGCTCACCCGGTACTCCACGCTGTCGGCCGTCAACTCCTGGTACGCCTGCTCCAGCGACGGCTCGCGGGGGCTCAGCTCGTGCAGCCGGATGCCCGCCTCGTGCGCCAGGTCGCCGATCCGCTCGACCGGCGCGCCCGTCACCACCAGCTCGTTCTCGGCCCGCCGCACCACCTCGCACCCCTCGGCGGCCAGCCGTACGGCGAGATCGCCCGCGTGCGGGCTACGCACCAGCACCGCCGTGGCCACGAGCAGGTCCGCCAGCGGGGCGTCCGCGATCAGCCGCCCCCTGCCGATCACCACGAGGTGGTCCGCCGTGAGCTGCATCTCGCTCATGAGGTGGCTGGACACGAACACGGTGCGCCCCTCGGCGGCCAGCGACCGCATCAGGTTCCGCACCCACCGCACCCCGTCCGGGTCCAGCCCGTTGACGGGCTCGTCGAACATCAGCACCCCGGGGTCGCCGAGCAGCGCAGCCGCGATGCCCAGCCGCTGGCTCATGCCGAGGGACAGCGCGCCCGCCCGCCTCCCGGCGGCGGCCGCGAGCCCGACCCGCTCCAGCACCTCCGCCACTCGCCGCGCCGGGATCCCGTTGCTGCGGGCCAGCGCCAGCAGGTGCCCGCGCACGCTCCGCCCCGGGTGCACCGCCCGCGCGTCCAGCAGCGCGCCCACCGTCCGCAGCGGGCGCTCGATCTCGTGGTACGGCCTGCCGCACACGAGCGCGGTCCCCGAGGTGGGCCGGTCGAGCCCGAGGATCATGCGCATCGTGGTGGACTTCCCGGCCCCGTTGGGCCCGAGGAAGCCGGTGACCGCCCCGGGCCTGATGGACAGCGTCAGATCGTCCACGGCGAGGCGGTCGCCGTACCGCTTGGTCAGATTGGCGAGATTGATCACGCCCCCGACGCTAGGGACGCCGTCCCCGCCCGCGCCACGGGGCCGCCCGCCGACTCCGATGGCGGTTTCCCGTAATCCGCCGCCCGCGCCGGCCCGGCATCGCTCCGTGCCCGCGGCCGCCGCGGCGAGGGGAACGGCCGGGGCGGGCGGCCCCGGCGTACGGCATCGGGCGGGGCGGGATCAGGGGGCGGCGGACAGGACCGTCTCGGCGAGGGCGCGGGCGGCCCGGGCCGGGCGGGCGTCGGGGCGCGTGACCGCGTGGGCGAAGACGCCGTCGACGAGGACGAGGATCTGGTCGGCGCCGAAGCGGGGGTCGGGGTGGCCGAGGCGGTCCAGCTCGGCGGCGAAGAGCGCGTGGAGGTCGTCCTTGAAGGCGCGGGCCTCCGCGTGGACGGGGTGGGCGGGATCGGCGATGGCCAGCTCGGCGGAGGTGTGGCGGCAGCCGCGGAACCCGGGCGCGGCCGTGATGCGGTCCAGCTCGTCGAAGACCGCGAGCACGCGGACGCGGGGGTCGTCGCCCGCGTCGTCCATCGCGCGGCGGTAGCGCTCCAGGACGCCCGAGCCGCGCAGGACCTCGGTGATCAGGCCGTCCTTGCCGCCGAAGTGCTGGTAGAGCGAGCGGCGGGCGACGTCGGCGCGCTTGAGGATGGCGTCGACGCCGACGTGGACGCCCTCGGCGTAGGTGAGCTCGCGCGCCGCGTCGAGCAGGCGTTCGCGGGGTCCTGGCCTGGTCGTCGTCACGGTCCGATTCTGCCATGGGGTTGACAGTAGATCAACCGGTCTATCTAATAGCTCGGCGTAGACCGACCGTTCTATCCCTGGAGTTCCCCTCATGATCCGTCCAGGCCCCCTGCCCACCCTCCTCGCGGGCGCCTTCGTCACGACGCTCGACTTCTTCGTGGTCAACGTGGCCGTCCCCGAGATCCAGCGCGACCTGTCCGCGAGTGCGGCCGCCATCGAGTGGACCGTCGCCGGGTACGGCCTGGCCTTCGGCGCGGGCCTGGTCCTCGGCGGCCGGCTGGGCGACGTCCACGGCCGCCGCAGGATGCTCATGCTCGGGCTGGCGCTGTTCACGCTCGCCTCGCTGGCCTGCGGCGTGGCCCCCGACGCGGGCACGCTGGTCGCGGCCCGGATCGCCCAGGGCGTCTCGGCCGCCCTGCTCGCCCCGCAGGTCCTTGCGATCATGCGGACCGCCTTCACCGGCGCCGCGCTGGGCCGCGCCCTGCGGACGTACGCCCTGACCCTGGGCATGGCGGCGGTGTTCGGGCAGCTCATCGGCGGGCTGCTGATCGAGGCCGACGTGCTCGGGCTCGGCTGGCGGGCCATCTTCCTGGTGAACCTGCCGATCGGGGTGGTGACGCTCGCGCTGGCCCGCCGTACGGTCCCGGAGAGCCGCGCCGACGGCGTGCGCCTCGACCTCGGGGGCGCGGCGCTGATCACCGCGGCGCTCACGGCGGTGCTGCTGCCGCTGATCGAGGGGCGCGAGCAGGGGTGGCCGGGCTGGATCTGGGCGTCCTTCGGCGCGGCCGTGGTGCTGTTGGCCGCGTACGCCCGCCGCCGTCACCCGTCGCCGCTGGTGGACCTGACGCTGTTCCGCTCCCGGTCCTTCACGGCCGGGCTGGTCGCGCAGATCGCGTTCAACCTGGGCATGGGCGCGTACTTCCTGGTCTTCGCGCTGTACATGCAGGGCGGCCGGGGTCTCGGGCCGCTCGCCGAGGGGCTGGTCTTCGCCCCGATCGGGGCGGGGTACCTCGCCGCCTCGCTCGCCGCGCCCCGGCTGTCGGCCCGCTTCGGGCGTCAGGTGATCGTCGCCGGCGGGATCGTCCGCGCCGTCTCCCTGGCCGCGCTCGCCGCCGCCGTCGCCACCGACGCGCCGTTCGCCGTGCTCGTCCCGCTGCTGGCCCTGGACGGCGCGGGGATGGGCCTGGCGCTGGCCCCGCTCATGGGCGCCGTGCTGGCCGGTGTCCCCGCCCACCAGGCCGGGGCCGCCTCCGGCACGCTCACCACCGCCCAGCAGATCGGCAACGCCCTGGGCGTCGGCCTCATCGGCGTCGTCTTCTACGGCGCGGCCTCCCAGGGCGTCCCCCACGCCTTCGTCCAGTCCCTGCTGGTCCTGGTCGCCGCCACCCTCGCCGTCTCCGCCCTGGCGCGCCTCCTGCCCCGCCCCGCGACCCCCGCCCCGGCCCCGCCGCTGCCGGCCGAACTCTGATTTCCCGGCCGAACTCTGACCTGCCGGCCGGTACCGGGCCGTACGGCAGGCGCCGCGTGCGGGCGAGAGCCGGTCGCGCCGGGAACGCGCGGAGACCGCTCCGCCGCCCCCGGCGCCGGCCGTACGGCGGAGGGCGATCGCGGCCGGCGGGGCCGGAGCCGCTCAGGACCGGGCGGAACCGCTCAGGACCGGCCGGAGCCGCTCAGGACCGGGCGGCGGCTCAGGGCCGGTCGGAGCCGACGATCCACATGGCGAAGAACTGGGCGCCGCCGCCGTACGCGTGGCCGAGCGCGCGGCGGGCCCCCGGGACCTGGTGCTCCCCGGCCCGCCCCCGCACCTGCAGGGCGGCCTCGGCGAAGCGGATCAGCCCCGAGGCCCCGATCGGGTTCGACGACAGGACGCCGCCGGAGGGGTTCCACGGCATGTCGCCGCCGAGGGCGGTCACCCCGCTCTCGGTGAGCTTCCACCCCTCGCCCTCGGCGCAGAAGCCCAGGTTCTCCAGCCACATCGGCTCGTACCAGGAGAACGGGACGTACACCTCGGCCGCGTCCAGCTCCCGGCGCGGGTCGGTGATCCCCGCCTGCCGGTACACGTCCGCCGCGCAGTCCTGGCCGCCGCGCGGGTTCACGGTGTCCCGGCCCGCCCGGAAGATCGGCTCGGAGCGCATGGCCGTGCCGTGCACCCAGGCGGGGGTGCCGGTGACGGCCTTCTCCGACGAGAGCACCATCGCGCACGCGCCGTCGGAGGAGGGGCACGTCTCCAGGTACCGGATGGGCTCCCACAGCATCGGCGTGGACTGCACCATCTCCAGCGAGATGCCCGGGATCTTCAGGTGGGCGTACGGGTTGAGCAGCGCGTTCTTCCGGTCCTTCACGGCGACCAGCGCGCCCACGTGCTCCGGCGCCCCCGTCCGGCGGATGTACTCCCGGATGTGGGGGGCGAAGTACCCGCCCGCGCCCACCACCAGCGACGCGCTGAACGGCAGGTGCGTGCTCAGCGCCCAGGTCGCGTTCGACTCCGACTGCTTCTCGAACGCCACCACCAGCACCCGGTCGTGCACGCCGCCCTGGATGAGCGACGCCCCGACCAGCGCCGTCGAGCCGCCCACGCTGCCCGCCGTGTGCACGCGCATCATCGGCTTGCCGCGCGCGCCCAGGGCGTCCGCGAGGTACGCCTCGGGCATCATCACGCCCTCGAACAGGTCCGGCGCCTTGCCGATCACCACCGCGTCGATGTCGGCGAAGGTCAGCCCGGCGTCCTCCAGCGCCCGCAGCGCCGCCTCGCGCACGAGCCCGGCGATGGACACGTCCCGCCGCTTGGTCTGGTACCGGGTCTGGCCGACGCCGATGACCGCGCACCGATTGCCCATTGACGTATCCCCTCAGCCTTCCAGGACCGTGACGAGGTTGTGCTGGAGACAGGGCCCGGCGGCGGCGTGCCCGACCGCGCGCCCCGCCGTGCCGTCGTGGATCCGGGCGGCCGCCTCGCCGATCCGGATCAGGCCGGTCGCCATGATCGGGTTGGCCGCCAGCGGCCCGCCGCTGGGGTTCACCAGCACGTCGGGGCCGAGGTCCAGGGCCTCGCGCAGGATCAGCTCCTCGTGGGTGAACTGCGCGTGCAGCTCGGCCACGTCCACCGGCGCCTTGCCCACCCCGGCCGCGAGCGCCGCCGCGGCGGCCGACTCCGACCGGTCCAGCGGGCGCCCGCCCAGGTAGTGGGCGTCGGTCCGGTGCGCGATGCCGCGGATCCAGGCCGGCCGCTCGCACATCTCCCGCGCCCGGTCCCCCGCGGCCAGCACGATCGCCGCCGCCCCGTCGGTGTCCGGCGCGATGTCGTGCGGCCGGAGCGGCGCGACCGCGTATCCGTCCTCCGGGGACACCTCGGGCAGGTCCAGGGCGTACGGATTGTCCCGCCCCGACCGCCGCGAACGCGCCGCCACCTCGGCGAGGTCCGACTCGGCCCGGCCGGTCCGCTCCAGGTAGGCGCGGGCCTGGAGCGCCGCGAACGAGACCTGGTCCAGGCCCAGCGGCTCCAGGTAGTACGGGTCGAGCTGGAGCGTCATCAGCTCGCGCACGTCCGTCTGCGAGGACTTGCCGAAGCCGTACACCAGGGCGGTGTCCACGTCCCCGTGCTGGAGCCGCACCCACGCCTCGTAGAGCGCCCAGGCCGCGTCCATCTCCACGTGGCTCTCCGAGATCGGCGGCCAGGCGCCGAGCGCGTCGAGGGCGGACACGAACGAGAACGGCGCGCCCGCGAGGTAGTCGCACGAGCCGGAGCAGGTGAAGCCGAAGTCCCGCGTCCCGGCCTTCTCCCGCACCTCCTGGATCACCGGCAGGATCAGCTCGGGCTCGCTCAGCCCCTGGTCCTCGGCCGTGTGCGCGGTCTGCGCGAACGCGACGACGGCGACGTCTCTCATCGGCTGACCTCCGCGTCGGGCTCTCCGGTGGGGGCGAACCACTTCACGTTCGACATCGACATGCCGCGCTCCTCGGGCGGCACCCAGACGGCGCGGACACGCATGCCCTGCCGTACCTCATGGGCCGGCACGCCGCCGACCAGCGTGATCATCGGGATGTCGGCGCCGTCCAGCAGGACGTACGCCGAGACGAAGGGGACCTCGGGGGCGCGCGGGTCGGGAAGGTTGTTGATGGCGAAAGTGGTGATAGTCCCAGTGTCAGGAAGATTTACCTCTTCCGCTATTACTCCCCCACATTCCGGACACGAGACTCGATAAGGCACATAAACCTTCGCGCACGTGTCGCAACGGCCGCCGATGAACACCCCCTCGGCGACGCCCTCAAGGAATCGCGTGAGCGCCTTCCCGGCGGACACCCGGTAACGGGTCCGGATCGGCGAGACGATTCTCGTCACCTCGGGGACGAAGGCGCGGATGTCGCGGATGTGACCCCGCCGTTCGGGCCCGGGGACGAAATCCGGCCGGACCCGCATTCCGGTGCGCATGCTCTTCACGTTTCCGGCGTCCACCGCGTGCACCAGTGCCGTGTCCGCCCCGTCCGGCCTGACCAGCGCCCAGGCGAACGGCCGGTCCAGCGGGTGCGACGGCCGCGGCGACTCCACCCACGCCCAGGTCAGGACGGTCCCGGCCGGGCCCACCCGCACCCACTCGTCCGTGACCGGCTCGCCGGTCTCCGGGTCGTACTCCAGCGGCGGCACCAGCACGCGCCCGCCGGCCGTGCGCACGCCCATCAGGCGGCCCTCGCGCAGCTCGGTCAGGAACCGGCCGATGACCGGGCCGGTGGTGCGGGTGTAGCCGCCGGGGAACTCCAGCACGTGCTCGGCGGTCAGGGGCACCCCGGCCGACATCTCAGATGGCACTGTCACGCCCTTCCCAGTAGGGGTCGCGCAGCTTGCGCTTGAGCAGCTTGCCGTTGGGCTCGCGGGGCATCTCCGCGATGAAGTCGATGGACTTGGGCCACTTCATCCGGGAGAGCCGGCCCTCCAGCGACGCGAGGATCTCCTCGGCGAGCCCAGGCCCCGGGGTGACGCCCTCGGCGGGCTCCACCACGGCCTTGATCTGCTCGCCCCACTCCTCGTCGGGGATGCCGAAGACCGCCACGTCGGCGACCTTCGGGTGGACCATGATCTCGTTCTCGATCTCGGCCGGGTAGATGTTGGCCCCGCCCGAAATGATCATGTCGGACTTGCGGTCGCAGAGGAACAGGAAGCCGTCCTGGTCGAGGTACCCGACGTCCCCGACGGTGAAGAAGTCGCCGAGCCGGTTGGCCTCGGTCTTGGCCTTGTCGCCCTTGTAGTCGAAGCTGACCCCGGCCATCTTCATGTAGATCGTGCCGGGCGTCCCCGCGGGCACGTCGTTGAGGTCGTCGTCCACGATGCGCAGCTCGCTGATCGGCCACGCCTTGCCCACCGTGCCCGGATGCGCCTTCCAGTCCTCCGGCGTGGCCAGCGTGCCGCCGCCCTCGGTCGCCGCGTAGTACTCGTAGACGCAGTCGCCCCACCAGTCGAGCATCGCCCGCTTCACCGGCACCGGGCAGGGCGCCGCCGCGTGGATCATCCAGCGCATCGAACTCACGTCGTACCGGCTCCGGACGTCCTCCGGGAGCGCGAGCAGGCGCTTGAAGTGCGTGGGGACCATGTGCGTGTTCGTCACGCGGTACCGCTCGACCAGTCGCAGCGTCTCCTCGGCGTCCCACTTGTCCACGTAGACGAGGGTGTGGCCCATGTGCAGCGCCGTGCCGCCGAACTGGGTGACCGCCGTGTGGTAGTTCGGCGAGGTCACCAGGTGCGCGTTGGGCCGCCCCGGGGTGATCCCGAACAGCGACAGCAGGAACGTCATCAGCTCCGCGCCGTCGTCCGGGTCCAGCCCCGACAGCCTGCGCCGCACGCCCTTCGGCCGCCCCGTCGTCCCGGACGTGTAGTGCATCGTCGCGCCCGCCGTGCGCTCCCCGGGCAGCGTGTCCGGATGCCCGGCCACCAGGCTCTCGTACGGCGTGAAGCCGGGCACCTCGCCCGCGACGGCGAAGCACCGCTTGGGGTTGATCCCCGACTCCTCGGCGGCCCGGGCGCCCTCGGCGGCGTACCTGGCGTGGACGAAGTACGCCTTGGCCTCGCTGTCGGCGACGATGTAGCCGATCTCGGGACCGGTGAGATGCCAGTTGATCGGGGTGTAGTACCAGCCGGCCTGCAGCGCGGCCAGGTAGAGCACGAGCCCGTCCGCCCCGTTCGGGACGAGCCCGCAGATTCCGTCGCCCGCCTCCAGGCCGAGCGAGCGGAGCGCGTGGGTGAGGCGGTTGGCGCGGGCGAGGAGGTCCCCCGCCGTGTGCTCCGTACCGTCGGGGTCGACCGCCGCGACCCAGTCGGGATCCGCCTGCGCGAGTCTCCAGAAGCCCAGCGTGCCCATGGGCATGCTCCTCAGGTCGAGGCCGCGGCACCGTGGCGCCACAACAAGAACGTGTTCTTGTTTTGTGTTCGAACGGGAGACTAACGTGCGACAGAGAGACCTAGCAAGCGCTTGATACGAGGAGCCGGAGCATGGCCGAGAAGCTGCCCATCAGCACCCCCCACTGCGACGTCGAGCGCGACGGCCATGTGGTCATAGTGACCCTCAACCGGCCGGAAGCCAAGAACGCGCTCTCGACCGACATGCTCGTCGGGCTCGCCGACGCCTGGGCCTACGTGTCCGCCGAGCCCGGCGTCCGCGTCGGCATCCTGACCGGCGCGGACGGCACCTTCTGCGCCGGCGCCGACCTCAAGGCCATGGGCACCCCCTCGGAGGACGAGCGGGTGCGGCGGCGCGCCGCGGAGATCCCCGACTTCCACTGGAAGGGCCTGCTCCGCGACGGGCAGCCCACCAAGCCGATCATCTGCGCCGTCGAGGGGTACGCCGTGGCGGGCGGGACCGAGCTGCTCGTGGGCTGCGACCTGCGGGTGGTCGCCGAGGGCGCGACGCTGGGCCTGTACGAGGCCAAGCGCGCCCTGTTCCCGATGGGCGGCGCCGCCGTACGGCTGCCGCGCCAGATCCCGTACGCGTTCGCGATGGACATCCTGCTCACGGGCCGCTCGGTCACCCCGGCCGAGGCCCTGGCGATGGGCCTGGTCAACCGCGTCGTCCCCGACGGTCAGGCGCTCGCGGTGGCGCGGGAGATCGCCGACGAGATCGCCTCCTGCGGGCCGCTGGCCGTGCGGGCGATCCTGCGGACGTACCGGGAGACTCTCTGCCTGCCGGAAGAGGAGGCGCTGAAGGTGTCCGACGCGATCGGCTGGCCGGTCATCGGCTCCGCCGACGCGAAGGAGGGCTCGCGCGCGTTCAAGGAGAAGCGCCCCGCCGTCTATGAGGGGAAATAGGAAATCCGGCTTACCCGGGCCACCGACCTGCGGAGGCTCGCGCACGGTGATGCGCGAGCCCGCCAAAGTGACGTAAGTGACGTATTACAATTAGATGTAGATAAATTGGTAAATAGTCCTTACAGAGTCAGATAGCTGTCATGCTCTCCGTCTGAGCTGACCCCCGGTGCGGAGTGAGGGTCAAGAGCTCAATCAACCAGGAGAGCTTCGAATGCGATTAGTCTCAGCAATCGCCGCCGCGGGGATGGCCATCAGTGCCACTCTCCTGACGGCAGGCCCCGCAGCGGCGGACTTCGAGACGCAACTCACGCTGCCCACGACCTCGGTCAAGCCCGGCCAGGAGATCACGATCTCGGCCAACTGCTTCAAGGACATGCCCTCGAAGGAGGCGACGGACGAGGGGGTGGCGAAGGCCAACACCCCCCAGCCCAAGTTCAACGTCGTCTTCAGCTCCAGCGCCTTCGGGAAGATCACGGCCCCGCTCGTCGACGGCCAGGACGACAGCTGGGGAACGGGCACCGCCAAGGTCACCGTCAAGCAGGATCTCGCGGACGGCACCCACGACGTCTTCGCCAAGTGCGACACCTTCACCGACGGGGAGGCCAAGGGCAGCCTCAAGGTGGAAGTGCCCAAGGCGGGCGCGACCCTGAAGCTGACCCCGGCCGAGGGCAAGAAGGACGACCCGGTCAAGGCCGAGATCGACTGCACCCCCGGGCTCAAGGACGCCACCAAGGCCAAGATCGACGGCGGCGCCGTGTTCGGCGAGAAGACCGTCGAGCTGAACGCCCAGGGCAAGGCCGTCGCGGACCTGAGGGTGCTCGGCGGCACCGGCGAGGCCGACGTCAAGGTCATCTGTGACCCGACCGAGGCCACCGCGACGGCCAGGTTCAAGGTCGCCGGCGAGCCCGGCAACGCCGGCAAGGCCGAGATCACGCTGAACAAGACGGCCCTCGACGCCGGTGACAGGGTGAAGATCACGGTCACCTGCGTCCCCGGCAAGACCGCCAAGGTCGACACCGCGCTGTTCAAGAACTGGGACGGCACCCTGCGGCTCGACCGCCACGGCAAGGCCTCGGTGCGGGTGTACACCCTGCCGACCGCCCCGGCCGGCGCGCACGAGGTGAAGGTCACCTGTGAGGGTGGCGCCGAGGCCAAGGTCGGCCTCACCGTGCGGCCCAAGGGCGACGCCGTCACGGTGAACCCGGGCCAGGCGTACCAGCACCAGACGGTGAAGATCGACGTGGCGTGCCGCGGCCTGTCGAACCGCAAGGCCTTCGTCTCCTCCCCCGCGCTCGACCCCGCCGCCTTCGGCGTCCCGGTCACCAACGGCCTGGGCACCATCGAGGTCAAGGTCAACGGCGCCGCCGAGGCCAAGGCCCACGACATCACGCTGAAGTGCCGCGACAACAGCACCCCCGTCAAGGCGGCGCTGAACGTCCTCGCGGCCAGGGCCGAGATCGCGGTCAAGCCGCTCACGATCCAGCGCGACCTGCCCGTCAAGATCGACGTGGTGTGCCTCCCGGGCGCGAAGGGCGTCGTGTCCTCGGACGCGCTCAACCCGACCCAGTTCGACGTGCCGGTGGACGCCCAGGGCAAGGGCTCCGCGACCGTCCGGTCCCGCCAGTGGGCCGTGGACGGCAGCTACCCGGTCAAGCTCGCCTGTGAGGGCGGCGCGACCGCGCAGACCAAGCTGGGCATCGTCAAGGAGGGCAAGGCCACGGTCACCGTGAGCCCCGCCCGCGTGCCGGTCGGCGGCAAGGTCGTCGTGAACTTCACCTGCGCCCCCGGCGCCGAGGCGCTCGTCTCCTCGGCCGCGCTGGGCGCCACCCCGCTCACCGTGACGCTCGTGAACGGCGCCGGCAAGGTCGAGGGCATCGTCCCCGAGGGCGTCAAGACCGCCCGGGACCACCCGGTCACCGTCGTCTGCGACACCGGCGCCACCGCCGTCGGCAAGGTGCGCGTGATCCGCGGCCAGCTCCCGCCGGCCTCGATCGCGCTGACCCCGGCGAGCGCCGCCCACGGTGACTCCGTGGACGTGGCCGTGACCTGCCGCCGTTCGACCACCGCCCAGGTGGCCTCCGGCGCGGCGCTGTACGGCGGCACCTTCCAGGTGGCGCTCAAGCGCGGCAAGGCCGTGTTCACCGCGCAGATCGACTCCCGCGCGCCGGCCGGGCAGTACCCGATCTCCCTCAAGTGCAACGAGACCGGGCAGTCCGCCAACTCGACCCTGACGGTGGCCGCGAAGAAGGCGAACATCTCCGTGGACCCGCTCTCGGTCCGCCCCGGCGGCCTGCTGAAGATCTCGGTGTTCTGCGCCGCCAAGGGCAAGGCCACGGTCTTCTCCTCGGCCCTCTACCGCAAGAGCCACGAGGTCACGCTGGACGCCAACGGCCAGTACACCTTCCAGGGCCACGTGAAGCGCCGGGCCGGCTCGGGTGAGTGGGCCGCGGACGTGACCTGCGCCGACGGCAGCAAGGCGACGGCGGTCTTCACCGTGGCCCGCAAGGCCTCGGACTGCCACTACTTCCTCTGCGGCGGCGCCGGCGGGTTCAAGCCCAAGCACAACACCGTCTGGCCGAGCAACAACCAGGTGATGGCCATCCCGCGGTTCTAGCCCCAGCGGACCGCGAAGGCACAACTGAATGATCAGAGCACGACGACTGGCCACCGCCGCCCCCGGCGGTGGCCAGTCGGCTGACTTCCCGGCCCCGGTGTCCCGTCGCGGGCCGGAACCCCTGGAGTGAACATGCGCATTTCGGTCCTCGCCGCCGGTGCGGCGCTGCTGCTCGTCACCGGGTGCGGCCTCTTCGAGGGGGGCGCCCCGGGGCCCGACGCCGACGCCGCCCGCCCTCAGGCCGTACGCGCCGGCGACCCGCCCAAGACCAGGCCGCTGGCCGGGTCGCCGCCCGCCTCGCTCACGCTCCCCAAGATCGGCCTGCGGACGCCGGTCTCCCAGATCGCCCTGAACACCGACGGCACGCTCGCGCAGGCCCCGGCCGAGCCCGGGTGGTACCGCCTCGGCCCCACCCCCGGCCAGCTCGGCCCGGCCGTGATCGCCGGGAACGCCGCCGCGGAGGGCGACGCGTTCTACAAGCTGGGCGAGGTGACCCCCGGCGACGAGGTCGAGGTCGTGCGCGAGGACGGCTCCCGCGCGGTGTTCAAGGTGGACTCGGTCGAGAAGTTCCCCAAGAAGCAGGTCCCCACCCAGCGCGTCTTCGGCGAGCTGCGCCACCCCGGCCTGCGCCTGCTCACCTACGGCGAGGAGATGATCGTCGTCTTCGCCCACCTGGCCGCCACCAGGCCCCCCGCCGCGTGACCCGTCCCGCCCCGGGCTCAGGCCGTACGGCATGAGCCGGCGCGGGGCGGGGAGGACGCGCGCCCCCGCGGCGCGCCCTCCCGGCCCTCACGTACGGCATGCCGCCGCGCCCGTCCGGAGTGTGCGGCCGGAGCGGGCGCGGGGCCGGGCCGGGACGGCGGCGGGGGTCAGGAGTCGGTGATGCGGTTGAGGCGTTCCATGGCCTCGACGTACTCCTCCACGAGGGAGAAGACGACGTCGCGGCTGGAGCGGACCTGGTTCATGGAGCCGATGATCTGGCCCGCGGGGAAGGTCGCCAGGGAGGAGTTGCCCGAGCGGCCGATGCGGCGCAGGGCGTCGCTGATGAGCATGAACTGCAGGGGCATGGGCAGGGTGCCGGGGCTCTTCTCCGACTCCCAGGCGTCGGTCCAGGCGTTCTTGAGCAGGCGGGCGGGCTTGCCGGTCCAGGAGCGGGAGCGGACCGTGTCGCGGGAGGTCGCCGCGAGGATGTGGTTCTTGGCGGTCTCGGGGGTGTCGGCCTCCTCGACGGCGAGCCAGATGGAGCCCGTCCAGACCCCCTCGGCGCCCAGGGCCATCCCGGCGGCCATCTGACGGCCCCTGCCGATGCCGCCGGCGGCCAGGACGGGGACGTCCACCGCGTCCACGACCTCGGGGATGAGGACCATGGTGGAGATCTCGCCGGTGTGGCCGCCCGCCTCGGTGCCCTGGGCGACCACCACGTCCACGCCCACCTCGACCTGCTTGACCGCGTGGCGCGCGGTGGAGGCGAGCGCGGCGACCTTGACGCCGTGGGCGTGGGCCTGCTCGACGACGTCCGCGGGGGGCGGGCCGAGGGCGTTGGCCAGGAGCTTGATGGGGTGGCGGAGGGCGACCTCGACCTGCGGCCTGGCCGTGGCGTCGGTCCAGCCGAGGAGGACCTTGCCGGCCTCGGCGTCGCCGCCCAGCGGGGGCACGCCGTGCTCGGCCAGGAGGTCGTCCACGAACTTGCGGTGGCCCTCGGGGATCATCGACTGGAGGCGTCCCACGAGCTCCTCCGGGCTGTCCACGCCCAGGTCGGCTCCCTCGTAGGAGGCCGGCATGACCACGTCCACGCCGTACGGCATGCCGTCCACGTGGTCGTCGATCCATTTGAGCTCGGTCTCGAGCTCTTCCGGAGTGAAGTAGAGGGCGCCGAGAACGCCCATGCCGCCCGCCCGGCTCACGGCGGCGACGACGTCGCGGCAGTGGCTGAAGGCGAAGATCGGAAACTCGATGCCGAACATCTCGGTCACACGTGTCCGCATGATCTGACTGTAGGACGCCGGGGGAACGAACTGCAACGTGTTCTAGTGAGACATTTCCCTGACGAGGGTTACCCGCGAGTAGCCAGCCGGTGGAACACGTTTCACTTGAGGCGGGAAATTCCGGGGAGCGGGAAGCGGGACCGCGGGCGCGCGAAAAGGACCGGCCTCGCGATGACCGGGTCGTCGCGAGGCCGGCGTCGGGCGGGCGTGAGCCCGGGAGGGTCAGTCCTCCGCGGAGGACGCGGAGGTCGCGGAGGACGCGGGGGTCGTGGAGGACGCGGAGGACGCGGCGGGCTCCGGCCGGGGCTCCTCGCGGCGGGCGGCCGCGGGGCGGGCCTGGCGGCGGGCGAGGATCGCGATCCCGCCGATCGCGAGCACCAGGCCCACCACGAGGAGCACCAGCGGCATGGTGGTCTTGATGAGCGTGATCTTGTTCATCGCGTCCCGGGCCTTGGCGGCCAGCTCGGCGATCGACTCGTCGGTCATCTTCGCGTCGGCGCGGAAGGCGATCGAGCGCTCGACGCCGTCCTGCGTGCGCAGCGTCTCGTCGCGGCTCTGGTCCTGACGTACGGGCGTGCCGCTGGTCGGCTCGACGTAGTAGGTCACCGTGCCCTCGTAGACCCGGTCCACCTGGACCTCGTCGTTGCCCTCCATGCCGATGAGGTTGGCCGGGACGCTCAGCGTCTGCGTCTTGGTGGCCGGCACCTTCTGCTCGAACTTGTAGACCTTCAGCCCGGCGACCGTCTCCTCGCCCACGAACTGGGCCGGGAACGCCTTGCGGGCGGTGGAGTTGAAGACCTCGTACGTCCTCTTCTCGGTGCCGAACGGGAACAGGTAGACCTGCCCGGACATCTCCGCGGGCTGCCCGTCGATGTTGGTCCCGCAGCAGGCGACGGCCCGGCCGGTGTACTTGTCGAACGCGCTGCGCCGGGACGACATGCTGATCTGCGGCTTCTGGTTGGTGGCGTCGGCCACCGACATGAACTCGTCCCAGACGACGCGGTCGCCCTTGGACTCCTTCACGTCACCGCGCGTGGTCACCGTGATGAGCAGATCACCGGTCAGGACCTTCTGGTCCGGGATGCTGAAGTACTGCGCCCCGGCGGCCTGTAGCTTGGTGATGCCGTACTGGTCGGCCGGCGCGGCGATGAGCTGTCCCGCGGCGTAGAACCGGACGAGCGCGGCCAAGGTGATGAGGAACGCCCCGATTCCCAGTAGCACGACTCCTGTGGTGCGACGCATACGATCCTCCGGGGGTCCCGCTATGTCATTGTCTGTCATGAATCGCCATTGACGTGCCGGTTATAGTAGTGCGTCCTGTGGTCCTCGTCACGAGGGTGCGCACTTTTGATCGGAACAGGTTCTAACCCGACCTCCGCTGCGCGGAGAAACCAATCTTCCGCCGAAGACCTGCCGCTTTTGAATCACGGGCCGGTCACGAATGACCGGCCGTTCGGCGGCGACCGCCTGCCCGCCCTCGACGGCGTGCGCGCGATCGCCGCCTTCGTGGTGCTCCTGTACCACGTCGCCATGGAGTCCGGCGCGGGCCTCGCGGAGGGGTTCTTCGGCGGTGTCCTGGCCCGGGGCGACGTCGGCGTTCCGATCTTCTTCGTGCTCTCGGGCCTGCTCCTCTACCGGCCCTGGGCCGCCCGTGCCGTCCTGGGTGTCGAACCGCCGCGCGTCCGCGCCTACCTGTGGAAACGCGTGCTGCGCATCCTCCCGGCGTACTGGATCGTGGTCGTCGTGGCCCTCGCGCTGTGGTCGCGGGACCGCCTGGACGACGTGTGGACCTGGGTCCAGTTGCTCCTGCTCGGCCAGAACTACGTCCCCGACCCCTGGTGGGGCGGGCTCGGGCCGCGCGGGCTGGCGCAGATGTGGAGCCTGTCCGTCGAGATGGCCTTCTACCTGACGCTCCCGCTCATGGCCTGGGTCCTGGGCCGGTGCGCCGCGGGGGCGGTCTCCCCCTCGGGGCGGGCGAAGCGGCTGCTGGCCGGCCTCGGGGTCTTCGCCCTGCTCGGCTACGTGTGGACGTACTTCGCGTTCCATCCCGTCTACCGGCCCGAGATGAACGTCTGGCTCCCGCGCGCGTGGACGTACTTCGCGGCGGGCATGGCGCTGGCCGTACTGCTCGCGTGGGTGCGCTCGGAGCGGGACGGGCACGAGGACGGGGACCGGCACGGGGCCGGGGGCGGGGACGGGCCGGCGGGGCGGTTCGCGCGCGGCCTGGCGGCGTCGTGGGGCACGTGCTGGGTGATCGCGGCGATGGCGTACGCGATCGCGTCCACGCCGGTGACCGGCAAGCGCTTCTTCGGCGAGGAGACGCTGTGGACGGCCTGGTTCGAGCTGGTGCTCTACACCGTGGTCGCCCTCGCCCTGGTGGCCCCGGTGGCCGTGGCCGACGCGCGGGACTCGGCGCTGGGCAGGTTCTTCGGCGGGCCGGTGATGCGGTTCCTCGGCGAGGTGTCCTACGGGGTGTTCCTGTGGCAGTTCGTCGTCCTGTACGCGTGGTACGAGCTCACCGGGCAGCGGCCGTGGACCGGGAACTTCCCGCTCAACCTGCTCGCCGTGGCCGGGCTCACCCTGCTGCTGGCCACGCTCACGCACCGCCTGGTCGAGCGGCCCCTGCAGCGGCTGCGGGGTCTGGTCCGGTGACCGAGCCGCACCGCGCGACGACGGCCAGGTCCTGGCGGCTGCTCAGGGCGTTCGGCAAGGAGGGCAGCGACCCCGCCCACTTCTACGGCCTGCTCGCCCGCGACACCGCCGCCCAGCTCGCCTCCTACACCGAGCTGAAGGGCGCGGTGCTGCTCGACGTGGGCTGCGGGCCCGGGTACTTCTCCGAGGAGCTGCGCGCGGCCGGCGCCCTGTGCGTCGGGCTGGACGCCGACCTGGGCGAGATGCGCGCCCGGGGGGCGCCGCCCGAGGGCGTGGTGATCGGCGACGGGCTGCGGCTGCCGGTCCTGTCCGGCGCGGTGGACGTCTGCTTCTCCTCCAACGTGCTCGAACACGTCCCCGAGCCGTGGACGATGGCCGCCGAGATGATCCGCGTCACCCGCCCCGGCGGCGTCATCTACCTGTCCTTCACCAACTGGTTGTCGTGGGCCGGGGGCCACGAGACGCGCCCGTGGCACTACCTGGGCGGGCGGTTCGCGGCCCGCCGTTACGAGCGCCGGACCGGCAGGCCGCCGAAGAACCTGTACGGCCGGAGCCTGTTCCCGGTCTCGGTCGGCGCGGCGCTGCGCTGGGCCAGGGGCCGGGAGGACGTGGAGATCGTGGACGCCCTCCCCCGCTACCACCCGCGCTGGGCGGCCTCCGTCGTGTCCGTGCCGGGGCTGCGGGAGCTGCTGACCTGGAACCTGCTCCTGGTCCTGCGCAAGAGGTAGAGCCCGGCCAGGGCCGTGACCATCCCGGCGCCGCCCAGCCCGGCCGGGATGATCACGCTCATCCACCGGGACCAGGTCACGAACCGGGCGGCGCGGGCGGTCAGCGCCTCCACGTCGTTCTCGTCGGTGCGCAGGTCGGCCTGGAACAGCACCGCCCGCTCGGTCCCGTCGGCGGTGCGCAGCGTCTGCCGCTGCGCCTCCCGCACGGCCACCGGCAGCCCGCCGGACGGTTCCACCCAGTACGTCCGGTCCACCGAGTACCACCGTTGCAGCGCCACCCGGGCCCGCCCGGGCATGCCCACCGCCGCGCCGGGCAGCGGGTCGCGCAGCTCCTCGACGAGGGTGGGCTCGATCCGCTGGGTGTACCGGTGGACGCGCACGCCGCGGACGGTCTCCACGCCGTCGAACCGCATCGGCGCCGCCTGCCGCAGCTCCGGGTCGTAGAAGGGGTAGTCGCGCCGCGCCGCGCCGAAGGGCCAGCGGAAGGACAGGCCCGCCTGCCGCGCGTTCCGGTCGTTGTCGACGTACTCCCCGCAGCAGTTGACGGCCATGCCGGTGAAACGGTCCACGGCCACGCGACGCTCGCGGTAGCCGATGCGGGAGCGGTCCCCGGCCAGCGTCGAGGTGATCTCCGTCCACACGGCCCGGTCGGGCGCCGGCCCGGGGTTGCCGCGCAGCGCGGTCACCACCTCGATGTCGGCGCCGCGCACCTGCCGCAGCCCGGCCAGGTCGAAGTACGACGCCCCGGTGGCGCGCAGCCGTACGACCTCGTCGGGGTCGACCGGGTGGCCGAGGCCGCTGGGGTACACGTGGAGGCGCACGAGCAGGCCCAGCACGGCCAGGAAGGCTCCGCAGCCGAGCAGGATCATCGGCAGGCGGGGGTCGCCCGCCCGCGCCGCGGGGGCCTGGCCCGTCTCGCCGGTGTTCGCCGGTGTCGTCATGGTCGTCGTCATCGTTTCGGTACGGCCCTGCCGACGGTGACGTCCGAGACGCAGGGGAAGCCGAGCCTGCCGACCTTGACGACGCGCAGGTCCACCGCGTCGCCGCCGACGGACAGGTAGAGCTGGCCGAGCCCGTCGGGCACGTTCATCGGGAGCACGCGCCGCCCGGCCTCGGCGCGGGCCCGCGTCGCGCCCTTGGTGAGCGTGCCGACGCGGATCAGGCGGGCCTCCTCGCCCAGGGCGGCGGGGGGCAGTGTGACCTCGACCTTGCCGCCGTGCTCGGGGCGGCAGTCCGCGCCGCCGGGCGGGGTCAGCTTCTCGCCCTCGATGTCGGCCGCGACCAGCCGGCCCCGGTCGTCGAAGACCACGCCCGACGGCGCGGCCGGGGGCGCGTACAGCGCCTCGCGCTGGGCGGGGGTGGCCAGCGGGCCCACGATGCGGGAGACCAGGTTGTACTCCCCGTAGCCCGGGGTCAGCATGAAGTCCGGCGCCTTCCGGTCGAACACGGCCTGCCCGAGCGGTTTCGCCAGCGCCTGGCGGGCCCCGGCGATGAACGCCTCGCGGTCCGGCGCGCCCAGCCGCTCGGCGTAGTTGTTGATCGACACGAGCGAGGAGACCACGAACGCGCCCAGCAGCAGCGAGCCGGCGCCGTACGCGATCTCCCTGGCGGGCGGCGTGCGCCGGTACGGGTCCTCCTCGCCCAGGACCGGGAGCAGCACGAGCCCGAGCACCAGGGCGAACACCGGGAGGGCGTCGGCGACGTGCCGCGTGTCCTGCCCGAGGAAGGCCCCGCCGAGGTACACGCGCCCGTACAGCGGCGGCGGCACGTCCACGAACAGCAGGTACGCCAGCAGGATCGTCCAGGCGTACCAGGCGCGGCGGCGGTAGACGAGGGTGATGGCGACGAGCGCGGCCACGACGGCCGCCGACACCGCGACCATGAGCGGCGGCGGGCTGGCCACGCCCCAGTCGGGGCCGCCGAACCAGCCCCAGGGCCCGCCGAGCACGGTCGTCATGAACGTCCGGAAGATCAGGTTCCCGACGAACCCGGCCGCGTCGGCGAGCTTGGGAATGCCCCCGATCTCCTCCGACGTGGACTGCTGCGTGAAGTAGAGGACCAGGTAGCCGGCCAGCACCGTGCCGTGGGCCGCCCAGGCCCGGGGATGCGCGGCCAGCTCCCGGAACGGCCCGTGGCGGCGGCGCAGCGACAGCGCGAACAGCAGCACCGGGATCACCGCGGCCTTCAGGAAGAACACCATCCCGAACACGGTCCACAGCAGGGCGTGCGCCACGTGCCGGGCGTTCCCGGTCCGCAGGTAGGTGACGTGCGCGGCCACCGCCATCGGCAGCGCGATCTGCAGCGGCACGGTGTTGATCGCCCCGGCCCACCAGGTGAGCACGGGCAGCCCGACCGGCGCGGCCAGGAACACCAGCAGCGGCACGAGGATCAGCGGCCGCCGCCCGAACACGACGGCGAGCATCCGGTAGACCGCCAGCCCCGCCGCCGCGTGCAGCGCCAGCGTGACCGCCGTGACCAGCCCCCAGTCGTACGGCGCGGCGCGGGCGAGCACCCAGACCAGCGCGAAGGAGCCCGGCATGAACTGGCCCAGGTGGGAGCGCCCGAGGTAGTCCCAGGTCAGGCCGTTCTCCGCGGCGCGGGCGAGGAACTCGTAGTCGTCCTCCTTGAAGTACGCCCGGGAGACGATGAACGCCTTGGCGGCCGTCTGGAGCGCGATCAGCGCCACCGCGGCGATCGTGACGGCGCGGCCGGTGAGCCGGTTCACGTCTCCTCCCTGACGGTCGCGGCGGCCACGTGCCCCAGCGCGATCAGGCACAGCGCCTGCGGCGCGACCTCGGCGGCGGCCGATGCGCCGGTCAGCGCGAGCAGGACCCCGGCCGCGCCGGCCAGCGCGGCGGGCACCCAGGGCGAGGCGACCACCCGGGCCGGCCAGACGAGCGGGGTGGCGGCGTGCTGCGCCCGTGCGACCGCCCGCAGCCACACCACCAGCGCGAACACGGCGGTGGTGAGCGCGGCCCCGATCACGCCGCCGATCCAGAAGCCGAGGACCGGGGCGAGCGGCCAGACCCACCGCGCCCGCAGGTGGCCCGCGGGGGCGGCCGGGCGGTCGCGGCCCCGCCGTACGGGCAGGAGGGCGAGCAGCACGACGAGCAGGGCGAGGCCGCCGCCGGCGGCCAGCGCGACGCGGTACGGCCGGTCGGGCTCGTAGCGCAGCACCACGTCGGCGGTGACCTCGGGCAGTTCCCAGGCCTGGCGCCAGCCGTCCAGCCGCACCGGCTTGAGCCGGACGCCGCCGAGGTAGGCCTGCCAGCCCTCGTTGTAGTTCTCGTTGATCGTCAGGTACGACGGGACGTCCGTGTCCACCGCGACGCGGCGCTCGGAGACCGTCCACCGCCTGATCTCGGCGGGCTCGGCGGCGACCCGCTCCACCGGCGCGGCCCCGGTGGGCTTGACCACCGCGGCGGTGACCCGGAAGGGGTCGCCCGGGGCCGCGCTGACGCGGGTCTCGCCCCTGATCACGTCGATCGGGCGGCAGCTCCGGTACGTCACGGGACGGGCGTTGAGCAGGTCGTCGATGGTGCCGCCGACGATCTCGGTGGTGACGCGGCGGCCGTCCACGCGGAACGTCGGGCCGAACCCGCAGGGCATGGTGAGGGGGTGCCCGGCCAGGTCGGGCAGCGGCAGCACCCCGGGGATCTGGACGTCAATGACCTCGATGGGGCGGGAGATCGCGGAGGTGAACTCCATCTGGACCTTCCGTGTGCGCGCCGGCGCGAACTCCAGCCAGCCGTCCTCGCCGGGGTACCCCTCACGCACGCCCTCGTCGGTCCGCACCGTGATCTTGACCGGGGGCGCGCCGAGGGAGGAGTCGGGGAAGCGGAACCTGATCCTGGACACGGTCGTCCGCCTGCCGAGGTCGGCGGTGAGCGTGGGCCGGGGGTCGAGCAGACCGGCGTACCACGCGGTCTTGGGGTCGTCGTCGAACGCGGCCCGGCCGAGCACCGCCGGATGCTGGGTGACGATCGACGACGCGGTGACCTTGGGGTAGACGTTCTCCAGGTTGGTGAACGTCTCGGCCATCGCCCGGTCGGTCAGCACGGCCTGCCCGGTCAGCACCCGCGGCCCCGCCGACTCCGACACGAAGGTGCGGTTGAAGCCGTACCCGTCCTCGCCGAGCACGCCCAGTTCCGGCGAGCAGGACCAGATGTAGGACCCCTGCATGCACTCGGAGATCGTGTCCTCGCGTGAGAGCACGACGGTCGGGGCCCCCGCGCCGTCCTCGGGCACGCCGGGGACCGCGATCGTGCGCTCGGCCCGCACCCCCGGGATGGTCAGCTCGGTGATCCCGGCGCGGAAGCCCAGCGTCTCCCGGGAGTCGTCGGCGATCTTGGTGATCGTGATCCGCACGCGCCTCGTGGCGCCGGCGGGCAGCGGGAGGGTCTGCGGGTCGGCGGTCGCCGCGACCGGGACCACGCGCCTGCCCGCGTCGGTCTCCACCGCGACCTCCGACACCGGCGGCCCGATGCCGCTGCGCTCGAAGGCCACCCGCAGGTCGGGCGCGGAGACGGGCTCGCGCAGCCGTACCTCCAGCCACTCGCCCACCGGCCCGGTCCAGCCGCCCGTGCGCCAGCTCGTCCGGTCGTCGCCGTCCATCGCGGCGTACGGCTGCCGCCCGGGGTCGCGCGAGGCGGGGAGCGCGTCCACCTCGGACTCGGAGGAGGAGGCGCGCACCTCGACGCCGCCGAGGAACCGCGCGGTCGAGGTCGCCGAGCGCCAGGCCGGGTCCACCAGGTCGCGGGCGGGCCGGTCGGTGCGGTACGGCTGGTCCTCGGTCATCGTGGCCGACGAGGCGTTGCGCAGGTCGCTGAAGGACACCTCGCGGCGGCGCAGCGAGTCCGTGATCACCGTGTCCTTCGTCGGGATCCTCTCCGCGCCCGGCTCGTCCCCGACCAGGACCGGCCTGTCCCCCACGAGCACGCCCTGCTCGGCCAGCGTGACCAGGGCGTCCGGCGAGCCGGTCACGCGCAGCGCGCTGTCCATCGGCACCGTGCCCACGCGCGGCGCGACGTCGGCGACCTCGTAGATCTCCACGCTGTCGTACGGCTGGTCGCGCCAGCCCGCGGCGGTGGCGCTGCCCTGGTTCCCGACGACCGGCCCGAATCCGCGGACGCGGCGCAGGCCGGGCGACTCCGCCAGCGCCTCGTGGACGCGGGCGGGCCAGGCGATGCCGACCGTGGCGCGGTCCAGGTCGTTGCGGACGACGATGTAGCGCAGGCCCAGGCGGCGCAGCGTGTGGGTCAGCCCGGCGGAGCCCTGCCCTGTGGAGATGCGCTGGTCGATGACCTTCAGCAGGCGGGACAGCCCGGCCGACCCCCAGGGCACGATCGTGTTGGTGGCCCATCCGGCGCGCAGGAGCGGCTGGAGCGGCTCGTCCAGCGGTCGCCCCCACTGGTACTCCCCGTGCCGCGAGCCCGGCACCACGAGCACGACGCCGTCGCCGCTGTTCTTGTTCAGCCAGTCCGTCGCCTCGCGCCAGTAGCCGGGGACCGCCCAGAACGAGCCGTGCGGCGTCAGCCCCGCGCTCGCCACGGGGACCAGCGTCGCGGCGACCAGCCCGGCGGCGGCCCAGCCCAGCGGCCGCCGGACGCGCGGGCGCGGGGACAGGCGGCGCAGGCCGTGCGCGGCGACGGCGGCCAGGCCCAGCGCCAGGGGCAGCCGCACGAGCGCGTCGAACTTGTGCAGGTTGCGCAGCGCGGCCAGCTTCCCGTCGAGCAGCTCGCGGAGCTGGCCGGCGAAGGGGTTCTCGATGATCCCGGCGTGCCCGGTGGCGATGATCGCGACCCCGGCGAGCAGGGTCAGCGCGAGGAACGCCCGCTCGGGCAGGTCGCGCCGCGCGAGGCCGGCCAGGCCCAGGGCGGCGACCAGCGCGGTGGCCACGACCAGCCACGGGACGGTCCCCTGGGCGTACGCGGCGGGAACCCAGTCGCGTCCCTCCATCTTCAGGTACGACAGCCAGCTCGACGTGCCGCGCAGGATGTTCGTCAGCGAGGTGACGCGGGTGGTGACGTCCGCGGTCTCGATGTACGACAGGAACGAGAAGATGTAGCGGCCCATGAGCAGCAGCGGGGCAAGCCACCAGAACGAGACCGCGACGATCCCGCCCAGCCACCACGCCATGAGCCGCCGCTTCCGCGGCCCGCGCTTGCGGGTGAGCAGGTAGAGGAACGGCGCGCCGAGCACGGCGATCTCGGCCGTGGCGTTGATGCCCCCGGCGAACAGGAACGCCGCCGCGGAGACGAGCGCCATGCGGCGGGCGCTCGTGCCCTCCCGGGTCCCCTTGATCAGGGGGAGGAGGATCCAGGGCAGGACGGCGCTGGGGAGGAACTCGCTGGAGTTGATGCCGACGAGGGCCTGGGCGTGCGGGGCCAGGGCGTAGGCCAGGCCGCCGAGGACGCGGGTGAGCGGGGTGCCGATGCCCAGGGCGCGGGCGACCTGGACGACCCCGAGGAACGCCGCGCACAGCACCAGCGACATCCACAGCCGCTGGGTGTTCCACGCGGGCAGGCCGAGCCACTGGCCCACCAGGTAGAACGGTCCCATCGGGAACAGGTAGCCGTACGCCTGGTTGGGCAGGTGCCCGAAGAACGACTCGTTCCACAGGTGGAGCGAGCGCAGCATGAACCTGAGCGGATCGACGGCCATGTCCAGCTTGGTCTCGGACATGACGCGGTCGGGCGCGGTGTTGAACGCGACCGCCCCGAGGAAGAGGCAGCCCGCGATCAGCCGCAGCCGGTGCCGGATCCGCTCCGCGCCGCCGCCGCTCCCGGGCGGCGCCCCGCCGTCCGCCGGGTCCCCCGGCTCATGCCGTACGGCGTCCGCGGGGTCGCCGGGCCGTACGGCGTCCGCCCGGCGCGCCCGCCGCGCCTGGTCCTCCGCCGGGGGCGCGGCGTCCGCCGCGGGGTCGGCGGCGGGGTACGGAGGGTCGGGCGGGGGGTGGAGCCGGGCGTCGGACGTCACGGAGATGAGGGCCTTTTTGTGGACTTCGCGAGTTCTGCCGCGATGAGTGACGTCATGCTACTGCCGGTCTTGCCCCAGGTGAACTCCCGTGCCCACGCCGTGCAGGCCCGCCGTACCTCCTCGCGGCGCTCGGGGTCGGCCAGTTCCTTCAGGGCGCGGCTCACGACGCCGGGCAGGTCCTCGCCGTCGCGCACGAGCCACCCGGTCTCGCCGTCCTTGACCGAGTCGCGCAGGCCCGGCACGTCGTAGGCGACCGTGGGCACGCCCAGCGCGGCGGCCTCGATCACGGTCAGGCCCCACCCCTCGAACTCCGAGGCGGTCACGGCCAGCCTGGCGGAGGCCAGGACGGCGTTCTTCTCCGGGTCGTCCAGGAATCCGTGCAGGTGGACGCGGTCCCGCAGGCCCTTGGCCGCGACGCGCTCGCTCAGCGGCTCCAGTTCGGGGCCGCGGCCGACGACGTGGACGTGCATGCCGGGCCAGTCGGGCGCGAGCGTCTCGGCCAGGTCCACGACGCGCTCGACGCGCTTGTGGACGACGAGCCGGCCCAGGTAGACGACCGCGGGATCGCCCGCGGCCGTGCCCTCGCCGATCTCGGCGGCGATCGGGCTCCCGTTGGGGATCACGTGGATGGGCGCGCGCCAGCCCAGCTTCTCGCGCAGCTCGGTCCGGGAGGACTCCGAGACGGTGACGGTCGTGCAGTTCCGGTAGAGGCGGTGCGCGACCGGGCCCTCGATGAAGCAGCCGATCCGGGCCAGCCAGTGCGGCAGGAAGGCGTAGAACTGCCGGTCGTGCACGTGGTGGACCATCGAGATCACCGGCACGCGGCGCGGCACGACCGCCGGGGCGAAGAACGGGATGCCGTTCATGCAGTCGATCACGATGTCGAAGGAGCGGCGGTGACGCGCGAGCCAGAGCGGCGCGAGCGCGTACACCGAGAACTTGCCGCCCATCCGGTGCAGGGTGATCCCGTCGAGCACCTCCGTGCGGGGCTGGCCCGGCTCCCGGCCGGTCACGAAGTCCACCCGCGCGCCCCTGCTCACGAGGTACCGGCACACCTGCCAGGCGTACTCCTCGGCGCCGCCCGCCACCGACTGCCCGGGCTCCCGGAAGTTCAGTACGGCGACGCGGACGCCGCCGAGCCAGGGTTCCTCGAAAGGGGGGGCGGCGGCCTCTGGGCCGGGCAGGGCGAGGGGATACCCGCCCGCGTTCGCGGCCTGTGCGACCACTCGATCTCCTTCGTGCTCCCGCGCTGGACTCGGCGACTCTAAAACCATCGCCCCCATCTACCGCAAATCGGTGGATTGCGGGCGCGCTTCGCCCACGATCGATACGTGAACGACGCGCCCCGCCCCGCCGTACGCCTCATGACGCGCAGGGCCGGGAGCAGATCCGGTCAGCCGGCCCCGGGGTGCCGGACCGGCCGACGGCCGCGAAACCCCTCGTCAGCGGGTGCCGTAGTTGTACAGCGGCTTGTTCGGGGGGTTGGGGGTGGGGCTGGCCAGGTTGACGACGGCGACCGACGTGCCCCAGGCCAGAATCGCCCCGACGAACAGGGCCGCGAACACTCGCACCACGAGCCTCTCCCTCCTTCGCATCTCGCGCGTGCCCACCCGGGCATGCTCAAGGACGTGCCCGGCGGAGCGAACGCAGTGGGACGAGACTAGAACTTGATCCCGCCATTGACCAGATAGTTATCGAAACCGTGATGAACCAAACAGGTGTTACTAAAGAGATCAGGGAGGACATTCTCGGCAGGTCGAGGGGGCCTTCGACCCGGTACAACGCGAGTTCCCGGCCCACATGAATTGGGCGTCCGCCGGACAGCCGAGATGGAAACGTGTTACTGTTCGCGCCCTCCTGGCGAGTGATCAGGAGATACCGGATCCCCGCTTCCCGCAGGGCTGGAACCAGCGGGCCCGGGCCGTGGAGGGCGGCGGCCACGCGCCGCGCGAGCGGGTCCTCGCCGCCCACCTCGATCACCCGGCCGCTCGCGGCGTCGGTCACCCGCAGCGCGTCGTTCCACACCACCTGGCGGCGGAAGAACTTGACCGCGGGGTCCAGCACGACCCGGCCGCCGTTCCAGGGGAAGCCCCGGTACGCCGTCCACGGCAGGCTCACCAGCGCCCCGGGCGCGGGGTCCCCGTCCACGATCTCCCTGACCCGCGACCACTCCCCCGGATACCGCGCCGCGCCCAGGGTCCCGAACGCCCCCAGCGCGAACGTCGGTAGCACGATCACCGGCAGCGCCGCGAAGGCGAACCCGCGCGCGATCGCCGCCTCCCGCGCCTTCCGCCCGTCCGGGGCCTCCGGCGTTCGGGGCGTTCGGGGCGTTCGGGGCGTTCGCGGCGTTCGCGGCGTTCGGGGCGTTCGGGGCGGAGCCGCGAAGCGGGCCGCGAGCGCGCCGAAGCCGACGGCCTCCAGCAGGGCCAGCGGCGCGACGTAGACCTGGCCGTCCCGCAGCGGCCCGAACCCCGCCCAGGCCCCCACCAGCCACTCCACCGCCCCCGGGGCGTACGCCCCGAGCAGCGCGATCCCCAGCCCGGCCGCCGCCGCGAGCGCCAGCCCCGGCGCCCACGCCGCGGCCCCCGCCCCGGCCCATGTCCCGTCCCCGGCCGGGCCGGCGTCCCGGCCGGGTCCCCGTCGCGGCCCCTCCCGTACGGCGTCCGCCCGGTCCGGCCCGTCGTGTACGGCCTGCGGCCGCGCCCGCGCGAGCCGTACGGGGAGGGCCCGCGCGAGCCGTACGGGGAGGGCCCGCGCGAGCCGTACGGGACGTGACCGGCGGGTGAGGCGGGTGAACGCCCAGATCGCGGCCAGGGAGAGGAGGAGGCGGGCGGCGGCGAGGGGCCAGGCGGACTGGCCGGGGACGCCCGCCTCGGCGTTCCAGATCCCGCCGAGGGACAGGAGGCTGCCGAGCGCGCCGAAGGGCGTGTCGGCGCGGGGCGCGAACGCGCGCACCCCGCGCGGGTCGGTCCCGGCCGGGCTGAGGAGGGCGGGCACGAGCCACGGCAGGGCCATGACGAGGAGCGCGAGGAGCGCGAGCAGGAACCGGCGCAGGCCGCCGAAGGCGCTCACGCAGGCGACGGCGAGCCCGGTGACCAGCATCGCCGCGAACCCGCCCACGGCGGCGGGGACCAGCGCCACCACCAGGCGCCGGAAACCGTCACGGGACGCGGCGCGGACGGCCCAGGGCAGCCCGGCGTACCCCAGCAGCAGCGCCCACTGCCCGAGGAGCAGGCGTTGCGCCAGGTAGGAGGTCCACGCGTAGAAGGCGGCGGCGGCCAGGCGGGCGGCCAGGCCCCCGGGCACGAGCGCGGCGGCCCCGGCCGCGGCCAGCGCGAAGATCGCGAGCAGCAGGCCCTTCTGGACCGGTTCGGCCGGCACGACCTGGGACAGCAGGGTGACCACTGCGTCGCTGGGGACGGCGCGGGGCAGCGTCCCGTCCAGCCCGAACATCCGCGCCGAGAACTCCGGGCCGGGCACGAACACCATGTCGTACCGCAGGGCGAACCCCGGTCCCAGGGCCGGGCCGAGCGCGAGCACGCCGAGGACCAGCCCGAGCGCCGCGGGCGCGAGCCGTACGAGCCAGGTCCTCGTCACAGGGACACAATGGCGGATGCCGCGGACGGATGACCAACCGCCCGCGGCATCCGCGCCCGGGGGGGCTACTTCCCGGGCTCGGGGTCGCGCGGGAGGCCGAGCATGCGCTCGGCGATGATGTTGAGCTGGACCTCGGTCGTGCCGCCGTAGATCGTCATGGCGCGGGTGGCCAGGACGGCGCGGTTCCAGTAGCCGGGGTCGCCCAGGGACATGTCGGCGGCGACGGTCGCGGACGCGCCCAGGAAGGACACCGCGGCCTCGGCCACGTGCTGGGCGTGCGAGGTGCTCAGCAGCTTGCGGACGCTGGCGTCCGCGCCGGGCTCGCCGCCGGAGAGCTGCTTGAGCGTGACGCGCAGGCCCAGCGCGGCGATGGAGTGGCCCTCGCAGACGACGCGGGCGAGGTGGTCCTTCTCGACCGGGGTCAGCTCGCGGCCGAGGCGCCCGGCCAGGCCGAGCAGGTCGGGCACGGAGGACCCGGTGCCGCCGGTGCCGGAGGACAGGGACACGCGCTCGTTGCCCAGGGTGTTGCGGGCGACGCGCCAGCCCTCGTTCACCTCGCCGACCACCAGGTCGTCCGGCACGAAGACCTCGTCGAAGAAGACCTCGTTGAACAGGTTCTCGCCGGTCATCTCGGTGAGCGGGCGCACCTCGACCCCGGGGGCCTTCATGTCCACGAGGAAGTAGGTGATGCCGTCGTGCTTGGGCTTGGACGTGTCGGTGCGGGCGATGCAGATGCCCCACTCGGCGACGTGCGCGACGGAGGTCCAGATCTTCTGGCCGGTGAGCTTCCAGCCGCCCTCGACCTTCTCGGCCTTCATCTGGAGGCTCGCCAGGTCGGATCCGGCCCCGGGCTCGCTGAAGAGCTGGCACCACATGAGGTCGCCGCGCAGCGTGGCGGGCAGGAACCGCTCCTGCTGCTCACGCGTGCCGTACGACGCGATCGAGGGCACCACCCAGGCGCCGATGATCAGCATCGGGAGCTTGACCTTGGCCGCCTTGAGCTCCTGAATGATCAGCACCTGCTCCAGTGGGGAGGCGTCGCGGCCCCACGGGCGCGGCAGGTGCGGCATCACGAAGCCGCCGTCGGCGAGCGCGGCCTTCTGCTCCTCGCGGGGCAGCGCCGCGATGTGCGCCACCTCGGCGCGGATCTGGTCCCGCAGTTCCTCGGCGCCCTCGGGCAGGTCGATCTCCAGCTCGCGGGTCACGCCCTTGAGCGCGAGCGCCGCGACGGTCCCGGCCCACTCGCCGGAGGAGCCGAGCAGGGCGCGCAGCGTGAGGGCGCGACGGTAGTACAGGTGGGCGTCGTGCTCGAAGGTGTAGCCGATGCCGCCGAAGATCTGGATGGCGTCCTGGGCGCACTGGACCGCCGCGTCCGGGGCCACCACGCCGGCGACGGCGGTCGAGAAGGCCGCCTCGTCCTCCCCCGCGCGCCCGTCGTCGTAGGCGCGGGCGGCGTCCCACACGGTCGCGCACGCCTGCTCGTAGGCCACGAGCATGCGCGCGGCCTTGTGCTTCACGCCCTGGAACTGGCCGATCGGGCGACCGAACTGCACACGCACCTTCGCGTAGTCGGCGGCGGCGGTCACGCACCACCCGGCGACGCCCGCCGCGTCGGCCCCGCCCAGGATCGCGGCCAGGTTGAGGACGTCGGGGCCCTCCAGTCCGTCCAGCACCCGGTCCGCGGGCACGGCGAGGCCGTCCACCTCCACCCTGGCCACGCGCCGGGTCAGGTCGAGGCTCTTGAGCTCGGTGACCGTCGCCCCCGCGGCGTCGATCGCGACCCACTCCTCGCCGCGGTCGGTGCTCACCGGCAGCACGATCACGTCCGCGAGGGCCGCGCCGAGCACGGGCTCGGCCGCACCGGAGATCACCAGGCCGTCGTCGGTGCGCCGGCCCGTGACGCCCGTGGCCAGCGACACGGCGCCGATCGCGGTCCCGTCGGCGAGGCCGGGCAGCAGCGCGGCCTTGGCCTTGTCCGCCTTCGAGGCGCCGATCGCCGCGCTCGCCAGCACCGTCGGCAGGTACGGCCCGGGGGCCACGACCCCGGCGAGCTGCTCGACCGCGACCGCGGCCTCCAGCAGCCCGAAGCCCTGCCCGCCGTACTCCTCGGGCACGTGCAGCCCCAGCAGGCCCTGGTCGGCGAGGCCGCCCCAGAACTCCGGCCGGCCCTCGGCCTCGGCGCCGACCGCCGCCCTCACGACGGTGGCGGGGATGGCCCGCTCCGCCCACCCGCGCACGGACTCCCGCAGCGCCTCGTGCTCCTCGCTCAACCCGATCGCCATCTGGCCCTCCCTACCGGTCCCTACAGAACAGAATTCTAGAACCACCTTCCGGTCCGCCGCCAGGGTTCCTGGAGTCTTCCGGTGTCCTCCGGCGACCTCTCTCAGGCGCGGGACGTCACCGGGCCGGGCGGATGGAGGCGATCACGGTGTTGATGTCGCGCCAGTGCTTGCGGCGCGACTCGGGCAGGGTGATGAAGACCAGGGCGGGCTTCTTGCGGGTCTTGAGAACGGCGACCGCGGCGAGGGAGCGGCGCTTGCCGTACGTGACCTCGTACACGAGCGCCCAGCCGGACTTGATCCGCTGCGAGGCGACCCAGCGCACGCGGCTGCCCTTCGGGTGGTGGCGCAGGGTCCAGCGCGCGGCGGCGGCCGCGGTGGCGCGCCTGGCGGCCGCGGTCCGCAGCCCCTTCACCGGCTTCACCGGCAGCGGGGCCGACACGAGCATCGCCCGGGGAAGCCGCCGGTTCCGCACCGGGGACTGCGCGGCCGAGAACGGCGAGGACTTGACCTTGCGCCAGGAGCCCTCCAGCCGGGCGTACCCGACCCCGGCCCGCTTGTCGGTGATCCGTCCCCGCGTGCCGCTGGCCTTGCCCGGCAGCTTGCCCAGCCGCTTGGCGGCGGGGACCGGCGGGAACGCCGCGCCCTTCGGCGGCCCGGCGGCGGGCCGCCGGGGCGCGGGACTCGGCGTCGGGGACGGGGGCGCGCTCGGGTTCGGATTCGGGTTCAGGCCCGCGCCCGCGCTCGCGCTCGCGTTCGGCGGGGCGGCTGGCGCGGAGGCGGCGGGCGGCGCGGCGGGCGCGGGCCGGGCCAGCGGTGGGTTCGGGTCGTCCTCGCCGGAGGTCAGCACCACGATCCCGGCCACCGCCGCGACCACCACCGCCACGGCCCCGGCCAGGATCCGATACCAGATCCGCATCGGCAGATCCCCGAGCTGCGTCCAGATCGAGGGCTTGGGCCGCGAAGCCCGATACCGAACCGCCGCCGCCCCCGCCGCCCGCCCGGGCACCGCCCCGGAGCCCGAACCGGTGGATGAAGCGGAAGGCGACGCGGAAGACGACGCGGAAGACGACGCGGAAGACGACGCGGAAGACGACGCGGAAGACGACGCGGAAGACGACGCGGAAGGCGAAGGCCGCGCCGTGCTCGCGGCGGGGGGTTCGGCGGCGGAGGGCTCGGGACGCCCACCGGCCGAGGTGGCGCGGGTCCCGTTCAGTCCCGGACCGTTCCCGCCGGAGCCGCCGGCCTCCGTCTCCGGCCCCGGGGAGACCCCCAGCTCATATGAAGTCCCGGCGGCGGCGGTCACGCCGTTGACCCCGGCCGCCTCGTCGCCTCCGAGACCGTCGCCGGGACCACGCCCGTTCTCGCCCCGGTCCGCCTCCTCGCCCGAGGAGCCCGGCGCCCGCCCCGAGGACGGCTCCGCCCCCTCCTCCCGGGACGCCGCCACCAGACGCCGGATCACCGCCATGTCCCACTCATCGGTGGCGACCCCCGAGATGTCCCCCGGAACGCCCGACGCGTCCCCGCCCGCCTCCGCATCGGCGCTCTCCACACCCGACGCGGCGGCCGCCTTCCCCTGCGGCTTGCCCACCCGCTCCGGCGTACCCGCGTCCACCGACGACACATCGACCGGCGACGGGCCCGCCGGGGGCTCGCCGCGCTCCGGCGCGCCCTCCGCTTCGGCCGAGCCCCGCTCCGCCGTACGGCCACCGGGGCCCCGCTCGGCGCTCCCGCCGTCGGCGAACCCACCCGCCTCCGCATCGGCGCTCTCCACACCCGACGCGGCGGCCGCCTTCCCCTGCGGCTTGCCCACCCGCTCCGGCGTACCCGCGTCCACCGACGACACATCGACCGGCGACGGATCCGCCGGGGGCTCGCCGCGCTCCGGCGCGCCCTCCGCTTCGGGGGAGGCCTCGCGGGGCGCCGTGGGGGTGCGCGGGCTGGGGGCGGCGTCCTCGCCGGTGGCCGGGTCCTCTTCGGCGGGGTCGGTCTCCGCCTTCGCCTTCGCGTCGCCCCTGGGGGCCGCGGGAGGCCGGGGTCCCCTCGCGGAGGCGGCGCGGGGGTCGGCGGGCTGCGCCGGGGGCCATACCTGGAGGTCGGCGAGGGTCTCGTCGACTATTCGAGGGAGGGGGGCCGTGTCGTCGTCGGCCGCGGGGCGGTGGGGGGTGCCGTTGTTCGCCTCGTTCCAGGGGGTGCCCGACATGTCGGGAGGTTACGACAAGATCGGGGCAGGGGACGGGCAGAGGCGGTCACGCTTCGGATACGCCTGGGTCTGGCCTTACTAGAACGCGGTTCTGTATGGTGCGGGCCATGACGCTGCGCGATGTTTCGCCGGAGTTAGCGGGGTTGCGGGGGTTTTTCGAGATCGCCGAGACCTGTCCGGATCGGCTCGCGGTGGTGGACATGTTGCCGGACGGGCGGAGCACCCGGTACGGCGAGTTGCGCGGGCTGGTCGACCGGATCTCCAACGGGCTGGTCCGGCTGGGCGTCGAGCCCGGGGACCCGGTGGTCGTGGTGCTGCCGAACGGGCTCGACTTCGTGGCGTTCCAGCTCGCCACGCTCCAGATCGGGGCCTACCTGGTGCCGGTGAACTGGCACTTCACGGCCGAGGAGATCGCCTACATCCTCGGGGACTGCGGGGCGCGCGTCGTCGTGACGGCCGCGCCGTACGGCAGGGCGGTGCACCGCGCGGCGGAACGGGCGGGGACGGAGCACCGGTTCGCGACGGCGGCGGGCGTGCTCGGGTTCCGCGACCTGGACGAACTGCTCGGGGACGACACCCCGCCGGCGGACCGGCGGATGGGCTCGATGATGCTCTACACCTCCGGCACGACCGGGCGGCCCAAGGGCGTGCGGCGGCGGATCATCGACATCACGCCGGAGGAACTGCACACGATCCTGATGCGCAAGACCTACCGGCATTTCGGACTCGTCCCCGGGGACGAGGTGCATCTGGTGGCCTCGCAGCTCTACCACTCGGCGCCGTACGCGCACGCGCTCATGTCGCTGAACCTCGGGCACGCGGTGATCGCCCCCGAGCGGTTCGAGCCGGTGGCGGCCCTGGAGCTGATCGAGCGGTTCGGGGTGACGAACACGTTCATGGTGCCGACGATGTTCCACCGGCTGCTGGCGCTGCCCGCCGAAGAGCGGGAGCGGCACGCGTTGTCCACACTCACGAGGGTTTTCCACAGCGCGGCCCCGTGCCCGCCCGCGATCAAGGAATCCATGATGCGCTGGCTGGGTGAGATCCTCTACGAGTACTACGGATCGACCGAGGCGGCGGTCGCGACCTTCGTGGGGCCGCGCGAGTGGCGGGAGCGGCCCGGCACCGTGGGGCGCGCCGTCGAGGGCATGGAGATCCGGATCCTGTCCGAGGACGGCCAGGAGCTTCCCCCCGGTGAGAGCGGCCTCGTCTACGTCCGGGGCGTCGCCCGGTTCGAATACCACCGCGACCCCGGCAAGACGCGCTCCGCCATGCGCGACCGGCTCTACACCCCGGGCGACATCGGCTACCTCGACGAGGACGGCTACCTGTTCCTGCGCGACCGCCGCACCGACCTGATCATCTCCGGCGGGGTGAACATCTACCCCGCCGAGATCGAGGCGGCGCTGATGGAGCATCCGTCCGTGGCCGACGTGGCCGTCATCGGCGTGCCCGACCCCGAGTGGGGGCATCGGGTGGTCGCGCTCGTGCAGCCCTCGCCCGGCGCGCGGCCCGGCGACGCGCTCACCCGCGCGCTGCTGGAGCACTGCGAGACCCGGCTGGCCAGGCTCAAGCACCCGCGCCAGTTCGAATACCGCGCCACGCTGCCGCGCACGGCCACGGGCAAGCTCTCCCGCTCCCGGCTGAGGGCCGAATTCACCGGCGGCGGCCCCTCCCGGCATCCTTGATCGCATGACCTTGACCCGCGTGGAAACCGTCACGACCGCCGACGGCGGCTTCGACCTGCCCCTCTGGCTTCCCCCGGCCGGAAGCGGCCCCGCCGTGCTCGTCATCCAGGAGATCTACGGCGTCGGCGAGTACATCCGCAAGGTGTGCGAGGACCTCGCCGCCCTCGGCTACGTCGCCGCCGCGCCCGACCTGTTCTGGCGTCTCCAGCCCAACTGGCGGTCCTCGCACGACGAGGAGGGGACCAAGCGCTCCATCGAGATGGGCGCCCGCTTCGACTTCGCCCAGGGCGTCGCCGACTCGATCACGGCGCTGCGCCACCTGACCGCGCTGCCCGAGGTCACCGGCAAGACCGGCGTGCTCGGCTTCTGCCTGGGCGGCACGGTCGCGTACGGCGTGGCCGCCGAGGCCGAGCCCGACGCGCTGGTGTCCCTGTACGGCTCCGGCGTGCCCGACATGCTCGACGCCCTGCCCCGCATCACCTGCCCCGCGCAGTTCCACTTCGGCGGCAGCGACCCCTACATCACCCGTGACCGGGTCGCCCGCGTCGAGGAGGCCGTCGCCGCCCACCCCGGCGCCGAGATCCTCGTCGAGGAGGAGGCCGGCCACGCCTTCCACAACTTCGTGTCCCCGATCTTCCACAACCCCGAGGCCGGAGCCCGCGCCTGGCGGTCCATCACCGCCTTCCTGGCCAGGCACCTCACCCCCTGACGACGCCGCCCGCGTCGTACGGCCCGGCCGCGCCCGGCCGTGTCCCGCACGCGCCCAGCCTGAACCCCCGCCTGAACCACGGCTGAACCTCCGTCTCGAACCCGGCTGAACCCCCGTCTCGATCCCGGCTGAAACCCCGGACCTCGGTTCCGCCCGAGCGGTCCGCTCGGCCGAGCAGCGGGGGACGGGCCGGAAACCCCTGCCGGAGGCGGGACGCGGCCGCCCGGCGTGAGCCCGACTTGGGGGATTTGCCCTGGTGGGAGTCCCGGGCGGTGAAGGGGGCGGGTCCTGGGAGCGATACCCTACGGCCATGTCTCCCGCCCCCTGTGCCCGGTCGCGGTCATGACCGGCCCGTTGGCGACCGGCGTCATCGTCGCGTCCCTCGTGATCGCGGCGTTCTGCCTGGTCACGACCGTGATGAAGAAGTCGATGAACATGTTTCACCTGGTCGCGCTGGCCGCGCTGGAGATCGCGCTGCTGGTGCTGGCCGGGATCGGCATCGCCCAGGCGGCGGGCGGTAACGGCCCCGCCGAGCTCGCGACCTTCATCGGATACCTCGTCGGAGTCCTGCTCATCCCGCCCGCGGCGGCCTTCTGGGGACTCATCGAGCGCAGCCGCTGGGGCCCGGCGGTCATCATGGTCGCCTGCCTGGCCGTCCCCGTCATGATCGCCCGCCTCCAGCAGATCTGGCAGGGCACCGGTGTCTGACCCGAAGACGACCTCGTCCGGCCCCGGCCGCGTCCTGGTGGCGATCTACGCCATCTTCGCCCTGGCCGCGGGCGCGCGCGCCGCCGTGCAGATCTCCACCCGCTTCCACGAGGCCCCCCTGGCCTACTCCCTGTCCGCCCTGGCGGCCGCCGTCTACGTGCTCGCGACCGTGGCCCTGGCCCGGGGCGGCCGCACGTCCCGCCGGGTGGCCCTGGCCTCCTGCTCGCTGGAGCTGGCGGGCGTCCTGGTCATCGGCACCCTCAGCCTCCTCGACCCCGCCGCGTTCCCCGACGAGACCGTCTGGTCCACCTACGGCAAGGGCTACCTGTTCATCCCGCTGGTCCTCCCGGTGGCCGGCCTCCTCTGGCTCCGCCGGACCCGCCCCCGCCCCTGACCCCCCGCCCCTGACCCGCTCCCCCGGCGCGCCGGCCGCTCACGCCGTACGGCGGGCTGCTCTCCAGCGCCTGCCGTAAGCCGGGCGCTGGGGCGGGCCGGCGGCCCCGCGGCCGGTGGGGTCAGTGGAGGAGGCCCTCGCGGTGGGCGATGGCGGCGGCGCTGGTGCGGCTGGTGACGCCCAGCTTGGCGAGGATGTTGGACACGTGGACGCTGGCCGTCTTGGGCGAGATGAAGAGGGCGGCGGCCACCTCGCGGTTGTTGCGGCCCTCGGCGACCAGGCGGAGGACCTCGCGTTCGCGGCTGGTCAGCGTGGGAAGCACCTGGTGGGGGGAGCCGGGGCCGTCCTCGCCCAGGCGGGCGCGGCGGCCGAAGGCGCGCAGGGCCTCGCGGAGGGGGGCCGCGCCCAGGCGGTCGGCGGCGTTCACCGCCAGGGTCCACTGCTCGCGGGCCTCGTCGCGCCGGTCGCCGGCGGCCAGTGACTCCGCGAGCCGCCAGCGGGACCTGGCCACCTCGTAGACGTACCCGAAGTCGAACGCGTCGGTGACCTCCCGCCACACCTCCGGGGTGTCCTCGCCGCGCACGCGCAGCCACTCGGCCTCGGCGCGCTTGAGCCAGGCGACGCTCTCGATGCCCAGGTGGTACTGGAACGGCCCCACCACGTTGGTACGGCGGGCCCGCTCGATCAGCTCGTCGGCCTCGCGCACCGCCTCGCGCGCCGCGTCCGGGTCGCCCGGGCGGCGGGCGATCTCGGCCAGCGCCCCCAGGCCGATCGCGCTGATGCGCAGCACCCGGTCGTCGAACTCGTCGAGCCGGGCGATCAGGGCGCGGACGTGTTCGAGCGCCCGCTCGGGGCGGCCCTGCCACAGCTCCAGCTCGGCGTTGAGGCCGCGGCCGAGGTAGGCCAGGAAGTAGCTCTCGTGCCACATGCGCGCGAGCCACGGCAGCCGTTCGGCGGCGCGCGGATTGCCCCGCGCGACCTCCACGAACAGCGCGAACGACGACAGCACGGCCTCCGGGACGCTGCCCACGCGGATCGCGAACCCGTCGGCCAGCGCCTCGGCGCGGTCCCACTCGCCCGCCACGTAGTGCACGAGCATCTGGAGGAACCGCAGGTCGTTGCCGTAGTTGCTCCACGCCAGGCCGGTGTCGAGCGCCAGCCGCACGCCGTCGTCGGCGGTGGTCCTGGCCAGTCCCAGGTGCCCGCGCTCGAAGTGCACCCGCGCCAGGTGGAACGTCGCGCGCAGCTCGACCGGCAGGTCCCCGGCCTCGCGGGCGCGGGCGGCGGCCTGTTCCAGCAGTTCCTCGCAGCGCTCCGGCTCGTCGCCGGAGACCTCGTGGTAGAGCGCGAGCGTGGCCAGCGCCCCGGCCTCGGCCCCACCCGCCCCGGTCGCGTGCGCCGCCTCCAGCGCCTTCCGCGCCCAGTCCGGCGCCTCGTGGTGCTTCTCGGACCAGATCAGCGCGCGGGCGTACGTCGCGTAGGCGTCGGCGTGCACCCGCGTCGGCGGTCCCGGCGGCAGCGCCTCGACCGCGGCCCAGCCCGCGGCCAGCGCGAACTCCTGGTCGTCGGTGTCGGACACGTAGTACGCCAGCCGCTCGTTCACCTCGGCCCGCACCAGCGGGTCGGCGTCCGGCCCGAGCGCGTCGCGGACCCGCCTGAGCTGGGCGGCCGCCCGCCGGCTGCCCCCGCTGTCGGCCGCCGCGCCCGCGCTCCACAGCGCCAGCCGTACGGCGTCCGTCCCGGCCTGGGCCTCGGGGTCGGGCACGCTCTCCCACAGTTCGATGGCCTGTTCCAGGTGGCGGTGGACCTCGGCGGGGGCGCCCGCGCGCTCGGCCTCGCGGGCGGCCTCGACGGAGGCGGCCAGCGCGGCGGCGTTCTGGTGGCTGGCCAGGTAGTGGTACGCCAGCTCGGCGGCGGACCCGCGCGCCCCGGCGAGGATCCGGGCGAACGCGGCGTGCAGCCGGGTCCGCTCGCCGGGCAGCAGGTCGGAGTACACCGCCTCGCGCAGCAGCGCGTGCCGGAACCGGTATCCGTCGCCCGTGGGCGTGAGGAGCTGGTGGGACACGATCTCGCGCAGGACCTCGTCGTACTGCCCGTCCGGCAGTCCGGTGACCTGCCGCACCAGGGCGTCGTCGATCGTGCGGCCGGCCACCGCGGCGACCCTGAGCACCTGCTGCGCGTCCTCCGACAGCCGCTCGACCCGGTTGAAGAGCAGCGCGGACAGGCCCGTCGTCATGCCCGCCGCGCCGCCGCCGACCGCGACGAGCTCCTCGGCGTAGAAGGGGTTCCCCTCGGCCCGCTCGATGACGTCCTCGTTGTCGCCGCCGCAGCCGAGCGAGCTGAGGTAGGCGGCCATCTCGTCGTGGTTCAGCGGGGGCACGCCGAACTGGGTCACGATCGGCAGCCGGACCAGCTCGGCCAGCACCGGCCGCAGGGGGTGGCGGCGGTGCAGGTCGTCGGCACGGTAGGTGCCCACGAGGCAGACGCGCTCGCGCTGGAGCACCCGGCTGAGGAAGGTCAGCAGGTCGCGCGTCGAGCGGTCGGCCCAGTGCAGGTCCTCCAGCACCAGCAGGACCGGCCGCTCGTCGGCGAGGTCGGTGAGCAGCCCGAGCACGGCCCCGAAGAGCTGCTGCTGCGCCAGCCCGCCGCCGCCCGCCATGCCCCCGTCGTCGGGGGTGGCGCCGGGCAGCAGCCGGTTCAGCACGGGCCGGTCGAGGACGGCCCGCCGGAAGGACGGGGCGATCTGCGGGTCGCGCATGGCGTCCCGGAACACGTCCACGAAGGGGAGGTAGGGGAAGGAGTCCCCCAGCTCGGCGCAGTGCCCGACCAGCACCAGGAACCCGCGCTCGCGCGCGCGCCTGGCCAGCTCGGTGACCAGCCGGGTCTTGCCTATCCCCGCGTCGCCGCCGACCAGCGCGATCCCCGCTTCGGGGGACTCTTCTACGGCGGCTCGATCGAGCACCCCGAGCAGCAGCCCGAGTTCGACGTCCCGCCCGATCAAGACATTGCCATCCGTGGACACGTGCCAGTATCACATGCCCCCGAAACCCCCCGGACCCTCCCATCACGCCCATTTCTCTTTTCCCAGGTACGGCGGGCGCGCCGGCGCCGATACCTCCTACCCGTAGGGGTCTTCCGCGGGTTATCCCCAGAACGCCGTTCGCCTCCGGGCGGCGCGGGGCCGGAGCCGTAGCTTGACGACCGGGACCGAAAGGAGGACGGGCATGATCAGGCACGACGGGCCGTCAGCCCCGGGTGAGCGCGACGCGCAGCCGCCAGGCGCCGACGGCGAACAACACCACCGCGAAGGCCGTGAGCGCCCCGAGCTGCGGGACGATCCCGGCGATGTCCGCGCCGTGCCGCGTCAGCGCGGCGAAGCCCTCGTTCGCCCAGCCGTGCGGCGTGAGGCGGGCCACGACACGCAGCCCCTCGGGAAACAGCTCCAGCGGCAGCATGGACCCCCCGAGCGCGGCCAGCCCCAGGCCGAGCAGCAGCCCCAGCGACACCGCCTGCTGCTCGGTGCGGAACACCGCGCCCATCAGCATCGCGGCCCCTCCGCCCACGAGCGAGAAGCACACCAGCAGCGCGGCCGCGCCGAGGGGGTCGCCCCAGCCCACGCCGAACAGCAACGCGGACCCGAGCATGATCACCAGACCCTGCGCGAGCGCGACGCCCACCCGCCCGAGCCCCTCCCCGAGCAGGATCGCGGACGCGGACGCCGGCGTGGCGTACATCCGCCGCGAGAGCCCCAGCCGCCGCGTCTCGATCAGCGCGGCCGCGCCGGTCAGCGAGGTCAGGAACATGAACAGCAGCAGTTGCGAGCCGGCGGCCACGTTGAAGCTGGTCACCGTCTCGGGAAAGAGCCTGGTCCCGGCGGTCGCGCTCTCAATGCGGATGCCGGGCAGGGCCCGCGCGGCGTTCCTGGCGGCGGCGAGGCCGCGGTCGAAGTCGCCCCCGCCCCGCGAGACGGCGAAGCGGGCCGCGCGCAGCACATACGTCTCCTGGGTGATCGCCGCCCGCACCGCGGCCCCGATCTGCCGGGCGGCGGGGTCGTCGCGGGAGATGTAGCGCACCACGACCTCGCGGCCCTCGCGCACGGCGGCGTCATATCCGGCGGGGATGACCAGCCCGGCGGTGATCTCCCCGCGCTCGACGGCCTCCCGCAGCGCGCGCTCGCCCGCGGCGCGCTCGATCACGACACCCTGGGTGCGGAGCGTCTCGGCGGCGAGCCGCCGCGCCAGCGGGCCGTCCTGACCTCCCGTGAGGCCGAGCTTGGGCTCGAACCCGCCGAACGACACCCCGAAGATCAGGATCATCGCGATCGGCAGGATGATCACGAAGAAGATGTTGATCCGCTCGCGGAACAGGCGGCGGAGGCCGAGTCCCGCGATCGCCAGCGCTCTCATGGCCGCAGCATCCTCCCCACCCTCGCCATCGCGATGGCCCCGGTCACCAGCGCGAACGCCAGCAGGGCCAGCACCGGCACGGCCACGCGGCCCGGTCCGCCGCCATCGGCCAGCTCCGACAGCCCGCGCAGGAACCACCGGTGCGGCGTGGCCAGGCTCACGACGGACAACGCCGCGCCGAGTTGGGCGACCGGCAGGAACACCCCGCCGAGGAGCCCCAGCAGCACCGCGACCACGCTCTGCTGCCCGCCGGCCTGCTCGGCGTTGCGGGCGAACGTCGCCACCACCCCCATCACGCCGGTGGCGGCGAGCACGCCCGCGAGCACCAGCGCGGCCACGCCCAGCGGGTCTCCCCAGGTCACACCCAGGATCAGGCCCGAGGCCACGAGCAGCACGGCCATGCTCGCCGTCCCGACGACGACGCTGCTGAGCAGCTTTCCGGCCAGGATCGCGGATCGGGGGATGGGCGCGGCGACCAGGCGGGCGAGCGTCCCGTCGCGGCGTTCGTCCAGGATGCTGGTCACCCCGAACTGCACGGTGAAGAACAGGAAGAAGACCGCCATCCCGGCCGCCATGTTCGCGCCGATGTCGAGCTGCCTGCGCGCGGCCTCCGCCTCGGCGAACCTCACGGGCGCCGGGGCCTGGGCGGCCTCGCCCGCGACGCGCTCCGGCGGCCCGCCCGCGGTGGCCACGGCGATCTGGACATACCTCAGCTCGGCCGCGAACGCCTCCACCACCGACCGCGCGACCTGCACCCCGACCGGCCGGTCCACGTGCCCGACGATCCGGATCACGGCCGGCCGCCCCGCCTGGACCGCCTGGGAGAACCCTGGCGGGATCGAGATCGACGCCGCGACCGCGCCCTCCTCGGTGAGCGCGCGGCCCTCCTCCGGCGTGCGCACGCGCCGCACGTCCACGACGCCCTCGCGCTCCAGCGCGCCCAGCACCCGGCCGGTGAACTGCGTCGCCACCGGGCCGTTGTCCTGGTCGGCGACCGCGAACGCCGCGATCTCCTCGTTCTCCAGGCCGCCGAAGACCAGGTTGAGCACGAGCGTCAGTCCCAGGGGCACGAGGATCGCCATGATCAGCAGGGACTTGTCGCGCAGCCGTTGCCGCAGGTCGTTGCCCGCGATCAGGAGTACGGCCCGCATGTCAGTCTCGCAGGGCCTTGCCGGTGAGGTGCAGGAAGACCGCCTCCAGGTTCGGCTCGCGCACCTCCACGGCGCGCACGGCCGCCCCCGCCCGCGTCACCGTGTCCAGGACCGCGGGCAGCACCTCCCGCGCCGACTCCACGAGCAGGTCGACGCGGCCCTCGCCGTGCCCTGCCTGCCTGACGGCGGGCAGCTTCCCGGCGGCTTCGGCGGCCGCGGCCAGGTCGCCCTCCGCGGTCAGCAGCACCCGGTCGTTCTCCCCGACCAGGCCCACCAGTTCGCGGCGCGTGCCCTCAGCTCGCAGGCGTCCCTCGTCGATGATGCCGACGCGGTCGCACAGCCGCTCGGCCTCCTCCATGTAGTGCGTGGTGTAGAGCACGGCCGCCCCCTCCGCCGCCAGCCGCGCCACGCTCTCCAGGATGGCGTTGCGGCTCTGCGGGTCCACGCCGACGGTGGGCTCGTCGAGGATGAGCAGCCTCGGCTCGTGCAGCAGCCCGATCCCGATGTTGAGTCGCCGCTTCATCCCCCCGGAGTACTGCTTGACCGGCTCCTTGGCCCGATCGGCGAGCCCGATCACCTCCAGCACCTCGGCCGTGCGGGCGCGGGCGCGGGCCCGGCTCAGGCCGTACAACCGCGCGAAGAACCTGAGATTCTCCGTGGCGGACAGATCCGGATAGATCGCCAGTTCCTGGGGGATGTAGCCGATCGCCGACTTCCCCCGGCCGTCCCGCGGCGAGTGCACCCGCCCCTCGACGAGCACATCCCCGGCGTCCCGCTCCAGGATCCCCGCGACCATCGAGATGGTCGTGGTCTTCCCCGCCCCGTTGGGCCCCAGCAGCCCGTACGTCTCGCCCGCCGCGATCGAGAACCCCACCCCGTCCACGGCGGTGTTCTCCCCGAACACCTTCCGCAAGCCACGGCATTCGAGAACCGGTTCGTCCCCCATCCCCGCCTCCAGACCCGAGGAGCCGCCCTCAGCTTCCCGACGCCCGGCCCGCGGCACAAGGCCCATTTCCCCTCATGCCGGAGACGCCGCCGGCCCCCCGGGGCGGCTCCACGGCATTCACCCGCCGCGCAGCTCACCGAGGCCGATCTCGATACCGGACGGCGCTCCCAGAATCACGCCGCCCGGGCGGGGGAGGTGTGGTGATGAATCGGGGTGGAGGGTGGGCGAGGGGCGCGTGGAGCGTCTATAAATGCGGGCTAATACGGAAGGAGATCGCTCATGGGGATGAAGTTTCGGACCGTGGTGGAACTCGGCGGGAAGACGGCCACGGGGTTCGAGATCCCGGCGGAGGTGGTCGAGGGGCTGGGGGCCGGGAAGCGGCCGGCGGTCACGGTGACGGTGAACGGCGGATACACCTATCGGAGCACGGTGGCGGTGATGGGAGGCCGCTTCCTGGTGCCGCTGAGCGCCGAGCACCGGACGGGAGCGGGTGTGAGCGCCGGCGACGAGGTGGACCTCGAACTCGACCTGGACACGGCGCCCCGCGAGATCGCGGTCCCGCCGGACCTGGCCGAGGCCCTGGCCGGCGACCAGGCCGCCAGGGGCTACTTCGAGGGCCTGTCCTACTCCCAGCAGCGCCGCTTCACCGAATGGATCGAGTCCGCCAAGAAGCCCGAGACCCGCGAACGCCGCGTCCGCGAGGCCCTCGCGATGCTCCAGGAGGGCCGCCCCCGCTGACGGTGGCCCAGGGCGAGGACATTGTCATACTACGTTTAACAGAGTATGTTCGGCGACTGCCGATGATCATCGTCGGCGGCGCCACGCGTGGCGTCTCCTCCTTCGACTCCGGAGACCCCGTGAGAGTTCTCGTCAAGACCGCGCTCGCCCTCGCCCTGCTGTCCGGGTGCGCCGCCCAGGCGTCCGCGACGCCCGCTCCCCGGCCCGAGGGGGTGTCGGAGCGGCAGTGGCGGCTGGAGCTGGCGCGGGCCGACTGCATGCGGGACCGCGGCTTCGCCTACATCCCCCATGTCCAGCAGGCCAGGACCACCGAGCTCCAGCGCCGCGTGGAGGCGGGCGACCTCGCCGCGACGGCGGAGTCGAGGGCCAGGTACGGCTACCGCATGTTCGCCCAGTACGTCTACCCGGACGACCCGGCCTCCGGCGCGCTCGTCACCGACGGCCGCGAGAACCCCAATCCCCCGGGACGCCTCAACGAGAGCCAGGCCGCCGCCTACGCCGACGCGACCGCCGTCTGCGTCTCCGTGGCGTACAAGAAGGCACTGAACAAGGACGTGCAGAGCTACGCCGACGTCCTCCAGCAGCGAGCGGCCCTCCGCGCCGAGCTCCGCGCGCGGCGCGTGGACAAGGACCCCGAGCTGGTGCGGCTCGCCGGCGCGTTCGGGGACTGCCTCGCGGGCAAGGGCTACACCGTCGAGTCGCGCACGCCGTCCGCGCTGGCCGACCGGGGCGAGCGCCGATTCGGCGCGGAGCTGAAGAAGGCCTCCAGGGCGGCCAAGGGCGAGCTCACGGCCGCCCGGGCCAAGCCGTACCTCACCAGGGAGATCAAGGACGCGCGGGACGACTTCTCGTGCGGCAAGAGCTTCTACACCCGTTACCTTCCGATAGACGCGGAGATCACCGCGCGGATCGACGCCGAGTTCGGCCGATGAGGGCGCTCATCAACGGGCTCCTCGCCGCCGCGCTCGCCGCCGGGACGCTCGCCCTCACCCCGGCCGCGCACGCCGGACCCGCGAACGCCATCCCGCGGGCCTCCTCCGCCGGGTCCGTTCCCGGGCCCGCCGCTCCCCCGCCGGCGACGGGTGGCCCCGCGGTGCCGAAGGTGCGGGGCCAGGTCACCCTGATCACCGGGGACCTGGTGACCGTGTCGGAATCCGGGCACCGGGCCGAACCCGGACCCGGCAGGACCGTCGACTTCCACACGCAGGTGAGCGGGGGCCACCTGTACGTCATCCCGTCCGACGCGCTCCGCCTGGTCGCCTCCGGCGTCCTCGATCGCCGCCTCTTCGCGGTCACGCAGCTCCTGACCTGGCGGTACGGCGACGCCGACCGCTCGGACATCCCGTTGATCGCGCAGGGCGCGGCGGCCGCGCCCCGGTCGGCGCGAGCCGTACGGCCGATGGGCGGGCTCGGGCTGACGGCGCTGCGCGTCCCCAAGCAGGAGGCGGGCCGGGCCTGGCAGGAGCTAGCCGCTCCCCGCGCCCTGGCCGCCGGGCGGGGGAAGCTCTGGCTGGACGGCCGCAGGGAGTTCACCCTCGACCGGAGCACGGCCCAGATCGGCGCCACCACCGCGTGGAAACAGGGCGTGACCGGCGCGGGCGTCACGGTCGCGGTGCTCGACACGGGCTACGACCCCAGCCATCCGGATCTGAAGGACGTGGTCTCCCACGCGAAGAACTTCAGCGAAGAACCCGACGTCAGCGACACGTTCGGCCACGGCACCCATGTCGCCTCGATCGTCGCGGGCGCCGGGGAGAAGCACCGCGGGGTCGCGCCGGGCGCCAAGCTCGCCGTGGGCAAGGTGGGCGGCCAGCAGGGGGCGAGCGACTCCGCCATCATCGCCGGCATGGACTGGGCCGTCTCCGAGGCCGGGGCCAAGGTCGTGAACCTCAGCCTCGGCGCCCCCGACAGCCCGGGGCTCGACCCCGTCGAGCAGGCCGTGAACACGCTCTCCCAGCGGACGGGCGCGTTGTTCGTCGTCGCCGCGGGCAACAGCGGCGAGAGCTCTCCCGCGTCCAGCCCCGGCAGCGCCGACGCCGCCCTCACCGTCGGCGCGGTGGACCGGGAGGACCGCGTCACCGCGTTCTCCAGCGGCGCGCCCCGCGAGGGCGACCACGCGATCAAGCCCGACCTCACGGCCCCCGGCCAGGAGATCTCCGCCGCGCTGCCGGGCGGCGGACACGGCGAGATGAGCGGCACCTCCATGTCGTCCCCGCACGTCGCCGGGGCCGCCGCCCTCCTCGCCCAGCTCCACCCCGACTGGACCGGCGCGCGGCTCAAGGCCGCCCTCACCGGTACGGCGGCGCCGACTGCGGGCGTGTCGCCGTACCGGCAGGGCACGGGGCGCGTCGATCTGGTGCGCGCGCTCGGCCAGCGGATCGTCGCCGAGACGGACGGGGCGTGGGCCGCGTTCCCCTGGGACGGCCCGGGCGGGCGGACGGCCACCAAGGCGATCACCTACGTCAACACGGGTGAGAGCCCCGTCACGCTGGACCTGTCCGCCGAAGGCGAGGTGATCGCGCTCGCGGCGCGGCGGGTGGAGGTGCCCGCGGGCGGGCGCGCACAGGTCACGGTGACCATCGACGCCACGGGAAAGGCTCCCGGAGACTATCCCGGGATCATCACCGCGCGCGCGGGCGAGACGGTCGTCCGCACGGTCGCCGGAGCCTACGTCGAGCCCGAGTCGTACGACGTCACGATCACGGCGCTCGACAGCCAGGGCGCGCCGGCGGAGCCGTGGGCGCAGGTGTACCACCCGGAGTCCGGGGCCTTCCGCGACCTGGTGTTCCAGGGCGGCGAGGCGAAGGTGCGGCTGACCGAGGGCGACTGGCGCCTGCACGCCGAGGTGCGCGAGGATCAGGCGCGGATCACGATCGCCTCCACCGCGTTCACCGTGAAGGACGCCACCTCGCGCGTCACGGTGGACGCCCGGCGGGGCCGGCAGGTCCGCTCGGAGCTGGACGACCCCACCGCCGAACGCGGGCCCGCCTACCAGTGGTCACTGGCCGAGGGCGGCTGGGGTGCCTCGATGGTGAGCATGCGGGGCGGGATCGGCCGCCTCCACGTGATCCCCGCGCGCCGTCCGGGACTCCGGTACGCCGCCCACACGTCGTGGTTCAAGAAGGGCGCGACGCCGAGCCCGTACCGCTACGACCTGGTCGACCGGCGGGACGGCGAGATACCCGAGGACCCGGTGATCATGGGCAGGCGGCGCGACCTGACCACGGTGACGGCGGTCTATCGCGCGTCGGGCGTGGCCGCCACCGGGCTCGAGGGGAGCGGCCCGGTCATCCCGGGATGGCTGATGAACACGACCACGCCGAATCGGGACCGGATGGAGTTGCCCGCCACCATCACGCACCACCGGACCCCGGGGTTCGACTGGACGGGCGCGTTGGTCGTGGGCGCGATGGCCCTCGACGACCCGGTCCGGCGGGCCAGGTCCGGCCGCGAGGAGTGGAACGTGGCGGTCAGCGGCCCCGCGTTCGCCTCCGGCGGCGAAGGCCGCACCGGCGACGCGAGCCGCACCGGCGACAGGATCGCCTACACCGCGGGGCCGTTCTTCAGCGACGGCGTCCGGGGCCGCCTGGGCCTGGACGACGCGGCGACGGGCACCATCGTGCTCAGCCGGGACGGGCGGGAGATCGCCCGGGCCGACCTGGCCGGGTGCGGGCGGCGGCCGCGGAACTGCCGGATCGGCGCGGAGGTGCCCGCCGGGGAGGGCGACTACACACTGAGCACGGTGTTCCGCAGGCAGGTGGCGCACTCCGCGCTGTCCACCTCGGTGGAGAGCGTCTGGACGTTCCGTTCGGGGACCACGCCGGAGGAACGGCCGCTGCCGCTCATGGCGGTGCGGTACGCCCCGGGCGGGCTCGACTCCCACAACCGGGCCCGCGCCGGATCGCTGGTCCGGGTGCCGCTCTGGGTGGAGCGGAACCCCGGAGCGCCCCGCTCCGCCGTACGGTCCCTGACGCTGGAGGCGTCGGGAGACGACGGCGCGACCTGGCGGCGCGTCCCGGCCGTGCGCACGGGTGACGGCTGGACGGCGCTCGTGCGCTCCCCCGCCGCGCCGGGCTTCGTGTCGCTGCGGGCGACCGTGAAGGACGCGTCGGGCGCGGGCGTCACGCAGACGATCCTGCGCGCCTACGCCGTGCGATGAGCGGATCTCCCGGGGCCGGTCGCGGCCGGTCCCGGGAGCCGCGATTGAAACGCTTCGTTGAACGGAATACGGTCGGCCGCATGCCAAGGGGAACCGCTGAGGTGAGTGAGCCCATGTACTTCGTGCTCACCGTCCTGCTGGACGGGCCGATGCACGGGCACGCGATCATGAAGGAGATCGCCGCGCTGTCCGGGGGCCGGGTGCGCCCCTCGGTGGGCACGCTGTACGGAATCCTCGACCGCCTCTGCGAACGCGGCATGATCACCGTGGACCGCGAGGAGACCGTGCAGGGCCGTGTGCGCCGCCACTTCCGGGTCACGGAGGCCGGCCGCGACGTGGTCCTCGCCGAGGCGCGGCGGATGCAGCAGGCCGCGGCCCTGGTGATGAACCGGATCCAGCCCGCATGACGCCCCTCGAACGCCGGTACCGCGGCTTCCTGCTCGCCTATCCGCGCGACTACCGGGCCGCCCACGGCGGCGAACTCCTCGGTCTCCTCCTGGACACCGCCCCGCCCGGCCGCACGGTCCCGGACCCCCGGGAGGTCGCGGGCCTCGTGTCCGGCGGAGTCCGCGCCCGTCTCGCCGCGGCCACCCGGCGCGGTCCGGCCTGGGCCGACGGCCTGCACCTGGGCGCCACCGCGCTCACCGCCGTCCAGTTCGCCGCGCTTCTGCCGTACGCCCCGGCCATCCCCCTCTGGACGGCTCTGTCCGCGCTGGCGTTGCTGGCGGTGATGCGCGGGCGCCCGTTCCTCGCTCTGCCGCTGGTGCTGCTCACCGGCGCGAAGTCGGTCGCGATCGCGGCGGGCACGCCCCTGTTCGACACCACCCTGCTCCCGGTCTTCCCGGCCGTCCTCGCCGACAGCCCCCTGTTCGCCCGGACCGGTCCCGTCGCGGTCGCCGCGGGCTACGCCCTCGCCGGGGCCGCCCTCCTGGTCCTGGCCGCGCGCGGGCGCCGGGCCGCCCCGCGCTCATGGTGGTGGGCCGCCGCCGTGCCGCTCGCCGCCTGGACGCCCGCCGCCGCCCCGCATCCCCTCGACGCCGGCCGGATCGCCCTGGAGCTGTGCCTGCTGGCCCTGGCCGTCTGGGCGAGCCGCCTCACCCGCGACCCCCGCTGGTCCCTGGGCGCGATCCTCTACCTCCTGGCCGCCTCGGCCACCCTCACGCCCCACCTCCAGACCCCGGCCTCCCGGCACCTGGCCTATTGGACCCTCCTGACCGCCCTCACGGCCACCGCCGCCCTCGCGGCCTGCGACGCCCCCAGAGCCGCCACCGCCCTCCTCCGCCGCCTCACCACCCCGGCCTGAGACGGACGGTCACCGCGGCTCGGGCGCGGGGGTGTCACAGGTCGGCAGGTTCCGGATGACGTAACCGGTGACAAGGGGCACCTCGTCCGTCCGCGGCACCCCGAACACCCGGAACCCGCCCACGAGACCGGTCAGGACGACGCCCCGACGGCGTTCGATCTCCCGCAGCTCGGGCGGCCGCGGGCATCGGCGGATGCGCAGCCTCAGGGCGAACTCCCGGCTCTCCCCGGCTCCGACCGTGAGAGGGCGGAACCCGACCGTGGGGTACCCGCCGCTCGACGGGCTGACGAGCGTCTCGGTGTGATCCACCACCCGCTCCACCACGGTGGCACTCCCAGCTTGACGACCTCGACCGGGAAGGGGCCGTCGTTGGTGAGGCTGAGGCCGACCTCCACCCAGCCGCCCGCGTCGGGCAGGCTCGCGTCGTACTCGATGGGCACATGGACGTTGGACCGGACCGTGACGGCGTTCTCCAGGGTCGTCCCCCGCGCGTCCAGGACCACCATGTGGCTGAAGCCCGGCCGCGTGTGAAGAGGCTGGTGGTTGAGTACGTACGCCGACGCCGCGGCGATCAGGGTCGTGCCGGCGAGGATCGCGGTGGGCAGAATCAGGCGTGGCGGCTTGTCCGACATGGGGGACATGATCGCGTAGGCGGGTTCGGGGTGGGCGGGGATCGCGGGAACGGGGTCCGGAAACGCGAAAGCCGCCGACCCGGGAGGGTCGGCGGCTTGTCGCTGACTGGTGGAGGTGGCGGGAATCAGGACGCTCACAGCGACATCCAGCTCCGAACTGGTCACCAAATGGCTCCGGCAGCCAGAGCTTCCACCGGCGGACGGGAAGCCTCCCGGGCTATGTGCCCGGCTTCCTCCCAGCCTGAGGCTCGCGTGAGAGGCTCGGTAAGGGGACCGGTTCCCGGTCTTCAGGTGGTTGGGACGGCGGCGCGGGCGTCGGCGGCGGTGGGGTAGATGGGGAACGCGCGGGTGAGCCCGGTCAGGCGGAAGATGCGGTCGAGCCGGGCGTTCAGGCCGGCCAGAGCCAGGGTGCCACCCTGGGCGTGCAGGGCCTTTCGGGCCGCGAGGAAGGCGGTGATGCCGCTGGAGGAGCAGAAGTCCAGGTCGGTCAGGTCGGCGATGAGGTGGCGGCAGCCGCTGGCGCGGGCGGTCTCGATCGCCTGGTTCAGGCGGGGAGCGGTGTTGTAGTCCAGTTCACCGCTCAGGTACAGGACGCACACGGGCGGCTGGTCGAGCTCGGTGTCGATGGTCAGCGAAGCGGTCATAGTGCTGGTCTTTCCCCCTATGGGGTACTCGGCGGAACGGATAGGGCGAGCAGGGCGGTGTCATCCGCGAGGCCCGGCCCGAACCCGGTAAGCAGGTCTTGGAGTGCGGCGATGATCTGATCGGCGGGGGCGCCGGCCAGGCCGGCCGCCACGTGTTGCAGGCGCTCGTCGCCGAACAGCGAACCACCGGCGACGCGGGCCTCGGTGAGCCCATCGGTGTACAGCAGAAGCGCGTCCCCCGGGGCCAGCCGCGCGGGGGCCACGGCGAAGGACGCATCGGGGAACAGGCCGACCAGGTCCCCGCCCTCGGGGTGCAACCATTCCACCATGCCGGCGGCGCGGATGATCAAGGCCGGCGGGTGCCCGCCCCCGGCCAGCGTCAGCTCCAGCCCGCTGGATGTCAGGGTGGCCATTCCGAACAGGGTGGTGCAGTAGCGCGGGGTGTCGTGCACGTACTCCTGGAGCAGAACGGTGTTGAGATTGGCCAGCACCGAGACCGGGTCGGGATCGTAGGTGGCCGCCGCCCGCAGGGTGTACCGGGTGAGCGAGGTGAGCGCCGCCGCGTCGGCACCCTTGCCGCACACATCACCCAAGAAGAAGCCCCACCGGCGGTCTCCGAGGGCGAACAGGTCGTAGAAGTCTCCTCCGACGTGCTCAGTGGAGGCCGTGTGGTAGTAAGCAGCCGCGGCCAGCCCCTCGATCTGCGGCAGCCGTGGCGGCAGCAGAGCCCGCTGCAGGGTCGCGTTGATCACTTGCAGGCGTTGCTGATCGGCCTCGGCGCGGAGGCGGCTCTCGCGTTCCAGCCGGACCGTGGTCATCGCCGCCAGCCGCAGTTCCAGCTCATCCATCACCACCGCGGCCAGGTCGGCCAGGGTGGCAAGACCCTGCTCGTCCATCTGCCGGGGCCGGGTGTCCAGCACGTTGACGGTGCCCAGCCGATAGCCGTCGGGCGTGGTGATCGGCGCGGCGGCGTAGAAGCGGATCCCCAGCTCGCCATGTACCAGCGGGTTGCCCACGGTGCGCGGGTCGGTCAGCGCGTCGGTGACCAGGTACGGCTGACTGTGCAAGATCGCCGAGGCGCACAGGCCGGGATCGCGGCCGATCTCGGTGACATCCTCGCCCAGGCCCTGCTTCGCCTTGAACCAGACCCGGTCGGTGTCCACGATGGTCACGGTCGCTATCGGCACATCCAGCATCCGCGCGGCCAGCGCCGCCACCCTGTCGAACGCCCCGTCCGGCGGAGTGTCCAGGACGGCGTAACGCCGTACCGCAGCCAGCCGCCGCACCTCATCTGCCGGAATCAAGCTCTCGGGAACACCGACGTCTACGCTCATCCGCCCTGCCCTCTGCCCGGCACCACACCCGAACTGTCACAGATCAATACGAAATGACCGACTTTCACGAGGAATGGTAGCCATTCGGCTTCCCATCACGAACCACGGGCCGCGGGCGTCCCCCGCGGGTGCTTACAGGCGGAGCGTCATCTGCACGCAGGTGCCATCCACAAGGCGCGTGATGCGCACGTCATCGCAGAACTGCCGGATCAGATACAACCCGTATCCCCGAGGCGCCCCGGGCGATGGTGGTTCCAGCCCGGCATCGTCCGGGATGAGACGCCCGGAGCGGTCGCAGACCTGCGCGCTCACCTCACCACCGCCACGGGTCAAAATCAGCGTACCCCGGCCACCGGCGTGCTCGAGCACGTTGACGATCGCCTCGTCCACCGCCAGCACGAAGTCCTCCGACGCCTGCCCGCCGAGGTCCAGCGGCGCAAGGAACTCGCGCACCTGTTGACGGTGCGCCGCCAGATCCCCACCGATTGGATGACGCACTGTATGGCCCGGATCAGCCGAATCCAGCAACGAGGTCACCCCCATCGCCGCCCGGGCGCTCCTGACTCATGCGCACATCCCTGTTCCTCATCCCAGTCGGGGCGTCATATCGAGTCCCCATCCCTCCCGATCAGACGACATCCTTCAGATTCTGGATGCGCTCGGAGTCGATGGGCAACGTCGGCACCAGCTCATGACGATCGCCCGTGAGGCGGCTGAGCGAGGGTGGTGGGAGGGCAACGCCTGTCCAGGGCGTGTCCACGATCTTCACACGCAACAGCCGCTGACCTGTCTTCGCAGGTCAGCGGCTGTTGCGTACTGGTGGAGGTGGCGGGAATCGAACCCGCGTCCTTCGGCATCTGGCCAGGGCTTCTCCGAGCGCAGCCTGCTGTGTTTTTCTCAGCCCCGGCGATCACGCAGGCGAGTCGCCGACGGGCTCAGCCACTGTTAGATTTCCCGATCAGCCCCGTGGCCGGGCTTCTCGGTTGAGCCTCCTAGCGATGCCAGGTCCCGGGCCGGAGGCTATCCCGGGCTGACAAGGGCTGGTCCTCGCTCAGGCGGCGAGGGCCATACGGCCCTGAGTGCGCGTTTCATTGGCACTTATTGGTTTGCGGTCACAGGATTAACGAGGTCACAACCGCAACCCTCGGCTCGCTTCCCCTGATCAGTCATGACGAAGTCGAAACCAGTCACCCCCTCTTGAGTTGTCAACACCGGCCACCGCGGCGGCCGGGCAACCCGAATGTACCCCGTACAACACCCCCAGTGCCAACCGCATTCCCGTCCCGGCCACGATCTCCCCAGTTTGGTGACGCACCGTCACCATCGGCCGCGATCCCCGTGTACGGCGGGCCCCCGCGCCAGCCGTACACGGGCGGAAAAAATCTTGGAACCGCGAGCAACCGTTCCGGGGGCGGGTGGCGTCTTCCAGGATGACTGAGCACCGCTTGGGGGGTTGCGGACTCAGTCGCCGTGATGAGAACAGGGCTTCATCTCGGGGGAAGCCCTGCCGTCCGGACCGGCCCGACCCTGCCGGTCGACCCCCGGGGGCGTGCGCCGAGAGCCGCGCCCCCGGGGGATTCGGCATGCCCCGGTACGGCGAACGCCGCCATCACCCTCGGTACGGCCAACGCCCTCAGCGCTCCCCGGTACGGACAACGCCCCTCAGCGCGCCCCGGTACGGCGAACGCCGCCGGCGCGCCTGGGCTTCCCGGCCGGTCAGGACAGGCTGCGGAAGAAGCGGGCCGCCACCTCCGTCGCCGAATCCCCGCCCACGTTCTGGGCGAACACGGCCACCGCGATCTCGTCCTGGTAGCCGACGAACCACGAACCCTCGCGGCGCTGGCCCTTCTCGGTGTAGCCCACCGTGGAGCTCACGCCGCTCAGGCCGTCGATGCCCAGGAACCGCGTGTCGCGCTTCACCGAGTCGCGCATCAGCTTGCGCAGCGCGCGCAGGGCGTCGGGGTCGAGAAGGCGGGCCCGCGGCACGGCCTCGGGCTTGGTCTTGTCCACCACGAGCTGCGGCGGGCGCCAGCCCCCGGTCGAGACCGACGCGGCGATCAGCGCCATGCCCAGCGGGCTCACGCGCACGCTCTCGCCGGTCATGACCTCGGCCTGCTGCGACTCGCGCGTCATGTCCGGGAGCGAGCCGGTGTAGGTCTGCAGGGGCAGGGACCAGTCCCCGCCGATGCCGAAGCGCTGGGCCTCCTCGGCGAGCACGCCCGGGGAGACGCGGCGGGCCAGCGCGGCGTAGGCGGTGACGCAGCCGCGCAGGAAGTTCTCGCGCAGCGAGGGAGCCTCGTTCGCCGACGCGCCGGCCTGCTGGAACGTGGCCTCCCCCACCCGGCGCTCGGCCGGGCAGGGCACCTTGAGACCGGTGCCGACCCCGGAGCGCACCAGCGCGGACGTCGAGACGATCGAGAACGCGGTGCCCGGCGGGTAGCGCCCGGCCAGGCCGTTCCTGACCTGGTTGAGGCCCTCGTCGGCGACCGCGAGCACCTTCCCGGTCGGCGCGTGCACGGCTACCATCACGACGGGACCGGCGCCGGCGACGGCCTCCTCGGCGCGCTGCTGCACCGCCGAGTCGATCGTGGTGTGGACGGGCGCGTTGGGCTTGGCGGGCCACTTGGCCAGCTCGCCGACCTTGCGGCCGTTCTGGTCCAGCGCGACGACCTCGGTCGAGGTCGAGCCCGCGAGCTGGTCCTGGTACACCTTCTGCAGGCCGGAGCGGCCGACGGTGTCGCCGGCCTCGGCCGGGCCGCCGAGCTGGGCGGCGGTCTCGGCGGTGGGCGCGCTCACCGCGCCGACGATCTCGGTGGGCGCCTTGGCCGCGATCGGCATCGGCTCCTGGCGGATCTCGATGCCGGGGATCGCCGCGAGCTTGCCGCTCAGCTCGGCGTACTTGGTCTTGCCGAACGTGGCGAGCTTGACGAACTCGTTGGGCGGCGCGGACCTGATCTGCCCGAGGATGCGGTCCTCGGCGAAACCGGTGGCCTTGGCCAGCCGAGCGCCGACCTCCTCCGGGTTGCTCAGCCCTGACGGGATGGCCCCGGCGACGTAGACGGTCGCCTCGGTGAGCAGGGTGTTCCCGCGCGAGTCGAGCACCGGGGCCCGGGGCTCGACCTCGTTCACCACGGCGAGCCGCTGGCCGGGCCCGAGCTTGGGGTGGATCGCGCTGGGGCTCCAGCGCACCTTCCACAGGTTGCCGATCAGCCGCAGGTCCAGCCGCCCGTCGTACAACCAGGGCGGCGCGTTCTCGCCGAGGTCCACCGTGGCGTGGTAGACCGCGCGGGCGCTGTCGCCGTTCTGGTCGAGCGAGGTGAGCCTGAACCGGAACGAGGTGGCGTCGAGCTGCGGCCCGACCTGCGAGAGCGCCTTCTCGACGGTCTTGTGGTCGCCGTCGGTGCGGGCCGCCGCCTTGGCGAAGTCGCCGGACTGCCAGCCGACGAGGAAGTCGCGCACGGCCTCCTGCGGCGAGGGCTCGGCGAAGCACCCCGCCAGGAGCGGGGCCAGCACCACCGCGGAGAGCGCGGCGGCCAGGCCGCGCCTCCGGGCGGGGGCCGGGCCGCGCCTTCGGACGTCGGCCAGGCCCCGCCTCAGCGGGGTGACGCGCTTGCGGGAAGGGGTGCGTTCCGGGAGGCGCACGACTAGCGCCTCCGGCCCCGGACGGCGCGGTCCATCTCCCGGGCGGCCTGGCGTTCGGCCAGGTCGTGGCGCTTGTCGTAGTTCTTCTTACCGCGCGCCACGCCGAACTCGATCTTGGCCTTGCCGTCCTTGAAGTACAGCGCCAGCGGCACCAGCGTCAGCCCGCGCTCCCGGGTCTCCTCGGAGATCTTGGCGATCTCCTTGCGGTGCAGCAGCATCTTGCGGGGGCGGCGCGGCTCGTGGTTGGTCCAGGTGCCCTGGGTGTACTCCGGGATGTGGACGTTCATCAGCCACACCTCGCCATCCTTGACCTGGGCGAACCCGTCCACGAGGGAGGCCCGCCCGGCCCGCAGCGACTTGACCTCGGTGCCGGTCAGGACGAGGCCCGCCTCGAAGGTGTCCTCGATGTGGAAGTCGTGGCGGGCACGCCGATTCTGGGCGATCATCTTGCGCCCCTGCTCACGTGGCACGTTCAGCCTCTTCGTCGGTCAAGCGGATCCGGTGGTCCTAACGAGGTTACCGGGACCGCGTCACACCCGGAGGTAGCGCCGGAGCGTGACGAAGGAGGCCACCGCGCAGATCAGCACACCGAGGACGATCGCCAGCACCGCGTTCCACGCCACGGCGCCCCAGCTCAGCCGTACGGCGAACGCGAAGTAGTTCTGGAGCTGGTCGAACACGGTGATCTTGGCGATCACCAGCATGACCGCCGCGATCAGGCCGCCGGCCAGGCCCGCGAGGACGCCCTCCAGCAGGAACGGCATCTGGATGTAGAGGTTGGACGCGCCGACCAGCCGCATGATGCCCGTCTCACGGCGGCGGTTGTACGCGGCCAGCCTCATCGTGTTGCCGATGAGCAGGATCGCGGCGAGGCCCTGGATGATCGCGATGGCGATCGCGCTGCCCTGGAGCTTGCCGAGCAGCTCGAAGAACGTGTTGAGGACGTCCTCCTGGTTCTGCACGCTGGACACGCCCGGGCGGCCGGCCGCGACCTCCTGCACGGCCTTGAAGTCCTTCTGGTCGCGCAGCTTCACGCGGAACGACTCCGGCAGGTCCTCCGGCTTGGTCATCTCGACGAAGGTCGGAGAGTTCTTGAACTGCTCCTTGAACAGCGCGTACGCCTGGTCGGAGGTCTCGTGCTTGACCTCCTCGACCTGCGGCATCTTCTCCAGCGCGGCCTTGAGGTCGTTGCGCTCCTGCTCGCTGGCGGCGCCGCGGCCCTTGCACCTGGGCATCGCGTCGTTCTTCTTGCACAGGTAGATCGAGATGCTGATCTTGTCGGCCCAGTAGCCCTTCATGTTCGAGACCTGGTTCCGGATGAGCAGTCCGGTCCCGAACAGGGCCATGCCGATGGCGGCCGTCACGATGACCGCGATGGTCATCGTGAGGTTGCGCCGGAGGCCGATCCAGACCTCGGAGAAGATGAAGTTCGTCCGCATGTTGTGCGACCCCCTATGCGATCAGTACGCCTGGCCGTAGACGCCACGCGACTGGTCGCGAACGATCTTGCCGTCCTCGAGCTCCACAACGCGCTTGCGCATGGAGTCGACGATGGCGGCGTCGTGGGTGGCCATGACGACGGTCGTGCCCGTCCGGTTGATGCGGTCGAGCACCTTCATGATTCCGATGCTGGTCGCCGGGTCGATGTTCCCCGTCGGCTCGTCGGCCAGGAGGATCATCGGGCGGTTCACGAACGCGCGGGCCATGGCGACGCGCTGCTGCTCGCCGCCGGACAGCTCGTCGGGCATGCGGTGGGCCTTGCCTTCGAGTCCGACCAGCTCGACGACCTCGGGAACAACCTTGCGGATGAACCGGTTGGGTTTACCGATGACCTCGAGGGCGAACGCGACGTTCTCGTAGACGTTCTTGTTGGGCAGCAGGCGGAAGTCCTGGAACACACAGCCGATCCGGCGGCGCAGGTGCGGGATCTTCCAGTTGGAGAGCCGCGCGAGGTCCTTGCCCGCGACGTGGATCTGACCGTTGTTCGGTCGCTCCTCCTTGAGGATCAGCCTCAGGAAGGTGGACTTACCCGAGCCGGACGGGCCGACCAGGAACACGAACTCGCCCTTGTCGACGTCCACACTGACGTGATCGAGGGCGGGCCGGTTCTGGTTGGCGTAGACCTTGGTGACGTTATCGAAGTGGATCACGGGCGCATCACGGCAAGCCAGTCTAGGGGCTGGGACGACGACGGAGCGGTTCCCGGGGGAACACACTCCGTCTTGACCGAACCGGGAACCGATGTTGAGCTTCCAGCACTCCGGTTGGCCAGGGCTCAGTCTAGGGGTAACACTGGCATGGAACGTCCATAACGGAAACAAAACGATTCGACGAGCCGGGCGGGGCCCAAACCACCCCATCCCTCCCGTCGACGACAGAAGACAGCAGAGCGAGGCGAAACAATGAGCTGCGACCACCTGATCTGCGCTCGGTGTGCCGGCCCGGTGATGGAGGGCCGCTGCCCGGCCTGCCGAGCCGCCCGGGAGGAACTCCACGGACAGGGCATGCTGAGCGCGTCTCCCCTGCTCATCGCGATCGCCGTCCTGCTGGTCCTGATGCTCGCGCTGGCGGTCCACCTGCACGCCTGACCGCCGCCGACCCCGAAGGCATACCGCGCCGCCGCCCGCACGGGCGGCGGCTTTGTCCACGCTTTACCCGCCTCACCCGCCGCGCGCCGCCCCCGCCGCCGCCCCCCTGCGCCGTCTCGCGCCGTCTCGTGCCGCCCGGGCCGTACGGCTCGCGCCCGGCCTCGCCCGCCGCCGCCCCGCCCGCCGTACGGCACGCCGCCGCCTCGCCGGCCGTACGGCACGCGCCCGGCCTCGCCCGCCGTACGGCTCAAGCCCGGCCCCGCCGTACGGGCCAATCCCGGCCGTACGGCTCAAGCCCGGCCGTACGGCGCCGGCGGCCCGGTCCGCGGCGCGGCGCGGCCGGGCGGGGGAACCCTCAGGTCAGGCGGTGCCGGACTCCTGCTTGCGGGCCCAGCGGATCTCGGACTCGATGAACTCGTCGATGTCGCCGTCGAGGACCGCCGAGGGGTTGCCCGCCTCGACGCCCGTGCGCAGGTCCTTGACGATCTGGTACGGGTGCAGGACGTAGTTGCGGATCTGGGTGCCCCACGAGCTGGTGGACTCGCCGCGCAGCTCGGACATCTTCTCCGCCTCCTCCTGCCGCTTGCGCTCCAGCAGCTTGGCCTGGAGCACGTTCATGGCGGTGGCGCGGTTCTGGAGCTGGGACCGCTCGTTCTGGCAGGAGACCACGATGCCGGTCGGGATGTGCGTGATGCGCACGGCCGAGTCGGTCGTGTTGACGCCCTGCCCGCCCGGCCCGGAGGACCGGTAGACGTCGATGCGCAGGTCGTCCTCGCTGATCTCGATGTGGTCGGTCTGCTCGACCACGGGCACCACGTCCACGCCGGCGAACGAGGTCTGCCGGCGGCCCTGGTTGTCGAACGGGCTGATCCGGACCAGCCGGTGCGTGCCGTGCTCGCCGCGCAGGGTGCCGTAGGCGTAGGGCGCCTTGACCGCGAACGTCGCGGACTTGATGCCGGCCTCTTCGGCGTAGGAGGTCTCGTAGACCTCCGTGGGGTAGCCCTTGCGCTCGGCCCAGCGGATGTACATCCGCAGCAGCATCTGCGCCCAGTCCGCCGCGTCCACGCCGCCCGCCTGCGAGTTGATCGTGACGAGGGCCTCACGGGCGTCGTACTCGCCCGAGAGCAGCGTGCGGACCTCCAGCGCGCCGATGTCGCCCCGCAGCGACTCCAGCTCCCTGTCGGCCTCCTGGCGGGTGTCCTCGTCGTCCTCGCCCTCGGCGAGCTCGTAGAGCACCGTGAGGTCGTCCAGACGGCGCTGGAGGTTCTCGACCCGGGTCAGCTCACCCTGGAGGAACGAGAGGCGGCTGGTGACCTTCTGCGCGCGTGCCTGGTCGTCCCACAGGTCGGGCGCGCCAGCCTGCTCCCCGAGGTCCGCGATCTCCTTGCGCATAGCGTCCAGATCGAGCACGGACGCGATGCCTTTCAGCGTCGCCGAGAGCTCGGTGATTTCCTCATTGCGATCGATGGCTGCCACGTCTGCTAAGGGTACGCGAGGCTCGGCCCATGGCGTACGGCCGAGGGCCCCGGCTGGCTACGATTCAATCCAGCATAGGAGGAGGGGCTCGACGCGATGAAGGCATGGGGGGCTGCGATCGCCCTGCTCGCGGCAGTCTGCGCGGCCGCCGCGTGCACTGCGCCGTCGAAGCCCGCCGCCACCGTGTCCGCGAGCGCGACGGGCACGGGCACGGGCACGGCCTCGCCCTCGAAGGCGCCGCCCGAGCAGACGGACTTCGCCGAGGCCGGGCGCGTGGTGGCCACCTACTTCGCGACCGACGACGTGGCGCGGGCCACCGGGGACGAGCGGCTGGGCCTGGCGCTGGCCAGGGACGGGCGCACGCTGCTGACGATGGCGGCGTTCCGGGCCGCGATCGAGCGGGGCACGGCGGTGCCCCGGGCCCGCTGGGGACGCCCCCGGCTGATGATCCCCAAGCTTGACCGGTACCCCCTGTGGTTCGCGGCGGCGGCCGAGCGACGTGAGGCGGGCGCGAGCCGTACGGCGGTCATGGTGTTCATGAAGGCCGACGACGAGGACCGCTGGCGGCTCAGCTCCTCCTCGCTGCTGGAGTCCGGCGAGAAGCTGCCGGAGCTGGCGCTGGACGCCGACGGGTACGCCACGCCGCTGGCGACGTTCGACGACGACCTGGCGATCAGCCCGCGCCTGCTCGGGCCGCTGCACGCGACGATCGCCGAGGAGGGCGCGGGCGGGGCCGCCGCCGGGCTGGTCGCGCCGGGGCCGCACACGACCGCGCGGCACGTGGAGATCCAGACCAACCGGCAGCGGGCGAAGGAGTCCGGCATGGGCTACGACTCGATCTTCGGCGCGGCCAACTTCCCCGTCTACGCCCTCAAGACCGAGGACGGCGGCGGGCTGGTCTTCTACGTGCTGTCGCGCACGACCACGTGGTACGCCAAGGCCAAGAGCGTGTTCCGCATCGAGCCGCCGCCCGGCGCGGTCCCCCTCCTGAAGGACCCCGTCGTGCGCCGGTCCCTGGAGGTCGTGGAGACGCAGCAGTACGTCGCCACGGTCCCCCCGAAGGGCGGCGGCGCGGCCAGGGTCATCGCCTACGACGGCGCGATAACCAAGGTCAACAACACCTGATCCGCGCCCGCGCCGATCCCGCGGTTCCGTCGCGGCGTGCGCGCGGAACCGCGGGATCGGCGGGCGGGGGACGCGGGGGTCACGCCTCCGTGTGGGGGAGGCTGCTGGCGGCCACCAGGGTGCGGATGGCGCGGAGGGCGACCGACAGAGTGGCCAGGTCGAAGGTGTCGCTCTCCCAGATCTCCGACAGCGTCTGGCGGGCGCGGTCGCGGGCGGCGGCGTTCGCGTCCGACCAGGCCTTGAGCCGCTCCTCGGGGGACAGGCCCGGCTTGCTGGTCATCAGGACGTCCCTCGTGACCGCCGCGTGGGCGGCGTAGAGGTCGTCCCTGAGCGCCGCGCGGGCGATCGAGTTCCACCGGCTGTCGCGCGGCAGGGCGATGATCCGCTCGCGCAGCCGGGAGAGCTGGAGCCGGTCGGCCAGGTCGAAGTAGACCTCGGCCACCTCCTGCACCGGCCGCCCGGTCACCGACGCGATCTCCACCAGGTCGAACGTGGAGTAGGCCGGGACCATCGCCGACACGCGCTCGGCCAGCTCGGCCGGCACGCCCCGGGCGACGAGCCCGTCCCGCCGGTCCTCGTAGGCCAGCAGGTCGCGGCCGACGAGCAGCTTGGGCAGGTGCGGCAGCAGTTCCTCGGCCCCGCCCCGGAAGAAGTCCACCGTGGAGGCCAGGTCGAGCGGCGGACGCCGGTTGGTGAGCAGCCACCGGGCGCCCCGCTCGGTGAGCTTGCGGCCCTCCAGCAGCAGCGCGATCTGGGTGGCCGTGTCCACCTCGGTGTCGAGCGCCTCGACGGCCCGCCACAGCGTGGGCATGTCGAACACGTCCCGCGCCACGAGATACGCCCTGGCGATGTCGGAGGTGGAGGCCCCGGTCTCCTCGGCCAGGCGGAACACGAACGTCGTGCCGGAGTTGTTGACCAGGTCGTTCACCACGGTCGTCGCGATGATCTCGCGGCGCAGCGGGTGGTCGTCCATGTACGGCCGGAAGCGCTCGCGCAGGGCCGAGGGGAAGTACGACACGAGCCAGGACGCGAGGTACGGGTCGTCGGGCAGGTCCGAGGCCAGCAGCTCGCGGTCCACGGCCAGCTTGTTGTACGCCAGCAGGACCGAGAACTCCGGCAGCGTCAGCCCCAGCCCGGCCTGGCGGCGCTCGGCGAGCTGCTTGTCGGACGGCAGCGCCTCCAGCTCCCGGTTGAGCAGCCCCTCGCGCTCCAGCTTGCGGAGGTACCGGGCGTGGACGTGGAGCATCTCGGGGGCCTGGGTGCGGGCCGCCGCCAGCACGACGTTCTGGTTGTAGTTGTCGCGCAGGACCAGCGAGGCGACCTCGTCGGTCATGTCCAGGAAGAGCTGGTTGCGCTGCTTGTCGGTCAGCTCCCCGTCGCGGACGACCCGGTCCAGCAGGATCTTGATGTTCACCTCGTGGTCGGAGGTGTCCACGCCCGCCGAGTTGTCGATGAAGTCGGTGTTGATCAGCCCGCCGGCCAGCGCGAACTCGATGCGGGCGAGCTGGGTCAGGCCCAGGTTGCCGCCCTCGCCCACGACCCGGCAGCGCAGCTCGGAGGCGTTGACCCGGAGCGCGTCGTTGGCCTTGTCGCCCACGTCGGCGTGGGTCTCGGCGGTCGCCTTGACGTACGTGCCGATGCCGCCGTTCCACAGCAGGTCCACCGGGGCGGTCAGGATCGCCCGGATCAGCTCGTGCGGGGGCAGCGCGGTGACCGTCTCGGAGATGCCGAGCACGGCCCGCATCTGCGGCGACACCGGGATCGACTTGGCGGTGCGCGGCCAGACCCCGCCGCCGGGCGAGATCAGCTCGGGCGAGTAGTCGGCCCACGAGCTGCGCTCCAGCCCGAACAGCCGGTTCCGCTCCTCCCAGCTCTTGGCCGGGTCGGGGTTGGGGTCGACGAACACGTGCCGGTGGTCGAACGCCGCGACCAGCTTGAGGTGCCGGGAGAGCAGCATCCCGTTGCCGAACACGTCGCCGGACATGTCGCCGATGCCCACCACGGTCGTGTCGGTGGTCTGCACGTCGTGGCCGAGCGAGCGGAAGTGGTACTTGACCGACTCCCACGCGCCCCGGGCGGTGATGCCCATGGCCTTGTGGTCGTAGCCGATGCTGCCGCCGGAGGCGAAGGCGTCGCCCAGCCAGAAGCCGTACTGCCGGGAGACCTCGTTGGCGATGTCGGAGAACGTCGCCGTGCCCTTGTCGGCCGCGACCACCAGGTAGGGGTCGTCGCCGTCGTGCCGCACCACGTCCTTGGGCGGCACGACCTCGCCGCCGACCAGGTTGTCGGTGATGTCCAGCAGGCCGCTGATGAAGTGCCGGTAGCACGCCACGCCCTCGGCGATCATCTCCTCGCGGCCCCCGGCCGGCGGGCGCTTGACCACGAACCCGCCCTTGGAACCGGTCGGCACGATCACGGTGTTCTTCACCATCTGCGCCTTGACCAGGCCGAGGATCTCGGTCCGGAAGTCCTCCATGCGGTCGGACCAGCGCAGGCCGCCGCGCGCCACCTTGCCGAAGCGCAGGTGCACGCCCTCGACCCGCGGCGAGTAGACGAAGATCTCGTACTTCGGCCGGGGCAGCGGCAGGACGCTGATCGCCTCCGGGTCGAGCTTGATCGAGATGTACGGCTTGCGCGGCTCCTGGTAGTAGTTCGTGCGCAGCGTCGCGCGGATCATCTCCAGGTACGCCCGCAGGATGCGGTCCTCGTCGAGCGAGGCCACCTCGTCCAGCGCGCCGTGGATCTCCTCCACCAGCGCGTCGGTCAGCTCGGCGCGCGCCGCCTCGTCCGCGCCGGAGTCGGCGGGCTCCGCGGCCAGGCCGGAGGCGCCGGCGGTCCCGGCGGCCCCGCCGTTCACCGCCGCGGCGGTGCGGGCGTGCGGGCGCAGGCGGACCTCGAACAGCCGCACGAACAGGCGCGCCAGCCGTACGTTGTTGAGCATCACGCGCTCGATGTAGTCCTGGCTGAACGTGGTGCCGGCCTGGCGGAGGTACTTGGCGTACAGCCGCAGGATCTCGGTCTGGCGCCAGGTCAGGCCGCCCAGCAGGACGAGCGCGTTGAACCCGTCGCTCTCGACCTCGCCGCGCCACAGCGCCTCGAACGCGTCCTGGAACAGCCGCTTGAGGTTGTCACGGTCCACGTCCTCGCCGCACTCGAACCGCAGCCCGAAGTCGTAGATCCAGGCCTCCGGCTCGCCGTCCCGCCGGATCTCGTACGGGCGCTCGTCCACGACCTCGATGGCCATGCGCTGGAGCAGCGGCAGCACCTGCGACAGCGAGATCGGTTGCCCGACGCGGTAGATCTTGAGGCGGCGTTCGCCCCCGGTCGCGCCGTACGGCTCGTACAGGTTGAGCCCGAACCCGCCCGGCAGGCCCTCCAGCCGGCGCAGGTCCGCGACGGCCGTGCGCGCGGGGAAGTCCGCCTTGTACGCCTCGGGGAACGCGTTGGCGTAACGCCGTACCAGGTCGGGGGCGTCCTCCTCGGGGGCCAGCTCGCCGATCGCGTCGGCCAGGTCGTCCTCCCAGGAGCGTACGGCCGCCGCCAGGCGGGCCTCCAACCGCTCGACGTCGGAGGGGGACGGCTCGGCCATGATCTGCCCGCGCTCACCGCGCACGACGACGTGCAGCCGGGCCAGCGCGGACTCGCCGATCATGGCGCTGTAGTCCAGCGAGACGCCGTGGAAGGCGCGCATCAGGATGTCCTGCATGCGCAGCCGGATCTTGGTGGTGTAGCGGTCGCGCGGCAGGAAGATCAGGCAGGAGATGTACCGGCCGTAGTCGTCGCGGCGCGGGAAGAGCTTGACCTGCTTGCGCTCGCGCAGCCGCAGCACGCCCAGCGCGATCGGCAGCAGCTCCTCCACCGAGGTCTGGAACAGCTCCGACCGGGGGTAGGTCTCCAGGATCTCGATGAGGTCCTTGCCGTCGTGGCTGTCGGGGGCGAGCCCGGCGCGCTCCAGCACCTGGGAGAGCTTGGTGCGCAGTAAGGGGATGCGCGAGATCGACTCGTTGTAGGCCACGTGCGTGAACAGGCCGAGGAAGCGGCGCTCGCCGATCACGTCGCCCGCGTCGTCGTACAGCTTGACGCCCACGTAGTCCAGGTAGGCCGGGCGGTGCACGGTGGCCTTGGTGTTGGCCTTGGTGATGATCAGCGGCTGCTCGCGCCGCCGCGCCTGGGCCCGCACCTCGCGCGGGAGCGCGGCGAAGCTGTCCGAGCCCGGCCGGTCGTGCCGCAGGATGCCCAGGCCGGTGCCGGTGACCGGGCGCAGCTCGTCGCCGCTCTCGGCGCGCTCCAGGCGGTACTCCCGGTAGCCCAGGAACGTGAAGTGGTCGTCGGCCAGCCAGCGCAGGAAGTCCAGGCTCTCGGGGTCGAGCGCGTGCTCGTCGGTGGTCTGCAGCGCGAGCGCCCGCATCTTCGGGAAGTCCTCGACGGCGTTGCGCACGTCGCCGAGCACCCGGGTGAGCTCGGACTCCAGCTCCTTGAGCACCGCCGGGTCCGGCTGGCGGTCCACCTCGATGTGCATCCACGACTCGGTCAGGAGCTGCCCGGTGCGGTCGGTCTCGTCCGCGCCCAGCATGCGGCCGGTCATGTCGCGGCGCACCTTCATCTGGGGGTGCACGACCAGGTGGGTGCCGATGTCGTGCCGGTCCAGCACCATCGTGATCGAGTCCACGAGGAACGGCATGTCGTCGGTGACCACCTCGACCACCGAGTGCCCCGGGTCCCAGCCGTGGTCTTCGAGGGAGGGGTTGTAGCAGAGCACGATGGGCCGCCCCTGGGGGCGGGTCCCGGCGTGGGCGCGCTGGGCCAGGGCGGGGCCGTAGACGTCCACCGGGTCGCGTTCGAGCAGGTCCTCGGGCGCGACGTGCCGGTAGTAGACCCGGAGGAAGGCCAGCACCTCCTCCTGGGTCAGGGGTTTGCTCGCGCATGTGCGCGCGGCGCGCTGAAGAAGCTCGTCCTTGGCCTCGTCGAGCGGCATCTCGCTCTCACTCCTTTGTGAGGGGTAGCCCGGTTACAACCATGCCCGCATCTCCCACAGCATGGGGAAGTAGTGCATGGAACTCCTCCCCCGCAGATAAGGCGCCCCGGTGGATCCGCCGGTCCCCGACTTGGTGCCGATCTGGCGCTCGACCATCTGCACGTGGCGGATGCGCCAGTGCGCGGCGGTCTCGTCGTGGGTCAGCAGGTCCTCCGACAGCTCCCACAGGTCGTCGTGGGAGCCGCGATCCCTGGCCACGGCCAGCAGGGAGGACATGATCTGGTCGTCGTCGCCCGTGGGGAGGCCGCGACGCGACAGGGCGGTGAGGTAGGCGTCCCACAGCGACGGTTCCTCGAGCCGCCGCCGCAGGCGCGCGACCTCGGCGTCGCCGAGGTTGCGCAGCCGGTCGAGGTACGCCGGGTCCTTGGCCCCGGAGAGGAACTCGATCTCCCGGAACTGCACGGACTGGAAGCCGCTGGCCGGGGCCAGCAGCTCGCGGAACTCCAGAAAGTCCTGGGGGGTCATGGTCTCCAGGACCCCGACCTGCTCGACGAGCACCCGCTCCACCGCGTGGACCCGCCGGAACAGGTGGCGGGCGCGCCACAGCTCGCCCGCCATCATGCAGTCCCGCGCGGTCTCCAGCTCGTGCAGGAGCTGCTGGAACCACAGCTCGTACACCTGGTGGATCGTGATGAACAGCAGCTCGTCATGGGCAGGCGGGGACGACTGGGGGACCTGCTGAGCCAGCAGCTCGGGCAGCCGCAGATACGCCCCGTAGGACAGGCGGCCGCCCTCTTCTCCGAAGTTGCGCCCCGACGACGTCATCGCCAACACACCTCATCTGGCGGACTTATCCCCCGATCCCCGTTGACCGGGAGCAAAAACCGCCGGACCTGATTTAGGCCCATATGTCGCTCTACGTCAACTTGATCGGGTTTGCTGTGATTCCGGGCTGAAGTACCGGAGGACCTCGGGATTGGCCATGGCGTCGGGGTTGGCCGCCTGCTCCACCGGAGTGCCGAGCAGGATCTTCCGTACCGGTACCTCTAGTTTCTTCCCCGACAATGTCCTCGGTACCCCGGGAACGACGTAGATCTCATCCGGAACGTGACGGGGTGACAACTCGGTGCGAAGAGTCCTCTTGAGCCGCGCCGTGAGCTCGTCGTCGATCGTAGCGCCCTCGGCCGGCACGACGTACAGCAGCAGCCGGCCCTCCCGCCCGAGCTGCCCGGTGTCGATCACGAGGCTGTCGGCGATCTCCTCGAAGCGTTCCACCACGCGGTAGAACTCCGAGGTGCCCATCCGGACGCCGCCCCGGTTCAGGGTGGAGTCCGACCGGCCGTAGATCACGCAGCCGCCGTCCGGGAGGATCTTGATCCAGTCGCCGTGCCGCCACACTCGCAGGTCGTCCTCGAAGTAGCTCGACCGGTAGCGCTCGCCGTCCGGGTCGTTCCAGAACATCACCGGCATCGACGGCATGGGCGCGGTCAGGACCAGTTCCCCCACCTCGTCCACCACGGGCTCGCCCGCCGGGCCGTACGACTCGACGGGGGCGCCCAGGCAGCGGCAGGTGATCACGCCGGCCCGGATCGGCAGCAGCGGCACCGGCCCGACGAACCCGGTGCACACGTCGGTGCCGCCGGAGAACGACCCGAGCTGCACCTCGGGCAGCACGTCGTAGACCCAGCGGAAGCCCTCGGGCGGCAGCGGGGAGCCGGTGGAGCCGACCCCGCGCAGCGCCCGCAGCCCGCCCGGCCGCAGGCCCGCCTTCATCGAGGCCACGATGTACGGCGCGCCCGCGCCGAAGTACGTGATGCCCTCCTCGGCGGCCACGCGCCACAGGGCGTCGGTCTCCGGGTAGGTCGCGGCCCCGTCGTACAGGACGGCGGTGGCCCCCACGAGCAGCGCGCTGGCGAGGTAGTTCCACATCATCCAGCCGGTCGTGGTGTACCAGAAGAAGACGTCGCCCTCCCCCACGTCCTGGTGGAAGCTGAGCGCCTTGAGGTGTTCGAGCACGACGCCGCCGTGCCCGTGCACGATCGGCTTGGGCAGGCCCGTGGTGCCGCTGGAGTACAGGATCCACAGCGGGTGGTCGAAGGGGACGTCCTCGAACTCCAGCTCCCCGGCCTCGGCCCGCAGCGTCTCCCACGTGTGCGCGGCGGTCTCGGGGACGCCGCGCAGGTTCGGGATCCACACGGTCGCGGCGAGGGACGGCAGCTTCCCGGCGATGTCGGCCACGACCTCCGCGCGATCGAACTCCTTGCCGTTGTAGCGGTAGCCGTCCACCGCGAACAGCACCTTCGGCTCGATCTGCGTGAACCTGTCGATCACGCTGGGTGCGCCGAAGTCGGGCGAGCAGGAGGACCAGATCGCCCCGAGGCTCGCCGCCGCCAGCGCCGCGATCAGCGCCTCGGGGATGTTCGGCAGGTAGGCGACGACGCGGTCGCCGCGCCCCACCCCGAGCCGCCGCAGCCCCTCCCGGGCCCGCGCCACCTCGCGCCCCAGCTCGCCGTACGACAGGGTACGGCGTGAGCCGTCCTCGGCCCGGAAGATCAGCGCGGTCCGGTCCGGGTCGGTCGCGGCCCTGCGCAGCGCGTTCGCGGCGTAGTTCACGGTCGAGCCCTCGAACCACCTCGCGAACGGCATCTCCCCGCTCAGGACCGGCCGCGAGTCATCGCGGACGCCGACGACCTCGAAGAAGTCCCACACCGACCGCCAGAACTCCTCCGGCCGCTCGACCGACCACCGCCACAACTCCTGGTAGGACTCACCGGAGCGGCCCAGCCAGGCCATGTACCGCGTGATCCGAGCGTCCCGCACAACGTCGGGCGAGGGTTCCCACAGCAGCGCACCCTCGTCGACAGCCTTCACCGCATCCTCCCGATCACACAGCCCGAACCCGGTCGCCCCCAACGCTAACGCTCCCCCGCACGCCGTACCACGCCCTCCATCCCACCAGGGGACGGGCGCGCGGGACCAGCGGGGATCCCCCCACCCGCCCGGGCGCTTCACTGGTGCCGCTCCACATAGCCCACCCGCCGTGTCCGCCTATATGGCGACACGCGCGGGCGGGCGGCCCCCAGGCCGGGGACGCCGCGGGGACGCCCGCCGTGGGGCGGCCCGGGTCGCACGACGATGTGCCCCGCCCACATGCCGGGCGGGGCACATCAGGGGACGCGCCGCGGCGCACCGCTGCGCACCGCGGCGCACCGGGGGCGGGGGGCGCGGCGCTAGATGCCCATCACGCGCTCGAACGTCTCCGGGTCGTCGTCCACGCAGCGCACCCAGCCGAACATGGGACCGCGGCGGGTCCGCAGGATCGACAGCCGCTCCCCCGTGCCCGCCGCGAACCGCTTCTCTGCGACCTCGCTCAGGATGCGGTTGATGCGCCGGGTGGCCTCGGCGAGGTCCTCGTCGTTGGCCGGCGTCGAGTTCCTGGGCACGAGGAACGCCTCGGGCTCGCTCACCGGGAACACCAGGCAGGCGTCCACGGAGCTCGGGAAACAGATCACGTGCCCGGGACCCTCGGGCGCCAGGGTGAAGTCCCGCTTCAGCCCGTCTTCCAGCTTCCGTTCGGTCATCGTCGCCTCCACAGGCCGATGGATCGCTTTCCACCACCGTGGCGGCGGGCGGGCCCGCGGTCATGAGTAGCCCCTACTCAGCCGGGCCGGGTTCAGCCCGGGTTCTGCCCTGCCGGCTCAGCCCTGCCGGCTCAGCCCTGCCTGGCCCAGCCCTGCCAGGCTCAGCCCGCCCGGCGGTGCCCGGTGAGCTGGGTGATCGCGGTGACCAGGGCGGCGGGGTCGGACAGGTCGGGCAGGACCACGTCGGCGCCGGCCTCCCTGAGCTCGGCCGGGAGGGACCGGCCGGAGGCCACCGCGATCATGGCCGCGCCGCCGATCCTGGCCGCCTGCACGTCGCGGACGGAGTCGCCGATCAGGACGGTGGTGGCCGAGTCGTAGGCGTAGCCGTACCGCTCCCTGGCCCGGCCCTGGGCCACCTGCAGGAGGGTGGCCTTGGGGTAGACCTCCTCGCCGTAGCCGCCCACCTCGAAGTCCACGTGCTTGTCGAGGCCGAAGGCGCGGAGCTTGTGGACGGCGTTGGCCTTGATCGTGCCGGTCAGCACCGACTGGACCACGCCGTCGAGCCCGGCCACCGCCGCCAGGGACTCGGCCGCCCCCGGGAGCGCCCGGCCCTGCTTGCGCAGGCTCTTGCGGCGCTCCGCGAACGCCCTGGCCAGCGCGTCGATGAACGCGGGCAGGTGATGGTCGGCCGGGGGGATGCCGTTGACGGCCAGGGTCTCGAAGATGATCTCGGAGTCCGGCCGGCCGGCGGCCGGCGCCAGCTTGACCAGCGGCCGCCCCGTCACCTCCCGGAACGCCTGGGCGTACGCCTCACGAGTCACGATCGCGACGTCGACGAGCGTCAGATCGATGTTCCACAAGACCAGCCGGTCGATGATGACCTCCGGGGAGCGCGGTCAGAACTGTCCCGATTGTCGCACTCCCCGTGCCGCGATGCGCGGATGGCGCCCGAGGCCGCCGGGTCAGCCCATGTGGGGGTAGCGGTAGTCCGTGGGGGCGGCGAAGGTCTCCTTGATCGTGCGGACGTTGGTCCAGCGGATCAGGTTGAAGATCGAGCCCGCCTTGTCGTTGGTGCCCGAGGCGCGGGCCCCGCCGAAGGGCTGCTGGCCCACGACGGCGCCGGTGGGCTTGTCGTTGATGTACAGGTTGCCCGCGGCGAAGCGGAGGACGCCGGCGGCCTCGGCGATGGCCTGGCGGTCGCGGGCGATGATCGAGCCGGTCAGGGCGAAGGGGGCGTGGCTCTCCATCTGGCGCAGCATGTCGTCGTAGGCGGCGTCCTCGTAGACGTGCACCGCCATGATCGGGCCGAAGTACTCCTTGGCGAACAGCTCGTCGTAGGGGTCGGCGACCTCCAGGACCGTGGGCTCGATGAACCACCCGACGCTGCCGTCGCAGCCGCCGCCGGTCAGGACGCGGATGCTCTCCACCGCGCGGGCCCGCTCCAGGACCTCGCGGTGCCGGCCGAACGCCCGCTCGTCGATCACCGCGCCCATGAACATGGACAGGTCGGCGGTCACGTCGCCCATCGGGATCGACTCGACCTCCTCGCAGAAGTCGTCGCGCATCCCCTCCCAGAGGCTGCGCGGGACGTACGCCCGGGAGGCGGCCGAGCACTTCTGGCCCTGGTACTCGAAGGCGCCCCGGATCATGGCGGTGGCCAGCACCGACGGGTCGGCGGAGGGGTGGGCGACGATGAAGTCCTTGCCGCCCGTCTCGCCGACGAGGCGCGGGTACGACTGGTAGCGGCCGATGTTCTCGCCGACCGCCTTCCAGAGCATCTGGAAGGTCGCGGTGGAGCCGGTGAAGTGGATCCCGGCCAGCGCGGGGTCGGGCAGCGCCTCCTCCGACACGGCGACGCCGTCGCCGGTGACCATGTTGATCACGCCGGGCGGCAGGCCCGCCTCCTCCAGGAGCCTCATCGTGTAGTGCGCCGCGAACTGCTGCGTCGGCGACGGCTTCCACACGACCACGTTGCCCATGAGCGCGGGCGCGCACGGCAGGTTGGCGGCGATCGCCGTGAAGTTGAACGGCGTGATCGCGACGACGAACCCCTCCAGCGGGCGGAACTCCATGCGGTTCCACACGCCCGGGGAGGAGTCCGGCTGCTCCTCGTAGAGCTTGCGGGCGTACGCGACGTTGTACCGCAGGAAGTCGATCAGCTCGCAGGCCGAGTCGATCTCCGCCTGGTACACCGACTTGGACTGGCCCAGCATCGTCGCCGCGTTCAGGGTCTGCCGCCACGGCCCGGCCAGCAGCTCCGCCGCCCGCAGGAAGATCGCCGCGCGGTCGTCGAAGGACATCGCGTGCCAGGCGGGGGCCGCCTCCAGCGCCGCCGAGATCGCCGCGCGCACGTCGGACGGCGCGGCGTTGCGTCCCTGGCCCAGCACGTGCCGGAAGTTGTGCGGCGAGACCACGTCGAACGGCTCCCCGCCGCTCTCGCGCCACACCCCGCCGATGTACTGGTTCAGGGCGGGCTGCTCCTGCCCCAGCTCCTTGATCCTGGCTTCCAGCGCGGCGCGCTCGGGACTGCCCGGCGCGTAGTTCTTGACCGGCTCGTTCTTCGGCACCGGCACGTTGGTCACGGCGTCCATATGGCTTCGCTCCCCGGCGGTACGACGTCGTTGTCGCCTACGCGTGGATCGTCCCCTTACGACCCCTGCCGAAAACCCCTCGGGGCACATCGCCGGAAAGACGTTTCCGCAGGTGATCGTGTCGCCGTCCGCCCAAGTCACGGTCCTGGACAAGACGCCGTACGGCTTCCGCCCGGTGCGCGCGAGGACTCCGCGCGACCCCGGCGGGGCGGGCGGAGTCGCGGTGCGGCATCGGGCGGGGCGGGCGTGGTCGCCGTACGGCCTGGGCGGGCGGGGGCGATCGCCGTACGGCTCACGGTGAGGCGGGTGTGGCCGCCGCGGGGCCCCCGAGCGGGAGCCGTACGGACGGGTCAGGCGAGGTCGAGGGCCTCGGCGAGGGAGTCGACCACGGGGAAGCCGGTGGCCTCCAGGTCGCGGCGGGTGGTCATGCCGCCGGTGTAGAGGATCGCGCGGGCGCCCACGTGGACGGCGGCGTCGGCGTCGTCCACGCTGTCGCCGATCACGGTGACCGTCGCCGGGTCCACGCCGAGGGCCTGGACGTGCGCGGCCATGTACCGCGCCTTGTGGCCGCCGCTCTCCGCCTCGCGCAGGCCGTCCACCCGCCGGAAGTGCGGCGCGATGCCGAACTCGGCCACCGCGGGCACGAGCCGCTCGTGCCGCCACATCGACAGCAGCGACTGGCTGCCGCCCGTCTCGTCCCAGCGCTTCAGGCCCTCGCGCACGCCCTCGGCCAGGTCGCACGTCAGCATCAGGCGGTGGTAGTTGTCGTGGAAGGAGCGGTCCAGGGCCTCCCACTCGCCCTCGGCGAGCGCGCGGCCGAGCAGCCTCTCGTAGCAGGCCCAGATGGGGCGCGAGTAGACGGCGCGGAAGCCGGCGGCGTCCATCGGGCTCAGGCCGTACGGCCGGAAGACCTCGTTGGTGGCGTCCACGACCGCGTCGATGTCGTGGAAGAGCGTCCCGTTCCAGTCCCAGACAATGTGTTTCATATCAGGGCCAAGGGTACGGCTAGCCCTTGTCTTCCCGCCAACGGACGAGATCCGGCAACTCCTGCGTCGCGTACCACATGAGTTCGTGGGCCTCCGCGCCGTCCACCACGAAGAGGGCGTCGTCGTCGCCCCCGTCGGCCGCCGGGAGCGCGTCGATCGCGGCCATCACGTCGTCCTCGGCCGCGGGATCGTCCACGTGCGCCGAGACGATCTTGCTCAGCGGCACCGGCTCCGCGAGCCGCACCCAGGAACGTTCCTCCAGGTCCACCCCGGCCTTGACCCGGGCGTCGGGCACCTCGGCGGCGAGCACGACGCGGCGCGGGGGCACGTCCACCCCGTCGGCCAGGTCCGCGGCGAGCATGCGCAGCGACGACCTGGCCGCCTCGGTCAGGGCGACGTACTCCAGCTCCTCGGTGTCCCCCGAGACGTACCACTCGATCAGGGCCGGCGTCACCGCGTGACCGGCCAGCGGCGCCGGGCCCAGCTCGCCGTCGGCCAGGACGCGGCCCAGGGCGGCGAGGGTGCTCGGCAGATAGACGCGCATGCGTTCCTCGATCTCGAAAGCGGGTGGCGAAACACTCAGAGTGTGCCAGGCCCGCCGGGGCAGGTGTGGGACGCCTGCCACGCACGCCCCCTTCGCGCCCGAACCCGGCTTATGCCGCGAACACGCGTCCCACAAGAACCTTTCGTCCCTCTCGTACGTCACAGAGAGACAGGAGCGCGGGTTCGTACGGCGCGCGCGGGGGCGGGGCCGTACGGCTCCGGCGCGAGCCGTACGACCGAGGGGGCGGCTCGCGCCGGGGCCCGCGCGGACCGAAGCCGGCGCGGACCGAAGCCGGCACGGACCGAAGCCGGCACGGACCGAAGCCGGGGACACGGGGCAACGGGGCACGCCGGAGGGTCAGGCCGTGCGGGGGAACTCCAGGCCGGTGAGGCGTTCCAGCTCGGCGAGCGTGGCCTCCGGGGACGTGTGGTGGATGCCGATCATGCCGAGGGCCTCGGCGGCGGCGATGTTGGCCTCGATGTCGTCGATGAAGACGCATTCGCGCGGGTCGAGGCCGGCCAGGTCCAGGGTGTGACGGAAGATGCGCTCCTCGGGCTTGCGCATGCCCACCTCGCCGCTGATCACCACGTGGTCGAAGGTCTCCGCGAAGCGCTCGCGCGGGTAGTCGTTGCCCCAGGAGTTCGACAGCAGGACGGTGACCAGGCCGTTCGCGCGGGCGGTGCGGAGCATGGCGTACATGGGCTCCACCGGCTCGAACCCGGCGAACATCCGGCTCAGCAGCCCCTCCGCCCGGGGGCGCCCGCCGTCCTCCGTGCGCAGCCGGGAGGCGAGCTCGCGCTCGAACTCGGCCGTGTCCACCTCGCCGCGTTCCAGGGCGTGGACCGGGTTGGCGTCCTGCCCCACCGCCTCGATCGCCACGGCCGCGGTGCCGCCCTCGCCGCCGCCGTACGCGCCGCGCACCATCTCGCGCATGACCTCGCGGTAGTGCAGGCCGTCGATCCGGTCCGCCTCGATCCACTTGATGATCGCGCTCAACATGTCGGTCGTGAGGACGCCGCCCCAGTCGATGACGACACCCTTGATAGAACCCGTTTCTGTCACGCCCTCCAGCCTAGGGGCCGCAGGACCGGGCGACCCCTCTCGGTGAAACTGAATTCAGATTCAATTCGCCTCTGTCGCAGCCGGTACGGCGGTGCCAGACTGGGCGGCATGGACTTCGCGCTCAGCCCCAAGGCCCAGGAGTACCTCGGCACGCTCAACGAATTCATGGACACGCACGTCTACCCGGCCGAGCCGGTGTACGCCGCGTGGCGGGCCGAGCGTGGCCCGGACGACCATGAGTGCCCGCCGATCGTCGAGGAGCTCAAGGCCGAGGCCCGGAAGCGCGGACTGTGGAACCTGTTCCTGCCGGCCGAGTCGGGGATGTCCGTGCTGGACTACGCGACGCTGGCCGAGGTGACCGGGCGCTCCCCCAGGCTCGCCCCGGAGGCGCTGAACTGCTCGGCCCCGGACACCGGGAACATGGAGGTCCTGCACATGTTCGGCACGCCCGAGCAGAAGGAGCGCTGGCTGCGCCCGCTGCTCGACGGCGAGATCCGGTCGGCGTTCGCCATGACGGAGCCGGCGGTGGCCTCCTCCGACGCGACCAACATCGAGACCTCCATCGTGCGGGACGGGTCCGAATACGTGATCAACGGCCGCAAGTGGTTCATCTCCGGCGCGGCCGACCCGCGCTGCGCCGTCTACATCGTCATGGGCAAGACCGACCCGGACGGCCCGCCGCACCGGCAGCAGTCCATGATCCTCGTCCCGGCGGACACCCCCGGGGTCGAGGTCGTCCGCAGCCTCCCGGTCTTCGGCTACCAGGACCAGGAGGGGCACTGCGAGATCGTCTTCACCGACGTGCGCGTGCCCGCCGCCAACCTGATCGCCGAGGAGGGCGACGGGTTCGCCATCGCCCAGGCCCGCCTCGGCCCCGGCCGCATCCACCACTGCATGCGCGCCCTGGGCATGGCCGAGCGCGCCCTGGAGCTCATGTGCCGCCGCGCCGTGAGCCGGGTGGCCTTCGGCGGTCCGCTCGCCGAGCAGGGCGTGGTCCAGCAGCAGATCGCCGAATCCCGCCTGGCGATCGAGCAGGCCCGCCTCCTCACCCTCAAGGCCGCCTGGCTGATCGACACCGTCGGCGTGAAGCGCGCGGCGATCGAGATCAGCGCCATCAAGGTCATCGCCCCCCGCGTCGCCTGCGAGGTCATCGACCGCGCCATCCAGGTCCACGGCGGCATGGGCGTCAGCGACGACACCCCCCTGGCCTCCTTCTACGCCCACGCCCGGGCCATGCGCATCTTCGACGGCCCCGACGAGGTCCACCTCCGCTCCGTGGCCCGCCGAGAGCTCAAACGCCACCTCTGACGGGATCCGGGCCTCCTCGCCGATGCGTCTCGGGTCATCCCCGCCGCCCTCGTCCGCTTGCGTACGGCCGGCGCCCCGCCCAACCTTGATCCAGCGCATCAGGCGTGGTCGGGCCGTCACCCGTCCCTCGACCGGCTCCGGCCCGGGGGCGCTCCCTCACCAGCCGGCCCCGGAGATCCGGCCCGGACCGGTGACGCCACGCCCGGCAGGTCGCGCGAAACCGGCAGGTCGCGCGAACCGGGAGGACGCGCGGGCCGGGAGGACGCGCGAACCGGGAGGACGCGCGGGCGGGGAGGACGCGTCGGCGGGGAGGATGCGAACACCGGCGTCCGGGCGACCGGTGAGGTCGGTGAAAGCGGGCGAGACGAAGGCGAGGAGAGGATGCCGGAGCGGCGAGCCGTACGGGCGGCGCCCGAGGAGCGGGCTGAGGCACCTGGGAGGCGGGCCGCGCCGCCGGGAGCCGTCCGGGAGGTCGCCTCGGGCGGCGTGCGGCTGGTGTGCCGGGACCGGGGCGGCCGGGGACCGGGGCTGCTGATGCTGCACGGGCTCGCCGGCCACGGCGGGGAGTGGGACGACGTGGCCCGGAGCCTGGCGGACGAGCACCGGGTGGTGACGCTGGACCAGCGCGGGCACGGAGCCAGTGCCCGGCGGGCGGCGGACCGCCAGGTGGACGCCTCCCGGGCCGCCTACACCGCGGACGTCGCGACCGTCGTGCGGGAGCTGGGGCTGGCGCCGGTCGTGCTGGTGGGGCAGTCCCTCGGCGGTCACACGGCGATGCTCGCCGCGGCGGCCCACCCGGAGCTGGTGCGGGCACTGGTCCTGGTCGAGGCCGGGCCCGGCGGCGGGCGGCCCGGACTGCCGGAGGAGATCCGTTCCTGGCTGGACTCCTGGCCGGCGCCGTTCCCGTCTCCCGAGGCGGCGGCGGAGTTCTTCGGCGGGGGTCCGGCGGGCCGGGGCTGGGCCGACGGGCTGGAACGCCGGGACGGCGGGTGGCGGCCCCGGTTCGACCCGGCGTTCATGGTCGCGTCCGTGGAGGAGGTCTCACGGCGGACTTACTGGGACGAATGGGAACGCGTCTCCTGTCCCGTGCTCGTGATCCTCGCGGAGTCCGGGATCGTCGGCCCCGAGGAGTCCCGAAAGATGCGGCGGCGCGCCCCCGGCGCCAGGTTCGTGGTCATCCCGGACGCGGGCCACGACGTCCACCTGGAAGAACCCGGGCGAGTGGCCGCCGCCGTCCGCGACTTCCTCACCACCTGCTGACGCACGCCCGCCTCAGGCGTGCCGTACGGGCCGCGGTAGGGGCCGCGGCCGGCGAGGCTCGTGTCCGGGGAGGCCCCGGGCGAGAGGACGCCCGGCGGCGGCGGGTGCCGACGCCGGGCGTCCGCCCGGGGAGAGTCGGGGGGTGATCGCGGTCGGCCCCGTCGCGATCAGCCCCGCCGGCCGGTCGAACCCCCGTGGGGCGATGCGATCGCCCGCCCGGCCCTCCGGTTCTCCGCGGAGTACCATCAGCATCCGCGCGGACGGCGCGGAGCGCACGGTGATTCAGGCGTCGCCGAAACACCGAGGGCCGGGGCCTCCCGTCCGGGCAAGGGGCGCGGCTTCGTCCTGGCCCGCGACGCCGCCGTCCCCTTTTTCTTCACCTGAGAAGGCGGCCAGGGGCCGGGCGCGACTTCCGGCGGCTCAGCCCCTCAGCCCCGCTTGACGTCCAGCAGGAACCGGGCCCACTCCTCACGCCCGAAGGCGAGCGCGCCGCCCTCGGGGTCCTTGCTGTCCCGTACGGCGACGCGCCCGCCACCCGCCCGCGCCACCTCCACGCAGTTGTCGCCTTCCGCGCTGCTGTACGAACTCTTCCGCCAGGCCATCGGGAACTCGGACATGCTCATCACCCTTCCTCGATCCGTCTCAGCAGACCGGTCAGGTACTCGACGGACGCCTCCACGCTGAGCGCCGCCGCGCGCACGTGGTCGTATCGGAGCGCGTAGCGCTGGAGGTCCTCCACCTCCTCGAAGTACAGATCGGTAGAGACGGTCTCTATGTAGACAATGCTCGGGTCCGCGGGAAAATCAAGGATCAGCATGCCGCCCGTCATGCTCGAGTGGGCTCCGGCCGCGTCGGTCAGCACCTGGACATCGATGTTGGGGCGCTCGCTCATCGCGATGAGGTGCTGGAGCTGACCACGCATCACCTCGGGCCCGCCGACGCTCTTACGGAGTGCGGCCTCGTCGACGATCGCCCAGTAGGCCGGGGGATCGGGCCGATCGAGAAGCCTCTGCCTGACCATCCTCGCGGCGACCCGCCGATCCACCTCGGACTCCGGTATCACCCGGCCGCCCCGGATGATGGCGGCGGCGTACTCGGGGGTCTGGAGGAGGCCGGGGACGAGGAGCGCCTCGTAGGTGCGGATCGCGCTCGCCTCGGCCTCGAACTCGGGGAGGGAGCCGCGGAACACGTCCCGGTAGTCCGCCCACCAGCCCCGGTCGCGGGCCTGCCTGGCCAGGGTCTCCAGCGCCGTCCGCGTCTTCTCGTCGGTGACTCCGTAGACGTTCAGCAGGTCGGTGACGTCGCGCACGCTCGGCCGCCGCCACTCGTTGCGCTCCATGCGCGTGAGCTTGCCCGCGCTCCAGTCGAGCCGCCGCGACACCTCGTCGGCGGTCATCCCCGACTCCTGGCGCAGACGGCGCAGCTCCGAGGAAAGACGGCGGCGGCGAATCGTCGGACTATGGAGATCCACTAATTCTCCCGTGAATCGGACGAACTTCCCGAAGACGCGAATTCAAAGATTGCTGGACAATACGATTTTAGTATTGCGAGATTGATAATCAAAGAACAAGCTTGGGGGTGCACCGAGTCGGACCGTGGACCGGAGTACGCCATGACGCAGAACGCTACCGAAGCCCGGCGCGAAGTATCGGCCAGATCGTGGGTCCTGGTTCTCCCGGGCGAGATCGCCGAGGTGGCGAGGGCCCGGGAATTCGCCCGCCGCGCCCCCGCGCTGGACGACGACGAGGCGGAGACGGTCGCATTACTTGTGTCCGAATTGGTGACGAATTCCATAGAACATTCGCGTTCGGGGTCACCCGGAGGGCGCGTCGTCGTGGTGGCCCTGGCCCTCGCCCCGGGACTGCGCGTCGAAGTCCACGACGAAGGCGGCGAGGGCCTTCCCGCGTTGTCCGCCGCCGACGACCTGGCCACCTCGGGACGCGGATTGCAGCTCGTCGACGCCCTGTCCAGGTCCTGGGGGTTCTCCGCCTCGGAAACCGGCACGACCACCTGGTTCGCCCTGTGACCACCCCACGCCCGGCCCCGCCACTCCCCCACCCCCCGCCCAGCGCGAGCCGTACGGCAGGCGCCGTGCGCGATGGCGGCGCCGACCGTAGGGCCGGGCGGAGGACGCGCGGCGGGCGGCGCGGGTCAGCGGAGGCCGGGGACCCGGACGGGGAGTCTGCCGGTGGGGGTCAGGGTGCCCCGGATGACGCTCGCGGCGGCGCGCATGGCGGCGGGGCTGGTGGAGTAGGTGGCGAGGGCGGCCTTGGCGGATCTCAGGCGGGGGAGGTCGTAGGGGGTGCCGGTGCTGATGGCGATGACCGGCCTGCCACTCTTGGCGAGGGCGTTGACCAGGGTGAGCTGGGCTGCCGACGAGCCCCGGGTCAGGACCACGACGGCGGTGGCGCGTTTGGCCTGGGCGACGGCGGTCTGGGCGAGGGAGGCGGGGACCGTGCCGTCGGCCGGGAGGGAGACCGACTGCGCGGCCAGGGGCTTGGCCAGCGCCTCCGGGTTGGGGCCGACGACCAGGAACCGGGCCTTGCCCTGGATGGGGAGGGGGCCCTTGCGGACGAGCGTGACCGCGTGGTCGGCGACGCGCTGGGCGACCGCGCGGTGGGCCTCGGTGTTCACGGCCTGCGCGGCCCGCTCCGGGTCCACCGTGTCCGGCCGCGCGAGGACGCCCCTGGACTGCTTGAGCCGCAGGATGCGGCGCACGGACTCGTCGAGGCGGGCCGCGGAGACGCGGCCGCTCTCGACGGCCTTCAGGACGGCCTCGTGGGCGGCCTTCACGTCGGGCGGCATCAGCAGGAGGTCGGCGCCGGCGAGGATCGCGCGGACGGCCACCTCGGCGTCGCCGTACTTCTTGCGGACGCCCGCCATGTCGAGGGCGTCGGTGCTGATCACGCCCCGGAAGCCGAGCTTGTCGCGGAGGAGGCCGGTGAGGATCGGCTTGGAGAGGGTGGCGGGATCGCCCGAGGGGTCGAGCTTGGGCATGACGACGTGGGCGCTCATGATGACGTCGACGCCGTTCTTGATCGCGGCGGCGAACGGCGGGGCGTCCAGGCGCTCCCACTGGGCGCGGGTGTGCTCGATGACCGGCAGGCCGGTGTGGCTGTCCACGTGGGTGTCGCCGTGACCGGGGAAGTGCTTGGCCGAGGACGCGACGCCCGCCGCGTGGTAGCCCTTGATCGCGGCGGCGACCAGGCGGCCCACGGCGGCGGGGTCGGAGCCGAAGGACCGCACGCCGATGACGGGGTTGCGGGGGTTGACGTTGACGTCGGCGACCGGGGCGAAGTTGAGGCGGATGCCGAGGGCGCGCAGTTCCTCGCCGGTCACCCGGGCCGCGTCGGCGACGTCGGCCGGGCGGCGGGTCGCGCCCTGGGCCATCTGGCCCGGGATGGGCGTGACGATGCCGTCCAGGCGGGAGACGATGCCGTTCTCCTGGTCGACGCCGATCAGGAGGGGGATCTTGGGCGACTGCCGCTGCAGGTCGTTGGACATGCGGGCGAGCTGGGAGGCGCTCTTGACGTTGTCGGCCCAGGGGAAGTAGATCACCCCGCCCACCTGGTAGCGGCGCACCGCCTCCGCCGGGGTGGCGACGCCGAACGACTTGCGGTTCTGGTCGGAGCGCGCGTCGGCCGCCGGGCCGTAGACCACGGGCATGAAGAGCTGGCCGACCTTCTCCCGCACGCTCATGCGCGCGAGCGCCGCCTCGACCGGGTCCGACGGAGCCGGCGTCGGCGCGGCCGTCGGGGACGCGGGCACGACGGCCGAGGGCGAGCGCGTCGCCTGCCCCTGTGACCCGGACCCCTCGGACCCGGCGCACCCCGTCAATGCGATGACCGCCCCCGATGTCAGCGCGGCGAACGACCTCCAGCGGAAAACCATGCGTTCGACGCTAGTACCTCCCCGGGACCGCCCGGGCCCCGGTCGCCCCAACCTGTGGAAAACCCTACGCCTGTGGATAACCCCGCCCACCTACGCCCCCCGCACCCGGCGCGAGCCGTACCGCGGCGCGAGCCGTACCCCGGCGCGAGCCGTACCCCGGCAGGCTAGAGCGCCAGGTCGGACAGTCCGGGCAGGAGCCCGCGCGCCAGATCGCGCGCCTCGTCCGCCGTCTGCCCCTGCCGCGCCGCCACCGCCGCCGCCTCGCACTGCGCCCGGGTGTGCCGCGACAGCGCCGCCCTGACCAGCGGCAGCGCCGGAGCCCCCATGGACAGCGAGGTGACCCCCAGCCCCACCAGCACGCACGCGAGCGCCGGATCGGCCGCCGCCTCGCCGCAGACGCCGCACGGCCGCCCCGCCGCCTTCGCCCCCTCCGCGGTCATCGCGATCAGGTCGAGCAACGCCGGCTGCCACGGGTCCTGGAGCGCGCTCAGCGACCCGACCTGCCGGTCCGCCGCGAACGTGTACTGCGCCAGGTCGTTCGTCCCGATGGAGAAGAAGTCCACCGCGGGGCCCAGGTCGGACGCGCGGATCGCCGCCGCCGGGATCTCGATCATGATCCCGGCCGTCTCGACGCCCGCCGCGCGGCAGGCCGCGACGAACTCCTCGGCCTCCGCCAGACCCGCCACCATCGGCGCCATGACCTGCAACTTCGCGGTGGTCCCCTGGGCCGCCCTGGCCAGCGCCTCAAGCTGGCCGGTCAGCGTCGGGCGGTTCCGCAGGAGCATGCGCAGCCCCCGCTCCCCCAGCGCCGGGTTCGGCTCCTCACCCGGCGGGGGCAGGAACGCCAGCGGCTTGTCGGCCCCCGCGTCCAGCACCCGCACGACGACGCGCCCGCCGGGGAACGCCTCCAGGACCTCCCGGTAGGCCGCCTCCTGCTCATCCACGGTCGGCGGCGTCGTCCGGTCCAGGAACAGGAACTCCGTCCGGTAGAGGCCCACCCCCTGCGCCTCGTTCTCCAGCGCCGTCGGCAGGTCGGCGGGCCCCCCGATGTTCGCCAGCAGCGGCACCTCGTACCCGTCTGCGGTGCACCCGGGTCCGGTGGCGGCCGCGAGCACCGCCTCCCGCGCCGAGGCCGCGTTGCGCGCCGTCTCCACCTCCTCGTCGGTGGGCGACAGCCGTACGACCCCGGAGGCGCCGTCGGCGAGCACGAGCGTGCCCTCCTCGATCGTGGTCGCGCCCGGGCAGGCCACGACGGCGGGGATGCCCATCGCCCGCGCGAGGATCGCCGTGTGGCTGGTGGGGCCGCCCTCCTCCGTCACGAACGCCGCCACCGACCCCCGGTCGATCAGCGCCGTGTCGGCGGGCGCCAGGTCCCGCGCCACCAGGACGTACGGCCGCGCCGCCCCCTCGGGCAGGCCCGGCAGCGGCACGCCGAGCAGGCGGGCCACGGCGCGGTCGCGGATGTCGTCGAGGTCGGCCACGCGCGCCGCCAGGTAGGCCCCGGCCCCCGCCAGCATCTCGCGGTACTTCCCGAACGCCTCGTAGACAGCGCGGGCGGCGGTCGCGCCGCGCCCGACGAGCAGGTCCACGTCCCCGGCCAGGCCCGGGTCGCGCGCCATCATGGCCTGCGCGGCGAGCACCTCCCGCGCGTCGCCCCCCGCCCGCTCGCCCCGCGCCTCCAGGTCCGCGGCGACCTCCTCCAGCGCGACCATGGCACGGGCCTTCTCCGCCTCCGCGTCCCCCGTGTGCACGGCGTCCGCCGGCGGCTCGGGCACCGTGGAGACCAGGCGGTGCACCGGGCCGTATCCGACGCCCGGGCTGACCCCGGTGCCGTTCAGGCGCTCCATGTCATTTCGTCTCCGAGACGATGCGGCTGAGCTCGTCGAGCAGCTCCTCCGCGCCCTCGCCCTCGGCGCGCAGCGTGATCTGCTCCCCGTGGCGTACGTCGAGGGCGAGCACGGCCAGGATGCTCTTGGCGCTGACCGGGGCGCCCCCGGCCTTGCTGAGCGTGACGTCGATGGGGGCCTTGCTCGCGGTCTGCACGAACGTGGCGGCCGGGCGGGCGTGCAGCCCGACCTCCGACTCCACGCGGACGGTGCGCTCAGCCACAGATTCCTCCTGGTATGTCTAGACCAGCCGCAGGGGCCAGTCGATTTCCGTCAGGTCGGCGACGACCAGGTCGGCGCCGGCGAGTTCGTGCGGTTCGTGGGTGGTGGTCAGGCCCACGCAGGCCATGCCCGCGGCCTTGGCGGCGGTGATACCCGCGATCGAGTCCTCGAAGACGACGCAGCGGGACGGGTCCACGGCCAGCCGCTCGGCGGCCATGAGGTACCCCGACGGGTCCGGCTTGCCCACGCTGACGTCCTCGGCGCTGATCACCAGCGGGAACAGCTCCCGGACCTCCAGTTTGGTCAGCATCTCCTCGGCCCACCAGCGGGTGGCCGAGGTGACCAGGGCGGTGGGCGAGCCCGACCCGTGCACCGCGCGGACCAGCTCGGCCGCGCCGGGCACGGTCTCCACCTCGGGCAGGTCCGGGTGGGAGCCGTAGCTCCAGACCTCCCGCCACAGCTCCTCGACCTCGGCCTCGTCGCCGAACATCTCCAGCTTCTCGGCCAGCACCTCCCGGCCGGGACGGCCCATGAACTCGCGCAGCAGCGCGGCGTCGTGCGAGACGCCGTGGGCCTCCATGAGCATCGCCCAGGTGGCCATGCTGCGCGGCTCGGAGTTGATCAGCGTGCCGTCCAGGTCGAAGAGGGCCGCCATCGGCTCGCCGTCGCCCGCCGCGCCCTCGATCGAATTCACTCCCACCGGAAGAGTTCAGCCCCCCTCGTGACCTGCCCGGATTCCTGTACGTCGGAGAGTGCCCCCGCCTGCGCGTCCAGCGCGACGACGGGGCAGACGGGCGAGCGCCCGGCCGCCTCGATCGCCGCCGGGTCCCAGGCCACCACCGGCTGCCCGGCGCTCACCCGGTCTCCCTCGGCGGCGAGCAGGCGGAACCCCTCGCCCTTGAGCTGCACCGTGTCGATGCCCAGGTGCACCAGCACGCCGCGCCCGTCGTCGCCCACCACCACGTAGGCGTGCGGGTGCAGCTTGATGATCTTCCCGTCGATGGGCGAGACGGCCTCGCCGGGTTCCCTGTCCGGCTCGATCGCCGTCCCCGGGCCCACCATCGCCTGGGCGAACACCGGATCGGGCACGTTCGCGAGCCCCACGACCGCGCCGCCGACCGGCGCGACGACCACTGTCATCTCTGTTCCCCCACAGTTCGGGTCGGCGGTCCCGGGGCACGCCCCGGGACCGCCCGGACGGCCGCGTCTCAGCCGATGATGTCCTCGATGTCGCTGGCGATCGTGTCGGCCTCCGGGCCCACGACGACCTGCACGACGTTGCCCGCGGCCATGACGCCGTGCGCCCCGGCCCGCTTCAGCGCGGCCTGGTCCACCTTGGAGGCGTCGTGCACCTCGGTGCGCAGCCGCGTGATGCACGGCTCGATCTCGATGATGTTGTCGGCTCCCCCGAGCCCGGCGATGATCGCCTCGACATCTGCGGCCATTGTTGAACTCCCTCGGTTCTAGTCGGTCTGCGTGACCTTGTTCAGACCCCGCGGAGCGTCGGGGTCGATGCCGAGCCTGCGGGCCAGCGCCTCGGTGAGCAACTGCCCCGGCACGATCAGCCCGAGCGGCGCGAGCCACTCCGGCAGGTCCGGCCCCGCCAGCGCGTTGGTGGACGCCGCGGCCAGCTCGGTCCCCCCGCCCACGGCGTACGCCGCGGCCCCGGCTCCCCGGACGCGCTCGGCCAGCGCGATCGTGCCCGGCAGGGTCGGTCCCTCGCCGGCCGCGACCAGGATGGCCGGGGTGTCCTCGTCCACCACGGCGATCGGGCCGTGCAGCAGGTCCGCGTAGGACAGGCCCATCGCGTGCAGGTAGCAGGCCTCCTTCAGCTTGAGCGCCAGCTCCAGGGCGGTGGAGAAGGCCATTCCCCGCCCGGAGACCACCACGCCGGGAACCCCGGACAGGCCCTCGGCGATCGCGTCGACGTCGCCGGGGGCGGCGATCAGCTTCTCCACCTCGTCCGGCACCCGGTCCAGGTCCGCGCGGTCCACGTCCGCGCCGAGGCCCAGCCCGAGCACGGCGAGCGCGGCGAGCTGGGTCGTGTAGGTCTTGGTGGCCGGGACCGCGAGCTCGGCCCCCGCCCGGGTGACGAGCGCCAGGTCCGCGGCCTGCGCCAGCGGGGCGTCCTCGCCGCCGTTGGTGATCGCCACCGTGCGGGCGCCGCAGTCCTTGGCCCAGGTCAGGGTCTCGACGATCTCCTCGGTGCGCCCGGACTGCGAGAGCGCCACGGCGAGCACGCCGTCCAGGTCGATCTTGCGCTTGTACGTCGTCGCGACCGAGGGCGAGGCCAGGGTGGCGAGCCGGCCGGCGTGGACCTCGGCGAGGTAGCGCCCGTAGACCGCGGCGTTGTCGGAGGTGCCCCGCGCGATGAACAGCAACTGGCGGGTCTGGTCTCCGAGGGCCTTGATCTCGTCGATGCGCGGCAGCAGCGCCGAGAGCGTGTCCCGCAGCGCGGCGGGCTGCTCGGCGATCTCACGGCGCATGTTGGTGGTCATGAAGTGGCGCTCCTGTCGAAAACGATCTCACCGTCTACCCACGTGGTCTGTGCCCGCAGGTCGTCTCCCAGCCACACGAGGTCGGCGGCGGCTCCCACCGCGATGCGCCCGATCTCGGTGCTCCCGATCAGGTCGGCCGGCACGCGCGTCGCCGCGTCGATCGCCGTGGCCAGGTCTATGCCGGCGCGGACCATGTTGGCCACGCCCTTGTCCATCGTCAGCGCCGAGCCGGCGAAGGCCCCGTCGGCGCGCAGCGGCGGCCCGTCCTCGGGCTGGGTCACCGGCTCGCCGCCGAGGACGTACTCCCCCGGCGGCATGCCGGCCGAGGAGGCGGCGTCGGTCACGATGCAGACGCGCCCGGGGGCGGCGGCGAACACCACGGCGCACACCTCGGCGTCCACGTGGTGCAGGTCGGCGATGAGGCCGCAGGTCAGCCGGGGGTCGTAGAGGGCGTGGCCGGGCACGCCGGGCTCGCGGTGGTGCAGCGGGCGCTGCGCGTTGAACAGGTGGGTGACCTTCCTGGCGCCCATGTCCGCGGCGGCCTTCACCTGCGCGGCGGTCGCGTCCGTGTGGCCCACGCTGACCATGACCCCGGCGGCCGTGAACCGCTTGATCGCGTCCATCGAGCCGTCCCGCTCGGGCGCCAGCGTGACGTACCGCAGGAACCCCTCGCCCGCCTCCAGCAGCGCGTCCACGTTCTCCGGCGTCGGGTCGACCATCCAGTCCGGGTTGTGCGCGCCCTTCCGCTTCGGCGAGATGAACGGGCCCTCCAGGTGCAGCCCGAGCACCCGCGCGCCCCGCTGGTCCAGACCGGCCGTCAGCTCCCTGGCCTCCCGTACGGCTCGCGCCAGCTCGGGGACGGGCTCGGTGATGAAGGTGGGGACGAACGCGGTGACGCCGGTCTCGGGCAGCCGCCGTACGACGGTCCGCCAGCCCTCGCGGTCGGCGTCGGCCATGTCGTAGCCGAAGAAGCCGTTGACCTGGATGTCCACCAGGCCCGGGGCGAGGACGCCGTGGTCCAGGGTGAGGTCGGGCGCGCTCGGCGGCTCGCCCAGGCCGGCCTCGGCGATGACCCCGCCCTCGGCGCGCAGCCACCCGGGCTCCACGACTCGGGTGCCCTCGCCCTCGGCGTACAGGGCCATGCGCCGGGCCGCGATCATCACCATCCGCTACGACTCCTGCCTGCTGAAACGCGGGTATGCCGCGTCGTTACCGATCCGTCTTGCCTGTGATTGTTGACACGAAATGCCGGGCGTGGTCTAGTCCGGCCTAGACCAGTTCGTACCCTAACTCATAGCTAGTCCCTCAATGGAAGGAGCCCTCGCCTGTGGGTCAGATCGACCCGGACAGTCCCGTCCCGAAGTACTTCCAGTTGCGCGAGCTGCTGCTCGACCTCATCGAGGCCGGGGACCTGCCGCTCGACGCCGCGATCCCCTCGGAACGGGACCTCAGCCAGAGGTACGGCCTGTCACGGATGACCGTGCGGCAGGCCATCGACCACCTGGTGTCCGAGGGACGGCTCCACCGGGTGCCCGGCAAGGGCACCTTCGTGGCCCGGCCCAAGATCGAGATGCCGCTGCGGCTGTCGTCCTTCACCGAGGACATGCGGCAGCGCGGCATGAAGCCCGGGGCGATCGACCTCGACCGGCGCGTCATGCGGGCCAGCGCGCACCTGGCCCGCGAACTGGGCATCCAGCCCGGCGACGACGTGCACTTCGTCGAACGGCTGCGCACCGCCGACGGCGAACCGATGGCCATCGAACGCTCGCACATCCCCGTGGCGCTCGCGCCCGGGCTGCTGGACGTCGACCTGACCGACCGATCTCTCTACGAACTCCTCGAACAACGCCACGGCATCGTCATGGACTCGGGGGAACTGACGATCGAGGCCGGCATCGCCGACCCCGTGGACGCCGAACAGCTCAACCTCAAGCGCGGGAGCGCGGCCCTCCTCTTCCAGCGCCGGGGCTTCGCCCTCGGCACCTGCGTCGAGTACGCCGTCTCGACCTTCCGCGCGGACCGGTACCAGCTACGCACAGCACTGGAGATCCCCCGAGGGAGCGGCCAACGACCGTGACCCTTCGGGGGGCGCCCCCACCCCCCATGGAGGTCCACGTATGAGTGCCACAGCGGCCGAGGGCGGTCTGCCCGCGGCGCCGTCTTCTGGTTCCAAAGCCCTGAACGTGCTGCAGCGGCTCGGCCGCTCGCTGATGCTCCCGATCGCGGTCCTGCCGGCCGCCGCCCTCCTGCTCCGCTTCGGCCAGCCCGACATGCTCGGCAGCAACGGCCCCGATCCGGGCGGCCTGGCCGACGTGGCCGGCTTCGGCTGGACCGCCAACGTCGCCAAGGTCTTCGCGGCCGCGGGCGACGCGCTGTTCACCAACCTGCCGCTGCTGTTCGCGATCGGCGTGGCCATCGGCTTCGCCCGCAGGTCCGACGGCTCGACCGCGCTCGCGGCCCTCGTCGGCTACCTGGTCTTCGACTGGGTGAGCAAGACCATGTTCCAGGGCTCGTCGCTCAAGGACACCGTGATCCTCAAGGTGCAGGACTCCGCCGCGCCCGGAGGGGCCAGAGAGGTCCTCAACCTCGGCATGCAGAACCCCAGCCGGGTGCTGGGGGGCATCCTCATCGGACTGATCGCCGCCGGGCTGTGGGCGCGGTACCACCGGATCAAGCTGCCCGCCTGGCTGGCTTTCTTCGGCGGCCGGCGGTTCGTGCCGATCGTCACCGCGTTCGCCGCGCTGCTGCTGGGCGTGCTGTTCGGGTTCATCTGGCCCGTCCTCGGCGGCTGGCTGAACAGCGCGGGCGAGGGCCTGGCCAGCGCCGGGGCCGTCGGCACCGGCGTCTACGGCGTGATCAACCGGCTGCTCATCCCGCTCGGCCTGCACCACTTCGTCAACTCGATCGTCTGGTTCACCGTGCCCGAGTGCCGGGTCGGCGACAAGACGGCCTCCGGCGACCTGAACTGCTACTTCCTGGGCGACCCGGACTCCGGCCAGTTCATGGCCGGGTTCTTCCCGATCATGATGTTCGCGCTGCCGGCGGCCGCGGTCGCGATGTGGCGGGCGGCTCCCCCCGGCCGCCGCAAGGTCATCGGCGGCATCATGTTCTCGGCGGCGCTGGCGTCCTTCGTCACCGGCGTCACCGAGCCGCTGGAGTTCGCGTTCATCTTCGTCGCCCCCGTGCTCTTCGTCGTCCACGCGATCCTGACCGGCGTCGCGATGGCCGTGACCACGCTGATCGGGGGCCAGCTCGGCTTCGGCTTCTCCGCCGGCCTGATCGACATGCTGCTCAACGCCAACAAGAGCAACACCCAGAACCTGGTCGGCATCCTGCTCATCGGCGTGATCTACGCCGTCGTGTACTACTTCGTGTTCAGCTTCCTCATCCGCAGGCTGAACATCATGACCCCGGGCCGCGAGCCCGAGCCCGACGTGGACGCCGGCGAGGCCACTCCCGCCACCGCGGGCGCGCGCGGGACCTCCGGCACCACCCCGCCCGCCGAGTCCTCCGGCCGGGCCTGACCCGAGCACCATCCGCCGAGAGCGGCGCGGGAACTCCCTCCCCCGCGCCGCTCTCCCCTGTCCGCTCCCGCACGGCCCCGGGCCCGCCCCTCGGCCCTCGCCCTGCGTTCCCCCGGGCGGGTCGCCGTACGGCCGGGGGCCGGCCAGGGCCGTACCGGGGCGGATCGGGGATTGACGGCGATCACGGAGGGTAAGGCGGCGAGCACGGCTTGCCGTACGATAAGGAACGTCCCCCCGCGGAACAGGCGTGATAGACGTGAGGGGATGCCGCGATGAGTAGTACCGCGGGAGCCGGGGCCGCGGGGCCGCCGCTGCCCAGGTCGGCCGTCATGGCCGTGCTCCAGCGCATCGGCCGGAGCCTGATGTTGCCGATCGCGGTGCTGCCCGCGGGCGGCCTGCTGCTGCGCTTCGGCCAGGACGACCTGCTCGGGCGCACCGACGCGGTGTGGCTCGACCGCATCGCCGAGGTGCTCGCGGCGGCGGGCGGCGCGATCTTCGACAACCTGCCGCTGCTGTTCGCCGTCGGCGTCGCGATCGGCTTCGCGCGCAAGGCCGACGGGTCCACCGCACTCGCCGCCGTGGTCGGCTACCTGGTGTTCCACGCCGTGAGCATGCGCATGTTCCAGCACTCCTCCTCGCTGCACGACTCGGTGGTGCAGAAGGTGGTGGACCCGGCCGCGCCCGGCGGGTACAAGGAAGTGCTCAACCTGGGCATGCAGAACCCCACCCGGGTGCTCGGCGGCATCCTGATCGGCCTGGTCGCGGCCCTGCTGTGGCAGAAGTACTACCGGATCAAGCTTCCGTCGTGGCTGGCGTTCTTCGGCGGGCGCCGGTTCGTGCCGATCGTCACCGCCGTGACGGCGCTGCTGCTCGGCGTGCTGTTCGGCTTCGTCTGGCCGATCCTGGGCGGCTGGCTCGACTCCTTCGGCGACTGGCTGACCGACCACGGCACCGCCGGGACGGGCATCTACGGCGTGGTCAACCGCCTGCTGCTGCCCCTCGGCCTGCACCACATCGTCAACTCGATCGTCTGGTTCACGCTGCCGGACTGCCGCGTCGGCGACAAGACCGCGGCCGGCGACCTGAACTGCTACTTCCTGGGCGAGCAGGGGGCGGGCACGTTCATGGCCGGGTTCTTCCCCATCCTGATGTTCGCCCTGCCCGCCGCCGCGCTCGCGATGTGGCGGGCCGCGCCGCCGGAGCGCCGCCCGGCCGTCGGCGGCATCATGATCTCCGCCGCGCTGACCGCGTTCCTCACCGGGATCACCGAGCCGATCGAGTTCGCGTTCATCTTCGTCGCGCCGGTGCTGCTCGTCGTCCACGCGATCCTCACGGGCGCGGCCATGGCGATCGCGTCCGCGCTGGACTTCAAGCTGGGCTTCAACTTCTCCGCCGGGCTCGTGGACTACGTCCTCAACTTCAGCAAGGACAACACGCACAACCCCTGGCTGGGCGTCATCCTCGGGCTGATCTTCGCGGCGATCTACTACGTGCTGTTCCTCGGCCTGATCAAGAAGATGAACATCATGACGCCCGGCCGCGAGCCGGTCACCGAGGACCTCGCGGTCGGCGAGGGCGCGCCGCCCAGCAGCCCGGCCGCCGCCGAGAAGGGCAGCCGGCGCCGCCGTCCCCCCGGCGACTCCTGAGCCCCGCGCATCTGGCGCCGCCGTACGGCGGGGCGCCCCGCCGTACGGCGATCGGGGCGTTGTGAACGACGTCTCCGGGGTTGAACTGCCGCCCGCGGGGTGCCCGTGAACGACCGTCTCCCGGATCCTGTGAACGGCGCGGCGGAGGTGACAGGAGAGGCGGGCGGGGTTAGCGGGCGCCCGTAACCCGGGGCGGCGGCCCGGCCGGAAGGGCCGCCGCCGGGGCCGCTGAGCGGCGATTTCGGGGGATATTCGCGGCGAACGCGGGCGAACCCGCTGTGGACGACGGCGGCGGATGTATTCGGCGGTCACCCGGCGGCCTCTATTAGGCGAAGACCATCCCCAGACGCTGGAGCGTGCGCCGATGCCCCGACCGACCCGCCCGCTGGACCTCCCCCGGCAGTTGCCACGACCGGTCTCGGAACCGCCCTACGACGACGAGTCCGCCCGCCGCCCCCTGCCCGCCTTCGACGGCGCGCTCGCCCTCGACCTCGGCGCCCGCGAGGCCGAGCCGTGCGCGGCCGAGCCCGCCGCCGACGACTGGTCCCATCCGCACAAGCGGGACCTGCGCCGCCTGGCCCAGGCGGTCGCCGAGGTCCTCACCGGCCGGCGCACCGCCGACTCCGTCTCGGCCCGGCTCACCGACCAGGCCCGCGCCGAACTCGCCCGGGCCGGGGCCATGATCCCGGCCACCCGGCCCCCGCTGGTGGGCCAGCCCCGGATCTGCCTGCCCCGCCCCGGCGTCCTGGAGCTGTGCGTCCTCCTGTGGACCGGGCCGCGCAGGGCCAAGGCCCTGGCCCTGCGCCTGGAACGCCACGGCACCCAGTGGCTCTGCACCGACTTCGAGGCGTCGCCCTGACCCGCGCCGCCCCGTTGTCCCCCGCCGCGCACGCCGTACGGCACGCCGCCGGCCCGGCCGTACGGCACGCTCAGGCCGTACGGCGCGCTCAGGCCGTACGGCACGCTCAGGCCGTACGGCGCGCTCACGCCGTACGGCACGCGCGGGCGGTGCCGGCGCCGGGCGGGGGCGGGGAAAGCGGAACGCCCGGTCGGCGGGGCCGGCCGGGCGTTCCGGGAAGACGCGCGCTCAGTCCGTGTGGCGGGGGTCGCCGTGGCAGCGCTTGAACTTCTTGCCCGAGCCGCAGGGGCAGGGCGCGTTGCGGGAGACCTCGCCGTAGGAGCCGCGGACGCCGGACGCCGCCGCCGCGGCGGGACGCTCGGTGTGCTGCTCCACGCCGCCGCCCTCGGCCGGGGCGGTGTACTGGAGCTGGGCGGGCCGCTTGGGCTGGCCCAGACCCTGCGCGATGATGGAGCGGGCCTCGGCGACCGCCTCCTCCTCGGCGCTGGTCTCCTCGACGATGGGGTTCTCGACGACCTCGACCTGGAGGTTGAAGAGGAAGCCGACGCTCTCCTCCTTGATGCCCTCCAGCATCGCGTTGAACATCTCGAAGCCCTCGCGCTGGTACTCGATCAGCGGGTCACGCTGGGCCATCGCGCGCAGGCCGATGCCCTCCTGGAGGTAGTCCATCTCGTAGAGGTGCTCGCGCCACTTGCGGTCGAGCACCGAGAGGATCACGCGGCGCTCGACGTCGCGCATGACCTCCGCGCCGAGCTCCTCCTCGCGGCGGGCGTACGCCTCCTGGGCGTCGGCCTTGATCCGCTCGGCGATGAACTCGGCGGACAGGCCCGCCTTGTCGCCGCCGGCCTCCTCGATCACCTCGTCGATCGTGATCGAGATCGGGTAGAGCTGCGCGAACGCCTTCCACAGCTTGTCGAGGTCCCACTCCTCGGCGAAGCCCTCGGCGGTGGCGCCGGTGACGTAGCCCTCGACGACCTCGTCGATGAAGCCGCGGATCTGCTCGCTGAGGTCGGCGCCCTCCAGGACCCGGCGGCGCTCGGCGTAGATCACCTTGCGCTGGCGGTTCATGACCTGGTCGTACTTCAGGACGTTCTTGCGCGTCTCGAAGTTCTGCTGCTCGACCTGGTGCTGCGCCGACTGGATCGCCTTGGAGACGATGCCCGACTCGATCGGCACGTCGTCGGGGATGTTCAGCCGCGACATGATGACCTCGACGCGGGCCGCGTTGAACAGCCGCATCAGGTCGTCGCCGAGCGAGAGGTAGAAGCGGGACTCGCCCGGGTCGCCCTGCCGGCCGGAGCGGCCGCGGAGCTGGTTGTCGATGCGCCGCGACTCGTGCCGCTCGGTGCCCAGGACGTAGAGCCCGCCGAGCGCGACGACCTCCTCGTGCTCGGCCTTGACGGCCTCCTTGGCCTTCTCCAGCGCCTCGGGCCAGGCCGCCTCGTACTCGGCCGGGGTCTCCAGCGGGGACAGGCCGCGCTGGTGGAGCTCCAGGTCGGCGCGGAACTCGGGGCTGCCGCCGAGCATGATGTCGGTGCCTCGACCGGCCATGTTGGTGGCGACGGTGACGGCGTGCTTGCGGCCCGCCTCGGCGACGATCGCGGCCTCGCGCTCGTGGTGCTTGGCGTTCAGGACCTCGTGCTGCACGCCGACGCGCTTGAGCATCCGCGAGAGCCGCTCGGACTTCTCGACGCTGGTGGTGCCGACGAGCACGGGCTGGCCCTGCTCGTAGCGCTCCTTGATGTCCGCGACCACGGCCTCGAACTTGGCGTCCTCGGTCTTGTAGACCAGGTCCGGCTGGTCCTTGCGGATCATCGGCTTGTTGGTCGGGATCGGGACGACGCCGAGCTTGTAGGTCTGGTGGAACTCGTTCGCCTCGGTCATGGCCGTGCCGGTCATGCCGGCCAGCTTGGAGTAGAGGCGGAAGTAGTTCTGGAGGGTGATCGTGGCGAGAGTCTGGTTCTCGTCCTTGATCTCCACGCCCTCCTTGGCCTCGATGGCCTGGTGCATGCCCTCGTTGTAGCGCCGGCCGTGGAGCACGCGGCCGGTGAACTCGTCGACGATCAGCACCTCGCCGTCGACGACGATGTAGTCCTTGTCCTTCTTGTAGAGCTCCTTCGCCTTCAGGGCGTTGTTCAGGAAGCTCACCAGGGGGGTGTTCTCGGGCGCGTAGAGGTTGTCGATGCCGAGCCAGTCCTCGACCTTCTCGACGCCGGACTCCAGGATGCCGACGGTGCGCTTCTTCTCGTCGACCTCGTAGTCGCCGGTGGCCTCCAGGCCGTCCTTGGCCGCCTCGCCGCGCTTGAGCCGCGGCACGATCTTGGCGAACTCGACGTACCACTTCGCGCTCTGCTCGGCGGGGCCGGAGATGATCAGCGGCGTCCGGGCCTCGTCGATGAGGATGGAGTCCACCTCGTCGACGATCGCGTAGTTGTGGCCGCGCTGGACGCAGTCGTCCAGCGACCAGGCCATGTTGTCGCGCAGGTAGTCGAAGCCGAACTCGTTGTTCGTGCCGTAGGTGATGTCGGCGTGGTAGGCCTTGCGGCGCTCCTCCGGCGGCATGTTAGCCAGGATCACCCCGACCTCCAGGCCGAGGAACTGGTGCACGCGGCCCATGTTCTCGGCGTCGCGCTTGGCGAGGTAGTCGTTCACCGTGACGACGTGGACGCCCTTGCCGGAGATCGCGTTGAGGTAGGCCGGCAGCGTACAGGTCAGGGTCTTGCCCTCACCGGTGCGCATCTCGGCGATGTTGCCCATGTGCAGCGCTGCGCCGCCCATGATCTGCACGTCGAAGTGACGCTGGCCGAGGGTGCGGCGCGCGGCCTCGCGGACCGTCGCGAACGCCTCGGGGAGCAGATCGTCGAGGGACTCGCCGTCGGCGTGCCGCTGCTTGTACTCAGCGGTCAGGGCCCGCAGCTCCGCGTCGGACAGCGCGCGGAAGTCTTCCTCGATGGAGTTGACCTGCTCTGCGATCCGCTTGAGCTTGCGCAGGATCTTGCCTTCGCCGGCGCGAAGGATCTTGTCGAGTAGAACTGGCACTTGTCGTAGAGCTCCTCGCAGATCTTGCCAGCGGGCGCGGCCGCCGGCGCTAGGGCGCAATCCTCCCCGGAGCCATCGTAGGCGAGGTCGCACACTAGGGCAGCACGACGCCGCACCGGTCTTGAATCTGAACGATGCGCGCCCCCGGTCGGTTCCCCGCATCGTAGTGGCCCGGCGCGCTCATGGCTTGATCCCGGAGAGTCGGGGTAGCAAAAACGAGAACACAGGGCCTATGGGAAAACCACGGGGAAATCCGCGGGGAAACGCTGGAGGCGATGATGGCGGGCAAGGGGCACGGAGGACGTCCGATTTCCTGGATCTCGGTCGGCATCATCATGATCGGTTTCGCGGTCGGAGGCGTGGCGCTCTGTCTCGGGCCGAACTGGCTGGTCTTCTGGATCGGCGTGGGGATCTGCGCAGTGGGCGGGATCATCGCCCTGGCGACCGACATCTTCTCGGACGTGATCGTTGACGAGCCGCGGGTGCTGCCGGAGGAGTCGCACTCCTCGCCGCGCGGCAGTGAGGACCAGTCGCGGCGCGGCGAGCCGTCCGACGACCAGCGGTCGCTGCCGACGATCGGCGAGGGGCAGCCGAACCTGTGACACCTGCGTAGGCTTTTGGCCGGTGACGGGGACTAGCATCGGTGAACGTGAACCCCGTCACCGAACTCTCCGCCGACGACGCCCGCCGGCTCATCCTCCGCGCTCAGGGATTCCTGGGCGCGGACTCCCGGCGCGGCGGTGTGCCCGCGCTGCTCCCCCGGCTGCGGGCCGTGCAACTCGACACGATCTCGGTTCTCGCCCGGTCCCACGAGCTCGTGGCCTACGCCCGGCTCGGCGCGGTCCCGCGAGCCGCCGTCGAACACGCGTACTGGGACGAACCGGCCAGGGCGTTCGAGTACTGGGCGCACGCCGCCTGCATCCTGCCGGTCGAGGACTGGCCTTACTACTCCTTCCGCCGGCGGGCGTTCAAGGCGAGCAAGCGCCGCTGGCACCGCGTCCCGGAGACCGTGGACGCCGTGCTGGACAAGGTCCGCGCCGACGGGCCGCTGACCACCGGCGACCTGGGCGGGGCCAAGGCCGGCGGCGAGTGGTGGGACTGGTCGGACAGCAAGATCGCGATCGAGTGGCTGCTCGACATCGGCGAGGTCGTCTGCACCCGCCGGGTGGGCTGGCGCCGCGTCTACGACCTGGCCGAGCGCGCGCTGCCGGCGGACGTCCGCGAGGCCGAGCCCTCCGACGAGGAGTGCGTGAGGTATCTGACGCGCCGCGCCGGGCAGGCCCTCGGGGTCGCCACGCGCGCCGACCTCGTCGACTTCGTACGGCTGCGCAAGGAGCACGCCGTGATGCTCGACGCCGCCCTGGCCGACGGGTCCGCCGGCCTCATGCCCGTCCGGGTCGAGGGCTGGGGATCCCGCGCCGGCCACGGGCCGAACGCCTGGGCCGACCCGGAGGCGCTGGCCACCGAGCCGCGCGGTCGGGTGCGCACGACGCTGCTGTCGCCGTTCGACAGCCTGATCTGGGAGCGGAAGCGCACCGAGCGGCTGTTCGGCCTGTCGCACCGGCTGGAGGCGTACGTCCCGGCGCCCAAGCGGGTGCACGGCTACTTCGCGATGCCGGTCCTCGCCGGGGGGCGGCTCGTCGCGCGTGTGGACCCCGCGCGTGAGGGGCGCACCCTGGTCGCCAAGCGCGTCACCTTCGAGTCGGCGGCGCGGGCCGCGGTCGAGTCCACCGCCCGGGCGCTCTGGGAGGCCGCGTCCTGGGTCTCCTGCGACGACGTCCGCGTCGAGGTCACCAACCCGCCGGACCTGGCCGACTCCCTGCGCGCCGCCCTGGCCGCCACGACCCCCTGACCCGCGCCGTCCGGGCCGCCGCGGCCCCTGGGCAGCGGCGCTCAGGCCGTACGGCTCCCGCGCCCGCCTCGGCCGGGAGCCGTGCGCACGGTCAGGTGATCTCCAGGAGACGCTCTCTCACGGCGTAGACGACCGCCTCCATCCGGGAGTGGAGCTGGAGCTTCTCCAGGATGTTGCGGACGTGGTTCTTGACGGTGTTCTCGGAGATGAACAGCTCCTTGGCGATGTCGCGGTTGTTCATGCCGCGGGCGACCAGGCGGAGCACCTCCATCTCGCGCTCGGTGAGGCGGGGCGCCGGCACCTGGTGCGGGCGCTCCTCCTCCTTCTTGGCCATGGTCGCGAACTCGTTGATGAGCTTGGCGGCCATGGACGGGTTGATCAGGGACTGCCCGCCGTGCACCGCGCGCACCGCGTCGGGGACCTCGTCGATCGAGACGTCCTTGAGCAGGTAGCCGGTGGCCCCCGCCTTGATCGCCTCGAAGAGGTCCTCCTCCTCGTCGCTGATGGTCAGCATGACGATGCGGGCGCTGGGCACGGCGGACTTGATCCCCCGGCAGGCCTCGATGCCGCCGCGGCGCGGCATGCGGATGTCCATGAGCACGACGTCGGGGAGCAGGTCCCCCGCGCGCTCCACCGCCTCCTGCCCGTCGCCGGCCTCGCCGACGACCTCGATGTCGTCCTCCGCGCTGAGGACCATCTCCAGGCCCCGCCGGAACAGGGCGTGGTCGTCCACGATCTGCACACGGATGGGGTCGGTGCGCCGCTCGACGCGATTCACCTCGGGCTTCACCTCTGAACTGCCGCTCACGGGACCTCCTCCGTCGGCCGCGCCAGCGCGACGCCACGGTGTTCACCGGCATGCGGGAGGCACCGGGATGCCGGACGGCTCGCGCTCACGCAAGTCCTCCTCGGGGGCCGGGCCTTGGAACCGCAATCATTTCACGGTTCGGGGGCGAAAAGTGATCATGAACGGGCGGCGCACCGGTTTGTCACTGTTCGATCAGACGGATGACGCCGTAGTCGTAACCGACCCGGCGGTATACCACGCTGGGGTACCCGCTCTCCTTGTCCCTGAACAGGTAGAAGTCGTGGCCGACGAGCTCCATCTCCAGGAGCGCCTGGTCGATGGTCATCGGATCGGCCCGGTGGGACTTCTCGCGCACGACGAGCGGGCCGTCGCCGTCCATCTGGATCGGCACGATCGGCTCGCCGTCGTCGGCGGCCCGCGGGGCGGGTTCGTAGCGGGCGGTGTCGTCGCCCGCGTCGGCGGGCCGGGGCACGGGATCGCCGTCCGGCGAGTCGATCAGCGTCGCGGTCAGCGCGGAGACCGACATGGGCGCGTGGCTGCCGTGATGGACCTTTCTCCGGTCGCTCATGCGGCGCAGCCGGGAGTCCAGCTTGCCGAGCGCGAGGTCCAGCGCGCCGAATCTGTCGTCGGCCGCGGCCTCGGCCCGGATCACCGGGCCCCGGGAGTGGATGGTCAGCTCCACGCGTTCGCGCTTGTCGGCCATCCGCGGGTTGCGTTCCTGGGAGACCTCGACGTCAACCCGGATGACCTTGTGAGCGAGGCGCTCGATCTTGGCCAGCTTGGTGGCGACGTGATCCCGGAATCGGTCACTCACTCCCGTGTGCCGACCCCTGACGATGATGTCCACGCACGACCCCCTCCTTAGAGCGACTGTCGGTATGGGGCACCCACCTGGCCGACCTGGTCTTCGTCCCCACATTCGCCTGCTGAGGGTCTCGCAGCGCTAGTGCCACTACTCCCCTTCTCCCCTGACGGAGGACATCTGGACCTCCGGGGGGGCAGGTCTTACCCCTAAGCCGCACCGTGATCGGTCGACGAAAAGTCGCCTTACGTGGGCCGTTTCGCCTGCGGCTGGCATCGGCTAGCCGAGCCGGGTGCCCCGGCTCGGCGCAACCACGGACCCAGGTGGGTGCCATGTCCCGAACGCTAGCTCCATCCGGGCCGAATGTCAGCCGGGGTGGAACAACAGCGATCACTCTCTGTGAATCCGGGAGCGGGTCCGGGGCCGGCGGCAGGGGTCGCGCGAACCCGTGGCCGCCCGCCCCCGCAGGGTCTTCCACGATTGCTGACCAGCACTACCAGTGGTCTCGGTCAGCAACATGTGGCCACTCGGACACCATCCGATTTTTCCCATATCTTTACTCTCTGTAGAAATCAGGAAAAGTCGTAATGACGGCGCGTCGCGGCCAACACGGCGGAGAATCGGACGTTCCATCCGTCCGCGCGGAGCGCTCGCGCCGCCTCCGCCAGCGTGGCCCCGGTCGTCACGATGTCGTCCACGAGCACGGCCTCGCGGCCTCCGCCGCTCGCGCCCTGCCCTCCGCCGCCGTCCCCGGCGCCCCACCGGCCGCGGAGCCTCCCGGGAAGCCCCCTGGACGGCTCCCAGAGGCCTCCGGGGCCGCGCGCACGCGCACGTCGCACCCGGAAGGCCCCGGAGAGGTTCGCGGCCCGCTCAGCGGCGGTCAGCCCCGCCTGGTCCGCCACCCGCCGCCCCTGTGCGAGCAGCCGGACCGGCCGAGCCGGCACGCCCCGCCGCCGCAGCTCCCGCGCCGCCAGGATCGCCAGCCGCCCCACGGGGTCGTGCCCCCGCCGCCACCGCGCCCCCCGGCCGCTCGGCACCGGCACCACCGCGACCGACCCCCGCGGCCCGGCCCGGGCCGACGCGAACGCCGGGCCCGGCCGTACGGCGGAGCCCGGCCGTACGGCGGAGCCGGGCGCGGCGGCCAGGGCGGCGGCGATGACGTCCGCCAGGCACGCGGCCAGGGGCGCGGCGAGGCCCGTGCGGGAACGCTCCTTGTAGGCGAGCAGGAGGCGGCGGAGCGGGCCCGCGTAGGGGCCGGCTGACCAGGGCGGGGGCAGGCCCGGCGGCACGGGGTCGGGCGGGCGGACGCGGGGCGGCCGGGTCAGCGACGCCGCGCAGCCGGGGCACAGCGGCACGGCCGAGCGGCCGGGGCGAGCACGCGGCCGCAGCCGGCGCACGCGGCGGGCAGGACCAGGTCCAGCAGGACGGAGAGCGCACGGGACACGCGACGAGGATCGCCCCCGGCCCCGGCCTCAGGACGAGGCGAACGCGATTCTGTGGAAAACCCCCGGCCGGGGCGGATAACTCTCAGCCGAGGGGGAACATGGGGTAGTCCCCGACTCCGAGATCGGTGGACCAGGTCTGGGTCTGCCCGTCGTAGAGGAGGATCTTGCCGTTGTCGGTGTTCGCCAGGATCGAGTCCTTGGAGGCCGCCGCGATGCCGTCGATCGACGACACCGGGGTGATGCGCACGAAGTCGGGCCCGGCGATCGGCACCCGCAGCAGTTCGGCGCCGCTCCGCTCGCCCTTCAGGACGAGCAGGTGCCCGCCGTCCTGCCAGGCCACGTCGGTCACCTTGGCCTCGTCGGGGATCCCGAGCGGCCGGAGCCGGCCGAGCTGCACCGTGTCGCCGTCGCGGGTGATCACCCCGATCTTGACGTGCGTCTCGCCGCCCTCCTCGTAGATGACGGCGGCGCGGCAGCCGTCCCGGGAGACGCGCAGCTCCTTGACGTGGGTGTTCTCCAGTTCCGGCGCGAGCACGGGGAGGGGCCCCTGGGCGGTCCCCCGCATGACGCGCGAACGCCCGCCGCCCAGCCGGTCCACGGCCCAGACCTTCCCGTCGCGGTCCCAGCTCGGCGCGGTGAAGTCCGTCCCGGTGAGCCACGTGCGCGCCTGCACCTGGCCCTTGAGGTCGCCGACGACGACGCGGCTCTTGCCGTCCAGCCAGGCCAGCGCCTGCTCGTCGCTGCGCAGGGCGGGCTGGACCAGCTTGCGCCTGGGCGCGCCGGGGGCGATGGGCACGGCCTGCCCCTTGCCGTCGGTGATCCCGTGCAGCCGCCCGTCCTTGGCCACGTAGTAGCCGTGCGCGGTCGCCTTGATGCCGGCCGGGTCGAAGTCCCCGAACTGGTCGCGCTGGACGATCGAGGAGTTGTTGACGGCCACGACGACGCCGCCGATGAGGATCGAGACCTGCTTGATCTCCGGGAGGTTGGTCTGGATCGTCCAGGCGAGCTGCGCCGCCAGCGCCCGCAGCCGCTCGGCGTTCGTCTCGGCCTCGGCCGCCTCGGCGGTGAGGTTCACCCTGATCTTGTTGGCGTCGTCGACCAGGAGCTCGCTCAGCCGGGTGCCGTCCGGGATGCCGGACACGGCCGCGCCCCTCAGCCAGTCCGTGGGGCCCTTGAGCAGCCGCCTGACGACGGCGGCGGCGCGGTCCTCCCCCGGCCGGATCGGCAGGTGGACCGGGTCGGTGACCAGGACGTCCTGGGCGCGGTCGAAGAAGAACAGGTCCACCTGCTGGTAGGCGCGCGCGAAGTCCTCGGCGGTCAGCAGCAGGCCCTGGTGCGGCACGCGGTTGATCCGCCACTCGCCGCCCACGCGGACCAGGCCGAACGTCTGGGAGGAGATCCGCTCCCTCTTGCCCCCGACCTTCCCGCCGGCGCTGCCGCCGGGGGCGTCGGCGGCCTGGTAGCGGCCGTCCGGGCCGAGGGTGCCCAAGGTGGTGCCCTGGAGCGTGACATCGCGCTGGTCCGAGCTGGGCCGCCGCCCCTTGGCCGGATCCTCGGCCCCGGTGAGCTGCTTCTCCTCGAACACGGTCGCGCCCGCCCGCGGATCCCAGGACGAGGCCAGCGGCTCGGCGAGGTACTGCCGGGCGAGCTTGTGGTCGTCGTCGAAGTTGGCCATGGCCACGCGGAAGCCGTCCACGATCTGCTTGGGCGTGGCCCCGGGCCGGGGCGGCTCGGCGATCACGCGCACGTGGGGCTGGCTCAGCTTGCCGGCGCTGATCTGGTGCTGCTCGGGGGTGATGGGGCCGCGCGTGGGCACGATCGAGCACGCCGAGACGGTGAACACGACGACGGCCGCGCCGAGGACGCGCCTGCCGTCCACCGCGAGCGCCCGCTTACTGTCCATCGGACGCCCCCGTCCCGACCTCGGCGGTCTCCGGGGCGACGGGCGCGATGGCCCGCCACGCGCGGCGCATCTCCACCTCCGGCGGCACCAGCGGCAGCGGCGATCCGCGCAGCTCGGCCCCCTTCTGCCGGGGCAGCGACAGCCGGAACTGCGAGCCCTCGCCGGGCATGCCCCAGGCCTGGAGCCAGCCGCCGTGCAGCATGGCGTCCTCGCGGGAGATCGCCAGGCCCAGGCCGGTGCCGCCGATCGTGCGCGTGCGCGCCGGGTCGGCCCGCCAGAAGCGGTCGAAGACGAGGTTCTCCTCGCCGGGCTTGAGCCCCACGCCGTGATCGCGTACGGCCACCGCCACGGCGTCCCTGTCGGCTCCGACGGTCACGACGATGTCCCGGCCCTCCCCGTGCTCGATGGCGTTGAACAGCAGGTTGCGCAGGATGCGTTCGACCCGGCGGCCGTCCACCTCGGCCATGCACGGCTCGCTCGGCAGGCGCAGCACGAGCTTGGTGGAGTGCCGCTCGGCCAGCGCCTCGGAGTGCCCGACGGCGCGCAGCACCAGGTCGCGCACGTCCACCGGGTCGGTGTCGAGCGTCGCCGCGCCCGCGTCGTACCGGCTGATCTCCAGCAGGTCCGCGAGCAGGGACTCGAAGCGTTCGAGCTGGTTCTGGAGCAGCTCTGCCGAGCGCGCCAGCGCCGGGTCGAACGACTCGCGCTCGTCGTAGATCAGGTCGGCGGCCATCCGCACGGTGGTCAGCGGCGTGCGCAGCTCGTGCGAGACGTCCGACACGAACTGCCGCTGCACCTGCGACAGCTCCTCGAGCTGCGTGATCTTCAGCGCGAGGTTGCCGGCCATCTGGTTGAACGAGGCGGCCAGCCGCGCGAGGTCGTCCTCGCCGCGCACGCGCAGCCGTTCCTCCAGCCGGCCCGAGGCGAGCCGTTCGGCGGCCTGGCGCGCCAGCCGTACGGGCGTGACGACCTGGCGGGTGACCAGGGAGGCGATCGCGGCGAGCAGCAGCACCAGCGCGGCGCCGACCGCGATCAGCACGCGGCTGACGAAGGAGAGGGCCTCCTCCTCCTCGACCAGCGGGAACAGGTGGTAGATCTGGTGGCCGCCCTCGATCTTGCCGCCGACGACCCAGCCGGGGACGGGCTTGCCGGGCTGGTGGATGTACCGGAGCTGGGCCGCCTGGGAGTAGGGCCGGGGCTCGTCGTTCGGGGCGGACCGCACCTGGCGCATGAGCCCCGGGGGGATGCTCGACGCGAGGATGCTGTTCGAGGCCATCGCCGGCGAGCCGTCCGCCGGGATGATGATGATCTCGTAGCGCGCCGGGACGCCCGCGCGCTGCGCCAGGGTGCAGACCGCGCGCTCGACCGGCAGGGTGCACTTGCGCGGCTTGACCTCGACCCCGGTCCCCGGCTGCGGCGCGGACTCCGGCTGGGCCTGCGGGTCCAGCAGGCGCTGGGCCTCCTGGCGGTCGGCCGCCGCGTCGGCGACGGCGGCCTTCTTCCGCGCGTCCAGGGTGCCCAGCGTGATCTGCTGCATCAGGAAGAAGCCCAGCACCGCCACCACGGCGGCGGAGATCAGCAGTGTGCTGGCCACGACCCGGAGCTGGAGCGAGCGGCGCCAGCGCCGGCGTACGGCTCCCACCACGCGGCGGGCGCCGCGGCGCAGCGCGCGCGGGATCTTGCGCGCGCGCCTGCGCCACGGGACCGTCTTCTCGGGGGGAGTCATCTGCGGTGCCCGGGGGGACTAGGCGGGGCCGGCCTTGTACCCCACGCCCCGGACCGTCACGACGATCTCCGGGTGCTCGGGGTCCTTCTCGATCTTGGCGCGGAGCCGCTGGACGTGCACGTTGACCAGGCGGGTGTCGGCCGCGTGGCGGTAACCCCAGACCTGCTCGAGCAGCACCTCGCGGGTGAAGACCTGGCGCGGCTTGCGGGCGAGCGCGACCAGCAGGTCGAACTCCAGCGGGGTGAGGTTGATCGTCTCGTCGCCGCGCTTGACCGAGTGGCCCGCGACGTCGATGGTGATGTCGCCGATCTGGAGGATCTCCGGGGTCGGCTCGTCGGTGCGGCGCAGCCGGGCGCGGACCCGGGCCACGAGTTCCTTGGGCTTGAACGGCTTGACGATGTAGTCGTCCGCGCCGGACTCCAGCCCGAGGACGACGTCGATCGTGTCGCTCTTGGCGGTGAGCATGACGATCGGGACGCCGGACTCGGCGCGGATGCGGCGGCAGACGTCGATGCCGTCGGCGCCGGGCAGCATCAGGTCGAGGAGCACGAGGTCCGGGCGCGTGTCCCGGAACGCGTCGAGCGCCTTGTCACCATCGGCTACAAACGACGGCTCGAACCCCTCGCCCCGCAGGACGATGCCGAGCATCTCGGCGAGAGCGGCGTCGTCGTCGACGACGAGCACGCGTCCTTTCATGGCCCCTCGTTCTCACAATCAGGATGGTGCGTCTGCGGCAGTCGTCGAAGGCTACCCGTGCTCACGGGCTGGGTGATACCACGCTCGCTGACGAATGCCGTCACCAGCTCGGGTGGAGTTACGTCAAAAGCCGGATTGTATGCGTCCGCGCCCTCGGGCGCGACGGCCGTGCCCCCGGGGTGGGTCACCTCGCGGGCGGGACGCCGTTCGATCACGATCCCGGCGCCGGTGGGGGTGCCGGGATCGACGGTCGTGGTGGGCGCCACCACGATGAACGGTACCCCGTGATGCCGCGCGAGGACCGCGAGCGGGTAGGTCCCCACCTTGTTGGCCACGCTCCCGTCCGCCGCCACCCGGTCCGCGCCCACGAGCACGGCGTCCACCAGACCGGCCGCGAACAGCGACCCCGCCGCGCTGTCCGGCAGGACGGAGTACGGCAGGCCGGCGCGCTCCGCCTCCCAGGCGGTCAGCCGGGCCCCCTGGAACAGCGGGCGGGTCTCGTCGATCCACAGGTGGCGCAGCCGCCCGGCGCGGTGGGCGGCGAGGACGACCGCGAGGGCCGTGCCGTCGCCCCCGGCCGCCAGCGCGCCGGTGTTGCAGTGGGTGAGCAGGCGCAGCGGGCCGCCGGGGAGCGCCGCCAGGCCGTGCGCGGCCATGCGCGCGCTCGCCTCGGCCTCTTCCCGCGCGAGGGCGCGCGCCGCCTCCAGGGCTCCGGCCGGGCCGGTCCGCTCCCAGGCCGCGAGCGCCCGCCGTACGCCGAGGGCCAGGTTGACGGCGGTCGGGCGCGCGTCGGCCAGGCGCTTGGCGGCTGCGGGGACGTCGTCCTCGGTGCGGGCGGCGAGCGCGACGCCGTACGCGCCGGCGATGCCGAGGAGCGGGGCGCCGCGGACGGCGAGGCGCCGGATCGCGCCGATCAGCTCGTCGGCGGTCCGGCAGGTGATCTCGGTCTCCTCGGCGGGCAGCCGCGTCTGGTCGAGCAGCGCCACGGCCGGGGGATCGAGCCAGCGGATGACGTCCACGGGTCCAGTGTGCTCCACATCGGGTGTTTTCGGGCAGTGCCCCGTGCCAGGATGGACGCCGAGACAGGGAGCCGAGATGCCAGACGAAAACACGCCGGGTCATCCCGGCTGGTCCCCCGATCAGCCGCCGCCGTACGGCGCGGGTCCCGGCTGGTCCCCGCCCGGAGGCGGCCGCCCCGGCCCGTTCACCCCTCCCGCGCCCCAGCCCGGGTGGTCACCGCCCGGCGCCGCCCCCGGTTCCGGCGCGCCGGGGCAGGGCGGTCACGGCCAGGGCGGCCCCGGCCCAGGGGGTTACGGTCCCGGAGGTCACGGCCCCGGGGGTTACGGCCCTGGGGGTTACGGCCCCGGGGGTCACGGTCCCGCGGCCTTCGGGCCGTACGGCTCGCGCCCGCCGCACCTGGCGCCGCGGCCGGGGATCGTCCCGCTGCGGCCGCTCACGATCGGCGACATCCTCGACGGCACGATCAAGCTGATCCGGGGGAACCCCCGCGCGACCCTCGGGCTGTCCGCCGCGGTGAGCGGGGTCACGCAGGTCGTGCTGCTCCTGCTGCAACTGCTGATCGCCGACCGGCTGGTCCCCGATCTCGACGTCCTGTCGCAGGCGGGCGTCAGCGTGATGTCCTCGCTGTCGCTGTCGGCGCAACTGGCCAACCTCGGCATGGGGCTCCTGGAGAGCTCGGTGGCCGTCGTGCTCACCGGCATCCTCACCGCCGTCGTCGGGCGGGCCGTGCTCGGGCGGGCGGTCAGCGCCGGCGAGGCGTGGCGGCTGGCCAAGCCGCGGCTGCCCACCCTGTTCGGGCTGGCCGGGATCAACCTGGCCATCGTGCTGATCTGGGCGGTCGTGGGCTTCGGGCCCGCGGTCGCGGTCTCCTTCACGACCTCCGAGGTCGGGGTCGTCGTGGGAGTGTTCCTGCTGGGCCTCCTGGTCAGCGCGCCGGTCGCCGTCTTCTTCTGGGTCAAGGTGTCGCTCGCCGCGCCCGCCGCCGTCTTCGAGCAGTGCGGCGTGGGGCGCGCCCTGCGGCGTTCGGCCGCGCTCGTCAAGGGCGACTGGTGGCGGGTGTTCGGCATCCAGCTCCTCGCCGTGGTCATCACGATCCTGGCGGGCATGCTGCTGATGATCCCGTTCGCGCTGATCGGGGGCATCGTGACGGCGGCCACGCTGAACGGGGACGGCGGCGGCGTGGGCGTCATCGCCTCCACGGTGATCCTCACGCTCGGCGCCATCGTGGTCAGCACCGTGATCAGCCCGTTCTCGGCCGGGGTCGTCGCGCTGCTGTACGCCGACCGCCGGATGCGCGCGGAGGCCTTCGACCTCGTCCTCCAGACCGGCGTCTCGCAGGACCTCCGCCCCGCCTTCCCCGGCGCGCCCGACCCCGTGGACGACCTCTGGCGGCCGACCCCGGCCCACTAGCGCCCGCCTCCTCCCGGCGGCCCTTCCTTCGGCACGGCTCGCGCCCGGGCCTCCCCGCGCCCGGGGCGCGGCCGTCCCCGGCATCGGGCTTCTCATCCGATGCCGTCCGTGCGCGCCGTGATGGCGCTTCCCGTCCCGGGGGCCGCTCGTTCGCGGCCCCGGACGTACACCGACATGGGAGGATGTTCCGGAAATCTAAGGAGATGGAATGCGGGACGAGACGGGGTGGGCCGCGCCCGGGGGTGCTCGCGGCCGGCCCCCGCGTGGGCCGGGCGCTCCCGCGCCGTCTCCCGCCGCTCCGGGCGCCGCGGCCGGGGTCCGTGCGCGGCCGTACGATGAAGGGGCGAGATGATCCCCCACGACCCCATCGACATCGGCGCCGAGCAGGCGCGCGAGGCCGCGCGCCGTGAGCTGTCCGGGCCCGCCTACGAGCACGAGAGCTGGAGCGACCTCGTGCTCAGGTGGATCGACGACTTCCTCTCGAACGTCTTCACCGAGGGCGAGGGCGGCGTGCCGGGCGGGCTGATCGCCGGGATCGTGCTGGTGCTGGTCCTGGTCGCCGTGGTCGCGCTGATCCTGTGGCGGGCCGGGCGCGTGAGCCGGTCGGCGGCCTCCCCGCCCGACTCCCTGTACGGCGAGACCGCGATGTCGGCCGCGCAGCACCGGGCGGAGTCCGAGCGGCTGGCCGCGGCGGGACAGTGGGCCGACGCCGTGCGCGAGCGGTTCCGCGCGATGGCCCGCGACCTGGAGGAACGCGCCCTGGTGAGCCCGCTGCCCGGCCGTACCGCCGACGAGCTGGCCGATGAGGCGGCGCGGGCGCTGCCCGGATTCCGGGACGAGCTGGCGGCGGGGGCGCGGCTGTTCGACGAGATCGTGTACGGCGGCCGCCCGGGCGCTCCCCCGGCGTACGAACGGCTCCGTGACCTGGACGAACGGGTGCGCACGGCACGGCCGGCGCTGATGGGGGGCGGCTCGTGACAGGCGGCGCGACGACCGGGCTCGCGCCCGGGAGCGCGGCGGAGACGACCTCGGCCCCCGTGTCGCCCCCCTTCCGGAAGGCCGTCCGGGGCTGGCGCGGGCCGCTGCTGGCCGTGCTGGGGCTGCTGGTGCTCTCGGTGGTGTTCACCCTGCTGCGCCCGGCGCCGGGGACGGAACGGCCGCTGGACCCCGACGAGGGCGGGCTGTCCGGCGGGCGGGCGCTCGCGCAGCTCCTGCGGCAGAACGGCGTGACCGTGCACCGGGTGACCAGCGTGGAGGAGGCGCGGGCGCGCGCCGGGGAGGGGGCGACGCTCTTCGTCCCCGACACGCTCTACCTGGCCGACGAGGACGCGACGGCGCTCGCGGACCTGCCCGGGGACCGCGTGGTGGCCTGGTCGGGGTTGCTGGACCTGGAGACGCTCGCGCCCGGGGTGAAGGCCCTGGAGGCGGCGACCGCGCGCAGCCGGGACGCGGACTGCGACCTGCCCGCGGCGCGGCGGGCCGGCAGCGCGCACATCGGGGGCGCGGCGTTCTCCGGGCCGCCGGGCGCGGTGCGGTGCTTCCCGGCGGGCGACGGGCACAGCCTGATCGCGTACCGCTCCGGGGACCGCACGGTCACCGTGCTGGGCGGCACCTCGTTCATGACGAACCTGCGGCTCGCGGAGGACGGCAACGCGGCGCTGGCCATGAACCTGCTGGGCGCCAGGTCCACCGTGGTCTGGATCACGGACCCCGTGGACGAGGACGGCGCGGGCGACCCGGACGGCGGGACGTTCTCCGGGGAGGAGCGGCCCGGCCTGATGGACCTCGTCCCCGCGGGGGTGAAGCTGGCGGCGGTCCAGCTCGTGATCGCCGTCCTGCTCGTGGCGGTCTGGCGGGGGCGCAGGCTCGGGCCGGTCGTCGCCGAGCGGCTGCCGGTCGTGGTGCGCGCTTCGGAGACGGTGGAGGGCCGCGGGCGGCTGTACCGGTCGCGCCGGGCCCGCGACCGGGCGGCGCTGGCGCTGCGGACGGCCGCGATCGACCGCATGATGCCCTGGCTCGGGCTGCCGCACGACGCCGGGCCCGTGGAGATTGTGACCGCGATATCCACAAGGGCGCGGTCGTCCACAGGGGCGGCCGCCGAGGCTTCGGAGATCGGCGCGGCGCTGTACGGTCCTCCTCCGGAGGACGACGCGGGGCTGGTCGCCCTGGCGGATCATCTCGACAGGTTGGAAAGGCAGGTGCGTCAGCCGTGACCGTGACTCAGCCGGAGGGCGCCGACGGCGCGCGGGCCGCGCTTCTGGCGTTGCGGGCCGAGGTCGCCAAGGCGGTCGTCGGCCAGGACGCGATCGTGACGGGGCTGGTCATCGCCCTGTTGTGCCGGGGGCACGTGCTGCTCGAAGGCGTGCCGGGCGTCGCCAAGACGCTGATGGTGCGCGCGCTGGCGGCGGCGTTGTCGCTGGACTTCAAGCGGGTGCAGTTCACGCCGGACCTGATGCCGGGCGACGTGACGGGCTCGCTGGTCTACGACGCGCGCACGGCGGAGTTCGCGTTCCACGAGGGGCCGGTCTTCACGAACCTGCTGCTCGCCGACGAGATCAACCGCACGCCGCCGAAGACCCAGGCCGCGCTGCTGGAGGCCATGGAGGAGCGCCAGGTCTCGGTCGAGGGCGCGCCGCGCGCGCTGCCCGACCCGTTCGTGGTGTGCGCGACGCAGAACCCGATCGAGTACGAGGGCACCTACACGCTCCCCGAGGCCCAGCTCGACCGGTTCATGCTCAAGCTGACCGTGCCGCTGCCGCCGCGCGACCACGAGATCGAGGTGCTGACGCGGCACGCCGCCGGGTTCAACCCGCGCGACCTGTCGGCGGTCCGCGCCGTGGCGACCCGGGCCGACCTGGAGTCGGCGCGCAAGGCCGCCGCGCAGGTCCACGTCGCGCCGCAGGTCGTGGCCTACATCGTGGACATCGCCCGCGCGACCCGCCAGTCGCCCTCGCTGCGCCTGGGCGTGTCCCCGCGTGGCGCGACGGCGCTGCTGGCCGCCTCCCGCGCCTGGGCCTGGCTCTCCGGCCGCGACTACGTCACGCCCGACGACGTGAAGGCGCTGGCCAGGCCCGCCCTGCGGCACCGCGTCCAGCTCCGCCCCGAGGCCGAGCTCGAAGGCGCCACCGCCGACGGCCTCCTCGACGCCCTCCTCACCTCCGTCCCCGTCCCCCGATGAGCTCCGCCGCCGCCCCCTCCCGCACGGCTCGCGCCGCGTCCCGCCGCACCTCCGGCGCCCCGTCCGGCCGTGCGGCCCGCGCCGCGTCCCGCCGTACGGCTCGCGCCGCGTGCGGCCTTGGTCTCCGGGCCGGAGCCGCCGCCCCGCCGCCCGCGCCCTCGGCCCGGTCCGGCTCGGGCGCACTCCCTCCCCGCGGAGTGGCCGCCGCGCGCCCGCCGCACCCCGGAGAGCGCGGCTGCCGCACCGGGAGCCGGGCGGCGCCCCGGGGGGTGCGCGGATGACGCTGACCGGGCGGACGGGGCTGCTGGCGGCGCTGGGCGCGCTCGTCGTGCTGTTCGTGCCGTGGCCGGGCACCGCGCTGCTGGTCGTCGAGGGGCTGCTGCTCCTCGGGGTGATCGCGGACCTGGCGCTGGCCGGGGCCGTGCGCCCCCTGCGGTTCCGGCGCGACGGGGAGCGCCTGGTGCGGCTCGGCGAGTCCGTCGAGGTCGGGCTGACCGTGGAGAACCCCGGGCGGCGGCGCGTGCGCGGGGTGCTGCGCGACGCGTGGGAGCCGAGCGCCGGGGGCGCGCCGCGCGTGCTCGAGGTGGACGTGCCCGGCGGCGAGCGACGGCGGGTCGTCACCCGGCTCACGCCGAGCCGCCGGGGCGACCGGGCGGCCGTCACCGTGACCGTGCGGTCGGTGGGGCCGCTGGGGCTCGCCGCGCGGCAGGGCGCGCACACCGTGCCGTGGACGGTGCGCGTGCTGCCGCCGTTCCACAGCCGCCGCCACCTGCCCGCGAAGCTGTCGCGGCTGCGGGAGATCGAGGGGCGGCACCCGTCGCTGGTGCGCGGGCAGGGCACCGAGTTCGACTCGCTGCGGGAGTACGTCATCGGCGACGACGTCCGCTCGATCGACTGGCGGGCCACCGCTCGCCGCGACGACGTCGTGGTCCGCACCTGGCGGCCGGAGCGGGACCGCCGCCTGCTGATCGTGCTGGACACCGGGCGCACCTCGGCCGGGCGCGTCGGCGACATCCCCCGCCTCGACTCCTCGATGGACGCGGCCCTGCTGCTCGCCGCCCTGGCCTCCCGCGCGGGCGACCGCGTGGACTTCCTGGCGCACGACCGGCAGGTCCGCGCCTGGATCCAGGGCGCCTCCCGCACCGACCTGCTGTCCTCGCTGGTCAACGCGATGGCGCCGATCGAGGCCGAGCTGGTCGAGGCGGACGGGGCCGCGATGGCCGCCGCCGTCCTCGCCCGGGCCAGGCACCGCTCCCTGGTCGTCCTGCTGACGGACCTCAACCCGACGTCCCTGGAGGAGGGCCTGCTGACGGTCCTCCCCTCCCTGACGGCCCGGCACCTGGTCCTCCTGGCCGCCGTGGCCGATCCGCGCGTCGCCGAGCTGGCCGGGGCCCGGGGCACCGCCGAGCGCGTCTACGACGCCGCCTCGGCCGAGCGCGCCCGTGCCGACCGCCGCCAGATCACGGCCGAGCTGCGCAGGCAGGGCGTCGAGGTCGTGGACGAGCCGCCGGACCGCCTGGCCCCCGCCCTCGCCGACGCCTACCTGGCCCTCAAGTCCGCCGGCCGCCTCTGAGTGGGTCGCCTCTGAGTGGGTCGGCTCTAAGCCGGCCGCCTCTGAGCGGTCCCGTTTCCCCGGGTCCGGGTCAGGCTCGGAAGGCCCTGAGGGTGAGGTCCACCAGGCTGTCGGCGTACTCCGGGGTCAGCGGACCTCCGCGGGTCAGCCAGCGCTGGTAGAAGGGCCCGTAGAGGAACTCCAGGAACAGGTCCAGGTCGATGTCCGGGGGGAGCTGGCCGGCGCGCTGGGCGCTGCGGAGGCGTTCGCGTTTGGCCTCGTCCACCGGGGCGGCCAGCTTCTCGTGGTACTGCCGCGCCAGCTCGGGGTCGTTGATGATCTCGGCGTTGAGGGCGCGGATGGGGGCCTCGAAGGCGGGGTCCGCGAACTCGGCGGCGGTCGCGCGCATCACGAGCTTGAGGTCGGCCGCGAGGTCGCCGGTGTCGGGGAGCGCCATGCCCTCGGCGCCCTCGCTCAGGGCGAGGAAGGAGTCGAAGATGACGGCGCCCCTGGACGGCCACCAGCGGTAGATCGTCTGCTTGCCGACCCCGGCGCGCGCGGCGATGGCCTCGATCGAGACCTTGGCGTAGCCGACCTCGGAGACCAGTTCGCGCGCGGCGGCCAGGATCGCCCGCCGCGAGCGTTCGCTGCGGCGCGCGGGATCGGGGCTCTTCGCTGCGGGCATGCGGGGAGGATAGCACCCACGAGACGAGACGTTCCGTCTTGACGGAACCCAGGATCCGGTGCATGCTTGCGGAGCAGCAACGAGACGGATCGTCTCGTCTCGTCGGAACCGCATGGAGGTGAGGCCCGTGTTCACTGGCCGAGTTTGGTTCATCACCGGGGCGTCCCGGGGCCTGGGCAGGGCCTTCACCGAGGCGGCGCTGGAGGCCGGGGACGCCGTCGTGGCCACGGCCCGGAACGTCGAGCCCCTCGCGGACCTCGCGGCGCGTTACCCGGCGACACTGCGCCCGATGCCGCTGGACGTCACCGACCGCGCGGCCGTGCGCGAGGTCGTGGACCGCGCGGCGGCGGCGTTCGGGCGGCTCGACATCGTGGTGAGCAACGCCGGCACGATGCTGCTCGGGATGCTGGAGGAGGTGACCGAGGAGCAGGTCCGGGCGCACCTCGACGTCAACCTCTTCGGCGCGATCTGGGTGGCCCAGGCCGCGATCCCGCATCTGCGGGCCCGGGGTTCGGGGCACCTCATCCTGGTCACCACCATGGGGACCGGCGGCGGCGTCGCCACCACGGGCCTGTACGCCGGGGGCAAGTCGGCGGTCGACTCCATCGGCCAGGCGCTGGCGATGGAGGTCGAGCCGTTCGGGGTCAAGGTGACCGTCGTCCAGCCCGGCGGGTACGACACCGGGCTGTTCACGTCGGGGCTGACCATGGCCGAGCCGATGCCGGAGTACGCCCCGCTGCGCGAGAGGCTGGCCGAGATGTGGGGCGACGACGCGGGTCCCGATCCCGCGACGGCCGCGCCCGTGCTGATGGAGCTGGTGGACCTGCCGGAGCCGCCGCTGCGGCTGATCGTGGGCGGCGCGTCCTACGACATGGTCCGGCAGATGAACGAGGCGCGCGCCGCCGAGTACCGCGCGTGGGAGCACCTCAGCCGCAAGGCCCCGGGCTGACCCACCGGCCGCGCCGGACGGCGGAAAGCGCGAGGCCCCGCGCCGTTCGCGACGGCGCGGGGCCTCTCCCCTGCTCAGGCCGTACGGCGTGGGCCGTTCGCGGGCTCAGGCCGTACGGCGTGGGCCTTCCGGCCGTACGGCGTCAGCGGGGGGCGATCGTGAGGGTCTGGGTCGCGGCGCGGGAGCCGTACGACCAGACGGAGAGGACGCCCGTGCGGCGGTCGAAGGAGGTGCGGACCTTGCCCGAGGCCGCGGTGACCTTGGCGCCGTTCGGGTAGAGGGCGGCGGGCAGCCAGACCTCGGCCGGGGCGCGCGTGGTGGGCTTCCAGCTCACGGTCAGCGTCTTGGCGGCGGCGTCGAAGGAGCCGCCGGCGGGGACGCCGGGGATCGCCCGGGCGTACGGCTGCGCGAGCACCTGGCCCATCGGGTTCAGGCGCTTGTCCCGCTCCCAGGGGCCGGTGCGCGACTCGTTGTTGGACCAGTACACGCCGCCGATGCCCATCTGGTTCATCACGTTGAGGACATCCGCGACGTACGCCCGGAAACCGGCGTTGTCGGCGTCGAGGAACCCGTGCTCTCCGAGCCAGATCGGCATCTTGAGCCGGGCGGCGTCCTGCTCGGCGTTCTTCCGCCACGACGCGACGGCGGCCTGGATCGCGGCCTTGCCCTCGCCCTCGTACGGCACGCCGCTGTCGAGCTCCAGCGGGTACAGGTGCGGCGCGTACGCCAGCCGCGACCCGCGCAGGGGCTGCAGGTGGGTGCGGTCGCCCCAGTTCACGCCCTCGGCGGTGCCCTCGACGAAGATCCAGTTGTCCCGGTCGTACCGGCGGATCGCGTCGATCATCCGCTGGTAGGCCGGGGTCAGCAGCTCCGCCTCGAACTTCGCGCGCTCGGTGCTCCCCCGGAACGGCTCGTTGAACAGGTCGTACCCGATCACGGCCGGGTCGTTCCCGAACCGCTTGGCCACGTGCGCCCAGGCCTTGACGTAGTGGTCCATCAGCTCGGGGTGCTTGCCGGTCGCGCCCCAGAGGTGGTCGAACGCGCGGACGACGCCCGGTTCGAGGTACGTCAGGATCCACGGGTCGCGCCGGACGATCGGCAGCCCGTCGGTGATCGTCGCCCACGCGGGGGCGCCGTTGCCGGTCGCGGCCTTGCCGTAGACGTCCTGGTGCATGTCCAGGACGACGTTGATGCCGTTCTTGCGGTACCAGCGCAGGCGTTCGGCGACCTTGTCCAGGTACGCGTCGTCGTACTTGCCCTTCTGCGGCTCGATGTGCTCCCAGTGGATCAGGTAGCGCACGACGTTGCTGCCGATCAGCTTCGCCTCGCGCGCCACGTCCTCCTTGGAGATCCAGGGCATGCCGTCCTCGGACCACTTGGAGTCGTCGGCGGTGTTCATGCCGCGCAGCACGAGCGTGCGGCCCTGGGCGTCGGTGATGTACGGCTGTCCGCCCACCGGCGGCCGGTGGCGCTCCGCCGGCGGCTCCGCGTATCTGGGCAGGTCAGGGGGCGGTGGCGCACCGGGGTCCGCGACAGCCGCGCCCGAAAGGGGTACGGCCAGCGCACCCGCGAGCGCCAGACCGGTGACGAAGGTACGGCGGAGCCGCATCGAACCTCCACACGAAGGGGGGAGAAACGTGAGAGAGATTCAGATATTAGGCGCGCGGGATCTCCCCACGGAAGACCCGGACGGCCTCCCGCCCCGATGTCACGAGATCGCGCGCTCCCGCGGCCTCGCGGCGATCACGCGGTTCTGGGCGCAGGGTGTGCGCGAGACCGCGTGAGCACGGCGAGAGGTGAGCGCCGCTCAGCTCACGGCCGGGCGTGCCCCGGCCCCTGCGGACCGGCCGCGAACCCAGGACCGCCGCCCGCGGGACCGGCGGCCGCGGGACCGCCGGGGGCGGGACCGGCGGGGGCCGGCGCTGAGCCGTACGGCGTGAGCCCGGCGGCGGACTGCGGAGCGGAACCGTACGGCGTGGACGCGGGGGTGTGCGGAGCGGGCGGCGGACCGTACGGGACGCCGGGCGCGGAGCCGTAGGGAGCAGGACCGGCGGGCGCGGAGCCGTACGGAGCAGGACCGCCGGGCGCGGAGCCGTACGGAGCGGGACCGCCGGGCGCGGAGCCGTACGGCGCGGGCGGTGTGGGGGCGGGGAGGCCGTAGCGCGGGAGGGGGGCCTGGGCCCGGCGCTGGAGGCGGCGTCGCTCCTGGAGGGCCAGGCGGTGTTCGGCGCGGCGGCGGCGTTCGGCGAGGACGGCCGACAGGTACGCGTGGGGCGGGACGCCCGGCGGGGGCGGCGGCGAGACGCGCTCGGCGACGGCGGAGGCCACGCGCGCGCCCATCTCCTCGCGGGTGAGCGGGCTCAGCTCGTGCCAGCGGGTGAGGTACTGCCGGGCGGTGTTGGCCAGGTCGTTCGACAGGCCGGACAGCTCCAGGGTGCCCGCCCAGGAGGCCAGGGCGGGCGGCATCGGCGGCGGGGGCTCGGCGCGCAGCGACATGCGGTCGGAGATCACGATGGTGCCGGCGAAGACGTCTCCGAGCCGCTTGCCGCGCCGGTTGACCAGCGAGGTGATCAGCGCGGGCGAGCCCCAGAACGCCCAGATCTCGACCAGCGTCGCCAGCCCGCGCACGAGCGCCTGCCGGAACCGCACCGGGCTCCCGTCGTCGCCGACCACGCGCAGGCCCAGGGCGAGCTTGCCCAGCGTGCGCCCTCGGCTGAGGGTCTCGAACGCCACCGGGTAGGCCACGATCACCAGGATCGAGAACACGAGCTGGATCACGAAGAAGAACGCCTCGTCGGTGACGTTCGCGACCAGGCCCAGGATCAGGCTCAGCGCGTAGAGCGCGGCGATCTGCGCGACCACGTCGATGAGCTGGGAGAGGGCGCGGGTCGCCAGCCCGGCGACGCGTACGTCGACGACGACGGCCTCACCGGTCACGACATCTGACACACCGTGAACCCTACCCTTTTCCCCTATCCTCGGCTTCGTGGACATCGACGCCTTCGTGGCAGCGCACCGGGCGAGCTGGGACAGGCTCGAACAGCTCGTCCGCCGTCGCCGCGAGCTGACCGGCGTCGAGGTGGACGAGCTGGTCGAGCTGTACCAGCGGGTCGCCACCCACCTGTCGATCGTGCGGTCGAGCACGACCGACGCCCTCCTCATCGGCCGCCTGTCGGCGCTGGTCGCGCGGGCGCGCTCGGCGGTGTCGGGGGCCCACGCGCCGGCCTGGCGGGAGTTCACGAGGTTCTTCACCTCGTCCTTCCCCGCCATGGCCTACTCCGTGGGCCGCTGGTGGCTGGGCGCGACGGCCGGCTTCATGATCGTCGCGGTCGCGGTGGCCTGGTGGATCGTGGGCAACCCCGAGGTGCAGAGCACGATCGCGACGCCGGAGGAGATCAAGCAGCTCGTCGAGCACGACTTCGCGGACTACTACTCCGAGCACCCGGCGCTGTCGTTCGCCGGGAAGGTGTGGGTGAACAACGCGTTCCTGGCGATCCAGACGGTGATGTACGCGCTGCTGCTCGGCATCCCGATCCCCTGGGTCCTCCTCCAGAACGCCCTGAACGTGGGCGTCTCGGGCGGGCTGATGATCGACCGGGGCCACGGCGACGTGTTCTTCGGCCTGATCACCCCGCACGGCCTGCTGGAGCTGACCGCGATCTTCCTGGCGGCGGGGGCGGGCATGCGCCTGGGCTGGACGGTGATCGACCCCGGCGGGAAGAGCCGCGGCCAGGCCCTCGCCGAGCAGGGCCGCGCCATGATGAACATCGCCCTCGGCATGATCCCGGTCCTGCTGATCTCCGGCCTGATCGAGGGCCTGGTCACCCCCTCCGGCCTGCCCACCTGGGCCCGCGTCGGCATCGGGGTCCTCGCCGAGGCCGCCTTCCTGGCCTACGTCGTCATCCTCGGCCGCCGCGCCCTCAGGGAAGGCGAGACCGGCGACATCGAGCAGGCCCCGGACATGGCCCCCGCCACCGGCTGACCCCCCAAGCCCCCTCCGGCCCCCCGCTGACTCCCCAAGCCCCAAGGGAGAAGGGTGAGGGCGCCCTGGGCGGGCGCCCTCACGGGCCGGGCTAGTGGGCGCCGGTGCCGGTGAGGGCACGGGCCTCCAGCTCGGCGTACTTCTCGCCGTTCTCGTCCTCGCGGCGGCCGGCCGTGAGCGAGCCCACGGCGGCGGCCAGGAAGCCGATCGGGATGGAGATGATGCCGGGGTTCTCCAGCGGGATCGGCGCGGCCGTGGTGCACGAGAAGAGGGCGGTCGGGTTGCCCACCTGCGTGGACGTCACCGGGACGCCGCACTTGGCGGCCTGCTCCGCGGTCAGCTTGGCCGCGGGCCGGGTCTCCGAGGCCCCGCCCCACGCCACCGGGCTGAGGAGCACGATCAGCACGGCGGACACGAGCCCGCCGTAGATGCCCCAGAGCGCCCCGCGCGTGTTGAACCGCTTCCAGAACAGCGAGAACAGGATCGCCGGCAGGTTCGCCGACGCCGCGATCGCGAACGCCAGCGCGACCAGGAACGCCACGTTGAGGCCGCGCGCGAAGATCGACAGGACGATCGCGACCGCGCCGATGCCCAGCGCGGCCAGCTTGGCCACCCGGACCTCGTCCTGCTCCGTGGCCTGCCCGCGCTTGATCACGTTGGCGTACAGGTCGTGGGAGAACGACGAGGAGGAGGCGAGCGTGAGCCCGGCGACCACCGCCAGGATCGTGGCGAACGCGACCGCCGCGATGAACGCCAGCAGGATCGACCCGCCGAACGAGCCCGCCCCGCCGCCCAGCACCTCGGCGAGCTGCGGCGCGGCGGTGTTGCCGCCCGGGTCGTTCTTCTTGATCGCGGCCCCGCCGACGAGCGCCGCCGCGCCGAAGCCGAGCGCGAGCGTCATCAGGTAGAACACGCCGATGAGCCCGATCGCCCAGGTCACCGACTTACGCGCGGCCCTCGCGTCGGGCACGGTGTAGAACCGGATGAGGATGTGCGGCAGGCCCGCCGTACCCAGGACGAGCGCGAGGCCCAGCGACAGCAGGTCGATCTTGCTCCAGCCGTCGGTGGCGCCGTAGCGCAGGCCGGGCTCCAGGAACGCCGAGCCCTTGCCCGAGGCCTGGGCCGCCGCGCCGAGCATCTCGGAGATGTTGAAGCCGTACTTGATCAGCACGAGCAGCGTCATCAGCCCGGCGCCGGTCATCAGCAGCACGGCCTTGACGATCTGGACCCAGGTCGTGCCCTTCATGCCGCCGACGGTCACATAGAAGATCATCAGCAGCCCGACCGCGACGATGACGATGATCTTCGGGCCCTCGCCGGTCACGCCGAGCAGCAGCGACACCAGCGCGCCCGCGCCCACCATCTGCGCGAGCAGGTAGAAGATCGACACGACGATCGTGGACACGCCCGCCGCCGTCCGCACCGGCCGCTGCCGCATGCGGAACGCCAGCACGTCGGCCATGGTGTACCGGCCCGAGTTCCGCAGCAGCTCCGCGACCAGCAGCAACGCCACGAGCCAGGCGACCAGGAAGCCGATGGAGTACAGGAAGCCGTCGTAGCCGAACAGCGCGATCAGGCCGGCGATGCCGAGGAAGGACGCCGCCGACATGTAGTCGCCGCCGATCGCCAGGCCGTTCTGCACTCCCGAGAACGACCGGCCCCCGGCGTAGAAGTCGGTGGCGGTCTTGGTACGGCGGGAGGCCCAGATCGTGATGTAGAGGGTGACCGCGACGAACACCGCGAACAGCCCGATGACCAGCGCCTGCTGGACACCTGTGCGCTCCTGGGCCCCGGTCAGGGCGAGCACGTCCGTCACTTGGCCCCCTCCGCCGACTCACGCAGCTCGGTGGCCAGCGGGTCGAGGCGCCGCTCGGCGTACCGGCCGTACCACCAGGCGATCAGGAACGTGGTGACGAACTGGAGCAGGCCGAACACCAGCGCGACGTTGATGTTGCCGAACAACTTGGTCGACATGAACCCGCGCGCGTACGCGGACAGGACGACGTAGAGCAGGTACCAGAGGAGGAAGGCCACGGTCATGGGGAACGCGAAGCGGCGGAACCGGCTTCGGAGCTCGGCGAAACGGGGGTCGCTCGTCAGCCCGCCGGCCCCGCTGCTCACGGGGGTGTGGGACATGCGCTGTGCTACCTCTTTCGTAGTGACCTGAATCACTTTCGAACGAGGCTATGGGCCTGGCGGTTGATCGTCTAGGACTTGACGCATTCAGGAGCCGTGACGCCAGGAACGGAGGTATTCCTCCTGCTCGGGCGTCAGCACGTCGATGTCGCGGCCCATGGAGGCCAGCTTGAGCCGCGCCACCTCCGCGTCGATGTCCGGCGGCACGTCGTAGACGCCCGCGACCAGCCGCTCCCCCGTCAGCCACGCGACGGTGAGCGCCTGCGCGGCGAAGGACATGTCCATCACCGCGGCCGGGTGCCCCTCGCCGGCGGTGAGGTTGACCAGCCGGCCCTCCGCGAGCAGCAGCAGCCGCCGCCCGTCGGGCAGCACGTAGCAGTCGGTGTGCGGGCGTACGTCGGGGACGACCTCGACCGCCATGTCGTGGAGCGCGCGCACGTCCACCTCGACGTCGAAGTGCCCGGCGTTGGCCAGGATCGCGCCGTCCTTCATCAGCGCCATGTGCTCGGCCCGGACCACGTCGCGGTTGCCGGTGACCGTGATGAACACGTCGCCCCGGGCCGCCGCCTCGGCCATCGGCGTCACGGCGTACCCCTGCAGGGTCGCCTCCAGCGCCTTGACCGGGTCGATCTCGGTCACGACCACCTGCGCGCCGAGGCCCTTGGCCCGCTCGGCCACCCCGCGCCCGCAGTACCCGAACCCGGCGATCACCACGGTCTTGCCCGCGAGGAGGGTGTTCGTGGCCCGCATGATCCCGTCGAGGGTGGACTGGCCGGTGCCGTACCGGTTGTCGAACAGCCGCTTGGTCTGCGTGTCGTTCACCGCGACCATGGGGAACCCGAGGGCGTCCTCGCGGGCCATCTGCCGCAGCCGGATCACCCCGGTGGTGGTCTCCTCGCAGCCCGCGCGGATCGACTGGAGCAGCTCGACCCGCTCGGTGTGCACGGTGTTCACCAGGTCGCAGCCGTCGTCGAGCACCAGGTCCGGCACCAGGTCGAGCGCGCGGTGGATGTGCGCGTAGTACCCGTCCCGGTCCACGCCCGCCCTGGCGTACACCGCGATGCCGTACTCCAGCGCGAGCGCGGCGGCGGTGTCGTCCTGGGTGGACAGCGGGTTGGAGGCGGCCAGCGAGATCCGCGCCCCCGCGGCCTGGAGCGTGCGCAGCAGGTTCGCGGTCTCGGTGGTGACGTGCAGGCAGGCGGCGATCCGCACGTCCTCCAGCGGGCGCTCGGCGGCGAACCGGTCGCGGATCGCGCCGAGCACCGGCATGGAGCGCGCGGCCCACTCGATGCGCCGGACCCCGGACTCGGCGAGCCCGGGGTCCGCGATGTCGTACGGCATGAGCCCTCGGCCGCCCGTGGATCAGTACCGGTAGTGGTCCGACTTGTACGGGCCCTCGACGTCCACGCCGATGTACTCGGCCTGCTGCTTGGTCAGCGTGGTCAGCTTGACGCCGAGCGCGTCCAGGTGCAGGCGGGCGACCTTCTCGTCCAGGTGCTTGGGCAGCGTGTAGACGCCCAGGGGGTACTGGTCGGTCTTGGTGAACAGCTCGATCTGCGCGATCACCTGGTTGGTGAAGGAGTTGGACATGACGAACGAGGGGTGGCCGGTGGCGCAGCCCAGGTTCATGAGGCGGCCCTCGGCGAGCACGATGATGGAGTGGCCGTCGGGGAAGGTCCAGGTGTGGACCTGCGGCTTGACCTCCTCCTTCACGATGCCCTCGATCTTGGCCAGGCCGGCCATGTCGATCTCGTTGTCGAAGTGGCCGATGTTGGACACGATGGCCTGGTGCTTCATCCGGGCCATGTGGTCGGCCGTGATGATGTTGAAGTTGCCGGTGGCGGTGACGAAGATGTCGGCCTGGTCCACGACCTCGTCGAGGGTGGTGACCTGGTAGCCGTCCATCGCGGCCTGGAGCGCGCAGATCGGGTCGATCTCGGTGACGATCACGCGGGCGCCCTGGCCGCGCAGCGCCTCGGCGCAGCCCTTGCCGACGTCGCCGTAACCGCAGACCACGGCCACCTTGCCGCCGATCAGCACGTCGGTGGCGCGGTTGAGGCCGTCGATCACCGAGTGGCGGCAGCCGTACTTGTTGTCGAACTTGGACTTGGTGACCGAGTCGTTGACGTTGATCGCCGGGAAGCGCAGGGTGCCGTTCTTCGCCATCTCGTAGAGGCGGTGCACGCCGGTCGTGGTCTCCTCGGTGACGCCCTTGATGCCGTCGGCGATCCGGGTCCACACCTTGTCGCCGTTCACCGTGCGGCGGAGCAGGTCGAGGATGACCTTCCACTCCTCCGGGTCGTCCTCGGAGGCGGTCGGCACGACGCCGGTGGCCTCGTACTCGGCGCCCTTGTGGACGAGCAGGGTGGCGTCGCCGCCGTCGTCGAGGATCATGTTGGGGCCGTCACCGCCGGGCCACATGAGGGCCTGCTCGGTGCACCACCAGTACTCCTCCAGGGTCTCGCCCTTCCAGGCGAAGACCGGGACACCCTGGGGGTCCTCCGGGGTGCCGTTCGGGCCCACGACGACCGCGGCCGCCGCGTGGTCCTGGGTGGAGAAGATGTTGCAGCTCACCCAGCGCACCTCGGCGCCCAGCGCGACCAGGGTCTCGATGAGGACCGCGGTCTGGATCGTCATGTGCAGGGAGCCCATGATCTTGGCGCCCTTCAGCGGCTGGGCCTCGGCGTATTCACGGCGCACCGCCATCAGGCCGGGCATCTCGTGCTCGGCGAGCTGGATCTCCTTGCGCCCGAAGGCCGCGAGCGAAAGGTCGGCGACCTTGAAGTCCATGAATCGTCTCCTCGATGAAGGCTGGGTTCGCCTGAAGTCTAGGTCGGCCAGTCTCCTCCACACGACCCGGGGCAGACGAATCTGACGGAAGAATGTCAGAATAGGTGAGTCCTGGGTCGAACAGTGTGAGAATCGGCCGCATGCGCATCACGGAAGCCGCCCGCAGACTCGGTATCTCGCCCCGCATGCTGCGGTACCGCGAGACCCTCGGCCTGCTTCCGCCCACACGCGAACACGGCGCCCACCGGCGCTTCGGCGAGGCCGAGCTCGACGCCGTCCGCCACGGCCTCGCCCTGGAGAAGCGCTTCGACGTCACCCCCGCCGAGCTCGCCTTCGCCCTGCGCGCCCTCTCCGAGCCCGACGTCGCGCTGGCCGTACGCGACCTGGGCCGGCGCATCGGCCGCATCGTCGAGCCCCAGCGCCGCGCCCTCGACTTCGAGAAGGAGAAGGCCCTCCGCCTCCTCCGGCCCGCCCCGGGAACCGGAAACCCCTGAGGATCGCCGCGCGGGCTCACGCGCCGCCCCCGGCTCACACGCCGCGCGGGCTCACACGACGTCTCGGCTCGGGCGACACCCCGGCTCACCCCCCGTCCCGGCTCGGGCGACACCCCGGCTCAGGCGTCGCCCCGGCTCGTACGGCGCCGCGGTCCCCGTCTCCGCGGTTCAGACGACGCCGTTCGCCCTGAGGACGCGGAGGTTGCGGACGGTGATGTGGCCGCGCCAGTCGAGGAGGGCGGCGGGAGAGTAGGAGTGCCAGTCCACGTCCCAGCCGCCGTCGGCGAGAAGGCCGGAGGACAGCCGGTCGAGGTCGGCGGCCACCGCCGCGGGGTCGAGGAGGTCGCGGACGGGACCGCCGGGGTGCGGGGCGAAGTCCAGGGGGCGCATGTACTCGTCCTCCTTGCCCCCCGCCACGTGGAGCATGCCGCTCTCGGGGATGAGGCGCGCGAGCCGGTCGAGGAGGCCGGCCGCCTCCGGATACCGGTCGTGGATCTCGCCGAGCAGCCGGATCGTGTACGCGATGACGAGCGCGTGGGCGTCCTCGCCGAGCCCGGCGGCCGCCTCCAGGCAGTAGCGGGCCGCCCTCTCCAGCCACGGGTGCGCCGCCACCGCCGGGTCGTGCCTGGCGACGCGCTGGGCCTGGCCGAGGACGACCGCGGTGATCTGGAGGGACGACACGCCGGAGTCGGCGTCCGCCCAGAAGGGGGCGCAGCCGGCCCGGTTCGTGACCGGCAGGGCGAACGGCACTCCCCCGTCGGGCAGCGTCACCGAGTCGAGCCAGTCGCACAGCGCGGCGGCCTGGGGCGCGGTCGCGGGCGCGATGTCCTCGAACACCTCGAAGGCGTGCAGGGCGGCCCCCGGCTGGCTCTCGGGCGAGCGCAGGTCCGGCTCCAGGCCCCAGCCGTAGCCGCCGTCGGCGTTCCGGTACGCCTCCAGCGCCGCCACCGACGCCGCCGCGTCGCCCTCTCCGACGAGGAACTGGAACCGGCGGCGGTCCAGCACCCGCGCGTGGGTCGCCATGAACTCCGCCACCGCGCCGAGATCGATGTCCATGGCACCACCCTGCCCGGCGCGCCCTTCTCCAGTCTTGGACATTCCGGTCACCGGCATCGCTCGTGGGAGTGACGACATCGAGACGGCGCTTGCCGACAATGGCCCGTACGCACCTTTCTGAGCAGCTGGATCAGGCCCAGCGGCGTCTCTCGTCCGAGGGCGTGCGCCGGGCGCTGGAGTCGCTCGGCGCCGACATCGCGGTGGCCGCGTTCGTCGCCCTGGTCAACCTGGGCCAGCTCCACGACCACGGACTCCCCGCGCTCGGCCTGTCCCTGGTCGCCTCCGCCGCGCTGGTCGCGCGGCGCCGCCACCACTGGGCCGTGTTCGGGCTGACCGCGGCGATCACGCCGGTGGTGCCGCTCGGCGCGCATCTCCCCCTGAACGGCCCGCACGGCCTCTACCTCGCGACCGCGGTCTCGTGGTACGGCGTGCTGCGGCGGTGGAGCGGCGGACGGCCTGGACGCTGAGCGGGCTGGCCGTCGTGACGCTGCTCGGCGTCATCGTCCTGGCCCTGATGCTCCAGGTGGTGGCCGCGCCGACGCCGCTCCTCGGCATCGGCCTGGTCGAGCTTCTCTTCCCCGCGCTCGGCGCCGTGGTCATCGTCGCGCTCGCGGCGGACGTCCTGCGGAGCCGTACCGAGCTCACCCAGGTGCGGACGGACAGCCGGGAGTGCGCCTGCACGCGCCCGGCGCCCGTGTGTCGATCGAGCCGGCCTACCGCCCGACCCTGCTCGCGATCCGCGTCGCCGACGACGGCGGCCGCCCGGGTACGGCTCCCGCCCGCGCGGCCGCCGCCGGGGGCGCGGAGACCGCCGCCGGGGACGCGGGCGCGAGCCGTACCGGGGAGGCCGGGAGTGCCGGCGACGGCTCCCGGCTCGGGGCGGGCGCCCGGGAGGGGCACGGGCTGGTCGGGATGCGGGAGCGGGCGCCGGCGCTCGGCGGGTGGTTCTCCGCGGGGCCCCGGCCGGACGGCGGGTTCCTCGTGCACGCGGGGCTGCCGACCGAATGAACGCGATGATCAGGGTGCTCCTGGCGGACGACCAGCCGGTGGTGCGCAAGGGCTTCGCCGGGCCTCGTCCGCCCCCGCCTGACCCGCCCGCCCCTCCTCCGGCCCCCGCCTCACGGCCCCAGGCAGGGCCGGGCACGCCCGGGGGCGGACGCCGAAGCCCGGCCGTGACCGGCACGACCGGGCTTCCGGTGAGAAGGCGTCAGGCGGAGTGCGGGGCGCCGGTGGTGGACGCCTCGGCCGCCTCCGTGTGGCGGTAGATGTCGGGTTCCAGGTAGATGACCCGGGCGATCGGGACCTCCTGGCGGATGCGCTTCTCGGCGCTGTCGATGGCGCGGGCGATGTCGGAGGCCCGGTCCTCGTGGTTGACCGCGATCTTGGCGGCGACCAGCAGCTCCTCGGGGCCGAGGTGCAGGGTGCGCAGGTGGATGACGCGGTCCACCTCGGGCGTGGACTCCAGCGTCCGGCAGATCTTCTCCTCCATCTCCACGTCGGCGCTCTCACCGATCAGGAGGGACTTCATCTCCACCGCGAGCACGACCGCGATGACGGCCAGCAGCACGCCGATCATGATGGTGCCGACGCCGTCCCAGACGTGGTTCCCCGTGATCATGGTCATCACGACGCCGAACAGCGCGAAGATCAGACCGAGCAGCGCGCCGAGGTCCTCCAGGACGATGACCGGCAGCTCGGGCGACTTGGAGCGGCGGATGAAGGCCACCCAGCCCTGCTTGCCGCGGACCGCGTTCGACTCCTTGATCGCCGTGCGGAACGAGAACGACTCGGCGATGATCGCGAAGACCAGGACCCCGACGGCCCACCAGAGCGAGGAGTTGTCCTCCTTGCCGGCGTGCTGCGCGTGGGAGATCTTCTCGTAGCCCTCGTAGAGCGAGAACAGCGCGCCGACCGTGAACAGCACGACCGCGACCACGAACGCCCAGAAGTACCGCTCACGGCCGTACCCGAACGGGTGGGCCCGCGTGCTCGCCCGCGCCGCCCGCTTGCCGCCGAACAACAGCAGCGCCTGGTTGCCTGAGTCGGCCACCGAGTGGATGGACTCGGCGATCATCGAGGAGGAGCCCGTGAAGAGGAAGGCGACGAACTTGGCCGCGGCGATCGACAGGTTCGCCAGCAAGGCGGCGATGATCGCCTTGGTCCCGCCACTTGCGCTCAACGTGGTCCTCCTACTGATTCGAGCAAAGGTCGAGCGAGTCCGGCATCCGGTGCCGGATCAGAATTCTCGCGCAATTTCGGCCTTGAGTTCCTCGATGGCCGAAACGGGGGTCGGGTCGAGGGAGTACCCCAAAGCCAGATAGACACTCGCGTAGTCGGCGAGCCCCACGGCCGTCGCCAGCCGCTCCAGCGGGCTCAGCCCCTCGGCGGCGATCTCGCTCACCCGCACGCCGCGCTCCTCCGCCAGCGCCACGGCGACCTCGCGCCGCCGCGCGACCCGGGGGTGCTCGTCCGCGTCGCGCACCATGACCAGGCGCATGCGTACGGACTCCTCGTCGGCGAAGACGTCGCGCCGGGCGAGCGGGCCGTCGAGGGCGACGATCTGGTTGTGCCCGGCCTCGGGCAGCTCGCCGTGCACCGCGGGGTACTTGGCGTTCTCGTTGAGCTGGCAGGCCAGGCGGTAGGCCACGGTGGCGGTGAGCGGGGAGGTGCCCCAGATCATCGGGACGGTCCCGGCCAGCTCCAGCGCCAGGGTCTTGCCCGGGTTGATGAACGACTCGCTGCCCGGCCGGCACCGGTGCGCGATGTCCTCCAGCACCTTCGCGGCGGCCTCGTAGCCGTCCGGCCCGACCTTGGCCAGGCCCAGCGCCTCCGCCGCCACGATCAGCGGGATGGTCAGCCCCCACAGCGTCGCCCGGGGCTGCCCGGCGGCGGCCTCCACGGCCACGAACGGCGCGGACGCCTGCACGGCGATGTCATGCAGCGGCGAGCCCGCGGCGCCCACCGCGACCAGCGACGCGCCCCGCCGCACCGCCTCGGTGGCGGCGGCCAGGGTCTCCTCGGTCCGGCCCGAGCACGAGACGGCGAACACCAGGTCGGCGGCGCCGACCCAGCCGGGCAGCCGGTGCGACCGGACGGTCGCGATCGGGACCGGGCAGCCGTTCCCGCAGATCGCCGCGAGCACGTCGCCCGCGATCCCCGAGCCGCCCATCCCGGCGACCACGATCGCCCGGGGCCGTCCCCGCAGGCCGGGCAGCCCGGCCTCGCCGGACGCGCGGAACGCCTCGCGCACCTGCCTTGCGGAGGAGGCGACGGCGCGCAGCATCCCCGACGGGTCGCCCGCCTCCAGGGCCGCCGCGTCGTCCAGGCGGTCCGGGTCGAACTCCGGCGAAGGCGTCGTCACCGCTTGCGGGCTTCGTCGACGAGCAGCACCGGGATGTCGTCGCGCACCGGGTAGATCAGGCCGCACTCGGCGTTCGTGCACTCCAGTTCGTCGGCCCCGTCGGCGGGACGCAGCGCGGAGCGGCAGTTCGGGCAGGCCAGGATCTCCAGCAGCCAGGTATCGATCTTCACTAGTCCACCTCTCGGACGATCGCCAGCACCTCGTCGCGCAGCGACGCCATCGTCGGCTCGTCGGACGCCTCGGCGTTCAGCCGGAGCAGCGGTTCGGTGTTGGACGGACGCAGATTGAACCACCGGTCGCCGAAGTGCACGGTGAGCCCGTCCATCTCGTCCAGCGTCACGCCGGGGCGGCCGGCGTACGCCGTACGGACGCGGTCGAGCGCGGCGGCCTGGTCGGCCACCTCGCTGTTGATCTCGCCGGAGGCGGAGTAGCGGGCGTAGCCGGAGATCATCTCCGACAGCGGCCCGTCCTGCTCCCCCAGAGCGGCCAGCACGTGCATCGCCGCGAGCATCCCCGTGTCGGCGAACCAGAAGTCCCGGAAGTAGTAGTGGGCGGAGTGCTCCCCGCCGAAGACCGCGTCGTTCTCGGCCATCTTCTGCTTGATGAACGAGTGCCCGACGCGCGTGCGCACCGGGACGCCGCCGTGCTCGAGCACGATCTCGGGCACCGCGAGCGACGTGATCAGGTTGTGGATGATCGTCCCGCCGGGGCTCTTCGCCAGCTCCCGGGTCGCGATCAGCGCGGTGATCGCGCTCGGCGACACCGACTGGCCGCGCTCGTCCACCACCCAGCAGCGGTCGGCGTCGCCGTCGAAGGCGAGCCCCAGGTCCGCCCCGTGCGTGATCACGGCCTTCTGGAGGTCCACGAGGTTCGCCGGCTCCAGCGGGTTCGCCTCGTGGTTGGGGAACGTGCCGTCCAGCTCGAAGTACAGCGGCACCACGTCGAGCGGCAGCCCCGCGAAGACCGCGGGCACCGTGTGCCCGGCCATGCCGTTCCCGGCGTCCACGACCACCTTGAGCCTGCGGATGCCGCGCAGGTCCACCAGCGAGCGCAGGTGCTCGGCGTATCCCGCGAGGACGTCCCGCCGCGTCACGGTCCCGGGCGCGCCGGAGTGCGGCGGGACGCCCGCCGCGGCCAGGTCGCGGATCTCGGCCAGGCCGGTCTCCTGCCCGATGGGGACGGCGCCGGCGCGGCACATCTTGACGCCGTTGTACTTGGCGGGGTTGTGGCTCGCGGTGAACATCGCGCCGGGCAGGCCCAGGCTGCCGCTGGCGTAGTAGAGCATGTCGGTGGAGCCGAGGCCCGCGTCGACCACGTCGGCGCCCTGGCTCGTGACGCCCTCGGCGAACCTCGCGGCCAGCACGGGGGACGAGTCGCGCATGTCGTGGGCGACGACGACGGTCTTCGCTCCGGTCACCCTGGCGAACGCGGCGCCGACGGCCCGCGCGAGGTCCTCGTCGAGCTCGTCGGGGACGACGCCTCGGATGTCATACGCCTTGAAGATCTTGGCGAGGTCGCCCACTCCTGCTCCGCTCTGGTCCGCGCTCACGTCTGCGGGTCGGCACGCGGCCGCCCGCGACCGAGCCTACCGGGGATCGTCCCCCTCAGCCGTCTTCGCCCGGCTCGCGCCGCTGGTCGCGTTGCTCCCGCTGGCTCGTCGCCGACCGCAGGACACGCAGGTGGCCGCGCCGCCCGACCTCGACGCCCTGGCCCACCGGCTCCGTGCCCCGCCCCGGCACCGGACGCGCCGCCTCGCGTACGGCGTTCGCGAGCGCCTCCAGGTCGTCGGTGCTCGGCTGGCCGCCCGCCTCGGTGGGCAGGCGCACGACCTCCCAGCCGCGCGGCGCGGTCAGCCGCTCGGCGTGTTCGGCGCACAGGTCGTAGCAGTGCGGCTCGACGTACGCGGCCAACGGTCCGAGCACGGCCGTGGAGTCGGCGTAGACGTACGTGAGCGTGAAGACAGCCGGCTGACTGCAGGCGGTTCGGGAGCAGGCACGGACGGGGCTCACGGAGGGACCGTATCCGGTCCCGATGACCAATGCCACCACCAGTGGCACTCTTAAACGATCGTGTCGCCACATTCCGGGCGCACCACCTCCAATCACCTCCCCTCACGCCCCTCCTCCACGCCCCCTCGGGCCGCTCTCGCGGCTTTGGTCCCGGGGTGTGCCGGAAACCGCGAGATCGGGCCGGGGGATGGCGACTACGGGCAGGGCTCGATGGGGCATACGCTGCTGTTCGTGAGCTCTTCGCCGAATCCGCGCCCGCGCCGCCGAGACCGTCACGGCCGAGGGTTGCGCGGGCCGCTGACGCCGCCGCACGTGCCGATCCGCCGCACCCGGGGCCAGCGCTTCGACGACCTGGTGCTGGACGCGGTGGACCGGCTCAAGCAGAACTGGGGCAGGGAGCTGGCGGCCGTGGAGTTCGCCGTCGAGGAGGTCCCGCCCCCGTCCGAGCTGGTGGACGGCACCTCCCGCGAGACGATGCCGCTGGGCCGCCTGGAGCGCGCCCGGGACCGCGAGCCCAACGTGGTCGTCGTCTACCGCCGCCCCATCGAGGCCCGCGCCGAGGACCGCGACACGCTGGGCCTCCTCGTCCACGACGTCGTGGTCGAGCAGGTCGCCAACCTCCTCGGGCTCGGCCCGGAGAACGTGGACCCCGGCTACGACGAGCGCCACTGACCCGCCGCGCCGCTCATCCGCTGACCCGCGCGGGCCCGCCGCCGGGCCCGCGCGAGGGTGCCGTGCGGCACCGGAGCGGCCGCCGCGCCGGAGCGGCGCCGCACGCGATCAGTCGGTGACCGCGGCGGCGGAGTCCGCCACCGGCGGGACGTAGGTCCAGGTGCGCGCCGGGGCCAGCGGCTGGATGGTGAGCATCAGCCCGGTCCTGGCCCGCTCCTCCAGCGTGCGCCCGCCGTACACCGGCCCGGAGCCCGGCAGCGGCTCGACCAGCACCGCGTAGCCGGTGTCCCCGCCGGGCGGGAGCGCCAGGCGCACCTCCCTGGTACGGCCCGCCGGCACCTCGACCTGCGAGGGGGCCGGGGCGGGGCCGCGCGCGGGCAGGAGCGTCACCCGCACCCGGCCGGGCGCGGCGGGGGCCGTGAGGACCAGGCGCGAGGACTGGCCGCGCGAGGAACGGTTGTCGGCGACGACGCTGCCGCTGTCGATGGGCGGGGACGAGGCGGTGAAGCCGACGTCCTGCCGCGTGCCGGTGCCCACGCTCATCAGCCCGGCCACCACCGGGACCTCGGACGTGACGATCACCGACGCGGGCTGCCCGGCCAGGCCGGTGGCCAGCTCCAGGTATCCCGCCGAGCCGGCGGGCACCTCCAGTTGCTCGCGGCCCTTGAGGGCGTACGTGCCGTCGGCCGTGACGACCTTCACGTCCACGAGCGCGTCCGCCTCCCCCGGCACGGCCACGAAGAGCTGCCTGCGCCCGGCCCCGCCGGGGACGCCGGACACGATCGCGCGCGGCGCGGGCGGCGCGGCGGCGGGCAGCCAGTCCACTCCCCCGCCGGGCAGCACCGCCCGCACGGCCGCGGCCACGCGGCCCTCGTGCGTGCGCACCTCCAGCGCGGCGACCTGGGCCATCGGGGCGACGTCCTTGAGGTTCACGACGCGGTGCTCCCCCGGCGCCAGCAGCAGCCCGCGCCCGGCGTCCCCGATGATCGGCCCCTCGCCGGTGTAGGCGACGATCTCGGCCGAGGCGCGCGTGTCGTCGATGTTGGCCAGGTACACCAGGACCTCGGCCGAGGCCGGTCCGGGCCCCACGAACCAGGAGGTCGCGGCGGGCTCGACGCAGCGCGCGGCGGAGAGCCCCCGCAGCCGGCCGGAAACGGCGCGGCCGGTCTGGGCGGCCTCCAGCCCGGCGGCCATCGCCCCGTCGGCGGACACCGAGAGCGGCGCGCGCTCCCTGGCCTCGCCGTACCACGGCGTGCCGGGCCGCTCGACGGTGGCGACGGGCTCGGGGCGGCCCAGGACGCGGGTGACGGCCCTGCCCCGCTCGCCGCGTCCTGGCGGGGTCACCACGCTCACCCGCGCCCCCGCGGGGTCGGGGCAGACGGCGGAGACCGCGTGGACGGCGGCCTTCACCGGCGGTGCGACCGGCGGGGCCGCGGAGTCCGGCCGGGAGCCGAGCGCCACGCCGTACAGCGCGAGCGAGGCGACGAGCACCATGGCGAGCAGGCTGAAACGGCTCTCGACGAAGGTCCTCACGAGGCCGCCCCCACCGTGTCGGGCGTACGGCCGCGCCGCCGCTGACCTCGCCGGCCGGTCGGCCGTTCCTCGGGCGGTGACTCGGCCAGCGGGTCGTCGTTCTTGGCGCCGGGCAGCGCGAGCACCACCACGACCAGCACGAGCAGGCCCTGCGTGACCACCCAGGCGTCGCGCCAGAACTGCGCCCGCGTCACCGTCACCACCCCGCCGTCCTCAGGGAGCGCAAACGCCTGCGCCCAGCCCTCGGCCACGCGCGGCTCCAGCGCCACCCCGTCGAGCGTGGCGCGCCAGTCCGGGCCTGCGGGCTCGCGCAGCACGAGCAGCCGCCCGCCGCCGCCGGAGGGCACCGTGGCCGAGGCGTTCACCCGCCCGGCGGGCAGCGTGACCGCCGCGCCCTTGGCGTCCACGACGCTGAGCCGGGGCGCGGGCCGGGTGAGCTGCCAGATCCCGCCGATCGGGGAGAGGCTGACCCGGGCGAGGCCCGGCTGCGAGTCGAGCGTGCGCGCGAGCGTCTCGGGCACCTTCCCCGGCGCGACGACGAACCGCACGGCGAAGGAGCCCAGCACGGCCACGTCGTCCCCGCCCCGGCCCGAGGCGAGCCCGGCGACCGCCGCGTCCACGCGTTTCCGCAGGTCCTCGGCCACCGGGATGTCCGGCTCGCCGACCAGCGGGTCGCGCCCGCGCACGATCGTGTAGTCCACGCGCCCGTCCCCGGCGACGCGGAGGATCAGCGTGCGGGCCCGCTCGCCCTCCCCGGCGGTCGCGGCGGCCAGCGCGGGAACGGCCGAGACGTTGTCGCGGTCGAGCGGCCCCTGCGCGCCCTTCCAGATCCAGGCCCCGGCGGCCAGCAGCGGGGCGGCGCAGGCGACCAGCACGACGAGCGTGGCCGACAGGCGGCGCACACCCCCGGCCGCGCGCAGCTCCCCGATGCGGCGGGCGGCGACCCCGGCCGCGACCAGCAGCCCGGTCGCGGCGAACGCGAGCGCGACGCCCGGCCACGCGTGGGCCTCGGGCCCGCCGGACACCGGGGCCACCCGCGTGCGCGCGACCAAGATGGCCACGAGCACGCCGAACAGCGCCAGCGTCCAGCCCGCCGCCACGAACAGCCGGTGCCGCCGGAGCAGCAGCCCGGCCAGCGCCGCGAACACCACGCCCCCGGTCACCCAGACCGGCGGCATGCCCGGCCCGCCCGGGCTGAGCAGCAGCAACGCCTCGGGGGCCAGCCGGGCGTCCACCAGTCCCGGCCGGTGCAGCCCGGCCTCCAGCAGGAACCTCGGCGGGTTCAGCACCAGCGTGTACAGCCACGGCCCGAGCAGCGCGGCCGGCGTCAGCAGCGCGATCGCGAGCGAGACGCCGACGCCCCGCCGTACGCCGCCGAAGGCCAGCGCGGCCAGGCCGCCCAGCGGGAGCGCCAGCAGCCACACGAGCGGGGCGAACGCGGTCCCCACGGCGAGGAGGAGGCCCAGCGCCCAGGCGGCGCGGCGGGCGACCCGGCGCTCGGCCCCGATGACGGCGGCGGCGAGCACGGCGTACACCGGCAGCAGCACGAAGACCACGGCGGTGCCGAGCCGCCCGGCGGCGATCGCGCCGGTGGCCACCGGCAGGAGCGCGTACGACGCGGCGATCCACAGCCGGGCGGGCACGTCGTCCAGGACGCGGCGGGTGGCCAGGTAGGCGGTGAGCCCGGCGAGCGGCACGCACCCGAGCAGCAGCACGGTCACGGCGAGCCAGGGCTTGCCCAGCAGCAGCGTCGAGACGACGGCCAGCACCGCGACGTACGGCGGGGCGTCCGCGCTCGTGCCCACCCCGATCGGGTGGAAGCCCGAGAGGTACTGGTCCCACAGGTCGCGGGCCCCGCCGTACACCGGGGGGAGGGCGCCGCCGCCGATGCGGCCCTCGCCCGCGAGCAGGGAGCGCTCGGCGACCAGGGTGACCGCGAGCAGGGCCAGCGTGAGCAGCACGGCCGGGCTGGTGAAGATCCGCTGGAGGAGGCCGCCGGAGTCGCTCAGCAGCTCCTCGCCCTCCTCCTCCCCCGGCTCCGCGACGACCGCGTGGTGGCGGCCGGCCGACTCGACGGGGCCGGTGCCCGCGAGCCAGCCGCGGACCATCTCGCCGATCCGGCGAAGGCCCTGCCCCGGCGGCGCGAAGTACTTTCGGACCTGGGGATACGTCTTGCGCTTGGCCTTGCCGCGGCGTTTGCGGGCGCGCCGGATCCGGCCCGGCGACCCGAGCACGGCGGCGAGCGCGGCGATCTCGTCCAGGGCGTTGGCGGGCTGCTTGGCCAGCAGGAACAGCAGCGTGCGCAGCAGCGAGCCGACGATCCCGCGCACGAGCGCGGCCAGGAACGCGCCGGTGGGCAGGTTGGCGGCGAGGACGTACAGCGCGTTGCGGCGGTCGGCCCGCCGCGGGTGGTCGCCGGTCGCGGCGATGCGCCGGCGGCGGCGCGAGGCGGCCTCGGCGTGCCAGGCCACGGCGTCGGTGACCACGAGGACGCGGTGCCCGGCGGCGCGGATCCGCCAGCACAGGTCGATGTCGTCGCGGAACAGCGGCAGTTCGTCGTCGAAGCCGCCGACCTGCTCGAACACGTCACGGCGGACGAGCATCCCGGCGGTGGAGACGGCCAGGCTCTCGCGGACGCCGTCGTGCTGGCCCTGGTCGTACTCCCGGTATTCGAGGCCGGTCTCGCGGCGGCCGCCCTTGTCCACGGTGACGCCGATCTCGACGAGCACCCGGCGGTCCAGCCAGTCGAGCAGCTTGGGCCCGAGGACGGCGGCGCGGGGGTCCGCCTCGGCGATCTCCAGCAGGCATTCGAGCGCGTCGGCGGCGGGCGCGCAGTCGTCGTGCAGCAGCCACAGCCACTCGACCGCGCCTTCCACCGGGTGCGCGGCGCGTACGGCCTCGGCCACGGCCTCGCCGAACCCGGCGGACCTGGACAGCGTGATCACCCGGGGGAACGCCTCGGCGAGCAGGGCGGCGCTGCCGTCGCGGCTGCCGTTGTCCACGGCGAGCGCACGGTCGACCGGCCTGGTCTGGCCGAACAGGCCGTCCAGGGTCTCCGGCAGCCAGCGGGCGCCGTCGTGCGCGACGACGACGGCGGTGACGATGTGACGGGCGTTGTGCACGGTTTTCTCGGGGAGAAGGGTGGTTCAGGCGGTATGCCCAGACCTGCACCGGGTTGGCGCGGGACAACCCTACTCGTGTTCGCCGCGCTTCTCCGGGCTCCCCGGATCTCCCGTGGCCTCCCGCCCCCCGGCGGGGTGGCCACGTGGCGGGGCGAGCCCCCTCGGAACCCCGGCGCGCCCCCGCGCCCCTGGCCGGTCCTCCCGATCTCGCCGGGATCCGGTCCGGGGCGCGAGGGCGCGTGGGCGCCCGGCGCCGATCGCATGATCGACCGTCGCCGGGCAGCGGTCAGCGACGTCCACGCCGCGGGCGCGGAGCGGACGTCAGGCGACCGTCAGCTCGCCTGGCGCTTGATTCTGCGTCGTTCCCTCTCGGACAGCCCACCCCAGATGCCGAACCGCTCATCGTGCTCGAGCGCGTACTCGAGACACTCCGCCCGCACTTCGCAGGCGCGGCAGACTTTCTTCGCTTCCCGGGTGGAGCCGCCCTTTTCTGGAAAGAACGCCTCCGGGTCGGTCTGCGCGCACAAGGCGCGCCCCTGCCAACCTAGTTCCTCAGTGCCGTGCGCCTGTGCGATGACCAGATCGGTCACAGCGCACCTCCTGATCCTTGGAGCCCCCTGATCATGTCTCCCGTAGTACCCACCCTGGGAGACTGAAACAACACGATTGTAATTACACGCGCGTGTCCCCGTGCGCGTCAAGCCGCCTGATGGTATTCCGCGGCAAAGGGGGCCCCATGGCCTCGGCAGCCGCCCGGGAGGTCCGAGTTCGTCCGCCGAATGCCGTCTGACCTGGTATTACGCGATCACTATGACCTCTGTTCCGAACCGTACCAGGGCTGTTCGTCATCCTGGCGGCGTTCGCGGGGCGTGTCGCCGGGAGCGGGCTGGGCGTTCGGCGATTGCGGATATGCCGCGGAATTCGGCGGGCTCTGCTGGTATCCGTCCTGATTCTGCGGGTAACCGCCCGGGTTCTGGTTGTACGCGTACCCGCTCTGCGCGTCCTGGCCGTAGCCGGGGGCCTGCGGCTGCCCCTGGCCGTACGCCGGGGGCTCGGGCGCGTTGCCGTACACGGGCTCCTGGCCGGACGGGAAGATCGCGGTGGGGGTGATCGGCTCGTCCCGCTGGAAGCGGCCGTCGAAGCCGGACTGGACGGGGGCGCCGCTGAGCAGGTCACCGGTCATGGGCGGGGGCTGGTGACCGGCCTGCTGGTGACCGGCCTGCTGGTGACCGGGGGTCTGCTGGTGCGCCTGCGCGGGGTCGCCGGCGGACCAGGAGGCGAAGGAGCCGTTCTGGGAGGGGTACGGCTCGGCCGCCGGGGCGCCGTAGGAGCCGCCGGGACCCGGGGCGGGCTGCGGCTGGGTGGACTGCGGCTGGTAGCCCGGCTCCTGGAAGCCCTGCTGGAAGTAGCCCGCCTGGACGCTCTGCTGGACGTCCTGGGCCTGGTGCGGCGCCGGGGCCTGGGGGGCGGGCTGGGGGTGACCCGCCTGGCCGTGCTGGTTCGGGTGGCTCTGCTGGTTGGGGTGGCTCTGCTGGTTGGGGTGACTCTGCTGGTTGGGGTGACTCTGCTGGTTCGGCTGGCCGTGCCGGCCCTGCTGCTGGTAGCTCTGGGCCTGCTGGTAGGCCTGCGCGATCTGCTGCTCGCGCGCGTGGGAGTGCTCGGAGGTCTGCCGCTGCGGCTCCCGGGGGCCGAAGAGGTAGTCGAAGTCGCTCTGTTCCTGCTGCTGGGCGGCCTCGTAGCCGCCGATCTGGGGCTCGGTCGACTGGGGCTCGTAGGTCTGCGGCTGCGAGCCGTACCCCTGCGCCTGGTCGTGGCCCGGGTAGCCGGAACCGGCGTAACCCTGGCCCTGCTGGTCGGACTGCTGCCCCTGGCCGGTGTACGCCTGCTGGTCGTACGCGGGGGCTTGTTGCCCCTCGTATTGCTGAGGCTGGGGTTGGTCGTTATACGCCTGGGGCTGGGATTCGTATGCCTGCGACTGGGATTCGTACCCCTGGGGTTGAGACGTGTACGACGCTCCCGGCTGCTGCGTGCCCATCCCGTAGACCTGGGTCGCCTGGTGGCCCTCCTGGCCGTACGCGGAAGCGGGCTCCTCCTGGCCGTACACGGAAGCGGGCTCCTCCTGGCGCGCCTCGTCGGCGGAGTCGCCGCCGGCGGGCGGGAGCTCGCCCGCCGGGACGCGGCGCGGCTCCCCCGGCTGGGCGTACGCGGGCACCGCCTCCTGCGCGGCGGTCGGCGGGTACTCGGGCGCGGGGGCCGCCGGAGCCTGACCCTGCGCCCCGTACGGCGAGGCGGGCGCGCCGTACGGCGGGCCGGGGTGCGGAGGCACGGGACCGGGGGCGTGCTGGCCGGGGGCGTGCTGCGGGTGGCCGGGCGCGCCGCCGTACGGATCGGACGGCATGCCGTAGTGGCCGCCGGACGCGGCCCCGGAGGGGGCGGCGGCCTTGCGGGGACGGCCGGCGCGGGCCGTGAGGACGCCGGTCTCGCCGAGCAGGTAGAGGAGCGCGATGGCGGCGATCGCGAGCTGGGCGCCGCCGGTGAGGAACGTCTCGAACCTGGACCGGCCGTCAGGCGCGCTGGAGAAGAGCACGCCGAAGATGGCGATGACGCCGAAGAACGCGCCCGCGCCGACGGTGCCGAGCGCGCCGTACCCGATCAGCCGCGCGCGCGGGGACGGGTCGCCGAGCCGCGTGGCGAGCAGGGTCGCGCCGACGGCGAGCAGGCCGACCAGCGGTCCCGTGAGCATGCCGATCGCGCGCACGGCCCGGATGCCGAACGGCACGACCTGGTCGCCCAGCGGGCCGGTCTCGCCGATGAACAGATGACCGACTCCGAGCAGGACGCTGATCGCGGGCCAGGCCAGGAGGGCCCACGCGCCCGGTTCACGGAGCCGATCCGCCTCTACCTTGATCACGAGTTCCCCCAAGGCTTCTGAGTACCGGGAGAGTTTTGCACATCCGCGACTTACGTGGCTTATAACTCAACAAGCACACTGGTCCGCACGGCCGCCATACGCGGGGGAATGCCGCGGGACCCTTCGTCCACAGGCGGCGGGAGCCGGGCGCGGAGTGGCGCTGAGCGGCTGGAAGACTAGGGACATGCGCATCGTTGCTCTTGCCGGCGGGATCGGCGGCGCCCGTTTCCTGCGCGGCCTCAAGCTCGCCGCCCCCGACGCCGAGATCACCGTGATCGGCAACACCGGGGACGACATCATCCTGTTCGGCCTCCAGGTCTGCCCCGACCTCGACACGGTCATGTACACCCTGGGCGGGGGCATCCACGAGGAGCAGGGCTGGGGCCGCGCCGGCGAGACCTTCGCGGTGAAGGAGGAGCTGGCGGCCTACGGCGTGGAGCCGCAGTGGTTCGGCCTGGGCGACCGCGACTTCGCCACCCACATCGTGCGCACCCAGATGCTCAACGCGGGCTACCCGCTGTCCGCCGTGACCGAGGCGCTGTGCCACCGCTGGCGGCCGGGGGTGCGGCTGATCCCGATGACCGACGACCGGGTCGAGACCCACGTGGTGATCGAGGACGACCGGGGCCGCCGCGCCGTGCACTTCCAGGAGTGGTGGGTGCGCCTGCGCGCCGGCGTGCCCGCCCAGGACATCGTGCTCGTGGGCGCCGACGACGCCAAGCCCGCGCCGGGCGTGCTCGACGCGATCGCCGAGGCCGACGTGGTGCTCCTGCCGCCGTCCAACCCGGTGGTGAGCGTCGGCACGATCCTGCGGATCCCGGGCATCCGGGAGGCCCTGACCGGCAAGACCGTCGTCGGCGTCTCCCCGATCATCGGCGGCGCCCCGGTGCGCGGCATGGCCGACGCCTGCCTGACCGCGATCGGCGTGGAGACCAGCGCCCAGGCCGTCGCCGAGCTGTACGGCTCCCCGCTGCTGGACGGCTGGCTCGTGGCCGAGGAGGACGCGGGCGTGAGCGTCGAGGGCGTGGTCACCCGGGCCCGGCCGCTGCTGATGACCGACGAGAGGGCCGCGGCCGACATCGCCCGCGCCGCCCTCGACCTGGCCGACGAGATCCGGGGGGTGACGGCGTGAGCCTGGCCAGCTCCGATCCCACCGCGCACGACGTCAGCGTCCGCGCGGTCCAGGGCCTGCCCAACGTGCGGCCCGGGGACGACATCGCCGAGATGATCGCGTCGGCGGTGCCCGACCTGCGCGACGGCGACATCCTGGTGATCACCTCGAAGATCGTCAGTAAGTCCGAGGGCCGGCTCATGCGCGGCACCCGGGCCGAGGCGATCGCCGCCGAGACCGAGCGGGTGGTCGCCCGGCGCGGCGACACGGTGATCGCCCAGACGCGCAGCGGGCTGGTGATGGCGGCGGCCGGTGTGGACGCCAGCAACGTCGAGCCCGGCACCGTGCTGCTGCTCCCCGAGGACTCCGACGCCTCGGCCCGCCGCATCCGGGCCCGCCTGCGCGAGCTGCTCGGCGTGCGCGTGGGCGTCGTCGTCTCCGACACCTTCGGCCGGCCGTGGCGGCTCGGCCTGACCGACGTCGCGATCGGCGCGGCCGGGATCATCCCGCTCGTGGACCTGCGCGGCACCACCGACGGCTACGGCAACCCGCTGGAGGCCACGATCACCGCCGTGGCCGACGAGGTCGCCTCCGCCGCCGAGCTGGTCAAGGGCAAGATCTCCGGCGTCCCCGTCGCGGTCGTCCGCGGCCTCGCGCCGTACACCACGGAGGGCGACGGCCAGGGCGCGGCCGCCCTCGTGCGGCCGGCCGACGAGGACATGTTCCGGTACGGCTCGGCCGAGGTGGTCTTCGCCCGCCGGACGATCCGCGACTTCACCGACGAGCCGGTGGACGGCGCGGCGGTACGCCGGGCGGTCGCGGCGGCGATCTCCGCCCCCGCGCCGCACCACACGACGCCGTGGCGTTTCGTCCTGCTGGAGTCCGCCGAGTCGCGCAAGCGCCTCCTGGACGCCATGCTCGACGCCTGGATCGCCGACCTGCGCCGCGACGGCTTCTCCGAGGAGTCCATCGCCAAGCGCGTCCGCCGGGGCGACGTCCTGCGCCGCGCGCCGTACCTCGCGATCCCGTGCCTGGTCATGGACGGCTCCCACACCTACCCCGAGCCCCCCGACGGCCGCCGCAACCGTGCCGAGCGCGAGATGTTCGTGGTCGCCACCGGCGCCGGCGTCCAGAACTTCCTGGTCTCGCTCGCCGTGGAGGGGCTGGGCTCCGCCTGGGTGTCGAGCACCATGTTCTGCCGCGACGTGGTCCGCCGCGAACTGTCCCTCCCCGACAACTGGGACCCCATGGGCGCCGTCGCCGTCGGCCACCCCGCCGCCCCGCCCAAGGACCGCCCCCCGAGGTCCCCCGAGGACTTCATCGAGGTCCGCTGACGCGGGCCCTCCGCACGCGGGCCCTCCACACGCGGGCCCTCCGCACGCGGGCCCTCCGCGTCGGTGTCCGCTGACCCGCGAGCCCTCCGCGCCGGGATCCACCGGCCCGGAGGTGCTCCGCGGGTCAGTTGGCGCAGTTGGGGGTGCAGAGGCGGCGGGCCAGGGCGTTGAGGAAGACGTCGATGATCTCGCCCGGGTGCTGGGCGACGTGCACCGAGCCGTTCGTGACCTGGGAGATCTCGGTCATGGCGGCGCGGTCCACGTCCTTGCCGAAGGCCACGACGACGATCTGCACGGGTTCCTCGGGGGTCCACTCCTTGCGCAGCGCGTCGATCAGGTCCCGGTGGCCGATGCCGCCGGGCTCGTCGCGGCCGGAGGTCAGGAGGAGGACCGTGTTGTTCATGCCGGGGTTGAACTGCTCGGTCATCCGGCGGAACGCCGCGAGCGTGGCGTCGTTGAGTCCCTTGCGGCCGGCGTCGCGGGGCTTGAGCTCGGTGGTCAGCCGCATCAGGCGGGAGCGGCGGATCACGTCGCCGCCCGCGGGCTCGGTGAGGGGCCCGAGGGAGACCTTCTCGCGGTACGGCCGGCTCCCGGCGATCCCGTCGGCGAACTCCCACACGCCGATCTGGGTGTCGTTGGGGAACAGCGGCAGGCCGATCGTGACCGCCTCCAGGGCCACGTCGAGCCTGGTCACGCCCTTGCGGACCTCGTCGGACATGGCGTCGGAGACCTCGGTGACGACCAGCATGCGGGTCATCGGGGCGAGCTTGCTCCACGCGTCCAGCGCCTCGTCCACGAACTCGGGGGTCAGCGACGGGCGCGGCCTGGGGTTCTCGGTCGGGACGCCCGGCTCGGCCCCCGGCCCCGCGAACTCCGGCCCCGTCGAGCCGTCGTGGCCGCGGAAGCCCATCCGCTGCACCGCCGTACGCGTCTCGGGGGAGGCCAGCCAGCCGGCGAACCGGCGCGCGGCCTCGGCCTCCTCCTTGCCCTCCGCCGTCACGACGTACGGATAGTCCAGGCTGACCGTGCCCTCCTTGGGGTGCAGGGCGACGAGCGGCTCGGCCCCGGCGCGGCGGTTGTGCTCCCACACCGACTGCTCGGGCACGATCACGACGGGCCGCTGCCAGAAGGACGCCTCCGAGAGCGTGGCCAGCATCGACCGGTAGTCGGGGGCGGAGGTGGCCTGGGCCATGCGCACGAACGCGGTCAGCCACCTGCGCCCCTTCTCCCCCTCCCCGGCGATGTCGCGGGCGGCGGCGACGGTCACGACCCCCGCCCCGGAGACCGAGGGGTCCGGGATGCGCACGACGTCCGGTTCGTCCTTGTCCGGCGCGGGCTCGCCCCGGGTGGTGCTCGGGAAGACCATGTTCCACGACATCTCGGTCTTCCCCGCGGCGAACGTGTCGGCCAGCGACCGCTTCGTCGCGAACACCAGCGGCGAGGTCGCCACCGACGTCTCGGGCTCGGGCAGGCCCACCGCGCCCGAGCGGCGGGCCATCCGCACCCAGGCCGAGGAGTCCGCCACCCATGCGTCCGGCTTCTCGCGCAGGACGCCGAGGCGGCCGCCGGCGAGCGTGCGCATCACGGTCGCCGGGGCCTGCTCGGTGACCTCCACGAGCACGCAGGGGCCGGGCATCGCGGGCGCGGCGGCGTTGAAACGTTCCGCCGCGGCCATCACGGGGGCCGCCACGTCCAGCGCGGCGGCCACGCTCACGAGGACGGGACGTCCGGAGCAGCCGCCGCCGGTCTTGCCGAGCACGACGGTCGAGACCCCGGCCACGCCCACGAGCACGGCGAGCGCCGCGAGCAGGGAGATCTTCCTGGCCGGGGACAGGCCCGCTCGACGTCGGCCGGTCGCGGCGCGGTGACGTCCGACGGCCACGGCGCTCCTTGAAACACTCACGGGTCAGGGCAGGGGGACGATTCTCGCAGTCCCCCCTACTTACCGCGCAAGTATTTCAAATGATCAGTTTCCTATTCGCCACTCTCCATAAACCGCAATCCCCGAGATATCCGCCTATGTCAGAAGAGGAAGGGTCGGCCGCCGCACGCTCTGGCAGACGCCGTCGCTGGCCGCCGCCGCCCGGGCGCGCTCCTCGCCGACCTGGCCGTACTCCGTCGTGCGCTGCCGCAGCGGGCGGCCCGTCGGCGCGACCATCTCGGCGATCTCGCTGATGGTCTTGTAGGAGCCGTTCTCCGATCCGGCCATCCGGCTGATCGTCTCCTCCATCAGCGTGCCGCCGAGGTCGTTGACGCCCCCGTTCAGCACCTCGCGGCACAACTCGTCGCGCAGCTTCACCCACGAGCACTGGATGTTGGGGATCGCGCCGTGCAGCAGGATCCGCGCGAGCGCGTGCACCGCGCGGTTCTCGCGCGCGGTCGGCCCGGGCCGCGCCACGCCCGCCAGGTAGATCGGCGCGCTGTGGTGCACGAACGGCAGCAGCACGAACTCGCTGAACCCGCCCGTCTCCTCCTGGATCGACCGGATCAGCCGGATGTGCCGCACCCAGTGCAGCGGCGTGTCCACGTGCCCGTACATCATGGTCGAGGTGGTCGGGATGCCCACGCGGTGCGCGGTCGTGATCACCTCGATCCACTCGCGCGTCGGCAGCTTGCCCTTGGTCAGCACCCAGCGCACGTCGTCGTCGAGGATCTCGGCCGCCGTCCCGGGCAGCGAGTCCACGCCCGCCTCCCGCGCCGCCGTCAGCCAGTCCTCGATCGACATGTTCGTGCGGGTCGCGCCGTTGATGACCTCCATCGGCGAGAACGCGTGGACGTGCATCTCCGGCGTGCGCTCCTTCACCGCCCGCGCGATGTCGAAGTACGCCGTCCCGGGCAGGTCGGGGTGGATGCCGCCCTGCATGCACACCTCGGTGGCCCCCGCGAGCCAGCCCTCCTCGGCCCGGTCCGCCACCTGCTCCAGGGAGAGGGTGTACGCGTCGGCGTCGGTGCGCCGCTGGGCGAACGCGCAGAACCGGCAGCCGGTGTAGCAGACGTTCGTGAAGTTGATGTTCCGGTTCACGACGTAGGTGACGTCGTCCCCCACGGCCTCCCGGCGCAGGCCGTCCGCCAGCCGCGCGAGCGCCTCCAACTCCTCCCCCGACGCGTGCAGCAGCGCCAGCGCCTCGGCCTCGGAGATCCCCGCCGGGTCCCGCTCCGCCGCCGCCAGCGCCGCCCGCACCTCGGCCGCGGAGTACCCCCCGGCCTGCTCCAGCCCCGATCCGGTCCGGCTCGCGCCGTTCCCCGTACGGCTCGCGCCCGCGCCGCCCCCGGCCGTACCGTCCGCGACCCCGGCGGGCGCCGCGGGCAGCGCGCCGCCGGCCGGGCCGGGGCTCATGGCCGGGGCGGGACCGGAGGCGGCGTCGAGGGCGGCGCTCGCGCGGTCGCGCAGGGCGTCCCAGTCGCCGTAGACGTTCTCGAAGTCGTCCCGGCGGTCCGCGGTGCGGCCCCAGCTGTCGATGGTGACGTGCAGGTCCACGCGGCCCGCCTCGGCCCAGCCGCCGTCGGGCTCCTGCCAGGGGCGACCGGCCGGGATCGCGTCCTCCCTGGCCAGCCCGGTCTCCGGGTCCATGAGGGCGGCCACGTGGGCGTGGAGCCTGGGGTCGAGCCAGGGCTCGCCCGCCAGGGCGTACTCGGGATAGATCGTCAGGCGCTCCCGCAGGGTGAAGCCGGAGTCCGCGGTGCGGGCCGCGAGGTCGTCGATGTGCGGCCAGGGGCGCTCGGGGTTGACGTGGTCGGGGGTGAGCGGGGAGACCCCGCCCCAGTCGTCGATGCCGGCGCGGAGCATCAGGGCGTACTCGGAGTCCACCAGGTTCGGCGGGGCCTGGACCCGGGCGCGGGGGCCGAGGACGAGGCGGGTGACCGCGATCGTGGCGGCCAGCTCCTCGAGTTCGGCGTCGGGCATGCCGCGCATCGCCGTGTCGGGCTTGGCGCGGAAGTTCTGGACGATGACCTCCTGGATCCCGCCGTACTCCCGCGAGACCCGGCGGATCGCGAAGATCGACTCGGCGCGGTCGGCGACCGTCTCGCCGATGCCGATCAGGATTCCCGTGGTGAACGGCACGTTGGAGCGGCCGGCGTCCTCCAGCACGCGCAGCCGTACCTCCGGGTCCTTGTCCGGGGAGCCGTAGTGGGCCGCGCCCTTCTCCTCGAACAGGCGGCGCGAGGTGGTCTCCAGCATCATCCCCATCGACGGGGCGACGGGCTTGAGCCGCTGGAGATCACGCCAGCTCAGCACGCCCGGATTGAGGTGGGGCAGCAGGCCCGTCTCCTCCAGCACGCGGATCGCCATCGCGCGGACGTAGGACAGGGTGTCGTCGTAGCCGTGCGCGTCCAGCCACTCCCGCGCCTGGTGCCAGCGGTCCTCGGGCCGGTCGCCCAGCGTGAACAGCGCCTCCTTGCACCCGAGCGCGGCGCCCTGGCGCGCGATCTCCAGCACCTCGTCCGGCGACAGGAACGGCGCGGGCAGCTTGTGCGGGGCGGTCGCGAACGTGCAGTACCCGCACCGGTCGCGGCACAGGCGGGTCAGCGGGATGAAGACCTTGCGGCTGTAGGTGATCACACCGGGCCGGCCGGCGGCCGTCAGCCCGGCGTCCCGCACCCGTGAGGCGTACGTGAGCAACGTGTCCAGGTCCTCCCCCCGGGTCTGGAGGAGCACGGTCGCCTCGGCCACGTCGAGGGTCTTGCCGTCCCGGGCGCGGGCGAGTGCCCGGCGCGTCGCGGCCGCGGTGGGTGTGGGGTCCATGAACACAAACTAACCCCGGCCAAGTTCTAGATCTTCCCTAACCCCCGTCGGCGGGCGCACCCCCGGGGTTACGATGCGGGCGGCCACGCCGAAGGGGGAGACGGGGCATGCGCACACAGGTCACCGGGGGAAGGCCCCTGCGCGGGTTCCTCGCCGCCGCGGCGAGCACCGTCCTGGCCCTCACCTGCACTCCGGCCGTCGCCGCGACCCGGTCCGGCGACGCCGCCATCCCGTACGGCCACGCCGCGATCCCGTACGGCCACGCCGCGGCCCGGGCCGGGGCCGTACGCCCCGGGGATGGGGCCGCGCGCGCGGAGAAGGACCCGCTCGGCTTCGGGCCGGTGCGGATCGCGCCCCGGCCCGGCGACGCCCGTCTCGGCGACGCCCGCCTCGGTGGCCTCCCGCTCGGTGCCCTCCCGCTCGGTGGCCTCCCGCTCGGCGGCTCCCGGCTCGCGGAGCGGGGGCCGGAGCGGGCGGCGGAGGGCGCCCGGCGCCGCGCGGCGGGCTCCCACCGCGTCGTACGGCTGGCGCCCGGCGTGCTCCTCGGGCGGATCGGCGGCGGCAGCCCGCCGGCCGCCGACGTCTACACGGTCGTGCTGCACTTCGACGGGCGCGGGCGGCTGTTCGGCCGGGAGGACGCGGCGGACCACCTGGTGGGGCAGCTCGCCCGGCACGGCGTTCCCGCGATCAGGGAGGACGTCGTGGTCCCCCGCCTGCGGCCCGGGGGCCCGCGCCGCGTCCTCGGCCAGACCGTGCGGGTGGGGCGGTTCGCCGGCCGGGCCGAGGCCGGCCGGGAGGCGGCCCGCCTGGAGCGGCTGCGCTGGATCGACGAGGACGGCACGCCGCGCGGCGGCTTCCCGGTCTCCGTGGTCGAGACCTCGACCCTGGGGCGGTGGACGCCCGGCCCCTGGCGGGTCCGCTACCTGCGGGTGGACCCGCGCCACGCGGTCGTGCGGACCACGTCGGGCCGTACCCTGGCGGACGCCGAGACCGTGCGCGAGATGGCCCCGATGGCGACGGCGGCGATCAACGGCGGCTTCTTCCGGATCGGCACCGACACCCCCGGCGACCCGGCGGGGGTGTACGTCCAGGAGGGCCGCCTGCTGAGCGAGACCCGGGACGGCTCGGACCCCGCACTCGTGATCACGGGGGGCCGGGCGCGCGTCACCGACCTGACCACCCGCCAGCGTGTGAGCGCCGGCCGCGCCTGGCGCGCGATCACCGGCGTCAACCGCGCGAACGACGGCGACGACCTCATCCTCTTCACCCCCGAGTACGGCGCGCGGCTCCCCCGCGTGGACGGCGTCGAGGCCGAACTGGCCGAGGACGGCACGGTGCTGAGCGTGCGCGAGCGGGAGTCCGGGTCCGCGCCGGGCGACCCGCCGGAGCGGGGCAGCGTGCTCCAGGGCACCGGCCGCGCCGCCGCCTGGCTGCGCGCCCACGCCCAGCTCGGCCGCCGCCTGCGCGTCTCCACGCTGATCATCGACCAGCGCACCGGCCGGGCCATCCGGCCCGACTACGCCACGGCGGGCAACGTGGCGATCCTGCGCCGCGGCGAGGTCCGCATCTCCCCGCGCGACCTGGGCCGCAAGGGCACCTTCACGCAGATCGTCCGCCGCCACCCGCGGACCCTGGCCGGCGTGGACGCCCGGGGCAACCTCCTGCTGGCGGCGGTGGACGGCCGGAGCCCCCGGTGGAGCGCCGGCATGACGCTCCCCGAGGCGGCCCGCCTCATGCGCGGCCTCGGCGCGCGCGAGGCGATCAACCTGGACGGCGGCGGGTCCACCACCCTCACCGCGCGCGGCGAGATCGTGAACCGGCCCGCCGCCCCGGCGGGCGGCCGGCCCGTGAGCGACGCGGTGACCGTCAACTGACGCCGACGAGCCCGGCGCGGGGCCGGGCTCGTCGTCGCGCAATCACCGGGACCGCGAGGTCGTGCACGTCAGCCGCGATTGCCACTCCGTGGCCCGCGGCGTCGGCCGCCGCCGGGCGGGGCGGGGCGTCGGCGGCGGGTTCTCGCAGCGCTTGGCCGCCGGCGAGGGCGTCATTGCCCGGGACGGCCGTAGTCCGGCCGGTCGGAGCCGGGGTCGGGCGCGCCGCGCTGAGTCCGCCCGGGCTCGGGGTCGCGGTCCACGTCGATGTGCTCGCGCCGGACCTTGCCGTGGACGGTCTCCTCGGTCGGGACGTCCTTACGGCGTACGCTGACCCGCTCCACCGGGACCTGCTCGGTGGAGACCACCGGGCGCTCCTCGTAGAGCGTGATCTCCGCCTCGTCCTCGCCCAGGTCGCGCGTCTGGTCGGGACGGCCGTCCTCGATGCGGTGCCGTTCCACGACCGCTTCCTGGTGCGTGAGCTGGACCTTGCGGTCCGCTTCCTCGGTCTCCACCCACTTCCGCAGGCGGACGTGGCCGGCCTCCTGGCGTTCCTTGCCGACGCGCAGGCGCTCCTCCGCCGCCGTCATGGCCGCCTCGTCCTGGACGCGGCCGGTGGGCGCCTGCCCCCGCGACCGCTGGTCGGGACCGCCCGGCGCCGCGTGCCGGCCCGGGCCTCCCGCGCCCGCGCCCGCGGTCTCCCGGGACGTGGTGCCCGTGCCGGGCATGCCCGGCTGCGTCGGGACCTGCGCCTGGGAGATGCCGTAGTGGCGGTAGAGGTTCGCCTCCTCCTGCTCGGAGAGGCGTTCGTCGGCCTCCACGTTCGGCGCGTCCTTGACCTTGTTCTTGGTGTACGGCACGTGCAGCTCGTTGCCCGCGCGCCGGGCCTGGGCCAGCGGGACGAAGCTCTCCCGCTTGCCGAACATGCCGGTGCGCACCGTCACCCACTCCGGACGGCCCGTGCTGTCGTCCAGGTAGACCTGTCCGATCGCGCCGATCCGCTCCCCGTCCGAGCCGATCACATCACTGCCGATCAGCTCCTGAACCTGGCTCTCCGTGGTCATGCGAGGCCCCCCGTAAGTCGTCAGCCCCCGCCGGCTCCCCCGGCCGGCGGGCATCACCTCACGTCCGGCCGACTACCCGGACGCGAGGGGGTGAAACGGTGCCCGATCCGCACCAGTCCGCACATGAGCGAATCCATTACCCATTCGGGGCGGAACCGGCGTACGGCGGCGCGGCCTGGGCGTACGCCAGAAGGCGTTGGGCTGCCAGTCGAGGCCGTCGCGGCTGTCGCTGCCGAACAGGGGGCCGAGGACGGCCAGGGCGACGAGGACGGCGAGAACGATCCAGAGCATGGGATCTCCTTCAAGAAACCGTGATGAGCGTGTGGGATCCCGCGGGTGCCGCGTGCGGTGCGGGTGGCCGCCGGCGGCACTTCCAGTGTCAGCGACCCGGACTGTTCACGTCCATCGAGACATTCTTGGGTGAACCCATTAGAGAATCTGAAACATGCTGGATCTGCACCGCCTCCAGGTGCTGCGCGAGTTACGTGAGCGCGGCACCGTCAGCGCCGTCGCCGACGCGCTCGGCTACACCGCCTCCGCCGTCTCACAGCAGCTCGCCCGGCTCCAGCGGGAGGTGGGAGTGCCGCTGCACGAGCGCGTGGGCCGGCGGATACGGCTCACGCCCGCGGGCGAGGTCCTCGCGGCGCACGCGGACACGCTGCTCGCCCAGGCCGAGCTGGCCGCCGAGGAGACCGTCGCGGCGAGCGGCCGCGTGCACGGCCACGTGCGGATCATGGGGTACCAGACCTCGATCCTGCACGTGATCATCCCGTCGCTGGGACCGCTGGCCGAGCGGTATCCGGAGCTGGACATCGAGGTCGTGGACGACGAGTCCGACTCGGGCATCCACGCGCTCGCGCTGGGCGAGGTGGACCTGCTGGTGTTCAACGAGTACGAGATGCTGCCCATGGTGCGCCCGCCCGGGCTGGAGGCCGAGACGCTGCTGTACGAGCCGGTCTGGCTGGCCATCCCCGCCGCCCACCCGCTCGCGGCGACGACCGGGCCCGTGTCGCTGTCGGCGCTGGCGGAGGAGTCGTGGGTCTGCGGCTCTCCCGGGACCCGCCACCGTGAGCTGGTCATCCGCGCGTGCACCGAGCTGGGCGGGTTCGACCCGCGCATCCGGTACGAGACGAACGACCTGTACGTCCTGATAGACCTGGTCATCAACGGCCGGGCGGTGGCGTTCATGGCCGACCTCGTCGCGGCGCGGGCCCTGCCCGGCATGGCGCTGCTCAAGGTCACCGACTTCGACCAGCGCCGCCGCATGTGCGTCTGGACCCGGCAGGGCGCGGCGCAGCGCCCGACGGTGGCGGCGGTGCTCGCGGCGTTCCGCGAGGCCACGGCCGAGGTGGTGCGCGCCCGCCCGCTGTGCGAGCGTCCCCCGGCGGGCGGCGCGGGCGGCGATCAGATGCGGCGGTAGTCGCGGGCGGCCATGCGGGGGCCGCGCGCCGGAGGACGCGCGCCGGTCAGCGCGATCAGCCGCGCCGCCCGGTGGCGGTGCCCGGCGTACGGCGCGAGCAGCCGCAGCATCTCCGCGTCGTCCGCCTTCCGCCCGGTCAGGGCCCAGCCCACGATCGACGGCAGGTGGTAGTCGCCCACCGACACCGCGTCGGGGTCCCCCAGCGCCCGCTGCCGCGTCTCGGCCGAGGTCCACACCCCGATCCCGGGCAGGGACCGCAGCATCCGGTCGAGCGTCGCCGAGTCCGGGGCCGCCTCCAGCCGGTCCGCCACCCGCGCCGCGGTGATGATCGTGCGGGCGCGCACGGCCTCGGCCCCGGCGCGGTGCCACTCCCAGGACGGGATCGCGATCCACGCCCGCGGCGGCGGCACCACGTACAGCCCCTCGGGCCCCGGCCCCGGCGCGGGCGTGCCGTACCGGCGGACGAGGTAGCGCCAGGCCCGCCACGCCTCCCGGCCCACCACCTTCTGCTCCAGGATCGCGGGGGCCAGTGCCTCGAACACCCGCCCGCTCCGGCTCAGCCGCAGCCCCGGCCGCCGCCGGTGCGCCTCCCGGACCGGCCCGTCCACGGGCTCGAACCCCGCCAGGTCGTCCTCGGCCCCCAGCAGCGCGGGCATCGTCTCCAGCAGCCACTCGGCCCCCGGCCCCCACGCCCGCCCGTGCACGCGGCCCTCGGACGGGTGGACGGAGAGGCGCAGCGTGCCCGGGCCGCACGGCGTGAGCGAGGCGCGCCAGAGCGCCCCGTCGGGCGTGGAACCCCAGGTGGGGTCGCCGCCGCCGTGCCGGTGCGGGTCGAGGGTCAGCGCCACGTCCAGCGGCCCGCCGGGCCGCCAGTCGCGCGCGCGGCCCGCCGTGGCGGCCTGGGGCGTCACAGGTCGAGGGCGATGAGGACGGTGACGAAGACCGTCCACGCGATCGCGGCGAGCAGCGCCAGCGCCGCGCGCGAGGGACGGTGGCGGCGCGACATATGCGCCATCTGGGCGAGGGCCGCCGGGCGGGCGGCCCCGGGTAGGTCAGGCATCGGACACCGGTACCAGTGGGGGATCAGACGTCGCTGGAGAAACGGACGGAGCCCGGGGGGAGTTTCACCTCGGGCCAGACCCGCGCCCCCGCGAGGAGCTCGTTGCGCGGCCCGACGTCCGCGCCGTCCCCGAGGACCGCGCCGCGCAGCACCGTGCCCGCGCCGACGCGCACGCCCGCGCCGACGACGGAGTCGACGACCACGACGCCCTCCTCGATCACGGCGTCGTCGAAGATCACGCTGCCCTCGACGACCGCGCCGGGGCCGATCACCGCGCGGCGGCCCACGACCGTGCCGCCGGACACCTTCGCGTCGGCGGCCACCGAGGCCCCCTCCAGGGCCAGGGACTCCTTCCCCGGGTCGCCCAGGTGGCCGAGCACCACGTCGCGGCTGCCCTTGACGTACGCCTCGGGGGTGCCCACGTCGAGCCAGTACGTCGAGTCGGCGTAGCCCAGCACGGTCGCGCCGCCCTCGATCAGCCCGGGGAACGTCTCGCGCTCGACCGACACGACCTGGCCGTACGGGATCTCGTCGATCACCGAGCGGCGGAAGACGTAGCAGCCGGCGTTGATCCGGTTGGTGACCGGGTTGGGGGTCTTCTCCAGGAACGCGGTGACCTTCCCGTCGCCGTCGATCGGCACGCAGCCGAACCGCGAGGGGTCCTCCACCTCGGTCAGGTGCAGCGTCACGGCCGCGTCGCGCTCGCGGTGCAGGGCGAGCTGCGCGGCGATGTCGTGCCCGGACAGGATGTCGCCGTTCAGCACCAGCACCGGGTCGGCCGGGCCGCAGGTCAGACGCCCGGCCGCGTTGCGGATCGCGCCGCCGGTGCCCAGCGGCTCGTCCTCCGTGACGTACGACAGGGTCAGCCCGAACGCGGAGCCGTCGCCGAACGCCTCCTCGAACATGGACGCCTGGTAGCACGTGGCGAACACCACGTGGCGCACGCCGAACCGGCGGGCCCGGGTGAGCTGGTGGGCCAGGAAGGGCACGCCCGCGGTCGGGAGCAGCGGCTTGGGGGTGGTCACGGTCAGCGGGCGCAATCTCGTGCCCTGACCGCCGACCAGCAGGATCGCCTCAGCCGAGGGAGGAGCCGAAGCCGAGGCCGAGTCCGAAGCCGGCGCGGCCCCCGGAACGGGTTTGTCCATAGACGGCGAGGTTATCGCGTCTCGACGGCACGTAGGTAAGAGTCCATGTGCGCCTGCGCGGAGGCCGCCCAGGAGAACTCCCTGGCCCGGTGGAACCCGGCCTCCCCCAGCGCGGCGCGGCGCGCGGGGTCGTCGAGCAGCGAGCGCAGCGCGACGGCGATGCTCTGGACGTCCGGCTCGGTGTAGGCCACCGCGTCGCCGCCCACCTCGGGCAGGGAGGCGCGCTGGGTGGTGAGCACCGGGGCGCCGCAGGCCATGGCCTCCAGCACCGGCAGCCCGAAACCCTCGCCCCGCGAGGGGAACGCCACCACGAGCGCCCCGCCGAGGAACCCGGGAAGGTCGGCGTAGGGCAGGTAGCCCGGCCGGATCACCCGCACCGACCCCGACAGCGAGCCCACGGCCGCGTCCACCTGGTCGTCCCAGCCGCCGCCGGCCAGCACCAGCGCGGGCGGGTCGGACATGCCCTCGACCGCCGAGGCGAACCCGCGGATCAGGTTGGGCAGGTTCTTGCGCGGCTCCATGGCCCCGAGGAACGCGACGTACGGCTCGCCGTGCAGCCCGAGCCGGTGCGCGACCCGCTTGACCTCGGCCTCGCCGGGCCGCTGGAAGAGCGTGTGGTCCACGCCGTGGTAGGCGACGTCGATCCGGGTCGGGTCGGCCGCCAGCACCCGGACCAGTTCGTCACGGGTGGCCTTGGACGGCACGATGACGCGCGCGGCGCGGCGTACGGCGGTGCGCGTGGCCGAGCGGAAGAAGCTGGCCTTGACCGCGCTGTGCTGCTCCGGCTCGGTGAACCAGGTGACGTCGTGCACGGTCACCACGGTGGGCAGGCCCGAGCGCAGCGGGATCGAGTAGTAGGGCGCGTGGATGACCTGCGCGCCGACCTGCTGGGCGAGCACCGGCACGCCCGTCTGCTCCCACGCCAGCCGGGCGGTCCGGTGCGTGATCGAGGGCGGGCCCGGCAGGATGCGCGCGTTCGGGGCGAGCCGGCCGTAGCGCTCGGCGTCCGAGCGCTGGCAGACGACGGCGAGGTCGGCGTCGGCCTGTCCGAGCGCGGCGACGAGGCCGTCGACATATCTGATCAGCGCGCCGCGGTCGGCCGGCACGGCGGCGGCGTCGACGAGCACGCGAGGCCCCACTTGCGGATCGCTCCCCTCCATGGCTCTCCCGGCCGGCCGCTCACCGGCCGGACCGGTCTCTTCGGCAACCAGCTCTTCGAGTACCCAGTTGGTTCTGCCACTACCAGCCCACTCTATTGCGGGACCCCGCGCAATACCGGCCTATTTCTGGTGTGTTCAGGGGGCGTCCGCGCCCGCCGCGTATCAGTGCGGGTGAACGGCCTGATCGCCGGGAGCGGAGTCCGGGCGTCCGCCGGGCGCGTCGCCGGATCCGGGCTCCGGCAGGGCCGCCGCGCGCACGCGGCGGCGGGCCACGAGGGCGGCGATCCCGGCGGAGGCCAGGTCTCCGGCGGTGACGATCAGGCGGGAGCACAGCGCGGCGGTGAGCGCCGCCCCGGCCCCGAGCACCGGCGCGAGCGCCGCCACCATCGCCGCCTCGCGGACACCGGCGCCCGCCGGGGCCACGATCACGACGATGCCGAGGCAGAACGCCAGCGCGAACGCCCCCGCCGACAGGACGTACGCCCGCGGCCCCGCCCCGCCGAGCCCGGCGACCAGGATCCCCAGGTGCGCGCCGTACAGCAGCCAGGCGGCGAAGGCCCACAGGAAGGCGCGGCCGATCCCGCCGAAGGTGAGGGGGCGTTCGAGGGGCTCGCGGCGGAGCAGCCGCAGGCCGAGGCCCAGGACCCCGTTGACGATGCGCGGGTGGAGGAGCACGAGCAGCGGCAGCAGCAGCCACGCGTAGCCGTACACCTGCTCGCCGGGGACCGTGACCAGGGCGAGCACGAGCCCGGTGGCGACGTAGACCGGCAGGCTGAGGAAGAACGCGGTGGCGCTGCGGGCGCGCGGGACGCCGAGGTCGCGGCCCATCTCCATCTGCGCCAGGACCGGCCACAGCGAGCCGGGGATGTACTTCCCGAGCTGGCTGACGAAGAAGACGCGGGCGGCGGGCCGCACCGGGAGCGGCGAGCCGAGGTCGGCCAGCAGCGCCCGCCAGGTCATCATGCTCGCGGCCAGCGCGGCGAGCACGGCGGCGAGGGACCCGGCGATCACGCCCGGCGTGAGCCTGGCCAGCCCGCCGCGCACCGAGGGCCACTGGTCGGCCAGCGCGTACGCGCCGAGCGCCACCGCGGCCAGCAGGAACGCGGCCCGCAGCAGGCGCTTCAGCCCGCGCTTCCCGATCATCGGGTGCGGACGTATTGCGGGGCGTGGCGCAGCGCGGGCCCGGCCGGGCGGCGGGGCGTCTTGGTCGCGACCCACAGGTAGGTCGGCACGATCGGCAGCAGCCCGCGCAGGACGGCGGGCGGCAGCTTGGACACCGCGCCCGGCACGACGTCGCCGCCGGCGAACCGCTCAGGCTCGACCAGCACGGGCAGGGAGTAGTCCCACACGTGGAAGTCGCGCAGCATGCGCCGCAGGCCCGGCCGGGTGCGGAACCGCTCGTGGTAGTGGTCGGCGCGGCCGGACGCGCGGACGTAGCGGTCGGCCAGCGACGGCGGGAGGTAGGACAGGAACGGCAGCTTGTAGTGCGGCTCCATCACCCCGAGCCGGTTGCCCAGGCCCAGGTAGAGCACGCCGTCGTCGGACAGCACGCGGCGGATGTCGGCCAGCACCGCGTCGGGGTCCACGACGTGCTCGTAGATGTGGTTGAACACGATCACGTCGATCGACCCGTCGGGGAACGGCAGCCGCTCTCCGTCGGCGCACACGAACCCGACCCGCTCGCCGAACCTGTCGTGCGCCCTGCGCAGGCCCGGCACGTCGATGTCGATCCCGAGGGTGCGGGCCGCCCCGGCCCCGGCCAGCTCGTCGGCGATGAACCCGGCCGAGCAGCCCACGTCGGCGACGGTGAGGCCGGACAGGTCCGCGCGGCCGAGGAAGTGGGTGAGGACCGCGATGAGCTTGGCCGCCTTGGTGCGCCGCTTGCCCTCGTCGAGCATCGCGGCCTGCAACTCCGAGTATGCGAGCTGTGAGCCGCGTTGCCGTGCCATGGCGCCACCTTATCGGGGACCTGACCTGGCGGTGGCCGCTTGCGGCTAGCCTGGGGCGGTGCTAAGCCGACTCCGGGCAAGTCGCCTACTCCGGGTTCTCCTCGCCGTCATCGCCCTGGCCTTCTGCGGGTACGGCCTGGCCACCCAGTGGGACTCGACGCGCGCCGCGCTGGCCCAGCTCTCCTGGTGGTCGGTGGCCGGGACGTTCGCGGCGCTGATGGCCGGCCTCGGCTGCATGCTGGTCGCCTGGCGCGACATCCTGGCCGGGCTCGGCTCCCCGCTCCCCCTCCGCGTCGCCTCCCGCGTGCTGTTCGTCGGGCAGCTCGCGAAGTACATCCCCGGCTCGGTCTGGTCCTTCGCCGCGATGGCCGAGCTGGGCCGCGATCACAAGGCCACCGCCCGGGGGATCTTCGCCGCCACCGTCCTCGGCCTGGCGACGTCCCTGGCCTGCGCCCTGGCGCTGGCCGCCGCGACCCTCCCGCTCGTCTCCGGGGCCGCCGCCGCGGACTACGCCTGGATGATGGCGCTGGCCCCGGTCGTCCTGGTCTGCCTGCACCCGAGGATCGTCGGATTCTTCCTCAACCTGCTGTTCCGGATCCTCCGCCGGGAGCCCCTCCCTCTGCCGACCGTCCGGACGATGGCCCGCGCCGCCGCCTGGACCATGCTCGGCTGGCTGCTGTACGGCGTGCACCTGTGGCTCCTCCTGGCCGACGTCCGCGACGGCGGCTGGGGGCTCTACCTCGTCGCCGCCGGGGCGTACGGCCTGGCCTGGTCCACCGGCATCCTCACGGTCGTGATCCCCGCGGGCATCGGCGTCCGCGAGGGGGCCATGGTCCTGGCCCTGACCCCCGTCCTGGATCCCGGCCGGGCGCTGGCGATCGCCATCGTCTCCCGGGTCGCCTTCACCCTGGCCGACGTCGCCTGGGCCGGGCTCGGCTTCGTCCTCGGCCGCGCCCGCCGCGCCGCGCCGGAGAGTCCCGCGGACTCCGAGAGCCCGGTGCCCACCGCCTCCTGAGACGGCGCGGTCAGGAGCGGAGGGCGCGGAGCCTGATTTCCAGGCCGTCCAGGGCCCGCTCCAGGCCGTAGGTGAAGCTGGACTCGCGGAACTCGTCCGGCTCCCGGTGCTCCTGCGCGGCGTAGAGGGCGCTCATCCGGGGGTGGGTCCGCACGAGGGCCGTCGCCGCCGCGCGGACGCTCTCGGACCAGGCGCGCTCGTCCCAGCCCGTGCGGGCCAGCCGGGTGAGCACGGCGGCCTCGGTGGAGGCGGTGCCGAGGACGTAGCCCAGGAGGAACTTGCCGGCCTGGTCCGCCTCCACGAGCCCGAAGCCGGCCGCCTCGAAGAGGTTCAGCATGCCCTCGGACAGGTTCATGAGCTTGGGTCCCATGTAGGACAGGCCGAGCTCGTCCAGGACCGAGATGATCCACGGGTGGCGGAGGATGGTCGCGCGGAGCTCGCGGGCCAGCGCGCCGGCCGCCTCGCGCCAGGCGGACGGATCGGTGATCTCGGGGACCTCGACCTCCCCGTAGACCTCGTCGATCACCAGCTCGATCAGCTCGTCCTTGTTGGAGACGTGCGAGTAGATCGAGGTGGCGCCCGCGTTCAGCGCGGCGCCGAGGCGGCGCATGCTCAGCGCCTCGATGCCCTCGGAGTCCAGGAGGCGGAGGGCCTCGGCGACGATCTGCTCCCTGCTCAGCGCGGGCTGGGCGCGCCCGCTCCGGCGCGGCCGGGTCCACACCGAGGGGAACGGCTGGTCCTCCACCTGCTTCTCCTCTCATCCGGCGCCCCAGCATAGCCCTCCCGCCGCACAGCGTGCGGACCGCCGTACGGCGTGCGGACTCTCGAACGGTGTGCGAGTTTGCGAACAGTGTGCGGACGACCGTACAGTGTTCGACATACCGCACAGTGTTCGGAATCGCCGCACACCGTTCGAAGGGAGTTGTCGTGGAACGTCATCCACGCCGGTGGCTGATCCTGATCGTGCTCTGCCTCAGCACGCTCGTGCTGGTGGTGGACAACGGTGTGCTCACCGTCGCGATCCCGTCGCTGACCCAGGACCTGGGGGCCACCACCCAGGACATGCAGTGGATCATCGACGCTTACATCCTGGTCTTCGCCGGGCTGCTGCTCACCGCCGGAAGCCTGTCCGACCGCTACGGGCGCCGCCGGATAATGATCATCGGTCTGATCGCGTTCGGGATCGCGTCGGCGCTCGCCGCCTACGCCGGGACGCCCGGGCAGCTCATCGCCGGGCGCGTGCTCATGGGCATCGGCGGGGCGCTCGTCATGCCGAGCACGCTGTCCATCCTCATCACCGTGTTCGACGAGCAGGAGCGCCGCAAGGCGATGGGGATCTGGAGTTCGGTGCTCATGGTGGGCCTCATCGGCGGCCCCGTCGTCGGCGGCGCGCTGATCGCGGAGTTCTGGTGGGGCTCGGTGTTCCTGATCAACGTACCGGTCGTGGTGGTGGCCGTGATCGCCGCGTTCGTCTGGATGCCGGAGTCGCGGGGCCCGTGGCGCAAGCCCGACCCGCTCGGCGCGATCCTGTCCACCGCCGGCCTCACAGCGCTCGTCTGGACGATCATCGCCCTCCCGCAGCACGGCCTCACCCACCCCGGCACCCTGGTCTCGGCCGCCGTCGCCGTGCTCGGCCTGGCCGCGTTCGTGGTCTGGGAGCTGCGCACGCCGTACCCGATGGTCCCGCTGGGGCTGTTCAGGAACCGCAACTTCAGCGGCGGCAGCCTCTCGCTCGTGCTGGTCCAGATCGGCAACGGCGGCCTGATCCTCGGCATCACCCAGTACCTGCAGTTCGTGCTGGGCTACACCCCGACCCAGGCGGGCCTGGCGCTCATCCCGATGGCGGCGGCGGTGATCCTGGTCAACGGCGTCGCGGCGGGCCTGGGCCAGAAGGTCGGCAACCGGCCGCTGACCGCCGCCGGGCTGGCCGTCCTGGCCGGGGGCTTCGGGCTGCTGGCCACGCTGGAGCCGGGCGACGGGTTCGGCATGGTGGCCGCCGCGCTGGTGCTGTTCGGCATCGGCGGCGGCATGGCCCAGCCCGCCGCCACCGCCGCCCTGATGGGCGCGGTCCCGCAGGAGCACGCCGGCGTCGGCTCCGCCCTCAACGACACCGTGCAGCAGGCCGGCGCCGCGCTCGGCGTCGCGATCCTCGGCAGTCTCCTGGCCGGCGGATACACCGACGCCATGCCGGCGGACGCCCCCGAGGCGGCCCGCCGGTCCATCGCCGGGGCGCTCGCGAGCGGCGACCGGGGGCTGATCGCCACCGCGCACGAGGCCTTCACCGGCGCGATGACCCTGAGCTTCGCCGCCGGGGCCGCCGGGGTCCTCGCGGCGGCCGTCCTCTCCTTCGTCCTCATCCGGGACCGCGGGCCCGGCTCCGCCGCCCCGGCCGCCGGCGAGCCCGTCGCCGCCGCGTCCCACTGAGCGCGGCAGCCCCGCGAAGCGAACGGCCCCGCCCGGGATCCGGGCGGGGCCGTTCACGTGCGCCCCGGCTCCGGGCCCGTCCGGCCGGGGCCGGCGTCAGGGGGCGATTTCAGGGGGCGATTTCAGGGGGCAGGCGTCATGAGGCCGGCGTCAGGGGGCCGGGGTGATCTGGAAGACGGCGCACTTCCACTCGCCGTCGCGCCTGGTCAGGGCGCTGGTGGCGTAGACGCGCATCGTCTGCTCGTCCGTGCCGCCGATGAGGACGTCGATCTCGACCCTGCTCGAATGCACCGCGTTGTTCTCGTCGAGCCAGACCACGCGGTGGTCGGACTGGTCGGTGCGGGTGTAGGGGTTCCGGTTCTCGGCGAACCCCTTGAGGATCGCGTCGCGGTCGTCCACGACGCCCCACTGGGACACGCTCAGCACCTCGTCCGCCAGGAAGCGGTCATAGAAGGCGGCGTCTCCGTCGCGGTTGGCCTCCCACGCCCTCTCCATCAGTTCGATCAACTCGGCCTCGGCGCCCATCGCTCATCTCCTTCGTCGGCTACACCGGTTTAACCGGTGTACCCACGCTACACTGATCCCATGCGTACGGCAAAGGCGGTCGTGCTCCAGGGCCGGGACGGGCAGCGGTTCCGGTTCGATCCCGGGGCGCTGTGCATGGAGTTCCTGCTCACGGGCGGGGAAGAGGGCGTGCTCGCCCAGTGGGAGCAACTGCACGCGCCCGGGGACCTGGCGCGCTGGATCGAGCGGTCGGGCCTGGGCCTGCCCGCGCCGGTCCTGGAGGAGCCCGGCGACCTGGAGGACGCGAAGCGCCTGCGGGCCGGCGTGCAGCGCCTGGCCGACAGCGCGGCCGGGGGGCTTCCCCTCTCCTACGAGCCGGTGCTCAACGAGTTCGCCGCCCGGCCGTCCCTGGTACCCGCCCTGACCGGGACCTTCGAGTCGGTCTGGGCATCGCCGGCCACCTGTTCCCAGTACCTCTCCGAGGTCGCCAGGGACGCCATCGCCCTCTTCTCCAGCCCGGACCGCGTCCGGCGCGTCCACCGCTGCGGCGGGGACAACTGCCTGCTGCTCTTCCTCGACACGTCCCGCCCCGGGACCCGCCGCTGGTGCTCCATGGACCGCTGCGGCAACCGCCAGAAGCTCAGGACCCGCCGCCGTACGGCGGAGCCGGCGACCTCGGCGGCGGAGGCGGCGACCTCCGATGCCGAGGTGGAGCCCCGAGGCCGGAACGGCCGGAGCTGAGGCGCCGCCCCGCGTGCTTCACCCGCTCCGGATCAAGGCCGGGGCGGCGCGAGCCGTACAGGGGTCAGAGCGCGAGCAGGGTGTGCAGGTAGTCCTGCCAGAAGGGCGCGGGATCGACCGGCTTCACCCCCGCCCGGAGGCGTTCGGGCTCGCCGGGCTCGTAGAAGCGGGTGATCGCGTCGCGGAGGGCGGGCACGTCGTCCGGGGGGACCAGGAGGCCGTCCTCGCCGTCGCGCACGTGGTCGGCCAGCGCGCCCACGCGAGTGGCGATGACCGGGAGGCCGTGCTCGTGGGCCAGCCAGACGTTCTGGCTGGCGGTGGCCGAGCGGTACGGCAGCACCAGGGCGTCGGCCGACGCGAACAGCCCCGGGACGTCCTCGGCGGCGACGTATCCGGGCCGCAGGGTCACCCGGTCCCCGATGCCCAGCTCCGCGATCAGGGCCTTCGTGTCGTCGAGCCCGCCCCAGAACTCCCCGGCGACCGTGAGCGAGACCCCGGGCGGGAGGGCGCGGAGCAGCAGGTCCAGCCCCTTGTACGGGCGGACGAGGCCGAAGAACAGCAGGTTCCGGTACGGCTCGCGCGCCTCGCCCGCCCCGTTCCCCGCGGCGGGCAGGTGCGGAGGGAGGGCCGCGACCGAGACCGGGGCGCCGGTCAGCCCGCGCGCCAGCCCGGCCTGCTCGGGGGAATGCGTGAGGACGCCGTCCACGCGGCCCAGCAGCGCGCGCATCAGGCGCTCGTCGTACCGGCGGGCCTCGTGCGGCAGGACGTTGTGGCACAGGGCGATCACGCGCGGCCGGCGGGGCCCGCGCAGCCCGGCGAGGATGCCCAGGTACGGCGGGACCTGGACGGGGCTCAGCACGGCCAGCACCACCAGGTCGTACGCCCGCAGGCGGCGCCCGGCCAGCGCCCAGCCCGCCGGGGAGCGCCAGGACAGGCGGCGGCGGACCGGGGAGAACGGGCGGCCCTCCGGCGAGTCGATCGTCTGCTGCCCCGGGTAAAGGAAGCCCGGGTACTGCGCCTTCCACGACTCGATGACGACCTCGTGCCCGGCCTCGGCCAGCCGGCAGGCCAGCTCGGTCGTGTGCTGCGCGCCGCCGCCCTTGTAGGGGTGGGCGGGCCCGACCAGGGCGATCTTCATGCGGCTCCTAGCCGTCGCGGGAGCGGACGATGAGGTCGGCCAGCAGCGCCATCGAGCCGATGATGAGGCCGGACAGGAACAGCATCACCGTGTTGCTCGGCAGGTAGAAGTCCTGCCGGCGGATCACGTCGATCACGCCCTTGACCAGCGCGATCACGATCAGCCACAGCGCGGGCGGCATGAGGACCTTGAGCGGGTTGAAGTACATCACCATGCGGAGCACCTGGAGGATGTACCGGTAGGCGTCGGAGACGAAGTGGAACTTCGACCGCCCGGCCCGCTTGTTGTACTCGATCGGGACGTACTTGATGTCGTGCTGGTTCGACAGGAACGCCAGCGTGATCGTGGTGACGCAGGAGAACCCGGGGGGCAGCAGCCGCAGGTACGGCAGCGAGACCGACTTGCGGAACGCCCGCAGCCCGGAGTTCAGGTCGGGGATCTGGGTGCCCGCCAGGCGCTCGGCGACCTTGCGGATGAACCACTTGGCCGGGACGCGCAGGAACTTGTGCGAGCCCTGCTCCGACGTGCGCGCGCCGACCACCTGGTCGATGCTCTTGTCGGTCTCCAGCAGCCGCACCAGGTCGGGGATCCGCTCGTTGGGGTAGGTCATGTCCGCGTCGGTCCACACGACGATCTCGCCGCGCGCCTGCTGGGTGCCGATCCGGCGGACGGTCCCGGAGCCGCCGTTGCGATGGAAGGCGACGACCCGCATGTTGGGGTACTCCGGCGCGGCCTTCTCCAGCCTGGCGAGGGTCTCGTCGGTGGAGAAGTCGTCGATCGCGAGCAGCTCATAGCTGTACCCGCTCTCGTCCATGGCGCGCGAGATGCGTGCGACCTCGTCGATCACGTGGTCCTGCTCGTTGTAGCAGGGCAGCACGATCGTGACGTAGGGCGCGGGGGCGTCGTCTTCGAGGGGCGGAACCGGGGACATGCTCACGTGCGGCGAGAATACTCCCCTGTCACGGCCGTGTGAGCCATACGTCCAACCTGAGGTTGTAGGTGCCGTCCGGCGGCGTGACCAGGGAACGTTCATCTTGCCTGGTTCGGAGGCTGATCGCGTGGACCGGGCGGCCGTACGGCGTGACGTTGGTCTCCTCGGCCCCGAGCACCACCGGGACGCGGCCCGCGCGGCGGATGGCCTCCACGACGCGCGTGCCCGCCGTCACCCGGCTCTCGGGGATCCCCTTGCCCAGGCGCGCGGTGGGGACGCCGCACATGCCCCGCACGACCTGGGTGAACCGGTCGGCGGTGACGCGCTCGACGATCAGCACGGAGGCGTTCGGCGGGATCAGCCGGCACAGCCGGTCCATCGCGGCGACCTCCCCGGCGTTGACCCGCACGAACGCGGTCCTGGCGGACACGAACACGATCGGGAGGAGCGCGGTGACCACGCCGATCACGACGAGCCGCCGCGGCATGCCGTACCGGTCGAGCAGCCATCTCAGGCCCCAGACGCCGAGCAGGATCATCCCGGGGATCACCACGGGCACCAGGCGCCGGGTGGCCCACGGGTGGTCGGGCGTGATCGCGGGCCGCAGCAGCGTGGCGACCGTGGTCCAGGCGACCACCGCGAGCGGCAGCAGCCAGCGCGCTTCCCGGCCCCGCGACAGCCGCCGCAGGAGCACGGCGGCCCCGGCCGCGCCCAGCACGACCAGCGGCAGGCCGACGTACCAGATCACCCACCACATGGAGTACTCCGTGTAGAGGCGGGTGGGGTCGTGCGCGAGACCGTTGGCGCGCTGGGCGTGGCCGATGAAGCTCTCGGTGAGCTTGTCCTCCGGATGCGTGGACACCCGCCGCACCTGCTGGACCCACGGCCGCACGGTGAGCGCCAGCACCAGCAGCGGCGCCAGCGCGGCGGCCACGGCCCCGGCCACGCGGCGGGCGCGGGAGTCGCCGAGGAACCGGCCGTCCCAGCAGAGCAGCACGGCGGCGGAGGTGAGGGCCACCACGGCGGCGCTGAGCAGCAGGAGCGGGTTGAGGGAGTCCCGCAGGTGCTTCAGGTAGGTCCCGGCCAGCAGGTACCCGCCGAGGAAGCCGACCCCGGCCCCGAGGAACAGGCCGGCCGCCAGCGGGACGCCGACGCGGCGGCGCCGGGGCAGCGCGATCAGCAGGCCGGCGTACGCCACGGCGGGCAGGACGTCGCGCAGCCCGTCGATGCGGACCAGCAGCGACAGGCCCAGCGTGAGCCCGCCGAGCAGGCCGAGCACGCGGGAGCCGGTCGCGACGGCGTCGAGCACGAGCGCGATGCCGCCGAACAGCAGCACGAGAACCAGCGGCTCACTGAGCGTGGTCCGCCCGGTGTAGATGAGGGGCAGGGAGACCGCGAGCGCCCCCGCGCCGAGCACCGCCCAGCGCGGGCCGACGAGCCGGGCCACGACGCCGCCGAACACCAGCACGGCCAGCGCCCCGATCAGCGGCGGCATCAGCAGCAGGCCGCGCACTCCGCCCAGCCAGGAGCCCACCGCCAGCACCAGCGGGTACCCGGGCATGAACTGCGGGGACACCCCCCCGTCCGCCCGGTAGAAGGCCATGCTCTCGAACACCAGCGACGGGTCCGGCCCGCCGAACGCCGCCGGATCCGCGGGGATCGGCAGCGAGCCGTGCCCGGCCAGCCAGATGGCGTACTGCGCGTAGGAGGCCGGGTCGCGCCGCAGGATGAGCTGCTCGCCGTGCATGACGCCGTTGAACAGCAGGAAGCCCCCGGCGACGGCGAGCACGCCCCAGCCCAGCCCGGGGATCGCCGGCACCCGGCGCACGCCCCACCAGGTCACCAGGGCCGCGACGGGCACGCCGATGAGCAGCGCGGGCAGCGGGCGGAAGATCCCCGCGAGCAGCAGCGGGAGCACGGCCACCAGCCAGCCGGCGAACGCCAGGGCCGGGGCAGCGGTTCCGCGCGCGAGCGCGTGTGACCAGGTAGCGTACGCCGACATCCTCATTAATCTTGTGAGCGTATCGGAGGGGAACGGCCGGTGAGGCGGCACGCCTGGTTCGGCGCGGCGCTGGCCGCTGGCGCGGCGTTGCGGCTGGTGGCGATGCTCGGCTACCGCCCGGCGCTGTGGTTCCCCGACTCCTTCTCCTACATGGTCACGGCGATGCGGCCGCGCCCCGACCTGATCCGCCCGCCGGGGTACGCGTTCTTCCTCCGCGCGCTGGAGCCGTTCCACTCGCTGGGGCTGGTGGCCGCCGTCCAGCACCTGCTCGGGCTGGGGATCGCGACCCTGGTCTACGCGGTGGCCGTACGGCGGGGCGCGCCGCGCTGGGCGGGCGTGCTCGCGGCGCTCCCCGTGCTGCTCGACCCCTACCAGGTCCAGCTCGAACACCTTCTCCTGTCGGACACGCTGTTCACGTTCTGCGTGGTCGCGGCCGTCGCCGTCGCCCTCTGGCCGCGCCCCGCCCGCCGTACGGCCGACGCGGCCCAGGCGACCCAGACGGCCGGTACGGCCGAGGCGGCCCAGGCGACCGGCGGAGGCGACACGACCCAGGTGGCCGGCGGAGGCCACACGGCCCAGGCGACCGGCGGAGGCGACACGGCCCAGGTGGCCGGCGGAGGCCACACGGCCCAGGCGACCGGCGGAGGCCACACGGCCCGGGTGGCCGGCGGAGGCGACACGACCCAGGTGGCCGGCGGAGGCCACACGGCCCGGGTGGCCGGCGGGGACGGTTTCGGGTGGCGGGCGGGGCTGGCCTGCGGCGCCCTGCTCGGGGTCGCGGCGGTGACGCGGACCGTCGGGCTGCCGCTGCTGGTGCTGCTGGCCGGGTGGCTGGCGGTGCGGGCGCGGGCGTGGCGGGGGTGGCGCCGGGCGGTCCCGGCCGTGGTCGCGCTGGTCGCGGGGGTGGCGCCGGTGGCGGCGTACGCGCTGTGGTTCCAGGCGGCGCACGGGGTGCTCGCGACCTCGACCGCGGACGGGGTGATCCTGTACGGGCGGACGATGGTGTTCGCGGACTGCGCGCGGATGGACCCGCCGGAACGGCTGCGCGTGCTGTGCGACGACCGGCCGCCGGGGCGGCGGCCCGGGACGCAGTACTACATCTGGGACCACTCCTCGCCGCTGCGGCGGCTGCCCGGAGTGCAGTTCAGGCCGGAGAACAACGCGCTGGCCATGGAGTTCGCGATGAGCGCGATCCGGGCGCAGCCGCTGGACTACGCGGCGGTGGTGCTGCGGGACCTGGCCAGGTCGTTCACCTGGACCCGGGAGGTCTTCCCGAGCCGGGCCGTCTACGACGCCTACGAGTTCCCCGCCTCGGCGTCGCCCCTCGCGACGGACCCGACGACCACCAAGGGCGCGATGTTCGCGCGGCGCTACGAACGCGGCCCCGTCGAGACGCGCGTCGAACGCCCCTGGGCCGACCTCGTCCGCGGTTACCAGGAGAAGGTGTGGTTCCCCGGCCTGGCCCTGCTCCTCGCGCTGCTCCTCCCCCTCGCCGCGCGGCTGTCCGCGCGGGCCCGGCGGGCGCCGGGGGCCGGCGTGGCGCTCCCCTGGCTGTTCTCGGCCGCGCTTCTCGCGATGCCCGTCGCGGTCGCCGAGTTCGACTATCGCTACGTCCTGCCCGCGGTGCCTCTGGCGCTTCTGTCCTCGGCGATGACGGCGGGCCTTCTCGTCAAGGTTTCACCTGGCGGATTCCCGCCCGAGGAATGCTCTGGGTATGCTGAGCCGCCAGTCGGCCGTTCGAGGGGGTAATGCGTGATCAAGGGACGAATCAGTCGATCGTGCCCCCTTCCGGGCCAGGCGTGATCTAGCATCTGGGTCCAGTGAGCGAGCACCGCAACGTCGCCCTGAGAGAACGCCGCGGCGACCACGAAGCCGAACCCTTCGACGCGCCGCGGAGGCCGCGCCGCAAGGGCAAGACGCACGTGCTCGCGTGGATCTCGATCGCGATGGCCTGCGTGATGGTCATCGCCTCCCTCGGTCTCTACCTGACCTACCGGCAGATCGCGAGCGCGCGCAAGACCGAGGACTTCACCCAGGGGCTCGGCAACCGCCCGCCCAAGCTGGTCACCGGCGCGCTCAACGTGCTCATGGTCGGCTCCGACCAGCGCAACGGCGCCAACGCGAAGTACGGCCGCTTCGAGGGCGAGCGCACCGACACGATGATGCTGATGCACATCTCCCCCAAGCGGGACAAGGCGCTGCTGGTGAGCTTCCCGCGCGACTCGATGGTGCAGATGCCCGAGTGCGACGCGCCGAACGGCGGCAAGATCCCGCCCCGGCTGGCCATGCTCAACGAGGCCTTCAACGTCGGCGGCATCAAGTGCCTGACCAAGACGCTGGAGCAGCTCACCAAGATCCGCATCGACCACTTCGTGAAGGTCGACTTCACCGGCTTCAAGCGCATCGTGGACGCCCTGGGCGGCGTCGAGGTCTGCCTCCCCAAGCCCATCGACAGCAAGAAGGCCAAGATCAAGCTGGCCGCGGGCCGTCACAACCTCACCGGCGAGCAGGCCCTGGGCTACGTGCGGGTCCGCGACATCGGCGTGGCCAAGGACGACCTCAGCCGGATCAAGCGGCAGCAGATCTTCCTGGCCCAGGTCGTCAAGAAGGCCACCAGCGGCGACCTGCTGACGAACCCCGGGCGGCTCACCAAGTTCCTGTCCGCGACGATGGGCTCGATCACCACGGACCAGGACCTCGACGTCCAGACGCTCACCGAGATCGCGCAGAGCGCCCGGGGCATGTCGGCGGGCAAGATGCAGTTCGTGACGGTGCCCAGCGGCGCCTGGCCGCAGGACCCGAACCGGGTGGCCTGGCGGGAGCCGGCCGCCTCGGAGCTGTTCCGCGCGATCGCCAGCGACGTCGAGGTGCCCGAGGCCGCCCCGTCGGCCTCGGCCGGCGCGAAGCCCGCCGTGGTGGTCAAGCCGGGCCAGGTGCGGGTCCAGGTGCTCAACGGCACGCTCAAGCCGGGCCTGGCCAAGGAGGCCGCCGAACTGCTCAAGGGCCACGGCTTCAAGATCGCCGGCACCGGCAACGCGCCGCGCGCCGACGGCACCGCCCGGCCCAAGACCATGGTGCTGTTCTCCAAGGCCGGCGGCGAGGACTACGCCAAGCCCGTCGCCGGGCGCCTCCTCAGCCCGGTCACCCCGGAGAAGGCCAAGGTCAAGCCGCAGCGCCTCGACCCGAACTCCGGCGCGCCCGCGGCCGGCGCCCAGGCCGACGCCGGGGGGCCGATCATCCAGCTCGTCATCGGCGACGACTGGCGCGGCGTCAAGGCCAACGTGAAGCTCCCCGCCAACGTGGGCGCCTTCAACGGCAACACCAACCCCTGCCGCCTGGAGTAGGAACCGCCCGCACCGCCTGCCGCCCCCGCCGGGCACCGCCGGAGCAGGTGCCGCCAGGAGGTGCCGCCCGGCACAGTCGCCGCCCGGAACAGGTGCCCCCTGGAGCAGATTCCGCGCGACACAGGCGCCGCCCGGAACAGGCGCCGGCGGAGCGGGAACCGCCGGAACGCGGAGGCCCCGGGGTGACGCCCTGGGGGTGTATGAGCAAAAGTCGTACCAGGTCGGCGGGTCTTCCTCGCCCTCGTGAACACGCTCGGTAGCGTCGTGTCACTCCCTGTCTCAACGGGGTTGCCGCATGCGAGAGGGCGCTTGTGTTCACACACCACGGCGGACGGCACCGCGCGGACGTGGCGGTCCCCGCTCAGGCTCAGGGCCCGGGGCCGGAGGCGTACGCCGAGGGGGGCGTGCGACGGCGGGCGGGGCGCGAGCCGTACCTGGACAACGTGAAGTTCGTGGCGATCACGCTCGTCGTGTTCGGGCACGCGGTGTGGTCGCTGTCCGGCGACCGGCCGGGGCGGGCCGCGTACGTGTTCGTCTACGCGTTCCACATGCCGCTGTTCGTGCTGCTCAGCGGATACCTGTCGCGGAACTTCTGGCGGCGGGGCACGCAGCGGGGGCTGCGGCTGTTCGAGACGCTGCTCGTGCCGTACCTCGTCTTCGAGGTGGCCTACGCGGTCTTCCGCAAGCTGCTCGGGCAGCCGTTCACGCTGAGCGTCACCGAACCGGCCTGGCTGAACTGGTACCTGCTGGCGCTGCTGCTGTGGCGGCTGTCCACGCCGGTGTTCCAGCGGCTGCGCGCCCCGGTGACCGCGTCCGTGCTGATCTGCCTGGCCGCCGGGGCCGTGAGCCTGCCCGCCGAGTTCAGCGTGGACCGCTTCTTCGGGCTCCTCCCGTTCTTCGTGGCCGGGCTGTTCGTACGGCCCCGCCACCTGGCCTTCCTGCACCGGCGGGCGGTCCGCGCCGCGGCCGCGTGCGTGCTCGCGGCGGCCGCGGCGGCGGCCGTGCTGCTGGCGCCGCTGGTGAAGCGGCGGTGGGTGTACTTCCGGTACGAGTACGACACGCTCGGGCTGGACGTCCTCACCGGAACCGGCATGCGGCTGGCGACGCTCGTGATCGGGGCCGTGCTGGCGCTGGCCGTGCTGGCGCTCATCCCCCGGCGGCGGACCTGGTTCAGCTCCCTGGGCTCGCGGACGCTGTACGTCTACCTGCTCCACGGGTTCGTGGTGCTGGCCGCGCGCGAGCTGGGCTGGCTGGACCTGCCCTGGATGCGCGGGCCCGAGGGGGTCGCGGTGATCGCCGTGTCGAGCCTGGCCGTGGCCGTGACGCTCAGCTCGCCGCCGGTACGGTCGGCCGCGCGCTGGATCGTGGAGCCTCCGGCGCGGGCGCTCTTCCGGTGAGCAGGTCCAGGACCAGCGCGTTCACCGTGTCCAGGGCGTAGGCGTCGCGGACCTGGCGGCGGGCCTCCGCGGACTCCCGCTCCCACGCGCCGCCCTCGACGATCCCGGCGATCGCCGCCGCCATGGCCTCGGGGTCCTCGTGGACCCAGCGCGGGTCGTAGATCGTGTCCACGCCGGGCCAGGGCAGCAGCGCGGGCACCGCCCCCGCCGCCATGCCCTCCGCCGGGGCCAGGTGGAAGCTCTCGTCGTCGCTGGTGGACAGCACCCAGCCGACGCGGCGCAGCCAGGCCGCGACGTCCGGGCCGAACGGGTCGAAGACGACCGCCTGGTCCAGCAGCGGGTCCCGGCGCAGCCGCTCGAAGCACGCGGTGAAGCCCTCCCGCTCCTCGGGCCGCTGCCAGATCCACGGGTACTCCCAGGGCAGCTTGCTCTTGACCGCGAGCGTGTAACGGGGGTCGCGGCGGCGGAGCGCGGCGAGCACGTCCAGCGCGAGGTCGAGCCGCTTGCGCATGGGCGCGATGCCGATCATGCCGAGCCGGTACTGCGAGCCGGGCAGCTTGGGCCGGTCGAGCTGGTCCACGTCCACCCAGTTGGGCACGGTGACGACCTTCTCCCGGGGCCAGCCGGTGCGCTCGCGCGTGAGGCGGGCGTAGTGCGGGCTGACGCAGATCACCGCGTCCACCGCGCCGATGTCGATCTGGTACGGCCAGCGGCGGTACAGCTCGAAGCGGTGCAGCCGGACCAGGAGCCGCTGGCCGGGGCGCTTGTGGCGGGAGTACCAGACGGCGACGGGCCCGGCCCACTCGCAGAGCACGACGTCCGCCCAGTCCCGGACCTCACGGCTGGCGGCCTCGTCGTGGCGGTTGAGGGCGTGCCAGCGGTCCAGGCGCAGTTCCAGCCCGGGCACCGCCCGCAGGTGTTCGAGCACCCCGGTGAGGAACTTCAGGTCGTGCCCGGCCACGGCCACCTTCAGCGGGGCCGCGGGCACCTCCGGCACCGCCCGCACCTGCGCCGCCCGCGCCGTCTGCCCCGCCTGCACCGTCTGCCCCGCCTGCGCCGTCTGCCCTACCTGCCCCGCCCGCGCCGTCTGCCCCGCCTGCGCCGTCGTGGCGCGCGGCGTGGCCCGCACCGGGGCCGGGAACGCCCTGGCCAGGTACGACCGGAGCCGCCGGGCCGCCTCGTCGAGGCTGAACCGCCTTGCCGCGCTCTCGCACCGGTCCGCCGCGAGCCGCCGTACGGACGGGTCGGCGGTGGCCCGCCGTACGGCCTCGGCGACGTCCTGCTCGGACGCGGCGTAGAGCGGGTAGTCGGAGCCGAGCAGCGCCTCGTGCATGGGGGTGCGGTTGAGGATCACGGGCAGGCCGAGCGCGCCGTACTCCAGGACCTTGGTGGACAGCTCCAGGCTCGCGTCCAGGGACTCGTCGCGCCAGGACAGGCCGAAGTCGCAGCCGCCGGCCAGCCGCATCGTGTCCTCGCGGGACTGGCCGCCGTGCCAGATCACGCCGGGGGTGCCGCTCAGCGCCGCCCGCATCTCCCTGGCGTACCCGGGCGGGTGCTCGTGGACCTTGTCGCCGATCATGTGCAGTTCGGCGGCGACCCCGGCGGCCTCCAGCCGGGCCGGCAGGCCGGTCATCTCCAGCGTCTTCCAGGCCGGGGCGAACTTGCCGGTGTAGACGAGGCGGACGACGGGGTGCCCGGTGCGCACCACCGGTGGCGGGGGCGGCACGATCGGCGGCAACAGCACGCTCTTCCCGCAGGTCGCGGGCACGATCTGCTCCAGGAAGCAGCGCAGTTCCTCGGTCTGGCACAGCAGGTACCGCGAGGCCCGCGCGATCATGTCGAGCTCGCGCCGCAGGCCGTCGGTCAGGTCGCCGAGGGATTGCGGCACGTCGGTCAGGTAGGTCCACATGCGCCCGGCGAAGCGCCCGGCCAGGGCGAGCTGGGCCGACACCCGCCGCCCGCGCACGACGAGCAGGTCGTGCGGAGCCTCCTCGTCGATCCCGGCCAGCACCGCCGCCGCCACGTGCGGCGGCATGCCCCGCCTGGACCTGCGCGTCCTCGGCGTCAGCCCCTCCTCCCGGGGCCTGCGCAGCGTGACCCCGGGGAGGGCGGCCAGCGGCGCGGTCAGCCTGTCGGTGCGCACGGGCGACTTGAGCACGAACGTGACCTCGCAGCCCGCCTCGCGCAGCGCGCGCACCACCGAGACCGCCCAGATCGCGGACCCGTCGATCAGGTTGAGGTCCACGTCCCCGTAGACGAGCGCGCGGACCGGCCGCGCGGGCGACTCCGGCGAGAGCGGCATGTGCGTCAAGAGCGACAAGGGTTGTCCTTCCCCGATGTTTCGGCTTCTGTACGGCTCGCGCGTGCGGCGCGGGCTCATCCCCCGGGAATCGCGAGCAGCCGGGCCCCGCCCCGCGCCCACGCGGCCGGATCCAGCACGGCGGCCAGGTCGCGCCGCATCAGCACCGGCTCCAGCCCGGCCTCCGCGCCGAACGCCCAGCCCGCCGCGGGCCCCCGGGTCCCGCCCCGGGCCCCCGCGTCCCCGAGCCCCGCGGCCCTGATCCCCGCGGCCGCGAGCCCTTCCCCGGCGAGCGCGCCGTTCGCGGTCCCGCCGTTCCCGGCCGCTTCCGGCGGCCGGATCCCGATCGCGTCGGCGCCCGAGCACTCCAGGGCGCACAGCAGGTCGGCGAGGGCGTGCGGGCCCCGGCCCGGGGTCCACCGCACGACGTACGGCTCCCGCGCGGCGGCCACCAGTCCCTCCCAGCCGCCGCCGGGCGCGAGCCGTACCGGGACCCCGGGCAGCTCGGAGGCGGTCGCGCCGAGCTCGGCGGGGAGCACGATCTCGGCCGGGGCGAGCGTCTGGGCGCGCAGTTCGGCCGCGAGCGTGCGCGGGTCCCCGGCGGCCGGGGTGACCAGCACGGACACGCGGCGGCTCGCGAGCGGGCCGGCGTCCAGGCCGAGGCGCGACAGCAGCGCGGCGAGCCGCACGGGCAGGGCGTGCTCGGCGAACAGGCGGCGCGTGACCTCGCGCTGCTCCTCCTCCGTGCGCGGCCCGGCCCCGACCGCCGCGGCCGTCTCCGCCGCGAGGGATGCCGCGTCCGGCGCGTGGGCCGCGCCGGGGACCGGGACCGTGCTCACCACGCGCGCCCCGCACGCCAGCGCCCGCAGCGCCGCCGCCTCCGTGTCCACCACCGCGACCGCGTGCTCCCGGAAGCGCGCCGGCTCGTGCCGTACGGCGTGAGCCACCGGCCCGGGGACCTCGGGCGGGCGGGGTCCGGCGGTGTGGACGAGGGGGACGCGCGACCGGGCGGGGTCCAGCGCGATCGGGTTGTACAGGTGGAGCGGCACGCCGAGGTCGCCCTCGACCACCTCGTCCACCGGCAGGCGGCGCAGGCCGGGCGCGGCGGGGGCGTCCCGCCAGAGCACGACCGGCCGGCCCCGGATCTGGCTGGAGGCGATGACCTCGCGGATGCGGCGCTCGCGGTCGGTGGCGGCGGGGTCGCCCAGGTGCGCCCAGGGGCCGTGCCCGGTGCAGGCGGCGGCCTGGATGAGCACGAGGTCGGGGTCGCGCAGGTCGCCCACCAGCTCGGCGGCGTGCGGGGTGAGCGGCACGACGTGCGCGTACGGCTCCAGCGCGGCGACGGCCTCCGGCGTGAGCACGCCGGCGATCACGAGCCGGTCCCGGGGCGCGACCAGCAGGCGTTCCTCTTCGGTGAGGCCGAGGAAGGGGCTGGGCACGGTCCCCGGGGCCTCGGTCTGGGACGGCGCGGGGGCGGGCCGCTCGCTCGTCTCGCGCACGTCCGTCCGGGCGCTCGTCCGCCACAGCCGGTACAGGTCGCGCGGCAGCCGCACCATCCGGCGGCCGGGACGGCGGGCCGCGCCGACGAGGGTCTGGCCGACGCGCAGCGTCACCGAGCCCTCGACCGCCGCCAGCCGCGCCGCGAGTTCCTGGATGCGGCCGTCGCGCTCCCGCAGCGCCCGGCGCAGCCGTACCAGCTCGGGATCGGGTTTCACGCTCACCGGGCCAGTGAAATGCAGTCCCCCGGCGAATTCCCGGAACCTCGAATGGCCGCCGAGTTAACAACCCGGGAAATCCCCGGTACGGCGGCGGCCCGTCCGGAATTCGCCGTTATGTTGCCGGTCGTGGTCATTCCTGGAGGTAATTCGGTGCGCGATTTCGATCTTGTCGTCGTCGGGCTGGGATACGTCGGGCTGCCGCTGGCGCGGGAGGCGTGCCGGGCCGGGCTGGCCGTGGCGGGCCTGGACCGGGACGGCGCGGTGGTGCGCGGCCTGGCCGGCGGCCGGTCGCACGTGGACGACGTGCCGGACGAGGACGTGGCGGCGATGCTGGCGGCGGGCTTCGAGCCGACGGCGAGCGAGGACGTCCTGGGTTCCGCCGCCACGATCGTGATCTGCGTGCCGACCCCGCTGACCGGCGACGGCGGGCCGGACCTGACGGCGGTGCGGGCGGCCGGCGCGGCGATCGGCGCGCGGCTGCGGCCCGGCGCCCTGGTCGTGCTGGAGTCCACGACGTACCCCGGCACGACCGACGAGGTGCTGCGCCCGCTGCTGGAGGCGGGCGGCCTGCGCGCGGGACGGGACTTCGCGCTGGCGTTCTCGCCCGAGCGCATCGACCCCGGCAACGAGGTGTACGGCGTGCGCAACACGCCCAAGATCGTGGGCGGGCACACGCCGGAGTGCGGCGAGCGGGCGGCGGCGTTCTACGGCAAGTTCGTGGACACGGTGGTCCCGGCCCGGGGCACACGCGAGGCCGAGATGGCCAAGCTCCTGGAGAACACCTACCGGCACGTCAACATCGCCCTGGTCAACGAGATGGCGGTCTTCTGCCACGAGCTCGGCGTGGACCTGTGGGACGCGATCCGGTGCGCGTCCACCAAGCCCTTCGGCTTCGCGGCGTTCCACCCGGGGCCCGGCGTCGGCGGCCACTGCGTCCCCATCGACCCCAACTACCTGTCGTACAAGGTGCGGACGCTGGGATACCCCTTCCGCTTCGTGGAACTGGCCCAGGAGATCAACGCCCGTATGCCCGCGTACGTCGTGGAACGGGCGACCGAGCTGCTCAACCGGCACGCCCGCGCGATGCGGGGCGCCCGAGTCCTCCTCCTGGGCGTGACGTACAAGCCCGACATCGCCGACCAGCGGGAGTCCCCCGCCCACGCGGTCGCCACGCGCCTCCTCCGCCGGGGCGCGCAGGTGTCCTACCACGACCCGTACGTGGACTCCTGGACGGTGGACGGCGTCCCGATCCCGCGCGCGGCGGACCTGGCCGAGGCCACCGCGGAGGCCGACCTGACCATCCTGGTCACGGCCCACCGCGCCTACGACGCGGCGGCCCTCGCCACCGGCGCCCGCCTCCTCTTCGACACCCGCGGCGTCCTGCCGAGAGCCTCCGCCGAGCTCCTCTGAACCCGCTCCCCTTCCCCCGGCGCCCGCTCCTCGCCGTGATCATGCGGTCATCGCCGCACCGCGCCCGAAACCGCGTGATCACTCAGAGCGTGGCGCCGGGGGATTTCCTTGCCCGCCATTCCTGGAACGTTCCGGAAGGTCCGGGCGGGAGAAGTTCAGGGGCGGTTGGCCGGCTGTTCATTCGCGGCATTCGCTGGGGTTTCGGGGGGCGGAGAGCGTGAGGGCATGCGCGTTTGCGTTTGCACTGTGGTGCATCACCCCGAGGACGCCCGGATCATGCGGCGGCAGATCTCGGCGTTGCTGGAGGCCGGGCACGAGGTCGTCTACATCGCGCCGTTCAGCCATTGCAACGTGACGCCCCGGCGGCAGGTCACGGCGGTGGACGTGCCGCGGGCCGTGGGCTGGCGGCGGCTGCACGCGCTGCGGGCCGCGCGCAAGGCGCTGCGGAAGGCGGCCAGGGACGCGGACCTGCTGGTGGTGCACGACCCGGAGCTGCTGTTCGCGCTGCCGCGCAGGAGGCCGCCAACCGTGTGGGACGTGCACGAGGACACGGCCGGCGCGCTCGCCACGAAGGAGTGGGTGCCCGACCGGCTCAGGCGGCCGCTGGCGGGGCTGGTCCGGCGGCTCGAACGGCGCGCCGAGGAGCGCGTCCACCTGCTGCTGGCCGAGGACGCCTACGCCGAGCGGTTCACGCGGGAGCACCCGGTGGTGCTCAACACCGCCTACGTGCCCGACCGGCCCTCCGCCGCGACCGGCCGCGACCGGGTGGTGTACGTCGGGCAGCTCTCCCTCGCGCGCGGCGCGGCGGACCTGGTCGAGGTCGCCCGGCTGCTCGCCCCCCGGGGCGTGCGGCTGGAGCTGATCGGGGCGGCCGACGCCGAGGTGCGGGAGATGCTCCGGCAGGCCCAGCGCGAGGGACTGCTGGACTGGTACGGCTACGTGCCGAACGAGCGGGCGCTGCGCATGGCCGAGGGCGCGATCGCCGGCCTGTCCCTCCTGCACGACGTGCCCAACCACCGGCACTCGCTGCCCACGAAGGTGATCGAGTACATGGCGCGCGGCCTCCCGGTCGTCACCACGCCGCTCCCGCTGCCCGCCGGCATCGTCCGCGACGCCGGCTGCGGGGTGGTCGTCGGGTACGGCGACGCCCAGGCCGTCGCACGGGCGGTGCTGGACCTGCGGGACGACCCCGGGCTGCGGGCGGCGATGGGCGGGCGCGGCCACGAGCGGGCCCGGGCCCGCTACCACTGGCCGGACCACGCACCGGAGTTCGTCAAGCGCCTGGAATCCTGGGCGCGGGCTCCGGAGCCCGCCGCCGTCGCGGGTACGGCACCCGTCCGGCGTACAGGAGACACAGCCCGAGCGCGGTGAGACCGCCGACGAACACCGAGAACCCCCACAGCAGGCCGCCGTCCGACCGTCGCCTGGCCACCAGCACCGCGACGACGACCGGCACGGCGAGCACCGCGAACTCCAGGACGCCCCCGAGCGCGAGCGGCGCGGCGGCACGCTTCAGCTCGCCGAGGAGGTGGTCCCCGCCGAACCCGGCCACCGGCAGCAGGAGCAGCGCGCAGACCGTCCTCGGCCACGGGGAACCGCCCGGCGCGGGCGTGCCCGCGGCCACGGCCTCCTCCCGGAGGGCCAGCAGCCGCGCGCGGTGCCATCCCGGCTCCGCGGCGCCGAACCTGCGGCTCCCCGCCAGGTCCACCGTCCGGCCGTCCGTCAGGCGCAGCCTCAGGTGGTGCCGCCGCGACTCCCCCGCGACCTCGATCCCGGCCACGTCGGCCCAGCGCACCGACGTCCGGCGCACGGGCGTCAGGACGGCGATCCCCCAGGCCCAGGCGGCCGTACGGCTCTCGCACCCCCACACGGCGAGCGCCAGGGCGGCCAGGCCGACGGCCAGCTTGACGGGGTCTCCGCCCGGCACCAGGGGCGCTCCGGCGAACCAGCAGCCGACGACGATCCGCGCCTCGCGGGTCGGGGACACGATGACGTGGGCGGGATGTCTCATGGGTCTCCTAGGCGAAAGTGATCGGAAACCTATCAGGCGTGACTCTGGAGCAAGGGCTTGGTTCACTGGGAGGATGAGCAGCCATCTCGTGCAGGGGCAGCGCGTCACCATGCCGGTGGAGATCCGGGAGGCGGCGGCCTGTTCCGCCATGTACCTGGTCAGGGCGGACGCGGCGCGCGCCATCGTGGCCTACTCCGGCCTTGACGTGGCCGAGCCGTTGCCGGGCCGGGCGGTGTGCTCGCTGGCGTTCGTGCGCTACGTGGACGGGGACCTCGGGCCCTACCACGAGTTCGCGGTGGCGTTCCTCGTACGGCCCCCCGACGCCGGGCCGCCCCCCGACCGGGGGCTGGGCGGGCTGGCCGACCTCGCCCGCAGCGGCGTCGGGGCGTTCATCCACTGGCTGCCGGTGAACCAGGGCTTCACCCTGGACGCGGGCCGCTCCATCTGGGGCTTCCCCAAGGAGATGTCCGACATCGAGCTGCGCTGGGCCTCGCCGTACAAACGCTGCACGCTCCGCAAGGACGGCCGGGTGGTTGTGGACATGCTGTTCCGCCCCGGCGTGCCGATGCCCGCGGGCGCCGCGCGCACCTCGTTCGACGCGTTCTCGCACCGCGACGGCGTCACCCGCCGCACCCCCTGGCTGATGCGGCCGTACGGCGTGCGCGGCCGGCCCGGCGGGGCCCTCCTCCGTCTCGGCAACCACCCGATCGCCAAGGAGCTCAGCGAACTGGGCCTGCCGAAGCGGCCCCTGATGAGCACGACGGTCGAGCACCTGCGCATGACCTTCTCCGACGCCGAGCCGGTCACCCCGCCCCGCCCCGCCTCCACCCCCTGACGCCCAGGAATCCGACGCACTCCCCAGCCCTGCGCAGGACTGCGCAGGACTGCGCAGGGCTTTTCGGGACTCCTCGGGACTCCTCGGGACTCCTCAAGACGACGTGCGACGCCGCCGGTCCCCCGTGGGCCGGCGGCGTCGCGCGATGTCGCGTCAGCCGAGTTTGTCGGCGTCGATGACGTGGAGTTCCCCGCCCTTCGGGTACGCGAGGAGGCGGCCGTCGGGGCTGAACCCGGGCGTCTCGACGCTCTCGCCGCCGTCCTCGGGCGCGACGCCGAGGTCCGCGGCCCTCCCGGTGGCCGCGTCGTACAGCGCCGCGCCCCCAAGCCCGCGTTCGGCGGGGAACGGGGCGGTGTAGTAGCGGTCGCGGGCGAACTCCCCGGTGATGGGGAACGTCCCGTGCGGCAGCGCCTTCTCCCCGGAGCCGTCACGCATGCGGTAGAAGTAGCCGCCTCCGGGCTTCTCGCCGTAGCAGGTGGCCAGCCCGCAGCGGACGGCCCTCTCCCCCGCCTTGACCAGCGCCGTGCGCTTCTCCCCGGTCTCGGCGTTCCACAGCTCGGTGAACGTGGGCTCCTCGCCCTCCGGCGCCCGGCCGCCCGCGCCGGCCCACGGCCACCGCAGGAGATGGCGTCCCGCCGCCCCCCGCACCGGCTGGAGGCCGCCCCCGGCGAGGGGGACCGTGTAGACGCCGCCGTCCTCGCGCGAGAACACCAGGCGGTCCCCGGCCACGGCCAGGTGGTCCAGGTCCCGGCCGGGGAAGGAGAGCAGCGGCTCGGCCGCCCCGCCGGAGAGGGGGGCGGTCCACAGGTCGATCGTCTTCCCGCCGCCGGCCCGCCGGGCCGACCACCACGCGACCCGTCCCGAGCCGACCGCGTAGTCCGAGGCGAACAGCACCGTGCCCTCGGGCGCGGGCACCTTGGCGATCTCGCGCAGCGAGGCCGTTTCCAGGTCGTACGCGTAGATCGCGTCGGGCTTCTCCAGGCTCACCCACGTGTCCACGAGCAGCGTGCGGTCGTCGATGAACGCGCGCGGGTGCACGTCCTTGCCGCCAGGCGCGGCGGGCACCTTCCTGACCGCCTCGGGCCACACCTGCTCGACCGGCTTGAGCGGGGGAGACGGGGGCGGGTCGTCCCGCATCGGCTCCTCCCCGCGGAACGCGCCCTCGCCGGCCTGCTCCCGCAGCCGGGCCCGCACGCCCGCCTCGTCCTGCGCCGCTTCCGGGCCGGCCGTCGCGCTTGCGGCGACCGCGGCGGCGTGGCCCTCGCCGCCGGGCCGGAGGTCGCTCACCGCGATCGCCACTCCCCCGGCGATCACGGCGACCGCGAGCCCGGTGACCGCGATCCGCCTGCGGGCGCGCCGCCGGACCGACGTGGCGGTGACGTGCGACACCAGCTTCCCGGGGGCGCGGGGCGCCCGCTCGGCGGCCCGGCCGAGGACGCGGCGGAGGTCTTCTTCCATGTCGTTCATCGGGTGCTCCAGGAGGACGCGGAGTCGGTCTGGACGGCGGCGCGGAGCTTGGAGAGCCCGTGGAAGGCGTGGCTGCGGACGGTCCCCTGGGAGACGCCGAGGAGCGCGGCGATCTCCGCGTCGCTCAGGTCCTCGTAGTAACGCAGCACGAGCACGGCCCGCTGCTTGCGCGGCAGGCCCCGCAGGGCCTCCCACAGGTCCCGCTCGACGCCGGTGGGGAGCGCGTCCTCGTACGCCAGGTCCGGCGGGTCCCAGGCCAGCGACTCCCTGCGGCGCTTGCGCCAGATGCTGATGTGCAGCCGCGACATGATCATCCGGGTGTAGCTCTCCGGATCCTGCTTGCGCTCCACCCGGGGCCACGCCCGGTGCAACCGGACCAGCGCCTCCTGCGTCAGGTCGGCCGCGTCGTGCGGGTTGCCCGTGAGGACGTAGCCGTACCGCAGCAGGGCGTCGGCGCGCTCGGCCACGAAGGCGTCGAAGCGGGGGTCGTCATGCAAGGAAGGCGCCTCTCCGGAAGGTCCGTCACACCCGGGACGGGCGAGAGCCCCCGAGCGTTGAATCCGGGACGCCCCGAATATCCCGCCCGGCCGCCCGGGAGGGAACTCAGCGGGTGAAGGAGGCGAGGAAGTCCGGGAGGTCGTTCACGCAGAACGCGTCGGCGCCGGCGCGCGCCAGCCGTACGGCCTCCTCGGCCCCGGGGCACCAGACGAGCACCTCGACGCCGGCGGCGTGGGCGGCGGCGATGACGTCCTCCGGGGTGCGCTCGTCGCGGCGGGCGAAGGACTCGGTGTGCAGGCAGACGGCCTGGAAGCCCAGGTGGGCGGCGGCGGAGATGGCCATCGCGGGCGGGAACCGAAGCCAGCCGATCAGGCCCAGCGGCACGCCGGGGGCGGCCTCGCGGAGCAGCGCCAGCGCGCCCGCGTCGAAGGAGGACACGAACAGCGGCCGGGTCTGGGCCCGCAGGACCGGGGCCAGCAGCTCGACCGTGCGCGGGGCGACCGCGTCCTCGTACTCGGTCTTGACGTCGAGGTTCACGCCGGTCCCCGGAGGAAGCGCGGCCAGCGCCTCCTCCAGCCCCGGCAGCCCGGTCTCGGCCGCCGGCAGGCGTACGACGGCCCGTCCGTCGGGCAGGGTGGCGTCGTGGCGGACCACCAGGCGGTCGTCGGCGGTCCGCCGCACGTCGATCTCGACCCAGGCGCCGGTCTCGGCGGCGGCCTGGAAGGAGGCGACGGTGTTCTCCTCGCGGCCCGCGACGACCCCGCGGCCGAGGCCGCGGTGGCCGATGATCACGGGCCGCTCGGAGAAGACCATCAGACGTCGTCGTCCGGCGCCTCGGCGGGCGTGCCCTCGGCGATCGCCTCGGCGGCCAGGCTCTCGGCGTCCTCGGGCGAGGGCTCACGCCGTACGGCGGGCGTGGCGGCGGCGAGCGCGTTGACCGCCGCGTTGAAGCGCGTCATCGCGTCCGGCTCGTCCGGGCCGAGCAGGTACGTCTTCAGCGTGCGCCGCTCGGCGGCCATGCTGTCGCCGCCGTCCTTCTCCATCTCCCGCAGGATGTCGTCCAGCTCCGCCAGGTCCTTGCCCAGCAGGTAGGCGGCCGAGGAGGTGGGGTATTTGTCGCGGAAGCGGTCGTCCGGCAGCCCGGCGGCGTTCGTGACGACGTACGGCTTGCCGCTGGCGATGAAGTCGGCGACGACCGAGGAGATGTCGCTGATCAGCAGGTCGGCCTGGTTGAAGCAGTCGTACAGGTGCGGGCGCGGGCCGGTGATGACCCGGTGGGCGCGCGGCCCCTCGGCGGCCCAGTACGCCTGCCGCCACTGCTCCAGCGCGGCCTCGTACTCCGCGTCGAGCGCCGCGTGCGGCCGGCCCGAGTCGCGGGCGCGCTGCGCGTCGTCGCCCCCGGCCGGGCCGCGGCCCAGCTCGGCGATGCGGGCGTCGAGCGCGGGCAGCCTGGCGGCGGCCGAGGCGTCCCCGCCGAGCGCGCCGGAGGCGGCCAGGTCGCGGTTGGCGGCGGCGAGCAGGGCCGCGATCTTCTCGTGCGCCTGCCGCGCGCGGGGGTCGCGGGTGCCGGTCAGCGGGTGCGGCTTGTAGAGGATCCGCACGCCCGGGTCGTGCTCGAGCAGCCGCTTGATCAGCGCCGGCCCCATGTCGGCCAGGGAGCTGTGGAACAGGTCGTCGGTCCACCCCTCCCAGGTCGGGGCGTACAGGATCGTGCGGACCTGCCCGTCGGGCGAGCCCGTGGCGATCTCGGCGAGCTGCGGGCGGCCCACCTCGACGATGTCCTCGTCGCGCACGCCCACCTGGGCCCGGGCGTACCGGTCGCGACCGGCCCGGCCGGCGACCCAGACCTCGTCGTACACCTTGGTGAAGGGGTTGAACGAGGCCTCCTTGTCGCTGTCGCCGTGGCCGATGAACACGTGCTTGATGCCGGGGGTGCGCAGCATGTGGATGTTCTTGCCGACGTTGGCGGCGAACAGGGCGACCTTGACGTGCGACAGGTCGAAGTTCATCAGGTCCACCGCGCCGGGGAAGCACAGCACCGGCAGCTTCGTCCGGGCGAGCTGGTTGACCAGGCCGCGCTCGCGCATGACGACGACGACGCGCTTGTCCAGCCGCTCCAGGGTCGAGAGCCACATGTTGACCTGGTAGGCCGAGTCGGAGGAGCCCGAGAAGTACATGATGACCTCGGGCCGGTACGCCTGGACCTGCTTCTCCACGGCCTTCAGCACCCGCTGCTTGTCGCCGAGGCGGGCGTTGCGCCTCGCGTGCGGGAGCAGGTAGAGCACTCCCGCGGCGGCCAGCGCGAGCCCCGCGACCGCCCCGAGGATCCCGTAGACCGGGGTCAGGACGAGGGCGCTCAGCACCGCGCCGGCGACCGGCAGCGCGTCCAGGTACAGGAAGGTCGTGACGTGCCCGGTGGCCAGCCTGGCCGGCGGCGCGTCGGGGATCTTCAGCGCGGACAGGTCGATGTTGCGGGTGACCACCGGCAGCGAGCGGCGCTTGTTGGTGAACACCGCCAGGCCCGTGTACGCCGCCCGCGCGCCGTGCAGCAGGAACAGCCCGGCGGCGAGCGCGGCGAACTCCGGCGACTCGACGCCGAGGGTGCGCCCGGCCAGCAGCAGCGCGGCGAACTCGCGCATCAGGAACCGGACGGTGACGCCCAGGTGGAGCTGGCTCAGCAGGCCGAGCAGCGGGCGGGCCACCCGGTCGGCGTACAGCTCGCCGGCGTAGCTCGCGACGGCGAGGACGGCGAACAGCCACGGGCTGGGGAGGAGCCCGGCGAGCAGCAGCAGCGGGTAGGACGCCAGCAGCGCGGCGACGGCGGCCGCCGCGGGTGCGTCACGGGTCAGCCGCTTGATCAGTCGTTTCACGTTGATTAGCCCTGGTGGGATGAGGGGGGGTTCTCCGATGTGGGCAGGACGCCGGCGATCGCGTCCGGGTCACCCGGGGTCAGTCCCTCCGGGTCGAGGCGGCGTACGTCGAAGACCTGGCCCGTCGTGTCGGAGACGAGCACGTCGACGGAGGTCAGCGCCACGACCTTGGACGACAGCAGGGTGTCGGGGGGCTCTTCGCCGAACGCGCGGACCCGCATCGGGGTCTGGGTCCGCTCGGGGTTGATGCAGTTGACGCGGACGCCGTACTCGGCCCACTCGTCGGCCAGCGCCTGGGTCAGGTTGACCACCGCGGCCTTGGTCGAGGAGTAGAGGCTGTAGTCGGCGCGGCCCCGGGTGTACGAGCTGGAGGTGTAGAGCAGCAGGTGGCCGCCCGTCTCGCGGAGGTAGCGGATCGCGGCGCGCGCCACGTAGACGGGCCCGAGGTAGTTGACCGCGACGGTCTCGTTCAGGGTCTCGTCGGAGGTCTCGCCGAGCTTGCCGGTGTGCAGCACGCCCGCCGTGTTCACCACGTAGTCCACGCGGCCGGTCTCGCTGTGCGCCTTCTCCAGCGCCGCCGCGACCGCCGCCGCGTCCTCCACCCGCACGTCGTTCTGGGAGCGGGAGAAGGAGTAGACGTTGGCGCCGAAGCCCCGCGCCAGCTCCACGATGTCGCCGCCGATGCCGTACGACCCGCCGAAGACGACCATGGTCTTGCCGCTCAGCGCCCGGGTGTACGCCTCGGCCGACGGCTGGACCGGCGCGCGGCTGCCGAGCTGGAACAGCTTGTCGGCGATGAAGACGTCCACCGGGTGGGTGACCTTCATGTTGTGCTCGCTGCCGTCCACCACGAAGATCGGCACCTCGGGCAGGTAGCGCAGCACCACGCCGCAGTCGTCGGTCGGCGGCGAGTTCTCGAACTCGGGGTCGGCCAGCGCCAGCTCGTACGCCTCGCGGATCGTGGACAGCCGGAAGCACTGGGGGGTCTGGCCCCGCCGCAGCCTGGAGCGTTCCGGGATGTCGCGGATGAACTCGCCGTTCCGGCCCCGAGCCGTCACGATGATCGTGTCGGAGGACGGGATCGCGACGTCCACCGCGCGGTGCCTGCCCAGGGCCGCGACGCAGTCGGCGATGATGCGCGGCTCCAGCAGCGGCCGCACCGCGTCATGCAGCAGCACGTCGCAGTCGTCGCCGGCCTCGCTGAGCGCCTGGATCGCCCGCCAGGTGGTCTCGGTGCGGCTGGCGCCGCCCTCCAGCACCCGCGTGACCTTGCGGTAGCCGCCCTTGGCCACGATCTTCTCGATCTCGCCGGTGTAGCCGGGGGTCATCAGCACGAGGATCTCGTCGATCTCCGGCGCGGCGTCGAACACCGCGAGGGTGTGCTCGATGATCGGCTTGCCGGCGATCTTGAGGAGCTGCTTGGGGATCTCCAGCCCGACCCGCTGCCCGACCCCTCCCGCGAGGACGACCCCGACCGTGCGGCGCTGCTGGGTGGTCTCGGCCATACGGAGATCCATTCTGTCACTCGGCACTGTTGCGGCTCTTGTCGGCCCTTGTCGGGCTCTGTGTCCAGGCGTCATCGACTAGGCGAGCGGGCGGCAAGGGGCCGCGGCGGGCGTGCCGCGCCGTCCTGAGGCCAGGCGTCGTACGCTCCGTGACTTTACCGTGTTTGTTCGCTCGTTTCGCTCGGCGACCTCGGCGCCGCGAGTCCGGTGATCATGCCAGATCGTTCGCGGAGGGCTCGTTCCCCACCCTCCGAAAACGATCTTCCCTGATCACCGGCGCGCCGAGGCGAACCCCTGCTGGTGGGACAGGCCCTCGCGGGCTTCGGACGGCATCGGCGGCGGGGGCCGGGTGCCGTTCGGCCCGGAGGTGCGCGGGGTGGGATCGGCGGGTCGCCGGGGGCGGGTCGCGTGTCGCTGGATGGGGTGGTAAGGCCGGTAGGCTGGGGGCTTTCAGCCTGACCCGATCCGCGGCCCGGATTCCCCGTGCCCGGAGGGCGGTCGGACCCCTCCTAGCTAGGAGCCTGCGGGACTTGATCGATCGAGCGTCTCCGCCCGCCGCGCGCACGGCGGTGGCCGTGGTCCTCGCGACCTCGCCCGCCGCCGGGCTCAGCGCCGGGGCGGGCAGCCTGTTCGACCGGCTGATCGAGCAGCTCGGCAGGGCCGGGGTGGGGCGGACGCGGGCGGTGGCCCGGTCCGTCTACGCGCCGGCCATCGCGCCCGGGCGCGCCGAGGTCACCCCCAGCGGGAGCGTCGCCGACGACCTGCGCGCCGTCGCCGACCTGGCCCGCGAGGCCGGGGGGCCGCTGGCCGTGGTCCCCGGCGACGTGGTGGCGCACGACGAGTCGCTCGCGCTGCTGCTGGGCCACCCCGCCCGCAGCACCGGCGCGCTCGTGGCGGCGGCGGCCGAGCCCGGAGCCGTGCACCCGCCCGTGCGCGTGGAACGCGGGCTGGTGGCCGCCGCGGGCACCGGGTTCCACCGGGTCGCCGAGCCGAACGCCTCGTTCCGCGGGGTGCTGCTCGTGGGCCAGGGTGACCTGGAGACGCTGTCCGACGCCGCGCTCCGGCTGGCCGAGCTGGTCGAGGCGGGCGCGTTCGGGGAGCCCGCGGCCTCCGACGTGCCGGCGCTGCTCCTGCTCGGGCTGGTGCGCTCCGGCGTCCGGGTGCGCGCCGCCGACGTGCGCGCCCTGCACTGCGACCGGGTCACGGACCAGCGCGACGCCGACGACGCGATCGCCCGGCTCTCCGAGGTGGACGAGAAGGCGGTCCGGCTCGACTCCGCGGTCAAGGGCGACGACGGCTGGTTCACCACCTACTTCGTCAGCTCCTGGTCCAAGTACGTCGTCCTGCTGGCGGCCCGGCTGGGCCTGACGCCGAACGCCGTGACCGGGATCTCGGTCGGCCTGGCGGTGCTCGCGGCCGTGTGGTTCGGCGCGGGGACCCGGGCGGGGCTGATCGCCGGGGCGGTGCTGGTCTACCTGTCGTTCGTGCTCGACTGCGTGGACGGCCAGCTCGCCCGCTACACCCGGCGGTTCTCGCCGATGGGCGCCTGGCTGGACGCGACGTTCGACCGGGTCAAGGAGTACGTCGCCTACGTCGGGCTCGCCGTCGGCTTCACCGTCGCCCACCCGGGCGCGGACTGGATCTGGCCCATGGCCGTCGGCGCCCTGATGCTCCAGACCACCCGCCACATGATCGACTTCTCCTACGCGGGCGCGCAGGCAGACGCCGTGCAGGCGCTGCCGCCGCGCGGGTTCGAGACGCCCGACGACCCCGCCCAGAAGGAGCGCGGCTCGGGCGCGGCGGGGGCGGAGTCCGGGGCGGCGGCGCTGTCCCGGCGGTTCGACCGCACGAGCGCGCTGCGCTGGTTCAAGAAGATCATCGTGCTGCCGATCGGCGAGCGCATGGCCTTGATCTCGCTCACCGCCGCGCTGGGCGACGCGCGCTGGACGTTCCTCGCCCTGCTCGTCTGGGGCGGTCTCGCCGCCTGCTACACCCTTGCCGGACGAGTGCTGAGGTCGGTGGCCAAGTGACCATCTCCGTCCACATGACCCCCGTGCCGCGCAACGCCGTGGTCGCCTACCGCGACGACGGCCCCGTCGCGCGCGGCCTCGGCCACCTGGCCAAGGGCCAGATCCCGCCGCTGCTGCCCGCGATCGTGGGCCTGGTCATGACCGGCGTGCTGCTGTTCCTGGGCGTGGCCAGGGAGGGCGACCCGGCCGTGTTCGCGCCCGCCGTGGTGCTGCTGCTGGCGGGTCCGGGCAGCTCAAGCCCGCACTCCGGACGCCTGGACTGGCTCGTGCCGCCTATCCTTCGAGTCACGGAGTACGGGTTCCTCGCGGCTGTGGGGTTCGCGGCCGGCGCCTCGCCGGTGGTGATCTACGCGCTGCTCGGGGCGCTCGCGTTCCACCACTACGACGTCGTCTATCGGGTACGGCAGCGCATCTACCCGCCGTCGTGGCTGGGCCTGGCCGGGCTCGGCTGGGACGGGCGGATGCTGTTCGCCGCGCTGGCCGCGTACGCCGGGCTCGTGCAGGCCGGATACGTCCTGCTGGCCGTGTGGCTGTGGGGCCTGTTCGCCTGGGAGAGCGTGACGAGCTGGCTCGCGGCCCCGCGTTCGGCCGAGTCCGAGGACCTCGGCGCGGACGACTAGCGGACGGCCGGCGGGCCGCGCCGCGCCCGCCGTACGCCGCGCGACGACTAGGTACACCGAAAGAACGACCCCGAAGGAAGGCGAGACACTCGTGCTCGGAATGGTCCTGGCCGCGGGGGCCGGGCGTCGCCTGCGTCCCTACACCGACACCCTGCCCAAGGCGCTCGTGCCGGTGGACGGCGACACGACGATCCTGGACATCGCCCTGCGCAACTTCGCCGCCGTGGACCTCCGCGACGTCGTCGTCATCGTCGGCTACGCGGCGGACGCCGTGCACGCCCGCAGGGACGAGCTGGAGAAGCGGCACGGCGTGCGGCTGACGCTCGTGCACAACGACAAGGCCGAGGAGTGGAACAACGCCTACTCCCTGTGGTGCGCCAGGGACCACTTCGGCGAGGGCGCGCTGCTGGTGAACGGCGACACCGTGCACCCGGTGAGTGTCGAGGAAACGCTGCTCTCGAACCGGGGATCTGACATCCTCCTTGCGGTGGACACCGTGAAGACGCTGGGCGACGAGGAGATGAAGATCACCCTCGATCCCGCGGGGCACCTGGCCACCATCACCAAGCTGATGGAACCCGCCGAGGCCGCGGGCGAGTACATCGGGGCCACCCTGATCGAGCCCGCCGCCGCCGCGCGCCTCGCCGACGCGCTGGAGGCCACCTGGCGGCGCGACCCGAACCTGTACTACGAGGACGGCTACGCCGAGCTGGTCGCCCGGGGCGAGAAGATCGCCGTCGCGCCGATCGGCGAGGTCGAATGGGTCGAGGTCGACAACCACGACGACCTCACCCGGGCCCGGGAGATCGCATGCCGCTACTAGCCCGCATGCTGACCGCCCCGCTGATGGTCGAGGTACGGCGGGGCGCCGTCGCGCGCCTGGGCGAACTGCTCGCCGACGGGCGGGTCGCCACCTCGGGCCGGGTCGCGGTGGTGGTCGGCCCGGGCCAGGGCGACCACATCGTCGCCCTGATCAAGCCGACGCTGGGCGACGCCGAGGTGTTCCGGCTGCCCGGCGGGCGCATGGACGACGCGGTCGCCCTCGGGGCCGACCTGCGCAAGGGGGCCTACGAGGCCGTCGTGGCGGTCGGCGGGGGCAAGACCATCGACGCCACCAAGTACGCCGCCTCGCTGGCCGGCATCCCCATGGTGGCCGTGGCGACCGCGCTGTCCCACGACGGCATCTGCTCCCCCGTCTCGACCCTGGAGCACGAGGGCGGGTTCGCCTCGCTGGGCGTGCCCATGCCGCTGGCCATGGTCGTGGACCTGGACCTGGTCCGTACGGCCCCGCAGCACCTCGTGCGGGCGGGCGTGGGCGACGCGATCAGCAACCTGTCGGCCGTCGAGGACTGGTGGCTGGCCTCGCGCGAGGTCGGCGAGCAGGTGGACGGGCTCGCGGTGGCCCTCGCGCGCACCGCCGCCGAGGCCCTGCTGCACCGGACCGACTCGGTGGAGTCCGACGAGTTCCTCGCGGTGCTGGCCGAAGCGCTGATCATGTCGGGGATGTCCATGGTCGTCGCGGGCTCCTCGCGTCCCGCGAGTGGCGGCGATCATGAGATCATGCACGCGGTGAACCAGTTGTTCCCCGGTACGGCGGGCCATGGCGAGCTCGCCGGGGTCGGGGCGGCGTTCTGCTTCCACCTCCGGTCGGACCCGCGGCTCGACCCGGTCGTGGCGTGCCTGCGCCGCCACGGGCTGCCGGTGACCCCGGACGACCTGGGGCTGACCGCGGAGCAGTTCACGGCGGCCGTCCTGGCGGCGCCGGAGACCCGGCCGGGGCGCTACACGATCCTGGAGCACCTGTCGCTGGATGAGTCCGAGGTTCGGGAGCGGGTGGAAGCGTATGTCGGGGCCGTCGGTCGCTGAGCTTCGGGAGGTCGCGCAGCCGGCCTCCACCATGGACCGGCGCAGCGGCGAGCACTGGGCCGGCCTGCTCTACATGCGCAGGCTGTCCATCTACGGCACCTGGCTGCTCGTGCGCACCCCGCTCTCGCCGAACCAGATCACCGGCCTGATGATCGTGGCCGGGATCGCGGCCGGGGCCGTGCTGGCCCTGCCCGGGCTCTGGGCGGCGATCGGGGCGGCCCTGCTGATCCAGCTCTACCTGCTGCTCGACTGCTCCGACGGCGAGGTGGCGCGCTGGACCAAGCGCACCTCCATCGCCGGGGTCTACCTGGACCGGGTGGGTCACTACTTCTCCGAGGCCGCCCTGCTGATCGGGCTGGGCTTCCGCGCCTCCGGCGACTGGACCCCCGGGTGGTACACCGTGCTGGGGTTCGCGGCGGCGCTGGGCGCGATCCTGATCAAGGCCGAGACGGACCTGGTGGACGTGGCGCGCGCCCGCTCCGGGCTGGTCGCGGCCCCGGAGGCCGCGGCGGAGCTGCGCTCGCGCGGGCTCGGCATGGCGCGCCGGGCGGCCGCCGCGCTGCGGTTCCACCGGCTCATCCAGGCCGTGGAGCTGTCGCTGATCGCGCTGGTCACCGCCGTGATCGACGCCCTGAGCGGCGGGCTGGCCGCGACCCGGATCCTCGTGGTGGCGTGCGCGCTGGTCGCCGGGGTCCAGCTCGTCCTGCACCTGGTCAGCATCCTGGCCTCGCGGAGGCTCCGGTGAACGCTGCCGGGGCGTTGACTTCAACTCCTGTCCCGCAGCAAGGAACCGTGGAGCGGTCCCGGACGTCCTATACCCAAGACGTCTTACCGCGAGGCGGGGATTTGCTGGCTGTTCCGATAACCTTAAGTGCCCGTCAATCCGCTCGTGGGCGGGCGTCCGCCCTTGCCCGCCGCCCGATACCCGGTGATCATGCAACTATGACGCACACGTGTGCCCTTCGCGCCGAGGCGATGACACAGTGAAGATCTCGTGCGTCATCCTGACGATGGGAAACCGGGTCGCCGAGCTCGATCGGGCGGTCATGTCCGCGCTCGACCAGGCCGACGCCGACGTCGAGGTCGTGATCGTGGGCAACGGGGCCGACGTCCCCGAGCTGACGGCGAGCCCGCCCGAGGGCTCCGCCTCGACGGTCCAGACGATCCGGCTGGAGACCAACGAGGGCATCCCCGGCGGCCGCAACCGCGGCGTGGACGCCTGCTCCGGCGACATCGTGATGTTCCTCGACGACGACGGCTGGTACGCCTCGCCCGAGGTCGCCGCCCACGTGCGCGAGCGCTTCGCCGCCGAGCCCGACCTCGCGGTGATCTCCTTCCGCGTCGTGGACCCCGACGGCGGCCCCGGCCAGCGGCGTCACGTGCCCCGCCTGCGGGCCGGCGACCCCGAGCGCTCCTCCCCCGTCACCACGTTCCTCGGCGGCGCGTGCGCGATCCGCCGGTCGGCGTACCTCCAGGTGGGCGGGCAGCCCGAGCGCTTCTTCTACGCGCACGAGGAGACCGACCTGGCCTGGCGTCTCCTCGGGGCGGGCTACCGCATCGAGTACGACGCCCGCGCGGTCATGTACCACCCGCAGGTCCCCCCGACCCGCCACGCCGACTTCTACCGCCTCAACGCGCGCAACCGCGTCTGGCTGGCCCGCCGCAACCTCCCCTGGCCCCTGGCCGCCCTCTACCTGGGCAACTGGATCGTCCTCACGATCCTGCGCGAGCGCTCGGGCGCGGCCCTGTCGGCCTGGTTCCGCGGCTTCCGCGAGGGCGTCCGCGAGTCCGCCGGCGAACGCCGCCCCATGGCCTGGCGCACCGCCTGGCGCATGCTCAAGCTGGGCCGCCCCCCGATCGTCTGACGCCCCGCGAAGGCCCCGCCCCGGTCCCGGCGACCGGGGCTTTCCCGTCGTACGGCCCGCCGCCGCGACGCGTGCGGGCGCCCGGGCCGCGACACACGGAAGCGCCCGCGCGAGCCGTACGGCGTGGATCGGGGCCGTACGGCTCGCGGGGCGCTGCGGCGGACAGGGCGGGAGGACGCCGGGTCAGAGGCGGACGGCGCCGCCGCGGCCCAGGTCCCGGGGACTGGTGAGGAAGCCGTAGCCCCAGCTCATGTGCATCGTGGCGTAGACGAGGGGCAGGCGCGCCAGGGACGACGGCGGCAGGCCGCGGCCGGTGGCCACCGAGGCGGCCAGGATCGCCGCGACGTATCCGCCGGGGACGATCAGGGCCGGCCACCAGAACGGCGACAGCGCCAGGCCCGCCACGATCGCGAGCAGGGCCGTCGGCGGGGCGAGGTAGCGCAGGTTGATCGTGCCCGCGTGGGTGCGGGAGACGACGCGCCGCCAGCGGCCGTAGTGGTAGTACTGCTTGGCCAGGGCGCGCAGGTTCGGCCGGGGGCGGTAGGTCACGCGCATGCGGGGCTGGAACCACACCAGGCCGCCGGTCTGCCGGATGCGGTGGTTCATCTCCCAGTCCTGGGCGCGCAGGAACTTCTCGTCGTACCCGCCGACGCGGTCCAGCGCCTCGCGGCGGAACACGCCGAGGTAGACGGTGTCGGCCGGGCCCGCCTCGCCGCCCGTGTGGAAGCGGGCGCCGCCCACCCCCACCGGGGACGTCATCGCCACCGCCACGGCCTTCTCGAACGGCGTGACGCCCTCCGCGGCCATGATCCCGCCCACGTTGTCCGCGCCGGACTCGTGCAGGGTCTCCACGGCGACGCGCAGGTAGTCGCGGGGCAGCATGGCGTGCCCGTCCACCCGGGCGATGATCTTGTGGCGGGCCGCGCCGATGGCGGCGTTGAGCGCGCTCGGCGTGCGGCCCGTGGGATTGGCGACCAGCGTGACCCGCGGATCGGCCTCGGCGATCTCCCGCGCGACCTCGTCCGTGCGGTCCGTGGACGGGCCCAGCGCGAGCACGACCTCCACCTCCCCCGGGTACTCCTGGGAGAGCACCTGGTGAACTGCCTCACGCAGGTGACGCTCCTCGTTCAGGACGGGGATGACGACGGAGACCGGCGGCCACGCGGCATCGGAGTCGGCCCGCGCGGCGAACGGCGATTCGGGGAAGGGCTTCATGGCTGCGCACACGCTACTGCACGGGTGGGCCGCCACGACAACCGAAAGGCATAGTCTGGCGTCGAAAGAGGGGGCCTTTCGGAGGGGGGCGACGCGATGAGCGGGGAAGACGGGGACGCCAGGCGTGGCTCCGGGGGGCGGCCCCCGCGCCGTCCCGCGGCGGGCTCGCGCCGCGCCTCGTCTCGGCCGGAGCCGGGGGCACGCCCCGAGGGGGGCGCCCGGCCCGAGGGGGGCGCCCGGCCCGAGGGGGGCTCACGCCGTACGCCGTCCGGGGCGCGGCAGGCGGCCGGGGTCAGCGTCGGGAGCGACGGGTACGGCTCGGTCAGCATCGGGCCCGGCGGGACGAAGCCGGGCGGGCCGAGGCCGCGCGTCCCCGACCCCGCGGCGCGCTCACGCCGCCGGGGGCTGCTGACCAGTGCCGCGCTGTCCGGCGTCGTGCTGCTGATCTCGGGGTTCCTCTGGGCCCTGCCGCAGGTCATCGAGGCCGGCGTCGGGCGGGTGCCCGTGGGCGTGGTCGGTTCGGTGCCGAGCGGGCCGCTCAACATCCTGCTGGTGGGCGTGGACAAGCGGCAGGGGCTCACCCGTGAGCAGCAGAAGCGGCTCGCGCTCGGGCGCGACCCCGGCTCCCGCACGGACACGATGATGCTGATCCGGCTGTCCGCCGACCACCGCCGCCTCACCGTCGTCAGCATCCCGCGCGACTCGTGGGTGACCGTGCCCGGGCGCGGCCAGCACAAGATCAACTCGGCGTACCAGCTCGGCGGGCCCAACCTGACGGTCAAGACCGTGCAGGAGGCCACCGGCCTGGTGATCAACCACTACGTCGAGGTCAACGTGCTCGGCTTCATCAAGGTCGTGGACACCCTGGGCGGGGTGCAGGTCTGCCTCAACCAGGACATCAACGACGTCAAGAGCGGCCTGCGCATGAAGGCCGGCAAGCACACGGTGGACGGCGTCACCGCGCTCGCCTTCGCCCGCACCCGGGCCACCGCGCGGTCCGACTTCGACCGGATCGATCGGCAGCAGCAGTTCATGGCGGCGCTGCTGCACAAGGCGCTGAGCGCCGGCACGCTGACCAACCCCGCCAAGCTCACGGGCTTCCTCGACGCCGCCCTGGCGGCCGTGACCGTGGACGAGAACCTCGACGCGGGCACGATCCGCGGCCTCGCCGGGCAGATGCAGGACCTGAGCACCGACGACGTCACGTTCGCGACCGTCCCCGTCTCCGACGCCAACTTCCGCACCCCCCAGGGCGAGTCGGCGGTGCTCTGGGACCAGGCGGCGGCGCGCGACCTGTTCGGCCGCCTCAAGAACGACACTCCCCTGCTCAAGCCGTCCGCCACCCCGACCGCCGGGAAGAACCCGCTCACCGTCGCGCCCGGGCGCATCGCCGTACGCGTCCTCAACGGCACCGGCTTGACCGGCCGGGGCGCCAAGGCCCGCGGCGACCTGCAGCGCGTCGGCTTCCTGGTGCCCGAGCGCGCCGGGGACACGCCCGAGCGGAACCACGAGCGGACCCTCGTGCGGTACGGCACGCCGCGCGCCGACTCGGCCCGCACGGTCGCCGCGGCGATCCCCGGGGCCCAGCTCGTCGAGATCCCGGACCTGGGGAACCGGATCGAGGTGGTCGTCGGGCGCGACTACAAGGGCACGAAGGCGGTCAAGGTCGCCGCGGGCCCGGTCGAGAGCGGCGCCGGCGAGACCCCGCGCACGGCCACCCAGAACATCTGCCGCTGACCCCGGCGCCCCGGGACCGGGACGCCCGGGGGCGTCCGGAAGGTGGTCGAGGGCGGCCGGGGGCGGCCGGAGGGTGGCCGGAGGGCGGTCGGAGGGTGGCCGGGGGTGGCCGATGTGGGCATCGTGCGGTCTGAGCTGGCATGATCGCCTATGTCGCCGGATAGCGTGGCGTCTCGCCGTACCCCCGACATTTCTGGAGAAACGACGATGAGTGATGCCGGGGCCGCCCCCGCGCTCCGGGTGGACGGGCTGCACAAGGCGTTCGGCGAGCACGTCGCCGCGAACCGCGTCAGCCTCACCGTCCAGCCGGGCTCGTTCTACGGTCTCGTCGGGCCCAACGGCGCGGGGAAGACCACCACGCTCTCGATGGCGGTGGGGCTGCAGCGTCCGGACGCCGGGCGGTCGCTCGTCTTCGGCGTGGACGTCTGGCGGGACCCGCTGGCCGCCAAGCGCCTGATGGGCGTGCTGCCGGACGGGCTCGCCCTCCCCGAGCGGCTGACCGGCCGCGAACTGCTCACCTACCTGGGCACCCTCAGCGGCCTCGACCCCGCGACGGTGGAGCGGCGCGCCTCGGAGCTGCTGGACGTGATGGAGCTGAGCGGCTCCGCCGAGCGCACGCTCGTGATCGACTACTCGACCGGCATGCGGAAGAAGATCGGGCTCGCGAGCGCGCTGCTGCACGGGCCGAGGCTGCTGGTGCTCGACGAGCCGTTCGAGGCGGTGGACCCGGTCTCGGCCGCGACGCTGAAGAACATCCTGCGGCGCTTCGTGGCGGGCGGCGGCGCCGTACTCCTGTCCAGCCACGTGATGGCGCTGGTCGAGCAGCTCTGCGACACGGTGGCGGTGATGGCCGGGGGCGTCGTGGCCGCCGAGGGGCCGCTCGACGAGGTGCGCGGCGGGCGCACGCTGGAAGAGGCGTTCGTCGAGCTGGTCGGGGCCGACGTCAGCGGCGGGGAGGGGCTGTCGTGGTTGGGGTCCTGATCCGGATGAAGCTCGCCGTCATGCGGCACTCCTCGACCGACGAACGCCAGATCTGGATGACCAGCGGCGCGACGGCCGGGCTCGTCGCGGCGGGGCTGACCATCTGGTTCGCGACCTACGACATCAGCCGGCCCGCCGCGCTGATGGACCTGCTCGCGGCGGTGTTCGCCATGTGGGCGTTCGGCTGGATCGCGGCGCCCGTCTGGGGCGGGCAGGCGCCGCTGCGGGCCGAGCACTTCGCGCACCACCCCGTTCCCCGGGTACGGCTGGCCGCCGGGCTGCTGGCCGCCTCGCTCGTCGGGATCGGCGCGGGGGTCACGGTCGTGGGCTTCGGCGCGCTGATCGTGTTCGGGGCGCGGCTCGGGATCGTCCCGGCACTGGTGGCGGTGCCCGCGCTGGTGCTCCAGCTCGCGCTGGTCGTGCTGCTGTCGCGGCTGGCCGCCCGGCTGTTCGGGGCGCTGTCCCGCTCGCGCACCGGGGCGGCGATCACCGGCGTGCTGACCGCCGTCCTGCTGGTGGCCTCGCAGGCCGGGTGGATCGTGTTCATCGCGGTGGAGGCGGTGCTGGCCACCGGCTTCTCCCCCGGCGTCTCGGCCGTCCTGCGGGCGCTCCCGTCGAGCTGGGGCCTGGTCGCCGTCGAGGCCGCCGCCCGCTCCGACTGGGCCGTGGTCGCGGCGGCGCTGCTGGGCCTCGCCGTGGGGCTGGTGCTGCTGACCCTGCTGTGGGGGCGCCTGCTCGGGCCGGGGCGGCTCGCGCGGTCCGTCGTGCGCGGGTCGGACCGGTCGCGCCGGATCCCCTCGCGCCCGGTGACGGCCGTCTACCTCAAGGAGCTGCGGACCTGGCGGCGTGACCCGCTGCGCGTGCAGGGGCTCGTGGTCGCGCCGGTGTTCGCCGTGCTCACCGGGCTCGTGCCGCTGGCGTTCGGCTCGACCGCCTTCCTGCCGTACGCCGGGGTGCTGGCGGCGCTGCTGGGCGCGGTGGGCAGCGCGAACCTGTACGGCCAGGACGGCACGGCGCTGTGGCTGACCCTGCTGCGGCCGGGCACCGAGCGGGCGGACGTGCGCGGGCGGCAGCTCGGCTGGCTCACGGTCTTCGGGCCGCTGTCGCTGGGGCTGACCGTGGTCGGCGGGCTGTGGCACGGGGACCCGGACGCGTGGCCGTGGGCGCTCGCCTCGGTGACCGCGGCGCTGGGCGCGGGCGCGGGCCTGGTGCCGCTGCTGGCGGTGGACCAGCTCGTGCCCGGCCCCGACCCGCACCGGAACCGCGACTCCCCGCTCGACCACGGCGACGTGACCGGCCTGTCGTTCGTCATGCTGTTCCTGGCGATCACGGCGGCGTCGCCCGCCCTGGCCGTGGTGGCCGCGGGCGAGGCGATGGACTCCCCGGCCCTCCGCTGGACCGGCGTCGCGGCCGGCGTCGGGCTCGGCGCGGTCTGCGCCTGGGCCTTCGGCGCGCGCGCCGCCCGCCGCCTCCGCGAGCGCGGCCCGGAGCTGCTGTACCTGATGCGCTCGGGCAAGCCCGTCACCCCTCCCGAGGAGGAGACCGAGCAGGCCGCCGCCCCCATCCCCGCGGCGCGCCAGGCCATCCTGTGGACCCTGTTCTTCGTCGGCGTGATCGCCCTGTTCCCCCAGGGCCTCGTCCCCCTGGTCATGAAGCTCAGCGGCGAGATAGCCCGCGTCTGGTTCCTGGCCCTCCACCTCCCGGACCCCTGGCAATGGCCCACCGTCATCGCCATGATCCTGCTGGGCCTCACCTCCCTGACGCTGTGCGTCCACCTCTACCGCAGGTCCACCGCCAGACCCCGCCCCCCGGCCACCCCCTGACCCCCCGCCGCCCCCGAGAAGCCGAAGCATGCCGCCCGAGCCCCTGCTGCCGCTCTACGACACCGAAACCCGCGACCGCCTCCGGGAAGAGGCGCCCGTGGGCGGCGTCGTGGAGCGGGACGGCCCGTTCCTGCGAACGCCTTACGGAACCCACGGGACCGTCGAGCACCTGCGCCTCCCACCAGGGGACCTCGACGAGGCGATCGCCCGTCAACGCGACGCCTTCACCGCCCGCGACGAACCCGCCGAGTGGCGGACGTACGCGCACGACCCCTTCCCCGATCTTCCGGTACGGCTGGCGCGCGCCGGTTTCGTGGCGGAGTCGGAGCGGGACGTGCTCGTGGCGCCCCTCGCCCCCGGTGTGCTCCCGCCCGGGGTGCGCGCCGCGTCGTGGGAGGAACACGAGCACGTGGCGCGGATCGCGGGCGGGCGGCCGCAGCGCCGGGGCTTCGCGGACTTCCTGGCGGACGGGTCGGGCCTGAGCATGGACGGCGAGGTGCTGGTAGCGGAGGCCGGCGGGACCATCGAGGCGGTGGCCTGGGGCACGATCGAGCGCGGGAACCGGTTCGCGATCGTCGGGGGGCTGGTGGACCCCGGGCTCCGGCTCACGCCGTACCTGCGGCACTGGGACTGGCGGCGGGACGGTCCCGGGCGCTGGCTCCGGCGGCCCGACGCCCGATACGTCGTGGTCGAGGCCTCCGGCGCCCTCAGAAACGGGCTTCTGAGCGCCGGGTTCGGCCGATCAGCACGGTCACGTCCTGGCGCTGGACGCCGCCCGGGACGCCGGCGGCGAGCCGGCCGGTCAAGTTGCTGCTGGCGGACGAGGAGTACGACTCCATCTGGGAGCGCTTCACGTCCAGGTTCGGTTTCCGGCCGAGCACGCGAGTCTTCCCCGGGATCGACGAGCCCGCCGACTCGGCCACCTGGGACCTGAGCAGGCTCGACCCCTCACGCCACGACGCGCTCCAGGCCGCCGTCGAGCACGCCCTCCGGGAGTGCCTGCGACCCGGCGAGGAGGTGTACTGGCTCGACTGGCGGCATGTGGCGGTCCGCTTCGACCCTCACCGGGTGGGCGGCACCGGCCGTCCGCCGTGGCCGGGTGAGGTCTATCCCGACGGGGACTACTACATCCACGTCACGGGGGACCTGCGGCTGGGCACGTTCGGCCATCCCTGGGAGCGCACTCTCTGCGTCTTCGGGGCGGACCTGCGGGCTCGCCTGGCGCACCGGCTGGGGGAGGTTTTGGGGGTGCCCTTGCGGGTCGGGGGTCAGGCGCCGGGGGTTATGAGGCCGCTTTCGTAGGCGAGGACCACCAGTTGGGAGCGGTCCCGGGCGCGGAGTTTGGTCAGGAGGCGGCTCACGTAGGTCCGGGCGGTGGCGGGGCTGATGTGGAGGGCGCGGGCCAGTTCGTCGTTGGACTCGCCGAGGCCGATGTGGTGGAGGACCTCGCGTTCGCGGTCGGTGAGGGGGGACAGGAGCTCGGGGCGGGTCGCGGGGCGGGACGTGGCCCAGGTCATGACGCGGCGGGTGATCGACGGGGAGAGGAGGGCCTCGCCGGTGGCGGCCGCGTGGACGGCGCGGCGGAGCTCGTCGGGGGTGATGTCCTTGAGGAGGAAGCCCGCGGCACCGCGGCGGATGGCCTCGATGACGTTCTCGTCCTCGTCGAAGGTGGTCAGGACGACCACGTGGACGCCGCGCAGGGACGGGTCCGCCGCCACGCGCCGGGTGGCCTCCAGGCCGTCCAGCCCGGGCATGCGGATGTCCATCAGGACCACGTCTGGCAGGTGGTCGGCGACGCGGCGCAGGGCCTCGCGGCCGTCGGCGGCCTCGGCGACGACCTCGATGGCGGGGTCGCGTTCGAGGAGGGCGCGCAGGCCGGAGCGGACGAGCTCCTGGTCGTCGGCGAGGACCACCCTGATCATCGCGTCCCCGGGGGGACGGCTCGGGCTGCGGGGCCGCGGCCACGGCGCGCGGGCGCCGCCGTACCGCCGCCGACGGTCACGGCGGGGTCCTGCCCCTCGGGCCGCGCAATCACGCCGCCAAGTCTAGAAGGCCCCGGGCTCGTCCCCGGGGAGGAGGCGGTCGTCGACAAACGACGTATACGGACGCGCCCGGACGCGTATAACGGCCCGGAGACCGGCGCCTAGCGTCGTTGCATGGTCGACGTCAAGAATCTCCGCTGGCCGCTCGTCATCGGCCTCGGCGCGCTCGCGCTCATACGCCCGCTCCTCAGCGCCCTCGGCGTCCTGGAGGCCCTCGGCAAACCCTGGTCGGTCCTCGTGGTCACCGCGCTCATCTCGCTGGCCTGGCTGGCCGCCGTGGTCGCGTTCGACGTGGCGCGGCCCCTGCTCACCCTGGTCGCGGCCGGTCTCGTGTACGGCGCCCTCGCCCTGGTGCTCGGCCTTACCGCCGGGACGATCAGCGGCGAGGGCGGCGGCCTCGCCCTCCTGAACCCCTTCGCGATCGTCAGCGTCCTCGCGACGAACGCCCTCTGGGGCGGCGTCACCGGCCTCGTCGCCCTCGCGATCCAGAAGGCCCGCGGCCGCGCGTGAGCCCCGCGCCCCCGGCCCCGTTCCGGTACGGCGGGCCGCCCGCGTCTCGCCCGCGCGGGGCCGGTCACCGCGCGCGGCCGGGCGGCCCGCCGTACGGTCAGGGGGCGTTCGACAGGATGTCGCCGGGCTGGCAGTCGAGGGCGGTGCAGATGGCGCTGAGGGTGGAGAAGCGGATGGCCCTGGCCCGGCCGTTCTTGAGGATGGAGAGGTTGGCCAGGGTGACGCCCACCTTCTCGGCCAGCTCCGTCAGGGTCATGCCGCGTTCGTCCAGGAGCCTGTCGAGGTGGACGACGATGTGATGTTCCTCGTCAGCGGGCATCTAGACCAGTCCCTCGACGTCCCGCCGGAGCACCGCGCCGCGCCGGAAGATCGCCGAGAGGGCGCCCAGGAGCAGGGCGAAGCCGATGATCCGCAGGTCGGGCAGGTAGTCGAAACGGACCAGCCGGGCGGCCGCGGTGCCCGCCACCAGCGCGCGGTCGGCGAGGTCCTTGACCGGGTCGGCGGCCAGGCCGTACACGCCGATCAGCGCGGCCATGAGCCCGAGCCTGCGCCCGTTGGCGGGGATGAACGGGTCGCCCCGGCGCTGGGTCGCGGCGATCCGCCACAGCAGGAACATCACGACGACCATGATCAGGTGCCCGAGCAGGGGCGGGCCGAAGAGCAGCACCCGCTGCCCGAAGCCGGGGTCCGGGATCGACAGGCGCGCCTGCGGGCCGAGCTCGACGACCAGCGGGCCGATCCGCTGGAGACCCCACTCCGCGGAGTCGCCCCGGTCCAGCCACGGCATGGGGTCGTGGCCGCCGGCCAGGGCGATGCCCTCGCTGGTCCCCGAGCTCCCGTTGCTCAGGACCATCGCCGCGAGGTGGAGCAGGACACCGATCGCGAAGAGGCAGAAGAACAGGTAGACGAGGTTCTCGACGAGCCCGTTGCCCAGTCGCGACCACCACGAGCGCTCGGCCATGGCCGTCCTCCTTATCGTTAATCGATACGCCCAGGGTTATCGAGAAACGATAAGGAGTCAAGTCAGATCCCGATCCTGGGCCACTCGATCGCGGGGCAGCGGTCCATGATCATGTCGATCCCGGCGGACCTGACGCGGGCCGCGGCCTTCTCGTCGATCACGCCGAGCTGGAACCAGACGGCCTTCACGCCGAGCCGGATCGCGTCGTCCGCCACCGCGCCCGCCTCCGACGGCCGGCGGAAGACGTCCACCACGTCCACGCCGAACGGGATCGCGTCCAGGGAGGGGTACCCCGGCTCGCCGTGCACCGTCGCGGCGGACGGGTGGACCGGCACGATCCGCTTCCCGTTGCGCTGGAGGAAGGCGGCCACGCCGTACGCCGCCCGCGTCGGATTGTCCCCGAGCCCGACGATCGCCCAGGTATGCGTCTCCCGCAGCACGCGGGCGATCACGGCCTCGTCCGCGTAGGGGTGCTCAACGTTGTCCATGCGAACCGTTCTACCCCCTGGACGGGCGGGCCGGGGCAGGAGGGCCGGGGCAAGGGGCCGGGGCAGGGGGCCGGGCCAGGGCAGGCGCGGCCGGGACGGGCGTGGCCGGGACAGGCGTGGCCGGAACGGGCGTGGCGGGGACGGGCGGCTCAAGAGGGGCGCCCGAGCGCGCCCGGCTCAAGTGCGGCGGGTCAGGAGGGGCGGGCTCCGCCGTCGGCCGGGCCGATCCAGACGACGGAGTCGTACTCGGGGGTGGGCGAGATCTCGACCTGCAGTTCCCCGGCCTTGTCCGGGTCCACCGACAGGGTCACCTGGGCGACCGCCCGCCTGCCGGGCAGCAGCGCGCCGGTGGCCGGCTTCGTCGCGCCCCTGGCGTCGAAGATGTTCTCCGGCACCTGGCCCGCGGCGTCGCGCACGTGGGGCAGCGCCGCCAGGTCGTCGATCGCCTCGGCGCCGCCGTTCACGATCGTGATCCTCACCTGGACCGCGAGGTCGCCCTTCTCGTGTCCGATCGCGAACTCGTCCAGCTTGTACGGCCGGGGCTCGGACACGGTGACCTTCACGCCGTCGTCGTACACGTGGGTCTGGCCGAACCGCAGCGGCTCGACCCGCTCGGGCGCCTCCCGGTTGGGCGGGGCCGTCGGCGTGACGTCCCGGCCGCGGGCCTCGGCCCCGGTCACGCGGTCGCGGTCGCCGGCGAGCGCCGTCACGGCCACGACCACGCTGAGGGCCGCCAGCATGAGGGCGAGACCACCGAGGCCGGTGCCCGTGAGGGCCATCCCCTTGTTCGAGGCGCGGCCCTTGCGAGCCTCGCCGTGGCCGACCAGGCCGAAGACCAGGGACGCCAGGCCGAGGACCCCCGCCAGGCCGACCACGACCGGGAGCAGGACGACGAGCAGGATGACGGTCGGCGAGTCGAAGTCCAGGACGCCCATCAGCCAGAGCAGGAACGGGGCGAGCCCGAAGACCGTGCCGAATCCCCCGAGGACCACCGCGGCCACGCCGAAGCCGTCGCGCCGCCGGGGCGGGCCGGGCGGCGTCCCCGGCAGGCCGGGCGGCGCCCAGTACCCCCCGAGTTGCTGCGGGGCTTCGGGAGGCGGTACGGGCGTGGCCATGCGTCGTCCTAGTAAAGGGATTTAGATTGACAAATCACCATATAGGGACGCGCGGAATGCTCCGACGCCGGAGGGAACGCCACCGACGACCGCGCCCGGCCCACGCCCGCCGCCGGCGACCACGGCCGCGAGGGCGAGAGGTCGTCCACAGGCCAGGACGTCGTCCACAGAACGCCGTACGGCTCGCGCCTGCGTGGGGCGCGAGCCGTACGGTGTGGTCCTGGGCGGGCCTGGAAGGAGGTGAGAGGCCCAGGAGTGGGACGGGCCGGGTCAGGGGCGGCCGAGGGCCCGGTAGTGCCAGCCGGCGGCCCGCCACTGCTCGGAGTCGAGGGCGTTGCGGCCGTCGACGACGTTGCGGGTGCGGACGACGCGGCCCAGTTCCTCGGGGTCGAGGCGGACGAACTCGTCCCACTCGGTGAGGAGGAGCACGACGTTCGCGTCGCGGGCGGCGTCGAGGGCGGACTCTCCGTACTTCAGGTCCGGGCGGACGCGGCGCGCGTTGTGCATCGCGGCCGGGTCGTAGACCGTGACGGACGCGCCCTGGTCGCTGATGGTGGCGGCCACGTCCAGGGCGGGGCTGTCGCGGATGTCGTCGGAGTTCGGCTTGAACGCCGCCCCGAGCACGGCCACGGTGCACCCCTCGAAGGAGCCGCCGACCAGTTCACGAGCCAGATCCACCATGCGGGCGCGGCGCCGCATGTTGATCGCGTCCACCTCGCGGAGGAAGGAGAGCGCCTGGTCCACACCCAGTTCACCGGCGCGCGCCATGAACGCGCGGATGTCCTTGGGCAGGCAGCCGCCACCGAACCCGAGCCCCGGGTTCAGGAAGCGCCCGCCGATCCGCTCGTCGTACGACAGCGCCAGCGAGAGCTGCTTGACGTCGGCGTGCGCGGCCTCGCAGACCTCGGCCATCGCGTTGATGAACGAGATCTTCGTGGCGAGGAAGGCGTTGGCCGCGGTCTTGACCAGCTCGGAGGTGGCGTAGTCGGTCACCACGAGCGGCACGCCCTCGCCCAGCATCGAGGCGTACACCTCGCGCATGATCTTCTCGGCGCGCTCGGAGCGGACGCCCAGCACGATCCGGTCCGGGTGCAGCGTGTCCTGCACCGCGAACCCCTCGCGCAGGAACTCGGGGTTCCAGGCCAGGTCCACGCCCTCTCGGGCGGGCGCGAGCTTGACCAGGCGGTCGGCGAGGCGTTCCGCGGTGCCCACGGGGACGGTCGACTTGCCGACGACCAGGCATTCGCGGACGAGCTGGGGCGCGAGGGCGTCCACGCACGCGTCCAGGTAGGACACGTCGGCGGCGAACTCACCGCGCTTCTGCGGCGTGCCCACGCAAATGAAGTGCACGTCGCCGAAGTCGGCGGCCTCTTCGTAGGAGGTGGTGAAGCGCAGACGGCCGGACTCAAGCCCACGGCGGAGGATCGGCTCCAGGCCGGGCTCGTGGAAGGGCAGATCCCCGTCGGACAGCCGGGCGATCTTCTCAGCGTCCACGTCGAGGCCGAGGACCTCGAACCCCAAGTCCGCCATGCACGCCGCGTGAGTCGCGCCCAGGTAGCCGGTCCCCAGTGCGGTGAGGCGGTATGGCACGGAATCTCCCTTCTGCTTTCACTGCGTCCGACGCTACCTACCGTCCGCGATGGGCCGAGGTACGGGGGTAGGTCGCCGTGGCATGGTACCGGCACCCTCCGGCGTGCCTCTGAGACCGGCCCGTACCCTGGCGTTTCGCATCTGCTCGGACGTCCTACGATTCTGAGTATGAGCTTCCCTCTCTATGCCCCCGCCGAGGAGCATGACCTGCTCCGAGAGACAGTCCGCGCTCTCGCCGACGACAAGATCGCGCCTCGCGCGGCCGAGGTCGACGAGACCGGAGAGTTCCCCTTCGACGTCCTGAAGGCGCTGACGGACGCGGACCTGCACGCCGTGCACATCCCCGAGGCGTACGGCGGCGCCGGGGCCGACGCGCTGGCGACCGTGATCGTGATCGAGGAGGTGGCGCGCGCGTGCGCCTCGTCCTCCCTCATCCCGGCGGTGAACAAGCTGGGCACGGTCCCGCTGCTGCTGTCCGGCTCCGAGGAGCTCAAGCGGCGCTACCTGTCCGCGGTGGCGCGCGGTGAGGGCATGTTCTCCTACGCCCTCTCCGAGCCCGAGGCCGGCTCGGACGCCGCCGCCATGCGCACCACCGCGGTCCGCGACGGCGACGGATACGTCCTCAACGGCACCAAGCGCTGGATCACCAACGCGGGCGTGTCCGAGTACTACATGGTGATGGCCGTCACCGACCCCTCGGCCGGCGCCCGCGGCATCTCCGCGTTCGTCGTCGAGAAGGGCGACGAGGGCTTCAGCGTGGGCGCCAAGGAGAAGAAGCTCGGCATCAAGGGCTCCCCCACCTGCGAGCTCTACTTCGACAACTGCCGCATCCCGGCCGACCGCCTGATCGGCGAGGAGGGCACCGGCTTCAAGACCGCGCTCGCCACCCTCGACCACACCCGCATCACGATCGCGGCCCAGGCCCTCGGCATCGCCCAGGGCGCCCTCGACTACGCCCTCGGCTACGTCAAGGAGCGCAAGCAGTTCGGCAAGCCCATCGCCGAGTTCCAGGGCCTCCAGTTCATGATCGCCGACATGGCCATGAAGCTGGAGGCGGCCCGCCAGCTCACCTACGCCGCCGCGGCCAAGTCCGAGGCCGCCATGCACGGTGAGAAGGTCAAGGACCTGACCTTCTTCTCCTCCGCGGCCAAGACGGCGGCCAGCGACGCCGCCATGGAGATCACCACCGACGCCGTCCAGCTCCTCGGCGGCTACGGCTACACCCGCGACTACCCGGTCGAGCGCATGATGCGCGACGCCAAGATCACCCAGATCTACGAGGGCACCAACCAGATCCAGCGCATGGTCATGGCCCGCCAGCTCCTCAAGTAACCCCGAAGCGGAAGAACCCGGGCCGACGGCACCGGGTTCTTCTCGTTCACGACGTCGCGCGGCCACGGCCCGCCCGGGGCCGCCCTCACCCGGGCCGGAGCGGCTCCCCGCGGCTCTCTGCGGCTCCCCTGCGGCTCTCTGCGGCCTCCGGGAGAAGCGCGGGTCAGTGGTTGAGGGTCGCGGCTTCGGTGCGGAGGCGGGCGCCCTTGGCGTACGCCTGGGCCTTGAGGTCCTGCTGGAACTTCTCCATGCGGGCGCGCAGGGCCTCGTCGGCCGCGGCGAGGATGCGTACGGCCAGGAGGCCGGCGTTGCGGGCGCCGCCGACGGCCACCGTGGCCACGGGGACGCCCGCGGGCATCTGGACGATGGACAGGAGGCTGTCCATGCCGTCGAGGTACTTCAGGGGGACCGGGACGCCGATCACCGGGAGGGGGGTGACCGACGCCAGCATGCCGGGGAGGTGGGCGGCGCCGCCCGCGCCCGCGATGATCGCGCGCAGGCCGCGGGAGGCCGCGCGCTTGCCGTACTCGATCATCTCCTCGGGCATCCGGTGGGCGGAGACCACGTCGGCCTCGAAGGGGACCTCGAACTCCGACAGCGCCTCGGCGGCGGCCTTCATCACCGGCCAGTCGGAGTCGCTGCCCATGACGATGCCGACGAGCGGGTTACTCATCGATGACTCCTGCGAGGTAGTCGGCGGCGTGGCGGGCGCGGTCGCGGACGTGGGCGAGCCGGGTGCCGAGCGCCGTGGTGTGGCCGATCTTGCGGCCGGGGCGCACGTCCTTGCCGTAGAAGTGGACCTTGACGGCGGGGTCGTGGGCCATGACGTGCAGGTAGCGGGGGTAGACCGAGGGCTCCGTGCCGCCGAGGACGTTGGCCATGACCACGTGGGGGGCGGTGGGGGCGGGGCTGCCCAGGGGGAGGTCGAGGATCGCGCGCAGGTGCTGCTCGAACTGGGACGTCCGCGCGCCCTCGATCGTCCAGTGGCCGCTGTTGTGCGGGCGCATCGCCAGCTCGTTGACCAGGACGCCGTCCGGGGTCTCGAACATCTCGACCGCGAGGAGGCCGGTCACGCCCAGCCGGGTGGCGATGTCGAGGGCCACCCGCTGGGCCTTGGCGGCGTCGGCCGGGTCCAGGTCCGGCGCGGGCGCCAGGACCTCGGTGCAGATGCCGTTCTCCTGGACGGTCTCGACTACCGGGTAGCAGACGCCCTGGCCGTGCGGGCTCCGGGCGACCAGGACCGCGATCTCGCGGGTGAACCGGACGCACGCCTCCGCCATCAGCGGGACGGTGACCTCGGACATGACGGCCGCCGCCTCCTCCGCGGACCCGACGACCCAGACGCCCCGGCCGTCGTATCCGCCGCGCACGGCCTTGAGCACGACAGGCCAGCCGTGCTCGTCGCCGAACGACGTCACGTCGGACGGCTCCGAGACGCGCCGCCACGGCGGGCACGGGGCGCCGATCTCCGTCAGGCGTTCGCGCATCGCGGCCTTGTCCTGGGCGTACAGCAGGGCGGCGCTGCCTGGGTGCACGGCGACGCCGGCCTCCTCCAGGGCGCGGATGTGCTCGGTGGGCACGTGCTCGTGGTCGAACGTCACCACGTCGCAGCCCTTGGCGAACGCCAGCAGGTCGGGCAGGCTGCGGTGGTCTCCCACCGGCGCGTCGGACACCACCTTGGCCGCGCTGTCGCCGGGATCGCTCGCGAGCACGCGCAACTCGACACCGAGGGCGATCGCGGCCTGCTGCGTCATGCGCGCGAGCTGGCCGCCGCCGACCATGCCGACAACGGGCATTCCACTGGTCGTGGGCTTCCTCACGTCCGCAAACCCTACTGGACGCCCGCCCGTGACCGGATCCGGACCACCCCTCGCGGCCCTCGATCCGCCCGCCGCGCGCGTGACCACGCGATCGCGCCCGGCGGGCGGCCCGTCCGAGGTCCCGGCGGGCGGGCCGTCCAGGTCCCGGCGGGCGGGCCGTCCGAGGTCCCGGCCGAGGGGCCGGATCGCGGGATCGAGCGGGCGTCAGCCGGTGGTGATCGCGGTGAGGGTACGGCGCATCGCGACCGTGGTGAGGTTCCCCTCCTGGTCCACACGGGTGACCAGGAACAGCAGCTCCTGGCCGGTCAGGGCACGCGGCGCCGCCGCCTCGCCGGTGAACGCCTCGCGGTCGGCCTCGCCGTACAGCGGTTTGGCGAGCTTGCCGCCGCCCGCCGAACGCTGCTGGAAGGTGAGTTCCAGGGTGTGGAAGACCAGGGCCCCGGAGGACGGGAGCAGGATGGAGTACGCGGGGGCGGTGCTGAGCTTGATCTCCGGCTGGAGGATGTCCGGGCGGGCCCGCTTGGGGCGCTCGGCGAACTCGCGGCGCAGCTCGCGGATCGGGTCGCCCGCCGGGAAGCGCTCCGCTCCCACTCCCGCCAGATCCGCGACGTAGGTGATGTGGCGTTGCGGGGCCAGCTCCACCTCGATCGCCTCGGTCGGGGCCGGACGCACCTCGGCGTCGGCCGGGAGGGCGGGGGCCTCGCCGCGCAGGGGCACCGGGCCGAGCGCGAGCCGCCAGCCGGCGTCCTCGCGGACCAGGAGGAAGTACGCCCCTCCGGCGCGGGCCGCGAACCACGGGCGGGCGCCGGGCGGGTTGGGCAGGTAGAACTCGGGCCTGGAGAGGTCGGCGTCGCCGAACGGGTTCCGCACGGCCTCGCACTCGGCGGCGGCGACGGCCTCCGCCCCGGTCGTCAGCGAGGCGATCTCGGCGCAGTCGCGGTCCTTCCAGGCGGCGGCGAGCCGCGGCACCAGCTCGAACGCCTGCTCGGCCGTGGCGCGCCCGACGGGCTCGGCCTCGCTCGCGCTCGGGCCGCGCGGCTCGGGGGTGGCGGTCAGGCCGTCCGGCCCGCGGTCGGCGCAGGCCGTCAGCAGCACGGCCGAACTCAGGACGAGTGCGAGGGGGATCAGACGCGGCACTGTCACCCACCTACGAGTCGGGCAAGCGATTTGCGCGGAATGCCGGATCGAAAGCCTAGCGCTTGCTCAATTCCGGCGTCACCCCGTGGTAACCCCTCACGGACCCCCCGGCCGGACCTCCGACCGACTCCGACCGCATCCCGACCGACTCCCGGCCGCATCCCGACCGACTCCCGATCGACCCCCGACCGACTCCCGGCCGCATCCCGACCGACTCCCCGACCGGACTCCCCGGGCGAGAGCCCTCGCCCGGGGAGTCCACGCGGCGGCGTGCCGGGCGGAAGCGACATACCGGCAGAAGGGATCGCACCGGAAGGAGGCGACCCGCCGGAAGGAAGGGAAGTGCCGCGAGGAAGGTCAGAGGCCGAGTTCGCGGGCGATGAGCATGCGCTGGACCTCGCTCGTGCCCTCCCCGATCTCCAGGATCTTGCTGTCGCGCCAGTGACGGGCGACGGGGAACTCGTTCATGAAGCCGTAGCCGCCGTGGATCTGGGTGGCCTCGCGGGCGTTGTCCACCGCGGCCTCGGAGGAGTAGAGCTTGGCGATCGCCGCCTCCTTCTTGAACGGCTCGCCGCGCAGCATCTTCTCCGCCGCCCGGTAGTACGCCAGCCGCGACATGTGGGCCTTCATCTCCATGTCGGCGATCTTGAAGGCGATCGCCTGGTTCGACCCGATGGGCCGGCCGAACGCGTGCCGCTCCTTGGCGTACTTCACGCACTCGTCCACGCACGCCTGCGCGAGCCCGGTGGCCAGCGCGGCGATCGCGATGCGGCCCTCGTCCAGGATCGACAGGAAGTTGGCGTATCCCCGGCCGCGCCGCCCGAGCAGGTTCGCGGACGGCACGCGCACGTCGGTGAACGTGATCTCGTGGGTGTCCGAGGCGTGCCAGCCGACCTTGGAGTAGTCCTTGGCGACCGCGAACCCCTCGGTCGGCACCGGGACCATGATCGAGGAGATCTCCTTGCGGCCGTCCGACTCCCCGGTCACGGCGGTCACGGTGACCAGGCGGGTAATGTTGGTGCCGGAGTTGGTGATGAACGACTTCGTGCCGTTGATCACCCACTCGTCGCCGTCGAGCACGGCCCTCGTCGCCGTCGCGCCCGCGTCGGACCCGCCACCGGGTTCGGTCAGGCCGAACGCGCCGAGCGCCTCGCCCGAGGCCAGCCGCGGAAGCCATTCGCGGCGCTGCTCCTCCGTGCCGAACCTGTAGACCGGCATCGCGCCCAGCGAGACGCCCGCCTCCAGGGTGATGGCCACCGACGAGTCCGCTCTGGCCAGTTCCTCGATGGCCAGGCACAGGGCGAAGTAGTCGCCGCCCATGCCGCCGTACTCTTCAGGGAAGGGAAGTCCGAAAAGTCCCATCTCGGCCATCTGCCGGACGATGTCGTAAGGGAACTCCTTACGCTCGTCATACTCCGCCGCCCGCGGGGCGACGACTTCTCTGGCGAACTGCTCGACGGTCTTGCGGAGGGCCTCGAGCTCGTCGCTCAGCCGGTAGTCCAACACCCTGCCACCTCGATCGATTGTCTTATGGAACAACTTCCCGTCACGCTCGGCGCCAATACGCGGGTTCTCGCGCGGCACCCGGGAACAGGCTGGCAGACTCATGGTGCCCTAGCGGCGGAATATGGTGCCAGTTTGGGAATACGACCGATTCGCCCGGGCATGTCGACGGGACCCGCCCGACCCAGCCGGAAGGAAGACGCGAGCTCGTGAAGATAGTGCAACGCCTCTACCAGAGGTTCACGGCCCTCGTGCACGAGCTGGCCAAGTTCGGCGTGGTCGGCGCGCTCGCCTTCGTGATCACGTGGGGGGTGACCAACCTCCTCCACTACGTGGTCGGCCTCGGCCCGCTGACCTCGAACGTCTTCGCGACCGTGATCGCCGCCACCTTCGCGTACTTCGGCAACCGCTTCTGGACCTGGCGCCACCGCGAGAAGACCGGGCTGGCGCGGGAGTACTTCCTGTTCTTCGTCTTCAACGGCATCGGCCTGCTGATCACGCTGCTGTTCCTGGGCTTCCGGTCCTACACCCTGAAGCTGGACGACCCGCTGAGCTACCAGATCGCGTTCTTCCTGGGCACGGCCGTGGCGACGCTGTTCCGCTTCTGGTCCTACAAGAAGTGGGTGTTCCTCCCGCCGGACCTGCCCCCCGTGGACCCGCACACCGGCCTGCCCGAGCCGATCGAGACGTACGAGGCCGCCTCGCCCACCGCGCGCGACCCCCTCGGCGGCACCGTCCCGTTCGAGCCCCGGCCCAACAACTCGCGCAACGGCAACCGCCCCCACGTGGAGAAGCCCAACCCGCGCTCCTGAGGCCCGCGTCACGAAGGGGTACGGCGACGTCGCCGTACCCCTTCTTCGCGCCCGCACCCGCGCCCGCCCCCGGCTCCGCCCCCGCCCGCCCCCGGCCCTGCCCGTCCCCGAACGCCCGGCCCCGGGCGCCCCGCCGTACAGCCCGGACACCCCGCCCCGCCGTACAGCCCGGACACCCCCGGCCCGCCGTACGCCCCGGACGCCCCCGCCCTGCCGTACGCCCGGCCCTCGCACCGCCTGCCGGACGCCCTGCCGTACGCCCTGGGAGGCGGTACGGCGGGGCGGGGCGTCAGGACGGCGCGACGCGGGTGAACAGGCGGCCGGCGAGGTCCACGCCCGCGACGGCCCCCGAGGCGTCGCGCGTGAAGAAGCCCCGCTGCCCCTTGAAGGCGCCGTCGGTCAGGATGTACTCGTCGCCGTCGCCCGGCAGCAGGCCCAGGTCGAAGGGCAGGTGGTCGGCCGGCAGGTCCATCTCCGCGGCGGCCCGGATCTCCGGCTTGATCAGCACTTCGAGCGTCAGGCTCGCGCCGTCGTCCTCGATGGTCAGCGTCATCGCGTCGTTCTCGTACCGCCCGGCGACCTCGCGCGCCCGCGCCGGGTCGTACGGCAGCGGCTCGGGGTCGCGGTCGATCACGCCGAGGAAGTGCTCCAGCGCCCACCGCACGACCGCCTGGTTGAACGGGATCCCGTCCGGCGCGGCGTTGGCCGTCACGACCACCGCGAAGCCGCGCTCGGGCACCGTGAGCAGTTCGGCGAACTGGCCGTTGGACGAGCCCCCGTGCCCCACGGTCCGGACTCCGTCCACGTCACGCAGGAACCAGCAGAGCCCCATCGCGTCGCCCAGGGAGCTGCCCCTCAGCTCGGCCGTCGGCCGCTTCATCAGGTCCAGCAGCTCGGCCGGGACCACGGTCCGCCCGTCCGCCCCGCGCCCGTCGCCCAGGTGGAAGCGCGCCCAGCGCAGCAGGTCGCCCGCCGAGGCCGCCAGGCCGCCGCCGGGGGCGTCGCCGCGCCAGTGCCGCCACGGCCGCGAGATGGTCACGCCGCCGTTCTCGTCCCGGTCGTGGCCGACGGAGAACCGCCGGGTCATCACGTCGTCGCGGGAGTAGAGGCTCCGGTCCAGCCCGAGGGGCTCGAAGAGCAGCGCGGCGATCGCCCGCTCGTAGGTCAGCCCGGTGACCTTCTCGATGATCCGCCCGAGCAGGTTGTACCCCGCCTGGCTGTAGGAGGAGCGCTCGCCGGGCGCGCCGACCATCCGCAGCCCGGCCAGGTGCTCGACGTCGCGGGCGATCGCGTCGTCGCCCTCGCCGGAGTCCTCAAGGGTGCCCCAGCCCAGCCCGGCGGTGTGGTTGAGGAGCTGTTTCACGGTGATCTCGGCGGCGGCCCGCTCGTCGGTCAGCCTCAGCTCGGGGACGTACCGGCGCACCGGCGCGTCCAGCTCCACCCGGCCCTCGGCCACGAGCCGCATCAGCGCCGTCGCGGTGTAGGTCTTCGTCACCGACCCGACCAGGAACAACGTGTCGGAGTCCACCGGCAGCGGGTTCTCGACGCTGGTCACGCCGTGGGAGGCGAAGTACTCCCGCCCGCCCGCGAACACCCCGACCGAGGCCCCCGGGATCCCGAACTCCTCGGCCGTGACCTTGACGAACTCGCTCAGCGCCTGGTGCCGCATGTCCATGTCTCCTCCAGCGTCCCCGCGCCGCCTCTCGGCCCCGCGGTGTCTTGCACTTTGTTCAAGTAGAACGTTAGAGATGAATTGAACAAAGTGCAACACCTGCGCTGAACAAAGTTCAAGACAAGTCGCCGCCCGCCTCTCCCCGACCGGGAGGAGCGGGCGGCGGTACGGCATGAGCCCGGCGGAAGCCGTACGGACCGGCGTCGGAGCGGGAGCCGCACGGCCAGGAGCGGGAGCCGCACGGCCAGGAGCAGGAGCCGTACGGGTCCGGGCGGGAGCCGTGCGGCTCGGGCCTCAGCGGGTCTTGACCTCGTAGTGGAGGTGGGTGACGCCCGCGCCGGGGATGATCTCCGGGTCGCCGAGGTGGATCGGGCTCCTGGCGATCTCGCCGAAGAAGCGGGTGCCCTGGCCGAGCAGCACCGGCACCAGGTCGATCCGGATCTCGTCGAGCAGGCCGGCGTCGAGGCACTGGCGGACGATGTCCGGGCTGCCCACCGCGACCTGCCTGCCCCCGGCGGCGGCCTTGGCCCGCTCGATCGCGCTCGGCACCCCTTCGGTGACGAACCGGACGTCCTCGTGCGGCCAGTCGCGCGGCGGGTTGTGCGTGACGACGAACACCGGGCAGCCCATCGGGTGGCTCCCGTTCCACCCGTTCGCCTCGTCGCAGGTGCGCCGGCCGTACACGATCGCCCCGATCGACGTCATCGCGTCGCGCACGAGGTCGGCGTCGGTCTCGGTGAGCTTGAAGTCGAAGTCGTCGTGCCCGGTCTCCACCAGGACGTCCCCGCGGAAGTACCACCCGAACAGGTGCTCCACGCCGCTCTCCGGGTGCGACACGACGCCGTCGAGGGACATGGACATGTTGGCGATGACCTTGGACATCTTCATCCTCCTGGGTTCGGTTCCGCTGTTCGCGCTCGCACCCGTTGAGACGTACGGCGGGCCGTCCGCTCATCGGTCATCGCGCGAGCAACGGGCGGTCGCGGGCGAGGCGGGGGCGGGACGGGCAGGCGGTCGCGGGCCGCGGGCCGGCGGTCGCGGGCAGGCGGTCGCGGGCCGCGGGCCGGGCGGGGGCGCGGGTCAGCCGGCCTCCCCGGGGAGGGTCAGGGGGAGGCCGAAGGCGGGCAGTAGGTGGGGCTCGAACGTCGTGATCTCGGCGATCCGGCCGTCCACGACCCGGAGCACGTCGATGTTCTGCGCGCGGTACACGCGGGTGCCCGGCCGCTGGACGTACCCCGCGACGGCCGGTCGCCCGTTCGCCCTGGTCGGGAGGTGACGCCACCGGCCGAACCACTCCGGGGACGCGGGGTCGAACGTGCGCGCGAGCAGCGTCATGACCGCGTCGCGGCTGGTGAACCAGTACGGGTTCGGCGGCATGGTCAGCACCACGTCCTCGGCGAGCATCCGCGCCATCATCGACGTGTCCCCGGCCACGGCCGCCGCCATGTACCGCCGGAGGATCTCCATCTCCTCCGGGCTGGTCTCGGCCGACGGCCCCCACTCGCCGCGCCGCTCCGGCATCCGCTCGCGCAACGCCGCGCGGGCCCGCTGGAGGGCGGAGTTCACGGACGCGACGCTCATGTCCAGCAGCTCCGCCGTCCGCGCGGCCGGGCACTCCAGCACGTCCCGCAGGATCAGCACCGCCCGCTGCCGGGGCGGGAGGTGCTGGATCGCGGCGAGGAACACCAGCTCAAGCGTCTCCCGCGCGACCACCAGCGACTCCGGCCCGGCCTCGGGCGAGACCACCTCCGCGAGCATCCGGTCGGGGTACGGCTGGAGCCAGGTGATCCGGACCGGCGGCTCCCCGTCGCCGTGCTCCATGCCCGGGACCGGGGTGTAGCGCGCGGGCCGCCGGGAGTTCCGCCGCAGGAAGTCGAGGCAGACATTGGTCGCGATCTTGTAGAGCCAGGCCCGGAACGAAGCCCGGCCCTCGAACCCGTCGCGGCTCCGCCACGCCTTCAGCAGCGCCTCCTGCACCAGGTCCTCGGCGTCGTCGTACGACCCGACCATCCGGTAGCAGTGAACCCGCAGCTCCCCGCGGTACGGCTCGGCCAGTGAGGCGAACTCCCACTCGTCCCCGTCCCGCATCAGGTCCGCGACCCCGTCGTCGCCCTCCCATTCCATAACGCCCGCGTCCGTGACGCTTTCCGGCTCCGGCGCGCCCGCGCCCGGGACGCCGGCCGGTTCCGTGACGTCCCGGTCCGTGACGTCCTCCGGTACGGCCTGAGCCCGCCCGCCGCCGTCGGCCGTACCGGGGCCTGTCGTACCGGACGCCGCGCCCGTCGCGCCGGGGTCGATCGCGCCCGTGGCGGGGGCCTCCGGGCGCGGGACGGAGGTGGAGCCGAGGGCGGCCTGGTAGGCGGTCTGGGCGATCCGGCGGAGCCGCCCGACGTCGCCCGCCAGCCCGGTGACCTCGTGGTAGAAGGGTTCGGGCAGCTCCGGCGCCAGCCCCCGGACCCGTCGCCCGATCCGCTCGATCAGCTCGCGCGCGTCCCCGCCCGCGCCCTGCCGCCCCCGGTAGGCCCGCTGTCGGCAGGCCGCGGAGCAGTAGAGCGAGACCCGCCCCCGCTTCCCCTCCCGCCCCGGCAGCGGTCCCCCACAACTCCGGCAAACACCCATAGCGACCGCCCAAACCGTCACGACCGAAGAGCCAGCCCCAAACCTACGCTCCGCCCGAGCCGAGCCGCCTCATCCGCCGTCCGCCGGCCACCGTCAGCCAGCGACCGTCAGCCAGCGACCGTCAGCCGGCCGCCGTCTGGCCGGCGCCGTCGAGCCGGCGCCGCCTCAATCTCACCGCGTGAGTCCGATCGCCTGGTCCCAGCCCCTCAGAGTCCCGCCCGCGAGGCTCCTGCCGCCCGGAGGCGGCACGGCGAGGCCCCCCGACTCTCGCCGGGCCGCCACCCCGGCTCCGGGATCGTGGGCGCCCGTACGGCCGTGCCCGGCCCTGCCGGCCGTACGGGCGTTCCTCTTCGAGGGTACGGCCGGGCACGCCGCCGCCCGCCGTGCGAACCGGGGCTAGGGCGTGTTTTGTGGATCGGTGGATGTGGATCTGGTGGTCGGGTTGTGATGGTCTGAT